>CAVQDI010000016.1:0-572083 GCA_963711235.1 uncultured beta proteobacterium | reverse complement strand
ACCAAGGGCACTCGGGGCAGGTTCGTATCCCCCTGTCGCATGTCAATCTCCTGCAAAATCAACTTCGCTTGTGCAGCGGCATGCGATTTGCTTGCGAGTCTTGGCTAGGAGTCGCACGCCAAGCGGCCTGTTTTCCGACCTATGCTTGGTTTCGTGACTCGATTGGCCACCGCCATGCCCGATCCTACCAATCCGCCCCCAAACCCTGATTCGATGCCTGTCGCGGGCGCAGACCCCAAAGGAACCCGCCGCCGCCTGTTGCAAGGAGGACTTGCTGCCGGGCCCGTGCTGATGACCTTGGTCAGCCGGCCGGTTCTCGCCCTGACGTGCCAGACGCCGTCTGGCTTCACTTCGGGCAACGCGAGCGTGGCGGCAGGCGCTGGCCCAATCTGTGCGGGGCGCACTCCGGGTTACTGGAAGCAATCGCAGTGGTTCGGCTCTTGGATGCCACCCTACTATCCGACGACGGTCGGAAGCCAAGGTGGTCACCAGGCAACACTCTTTGATAATGTCTTCACGCCCCATTATTCGGGCCAAACGCTGCTCGACGTCGTGGCGATGGGAGGCGGGCCCCCAACAACGTGGCTCGTCACGTCGTGGCGGCGCTCCTCAATGCCGCGGCGGGACTATCGCCCGTGTTAACCGTCGCGACGGTGAAGGGCATCTGGAGCGAGTACATTACTAAAGGATACTTCGAGCCTACCGCGGGCGTGCAATGGGGCGACGCGCAAATCGTCAGTTACCTCGTGTCGACGATGACGTAGGCCGCCGCGGGCGAACGCCCGGGCTCCCTGGCCTCCGGCCAAGTCTCGAATGTCGTCGCTATCCGCGCCACGCTGGCGCAGCGTTCCTCCTGACGCGATCGTCTGGGACGAGTGGGATGGCGAGCTTGTCCTGCGCAACGAGTGCACGGGCAGCAGCCATTTGCTCGGCCCCTTGGCGGGAAGCGTACTGCAAGTTCTGCTGCACGCCGATCGCGCGTTGAGTATTGCAGACATTGCGACTCGACTCGGTCAAGAGCATGCTGTAGCGACCGACGCCAACCAGTGCGCCGCCATCGATGAGGTCCTCTCCGAGTTCCGCCGGCTTGGCCTTGCGGCGCCTGAACAGCCATGATCGTCGCCGATTTGCCACCGCGGGAGTTGGCGCGGCGCCTGGCCGACGCCGGCCTGCGGCTACGCACCGGCCCGGTGGTAAGCAGCATCCAATCGCCGCTGGGGCGGGTGGTGCAAGGCGTCGCGCAGCACTATGCGGACTACCCGATTGAGGAAGCGGAAAGCTTTGCCGACTTCCACGTTCGCGTCGCGCCGCCGCGCAGCGCACGGCGGTGGCTAAAGCCACAGGTCCTGTTCCAGTTCGATGCTGCGCAACCTTTCCTGCCGCTTCCCGCCGATCAGGCGTTCGCGATGCTGGAGTGGGGATTAAACTGGTGTGTCAGTAGTCATTGCCACCAATACCTGCTCGTGCACGCGGCAACGGTGGAGAGATCCGGTTGCGCGCTCGTGCTGCCGGGGCCGCCCGGATCGGGGAAGAGCACCTTGTGCGCCGCACTAATCAGCCGCGGGTGGAGGTTGCTCTCCGACGAACTCACGCTGCTCGATCCCGTCACCGGCAATGTCGTGCCGCTACCGCGGCCCGTCAGCCTGAAAAACGCTTCGATCGCTGCCATCCGGCAGTTTTACCCAGCCGCCGAGCTTGGTCCGCCGGTGCACGATACCGCCAAAGGTTCGGTGGCGCACATGAAGGCGCCGACCGATAGCGTGCGCCGTGCGAGCGAGCTGGCGCGGCCGCGCTGGATCGTCCTACCCCGCTACGAGAGCGCGGCGAATGCGCAGTTGGCGGCGTTGTCCAAGGCGCGCACCTTCATGTATCTGGCTGACCACGCCTTCAACTATGACGTGCATGGTCGGCGCGGATTCGAGCTTCTCGCCCAAGTCGTCTCCGGCAGCGATTGCTTTGAGTTTCGCTACGGTACTCTGCATGACGCGGTCGCCGTGATCGACGACGCGGCGCGGCGTGCATGAACTCCTTCGGCACCAGCCCGCTGCGCCTCGCCTTGCGCGAGCCGCGGCGCTTGATTGGTGCGAGTCCTTCGCAGTGGGATGCATTCGTGCGTCAGGCGCGTGCGGCCAACCTCCTCCCGCGTATCGCCACGACCCTCGACGAGCTCGGGCTGCTGCACGAGGTCCCCGCGGCGCCGCGGGCGCATCTCGAGGCCGGACGCGCACTCGCGCAGGCGCAGGCCGACGCGGTGCGCCGTGAAGTCGCACACGTCGAACGCGCGCTCGCCGCGACCGGGGCTCCGTTCGCCCTGCTCAAGGGAGCCGCTTACCTGCTCGCCGGCCTGCGGGCTGCCCGCGGCCGCATGTTCTCCGATATCGATATCCTGGTGCCCCGCCGCGCCCTGCCTGAGGTCGAAGCCGCACTGATGCTCGGTGGCTGGGCCAGTGCCAAGACGACGGCGTATGACCAGCGCTACTATCGCCGCTGGATGCACGAGCTGCCGCCGCTCAAACACATCAGCCGGCGGACGTTACTCGACGTGCACCATGCGATCCTACCGACCACCGCGCGATTGAAACCCGATTCGGCCAAGCTGTTGGCGGCCTCGCGGCCCGTCGCGGGTAAGCCGCAACTGCACGTTCTTGCGCCACGCGACATGGTCCTGCACAGCGCCACGCATCTGTTCTGCAACGAGGACGTCGGCAACAGCCTGCGCGACCTGGTGGACCTGGACAGCTTGGTGCGGGATTTCGCGCAGGAAAGCGAGTTTTGGCCGGGGCTCACGGTGCGCGCCGCCGAGCTCGATCTGACGCGACCGCTCTACTATGCATTGCGCTACCTTGTGCGAATACTCGATACCCCTGTACCCGCCCAGGTACTGCTTGAGGCCGAGATCGGCCGGCCCTCGGCAATGCTGCGGGGCTTGATGGACGCACTGTTTCTGCGCACGCTGCAGCCGGAGCGCGCCGGCGCAACCGATGGCCTGGCTTCCCTGGCCCGCGGAGCGGTTTACGTGCGCGCCCATTGGCTGCGCATGCCGCCGCACCTGCTGGCTTGCCACCTGGCCATCAAGGCCATGGCGCGCGAGCAAACAACGGCGCTTTGAGCACCCGCCAACCTTGGTCGCGACACGCAGGCCGCGTTGCCAAGTGGATTCGGGCCCCCGCGGCGAACGCCCAGTGCACTGCAACTGAGCGCCCAAAAAAAGGTGGCGCCCGAAGGCGCCGCCGGGCATCGGCTGTTAGGCCCCGTCCGCGAGCATCCACAACCGGACAGAGGACTTTTCGGGCCGAACGAGGCGGTGTGGGACTGGGTTCGAGGGGGGCTGGGACAGGTCCTTAATGTCCGCGACCCACGCGATGCCGGAGATGAGATGTCGGGGATTTTTACATTGGGCCACATCCAAAACCAGTTGAGTCTTCCCATACCATTGTATTTATTAGCTTTGAACATTCTGGCATAGTTGATGCTTTGGTCTTCGGCGCAAGGACGAAGTGTTTCTATGGATATGTTTGATCGAGGAGGTTCTCCATGTTTACGAAATTGAAAATCGGATTGGCGGCTGGGTTGATGGCCGTGGGGCTGTGCGCGAACACGGCGCATGCGACATTTATCATAGGCGCGATCACCGTGTCGGACAGTATCGATGAGTCGAGTCTGCCTCCTATTCCGCCCAATGAAATGAGCATCGTCTCTCTCCTGACGAATATCCAGCCTAATGGCAACGGTAATACCAGCGGCTCTACGACTAATTTTGCTGGTTCGGATGGCTCTGCAAACGCCGTTGTGGCCGACTGGACGTTTACCTCACCCTCCGGCGTGGACATTATTGTCGTTAACGGTTTTACGTTCGACCTTGCGACCGCCACAGGTAGGCTCCAAGGTGCGTTCACTTGTACCCCGACTAGCTGCGGTGACACGCTCGACTTTACCCTTTCGGGGACTGTCTCGGGAAATGGCTTCCAGCCAACGTTGTTCAGCGGTACCTTAGCGATGAGTGGATCTTGCGTCTCGACTAATGGCACGAGTTGTAATTCTCCGGGTGATATCAGTGCCGGCTACACGTACAGCCTCGCAGCCGCCGGCCAAGGAGGCGGCACCACTCCAGAACCCGCAACGCTGGCCCTGATCGGCCTTGGTTTGGCTGGTCTCGGTTTCGCCCGTCGCCGCAAGGTGGCCTAACACAGGGAACTCCTCGAGCATATCAACCCCGCCCGCGTGGCGGGGTTTTTGTTTTCGTGCGCCCACTCGGACGCATTGACTTGGAGTTTGAAGTCCGTCGGCTTCACCGGCGTCTGCGGCGGCGCTCTGATGCAGCAAGCACGAACGGCGAACTGAGTCCACAAGGCCTGCCTCTGCTGCCGCAGGCTGGCTCCGATCGACTGGCTGGTACTGCGCCGCCTTGCTGTCGGCAGCCTGCCCGCCGCTACACTGACCGTCGGCTGCTGCATTACTCTCCACAGCACGCCGGATTGCGCGCGCTGATCCTACCTGCGCTGGGCGCGGCGCTCGCACCGACCAGCTTGGAGATGATTTTCCAGCCCAGGCCGCATCGCTTGGCCAGCGGTTGCGTACCACGGAACCTGGGTGCTTCGAGCTCCTGCAGGCACCTCTGACCGTTGTCGCGGGCGCCCTGCTCGCCCTTCTGGTCACCCTCACTTCCGTCGGGTGGCGGTGCACACGGCGTGCTGATGCTCGCCTACCTCTACCGGTCCCTCTCACCCCGGCAAAGCTCGTGGGCACCGACATCGCGCACGCGATTCCGCTCAAGCTGGTCGCGGGCCTCGGTCATGCGAAGCCTCGGCAACGTCGATTTCCGGCTGCTGGGTACCTTCTTCCTCGTCGGATCGGTTCCGGGCATTATCATGGGTTCGCGACTGACCCTGCGCGTCGATCAGCGTTACGTGCGCAACGCCATCGCGGTGCCGTTGGCGGTCGTCGGCGGCAGGCTCCTCCTACAGCGCTGAGGACCGATCGATGCCCAGTCGCCTAAGACGCACTCGATCCCGCGGAGAGCCAACACGCACCGCCGCCGCAATCGCGTGCGCTGCCAGCCAATGAAGACGCCTCCCGGTCGCCGCACGCACGAGAGCAGCGGTTGGGGCTGGGCCGCGCTTGCCTACGCGGCGCTGATCGTCTACGGGAGTCTCTACCCGTTCAGCGGCTGGACCATCCGTGGTGTCGGGCTGTTCGCGTTCCTGATACCAGAGTGGCCGGGCCACCATTGGGCCCGGGTCGACATGGTCACCAACGTGCTCGCCTACATGCCGCTCGGGCTGCTGCTCGCGCGCTGGTGGCGCAACCGCGGCGCGACCTTCGGCGCCATCGCGATTTCCACGCTGATCGGCGCCTCGCTGAGTTTCTCGATGGAGTTCACACAACAATTCCTGCCTTCCCGCGTTGCCGACCTCGACGACTTGCTCACCAACACGCTGGGCACGCTACTCGGCGCTTTGGTGGTGGGCGTCATGAAAAGCGATAGCCTGCCTTGGAAGATCGTCATGCGAAGGCGTGACCTGTGGTTCAGGGCCGGCCGTCTCGTCGACCTCGGCTTAATTGCCATCGTGCTGTGGGCCCTGTCGCAGCTCACCCCGCTCGTTCCTTCGTTCGACGTGGGGAACCTGCGTCACGGCCTGTCGCCGATCTGGCAGACCCTGCAGCATCCCGAGCGCTTTAGTTACACGCAGTGGGCCACCTACGAGTTCTATGTCACCGGTCTCGCGCTGCTGGCCATGACCCTGGCCGCACCCGGCCAGCGGGTGTTCGTTCGCTTCTTTGCCTTCGTTGCCTGCGTATTGCTCTCCAAGATCGTCATCGTCATGCGACAACTGTCGCTGGAAGCCGCGACCGGAGCGCTGGCCGCGCTGGTGCTCGCCCTGCCGTTCCTGCTGCTGCGGACGAAAGCCGTCGCCGCGGTCAGCGCATTGTTCATCGCGGGCGGTTTCGCGATCGCCCAGCTGGCGAGCGATCCAGCTGGCGTCACTCACGCGTACAACTGGACCCCGCTCGTTGAACACATGGAGAACCCGCTGACCGGCATCGCGTCGATCCTCGAGGTCGTGTGGCCGGCGGCGGCACTGGCCTATCTGGCGCGATTCGCAAGCCAACGCCGGCTCGTCGCTGTGGGCGGAACGCTCGCGCTGGCGCTCGCCGCCTTCGGCCTCGGCTGGAACCAGCAGTATCTGCCCGGCCGTTATGGCGACTTCACCGTCGTGCTACTGATGACCGGAACGTGGCTGCTGTTCTGGTTAATCCCGCTAACGGGCTCCCAAATCGATTCGTCCGAGGTCGGCGTGCCCGGCGCAGTACCCGACCGCAGGGGGCCTCGGCCATGGATCATCGCCGGGACGCTCGGCCTTGCCGCAGCGACCGGCGTCGGCGCGCTCCTCCTCGGCGACCACCCGGTCGAAGTCCGGGTCGACGAAAGCAAGCTGCCGCAGTTGCCCGCTCCCGAGCAGCTACCCCCGGTAAGCCTTCCGGGATTCAGGTATACCCACCCGCGGCTACCCAGCCCTGTCCCTGCCGACCTGGCGATGCTGGCCAGCCATAGCCAGGCGTTCCTGCGCCAGGTGCGCGCCAGCGCCGCGGGAGGCAAAGGGGACATCCAGGCGGCAACCCTGCAGGAGGTTATCGAACCGGGCAGCGTTGACCTGGACCTTCTTCATCAACAGCTGATGGATCTCAAGTTCACCTGGCGCGGCCACGAGCAGGTCAAACCCTTGGCGGTCGCATACGACTGGTTGTACCCGCGGTGGAGTGCAAGACAACGGGCCCAACTCGCGGCGCAGCTCGCGGAGGGTTGTGACTACGAGATCGCAGTCATCCGCCATGACCGCCTCTCGCCCTACAACGTGATCCTCTATAACGCGCCATTTCAGGCGCTGATGGCGTGCAGCCTGGCGTTGTACGGTGACGACCCGCGCGGTGAGCCCGCGATGCGCTTCACTTTCGACCTGTGGAAGAACCGCGTGCTTCCCGTGTGGCGGCAGGTCATGGGCCGCAACGGCGGCTGGCACGAGGGCGGCGAGTACGTCGGCATCGGCATCGGCCAGGCCATCTACGAATTGCCCGCGATGTGGCGCAGCGCGACGGGCGAAGACATGTTTGCCAGTGAACCGGGCATCCGCGGATTTCTCGATTTTCTGGTTTACCACAAGCGACCGGACGGCACCGATTATCGTTTGGGCGACGCTGGCTTTTTCGACAAGATCGTGCCCGATGCCCTTCCCCTGGCGCTCGAATTCCGCCATGCGCCCGCCTACAGCCTGCGGCCGCCGACTGGGGACGCCAACCCGACCGGCTGGCCGTGGGGACCGTTCTCGGACTCCTCGCTCAACGACCCGACGTCGTTCGCCCGCCTGCCGCTGGTGCGCCAGTTCGACGGCATCGGCATGATCGTCGCGCGCAGCGACTGGTCTCCCGGCGCGACCTACGTGACCTTCAAGGCCGGCGACAACTACTGGTCGCATTCCCACCTCGATCAGGGTGCCTTCACCATCTACAAGGGTGGCGCGCTGGCGATCGACAGCGGCCTCTATGGGCCGTCGTATGGCTCCGATCACCATATGAATTACACCTACCAGACCATTGCCCACAACCTCGTGACCGTCACCGACCCGAACGACACGGTTCCCGCCCCTGGCAAGGAAGCGTCTCGCCCGATCGCCAACGACGGTGGCCAACGGCGCATCGGCTCGGGTTGGGGCGCGGAGGCCGCGCCGCTAGATCGCAGCGAGTGGGAGGCCAAGCGCGACATCTACCACACCGCGACCATGGGCCCGTTACTCGACCAGGGTGGGCTCGCCGTCGCTGCGGCGGACATCACGCCCGCGTATACCAACGTGCGCTCCGGCGAGGGCACCTTCTCGGCGCGCACGCGGCGCGTCGAGCGCTTCTGGCGCATTTTCGGCTACGACCGGATCGATGACGTGGTGGTCGTCTTCGACCAGGTGATCGCGACCCAAGCATCGTTTCGCAAGCGCTGGCTGCTGCATACGCTCAACGCGCCGACCCTAACGCCGGACGGCTTTAGCGTCGCAGTGGCACCGCAGGAGCGCCCGGGACACGGCGGAGGCAGGTTGGAAGGCAAGGTCCTGCTGCCGAAGGATGCGCTGATCAACGCCATAGGCGGTCGCGGCCTCGAGTTCTTCGTCGACGCCAAGAACTACGACGAGAACGGCACGCTCGACGAGACAATCCGGAAGAGGGCGGCGAGCAACGTCGAGCCCGGTGCGTGGCGCATCGAGGTGAGCCCGCCTCGAGATGAAACGGAGGACCTATTCCTGGTCGTGCTCCTGCCGCGCGCCGGCAATGCGCCTCCCGCGCACCGAGTCCGCCTGCTCGAGTCGGGCAAGCGAGTGGGGTGCGAGATCGTCGGGCCGAATCGTACGACGCGCTGGTGGTTCGAGCCGGGCCACGACAGGGCCGAGATCGAGGTCGAAAGCGGCGCTGATCGCTCCCGGTACCAGGTCAAGGGACCCGAGGCTTCGCCTCCCGCCAGGCCAGGCTGGCTACGCCGGATAGGGCGCCTGTTCAGCTCCGGCAGTTCACCCGGGAGCTAAGCCCGTTGCTGATGGGTGCGGGCGCGAGCGGCATGCCCAAACAGACCGGCCGCCACCAAGATGCCAGAGTCTTCCCAACTCCTGGCGGCGAAGCAACGCAACAGCTTGCCGTTGATCGTTGCGGTGGGGTGACCCTGCGCCCGAATCGGCCGTGGCAGCGGTTCTCGACGACCTCGGCATGCTCGCTGGGATCGACGCGTGCGACCGGCGTCAACAGCGCACGATGCGAGTCAAAACGAAGGCGCCGATGACGAATGCGCGGATGACTTGCCGACGTCTCGTCCGTCAGCGCCCGAGATTGTGAGCTCAGCAGGCCAGCGCTGGTCCGCGCCGCGCCTTCCACCGTACCAGCGCAAGCAGCGCGAGCGCGAGCCCGGTGAGAGGCAACGGCGACGGTTCGGGGGCGGTTTTGAGCGGTGGGGGCACGATGCTCAGATTGTCGATCCCGATCTCCGGAGGCCAGTCGTTCCACGTCAGCGTATTGGTCGCGGACGTGAGTATGAAACTGGAGGTGCCTATGCCCTGCATAGCTCCACCGCCAGGTGGGGTCGATCCGAAAATCGTATTATTTATTCCACCGCCGACAAAGTTCAGTCCGGGGGGCTGTTCGCCCGAACCATCCGCAAAGATTTCCCAATCGTATGAAACAACCGTTCCAGCCGCCATGCTGCTGCTGAACGTTATGGTGATGCTATTCGATCCTGACACGATATTATCGTTCATGATGAACTCGTCGCCGTTGCCCGGCGAGGCACCATCCTCGGCCGCCGTGTCGCTGAAGGACGTTGCATGATTCGTCGTGCCCAGGGTCATATACTGGCCCGCTTGAGGGTCGCCCTTGGGAAACTTGTAGCCGTTGCTGTCCGCGTTGTAGTTCGCGGTGGCCAGCGCTCCCGTGACGGACGACACGCACGACGAGCACCCAGGAACCGAGTTCATGTAGGTCAGGATTGCCGTTGAATTGGCGTATCCACTGAGTCCATCAGTAGTATTGCCGGACAGCGGGATGCCATTGAAAGTGAACGTTGGTAATGCCCATAGCGGTGCGGCAATCGCCAGCGCCACTGCACCGAAGATCAGATTCTTTGCCCTCATCACCGCTCCCTCAGCATTTAAGATCGCCGACGATGGCAGAGCAAACTTCAAGCCAAATTTGTTTTTGATATTTTATTCATGATGTTAGCGATTCGGTTTTGGTCTAGGCTTGGAGCGACTGTAAATTCTCCCGACAAAAACATTTTGTGCGGTTTTCTATGTGTACTACGGCTTGTGAGACGCATGCAAGCTTCAGCAAATGCGCTATACCATGGGAATTCGCTGCGATCAGCCCCAGCCGGGATGATGTATCCTTCTGATCCGATAGGCGGATGCGAGCTCTTACTGCCGACATATCCCGAACTCGGCGACGACGCCGTCTTCCGCCGGGCAAGCAAGGACTTGGCGACGATGTGCTCAGTTGCGTCCATCTCTTCCGGGACTAGCGCCGAGACTTTGGCGAGCGCCATCACCGATGGCAGCGCGCATGGGAGTCGTGCCAAACTGCCTATCCGGGACATTATCTGAGGACGAGACTGAACATTTTGGGCACTCGCCCACGCTTGGATCTCCCCGCCTCTTGGACGCTTCGGGACGCGGCCCTTTCGCTCCGCCACGACGTGCCTCGCGGCATCGGGACCGTCCTGCGGCAGGCGCCCCGGAAACGCGCCCCCCCATGTACTCAAGCTGCTCAGCTGGGCCGTATAGCCAAGCCCGGACGGCATGCGACCAAATTTTCTTCCATCGACGGCACAACAGACGAATCGGCGCCGTCGGCGGGTGTTGCTGGGTACGCTGGCGATCGCGCTGGCGCTCAGCCTCGGTTTCACCTGGCTGCGCCCGCCGGAGTACCGCGCCTCTGCCCTGCTCGAGATCACCGCGGCAACCGAACCGCCTGCGGCTCGTGGTCCCGGCGGCAACGCGCCCGAATCGGCCAAGCCGTTCCTGACGGAAGTCCAGGTACTAACGAGCCGGCCAGTGCTGGAAGCGGTCGCGGCGCAACTCGTGCATGACGGCAGGGATCTGTCCGGGTTCGGCCCGGATCCCGTTGCAGGGATGCAGTCACGCCTGGAGGCGATTCCGGTCGCCAGCACCAATGTCGTCGAGCTGGCAGCAACCGGGCAGCGTCCTGAGCTGTTGGCGCCGACTGGTCGACACCATCATCGGTGTCTATCAATACCGTCTTGCAGAGGCGTTTCGGAGTGCGACCAGTGAATCGATGGCGCAGGCCGATGACGAAGTGAAGCGGCTGGAAGCAACCGTCGCAGCCAAGCGGCGCGACGTCGAGGCCTTTCGGCTGCGCAATGACATCGTTTCCCTGCAACGCGACGAGAACGAGGTCCTGGCGCGGGTGCGGAATCTCAGCACTTCTCTCAGCGCTGCCAACGATCGCGTCGCCGCGGCAGAAGGCAAGGCGCGCGCGCTCAGTGAGTCGGCGGCCGCCGGCAAAGCGGCGGTCCGCGCGCGGGACGACCCGACGTTGGCCAACCTGGAACAGCGCGCCTCGCAGATACGCGAGGAGCTGCGAGATCTCGAACGCGGCTTTACGCCTGAGTACCTGGCGAAGGATCCGAAGGTCATCGCCGAACGCGCGCGCTTGGCGGAGCTTGAACGGCAAATTGTGGCGCAGCGCGCCGCCGGTCAGCAAACAGCGATCCTCGAAGCGCAGGAAGAACTCGCCAGCGCGCAAGGCGCGGCAGCCCGTATTCAGAATGAAATGTCGTCGAGCCGGCAAGAAGCCTCCCAGTTCAACGCACGTTTCAACCAATACAAGTCGCGGCAGGACGAGCTCGATGAGCTCGAGACTGCGTATCGGGATGCGGTTCAGCGCCGTGCGAAACTCGAGGCCAGCGAGCGAGCCAGAACGCCGACGACCAAGGTGCTGGAGGCAGCCACCACGCCGCAAGAGCCGTGGCGCCCGCTCTACTGGAGGGACACCGGCTTCTCCATCGGCGGCTCGCTGGCGCTGGCGCTGCTGGCCATGTGGCTGGTGGAGCTCTTGAACCGGCCGGAGCCGCAACCCGCGGTGGTCCTCATCCAGCCGCAACCAGGAGCACTGCGCTACGAGGCGCCGCCGCAGGCGCTTGCCAACCGCAGTGCGAGCGCGATGTCGCTGGAGGCCACCGAACCGACGTTGTTGCCGCGGCAGACCAAGTTTCCGCGAGAACTACGCCACGACGAAGTCGCCGCGCTCCTACGTGCGTCGGACGACGAGAGCCGGCTGGTCATGCTATTGCTGCTAAGCGGGGTCAACCCGGATGAGGTGCTCGAGCTGCGTTGGAGCGACGTCGATCTGGCCCGGGGCGCGATGCGGGTCGGCGGTGCATCGGGGCGCGACATCGTCCTCGGCGTAGCGTTGCGCCGGGTTCTCGAAGCCGCCCCCAGGGTGCCGGGATCGGAATTGCTCGTGCGCTCCTCGGGCCGCCCGGCCACGCGAGACAGCATCGACGCGCAGATCCTGGGTGCGGCCTACGACGCCGCCATCGAGGACGCGCCACAGGTCACCTCGGCGTGTCTGCGGCATACGTATCTGGCGTTTCTCGTGCGCCAGGGCATACGCTTCGCCGATCTGACGCGGCTCGTCGGGCCTCTTCCGGCAGAAGTCGTCAGCGCGTACAGCGCGCTCTCCCCTGCGGGCGTGCGGCTGGGCAGCGCGCGGGTCCACGTGGTTCACCCGGCTTTGCGGGAAGGAAACGCCTGAAGGCGACCAGTCCCGGCGAGGGTGGCCGCCGGCTCGTAAGATCAGCTCGCACCTCTTCCGTTGAGACCCGCGCGCAGCGTAGTGCTGGCCGAGGCCGTGTCATAGGCAACACTACCTACTTGACCGCTTGCGCGAGCACGGCTGACCGAAAGAACGCCTGTCCCGGCGTCGCCGCCGTGATTGGCGACGAACGCTACTGGTCGACGGCGAAGTCCGCTGGCGGTACAAGTCGCAGTGCCGCTCGATAGCTTCACGCGGCCATAAGCCGGCAATGGAACTCCCGCCATCGGTAACGTTGACCTGCCGGTGGGACTGGACCCGGCGATCGTGGCGGTGAAGGTCACGTTTTGGCCGGTGTCGATGGATCGCCGCCGAGCTCGACAGCGTCGTGGTAGTCGCTGTGGCTGTCCCGGTCGCCGTCCACGCCTCGATTTCAACGTCGCGCGCGTAGCTGTCGAGGGCGGCGCTAATGTTGACCCGGATCATGTTGGTGGTGAAGGCGGCGAAGTTGACCGGGCGCTTGACCAGGTTGTTGCCCGACACCGCTGCACCGAGGTTAACCCACGCCGAGCCGCTCCAGCCCTGCACCTGGAAGCCGGTCACACCGTAGAGCGTGAAGGTCATGTTGGCCGGCGGATCGACCGGGTTGGCGTAGTTGTCCTGCAGCGTGTAGACGATGACCTGGTCGATGGTCTTCTGGCCGTTGAAGGTTATCTGCACCCAGTCCGGGAAGGCGTTGGCGGTGGCGCTGTTCCAGCCGCCGCCCTGGCCCCAGTTCAAGCCGGTGCGATCACCGTTGTTGACCGCCGAGACGGGAAACGAATAGCCCGGATAGACGTAGGTACTCGACGCCGAGGCCACGCCACCGTTGGCCGCCAGCGCCACATCGATGCTCGAACCGCCACCGCCGGCGTTGACGACCTGCGCGAACGCGGTACTGGCCGAGGCCGCGTTGTTGGTGTCGCCGCCGTAATTGGCGACGATGGAGTGCGTCGCGGCAGCGAGGCTGCTGGTGGTGCAGGTCGCCTTGCCGCTCGATAGCGCTACCGCGGCGCAGCCGGCAATCGAACTCCCGCCGTCGGTAAAGTTGACGCTGCCGGTGGGACTGGACCCGGCGACCGTGGCGGTGAAGGTCACGCTCGCCCCCACCGCCGACGGATTGGCCGAGCTCCTAAGCGTGGTTGTGCTCGCGGCCTTGTTGACCACCTGCGCGAGCGCGGCGCTGGCCGAGGCCGCGTTGTTGGCGTCGCCACCGTATTTGGCGACGATGGAGTGCGTCGCGGCAGCGAGGCTGCTGGTGGTGCAGGTCGCCTTGCCGCTCGATAGCGCTACCGCGGCGCAGCCGGCAAGCGTGGCTCCGTCAGCAGTGAAGCCGACGCTGCCAGTCGGTGCGCTGCCGTTGACCGTGGCGGTGAAGGTCACGCTGCTGCCCACCGTCGACGGATTGACGGAACTCGCCAACGTCGTCGTCGAGGCATTGTTGTTGACGACCTGCGAGAGCGCGCTGCCGGTCGAGGCCATGTTGTTGGTATCACCGCCGTAGCTGGCGACGATGCTGTGCGTGCCTGCCGCCAGGCTCGCGGTGCTGCACGCCGCCTCTTGCTGCTCGCGCTGCCGGTAGCGCCACCGCGCCGCAGCCGGTACAGCGTGGTGCCGTCGGCACTGAAGGCAACACTGCCGGTCGGCGCATTGCCGGCGACCGTGGCGGTGAAGGTCACGCTCGCCCCCACCGCCGACGGATTGGCCGAGCTCCCAAGCGTGGTTGTGCTCGCGGCCTTGTTGACCACCTGCGCGAGCGCGGTACTGGCCGAGGCCGCGTTGTCGGCGTCGCCACCGTAATTGGCGACGATGGAGTGCGTCGCGGCAGCGAGGCTGCTGGTGGTGCAGGTCGCCTTGCCGCTCGATAGCGCTACCGCGGCGCAGCCGGCCAATCGAACTCCACGTCCGGCGAAGCTGACGCTGCCGGTGGGACTGGACCCGGCTCACCGTGGCGGTGAAGGTCACGCTCGCCCCCACCGCCGACGGATTGGCCGAGCTCCAATAGGCCTGGTTGCGCCCAACTGCCCTTGTTGACCACTGCAGCGATCACCTCGCTGGCCGAGGCCGCGGTTCGAAGGCGTCCAGCTACACGTATTCGGCAACGATAAGAGTGTCACCCGCCGCCACAGACAGCGCTGCCGTGGCGCTGTCGCCTTAGCCGCTCGATAGCGCCCCGCGGCGCAGCCGCGCGATTGGAACGCCAGCGCTCGGCTGAAGTTGACGCTGCCGGATTGGACTGCTGATCCAGCTCCATGGCGTGACCGCCGTCCGCTCGCCGCCCACCGCCGCCTGACCGGCAGCTATCCTCCAACCAGATGACGTCCGTAGGCCCGCGTTGACGACCTGCGACAGCGCAGTGCTGGTGGAGGCCGTTGTTGGCACTGTCACCGCCGTAACTGGCGACGATGCTGTGCGTGCCCGCCGCGAGGCTCGCCGTGCTGCAGGTGGCGCTCTTGCGTTCGCGCTGCCGCCGGTAGCGCCACCGCGGCGCAGCCAGTAAGCGTGGTGCCGTCAGCAGTGAAGGCGACACTGCCGGTCGGCGCGCTGCCGGTCACCGTGGCGGTGAAGGTCACGCTCGCCCCCACCGCCGACGGATTGGCCGAGCTCGCAAGGCTCGTCGTACTCGCGGCCTTGTTGACCACCTGCGCGAGCGCGGTGCTGGCCGAGGCCGTGTTGTTGGCGTCGCCGCCGTAATTGGCGACGATGGAGTGCGTCGCGGCAGCGAGGCTGCTGGTGGTGCAGGTCGCCTTGCCGCTCGATAGCGCCACCGCGGCACAGCCGGCAATCGAGCTCCCGCCGTCAGTAAAGTTGACGCTGCCGGTGGGACTGGACCCGGCGACCGTGGCGGTGAAGGTGACGTTGGCACCCACCGTCGACGGATTGGCCGAGCTCGCTGAGCGTGGTTGTGCTCGCGGCCTTGTTGACCACCTGCGACAGCGTGGCGCTGGTCGAGCCGCGTTGTTGGCGCGTCACCGCTGTAGGTGGCGACGATGCTGTGCGTCGCCGGCGGCGAGGCTCGCCGTGCTGCAGGTGGCGCTCTTGCTGTTCGCGCTGCCGCTCGGCAGCGCCACCGCAGCGCAGCCGGCAAGCGTGGCGCCGTCGGCAGTGAAGCCGACGCTGCCGGTCGGCGCGCTGCCGGTCACCGTGGCCGTGAAGGTAACGTTGGCGCCCACCGTCGACGGATTGGCCGAGCTCGTCGAGCGTGGTCGTCGTCGCTGCCACGCCGCCCATGCTCACGGTGACGCTGAGCGCGCTGGCGGTCGCGCTGTTGACCGTGATGCTGATGCCGTAGGTGCTGTCGGTGTAGGTCTGGCCAACGAGAAGCGCGGCGTCGTAGAAGTTATCCCCGTTAGCGGGCGACATGTCGAGGATCTCGGTGTCGTCGCCGAAGCAGCTCCCCGTGCACGGATAGTCGAACGGGCCGGCGACGTGGATGATCGCCCCCTGGTTGGGGTAATTGGAGAGGGTCGCGTCGAACAGACCGATCGGCTGCCGGTACTCGATCCAGTAGGTACGGTTGGTGTCCGCCGCCACCGGAATCTTCACCGCGTAAGTCGACTGGCCGCCAGCCTCCAGCGGCGAGAGGCTGTAGGTCTCGGTTCCCGAGGTGTGGGTCACCACCGAGCTTGCCGGGATCCAGCCCAGGAGCGCCTTCTGCGTCGCATTGAAATGCATCTGCTCGCCGGCGTTCGAGTTGTTGCCCATGACGTCGAACCGATCGCCGTACTCGGCAACGCTGCAACCGACGCTGAGCACCAGCGGCCCGCAGTTGACGCTGCCCGCATGGTAGAGGGTGAAGTTGTGCCCGAGCTCGTGGCCGTAGACCCACAGCGCGTTGTAGCCGGCGCTCCATGCCTGGTAGGGGTAGCCGATGTAGGCAAGCCCCGCCCAGCCACAACCGGAGGCGCCCGGAAGGACGTAGAAACGGTTGTTGTAGTTGCTGATGGTGTAGCCTGCGGCGGTCGCCGCAGCGTCGGCGAGGCTGGCCATGGTGGTGTAGTCGCAGCCGGCCGGGGTCGCCGAGCTCGACAGCAACCAGCCGCCGGAGGATGTATTGGCCGCGCAACCTGCAGGCCTGGTGGTGCTGCAGGCCACCGTGATGTTGAGCTGCTGCTGGCCGTAGGAGACCTCGTTGTAGTAGGCCGCCGTGCTGTTGGCATTGGTGCGCATCACCTGATCGACCTGGGCCGGCGTGAACGGGTCGCTGGCCGGGGAGTCGGCGAACTTGATCGGCAGCACCAGCACATTGTTGGTCGTGGTCACGCCAAGCGGCTGCGCTTGGGCCGGCGGCATCGCAAGGATGGTGATCTGGGTCGTATCGAGCGCCATCCCATCGGCGGCGGTCGTCCCGGAGGCGCTCACCGTCATGCCCGCGCGCAGCGTTTCGGGAACCACCGCCAGGTTCAGCGGCGTCATCTGCACCACCCCGTTATGCACCGCATGCACCCCGAAGCCGTACTCGCCCCGACCCTCGGCAAAGTAATCCTTGTGGAAGAGCACCAGCGTGCCCTGCACCTGCCATCGGCTTGGCGCCGGCACGCCGGCCTTGGCCACAGCCTGCGCCGCGGGCAGGACGCTGAAACCGGTCACCTCGAGCACCTCGCCGCTTAAGGTGCCGGTCACCTCGACCCGCGCGCCGCTGGCCAGCGCCTCCAGCCCGGCCCCGGTCAACACCACCGTCTGCCCATCATCGAGGCGCAGCCCCAGATAGCGCTGTGTGACCCCTTCCACCTGGTCGTCGACCATGAGCTCCGCCACCGTTCCCGTGGCCGTCACCGCGCTTTGCACCTGCGCCGCCGGTGACGCAATCGCCGGGTTAACTTGGTGAGCGCGGACGGAAAAGGCGACCAAAACGAACAGTGCGGTCACGCCTAGGCTGCGGAAATGGTGGCTGCGGTGTGGGAGGGGCATGGACTGGTGTTTTGCTGACCTAAGAACGTATCGGGCCAACACAAAAACGCGTCGCCTAAATGACGCGGCGTGATATGCTATCTGCATCGGCCGCTATGCTAATGGCATAATAACGTAATTGGCAAGCAAAATCTGACCAAAACCGATCAGCGGGCTCGGTTCTGTATGGGCCGTAGTGCTCGCAGCGCTGGAATTGACGCAATCACGCGTCAATTGGCCGCGTGGGGGATGGCTGCGCTGTCGCGCCTTTATCGTCGCCACCCCCGCAGGCCGCGTGTCAGGTTCACTGTGGGGCTGCAGGCGCAGGTCGTTCTACCGGTTGCCCGCACTCTTCAACGCATTATTGGTAGCGAATATCGTAATCTCCGCGGAAGGTCGTGACTTCCCTGCGCGATGGTGTTTGGGGCAAAGCCTTCGGGTAGGTCGGTTTCAGAATGCTGCATGCGGTCTGGACTGCGTTGGATTCGACAGAGTGGGTATTCGCCTGTGACCCGACGGAGCTCATTGATGAGCACGTCGACAACGTGAAGGGCAACGAAGGAAAGCCTGCTTTAAAGGCGACTTCGTGCGCTGGTGGAATTCGTAGGGGCAGGATGCGAGGCCAAAAAAGCTAGCGACGCGCAATTTCGAATTCCCAAGCAACGAGATCTACGAGCTCGCGCCAAACGCTGGAATGCGTTCAGGCAAAGTTTCGGGCCCGGGCAGCGGTGGCATTATGATGATGCTCGTCGATCCGGCGCATGGACGTTGTGTGAGTGCTGGAACAGACACGCGGCGAGATCGTCACCTGCCATTTCACGAGTACGGCAAGGGTGGAAGACTTATCGACCGCCAAGCCGACTCGACCGCCCTCTCTCGGTCGGCGAGCTATCAGGCGCTCAACAAGTGGTCTTCAGGTAAGGGGAGCCGAGAATCTTCTGGTCCTTCGTCACCACGGTTGCACCCATTGCGATTGCCGAAGCTACGCTAATCCGCTCTGCCGGGTCGCTGTGGAAAGGGCGCCGGCAAACAATTCGACTTCAGCCCAGTTGAATTCGTGACCGGGACGAAATTGAAGTACGACAGCGCCTCGGCGCTGCATCGGGACCGCCCCTGATCAGAATTCAACTGGTGGTCCCTGCCACGTGTCGTCTCGTGGTCGAGCACGTGCGAGCGCGTGAGCGGCCTCACACCAGCCCTCACATGCGTTGCGGCCAGGGCGGCGTCGCCAAGCATTGAGCAGCCCCTTACACTTGGCATAGAAATGGAAAAATCGCAGCACCTTCCGCCGCTCCGCCGGGTTCACAGGGTGGTCGCAGCAGACGAGTTTGTCGTCGCTCATGCCGCGGTCGGTTAAGATCACGGCTCCCCACGCCTTGACCCGTACCTGAGTGCCAAGCGGTAGGCGCGGTCCAAGCACCAGTGCGTCCAGGAGATCACCTTCAAGTCCCAGGTAGCTTGGCACGGAACCGTAGTTAAACGGGCATGGCAGGGGCGAGATGAAGTCCACGTGGCCGGTCGATCCGCGTTTGAGAAAGCTGCCTCGCGGAACCTCAATCACGACGTCTACCTCTGGCACCGTGGGCGATGCCTCGCGGCCAATAGGTCGGCTTTGATTCACGTCGTTCACAGCGCGCCTACCCCAGTCAGACTCAGTCTTGTCGGGCAGGGGTCTCGCGCCATAGCGACCGCAAGGGCCGACGTACCCTGTCCATGATCGTCAAGCAATTCGCTTCTTTCATGGCGGTTGGTGCGGTCGGCACGGCGGCGCATTATTCGGCGCTCATTGCGCTGGTCCAGATCGCTGGTGTCAATCCTGTGCCTGCGTCCGGCGTCGGATTCATCGTCGGCGCGCTCGTCAACTACGCTCTCAACTACCGACTCACCTTCCGGAGCACAAAACAGCATCGCGAGTCGATGCCGAAGTTTTTCATCGTCGCCGCGCTCGGCCTCGTATTGAACACCGCGCTCATGGTGCTCCTCATCGAGAGCTTGAAACTGTATTATCTTGTGGGGCAGGTCATAGCGACTGCGATCGTACTCCTCTGGAACTTCACCGCCAACCGGCTCTGGACCTTCAAGTAGGGCTTGCCGTGACTGCCACAACGCCGGGACCTTGTCTCATTGTCAACGCCGACGACTACGGGTATTTCGCCTGCGTCAGCAAAGGCATTCTGAAGGCGGCCGCGCAGGGTGTGGTCACTGCCACAGGAGTGTTTGCCAACGCGTCCCGTTTCAGCGAGCATGCGGCGTGGCTGCGGGAATACGACGCTCTGGACGCCGGAGTCCATCTCAACCTGACGGAGGGAGATCCCCTGACAGGCGATCTGCGGAAATTGCTGGTTCGCTGGTCTAGCCACTTTCCCCCCAAGTTCGCCATGGCGCGGGCGATACTCTTCGGGACGATCAAGATCGAAGCCGTGAAAATCGAATGGCGCGCGCAGATCGAGCGCTGCCTCGAACACGGCTTGAACGTGAGGTTCCTCAATTCGCACGAGCATCTTCACACCCTGCCGCCGCTTTTTCCGGTGGTCAAAGCGCTGGCCCGGGATTACGATATCGCGCACGTTCGGTTTCCCGCGTCGCGAGCCGCGGGCAGTCGCTCGGCGGCCTCGCTGCTTCGCGGTGCGGCCATCGAGATCCTAGGGAGGATCAACCGGCGCCACATGGATGCTACGATGGCGCATTTTCTCGGCCTGGAGCGAAGCGGCAGACTCGACATGCAATACCTGCGTCAGGCTCTGTCGCGTCTTCGGCCGGGCGAGGTCTACGAGCTGATGTGCCACCCAGGCGAGTTCGATCCGCAGGAGGTCAGCGCCACGCGTCTGCTGCGCTATCACGATTGGCAGGGCGAGCTGCGGACACTGACGAGTCCGGCCGTACGTGAGCTGCTCGATCGCTGCGCAGTGCGCCTCATCGGGTATCGTGATCTGGAAGTCACTGGGGACCGGCTCGTCGTCCGGGAAGAGCCACTTGGTAAGGAATCCGTACCCTCGACATCGAGAGACAGGCGAGGACATTGAGACATGAGTGCCGAAGAGCCCGCCCTGCTGACTGTCGTGGTTCCGGCGCACAACGAAGCGGCCGGCATCGAGCGTGCTCTCGACGTCATCGCGGACGCTCTCTCTTCCTGCGGCATGAACCTGGAGATCATCGTCGTCGATGACGGCAGTCGCGACGAGACGTTCGAACGCGTTCGCGAGTTGTCGAGGAAGAATGCCCGGATCAAGGGACTGCGATTCACGCGAAACTTCGGCAAGGAGGCGGCACTGCTCGCGGGGCTCAGGGTTGCGCGTGGGGACGCCGTCGTGACCATCGACTCGGATCTTCAGCATCCCCCGGCGTTGATTCCGAAGATGATCCTGGAGTGGCGCAGCGGCGCCATGGTCGTCGACGCCGTCAAGCGCGGCCGCGAGAGCGACGCCATGGTGTCGCGGCTGCGCGCACGGATCTTCAACTCGCTGCTGTCGACGCTGGGCGGCATCAATCTGGAAAATGCGTCGGACTTCAAGCTCCTGGACCGGGTCGTCGTCGATGCCATCACGCGGGGACTCCCCGAGCGCCAACGCTTCTACCGTGGCTTGGCCGACTGGGTAGGCTACCGTCATGCGAGCGTTCCCTTCGACGTCGCACCACGGGCGCAAGGCCAGGGGAAGTGGTCGCAGTGGAAGCTCTTAGGCCTTGCGACCACGGCGATCGTATCCTTCACCAGCGCGCCGCTGCAGATCGTCACCGTGCTGGGATTCCTTACGCTCGGACTCGGGTTTTTCGTTGGCGCCGACGCCTTGGTTTCATGGTTCCAGGGCAGCGCCGTTTCGGGCTTCGCCACCACGATCATCACGCTGCTGGTCGTGGGGAGCTTCATCATGATCAGCCTGGGAATCATCGGCGAGTACATCGCCAAGATCTACGACGAGATCAAGGCGCGCCCTTCGTACCTCGTCGAAAGCGCGGTCGGCTTCGACGATGACGAGATGCTTCGTGCGAGCGGCGTGCATCGTCCCCAGGCGGTATTTGCCGGCCGACGTAGCGATCCCTGAGCAACTCGCTCGCCGTTGGCCGCGGCGCGCCGACCGCCTACGGACCAGCAGTCGGGGTTTTCCGGAAGACGACCACACCCACGCCGTCGATGACCGTCACGCTGCTCGGAGCTGGCCACGGGGCGTGCTTCGCCGCGTAGTCAAGAACCTTGGGCATCGCCTCATCCGCGGCCACGAATGTAGCCTCATCGCGCAAGATGCGGGCGAGCGAAGTCATGTGGGTAGAATCCATGAACCTGTTTGCAACCCCCGTGGAGAGCTTGAAAGGGTAATCCGACGACATGTCGTAGGCGCCGACGACGGCGATCTTTCTGCCGTCCCATTGCGCGTCGGGGAGCGACCGCAGCCGCGCCAGCACCTGGGTCATCGTATTGAGATGCGCCAGCGTATTGAGGTAATTCACCGTAGATATCCAGTTGCACTGGATAACGTAGCCCGTGATCAGGAATGCTGCAACGACGATCGACAGGTTTCTGACAGCGATGAGGCCGGTCCTCAGGACCATCATGACCGTGCCCGCGACGAGCACGGCGTACGCCGTCAGTGCAAGGGCATGATAGGTTCCGTCCGGATGCAGGAACTGTAACGCGCGTGGTATGAAAATGCCCAGCACCAGCAGCGCCGGAGCGACGATCCTCGTCGCCGCCCGCTTGGGCAGCCAGAGGCAGATCGCTCCGGCAGCGGCGAGAAAGGCCAGCTGGATGGCCTTCAAGTAATCTGGAAAATAGGCCTCCGGCCAGACGAAGAAGCTACGGGTTCCGGCCCATATCAGCGGGATCGCTTGCGAGAGCTTCGTGACCCCACCGAGCCGGAAAGCCTCTGCCGCCGCATGATCGGTGTCGAACTCGATGTGCATCATCGAGACAATTGCCACATAGACGAGACCGCCCACGACCACCGCCCCCAGGACCGCGATCGTCGATCGTATCGCCGGCTTGAGCATCTGGCCTTTGCCCGCGTCATCGAAAAGGACCCGGCTCAGCAGCCACACCACGAAGATCGTCGCCGCGTTCGCCGCGACGGCCTGGTAGATGGAGAACGCTGCCACGTACAGCGCCGCCGCGACGGCGACGTACCCGAGCTTCGCCCGCGTCGAGAATATGACGGCGAGCGCCACTAGGAGGTGGGCCAGCGGGTTGATAGCCACCGACGTGTCGTATTGATACGTGTGGGCCATGTAAGGGAATACGCACAGGATTGCCGCAATCAGCGCGATGTCGGTCGCCTTGCGTGCTCCCCAGAAGCGCGCGACGACCACCCCGTACACGCCCATCAGAAGCATGCCTTCCGTCATCTGCAGGAAGGGCATGAAATAGTGGTTTTGCGTGTAGTAATAGAGCCAACCGGCGCCGAACCGGCCGAGGTAGTGTCCGAGATTGGTGTCCTGGATGTCGAGCTGATTGACGTCGTCGTGGTTCAGCAACAGATTCGTCATCTGGAACCCGAAGGCGAGAACGCTGACGATGAGCGCCGCAAAGAACGCCTTCCTGCTCGCGTCGTCGATGGCACTCCACCACTTGCCGAAAGTGGCCTCCAGCGGTGTGCCGAGCAGTTCTCTTATCGCTGTGACACGATCGTCACGCGTCGCCGGATCGCTTCCCGACAACCCCTTGCGGTGACCGTCACTGCGCCCTGGGACGCTTGCTGCCATATATCGTGAGCAGGTTGTTGAGCTCGGCTCTGGTCGACGTGACATGTTCTCGAATCGAGCAGTTTGGATAGTCCGCGATCGCCTTCTCCGTGTAGCGAACGTCGATGTCGGCATTTGCCAGCAGATTCAAGCGGGTCTGCTTATCCACGTGGCCCCGGGCCCGGATCATGTAGATCAGGCCTGAGCAGTAGTGGTTTGCGGCGGGCCCGCAATCGGCGATGTGGAACTCGTCTCCGTTGGCGCCCGGCACTTGGAGTTGGGCCCAGCAGAACCGGGGTAGCAGCGCTGTCTCCACGGGCGTCACGTGCATGCTCGTCTGGGCGGACGCGTCGGGAGCGATGGGGAAGAATGGAACCAGCGCCGCAAGCACGAGAATCCGGCGGATGATCACAGCCATATCAGTTCGATCCCATTTGACTCAATGCAGTTCGTTTGTCGCCATCCGCGCGGTGCACCGGTGTGGAGCGACCTAGAACCTGTATCCGAATAGGCGGATGTCGTTGCGATGTCGCTCCGTGACGATTGCCTTGCTCGGTTCGTCATAATACTCCGCGTAACCGCGCCCGCCCTTCCTGAGGCCGGACTTCAGATGCGGTAACTCAGCGTGCGGCAAGCCAACCCTCCGACACACCTCCGCAAGATCTTCGGTCAGGCGCTCGTAGCGCATGACGAAGTCGACACAGAGCTTGTCGTCCAGTACGTAGAATCGGTCATTGGTTGTCCACTCGCCCGCGACAAAGCGATGGAACAGCTTGGTCGTCTCTCGAAACTCGTCCACCGGGACACCCAGACGATGATACCAGCGCCTGGTCGGCCGCAACGCCGGCTTGTTGCGCGCCTCCCAGGAAAACCAGGAAACCACGCGATCCCATGGATTCCTCGTGATGCTGAACTTGAAATACCCTTCCCAGATCTCCGGCGCGACTTTCTGCTTCACTTCCGCCGCCGGATCGTGCTGCGAGAAACCGTCAGCGTTCATCGCGTTGTGAATCCATTCGCCGCGCTCGTCGCGATTGAACCAGTAGTCGCCCAGCGAAGTAACCACGTCGTTGCCTGCGCAGTGTCTGGACAGCGCTGCCTCGACGCTGGTACCGGCCGTTTTCTCCGACTTGATGAAGATGTACCGGTGGCTGTGTGAGATGATCACTTTCCTCTCCCCGCCCCTTCGGGCTCGGCTTGTTTGATCACCTGCAACCGGTCCCCCTCCACACCCTTGAGTTCCCGCACCTCGCCGTCTGGCCAGCGAATGGTCATCAGGTCTACCCTCGGGTGCTTCCCGAGGCCGAAATAAAGACGGTAATGTCCCTGCGAAAAAAAAGCACCGTCGTTGAGGCCGACCTGCTGTGTCTGGCGGCCATCGGGAGTCTGTATTATGACGCGGGCGCCGATCGCCTGCGCGTTGCCTGCCTTGCCGACCAGCCTCAATTGAAGCCAATGATTGTCGTTGCTGACGACGTTTCGGTAGCTAAGGAACTTCCACGCGAAGCGATCCTCTGAAGTCTTGCCCAGCTTCTCCCACCAACGCCACAAGGCGAAATTCTGGTTCAAAGCCAGTAGCACGTCGCGTCGCCCGTCGTTGTTGAAGTCGGCCCAGTTGACGATTGCGGCCATGTACTTGCGCGGCGGCAGAGCAAGCAGCCCCGTCGCCTCGAAGCGGTGATCGCGCCGCTGCCTGCACAGTCCCTGCGGCACGGCATAGAGATCGACCAGCCCATCGTTGTCGTA
Organism: uncultured beta proteobacterium; assembly: GCA_963711235.1. GTDB lineage: Bacteria > Pseudomonadota > Gammaproteobacteria > Burkholderiales > Casimicrobiaceae > PALSA-1003. Next base: position 547,438 of record CAVQDI010000016.1, on the reverse strand, counting down.
GTCCACCCAGCCAGCCGCGGCGCTGGCCGCGGGAAGACCTAGCGTGGTCGGATCGACCAGGGCGAAGCGCCCGCTTCCGTCGTTGACCAGCAGGATGTTGCCAGTCTTGGAGGAACAGAAAACATGCAGGTTTCCATCGCCCTTGATATCGGCGACCGAAAGCTTGCCGTCGACGAACCAATACTCGCTGACCGTCCCCCTTAGCTTCGGATTATCCACTCGCGCGAACTTTCCCCTGCCGATGAACTCGCGGCTGAAGAGCTTGCCGGCGTGATTTCGATGCAGGTAGAACCCCGTATCCTCGTAGGTGAGCAAGTCGACGTACCCGTCGTTGTCCGCGTCGAACCACACGAAGTCGATGATCTCGTATTCGGCAAGGGCAAGCCCGACTTCGGCTGCGACGTCCGTGAACTTCTTGTCGGGCCCCTGGCGGTAGAGGTGCTTGGCATAGCTTGCATTGACACGGCCTCGGTCCTGGCAGTTGATAAAGAGATCGATCAGCCCATCGCCGTTGTAGTCGACCCAGGTGACTTTTCTGCCCGAACAGCCGCCCTTTTTGATCCCGACCTCCCCAACGATGTCGCGATATCGCCCCAGGCCCTGTTTGACAAGGAGTTCGTCCTGCACGCCCTTCGCGATGTTATCAGGCAGGGCCAGCAGCGTACCGCCGAGCGCTCCGCGGCTAATGAATACGTCCATATGGCCGTTGTCGTTAAAGTCGGCCCACGCCATGCCATGCCGGTCGCGAAACGTCAGCTCGAAGCTGCTCGAGCGCGGCGAAACCTTGCGCTTCCCGACATAGACCGCGCGCAACGGGAAAGAGGCATCGAGTTCCACGCCTATCGGCACCCCCGGACTCTCGAGTTCCAAGTCGAAGGTCCCGTCCGCTGCCGCAGAAAATCCCATGCTCGTTTCCGACATCTTGTCCCCGACTCGGGGTGCAACGAAGGGCGCTTCAACATCGATTCCGTCCGCCACGTGGCTGGTGATCTTGGTATAGGTCCGCAGCGTGCCACGCACCGTTCCGAGTGTCCGGATCCCGACGCTGCGAATCGTTAGCGTCGCCGCCCCCTTCCAGTAGACGTACAACCCCGCGGCGGAGCAATCTAGCTTGTCGCGATCGATCTCGAGCCCGGGAAACTCGAGATTCTGATCGAGGCCCCATTCGGATAGCATGTCACGGTATCCCCCTTTCCCGTCGCCTATCAACAGGTCCTGGCGGTAGTTGTGATTGGCCGTGTACACATCCAGCACATCGTTTCCGTCTGCATCGACGATGCCTACGTCCATCAGCTGTTGCGTCGCCCTGAGAGGCATCCGATACGCGACGAACGAGCTTCTCGAGCGCCACAGCCAGTAATAATCGGTCCACGCCAGCTCTTTCGCAACGACCACCGCAGCCGCTAAAACCACCAGGGCAATGCCCAGTGGCCACCAAATCGCAACCGCGAGAGCCGCCACGGCGAGACCCAGGGCCCACCACCACTTTCTGCTCAGCCCAAGCCCACTCATCGCGATTGCCGCCAAAGGTATCTGCTGGACGCCAGTGGAGCCTTTTACTTGGCTTTCATACGGTTTTCAACCACGTCTGTCGGGTCCCGCGTCAGCAGTTCCGGCCATTGCGATCGCACCGCGGCAAGGACAGAGCCATGGCTGGCGCAGTAGACTTATCGCGACCCTACGACGCCTGTGGTGAACAATCGATGAAATTCTCCGGCACGAAGCCGATCGTCTTCGTCAAGTTCCAGGGCAACGAAATTCATGCCGAGCTCGGTCGCTATGTATTTACCTTGCTCAATGCCTTCACCACCTCGGGGTATGCCATCCTGCTGGATGATAGCGTGCCCGTCGAACGGGTCGGATTGTACGCGGCGACGGCAAGATCCTTTCCCGGCGTAAGCTTGACGACGACGATCCCGAACGAGACCTCGGACAAGCTCTACCTGTTCGACATCGAAGATAGGGAGGCCGGGAGGCGCGAGTGGGCGCGCAAGATACAGGTCAAGTTCGACTTGTTCTCTTCGTATTGGTTCAGACGCCCGATCTTGATGCCCTTCCCGATCCATCCGGTTCACGTGACGCCCGACCTGCGCGAGCGCCTTACCCGGCTCCGCTCGGGGAAGCGACGCATGCGCCTATTCTTCTCGGGCGACACCGAAGGTTACACCAAGAGCCACATACGGTATCCGGCTCCGAAGCTCCCGCGCCTGGAAGTGATCAATACGGTCCGCGAATACTTGGGCGACAGAGCGCTGTTCGTCCAGGATCAGGAAACTCTCGGCAGCGTCCTGGCGGCTGATTACATCGACAAGTGCGTCATTCTGGATACGAGCAAGCTCCGCATTCCCGATCACGAATGGCTAACGGCTCTCGGCGCGGTCGATTTCTTCCTGGCGCCCCCGGGGATCGTGATGCCAATGTGCCACAATTCCGTGGAGGCACTCGCCGTCGGCGCGATCCCGGTCATCAATTACGGTGAGTGGTTCGAGCCACCCCTTGAACCGATGCGAAACTGCATCGCGTTCGATAACAGGAAGAGCCTCATCGACGCGCTGCAAACCGTTTTCTCGATGGAGGAGCGGGGGATCGCCGAGGTGCGCATGCAGGCCACCGCATACTACGATTCGGTTCTAAGCGCCGAGGCGTTCATGAAGAGAATCGAAAGCTCGACCGGCCGCAAAATCGAGATCCTGATCCCCATCGAGCGCTATGTCGCTCGGAACGCGCATCGACTGAACCGCCGCTCAGTGCTCATGCGAGGTTCCCGCCACCCAGGGAAGCTCGAACGGATGCTGGCGCTCATTCGATGGTAAATGAGTGGTTGGAGAAATCCGGCTTGTTGTACATGAGCTCGGTCCCCGAGTCGCACTCGCATACATGCATCCCGGCGGACCTTACAACAGCGTCGGCCGCTGCAGTGTGCCACTCCATTGATCCTCGAAATATCCGGTCGCGACCCGCGTTGCCGTCGATTGCGGTGCACATCGAGAGCGCGAGGCTCGCCGGCCCCCCAGGCCAGTCCGACGGAGGATGAGCGACCGGTAAGACACCAAGTCCCACGTCCTGGGCCTGCGGAGAGCGCGCAACCAGCTTCACTGCCGGGCTGTCACCTACGCGCCGATAGCTGCGCTCGCCCGCCCTGCCGTAATACGTCGTGTCTCGGGCGGGCGCGTAGACGACGCCGTAGATCGGCCGGCCATCCTCGATAAGCGCGATATTGACGGTGAAGTCGTCCTTTCCGCTGACAAATGCCCCTTCACCGTCAAGAGGGTCGATGAGCCACAGATGATTCCATTGGCGCCGCTCGCTATAAGGAACCGAAGCACCCGCGCGCGACAACGCCGGTATCTGCGCATTCAGATTCCCGAGACCTTTGAGAACCGCCCTGTGACATGCTTCGACGCCCGCCTCCAGCGCGTCGTGATCCAATAGTCGCCGCAGCATGCGTGCGAGCAGTCGCCGTCGACCGCGTTCCCTGCCATCCTGGCCGATGCTGGCGCCGAGCGGGCCGCCTGAGGCTCCTTCGAAGCGCCGCATCAACTCCAGCCCGCCCTGCCTCGCGACGGCCACAAGGTCATCGATGTTCATCCAGGTGATACGGGTGACGTTGGCCTTCGGAAATGCTATATCCGGCACCGGTCGGCCGAGAAACGGGCAGAGTTTTTCCCAACCTTCGCCAGCGGTTATGTTGATCGTCAGCAGGTCGCCTGGGCGATGCCTGAAATACTCACCGACGCCGTGGACGAATCTGTCATAGCCGCTTGCGAATCGCTCCTGGTCGAAAACGTCGGTGCCGTAGAGATCCAGGAATAGCCGCCTGTGAGCATCGGTCTGGAGCTGCGCGAAGCGCTGCGTGAACTGCTTCTTGCAGGACGCCAGCCAGCCATCCGCATCGCGGACCGTCAGGATGAACTTCGAACCGGGATACCTGGCGTCGAGCTCGCGATAGAAGCTCGGGATCGGCGTGTCGGTGAGCGCGTCGAAAGCTTCGACGGCGTTCAGATCGACCGATGAAAGCTCCCCCGCCGTATACTTGACAATCCCCATGTTGTCCCTGGTCCCGTACCCCAGGATCTGGAGCGCGTTGGCGAGACTCGTTGTCCCCGTCTTGGAAAGTCCGATTCCGAAGATCTTTGCGGCGCTGGCGGCCATCAGACCCGTCCCTGTCGCGTAATGGCAACGGATGGTACAACACGAATTGTCACGCTGTCGCTGCGTTGCCGCGGGTTGCAATCGCCCGCGAGCGCCCACTCAGGCCCGTGTCAACGCGCGGATGTCGCTCGGGCAATAACGCTTATATCCGCCGGCGACCGCAGCCGACCCTGGCGCAGCGCCATGAAGCTGCAATGGGTCGAGGCACGGAGACTCGGGCGGAACTGGGTAGGGTGGACCGAATCCTGTAAAAGGACGGATCCATTCGCGCGACCTGCTCGGCCGTTCAAGCCCCGAGGCAATCTTGGCTTCGACGTGCCCTTGCAGTTCCTGCACAACGACGAGCTTTTCCGAATGATGCACGCTCAGGATTGGGACCTGGCGGCTCGGTGACCCGTCCTCGTCAATTCCCTGGGTCTCGCGAGCCGGATATCCGCGCGCATTTGTCGACACCGCGCGGCCGCCTTTCCTGTCGGGCGAGCAAGACCCGGCCCCCGCAGCGTCCCACAAGGCGACGCCCTGGCATGAATATACCAACGCTTGGCCATTTGGCTCGAGCCGGAAGGATTCCTGAGCATCCCGTCGCGCTCCGCCTTCACATTGTGCCCGCGGAGTTATTCCTTGGTGACGCTCAGGGGGGAAACCTCCTGCTTCTGTGGTTCTGGTCTCGACTGAACTTGACCTCTATGACATCGAGCTCAAGGACCATGAGAGCTGCATCAGGGTCCCCGACGGGACGTGGGCGCAGCTCGCCCGCATCGACGAGGGCAATTTGATTCGGATGCGAAGCAACGTCCGGATGTTCGACGATCACCTGAGTTACAACGCCATGGCGAAGGCTGGCGCTCCGCGTGGGCGTCATGGACCAGGAGCACGAATCCGTTCAGCTCGCAAGATGGCCGGGGACCGCGGTCGCCTTCTGAGCGGCTATCCAGCTTTTTGTCAATATGCGGATCATCGGCGGGCAATCGCCAAACCGACGCAACACATAATCGAGGACGCCTCGGCGGTGCGCGATCTCCTGTGGGTCGCTTAACTTGCGCAGCCAATCACGCATGTAACCCGTAAGTGCCCACAGGAGCGCCTTGGGCACCGAACCTGCGGCGGCGCTGTCCATCGCAGGCATGGGATAAAGCCGGCGCATTGCGCCACGCAGAATCCGCCACCACTCGCGGCGCGACACGTTCTTCTCGGCCCAGAGCAACTTGTTACGGGCACTGAAATATGTTCGCAGCGGCGACGCTTCGGAACCGAAAGATGTGCCGATCTTGTGCCAGACGCGCGCTAAGGGGACGCTCACGCATTCAAGACCGGTCCGGCGGGCACGAAAGCACCAGTCGGAGTCCTCATAGACAAGGAAGAAGCGCTCGTCGAACAAGCCAATCTGCCGCACCACGCTGGCGCGAAAGAAAAGCGCGGCGCCGCACACATATTCGGTACTCGTCGGCTCGCGCGCCAACTCCGATACAAGCCGGCCCTTTCCGGGCGTGGTGAACGCCGAGACGGCGTGGTCCCACTCGGAGCGCGTAAACCAGAGTCGGTCGGAATCGCGCATATAGAATATCCAGGGACCGAAACAGCCCGCCGCAGGATTTCTTTCTGCTGCCGCGATCAGCTCGTCCAGCAGCATCGCATCTACCGTCGTGTCGTTGTTCAGCACCAGCACGAAGTCGGCACCATGATCGAGCGCATAGCGGATGCCGAGGTTGTTGCCACCGGCATATCCGAGATTCTTGCCCGCTTCGATGATCTCAATTGCAGGTGCAGTCGCTGCGCATCGGAGCGCAGCGACCGATCCATCGGTCGAGCCGTTATCGACGACGATGACCCGACGGTTGGCGTAACGCAAATGCCGCAGCGAGTCGAGGCAGGCGACCGTGTCGTTCAACCCGTTCCAGTTCAGGACGACGATCCAGATCGAGGGAGGATCTGCCATCAATGCCCGGCTTGATCCCACGTGGCGCGCCCGCCGTAGAGCTTATAGGCCATGCGAGTGAGCGTGTGCCCCTCCAGCCCTACTACGAGGCCGGCAGCGCCAGCTGCACCCACTCCGTCGCTGGTAGCGGCCCCATCACGCAGGCCCACCGTGCCATCGGTCCCCCCGCTAATGGAGTTCGCCCCCCAGCTGCTGGCGAATCTATTTCTGCAATATGTGTTCGATGAATGCATGCGCCGGAATCATTCCAACGTTCCATTTGAGCGATATGCTCACGATAGTGTGCCACGAACGCACGACCGGAAGTCTGGGAATACACCCGGTGCTGCCAACTGTCGTCGTTCCACTTCAGCATCTCCTCGCTCGGCGGATTGGCCGGAGCCAGGTACGCGTACGAAAATACGGTGTCACCCGCCGCCACCGATAGCGTCATGGTGGCGTTGTAGGAACAGTGCTGATGCTCACCGGCCACCAGCGCCGACTGGTGCGCCAGCGTACCCGAATTAGCTGCGCGAGGTGGGCGCAAACGTGTAGCCACTCAACGCCGCTTGAAAGTAGTGCTTAGGCAGGTCTGCAATCGGCGCCGACTGATGCGGCGACGCCCCTGAGTACGGCGTCGGGTTGCTGGAAATCCAATTGCACTGCAGCTGTTTTCGCTCACAGTCCTTAGTCACGCCCCCAAGGGGTACTTCCTCGTCGACCCAGATACAATCTGCGGGGGCCGATCCTGGGTAGTATACGGCGCCGCTGAGGGCCGCGCCTCGGATGGTCACGTTGCCGCTGCCTGAAAACAACGTCGACAGCATCGTTAGCCGTTGGCCGTTGGCCGTTGGATGCCGCATGGTAGCCGGGGTAATGACCGTCATACTGCCCGGTACTGCAGAATCCTGTGTCGACGAAGTTAGAGGTCGACCCATCAGAGAGGTGAGCAGTTGGCATGCCTCTCCGAGTAAGCGAGGGCGTTGACCGTACCTTGCTACTGGGAACGCGCCGGAGAGGTTGTGGCCGGCGTCAGGATCGGCTGGTTGCGATCGAGCACTTGGCCATCTATCAACCAATCTACCGGAATGTCGATGGCGCGCAACTCGTCCTGGCGCGCTTCGCTTGCACGCGGCAACACGTGAAAAACATGCAGCGTCTCTCCATTGAAAACAACGCGGCGGTGCTTATCGAGTATTGCAAACCGGACGCAGTAAGGGCCCGCCTTGACCGGATATGACCGGATAGTTTGCACGACTTCGTGCACCCCAGCGTCAAGGTCCGGCTGACTCCCCGTAAGGGCTGACGAACTGCCGGTCAGATAAAAGAAATCAGTCGTATGAGTTCCGATATGGAACTCCGGACGCTCCAGTTTCGAATCTAACCGGAAGCGGATGCAGATCCGGATCGTGTCCCCGCTCATAGTCGAGTCGATGACATTGCCAGTCGCGTCCAAGATCTCAACGCCGAGAAGTTCCGCTTCTCCGGAACTCCAGATGCGCGACAACGCACTTCGCCGCTTTTCGGCGTTCGCAAAGACGACTCTGTTCATCCGCGCGAAAAAGGATTCGCATACAAGCAAAGTCGTTCCGTCCTCGACAATCCGACCTCGCTCGAGCAGGAGGGCTCGAGAACATAGGCGCTCGACTTGACGAATGTTATGACTTACGAGCAAGACCGTCTATCCTCTGCGCGTTATGATCTCTTCGATCCGCGAAAAGCACTTCCGCTGGAATGCCAGGTCCCCCACAGCGAGCACTTCATCGACGATCAAGATATCCGCACGAATGCTGGTGGCGACCGCGAAGCCGAGGCGCACCTGCATGCCGGAGCTGTAGCGTTTAATTGGCGTGTCGATGAACTCCTCGAGTTCGGCGAAGGCGACGATCTCATCGAACTTCTTGATAATCTCCGCTCGCCATTCCCAGGATGGACGCGTTCAGATTGATGTTTTCTCGCCCTGTGAGATCGGGAACGAATCCGGCACCGACCTCGATTAATGGCGCAACTGTCCCGCGACCTTGATGCCGCCTTTCGTTGGCGTGCTGATGCGAGCGAGCAGCTTGAGCAGCGTGCTTTTTCCCGCACCGTTGTGGCCGATGATGCCCAGCACTTCGCCCCGCTCGACCCCGAAGTCCACGTCGTCCAGCGCCTTGAACGGCGCACGCTCAGGATCAGGCTGACTCGCAGGCGCGCGACCGCTCGAGCGCGGACTGCTTCAGGTGTGCATCTGACCGAGCCGGAACTCCTTGGTGACGTTGTTGACTTCGATGATGGCCATTGTTTCAGCGCGGCGACGCCAGTCAGATGACGTCGGCGAAGTAGGACTCCGCGCGCTTGAAGTACAGATAGCTGACGGCAGCGCAATGGCCACCAGGATCGCTCCAGGGACCAACGCCGTGAAAGTCTGGCGGCAAACCGCGGAGGACGACGTTCTGGAAACTGTCGATGATGCCAGCCAGCGGATTTAGGGTGTACAGGGTGTACAGCACGTCGGACCATTCGCCGGCCGCCCGATGAACCAGGAGCTTGTCTTTGACAAGGTCCAGCGGATAGATCACCGGCGAGGCGTACATGAGCAGGGATAGCAACACGGGCAGCGCGGCGCCCACATCGCGATAATAGACGTTGATCGCCGCCCCGGCAAATGCGATCGCCAGCGATACGAGCATGGTGTACAGGATGATCAACGGCGCCCAAACGTTTGGACGCTCGGCAGCCATTCCGAACCAGACCATCAATCCTGCCAGGATGAGTGCATTGATCCCAAGCTCGACGAGCTTTGTCGATCATGCCGTGATCGGGAAGATTTCGCGCGGGAAATAGATCTTGCGGATCAGCGCGCGTTCCGACGACACTCTAGTACCCCTTCGGAAGCCGACTCCTGAAAGAATATCCATGGCATGAGGGCGCCGCGAAGGCGAGAATAGGGTATGGGACATTGCCGCTGGGGATCCCGATGAAGCTCCGCACCAGTGTGAAGACCAGCATCAGACTAAACGGCTTGAGGACCGCCCAGCCGATGCCCAGATACGCTTGCTTGTAGCGTACGGCGATGTTCTTCCAAGCGAGCACCGCGATGAGCTCGCGGTAGTCGATGATGTTCTTGAGGGCCCTAATCACGTGCGAAGTGTGCAACTAGTCGACCCGATTGTATTCGATTTCAACGATCGGATGGTAAGAGCGCGGCTACATGTGTCCATGCGAACCGCCGCGTCCGTCCCCTGCACGTCGAAGATGGGTATCTTCGGCCGACCAGGCCTGCGCACTCGCCTCGCGTCCGAAGTAGCAGCAGATCCACATTCAAATACAGGTCAGCTGTTGGGCCCGGGCTGGGTCGTTCTTGTCGAGCAATGGAATGATCTTCGGCTCACGGGTTTCCATCAGTCCAGACACCTTGCATCCTGCAATGATCCCAGTCCACTCCCGCGAAGAGCAATCGCTCGTGCTGTGTACGGCTTCGTGTCAGTACATTCGACGATGCCGGCGCACTGTTGGGGTCAGCTTGAAAAATCAGCTCGATCTTGCTTGCGTCGGCTCCGTAGTCCCGGATCGTCCGCGCCTTTGCCCCTTCGGAAGCGTAGACCATCCGCCCGGCTATCGAATCGCGCCGCTCCACAAGATTGCCTTCGAACCTGGTCACGCCGAGCAAGTGCGAAAAGTCCTCGTAGCAACCACACATCGCGGCGAAAGTTGCATCCGACAGGTAAACGATCGGGACCCTGTGCTCAAGAACGCAATTCCCAGGCCGCTGAAGGTGCAAAAACTCACATCGACCGAGTCGCGAAAGCTTTGATCCGGACAAATCGGCGTACTCCATTGACACCAGGATGCTGTCGCCGATCCGCAAGATCTCTTGCGCTGAGGAACCCGATACGCAACGGCCCATACAGGTCGCTCATACCACATCCTGACCGACACACAAGCGCGTTGGCATCGGGTCCATTATGGTCGCGTGCCTTTGAGAAGATCTGATGTATCGGGCGTTATCGAGCGCAGCGTGTACGGCCATCGCTATAGTCACTAACAGCCTCATCGCCATGCGCTCGCGCGCGAGCCCAAGGCTTCATCCCTTCAACAAGCCGGCCGTATCGGGCGTGATCGAGAGCAGCGTATACGCCCAGCGGCTGTAGTCATGCACGTTGGGCCGACGCAGGTACGGCACGCGTCTCCAGACTGTGGTCGCATCGGACTTGCGCAGCCATTGCCACAGCGGGACCGTGAACCCCGTTTTCGGGCGGCTTGTCGCGCCGGACGGCAAGCCGTTACGCAACGTCTGCAGCAGCGCGGACTTGCCGAACTGGAATCGTCCAGTGGCGACAAGTCCCGCGAGCTGCTCGGTGAGCACCGCGTCGACCAACGGCACGCGGATCTCGAGCGAGTGCGCCATGGCGGCCCAATCGGAATCGCGCAGCAGCTGATTGCGCATGTAGCGCGACGATTCGAGGATCGACACCTTCGCGAAGCCATTGATGTCGGGGCCGGAAGCGGCGGCGAGTTCGTCCCGAAGCTCGGCTAGGCGCTCGAGACCGGCGCGTGCGAGGTCACCGTCGAGCACATGGCGCAGCTCCCAGGGCTTGACCACACCGCGCTCGATCATGTATGCGCCGCGATAGGTCCCGCCGTAGCGCAGCAGGCCGGCATACTTGGGGTTGGCTTTCGGGTAGTGCGTGCTGAGGCCCGCGTACACCGCGCAGAACAGCTGTCCCACGACGGGAAGCCGGTTGAGCCCGCGCCAGCGTTGCACCATGCGCGGGATTTCGCGAAAGGTCGGGTAGCCTCCCAGCAATTCGTCGCCGCCCAAGCCCGACAGCGCGACCTTGAGACCTGTTTCGGCGGCTGCCTTCGAGACGAACCACGTGTTGAGGCCGTCGATGGTCGGTTGGTCCATCGCGGCGAGGAACGCGGGTAGGTCGGCGTCGAATTCGCCCATGCTTATGCTCCGCACGTGATGGCGGACGTCGAGGTGTCGCGCGATCTCCTCGGCGAGCGGCGCCTCGTCATTGCGCGTTCCACGGAACTCGTCCGTGGTCAACGTGATCGTTTCGATGGGGGCCGCGCGCAGCTCGCGCGCGAGTCCGACGATCGTGCTCGAATCGAGCCCGGCGGAAAGAAATGCCCCGACCGGAACGTCGGCGACGAGGTGTGAGCGCACTGAGTCGCGCAGCGTCTCGCGCAGGTATTCGACTTCGGTACCGACCGGAATCTGCTTCGCTGCAGCGATCGAGCGCGTGACGACCTCACCCAGATCCCAATAGCGGCGCGGCGTTTCGACGCCCGAGCGGGTCACGCGCAGCGTGCATCCCGCCGACAGCGAGCGGATGTCACGGTAAAGCGTGTACGGCTCGGGAACGCTGCCCCAGAGCAGGAAGCCGGTGACGCCGGCGGGCTCCAGCGTGCGCGCGAGCGCGCCCCCCGCAAGCAGCGACTTCACTTGCGAGGCGAAACGGAACGTTTGGCCGCTTGCCGCGTAGTACAGCGGCTTGATCCCGTACGGATCGCGCGCCAGGAACAGCGTCTGGTCCCGAGCATCGAAGATCGCGAACGCGAACATGCCGCGCAACCGCTGCACCATATCGGTGCCGTCACGCGCGTAAAGATAGAGCAGGACTTCGGTGTCGGAGTGCGTGCGGAGGGCCACGCTCTTCGAGAGCAGCTCGTCGCGCAGCGCTTCGTAGTTGTAAATCTCCCCGTTGAAGGTGATGCGGAAGCGGCCGTCGGCGGTCGCCATCGGTTGCGCGCTCTCGGGACGCGGGTCGATGATCGCGAGCCGCCGGTGGGCAAAGGCCACACGCCCGTCATCCGAGCACCACTCGCCGGCACCGTCGGGGCCTCGCGCCGCCATGTGCGCCTGCGTGCGGCGCAGTTCGTCGGCGTCGATTGGAGGCGCCGTCCCTGCGTGAGCGAAGATGCCGTTGATGCCACACATGGTCGGAAGCCGTCCTTAGTTGTCGTCCCGGCCCCGGCTTAAGACATGCCGTGGCGGGCCCAGGTCGGGCTCAAGTCGTGTCTGCGAAATTGGACTCCGGCCTGCGCCGGGATGAGCTCAGCATTCATGCTAAGCGCCGTGCGCCGCATAGACACCGAGCACGCGCTCGGCGATGCGCGCCCAGCGATAAGGCTCGGGCGCGAGCCGGACCTGCGCCGCGTCGAACGTGACCTCCCCGTCGAGATAGCGCTTGAGCGCTGCCTTGAGGCCGGACGCGGAGGGGCTTTCGGTGAAAAACCCGTTCACTCCCTCGCGCACGTAGTCAACCATTCCACCTTCGCGGGTCGTGAGCACGGGCGTACCGGCCGCATTGGCTTCCAGCAACACGATGCCGAAGCCTTCGAAATTCTGGTTCTCTGCATACGAGGCGAGAATGAATAGGTCTGCTCGCGCGTAGTAGTCAGCAAGCTCCGCGTCGGTCTTGCGGCCTTCGATCGAAACCTTGTCGGACAGGCCCTTGTCGACGATCAGCCGCTCGAGCTCACTGCGATAGCCCCCGGTCACTGCGCCCGCGACAACCCGGTAGCGGAAATCGTAGTCGTCCTTCAATTCCGCGAGCGCTTGGATCACGCCGTGTACGTTCTTGATCCGGTCGGTTTCGTCGAGCCGCGTCACGGTGAGGAAGAAATTTTCTCCTTTGGCGCGAGGCCGTTGCAAAAGAAGCGATTCGTGACGCCGGGAGGGATGATGGTCGTCTTGTCGGCACCTCCGGATACGCCAAGTACAGCCGGTCCCTTGAGAAGCTGCTGACTGTGATGACGTGTCGGCGCGACGCAACGCGCGCCGGTAGAGGCGCCGGTTCACCGCGAGCTCGGACTTCTGCAGCCATCGCTCGCTCCGGTTGCGCACTTGGTTAGGAAGCCGCCACAGCAGGTGCCGGCCGAGGAGCGCCCGGCTCGGGAGTGTGCGCCGGACACGAAAACTGTAGAAGTCGTCGCCGTACCCAGTGACGAATACGTTGCGCTTCGAAGCGCAAGCGGAGCGTAAAACAAGAATAGCGAGTGCCAGACGTCCATGTCGAATGCCGCGAGTTGCGCGAGGTCTGCTTCGAGGTCAAGCTTAAGAATCGCGTGCAACGTATAGGCGCCGTCACCCTGCGCGTCCTGATGCGCGAAGACATGCACTTCGTGACCCTTCTCGGCGATCGCCTTGGCGAGCTCGTGGCAATAGATGTTCGCACCGCCGATGTGAGGCGGAAAATAGGGCGCGACCAGCCCGATCCTTTGTGGTCTCCCTGTGTTGGTCATGCGATCATGCTTGTCTGCCGCCGCCAAATTGCTGTTGACTACCAATGTGACTCAGGCTAACCTACCGCCTGTCGGGCAAGGTTACCAAGGTATAGTCTCGCCCGGAACCCTGCTTCCGGGTGAACTGGCACTGTGAACTGCCGGGTGACATGCACGTGCCCTCGTAACCGTGTTCATGGATTATCCCGGCGCCATGCCCACCGATCCCAGCCTAATCTCGCTGCAAGACGTCTTTGCGCCGCGTGAAGGCGCGGAACCTCAAGCCGAATTGAAGACCGACGTTTCGCGAGAACCAGCCGGGACCTCGCCGGTCAACCGCATCTTGTGCTCGACCGGTTCTCGGACGGCGGCGGCGCGTCCTGCTGCTTCGCGCGCATCGGACCCGGCGTGGGCGGGCTCGCGCGGTTCATGCTGGAAGGTTGCTATGGATGGCGTCTTGTCCCTCGGGGGGATGGTTGCTGAGACCCGCCAACGCAAGTCTTGCGACCTACTGGATTCCGCTCGCCCCGATGCTTCGTACACATGATCCCCAGGGTCGGATTCTTTCCGAGGAGCCGGCCTTGCTCATGGCCTTCATGCCGACTGCGGCGGAGACGACGATCGACATTCGCAATACGCAGCGGCGATTGCTATCTGGACTGCGCGATCTGGCGTCTGCCCCCGGCGGCTCGGAACTCGTCGACGACCTCCTGGAGCCATACGTGCTTGAGCAGCAGCCGATCTTCATGCTGAGCTCGCACACGAGTCTTAGCGGCCGTCCGACCCTACGCCTACCTTATCCATGGTCATGTGTACGAAAACCAGCTTTGATCAGCTCACAACGCAAGATCTGCTCCGAGCTTGAAGCCTACTCGGCCTATCTGGCGCTGCATGGTCTCGAAGCGGCCACGCACAAGCCGCTTTACGGCTTGCTGAAACGGCAGATCGTCTTTTCCGTGATCGCGCGGCAGGCGCAGGACGGAGGTTGGTATCACGGTGAGTGGGCCGACTTCATGGAGTCGCATTATCGGTTCCACAATGCGGCGATGCAGTTATTCGAGGCGGCACTCGAGGAAGCGCCAAATGCCGTCATTGCGAACGCATTGGACAGAGCTGCATCCGTGCTGTCGCGCTGCACGGATAAGACCGACATCGGTCTGTGGTTCCTTCACGACTCGCTGGAGCACAGCGTCGAGGCGCTGGAGAAAAGCGGCATACCTTGGGGGCCAAGCGGCGAGCTCGGGAAATATCTTGCGACCAAGATGGTACTGAACTCCCATCTGGACGCCATCGTCACCCTGGATCGCTATCGGGAGGTGGCCGGGGATGACCAATACGCCACCCGGGTAGAATCCGCGCTCGGCACCGCACGCACGCTGCTTACACTCCGCCCTGCAGAACGGCTCTACCGGGTGCTGTACTGGGCGGTCGGCCTGACCCTGCTGCCAGAAGCCCAGGCGAGAAAATTGCCGCTGCCATTTCGCGCCGTCAAGCGGTGGACCCGAAACTATCTGCTGCCGCAGCTCTACCGGGTCAAGCGCCGATTTCCGCGCATGGTCATGCCCGGCGGGCTGATCGAGCGGCACCTTTCCCAACTACACTTCGGCGTGAATTACCACAGTGTCAACGTGGCCGACCTCGCGCGGGTCTGGCGTCGATTTCCCCGAGTGGACTTCGGGGAAATCATTGCCGGAGCGGTCAACGCGGTCACCGACACGACCCTGTTGCAGTACTGGGCCGAAGTGAGGCAGCGACAAGCATTGGGGTACTGGGTCGAAGCGCTCTACCAGCTATGCACGCTCGCGCCCGAGGGGAGCTACCGCCGCTATCTGGCCGAGGCGATGCTCGCCGCATTGGACGCCGGGCTTGGGTTGCCGCCCTCGCTGCTCGGCGCCCATCCCGAGATCGTCAAGCCCGCCGAGCGCTTTCCCTGCCCTTCGCCCCGGGACGTTCGCTTGCGCATCGCCAATCTGAGCCGCGGCGGCCAGCGCGAGATTCTCGTCGTCAACCCGACGCCCGCGGCTATCGCGCTGGCATGGGAGGAAGATTGGGACGACGGGCTTGCGTGGGTGTCCGCCGATGATCGGCCCGTCTCCGCGCAAGGCCCCGCTATCAGTCCCAGCGCGCGGATGGCTGCTTGGCTCGGTCGCGTGATCAACCTTCCGCTGCGCGTAAACCAGGAGCTCGTCACCCCAGCCACCGCGCTCGAGCGGTTCGACAACCCAGCGGGTGCGCCGCACGAGGATATTCGTTATCGGCTGAGCCCGGGTCAGGGGCTCGAGCCACGTCTGCGGCAGGCCAGAGGGCTCTGGCACGGCAGGCGTTGCACGAGGGGCAGCCATTCGCGCCGGCGCCGAGATTCTCGCTTCCGTAGCGCTACCCTGCCCGGCAGGGCCGGGCCGAGGGCGGCGCCCGGGACGCAGGCAAGCACGGCGTAACCGCGCTGCACGAAGCGCTGCTCCGCACGCGTTTCGACGCAAACGAGGCGGCCCGCGGCCTGGTCGCTTCGCAATGCGAGAGTGTCCCTCATAATTCTTGCACCGCCTGACTCGTTGCACTGTAGCTCACGGATTGTACCGGTGAGGAATCTCCGTAACGTGACCCTCCGGAGGCTCCGAAAGCGGGCGTGCCCGGCGGTTGTGCAGGCTTCGGTAGAATCGACCTCTTAAGAGAGCCCTTGCGACCAGACATGTCCGCGCCCACCCTGACGCCAACCCTCTCCCGCCCAGGCGGGAAAGGCAGTTTTCAGCGCGGGCTCATCTCCGTCATTATGCCGTGCTACAACGCCGCGCCCTATTTGCAGCAGGCAGTCGAGTCGGTCCTGTGCCAAGCCTACCGCGACTTCGAGCTGATCGTCGTCGACGACGGGTCGAGCGATGGTTCCCCGAATATCGCAGCGAGCCTGGCAGAACAGCACCCGGAGCGGGTGAGGTTGTTTCGCACGGAGCGCGAGGGGCCTTATCCGGCGCGCAACGTGGGTCTGTCTAGTGCCAAAGGCGATTTTGTTGCCTTCCTTGACGCCGACGATTACTGGACAAGCGACTTCCTCACTAAGCTGCACGCGGCGCTGCTCGACTCCGATGCGGCGCTCGCTTACTGCGGCTGGCAGAATGTCGGCGCGACCGACCGCACGAACGAACCTTACGTACCACCCGATTACGAACAGGGCGACAAGGTCGAGATGCTGTTACGCGCAGCCTCCCCGTGGCCGATCCATGCCGCCTTGGTCAAGAGATCGGTCATGGACGAGGTCGGGGGCTTCGACACGAGCCTCGCCACCTGTATGGATTACGATCTGTGGCTGCGCATCGGCGCTTCGCATCCTATCGTACGGGTTCCCGAGGTGCTCGCCTATTACCGCTTTCACCCCGGCGGCCAGATCACTTCGATGCAATGGCGACAGGCCGAGAACGTGTGGCGGGTCAAAAAAAAATTCGTCGACGCCTCACCGCACTTGGTCGCCCGGTTCTCGTGTCGACAGCTTCAGGAACTGATCGATGGCGCCTTGCTTCGGCGCGGTTATGACTGTTATTGGCGGCGTGATCTCGTCTCCGCACGCAGGATCTTTCGCCGGTCGCTACAGGCGGGCGGGTGGAAGGTAAAGGACCTCAAGTATCTACTGCCGGCCTTGCTTCCCGAGGGCCCCTACCAGAGCCTCATTGCCCTCGCCGAGCGTCAAGATGGGGGCCGTTGAGGCTTCCCCCATGCCGATATACAAGGCATTGTCCGCGAGCCCTGTGATCCCGTGGCGGTTGCGCCATGGGCTGGAGCGCTGGCTCGAATCCTCGTGCCGCGAAGAGCGGCCTGCGCTCTACCGGTGGCTGCACTTCGGAGAAGCGCGCGACCGTCTTCGCGCGGTGACGTCAGGCCCCGCGCACCACTTCTTCGGCTATTACGAGAAGTCCCCGTGGAACGCCTCGCAGGGGCTCCTGCTCGCGCACGAAGCACCCTTCAATGACCGGCCACCCGGTCCCGAAGACGGCGTGTCGGTAGGAGTGGTGCATCTGGCCAAGGGCAACCGCTATGAGTCGCTGGCCACGAGTCTGGCGTGGAATTGGCAGCAGGGCTCGATGCTGCAATGGCATCCCGCCGATCCTGAAATCTTGCTGCTGCACAACGACCGGCGCCTGGGCCGCTTCGTCGCTGTCGTGCGCGACACCCAGGGACGGGCATTGAACGTCTACGACCAGCCGATCTACGCCGCCTCCCCCGACGGCCGTTACGCCTACAGCGTCAACTTCGCTCGCCTGCACACCCATCGCCCGGGGTACGGCTACGCCGGCCTGCCGACCCATGGGCCGACGACCCGCATCCGAGCGAGGATGGCATTCATCGCCTGGATCTGGCATCCGGCCGCTCGCGAACTTATCCTTTCCCTCGATGAACTCGCCCACCTCGACGCTGATGACGCTATGGCGCGACGCGTTCCAATGGATCAACCACGTCCAGGTTTCCCCGGACGGCTGTCGCATCGCGTTCTTCCACATCCGGCGCGTCGGTGAAGCGGGCTGGCGAGCGCGGCTTTGCTCCTGCGCAGCCGACGGTTCGGCGCCGATGCGCCTGCTCGACGCCGAGGTGGTTTCGCATTATGACTGGCTGGACAACCAACGCATCCTTGTCTGGGCCCGGGACCATGGACACGCCGGGCACTTCCGGCTGGTGAGCCACGCGCGGAAGACCCTGCTGCCGTGGGTGCGCGGGGTGCTGGTCGAGGACGGGCATGTGAGCTTTTCCCCGGATCGGCGGTGGGTGCTGAACGACACCTATCCCGATCGCTACGACATGCGCACGCTGATGCTCTATCGCTGGGCCGATGGCAAGCGCGTTGATCTCGCGCGCCTGCACTCCCCGAAGTCCAGGTGGTGGGGCGAGATCCGCTGCGACCTGCACCCACGATGGAGCCGGGACGGCAGCATGGTGTGCATAGACTCGGTGCACACGGGTCAACGGCAGATGTACGTCATGGACGTCGGCGATTTTGTGCAATGAAACGAGTTGTCGTCCTGATGTATCACATCATCGCCGAGCCGCTCTCCGCAC
Source organism: uncultured beta proteobacterium (assembly GCA_963711235.1). GTDB lineage: Bacteria > Pseudomonadota > Gammaproteobacteria > Burkholderiales > Casimicrobiaceae > PALSA-1003. The sequence goes on along the minus strand of CAVQDI010000016.1, from coordinate 529,116 downwards.
AGGAAGCGCGATACTGCTGCGCGCCGCGGCGCTTCGAGGCGCAAATGCGGCATCTACGAGGCTCCGGGGTCCGGTTGCTGACCCTCGACGAACTGGCAGACGCATTCGACAGGCGTGGCCAATGGCCCGACGTCGCTGTCGCGGTCACCTTCGACGATGGCTTTGCCGATACCTTCGCCAATGCGCTTCCCGTACTCGTGCGCCACCGCATTCCGGCGACCATGTTCGCGGTCGTGGACCGGGTCGGCGCGAGCAACGACTGGATGTCGGACCGCGGCTACCCGCAACGGCGACTGATGTCCGCTTCCGAGCTGCGGGAGATGGGCGCGGCAGGCGTCGCCATTGGCAGCCACACACGCAGCCATCCGCGCCTGCCCGAGCTCGATGCCGCAGCGAAGCGCGACGAGATTCGCGGCAGCAAGGCCCGACTCGAGGACATGATCGGCCGTGCCGTGACCGCCTTCGCCTACCCGTACGGGCTGTTCGACGAAGATGCCCGGCTTGCCGTCGAAGAAGCCGGTTATCGCGTCGGCTGTTCCACGCGCTCGGGCTTCAACGGTCCCGACGTCGACCGGTACTTGCTGCGCAGAGTCGAGGTCTACGGCCGCGACAACGTGTGGCAATTCCGCCAGAAGCTCAAGTTTGGCGCCAACGATGTCTCGAACTTCTATCCGCTGCGTTATTACGCGGGCCGCATTTCGTCTCATCTCGGTTTCTAGGCACGAGCCGTGGATTTCACCGTCATCGTCTGCACCTACAACCGCTGCCAGAGCCTGCCATCGTGCCTCGCGGCTCTGGCCAGCCAAGAAGGGGTCGAGGGGATCGACTGGGAGGTGCTCGTCGTCGACAACAACTCGAGCGATGACACGCCGAAGACGGTGGAGCGCCTCAGCCGAGAACTGCCGATCAAGGTTCGGTATGTACAGGAAGCGCAGCAGGGCCTCAACTACGCCCGCAACCGTGGGGTAGCGAGCTCGCAAGGGACCCACTTCACGTTCATCGACGACGATATTCGCGTCAGCCCGCAATGGCTTGCCGCTCTGCACCAGGCCTTTGCCCGGACCGACGCCGACGCGGTGGGCGGCAGAATTCATCTCGACCCCTCGCTCAAGTTGCCGCCATGGGTCGTCCCTGGCTCGGAAATCGCAGGTTTTCTCGGCTATCAGGACTTCGGCGACGAGCCTTTTCGGATGGATGGAAGAAGCAAATACCCGTTTGGAGGCAACATGTCGCTCCACCGCCGCGTCGTGGGCAGAATCGGCCTGTTCGACCCCAAGCTCGGGCGCAAGGGCGAAGGTCGCAAGCGCGGCGAGTTGTTCAAAGGCGCCGAGACCGACTACTTCCATCGACTGGCGGCCGCCGGCGGCGCGCGCATCTTCTACGAGCCGCGGGCGATCGTCTACCATCGAGTGCAGCCGCATCAATTGCAACAACGTTACTTTTTGACCATCCATTTCAACGCCGGCTATCAGAACGCCCGATACGACACCCGCGATTTTCGCCGCCGAGTGCTTGGCGTTCCACTGTTCCTCTATCCGCAACTGACCCGCGCCATGGCCAAGTATCTGAGTCTGCTGGTAACTCGTGGCCCTAATCAGGCTTTCCGCCAGCTTATGACAGTCGGTCATTTCCTCGGAACGATGGCCGGTTATCGTAACGCTCGCAGGGAAACGGCTTGAATGCCTTTCCCTGCCGCGTCACCGTGACCCCGACCCTCACCATTCTGATCAGCTCGCATAATCGCGCCGATCTGCTCGAGCGCGCATTGCGTTACCTGAACGAAGCACGACATCCCGCCAACTGGGACGTGGACGCGCTGGTCGTGGCCAACGCCTGCACCGACCGTACGCATACCCTGCTTGATCTCTATACGCGTATCGCGTCGGAGTCTGATACGCGGGGGACGCGACTGCGGTTGCGCTGGGTCGCCGAGCCGCGGATGGGAAAGTCCCATGCACTGAATTGCGCGATCCCGCTCCTCACCTCGGACTGGGTCGCCTTCGTCGATGACGACCATCGGGTGGATGTCGCTTACCTGGAAAGCATATGCGAGGCGGCAGCGGCCTACCCTGAGGCAGACATCCTCTGCGGCCGGATACTGCCGGATTGGGACGGCTCGGAGCCCGCCTGGGTGCACGACCAAGGTCCCAACCGGATCTATCCCCTGCCGGTGCCGCGTTACGATCTCGGCGATAGCCCGCTCGCGTCGCCCCATGAAGTGACTACTCCGGGGGGAGGCAATCTGGTGCTGCGGACCGCGCTGTTTGACCGCGTCGGCGATTTCTCCACGGCGTATGGCCCGGTCGGTCGCGGGCTCGGTGGCGCCGAGGACCACGAATGGGTCCTGCGTGCGATTGCCGCCGGAGCGCGCGTACAGTACGTGCCGGACATCGTGCAGTACCACTATGTCGATCCAACCCGCCTCAAGCTCAGATATCTGCTGCGCAAGGCCTACGAGCGCACGGGGTCCGCCGTGCGCTTGGAGGGCACGGGCATTGGCAAGGGCCTGGTTCCGGCCTACATGATCCGCAAGGCGGGCGAGTATTCGCTCGCCGTGCTTAGGTCGAGCGGGGCGCAGCAGCGACGATTCCACTTGGTGCGGCTGGCGGCCTCGCTTGGAGAGATCAAGGGCCGCCTTCAAGCCCGCATCGACGAGTCCAAACGGGGGCGTCGATAAGACGAAGCAGGTTGGTGCGATGTGATGATCCAACACCCCTCGCCCCAGTTATTCGACTCTCCTCAGGATAAACGGCGGCCGCGCCCCAATGCCTGCGGAGAAGGAACTCGACCCAGGCCGGCGCCGGCATGGCTCCGCCGCAGGCCAAAGGGCGAGGGCAGTCGCCGGAAACGCCATTGATGGCGCGCTTGCGCAACCTGCGCAAACTGCTTGACCCCGAGATCCGGGCCAAGAACCTGCGCGCAATGCGGTTCACCGCGCGCGGTCTGTACTGGAACCTCGCGCGCACCCAGGCGGCCGACCCGGTGTTCGTCGTGGGCTGTTCGCGTTCGGGTACCACGGTCACCTATGAGACCATCGCGATGTCGCCGCAGCTGATTTCCTTCGGACACGAGATCCCGGAGTTCTGGGACAGCCTGTGGGGCCCGCTTCAGAACAACTGGGAGTCGGAGGCGGCCCGCGCAGAGCATGCCCGGCCCGAGCACCGTGATGCAGCGCAACGCTACTTTTTTCAGAGGCTGGGGCGGGGACGTGTACTGGACAAGACGTGTATCAACGTCATGCGGGTGCCGTATCTGCACGCCCTGTTCCCGAACGCTCGATTTGTCTATATTCACCGCGACGGGCGCGACAACGTCAGTTCGCTGATGGATGGCTGGCTCCATGAGGGGCATTTCGCGCTGGGCAAGTTGCTCGGGCCGTTTCCTTGTGCGGTCAACATCGATAGCGGCGCATTCCGGGAGTGGTCGTTCTTCCTGCCTCCCGGCTGGCGCGACTACAATGAAGCTCCGCTCGAGGAGGTGTGCGCCTTCCAGTGGCTGGCGGCCAATTGCCTCGCGCTCGATGCGTTGCAGCAGATTCCTGCGCAGCAATGGATCCGGCTCCGCTACGAGGACATCTTCGATCGGCCGCAGGAGATGTTTCGCGAGGTGTTCGAGCGCCTGGAGCTCCCCTTCGACGACGCGATCAGGCACCACTGCGCGACACTGGACGCGCGACCGACGAGCATTGTCAAGGGCGCGCCGAAGAAGCAGAAGTGGAAGGAGCAGCATGCGGCGAAGATCGAACGCATCCTGCCCCGAATCCGGCCGCTGATGGTAGAGCTCGGCTATGATCCCGACCGCTAGCGCGCCCCTGGTCAGCGTGGTCATGCCGGCCTACAACGTCGCCTGGTGCATCGGGCGGGCAGTGGACAGCGTGCTGGCACAGGACTTTCGCTCACGCGAGCTTATCGTGGTCAACGACGGGAGCACCGATGGCACGCGCGCTGTGCTCGAGCGTTACGGCGCTGCGATCACTGTCATCGATCAGGAGAACCAGGGCATGTCGGCGGCCCGCAACGTGGCCATCCGCCGCGCCCGTGGCACATATGTTGCGTTTCTCGATGCCGACGATTGGTGGCTCCCCGGGAAACTTAGGCGGCAGGTCGAACTGATGCAAGGCTCTCCCGAGATTGGGTTCTGCTCGAATGCGGTCGCGGGTCGAGGATGGCGACGGGCGGCTGCTCAACCTCTGGCGCTGTCTTCACGCCCAAACAGATGTCCTCGCGACGTTGTTCGCCGAAAACGCGGCCATCGCCGGCGGCTGCTCGGCGGTCATGGTGCGCAAGGATCTCTTGGACCGCGTCGGGTTGTTCGACGAGAACCTGCACGGTTTCGAAGACCCTGACTTGTGGATGCGCCTGGCGGCCGTGTCAGGCTACGCTTGCATCGACGAGACGCTGGCCGTCATTCTTCGCCGCGAAAAGAGCGTGAGCCGCAACCTGGATGCGATGCGGCGTAGCCGCGCTGCGTTCGATGCGCAAGAACCGGGCGCTGCTACCGCTGCGGCTGCGCGGCCGCTTCTGGCGCAGCTGCCTTGCCGCGGTCTACACCGATTATGCCAAACCGGCGTATCGGGCGGGCCGCCTCGGTCTCGCCTACGCCGACACCCTGCGTGCCCTGATGCTCTCCCCTTTGGGGCCAAGGCCGGCTGTGCCTCGGCCTGCTGCGCGATTTCTTGCTGAGAAGGCCGCTGTGAGCATGCGGCCGCTCGACACCCTGGTGCTCGGCGCGCTGGCCGATGGCGCAGGGGTGGCGCTGCTGGTCGGAACGATCTTCGCGGTCGTGCTGGTCGTCAAGTCCATCCTCGACTTCACGCGGACGGGACCCGAGATGGCGGAGGAAGTCCTGGAGCACTACCGCCTCTATCTCGCCTACTCGCTCGCACGGCTTGTCGTCTTCACGCTGCTGATCACCGCGTTCATGGCCTTCCTTGGCGTCGAGGTCGACATTATCGCGGTGATCCTGCTCGGCATCGACTATTACGCCGCCCCTGCGTTCGCCGCGGGCGTGCTGGCGGCTGTGCTACTCACCGCGCGCCGCTTCGCCAATACGCTGCTGTTCTCCCCTGGCGTGATCGCCGCCTCCTCGCTGTACTCGATGACGCATTTCTATCCCCTGTGGGACGTGCTAACACCCCGCCGCTTGCGCGCGCTCGACGTGGGCCTGCTCGCCGTGGGCGGCGTCTGGCTGGCCGCGGGTCTGGCCACACTGGCGCGCGACGGCGCGTGGCTGGCGTTCTGCGCGCTTGCCCTCATCGCGGCGTGTTACGTCGCGATCTACTGCTGGGCGACCTCGGCGCGCGAGCCTGCCGCGGTGCCGGCTCGCAGACCATCGCGCTCCGCGCCCAACATCGTCCTGATCGGCTCCGACACGTTGCGCGCCGACCGCCTCTTCGGGGCGGGCTATCGCCGCGAGCTCACGCCTAACCTCGCGCGTCTCGCCAAGCGCGCCACGCAGTTCACCGATTGCTACGTCCCTTGCGCGCGCACTGCGCCGAGCTTGGTCTCCCTGCTCAGCGGCACTTGGCCACACCGCCATGGCGTTCGCGATACCTTCGTGACCCCCGAGCAGACGCGGCTCTCCGTCGCGTCCCTGCCACAGATCCTGAAGCAGGCGGGTTACCGGTCGGCGATCGTGGGCGATTGGGCGGCCTCCGACGCCGCGAAGTTCAACTTCGGGTTTGACTACCGGGACTTGCCGGAGGACCAGTGGAACATCAAGTTCCTGCTGCGGCAAGGCCCTAAGGATCTGCGGCTGTTCCTGTCGCTGTTCACGCAGAACGCGTTTGGCAAGGCATTTTTGCCCGAGGTCTACTATCTCGGCGGCATTCCCCTGACCGAGGAGGTCGGCCGCGATACGCGGCGCATGATCGCCAGGCTGGCGCAGGAGGAAGCACCGTTTTTCCTGGTCTCGTTCATGGCCACCACGCACCCGCCGTTCACTTCGAAATACCCGTACTACTCGCTTTACTCCGATCCGGCCTACCGCGGGGAATCGAAATTCATCATGGCCAAGCTGCGCGACCCGTGGGAGATCATTCGCGCCCAGGCGGAACCGAAATCGAAGTTCGACCTGGAGCAGGTCGTCGATCTGTACGACGGCTGCGTGAGGAACTTCGATGACGAGGTCGCGCGTATCCTGGCCTATCTCGACGCCTGCCAGCTCGGCGACAACACCATCGTCGTCGTCTTCAGCGACCACGGTTTCGAGTTCTTCGAGCACGAGACGTGGGGCCAGGGCAATTCGGCCATCGGCGATTTCTCCGCCCGCGTTCCGATTATCATCGCCGATCCGCGGATCCGCAGAGCACGAAAGGTCAGTCAAGTCGTACGCACCGTCGATATCGCGCCGACGCTGCTGGAGCTCGCTGGGCTGACAGCCCCGGCAACCGTACAGGGCGTGTCGCTCGCACCCTTGATGCGCGGCGAGGTGCTATCCACTGAACTGCCCGCGTTCAACGAAACCGGTGTATGGCTCACCGACCTGCCCGGCACACCGACGAACCATCTGCGCTACCCGTACTTGCCCGAGCTGCTCGATGTTCCGGACAAACGCATCGGCATGATCTCGCTCAAGGCCAAGTACGTCGACATCATCATCGCCGCCAAGGACCGCATGGTGAGGGTCGGAGACTGGAAGCTCACCTACCAGCCGCTGACCGATAGCGCCATCTACCGGCTGTTCAACATCCGCGAGGACCCGGGATGCCAGCGCAACGTCCTGGATCAGCAACCCCGGACCGCTGAGCATCTCAAGTCCCTGCTCGACGCCTGGATGGACGACGATCCGAAGTCGGGTCGGCGCGGGACAGCTGGGGTTGTCGCGTGCCTACGTTCGCGCGACCAAGACGCTGTCGCAGGAGTTCCCGTGGTGCCTGGTAATCCGTCCTGAGGGTTCGATGAAACAAAGTGTCATTTCGAGTGAGCCGCCGCCAGCCCCCGCCCGAGCGGGACGGCGAGGAATGTTGGCGTCATCCCGACCCAGGCCGGCATCCCATTGCGCTCGAACAGTTCGGGCCCCAGCCGCAGCGTGGCCCGGGCTCGATGCGGGCGCAAACGCGCCGTTTGTGCATTGCGTCGCCGCTGCTTCAGGCGGCGCATTCTCGGCGCGCGGGGTGGCAATGATCGTCCGAGCGAGGGCACCGCTGCGGCTGGGGTTGGGCGGCGGAGGTACCGACGTCTCTCCCTACTGCGATCGTTACGGCGGATTGACGCTCAACGCCACTATCGATAAATATGCCTACACGGTGATCGAGCCCGGTGCCGAGCGCAGCGGGGTGCGCCTCGTCGCCGCCGACAGCCAGAGCACCTGGGATGGCGACGCCGCCCCGCAGCTCGCGCTCGATGGCCGGCTGAACCTGCACAAGGGCGTCTATAACCGCATCGTGCGCGACTTCAACGGCGGCCGTCCGCTGCCACTCGTCATGACCACGCACACCGACGCGCCGCCGGGCTCCGGACTCGGCTCGTCCTCGACGCTGGTGGTGTCGATGCTCAAGGCCTTCGTCGAATGGCTGAACCTGCCACTGGGCGAATACGAGATCGCGCGTCTCGCCTACGAAATTGAGCGCATTGACGTGGGGCTCTCCGGCGGTCGACAAGACCAGTACGCGGCGACCTTCGGGGGATTCAACTTCATCGAGTTCCACCCTGGGGAGCGGGTGGTGGTCAACCCGCTGCGTATCAAGAACTGGATCATCTCGGAGCTGGAGGCATCGCTGTTGCTGTATTTCGGCGGCGTCTCCCGAGATTCGGCCAAGATCATCGACGAGCAGTCCGCAAACGTAGAGCGCAACGAAGCCACCGCAATCGACGCCATGCACGAGCTCAAAGCGGAGGCTGTCGCCATGAAGGAGAGCTTGCTCAAAGGTGACTTCCAGCAGCTGGTGGAGTCCGTTCAGGCCGGATGGGAGGCCAAGAAGAAGATGGCGAAGAGCATCTCGAATCCGCAGATCGACGCGATCTACGAGCTCGCGCAGCGCGCCGGGATGCGTGCCGGCAAGATCTCAGGCGCGGGAGGGGGTGGGTTCATGATGATGCTGGTCGATCCTGTGCGGCGCATGGATGTCACGCGGGCTTTGCAGCAAATGCCGGGCCAGATCTACACCTGCCATTTCACCAAGTACGGCACGCAGGGATGGAAGATATATTGACGGACGCCGCCCTCGTTCCTCGGAAGGACGGAGATCGCCCGTTGCAGCAGCCGGGACAGGCCACCTTTTGCTCGCCCAATTACGACCCGCTTACCAAGTCCTCCTCACGTGAGGGTAGCCGAGTAACTTGCGGTCTTTGATCACCAATGTTGCGCCCATGGCAATTGCCGTAGCGACGATGATCCTGTCTGCCGGGTCACCATGGAAAGGTTCTGGCAGGCGAACCGACTTCAGAGCGATTGAGTTGGTGACGGCGACGAAATCGAAAAACGACCATGCCTCGGATTCTTCGACCCAATCCTCCACCGACATGGTAAGTTGCAAGTACCCGCGATCGACCAGCATGGCAACTTTCCAAGCGCTGATGGAAATATGGACCGATTGCTCTTTGATCGACCGCTGCAGGAGCTTGCGCGCACCAAGGGACAAGAGCCTCGGATCACTCACCCACCAGATCCAGACATGGGTATCAAGCACGATCATTTCCGCGCTTCCCAGGCTTCGACTGCGATGGGTTCCTTGGGACCTTCGTAGCGAAGCACGGATCCGCGCAACGCCTTTGCAGCTTCTCCCGTGGAACGTAGGGCGTTATCTTGACCACAGGACGCCCGCGATCGGTAATGACCAGGTCGATGCCGGTCTCTTCGACCAGGCGGAAATACTCGAGCGCCATTGGCTTGAACCCCGCCTTGGATACGATTTTCGCCATGGGCTGGCCCCTTTGAGTCCGTGGTCATAGTCACATGGCGGGTTCAACGATGCATGATGCATTAGCGGAAGTTGTCGCACAGCAGTTCGGCGAGACGGCGGAAAATCTGCGGCGGATGGCGCAAGACGCCGCCTTGCTCGCCACCATCGGTCAGGTTGTTGGCGCCTGCGTCGAGGCGCTGCACCGCGGCAACAAGATCCTGTTCGCCGGCAACGGCGGGAGCGCCGCCGATGCGCAGCATCTTGCCGCGGAGCTCGTCAGCCGGTATGCGTATGACCGCCCCGGGCTGCCCGCCTTCGCGCTGACCACCGACACCTCGGCACTTACCGCGATTGGCAACGATTATGGCTACGAGAACTTGTTCTCCCGGCAGCTCGAGGCGGTCGGTACGGCGGGCGACCTATTTTTCGGGATCTCCACGTCCGGGCGTTCGCCCAACGTGCTCAAGGCACTCGACGCAGCGCGCGCGAAGGGGCTGGTCACGGTCGGGATGAGCGGCCGTGCCGGCGGGCAGATGCCAGGGCGTTGCGACTACCTGCTTCGGGTTCCGTCCGATTCGACACCGCGCATCCAGGAGGGCCACATCGCCATCGGGCACGCGATCTGCCAGAGCATCGAGGCGCAATTGTTTCCCAAGCCTTCCTGATGGAGGCAATCGTCCTTGCGGGCGGTCTCGGCACGCGCCTGCGCGGAGTCGTCGATGACGTTCCCAAACCTATGGCGGCGGTGCAGGGCCGCCCGTTTCTGGCGTTCGTTCTCGATCAGCTGGTCGATTCGGGTTTTCAGACCGCCATCCTCGCTGTAGGCTACCGTCACGAAGTGATCCGCACCTGTTTCGGCGAGGATTATCGCGGCCTCGCGCTTCGTTACTCGGTAGAAAGCGAGCCGCTGGGTACCGGCGGGGCAATACGACTGGCCTGCGACCAGGCCCAAGTGCACCACGTTTTCGTGTTAAATGGCGATACCTACTTGGATCTCGACTTCCGCGCCATGATGGAGGCACACGTGCGGCGCGGCGCGCAGCTCAGCATGGCGATCTGCTACGTATCAGAAGCGAGGCGTTATGGTGCATTGGAGTGCGACGGCGAGATCGTCCAGCGGTTTTTCGAGAAGGGACGACCAGGACCGGGGTGGATCAATGGCGGCACCTATGTTTTGGGGCCCGAGTTGCGCACTCGCCTGCAGTCTCAAGGCGCATTTTCGTTCGAGCACGACCTGCTAGCGCGAGAGATCGCGGCCATCCGACCGGCCGTGTTCCGAGCCACGGGGCTCTTCATCGATATCGGCATCCCGGCAGACTTTGCCCGCGCCCAGACCCTCGTCGCTTACGGTCGCTAGTTGCACCTTGTTCTCGATCAAACCCCAGATGGGGTAGGCATCCCCCAAGCGAAATGGCGGGTCATGATTTGTGAGCCGCTTAGTTAGCTTCTGTCGCGAAACGGCTGAAAACGGACGCGATTTTCGTCTGCTCTAATGGCCATTGGGCGATTCTACGTGATGGCGGCTGCGAGTGGACAGGCCAAGAAGGCGCGAGGGTAGTGTCAAGAAGCTGATGCAGGGGCTGCGCCGGGAGGTGCAGACAATTCGGCCCTGGCGTTTAGCGCGAGAGCCGATACGACTATGCTGCGAGTCGTTGGCGGCCAAGAAAGTTGACGCCGGCCACGCCGCCGTGTTCCCATTGCACCATCGCCAGTGCGTCATCGGCCGGCAGCAAGCCGCGCCGCACGAAGAGGCGCAGCAAGCGCATGTGTACCTGCGCCTGGACTTCGGTGATGGCGGTGGCATCGAGCCCGGTGGTAGCATGGAAGATGACCCCGCCGCCGCGGCCGCGTCGAACACGCCGTCGATGAGGACACAACGGAAGTGAAGGTGCGGGTTGAGGGTGGAACCGAACCGGTGGATGAAGGCGACGGCGCCGCGGCGCGCCGTCGGGCCCGCGCCCAGGCTACCCGCGCGCAGGCAGGACTCCACGGCGCGCAGGAACAGGCGCAGAGCAGCCCCCTGAAGTGTGCAGCGCGCCCGGATCGAATCAGTCGGACGCGGAGAGAGTTGCCCCGCACCAAGGAATGCATGACGCCGACCGGCATCCCCGGCGTGCGGCACGACTTTTGCGTGAACTCGACTTCAATGGCAGCGGGAACCCGAATGGGAACGGACGCACAGCGCAGCGGCTACCGCTACGACGCGCTCTTCTACGAATACCAACGCGAGGGCTCGCAGCGCTCGGCGATGGCGCTGCTGCCGCAGGTCACCGCGATGCTCCGCATCGGCAGTGTCCTCGACGTCGGCTGCGGCGCGGGCGCGTGGCTCGCCGCTTACCGCAGCCTCGGGCTGACCGATACCATCGGCGTCGACGGCGACTACGTCGATCGCTCGATGCTGCTGGTCGAGCCGGAGAAATTCCTACCCCACGACATCTCGCGGCCCTTCGACCTCGGCCGGCAGTTCGACCTCGTCCAGTGCCTCGAAGTCGGCGAGCACGTGCCCACGGCGGCGAGCGCGACGCTCGTCGACAACATCGTGCGTCACGGCCGTCATGCGCTGTTCTCAGCGGCCGTACCCGGGCAGGGCGGCGAGGATCACATCAACGAGCAGCCCTACGAGTACTGGCGCGATCTGTTCGCGGCCCGCGGCTTTCGCCTCTTCGACTTCGTCCGTCCGCGCGTCCGGGACGATCTCGCGATCGAGCCGTGGTACCGCTACAACGTGCTCTTCTTCTGCCGCGACGATGCGATCGGCGCGTTACCGAAGGAGGTCGCCGCCATGCGCGTCGCCGACGCCGCGCCGGTCGCCGACTGCTCGCCTGCGGCCTACCGGCTGCGCAAGGCGGTGATCCGCTCGCTGCCCTCGGGGGCGGTATCGAAGCTCGCGATCCTCAAGCACAAGGTCGTCGTCCGCTCGTTGAACCGCAAATAGGAACCTGCGATGTCGCCGACGCTACTGCTGCTGCTGCTTACCGGAACGCTGTGCGCGGCGGCCGGCCAGGTGCTGTTCAAGGTCGGCGCGTCGGGACGCGAAGCGCTCGCCTCGTTCTTCAACCTGTGGCTGTTCTCGGGACTGCTCGCCTATGCGCTCGGCACGCTGCTCTGGATCTACGCGCTCTCCAGGGTGCGACTCACCGTCGTGTACCCTTTCACCGCGCTCACCTTCGTGCTGGTCTATCTGTTTGGCGTCGTGATCCTGCGCGAGCCGACCACGGCCCAGGCTCTTGTCGGTGTCGCCTTCGTGCTGGGCGGCCTGTTCCTCATCTCGACGGCCTGATGTGCGCGCCGGGCCCGACTGCGCTGCCGCCATTCCTGCGCCGAGCGCGTCCGCTCGCGCGCTGCCCCCGCGCCCGTGACCCGACTCGCGATCGTCGTTCCCTGCTACAACGAGCAGGAGGTGCTGCCGGAGACTTGCGCGCGGATGACGGCGCTCCTCGAGCGCCTTCAGCGTACCGGCAGGATCGCCGCCGGGAGCCGCATCTGGTTCGTCGACGACGGCAGTCGTGACCAGACGTGGGCGTTCATCGCCGGGTTCGTCCGCGACGGCCTGCCCGTCACCGGGATCAAGCTCTCGCGCAACCGCGGGCACCAGAACGCGCTGCTCGCCGGACTCTTCCTCGCCGAGGGCGATGCGCTGGTGAGCGTCGACGCGGATCTGCAGGACGACCTCGGCGCGATCGAGTCGATGCTCGACCACTTCGAGGCCGGTTGCGATGTCGTCTACGGCGTTCGGGCGCGCCGCGCCTCGGATACGCTCTTCAAGCGCCTGAGCGCCGAGGGCTTCTACCTGCTGCTCTCGGCGATGGGTGCGCAGACTGTCTACAACCACGCCGATTACCGGCTGATGAGCCGCCGCGCGGTCGAGGCGTTGCGCGACTTTCGCGAGGTCAACCTCTATCTGCGCGGGATCGTGCCGCTGATTGGCTTCCGCTCGGCGATCGTCTCGTACGAGCGCTCGACGCGATTCGCCGGAGAATCGAAGTATCCGATCCGCAAGATGGTCGCGCTGGCGCTCGACGCGATCACCTCGTTCTCCGTCGTTCCGCTGCGGCTGATCAGCCTGCTCGGCTTCGTCGTGTTCGCGGGCTCGATGGCGGTGACGGCATGGGCGCTCTGGGTGTCGATGATCGCCGACAAGTCGATTCCGGGCTGGGCGTCGATCGTGCTGCCGATGTACTTCCTCGGTGGCGTGCAGTTGCTCGCGCTCGGCGCGATCGGCGAGTATCTGGGAAAGCTCTACGTCGAGACCAAGTCGCGTCCTCGATTCTTCATCGAGCAGGTGATCGGCGGCGAGGCGCGCGAGCCTTCGCGAACAGCCGTCGCGGGCGAGGCGGCAGCGCAGCCATCTATGCGCGCCCCCGGCTGACCCGGGGACGTGCAGCTCCTCACATGCTGTCGCGAGCTCGCATCATCGGAGTCGCCCTCGGCGTCGTCATGCTGGCGGGCTTCATCGCCACGGCGCTGCGTCCGCCGCTCTCCGCCGTCCACGGCGACAGCGCGATCTACATCTATCACGGCAAGCGCTACGCCGAGACGCATCTCATCGCCGACTACGCGCGAAGCGCTCCGGCGATTGCCGCGAAAGCGAGCGGGGCAACGCTCGGCGACGCCGAATTCTGGAGCCCGTACTGGCATTTCACGCGCCTGGGGCACCTGATCGTCGTCGGCTCGGTGGTCTCGGCCTTCGGCGAAGGCATCGATTCGATCGTCGCGCTGCATTGGCTGTGGGCGGCACTCGCCGCGAGCGCCGTGCTGCTCGCGGCGGCGAACGCCTGGGCGCTCGCAACCATGCTGGGCGTGACGCTTCCCGCGGACAGGCTGTTGCTGGGCAGCCTGGTGTCGGCGGCGCTGTTCACGCTCTCCGAGATCTCCGGCTACCTGGGCCGCAGCATCGTCAGCGAGACGCCGGCTCTAGTCATTCAGGCGGCGGCAACGCTCGTCTTCGTCGCCGGACAGAAGCGGCGATCGTGGCTCGCGTCGATCGCGGCAGGATTGCTGGCCTTCGCGCTCCACGTCGTTCGCTCGGAGGCGATCTGGCCGTTCCTCGTCTTCCTCGCCGTCCTCGCCGCGAGCCAGCGCGCGCTCGGGCTGTCACGAGTCTGGTACCCGGGTTATGCCTTGGCGCTCGCGAGCGCGTTCGCCGGCTGGCTCGCCTACGGCGCCTGGATGTTTCCGCTCACGGACCCGCGCCTTTTCGTCGCCTTCGCCAAACTCACCGATGTCGACCCCGACGAGGCAGGGCTGCATCGGCTCTCGGCCTCGATCGGACTGCTTGCGGTCGGCGCAGTGCTCGACATTGCGCTCCGCGGGCAAAGGCGGACGTGGCTTGTGCCGCTGGTGTGGGCCGTGCTCGCGCTCGCGCCGACTCTGCCGCACCTCATCGAGGGCCGCAGCGTGCAGACGCGGATGTTCGTGCCCTACCTGATGCTGCCGGCGTTCGTCGCATCTACGTGGGGCTGGGCGAAGCTCTTCGCCATCGCGAGCGCGCGCAGGCGGCGGCTCGCCACGGCGATCGCGGCGCTCGTCACCGCGGCGCTCCTCGTTGTCGGCGTGCCGGTCGTCTACGAATTCGTGCGTGCGCAGCCCGGGCTGTGGCGCGTCCAGGCGCTCAACGCCGCGGTCGGTGGCTGGCTCACGCTGCCGACGTGGGAGAAGCACAGCTACGATCCGCGCGAATTGAGCGAAGCGGCGCGCGCAATCGCTGCCGACCGGCGCGGCGGCGCGATCATTGCGAGCAAAGGCGTGCACTACGGCAATCTCTATCTGCTGCGCTACTTCATGGAACGCTATGCGGCTTCGGCGCCACTGCTGATGCAAGGCGAGCCGGTCGCGCAGCGTTCGACGTGTCCCGCCACGCCCCAGCCGAGCGAGCGGCACCGCTTCTGCACTGCGCTCGCGCCCGCCGATTTCGCCCGCCTGATCCGCGAGAGCGGCGGCGCCTACGTCGTGGAGCCCGCGACCGGCGCCGGCGCGGGCGCCGATCCCGAGGGATCATTCCGGACGACCAGCGTCTATGCGGGAAAGGACCTGCGGGTTCGTTACGTCGAGCCGGGTTAACGGAGGATCAACGGTCGGCTAACGGGTGCCGACCACCGAGTACATCTTCTCGGTTCCCCATTTGGCCGGAGTGTCGAAGTAGCGCGTCTTCGTGTTGGGAAAACCTGCACGCGGACGAAGTTGCGCACAAGCTGCGGCGTGGGCAACCACCACGCCTCCCACGGATTCTGCGTCTCGGCATCCCGGAGCAATCGCGCGTACGGCAGGCCCAGCCGCTCGATCGCCTCGAGGGCTAGTTTCTTCTCGCGGATCTTCTCGGTCAGGATGATCGTCTCGCGCGAGCCGGGACGGCCAGTGCATCGCGAGGAAAGGGTCGCGCACGTGCAGGAGGATCGACGTGAAGGTGACGAGTCGACGGGACCGATCTCTTCGCGAACTGAGGACAATATCGGAAGCTGCTTCAAGCTTTTCGGACATTGAGTCGATCAATCATTGGTAACGCCTGGAAACGGTCGCCATGCGATGGACACGCCTGCCTCGCGTAGCTGGAGGGGGCCGTCTGATTGGCGGCCACGCTGCTGTAACTGCGCGATGGCGGGGTGAAGCTATAGCCGGTCAACGTCGGGGTGACACTGCCCGACCAGCCCTGCGCTACCGTACAGGCGTACTGGCCCGCGCCGCCCGACACCGTACAAATTCCCCCGCCGCTGGCAGCGAAATTCACCCCGCTCAGCGCCGCCCCGCCCAGCGTGACCGTGCCGCTCAGCGCATACGTCGTCGACGACGACGGCGGGTCGAAGAACAGGCCGCTCAGCACGGCATTCGTGCCACCCACGTTGGTGAAGCGCAGGACAACGTTGCCCTGCAGGTTCCACAGCAGATAAACGCCCGGGTTATACGACCGCACCGTCTGCGTCGCGAGCACCTGCTGGGTTACCGCGTCGAGCACGTCGACCCGGGTTACCCGAGTGTCGCTGTCCCAATCGAGCAGGTAGAGCGCTACCCGATGCGGGTTGCCGTCGGTCAGGTTGACCGCGACGCTAAAGCTGCTGCTGGCATACCAGCAGGCGGCGATCCGACCGGAGATCACACCACGCTCCGGGGCACGTACGTCCGTAGTTGTCGCCGCCCAGGTGTAGGCACTGTCCCCAGAAGGAGTGACCACCGCATAGGCCGGATAACTGCTGCTATCGTTAATGACGGAGTAACCATCACTGCCGTACGTGCCCTTCCAATTGCCTTGCGTCAGCAGATCCGTGCCCAGGAAGCTCGCCGCAGCCGCGTTGACCTGCATGACCTGCGCGAGTGCCGCGCTTGTAGACGCCGCATTCGCGCCATCGCCACCGTAGCTGGCCACGATACTGTGCGTCCCCACGGCGAGGCTCGCCGTGCTGCAGGTGGCAGTCTTGCTGCTCGCGCTGCCGCTCGGCAGCGCCACCGCGCCGCAGCCGGCAAGCGTGGTGCCGTCAGCAGTGAAGCCGACGCTGCCAGTCGGCGCGCTGCCGCTGACCGTGGCCGTGAAGGTAACGTTGGTGCCAACTGCTGCCGGATTGGCTAAGCTCGCCAGCGTCGTCGCAGACAGGTTATTACTGGCCGCCGCGTAGTCCTGCGCCGTCTGATTGGCGGCCACGCTGCTGTAACTGCGCGAAGGCGGGGTGAAGCTATAGCCGGTCAACGTCGGGGTGACACTGCCCGACCAGCCCTGCGCTACCGTACAGGCGTACTGGCCCGCGCCGCCCGACACCGTACAAATTCCCCCGCCGCTGGCAGCGAAATTCACCCCGCTCAGCGCCGCCCCGCCCAGCGTGACCGTGCCGCTCAGCGCATACGTCGTCGACGACGACGGCGGGTCGAAGAACAGGCCGCTCAGCACGGCATTCGTGCCACCCACGTTGGTGAAGCGCAGGACAACGTTGCCCTGCAGGTTCCACAGCAGATAAACGCCCGGGTTATACGACCGCACCGTCTGCGTCGCGAGCACCTGCTGGGTTACCGCGTCGAGCACGTCGACCCGGGTTACCCGAGTGTCGCTGTCCCAATCGAGCAGGTAGAGCGCTACCCGATGCGGGTTGCCGTCGGTCAGGTTGACCGCGACGCTAAAGCTGCTGCTGGCATACCAGCAGGCGGCGATCCGACCGGAGATCACACCACGCTCCGGGGCACGTACGTCCGTAGTTGTCGCCGCCCAGGTGTAGGCACTGTCCCCAGAAGGAGTGACCACCGCATAGGCCGGATAACTGCTGCTATCGTTAATGACGGAGTAACCATCACTGCCGTACGTGCCCTTCCAATTGCCTTGCGTCAGCAGATCCGTGCCCAGGAAGCTCGCCGCAGCCGCGTTGACCTGCATGACCTGCGCGAGTGCCGCGCTTGTAGACGCCGCATTCGCGCCATCGCCACCGTAGCTGGCCACGATACTGTGCGTCCCCACGGCGAGGCTCGCCGTGCTGCAGGTGGCAGTCTTGCTGCTCGCGCTGCCGCTCGGCAGCGCCACCGCGCCGCAGCCGGCAAGCGTGGTGCCGTCAGCAGTGAAGCCGACGCTGCCAGTCGGCGCGCTGCCGCTGACCGTGGCCGTGAAGGTAACGTTGGTGCCAACTGCTGCCGGATTGGCTAAGCTCGCCAGCGTCGTCGCAGACAGGTTATTACTGGCCGCCGCGTAGTCCTGCGCCGTCTGATTGGCGGCCACGCTGCTGTAACTGCGCGAAGGCGGGGTGAAGCTATAGCCGGTCAACGTCGGGGTGACACTGCCCGACCAGCCCTGCGCTACCGTACAGGCGTACTGGCCCGCGCCGCCCGACACCGTACAAATTCCCCCGCCGCTGGCAGCGAAATTCACCCCGCTCAGCGCCGCCCCGCCCAGCGTGACCGTGCCGCTCAGCGCATACGTCGTCGACGACGACGGCGGGTCGAAGAACAGGCCGCTCAGCACGGCATTCGTGCCACCCACGTTGGTGAAGCGCAGGACAACGTTGCCCTGCAGGTTCCACAGCAGATAAACGCCCGGGTTATACGACCGCACCGTCTGCGTCGCGAGCACCTGCTGGGTTACCGCGTCGAGCACGTCGACCCGGGTTACCCGAGTGTCGCTGTCCCAATCGAGCAGGTAGAGCGCTACCCGATGCGGGTTGCCGTCGGTCAGGTTGACCGCGACGCTAAAGCTGCTGCTGGCATACCAGCAGGCGGCGATCCGACCGGAGATCACACCACGCTCCGGGGCACGTACGTCCGTAGTTGTCGCCGCCCAGGTGTAGGCACTGTCCCCAGAAGGAGTGACCACCGCATAGGCCGGATAACTGCTGCTATCGTTAATGACGGAGTAACCATCACTGCCGTACGTGCCCTTCCAATTGCCTTGCGTCAGCAGATCCGTGCCCAGGAAGCTCGCCGCAGCCGCGTTGACCTGCATGACCTGCGCGAGTGCCGCGCTTGTAGACGCCGCATTCGCGCCATCGCCACCGTAGCTGGCCACGATACTGTGCGTCCCCACGGCGAGGCTCGCCGTGCTGCAGGTGGCAGTCTTGCTGCTCGCGCTGCCGCTCGGCAGCGCCACCGCGCCGCAGCCGGCAAGCGTGGCGCCGTCAGCAGTGAAGCCGACGCTGCCAGTCGGCGCGCTGCCGCTGACCGTGGCCGTGAAGGTAACGTTGGTGCCAACTGCTGCCGGATTGGCTAAGCTCGCCAGCGTAGTTGCGTTCGCGGCCTTGTTGACGACCTGCGACAACGAGGCACTGGCCGACCCGGCGTTGGTTGCATCGCCGCTATACACAGCGGTGATGCCGTGCGTGCCAACGGTCAGCGCAGTGGTCGCGCATTGCGCCGTGCGGATGTTGCCTGAACCGGATAGCGCGACCGCAGCACACCCGCCGATCGACGCGGCTCCATCCTGGAAATTCACCGTGCCCGTGGGTGCCGTGCCGCTGACCGTGGCCGTGAACGTAACGCTGGCACCAAAGGTGGACGGCGTTAAAGAGGTGGTGAGGCCGGTGCTGCTCGCAGCTTTGTTGACGGTCTGCGACAACGCAACGCTGCTCGAGCTGGCATTCGCAGCATCTCCGCTGTAGCTGGCCACGATACTGTGCGTCCCCACGGCAAGGCTCGCCGTGCTGCAGGTGGCAGTCTTGCTGCTCGCGCTGCCGCTCGGCAGCGCCACCGCGCCGCAGCCGGCAAGCGTGGTGCCGTCAGCAGTGAAGCCGATGCTGCCAGTCGGCGCGCTGCCGCTGACCGTGGCCGTGAAGGTAACGTTGGTGCCAACTGCTGCCGGATTGGCCGAACTGACGAGCGTGGTCGTCGTCGCTGCCACGCCACCCATGCTCACGGTAACGTTGAGCGCGCTCGCGGTGGCGCTGTTGACCGTGATGCTGACGCCGTAGGTGCTGTCGGTGTAGGTCTGGCCAACGAGAAGCGCCGCGTCGAAGAAGTTATCCCCGTTCGCGGGCGACATATCGAGTATTTCGGTGTCGTCCGCGAAGCAGCTCCCCGTGCACGGATTGTCGAACGGTTCGGCGACGTGGATGATGGCCCCCTGGTTGGGGTAATTGGAGAGGGTCGCGTCGAACAGACCGATCGGCTGCCGGTACTCGATCCAATACGTACGGTTGGTGTCCGCCGCCACCGGAATCTTCACCGCGTAAGTCGATTGGCCGCCAGCCTCCAGCGGCGAGAGGCTGTAGGTCTTGGTTCCGGAGGTGTGGGTCACCACCGAGCTTGCCGGGATCCAGCCCAGGAGCGCCTTCTGCGTCGCATTGAAATGCATCTGCTGGCCGGCGTTCGAATTGTTGCCCATGACGTCGAACCGATCGCCGTACTCGGCAACGCTGCAACCGACGCTGAGCACCAGCGCCCCGCAGCTGACGCTGCCCGCATGGTAGAGGGTGAAGTTGTGCCCGAGCTCGTGTCCGTAGACCCACAGCGCGTTGTAGCCGGCGCTCCACGCCTGGTAGGGCCAGCCGATGTAGGCAAGCCCCGCCCAGCCACAGCCGGAGGCGCCCGGAAGGACGTAGAAACGGTTGTTGTAGTTGCTGAGGGTGTAGCCTGCGGCGGTCGCCGCGGCGTCGGCGAGGCTAGCCATGGTGGTGTAGTCGCAGCCGGTCGGGGTCGCCGAGCTCGACTGCAACCAGCCCCCGGAGGATGTATTGCCCGCGCAACCTGCAGGCCTGGTGGTGCTGCAGGCCACCGTGATGTTGAGCTGCTGCTGGCCGTAGGAGACCTCGTTGTAGTAGGCCGCCGTGCTGTTGGCATTGGTACGCATCACCTGATCGACCTGGGCCGGCGTAAACGGGTCGCTGGCCGGGGAGTCGGCGAACTTGATCGGCAGCACCAGCACATTGTTGGTCGTGGTCACGCCAAGCGGCTGCGCTTGGGCCGGCGGCATCGCAAGGACGGTGATCTGGGTCGTATCGAGCGCTATCCCATCGGCGGCGGTCGTCCCGGAGGCGCTCACCGTCATGCCCACGCGCAGCACTTCGGGAACCACCGCCAGGTTCAGCGGTGTCATCTGGACCACCCCGTTATGCGCCGCATGCACCCCGTAGCCGTACTCGCCCCGGCCCTCGGCAAAGTAATCCTTGTGGAAGAGCACCAGCGTGCCCTGCACCTGCCATCGGCTTGGCGCCGGCACGCCGGCCTTGGCCACAGCCTGCGCTACGGGCAGGACACTGAAACCGGTCACCTCGAGCGCCTCGCCGCTTAAGGTGCCGGTCACCTCGACCCGCGCGCCGCTGGCCAGCGCCTCCAGCCCGGCCCCGCTCAACACCACCGTCTGCCCATCATCGAGGCGCAGCCCCAGATAGCGCTGTGTGACCCCTTCCACCTGGTCGTCGACTATGAGCTCCGTCACCGTTCCCGTGGCCGTCACCGCGCTTTGCACCTGCGCCGCCGGTGACGCAATCGCCGGGTTAACTTGGTGAGCGCGGACGGAAAAGGCGACCAAAACGAACAGTGCGGTCACGCCTAGGCTGCGGAAATGGTGGCTGCGGTGTGGGAGGGGCATGGACTGGTGTTTTGCTGACCTAAGAACGTATCGGGCCAACACAAAAACGCGTCGCCTAAATGACGCGGCGTGATATGCTATTTGCATAGGTCGCTATGCTAATGGCATAATAACGCTATTGGCAAGCAAAATCTGACCAAAACCGATCAGCGGGCTCGGTTCTGTGTGGGCCGTAGTGCTCGCAGCGCTGGAATTGACGCAATCACACGTCAATTGGCCGGAAGGAAACGCCAGAAGAGGTCGGTTGCGCGCGTGGCCGCGGTGACCGACCTTTCCCGCACAGATGCGTGCGAGCGCGTAGTACAAGGTCGGCGCGTCGTTCGGCTCGGAAAGATTCCCACGGCGTGAAGCCGAGGAAACCTAGCTCAACACCGTTGAGCGCTTGCACGCGAGCACGCTGGGGCAGCCGGTCCCTCGGCTCATGCAAGGGCTGCAT
Organism: uncultured beta proteobacterium; assembly: GCA_963711235.1. Classification (GTDB taxonomy): domain Bacteria; phylum Pseudomonadota; class Gammaproteobacteria; order Burkholderiales; family Casimicrobiaceae; genus PALSA-1003. The sequence continues at coordinate 507,852 of CAVQDI010000016.1, read as the reverse complement.
CGGCCAGTAGGGCCGCGATCATCGGCCGACAATGGTGCAGTTCCCACCGTCGCAACGTCCATGGTAATTCGACTCCCCGCACGGTCGCACTAGCAACGAGCGCGGGCCAAGCTGGAGAGTTTGCCCTTACCGGCACGCATTGTGAGCTTCGCTAGTTCCCCCAGGCCTCGATCTCGACGATGCGCGCGTAGCTGTCGAGCGCGGCGCTAATGTTGACCCGGATCATGTTGGTGGTGAAGGCGGCGAAGTTGACCGGGCGCTTGACCAGGTTGTTGCCCGACACCGCCGCACCGAGGTTAACCCACGCCGAGCCGCTCCAGCCCTGCACCTGGAAGCCGGTCACACCGTAGAGCGTGAAGGTCATGTTGGCCGGCGGATCGACCGGGTTGGCGTAGTTGTCCTGCAGCGTGTAGACGATGACCTGGTCGATGGTCTTCTGGCCGTTGAAGGTTATCTGCACCCAGTCCGGGAAGGCGGTAGCGCTGTTCCAGCCGCCGCCCTGGCCCCAGTTCAAGCCGGTGCGATCACCGTTGTTGACCGCCGAGACGGGAAACGAATAGCCCGGATAGACGTAGGTGCTCGACGCCGAGGCCACGCCACCGTTGGCCGCCAGCGCCACATCGATCGGCGCGACGCCGTTGACCACCTGCGACAAGGTCGTGCTCGTGGAGGCTTGATTGCCCGCATCGCCGCTGTAGCTGGCGACGATGCTTTGCGTCCCAACGCTCAAGCTCGAGGTTACGCAGGTTGCGGTGGGCGCATTGCCGCCGCCGCCGAGTGCTACCGCGGCGCAGCCGGCGATCGAGGTTCCGCCTTCGGTGAAATTGACCGTGCCGGTCGGTGTGCTGCCGGTCACCGTCGCGGTAAAGGTCACGTTCGTGCCAGCCGACGACGGATTGAGCGAACTCGATAGCGTGGTCGTGGTCGCTGCCGGCGAGCTTCCCGGTGTCCAGGCCTCGATCTCGACGATGCGCGCGTAGCTGTCGAGCGCGGCGGTGATGTTGACCCGGATCATGTTGGTGGTGAAGGCGGCGAAGTTGACCGGGCGCTTGACCAGGTTGTTGCCCGACACCGCTGCACCGAGGTTAACCCACGCCGAGCCGCTCCAGCCCTGCACCTGGAAGCCGGTCACACCGTAGAGCGTGAAGGTCATGTTGGCCGGCGGATCGACCGGGTTGGCGTAGTTGTCCTGCAGCGTGTAGACGATGACCTGGTCGATGGTCTTCTGGCCGTTGAAGGTTATCTGCACCCAGTCCGGGAAGGCGTTGGCGGTGGCGCTGTTCCAGCCGCCGCCCTGGCCCCAGTTCAAGCCGGTGCGATCACCGTTGTTGACCGCCGAGACGGGAAACGAATAGCCCGGATAGACGTAGGTGCTCGACGCCGAGGCCACGCCACCGTTGGCCGCCAGCGCCACATCGATGCTCGAACCGCCACCGCCGGCGTTGACGACCTGCGCGAACGCGGTACTGGCCGAGGCCGTGTTGTTGGTGTCGCCGCCGTAATTGGCGACGATGGAATGGGTCGCTGCGGCGAGGCTGCTGGTGCTACAGGCTGCAGTGCCGGTGTTGCCGGAGCCGGACAGGGCGACGGCGGCACAGGCGGCGATGGAGTTGCCACCGTCGGTGAAGTTGACGCTGCCGGTGGGATTGGACCCGGTGACCGTGGCAGTAAAGGTCACGCTCGCCCCGACCGTCGATGGATTGAGCGAGCTCGCCAGCGTAGTTGCGCTCGCGGCCTTGTTGACGACCTGCGACAACGAGGCACTGGCCGACCCGGCGTTGGTTGCATCGCCGCTATACACAGCGGTGATGCCATGCGTGCCAACGGTCAGCGCAGTGGTCGCGCATTGCGCCGTGCGGATGTTGCCTGAACCGGATAGCGCGACCGCAGCACACCCGCCGATCGACGCGGCTCCATCCTGGAAATTCACCGTGCCCGTGGGTGCCGTGCCCTTGACCGTGGCCGTGAAGGTAACGTTGGTGCCAACTGCTGCCGGATTGGCTAAGCTCGCCAGCGTCGTCGCAGACAGGTTATTACTGGCCGCCGCGTAGTCCTGCGCCGTCTGATTGGCGGCCACGCTGCTGTAACTGCGCGAAGGCGGGGTGAAGCTATAGCCGGTCAACGTCGGGGTGACACTGCCCGACCAGCCCTGCGCTACCGTACAGGCGTACTGGCCCGCGCCGCCCGACACCGTACAAATTCCCCCGCCGCTGGCAGCGAAATTCACCCCGCTCAGCGCCGCCCCGCCCAGCGTGACCGTGCCGCTCAGCGCATACGTCGTCGACGACGACGGCGGGTCGAAGAACAGGCCGCTCAGCACGGCATTCGTGCCACCCACGTTGGTGAAGCGCAGGACAACGTTGCCCTGCAGGTTCCACAGCAGATAAACGCCCGGGTTATACGACCGCACCGTCTGCGTCGCGAGCACCTGCTGGGTTACCGCGTCGAGCACGTCGACCCGGGTTACCCGAGTGTCGCTGTCCCAATCGAGCAGGTAGAGCGCTACCCGATGCGGGTTGCCGTCGGTCAGGTTGACCGCGACGCTAAAGCTGCTGCTGGCATACCAGCAGGCGGCGATCCGACCGGAGATCACACCACGCTCCGGGGCACGTACGTCCGTAGTTGTCGCCGCCCAGGTGTAGGCACTGTCCCCAGAAGGAGTGACCACCGCATAGGCCGGATAACTGCTGCTATCGTTAATGACGGAGTAACCATCACTGCCGTACGTGCCCTTCCAATTGCCTTGCGTCAGCAGATCCGTGCCCAGGAAGCTCGCCGCAGCCGCGTTGACCTGCATGACCTGCGCGAGTGCCGCGCTTGTAGACGCCGCATTCGCGCCATCGCCACCGTAGCTGGCCACGATACTGTGCGTCCCCACGGCGAGGCTCGCCGTGCTGCAGGTGGCAGTCTTGCTGCTCGCGCTGCCGCTCGGCAGCGCCACCGCGCCGCAGCCGGCAAGCGTGGTGCCGTCAGCAGTGAAGCCGACGCTGCCAGTCGGCGCGCTGCCGCTGACCGTGGCCGTGAAGGTAACGTTGGTGCCAACTGCTGCCGGATTGGCTAAGCTCGCCAGCGTCGTCGCAGACAGGTTATTACTGGCCGCCGCGTAGTCCTGCGCCGTCTGATTGGCGGCCACGCTGCTGTAACTGCGCGATGGCGGGGTGAAGCTATAGCCGGTCAACGTCGGGGTGACACTGCCCGACCAGCCCTGCGCTACCGTACAGGCGTACTGGCCCGCGCCGCCCGACACCGTACAAATTCCCCCGCCGCTGGCAGCGAAATTCACCCCGCTCAGCGCCGCCCCGCCCAGCGTGACCGTGCCGCTCAGCGCATACGTCGTCGACGACGACGGCGGGTCGAAGAACAGGCCGCTCAGCACGGCATTCGCGCCACCCACGTTGGTGAAGCGCAGGACAACGTTGCCCTGCAGGTTCCACAGCAGATAAACGCCCGGGTTATACGACCGCACCGTCTGCGTCGCGAGCACCTGCTGGGTTGCCGCGTCGAGCACGTCGACCCGGGTTACCCGAGTGTCGCTGTCCCAATCGAGCAGGTAGAGCGCTACCCGATGCGGGTTGCCGTCGGTCAGGTTGACCGCGACGCTAAAGCTGCTGCTGGCATACCAGGAGGCGGCGATCCGACCGGAGATCACACCACGCTCCAGGGCACGTACGTCCGCAGTTGTCGCCGCCCAGGTGTAGGCGCTGTTCCCAGAAGGAGTGACCACCGCATAGGCCGGATAACTGCTGCTATCGTCAATGACGGAGTAACCATCACTGCCGTACGTGCCCTTCCAATTGCCTTGCGTCAGCAGATCCGTGCCCAGGAAGCTCGCCGCAGCCGGGTTGACCTGCATGACCTGCGCGAGTGCCGCGCTTGTAGACGCCGCATTCGCGCCATCGCCACCGTAGCTGGCCACGATACTGTGCGTCCCCGCCGCCAGACTGCTGGTGCTGCACACCGCGGTATTGGTATTGCTAGCGCCTGCCGGCGCAACTGCCTCGCAGCCACTGATGGACGTGCCCCCATCGCTAAAATTCACGCTACCAGTTGGGTTCGCGCCACTCACGCTTGCGGTGAAAGTGACGCTGTCGCCCGCCACCGCCGGATTGAGAGAACTCGTCAGTTCCGTCGTCGTGGGTGACGGCGCAGAACTGATTAATCCATAGACGTTGAGCTGATTTGAGAAACTCGCCAAGTAAACCTTTCCATTAGCCACGACCGGCGGTACGAACTTGGCAAAGTTGCCCACCTCATCGCGCGCCGCGGCCAACCGGCTATTCCATAGTTCTTGGCTAAGATCGGTAGCATCGAAAGCGTGCAGTACCCCGGCGACGATTCCGTGTTCCGCGTCGTCCACGTATGGAATCGACGCCCACAAGATGCCACTGCCGGCCTGACTGCCGTTGGCCGAGAGGGTCAGAATACCGCCGGGTAAGCCGGTCGGCGCAGGGTAAGTGGATTCGCTGATCGGTACCGTGTTTAGGCTCGAGCCACTGAAGACGAACGCCTTCAGATAATCTTCTGCGCCCCAAACATAGGCCCACGGCCCGAGCGGGCCGTTCCAAAACGTCGGCGAACCGTGGAACTCGTAATCGTTAACCTGGAACGTTTGCACGATCTGGCCGTTGCCGGGCTGCGTATGGCCCAGGTTGCTCTGGTTTAAGACATAGAAAAAGCCGTCCTTGCCCGTTCCGATCACGTCGGTCGAGCCCGGAACCAGCAGGACCCCCGCGGATGACAAGTCCAAGTCACCGGCATTCAATGCTGCCCAGTTGTCAGGGGTAAACCAGTCGATAACTGACAGAGTAGGACTCAGCTTGAGGATGGTCTCGCCGAAGTTTTGAACACCGTCGAAATCGCCATTACCGGTGGCGACGTATAGGTTTCCCGAGACATCAACCGAGAGTGGCTGCCCGGATTGCCAGATTCCTCCTCGTTCCCCGTTAGGCGTGATGCAGAGCACTCCAACCTGCTGCAACGTGGATGCGCTGTAGGCCATGACCCAGCCGTGATAGGGGTCAGTGTCTCCGTACGACGCCCAGGCGATGTAGACATTGCCGTTGGCGAGCGCAATCCCCGCACGCTGGTTCTCCTGCAAGGGATTGAAGGTGACGATGCCCCCGATGTTGTCGTAACCAGAGCCGGAGACGGAAGCCTGGATCACGACGGGCCCGCCGAACTTCTCGGCCCCCGTAGTGATGTCGAGGGCATGCAGCTGTTGCATGTAACTAACGGTGCTGCCCGAGGTGTCCTGGGTCCGCGCAACCAGGTACAACGTCCCGGTCATCTGGTCGATCACCGGAGTTCCCATGATGCCGATCGGCCCCGGCGTGCGAATACTGTTGTCCGTCCCCACGTCTGTGGCGGGCAAGGGGATGACGCCAGGCCCGTTGAAGTTCACCTGCCAGAGTGGCTGGGCATTCGCTCCCTGGTTATTGTCGGCATCGAAGGCGTAGACGCTGTTGTTGTTAGTCGCCACGTAGACGACGTTGTGCGTGCCTTTGCCGGGAATGCTGACGTTGTTAATTACGAGTGGCTGAGTATAGACATCCGCGTCGACGGCATAGCTGAATAGCCTGCCGAATTGGGTCGTGTTGACGTTCGAAGTATTGAGCTGTGTTTCGGTGAGGTTGGCGCCCGTACGCGCGTTATCGTAGCGATGCGTCCACACATCACCCTGTGCCGACGGCGTACCACATATGAGCAACAGAAAAAATAAAATGTGCCGAATGAAGCTTGGCATACTTAGGTAATTCCTAAATTAAGGCGCGTAGCTTTTCGACGCATAACCGAATCTGGTGTACGACGATGAGTTGAAGAAGGCGGCGTGATCTGCTGGAATTCGATTGTCGAGATCAATTTCAGCGTCCACAAAGGGAGTCACGCCACCATGAGGAAGGATACGGTAATTCCACTGCGCCAACCAGAGGGGCAGTATCTGTTGAGTACGATGTTGCGCGAAGGCGCCCGGCGTTTGATTGCCGAGGCGCTGCAGGCCGAGTTCGATGAGTTTCTGTCGCAGTTCGCCGAGCGCCGGGATGACGAGGGTCGGCTGGCGGTGGTGCGCAACGGTTGGCAGGCGCGGCGCGAGGTGCTCATTGGCTTGGAGCCGGAGGGGGTGCGGGTGCCGAAGACTCGGTCGCGCATCGAGGCGCCGGCGGTGTTCCGCTCCGCTCGGTGTTGGCGCCGCCGTATATGCGCCGGGCGAAGGCCGTCGAGCAGTGGATTCACATTCGCAGCAGCAACGTCATCGAGTCGAGTTTCGCCACCATTCGGCACCAGACCGACCGCACCAAGGGCTGTCTGACGCGGGGCGGGATGCTCGCCATGATCTACAAGCTCGGGCAATCCGTCGAGGCAGCTGGCGACGACTGCGCGGCTTCGAATGGCTCGCGAAAGTCGTCGAGGGAGTCAAGTTCAGCGATGGGATCGAAGTGAAAATGGAAACGCGCGTCAGACCGAAGAATCAACCCAGTAGGGTCGCCGCCTGATCAGCTCGTACACCAGACTTGACGATATCTCTCAAATTCACCCCCCAGACATTGATCGTCGGTTGGGCTTATTTCGCTGGCCAAGGTGATCGAATCGCACATTCGCCGCGGAGGTTTCGGCCAGTGTCGTCATCGGCGTTCGAGTATTGCCTTCCCCGCAGGCCATCTCCATACGGAAGTGCACTATTGATGCTGTAGGTCAGCGGGTGCAATGCTTCAGGTCAGTCGCATAGCGTACACGGGACTATCGACATGGCGAACGAGCATGGCGAGATCGATCACGCCGAACGTGGCAATCCGAAACCGGCCGAAGCACTGCGATAGATTTACTGGATAGCGCGAGCAGCTTGCCGAATCGTGGATTGGATCAAGCGTATTGGCCGCTGGCTCGCAGGCGTGCCAGGTCCACGGGTCGATGAAGTTATCGAGCGAAACTCGCGCTTGCGGCGCCGCGATGGTGTATACGACTCCCCCGTCCAGCGGCGAGAAGTAGACGAGACGATCAATGTTCGGCGCGTATTGGATTGCCGCGTAAGGCTGCAACTTCGGTTTGGATCCGACAGATTTGAGCCGCACGATCTCGCGACCTGGATCGGCTGGATCGATCGCATACAACGCGTCGTGCGCATGCACCGACACGACGATGATGTCGCGCAGGGTGTCGATCTGCATGGCGTTGTGATTGGCGGCCCCGGGAAGCTTGTTCGGAAAGCGGTCAGTCCAACGTCCGAACGTACCGTCTGCGTTGCCGCCATCTGGGCTAAGGCCGATGAAGGCATTCCCCCCACCGTCATCGCCGGAGTGGCCCCAGACCAAGCGGCGCGAGGCGTCCCAGGTGGTCCACCCACCTGAGTTCAGGATCGCTGTCGGATGCCGTGGACCATGCCGCCAGGTCAAGGTATCGAGGTTGAAAAAATGCGGTATGGCGACTGCCTTGACCTCAGGCCCCAACTCCGACTGGCCTTTGAACAGGAGATAATCATTGCCCGCCGGGTCATATTGCACGTAATCATAGGTATGCGGCGGAAGGGGCGAGCCATCCGGGTACACCGAATCGGGGTAGCGCGCGCCCGCGCCGTATTCGCCATCAGCGCCGGACACGTAACCGTTACTGATCCTGCGCCATTCCCGCGAAGCCAGATCGAAGGCATGGACGTCCGAACCGAAATAGTCGTTGTGCCCGCCGCCGAAAAGGATCATCGATCCGCTGGCGCCATACCGCGTCGCATAGACTGCGCCATTCCATCCCTCGGTGATCGCGCTAAACCCGGCCACACCATGCCACGGCGATTTGGGTTCGCGACCCAATATCCGACGCAATCGCTCTTTGCTCGTGCGCGCCGGATTGAGCACGGGATCGCGTGCGGGATCGGTATCGAGCAGGTATCGCGTCCCGGGCGCAGTATGCGGCAGCCCCAGCTCGGGATGATCACCCGAGATCGTGTACCACCGATGCAAGCTCATCGGTTCGACCCATGTCGGCGTCGCCGGCGTCATAGGAAACGGCATTTCAACTCTCGCCGAGCACACCTTGGCCCGCTTCGGGCTCGCATTTATGGACCTGCGTAGCAGATATTTGCACAAAGCTATATGCTGTGCGGGTAAACCTGTTGGAAACACTCATGCGATCATCGTACCTCGTCATCGCCGTCGTCCTCTGGGTAGCCGCCTGCGTTCACCAGATCGAGGTGTCGTCCGCGACCGTCTCACGCTGGGAGAACCGGAACGTGTCCGAACTCATCGCCATCATCGGGCCCTTCGACACTACCTCTATCCATGGCGATTCGAGGTCGTACGACTGGTTTCGGTTTGGCAATTGCCATCTGACCGCGCACACCTCGCTTGAGGATAAAATACTAAAAGTCGACGTGCAGGGGACGACGCAGGGCTGCAGTTCGTACCTCCAGAAGATGGGCGATGGCGAGGCGCCATCGGCGAAACCGTAGCCCGGGCAAACGTCTGGGCCGATCGCGCAGGAGCCTGCATTCGTGACGCGACGCTGCTTGGATCGACGCGCCGCTAGTCGAACGGTTCTGGCCCTATATTCGACGCGCCGCTGTAAAGTGCGAATTCATTTGCACGCGAGCGCGCCCGAATGAATGATCGAACTGGAGGGATGTGGTCAAGTTGCAACGTATACCCTCAGAAACTTCGAAGCACTAATGATACTTGATGGGCGAATTCGCGATCGAACCAAAGTGCATCACGGAACAACGTCACGGATTGGTCGACCCTAGTCGCCCGCCCAAGAGACTGGAACAATGAAACAGCTGGTGGTAACCGGTAGTCTTACCGTCCAAGCTATAAAACGGAGAAACTCAATGTGTCCAGCGAGGATGCTGATTCTCTACGTGAGAAGAAGGCTGGCACAGGTTGTGATGCGCCGAGAATGCTTTGTAGGCACACTCAGCGGCGATCCGTTCCATTTTCGGGATGTCACGCTACGCCGCAGCCGAGCTCCACCTCGCTTTGGCGTCGGCACCTCCAAATTGGGCCCAACCGTGACATGATGGACGCGTATCGAGCCAGCACTGGGGAAGGCGCGGCGTTAGGGCGCATCCACCGCGACTTCGGCTAAGTAGAGATCCCAAAAAAGGAATTACCCGTGAATCGAAAAAGACGTCCCAATGACTCTCAAGTCATCATTCTGGCCGCAGGGTACGGACGCCGCATGCGTCCGCTGAGTAATCATGTCCACAAAACGTTGCTGAAGGTGGGTAATAAAACGGTGATCCAAATGATCATCGATTCGCTCATCATATCAGATATAACCGACATCACGATCGTCACAGGTTATCGCGAAGCTGAACTGAAAAAATATTTGTCTGATACCTACCCGTCGTTACACATTAATTACGTCTATAACCCTCGGTATGACGAGACAAATAATATTTATTCCATGTCGCTGGCATTGGAAAATTTACGAATCGACCGGGATATCATACTTATCGAATCAGATCTGATCTTTGATCGGGCGGTTATGGATCGATTGATCAATTCCCGCTATGAAAATGTGGCTCTCGTAGACCGCTGGAGGCCCGGCATGGACGGAACTGTCGTCGCGATCAATGATGCCAGCAACTTGATCGCTAATATCATACCGCCCCATCTTCAGGGGTCCGGCTTCACGTTCGCAGATAAATACAAAACATTAAATATCTATCGATTCTCCAAGGACTTCTGCAACCAGACTTTAAGAAAGTTATTGTCATACTATGCGAAAGCGATCAACGACAACTGTTACTACGAATTGATACTCGGCATCCTGATCTACATGAACGATGTAAAAATTTACGCCGAGGTGCTGGATGGCGAAAAATGGACGGAGATCGACGACCCAAATGATCTGGATATTGCTAGGTTCGTCTTCGACAGTTCCTGCAAAAGAGAACTTCTAGACAGTTCGTTTGGCGGTTACTGGCGCTACGACATCCTCGATTTCCGGTTTATCCGGAACATGTATTTTCCCACCGGCGCGATCATCTCCGAGCTGAGGAATAATTTGCCCGCCTTGATCTATAACTACGGTTCCACCCAGGCGATCCTGAATAGAAAACTGGCTACATTCCTCCTCCTCGACAAGGAAGACAGGGTAAATGCTCTCAACGGCCTTTCGCAAATATACCCTATTCTGGAGCAATATCTGGCCGATAAAGAAGCTTTGATCCCTGAGCCGTCATTCGGCGAATACGCCAAAATATTGCCTCGCGCGATGACCTATTGCGATCGGGTGGGCTTCGAGGCGGCCGAGATCGTCGAAAAGGTCAAGAGTGCAGAGGTAATCGTCATCGTCAACCCTAATAATCCGACGGGTTCGCTTCTGCCGACAGAATGGGTCTATGAGCTGGCCGCCTCTCATCCCGAAACGTTGGTCATAGTAGACGAATCTTTTATCAGTTTCTCCGGCCAGCCCGGGATCATGCCTTTGCTGGAAGCAAAACCTTTGAATAACGTCGTGCTACTGACCAGCTTAAGCAAAACGCTGGGAGTTCCCGGGATGCGCCTGGGCTATACCTACAGCGCCAGCGCGGCGTTTAACGATTATGTTCGCACAAGAATTCCTATTTGGAACATGAATTCGATCGCGGAAAATTTTCTCGAGCTTATCTTGAAACATCGTGACGCACTGGCGAAGTCGATCCTCAGGACCATTGAGAACAGGAAAACATTTGAGTCGCAGCTTCGCAAGCTTCCTGTTGTGAAGACGGTTTACCCCAGCGGGGGCAATTATCTCCTCGTTTCCCTCGGTTGCGATGTCGGCAAAACCAACCAAATGATCGACCAGCTTTTGTCAAAGCATCGTATTTATATTAAAGATATGTCCGATCGCTTTAAGGGCCCCGGCTCTCACATAAGGCTGGCGGTCAGGACTGCGGAAGACAACAAAAAATTTATTCAATGTTTTAGACAGGTCGCTGCGGGAAGTCTATAAATGATTGGGACGCATGATAATTGGAGAGAGGTCTGGAACAGGAAGAAACTGGATCACGAGCTGCAATCAACGCTCCAGCGATTGATCGCCGCCGACGGTTTTGATTCTTCCTTCGGCGGTTTCATAAACGCAAACGAATGGATTAGATACGTGGAGTCCATCGCCACTAAATTGAAGATGGGGCGGAACGACTCGATCTTCGAAGTAGGCTGCGGCGCCGGCGCATTCCTGTATCCCTTTTACGAAAAAGGCCATAGAGTTGCCGGCATCGACTACGCGGAGAATCTGGTCAAAATTGCCCGCGACACGATGCCCAGCGGGCATATAACTGTCGGCGAGGCAATACGAATGCCGGAAGAAACGAGATTTGACATTGTTACCTCGCACTCGGTTTTCTTCTACTTTCATGACCTTGACTATGCCGCGGCTGTGCTTCAGAGGATGTTTAATATCGCAGTCAAGGGTATCGGCATATTCGACGTTCCCGATGCCTCAAAAAAAAACGAAGCGATTAGATATAGAAAAGCGGCGTTGGGGGAGGCGGAGTATGAGCAAAGATATAAAGGATTGGAGCACTTGTATTACGATAGAGCTTGGTTCTCGAAGACTTTAGGCAGCAAACGTTTCAATATCGTGATCGAAGACCAGAATATGCCAGGCTACCGTAACAACGAATATCGTTTTAACGTATTCATCAGAAAAAATTAAAAGCACACGCCCAAGATGCGCAGGATTAGCTATTTACTAGAGGATCATTTGCCATTTAGGCTGCAGTGGATTGCGAAATTTATTTTAATAAATCCTCTGTGTTGGCCTAGAATACTGAAGGCTCTCAACTATAAAAGCATGGCCAGTTTTGATCCTTCTACCGCAAATGTTAATAACACCATCGTCAATGGTTTGATCTTGCAGATATATGGCCCGGGTTTGCTCAAGACCGTGGTAGAGGCAGCCGAAAAATTGAATATAACGCTGTTCCTCACCTATGGGACCCTGCTCGGGCATTATAGGGACGGTGGGTTTATTAAGCATGATTGGGACATAGATCTGGGGATGCTTGAGGAAGACATTCCCAAGATGCCGCTTCTTCAAGATGCGGTCAAGAAAAAAGGATATGTTCTTGCCAGGGGAAGCAGGCATCGCATGGCATTCAGGGACCGCGACAATCTAATTCACTTGGACATTGACTATTATTTCCGTAAAGAAGGAAGAATGGTGCATTACGTATACAATGTGAAAAAAAGAGAGCTATATACCTTTTCGTATCCGTCGGACATATTTAGAAGCTTCTCGGAAGTCAAATTCTTAAATGACATTAGAAGTTTCGCGCCGGTTGATGCCGAGAGGTTTCTGACAGAAACCTATGGAGATTGGCGAACGCCAAAAACAGGCCAGCAACCATCCGATTTCCCAAACGTGACCATTACCAAGATAGAATCATCCGATGTTAAAAATTATGTGCCTTTTGAACTGGTAGAGCAGCGATCGAATGTTGAATAGGGGTAGGGAACGGCGACAACCGTCCTCTCCCTCCGAACCCGCTGTGCAGTTCTGCCAAGCGTCGAGTTAATCTGTCCGATCGAGATTGCGTGGCGCAGTCATAATTGGATGGACACGGCTGCCACCAACGAAGAGTACGGTTCTGTGAACGCTCCACCGGCTGCCGGCGTCGCTTCTGAGCACAAGTACGCAAAACGGGCTCTCTTCCTCGATCGCGACGGCGTCATCAACCTCGACAAGAACTGCGTCTGGCGTATCGAGGAGTTCGAGTTCCTCCCTGGCATCTTCGAGCTGTGCCGTGCGGCGGAGACGGTCGGCCTGCTTCCAATCGTCGTCACCAACCAGGCGGGCATTGGCCGCGGCTATTACACGGAGCAAGACTTCCAGGCGCTTACCGAGTGGATGCTCGCTGAGTTTCGCGCGCGCGGCATTGGCATCGGTCGCGTCTATCACTGCCCGTTCCACCCGACAGAGGGTATCGGTGACTACCGGCGCGAATCGCCAGACCGCAAACCGCATCCGGGCATGATTCTCAGAGCGAAGGACGACCTGGGACTGGACCTGTCGCAGTCGGTGTTGGTTGGTGATAAGGATTCCGATATCGATGCCGGGCGCGCGGCCGGCGTCGGCTACAACATCAAGCTGTTGCATGACGCGGAATCGCAGCGCTCGCCGGATCGCCTCGAGTTCGACTCCCTTCACGCCATCGGCGACTGGCTCGCGCGCACCTTTGCTCGTCCTGCTCCCAGATAACAGCCGCGCTCGGCCAACCCGCGCAGCTGGTCCACTCGCCGCTGGTGGGTGAAGTTTTCGAGGACGCGCTTCTTGCCGTTAAGACCCATCTGTTGCGCCTCGGTTGAGTTGGATAGCAACCGTGCCAGCGCCTGGGCGATGGCCTTGAGCCGCTCCCCGTCGACTCGCAACCCGGTGACCCCGTCGACCACGGCGGAACCGGTTCCCCCAGCGATTCCGGCTACGACCGGTTTGCCCGCGCAAGCCGCCTCGAAGAAAACCAGGCCGAACCCCTCGGTGTCGCCCTCGATGTCGCGGTTGGCCATCGCGAACAGATCGCAGGCCGCGTACCAGCGCGCCAATCTTCGTAGCTCACGTTAACGCCACTCCAGCCGTCGTCTTGCTTTGTTCCGTGGCATCATTCACCACCGCAGTTTCCAATCAAAGACTTGTCCGCCACATCATATCGGTTGCACGCTCTTCCTAAAGAGAACATTTTCCTGGTTGTTTTTCTGACAAGCCCCCCGGGGCAGCGCCTGCAGGTCGTGCCCCTTGACGAGTACGCTCGGTAGCCTAGCTCCGCCATCCAGGAATAAAGCTCTCGCGCGGTGTCTCCTACTTGCTCGAGGTAGGTCGGCGTGACTTCGCAGAGAACGTCAGGAGCGTCATCCTTAAGCAGCAGTCCCTCCAAGCCCTTCAACACTTTCAACTCGGCTCCTTCGACATCGATCTTGACAAGTCGCGGTGCACGAAAATGGTCCAGCAGATGGTCTAGGCGATCACACCTGACTCGGCGGGAAGTCCCGTAGACGGGTCGTAGCGTTGTCATTCCAGTTCCCGCTCCGGCGGGCATGGTAAGCAGCAGGTCATCCGAGTTGTCGGACGCAGCACTCTCTATAACCGTGATGTTGGTCAATCCATTGAGGACGACGTTAGATCTCAACTCGCTCGCGGTTGCTGGCAATGGCTCGAGAGCCAACACCTGTCCCGATGGACCGACGAGCCTCGACGCTAGTAAAGAGAAATAGCCATCGTTAGCGCCAACGTCGACGAAGACATCGTTCGGTTGAAGAAGCTTTCGGACAATCCATGTCTCGTTCGGCTCCCAGCACCCCCAAAAATAGATGAAGCGATCAATCTGCTGATCCGGCGCGAGGTTCATCGAAAAACCGTAACGAGTCCGATAAGCCCCAGGTGTGAACGCATCGTAGTAACTTGTCTCACGGAACGTCTCCCACAACCGCCATTTACCCTTTTCAAGGGGGAAATGCCAGAAGTAAAGTCGAGCAAGGATACAAGTTGGATGCACACTCGTTCCCGATGCTTCACGCCATCGGAGATCGGCTCGCGCGTACTTTCACCCGACCTGCTCCCGAATAACAGCCGCGCAAGGCCAACTCGCGCAGCTCGTCCACTCGCCGCTGGTGGGTGAAGCTTTCGAGGACGCGCTTCCTGCCGTTAAGGCCCATCTGTTGCGCCTCGGTTGGGTTGGATAGCAACCGTGCCAGCGCCTGGGCGATGGCCTCGAGCCGCTCCCCGTCGACTCGCAACCCGGTGACCCCGTCGACCACGGCGGAACCGGTTCCCCCAGCGGTTCCGGCTACGACCGGTTTGCCCGCGCAAGCCGCCTCGAGGAAAACCAGGCCGAACCCCTCGGTGTCGCCCTCAATGTCGCGGTTGGGCATCGCGAACAGATCGCAGGCGGCGTACCAGCGCGGCAGATCGTCGTAGCTCACGTGGCCGAGCAGGTGCACGCGGTCCGACACACCGAGCTCCGCCGCCAGTCGCTGCAGATATTCCCGATCGTCGCCGATACCGATGACTACATAGTGGGCGTCGATGCCCTGCTTGCGCAATGGTGGCAGCGCGCGGAGGACGTTATCGAAGCCCTTGCGGCGCTGCAGCCGCCCCACGGTGAGGATGAGGCGCTGACCTTGCGAGACCCGCACGCTCGCGCGCAAGTCATCCGCGCCGAGCCCAGGTCGGAAGCGCTCCTCGTCCACGGTTGGGTAGACCACGGCAATGCGTCCCGGATCCACGTCGAGCAGGTCGGCGAGCGTGTCACGGGTGAAATCGCTGTTGGCGAGCACGGCGTCGCTGTGCCTGAACACGAAGCGCATCAGAGCGAACTTCTTGCCGTGCCCCCAGTTGGTGAGTTCTTCGCCGTGCGCGTAGACCAGTACGGGGCGAGCAAGCAAGCGCGCGATGGCCCACGCCACCAACCCCTCGGGCAATACGCGCCCGGCGAAAATGGCGATAAACCGATGCGTCGCGGCCAGCCAGGCCGCCTTGACGAAAAGCTTCGAGTAGATGGGCAGTGACTCGGGTCTCAGCCACCCGACTCGTCGCAGGGCGATGCGGTGAATGCTGTTCGGATGCGTGCGGTCGAATTCAGCTGCACCGGGCACGTCGGCAGTAACAACGTGAATCTCCTTGCCACCGAGCCGGCGGAAGTCATCGTCGAAGGACACCGCCGTCCCGCCCTTGGTGGGCAGGAAGAGTTCCGTCAGCATGAGGAAGGGCGTTTTCACTGATCAGAGACTTGCGATCACCTGCGCGCCAAGCCTGGCATAATTGCCATCGCCGAATCGGCAGCTGCCGATGAAATGGATGAATTCGGTCACTTCGGGCTGCATCTTGTGGCAATCGGCGTACTTCGGATGCGGCAGGACGCTCGCCCCAGGGATGTTGGCGACGACGATGTTCGACATCACCTGCTCGCTTCCCCATTCACTCCACTTGGCACCGATGGCCCTACCCATCTGAGCGGAAATCGCCTCCACGAACTCGCGCGTGAACGATTGCCGCGCAAAGCCTGCGAAGCCCGAGCAGCCACGCACGTAGCGCAATGATTCGAAGCCATCCAGCTTGTCGAGATTGGCTTCCGCGACGACCTGAACGTGGCCGTCGGCGTGCGGGGCGAGCTTCCTGGCCGTCTCGCATCGTTCGCGCATGGTCTCGATCTTCTGATTGTTCCACGTGCCGAGGGCGAAGGCAGCCTGGTCTTCGATGCGATGGCGCACCTCGTCGATCGGGCCGATGGTAAGCGTGTCGCTGTCGAGCTGGATCAGGTAATGATCCCGGACCAGCGACGCAATGGCCAATAACCGTTCCCACGTCCCACCGTGCGGACAGGCGGCGCTGCGGAATTCGGCGAGTTCAAGCAATTTCAGGCCGGGAATATGTTCCCGTAGCGCAGCGCAATCGTTTGCGGACAAGCTTCCGTCGTTCAGCACGCATACCGCTGCGCGGCCTCACCTACCGCGCGAACGATTTCACCGCCAGCAGGAACAGCAGCACATCCTTGTGCTGTACCTGACTCAGCACGACCAGACTGGATGACGCGTCCAGAGCCACCGGCGCCGCGCGCAACACGCCCCTGCATGCGCCGGCAAAGCGGAGCCTGCGCACCTGGTCCTTCAGCTGATAGAACATCGCGCTCCATGAACGACTTAGCGCATATGAGAGCCGTGTATGCTGTTTCAGATCATCGCCACAGACCGTCTTGACGACTATCGGGTCAGAGTGGCGCCATTGGCCAGCGCTTCCCTTACCTCGATGGGCGTCATGGTGACGCCGTTGAGTTGCTGCATGAAGAAATCGAAATAATTGCCGGCATTTGTCCAGGAAGCGGTCCAAATCGTCTTGACTGCGCACGTACGGTGTGCCGCCCGGCATCACCGAAGGAGAGTGGAAGCTGAACACGAATATCCGGACGCCATCGCGCAGCAGCGTGCGAGTCAGCCGCCGCATCTCCGGTTCGCTGTAGTCCTCGGGCGACAGACGGATGCGCTCGACCGCCCTGAGTCGAGCGCACACGCCGGCCACACCGATGCGTCGCAGACTGGGACTGGTCATCGCCTTGTAAAGCGGTGTGCCGCCCGCCCGCAGCCAACCCACGTAGCCGCCGGTGCCCGGAAGGCCGAGCAGCTTGCGCTTTTCGCCGAACCAGTATGGGTGGCTGGTGTAGCCCGAATAATCGGGCCCGCCATCATCGGAAAAGTCGATGGGAACCGCCGGGCTGATGTCCACCTGATAGCCGAGCTCCTCCAGTATCGCCCCGGTATTGGCCCCGAAGCCGTAGCGGCCCGCGAGATAGGTGAGCGGGCGCGCGCCGAACGACGCCGCGATCTGCTCCGTCAACCTACCCAACTTCTCCGATTCGAGCGCGCGGGGCAGATTGCCCGGGTAGGAGTTGCGGGCATTGACCTCCTCCACGTAAGGCGGCGACACCCACGGATGCAGGTGGGCGCCGATCAGGGCCCTTCCCTGGTCGGCAAAGGACTTCAGCGGCCGGATGGCAATATCCTGTGCAGCGATGGGGTAGTCGACCACATAGTTGGGCACGATGCCATGCTCGTCGAAGACGTCCTGGGCACGGCCGATGTGGCGCATGTGCTCGACCCCGGTGGCGTGGCGATCATGCGGCTTGCCCCAATCGAATTCCTCTTCGGTATGGATCACCACCGTGAGGATGGGCCGCGTTTCCGCCGGGAGTCCAATGATTTCGCGTCGCATTGTGCGTAAGAGAGTCGAGCGCGCGTCAGAGGTCGAGGGCAACCAGTTCCGAATACAGGTTGCTCATGTCCGCGGCCGTCAGGGTATCGCTCTTGAACACCTTGCTGCGGTACCCGGACAACTCGATGCGCAGCGCTCGGTAGCCGCGGCAACAACCTGGATTCCACACGTGTGTACAACAAACCGTCGTGTACCAGCAAGTGGCTGCTAAGTGCGGCCCGGTAGCGCAGGAACAATTCCGCATCGCTCAAAGCGAGGATAATGGCACCGGTGATGCCCTTCAAGCGGGTGCGCTTCCACACCACATAGCACCACGCGCCTTTCCGCCCCACGGCCACGTGCGTGAGCCACGGCAGATGGCAGTGGTCGCGATAAGCCTTGCCCTCATCCGGGGCAAGCAGTCGGCCGATCTGCTCGGCATCGGTCACCACGTGTATTCCGCTGAGCCTGGCGAACGGCCACGGTAGATTGGGCCAGATTGCATGGCGCTCGTTCATCGGTTTGAACTTGAGAAACTGCAGGGTCTTGGATACTACCTCGGTCGGTGTCAAGTCGGTGAAATGGAACCCGGGCTGTCCGGTGAGCGCCAAGGCCAGGCGCATGCTTTGCGCACGGAATGCGTCCTGCACGCACCAGCTGGTGATGTTGCAGAAGCGCTCGTTCCGGCCACGCACCAGCCGCTCGGCGTAGATGGCGCCAATGCCGCCGACAATGCGACCTTCATGGCGAATCAGGAAGCCATTGTTAGGTTTGCTCGGGCACCAGTTTTGCGTAAAGGCTTTGGCCCAAGCCTCTGCGGAGCGTTCGCGGCTCAGGTTCTCGGACAAGAATCCGCAGAATTCGAGCAGATCCTCATCGCGGATCGGTTCCAGGGTTGGCAGGTTCATTGCTAATGTCGGCCGACAGCCGTTAAGACATCGCGCGCATTGAGATCATCGCGAAGCCCGCCCTCGCCCGAGGATCTGCGGCGCGCATAATCCGCGCTGCCGCCCCCTCGCCGCGAGCCTGTGATAAACAGCAGGTCCCTCGCCAAGCTTGGGATGATAAGGGCAGCGTCGTCGCATCGTGGAGGGCCGGTTCTAAGTATAATTAACCCTTTTCGGGCAAGGATGCCGCTTGCGGATTCTATCGCTATCTCCATCGTGACCATCGCCGAGACCATTCAGCCGCGCCTCGACATGCCGGGCGCCTCCGGCATGCTGGACATTCCCGGTTGCACGCGCGACGACCGGGGCAGACCTCGTATCGGTCTGGATGCAGAGAGCCTTTATGCCTATGGCCACCTGATCCGTTTGACCGAGCAACTGATCCTCGATCAGTTCTCCCGTGGCCTCGTCTCGGGCACCACACACACCTGCCTTGGCCAGGAGCTCGCCGCCATTTCGGTGGTGCGCGCACTGGACCACGCCGACGACGCGGTGCTGTCCAACCATCGCAACCACGGTCATTTTCTGACTTATTCGGGCGATTTTCTCGGCCTGGTCGCGGAGATCATGGGGCGCGAGGCCGGTGTCTGCCGCGGACATGGCGGCAGTCAGCACCTGGCATGGCGGCACTTTCACAGCAACGGTGTGCAAGCCGGCATGACAGGTATCAGCGCGGGACTCGCCTTGGCGCGCAAGAAAAGGGCCAGCGGCGCCCTGGTGGCGGCCATGATCGGCGACGGTACGCTCGGCCAGGGCCTGCTCTACGAGAGCATGAACCTGGCGTCGGTATGGCAGGCACCGTTGTTGGTGGTAGTCGAGAACAACGGCATTGCGCAGACGACCTACACCCGGGAAACCATTGGCGGCAGCATCGAGGAACGTGGTGCCGCCTTCGGATTCGCGACCTGGCATCTGGCCGACGACGACCCGGCGTTCTGCCGCAAGGTCGCGGAGGTCGTCGCCGCGGTGCGCATGGCTGGTCGGCCCGGCTATCTGGTGCTCGATACGCGGCGCATGGGTCCGCACAGCAAAGGCGATGATCTGCGTCCCGGCGAAGAGATGGCCGGCATTCGCAGCCGCGATCCACTCGCCGCTCTGGGTCGAGAGCTCTCCGAGCCGACGCGCCACCGCATTGAAGCGCGCAACGCCAGCTTCATCGACGAGATCAGGGTCCGCGCCGAAGCCTCGCCGGAGGCCCGTTACAGCGAGGTGCCGCAGCACATCTTTGGCGCCGTCGCGCGAGCGGACGCGCGCGTGAGCTACCCCGTGCCGGTGCCAGGCCAGAATGTGCGCCAGGCCCTCAACGCGGCATTGCGACACCTCCTCTCGACGATCCCCGAGGTGCTGCTGCTCGGAGAGGACTTGCACGACCCTTACGGCGGTGCATTCAAGGTCACGCAGGGCCTGTCTACCGACTTCCCCGGCCGGGTGATCTCGACGCCGATCAGCGAAGCGGGCGTTACCGGCGCGTCGATCGGCCTCGCGCTTGCCGGATTCAAACCGGTAACGGAAGTGATGTTCGCCGACTTCCTCACCTTGTGCATGGATCAGCTCTACAACCATGCGGTCAAGTTCCCCGGCATGTTCCGCGACATGGCGGTGCCGCTGGTCATCCGCACGCCGAGTGGCGGCCGGCGCGGTTATGGCGCCACGCACAGCCAAAGTCCCGAGCATCTGTTCGCATCGGTACCTGGCCTCACCGTGGTCTACGGCAGCCACCGGCACGATGTAGGCAGGCTGCTCATCGATGCCACCCTGCGCTGGCCCTACCCGGTCCTTTTCCTGGAGCACAAGCTGCTCTACGCGGAGAAGCAGGACGCGGCGGATTATGTCGAGTTGGCAGCGGACGCCGACGATGTGGCCGCGCACCTGTTTCCCACCCTGCGGCGCGGTGCCGATGACCCCGACGTCACGCTGCTGACCTACGGTGGCATGGTGGCAGTGGCGGAGGCCGCCTCGAAGCAGCTCAACGATGCAGAGGAGCTGGCGGTGGAAATGGTCGTGCCCGCACTGCTGGCGCCCCTGCCCAAAGGCGCGTTGATCGGCCACCTGCTTAAGCGCCGACGCATCGTCATCGTGGAAGAGTCGCAGCACCACTACGGCGTGGGGGCGGAAATTGCCGCGTGCCTGCTGGAGCGTGGTTATCGGGGCAAGATGCGCCGCATCGGCGCACCGCCACTGCCGATCGCCTCGGCGCGCAGTCTGGAGCGGCAGATCCTGCCCGACGAGATGCGGGTGGTCGAGCAGGTCGTGGACATGATGTGAAGGAAGAGCGTGCCCAAGGCGCTGTACGTTCCACGCGTGAATAACAACGACGACAGCGTTCGAATCGTCGAATTGCGCGTCAAGGAAGGCGACTTCGTGCAATGCGGTCACATTCTGGGGGCAGTGGAGACGGACAAGGCCGTGCTCGACGTGCCGGCGGAACGGGACGGATACGTGCTGAAGATTCTGGCGCAGCCCGGCGACACGGCAACCGTCGGGTCGGTGCTGCTTTGGTTCGGCGACACGGCGGGCGAGCCCGTTCCCGAGCAGGCGCCTGCGCCAGCGGGCCCACGCGCCGCGGGCGGCACTGAGCCGCCCACCGCGAAGGCTCGCGCAATGCTGCGAGAACTGGAGCTCGACCCTGCGGCGATCCCCGCCGCCGGCGAGCGGCTGACGGTAGCCGACATCGAGGCATGGCTGTCGACACAGCGCAAGCCTGCCCGCACGCCCGGGTCGGACGCGCCCACTGCGTCGGAACTGACGCCGAGTGTTCCCGGGGAATACCGCGAACTGTCCGGCGAGGAACGTGGCATGCTCTCGGCCGTGCTCTGGCACCGGGATCGGGCCGCGCCAGGCTACCTGGAGATCGAATACGACCCCGGCCCCTGGAACGAATACGCGGCGCATTACGCCAAGCAACACAAGTTGATGCTCTCCCCGCTGCTGCCCCTTCTGGCATTCCGGCTGGTCGAGCTTGCGAAGGCAAGTCCGCGCATCAACGCTACCCTCGTCAACGATCGCCGCTATGAATACCGCCAGGTCAATCTCGGATTCACGGTTCAAGCCGGACAGACGCTCTATCTCGCCGTCGTGCAGGCTGCGCACGAGATGAGTGCAGAGCGCTTCATCGACGCCCTGGGCGAGGCACAGCGCCACGCCATGGCGCACAAGCTGCCACCCGGTGAGGCCTCCGGAGCAACGCTCGCGTTTTCGAGCATGGCGCGATGGAACGTGAGTCGCCACATCCCCGATCCTGCCGCCCTATACCAGCCTCATCGTCTCCCATGCTGCGCCGCGTGCGTCGGGCCACGCGGTCCTGGGAGCAAGCTACGACCACCGGCTGCTCTCGGGTTTCGACGCCGCACAGGTGCTGCGGGCGCTCGCGCAACCGCCCGCGTGACACGGCCCGTACGCAAAGCTCCAAGGTCTTTCTCTCTTGCGACGCATGCAGCTGGATCGAAACGCAATCAAGGCAGCCATTCGCGCCAAGGTGATCGAACTGGCCAAGGCATTGAACATCGACGCCACCGCACTCGGTAATGCCGACATCATCCCCGCAACCGGTTATCTCGACTCATCGGCGATTCTGGAGCTCGTCGTGTGGTACGAACAAACCTACGATTTCCCGCTCCGGCAGGGAGAAATCAACATCGACAATCTGGGCTCGATCGACGCGATGACCGACTTCCTGCTCTCACGCAAGCGCGGATAGGCGCGTTGCCGATCCGCTAAATTGCCCATGGGTCGACCGATCCCGAGCGGTGATGGTCTCCAGAAGCGCCGTTGCGCTGCGCCATGGCCCTCATAGCAGCGGTGGTTCTGTGGCTCGCCGTCAGCAGCGCTCTGCTCGCCCTCGCCTTTCGCCGCGCGCTGTCCGCGGCATGGCGGGAACCGGTTCTGCGTGCACCGGTGCTGATCCTGGAAACCGACGATTGGGGCTACGGCCCGCTCTTGCAGGCGGAGCGGCTCGATCGAATCGCGGACCTGCTCTCCGGTTTCCACGACCCGCTTGGCCGCCACCCCGTGGCGACGCTCGGCATCGTGCTCGCGGGGCCGGACACGGAGCGCATACGCGCCGAGGACTTTCGTACGTACCATCGCGTGACGCTCGCCGATCCGCGCTTGGCGATTGTGCGCGAGGCGATGTTACGTGGGGCCGCGCGTGGCGTGTTCGCCCTCCAGCTGCACGCGCTGGAGCACTTCTGGCCGGCATGCCTGATGCAGCGAGCCTCGGTCGATGTGCAGATTCGGCGCTGGCTCACCGGCGCCGAGTTTCCCGCCACCGAGGAGCTGCCGGCCCCGCTACAAAGCCGATGGATCGACGCGACCGAGCTGCCGTCCAGGCCGCTGCCGATCGACGATGTGGTGCTCGCCGCGGCCGAGGAGATACGCACCTTCACCGCGGTGTTCGGCGCGAAGCCGGAAGTCGTGGTACCGCCCACCTTTGTGTGGAACGACACAGTGGAATCGGCGTGGGCGCATGCCGGCGCGCGCATTGTGGTAACCCCGGGCGTACGTAACGAAAGCCGCGACGCGAATGGTCATGTCGTCGCCGGCGAGCGGACCTATTTCAACGCGGCCAAGGGTCCGCATGGCGTGGCGTACGTCGTGCGCGACTGCTATCTGGAGCCGTCGCTGGGCGTGACGCACGAGCGAACGATCGAGGCACTGCGCGCGAATACGCGCGCCGGGCGACCGACGCTGGTCGAGATGCATCGCCTGAACTTCCTCGACGATGAACTGGCCGCGCAACACGCCATCGACGAAGTGAAACGGCTGCTGGAGATCGCCGGAGCCGAGTTTCCGACGCTGCGCTTCATGAGCACCGCCGATCTCGCGCGCCACAGTCGTGACCGGTCGGAACTCGTCGAGCGGCGAATCGGCACGCGCGTGCATCTGCTGATTCGTCGCCTGGCAGGCATCTCCCGGCTGCGCACGCTCGCGTGGGCAACCGGCGCGGTCATTCCGGCTTGGTTAACTTACGTCGTCACGCGCCCGCGGGGTTTCAGCGACGCAGTGGCTCTCCCCTGATGACGGCCCCGTCGACACCTCATCGGACTCCAGCCTGCGGTGCGCGGCCTTGTGCGGGGGCAGCCCCATGAGCGGCATCTGCGGTTGGATCGATGGCCCGCGGGATGCCGGGCAGGCGCAGGCGACACTGGAAACCATGCGCCACGCCCTGCGCGACCAGGACTCCTCCGGGCCCCGGCCGATCGTCAGCAACGGCTGCGCAATGGCGGTCGAACCGGGAATCCGCCCGGTGACGATGCATCGAACCGAAACCTTGCTCGCCGCCGTGGAAGGTCATGTGCGCTGGCGCGCACCTCGTCTCGCCGCGATGGCCGCAGAACGAGGTCCGGGCGCCGCCGCTGCAGAAGCCTACCGGCAGCACGGCTCCAACTGCCTCAAGGAGATGCTAGGCCCGTTCGCCATCGCGGTGGTGGACACGCAAAGCGCGAGCGGCCTGCTCGCAATCGATCGTCTCGGTATACGGACGATGTGCTATGCCAATCCGTCCGGCCAACTCGTCTTCGCCTCCAACGCGGCGAGCGTGGTCGCGCATCCGTCCGTGCCGGTGGAACTCAGCCAGCAGGCCATCTTCAACTATCTCTACTGCCACGTGGTGCCGAGTCCCGGCACCATCTACCGGTCGGTGCAGAAGCTCCAGCCGGGAGAATGCGTGATGTTCAAAGGCGGTGCCGTTGAGCGGCGCTTCTATTGGAAGCTGCCCTATCACGATGAGGGAACCGACTCGGTCGACGCCCTGGAGCGTCGCTTCCGGTTGCTACTCAAGGAAGCGGCCCGGCGCACTATCGACGGGGAGCGCCCAATCGGCGCATTTCTCAGCGGAGGCACCGACAGCTCCACGGTTACGACGATGCTAACCGAGTTGACGCACGCGCCGGCGCGAACCTACTCGATCGGCTTCGCCTCGGATGAATTCGACGAAATGAAGTACGCGCGCATCACCGCGCAGCATCTGGGCGCACGTGCCCACGAGTATTGCCTCACACCCGACGACGTCGTCGAGTCGATCCCGATCATTGCCCTCGCCTACGACGAACCCTTCGGCAACGATTCGGCAGCGCCGACCTACTTCTGCGCGAAGATGGCGCGCGAGGATGGGGTGCAGGTTCTGCTGGCAGGCGACGGCGGTGACGAGATCTTCGGCGGCAACACGCGCTACGCCAAGCAGAAGCTGTTCGAGGCTTACGGCCGGATTCCGGACGTACTGCGACGCGCGCTGATCGAGCCTCTGGCGTTCTCGCTTCCCGGTAACGACCGCATCGCGCCACTGCGCAAGCTCGCAAGCTACATTCGCCAGGCATCCGTGCCGTTGCCAGATCGCTTGGAAACGTACAACTTCCTCCACCGATCGCCGTTTGCCGACGTGTTCGAAGCGGGCTTTCTGGCAGGGGTCGACGTCGACGAGCCACTCGCCATGCTGCGCGAAGTCTATCGGCGTACCGACGCATCGTCCCCGGTCAACAGGATGATGCACCTCGATCTCAAGCTGACGTTGGCCGACAACGACCTGCGCAAGGTATCGCGCATGTGCGACGTGGCTGGCATCGAAGTGCGCTATCCACTGCTCGACGACGAGCTGGTGGAGTTCTCCGGGGAAATCCCGGCGGCGCTCAAGGTCAAAGGGCTCAAACTCCGTTATTTCTTCAAGCACGCGCTAAAGGACGTTCTTGCGCCCGAAACCATCGCCAAGACCAAACACGGATTCGGCATGCCGTTCGGACTCTGGCTGCGCGAGCACGCGCGGCTCGCGGAACTCGTCCACGGCAGCCTCGAGGCATTCGAGCGGCGCGGGATCCTCAGACCGAACTATATCCAGGATTTGCGTCGCCAGCATCACACCAGTCACGCGACGTACTTCGGCATCATGATCTGGGTCATCACCATGCTCGAATGCTGGTTCGATGCCCGAAAGCTGTGATTAGGCATTGACGTCAAGTCGCATCAGAGTACGGCTTAGCGCACCGTTTGCCCGGCGCTCGCCGTCGCATTTGAAGTGTCAAAGGGCCTCGAAAGTTCAATGCCCCTCCCCGTCCGATCGTGTACGTCCCATGCAGACGAATTCGTGGCAACCTTTTGCACATGCCTATTTCTATGGCAATCGGTGCCTACGTGCCCTCGTCACCCGGGCCGGTTCCAGGCCCCCTCGCATGCCTGTTGAAGAAATTCGCTGAGCCCAAGTTGATTGGCGACGTTTGCCAGATCAAAATTGGGCGAGAGCTCCTTTCCATTATTATCGTCGGTAACGTACGCACTGTTCCCAATCCTGGTGCAATGGCCTTCGCTAACCAGGCGCTCTAGAATATCGCGCACGCGTCCGCCAAAAGTCCGCTCATGTTGCACTCACTCGACCTCGTGGTGATACGCCGACGAGTGCCGCTTCCGGCAGGATCTCGGCGATGGCCTTCATCAGTCCGACATGGTCATCCGATACGACGAACTCAACTCCCGCCAACCCGCACTGCGTGAGAGCGAGCAAGAACTCGCGCCAACTGGATTGGCTCTCCCGGCTGGCGAGCGCCGAGCACCTGGCGCTGCCCTTCCCCTCGGTCATCTCCGCCTGCCGCGCCTCCAGCGTCTCTTTGACCAGCGTCTTGAGCAAATCCCGATCCTGCGCCACCAGCGCTTCTATCCGCGGCCTAACTGCCTTAAGCTTCCTCCCGGTCATGGTGTGGCCCTCCGTGAAAGGGTTTGTTGATCTAGACAATCAACTCATACCTGACCCCCCGCCACCTTGAAAAGCGGTTGTGCACATAACTCGGAACACTACCACGATCTGGGTCATCGCCATGCTCAAATGCTGGCTCGGCGCGGAAGCCATAGCCAAATGCTACAGTAAGTCCCTCTTTCGATCATAGCTCTGCGCGATCAGCCTATTTCCAGAAATGCTTTTCAATTCCTATTTCTTCATTTTTGTTTTCCTTCCGGTGACGCTGGCTATCTTCTTCCTGCTCGGGAGACACCGGGAACGGCGGGCGGCGGTGGCGTGGCTGGTAGCCGCATCGCTCTTCTTCTACGGTTGGTGGAACCCTGCCTATCTAGGCTTGATCATCGCGTCCATTCTTTTCAACTACACAGCCGGCACCGTGTTGGGCAGTGCCCGGCACAGTCGTTCGATCCGCCGAGTCACCCTGAATTTTGCAGTCGCGACCAATCTCGTTGTACTCGGGTACTACAAGTACGCCGGGTTCTTTCTCGCCAATCTCAATGCCGCACTGAATACCGATTACGCCCTCGGCGAGATCGTCCTGCCGCTTGGCATTTCATTCTTCACCTTCACCCAGATCGCGTACTTGGTGGACGCTTACCGAGGCGAAGCACGCGAATACAATTTCCTGCATTACGCGCTGTTCGTCACCTATTTCCCACACCTGATTGCGGGACCGATACTTCATCACAAGGAGATGATGCCGCAGTTCGGGCAACCGTCGATCTACCGCTTCGATGACGTTAGCTTCGCGACGGGAATTACGTATTTTGTCCTCGGACTATTCAAGAAAGTGGTGATCGCAGACGGCATGGCAAAGTTTGCAATCCCGATTTTTGCCGCGGCCAGCCAGAGCCAGGACTTGTCGACGCTTGACGCTTGGGGTGGAGCGTTGTCTTACACCTTCCAGCTCTATTTTGACTTCTCCGGCTATTCGGACATGGCCATCGGGCTTGCCCTGATGCTCGGCATCCGCTTGCCGCTGAATTTCAACTCCCCCTACAAAGCTATCAATATCATCGATTTCTGGCGCCGCTGGCACATGACATTGTCGCGCTTTCTTCGTGACTATCTCTATTTTTCGCTGGGGGGCAACCGGCATGGCGACGCCCGCCGCTACGCGAACTTAGTCATTACCATGCTGCTCGGCGGGCTTTGGCACGGTGCGGGCTGGACTTTCGTGTTTTGGGGCGGCTTGCACGGGTTTTATCTGATGGTGAACCACGCCTGGCAAGGCCTCCGCCGGCGTCTGGGGTACGAGCCGGAACGGCGCACTGCGATCGGTAAAGTCGTTGCTTCCGCACTTACGTTCCTGGCAGTAACAGTGGGCTGGGTTTTCTTTCGCGCGGACACTTTGAGCACCGCGCGGCGAGTGTTAGAGAGCATGTTCGTTTTCCACGGCGCGCATGTGTCTTCCTTCTACGCATCAGTGATCCAAGATGCGCCTGTCGCTCGCTGGCTGAAGCTTGCTGTCTTGAACCCAACGTCTGAACTACTGCTGCTTATCGTGCTTGCGCTGCCGGCGGGTGTCGCCTTCTTTGCTCCCAACACCCAGGAAATATTCGGCCGCCATTTCGCGCCACCGCTCCACTCGGGATATGCCTCGGTTACAAATAGTGCTGTGTTGTGGACACCTCGTCGGGCTTACGCCCTTATCGCGGCGGCGGTGGCCGCTTGGGCTATCCTCGGATTGACGCAGGTTAGCGACTTCCTATATTTCCAGTTTTGAGGTCAGGCGCGACGTCATGACGCCAGAACGCCGTTATCTATGCTGGTTCTTTGTCGCTACCGCAGTGCTGCTAACTGCCGTTGGCGCCTGGAATTTCGCCGTGGACCCATATAGTGTTTTCGGCAGTCCGCGCTTTGAGCATTTCAATGCCAACAAACCGGACTTCGTCGAGCAGCTGCGCCTTACGCACGTCTACGCCGTGGCGCGGCGCAAACCGCGCTGTATTCTCTTGGGCACGTCGCGCACCGGCAGAGGGCTGGATCCGAATTACGACGCGCTGCGCGAATTCGATTGCTACAACATGGCGCTGCCGTCCGTAAGCCTTTACGAAATGCGGCGTTATTTCCAACATGCACAGGCCGCACGACGGGTTATTCTGGGGCTTGATTTCCGTGTCTTCGGCACGCCCACGGACACGACCGGCGCCTTCTCGGAAGCGCGGCTCGACGTCGATGCAAACGGTCATCCTCAGTTCAACCTATTCTCGGCCAAGCTGCCTGATCTCGCGAGCGCGCTCCTCTCCTTGCCCGCCTTGCAATCAAGCATCAAGACGGTCCGGCAGCAAGATTGGTGGGCCGAGACGCTCACTCCCGACGGTTACTGGCTCAGGCTCAGGGACCAGTACGACCACCGAGCCGCTTTCATAGCTTTCATGCGAGATTCCCTCATACGCTTTGCCGATATGCGGCAGAGCGATACGGTGTTCGCGAACAGTTATCAGGAGTTACGAACATTACTGCGAGCTGCCTATGCATCCGACGTAGAGGTCTGGTTATTAATTTCGCCGTCCCATGCATGGCACTGGGAAGCGCTCGAGCTGTCCGGTCTCTGGCCGCAATTCGAGGCTATCAAACGCAATATCGTGCAGATCAACACGGAAGAGTCGTCCCGCGCAGGCCGCCCCGCATTTGCGGTTTGGGATTTTAGCGGAGCCTATGGCCCCAGCTTGGAACCGGTTCCCACCTCTGCGAGCACGAAGATGCGCTGGTATTGGGAACCCGTACACTACAAGCGTGAGCTCGGTGACCTGATGTTGAATCGGATCCTGCGCGACGTCCGATCACCGGAATGGCCGGAGTTTGGCGTGCGGCTCGAGCCAGGCAATCTCGAGGCGCACCTCGCCACTCTGCGTGACCTCCAGCGGGCATATGCGGCGGAACATCCAGACGTCATTGCTGGGATCCGCGCGCTGATCGAGAAAGCAAATTATTGGGGAAGCGGCCAATCGGAAGCCGTAACGAGCGTACTGCGATGACCCGCCGTGGCAGCCTTTTCATTGCTGTGGCGATCGTCATGGCCTTCTTGCTCGGGGTGCTTGCGCACAAGAACCTACCCGGTTTGAATCGCTGGTTCTCCTTGCAAGAAAGTCCGTTCCGCTGGCCCGAAGGTTTCTCCGTTGTGGAAATCGAAAGCAGCCTAGACCAGACAAAACAAAGGGCGATCTTCCATCGCGCAGCGTACGGGCCGAAGCGCCCGCTACTGGTAAGCTTGCACGTTTGGGCAGGAGACTATGGATCCGGCGATTCACTTGCCCCGCTGGCCGATAAAGAAGGCTGGAACTACATCCATCCCGACTTTCGCGGCCCGAATCGGGGAACGGATAACTGCCTTAGTGACAAGGTAGTGGCGGATATCGACGACGCCATAGCTTATGGGATGCGCGCCGGCAATGTCGATCCGGACCAGATTTTTGTCGTAGGCTTCTCGGGCGGCGCTTATGCTGCCCTCGGCATGTATGCGCGGACGCGGCATCGGGTGCGGGCTTTCCTGGCATGGGCTCCTATCTCCGATCTCGCTGCATGGCATGACGAATCAACGGTCCGAGGCGATATCGACGTGGGTCGACAAATTCGGCAATGCACCGGTAGCGCAGAGCAGCTGGACAACGACGCCGCTCGCCTGCGCTCGCCGCTCTACTGGGCACTACCCGAAACGCCGAAGTCGAGGATCGAGATCTTCGCGGGAATCAACGACGGCTATACCGGGCCGGTCCCGATCTCCCATTCCATCCGCTTTTTCAATCGACTGGTGAACGCGTACGGTGCTCGCGAGCAGCTGGTCACGGTCGACGAGATGTCCGCGCTTTTGAGTCGTGGGTTACGATACCATCTCGGCATGATACAGATAGCGGGACGAACGCTTCTGTTTCAACGCGATGCAGTATTTGGATCGCTTATTGTTTTTGAAGGCGGACACGAAATGCCACCGGCGTTTTGTTTCATGAGGTTGCAGAGCCTGACCGGGCGTGATGCTTCGCGCGAAAGGCGCAACTAAAAGGGGGCTTAGAGCGGGCGCTCAGGAATAGCCACTCTGGCCCGGCTATCCGTTAGATCTGGAGCGACCATAGATGCAGCGCCCTCCCCGTCGGCCTGCAAGGAACTACTCCTCCCGGCGACTTGGGGGGTGGCACAACCGGCGCACGTACTCGCCCTTCGACGACCTTGCGCCGAATCGGTACCATGGCCAGCTTCCACCATTTTCTTTCAAGACATGAGCGCTCAGACCTCCTTTCGGCTGCCGCAGATTCTTCTGCCCCGACCTGGGATTGATCTCGCCAAATGGGCTGTGATCGCCTGTGACCAGTACACCTCGGAGCCGGATTACTGGCGCGGGGTGGCTCGTGAAGTCGGCGACGCGCCTTCGACCCTGAATCTAATCTTCCCAGAGTCGCACCTTGGCATGGTGGACGCCCCCTCATGCATCGGCCGGATACAGGACATGATGCGGAGCTACCTTGCCAATGGACTGCTCTACGAGCGCAAAGGCGCCATCTACGTCGAGCGAACCGTCGGCCATCGAATCCGCCGCGGTCTGATGCTCGAACTCGATCTCGAGCAATATGATTTCGGCAGCAAATCGGCGAGCCCGATCCGCCCGACGGAAGGCACGATGGTCGAGCGCCTGGCCCCGCGCATCGAGGTGCGACGGGGTGCCGAGCTGGAATTGCCACACATCGTCGTGCTGATCGACGACCCAGCGTGCACGGTTATCGAACCCATCGGTGCCGAGCGCCAGACGTTGGCGAAGCTGTACGAAACTGACTTGATGCTCGGCGGCGGGCATGTCGCCGGATACGGCGTTGATCGGGCGCAAGGTGAGCGCGTGACCCAGGCGCTGTGCACCCTGGCGAATCCGCCGGCGTTTGCGACGCGTTATGGTGTACCGGACGAAACGGCGGTGATGCTTTTCGCTGTCGGTGATGGCAATCACTCTTTGGCCACTGCCAAGGTGTTCTGGGAGAGCATCAAGGGAACGGTTGCCATGGACCATCCGAGCCGCTTCGCGCTGGTAGAGGTGGAGAACATCCACGACCATGCGCTCGAGTTCTCACCAATTCACCGCTTGTTGTTCGGCGTGTCTGCCGATGTGCGGCAGGCGATGGTCGAGGAGTTCGGCAGTCGAGTGTCGTGCAGTGACGTGCCCTCGTCAGTTGCACTGCGCGAACGCGTGCATGCCATGCACGGCGGCTCCCGCCACGCCGCAGGGATGATCGGGCCAGGTCCGCGTTTCAGCGTGATTGAAATCGCCGACCCGCAGTCCACTTTGGCGGTCGGCACCTTCCAAGCGTTCGTCGACCGCTTCATCAAGCGGGGTGGCGCCACGCACGTCGACTACGTCCACGGCGATGACACACTTGAACGCCTTGCGATCGAAGGTGGCAGTGTCGGCATTCACCTGCCAGCGCTCAGCAAGGAAAACCTACTGCGCATGGTCGTGCGCGAAGGCCCCTTGCCCCGAAAGACATTCTCGATGGGTGAAGCCAACGAGAAGCGGTTCTACATCGAGGCCCGACGGATCCGCGAACCGGCCGACGCTCCAACGGCGCCCTTGTATATTAGATCGAGATGATTTGTGTTGCTCGCTATGAACGGCGGAAACTGAATTTCCGGTTGTGGCCGACAGCCGCGGTTCCTCATGGTACTTGTCAGGCGTCTTCATGCGGCGCACGCTGTCGCCGGAGTCGGACGCAGCGCGCACAGCCGTCAAGCTCTCGTGCTCGCGCGCGGCGCCGCCCGACGCTAAGCCCCTGACGTTCCGGACCGCAGACGAACGTTCCGTCGGCCTATCGGCTCTGAAGCCGGCACTCATCCGCCCTCCTCGCACTTGCCGCGGGCCGGGCCGCTTAACCTCTCGCCGACCAGCTCGGCGCCGTGGCCGGCCGGCTGGCAAGAGATGGTGGCGCGACGCCCGCTATGGGTTCGGCGACTCGACTGACAGTGTCCGAGGCCAGCAGCGTCCTGCATAAAACGACTAAGGCGATGAGCGTGTAGTAGAAGTCGAAATACGCCAAGCCGAGAAACGCTCCCGCACTGGCGTAGCCCACGAGGCTCACCTGGATCATGGCCGCAAGGTCGGCGGCCCAGCGTTTCTCGCGATCGCGGCGCGCTCGCGCAATGATCCACGACGCACTACGCCAGGTCATCAGCCCCAGCATGAGGAAAAGCGCAAGCCCGACGAATCCGTGCTCACCGAGGACTTCAAAATAGATGCTGTGCGAGTCGTGCACGTCCTCGGGATCCGGCGCATACAAGACAAACGAATACTCCTGGAACGAGTCGAATCCGCCTCCCAGCGGCCTGTTCTTCGCCATATTGAACTGCCATCTTCCAGGCATTGATGCGTCCCTGGCCGAATCGTCCGTGTCGTAGTTCTGTATCGTCGACATGCGATCGTACCACTGCTGCGGCATCACCAAGAGCACCAGGCCAACGGCGATTGCGCCGAGCAGTGCGGTGAACACCTTGTTGCGGCTTTTCAGCCACAGGAATGCGCCCATCGCGACGAAGCCCGAGCAACGCGCCGCGCGACTGGCTTCCCGACGGTCGCAATCGCGCAGAGGACCATGGCGGCCGCTAGAAAGGCACGCAACCAGACGCTGCGCGTGGTGATTTGCAGATAGCGAAGCAAGGGAATGGTCATGATCAGGGCGAGTCCCATCTCGTTATCGCCGCCGATGAAGCTGCCCTCCGGTCCTCTGACGTGGTAGACGCCGCCATGGACAATGGTGAAGATGCCACCCTTGACGCCGTAGAAGGCGAGCGACATCGCGATCACCCAGACCAGCTGGTTGATCCGCTCCTTGCTCTGCATGAGCATCATCGTGACAAAGATCATGAGCTGGATTTTCCATACCTCGTTCAAATGCGGCCACGCAAGCACCGGGTACATCGATTGGATCGTCGTGAGCAGCATCCAGACGAGGAAGATCGAGCAGGACGATGGTTTCGCGAGTCCATGGAACCTTTTTCGGCTCGCGAGACATGAGCACTGACAGCCAGCGTGACCAGCGCGACGATCATGGCAAACGGCATGTCGTAGGCGAACCCCCAGGTCAACCGGTGCGGATTCATGAACCCGATCCAGGTCCATACCAGCACGCCGATATGCGGCCGCCGGAGAATGAACGGCAGCGTACCGAAGATCACCAGCGTGACGGCTATATCTCTCATTGTGCTTGTCGCTCCGGCTGGTGCGCGCGGCGTTGCCACTGCGCCGGGTCCGTGGCCGGAACACCGAACCAGCGCACCCGCGGAGGCAAATGCAGCCCGCGCAGCAAGCCGTTGCGCATCCGCGCTGCGAGCTGCCGCTCCGCCCGCCAGGTTCGATCCTTCACCTGATACAGCCGCCCTTTCTCCACGCTGCGGCTCACCCAGGCGCTCGCCACGCGCGAGCCGCTCGAGCATCTCGACGTAGACTTCAGCGCTGTCGCGCACCGCGCGCCAGAACAGCGTCAGCTCGTCGTCACCCTCGCCAACTTCCGGACAGATGTGCGCGACGAGCTTGCCGGTGTCGATGCCCTCATCGATCGCATGCAGCGTGCAGCCGACCTGATCGGGTTCCCCGTTGTAGAGCGCCCAGAAAGTGCAGTCGGCGCCACGGTAGCGTCGGGGAGAGCCCGCCGTGCAGGTTGAAGATGCCCAGACGTCCGCTGCGCAAAAGCGGGCCACGGATCAGGGAAGTTCCGAACACCGCGATGACATCGGGCTGCAGTCGCTCAGAGAGCGCTGCGACATCGGGATGGTTAATATGCGGCACTTCGATCAGCAAGTCTTGCCGCACCAGCCTCGCCGGCTGCGTGCCGAAAAAGAAACGCGCCTCGGCACCTCCTGCGAAGCGGCGCCGGTCGCGAAGCAGGCGCCACGCCTTGCGCCACGCGCCGCCACGGCGCAGCGTGCGCACGATCTTCTTGACGCTCCACGGCGTGCCGGTCTCCTGCACGATTGCGACCGGCCGCGTAGCTTCGCAGAGGCGGTTGGCCACGTACAAGTGACGCGGCGAGCGACCGCACAAGATCAGCACCGACAGGCTAGACATGCGCCACGAACTCCTGCCGCGCTGCGGCGAGCTTCGGTAGCGGCGGCACGGCGCTGTCGTCGAGATCCATGATCAGGGCGTCGGCGAAAAACTTCGCGGCCCAGTTCGGGAACTCGAAGCGCGAGTAAGCGCCCCAGATCGGCACCGAGCCTGCGATCGAGCCGCGTGCGACCTCGTCGCGATCATCCAGCCGTTGGCAGCGCTTGAGCAGCGACAACGCCTATGCGGGCGTTGCCGCGCAACTCGGCCGCGCCGGCTGCCTGCGCGCAGCGCGTCCAGTTGACGCTCATCTGGGCTAGGCCGGTCAGACAGCAATAACGGGCGCGGGGAACCCAGGCGGCGTCATAGGTCCCGGCGAGCCAGCCGTCCGCGCGCTGCGCGTGCGCCAGCGCGCGCGCCGCCTTCAGCGCGGCGTCGACGTAACGGCTGCTGCCGAGCAGCACGCCCGACTCCAGAAAGCCGCGGATGGCGTAGGCGATGGTGTGCGTGAACGGCTGCTTCCCGGTGACGAAGGCATTGTTGGCAAACCATCCCGATTCGCGCTGCTGCGCGAGCGCCCATTCGAGATTGCGGATGGCGGCGGTCTTGAGCACCGGCTCGCCGGCGATGAGCGCGGTGGCGAGCAGCGCCCAGGCGGCGCGCGTGTTGTAGGTGTGCGCCACGCCGTTATGCTCGAAGTCTCGCCAGCAACCGTCCTGCTCCTGGATGCCCGCCAGCCAGCGGCCGGCACGCACCGCCGCGCGCAGACATTCGGGGCGGCCCAATTGCTGGTGGCCGGCGAGCATGCCATGCATGATTTGACCGGTGTTGAAAACCACCGGCTGGCTGCCCGACTCGCCGAAGTGCCCGGGGAACGCGCCGTCCGGGCGCTGCAGCGAGAGTTCCCAGTCGATGATGCGCCCTGCCCGAGCGAGCAGATCGGGACGATCGAGCACGCGCGCCGCCGCAATGAAAGTCTCGACGATGTAGCCGCTGGTCTCCGGATAGCTCGGCAGCCAGCCATCTTCGAAGCTCCATCCGGCCGACACCCCGCCGGCGTCGGGCCTGTCGTTGCGCACGTCCTGGGCGAGGCACAGCCAATCGATCGCGGCGCGCAGGTGCTGCGCATGGCCGTACTGGGGCTGCGCCCACCGGCCAACGAGGTCGTGTCCGATCAGGCGCGCGTGGCGAGGGCGCCAGAGTTGGTAGCGAAACGGTGCGGCGAGAAGTTTGCGCAGGTTCATCGTGCAATCATGTGCGTGGCCAGCAGTTTAGGCTTGCGCGGCCTCGACCGCTGGCATGGCCGGATCGAGGCCGTGCGGAAGCGGAACGTGGCTTACCACATAGCGGTACTTGCCGGAGGCCTCGACGGGCATCGTCTCCACCAGCCGGATGCGGATGCGCACCTCGTTGCCCAGCCGCGCCGCGAGCCCGGCAAGCACCTGAGCTTGCCCGGCCTCGCTCCAGCGGCTGTCGGGTACCACCAGGACCTCGACCTCGCGCAGCGCATGCTGGATTAGCTTGAACTGCGCGATACCCTTGACCGCGCGCAGCACGTAGATGACGGCCAGCGCGTGCATGATCACGCCGTCGGGGCGAACGACGAAATCCGTCGTGCGCCCCACCACTTCGCTTAGCACGTGCAGCCCGCGTCCGTCGCAGCAATGCTGCGGGCTCATGCGCACCATGTCACCGGTCCGGTAACGGATGAACGGCTGGGCATCGGAGCACAGCCCCGTCATCACGGCTTCGCCCAGCTCGCCTTCCGCCGCCGGGTGTCCGGTCCGATCCAATACTTCCAGGATGATGCTCTCGCTTATCAGCAGCATCTGGCCGTGCGGGTTCTCGTGGGCGGTGAAGCCGATATCGCGGCTGCCGAATTCGTTGGCAGCGCGGCACGCCGAACACCTCCTCGATGAGCTTGCGCTGATGCGGATAGAGTGGTTCGCCGGTCGCACACACCACGCGCAGCTCCGGCAGGCGCGGTCGCA
Source organism: uncultured beta proteobacterium (assembly GCA_963711235.1). Classification (GTDB taxonomy): domain Bacteria; phylum Pseudomonadota; class Gammaproteobacteria; order Burkholderiales; family Casimicrobiaceae; genus PALSA-1003. Next base: position 471,522 of record CAVQDI010000016.1, on the reverse strand, counting down.
TCCCGCGCGCAGCCGCTCGCGCGGCCAGCAACGCAACGCTGCTCGCGTAGCCGTAGATGCACTTCGGCCGGAACGCCTGCACCGCGTCGAGATAGGCGTCCATGTTGGGCGCGGACATGGCGAACGCGTTGAGCACGAGCTGGTTGAGCAACCCGTCGCGGATGGTCTTGATGCGATCGGTCTTGTCGAGCTCCACCGGCGCGCCCCACAGGTACACCTCGCGATCGCCGACGTCCACACCCCACCAGCGACGCGCCCTGATGCGGCCGGCCGCATCGGACGCCTGCCGCCAGCGGCCGAAGTAAAAGATCAGCGGCTCGCCGCTCGAGCCTCCCGTGTTGTATCGGGCAGCGCCTCCGGGCACGCCGCCCCAGCGTATGCGCTCGACGTTGGCGCGGGCGTCCTGCTTGGTCATGACGGGAAGCTGGCGCAGGTCATCGAGCGTGAACGGGGCGCGACGCTCGCCCGAGGTCGAACCCGGCCGCGCGAATGCGCTCGGCGTGCCATGGACTATGCTCCACCGCGGTCTGCAGAAGCGAAGTGAGCTTTTGCATCTGCAAGCCCTCGAGGGCAGCGCGCGAGAGCCACTGGCTCTGCTCCAGATCCTCGAGGTAGGCGAAGGTCGGCCGCTGCAGCAAGCGCTCGTGCAGCGGATAGACAACGCGGCGAGAAAGCCAGGGATGGGGCATGGATCAGTTGAGCACGGATGGCTTGCCTGGCGAGGCGTATTCGCCGACGCGCTTGGCCGCATGGCGCAGCACCATGGCGGCGAATTCGTCGACTAAGGTTGACACCCGGCGATCCCAGCTCTGCCTTGCGGCATAAGCGACGATGGCGTCGCGATCCCAGTCGCGGCGAAGGGCGTCGGCGATCGCCTGCGAGAGCTGTTGGGGCTCCCCGAACGGCACCAGGATCCCCAGCGTGGTGTCCATGACCACCTCGGCATTGCCGCCGACGTCGGTCGTGACCACCGGCAGGCCGCAGGCCATGGCCTCGAGAAACACATTGGCCCAACCTTCGTTGCGCGTCGCGAGAACGAAGACATCGGCGGCCGACAGCGGCAGCTTGAGTTTCTCAGGTGCCAGTGTGCCCAGGAAGGCTACGCACTCCTCCAAACCCAGATCGATGACCTGGCGCTGCATTCGCGCGCTCCAGTCGCCCTCCGGCCCTGGCCCGCCCACCACCAGGTAGCGCAGCTGGGGAAAACTCCGGCGCAACGCGGGCAGGCACTCGATCACCCGGTGAAAACCCTTGCGCTCGACCAGCGCCCCCACCGATACCAACAGCGGTGCATCCGGCGCCAAGCCAAGTTCTTGTCGCGCGGCCCGTCGATCCAGGCGATGAAACTTGTCCGTATCGACACCGTTGCCTACCACCATGATCTTCTCAGCGGCGACCCCCAGACTCACCGCGTGACGCTTGAGGGATTCGGACACCGCGAAGATCCGCGTCGCGCGCTGCAGGGCGGCGATCATCCGCCGCCGGCGGCGGGAATCGCGCGCTAACGGCACTTCGGTGCCGCGCAGGGTGATGCTCACCGCAACGCCTAACCACCGCCCCAGCAATGTCGCGGCGTAACCTTCCGGATAGGCGAAGTGGGCGTCGATGACGTTAAAGGCGAAGCTGCGCTTGAGCCGCAGCAGCGTCGGCAGGCACGCCGCAGCCAGAAAGAAGCCGTCGAGCCACTTGCACACGCCAGGCAGCGAAAGAAACCGCGGCCGCCGCACCTCGATGCCTTGCTGCGTGTCCATGCGACCCACCGGCGGGCGGAAATGCGGCCTCCACTGCCGCAGCAGCCCTTGGAATGGAAACCACGGCACGGGGGCGACAACGCTCACCGGCAGCAGTCGAGCGACCCGGAACATGCGTTCGCGGATGAACAGGCCGGCCGTCGGCTGCGCGGCGTGAGGAAAGAGTGTGGTGAGCACCACGATCCGCGGTTCAGGCTCGGCCATGGGCCGCATCCGCCTCGCCGGTGAGCCGGTTGTACGGCTGTCGATAGCGGCCGACGCTGGAGGTCCAGTTACGCTCGGTCTCGACGAAGCGGCGTGCCCCCGCCCGCAGCTCTCCCCAGCGCAGCCGGTCGGAAAGCAGCTCGAGGACCTTGGCCGCGAGCGCGTCGACGTCGCCGGCCTTGAACAGCACGCCGGTTTCATTGTCGCGGATCAGCTCGCGGTGGCCGCCGACGTCGGAGGCCACGAGCAAGCGCCCCTGCGCCATCGCCTCGAGCGGCTTGAGCGGGGTCACGAGCTCGGTGAGGCGCATCGGCAGGCGGGGGTAGACCAGCACGTCGATGAGGTCGTAGTAGCAGTGCACTTCCTCGTGCGGCACGCGGCCGGCAAAGCGCACCTTGTCTTCGAGCGAGAGCCTTGAGGCCATCTGTTTCAGGCTGGCCTCCTGGGGGCCACCGCCGACGAAGATCACGCGCACGCGCGGATCGACGGCTAAGATCTTCGGCAGCGCTTCGAGCAGCAGCGAGAGTCCTTCGTAAGCGTAAAACGAGCCGATGAAACCGAGCACGATGGCGCCGTCGAGCTCGAGCTGCCGGCGCAGCGCCGCGTCGGGCTCGCCGCCGAGCGCAAATCGCTCGACGTCCACGGCGTTCGGCACAACTGTCACCTTGCGCGGATCGATGCCGCGGGCGACGATATCCGCGCGCAGGCCTTCGCAGATCGTGGTCACAGCATCGGCGCGCTTGAGCGCGTAGGTCTCGAGCGCACGCGTGAGTCGATAGCGCGGCGCTCCTTCCTGCGTGCGGCCGTGATCGACGGCGGCGTCTTCCCAGAAGGCGCGAACCTCGTAGACAACGGGCACGCCGAGCCGGCGTCCCACGCGCAGTGCCGGAATCGCATTCAACACGGGCGAGTGCGCGTGCAGCAGCTGCGGTCGGACGCTGCTCGGCAACTGCTTGCAGCCGGTGCGTGAGCGCGCTCATCAGCGCGAGCTCCGCTACCGCCGGCAAGCGGGCGAGCCGCGTGCCGTTCGCCCGCGTGCGGAAGAAATGCCAGCCGTCGATGAGCTCCTCGAGGCGCTCGGCGCTATCCTGCTTCGGGCCGGTGAGGTGGGCTGTCTCCCAGCCGAGCCGCCTCTGTTCGCGCAGTATGGACAGCGTGCGGAACGTGTAGCCGCTGTGCAGGGGAAGCGAGTGATCGAGGATATGCAGGATGCGCACGGTCGTGTCAGACCGCTACCTTGAGCTTCGCCGAGGCGCGGGCGCCCATCACCTTGCGCAGGAAGGCTTCGAACATGAGCAGCGACCACAGCGTGACGCCATGATCGCGCGCACCCGACTGATGCGCTTCGACCATCTGGCGCAGGAACGTGGGATTGAAGTACCCGCAGTCGAGCATGACCGGCCCCAGCACCGCCTCCTTCACCCGCTGCCGCAGCGGTCCACGGAACCAGCTGTCAAGCGGCACCGAGAAACCCATCTTCGGCCGGTACAGGATCTCCTGCGGCAGGTAGGGCTCGAGCGCCTTCTTGAACAGGTACTTGCCTTCCCGCCCGCGCAGCTTGAGGCTCGGCGGCAGCCCGGAGAGCCACTCCATGAGCGGATGGTCGAGCAGCGGTTCCCTGACTTCCAGCGAATGGGCCATGCTGGCGCGGTCGACCTTGGTCATGATATCGCCGACCAGGTAGGTCTTCATGTCGAGGTACTGGACCAGCGACAGCGGTTCGTCTCGCGGCGCGTTGCGAGCGTGCCGCTGCAGCACCTCGATCGCCCGATAGCCCTGCAGTTCACGCCGGAATGAGTCACTGCAGAGCCGGCCGCGCATGGCGTCGCCCATGACCGAAACACTGTGGAAGTAGCCTTCCACCGAGTCACGGGCCAGCGCTTCCAGGGTGGATTTGGCGCGCAGTACCTTGGGCGCCCAGTCCGCCTTGGGATAAAGGTTCCCGAGCACGCCGAAGACCGGTGCCCGAAGCGCGAGCGGCATCACCGAACGCATGCGCTCTTCGTACACGTGCCAGCGGTAGCGCCGATAGCCGGCGAAGTTCTCATCGCCGCCGTCGCCTGACAGCGCCACCGTAACGTTCTTGCGCGCAAGCTCGCACAGCCGGAACGTCGGTATCGCCGAGCTGTCCGCGAATGGCTCGTCGTAGACCGAGGCGAGCGTGTCGAGGAGGCCGAAGTCCTCGGTGTCGACGCGCTCGACGTGGTGCCGCGTGCGGTAGCGGTCGGCGACCTTCTGCGCGTATGCGGACTCGTTGAACGCTGGATCGCCGAAGGAGATCGAGCAGGTATTGACCGGTTCGTCGGAACAGCCCGCCATCATCGCCACCACCGCGCTGGAGTCGACACCGCCGGAGAGGAACGCGCCCAGCGGCACCTCGGCGATAAGCCGCACGCTCGACGGCATCGCGCAGGCGCACGATCAGCTCTTCCTCGGCGGCCTGAGGCGTGAGTGGCGAACCCGGCTTGAACGGAACGTCCCAGTATTGGCGCGGCTGGGGAAGATTGCCGCCGCGGCGCAGCGCAAGCGTGCAGCCGGGCGGCAGCTTCAGCGCCTGGCCGAAGATGGTGCGCGGCTCGGGCACATAACCGTAAGCGAGATAATCCTCGATCGCTCGAGGATCGATCTCGCGCTTGAACCCGGGGTGCGTGAGCAGGGATTTGAGCTCGGAACCGAAGATCAGCGTGCCATCGCCCAGCGCGCGCATAGTAAAGAGGCTTGACCCCGAGACGGTCGCGGGCGAGGAACAGCGTTTCGCGGTTGCGGTCCCAGAGTACGAAGGCGAACATGCCGCGCAAACGCTCGACGCAATCCTCGCCCCATTGCTCCCAGGCGTGGACGATCACCTCGGTGTCGCTCTTGGTGCGGAAGGCATGGCCCAGCGCGCGTGAGTTCCGGGATCAGGTCGCGGTAGTTGTAGATCTCGCCGTTGTAGACGATGACCACGCTGCCGTCCTCGTTGAACAGCGGTTGCTGGCCGGTCGACAGATCGATGATGGATAGCCGGCGATGACCCAGGCCGAGCCCGGGCTCGAAGTGCAGCCCGACTTCGTCCGGCCCGCGATGGAACTGGCTGTCGTTCATGCGCGCTACGAGTTCGCGCGGCATCGGCCGCTTGCCGGAAAGATCGAAGATGCCGACGATGCCGCACATCGCGCTTGCCCTAGGGATTCGGTACGCTGTGCAGCGGCGTCGCCGGCGCTGGGGCCGGTGGCGAGTCGAGCCGGCTCGCCGTCGGCAGGCAGGGGAATGCCCGCAGCAGCGAGCGCGCGCTCGTAGACGCTGCGCGTACGCCGCGACCATGGTCGCCAGACTGAACCGGGTCAGGGCGACGTGATGCGCCGCCTTGGCATGGCGCCTCGCCAGCGCGCGGTCGTTGTAGTAGGCGATGATCGCCCGCGCCAGCGCATCGGGATTGGCAGGGGGTACCAGCGTCCCGCTCATCCCGGACTCGATGAGCTCCACGTTGCCGCCAACGCGCGTGGCGACGATCGGCAGCCGGGTGGCCATCGCCTCGAGGATCGTGTTCGACACGCCTTCGGCGCGCGAGGGCAGTACGAAGCAGTCGAGACCGCGCATGAACTGCGGCACGTCGGCGCGCTCGCCCGCGAGCCAGGCGAGCTCGCGGACGCCGGCGTCGGAGAGCAGCGCCTCGACTTGCGGCCGCAGCGCACCGTCCCCGACAACGACCAGTCGCAGGCGCTGCCGCGGCGGCCGGGTGCAGCTTGAGCGCGCGGATGAACGCCCGCGCAAGGTTCAGCGGGTCCTTGATCGCTTCCAGCCGGCCGACGCTGCCGATCAACCAGTGCTCGGGCGCGTGGAACGGGCAGCCTGCAATGGCGGCGGGCGCGCCCGGATAAAAGCGCTCGGTGTCGACGCCGTTGTAGATCTGGGAGATCGCGTCCTCGCGGCACGCCGACCTGGTGTTGCAGGTACTCGGCGAGGTGCTGCGACAGCGCGATGTAGTGGTTCACGAACGGCCGATACAGCCGGCGCACCAGCCGGTAGCGGCGGCGGCGCCCTTCGGGGTCCTGGATATCCCAGCCATGCTCGCCGTGGATTCGCACCGGCACGCCGGCGGCCCATGCCGGGACGACCGCCTCCAGCGCCGCCAGGTTGCGGGTATGCACGATCGCCGGACGCAGCGCCTTGAACTCGCGCAGCAGCCGCGGGTAATCGCGCACCAGGTGTCCCGGGCGCTTGCCCAGGGCGACGATAGCGCACGTCGGGACGGGCGATGCGCTCGGTGAACTCGCGGCGACACTTCGGTGAGCGACACGATCGCGTGCCGCCAGCGCTCGCGCGGGAGGTGATTGATCAGGTTGACGATCCCGTTCTCGAGCCCGCCCACGCCGAAGCGGAAGACGACGTGCGCAAGCAGTGGTTGCGAGGCGTTCATGTGGCGTCCGTCGCGGCTTTAGCGCTCGCTCGCCACGATGTCCGCCTCGACGCGCGCCAAGGCGACATCGATCGACGGGATCATGTCGAGCGCGAATTCACGCAACGTGTCGACGGGCGGTTCGCTGTGCTCGTCGTACGGCGTGGCGAGAATGATCGCCGTCCCGCTGTCGCCGCGGTTGGAGAGCTTCTGCCACGCCAGCATCCACTTGGCGCAGGTAGGGATTGACGAGGTCATGTCCGGCGATGCGGAACCAGTCCCATACCAGCAGTCGCTGGCCGGGCGAGCGCAACCGGGTTTCGCGCACGTCGAGCGTTCCCGGCCCCAGGGCCGCGTCCACGCGCGACTCGCCGACGTTGCTCCAGACCGGGTGTTTCTGCACCACCATGATGTTCCACGAGGTCACGAGTTGGCTTCCCGGACGCTGATGCTGGTAATAGCCGAGGTGCAGCGCGACCACGCGGTCGCCTTTGCGGTAGACCTGGAACAGCGTCGCCGACGCCGGATCGTAATGCGGGCGCCAGTCGGTCAACGGCTCCGGATCGGCAACCCAGCCGCCGGCCGGCGCGGGCGCAGTCAGCGCGAGGGTCGCTGGGTTGCTCGCTTCGTCTCGGTCCAGGTAGGCGGCATAGGCCGGCCACGCGCCGACGATCGCTACTGCCGCCAGCGCGTACCCCGCAAGGCTGTGGCGGCGAGGGGCTCGCCCGCGCAGCAGTACGTCGCCGGAGCCCACGCGCGAGCCGGTGTCGGGATCGCGCCAGAACGAGCCGACCCAGAACAGCAGCAGCATCACCAGCCCGAAAAAGACCCAGCCGTAGATGAAATGGTCGACCCCGTGCGCGAGCCGGTTACTGCTCAGGTGCGCGATCATTACGATCAGGTAGGCGCGAAAGCCGTTGGCGAGGATCGGCACCACGATCGACAACGCAGCAAACAGCAGCCGCTTCCACGTCCGCCGGTAGGAGAGGTAGGCGAACAGGACGCCCACGGTAACTGAGGCGATGAGATAGCGCAGCCCGCTGCAACCTTCGACGATCGACCAGCTGCCGGAGGGGATGGTGAAAAAGAGGCCTTCGCGGAACACCGGAATACCGGATAGCTGCAGCGCCGTCACCGTGAAATTCGCGGTCCATTCCATCAGCGGCGGGATCAGCGCTTCGCCCATCGGCACGCCCAGCACGAGGAAACCTAAGGGAAACATGATCGCCTTTGCCACTTCGCGCCCGAGGATCGCGATCACGGTGGCCCAGATGGTCCCGACCAACGCGAGCTGCTTCACGACCAGGACCTCGCCGGCGTCGGCGACGAGCCAGATCGCACCGGCGCAGCCGAGCAGCACAAGGCCTAACGCGTCCGGCGTCGGCGAGAGCGCCGCGAGGGCCTGCCGCCGCTGCCAGATCAGCACCAGCACGATGGGGACGATCAGGAAGCCGTGGGCGAAGGTCTCCGAGCGCGCCCAGATGGCGACGATGGATTCGACGGTCAGCCAGTGGATCGCCAGAACGGCGACGAGCGCGCCGACGATGAGCGGCAGCGCGAGCCTCCAGCCTGGATCGGCGGCGGCGCGCGGATCAGCCGCTGAGAGCGCCGTCACGGTGGGTTCGGCCTGCGTGCTCATGCTCTGCTCGCCGGAGCGGGGGCAAGTCGCCGCAATGGTGCTCCTGCCGAGGGCGGCGGACGCGCGCGATCGGTGCGCGCGATCAACTCGTCTAGCCGCGCCAGGCGGGAGGACCAAGTATAGTCAGCCAGGATGCGGGCGCGCGCAAGTCGGCCCATGCCATCGCCCCGCTCGGGGTCCATGACCGCGAGCACCTTGGCGGCAAAGTCGGACGCGTCGTCCGCAGCCTCCAGCTCGACGCCCTGCCGGGCGCTCAGCACGGCGGCGCAGGCCGCTGTGACGACAGTTGGCCGGCCCATCGCCATCGCTTCGAGCACCTTGTTCTGGATGCCACGCGCCACGCGCAGCGGCGCGACCACCGCCCGCGCATGGGCGAGGTACGGGCGCACGTCGTCGACCCGACCGGCAACGCTGACCGCATCGCCCTCCAGCGCCCGCACCTGGCTGTGGGGGTTCATGCCGACGACGTGGAAGCGGGCGCGTGAATCCTGGCGCCGGATCCGCGGCAGGACCTCCCGTGCGAACCATGTTACGGCGTCCACATTGGGCCAGTAGTCCATGGTTCCGGTGAAAACGATCGGCTGCTCGCCCGCCGCAAAAGGCGAAGCGAACCCGTGCACCGGGGAGAAATACTCGCTGTCCACCCCGTTCTCGATGGCGACGATGCGATTGGCACACCCGGGCGCCGCCTGGGCGAGCAGCCGGGCCTCTTCGCGGGTAACGAACAGGCTCGCATCGGCCCGTGCCGCGACGAGTTTCTCGAAAGCAAGAAGCCGTCGCGCTTCGCGCCGGTAGAGCGCCGCAACCGGCCAGGGCCGGCGGCGCGCGTAATCGCCCCACTTGGCCGAATCCATGTCGACGAAATCGACCACCGTGCGCACCCCGGGCAGATCGAGCACGTACTGGGCCATGGGGGAGCAAAAGACGAACGCGCGCTCGATGCGCTCGCGCCGCACGACCTCCTCGACCCACTGCTGCAAGGTCCGGCTGCGGAAATACGGCAACGTCAGGGGCTCGCCGGCGAGCACCGCGGCGGCACTGCGAAGGCGCTTCGACCACGGCACGATCGCTTCGACATGTACCTCGGCGCACAGCGCTCGCAGCGCCTCGACATGCTGCCAGTCGGCCTGATCGTCGATGAAGGTGCCGAGGACCACCCGGTAGCGCTGCGTCAGGTGCCGCAGCAGATGGTAGGAGCGAACCTTGTCGCCCTTGTTCGGCGGATAGGGCAGCCGGTGGGAGAGGAAGAGCAGCGTTTCCATGACCCTCGCCTCGTTCAACCGAGGCCCTTGACCAGATGCGGTCCGACGAGGTTCGCCACCGGGATCGGCAATCGCCGCCAGAGTGCCATGAGCATCCGGTACCTCGGATTGAGCGGATTGTGTTCCGGGATGCGCTCGCGGCGGTACAGACAGTATTCGTACGCCAGCGGCGTGGGTTCCAGTCCCCAGTTTTTCTTGAAGGCGAACGCTCCCGTGCCGCGCTTGCTGCGGCCAAAGTCGAAGTGGGTGAGGCCGCGCTCGCACGCTCGGCGCATGAGCTCCCAGTACTTGAAATCGTTGGCGGCCAGATCGCGTGCCGCCGCAACGTCGCCGGCGTAATAGGGCAGCACCTCGTCGCGGAAGTAGAAGCTGAGCACGCTCGATACCGCCTTGCCGTGCGGCTCGGTCACCGTGAGCACCTCGCAGTCGCGATCGAAGGTGCGCTGCAGCGCCTCAAAATAGCGCTTTGCGAGCGGCGGCGTCCCATGCCGGTGCACGTTGTCCGCGTAGAGCGCAAAGAAGGCCTCGACGTCGGTGTCGATCCGGCTCACCAGTCCGCGCGCGATGCCCTTGCGCACCATCGCCCGTTGCTTGCGCGGGATGGCGGCGAGGTTGTCCTCGACCTTGGGCAGGATCGGCTTGCGGAACGTTACATAGAGGTCCTGCCGCGGCCAGTCGGCTTCGCGTACGGCGCGGTCGCGCAGCTCGAGGTGCTCCACGCCAATGCTTGCACCGAGTTCGCGCGCGAACCCGTGCAGCGCCGTGACCGCCTCGGTCTCCAGGGCCGCCACGCCGCCATAGGCGCAGAAGGGCAGCGAGACCAGCGCGTGGCCGAAGAAGAGACTTTTCACTTCGGCCAGGGGCAGCACGCCGACGATCTGGGTATCGCGCTCGGCGAGCAAGTAATGCGTTGTGTGCCCGAAACACTGTTCGATGATGTCCTTCCACCCGATGCGATGGAAGAACGTCGCCTCCGGGCAGCGCTGCAACGAACTGCTCCCAACGCGCCCTGTCCTCGTGGCCGAAGCCGCGAACGCGCAAGGCGACCGCCGCAGCTGGACGCATACTCATTGCAGTTGCTGGCGAGTTCATGCCAAACCGAACACGACGCGGTCCATGCGATCCCAGCGGAAGTCCCGCAGCAGCAGACGCAAGCGCTTCGCGGTGCGCTCCAGGTTCACGTAATGCCGAAAGCGCGTCTTCGCGTCCACACCGATGACGCGGGGCTGTCCGGGATCGATTTCCCAGGGATGAAAGTAGAAAATCGCCGCTTCCTCGTCGCATGAATTCACGCGCTGGATCAGCCAGCGCGAGAGCATGTAGGGCATCAGGCGGAAATAGCCCCCGCCGCCGGCCGGCCAGTTGGTGCCGAACAGGCGTGCGGTGGCGATGGGCACTTCGAGCAAGTGGGTGTTGGCCACGTGCACGAAGCGCGAGCAGTCCGGGGACCCGTAATGGTCGTGCCGGATCGGGTAGACGCTCGAGCTGTAGCGATAGCCGGCCCTGGCCAGGCACTCGTAGGCCCAGAGATTGTCGTCACCGATGGAGAAGCTGGGCGCCCGGTAACCCTGGGTCTCCGTTCCCGAGACGTCCTCGAGGACCGCCTTCGCCAGCGCGACATCGGCGAAGAATGCCTCGGGCGCGAGCGCGCTCGCCCGGTCGTGCAGGTAGCCGTGGCTCGCGAGCTCGTGCCCGCCCGCGACGATGCGCTGGATCATCTGCGGAAAGCGCTCGGCGATCCAGCCGAGGGTGAAGAACGTGGCATGGACCCCCCTTTCTGCGAGCAGCGCGAGGATCGTGTCGACATTCTGCTCGACCCGAGACGGCAGCTCCTCCCACCTCGAGCGCGCGATATAGGGCACGAACGCCGACACCTGAAAATAATCCTCGACGTCGATGGTAAGCGCGTTGACCATGCCGTCGGTCCTTGGGGCGGGCGCAGCCATGGCTTCAGGCATAAGCCGGCTCCACTGCGTCGCGCGAGCCAGGGCACGAGGTGCGCCACGATGCGTTCCGAGGCGCGCCCATCCCACAGCTCGGGAATCCGTCCTCGCTTGCCATCGCCGGCGAGGATCGCGTTAACACACTGCACGATGAGCGCCCGATCTCTTCCGACCAGCACGTTGGTCCCCTGCTCGACCGTGATCGGACGCTCGGTGTTCTCGCGCATCGTCAGGCACGGCACGCCGAGCGCCGTGGTCTCCTCCTGGATTCCACCGGAATCGGTAATGACCAAGGTCGCGCCCTTGATCAGGCCGAGCGTTTCCAGATAACCCTGGGGCGGGAGCACGATCGTGCGCCGTGCGTCCACCGCCCTCCACAGCCCGAAACGGTCGATGTTGGCGCGCGTGCGCGGGTGCAGCGGCCAGACCAGCGGTAGCTCGCGGCCGATCTCCTCGAGAATCGCCAACGCTTCGGCGAGATTGTCCTGCTGGTCGACGTTCGACGGGCGATGCAGCGTGACCAGACCGAAACCGCGTTTGTCTGCGAGCAGTCCCGGATCCACCCCGTTGTCGGCGAACAGCGCACCGGGTTGGACAGCATGACGAAGACTCGAGAGCAGCGAGTCGATCATGACATTGCCCACAAAATGGACCCGTTCCATGGCGATGCCTTCGCGGCGCAGATTCTCGGCCGCGGCGCGCTCGGTCGTGTAGAGGAGGTCGCAGATCTGGTCGGTGAGCAGGCGGTTGACTTCCTCCGGCATCGAGCGATCGAAGCTGCGCAGCCCCGCCTCGACATGCACGACCGGAATCGCCTTCTTCACGGCCACCAGGCTGCACGCCAGTGTCGAGTTCACGTCCCCGACGACGACCACGCAGCTCGGGCTCGCGGCGTCGACGACAGGCTCGAAGCGGCGCATGATCTCCGCGGTCTGTTGCGCGTGGGTTCCCGAGCCGACGTCGAGGTTGACGTCCGGCGAGCGCAGCTTCAGGTCGGTGAACAGCCGATCATTCATTGCCACGTCGTAATGCTGACCGGTATGCACGAGCAGCGTACGCGGCGCCTCAGGCGCGCTGCGGAAGGCCCGAATGAGTGGCGCCATCTTCATGTAGTTGGGCCTCGCGCCAACCACGCAGATGATGGGGCCGAGCGTTGGCGCAAGTTCGTCCATCATCCCTTGAGCGGGTCAAGCGGCTTTAAGGGCGCTTGCGATCGCCGCATCTGCTGCAGGAGGTCGAGCGTGGCCGTCATCGCGCGCTCGAGGCGCACCACGCGCTCTTCAAGGCCGGTCGCCGGTTCACCCTCGCCGAAGCCGTTGCCATCAGCCCTGGCGGCCTCCACGCCGGCGCTGCTGCTGCCCGCGAAGAGCTCGAGCCGAATCTCGTCGGCAGTCGCGTCGACGCTGGCCGCGGTGAAGCTGTGCTCTTCGGAGAGCGCCGCGGCCAGCAGCAGGCGGTTGCAGAGCGTGTTGATCCGCCGCGGAATTCCCCCGGAGAAGGTATAGATCGCGTCGAAGGCCCCGGCCTCGAACCGCGGATCATTGCTCCAGCCTACATGCCGCAGCCGATGCTCGACGTACGCCTGGGTCTCGGCGCGGTCCATCGGTCCCAGGTGATAGGATGCGGTTACCCGCTGCCGCAGCTGCTGCAGCAGCGGTCCTTGCATCAGCTGGCGCAGCTCCGGCTGGCCCACCAGAAAGCTCTGCAGGAGCCCCTGGTTGCCGAGCTGGAAATTGGACAGCATGCGCAGTTCCTCGATCGCGCGGGCCGAAAGATTCTGCGCCTCGTCGACGATCAGCAGCGCGCGTTTGCCCTGCGGCACGAGCGAGACCAGGAACGCTTCGAGCTCGGCGAGCAGTTGCGCCTTGTCCAGCGCCTTGGGTGCCAACCCGAACGCCATGGCCACGGCGCGCAGCAGGTCCTCCGCATCAAGCTGGGTGGTAACCAGCTGGGCGGCGACGAACTGGTTGGGATCGATCTGTTCGACCAGGTTGCGCACCAGCGTGGTTTTCCCGGCACCGACCTCTCCGGTGATGATGATGAAGCCTTCGCCTTGATGCACGCCATACTGCAGGTAGGCGAAGGCGCGCTTGTGGCCGCGACTGCCGTAGAAGAAGGCGGGATCGGGATTGAGCTGAAAGGGCTTGCCGGTCAGCCCGAAAAAGGCCTCGTACATGGGTGGCCTAGAAGGTATGGGCGATGCTGGCGTACAGGCCCACGGTGGCCTGTCTGGGGATGCTGGTGCTCGGGACGCTGCTGCTGCCGGGCGTGTCAAAAAGGAAATACGTCACGCCGACCGAGCCATTCGTCTTCGGCGTGAATTGCGTGCTCAGGCTGACCGTCGCGTTGTAATTCTTGGTGCGCACGCTACCCAGCGTCTCGGCAGTGTTGCCGTTGGGTGTCGTCGTCGTGTAGACCGCGCTGGCGACGAGATTGGTGAACGCGCTCAGACGATGGCTGAAGTTTACGCCAGCGCCGGTCTGGGTGCTGTTCGCTCCGGACTGGAAGGCAGGTGGCAATGCCGATCCACTACCCGAGATTTCCTCGCTCTTCAAGTCGAACAGTGTAAATCCAAGCGCATTGACGACACCGACCCATACCGCCGAGAAACTCGCCGTCTGTTGCACCGTGATCTGTGTCGCGTAGAAGTTCAGCGGGCTGACCAGGGTCGGCGGCAGCCCTGTCTGCGCCAGGAATTGCGCTACAGCCGCTGCACGTTGGGCAGGATCCGGGATCCGTGTGGCGAACGCCGCGTCGAGAAATTGCGCGACGGTGACGCCGGCAGGGATCAACAAAGCTAGCTGCGGATAGCTGCTGAGACCCCGCGTGAAAAGCGCGCTTAACGCAATGTTCGGCAGCCGATGGGTTACCTGCCAGTTGTAAGCCGAGCCGAAAAACTGGTGCTCCCAGTAGCCGTTGACCAAAGTCCGATCCGTGGGCCGCCAGTCGATGCCGCCGCCATAGATAGCTCCTTGATTGGACTGGGACGGGAGAAACGCTCCGCCGGCGCCGGTCAAGGCCGGGAATTGGTCGCTCTCGTATCCGCCGCGCAGCGAAAGTGTCAACTGCGGGTCCACCGCAAAGGAGGCTATGCCGCGCCCAACCTGGACGAGGTATGTGCCAGTGTCAACGCCGTTGTCGTAGGACTGGCGGGTGTACTGCAGCGTCCAGCCGCCCCCGTTGCCAAGCACTGAACTCATCTGGCCGTTGAGGTTGTTGTAATAAGTGGTTGGCACCTTGACCGAGGAGTTACCGTAGGTCGCCGACGGCGTCCAGACGTTATCGTCGCGCAACGAGTACGCGATGTCCGGCGCGATCACTCCCTTGAGGTAGGGGCTGACGCTGTAGGTCTGCGAGATATAGCGGTTGTTGGTCGGCGTGGTCAGATTGCCGGGCTGCGGACCGAAGGGCGAGACGAAGGTCTCCGAGATGTTGGCGGTCGCGTCGACGTAGAAGAACTTCTCGATCGCTTCCAGGCTCGCCGCCAGATTGACATTGGGGGCGAAACTGTTGCTCTCACCCTGACCTGCGTAGAGCACTTCGGTCCCGCCCACGGTACCGTTGAGCTTCAGGCGCGCTCCCTCGCCGTGGATGCCCAGCGCCGCGGTGAGGGAGGTCACGAACCCGTCGCTCGGTTGATCCGCGCCGATATAGTGGTTGTAGGTCTCGGTGGCGCCCGCCGAGGCCTGGTATGTCCAGTTATCGGAGAGCGCGTCTCCCGCCGCGGCCATGCAGACCAGCCCGCCGAGCGCCGCGGTCCACCCTGCCCAGCCGCGCGCCGCAGACTTCGACTCGTTACCGCTTGCAGACCCCGATCCGCGACGTCTGTGCATGAGAGTCGAGCTTTAGGCTCAGGACGCAGCGGTGGCGGAGTAGTAGTTCTGACCGTAATAGCTGCCTACCTCCGGACGTGGCGCCTTGTTTAACACCATCATGACAACAGGGCAGCTTTCGATGGTTTCCAGCGCGTGTTTGACCAGCACCTGGGTGGTGCGATCGGCCTGCACCACCATGATGATTTGGCCCATGTGCGCCGCCAGGGCGCGCGCTTCGGTCGTCGCCAGCAAGGGCGGCGAATCGAACACCAGAATCCTGTCCCGGTACCGCGATGCCATCTCCTCGAGCAAGGCAGCCATCGTCTCGCTCGCCAGCATCTCGGTGGCGCGCCCGTGCGCGGTGCCCGATGGCAGCAGCGACAGCTTCTCCACGTTGGTCCTGAGCAGCACATCGGGGAGCTTGGTGTCAGCGCTGGTGAGCAAGTCGAGCAGCCCCTTCGATCCTTGCGGCAGATGCGTCATCTTCATGAGAGACGGATTGGCCACGTCCGCGTCGACCAGAAGCACCGTGCTGTCGACTTCCAGGGCGATGCTCAGCGCGAGATTGAGTGCGACGAAGCTCTTGCCCTCGGCAGGAATGGCACTGGTGACCATGACCAGATTGGCTCGCTCGGCCCGCGGACCGGCGTGCTCGCGGGCGTTCCTGATGATGGGGCGTTTGATGACGCGAAACTCGTCGGCGAGCTGTGAACGCTGTGCTTGAGGTGTCACGAACCCCGCAGCAGCCAGTGCCTCGAGGTCGATATGCACCTCCTTGCTGCGCGCTGCCCGCATCGGCGGGAGCGCCCTGGCGGCGGACGTGCACTGCCGGCGCCGTGGTCGCAGCCGGCGCCGCGGTGCGAGCATCGGCTGGCCGCGCCCGTTCCAACGCCCGCGCCAGGCGCTCCGGCGTAGGGATGACCTCGGCGCCAGGCATTGCCGGCGGCGCCTGGGCCCCTGGAGCGGCTGCCGGAACTGGCGCATCAATGCCAGCCTTCTGCAGCTCTGCGAGCCGCTGCGCCGCTTTCTCGACCAGATCCATAGGTCCGTCCTCAGGAGCCACGCGCGGCGGCCAGGAAAAGGAAAACGAATGCAGCGCCGTAGGACGCTAACAGGCCGGTGACCCCCCCGGCAAAGAGCAACGCGGCGCGACGCCGCATCACCCGCAAGCCGTGCGCGGGCAGGATGCTGACCATGCCGAGCAGCGGGCGCTGCACAACCTCACGCAGCGAGCGTCCGTCATGGAACGTAGGACGCGCCTGACTTACCAGCCAGCTGGCGGCAAGCCCCGCGCCCAGCGAAATGGCAACGACGGCGCCGAGCAGCAGCAGCCGGTTCGGTGCCACCGGATTGGGCGTCATGCGCGGCGGGTCGATGATCCGGAACTCGGCAACCCCCGCGTCTTCGAGCTTCCCGGTAAGGCTGGCGGTCTCGCGCCGGGCGACGAGGCTCTCGTACTGGCGCTTCTGCATATCGTAGTCGCGGTTGAGCTGGGTAAACTCCATGTCGATCTTGGGCAGCGTTTCGGCGGACGCACGCAACTGGTTGTAACGGGCCTCGTACTCACTGAGGCGGGCACGAACCGTCGTGAGGTTGGACTTCGGCGTCGTTCAGCGCGAGCTTCAGTTGCTGCGCCACCGGGTCTCCGCTCACGGGACTCCCCGGGTCGTTCTCCGCAGCCTTGCTCATCGCTTCGATCTCACGCTGCCGGTCCTCCTCGAGCTGAGCTAGGACGCGCTTGGTGCCCACGACGTCCGGGTGCTCGTCGGTGTACTTGCGCAGCAGCTCGTCGAGCTGGCGCTTCTGCTCGTTGATGCGGGCGTCGAGTCCCGGGACGCTGATTGCCGCAGTGGCTTTATGGGCCGCCGCGGGACTGCGCGGCGTCTGTTGCTCGAGCTGCTGGCGAATGCCGTCGCGGGTCTGTTCGGCCACACGCAGCTCGATGCGGGCATCCTTGATCTGTTCGGTCAGTGCCGACATCTGCGACACATAGCCTTGGCCGTTGGTGCCGAAAAGGCCCAG
Source organism: uncultured beta proteobacterium (assembly GCA_963711235.1). Taxonomy (GTDB): domain Bacteria; phylum Pseudomonadota; class Gammaproteobacteria; order Burkholderiales; family Casimicrobiaceae; genus PALSA-1003. Next base: position 454,508 of record CAVQDI010000016.1, on the reverse strand, counting down.
GTACTTCAAGCGAAAGGCCTCCATGCGGCCTTCCGAATCGCGGAGCTTGGTCTCGTAATCCTTGATTTGGTCGTCGAGGAACTTGCGTGCGCTATCGGTACCGCCGCGCGTTTGGCCGAGACTCTGTTCGATGAACGTCGACAGCGCCGCCTGCACCACGTCGCGCGCCTTGCGGCCGTCGGGGTAACGAAAGGCAATCGTGTACAGGTTGTCCCCGCCCGCGCGGGTGATGTTGAGCGAACCCGCCACTTCGTCGACCAGATCGACCGCGTTCTTGCCTGCGCTGGTATCGAGATCCGATTTGCGGATGATCTTTTCGATGTTCGGTCGGCTGAGCAGGAGGCGGCTCAAGATAGCCACCCGTTGCCCCGCGTCCGGGGTCACGGCCATGCCCGCCATCAAAGGCTGGAGCAGCGAATCGGTATCCACGTAAACGCGAGCCGACGCCTCGTATTTGTCGGGCAATCGGAACACGACAATGGTTCCGATAATCGCGACAAGCCACGCCACGCCCAACCCGAACCAGCGGCGTTGCCACATGCCCCTCAGGATGGCAAGTAGCTGCTCGACTAATTCTTGCATGGTTACGCTTTCCTCAACCCAAGGTGTCTACGCGCGCGGCGAACCAATACGCCTCAGAACCAGCTCTGCGGAACCAGGAGGATGTCGCCCGGCTTGACATCGACATTGGCGGAGATGTCCCCGCGCTTGACCAGGTCCTTAAGCCGTACGTTGTACTGCCGGCCGCCCTCGGAGGTGCGCAGGATGGACGCCTTGTTACCGTCGGCGAAATCGGTCAGGCCGCCAACGGCGATCATCACGTCGAGCACCGTCATCCCCTGCTTATAGGGCAACGCCTGCGGCTTGGCGGCCTCGCCAACGACCCGGATCTGCTCCGGATAGGGTCCATTGAAACCGGTGACGATGACCGTAACCACCGGATCGCGGATGTACTTGGATAATGCCTTTTCGATGTCCCGGGCGAGGGTAGTCGGATCCTTCCCGAGCGCGGGCAGATCCTCGATGAGCGGCGCAGTGATCTTGCCGTCAGGCCTGACCGGCACGCTCAGCGTCAGCTCCGGATTTCGCCACACCACGACATTGACTGAGTCCAGTGGCCCGATCTTGTAGAGGTAGTCGGGGGTCGCCGCAATCTGCGGCGCCGGTGGGTAAGGAGAAGTCGTGCACCCCATGATCGCAGCAGCACTGAGGATAACTGCGACCTGTAAAGCGAAACCCGCCCCATGGTCCGCGATAGGCTTGCGCTTCATGATCGAACGCATTTGGCATTCCTTTCGGCTCAGGAATCAGGCAACGGAACGAAAACGAAAGAGTCGGCCTCGATCGAGTCTCTCGATCAGCCTATCATGCGAGTGCTATCCCTTTGTTACGTAAGTTTTATGAACGATGACATCCATGCAGATTCTAAGCCCAACCGGCAGTTAACGCCAGAATTTACCGACGACGGCCTCTTCGGGCTACTGGTTGCGGCCAACGCAGCGCGATTGCCGTAGACGACAGGTTGTGGCGAACCTATCGACTATCGTGATGTTTAGACACGACTTCTATTGCAACCTGTCTCGAGGCGAGGGTTCGCGTTAGTCGCGCGCAGGGTCGATCGTGTTCGAGGTCGATGGGTTCGGCAAATCCTAGTTTATGTCATTACCATGCTGCTTCGCACCATGCTGCGTCGCCAATCGGTAAATCCTGTGCGACAAGTCGATCATCGCCAAGAAGCGTGACACTACGTTTCGCATCCCACGCCGTATCGCCCGGGGGTCCCCGATCGCGCGCAATCGATTCCTCGTCCGTGCGCTTGGTGCGAGGCGCTTCGCATCACGGCGATACTGTCTCGCATGGGCGATCGATGTGTGCGCGACATCCGCGCGATGCAAGGGCCGCCGGCGCGTTTGCGCGAGCGCAGCCAACAACAGCCGTTTCGCCCTCCAGGTGTTTCGTTCCGCTTTGCAATTGGTGCCATGCGAGAGCAGCGGCAAGCTACGCCTAGAGCGTCACGACGATCCATCGAACGGCGTTCGCGAGTATTTCGTAGAGTGCAAAGTAGCTGGCTTGCAAGGCCGCCATACTGGGCAGGACATCGAGTGCGCTATCAATCTGCGCGCCCGGAATGCCAGTCGGCGCAGGAATTGCGTCGATGCCTTGGGCAGCGAACTCGGCGCGCGCGCGCGGCATGTCGAAGCTGTGCGCCACCAGAACGATGCGGCTGATCTTCGCGGCGCTGAGGATTTCCGCCGATCGCACGGCGTTCTCGTGCGTGTTGCGTGATTGCGTCTCCAGCCAGCGTACCGGCACGCCGAACTCGCGCTCCAGTGCCGAGCCCATCAAAGTGGCTTCGGATTCGCCGCCGAACACGGAACCACCGCTGACGAGTACCGGCAAACCGGTGAGGCGCGCGACCCTTGCGCCATAGCGCACGCGCTCGAGCGTCAGCTGCCCCAGCGTGTCGCCGGCGTACTCGGCCGCGTGCCGACGCACCCCCCCGCCGAGGATCACGATCGCCTGCGCGTCGTGCGCGCGCTGCACATCCAGAGGGGGCGAGGTATCGACGAGGCTCAGCAACGCGAAGGCGACCATCGGTGTCGACAAAGCGAGCAACAGCAGGATCCCCGTCCAGGCGACGATCCGCCCCCAGCGCGGCCTGCGCGCGACCATCCACAGCCCCGCGGCCGCGAGCAGCAAGGGCCCCGTTGGCGGCAGGATGAGCGCCTTGAACACCCCTTTCAGCAAGAAAACGTCAGGCAACGGGGGAGACCGGCAACTGTTCAGTGGGTCTTCGCCAGAAGAGCCTGCAAGTGCCTGGCGGGGATCGCGTAGGTGATCCCGCTCGGCTGGGTCAGCGCCGCTTCCTTGGTGCCCTTGACGAAGACCATGTTGATGATCCCGAGCACCTCGCCCGACTCCGGGTCGTAAACCGGGCTGCCACTGTTGCCGGGATACGCCGTCGCGTCGAGCTGGAGCACAGGAATGGATCCCGTCGTCAGGCGACGGGCGACGCGCGCATCGAGTTGGGCCGCCATCGGGGCCGGAATGACTATCGGCGTAATCGCCGCGATCATGCCGCGATGGGTCGCCGCAAAGATGCCGAGCACGCTGCCGATCGGGAACCCGGTAAACAGCACGCTCTGTCCTTCCCTCGACAGCCTCGAGCCCTCCGAGCTTGAGCGCGGGCAGCGGCGGGCCATCGATCTTGAGTAGCGCCAGATCGGTCCCGGTGTCGACGGCGAGCTCGTGGGCTTCGCGCCGCTGCGGCTCCTGACCCGGCGCAGGGATCAACACCGAAAGCGTCTCGCGATGCTCGCTGTCGAGGCTAACCGGCAAAGCATGGGCGTTGGTCGCGATCAGGGAGCCGTCTCCCACCGCGAATCCGGTCGCCCGGAACTGAAATTCAGGCACCCGTGTCCGCTCGAACGTTCCAACGGCAACAACCGAGCCCTTAACGCGCTCGATCGTGCTAACCGTATTGTCGGCTACAGCCGGACTCGCGACCAGCGCCCAGGCTGCTGCCAGGATAGCGAAGCGGTTACGCCGAGGGACACCTCTCGCCACGTGACTACGGAAGAGGCCGAGCGTAAGCATCGCCTTAAGATCACTGCGGTGTGACGAATGCGGGCGGGGCAGCGAGTGCCGGATCGTAAGGGTGGCGCTCGCTTCCGAACAGCGCTAGAACGCGCTGCACATAGTTGCGCGTTTCTGGGTACGGCGGGATGCCGCGGTAGCGGTCGACGACGGCCTCGCCGGCGTTGTACGCGGCGGCGGCGAGCGCGACCTCGCCCCGGTAATACGACAACAACCAGCGCAGATACGCCAACCCGCCACGCAGGTTGTCGCTGATATCCGATCGGTTCTTGACCCTGAATCGGGTCGCCGTATCCGGGATGAGCTGCATCAGGCCAAGCGCGTTCTTCGGCGACTGCGCGTTCGGGTCGAAGTTCGACTCGGCGGCGATGACGGCAAGCGCGAGCCGCGGGGCGACCATGTAGGCCGGCGCCAGCGCGGTCACCAGGAGCGCGATCTTCTGCTTCTGCGGCGGCAAATCGGCGAACGGATCGAGCGCCTCCGGCTGCGGCTCTTCGCTGAGCACAGGCGGGTCGGGGAGCATGCAATCCGGCAGGCGGCCCCGCTCGTCGCCAAGGAACGCGAGAACTCGGCGCGCGGCGGCGTGGCCCGCCTCGGCGGCCAGCGCCAGCAGCGCGGCGGCCACGGCGTCGTCGTGCGCCACGCCGCGCCCGTTGGCGTACATCCAGCCCAGGCTGTACTGCGCCTCGGCGTCGCCAGCACGCGCCGCCTCGCAATACAGCGCCGCAGCCCTTAGCGGGTCCTTCGCCACACCCTCGCCGTATTCGTAGGCTTGCGCCAGTGCGACGAGCACCGGCGCGGCGTCGCCTGTCGGGTCGGCGTTCGGCGTCTCGGCCGAGAGCGCCCCGGTCGCGAGCGTCAGTGCGCCGACGGTCAGCCAGCCAATGCCCAACACGAGCCTGCTAGGTAACATCATCCACCCGCTGTATCGCCTCTCTGCGACCCGCGGCCGGCCGGCGTGGCCGCGCTTCGTACCATGGCATGGCCTCGAGCAAGCCGGAGCCCACGTCGTAGGTCGGATCGTACCCCAGCAGGCGCCGCGCCTTGCCGATATCGGCCTGCGAATGGCGGATATCCCCCGGCCGGAATCCCTCGTAGACCGGTGCCGGAACGACCAGGTCCGGGTGCCGCTCAGCCACCACGCCACGCAGCGCGGCAAACAGTTCGTTGAGCGACATGCGGCCCCCTACCGCGATATTGAAAACCTGGCCTACGACCTCCGGATCGCCGCTGAGCGCAGCGAGCAAATTAGCCTGCACGACATTGGCGACGTAGCAGAAGTCGCGCGTGGTCGCCCCATCGCCGTAAATGACGATCGGCCTGGCGTCGAGCATCGCTTCCGCCCACCGCGGGATCACTGCGGCATATGCACCTTCGGGATCCTGCCGTGCACCGAAGACGTTGAAGTAGCGTAGCCCGATCGCGGCCGTGCCGTAGCACCGAGCGAACACGTCGGCATAGATCTCGTCGAGGTATTTCGTGACCGCGTACGGGGACAGCGGGCGGCCGATCCGATCCTCGACCTTGGGCAGCTCCGGTGCGTCACCGTAGGTCGAGCTCGATGCCGCATACACGAAGCGGCCTACGCCGGCGTCCCGTGCGGCGACCAGCATGTTCAAGAACCCCGTCGCGTTGGCAGCATGCGTGCGCAGCGGATCGGCAATCGAGCGCGGTACTGAGCCAAGCGCTGCCTGATGCAGAACGATGTCCACGGCGCGACAGGCACGGTGGCAGGCGTCGGGATCGACAATGTCGGCTTCCACGAACTCATGCCGCCCCCACAGCCCGTCGCCGACGGCCCGGCGCACCTCGTCGAGGTTGTGGCGGTAGCCGGTCTCGAAGTTGTCGACGCTAACGACATCCTGCCCGAGGCGCAGCAGGGCCTCGACCAGATGCGAACCGATGAACCCGGCGCTTCCGGTCACCAACCAGCGCAAAGGCTTGGCGCGCAGCTGCGTTGCCGCCGCCCGCAGCGCCTTGGGTTCGCGGCCGTCGAAGCTCATCAGAGCCTCCACACCTGGATGCCGCGCGCACGCAGCGCCGCGGCGTCGGCCTGGCACTTCACATCGATGTACACGCCGTTGGGCAGGAGCTTGGCGGCCAGAGCGTCGGCCGAGTACTGCTGGTATGCGCGGTGCGCAACGGCCGAGACGACGGCTTCCGCGCGCGGCAGTTCGTCCCAGGGCGTGAGCCGCACTCCGTACTCGCGCCAGGCGTCGCCGGGATCGGCAACCGGATCATGGACGCGCACGGACGCGCCGAAGGAGACGAGTTCCCTGACGACGTCGATGACGCGCGAGTTGCGCAGGTCGGGGCAGTTCTCCTTGAAGGTGAGGCCGAGCACGTTCACCGCAGCGCCTTTCACCGCCGAGCCGGCCTGGATCATCAGCTTCACTGTCTCATCCGCGACATACTTGCCCATGCCGTCGTTGATGCGCCGCCCCGCGAGGATGACCTGCGGGTGGTAGCCGAGCAAGTCCGCCTTGTGCGTCAGATAGTACGGGTCCACACCGATGCAATGCCCGCCAACCAGCCCCGGGCGAAAATGCAGGAAGTTCCACTTCGTGCCGGCCGCCTCCAGCACCTCGGTGGTATCGATCCCGATCTTGTGAAAGATCAGCGCCAGCTCGTTGATCAAGGCGATGTTGAGGTCGCGCTGCGTGTTTTCGATGACCTTGGCCGCCTCGGCTACCTTGATGCTACTCGCCCGGTGCACACCCGCGGTAATAATGCTCGCGTAGATCTCGGCAACTCGCTCCAGCGTTTCGGGCGAGTCGCCGGAGACGATCTTGGTGATCCGCGTCAGCGAATGCTCCTTGTCGCCGGGATTGATGCGCTCGGGCGAATAGCCGACGTAAAAGTCGCGCCGCCACTGCATGCCGGAGGCGCGCTCGACGACCGGCACGCAGACCTCTTCGGTCGCCCCGGGGTAGACGGTCGATTCGAAGACGATGGTCGCGCCACGCTTCAGGTGCCGGCCGACCGTTTCGCTCGCCGCCAGCAACGGCCCGAAGTCCGGCCGGTGCGCCTCATCGACCGGCGTTGGCACCGCGACGATGATGAAGTCGGCGTTGCCGAGTTCGTCCGCCTCGGTGGTGACCCGCAGCCGCGACGCGGAGGCGAACTCCGCGCGGCTTACTTCCCCGGTCGGATCGTGGCCATCGCGGTAGGCGGCGACCTTCCTCTCGGAGAGGTCGAAGCCGATGGTCGGATAGCCCTTTCCGAACTCGACGGCCAGGGGCAAGCCTACGTAGCCCAAGCCAACTACGGCGACAACCGTCACTTCGACTCCCTTGGTCGTGTTGATGTGCCCGTGGCGCCCTCTTAGCGCCCGATCCTTAGTCGTCTCGGGCAGAGGACGACCGATGTGCTAGAGCGTCTTTAGCAGCGCGGCAACTTCGGCGGCGCAACCCGGGCCGCAGGTCAGTCGCGGCGTCTTGGCCAGCGCTGCGGGCGCGGATTTCTGCTCCGCGCCGCTGCCCTTGTCATCCGGCGCGGACTTGGCCTCCGCTTGACTGCTCGCCTGGGCGAGGGCTTCCAACTCCTTGCGTGCGGCCGCCTTGTCGCCGGCCTTGATCAGCACTTCGGCCAGATGCAAGCGGATATCCGACTGATTCGGCGCCAGCTGTGCGGCCTTCTGCACCTTTTCGAGCCCCTGTGTCACATTGCCCTGCTTCACCAACAGCATGCCGAGCGTGTCCAGGACCGCGGGATTCGCCGGGGCAAGTGTGGCCGCCTTCTCGGCGTACGACAACGCCTTGGGATCGCCCAGTTCGCCGGCGGCCCAGGCGAGGTTGTTGAGAAATATGACGTTGTCGGGTTGCCGGACGACGAGCTCCTGATACTGACGCGCCGCCGCCTTGTAATCCTGTTTTTTTAGCGCCAGCTCGGCCAGATAATCGGGCACGATGACGTCCTTCGGATGCTCCTTCAGCCATTTGTCCGCCGCGAGTTCGGCCGCTGTGGGTTTGCCGCCGTTGGTCATGGCGGCATAGATTCTCACCGCGACCGTGGCATCGTCGGGCGCGAGTTTCTGCGCGGTCCGGAAAGCAGCCTCCGCCTGCCGCCATTTCTGCTGCCCTGCCAGGAAGTCACCCTCGAGGACGTAGCCGCGCATGTCCTTGGGCTGCCGCTTCTGTATCGCCTTGATCTCGGAGAGCGCCTGGTCGGTGCGACCGGACATGACGTAGACGGCGACGATCTCCCGGCTCGCCTCATAGAGATCCGGGTTGATCTTCAGCGCTTCGCGCAGCTTCTCGATCGCTTTGTCGTAGTCTTTCAGGGCCACCAGCGCCCCGGCAAGTCGCATCAGCGGTTCGACCGCGCCCGGCTGGGCTGTCACCAGCTTGCTGAAGGTGTCGACGGCCAGCGTGGCATCGCCTGTCGCCAGCTGAACCTGTCCGAGCAGTTCGAGCGTTCGCGGGTCGTTCGGCAGTGCGTTATTCGCCTCCTGCGCCGCGAGATAGCGCCTGCTTGCCGTCGCCCTTGCGGGTGTAGAAGCTCACGAGCGCGACGCGCACATTGATCGACTGCGGATTGGCAATGACCGCCTTCTTGAGCAGTGACTCGATCTCACTGGGATCGCCGCCAAGTGATTGCAGAAGATTGGCGAGCCCTAGCAATACCTGCTCGTTATTGGGCTCCTTCTCGAGCAGCGCTTGGTAGCGCTGGCGCGCGGCCTCCGGTTTGTTTTCGAGCCGATCGAGTTGCGCCAGGTTGTTCACCGCGGGCAGGAAGTCAGGTTGAATCTGTAGCGCGCGTTCGAAATTCGCCCGCGCGGTCCCGAGGTCGCGTTTGCTCAGGTAGACGAGGCCCTTCAGGTTGTAGACCAGCGCACTGTTGGGCTGCTTCTGCTCCAGGCGGCCGACAGCGGCAAGGGCCTGGTCGAACTGTTTCTGGCGCAGGAGGTCGGCGACAAGCGCCAGGTCGGCCGGCGATACGTTCGGCTCCATGGCCGACGCGGCTTCGAGGTCATGTATCGCGCCCTCGGTGTCGCCCTCCGCGAAGCGCACCTGGCCGAGCCGCGTGCGTGCCGCGGCGTTCTTCGGGTCGAGCGCCGTTGTTTGCGCGAAGTATTGGGCTGCCTTCGGAACGTCGCCGACGGCCAGATAGGCCTCCCCCGCGACCGCCATAAGCTGCGGATCGCGGCTGCCGCGGCTTAACGCCGGTTGCAGCACTTCGAGCGCACGTGCCGGGCTGCCCAGGCGCAGATAAGTTGCCGCGAGCAGACGCTGGGCATAAGGCAAGCCGGGCGCCCCGTGCAGCGCCCGGCGCAGGTAGTCCTCCGCCTGATTGAACTCCTTGGCGCGAAACTCGATCTCGCCGGCGAGCAGCAGGCTCGGGACGTGTTCGGGCGAGCTCTTCAGCACCTGCAGAATCGCCGCGCGAGCGGCGGCAAGATCACCGCGCTGCGAGGCAATCAGCGCCTCGAAGAAGTACGCGCGAGGATCCTGGGGCGAGACTTTTCTGATGGCGCCGACCTGCGCGCTCGCTTGCTCGAGATCGCCCTTGGCGATCAGCAGGGAAGCGAGCTGGTAGCGAGCCTGCAGATAATCGGGCTTCGCCTCCAGTATCTTCTCCAGGAGGGCGCGTGCTGCATCGGGCTGGCTTTCGGCGACGAGCAGCTGGGCCTTGAACAGCGACGCCTCCGGCGGCGGATGTGGCTGCGCGAGAACCGCGTCGACGATCTTCTTGGTCCCCGCAAGGTCTCCGCTCGCGGCGCGCAGCCTCGCCAATGCCCAGGAGGGCATCGGCATCATCGGCCTTGGCGGCAAGTGCCGCGTTGAATGCGGCTTCTGCGTCCTTGGGATTGCCGAGCGAGAGCAAGGCGTTGCCGAGCGTGGTCTTCAAGGCCGCTTGCGCGTCGGGACTGCCGAGCGTCGTGTTGCCGAACTCGGCGATGAGCTCCTTGGCGTCCCCATCGTTGACGAGCGCGCGTGCGAGCGTCGGCACCACCTGGTCCGCGGGATAGCCCAGCTGCAGCGCCCGGCGCAGCTCTTTGACCGCGCCGGCGGGGTCGCGGCGGTCGGTCAGGACCGTCCCGAGCAGGTAGCGCGCTTCGGCGTCGTCCGGCGCTTTTTGCAGCGCATTCCTGAGCTGGATCACCGCGGCGCTGGCGTCGCCCTTGGCCAGATAGTCCTTCGCCGACTTGACCAGTGCCTGGGGAGAATCGCCACCGCAGGCGGCGAGCAGCACGACACAGAGGCCCGCGGCAAACCAGACCTTCACAAGAGTGTGCAGCCAGATTGGCTTCATTGGGGTATCGCTTTCGTCAGCTGGGACGCCGGCAGGGTCATGGGGTACCTGATTTGAGTCCGAAGCGGTGAATGAGCTCGTAGAGCGTGGGTCGGCTGATACCCAGAAGGTCGGCCGCCTTGCTTAGATTACCGTTGACTCGGCCGAGGGCCCGCAGCACCGCGTGCTTCTCGGCTTCATCGCGCACCTGGCGCAAGTTGAGTTGCGCTGTCTCCTGCGTCTCCGGCGCGATGCCGATATCTGCGGCACTGATCCCCGTTCCATCGGCCATGATCACGGCCCGCCGCACGACGTTCTCGAGCTCGCGCACATTCCCCGGCCAGGCGTAGGCTTCGATCGCGGCCACTGCGTCGGGCAGCAGCGTCATCGCGCCGCGCCGTTGCTCGGCTGCAAACCGGTGCACCAATGTGTGCGCGAGCAGCGTTGCGTCGCCCTTGCGTGCGCGCAGCGGCGGGATCTCCAGCACGATCTCGGCCAAGCGGTAGTACAGATCGTCGCGAAACTTGCCGGCCGCGGTCAGATCCTTGAGATTCTGATTGGTGGCGCAGACGATGCGCACGTCGATTGGGATCTCCTGACGTCCTCCGATCCGCTCGATCACGCGCTCCTGCAGGAAGCGCAGCAATTTCACCTGCAGCGCGAGCGACAGGTCGCCGATCTCGTCTAAGAAGAGCGTTCCGCCATGCGCTGTTTCGATCTTGCCGAGAGTCTGTTTCGCCGCTCCGGTAAAGGCACCTTTCTCGTATCCGAAGAGCTCGCTTTCGAGCAGCGTTTCGGGGATCGCCGCACAGTTGAGCGCGACGAACCGGTTGCCATGCCGGAGCGAGAGGTCATGCAACGCGCGGGCGAGCAGCTCCTTGCCTGTGCCGGACTCGCCGAGGATGAGCAAGGTGGCCGAGGTCGGGGCGATCTTCTCCACGGTGCGGCAGATCCTCTGCATCCCGGGATCGCGCGTGACGATTCCCGCCATCGCCGGCACGTGCTGCTGGGCCTGCAGGCGCCGGTTCTCCTCCTGCAGGGCGTGGACGCGAAATGCGCGCTCGATCATCAGCGTCAGGATGACCGGCTCGAATGGTTTCTCGCAAAAGTCGTAGGCGCCCAGCGCGATGGCCTTGAGCGCGTTGGCGCGGTCGTTCTGGCCGGTTAGGACGATCACCTTGGTGTCGGGTGCAAGCCCGTGCAAATCCTCGAGCAGCTGCAAGCCCTCGGTCGGGTCGTCCGGATGCGGCGGAAGACCGAGATCCATCGTCATGACGGCGGGTTCATGGCGACGCACCATCGCTACCGCAGACTCGCGATCGCCGGCTACGATCGTTTCATACTGATCGAAAGCCCAGCACATCTGTTTCTGCAGCGCCGGGTCGTCCTCGACGATGAGCAAGCGCCTACGCGTTTCGTTCATGCGGCTTCTTTGGGCTCCCTGGTCGGCGCGAGGGTATCGTGTCCAAGTGGCAACACGACGCGAACGCAAGTTCCGACCTCCGGGGTGCTATCAACCAGGATCCGTCCGCCTAGCCCTGTCACGTACTGCGCGCTCTCGTACACGCCCACACCCATGCCCGTCGCCTTCGTCGTCTGGAAAGGTTTGAACAGTCGGTCCCGGACGAATTCGGGTGTCATGCCGACGCCGCTGTCCGTGACTTCGATGACTGCGGCGTCGTCATCGCGGCGCAGCCGTACCGAAACCCGACCCCTGCCGGCGGTCGCGTCGAGCGCATTTTGCACCAAATGTCCGATGACATGCTCGAGTTGGTCCACGTGACCCACGCCATAGACTCCTCCGGCAAGGTCCAGGTCGATCGACGCGTTTTGCTCCGACTTCGCCGCGCAGACGTTGCGGATCGCCGGTGCGAGATCCACGGACCGCGGCTGCTCGACCGGCCGCGCCCCGGTCCTCAGCTGCAGCATCAACTTGTTCATGCGCTCGACGACGTTGCCCACCGTCATGAGCATATCGCGTTGGAACGCCGGGTTGTTGCGGTGTCGCTCCGCGTTCTGGAGCAGCAACGAAAGCTGTGCCACGAGGTTCTTCAGGTCGTGGACTACAAATGCCGACATGCGATTGAACGCGTCGAATTTGCGCGCTTCGAGCAATGCCTCGGTCATCTGGATCTGAGCGAGATAGCTTGCCGCCTGCCGTCCCGCGGTCTTGAGCAGATCGAGCACTTCCCAATCGACCTCGATCGAGGCACGCGCCGTGACCAGCACGACGAACCCGACGAGACCTGCTTGCGACGGGAGCGGAACCACCAGCCACGCCTTTGGGAGCGAGACGAGCCATTCGGGGAGGGTGAGCTCAGGGTAGCGCTGCGGTGCCGAAGCATGCTCCGCGAGATCGACCACCCACCCGGTCCTCTCCAGAAACTTGCCCAGCGAACCATCCGCCGGCTCCACGGCATTGATGGCGGGCATGTTCCAGCGCGCGGACGGACGGAAGGACTGGTCATGCCGCAACCACAGCGCACCAGCTGGGCTCTCGACCAGGTCGGCAAGCGCATGGACGCTGCGCTGCTGGATGTTCTGCGGCGAAGTGTCTGCCGACAAGGTGCGCGTGAACCGCAGCCACTCCTCGCGGTAGTCGTAGCGGTACGAGAAAAAGTGTTTGCTGACGAAGACCTTCAGCTTGGACCTGAAGCTGCCAGAGAACACCGCCAACGCAAACAGGAGCAAAGCCGCGAACAGAAATTCGATTTGCAGTGCCTTGCCCAGCTCCCCGCCCGCGTAGCGCACGACGTAACCGGCCGCAGCAATAGCGAGAAGGAACAGGCCCGACACCAGCAGCGCGCTCGAACGCAGCACCGCGTCGCGCGACAAGTGCATCTCGATCGTCCAGGCCGGATTCCTGGCCGCCGCCACGCCAACAAAGGGCAGCACCAGGGCGTGCGCAATGCCCCGCGCCACCCAGATGTTCGGATCCTGATGGCCGAACAGCATGGCGTCAGCGAAATAGAACAAATCAATTCCGAAAATCCCCGCCAGCCCCAGGCACAGTGGCTTGATCGCCCAGCGCGCATGCGGCGCGGCACTGCGCAGCAGACGCTCCACTAAGACCAGGCCGACGACGGAGAGCCCGACGCGCACACCATAAACGACGACGCCGGCCCGGACCCCAAAGAGGGTAGCCAACGGCGCCCGGTCAGGAAGCGCGACGCTGGCGAGGAGGCCGGCAGCGACGGCGACGATGAGCCACCACGGCGCGCGCACGAGTTTGGTGCCGGCTTCCCCAGTGCTCTGGCGGGTCGCGCTGACAAGGGCATACAGAAACGCGAACCACAGCGCGTAGCGCACCGTATCCAGCCCATGGGCAGCGATCGCGCTCGCCGCACCCGGCCAGACGGCCAGGGCGATTTCGGATGCCGCCCACAGCGCGCTGGCCATGATCGCCGAGAACAGGAGCGCTGCCCGTGCTCCGCCGTGCCAGCCCAGCGCCATGCGCAACGCGAAGGCGAGGAAGCAGGCAGCAGAGACGCCATAACTCCAGGTCGCTGCGGTAAGGAGGTCGCTTGCGGTCACGGGAGCGGTTCGCGAATGGGCGGCAACTAAGTACTTTACCGCGGATTCACGCGCTCGGCTAAGACGACGCCGCGCCGCGTGCCGGCCGTACGCGACCGTGGTGGACAGGCCTGCCGCGCGGCGACCCGTGCTTGTCCGGCCCTGCGCGCGTCAGCGCCGCTTCGTCAATGCTGGACAGCCGGTCGCGCTCGGCGTCGATCAGCGCGCGCCCTCGGCGAGCAGGACCACCTTGACGGTCCTGAACAGGATCAGCATATCGAGTAGCAGCGAATGGTTCTTGACGTAATAGAGGTCGTACTCGAGCTTCTTGGCCGATTCTTCCACGTTCCCGCCGTAGGTATAGCGCACTTGCGCCCAACCGGTTATGCCGGGTTTGACGCTGTGCCGAACCGCATAGAACGGAATCTGTTCCGTGAGCATGGCAACGAACGTGCTGACGCTCCGGCCGCGGGCCGACAAAGCTCATTTCGCCCTTGAGGACGTTGATCAGCTGCGGCAACTCGTCGATGCGCGTACGGCGCATGACGCGTCCGATCGCTGTCACGCGTGCGTCGTTGATGCTCGCCCACGACGCCTGCCCGTTCTGCTCGGCATCCCTGGTCATGCTGCGGAACTTGAGCAACGTGAATATCTGTCCGCGGCGGCCGACCCTCTCCTGCCGATAGATGATCGGCGCGCCACCATCGAACCAGATCAGACACGCGAAGACGACCATGAGCGGCAGCGCGATCGGCAGCAGCGCGGCCGCGACGACGATGTCGAAAGTGCGCTTCACGATCGCACGCAGCCAGCTTTGACGAAAACCATTGCCATAGATGAGCCAGCTCGCCTTGAGCGAGTCGATCGGGACACGCTGGTGCACGCGTTCGAAAAATCGCGGCAGGTTGGTAACCTGAACGCCGCCGAGGCGGCAGTCCAGCAATGCGCGCAGCGGGAGCACGCCGCCACGCTGTTCGCGCACGGCGACGATGATCTCGTCGATGCGCAGGTGCTTCACCGTTTCTTCCAGAGACAGATGATTCGAGACGATGCGACCCGAGGCGATGCTTCTTGCAGCAACCTTCTCGAGCGGATAGAACCCCGCCAGCTCCAGGCCTGGAGTGTTCGCCATGGCGAGCGATGTTTCGACCATCTGCGCCTCGGGACCGGTACCGAGCACCAGCACGCGGTGGGGCGAAAATAGCCCGCGCAAGCGGCGACACCATGGCCTGGCGCACCGCGACCAGGCCAACGAACGCGATTACCACTGCCGGCACGAACGCTCGCTGGAACACCACGCCGTCCGGCAGGACGAATAATGCGATATAGGCGATGGGCAAGCCGATCGCCACCGCAGCCACTTCCCTCAACACGTACTCCCCAAACGGCAGATGCCGGTCATGGCGGTAGAGTCCGAACGCCGCGTTGAGTCCCACCATGAGCAACGCGAAGACGAGCGCAGGCGCGACAACGGCCAGCGACGGAAGAGCTCTGTCATCACTGTGATATTTGACCGCAAGGACTACCGCTGCAACGATCCATCCCAGCTCCAGCCCCAACTGCAGGAACCGCGCACCGCCACCATGCCGACGCAGCAGGCTATTCACGGGACCTCGCTGCGCCCGGCATCTCGAGGGAGCTCAAGACCATTGTCCGACTCCCTGGTGACACCGTCGTTACGGCTGGCCATGGCAAATGAACCTTGTCGTTTTAGTATCTGACGCCACCCGGGCCGTCCACGGCCCATGTTTGTGCCCTCAGGAATTACAGAACAACATGCACAACTGGCACGCCCGACCGCGCGCTAGTCCCTGGGACCGCGAGTCGGCTTGGGATACGCTGCCGCCTGCCGATCTGCCCCTGCTCGGCTACCTGGGTCAGGTTCATCAGGCTACCGCCCCTTGCTTCCTGCCTGAGCCTGCGCACTCCGCGTACTCTGCGAGCGATTGCAACGACTGGAAATTGATGCCGGTTTCAGGCGCGGGATTGTTTCACATCCAGGCTCTCCGTGACCGACCCCATTATGGTGCCATGCGCAACGCGTAGGCTGGACCGGGGAACAAGCGGTAGTTTTTTGGGTACAAACGCGTTGTTGTCCACAGCGCTTCGCGATTGCGGTGAACGATCCCAATGTAGGTTTGGCCCGTGGCTTGACGATCCGCAGCGGATCGTTTCCGAGGGCGTGTGCATTACAGGGTGTGGTCGCGTTGCTCAGGTTATGGGTGTCGAGCGATTTTACGGTCGCCCGCTTTGAAGAAAATAGCCTCCTCCCAAGTCTGCTGAACCAGCGCGACTTCCCCCTGCCCGGAACGCATCTTGCTTCTACCAGAGAACAAAACCATCGGTATGACACAACCACGGCTCAGGGACAACGCATGAAATCGATCCTCGATCATTCCTTTCGCTATACGAGAAGCATTGATACCGACCTTCGGAAAACCTTCGCCAGAATTCGACGCGAGCAGCGGCAACAAGCGCGAGCGCAGGTTGACGGCGAAAACCCGAGCAAGGTGTTCCCGATAAGACAGTGCAAACGCGCTGTTGCGTCGTAAGCTGTGCGGTCGCTCCCGCTCGGTGGGGCAATGCTTGCAGCAGGTGTTCATGGTGGTGACCCTCAAGCCCCCGGTTCTCATTGGGGGTTTTTTTCTTTTTCGCATGAGGCCGGGGCGGTGACGCGGCGCTAAGTCGAATACAACAAGGAGACCGCATCGTGGGGAATAATGATTCTAAGCGCACAAAGCTTCGTCAATTTGGTGCCGCCGATTTCGCGCGCTTGAGTTCGTCTATGCAGTTGACGCTCCTCATCATCCGCCGCGCGCAGTTGAGTAGTCGCAAGACAATTGCCACGAGCGGTGATCAGAAGACGCGGCAGGGTGACTTCTAGACTCGAGTTATCTGCGCTTGGAGCTGCGCTGCGGACGGATTGCGCTCGGCTTGTCGCATGGAAAGCGCTTGGGCGCTGCCTGAGCGCCACAGGACGCCCCGGAGACGACTCGAGCCGTCGGTCTTGCTCATCCAGGATGCCATGACGCAATGGCAATCCGAACGCAAGCCGATGGCATCGGGTTCTCCAGGGCGACCGTCCCCTGCGCAAGGGCGGACGATCCCAGCCCAAACGGGCGGTAATATTTTCGGCCGCTTCGCCGCATTTGCCCTAGGGAAGGATTAATTGGGCCTCGCGATGTTACCGGCTTCGTCGGCTCTGGCCGACTCGTTATTAATCAATTACTTGTGGCCGATCGCTCCGGTTATCGGGCTGTCAACTTCTGAGTTGCTCCCGTGACGGAGAAGATTACGGACACGCGCAAGCGCGAGACCCAGTTCGGAATCCGGTCCCGCCCCAACCTCGGAGGCAATGACATTGGCTTCCGCGAGCGCAGCGCTCGCGGCATCGGGAACGCCGGCAAGGTGCTCCGTTTCGGCTCGGCCGCAGAGCAGGATCCCAAGGCTAATCCGGTCCGACACAGTACGTAACAGGGCTTCGCTCGAATCCAGGCAACGGCGCGCCTCGTCGACATTCGCTTGGCGGGCGTGCAGCAGACCGAGGTAGCTTAGAAACTGGCCCTCACGGTGCCGATCCCCCGATTCGCGGGCGATGACCAGCGCCGCCTCGAAGTGATCCCGGGCGTCGTCGAAGCGGGCCAAGCCGTCGTAGACCATTCCCAGATTGCAGAGCGCGATGCACTCCAAGCGCGCGTCCCCCAAATCTCGAGACACCGGCAGTGCCGCCTCGAGTTGCTTAAGAGCCTCGGCGAGCTTTCCCTGCACCTGGTGCAACTGACCGAGGTTGCACAGTATGTTGCCTTCCAGCTGCCGGTTCCCGATCTCCCGTGCCACAGCGAGCGCCTCTTCGTCATGCGACCCGGCCTCGTCCATCCTTCCCGCGTTGATGTAGAGAATACCCAGGTTGCCAAGTATGCGGCCCTCCCGCTCCCGTTCCCCCGCCTCCCGGGCCAAAGCGAGCGCTTTCTCGAAATGCGCCCGAGCCTCGCCGGTTCGACCGAGGAAGACTTCCATGGTGCCGAGACCATTGTGAGCGTCACTCTGCAATGTCCGGTCCTTCATCTCGCCCGCGATGACCAGTGCAGCCTCGAAGGCCGCGCGGGCCGCGTCCATGCGACCCGCGTGGCTGTCGCGGGCGGCGAGGCCGATGAGCGCGCGGCACTCGCAGCGCCGATCCCCAACCTCGCCTGCCCTCGCGAGCGATGCCTCGAACTGCGCGCGCGCCTCAGCGTCCTTTCCGGAGGCCGCCAGCGCGCGACCCGCAACCCAATGCGCCTTGGCGGCCGCGGCAGCTCCAAGCCCGCGAGTGGCCTGCACAACGGACGCGAGCTCGATCCCCACCCTGAATGGTCCGCGCAAGCTCAGCCCCGCCCACGCGCCCTCCAGCGCGTTTGCGGCCATTTCCGCGTCGTCCCGCGCCGCGGCTCGGTGACAAGCCACGACGAAATTGTCGAGCTCGGCGCAGGCATCGGCGATCGCGGCCTTCTCGTCCAAACTTGCAAAGTACGCGCCGTGTCGTGCCTCCGCTGCGAGCAGCGCGGCGGAACCGCTCGCCGTGTAGCGTCCCTCCGTGCGCAGGTGCTCCGCTGCATACTCCTGTACGCTCACGAGGAGATCGAAGCGAGCGTCAGTCATCTGCCTGACCAATGACTTGTGTAGCAGCGATTGCAGCGCGTCCATGGGCCACGGCGCGTTCTCGCACGCAGAGAGGTCAAGAACGGCCTCCACCGACTCGAGCGTGAATCCGCCCTCGAACACGGACAGTTGGGCAAGCGCGGCTTTCTCGGGCACTGACAGCAAGTCCCACGACCAATCGAACACCGCGCGCAGCGTCGCTTGTCGGTCCAGGCGGCCACCTGCCGACGACAACAGCTTGAACCGCTCGCTCATGCGCAAGAGAAGCATCCGCGGAGGCATCAGGCGCACCCGCGCCGCCGCCAGTTCGATCGCCAACGGCAGTCCCTCCAGTAGCTTCACGAGCGGGCCGATCGCCGACTGATCCTCGGCGCTCGGTTGGAAACCCGGCTTCGCTGCCTCAGCCCTGCGCATGAACAGGGCAGCTGCATCGGCTGGCGCCAATGGCGCCAGCGCGAGGATCTCTTCTCCTGGCAATCCCAGCACTTCGCGGGTCGTCACTACGAACTGTGCGGTGCTTGCACGGTTGAGCCATCGGCCCAGGGTTTCCTCCGCGTGACGCGCTACCTGCTCGAAGTTGTCGAGTATCACGAGACACGTTCCACGCCCCGCGATAGCCCGCCCGATCTGGGTGACCGGGTCGTCCTTGCCCAGCGGCACGTCGAGCCCCTGTGCGACGGCATGGAGGATGCCGTCCAGGCCTCGGGCTTCTGACAGATCGCAGAACCAGACGCCACCCGCAAAATTGCTGAGCGAGCTCCACCCGAACCGGGTGACCAGCCGCGTCTTGCCGGTGCCGCCGAGCCCCAGGACCGAGACCAGGCGCGACCCGGCGTCCAGGCGTCGCGCCAACTCGGCCAAGGGCTCGCGACGACCGACGAAGGCGTCGCGCTCGGCTGGTAGGCTATGCCCCGTCTGTGACGCCAATGGCGGAAAATCACTGCGCAAGTCCGACGCAACGACCTGGAGCAGGCGCTCGGGATTGAGCAAGCCCTTCAATCGATGCTCGCCCATCTCGCGCAAGGTCACGCGCTCCGGCAATTGTCCGCGTACCAATTCCGCCGTCGCGACGGAGAGCAGGACTTGGCCGCCGTGCGCGACGGACATGATCCGCGCCGCGCGATTCAACGCCGCACCGAGATAATCACCCTCCCGAAGTTCTGCCACGCCGGTGTGCAAGCCCATGCGTACCGACAGCGCAATTGGCGGTCGGACATCAGACGCCTCCTGCTCCGGGTTCGAGGCGCTATCTTCGCCTGCCTGCAGGGCGCGTTGTGCCGCGAGGCACGCCGCGAGCGCATCTGCGGCAGCGGCGAAGACTGCATACACACCGTCTCCGGTGCCCTTAACGATGCATCCGCCCGATGACTCGATCGCGTGCCGCAACAGCCCGTTGTGGCGCGCGAGCGCGTCCTGCATCGCGTCAGGAAATTGCTCCCACAGCGTTGTACTGCCCTCGATGTCTGTAAACAGGAAGGTGACGGTGCCCGTGGGCAAGCTTGAGTGCGGAGTAGCTTTCGAGGACATGGCGGTGGAAGCGGCCCGGGTAGGATACTGCAGCCAACTCAAGTGGTCATGGTTGGCTCTCGGGGGGGCGCCTTGATCGTGGCAAGTTCCGGCCACGCCTGCGACGCCAGAATGCCTGAAAGGGGACGGTCACAACGGGCTTTTTATCGTCGTGGCGTTGGTGGTAGCCTGTCACATCGGGCAGCCGCACCGGTCTCGAGCAGCGGGCGTTGTGGCTACCGAAACGAAAAAAACAAAGGGAAGGTCATATGAAAATGATGCGCTCGGCATTTGTGCTGGCGGGTCTTGGACTCCTCGGCACCCTTGCGATGGGCTCGGGGGCGGCAGTCGCGCAAGCGGCGACGCCGGCGGATTCATCGAAGCCCGTAAAAATCGGCTCCTCGTTGATCGGAAAGCTCGAAGGACCGGAAATCATCCTCGACGCCAAGGTCTTTCCGAAAACCTTCAAGGAGGCTCCGGTTCTTGGCGCAGAGGTGAAAGCGGGAAAGCTTCCCCCGGTCGACAAACGCCTGCCCGAGGCTTCACAGCTTCTCGTCGTGAAGCCACTACACGAAATCGGAAAATACGGCGGCAACTGGCGAAGGGCTTTCACCGGGCCGGCCGACCATGAAAACGGTAACCGCATCGTGTCGGCCGACAAGATCCTCACCTTCGATTACACGGGCACCAAGATCATCCCTAGTCTTGCCCGCGACTGGAAGGTCAGCGCCGACGGCAAGACGACGACGATTTACCTCCGCAAGGGCGCCAAGTGGTCCGACGGCACGCCCTTTACGGCGAACGATTTCATGTTCTGGTACGAAGACATCTATCTCAACAAGAACATTGTCCCCACGCCTTTCTTCGAGTTCCAGATCAATGGGAAAGACGGGAAAATGAGGAAGATCGACGATTACACCGTCGCTTTCGATTTCCCCGAACCCTACGACTTTTTCGTCTACCAGCTTGCAGGGAGCACCGCCATCGGCGCCGGGTTCGCTACGCGCGGAGGCTTCCAGAACTTTGGCGGTGCCTATGCGCCGGCCCATTACCTGAAGCAGTTCTTGCCCAAATACTCGTCCGAGGAGGCAGTGAACAAGAAGGCCAAGGACCTCGGTTTCGACAGCTGGGTATCGCTCCTCAAGAACCGCTACAGCTGGGCGCTGAACAACGAACTGCCGGTCATGACGCCATGGAAGACGGTGTCTCCGATCAATACGCCCACCTGGTCCATGGAAAGGAATCCCTACTTCTGGGCTGTCGACACCGCGGGGAACCAGCTTCCCTACATCGACAGGATCACCATGACCCTGGCGGAAAACACTGAAGTCGCCAACCTGCGCGCGATTGCCGGCGAATACGACATTCAGGAACGGCACATGGGTCTTGCCAAGCTGCCGGTCTTCCTCGAAAACGCCAAGAAAGGCAACTACACCGTTCACCTTGACCCGGGTCTCAACGGATCGGATGCGGCGATTCACATCGGCAACTCCTATGAAGGCGATCCCGAGATTGCGAGACTGCTCAGGAACAAGGATTTCCGCCATGCACTCGCTCTGGGCATCGACCGGGACCAGCTCAACGAAGCGTTCTGGCTCGGCGTGGGAACCGCCGGATCGGTGGCTCCGTCGCCCGATACTCTGTACAGCCCGGGCCCCGAATGGAACAAGAAATGGGGTGTTCTGGATCTGAAGCAGGCGAATGAACTTCTCGACAAGGTCGGCCTGACGAAGAAGGATGCCGACGGGTACCGACTGCGCACCGATGGTAAAGGACGCCTGCGCCTCGAAATGATCACGGTCGGCGGTCAATTCGTTCCGTACACCCAGATCGGCGAAATGATCAAGCAGCAATGGAAGAAGATTGGCATCGACCTCGACGTCAAGGAACTGGAACGGAATCTTGCCTTCACCCGTGACAACGGCAACGAAAACCAGATGATCACCTGGGCCAACGACGGCTCGGAAATGCTGTTCCTCTTCCCTCGCCATGCGCTGCCCGTGGATGCGGCCGAAAGCCACATGGGCATGGCCTTCGCCAAGTGGTATTCGTCCAACGGAACGGCCGGAAAGAAGCCGGACGACCCGGAAATGATCAGGGCCTTCGATCTTTTCCGCAACGCTTTCGGCATGAAGGAAGAGGATCGAATCAAGGCCGGCAAGGAGATCTGGAAGATCATCGTCGAACAGACGTGGAGCATCGGAACGGTTGGCCAGTCGCCAGCCTTCATGGGCGTGCGCATCGTCAAGAACAACATGGGCAACGTACCCGAACGGCAGGTGAACGCCCAGCACGCCCGGACTCCGCACACCTCGATGCCGGAGACGTTCTATTTCAAGTAACGGGATCGCAGTCGCACGCAAAGCTTAGGGGCTGCTCTCCGCCCGGGTGTCCACGGGGTCTCGAGAGTGCGCTTTTCGCGGAGTTGCCATGGTGGCTTACGTCGTTCGCCGCTTTTTGCTTGCCGTGCTGACGGTCTGGGCCATTTCAGTCCTGTCCTTCATGATCATCCACCTGCCTCCCGGCGATTACGTGACCTCGTACATCGCCTCGATGTCGGCGTCGGGTAGTGCGGTTTCCGAAGGAGAGGCGAACGCGCTGCGGGAACAACTCGGTCTCGACAAACCCATCACGGTTCAATATGCAAAGTGGATGGGTCTCATGCTGCAGGGGAATTTCGGCATGGCAATGGAATGGGGACGCCCCGTTTCCGACGTCATCGGCGACCGTCTTGCGTTGACCATGGTCATTTCCGTCGCCGCGATCATATTCACCTGGGCCGTGGCGTTGCCCATCGGGATCTACTCAGCGGTGTACCCCTATTCCTTCCTGGATTACGTGTTCACGTTTGTCGGTTTCATCGGGCTCGCCTTTCCCGGGTTCCTGCTGGCACTCATCGTGATGTATGTCGGCTTCGCCTGGTTCGGGGCGAACGTGGGCGGCCTCTTTTCACCCGATTTCGTCGAAGCTCCCTGGAGCGTGGCAAAGGCGTGGGACCTTACGAAGCATCTTCCGATTCCGGCCGTCGTCCTCGGCGTTGCGGGAACCGCCCAGTTGATTCGCATCATGCGATCGAACCTGCTCGACGAATTGAGGAAGCCGTATGTCATGACGGCCCGGGCCCGGGGACTTTCGGAATACCGGGTCATCTTGAGGTATCCGGTCCGCGTGGCCCTCAATCCGTTCGTGAGCACCATTGGCTACCTCCTTCCCTATGTGGTCTCCGGAAGCATCATCGTATCTCTCGTCCTGAGCCTGCCGACGGTCGGTCCTCTCCTGCTCAAGGCGTTGATCGCCCAGGACATGTTCCTGGCGGGAACCATCGTCCTGTTGCTCGGCGTCATGACCGTCATCGGGACTTTTATTTCGGACCTGCTTCTCATGTGGGTCGACCCGAGAATTCGGTTGGGGCGCCAGTGACGGCGCAGCGCGCTGCTGCGAAGGAAGGGTCTTTGGGTCCCAGAATACGTCTGCGACGGCCGTGATCTCGGACGACGCTGCGGTACTGCAATCGGGAGACTTGGCCGAACAGCGGATTGCCGTCGCCACGCAATGGCAGCTGATGTGGTGGCGCTTCCGCAAGCACAAGCTCGCAGCGGGAGGGACCATCGTCCTGGTCGCTTTTTATCTGGTTGCGCTTTTCGCCGACTTCTTTGCCTACGTGGATCCTCAGGAGTCGGATGCCCAGCGGTCGCTGATGGCACCGCAGCCGATCCATTGGATCGACGAGGGCCGCTTCAAACCCTACGTGTACGCTCTGAAGGGATCGCGCGACCCACTGACGTTCAAGCGGGTCTATGTTCCCGACACGAGCACGAAGATCCCGGTCAAATTCTTCGCGCGTGGAGAGCCTTGGCAGGCGCTGGGCTTCATCCCGACCGACCGCCATCTCTTTGCAGTAGAGGGAGCCAAGGCGGGAGAGTCGCTATTCCTGATGGGAACAGACATGCAGGGACGCGACCTTTGGTCGCGGCTGATGTATGCAACGCGGACGTCGATGACGATAGGTCTTGTCAGCGTGGCCTTGAGTCTCGTGCTGGGCGTCGTGCTGGGCGGCATATCCGGCTATTTCGGCGGCGTGATCGATACGGTGATCCAGCGCATCATCGAGATCCTTCGCTCGATTCCGACGATTCCTCTCTGGATGGGCCTTGCAGCAGCTCTGCCCGCCGACTGGGACGTCGTAAAGGTCTACTTCGCCATCACGATCATCATTTCCCTCATCGGTTGGACCGAACTCGCTCGGGTTGTTCGAGGGAGATTCATTTCGCTCAAGGAAGAAGATTTCGTCATGGCCGCCGAGCTCGTAGGTTGCAGCAAAGCGAGGATCATCTTTCGCCACATGGTACCGTCGTTCATGAGTCACATCATCGCGGCGACAACCCTGGCGATACCTGCAATCATCATCAGCGAGACCTCGTTGAGTTTCCTCGGGCTCGGCCTGAGGCCGCCTGCGATCAGCTGGGGTGTGCTGCTTCAGGATGCCCAGAACATCCAAGCCTTGGTAATTTCTCCCTGGCTACTCATCCCGTCCTTTGCCGTCATCATCGCTGTCCTCGCGTTCAATTTCATGGGCGATGGGATACGGGATGCGGCGGATCCCTATTTGTAGACGGGTTGATTCCAGCGAACGCCCGCTCGCTCCCCTTTCAACGCTCGGCCCCATCACCTCCACGCTACGCGGACTGAACATGCAGAACGCTGCGAAGCCGCTTCTCTCGGTGAGGAACCTGAAGACGAGCTTCTTTCAGGACGAGGGAACGACAAGAGCCGTCGACGGCGCTTCGTTCGACGTCTTCCCAGGAAAGACGCTCAGCATCGTCGGCGAAAGCGGCTGCGGAAAAAGCGTCACGGCGCAGTCGATCCTGCGGATCGTCGATCGTCCCGGTCGCATCGTTCAAGGAGAGATCTTCCTGACTCGCGCCGACGGTTCGCAAACCGACCTCGTCAAACTCAAGGCTAACAGCCGGGAGATGCGTTCGATTCGGGGGGGAGACATCGGTCTCGTCTTTCAGGAGCCCATGACCTCGTTCAGCCCGGTTCATACGGTCGGAGCACAAATCATCGAGGCGATCCGCTTCCATAATCCGGTCAGTAAAAAGGAAGCGAGACGCCGGGGAATCGAAGCGCTGCGCAGCGTCGGGATCCCGAAACCGGAACGGCGTATCGACGAATACTCGTTCGAATTGAGCGGCGGCCTCCGCCAGCGGGCGATGATCGCGGTCGCTCTTTCCTGTGATCCGCGGCTCCTCATCGCCGACGAGCCGACGACGGCCCTGGACGTCACCACCCAGGCGCAGATCCTGGATCTGCTGCGAAAGATTCAGCAGGAACGGGGGATGGCGATCATGCTCATCACGCACAACCTCGGCGTGGTCGCAGAGATGGCCGACGACGTGGTCGTTATGTACCTGGGCCGCGTGGTGGAGCAAGGCAAGGTCGACGACATCTTTCACGACCCGAAACACCCGTATACGAAGGCCCTGCTCCAATCCATTCCAAGCATCGAGTCCGTGCCGAGGCTGAAGCTCCCGACCATCAGCGGGTCGATTCCCCACCCGTTCAACCGGCCGACGGGTTGCCCCTTCCATCCCCGCTGTGTTGCCTCCATACCCGGCCGCTGCGACACCCAGGACCCGCTGCTTCTGGCGGTTGGGAAAGGAAGAAAGGTGAGCTGTTTTCTCTACCAATGACCAAAAGCGGACAACAATGGTGAATCGCACCGCCGGTTCGGAACAGTCGGTGCTCCTCGACGTCAAGGGGCTCAAGAAGTATTTCCCCATTCGAAGGGGGCTTCTCCAAAAGACCGTCGGCCAGGTGAAGGCGGTGGACGACGTGAGCTTCTTCCTCAATCGAGGCGAGACGCTGTCGCTCGTCGGAGAGAGCGGCTGCGGAAAAACCACGACGGCCCGCTGCATTCTGAGAGCCATCGCCCCGACGGCCGGTCAGGTCCTCCTTGCGGACAACGGTGAAATCGTGAACGTGGCAACCGTCCCGAAGCACCGACTTCGGTCCCTTCGGCGTCAGATGCAGATGATCTTTCAGGACCCGTTCTCCTCGCTGAACCCGCGAATGACCCTGCTGGACATCGTCGGGGAACCCCTACTCGTTCACGGCGAAGGCAACGCGCACGAAAGAACCGACAGGGTCGTGGAACTCCTTCGACTCGTCGGCCTCAGGCCAGAATACATGCGGCGCTACCCTCATGCCTTCTCGGGAGGCCAGCGCCAGCGTATCGGTATTGCTCGCGCGCTTGCCTTGAATCCCCGTCTGGTCGTTGCGGACGAACCCGTTTCCGCCCTAGACGTGTCGGTCCAGGCACAGATCCTGAACCTCCTCCTCGATCTTCAGCAACGACTCGGGCTTACCTATCTCTTTGTCGCTCACGACCTCAGCGTTGTCAAACATATCAGTGAGCGGGTCGCCGTGATGTACGTTGGCAGAATCGTGGAGACCGCACCCACCGAAGAGTTGTTCGCGTCTCCGAAGCATCCGTATACCGAGGCCCTACTGTCCGCGGTCCCCAAACCAGATCCGCGTCTTCGCTCAGATCGCATCGTCCTCCAGGGCGAAGTAGCCGATCCGGCCAAACCACCTCCGGGTTGTCATTTCCATCCCCGGTGCCAGTATGCGCAGGCCATCTGCCGAGTGAAGTCGCCTGCGCAGGAAGAGATAGCCCCCAACCACTTCGTGAGCTGTCATCGAGCGACCGAGCTTTCCCTCAAGGGCGTTGCCCGCTCGATTGACCACGGTCACCATCCGTAATGGGACCCACTGCAAAGTTGTGACCACGCACCTGCAATCGATCAGCGAAAATGGCGATCACGTTGCTCGACCGCGTCAAGAACGCGGCGGTCGCGATAGCCAGCGTAGCCATTTTATGTAATACGGGGCGTTGATAACAGCCACCCGCGAAACCACGCCTCCCTAGCCTGTCATGGCCTTATGGCATTGAAACGCGAGCCAAACGGGCGAGCAAACGCACGTTGAAGTTATCCACCGTTGCGGTGGATATCCTTGTGGATCAACGCGCGAGCGCCGCATCCAATATGGTCGTTCGTAGAACGTCAAAAATTCGTGCAGTGAAATGCCGAATGCTCCAAGTCGATTTCGCTGAAAGACTCCCGGTGGGCTTCGAAGCTTGGGCCGGACCGAATCTACACGCAACAAAGCGTTAACGGAGCGCGTGAGAAGGGGCATCCGGCGGAGAGACAGACTGCTCCGCTTAGACGCTGAAGCCGCCTAAATTGCCTGAAACTCGGTGTGCTACCGATGTGCGCCGGCGATTCTTGCCGCTCTACGTGGCCGGGCTTGGGGAGGCAGCCTGTTTGCGCCCGCGTCGTCGCTCGTTCACGCTTGCGCGACCGGATCCGCTGGGACCCGTTCCCGTGTATTTCGCTACGATCCGCCAGAACGTGATCGCCTCTTGTAAAGCGCCGTTGCACGGGCCGCTTAGAGCGAAACTCGCGTATCAAGAGCGCGGTTGCGACGTCCATACGAACATTCTCGCCGCACGTAAATACGTCAATTGCTGCGTAGCGATTCTCCGGCCAAATGTGGATTGCAAGATGCGATTCCGCGATGACGACGACACCCGAGATGCCCCAAGGAGCGAATTTGTGGAACACCGTCTGAACGATGGTCGCCCCTGCCGCACGCGCCGCATTCACAAGTGTCGCTTTAACCCACGCTACGTCATCAAGGTGGTCCGTCTCGCATTCATACAAGTCGAGTACAACTTGCGAGCCAGTCATAGCATGCCGCTCAGACACGCTTGCTGGCGCGGCAGGGGCGAGATCGCTCGTCATGGAAGTTCCCGCCGCACCGATCTTGAGCGAGTTCGAATCATCGTCTGAATCATTACCTTTTGTCCTTTGCACGATTCGTCTTCCTTTTCTTCTTCTTTTTCTTCCCCGGCGGCCGCCCGGTCTTTACACTTTCGACCGCAGCCACCACCTGGGCCAGACTCGCATCAGGTAGGCGTTGCAGCGACGCAAGTCCGGCGCGTAGCAGTTCGCTCTTCTTGATGGCAATGCCCAGACCGATACATCGTTTCTTGAGCACACCAATCAACTCGTGATCGGCCACCGGCATCGTGAAGCTGTCGCGAATTACTTTTCCTGGCTTGACGCTCTTCATTATGGCTGCATTTCTCTTGGCCGGTACCGCGGACGGCTTTGCCCGCGATCTCCTAGTCTGCACAGCGCCGTAGCGTGAGGATGTCCTGGCCATCGAAACCATTTCTAGAGGTCAGGAGTCGGGATCAGTCGCCAGTTGAGAGGATATACTATATATACGGTTCGTGCAACAAGTCGGGCACTATCGAGTACGCATTTGACGTGTTCCTCTGTTGAGGAAGAGAACCTCATGTTGAACCTGCCTGGTTCAATGGTTGCAGTTGTGCCTTTTTTGTGCCATTCTCGATACCATGAAAGTTACCATTGACGCCGCCGGCCGCATTGTTGTGCCCAAGCCGCTGCGACAAGCCTTGGGTTTGAGGCCCGGTCAGCCCCTGGAGATCCGGGCGGGCGACGGACGCCTTGAGATCGAGATCGCTCCAACTCCGATGCTGCTGAAGAAGCGCGGGAAAGGGCTGGTTGCGGTGCCAAACTCCGAACTGCCCGCACTCACCGCCGATCAGGTCCGCGACACGTTGGAGCGCATCAGGCGTTGAAGGCGGCGGACACCAGTCTGGTGGTTGCTGCCTTCGCCTCATGGCACGAGAGCCACGAAGCCGCACGCCGTGCGCTCGACAGCGGGTTGCGCCTCATCGAGCATTGTGCGCTCGAGACCTACTCCGTGCTCACGCGGCTGCCTCCACCCCACCGGACTTCTGGTGAAGTGGTCCGCGATTTCCTGGCGGCCCGGTTTCCGCAGCCGTTGCTGCGGTTGAGCGAATCGGCCTACAAGGGTTTCATTCTGGGCTTGGTTGACCACGGGGTGAGCGGCGGAGCGGCGTACGACGCTCTGGTGGCAGCGACCGCTGCTGGCTGCGGCGCAGAACTTGTCAGCTGCGACCGGCGCGCCCTTACTGTCTACGAGCGTTACGGGGTCCGTACGCAGCTTCTTCCGTAGTGCGCTCTACTTATCTGCCACGACTTACGGTGGTGTGCTCGAAACTAGGACCTGCGGACTAACAGTCCGTCCATTGAGACATCGAATTAATGCCAGCAATCAAATGCTTAGATGCTTCTCGTTGGGGTCAGTCTTTGGCCACATAACGGCAGCTAACCCCCCTCGGACGCTCAGATATACGGACCTGATACACCCGCTTTGAGGCTGCGTTGGGACGGGATTCAAATCCACGACTTGCCGCGTTGAAGGCCTTGCTTACGTCGTGGGACACTGCGCGCGTCAGGACGGCCGGAGTTTCTAAAGCGCATTCGTTTCAACTCTGCTTGCAGTGTCTCAATGCGCTGGTCGCACTCCGCCAGCGCAGCAGCAATGTCAGCAGCGCACAAACCTGCCAACGTGATGACGCTAAAGGATCGACAAAGATGACACAGCTCGAGCACCAAACCGCATTGATCGTCGGCGTCGGGCAAGGACTTAGCGCGGCGCTTGCTCGGCTGTTCTCCAAGCAGGGATTTCGCATCGCGCTTGCTTCTCGAGACACCACCAAGTTGGAACCATTATGCAAGCAGACCGGCGCGATTGCGATCGATTGTGACGTCACCGACGCGAATCAGGTCGCCCGGCTGTTTGAGCAGGTGGACAAGCGGCTTCCACCGGTCGATGTGGTTGTCTATAACCCCAGTGCGAGAAGCCGTGGCCCCTTCGTCGAGCTGGTGCCGGCCGACGTGCAGCGCGCGCTGATGGTAACCGCCCTGGGGGGCTTTTTGGTCGGTCAACAAGCCGCCCGGCGGATGCTGCCGCGTCGATTCGGGGCGATCTTGTATACAGGCGCGTCGGCAAGCGTGAAGGGCTACCCGCAATCCGCGCCGTTTGCCATGGCCAAGTTCGCTCTCCGTGGCTTGGTCCAGAGCATGGCGCGAGAGCTTGCGCCGCAGGGGATCCACGTGGCGCACTTCGTCATCGATGGCGGCATTCGTCCGCCTGGGCAAGATGAATCGACGGAGCGCCCCGACGCGATGTTGGATCCGGATGCCATCGCGGCCTCGTACTTGTACGTTCTAAGGCAACCCCGCAGTGCCTGGACCTGGGAGATCGAGCTCAGGCCATGGACCGAGAAATTCTAAATCGCCGCACGCCCGCGATCGGGTTTACAGACAATCGCGCGAGACTTGCTGACGCTGCGCCGGAGCGCGTGAACCAACGTTCCTCGCAGGCCGCCGCAGAACAGCGCTGGACGACTTGCATCGGCCAGGCCTGATCGCCCGATACGAATGGATCGAGGTCGAATTCGGCCTTGAAGAAATTAACGAAGGCGTTCACCTTCGCCGAGTATCGCCGATTCGCGGGTGACACCGCATGAATCGCCAGCGGCTTCGGCTGATAATCCGCCAGGACGACCTTTAGACGCCTGGCCCGGAGGTCGTCACCAAACACCCCGATCGGCGAAAGTGCAATTCCGATCCCCGACAGCGTTGCAGCGCGGACCGCTTCCGAACTGTTGGACTGGAAATTTCCCGAGACTCGAACTGAGCGGTCGCGCCCCCCGCGCGCACCCTTCGAGGCCACCAGGGGTCGCGCCAAGCGGTGCGCAATCCGCGCTATGGGCTTGCGCAAATCGGCCAAGAGTGACCCGTAGCGTTGCCTCGCACTGAGTCGGCCCCGGGATCCCTCGGGGGCGACAGTTGGCATGATCATTGCATCGTAGCGGTTACGCAGCGGGCTCTGCGTATGTCAGCGCGTCCATTCCCGCGAAATTCCTCGCGCGGGGTGGCCTGGGGGCAAAGGAGGCGCCATGGGCCGAGAGCAAGAGCAAGAAGAAACATCGAAGCTCCGATTGCAACCGTCGGCAGGCAGACGGTCGGCCGAGCTTCGGATGGGGCTGCGCTTCGGCTTTACCGTGCAGGCGATCACTGCGGTGGCGTTTGCGCACGCGTTGCCGTTGCCCTTGCTCAACCTCCACTGGATCAGTGTATTCGCATATGTACTCGTCGCCCTAGGATTGTCGTGCGCGGGGCTGGTCGTCGTCGGCTGGCGCATGGCGCGCTCGGTTGCGGAATTGTGGGCAGCGCTGGCGCGCTTCCGCGCTAAAAGTGACGAGGCGACTCCTTTTGACGATGTGAGGTCGACTGGCCTAGTCGGCCTGCAACTCGAACTCGACGACATGCATCGCCGCGTCACACGCCGTGAGCAAAAACTCAAGATCGCGTGCGAGGTTGCCGAGCACGAAAATGCCGCCAACCGCAACTTGGCGCTGCAGTTGACACGTTCGCAACGGATCGCGAGGATCGGGAGCTGGGAATGGGAGCGGGCGAGCAACGGCGTTGTCTGCTCAAGCGAGATGTTCCGGATTCTCGGGGTGAATTCGGCGCAGTTCAGTCCCCGTCCGACGGCGATCCAGAATCTGGTTCATAAGGACGATCGTCGGGCACTTGGCCGCTGGCTCGTCCAGCTCGCACGAGGCAATGTATTGCCAGGGCTCGACGTGCGCTTTCTCGGACAGGACGGGGAGCTGCGCCATGTGCACGTACTCGGCGAAGCATTGCTGAGCACCACCGGCAGCGTTTCCGGTCTCGCTGGAACAATCCAAGATGCCACAGAGCGCACGCGCGCCATCCAGCAAATCCATCGCCTTGCTTACTTTGACGCGGTCACGGAGCTTCCGAACCGCTCTCGCTTCCACGATAAGCTCGCCGAGACGCTCGAAACTGCAAGGCGCGACGGCGCTGCCTTCGCGCTCATGTTCCTCGATCTCGATCAGTTTAAACGCATCAACGACACGCTCGGACACGCGGTTGGCGACGACCTCCTGCGCGTCATCGCGCAGCGACTCACGCATGGCCTGCGTCCGGACGACGTTGCCAGATCGACCCATGCGAAGGCGGCCCAACGAGACGTCTGCCGCCACGGCGGCGATGAGTTCATCGTGCTCCTTAACGGCGTGACGGGCGAGCAGGACGCGGCACGAGCGGCGAATCGCTTGCTGACGATGCTTGCGCAGCCGATCGTTCTGGGCACGCACGAGGTATTCGTTTCAGCCTCGATCGGCATCGTGCTCTATCCACGCGATGGCGATGACCTCGACACACTGCTCAAGAATGCGGACGTGGCGATGTACCACGCGAAGGCGCAAGGCCGCAGCCGCTTTTCCTTTTATCACGACGCCATGCGTGCGGCCTCGGCGCAGCAGCTCTCGATCGAGCATGACCTGCGCAAGGCGCTCGAAGGCGAGCAGTTCGAACTGTACTACCAGCCGCAGATAGAGATACGGACAGGCAGAATCGTCGGCATCGAGGCGCTGATACGCTGGAATCATCCGACGCTCGGAATGCTCGGACCGGCCCAGTTCATCGGCGTCGCGGAAGAGGCCGGGCTGATCATGGCAATCTGGGAGTGGGTCCTTGTCGCCGCATTGATCCAGCACAACGACTGGCTGGCGCAGGGTCTCCCTGCGGTCACGATCGCTGTCAATCTTTCGAGCGTGCAGTTCAGCGATCCCGCGCTTGCCGAGCATGTCGAGGAAATTGCTCGCGTGGTTGGGGTGCCGCTCGACTATCTGGAGCTCGAGGTCACCGAATCTATGCTGCTCGTGGATTCCGACGCGGCCCACAAGACACTGGCAGCGCTACGCGCGATGGGCGTTAAGATCGCCATCGATGATTTCGGTACGGGTTACTCATCGCTGTCGTACCTGAGGCGCCTGCCACTGGACAAGCTGAAGCTCGACCAATCGTTCATCCGCGACGCAGGGAACGAGCGAGACATGGCGATTACTCGCGCGATCATCTCGATGGCGCAAAGCCTGAAGCTCGCGGTGGTGGCCGAAGGCGTCGAAACGCAGGCTCAGATCGACCTCCTCCTGAGCCTGGGTTGCACGATGGTCCAAGGATTTTTGCTTGGCCGCCCCCTGCCCGCCGCTGCCACGGCGAAGCTGCTGCGCGAGAGCGCGACGAACACGGACTCGCGGATAGTGCATCAGAGCGATCCAAGTTGGAACGCGATCATGCGGGCGAAACATGCGCCAGTCGTCGAGCCCCGGCCTCGAGATGCTGCGATATCCATATCGCGTACGGGCGCCGTGCCTGAATGACACGCGGCGTCCCCGACCGGGATATTGTGCGATTCAGCCGGCCGTCTGGAGACAACAATTCGCGTGATCTCATTGCCGCATGACTCACTCTTCTGAATCCACGGACACTTCACGCCAGGGGCTCGACCAGCGATTCGGCGCAGCTCCGTCGGGCACGTTCGAAGCCGAGGAAGACATCGCCCCACGTTTGCACAGTCCAGCTGAAGTTGGATTTGGTGCCGCGATGGAGCGCATCGTCTTCGGCTCCAGCCAAGATCCAAAGCAGATCTTGAGGCTGCGCCGCTACTTTGCGGCGGCAGGAACCTCGCTCCTGGCCATCGGCCTCTTATTTGCATGTCATGTACAGGGCGTCATCACCCAAGCAGCGTTTTTGGAAATCGCTGCGGCGATCCTTCTGGCGATCCTTGTCTTTTATATTGTGTTGCGCTCCGGGCTGAATCTAAAGCTACCCGATCCAAGCCTCACGCAACCGCAAATGTTGACCGCATCAGTCGTCGTCCTTTACGCCATGTATTCGGCGAATTATGGGCGCGGCGTATTCGTGATCCTCCTTCTGATGGCCTTCTTGTTTGGCGTCCTCCACCTTAAGGCCAAGGTATTATTGCTGTACGCGCTATTCATTCTGGCCTCCTACGGAGCAGTGATCGTCCTGCTGTGGCAATTCAAGCCGGCGACGCTGGACGTACGCCTGGATTTCCTCCTCTGGCTGGCGCTCGCGATCACGCTTCCCTGGTTCGCCTTGATGGGTGGCTACATTAGCGAGCTTCGTGCGCAGCTGCACAAGAGCAATGTACGGCAACGCCATTCACTACAGGTGGTCAAGGCCAGCGAAGCCAATCTTGCCGAGGCGCAGCGCATTGCCAGGCTCGGAAGCTGGACGCTCGACCCCGCTACCAGCGTGACAGAGTGGTCGTTGGCAACCTACCACATCTTTGGCCTTGATCCTGTTACCACGCCCCCCTCCGGTGAGGCCTTCCTTCAGCTTATCCACGCGGACGATCACCATCACTACAACGACCTGATCAGCACCGTGCTGCTTGAGGCTCGCCGCTGCGAAAAGCAGTTTCGCATCGTGCCGACTGGCGGGGACATTTCCTGGTTGCACGCGGTGGCTGAACCCATCGTCGGCAATAACGGGCACACGGCTCTAGTGCGTGGCACGTTTATGGATATCAATGATCGCAAGCAGCTCGAGCAACGCCAGGCGCTGGAGCACAATGTAACTCGCGTGGTCGCCGAATCCCAAACGCTCGATGATGCAATGCCAAAGATCATCAGAATGATCTGCGAGACTTTCGGCT
Source organism: uncultured beta proteobacterium (assembly GCA_963711235.1). GTDB lineage: Bacteria > Pseudomonadota > Gammaproteobacteria > Burkholderiales > Casimicrobiaceae > PALSA-1003. Next base: position 420,557 of record CAVQDI010000016.1, on the reverse strand, counting down.
GGGATTGCGGAGCCTATTGGAGATGGGACGAGCGAGCCGGCGTGCTTCGCTGCTCCGACATGTGGAGTATCAACTCGAGCCAGGTGAAGGAGTTTCTCGCGCTGAGCAAGCTTCAAGGCTTGGCGCCGACCCAAGCAGGCCTGATCCGGCGGGCGTGGTCGACTGGCGAGCCCGTCTGGATCGCCGACGTCTCGCGCGATCCGACTTTTTTGCGCGCATCCATCGCAGCCAAGGCCGGGTTGCATGGTGCGTTCGCATTCCCGATAAGGCTCGGGGACGAGCTTTGTGGCGTGCTGGAGTTCTTCATCCGTAAAGTTTGCCAGCCGGATGCAGCCTTGCTTCGCATGGGTCAATCCATCGGCTTGCAGATTGGGCAGTTCATTGCCCGCACGGCCGCGCAGAAACAGATCCGCCAGCTCGCCCACTACGATTTTCTGACCGGCCTGCCGAACCGCACCCTGTTCAACCAGCTTCTGGACCACGCACTCGTCAAGGCGCAGCGGTATTCGCGCCGGCTGGCAATAATGTTCATAGACCTCGACGGCTTCAAGCAAATAAACGACCGCTTCGGACACGACGCGGGTGACCATCTCTTGGTGACCTTCACGCTGCGCCTTCGAGAAAGCTTGCGCAGATCGGACCTTGTCGGGCGGCATACCGGGTCAGACACGGCCGCGCGTCTCGGTGGTGACGAGTTTGTTGTGCTGGTCGACGAGTTCATCGACCCATTCGAGCTGGAGACCGTGGCAGAGAGGATCCTCGCCGCCGCTGCGCAACCGTTTCCCCTCGCAGGACCGGAGGGTGAGGTCAGCGCGAGCATAGGGATCAGCGTCTATCCGGCTGACGGAACCGATATCGAGAGCCTGACCAAGAGCGCGGACAGCGCCATGTATCGGGCAAAGCGGGCGGGAAAGAACACCTACCGATTCTTTTCGGGAGAGATGAATCACCGCAGTCGCGCCGAGGCGACGTCGCAGCCTGGTAGCTGATCTAATAAGATGGGACCTCAGGTAAATAATGCGACTTGAACTCGCCGGCTTGCAGCTTCTCGTCCAGACGAATAGAACTTATCCACAGAATTGCGGAACAAAACCAAACCGAAAAAACGCCGAATCCCACATGCCGATTGGCTTCCGCGACCAGGGCTTGGACTTCGGACCTGCGGATTAACCGTCTCGCCTGGAATCGCGATTTTTCAATCGGTTAGCTCAGAATCTGTTCCACAACAACACGGCACTGCCCCTCCGTGGCGCCCCATAGCGGCGCGTATGCCTTCGAAATTGCGGAGCAAGATTACGCGCGCAACGGTCGCATTGTTCTGTGGGCAACCGCCGAGATCCAAACCTTTTCGGTGGCGTGCTGGTCTTTACTGTGCTTCCCGCAGTGCTTGCCCGAATTGGCCCGAACGATTCGTCATAGAGCACACGCATCGTGATATTCTTCCCCGATCTCACACTGTCGCTGCCGCGCAAACTGCCTCGCGCGAGGCAGACACGGAGTGGCCGGTGGATTCTGTCCTGCGGATGATGAGCAATGCTGAAGGCGACGCCGCTTTCACCCGGCTTCGGGCTGGAACTTTCCGACATCGACGTTTCGCAACCGCTGTCGGACGCGCAATTCGAAGACCTCGAGCGCGCATTTTTTACGGGCCAAGTGCTGGTCCTGCGTGGCCAACGCTTGACACCTGCACAGTTCGTCGCGTTCGCTCGCCGCTTCGGGACACCCGAGCCACACGTCATCGACCAGTTCCATCATCCCGCCGACCCGAACATCCTCGTGCTTTCGAATCGCCAGAAGGACGGCCAGCCGGTCGGGCTCGCCGATGCAGGGACCTACTTCCATACCGACTATTCGTATCTGCAGGTTCCCGCCCGCGCGACGATGCTCTACTCCATCGAGGTCCCGAAGGTCGGCGGCAGAACGCTGTTTGCGAACCAGTACGCGGCGTACGATGACCTTCCTGAAGCGATAAAGCGGCACATCGAGCCGATGATTGCCGTCCATCACTACGGCAATCGCAAGGTAGCGGATGAGATGAGCCGCATCGCCGCGTCGCCGCTGACCGACGAGCAGAAGGCAAAGATGCCGCTGATCACGCACCCGATCGTGCGGGCGCATCCGGTGACCGGACGCAAGGCGCTCTACGCTGTTTCAGGAAGCTCGTATGGCATTGTCGCCATGCCCGAGGAGGAGGCGGTGGCATTGCTCGATGAGCTCGCCGCGCACGCGACGCAGCCGCAGTACCAGTTGAGCTATCCGTACCGTGTCGGCGACGTCGTAATTTGGGACAACGCGTCGCTGCTACACTCCGCGACGCTCACCGACCCCAACGATCCGCGTACGCTATGGCGCATCACGATCAAGGAACCGACGACCAGGCTCGATGCACTCGACGTGCTTGCGCGGACGTACGCTCAGGGCCCGATGCAGGAGTGAATTCATGAGAGCCGGCGCCTGCGGTGCGTCAGACTCCTCAGCGCCGCGTCCCTAGCGAGCGCGTTACCACCATAGGGGAGATTGCCGGAGCCTACGGTGTCTCGGAAAACGATTTGATGAAGGTGGGCCACCATCTCGCGCAGCATGGCTATATCGAAACCACCCGTGGCAGGAGAGGTGGCATGCGCCCGGCGCGGCCGCCGGCTGGCGCCGTTGCCTTGGCCTCCCGTCCGTTGGAATATGCGGCCTCATTTGAGCGGCAGCACCTATGGTACGGCGCCACCAATCAAAGTGCTGTCGGCGCGCTGAGCCGCTCATGCGCGCCTCAAGAATCGGAAATAATGGTTAAGCGGAGCTCCCAGCCCGTCGTGTTGACCATCGGCCATTCGACGCGGCCGCTCGCCGAATTTATAGCGCTGCTTGCGGCCCATTCCGTGAGCCGGCTCGTTGACGTGCGTACCGTGCCGCGCTCGCGCCACAACCCGCAATTCAACCGCGACACACTTCCGGGCGCGCTGGAGGCCGCCGGCATCCGTTATGCGCATGTTGGGGGCCTAGGCGGCTTCCGCCATCCGCACTCGGCGTCCCTGAATATGGGCTGGCGAAATAAATCCTTCCGCGGTTTCGCCGACTACATGCAAACTCCTGAATTCACAGAACATATCGCCGGCCTAATCGAACTGGCAACGAGCGAGCGAGTCGTGCTCATGTGCGCCGAGGCCGTGCCGTGGCGCTGCCATCGCTCGCTGATCGCCGACGCGCTGCTTGTTCACGGCATCCGCGCCGAGGAAATCATTAGCGCGACTCACCTCCAGGTACACACGCTGACTCCTTTTGCCAGGGTGGACGGCCCGGTAATCACGTACCCGCCGCAAGTGCCGTTGCCCTGAATTGCCGCGCGCGTGCCCGGCATGCCTCTCGCTTTAATACAGACCGAGTGGTGGATGGACGATACGCTGACCAAGTTAACCTCTAGCCCGCCGCGTCCCGCTCCATTGTCACCTCGGCTTGGAGGCTTTCGACGTCTCGGAAGATCGAGGCGACGGCGAGCGTGCGACCATTGCGCTTAAAGCGCAGGAGGCAGTCCTTGCCTACGATGTCCCCCTCGATCGCGAGTTCGTCCCATTTCTCGGCATGGCCGACATAGTTGATCTGGACGTCGTAGTGCTGGCTCCAGAAGAAGGGAACGGCGGCAAATTTCTCGCGGTTCCCGAGCATGTTGACTGCCGCGGCTTGCCCTTGGCGCTCGGCAACCACCCAATGTTCGACGCGAATGAACTCGCCGCTGTGCGGGTCCGGCCAGCGCGCAATGTCCCCGGCCGCGTAGATTTCCGGTGCGCTTGTTTCGAGATAGGCGTTCACAATGACACCGCGATCAGCAGCAAGGCCGGCCCTTTCGGCGATCTCGAACCGAGGACGCACGCCGATACCAACGACCACGAGATCCGCCTCAAGCGTGCCGCCGCCTTTGAGCTTCACTTGCTTACCGTCGATGGCGCTCGCCGTGTCCTCGAGGTGGAAAACGACACCGTGGTCCTCGTGAAGCGAGCGCACAAAGTCGCCCATCTGCAGACCTAGAATGCGCTCCATCGGCCGTTTCTCGGGCGCGACCACGTGGACTTCAAGCTCACGGGCGCGCAAGGCGGCGGCGACCTCAAGCCCGATAAAGCTCGCACCCAGCACAACCACCCGGCGCGCCGTCTTGGCACGCTCGATGATAGCCCGGCAGTCGGCGAGCGAGCGCAGCGTGCATACGTGCGGCTGGTCGGCTCCCGGGATCGACAGGCGCACCGGCTCGGCGCCGGTTGCGAGCAGCAGCCGGTCGTAAGAGACCTTGCTCCCGTCCGCGAGCGCGACCTCGCGCGACCTCGCGTCGATGCCGGTGACGTTCGCCTTGAGACGCAGGTCGATGCCGTTCTCGAAATAAAAGCTGTCCGGACGAAGCGGGACCCAATCCTCTGGCGCATTGCCGGCGAGATAGTCCTTGGACAAATTCGGCCGGTCGACCGGCGCGGTGTCGTCGTTGCTCAGCATGACGATGCTGCCTTGGTATTGTTCGCGCCGGAGCTTCTCGGCCGCGGCAAAACCAGCCGCACCGCCACCGACGATCACAATTCTTGCGGGAGCTTTTCCGGAAGGCTTACCGCGTGGCATCGGCACTGCCTGCTCGCGTTTCTCGCGCACGAAGATGTTGCCGTCGCGCTGCTCGACCGACCAGCACGCGATGGGGCTCAAGGCGGGGGCGCGTACGGCGTCGCCCGTGCGCAGGTCGAAGCAGGCGTGGTGCCAGGGGCAGCGCACGGTATCGCCGACCACCAAGCCGTCGACGAGCGGACCGTGGTAGTGGGTGCAATAGGCTCCCACCGCGAACACCTCCGTCCCGCGGCGCACCAGGAGGACCTCCTCGTCGCCGACACGACCGACCCGCTTGCCACCGTCGGCAAGCTCCGCGAGCGCAATGCCCTGCGCCAGATCGAGGCCGCTGGGCTCGGCTTGGTCTTGGGCCATTCTCTATCTCCCTTTGGCGATCCAAGATCGCATTCATTTGCCTGGCAATTGCCGCAACCCTTTCATGGATCGACGGAACCTTTTCGGAGGCCCGTAGTGGCACAATAGGATAACGTACCGACTCGCAGGCCGGCGCAATTAGCGTCGAGCAGATGGCGCGCGTCGGGTCGCCGCTGCCGAGCGACCCCTCAGCCTCTTGAATTGGCTCCATCACTAGCCTATGATGCGTTCGTAGGTGCTTTTCGGGGATTGTTAGCAGACTCCCCGCTCACAGACGTCACGGCGTCCAAGTTCTGCTCCTTGTTTGGGCTAACCACCCGGAGGGGAGTGCGTCTTGGATCGGCCTCGCTCCTTCCGTTTGGCCCCAATTGCCGTGGTGAATGCGCACAGCGCATCGTCCCGTCTTTCGCCCAACGATCAAAGGAGTTGCCATGTCAGAAATGATTAGCTTCGATACGGATACCGTAGGCATCGCGCCCGCCGGCTGGATTTCAGGTGTTACGGGAAATGGGATAGGTCGCTGGACCGTCGAACGAGAGCCCAGCGCCCCGTCGCCACCCAATGTCCTTAAGCAAAGCGGAACGGGCGACTTCCCCTGGTGCGTCAGGCGCGGCACGGCGATCGCGGACGGCTACGTTGAGGTGAAATTCATGGCGGTTTCCGGCCGGGAAGATCAGGCCGGGGGCATCGTGTGGCGCTGGAAAGACGGCGATAACTACTACGTCACTCGGGCGAATGCGTTAGAGAACAACGTCTCGCTGTACTACACGCAAAACGGGCGCCGGGTCACGATTAAATACGTCGATGCTCCGGTGGCCAAGAATCAGTGGCATACGTTGCGCGTTGAGTTCATCGGCAAGCAAATGCGCGTCGCGCTTGATGGCACGTTCTACATCGAGGTTGACGACGGGCACATCGCCGGTCCCGGAGGGATCGGCGTATGGACCAAAGCGGATAGCGTCACGTTATTCGATGACTTCAGCTTTGGTACGACGCCTTCTCGATGAATACGCCCATCGCACGACTGCTATGGGTGCGAGGACTGCGCGCATTTGGCGATGGCTATGTCAGCCTGCTCCTGCCGATCTATCTGATTGCGCTGGGGTTTAGCCCGTTTCAGATCGGCGTCATTGCCACCGGCACGCTGGTAGGATCGGGCTTGTTGACCTTGTTGGTCGGCCTGTACGCCCACCGCCTCCGTTATCGCACGCTGCTGCTGATGGCTACCGGATTGATGACGGCCACGGGGCTCGGCTTCGCCGCGGTCTCGGATTTCTGGCCACTGCTATTGGTCGCGATCGTGGGAACCCTCAATCCGTCAAGCGGCGACGTCAGTGTTTTTCTTCCGCTCGAACAGGCAGTGCTCGCCCGCAGCGTCACCGACAAGCGCCGTACCGCGGTGTTTGCCCGATACAGCCTAGTGGGCGCGCTGGTCGGCGCGGCCGGCGCTTTGTTCGCCGGATTCCCGGAGATCTTGTCGAGAGCAACACACATCGACAGCAAGTCGGCATTGCAACTCATGTTCGTTCTCTACGCCCTGCTCGGGCTCGCATCCGGCATGATCTATCGCAAGCTTCCGGGCACGCCTGCAGCCGAAACAGAGAACCGCGCCACGCCACTGCGGCAATCCAGGCGCATTGTTTATATGTTGGCGGCTTTGTTCAGCCTCGATGCATTTGGCGGCGGTTTCATCGTCCAATCGCTGCTTGCGCTGTGGTTGTTTCAGGAGTTCCACCTGTCGATCGCGGTCGCCGGAACAATTTTCTTCTGGACTGGCGTCCTGTCGGCCTTTTCCTACCTTGTCGCGGTGCGCATATCCAATCGGATCGGTCTCATCAACACGATGGTTTTCACCCATCTGCCGGCCAATCTGGTGTTGTTGATTATTCCATTCATTCCTGATCTTGCTTGGGTTATCGTGCTTCTGCTGGTGCGCGCCGCTCTGTCACAGATGGACGTGCCCACGCGCACCTCCTACGTCATGGCCGTCGTCACCCCGGGAGAGCGCCCCGCGGCCGCGAGTATTACGTCAGTACCGAGAAGCCTTGCTTCTTCGATAAGTCCAATCATTGCTGGATACTTGCTCGGCGTTTCCACCTTTGGTTGGCCGCTTGTCTTCGCGGGCGCACTGAAAATAATCTATGACCTCTTGCTACTGACCACATTTCGCACGGTCCGCCCCGCGGAAGAGACCCCAAGCCACGGTTAAAGAAACACAATCGTTGAGTGAATATCTCCGGGCACGTCCAGAGTCGCTGCTATTAATTACTGACGAGGGCGCGTCGGAGAGCGACGGATCTAGACCAAAGTTAGTCAGCGCTATCGCTGCAAGCCAATGTGGATTGGCTCCCCGACCAGGGCTCGAACCTGGGAACCCGTAGATTAACGGATCGGCGCTCCGCCGGTCTGTTTCTCCTATAAGTTCATAAACTTACCGCACGTGCGCTCGGTCTATTTTGGCGGAGATAGTCCGAACCAGCGCCGACGGTCACCCCGAAGGGAGCTGATCCGCGTACGCGAAGGCCTGAACATGGCGAGAGCTTTATTTGCCGTTTACCTTCGGACCAATGTTCGTACTCTGGAGAATTGGGAACAAGGGCGAAAGCCCTGTCATGCAGGTCATTCGAGAGCGTCGCCGGATGCCTAGACCTTGCGCCCGGGTTCAATGAGCAGAAGGTAGTGGAAGAGCTGGCGTCGCTCGAGGAACAACTATGGGCGAGGCACGCCGATTCTGGCGGGTAATTGATGGCGCTCGCCGCTAGCTAGAGTCTCGCGCGAGCACCTGGATTCGAAATTAGCGACAGGCCGCCCAGGGAATTGAAGCATGCCCCATAGTATCATTCTAACTATCTAGCAGTTTGACTAGTTAGCCAAACGTCACCAACACGATAGCCAAGGTGAACGCAGTCACAAGTGTGCCATTAGTCGTTGATTTAGACGGAACACTCACGCCTACGGACACGCTGGTTGAGTCTCTGATCCAGCTCGTCAAGCAATCCCCCTTGAACCTGATGCGTTTGCCTTTGTGGCTTCTGAAGGGCCGTGCGGCTTTCAAGGAGGAGATAGCATCTCATACCAGAATTTCAACTGAGTATTTACCCTATCGAGAATCATTTTTGACCTACCTTCGCGCCGAGAAGAAAAGGGGGCGTCGGATCATCTTGGCTACAGCGGCACACAAATCTATTGCCGAGGCCATCTCGGCTCACCTGGGTTTATTCGATGATGTCCTTGCCACTGAGTTGGGCCGCAACCTCAAAGGCAACGCCAAGCTTGAAGCCATCCAGAAAAGGGTCGGTAGAGAGTTTGTTTATGCCGGTGATAGCCACGCTGACACGCCCATCTGGAAAGCAGCGCAGGCAGCTGTTCTGGTTGGGGTCTCATCACGCTTGGCCGGATCCATCCGCCAGGATTTCCCAATTGAGCGCGAGTTCCCCAAAGAAAGTATTGGTTTTGCAGACTGGCTACGTGCTCTGCGAGTTCATCAATGGCTGAAGAACTTGCTACTCTTTGTACCAATGCTAACGGCTTTTTCCTTCACGGAAATAGGGATGCTTGCCGTGATGGCTGTTGCATTTCTGGCGTTCTCACTCGCAGCGTCGGCGACCTATATCGTCAACGACCTGTGGGATTTGGAAAATGATCGGGCACACCCACGTAAGCGACTCCGCCCATTTGCCAGTGCCAGGATACCCATTCTGAATGGGCTCGTAGTTGCAGGAGCCGCCTTGGCTCTAGCCTTTGTTCTGGCACTTACTGTCTCCCAAGGCTTCTTCCTGATGTTGCTCTTGTATCTTGTTCTGACTAGCGCCTATAGCTGGGGACTAAAAGAATATGTCCTAATTGATGTGCTCATGTTGTCTCTTCTCTACACCCTACGCATCCTGGCCGGTTCCGTGGCCGTCGGGATTGCCACTACTTTCTGGTTGCTCGCCTTTTCGGTCTTCATGTTCTTGAGCTTGGCTCTGGTGAAACGTTGCTCTGAATTGGTCTCATACGATCAGATCGGGAAAGCAGCCACACGGGGGCGCGATTACCGGGTTTCAGACTTGGCGGTGTTGTGGCCTCTAGGTGTAGGAGCCGCCCTGTCGGCAGTGGTTATTTTCGGGCTGTTTATCAGTGCTCCCGAAACTCAGACTCGCTACGCAACGCCACACCTGCTCTGGCTTGTGGCCATTGGATTGATTTACTGGCTGGCACGGCTCTGGATCAAGACTTCACGCGGAGAGATGCACCATGACCCCGTGATCTACGCCATCAAAGACCGCGCCAGTCGTATCACCATTCTCGCCATAATAATCACGATGCTGGTTGCCCACTTCTTGGTATTGGATGCTGCCCGGTGAATACGCTAGCTATTGCCATCCTGAGTATTGCGCTCTCTGTTGCCGCCCAGTTCTTACTGAAAGCGGGGATGTCCAGTGGACAAATGAAACAAATCCTCGCTGAACCCTTGACGCTGAGTACCGCCTTCTCTGTGCTTTCAGACAAGTTCGTGTTGGGTGGCTTCTTGCTTTATGGACTGGGGGCGGTCGTTTGGCTTGGGGTGTTATCCAAGTGGGATGTAAGCAAGGCCTACCCCTTGGTTGGTCTGGGATTCGCGTTTACGGTGGCCATTGGCCGGATAAATGGAGAACACGTCCCCACTCCTCGGATAATCGGTGTTGCGCTTATTTGTGCCGGTGCTTTCTTGGTTGGCCGGAGTTGAAACAGTCGATGATCATTTTTGTATGTATGCCAATCCTCTGAGGGCAACTTCGTTTCCAATCCTCGCCATCGCTGCAGTGAGCGTTCTGATGCTTTTGCATCTTTTTCTACGCGCACCTGTTTTTCCATTCACTCCTGACAGCGCTAGCTATATTGAACAGGGTCGAAGCCTTATTCGGGAGGGATCTGCGCTTGTTACATCTTATGGTCCAGATGGAGTAGGTAAGTCGCCGAGTGCACTGTTTCCCGTTGGTTACCCATTGCTACTGGCATTCATGAGTATTTTGCGCATGATCCAGGTCCTCAGTGGCGTTGGCGTGGATATCTGCAGTTCTATTTCCAGTATTGCTGTTTATTAGTTTCCGCAAACTGATAGGTTCAACAAACGCAGTGATATTGGTTGGACTGAGTGCGTTTTCGCCAGGAATGCTGCTGCAAGCTCCAATTGGTGCGCCAGACGTGTTTTCCTTGATACTCGCTGTTAGTGCTATTGGGTTAGTGTTGAATTCCCGCTCAACCACATGGTTCCTCGCGAGTGGCGCAATTGCTGCGTTTGCATATGCGGTGAGAAATGTTCACATTGCCCTGCTCGCGTCAATTGCCATATTTTTTATTTACTCGTGGGTTGGCAACTTTTCAAAACGCGGCGAAACGTCAAAGCGGACTCTGGCTTTCGTAGCGGGCGCATCAATCATTCTGTTGCCATTATTGCTCCGTAATTTGTTGCTCTTTGGCGCTCTTAATCCTTACGCTATGGAACCATCGACTTTGGGTGTCGTTCAGAATGTACGGACGTATATGCAAGAGCTCATGTATGACGTATCAGCTCTTCGAGATATCGGAATATTGGGTGCATGGTCTATTTCAGGATTGGCAATTGTGGCTGTAACCATGCTTTTTGGAAGTGGGATACTCATATTATCGTGGGGTCAGCTCGCGGAAAGTAGGAAGCAAACAATATTCCTATGCATAACCTATTCAATCATAGGCGCGTTGGTTGTCATTACTGCACGTTCGCGTTATGAGTGGGGCGAGCCGATCAATATACGACATACGTTGCAATACACCCCCTTTATTCTTGCTGCTTTTCTTGCAACCATTCCAAGTCCGAATAGTGGTCTGTCCTTCGTGCGAAAGGTTTTGCTAGCCGTTGTTCTTTTGCTTGGTGCGCTCCACATAGGTTACGCGCTCCGACTTGATAAACAGGAACAACTGGTTCAAACACGAAGCGAAGGTGCTATAAATGCCTACCGGTATGGAGAAAGTCATCTGTGCGTTTCAGAAGCAAACTCCATGCTTATTTCAAATTGGTCCTACGTGTTTCGTATTCAATGCGACGCGCCCGTTCTCGATCTTGAATCCGTAGCCCCCGGGTCTGACGGACTGAAGATCTCTATCTGTCGAATCGACAGATGGATACAACGCCATGACCAATGTTCTAGTGGATTTGTCTGATAGGTCCAAGGGGAAGCCTATACGCGCAGGCTTTTTCCCGGGGCGGTCGGTTGAAGGTGGTTATTTCCCACTTCCCGAGTCCGTTATCACAAAATTACAGGACGCGGGATGGCAAATAGTTCAGAACAATGAAAAGGGGCTGTTACTGACTTATGGAGCGTTTGAAACGCCCATTAGGCAGAAGGTGCTGCATTATTAATAGTGACAGAGCACGGCAGATCTTGGACTTCTCAGGATTCAATAGACAGCTCGCCGCCGCTCGGCGGTTGCCTCGAATGCTTCGGGGCTCATGCCACCCAAATAACTGCGACGTCGGGTTCGATTGTAAAACGTGTTGATGTAGTCGGAAATCTCAGCTGTCGCCAGCTCTCGGTTCTTGTATAGCCGCTTCTTGATACGTTCCTTTTTTTTGGCTACTGAAAAAGGATTCCACAACCGCGTTGTCCCTGCAGTTTCCCCGTCTGCTCGTGCTCGCTTCGAGGCCGTTCGTTCGGCAGAAACGCCGCCAATCGTCGCTTCCGTACCGCGAGCCTTGATCCGAGTGAATGAGCTCCTGTTTGGGTCGACGGCGGCGCATGGGGGCCTGGCTGGAAGAAAGTCGACTCATGGGCGCTACGCTAAGGCGGTCATTGCGGACCGGTGGCAATCTCGAGCGATGCTGTGATTGTTGCGCAAGCTAATTGACGACGCCGCTTGAAAAGCACGAACAACAAGCCCCGCCGGAGTGAGGCATGCGTTGCGTGGAATCGCCTAATCCTTGCGGCGCGAGAAACCTAGCCCGGCCAGGCAGAGCAGGGCCAACGTCGCAGGTTCGGGCACTACGGCGATGCCTGTCGGCTCATACAAACCGGAGACCAGCGCGACGTTTACCGGCGCTCCCGTGATGGCGCTATATTCGCCAATCGTCCCGGCGCCAGCGGTCCCCAAAACCATCGTTGGCGACATACAGATCCGATCCTAACGCCGCGAGGTCTTCGGGCCCGTTCGTCAACCCGGTGCCCAGCGCTGCGTTCACCGCGCCCTCCGAGCCTTAGTCTTCGGGTCGCGTCCGTGCTCGCGTCGGAACGCGCAGAACAATTCATGCTTCAGCAGATCATCGGGGAGCCAATGGGCCGGTCCTAGCAGCAGCGGTCTTCCCCGCCAACTCCGCATCAAAGGTAAAGAGGGCGTTGAATTGCCTGCGCCACAGCGATGAGTCGTCCGCCATGGGAGTTGGGCCTTGGTCGGTGATGGCGTACATTCCGATAGCCGATGTCCTTTAATTTCCTACAGAGCGATAGCTCGGAATGACCGAATGCTCGGAGAAAATGAGGTGTCACTTCGAGTACCAGATGTGGTCGATTCCGTCTCAGACACTCCATCATCCCCTCGACGAACGAGTCTGCTCTGCACCTTCCACGTCAATTTTTATTAGGCGAACTGGTCCCTTGCTATCGTCAAGAGTGTCGAATGCCGCCATTGGAACCGTCTGTTGGCCGCTGGCATCGCTGATGGTGCGGATGCTGGAATTCCCTTTATTACGCGTAGGCCCTACGTGTATCGTGACCATGCCATTACTGTTGGACAGCGCGATCTCGTGAACTACAACGTTGACGGCATTGTTTATCAACAAGTTGCTCTTCAAAGATGCGCAAGTCGAAGATACTGGCTCAAACGCGACTACTTTGCCCGAGGGGCCAACCTTGCGCGAAGCGGCAAGCGTGATGAATCCTATGTTCGCCCCTACGTCTCACGATGGTGTCCCCCTCATGGATTAAGGAGCAGATCAGATTGCTCGTTTCCGGCTCGTAGTTGCCAGTCATGTAAATGTGCTGACCAATCCATTCAGCCAAGTCAACATTCATTTTGAACGAGCCGCGACGTAACGCACCTCGTCCCCATTGGTTCACGAATGTCGCGCAGAAGTGGCAAAAAAGTGCGCACGAGGTGGTAGCGCCCCATGGAAAGGGGGTATGGCGCAGATAGAAGGCAACTACGCTCACAGCGAATTTCTGCGGCCAGTTAGAGGGGCCCATGGTTGAGGAGCATCTTGTGCGAGGCGCGAACCCATCCGCCCGTTAGCGGGTCGCGGAAGCGAAAGGGGTAGAGCTGCAGGCTCGGCATGGCGGCATTCTAAGCGCTTTACGAACGGCGGCTATCGGCCAATGCTGTTGAAATACTCCACCCTGGAGCGACCTTGCCGCGCCGCTATGCTGCGTTGAGGTGGGGTTCTTGTCACTGGCGCGCTGTTCCGGACCCTTTCAGCTGGCCACCGGGTTCATTTCAGGTGCTACTGGGCATAACCATTTCGCCACTCGTCGTAGGTTCTGAGCGATTGCTGCGAGGAGGAACTCGCGTACCGCTCGGGCCGAGTGCTCGGGATTACGCAAGTCGATCCGCTCATCGCCGGGAGTCCCACGGTGGCGGTTCGCGTCGGCTTTGACCGCGCTGGCATCCACGACAAAGCCTTCACCCCCAACCAGCCCCTCCGCTCATTCATCGCTGCACCACCCTCTCGAACACCTGGCGGAATTCCTCGCTCGCATATCAGGTGTCGCACCGCCGTCTTTTTGCGGGCTCTACCGGGCATAGCCCCGCACGGTCCGTTGCTGAGCCTTAATGGACCGAGGGAGTCGGATGCGTAAACCGATTTGTTAGGTTCATCACATGGTGTTGCCCAGGACGTTAGTTCGCCCGCGTTTGCTGCGGTTTTTACTCGGTTCCGTTATGGCGCAAGCGTCCATCCAATAACCATGTGCAATATTGCTGACCATAGCTGAGTATTGGGCAAGATCATAGCGACGCAGCAGAGTCGTTACTGCTCGGTGACATGCGCTCGCAAGATCTGGCAAATGGCCTTCATCTTCTGGGTGCATTTTTTAAAAAACTTATCGAGTCGTCGTAGGCGGGGACGAGCGGGTCGGCACCGACTTCGCCCTCGTGGCCGCCCTATGCCGCGCGAACGAAGTCTTCCGGTCCGAACATCTGGCGAACCTCGGTCTCGCCCTCCCAGCCCGGCCAGTGTTTCTTGTGAAGCTCCATGAAGCGGACCGCCGATTTGATCGCCTCTTCCTTCGATTTCAGCTCAAACTGCGCATAGCCGCCGACGATCTCCTTGGTCTCGATGAAAGGCCCGTCGGTCACGGTCACCTTCCCCCCGGAAAGCCGGACGCGTGCGCCCAGCGCAGTAGGCGCGAGTCCGCCGCTTCCGAGCATCGTACCGGCTTTTGTCTCCTCGTCGGCGAGCTTCCCAATCGCATCCATTAGCTGCTTGGGCGGAGGGCCCTGTTTCTCGGCGTGTTTGACTATCATCATGAATCGCATCGTTAAATCTCCGTTGGCGTTCGGGTAGGGAGAGCATCCGGACGTTTTCGACGAACCGACCCGGGCTCTAACTATTAGTCGATCGAGGGACCACAGATTCGACAAGTTCGCTGCCCCTTTTTTTAAGTGGACAGGCTAATGCCGCCAACGCATTGACAGCATCCTTCAAGCGCACAACTCCCTTACCGGGCAAATGCCGCCAAGGCGCACCTCGGCGACGAGCTCGAGAAAACGCTGCCTCGCATCGTGCAATGCCCAGACGAAGGGGGCGCACTCGGTCACGCAATCTCAGGCGTCAAGCGAGACGATGGCGCTGCCGCCCTTCATGCCGAACGCCACGTCCGTCGCATATTGCCGATCGGTAAAGATCGAACCGACGATGCCACCGACCTTGCGCGGCCGGATCGGCGCACCGAAACCGGCGAGGAAGCATCCGCTTGGTGCCGGCGCAGCCGGCCTCACCGCCCCAGCAGGCTCCCATCCTGGCTGTGCCAGCGGTTCCACACGCGCTCGCGCCGCTCGACCTCGAAGCGATCGACCGAAACCGCGAGAATGCGCTCGTACCGGCTGCTGCTCAGGTGTCCGAGCGCCACCTTCAACCTTTGCTGCAGCGTTCGAGCGGCGGCCGTCACCGCCTTGACCCGCTGAGCAAGACCTGCAAAGTTCTTACCGTTCTGCATCGTGCAACTCATGGCTATCCTTTCAAAGCTTCATGCGCTCTTGTTTCCGCACAAGACGGCGCAGGGGCTGGCGCAAGTTCGAGATCACCTGCCACTATTTGTTTGCACCGAAAGGCCAAGGACCGTGAGAGAAATCCCAAACGCTGCTCGACCATAGTTATGTGGGCGATCGTCCCGCGGTTCTCGCCCTTGTTGCCCCAGCGTGTGTCAAACGTTCCTCGCGTTCGATCCTGGCCAGCTCCGCTGTGCGGCTCGGCCGAAACCTGTATAGACGGCAGGCGGTACACCGGGGTTCCATTTACGAACTTGCCGGTGAACCTTCCGACCATGCGCTCCTGGGCTGTCACAGTGCCCGTTGCTGGAGCGCCCGATTCTGCGCCAATAGCGGGCGTGGCGAACGCGATAACGACAGCCGCAAGCAATGCGTTTGAAACGCTGACAGGCTCGCCGGCAATCCGGCGATAGGAACCGACGTGAACGAATGCAAGTCGTGTACTCATTTTTTGCTCCGTGTGAATCTGGTTGGCAAATCGCTCTGGTAAGGCTACAAGCCCAGCGCTAGCTTGGAAAGCGACTTGTTCTGGCCATATTGGTCAGCTATACTTACCACCATGCCTCGCTTGCCCCTAAATACCCTTACCGCGTTCCGCTCAGTCGCCGAGCTGCAGAACCTGCGTGCCGCCGCGGACGTCCTGCACCTGACGCATAGCGCCGTCAGCCAGCAAATCCGCGGGCTGGAGGAACAACTCGGGTTCGAGCTGTTCGAGCGCCGAGGACGTCGTGTGGTGATCAATGCCGCAGGAGAAGCGCTGCTGCGTAGCGTGCAGGCGGCGCTGGCCCAACTCGACGATGGCGTGCAAGCGGCCGCGGCAGCGGCCAGCGGCTCAGCGCAGCGGCTGAGGGTAACGGTCCTACCTTCCTTTGCCCAGCGCTGGTTGCTGCCTCGGATGGGACGCTGGCGCGAACGGCATCCCGACATAGCCCTGGAGATCGATGCATCACATCAATTGGTCGACCTGCAGCGCGAAGGCTTTCACGCCGGCCTGCGCCAAGGGCGTGGGCCGTGGGCAGGATTGCAAGCGGAGCGCCTGATCGACGCGCCGATGCCGCTGATCGTCGTCGGCTCGCCATCCGCAGCACGTCGGCTGCTCGGCGCGCGCTCCGAAGCGTTGGCACGCGAGCCACTGCTTGGCGACGCGGATCTGTGGCAGCGCTGGTTTGCTGCCGCTGGCCTGCGCACACCGGTAACTACCGTGGCGGTTTTCAACGACTGGGGGCTGATGCTGCAGGCGGCGGAGCAGAATCTGGGCTTGGCAATCGGGTTCGACCTGTTAGCAGCGGATGCACTTTGCGACGGGCGACTCGTAAAGTTGTCACCCCTCTCCATAACCTACGAGCACTCGCAGCCATATCACGTCGTCTACCCACCAAGCCTGCGCGACTGGCCGCCTTTGGTGGCGCTTCGAAAATGGCTTCACGACGAACTCGATCTTTCGCGCAAAGCCCTGCATCCAACTGCAGGAAAGCAGAACGCAAAATCGCGAAGGGCGTGATCGCAAGCCCCCCTGCGCTCCGTAATACCATCACGCTGAGCCACATTAGGTTGGCTCCCCAACCAGGGCGAACCTGGGACCTGCGGATTAACAGACTCGCGCAGAAAGTATGTGGAACAATGACTTAGCTTCTGCTCCGCAATCAGCCCGATCGCGTGGTCTCCACAGCCCCTTACGCGACGATATTCATCAAATTTGCGGAACAATTTGATCGCAGCGCCCGCGGGACCGGTGCGCTACGCGGTAGCCCAATGGCTTAGAGTATAGCCATGACGGGCGACACCTATTACCAAGCCGATCTCGCGTGGGTCCACCACGCCGGCTATTCGCACCACGTCGAGCGATCCTGCGAGGGCATCGTGCGGCTTTTGCATAACGCCGGCTTGTCGGCTGGCGCCCGCGTCCTCGACATTGGGTGCGGCAGCGGCTTGCTTGCCCGCAAGTTACTCGGCGCGGGGTTTGCCGTGCATGGAGTTGATGCCTCGCCAGAGATGATCGAGCTCGCCCGTAGCTACGCACCTGGTGCCGCCTTCGACGTCATGCGTTTACCAACTGGTTTGGCCACTGGTGTAAAGGGCGCATTGCCCGAGGCCGACGCCGTGGTGTCGACGGGACATGTACTCAACTATCTCGACAACCGTGCCCATGTCGCCCGGGCGCTTGGTGAGATGGCACGTGCCGTGCGGCCAGCGGGAGTACTGGCGATTGATTTGATGACCGGGCGATATGGAGAAACGTACGCTGTCGATGCGATATCCGCCAAGATGGAGGATGATTGGGTAATCGTCACGCGCTTCTCTCAACCCGAGCCCTGTCGTTTCGATCGGATGATCACGGTCTTCCGGCGCGTGGGCGACAGTTGGCGGCGCAGCGACGAATTTCACCGCAATCTGACTTTCGATGTTGCCGACGGCTTAAACGTATTGCGTGACAACGGCATCGATGCGCAGTGTCGCACCGCTTTCGGCGACGAGAATCTCCCTGATGGCCTCGTCGTACTAACAGGTGTTCGAAAGTAGTGGCGGTGCCGCCAACGACCTTCCGACACTTGGATCGGTAATCTCGGTGGCTGTTCACCCTGACTCAGCACCAAGATGCACGCCGCGCCTAGGACGTTGGACTGGCTATGATGACGCCAAAATTATATTCGAGTTCCGCGTTGGTGTTTGACTGTTTTCGTCAAGAGACGATGGGAAAAATCATGAAGGCACTTCTCCTCACGCTTGCCACTGTGCTCTTGCTCTGCCCGGGATTCTCCGCCACTGGAGCGCCCTCGAAGATCACCACGGAGGAGTTCATGATCCCGGCGGTCGATCCCGGTATCAAGCTCTACGTACGCAACAAACATCCTAAATGGCTAGAGTCGGTCGCAGCCAAGAAGATACTGCTGTTCGTACATGGTGCGACCTATCCCGCCGAAACGTCGTTCGACTTGCGGTTGAACGGGCTGTCATGGATGGACTACATTGCGCGGCGTGGTTACGACGTGTATCTCGTCGATGTACGTGGGTATGGAAGGTCCACCCGACCTGCGGAGATGGATTCGCCGGCGGACCAGAACGAGCCTATCGTTCGCACCGACACCGCCGTTAAGGATGTGGGTACTGCTGTGGACTTTATCCTCAAACGGCGGAGCGCCCAGAAGCTAAATTTGATGGGCTGGTCGTGGGGAACCAGCATCATGGGTTGGTATACCGCACAGCACAATGACAAGGTGCTAAAGCTCGTCCTCTACGCGCCGCAGTGGCTCCGTGAGACGCCTGCGCTTACCGATTCGGGAGTGAAACTCGGTGCTTACCGCACCGTCACACGCGAGGCCACTAAGCGCCGCTGGCTGACCGGCGTGCCCGACGACAAGAAGGCTGCTCTCATCCCCGCAGGCTGGTTCGAAGCGTGGGCCGACGCGACCTTCGCGACGGATTCGGTTGGCGCCACGAGCACGCCACCGGTCCTTCGGGCGCCCAACGGAGTGGTTGCTGACGGGCGGGAATTCTGGGGAGCCGGTAAGCCCCTCTATGATCCGGCCGAAATCCGCGTGCCCACCTTCCTCGCGCACGCCGAATGGGATGCCGAGCTTCCCAACTACATGCTCTACGCCTATTTTGAAGAGCTAGTTAACGTGCCCTACAAGCGCTATGTTCAGATCGGGGAGGGCTCGCACACGGTCATAATGGAAAAGAACCGCATGCAACTTTTCCGAGAGGTGCAGCAGTTTCTCGACGAGAATGTGCAAGCCGGCAAGTAAATGCCTGCTAATTGCAGTTCAGTCGTCAACGTGACAGCGTCTTTCCTACGCCGAGTTATCGCCCCTTGCGGTCCTTTGTAGCGCCTCAATAAATCGGGCGATTCAAACTCGCGTCGCCAAGTGTGGCCAGGATTGCGCCACAGTAAAGCTATTCAAGTCCGCGCGAGTCGGTGCCACACTACTCCTTGTGCAGGTAGTGCTTTTCCAAGAATTCGGACCTGAACTCTTGTGGTGGCGTGGGAATGTCTGGCCGCCCGTCCGGCGTAAAGTCCATGAGATTCCAATACGGCCACACCGTGTCGACATGATTCCCCGACAGTTCAGTTCCCCAGAAATGAAAGATCTTCC
Source organism: uncultured beta proteobacterium (assembly GCA_963711235.1). Classification (GTDB taxonomy): domain Bacteria; phylum Pseudomonadota; class Gammaproteobacteria; order Burkholderiales; family Casimicrobiaceae; genus PALSA-1003. The sequence continues at coordinate 401,322 of CAVQDI010000016.1, read as the reverse complement.
CCTCCCGCCGCCTGAATACATGCATCACCGGCCATTGCATATCATCGGAATCTCCCTGGCACTTGTAGTCGGCTTGATAAGGAGACTCCGCTCCGGAAACTAGCGCAATCTGCGACCATCCACGCTGTTTGGCCCATGCATTGATTCGTTCGGCCGAGGCTTTGGCGATGGCGACAAACGCGGCGTCTCGAGTGACCTGATACCAGCTTCGATCGAACCCATCGACCAGTGACGTACAGGAAGGACAGGGATTGTCCCAGCCCGGACCGTACATGAATGAATAGAGCAGCAGCGTGTTCTTGTCTGCAAATAGCTCAGAGAATTTCACACGCTTTCCTACTTTCCCATCGTTGGCCCATTGGAAGACGTAGTCCTCCTTTAACTGGCCGCCGAGAGGGAGTTTGCGGCGTCTTTCTGCCACAGATCTTATCTTGTCGACAAGCTCTTGTTCGTCTTTGAGCAATGAGTCGCGCGCATCGCGGTATTCTCTGCTTTCGTTTGGATACCGCAATTCACTCATGTTCGTCTCCTCTTTGAAACTCGCATTCGAATGTTCTCTAGAAGGCTGCTCGTGACCGATCTCGGTCGATCGCGAACCGTGTCACTTAGACCCGAGGAGCCTGTTGGTTCTCTCCAAGGCGGGCGTCCAATTGTCTGCGATGCTGCCCGTCCAACCGTTTGGTTTGCGAGACCTCCGCGCTATGGGTGCGACCCGAAATATGCCGTTCGGACCCGAACAGCGTCCAAAAGGATTCAACTGCTACTTGGACAAAAGCGTGCAGAGGATAGAGATTTTTCGAAGGAATTGTTGGCCGAGATCGCGCCCATCCACCTTGCGCGAGCCGGCGACCATCGCTACCGAGCTCAACGAGTGTTTCCGTCGGCAGGCCTCGGGAGGCTGCCGATGGGCTCGTTTGGGTATGGTGCAGGTCATTGGCGCGTGGCCCGAGCGCGTTTAGTTTGCTCCTCGTCCCAGCCATTGTCACGGCCTGGCGGCGCCATCAAGACCTCAGCGCATCTCAGAAGTACAATTCGAGCTGGAATCGTGCCGCACGGACTAGGGACCGATTGCCGTGCTTTCGATTACCATGCTGCTGATCACTTTCGCGATGATCCTGTTGATCAACAACTTTACCTCCTGGAGGTCGACATAACCGGGACGAAAACTCGAGGCTTACCTTTGCTGGGCCTGATGCTCGGCGATAGTACCGGTATCGGTCCCGAGCAGTGTGCGCGAGTGCTCGCGGATAGACGCCTGGCGGATGCTGCTCGCCTGCTGGTCGTCGGCGACGCGCGGGTGCTCGAACAGGGTGCGCGGGACGCCAGCGTCAGCGTCGCGTGGCAAGGGTATTCGGCAGTCGAGCACGTCGACTGGTCGCGTAGCGAGATTCCCATCATCGACCTTCGTAATCTCGACCCGTCCACCCTGCCTCGCGGTGCGGTGTCGGCGGAATCGGGTCGCATCAGCGGCGAGACACTCGCCTACATGATCGATCTCGCTCTCGAGGAACGGATCGATGGCATCACGTTCGCGCCGCTCAACAAAGCCGCCCTGCATGCCGGAGGCTGGCGCTTCAACGACGAGCACCAGATGTTCGCGCATCTCACCCGGCACATTGGATTTTTTGGCGAAATGAACGTGCTCGACAACCTATGGATGTCGCGGGTGACCTCGCACGTTTCGCTGAGGACAGCGCTCGACCAAATCACGCCCGAACGCATCGATGCGGCCCTCACGCTGGCGGACCGCACCATGCGTGGCGCCGGCTTCGACGCGCCGCGCATCGCCGTTGCCGCACTCAACCCGCACGGTGGGGAAAATGGTCTCTTTGGCCGCGAGGAAATCGAGATCATCGCACCTGCGGTCGCGCGGGCGGTCGAGCGCGGCGTCCGGTGCCGTGGCCCGTTCCCCTCGGATACAATATTCCTCAAGGCCTTTGCCGGCGACTACGACGGCGTCCTGACGATGTATCACGACCAGGGACAGATCGCCACGAAGCTCAAGGGCTTCAATCGCGGCGTCACCGTGACCGGCGGACTGCGGACGGTATTCACGACTCCCGCGCACGGCACCGCGTTCGACATCGTCGGAAAGGGCTGTGCAACAACCGGTGCGCTAGAGCACGCGGTTCGACTGTGCGCACGACTTGCTTCCAAGAAGCAGGTGGCCCCTACACCCGGGGCTGCCGCCGCGACATTGCCCTAGGCAAAGGACGACGTTTCCATGCCTGACGCGCCAACCGCAGCCGCCACCTCCCGCGATTCCTCCCTTACAGACTACGTTGCCGGTTTCGTTGTCGCCACGCGCGGACAGGACGTCCCCGCCGATGTAGCCCACCTCGGCAAGCGTTCGGTGCTCGACGGCATCGGCCTCGCCCTCGCCGGCGCCGCGTCGCAAACCAGCAACATTACCCGGCGCTACCTTGCCGCGTTGGGCATCGCAACCGAGGGCGGCAGCACCGTTATCGGCAGCGACTTGCGTCTGCCCGCGCGCTTCGCGGCGTTCGCCAACGGGATTTCCGTCCATGCCGACGACTACGACGATACTCAGCTCGCCGTTAACAAAGATCGCGTCTACGGCCTGCTCACCCATCCGACCGCACCTGCGTTGCCACCTGTGCTGGCGCTCGCCGAGAGGGATCGCAAGAGCGGCCGTGATCTGATGACTGCGTATCAGGTCGGCGTCGAGGTCGAATGTAAAGTCGCCGAGGCGATCCTGCCGCGTCACTATCAGCACGGCTTCCACAGCACCGCGACCTGCGGTGCGATCGGCGCCGCGGCGGCCGCCGCGCAACTGCTCGGACTCGACCGCGAAACCACGCGCCGCGTCCTGAGCCTGGGTGCCACACAGGCCGCCGGGTTGCGCGAGAACTTCGGAACCATGACCAAGCCCTTTCATGCGGGACGCGCAGCCGAAAGTGGAGTCGTGGCGGCCGAGCTGGCGGCACTCGGATTCACTGCATCGCTCAACGGCCTGGAAGCCGATCGCGGGTTCTTCCGTGCCGCAGGTGGTGGCTACAGCGCCGACATGATCAACGGCCGACTCGGCAATCCCTGGACCTTCGCCTTTCCCGGCGTATCGATCAAGCCGCACCCCAGCGGGTCACTGACGCATCCGGGCATGGCCGTCATGCTCGATCTCATCCATCGCCACGATCTGCGCCCGGAGCGTGTCAAACGCGTCGCGGTCGGCACCAATCACAACATGCCGAATGCGCTCATCCATCATCGTCCGCGCAACGAATTGCAGGCGAAGTTCAGCATGGAATTCTGCATGGCGATCCTGCTCGTCGAGCGGAAGGCCGGTCTCGAGCAGTTCACCGACGAGGTGGTCAACCGACCTGATGTACAGGCACTGTTGCGGCGCGTGGATTTCGGCGTCAACGTCGAAGCCGAAGCTGCCGGGTTCGACAAGATGACGACGATCATCGACGTCGAGCTCGACGATGGCACCGTAGTGCATGGCGCCGCGGACTTCGGCAAAGGCAGCCCCGCCAATCCGATGAGCGATGACGAGCTCTCGGATAAGTTCCGTCAGTGCGCGGCCTGGGGCGGCCTCGATGCCGCGCAGACGGGTACGGTGCTCGATCTCCTGTGGCACATCGAAGCGCTCGAGGATGTGCGCGAACTCACACGGCACCTGCGCATCAAACGAACGGGGTAAACGTGTACAGGAGGTTTGCGCAAACTTCGTATTGCTGATGTGCGACGCGGAAAAGGCAAGCGCGGCGGCCTGCGGGTGATCTATTACTACTGGTGGGAAGCCGGATTTCAGTTTTGGCTCTACACCCTTTACGACAAGGATGAACGGGGCGATTTGCCCCCGCAACAGCGCACGACGTTGAAGGCAATGCTTAAGGCCGAGCTGGAAGCAAGGGGAAAGGCAGGAGAACCGAAATGACAACCGATCTTCTCTTCGAAGTGCAAGAGGGCATTGCGTTCGTGACGTTCAACCGGCCCCAGACGCGCAATGCGATCACCTTCGCGATGTACGAGCGCCTGGCGGAGATCTGCGCCCTCGTCGACAAGGACCGCTTGATTAAGGCCATGGTCATCACTGGCGCTGGCGAAAAGGCGTTCGCCGCCGGTACCGACATCTCGGAGTTCCGCCGATTCGACAAGGCGCAGGACGCGCTCGACTACGAGGCCCGCATCGATCGGGTCATGAACGCGCTCGAGCGCTGTCGCGTCCCGACCATCGCCGCCATTCACGGCGCCTGCACCGGCGGCGGAGCTAGCATCGCGGCGTGCTGCGACCTGCGCATCGGGGCGCGCAACATGAGGTTCGGATTTCCGGTGGCGCGCACCCTTGGCAACTGCCTTTCGATGATGAACTACGCGCGACTCGTCCACCTCATCGGCGAGGCACGCGTAAAGGATGTCGTGTTTCAGGCCCGCCTCGTCGAGGGGGATGAAGCGCTCGCCGCTGGTCTCGTCAGTGAGCTCCTCGAGGATCAGCCCACGCTTATGAGGCGTGCCGAAGAACTCGCGCGTCAGGTCGCAAGCCATGCGCCACTCACTCTGCAGGCGACCAAGGAGGCACTGCTGCGCCTGCGCCCTCCGGTCCCGCGCGACGCGGGGAACGATCTCGTCCTTATGTGCTACATGAGCGAGGATTTCCGCGAAGGCATGGACGCCTTCCTTGAAAAGCGCAAGCCCGTCTGGAAAGGCAAATAGGCGAATTATTTATGGCGATCTCGACCACCGACAGGATGATCGCGCAAAGGAAAGGCGCGATCGGCTGGATCACGTTCAACAATCCCAAGCCCCGCAACGCGATGTCGCTGGCTATGTGGGAGGCTCTCGGCGAATGCTGGGATTAGCAGGTGGAGCTGGCGGGTGCAAAGCAGCGGCTGCGAGTCACGGCTCGGCCGCAGGAAGATTTCGAGGTTGGCGAACCCGTGTGGGTGGAGGTCAACGTCGCGCAGCCTGTGCTGATCGGGATGGACTGAAAGGAAACAGGCGTATGGCATTGCCACTGGAAGGCGTAAGAGTGCTCGACCTCACCAACGTCATGGCCGGACCCTACTGCACCATGGTCCTAGGCGACATGGGCGCCGAGGTGGTCAAAATCGAGACGTTTCCCGACGGCGATGCCTCGCGCCGCTTTGATCCGCAGGTCAACGGTGAGTCCTACTGCTTCGCAGTGCTGAACCGCAATAAAAAGAGCATTGCGCTCGACATGAAGCACCCGAACGGCAAGGACATCGCGATGAAGCTCGCCGCGCGCGCCGACATCATCACCGAGAACTTCCGGCCCGGCGTGGTGCGCAAGCTCGGGCTGGACTACATGGCGGTGCAGAAGCTCAATCCCGCAGTGGTCTACGCTTCGATGTCGGGCTTCGGACAGACCGGACCCTATGGCACGAAGGGAGGCTTCGACATCATCGCCCAAGGCATGAGTGGCATCATGACGATGACGGGCGAGCCCGCCGGTCGTCCCGCCAAGGTGGGCATCGCGATGAACGACATCGCTTGCGGCGTCACGGCGCTTTCCGGCATCCTTGCCGCCTACATCGGCCGGTTAAAAACCGGAGCGGGCCAGTATCTCGAGACCTCGCTTCTCGAAGCGGGTCTCGCATGGACATTCTGGGAGTTCGGCGCTTATTTCGGGGGCGGCGAGATTCCGCAAGCCACCGGCACGCGCCACCGCCGCTCCGCGCCTTATCAAGCGTTCAAGACCAAGGATGGCTACGTGACGCTCGGCGCGAACACCGAAAAGTTATGGAAGAGCTTCTGCACGCTGGTCTGCGGCAGGCCCGAGTGGATGACCGACCCGCGGTTTGCCACGCCGCAGGCGCGCCTTAACAACGCAGATGCGCTCGAGCGCGAGATCGAGACCGTGTTCGCGACGCAAGCCACGGCGCACTTGGTGGATAAGCTCGACGCCGCCGCGGTGCCGGGCGGGCCGGTGTACCGCTACGACCAGATCCTCGCCGACCCACACATCCGGGCGCGCGAAATGGTCGAAGAGATCGACCACCCCAAAATCGGCCGCATGAAGATGATGGGGCGGCCGATCAAGTCGACCGGCGACCTAACCGCGATTCGCAAGCCCGCGCCATGGCTCGGCCAGCACTCGGCGGAAGTCCTGCTCGATCTGGGGTACCCGGATGACGAGATCGAGCGCCTCTTCGCGCAAAGCGTGATCTACGACCGGTGCCGCGAGCCGGCGCCGGGTAAGGATGTCACCTAGACAGCCCTTGACGTGAGGCTTACGAGGGACCACACAGGGAATCTCGTCATGAGTTCGACCTTGAGGCCGAATCTTTGACACGCGCCCGCGCGGCTCCCCTAGTCCTCGTAGGACAGCCCCTCCCGGCGGTAGGATAGATGCCCCGGCAGTTTTCCTGGGGCCCCTTGGGCATGGCGACGATTCGCCGGCGCCCACAGCGGGGGCAATACGGGCGCAGCGACACGGGTCACGCGATGCGGCCGGTTCGGTGAGTGGTTGCTTCTGCCTGACAGGCAAGCGTACCGTCGGTCCGCCGGTCCGCTGCCAAAGAAGAGTGGACCCAATCACGCAATTCGGAGGAGGAAAACCATGAGGAAGACGCTTCTGCTTCTCGGTGTCGGTCTTGCTGGTATAGCTGTCGGGGTCCTTGGAGCCACATACGTTGCAGCTCAAAGTGCGGCGCAAATCACCCGGACAGAGCTATTGAGGAAACCTGTCTCTGGGGTGGAGGGAAAGGAACTCGTCGTCTTCGTTGCCGATCTTCCGCCCGGCGCCATTGCTGGCCGACACTTCCATCCCGGCGATGAGGCCATCTACATGCTACAGGGAGCGCTACTGTTCGAGCCGGACGGCGGGCAGCCCTTCGAATTGAAGGCGGGCCAGATAGCCTTCAACCCCGCCAAGCACATTCACAAGGCCACAAACGCGAGTTCGTCCGAAGCTGCGAAGGTCCTCAATTGTATGTTGGCGGAAAAGGGCCAGCCGCTCGCGACCCCTGTGCCTTGAAGGCAACAGACAGGAACCTTAAATTAGCCCGGCGAGGGCGCGCGCTGAGATACGCTTGAAGTTCTCTTAACCGACAGTGCAAACGCCGAAGTCTGCCGGCGTGAGGTCCCCGCGAATAGGGCAGCGCGGAGCCGCGAGGATCCGCGGGCGTTCGTTTGGCTCCTGGGCAGGACGGTCCATTTCGCGTTGGAGCGGTTGGACTCGAGGAACTCGAGTGGCGCCCGCCGTCGAGGAGACGGCATAAGAACACGGTCGAGCGGACCGGCACCGATGATTCCGGTCGAACGTGACCGATGATTCCGGAGGATCGTTACGGGCAAGAACGCCGGGTCGCCCGGCAGGATTTGAACCCACTCCCTGATTCGTATAGGGTAATCGAGGTCGCGGAATTTGGCGGCTTTCACACCCACTACGAACGATTCGCGTGAGATCGAGGATCTCCGTCCGCGCTCGCAGCTCGTGCGCGAGTTCTCCGGAAGGACAGTTGGCTCAGCATGCGGCCGCGCTCACGCGGATACGCGCTCCAGCACCGAAACGTCGGGATCGAGCCAGAACGCCCAGACCGCTGCTCCCAAAATGAGGAGCCCGGCCGCAACGATGAACGGTGCCTGCCAGGAGCCGAACTGAACCAGCACGCCGAATACGATCGGCGACAAGGCGCCGCCGATATTGCCGGCCATGTTCATCATGCCGGAAACGGTGCCGGAGCACTTGCCGCCAACGTCCATAGGGACTGCCCAAGATGGACCGATCGTGCATTCGAGGAAGAACATCGCTCCTGTGAGGCAGTAAACGGCGGTGTAGGCGTCCTCGGTCAATGCCGCCGGAACGATGAAGCAGACGCAGCCCAGGAGGCCTACGATTGCCACGGAGCGCCGCGCGAGCTTGGTGTTTCCCGTCTTGTGCAACAGCCAGTCCGTCGCTAGCCCGCCGAGTGTATCGCCGATGACGCCGGCAAACAGCGGCAGGGACGCGAACAGTCCGACCTTCAGAAGCGTGAAATGCCGAAAGTCCACCAGATAGGACGGCAGCCAGCTCAAGAAGATCCAAAGGCAATAGACGTAGGTGAAGTAGGCACACATGATCGCCCACATATTCGGAGATCGCAGCAGGGTCGCCCAGGGCACGCTCGGCTTTTCGGTTTGCGCTTGATTGACATTGCCGGCGGCGTCGAGCCCGCGAATGTGTTCGACCTCGGCCTTATTCACGAGCGGATGCTGTTCGGGAAAATTCCGGTAGGTCAGGAACCACAGGACCGACCATACGATCCCCGCAGCGCCGCAAATATAGAATACCGCGTGCCAGCCGTATGTCGTCATAATGAAGACGACAATCGGCGGCGCAATGGCGGCGCCAAGGCGGCTCGCGCTGTGGGTCACACCCTGGACGAAACCGCGCTCGTGCCGCGGATACCATAGCTGCATCGCTCGGGTCGCTACCGGAAAGGCACCCGCTTCGCCGATGCCAAACAAGAAACGCACAACGACAAACGAGACCGCGCTCGTTGCTGCCGCCGTCGCCGCAGTCATGATCGACCAGTAGCTGACGATGATGGTGAGAACTTTGCGTGCGCCGAAGCGATCACCGAGCCAGCCGCCCGGCACTTGGAACGCGGCATAGGACCACACGAACGAGCTGAAGATGATCCCCATCGTGACTTTGTCGAAGCCAAACTCCTTGGCAATGACCGGTGCCACGGTCGAAATATTCACGCGATCCAAATAGGTGATGAGGTACATCAGGCTGATCAACCCCAGGACGTACCAGCGGCCATGACTGCGCGCGCCGGACGCCTTCGCTGCGACTGAACTTTGCATGTGAAATCCTCCCCGGATATAGCGTTGGTCGCTTATTCCGGCCATTGTGTTATTCCCTGCTATCGACCTTATGCGCGCTCTCAATCCCCTGTCAATGCGCTGCCCGTGACGCGACCGCTGCCATCGGCGCGGTTGCACTATTATGCAGCAAAGCACTCTTTGGCGCCGCGCGAACACGCGCGGCGCCTTTATCTTCTACAGTCCGAGGCACAAGCTACGCAGAAATGCATGCAACGAACCGAATATGTGGCACAACAAACCAGCGTGAAGCGAGAGACCTTTTTGTATACAGTGCCCGTGGAAAGATTCGAGGAAGCCTGCACAAATTGATTGGATTCGCTGCGGATTAACAGACCGGCGCTCCGCTGCTCTGCTTGTCACACAATTCATTATATTACCGCACGTGCGCCCGGTCTATTTTGCCGAGATACTCCGAGTTATAGCCGCGCACAGTCCGTTACTGAGCCTTAAGAGACCGAGGGCTCGGATTTATGGATTGTAAGTTGATCACTTGGCTTACCCGATACGGAATCCGATGGACCTTGGGCTAAGCGAGGGCGAAAATCACAACTACGTTCTTCGCGAAGAATGAGTGTCATGACTCTTCCCGTGAAAACTCTCAAATTCCTAGCACTGATCGGCCTGCTGGCAGTCCTCGGAGGCATTGGCGCAGCGGCCTTCTTCCTTGACGGGCTCTTTAGCGTCGCGGCCAACAATTCCGATCCTGATATCGTCAACTGGATACTCGTGCAGGTACGCACGGCTTCGATCGCGAGGCACGCGACCGATCGCCCGTTGGGATCGCTTGACGATGCGGCACTGGTGCCGGCAGGTGCACGCGCGTACTCCGAGAGCGGCTGCGTCAATTGTCACGGCGGCCCCGGAGTAAAACCGGCCAAATTTTCCGAGGGACTAAACCCTGACCAAACCTCAAGGAAGTGGTGAATGATCTACTGCCCCAGGAGCTATTCTGGGTTATCAAGAACGGCATCAAGATGACCGGCATGCCGAGCTTTGGCGCCGACAAGCCACCGATGTCCGACCAGACAATCTGGACCATTGTGGCCTTCCTGAAAAAACTGTCGAGCGTTTCCGATGAGGACTTCGTGGAGTGCGGCCCCCCCGGCGGACATTGAGTCAAGGTAGTCAAGACGATCGTCCATCGTCGTAATTGCCTATTTTTGGCCCGTCTGATTCACGGACGCGTCCGGCATGGAGCTCTGCACGATGCGACCCCGAGCGACGACCCCGCGCGGAATCGGCTTCACCACTGAATCATCGGCGATGCGCGCTATGGTCAAGAGGGCTGGTCGCAGAGAGCGGCCCCGCACACAGTTAGTGCGAATGCGCACTAAAAAAGTGCTGGTGGCGGTTGGCAATGGGTTCTGCATTCAATTCCACGGTATTGGGATAATTCGGAATCAAAGGCTTACCGCCAACCATGTCCGTTGGCACGTTTGATGCGGCGGCGTAGTCGTTCGCTAAAGCGGCGCCATACGAAGAGCCAAAAACGCGGTCCTTCCCATGCTGCCGATCGAGAAGGGTTATATCACTGCTACGCGTGAGGTACAGCTGTATCTTCCCTCCAGAAAGATACAGCTTCAGCCCCCTCGCAGCGTCGGGGGCTTTTTCTTTGCGACGGCAAGAAATCTGACCTTCAGTCTTTGCTCGACTGTTCACAATGCAGTGCTGGGTATTTGAGCAGTCCGTTGCCACCGAAAACCAACGGTTGACCCGCACGCCCGGACGGCCAATACTCACGGTCGAGTGATTGAAACGCCGATCCGTAAGATCATTCAAGCTGTCGCGCGCGCCATGGGCAAGCTCACGACTCACGTCCTCGACACCGCCAGCGGCAAGCCGGCCACGGGAAAGCGCATTAACGGATCTGCGATTCCTCGACCGAGTATCGGTACGCTTCCGAATCGCCGATACCGATCGCAATTATCACGTTTCGCTGCTCCGTTCGCCATTGAGTTATGCCACATGCCCTGGCAGTTGACGCGATGACCGACCCCCGATCCGGGCACCATCTGACGCTCGAAGGCATAACTCATCATTTCGGCGATTTCACGGCGGTACGGGATATCAACCTGGATATCGCCGGCGGTGAACTAGTCGCTCTGCTCGGGCCAAGCGGCTGCGGCAAGTCGACGCTATTACGCATTATCGCGGGCTTCATCGAGCAATCGCAAGGGAGCGTACTGTTCGATCGCGAACCGGTCGACCATCTCGCTTCGAACAGACGCGGCGTGGGGATCGTGTTCCAGAACTACGCGCTGTTCCCGCACATGACGGTCGCCGAAAACGTCGCGTACGGCCTCGAGGCGCGGCGAACGCCAAAAGAGAAGATCAGGCCGCGCGTCGACGAAATGCTGCGACTGGTGCACATGGAACCTTACGCGGGGCGGTTGCCGCGCCAGCTGTCGGGCGGCCAACAGCAGCGCATCGCGCTCGCCCGGGCGCTCGCGGTCGATCCAAAGATACTGCTGCTAGATGAACCGTTCGGCGCGCTCGACAAAAACCTGCGGCTTGACATGCAGATCGAAGTAAAACGCCTGCAACGCGACTATGGCATCACGACCATTCTCGTTACCCACGACCAAGAGGAAGCGCTGTCGATGGCGGACCGCATCGCCGTCATGAACAAGGGCCGGATTGAGCAGCTGTCGCGGCCAACCGAGATCTACGACCGGCCGCAGACCCTGTTCGTCAACCAGTTCGTGGGGACGGCGAATCTCATCCCCGGCGAGCTCGCTGACGTTGCGCGCGGTATGGTACGGCTCAAAAGCGGTGAAATACTCGCGGCGACACCGGCGCCGGACCTTTCCCTAGGCACCCAGGTCGTCGTTTCGGTGCGGCCCGAACAGTTGCGCACGCATGCACAGCGCGGTGACGGTACCGTGGCGGCTACGATTAAGGCCGTGCTTCCCCTCGGTCCCCATGTCATGTATGAGGCACTGACCGATGACGGCGTGTCGCTGAAGATAAGCCAGCCACGCGATGCGGATGCGCGTCTGCTAGCCGCTGGCGAGCAGGTATTCGTGGGGCCGGCCAAGTGGACTGCTTGTCAGGTCTTCCCGATCAACTCTCATACGTCTTGATGTCGCGTTACTTGGCCTGCGCTGTAACTTGCGGACTTGGTCCGCCTTCATCGTTTTCGTTCACACCAGGGAGGTTGTAATGAGCTCACGTATCGGTCGCCGTGAGGTGCTAGTCGCCGGTGCTGCTAGCGGTCTGTTTGCGGCATTGCCCTCCCGTGTCTTCGCGCAACAGAAGACCCTGGTGGTTGCGACGTTTCCGGGCACTTGGAGCGAGGCGGATCGAAATCTACTCGCACCGTATTTCAAGAAACGCACCGGAGCCAGCGTTACCCAAAGCATCCAGCTTGCGACCGAGCAGCTGGCAAAACTCTCCGCGGCCAAAGGCGGCCGGCCACCATTCGATGTCGCCATCCTGGACGAGCCCCAGGTACTGGACGCCTCGAGTCAGCGCCTGATCGAAGAGTATCCGGTGGCTAAGTCGCCGAACTACAAGGATCTGCTGCCGGCATTCCAGGACAAATGGGGCCCGAAAATCTCGATGCAGGTGATCGGCATCGGCTACAACCCGAACAAGATCAAGCCGGCCCCCAAATCGTACGATGATTTGCTGAATCCTGCGTACAAGGGCCGAGTCGGACTGACGGCGCTGAACAGCCAGCTCGGCATGGCGTTCCTGGCCGAGCTGAACCGCATCAAGGGGGGAAATGAAACGAACTTCGACCCGGCATTCAATGCGCTGCGGGCACTGCTGCCCAATGTAGGCGCGATCGCGGCCAATCTTGGCGCCTATGCGACGCTGTGGCAGCAGGAGGAGGTCGATATCGCGCCCTACAACTTCAACTTCGTGCAGACGCTCAAGGCGAAGGGCGTACCGGTCGAATTTGTCGTGCCCGATACCGGACTCGTCGGCTGGACTACCAGCTTTCATCTGTGTAGGAACGCCGCCGAACCCGAACTCGCCGTGCAGTATATCGATTCCGCTCTTGCCTCCGAGATGCAGGCAGAAATGGAAAAGCCGCCCTACGACATCATTCCTACCAACGGCAAGGTGCCACTCGCCGGCGCGATCACGCAGACGGTGGCCAAAACGCCCGCCGATCTTGCGAAGATCCGCGGCGTTGACTGGGCGAAGATCAATCCTCAGCGCACGGCCCTGATCGAGCGTTTCAACCGCGAGATCAAGCTCTAGATTGCGCTCCTCCGTCCCGACTCCACAGGAGGAGGGACCGCGCATCCGTGTCGGCTGCCTCGCTGAAACACGACGAATGGCCGCTCGCGCTTCCGCTGGCGGCGCTTTTCATCGTCTGTTTCGTCGCTCCGCTCATTGTGCTTGTCGGCGTCAGTCTCCATGGCGAGCCTGAAATGAGTACGTTCTCCTTCGCGCAGTACACGAAATTCCTCGGTGACGCATTCAATCTGAGCATATTGTGGTCGACCCTTACTCTCGGGTTCGAGGCCACCTTCGTATGCCTCATCTTCGGCTATCCGATCGCGTGGATCTGTGCCCGGGCGCCCGCGCGGTGGCAAAGCATCCTGGTATTCCTTGTCGTTCTTCCGATCCTGACCAGTGTGGTCGTTCGAACGTTCTCATGGATCGTGATCCTTGGTCGCGAGGGCATCCTCAATCATGTTTTGCTTTGGCTACACATCGTTAGGGAGCCGAGCCGCCTCCTCTTTACGGAGACCGGCGTAGTGATGGTGCTCGCGCAGGTGCAGATGCCCCTAATGGTGCTACCGTTACTCGCAACGCTCACTCGGATCGACCCCAATCTGGCAGACGCGTCTGCGGCGCTGGGCGCCGGGTCGTGGCGGACGTTCTTCCGCGTAACGCTGCCGCTGTCGATTCCAGGTCTTGTGGCCGGGTGCATTCTTGTCTTCTCCGCTTCTGTTACAGCGTTCGTGACCCAGACCTTGATCGGTGGAGCGCGCCTAGTGTATATGCCGTTGCATATCTACCAGCAGGCAATCGGCGCCAACAACTGGCCCTTCGCCGCCGCGATTTCGGTGATCTTCATGCTCGCAGTACTGATCGTCATCTACGCGCTCAACCTCGCCGGCCGCATGAACAAGGCCCACGTCCATGACTAGACAGAAAGCGGGCTGGGACGCGCGGTCGCAGCGAATCGTCTTTGGCGTGCTCGCGGGCATTGCCATCGTGTTTCTGATCGCGCCGACGATCATCGTGCTACTGACATCCTTCACCGCCACCGAATCGCTTCGGTTCCCGCCACAGGGTTACTCGCTGCGCTGGTACAAGGCGCTGCTCGACGCCGACCAGATGCAGGCGGCGGGATGGAACAGCCTGATCGTTGCCCTCGGTACCACGGTGATCTCGGTCATCCTGGGCACAGCCGGCGCGCTCGCGATCGCACGCAGCCAAGCCCGCTGGGCGCGGATTGCAGACTTGCTGTTCATGTCGCCGCTGATCCTACCCGCGCTGGCATTCGGATTTGCAGCGCTGATCTATATCCACCTGCTCGGTTTCAACGCTTCACTTCCGCTCCTGGTTCTTGGGCACGTCATGGTCTGCGTCCCCTTCGTGCTGCGCACGACTATCGCTGCCCTCGCACAACTCGATGGCGCATTGCTCGATGCGTCGGCGAGCCTCGGCGCCGCCCGCTGGATGACTTTCCGGCGCATCACGCTGCCGCTGATTGGTCGCGGGATCGGAGCGGGTGCATTCCTCGCCTTCATGGCGTCGTTCGACAACGTGCCGGTGTCGCTGTTTCTTGCTGATGAGCGCACCGAGATGCTGCCGATTCATCTTTGGCAGCAGATCGACACCAACCTCGACGTGCGCACGGCCGCCGTCTCGGGCCTGATCGTCATGGCCACGATTATCTTGATGATCCTTGCAGAGCGCTTTGCCGGCCTATCGCGCCAATTGGCCAAATAGCACAAGCATTGGCCTCACAAGCTGGCTCAAACTCTGCTGTCTCGCTGGTGGCGCTGGCACGCTCGGCGCTAGTTTTGGAGTCGAGGCTAAAATCTCGCTTAGCCGGGCCGCTAGTTAATGCACGGGGGGACAGCAACAAGCAGTCACCGTTGGGACGCAAAGTCGGATGCGACTCCCGGCGCGGCGACTTGCTCAAATTTGCGGAACAAGTTTCTTGACTATCGTTTGGTAGCGGTCTGAGGGCCGGCGCATCCTGCGTGGCCTCATTGCCACCCGGTCGTCAAATTCGGCGAAAACCTCGACCGCCCAATCGACGAACACTCGCACCCCGGACTGGTTCCGGGCAAGTCCGAGGCGGCAAAGCGACAGAAGGCCATCAGCACCTACGCGAGCCTGGTGGGCGCGATGATCATGGCCCGCGCGGTCGACGATGAGGCACTTTCGCAGGAAATCATGAACGCGGTACGAGCGTCCGTTTCCGGGTCCGGCGCATGAACAAACGCACCGCAGTTGTGATAGGCCGCCGCGCGCCGAATGGCGCCTATTGCCTGCGCGCTCAACCGGTCGACGCAACTGTACAAGCACGAGTGACAGGGGCCAAGAAAAAGCACTACTTGCGATTAGTACCGATTTGACAAGCATTTGCTGTCGCGTCTCCTAGACCTGGCGTGTGTTGCGCTGATTAGTTGAATCCACACCCCGATTCGAGACACTCAAGACGAACGCGGTCGGGCAACCAAAAATGGGCAGTCGTGATGGAGTACCCACTTTTGCTCCCAAATGGCTCCCCGACCATGGCTCGAAGCTGGGACCTGCGGATTAAAGGACCGCCGCAGAAGTTATTTGCAACCGATACTTAGCGACAAATCCGTTCCGCAGTTAGGTCGATTTCGGGGTCCGCAGCGGCAATTACGGCCGGGTATTCATCGGATTTGCGGAACAAAACCCTTCGTACCGCCAGAGAGTCGACGTTCTTCGTGCCGCTTAGTGGCGATAACCTTTCACACGAACCTTGAAGCCCATCGCGGGACCAGGCGTCGGCGCGGTCTTGGTCTTGAGCATGTAGTCGGGTGATTCCAATTCCAAATCGAGCCGGTGGAACACACGCGCCATCGACAGTGCCATCTGCACTTCGGCCAGGCTCTTGCCCAGGCAGGTGTGCGGGCCGCGGCCGAAAGGTGAGTACACACCGGGCTGCAGATGCTCAGCGCGCGGCTTCTGATAACGGTCGATGTCGAAGGTCTTGGCCTTGGGCCAGTATTCCTCCATGAAGTGCGGCACGCTTGTGCCGATGTAGATCATCTCGCCTTCATAAATTTGATGCCCTTCGAACACGAAGTCTTTGTTGGCGGTGCGCATCTGTGCGACGGCGATCGGGTAGAGACGCATCGTTTCCATGATGGCGCCGTTGAGCGCGGGTAGCTTCTTGA
This sequence comes from uncultured beta proteobacterium, assembly GCA_963711235.1. Lineage (GTDB taxonomy): Bacteria > Pseudomonadota > Gammaproteobacteria > Burkholderiales > Casimicrobiaceae > PALSA-1003. Next base: position 385,174 of record CAVQDI010000016.1, on the reverse strand, counting down.
GCAGCCTTTCTTCATCAAGGTCGCCAGCTGCGAACAGCTCATCCACCTCCTTGAGCACGCGCGCTTTGACTTCCGGATGCTTGAGCACCGAATAAACGACGGCGGAGGTGGTGTTGGCGACGGTGTCGAGGCCTGCGACGTAGGGACCAGTCAGAGACACGATCAGATCGCTCTCAGGCATCTTCTCCGGCGTTTCGATGTGTGCCGCCATGATGTCGTCGATCAGGTTGCGATCTTCCGGCTTGGTCGTGGCATACCGCGCTTTGGCGTCCTTGATCATCTGGTACCCCAGCTCCATGACCTTGCCCTTGGCTTTCTTGTATTCGGGGCGCTTGAGCAAAATCCTGGGGCGTTGACGCGTGACCAATACGTTGAGAATGTAGATGATCGCGGTGCGGATGTCCTTCACATATTCCAGCGGCGCCGCGCCGGTAAGAATAGTGCCGAGCTGATCGACGACCATGTACTGCATGGCTTCAACAACCGGCACTTTCTTGCCTACAGGCCAGTCGCGCGTGAGCGAGCCGTCGGTGATCGCGACGAGTTCGTTGTAGCGGCCCTTGATCGATTCCTTGGAATAGCCATTGCGCATGATGTCGCGCAGTTCTTTGTGACTGTCGCCGTCTTCGCCGGTGAGCATGCGCTTGGCGCCGTACTCGCCCAGCAGGCCTTCCCAGAATTCTTTTGAGCGCAGGCAATCCTTGGCAGCGCGCGTACCCATGAAGTTGGCGGCTTCAACGCCGGAGATCAGGACGTATTTCTCGCCGAGAATGCTGAGGCGACACACTGGACCGTAAGTGCGGTAGCAGTGAACGAAAAAGTCCGCAGGTCCTTTGACCATGCCGAAAAGGCTGCCCAGCAACGGCAGTCCGGGTACTTGAGGCGTCTTTTTCAACGCAATGGGTCCTGGAGTAGCACTCACGGCGATTCCCCGATTTTGGATCCCGCGGACGGAGGACAATCATACGGAACATTTCGCAGAAAAAGGGCAGCCCCATTGCGCTCGAAGCGGAAGACGAACACCTCTGCGATTCCGGCCGAGCCAACCGTGACTGCCGGACACCTGATCTGCTTCGACCGGTCACCAATCAGCATACCGCAGCAAATCTTGGCGGCAGCGACTTCGCGCTTCGCTGAACCAGTTTTTCGACGCTATCGTCCGGTGGCAAACGGTCGTCATCTGCCCCCAGTGCAGCCGCAGGGTCATCGATGCGGGTCGTCTTCCAGGCGAAACCGGTCGAAGTGCAAAATTTCTGATTCGCCGAACGGGGGACGGTCAGCGGTCCGGGTCGGCAACGGTACCGCTTGCCCCTCCGAGAACCTTTGCCGGGAGCACGGAGCTTGACTGCGCACGCAGCAGACAATGTACTATGCCTGCCGGTAACAGTTGGCACTGCGATGGTTCGCCGTTTGGATCCTTTCGTGCGGCGGCACGATTCGGGGAGGTACCTGACGATGACAATATCCTGTTCCATGCCGCGGTCCCCGCTCGTCGCGAGCGCCTTGTTCGCGCTTTCCACCTTTTCCGGCGGCACCCATGCGGACGACACCGCGGCTCCCCAGCCGCATTGGTCGGGACTACCGATATGGGGTGTGGAGGCGGAGGCAAGGGGTTATCAAATTCCGTACCCGTTTGGAATCGGGATCACTGCCTACTCGGCCCGGCAGCCGGTGAGCATCCAGGACCTCCAGTTGGGGCGCAATGGGCCTCCGGTGTCGGTCAAGAATTTCTTGCAGATCAATACGGTCGACACGTCTCAGCAGAACGTCTCGGCGAAGTTCGACGTCCTGGTCTTCCCGTTCCTGGACGTCTACGCCCTCGGCGGATACACGACGGGAACCACCAAGGGACTCATCCTGGTACCCGGCGATCCAGTCCTGGGCATCCTCGAGCCCAGGGAACTGCAACTCAATGCCTCGTTCCATGGCCCGACCTACGGCGCAGGGGTAACCCTCCAAGGGGGTGGCAAGGTCAGCGACTGGCACGACCTGACTGCCATCGGGGTGGCCGACTGGAACCGCACCCAGACAAAGCTGACGTTCGAAAACGAATCGTTGATCGCCGACACGAAGCCTATAGCGACGGTCTTCTCGGCCAGGGTGGGCCTGCACGGCACCGTCGGCGACTCCATGGGCGCGGCGGCATGGGTCGGCGCGATGCATCAGAGGATCCAGGAGGAGGTCGCGGGCAGCGTTGCCAACACCGACCTTCAATTCGTCGTGATCCAGTCGCCGACAAAACCGTGGAACACGGTGCTCGGCGGGCTGTTCGAGTTCGGCAAGGATGGCTATGTTCTCATCGAGGGTGGCGTCGGCGCTCGCACGTCGATCCTCGCGGCAGCTGTGTACCGGTTCTGATCGGGTTGCGGCGGAGGCCAATGCGCTGCGCTGGCCGCTTCCACTATTGCGGAGCAAAACCAAACCGCAAAAACCGCCGAAACCCATGTAGCTTGGCTCCCCAAATCGGGCAAAGATGGGCACTGGATTGAGGTTTTTTCGATTCCCTAAACGGCTGTAGGTGACCCCTATGTATAGATGGGAACTATGTAGAGTTGTCGGCCGATACCGAGCGCGGCCCCTGTGCCAGCAAGCAAAGGGGCCGTGCGCGATCTATACATAGTTACAGCGCCTGTAGGAACTGCATCAAGGCGTCGGGCGGGCGATAGCGGCGCATCTTGGTGTCAGGTAGTTGCAGCCGGGCCAGCGCCTTGTCCTTCATTGCCAGATCGGCCTCGACGTATCGGTGTGTGGTGGTCACGCTCTCGTGGCCGAGGCATAGCGCAATCAGGCTGAAGTCCACGCCCGACTGCAGCAGGTGCATCGCCGTCGTATGCCGAATGGAGTGCGGCGAGATGCTCCGTTTGGCGAGACTGCGATGTGTCTTGGCTGCGCGGGTCACGGCGATGTCCAGACGCTGGTTAACATTGGCGCGTGTCATCGCTTGGCCGATGCGGTTTGGCAGCAAGGCCGCGCCGCCAGCCAGCGTTGGGTTGCGGCGCAGCCAGGCACGGACCTCCTGAACCGTGGTCTTCCACAAGGGCACCGAACGCTGCTTACGGCCCTTACCGCGAAGATGGACGCACGCTGGACCGTCGAGCACCACATCGGCCACCTGCACGCCGATGATCTCCGAGACCCGTGCCCCGGTGTTATAGAGCATGGCCAACAGCAGATGGTCGCGTTGCGAAGTCCAGGTGTTACCAGGCTCTCCTAGCACCGCCAGCATCTCCTCGCGCGACAGGAAACCGAGCATTGGACGCTCGAAGCGCTTCATCGGCACGCCCAGCGCTCGCTCGATGACGTACAACGACGACACGTCGCGCCGCGCCGCGAACTTAAGGAACGCCCGCAGTGCTGTCAGCCGCAGGTTGCGGCTGCGCACCGTGTTGTGCCGTTGTTGCTCCAAGTGGTCCAGGAACGCCAGGATCAGGTCGGGTTCGATGTCGGCCAGGCGCAGCGCCGTGGGCGCCTTGCGCAGGCGCTGGTGTGCGAAGTCCAAGAACAACATCAAGGCGTCGCGATAGGAAGCGATGGTGCGGGGGCTCAAGGCACGCTGCGTGACCAGATACGCGGTGAAGAACTGTTGGACCAGGGATGCAAACGAAGGGGGTCGTGGCGCGATGGCGTCAGGCATGGGGCGCCTCCGGTGCTTGCATGAAGGACTCGAACTTGGCCGCCGCCACCGCCATTAGTTCGGGCACGCCGGTGAGGTACCAGTAGGTGTTAGTCACCATCGCATGGCCTACATAGGTGGACAGCGCCAGCATGGCCTGATCGACATCTACACCCTGCGCGTGCCAGAGCATCACGCGACGAACGATGAAGGCGTGCCTCAGATCATGAATGCGCGGCCCAGCGTGAGCGCCGCGATTGACCCAGCCCAACGGGTCGCGCAGGCCGACGAAGACCCGATGCACTTGGCGCAAACTCAGGCCATGACCCAGACGCTTCCCCCGCGTAGCCACGAAGAACGGCGTCTCCTCCGTCGCCGCGACGTAACGATGGCGCAGGCGCCGGTAGCGCAGCAACGCCTGCACGGCGCTCGGGTGCAGTGGCACCTGGCGGGACTTGGCGAACTTGGTCCGCCGAACGGTCAGCGTGCCCAACTTCAGGTCGACATCGGCGTCCAGCAGATGCACCGCTTCGGAGACGCGAAGACCAGTCGAGGCGATCAGACCGAACAGGGCTTCGTAAGTCGCCCCGCGCAGGCCCGGCGTTGGGCCAAGACGGCGCGCCGCGGCCAGCAGGTCGACGATCTCCTGCTCGTTGTAGATGTGCGGAGCCAGTCGCTGGCCGATCCGGCCGAAGGTGGAATCATCCGGTACCTCGGTGCGCGGCTCGAACTGCTGCAGGTAGCGGGCAAACGAGCGCAGCATCTTCAGCCGTCGCGCCCAGGTTGAGGGTTCATCGCTGTTCCACTTGTCGCGCCGCGCCCAGTCAGCCATCACCTCGACCGTCAGCGGTCCGTGGTGGCCAAGATCATCGACATAGCGCGCGAAGCTCATCACCGCCAAGCCGGTGCCGCGCAATTGGAAACCCAGTCGGCGGCGTTCGCTGAGGTAGTTCGCGGCACGCGCTTGCATCGTGACGAGCGCGCTCATGCTGAGCACCCTGGCCAAGCCAGAGCGACCGCTGCCAAGTTCCCACTGTCGAGCTTGGCGTAGATCAGCGTGGTGTTCAGCGAGCGATGGCGCAGGACATCGGCCACCTCCTTGAGCGAACTGCCGCCCTCCAGCAAGCGGCTGGCCATGGTGTGGCGCAACAGATGTGCTCGGGTGTAGGGCAGACCGGCCCGGGCATAGGCTTGGCGGATCGCCTTGCGCACGACATCGGGGCCGATTGGCCGGTCGCGCGGTGCGATGTGGCGCACGAACACCGCCCGGTTGCTGGTCTGCGGGCGTTCGAACTTCAAGTACTCGGCAACGGCACGACCGGTCGCCGCCGGCAGAGGCAGGACGTCTTCGCGGCGACTCTTGGTTCCGCGCAGCGTGACGGTGCCGGCACGCCAGTCGATGTCGTCGAGCCCGAGCTTGGCGACCTCACTGCTGCGCAAGCCGAGGTCCAGCGCGCAGCGCACGATGGCGTCGGCGCGGCGCGCCGATGGGCCGTCGTGGCCGAGCGCGCCCAGCAAGCATTCGACCTCGGTGCCACTTAGGGCCTTTGGCAACGACGCCAGCTGCCAGTTGGCCGGATAGCACAACACGCCGATCAGGCCATGGACCTGATCGCCACAGGCGGTGCGGAACCGGAAATAGCCGCGCAACGCCGAGACTAGCGTGCCGGCGCTGGCCGGGATGCTATACAGCTCGCTCTGGCGCGCGAAGAACCTGCGCACGGCTTCGGGCTTGATCGCCGAGACGACGACAGGCCGATCGGCGAATTGCTCGAGCAGCAGGCGGCGCACCGTGCGCAGGAACAGGCTGCGCGTCCTCGGCGCGAGCCCACGAACATGATGCATGTAGTCATCGAAGCGGCGCAGCTCCTCGTCCACCGGAGTCATCGCCGGTGCGGGTTCGGCGATGACTCCATTGGCACGCAGTACGACGAGCAGATGCCCGAGCGCGGCGTGCAGGTCTCGACGCGTTCTTTTTACCGGCCGTGCGCAGTTGCAGCGTGGTAGGTGCTCGTCGAGAAAGCGCCGAACCGCCTGTTCATCGATCCGGCAGATGTCGAGCCGGCATCGGGTCGTCCAGCGTACGAAGTGGGCAATACACCCCAAGTAGGTGCAAACGGTGTTGGGCGCGTATCGGCGCTCGGCGAAGTGTTGCGTGAACGCGTCGACGTAGGATGCGAGCGGGCTCTCGCGAAGCCATTCGGTCGGGCTACGATAAAGCTGATGCCTCGGATCCATCACGGTCTCCTGAAGTGGTTGGGAATGCCACTTCAGAACACCGTCAAAATTATGTCTAGTTCCCCGTCGACCTACCTAGCCGGAAGCCAGACAAGGCGGTACTCGCGACCATCGAGCATCCGCCAACTATACATAGTTCCCATCTATACATAGGGGTCGCAACGTATAGCTATACGTTGCGACCCGTTGCTGACTCTCCAGACGGCAAATTGATGCATTGCAAGAGACTGACCAGGCTCGTGGGCCGTTGTTGTTGCGTGTCGCATTCGCGCTACGCGATTTATGGAATGGCAGCCAGCGTAGCGGGTCCTTTGTGGCACACCAAGAAGCGCTCTATTCGAACCCCTTTGCTTTTAGAACGGTCTGGGCGGCAGGCGAGGAAAGGAACGTGACCAGCGCTCTTGCGGCGTCAGCCTGATTGCTGCCGGTAACAATGCCAGGGGCGAACTGGGTGTAGTTCTGAATCGCTGACGGCAGCGGGCCAGCGAATTCGACGGTTGGTTGAGCCAAGACTTCGCTGATTTGATTGAATCCGATCTCAACGTCGCCGCTGGCAACGCTTGCGTACAGCACTTTCCCAGACGGAGATAGCTTAGTCTTGGGTTTCATTTCCCCAGCGATGCCCAATCGTTCGAGCAAGCTGGCCATGTAGATGCCACTGGCACCCCCACCGGCCGGATCAGGATAAGTAATCGATCTTGCGGCCAACATCGAGCGTTTGAAGGCGTCGGCCGAACTGATGTCGGGCTTCGCGGCACCCTTGCGCACAAAGGCACTAACACCGACCTTCGCGATGATGATGCGGTCGCCAGCCACGACTTTGCCTTGCGCTCGAAGTTGGTCCATCAGTGGCGCAGCGTTTATCACAAGATCGGCGGCCTCACCCTTTTGAAAACGGTCCGCGATAGCGCCCGCATTTCCGTAGGCGACCGTTACCTTGTGTCCCGAGGATTTTTCAAAATCCGGTATCAGTGCGTCAATTGCCGGATGCAAAGCCACGGCGCATAGGAGCTTAATCTCAGCGGCTCTGGCGATGGTCCCGGCAGTGATGCCAAACAAGGCAAGTCCCAAAGCGATTTTCGCAGAGACGCTCAGAATGCTGCGTCGTTTCATCGTGTTCTCCTTTGACCGCAGACTTGGCACTGTCAGCGCGCGCATACGTGGAATGCCGGTGCCGAGGTACCCGCGAGAAAGGTCATTTTCGGATCGAAATCGTGCCTGCCGGCGGCACCAGCGCTGCCAATTATTAGGAACGAGAAATCCGGCCCATTCTCGTTTAAGAGCAGCTCTCCCACAAGCTAACTAAGCGACTTGCCTGTGTAAGTAAGATACGGTGTTTGAGCACTATGCGCTAGCCGTCTGGGAAACTGTAGCAGCGACAAGGGGGCGCACGATGGGCCGCACCAGTTTTCCGGAAATTGGTGCCGAGCATATGTTGTAGTCGCTCACGGCCGGTTGTGGCCGCGTCCGGCCATTCGCGTCGAGTGGGGCACCGTGGCGTTTGGCCAAAGCGGTGTATCCGGGCTGAACGACGTGGCTTGATGCAGATTAGCGACAGCAGGTACGTGCTCCTGCTTCCGCTTCAATCACACCCGCGCGATGTCAAGACCGAAAGCACCCGAAATGCCGTGCTTTTCGGCTTGCATCCCCCCGTTTCGTTGTACAGACGCTTGAAGTGGCGCACCGCCAGTGCAATACTCAAGGCGCTTTCCGTGAGCATCGCGCTCACCATTCGGTGCTTCGGTGCCGACGTTGCGATCGTTACTCGCCCTTGAAGTGATCGGAGCCATTCCGGTCTGCGTCGCAAGACGCGCACTTGCAGCAATGGCCGTCCCGAAGACGGCCGAATCGATAACCGTCGCTCTGTCGGCGGCGAAGTTCCACTGGGTCGCAATTTGTGGCGACCTGTCACGAAGGCGTTCACGCTCGTGAACGCCAAGAAGGACCGAGCAACTTGTTCGTTGCTCCGGTCATGGACGCTGAAAGCGCCCGCAGCGGCGTACCGATTCCGCGCCGAACGCGGATCGGAACGTCCGCTGCAAGCTCGATCTAGCAGGAGCAGCGCGAAGGCGCGCTGCTCACGGCGCATCGTCGTTCTGTTCATGACGATGATCGCCGCGCTCCCAGTCTCGATCGAGCGCAGCACCTAAGCGGCCGGCACCTGCAGAAAACAACGCAGGCGTCGCCGGCCTTCATCCGAGCCCCACCTCGAAGATGCCGCGAGTGTGCGGTGCATGCCGCGCACGACCCTCTCTCCGCTTGTGTCGCGAGCCACGAGTTCGTCACCCGACGTGGCGTGAGGCCGTAGCGCGCTCGCATGGCGCTGGTTTGCGCGTCGTCACTGCCAGTGACGCACGCGCGCATACCACGGTCGGCGCGGCTTTCAAGCGCATTCCGTCGCGTGATGGCGGGCTCAAACCCACGTGACGGCCTCCTTCGAGGCCTCCACGCCAGCTTTGCGAGAGGTGCAATGCCTTTCGCCGAATGATCCACGGATCGGATCAAACAGTCGTGCCTTAACGGCGCTCCGCGAGTCCTGGGTTAATGACTCTCGCGGTTGAGCGCTCCCCGGGGAGCGCTCATCGCGACGCCAAGAAAGCGCGTGCGACGCAGGGCGAGCAGCAAACCAATCGCACGAAACGAGAGGGTGTCTCTCGTTGCTCGCATCTACCACTGGAGTCGCTACGGCGCCTCCAGGCGAGCAGTAACACTTACCTGACTGGTTCGACACCACGGCAGCAAACAGCGGCGCTCCAGCGCCTTTCTACCACGTTCAACGAAAGGAAACGAGGCATGCGCAGGAAAGAAATCAAGCAGCACCGCAACGGCAAGCCGGCAAAGGACGGCGTGCCGGTGTTGGATCCGTCGCTCGAGGACATGGCGACGGCGCTGGAGGCGATCGCGGCGATGGATGCACTGCCGCTCGCGCCCTCTCCACCTCCGCGCAGGAGGAGGCGCCGGTGCGCGACTTGAACGACAACGGGCGATTGCAATAAGTTGCCGTGGCGAGCGAGCGGCGCCAGAGTAACAGTGCGTCCGGCGGGCAGCGCCTGCCGGCCTCTGTTAAGCTCTTCGGGCCGTTACCCGACGATCAGCTCTTGGCCGGTGAGCTCGAACTCATCCAAGCCCATCTCGCGGGGCTATTCGATCGGGTATTTGCAGAAGTCGATTCCGAAACACACCACGGAGGCGATACGCCATGGCCGTAGCGCTCTATGCGCGGGTGTCCACACCCCGCCAAGCCGAGAAGGACTTGTCGATCCCCGATCAACTGCGCCAACTGCGTGAGTACTGCAAGGCGCATAACCTGCCGGTCGCCTTCGAGTACATCGAGGCCGGCGCAACTGCAACCGATGATCGGCGCCCCGTGGTCCAGCAAATGATTGCCGATGCCGGGCAGGACCCTGCTCCCTATGAGGCGATCATCGTGCATAGCCGCTCGCGCTTCTTCCGCGACCTGTTCGAGTTTCTCGGCTACGAGCGGCGGTTGAAGCGCGCCGGCGTCCGGGTGCTCTCGATCACCCAGCAGACCGCCGATGATCCCGCGGGCGAGATGGCCAGCAAGATCTTCAGCCTCTTCGACGAATACCAGAGCAAGGAGAACGGCAAGCACACCTTGCGGGCGATGCAGGAGAACGCGCGCCAGGGCTTCTGCAACGGCTCGCGCCCACACTTCGGCTTTAGAACGGTGGAATCACCGGCGCTCGGCAACAAGGGCCAGCGCAAGAAGCGCCTGGCCGTCGATGCCGACGAGGCGGCGATCGTGCGGCGCATCTTCGAGCTTTATCTCCACGGCCACCAGGGCGCAGCGATGGGGTGCAAGAGCATCGCCTATTTCCTCAACGAGTGGGGCATCACCCGGCGCGGGCAGCGCTGGATGCGCTCCCGTGTGCACGAGGTGCTGGCCAATCCGGCTTACATAGGGGAGTACTACTTCAACCGCATCGACGGCAAGACCCAAAAAGCCAAGCAGCCAAGCGAATGGGTGAAGCTCGCCGTCGAGCCGATCATCGAACCGGCCATCTTCCGCCGCGCGCAATTGCGCCGCGGGGCGCGGGCGCCTGCGGTCATCGCGCCGCGCGTGGTCAGTTCTCCGACGCTCCTCACCGGGCTCCTCAAGTGCGACTGCTGCGGCGCCGGCATGACCTTGGCCACCGGCAAGGGCGGCCGTTACCGCTACTACAAGTGCAACACGCGCATCGGCAAGGGGATCGACTACTGCCAGAGCGAGAACCTGCCGATGCAAAAGCTCGATGCTATGGTGCTCAATTCGCTGGCCGATCGCGTCTTTACCGCGGCGCGCGTGCGGCTGATTCTGGAATCGCTGGCACGGCAGGCCAAGGACAGCGGTAAGCAACAGCAGCGGCAGCTCGAAACGCTGAACCGGGAGCTCGCGGCCGTGACGCGAGGCATGGAGCGCCTCTACGAAGGCATTGAGCAGGGCGTGCTCAAGCTTGACGATACGCTGCGCCAACGCATCGACCAACTACAGGCGCAGCGACAGGCCATCTTGACCGACATCGCCAGGCTCAAGACCAAGGCCACGGTGCCAGCGCACATCCTGCAGCAGAAGCACATCGACGCCTTCACCCGCTTGGTACGCGAAAAACTCCTGGAGAACGGGGCATTCGCCAAGGAATACCTGCGCCTGCTGGCGCATGAAATCCGAGTGAATAAACGGGAAGTGCAAATCACCGGCAGCTACGCCGCGCTCGCGCAAGCTGCAGCGGGAAATCCACGCGACTTCATGGGCGTGCCCAGATTTGCCCCTAAGTGGCTCCCCGACCAGGGCTCGAACCTGGGACCTGCGGATTAACAGTCCAGAAGTCTAGCTCCCCGCAACGCAAGGGACAGAGCCAATCTCCGCATTTTGGACTTGGTCTATTTCGCGGCACTTCCGACGACATATTGCCCCTTTCGGTCCGTGCTTCGCCAGTTAATAGACCGAGCCGCGAACCAGGGCAAATGGAATGTGACAATGGCTGTCAGCACCGACCGCAATCGGTCCCTCAGCCTCTTGAACTGGCTCCATCACTGGCCTGTGATGCCGGCCAGGACGGTGCTCACGGTCATCGCGCTCGCACCCTCATTGCCCGACTCCGAGCGCCGGATCGCAATATCCAGTCGAGCGGCGCCTTCGGGCGCTGCTTTCCCACCCTGCACTGCGGGTGTGCTCTCTCGCGGGCACGTACTCGCAGGCGAGGCGGTTTGGGGCGATCGGCGAACCTACGCGTGCGCCCCCGCCTCCTGGCGACCGAGCGTAACCGTTCGTCGGTCAGCAATGTGCCTATATGCAGCCGTGGATACCATATGCGCGATGTCGATCTATCGCGGATGGAGACCCCTGTGCGACGATGTGCAGCAACACGATGTTGCGCACAAGCGCGTTGCCGAAAATACATTAGCTACAGGTTTGCCGCCGACACACCTGAGGCACGCACAACCGGTTACGGTGCTGCTGCCTCGAACTACCAGTTGGATTACATCACTTCCGGAAAGAGTACGGCCTCACGCACTCGCCGCACAATACGCCAGAATTGCTAATCTTCTCTGCGTAGCGTGGGACGACCCGCCAGCGTGTCGACAATATTTTAACGATTTGTTGGCCGGCAAGCGGCCCAATCGGAAAGGCTTCCCGGTAGCCGTTCTACGTGAATTGAACGACCTCCAATCTTATTACATCGGCATGCACGACGCGTTCGACCGGGCGCAAAAGACGCTGCGCCGTTGAGAGGGGCCAAGTTCGACGCCCCTGACGCGTGGGCCGCCATTGCAGGCCGGAGGGAATTTCGTGAAGTGCTGCGATTGTTACGCGAGCCGATCGAGGGCGCCCCCTGAAGCCACAAGTAACAGTCCCGCCGGAGCGGCGAATGTTAGCGCGAGATCAATTGCTGCTTGCCACGCGAGAAACCGAGTCCACTGCAGGCCAAGGACAGCGCTAAGCAACAGCAGCGCCAGCTCGAAACGCTGAACCGGGAGTTCGCTATCGCTGAACCTCGTGGAATTGGCTCCCGACCAGGGCTCGAACCTGGCGGATTAGCAGACCGCCGCAGAAAGTATTCGCAACAATACCTTAGGTTGAATTTCGTTCCGCAATTAGGCTGATTTAAAGCTCCGTAGTGCCAATTACGGCGCGGTATGCGTCAAATTTGCGGAACAGGTTTCTTGACTATCGTTTGGTAGCGAGCAAGGTACTCGAACTAGCCCGTATCTCCCGTTTCAAGGTCTGCCCGGTTGGCATACTAAGCTCTGTTCGCCGTTCGGGCTGAGGCTGACTCAAACATTTCCGGCCGTGAGGATCCCTAACATTCGCTAGATCAGCCCGTCATGGCTGCTCTATCGATGGCGCCAGTGATGGAAGCAATCAAGAAGATACAAAGCAAAGGTCTCGGCCGCGCAAACTATGACAGATCCGAGCTCATTTCAACGACCGGCCTCGACCGGTACTCCTGCCATAGCGCGGATTTGGCGGGTATGCAGCAAAGGACGTCGGAACGGCTGATCGCGTCGAATCAGCCCTCAACGAACGGCGGCGCGGCGCCGGCCGAGACGGCGCCCTGGCATCGCCTCGCGTACGGAACGCGTCCAGGTAGATCCGCGCATCCACGCCGCAAGCTCGCTCGCCTCGAGCGGGTGGCTTAGCAGGAACCCTTGGACCACATCGCAGCCAAGCGCGCACAACCCCTCGAGCGTCGCTTGGTCCTCGACGCCTTCGGCCGCGACGGACAGGCCCAGGTTGTGCGCAAGATCGATCGTCGAGCGCACGATCAGCGCGTCGGCGGTGTCACCCATCATCCCCATGACGAACGACTTGTCGAGCTTGAGCTCGCGCACCGGCAAGCGCCGCAGGTAGGCGAGCGAGGAGTACCCAGTGCCGTAGTCGTCGATCGCAAGCCTACAGCCCAGCGCACTGAGGCGCTCAAGGCTCTTAATGCCGTGGCCGGGGTCGTAGAGGATTGCACTTTCGGTGATTTCAAGCGTTATCCATTCGGCGGCGCAGCCGTGGCGCTCGAGCAGCGCCACAAAGCGGTCGGGCAACTCGGCGTCCATCAGGTCGGTTGCCGAGATGTTGATCGAGATGTTCATCGGCAGGCCGTCTTTGCGCCACTGCGCACACTGTGCGATGGCATGAGCGAGCACCCATTGCGTGATCGCCCAGACATAACCGGTCTGTTCAGCGAAGGGGATGAACTCGTTAGGCGTCACGGGCCCGCGGGCGGGATGCTGCCAGCGCACGAGTGCCTCTGCGTCAAGCACACCAACACGATTGAGTGAGACTTTCGGCTGGTAGAGGAGTCTGAGTTCGTCGTGATCGACGGCGCGGCGCAGATCGTTCATCAGCACCAGGCGCTCCCGGCTGTACACGTCATAGTCATCATTCCACAGCGCGTACCCGAGCTTGTTGCGCTTCGCGGCGTACATCGCCACGTCGGCGTGCCGCAGCAGAATCGATCTTTCGTGACCGTGCTCGGGGTAGACCGCGATGCCGATGCTCGCCCGCACGTCAAGGTTGTGTCCCTCCGGAATCATCGGCATCCCGAGCGATTGCAGAATCGCCTTGGCGACGTCGCATGCTGCACCGGCGTCATCGCCCGGCAGCACGATCACGAACTCGTCCCCGCCAAGGCGCGCGACGGTATCGGCGGGCCGCTTGACCACCCCCTCCAGACGCGACGTGACCGCGCGCAGTATCAGGTCGCCGATGGCATGTCCGAGCGTGTCGTTCACATCCTTGAAGTGGTCAAGGTCCATCAGCAGGACCGCGACCCGCGTTTGGTTGCGTTCAGCGCACGCGATCGCCTGATCGAGACGCTCGTTGCACAGGACACGGTTGGGCAATTGCGTCAGGGTATCGCAATAAGCAAGGTCGAGGATCCGCGATTCCCGACTGGCAATGCCGTCCTGCATGCTGCGGAATGCCGCGGCTAGGTCACCGATCTCGACCACGCTGGACGGGGGTGGCGTGGTCGAATAGTCGCCCGCAGCGATGCGGCGCGCGACGCTGGCGAGCTCGCGCACCGGCCGCGCGATCCGACGCGCCATGGCGACACTCGCCAGGATAGACACAAGAACGCCGGCAAGCGTGATGAACGTGAGCCGCGTTTGCAAGCGCCGAAAAGGCTCGAGCGCCGAGGACAGTGGTTCCTGCAGCACGACGACCACGCCGTAGCCGCTGCGCGCGGGCACCATGACGCGCGTGACTGCTTCATCGCTGTACCACGAGTTGCCGTCTGTGTCGCGCTCCGCGAAACGCTCCGCAGCGACGTTCGACAGCAGCGCCATGCGACTCTTGTCAGAGAGTGTGCTGGCTTGCAGCTGCCAGCTACCGTTCGCCTGGCGACTGAAGAACGACACGTGCAATCGTGTCAAGCGCCGGAGGTCCTGCGTCAGGCTATCGTCGACGATAAACCCGATCACCACCCAGGCGATCGGCTTGGGCGCCAGCACCGGCACGACAACGAGCTGGTAAAGCTTGCCGCGAATCAGCACCATGGCCGAGGCCTTCTGCGAGGCTTCCGCTTCCGCTATAAGCTCTGGAAACGCAAACGGCATGCTGGTCGCGATGCCGAGTGTATCGCCAAGCACTCGCTGATCCAGGCCAACTATCATCATCAACGACGCATCGATCCCTCGGCCGTACTTCGTGAGCACCGGCCCGATGGCGTCGCGATTGCCGGTGGCGATCACTTTGCGGAACGTATCATTGGCGGACATCAAACGCGCAGCTTGTACCAGGCGGTACGTTTCCTGCACGAGCAGCCGGTCGAAGACGAGTGCGCCCGCCACGAGGTCCTCGCCGATCGATTTGCGCGCCGCGGTCATGCCCACAGTGTTGATGAGCGCGAACCCCCCGACCTGCACCACAACCATCAGCGCGAGAAAGAGCGCGAGGATATGGCTCTGGAGGCTGCGGATTTGCATGGGTGAGGTTAGAGTGAGCAAAATTAGCGCTGTGCGCTCTACGAGCGTTTCGAAAAATAGCTTTAGCGAATCGTTGATGTAGTACTGCCGTTGACCGGCACCTCCGGTGCCACCCTGCACCGGCCCTCGCCCATAACCAATCGATCGGCGCCCATCACCGCGATGCCATGGATTATACAAATAGCCTTATAAATCAATAGCGTAAGGCGTATCGTATAACTTGAACCAAGCTAGCTGGCCACGTTCGCATCCACGCGCTTCCACTGGCCTGCTACGGGTTGAACGGTTAAAGCAAGTTTCCTGCCGCCCGGCGCTCGGGTGCGGTGTGGAACCGCGTCTTGCTGCCGAGCATCAAGGTCGTGGCCGATTTGGGTTGTGGCCAATCCAGTATCCGCACAGCAGTGGCGGGCGACCAGTGCGACGCGAGATCCTGCCTTTCGTCGCCAAGCGGCTCGCCGAACCATTTTCCTTTGATGCGGTAGTCCACTGCGCTAAGCACTTATGTGCGTCGGCGAGCAGACAGGGCATTAGGTCCGTCGTACGACAGGCTCAACCGCGGTAAGTGTGTCAGCGAACGGACAAGGCGTTCGGGGTCGTCGATAATGTTTTTGGTATCCGTGATGGCGCTCGCAGCCGAGGCCAGCGACTACTTTGTGACCGCTACCTTACATAAAAAGCGCAGTGCCATGCTCGGATCAAGTACCCGGGCTCCTGCCAATTTTCACCGAAGGACATATATGAAACGAATTCTCTTGAGTACTTCCCTCGCGCTCGCAGTCGCTGGTTTCCTTGGCACAGGTGTGGCCCTCGCACAACAGTACAATGCGCCGGTTGCTACCCCGCCGACGCCCTCTGCAACTCCGGACGCGTCATGGGCGCCGACCGCAGATCAGGTCGCCGTACCCATGCGCACTGATAGCGGGCCGTCCGCATTTGCAAAGCTCGATACGAAGCACCGGGGCTATCTGATTAGTGAAGACGTGTCGCAGCTCCACGGCTTCAACTTTAAGGATGCAGACAAGAACAATGATGGGAAGTTGGATGCAACCGAGTTCAACGCCGCTTGGGTAATCTATTCCGGCAGGCCTAAGTCCTAAATAATTGCATCCCGCGAATGACCAATTCGCGGTGAGGATTCTGATCAAAGTGGGGTCGGCCCGTTAGTCCGGCCCCTTTTTTTGCCCATGTTTGGCAGCCGGCACGAGCGGGGCGGTGACGTAGCGCACGTGGCGGCTGTGAGCCCGCTACCAGGCAATGCGCGAATCGAATTGGTACGCTCGTTTGAGCTGAGACTACGGGTAGTTCTCGCCCGGTTCATGAAAATTGCGGCGCCCGTTACGTCCGGAAGAGCAAGGCAGCGCCACTGGCACAGGTATAGCATCGTCGTTATGTGCGGAATCGCACCGACAGCGGTTTGTATAGCGGCTATCAATGTGAACTTGTTGGCTTGCTTGCCTGACACTGACTGGTCGTCATCCATTTTCAACGCGTCGTGGGCAACGGCCAACAACAGAGGTGTTAGACGCTGCTTAAGCGCTTTGGAATAGGGCCAGCATTAGTCGACTGATCGAGGAGATATCTTATGAATGCACATCCTGGCAAGTTCGTTGCGGCACTTGCACTGCTTGCTTTGGCCAGTTGCGCGGTCGTTCCCGTCCATGACGCGGCGCTCGAGGATTCGCGTACCTATGTGTATGCAGTACGGAGTGATCCGAACGTGATCGCTTACGCGCCGAGGGAAATAGATCAGGCGGTCGCGACGCTACGTCGAGCGGATGACGTCGCGGCGCGTGGCGGGAGCTTGACCGAAGTTCACGATCTTGCCACTCTTGCGCGCGATCAAGCTACTCTGGCTCAGAAGTCTGCGCGAATGAAAGCCGACAATGTGGCCGCGCAGGCGGAGCGCCAGCGGCTCGAAGTCGCCGCACGCACCCGCGAGGCGGAGTCTGCGCAGCGCGCCGCGCGTGAGGCCCAAATGCAGGCCGACAGCAGTCGCCAGCAGGCCATAACCGCGCAGCAGCAGGCGACTACAGCACAAAGACAGGCAGATAGCGCACAGCAGCAGGCGGCCGCGGTTCAGCAGAACGCGTTCGCGGATGAAGGGGGCTATCGCGGGCTAAGGGAACAGTTGTCCGATTTCGGCCCCGTACTAAATGATCGCGGCATGGTTCTCACACTTAATGAGCGAGACTTCGACCGCGGCGCGGCTACGCTGCAACCTGCCGGCCAGCAAGCCGTGTCCAGACTTGCGGCATATATCTCTGCTCATCCGGGACTCATGATTTCGGTGGAAGGCTTTACCGACACCGGCAACGTGTACAGCAACGAGCAGCTGTCGGAACGACGTGCCCTCGCAGTGCAATCCGCGCTCGCCGCTTCAGGCGTCGATTCACGACGCATCCTCGTGCACGGATACGGCGCTGCATATCCCATCGCGAGTAACGAAACGGAGGCAGGTCGACAAATGAACTCCCGGGTCGAGATCGTGATTTCCGATCATGGTTATGTGACACCCCGGGGTTGAGCGGCGATTCGCAGCGCTGTTCAGGCGCAACGGTCGGTTTCAACGACCGGATCGGAGCATCGGCAAACATCAGGTCAGGGTTTGCAGCCGTAGAGGGAGCGATCCGCAGCTGCGATCAGGCGAGTCGCTCCCCGCCGCAAAGTACCGAGTAAGACGGGCCAAGGCCCTCAACCGCCTTGAACTCGGTACTTCTTCCGGTGCCTTTCGACCTGGGCACCTTGGGCGCGGTATGAGGCCGTGACGAGCGACCGGCCCGGCTAACCCCGTACATCGTTCCTCAGGCTAAAATCCTGGGTCCCAAACGGATCCCGCGGGGTTGTGTGTAGATCTTCGTGTTACGTGAAGACCCGCATGTAGCTTGGCTCCCCGACCAGGGCTCGAACCTGGGACCTGCGGATTAACAGTCCGTCGATCTCGTATCTAATTTCATTGCATCATCAACTGCTTGTATGGTGGGGGTGGTGGTGTTTTCGGCGCTCTTCTGAAACAGTGAGATGCCGGGGTGGAGGGGCTACTGACTGCATCTGCTCTCACGCTCGAGAGACAGACTCCGTAAGAATCCCCCCACCACACCGCCAAGCGTCGATGAGGAATCTAGCGGCTAGGACCGCCGATTTGAACGCAAGCTAACGCCGGTGTGTTCCACCCCAGCACCCCTAAGCTTAGTCAAAGGAAACACATCATGCAAACGCCATCCATAGTGCGCAATATCGGCGCCGACGTCGCCAAGGACGAGATCGTAGTGGCCTGTTCTGAAGGCAGCTTCCCAGTGCGCCAGGTCGCTAATAAGCGCCCTGCGGTGCTTGCCTTTCTCAAGGGTTTGCCTGCGGGCAGTCGCATCGGCGTCGAATCTACAGGGAGTTATCATGAGTTGTTCGCGGATGCTGCCCACCAGCTCGGATTTCTGGTCTTCCTGCTCAACCCCAAGGATACCCACCACTACGCCAAGGCCGTGGGACTCCGTGGCAAGACCGATCGAGTGGATGCCGAGCTCATCGCCCGCATGATCGCCCACGAGCACACTAAGCTGCACGCGTGGATCCCGCCTACACCCGAGCAACGCGAACTTGATCGACTGATCAAACGCCGCGCTACGCTAATCTCCCTGCGTGAAGCACTCGAAATGTCGTTCAATGAACTGGACGGATTCGCCGCCGACCTCAAGGCGCTAAGAACGCGCTTCAATCAGCTCATCGCCCGCCTCGACCTGAGAGTCAAGGCGTTGGTCGAAGCCAGTCCCGAGCGCAAACAGAGCTTCACGCGCTTGTGCACGATCACCGGCATCGGCCGCGCAACCTCACTGTTGCAGTCGAATGCAGTGCAACGCAGGGGCATGCAAATCAACGTTGGCACATTTTTGGACACACCTCGCCTCCCATTGCTGGATTAGGCGATTCTCATGCGATGCTTTCACGCCGCGAGCTTAGCAAAATAGCAAAACTCACCGAGTGGTCTTGTAGGCTAATGCCGTCTCTTTGACGCCGTCCGCATACGCGGTTGGTCCGAAGCCGAAGGCTTTGGTGAACTTGGTCGAGTCGAAAACATAGGGCGAATCGTATTGGTAAAGCATTTCGCCCAGCTCGCGAACGTCTGAGTTGAACACGCCAACGAGCTTGAGCATGAGAGGCGTCAGGACCCGATAGTGCGGCTCGGCGCCGAACTGGGCAGCGGTCAGGCGAATGAACTCACTTCCCGCCGGCGGCGAAAGCGCCGTCGGCAGATGCCACGTCCGGTTCCAACTCGCTTCGCTGGAGCCGAGCACGACGAGGCTCCGCGCAGCATCCGGCGTGAACGTGAAGGAATGCGGCACCGAGTCGTTCACGAGCCACGATGCCTTCTCCCGCTTAGCCAGCTTGTCGAACACTAGGACATTCGCGACGCTGGTTCTCGCACCCGGGCCATAGAAGTCCGCCGAGCGGGCGATCAGCGCTTGGACTCCGCCGCCTTTCATCTCCTCGAGCAACATCGTCGCAACTTGGGCGCGGACTTCGCCCTTCCTACTTACGGGATTGAAGGGCGTCTCCTCAGTCATCGGACCGCCAACTTTGCCGTACATGTAAACGTTGTCGAAGAAGATCAGCTTGGCATTTGCGCGCTTGCACGCCTCGATGGCGTTACGCATGATTCGCGGCCACAGCGTGCGCCATACGTTGGTGTCGTACTTCAACCCGACCAGCAAATAGACGACGGAGGATCCGCTCACGGCGGAGATCGTTTGGTCGAGGTCGGAGAGGTCCGCGGCAACGACTTGTGCGGCGTCTGTGATCGACCTGGGCTTTCGAGCGACCAAGCGAATAGACTGTCGCTTCGAGGCAAGGTCCTTGACCAGTTCCGTCCCGATAACTCCACCTGCCCCGAGGATCGTGTGCATGTTCCGTTAGTTCGTGATTGCGTACGCCGCGGTTACTGGCGAAACGCCGAGCGCCTGTCGACGTAGGCGTCGCTGACTGCGACGCCGCTCGAGTTCGGCGTCATCGCGCCAGTGTCGTCGTGATCGGAAGTCCCTGCTTCAGCGTCAGCGTCACGGGCGTGCGCTCGGCGATATCTGCCAGCCGCGCGCGCTGCTCGTCGTCCAGATCCCCCTCAAAGCTTAGCAGGCGCGCGATCGCGTCATCCTCGCCCTCTCGTGCGAAGTGCACGTCGACATGTACAGCGCGCAAGGGCCACTTCTTACGTTCCGCATACATGCGCAGCGTGATCGCAGTGCACGCGCACAGCGCCGAGCACAGCAGATCATAGGGAGCCGGCCCGACATCCTTGCCGCCCAGCTCAACGCCTTCGTCGGCGGTGATCTCGTGATGACCGGCTGTGATCGAGACCGCGTAGTTTGTAGTGCCGATGCTCGCCTTCGCGTGCGCCATTTCGTCTCTCCAAAGCGTCGCCATTATCACTGTAACGTGGCGCCGTCGCTCTTCGATCACCAATTCGATCATCGAATCATCCCGGAAACGCCTGCATGCCGGCACGACTTACTGCCAACAGCTATACCTCGAGATAGGCGGCGGTCGCCATGCCCTGCGCGGTACACACGCCCACGATGGCGCGATGCGCTCCGCGCCGGCCCAGTTCGAGCAACGTCGAGCCGAGATAACGGATGCCCGACATCCCGTAGGGGTGCCCGAGCGCCACTGCGCCGCCGTTGACGTTCGTCGTCGCCCACGGTGTTTCGAGCTGCGCCTGGTTGTAGAGCGTCGTGACCGCGAACGCCTCGTGTAGCTCCCACAGATCGATGTCGGTCATGGCGAGACCGTGCTGCTTCATGAGCTTGCGGATCGCCGGCGCGATCGCGATGCTCATCTCCTCCGGCGCGACGCCGGCAAGCTGCATGCCACGGAACCGTCCGAGAATGGGGAGCCCGCGCCGCGCGGCAAGGTCGGCGTCCATCATGACCACTGCGGCGGCGCCATCTGAGAGTTGCGACGCGTTACCGGCCGTCACCGTGCCGCCGGGATAGACGGGCTTGAGCGCGGCGAGTCCGGCGAGGGTGGTGTCGGCTCGCGGTCCCTCGTCGTGATCGAGCGTGACTTCCTGCGCGTGGCTCTCCTTGGTCACCTTGTCCGTGACCTTCATCGTGGTCTTGAAGGGAACGATCTCGGCGGTATACTTTCCCGCCGCGGTCGCGGCTGCGACGCGCTTCTGGCTTTCCACGACGTAACTGTCCTGTGCCTCGCGGCTGATGCCGTACTTATTGGCGACGAAGTCGGCTGTCTGGATCATCGTCCACCACAAGCCCGGTACGCGCTGCTGCAGCGGCTCATAGACGAAGCCGTCGATGTACAGCGTGGGCTGGACCAGGCTGATACTCTCGACACCGCCGGCGATCGCAACGCTGGCCTCGCCAGCTGCAATGCGATTGGCGACGATGGAGGCGGCGGTGAGGCCCGAGCCGCAGTAGCGGTTGACGGTCATGCCGGGAACCCCCATGTCGAACCCGGCTTCGATCGCTGCGGTGCGCCCGATGTTGTGGCCGGTCGCGCCCTGTGGCAAGCCGCAGCCGAGTACAACATCCTCCACCTCGCCCGGGTCGATCCGTGCGCGCTCGACGACCTGGCGCAGGACGTGCGCCGCCAGAGGGATGCCATGGGTCTGGTTGAGCGCCCCACGGGTGGCCTTGGCGATCCCGGTGCGGCAATAACCAACGACGGCAACATCCTTCATGCGCTCACCTCGTCAAGCAGCAACCTGCAGAACGATCTTCCCGCATTTGCGGGGGCCTTTTCCCTTGAGCATCTCATGCGCCGTGCGCGTGTCCGCCAGCGGCAGAACAGTTCCAACGGATGAGGCGTGAGACGAAATGTTCACCCCACGTATTTTTCAACAACTTCAGGCGGTCGGACGTACGCCTCGTTCGCGTCGTGTCCCATTTCGCGCAGCGCCCGACGTTGACGCAACAAGTCCCAGTATTGATCCAACTCGATCTGAATAGCCCCCAACTGTTCGCGGTCGGAGGGGTCCAGCGATCCCCGTTCAAAGAGGCGGTGCTCTTCGGCAACGAGGTGCTGAATGTGCTTTAAGACGGAGCTTTCGTTGCCTTGCTCTTTCATGCTGATTCCTTTCACCGTGGGTTCCATTGGTCATCGTGGTGCGCGGTCGAGTCGATCCGACTCGACACTCTGTGGCAGTCTTATCGAGGTTTGAGGGAAACAAGGTAGGCGGAGAGCGCAAGGATATCTGCATCAGTCAGGTTGGCTGCTGCGGCCCGCATGGGTTCGGCAACGGGACCCGTGCGGTTATTTCCACGAAACCAAGAAAGCTGGCGCCCAACGTAGACCGCGGATAGCCCTGCAATCCGGGGAACTTCGCCAACGCCCTCAAGGTTCGGCCCGTGACATGTCGTGCAGGCTATGGACCGGCCTTCCACCCCGCCCTTCGCCAGCATCTTCCCCTTGGCTATGCTACCGGGCGGTACATACGACACGAAACCGGAACGTGGATCGCGATCAATGGCCCGATCCGCATCCTCCGCCATCTCGATGATCCGTTCCCCAAGCAACTCGGTCCCGGTTCCTGAGAGCCTTACCCGCAAATGGTCAGCGGTCACCCGACTTCGCGGTACCTGTGAAGCCTCAACGACACGGAACCAAACCTTCGGCTTCAGCCTCGCAAACCAGTTGGCAGCAGTACGGGCGTCGGCATCGGATATTGCCTTTCCGATCGCCGTCATGCGCGCCGGATCGAGGCGGGCACCGCTCTTGAAATCCGCCATCTGCTGAGCGAGGTACGCTGCCGGCTGCCCGGCAAGATTGGCCGACTCCGGGTGTCCCAGGCCGGAGTAGAGATGACATGCAGCGCACGCCGGGACATTCGGTCCGCTCCCACGCGCGATGACCGTCGGTGCCGGTGGATGTTGGGCTGGCACCCAGTCAGGCGGATTCGACAGATCGTTGACTTGTTCCAGGGTATAAGTCTTCGTACTGCCAGGAACGCGCCGTACCTCTGTCGGGTTCTCGGGCGGCTGGTTCGGATCAGCCACCAGGAACGCCCACGACGGAGTCTGATCTGCGTATGCCGAATGCAGACCGCCGGCGCTCAACATAACAAGTCCAACCCCGAGAACCTTAAGCTGGCACCACGTTGATGAGCGTCTCGAGTAGGCCATTTTTTGTCCGCGCTCCATTTAAAACTCGTTGGTCCGGCGTGAGCCAAGCCCTCCTCGGCTGCTCACGGGTCCTTGCTCGCCTAGATAAGCTGAGATACCGCACGTGGCGGCCTACGGCACATTGAAAGCGGGCGTCAACTTGGGGAATCGGACGATAAAACCGTTTCGATTCGGCATCCTCACCTTGGGCAAGGACGATGCGTCAATAACCTGGCCCTGAGGAATGAGCCCATTTTCGGCCAGAATGAACGCCGACAAAGCGTAGACCTCGTCGTTGGTCAGTGAATTGGGCAATTGCCATGGCATGGCCCGACGGATGTAGTCAAAAAGGGTTGTGGAATAGGGCCAATATCCCGCCAAGACCAGGGTCGTCTCATCAATACCCTTGATGGGATGGTTGGCGATCAGAATGGGTCCCAGCCCTCCCTCTCCCTTCACACCATGGCACGCCACACACTTGCTGGCGTAGACCGTGGCCCCCTGCGCAGCCGTTCCGCTACCTGGAGGCAAGCCAGCGCCATTCGGTTCAATATCGATATCCCAGGGAGCCAAATCCTGAGCCGATATGTCCTTCCCGAGATTGGGACCCTGGGCGGCTACTGCGCTGCCGGCGAGAAGTATTGCTATGCCGAGCGCGAAGACGCTACGCGTAGACATTCTTGATTCCTCCCTCGCTATCGATCGCCTGGCTCACGACCGCATTGAAGTGGTGGTTCGGGAAGGCCGTAATGACCGGTGGAGAGTCGAGTTGGCCTCGCGCCGCGACAAATTCGGCACGCGTGGGCTGCTCATTGCCAAGCTCATCGGTTGCTCGACTCTGCAGAATCACCGGCCGGCCGTCCCAACGCCAAGGCATGCGGAATCGGGTAAAGGCCTTGCTCAAGACGGGAGCTTGGAGGGCCGCCGTGCCCCAGGTCTTGCCACCGTCGGCCGATACCTTGACGCTTCGAATGCGTCCGTTCCCGGAGTACGCGAGCCCCGAAATCTCGTAGAGTCCCGGGCCCCGTATCTTGAAGCCGTAGGACGGCCAGGTAATGAAGGACTTCACTTCATTGATGAAATAGAACTGATACGCCTTCCCATTGGGCAATGGCGCCGTATAGACCTGGGACTCGTAATAGCTCATCGTCGGCTCTGCGACGAGCTTGATCCGGCGGAGATACTTGACGTTCATGTTGCCTTCGTAGCCCGGTACGACCAGACGCATCGGGAAGCCATTGCCAGGCATCAGAGGCTCGCCGTTCTGGTAGAGCGCGATGAGCGCGTCGTCGAGGCCTTTGGCAAGAGGTACGCTTCGATCAAGATGGGGGGCGTCCGCTCCCTCCGCGACGAACCATTTCGCCTTCGGATCAATCCCGGTTTCCTCCAGCAAGGTGGATAGCCTGACGCCCGTCCACTCGGCGCAGGAGACCGTTCCGTGAAGGGCCTGAACATCGCCTTGCATGGGTTCCGGGGAGAACAGCGGCCCGCTGTTGCCGGCACATTCGATGAATGCAACGTCCGACACCATCGGGTATCGCGCCAGGTCCTCCATGGTGAAGATCAACGGCCGCTTGACCAGTCCGTGAATGACAAATCGATGGAGATCCGGATCGATGGCAGGAATACCCGCATGGACGATGGTGAAATGCAGACCATTGGGAGTAATCGTCCCTTCCATGAACTGATGTGGAGTGCGGGTCTGAGAAACACGCGGCAGGTTATCCGGATTAGCCAGGGTGCGAACGACCTTGCTGGCGAACTTCGATGGCGTCTGATACGCAGGAACCGGGTCACCGTTGACCAGGCTCCACGGAGGATCCGCGAGCGGCGCAGCCAAAGCTTGCCCAGCAGCAATGGGTCCGCCCACTGCCGCGCCGGCAAAGACGAGGCCGCGGCTTAGAAAGGCCCGGCGATGCAGGAGTCCGTTTTCGGCGATGGCTTCCAGCTGTGCGAGTTCCTCTGCTCTCTTCGTCTCAAGATTCATTGACGTTGCTCCAGTGTGATTCCGCTGAACAGAAAGAGCCGTTACGATCTGGCCTGACAAACAGAGTCATGCTCCAAGCCAATCGGGTAATCCAAGAATTCCGCTCCGCCCTCATGTGTCGTCCCGATCCTGAACCACTGCTGCTCGGCGGCCGTTGCAAATTTCCCCGGCACGCCGGCAAGTAGACACAGTATCTCTCAAAGCAGCTTCTCCACGGTAACGGGCAGGTCCCGGATGCGTTTTCCCGTTGCGTGGTAGACCGCGTTGACGATCGCGGGCGCGACTGAAACCGCGGTCAGCTCGCCAAGTCCCTTGGCACCGAGCAGGCTTGCTTCAGGGTCGAACTCGCCCACGAAGACGACGTCGAGCTCCGGGATGTCCGCATTCGTTGGCACAAGGTAGCCGGAATAGTTCTGATGCAGAAAGCGCGCCATGCGCTGATCCGTTTCGGATTGCTCGACCAGCGCCGCCCCGACACCCCAGATGATGCCGCCGATCGCCTGACTCCGCGCGGTGCGCGGGTTGATGATCCTGCCCGCATCGTACGCGCCAACGAAGCGGTTCAGGCGCACGAGGCCCAGATCTTCGTCGACGCGGACCTCGGCAAACAGCGCCGAGAAGCTGAAGATCGCCTGCGGCCCTTTTGCTTCCTCGACAGGATCGTAGTCACCGTCCGCGGAAAGCGCGTCGACGCCGTTGCGCGCGAGAAGGTCGCGGTATGCGATGGATCGCGTCCCGAGCGCGAGCGCACCGTTTGCTGCGACGACGTCCTGGAACGCGCCCTCCGCGAAAGGTGCATCCCGTCCTCGCAGCGCGAGGGCAATGGCCTTGTCGCGCACCGCGTTGGCGGCGAGCAGGACCGAAGATCCGGCGTTTGCCATCGTGCTCGATCCGATGGCCGCGTGGGATTCCGGCAGGCGCGTATCACCCAAACGGACATCGACCTTGTCCGGAAGCAGCCCCAGCGCATCCGCGGCAACCTGGCGCATCACCGTGTAAGTTCCGCCGCCGATCTCGTGCATTCCCGACTCGACCAGTGCAGAACCATCGCGCCGGAGCGTGACGCGGGCCTTCGCGTGCCATCGCCAATGCGTATAGATGGCGGCGGCGACGCCCTGCCCGACGAGATAACGACCATCGCGCATCGAGCGCGGCGCGGGTTTGCGTTTGTCCCAGCCAAAATGCCGCGCGCCCTCGGTAAGGCACCGACGCATGCCACGCGTCGAGAAAGGGCGGCCGCTGTAGGGATCGACGCGGGTATCGTTGAGAAGCCGCAATGCGACGGGATCCACGCCGACGCGGTAAGCGAGCTCGTCCATCGCGCACTCGATCGCGAAGTGTCCCAACGCCTCGTGCGGCGAGCGCATCGCCGTCGGCGTATTGCGATTCACGTGGACCACTTTGTGATTCGTCGCGATGCCGGCCGTCGCATTCCAAAGTGACCGACTGGCATTTGCCGCATATTCGATGTAGTCGTCGAAGATGGAGGTCGGCGAAATGCTGTCGTGGCGAATCGCAGTGAGCTTCCCCGTCTTGTCGGCCGCCAGCGCGATCGTCTGGATCGTGGCGGGCTGGTGGCCGACCATCGAGTACATCTGCGCACGGGTTAGCTGGACCCGCACGGGACGACCCACCGCGCGGGCGGCCACGCATGCCATGAGCGTGTGCGGCCACACGTACCCCTTGCCTCCAAACCCGCCGCCCAGGAAGGGCGATACCACCTCGATGCTGTCGCGAGGCAGGCCGAGTACGATCGATACGAGCTCACGCGTGCCGAAAATGTGCTGCGTAGTGTCGTACAGCGTGAGCCGGCCGCTCGCGTCCCAGGCAGCGAGCGTCACGTGAGGCTCCATCTGGTTGTGATGCCGATCACGCGTGGTATAGACGCGCTCGACTTTCACGGTGCCGTCGGCGAGGCCCTGGGCCGGGTTCCCGATCGATGACGACACGGGCCAGAGGAACTGCGGTGGGTCGACCGCGTGCTTTGCAGTCTCCGCATTGAAAACGGCGGGTGGCCTCGCTTCGTAATCGACTTTCACCAACGTACCGGCGTATGCCGCCTCATCGAGCGTATTCGCGAGCACGAGCGCCAGCGGCTGCCCTGCATAGTGGATGCGATCGTCCTGCATGGGCAGATAGCCCTGGCCGTACGGATGCAGGTGGCTCCACGGCTTGGGCACAGGATTCATGTGCGGCATGTTTTTGTACGTGAACACGGCGACTACACCCGGCGCGCCTTCGGCAACCGAGGTATCGATGGAGATCGCTCGCCCGTGCGCGATCGTGCTGTGGACGATCGCGCCGTGCAGTGCCTCGGGGGACGGCACGTCGCCGGTGTACTGCGCGACGCCGGTGACTTTGCGACGCCCATCGAGGCGCGGTAGCGGCTGCCCAACGGAGGTCATGCGCGTGCTCCTGTGGTCTGCAACGCTCTCAATGCACAGCGCTGAGCGAGTTCAATCTTGAACGCGTTGTGTGCAAGAGGCCGCGCATCCTTGAACGACTCGGCGATCGCCGACTTGAGGCGCGCGTCATCGTCGAGCGACAGGCCGCGAAGCGCCACTTCGGTTGCGGCAAGCCGCCACGGCCGGTGCGCGACCCCGCCCATCGCGAGCCTCGCCGATCGGATCGTTCTACCGTCGGTTAAAACGGCCGCAGCGGTCGACACGAGCGCGAATTCGTAGGACTGCCGATCGCGCACTTTCAGATAATGCGACGCTCGGCTTTCGGCGCGCGCTGGCACTTCGAGCGCGACGATGAGCTCTCCGCGTTCGAGCACGTTGTCCCTTTCCGGCGTGTCACCCGGCAGCCGATGAAACTCGGCGAAGGGTATTGCGCGATCGCCGGCTCCGTTGCGCACGTGAACGACGGCGTCGAGCGCCGCAAGCGCCACGGCGAGATCGGACGGGTGCGTGGCCACGCACGACTCGGACCAGCCGAAGATCGCGTGGCCGCGATTGAGCCCATGCAGCGCCGAGCAGCCGGATCCCGGCGCTCGCTTGTTGCACGGAAGACGGTCGTAATCCCTGAAGTACGCGCAGCGCGTACGCTGCATGATGTTGCCGCCGATCGACGCCATGTTGCGCAGCTGACCGGACGCTGCGAACAGCAGACTCTCGGCGATAACGGGGCAACGCTCGCGCACGGCCGGATGCGCGGCAACATCGCTCATCCGAGCAAGCGCTCCGATGCGCAGGCTGCCGTCGGGCCGTGCGTCCACATCCGACATTCCAGGCAACCCGTTGATGTCGATCACGTGCGCGGGCAGCGCCGCCCTGTCCTTCATCAGACCGATGAGGTCCGTGCCGCCCGCGATGAACGCCAACTGCGGATTGCCGCCATGCGCCGCGATCGCATCGCGCGCATCAGCGGGTCTCGACAGCGTGAACGGGTGCATCGTTCAAATCTCTGCGGCTGCTGCCCTTATAGCCGCGACGATGTTGGGATAGCACGCGCAGCGACACAGATTGCCGCTCATGCGTTCGCGGATTTCCGCATCCGACAGATCGGCGATCGTGAAGGGCTTCGTCACGTCCAGCGTCGCCGCGCTCGGCCAGCCGGCGCGCGCCTCTTCGATCATCGCCACCGCGGAGATGATCTGTCCCGGCGTGCAGAAACCGCACTGGAAGCCGTCGTGCTCGACGAACGCGGCCTGAAGCGGATGCAGGGTGCCGTTGCGTTCGAGCCCTTCGATCGTCGTGATGCGCTTGCCGTCCTGCATCACGGCAAGCGACATGCACGAAAGAACGCGGCGACCGTCGACGAGCACTGTGCAGGCACCGCATTCGCCGCGATCGCACGCTTTCTTAGTGCCCGTGAGGTGCAATTCCTCGCGCAGTGCATCGAGCAGCGTCGCGCGCGACTCGACCGTCATGCCGCGAGCCTGCTCGTTGACGACGACCGTTATCGATACGCGTGGCAACACCTTTTGCTCCGCATCGGTGCCGATCGCATCGCGAGCGCCCGCGACCGCGACGCCGCCCGCGGCAAGACCGGTGAGCTTCATGAATTCGCGTCGATTGATCGTCATACGCCAAATCTACGTCGCAATCAAGTGCGTGGATGGCTCGAGTAGCCTAAGGTAGCCTTTAGGGCCGGTGTCGGTAGTGCGGTCGCTGCGATATGCTCTATTCCGGGAGGGAATGGGATGGATAGACTCGCCGCGATGGAGGCCTTCGTACGCGTCGTCGAGACAGGATCGTTCTCGGCCGCCGCCCTCACCCTTTGATGAACCCAAGCGCCGGGAGGAAGTCGGCGTAGGTGTCCATGTCGTTGCCGTTCCACGATTGACTCGAGCGGCTTGGACTTGCCCCAAAAATGATTCCGTCACCTGCCCACGGCAGAGGCAGTAAGGATGGCGTATTCGGGAAACCTTGTCGCTGGAGCCCCGTGCACCATCGTGTAGGCATACTCGACCCCCATGCCGTAGGCCCCGCAGTGCGTCTTGACAATGTCCATCACCGCGTCGTAGGTGTCTTTCAAGGCCCAATCACGTTGCCACTCAAGCATGACGGAGAGTGCGGTCACAGGCTTGGCGCCCGCCTGGATTACCCGCTTCATCGCGTTGTCGTGAGAAAGCTGGCTGACGTCCCCGCAGCAGTCTTCGACCACATAGACTTCGTAGCCGTCATGTAGGGCTTGCACGGTAGCAAGTGCGACACAGGTCTCCGTCCACAATCCGGTCAGGACAATTTTCTTGCGCCCGCTCTTCTCGATTGCAGCCACGAAATTCTTGTCGTCCCACGAGTTCATGGTCGAGCGTTCGATCGGGACCTGGTTCGGGAAGACCGCCTGCACTTGCGGCCACATGTTGCCGCTGAAACTCTTCGTTTCGACCGTAGAGAGCACGACAGGCACATCGAACACCCTTGCGGCTTTCGCGAGCAACACGTTGTTGTTGATGATCGATTGTCGATCGAAATTGGACACCCCAAATAGCATCTGGGGCTGGAGATCGATGATGGCAACGACGCAATTGTCCGGAGTGAGCAGACCCTTCTCGCTAAGCTTGGGCCGATCTTTAGCTTTAGACATGACGTTTTCCTCCAGTGGTGAATGCCGTTGAGATTTTCGTGCACAAGACGGTTTCAGCAGCGCAAGCTGCAGTTCGACATTTCGGGCTCCTTTCGATGTGATTGAACATGAATCGATCGGGCTCCGCCTTGAAAACAATTGAACTCACATAGGCGCAATGAGCACCTCGCGCACGCAGCGGGTGATCCTTCCGCACCCGCGCTTCCGGCGACTGGCTGTGCCATTCGAATCTTTCTGCGAGTGTGTATCAGCTACTCGCAGCCTTGATACGATCCGCGACGATCTCGGCCATCAAGATGACCGTTGGATTGGTCGCCACCGACGGGACATCGGGCATAATCGAGGCGTCGCCGGCGTAGAGACCGTCAACACCGCCGCACCTTGCCGTTCTCATCGACCACCGCACGCGGATCGCCGTCCGGACCCATCGGCGCGGATGAGGTCATGTGACCAATGTAGGTCTGTACTTGCTCGCGCAGGAATGACTTGATCTCCTCTCGGCTCCTGACTTTGGGTCCCGGCGAGATCTCCTCGTTGAAATGGTCCGAGAAGGGCTTGGTTGCCGCGATCCGGCGCGCCAGTTCGACGCAGTCGGCGAGCTTCTCGAGATCTCTTCGGGTTGCGCAGGAGCCCGAATTCGATCTTAGGAGGTATGCGGGGGTCGCGCGAGGCCAACGTCAACCGGCCACGCGAGTCGTCCTCGGGGCGAGGCACCGCCACGTTTATCGAAATGGCGGTGCCCTTCGCGGAGGGCCCGACGACGCCCGTCATGAGGGTGGGGAGGACGTGCAGGTCGGGCGGCTCGTCCTGGCGACCGGCGCTACGCGCCACGAGTATCACCGATACCGCTGGCTCGGTCGCGCCGAGCTTCCCCGGCGTGGTCGCGTGCAAAACGAGACTTGCAGGCTGATCCATATAGTGCTGACCCACGGGTAGATCAGCGACGACGGGAATGCCAAGTCCGTCAAGATCAGCCGCAGGTCCGACTCCTGACCGCAGGAGAAGCGCTCCCGACCCAATTGTTCCCGCGGCAAGGATGACCGTGTCGGCGTCGATCTCTTCCCCTCCCACGAGCCGCACACCCGTCGCGCGCCGCTGCTCAAAACGCACGGTGTCGACAAGGCTCTCACCCCGAATGGTGAGGTTGTCACGGCGCCAGACTTCGTCGGTCAAGTAAGTGAGAGCTGTGCTGAGCCGCGTGCCGTTCTCGATATTCATCGGAAGTCGGCCAACGCCAAACTTCTTCGGGCCATTGAGATCGTCGATCTCGGGAAACCCCAACGCCTTTGCCGTCTCGATAAAAGCGGAAAGCACGGGAGTCACCTCGCTGTAGTGAAACCGGCGAACGCGCACCGGCCCCGAATGCCCATGCAGCGACGGGTCCCCGTAATCGTCGGTCTCCATCTTCTTGTAGTAGGGCAGAACATCTTCGTAAGACCAACCCGCAAGGCCGCCTGCCGTCCAGCGCGCAAAATCGGAGGGAAACGCCCGCGAAAAGTTCGCGGCATTTATCGACGAGCCGCCACCAAGCACGCGAGCACGCAGCTCGAACGGTGCGTTCGGAGGGCGCGCCGCGTTATCGTCCCACATGAGTCCAGGGTCGGGGGCGTGGTTGGAAGCGTCGCGCACCGACTGAGGGGCTTCGCTGGGTCGAAACGTCGGTCCCGCTTCCAGCAGTAGAACTGACTTGTTCGGGTCCTCACTCAACCTGGCGGCGAGCACCGCGCCGGCTGAGCCTCCACCGACCACAACGTAATCGAACCTCAAGAATTTGCTCATTGTCTTAGTCGCTCCGTTTCTAGCCGACTGCTCAAGGGAATTTAGGGCTGTCTGCGACCAACCGACGCCGTCTTGGAGAGTTCTATACTCTCAGCTTTGCCCAGTTCTCTTTCCGCATCAATTTAATTCTCAAGGGCATGGCCATCCCTGCATCCACATTCCTCAAAGAGTTGATAAGCTCGTTTCTCGATTTCTTCTCTCGTTGCTTTTTGTTGTACATCTGACATTTTTCCTACTGCGTCCTCATATCTGGGCCGCTATGGCCGCCGGCGCCCGCAATGGGCGCCGGCCGCGTCTATTTCAGTGCGGTGAGGACCTCATCTGCAGTGGGGGTTTCGCTGAACCACTTTTTGAGCACGTCGAGCGCGCGGGCGTGGGCCTCGTCGCTGTCGGCCTGGCAGGCGTCGGAGACGACGATCGTCCGGTATTGCAGGTCGGATGCAGCGCGCGCGGTGGATTCGACAGCGACGTCGGTCGCGATACCGACGAGCACGAGGGTATCGACGCCCGCCACGCGGAGAATGGTGTCGAGTGCGGTGCCGTCGAACCCGCTGGCCGCCTGTCCCCTGACGACCGGTTCATCGGGTCGGGGGGCGACGTTGTCAATGACCTCAACCGCGGGAGTACCCTGCAGAAGGGTGGGGCTCTCGACGAGCGTGCGAAACAGCGGGGAGTTCGGCCTGACTCCGGGCAACCCTGGCTGGTATGTGACCAGGGTGTAGACCACCTTCGCCTTGGCCCTGCGGAACCCGTCTAGCAGCCGTGCCTGGACCCCGATGACCCCTGTCTTCTCGGCCCGCTGCCGGAAAAGCCGGTTGAAGGGGGTGTCGACCTGGCCGGCCACCCCTTTGGCCATATGCACCACTAAAAGGGCCGTTCGGGCGGGATCAAGACTGTCCATGCTATGCCTCCCTAATTTCAAAAACCTCGAACCGCTCCGGTTGAGGCAACGGTTCCTCCAGGACCGATGGCGGCGTTAGACGGCCCGGCAATTCGCGGGATCTTCATGATTACTCTGCTCCGAAAATCGGTGTCGGTTACGGCCGGAGCGCCTCGCGGCGATTCTGGCCGCGACGACGCATCGAATTGCTGCATTCTTGCTTTGCCGATTCAACGCCTGTCGCCCTCAGCAGTTGATGCCCCCTCCGGTGCTTGGGGATAGAGGAAACGCGCCAGGTGGTCCGCGAACGTTTCCTTGTTCGGGCTCTGCGCAACGTCGGTTTGATTATCCGACGATCTGCCCAGGTCCCATGCGGGCGCTTCCGAGGACAACGCCCGCAACTCGCGGTCCGATAAGCCGTCTGGATGGCTCGGGCGCCACACCGGGTCGTCGGCAACCTTGCTGAAGACGGGCTCGTGCGCTCGTTGGGCAAAGACCACGTCTACGCGCGCCTGGAGTTCACTCTGCGTAAGCCCATTCGGATGGCTGAGGCGCCACGCTGGATCTGCCGACGCGTTGCGTGTGGGCTGGTTGAAATAGACGGACGGCTCGCCGCTAAATCGGCTCATGCTGTTCTCTTGCGCACGCGCAACACCGGTCATGCCGGCCAAAATCGCTGCTGGCAGAACAACGTTCTTGACTTTCGAATACTTACTGCTAGTCATGACTGCTCCTTCCGAATGGCCATTATCTGGAAAGCGAAATAAAGTCCAAGTTGGAGCGCGACCGAGTTAAAGGTTTAATTGCATCCATCACCCTCGACAATCATCGTTATCTCTTATGCGGATTTTGCCTTCTGAGCGACAGGTTCACGCTTCGCTTGCATTGATTTCACGAGAGCGGCCGACGACGCTCCTTCGAGCGACAGTCCGTAGCCAACTTCCCGCACGATGCGCTCCTTCAAGGGCTGGATGAAATGCACGCGCGTGTTGCGCCGCGTCACTTCCGGGGCCTTCAAGTACAGTTCCGCCAATTCCCGCGCCCGGCTGAGCGCCTTACCGTTCGGTACAACTTCGGCAACTACTCCCCATTCGCGTGCGGTACGCGCCGACAGCGGCTGTGGGTTCAGCAGGAAGGCCTCGGCTCGTCCTGGTCCAGCGCGGTAACTCCACGTCGTAAAGATGCCGTCACCGGGCGCAACGCCGGCGGCGAAATGCCCCACATCCTGGAAAGTTGCGCCCTCAGCCGCCACAATGACACTGGCGAGTAGTGCGTAGTCTGAGTGTATGTGGGCGCGCCCCTCGATTGCCGCGATGACTGGCACGCGTATGTTGGCTATATTTTCCAAAACCTGAACGCCTTCATCATGAACTTGGCTCCACACGCCGGGATCGGTGACATCGCCGAAAGATGCCCAATCGACATCAGTAATAAACTCCCCACCCGCGCCCGTCAGGATTACGATTTTGTTCGCTCGATCTTGCCCTATCCGGTAGAAGGCATCGACAAATTCCGTGTGAGATGGCGCAGTCATAAGGAACGGCCCACCGTTGCTGTGGAATTCAGCAACCAGCACACCTCTGCTATCTCGCGTCAGCTTTAGGTTTTGATAAACAGTGAAGTAGTTACTTTGAAGTTGCATCGTATTCTCCTTTCCGTTTCGTTTGCTGCGGGTGAATTGATCTGCTAGTTTGTTGGTACCGCATTCAATATCCACAACGGCCTGCAGGACACGCGAGCCGGAATTTCCGAAGCAGCTCCTTCGGATCGGGGCACAGGAAGCGGCGAGTCCTTTGGTCAATGACATCAACGGCCCCATGGTTTGCGCATCCACATCAGCTGATGCAAATTTGCCCCGTTGCCGGTTCGCCGAGTAGATGGCAAGCAGGACTAACATATATTTGTGTGCGGAATGAAGAGCCTGAGGCCGGCAATGTCGGCGGTCTTGAAGTACATACCTTTTTCTCCTCAGTCGGCCTTTTTTGCCGACCTCTTTCAGTGCGAGTCAGACACAGGGGCAGGCGTGGAGGTCCGACAATGACCACCGTTTCGCCGCTGGTATCGACGATGGGCCAGGAGGGGTCGTCCACCCTAACGTGCAGGTGTCCAACGCGTGGGGATACGCTCAAAGCACCGCTACCAAACACCGATCGAGTGCGCAGGTTCTCCGTCCGGTATTGGATCATCACGCGTCCCAATGCGAGCTGTTCGGGAATTGGTGGATCCACAATCAGTTTCGCTGGCGGCTCATTCTGAATTGCGACCAGCGGTGTCGGCCCGCGGATGTCCCTCGCGCCCTGGGAAGGGCGCTTGTGGCGATCACGGTGCCAGCCGCGACTGCGGCAAGCTTCTTGATGGACACATTCATTGCATCTCTCCTCTGGTTAGAGGCGCTCCCCGCGTGTTGACTCGGATACACAGGCGCGTTGGGGCCAAGTTGCCGGGCCCCACCAGAAAAGTCATTGGATTGGTCTGAAGATTTCCTGATTTTTGCCGGCCCGAGGGCGTTAGAATTCGGTAGCGCGACCCTCCAACGCCAAGCCGTGACAACCTTTGCTGCGTCCTGCCGCTATCGGTTCGGCCTGTTCGAACTCCAGCCCGACGAGCGCCGCTTGTTGGCATCCGGCGCGCCCGTCCACCTAGGCCCCAACGCCTTCGACGTTCTCGTTGTGCTGGTCGAGCGGGCTGGACACCTCGTCAGCAAGGACGAATTGCTGAGGCGCGTCTGGCCCAAGGTAGTCGTCGAAGAAAACACGCTGCAGGTCCACATTTCTGCGTTACGGAAGGTGCTGGGGAGGGGTGCAGTCGCGACTGTCTCCGGACGCGGATACCGCTTCGTGCTGGAAGTGACCCAATTTGGCGCGGCGGCGACAGCGCTTGCCGCCGCACCGAAGCATAACCTGCCGCACGACCTTACGAGCTTCATCGGCCGCGAAAGCGAGCTCGCGGAGCTGTCGCAGTTGCTGCGTAGCGCACGACTACTCACCTTGACGGCTGCGGGCGGGTGCGGAAAGAGCCGCTTGGCGATCGAGCTCGCGAGACAGCAAGCGCAGGTCTTTCCTGACGGTACGTGGCTCGTGGAGCTTGCAGCGCTGACGGACGCGGCGATGTTGCCGCAGACCGTCGCCACCGTGCTGGGCATTAAGGAAAAGATGGGCGCAAAGCTTGTCGATACGATTGCGGAGTACCTCGCGTCCCGCGGTCCGTTGCTCGTACTCGACAACGCCGAGCATTTGCTCGAGGCATGCGCGCAGCTCGCAGCGTTTCTGTTGAGTCGCTGCGGACGGCTCGTCATCTTGGTCACGAGTCGCGAACGGCTCCGCATCACCGGCGAACAAACCTATCGGGTACCCTCGCTGTCGGTGCCCGACGAAGAAAGCGACACGACGTCGGAGTCGATCGCCGCATACGAGTCAGCACGACTGTTCATCGACCGGGCACGATTGCAGCTGCCGCAATTCGCGATCACTCTGCAGAATTGCGCCGCCATCGCGTCGGTCTGCCGCCGACTCGACGGCATTGCGCTCGCGCTCGAGTTAGCGGCGTCTCGCGTGCAAAACCTCTCGGTCGAGGAACTGAGTCGTCAGCTGGACCGGCGCTTCGAGCTGCTCACGGAGGGATCGAGGGCCGCCTTGCCCCGTCACCGAACGCTGCGCGGGCTCATCGACTGGAGCTACGACCTGCTCAGCCATGCCGAGAGGGCGATGCTGAGAAGTGTCTCAGTGTTCGCAGGAGGTTGGACCTTGGAGGCTGCGGTGCAAGTGTGGACGAGATACGGTGCCGAGGCCAATGACGTGGTCATTTTGTTGGCTTCGCTTACGGACAAGAACCTGGTCGTCAGCAACGAGCACAGTGGCACGACGCGCTATCAGTTGCTGGAGACCATACGCCAATACGCGGTCGATCGACTGCGCGAAACCGGTGAAGAAGCGCAATGGCGAAATTGCCACTTGGCGTACTTCAGGGCCTTGGCCTATGACGGCTCCCGCGGAGCGCTAGGCGGCCCCGAGCAGCGCGTTTGGCTCGATCGCCTAGACGCGGAGCACGACAACTTCCGCGCCGCGCTGACCTGGTCAGTTGCGGCGAACGCGGAGGACGGCTTGTATCTCGCAGCCGCGCTCGTAAGGTTCTGGGGTTTCCGTAGTCACTTCGCGGAGGCTCGCGTGTGGCTTACCCGGTTGCTTGACGCTGTGCCAGGCAATTCACGGACGCTACATCGCACCATCGCTCTAAACGGCGCCGGTTTCATGGCAATTTGTCAACGCGACTATGCGGCGGCGGTACAGTTTTATGAGAAGGGCGTTGAGCTTGCCCGGGAGATCAATGACTTGGACGACGTTGCCTACGCGCTGGATGGCTTGGGACATGTGGCCCTGGAGCAGGGGCGGTACGACGACGCCGAACGTTTTCTCCGGGAGTCCGTGGCACTCTCCCGAGCCATTGGCAGACGCGAGCTTGTGGCCATGGACCTTCTCCATCTTGGCAAGGTCATGCGGGCGCGTGGCGATCGCCCCGCTGCGCTTGCGTTGTTCAATGAGTCGTTGGCCGTCGCAAGGGAGCTTGGTCATAGACCTTGTCTTGCTGCGATACTCTGCGCTCAAAGCCGTGATGCGTTGGCACAAGGAGACTTGGACACGGCGGAAGCAGGCCTGATCGAAATGGTCGCGATCCTGGAGGGGCTGGGTGACCGACGTCAGATGGCGGACGCGATGGAAGGATTTGCCCTGCTTGCCTTGGCGAAGGATGCCCCCCACCGTGCGGTGCGAATCTGGGGTGCAACGGAACGGTTGCGCGACGAAATCGGATCTCCCATCCAGTTGCATGATCAAGCCGACCACAACCGTGCGGTGGAGACCGCCCGCGCCGTGTTGGGCGCTGAGGCCTTCGTTCAATCGTGGCGCGAAGGTCTTGAGATGAGCTCGGAAGACGCGGTTCGATATACGTTTAACGACCAGGATATGGGCTGTGGTGGCTGAGCTTTGGCGGGGCTCGGACCTAGGACGTCGCGCAAGACCAAGAGTATGGGCGTGTCGTCGCCGGCATCGATACTGTGTGATATCGAGGACGGAGGGTCCCACGAGCGGCGACTACAAGGCGGTCGAGGTCGGAACGCTGGAGTTCGCGTTCTGTGTCGGACGTACTCATCCGCTTGCCCGAAGCAAGAAAACGTTGAGCAACGAAGATCTCCTGAAGCACACGGCCATCGTGGTGGCGGACAGTGCCCGTGTCCTACCGGCGCGGACGACTGGCCTAGGTTGCTCGACCAACGCAGTCAGGATCTCTATTGCGTGGCCGCCAAAGGCCGGTAGCTTTCATGAAGTCGCGTCTATCCATCGCCATTCGCAGTGTGCTCGTGAAGTGGGCCTGCGTTCATCTGCACCAACGGCCTCGAGCGGCGCTTTTTCTGACCACTTACGGCAGCCCGGTCGGCGCGATATGCTCCATTCCGGGAGGGAATGGCCATGGATCGTTTTGCCGCGATGGAGACCTTCGTACGAGTCGTACAAACTGGCTCGTTCTCGGCTGCTGGCCGTCAGCTGCACGTCGGGCAACCGGCCGTATCCAAGACGGTTGCCCAGCTAGAGGAGCGACTCGGGGTGCGCTTGCTGATTCGTTCCACGCGGGGCCTCACACCCACTGAGGCCGGCCAGAGCTTCTACGAGCGCGCGAAGCGCGCTATCGATGAAGCCGACGAGGCTGAGGTGGCTGCCCGCGGTGTCAGCGCGAGTCTATCCGGGGAGCTGCGGATCAGCGCCGCCGTAACGTTTGCCCGGTTGCATGTCGTGCCCAGACTAGCCGCCTTTCTCAGCGAACACCCGGCCCTTACCCTCTGCGTTATTCTCGACGACGAGTACATCGATCTCATCCAAGCTGGGGTAGATGTCGCATTACGCATGGATTCGCTTCAGGACTCCGCCCTGACGGCGCGAAAAATCGGACAAAGCCCCCGGAGAGTCATCGGCGCGCCTGCTTACTTCGAAAAGCATGGCGAGCCCAAGGTCCCCGCGGACCTCGCAGCGCATGAAGCCATTGTGTACGACGTAGGGAGCGGAGGAACCGTGTGGACTTTCAGGAAAGGGAGCACGGAAACGTTCGTGACGGTCAACGGCCGAGTGCATATCACAGCTGCGGAGGGCGTACGTGAGGCAGTGTTCGCGGGCCTTGGCCTTGCCGTCGCGTCCGAATGGATGTTCGCTCCGGAACTCGAGCGCGGACTGGTCCGCGCGGTGCTGCAGGATTGGACATTGCTGCCGACGGAGCTATGGGCGATCTTTCCGACTGGGCGACGCGCAAGCGCGAAGGCGCGCGCCTTCGTGGCCTTCATTGAAGAAGCGCTGGCCCAGAGCCATACCGTGGCGCAATAGTGCTCCCACGTGTCCCGCCTGGTTGCGGAACGGTAGTTGGCGGTCCATTCGTACCCCGATACACGGATCCACAGAAACTGGCACAGTGTTGAGTCTGGTGACGGCTGTCAAAATGGGAGGTCGAAGGGGTGTTTGAAGATCTCAACTACGAGGAACTGAAACGGCGCGCCAACTGCCCGCTGCCGGAACGCGTCGTCAGAGCGCTCGAGAGTCACGGTGAGCGGCGTTCGGTGGTCCTCGGCGACGTGCTCTACAGGGTCGATGACCGTGGATACCCTTTTATCTACGCGATTTCTGCGACCCTGGAGGTGCGGGATCCCGACGCCATGGTGTTGGGCATTATGGAGCCAGGGCAGTTCACGGGTGAGCTGGGTATGCTTCTCGGCCAGACTTCCTTCTCCGACTGCACTGTCACCAAGCCGGGCGAAGTCGTACTGGTCGATCCGAAGGCGCTTGCCGAACTGGTGCAAGTCGACCCGGAAGTCAGCGACCTCGTGCTGCCGGCCTTCGCCGCCCGCCGGCTGTTGCTGATACAACGCCAACAAGGCACCTTAACCCTGGTGGGGCCGGAGTCAGCGCCGACACTTCAGGGCGTGCGCGATTATGCCGAGCGCAACCGCATCCCCTATCGCTGGATTGATCCTTCCGACCTCAACCAGGGACGAGTCCGACGCAGCGCTGACGGCTCAGCCGCGAAGGTGGTGGTGCGGGGTCGACACGTGCTGCCAGAGCCTTCGGTTGCGGAAGTGGCGCGTGCGCTCGGCCTGGAGCTCGTGGCGGGCGAGGATGACCCGGTTGACTTGATCATCGCCGGCGCTGGTCCGGCCGGCTTTTCAGCCGCGATCTACGGGGCCTCCGAGGGCCTGCGCACAGTGTTGTTCGACGACGTAGGAATCGGAGGTCAATCGGCCGCGTCTTCCCGCATCGAGAACTTCCTCGGCTTTCCTACCGGACTTACCGGTGTCGACCTCGCCTTCCGAGCCGAGCTGCAGGCTATCAAATTCGGCGCGCGAGTAGCTGTCCCGCGGCGCGCGCAGAAGCTTCAAGCGAGCTCCATTCCGGGGCTCTATGAAATCGTGTTGGACGAAGGCTCCATCCTGCGCGGGCGAGCGGTGGTGATTGCCACGGGAGCCCGCTATCGGAGGCTTGGACTCCCTGAAGAAGAGCGCCTCACGGGCGCCGGAATCTATTACGCCGCTACAGAGATCGAGGCTCGTGCTTGCAAGGGTCGGGATCTGGTGGTGGTCGGGGGAGGAAATTCTGCAGGCCAAGCGGCGATGTTCCTCGCGTCTCGCGCGTCATATGTTCACCTTGTCCACCGCGGACGCGACCTGTCGAGCAGCATGTCTCAATACCTAGTGGAGCGTCTGCACCATGCCGCTAATGTGAAAGTCGAGACGAACTCGGAAGTGATCCAGCTTTCCGGCGACGACCGGCTGCGAACGATTGTAGTCCGCGACGGTGCGGGAGCAGTGGCGGAACTGGCGGTGGGTGGGCTGTTCGTTATGATCGGTGCGGACCCCTGTACCGAATGGCTGACAGACGCCGTGCAGTTGGACGATCGCGGTTTCGTTTTGACCGGCTCGAACTGTGATGCGGGTGCCACCACGTCCCGCCGCCTGTTTGAGACCAGCTTGCCGGGTGTTTTTGCTGTCGGTGATGTGCGCTCTGGCTCGGTAAAGAGGGTCGCCTCCGCTGTCGGCGAGGGCTCTGTCGTCGTGCAGGCGGTTCACGACCGGCTCGCATCCCTTCGAGAGAAGGGGCCGAGGAGCCCGCCTTAGACAGAATGGCCGTGTGGTGGGAGGCTCGTCTCCGTCAACGTGGGTTGCGCACCGAGGTGCGCCGAGCCACATGCGGTTGGATGGGCCAGCCGCAGACCATCTGGAGACGAGCCATGGATGAGAATACCAAGTTCTTTGTCGGATTGGATGTTCACAAGGAAACCATTTCGATTTCGGTGTGTGAGGCGGGTCGGGAAGCGAGCCAGTTTCGGGGAACGATTCGGCACGACGTGCCTGCTTTGCTTAAAGTTCTGCGCAAGCTGGGGGCGCCTGCCGCCCAACTGGTGGCCTACGAGGCGGGTCCGACGGGCTACGGCCTGTACCGGCGCCTGGTTGAGCAAGGCTATACCTGCCAGGTCGTTGCTCCGTCGCTGATCCCGCAGCGTGCAGCCGAGCGCATCAAGACCGATCGGCGCGACAGTGCACGGCTGGCCGAGTTGCTGCGTGCCGGGGAGCTCACGCCCATCTGGGTACCGGACGTTGAGCACGAAGCACTGCGCAATCTGTGGCGTGCCCGCGAGGACGCGTTGCACACGCGCCTGAGGGCGCGCCAACAGCTCAAGGCTTTCCTGCTGCGCCACGGCCGGATTCTATGCGGGCAAGACCTCCTGGAACAAGACCCACGCGAACTGGCTGGCCGATCAGTCTTTCGAACACGCTGGCGATCAATTGGCGTTCACCGAATATGTCCTGGCGACGCAAGGAGCCGACGAACGCCTGGGCCGCCTGGATCAGGCACTGGTACAGACCAGTAGCGGATGGCGCTTTACAGCGGTCGTGTCTGCCTTGCGCACGCTGCGCGGTATCGACACCGTCAGCGCCATTGGCCTGGTCGCGGAAATCGGCGACATCCAGCGCTTTGCCCATCCGCGGCATCTGATGAGCTACCTCGGACTGGTGCCCTCCGAGCACTCCAGCGGCAACACCGTGCGCCGCGGTGGCATCACCAAGACCGGCAATGCCCATGCGCGCCGCCTTCTCACCGAAGCGTCGTGGCAGTACCGCTATCCGGCGCGACTGAGCAAGCTCCTCAGTAACCGTCAGCAAGGCCAGCCCGAAGCCATCCGTCGCCATGCCTGGAAGGCCCAGGTCCGTCTGTGCGCTCGCTTTGCTCATCTGCAACGCCGCGGCGTTCACATCAACAAAGTCTGTATCGCCGTCGCACGCGAGCTCACCGGCTTTATCTGGGCGATCGCCCGCACCGCGACGTTGACATCGGGTGCTTGAGACCGAATTCGGGGTATTGGGCGATGCGCTACGAATCACGATAGGAAGAACCCTCAACGCTACTATCTCCAGACCCATTGGGTAACCTGCGCTATTAGACCGAGGCAGCTTCCGCGACGGACTCTCACACAGTGGTAACCAACCCACGGATATCAGTCTGATCCATCGTCGTTGCACTCAGACTTGTGGCCATCG
The DNA here is from genome assembly GCA_963711235.1 of uncultured beta proteobacterium. Taxonomy (GTDB): domain Bacteria; phylum Pseudomonadota; class Gammaproteobacteria; order Burkholderiales; family Casimicrobiaceae; genus PALSA-1003. The sequence continues at coordinate 343,051 of CAVQDI010000016.1, read as the reverse complement.
CCCAATACCCCGATCGATGACAATCAAACCCCTCTGTTGACACCAACGGCCATATCAGTAGCCGGAGAGGAATTCGCCGATCGCCTCGGCAATCTCCTTGGCGTGGGTTTCCAGGCCAAAGTGGCCGGTATCGACGAAGCGGACCTCGGCGTCGGGAATATCCCGCCTGAAGGCCTCCGCACCCTGCGGCAGGAAGAACGGGGCGTTCTTGCCCCAAATCGGAGTAAGCACGGCTTGTACTTGCGGAAGTAGTTCTGGAAGGTCGGGTAGAGCCCGACATTGCAAAAGCCGTTGATTGCCTCGGCACCCTGTGATGCTTAGTTTTCTTTGCGGTCGCAGGCGCACACCGCGTCGGCGGCGACCGCAAGCTCCGATAGACGTTATCCACAGAATTGCGGAGCAAAACCAAACCGCAAAAACCGCCGAAACCCGCATGTGAAGTCCCAAGACAAAGGTGACATTCTGGCTCACTTCTCAACCCAGGAGTAGAGAGCCCATGACTAAGACCGAACAGAACCGAGTACTAGCTTGGCGCCTGAAGGTACTGCGCGAGGCTAGCGCTGCGCCGCCTCCGCCTTGCTGCGCCGGCGTAGTTGGCGCAGCGACAGCGCGTGCAGCAGGATCGAGCTTGGCACCACGAAAGCAGGGGTCAACACACCCGGATAAGCGCCGGCACCGATGCTCGACACATCCGGGACGATCAGCTGGAAGCGGCCGGGCGAAGTGATTAGGCCGAGTGTGATCGCTACGGCGAAGTCGGCGAGGCCGAAAATGTTCCAGGCTATCGCTGCCCTACGTCCCTGAGCTGTGCCTGTCGCCGCAGCGATCGCCGCGGGCACAGCGAACAGGCCGGTGAGCACGTCGCCAATACCCGCCGGCAACGCAAACACGCCGGGCAGCGCTCCGCGCAGCGAAGCAGCGAGCGCCCAGCTGCCAAATACGCGGTAGAGCTGAAGCGCGACGAGCCAGCTCGCCGGCATCGCATCAAGCACCTGCCCCACCCGTTTCGACAACAGCAGCAGCGGCGCGCCGATGATCACTGGCAGGAAGATCGCCAGCGGCAGCACCGGCAAGGGTGAGGCGTCCGTGCGGAAAGCACCATTAATGGCCACGCTCCAGGCGATGGCGAACCAGAGCGTGTCCGGAATGAAGATCGCCAACCAGGTCGCGCGGCGTTGATCTGGCGTCAGGCTCGTGTGTTCGAGGCCGAGCCACAATCCCAGCGCGATGAGCCCGTGGGCCGCGAGCTGGTGGGTCGTGGTCGGAACGCCGCTGGCCGGGATCGCCGGCCATCTGTAGATCATCAGTATCCACAGCGTCGTGAGCGGCGCAAACCAGAGTAGGCTGCGCCAAGCGGTACTCGACGGAACCATAGCAGCTGAAACCGTTTCGGTGGTCATCGACGGTACTCCATGTGAGCCTCGCGATTTTTTGCTAGCGCTCAGGGATTGGCCATGAGTATGCGGAGCGGCAAAAGTGGACCGACTGCGATGTACTCGTGGTCCACAAGGCTGTGTTTGGCCAGCGGTAGGCCCTCCATAATCGCCTGCGGCTCGGCGACATCCCTGCTACCCAGCAAGAGGACGACTCCGCGTCCATCCGCGCGCGAATACCATTCACGAATCTGCCCATTGAGATAGAGCTGCACGGTCTGCCGGAATTTCGGCGGGCATGACAGCCATCACTTGTTCGCGTGTGACGCCTGCCTTCACGGTAAGGATGACCATCACCCCAGTGGTTGTGGGCGAGGTGGCTTATGCTTGAGCAGCGGATGGATGCGTCATTGAAGTAGCGCCTATCAGAGTTAGGGTAAGTGCCAAGATGACGTTACGGATTGCTTTCATCGTTTCTTATATGGACGCCTCCCGGTTTGGCAAGTGATGTTTGATCTCGGCGAGAAGATCTGGCTGCAGTCTTATATCCGGCCTGTTTGTGCAGACCGAAGTCTGCGGGCCCTGATGGAATTCGCCGGGGAAGACCTCATCTCCGTTGAGTCCTCGAGGGACCAGAAACGATTCAGGTTTGCTTCCCCGCGGTCCGACCTGTCACGCCATCAATCGCACATCAACCTGCGCAACCTTTTCAGCGATCCAATCCTCCGGTTAATTGATCGTCTACGCGGCGCGAGCCACGTAGTCCTTCTGGTACGTCCGATCATGCGCCAGCAGCGCCCACATCGTGCGCGCCATCTTGTTCGCTAGCGCAACCACCGCCACATTCAGCGGCCGACGCGAGCGCAACTTCTCCAGCCACACCGCGCGCTCCTTCGCATTCGTGATCACCGAGCGCGCACCGTGAATGCACGCGCATCCGGTGCAGCGTCAGTACACTCTGCTGCCCTTCGCTCTTCACCGCCACGAACTTCATCCCTGGCCGCTGCGCCGCTTCCCAGATCGCCTGCGCATCCGCCGCATCGGTCTTGTTGCGCTTCACAAACGGGCGCACGAACTGCGCCGCGATCAGCCGCACCTCGTGCCCATACCCCGAAAGCTTCCTCGCCCAGTAGTGCGCACTGCCACAAGCCTCCATCGCCACCACCGCAGGCGCGCGCCGAGCGAAGAACTCCATCACCTCGTCACGCTTCAATTGCCGCCGGCAGATCTCGCCCGTCTCCATATCAACCCAGTGCAAACTGAAATAGCCGCTTTGCCAAATCCAGCCCAAACGTCGTAACCTTCATGTCGAGCCCTCCTTACCCTCAGTGGTAGTTGCAGAACCACCACTTTGGCACTTCGATGCCGTCGGGTATAGCGAGGGCTCCTTCCCTGCTCCCTCGCCCCCAGGCGGAGAGGGAGGCGTCCATTACATCTCCTTGGAGGCGATGTCGCGTCCGCGTGCGCCAGCTCAGACGACGGGGCCGCCGGCATTTTGTAGTCCCACCTCTGCTGCTTGCCAGCTCGGTCGACGCGCCAGCAAATAGAATGCGGCGAAGTGAGTGATCATCAGTAGCGGCACGTAGAGGATCGGGATCGCGTATAGGGCGCCAAACTCCCCTGCATGTGCTGGAAGGTCCAGCTGGATGGCGTGGTAATAGTCGCCAATGAGGTCGGCCGCCCCTACGATATTGAAGGCGACGACGAACAGCCAAAAGAGCGGACGTATCCTGACAGTCAAAAGCGCCAGGATGGCAAGCAGCCCGGTCGCGAAATCACCGTAAGCGGCGAAGTCGGCGAAACCGGTCGGCAGATTGCCGGCAACGCCCGGAAGGATGAAGACCAGCCCGAAGAAGCGAAAGCTGTGTAAGGTAGCGATAGCGCGCTGCGCTTCGATCCGGTCCATCGCCTTGAGTAGTGGCCAGACGTACACACCGAAGCAGAGCAGCCACACGACATAGCCCAGCACGAGGTGCACGTTAAAAAGGGTTTCCGGTGACATGGCGTCTCCTATCAGATGCAGATTCATGTTGCCTCGGGCACGGTACCGCGCGGTACCACGTGGAGCGCATTATATGGTACTATTGGGTACCATTGTCAAGGGGGTGTCTGTGAGAAGAATGAAAGCTTCGGCAAGCCCTCCGCCGGCTGAGGACGGAGACTCGATGCGCAAGCGCATCCTCGGCGCTGCGTTCAAACTGTTTGTGGAAAAGGGTTATGCGGGCACGAGTACGCTGGAGGTCGCGACCTGCGCCAAGGTGTCGAAGCGCGACCTCTATGCCATTGTCGGCAACAAGCAAGCGATGCTCGTCGCTGGCATCACGGCGCGAACGGCGAAGATGCAACTGCGGCCCGAGCTGCCTGTTCCGCGCGGCCGACAGGAACTGGCTTCGATCCTCAACGCCTACGCGACGAGACTAATGGCCGAGGTTTCTCATCCCACCGTGATCTTGACGTTCCGGCTTGCGATCGGCGAGGCAACACGTTCGCCAGAAATCGCGCTAGCCCTGGAAGCCGCAGGACGCAATCCCTCTCGGGACGCGCTGACCGATCTGTTCGCCAGCGCTCAATCCGCGCGCGTGATCGGCGCAGGGGATCCGTCCGAGATGGCGACTCAGTACCTCGGACTTCTGTGGGAAGGTCTGATGGTGAGCTTACTGCTCGGATTAGTTCGGACGCCGAAGGCGGAGGAGCTTAAGCGCCGCGCAGGCAAAGCGACCACCGCGTTTCTGCAGCTTCATGCGCTTGCGAGCTAATCCCGATGAACCACACGTACGCCCCGAACATTGCACGCGCTACGCGTGCGAGTATCCTTGGGACTTCGCCGATACATCGCCTTGCGTCATGACCGCCGCGATAAAGCACGACAAGATCGTCGTCGTGTTCGACCTGTGTTCGTCATCGCAAATCATGGAGGATTTGCTGCTCAGCGACAGGTTCGATCGGTACGAGACGTTCCTCACCTGCGTCAAGCGCTGGCTGATGAATTGGAGCCAGCAGCACTCACGGGCCAATGGCGGCTTCCAGCTCTACAAATTTACCGGCGACGGCTGGATCCTGCTTTTTCCCGCAACAATGAACGGCAAAGCGCTGATCAATTCCATGTACAGCCTGTGCGAGATGATCAATGCAGAGCTTGCCCGGCACATCATCCCGAGCCTGAGCAGCACGCCGGCCATTCTCGGAGCGACGCTCGGAGTCGAGCGGGGCAATTTGGTTCGAATGATGATGAACGAGCGGGAGGAGTTCGTCGGTCGCGCGTTGAACGTCGCATGCAGGCTGCAGAGCGCGGTCAAGGAAAAGGAATCTCAGCCGGCTGACGAAGGGAAGCCTGGTGCGACCTGCTACAAGGCGTTCCTGTCGACCCGCCTCTACAACGAACGACTTGGACACCTGAACATGCCGTACAGGGTCGAGTCCACGACGTCGCCCCTGCGCAACATCCTGAGAGGGAGCGAATTCGCCTGTCGAGCGATTGATTTCACCGTCGACAGCGCAGGACAAGCGCTGCCGTGGCCCACGCGGGAAACGCAGGGTTGGACGTGCGCGCGCTCGAACTGGGAGAGCCCGCCCTGACGGCTGCGGGTCTGCCGTAGGTCTCACCGCGCCTGACGAAACGCCTTACGCAATTCGCTGACGAAGAACTCGGGCTGCTCCAGCGCAGCGAAATGACCGCCTCGGGGGACGTCGTTCCAATAGAAAACCTTCGAGTAGGTTCGCTCGCCCCACACCTTCGGTGGCGTGAACTTTTCCCCCTTGAAGATGCTGACTGCAACAGGAAGCTCAAGCGGCATTCGGTCGAATCCTTTCTGAAACTCTCGTAGCCCGCGGAAGTAGCCCTGCACCGCCCGATCGACGCCCAGCCTTATCCCATCCGGCTGGTGAACTGGTTCATGTCGAAATAGTCGCGCCACGCGCTGATCTTGCCGTCACTGACCTCGAAGGTCCCCATGACCGGCAGCTCGAACGACTTGTCAGGGAGCTTGAAGACGTCCACCCGCTCGGTCATCACGACCTGAACATTGGCTGCGATGTTGATGACGAAGATTCACGATGCTTCGACCACAGTGGTTCAACGGTACTTACAGAGCAAACGGTTACGCCAATTGCGATGGCAGTCCCGTTAGTGGCTGCATTCTCCGACGCGCACACCGCCGCCTTCCATTCGTCCGACAGCAACCACTCCTCGAAGTAGAGTAGCCAAAGCCGGGACCACGGCACCATCGTCTCCGCAAGAAGCCGGCGTTAGTGCCCATAATGGCAAAGTCGAACGGTCACACCGCGTCGATGAACAGGAGTTTTATCAGCTCCTGGATAAAGACGGCATTTCCGACGATATCCACCTATTCAATGACAAGCTTCGCGAGTGGGAGGACTACTACAATTACAATCGACCGCACGGAGCCCTCGATGGGCAGACCCCATACGAGCGCCTCCTGGCAAAAACCGCTGCCAGTGTGTCACCTGCGTCTTGAGACCGCCTTACCTATGTAACCGGAATAGACCCATGTAGCTTGGCCCCCCCGACCAGGGCTCGAACCTGGGACCTGCGGATTAACAGACCGCCGCAGAAAGTATTCGAAACAATACCTTAGGCTAAAATTCGTTCCGCAATTAGGCTGATTTAAAGCCCCGAAGCGCCAATTACGGCGCGGTATGAGTCAAATTTGCGGAACAGGCTTCTTGACCGTCGTTTGGTCAGTCCGCCAGGTCGTCCTTACGTCCCGGGTACGTCGGTCGGTAGCGATCGAGCGGGCCGCACGGCCGGGGTTAGCATCTTCAAGTCGATTGCGGCAACGTTCAACGTCCCGGCCTGCCGCATGATCGTTACGAATTCATCCTGTTGGAGCTCGAGGACGCGCTCGACACCCGCCTGGCCGAAGGCCGCCAGGCCCCAGCAATACGGATGACCGATGCCAACTGCGGTCGCACCCAGCGCGAGCCCTTTGAAGACATCGGTCCCGCGGCGGAACCCGCCGTCGACGAGAACCGGCACTCGGCCATGCACCGCATGCACGATCTCCGGCAGCACACCGAGTGTCGATTGGCCGCTGCCTCCGCACGGCCGCCGTGGTTGGAAACGATGATGCCATCCACACCGGCATCGGCAGCCGGGAGCAACGAGAGGCCCGTGGTCGACGCGCTCGAGTCAGCCCAGGTCGAAGCGATCAGCGTTCATCACCTTGGTCCACGCCGCGACGAAGTCTTTCACGAATTTCTCCTTCGAGTCCGCGCACGCATAGACTTCCGCAAGGGCGCGTAGCTGGGAATGCGAACCAAAGATCAGGTCGACTCGGGTGCCGGTCCACTTGACCTCGTTCGTCTTCCGGTCGCGCCCCTCGTACACGCCTTCGGACCCGGCGGACGGCTGCCATTGCGTGCGCATGTCGAGAAGGTTGATGAAGAAGTCGTTCGTCAGCGTCTCGGGCCGCTTGGTGAAGATTCCCTGCGTGGACCGCCCGGCATTGGCGCCCAGGACGCGCAAACCGCCGACGAGAACCGTCATCTCAGGCGCCGTCAGCGTCAGCAATTGCGCCCCGTCGACCAGCGCCTCCTCAGGCGACATGAGTTGCTTGCCGCGAAGATAGTTACGGAACCCATCAGCGGTCGGTTCGAGCGGCGCGAAGGAGACGGCGTCGGTTTGCGCCTGGGACGCGTCCGTGCGCCCCGGCGTGAACGGAACTTTCACGTCGTATCCGGCAGCCTTCGCGGCTTTCTCGATCGCCGCAGAGCCGCCGAGAACGATCAGGTCAGCAAGCGAGACCTTTTTCCCGCCAGACTGCGAAGCGTTGAATTCCCTCTGGATCGCTTCGAGCGTCGAGAGCACCTTAGCCAGTTGCGCCGGCTGGTTAACTTCCCAATCCTTCTGCGGGGCGAGGCGAATGCGCGCGCCGTTCGCTCCACCGCGCTTGTCGGACCCACGGAACGTCGACGCCGACGCCCAGGCCGTCGCGACGAGCTGTGACACCGACAGGCCAGTGGAGAGCACCTTAGTCTTCAGTGCCACAATGTCCTGCTCCCCGATCAGCGGATGATCCACGGCAGGGATCGGGTCCTGCCACAACAGCGTTTCCTTCGGCACGAGCGGGCCGAGATAACGCGCGATCGGCCCCATATCGCGGTGCGTCAGCTTGAACCATGCGCGGGCAAATGCGTCTGCGAACTGATCCGGGTGCTCGTAAAAGCGCCTCGAGATCTTTTCGTAGGCAGGGTCAAACCGTAGCGAGAGATCCGTCGTCAGCATGGTGGGCACGTGCTTCTTGTTCTTATCGAAAGCGTCCGGAATCGTGGCCGGCGCATTCTTCGCCGTCCACTGCTTGGCGCCGGCCGGGCTCTTCGTAAGCTCCCATTCGCACTTGAACAGGTTGTCGAAGAAGTCGTTGCTCCACTTCGTCGGGGTCCGTGTCCACGTGACTTCCGGGCCGCCGGTGATGGCGTCGGCACCGAAGCCTGTGCCGTGCCGGCTCTTCCAGCCGAGGCCCTGATCCTCGATGGCGCCGCCTTCCGGCTCCGGGCCGATGAGTGACGGATCGCCGGCGCCGTGGGTCTTGCCGAAGCTGTGGCCGCCGGCGATGAGCGCGACCGTCTCCTCGTCGTTCATCGCCATGCGCGAGAACGTCTCGCGGATATCGCGCGCCGCCGCAACCGGATCGGGATTGCCGTTAGGTCCCTCCGGATTCACGTAGATCAGGCCCATCTGCACCGCGCCGAGCGGATTCTGCAGTTCGCGTTCGCCGCTGTAGCGTTCGTCGCCGAGCCACGTCCCCTCCGGCCCCCAGTAGAGCTCTTCCGGTTCCCAGACGTCGGCGCGGCCGCCGCCGAAGCCAAACGTCTTGAAGCCCATCGATTCCAGTGCGACGTTGCCGGTAAGAATCATGAGGTCGGCCCAGGAGATCTTCCGGCCGTACTTCTGCTTGATCGCCCACAGCAAGCGGCGCGCCTTATCCAGGTTCGCGTTGTCCGGCCAGCTATTGAGTGGCGCGAAGCGCTGCTGGCCGGAGCCGGCGCCGCCGCGGCCGTCGGCGACGCGGTAGGTGCCCGCGCTGTGCCATGCCATGCGGATGAACAGGCCGCCGTAATGACCGAAGTCGGCTGGCCACCAGTCCTGCGAGTCCGTCATCAGCGCACGCAGGTCCTTGATCACCGCATCGAGATCGAGGCTCTTGAATTCCTTAGCATAGTCGAACGCCTGGCCCATCGGGTCGGACGTGGGCGAATGCTGGTTGAGAGCCTGAAGGTTCAGCTGGTTCGGCCACCAGTCACGGTTCGACCTACCTGCAACAGTCGAGTGCACGACCGGGCACTTGCCGGCACTCGGGTCAGTGGTTGCGCTCATCTTTCGCTCCATTCATGGCTGCGATACTGGTTGAGTCGTTCCGCCACATCGAACTATCGCCACGGCGTTGCCGGCGAAGTCCTCGCTGCGCGCCTCTGGCAACATCATCGCGAAGGGCGCTAGCCGTCCTGTTAACCGTCCGTACATGAGCGCCGTATTAGGCACCCGAGGGCTTTATTTGTATAATCGTTTGATATGATCGTATCGATAGCCATGGGCGATAGCTGACGATGAACCTGCGCGATCTGCGTTATTTCGTAGCGCTTGCCGACACGCGGCATTTCGGCCACGCCGCGCGCCGAAGCTTCGTCATGGATCGACGAGGCTCAGAACCGTGTTTGGTTCCTGCGCCAGGCTAACGGCGCGTCGGGCGAGTTGTAGTGGTAGTTGACTGCATCTGTAGGCTCTGGCGTCTGCGCGCATGTCCGCTTCTGCCCGAGGGTGTGTGAGAACGCGTGGATCGCCTATATTGAAGTAGCGGGTCTACGACGGCGACGGCATGAAGCGCTTCATCGAGGGTGAGGAGCGAAACCAAGTTAGCCTATTGCCGGACTGTCTCAACGATTACATGGGAGAAGACAACCCGGTTCATGCAGTCGACGCCTTTGTGGAGGAGTTGGACCTTAGGGCCTTGGGTTCGAGGACGTGCACCGAGGCCGGTATTACGACATGACATCAAACCACCGGCCAAGACGAAGCCCTTATCGCCGTAGATTGAGGGCAGCCGGTGGATCGCAAAGTCCACGATCACCTTTCGCTAGCCCGTGGTTAGGCGCACAGGATAATGAACAGCCCGTCCGCCCGCGCCTGCCCCCGCCGAACCCGCCGATGACTTGCATCGGTCAGGCCCGATAGCCCGATACGAATGGATCAAGGTCGAATTCGGCCTTGAAAAAATTGACGAAGGCGTTCACCTTCGCCGAATAACGCCGATTCGCCGGTGAAACCGCATGAATCGGCAGCGGCTTCGGCTGATAATCCGTGAGGACGACCTTCAAACGCTTGGCCCGGATATCGTCACCAAACAACCAGATCGGAGAAAGTGCAATGCCGATCCCGGACAGCGTTGCCACGCGCACGGCTTCCGAACTGTTGGACTTAAAATTCCCCGAGACTCGAACCGAGCGGTCGCGCCCACCACGCGAATAGGGCCAGGCGTTCGCTGTGGCTAGACCTGTATAGAGGATGCAGTTGTGCGCGCCGAGGTCCTCGGGAGTGCTGGGCTCTCCATGTAGTTTGAAATAGGCGGGAGCGCCGGCCGTCACCCGGAACGTCGTGCCGATGCGGCGGGCGATGAGACCGCTCTCTTTCAGCTCACCAATGCGGAAGGCAACGTCGATGCCTTCTTCCACGAGATCGATAAAACGATCGTTCAATTGCAGATCGACGCGCAGTAACGGGTAGCGCCGCATGAACGCGCGCATGCGGCTCATCACCTGTGTCCGCCCAAAGCCCACCGACGTCGCTACGTGGAGTATCCCGGCGATCTGTTCGCGGCCGGTCTTGAACGACGCTTCGGCACTTTCGACGGCATCGACAATCGTTCGGCACTGTTCGTAAAAATGCTGGCCCTCGGCCGTCAATGCCAATTGCCGGGTTGAGCGCGCGAAGAGCTTGCCGGTGAGGCGCCTTTCGAGTGACGCGATAAGCTTGCTCACCGTCGGCTGCGTCGTATTCATTTCCCGCGCCACTGCGGAAAAGCTGCCCCTCTCGACGCAGCGGATGAACGCGGTCATAGCGGTCAAACGATCCATCGGCGTTCCTTACATTCCATTTCAGAATAGCCACTATACCCGGCTATGGTCTACCGCGAAGGCTCATCGAGGTCGATATTCCGGGCTCGGGCGAGCGGACCAAGGCCTGAGGTCCCCCGTCCTAGTCTTCAAACAGGAGGTCATCATGTCGTTGCAGACCGAACTCGACGCCTTTCAGGCTGCCTGGAAGCAGCGCGCAGGCGGCGACGTCGCGGCAACCATCGTCGCCGACAACGAGGCTTTGTTGCGAACGGGGCTTGTCGAGCGCGCTTTGCGAGCGGGTGCGAAGTTCCCGGACCTGACGCTTGCCAATGCGCGCGGTGGGCAAACCCGTATTTACGATGTGCTTGCTCGTGGTCCGCTCGTGGTCACGTTTTACCGGGGCGGCTGGTGTCCGTACTGCAACCTGGAGCTGCGGGCGTATCAAAGCGCGCTCGGTGACATCCGCGCGCTCGGCGCCGAGCTCATTGCGATCTCTCCGGAAGCGCCCGACCACACGCTCTCGACCGCTGAAAAGAACGACCTGACGTTCGAAATCCTGAGCGACGTCAATGGCGCGCTCGAAGACGCGCTTGGCATCCGCTTCGATCTCAGCGACCCCATTGTCGCGTTATACAAACGCTTCGGTCACGATCTGCCGTCGCACAACGGCGATGCCCGCTGGTCGCTGCCCGTGCCCGCAACCTATGTCCTCGACCGCGACGGCCGCATCGTGCTGGCCTTCGTGGATCCGGACTATCGCAAGCGGCTGGAGCCGGCGGCAGCGATCGCCGCCTTGCGCAAGATCAAGGTGGCGGAGACCACGTAGCGTCGATGCTTCCACGAAGGTATCTTTTGCGAGCGACCTGTGATCGATCTCTATTACTGGACGACACCCAACGGCCACAAAATCACCATCTTCCTCGAGGAAGTGGCGTTGCCGTACACCATCAAGCCGGTGAACATTTCCAAAGGCGAGCAATTTGCGGCCGCGTTTCTCGCGATTTCGCCCAATAGCCGCATCCCGGTTATCGTGGACCACGTCCCGGTGGACGGCGGTGGCCCGCTCGCTGTGTTCGAATCAGGTGCAATTCTCCAATACCTTGCACGCAAGACCAGAAAGCTGCTACCCGCCGATCTGCGTCGCCACAGCGAGGTCACGCAATGGCTGTTCTGGCAAACGAGCGGGCTGGGTCCGATGCTGGGGCAAAACCATCACTTCGCGCATTACGCGTCCGAGACGTTGCCGTATGCCATCAATCGTTACGTGAAGGAAACCGAGCGACTCTATGCGGTACTCGACCATCGCTTGCAGGATCGTGAATTCATCGCCGAGGTGTACTCGATCGCGGATATTGCCAGCTATCCATGGATCGTTCCGCACGCGCGACAGGGGATGAAGCTCGAAGAATTCCCCCATCTCAGACGCTGGTTTAACGCGATGGGTGCACGGCCGGCGGTGCAGCGCGCCTACGCGAAAGCAGCGGAGATCAACACGGCGCCGACGGTCACCGAGGCGGCGAAGGCCATCCTGTTTGGGCAAGGAAGAAGGCTGGTGGCTTGACTACAAGGCGGTTGGATGTAAGAAAAAGACACGTTGGAAGGACCAATGCCTACGCGTGATACCTGAGGAAAAAAATGAACCGACAAGTCGATGCAATTCTGGCAATCGCTCTTATGATGCCGACGGTCAGTTTCGCGGCATGCGACGTGACGAGCGGTCCGAAAACCGCTGCGCTGGTCGAGCTCTACACGTCGGAAGGCTGTTCGAGCTGTCCGCCGGCAGACAAGCAGCTCAGCCAGTTCCCATCACGCGAATACGGCTTCGGCCAGGTTGTGCCGATCTCGCTTCACGTCGACTATTGGGATTACATCGGTTGGAAGGAGCCGTTTGCGCAACCGAGGTTTTCGGAGCGCCAGAGCTGGCTGGTGCGGACGAACGGACATAAGACGGTCTTCACGCCCCACTTCTTTGTCTCCGGGACTGAAGTTCGCGACTGGCGTGCCGACCTTGGCGGTGAGCTCAAACGAGTTCTCGCCGAGCCCGCGGGCGCGAGCATTCGTGTCCAAGCCGAGGCCAGTGGCCCGGGGACGCTTTCCGTCACAGCGTCCGCGACGGCGCCACGGTCTGCGGATCAACGGGCGCTGTTTGTGGCGCTTACCGAAGACAAGATTACTTCGAGCGTTTCAGCCGGCGAGAACCGGGGCGTGACCTTGTCGCATGATCATGTCGTGCGGGAGTGGATCGGCCCCATCGCCTTGAACGGCGGTCACGCCGAGATCAAGCAGGCAGTGACGACGCGCTCGACCTGGAATACGACGCAGTTGGGAGTTGTTGGCTTTGTCCAGGATACGCGAACGGGGCACGTGCTCCAGGCCGTTGGGGCGTCCCAATGTCTGCGTTCATGATGGGGAACATCACGCTACAAGCTTCGGTAGGGGCAGATATATCGCCTTCGCCGCAAACCCGGCACTCTTGCCATGCAAACCCGTAGTCCCTTTTCGGAGATTCAAATGAACAAACTTGCTGCCGCCCTGATTTCTGCCTGTCTGATGTCTGCCGGCTCGGTCGCGTACGCACAGGACGCGATGAAGAAGGATGCGATGTCCCAAGATGCAATGAAGAGCGATGCGATGAAGCATGACGCAATGTCCAAGGACGCGATGTCGAAGGATGCGATGTCCAAGGATGCGATGGGACACGATGGAATGTCAAAGGATGTGATGCCCAAAGTGGCCAAGAAGAAACATCAGTCGCAGGACGCGATGAAGAAGGATGCGATGTCCAGCGACGCGATGTCGAAGGACGCCATGTCCAAGGATGAAATGAAGAAGTGAATCTGAGCCAGGGGCAACGGTGGCAGTCTGCGCCTCGCCCCAGACGGGTCACCGAGTCATCCTGGTGCCCGTGTATTTGCCTGGATTCCCGATCAGCCTCGCGACGAAAGATGGAAAGCATAAAGCTTCGGCAGTGGGCCGGTCGCGTGGCGCTCGTCGCCCTCGCATGGCTTGCGTCGCCCATTCAGTCGGCCGTGCGCGCGGCCGATTTTCTCGATCCGGAGGACGCGTTCAGATTTTCTGCTATCGTCGCCGAGGACGGCAGGACCGTCGCGGCGCGCTTCAGCATCGCCGACGGTTACTACCTCTATCACGAGCGCTTCGCCTTTATCGCGAGCGATGGTGTGCAACTCGGCACACCACAATACCCCCCGGGCAAAGTCAAGTTCGACGAGACCTTCAACAAGGAAGTCTTGACCTATCGCGGCGATGTCGTGGTGAGACTGCCCGTCGAGTCCGGTAGCGGCGCGTTCACCCTCACCACCGGGCTGCAGGGCTGCGCCGATCGAGGCCTTTGCTATCCACCGGAGCAGCGCACCGCGCAGTTGCTGCTGACCGCGGCATCGAATGCGGCGGCGCCAGCCGGCCCCGGCACAGCTTCGGCCGGATCCGAATTTGTCACGGCAACCGAACAGGGCCGCATCGACAGCGCGCTGAAGTCCCGCTCATTGCTGGCGGTGCTGCCGATCTTTTTCGTGCTCGGCCTGCTGCTGAGCTTCACGCCGTGCGTGCTGCCGATGCTGCCGATCCTGTCGTCGATCATCGTCGGGCAGAGCGGTCATCCGAGCAATGGTGGCGACCAAGGGCTGACTAGGACGCGCGGCTTCGTGCTGGCACTCGCTTATGCGCTCGGCATGGCGATCGTCTATACCGCACTCGGCGTCGCCGCCGGTCTCGCCGGCGAAGGTCTCGCGGCGGCACTGCAGCAGCCTTGGGTGCTGGCGTTATTCGCTGCCGTGCTCGTCGCGCTCGCGCTATCGATGTTTGGCTTCTACGAATTGCAACTGCCTTCCGCCTGGCAAACGCGCCTCGCCCAAGCCTCGGGGCGCAACAGCGGCGGAACGCTCGCGGGCGTGTTCGCCATGGGGGCGATCAGCGCCCTGATAGTCGGGCCCTGCGTTGCCGCGCCGCTGGCCGGAGCCTTGCTGTACATCTCGCAAACACGCGACGTCGTGATCGGCGGCAGCGCGCTGTTCGCGATGGCCGCTGGCATGAGCGTGCCGCTGTTGCTGGTCGGCGTCAGCGCAGGCTCGCTGCTTCCGCGCGCAGGCCGTTGGATGGAGTCGATCAAGCGCCTGTTCGGCGTGCTGCTGATTGCGGTCGCGCTGTGGACGGTCACGCCGGTGGTTCCGGTCTGGGCTCAGATGCTGGCCTGGGCAGCATTCTTCATCGTCAGTGCGACCTACCTGTGCGCGTTGGATGCGCTTCCCATGGATGCGAGCGGCTGGCAGCGCCTTGGGAAAGGTGTTGGTCTGGTGCTGCTCGTCCTCGGCGCGGTGCAGATCGTCGGCGCCGCGAGTGGGGGGCGCGATGTGTTGCGGCCGCTGGAACGGTTGGCTTCGAGCCTTGGCGCCTCGGAGACGGGATCGCTCGCCTGGCGTCGCGTCGAAAGCGTCGACCAGCTCGATGCGGCGCTCGCGGGCGCGAACGGCAAGCCGGTGCTGCTCGACTTCTACGCGGACTGGTGCGTGTCGTGTAGGGAGATGGATCGCTTCACGTTCAGCGATCCGCGCGTCGCCAACAAGCTGGCCGGCATGCAGTTGCTGAGGGCCGATGTGACGGCGAACAAAGCTGAGGACAAGGCGCTGCTCAAAAGGTTCGCTCTGTTCGGGCCCCCGGGCACGATCTTCTTCGATAGCCAAGGGCGTGAAGTTCCTGGGACCCGCGTGATCGGCTTCGAGCCCGCGAATCAGTTCCTGACCAATCTCGCACGAGCAGCACGCCCGGCGATAGGGCCGGCGATCTGAACGGTCGTGCGCAGGAACCGGGGTGCGTCCTCCGTCGCCCGCCGCGAGAGCGGGCTTGAGTCAAATGATCAATAGAGGAGCTAGAAATGGTCAAGGTAGCGCTGCTGGTTCGATTGGAAGCAAAGCCCGGTAAAGAGTCAGCCGTCGAAGAATTCCTGCGCGGCGGTCTTGCTCTCGTCCAGCAGGAGCCGGCGACGAGCACCTGGTACGCCATCAAACTGGGGCCGTCGACGTACGGCATATTCGATACGTTCCCGGACGACACGGGACGCCAGGCACATCTCACCGGCCGCGTCGCCGCAGCGCTGATGGCGAAGGCTCCGGATCTCCTGGCACAGCCGCCGCTGATCGAGAAGGCTGAAGTTCTTGCGGCTAAATCTCGGCAATAGCCAACGGAGTGAACGTACGGTCGGATAACTCCGCCGTTCACGTCAATCGATACCGGGCGACGGCTTCGTCGTTCCAGAGCAACCGGCAAGTTTCGGTCATCATCGCCAGCGCGCAGCCCAATGCGCTGCTGAACTCGGTGGCAAAGATGGCCAGTGCTTACGACGTGCGGGTGCTTGGCACCATCGAGAAGCCGGTGACGCTCGAGGCGCTCAGAAAGCTGATAGTACTGCACGAACCGACACGGCCGCGGCCCACGGGGGCGTCCGCCATTGCTCCGGGCTTCAGCCTCAAGCAAATTCTCCACGGCTTGCGCGAGAAACAGTTTGAGCCGTTCTTTCAACCCAAGGCGGACCTGGAGAACGGCCGGGTTCTTGGTGCGGAGGCGCTGGCACGCTGGCGCCACTCCGACCACGGCGTAATCCCACCTTATGCGTTCATTGCGCCGCTCGAGCAAAGCGGAGAAATCGACATGTTGACGCTGTTCATGCTGGAGAAGTCGGCGCACGCATGCGCGACGTGGCGCAAGCATGGTTTGCGACTGACGGTATCGGTGAACCTTTCACTGGTCTCGCTGAGCGACACGACAATAGCCGAACGGATCACCGCAATCGTTCGTGAGGCCGGCCTCGATCCACTCTATATGATCCTCGAGGTCACCGAAACGGCAGCCATGACCGAGATTGCGCCTGCGCTGGAAAATCTCACCCGCTTGAGAATGCATGGTTTCGGCCTATCGGTCGATGACTACGGAACGGGATTCTCCAGCTTGCAGCAATTGACGCGCGTGCCGTTCACCGAACTTAAGATTGACCAGGCATTCGCGAAGAACTGCTCGACGAATCCCTCATCGCTCGCCATCGTCGACTTGAGTGTCCAGATGGCGCGCCGCCTGAAGCTTAAGAGCGTCGGTGAGTGCGTGGAAACGCAGGCCGAATGGGACGCGCTGAAAGTCATCGGCTGCGACATAGCGCAGGGATATTTCATCGCCAAACCAATGCATCAAAGCGTGTTCCAGGAATTCTGCAATGCTGAACCGACGTCACGAGCTGAAGTAAAACCGGGGGAACTGGCGAGTCTAGCACCGGGCAAGGACACACACATCCGCTTGTTGGGTGACAATTGGCCGGCAGCAGGCAACGTCGTTAGCAGCAATAACTGCTTATTGCTGCTATTACGTGCGCTACCGCACGGACAACGACTAAGGCACCAGCCCATAACTGGCAGGCACATTGTTATGGGTTGACGCCGTGAACTGGCCAACATACGTCCCGAGCAGCTCGACGCTGATTATTCTCTTCAAAATCGCGAGGGCGCGGCTGATGGCCAGCAGCTACAACGTGGCGTTGCTTTCGGACGCACGACTCATTTCCGCGACTGAGGAGATGAATCAAATAGCGGACGACATTAGAGTGGCTAGAGACCAGGTTGCGCGGTGGCACATAGACGAACCTCAACCCGGCCGCGTAAGGTGGCCCAGCGACGCTGAACTGCCCGTCCCTGAGCTGACCATCCTGGCGAAAGTCGCCGCGTGGGCGAACCTCAGGCACGCTGTCAACACTGGAAGTCAACCACCGCACCCGCGCGGTCCAGGCAAGTACTACTCTTCCACAAGCATCAACTAGAAAACCGCAAGTGCGCTAGGCCTCACGATTCCGCAGTCGCTGCCGACGTTTCGCCCACGACCGAGAAGGTCGCTCTCTTCCGGTCCTTGTTTCGGGGACGCGAGGCTATCTATCCAGTCCGGTGGGAATCAAAGAATGGGCGCTCTGGCTACGGCGCCGAAGACACCACGAGTTCGGACCCACAAGTGCATGATCGCTCGAAGAGCTTGCTATCATCGCTGGCCGGCACCGCTGATCCTTAGCCGAGCAGCTATGCTTCGAGAATGCCAATTCTGCTGTAAGTGTTCGAGCATCTGTGCCGCGCCGGCGCAGGCGGATCAAGAGACCGGCGCACCGCCGACCTGTTTCTGACACAAATTCATGATATTACCGCACATGCGCCTGGTCCGTTTTTGCCGAGATACTAGGGCACGCAAATTAACGTTTGGCACATTTTGGACACATCTTCCCTACGATAGCATCGATATCCGCTCAACGATCATTGGCAGGATCGCTGTTACTCAAAGAGCGTGAATGCCTGTCCATCCGGCAGGCGATATCGTGAAAAGTCCGCTACGTCGGTGGTCAGAATTGCCGCAAAACCAGTCTCGATCGCGAGCCAGTACAGCGAAGCATCCGCTAGATCCATCTCCCGCTCGGTCTTCTTCGAATATTGTCGCATCCACTTGATCAGGTCACCCAAGTGATAAGGGTAAGGTTCGAATGGTTACACGAGTGACCCGCCCAGCTCGACCCAATGAAGCAGTTCATACCGTTGCGGGGCGGCGAGCAAGTACGAGGCCTCGACGATACACGGCCAAGTGGTCAGCAGGCGTAATCCACCCTTGGACAGCGAGCTGATGAGCGCATCAAAGCGCTGATGATGCTTGTCGTCGACGGCGAACAACGCGATAAGTGGCCCCGAATCAATCAGGACGCTTTTCACGGAGCTTCGCTTTCATTCTTGCGGAGAAGCTGGCTGCAGCGTGTCCGCGGCCAAGCCTGGCGAGCGTCGGGCGTCGTCGCTTGCTCGACCCGATGTTCAAACTTCCGCCGCCTCGGGCAACTTCCTTCAGCACACGCGCGATGAGCCGTGGGCTGCGGCCGCCATCGCGGGTTCGCGGTGTCTTCGGCTGCGGTCGGAATCGTTCGTCGTTACGTTTGGTCATACCGGGCCTTCCATCGTAGGCAAGCGAACGTGGGCGAACAAAGCTCGCGCAAACCCAAGCCTTCCTAGACACTTGCGGCACCGAGTAGTGCTCATGAATACCCGTCCGTGCCGCCTCTACCCATGTGCAGACCACCTTCCTCCGCGGCGGGCGTGCCGCGGAACTCTATCTCGCCTAGCTGATTCGGGCGGCAAATGCACCGCGCCGGGGTTCCTTTGGAACAGATCCAGCACCTACTCGGCCACACCAGCATCAAGACCACCGAGATCTACATCAAGGCGCGCCTGCCGGACTTGGTCGCGCCGACCTCGCGCCCGATGATCAAGCAGGCAGGGGACGGCAAATGAGGCCCGAGACCGGCAAATATATTACCCAAAGGGCCAAAAAATATTACCCAAGCGAAAGGTGGATCGGTCGAAACCCGCATGGATATTGGCTCCCCGACCAGGGCTCGAGCCTGGGACCTGCGGATTAACAGACCGGCGCTCAGCGGCTCCGTTTTATATATAAATTCATAAGCTTACCGCACGTACGCCCGGTCTATTTTTGCGGAGATACTCCGAGTTATAGCCCTGTACGGTCCGTTGCTGAGCGTTAATAGACCGAGGGAGTCCGAGAGTCGTCGCAGTCGGGGACGAGCAAATCGCCTCGTCCTCGTGACCGCCCCTAGCCGCAACGAGCCGTCAGTTGTACGCAACTTGCGTATCTACGCAAATTGCGTATAATACCAAGCCGTGAAGGCTGTCTTCGTCGAGTTGCCTGCCTTTGATCGCCATCGAGCGGAGTATCTCAGCGACGAGGCATTCAGAATGTTTCAGACCACCTTGATGCAGAACCCCAATGCTGGCGCTGCGATCGAAGGCACCGGTGGTCTGCGCAAACTTCGTTTTGCTGATGTGCGACGCGGCAAAGGCAAGCGAGGCGGTCTGCGGGTGATCTACTTCTGGTGGGAAGCCGGATTTCAGTTTTGGCTCTACACCCTTTACGACAAGGATGAACGGGACGATTTGTCCCCACAACAGCGCAAGACGTTGAAGGCAATGCTCAAGGCAGAGCTGGAGGCAAGGAGAAAGGCATGAGAACATTCGTGAAGCATCATGAAAAGCGCAACGCCAAGCGCAATGTGTTCGGTGAACTGAAGGAAGGTATGGCGGCGCTGGCCGAAAGCCGTGAAGGAAAGCGGACTCTTCGAACCCATGCGGTGGAATTCAAGCCAGTGCCGACGCTCACCCCGAAGGAACTGATCCGCGTACGCGAAAACCTGAACATGTCGAGAGCTCTATTTGCCGTTTACCTTCGGACCAATGTTCGTACTCTGGAGAACTGGGAACAAGGACGCGCCAAACCGAATGCTCAAGCGGCGCTACTGATCCACTTGGTGAAGCTCTTTCCGGATACGGTCCAGCGGCTCGCGGCCGTTTAGTGCGCGACGGCTCGAGTATGCCACTGGGCGCGGTTTCGCACGCCGCGGGTGTTTGGCTACGTATGCTCGTTGGGCCTTATTGACCCCAAATGCCAATGGGCTTGCGTTCAGGCCTTGAAGGAGAGGATGCCGTGGGATCGAAGATCGACATAGACGGCCTTGACGAACCGGAACTGATCGATCTCAATAACCGAATCGTCGAGAGACTGCGCTTCTTACATCAAGCACGAGCTCATTCGCGGATGCTCGAATTCTCGGTTGGTGACAGAGTCTCGTTCCATCCGGAAGGGAGTGAACCGCTCCTTGGCGTTCTTACACGGTACAACAAGAAGACCGTTACCGTCATCACAGAGCAAGGTCAACGCTGGAATGTTTCACCTAATCTGTTGAGAAAGGTTAAGGATGTCGGAAGTGCCGGCGATGGCTATCCGAATGTGGTCGAAATCCGCAAGAAGTGAGTCGCTGCCCAACTCGGTTGCCTGGCCGACGCGCTGGTAGTGGCGTTGCTCCACCACGCTACGATGGCGCCGTGGCCCTCACCTTGGTCGTTGGATGCATGGCTGAGCGTCCTACATCACCCTGTGACAACTGCAATTTACAACAAGAGTGCGTTGGCTAGTAATCGCTCAAGGAGAGCGACGGACCGGATAGCCCAACGTTAGTCTGCGCTATCGCTGCAAGCCATTGCGGATTGGCTCCCCGACCAGGGCTCGAACCTGGGACCTGCGGATTAACAGACCGCCGCAGAAACTATTTGCAACAATAACTTAACTCCAAAGCCGTTCCGCAATTAGGCCGAATTAGAGCTCCGTAGTACCAATTAGGGCGCGGGAGTCATCGAATTTGCGGAACAGATTTCTTGAATTCCTTTTGGAAGGGCGCCAGCGGGGATCAGCGGGTTGACCAGACGGCCGACTCACGTCGCGCCAAGAACGTGTGCAGCTGAGCGACCACGGCAGCGCCCTCCCCGATCGCCGCCCCTACCCGCTTCACCGAGCTCGAATGGACGTCACCCACAGCGAAGATTCCTTCGACTCCCGTCTCCATCGGTAACAGGACGCGATCGGTCGAACCCACTTCGGCGCCGGTTCTGATGAACCCCTTCTCGTCTAGCGGAATCCCGCATCCCGCGACCCAGTTCGCCGCGGGGTCCGCACCGGTGAAGAGGAAGAGATGAGCGATCGCGTGTTCCTCCTCCTTTCCAGTGCTGCGGTTGCGCCACCGCACGCCCTGAAGACCCTGATCCGGGGTTCCCGACAACTCCACGATCTCGGTGTCGCAGAGCACGTCGACATTGGAACAGGCAGCTATTCGATCGGCGAGATAGCGCGACATTGTCTTCGACAGGCTCGGCCCACGTACCAGCATTCGCACCTTTTGCGCGTAGCTCGCGAGGAATACCGCCGCCTGCCCCGCCGAATTTCCTCCACCCAGTAACGCCGTCTGCTCGCCGCGGCAAAGCCGGGCCTCGACCGGCGAGACCCAGTACGAAACGCCGCGGCCTTCGAACTGCTTCAGGTTGGGGATCTCCGGACGGCGATAGCGAGCACCCGTCGCAACCACCACCGCGCGCGCCCGGACTCGCCTGCCATCGGCGAGTCCGAGGATGAGCGCGGGATCAGGCCCCACGCGCTCTGAGGTGCAATCCAACTGCTTCACCTCAGTGTAGAGGCTGAACTGGGCGCCGAACTTCTGCGCCTGCGTGAAGGCGCGCGCCATTAGTGCCTGCCCGGAGACGCCAGTTGGAAATCCGAGATAATTTTCGATGCGCGCGCTGGCGCCGGCCTGTCCGCCAAAGGAAAGCGCTTCCAGGACGATGATCGAGAGGCCCTCGGACGCTCCGTAGACGGCTGTAGCCAGACCGGCTGGGCCTGCGCCGACGATCGCGACGTCGTAAGGCTCCGAGCGCAAAGTCGTCGCGATCAGCCCGAGGACTTGCGCCAGATCGTGTTTCGTCGGGTTCTTGAGCACCGCACCACCCGGCATGGCGACGATCGGAAGCTCGCCGCGCTGCGGGGCGAAGCGCGCGATGAGTGACGAGGCATCGGCATCCTCATCGGGATCGATCACGCGGAAGGGAATTCCGTTGCGTCCGAGGAACCCAGAGAGCCGCGTCACGTCCGGCGACTTGAGCGAGCCGATGATCACCGGACCCGCGAAACCCGTCTCGATCAGCGCCACGCGGCGGAGGATGAGCGCGCGGAGGATGAGCTCTCCGAGCTCGGCCTCTTCGATGAGGAGGGCACGGAGGCCCTCCGGCGGAACGACGATCGCCTCGACCTCGTCGATGGCCTGGGCGTCCAGCACGCTCGGCGCCCCGGAGAGAAGTCCGATCTCGGCCAGGACCTCGCCCGGCACGACCTCCATATCCTCCAGAGTAGCGCCGATCAGCTGAGCGAACTCGGCGGTCGGCAACGCTCGGCCGAGGCCGTCGCGGCCGACGACGGCGACCCTGCCGGAGAGGATCACGAACATGCCGGGGCTGGACTTACCCACCCGGCAGAGGAATTCCCCCGGGAGAAAGCGCTGCTCGTCACCGAAATGCCTGACCCGATCGATCTCGGCCGCCGAAAGGACCGGGAACATCTGCTGATACCGCGAGGTCAGCGCTGTGTTGCGCTCCTGCTCGGTGGTCATATCAAAGGCTAGGCTAAGTGCCTCTACCTGATGGACTTCGCGTGACCGCCACGCAGCCATGCAGCCCGAGGGCCATAGGAATCGGCATCATAGCGTGCAATCTTCGGTGAGCGAATCGAATAAAACTTATCCACAGAATTGCGGAACAAAACAAAACCGCAAAAACCCGCCGAAACCCGCATGTAGCTTGGCTCCCCGACCAGGGCTCGAACCTGGGACCTGCGGATTAACAGTCCGTCGCTCTGAAAGCTATTTTTATTGATTTGTCAACTGCTTACAGCGTCCGCGCAACCTCACTGGAGCAGTCGAATGCAGTGCAACGCAGGGGCATGCAAATCAGCGCAGCTACATTTTCGTATACACCTCGTCCGTCGACCAATTGGTTCCGGTCTGTTGGTGTTGCCAGCGATCGATGGTTGATGCGTGGAAGTTTTCGTCTCCGAAATGACGGTCGCCCCACCACAACGTAGCGCCGGAGTATGGCGACCGAGCGGCTGGTGCGTCGCGCCAAGTTAGATATTATCGCTCACCTCTTTGATGTCGACATTTTGGCCGGCAAAGACCTGACCGAGATTAGCGTCGATTCGCTCGGGAACGAAGCAGATTCGGCCCCGGCTCGACCTGTGCTCGGCATCCCAGAGCCGGGTCGCATACCCAGCAGCCGTCGTGGCCCATATCTCGCGTCGGCTCGACGTAGTCGGCGCAAAGCCTCGCGCGCGCCACCGGACCGAGCAAGACTGACATGCCCGGCGCGATCGCGGCCATGGCTACTTTGCCGGACGATGCGCGGGCTCCGTAGGCGAGGACCGCACATGCCCACTCACCAGCGCGGCCTCGCGGCGCGGCACGCAGTGGTGTGCTATGAGCACGCCTACTCGGACGACCACCGGAAATCGAGAGTCTTGAGATTCGCAGCATTGACAGCTGTCTTGCGTTCTATCGTCTTGCCGGACAACGTTGCTATTACCCTATAGCGACCTGACGGCAACTTTACCAAGAGCCACGGCCCTTCGGAAGTCGTATCCAGAAGCGTCTTGCCGCCCGCATCAGCAAGGGTAACCCTAGCTCCGCTCACGTAACCGCCGGACTTCATGGCGAACACGAGTTTAAGATTGAACTCCTTGGTCAGCGAATTGAGTCGGTCTTGCGAATCAGTCCCAACACCTCCAGACACGTAGGAAATGTTGCCAACCGTTTGTATCGCTTCCGCGCCGCTCGGCACGGGTACGAGAAACGCGGAGCTCAACAGTGCCGCCGCCAACAAATTCGGAACTGGTCTTCGCCTCGCACCGAAAACCCGAGTTGCGTAAGAGCGAATCCGGCAACCGCCGTCGGCTCGCACAATGTGAGCGGCGGGCTTTGGAGCAGTTTCTCGCTGGTTCATCGCCTCATGCCTCAAGAGAGGGAATAGATCATTTGCAGCTAGCCTAAGCTTCCGGCCGCACGCTGCTCGGGAGCCGTCGTCGGCCGCACCGGGTAGTCCATGACATTAATCATACGCTACGGCTTCGTGTCGTGAATGGGTCAAGCCGGATGGAGCAAGCTGCGGGTGCTCGCCCGAGTCGCCCGCCGCAGCGGATCTCCCCATAGTATCTCTGCGGCCCGCCTTCCGCGCGCGCAAAGAAGTAGGCCGCGTTGACCCGTGATGTTCTCCCAAATCTTATTATCCGCGTAGCGACCGGTTGTCGCGCACGAGCGTAGGGCTGCCCCAAGGAAAGGTCGAGCGGCGACCAGCCGTGCTCCGCAAACATGCGGTAAGGTCTATTGGGGCCCGCGTATGCAGGTTTACCGATCAGTCCTACAGCACATTCAGATTTGCGCTGATAGGCAATGCCACGCAACCGCAGGTAGTCTAATTGCACGCTGCCGTGCGCTGACATGGAACACACCGTGAACCAAGATCGGCTAACCAGGATCGATCACGCTCGCGCATCGGACGTCACTATCTTTAAGGAGAATCTCATGAAAACAATCGTTTCCATAATTGTCGCATCCACGTTGTTCGTCGGCGGCGCCTATGCGCAGTCTGTCGCGCTGTCCAATACTGACTCACCCTCCAAGTCGTCGCACGCGATGATGAAGTCAGGCGCCAACCACAGTGCGGAGATCGAGAAACACATCAAGGATTTGCATGCAAAACTAAAGATCACTCCTGCTGAGGAATCGCAGTGGGACCAGGTAGCCCAAACGATGCGCGAAAACGCGGCTGAACTTGACAGTGCAATCAGCAAGCGCGAGACGTTGGCTGGTCGCGGGTCGGCTATCGACGACCTGAATGCCTATGCCGATATCGTCCAGGTCCACGCGGACGCCATCAAGAAGCTCTCAACGGCCTTTTCTGCGCTGTATGACTCGATGCCAGACGATCAGAAGAAGGTGGCTGACGACGTATTTGATCAACGCGTGCCGAAGAAGGTCGCCGCGAAGTGAAGCTCTGCCAGCTTTGTGCGGTGATTCATGAAACGGATCTACTTTAAGGATTGGCCATGAAACAGCGAATGGTTTGTCTTGTTCTCGGTGCCCTCGCGCTTGGCGCAGCTTCGGTCGCGAATGCGCGCGTGGATTTCAGTGTCAACCTCGGACCGCCTCCGGTGGTCTATCAGCCTGACCCCTACTATGTCGCGCCTCCAGTCGTTTATATCGGCGGCGGGTCTTGGGGCGGTGAGCACGACCACCATTATAGAGGCCATCACGACCACAGGCACCGCTGAAATCTGCTGCGAGTTTGGTCATCGCGACCCGGCTCCCGGCGTTTCCGCTGGGGCCCTTGGCCGCACCCGACCAATCGGTGACCCCGCCGATCGGTTAGGGTTGGGCACATAAGTTCGGGGCGGGCAAAGCCTTCGCCGCCCCTTGCGACGACAGGCGCCGCGGGCGACGAGCCGCGGCGGGCCTGCCGGACCGGCATGCGTCGATGCTGTGTTCCGCGATCTGCGGACCACCGAACTCAACGAGGTAAAGAAGGCAGGCGGCGATGCGACCGCTACCGCCGGCCACGCTGACCAGCGCACTACGGCGCGGCACTGTCTGACCGTGGCGACGCGCGTGAACCGCGTCGCTAGGCAGTGACCTTCCATCGGTTTTTCAGGCACCAAGCGGTAAGCACTCACGCCGCCAGCTTGGACTCGGGCTGCGCCTTGATCCAAGCCTCGTAGAACGATGCAGGACTGTGACCTCCGAGCGAAGAGTGGCGACGACTCCGGTTATAAAAAACTCGACATATTCGAACACGTCGGCTCTTGCCTCGTCGCGAGTCTCGTAGCGTAAACCGTGCACGCGCTCGTTCTTCAGACTGTTGAAGAAACTCTCGCTGGGGGCGTTGACGGTCCTACGTCAAATTAGGCCGACGAACGGTATTTTCCAAGTCGGCCAAGATCAATGGGTCGAGTTTGCGCACGATGACGTAGATGCGCGGGCGCGATGCAAATTCTCTCTGTCGCACACGGCCACGACCTCGATGCCATTTCCTTCCTTAAGTCGGATGTCGGTGATGACGACATCAGGCTTTGTCTCGACGATTGCCGCGACCGCGGCCTCCTCCGCCTCGGCGAAGCCGACGACGTCGAAGCCGCCCATAGCATGCAGGTTCTCGATGATTCGTTTGCGGATCAGTGGCGAATCGTCGACGATGAAGACGCGGACAGGCGATCCCATTTTAGTGCGCTGAAGCTTCAACCCATGAGGTTGTGCTTCAGCGCGTACGCAATAAGATCCGCATTCCGTGTGCACTCCATTTTTTGGAGAATGCGCGTGCGATAGGTGCTGATCGTCTTGACCGACAGATGTATCTCCTCCGCGATCTCCGTCGCCGTCTTGCCGCACGCGAGCTGCACGAAAATCTGAAACTCGCGGTTCGATAGCTTTCGATGCGGCGGCTCGGGCATGTGTCCGGCGGCCTCTAGCGCCAGTGCCTCGGCAAGCGAGGGGCTGATGTACTTGCGGCCGGCAAGGATGGTGCGCAGCGCCTCCAGCAAGTCCCTCGCTTCACCAGCTTTGGAAAAGAACCCGCTCGCACCCGCGCGGAGCAGATTGCCGGCATACTGCTCCTCCGCGTGCATGCTGACGATGAGAATCGGCACATCCGGCCGCCGGCGGCGGAGCATGGTGACCGCTTCAACGACTGATGCGTCCGGGAGCGAGATGTCGAGCATCACGACATCGAAGTCCTCGGTGGTCGCAAGTTTCAGCGCAGACGCGGCCGTGCCGGCCTCGCCACCCACTTCGAGATCGTCGGTGGCATCGATCAGCTCCCGAAAACCGGCACGAACCAGCGCATGATCGTCTACGACCAGGATGCGCTTTTTCAGCATGCTTGCCGCCGGTTCCATATTCAGTCCCTGCCGGCGCTCCTCGATTGGGTCGGGCTGGAGCATTCCATCTCCCGCGGCAGAAAAGACCAAGTCGCCCCTCACGCGGCGAGCCCACCTCACCTGCTCCATCGGCAGCACATCGATCGTAGCCAGCGCAACACACCCATAAGCGTCCAAGCGATTATAGAGCGTCTCCCGGCTGATGCCGAAATCGGCGCCGATGCGCGGGGTCAGCGTCTCGGCGGAGGATCGCACCCAGACCCAACACAAAGGCTGGCGCTTTCCACCGCAAACAGGGCCGACGAGCGCCACAGCCGCGCGTCAATCGGGGTCATTCGGCATCGCCCGTCAGTCCAGACGTAAGGTGCAAAACAAAGCCCCGCTTCGTCTGCCGGTCGCATTTGTCGGACGCGTTCCTACAGGCAAATCAGCGTGGCGCTGATTCCCTCGGGGACACACGTGGTCTACATTGGGTCCGTGTCTCAATCACGCGAAAGCGCGGCCTTCAATGAAAAATGGCGGCAATGCATGGCGTTGCTATTCGCGGCGATTCATCGTGGACGTGTTGATCGGCGTGTCAACGGTCGCCGTGGTGTTCGCAGCAATCGCCGCAACGGCCAACGTCTATATGCTGCTGATCCCGTGTGCGACCGTGCTGGTCGGAATCGGGCTGATGGTCGAGCCCAACATCACGGCGCAACCCGCGAGTGACATCAGTCCGCGGTCACGCACAGAATCAAATCTGCGCGACCCGGGCAGCAGACAATGGGGCGGCGCGATGAGCCTGACGCTGCCGTGAGGCTGTTCCTCTGACGCGATCTTGCATGTGCGAAGGCCCCTCGAAGCGCGCAATGAGCGAATTTTCAAAGCAGTTGCAGGTCTACGTTGTCGAAGATTCCCCGATCATGTTGCATCTGCTCGCTGTGACCATTGAAGCGGCCGGTGCGGAGCTGGTGGGTCACAGCGCAAGCGCGCAGCGGGCGATCAGCGAGATTTCGGTGCTCCAGCCAGACCTGATCCTGGTCGACATCAGCTTGGACCTCGGAAACGGATTCGATGTGCTCAGGGTGCTGCAGGATCAAGGCGTCGCGCAGTCGGCAAGAAAAGTGGTGCTCACGAATCATGCAAACGCCGAGTACAGGGCCCTCTGCTTTCGTCTGGGCGCGGATCAGTTCTGCGACAAGTCATCGGAGACGTGGCAAGTCCTAGCGTTGATCAGCGCGATGGCGGTTGGTCATGGCGCGAATCCACACGCACCGGCAGATCGTGACCCTGAAAACCACCGCCGAGAATGATTGAACGTCGGGGTAGCTGCACCACGCAACCGAAGCCGTCGGCAAGCGGCACCGCTCGACGGCCCTCCGGAGGAATGTCCTTGCAAGAATGGAGATACCAACGACGAGTAGACTTTCCGCGCGAATTGCTGTCCATTCGCGATAGTCTCGTACGCTGAATTGCGCCGCGGACTCGCGCCACTACTCCGCGATCTTCCGTTGCGGAAAGCTGATGACATTTTCAGCCCGCGCGCGAGACGAACGGAGCGAAACAAGCAAGCCGGTTAAGGTGCTCAGTTCAATTGGCTTAATGATATGGTGATCGAAGCCGGCCTGCCTGGATCGCAGCCGATGCTCCTCCTGCCCGTACCCGGAAACCCCGACGATCAGGATGTCCCGATACTCGGGCTCTGAGCGGATACGTTCGGCCACCTCGAAGCCGTTCATTCGTGGCAAGCCTATGTCGAGCAGGACCGCCGTGGGATGCAGCCGGCGCACCATGCGCAGCGCCTCTTCGCCGTCGTGCGCGACGTGAACTTTGAAGCCCTCGAGTCGCAGGAGCACTGCCGTGCTTTCCGCGACATCGCGGTTATCATCGACGATGAGAATGCACAGGTCTGGCGGCACCTCGGTCGACGGAATCGATTCCTTGATCGTACTCTTCGCTTGGAGCGTGAGG
Source organism: uncultured beta proteobacterium (assembly GCA_963711235.1). Lineage (GTDB taxonomy): Bacteria > Pseudomonadota > Gammaproteobacteria > Burkholderiales > Casimicrobiaceae > PALSA-1003. Next base: position 314,321 of record CAVQDI010000016.1, on the reverse strand, counting down.
TCGGCGGCCGGCAGAGTGACGGTAAATTCGCTCCCCCGGTCCGGGCCCTCGCTGAACGCGAACACACGCCCCTGCTGCATTTCCACCAGCCTCCGAACCAGCGTGAGGCCGATGCCAAGTCCGCCCCGCGAGCGATCCAGCGCGCGATCGATCTGCACGAAAGGCTCGAAAATATGCGACAGTAGCTCCGGCGGAATCCCCATACCGGTGTCGCGGACACGAAAGACGACGTCCGCGCCCTCGCGCGCCGCGGTGAGCGAAACGCGCCCCCCTTTATCGGTATACTTGGCCGCATTGTTGATGAGGTTGGCGAGAATCTGTGCCACCCGAGCAAAGTCTCCATTCAGCAGCAACGGCTCCGGCGGCAGCAGGACGTTAAGCGTGTGTTCGAACGCATCGACGAGAGGACGGCTGGTCTCCACCGCCGCCGCGACCACCTTGTGCGCGTCGATCGCTTCGACCTTGAGCTCGATCTTGCCGCGCGTGATGCGCGAGACATCGAGCAGATCGTCGACCAATCGGACGAGTTGGTTGAGCTGACGGCCGATCACTTCCGTCGCCCACTCCCGCTTAGCCGGATCCTTGTCACTTACCTGCAAGATATGAACGGCATTTCTGATGGGTGCCAGAGGATTGCGCAACTCGTGCGCCAGCATCGCCAGAAATTCGTCCTTGCGGCGATCTTCCTCCCGAATCTTGGCATAAAGCCGAGCGTTGTCGAGCGCGACGGCGGCACGGCCGGCCAGGTCGGTGGCCATGGATATCGCATCCGCGTCGAACTCCCGTCCGGACGGCCCGACCCCAAGCAACAACGCACCCAGTGTCCGGCTCCGAGCCACCAGCGGCAGAATGGCCAAGCCTTTAACGGGGAAGTCGGCCTCGGCGCCGACATGACTCGCCCGTAACGCATCTTCCGGACAGATCGCCGCCGCGTCGATCGAGCCGGCGCCGAAAATCGCGGGCTTGCTGCTCTTCAGGACGCGCACGATCGCATCATCGAGCCGGGGGATGGTTGCACGGGCGACCGAGCGTCGGAGGAGCCCCCGTCGCGGGTCGTCGCTCATCCATGCTACTTCCATGCTTACGCTCTCGCCGTGCTCTGCGGCAAGCGCGAGCACGCATACGTCCGCGAGGAACGGGACACAAAGGCCTGCAAGCTCGCGCGTAATTGCGACCGGATCCAGCGAGCCGGCGAGCGCGACACTGGCTTGCGCGAGAAACGACAGCCGGCAGGTGGCCTGCTCGGCGGCCGCGCGCGCTACCTTCTCCTCCGCAAGCGCGATGTGCTCCTGCGCCTGCTCCTTCGCCTGTTGTGCAAGCAGATACAGATCAACGAAAACCTTGACCTTCGCCTGCAGTATCTCCGGCACGATGGGAGAACCGATGTAATCGACGGCGCCCAGCGCGTAGCCGCGCGCCATGTGACTGTCATCGCTATAGTCGGCGGTGATAAAAATGATAGGAACGTGCGCGGAGCGGTTTCGCTGACGGATCAAGGCGGCGGTTTCGAGGCCGCCCATCCCAGGCATGTTGACGTCGAGCAGAATCACCGCAAAGTCCCGCTCGAGCACCCGCTTGAGTGCCTGCTCACCTGATGTTGCAGTGAACAAATTCTGGTCGAGTTCCTCGAGGATGGTTTGATAGACGAGCAGCTTGTCTTGCCGATCGTCGACGATCAGAATATCCGCCTTGGGGCGCTGCACAGGCCGATCAGAGTTCCGATCCATGCCGAAGGTGCGAATCAAGTGCGTGTCGGCGTTAACCGAGCCACGCGCGCAAAACCCCAACCATTAGGTCGGGATCGACGGGCTTGGAAAGATAGTCCCACGCCCCGGCCTCCATGCATTTCTCGCGGTCACCCTTCATTGCCTTGGCGGTCACGGCGATGATAGGTACATGCTTGTACGCCGGAAGCCGGCGTATTTCCCGGATCGTGTCGATACCGTCCATCTCCGGCATCATAATGTCCATCAGAATCACGTCGACATTGCCACCTACTTGGAGCGCATTGACCGCGTCTCGCCCGTTGTCGTGCGAAACGACGACCATCCCTTTGTCTTCGAGCAACGAGGAAAGCGCGAAGATGTTCCTCATGTCGTCATCTACGATCATCGCTTTCTTGTTTCTCAGGACTTCGTTCGCGTTATGTAGCTCACGCAGGATCGCCCGATGCGATTCCGGCATCTTGGCCGGCGAACGATGCAGCAGAAGGCTCGTCTGGTCCAGCAGATCCTCGATCGAACGCGCCTTGCGCACGATGGTGGTCTTTGCGAGGCGCTGCCAGCGGTGAAGCTGCGCTGTGTCCCCTGCATCTCCGTAGATGACCATCGACAACGAGTCGATGGCAGGCTCAATACCTTTGTCGGTCGAGGGCAGCTCGATTTGCAACATGCTCGAGTCCACGACCAGGCAGTCGACTTGCCCGCCCGCGATCATTGCCGCCGCGACGGCGTGATCCGGCGCGCCGGTGGCGCGCACGTCGTCGGCCGCGAGATACTCGATTAGTTGCTTGCGGCGGGCCTCGTCGGCCGTTACGACCAGCAGGCTCTTCTCGGCCTGATGCACAAATTGCGTCAGGCGATCAAGCAGCGCCTCGATCATCTCCTTGCTCTGAATCGGCTTGGCCAGGAACGCGAACGCCCCAGCGCTCAACGCCCGCTGTCGCGATTCATCGGTAGAGACGATCGAAACAGGAATGTGTCGTGTCTGGGTATCGTGCTTTAGCCGATCGAGCACCCGCCAGCCGTCGATGTCGGGTAAAAAGATATCCAGCGTCACGGCAGAAGGTTTGTACTCGGAAGCCAGCGCGAGCGCGGACACGCCCAACGAGGTGACGATGCCCTTGAAGTCTTTCTCCCGCGCGGTATCGAGAAGGAAACGGGCAAACGCGAGATCGTTTTCGACGATGAGCAGTACTGGCGCATCAAGAGTTAGGTTGTCGCGGTCATCGCCAACCTCATTGATAAGTATCGACGCGGTCGACCGTAACAGCGAGGATTCGTGCGCATCGCCCGCTCCGCCGCGGTCGCGCGCACGCGCCAAGTCGTCGTCGACCCGGGCGTCGGCCTCCGCCGCCACCGTATCGCCGGCCCCTCCGATCGATCCCTTAAGTGTCGGTGCCTCGACGGGAGAGGCAATGGCGGTGCTCTTCCGCGCAAAGCGTGGGGGCATGTAGACCAGCGGCAGATAGAGAGTAAACGTGCTGCCGGCGCGCGGCGCGCTGACCAACCGCAGTTCACCGCCGAGCAGCCGCGACAATTCGCGGCTAATAGCCAACCCGAGACCAGTGCCGCCGTACTTCCGGCTGGTGCTGCCATCAGCCTGCTGAAACGCCTCAAAAATGATTTGCTGCTTGTCCGGCGAAATGCCGATTCCGGTGTCCATCACCGACAAGGCGATGACTTCCCCTGCGCGATTAAGGCTTTCGTTCTGGGGATTCCAGCCTGTCTTCACCGGCTCGATTGTCAACGTGACGTGACCCTGGTGCGTGAACTTGAATGCGTTCGAAAGCAAATTCTTCAACACTTGCTGCAAGCGCTTGACGTCGGCAAACATCGATTTCGAAAGATGCGTGTCGAGCCGAATGAAGAAATCGACGTTCTTCGCTTCAGCGACGTGCCGGAACGTCCGCTCGACGTACCGCTGCAGATCCTCGAGCAGCAGGTCAGTCGGATCGACGACGACGGTTCCCGACTCGATCTTCGACAGGTCGAGGATGTCGTTGATCAGCGTGAGCAGGTCGTTGCCCGAAGCGTGGATCGTCTTCGCGAATTCGACCTGCTTCGGGGTGAGATTGCCACCCTGGTTCTTGCACAGCTGGTCGGACAGGATCAGGAGGCTGTTCAAGGGCGTGCGTAACTCGTGCGACATGTTGGCGAGGAATTCGGACTTGTACTTCGAGGTAAGCGCAAGCTGCTCGGCCTTTTCCTCCAGCGCCTTGCGCGCTTGCTCGACCTCCTGGTTCTTGCGCTCGACTTCCTGGTTCTGGTGCGCGAGCAGCCCGGCCTTTTCCTCCAACTCCTGATTGGTCTGCTGCAGCTCCTGTTGCCGGCTCTGCAGCTCCTGCGCCAGCGACTGTGACTGGGTCAGCAGATCCTCGGTACGGGTGTTAGCCTCAATCGTATTGATGACGATGCCGATACTCTCAGTCAGTTGATCGAGGAATGCCTCGTGCGTCGCGCTGAAGCGCTCGAACGAGGCGAGCTCGATCACGCCCTTCACCTGGCCTTCGAAGATTACCGGCAGGATGAGAATGTTCTGCGGCGGCGCGGCACCCAAGCCGGAGAAGATCTGGATATAGTCGAGCGGCACGCTCGACAGTAGGATCTTCTCCTTGTCGACGGCGCATTGACCCACGAGCCCCTCCCCAAGTTCGAGGCGATTGCCCAGCGCGCTCTCCCCGCGGGAGCCGTAGCTCGCCAGCAGCGTCAGCCGCGGTGGATCGCCGCTGGAGTCGAGCACGAAGAACAGCCCATGCTGGGCCGATACCACTGGCGCTAACTCGGTCAGGATCAGGCGGCACACCGTGTTCAAGTCCTTCTGTCCCTGCAGCATCCGGCTGAACTTGGCGAGATTGGTCTTCAGCCAGTCCTGTTCGGTGTTCTTTCGTGTCGTGTCGCGCAGATTGCGGATCATCTCGTTGGTCGTATCCTTCAGCGCCGCGACTTCGCCGCGCGCTTCGACCGTGATCGACCGCGTGAGGTCGCCCTGCGTCACCGCCGTTGCGACCTCGGCAATGGCCCGGACCTGGGTCGTTAGGTTGGCCGCGAGCTGATTGACGTTTTCGGTCAATCCCTTCCACGTGCCCGCAGCGCCCGGAACCTTGGCCTGCCCGCCGAGTTGGCCTTCAACGCCCACTTCGCGTGCAACCGTCGTCACCTGGTCCGCGAATGTCGCAAGCGTGTCGATCATGCTATTGATCGTATCGGTCAGTGCCGCGATCTCGCCTTTGGCTTCCACTGTGAGCTTTTGCTGCAGATCCCCGTTGGCAACCGCGGTGACGACCTTTGCGATGCCGCGCACTTGGCTCGTCAGATTGCCCGCCATGAAATTCACGCTGTCGGTCAAGTCCTTCCACGTGCCGGCCACCCCCTTCACGTCCGCCTGTCCGCCGAGCATGCCTTCGGTGCCGACCTCGCGCGCCACGCGCGTTACTTCAGACGCGAACGAGGAGAGTTGGTCGACCATCGTGTTGATCGTGTTCTTGAGTTCCAGGATCTCGCCCTTGACGTCGACCGTGATCTTCTTCGACAGGTCGCCGCTCGCCACCGCCTTGGTCACGTCGGCGATATTGCGCACCTGACCGGTCAGGTTACTCGCCATCGAGTTCACGCTGTCGGTCAGATCCTTCCACGTACCAGCGACGCCCTGCACGTCCGCCTGTCCGCCCAGCTTGCCTTCGGTGCCGACTTCGCGCGCGACCCGCGTCACTTCGGACGCGAACGAGCGCAGCTGGTCCACCATCGTATTGATCGTGTTCTTCAATTCCAGGATTTCGCCTTTGACGTCGACCGTGATCTTCTTCGACAGGTCGCCGGTCGCGACCGCGGTCGTCACGTCCGCGATATTGCGCACCTGCGCCGTGAGGTTGCTCGCCATCGAGTTCACGCTCTCGGTCAGGTCCTTCCACGTGCCAGCTACACCCTGCACATCGGCCTGGCCGCCAAGACGGCCGTCGGTGCCGACTTCGCGCGCCACGCGCGTGACTTCAGACGCGAACGAGGAGAGTTGGTCGACCATCGTGTTGATCGTGTTCTTGAGCTCCAGGATCTCGCCCTTGACATCGACCGTGATCTTCTTCGACAGATCCCCCCGAGCGACGGCGGTCGTAACGTCGGCGATGTTGCGCACCTGCGCCGTCAGATTGCTCGCCATCGAGTTCACGCTCTCGGTCAGATCCTTCCAGGTTCCCGCAACGCCGCGCACGTCCGCCTGTCCGCCGAGCTTGCCTTCGGTGCCGACTTCGCGCGCGACCCGCGTCACTTCGGACGCGAACGAGCGCAGCTGGTCCACCATCGTATTGATCGTGTTCTTCAATTCCAGGATTTCGCCCTTGACATCGACCGTGATCTTCTTCGACAGGTCGCCGCTCGCAACCGCCGTGGTCACGTCGGCGATGTTGCGTACCTGCGCGGTCAAGTTGCTCGCCATCGAGTTCACGCTGTCGGTCAGATCCTTCCACGTACCAGCGACGCCCTGCACTTCCGCCTGTCCGCCCAGCTTGCCTTCGGTGCCGACTTCGCGCGCGACCCGCGTCACTTCCGCCGCGAACGAGCGCAGCTGGTCCACCATCGTGTTGATCGTGTTCTTCAATTCCAGGATTTCGCCTTTGACATCGACCGTGATCTTCTTCGACAGGTCGCCGGTCGCGACCGCGGTCGTAACGTCCGCGATGTTGCGCACCTGCGCCGTGAGGTTGCTCGCCATCGAGTTCACGCTCTCCGTCAGGTCCTTCCACGTGCCAGCTACACCCTGCACATCGGCCTGGCCGCCAAGACGGCCGTCGGTGCCGACCTCGCGCGCCACCCGCGTTACTTCGGACGCGAACGAGGAGAGTTGGTCGACCATCGTGTTGATCGTGTTCTTGAGTTCCAGGATCTCACCCTTGACGTCGACCGTGATCTTCTTCGACAGGTCGCCGCTCGCCACCGCCTTGGTCACGTCGGCGATGTTGCGCACCTGGCCGGTCAGATTGCTCGCCATGAAGTTCACGCTGTCGGTCAGGTCCTTCCACGTACCGGCGACGCCCTGCACGTCGGCCTGGCCGCCGAGGCTTGCCTTCAGTCCCGACTTCGCGCGCGACCCGCGTCACTTCAGACGCGAACGAACGCAGCTGGTCCACCATCGTATTGATCGTGTTCTTCAATTCCAGAATTTCGCCTTTGACGTCGACCGTGATCTTCTTCGACAGGTCGCCGGTCGCGACCGCGGTGGTCACGTCCGCGATATTGCGCACCTGTGCAGTCAGGTTGCTCGCCATCGAGTTCACGCTCTCGGTCAGGTCCTTCCAGATTCCCGCAACGCCCTTCACTCTCGCCTGACCGCCCAGCTTGCCTTCGGTACCCACCTCACGCGCGACCCGTGTCACCTCGGCGGCAAACGAGCCGAGTTGATCGACCATCTTGTTGACCGTCTTGGCGGTGCGGAGGAATTCGCCCTGCAACGGTTGGCCATCGACCTCCAGTGCCATCGTCTGGGAAAGATCACCCTGCGCGACCGCCCCAATCACGCGTGCCGTTTCGCTGGTTGGATGAACCAGATCGTCGATGAGGAGATTGACCGCGTCGACCGAGTCGCGCCAAAAACCCGTGACATCGCCCAGTGTGCCGCGTTTGCCGAGTTTGCCTTCCTTGCCGACGACGCGCGACAGACGTTCCAGTTCCTGTGCCATATGCTCGTTGCGCTCAACGACGTCGTTGAAGACGTCGGCGACGCGCCCCAACGTGCCCTGCCAATCCGCCGGTAATCGTACCGAGGCGTCGCCTCGCTTCAGCGCATTCAACGCACCGAGGATGACGCTGATTTCATCGCTGGGAAGCATTGCACGTTCAACGACTTGCATGGTGCACCTCCGGACGCAGGACGCGTCGCCACGTACTAGCGCGGCGGCTTCGCCCGCCGGCGCGCCATCGAATCGCAGAATACCCGCGCTCCATCATCGCGCGCAAGACGTCAAGCGGCTTGTGAAGTCTACAAAGAAGAGCGCCCGAATGAGCGGGCCGTTGCGCCAGCCCGGCTGCAGATCAGACTTTCTGACACGCCCTGGCCGCCTTAAGTAGGTATAGCGGCGGCACTCCTGGGCGGCCAGTCGAAATCGACGCCGGTTCCTGCGCCGGCGACTCGTGACGTGGGAATAGCAGGTGACGTGGCGAGTCGCGGCGTCGCCACTTCCGCGCCGGCATTGTTCGCGAAGCCCCGCCAGATAGGAAGCGAACCCGCCCCCCACCGCGGTCTGCCAGCGCGCGCTGGTCACCACGCGCGCCGGCCCGGCCCAGCGCACGTCGCCCTGGCGTTCTACCAAGGAGGAGATCAACGCCGAGTCTTCGCCCGATTTCAACGCAGGAAAGCCACCGGCGGCTTGGTATGCCGCCGCAGATATTCCGAGATTGGCGCCGTGAATGTGGCGGCTTTCGGACCTGTATCGCTCGAGAAAGCGCTCGCGGACCCCAGGTGGGTGGCCGGACCAATCATCAATGCAAACCTGGCCGCACGTGGCGTCGGCGTAGAGATCAAGCTGCGCGCTTAACCAGTTTGGTGGCACGATCGTGTCGGCATCTGTGAACGCGATCCAACGCGCGCCGTAGTCGAGCGCCCAAGAGGCACCCAGCGCTCGCGCTGCCCCGACGCAGTGCGCGTTTAGGGAGACGATCTGTGCCTTATGCTTGATCGCGGTCGCCGCCGACCGGTCGGTGCAGGCATCAAGGACAACGACAATCTCCACCGGCTCCGCATCGAGCAGAGGATCCGCCGCGGCTTGCTGCACCGATTGTAAGCAATTACCGAGGAGCGCCTCCTCATCGTGGACCGGGATAATCACGCCGATCATTTGCCTCCCAGACAAATTGTCGACAAGTATCCGGGCTGCCGCCGCTGACACAATCAGACAACGGCTGATCTTGCCGTAGGACGAACAAGAACCCCTCCGCAGATGACAGGCCCGCCCAGCGCATTTCACACCCAGAGTGCGGAATTACTTGCTCTTGTTTACTTCTGCCGCCTGGCCGCTGGCGCCCGAGGGTCTGGTGACATCACCCAGGCAGGGTTCCGTCTCTCTCCTCGAACCTTGCGTTTTTCGTAGCCCTGTTCGAAGCAGCCTATCTCCGAACGGCCTGCGCCTGTCGGAGGGCACCAACCCTACGGCGGGCTGGCCCGCTGAAATTGAAGCGACGCTGTATCGCCCTCGCAAACGCACGGAACGCCGTGTGCGTGCGCTAGAAGTTTGAGATCGGCCCATACCAACTTCCGGTACTGGCCTAAGGGTGGGACCGACGCGACGCGTTCGGCGGCGCGCGCCCGCACTACGACGTCGACACGATCGCCGACCGGTCGGACGACCACGTGGAGATCGGCGGGTTGATCGTACATGTCACTTAACACCAGGAGCGCGGTAACAACAAGTTCCTGCAATACACCCTTCGAAATGTGGACGTCGGCCTCCGGCAGATCGGTGGTGACCTCGATGCCACGTAGGAACCAGTCTTCACCTGCGAGCTTGAGGCATTGACCGACACCCTCGCTAACCGGGGTGGTCGTTCCTTCCTCGGGCCTGAGCAACTCGATCACCGATCGGCCCGTCTTGACCGCGGCGGTGCACTGATGCGGAATGTGGGTGACGTTGTCGCGTACTTCGGCGAGATCTGCGCCAGCACGCAACATGCGAGCGGCAAGCTCAGCCGACAACTCGATGGCCTGCAGTTCTCCCATCAGCGCGTGCCGCAGTCCTGGAGCGAGCTTCCGCAGCACGGCATAGCGTATGGCATCGACTAGGTCGTCCCGCTCGTCGCCGGATGTCCCGTCGGCAGTAGTCTGGCGACTGGCACTAGGTGGTCTCATGCCCTTTGTCCGAGGAGCCCGCCTGGGTTCGACGGGCTCGATCGAATGGCGACGGAACCCGCCCTCCGGCGAGCATCGTTCGTCCTCGATTGACGCCAGCCCGGAAACACCTTGCCGCATTGATTCTACCACTCATCGGCATTGCGCTGACCGTGCCATGGATGGCTTTTTCCCCGCCGCTTGGCCGGACCCGAGCTGTGCGAGCAATCGGCTGTAATCTCCGGATGGCGCAGATCTGATCGACGCTCTCATCCGCCACATGGAGGCGTCGTACTTGGCGCGATCATAGTATTGTAGCTGTCGGGGCGGCCCGATGGCCTGTGGCGCGGGGGGTAGACAGGCGTTAGGTTGCAGCAACCGCAGAGATTCGAACCATCAATCCTTGTCTCGCCGTTCCTCCAAGGCCGCAAGTACTTCTTCGGGGTTCGTCGGCTTCTGCAATGCCGCTGCCTCCGGGTCATGGCGATCCTTGACCATGGGCAAGTCCTGTCTCAACTCTTCGAGCAGACGGATAACCTTCGTGGTTTTCTGCTCGGTTAAAAGATTCACCTGCAGTTCCAGTTCCAATCGTTGCTCCTCGAGCTGGGCTTCTCGATTCTGAGTAATGAGAACCACGGTCGTCGTTAGGAGTGCACCCAGGCTAACAATGCCTTGCAGGAAAGAAAATGGCGGCGGATCCAGTGCTTGGAATCCGAGCAGTTCGCACAGCGCATTCGCCAGAAGCCACAGTACAACGAAGCACAGCACGGATACGAGATAGAACGGTCGGCCCATAAGTCCGCCGACTGTTTCCAGTAGCCGTCGCGAGTCGCTGATCTTTTGCTCTTCGCGACGATAAAAAGCCAAGATACTGTCGATATTTTGGCTGATATGCTCCGGCACAGGGTCGACTGCAGTTTCATCGGAAGGGGGCGCAGTCTTCGTCCGGGCGGGATTGGATACGACCGAGCTTGTCATAGGAACAACGCACGCGCCGGCGACCGAGGCTGCTGCATCATCGTTAGATAGCCTCCGTCGCATCAAACGCGATTGAAAAAACCTCACATTTTCTGTTGCACGTCCTTCGCCGAATCGTGGATCGCTTCGCCACCACGTTCGATGTCCTTGCCGGCGCCAGCTACCGTGTTACAACCCGTTATGGTGCCAAACGTGCCAAACATACCCAGGATCATCAGTACCGCAAGGATCTTCCTTTTCATGATCTATTTCCTTGTGTGATGTTTAACGTAGGTCGTGAACGCGTAGCCGCATTTGGTTGCATGTCGGCTCTCACTCAAATCCGTTGCGCATTTTTCTGTCCCTCACGTCCAAGTTTAGCGAGCACGCACGGCCGCGATGTAACGTACTACCAACGAGACCTGTCGACGCTTGACTTCTTCCGCAATAGTCGTGTTCTGTGGGGTGCTGGCGGCCGCAACATCTTCGACGCCGCCTCCAATTGCCTTGTAGGGCTCATACGGCGCGTTATTGATCACGGTCTCGTCCCACGGGTTGGCCGGTTCCGTATCCCCAGATTTGCGGAATCTGCTAATCCAGCCCATCGTTGTCTCCTCTGCGCCAAGTTGGGGGTCTGCAACATTCGGGCGATATCACGCTGCTCGCCCTTCGCTTCCTAGTCTTCAGCCGCGACGGCGATGTTGCGACCCGACACTACTGCGAACGCTAAGCGCTGCATATCGGATTGCGTCCGAATATGATGTAGGACGGAGCAGTAGGCAGGCCCTGCACGCATGACGCCAACCGGAAAGGCGATCTCGGATGAAGAAGCCCGTATTGCCGTCAACTGGTTCGCGAGGCAAGACTCCGCCACGGCCACCCGGCAGCGTATCAGCCGCGCTCCTACGCCGGCATCACTGCATCCGACAAAAAAATCGGACTGGCGCCGATACCGTGAGCTGCGCGGCGCTGCCCATAATTCGCCTGCACAGGCGTCGCAGAGGAGCCGGAGGTGGAAGGGGCACAGCGCAAGCGTGGGCACGCGGCGATTCTGGCGCGGTGGCTCTCCAATCTTTGGCCATGCGGTTTCAACGAATCGCTGGATTTCTAAATAACTTACTTCGAGGGAGATACGATCCATGGATGGTATCCGCAGACGTTCGCGACGCTCGCTCCTTGTTCGAGGCGCGCTGCTCGCCGGTGCCGCATTGACCGCAAGTGTCGTGCCGAGCAAAAAAGCTTCTGCGCAGCAAAAGGTATCGAAGGAAGCGATGAAGTATCAGGACAAGCCAAACGGCGACATGCGCTGTAGCAACTGCATGCAATTCGTTCCACCGGCCAGCTGCAAGGTCGTAGAGGGCGCCATCAACCCGAACGGCTATTGCGTTGCGTGGGTGAAAAAGGCCTAACCCAGAGCCCCAAGGCGCTTCACTGGCACTCCGGCCCCTCGAACTCTATCGGCGACATTTTTAGGATGAAAGCGTCACGGTAGTAGAATCTGTCTCGGCTTGAGAGGCATTTGCGTGGACCAATTGCCGTTGGCAAGTAGCAAGGGTAATTGGGCGAATGGTGACGAAGACAAAGCTGCCTGCATCTACCAAACAGCCGTGGCACGCGGTCACCGTCGTCGCAAGGCCTAAGGCCTGCGCCTCTATTGAGGGGCTTGATAAACGCTTCTTGAGCGCTGAGGCTCCCCAATTACCGCTTCTGCACCGGCTGTATGCAAGTTCGCATGTCGGCTGATCGATAGTTCATAGATCGGCTAATCGCAACCCCAGTTGGCGGCTAAACGAAAGGTGCGACTGATCAAGTCGGACGGCGGGCCGAATCCGGGCTTCGGAAGCCGCGCCCGATCGGCCCTTTTCCCTGAGTACCACGTCGTACGTGGTCGGGCGACGACACGAACAACGGCGCGAATTTTCTAGCGACTTGCAACAGAGCAACAGTCCCATGCTTGCGCAGGAGTACTCGCAGTAGGGCGTTGCGATCAGCCAAAGGCGCTTGATCTGCGGATCAGGATTCCGTGAATCGACAAATGCCTTTTTTGCAGAGCCTTCGAGAAGATGCCGGGGGTGACCGCCCTCCGGTTCAGGAAGATGGGGAAGATGCGCGTCACCCACGGATCAAAAGTCCGCCGCTCTTTGTCTTGTATCTTCTTGATTGATACCGATTTAGCGCAGGGCGCGGGAAAAACATTACCGAGAATATTACCCAGAATGGGGCGTCGAATCTGGCTAACTCATGTAGCTTGGCTCCCCGACCAGGGCTCGAACCTGGGACCTGCGGATTAACAGTCCGTCCGGTCATCGCCCGGAAAGCCGCGCCAGTCAACGATCTCCGTCAAAACGGCCGGTAATATTTTCGGCCAATTCCCAGCATTTTCCCCTCTGAAGGATTAATTCGGGCTCCGGATATTACCGGCTTCGTCACCGCCGGCGGGCTCCGATGCGGGAGTGAAACCCCTGGCACAACGGTCTCCGGGCGGACGACAATCACGCACGATCGCCAACCACATAACTGGGAGAGCCAAGCAAGCTTATCCGAGTGGCGGCATCGACACGCCAAGGTTTGACTTCCCGCTCCTTGAAGAGCGCAAGCTGACGGCGGAGGACAAGATTTTCTGCTGCCATTGATTGTCGCGGTCTGACGGTGAGCGCCAGAAGCCAATTAAATCGGCAATCAGATTGAGCATAGGATAGAAATGCGCCCCGGAAGTTCGTCCGGGCCGTCGCAGTATTCTTGGTCTAAACGCGAAGGCGCGCGAGAATGCGCGGAAGGTCGAAACTTGACTCAAAACTTGGCAGGTCTAAGCTGTCGCTCAACCCCGGACGCGTTGCCGGCGGCGCTTGCGCGCCGTCCGCTCGGCACCGGTTAGGTTCGTTCGTCAGGCAGCGACTTGCGACGTCGGGAGCTCGAAATGGCCAAACGTCTTTCTTGGAGTCACCTGCGAACACAATGGGCTGTTCTTTCGTACTACCAGCGATTTGAAGGGCTTGTTGCGCTTATTTTGACGCTCGTCATCGCGCTGATAATTCTTGTAGCGCTGTTCCGATTAACCTCTAGCGTAATAACCGGCCTCTTGTTTGGCGCGCTTGACCCTCTCGATCCCGGCATTTTCCAGTCGGTGTTTGGCGAAATTCTGACACTTCTAATTGCCTTGGAGTTCAATCACACCCTCCAATATGTCGTGAAACGTCAACAAAGCATTATCCAAACTCAGGTTGTGCTTCTTATCGCTCTTCTGGCAATTGCCAGAAAGTTCATTGTTCTCGACCTTGGCAGCGTGGACGCAGCACAGCTGCTGGGCTTGGCCGCGATCACGTTGGGGCTCGGCATTGCATATTGGCTGATACGCGAGCGAGATGATCGCATCGATATCGCCTCGAACACTCACGCCGAATGATGCGGCGTTCTTCACCTTCACCACTACAGCCGCGACCCTAGCGCGGAGCAAGCGGACGATCGCGCCTACAAGCCTCTTGCCTGAGTTAGGAGTCACATTTGCGGCCCGCGAACTATAGTCCGTCCGGTCGCCGTCCGGAAGGCCGTGCCAGATAACGATCTTGGCCAAGACGGCCGGTAATATTTTCGCCGAGATTCTGGAGATTTCCCCCTGTAAGCATCAATTCGGCTTCGCAATATTACCGGCTTCGTCGCGCGCGAAGGATGATCTGTTTCCTTGCCCGTGGTTGGTTGGTTTCGGCGCCGGTGCCACTTTCCACGCAGCGTATTTCTCTGGCAGACACACCGCACAGGGTCGATAGCCGGCCGCGACTGCAGTGGCTTCATCCCGAAAGAACACGCGGTTCTTCACGTAGCCGCCGCGCAGGATGGCTCGTAACGCCGACGGACAGGTGAAGAGGCCGTACACCTTCCTGGCCCGGTGTCCACCCAGGCTCCCCGGCCGTTCGCTTTGATAAGGTCCGCCGTCCGCTCCGATCAGCGTCCAGGTTCTTCCTTCGGACACGTTGTCAACCTCGCTCGGCATCGTGGAACATGAGCTCCAGCCCAACGCGCTCGCCGCTGCGCACGCGACTGATCGCATGCTTGAGATTGACGCGGTAGTAGCCCTTGCTGCCCTTGAACGGTCGCCGAGCAACCGCAATGACGGCCACATCGCCTCTGCGCAACGGCAAGACCGTCGGACGTGATTGCATGCGCGGACGTTGTTCAGTCATCACGAACTCACCTCCCGTGAAATCCCTTTCCGGCTCGCTGAGCAACGCCACCAGTTGCAGAGGAAACACCTGCTCGCCCTCGCTGTTTTGATGCAGCGCTTGGTAGTCGTCCATCCGCAGCCGGGTGAGGTTCGACTGCGTACATGCCTGCCCAGCCTTACGGTTTTGCATCAGGAATGCATTCAGGGTGTCGGGATACCGACGGGAAATATCGAGGGCGTGCCTCCAGCGATTGGCGATGGGTGCCAAGCGTCGATAGAACGCGGTCCGCAATTCTTCGAGAAGAGCTGGCAACGGCCGCAAGAAATAGAACAAGTGTCCGCGCCCTAGTCCTTCCGAAGCCAGCGACACACGGTCGTCGGCGCTGGCCGTGCCGCCCAAGGCAGCCAGTTCGTGCACTTGGCTGTCCTTCAGAAGACCGCGCAGGACCGCATAGCCCTCACGATCCAGCTGGCCTGCAATGTCCGGCCAATTCAGACGGGCGATGAAATCACCTTGAATGTTCACGTCCGGTGCTCGTCTCCCAGGTTCATGCGCCTGCTTCGCGCTGCAGCAGCTGGCGCTTGCGCTCGATGCCCCAGCGGTAGCCCGAGAGCTCGCCGTTGCGGCGCACAACACGATGGCAGGGGATCGCGACGGCGAGGTGATTGGCTGCGCAAGCCTGGGCCACCGCGCGCGCGGATTTCGGCGCGCCGATGCGTTCAGCGACCTGTGCGTAGCTGACAGTGGCGCCCGGCGGAATCTCGCGCAGTGCCTGCCACACGCGTTCCTGAAAGGCGGTGCCGCGTACATCGAGGGGAAGGCTCAAGCCCAACGCAGGTGCTTCGATGAACCCGACGACTTGCGCAACCAGTTGCTCGAATGCTGCGTCCCCCCCAATCAGCCGCGCTTTGGGGAATTGGTCCTGCAGGTCGTGCACGAGCTGTTCGGGATCATCACCCAGCAAAATGGCGCAGATCCCCCGCTGGCTTTGGGCGACCAAGATAGCGCCAAGCGAGCACTGCCCGACCGCGAAGCGGATCTGGGCGTTAGGCCCGCCCGCGCGGTAGTCGCGTGCCCGCATTCCGAGCAAGCCGTCCGAGACTTCGTAGAAACGGCTGTTCGAGTTGAAGCCGGCACCATAGATGGCATCCGTGACCGATGTTCCTGCTCCACGGAGTTCCTCGCGCAGTTTGCGTGCGCGAGAAGCCGAGGCGTAGGCCTTCGGCGTGAGCCCTGTTTCGGCCTTGAAGACACGATGAAAATGGAACGGGCTCATGCTCGCCCCTGCGGCGAGCTCGTCCAGATTGGGCTGCATCTCTGACGTTTCGATCTGGTGACAAGCCCGAGCGATCAGGGCTGCGCGTTGCTCGGCGGCAGAAGTTTGATCTCCGGCCGCACGACGGCTGGCGCGGTAGCCAGCCGCTTCGGCCGCGTTGGCCGTATCGAAGAACTCAACGTTCTCTCGCTTCGGACGACGTGCCGACGAGCTGGGGCGACAGTAGACGCCTGTAGTCTTGACGGCGTAGACGAAATCTCCGTCCGCGAGCGGATTGCGGGACTGTACGGCAGCCCAGCGCTGCTCATCCGTCGCAAATGCAGTACCGGTGATTTCTTTGTCTGCTTGAACGGTCGTTTTCATTGCTTCATTCCTGTTGTTCGATCTCGTGAACCCAGTCTGAGCCAGATTTCAATCGCAAGCACCCCGATTCTTGCGGTCGAATTCTAACGGGTGGCAGTGCGCCATAGCCGGCGGCAATCATCGCGGTCGGCAAAGGCATCAGAAACCCGGAAGCGACGCGGACTGCGGAGCGCCGACCTGCAGTTGAATGGCCTTTTCGTGCTCCAACAGCCAGCGCTTGCGATGCAGGCCCCAGGCGTAGCCCTTGAGTTCTCCGTTACTGGCGACGACGCGATGGCAAGGTACGATGACGGCGATCAGGTTGGCGCCGATGGCCGCTCCCACATCAATCGCTGCGCGTGGATCGGTAAACTCGAGCAAGCGGCCGAGCGCCCCGTAAGTGGTGGTCTGCCCGACCGGGATACGGCGCAAAGCCGCCCAGACATCTCGCTGCAGATCTGTGCCAGCAGTAGCAACGTTGATGCAGTCGAGCGCTTGGACATCATCACCGAAGTAACGGCGAAGCGCGGCCGCGACTGCGGCCGGTGCTGGAGCTTCAGTCAGCTCATGCGCTCCGTAGTGTTCGCGCAGACCTCCGCGAAGGCGCCCCATGCGCTCTCCGAAATCCAGAGCACGGACGCGCTCTTGGTCGTCAGTGACGAGCAGCATGGTGCCCAGCGGCGAATCGAGTTCACTCAATAACAACTTCATGGTGCTTCCGATGGTGCTCACGTTCCTTCGCTCACTTTCAACGCGCGTCATGGAAGATCAAGCCGACGGTGTGACGCCGGCCGCTGTGGATGCGACTGACACCGTGACGCATGGCGACCTTGCGTGTGCCGCTTCGCTTGCTTGGCACCGGGCGCTGATTCACGGTGAATGCGACTGCATCACCCTGGCGTAACGCGACCACGTCCGCGCGCTGATGGCTGGGGTTGCTTTCGGTCATCACAAATTCGCCGCCCGTGAAATCCTCGCCGGGACGTGACAACAGGATCGCGACCTGGAGCGGAAACACATGTTCCCCGTACAGATCTTGATGCAGGCAGTTGTAGTCGCCCTCGCCGTACTCGAGGATGAGGGGCGTGGGACGCGTTTGTCCGGCGCGATGGCATCGCTCTAAAAATTGATCAAGTGTGGCGGGATAGCGCACATCGCTACCGAGTTGTTGGTTCCATCGATTTGCGATGGGTATCATATTCGGATAGAGCCCGTGCCTCAGTTCATCAAGCAGCGGAGGCAGCGGGTAGGCGAAGTATTTGTATTCGCCTTTCCCGAAGCCGTGGCGTGCCATCACGATGCGCGCGCGGTAGCCATCGGCTCGCCCGTACATGGCCGCCAGCTGCTCACATTGCGCAGCAGTCAGCAATTCAGGCAGCACCGCATTGCCGTGCGTGTCGAGCGATTGGGCAATGCTGTCCCAGTCCTGCAACCCTACCGCCTGGCCGCGACTATCGCGCGAGCTCTTGGACACCAAGCGTGTTCCCGTACGAGCAGGGGCGCGGAAGTGAAGCTCGAGCTTAGGAGTAGATGCGACGGTCATGGTTTTCGCGCGTTGGTTCATAGGGATCGCAGCCTAGACACGCAAGACAATTTCGAAACTCCGCTCCTTGCGATTGAATTCTTTACGAGTGCGCTTGCTCGATTCTCTTACGTCGCAAGAAACGGAGTGCTCGGCTCGCATCAGATCACTAATCTTCAATCAGAGGGAAGCGATGAGCCTCTCTCTTTCCACTCCACCATTGGCTCGAACACAAGGAACGCATCATGTCCATCGAACAATACAACAAGGCCATTGTTGGCCGCTGGTTCACCAGCTTCTGGGGAAAGACCTGCGACCTCAGCATCGTCGACGAGATCGCTGCCACCGATATGCTGCTGCACTACTCGCTGCACGAGCCACGACGCGGCCGTGATGACATCAAAGCCTTCATGACCGATTTCCGGAAGGCCTTCCCCGATCTCAACTTCTGGGGCGCCGCGGATCTGATCGCCGAAGGCGACTACGTCGTTGGCCGCTGGGAAGGCGGCGGGATGCATACCGGTCCCGCGTTTGGTGATTTCCTGGTTGGGGCGCTGCCGGCGGCGACGGGTCGCAAAATGCACTTCAGTGGAACGACGGTATTGCGTCTCAAGGACGGAAAGATCGCCGAAGAGGTCGGGCTGGACGATGGCGTGAAAGCGCTGCAGCAGCTTGGCCTCATCACCAGCGTCTAAGCCGGCGCAAAGGTCGCCCTCCTGCTTCGGCAGGAGGCGGCTTTGCGATTGCAGCACTCACTCAATACTCGCGCGGAACGCCGCGGCTGTCACCACCCAATACAGGCTAAGGAACTGCCATGTCCATAGAAGTAGCTCGAAACAACGCATACGCGCATCTCGGCGAAGCGTGGCTTCGCCATCAGTCGGCGCGAATTCTTCAGCGTCATCTGCAGTACGGACAGCACTGCCGACTTGATCTCGATGCTCTGCTGACCGCCGCGGCAGGCACGATGGCGTCTCGCCATCTCAACAAGCGGGTGGCGAACGAGTGCTTTCGGCAAGCAACCATCGACGCTATCGACTTCTGTTCGCGTCTCGAGGCTTGCGATCAACCGCAACTTGCTGGGGTCACCGGGGCGTGATTCCGCTCTGGACGTTCCCGGGCGCGCGCGTCACGCTTCAGCTCGTCACGTCTGAGCCACCTGCGGATCAAAAGTCCGTCGCTCTCTACGTGTTTTTTGCTTGAATAATGCTGACTTAGCGAAGGTGCGGGAAAAAATATTACCGAGAATATTACCCAAGTCGAGCGGTCGAACGAGCCTAACCTACCTGCGCCAGGCGGCAAGATTGATGACGGCGTCTCCTTCGGCCAGTACAGACGCAGCACCAAATAAATCGGCCTATCGGGTGCAGGCAACCAGTTGCCTTCCTTCGTCTTGCCACGGCGCCTATCGCTACCTGCCTCGCTTTGGCAATCCCGTATCGCTCCGGCGCGATTATCTGGGAGCGGCGCGTCAATGCGTAAAGCTCCTCTCGAGTAAGTAGAATTGGTGCGCAATTCATTGGATCAGTTATCGAAAGAATCAGGCGCTACGGCAGTCGCGTTGCTTGCGGAGATGCGCGGCCCTGGAGGCGAAGAAAGCAGCAAAAGCGGGCATCATAAGCTCTGGCCTCGGCGCGGCTACTGCGCCGACGACACCTTCCCCGACGACAACTTGGGTCCGACGCGTTGCGCCTGCACGTTGTCTTTGGCATCCTGCATCAGCCCCTGGCAATCTGCGTCGATTGCGCCGCCGAAATCGATCAGCGGCAACAATGCCGCCAACGGCGTCGCCGCGACACCCAGCGCAACCGACGTCCCGACGCGCGTGGCAATCGGGCCGACGGCAGGATGGACCTGCGGCGACTTGAACGTACCCTCGACAATGATCGGACCGCGCAACGCCAACAGGCTCGTGCGCTTGGACTTCGCGTTCAGCCTCAGGTCGTAGCGCTCGGTCGCGAAATTGACGCTGCCTTCGCCGAGGATTTTCTCCGCTTCGGTATCCATCACCAGCGTCAGGGCGGTCATGTTGCCGTTTTCGGCGAGGAAGTCGGCGACCACACAGCGAATCGGCGAATTCGCATCGCCCTTCAACAGCAGCTGCGCCGCGCGCGCGAGGTCAAGGTTGGTGAGCACGATGGCGAGCTCGCTCGCTTCTCCGCCGCGGCTGATGAGCGCGACTTCGCCGTTGCTCGACGCGAGCATGTCCGCGACCGAGTTTCCGGTCGCGGCAAAACGGGCGCGGCCGCCAACCTTGCCAGCACTTCCCTTGGGCGGCTTCAGCGCGGGCAGGATCTGCGTGAGCTCGACGTTGCGCACCGTTACGTCGCCATTGGTCTTGATGACGGTCTCGCGCGCGTCCAGCACCAGAGTCGAGACGACGTGGCCGCCGGCTATGCCGAAATCGAGCGGCTGCAGTTTCAGCACGCCGTCCTGCAGATCGAGCGTCGCGGTCAGGTTGTCGAGCGGCAGATCGGTCGCCATGAACCGCTTGCCCTTGAAGCGGATCTTCGCGTCCACGACGCGAAAGTGCTCGAGGTCGTATGGCTTGGTGGGCAGCACGCGCCCGGACATCTCGCGCTTGACCACGTCTTTGTTCTGCGCTCCGGTTCGCGCGCTCGGCGATGCATTCGCCGGCGGCAGTCCCACCAGGCCGCCTAGATCCTTGTAATCGAGCTGCGTCGACACGATGTCGGCGTCGACGAGCGGTCTTGGCTTGCTCCGGTCGAGCGCGAAGTTGCCCGCCATGTCGCTGTCGCCGACCTTGCCGGTGAACTCGCGGAAGAACCACACCTTGCCATCGTGCTTGAGCTGGCCGGTGAGGCGATACGGGGGCGTCCACGGGAATGGCACCGGGATGATCGGATAGAGCTGTGAGAGATCGCGACCTTGCAGCGTGAGCGACCCACTGACGTTATCGAGCCGGGCCGGGACCACTGTCCCGTCGAAATGCGCGCTGGTATTGCCCGCGTTCACGCGCAGGTTCAGCGCGTAAGGCTTGTCTTGCTTTTTGAGCGCGAGCAACGTCGTCGCGTCGCCTTCGATGGTGAAGGGATTGTTGCGCAAGCGCCCGGAGCCCGAGAAATGGACCGGCGTTTCTCCGCTTCCGGACGCTGATGATGCGACGTTGATCGTGACGTCGGTCCCGCTGTCGGGATTGCGAAAGTGAAGAACGCCATCCTCGATGTTCAGGCGCTCGATCAGCGGCATTTCGCTCACGCCCTCGAATTCCCAGTTCGCCCGTCCGTCCGCACCACGCTCGAGCGCCAAGTGTGGTTGTACGAGAGTGACTTCGGTCAAAGTAATGGGCCGATAGAAAAGCGATGCCAGGTCCACGCGGAAGGCGACACGCTTCGCGCGCGCCATCTCCGGTTCGCTAGCCCATGGTGGATTGCCTACGACGAGGGAATCGACGACGACCAGCGGCTTGGCCGACAGCTGGACGTGCAGGTCTCCGTCGATGCTGACCGGACGCCCGATTCTTCCACTCAGGTAATTCGAGAAGGGGCTGCGCAGCCAGTTCCATTCGAAGACCGCGAGCAAAATCGCAATGATGGCGGCGACAGCGACAAAAACCCACGCTTTTTTAGGTACTTGCATGCGATCCGCGCGACTCGGTGCTCACCAGGACCCGCCCGCGCTCCCGCAGCTAAGCTCGATGGTATTCGACCTCGGCGTGCTCGCATCCATGTTTCTTGCGCGCATTGGTACTGGACTGCATGCGCCTACGCGGCGCGTACTGCGGTTGCCTCGCGCTCATCCAGGCCCGCTCGACAAGCAAGCCGTAACGTGCGGCGACACCACGTCGGCGGGCCGCCGACGGGCACGAGCCCAAAACGATACGCCTTAACGAGCGCGCACAGCTGCGACATAACGCACTACTGCCGATATCTGTCGGCGCTTGATTTCCTCCGCAATCGCTTCTGGGCGGTCGCCGGGAGCTGAGAGGTTTTCGGGGCTGCTTCGGATCTCTTTCTGAGCGTCATACGGCACGCCATTGATAACGGTCTCGTCCGCTGGGTTGGCCGGTTCGGCTTTCCTAGATCCACGGAATCTGCTCATCCAGTCCCAGTCCATTGTTGTTTCCTTCACGACAACCGCTCATTGGCGGTCCGCCGATGACGCGAAAGACTTCCTGCGCCCTGCGTCGTTCAGCGGGTTTTCCTGCGTGCCTTGTCGAGTGCCTGCTCGACATTGCCCGCGCCCCTCTGCACCTTGCCTTCCACCTGCTTGGCAATACCTTTCGCCTGCTGGGCTTTATTACCAGTCAGCTCTCCAACCTTTTGTTGGACCTTGCCTGCTACATTCTTGGCAGCGCCTTTCATTTGATTGCGGTTCATGGTGTGCTCCTTAAACGCCGCTCATGACCACGGTGGACGGTACTGCGACTCCCAGAAACCGCCTATCGGCGTAAGTCTGAATTTGATGTAGGACTGCGCGGTAAGTAGTCATGGCGGCGCCGATTCCCGCGCCCTTCGCACAGGGCTCTGACTGATACTCCATGCCGGGATGCAGATTTCGCGCTCCCGCGCGGCGTTGTGCGATGTCGTCAGCGCGTACAAGGCTGCCTCCGACTTCCCCGCGGAGAAGCTCGCAAAGATCGCGATGACACAGCTGCTCGAGGACTTGGCGCTCATCACCGCGAAGACGTTCGAGCACTACAACGAGCACGCCGCCGAGTTCTGGGAAGGCACGCGCGACCACGATGTGAAGCAGAACATCGAGGCACTGCAAGCATCCGCTCCGCGTATTCACGTTCAATGGCAGACCACTGGGGCAAGCCAACACGAGGGCCTGGAGGAATGCACTCAGGCGCGCCGGCATCAGGAATTTTCGCTGGCACGATTTGCGGCACTATCCGCGGTGCCGGACTATGCCCAGTTGGAAACGATCGCGCCTCAGACATCATTCGCAATCGCGGCTTGTTGCATGGTGAGTCCAGTGCTTCGACTGAGCATAGTCCGGTGGGGCTATAAGGCCTTGAGGAACTCCAAGAGTTTGTCGCCGGGGTGATAGCGTCCCGCCCTTGCGTGAAGCGGCAGCATCTTCGCCATGGCCTGTTCCTTGATGGCCAGATCGGCGTCCAAATAGATCTGCGTGGTCTCCACCGACTCGTGCCCCACCCAAAGCGCGATCGTGGAGCGATCCACGCCAGCCTGCAGCAACTCCATCGCTGCGGTGTGGCGAAGCACATGGGGAGACACTGATTTGTCACGCAAGGATAGGCAGACTTGTTGCGCTGTGGCCACGTGTTTGGCCAGCAGATACTGCACACCACCGGCACTGAGGTGTCCCCCTCTGGCATTGGGAAACACTGCGTTGGAGCTGCCACGCATTGGTTCCGTGAGCCAGGCCTTGAGTATGGCAGCGGTTTGTTGTGTCAGTGGCGTGCAACGTTCCTTGCGTCCCTTGCCCACGCAGCGAACATGCGCACCGATGCTCAGCACGACATCGGAGCGCCGCAGCGAGGTCATCTCAGAGAGGCGAAGACCAGTCTGGACGGCAACAAGTAGCAGCGCATGATCGCGACGCCCGGCCCAGGTGTGTTGATCCGGTGCGTCCAGCAGGGCGACGATCTCGGGTCGTGTCAGGAACGCGACCAGTTTCTTCTCGTATCGCTTGTTCGGAATGGCTAATACACGCTGAATCATTGCTGACGCGGCGGGTGCCTCGAAGGCCGCGTAGCGAAAGAACGAGCGGATGGCAGTCAAGCGCAGGTTACGGCTGCGGGCGCTGTTGCCACGAGACTTCTCCAGATCATCGAGGAAGGCCCCGATCAAAGGCGCGTCCACCTCGGCCAAGGCTAATGCCGAGGGCTTCTTGTGCAGACGCTTGCGAGCGAATTGCAGGAGCAACCGGAACGTATCGCGATAGGAGCCGATCGTATGCGGGCTGGCCCGTCGCTGGGCCATCAGGCGTTGGGTGAAGAAGTGTTGCAGCAACACCGGGAAGCTGACAGTGCTGTTCATGGCCAGTCCTCCCATCGCCGCTGCAGGCGTTGGGTAGCGAGTCCCATCAACTCCGGGCAGGCCGACAGATACCAGTACGTATTGGTGACGTGGGCATGGCCCAAGTAGGTCGACAGAATGGGCAGACGCCGCTCGACATCTTCACCCGATCGATACCAGCGAACCAAGGTTTCGATGGCGAAGCGATGGCGAAAGTCGTGCAAGCGCGGACCGTGGCTGTCGTTGCGTCCTCTGAGGCCGATCTGACGTGACAGCCGATAGAAGGTGCGCCGAACGTTCGAACTCTCCAATGATCTGCCATGCTCATTGACCAAGAAGTTCAGCGTGGTCAACTGGCCGAGAATTCGGTCGCGTTGCCGCACGTACTGCGCAAGCGCCTGCACGGTGGAAGGGTGAAGAGGTACCAGCCGCGACTTGCCGAACTTGCTGGTACGAATCGTCAGTAGCGCCTGCTGCAGGTCGACGTCGTGCCGCTCGAGCGCGATTGCTTCACTGATCCGCAGGCCGGTCACGCTAAGCAATCCGAACAAGCAGTAATAGGTCCACCGGCGCAGACCCGCAGCGGACGGCAGGTGTTTTGCTGCTTGCAGCAGACGCTCAATCTCCCGCTCCGTATAGAGGTAAGGTCGAGCGCGCCCAGGTCGGTACGGCAACAGGCCGTAGGGTGGAACCTCAGTACGAGGATCGCTGGCGCTGTGATGGCGTGCAAAGCCACGCACGAAGCCGAGCCGGCCGGCCCATTGCGCCGGCTGACACGCTGAGCATTGCATGGCCCAGCGTAAAGCGAGCTCGTTGCTGATGTACGAGGCGCCCTCGCGTTCGAGAAAGACAACGAAATCCAACAGTCTTGGTCCCGCCATGCGCAGCTTGAAACCCAAACCACGACGCAACGCCAGATAGTCGTCGAGCGCTTCTCGTAGCGTACTCATCGTCCACCTCCCGGCCACGGCAAGGCCAGCAGGCGCAGTGCGCCCACATCGACCTTGGCATAGATCATGGTCGTGCTCGGATGACGGTGGCGCAGCAGTTGCCCGATTTCGCTCAGCGAGGCGCCCTGGCGCAGCATGTCCGTGGCCAAGGTATGGCGGAACAGGTGAGCTCCCTTACGCGGCGAATCGATTCCGGCTCGCACCAGGGCGCGGTCGACCACACAGCAGATCGCGCTGGAGTTGGCAAAGCCCTGGCGCAGAGCACGCGCGCGCACAAACACACGACGACTCGCGCAGCTCGGACGCGCACGCTGCAGATAGCGAGCCAGCGCCTCACCCACTTCCTGCAGCAGCGGCAGCTGAGCCCAACGCCTGCCTTTGCCGCACAGCAAGAGCCTTCCCTCGTGCCAATCGATATCATCCAGGTTGAGGCTCGCCACCTCGCAGGCGCGCAAACCTAAGCGCGCCAGCAGTAACAGGATCGCGTAGTCGCGGATCCCCGAAGCGGTCTGCCGGTCACAACGCTCCAGGATCTGCTGCACCTGGCCCGACGGCAGAAACTTCGGGATGTTGGACAACGACCATCGGGGGACACACGGCACGCACGCCGCCAGATCGGTGTCAATCTCACCGCCATGGAGCAGGTAGCGCAGAAACGAGCGTAGCGCCGTGGTCATGAGCTTGGCGCGTCCGGGACTCAACTGGTGGGCATGGCGGCGGACGAATCCGACGATATCGGCAGCGCCAAGCCGATCCAGGTGAATCAGGCCAGAGCGGAATCGCTCCGACAGCAACGCGTGAACGAACGGCTGGTAGTTGAGCAGCGTGGCCGGCGATAGCGCCCGTTCTTCAATCAGGTACTGCCTGAACTCTTGCTCGATGCGCCCCTGCGCGCTCAGTGGCTCGCGCGGAACCTCCTCACAGCCGATTCCTTGGCTCTGCAGCAGGCCTACCAGCTTGTGAAGAGCACTGCGGTTGCCACGCTCGGACCGCCGGTGTCGCGCGCAATCCCAGCGATACCTCTCGACATTCTGAACACTCAGATCGGCCGCAGTCAGCCTGCGCCGCTGCCGCCACCTGCTTAGATCCGCAATCAGCAGAAGTTGATTACGAGCCCCCTCATGGGAATAACCTTCCTGCTGCAGAAGTGCCGCATACGCGCCTATGTACGGCCCGAGTGGACCGGTACATCTGCGAGGCCGCGAACATGAAACGGTGAATAGGCGAGTCGTCATGTCTCCTCCAGTCAATCAGAACGACGGGAGAAGACAATGGACTATGCTCAGCGATTACGGCGCAAGATCGCCGGACATGAGGCTACAGAAAGCTAGCTGCGAATTAGCTGGGCATAGTCCGGGACCGCGGATAGTGCCGCCTATGCGCAGCTGAGCATAGGCGGCATGTGTGGGCCACGTGGCACGTCATGGCCGGTACAACGATGGCGGAACTGCAAGAGTTGGGTGCGTGGAAATCCGGAGAGATGGTGAGACGCTACGCGCACCTTGCGCCGGAGCAATTGCGGGCGGCGGCAGACAAACTGGCTACATTTTCGTATACATCGCCGAAAAACGAAACGCAGGAATCAACGCAAGCTATTGAATAATTGGCTCCCCGACCAGGGCTCGAACCTGGGACCTGCGGATTAACAGTCCGTCGACCCCGAGGTCGAAATAGAAACAGTAATCAAGTACTTATGCTCTTCTCGGCGGGGTCCGTTTTTTGGCACTTAATTGGAGTTAGCGCCCTATGGCGTGTAGATGTCGCGAACTAATAGACCCCACTTTATTCTGCTATCAATGCGAAACCGAACCTGCATCACCGCAACGCTGGATGCGGTCTTCTGGGTTTCGGCGACCGGAAAGTGCCCAACCGAAGCAGATGATTTTCTCGCGACCTGTGGAACAATTGCGCCCACCTTCCGGCGTGCCGACCTAGGATCGTAACGCGGTTGGGGAAGATCATCTCTAAGAACGGTCCCTTGGCGACTCTGTTTTTGCTCTCCGATCGTGTTCCGCTTTTTCCCGTTTCGTGTATCTCAAGCCTAGGCTGTTGAGGACGACGTAGTCAGATTTCCAACGGAGTCAATAGATGCAGCATTCATAGTCCATTTCCTTGTTGTGATCGATTGTTATGGCGTATCTCCATACGTTGCGGTCGCCACTAAAGTGTGACGCGGGTGACCGCCACGTTAATGAGCGTGCAGCCGTCGCGGTTCTTGAGGGCTTGAGTAAATAGATCCGCAACGTCCCCAGTGCTCTTCGCCTCGTAGGCGCGAACGCCGTAACTCTTGGCCGTGGCAACAATATCCAGGCCTGGGAGGTCCAGTCCCGGCACTCCCTTGGTGTGTTCGATCTTCCCGAATTGCTTGAGGATGCCGTACTCGGCATTTGAAGCGACGACCACGGTGAGGGGCACCTTGTACGCGCTCGCTGTCCACAACGCGGTGATGGCGTAATGCATGGATCCGTCTCCCATGCACGCGACAACGGGACGATCCGGAGCGGCAAGCTGCGCTCCCACGGCGGCAGGTAGACCGAACCCCAATCCCCCCCCCGCAGCGGACAAATGGGAGAACGGGTGGCCGGCTCGGATGCACTCATCGATGACGAGTTCGTTGCTGCCCGCCTCCGTCACCCAAAGAGTGTCCTTCGCCGCGAGACGACCCAACGTGGACCATAGGGCTGCCGGCGATAAAGGCGCGTTTGCTGCTGCGACCGGGTACGCAGGCTCAGGCCTCGGCGCCGGCGCTTTGCGTGTTGACTTTTTCACTTGAGGCAAAACCGCTTCGGTGAACGCGCGGACGTCCGCGACAATCGCGTCGCCGACCGGCGCTCGTGCCGCTTCGTCGGGGTCGCTGGTCACGTGAACGAGAGAGGCGCCTGCGGGCAGATAGGGACCGGGAATCTGTGGGTAATACCGGAACACGGGAGCTCCCAGAACCAAGACCAGATCGTGCCCAGTGAGCTTCTGTGAAATCCAACCTGCGCCTGGCGGAAATCCGCCCCGATAGAGGGGATGGTTTTCGGGAAACCCGGACAGCCCCGGGAGAGGCGCTGTCCACACAGGGGCCGACAGCTGCTCCGCCAGTGCAATGACGAGGTCCCACGCGCCCGCTCGCTCGACATCTCCGCCGACGACAATTACTGGAGCGCGAGCCTCGTTGAGTCGCTGCGCGATGTGCGCCGCAGTGGCCGGCGAGATTCCCCCGCCTTGCACGACTTTGCGGTCGCGAACAACGCGCTGCTCGTTGCTCTGTGCTTCGTCGAGCTCGACCTCCATGTCATCCATGGGAAGAGATACAAAAACGGGTCCCATCGGCGGCGTCTGCGCAAGGTGGATGGCCTTCGCCAGGACCGCGGGAACTTCGCTCGCGATCGCCGGTTCAGCGGCCCATTTGACGAAGGGGCGCGGCAGCAGAGTTGCGTCCACATTGGTCAGCAGACATTGCTGATTTTGCATGTTTCGCCGTTGGTTGCCGGCGGTAATGATCAAGGGTGTCTTATTCCATGCCGCGTTGTAGATGGCGCCCATTGCGTTTCCTATCCCGGGAGCCGTGTGCAGATTCACCAGCGCGGGCCTGCGAGTGATCTGCGCGAAAGCGTCGGCCATGCCGACGGGAATCATCTCCTGGAGGCCCAGGAAATAGCGAAAGTCAGACGGAAAATCCTGAAGCAGTGTCAGTTCAGACGATCCGGGATTTCCAAACCAGGTAGTCAGTTGATGAGACCGAAATAGTTCAAGGACGCTTTGCTGTACGGTGGCCATATCCAATCTCCAGTGTTCAACGAGCGATCGAGGTACATTCCAACGTGTCAACGTGTTCACGGTTGGTGCTGTGATGATGGACTCGCATGGCATTTCGCACCATCGCCCGATTGGGGAGTGACCCGCGGAGTCCGCGGGAGTGGCGTTATCCATCTCGGCGACCAGCTTGATCTTGAGCTCGCTGTAACCGGGTGTGCTCTCCTGAACGAAATCAGCCAGCGCCACGACCTGTCTTAGGTCCGTGGTGAAACAAAGATGCTCGGGTGATGCCTTTGGGGAAAGGCCAAGGGCCGCCGGTGCCTGCCACGCCGTATCGACTTAGCGGCGAAGGCTCGCTTCGGCGTTTTGCGCTGGATCCATCGCGATGACATCGAATCCGCGAGCCAGGTCCAGCGTTGCCAACTCGCGCCGATCACGCCGGTGCCTACAACGGCGATTCGGCGCACCGGTCTGCTGAAAGAAATGAGTCTAAGGAACCTGGTTGGCTCAAAACGCTATACTCAGACGGGCAAGGAATACATTCGCCGTGCGTTGGTTCGTCGCCACCTCAGCAGTGAGCGGGTTCCAGATGTGCTGATAACTCGGAATCAGTCTGATCGCCGGAGTGAGCGCAAAATCATAGAAGACCTCTATTCCCTTCTCGTCTTTAACGGTGGCCGTACCGGCCGTAAGCTGTGCGATGCTATTCTTCAGATCATTGCTGATCGCGTTGTAGTAGAACCCTGCTCCGAAGCTGTCATATCGCCGGCTGTCGAAAAGACCGTTGACGAGCAGCGCGACGCTCGCATCGCGCGTGATCGTATTTGTCGCCGGAGGCGCATACCCCACCCGGCCGAATATTCCAACCCCGCGCAGCGGCTGGCCGCTCTTGAGTTTTCCGGCGATCTCCGCAGAATCATCCTTCACGAAAAGATATTGCGAGAAATTAGCGATAGTAGTCCAGCTCTCGGACTTGAAATTGATAGGCAGACCCTCAGTCGAGGGACTACCGACGAGGGCAGCCACGGCTTGCGGGATTGCCGCCGGCGACAACTGGGTAAACGGCGACGCCAGATCGACCTTCGGTTCGTTTGTCCAATTGAACTGTGCCCAAGATTGGCCCGGCAGGCCGCCAACTTTGTATGAAAAGATCGACGCGCCATAGATGTTTACCCTATCAAAGGCGTGGGTCGCGAGATTATCCGCCTTGCTATTGGGATCGAACACGCCGCCGGCGATGGTTAGCCAGTCAGTCGGAGTCCACACTCCGACCGCAGCGAGTGACGTAGTATTAAAAAAATTGAGTGCAATCGGATTCTTATTGAAATTGAAGTTTGCAAAATAGTACTTGTAGCTGTCGCCGAATAACGTTTGATCCGCTAAGTAGAGGACGTTAAGTTTTCCGAGGAGAACGCTGAATTTTGGATTGAGTGACTGCGTCAGATAATATTCCGTCGGCAAAGTATCGTTCGCGAAGAAAGGCCCCGGAAGGGCAAGTCCGTAATACTGAGGAGCCACGGCACCCACGGTAAAGGTGTTTTGCGGCGAGCTTCCATATCGAGATTCCAAGGTAAAATGGAACAACCCGCCGGGCCAGAGGTCAGCACGGCCTGTGTCTACATTTATTGAAAGCTGAGTATTTTGCACGAAGGCGCTGCCGGTTTTGAGGCCGCCCGACGTCACGTCTTGGTAGGCGCTAGTGGAGTAGAGGTCAAAGAAAAATCCACGCCGGGCCAAGTCGGTGCGAGTGCCTCCCCAATCACCGGTCAGTTGCGTGCGATCCCACAAGTCCCCGGTTACCGTTCCTGGCAGTCCGAAAACGGGTCCGTTGTTGAAGTACGGCAGAAGAAACGGCGCCAAATTGGCTATAGAGGGCTTTTCCGTTGGAACAGGCCCCCAAGGGTCAGCTTGAGCCTTGGCGGAAGGCACGGGCTCAACAATGGGGTCGGTTCCGGCGAGCCCCTCATCGGCTAGGGAGTTTCTTCCGGACATCAAGAGGATGACAACAATGCCCAACAGGAGATACTTGGCCACCATGATTCGCCTCGCTACGGGTGTGCGCGACTCTTGACGAGCGCCTGGATCAAAACCGCGACAGCGGCCACACTTGAAGGGGTACTTGATGTGTTTGGACATAATTCTGTTACTGCGTTGGTCTTAGCGATCTGTTTGGACAGTGCTGCCATTGGCACGGTCAACGCAGCCAATGGCGTACACCTGCGGATCTCATTTGGTTGGGAATAGGAGCTGGACCTGGACTTGCAGTTGCCAGCTGGGTGCGTAGTCCGGTCGCGCCACGTTGTACAGGCCTTGGACGCGAGCGTTCACTGTCTGATTGCCTATTTTGAATAGACGGCCGATGCCTCCGCCGACCGGCACGGTCCAGCGATCGCCCGATTTGGCCACCCAGTTTGAGGTGATGACCGGGCTGGAGACGAAGTACCAGCCGTTCTTCAGGTTGTAATCGACGAAGGGATTGAGGGTCAGCTCGTTGACGCGAGCGTTGCCTGACCCGGCCCAGACGTTGTTGGCGACGATGCCCGCCACCCAGGGCCCTTGGATCGTCAGCGCCACGGCGGTCGGACCACCACCCATTCTGTTAATTCCCAGAGACTTGTTTGTCGCCGTAGGCAGGTAGAGCTTTGGGCCCACGCCCCAGATGACACTGCCGGAGTGTGCTGGCGACAGATAAAACTCGGGCTGCAGGTTACCGAGCCCGAACTCCGAACCCTCAACGGGCGAAACCCGAGGTAGATAGACCAAAGGAGTGATCCATCGCCCGATCAGATTCCAGTCCCCGTTCAGCTTGATCGGAATGACCGGCTCGATGATCAGGTCATTGGCTGTCTTGTGCAGGGGTCCCACGTTGAAGAATGTGTTGTTCTGGAACGGAACGCTGATCGTGTTCGCGATCGGGTTCTGCGCGTCGTGCAGAATTTTTTCCTTGTCCTCAGATGCCACAGGGACTACTGCAGCCGACGGCTCAGGGCTGGCGGTTCCGCTCTCCGTCGATTCCGGCGACGACTGCGCGAAGGACGGTGCCGCGGCGATGATGATCGATGCGAGCGCAACGCAGAGCACGATGCTCCAGGCAACCTTTGCTGGATCGATCACGTGAGGGCGGCGACGGGTGGATCGTTGCGTGTTCATTTGCTTTTTCCTTGTAGGGCCACGGCAGATCAGCATTTCGTAATCTCATGGTGAGGGATTGTTCTCGATCACCGGAGTGTTCGGTATCGCCCAATTGGATTAGGACTACCGCTCGCAGCAGTTCGGACACGGCGCGACATTGGCCAGGTTCGAGGCTGCGGTCCGGGCTACCGAATTGCGTATGGTTGCAAGCGTCGATCATGCAATCGCCGCGTTTGAAGCTGACGTGTCGCTCGACGCAACGACGGTCCTGACGGTCGGAGATGGCAGACGACAGGGCGCCCTGATGAAGGCTCTTCGTTTGATCGCCCTCGAGCTGCCTTTCAAGGTGCTGGTCTAGCAGGACGCCGGCGGAACCTGGTTGTCATATATTGAATTTCGGTGGCTCCCGAAGCGCGACGGAGCTGGGCCCGAGGAGGTTTGCCTTATCACGGACATGGCCGTGATGATCGACGGCATCGCTAGAAAGGCAACGTCGCCGCCTTAGCAGCGTAGAATTTACCCATTGCTGACGACGCCTTCTCGGCAAATGGCCCTTTCCGGACAACCTGAGCGTTACCGCTTCGGACCCTTCGAGCTGCAGCCCGATAAACGACGCCTGGGCGGTGAAGAAGAATTCCAGCCGCTGGAGACAGAACAGAAATGTTTGAGGTTGAGGGCACTCACATGAATGACCCGCTTGAGGCGCGGTTGCGAACTACCCTCAATATGATTCCGGCGTACACCTGGTACGCGGCTCCGGCCGGCGCGCTCACCTTCGTAAACGAACGATGCGCGGATTACCTCGGCCTCCCGAAGGATCATCCTCTTCGGTTCGGGGTCGAGACCGGCGCACCGTGGGACGCTCATATCGCGCTATTACATCCGGACGATCAGGATGAGTCACGCAGGGTCTGGTCGACCTGTCTCGCAACAGGCTCGGCGGGTGAATTCTGTCAGCGAGTGCCCAACTCTCAAGGAACGTATCGCTGGTTCCTCAGTCGCACCGAACCTCTCCGATCGAAAGATGGAACGCTGTTGTATTGGATCGGGATCAATCTCGACATTGAAGAGCGCAAGCAAGCCGAGCTCTACTTAGCTGAGGGACAGCGGCTTGCGCACACGGGTAGCTGGGCATTCAACGCTGCCGGTTTCGAGTACTGGTCTTCCGAGCTGTTCCGGATTCATGGCCTCGATCCGAGCGGCAAGGCTCCTACGATAGCCGAGTATGTGGCGCTGGTTCACCCCCAAGATCGGGAGTTCGTCGCGGAAACCATTCGGAAGATGTTTGCAGAACATCGCGGATTCGATTTCACGAAACGCATTGTGCGGCCGGATGGCGAGATTCGTCGCGTACGTTGCGTTGGCAGCCCGGCGACTAACGCTGGGGCGGTCCAGGAGTTTATCGGTACGGGGATGGACGTCACGGAGCACGAACTCCTGACTCAGGAGCTGCGACGCCGCGAAGCTTATATGGCGGAAGCCCAAAGACTTAGTCACACAGGCAGCTTCGGGTGGAAACCGGACACGGGCGAGATTATCTGGTCAGCCGAAACCTATCGCATCTTTGAATATGACCGAGCGGTTACGCCAACAATGGACTTAGTGGCGCAACGCGTTCATCCAGAGGACCGCGCCGACTTTCAGTCAGTCATTGAACGTGTCTCCGGAGGAGCGCCCGATTTAGAGCATGCCTATCGTTTGCTGCTGCCTGATGGGAAAGTCAAGCATGTCCATGCCCTGGCTCACGCAACACAGGATGCATCCGGCAACCGCGAATTTGTGGGCGCGGTAACTGACGTCACGGATCACAAGCGGGCTGAAGAATCGCTACGGGCAAGTGAGGCCTATCTGGCGGAGGCGCAGAGACTCAGCCACACGGGCAGTTGGGCCGGGAGTCCAGACCAGCATATCAGGTACTGGTCGGAGGAATGCTATCGTGTTCTGAGTTTCGATCCACAGGATGGTCTCCCCAGACCCGAAGAACTCTTTCAGCGGCTTCACCCCGACGACCGAACCGGCTTGAGAGAACTAATCCAGACGGCTATTCGCGAGAAGGCAGATTGGGAGGCGGACTACCGCATCGTGCATCCGGATGGCCGCGTCAGAGACATTCACGCCTTAGGTCATCCTGTTCTGAGCACGTCCGGCGATCTCATCGAATTTGTGGGTACCGTGATTGACATCACTGAGCGTAAACGAGCAGAGGAGGAACTGCGCAGAAGCGAAATGGAGCTCCGGCAGATGCTGGACTTCACGCCCCAGCTTGTCGCGGTTTTCGGTCCCAACCGCGAACGTCTCCATATAAACCGAAATGGTCTCGATTACCTTGGCAACAGTCTCGATCGATGGCTGCAGGAGAGCTCTGGCGCTGGAGTTCATCCCGACGATTCGGAACGGCTGAAGACCTATGCGGATCGTGCTTTATCAAGTGGCGCTGCTTACGAGGTAGAGGTGCGGCTACGGAAAGCTGACGGAAGTTATCGTTGGTTTCTCGCTCGGTACAACCCTGTGCGCGACGACAAGGGACAGATTACGCGTTGGTATGTTGCATGCACCGATATTGAAGACCGCAAGAGGGCCGAGGAGAAACTGGAACAAGAAAATGTCGCGCTGCGAGAGGAAATCGACAAGACCTCGATGTTCGAGGAGATCGTAGGTGCGTCGCCAGCACTAACCGCCATGCTTTCACGTGTATCAAAGGTCGCAGCCACCGACTCGACGGTTCTCATTACCGGCGAGACCGGCACGGGTAAAGAACTCGTCGCGCGCGCGATCCACAAGCAGTCCCGCCGTTCCTCAAGGGCGTTTGTGGCCGTGAACTGCGCGGCCATTCCACGCGAGCTGATCGCCTCGGAACTGTTCGGGCATGAGAAGGGCGCCTTCACGGGAGCCACGCAGCGGCGACTTGGTCGCTTCGAGCTGGCCGACGGTGGAACGATCTTTCTGGATGAAGTAGGCGAACTTCTGCCCGACACACAGGTCGCGTTGCTGAGGGTACTGCAGGAGCGGGAATTTGAGCGCGTTGGCGGCACACAACCTATTCAAGTCGACGTGCGCGTCATCGCTGCCACGAATCGTGATTTGAATGCCGCCGCGGCGAGTGGGACGTTCCGCCAGGACCTCTTTTATCGGCTGAACGTGTTTCCCTTGGAGATGCCGCCGTTGCGGGAACGGAAAGAAGACATTCCCGTGTTGGTGGAGTACTTCATCGATCGCTACGCGCGCAAGGCGGGTAAGAACATAAGGCGCGTAAACAAGAAGACGCTCCAATTGCTTCAGTCGTATCCTTGGCCCGGAAACATCCGCGAGTTACAGAACGTGATTGAGCGGTCGGTCATCTTATGTGAGACCGACGAATTCACGGTCGATGAAAGCTGGCTCTCAGCGGGACATGCGATCGAGAGTCGGCTCGCGCTGTCCAGCTCGATCGCCGCCCACGAAAAGGCGATCATCGAGGAGGCGCTGCGCGCGAGCAACGGGCAGGTGTTCGGGCCATCGGGGGCCGCGGCACGGCTCGGGATGCCCCGCTCGACGCTCGAATCGAAAATCCGCGCGCTGGGGATCAACAAGAATCGCTTTCGACCGCTGGATTAGTCAGTTCCGGTCGTCCAGCAGTTCACCAATTGGCGAGCTCTCGCCAGTCATCAGCCAGGTAAATCTCTGTAGATTCAGCGGCTTGCGGTTGGTCCGGGAATTGCGTTGTCTTCGGCGAGGTGAAATCGATGCTGAAGATACAGCGCAAGGCAAACGGCGACGTGGTGTTCACGGTGGTCGGCAGACTTGAACCCGACAACGTGGGCGAACTGCTCCAGCTACTCGCGGCGGAACCGGCAGGCCGGACCGTCGTCCTGGACCTCAAGGACCTGGTTCTCGTCGATCGTGAAGCCGTCCGTTTCCTGCGCCGGTGCGAAGGTCAGGGCATTGTGCTTCGCAACTGTCCGCCGTACATCCGGGGCTGGATGGCGGGTGGGGAAGAGCAGCGCTGATTCATAGAATGGTGCAAAGGAGCAGTGAGTATGGACAGTTCACTCGAGTTGGCGCTTTCCGCAAAGTCACCGCCAGCGTCGCTTTCGGCGGCATCGTACGAATCCGATATCGCGCTAGCGAGCAAGCCGAAAGATTCGGAGGGCATGCAGCATTCAGGCGCGCCCCTGTCGGCGCGCGAACGCATGATCGTGCTCCTTATGGGTCACGGGTTAACCAACAAAATGATCGCGCGCCAATTGGGTATCGCTCCCGATACAGTCAAGGCGCATGCGAAAAACATCTTTTGGAAGCTGACCGCCCAGACTCGGGCCCAAGCGGTCTATCGAGCATCGGAACTCGGCTTCATCTGAGTGTCGCAGTTGATCAAATCGTGGCCAGACCAATGATTCGGCCCGCCTGCGCGCGCAAACCGATCGGCCTTGCGGCTGCCGCGCGTCGTCTCGAACCGCGATATGTCGATCGATACTCTGCTCGCGTCGGCGTCTCTTCCGGAGCTCTTCGCTGCGGTGGAGATCGATGGTGAGCATTATTGGGATGGCGGCTACGGCGGCAATCCCACCTTGTGGCCGATGATTCATAGCGGCTTCGGCGACGATCTCATCATCGTGCAGCTCCTGCCGGACCGGATCGACGATCTTCCAACGGACGCACGGTCGATACGCCGGCGTGTCGGCGAGATCGTCTTTCATTCGAGCCTCGTTGCCGAGATGCAGGCGATCCATGCGATGAGGAACCTCACGGCGCCGACGCATGCGCCTACGCGATTGGCGGAGTTGCGGTTTCACCGCATCGGACCGCCGCGGCTCGCACTGCTCGACGAGGGCAACGCGAGCGAGCGGGATCGCGCGTGGCTCGAGCTGTTGCACACCGAGGGCGTTGCAGCGGGCAGGCAGTTCGTCGCCCACCACGGCGACGACATCGGTGTTCGCGAAACGCTCGACGTCGGTGGCGTTTACGTCGATTCGCGCAAGCCGAAGCTGCGGACGCCTACAAGCAACCCGCGACTCAATGTGGACATCACCGCGCTGTCGCACGCGGCGTGACCGCAGGCACCCCAAGGAGCTCGGACATGAAATCCATCCTCGATCCTGACTTCGAGTACACGCCAAGCGTAGAGACCGATATCCGCGCGACGTTCGAGCGTGTCTGGCGCGAGCTCGATACCCGCGACCAGTCGCACACGAGTTCCGGAGACGACTGCAACAGCGTGTTGCTCGAATGCAACGGCGAGCTGGTCGATTCGTGCTCGGTGAAGGTGCTTCGCGTTCGCAAATCCTCCTTCGGCTTCGAGATGCTCGAGTTCGTCTGTCCGCGCTGCAGGCAACGCCACGAATCACTTCAATTTCTCTGACCGCTGCTTGCAGGATCGTGCGCGGCCTTAGGCACAGATCGGCTGCGGTCAAGGCGTGCCGGAGGATCTGGTGCAGCGGTATCTCGCCGACGGCCGACGCAAGCGTGTGCTGGAGGATTGGTGCCAGCCGTATTCGGGCTACCACCTCTACTACCAAAGCAAGCGCCAGTCTTCACCGGCCTTTGCACTCCTAGTGGACGCGCTGCGCTACCGAAACTATTCGAGCTCTGGGATTACACCGCCGATGACAATGTCGCGCGAGCGGATGCTTTCATTGAAGGCACGCACACCGAAATCTATCTTGATCTGCACGATCGCTTCTCGCGATCTCTTCGTTAGTTTTTCGGATCTTCCCTGCAGGTCTCGTCCACCCTACGATGACCGCGTTTGGTAGCCGAGAGTGCGCCTGGAAAGTGGATCGGAAACTTTCGCGAAAAACTATCTCAAGCAGCGTCGCAACGACAGCGAGCGACGGACCGCAATAGACCCCAAGAGTGCACGCAGGCGGGCGGGATTTGCTTCGAAGGAACTGATACAAAAGACGATTCGGTCAGAGCAGAGCGGCGGACCACAATAGACCCCACGTTAGTGGATGCTATCGCTGTAAGCCAATGTAGATTGGCTCCCCGACCAGGGCTCGAACCTGGGACCTGCGGATTAACAGTCCGTCGATTCAAACCTCGAATTAATGCTAGCAATCAAATGCTTATATGCTTCTCGGTGGGGTCCTTTTTTAGCCACTTAACCGCAGTTAACGCCCCTAGATGGCCAGATGTTCGGACCTAATAGACCCCGCTATTCCGCGCGCCTGCACGGTATGCGAATAGGCGTGCGACGGCGCGCTGGCGTTGCCGCCGTCGGATACACTTCGACGCACTCACTTCGCAAGTGGCGCATCTTCAGTGATCAACCGGCCTGGAGCCATTTGCGAAACAGCCTGGTGAGCAGAGGGCCAACGACGTAGCTCATCGTGGTAACGACCAAGATCGTCACGATGGCGACGCGCAGAATGCGCGGAGCATCGGATGGTAGGATCGCGCCGACTAGGTTTCCGAATGCGTACACCAGCGGAAAGATCCCCAACCACGTCACGATCGTGATCTTGCCGCGTGGCGGGGGCGTGGCTGCGGGCGCTCCCGGCAATGTGCACCAGGCCTCGAGCCCACTCAGTACGGTGCGCTGCGGTTCTCCTTGCGTGAAGCGGTCCGCCACCGCGGCAAGGCGTGCATGTTCATCGGATTCCTCCCATAACCTCAGATGCTCGCCGGTATCGAAGCGATAGACCAGCCGGAATCCGGGCTGCATCGGCAGTGCCGGCCGGGTGACCGTCACACCCAGATGGCCGGGAAAACGCAGTGCCGCCGCAATCAGATTCTTGATCGCCTGTTCGAGTGGCTGTGCCATGCCAGGGCGTGGTATGCGGTCGATGATCTTCGTCACCGCAGTACCCGAAGGACCGTCGAACTCGGATGGCGATGTGTCCCGTGGTGAAGCCGACGGCGTTTCCATGTCGCCGCGCGATCCGCTATTATTGCGCCGCAACTCACCGGCTGAATGACTACAAAAAGCGATGATCCCGATAGGTTCGTAACATCGTCACTTGGAACTTCCGTCCGCGTTGAAGTGCGCGAGATACGCCCACAGGCTCGCGATTTCGGACTGATCCTTCATTCCCGCGAACGCCATCTTGTTGCCGGGAACTTTCGCCCTTGGGTCTTGCATAAACGCAGCGAAGCTTGCTTGCTCCCAGGCGAACCCCGCGTTCTTCAAGGCGGGCGAATATTGATATCCCGCTGCGGCCCCGGTCTTGCGGCCGTCCAGCCCATTGAGTTCCGGCCCGAGCTTGTTCTTCGCCCCCGCGCCAACGGCGTGGCAGGCTTGGCATTTGGAAAAGGCAGCTTTGCCTGCCGCGCTGTCCTGCGCAATTGCGGCGCCAGCACCGGAAAGAACCGCGACGGCGAAGACGACGAACGAAACTATTGCTTTCACGTCCAATCTC
Source organism: uncultured beta proteobacterium (assembly GCA_963711235.1). Taxonomy (GTDB): domain Bacteria; phylum Pseudomonadota; class Gammaproteobacteria; order Burkholderiales; family Casimicrobiaceae; genus PALSA-1003. The sequence continues at coordinate 275,422 of CAVQDI010000016.1, read as the reverse complement.
CCATTGCTTAAATCACTTGGGACGCCTGCGTCGATCCGTCAAACGAAGGTGACTCCGTTGCCCCCAAAGGGCGTCGTCCGAATGCGCGTGCCGGTCGCGGCATAGATCGCGTTTCCCACGGCGGAACACATCGGCATCGTTCCGACCTCGCCGAAGCCGCCAGGCTCATCGCCAACCGAGATGATCTCGACGGTGATGTCGGGCGCCTGGTCGATCCGAAGAACTTGATAGGAGTCGAAGTTGGTCTGTTCCGGGGCTCCGCCCGCGAGTGTGATCCGCTCGCTCATCGCGTTGCTCAGACCGAAAATCATTCCTGCTTCGACCGCTCGTTCAGCAAGCATCGGGTTGATTGCGAGGCCGGAGTCGCAAACGCCGACGAGCCGTTCCACCTTGAGCGCGTCGGCCGTCCCGGAAACCTCCACAATGATGGCGAGGCGGCAGCGGTAGAAGTCCGACTGCCAAAACGCGACGCCCTGATGATGGCCCGTCGCCACCTTTCCCCAGTCGGCGATGGCGGCGGCTCGATCAAGCACCGCGATGCTCCGAGCATCCTTCGCCAACATTCTGCGGCGATAGGCGAGCGGATCCACGCCCGCGGTATGGGCGGCGTCGTCGATCATTGACTCCAGCATGAAGCCGTTGTGCGTATCGTTGTTGCCGCGAAAGGCGCCGATACGAACTGGGAGCGGCACGTTGACGTAGGTTCCCGCCTCATTCGGGATTCCGTAAGCGCTGCCTACCAAGCTAAATGTCGGAAGATCCACCGGCTTCTTCTTGGCGTAGAACCAGGGGAAGAGCCGCTGCCATAGACCGTCGCAAGCGATCTTCGCTTCGTAGGCAACCGGCATCCCGTCAGCTCCGAGCCCCATGCGCACGCGGCCCAAAAATGCGGTGCGGTGTTGATCGACTTTAAGGTCCTCCTCGCGTGTCCAAACGACCTTGACGGGCCGCCCAACGGCCTTCGCCAGCAGCACCGCTTCGGTCGTGTGCTCCATGCCCGATCGCCGGCCGAAGTCCCCGCCCTGATATTCGTTGTGAACGACGATGGTTGACGGGTCGATACCAAGCGCGCGCGCCGCGTGGCCGGCGTCCAGACTGGAAGATTTCGTGGAAAGCCACAACTCCACTTGCTCCCCAGCGACCCGAGCGGCACACGAGACCGGCTCCATGCAAGCGTGCGACAGAAACGGCATCGAGAATTCCGCTTCGAGCACTTTCGACGCGGACTTCATGGCGGCGGAGGCGTCTCCGTGGGTTCCAATCGTCGGAACGCCGGGCTGCTCCAGCCCCCGCCTCAACGCGGCCTCCACGGTTGCCGAAGAGGCCTCGCTGTTCGGATGGCTTGCGTAGGTCTCCCGCACCTCCGCCAGCGCCTTGGCCGCCTGCCAGTACTGTTCGGCGACCACGGCCACACCTTGCGGGACCGCCATGATCAGTCTGACGCCCGGCATGGTCTTGGCCTTAGCGTTAACAATATGTGCGACCGTCGACCCGTACGCCCGGCCGTGTCTCACGGCGGCGTACAGCATTTCAGGTGCTTCGAGATCCAGACCGAAGCGGGCCGTTCCGTTGACCTTCGCCGGGACATCTAGTCGGTCCAATCGCTGGCCGATCAAATGGAGTTCGCTTCGAGCGCGCAGGCGAGGTTTTGGTGGGACCTGCTCCTTTGCAGCGGCAGCGGCCAGTTGTCCGAAGGTGAATTGGTGGCCCGACGGCGTGTGCGTGACTTTGGACTCGGCGACGGAGTACTGGTCGGGACTTCCGCCAAGTCGCTTCACGGCGGCCGCGACAAGCATTTCCCGCGTCGCCGCCGCCGCATGGCGCATTGCGCCATAGAAGCCCGGAATTGAAGAGCTGCCCGCGGTTAAGACGAGCCCCTCGTAGAGCATGGGATTGATGTATTCCGCGCGGCGCTCCGTGGTGAACCGATATCGCATCTGTGGCCAGGCGGCGCCGAGCTCCGCCGCTATGACCTGGGTCATCCCCGTCGAGTTTCCCTGCCCACCCTCGGTTTGAGCAATGATCGCGGTGACGATGTCGTCCTCGCCAATCGCAAGAAAGGCGTTGAGCTGACTAGGGCTCGACGGGGATTCTTTCGCACGGGCCCCGGCGACAGGCACTTGGATAGCGAGAAGAAAGGCTGCCGAAGCGATCCCCTCGAGGAACGCACGACGGCTAGGTGATGTGGCAACGCCGTGGCTTGAGGTGATTGAGTCAACATTCATCGCCGTAGGCTCATTGTTGGCCCAGAGACTTCGAGGCGTCCGCGATCGCTGCACGGATTCGCGGGTACGTGCCGCATCGACAGATATTGCCGCTCATTGCGGAGTTGACGTCGTCGCGCGAGGGCTTCGGGTTTGTCTCCAGCAGTGCAACAGCTGACATGATCTGACCCGACTGGCAATAGCCGCATTGGGGGACGTTGTTTTTGATCCACGCCGACTTGACGGCCTCGGCGACGCGTCCGGTTACGGCTTCGATAGTAGTGACTTTGCCGTCCCCGACATCAGCGAGAGATGTTTGGCAGGAACGGATAGGCTGACCGTCCATATGCACCGTGCAGGCGCCGCAAAGTGCCTGCCCACATCCAAACTTTGTCCCTTTGAGACCGAGGAGATCGCGGATCGCCCACAAGAGGGGCATCGTTGGGTCGACCCCCTCTAGGACCCGATCCTCTCCGTTTACGCTGAGCTTCATCCCGTCGCTCTCCTAGTTGGCGCTGCCCAGTGTAATGACCGCAATCCCATCGGCCTCTCTTGTCGTCAGAACGTCGGCGTTCATCGGGTCCTCCTGAGGCGGGACGGTTCGTTTCTGTTGTCGGTCGTGGCTGAGGCCTCTTTACCGAAGACGGGAGCGCGAGCCGCATTTCCTTTGGCGGGCCCGCAACGAACGTCTGACGAAGTGCACAGCACGATTATCAGGAATCGAGAAAGATCGTCGTATGGGTTACGAAAAGCTTCGGGTACTGGAACAGCGCGCCATGGCCCGAATCGGGGTAGATGATGAGCTGCGCATTCGGGATGTGCTGACAGAGCGTGAATGAATTGATTGCCGGCACCATGATGTCATTCTTGCCGTTCACGATGAGCGTCGGCTGGCTGATTCTGCGGACCTCGGAATAGCGCTCTCCGCGCGGCTCGCGAAATTCGGCGATGGCGGCGGACTGCGCTTTCATGGCTTCGGGAGACGATGGCGGATCAGCGTCCTTGCGCTGATGGCGGCGCTGCCAGAACGCCTTGCCGGCCGCCTGGCTTGCCGCGGATGGCGTGAAGAACAGGAAGAGAAAGTCTTCGAGCGTCGGGAAGGGATTCGCCGCAACTGCCGGGATGCGGGGATCGTTCGCGAGCTCGCCATTGCGCGGCGCTGTTCCTACCAAGACAAGCCGCCTCATCAGGTCGGGATAGCGGAGGACGAAGCTTTGCGCGATGTAGCCGCCGATGGAGAAACCAAGCACGTCCACGGCTCGCAACTCCAAAGCGCGGACAAAGCGTGCCACATGATCGGCGGACGCGTCGATCGTGTCCGCGGGTTCGCCACTCGAGCTCGCGATCCCTGCGTTGTCGAACAGGATCACCGGACGCCCGCTCGCAAGACCGTCTGTCACAAGCGGATCCCAATGGTCCATGCCGGCGCGGAAATGGGGCAGAAAGATGAGCGGGGTTCCCTCTTCCGATCCGAAGCGCCGGTAGGCATACCGCACACCGTTCGCTTCGATTAAGCGGGTCTGCGCCGTCAAGTGGGTGTCGGTGGTCGACATGGCTCTAGTTCGCGGCCGCAGCTCTCGCCGCCTCGATGATCAGCTTCGCCACTTCGGCCGGGTGCGAGAGCATTGCCACATGACTCGAGGGCAGCGTGATGGTCTTCGCGTTCATCGCCTTCGCGAACTTCCGCTCGAGATCCGGGGGAATCATCCGGTCATTGGCGGCGACCACGTACCACGTCCGCGTCGTCTTCCACGCCGCATTGGTCAGTTTGGCGCCGAAGACTGCGCCGTTGGTCGGACCTTGCGTGGCGGCGAGAAGCTTTCTCTCCGCGAGGGGCAGATCCTGCGCGAAGTTTTCCAGGACACCTTTCGTCGTCATCGTCAGGAACCCGCCCGCGTCCGGCCGCAGCTCGGCACCTCCGGGAGGCGGCGGGAATTCCTTGCCGAGCTCTCCAACCGCCTCGCCCACATCCGGAGCGAAAGCCGCTACGTAGACGAGGCCGACGACTTTCGGATCGTCGCCGACTTCGCTGATCACAGCGCCGCCGTACGAATGGCCGACAAGAATGACCTGGCCATCGAGGCGCGCGATTGAACGCGTGGTCGCCGCGACGTCGTCGACCATAGACGTGAGCGGATTCTGCACGGCGACTGCGTTCAAGCCGGCCTTTTCGAGCAGCGGGATCACCTTGGCCCAGCTCGAGCCGTCGGCCCATGCGCCATGCACCAGAACGACGTTGGACACTCCTGCCATGACGCAGCCTCCTATGATGCGTTACGGAAGCCCGCAACGCGATGCAGGAATCCTACGTCCACCTGCCCAGGACTCGTATGTCGTAGAAGCAACTATTTGGGACACGAGTGACGGAGATAAGCCCAGAGGGTCGGAAGCCCCAAACACGGCGTTAGCCTATGGCCAGTCCGGGGATGGCCGTAAAAGTGGCATTTATGACGTTTCGGAAGAGCTTCACGAGGCGTAGATATGTCCGACTTCAGCAGTCATCCGGGGAAACACGGAATGTCGCTTCATCGCAACGGGGCGGCCCTCATCACCGGAGCGTCGAGTGGCATTGGTGCGGCCTACGCTGAGCGGCTCGCGCGGCGCGGCTATGACCTTACACTCGTCGCCCGCAACCGGCGACGACTCGACGCGCTGGCTGCCCGGATCAGTGATGACACCGGTCGCGCGGTTGAAGTCTTCGTGGCCGATCTCCGCCAGCATGAGGATCTCGCGCGCGTCGAAGCCGCGCTGAAGCAGAACGCTAGCTTGACCGTGCTGGTGAATAATGCCGGCGTCGGCGCGGTCGCACCGATGATGGATTGCGACGTCGATCTTATGGAAGAGATGATTAAGCTCAACGTCGTCGCGCTCATGCGTCTCACCTACGCGGCCGCCTCGGTGTTTGCGGCTCGTGGACACGGCGCGATCATCAACATCTCATCGGTCGCAGCGATCGCTCCGGAAATGTTGAATGGCGTGTATGGCGGGACGAAGGCGTTCGTGCTGACGTTCTCGCAATCGCTGCATCACGAATTCGCCGATAAGGGCGTGCGCGTGCAGGCCGTGCTGCCCGGTGCGACGTCGACCGCATTCTGGGAAATTGCGGGGATGCCGGTCAGCAACATTCCGGCCGACAGAGTCATGCCGGTCGGCGAGATGGTCGACGCTGCGCTCGCCGGTCTCGACATCGGAGAATTGGTGACGATTCCCTCCTTACCTCACATCGCCGACTGGGACGCGCTCGAAGCGGCGCGACGGAAGCTGACGCCGCATCTGTTCCGTGCCCACCCCGCGGCGCGCTACCGGACGCGGCCGGCCAAGGAATGACCTCTCAGAACGACGCCAGCGGAGGTGCCGCGTTCCTGATCGCTTGTGGCGTCTGACCGAAGGCGCGCACGAAACTTCGCCGCATCCGCTCCCGATCCGCGAACCCTGCCTCATTGGCGATCGATTCGATCGGAAGGCGCCCTTGCTCGAGCATGAGCCGCGCGGCTTCCAGCCTCAGGTTCTCAATCGCTTTGGCTGGAGACAGCCCCGTTTCGGCGCGGAATACCCGGCTGAATTGCCGAGGGCTCAGGCACGCGGCCTCCGCGAGGTTTTCGACCGAGAGCGGCGCGCTGAGGTTGCGCCTGGCATACAGAAGCGCCTTCTGCACACGATCCGATTTCGCATCGAGATCCAGCAGCGTCGAGTGTTGTGATTGACCACCGGCGCGCCGATGATGCATAACGAGCACTCGTGCAGCCTCGCGCGCTCTTTCAGCGCCGAGATCCCGTTCTACGAGGCTTAGCGCAAGGTCCAGCCCGGCCGTCATGCCAGCGGACGTCCAGATCGGCCCATCGACGATGAAGATCCGATCGACCTCCACGGTCGCTTTTGGATATCGGCGCCGGAGCTCTTCGGCGAACATCCAGTGGGTCGTCACGCGGCGGCCGTCGAGCAATCCGGCCTCGCCCAGAATGAAGGCTGCGATGCAGATCGATGCGACTCGGCGGGTGTTCGTGGGCGCGCCCCGCAGGAAGGAAAGCAACTGCTGCGATGGGTGACACACGTCGGGAGGAGAGCCGACCAATAGCGTGTCGAATGCCGAGTCCGCGACGCACTCGGTGTCGACTTCCATGCCTAACGAAGTGGCGACGCGGCCACCCGCTACGGACGTAACATGGACGTCGTAGAAGCGTTCGCCCAGCACCAGGTTCGCCGCTTCGAAAGCCGCAAGCGGCGCGAAGCTGAGTGTGGCGAAGCCGTCGGGCACCAGCAGTGCGACGCGAACCAAGGCGCCTCCGAAATCCTGTAGCTTTGTGTTACATGATACATGGCAAGAGCTGGTAGCGTCACCATGATGGCCGTGAGGACTGGTGATTTTGATCGCAACTCGAGCCGCCCCAATGGCGAGATGCGCCCGGTGGCCGAAAAGGTGGCAACAACGACATGGCGTGATGAACAGGCCCCGCCTATGCTTCGTGTGGCGGGAGCTGTTCGAGCGCGCCGCGATCGCTTTCACGGCTTCTCTGAAACCAATTTCACTGACGATCCGCAGTAGAGGAAACCCGCGACAATGAGCACGACGAATCCACTGCGCGTCCATCGGGAGACGCCGGCGTATTGGCGAGTTGTTTTCGACTACCCGCCGTTCAACGTGCTTGACGGGACGGTGTTTGAAGCGCTCCAGGATCTGCTCGGGCAGATCGAAGCCAACTCGGAGCTGCGCGCGGTTGTTTTCGAAAGCGCAAATGCCGGCTTCTTTCTTTCGCACTTCGATTTGACGGGCAAGCTCGGCAACGTCATGAGCGCCGTCGGCCCCACGGGACTGCCCATCCTGCTCGATACCTTCGTCCGGATCTCCAAATCGCCGGTCGCGATGATCGCGAAAATCCGAGGTTGCGTCAGAGGAGCGTGCAGCGAGTTTGTTCTCGCCTGCGACATGCGCTTCGCTTCGAGTGAAAACACTCGGCTTGGTCAGCCCGAGGTCGGGGTAGGACTTCATCCTGGTGGTGGCGGGACTGAACGTCTTCCGCACTTGGTGGGAAGGGGACGCGCGCTTGAGATTATTCTGAGCGCGAGCGACTTCGACGGTGAAACAGCCGAGCGATATGGATATGTCAACCGCGCGCTGCCCGACGCCGAGCTCGATGCATTCGTTGACACACTCGCGCGGCGGATCAGCTCTTTCGACAAGCGATCCATCGCGGCGGCAAAACGTCTGGTCAATGAGATTTCATTGCCGCCCGCCGAGCGTTTCCTGGACGCCTTCAACTCCTTCGGGACAGCGCTGAGCTGGCCAGAGACCCAGACGAAGGTCGGCGAGTTGCTGAGGCGTGGGCTTCAGACCGACACAGAGTTCGAAAAGCGATGGCCGGAGGTGCTCGACACCCTGTGAGATGCCGGGTCTCCGGCCCATGCCTGCGATCAAATTCCCGCGATAGCCCAGCCCTGGTCAAATTCGGGAGATCAAGATGAACGCCGAGATTCTCGATACTAAGGTCGTTGACGGGATTGCCGTTGTGACCTTGGGCAGTCCCAAGCGCTTGTATTTCGATGCCGAAATGGGAGACGCCCTCACCGGGGCGCTTGAGACGTTCGCAGGGGATGGTCGCGTTCGCGTGGTAATCGTGACTGGCGGTGCACCCGGCTATTTCAACCGCCACTTTGACATCCCTTCTCTCATCCGGATCGCAGAAGACCTGCGCGCCTCCGGTCGCGAATGGCCGGAAAACGCAACCTACAACGGGGGATTCTTCGATAAGGCGATGGCGCTGTGCGAGACCATGCCAAAGCCCGTCATTGCCGCCATCTCGGGCACCGCGATCGCCGGCGCCTTTGAGTTCACTCTCGCTTGCGATCTGCGTGTTGCGGAGGATGGCGACTACCTTTTGGGGTTGCCGGAGGTGAACCTCGGATTGCTTCCCGGCGCCGGCGGCACACAGAGATTGCCTCGCGCGATCGGAACGTCCGCTGCGCTGATGCACATCCTGATGGGCGTTGCGCTGTCCCCGCGCGAGGCTGAACGCAAAGGCCTGGTTCATCTCACCGTGGACGGAAAGGCACTTGATCAGGCGATGGAGATTGCTCGGCGCCTCGTTTCTTTTCCAGCTGAATCGCTCGCTTACGTCAAACGGCTGGTGCGTGGCGCCACGGACACACCGCTAGCGCAAGGATTAGCGCTCGAGCGAAACTTGTTTCTGAAATTGTGCGTCTCCGACGCGGGGCTGGCGCGAATGCGCTCATACGACTCCAAGAACATTACGTCACCGAATCGCTCCTTTGAGATCTAGCAACACAGGAATGCGAACATCTTGACGTCCGTAAGCATAAACGACGGACGAACGCGATGCGCCTGGGCCGTCCTCGGCAAGTCCTCGGTAATTCGTTATCACGACCATGAGTGGGGCATCCCAGCACGCGATGATCGCAAATTTTAAGTTTCTCGTTCTGGAGGGTGCCCAAGCAGGCCTTAACTGGCTTGTGATTCTCAACAAGCGCGAAGGATATCGCCGAGCGTTTAGCGATTTTGATCCCGCGAAGGTAGCAAGATATTCGGACGCGCGCGTCGCCAAACTACTCCAAAACCCGGGCATCATTCGAAACCGAATGAAAATTGAATCTGCCATCAGCAACGCGCGAGCGTTTCTCAAGGTTCAGGAAGAGTTCGGAACATTTTGGGCCTACGCTTGGCAGTTTATCGGTGGCCACCCAAAACAAAACCGATGGAAAAACATCGGTGATATCCCCGCGACCACGCCGATATCAGACGCGTTCAGCAAGGATCTCAAGCGACGGGGATTTTCGTTTGTTGGTTCCACGGTGGTTTATGCCCACATGCAAGCGACCGGCATGGTCAATGACCACACGGTCGATTGCTTCCGATACCAGGAAATTCTGCGAAATGACACGTTGGCCACCTGACTGGTCACTTCGTCGTCCAGCCAGGCGCGCGAAGGCTTGAGGCCATCTAGGTCTTTCGTCCAACACCTCCTGCCGTAAGGGAGAGCGGAAATGTCGCTGATCAGCGTCGATTTTGAGGGTCCGGTCGCTCTCATTACTCTTCAGAATCCCCCTCAAAATCGGATCAACGAGACTTTAGCGGCCGAACTTTCCGCTGCCATCGACAAGATCGAGGTCGGTGAAGTCCGGGCGGTGGTTCTTCGCGCGGCCGGGCCTGACTTCAGCTTCGGCGGCGACATAATGAATTGGCCCGATATGACGGTTCGCCAACTGCGGGCGACATTCGAGCAATATATGTCCGTCTTCAACCGGTTCGAGCGCCTTCCGCTCCCAGTGATCGCCGCCGTTCACGGACTCTGCTTCGGGGGCGGCCTTGAGTTGGCAATCCGCGCAGACCTGATCATTGCGGCCGAAAACGCGACCTTCGGTCATCCCGAGCAGACGCTTGGGGTCGTCACGATGGTCGGCGGTATTTACCGCGTGGCCGAGCGCGCCGGCCGCTCGTTCGCATCGCAATGGGCGCTCACTTCCGAACGAGTGCCGGCAGCGACAATGATGCAGCGTGGCGTCGTAAACCGCGTGGTGCCAGACGCAGATCTCGACAAGACCACGCGTGAGTTTGCGGGGCGCCTGGCGAGCGGTCCCACCCGTGCTTATGCGGCGCAGAAGGCGCTCTTGCGGATTTGGGCTGAGGCCGGCGTCGCCGCGGCCGACTCCGCGATGTTCGATATAGCAATGCCGCTCTTCGAGACCGATGACGTTCGCCGTGCTCTGGCCTCGGCGATTGGCGCATTGAAAGCGGGCAAGCCGCGCCCGGCTCTGGACTTTAAGGGTCAATAACAGACCAGGCACTGCTCGCCCGTCGGGCTCCATGATGTCGCACTACACCTTCCTTTCAATAGGCCGCGGACGATAACCTGTCACTTGGAGTCTACGCCATGAAGTGTAATGCAATGTTTTGCGCAACATCCGCGTTTATCGTCGGCCTGGTGATTGCCGCCGCGACCCCCGCGGTCAATGCCGAACAAACTGCGATTTCCGAAAAATCCTTCGACTGTATTCGTCACGACGCCGTCAAGGTCGAGGGCACCTATATCCGCCACGCCGATCCCGCCAAGCTTAAGGAAGCGGTGCAGATTTTCGAGGGCGACGTCGGGGACAAAGAATATCCCGCGGGTACGACCATCCAACTCATTCCGGGCGAAGCCATGGTCAAGGAGTCCAAAAAGGATTTCCCCAATACCAATGGATGGGAATTCTTCGCCCTCACCGTCTCAGCGAACGGCACCAAGATCGCCAGCCGGGGCGACTCCGCGTCGAATTTCACAGGCTCCTGTCTCGGTTGCCACCAGCCGGCAGCTAAGTTCGACTACATCTGCAAAAAAAACCACGGTTGCGCGAGTATCCCGTTCACAGACGAGCAAATCGCCACACTGCAAGACCACGACGCTCGCTGTGCGAGGTGATACGCTCAAGGAGAAATCATTGCTCAAACACGCGACGAACTCGTAGCGTCGTCGATCGTTAGGGAGGTAGCTTATGGCTAAGTCTAACAAGGAAATCGCACTCGAAGCACTCAAGAGGGCCTTTATCGAACGGGATCCAACGGTGGTTCAGATATTTGCGAGCAACTACAAACAGCACAATCCGGCGATCCCGGATGGTCCTTCCGCTATAGCCAAATTGATTCCGACGCTTACCGCTCTCACGTATGAACCCGGCATGGCGGTCGCGGAGGGCGACCTCGTCATGGTCCATGGGCGTTACACCGGTTGGGGTCCAAAACCGATGGTGGCCGTAGATATTTTCCGTCTTAAGGATGGGAAGGTGGTGGAACACTGGGACGTATTGCAGGAGGAGGTCCCAGCGGCCGAGACAGCCAGTGGCAACGCCATGTTCACAAAACCTGACTGAGCACCCAAGTGTCTTAGAAGATCGCAGGCGATGCGGGGGCCTCTCTTTCGCACCTCAATGCCGACGGTAGTTCCAACTGACAACGCCGCCAAAGCAGGCTTCTGTTCGGAGCGCCGAAAGTGATGCTGACGCGGACAGATCTGGCGGCCTCATCGCTGGTGGAAGAAGAGAAAGAGTACTTTGACCATCTCACAGAACGAGCGGCGGACCGCAGACTGACCGCATAGACCCAACAACAATGCGTGAAGGGACTGATATCAAATGCGATTGGCGCGTAGAGCGACGGACCGCATTAGACCCCAACAAAGGCGCTTGAAGAAACTGATATCAAATGCGATTCGGCGGATAGAGCGACGGACCAACCAGACCTAAAATAGACCCCAAAATAGACCCCAGTTAGTGAGCGCTATCGTTGGAAGTCAAGCAGGATGGCTCCCCGACCAGGGCTCGAACCTGGGACCTGCGGATTAACAGTCCGTCGCTCTACCAGCTGAGCTATCGGGGAATAACTTGTAATTATAGCGACCCGGACATTTTCGGGTCAAACCCATTTGCCGTTTTAGGCCGTTTCGTCTCCCGCCGGAATCGACCGCACCGACAACACGCCTTCGATCGCGGCGAGATCTCGAATGACGGCATCCTGGATCGGGCTGTCGACGTCAACCAGAGTATAGGCCATCTCGCCACGGGACTTGTTCACCATGTTGTGGATGTTGAGACCCGCATGTGCCATCGTCGTCGAGATTTGCCCCAGCATGTTTGGTACATTGGAATTGGCGATGGCAACGCGAAACGGTGATTCCCGCAGCATTTCGACATTGGGGAAATTCACCGCATTGGAAATCGTGCCATCCTCGAGAAACGCGCGTACCTGATCGACCACCATCACGGCGCAATTTTCCTCCGCCTCCGCGGTGGAAGCTCCGAGATGCGGCATCGCCACGACACCCGGTTCTGACAACAGCTTCGCACTGGGAAAATCGCAGACATAACACTTCAAGCGCTGCGCCCGCAAAGCGGCGACGATAGCGTCCTCGTCGACGATCGCGTCGCGCGCGAAATTGAGCAGCACCGCACCCGGCTTCATCACTTCGAGCCGCTTAGTGTCGATAAGATGGCGAGTCATCGCGACGAGCGGCAAGTGCAGCGTCACGAAGTCGGCCTGCTTGAGCAGCTCCTCGATGCTGTTGGCCTTGCGCACGCTTGACGGCAGCCGCCATGCGGCATCGACGGTGATTTCCGGATCGAAGCCGATGACTTTCATCCCCAGTTTGATCGCCGTGTCGGCCACCAAGCTGCCGACTGCACCGAGACCGATGATGCCAAGCGTACGATTCGGCAACTCAACGCCAGCGAATTGCTTCTTGCCGTCCTCGACGCGCTTCTCGAGCTCCGAATCGTCTTTGAGACCGGCAACATAGGCCAATGCTGGAACGACGTTGCGCGCCGCCAGCAGCAGCGCCGCAAATACCAGTTCCTTGACCGCGTTGGCATTGGCGCCCGGCGCGTTGAATACCGGCGCGCCGCGGCGCGACATCTCGGCTACTGGAATGTTATTGGTACCCGCCCCCGCCCGGCCGATCGCCTTGACACTGGGAGGAATGGCCATCGTGTGCATATCGTGCGAGCGCACGAGAATCGCATCGGGACGCTCGACCGATTTGCCGACCGAGTAGCGCGCCGCAGGCAATCGATGCAAGCCATGACTCGAAATCTGGTTCAGCGTAAGGATCTGGTACTTAGCCATGCCGCAGCTCGAATTCCCGCATGTAAGCTACCAGCGCCCGCACGCCCTCGACGGGCATGGCGTTGTAGATCGACGCACGCATGCCACCCACGGCACGGTGCCCCTTGAGCTGGACCATCCCGCGCTCCGCGGCACCTTTTAGGAAACTCTCGTCGTGCTTCTCATCGCGGAGCCGGAAAGGGACGTTCATCCGCGAACGATCCTCCTTGCGCACGGGGTTCGTGTAGAACGCCGTCTGGTCGAGGTACTCATAAAGTAGCTGCGCCTTGGCAATGTTTTTCGCTTCAACCGCCGCAAGTCCGCCCTGCGCCTGAACCCATTCGAACACCAGACCGGCCATGTAGATGGCATAGGTCGCCGGCGTGTTGAGCATCGACTCGGCCGCAGCCTGTTCCTTCCAGTGAAACACCGACGGAGTGATCGGTAGCGCGCGATCGAGCAGATCGTCGCGCACGATCACCACGGTCAGTCCCGCGATACCCATGTTCTTTTGCGCACCGGCGTAAATGACACCAAACTTCGCGACGTCGATCACGCGCGAAAGGATATGCGAGGACATGTCCGCCACCAGAGGTACGTCGCCGGTCGCGGGAGTCCATTGATATTCCACGCCGCCGATGGTTTCGTTGCTGCAAATGTGAACGTACGCGGCATCGCGGTCGAGCTTCCAGCCGTCCTGCGCCGGGACGTAGCTGAAATTCTTGTCCGCAGCGGACGCCGCCACATTGACCGTGCAATACTTCTGCGCCTCCTTGATCGACTTCTTCGACCATTCGCCGGTATTGACGTAGTCGGCTGAGGATCTGCCCCGAAGCAGATTCAGCGGCACGACGGCGTTTTCCGCGATCGCGCCGCCCTGCAGAAACAAGACCTTGTAGTTGGAGGGCACCGCGAGCAGGGAGCGAAGATCGGCCTCCGCCTTGGCCGCGATGGCGATGAACTCCTTGCCGCGATGGCTCATCTCCATCACCGACATGCCACTGCCGTGCCAATCGAGCATTTCCGCAGCGGCCCTCTGCAACACCGGTTCGGGAAGCACGGCGGGGCCGGCGCTGAAATTGAAAACACGCATGCAATCGTTCCTGTTGGGTTGTGTTGCCGGGCCTGCCGTCAACTGGCCCGCCGAAGAGCTGCTTTGGAATCGCGTATTTTACGCGATGCCTTCACCCTGCGCTCGCTTGCGATTCTGGCCACGTCGTCCACCCGGGCTGACCGCAGAGGCTCCGCCACGTCCAGGCGGGGGGCGCGGCACCGCCGCGTTGCCACGCCGCCTGGTTTGCCGGCTAGTCGACGACGCCGATCTCGCGAGTCCACAGCTCCCAGGCTCGCGGCAGCTGCGAATCGTTCATCCCTGCGGCCTTCGCCGCCTCCCGCGCGTTCAGAAACGTAACTTCACCGAGCTGCGTGGCCTGGATCTGCAGCCGCGCGTTGACCTCGGCGTAAATGGCGCGGTACACCGCCTGCTCGAGCGAGGAACCGACGACTGTCGATCCGTGCCCGCGCATCAGCACCACCGACCGTTCCCCGAGCGCAGTCGCCAAAGCCGCGCCGAGCGGCCCGTTGCTGATGAGCATGTCCGTATCGCCGGCCACGTCGCGTATTTCGAACGACGCCGCGCCCTCACCGAGAAAGCCGCACATGTGGAAAATGGGCCGCAGTGACTGGCGAGGCCACGCCAAGAGGAATCACGCTCGGCGAATGGCTGTGCACCACCGCCTGCACGTCGCTGCGGGCGCGATATATCTCGGCATGGATGAAGCGCTCCAGATACACCCGTTGTCCGTGTGCGTCGACTGCCACGCCGTCGAGGTCGAAAGCGAGGATATCGTCGCGCCGGACGAGCCCCGGCGCTATGTTGCGGGCAAGCAGGAAATGGCTGGACGATTGGTCGTGCCGCACGCTCACGTGCCCGAAGCCGTCGACAATGCCCTGCCGGTAAAGGATCCGGTTGGCGAGTACAAGCTTGTCGACAAGCACGCGATCGGCAGCGGTCAGCATGATGGGCATGAAGCGGTGGGTGGGCGGTGCGCCCTATTCGAGCTTTTCCGCCTCGCGCGGCTCGATCCGGTTCACGCTGCGCGCGCTCGGCGCCATCGCCGAGGGGGTCAGGTGCGGCGCTGCCAGGCGCAGGTAATGCAGCATTGACCACAGTGTCAGGATCGCGGCGACCCAAAGCGCGGTGGTGCCGAGCAAGACCGTATTGATCCCGGGAATAACCGGCTGATAGAGCAGGAGCGCGATAATTGCCGTTATCTGCGCGCCGGTCTTGACCTTGCCGATGAACGCCACCGCGACGCTCCTGGACTTGCCCAACTGCGCCATCCATTCGCGCAGCGCGGAGATCGCGATCTCGCGGCCGATGATGATGATGGCAAGCCACGCGTCGGCGCGATCGAGCCAGACGAGCACGATCAATGCCGCCGCGACCATGAGCTTGTCGGCAACCGGATCGAGGAATGCGCCGAATGCGGACGTCTGGCCCCACCGCCGTGCCAGATAGCCGTCGGCCCAGTCGGTGAATGCCGCCAGGGCAAAAACGCCCATTGCCAGCCAGTTCTTGCCCTGCATCGACAGCAGCGTGTTGGGCAGATAATACACACCGACAAACAGCGGTATGAGCACAATCCGCAGCCAGGTCAGGGTAATTGGCAGGTTGAACTGCACCATGGGGTACCTATTCTACTTTGGAAAGTGCGAAGCGCGCTGCGGTCGGGCCGCGGTCAGCCTAGTGCAAGGAGGCGAAGATTCGCTCGGCCAGCGCACGGCTGATGCCCGGCACGCGCGCCAGGTCGTCGACGCTGGCCGCCTGCACCCCCTTCAAGCCCCCGAAATGCGCCAGCAGCGCATGGCGCCGCTTGGAGCCGATGCCGCCGATTTCCTGCAGCGACGAAGCCACGCGTGCTTTGCCGCGCCGCGCGCGATGGCCTTGGATGGCAAAGCGATGCGCTTCATCGCGGATCTGCTGCAGCAGGTGCAATCCGGGATTGTCAGCCGGCAGTGAAAGTGCGCGCGCGCGGTCGGGAAAAATGATCTCCTCCAGCCCTGGCTTGCGCTCCGGACCCTTGGCGATGCCGATGAGCTGGGTCGCGTGCAGCCCCTGCTCGGCGAGCACTTCGGCGGCGACGGATACCTGTCCCTTGCCACCGTCGATCACCAGCAGGTCCGGCGCCGGGTACTCGCCGGCAACGATGCGCGCCACGCGCCGGGTGAGCGCCTCGCGCAGTGCCGCGTAATCGTCGCCACCGGTCGGCGGCGTGACGTTGAAGCGCCGGTACTCGCCCGTCTGCAGGGCGCGCCGATCAAAAATGACGCAGCTCGCCACCGCAGCCTCGCCCATGGTATGGCTGACGTCGAAGCATTCGATCCGCTGCACCGACGATGGCAGCCGCAACGCTTCCTGCAGCGCGGCGAGGCGCTCGTCCTGGGTCGCTTTCTGCGCCAGCCTCTGGCGGATGGCAAGCCGCGCATTCTCGGTTGCCATGGTCACCCACACGCGCCGCTCGCCGCCCGGGTTGGCGACCAGACTGACCTTCCGGCCAACTTGCGCCGACAACACCTCGGCGAGGATTTCATCATCGACGCCTTCGGCAATGATCGTCGGCGGCGCCGGCCGGTCAAGATAATGCTGCATCAGGAAGGCGCTGCTGATCTCGGCGAGCGGCGCGCTTTCGGCATGCTCCGGAAACAAGGTCCGGTCGCCGACGTGGCGCCCGCCGCGAATCATCACCACGTTGACCGCAGTCAGCCCCTGCTCGGTGGCCACGGCGACGACGTCGATGTCCCCCGCGGTCGCGCTTTCGACGAACTGGCGCGATTGCAATTGCTGCAAACGGGTGATCTTGTCGCGAATCTTCGCCGCGCGTTCGAACGCAAGCGCCGCGGCAGCCTCATCCATCTGCCGCTGCAGGTGCTCGAGCACCTCGGTTGTCTTGCCCTGCAGGAACAGCGTCGCGTTCTTCACGTCCTCCTGATAGTCGTGCTCGGTGACGAGCCCGACGCAAGGGCCGGTGCAGCGCTGGATCTGGTAGAGCATGCACGGGCGCGAGCGGTTGGCAAACACGCTCGGCTCACAGGTGCGCAGCTGGAAGACCTTCTGCAGCACCGCGATGCCCTCGCGCACCGCACCCGCGCTGGGAAACGGACCGAAGTAGGTGTGGGGTTTTTCCAGCTTGCCGCGGTGGAAGCGCAGCTGCGGGAACCGTTCCCCGGTTAGGCACAGGTAGGGATAGCTCTTGTCGTCGCGGAAGACGACGTTGTAGCGCGGCTGGTGCGCCTTGATCAGGTTGTTCTCCAGCAGCAATGCCTCGCCCTCTGAGCGCGTCATCGTCGTCTCGACCCGCGCCACCTGCCCGACCATCAGCGCCGTACGCGGCGCGTGGCCCGTTTTCTGGAAATAGCTGGCGACACGCTTTTTCAGGTCGCGCGCCTTGCCGACATAGAGTGTCTCGCCCGCGGCATTGAGCATGCGATAGACGCCCGGGCGATTGGGCAGCGAGGCGATCAGCTCGCGGGCGTCGAACACCTGCGCGGGCATGGCGGAGTCGGCACTGCGCGCGATCATGCCGCGGCCGGGCCAACGCTGCGGCGCGCGCGTCCCCGCGCCAGATGGCGGGCGATCGCCGCGAACACCTGCTCGAACATCGCCGGGGTCAGGCGCCTGGTGTTGGTGTTGTAGCGGCTGCAGTGGTAGCTGTCGAACAGCCGCGTACCGCGGTCGAGCTGGTGCTGGGCGCCGTGGGCAAACGCGCGCCCCCGTGGCGGGAGCCCGAGCGCGCGCAAAACCGCGTCATGGGCGATGCGCCCGAGCGCCAGAACGGCTGCGCCGGGCGGCAGCAGCGCCATCTCGGCGGCAAGGTACCCATTGCATTCCCGGGCCTCCGAAGGCAGCGGCGCGTTGCCCGGAGGCAGGCACTTGACGGCGTTGGTGATGCGCGTGTCGATGAGCCGCAGCCCGTCGCTGGCGGCGCGCGACTCGGGAGCGGTCGCAAATCCGAACTTGTACAGCGTGGCATAGAGCAGAATGCCGGCGTGATCACCGGTAAACGGCCGCCCGGTGGCATTGGCACCGTGCATGCCCGGCGCGAGGCCGACGATGACCAGCCGCGCATCCGCGGCGCCGAACGGCGGCACCGGCCGGCAATGGTACTGCGGATGCTGGGCATGCACGGCGTCAAGGAACGCCGCCAGCCGAGGGCAGCGGCGACAGTCGGCGGCGTAGACAGCGGCCGGGAGCGCCGCGGGAACGAGGGCGACACCGCGCCCGGAACTTCGAGTCATGTAAAATGGCGCGCTTTCAAGCGCGCGATCGCGCTCGAACGGCGCGGTATGCGTGACGTGCCCCATCTTAGCATGTCGTCCTGCCGCGCCGGCCCAATGAACCAGCAATGCTTCCACCCGAGCTGAACCTCGAAGTCCGCTCCCGCCTCCCCGCGCGCAGCAACTCCCGGCCGCCGCTGTTGTTCGTACACGGCGGCTACTGCGATGCCTGGTGCTGGGAGCCGCATTTCCTGCCCTGGTTCGCCTCGCGCGGCTACCCTTCGCACGCGCTCAGCTTGCGCGGCCACGGCGCAAGCGGCGGGCGCGAGTCGCTGTTTGTCGCGAGCCTGGATGACTACGTCGCCGACGTCGAACGGGTGCGCGCTGCGCTACCCGCGCCCCCGGTGCTGATCGGGCATTCGATGGGTGCGGCTATTATCGAGCGGCTGCTTGCCACCTCGGTGGTGCCTGCTGCCGCACTGCTCGCGCCGGTGCCGCCGGCGGGGCTGGGTCCGGTTGCCAGCCGCCTGCTCGTCTGGCAGCCTGAATACCTGGTCAATATGCAGCGGCTCGACGCCCCCCACCTTGCCGGCGACGTCCTCGCTGCGTTGCGGCCGATGTATTTCAGCGCCGACGTCGCGCCGGATATTCTGGCGCAGGCAGTCACGCACCTGTGCGTCGAGTCACCGCGCGCGCTTCTCGACCTCACGCTGCCAGTCGGACGTGCGCGCGGCCCGCTGGCGGCTCCGCCATGCGTGCTGGGCGCCACGGGCGATCGCATCGCCACGCCCGGTGACGTCAAGGCAACGGCGCTGTTCTACGACACGACGCCGACCATGGTGCCGGGCCTGGCGCACATGATGATGCTCGAGCGCGGTTGGGAGAGCGTCGCGCAGCCGCTCCTGGAATGGCTGGAACGCGACGTGCGGCGCGGCGGCCGGTCGTAGCCGTTGCCGAGCGGCTAGTGCCGCGCTCGGCTGAACTCGGCGAATGCGTCCGCCGGCAACGCCGCGGAGACCCAGAATCCCTGGAAACAGTGGCACCCCCGCGCAGCGAGGAAATCAAGCTGCTCGCGCGTGGCCACGCCCTCGGCGACAACCCGCAGCTCCAGTCCGTGCGCCAACTTGATGATCGCCTCGGTGATCGCGGCGTCACCCGGATCGGTCTCGATATCGGCGATGAATGAGATGTCGATCTTGAGTGTGTCGATCGGAAAGTGCTTGAGGTGCGAAAAGTTCGAGTACCCGGTACCGAAGTCGTCGATCGCGACCGTGAAACCCTCATCGCGCAACTGCTGCAGCACCTTCTTGATCGAATCGAGGTCGTGCAGCAGGCTCGACTCGGTGACCTCCAGCTCGATCCACTCCGGCTTGCAGTCGGCCTTGCGCACGATTTCGCGAGATGCGCTGCGCCAGGTCGTCGCGATAGAACTGGCGCCCGGAGAGGTTCACCGACACCTTGAGCGGCATGCCCGCCCGGTGCCAAGCCGCGCACTGCGTCGCCGCGGTGCGCATGACCCAGTCCCCCAGGTCGTGAATCAGTGCCGATTCCTCGGCCAGCGGAATGAATACCTTGGGCGGCACGTCGCCGTGCACCGGGTCATGCCAGCGCAGCAGCGCTTCCGCGCCGACGATCGCGTTGTCCTTGATGCGCACCACCGGCTGGTAGTGCAGCATGAGCGCCTCCTCCTTGAACGCAGTGCGCAGCGCGGTTTCCAGCGTGTGCTGTTCGAGGCGGCGCGCAGCCAGGTCGGCGTCGAAGAATTGGTAGGTGTTGCGCCCGAGCTCCTTGGACCGGTACATCGCGACGTCCGCGTGCTTGAGCAGCTCTTCGGGTGCGTCGCCGTCGTCCGGGTAGACCGAAATGCCGATCGACGAGGTGACGTAGATGTCGTGCTCCTCGACCTCGAACGGCTGCGACACGGCATCCTGCAGTTTCTGCGCGACGCGATTGAGAACCTCCGGGTCGTCGAAGTCCTCGACGATGACCATGAACTCGTCGCCGCCGAGGCGCGCCAGCAGATCGGATTCGCGCAGGGCATGCGACAGCGTCTGCCGTCACGCGCTTGAGCAGCTCATCGCCGATGCGGTGTCCGAGCGTGTCGTTGACGTTCTTGAATCGGTCAAGGTCGATAAACAGGACCCCGACGCACTGATGGCTGCGCCGCGCCTGCGCTATTGCCTGCGTGAGCCGCTCCTGCAGCAACACCCGGTTCGGCAGACCCGTCAGCGCGTCGCGCGTCGCCAGGTACTGCAGCCGTTCCTCGGCCTGGATGCGCGAGGAGACATCCTGCACGAATGAAAGGATCGACACGTTGCGGCCCTGCTCGTCGTGCAGGCAGGAGTGATACCACTCGCACCAGATCGTCTCGCCATCCTTGCGATAATTGCGGCTCAACCCCGTGGCGCGCGGCTCGTCACCCCCCATCAGCTTGTCGATCAGCTCGACCACGGCCTCGCGATCCGATTCGTGGGTGAGCTGGCTGCCCGTGAGTGGCATGCCCAGCACTTCCTCGGCGCGCCAGCCGAAGATGTGCTCCGCCTGCGGCGACCAGCGCACCAAGCGACAGTCGCGGTCCCATTCCAGCACCGCGAGCGGCGTGTTGTTGATATGCGACGAGAGCATCCAGTTGGCGCGGCGCAGCGCCTCTTCGTTGCGTTTCTGGTCGTGAATGTCGGTGTGCACCGCGTAGATCCCGATCACGTTGCCTTCGCCGTCGCGGTTGGGAGCAAAGTGAACCGACTCCCAGCGTTGATCGCCGTTGGGCTGCACGAGCAACTGCTCGGTCGAGATCGTTTCGCCGGCTAGCACGCGAGTGAGCAATGGCTGCAGCTGGCGGCCGCGTGCCTCGCCCACCACTTCGCCGATGCGGCGTCCCGTGAGCTCCTTGCGGCTTTCCGACAGCCACTCTTCGTTGTGGCGATTGAGGAAGCGGAATCGATACTCGCGATCGATGTAGGCGACTCTTGCCGGGACGTTGTCCATGATGAGCCTGAGCTCGGCCTCGCTCGCGCGCAAGGCTTCCTGCGCCTGCTTCAGGCCATGGATGTCGTTCATGAGCACGAACGCGCCGGCGATCTCGCGCTCCGCGTTCATGTCCGGCACGACGCGGATGGTCATCCATCGCCGCACGCCGTTGGCGCCCGGCACCAGCCGGTCGAACGAGGTCGATTCGCCGCGCAGGGCGCGTGCCAGCATGACCTGCGCGCTCTGGTAGATGCCGTGGCCGACGACGTCGCGCAAACGCATCTCGGCGATCTGCTCGGAGGTCAGCCCGAAATAATCGAGGAAGGTGCGGTTGACGTACTGGCAGCGCTCGTCTCGGTCGATGTATGCCACCGGCGCCGGCACGCCGTCCATGATCGCGCGCAACTGCGATTCGCGCGCGGCCAGGGCGTCTTGCGCCTGTTTGAGGTCGGTGATGTCGTGGCCGACGATGTAATAGCCTTTGATCGTCCCGTCGAAGCGGAAGTCGGGAACGATGCGGTTGCGCAACCACCGCTGGCGACCGTTGGCGTCGATGCTTTCGCGCTCGTAGGTGACGCTCTCGCCGCGGGCGGCGCGCTCAAGGTAGGGCGTTTGAAACTCGACCACGTCGGCCCCGAGCACGTCCGCCGCGGACTTGCCGAGCACGTCGTCGCGCTCCAGGCCGACCAGGCGCAGGAATGCGTCGTTGACGAAGGTGTAGCTGCGATCCTGGTCGACGTAGACCACCGGCTCGGGTATGTTGTCGGTGAACAGCCTGAGCTGCTCCTCCCGCGTCGCCAGCGCCTGCTCGGTCAACTTCAGGTCGTGGATGTCGTACTCGGTGCAATACAGGCCGCGGACCTTGCCGGTGCCGTCGAGGTCGGGCGCGATGCGCCCGTGCATCCACCGCCGCTGGCCATCGACCGACTTGCCGACGCGCTCGTATTCGACGTTCTCTCCCTCCTGAGCGCGGCGGATGATCGGCCGCAGGAAGGCGGTCACGTCCGAGGGCATGACCTCGTACGGGGTCTTGCCGTAGATCTGGTCCTGCGGCCGACAGAGCCAGTTGGCGAACGCCTGGTTGACGAACGTGTAGCGCAGCGACTTGTCGATGTAGGCGATCGGACCCGGGATGTTGTCCGCGAACAGCCGCAGTTGCGCCTCCTGCGCCTTGAGCACTTCGCGGATGCGGACGTCGTCCTCGATGTCGTTGAGGACGACGAATGCGCCGCCGATGCGGCCGCCCGGCTCGCGGTCGGGGAAGAGCGTGATGCGCACCCAGCGCAGTTCTCCCGACGCGGCACGCTCGCGGCGGTCGTAGCTCACCGTTGCGCCCGCAAATGCCCGCTCGATGTAACCCTGCATCTCGGCCAGCGCGTCCGGGGCCACGAAATTCTTCAGCGGCTGGCCGAGCAGATCATCGACCGGGGCGCCGATATACGTGCCGTACGGCTTGTTGGCGAAGCGCAGCCGCAGCGCGCGATCGAAGTAGAAGATCGGCAGGCCGACGCTGTCGGTGACGATGCGCAGGCGGTGTTCGCGCTCGCCCGCTTCGAGCTCGAGCCGCTTGATGGCGTCGACGTCGGTATAGGTGGTGAGCAGGCCCCGGATGTCGCCGCGCGGCCCGCGATCAGGGTGATAGTCGACGCGGATCCAGAACGCGTTGCGCTTAGCGCTGGAGAGCTGGCGCTCGAAGCTAACCCGCTCCCCCGAGAGCGCTGCGTCGACGTAGGCGCTGTAGAGTTGATACAGTTCGCGGCCCTCGACCTCGACAATTTCGTGGCCGATGATCTCGGCGGCGGCCTTGCCGGTCCAGTCGAGGAAGGCGCGATTGACGAAGCGATAGCGTTGGCCGGCGTCGATATAGGCGACCGGCATGCCGAGCGCATTCAGCTTGCGCTGGGAAAGGGCAAGCAGTGCCTCCCGCTCCGCCCCTTCGCCGTGCGTCTGCAAGGTCGGGGCTTCGAGGCGGCCCAGTGATTTGGTTAGTGCCATCGCCACGGGCTAAGGGTCCAATCTCCTGCGTTAGCCCTCCATTCGGTAGGTAGACTGGGCAGTCTAAGGGTCCAACCGGGTACTGACAAGCAAGGAGCTTGCCATGGTCCGACGGGGAGAAAGGCTGCGGCCTAGGGGTACGCCGCGGTCGGCTAGCCCGGTTTGGGGGTGCAGACTGCAATCGGCGGCACAAAGATACGCCCTGCGGCACCGTCGCTGCGGGCCATTGCCTCAGGCTGGCGACCCTCTTGGCGCGGGAAGGGGCGCTGCCGGGCGCGTAAACCTAGCACCGGTCGCCGGGCGCGCGACGGCAGCGGCAACAGCCTAGTGATCGACGACGAGCACGTGCACCCGGAACGGGCCGTGCGCGCCGAGCACGATCGTCTGCTCAATGTCACCGGTGCGCGAGGGTCCGGAAATCAGGTTGACGGCGCGCGGCAGAACTCCGCGCTCGTCCCGTATCCGCGCGAAGGCGTCCTCCATGCCGTCGACGATGCGGCTCGCGGGCAGGATTGCAACGTGGGTATCCGGTAGCAGCGCGCTCGCCGTCGGGGCATCCGCGCCGGCGAGCAGGACCATCGTTCCGGTTTCGGCGATGGCGCAGAATACGCCGGTAATGCCGATCCGGTCGTCGCCCTGTGTCGGCCGCGCCTCGATGCGGAGGCCTGCCCCGGCCCAGTCGAGCGCGGCGAATTCGGGCCAGCACACGCCCGCATGCGACTTCTGGCCTGAGAGCGCCGGCGACCGCTGCAGCGAGTCGAGATAGCGGGCGACGGCAGCCGGAATCTGGGCGTCCTCGGCGATGCGTTCGACGCTGCTTTCCATGTCGCGCGCACGCTGCATGAAGCGCAGGACGCGATCGCCCGCGAGTGCAGGGCGCGGGCCCTGCGCGTGGGCGGCGATCGTGGCTTCGGCGGCAGCGACCGACCCCGCATCGCGCTCGCGCTTGCCGAGCGCCTTGCGCACCCGGTCAAGAACGTTGTCGCGGGCCGAGCTCACGGGCACCTACCGGCCGCCGCGGCGCACGAAGTTGTCGATGCGCGCGACGCCCTCCTCGATCGCTTCCTGCGACGCGGCATAGGAAAAGCGGATATGCTGGCCGTCGCCCCGAACGCGGCGGCCGAAATGGATATCCGCCAGCACCGCGACGCCCGCCTCGTAGAGCAACCGCCGGCGCAACTGCTCGGAGTCGGCGCAGCGCGTGCGCTTGCAGGCCTCGGTCACGTTGGGCCAGGCATAGAACGCGCCGCCGGGCGTCTTGCACTCGACGCCCGGCACCAGATTGAGCAGGCCGACGATCAGGTCGCGGCGCGCGAGAAAGGAACGGCGCATCGCTTCCGCGGCGTCCTGCGGACCGGTGATGGCCTCGACGACCGCCCACTGGCTTATCTGCGAGGCGCAGGAGTCGGTGTTGGTGATCCAGCGCGTGAACACCGGCGCGAGCGTCGGGTTGGCGACAAAGCCGATGCGCCAGCCGGTCATCGCCCAGGTCTTCGACGCACCATCGGAAATGATCGTGCGCTCACGCATACCGGGAAGCGCCGCGATCGATACGAACTCGCCGTCGTAGAGCAGGCGCGAATAGATTTCGTCGGCGAAGATCCACACCTGCGGGTGCGGGCGCAGGATGTCGGCGATCGCCTCCAGATCGGCGCGCTTCAGGCTGCCGCCGGTCGGATTGTGCGGCGAATTGAGGATCAGCAGTCGGGTCTTGGCGGTGATCTTGGCCTCGAGCTCGTTCGGGTCGAAGGCAAAGTCGCGCGCTTCGCGCAGGTGAATGGGTACCGGCATCGCGCCGTTGGCGACGATCTGCGACTCGTAGATGGGGAACCCGGGCACCGGATAGATCACCTCATCGCCGACGCCGTAATCGGTCACCGAGGCGATTGCGTAGGCGATGAACGGCTTGGCACCCGCGCCGACGACGACCTCATCGGCAGCGATGTCGAGTCCTCGGCGCTGCCCCATGTCGAGCGCCGCCGCCTCGCGCAGCGCGTCGATGCCGGCTGACGGCGTATAACCGTGCCTGCCGTCGCGGATCGCGGCGATCGCCGCGTCCTGGATGTTGACCGGGGTCGGGAAGTCGGGCTGGCCGATGCAGAAAGAGACGATGTCGCGGCCCTGGCGAACCAGGTCGTTGACCTCGGCCAGCACCACGAACGCGTTTTCCGTGCCCAGGGCCTCGCCGCGACGGCTGATGCGCGGCACGATCGGCGGTGCGTTCATGACTTGGTCCTCGCCTCATAGAGATCGCGAAACGTGCGTCCCTCCGGCGCCGGCATGTCGCGTCCTTCGGTCCAGCCACTGCCAAAGGGCAAGGTGTGCAACAGTCCTTCGCGGCCACCCATCGTACGCAGCAAGCGCACCCCCAGGCGCGTGGCCAGCGCATACAGGCGCGGACGGGTCGCCAGCCACGACCAGAAGCGCAGGCCGGCGCGTTCAGTCCACGGCCGCAGATTGCGTTCGAACTGCTGTTCGCGCAGCTTGCGCAGCAGATCGGGCAGCGGAATCTTGACCGGGCAGACGACGCCGCACTGGTTGCAAAGCGTCGACGCCTGGGGCAGGTCGAGTGCGTTCTCGAGGCCCACGTACGACGGGGTCAGGACCGAGCCGATCGGCCCCGGATAAACCCAGCCGTAGGAATGGCCGCCGACACTCTGGTACACCGGACAATGATTCATGCACGCCCCGCAACGGATGCAGCGCAGCGCTTCCTTCAGCTCGCTGCCGAGCACCGCCGAGCGCCCGGCGTCGACGACGATGAAGTACATGTGCTCGGCACCGTGGAACTCGCCCTGCCCCTTCACGCCGGTCAGGATGTCGACGTAGTTGGAGATGGACTGGCCGGTCGCCGAGCGCGGCAAGAGGCGCATCAGCGTCGCCACGTCCTCAAGCGTCGGCACAACCTTTTCGATGCCCGAAATGGCGACATGCACGCGCGGCAGGGTCGTGGTCAGCGTGGCGTTGCCCTCGTTGCTGACCACGACCACCGAGCCGGTCTCGGCGACAAAGAAATTGCCGCCGGAGATACCCATGTCACTGGTCAGATAATGTTGCCGCAGCACGGCTCGCGCCTCGAGACACAACTCGTCGATCTGCGTCTTGCGCGGTGTCGCGTGCGTCTTGGCGAACAGGTCGGCGACCTCCTCCTTGCTCTTGTGCAGCGCCGGCCCGATGATGTGCGACGGCGGCTCGTAATCGTTGATTTGCAGGATGTATTCGCCGAGGTCGGTCTCGACGACCACGAGTCCGGCCGCCTCGATCGCCCGGTCGAGCGCCGACTCCTCGCTCACCATCGACTTCGACTTGATGATCTTGTTGACGCCATGGCGCCGCGCGATGTCGAGCACATGCCGGTTGACGTCGGCCGGGGTCTCCGCCCAGAGCACGGTCGCGCCGCGGGCGGTCGCATTGCGCTCGAAGATTTCCAGCCAGACATCGAGGTTGTCGAGCGCACGCTGGCGGATCGCCCGGGCCGCCTCGCGCGTGGCCTCGAAATCGTCCAGCTCGGAGAGCGAATCGCGGCGATGGGCGATGAATTTGCCCTTGATCTTCTGCAGGTTGCCCTGCAGCTGCGCGTTGGCCAGGTTGGCGTGCGCGCGCTCCTTGAAATGCATCGAAGCGATCTGCATGGCGTTCCGGTCAGTGCGTGTCGCCCGCGCCGGCCAGCACTTCGGCGACGTGCAGCACGCGCGTCTTCGTGTCCCCGCGGCGGCGCAGCCGGCCCTCGATGTTGAGCATGCAGCCGAGATCGCCGAGGACGACGGCGTCCGCGCCGCTCGCGGCAATATGCTGGCACTTGTTGTCCGCGAGTCGGGTCGAAATCTCGCCGAACTTGACCGCAAACGTGCCGCCGAAGCCGCAGCAGGTCTCGCATTCGGCCATTTCGGTGAGCTTGAGTCCGCGCACCCGCTCGAGCAGCGCGCGCGGCTGTCCCTTGACGCCCATTTCGCGCAAGCCGGAGCAGCTGTCGTGGTAGGTAACGGTCGCCGCCAGCGCCCCGGGCACCGCGTCGAGCTTGAGCACGTTGACCAGGAAGTCGGTCAACTCGTAGGTCTTTGCCGCCAGCGCGGCCGCCCGGTCGGAGAGCGCCGGGTCGTCGCGGAACAGGTCGGCATAATGGGTCTTGATCATGCCGCTGCAGGACCCCGAGGGCGCAACCAGGTGCTCGCAGCCTTCGAATTCGGCGATGACCTTGGCCGCCAGCGCCTTGGCGCCGGTGCGATCGCCGGCGTTGTATCCGGGTTGCCCGCAGCAGGTCTGCGGCGGCGGGACGTAGACCTCTGCCCCGCCGGCCTCGAGCAGCCGCACCGCGGCCAGGCCGATCGACGGCCGCATCAGATCGACCAGGCAGGTGACGAATAGACCGACGCGCATCGAAAGGCTCCGGCTAGTACGAATGCGTCAGCGCCAGAGCGCACAGGCCCATCAGACCCTGCGGAAAGACCCCGAGCAGCAGCAGCGCGAGCCCGTTCACGGACAGCAGCAACCGGGTGTCGCCACGCGCCTGGAGGGGCTCCTTGTCGACCGGATCGTCGAAGTACATCAACTTGACGATGCGCAGATAATAGAATGCGCCGACAAGCGAGGCCATCACGGCGACCACCGCGAGCCAGACGAACCCGATGTCGACCGCGGCCCAGATCACCGAGAATTTGGCGTAGAAGCCGACCGTGGGCGGCACCCCGGCGAGCGAGAACATCGTCAGCAGCATCATGAACGCGTACCAGGGGCTGCGCTGGTTGAGGCCCTTCAGGTCGTCGAGCCGGTCGGCCTCGAACCCTTCGCGCGACAGCAGCAGCACGATGCCGAAACCGACCAGCGCCGCCAGCACATAGGTCACTATATAGAACATTGCCGCGCTGTAGCCATCGTTGTTCGCGGCCAGAAGGCCCATAAGCATGAAGCCCATGTTGGCGATGGTCGAATAGGCCAGCATGCGCTTGATGTTGGTCTGCGCGATGGCGACCACATTGCCGAGGATCATCGACAGCAGCGACAGCACCAGCAGCATGCCCTGCCATTCGACAGCGAACGCGGACATCGTGCCGACGAGCAGGCGCACGGCGAAGGCGAACGCGGCGAACTCCGGCGCGGTGCCGATGAAAAGGGTTACCGCGGTCGGCGCGCCTTCGTATACGTCCGGCACCCACATGTGGTACGGCACGGCGCCGAGCTTGAACGCGATCGCCGAGACCACGAAGACCAGGCCGAAGAGCAGAATCGTCCGGTTGGGGTGCCCGTGGACCATCGCGTCCGCCGCGCCGCCGATATCCAGCGTCCCGGTCGCGCCGTAGATCATCGACAGGCCGTAGAGCAGCAAGCCCGACGCCAGCGCGCCAAGCACGAAATACTTCATCGCCGCTTCGATTGCGCGCTCGGATTCGCGTTGCAGCGCCACCATGGCGTAAAGCGACAGAGACATCAGCTCGAGACCCAGGTACAGGGTCACGAAGCTGTTGGCCGCGATCATGACCAGCATGCCGAGGAGCGATGTAAGGGCCAGCACGAAGGTCTCGCCGCGGAACAGGCCCCGCGCGACGAGGTAGCTGCGCGAGTAGAACAGCATCAAGGACACGGCGACGCAGGAGAAAATTGTCAGCACGCTCGCGAGTTGGTCCGCCACGAACATCCCGCCCAGGGCGCGCAGCGGCGCCTCGTCGTGAAAAAGCCACAGGGTCAGCGCCCCCGCGGCAAGCAGGGCGAGCTGCGTCAGCCAGTAGCTGATCTGGCGCCGTCCGTCGGCAACGAATTGGTCGCCGATCAGAATCAAGCAGGCCGCGCCGGCGAGCACGATTTCCGGCATGGCGGCGCCGAAGTTGAACGCCAACGCCATGGACGCGGCCGTCACTGCTTGCTCCTGCCGACGTGGGTGAGCAGGTCCGCGACCGAGGCGTGCATCACGTCGGTAAACGGCTTCGGGTAGATGCCGAGCACGAGGATCGCGGCGGCGACGGTCGCCAGCAGCCAGAATTCCCGCCGCGACACGTCCTGGAGCGCGGCCACGCGCAGGTTGGCCACCGCGCCGAACCAGACCCGCTTGTACATCCACAGCGTATAGGCGGCTCCGAGAATCATGATGGTGGCTGCGAGGAAGCCGAGCCACAGGTTGGCGCTGATCGCGGCGAGGATCACCATGAATTCGCCGACGAAGCCGCTGGTGCCGGGCAGTGCCGCGTTGGCCATCGCAAACAGCATCGCCAAGGCCGCGAATTTGGGCATGGTGTTGACCACGCCACCGTAATCGCCGATGAGCCGGCTGTGCATGCGGTCATAGAGGACGCCGACGCACAGGAACAGGGCGGCCGATACGAAACCGTGCGAGATCATCTGCACCAGGCCGCCTTCGAGGCCGAGTTGGCTGAAGAGGAAGAAACCCAGCGTCACGAAGCCCATGTGCGAGATCGACGAATAGGCAATGAGCTTTTTCATGTCGGGCTGCACCAGCGCGACGAAAGCGATGTAGACGATGGCAATGAGCGACAGCGTGATCACGAATCCGGCGAGGTAGTGGCTGGCATCGGGCAGGATGGGCAGGATGAAGCGCACGAACCCGTAGGCGCCGACCTTGAGCGTGATGGCGGCAAGAACCACCGAGCCGCCGGTCGGGGCCTCGACATGGGCGTCGGGGAGCCAGGTATGCACCGGCCACATCGGCACCTTGACCGCGAAGGCAACGAAAAATGCCGCGAACAGCCATACCTGGGTCTTGAGCGACAGCGGCAGCTGGTACCACTCGAGGATCGAAAAGCTGGCACTCACCGAGTACAGGTAGATCAGCGCCACGAGCATCAGCACCGAGCCCAGAAACGTGTAGAGGAAGAATTTGAGCGCGGCATAGACGCGGTTGGGGCCGCCCCAGATGCCGATGATCAGGTACATCGGGATCAGCATCGCCTCGAAGAAGACGTAGAACAGCACCCCGTCGAGGGCCGCGAACACGCCATTGATGAGTCCGGATTGGATCAGGAACGCCGCCATGTACTGCGCCACCCGCTTTTCGATGACGACCCACCCGGCCCAGACGGCGATGACGGTGATGAAGCTGTTGAGCAGGATGAGCAGGACCGAGATGCCGTCGACACCGAGCAGGTAGTTGACGTTGAAGCGCGGAATCCATTCGATGGTCTCGACGAACTGCATCTCGGCGGTGCCGAGCGCGAAGCGCGTGTACAGGGGAATGGTTACCGCGAACCCGGCCAGGGCGCCGACCAGCGCCAGCCAGCGCGCGGCCGCGGCGTCGCCGTCGCGATGGACCGCCAGCACCAGCAGACCGGCGACAATGGGCACCCAGATGGCGAGACTGAGGTAAGGCAACATCAGATGACTCGCAGCATGATCCACCAGAACAGGAACACGACGATGCCCAGGACCATGGCGAAGGCGTATTGATAGATGAAGCCGGACTGGATCTGCCGCAGCGCCGCCGAGGTCGCGGCGACGAGCCGTGCGCTGCCGTTGACGAAGAAGCCGTCGATGATCGAGCGGTCGCCGACGTCGGAAAACAGCGTGCCGACGCGGCGAAAGCCGCCGGCGAAGAACCAGTCGTTGAAGCGGTCGATGTAGTAGTTGTTGGCCAGCAGGCGATACAGCGCACCGGCCCGGTCGGCGATCCGGGCCGGCAGATCGGTGCGCTTGATGTAGAGGTACCACGCCACCGCGATGCCCGAGAGCGCAAGCCAGAATGGCAGCGCCGTCAGGCCGTGGAGGACGAATGCCCAGGGCCCGCGCCATTCTTCGGTTAGCGTCGCGAGTCCCGCGTGCTGCGGCGCGATCAGGATCGAACCGCCGAAGTAGTTGCCGAACAGCACCGGGTCGATGTACGCCCAGCCGGAGTAGATCGACCCGATCGCCAACAGCACCAGCGGCACGGTCACGACCCAGGGACTCTCGTGCGGCTCGCCGTGGCCAATGGCTGCGTGTCCCGGCTCCTCCACCGCGGCGGCGGCGCCAGTGTGGTGGAAACGCTCCTCGCCGTGAAACGCCATGAACAGCATGCGAAACGTGTATAGCGCGGTGATGAACACCGTAACGGTCACCGCGAACTGGGCGTAGCCGTGCCCTCCAACCTGCGACAGCCCGACCGCCTCGATGATCGCATCCTTGGAAAAAAAGCCGGCAAACGGCGGCACGCCGGCGAGCGCCAGCGCCCCGATCAGCGCGGTCCAGTAGGTGATGGGCATGTATTTCTTCAGCCCGCCCATCTTGCGCAGGTCCTGCTCGTGATGCAGGGCGATGATCACCGAGCCGGCGGCCAGGAACAGCAGTGCCTTGAAAAAAGCGTGTGTCATCAGGTGGAATATCGCCGCCGGATACGCCGAGACGCCGAGCGCGACGGTCATGTAGCCCAGCTGCGACAGCGTCGAGTAGGCAATGACGCGCTTGATATCGTTCTGCACCACGCCCAGCAGGCGCCATGAACAGCGCGGTCGTCGCGCCGATGATGGTGACGAACGACAAAGCCGTCTCGGACAGCTCGAACAACGGGCTCATGCGTGCGACCATGAAGATGCCGGCGGTGACCATGGTCGCCGCGTGGATCAGCGCGGAGATCGGCGTCGGGCCCTCCATCGAATCGGGAAGCCACACGTGCAGCGGAAACTGCGCCGACTTGCCCATCGCGCCGACGAAAAGCCCGATGCAGATGGCGGTGAGGACGGACCCCTGCGGCTCGCCGCCGACATGGAGCGTCGCAGCGCCGAGCGCGGGCGCGCCGTTGAACACGCTCGCGTAGTCGAGCGAGCCGAAGTAGGCGACGATGAGTCCGAGCCCGAGGACGAAGCCGAAGTCGCCGACACGGTTGGCGAGGAACGCCTTGAGGCTGGCGTAGATCGCCGTCGGGCGCGTATACCAGAACCCGATCAGCAGGTACGACACCAGCCCGACCGCCTCCCAGCCGAAGAAAAGCTGGAGGAAATTGTTCGACATCACCAGCATCAGCATGCTGAACGTGAACGCCGAGATGTAGGCAAAGAAGCGCGTATAGCCGGGGTCGTCGGCCATGTAGCCGATGGTGTAGACATGCACCATCAGCGATACGAAGCTGACGACCGTGATCATCAGTGCGGTCAGCGGATCGATCAGGAAGCCGATGGCGAACTTGAGCTCGCCGCTGGTCATCCAGGTATAAAGGTCGCCGTTGAAGGTGTTGCCAGCGAGCACGTCGCGCAGGATCAGCGCCGACGCCACGGTCGACACCGCGACCCCCAGGATGCACAGCGTGTGCGCCGCGGCGCGGCCGAGCTTCGGCCCCCACAGGCCGACGACGATTGCGGCGAAGAGCGGCGCGACCGGCACCAGCAGGTAGAGGGATTGCATGTTCATCCGCGTCTCATCCCTTGAGCCGGTCGAGCTTCTCGACGTCGATCGAGCCGACGTTGCGGAAGAACAGCACCAGGATCGCGAGCCCGATGGCCGACTCCGCGGCGGCGACGGTGAGGATGAAGAAGACGAATATCTGCCCGGCGGTATCGCCGAGGAAACGCGAGAAGGCGATGAAATTGAGGTTGACGGCGAGGAGCATCAGCTCGATGGCCATGAGCATGATGAGCACATTGCGCCGGTTGAGGAAAATCCCGATCACGCTGATCGCGAACAGGATCGCCCCGAGGACCAGGTAATGCGCCAGCGTCGGCTGCGACAAGTACGACACGTTGCCCCTCCCTGCTCCCGGCGCCCTGGGCGCCGGCTGTGGTTCAAGATCCGTCGCCCTTTTCCACCGGGATGTCGAGGATGCGCAGCCGGTCGTTGCGTCGGACGCGCACCTGTTCGGCCGGATTCTGATGCTTGGTTGCGCGCCGCCGGCGATGCGTCAAGGCGATCGCCGCGATGATCGCGACCAGCAGGATCATGGCCGCGATCTCGAACGGATAGGCGTAGTCGGTGTAGATCTGCGCGCCGAGGACCTTGGTATTGCTGTAGCCCGGGCCCGCTGCGGGCGGCGGTGCGGCGCCCTGGCCGTAGGAGCCGCCGAGGAGCACCAGCGCCATCTCGACCAGGACCAGGATGCCGACGGTCGCGGCCACCGGAATGTAGCTCTTGAACTTTTCGCGCAGCTTGTCGAAATTGACGTCGAGCATCATGACCACGAACAGAAACAGCACCATGACCGCGCCGACGTAGACCAATACCAGCACGATGGCCAGGAATTCGGCCTGCAGCAGCAGCCACACGCCGGCTGCGCTGAAGAACGAGAGCACGAGCCACAAGGCGGCGTGCACGGGGTTGCGCGTCGTGACCACGAGCAACGCGGCAAGCGTCAGCACCGCGGCGAAGACATAGAAGATCCCGGTCTGGAAGGTCATCGATACCTCGCGTCCTCGGCGCGGTCGGCCGCGATCTGTGCCTCGTAGCGATCGCCGACGGCGAGCAGCATTTCCTTGGTGTAGATCAGATCGCCGCGCTTCTCGCCGTGGTATTCGAGGATGCGCGTTTCGACGATCGAGTCGACCGGGCAGCTTTCCTCGCAGAAGCCGCAGAAGATGCACTTGGTCAGATCGATGTCGTAGCGCGTCGTGCGCCGGGTGCCGTCGCCGCGCTCTTCGGATTCGATCGTGATCGCCAGCGCCGGGCAGACCGCCTCGCACAGCTTGCAGGCAATGCAGCGCTCCTCGCCGTTGGGGTAGCGGCGCAGCGCGTGCAGGCCCCTGAAGCGCGGGCTCATCGGCGTCTTTTCCTCCGGATATTGCACGGTCACCTTGGGCGCAACCATGCGCCGGACCGTGAGCCAGAGGCCACGGAACAATTCCAGCAGGAAGAAGGTGTTGAAGA
Organism: uncultured beta proteobacterium; assembly: GCA_963711235.1. GTDB lineage: Bacteria > Pseudomonadota > Gammaproteobacteria > Burkholderiales > Casimicrobiaceae > PALSA-1003. The sequence goes on along the minus strand of CAVQDI010000016.1, from coordinate 241,624 downwards.
AGTCCTTGAGGCGTCGGAGCATCGCTGCCTCGCTTTTCAGTGAACCAGAAAGGCCCAGCGCGTCTGCATCACCACGCCGATCAGCACGATCCACACCAGCGTCACCGGGATGAAGACCTTCCAGCCCAGGCGCATGATCTGGTCGTAGCGGTAGCGCGGAAAGGTGGCCCGGATCCACAGAAAGATGAACAGCACCGCGCACACCTTGACGAACAGCCAGCCGAACCCGTCGCCGAGGAAGTGGAAACCGGACACGCTGACCTCGTTCAGCTGCGGCAGCGGCGAGAGCCAACCGCCGAGGAACATGGTCGAGCAGAGCGTCGCGATGAGAATCATGTTCATGTACTCGGCGAGGAAGAACACCGCGAACGCGACCCCCGAGTACTCGACGTGAAAGCCGGCGACGATTTCCGACTCGCCCTCGGCGACGTCGAACGGATGGCGGTTGGTCTCGGCGATGCCGGCGACCAGGTAGACGAAGAACAGGGGCAGCAACGGCCAGATGTACCAGCGCCAGAAACCGCCCGCCTGCCCGAGCACGATGTCGCTAAAGTTCAGGCTCGACGCAGCCATCAGCACGCCGACGAGTGCGAAACCCATCGCAATCTCGTAGGAGACGATCTGGGCCGCCGAGCGCAGCGCGCCGAGAAACGCGTATTTCGAGTTCGACGCCCAGCCGGCGAGGATGACGCCATACACGCCCATCGAGGTCAGCGCGAGCACGTACAGGAGCCCGGCATTGATGTTCGAGAGCACCAGCGTGCCGGTAAAGGGAATCACCGCCCAGGCCGCGAGCGCGGGCCCGATGGAGAGCAGCGGCGCGATGAAGAACAGATACCGGTTGGCACCGGTCGGGACGATGAGCTCCTTGAATACCAGCTTGAAGACGTCGGCGAAGGGCTGCAACAGGCCCAGCGGACCGACGCGGTTGGGGCCGATGCGCACCTGCATCCAGCCGATGACCTTGCGCTCGGCCAGCGTCAGATAGGCCACGGCGAGGATGAGCGGCACAGCGATTGCCACGATCTTGGCCAGCGTCCACACACCCGGCCAGGTCCACCCGAAGAAGTCCTGGGCGGCTTCCATCAGAGGCCTTCCACCGCGATCGGGCCGAACATCGGCCCGAGCGTCCGGGTCGCCGGGTGCGCGGCGGCGACGCGCACGCAGCCCTCGGGCACGCCGGGATCGAGCTCCGCGGGGAGCATGGCCTCGCCCCCGCCCTGGCAGACGCGCACCGCCGCGCCTTCGGCCAGCTTGAGCTTGGACAGCGTCGCCGCGTTCATGCGCGCCGTCGGCGCCTTCGCGTCGCGGGTCTTCTGCAGGGAGGCTGCGCGCCGCACCAGGGGATCGGCGGCGTAGATCGGCACCTCGGCGATGCGCTCGAGGCCGTTGGGCCCCGCCGGCGGGCCGGGCGATTCGATCGCCGTGTGCGTCGCATTCGACAGCCAGTTGCCGATCTCGTCGGCGCGCGGCAGTTCCTCCCGGATTGCCTCGATGCTCTCGTAGCCGAATCCAGGCAGCGCAAGGAGCGAACCGAGCACGCGCAAAACCTTCCATGCCGGGCGCGTCTGGCCAAGCGGCGGCACGACGCCGTTGAAGGCCTGTACCCGGCCCTCGCAATTGATGAAGGTACCGGCGGTTTCGGTGAACGGCGCCACCGGCAGCAGCACGTGCGCATGGGCTGCAGCGCCGGACCGGAAGGGCGAGAGCGCGAGCACGAATTCGGCGCGCAGACAGCGCGGCGCGCGTGCGCGCCGGATCGGCCGAGTCGAGCTCGGGGTCGGTATGGAGCAGCAGGTACGCCCGGCGCGGGTCAGCGAGCATGGCCGCGGCGTGCAGTCCGGTCTTGCGCGGATAGGCGCCGGCGACGGTGCCACCGACCGAATTGGCCGCCTCGGTGAGAAAGCCCAGTTTCGCGCCGGTGAGCTCGGCGAGGGCAGCGGCGAGCGCGTGCAGCTGGGCCGCGCGCGGATGCCAGTCGGCGAAGCTGCCCAGGAAGACACCGCGCTTGGCGCCGCTGGCCAAGGCAGCGGCGATCTCGCGGGCGGCTGGCGAGGGCTCGACCGCAGCGAGTGCCGCGGGCGCCGCGGCGCCCGCCGCTGCCGCCGCCGCAACCACGATTTCGGCCAGCGCCCGCGGCAGCGCGGACGGGGCGACGATCAGCTTGTGCGCCAGCTTGAGCAACAGCTTGTCGTCGGCGCTGTGCACGAGCGAGAGCTGAGCGCCTTTCTTGGTCATCTGCCGCAGCCGCTGCGCCAGCAGCGGATGATCCTTGCGCAGGAAGCTGCCGACAATGAGCACGCGGTCGAGCGCCGCGAACTCGGCGATCGACATGCCGAGCCAGGCGGCCCCTTCGCGCTGGCCATCGGTGCTGAAGTCGGACTGGCGCAGGCGATAGTCGATGTTCTCGCTGCCCAGGCCGCGGATGAGTTTCTGCAGCAGGTGCATCTCCTCGAGCGTCGAATGCGGAGACACCAGTGCGCCGATGGCCGCGGCGCCGTGCCGCTCGCGGATGCGCCGGGTCTCCCGCACGACGTGCTCGAGCGCGGTCTGCCAGTCGGTCTCGACCCATTGTCCGTCGCGCTTGAGCATCGGCCGGGTCAGCCTGTCCTCTGAGTTGAGGCCCTCGTAGGAAAAGCGATCCTTGTCCGACAGCCAGCATTCGTTGATCGCTTCATTCTCCAGCGGCACGACCCGCATGACCCGATCGTTCTTCACCTGCACGACCAGATTGCTGCCGAGGCTGTCGTGCGGGCTTACCGACCTGCGCCGCGCGAGCTCCCAGGTCCGCGCGCTGTAGCGAAAGGGCTTGGACGTCAACGCGCCGACAGGACACAGGTCGATGACGTTGCCGGAAAGCTCCGAATCGACCGTCCTGCCGACGAAGGTAATGATTTCGGCGAACTCGCCGCGGCCGATCATGCCAAGCTCCATGACGCCGGCGATCTCCTGGCCGAAGCGCACGCAGCGCGTGCAATGGATGCAGCGCGTCATGTCGGTGGCGATCAGCGGCCCGAGGTTCTTGTTCAGCACCACGCGCTTGGGCTCCTGATAGCGCGAGTTCGACGCGCCGTAGCCAACGGCGAGATCCTGCAGCTGGCATTCGCCGCCCTGGTCGCAGATCGGGCAATCGAGCGGGTGGTTGATGAGCAGGAATTCCATCACACCCTTCTGCGCGTCGACGGCGGCGGCGGAGTGCGTCCATACCTTCATGCCCTCGCTCGCGGGCGTGGCGCAGGCCGGGAGCGGCTTGGGCGCCTTTTCAACCTGCACCAGGCACATGCGGCAATTGGCGGCGATCGAGAGCTTGTTGTGCCAGCAGAAATGGGGCACGTAGATGCCAAGCTTGTGCGCAGCGTCCATCACCGTGCTGCCCCCGGGCACCTGCACCGCTTGACCGTCGACTTCGAGGTTGAGCGTCGTCATGGGGGCGTCAGACGTAGTCCGGCACCGGGCACCGCTTGTGATCGATGTGGTGCTGGAACTCGGCGCGGAAATGCTTGATGAAGCTCTTCACCGGCAGCGCGGCGGCATCGCCCAGGGCGCAGATCGTGCGCCCGGCGATGTTGTCCGACACCGACAGCAGCACGTCCAGGTCCTCGTTCTTGCCCTCGCCGTGCTCGATCCGGTTGACGATGCGCCACAGCCAGCCGGTACCCTCGCGGCACGGCGTGCACTGGCCGCAGGACTCCTCGAAATAGAAATACGACAGCCGGAGCAACGAGCGCACCATGCAGCGGGTGTCGTCCATGATGATCACCGCGCCGGATCCGAGCATCGATCCCGCCTTGGCGATCGAGTCGTAGTCCATGTCGGTGCCGAGCATGACCGCCCCGGGCAGCACCGGCATCGACGACCCTCCGGGGATGCACGCCTTGAGCGGGCGCCCACCGCGCATGCCGCCGGCCATCTCCAGCAGCTTGGCGAACGGCGTGCCGAGCCTGACCTCGTAGTTGCCCGGCCGCTCCACGTCGCCCGAGACCGAAAAAATCTTGGTGCCGCCGTTGTTCGGTCGGCCGAGATTCAGAAACGCCTCGCCGCCGTGGTTGATGATCCACGGGACCGCGGCGAAGGTCTCCGTGTTGTTGATCGTCGTCGGCTTGCCGAAGAGCCCGAAGCTCGCCGGAAACGGCGGCTTGAAGCGCGGCAGGCCCTTCTTGCCTTCGAGCGACTCCAAGAGCGCCGTCTCCTCGCCGCAGATGTAGGCGCCGTAGCCGTGGTGATTGTGGAGGTGGAAGGAGAACCCGCTGCCGAGGATGTCGTCGCCCAGGTAGCCCGCCTGAAAGGCCTCCTCCAAAGCTTCCTCGCAGCGCTCGTAGTCGTCCCAGATCTCTCCGTGCACGTAGTTATAGCCGCGACGGCAGCCCATCGCGTAGGCCGCGATCGCCATGCCCTCGAACACGATGTGCGGGTTATAACGCAGGATGTCGCGATCCTTGAACGTCCCTGGCTCACCCTCGTCGGAATTGCAGACCAGATACTTCTCACCGCTGTACTGTTGCGGCATGAAGCTCCATTTGAGCCCGGTCGGGAAGCCCGCGCCCCCGCGGCCGCGCAGGGCCGAGCGCTTGACCTCGGCGATGACGTTGGCGGGCGGGATCTTTTCGGTCAGCACCTTCTTTAGCGCGGTGTAGCCGCCGCGCGCCACGTAGTCGGCGAGTCGCCAGTTCCTGCCGTCGAGACCGGCCATGATGATACTGTCGGGGCCGTAGTCGAGGAATTCGGCCGGCGCGTTCACTGCCCGCCCTCCGCAGCCAGCTCGGCGAGCAGCCGGTCAATCGCTTCGGGACGCATCCAGCTGCACATGCGCTTGTTGTTGACCAGCAGCACCGGCGCGTCGCCGCAGGCGCCAAAGCATTCACCCTCCTTGAGCGTGAACATGCCATCGGGCGTGGTTTCACCGAAGCCGATGCCGAGCTTCTGCTGCAGATGCTGCGCCGCCTTGGCCGCATGCTGCAGCGCGCACGGAAGGTTGGTGCAAAGGGTCAGCTTGTACCTGCCGGTGGGCGCCGTGTTGTACATTTCGTAGAAGGTCGCCACCTCGTAGACGGCGATCGGCGGCATGCCCAGGTAGTCCGCGACGAAGTCCATCGTCTCCGTGGCCAGCCAGCCCTTCTCGTCCTGCGCGATGGCGAGGGCCGCCATCACCGCCGACTGTTTCTGGCCGGACGGATACTTGGCGATTTCGCGATCGATCTTGCGCAGCGCGGCGTCGGTCAACACGCTCTACTCTCCGTGCCAGTAGTCCACGTCGGCGCCCTCCGGAACGAACTTGCCGGCGAAAGTCGCCTCCGTTGGCGGACGACCGGGCTGGCGGCCGCCGACGGCGCCGAATTTGCCCGAATCCGGATACTGGAAGATGTCGGTATCGATCGTCGTGCTGACCGCGATATAGGTGAGCTCGCCGCCGCCGGTATTGATCAGCTGGTGCGCCACTTCGGGGCCGCCGCAGGGACAGCAGATGAAGTGCCCCTTGCGTACCGGGTATTCCGCGTTGCCGAAGCGCAGCATCCCTTCGCCTTCAAGAATGAAGAACATCTCCTCGTTGGCATGGTGATTATGAAACGGGAATGCGCGCTTCCCCGCCGGCACCGAGGTCACGTTATAGCCAAGCTTGCGCGCTCCGACCGTCGGCGCGACCGGCGCGAGCTTCGCTTCGAACCGCTCCCCGTGGCGCAGGTCGCGCGTGAATTGCAGCTCTTCGAGGTGCACGATGGGGGCGTTCATCGGTCGATCTCCCCGAATACGACGTCCTGCGTGCCGATGATGGCAACGACATCGGCGATCATGTGCCCGCGCGCCATCTCGTCGAGTGCCGCCAGGTGGGGATAGCTCCCGGCCCGGATCTTCAGGCGGTAGGGCTTGTTCGCGCCGTCGGAGATGAGGTAGATCCCGAACTCGCCTTTCGGATGCTCGACTGCGGCGTACACCTCGCCCGGCGGCACGTGTATGCCCTCCGTGAAGAGTTTGAAGTGGTGGATCAACTCCTCCATGTTGGTCTTCATCTCTTCCCGCGACGGCGGTGCGATCTTGTGGTTGTCGACGATTACCGGCCCCGGATTCTGGCGCAGCCAGTCGACACACTGGCGGACGATCCTGTTGGCCTCGCGCATTTCCTGCACGCGGACCAGATAGCGGTCGTAGCAGTCGCCGTTGGTCCCGACGGGGATGTCGAATTGCATCCGGTCGTAGACCGCATAGGGCTGCTTCTTGCGCAGGTCCCAGGCTACTCCCGACCCGCGCAGCATCGGTCCGGTGAACCCGAGCGCCTGCGCCCGTTCCGGAGTCACGACGCCAATGCCGACCGTGCGCTGCTTCCAGATGCGGTTGTCGGTGAGCAGCGTCTCGTACTCGTCGACGTTGGCGGGAAAGCGGGTGGTGAAATCGGCGATAAAGTCGAGCAGCGAGCCCTGGCGGTTCTCGTTCATCCGCGCCACCGCCTTGGCGTTGTGAATGGGCGAGGACTGGTACTGCGGCATGCGTTGCGGCAGATCGCGGTAGACCCCCCCGGGGCGGTAATACGCCGCGTGCATGCGCGCCCCCGAGACCGCCTCGTAGCAATCCATCAGTGTCTCGCGCTCGCGGAAACAGTACAGAAACGGCGTCATGGCGCCGACATCGAGCGCGTGCGCCCCCAGCCACAGCAGGTGGTTGAGGATACGGGTGATCTCGTCGAACATCACGCGGATGTACTGGGCCCGGATCGGGACCACGACTTCGAGCAGTTTTTCGATTGCCAGGCAGTACGCGTGCTCGTTGCACATCATCGAGACGTAATCGAGCCGGTCCATGTACGGCAGCGACTGCACGTAGGTCTTGTACTCGGCCAGCTTTTCGGTCGCGCGATGCAGCAGCCCGATATGCGGATCGGCGCGCTGGATTACCTCGCCGTCGAGCTCGAGGACCAGCCGCAAGACGCCGTGCGCCGCCGGATGCTGCGGCCCGAAGTTCATGGTGTAGTTGCGAATCTCAGCCACGTCGTCAGCCCTTGCGAAAGCCCTCGCTCTCCGCGTAGTTCGTCTCGCGGATGATGCGCGGCGTTTCCTCGCGCGGCTCGATGCTCACCGGCTGGTAGATCACCCGCCCCTGCTCGGGGTCGTAACGCATCTCGACATGCCCGGAGAGCGGGAAGTCCTTGCGGAACGGATGGCCGACAAAGCCGTAGTCGGTGAGGAGCCGGCGCAGATCCGGGTGACCGACAAACACGATGCCGAAGAAGTCGAAGGCTTCGCGCTCGTACCAGTTGGCCGACGGCCAGATGTCGAGCATCGACGGCAGAACGGGAAAATCGTCGTCCGGCGCGAACGCGCGCACGCGCAGCCGCCAGTTGTTGGCCAGCGACAGCAGATGGTAGACGACGGCGAAGCGGCGTCCGGGCGGCGGCGCGACCTGAGGCTCCGGCGGGGTTGCATTCGAAACGAAGTCGGCCACGTGGGGCGGCTCGCCGCCGAAGGCCGAGTAATCAACGCCGCAGACATCGAGCAGCGTTGCGAACCGCAGTTCGGGCCGGTCACGCAGCGCCCGCATGGCAGTCGGCAGGCCGTCCGCAGCGATGATCGCGGTGACCTCACCGAGTGCGATCGTGACGCTGCGCAGCGCGTCGCCCAGCGCCGCAGGAAGCGCGGCGGCGAGCGTCTCAATTTTCGTCGCCATCAACGTGCGATCGTGTTGGTCCGCCAGATCTTGTTTTGCAGCTGGAGTATGCCGTAGAGCAGCGCCTCGGCAGTCGGCGGGCAGCCCGGGACGTAGATGTCGACCGGGACGATGCGGTCACAGCCGCGCACGACCGAATACGAATAATGGTAGTAGCCGCCGCCGTTGGCGCAGGAGCCCATCGATATGACCCACCGCGGCTCGGCCATCTGGTCGTAGACCTTGCGCAGCGCCGGCGCCATCTTGTTGCACAGCGTGCCGGCGACGATCATCACGTCCGACTGACGCGGACTGGGGCGAAACACCACGCCGAAGCGGTCGAGGTCGTAGCGCGACGCCCCCGCGTGCATCATCTCCACCGCGCAGCATGCGAGTCCGAACGTCATCGGCCACATCGAGCCGCTGCGCGCCCAGTTGATCAGCGCGTCGAGCGACGTGGTGACAAAGCCCTTTTCGAGGATGCCTTCAATGGGCATGAGTCGTCTCCACGACCGGCGCCGGCTCGCGCCGGTGCGCAAGGCAGGCGCTTCGCGCAGCCGTGCCGCTTGTCTGCGCGCCCTGCCGCTTCACGCCGGACGCTATTCCCATTCCAGCGCACCCTTTTTCCATTCGTAGACGAAGCCGACGACCAGGATCCCGAGGAAGATCATCATCGACCAGAAACCGAACGCGCCGATATCGGGTAGGACGACAGCCCAGGGAAACAGAAACGCGATCTCCAAGTCGAAGAGTATGAACAGGATCGCGATCAGGTAATAGCGCACGTCGAACTGCATGCGCGCGTCTTCGAAGGCCTCGAAACCGCACTCGTAGGGAGCGAGCTTTTCCGGGTCGGGCCGATTCGGCGCAACGAAACCGCCGACCGTGAGCAGGATCACGCCGACGCCGACGCCGACGACGATGAAGAGCAGGATCGGGAAGTACTGTTCCAGCATGATCGGATCAATCCTACCCTTCTATCACTCCGGCTATGCCTTCGCTGCGTCGCCGGCCCCCCCTGGCCATTGCTTGAACCGAGCGTCGCGCCCTTCTTCTTCTGGTGCCGACGGTGAGACTCGAACTCACACGGCTTACGCCACTGCCCCCTCAAGACAGCGTGTCTACCAATTCCACCACGTCGGCGCGCGCTCGGTCACTTCGGTACGTCAATGGGCTTGGATTCGCTATCGGGTGCCGGCGCGGCGGGTATTGCCGGCGCGGCGCCCTGCGGCACGTCGGTCGCTTTGCCGTCCTTGCTGACGGGTGCCGGCGCGCTCGGTGTCGCACCCTGCTTCATAATGTCCACAGGCCCGGTGCGAGTGGCACCGAAATAAGTCAGGCCAAGGCTCGAGAGGAAGAACGCGGTGGCCAAGACGGCGGTGGTACGGGAAAGAAAATTCGCCGACCCCGCCGCGCCGAAGAGGCTCCCCGAGGAACCGCTGCCGAATGCCGCGCCCATGTCGGCGCCCTTGCCATGCTGCAGCAGGACGAAGCCGATCAGCGCCGCCGCGACCACGAGGTGCACACCCACCAGAAGCGTTTCCCAGACCATTTCGTCGATCCTTTACGCGCCGCCCGTCCCGTTCGATTTAGGCACAGGCGATCGCCAAAAATTCATCCGCCTTGAGCGACGCACCGCCGACCAAGGCACCGTCGATATCCGGGCACGCGAACAGGGACTTCGCGTTGTCCGATTTGACGCTGCCGCCGTAGAGCAACGGCACCGCCGCCGCCGCGCCATCGATGTCCCCGAGGCGCTCGCGCAGCAGCCGGTGCACCGCCTGGGCCTGATCCGGACTTGCGCTCTGTCCGGTACCGATCGCCCACACCGGCTCATAGGCGATCACGATCGCGCTAACCCGGGCGCCAAGCCGGTTCGCCACCGCGTCGAACTGGCGCAGCACCACCGTGCGCGTCGTTCCAGCCTCGCGCTCGGCCAATGTCTCGCCGACGCAGACGATGGGCGTCAGACCCGCGCCCAGCGCCGCTGCCGCCTTGTCGGCCACCGCCACGTCGGTCTCGCCGCAGCGCGCGCGCCGCTCGGAGTGGCCGACGAGCGCGAAGCGGCAACCAAACTCGGCCACCATGGCCGCGGAAACCTCGCCGGTATAAGCCCCGCCGGCGTGCTCACTGACGTTCTGCGCGCCCCAGCTGATCGCCGACCCCGACAGCGCGGCCTGCGCCTGCCAAAGGTACGGATAGGGGACGCAAAGCGCCAGATCCCGGCCCACGGGTGCCGCCCATCGCGCGCGCAGTTCGGCCAGCAGCGCGTCGTTTTGCCGCAGGCCGCCGTTCATTTTCCAGTTGCCGACGACCAGCTTGCCGCGCATCGCGCACCCGAGAAGCGTGGCCCGCGGCTCAAAATCCGGGCCCCATGCAAACCGAGCGATTTTACCCCGCGCCGTCGGAGCGGGTCAACGCGCTGCAGCGCAACAAGGCCGCGCTGCAGGGCTTCAAGCGACGGTCTTGTTGAGGTAGCAGGCGGCCAAGCGGCCCGGGGCGATGGGCTCGAGCGGCGGCGCAGCCTCTTTGCAGCGCGGCATCACGTACGGGCAGCGCGGGTGGAATTGACAGCCTGGCGGTGGCGAGCGCGGCGAGGGCATTTCCCCCTTGACCGGTATGGCGGCGCGCCTTTTCGCCTCCAGCCTGCCGCTCGCGGCGAGCAGCGCCTGCGTGTAGGGATGGTTCGGGGTCGCCAAGAGCTCGCGCGCGGGCCCCGACTCGACGATCCGGCCGAGATACATGATCACGACCCGGTCGCTTAAGTGGCAGACGACCTCCAGATCGTGGCTGATGAACAGGTAGGTGAGGTCGAGCGCGGCGCGCAGGTCCATGAACAGGTTGAGCACCTGCGCCTGGACCGACACGTCAAGCCTGGCCACCGGATCGTCACAGACCAGAAACTCGGGCTTGACCGCCAATGCCCGGGCGATGCCGATGCGGGTGCGCTGGCCATCGGAAAACTGGTGCGCAAAGCGCCGCATTAGCGTCGGATCGAGCCCGACCCGATTGAGCTGCAAGCCGACGTATTCGATTTGCTGCCGCGAGCCGATCAGCCCGTGCGCAACCGGAGCCTCGCCCACGATGTCGATGACGCGCAGCCGCGGATTGAGCGCCGCATAAGAATCCTGGAAGAGCATCTGCATTTTGAGCTGGCGCGCGCGCGCCGCCGCGCCGCCCGCGCCAGCGCACGGCTCGCCGCGCCAAAAGCGCTCGCCTGCGGTCGGCGCGAGGAGCCCGACCGCAAGCCGCCCCAGCGTCGACTTGCCGCAACCCGATTCGCCCGCCAGGCCGACGACCTCGCCTTCGGCGATGTCCAGATCCACGCCGTCCACGGCGTGCACGACCTCCTCGCGCCCGCCGCGAGCAAACAGGCCCGCGATCCGGGCCGCGAGGTCACGTTTCGAGACAAAGCGCTTCGAGACCGCCTTGAGCTCGAGCAAAGGCGCGATGTTGTTGCGCTCGGCAGCGGCGCTCATCGCCTCATCCCGGCGGCGGCAGCGGATGAAAGCAGCGCAGCGCCTGGCCGCTCGCCCCGTAGGCGCGCATGTCGGGAGTCTGTGCACATTCGGCGGTCGCGTACGGGCAGCGCGGCCGAAATGCGCAACCCGGCGGAAGGTCGGTGAGCGTTGGGCTCATGCCGGCAATCTGCCTGAACTTCTCGCGCGGCGGGCGCGCTGCCCGGCATCGAATCGAGCAGCCCGCGGGTGTACGGGTGGCGCGGCGCGCGAAGCACGTCCTCGGTGTAGCCCTGCTCGACGATGCGGCCGGCGTACATCACGGCGACGCGATCGGCCAGCCCGGCGATCAGCGCCGGGTCGCGGGTGATCCAGATCAACGCCGTCCCGGCCTCGCGCGCGAGTTGCTGCATCTCGAAGACGATCTGCGCCTGGATCGTGACATCGAGCGCCGTCGTCGGCTCGTCGGCGATGATCAGATCGGGCCGGTTGAGCAGGGCAATGGCGAGGGCGACCCGCTGCCGCATGCCGCCGGAGAGCTGATGCGGATACGCCTTCAGCCCTGACTCGGGCGATGGCATGCCGACTTTCGCCAGGGCCTCGCGCGCACGGGCCCGCGCCGCCGGACGCGCGATCGGCTCGTGCGCGAGGACGGTTTCGACCATCTGGGTGTCGATGCGCAGCACCGGGTTTAGCGTCAGCATCGGGTCCTGGAAGATCATCGCGATGCGGTTGCCGCGAAGTTGCCGCATCTGCTCGTCCGACAGCGTGGCCAGATCGCGGCCGGCGAACACGATGCGCCCGCCGACGATGCGTCCCGGCGGATCGACGAGCCCCATGATCGAATGGCCGGTCATCGACTTGCCCGAGCCGGACTCGCCGACCAAACCCAGCACCTCGCCGCGGTCGAGCACGAAACTCACGTCGTCGACCGCCTTCGACCACGCCCTCCTGGGTAAAGCAATGCGCACGCAGGCCGTCGACCTGGAGTAGCGGCTCGGTCATCGTTGCCGCCGCGGGTCCAGAACCTCGCCCAGCTGGTCGGCCACGAGATTGATGCTGATGATCGTGAGCAGGAGCGCGACGCCGGGAAAAAAGCTGATCCAATACTTGCCCGACAGCAGATAGGGGTAGCCGTCGGCGATAAGCAGGCCCAGGGACGGCTCGGTAAGCGGCACACCGAATCCGAGGAACGACACCGTGGCCTCCAGCGTGATCGCCACCGCGACCTGCACCGCGGCCACGACGATCAGCGCGGGCAGGCAGTTCGGCAGCAGGTGGTGAAAGACGATGCGCGAAGGCGTGAGCGCCAGGCAGCGCGCCGCCTCGATATATTCCTTGCCCGTCTCCACCCGTACCGCGCGGCGGAAGCTGCGCGCGAAATAGGCCCACTGCACCGCGACCAGCGCGGCGATGGTCTTCTCCATACCCTGGCCGAGCACCGCGAGCAGGATCAGGGCGATCAGCAACGCCGGAAAGGAGACCTGGATATCGGCGATACGCGTGATCAGCGCTGTCGGTGCGGCCGCCGAAGCACGCTGCGCCCAGTCCCAGCGCGAGGCCGATCGCCAGCGCAACCAAGGTGCTCAGGACGCCGACGGCGAGGCTCGTGCGCAACCCGTAGAGGATGGCGGAGAGCACGTCGCGGCCCTGCGCGTCGGTACCGAGCCAGAACGTTGCCCCGGTGCTCGACGTCGAGCCCGGGGGCAGCCGGCCATCCAGCGCATCGAGTTGCGCCGGATCGTAGGGGTTCTGGGGTGAAATCAAGGGTGCGGCGAGGGCCACGACCAGGACGAGGCAAAACAGCGCGATCCCGACGACTGCGGCCGGGCTCTCGAAGAAGGCTGCGCGGAGGCGCCGGAACGGCGTTTCGTCGCGTGCCACGACACCTACCCCCTCGCTTCGCGCACGCGCACCCGGGGATCGAGCGCCGAGTGGAGAATGTCGACGATCAGGTTGACGACGATGAACAGGACCAAGGTGACCAGGAGATAGGCGAGAATGACCGGCCGATCGAGCACACTGATCGAGTCGATCAGAAGCTTGCCCATGCCAGGCCACGCAAATACGGTCTCGGTGACGACGGCGAGGGCGACGACCGAGCCGAATTCCGGTCCGATGACGGCGACGATCGGAATGAGGACATTGCGCAGTACGTGGACGCCGATCACGCGCGCCTTGGCGAGCCCCTTGGCGCGCGCGAACTTGACGTAGTCCTGCCGCAATGCCGCGCGTGTGCCGGCTCGGGCGAGGCGGATGAGCAAGCGCGAGATTGAACAGGGCGAGACTGGTCGCCGGCAGGATCAGATGGCGCCAGCCCTCCAGCGACAGGAAACTCACCGGGACGCCGAGCAGGAGCGTGGTCGGTCCCCTGCCATACACAGGCAGCCACCCCAGGGTCACCGAGAACACCATGACGAGCAGCAGGCCGACCCAGAACGCCGGCAGGGAGAGAGCGAGAATCGATCCGGCCAGGATGGTGCGGCCGGCGCCGCTGTCGGGCTTCAATCCGGCCCACAATCCAAGGGGAAGCGCCGAGCAAAACGGCCATCAGCATCGCGGCGATGGCCAGTTCAAGGGTCGCCGGCATGCGCTCCAGGATCAATCCCAGCGCCGGCGTGTCGTGCACGAAGGACCGGCCGAGGTCGCCGTGCAACACCCCGGAAATGAACACCAGGAATTGCGTCCACAGCGGCTCCTCCAGGCCGAGCGCGGCGAGCGCGCGAGCGCGCTGCTGCGCATCGACCGGCGTATTGATCAGGATGTCAACCGGGTTGCTGATGGCGTGCACGCCGATGAATACGAGCAGCGACACGACGAGCAGCACGAGCACCGCCTGCAGACTGCGGCGGACAATGAACGCGAGCATGGCAGCTATTCTACCTGCCGCGTGCGGCAGCCGTTTCGATTACACTATCGCCGTCAAGTCGCGTCGCCGTGTAACATTTCGCGCCGGCAGCGACGGAGGGAACGGACATGCGTGCCATGCTGGACTCGCTGCTCGTCATCGTTGCGTCGCCGCCGGCTGTCGCCGGAACGCCGAATCGACGCGGGCTCGCACGACGCCGCACCGGCCGCGCGGCGCTGGTGACGTGCCGCTGGTCGACGATATCGCCGGATTGCGCCGCATCCTGACGCGGTCGCGAACGATCGCCGTCGTCGGACTGTCGGCAAACTGGTACCGTCCGAGCTACTTTGCCGCCAAGTACATGCGCGATCATGGCTATCGCATCGTCCCGGTCAACCCGTCCTATGGCGAAGTGATGGGCGAGCGCTGCTATCCCGATCTCATCTCCGCCCATCAGGGTGGAGCGAACGCGATCGACATCGTCGATTGCTTCCGCAAGCCCTCCGAGCTGCTCCCCATCGCCCGTGACGCGATCGCGATCGGCGCGAAGGTGCTATGGATGCAGCTGGGCATACGCAACGAGGAGGCGGCGCAGCTCGCGAGCGCCGCCGGGCTCGATGTCGTCATGGACCGCTGCGTGAAGATCGAGCACGCGCGCATCCTTGGCGGATTGAACTGGGCGGGCGTCAACACCCGCATCGTCTCGGCGAGACGACCGGTCTAGCGCCGATGGCGGACCGCGACTACGGCTTCGACACGCTCTGCCTGCACGCGGGGCAGATCCCTGACAGGGCGACCGGCGCGCGCGCGTTGCCGATCTACCAGACGACCTCGTTCGTGTTCGACAGCGCCGACCACGCGGCGAGTCTGTTCAATCTGCAAACGTTCGGCAACGTCTACTCGCGCATCTCCAACCCCACCGTGTGCGCCCTCGAAGAGCGCGTGGCCGCGCTGGAGGGCGGCCGCGCGGCGCTGGCCGCGGCAACGGGCATGGCGGCGCAGACGGTTGCACTGCTGACGCTCGCCAAGCACGGCGACCATATCGTCTCCGCGCGCACGCTCTACGGCGGCACCTATAGCCAGTTTGCCGTGACCTTTGCCGAATTGGGCATCGACACGACATTTGCCGATCCGCGACGACCCCGACAGCTTCCGCCGTGCCTTGAAGCCCAATACCAAGGCACTCTACGCCGAAACGATTGGCAACCCGCAGCTCAACGTCGTCGATCTGGCCGCGCTGGCGGCCATTGCGCACGATGCGGGCGTGCCGCTGGTCATCGACAACACGCTTGCGTCGCCGTATCTCTGCCGGCCGATCGAGCACGGCGCCGACATCGTCATCCATTCCGCCACCAAATACCTTGGCGGCCACGGCACGACGATGGGCGGAGTGATCGTCGAGTCGGGCAAGTTTGACTGGGGAAACGGCAAGTTTCCGCAGATGACGACGCCCTCGCGCGGCTATCACGGCGTGATTTTCCACGAGACCTTCGGCGATTTTGGATTCACCATGAAGGCGCGCATGGAAGCGATGCGCACGCTGGGCCCGGCGCTGTCGCCGTTCAACGCCTTCCTCCTGCTCCAGGGCATCGAGACGCTGCATCTGCGCATGCCGCGGCACTGCGAGTCGGCGCTCGCCATCGCGCGCCATCTCGCCCAGGACCCGCGGGTTGCCTGGGTGCATTACCCGGCCTTGCCGGGCAACCGCTACGAGGCCCTGGCACGGCGCTACCTGCCGCGAGGCGCGGGAGGCATCCTGACGTTCGGCCTCAAGGCCGGGGCCGAAGCCGGGGTGCGCTTCATCGAGGCGGTGCAGTTCCTTTCTCACCTCGCCAATGTGGGCGATGCGAAGACGCTGGTCATTCATCCGGCTTCGACGACGCACCGCCAGCTCGACGAGGCGGAACAGCGCGCCGCCGGCGTGTTGCCGGAGATGATCCGGCTTTCGGTCGGCCTGGAGACGCTCGACGATATCCTGTGGGATATCGGCCAGGCGCTCGAGGTGGCGTCGCCATGAACAGCCCGCGTTATCCTTCGCTGACCTGGCCCTGGGTCGGACTGCTGCTTTGCCTCGCGCTGCTGGGCCAGGAATACCTCCAGCTGGCTACCGGCCCGAACGCATCGCTCACCGCCTATCGCATCACCTTGATGGTCGTCGGGGTCACCTCGCTGGCGCTCATTCTTCTGCCGCCGCGACGCATCGGCTACGTGCTTGGCTTCCTGGTATGCGTCGGCCTCATGGGCTACGCGCTGTATCTGCAATACGTTCTCAATCTCGACCCCTGCCCGCTGTGCGTGCTGCAGCGCGTGTGCGTGATCGCGATGGGACTCGTCTTTCTGGTGGCCACGTTCCACAACCCGGGACGCACCGGGGCGACCGTCTACGCGCTTTTTCAGCTGCTCGTGGGCGGCGCCGGCGCCGCGCTTGCGGCGCGCCAGGTATGGCTCCAGTCGCTGCCCAAGGACCAGGTGCCGTCGTGTGGAATGAGCTTGAACTACATGCTTGAAACGCTGCCTTTCACCGCCGTGTTGAACAAGGTCTTCGAGGGCAGCGGCGAATGCGCGGAAAAAAGCTGGGAGTTCCTCCACCTTTCGATCGCCGGCTGGACGCTGGTGTTCTTCGTGGCGATGATCGCCGCCACCTTCGCCCTCGTCCGGCGCGACTGAAGGCGTCTATTTCGGAGCCATGCGAATGGCGCCGTCGAGGCGGATCACTTCCCCGTTGAGCATTTCGTTGCGAATGATCTCGCCGACCAGCGAGGCAAACTCTTCCGGTCGGCCGAGCCGGGGAGGAAACGGCACCATCTTGCCCAGCGACTCGGCGACGTCGGCGGGAATCTGGCCGACCATCGGCGTCTCGAAGATGCCCGGCGCAATGGTCATGACGCGAATCCCGAACCGGGCCAGCTCGCGTGCGACCGGCAGCGTCATGCCCACGAGGCCAGCCTTCGACGCACTGTAGGCAGGTTGCCCGATCTGGCCGTCGAATGCGGCCACCGACGCGGTATAGACGATGACACCGCGCTCGCCGCCGGCTGTTGGGCGCATTGCGGCTCATCGCCTCCGCCGCCAGGCGCGTCATGTTAAATGAGCCGATCAGGTTGATCTGGATGACGCGGGTAAAACTCGCCAGAGCGTGCGGGGCTTCCTTGCCGAGCACGCGTTCACCGTGGACGATGCCGGCGCAATTGATCAGACCGTGCACCGCGCCGAACGCGGCGAGCGTCGCCGCGACCGCGGCCTTGGCACTCGTCTCGTCGGTGACATCGGTGCGGACGAATCGCGCGGCGCCGCCGAGCTCGGCCGCCAGCGCCTTGCCCTCGGCTTCCTTCAGATCGGCAAGCACGGCCTTGCCGCCGTTGCCGACCACCATGCGCGCCGTGCCGGCTCCCAAGCCCGACGCGCCCCCGGTGATGAGAAATACGCTGTCGCCAACCTGCATCGCGGCTATCCCCGGTGCGTTAGAGTATGCGATTGAACCACAGCATGGACAGAAACGCCGCCAAGAGCGCCGTGAGGGCCGCCGCAGCGGCCAGCAGCGCGGTAATCTCCGTCTGCCTCGTCTCCAGCGAGAGCCGGGTGTTGAGGCTCTGGTAGACCGTGTTGAGCTCGCTCGCATTGCTGGCGTAGAAATATCCGCCGCGCGTGATGTCGGCGATGGTCTTGAGCGCTTCCTCGTCAAGGCGCACGCGCATCGACCAGCCCTCGCTGCCGAGTATCTGGCCGTTGGCGGTTCCAATGCCGACCGTATAGACGCGCACGCCGTGTTCGGCGGCCACGCGCGCCGCCTCGATTGGATTGGGTCCTGTCGTCGTCTGGCCGTCGGAGAGCAGGATGATCGCCGCCGCGGTGTACGAGCCCGGCGGTACGGTTTTCGCCGCGGGCTCGCCCGGCTCCCCGGCACGGTCCAGGGGCCCGCCGCGCCCTGCCGCTTCGCGCGGATTCGACGCCCGCAGATCGAATTCAACCTCGGGAAAGATCGTCTTCAGCGCCACCAGGATGCCGCTGCCGATCGCCGTCCCACGCTGCAGCTGGAAGCGATCGATCGCGGCCAGAATATCCTCGCGATTGCGCGTCGGAGGCTGCACGACCGACGCCGTCGCGGCGAAGGAAACTACGCCGATGCGCGCGCTTGCCGGCTGGTCGGCGACGAACGCCCGGGCCGCGTTCTGGGCAGCGACGATCCGGCTCGGCGCGACGTCGGTCGCGCGCATGCTGCCCGAGACGTCCATCGCCAGGATGATCGTGTCATGCTGCGACGGCAGGGTGACGGTCGCCGTGGGTCGCGCGATGGCGACGAGGAGCACCACGAGCGCGAGCAGGAACAACAGCGGCGGAAGGTGACGCCGGAACCCCTGCCCGGCGCCGATCGCGTCCCGGATCATGGCCAGGCTCGCGTAGCGCCGCAGGCGTCCCTTCTCCCGCCGCAGCAACAGGAAATACATGCCGATCAGGGCTGGGACGGCGAGCAACAGCCACAGCAGCTCAGGCCACAGAAAGCTCATGCGTCGGTTCGAGGTGCCGAGGCAGCGTGCCGCCGCCGGCGAGCTGGCTGCGCCGCTTGCGCAGATCGGCGAAGCGCAGCATCGCGTCGAGCAGGTCGTCGTCCGTCGACAGTTCGAGGGCGTCGACCCCGGCCTGGCGGAATGTCGCCCGCAGCGCGAGGTCGCGCTGCTCGACGATGCGCGCGAAGCGAGTGCGGAAGCGACGATCGTGCGTGTCGACGGTGAGCTGTTCGCCGGTCTCGGCGTCCTGAATCGGCACCAGGCCGAGATCCGGCAGCTCCATCTCCAGCGGATCGTACAGTCGCACCGCGACGACCTCGTGGCGCAGTGCGAGGCGTGCCAAGGGCTCTGCCCATCCGGGTGCGCTGATGAAGTCGGAGACGATGAACACCAACGACCGGCGGTGCATGAGCGCAAACGCAGTCTGCAACAGTACCGCAAGATCGGTCGCGGCCGAGCGCGCGCGTTCCGGGCGGGCAAGCATGGTGTGGAGGATGTGCAACACGTGGCGGCGGCCGCTCCTTGCCGCGATCACGGTATCGACGCGGTCGCCATAGAAGATCGCCCCGACGCGGTTGCCGTGCCGACTGAGCAGCCGCGCAAGCACGGCGACCAAGTCGCCCGCCACGCTGCGCTTTCGCACCGCGCCCGAGCCGAAATCGAGCGACGGGCTGAGGTCGAGCAGGAACCATGCGGTCAGGTCGCGATCCTCGTGATACTCGCGCACGTAAGGCGTTGCCAGGCGCGCGGTCACGTTCCAATCGATATGCCGAACATCGTCGTGATACTGATACTCGCGCAGATCGGCGAGATCGAGTCCGAAACCGCGAAACAGCGTGCGGTAATCGCCGTGCAGCAGGCCATCCAGGCGACGGATGACCGTCCACTCCAGCCGGCGCAGGATCAGCTCAGGATTGCGCCGCGACTCGGACATGGGTTTCCAGCAGCTTGTCCGGCGCACGCACGTGGCGCATGATTTCGAGAATCAGGTCATCCGGCGTCTTGCCGTCGGCGAGCGCTTCGTAGGTGAGCACGAGGCGATGCCGCAGCACATCCGGCGCGAGGTCGGCAACATCCTCCGGCAGCGCGTAGTTGCGGCCGCGCAGGTAGGCAAGCGCCCGCGCCCCCTCGATGAGGTGAATCGAGCCGCGAGGGCTCGCCCCAAAACCGATGTAGCGCGCGAGCCCCTTCGCGCCGTAGCGTTCCGGATAACGCGTCGCCGACGCGAGCCGCACGGCGTACTGGATGAGCGCCGGATCGACGTAGCCGTTGCGGCACTCCTGCTGCAGGGCAGAGAGTTCTTCGGTGGTGCAGACCGCTACCACGTCGCTCGCGCTACCGGTCACCCGCTCGACGATCACGAACTCCTCTTCCTCCTTCGGGTAGCCGACGAGCACTTTCATCATGAAGCGGTCGACTTGCGCCTCCGGCAGCGGATAGGTGCCCTCGGTCTCGATCGGATTCTGCGTGGCCATTACCAGGAACGGCTCTGGGACGCGATGGGTCACGCCGGCGATGGTCACCTGGTACTCCTGCATGACCTCCAGCAGCGCGCTCTGGACCTTCGCCGGTGCGCGATTGATCTCGTCGGCGAGGAGCAGATTGGTAAACACCGGACCGAGCGAGGTGGCGAATTCTCCGGTCTTCTGGTTGTAGATGCGTGTGCCGACCAGATCCGCGGGCACGAGATCGGGCGTGAACTGGATGCGCCGGAAACTACCACGGATCGTCCGCGCGAGCGTCTTGACCGTCAACGTCTTGGCCAGCCCGGGTACGCCTTCGACCAGCAGGTGGCCCTGGGCGAGAATCGCCACCAGCACGCGTTCGAGAAAGTGGTCCTGGCCGACGACGATCTTCTTCACCTCGTAGAGGATGCGCTCCATCTGCGCGGAGGTTGTCGTGCGGACGGTTTCTCTGGTATCCATGGCTTCCTTTGGGGCGCCGAAGTGGCGGCGATTAGAACGGCGAGATGCCAATCGCCGACGCCGCGTTCTCGATGGGCACCGCGAACCCGATGCCGATGAACACCCGCTGGTCGGTCGGGTTGAGGATTGCCGTCACGATGCCGACCACCTCTCCGTCCGCAGTGACGAGCGGGCCGCCGGAGCTTCCGGGATTGACCGCGGCATCGAACTGGATGAGGTTGACCAGATCGCGCTTGCCGTCGAGCGAGCGGTGCACGCGCTGCAAGCCGGACACCACGCCCGCCGTGACCGTCGGCCCGATGCCGAACGGAAAGCCGACGGCGACGACCTCGTCGCCCGGTGCCAAGTCAGCGGTGGAGCGCAACGTCGCCGGCATGAGATCGTCCGGCAGCGTCTTGGCCTGGATGACCGCGAGGTCGTTTTCCGGTTGCACGCCGATGACCGTCGCCTCGGATTCGGTCCCGTCGGCGAAAACGACACCGATCCGGTCGCCGCCGGCAACGACATGCAGATTGGTGAGGATGATGCCCTTGTCGACGATGACCACGCCACTGCCGACGCTTTTCTCGATGTCGCGCTCGCCCTCCGCGGAAGGGGTGATCTGGCGCACCCGCACCACCGACGGCCGGATGGCCTCGTAGGCGCGCGCGGCGCTCGACGGCAGCGTCTGGGTCTCGAGCGTGTGCAGCACGGCGGCGTCGATGTCCGTCTGGGTGAAGGTATGCGCGACCGGCTTGCGTGCCGTGTAGGCGACGAAGAGCGCGACCACCAGCGCCGCGCCGGCCGCCACCAGGAGTGGGCGCTGCGCCCTGCGCACCAGGGCCAGAGCGCGGCCGCCACGGCGACGGCTGCCGGCGGCGGGCGCGTCTGGCGGCGGCCCGCCCAAGTCGGCGGCTCGATGCACCGGGCTGACCTGCGCCCGTTGCGCGCCCGGGTGCGATCGCCTCGAACTGCTGTAGAGCGTTACCCGTCCCATGCTCGCCCGTCCCGTGTGCGCGCCCTCGACGCTGCCCGAAGATCGACAGCCCGGCACAGCAATCGTTTCCGCGCCCGCGTTATTTTCCCACAGCCTGGACTGCGCGCACGCACGGTCGCGGCGTATCGGCACCCATCGCCCACCGACGCCGTGCCGGTTCTGCCGTCGTCAGTGTTCCTGCGCCTTGAACATCGTCGTCACCGCCGTCACCAGGGTCGCCAGGTCGGCGAGGTTCGACGGCACGATCAGCGTGTTGCCCGCTTTGGCCAGGCTGCTGAATGCGGCGACGTACTGCTCGGCCACCTTAAGGTTGACTGCGTTCATCCCACCCGGGGAACTGATCGCCTCGGCGACCTGGCGAATCGCCTTGGCGTTCGATTCGGCGATCGCAAGGATCGCAGCCGCCTGCCCTTGCGCGGTGTTGATCTCGGCCTGCTTCACCCCTTCCGATTGGGCGATCGCCGCCGCGCGTGCGCCCGCGGCAAGATTGATCTGCTCCTGCTGGCGACCTTCCGAGGTGGCGATCACCGCGCGCTTCTCGCGCTCGGCGGTAATCTGCGCCTGCATGGCGTGCAGGATCTCCTTCGGCGGCGTCAGATCCTTGATCTCATAGCGCAGCACCTTGACGCCCCAGTTCGCCGCCGCCTGGTCGAGCGCCTCGACGACCTGGGCATTGATGTGGTCACGCTCCTCGAAGGTGCGGTCGAGCTCCATGCGGCCGATGACGCTGCGCAACGTCGTCTGCGCGAGCTGGGTGATGGCGACCACGTAGTTCGACGATCCGTACGACGCGAGCCTGGGATCGGTGACCTGGAAGTAGAGGATGCCGTCGACCTGCAGCTGCGTGTTGTCCTTGGTGATGCAGATCTGCGACGGCACGTCGAGCGGGATTTCGCGCAGGTCGTGTCGATACGCCACGCGATCGACGATCGGCATGACGAAATTGAGTCCTGGCTCGAGTACGGCGTGGAACTTGCCCCACCGCTCGATGACCAGCGCGTGCTGCTGCGGCACGACGCGAATGGTCTTGGCGATGACGATAATGGCGACGATAAACAGCGCCAGCGTGACGATCGAAGAGCCCATGACGACGTCCATTTCTTAGCCTTCCACGGCGGAAGGCCGGCCGGCGGCAAGAATGAGCACCGAACCACGGGTTGCCGCGATGTACATGGTTTCGGCCTGCGGTGTATCGGGCGTTGCGAGTTCTGCGTCCCAGGTCGAGCCACGGTAGCTGACCCGCGCCGTGCGGCCGGGGCCCCAGCTCTGCACGTGCACCATCTGCCCCACGTCGAGCCCCGGCTGTTGTGGCGTGGCCCGGCCGCGCTTCCACCATTCCAGCAGCGCAACGCCGACGATACCCAGGATGCCCGCGGTAAGCCACTGGTTCGGGGCGCTCCATCCCAGCCATGCGGCAATGCCGCCACAGGCGAGCGCAACGCCGACCGCGAGCAGATAGAAGGTCCCGGTCAGAAGCTCCGCCGCGATGAGCGCCGCCGCGACAATCCACCATATTCCATATGCACTCATCGTTTGCGCTCCCGGCGCTCGCGCGGACCCGAACCAAGCATAAAGGAATTTGCGCGCGCTCGGGCGGCGCCACGAAACGCAGCCTGGGCCGAGGCCTTGTGTGGGCCCGGAGCGACCTCAGATTAGAGTATAATTCTTCTTTTGGATCATACTCTTCGCGACGTTTACCGAGATCGCCATGCCAATTTACGAATACCGCTGCGCCGCCTGTGGCCACGAACTCGAAGCGCTGCAAAGACTTGCCGACGCCCCGCTCAAGGATTGCCCGTCCTGTGGTCAGAGCCAGCTGCGCAAGCTCGTTTCGGTGGCAGGGTTCCGGCTCAAAGGCAGCGGTTGGTACGCCACCGACTTCAAGAACGCGCAGCCAGCCGGCGGCGAAAAAAGCAATGGCGAGAGCGAGAAGAGCGAGCCCGCGGCCCCCGCCCCTGAGGGTGCCAGCGCCAAGCCGGCCGCGAGCGAAGCGAAGGCGGACAGCAAGCGCGGCCCCCGCCCCGAGAGCGCCAGTGCCAAGCCGGCCGTGAGCGAAGCGAAAGCGGACAGCAAACCGGCCACCGGCGGCGACACGTGCCATTGATCCGCCGCCCACGCGCGAGCACCCGCTGACGCCGCCCCTGCCGATGCGGAGGGCTCGATGAGACGCTATCTGATTGCCGGATTGCTGGTCTGGGTGCCGCTCGGTATCACGATTTGGGTACTGGTCTTCCTGGTGACGACGCTCGACCAGACCTTGCTCCTGCTCCCGGAGAGCGCCCGGCCTGAAGCGGTGCTGGGTTTTCGCATTCCCGGCCTGGGCGTCGTCTTAAGCTTCGGCATCCTGCTGCTCACCGGGGTCATCGCCGCCAATTTCTTTGGCGCGCGTCTCATTGGCCTCTGGGAAGGGCTGCTCGGCCGGATCCCCTTCGTCAAGTCCATCTACTCCAGCGTGAAACAGGTAAGCGATACGCTGCTCTCCGATTCGGGCAATGCGTTCCGCAAGGCGCTGCTGGTCGAATTCCCCTATCCCGGGAGCTGGTCGATCGCCTTTCTCACCGGAACGCCCGGCGCCTCGGTGGCGATGCACATGGACGGTGAGCACGTCAGCGTCTACGTCCCGACGACGCCGAACCCGACTTCGGGCTACATCGTGATGCTGCCGCGTGCGCGCGTGCACGAGCTCGACATAACAGTCGACGAGGCGCTCAAGTACATCATCTCGATGGGCGTGGTCGCGCCGCGCCCGCGCGCGGTCGCCGAAACGCCGGCGATCGGCGCGCAAGCCACTCAAGCTCTGCGAAATTGATCGGTCAGGTCGCGGCGGGTCGCCGTGTCGGCGCGGCGGCCACGGCCGCGATTGCCTGACCGCAGCCGACCATACCCTTGCATCCCTGCCGGAGAAGAACTTGAAACGTACCGATTACTGCGGCCGCATCGACCGCCGACGCCTCGGCCAGACGGTAACCGTCTGCGGCTGGGTCCATCGCCGCCGCGACCACGGCGGCGTTATCTTCGTCGATCTGCGCGACCGCGAAGGCCTGGTGCAGATCGTGTGCGATCCCGACCGCGTCGCGACCTTTGCCGTCGCCGAAAAGCTGCGTCATGAATTCGTCGTCGCCGCGACCGGGCTCGTGCGGCCGCGACCCGAGGGCACCGTCAACCCCGAGCTTGCCAGCGGCGAGATCGAAATCCTCGCCCACCATATCGAGATCCTCAACGTCTCGCTCACCCCGCCCTTCCAGCTCGACGAGGAGAATGTCTCGGAAACGGTGCGGCTGGAGCATCGCGAGCTCGATCTGCGCCGGCCGGCGATGCAGAAAAACTTGCAGCTGCGCCATCGCGCCGCCATGGCCGCGCGCCGGTTTCTCGACTCCCACGGTTTCATCGAGATCGAGACGCCGGTGCTGTACAAGTCGACGCCCGAGGGCGCACGCGAATTTCTCGTTCCGTCGCGCGTCCACCATGGCCAGTTCTACGCCCTGCCGCAATCGCCGCAGCTGTTCAAGCAGATGCTCATGGTGGCCGGGTTTGACCGCTACTACCAGATCGTCAAGTGCTTCCGCGACGAGGACTTGCGCGCCGACCGCCAGCCCGAATTCACGCAGATCGACATCGAGACATCCTTCCTCGACGAAACGGAGTTGCGGCTGATGATGGAGGACCTGGTCGTCGCGCTGTTCGAAGACGCGCTCGGCGTCGCGCTGCCGCAGCCGTTTCCCGTGATGACCTATGCCGATGCGATGCGCGACTACGGCTCGGACAAGCCCGACCTGCGGATTCCGCTCAAGCTCACCGAGTTGACCGATGTGATGAAGGCGGTCGAGTTCAAGCTCTTCCGTGCGGCGGCGGAACTGCCGAACGGCCGCGTGGCGGCCCTCTGCGTCCCTGGCGGCGGAACCCTGACGCGCAAGGAGATCGACGATTACACGGCGTTCGTCGCCATTTACGGCGCCAAGGGTCTGGCGTACATCAAGGTCAACGATGCGGCCAAGCTGAATGGCGAAGGCCTGCAATCGCCGATCGTCAAGTTTCTGCCCGAGGAGGTGCTGCGCGAAATCGTCGCGCGCTCGGGTGCCGCCAGCGGTGACCTGATCTTTTTCTGCGCCGATCGGGAAAAAATCGTCGCCGACGCGCTCGGCGCGCTGCGGACAAAGATCGGCCACGAGCGCGGCCTCGCCGTCGCCGGCTGGCGGCCGCTCTGGGTCGTCGATTTCCCGATGTTCGAGTTCAACGACGAGACCAAGACCTGGGCCGCACGCCACCATCCCTTCACCGCGCCGAAGGATGGCCACGAGGACCTGTTCGTGACCGATCCGGGTCACGCGCTCGCCAAGGCCTACGACGTCGTGCTCAACGGCTGGGAGATCGGCGGCGGCTCGTTGCGCATCCACCGCCAGGAGGTGCAGGCCAAGGTGTTCCGCGCGCTCAACCTCAGCGCGGAGGACCAGCAACGCAAGTTCGGCTTCCTGCTCAAGGCACTGCAATACGGCGCGCCGCCGCACGGCGGCATCGCCTTCGGCTTCGACCGGCTGGTCGCGCTGATGGCCGGCGTGGAGCAGATCCGCGACGTGATCGCGTTCCCGAAGACGCAGCGCGGACAGGATCTGCTCGTCGAGGCGCCCTCGCCGGTCACCGAGCAGCAGTTGCGCGAGTTGCACATCCGCATCCGGCCGTCGGACAAGATGGGCCCCGCGTAGCGGCGGCGGGGGCCAACGGCCGGTCAGTGCGCAGGGCGATACTTGTGCAGGTTGCCCATCAGCTGGCGCTGGACCTCGCACAGGCGCGTGAACTCCCCATCGCTGTAGGCATGATAGGCATCGAGCAGGGCGAGATTGTCGCCGTAGTGCGGATGGCCGAAGGTCGTCTCGGGCGAGCGCGGATGCCACAGATGCAGCGCTGGCGGCCCGTCGATCTGCGCCATCGGGACGCCGGCGCGGCCGAGCTTGCGCGTCATGGCATCGTCCTCGCCGCCCCAGCCGCGGAAACGCTCGTCGAATCCGCCCAGGCGAAGCAACCACTCGCGCTGGATCACGAACAGGCCGCCGGCGAATACCACGTACTCGCCCTGGCCCTCGCGGTTGGGCAGCGCATTGGCAGGACGCGAGGGCTGCAATTCCCACTCTCCGGCGCGCACGCGCGCGCTCTCCTCGGGTGTGAGGTCGACAATGGTCCGGTACGGCTTCACCGCCGCCACGTGTCGGCAGCGCTCCACCGCCGCGGCGAGCGTATGGGGCGCGATCACGTCGGCGTCGCCGACGGCCAGCAGCGGCTGGCGCGCGAAGCCCAGGGCGAGATTGAGTCCCCAGGCCTTGTTGAATGGCCCCGGGTTGTAAGCGAATCGCGCCACACCGCCGCCGTATTCGAGCGGCGCGTCGAGGCGCGGTACGGCGTCCTGTTCGACGACGACGAGTTCGATCTCCGGCCATCGCCCGAGCCAGGACAGCACGGCCAGCAGATTTGCACGCCGCTCGGCGCTGCCCGATTCGCGATACGTGATGAGATAGCTCAGCCCTTGCATAGCGAGCGCGGATGATAAGCTGTTTCACGGTGACACAGGAGGGGCGGCTGGGTGCACTCCGCCGCGCCGCCGCCGACTTCTGCGCCCAGACCGTACGTGACCGCGAACTGGTCATCGTTCACGACGGCGGGCGCAAACTGCATGAAGACGTGCTGCGCCTGGCGCACGAGCGCGAAGGCGTACCGATCCGCGTTCTCCAGGTCGCGGCGCGGGCAGACGCTCGGCGCATTGCGCAATGCAGCGATCGGCGCGGCGCGCGGCGACTATGTCTGCCAGTGGGACGACGACGACCGCTACCATCCGCGGCGGCTGGAAGCGCAGCTCGATGCGCTTCGCGCCGCAAAGAGCGACTGCAGCTTCCTTAGCGATCAGCTGCACCTTTTCGCCGAAGCGCGGGAGATGTATTGGGATGATTGGCACGACGAGCCGTATCCGCTCAACTTCGCGCCCGGAACCCTGTTCGGCCGTCGCGATGCCCTCGCGCGCTACCCGGACCGGCGGCGCGGAGAAGATACGGCGCTGGTGGTGTCCATGCTGCGCCAGGGGCGCCGCTTCGCGCGCCTGCGCGAGCATGGCTATCTGCATGTCTACGTGTTCGACGGCCGCAACAGCTTCGATCAGGCGCACCATGCGGCGATCAGCCTGCTGCGCGCCTTTCGCGCTGCGCGCCTGTGCGCCTGGAGACGATATTGCGCCAGCGCATCGCCGAATTCGACCCGCCGCTGGGACGCTTCGCGATGCCTTACGCGGGGGGCACGCTCGTCTTCGGCGCGGACGCGTGAGCTGCACGCGCCGGCGACCGAACACTTCGACCCGCGGGCCGCGCTGCGCCGAGTTGCTCAATCAAGAAAGCGGCGCGCCAGCAAGGCGTAGGTCGTGTTCATGGTGCGCAGGTAATTTTCGTCGAGCGCGTCGGCATGCAGCGTGGCGAAGTCGGTGCGCCACGCGTCCCACCACAAATGCGCCCACAGATGCAGGCTGTACACGTCGGCGACGTCCGGGTCCCGGCCCTCGAGCAAAGTGCGCACGCCGCGCGGCGTCGCCGCATGGCTGTAGAAGTATGGCTGTGGCACCACGTGCACGGTCTCGGGCATCTCGCCCCACAGGCGGACCGCCTCCTGGCAGGAGTGCCTGCTCCAGGTGCCGTCGAACACCTGCGCCATCGTCGCCTGCCAGCGCTGTGCGAAGGGCGCCCCCGGTTGCGCGACAATGAGCGCGTTGCAAAGCGAAGGTCGCAGCACGCCGTCCTCTCCCGCAATCGGCGCTTCCTCGCCGAGCACAAACGGCTGGCGGAAAAGGCGCTCCGGCAGGGGCGCGATGAATAGCGTGTCCATGTCGGCGTAGACCCCGCCTTCCTCGAGCAGCAGCGCCAGGCGCAGGAAATCGGCCTCGTGGGCGTAGGTCCATCCGGCGTCGCGGATGAGTCGGCCCTCGGGGGTGGCGTCATAGCGCGCCGGGTCGGGAATAAAGCTCGTCGGACCGAGGCGGCGCAGAGCACAGGTGCGGCCTGATACGCTCCCACCATGGCCCGTAGGGTTCGTGCCGGTAATGCAGGCAGATTGCGCGCGGCCGGTTCACGCGCCGGCAGGATTCCAGGCAAAGATAATGCACGACGTGCATCGGCTCGTGCTGCGGCTTGAGGCCGAAGACAAAATGAAAGACCGGGGCAGTCTCAGCCATGCAGTGCCGCCAGGAGCTCTCGCGCCACGACCGGCTCGGCATAGCGATTGGCGATTGTCTCGCGCGCCACCGTGGCCGCTGCGCGCAGCCGCGGTTCGTGCGCCGCGGCGGCGCGCATCTGCCGCGCCGCGTGCCCCGGATCGGCCGCGGCCCAGCGTTGCGTCGGTTGATACGACGCATGCGGCAACCAGCCGCTTACGCCGACCAGCCGATAGTCGATCAGTCCCGGATAGTCTGCCCCGAGGTAGTCGAGTTGGCCGCCCCATCCGGTCATGAGCACGGGCTTGCCCGCCGCCGCGGCGTCGAACGAAGCGATGCCCCAGCCTTCGCCGTGGCTCAGCGAAACGAAGCAATCGCCCAGCGAATGGATGGCGTCGATGCTGCGGCCGCCGATGTCGTCGGCCGCGATCAGCGCCAGGTTCGCGGGTCCGCATTGGGCGTCCCGCTGCGCGGCACGCACGATCTCGCGCACCGCGCCTTCGGTCGGCATGCCGGCGCGCGCGTCGGCGGCATTGCTGACCGTGGCCGAGGTCTTGAGCAGAAGCGTCACGCGTTCGTGACTGCCGAACGTGCGCAGGTACGTCGCCACCAGATCCTCCAGCGCCTTGCGCGGGTCCCAGACGCCGATGGAGTAAAACACGAAATGATCGTCCGGAACGCGCAATCGCAGGCGCAACGCGATCGCATCGTCACGCGCGGACGCGCTCCAGGCGTGGCGGCGGATGTGGGGAACGACGTACAGCGGCCGGTTGATGCCGCCGCGCGCGAAAACCTCCGCGTTCATCCGCGACGGGACGACGAGCGCATCCATTGCGTTAAGAAGCTTCGGCCAGTGCGCCGGCAAGGCATCGGCCTCCCACACGGTATAGCCGACGCTGCGCTTGTCGGCCTCGAAAAAACGCGGCCAGTGCTCCGGCACCGTGTGCACGAGCACGGTGTCGTAGTCGATCGGCCGCGAGATCGCCTTGACCAGCGCGGGGAGATCCGCGAGCGCGGCATCACCTTCCGCGGCGTGCGCCAGAGGCAGGCTGGAAAGGCCCGCCTCCGGGCGCCACATGGCCGGACGCGGACCCAGGAACCACGGCTGCCACCATACGGGCACGCCCGCGTTGTGCAAGGCGCGCGCGTAGGCGATGGCCGCCAGTGCGTAGCCGCTGCTGTTGCCGTAGGCGATATACTTGACGCCGATGGTCATCGCCGGACTGGCTCAGCGGTGGTAGCTAACGTCAACCTGCTCATCGGCACGCCGGCGTATGCGGGGCAGGTACACGTGGATTACGTCGCCGCGTTGCTGGAGTATCAGCGCCAGGGCCTGCCCTTCACGCTGCTTACCGTCGGCAACGAGAGCCTGCTCACCCGCGCGCGCAATACCATTATTTCGGCTTTCCACGCCCGAGGCGAATTCTCGCACTTGCTGTTTCTCGACGCTGAGGTCTACCTGCCGCACGAAGGCCTCGTGCGCATGCTCGAATAGCAACAAGGACGTCATCGGCGCGCCGGTCGCGCTCAAGGGCCTCGGTCCCGATGCAGCCCGGCTGTTCAATGTCGGCAGGGCGCAAAATGAGGACGGCCCGCTGATCGTCGTCGATCGCGTTGGCACCGCGGCGCTGCTGCTCTCGCGCGCGGCCGCCGATGCGCTCGTCGGCGAAGCCAAGCGTGCGCAGCGTGTCTACGAGGACCGCCCAACCGCCCTCGATGGCGGCAACGGCAGCATCCGGTACGACGTGTTTCGGGTCGGCGTGGTTGACGGCGATTACCTGTCCGAGGATTCCTGGATCTGCCACGAGTTGCGCCGGTTGGGCTTTCTCATCCACGTCGATCCGACCCTTGTGACGCGCCGCGGCGGGTCTTAACACGCCGCCGAGGCCTCCTTCGGCGCGCATCGGGCCGGCGCATTGTAGGAAGGCTTGATTTAGTGCGTCAACTCGCGCCCTTAACCGTGCGCGGATGACGCTCCGGCGCAGTTAGAATGGGCGCATGATGCGCAAGCGCAAACGCCGATCACCGGCCGCCGTCGGCCGCCTGCTGCTTTGCTCCCTGCTCGCGCTGGCGCCGCTTGTCGTCAGCGGCAAAGCCTCGGCGCCAGCCGAGATCGCCGCGCAAGCCCTGCCGGCGGAGGCGCGCGCCACGCTAGCGCGATTCGCGCCGGCGGCCCGTTTCCCTACGAGCGCGACGGCGTCGTGTTCGGCAACCGGGAACGCCTGCTGCCCGCCGAAGCCGCGCGGTTACTACCATGAATATACCGTGCCGACACCCGGGGTGCGCAGTCGCGGCGCGCGGCGCATCGTTTGCGGGGGTCATGTTGCGGCCGACTCCGAGTGCTACTATTCCGACGACCACTATCGCTCATTCAGGAAGATCGAGCCATGAAGCCTCCGGATCTCGCGATCGCGGCCGACGCCGGCGTGCGCGAATGGTCGGGTGCGCACGACGCGATCAAGGCGGCGGCGGCAGCGGCCAAACTCAAGTACCAGGTGGTCGACCTGCAGGGCGTCGGCGGCAAGAGCGAACTCATGCAGGCGCTCGGCAAAGGGCTGCGGCTGCCAGCGCATTTCGGTAACAATTGGGACGCGCTGGCCGACTGTCTCGAGGACAGCGACTGGGTCGGCAATCACGGCATCGTCGTCGTGCTGCGTCACGCTGCGGGCTACCACAAGGCTTACCCCGTCGATTGGGAGACGCTTGCATGACACGCTCTCCGAGGCGGCCGAATACTGGCAGGAACGGCACAAGCCGTTCTGGGTTTTTGTCGCTTGAGCGGCGGGTTGGCGTACAAGATCCCGATTTCGACGCTGGTACTCGTGCACACCCCCGATCTGCGCGTGCTGTTGCTCGAGCGAGCCGACTATCCGGGCTACTGGCAATCGGTGACCGGCAGTCAGGAGGCCGGCGAATCGCTGATGCAGACGGCCACGCGCGAACTCGCCGAGGAAACCGGGATCGATGCCGCTGCATACGGCGGTGTGGTCGATTGGCGGCTATGCAACCAATACGCGATCTTTGCCCGCTGGCGGCACCGCTATCCTCCCGGGACCACGCACAATACCGAGCACGTCTTTTCGCTGCAGGTTCCGGAGCCGATCGAAGTGCGGCTCGCCCCGGAAGAGCACCTGGCGCAGGTCTGGCTGCCGTGGGCCGAAGCGGCGCCCAAATGTTTTTCCTGGTCGAACCGCCAGGCGATCAGCGAGCTGCCGCGGCGCGTCGCGAGGAGCAACCCATGAATTCGATTGCCGTCAGCAGTCCGCTAGGGCGCGGTGCGCGGCTGCTCTTCGGCCTCGCCGCCTGCACAACGGCCTGTGCCGTAGCCCAGGTGCCGGCGCCGCCGCAGCCCACGGTCAACGTGAGCGCGTCGGCGACCACGACGGTCGTCAACGATCGCCTGCAGGCGTGGCTGCGGGCCGAGGCCGAGAGCCCGAACGCGGCCACCGCGGCGAGCCAGGTCAACGCCACGATTGCCAAAGCGCTGGCGACGGCGAAGGACTATCCGTCGATCAAGGTTGCGACCGCCGGCTATTCGACCCAGCAGGTGAGCGATAAGGCCAAGGCGCAACGCTGGCACGTCGTGCAGTCGATCAGTCTCGACGCGAGCGACTTCATTGCCGCCGCAGCGCTGATCTCGCGGCTGCAGGACGACAACGGCCTGCTGTTGTCCGGGATGGGCTTCTCGCTCTCGGAGAAGACGCGGCGCTTAGCCGAAGACAGCGTGACCCAGCAGGCGATCAAGATGTGGCAGGCGCGCGCGCAGGAGGCGGCGCGGGATTTGGGATTCTCGGCCTGGAAACCGGGGCACGTCACGCTGCAGACGGCAGACGGCGGCCGGGTCTTCCCGATGGCGCGCGCCGCGGCGATGAGCGCGACGTCCAACGCGCCGGTCGCCCTCGAGGGCGGCACGAGCGATGTGACCGTCACCGTCAGCGGCGAGGCGCTGCTGCAGTAGCGCGCGGCGTCAAGCCGTCGGCCCGATCATCCGCTCCGGTCGCACCCAGGCGTCGAACTGTTCTTCGGTGACGTAGCCCAACTCGAGGGCGGCGGCCTTGAGGGTCGTGCCTTCGCGGTGCGCCTTCTTGGCTATCGCGGCCGCCTTGTCGTAGCCGATGTGCGGGTTGAGCGCGGTCACGAGCATGAGCGAGCGCCCCACCAGCTCGGCGATCCGCTCCCGGTTGGGCTCGATGCCCCGGGCGCAATAGGCCTCGAAGCTCGCCATGCCGTCGGCAAGCAGCCGGATGCTCTGCAACACGTTGTGGATGATCAGGGGTCGGTAGACGTTGAGCTCGAAATTACCCGACGCGTCGCCGACATTGACCGCCACGTCGTTGCCCAGGACCTGGACCGAAAGCATGGTCAACGCTTCGCACTGCGTGGGATTGACTTTGCCCGGCATGATCGAGCTGCCCGGCTCGTTCTCGGGAATCGTTATCTCGCCCAACCCGGAGCGCGGTCCGCTGGCGAGCCAGCGCACGTCGTTAGCGATCTTGATCAACGCCGCGGCAAGCGTCTTCAGCGCGCCGTGGAGACTGACCAGTGCGTCGGCCGCGGCCATGGCTTCGAACTTGTTCGGAGCGGTGACGAAGGGCAGGTCCACATAGGCGGCGATTTCCGCGGCGACGCGCTTGCCGAACTCCGGATGCGTGTTGAGCCCGGTGCCCACCGCCGTACCGCCCAGCGCCAGCTCGAACACGTGCGGCAGCGCGTCGGCGATGTGAGCCTTGGCGTGGGAGAGCTGTGCCGCGTAGCCGGAGAATTCCTGCCCCAGCGTCAGCGGCGTCGCATCCTGCAGATGCGTGCGGCCGATCTTGACGATGGCGGCGAAAGCGGTCGCCTTGGCCGCCAGCGTGCCTTGGAGCGTGGACGAGCGACGGCAGCAGGGCGCGCGATACGCTCTCCGCGGCGGCCACGTTCATGGCCGTGGGAAACACGTCGTTGGACGACTGGCCGCGATTGACGTCATCGTTGGGATGCACGAGTCGGCCCTCGCCGCGCGCTCCGCCGAGCAATTCCGAAGCGCGATTGGCCAGCACCTCGTTGACGTTCATGTTGCTCTGGGTGCCGGAACCGGTCTGCCACACCGCGAGCGGAAACTCTTCCGCGTGGCTGCCCGCGAGCGCCTCGTCCGCGGCAGCGATGATCGCCTGGGCCTTGGTTGCCTCGAGGACGCCGAGCGCGACGTTGACGCGCGCGGCGCTGCGCTTGACGATCAGCAGCGCGCGGATCAGCGCGGCAGGCATTTTTTCGCTCGAGATGTGGAAATGCTCGAGTGAGCGTTGCGTCTGCGCACCCCACAGCCGATCGGCTGGAACCGCGATCGGGCCGAAGGTGTCGCGCTCGATGCGCGTCGGCGCTGCAGTCATGGAAAGCCTCCGAATGCAAGGAGGGGGCGCTAAGGCCCCCTCCCGGTTTCCTCGCCGAATGGGCCCGCGGTCAGGCCGCCGGCGTCGCCGGCGCTTCCGCTTCGGCGCGGCGGCTTTTTGCGCCTCGTCCTCGGCAGCGGCCTTC
Organism: uncultured beta proteobacterium; assembly: GCA_963711235.1. Taxonomy (GTDB): domain Bacteria; phylum Pseudomonadota; class Gammaproteobacteria; order Burkholderiales; family Casimicrobiaceae; genus PALSA-1003. The sequence goes on along the minus strand of CAVQDI010000016.1, from coordinate 207,586 downwards.
ATCGACAGCCGGACCCGGCCCTTCTCGTCCGCCTCCAGTACCTTGACGCGCACGTGCTGGCCTTCCTTCAGGTAATCGGACACCTGGTTGACCCGCTCCTTGGCGATCTGCGAAATGTGCAGCAGCCCGTCGCGGCCCGGAAGGATCTGCACGATCGCCCCGAAATCGAGCAGCCGGATCACCTGACCTTCGTAGATCTTGCCCACCTCGACGTCGGCGGTTATTTCCTCGATGCGCTTGCGCGCGGCGTTGCACGCGTCGGCATTTACCGAAGCGATGGTCACCGAGCCGTCGTCCTGGATGTCGATGGTCGTGCCCGTCTCCTCGGTCAGCGCGCGGATCACCGCGCCGCCCTTGCCGATGACGTCGCGGATCTTCTCCGGATTGATCTTGAAGGTCATCATCCGCGGCGCGTGTTGCGAGATCTCGGTGCGCGCATGCGGCAGCGCCTCCTGCATCAGCTGCAGGATGTGCATGCGGCCCTCACGCGCCTGCGAAAGGGCGACCGCCATGATCTCCTTGGTGATGCCCTGGATCTTGATATCCATTTGCAGCGCCGTTACGCCACGGTCGGTGCCCGCCACCTTGAAGTCCATGTCGCCCAGGTGATCCTCGTCGCCCAAGATGTCGGAGAGCACGGCGAAGCGGTTGCCATCCTTGATGAGCCCCATCGCGATACCTGCAACGTGTGCCTTGGTCGGCACGCCGGCGTCCATCAACGCGAGGCTTGCACCGCACACCGACGCCATCGATGAGGAGCCGTTGGACTCGGTGATCTCGGAGACGACGCGCATCGAGTACGCGAATTCCTCGGCCTTGGGCAGCACGGCCATCAACGCGCGCTTGGCGAGCCGGCCATGGCCGATTTCCCGCCGCTTGGGCGACCCGACGCGGCCGGTCTCGCCGGTCGCGTACGGAGGCATGTTGTAGTGAAACATGAAGCGCTCGCGATACTCGCCCATCAGCGCGTCGATGATCTGCTCGTCGCGCGCGGTGCCCAGCGTGGCCACGACCATCGCCTGCGTCTCGCCGCGGGTAAACAGCCCCGAGCCATGGGTGCGCGGCAGCACCCCGGTGCGGATGGCGATCGGGCGCACGGTCCGTGTATCGCGGCCGTCGATGCGCGGCTCGCCGGAGAGAATCTGATTGCGGACGATCTTCGCCTCGATGTCGAACAGGAGGTTGTTGACATGATTCTTCGCGTCCGCGTCGGCGTCCGGTCCGAGGCATTCGGCCTCGACCTGGGCGCTGATCTCCTTCAGGCGCTGCTGGCGTGCCTGCTTCTGGCGCAGCGCATATGCCGCGCGCAGATCGGCTTCGGCGACCGCCGCAACCTTCGCGATCAACGCCTCGTCCTTCGCCGGCGCCTGCCACTGCCAAAGCGGCTTGCCCGCCTCTTCGACCAGCTGATGGATGAACTCGATCACCGCCTGCTGTTGCTGGTGGCCGTAGACGACCGCGCCGAGCATCACCTCCTCGGCGAGTTCCTTGGCCTCGGACTCGACCATGAGCACGGCGGCCTCGGTGCCGGCCACCACCAGGTCGAGTTGCGAGGTCGCAAGCTCGGTCTTGGTCGGATTGAGCACGTATTGGCCGTCGATGTAGCCGACGCGCGCCGCGCCTATCGGACCGTTGAACGGAATACCGGAGAGCGCGATCGCCGCCGAGGCGCCGATGAGCGCCGGGATATCGGGATCGATCTCCGGATCGACCGACATCACCGTGGCGATAACCTGCACTTCGTTGTGGAATCCTTCCGGGAACAGCGGCCGGATCGGCCGGTCGATCAGGCGCGAGGTGAGCGTTTCCTTTTCCGACGGTCGCCCTTCGCGCTTGAAAAAGCCGCCGGGGATGCGGCCGGCGGCATAGGTCTTTTCCTGATAATCGACGGTCAGCGGAAAGAAATCCTGGCCCGGTTTCGCCTGCTTGGCGGCGACGACGGTCACCAGCACCACGCTGTCGTCAAGGCGCGCCAGCACGGCACCGCCTGACTGGCGAGCGATCTCGCCGGTCTCCAGCGTCAGGGTATGCTTACCGTAAGGCATCGACTTTTTCGTAATGTTCTGCACGTTGGTCCCTCGGAATGCGAAAGCGCCAATGGCCGCGTGCGAATCGCGGCCATTGGCAGGTTGATCAAACGGGATGAGGCGAAGGCTGCGTCATGAGTATCGCGGTCGCTTGCTGGCCGGCGCCTTGCCAATGCCGGGCGCTATTTGCGCAGGCCCAGCTTCTCGATCAAGGTGCGGTAGCTGTCGCTGTTGCGCGTCTTCAGGTAGTCGAGCAGCTTGCGCCGGCGGGAAACCATGCGCAGCAACCCACGCCGGGAATGGTGGTCCTTGACGTTGACTTTGAAGTGATCAGTGAGGCCGTTGATGCGCGCCGTCAAAAGCGCGATCTGTACCTCCGGCGAGCCGGTGTCACCCTTGACCCGTTGATGGTCGGCGATGACCTTGGCCTTCTCCTGAAGCGTAACTGCCATTAGCTTGCTCCAAACCTCGCGAAAGAGCGCGATTGTACCCCAGAAAATGCTTAGGATTCAAGCGCGTTACCGGCTCGTGTTAGTAACATGAGGAATGTCCGGTCTAGGTAACACGTGAAATGTCCGGTTTAAGGTCTGCCTCCTGAGAAGGAGGTGGACCTTGGGCCGGGCGAGCGTGTTACAGGAGATCAGGACCATGCGGTTTGAAGAGGTATATGAGCGGTGGACCGAGCATCGGCTCACGCCAGCAGGAGGCGGCCGATTTGCTAAGCGTGTCAGAACGGCAGTTTCGGCGCCAGTGTCGCCGCTACGAGAGCGAGGGCCTGGAGGGATTGATCGATCTGCGGCTGGGGCAGGTATCGACCCGACGCGCGCCGGTCGATGAAGTGCTGTGCCTGGTGAATCAGTATCGCGACCGTTATGTGGGTTGGTCGGTGAAGCATTTCTACAGCAAATACGGCGAGCAGAAGGGCGCGCGATCCTATAACTTCGTGCGTCTGGCGCTGCAGCGTGAAGGCGTGGTTACCAAGGCGAAGCGGCGCGGTGCGCACCGGCGCAAGCGCGAGCGCAGGCCGCTGCCGGGCATGATGCTGCACCAGGACGGCTCGCGCCACGAATGGCTCCCCGGACAGCAGCATGATCTGATCGTGACCCTCGATACGCCAACTCGGCGATCTACTCGGCCTTCCTGGTGAACGAGGAGGACACCATGAGCAGCTTCGCCGCGGTGGCCGAGGTCATCACCCAATTCGGTTTGTTCAACAGCCTGTACACCGACCGGGGGAGCCACTATTGGCACACGCCCAAGGCGGGCGGCAAAGTCGACCCAGACAACCCAACCCAGTTCGGACGCGCCATGAGCCAGCTCGGCATCGAGATGATTCCCGCGTACTCACCCGAAGCGCGTGGCCGCTCCGAGCGGGTGTTCGGCACCCTGCAGGCGCGCTTGCCCAAGGAATTGGCCGATGCGAGGGTCACCGAGGTCACCCAAGCCAACCGCTTTCTCAGGCGCCGCTTCCTGCCCGCCTACAACCGCGAATTCATGGTCCCGGCGGCGGAAACCGGTTCCGCCTTCGTCCCGTGGATCGGCACCAACCTGCAGACATCCTATGCCTGCAAGAAGAGCGCATCGTGCGTGCTGATAACTGCGTCGTCTATCAGAACAAGCTGTTGCAGATCCCGGCGGATCGGCATCGTTGCCACTACGTCAAAGCCAGGGTACGTGTCACGAATATCCCGACCGCCACCTCGCCATCTTCCATGGGCCGCGTCGCTTGGCTGAGTACGATGCCAGTGGAAAGGAGTGCAAAATCAAAACCAAAGGCGCCGCATAAAGTCCGCTGCAATCAACCAAAAGGGCGGACATTACGTGTGTTACCTACACCGGACATCTTGACGAGTTACTAACAGCGCGTTACCGGCTCGGAAATGTCTCACCGCAACAGCACGTTGCCCTTCGCTCGGCCGACGCGGTTGCCCCTATCGACCGCTTGTCACCCGGCGCCGAGTGACGAGCGGGAACGGGCGTCGGAATCGCCCGCCCGGCGCCGTAAGCACCGCTTAAGCTCGGCTGCGTAAGGAACCGGCTCCCAATCAACTCGCCACCGCAAACAACCGCCACCTCTCCTCCACGCCTTTCAGCTGGTGCAAACCGCGATCGACCAGCTCGAGCCCTGAACCGGCGACGAGGTCGCGAACGGTACTCGACACGACGACCTCGCCGGGGCCGGCCATCGCCGCGATCCGCGCGCCGAGGTGAACCGCGATCCCCGCAAGCTCGTCGCCCACGCGTTCGCATTCTCCCGTGTGCAGCCCGGCGCGTACCTTGAGCCCGAGTCCGCTGACTGCGTCGACAATGGCAACGGCGCAGCGGATAGCGCGAGCCGGACCGTCGAAGCTCGCAAGGAATCCGTCACCCGCGGTATTGATCTCCGCGCCGCGAAAGCGCCCCAGCTCACGCCGTACCACCGCGTGGTGGCGCTCGATCAGGTCGCGCCAGGCGCGATCGCCCCGTTCGCGGACCAACTCCGTCGAGCCGACCATATCAGTGAACAGCACGGTGGCAAGGACGCGCTCGGGTTCGACCGACTCGCGGCAGCCGGTCAGGAATTCCTGAATCTCGGGCACGATATCGTCGTTGCCGGCGAACGGCGCGTGATCGATGCCCTTGAGCTCCACGTAACGGGCTCCCGGTATGGTGCGCGCGAGCCAGCGCGCGTTCTCCACGTGGCAGACGCGGTCCCCGTCGCGGTGGATGATCAGCGTCGGTACGTGAACCGAAGGCGCCACGTGTCGCACGTCGATATTGAAGGCAATGCGCATGTAGGCTATCGCGTCCGCCGGCGTCATCGAATGTGTCTGCAGTTTGCCCCACCAGGCGCGTGTCGCGTCGTTGGCAATGCTCGGCGCAATCGCAGTCGATGCCGCGGCCCAGCCCCCAGCGTTCCGGCAGCGCACGCATCGAGTCCTCGAATTCTTCCGCGCTCGCCTCCCCCCATGGCCAGTCTTCGGACCTTCGCTCGCACACTTCCGCGCCGCAGAGCACCAGCGCCCGCGTCCGCTCGGGATAGGTTGCCGCCAGAAGCAGCGACAACGGTCCGCCCTCCGAGACGCCGATCAATGCGGCTTCCTTCGAGCCTGTCGCGTCGAGGACAGCGTGCACGTCCTCCATGCGTTCCTCCAGTGTGCCGGCGCGGACGCGATCAGAGAGCCCCATGCCGCGCTTGTCGAAGCAGATCAGCCGGGTGAACGATGCGAGTTGCTCGCAAAACCGCCGATAGCCCGGGTCCTCCCACAGCACATCGAGATGCGTCGCGGCCCCGGTGCAGAGCACCAAGTCGAGCGGGCCGTCGCCATACACCTGATAGGCGATGTGGATTTCTCCGTTCTTGGCGTAGTGCGTGCGAGCCATGCGCAAGCGTGCGACAGAGCCGGGGATTTCGTCAATGGGCCAGAACTTCGTGCAATGCGCGGCTGAAGCCCGCATGCAAACCGAGGCATTGCCGCAGGCTCAAGTTGCGCTCGAGCGCGTTGCGGCTTGCGCTACCAGGCGCCGCGCGCGCAACACGCCTCCGGCGACCGTTGCGACACCGGCGAAGATGCCCGCCGCGTAGACGCGCACCATGCCGTCTCCGACGCCGGCCTGCGTCACCGATTGGCCGTTCGCCAGTCGCGCCGCATCGCCACGATCCAGATCGAGCCGCGCCAGGGCGGTTACCAGTGCATCGACCGGCAGCAGCGCCGCGTCGCGCGCCGCCAGGGGTCGCTGCTCCAATGCCTCGAGCGTGAGGGCGTCGTCCAGCGTGAAATCACCGCTCGCGGTTCGCGCCAGGGCGCCCAGATGCGCGCCGCAGCCCAGCGCCGCGCCGATATCCTCGGCCAGCGCGCGGATGTAGGTGCCCTTGCCGCAGCGCACGCACAGCTCGAGTTCGGTCTCCCGCCACGCGAGCAGCGCAAGCTCACGGATCTCCACCGGGCGGGGATGGCGCACGATTTCTACCCCCTGACGTGCGTATTCGTAGTAGCTGCGCCCGTCGCGCTTGAGCGCGGCGTAGCGCGGCGGCACCTGGGCGATGCGGCCGACGAATCGCCGCAGCACCGCCTCGACGTCGTCCCGCGATGAAGTCACGGGAAGTGTTTGCACGACCTCACCCTCGGCGTCGCCTGTGGTGGTCGTCACGCCGAGTCGCAGCAGCGCGACATAGGTCTTGTCCGCGTCGAGCAACGCGTGCGCGAATTTGGTCGCATCGCCGAAGCAGATCGGCAGCAATCCGGTCGCCAGCGGATCCAGGGTTCCCGTATGGCCGGCCTTGTCGGCCTGGTACAGGCGTTTCGCGCGCTGCAGCGCGGCGTTAGACGACAGGCCCGCGGGCTTGTCGAGCAGCAGCACGCCGTCGATGCGGCGCCGCGGCAGGCGCGGATGAACCCGCGAGGGTCATCTCAAGTGGAATGCTTGCGGTCTTCGGCGACGGCGTCGTCGATCAGCTTCGACAGGCGCAGCCCCGACTCGATGGTATCGTCGTAGGCGAAGTGAAGCTGCGGCACGCTGTAGAGGTCAAGGCGATGCGACAGCTCGCTGCGCAGATACCCGGCGGTGTGCTGCAGCGCCACCACCACGGCCGCAGCCTGTTCGGCGCCACCGAGGTGGGTGACAAAGATCTTGGCGTGCGACAGATCCGGCGACACTTCGACCGCAGTTACCGTCACCATGCCGATGCGCGGATCCTTCACGTGCAGGCGGAGCAGATCCGCGAGCTCGCGCTGGATCTGGTCGCCGACGCGTTGCGCGCGTTGCGAATGTTTTTTCATGCGCTCTGCCCTGCCTCCCGGGCCGCGGTGCGGTACCTGCGGGCGGCGGCTTCGCCCCGCCGCGGCCGGCCTCCGGACCGGATGCATCCGACCTACAAGGTGCGGGAGACCTCGACGATTTCGTACACTTCGAGCTGATCGCCCTTTTCGATATCGTTGAAGCCCTTGACCGAAAGGCCGCACTCGAACCCCGCCTTGACCTCCCGCACGTCGTCCTTGAAGCGCTTGAGCGAATCGAGCTCGCCGTCGTGGATGACCACGTTGTCGCGCAGCACCCGGACCTTGGCGCCGCGGCGCACCAGGCCCTCGAGCACATAGCAGCCGGCAACGGTTCCGACCTTGGAAATACGATACACCTCGCGCACTTCGACCAGGCCGAGCTGGCTCTCCTTCTTTTCCGGCGCGAGCATGCCGGAGAGCGCCGCCTTCACCTCGTCGACCGCCTCGTAGATGATGTCGTAGTAGCGGATGTCGACCCCGTTGTGCTCGGCGAGCTTGCGCGCGGCCACATCGGCCCTGGTGTTGAAGCCGATGATCACCGCCTTCGAGGCCAACGCCAGGTTGACGTCGGACTCGGTAATGCCGCCGACGGCGGCATGCACGATGTTGACCTTGACTTCGTCGGTCGAAAGCTTCGCCAGTGCCGTCGCCAGCGCCTCGTAGCTGCCCTGGACATCGGCCTTGACAATCAGTGTGAGCGTCTTGACCTCGTTCTCGCTTCCTTCGGCGAACATGTTCTCGAGTTTCGCCGCCTGTTGCTTGGCCAGTTTCACGTCGCGGAACTTGCCTTGACGGAACAGCGCGATCTCGCGCGCCTTGCGCTCGTCACCCAGGACCATGACCTCCTCGCCGGCGAGCGGGACATCGGACAGGCCCTGGATCTCCACCGGAATCGCGGGACCGGCGCCCTGCACGCTCTTGCCTGCCTCGTCGGTCATCGCCCGGACGCGGCCAAACACCGCGCCCGCGAGCACGATGTCGCCGCGCTTCAAGGTTCCCGAATGCACCAGCACGGTTGCCACCGGCCCCTTGCCCTTGTCCAAACGCGACTCGATGACGATGCCTTTCGCCAGCGCGTCCCGAGGCGCCTTGAGCTCGAGCACTTCGGCGCGGAGCAGAATCGCGTCGAGCAGCGCATCGATGCCTTTGCCGGTCTTTGCCGACACCTCGACGAACTGCGCTTCGCCGCCGTATTCCTCGGGCAGCACGCCCTCGGCGACGAGTTCCTGCTTGACCCGCTCCGGATTGGCTTCCGGCTTGTCGATCTTGTTGATGGCCACGACAATGGGCACCCCAGCGGCGCGGGCGTGGGCAATGGCTTCCTTGGTCTGCGGCATCACCCCGTCGTCAGCCGCGACGACCAGGACCACGATATCGGTCACCTTGGCGCCGCGCGCACGCATCGCCGTGAACGCCTCGTGCCCGGGCGTATCGAGGAAGGTGATCACACCCTTGGGCGTTTCGACGTGATACGCGCCGATATGCTGCGTGATACCTCCGGCTTCGCCGCTGGCGACCCGCGTGCGGCGAATGAAGTCGAGAAGCGAGGTCTTGCCATGGTCGACGTGCCCCATGACCGTCACCACCGGCGGCCGCGGCAGCACCTCGGCGGTCGAGGTTTGCGCCGATGCCGCGAGCAGCACATCCGGATCATCGAGCTTGGCCGCGATCGCCTTGTGCCCCATCTCCTGCACGATGATCATCGCGGTTTCCTGATCGAGCACCTGGTTGATGGTGACCATGGTGCCGAGCTTCATCATCGTCTTGATGACCTCGGCGGCCTTCACCGCCATCTTGTGCGCGAGATCGGCGACGGTGATCGTTTCCGCCACCGATATCTCGCGGATCACCGGCTCGGGACTGGTGAGCGAGGCCGCGTCGCCCTGCTCCTCTCCCTCTTCATGGCGATGCTTGCCGCCCTTGGGCTGCTTCCACGCCGTGGTGGTCGCGCCGGCGGAGACGTCGCCGCGCAGCTTCAGCGCACGGCGGCGCGCCGCTTCCTCCTGGAAGGCGGTGGCCGAGGGCTTGCGCGACGGCTTGTCCTTCTTCGTGCCCGGCTTGGTCGCCGGCTTGTGCAGCGTGCCTTCGGTCTTGGCGGCGGGCTTGGCTTCCGCAACCGGCTGTCCCGCCGCAGCCTCCGTCGCCTTGGCGGTCACCGCCACCGCGGCCTTGGCCGCAGCGTCCTCGGCTTCCTTCTCCTTCTTGGTCTTGCGCTTGGCCGCCTGTTCCTGTTTTTTCTGCACCTCTTCCTGCTGCTTGGCGATGAGCGCCTGGGCTTTGCGCGCTTCTTCCTCGCGCGCCGCAACCTCCGCCGCCGAAACGACGACCTGTGGCGGCGGCGTTTCTTCCGCCGCCGGCGCGGCTTCGGCCCCATCGCGCTTGACGAAGACGCGTTTCTTGCGCACCTCGACCTGGATCGTGCGCGCGCGGCCGGTGCTGTCGGCGGCCTTGATTTCGGAGGTCTGCTTGCGGGTGAGCGTGATCTTCTTCTTCTGGTCCTGGCCGCCGTGCTGCTTGCGCAGATAGTCGAGCAGACGCGTCTTGTCCTGCTCGGAGAGCTTGTCGCCTTCCTTCTTGCCGGCGACACCCGCCTTGGCGAGTTGCTCGAGCAGTATCCCCGAGGGCATCTTGAGCTCGGTCGCGAATCGTTCGATGGTCGTCTGCGCCATGATCTTCTCCAGCCTCGATGCGCCTAGGGGCTCTGTTCGGCGTGGCTTGGCTCGGTGTTCTCGAACCAGTGCGCGCGCGCCTTCATGATCAGATCCTGGGCCCGCTCGGCGCTGATTCCGGTCAGCTCGGTCAATTCATCGACCGCGAGGTCGGCCAGCGCATCGCGGTTGGTAATGCCCTTTTCGGCCAAAAGCCCGGCGGTTTCGGTATCCATGCCGTCGAGGTTCAGAAGGTCCTCGGATACGTGCTCGACGCTCTCCTCGCGCACGATCGCCTCGGTCAGAAGGGCGTTGCGCGCACGGCTCCTGAGCTCGTTGACCGTATCCTCGTCGAACGACTCGATCTCGAGCATTTCGTTGAGCGGCACGTAGGCGATTTCCTCGAGCGTGGAGAAGCCCTCCAGGATCAGGATGTCCGCGACCTCCTGGTCGACGTCGAGCTTGTCCATGAACAGGGCGCGGATCTTGTCGCTCTCGGCCTGATGCTTCTGCTGCGACTCCTCGACACCCATGAGGTTGATTTCCCAGCCGGTCAGCTCGGAGGCAAGGCGCACGTTCTGGCCGCTGCGGCCGATGGCCATGGCCAGGTTTTCCTCGTCGACCACGACGTCCATCGCGTGCTTCTCCTCGTCGACGACGATGCTCGAAATCTCGGCCGGCGACAGGGCGTTGACGACGAACTTGGCCGGATCGTCGGAATAGAGAACGATATCGACGCGCTCGCCGGCCAGTTCGTTGGTCACCGCGGTGACGCGCGAGCCGCGCATGCCGATGCAGGTACCCTGCGGATCGAGCCGCGGATCGTTCGACTTGACGGCAATTTTCGCGCGCACGCCCGGATCGCGCGCCGCGGCCCGGATCTCGATCAACCCCTCCTCGATCTCCGGCACCTCGAGCTCGAACAGCCGCACCAGCAAGCTCGGGGACGATGCGCGAGAGGACCAGCTGCGGCCCGCGCGCCTGCGCTTCGATCTTGGTCACGTAGGCGCGCACCCGGTCACCGACGCGGATGTTCTCCTTCGGGATGAGCTGATCGCGGGGAATCATCCCCTCGATGCGGCCGGACTCGACGATGGCACTGCCGCGCTCGATGCGCTTGACCGTGCCGGTGAGCAGGTTGTCCTGGCGCTCGAGAAAATCGTTGAGGATCTGCTCGCGCTCGGCGTCGCGGATCTTCTGCAGGATCACCTGCTTCGCGGCCTGCGCTCCGATGCGCCCGAATTCGACCGGCTCGAGCGGCTCCTCGACGACGTCGCCGAGCTCCAGCTCGGGGTCGCGCTCGGCGGCATCGGTTATCGCGATCTGGTGCGCAGGCTCCTCGTGCTCCTCGTCGGGCACGACCGTCCAGCGCCGGAACGACTCGTAGTCGCCCGTCTCGCGGTCGATCGAGACGCGTGCGTCGATGTTATCGGCATACTTCTTCTTGGTCGCCGACGCGAGCGCGGCCTCGAGCGCCGCGAAGACGATCTCCTTGGGCACATTCTTCTCCCGCGCCAGCGCGTCGACGAGAAGGAGCAGTTCGCGGTTCATCTTGTGTTTCTCCACTCAATCTTGGGTACCAGGCGCGCCTTGTCGATGTTGGCCAACGGGATCGCCTGCACGCCCGCGGCGGTCTCCACTCGCACCACGCCTTCGCCGATCCCGCGCAGGACGCCCTTGATGCGGCGCGAATTGCCGATCGGCTCGCGCAACTTGAGCTGCGCCTCCTGCCCGTCGAAACGGGCAAAATCCGCTTCCTTCGTAAGCCGCCTGTCCAGGCCGGGCGAGGAAACCTCCAGCCGGTCGTAGGCGATGTTCTCGACCGCGAACAGATGCGTCAAATGACCGCTCACCTGGGCGCAATCGTCGATGTCGATCCCGCCCGGCTTGTCGATGAAAATGCGCACGAGCCGACCCCCGGCCGACAGCTCGCAGTCGACCACTTCGTACCCCATATGGGGCAACGTTCGTTGCAGCAACTCGTTCAGCTTGACCGCCGCCGGCATCGTCATTGGGAAATCGAAAAAGCAAAAAAAAATGGGCTGTCGAGCCCATTTCTCTTACTTATCGGGTGCTATCTTACCAGAAATCCGCGGCTACTTGAAGGGGCAGATCCCCCTCCCCGTCCGGCGCCGCACCGCCCAGGCGGCCTTGGCGCGGCAACCGCATCGGAGGTCGGTATGGCTCGAACCGCCTTCGCCCTCCTCGCCGCGCTCTGCGTCGCCGCCTGCGGCCGGCCACCGCCCGCGGCGCCGGTCGCCGCGGGCGGAACCGAGGCACCTCCTGCGGCTCGCTCCTGCGGCGGCGCCGACTGCGACGGGGGCCGGCGCGGGGACGCAGGCCGGGGCAGCGCCTGCGCCCGCGGTCGCCATGCCCGCCGGTGCGCTCTACGCCTGCGTGGTCGACGCCCGCGGCGAGCGCCGGATCAGCGCCATCGAACTTGCGCCCCGGGTGAGTGCGCTGTGCGCGAAAAACCCGGAAATGGGCCCGTGCCGGTACGCGCGCGAGGCCTGCCGGGCCGACGGCGGCCGGGTCTTCGGCCCCGAAGGGAGCGAGATCACCCGGGCAACCGAGGCGGATTACGATCGGCGCGTGCTCCGGGTCAGGCTGCAGGCGAATTGAGGCCGGCCGGGCTTTAGAAGGCGACGTTGTTCCTGCCCTTGAGCGCGAGCATCTTGCGCGCCTCGTCGGGGGTGGCGATGGCAAGGGAGAGCGCGGTCAATATGCTGCGGATCTTGGCCACCTGCTCCGCGTTGCTCTTCGCCAGCTGGCCCTTCTGCAGATAGATGCTGTCCTCGAGGCCGACGCGGCAATGTCCGCCCATGATCGCCCCCATGGTGATCAGGCCCATCTGATGGCGGCCGGCGCCCAGAATCGACCAGTGGTATTGCTCGCCGAACAGGTGATCGGCGATGCGCCGCATATGCAGCAGATTCTCCGCCTCGGGTCCGATGCCGCCGAGGATCCCGAATATCGTCTGGATGAGCATAGGCGGCCGGACGAGCCCGCGGTCGACGAAATGGGCGAGGTTGTACAGGTGGCCGACGTCGTAGCACTCGAATTCGAACCGTGTACCGCACTCCTCGCCCAAGTGGCGGAGCGAAAACTCGATGTCCTTGTAGGTATTGCGGAAGATGAAGTCGCGGGTATTTTCCAGGTACTGCGGCTCCCAGTCGAATTTCCACTGCGGGTACTTCGGCACGAGCTGGAACAGGCCGAAGTTCATCGAGCCCATGTTGAGCGAGCACATCTCCGGCTTCGCCGCCAGCGGCGCCTCGAGCCGCTGCTGCACGGTCATGTTATGGCCGCCGCCGGTGGTGATGTTGATCACCGCGTCGGTCTCGGCCTTGATCGCCGGCAGGAACTGCATGAATACCTTCGGATCGGGCGTGGGCCGGCCGTCCCTGGGGTCGCGCGCGTGCAGGTGCACGATCGCCGCGCCGGCCTTCCAGGCCCCGATCGCCCCTTCGGCGATCTCGGCTGGCGTGATCGGCAGGTAGGGCGTCATGGTCGGCGTATGGATCGCGCCGGTGACCGCGCAGGTGATGATGACCTTGTCGCGAGGGGCCGTCATGCGCTTCTCCTTGCGCCAGAATGGCGTTTGCCCGCCTGCGCCGGCCGTCGTTTCAGACCAGGGACTCGACGTTGCCGCACACCGACAACGCCTGGCCGGAAATATTGCGCCCGGCATCGGTGGCGAGAAACAGCGCCAGGTTGGCAACGTCGGCCGGACTCACCGTCCGCCGCAGCGATACCTTCGACAGCAATTGCTGCCTGTATTCGTCGTCGCTCAGTCCGAGCGCCTTGGCCTTGGCCGCGATGACGCGTTCGATGCGTTCGCCTTCCACCGCACCGGGCTGGATGGCGTTGACGCGGATATTGGCCGGTCCCAACTCCATGGCCAGGCTCTTGGTGAATCCGACCACCGCCCACTTGGCCGCCGCGTACGGCGTCCGCAGCGGGAAGCCAAGGCGCCCGGCGACCGAGGACAGGTTGATGATGCTGCCACCGCCGGCCTGCTTGAGCAGCGGTACCGCGCGGCGGGTGCAATAGAACATCCCGCTCAGATCGACGGCGATGGTGCGGTTCCAGTCGGCAATCGCGATCGCCTCGACCGGCGAGGTTGGACCGGCGATCCCGGCGTTGTTGATGAGCACGTCGAGCCCGCCGAGAAACGCGCTCGCTGCGTCGAAGAGCGCGTCGACTTGCGCCGGCTCGGCGACGTCGGCGACACAGCTGCCGATCTCTGCGCGCGCCGCGCGCAGCGCGTCGAGCGCGCCCGGGTCGATGTCGCAGACAAAGACCCTGGCGCCGGCGTCAGCGAAGGTGGTCGCGAACGCCTTGCCGATGCCGGCGGCGCCGGCGGTCACGAGCACGCGCAATCCTTGGGCGGAATGGTTCATAGCCTGGGCCCTGGAGTCAAGAAAGCGAGCGCGTAGATTACCCCGGAGTGCCGCGCATGAGTTCCAGCACCGGGCCGGTGTCGGGGCGCAGCCCGCGCCAGAGCCAGAACGACTCGGCCGCCTGTGCGAGCAGCATACCCAGGCCGTCGGCCACCCGGGCCGCGCCGTGGTCCTTCGCGTAGAGCAGAAAGGAGGTCCATTCGCTGCCGTACACCATGTCGTAGGCGAGTGATCCCGGGCGCCAACACGCCTGCCGGCAGCGGGGGCAGCTCGCCCGTCAGGCTCGCCGAGGTGGCATTGATGACCAGGTCGAACTGCCGCCCCGCCAGGCGTGCGTAGTCGCCCCCCTGCACCGGCCCGAAGGGCGCAAAGCGCCGCTCGAGTTCCTTGGCCTTGGCGACGGTACGATTGGCGAGCGCGAGCGAGGCCGGTCCGCGCCCGCAGCAGCGGCAGCACCGCGCCGCGCGCCGCACCGCCCGCGCCCATGAGCAGCACGCGCTTGCCGCCAATCGAGAAGCCGCAGCCGGTTCTCAATATCGCTCACCAGCCCGGCACCGTCGGTGTTGTCGCCGAGCGCGGTGGCACCCTCGAACTTGAGCGTGTTGACCGCTCCGGCCTGCTCCGCGCGCTCGGTGCGCTCGGTGGCCAGCTCGAAGGCCTCCAGCTTGAAGGGCACCGTGACGTTCAAGCCCCGGCCGCCGCCGGCGCGAAACGCGGCCACGGCCGCGGCGAAGCCTTCGCGCGGGGCGAGAATGGTCTTGTAGCGGAGGTCCTGGGCGAGCTGGCGCGCAAACTCGGCGTGAATGCGCGGCGATTTGCTCTGCGCGACCGGGTTGCCGATCACGGCATAGAGATCGGTCATCGCCCGCGCCGACGTCAGGCCTTCTGGCTCTTGTCCGCGAGGAGCTTCAGGCCGGCGATGGCCAGCGCGTAGCCGTGGGCGCCGAAGCCGATGATGATGCCCTTGGCCACGGGCGAGAGCCAGGACTGGTGGCGAAAAGGCTCGCGCGCATGCATGTTCGACAGGTGCAGCTCGATTAAGGGCACGTTCGCACCCTTGACCGCGTCGTGCAGCGCGACCGAGGTGTGGGTGTAGGCGCCGGCGTTGAACACCACGCCGATCATGCGCCCCGCGGCGCACTCGCGTCCGGCCTCGTGGATCCAGTCGATGAGCTCTCCTTCGTGATTGGATTGCCGGCATTCGACTGCGATGCCGAGTCGGGCGCCTTCGTCGACGCAGATCTTTTCCACGTCCGCGAGCGTTTCGCGACCGTAGATCGCCGGCTCGCGCGTGCCGAGCAGATTGAGGTTGGGACCGTTAAGCACGAGTGCAGTCTTCATGGTGTCGCAGAGCCTTTCAATCCAGGGTGATGGCTTTCCCGGTCCGCGCCGCCTCGGCGATCGCCTCCGTGACCCGCAGATTAGCGAGCCCGTCGCGCGCTGTCACCCGCGGCTGCGCTTCGCCGCGAATGACGGCGCAGAAATGCAGCAGTTGGCGCGCCAGCGGATCGGCGCGGTCGATCGCGACGACCGTCGGCGCGCATCGGCTTCCACCATGACCGGTCCTGCTTCGTGGCGTAGGTCTTCAGGCGCATCGTCGGCACGGCCAGCGAGCCCTCGGTGCCGACGATCACGTAGCAATCCTCGTCGCCATAGGTTGCATAGCTCTTGTTCTCCTGCGCGGTCTGCTCCCAGCTGCGCGCCGAGGCCGCGGTATCGGAGAGCATGAAGGTGCCCAGCGCGCCGTTGGCAAAGCGCAGGTTGATCGCCACCGTGTCCTCGACCGGGAAGCCGCGCGTGGCGTTGGAGGCGAAGGCGAACACGACACGTGATCTCCCCGCACAGGGCGCGCAGGTTGCCGATCTCGTGAATCAGGTTGATCAGGATCGGGCCCCCGCCCGGCTCTCGCCGCCACGGCGCGGCGTCGAAATAACTGTCCGGCTTGTAGAACATGGCGCTGCCGGTCACCGCGACCAGCCGCCCCAGCTTGCCCTGACGCACGATCTCGCACTGCGGTGGCAAGCAGCGGACTGTGCAACCGATGGTGCCCGACCAGGATCTTCGCCCCGGCACGCTCGGCGGCGTCACACAGCCGGATCGCCTCGCGCACCGAATCGGCCAGCGGCTTTTCGATCAGCGCCGGCACGCCCGCGGCGATGCAGTCCAGGCCGTTGTCGACGTGAAGCGCATTGGGGGTGGCCACGATCACCCCGTCCGGGCGCTGTGCGGCGAAGAGCGCCGGCAGCGTCTCGTAGCGCGGCACACCGGCGGCCTGTGCGATTTCCGCCGCGGCCGCCGCCGGATCGACAATGGCCGCGAGGCGAGTCGCGTCGCTCGCCTGAATGAGCTCGATATGGGTGCGACCGATCAGGCCGGCGCCGGCGACGGCGATGTCGAGTTGGGGCATGGCGGGTCTTGAGGTTCGGTCGCAGCTTGGGCGGTGGTGATGAGCGATTATCGCGCAGTTGTGCGATAGTCGGTCATATGCTAGAGTTGGCGCCAGCACTTGTCAACGTCGACCGCGACGCCGGTCGCGCCGCTGCCCGGCGACGTCGCGTGACCGATCGCCGGATCGATCGCGCCCCGATGCGGAGGAAAGCGTGCGCAAGTCCATCGCCACCGTCTGCCTGAGCGGCACGCTCGGCGACAAGCTCGAAGCGATCGCCGCAGCGCGTTTCGATGCGGTCGAGATCTTCGAGAACGACCTCATCTACTGCAACGACTCGCCGCGCGAGATCGCGGCCATGGCCGCGGACCTGGGCCTCGGCATCGACCTGTACCAGCCCTTTCGAGACTTCGAAGGGGTTCCGGATGCCCTGTTCCGGCGCAATCTCGATCGCGCCGAGCGCAAGTTCGACCCGATGGGGCGCTGGGCGCGCCGATGCTGTTGCTGTGCTCCAACGTCGCCACCGCGGTGAGCGCGGACGCTCCGCGCGCCGCGGCGCAGCTGCACGCGCTCGCAGAGCGTGCCGCGGCGCGCAATCTGCGCATCGGCTACGAAGCGCTGGCATGGGGCAGGCATGTGCGCCATTACGCCGACGCCTGGGCGATCGTGCGCGAGGCTGATCACCCGCACCTCGGGCTCATCGTCGACAGCTTCCACATCCTGTCGCTCGGCGACGATCCGGCGGGCATCGCCGACATCCCGGGCGACAAGATTTTCTTCCTCCAGCTCGCCGATGCACCGCGGCTGGCGATGGACGTGCTGCAATGGAGCCGGCACTACCGCTGCTTCCCCGGGCAGGGCCAGCTCGACCTGACGCGTTTTCTCGAACAGGTCCTCATCGCCGGCTACAGCGGACCGCTGTCGCTGGAGATATTCAACGACGTGTTCCGCGAGGCGCCCAACCGGCGCACCGCGATCGACGCCATGACCTCGCTCCTGTTTCTCGAAGCGGAAACGCGTGCGCGCTTCGAGCCCGCCGCGGCGGCACAGGCGGTCGCCGCGGGCCGAGGTCTTGCGCCGGGTCGAGCTTTTCGATCCACCTGCGGCGCCGGCGATCGACGGCATCGCGTTTGTCGAATTCGCCGTCGACGACCATGCCGCCGTCGACGCTCGCGGGCTCCTGCAGACGCTCGGATTCACGCGTGCCGGCCGCCATCGCTCCAAGAACGTCACGCTCTACCGCCAGGGGGACATTCATCTGGTCCTCAACGCCGAGCCCGATTCCTTCGCTCACGCCTACTTCGCCGCGCACGGCCCCTCGATCTGCGCGCTGAGCCTGCGCACCGATGACGGCATCCTTGCCCTGAATCGGGCAACCGCGCTGCATTGTCCGCGATTCGACAGCAAGGTGGGGCCGCACGAGCTGCGGATTCCGGCGATCCGCGCGCCCGACGGGAGCCTGATCTATTTCGTTTCCACGGCACCGGGGCAGAAGAGCCTGTACGAGATCGATTTCGCCCTCGAGGCTCCCGCGCCTGGGTTCGACGCCGGGTTGCTCGCGATCGACCACGTCGCCATGGGCCTGCCGGTCGATCAGCTCGATACGTGGATTCTGTTCTACCGCGCAGTGCTCGGCATGCAGCCCGGCGACAGCCTTGAGCTCTCCGATCCCTACGGCCTGATCCGCAGCTGCGCCGTCGCCACCGCGCAGCGGGCGCTGCGCGTCGTGCTCAACGTATCGCCCAGCCGGAGCACGCAGACGGCGCGCACGATTTCGACCCTCGGCGGATCGAGCGTGCACCACATCGCGTTTTCCTGCGCCGATATTTTCGTCACCGTGGCCAAGCTGCGCGCCAACGGCGTGCGCTTCGTGCCGATCTCGCGCAACTACTACGACGACCTGCCGACCCGCTTCGAGCTCGAGCCAGGCCTGGTCCGGCGGCTGCAGGAACTGGGCGTGCTCTACGACCGGACAGCGGACGGCGAATACTTCCACATCTACGGCGAGGCCTTCGCCGAGCGCTTTTTCTTCGAGGTCGTGCAGCGCGTCGGTGGCTACGACGCCTACGGCGCGCTCAATGCGCCGGCGCGCATGGCGGCGCAGGCGCAAGCGCGCTAGCCGGCGGGCGGAGCCTACAGCGTCGCGAGCAGGGCCTGCGTCTTGGCGCGAATGCGCCTGGCGCGCTCGAGCGCGGGTACGGTCTGCGCGAGCGTCAGCTGCGGAACTTCCAGCGCCAGCGGCAGGGCGGACGGCAGGGCGCGCAGGATGCCGGCGAGGTCGAGACCTCCGTCGCCGGGCATGAGGCGTTCCGCCCGCGCCTGGTGGAGCAGCGTCGCCACATCGCTCGGACGTTGCGCCGGCGCGTCGCACAGCTGCGCGTAATGCAGCCGCTCCGGCGGCACGGCGGCGATATCGGCAGGGCACGTTGCCGCCGCGATCGAAATGGATCGGGTCGATGAGCACGCCCGCATTCGCCCGCTGCGAGGCCGCGACAATGCGCGCTCCCTGCTGCAGATCCTTGACGTCGGTCCATGGCATGGGCTCGAGATCGCAGGTGAGCCCGAGCGGCGCGCTGAGCTCGCAGAGCGCGGCGAAGCGCTCGGTCAAGCGCGCCGGGTCGGGATCGTTGCCGGCGACCAGGACGTGCTTGGCGCCCAGCCGCGCCCCGGTTTCGAGCGCCGGTAAATAGCGCGCCACCGCGGTGTCGGGCCGCAAGCGAAAGATTTCGATGTCGAGCGTGCGCACGCCGCTGTCGGCGAGGCGGTGCTCGAGCTCGCGCACCATCGGCGTGTCGCCGATCACCGGCCAGGTCGGCTCGTGCTCGGTCGCCGGAAGCAGCCGCAAGCCCACGTGCGTGTAGCCGGCCTGCGCCGCGCAGGCGACCATCTCGGGCGGCGAGAGCTCGAGCACGGTCAGCGCCGCGAGCGAGAGCGCGCGCATCACCGCGACAGCGGGCACCGCGCCGGCTGCCTCACGCGGCGGCCTTCACGTGCCCGCCGAGGAACAGCCGGTTCAGGTCGGGATCGGCGAGCAGCTCGGAGGCGGGACGGTCGAGCGCGAGCCGTCCCATCTCCAGCACCAGCGCGCGGTTCGCATACTTGAGCGCGGTGCGCACGTTCTGCTCGACCATGAGCACGGTGGTGCCGCCATCGGCAAGCTGCCGCAACAGCGTCATCACTTCCTGCACCAGCTTCGGCGAGAGGCCGATCGAGGGCTCGTCGATCAGGAGCACGCGCGGGCGCAGCAGCAGCGCCCGCCCGACCTCGAGCTGCTTCTGCTCGCCGCCGGACATGGTCGAGGCCTGATTGTCGATGCGCTCCTGGATGCGCGGAAAGCGCGCGAGCACCTCGTCGATGCGGCCGGACAGCTCCCGGCGCGGGAGCGTGATCCCGCCGAGCTCGAGGTTGTGGCGAACCGACAGCGATCCGAACAGGTTGCGGCCCTGGGGCACGAAGGCGATACCTTCGGCGAGCAGTTTGCGCTGCGACTTGCCGTTGACGCGCTTGCCCTCGAAGCGCACTTCGCCGCTGCGCGGAACGAGCATGCCGAACAGGGTCTTCAGTACGGTCGACTTGCCGGCGCCATTCGGGCCGATGAGCAGGGTGATCTCGCCCTTGCGCGCGTCGAGGGTGAGCTCGTTGAGGATCGTCAGGCTGGGCGTATAGCCGGCGACGACGCGCTCGAATTCGATGATCTTTTCGGCGGCCATGATCAATTCCCCAGGTAGGCTTCGAGCACCTGCCGGTTCGCTTGCACTTCCGCCGGCGGTCCCTCGGCAAGCACCTTGCCCTCGACCATGCACACGACGTGCGGGCAGAGCTGCATGATGAAGTCCATGTTGTGCTCGATGACCACGAAGCTGCCGCCCTGGGTCTTGTTGAGCTCGACCAGGAGCTCGCGCAACTGGTCGACCAGGCTCGGATTGACGCCCGCGCAGGGCTCGTCGAGCAGCACCAGCCGCGGCGCCGGCATGAACGCCATCGCGATGTCGATGAGCTTCTGCTGGCCGTACGAGAGGCTGCCCGCGGCAAGTCCGGCGACGTGCTTCAGGCGGAAGAGCTCGATCATCTCGTCGGCATGGTGGCCGAGTCCGGCGTCGGGCCTGGCGAACATGCGTCCGATCATCGTGCCCTTGAATTCCTGCGCCGCCGCGATGAGGTTGTCGCGCACCGAGAGCTTGACGAAGACCTGCAAGGTCTGGAACGTGCGTCCGACGCCGCGGCGCGAGAGCTCCAGCGGCGACATGCCGGTGATGTCTTCGCCGCAGAACTCCACGCTGCCGGCAGTCGGCTTGATCTGGCCGAGGATGCTGTTGAACAGCGTCGTCTTGCCCGACCCGTTGGGCCCGATGACGCCGACAATCTCGCCCGGGCCCACCGACAGGCTGACCCCGTCGACGGCCTTGATCGCGCCGTACTGCTTGCGTACTTCCCGCACCTCGAGAAAGCTCGGCAGCGTGGTCATTTGGCACCTCCGCCGGCCTTGAACCGGTCGGCGAGCGAAAGCAGGCCTCCGGGCAGGAAGACCATCAGCACGATCACGGCGAAGCCGAAGATCGCCAGGTACCAGTCCTGCAGGAAGCGCAGCCACTCCGGCAGCAGGATCACCACCACCGATCCCAGCACCGGCCCGAAGAAGCGCCCGGAGCCGCCGACGATCACCGCCAGGAGCATCAGCAGCGATACCGACAGGTGGAACTGACCCGGCTCGATGAAATTGACCAGCGCGGCCAGATAGACCCCGCCGACGCCCGCGCACGCCGCGCCGATGGCGAAGGCCAGCAGCGTGTAGGCGGTGATGTTGACGCCGGTGCTCTCGGCGCGGATCGGATTGTCGCGCAGCGCGGCGAACGCCCGGCCCCAGGGCGAGCGCAGCAGCCACCACAGGAGCGCGCCGAGCACGATCACCGACACCAGGGTGAAATAGAAGAACGGCAACGCGCCGTCGAGCGAGTAGCCGAAAAACGACGGCCGCGGAATGTCGGAGATCCCGAAGGTGCCGCCGGTGAGCGCCTCCTCGTTGCGCATGACGAGGAAGACCAGGACGTTGAACCCGAGCGTGGCAAAGGCGAGGTAATGGTGCTGCACGCGCAGCGCCGGAAAGCCCAGGGCGAGCCCGACGATGAAACACACCACCGCCGCGATCGGCAGCACGACGAAGAACGGCCAGCCGAGCTTGAGCAGGATCGCCGCCTGGTAGGCGCCGATGCCGTAGAACGCGGCCTGCCCGATCGACATCTGCCCGGCGTAGCCGACGATCAGGTTCAAGCCGAACGCCGCCATCAGATACACGCACAGCAGCGTCATCAGGTAGATGCCGTAGTTCTTGAGGAACAGCGGCAGGATCGCGTAGAGCACGAGCAAGACCAATAGTCCGATTTTTTGGGCGTTGTTCATACCTTGCGCTCCTCGGCCTTGCCCAGCAGCCCCTCGGGTCGGAAGATGATGACGACCAGGAAAAGCAGCAGCGCCACGCCCTCCTTGTACGCCGGCGAGACGTACGCCCCGGTCAGGTTCTCCAGCACGCCGACCAGCACGCCGCCCAGCAGCGCGCCGCGCGTCTGGTTGAAGCCGCCGATGATCGCCGCGTAGAACGCCTTCAGGCCGATCGACTCGCCCATGTCGAACTTGGCGAGGTAGATCGGGGTCACGAGCAGCGCCGCGACGACCGCCAGCACCGCGTTGATCAGAAACGTGTAGAGCACCATGCGCTGCACGTTGATCCCGAGCACACGGGCCGCATCGGTGTTCTGCGCGACCGCCTGCATCGCCCGGCCGGTCAGTGTGCGGTTGAGGAACAGCTGCAGGCCGATGACGATCAACCCGGCAACGAGCAGCGTACCGACGTCCGCGTAGGAGACCTTGAAATCACCCAGGGCCAGCAGGCCGTCGGGAAACGGGCTGTTGAACGGCATCGCCTGCGCGGTCACCCCCGCCTTGACGAGCTGCTTCACGCCGATCGACAGGCCCAGCGTGGCGATCACCAGCGGAATCACGCCGTGCCGGATCAGCGGATCGACGATGGCACGCTTGAACGTGTAGCCGAGAAGCAGCATCGCCACGAGGCAAGTCAACAGGAACGAGAGCCAGAGCGGCAGGTTCGCGGTGTTGATGAAGAACAGCATCATGAACGCCGGCAGCATCACGAATTCGCCCTGGGCGAAGTTGATCGTGCCCGACGCCTGCCAGAGCAGCGTGAAGCCGAGCGCGCACAGCGCGTAGATGGCGCCGGTCGCGGTTCCGGAAATGATCAGTTGCAGGAAATCAGCCATGCCGTCCTCCCTGCGGGGCGCGACCGCGCAACGCGGTCGCGCCGGTTGCGAGAGCTACTGGATCGGCTGCACCGGCGGCAGCGTCGCGATCACGACCTGCTTGCCGTTGACCACCTTGACCAGGAAGCTTTCGCGGTCCAGGTCGCCGTTGTCGTCGAAGTGCACGTCGAGCAGCACGCCGGGATAATCCTTGACCTTGATAGTCGCCCCGTGCAGCGCCTTCGCGAACGCCTTCGCGTCGAACTTGCCGATCTTCTCGGTGATGGCCTTGACCACGTACATGCCGCTGTAGCCCTTCATGCCGTTGTGGTCGCTCTTGTACTTGTATTCCTTCTGGAACTTCTCGTCGAAGGCCTTGATCGGCGGCTGCGGCGCGTCGACCGTGAGGCCGACGTGGGCGACGGCGCCGTTGGCCGCATCGCCGGCGAGCTCGATGACCTTCTGGCCGGTGAGCGTGGTCTCGCCGATGATCGGTTTGTCGTAGCCCTGCTTCTTGAGCTCGCGCAGCGCCCGCGCCGATTCTTCCTCGTTGGTATAGACGAACACGGCATCGGCGTTCGACTGCTTGACCTTGAGCACGGCGGCGGAGAAATCGACCTGGCCCGGGTCGGTCGAGATGTCGGCGACGACCTTGATCCCCTGCGCTTCGAGCGCCTTGGTCATCGCGTCGCGGCCGCCCTTGCCGAAGTCGTTATTGACCCACACGATGGCGACGGATTTTGCCTTCACCGTGTCCTTGATGTAGCGCGCCAGCTTCGGCATCGCGGTCGACTGCGTGAACGAGGTGCGGAACACGTAGGGATTGCCCTTTTGGGTGATGTCGGCCGCTTCGCCACCGGTGAAGTTGGGAATCTCGGCGCGCCGGGTCTCGGCCATGCTGACGATGAAGGAGCCCGAGAACACCGGGCCCATCACCACGTACGCCCCTTGATCGACCGCCTTCTGCGCCAGCGCCTTGGCCGTCTGCGGCGCCGACTGCGTGTCCATCGACGTGTACTCGATCTTGCGCCCGAGGATGCCGCCC
Source organism: uncultured beta proteobacterium (assembly GCA_963711235.1). GTDB lineage: Bacteria > Pseudomonadota > Gammaproteobacteria > Burkholderiales > Casimicrobiaceae > PALSA-1003. Next base: position 184,066 of record CAVQDI010000016.1, on the reverse strand, counting down.
GAGGCGTTGATTTCCTTGACCGCGAGCTTGACGCCGTTGTCGAAATTGGTCCCCGCAGTCGCGCCCGTGCCCGACAGCTCCACCAGGCCGATGATGGTCACCGGGCCCTGCTGGGCGAAGACGGACACGGATGCCGAGAGCGCGAGCGCGGCGGCGGTGTTGCGCAATGCATGCTTCATCACTTCCTCCTTGGCGTAAACGTCGTCGATGCAGTGAATGAACGGCAAACGGCTCGGATCATCGCTTCAATGCGGCGCGCCGGGCGCCGGGGCCTTCGCCCCTAGCCAGAGCGCGGCCTTGCGGCCCCGGGCGGCAACCGCTGCGGCCGGCAGGTGCGCGTAATCGTCGTTGACCACGTCGAACGAGTAGTCGCCGCCGTAGCCTGCGCGTTCGATGCGCTCGACCAAGTCGACAATGCGCGGCGCTGTGATTGCCTTCGGAAGGGAACACGCGGCGATGGCGCGCAGTCTCGATGAGGTCGTCCAGATCCCACAGGTAATCGGCCAGCTGGACTAAGAAGATCCGCTCGCCCGGAATGGCGCCGAAGTGCTCGCGCGATGTGCCGCGGGCGAGGACGTGAAACGAATCGATCGCCAGCCCGACGTTGCGCTGGCCGGCCAGGCGCACCACGTCCCAGGCTGCCGTGTATTCGTTGATCCAGCGTCCCCAGGCCAGGGCGCCGTAGGCGATGCGAATCCCCGGCGGGACCGCCAGCGCCCCGAGCATGGCCAGGTCGGCGGCGATCTTGGCCGGATCGCCGCTGGCATGGGGCGATGTCGTCGAGGCGACGATGAGCAGCGGCGCGTCGACCGAGCGCATCATGTCGAAAAGCGCGCGCGCGACGTCGATCTTGTAGTCGAGCATGTGCCCCGACAACCCCTCGAAATCGTGCAGCATCTGAAACGCACTGACCTTAAGCCCGCTGTTGTTGACCAACTCGACCGCGACGTCGAGGCCGTCGGGATGGCTGACCAGATCGCCGCCGGAGAGCACGATGGCGCCGAAACCGGCGCCTTTCACCGCGCGCAGCTTTTCCTCGAGCGTCCCGGCGAGGGTGTTGGTGTTCATGGCGAAGCGGGCCATTTCGAGCATGGGAGCCTTCAGTTGAGCGCCGCAACCGCCCGCAGCGCGTCGGGCGTCACGCGGCCGAAGCCGAAGAACTCGAGGTAGAGAGGGATCTGCTCGAAGAGCATGTCGGTGCCGACCTGGGTTCGGCAGCCGCGTTCGCGGGCGGCGCGCAGGAGCGGGGTGATTTCCTGCTTCATCACCACCTCGCCGACGAAGGTCGCGGGGTCGAGCCGCGCCACGTCGAACGGCAGCGGGTCGTCCGCATTCATGCCGAGCGGGGTCGCATTGACGGCCAGGTCGACCCCGGCAGGGTCCTTCGATCCGGTGTTGAGGTCGAGCTTCGGATAGTGCTGCCGCAACCTGCCGGCGAGGGCGTCCGCGCCGGCACCATCCTGGTCGTAGAGCGCGAGCGAGGCCGCGCCGGCGGCGGCCAGTGCCGCCGCGATGGCCGAGCCCACACCGCCGGTGCCGACGACCAGACAGCGAGCGCCCCTGACGGTGAAGCCGTGGCGCTCGACGCCACGGACAAATCCGGCGCCGTCGAAAAGATCGCCCAAAAGCGTCCCGTCGGCCCGCCGCAGCACGGCGTTGCACGACTGCGCGATCTGCACCGCCGCACTGCAGGCGTCGAGCAGCGAAACCGTCGTCACCTTGTGCGGCATGGTGACCAGCGCGCCGCGGATGTTGGTGAGGCGAAACAGGGCCGGCAAGACCGCAGCGTAATCCGCCGCGCGCACCCCCATCGGCACGACCACGGCGTCGATGCCGGCGCGTTCGAAATACGGGTTGTAGATCATCGGCGCCTTGACCGGGGCGATGGGATCGCCCAGATGGGCAATGATTGTCGTGGTCCCGCGAATCACGACCTGCTCCTCCGTTGTGCGATTATCGAATTATTGTGCGACTAACGAACACTCTAGGCCCAGTGGCCGGGACCTGTCAAGGGCGATTATCGAAATATCGGGCGATTATCGCCCACCCCTCTCCCGCTGTGGTCGCGGATACTTCCACTTGTTCTCGATCCACAGCCAGTCAGCGGGGCTGGCGCGGATTTCGGCTTCCAGTTTGCGCGCGTAGGCCTCGACGATCCAGCCTGCGCCGGCGGCCCCCTCATCCTCGTGCCCATCATAGGGCGGTTCGGCAAGCACGTGCAGGTGCACCGCGTAGTAGCCGCGGCGCAGCCGGCGCATCGCCACATACACAACCGCTGCGTCGAGGAAGCGGGCGATCTTTTCCGCGCCGACGTAGAACGCCGTGTCCTGATTCAGGAAGCGCGTCCAGTGCTTGTCCATGTGCTTGGGCGGCGTCTGGTCGGCCACCATGCCGTAGGCCCGTGGCTGGCCTGCGCGCCGGAGCAGTTCGAAGGCAAAGCTGTTGATCGGGATCGGCTGCCCGCCGAAGCGGCTGCGCGCCTCGCGCATGTAGGCGTCGACGCTGGCCACGCGCAGCGGCTTGTACACCGCGTCGATAGGAATGCCGAAGTGCGCGCCACCGCCGGGCAGCAGCCATTCCCAGTTGCACACATGCGCGGTGAGCAGGATCACCGAGCGCCGCTCGGCGACGAAGCGCGCGACAAGTTCCGGGTTGTCCATGACCAGCCGCCCGGTGAGCTCGTCCGCACTGGCGCGCCAGCCCCAGAGGAGCTCCACGAACACCTCGCTCATGTTGCGATACGCCTGCTGCAGGATCGCGGCGCGCTCCGCGGCCGACTTTTCCGGAAACGAGCGCGCGAGGTTGCTCACGGCCATAGCGCGCCGCCAGCGCAGCAGATAAAACGTGACAAAATAAACGATCCCGGCGAAGCCGTAGAGCGTGGCGAGCGGCAAACGACCGAGCGAGCGCAGGAGGAAGACCATCCGATACCGCGATAGGCGACGCGAAGCGATGCGAAGTCCGCGCCCCAACGATCCCTGAGGCAGAACGGCGAGTGAGGGTAGACGATTTCCCTGCCCCGGGCAATCCGGAACGCGTCCCGATGGCGCTTGCGTCCGCCGCGGCCGAGGTGGCGCTGTGGTGGGCCCCTCTCGCCGCAGCCGAGGCCGACATCGCGCGCATCTCGCCTTGGCTGTCGCCGGCGGAACACGCCCGCGCGGCGCGCTTCGGGCGTGAAGCGCTCTCGCGCCACTACATCGCCGGCCGTGCGTTGCTGCGCTGGCTGCTCGGGCGCGCCCTGGATCTCCCGCCGCACGCGGTGCCTATCGTGCGCGGCGAGCGCGGGCGGCCGCAGCTCGCCGGCGATACCGGTGTCGATTTCAACGTCTCCCATACTGCGGGCGTCGCCCTGATCGGAATTGCCCGCGCGCGGCGCATCGGCGTCGACATCGAGCGTGCCGACCGCCGCGTTCGCGCCGACGGACTGGCGGCGAAATTCCTCACCGCCGCCGAGCAGGCGACGCTCGCCCCGCTGTCCGAGAGCGAACGCCGAACCCGCTTTCTGCGCTACTGGACGTGCAAGGAGGCGATGAGCAAGGCGACCGGCGACGGCTTGTCGGCGCCGTTTCGCCGCCTCGAGGTACGGCTCTCCGCGGCGATCGAGCTCGCGGCGGGCCCCTACCCGTACCAGCCGGCGCGCTGGCAGCTAAGCGAAGTCGGAGTGCCGCCGGGCTATCTGGCCACCGTCGCGCTCTGGTCGCCTGGCGCCGGGCCATGAGGCGCGGGATGCAAGGCCCAAAGGGGCCTTCGCCTCAAGCCACCGCAACCAGGCGATCGAGCGTCGCCGGGTCCTTGAGCAGTTCCTCGCTCGCCGCGCGGTGGACCACGCGCCCGCGATCGAGGACGATCGCCTGTTGCGTCAGGCCCAGAGCCAGGCGTGCGTGCTGCTCGACGACGATGACCGCAAATTCGCCGGCGCGGACGATCTGGCCGATCACCTTGACCAGCTCGGCGACGATGATCGGGGCGAGGCCCTCCATCGGTTCGTCGAGCAGCAACAGCTTCGGATTGGTCATCAGCGCGCGGGCGATGGCGAGCATCTGCTGCTCGCCCCCGGAGAGCTGATTGCCGCGGTTGCGCCGGCGTTCCTCGAGGCGCGGAAAAACCCGGTACGCGCGCTCGAGATTCCACGGCCCGCCGGGTCGCTCGACCACCGTCAGATGCTCCTCGACGGTGAGCGAGGGGAACATGAACCGTTCCTGCGGCACCCAGCCCAAGCCGGCTTGGGCGCGACGCCATGGCGGCAGGCGGGTGATTTCGTTGCCGCGCAGCGTGAGCCGCCCCCGCTGCAGGCGCGTGAGTCCCATCAGGGTCAGCAGCAGGGTCGACTTGCCCACCCCGTTGCGGCCGAGCAGCGCGAGGCTGCCGCCCTCGTCGAGGGTCAGCGACACGTCCTCGAGCACGATCGACTCGCCGTAGCCGGCGGTCAATCCTTCCGCCCGGATGAGCTCAGCCATGCTGCGCTTCGCCAAGGTAGACCTCGCGCACCTTGCTGTCGCGCGCAATCTCGTCGGGCGTGCCCTCGACGAGCACGGCGCCGGCGACGAGGACGGTGATGCGCTCGGCGAAGCGAAACACCAGGTTCATGTCGTGCTCGATGAAGATGATCGTGACCTCGCGCGGCAACTGCGCGATCACGCCGAACAGCTCCGCGCTTGCCGCCGAGGGAATGCCGGCTGCCGGCTCGTCGAGCAGCAGCACGGTCGGTCGCGTGGCGAGCGCCAAGGCCATTTCGAGCAGGCGCTGCTTGCCGTAAGGCAACGCGCGCGTGGGCGTATCGGCATCGGCGTCGAGGCGCAACCGCGCCAGGATGTCTTGCGCCTCGGCGATCGCGCCATGCTCGGCGGCGACGGTACGCCACCACACGCCGCCGCGGCCCGCGCGTTCGCAGCAGGCGAGCACCACCGACTCGAGCACGGTCAGGCCGGGGAACAGGGTGTTGATCTGGAAGGTGCGCGTCATGCCGCGCTTCACCCGCGCGTGCTGCGGCAGGCCGGTGATCCTCTCCTCGCCCAGGTAGACCTCGCCCGCGCTCGGCGCCAGCACTCCGGTCAAGAGGTTGATGAACGTCGTCTTGCCCGCGCCGTTGGGCCCGATCAGCGCATGCCGCGCTCCGGCCGCGAACGCCAGGCTCACCTCCGAGTTGGCCTTGAAGCCGCCGAAGGATTTCGACAGCGCTTCGGTGCGCAGCGCCGCCGTCACGCCGTCCTCCGCCGCGCGTAGCGCGACAGCGCCAGGAGCGCCCCCATCAGGCCGCCGCGCGCGAAGAGCACCAGCAGCACCAGCAACATGCCGAGCCAGAACTGCCAGTACACCGGGTTCAAGTTGGAAAGATAGTCCTGCAGGAGCATGAACACCGCGGCCCCCAGCAGCGCGCCGTAGAGTGTGCCGGCGCCGCCGAGCACGAGCATGATCATGACCTCGGCCGAGCGCTGGAAACCAAACACGTCGATGCCGACGAATTGCGTCGTCTGCGCCAGCAGGGCGCCGGCGATGCCCGCGATCCCGGCGCCCACGGTGTAGACGGTGACGAGCTTGTGGCGCACCGATGCGCCGATCGCCGGCATCCGCCGCTCACCCTCGCGAATGCCCTTGAGGCTCAGACCGAACGGCGAACGGACGAGCGCGCGCACGCCGTTGAAGACGATGAACAGGACCGCGAGGCTGTACAGGTACGCCGTCTTGCCGTCGAGGCCGAAACCGAACAGGCCGAAGATCTTTTTCATTTCGATCCCCGACAATCCGTCGACGCCGCCGGTGATCGAGGAGGCCTGGTTGGCCGCCTCGTAGAGCATGAGCCCGATCCCGAGCGTGACCATGAGCCGCGTCAGATCCTGGCCGCGGACGATCAAGAAGCTCGTGACCCAGCCGACGACCGCGGCGATCGCCGCCGCAGCGAAAAGCCCGCTCAAGGGCTCGCCGAAGCCGTGCCGCGGCAAGCAATCCCGCGGTATAGGCGCCGAGGCCGAAGAACGCCGCATGGCCGAGCGAAATGATCCGCGCGTAGCCGAGAATGAGGTCGAGCGACAGCGCGAACAGTCCGGCGATCAGGATCTGGCTGCCCAGCGTCAGATAGGTCGGGAAGAGGAAGAATGCCGCGATCGGGAGGAGCCAGAAGGCCACCTCGAAGCGGTTCCACCTGAGCGTCGGCAGGGTGCTCACGCACGCCGCCCCACGAGGCCGGCCGGAAAGAGCAGCAGCAGAACGACCATCACCGCATAGATGACGAAGGAGCCGATCTGCGGCACGTAGTACTTGCCGGCGACGTCGCATATGCCGAGCAACAGCGCCGCGACCAGGGGGCCGCGAATCGTTCCCGCGCCGCCGACCGCGACCACGAGCAGGAAGTACACCATGTACTTAAGCGGGAAGGTCGGGTCGAGGCCGAGCACGTCGATGCCCAGTGCGCCGCCCAGACCCGCCAGCGCCGAACCGAGCGCGAAGGTGACGCTGAACACGCGCTCGACGTTGATGCCCAGCCCCACCGCCGCCTGCGGATTGTCGACTGCCGCGCGGACCTGCGCGCCGAAGCGCGTGCGCTCGACCAGATAGGTGAGCGAGAGCGTGGCGAGGACGACCATCGCCATCAGGAACAGCCGGTAGGCGCCCAGATCCAGGCCGAACACGTGCACCTGCCCGGTCAGCAACGGCGGCAAGTGCACCGGCTGCTGCGCCGGCCCGAAACCATAGGTCGCGGCGGCGATGGCCATGAACGTGAGGCCGATGGTGAACAACACCTGGTCAAGGTGCGTGGCCCGATACAGGCGGCGATAGAGAAGGCGCTCGAGCAGCGCGCCGGCGGCGCCGCTCACGGCAAAGGCGATCGCCAGGGCCGGCAGGAACGGAATGCCCAGCCGCGACATCGCGACCACGGCGGCGTAACCGCCGAGCATCGCGAATGCGCCGTGGGCGAGGTTGATGAAGTTCATCAACCCCATGGTCACCGACAGCCCGATGCTGATCAGGAACAGCAGGCTGCCGTAGGCCAAGCCGTCGAAGACGACGCCGATGAAGCTCCCGATCGCCGCCATCGCCGTGTGCGCCTCGCCGCAATCAGGGCTTGCCCGGATCCTTCTGCTCGGGAAACTTGTCGAACTCGACGTTGTAGAGTCCGCCGCCGGTCTTCTCGACCTTGCGGATGTATACCGTTTGCACGACGTCGCGCGTTTCCGGATCGATCAGGATCGGCCCGCGCGGGCTCATGAGCCTCATGCCTTTCATCGCCGCCACGAGCTTGTCCCCGTCGGTCGACCCGCCCGTCTTCTGCAGGGCGGCGTAGATCAGGGCCATGCCGTCGTAGCCGGCCGCGGCCATGAAGTTGGGTCGCAGCTTGGTGCCGTTGGCTTCGACATATGCCTTCTTGAATGCCTCGTTTTCGGGCGACTTATGGTCGGCCGAGTAGTGAAAGCTGGTAATGAGCCCCAGCACCGGGTCACCCATGGCGTCGAGCACGGTGTCGTCGGTGATGTCACCGGTTGCGAACAGCTTGATGCCCGCCTCTTTGAGACCGCGCTCCTCGTAACCTTTCATGAAGGCGATCCCCGGCGCGCCGGCAGGCAGGAACAGGAACACCGCCTCCGGCTTGGCGTCCTTGACGCGCTGGATGAACGGCGCAAAGTCAGGATTCTGCAGCGGCGTGTGCACGCTGCCCACGATCTCGCCGCCGGCGGCCTTGAATGCCTCGCTGAATGCCTTCTCCGCATCGAGCCCGGGACCGTAGTCGGCCACCACCGTGTACACCTTCTTGATGCCGTTCTTCGCCGCCCATTGCGCCATCGGCTGCGTGACCTGCGGCAGCGTCATCGACACGCGCACGATGTAGGGCGACTTGGTGGTGATGATCGATGTCGCCGCATTCATGATCAGCATCAGCTTCTTCGCTTCGCTGGCCAGCGGCGCTGCGGCCAGCGCATTCGGCGTGAATCCGAACCCGACCAGGATGTCGACGTTGTCCCGGGTCAGCAGTTCCTGAGCGAGGCGCTTGGCGACTTCAGGTGCGGGCCCGGTCGAGTCCTTCTGTACGATCTCGATCTTCTTGCCTGCGACCGTGTCGCCGTGCTGCTTCATGTACGCCTTCATGCCGCCCAGCATCTGCTGGCCATACTCGGCGAACGGGCCGGAAAACGGCGCCACCATGCCGAGCTTCACCACGTTCTGCGCCGACGCCGTGGCAGCGACGGCGAGAACCACGGCGCCGACCAGGAGCCGGCAACTCCGCTTGATATACGCATTGCATCCTCCTTCATGACAGTTACCGCGGCAAGGGTCGGCACTTCGCGCTGCCCCGCCCGATTTGGATTTGGTTCAACCGCCCTGCCCCAGCTGCGCGAATACCTCCTCGGCCATGTGGAAGGCGGAGTTCGCGGCGGGAACGCCGCAGTATATCGCGCACTGCAGCAGCACTTCCTTGATCTCGTCGCGGGTCACGCCGTTGTTGAATGCGGCGCGTACGTGCAGTCTGAATTCCTCGCCCCGGTTCAACGCCACCAACAGGCCGATCGTAAGCAGGCTCCGGGTGTGCGCCGGCAGCCCCGGCCGGGTCCAGATCTCGCCCCAGGCGTAGCGGGTTATGAGCTCCTGAAACTCCGCGTTGAACGCGTTGCTTCGCGTCAGCGCGCGATCGACGTGCGCGTCGCCGAGCACCGTACGGCGCAGCGCCAAGCCCTTCTCGTACCGTTCACGCTCATTCATCCGATTCGCCTCCTTCCGGGCCATCCCCGTCATTGTCACTCGAGCTTCAGCAGCCGTCGCGCATTGCCTTCGTAGATCGCATGCCGCTCCGCCGGCGAGACATCGAGCCGGTCGATGATCTCGATGGTGGTGCGGGTATACATCGAGCCCTGCTCCGGATCGAACGGCGAATCCGAAGCGAAGAGCACCCGTTCGGGGCCGAAGAACTTGAGCCCGCACCGGGTCGCCTCCATGGCGCCAAAGAGTGCCGTGTCGGCGTAGAAGAGGTGAAAGTAGTCGACCGGCCGGCGCTTGAGCTGTCGCAGGAGCGCGGTGTAATCGACGTCCGAGGTGCGCGCGCCGAGCTGATCCCACCCCGGTCCGACGCGGCCTTCGAAATACGGAATCATTCCCCCCATGTGATGGGTGATGATCTTGAGCTGCGGATAGCGGTCGAACAGGCCCTCGAAGACGATGTGCGCCATCGCCACGTGACGCCTTCGTCAGCGAGTGACGGCACGTCCGGCGTCGCAGGCGAGCGCTGCGCTCCACCGGCCGAGAGCATGCGCAGCCTGCCGCTTTGCACCAGGGGCAGCGCCACGTGCACCGGCAGAAACATCACCTGCACCTGGCCCCCGAGGAGATCCGTGACCGCCCCGGCCGTGCCGTTGTAGGGAACGTGCGTGATGTCGACGCTGAAGTGTCGCTTGAAGAGCTCCATCGCCAGGTGATGCGGGGTGCCGTTGCCCGGTGAGGCGTAGTTGAGCTTCCCCGGCTCCGCCTTCGCCAGCGCGACGAGTTCCTGCACCGAGCGCGCCGGCAGCGACGGGTTCACGACCAGCGCCAGGCTCGCGCTCGCGGTCGGGCCGATCGGTGTAAAACCCTTGACCGGGTCGTAGGGCACGCTCGGCTGCAGTGCCGCGTTGAGCACGTGCGTGCTCGAGGTCATGAGCAGCACGTAGCCGTCGGCTGCCGCCTTGCTCACCGCCTCGGTGCCGATGTTCCCGCTCGCGCCCGGGCGATTGTCGACGACGACCGCGACCTTCAGCCGGCCGGCGAGCTGCTGCCCGACCACGCGCGCCAGGATATCGATGCCGGTGCCCGGCGTGTAGGGCACGACGATGCGAATCGGCCGCACGGGATAGGATGCCGGTGTCCCCGCCGTCGCGAGGAGCGGCAGACAGAGCACCGCGCAGAGCAGCATGAGCGTGCGCGTTTGCCCGCATGGCGTTTTCCTCGCCCGCCGCATCATGCGCTGCCTGCGGCCAGAAAGGTGATCAACTCGGCGGTGAAGCGGTCGGCCGCTTCGACGTTCGAGATATGCGCCGCATCGAGTTCGACGTAGCGCGCGCCGGCGATGCGCTCGGCCGTCTTCCTGCCTTCTGCCGCCGGCGTGGCGGGATCGTGCGTCCCGGCGATGACCAGCGTCGGGGAGCGGATGCCCGCGATGCCTCGGCCACAGGTCCGCATCGCGTATCGCGGCACAGCACGCCACGTAGCCTTCCGGCGGCGTGGCGGCGAGCAGGGCCCCGACGCGGCCGACCGACTCCGGGGCTCGGGCACGGAATCTGGCCGTGAACCAGCGTTCGAGCACGCTGTCGGCGATCGCTTGCATGCCACCCCGGCGCACGGCGTCGATACGCGCGTTCCAGATGTCCGCCGCGCCGATGCGCGGCGCCGTATTGGCAAGCACCAGCCGGTCGATGCGCTCGGCGGCGTGAACGCCCAGCCACATGCCGGTCATCCCGCCCAGCGACAGGCCGCAGAAGTGCGCGCGCTCGATCTTGAACGCATCGAGCAGCACCAGCAGATCGCTCGCCAGCATGGCGATGGAGTACGGTCCGGTGGTCACCGGCGATGATCCGTGCCCGCGCGTGTCGTAGCGCAGCACCCGATAGCGCGCCGTCAGCGCCGGCATCTGTTCGTCCCACAAGGCCATGTTCGTGCCGAGCGAATTGGAAAGGACGAGCACCGGCGCGTCGGCTCGGGCCCTCGACGCGCCCCTTGCAACGCTCGCGCTGGCTGTCAAGCGTCGGCAGCACCATCGCTCGCTTCCCGGCGCGCGGCGAGCACGCGCGCCACCAGTCGCCCGGCTTGTCCGGTGTAGCGCTTCGGATCGAGCAGGTGATCGAGTTCGGAGGGCGACAGGTGGGCGCTAACGCGCGCGTCGGCCGCGAGCACGTCGCGCAGGCGTTTGCCCTCATGAACCGCCCGGGCGGAGGCTTCCTCCAGCAGCTGATGGGCCTGCATCCGGCCGAGCTTCGCGCCGAGCGCCATCGATACCGCCTCGGCGAGGATGAGACCGCCCGTGAGCTCGAGGTTAGCCGCCATGCGCGCGGGGTCGACCTCGAGACCTTCGACGATGGCAATCGTCTGCGCCAGCGCCCCGGCGCAGAGCGTGCAGATCTCCGGCAGGGTTTCCCATTCGGCGTGCCAGCCGCCGAGACCTCGCTCGTGTTCCTGCACCATCGCCGCGAGCATGACCGAGACCAGCGCCGGCATCCGCACCGCGGCCGCGAGGACGACGGCGGACCCGACCGGGTTGCGCTTGTGCGGCATGGTGGAGGAGCCGCCGCGTCCGGGCGCGCCGGGCTCGAACGCTTCGCCCACCTCGGTTTGCATCAGCAGCGACACGTCGCGCGCGAGCTTGCCCAGCGTTCCGACGAGAAGGCCCAGGGTGGTAGCGACTTCGGCCAGCCGATCGCGTTGCGCATGCCAGGGAACGTCGGGTAGCGCGAGCTGCAACTCGTCGGCGAGCGCCGCGGCAATCTCGATGCCCTGCTCGCCGAGCGCGGCGAGCGTTCCCACCGCGCCGCCGAACTGCAGGGTCGCGACGCGCCCGCGCAGCGAAGCCAGACGCAGGCGGTGGCGCTCCACCGCGGACAGGGCCCCCGCCGCCTTGAGGCCCAGCGTCACCGGGGGCCCCTGCTGCAGCCAGGTGCGGCCGGCGAGCACCGTGTGCGCGTGCCGTTCGGCGAGTGCGGAGAGCGCGGTGGCCAGCCGCGCGAGGTCGGCTGCGATCATCGCCAGCGCGCGCCGCAGCTGCAGCACGAGGCCGGTATCCATGGTGTCCTGGCTGGTCGCGCCCCAATGCACGAAGCGCGCGGCCTCGGCGTCGCGGGCCGCGACCTGCGCCGTCAGCGCCCGCACCAGCGGAATCGCCGAGTTGCCGGCCTGCGCCGCCGCCGCGGCCAGCGCGTCGAGGTCGAACCGCTCGGCGCGGCACTGCTCGCCGATCGCCGCCGCGGTTGCGTCGGAGAGCAGGCCCGCACGCGCTTCGGCGCGCGCCAGCGCCGCCTCGAAGTCGAGCATCGCCTGCACCCGGCCGTGATCGGAGAAGATGGCGCGCATCGCCTCCGTCGTGAACAGCGGGTCGAACAGGCGATGCGAGCGCCGGGCATCCACGACCGCTTCCTCCTCCGGTAGTAACTGCCGCGCGTCGGCGGGCCTGGCGCGTAGGCAATGCCGCCGCCGCGCCGCGCTCGGTCATCGCTTCAAAAATCGAAGAATACGGTCTCTTCCGGTCCCTGCAGCATGACGTTCCATTCCAGCGTGCCCTTCTCGCCCGGCGCGCGCCGGGCGATCAGGGTCGCACGCCGCTCGGGGGGCACCAGGTTGAGCACCGGATCCTGCGCGTTGGCAGGATCGTCGGGAAAGTAAACGCGCGTGATGAGGTGCTTGAGCAATCCGCGCGTGAACACGGTGACGACGATATGCGGTGCCTGCGCAGCGCCCTCCGGGCCCGGCACGCGCCCCGGCTTGATGGTCGTGAAGCGAAAACGGCCCGCCGGATCGGTCAGGCAGCGGCCGAAGCCGCGGAATCCGGCTTCGATCGGCTTGTCCTGCGCGTCTTCCGGATGCGCGTACTTGCCCTGCGCGTTGGCCTGCCAGATTTCGACCACACCGTCGTTGACCGGCTTGCCGTCGCCGGCGATGACGCGGCCGGCCAGGGTGATGCGTTCGCCGCCGACACCTGGGGCGGCGAGATCGACCACGACGGAAGGCTCGAAGCCGATCTTGACGTAGGGGCCGACGGTTTGCGATGCCGTGGTGAGTAGGCTCATGGCGGGGTCAGCTGCGTGACGATTCCATCGGCGTCGCGTCGCGACCGCGCAGCACGATGTCGTAGCGGAAGGCGAGCGCGATGTCGGGCAGCGTCGACTCCCAATCGAAGCTGCGAGACCATGCGCCGGCGCGCCTTGTCGTCGGGAATGCTGTTGTACATCGGATCGTATTCGAGCAGCGGATCGCCGGGAAAGTACATTTGGGTCACCAGGCGCTGCACGAGTCCCACGCCGAACAGCAGAAAAATGCAGATGCGCCGGCCGCCACGCGTTGTAGTGGTTGCGCCAGGGATAGGCACCGGGGCGGATGGTCAGGAAGCGGTAGCGGCCCTCGCCGTCGGTCAGGACGCGGCCGGCGCCGGTGAAGTTCGGATCGAGCGGCGCGTCGTGGTCGTCAACCGCATGCCGATAGCGACCGGCGGCGTTGGCCTGCCACAGCTCGACCAGCGCGTGCGCGACCGGCCGGCTGTTCTCGTCGAGCACGCGCCCCGAGACGACGATGCGCTCGCCGATCGGCTCGCCCTCGTGCTGCCGTGTCAGGTCGCTGTCGGTTGGCTGCACGTCGGCGTAGCCGAACACCGGTCCGGTGACCTCGGACAGCGTGTGCGGCAGGAACACCAGCGGCTGCGTCGGCGCACGCGTCACCGTCGAGCGATAGCCGGGGTACGAGTACGGCGGCTGGGTGTTGAAATACGGTCGCCGGTAGGCGGTGACTCCACCGACGACAAACTCCTCGGTTGCCTTGTTCATGTCTGCCTCTCGAAGTCTCTATACGCGCTTGATCAGCATGGCGATGCCCTGGCCGACGCCGATGCACATGGTACACAGTGCATGGCGGCCGCTGCTGCGCTGCAGTTCGTAGAGCGCGGTCGTGACCAGGCGCGCACCCGAGGCGCCGAGCGGATGGCCCAGCGCGATGGCGCCGCCGTTGGGATTGACGAACGTCGCGTCGTCGGCGATGCCGTGATCGCGCAACACCGCCAGCGCCTGCGCCGCAAATGCCTCGTTTAGCTCGATCACGTCGACGTCGGCAAGCTTGAGGCCGGTCTTGGCCAGCACCTTGCGCATCGCCGGCGCCGGACCGAAGCCCATGATGCGCGGCGCCACGCCCGCGGTCGCCGAGGCAAGCACGGCCGCGCGCGGCGTCAGGCCATATTGGCGCGCCGCTTCCGCCGACGCCAGCAGCACCGCGCAGGCGCCGTCGTTCACGCCCGAGGCATTGCCGGCGGTGACCGTGCCGTCGGGTCGCACCGACACCCTTGAGCTTGGAGAGCGCCTCGAGGGTCGTCTGGCGCGGATGCTCATCCTTGGTCACGCACCAGCGCATCGCCTTTTTTCTGGGCGATGGTCACCGGCACGATCTCCTCTGCCAGACGTCCCGCCGCGACGGCCGCCGCGGTGCGCTGTTGGCTGCGCAGCGCGAACGCATCCTGGTCGGCGCGCGAAATCCTGAACTCGACGGCGACGTTCTCCGCGGTTTCCGGCATCGAATCGACACCGTACTTCGCTTTCATCAGCGGATTGATGAAGCGCCAGCCGATGGTCGTGTCCTCGATTTTCGCGCTGCGCGAAAACGCCGACTCCGCCTTGGCCATGACGAACGGCGCGCGCGACATGCTCTCCACGCCCCCGGCGATCATCAGCGCCGCCTCGCCGCTCTTGATCGCTCGCGCGGCGATGCCGATGGCGTCCATGCTCGATCCGCACAGGCGGTTGACCGTCGCGCCGGGAACCTCCTGCGGCAACCCGGCGAGCAGCAGCGCCATGCGCGCCACGTTGCGATTGTCCTCGCCTGCCTGGTTGGCGCAACCGTATATGACGTCGTCGACCGCGCCCCAGTCGACGCCCGGGATTGCGCTCGACGAGGGCCCTGATCGGCACCGCGCCGAGGTCATCGGCGCGTACCGTCGCCAAGCTGCCACCGTAGCGCCCGAACGGGGTGCGCACTGCATCGCAAATGAACACTTCCTGCATATTCGCTCCGGGCATCCGGTTACACCGCGACCGCCGAAGGCGCATCGATCAGCGGCACACCGGTCAGGCGCTGCAATTCGGCGCCCGAGAGTCCGGGCGCGCGTTCGAGCACCCGCAGTCCCTCGGGCGTGACATCGAGCACCGCGAGGTCGGTAAAGATGCGGTTGACGCAGCCGATGCCAGTCAGAGGATAGGTGCAGCGCGGCACGATCTTCGAGGCGCCCTGTTTGGTAAGGTGCTCCATCATGACGTAGACGCGCTTCGCGCCGATAGCGAGATCCATCGCGCCGCCGACCGCGGGAATCGCGCCGGGCGCGCCGGTATGCCAGTTGGCGAGGTCCCCGCTCACCGAGACCTGGAAGGCGCCGAGCACGCAGAAGTCGAGGTGGCCGCCACGCATCATCGCAAACGAGTCGGCGTGGTGGAAAAATGATGCGCCAGGCACTGCCGTCACCGGCTGCTTGCCGGCGTTGATGAGATCCGCGTCCTCCGCGCCGGGCGCCGGTGCCGGCCCCATCCCGAGCAGCCCGTTCTCGGTGTGGAGGATGATTTCCCGGTCCGCCGGGAGGTGGTTGGCCACCATCGTCGGCAGCCCAATGCCGAGGTTGACGTAGGCGCCGCTCGGCATGTCGCGGGCGACGCGCGCCGCCATCTGTTCACGGCTAAAACGGTTCATCGCTGTTTCCCCTGCGTTGCGCTCGGTTCGCGGTTCACGCCGCCGCGCCGGGCGCGGCGATCAGCTGCGCCGCGGCCGGGACCTCGACGACTCGATGCACGAAGATGCCCGGCGTGACGATGTGCTCGGGGTCGAGGTCGCCGAGGTTGACGACCTCGCGCACCTGGGCAATGGTGCAGCGGGCGGCGGTGGCCATGATCGGACCGAAATTGCGCGCGGTCTTGCGATACACCAGATTGCCCCAGCGATCGCCGCGCAGCGCCTTGATCAGCGCGAAGTCGGCCTGGATCGGGTACTCGAGCACGTAATCGCGGCCGTCGATGCGCCGCGTTTCCTTGCCTTCGGCGAGCGGCGTGCCGTAGCCGGTGGGTGTGTAGAAGGCGCCAATACCGGCCCCCGCGGCGCGGATGCGCTCGGCCAGGTTGCCCTGCGGGACGAGCTCGAGCTCGATGTCCCCATTGTGGTAGAGCCCGTCGAATACCCAGGAATCGGTCTGCCGCGGAAACGAACAGATGATCTTCTTCACCTGCCGCGCCTTGAGCAGTGCCGCCAGGCCGGTGTCGCCATTGCCGGCGTTGTTGTTAACGATGGTGAGCCCCCTGACGCCGTGGGCAATCAGTGCATCGATGAGCTCGGAGGGCATGCCCGCGGTGCCAAAGCCGCCGATCATGACCGTCGCGCCGGGCGGAATATCGGCGACCGCAGCAGCCGCCGACGCGACCACTTTATTGATCACAGCGTCCTCCTGATTCTAGCCGGTTCGCCGGGTCTGTTTGGGCGATTACCGCACATATGTTCGTTCAACGAACACTTTACGCAACGCATCCACTGCCGTCAAGGGCGATTATCGTTAAAACGTGCGGTTATCGCGCAGCCGTGCTATCCTTCTCTTCGTTCATCTGGCGCAAGGAACTACCGTGGCCAAACGCGCAGCGGCCGGCCGCACCCGGGCAGCCGCCATGTCGGCGCCGGCGAGCATCATCGCGCCGAACGCCTCGCCTGTCACCCCGGCGGCGGAGATCCAAGCGTTTGCCGGTGACCCGAACTTCATGGCCTCGCTCGCCCGCGGCCTTGCAGTCATCCGGGCGTTCACGCAACAGCGGCGGCACCTGACGATCGCCCAACTGAGCCAGCGTACGGGCATTCCCCGGGCGGCAGTCCGCCGCTGCCTGTACACGCTCTCCGCGCTCGGTTACGTCGCCAGCGAAGACGGGCGCAGCTATGCGCTGCGGCCGCGCATCCTGGCGCTCGGCCACGCCTTTCTCTCCTCCACCCCGCTTGTTTACGCCGTGCAGCCGCTGCTCGACCAGATCACCAGCATGTTGCACGAATCGAGCTCGATGGCGGTGCTGGAAGGCGATGAAATCCTCTACATCGCCCGTTCGAGCACCACCACGCGGCTGCTGTCGATCGAGCTCGGCATCGGCAGCCGGCTGCCCGCGTATTGCACCTCGATGGGCCGGGTCCTTCTCGCCGGACTTTCGGCCACCGAGCTTGACGCCTACCTGTCGCGCGTGCCGCTGGTGAAGCTCACCGGCAGGACCGTTTCGACCTCCGACGAGCTCAAAGACGTGCTCCAGGCGGTGCGCCGCAACGGCTATTGCGTCGTCGATCAGGAGCTCGAGATCGGCTTGCGCTCGATCGCGGTGCCAGTGCACGACCGCGTCGGCCGAGCGGTGGCCGCCATCAATGTCGGAACCCAGTCGTCACGCGTGTCGGTGAGCGAAATGGAATCCCGGTTCCTACCGCCGCTGCGCACCGCGGCGCACGAGCTCGCGTTGCTGCTCGCGCGCTAGGCAAGACCGGCCAAGCGGCCGGCGTCGCCGCCACGACGGGCTGCCGGTCGCCGCCCCACGGAAGCGTGACGCGCGATCGGACCCTTGCGCTTCGACTCAACCCAGGTCGTGATCGAATTCGGTTGCCTCGGCGAGGCGGCGTAGCGCGAGCTTGGGCACGCCGAACACCGCGATCGCCGGCGCGAGTCCCGTATCCGCGACATAGAGGCGGATGGGCGGCTCACCGTGCTCCTGCGACAGCCGACGCAGCGCGAGCATCGCGCGGTAGAGCTCACCCATGCGCGCGCCGGTGAAGCGTACCCGCAGCGGCGCTGCCGGCCGAAACGGGTTGCGCCGGAGCTCCGCCTCGAGCTCAGCGGCATCGAACTCCGCGACGCTGGTGTGCGTATCGCCTTCGCCGTAGAAGGCCAGGACGCGGCGGCCGAGCCGCAGCAGGGCGCTGACGTAGAGCACGCCCGGCTTGTAGCCCGTGGTGACTTCCTGACCGTCGAGGAGCACCCCGGTCCGATAGCGAATGCGCAGGTCGCGACCGAGCAGCAGCGCCCCCTGAACGTAGCGATCGGCAACGATGCTGTGCCAGAAGCCGAGGTAGCCGTCCATGAAGGCGATCAGATTGCAGGAGTTGCTGAGCGTGTTGCTGAATTCGTCGCCCCAGCCGTTTTCTTCCCGCAGCAGGAGCTTCCACACCGCGTCGGGCTCACGGCGAAGCACCGTCAGCGGATCGAGCCGGTACAGGCAATGCAGCGCGCCGTCGTGCACGAATAGAACCCAGTTCTTCTCCACGGGCGCCTCGCGCACGGGCAACGCAAGCGCATCGACGCGTTCGATGCGGCGCTCGTCGAAGCGCGAAAGCGTCGGCCGGATACCGCCGGCATGAATCAGGGTGTGGATGCACAACGCGGCGCCGTCGAAGTCGAGGCAACGGAAATCCTCGATGCGGGCTGCTTCCGGGTAGCCGCGCCGGAGCAGGGTTCCGTGCTCGATCACCGACAAGGTCTCGGAATCGAGCAGGATCCGTTCGGCGTGGACGATGGGCGAGAAGCGATAGTCGACCTCGCGCCGGCACAGCAGCATGATCGCCGGTCCCCGGGCCAGTGCGCCGGGATTGTAGATGCCGCCGTCGCTGCCCGGGATGTCGCCGCGCGAAAGCAAACGCCGCTGGCGCACCGCGGCCGTCACAGATCGGAGAGCGGCCGCCGGTCGAACCAGTGCCGGCGTGGAAAGCGCCGCGTGGTCGCTGCGAGCGTGGCTTCGGTCAGGTCGGCAAGCCAATAATAATTGCCCTGCGTCTGCGCCGACTCGGTGCCATAAACAACGTCGAGCAGCATGTGCGAGCTGTCGCAGGCGCCTGGAATGCGCCGCCGGTGGACGCCGAATTCCGCGAGGCGCTCAAGGTATTCCGCGGCAGGCAAGGTGCGATCGATGCGGGCGAAAGGCACCCCGCGGCGATGAAGGTCTTCGCTTTCGATGCTCAGCATCCTCCGATCGTAGTAGATCGGCACGCCGGCGAACTCGAGCCGGACGCCAAGCTGCCAGTCCTCGCCTCCGATCGTGTCGCACAGCTCGTCGAAGCCGTTTACCCGCAGCAGCAGGTCGCGTGGGGCACCGATGCTGGCGCCGAAAAGCTGCCCGCCCCCGACGCGGACCGGGCCGCTGTCGTCGCCCTGCGGCCAGCGCGAGTCCAGCCCGGAGCACGAGCGACGGTTAACCAGCGCGCCACGCACGACCTCCATGCCCCAATCCTTGCGGTACGCCCCGGTGACAACCCGGCCGGCGGCAACGGCTTCGCGCGCCGCCCGCCACCAGCCTGCGGCAAGCACGCAGGCGTCGTCGATGAAGATGACGTACGGCTCGCGTGCATAAACAAGGCCGGTGTTGCGGGCGCTCGCCGCGGCGAAGAAGTTGCGCCGCGTCAGCCGGTTGGCGCCGTTGTACGGCGAGGGCTTGGCCGCAACGTGGCGCAGCGCCATGCGGCCGGCTACCGCCCGGGCGAAGCGTTCTGCGCGTTCACGATCGTGCGCTCCGTCGACGAGAATCAACTCGATGTCGTCGCCGGGATCAAGTTGCGCCGCTAGGCTGTCGGCAAACCATTCAAACCCAGGCTCGTTGCGATAGGTCAGGTAGACCAGCGTCGCCACAACACCACTCATCGTCTACATCTCCTTGCGGAACACCTTCCAGTTCGGGTACTCCTCCACGATGGCGAAGCGCTTCTCCTGCAGCAGCCGTTGCGCCCGCCCGGTAGTGACCCAGTCGGTGTCGTCGAAGACCCAGTAGCCGCCGGCGCAAAGCTTCGGGGTCCACAGCGCGACCTCTGTCGCCGAAACCTCTTCCGAATGGTTGCTGTCCTGGTGCAGGACGGCGATCGAGCCATCGCCGAAGCGGTCTGCTGCGAGCTGTGAGCGCAGCCGCAACACGCGGCAGTACGCTTCGACCCGGGATTCGGCGAGCGCCCTGGCGAAGCTTTGGTAGATCGCCTCATGGTCGAGCCCGCCCCACCATGCGTCGTTTTCCGGCGCGTTCACGCCCTCGAGCGAGGCCGCCCTTTCCCACGGGTCGACGGCAACGACGCAGCCGCTGCCGAGCGCCTCGTGGCCGATCGCCATGGAGATCGTTCCCCGGCCGCCAAACACGCCAAGCTCGACGGAGAGACCGGCTTGCGCGTCGACGACCAGCTCGGCCAGACGCAGTCCCTTGTCGACCGTGGTCCAACCGTGCAGCGAGACGATGCATGCCTCGATGCGGGTGCGAAGGGAGGCGCGAAGCGCCTCGGGAGCGTAGGCCGCTTGCATGAATTCTGCGATCGAAGCTAGCATAGCATTACGCTAGAATTCTCGATCGGCGCCGAGGCAATCAAGCATGGATTGGGAGATGCGCGCGGAACGTGCGCCGGATATCGAGATCCGGGAGGTGAGCGACGGCTTCGTCGCTTACGACCCGGCGCGCGACCGCCTCCATTACCTCAATCCGACGGCGACCATGCTGCTCGAAAGTTGCGACGGAAACATCCCGGCGCGCGAGTTGCCGGAGCTGCTCGCCGCCGCGTTCCGGCTCGACGCGCCCCCGGTGGCAGAAGTCGAAAGCTGTCTGGCCAAGCTCCTGGAAGAGGGCCTGCTGGTGAGCAAGGACCCTCGCCTTGCCGGCTGAAACGCGATGTGTTATCTAGGCGTGGGGTGGAGTATCCGGCCAGCCGTGTGCGACAACCCTTGAACGAGGTCCATCGATGAGCACCAATCCCCGCTTCGAACGCTTCCTCGAACGCATCGATCCCAGCCGCCGCGAGGCGCTGCGCAAGATCCTCGCCGGGACCGTGCTCTACAGCGCGCCGCTGATCGCGTCCTTCTCGATGCAGAGTCTCGAGGGCGTGGCTCAGGCCCAGTCGAAAAACCAGACGCAGGTGCAAGCGGTGCCGGCGAGCTCCGGCTGGACCTTAACCGCGCTGGCCGCCGCGATCGGCGCCGCCGCGACGCTTCTGATACGCCGCCGCCGCGACCGTTAGGGTCGCGGCCCCATGCGCAGCGACCCCGCCGCCGGCGTGCCGCGCCCGCTGCTTTCCGCGGCATTGATCGTCCGCAACGAAGAGCGGTTTCTCGCAACCTGCCTGCGCTCCCTCGTCGCCCGCGTCGATGAGATCGTGGTCGTCGACACCGGTTCGACCGATCGCTCGCCTGAAATCGCGGAGAGCCTCGGTGCACGCCTCGTGCACCGCGCCTGGAGCGACGATTTTTCCTCCGCGCGCAATGCGTCGGTCGACGCCGCGTCCGGGGAGTGGATCCTCTACATCGATGCCGACGAAGAGGTCGTGACCTTCGACCGCGGCGCCGTGGAGGCCGATCTCGCCGATGCGCGTACCGCGTGCTACACGGTGCGCTTGCGGCCGCGCGCCGGCTACACGCGCTATCGCGAGCACCGGCTGTTTCGCAACCGCCCCGACCTGCGCTTCCACGGCGTCATCCATGAGAGCCTGATTCCGGCATTGACGGCATTGCGCGAGCGTGAGGGCCTTCGCGTGGGCTCGAGCGCGGTCGCGCTCGAGCATTACGGCTACGCCGACCCGCGGGGCAAGGCCGCGCGCGATCTGCCGCTGCTGCGCGCGCGGCTGCGGAGCGAGCCGGGGCATGTCTACAGCTGGGCGCATCTGGGTGCGACGCTCGCCGCACAGGGCGACCTTGCCGGCGCCGAGGCCGCGTGGCGACAAGGCGTCGAGGTCGTGCGCGAACTGCGGTCGCGGACTCCGGGGGACAGCCTGCCGCACCTGCACCTGGCGCGGCATCTGCTCGAAGGGCAGCGCGACGCCACCGCGCTGCTCGAAGAGGGATGTCGCTGGTTTCCCGACAATCACGCACTGACCTGGCTCCTCGCGCAGAACCTGGTCGGGCGGCGCCAATACGCCGAGGCCATGCCGCTGTTCGCCAAGCTCGCCACGACCGATGCCGCCCTGCTCGATGAAGGCGAGCTGGCCTACGACGCGTCGATCTTTGGCGCCAACGCGCATGCGGCGCTCGGCCTGTGCGCGTTTCATCTCGGCCGCTACGCCGAAAGCGCGGCGCACTATGCCCGCGCCGAGGCCATCGCCCCGGACGACGCGGCGATCCGCACCAAACGCATGTACGCGGCGGCCAAAGCGCTCTCCGGATAGAATGGGGTGTTGTCTGCCACCAGGGTAGCCCCATGCTTCGCCTCGACGATCACCCCAGCGGTCGCCATTTCCTGCAGATTCCCGGGCCCACCAACGTCCCCGACCGGGTGTTGCGGGCGATCGATCACCCCACCATCGATCACCGCGGGCCCGAGTTCGCGCGCCTGACGCGCGCGATCCTCGACGGGCTGAAGGCGATTTTCAAGACCGCCGGGCCGGTGGTCATCTATCCCGCGTCGGGCACCGGGGCGTGGGAGGCGGCACTGGTCAACACGCTCTCCCCGGGCGATCGCGTGCTCATGTTCGAGACCGGGCACTTCGCAACGCTGTGGCGCAAGATGGCCGGAAACCTCTCGCTCGAGGTCGAGTTTGTCAGCGGTGACTGGCGCAGCGGCGTCGATCCGGCCGTGGTCGAAGCAAAGCTCGTCGCGGACCGTGGACACGGGTTCAAGGCGGTGCTGGTGGTGCACAACGAGACCTCGACCGGGGTC
The DNA here is from genome assembly GCA_963711235.1 of uncultured beta proteobacterium. Lineage (GTDB taxonomy): Bacteria > Pseudomonadota > Gammaproteobacteria > Burkholderiales > Casimicrobiaceae > PALSA-1003. The sequence goes on along the minus strand of CAVQDI010000016.1, from coordinate 161,756 downwards.
ACCAGCCGCATTGCGGAAATCCGCCAGGCAATCGATCGCGCGCGGCATCCGGCGCTGTTCATGGTCGACACGATTTCCTCACTCGCGTCGATGGACTATCGGCACGCCGAGTGGGGCGTCGACGTGACGGTCGCGGGCTCGCAGAAAGGCTTGATGCTGCCGCCCGGCCTGTCGTTCAACGCGATCAGCGACAAGGCGCTCGCGGCGAGCCGGAGCGCGCGTTTACCGCGCTCGTACTGGAATTGGGAGGAGATCGTCGCTTCGAACCGCGACGGGTACTTTCCCTACACGCCGCCGACGAACCTGCTCTACGGCCTGCACGAGGCGATCGCCATGCTGCTCGAGGAGGGACTGCCGGCGGTCTTCGCGCGTCATCATCGCCACGGCGAGGCGACGCGGCGCGCGGCGCGCGCCTGGGGACTCGAGATCCTGTGCCGCGACCCCGCCGAATACAGCGACTCGTTGACCGCGATCGTGATGCCCGAAGGCCACGACGCGGATGCGTTCCGCCGCCGGGTGCTCGAACGCTTCGACCTGTCGCTCGGCACCGGACTGGGACGGCTCGCCGGCCGCGTGTTCCGCATCGGCCATCTTGGCTTCTTCAACGACCTCATGCTCTGCGGCACGCTGTGCGGCGTCGAGATGGGGCTGGAGGCCAGCGGCGTGCCGCACCGGCCCGGTGGAATCCAGGCTGCGCTCGAGTACCTGCAGGGCAGCGCCGCTGCGCCGACGCCCATGCGCCAGGCGGAGACGACACAGGCATGACGGCCGAGCCCACGCTCGCCCTCGCCCGCTTCGTCGCCACGGCCGATGCCGGCCGCCTGCCCGATGCCGTGCGCCACGAAGCGAAGCGCGCGCTGGTCAATTTTCTCGGCTGTGCCATCGGCGCTTCGCGCCACGACGCGGTAACCCGGGCCATCGCCGCGCTCTCTCCCTTCGCCGGGGCTGCGCAAGCGACGATCCTCGGCAGGGCCGAGCGCTTCGATTGTCTGCATGCCGCACTTCTCAACGGGATGGCGTCCCACACCTTCGATTTCGACGACACGCATCTGAAAACCATCATCCATCCGAGCGGACCGGTTGCGGCGGCGCTGCTGGCGCTTGCCGAGTACCTGCCGGTCACGGGCGGCGAATGGCTGCATGCGTTCGTCCTCGGAGTCGAAGTCGAGTGTCGGATCGGCAATGCCGTCTACCCCTCGCATTACGACGTCGGCTGGCACATCACCGGCACCGCCGGCGTGTTCGGCGCCGCCGCCGCGGCCGGCCGGCTGCTCGGCCTGTCCGAAGCGCAGCTGGTGTGGGCCCTGGGCACCGCGGCAACGCAGGCTTCGGGCCTGCGCGAAATGTTCGGGTCGATGTGCAAGCCGCTGCATCCGGGCCTGGCGGCGCGCAACGGCATGGTCGCAGCGCTGCTCGCGCGGCAGAATTTCACCAGCGCCATCCAGGGCATCGAGGGACGACGCGGCTTCGCCAACGTGCTCGCGACCGCGCGCGATTATGGCAAGATCACCGCCGGACTCGAGGAGACCTGGGAGCTCAGCGACAATAGCTACAAGCCGTTCGCCTGCGGCATCGTCGTCCACCCGGTCATCGACGGTTGCCTGCAGCTGCGTGCTGAAGCGCACCTCACCGCCGAGGCGATCGAAGGCGTCGAGCTTAGCGTGCATCCGCTTGTGCTCGAGCTCACCGGGAAGAAGACTCCCCGCGTCGGCCTCGAGGGCAAGTTCAGCGTCTTTCATAGCGCCGCGGTGGCGCTAATCGACGGCGCGGCGGGCGAGGCGCAGTATTCGGACGCGCGCGTGGCCGATCCGCGCGTGATCGCGTTGCGCGACCGCGTCGTGGCCACGGTCGACCCGGCATTGGCCGAGGACGCGGCGCGGGTCCGCATTCGTCTCAAGGACGGCCGCATCGTCGAGCGCTTCGTCGCGCACGCGCTCGGAAGCCTCGCGCGGCCGATGACCGATCGCGATCTCGAGGACAAGTTTCGGGCGCTGTGCGCGCCGATCCTCGCCGACGATGCCATCGAAGCGCTGCTCGGCGCATGCTGGCGTCTGGAGCAAAGCGCGGATGCCGGGGCACTTCCGCGGCTGAGCGTCCCTGCGCGTCACGGCGCCACCGCAATCGCCTGAGGAGGATGACAGCATGACGCGCAAATGGCTGTGGGTCGTCGCTGCGCTGCTCTTCGCCGGAGCGGCCTGGGCGCAGGCGCCGATCGTGATCAAGTTCAGCCACGTCGTCGCGCCGGATACGCCAAAGGGGATGGCGGCGGAGCGATTCAAGCAGCTCGCCGAGGAGCGCACCAACGGCAGGGTGCACATCGAGGTCTATCCCAACAGCCAGCTGTACAAGGACGGCGAGGAATTGGAGGCGCTGCAACTCGGATCGGTGCAAATGCTCGCCCCGTCGATGTCCAAATTCGGCCCGCTCGGCCTGCCGGAGTTTGAGCTGTTCGACCTGCCTTACATCTTTCCCGACCGGGCCGTGCTGCGCCGGGTGGTCGACGGCGAGATCGGCAGAAACCTCCTGCAGAGGCTTGAAACCAAGGGCATCGTCGGGCTCGCGTATTGGGACAACGGCTTCAAGGTGATGAGCGCGAACCGGCCCTTGCACCGCGTCGCCGATTTCCGCGGCCTGAAGATGCGCATCAAGTCGTCCAAGGTGCTCGATGCGCAGATGCGCGCGCTCGGGGCGCTGCCCCAGGTCATGGCCTTTTCGGAGGTGTACCAGGCGTTGCAGACGGGCGTGGTCGACGGCACAGAGAACACCCCGCCGAACCTGTACACGCAAAAGATGTACGAGGTGCAGAAGTACGTCGCGCTGTCGAACCACGGCTACGACGGCTACGCCGTCATCGCCAACAAGAAATTCTGGGACGCGCTACCAGCCGATATCCGAACCACGCTCGAGGGCGCGATGCACGAGGCGACCGACTACGAGAATCGCCTCTCGTTGCAGGACAACGAAGAGAGCATCGCCAAGGTCAAGGCATCCGGCAAAACCAACGTCTATGCGCTGACCGCCGAGGAGCAGGCAGCCTGGCGCCAGGCGCTGCTGCCTGTGCATCGACAGATGGAAGGACGCATCGGCAAGTCCCTGATCGAAGCGGTCTACCGCGAGGCCGCTGCGCTCGGTTACAAAGTCGGACCCTGATCGCCACGGCGCTCATTGCGCTGGTCTGATCAATTGTCACCCCGGCCAAACGTCGGTCCGGGCAAGTCAAGACGTGCTACGCTGCTCGCGACGGCGCGTCGAGAGCGTTGCATTTACTATCCCTGAAACGATAGAGAAATAAGCAGCTAACCCTGCGCCAAAATGTGACCGCCGGTCTCTCGGCGTGCCAGGATAGATTCATGGGTGACGACAAGGTAACGGTGGTGTCCGCCTGCACCGGCAGTGAGTCCATTCTGCAGGCCATCTCAAGCGTGGGCGCCCAGACGTGCAAGCAAATTATTCATTTGTTGTGTGTCGATGGCCCCGCGTTCAAGCGCGAATTCGACTCGAAAGTCGTTCCGCATCTGGGTGAAATTGATTCCAAACGCCAGATTCTCGAGCTTCCCTGGAATACGGGCCATAGCGAATTCTATGGTTATCGCATCTACGCCATGAGCATGATGATCGTCGATACGCCGTGGATCGCATTTCTGGACCAGGACGCCTACCACGAGCCCGATCACATCGAGGAATTGCTGAGCTTGTGTGAAAGCAACAAGCTTCAGTGGGCCTTTTCGCAACGCAAGGTCGTGGACCTGACCACCGGGGAGTCTGTTGAAGACAACTGCGAAAGCATTGGCCCGGAGGTTTCCTGGGTGTATCAGAGGGATGCCGCAACACGAGGAGTGCAGCCCCTTCGTCCGTGGTCCAATCTTGTTGATACGAACTGCTATCTGATATCGCGTGAACTGGCGCCCCTCGTCGGGGGGCAACTGGTCCAGCACCGGCTCGATCTCAAGATGCGCAAGGCAAGCGACCGGGTGCTGCTCGACGCGTTACGCAGATCGAACGCCCCTTATATGTGCTCTGGACGTGCGACCGCCGTCTGGCCCGTCAACGATCCAGCAGAAAAAATAGACGGTCATCCGGAAAGCAACAATACCTGGCGCGGAAATAGAGACCTGCCGATCGGCTTTTTCAAGGAAGGCAATGCCTTCATGAGTGCCAAGTACGGTTCCAAATTTCCTTGGAAGGCAAGATGCGTGCTCCAAGGTTGAGAGAATACCTTGGTCCGGCAATGCCCCCGACAGAATGCAATAGAGGTAAGCCGGCGACCCATTCGGGGCACGTCAACCCAACAAGAAGCCCGCATCGTGCGCGGCTCATCGGTGCGTGAATCTGTTAGCAATACATTCGGAAGCCGAGGCGTTTCGATGTTCTTGAGACTGATTGTAGCAATGCTCATTTTGGGCATTTCGACAGGCACGCGCTCCGAGGACATTCATCACACGTTCTGGGTCGTCAAGGGCGATCACAACACTGTGGACCTGCTCGGGTCCGTGCACGCTTTGAAGGCAGCCGACAGCGATCTGCCTCCCGAAGCCTTGCACGCCTACGCGAGCGCCAAGGCGCTGGTAATGGAGCTTGATCCTAATGACGTCAGCGCCAACAAACTAACCGGCTCGATGCTCGAACTTGAAACCCTGCCTGCTGGCATGAGCCTGTCAGACGCGTTAGGACCGGACACCTATAACAGGTTCACTGCGCATGCCAAGCTCCTGGGACTCGACCCCGAGTTTATGAGTCACTTTCAGCCCTGGTTCGCCGTAATGATGCTGAATCAACTCGAGCTTGCGAAACTCGGTTTCGATCCGAACGCTGGTGTGGATCTGCAGCTCGCACAGCGTGCTCAAACCGATCACAGGCAAATAATTGGCCTGGAAACGATCGAGGAGCAAATTGGGGTATTCGCACACCTGTCGCTCGAGGAACAGCGGCATTTCGTGCTCTATTCGCTTGCACACATGGACAACGCCGAGCGCCCATTAGACGCCATAGTGTCAGCTTGGCGCAGGGGTGACACGAAAGTCCTCGAGAAGTTGCTGGCTGAGGGTCTCGAAGAGTTTCCCGATCTTTACAGCAAGCTCACAACCGACCGCAATCGCAAGTGGCTACCGAAAATCACTGGCTTGCTCGATGATGAGCGTGACTATCTGGTCGTGGTCGGCGCGTTGCACCTCGTTGGCGAAGACGGTATCGTCGAACTGCTTCGGAGGCAAGGGTACGACGTAGTGCAGCATTAGCCGTGGCTTAGGCTCTTCGCGAAGAAATAAGAATTTCAATCTGGAGCAAGGAAAACGATTCGACGAATCGCTGCTTCTGAGCGTTCAGCGAAGTTCGCGAACGTGGCTCCACGTCAAAGTCCAAACCACCGCGCTCTTCGACTTGCCCCGAACTGCTCCTTGTCCGCGCGTAGCGCCGCACTCGGTTCATGGTAAGTGCCCGTGGGCTTGGGCCCCGAGAAAAAATCGACGTCGACGCGTCCTATTCGGCCCGCGCCGAACTCGATGTAACAGGTCCCGGCACCGGCATATAGACTGCCTTCGCCCTCACCGCGAATGCGCGAGACGAGCGAGGTGGCCACCGCCGTGGCCGCGCCCTCGGCAAAAACCCCTGCCTTTGGCGTCCCCGTGTTGGCGATGTCACCAATAGCGTAGACATTCGGGAACTTGGTCTCCAGCGTTCTCGGGTTCACGCTCACCCAGCCGGCTTCGGCCATTCCGCTGGCCTCGACCACTGCGGGCGCGCGATGCTTGGGCACGCCCACGAACAGGTCGTAGGGTAGTTCGCTGCCGTCGTCGAGTGACGCTACCCGGCGAACAGCGTCCACTGCGGCCACGCGGCGGTTGGGCATGAATCTGATGTCGCGTTCGGCAAATGCGGCGATCAAGGCCTTGGATGTATCGGGAGATGGGGGCACCGGGCTTGGCAAGGGGAGGACCATCGTAATTTCGCAATGACTTCGAACGCCTGCGGTCGTCAAAAAGTCGTGCAGCAGAAGTGCGCATTCGCTGGGTGCGGGCGGGCACTTGTACGGCGCCCCGCACACGCCGACGATGGCGCGGCCCTTGGAGAAGCCGCGCAGGATCTCGCGAAGAAGATTCGCCCCTGCGACCGAATAAAACTCGTTGACGGCTTCGAGGCCAGGGGTGGCCGCGATATCGTAGTCGGCACCCAGGGCGACCACCAGATAGTCGCAATCGTGAGTGCCGGCATCGGTTGTTACACGTCTGGTCGTTGGTTCGATGGCCGTAACCGTTTCCCGTAACAGGCGGACGCCCGGTTTGACAAAGTTTAGGTACGGGAGGCGCACCGCATCCACCGTGGTGTGGCCGAACATCAGGTCGAGCTTCGAAAAGCCGAAGATGAACGCATCGCTCTTGTCGATCAAGGTCACTTGAACCTTATCGCCCAAGGACTCTGACAGGATCGTGCTCAACTCCATTCCGCCGAAGCCGGCGCCCAAAACCGTAATCCGTGTACCCATGTTGCCCCCTTCAGAGGATTATGTCCGACAGCGGATTCTGCCGCCTGCTTGACGATTCGCGCATGCGGCTTGGGCGCCTGCCACCCGGGGCGGAAATAGCTTCTTCGTGTCGTCGTCGAGACGCGTTCGGCGCAAGCTAAGAGCGGTAATACCGTCGTTGGTTGTCGAGGCGTAGTACAGGCCGACCGATACTCCACTACCTTGTAAGTCCTCTGTCGACTTGTGCATTACAATTTGACATCGATTGCCGAGTTTACTAGCATTTATTCGGCGCGCATGCGCCGTGGCCGACAGGTAGCGACCCAAGCGGGTTTCGCAGGAGGGAACCCAACAACTAACGTCTCCCGAGTGCACTCGTTCACGGCTGAAGGGACCGGCGTTCGCCTCGTCCGCTATTTTCCCCGCGTGTTGATGCGAGCCAAACCCCGGGGCTGTACTGGATCCGGATTACGCGGCTGTTCCCAAGATAGCGGGACTGCGTACAACCCGCGTTGCGCTTGAGAGAGATGGTAGGGTCGCTGGATGCGCTCCTGGCCGCTAAGTAGTGAACGAATCGAATGCAACGAGGAGATCGCAATGAAGGGTAAAACCTATCTCTATGCAGCGGCCATTACTCTGACACTGGCCGCCGCCGTGGGGCTCTCCGTTTCCGTAACTCAGGCCGATCCCAAGAAGACACTCAAGGTACCGGTATTGCAGGTCGATCCAAGCTGGCCGAAACCGCTGCCGGTCGCCGGCCAGTTCGGAACTGCGCCGGCAATAAGCACCGCCACGGGCAAGCCCAAACCTTGGGTCACCGGCGAAGTCGCGGGAACGTGCGTCGATTCCCAGGACAACGTGTTCACGGTCAACCGCGGCAACCTGATCTCGCCCGAGACCGTAACGGCCGTTCCGTCGCCAGCGGTCATCGAGTACAACACCGCGGGCAACGTCGTCAACGCGTGGAACCCTACGGGCACCCAAGCACAAATTCACGGCTGCTTCGTCGATTACCAGGACAATATCTGGATCGCCGGAAATGCCGACGGCATCGTGGAGAAATGGACGCACGACGGCTCGACGAAGCTGCTGCAGACCGGCACCAAAGGTACGTGCGACAACCCGACCAACCCCAGTGCGACGCCTCCCGTTCCCGCTCCTGGGGGTAGCTGCGGCAACTCGGGCGGTAATCCGCTGGCGAATCAGAGCCACACGCTGCTGAACGAGCCTGCCAACGTTTGGGTCGATCCGAATCCGGATCCGGTGACGCATCAGCGCGGCAGCGTCTATATCGCCGACGGCTACGGCAACCACCGTGTTGTCGTGTTCGATGCCAAAGGGAACTGGTTGAGGCAGTGGGGCTCCGTCGCGGGAACCGTCAACAATCCGCAGACCGATTCCCGTGGGGCTTTCGCCTCGGGCGATGGTGGCCATCCGCATTGCGTTGTGGGTGGCAAAGACGGGCTGATGTATGTCTGTGATCGCGGGGATGACCGTATCGAGGTCTTCGACAAGATGGGGAATCTCCAGCGCATCATCAACGTCGTACCGGGGACTGGCGCCACGCAGGGAATAGGGGGCGCTGCGGGGCTCGGTACCGCCGGCTCGGCGTGGGACCTCCGCTTTACCAACGACCCAGACCAGACGTACCTGTTCGAGGTCGACGGCGGAAACGAGATCATGCACACCATGGACCGCATGCTCGGCACGATCGTCTCCGATTTGGGCCAGCCAGGACGTGAGCCCGGCCAGTTCGCGTACCTGCACAGCAACACGGTCGACTCGAAGGGCAACGTCTACACTGGCGAGACGATCAACGGCCGTCGCATCCAGAAGTTCACTCACATCGAGTGCAACAACGGCAATGGCCAAGGCAACGGCGACTGCAGCTGAAGCTTCGTAGATGGCGGCCGCGGAAGCAGCATCCCTGGCCGCTTTTCTCTCTGCGGTGCCTTGATTAGGGCGAGTCGACCCTGTCGGGTGGATTTCAAGGACACGTTTCGCCTCCGGCGCTGCGGCGCCAACGGAAGACCCCCCATGATGCATCGCTGGTCGCGCCTCGTGTTCTCACCCATCGCGCTGTGCGTCGCGGTCTGCGGCCCGCCGGTGCATGCGCACGAGTTCAAGCTCGACGCCGTGATCAGCACGTTCGTCACTGTCGAGCCGGGTGAGGCGCACCTCGTTGTTCGGGCGCCGCTCTACCTCTTCCAGTCGGTGAAGTTCCCAGTGAAGAACATCGAGGTCGACGTCCCTCAGTCGGGGGCCGCCATGCAACGGGCGCTGGCCGCGATCCAGCAGGACCTCGTCGTCTTCGAGGACGGGCGCAAGCTGACTGCGTCGAGGGCGACCGGCCGGCTATCGCTGCCGTCTGACCGGTCCTTCCAGAGCTACGATGAAGCGCTTCGACACGTTTCCGAGCCCGTCGCGCCCGACACGCAGATCTACGTCGACCAGGGGTACGTCGACGCGCACATCACATATCCGCTGCAGTCGTCGAATTCGGAGCTGTCCATCCGCTCGACAGCGGCGCCCGAGTTTGGCGACGCGCTCAAGCTGACCGTGCGCTACAAGCCGCTCGATGGGGAGGGCCGATCGATGATCATGACGGCGAGCAGCGGCACGGTCGCGCTCAATCCGACGTGGTGGCGAGCGGCTACCGGTTTCGTCGGGCTTGGCATGCAACATATCCTGACCGGCATCGACCATATTCTGTTCCTTCTCTGCCTGATCATTCCCCTGCGGGACTGGCGGCAGGTTCTGGCGATCGTGACCACGTTCACCGTGGCGCACTCTTTCACGCTGATCGGCTCGGCCTTCCACCTGGTTCCGGCAGGCTCGTGGTTTCCGCCGTTCGTCGAAACGACGATCGCCGCGTCGATCGTATACATGGCGCTTGAGAACATCATGGGCATCGACTTTGCTCGTCGCATGCTCGTCACCGGCCTGTTCGGCCTGGTCCACGGATTCGGATTTTCGTACGGCCTGCAGGAAAACCTGCAGTTTGCCGGCACCCACCTGCTGGTCTCGCTGTTCGCCTTCAACATCGGGATCGAGCTGGGTCAGCTTTTGGTCCTGGCCGTCATGCTGCCGGCGCTTCTGGTGGTCCGCCGCTACGTGCTGCCTGGGAAGGTCGGCATGATCATCCTGTCGGCCCTCGTCGCGCAGACGGGATGGCAATGGATGATCGAGCGCGGGGACGTCCTGCTCAACACGCCGTGGCCGCGGGCGAGCGCGTCGGGGCTCGCAACGCTCCTGTTCTGGATCGCCGGCCTGCTGCTCGCCGCTGCAGGCATCCGCTCTATTTCCAGACGGCTGCGGTTCGGAGCCGGTTCCGTGGCCTCGCCGCTGCAGAGGAGCGTGCCAGACTGAGGCGCGCTCACGCGGGCCCAGTGGCAATCGCCGGGGTTCCAGCTCGGCTCAGGCCCACTTCATCATGCGCAGCGCCGCAACCAATTCCGGCCGCATGATCCACTTGAACTCACCGTCGCCCGCGTCGTCCTCGCCGGCGGCTGCAATCGACAGGGCAAACCACCAGCGAACCGGGCCCTTGCCCTTCTGCGGCGGCGCATATCCGAGCTTTTCTGCGATCGCGCGGGCCAGCGTGCCGTATTGCAGGCGGGCCGCCGCACAATTCTTGAAGCTGAGCTGCATGGCGAGCTGCGCCGCGGTGATGGTCGCTTCCGGCGCCCGACACTGCGCCTGAAGCATCTGCAACTGGGTTGGCGAGATACCGATCCAGTCACGCGTGGCAAGCAGCGCCGCGGTGAACTCCTCGGTGGTCGCGATCGGTCCTGCGTCAGCGTATTCGTTGCGCGCCGGCCGGACGGCGACGATTGCCTGCTTCATCATGGCTTTCGCTCGATGACAGCCCGCGCGCCCACGGCGTAGGTACTTCCGGCCGGAAGTCCCAACAACACGCACGTTGTGCTCGGAAGAATGTTGGTGCAACTGCGCAGATGCGTGGCCAGGTCGCGGAGCAGGAGCTCGTCGCTCGCGTCCAGCGCGCAGAGAAACTGGTCACGCAAGCCCGCCGAAGCGCGACCGGACCCGAAGGCGGCTACTGCAGTCACCGTCCACCTCCATCGATTGGGCACCCAAGCGCCATTGCCGAGCTAACCTCCAAGCGTCGCGCAGCACCTGCCGCAACAATGCGACTATATACCGGTATTGCATTCACGTCTCAGGTAAACGCGAAGGTAATTTGACGCGCCTGCCAAATGCGTGTATAGAAGACCGGCCGGTTCCTCAAGCGAATTGCCAGTCCCGCGTTGCCGCCTCGGCGGTACTCATCAGGTCTTCGTCTCTCTCCCTTGAAGTTCCAGCGCCGGGCCAAGGCCCGTCATTTATCTTTCCCAGGAGCAGTAGACATGAGTACAGGTACGGTCAAGTGGTTCAACGATGGCAAGGGTTTCGGCTTCATCACTCCCGATGGCGGCGGCAAGGATCTGTTTGCCCACTTCTCGGCGATTCAGGGTGAAGGCCACAAGAGCCTGCGCGAGAACCAGAAGGTGAGCTTCGACGTCACCACCGGTCCCAAAGGGGATCAGGCCGCGAATATCAGGATGCTCGATTAATTCAATCGCAGCGCTGAATCAAGAAAGCCCGGGCAACCGGGCTTTTTTTCTGCTCCCGCAGCGGGTCAGCCCACCTGCGTCAATCCCGTCGGCGGGCCGTCGATCGCCGTCCATCCGGCGTCGATCATCAGGGTGCTGCCGCTGATGTAGCTCGCCGCGTCGGACGCGAGGAACCCCACCACGCTCCCGACTTCGTGCGGCTGACCCCAGCGCCCGAAGACGGTGTGTTTGGCGTAGGTTTCATAGATGTCTGAACGGGTCTTGATCGGCGCAGTGAGCGGCGTCTCGATGATCGAGGGCGCGATCGCGTTGACGCGGACACCGTAGCCGCCCACCTCGGCGGCAAACCCCTTGACGAGCAGCGAGATCGCCGCCTTGGTCGCGCCGTAGACCGACAGCCCCGGCTCGATCGTGAAGGCGCGTATCGACGATGAGGCGATGATGCTGCCACTTTTCTGCGCCACCATGACCCGGCCGACCTCGCGCAAGAAAAAGAAAGTCCCTTTGACGTTGAGATCGAGAATGCGGTCGAATTCCGCTTCGCTGTAATTCAGCAACAGCTTGCGGATGTTGATGCCCGGCGTCGTCACGGCGACGTCGATGCCCCCAAGGGAAGCTTGGGTCCGGTTCACCAGCGCGGCGACCTCATCGCCGCTGGCGGCGTCGGCACGCGATGCATCGGCCATCCCACCGCCGGCGCGGATCGCCGCTGCAGTCGCCTCCGCCCGCGCCAGATCGAGATCCGCGCAATGGACTGCGGCCCCGAGCGCGCCGAGCGCTTCCGCCGCCGCCTTGCCGATGCCGGAGGCGGCGCCGAGGACGAGCGCCTTGCGCCCGGTCAGATCGAATAGTTTGCGATAGTCTGTCATCCGGAACTCCCGCCCGACGGCCACGGTGACGCCGACAGCGATTGACTCGCGCCCGACGGCCGGGAAATACTAGCACTCACGGGCACATCCGGTCGGAGCATCGGCGGATAGTTGCTGCGATTCGCGCCGGCGACCCAACGGCCCGCCGGCGCGGCCATGCACCGGCACGTTTCGGGCAGTCGCCGTCGTTACCAGCGCTTCGCCACAACGGACAAAACGCAGTGCAACCGGTCGGCGTCGAAACGCAGCAGGCGGTGCCCTCCCCACCCTATCCGCTTGCCGCGCGCGACGGCGTCGCGCTGCGCGCACTGGACCGGCTCGCCGAGTCGGTTGTCGTGGTGGCGCTCCTGGGTGAACTGGTCATGGTCCTGGTCAACGTCGTCGCGCGTGCATTCTTCCATCATTCGTTTCTCTGGGCCGACGAATTGGCGCGTCTGACGCTCTCGACGCTGGCGTTCATCGGCGGTGCGGTCGCGTATCGGCGCCGCGATCACGCCTTTGTCCGCGTGGTCCTCAACCTCTGCTCAGCACCGACGCGCAGCGTCTGCCTGGCGCTCGCCGATGTCCTGGTGCTCTTCGTCGCCGGCCTGACCGGCATTGCCTCGATCGAATTCCTTGCGTCGAGTTGGAACGAACGCACGCCGGTGCTGCAGCTTCCGGCGGCGATCATCGGCCTGCCGCTCCCCCTGGGCATGGCGCTGCTTGCGATCTATGCATTCATCCATCTCCGGCGCGAGCACGGACGGATCGCGTGGCAGGTCGGATCGGTGTTTGCCGCGGTGCTGGCCGGGGCGATGCTGACGCGCGCAACCTGGCAGGCGTGGTTCACCGCCGACGTCGCGATCAGCGCCGTCCTCGTATTCTTCCTCGTGGCGATCCTGGCCGGCGTCCCAGTTGGCTTCGTGCTGCTCCTGTCGGCGGCCGCGTACATGTGGGGCACCGGCACGGCGTCGCTGGTGGTGTTGCCGCAAAGCATGGTCAACGGCACGGGCAACTTCATCCTGCTCGCGGTGCCCTTCTTTATCCTGGCGGGGTTGATCATGGAGCGCGGCGGCATCAGCGTGCGCCTGATCCGCTTCATCCAGAGCGCGGTTGGCCATGCCCGCGGCGGACTGCTCCAGGTCGCCGTACTGAGCATGTATGTGGTATCCGGCCTTTCCGGCTCCAAGCCTGCGGACGTCGCGGCCGTGGGCACGGTGATGCGCGACGAATTGCGCGAGCGTCACGGCGCAGCCGAGGGCGCGGCGGTGCTCGCCGCGGCGGCGATTATGGGCGAGACGGTGCCGCCGAGCATTGCCATGTTGATTGTCGGCTCCATTACCAGTGTTTCGGTCGCGGGCCTGTTCATCGGGGGCCTCATCCCGGCAGCGGTGATGGCCTTGTGTCTGATGCTGCTTATCGACCTGCGCACGCGCCGTGCCGGCACGCCCCGCATCCCCCGCGTGCCGCTCGCCACCGTGCTCCGCGCCGGTCTCGGCGCGCTGCTGCCGCTGCTCATGCCGGGAATGCTTCTGGCCGGCATTCTGCTGGGGATCGCCACGCCGACCGAGGTGGCGGCCTTCGCGGTCGTCTACGGACTGGTGCTCTCGATGCTGATCTATCGCGAGATGAGCCTGAAGGGACTTCTGCGCACCGTCGCCGATACCGCCGCGCTGACAGGCGTGCTCCTCTTCATCTTCGCCGCTGCGTCGGGGTTTTCGTGGACGCTGACCGTGGCGTACCTGCCGCAGCGGCTGGTCGACCTGCTGCATTCGGTCGGCAACAGCACCGCCATCTTCATGGTCGGCTCGATCGGGCTCCTGATCGTCGTTGGCGTGTTGCTCGAGGGCCTGCCTTCGCTCAACGTTCTGGCGCCCCTGCTCATCCCCATCGCCGGCAAGCTCGGCTTGAGCGAACTGCACTACGCCCTGGTGCTGATCATCGCCATGGGCATCGGTGGCTTCATGCCGCTTGCCGGCGTGGGTTTCTATGTCTGCTGTGCGATCATGCGTGCCGATATCGAGGCCGCGTCGCGCGCCATGCTGCCCTATCTGGGCATGGTGCTCGTCGGCTTGCTGATCGTCGCGTTCGTGCCGTCGCTGGCATTGTTTCTGCCGCATCATTTCGGCTTTCGTGGCTAACACTGTCCGGCAGCACTCGGGACAGCTCTTAAGGAGGAGGCAATGGACCGCAGAGGGTTTCTGAAGACTGCCGGCGCCGCAGCGTCGCTGGCGGCTCCCTACGTTGCGCGTGGACAGGCACCGCTGACATTGCGCTGGGCGCACTTTGCACCGGAAGATCACCCGGCCAATATTGCGGCCAAGCAGTTTGCGAGCCGGGTCGAGATGCGTACCAACGGCGCGATCAAGATCAACATCTTTCCCAACAACGTGCTCGGCGGGCCGCCGGAGCAGGCGCAGCAGATCAAGCTCGGAACGATCGACATGGGGCTGCCCACCCAGGGACAGCTCGACAAGTACGACACCGCGTTTGGAGCTGTCATGCTGCCGTTCATCTTCGACAGTCCGGCTCAGGTATTTCGAGTCCTCGACGGACCGGCCATGGACTGGCTTGCGCCGCTTGCCGAGAAGCAGGGCTTCATCCTGCTGCACAACTGGGAATACGGCTTTCGAAACGTGACCAACGGCGTGCGCCCGATCAATGTTCCGGCCGATGTTGCCGGGCTCAAGATCCGCACGCCGCCCGAGTTGCAGATCCAGGCGTCGATGGAGGCGCTCGGCGCCACCGTGCAGGCCATTGCGTTTCCTGAGCTCTACCTCGCGCTCTCGCAGGGGGTCGTCGACGGCGAGGAAAACCCGATTCCGGTGATCTATTACAGCAAGTTCTACGAGGTGCAGAAGCACCTCGCGCTGACCCGGCACATCTACAACAACATGATCCACACCATCGGCGTCAATTCGTGGAAGAAGCTGACGCCTGGGCAGCAGGCGATCTTCCGCGAGGAAAGCGCCACCGCCGGCGAGCTCATGCGCAAGCTCATCGCCGAGGGTGAAGCCGACCAGCTGGTCAAGCTCGCGGCGGCCGGCATGCAGATCACGCGCCCCGACCTCGCGCCCTTCCGGGCCAAGATGGAGCCCGCCTACAAGCGCATCGCCGCCTACGCCGGCGAGGACAACGTCAAGAAATTCCGGACCATGGTCGAGGCGGCGCGCACGGCGTAGCGTCAAGTTGCGCTGGCCTGCAATACCCGAATCGGCTTGCCGTCGAGAAACGCCAGGGCGTTCTCGACGCTTTGCCGGTAATACTCGCGGTATACCTCGATCACCGAGTAGCCCAGATGCGGGGTGAGCACCGCGTTCGGCGCGCGGGTTAAGGGGTGGCCCGCCGCCAGCGGCTCGCGATAGTACACATCGAGTGCGGCAATGATCCGCCCGGACTGAACGGCTGCGACCAGTGCCGCCTCCTCGATGAGCTGCGCGCGCGCGGTGTTGATCAGGATCGCGCCGGGCTTCATGCGCGCCAGATCGGCGGCGCCAAGGATGCCGCGTGTACGCTCCGAAAGAACCAGGTGCAGGCTGATTGCGTCGGCACGGGCAAGCAGCTCCTCCTTTGACGCCAGGGTTGCGCCCGCCGCAGTCGCCGCTTCGGCAGTCAGGTTCTGGCTCCATGCCAGCACCTTCATGCCCAGGGCGCGGCAATACGCAGCCATGCGCGAGCCGATTCGCCCTAGTCCAATGAGCCCGACCGTCTTGCCGTCGAGAACCGGGCCCGCCTCGGTTCCCAGCTGGAACCGACCGGCACGAACGGCGAGGTCGCCAGCGGGAATGCGCCGGGCCGCGGCGAGCAGGAGACCGAGCGCCAGTTCCGCGGTCGAGTTGCCCGATGGGCCTGACCCGGTGTGGCACACGGTGATGCCGCGGGAGAGCATGCCATCGATATCGATGAGCGCCGCGCGCGACCCGGTAAGACCGAACATGCGCAGACGAGGCAGGCGGGCAACCAGCGAGGGCGGGAACGGCGTGCGCTCGCGGGTGGCCAGGATGATGTCGCTCTGGGAGAGCTCTTGCGCGGCGGCGTCCTCGTTTGCAAACGGTGCTTCGAAGAAGGTGACTTCGGCGCGCGCCATGAGCGGCGCCCAATCTGCGCTCGCGCGCGCAACGCGCTGCCAATCATCAAGCACGGCGATCTGGGTCACGACTCGCTCCTCCTAGCATGGCGCCAAAGGATCGCAATGCGGATCCCCGGTCGAAGCCTGTCGGGTCAGGTCCCGTCGGTCGGACGGGGTCCGCGCGGGGAGTCCTCGGCACAAGCATACCTGCGATCGGTCGGAAGGCGCATGGTCTCGTCGCGCCGGGCCCTCTGCGCAACGGGGTTTGGAGCAGGGGGGATCTTCTGGCATGCTAGGCGGCATACCTGCCGGGCTGGCAAACGAAGTGCAGGGGAGTCACCCAAACTGTGGAGAACACAATGAGAATGTTGATGACATCGGTAGGGATCGTGCTGGGGATGCTGCTAGCGGCGATGGCCAATGCGCAGGCGCCTGCCGGCTCGACCGGGGAGTGCAAGGATGGCAGCTACACCTCGGCGGCAAGCAAGAGCGGCGCCTGTTCCGGTCATGGTGGCGTGAAGGATTGGTACAAGACCGCGCCGGCGGCCAAGAGCGCCGCCCCGATGGCGCCTGCTGCGGCGGCTCCGCCGCACCGGCGGCCAAGAGTGCCGCGCCGATGGCGCCTGCCGCGGCGGCACCGGCCGCCAAGACCGCCGCTGCCCCTGCCGCGCCGGCAGCCGGCGGTGGACCCGGACAGGTCTGGGTCAACACCCCGTCGAAGGTCTACCACTGTTCGGGCGACAAGTGGTATGGCAAGACCAAGCAGGGCGAATACATGACCGAAGCCGCCGCCAAGGCGGCGGGGAACCATCCCGATCATGGGAAAGCATGCTCCTGATTGCAGCCGAAGAGGCCGCGCCCAAGCGGCCCTCGGGGCACCACGTACTCGAGCGCGACGTACCTAAGCGGGATCCCGGCGGCGGGGGGGTTGAGTCTGCCGCGCCCAAATTAACTGACTGCGGGGGGAATGATGGAGTTCGTCTGGTTTATCTTGATTGGCTTGGTTGCCGGCTGGCTGGCGGGCAAAGTGATGGGTGGAGGCGGATACGGTGTCATCGGTGACATCGTGGTCGGGGTCATCGGCGCGCTGCTCGGGGGATTCATCTTCGGCGCGCTGGGGATATCCGCCGGCGGATTGATCGGCAGCCTGGTCGTGGCGACGATCGGCGCGATCATTCTGCTGTACATCATCCGCCTGATCAAGAAGGCCTAGCGCCGGTTCGCGGCATCGGCCGCGAGCTGCGGAGGGTCGGGCAGTCAATCGCGGCGGCGGCGGGGCGCTCCCGGTATGTTCCCGAGGGCGAGGCCGACCTCGGCCGGGTTGCTCGTCTTGAGCTCGGTACGATCCGCTTGCAAGCGCGCTTCGTCGCTCCAGGTTGGGTAAGCTCCCGCATCGACCTTCGACCCGGAACGGGGCGGAGCGAGGGCGCAGCCCTACGGCTTTGGCGGCTTCGGCAAATGGGCGATGATGCAGTTAAAGGAACGATCGTTATGGGTGCCGGAGCCGATGAAGGCGGTGAGCGAGCTACGGTAGATGTCCTGCGGAATGCCCCCGTTGAAGAGCGCCTGCGTCTTCGATAGGAAATTATTGTAGTTGTCCGGATCGGCGCCCAAGCCGTTGAAGGTGATTGCCTGCGTGTAGTCGTCGGAGCCGATGATCAGCGGCTTGCATTCCTGCGCAATCTGTTCGAGGAAGGTGTTGTAGGCACTCTTGGCGGCGTTGCTCGCACACGAAGCGCCCGTCAGGACGAGCACAAGCATCATGATCCAGAAAAGCGGTCGGGACGAATGCATCATGACCTCGAAGTTTGAGCGCAGTTAAGAATAGGCGCTGCGCATGGCCTTGTGAAGGGCAGTCGGTTCTTCGCGACGAAGGGGTGCGGCTTGGTTCGAGATGCGCGGGCCAGAGCGCGGTGGACTTCGGCGCCGCCGCGGCGACGCCGATCAAGCCCTGCCCCATAGCCAAGAGCGCTCAATCGTGATATCATTTTATCGTGCGCCTTTTGTGGCGCCAAGGTTCTTCCGCCCGACGAATTTTCGGCCGCAAACGGCGCGCCCGTTCCCAAAGGCCGAAAAATGCAGTCTTCTCCGCGGCGCCGATCGCTTGGCGCGCCGCAGCAGCACTTGACCGATTTGCCTATAACGCATGACCGCTCACGCAATACGACTTGGCGACGAGTATCCTTTGCCCCAGCGTCGGGTCCGCTGGCTCGGGCTGATCTTTTTCGTCTTTCTTCACGCCGTTGCGTTGATCGGAACGCCTCTTTACATCTACTACCGCGGCGTGACGGCGCCCGAACTTGTGCTGTTCTTCTTTTTTCTTGTCGCGACGGGCATGTCGACAACCGTCGGTTATCACCGCCTGTTTGCGCATTCCACGTATAAGGCTGCTGCTGTCCTGCGATTTTTTCTTCTGCTCTTTGGCGCGGCGTCATTCCAGGAATCCGCCCTGAAATGGTCCTCGCAGCACCGTCAGCACCACTTGTTTACCGATACGGAGCATGACCCTTACGGCGTCAACCAGGGCTTCTGGCACGCACATATCGGCTGGATACTGTTCTGGCGCCACCGCACCAATTACAACAACGTGAACGATTTGAAGCGGTCGCGTCTGGTGTCACATCAGCACACTTACCACGCCTGGTGGTCGGTCGGCGGAGGGCTTGTCCTGCCCATGCTCATTGCCTGGTGGATCGGGCATCCGCTGGGAGGATTTATCATGGCCGTCTGCCTGCGCATCGTGCTTGTCCTGCATTCCGCTTTTTTTGTTAATTCGTTCGCCCATACCTTCGGCACCCAATCCTACGCGCACGGGCAATCGGCGCGTGATAACTGGCTCGGCGCAGTCCTGACCAACGGCGAGGGCTTTCACAATTTTCATCACCGCTTCCCGACGGATTATCGTAACGGCGTTCGCTGGTATCACTGGGATCCAACCAAGTGGTGCATCTATATCCTGTCGAAGCTCGGTCTTGCCTGGGACCTTAAGAGAACTTCTGAGCAAAGGATTGCCGCCGCAGCGCAAGATTGAGCGTTGTTTCTGCGCCGCCCGTCGCATTTTCACCCGGAGCTCCCTCCGGGGCGGGCTCCCAAGACGCCCCAACCGAGCCACCCGGTGCAACCGCAATGCGCTGGCTCGGCCCGCCCGCCAAGCTCCAATGGTTCAGGCTTGACGCACCTCGTCAGTCCATACCTTGAAGCTGGTGAGCGTGTTGGGCCCGAACGTGCTGCTGATCGCGACGTCGCTCGCGTCGCGGCCTCGTGCAATGAGCACCCTGCCGATGCGCGGCACGTTGTTGCGGGGGTCGAACGTGTACCAATGGCCATCGAGAAAAGCCTCGAACCAGGCTGCGAAATCCATCGGGCCGTAGGGCGGCGGCACGCCGATATCACCGAGGTAGCCGGTGCAGTAGCGTGCCGGGATGTTCATGCACCGACAGAATGCAACCGCGAGGTGGGCATAATCGCGGCAGACCCCGGTTCGGTCGTATAAGGCCTCGAGCGCCGTCCGCGTCATGCGCGCATGTTCATAACCGAACGTGATATGCCGATGAACGTAGTCGCAGATCGCCTGGACGCGATCCCATCCGGTGGGTGCCTGCCCAAAAAGATTCCACGCCATCTCGGATAGCCGGTCCGTTTCACAATAGCGGCTTCCCAGCAGGAAAAGCAGCGTTTCCTCGGGGAGGTCCTCCACGCGAAGTTGTTGCGCTCCCCGAACGATCACGTCAGGCGCTCCGCTGTCGTTCACAATCGCATCGGCCGAGATGCGGGTGCGGCCCTTCGGAGCGACAAGACGCGTGCACCAATTGCCAAAGCTGTCACGATACGCCGCCATCGGTACCGGCGGGTCCACCACCAAGTCATCGCGGCCGACCAGATCAGACACGCGTGTGAAGTGGACGTTCAGGTTCAATACCATGGGAGTGGGCTGCGGGCACTCGTAGATCATTTCGAAGCCGACGCGGATTTGCACGGGGACCCTCCGGTAGTCCTTGGATTGGCTTGCGTCCTGCCGGTCCAAGTTCAGTCCGCGCACGCGGCGCGCAGCGAATCGATAAGCATGCGCCGCAGCACCGTCCAGCGTCGGCCCGCGGCGAGCACAATGTTCTGGTTGAGCTCGAGCTCGACCCCGACGTAAACGCGGCGCGAGAAGCGAAGGCGCAAATACGAGGTCAGCCCATCCCCTTTGCCGGCGTACGGATAGTTGCGCCGGACCCGGAGTTCCGGAGCGAGCGCCGCGAGCGATGCCTTCCAGCGGGCGCACAGCTCGGACTCCCCACGCCGAGCAGGGTGATAGAGCAAACCCACGTCGGCGCAACGCACTCTGCCGTCCAGCTCCCCTGTGAAACTGTGCGAGGAGATATGGATCACCCGTCGATGGCGCGCTACCGATTGGCTGACGAAACGCTCAACCCTCAGCCGATAGGGTTGGTAGTATTGCGCGACAATCTGCTCGCGGATCGGCGCCGGCGTTGCGCGGGTCGCCGCGGAAAAGAGCCGGGGATGACCGATCGAGCGATTGAGGTCGATGAGCAGACGGCTCACGGTCGACGCCACGAGCGGCGCCCTGAAAGCCGCCGCCAGTTCCCTCGCCATTGCCAGCGCGCCGCGATCGTAGCCGCGATGGGAATTTAGCAGCGCATGATAACCATCGAATAACGGTTGGTAGGCCGCGGGAATCCGGTTGCCCCCGTGTTCACAGCTGATCAGGAAGCAATCGCTCACTCCGCCGACCTGGTCACCAACGCAACTCGGGCAGCTGCCGAAATGCCTGTCGCGTGCCTTCGCTCCATGCGTAGCTCAGCGCAGTGAAATAGGGATCACCGTCGTCGAAGCGGCAGCGCATCCGCACCTCGAGGCTGTCCCGTTCGTAACAAAGCAGGTCGATGGGCATTCCCACCGACAGGTTGCAGCGCATGGTGGAATCGAATGACACCAGCACACACTTGGTCGCATCTACCAGCGGCGTAGAGCGGGTGATCACGCGATCGATGATTGGTTTGCCGTACTTGGTCTCACCGGTCTGAAAGTAGGGCGTGTCCAGACCGGCTTCGATGAAATTGCCCTCGGAGTAGATCCGGAACAGCCGTAACGGCTCACCGCGTATCTGTCCGCCGACGATGAAGGAGGCGTTGAAGCCGATTTCGTTCTCCTGCAGGTACTCTCCATCGCGGCGCTCGATATCGCGCATTGCGTCGGCAACGAGCATCGCGACCTCGAACATTGTTGGCACGCTCCAGAGGTTGGCGAAGGCGGCGCCAGCGGCGCAGCGCTGGTTCAGGATGCCGATCACGGCCTGTGTTCCGGCCAAGTTTCCTGAACTCAACAAAACAATGACCCGGTCGCCGCTTCGCTCGAACACCGTCATCTTGCAGAATTTGGCAAAGTTATCCACGCCGGCATTCGTTCGGGAGTCCGAGGCAAGGATCATCCCCTGGTCAAGCATTACGCCAATACAATAGGTCATGACCTCGTATCCTCTGCTCGCCAGCCCGCGCGTTTGATGCGGCGCGGCGGCGATACCCATCACACCCAGTCCGGGTGTCTAGGTTTCTCCGCGCTATGCCTCGGGAGTGTGGCTAGCAGACGGGGCGGCGGAAGAATTGCCGGTTTCCCACAACGCCGAGGCAGCACGATCACGTGACCCCGAGCAACCCTTCCGCGTCCTCGGGCACTGGGCGGAGCACAATGTTCGCTACGTTCCCGCCCGCTCGAGTGCCCGGTTCCGATCACCAGATTTCCGCTTTCGATCAATTATACTTGACATTTTTTTGAGCAGCGTTAAAGCTAATGGCGCGCTCGGGGTGCCGGTCGCAAGGGTGGTCTGGATAGACACCTCAGAACAGATAATCGGCGACGCCGGCGGTCCAGGTTACGGCACCAAGGACAACAGGCAGTCAAAATGATGCTGGGGGCTGTGGAGGAACTCTGACCCATCGCGCGTTCCGCGCATTCCGTCCAACTGTCGCGACGAGAGATTCGTCAAACATCTCATGAACGATTCGCACAACAAGCCGGGCAAATGGAGCTGGTGGTACTTGCTCTTCGTGGTCCAGCTGGTGGTCCTATGGCCGCCTTTCTACAATTCGGCCGAGCCGTATTGGCTGGGTATCCCATTCTTCTACTGGTATCAGCTTTTGTGCGTCCTCATTGGCGCGGTACTCACCGCGATTGTCTACTTCGCGACCGATAAATGAGTCGTCGAAGCATGGCGCGATCCGAGATCTCGGGATATTGAGTCGAAGGGAAAAATGCCGTGCAGGATGTGAACTGGATTTCGCTTTCCATCTTCTTGGTCCTGTTCGGTTTCATCACCTGGCTGGGGTTCGCAGCGGCCAATTGGCGGCGGGGCGATCTCGATCAGTTGCATGAATGGGGGCTCGGCGGCAGGCGCTTTGGCACCGTTGTCACCTGGTTCCTCGTCGGGGGCGATCTCTATACGGCCTATACGTTTATCGCCGTGCCTGCGCTGGCGTTCGGTGCCGGCGCGATTGCCTTCTTCGCCGTGCCTTACACCATCGTCATCTATCCGATCCTGTTTCTGGTCTTCCCGCGCCTCTGGAACGTCTGCAAGAAGCACGGTTACATTACGGCGGCGGATTTCGTGCGCGGCCGCTTCGGCAATCGGTGGCTGGCGCTGGCGGTCGCCGTCACCGGCATTGTCGCGACGATGCCTTACATTGCCCTTCAGCTGGTCGGCATTCAGGTCGTCGTTGGCGCGCTCGGCATCTCGGGGACGGGCTTTGCGGCTGACCTGCCGCTGATCATTGCATTCGTCGTGCTCGCGGCGTTTACCTATTCGAGTGGCCTCAGGGCGCCCGCCTCGATTGCGATCGTCAAGGACATTCTGATCTATATAACTGCTTTCGCGGCCGTGATCGTCATACCGATCCAACTCGGCGGGTTCAGCAAGATCTTCGCGGCGGTGCCCGCCCAGAAGCTGTTGCTGGCCGTTCCCGGGGCCAATACGACCGGCGCATACAGCGCCTATGCGACGCTGGCCCTGGGCTCAGCGTTTGCCCTGTTCCTTTACCCGCATTCGCTGACGGGGATTCTCAGCGCCAGCAGCGGCCACGCCATCCGCCGCAATGCAGCGATGCTGCCGGGCTACTCCTTCATGCTCGGCCTGCTCGCCCTCGTTGGCTTTTTTGCCATCGCTGCCGGGGTCTCCGGGCTTCCCGAATACGCCGCCGGCTTCAAGCAGTTTGGAAACAACTTCGCGGTACCCGCGCTTTTCCTGCATAGCTTTCCAGCCTGGTTCGTCGGCTTCGCCTTCGCGGCCATCGGCATCGGCGCCTTGGTACCGGCGGCGATCATGTCCATTGCGGCGTCGAATCTGTATACGCGCAATATTCACCGCGAGTTCGTCAACAAGACGCCGACCGACCGGCAGGAAGCGCAGATGGCCAAATGGGTGTCGCTGATCGTCAAGCTCGGCGCGCTTGTGTTCATCATCTTTGTGCCGACACAGTACGCGATCCAGCTGCAGCTTCTAGGGGGCATCTGGATCATCCAGACGCTTCCCGCGGTAATGCTCGGTACCTATACCCGCTGGTTCAATGACTGGGCACTGCTTGTCGGCTGGGCCGCGGGGACGATCGCGGGTACGGCGATGGCGGTCGCTGCAAACCTTACGCCGACCTTTCCGCTCGCGGTTGCCGGCCACACGTTCCCTGGTTACACCGCTCTTTACACGGTGCTTCTCAATCTGCTACTGGCCATCGTGCTGACGCCCGTGTTCAACGCGATGCGGGCGCCCCAGGCACGCGTTGACGAGACCGGCGCCGCCGATTATTTTGCCTGAGCGGCACTCGCAGCCCTGCCGGCACCGGTCCGAACGTCGCGATGATTCGTCCGACCGCGATGGGTGGCTTGGACATCCACCGGCCGCGCTAGGCGGTCGGCACAGTTCCGCCGTCTATTACCTATTCGGTGCCGGTGATGGAAGCGGCCCGCGCTGCCCGCCATAAGAAGAACTGATGGTTTCACAGGCACGCGCACCCACTTGCGGGTTCGTCGGACTCAGGATCGAATGACTACACCGTCATCCGATCCGACGCGCTCTGTACCCAACGTTGCGGAAGGTCCACGCGGTAGCGGCCAGCTGAATAGCCCGTCCGCAGCCGCGTTCCCGTCGCAGCCAGCGCCCGATCTTGTCCGGCGCGAAAACGCCAAACCCGGGACACGCGATTGGATGCTCACCAACACGCGCATCGATCCCGCGACGAAGTATCGCTGCCCCTGGATCGAGGGTTACTGTTCTCGCACCAGTGTCCGCGCCGGCGAAGAGATCACTTTTTACGTCAGCACTAACCCGGCTTCGTCCTTCCGGCTCGAGATCTATCGCACCGGCTTCTACGGCGGCAGCGGTGGGCGACGCGTGCTCAGCCTCGGGCCTTTCCATGGCACGGTGCAGCCGGAACCTCCCGTTGGCGAGCGCAGGTTGCGCGACTGCTGCTGGGAACCGTCGGCGACGATCACCATTCCGGGAGATTGGGTCAGCGGCGTGTATGTCGGCAAGCTCATTGCACAGCGCGATGCGCTTGAGAGCTACCTCATCTTCATCGTGCGCGATGATCGGCGGGCCGACTTCCTGTTTCAGTGCTCGGATACGACTTGGCAGGCGTACAACCGTTGGCCGGACCAGTTTTCTCTCTACGATGACGGGCGCAATGAGTGGTACTGGGGCGGCGAATCGCAGGTCAGCTTCAATCGCCCTTACGGCAAGTATTGCCAGTTCGTCGACGCCGCGCTATCGATCGGCTCGGGCGAGTGGTTCCTGTGGGAATTTCCGTTGGCCTACTGGCTCGAAGAGCATGGCTACGACGTGACTTATGTTTCGAGCATCGATACCCACGCCGATCCAAACGGTTTGCTCCGGGTCAAGGGCTTCCTGTCCGTGGGCCACGATGAATATTATTCGATCGAGATGTTCAACCACCTGAAGTCGGCGATCGATGCCGGATTGAGCTTGGGATTTTTTTCGGCCAACACCTGCTGCGGGCGAATCCTTTTCGCTCCGGACACCCGAAATGCCGCGTGCCGGACCTTCAGGCGAGTCGGCGTATTCGGGCCGCCCGGCGGCATAAGGGACCTCGTCGGCATGGACACCCTGGCGCATGAGCGGCCGTATGCAAACGAACTCGTCGGGGCCCAGAGCACCGGCCCGCTCATCGGTGGAGCGGACTGGACCTGCAGGGAGCCAAGGCACTGGATCTTCGAAGGTACCGGCATGAAGCAAGGTGACGCCATTCCGGGCTTGGTCGGCTGGGAATGGAACGGCGATCCGGCGCGCATCCCGGGCCTGGTGATCGTGGCCAGCGGGTCCACCCGGATTGACAGGCGCAGGCTCAATGGTGGCATCTACACCGCGACGGTTTATTCGGGCCCGAAGGGGAACTTCGTCTTCAACGCCGCCACCTGCTGGTGGGCGGACGGGCTGTCTGCGCCGCCCGGATATGTGCGGCCCGCCGCTTTCGCGAGTCCGCAAGGCCCCGACCCGCGCGCGCAACGCATCACGGCGAATGTTCTGGAGCGGATGCGCTCCGCCATCGTTGCGGCTTGATCGCCGCGGTCGACGCGCAAGCGCGAGGCCCCGGCCTGCCCATCGGCCGATGACCTTACTGAAAAATGTTCGCGCTGCGCCTCATTGAACGCCGTGCGCAGCTTGTTGCAGATTGGTTTTCCTCCGGGCGGCTTGAACCGCCAGTAACCTGACAAGCCACAACGCTGGCAGCACGATAAACGAACCAGGCGCCATCAGTAGCAGGGCGCAGGCGCAGCATTTGCCCAGTTTTTGCAGTAGTACCATTGAGTCTTCCGATGCGGGCGCTATTTAGGGTTAATCGGTCATTGCTATTCAATAGTCGATCGGGATTGGGCCAAATCGACACCCGCATGTTGGCGCCACTGCCTTTTCGGCGATGACCCGCTCCGGCATGACTTGGCCGCATCTGACCGGGAGGGATATATTGGACCGGCGCTGAATCCTGGTGGCGCAGGGACCCAAGCCGATGAGCAAGGATGCAAACGAGAAGATGCGTGCGATCGTGGACGGCGTCTATCGTTCCGAGTCGCGCCGCGTCTTCGCCACGCTGATCCGCCTGCTCGGGGACATCGGGACGGCGGAGGAGGCACTGCACGACGCTTTCCGGGCGGCGCTGGAACAGTGGCCCAAGGATGGCGTGCCCGCCAATCCACGGGCGTGGCTGGTGTCGGCGGGCCGCTTCAAGGCCATCGACGGCATGCGCCGCCGCGCCCGCTTCGACGCGCTCGATGACGTCGCCGAGCAGGTCGAAAACATTGCCGACGAGACGGTGGCCTCCGATGGCGAGGATATCGAGGACGACCGGCTGCGATTGATTTTTACCTGCTGCCATCCGGCGCTGACGCCGGATGCGCAGGTCGCTCTGACACTGCGCGAGGTTTGCGGCCTCTCGACGGAGGAGATCGCGGCCGCGTTCCTGATCGGGGCGCCGACGCTCGCGCAGCGCATCGTGCGCGCGAAGACGAAGATCCGCGATGCGAAGATTCCCTACGAAGTGCCGTCGCCGGACGAACTGCCCGAGCGTCTCGACAGCGTCCTGCGCGTGATCTACCTGGTCTTCAACGAGGGCTACTCGGCCTCGTCGGGCGAAACGCTGACCAGGCACGATCTTTCGAGCGAAGCCATTCGACTCGCCCGGCTCCTCGCCGAGCTACTGCCGGAGCCCGAGGTAATGGGACTTCTCGCGCTGATGCTTCTGCACGAATCGCGGCGCGTGGCACGTACCTCGGCGACCGGCGATCTGATCCTGCTCGAAAAGCAGGACCGTGGGCTTTGGAACCGGGAGCGGATCGCCGAGGGCATTGCGCTACTCGAGCGCGCATTGCCCATGCGCGGAAGGGGTCCGTATTGCCTGCAGGCAGCGATCGCGGCGACGCACGCGGAGGCACCCGATGCCGGCGCAACCGATTGGGCCCAGATTGTCGGCCTATATGATCTGCTTCTGGAAACGGATCCGTCGCCTATCGTCGAATTGAACCGCGCCGTTGCCGTCGCCATGCGCGACGGGGCGCAAGCGGGCCTGGCGCTCGTCGACGCCCTTCTCGCGCGTGGCGATCTCATGGACTACCGCCTCGCCCACGCCGCGCGGGCGGACCTGTGCCGGCGTCTCGGCCGGGCGGCGGAGGCACGGGATTCCTACCACCGCGCACTCGAGCTCACCTACCAGGAGCCCGAGCGCCGGTTTATCGAGCGCCGGCTGGCCGAGCTTTAGAATTTGATCGGAGTCTGTCGATTTCGGGTTGCCCCAATCGACTATCAGTCGAGAACGGCCGCTTCAGGTGGCCTGGCGATGAGTCCAGCCCGGTCGCAGCGACCAGCCTCCGCTCACAATATACCGATACGACAAGGAGATACCGTCATGCGATTCATGATCATCGTGAAGGCCACCCGGGATTCGGAAGCCGGCGTCATGCCGGGGGAAGACCTGCTTGCCACCATGCAGAAATACCACGAGGAACTGGCCAAGGCCGGGGTGCTGCTGGATGCCTCCGGACTCCAATCGAGCGCAAAGGGTTGGCGCATCAAGTACTCCGCAGACAAGCGTACCTTCGTCGACGGCCCCTTTGTCGAGACCAAGGAGCTGGTCGCGGGCTACACGATCATCCGCGTGCAGTCGAAGCAGGAAGCGATCGAATGGACCAAGCGCTTTCCCAATCCCGCGGTCGATGGGAACGAAGGCGAAATCGAGGTGCGCCAGCTGTTCGAGCTGGAGGATTTCGCTCCCAGCGAGGCGATCGACCGCTTTCGCAAAATGGGAGTCGGTACGAAATAGGCTCGATCGGGAGGCAGGCCCACGCCCTGTCATTCAACCCAACGTCAGAAGGAGTATCGAATCATGGCCCAGGTTAAGCCTGTCCCGGAAGGTATGCACACGGTAACGCCGCACTTGACTTGCGCTGGCGCCGCCGACGCAATCGACTTTTACAAGCGAGCCTTCAACGCTCAGGAAATGGCTCGAATGAAAGGCCCCGACGGAAAGCTCATGCACGGCATGATCCGGATTGGCGATTCGGCGGTGATGCTGGTCGACGAATACCCCGATTACGGCTCGTTCGGACCCAAATCGCTCAAGGGCTCGCCGGTTACGATTCACCTCTATGTCGAGGATGTGGACGCGTTCGTCCAGCGTGCCGTCGACGCGGGGGCGAAGGTCACGATGCCGCTCGCGGACATGTTCTGGGGTGATCGCTATTGCAGGCTCGAGGACCCGTTTGGCCACCATTGGTCGGTAGCCACGCACATTCGGGACGCAACCCCTGAGGAAATGCAGGAAGCGATGCGCAAGCAGTGAACCGAGCGTCATCCGAATTCATGGCCGGTGGCGAAGAGCCGATGCCACACGGCGGCTGAGAAGGACGCGGCCGCCGTCCTTAGGAGAGAATGCGATGAAGTATCTTTGTCTGGTCTACCTCGATGAGAAGCGACTCGACGAAGTGCCCGACGAAGATTGCGTCGAATACGACACGGCCATCCGCAAGAAGGGCTATTGCCTTGCGTCGGAGGCATTGCAATCCGTGCAGACGGCCACCAGCGTGCGCGTTCGTAACGGCAAAGTGTCGGTTACCGATGGTCCGTTCGCCGAGACCAAGGAACAGCTTGCCGGCTTCTACATGATCGATGCCCGGGACTTGAACGAAGCGATTCAAATCGCCGCAAAAATCCCGCCGGCACGAATCGGCTGTGTCGAAGTGCGGCCGATAAAGCCGATACGGGAGACGGTCGCCGCCCGGTCGCGGCCGGACCCGCCGTGACCGGCGGTACCCGGTTTGCTCCCGATCCGGACGGGAGCCGTGACCCGCCAAGTCCGTTCTGCTTGCACCCTCATGGAAGCCAAGACCGAAGGTCCAGGCACGGATAGAATGACGCGGTGGTCGACTGCCCCAATTGTCGTGCGCCCATGGCCACGCAAACCGTCGCGGTTAACGCTGCCGTCCCTCGCGCGATCGAGGTCGGCAGTTGCGCCGCGTGCAATCTATTCTGGTTCGACGAGGCGGCGAGCGTCGCGCTCACACCCCAGGCCGTCCTCGGGCTTTTCCAGTACCTGGGCCAGGCGGGATCTGCCAGGAATCCGCTGGCCTCGAACCTCAGCTGCCCGCGCTGTCACCGTGCCCTCCTCTTCACCCATGACCTGCAGCGGGCGACCCGTTTCACCTATTGGCGTTGCGCCACTGACCATGGCCAGCTGATCACTTTCGGCCAGTTCCTGGCGGAGAAGAACTTCATTCGCCCTCCCTCAGTAGACGAACTGGCCAAGTTGCGCGCCACCGTGCGCCAGGTGAGCTGTAGCCAATGCGGAGCGCCGATCGATCTCGCAACGGACACCGTGTGCGCGCATTGCGGAGCGCCCATCGCGCTGATTGACGCCGATGGCGTTGCCAAGGCCCTTCATGATCTGGTCGCCGGAGGCACGGCGACTCCGAGCCAGGCGGCGCCGACGACAACCGCATTAAGTGAAGTGCAGCTCAATGCGCTGTTTGATGAGGAGCGCATTCGAGAACACGAAGGCAGTCACGATCTGCTTGCAATCGGTGCGGCGGCGATCGGTACGCTGGTCGGTGGCTGGCTGTTATCGCACTAATGGGTCGGCGCAGAAAACCGACGACACGCTCCTGAAGCTGGAGTGACCGGCATCGACCAGGGCGTAGCACGCCCCGCATCCGGCGCCCCCCGCGAAAAACCCGCCCGCTCAAGGCCCGCGCATGGCGAGCGGCGCCCTACGCCCTACGCCAGCTTGAACTTCAGCTCGCCGAGCTTCTCGATCGAGCTCTCGATTTCATCACCCGGCTTCAGCCACACCTGTTTTTCCTTCGGATATCCGAGAATGACGCCCTGGGGCGTCCCCGACCAGATGATGTCACCGGGCTCCAGCGTCCACATCTTGGTGATGTAGGCGATCAGTTTCTGGGGGTTGAAAATCATGAAACTGGTGTTGGATGATTGACGCTCCTCGCCATTGACATGAGTCTTGATCTTGAGGTTGTTGGGATCACCGACCAAATCCGCGGACACGAAGTAAGGGCCGATCGGGCCGAAGCTATCCAGCGTCTTGCCGATCATCCATTGCACGCTTGGAGTTTCCAGCTGCAGATCGCGCGCGGAGAAATCGTGCGCCGTGCAATAGCCTGCAACGTACTTCAGGGCGTCGGCTTCCGACACGTTGCGGGCCCTCTTCCCCATGACGATCAGGAGCTCCGTCTCGTAGTCGAACTTGTACGCGACGTCCCTGGGCGGCAGCTTGATCGTGCAATTGTGGGCTGCGAGCGCGTTGTTGTACTTGTTGAACAAAATCGGCACGAAGGAAGCTTTTCATTGGTTTCCTCGATGTGGGCCCGGTAATTGAGACCGATGCAGACAATCTTGCCTGGATTCGTGAATAGCCTACCGAAGGTGATGGCCGATTCGTTGACCATCGCAGCCTTGGCCTTGGGCGAAGTCTTGGCGGCTGCCACGAGCTTGTCGAGTCCCCTCGCATTGCCGTCCCTGAGCAACTCCTCGAGCGTTACGGGCGCTGCGATGCCGAGCAAATGGGAGGCCTTGCGCACGTCGAGCACGGTGCCATGGTCCAGTTTGACGCCCAAAGTCTCCGATCCATCGGCATTTTGTATAGAAAGCAAAGTGACATTGGTCGGCATTTCCCGTGAGGCCGGCATACTTCTTGGCCCTCGCCATCTTCTCGGTCGAAGCCGATGTCGAGGCAGCCCCCAAGCCGGCGGTGACAGCGCCGGCGGTCTTTAGAAAGGTACGTCTGGAAGTCATGCTCTCCTCCTGGTTCGGTCGAATTTGGACTAGCTACCAGTCAGCCTCGC
This sequence comes from uncultured beta proteobacterium, assembly GCA_963711235.1. Taxonomy (GTDB): domain Bacteria; phylum Pseudomonadota; class Gammaproteobacteria; order Burkholderiales; family Casimicrobiaceae; genus PALSA-1003. The sequence continues at coordinate 130,952 of CAVQDI010000016.1, read as the reverse complement.
CGCTCGGCGAAGGGCAACCGTAGTAGTTACTATCATACAAAGTTTGCAAACGGCGATCCAGGGGCTCGCCATCATCCCGCGTCTTGATCTAGAGAAATCCGGTGGATATCCAGGGCACGGTCGCCACGATGATCAGTCCGACCATGAGCGCCAGCAGGTATCCGACAATCGGCTTCGTACGACCGCCGCAGGCGCGCATGCCACTTACCGAGGCCAGGTTGATGATGCGACCCCATTGCCGCGAACACATCAGGCGCGCCGCGTGCTGCCCGCACAGCATCGAACCGGTGACATTAACGGCCATCACCTCGTTCCAATGTTCGATCGGGTAGTCGACGAACGGATACGTCTTGGCGATGCCGGCGTTGTTGACGAGCACATCGCAGCGGTCGTAACGCTGGGCTACCGCGGCGAACCCGGCGGCGATCGACGCTGCATTGCCGACGTCCATGGTTACCGGCCAGGCGTCGAAGCCCTTGGCGTTTAGCTCGGCTGCCGTTTCGCTCGCCGCCAGGTCGTTGATGTCGGTGATTAACACCGCATAGCCGTCCCGCGCGAGCCGCCTTGCGATCGCCGCGCCAATTCCCATTCCAGCCCCGGTGATCAGGGCAACTCTCTTATCCATCACACTCTTCCCGCTGCTGAAGCACGACTTTCTGCCGCGTTAGCAATCACCACCTGGGTCCCATCCCGGGCGCACCGCGGCAGCCGCAAGCTTATCCCGGCCAGCTGAGATGCCGCGACTGCGCAACGCAGGCACAGATGTTGCTGTTGTACTGCCGGGCGCGGTAGGGATTGCCCGACGCGGTGGGACCCGCGGCAAGCAGCCACTTTGGCACACCTCAGGCGTGCCGTGGCGAGTCCGGAGGTGCCCTTGAACGGCACAGGCAATTGTCATAATGGAGGGCCAGATGGCTGCGACTATGAATGCGATTTCCCTAAATGGAACAATAACTTCCATCGTCTCGGCGACGGCGGGCCGGCAGCGATTGGGGTCGTCCGCGGCGCGGCTGGTATCCGGTGCCCTGCTCCTGTTTGCCGTGGCATGCTGCGGGCTTGCGCCCGTCGATGCCGTGGCGTCGAACGTCAAATTTGTCGGCAACGCGGCCTATACGTACACCGGCAATGTTGCGGTGCTGACGGCAGACGAGATCCGGAACTTCGACTCGTCAGTCGCTTCCGGTCCTTTGCAACTGGAACTCTGGGCGATCGCTGCGCCCTTTGGTGGCGGCCCGGTGACCGGCTACAAACTGGCCGAGTACACGCTGGGTCAACTGGGCCCGGGATTCAGCTATTCGAATGTCTCGTCGGGTTCCGTTCCGTTCACCCCTCCACCGCCCGGCGAGTGGACCTTGACCATCTTCGTCACGGAATACACGGCAGGACCCCCGGTGGACGATGGATGTCTTTCGGTCAACAGCGCGAGAAGCGAAGGCTACACGTACACGGCGTGCATGCACGCTTCAGGCTACCTCAAGCGCTAGCCGCCAGACTCCTACACCCCGACGGGGCGGCGCCAGCCGCTAGCCCCGCCGGGGATTGCACCGTTCGAGACGATTCAATCCCGGTCCAAGCTTCCGAACCCTGCGTTGCCACGCGCTGATCCGGGCCGCCGCTCGATCTCGTCGTCGAGGGCCTGGAAGCGGCGCGTGACGTTCTGCCGTACCGCAAGCCGCTCGATGGGGCCAAACAGCCCGAGTCCCGAGTCCAGCGTCCCGCTATAGTCGAGCCGCACCTGGCCGCCCGCGGGAGTGAGCACATAGCGGCTGCTGAAAGCGCGCAGATCGCCCGCCACGACACGCGAGTCCAGACGCCTGGGCGCGACTTCGGTGACCTCGAATGTGACGTCCAGTTGCCTGTGCAGCAGCCACAGCATGACCTCCCCGGATTGCTCGACCGTGACCGTCGCGCCCTTGCGCGCAATCACACGGCACTCCTGCAAACCCGGAATGAAGTCGACATAGCGCGAGTAATTGGTCAGGACGCGCCACGCCGTTTCTGTGTCAGCATTCAACAGCGCGCTGGCCTCGATTTCGATTTGGTCGGCGACGCTTGTGACGTCGATCGCGATCGTTGCTGCTGCAGCGCCTTGGGCCAGCAGCGCGAGCAGCAAGAACAAGACGCTCGCGATTCGATAGCCCCGCCTACACAATGCGCACACGCGATCGTCGCGCCATGGGCAAGCGATCGTGCTCAGGGCCGCGGCACTGCATACGGTGGTCGCGGCGCGAAACCGAGCGGGTGCTGCAGTTTGGGCTTTCGGTGGCGCATCGGATGATGCCGCGGAAATGACATGAGTCCGTAGCCCGAGGCGTAGGCTGAACCATCATCAGGCGTTGCCGCCCCCTCTTCAGGCTGATACCCAGACGGCGACGTGTCCTCACTGCCGACCATGGTGCGACGTTGCTCGGCGGCACGCTGGCAAGCGCTCTGGTCAAGTTCATCGCGCTCTCGCTCGAGCCGCGCCACAGCTGCGGGATCCGCGTCGCCTGGCCGAATGTCCAGTCGCTCTCCGTCCTTACAGGGCAGGTCGGTGTAGACCACGGCAAGGTTCCTGTCCAGGCACTTGTAGATAGGCGTGGTGGCCGCCGAACTGCTCTCGCCAAGGACGACCAGGCACAACGCTAGACACCCGGCGCCAGCAGCGCTAGCCTTGCTCCGTATCCGCGATTTCATCACATTGCCCCCGCAATTTAAAAACAGGAGTCGGCCGCGGTTTATTCCCCACCAAGCTTGATGCGGCCGCATTTGCCAGGCGTTTCGATCGCTGGCCGTGACCGAGGGAGCCTGCCCCCGGGGATGGACGCGCGGGTTCTGCGGCGAACCCGTTCAGATCGCAAGTCGCGATGCCTGATAAGCCTCTAGGATCCGCGGTGACCGAGTGGACCCGCGCAGTCGAACTCGATCGCCTCCAGCCCTCGGGCCGTGTTGCGGTGAAGCTCTGCGGCAAGCACGTTGCGCTTTTCCTCCACCAAGGCGCCATCCTTGCTTGCAACAATCGCTGCCCGCATGAGGGCTATCCACTGGTTGAAGGCGTGTTCGAAGCCGATTGCGTTCTGACCTGCAATTGGCACAACTGGAAATTCGACCTAACAACCGGAGCCACGCTTTATGGCGGCGACAATCTGCGCGTCTATCCGGCGAAAGTGGAGGATGGCATCGTATGGCTGGATATCCGCGACCCTCCTGCCGCGGAACGCATAGGGCGGGCGCTGCAGCATCTCGACCAGGCGATGGCGGAGTACGACACCGCCCGGATCGCGCGCGAGCTTGCACGCCTGGGTCGTGCCGGTGCCGAGCCCGAGCTGGCGCTGGCGAGGGTGATTCGCAACACGCACGCGCAGCTGCGCGATGGAATGACGCACGCCTACGCCGCGGCGGAAGCATGGCTGCGCCTGCGCGACACGCTCACCGGCGACACGCCGCGCCTGGCGTGCGCTACCGAAGCGCTCGCCTATATCGCCTTCGACACCCTTCGCGAGAAGACCTATCCGTTTAGCGCAGAGCAGGCAGCGTGGAACGCCCGTGATTTCGCGGCGGCGATCGAGTGTCAGGACGAGGCCGGTGCGGTCGCATTGCTCAACGGAGCATCTGCGCAGGGTCTGCACTTCACCGATCTCGAATGCAGCCTGGCCGAAGCTGCCATGACGCATCACAACGATTTCGGCCATTCGCTGATTTATTTGATGCATGTGCGGCGGTTGATCGAGCGGCTGGGAATCGAGGTGGAATTACCCCTGCTGTATGCATGGTTGCGGTCGCTCATACTCGCCACGCGGGAGGATCTGCTGCCAGATTTTCGCCGCTATGCGGATGCGGTCAAGGCCTGGCCTGATAGCGCGCGGCGAGGCGGCGTGCTGGCGGGCCCCGACGCGTTCGAAGGGCGATCGGTGCGCCAGGTGCTCGACACGGCTGTGGCGGCTGCCGGCAACGCGCCGCTCGAGGTTTATTTTGCCCTGATGGAGGCGGCCGCACGACATTTGCTTCGCTTCGATGAGCGGCATGCGCTGCGCACGGACAACAGCGTCGCCGACAATGTCGGGTGGCTGGACTTCAGCCACGCCCTTACTTTCGGCCACGCACTGCGCGCGCAATGCGCTCGGCAGCCTCATTTGTGGCCGCAGGGCTTGCTGCAACTGGCGTTGTTTGTGGGGCGCAACAGCGGCTACCTGGACCCGAACGTGACGGCTCAGGCGGCTATTCGGAAGTGGGCCGTCGCCGACGAAATGGCGTTCCATGAATTCGCAACCGCAACCCTTGTCGATCATGGGATAGGCCTGCCCATTTTCCCTGCGCACCTGCTAAAGACCTGGAGCGCAGTGCGCGGCGAATTGGAAGCCGGCTTGCCGCCGCGTGTGGCCACGGCGATGCTGGCCGCCGTGAATCGGCTGTTCGCCGTGCGATTCAAGCAGCGGCACGGTTTACGCGCTGCGCATCAGGCGCTTGGCTTTGTCGGGAGGGAAGATTAGGTCGTGACGTCACGCTTGGTCGAGATTGCCGATTCCATCGCGGCCGGGTCCCCCGCCGAATTCCTGCGCTTCCACTGCCGCGCGCAGCGTCACTGCCCGGCGATGGCGGATGCGGAACCATGTGGCAAGCGCGGCGGCAGTCGCGCGTGACTCACGCGCCTCGCGCCATTTGCCCGGCGCCTGCTGCGGGGGTAGGCTAATCGTCTCCCCCTGGGCAGCGAAATCCAGCTCTTAACGCATATGGCAACGCGCCGCAAATTGTTGCTCAATTTCATTGCCATCATTCTCGCCGCGATGGCTGGGGCCCTCGTTCACTACGAGGTGAATGAGCTATCCTCAACCTTCATTGCCATTCGCGTGGCCGAGGTAAACGTATTTTCGAAGCTCGTCCGCGATAACTGGGACGGCATCAAGTCTGTTTCCGACGAAAATAAGAAGCTGCTGCTGCAGACTCTCGACCCCGCGCGCGCGGGGGCCGAAATTCGCGTGATGCGCGCGATAATCATCATTTTGTTTTACGGTTTGGTCGGCTGCATCATCCTCGATCGCGCAGTCGCCATGTTCAAGTTGTGGAGAGGGTCGCGATCCACGAATCCTGCGCGCTAGCCAGGCGCGCGCTGAATTGGCCATCCTTCCGGCGCCGGCAAGCCACACCAGACGGGGCTCACCCGGGATTTCTGACGCCGCTCGATCTCGGTTGCACCCTGGTCGACTCGGTCGTCGGATCGGCATCGCCGGCAGTTGGCGCCGGCGCGGCCATTCCCACGCCGAGGTCGTACACCCGACCGCCCCACTGCGTGGGCACGCGGGAGCGCAGGTCGTCTGCGGCTTCGTACAGCAGCTTTCCGATAAGCCATGCGCCGACGACATGCAGGGGCGCCGTCCAGGCAGGCGCCCGCGCGACTGCGGCGATGCGCAGGAGCGCGCCCAGCCACACCAGCGTCGCCACCAGCCAGAGCCCGAGCAGGAATAATCCTGTTGTCAAATTGCGGCCGACGAGCAGTCCGCCGTAGAGCCCGCATCCAAGCGTCCATAACGGCAGGACATCCCCAAGAAAGTGGACACGCATGGCTGCAAGCGACAGCCTCGAGGCCTTGCGATCCGCTGCCTCGGTGTAAATCCGCTTCCAGCCACGGCGGAACTGTGCCCAGCTCGCGTACATGCGGCAGTGCAGAAGCCCCGCCGCGAAGAAGACGCCGGCGTTGCGCCCACCGTCGTTCACGATCAGGCGCGCGAGCGCCAGGTCTTCGAGCAGCGCTCCCTTGACTGCGGCGTGGCCACCGATCGCGTCGTAGGCGGCCCGCGTGAAGAGCATGAACTGCCCATTGGCGAACGCACGCCGATCCCTAAGACCGTTGGCCCGCAGCAGTGGATATTGCCGCATCAGTTCCAGGGCTGCCGCCGTCTGTACGACCCGCTCGAACCACGTGTCGTGCGTCAGCGTGCTGATGAGGCTCAGCAGATCGAGCTTGCGCTGGCGCATGAGCGCGAGCGAGGCCGCGATGCACCCCGGCTCGAAGACCGTGTCGGCGTCGGCAAACAGCAGGTATTCCGCGTCCTGCGCGCCGCGCGCCTGTGTCACGCCGGCGTGCACGGCATAGGTCTTGCCTGCCCAGCCATCCGGACACGCATCGATTTCGACGACTTCGAAGCGTTCGTCGCCCGCGATCCCCGCCCGGACGAGCCGTGCGGTGTCATCGGTACAGCGATCCAGCGCGAGCACGACGCGCAATTGCGGGTAAGTCTCCGCGCGCAAGGACCGGACGAAGCCCTCGATCACCCGCGCCTCATTGTGGGCGGGTACGACCGCGCACACCCATCCTGTCGGCGGGTCGGTGGCAGCAAGCGTCTGCCCAAGCCGTAGCGTCGGGACCACGCGCATCGAATGCACGACGTCAGTCCACACTATTCCCCACACAACGGTGGTGATGATGGCGCCGGCGCCGAACACCCAGGCGATTGTTTCCAGTATCCAGTGAGGGTTCGTCAAGACGTCTGCGCCGATCTGCGGGTCGTGCGTGCGCAGGGTAGTCCGCAGTCTACACGATGCAATCCGCGGCGGAGGTCGTGCTGGAGGTCGGCCGCCGGGAATCGCTCCTGCCGAACCTTGTGTCGCGAGCGGCCCGACTTCCGCTCCTGCAACGCATTGCCAGGCCGCGCCCGCTGTCGGAGCCCGCGACAGCCTGCGGCGGGGAACCCGGCGTGCTTAGCGTGACGTCGGCCGGAGGCAAACGCGATCACTGATCCTTGGATTTTTGCCAGGTCGCATCGGGATCAAAAAGCGTCATTTTTGCCGCAATCGCTTGCGTGTCCTGGCCAAGGCTCTTTTCGTAGACCACACCATCATGATTGCAAACGAATGTCATTACGCCGGAATTTCCCCAGCGCGCCGGATAGGCGACCAGTCCGAAGCCACCGATCATTTTGCCGTTGACGATGTAGTCGTAGGCCCCGCCCGGGGCGTCCTTGCCCTGGCCGGTGAGGATCTTGTAGAAGTACCCGTGATACGGCTCCCCGGGACCCGCCCGGCCGTAACCCTGGCTGCGCGCGCTTGCCGCCAGCGGCCCGAGAGGGCTGGGTGCTTCGCCCTCCTTCGTCTTCCAGTAAAGACCGTCGTGCTTGCCGGGGGTGCTCACCAGTTTCTGCGCATACTCGAGCAAACCGCTGCTATTACGGTCTAAGGCCGCGTATTCGCGCTGCGCATCGACGTAGGCCAGGCACACGCTGATCGCGGACAGTTCATTGCGTCCGATGCGACGATCGAGCACCTGCTCATCGCCCTGCTTGGCATCGAATTGCCAGAGGTTGTTCTTCATCACCAGCGGATACGGAAACGGAAAGTCGTTCGGACCGACCAGGAGCGTCGCCTTATCGCCAGAGCGCTCGAACTTCACGGACTTTTCGTAAGCGGCCACAAAAGCTTCGCGCACGTCTTTGTCCTGCACGGGGTCGCCCGAGCGGATGAGCTTGCTTGCGCCCGGACCCAGCACGTGCCAGATCTGCTTACGCTCATCGGAGCGCATCGCGTCCGCAAGGGCCTTTGCGGCATCTTCCGGCGATGCGAACGTGCTCTGGACGTAGCCGGGATGAGCGGACGGGGCCGGCGCCGGGTCCGCGGCGCGCGCCAGTGGCGTGACCCAGGCGATCACGGCCAGGGACAGGATTGCCGTTTGTAGGATAGCACCCGGCCGGGCGAATTTCATGACATTCAGTTTGGATTTCATTAGCGACCTCGTCCCTGTCCAGCACCACCACCGCCGCCGCGGTTTCCACTCCCGCTCGGCGCCGCGCGTTGCGGTTGTGGCGCGGCGCGTTGCGACGACTGCGCCGCAGCGCGACTTTGCGCGCCGCGGTTTGCTTCTTGTTGCACCTGGGGCCGTGATTGGGACGTGTACGCCGTCGCCGGTCGCGATCCAGAGGGTACCGACGGTCGCGTCGCGGGCACCTGCGGCGACGGCCGCGCCTGGTTGCCGCCGGCGCCCGGCGACGGCCGTGTCACGTTGTTGTTACCTCCCGGCGAGGGTCGCGTCAGGTTATTGTTCGTTCCCGGCGAAGGCCGCGTCACGTTATTGTTCGTTCCCGGCGAAGGCCGCGCGAGGTTATTGTTCCCGCCCTGCGCTGGGCGCGTCACATTGCCTGCGGAGCCCGGCGTGCGGTCCATGGTGGATGGCTGGGCAACGTTGTCGCGGCCACGGTAATTTTCTCGCGTCTGCACGCCCGCGTTATTGGTCGGCCGATACTTGTTGCCGGTCGCCGTGTCGCGATACGCCACGCCGCGTCGATGCTCGACGTTGTGATTCCAGTTGCCGTTTTGCGCGTAGCGATCGCGGTACTGCGGTCGATTCACCCAGACATTGTTGTTGTTGATGTTGATATTGACACTGTTGCCGCCCCAGTTCGGGCGGCACCAACCCCAATTGTTGGCGGTGATCGCCCAGGCCGTGCCCCAGAAGATACCGGCTGCGACCGCGCCTGAATACGGCGGGTAGCCCCAGATGGGCGGCGGATACCAGAACCATGGCCGGTAGGCGGGCGCCCACCATGCGCCGTAAATCACGGTCGGGTTGTAGACCGGGACGTAGACATATTGCGGCTGCGCCGGTTCGATGATGATCGTCTTTTCCTGCACCACGACCTTCTGCTGTTCCGTGCTCTGCAGGTTGCCTGCCTGCTGCGCCTTCAGGCGCAGCGACTGCACCGTGCGCATCACGCCGGCCTCGTCGTCCAGAAACGCGTCCCCAAGCCGCTGTGTCCAGTCGAGGTGCTCATTCATCATGTCCAGGACCTGTGGAAATGCTGCAAGCGAGAGCACGCTCGGGTCCCATGTCTTGTCCTTCAATGCGTCGTCGAGCGCCGTGCCCTTCAGGTTCGGATTAGCCTTGACGAAACGCGCGGCCTCGACAACTTCGAGCGGGTACGTCGACGCCATCAGGACCTGCGTCAGCAGCTGATCCGGATAAAGTGCAATCGGCGCCAGCAGCGAATCGAGCAGGTCCTGGGAGATCGGTGCGGCGGCGGCCGGCGCCGCGTCCGGGGGAGGCGGCGTCGTGTCTTGCGCCCGGACGGCGATCGCCAGCGTCAGCATCGCTGCCGAAGCGACAACCGCCACACAACGGAAGAATTTCATGGGTGCTCCCACAGGAAAACCGGGCGAGCGGCCAACTTTGCCGCACAGGAAGGCGACATTATGCCAAAAATCGTCCTCTGAGCGCAGAATCCTGAAGTTTCCCGGAAGGTTCTAAGCGGTCTAACCCCAGGCGACCGACCCGATCATGGCTCACGGTTGGCGCAGCGAAAGCGTTTGGGGGCTCAACGGGAACGCAACGCCTGGAGCCCTATCACGGTGTTGCCGCGTGCGAGCCTTTGCGCTGGCATGCCGGAGGCGGAGCGACCTTGATGCAGAGCAATCCGGCTGATGAGCGCGCTTGGAGCCGAGCCCCGTACGAGCAGTTGCCTGATCCTCTCCTCGGTCAATCCTGCAACCGTGGATGCGGGGCGCTCGGCTCTCCCCGGATTCTAGAATTCTGTGTGCAGCCCCACCATGACCCCGTGGGGTAGCACGCTCAGGATCAGGGGCGTTTCGCGCGTGTAGGCCCAATAGCCGGCTACCCCCCCGAGCGCCCAGGATGCCAGCACATCCGTCTGCCAATGTCCCCATTCCTTCATTCGCGCCACACCGCTGTACAGAGGCAATAACGCGAGCGCGTAGGTCGCCGGATATTCATGTCCATACTGCAGCATGAATGGCGTGACGATCGAGGTGACCGCAGTCACTTCACCGCTCGGGAAGCTGTAATTGCCCTTGCCCTGAAACCACAGGTTGGGATTGTCGGTCTGGCTCGGTCGCGACCGGGTGAAGATGTATTTGCCGGCCTGCGCCAAGACGGCGCTGAACGCCGAGGAGTCAATGGCCTGCCAGCAAGTCTTGCCAAGCGTCGTTTCTCCCCCTTCCCAGAAGCCGCAGGCGACCTCGCCGGCGATCATGGTATACATCACCGCCAGTTCAACGTTATGGCTCCAGATTCCACTGTTGTCATAGGCGAGCCGGTGATCGATGCCTCCGGCACGAGGCGTCGTGACAAACAGCGCAAGACTCATGCCGGCGATCCAGTGCCTTACCGTTGTGATCTTGGTGGGCATCTTGACGCGGTGGATCGATCCGGAAAAGGGGCCGACTGGATGCACACGCGAGTGCTTAATTACTCCCGTCGCAGGCCTAACACAGTACAGAAATTCCCTTACAGTCACCTGAAACGAGCCTGACAATTGAGTACGTGAAGCGCATGCAAGTCGCGGATTTTCATCCAAGTCGGCAAGACGATCTGCTCCTCATTCTAATCCTGAATATCGCGGGCGGCGCGCCCTGCTCTTGCTGGGCGCTCGCGCACTACCAGAGCAAAGGCAACAGGCCTGCCGCCGCCAAACCGCACAACAAAGCCAGACTCTTGCTCCCGGTACCGCGTGGCGACAGGGCGTAGGCGTACGCGCCTTTGGCGACGTTGTTGCTGGCCGCGGCGATGAGAATGGCGGCGGAGGCCAATGCCGGAGCGGTCGACGGAGGCGCCTGGGTCATGCTCATAATGAATGGGTCTACATCCGTGATCCCCATGACCGCGGCAAGCGTGTAGACGCCTGATTTGCCCAGGTATGCGATGGCGAGATGGCTCGCTATCAGCATGGCCACGAAGAGCAATGCGAAGCCAAGGGCCGCGCGCATCTCCAGCGGGTTTGCCGGTTCATGGTCTGCGTCGGGCAGCACCGAACTCGATGCGTCTCGGCGAGCCCACAACCAGCCTACGCCGATGCCAGCCGCTGCCAGCACGATGAACGCCGGTGCCAGTCGTGTCATCAGTTCGTGGTTGAACAGTGCCAGAAGCACCGCCAGGCGCAGATACATCACGCCGGATGCAATCAGGATCGCTCCCGATATCATGTATTCCTGCACCGTCGCCCTTCGCCCTTTTGGCGAGAACTATTGTCGTCAAAGTTGACGAATAGGCGCCCCCAAGGATGGCGGCAAGGAGCACTCCGCCTCGTGCCTTGGCTAGCTTCTGTACGACGTAACTGCCGTAGGAAATGCCGCTGACCGCAACGACGACGAGCCAGGTCTTGAACGGATTGATCTGGAACGAAGTGAATTCCTGATTGGGAACTATCGGCAGGATGACCGCGGCCAGAAGCAGAAATTTCGTGAAGGTAAAAATGTCCTCCGGCGCTATGCGCTGAGCCAGCCCCTCGAGCGCAGTCTTCAGCTCCAGCAGGATCATGCAGGCAACGGCTAGGGTGGTTGCAATCCAGAACTGCTCCCGCGAGACCAGCGCGCCTATGAGGTAGGTGGCCAGTGCCGCCATTTCCGACGTAACGCCGGGCACCGGCAGCGTAACGAGCTTGTGCCAGTAAGAAAGCAGCAGGAACGCGCTTATTGCCACAAAGACCAATGCCACAGGCCAGATCTGGTTGCCCGCCAAAAGCGCCATGGCGTAGCCCATCAACCCGATAAGCGGAAACGTGCGAACGCCTCCAAAGCCGCGGTGCGCGTCGCCGGCATGCTCCTCGCGCTCCAGGCCCACGAGGAAGGACAGGAAGAGCACGAGGAGGATCTTGAATCCCTCCGGGGGAAGCCAGTCGAAGACGCGCATTGATTCAGGCACAGGAGTCACCCTGCCAAGGTTTTTTTCATCTTCCTGCGCTGCATCGCTCTCTGCCCTGCCCTGCCGAAATCTAGCGCTTAAGACTCCGGCGAATGGCCAACAATTCACGCCGGCGTGCTGCATCTGGTTTCGGGTACGACATTCTAAGTCCTTCGAGTGTATCGAGGACGATTCGAGAAACGATCAGTCGAGTACTCCTCTTGTCGTCCGCGGGCACGATATACCAGGGAGCCTCGCTCGTACTTGTCGCGCTCAGGCATTCTTCATACGCCTTCATGTACTGCTTCCAGTATTTTCTCTCCTCCATGTCCGCAAGGCTGAATTTCCAGTACTTTTCCGGTTCCTCGATGCGTGCGAGGAAGCGCTTTCGCTGCTCCTCCTTCGAGAGGTGAAGGTAGAACTTGATGATGCAGGTTCCATTGCTGGAGAGGTGTCTCTCTAGGCCCACGATGGAGCGATACCGGTCGCGCCAAACCGTGTTCCGGTCCTCCGACGCGTCCGGGAGACCTTCGCTGCGGAGGATTTCCGGATGCACCCGGACGATAAGCACCTCCTCGTATTGGGAGCGGTTGAATATGCCGATCCGCCCGCGCCCTGGCAGATTGCGGGTGGTGCGCCAGAGAAAATCGTGTTCCAGCTCCTCGGCGCTCGGATGCTTGAAGCTGAATACCTGGCAACCTTGGGGATTGACGCCCGACATCACATGCTTGATGGAGCTATCCTTTCCCGCCGCGTCCATCGCCTGAAATATGAGCAGGACCGCATAGCGGTTGGAAGCATAGAGAAGCTCCTGCAGCGAGCTTAGTTTTGCCACGTGCTCCTCCAACAGAAGCTTGTAGTGCTCTTTGGATTTGTACGCGGGCTCCACGTAGGTCGGCCACTGCTTGAGATTGACCTTTTTCCCCGGTGGCACACGGAAATCGCTGGAATCCATCTTGGTCCTTTCATTCGTATTGGATGCGCGGGTCATGGGCAGGGAAAGAACGTGGGCGACACGCAACGCGCGTCAGTTGGACATGCCGACCCAGCGGTCGCTCGTGTTCCAAAGCGAATCCTGCAGCTCGATGTCGAGAGCCGGTCCTACCGCAGGCTGTATGTTCTGGTTTTCATCGAAGTATTGACCACTCACATCAGCGACTTCGCCTGACAGTGCAAGGTACAGCGTGGTTTGCGCGCCGCGCTTGGCGTCGAAAATAACCCGACTTAACAGCGGTTTCACGACACGCAGCCATCGCGGCAGCAAGTTGGTCGCAACGACGCCTGGGTGAAGACAGTTCGCTGTGATCCGCGTCCCGGATAGCCGGCGTGCCAGCGCGAAAGTGTGACAAACGTTGGCCAGCTTCGAACGGGCGTACGCGGCGATGCTGCTGTAGCGCGCGTGCCGATTGGTTACCTGGTCCAGATCAAGCCGCCCACGATAATGAGCACGCGAAGCGACATTGATGATGCGGCCTGATGGCGTCATTCGATCCAGCAGCATCCGGGTAAGCAGGAATGGACCCGAGATAATTTGTCGCGAAGGTGAGTTCGAATCCATCTACCGAACTCCGGCGCTTCGTGCTGACCATGCCCGCGTTATTGATGAGAAGGTCGATCCCATCCAGCCGTCGCAGGTTCTCCGCGCATTCGCGTACGGACGCGAGGGACGCGAGGTCACATTGAAGCACGCGCAGCGATGCATTGGGCACCTGTGCCCGAATTTGCTCACGCACCCGATAGCCCGCATCCCTATCGCGACACAGCATCACCACGCTTCGTCCGGCTCTTGCAAGCTCAAGACTCGTGACGAGGCCGATGCCGTGCGTGGTGCCGGTGATTACAGCCGTATCGTTCAGGAGTGTGCCTCTCTCGTTCCGCCCGCTGCGGCAGCGGGAGGGTTGCGGCGTGACCGCGCCGCCCGCACCCAAGTCAGCGACTGCACCAACAGCCGGATCGGCGAAATAGTCTTGCTCCCTGTCGCCGAAGTCACGGCTCGGGTCTGAAACACTCCACGTTCATTTCCTTGCACACCGCCAGGATCCTGTCGACGATAATTACCGTAGGCGGCGGCCCATTAGCGTTCATGGTGCCGGTTCCCACGTCGGCAGCCGGCCGTGCTGACGACACCATCAAATGGGTCAGATTGTCGCCAAGCATGGCGAGTTGAATCGCTACGCTCTGCTCGCCTTTGCTGAAGGCGACGTAACGTTGCGCATCGTCTTCAAGCGTGATGGTGATGCCTTGCGTCGCTTGCGCGCGCTCCAGGGAGCTCTTCAGTGTCGCATAGACCTTTTCAACCGGGACGTCGAGGATAACTGCCGCCGTGTCGAAGGTCGACGTCCCATCCTTGGTGGTTTGCGACATGGATTGGACGCGACCGACGACGCGCCGCGCGAGCAACACCCACTGTGCTTCGGCGAAGCTGGAGGTCAACAACCCCGCGATGGCAAGCGCCGCCACGGCCATGCGCATGAATGAACGCGACATGATGGCTCCCCCGGGTTATTCACCAAGCCCACACCACGGCAAGAGTAGCGCAGACAAGCGGCGATCGGTTACAGGTGATCGATGAGCCCTTTGCTCGCATGCCGATGGGGTCCGCATGCTGTGGCAATGTATCATAGACTGATGTGCATGGTGAGCTGCATGCATGCCGAATCTTGACGCTTGGGGGCCGGGTAAAACCGCGAATTCAAGGGGACGATCGTGATGGCCACAACACGAACACCTTGGTGGGCATGGGCATGGCCCGCCCTGGGATTGGCCATGCTGATCGTGACAATCATCGCCCAAACGGGCGGAGTCGTCGCAGCAGCTGCCGGAGCGGCTTTGATCGCCGCCGTGTTCGCGGCGGTATATCACGCCGAAGTAATCGCGCAACGGATTGGCGAGCCCTTCGGTACGCTTGTCTTGGCGGTTGCGGTGACCGTCATAGAGGTGACCCTGATCGTCACCCTCATGATCGGAACTGCGTCGCCATCGCTGGCGCGCGATACAGTGTTCGCGGCCATCATGATCGCGTGCAACGGCGTCGTAGGCCTGTGCCTGCTGGCGGGCGGTGTGCGCCACCACGAGCAGGGTTTTCAGGTCCAGGGTGCGAGCGCAGCGCTGGCCGTGCTGGCTGCGCTGACGACGCTTTCCCTCATTCTGCCCAATGTCACGACGAGCGTACCCGGTCCAGTTTTCAGCACGTCGCAGCTTGCTTTCGCCGGCACGGTCTCGTTGGTGCTCTATGGCTCGTTCGTTTTCGTTCAAACCGTGCGCCACCGCGACGACTTCCTGCCTGTCGAAGGCGGCAGCGTGGAGTCCCCCGCCCTGCGCCCCTCCAGCAGGAACACGCTTGTCAGCGTCATCCTGCTTCTTGTCTCGCTGCTTGCGGTCGTGGGCCTCGCCAAGGCCCTCACACCCACGCTGGAGATCGCCGTGGCCTGGATTCAGCGCGCCAAAGGCCGTGGTGGGGATTGTCATCGCAACACTGGTGTTGCTGCCTGAGGGCCTGGCGGCGCTGAAGGCAGCGCGCGCCAACCACCTGCAGACCAGCTTGAACCTGGCCCTCGGGTCGGCGCTTGCGACTATTGGCCTGACGATCCCGGTCGTTGCGGTCGCTTCGATCGCGCTCCGCAAGCCGCTCGAGCTTGGATTGGGTCCGAAGGAGGAGGTCCTGCTTGGGCTGACGCTCGTCGTCGGCGTGGTCACGTTGGGAACCGGCCGCACCACCGTGCTTCAGGGTATCGTGCACCTGGTCATCTTCGCCGCATTCCTGTTTCTCGCAGTGGCGCCCTGAAGCCTGCCCGCCCGGACTTAAAAAACCATTGGCGCATACTAGACTTCCATCTGGCCGCCATGACAATCACGACCGCTGATGCAGCGCGGAGACCCGGAATCACGCGCTGGCGCGCGCAGAGATTCTGCCGTCCGCGACGCATTGAACTGGTACCCTTTGGGTAATGGGGCGATGCTTACAGGAGCATCATGATGCGATTGACACGCCGAAATCTCATCAACCTATCCGTTCTTGCGGCCACGGGCGTCGCATTGCGAGGAGCAATTGGTCTTGCGGCTGATGTGTCGAGGCGCCCCGTGAAAAAATTGCGCATTCTTATTTTAGGCGGCACCGGTTTTACGGGGCCGCACCAAGTACGGTACGCGCTCGCGCGCGGGCACAAGGTGACCCTGTTCAATCGCGGCAGAGAGCCGGATGCATGGTCCGGCCAGGTCGAAGAATTGATCGGCGACCGGAACACGGGAGATCTGAAGGCGCTGGAAGGTCGCGAATGGGATGTATGCATCGACAACCCCACCACGCTCCCGTTCTGGGTGCGAGATGCCGGCAACGTGTTGCATGGCAAGATTGAACAGTATGTTTTCATATCGACGATTTCCGTATATGCCGAGGACGACAAGCCGGCCGATGAGTCTGCTCCCCTCGCCAGCTACAACGGTAAGGATGCAATGGCTGAGACGTGGGACTCATTTCACGCGAACATCGGCGAGCTCTACGGACCTCTCAAAGCGCTAAGCGAGCAGGAAGCAAAGAAACAGTTCCCTGGAAGGACCACAATCATCCGACCCGGCCTCATCGTCGGGCCGGGAGACCAGAGCGATCGATTTACCTACTGGCCTGTCCGCCTCTCGCGCGGGGGCGAAGTCCTGGCGCCCGGCGACGGCTCCGACCCTGTGCAGTTCATTGATGCCCGCGACCTCGCCGAGTGGACCATCCGTGTCGCCGAATCGCGTACGTTTGGCACGTTTAACGCAACGGGTCCAGAACTCCCCATCCAGATGCACGACATGCTGACCGCCATCGCGACGGCGGTTCACGCCGACGCACGGCTTACGTGGGTGCCCGCCGATTTCCTGGAAGCGCAGAAGGTCGCATCGTGGAGTGATCTTCCGGTATGGGTCCCCGGCCAAGGTGGCAGCGCGGGGTTCGCACGGCGCAGCATCCGCAAAGCGCTTGCCATGGGACTGACATTCCGTCCTCTCGCGATCACCGCTTCGGATACGCTTGCGTGGTTCAAGCAGCAACCGGCGGAGAGGCAGGCAAAGCTGAAAGCGGGCCTGCCTCCCGCGCGCGAAGTGGAGCTGTTGGCAAAATGGAAGGCTACGTCCCGCGTAAGCTGATAACGCGCGAACGCACCCGACCCGCTTCGCCTTGGCACGGTACAAGTGGGCGTCGGCGATACACCGGATCCCGTGCCGGTGGTGGTTGCCGCATTCCCCTAGTGGCTCGTCTGCGCGATCTGAGGAAACAAGTGGCGCCGAGCGTCGTCGTCCATTTCTGTTTTGAACGCGTGCCTGTCCTTTAAAGCCAGCGCCCGCGCCGCTGCCGGCCGCACGTTGATTTCGTCGACGAGCCGCTTGAGGTTGGGGAATTTCGGCAGCGCATCGTCGCCCAGCACAAACGGCACGAGGCGCGCCCAGCCCCAGACGTCCATATCGACGATCGTGTAGGCGTCGCCTAGCATGTACCGGTGCTTGGCAAGTTGTGCGTCCAGAATGCCGTAGTGCCGCTTGGCCTCGAACGCGTAGCGATTGATGGCATACGGCAGCTGCTCGGGCGCATGATGCTTGAAATGCACAGCCTGACCGGAATACGGGCCGACGCCGGAGGCCACAAACATCAGCCAGGAGTAAAGTCGACCGCGGGCCGCCGGGGTGTTTTCAGGCAGGAACTTCCGCGTTTTCTCGGCCAGGTACAACAGGATCGCGTTGCTGTCGAACACCGTAGCTTCGTCGTCGATAATCGCCGGGACCTTGCCATTGGGATTGATTGCCCGATACGCCGGCGTGTGCTGCTCGCCCTTGCGCGTATCGACCGGTATCGGCTCGTATGGCAGCCCCGATTCCTCGAGGAACAGCGCGACCTTGGTGGGGTTGGGTGCGAGATTGTAGTAAAACTTGATCATGGGATGTCCTCGAGCAGTTGACGGCCAAAAGCGAAGTCTGTGGATCCTGTATCAGCGAAAAAGGCGAAAAGATCGCGCATCGCTAATCAGGGGTGTCTGCATTAGGTGGAACCGGCGCCTTGACGGACCTCCGTCGCCTCCACCACTTGGCGATGAAGTACACCGCAATTATGGCGGCAATTGCCGCGAGCGCGACTTTGCCGGACTGCTCGACAAGAGCCAGAATCCGACCAATCTGATCGCGAAACAGAAGCCCGGCACCCAGATAGACTGCTGTCCATAGCGCCGCGCCGAGCGCGCTGTAAAACAAGAATGGGGTCGGGGAGAGTTTCTCCGCTCCGGCAATTGATGGGGCGAGCGTCCTGACTCCGGGAATGAACTCGGCGAGAATCAACAGCGCCGCGCCCCAGCGCTCGAAGTGCCTGTCGGTCTTGCCGATACTGGAGTTCGGCGTCATCGCCAGCGAGCACAACGCGCCCATCGCCTGCCTACCGTAGCGCCCACCCACGAAGTATAGAATAACCTTGCCGAGCATCCCGGCGACCCAGGCCACGCCGGCGACCGACAACGCGGCGACCCGCGCCTCGCTGGCCAAGGCACCGGCGACCATGAGCAGCGGGCCCGATGGAAGCGGCGGGCCTATCTGTTCGACGAGGACCGCCCCAAACACGAGCAGCAATCCGTACTGCTCGAACAGCGGGCCCAGGGTATCCATGGCCGACCAGGTCTACGCGCCGGGTGCCGGTCGGGGATGCAAGCCTGCGAGCGGCGCGCGGCGGAGGAAGGCCGAGTCGCGGCCGAGGATTAACCGCACCAGATCTTCGAGTACGGGCTCTTCGATTGAGTTGCTGTGAAATTCCAGCGTCACGCGATCGAGCCGATCGACGTTCGCGAGTGCCACGGTTACCAGTCCGGTCTGATAGTCGCTGCGAAACAAGACCGCCGCCGGTATCGCTGGCGGGACCGAAATCGAACACCTGTGCACAATCCCGCCCGCATCTTCCACGCGGCGGCTGGTGTACTGCAGCCCCGCGTCGTCGAGTGCCTTTTCCGCGAGCACCACACCTCCGGGTGCGACTTCCAGGGCGAGCGGCTTGGAGGCCGTGATCTCATAATAGATGTTGATTTCGTCGAGCACCGGGAAACCAACGATGCGCTGCTCGTGAAATCCGACAGACCCGTGTCCGAACCGCGGCGATTCGAACACGAGGCCATGACCCAGATCGAAGCGGTGAGCGATGGGGGGTTTGAGCCCATCAAGGTACGTAACCGCCCTTTCCAGCCAACGAAATGCCTTGCGCAGCCGCGAGTCGATTGCCTGGAAGGACTCGACATCGGCATGCTCATGCGACGATTGGCGCACCGTTTCGTATTGAGTCCGCAGCTCGTCGAGCAGTGAGGGTGATTTATTCATCTGCCGCCTCGTTCGCATCCAAATTAGCATTGCCGTCGTTCGCCTGGGCATGCCAGCGAACCCGGCCCAGGAAAGGTGATGAACACGACGTGTATTGTGCCTCGGCCATAGTAGCGCAAGGCTGCTTGTCGCGCGACTTACCGGCACTGGAGGAAGCGGCGTAAAGGCTCCCCTGGCGATCAATCCGGCCGCATCGACGCTAGCCGCATTCCGCCGCCTAGAGGTCGAGCCAAGCTTGCTGCAGCGCCCCAGTGCCGCAGCGTCCGTGCCGGGCCGCGATCGATCAGCGCCCCGGTGCTTCGCCAGGCCGGCTTGCCTCGAACAGATACCAAACGCGATGCTCGGCCTCGTCGATCCAATTCTCGAGGAGGCTTGCGGTCGCGACATCACCGTGTTCGTCGCATACGCTGTGCGTTTCGCGCATCCGTTCCGCGAGCTGCTTGTTGTCGTCACGCAATTCGGCCAGCATGTCGAGCGGTGTGACGTAATCTGCGTCGTTATCCAGCACGCGCTGCAAGCGGCCGATATGGCCAATCGAGTGCAGCGTCGTCCCGCCTATCTTGCGCACGCGTTCGGCAATTGCGTCGGTGGCGCCAAACAGCTGGTCAGCCTGCTCGTCCAGGAGAAGATGATAGTCTCGGAAGTGGGGACCGGACATGTGCCAGTGAAAGTTTTTGGTCTTCAGATACAAGGCGAAAATGTCCGCGAGCAACGCATTGAGCGCCCCGGCGATATCGCCTCTGGCCTCGGGCCGAAAGCTCGTTGGCGTACCGAGCGGCGCAACCCGCTGTTTCGCTGCAGACTTGGTGTTCATGGCTCAGCCTCCTTCCGATTTCCCTGAAGTTCAAACCGCATTGGGCGCCAGTGCGTCGGGCCGCGGGTAAAACGATCGTACGGCCAAGACGCCAAGCACGATGAAGATAAGCAGTACGACAGCTTGCGCGACCACGAACGGTGGTTCCGATTGCGTCGGGGCCAGCATGTTTAGTGTCGGCACCTTTAGGAATGCCTGCACAACGGCGACGAACACATTCAAGTAAAGGGCCACCACTGCCCCCACCACGTAGATCCAGCGCCAGTGTCCCGCCAGGTGGCGGGAGTAAAGCGCAAAGATAGCAATCGCCAGCACGACCAGCGAGATCACGCCGACGATATGAGACGGCAGAATGTGGTCCCGCGGGAAGGGGAATCCGGTAAGGCTCGTCAAGACGGTCGTTGTGAGAAAGAGCGCTGTCCAGCCATCGGCTTTTTTCGAGCTCAACATGCCGAATAGCACGACGAACCCCGTGAAGATCCCCACCAGGCTCAAGAGAACGTGAACCAAAGTAAACGTGGATGTCGACATCCCTAAGATCATGGCAAATCTCCTTTCGAAGACCTCATGGCGGCACGAGGATGCTGGCGGCAACACCCCTGCAGGGCTATTGATTCGATGAGGCGTTGCAGTCGAGGTTGGCACCCTCGAGCGCCGCGCTGGTCGCGGCCAGCTACCCGGCTTCCTGATCCCGGCCACCCCGTGGCATTTTCCGTTCATTATCTTCGCCTGCGCCGCGGCTTGAGAATGTTGCTTCACCCCTTGCTGAACGCGAGCAGCTCCGCGTTGAGCCGATCGATGTATGCGCTCGTCTCCCATGGTCGAGTAAACGAGTGTCCGGTCGGCGCGCATCCCCCTTGTGTCCGGGCACTCGGGTTTTGTGTCAGGTGTCGGAAAACAATTGCGCATGCAATACCCGCCACCCGCCGGCGACTCAGTCACACCCGAGGCGCTCCCGCTCATCGTCGCACTGTGGGCCTTGCGGCCGATGACGCAGCCGGCGCGCGCCGTCTTCCGCCGGCCACCGACCCTGTCAATGCCGAACGGCGTGAACCCTGCGGTCGAGCTTTTGCCCCTTGCAATACGCGGTCGAGGCTCGTCGCGAGCTGGCGCGCGGAGAGGGGTTTTCTCAGAACCTCGTCGGCGCCCGCTTCCCGGGCCCGCCGCACAACCGCGGTGCCGAGATATCCGCTCACCAGCAAGATCGGGATCTTAGGCCGGATCTGCCGTAACTTGAGAATCAGCTCCGATCCTGACATGCCCGGCATGCTTTCGTCGGTGACAACCGCATCGAACTGCTGCGGGTCAGCGAGGAAGGCGTCGAGCGCCGCGGCACTGGTCGTAAAGCCGACCGGTGCATACCCCAGATCGGCTAGCGTCTCCGTCACGAGCCTGACGAGCGACTCCTCGTCGTCCAGCACCAGAACCCGCTGCCGATTGCCGCGCTGCGTCTTGGGCTGCGCGCGCAACCTGGGTTTGCCCACGTTGCTGACATCTCCGGCGCGGGGCAGATACACGGTGAAGACGCTTCCCTTGCCGACCGCCGTCTTGACGTTGATCACACCGCCTAGGCCTGTCACGATACCGTGCACCAGTGACAGCCCGAGCCCGGTGCCAACGCCAACTTCCTTGGTCGTGAAAAAAGGATCGAAGATCTTCTCGAAGATCTCCGGCGGAATGCCGCTTCCCGTATCGGCAACCTCCAGCACCACGTAATCCCTTGCGCTTACGATACCCGTCGTGACTGCGCGTGGCACATCGTTGCTGATGCAGGCAACCGACACGCGCACCCTGCCGCCCGAGGGCATGGCCTGAATGGCATTGGAGACCAAATTCATTACCACCTGATGGATCTGCGTTGCGTCACCCATGACGGCTGCTCCGCCGGCGCGCAACCGATCCTCGATCGTGATTCCGTGCGGCAGTTTTGAAGTTAGCAGCTCCAGGGTCTCGCGCACGACCTCCTCCACGTGCACCGCGAGCCGCTCACCGACCCCGCTTCGGCTGAACGCGAGAATTCGATCCACCAGCGCCCGGCCGCGCTCGCCCGCAATCATGATGCTTTCCAGGTCGCGACGCAGCCGGCTACCCGCGGGGACGTCTCGCAACGCCATCTCCCCGTAGCCAAGGATGGCGCCGAGTAGATTGTTAAAGTCATGCGCGATGCCGCCCGCGAGCGTCCCCATCGCTTCGAGACGCTGAGCCTGGCGCAGTTGGTGCTCCATCCGCTGCAATCCTTCCTCGGCAAGATGGCGATCGGTCACATCAAGCATGAATCCGACCACGCGCGTAGGCTTGCCATCGTGGTCGAATAACATGCGTCCCTTCGCCTGCAACCACCGAATCGCTCCGCCTTTGGGCTTGATCCGGTATTCGGCGGCGACGTCGCCCGACTCCTGCGCGGCATCGATCAGCGCTCGGACCTTCGGCCAGTCATCCGGATAAACGAGTTTTTGCCAGGATTCGTAGGTGCCGTCGTAGGACCCGGATGGAATCCCGTACATCGCTTCCAGGTCGGGCGACCAGCGATTTTCGCCATCGCCGGCACCCATCCGCCACTCGAACGCCACTGCGCGCGCGGCCTTCTGCGCGAGATCGAGCATCTCCTGCCGTGCCCGCAGTTCCTCTTCGACGCGCTTGCGCGCGGTGACGTCGGTAACCGAGCCGGCCCAGCGGATCGGCGTACCTGAAGCGTCGCGTGAGCAACGACCGGTCATGTGAATCCAACGCATTTCTCCGCGTGGAACGATGCGAATCTCCACATCGAGCCGAAGCGTCTTGCCGGCGAAATGCTCCGCGACAGCTTGCTCGTACCTCGGACGTTCACCCGGATAGAACGGGAAGCGGTCGACCCATTCGGCGCGGCTGGCAAAGGTCATGTCGGTAGGCAAGCCGCAGATCTCGAGCAACAAGGGAGAGACGTAGATCTTGTCGACCGGGATATTCCAGTCCCAATGGCCGTCTCCGGTGGCCTCCATGGCCAGCGCATAGCGGTGTTCCGAAAGCCTTAGCGCCTCCTCGGCACGCTTGCGCGTCGTAATGTCAGCGACCGACCCGGTCCAGCGCAGCGCCTTCCCCGAGGAGTCGCTCGACAACAGGCCCGTGAGAAGAATCCAGCGCGTTGCGCCGCTTCGGAGGATGCGTATCTCGAGTCCGTCGCCCGCTGCTTTCCCGGCGAAACGCGCCGCAACGGCCTCCTGCCATTTCGGGCGATCCTCAGGATGAAGCGGAAACCGGGCCACGAAGTCCGACCGGCTGGCAAACGTGGTCCCGGGCGGAAACCCGAGGAGGTCAAGCATCCGTGGCGACGCGTAGTACTCGTCGGTGAAAATGTTCCAGTCCCAGTAGCCCTCGCCGGAGGCTTCCATGGCCAGCGCAAATCGCTCTTCCGAGCGGCGCAAGGCGTCGATCGACCGTGCGCGCTCGATGGCAATGCTTGCCAGATAGGTAAATTGTCCGATTCTGCCTTGCTGTTCTGGCGTGGGAGGGCCGGGTTCGCGGGAATAAATGGCGAACGTGCCCAGGACCTTTCCCTCGGGCGAGGTGATCGGCGTAGACCAGCACGCGGCCAGTCCGTGCGCCAGTGCGAGCGCGCGATATTCGGCGGTCCACCGGGTGTCCGAAGCAATATCGACCGCCACCACTTGCGCTCCCAAGCGCGCGGCGGTTCCGCACGGACCGAATGCGAGTCCAATCGGTCTGCCGTCGATCTGCCTGGTGTAGCTGTCCGGGAGACTCGGGCGCTGCGCCGTGCCGGACGTGATCTTCCCCAGAATCCAACAGCAAGATTGACGCCAAGGATTTGCGGCAATACTCTTCGGCGAGACGACAAAGCGCACCCAGCGTCGCGCCAAGCGGACTGCCCTTGGCGATCATCTCGAGCAGGCGATTCTCACCGGCGAGCAGCGCTTCGGCCTGCTTGCGGGCTTCTATGTCGGTGGTCTGCCCGTACCACTTGACCAAGTTGCCGGCGATGTCGTACAGAGGCTCGGCGCGAAAAAGGAACCAGCGGAACACGCCGTCGTGTCGCCGCAGTCGCGCCTCCGCCTCCCCCGGTGCACCGGATGCCAACACCTTTCGCCAGCTACCCAGGAGTCCCGGGAGATCGTCCGGAAAGACGGCAACCTGCCAGCCCGAACCGGTCGCCAGTGCAAGGGGAAGTCCCGTGTATTCCAGCCAGCGCTGGTTCAGAAAATCAATGTTGCCGTCCGGCAAGCTGCTCCATACCAGGCCCGGGATCGTATCGATAGCCAATCGAATTGGATCGCTCATGGCCTGTTCCGTTATCGCGTATTTAAGAGCAAGCAGTCAATCGGAGTGATCCTCGTGCGGCACGCGCATCAGGGGCCCTCGATCGCTTCGCCGACTGCAGCAAGCAATTCTTCGCGCGTGAACGGCTTGGGCAGAACCTTTCCCACATGCAACCGATGGGCCGCTTCGATGGACCCACCCAGCCCTCGCCGAAAACGAGCGGACAACGCCAGAATAGGCGCAGAATACGCCGCTTCGAGAGGTCCAATGGTGGTTCCGGCGCAACTTGGGTCGGAAATGTCCGCAATGACGAGCTGCGGCTTGACCACGTCTGTGCCCATGGTCTTTTGCCGAGACGACGACTCCATAGCCCGCTTCGCCGAGCCAGCGCTCGAGCAGCTCCCGAATAAGGTCGTCCGGTTCGACGATTACGATACAGCCCTTCGAGCTCACGATTTTCCTTGTGGCATGCGGAGGCTTGACGCGCGACCGGTGAATGCGCAGCGATCATTCGATCCGCGTTGCCATTCCGCAATATGCCTGCGGCCGGCTCGCCAGATGACAACTGACACACTTGCCGGCCCAGCGTGACAAATTCCGGTCGTGCCATCGGGCCAATGTCGAGGCACAATGCTGGCTAGAGTTATCGAGCCCGTGAAGAAAAGTCCCGCGATGGGAGTCACGCCTGCGCCCATTCACGTCCTGGTGATCGACGACGACCCGTCGGTGCGGCAGATGATTGCCGACTATCTCGGTGACAACGACATGCAGGTCAGCACTTTGCCCGGCGGGCAGGCCATCAGGGACGTCATGGAGCGCAACACGGTTGACCTGCTCATCCTCGACCTGAAGCTACCGGGCGAGGATGGGATGCAGATCGCCCGCCAGCTGCGTGTCGATTCGGACGTTCCGATCATCATGCTGACCGGTCGCAAGGAAGAAGCGGACCGCGTGATGGGCCTGGAGCTCGGGGCGGACGACTATCTAACGAAGCCTTTCTCGCCGCGCGAGCTTCTCGCCCGGATCCGTGCGCTGCTTCGACGGTCGCGGACCCACGAAACGGTGGCAGACAACCTCGCCAGGATCCGGGCCTATCGCTTCGCCGGCTGGGAGTTGAACGTCCGGCTGCGGCGGCTCATCTCGCGCCAGGGACAGACTATTCCGATCACCAACAGCGAGTTCAATCTGCTGGTGGCGTTTCTCGCCGCGCCTCAGTCGTGTGCTTTCGCGAGAGCATTTGCTCAATGCGTCGCGTCTGCACAATGACGAAGTCTACGACCGTTCGATCGACGTTCAAGTTGGCCGCCTGCGGAAGAAGATCGCGCCCGAGGATGGGCAGGCGCAGCTGATCCGCACCGAACGCGGTGTCGGTTACGTCTTTATGGCAACGGTTGAGACGGTGCGCTAGCCGGGCGCGAAGTGTGTCGGAGCAGCTTCAAGTGACCGACGCCATGCGTGCCGCTGCGTTGAGCCTAACTCGGCGTTGCCGTGACGATAGCGAATCGCGCCTGAAGCGTAGGAAGTGGCGGCCTTAGTCGGTCGCCCTGCAACGCGCGCGACCATGGCGAACGGCGCCGAACGCAACCCGTGGCTCGTCACCCTGGCGGCTGCGGGATCCTCATGGTGACGATGGGTGCCCGGCAAACGCTCGGGCTTTTCGTCTCTCCGCTCAACAGCTCGACCGGGCTCGGCATCACCACGATCAGCCTTGCGCTCGCTGTCGCGCAGCTGATGTGGGGTGTTATCCAGCCGGTGGCCGGGGCGATGGCGGATCGCTACGGCCCCGCAAGGGTTCTTGTCGCGGGACTTGTTGTCCTTGCCGTCGGTACGGCTTTAACGCCTTTCATGACCTCTGCGCTCGGTCTGATTTTCTCGATCGGGCTGCTGACCGCGATCGGCGCCGGCGCCGGCAGCTTTTCGGTGCTGATCGGCGCCGCCGCGCAACACCTCACGACCGACAAGCGCGGCAAGTCGGCCGGCATCATCAACGCGGGTGGATCGTTCGGACAATTCGTCTTCGCGCCGGTCTCGCAAGCGCTGATCCAGACGCTCGGATGGATGGGCGCCATGTGGTCGCTTGCGGTCGTCGCGCTCACGGCACTGCCCCTCGTTCGTGTAGTGGGTCCGGCCGCGCCGCCCCGCCGCAGTGAAACCACCGGATCTGCTCCCTGGCGGGCGGTGCAGGACGCGATGGGCGATCGAAGCTACCTGTTGCTGCACGCCGGCTTCTTCACCTGCGGATTCCATATTGCGTTCCTGGTGACGCATCTGCCAGGCGAGGTGAATCTCTGCGGGCTGCCGCCGGCAGTGGCGAGCTGGTCGCTGGCTCTGATCGGGCTCGCCAACATCGCGGGGAGCCTGATTGCCGGCTCCGCCACCCAACGCTTCCGCAGCAAGTACATCCTCGCCCTGATGTACGGATCACGTGCACTGCTGATCGGCTGGTACCTGCTGGCTCCGAAAACCGCGTTGACGTTTTATGTGTTTGCCGTAGGTCTGGGTCTCACCTGGTTGGCCACCGTGCCACCGACCGCCGCCCTCGTGGCCAAGCTTTTCGGCATCCGGTACCTGTCCACGCTGTTCGGCCTTACGCTGCTTTCGCACCAGATCGGTGGTTTTCTTGGCGCATATCTCGGCGGGATCGCGCTCGCCCAATCGGGCAACTACCTCTGGATGTGGTACGCCGACATGGCCCTGGCGGGCGCCGCCGCGATCGTCAATCTGCCTATCCGAGAGGTTCGAGTTACACCGCTATCCTTGGCCCGATGAGGTTGCTGGGAGGCGAAAGACCCTTCCCGCAGCATGTCTGGCCCACACGGATGGCAGCGGGGGCGCGACGAGGGCTGCGGGATTATTTCCGATTGGGCCAAGACAGGGCTCGAATCCGTGTCCGTTGACATGATGCGCTCCATCACGGACACACACGAGTTATTGATGCGGACGAAACTGCGGTCACGAAGACAGGGACACGGTGTGTCTCGCGGCGTCTTCGAAGGGACAGATGGCCATGACAGGCTCGTACCGGCTCGGACTGGTTGCGCGATGGGCACTCGCCCTGGGCATTGCGTTGATCGCCATGGGCGGCTGCAAGAGCGATCCGCCACCCCCGCCCCCGCCGCCCGAGGTACCCGTGATCGAGGTGAGGCCCGGTCCGGTCACCGTCTACGATGAGTATGTGGCGCAGACCCAGGCGCCGGACACCATCGAAATCCGCTGCCAGGTCACCGGGCTGCTTCAGTCCCAGGATTTTGCGGACGGCGCAAGGATCAAGAAAGGAGACCTGCTCTACGTCATCGATCAACGGCCCTTCGAGGCCCAACTTGCCCAGGCCAAGGCAAGCCTGGCCCAGTCCGAGGCGAATCTGGTCAATGCCCAGCAGAATCTGGCGCGCAATTCGCGCCTGATCGCGCAGAAGGCGGTCAGTCAACAGGACTATGACACGGCGGTAGCGCAGGAGCACGCAGGCACGGCATTGGTGGAAGCCCAGAAGGCTCTGTTGCGCAACGCGGCGCTCAACCTCGAGTTCGCCACGATCCGCGCGCCGCGGGACGGCTTCATCAGCAGCTCGCTGGTCAAGCCCGGGGCGCTGATCACCGCCCAGCAGACACTGCTTACCACGCTCTATTCCAGCGACCCGATGTGGGTGTATTTCAGCGTGAGCGAGGACAAACTGCTGGAGCTGCAAAAGAGACTGAAGCGTCCGCCGGGAGACCGGCCCGATCTGGCCCCGCCATTTCATATCCGCCTCGCCGACGGGACCGACTACAAACTTGCCGGAAAGCTCAACTTCGTTGATGCCGCGATCGACCAGAAGAGCGGAACGCTGCAGGTGCGCGTCTCGGTGCCCAATCCGGAGCGCATCTTGCGCCCAGGACTGTTCGTGCGCGTCACCGTCGCCGCATTCGACAATCCCAACGCGATCCGCATCCCGCAAAAGGCGGTGACGGAACTGCAGGGACTGAAGTCGGTATACGTCGTCACCGCCGGCGACAAGGTGGAGACGCGGCAAATCGTTGCGAGCTATCGCCTCGACAATGATTGGGTAGTCGACAGCGGCCTCGCCGCCGGAGACCGGGTCGTGGTCGAGGGCATCGGCAAGCTCCGTCCGGGCGCCCAGGTCAAGCCGATTGTGACAACACCTGCTTCCAGTCCCGGCGTTGCGGGCCCTGCGCCTGCAGCTCCCAAAACATAGGCAAAGCAGGCGCCTGGTCGCGAATGCTGCCGCTTGCCTACCGAGTCGGGTAAATCAGCGAAGGTCCACTGTGTTCAACTTCTTCATCGAGCGACCGGTCTTCTCCACCGTTATCGCGCTGATCATGATCCTGATCGGGGGGCTTTCCATTCTCGGTCTTCCGATTGCCCAGTATCCGCAGGTGGTTCCACCCCAGGTCACGGTGTCCACATCCTTCCCTGGCGCCAACGCGGACGTGGTGGCGCAGTCCGTGGCCGCCCCCATCGAGCAGCAGGTCAATGGCTCCCAGGACATGCTCTATATGGACTCGAAGAGCGGCAACGACGGCTCCTACACCCTGACGGTGACCTTCGATATCGGCACCGACAAGAACATCGATGCGGTCGAAGTTCAGAACCGGGTTGCCATCGCGCAGAGCCAGCTTCCCTCGGACGTGATCCGCAACGGCATAACCGTGCGCAAGACCAGCACCGACTTTCTCGAGGTCATCGCGCTTACCTCCCCCGAGGGCCGCTACGACGGCATCTTTCTGAGCAATTATGCGCTGCTCAACCTGTATGACGCGCTCGGCCGGGTGCGGGGCGTGGGGCAGGTACGCATTTTCGGCGCCCGCGACTACAGCATGCGCATCTGGCTCAACCCGGAGCGCATGGCACGACTGGGCGTCACCGCCACCGACATCGCCAACGTCATCCGCGAGCAAAACCAGATTGCGCCCGCCGGCAGCGTCGGCTTGCCCCCGGTCCCGCAGGGGCAGCAGATGCAGTACACCGTATTCGTCAAGGGCCGCCTGGTCGAGGTCGGCGAATTCGAGAACATCGTCATCCGGGAGGCCGGCAACGGGCAGGTGGTGCGCCTCAAAGACGTGGCCCGCGTCGAGCTCGCTGCTGCCGACTATTCGATCAGCGGTGCCAACGACGACATCCCGGCTGCGCTGATCGGGATCTTCCTGCAGCCGGATGCCAATGCGCTCGACGTCGCCAAGCAGTGCAAGCAGGTGATGGAAGACCAGGCGCCCCATTTTCCGCCAGGCATGGTGTACTCCATTCCTTACAGCACGACGCCGTTCGTCACCGAATCCCTGAAAGAGGTGATCAAGACGCTGCTCATAGCCTTCGTGCTGGTCGTGTTCGTCGTCTTCCTGTTCCTGCAGAGCTGGCGTGCGACGCTGATCCCGATCCTGGTGGTACCGATTTCGCTCATCGGTACCTTTGGAGCGTTCGCGGCGCTGGGCTTTTCCATCAACACCCTGACCCTGTTCGGGCTGGTGCTTGCCATCGGGATCGTGGTCGACGATGCGATCGTCGTGGTGGAGGCGGTGCAGCAGCGCCTGGATGCCGGGGGCATGACACCGATGGAGGCCACCAAGTCGGCCATTGCCGACGTCGGCGGCCCGGTGATCGCGATCGCCCTGGTGCTGGCGGCGGTATTCGTGCCAGTTGCTTTTCTCGGCGGGCTTACGGGGCAACTCTACAAGCAGTTCGCCCTCACCCTCGCCGTGTCGGTGACCCTGTCCGCGGTCTGCGCGCTGACCTTCACTCCCGCCATGTGCGCGCTGCTGCTCAAGCCCGCAGATGACGCGCGTCCGCGGCAAGGACCGCTCAGCTGGTTTTTCGCTCGATTCAACCGTCTGTTCGAGCGCTCGCGCAACGGCTACATCAGCGACCGTGTCGGTCATGGAGCGTCACGCAGTCATCGTCATGTTGACCTTCGGTGCATTGCTGGTCGCCGTCTGGGGGTTGGTGGCCACGCGCCCGACCGGCCTGGTACCGCCGGAGGACCAGGGCTACCTGATCGCGCTGGTGAGCCTCCCGCCCGCGGCGGCGCTGGAGCGTACCAACGCCGCCATGTCGGCGGTCACCCGAATCGCACGCGAGGTCCCCGGTATCGACGGCGTCGTCTACATCAGCGGGTTCAACCTGCTGACCGGCCAGTCGGTCTCCTACAACGGAACCGCCTTCCTCCGGCTCAAGCCGTGGGATCAACGCAAAGCACCAGCGCAGTCTGCGGGCGCCCTGGTGGGCACGCTGATGGGGCGCCTCAACGCGCAGATCAAGGACGCCAACGTGCTCGTCCTCAACCCGCCGCCGATCCGCGGGTTGAGCACTGCCGGCGGTTTCACTTTTGTGCTGCAGAACCGCGGCGGCGCGGACACGGCCCAATTGTCGCAGGTCTTGCAGAACCTCCTGAGCGAAGCCCGTAAGCGCCCCGAGATCGGGTTCGTCTACAGCGGCTTCGATCCCCGCATTCCCCAGATCGAATTCCAGGTCGACCGCGACAAGGTCAAATCGCTAGGCATTCAGCTGAGCGAAGTGTTCTTCGCGCTGCAGACTTTCCTCGGCAGTTATTACATCAACGACTTCAATCTGTTCGGACGCACCTACCGGGTCGAGGCCCAGGCGGAAGGGGCCCAGCGCGTGCAGCCGGAAGACGTCGACCGTTTCTACGTGCGCAGCGACAGCGGAACGATGGTGCCGCTCTCCACCCTGGTGAGCAGCCGATCCTTCAACGGTCCCCAGTACTTCGAACGCTACAACGTCTACAGCGCCGCCACCATCAACGGCACCAATGCACCGGGTTACAGCTCCGGCCAGGCTATCGCGGCCATGGAGGAACTCGCCCGCGCGCTCCCCCCGGGCTTCAATTACGAATGGAGCGAGGCAACCTACCAGGAGAAGAAGACCGGGGGACAGACCGGGTTCATTTTTGCCGTGTCCCTGCTGTTCGTGATCCTCGTGCTGGCCGCACTCTACGAAAGCTGGGCGATGCCGGTGGCGATCCTGCTGGTGATTCCGTTTGGCGTGTTCGGCGCGTTCCTGGGTTTGCTGATGCGCGGTCTGGACAACAACGTTTTCACCCAGATCGGGCTGATCATGCTCATCGGGCTGGCGGCCAAGAACGCGATTCTCATCGTCGAGTTCGCCAAGCTCAAGCGCGAGGAAGGCGAACCGATCGAAAAAGCGGCGTTGGACGGAGCCAGGCTCAGGCTTCGCCCGATCCTGATGACCTCGTTTGCCTTCATCCTTGGCACGGTTCCACTCGCGATTGCGCTGGGCGCCGGAGCCGGCGGGCGGCAGGCGCTGGGCACGGCAGTCGTGTTCGGCATGCTTGTCGCCACGCTGGTCGGCGTGTTCTTCATTCCCGTGTTCTACGTGCTGCTTCAGCGCGTGAGCGAGCGGCAATGGCCTTTCCGCCGCGTCGACCCCGCCGCCCTCTCAGCCGGTGCAGGCAGTGCGGGCGTCGCCGCAGGTCAGGGTCCGGGGGCAGGCACGCCGCCGTCGCCTGCGCACTGACGTCGGAGCAAAGGGTCGCCCATGAAGCATTCAAGTCTGCACCGCTCGGGCTTGCCTAACGGCGTTGTCGCGTTGCTGCTCGCGGTACCGCTCTCCGCCTGCATGGTCGGTCCCGACTACCACCGTCCCGACGTCGAGGTACCGTCCGCATGGCGGCTCGGCGCGACCGAAGCAGGCGAGATTTCCAATATGGCCTGGTGGGAGCAGTTCCAGGACCCGGTGCTATCGGACTTGGTGCGCACCGCGCTTGAGAACAACAAGGACCTTGAGTTCGCCACCGCCAACGTCGATCAGGCCGCCGCCCAATACGGCATCACGCGCTCCGCGCAGTTTCCCCAAGTGAGCGGCGCCGCCTCGGCGACACGCGAGCGAATAAGTCAAACCAACTCCCCTCGGGGTACCGCAGGGCGGACCGCGCTTCAACGCATACACGGTGAACCTCTCCGCCAGCTTCGAGTTCGACGTCTGGGGCAAATTGCGTCGCGCGACCGAGTCGGCACGTGCCAGCTTGCTCGCCAGCCAGGAAGGCAAGGGCACGGTGACGCTGACGGTCGTCACCTCGGTTGCCACCGGCTACATCCAGCTGCGGGCGCTGGACCGGCAGCTCGAGATTGCGCAGCATACGTCGGACAGCCTGCGCGAAGCAGCGCGGCTGCAGCGGCGTGCGCCTCGAGGAAGGAGCCGTGCCCGCGAGCGACTACGAGCAGGCCGAATCGCAGTACCGCGAGGCTGCGGCCCAGGTGCCCGAGCTCGAGCGAGAGATTGGGCAGCAGGAGAACTTCATCCGTGTGCTGCTCGGCCAGAATCCCGGACCCATTCCGCGCGGACGGGACATCGATGCGCTGCTCTTCCCCGCAGTACCGGGCGGGCTGCCGGCATCACTGCTGGAGCGGCGCCCCGACATTCTCCAGGCTGAACAAAACCTGATCGCCGCGAACGCCAACATCGGCGTGGCCAAAGCGGCGTACTTCCCCGACATCAGCCTCACCGCGCTGCTTGGCCTTGAGAGCGATCAGCTTTCGGAGCCTTTTCAAGGGCCCCTCGAAGGTTTGGTCTTACGGAGCGGGTTTGCTGCAGCCGATTTTCAATGCTGGCCTGATCGACAGGCCAGGTCGCACAGGCTGAAGCCCTGCAGCGGCAGGCCCTCTCCACCTATCAGAAGTCGATCATCAGCGCTTTTCAGGACGTGGAGAACGCACTGATCGACCGCACGAAGTACGGCCGGATACGTGACGAGCAGGCAAAGAACGTCGAAGCGCTACAGCGCTTCCGAGACTTGGCCGAGCTCCGCTACAGCGAAGGCGCCACCATCTACCTGGAGGTTGCCAACGCCGAGCAATCGCTGTTTAACGCGCAGCTGGCGTACGTCACGACCCAATCGCAGCTCTTTCAGTCGTACGCGAACCTGTACAAGGCCATGGGCGGTGGCTGGGCCCCGCCGCAGGACCCTACTGCCGGCGAACCCGCCGGTGGCGCGAAGCTCGCCAAGGCGCCCAATGACGATCCGTAGTCAGTGGCTCCTCGCGTAGGCAGCTGGTCGGAACCCATCGCGTTATGGCCCGGGCCCCTGCCACGCGGGCCAAACCCAAGCGAGGCAACCGAAGATCAGACGTGAGTGGCGAGCGATTCAATTACCGGCAAGAGGGAAGCGTTGTCACCCAAGTCGAGCATAGAGCTGTCAGGAACTAGATTGCGCACATCGTAGTGCTGATGGTTCTGCGCGGGCTTGCCGTGTGTAAAAATCCGCCGCTAGACGCCGCAAGTTGCGACGCGATTGCGCGCTTTTGATTCTCCAATTCCAGGGAATTCCGCCATGTGCCAACTGTTTCCTCGCTACCGTTGGATGTTACTGTCTCTTATCTGGCTCGCCACAATGATCGGCAGCGCGCCGCTGCGCGCCGCCGAATTCGGTCCTGGGTTCAAGACCCAGTCGGTGGCAGGCGACGGCGGCACGGTGAGCGTAACGATCGGTGGCAGTGGACCGCCGGTACTCTTGCTACACGGTTACGCCGAGACGTCGCGGATGTGGAAGCCGCTGGCGAAGGTACTGGCGCCGCGCTTCACGGTTATCGCACCGGACCTGCCGGGCATTGGAGACTCGTCGATACCGACGACCGGCCTGGACATGAAAAGCGCGGCCGAGCGCATCCACGCTGCCGTGCACTCGCTCGGGTACTCCAAGGTACGTGTCGTGGGGCACGATATCGGGCTGATGGTCGCATATGCCTATGCCGCGGTCTATCCGGAAGAAGTCGAGAAGCTTGCGCTTATGGACGCGTTCCTGCCGGGCGTGGGTGGTTGGGAGGCGGTCTATAACGACCCGCAAATCTGGCACTTCCGTTTCTACGGTCCAACGCCCGAGGCGCTGGTGAAGGGCCGCGAACGCATCTACTTTGATCACTTCTGGAATGATTTCGCCGCGGATAAGACGCACTCGATCCCGGAGGCGGATCGACGCGCCTACACGCGGGCCTATTCACGCCCGGGCCGGATGGCAGCGGGCTTTGCGTATTTCGCTTCGTTCCCAAAGACAGCCGTTGATTTTGCGGAGCTCGCGAAGACCAGGCTTGCCATCCCGGTGCTCTCGATCGGTGGGGAAAAGGCGAACGGCGCTGCGCTTGGCGCGCAAGTGAAACTCATCGCATCCGACGTGACCGTGATCGTTCTCGAGAACACCGGCCACTGGATTCTCGAAGAGCGACCGGCCGAAACCATCGCCGCGCTGAACCGGTTCTTGTAGCCGGACCGCCGGTAATTGCCACCTGACTGTTCGTTTGCGAGGTTTGCGGTGCCGGGCGTGGAAGCGCCGGGTCACTCGACCTGGACCTGCACCGGCTGGCCCAGCTCCTTCGGCGTGCCCGCTACGATGACCAAGTAGCGGCGGGGTGCGTCCGCCTCGCCCCGAACGACTTGGCGTATTGGGCCAATGGCATTCACGATCGCCGCGCCGGCCGGATTCGTCATGAAGCCGGCCAGTGCCTCCGGGGTGCCGCCACCATCCGCTCGATTGGACAGGGCGAGCACGTACGGGTGCTTCGGCTCCAACCCGGTGACCGAAGCCTCCAGCACCTGCACCAATCCCTGGTCGAAGAGCGTCACACTGGTTGGCGGTTTGGCGCCCGATACTCCTTTGCCGCCTGCCGGAACCATCGTGAAATGGGTTGCCTGTCCGGCGACGCCGAGCGGCTCGAGTCGCTCCATTCCCGTACCTGTGGGAACGGCGTTTGGAACGTAGACCAGGGCCTGGGGTCCCTGGCCGATCGGCACGGTGGCGATCACCGTGTTGGTCAGCGTGTCGATCGCGATCATCTGGTCGTCGTTCTCCAGCCCGACATAGACCCGCGAGCCATCCCCCGATGGCCAAATCCCATGGGGCAGCTTGCCTACCTGGATCGTGGCAACCTTGCTGAAATCATCGGTACGGAAGACCTGAACTTCGTTCAGGCCGCCCACCGTCACATAGGCAAACATGCCGTGCGCATTGCGCACGATATTGACGTGGTTCGTGATGGGTCCCGTATCGAGTATCTTGACAACGGAGAACGGCGGCCGGGCATCGAATACCTGCGTCTTGCCGATGTCCTTCAGCGTGAGCCAGACCTGCGAACCATCTGGTGTTGCGGCAATGTTGGGACAGAATGGGCTCGCCTGCTCCACCTTCGCAACTATCTTGTGATCGGCGACGGAGATGATGTCGGTTTCCGGATTGAAGCTCGAGCACACGTAACCGTACTTGCCGTCGGGCGAGAAGATCGTCATCCCCGGGCCGTTGGGAACGATGACCCGTGTCTTTTCCTCGTAAGTTGTGCTGTCGAGAACGGCGACGTAGTTCTCGCCTCGGATGGTGAGCCACACCTCCTTGCCATCCGGCGTGAAAAAGGCCTCGTGCGGCGCCCGGCCAACATAACTGGTGTGCTTGACGGTGTTGGTTGCCGTGTCGATGAACGTGACTGAGTTCGATCCGATCGATACGACAGCGATGGTGCGGTGATCAGGCGAGAAGCCCATGCCATGCACCAGCAATTGGCCACGATAGAGCGGACTCAGATTTCCCGGGGTCGGATCGCCAAGGCGTATGACCCCGAGATGCTTGTTGTCAGCAGGATCAACGACGGAGACGGTGTTGGAGAATTGCTCCGCGGCATAGACCCGGTCACGGTGGCTGACCGGGATGTCGGGCGCTGAGGCCGCAGCGGGGGACCTGGCCCGCGTCCACCGACCCGGCAAGAGCGGCAAGCAACGGGAGTGCCAGTACGAGTGTGCGGTGGGTCATAGTGGTCCTCCTCCTTAGGGGCTTACATTCCTGCCATGCGCCGTTGATGGGCTGGCCAGAATGTCACGCATCCACGCGATCTCCTGCGACTGCTCGACCACGATTCCTTGCGCCAGCCGTTGCAGCCGCGGATCGCGGCCATAGAGAAGCTCCAGCCGTGCCATCTCGACCGCGCCCTGGTGGTGAGGAATCATTGCCTGCGCGAAGTCACGATCCGGGTCCGCGCTTGGGGTTATGCACATCGCAGCTTCCATCTGCACCATGACAGTCTGCAATGCGCGGTGGAACTCGCTCGTTGTCGCCGAGCCCGGCACGGCGAAAAGCGGGCCAATGACCTGCGTTGCGCGCGGTGCGAGCGCCAGCGCGAGCCCTACCCCGGCAGCAAATGTCACGAGGTGCAACGCACCGCGACGCAGCCCGCGAGCCTCGCGAATGCGAGTCAGCAACGTCGAGGTGCTCATGGGCGGCCTCCGGTCTTGGCACAGACAAGCAGTCCGGCATCAGCGAGCAGAAACATGCAAACGACATGTCTCGTTTTCATGGTGTCCTGGCCCCTTGCGGCACAATACGGCCGCCCTCTCTTCATGTATAGCCTTTGCGTCAGCCGACGCGACGGCGTAGGCTAATCGCGTACGGCCGGTGTCGCCAGTTTACTATTCGCTCCAGGTGCAACCTAGTTATGTCGCTTATTTGAGATCCCACCATGCCAAGCCCGCATGCGCCTCACGTACAACTTTCAATTGCCGCGCTGGCATTCCTCGTCACGGGCTGTGCAACCATGGCTCCGCCGGCCACTCCCGAAATGGATGCCCACGCCAAGTCGTTTATCGTTGCACAAGGCAAGGCGAACATATACCTTTATCGCAACGAGAACCTGAGTGCTGATGCGATGAGGATCTCCGTAAACGGCAAGGAGGCAGGGGCTACAGGTCGCTCTACGTACTTTCTTTGGGTGGTCGATCCGGGGACATACGACATAAGCGCGGATAAAGCGAATACTTCGACTGCCCGTATCGTTGCGGAACCGGGCAAGTCCTATTACGTCTGGCAACAGGTAAAAATTGATCGGCGTTTTTTCCCCCTCGGCATCGTTATCGCCGGAAGCGACTTGCACGTGGTCGGCGAAGAGACGGGACGATGGGGTGTCTCGGAATGCACTCGTCTCGAGTCCGGGCTATGAAGCGAGCGATCCCGTTGGGGACGCGTCCCGCATCAGGGCTGGAATCCGCCGTCGATCCACGCCTCAAACAAAGCAATTTTCTCAGCTGCCCAAGGTCCACTGCCGCCCTGTGCGGGTGGAGGGGGCATGACGGCACCGCCTTCGCCCTTTAGGCGACCCAGAATCCGCTGGGCGTTTTTTCTGACATCGTCGTACTTGCTGAGATCGAAGGCCCCAGACATATGGGCAACGTCAATGGCTGAAAACAAAGGTCGAATGTCCTTCGCAAAGCTAAATTGATTGCTCATCGGGCACTCACAGTCGAAAGAGGGAAACGGTAATGAACCGTCGCATGGGCCGCAGCTTTTCGGGGTCGCTCAAGGCATGCCACAAGCCTCCGCGGATTATAAGCGCGAGCAAATCTCACTGGGCGGGTTGCAGCCGATTGGTCCTTTCGCCACGGAGCTTCCCCGACCAGTCCCGGAACGCTGATCCTCGAAGGGCGCCGGCTCAGCCAGCATGCTCTGCCGACGCTGCCATTGCGGTCAAGCGGCTGCGAAATGTCGCCAGACCCCAACTGCTCACTTGCTCGTCACGTCGCCACGCCTAGGCAGTGGCGTGCCCGGCGTCCACATTTTTGCAAGTTCGTTCGCCTTTTCGATCTGCTTCAATGAGAGTCCCTGCACAAGACTGACCCGATCGTCCGCTGCCACCTTGTCACCCGACGCGGCTGCCAAACTGAAAAGCATGTAGGCCAGCACGGCATCCCGTGGCACCCCACGGCCGCTGAGGTACAGATTGCCGAGATTGACTTGCGCATCGGCAATCCCTTGCTCGGCCGCATTGCGATACCACTCTACCGCTTGCTGATCGTCCTGTGGCAATCCACCACGGCCACTTTGATACATGACCCCGAGGTTGTTTTGACTGGCGGCAAAGCCCTGGGCGGCGGCCCGGCGATACCATTCCACGGCCTGGCGGTCGTCCTGCGGCACACCTCGGCCGTTGAAGTAACTGAAGCCGAGGTTGTGCTGGGCCGGCGGGTAGCCTTGCTCGGCGGCCTTGCGATACCATGCCACGGCTTGCCCATCGTCCTGGGACACGCCGCTGCCGTTTAGGTACATGTTGCCCAGGTCGTGTTCGGCAGGTGCGTAGCCTTGCTCGGCCGCCTTGCGAAACCACTGCGCCGCCTGCCCGTCGTCCCGCGCCAAGCCACCGCGGCCACCTTCGTACATGACCCCGAGGTTGTCTTGGGCAATCGCTTCGCCCTGGGCTGCCGCCTTGCGAAACCACTCCAACGCCTGCCGCTCGTCCGGCGACGTACCCCGGCCGGTCAGGTACATTTCGCCAAGCAGAACCTGGGCTGCCGGGTGGCCCTGATCCGCCAGTGGCTGTAACTCGATCAATGCGGTGGCATAGTCCCCCTTTTCCAATGCGTCCCGGCCTTCATCGAAGCCGGCGTACGCCGTTCCCATCACGATGCATGGAAGCAGCAGGGAGCAAATGATCCGTGTCACGCAAGTCTCACAAGCCGCCGCCAGAGCCATGGCCTGTATGCGTCGTTTGGGCATCGACACGGGCCAGGGGTCAGGTGCTACTATCCAGCTCCGAGCGGACGACGCTGCACCGGTGGCAGCGCGCTGGGCCTGTGCATCAGGTATATGACAGGCTGCATTCTCATGAAAATCTCCACCAGACGAACACGGCGGCAGCGGCGGGAACGCCAAATGTCACGAGAAAGACAGGAAATTCCTCGGCCACCGAATACCCTGCACGAGATACGCCCACCCATGTGTTGACGAGCATGGCGACGAACCATGCCGGGAGGAAGATTTGCGCAGCCGTTACCATGGATAGGCTGCCGCCAAACTGCGTCCCGAGGAGTGCGAGGACGCCGAGCAGAGCCAATCCTCCAAGTATGATAACGACGCTGCGCAAGTGTCCTCCCGGAATCGCAATAAGTTTAGGTGGGGACGATCAAGCCTTTCCCGAGCTCGGCGCGACGACGTCCGTTGCCGCATCGATGTCGCTAAGCGCGGCGTTCAGCAGCGAGAGCGCGATCGCTGTATTACCCGCGGCAAGTTGGTCCCGTGCCTCGCTTATAAGCTGCCGCAGTTTTTGCTCGTAGGCCTCGGCCTTCTCCAGCTCGGTTACGAGCGATGCGAGTTCCGCCATAGAGTTGTGGCGTGTGCCATCTTTTGCCATCATCTACCTTCCGCGATGCGTCCCGTGCGCGATGATGATCGGGCACGACAAGCCATAACCCGAGGAAGTCTACGTCATAAGAGGCGTATATTGTTCAGCATTCAGAGGCTGTCTGCAAACGCATTGGCCGCGCTCGCCGGTCTCAGGATTTCGGGCAACCCCCAACATCGGGCGATCGCATCCTTCGCAAGACCCCGGGCCAGCTCTGAAAAGAAAGATGCGACAGTCGACGTAGGCACACAGTCCCATAGACGCGCCCATGGCAGTTCAGCCCAGGGCTTTCGAGGCGTTTGAGTGCGCGACGCTTGAGCCACCACAGCAGTGGTAGCACGATCACGGTTCCGGGTAGCAATAGCAGCGCGATATAAATCGCTCGCCTTGTTGCTGAAAGGATCGCTTGGCCCCAACTGGCTTCGGACGAGGTCAAAAAATTGGGATCCTGAGGTCGGTTTTGTTTTTGAATCAGTTCTCATTTGCCTGCCCGGATCTCGTCCGCACCGTGCAAGTCGCTCTTGCCACATACCGCGTCGTCTGAGCGACGATAAGCGACGTTTCTTATCGGCGCGGGAAGACACGCCGCGCCGGATGTTTTCACACGCAAGCGCTGGAGGTGCCCGTTGGCGTGCGCGAGGGCCTTCTTCAGGCGCGCATTCTCGAGGGCGAGCTGCCTCAGTCGATCGATCGCGGCAACATTCGCCTTGCCGTACCGCGCCGTCCACGCACGAGACATCGCACAGCTTACAAACTCGTTCCAGCACGACTCCTTATCTGGCGTTCCGTTGTCAGCTTCTCGCATGAACTCCATGATTTGGGCTTCCGAAAAGTGTTCCCTCATCGCGCTCAATTCTTCCTAACGTAGGTGATGAGTGACAGTGTCTCCCCTTGCGAGTCCATTATTGTCGCGAAGCGGCCCACCGTGGGGATGTCAGTCGGAGCGAGCAGCGCACGCCCGCCCAGTCCCGCCACGCGGGCGACCGCCGCGTCTACATCGTCCAGCCAAGCACGCGCCGCCAGCCCCTGTGCCTCCACGCAGTACGGTGCAGCTGTGGAAACTAGCGCCGGGTGAGGAACGCTCGCTCACCAATCAGCCACAAGAGCGCAATCCGGCAGCTGCCGGATTGTCAGCCTATTGCGGAATTTTTAAATTACAGCAGTTGGTTTTGCCAACCCATAATTTAGTTGCGCAGACCTGGAATCCGTTTCGGAGACCACGCGCAGAGCCTCACATGGATTGCCGCAACAAACTTATCAAGGTACGTATCGTGGAGATCAGGATGAGGAGTCGCGTCGTTCGTCATGCGCAACAATCCGACCCATGGAGCCGTACTCCGGGCGCCATACCTGTCGCGCTGAGGCGATCCCGTTTCTAAGCAATCCGGTCAGCATCGGATAGTCGCCTGGGTCGAGGACCTGGCAGTCGCCCTGGTAGCCGAGGTCGGAGCATACGAGCCACGATCCCGATTCGATACGAAGCGATGCTGCGGGATTCTTGAAACGCACCCAGTCAAGGTCCGGCGCCGGACCGTATTCAACGACCGCCCGCGCACCGCCGAAGTTCGGAAACTCATAGAGCACGGCGCGTCCTGCTGGCGCCGCCGCGACCATGGGAAAGTGATCCGGCACGGAAGCGATCAGGTAGGCTGACCTGACTTTGCCGTTCAGGGCACCGAGGCTCGCGTATTCGCCCGGCGAAAAATCGGTGCAATGCCCCCGGGCACCTTCGCCATCGCACAACCGCCATATTCCGCCGCTTACCAGCGCTGCATCCGCGCTGTTGTCGAACTGACGGACGTCCAGATCATCGACATTCGACGTCAGCTCGACAGCGCGCACAACGCCCCCCGTGTGCTGGTACAGGATCATGCGACCAGCGAATGGAACTTGTACGGCACTCATTGCTGGCGGAGCGGCCACGACCTGGGCCTGCCCGGGAGTGACGACCACCGAGCCATGAGGAGTGATGACGACCGGTGCGGTACCCGGACTGATCACGACTGTGGGAGCGGCATTGACCGCAACCGGCGGTGAATCCGGGTTAATCACGACGCGCGCAAGTTCCGCGTCGTAACCAATCTGGCGCACCGATACAACGGCGCCGATCAACGCGCCATTGAGCTTGCGGTATGTACCGGGCACCAATTGCGCACAGCGGCCCCGATAATAAGGCTCAGTGCAGGCTTCCCACGTCCCGTCGGTAACGACGACCGATGACGCGACGTCGTTAAAAGGCAATCGCTCGAGGTCAGGGATCGCGATCGCTGTCGTCAAGCTCTGTCCCCGGAACCCTGAACGTTCATAAAGCGTAATCTGACCCGCAAACGCGTTCGCCGCCATCAGTGTCAACGCAGCTACCACGGCGAATCTCCATGCGCTCCTTCCCACGTTGAATCCCTCACTCTGGTTCACGGTGTGCTCCTTAACGTATGGCGCATCTCTGCACGCCATGACGGTACCGCGATTTATGAGGGTTGAATATCGGCGGACGTCTGAATGTGCTGTAGGAATGTGCGGTAGATTGGCACGCTATCTGGAGTCTCAATGAGATACCGTGACGTCTGTCAAGTGGTGTTTTCAAGGGAGGGCGGGTTCGGCGGCGAGCTGGGGTACGAATGGGCGGCGGTGCTTGGCGACGCTGTAGATGGCGAACAGAAGTTTGTGCATGCAAGCGATCAGGGCGACTTTGGGCAGCTTGCCGCGGGCGCGAAGATGCTGGTAATGGGCGCGCAACCAAGGGTTGGAGCGAACTGCGGTGAGCGTCGGCATCCACAGTGCGGCGCGCAAGCGTGCGTTGCCGAATGGAGCGAGTCCGGCGCGGATGGTCTGGCGTTTGCCCGACTGGCTGAGGCCGGGGATGACACCGACGTAGGCGGCGAGCGCGCTCGCAGAACGAAAGTGGGCGGGATCGCCGAGCTCGGCGATGACGCAAGCCGCGGTCTGGGGGCCGATACCGTCGATGGTGGTCAGCAAACGGCCGACCTCATTCTCACGCAGTTTGCCGTCGATATCGCGGTCGAGTTCACGCAGCCGGCGACGCAGCAGGTCCAGATCCTGGCAGGCGTAGCGAACCTGAACGCGATAAGCGGCGCTGTGATGGCGGCCGACGGAGTGTTGAGCAGCGTCAATGAGCGAGCGGGCGAGTTCCACGCCGACGAGGTGGCGTCCGTCATAGCGCAGTGCCGCCAGGCGCTTGACTGAGACGCCATGAAAGGCGGCCGCTGTGGGATAGTCGTGCAGGATGGTGCTGGCGAGCTCGGTATTGAGGCCCCGGACGTAGCGGGTGAACTCCGGGAAGCCGAGGTCCACCAGGCGATGCAATTGCCGCGCGCGATCGCCGAAGTCCTGCAGCAACCGCTCGCGCAGGCGCACCAGTTCGCGCAGTTCCTCGGTGGCGCTATCGGGAAGGTGCGTGGGTGGCGGGCGTTTTTGCGCCGCAAAGCGCGCCATGCCCAAGGCATCGATGGCGTCCGTCTTGGTGCGCGCCAACTCCTCGCCGGCAAAGCGATGGGTGCGCAACGGATTGATCAACGCCACGAGGTGTCCGGCTGCGACCAATGCGGTAAACAAGTTTTTCCAATAGTGACCCGTGGCCTCCATGGCGATAAGCACTTCACCCGGAGTACCGAGCAAGCCGAGGACCTTTTGATAGCCGGTCGCGTCCTCGGCAAAGGGCGTGGGCTTGCACTCGACTTCACCGCTGGCATCGACGAGCGCGATGACGTGCGTCTCGGACGCGATATCGACCCCGGCGTAGCGCAGCATATGACCTCCCGCCGACGGAGGAAGTCGGGAGCCTCGGAGCCGGTGCTCATGTCCACGCTTGTACATGCGAGGACACGGCAACGCCGGCCTCGGGATACCGTTCGGACTCTGAGCACCGGTCGAGGGCGCCAATCTCATTTCCGAGGACTGAACCCCAAACCGAGCTGCGGCGACCCTCTCCCGGTTCCGTCGACGTCCATTCTCACCCAAGTCATCCGATGAGTGGATACCATACAAGCTCCGTTCACTTTGACGGGAATGTCCCTCTGACGTCGCGCCCTTCGGAAGCCGCGCAGGCGCGCCACCCTGCTCCCGGGAATGCGCGCTGACATACGCTCAACAGCGCTCAATCGGGCGTCCATCATCTCGCCTGTCGTGGATTCTTAGTGGCCTGAGAGAAGGTTTGCCCAAGACCCCCACCGGTCACCCTCGCTAACCCGCTCCAACGGCCAAAGGTCCTACGTGCTTATCTTTGGAGTCCTACAGGTAAATCAGTATTTTGCCGCTAGCCACGCAGCACTCGCACGAGAGATGCTGACCTGCCGCGCGAAATCCGCGGCGGCAATAGGCCACCAAACCAGAGAGGGGTATCTTATGAAAAAGCTACTACTCCCACTTCTTCTGCTGTTTTTCAACGGAAACGCAAACGCTGTGTTGGACTGCTATAACGACCAGGGACAAGACTTCACGTGGACGATGGGGGAAGTACTTCCTTATCTCAACACGGAACCTGGTGTGTATGTGAACTGTTCTGCGGACGGAAATGAACTGCTCTTCATTCAACAAAATTTCGCCGGAATCCGCTCGGCGAGATTTGCTACCGTCGAATGGACGGGGGAAGATGCTACGTTCGTCTACCAGAATCTCTGGCTTGAAACGAATACTCCCGCGCCAAGCAACCCTGTCCCCAGCCACAAGAAATGAAACACCTTCATAGGAACCACTTCGCGAGTTTCAAGAAGAAAGGTGCGCTTGGCCGTGATAAGCGGTGATCACTCCTAGCCCGACCAATATCAAAAGGGCTCGCATCGCTGCAAGCCCTTGGTTTATTGTTGTGGGGACAAGACTTGAACCTCAGAAACCGATGCGGATCTTGCGGCCGCAGAGCTTCTTTGCATCGATGTCTTCAGGCACCAGGACATCGCGGTCGGCAAGCCGCGCCGTGCCGAAGGCATCGAGAAGCA
This sequence comes from uncultured beta proteobacterium, assembly GCA_963711235.1. Lineage (GTDB taxonomy): Bacteria > Pseudomonadota > Gammaproteobacteria > Burkholderiales > Casimicrobiaceae > PALSA-1003. The sequence goes on along the minus strand of CAVQDI010000016.1, from coordinate 86,900 downwards.
GCTTACGCATGTCTCGCGGCGGCACCGCCGAGAGGCGCTCTAGAACGGATTCCGACGGCTCATGCGGAAATGGCCAGCGATGGGCGTCGAGGATTTCGTGGTAGATGGCAAGCGCGATCCTGCGCGCACCGTCCGCATCCGGCCGCTCGATCGAATAGACGTTCATTCGGTTCAGTATAGGTTCCGGTATCGCGCTTTCATCGTTTGCGGTGGCAACCCAGAGAATATGCGAAGCGTCCATGTCGACGTCGATGAATTCGTCCTTGAAATGCGCGGCCGTGTCGCGTTCGAGCAACGTGTAGAGCGCGCCCATTGTGTCGTAGCGCGAATCGCCACCGGCCTTGTCAACTTCATCGAGCACGACCACTGGGTTCGCGTACTCGCCCTCGATCAGCGTCTGCGCGACTCTGCCAGGGCGCGCGTTGTGCCACTGCGCGGAGGCACCGGTAAGAACCCACCCGGCAGTAAGCGAACTCATCGAAACGAAGTCAAAGCCGGTGCCGAGCGCCTGGGCAAGCCTTTTCGCGAAGTAGGTCTTGCCGAGCCCCGGTTCACCCAGAAGCAGTATCGGCGTGAACTGCACCGCTTCGTTGCCAGCGACAGCCAGCGCCAGATGCTTGCGCAGATCGTCGACGACATTGACGAAATTGGGCGACTTCTCGCAGAGTTCGTCGACTGCCGCGGCGGTCGACGGCTTAATGATATAGCGCGATCCCCCCAGCTCCCGCATCCGGTCATACCAGCTCTTGAGGCCTTCGTTGCCCCGGGCAACGTCGTCCCCGAGCGCCCGGTCCACATCGGCGACGGAATAGATCGCTTGCAGATCGGCAATCGCAATGACGGTTTCCATGGCGGCTCCTATTTCCATTTCCCACGTAATGCATAAGTCATGCCAGCCGTGCCGAGAAGTCAGTCACGCCGGCGCCTATTCCCGCAAAGCAGCACACCAACAGGTATGTTCAATATGACGTTAGCGCCTGTGGGTATTGGGCTCCGGCAGCGTTTCTACCGCGTTTCGCATGCGTTGCTCCGCGTTGCAGTTGCAATGAGTCAACGTCGTGGCACATTGGCGTCGCATGACGGAAGCGGTGGTATCAGGCGTCCCGATCCCCCGAAGCGAGTGGAGCCCGCCCGCGATCCCGCCTTGAAACTCGCGCCGTACAACCGGTTTATATTTCTTGGCCCTACGTGATTCGAAGAGCGTCCGGTCAGGTCGCAGACCATCGTGAGGACGAGAAGCAGCGCCGGAAGCGGTCCATGCCGAGCATCATTCCACGCGGCGACGGTGTCAGTCGTGCGCGTCAGAATGCGCATTTCGTCGTCCAGTTATCTTGGTATATCGAAAAAAAACCCGGGGCCCGGACGCTGAGTCCGGCCCCGGGTGGCTGGACCACATCAAAGACTCACTTGGCAGCGCTTATCGAAAACGCCGCCTGGTTCGTCGACGCAAGCGCACTCGCTGCAGCTTGCGCCGGCAATTGCCAATGCGCTCCCTCGGACGACAATGCCTGGAGTTGACCCTCCGACAGCCCATGCGGACGGCTCATGGCAAATTCCGAACGCGAGCTGTCGATGACGGGCGCTGTAAGGCCGAAATGAGGCGCCTCAGTCGACATTGCCTGCAATTGCAGTTCCGACAGACCGCTCGGATTGCTCACGCGGAACGTCGAAGGGGCGTTGTTGTAGACAGGCTTGCAGGTCTGCCCCAGATTACACCCGTTGAAGTAGGCGTACGAATCGCCGACCAGTGGATTCATGTCGCTGTCGGCGCGTGCCACACCTGAAACGCCGGCCACAAGCAGCGCGGCCGCTACCACAATGCTCTTTACAATCGAAACGTTGCTGTTCATGACTGCTCCTTATCTAAGTGGAAAATGGATCCTTATAATCAGGCGTGGACCATCAAAAGATGAACTTCGCGCCTGTACCCATTAGGCGCCAGCCGCATTTCGACCGCGTTTCGCATCCGTCGCTCCGTGTTGCAGCTGTAACGCTCTGCTGGCGCAAGCGCCAATGACTAAATTGCGGCCAGCGACGCTCGTGGTCATCACGCTTCCGAAGAAGTTGATCCGCACTTGCGATGCGTATTCGCAGCGCACTCGACGTGCTGATCGAGCGCAGGATGGATTTGCGTCGGTGCACGTGGGCCGAAAGAGCCTGCGAACGTTGCCAGGCGTCTGGGCAGAAGCACGGAGCAACGCGAATCCGTTTCGATCAGGCGCTCACGATCCCCGGTTCCTGAACAGGCTCCAAGGCGCGTGGCTGGCCGGCGCGATGGACCCTACATCTTCGGGGGAATTCGGTGTGTCGCCTGTGTGTTCGATCCACCCACCGCCGAGATACTGGTACAAGTCGACCAGGTTGGTGAGGCGTGCCAGGCGTGCCTGCACCAGCGCCTGCTGGGCGTTGTACAGGTCGGTTTGCGCCGTAAGCACGGTCAGATAAGGGTCCACGCCCATCCGAAACCGCATGTCCGAAAGTTCGAGTCGGCGTCGCTGCGCCTCGGTGTAACGCTCGAGCGATGCGACCTGGTCGTCATACGTGCCGCGTGCTGCGAGCCCATCGGCCACTTCGCGGAACGCCGTCTGAATCGTTTTCTCGTACTGCGCGACGTTGATGTTCTTTTGTATCGTCGCCACATCGAGGCTGGCTTGGAGTTGCCCCGCCTCGAAGATCGGCAAGGTAAGCGAGGGCAGAAAACCCCACGCCAGTGACCCGGCCTTGAACAGCCCCGCAAGCGCGGAGCTCGACGTGCCCAAGTCGCCGGTCAGGCTGATCGTCGGGAAGAACGCCGCGCGCGCGGCGCCGATATTGGCATTTGCCGCGCGCAACGTCGCCTCGGCCTGCATGATGTCCGGGCGGCGCGTGAGCAGATCGGAGGGCATACCCGCTGGGATATCGGCCAGCAGCGTCTGGGCATTCAGAGTGGCAGGCGGCGGGAGATCGTCCGGAAGAGGCTCACCGATGAGCAGCACCAGCGCGTTCTCGGCTTGGGCGCGACCGCGGAGCTGGGCCGAATAGTTCGCCCTCGCCTGTTCGACGACGGTTTCCGACTCGCGGACCGAGAGCTCGCTTCCGGTGCCAGTCTGAAATTGGAGCAACGTGAGCTTGTACGATGCCTGCGCACTTTCCTGGGTGCGTTGCGTGACCGCAAGAAGCTCATCGTCAGCAAGTAGCGTCAGGTACTGGTCTGCGACCTCGGAAACAAGCAGGATGTCGACAGCCTTGCGCGCCTGTGCCGTGGCGAAGTATTGCTGCAACGCCTGGTTGCTCAGGCTCTGCAAGCGGCCGAAGAAGTCGATCTCCCAGGACGCGGACAGTCCCACTGTATAGTCATGTGTCAGTGTCACATTGCCACTGGTTGCAACATCTGCCGGTGCGCGCGAAGTCGAATACTCGGTGAATCCACCGACCTGCGGAAACAACGCGGCCCGCTGGATGCGGTATTGAGCCTGGGTCTGTGCTACGTTCAAAGCGGCGACGCGCAAGTCTCGATTGTTTGCCAGCGCGATCTCGACCAATCGCTGCAGCCGCGGGTCTGTCAGGAAAGCGCGCCAGCCGATATCGGCGGCGGGCAAGGACGTGCCGGCCGATGCGCCAGTCGATGGCTTGTATGCGCTGCCGGTCGGATACGTTGCGGCCACCGGCAAAGCGGGCCGCTCATAGGTCGGCTCGAGCGAGCAACCGGCGAGTAGCGCTACGACAGCGATGAACGCTGTGCACTTGAAAATGGAGTCGATAAGTCCCACTGGGTCCACCCTTAGATCGCGTTTCATTTTCTCGCTCCACCATCCGTCTCGACCGCGGTCTGCAGTGGCAGTGCCGGCGACGAAGCGGCTTTCGACTTGAACAACTTCTCGGTTATGACAACGAAGAACATCGGAATCAAGAATGGGGCGAGGAACGTGGCGCTCAACATGCCGCCAATAACGCCGCGCCCGACGGCGTTCTCGCTTCCCGACCCTGCACCGTTGGCAATGGCCAGAGGCAGTACGCCAAGGACAAAGGCGAGCGAAGTCATCAGGATCGGCCGCAGCCGCAAATGTGCCGCCTCGATCGCGGCTTCGATCGCCGACTTACCCTTGGCCTCGAGGTCGCGCGCAAACTCGACGATCAGGATGGCGTTCTTCGAGGAAAGACCGATGGTGGTCAGAAGGCCTACCTGGAAGTAAACGTCGTTTTCGAGATGCAGTGCCGTCGCCGCAGCCAGTGCACCAAGAATCCCGAGCGGTACCACCATGATCACGGAAATTGGCACCATCCAGCTCTCGTAGAGCGCTGCGAGGCTCAGGAACACGACGAGAATCGAAAGCCCATACAACGCGGGCGCCTGCGAGCCCGATTGTTGTTCCTGCAGCGAAATGCCGGTCCATTCATAGCCGATTCCTGTCGGAAGCTGCTGCGCAAGGCTCTGCATGGCCGCCATCGCCTGGCCTGTGCTCTTGCCGGGCGCAGCCTGTCCTTGGATCTCCACCGATGAAACGCCGTTGTAGCGCTCCAGCTTCGGTGAGCCGTAGGTCCACGAGCCGCTAGCGAACGACGTAAAGGGCACCATGTTCCCGTTGCTGTTGCGCACGTAGAGCGAACCCAGGTCTTCCGGGTTCATCCGGAACGGAGCATCGGCCTGGACATAGACTTTCTTGATGCGGCCGTCGGTATCGAGGAAGTTGTTGACATACCGCGAGCCCCAGGCAATCGAGAAGGTTTGATCGACGTCACTTAGGTTAATGCCGAAGGCACTCGCCTTCTCGCGATCGATATCGATCTTGTATGTTGGGTTGTCGTTGAGTCCATTGGGACGCACGAGTGCGAGGTTCGGGTCCTGCCGTGCCTTGGCAAGGAGCTGATCGCGCGCCTGCATAAGCTTCTCGTGGCCGAGACCGGCGCGGTCCTCAAGTTCGAAATCGAACCCCGACGCCGTTCCCAGGGCGGGAATCGACGGAGGATTGATCGGCACGATAGTCGCATTCTGATACGACGCAAAGTGCTTGGCCGTGCGGGCGAGGACCGCTTGCACTTTCAGATCGGCGCGTTTCCGCACGGACCAATCCTTGAACCGGACGAAGACCAAACCCTGGTTTTGTCCGCGTCCCGCGAAATTGAAACCGGCGATTTCGAACGCGGCGTCGACGGCGGCCGCTTCGTCATGCAGTAGATATTCGCCCACGTCGTCGACCGCGGTCTGCGTTTGACCCTGCGTCGCACCCGGTGGAGTCTGCACCTGGATGTACGCGATACCCTGATCCTCATCGGGCAGAAATCCGGTCGCCAGGCGCACGAACAGCAAACCGACGGCGACGATCAGCACTCCATAGATGAGCAGCCATCGGGCAAACCGATTGATCACATAGCGTACGCTGCCGACGTACTTGTCGCGACCGTGCTCGAAGGCGCGATTGAACGCGCCGAAGAATCCTTTGATCGGCGCCTGACCCCCGTTGCTCACCGGCTTTAGCATCGTGGCGCAAAGCGCGGGCGTGAGCGATAACGCGACGAACACCGAGAGCAACATTGCGGAGACGATCGTGAGCGAGAACTGACGATAGATCGCTCCCACCGAGCCGCTCGAGAACGCCATCGGCACGAATACGGCGCTGAGCACCACGGCGACACCGACCAGCGCGCCGGTGATCTGCCCCATGGCTTTTCGCGTCGCTTCGCGAGCCGAAATCCCTTCCTCGAACATGACGCGCTCGACGTTCTCAACGACGACGATCGCATCGTCGACCAGCAACCCGATTGCAAGCACAAGACCGAACATCGATAGCGTATTGATCGTGAATCCGCAGGCCGCCATGATCCCGAATGTTCCAAGGAGCACGACGGGCACCGCGATGGTCGGAATCAGCGTCGCACGCAAGTTCTGCAGGAAGAGATACATCACGAGAAAGACGAGCAGGATGCCCTCAAACAGCGTTTTAACGACTTCCGTGATCGAAGTCCTTACGAACGGCGTCGAGTCGTACGGATACACGACTTGCAGTCCGTGCGGGAAATAAGGCGCAAGCTCGCCGATCCGCGCCCGGACCGCCTTGGCCGTGGCAAGCGCATTCGCGCCCGGCTCTAGCTGGATACCGATCCCCGAAGCCGGCTGCCCGTTGTATCTCCCGTCGATGAAGTAACTTTCGGCGCCAAGGTTGATCTGCGCGACGTCGCGCAACCGCACCTGTGACCCATCGGCGTTGACTTTTAGCAGAATGTTGCCGAACTCTGCCGGCGTGCGCAGCAGCGTCGCCTCGGTGATCGTCGCGGTGAGCCGCTGAGTCGCGGGCGCCGGTGTCCCGCCGAGCTGGCCGCCGGCAACCTGGACGTTCTGGTTCTGGATTGCCGTCGTGACATCGACCGGTGTCAACGCAAAGCTGTTGAGCTTGTCCGTATCGAGCCAAATGCGCATCGCGTATTGCGTGCCGAACACGTTGAAGTTGCCCACGCCGTTGACCCGACTCAACGGGTCCTGCAAGTGCGAGGCAATGTAGTTGGCGATGTCGTAACGCGACATGCTGTTGTCGCTCGACACGAAACCCGCGATCAGCAGATATCCATTACTCGATTTGGTGACCTTGATGCCGGCTTGCTGTACCTGTGCGGGCAGCAACGGGGTTGCCAGCTGCAGCTTGTTTTGCACCTGTACCTGCGCGATATCCGGATTGGTCCCGGCCGCGAAGGTCAGCGTCGTGGTCGCCGTGCCGGAATCGTCGGAATTGGACGATATGTACAACAGGTTATCCAACCCGCTCATCTGTTGCTCGATTACCTGCACGACCGTGTTTTCGACCGTCTCCGCGGAGGCGCCGGGGTAGGTCGCCATGATCTGGATCGATGGCGGCGCAATGGTCGGGTATTGCTCAATCGCCATCGAGCGGATCGACAATGCCCCTCCGAGCATAACCAGGATCGCGATGACGATCGCAAAGATCGGACGGTCGATGAAGAACTTGGCCATGGCAGATGTACCTCCTTATCACGTCCGGGCGACCGCTGCGGCCGCCTGCGGTCCTGCTGGCGCCGTAGCAGGCATCGCGGTGATGGGTGCGGGCGGCGTCGCCGCCGTTGCGGTCTGCACCTCGACCGCCTGAACCACGCTTCCAGGTTGTACCTTCTGCACGCCGGCGATGATGACCCGATCGCCATCGTTCAGTCCGCCGTCGACGATCCACTGATCGCCGCTCGTGCCTCTGAGTTGCAGCGGGCGCACCGCAACCTTGTTGTCGGCGCCGACAACCAGGGCGGTCGCCTGTCCTTTCGGATCGTGGGTTACTCCGACTTGCGGCACGAGGATGGCGCTGTCGTTCATGCCCTCGTCGATGCGTGCGCGCACGAACATTCCTGGAAGCAGCATGAAACGCGGGTTGGGAAAAAGAGCACGTACGGTCACCGTGCCGGTCCCCTGGTCGACGGTAATGTCGGTGAACTGCAAGGAGCCCGGGAGTGGATATTGCGTTCCGTCCTCGAGCAGCAACGTCACCTTGGCTTGACCCGGACCGTTGAGCTTCAAACGGCCCGTGGCGATGTCGCGCCGTAATTGCAGACCCTCAACGCTTGATTGCGTGAGGTCGACATAGATCGGATCGATCTGCTGGACCGTCGCCATCAGCGTCGCGGCAGTTGCCTGCACGTAAGCACCCTGCGTGACCTGCGACACACCGCTGCGCCCGGTGATCGGCGATACGACGTTGGTGTAGCCGAGGTTGATCTGCGCCATCGCCACCGCCGCCTTGCCCGCCGCAACATCGGCCGCAGCCTGTCCTTGTGCGGCCACGGCATTGTCGTAGTCCTGTTTACTGACTGCGTTCGCGGCGACGAGCACCTTGTAGCGCTCGGCTTGGGCAGTGGTCGACGCGAGATTCGCTTCCGCCTTCTGGAGCGAGGCTGTCGCGCTGTTTAGCGCGGCAATATAGGGGGCGGGGTCAATCTGATAGAGCCGCTGACCCGTCTTGACGTCGCCGCCCTCCGTGAACTCGCGCTTGAGCACGATGCCATCGACGCGGGCGCGTACCTGCGCCACGAGATAGGCGGATGTTCGCCCCGGAAGCTCCGTCGTGATCGCTACGCCGGACCGATGCACTCTCACCACCGAGACTTGCGGAGGTTGTGCCGACGTCGTTGCAGGCTTGGCTACCCCACATCCCGCTAGAAACGATAGCGGCCAGTGCGGGAGCCAACCCCACGCGAATTGCCCTCATCAGACCGCGATTTCATGCTTGCCACCGTTGGTTCGTTGAACATTGCGACCATGGTGGAGATGATTCGCTGCCCGCCCATTTCACGTCGGCCGAACTGCATTTCATCTGCAATCGGTTGGGTAACGCGACGCTGGCGGCATCCAAGTGGGGGATGCGTCCCGGGAGTACACCCTAAGCCAGTGGCGTTAAACCCGCCTCAGCAAGGCATCGTGGCCGATGGCCACCAAATCCCCTATCGACTATCGAGCCCCGACGCTGCATTTCATTTGAAATCTTGTGCGCCCAAGCTGAAACGCCCTCGCAAGGGACCTCTTTGATACTTGCTCCGTGAATTCGACGGGTGAGTGGCACGCGTGGCTCGGTCGGGAGAATCTGCAGCGAGCTTCAGGCGGCTGCCATACTTCGGCGGCATGTGGAGATGAGCAGAGTAACCAGTTCGGGAATGAAAGGAAGATGAGGATCATGGAAACAATTGAAATCGGAACATCCGGGATTACCGCTTCGCGCATCGCCTTGGGCACGTGGGCCATTGGCGGATGGATGTGGGGCGGAAATAACGACGTGGATGAGTCTGTTCAAACCATTCGCTCGGCTATCGAGCGCGGAATCACGCTGATCGATACGGCCCCGGTCTACGGCTTCGGGCGTTCAGAAGAGATTGTCGGCAAGGCGCTCGCGGGAGGCCTGCGCGAACGAGCAATCATTGCGACGAAAACCGGACTCGAATGGCGCGATGGCAGAGTATGGCGAAACGCCTCTCCTGTGCGCATCCGAAAGGAGATCGAGGACTCGTTGCGGCGCCTACGCACCGACTACATCGACCTCTACCAAGTGCATTGGCCCGATCCCCTCGTACCCATTCAGGAGACTGCGGAGGTGTTATCAGGTTTACTGAACGAAGGAAAGATCCGCGCCATCGGAGTTTCCAATTATTCACCGGCGCAGATGGCCGAATTCAGTAAAGCCGCTCCCATTCACGCGGTGCAGCCCCCGTACAACCTCTTTGAGCGCGAGGCCGAGAGCGGGGTGCTTCCGTACGCGGCGCAGCACAACATGGCCGTCCTGTGCTACGGCGCGCTGTGTCGCGGGCTACTCACGGGGACGATCACTACCTCCACGGAATTCAAGGGTGACGACCTGCGGCGCAATGATCCGAAGTTCCGCGAGCCCCGGTTCGCTCAGTACCTGGCGGCGGTGGAATCGCTCGACCGTTACGCGCGGGACCACTTTGGCCGGGGGGTGCTCGCCCTCGCGGTGCGATGGGTGCTCGACCAGGGTGACACCATCGCCCTTTGGGGTGCGCGTCGCCCGGCGCAGCTCGACCCGGTGGGCGACGCCATGGAGTGGAAGCTCGACGACATGGCGAAGCACAACATCGATGAAATTCTTCTGCGGACCGTAAGGGATCCCGTCGGTCCCGAATTCATGGCGCCGCCTTCGCGGGACGACGTGACGGTAGCCGCCTAGGAGTCGACATGAAAATCGGAATTGTGGGCACCGGACGAATGGGGACCGCAGTCGCGCGTCGCCTGCTCGAGTTCGATCATGAAGTCCGGGTGTGGAATCGCACCGTTGCCAACGCAGATGATGCGCTCGAGGCCGGGGCGAAATGGGCCCCGACGCTCAGCGAGCTGGTGAACCAATCGGAAGTGATGATCTCCTTCCTCCGCGACAACGCAGCGGTTGCTCAGGTGTACCTCGGCAACGACGGGCTACTGAACGGCCGCGTGGAAGGACGTCACTTCATCGACATGAGCACCGTCACTCCGGATACCCATTGGCCGATTGCCCCGGTCATGGCGTCTCGCGGTGCAGGCTTCATCGAGTGCCCCGTAAGCGGTTCGATAGCCGCGGCACGGTCCGGGTCCCTGGTTGGATTCGCCGGCGGCAAGGCCCCCGACTTCGCACATGTGCAGCCGGTGCTCGAGCAGCTTTGCCGCCGCGTGGAGCACGTCGGACCGCTCGGCGCCGGTGCAAGGATGAAGCTTGCCGCCAATCTCCTGCTGACCGTATTTTGGCAGGCCCTAGGCGAGTCGTTGCTCTTGGCCGATCCCTCGGCCTCGGATGTCGAACGCGCCATCGACCTCCTCGCCGACTCGAACATCGGTGCGGCGGTTCTGCGAGCGAGAGCGCCTCAGGTTGTCGCTGCCATGCATGGGGACCCTTCGGGCGCGGCCGCATTTGACGTCGACACGATGCGCAAGGATCTGCGCTATATGGCTCAAGAAGCAATCGCTCACGGGAGCACGCTGCCGCTGGCGAGTCGCACGCTCGAGTGTTTCGATCGTGCATCGCGAGAAGGAAGGGGCGGCGTGGACAGCGTGGCGTACCCCGCCTACTGGCTCGCCCAGCAGAAGGCCGTGGTTAGCGACGCCCCGCGGCCTGCCTTGAGGGGGATCTGAGCTTTGACAATTCCTCGACCGGATGCCGAATGGTTGGCTTGATCACCCAGCATGGCCTCGCGTTGGTATTCGCGAACGTACTCATCCAGCAAATGGGCCTGCCGATTCCCGTAGTTCCGACGCTGATTCTGGCTGGCGCGTTGGCCGCGAACGGAAAATTGTCCGCAGCGGCGATCTTTGCGGCCGCATTCGCCGCCTGCGCCATTAGCGACGCAACCTGGTATAGCGCGGGCCGGCTTTACGGCCGTCGCGTATTGAAGCTTCTGTGCCGGATCTCGCTATCCCCCGATTCCTGCGTGCACCAGTCCGAATCTCAGTTCCGTCGTTGGGGCAGGATCACCTTGGTGCTGGCCAAATTCGTTCCAGGCCTGTCGATGATCGTGCCGACGTTGGCGGGCGCCATGCGACTCACCTGGTCGTGCTTTTCGCTTTTGGATGGCCTGGGCGCGGCGATCTGGACCGGCTCGGCCATGGGCTTAGCGATGCTGTTGCATCAGGAAATTGGCCGCCTCGTCGCATTCCTGCAGGAACTCGAGCCCATTGCCATCGGGTCCATCGCGACGCTGCTTGCCGGCTACATTTCGATCAAGTGGTGGCAGCGGCGTCGCTTCTACGACCGGCTGCGCATGGCACGCATTACCGTCGATGAGCTGCACCAGCTAATGGCTGAAGGCCAGCGGCCGGTAATCGTCGACTTGCGCACGTCGCTCGTTCGAGACCAGGATAGTCGTATCATTCCCGGCGCCCTTGTAGCAGACTTTGCCGACGTCGATCAATGGCGCGACCAATTGCCGACGGATCGCGAGATCATCTTCTACTGCACGTGCCCGAACGAGACCGGGGCCGCTTATGTCGGGCGACAATTGATGGATCTAGGCTACGCGCGGGTTCGCCCGTTGCTCGGAGGCCTGGATGCCTGGGTCGCGGCCGGCTATGAAGTTGGGAGCGCGACTAGTCGCCGTAGCCGGCCGGGCGTCGATTCCGGCATTCCCGCGCGCCGTTCTCCGTCGAACCAGCGATATCCAGGCAGCGGCGATCGGGACGCGGTGAAAAAAGGTATTTCGCCAAACAGCTCGCGCCGCCTCCAAGCATGCGGGATAACGCGGTCACCGGGCTTGCGGTTTCCACGATCAAGGAGTAGACTATTGATTCGATTGCATAAATCGTGACGGCCATGACGACTCTTCCGCCCCATGTGCTGGCTATCGACGACGACGCAGGGATGCGCCAGCTCATTGCCGACTACCTCGGCGAGCATGACCTGCGCGTAACCACGGTCGCGACCGGGGCAGACATGGAGAAGGTCCTCGCCGAGCAGGCGATCGATGTCGTCGTCCTCGATTTGCGGCTGGCCGGCGAAGACGGGATGCAGCTTGCGAAAAAGCTGCGAGAAACCTCCGAGGTCCCGATCATCATCGTGAGCGGCCGTAAGGACGAGGCCGATCGCGTGATGTGCCTCGAGCTCGGTGCCGACGACTACATCACCAAGCCGTTCGGCCCGCGCGAGTTGCTGGCGCGCGTGCGCGCGGTCCTGCGCCGCTACAAAACCACGAGCGAGGTGCTGCCGGCGCGCAATGAAAAGAGGCGAGCGTATCGCTTCGCGGGGTGGGAATTGAATCTGCGTACGCGCAGGCTCACCGGACCCGGCAGCAAGCGTGTTGAGCTCAGCAATGGCGAATTCAGCCTGCTGGAGGCGTTCTGCTCCGCGCCGCAGCGTGTCCTTTCGCGTGAGCAGCTGCTCGATCTTTCGCGGCTGCACAACGCCGAAGTCTATGATCGCTCGATCGACGTTCAGATCCTGCGGCTGCGTCGCAAAATCGAGGCGAATCCATCCCAGCCCGAATACATTAAGACCGAGCGCGGCGCCGGCTACATCTTCGACACGCCCGTCGAAACGCTGCGCTGAGGCTGTCGCTGCGGCGGTTCGGACCGGCAGCGCGCTTGAACGATCATCCATCATCTATACGACCCCAGCCCCATTCAGCGGTCCAATGCCAATTACATTTGTAATGCGAACGTACGGGTTGGAAACCGCGCCGCAGCGTCGGAGTGATGAAATGGCTCGACATCACTAGCAACGAACAGGCGCGTGCCGGATCGAACCATGTCGGGTGTCGTCATCATCGAGGAAGACAAGCTCATGCGAGGCCTTCTGGTGGAATGGCTGAGTGCAGAGGGTTATTCGGTGCGCACCACCGCACCGGGCGATAGCTCAGGCGCCGAATAAGGCGGATCTCGTGATTGTCGATGTGTACATGCCGCGGCAAGAAGGCGCAAAGAGGCTGTCCGCCGTCAAAGCCGTGCACCCGGGGACGCCCTTGATCGCGATGTCAGGCCAGTTCCGGCCGGGACTCGTCGGATCGTGCACCGCGGCGGATGCGCTTGGCGTCCAACAGGTGATCGCCAAGCCGTTCTCGCGACGCGACCTGCTTGCGGCGGTCGAAAGCGTGATCGGTTCCGCACACTGATGGCGCGCAGCCCGGCGATGTCGCAAGGGTCTGCCTCGCGCTCAATGTTCGCGGATGCAACGCGTGCGGCCCGCCTCCGGGCCTGGATTGTCATCATCGGCGTGCTGGTCATCGCCGTGTTCGCGGCCTCTTCCGCTTTTGATTCTTGGCGTTCGTACAACAACGCCGTCTCCGCAAACAACCGCGAGCTCGGCAATCTGGCAAAGGCGCTGGCGAAGCAGACCGAAGATACTCTGCGGACCTCCGATCTTCTGCTGCGCGACACCGTTACATGGTACGAGACCGAGCGACCTGCACCTGGAAGCGCCGCCAACGACAAGCTGGCGGCTAAGATGGCCGGCTTGCCGCAGGTGCGCGAGATCAGGATCATCGACGAGCACGGAATCCCGCGCTTTCAATCGCGAGAGCTGTCGAAGGATACCGCCGCCCTCTCCGACCGGGCGTATTTCATCGCCCAACGAGACCATCCGCACCTGGGTGTCGTTCTGAGCGATCCGTTAGTCACGCAGATCGAACATCGCCCCGCTGTAGTAATGGCGCGGCGTATCGAAAAGCGGGATGGAGGCTTCGACGGCATCGTGCAAGCAGTTCTTGACCTCGATGCATTCCAGGAGGTGTATCAGGCAATCGACCTCGGACGTGGCAGTGCGATTAACCTTTTGCGTGACGACGGAACGCTGGTCGTGCGTCAGCCGCCGGCGCCGCAGGCCTTCGGAGCAAAATTTCCCGAGCTCGTCACGGCGGGATCTGAGTCAACCGGCCTCGAGCCGAGTCCCGTCGATCAGAAACCACGATTTGTGGGCATAGCACACGTTGCGGAATTCCCGCTGGTGGTCGCGGTTACACGGGAAAGAGAGATCGCGCTCGCGGGTTGGCGTGACGGGGCCTACCACGTCGCGGCGCGCACGCTCATTTTCATGCTGCTCGGCGCATTGACGATCGCCGCGCTCGCCTACCAGATTCGACGCATCGAACTTGGCGAACGCGCCCTGCGCCAAAGCGAGGAGCGCTACGCGCTCGCCATGGAAGGCGCGAACGAGGGCCACTTCGACTGGAATCTCGAGCAGGGGACAGGGTTTCTGTCGCCGCAAATGAAGCTGCTGCATGGGCGCAACGTGGACACCGTCGTCACCAGCCGCGAAGCATGGTTCGCTACGCTCGAAATTGATCCCGATGACCGCGCCCGGATGGAGACCGCCCGGCGCGATCATTTCGAAGGAAGGACCGACCATTACGAGTCGGAACACCGCGTCCGCCATCCCGATGGCCAATGGCACTGGGTGCAGTCGCGCGGACGCGCCCTTCGCGATGGCTCTGGCAAGGTGCTTCGCTTCGTCGGGTCGGCGATCGATATCACCGCGCGCAAGAACGCGGAGGCAGAGAAGGAGCGGCTCGAGACCCAGCTTCGGCAATCGCAGAAAATGGAAGCGATGGGAACGCTTGCGGGCGGAATCGCACACGACTTCAACAATATCCTCGGCGCCATCCTCGGCTACGGCGAACTCGCGCAAAAGGCAGCGCCCGAAGGCAGTATCGTGCGCCGCTATCTCGACAACGTGATGCATGCCGGCGGCCGAGCCAAGGCCCTCGTCGAACGCATTCTCGCCTTCAGTCGCAGCGGCGTGGGCGAAAGAGGCCCTGTCAACGTACAGGCTGTGATCGAGGAAACGCTCGAGCTGCTGGCCGCTTCGCTGGCTCCCAACATACGTCTCGACAAGCGTCTCGATGCCGGTGACGCCGCAATCGTCGGCGATGCGACGCAGCTACACCAGGTGGTGATGAATCTCTGCACGAATGCGTTGCAGGCGATGGAGAAATGGCGGCGTGCTCGATGTAGGTCTGGATCGTGCGAATGTGGCGCAAAACCGTAGGCTGTCGCACGGCAGTCTGGTCCCGGGTGCCTACGTACGGCTGTGCGTCAGCGACACTGGCGGTGGAATTGCGCCGCACGTGCTCGATCGGATGTTCGACCCCTTTTTCACGACCAAGGGCGTCGGCGAGGGAACTGGCCTGGGGCTCTCGCTGGTGCATGGCATCGTGTCGGACCTCGGTGGAGCGATCGACGTTCGCACCACGGTTGGCCACGGCACGATCTTCACGATCTGGTTACCGATTGGCGGCGAGGCCCCCGCTCCTTCGGCGAAGGTCGATGGGTCATTGCCGCACGGACAAGGCCAAACGGTCATGATCGTCGATGACGAGAAGCCGCTGGTCGCACTGGGCGAAGAGATCCTGGCCGAACTTGGTTATGAGCCGATAGGGTTCAGTTCGAGCACGGCGGCTCTTGAGGCATTCCGCGAATCGCCGCAGCGCTTCGATATTGTCTTGACCGATGAGACGATGCCCGAGCTTATTGGTACCGCGCTCGCCCGTGAGATACAATTGCTGCGGCCGGATATCCCGATCGTGCTTATGAGCGGCTACAGCGGAGCCCAATTGCATGAGCGCGCGCGCGCAATCGGCATCCGGGAAGTCCTGCACAAGCCACTGCAGAGCAAGGACATCGCGGAGTGTCTAGGACGCATCTTGCAATACCTCACGCCAGCGCCGACGAGAGCGTGAATGCGCACTGCTTTGCCTCGCGCCGCTCACCCCTCGTCACCAAGTGTCCGCTGTACTGCCGCAAGGGCGCACGTGGCGGCACTGGATGGCTTGCCTCGACAAATGGGCATCTGCTGACACCAGCATTCCGGCGACCGCGGAAAGTATGACAATGCCCTTTCACATTTTGCTCGAGGCGATGAACGCCCCTGCTCACGCAGGCTGCTGCGTACTTCGGCGGCATCCACGCGCTTACTTTCAGCGTAATTTGCTGCCGCGACGCCAGCGCCCTGCCCGGCCGCGAACGCTGGTCCCATGACGGGCAGGCTGGCGCCGGCCCGTCGACCGGCGTCAGCCACAACGACTCAAGGCTGCGCGACGGCTAGGATTTGATGAATGCTAAGAGATCAGCGTTGATCGTCTGGGCTTCCGTGGTGGGCATGCCATGCGGGAAGCCCTTGTAGGTTTTCAACGTGCCATTCTTCAGCAGTTTAGCGCTCAGCGGCCCAGAGTCGGCATAGGGCACGATCTGATCATCGTCGCCGTGCATCACCAGTGTCGGGACCGAGACCTTCTTTAGGTCCGCGGTGAAATCCGTCTGGGAAAAGGCCACAATGCCGTCGTAGTGCGCCTTGGCTCCCCCTGCCATGCCCTGGCGCCACCAGTTCTGAATGACCCCTTCGGACACTTTGGCACCGGGCCGGTTGTAGCCGTAGAACGGCCCTGCAGGTAGGTCTCGAAAAAACTGTGCCCGGTTATTGGCGACCTGCGCCTGCAATCCGTCGAAGACCTCCTTGGGAAGTCCTCCCGGATTCGTGGCCGTCTTAACCATAAGCGGCGGCACGGCGCTGATCATCACTGCCTTGGCTACGCGACTCTCGCCGTGACGCGCCAGATAGTGCACGACCTCGCCCCCCCCGGTGGAGTGGCCGACGTGGATGGCGTTCTTCAAATCGAGATGCGCGGTAACCGCCGCGAGATCGTCGGCATAATGATCCATATCGTGGCCGTCGGCCGTCTGCGTCGAGCGCCCATGACCCCGCCGGTCATGCGCGATGACGCGATAACCGTGATTCAGGAAGAACATCATCTGGGCGTCCCAATCGTCAGCGCTCAGTGGCCAGCCGTGCGAGAAGACTATCGGCTGTCCGCTTCCCCAGTCCTTGTAGAAAATGTAAATGCCGTCTTTGGTTTTGACCGTGTTCATCGGCTGGTCTCCATGGTTGTGGTCGCTCTGGACCGAGGGCGGCTCGGGCGTAGCAAACGTCGCGACAGGCATCGCGGCGATCGCACCGACTGCCGCGGCGCCTTTTAAGAATGCTCGTCGAGTGCCGGTTCGCGCCGTTGGTGAATGCAGATTTTCCATATCTTGCTTCTTTTTGTCCTCGCACCTCGGAGCGACTTGCGCGCGTAAGATCGCCCGTGCCCGCTTCTCGAACGAAAACTTGTCGAGGATATTCTTGACCTGCGACTGGATCGTCTCGAGCACAATGCCAAACGACTTGGCGATTTCCTTGTTCGAATTCCTTCGGCGATCAGTTCGAGAATCCAGCACTCGCGAGGGTCAGCATGTCGGTTGCTCTATTTTATCTGGTTCCACATATGATTGCGATTCTGGCAGCCATGTCGACCTGGTGGGCTACTTTGCTCAGGACGACGCTAAAGTTCCACCACTCCACGCCATCACGCACACGGTTGTCCGAGCTGGTTTCCCCTAGCCCATCTGCTGGCCGCTGCGCTCGAAGTATTGGCATTCGAACTGCCGAGGCTCGCTATCATTGCCGACCGGGAGACGAATTGGATCGTTTCTGGCCCACCCTAGTTTAGAGGTGTCCGATTGCTCCGGGAAGTCGCCTGCAAATCGCATCAACGCCATGAGCATGACACCGGCGCAACCACCGCCAATGAACACCACCAACGTCCACCAAACCGAGATCATGGGCTGACCCTTTTGCTGTGAGCCAGCTGGTAGCCGAGCTTCAATGCGTGTCGTGCGCTGCGCACGGCGGCTTTGGCTGTGCTGGCTTTCCTGCTTACAAGGCTAGGCACAGTCGCGACCGCAGTCGTGAACTCGCGGTCATTTTTTTGTGAAAATGGCGTTATCGGCCTCGATTGGCGGTCATTCGCGGTGAGGAGGGCCCCCTTGAACGCCGTGCGCGCAGGTGGTCAACGGGCGGCAAAAACCCACGCCGAGTGCGAGACCGGCGCACCCGCCGACTGCCGTCCAACGTGCAGATCGCGGTCGTGCGTTGGAGCAAACACTGCGTCTACCTTCTAAGGTGAGAAGGAGATACGTCAGATGAAACCGGATACGAAAGATTCCGACAGGCGGCTGCTACGCGGCTGCAACGTCAGCTCAACCTTTAATTTTACGGGAGGCGGAATTTCAATTGCGACCGCGTTGCTGATTGGCTATTTGGTGCGTCTTGGCCATCGCTTGCCACTGTCTAGGGTGGAGCCTACTATCTATTGGTCGCGGTGCTGAAGGGTATCGATCAGCGCTGGCGCAAGTCCATCCACCAGGAGAAAAGCTATGTCCTCTCCGGTTTCCGATCGCATCTGGCACGTCACCTATTCATCCTTTGTGCGCGCCCTTGGTGCGCTGACATTCAGCACTCTCGTTGTGGCGGCACAACCCGTGGCGCACATTTCCCCGCAACCCGAGGCCGCAGCCCCGTCGCCGGCCGAGGCGCTCGCTTATCTCGGCACGATAGGCGGTGGGCTCAACAACACTGCCAGTGGAGTCGCTGCCACCATCGCCGGGGGGTTCGGCAACACGGCCAGTGGCTACTTCGCGACCGTCGGCGGGGGATTCGGCAACGTTGCGGCGGGTACGGGCAGTTTTGTCGCAGGCTCAAATGCGCTGAACGACTCGCCCGCTCATATTGGCGTATTCCTGTTCGCAGATAATTCGGGCGTCCCCTTCCGTTCTGCGAATGCCAACGAATTTGCGGCGCGGGCAACCGGCGGAGTACGTTTTGTGCTCGGCGTTGACGGAGCAGGGACACCCACCTGGTCATGCGGCGCCAGCGACGGCAATAGCTGGGCTTGCTCAAGCGACCGCAATTTGAAAGAAAACTTACAGCTCGTTGATGTTGCGGGCATTCTTCAGCGCGTGGCGCGGCTTCCGCTTTATCTCTGGAACGCAAAGGGCTCGGACCCGGAGATTAGACATTTGGGACCCACAGCGCAGGACTTCATGGCGGCATTCGCGCTCGGCAACAACGACAAGATGATTGGAATGCAGGATGCTGACGGGGTAGCGTTAGCAGCCATCCAGCGGCTCAATCAGCTGCTTGAAGTACAGCGGCAGAATCTTACCGAGCAACAACAGCGCATCGCCGAACTCGAGGAGAGTGTCTCGCAATTGGAGGTATTGCGGGGCGATATCGCGGTTCTCAAACAGGAACTGACTGCGATACAGCAAGCTAGAGTGATGCCGCTCGCGCAGCGCTGAGCGTCGTGATCGCGAACTTGGCGTCAGGCGCCTGGGCGCCATCCTTGCGGCGTCGACGGTGAACAGAAAGGCCCGATTTCCGCCACCGCCAGTTTAGTGCTTTCCAAGGACGGCGCCGGCGGGTCGTTAGGCTGTCGTGGTCCACAGGACCGCGCGATTGTCGCGGCGTGACGCGCAGTGGCCCTGCGGCACCCAAAAAGGGCAGTCGGAGGGCCCAGCGCGGGCAGCCGGCCGCAGGCACGGAAGTTGCAGCGGTTGATTCATGGAGATGTTCGCTCTCGATGCCGAGGTCGCGAAACGGGAGGGCGCCCTGGGGCGACTTGCTGGCGCGGAGCGTTTGGCGGCGCTGGTCTCGCTGGCATGGGACCTGCGCCAGCGCAATACGCGGCGCGCGCTCAAGTTGGCCGACGAAGCAGACACGCTCATCGAAACGCTCGACTTTTCTGCGCGCGAACGGCAGAGCGTCGGGGCCCGGCTGCAACTTGTTCGCAGCGAAGCGAAATGGCTCTTCGCCGAATTGGATGTCGCCAACGCGCTGGCCGACAATGCCCTCGAAGCGTTTACCCGCCTTGCAGACGAGATTGGCTGCGCCGACGCACATTGGCTTCGCGCGTTTATTGCCTTCGACCGTGGCAATGTCGAACGCAGCGCTGCCGGGCTTGAAGCAACGGTGTTACATGCCAGTCGCGCTAGCGATGTACCGCGCATCGATACGGCGCAAGCCGTTTTAGCGATGTGGGAAAGCCATCGTGATCCCGGCGCGGCGGAGGCGCGGTGGGCGAGTGTCATCGAGGGGCAACTCACCCGCGGCCATCCGGCTGTGACCGCGCGCGCCACCGATTTCCTCAGCGCCCTCGCTTTCGACACCAGCGACTACGGACGCGCGATTGCCTTGCTGCTGAAGGTGCGCGAAACGGCGCTCGCCACGGGCCAACTAAGACTTGCGATCACCGCCAGCATCAACATCAGTTGCGCCTTCGATAATCTGAACGATCTCGACGCCAGCCTTGAATGGTCGCAGCGAGCACTCGACGTGGCGCGTGGCACCGGCTGGCCGACCACCGTCGGCCTGTGCCTGGCGCAGACGGGCCACACACTCTGGGCCCTTGGCCGGCTGGATGCAGCGGAGGCGGCGCTGCGCGAAGCGCTCTCGACGCTCGCGCCACTGGCGCGCTCGCGAAGCTACGCTTCGGCGTTGTTCTATCTGGGCGAGCTGTTACTCGACAGGAAAGATTACCAGGCGGCGCTCGACGCCTTCAGTCAGCTGGAGCAACGGGCAGCTGAACTCAATCATGCCGATCTGCGGATCGAAGCAGCGCGCACGCAAGCACGGGCGCTGTTGCAACTCGAACGGCCCACCGAGGCGCTGTCTGCGGCGTCGTCCGCGTTGGTCCTCGCGCGCAGTTCGAACAACGCGCAAAGGCAGATCGAGGCTTTACAAATCATTGCCGAAATTCATGCCGCGCACGAGCTGGCCCCACCGACGCACATGACCGAGGCGAGCGCGTCATTGCACTACTTACAGCAGGCGCTGGAGGTCGCGGGCACGATCGATGGCTACACCGTTCCGGCGGCCTTGCTCGACGCACTGGCGCGCGCGCATGCCAAAACTGGCAACCACGCGCAGGCGTATAGCGTTTCGATCCGCGCCGCTGCCGCCCGAGAGAAAACGCACAGCAAGAATGCAACCAATCGCGCCATTGCGCTGGAGGTTAGACAGAAGAGCGAACGCGCGCAAGCGGAAGCCGAACATCATCGTCACTTGGCAGCGGTCGAAGCGACCCGGGCCCAAGACTTGCAGGAAACCAATGCCACCTTGGAGGGTCTCGGTGCCATTGGACAGGAGATTACATCCTGCCTGGATGCCGCGGCAGTGTTCAAGACCCTCGAGAGCCATGTCAACGGGCTGCTCGATGCCACTTCGTTTTCGGTATATCTCGCTGAACCGGACGGGCTGGCGCTGACGCGCGCATTCGGCGTCGAGGACGGTCAATCTTTGCCCGCGAATCGCATCGAGCTTTCGCATCCCACCGCCAACTCCGCCCGCTGCGCACGCGAGCGTCGCGAGATCAGTATCGAGCTGGCGCCCGGCGCGAACAGTCCGAACCGGGTTGCCGGAACGCTCGCGGTCATGAGCGCACTGTTCGCTCCCTTGTGCGTAGGCGATCGTCTGCTTGGCGTGATGACCCTTCAGTCACCTCAGCCGAATGCGTACGGCGAGCGCGAGCGGCTGATATTCCGAACGCTGTGTGCCTGTGGTGCCATCGCACTTGACAACGCCGCGACGTACGCGACGCTGGCCGCAACGTTAACGGAGTTGCGCGTCACGCAAGCCGAGCTGGTCCGCAAGAACCTCGAACTGGAAGGCGCCTATCGGACCATGCAGGAGGTGAGCCTTACCGACCCCTTGACGGGCTTGCGCAACCGGCGCTTCCTGAATCAACACATCGAAATCGATGTCGGCCTCTGTCTGCGCCGCTATGAACGATGGCTGGATCAGCCGTCGAGCCCGATGCCGGTCGAAGCCGACCTGGTGTTCTTGGTGGTGGATCTCGACCATTTCAAAGTAGTCAACGATCGTCATGGCCACGCTGCCGGCGACAAAATTCTGGTGCAGATGCGGCAGCGCCTCGAGGAGGTGCTGCGCGATACCGATTATCTGGTGCGCTGGGGTGGCGAGGAATTTCTCGTGGTAGCGCGCGATACCAACCGGGCCGATGCGAACAATGTCGCCGAGCGCATTCGCGCCGCCGTGGCGAATCGGCCGTTTGACCTTGGTGAGGGCGTGTTCCAGACACAGACCTGTTCGATCGGCTTCGCATGCTTTCCTTTCCTCCCAGGGAATCCACGCTTGGTGTCATGGTCGCAGATCGTCGAACTCGCCGACCAGGGTCTGTATCTGGCCAAGCACGACGCTCGTAACGCGTGGGCAGGTTTGTTCGGTACCGCACGAACCCGGCACGATGCTGTGCTTCAGTTCATGACCAAGGATCCGCGCGAGGCCGAGCGCTCGGGCGAGTTGCGCATCGAAACGGGCAAGGGACCGGCAGAGGTCGCGATCGATACGAAACGAGACAAGCCTTATCAGTGCCCAACCGCCCTTCCCTCGACCGCGGCTCGTTCTTCGACGACTTGACGATCGCATGTCGGCAGGCGCAGCGCGCGCCTAGTGTCAGACCGTTGTATCCGCGTATCTGGGGCGCGACGACGGTATTGGTGATGCCGAAGGCCCTGATGTGGCACTGCGTCCTACCAAATTTCCTGTTCGTCCTACAGCAAGATTAGGCGTTCTCTGATTGTCTTGGCGGCCGCAGCGCGGATACTTAGGACAAACCCGTTGGGGGGAGGAATGATTGGCGTAGTGGTGCCCGTTCACAACGAGCAAGTGCTCCTGGGCGACTGTCTGCAATCGGTCCGGCAAGCTGCGGCGGATCCTCTTCTCGACACGGAGCCAGTGGAGATCGTCGTCGTCCTTGATGCCTGCACCGACCGATCGGCGGCGATCGCTATCCGGCACTGTGCACAGATCGTATCTTTGAACGCTCACTGTGTCGGCGCGGCGCGAGCGCTGGGGGCTTCTTTGGCTCTGGATTACGGCGCCCGTTGGATAGCTTTTACCGACGCCGACACGATCGTACCGCCAAACTGGCTGAGCGCACAGCTGGACCTGTATGCCGACGCGACATGCGGCCAAGTCTGCATCGACGATTGGTCAGGTCACCCAGTCGGAGTCCGCGAGCGCTTCCTCGAGCGTTACAGCCTTGAAACGCACCACATCCACGGCGCCAATCTCGGCATATCGGCGGCCGCCTACGAAACAGCCGGTGGCTTCCCCGCGCTGAAATCGGGTGAAGACGCGGCGTTGATCTCCGCCTTGGTAGAACGCCACGGCGACGTTCGCTGGGCCGGCCCGACGCGCGTCGTGACCAGTGCGCGCTGGCAAACGTCCGTCGAAAACGGTTTCGCTGCTTACCTTGGAAGCCTTCGCGAACAATGTGCCGCGGAAGTGGCGTCCACACCAATCGCCGGGCTGGCCAATACCCACTCTTGGGCCCGGGTGGCAGCTTGACGCGCTGATCGGCTCCGTGCTTCGACGCCAGGCCGGGCAAGAGGGCCACCATGCGCGGCGTTTGGCACCGCTAAGTCTTGCTTTGCTGGCGCGAGGACGCCCTGCCGGGTGCGTGTTGTTTATGGCTGTCTGCGCTTCCCCAGAGATGAAACCCGCCAACGAACGCGCTGGCTTCGTCACCTTCGCGGCAACCCGGAGGGAGTCCCCTCAATTTGCGGACATTGCCGCCCCCGAGCACAACGTCCTCGGGCTCGAGGGCGGCGATCAGGCGTGCGACCACGTCCGCGACATGTTTCCGCCATTTCTTCTTACCGTGCTTCTCCAGTCCGCGACTGCCGACGTAGTCCTCGTAGGTTGCTTTCCTGTAAGGAAGGTGACCCAGTTCCATCGGCTCGACAATGCCGTTGACGATCAGGGTAGAACCAAGACCCGTTCCCAAGCCGAGGAAGAGCATTTTTCCGCCCTTGTAGCTGCCTAATGCCTGCATGGCTGCATCGTTGACAATCCTGATCGGGCAGCCGAATGCTGCGCGATAATCGAACCCGACCCAGCCCCGACCAAGATTGTGGGGCTCTGCAATGGGTCGGTGATGGAGTACCGGGCCCGGATAGCCCATCGACACTACGTCGTACTTCCAGGACCCGACAAGCGCTTTGACCTCGGTGACCATATGTTCGGGGGTAAGCGTTGGCCCGGAAGAAAACTCCCGATGACGCTTCTGCCCGGTGGCAAGTATCTTGACGTGCGTCCCGCCAACATCGACGACCAGCACCTTCATAAGTAATTCTACGACAAACCGATGCATCGAGCGGGACGGGCGGATCCGTTCGCCAAGGTCGACGCAGCCCTCAGCACGTTACACCTCACTTGACCATGCTTTCGCCCAGGAACTAAGGACAGTCCAATGAGCACAGCTTCCTCGGTTCGTTCTGCCTCCGATTTGGACGATTTATGCATTAATACCTTGCGCTTTCTTTCTGTCGATGCCGTGCAGAAGGCCAACAGCGGGCACCCGGGCCTACCGCTGGGCGCCGCGCCCATGGCCTATGTGCTATGGACGCACTTTCTCAAACATCACCCCTTGAATCCGACATGGTTGGATCGCGATCGTTTTGTCCTGTCCGCGGGCCACGGCTCGATGCTCTTATACAGCCTGCTCCATTTAACCGGGTACGATCTTTCGCTGGAACAGATCAAGCAGTTTCGCCAAATGGGAAGCATTACGCCCGGGCATCCTGAGCGCGGCCTCACGCCCGGTGTCGAGATGACGACAGGGCCGCTTGGTCAGGGCTTCGGCAACGGGGTCGGCCTGGCGATGGCCGAGGCGCACCTGGCGGCGCGATACAACCGCAGTGGCTTCGAGATCATCAATCATTTCACCTATGGAATCGTGAGCGACGGTGACCTAATGGAAGGCGTTGCATCCGAAGCCGCATCGCTGGCCGGGCATCTGCGGCTTGGCAAGTTGATCTATCTCTACGACGACAATCGGATCACGCTCTCCGCCGGCACTGACATCACTTTCACTGAAGACCGGGCGCGACGCTTCGAAGCTTACGGCTGGCACGCGCAATCGATCGACGATGGCAACGATCTGTCGGCGCTCGAGCAGGCGCTCTCCAGTGCACGTACCGAAACCAAGCGTCCGTCTCTGATCCTGGTGCGAACGCACCTCGGCTATGGCTCGCCAAACAAGCAGGACAGTTACAAGGCGCACGGTTCACCGCTGGGGCAGGAAGAAGTGCGTTTGACCAAGCAGAATCTCGGCTGGCCGACAGAGTCGGCGTTCTACATTCCCAATCAGGCGCTCGCTCATTTTCGCGAAGCGATTGTCAAGGGTACGCGGGAGGAAGCTGCGTGGAGCAGCAGGCTCTCCGCCTATACGCATGCATTTCCGGAGCTTGCCCAGGAGCTGCAACAGGCCACGCGCGGCGAATTGCCCGTCGGTTGGGATGAAAACATTCCCATCTTCCCTGCCGATGGCAAGGGTATGGCCACGCGGGCTGCTTCGGGCAAGGTGATGAACGAAGTCGCGCCCCGTTTGCCGAGTCTAATCGGCGGCTCGGCAGATCTGGATCCATCGACTTACACCGCGCTGCAAGGCCTGGGAACTTTCGAGCCGCCCGGCGCAAACGCCCACGATCGCCAGGGTTCCGAAGGCGGTGGCTGGAGCTACGCCGGCCGGAATTTGTACTTCGGCGTACGCGAACATGGCATGGGTGCGATCCTGAACGGACTGGCAGCACACGGTGGGACCATACCGTTCGGCGCAACGTTCCTGATCTTTTCAGATTACATGCGGCCGCCAATGCGTCTCGCCGCGTTGATGAGACTGCACGTAATTTATGTGCTAACCCACGACAGCATTGCGCTCGGCGAGGACGGCTCGACGCATCAACCCGTCGAGCAGCTTGCCGGGCTGCGTTCCGTTCCCGGCCTCAATGTAATTCGGCCCGCCGACGCCAACGAAACCGCCGTCGCTTGGCGCGTGGCACTGGAAACGCGCGCAGGGCCGGTGATATTGATACTGACGCGCCAGGACGTTCCTACGCTCGACCGCACGCAGTTTGCTGCCGCAGACGGCCTAAGGCGCGGTGGGTACATTCTCGCAGACGCACCGGGCGGCAAACCGGAGTTGATCCTGATCGCGACGGGCTCAGAAGTCGCGCTCATTGTGGCCGCGCGAAAGAAATTGATGGAGCAGAACATCGCGGTGCGCATCGTCTCGTTGCCAAGTTGGGCTTTGTTCGATGCGCAATCGCAAGAATACCGGGACAGAGTGCTTCCGCCTCCGATCGGCGCGCGGCTTGCGGTCGAAGCGGGCGTGGCGCAAGGTTGGCATCGTTACGTCGGAGATCGCGGCGATGTACTCGGCGTGGAGCGTTTCGGCGCTTCCGCCCCGGGCAATGTCATGTTGCGCGAGTATGGGTTCACGATCGACAACGTCTGTGCGCGGGCGTTGGCGATCCTGCGTTGACCATCAAATACTACAGCGCCCAATTGTCTCGTCGGTCAGCCGATTCTTCGCGCGGTCGAGGTAGAGACCAGCGGCTTCGGCGGTAAGACGTTCGCCCCGCAATGGATCGGCGGCGAGGCGCTCGCGCAGACACAGACTACGCACTTCCGTATGATCCTCCGCTAGCACTTTGACCGCCGACTGCTCCGTGAGCGGCGGCTCTGCGGAGCTCCGTTCGCGGTCACGATCTACGTGCACCTGGTTGATCGCTCGTCGCCAGCAAGGCGCATTTCGAGGCGATGCGGTCCATGAGATCCTGCCAAGACTTGTCGAAGGATTCGGTTCCTTCCCGCTGGAGTTGGGCCGCAAGCGCCGCATCGTCGACACCTATCGCCGTAAATTCGGCGAGCATCTCCTCGGCGTCGCCTCCGTCAAGCGGCAATACACCCTTCAATCCACCGTGATCGGCAAAGGCGTGCAAGGTTTCCTCGGGAATGGTGTTGATGGTGTCCGGGGCCGCCAACGCTTCGACGTAGAGGGTGTCCGGCGCATCCGGATCCTTGGTCCCGGTGCTGGCCCACAGCAGGCGTTGTGGCCGAGCGCCGACGGCGGCAAGTTTTCGCCAACGGGGCGAGGCCAGCATCTCGCGATAAGCCTTGTATGCAAGCTTGGCGATCGCGATCCCGAGGCGATTCCGAAGCTTTCCGGGAACCTTGTCCTTCACTGCGACGTCCCAGCGGCTGACAAAAATCGGACGCGACAGAGGCCACTTTCGTACCCAATCCCGCGGAGAGGCGCCGCTCGATGCCGCACATATACGCCTCAGCGGCAGCGACGTATTGTTCGCGCGAAAATAACAGTGTCACATTTACTGGTACGCCGCGGAAAATCGACTCCTCGATCGCCGGGACACCTTCGGACGTCCCTGGAATCTTGATGAAAAAATTGGGCCGCTGCACGCGCCGATGCAGGTGCGTCACCGCGTTGATCGTCTCCGCAGTATCGTTTGCCAGCAAGGGGGACACTTCGAGCGATACCCAGCCGTCAACGCCGGCGGTTTTGTCATGAGTTGGACGAAATAGATCAGCAGCTTGGATCAAATCCTCGAGCGCTAGTTCGAAAAACAGCGCCTCGCCCGATTTTCCCTCGGCCGCTTTTTGGCGGATTATGGCATCGTAAACGTTCCCTTCCTTGATCGCTTTGTCGAAGATCGTGGGATTGGAGGTCAGCCCCGTCATCGAAAACTCGCTGATGTAGCGCCGCAGCGTGCCGTCCGTCAGCAGGCCGTGCGTGATGTTGTCGAGCCAAAGGCTTTGGCCGAGATCATGCAATTGTTGGGTCGGCTTCATTTTGCCTCCGGTTACGCACGGTCCGCTAGACGTTGCCGAGCAACGTGGTGAAATCGGCATTGACGAGATCGCCAATGCCCTCAATCGTAATGTCAGCTGACGGAAAGGCGTTGATATTCTCGGGGTCCAGCGCGTAATGTCCTTGGCGCGGGAAGATGGTCGTCAATCGGTTTCCCCATACCTGTTTCATCGCGGTGAGGATGCGTAGCTTGTCGTCAACCATGGCGTAGCGGCGAGCCGGGTAGCGCTGCTCGACGTCATCGAGCATGCGCTCCTTATGAATATAGATCAGTACTCTGCCCTCGACTGCTTTCCACAATCCAGCACGCTGAATTTTGCGTGGCTGAAAGACTACGTCTCCATCAGACAGGATGACCGTTGGCCCCCAACGGCGAAGATGGTTGATCGCACGGAGTGCACCCGAATATAGCCGGTCAGAAAACGGATAGTCCACAAGAAATGCAGACATCTGCAGCAGGCGCGGATCATTCAATTCGTCGAGCCGATAGCGCTGCAATGCGCCTAGGTAATCCGCATAACCCAACTCGGTGCGCAGCGCTTCGAATATCGCCCAGTACCGATCCCTGCTCGCTGCTCCGAATTCGCTTTCGAGGTGGTGGCTGAGATCGTCTTGCACCCGGTCGTTGTCAAGCAGCGTGTTGTCCACGTCGAGCAGGAATACCACGTTGTCTGCGGCGGACATGCTTACGTACGACCCAGTATCGGATTGTGCCAGCTACCATCTGCTGCGATTAGCGCATCAGCCTCTTTCGGCCCCCAGCTATGGCGCCCGTACGGACGAACCCGATGGTGGTTCCTGAGGACTGGGTCAACTACCGCCCAGGCGGCCTCAACCGCGTCCTCGTGCGTGAAAAGCGCGCCGTTTCCGGCCATCGCGTCGCTCAGAAGCCGCTCATATGGGGTTTCCTCTCCCGGTTGCTCATCGAGCAGGTAGAGTTCGCGTTGGTCGCCGACGAAATCTTTGCCTGCGCGTTTGACGCGCGCGGCGATGGCGATGGCGGAACTGGGGGAAAGGCGGAAGCGCAGATAGTTGGCCGCCCCGGCCGCGGGCGCCGAGTCGGCGAATAGCTGCTGCGGTGGCGGCTTCAACTGGACCAGGACCTCGGCGGCGGTCTCGGCCAGAAACTTGCCTGAGCGCAGGTACCACGCCACTCCGCCCCAACGCCACGAGTCGATGAAAAGGCGCAGCGCGCAGAACGTTTCGACGTCGGAATTCTTCGCTACGCCAGGCTCATTGCGGTAGCCAGCGTACTGCCCGCGGACCACGTCGTCGGACTGCAGAGGACGCATGGCTCGCAAGATATCAGCTGTCTCGCCGTGCACAGCTTCAAAACCCCTAAAGGTCGGCGGCTCCATGGCAAGCAGCGCGACAATCTGAAACAGATGGTTCTGGACTACGTCACGCAGACAGCCCGCCGTTTCGTAAAACGCGCCGCGGCTCCCTATGCCGAAACTTCTCGGACAGTGTTATTTGAACGCTGGCCACGAAGTTGCGGTTCCAGATGGGTTCCAGGAACGAGTTGGCGAAGCGAAAATACAGGATATTCATGATCTCCTCCTTCGCGAGGAAGTGATCGATGCGGAAGATCGCATCTTCCGAAAAGACTGATCGGGCGATGCGATTGAGAGCACGCGCAGAAGCCAGATCCCGTCCGAACGGCTTTTCGACGATGACGCGCGCGTGATCGGCCAAGCCTGCCGCGCCAAGCCCCTTGATAACCGGCGCAAAGAGCGCGGGCGGAATGGCGAGGTAGTGCGCCGGGCGCTGGGCATCTCCCAGTGCTGTCTTGAGCGCTTTGAACGTGCTCGCTTCGTTGTAATCGCCACTGACATAGCGGAGCAGGGAGAGCATATGGCGGAGGGCTGGCTGATCATCGATTCCTGCTGATGCTCTTATGCCGTCGGTGACGTGCTTGCACAATTGCGTCTGATTCCATTTCGAGGAAGCGACGCCGACCACTGGAACGTTGAGGAAGCCGCGCTTCGCCATCGCATAGAGAGCTGGAAAGATCATCTTATGCGCGAGGTCACCCGTGATGCCGAATAGCACCAGTGCGTCGGACCGTGCGCCGCCGCGTTTGAGCTTGTTCATCTCAGCCTCTTCCCTCATCCTTCGCGTCATGCCCGCCAAATTGCTTACGCATCGCGGACAACACCCGGTCGGCAAAATCAGAATCGCCGCGGGAGCTGAAGCGTTCGTAGAGAGCGGCAGTAAGGATCGGGGCCGGGACCGCTTCGTCGATGGCCGCTGCGATCGTCCATCGCCCTTCGCCCGAATCCGCCACGCGACCGGCGTAGTTTTTGAGGTCGGGGTCATTCAGGAGTGCGGCGGCAGTGAGGTCCAGCAGCCATGAGCCGATCACGCTTCCGCGGCGCCAAACCTCGGCGATCTCGGGCAAGTCAAGCTCGTACTGGTAATACTCGGGGTGCCGCAGCGGCGCCGTCTCGGCATCCGTATCGCGTGCCCGTTTGCCGGCGTCGGCATTGCGCAGGATGTTCAGGCCTTCGGCATAGGCCGCCATCACGCCGTATTCGATGCCATTGTGGACCATCTTAACGAAATGACCGGCACCTTGCGGCCCGCAATGCAGATAACCCTTTTCGGCAGTGCTCTTGGAGTTTTGCCGCCCCGGCGTGGGGAGCGCCGCGTCGACGCCAGGGGCCAGCGTGGCAAAGATTGGAGAAAGGCGCTCGACGACATCCTTTTCGCCTCCAATCATGAGACAGTAACCACGATCCAGCCCGGCTACTCCGCCGCTCGTGCCGACATCCACGTAATGAATTCCTCGTGGCCCCAACTCTGCGCCGCGGCGGATATCATCGCGGTAATACGAATTGCCGCCATCAACGACCAGGTCGCCCGCTTCGAGCAGTGGCGCCAGTTGTCCCAGCGCCTTATCGACGAGCGCCGCCGGCACCATCAACCAGATCGCGCGCGGCTTCGCCAATCGGGCAGCCAAGTCTTCCAGCGAAGACGCGCCAATGGCGCCTTCCTGCATGAGTTGCTTGACAGCCTCTGGGTGCACGTCGTGGACGACGCATTCGTGGCCGCCTTTAATCAAGCGCCGCACCATATTCGACCCCATGCGCCCCAAGCCAATCATGCCGATCTGCATCTTGAAACTCCTTGACAAGCGGGCGACCGAACTTTTCTTGGCGACCCCCCGGCCGCGCCAACACGACCGGAACCAGCCCATGTTTAGCGGATCATTTTGATGCGGGCTTTCTCCACCGCGCCGGTGTCTTCAACCCGCCTGGGGGCGGCTGTTCCATTCCACTGCCACGATGCTCTCCCGGTCCCCCACGGAGTGACAGGTTGCGCGCGGTATTGATCAGCGCGACGTGCGACAGCGCCTGTGGAAAATTACCGAGTTGAAGCCGGGCACGGGGGTCGTATTCTTCGGCGAGCAGCCCAACATCGTTGCGCACGGCCAGCAACCTTTCGAATAACGCTTCGGCCTCTGCGTTGCGACCCTGTAGTGCCATATTGTCGGCAAGCCAGAACGAGCACGGCAAAAATGCGCCCTCACCTTTCGCCAGGCCGTCGATCCGCCTCGCCGTCAGATAGCGAGCGACGAAGCCTCCAAACATCAATTCGCGTTCAATCGCGCCTACCGTGCTTCGCACCCGTGGATCGTCAGCCGGCAGGAACCCTACCAGGGGCATCAGCAGAAGGCTCGCATCGAGCCGGTTCGAGCCGTAATGTTGAACAAACGTCCCACGCCTCGCGTTGTAGCCCTCGCGGCAGACGTCGGCGTGAATCCGCGCGCGCGTGCGCCGCCAGCGATCGACCGGCCCTGCGACGTCGTGGCTCTCGACCGCCTTGATCGCTCGATCGAACGCGACCCACGCCATTACCTTCGAATGCGTGAAATGCCGGCGTTCGCCTCGCACCTCCCAGATGCCATTGTCCGGTTCGGTCCAGTGCGATTCGAGGAACTCGAGTAACGCCAGCTGGAAGTCCCAGGCTTCGGCGGCGGCGTCGAGCCCGGCGGTGCGCGCCAAGTGCAGGGCATCGATCACCTCACCGTAGACATCGAGCTGACATTGCGCGGCGGCGGCGTTGCCGATGCGAACTGGCGCAGAGCCCCGGTAGCCTGGTAGCCATGCCAACTCGAGCTCCGCCAACTGCCTTTCCCCGGCGAGACCATAAACTGTCTGCAAATCTCGTGGCCTGCCGGCGGCCGCGCGCAGCAGCCACTCCCGCCAGGCGCGCGCCTCGTCGCGATAGCCGGCGAGCAGCAACGCGTACAGCGTGTAAGTCGCATCGCGCGGCCAGCAGAACCGATAGTCCCAGTTACGTTCGCCACCGATGCGTTCCGGCAGCGAGGTCGTCGGCGCGGCGACGATTCCACCCGTTGGCGCGTAGGTAAGAGTCTTTAGCGTGATCAGCGATCGCTTGACTGCTTCGGCCCAGCGTCCATCGTACGTGCAACGCGCGCACCAATTACGCCAAGCCAGTTCGGTCGCCCCGATCGCCGCATCGGCATCGATCGGCAGTGGCCGCGCCTGATGCGAAGGGAAATGGCTAATGACGAACGGGATGCGTTGTCCTCGTCGCACCGTGAATTGCGCAATGGTGGTGAACCCCCTCCCCATGGTCTCGACTCCCGCTCGCAATTCGAACGAATCTGGTCCCGCCGTCGCAAGCAACGCGTTCTCGACGCGGCGCACCCACGGCACGACGACGCCATAGCCGCAGCGAATGATGAGTTCCATCCGCATGGGCACCCGACCGCGCACACCTTCGACGAGGCGCACGACATCCGTCCGATCCGGCCACGGCGGCATGCAATCGATGAGGCGAACCCTGCCGTCCGCGGTCTCGAACTCGGTCTCGAGCACAAGCGTGTCGCTGCGATAGCTGCGGCGCACAGTACGAGCTTTGGCCACCGGTGCCAGAAGCCAACGACCATGCTCGTGAGTACCGAGTAGCGCGGCGAAACATGCGCGCGAATCAAAGCGCGGCGCGCACAGCCAGTCGATCGACCCGTCGCGTCCGACTAACGCCGCGGTGCGGGTGTTACCAATCAGCGCGTAGTCTTCGATGCGGTTTGTCATTTTTTTTGGCGCAGCCGCCCACTCGATCGCCTATCGTTGTTGCGTTGCGCTATCGAATTTTCCCAAATCCATGATAAGACTCTACGTAGTCCTCGCAAAGGGCCAACTTCCAACTGCCTTTACGCCGGAGGCGTCAGCCCGTGTTGGAGGGCAACCGGACGAGGCTTGCAAAATCGTTGACTCTCAGTTTGTGCATCAGACGGCTGCGATAGGTTTCCACGGCTTGGGCGAGAGAAACAGCGTCTTGGCGGTTTCCGCGCTTGATCTTCGCTCCACGATCAACTGCAGGATTTGGCGTTCGCGCGGATTCAGGCCACATAAGTACTTTATGAATCAATAACTTGCAACCTCGCCCCTCTCGAGGTCGATCGCACCCAATCACCGTTATGGCCCACCCAATTTGGGTGCGTCACATTTAGCGACAAGCTCTGCTAGCGTGCCGCCCATGGCATTCGTAATCGCCCTGCCCCGGCAAGGGATTGGGCCGTCTTTTCAAAAAAAGGGTTAGCGGTTGGGCGTTTATCCACCCGCTTTCATTCTGGCCACGCCGCAATATGAGCGCCAAGCGGCATCGAAGGACGCGACCATCGCACCGGGGTCTCTGAAAGTTGCGCCGCGTGCCGGATTGCCGTTAAGCGCCCAAATCCCGAATCTTGCTCGTCCAGCAGGTCTTGAAGATCGTCGAAGGT
This sequence comes from uncultured beta proteobacterium, assembly GCA_963711235.1. GTDB lineage: Bacteria > Pseudomonadota > Gammaproteobacteria > Burkholderiales > Casimicrobiaceae > PALSA-1003. The sequence goes on along the minus strand of CAVQDI010000016.1, from coordinate 53,704 downwards.
TGTTTCGTGACAAGACAAGCCACGCTCGAGCCGACCGAGCTGGCGCAGCCATTTTCCCGTTTGCGCGAGCGACACGCGCACATGCCAACTGCCGCCCACCGTACAACGCCGAGCGAGCGCGGTGATCGCCCCGAAGGCCATTAGGTAGCCCGCAGCATGATCAAGCGCTTGGGCTGGTAACGGTCTCGGTTGACCTGTCCCGGCCGCTTGCGCTTCAGCATCGTTGAGGCCGCTCGTGGTCTGCACCAGCGAATCGAAGCCGCGCCGGTCCGCCCAAGGTCCGACGTGGCTGTATGCGGATAGCGATACGTAGACGATACCAGGACGCAGGTGCGCCACCTGTTCCGGACCGAATCCTAACGATTGGAGCGCGCCGGGGCGGTAGCCCTGGACGAATACATCGGTGTCTCGCAACAGGGCGCACAGCGTGGATTGCCCGGCCGTCCCGCGCAAATCGATCTGGGACGACAGCTTGCCGCGCCCCGTGTCGATCACCAACGGTTCGATCGCGGGTAAATGAGGCGCTGTAACAAGCAGTACGTCTGCTCCATGCGCAGCGAGCGTGCGACCGCACACCGGACCGGCGATGATTCGCGTGAGATCGAGGACATGCACGCCGCTCAGGGGGCGTGGTGCGACGGGAAGCGCAAGCGGTTGAGGGGGCGCATCGCCGATGGGCTCGATTGAGAATACGGGCAGCGCGGCCACCGCTATGCCCTGGGGGTGGTGATCCCACTCCTCGAAGGATCGATTCGCGACGACCACGAGTCCCGCTTGGGCTGCGGCCTCTTCGAACTCCTCCGCGCGCCAGTTAAGCAGTGCCCGTTCTACTGCAGCCTTGTCGTAGTCGCAGGCGAGCAGCGCCAGCACCCCGTCGCGGTGGTGCGCAAAGTTGGTATGCAGACGAACCCACCGGCCATCACCGCAGCGATATAACCCTGCGATCTTGTCCCAGAATTCGGTAGGCTCCCGTCCGCCAACACGGAAATAGCGCTCGCTACGGAACTCGATGGCCGCATGGCGCATGTCGACCGTGACGAGCTGGTGCCGCCCGCAGCGTAGATGCCACAAATCCGCGGCAGCGAGCGCCGAGGCCGCAATGCTGACCTGGGCTGCCGTGCCGACCGCGAACGAGGATGGAAGCGCAGGTTCCGCACCCGTGAGCCGGATATTCGACAGTGCTTCAATGGGTTGACCGGCCGCTTGCCACAGCTGCGCCAGTGCTACCCGCGTTTCAACCAGCCCCGAACCTTCCGGCGAGCGCTGCGAAGGGTGCACTGTCGTGACCGGCTTCGGGCGCGCCCGGCTCAGAGCCCGAGATAAGCCTTGCGGATCTCGGGCATCGCCTCGAGCTTCTGGGGTACGCCCTCAGTAAACAGGCGTCCCTCGGCCAAGACGTAGGCGTAGTCGCTCATGGCGAAGGCAAGGTGCACGTTCTGCTCGACCAGCAGGATCGTGAGCCCCTCCTCTTTCAATGTCCTCAGGGTGGCGAAGATCTGGTGCACGACCAGCGGCGCGAGCCCGAGCGAGAGTTCGTCGATTATCAGCAGGTCCGGTTCCGACATCAGTCCGCGCGCGATGGCGAGCATCTGCTGCTCGCCGCCGGAGAAGGTGCCTGCGTGCTGGTGGCGGCGCTCCTTGAGTACCGGGAACAGCGCGTAGGCGCGCTCCAGACGGCTAGCGTAGCTGCGCGACCCGCGCCGGGCGAAGGCGCCCATCTCGAGGTTTTCCTCCACCGACATGTCGCTGAACAGCTGCCGGCCCTCGGGCACCAGCGCCAGCCCGCGCGCCGCCTTCAAGTGCGGCGGCAGGCGGGTGACGTCCTCGCCCTTGAACAGCACCTTGCCGGCCCAAGGGCGGATGCTGCCGGCGATCGCGCGCAGCGACGTGGTCTTGCCGACGCCGTTCGCGCCGACGATCGTGGTCAATCCGCCGTCCGCGACGCCGAGCGAGATCCCCCACAGCACCTGGACTTCACCGTAGCCGGCCTCGAGCGCCTCGGCCTGAAGGATCGCTTCGCTTCATCGGCGGCCCCCGCGCAGCGTGTCGGCGAGGCCAGGGTCGCCGAGATAGGCCTCAATCACCGCAGGGTCGACAGCCACCTCGGCGGGCAGCCCTTCGGCGAGCTTGGCGCCGGAGTTGAGCACAATGACCCGGTCCGACAGGCTCATGATCGCCTGCATCAGGTGCTCGATCATCAGGATCGAGACGCCGCGCGCGCGGATCGCGCGGATGATCGCGATCATGTGCTCGACCTCAGTCGGGTTTAGCCCAGCGAGCACTTCGTCGAGCAGCAGCAGCGTCGGCCGGGCCGCGAGCGCGCGCGCGAGCTCCAACCGCTTCTTGCCGGCGATCGTGAGCTGCGAGGCCAGCGTGTCGGAGCGGTCCTCCAAGCCAACCTGAACCAATGCCTCGCGCGCGGCTTGGCGCCCGTGCTCGAGGCGCAGGTTTTCGCGGCCGAAGCAGGCGCCGACGGTGCAGTTCTCGAGCACGCTCATGGTCATGAACGGCTGCACGATCTGGTGCGTGCGCGCGAGTCCGTGGCGCGCGACCCGGTAAGGGGGCCCCGCGGTGATGTCGACCCCGCGGAAGCTGATCTGGCCCTCGTCCGGCGCGATCACACCGTTGATCAGGTTAAACACGGTGGACTTGCCGGCGCCGTTCGGCCCGATCAGGCCCAGGATCGAGCCCTCGGCCACCGAGAAGCTGAGCGACTGCACGGCCTGCACGCCGCCGAAGCGCTTGCTTACGCCCTCGACTTCGAGCAGCGAGCTCATTCGAGGAAACTCCGCAGGCGCGGCCAGCGCCGGTAGAGCCAGCCCATCAGACCGCCGGGCGCGAACAGCACGATCGCAAGCAGCAGCGCACCGGCGATGACCAGCTGGAAGTGCGAGAACGCCGGGGAAGTGAGCAGCCAGCCTCGCAACTGCTCGTACAGAAACGCGCCGATCGCCGGCCCTGCCACGGTCCCCTGGCCGCCCAGCATCGCGATCACGATCGCCTCCGTCGAGAGCTGGAGGTCAAACGCGTCCGGCGGTTGGATGAACGCGCTCTTGAAGAAGTACAGGCCGCCGGCGATCGCCGGCAGAAAGGCCGAAAGGCTGTATACGGCCGCCTTGTAGCGGGGCGCCTGCACCCCGAGCACCGCGGCCGCGTTCTCGTTCTGCCCGATCGCGCGCAGGCCGAGGCCGAACTTCGAGCGCTTGACCGTGTAGCTGAGGTAGAGCGACAGCCCCATCACACCGACCAGCAGGTAATAGATCACCCACAGCGCCTTGGCGGGGCCGCCAAGCGGCCCGAACAGCTCGGATGACAGGTAGATGCCACTCGATCCGCCCCAGGGCCCGAAATTGTCGACGAAGGCCATCACCGCCTCGTTGACGCCGATGGTGGCGAGCGCGAAGTAGGCGCCGCGCAGGCGCAGGATGCCGAGCCCGAACACAAGCGCGAGCGCGCTCACCGTGACCCCGCCGGCCAGCGTCGCGCCGACCAGCGGCCAGCCGTGCGCGTTCATCAGCCAGACGCAGAAGTAGCCGCCCAGGCCGAAGAACACGATGCTGCCGAAGTTCACGTAGCCGGCGTAGCCGAGGATCATGTTGAGGTTGCTCGCCAGCGTGATGTAGACCGCGGCGAGCAGGAGATTTTCGCGCAACTGGGCGTTGTTGCCGTACGTCGGCCCGAGCACAAACGCAAGGATGATCGCGCCGATGACCCAGAAGAACGGCCGACGCAGGATCGTCATGCCCGAACCCTGCTCAATGGGCGCGCGTCCCGCGCAAGCCCAGCATGCCCAGCACGCCGCCGGGGAAGGCGATCAGCACCGCGACGAACAACACGAACTCCATCACGGGGGTCCAGCTCACCGGCATGAACGGCGTGGCGAGGCCCTCGAGCAGGCCGAGCGCAACGCCAGCGACGAGCGCGCCGACGGGATTGCCGAGGCCCCCGAGCACCGTCACCACGAAACTCTTGAGCAGGTAGGGGTCGCCCGAGAGCACCGTGAACGGGAACATCGTGGCGATCAGCATCCCCGAGACCCAGGCAAGCGCCACCCCAAGGCCGAAGGACTGCGCCAGCACGCGCCGGGTCGGGATGCCAACCAGTTCGGCGGCTTCCCGGTTGCCCGACACCGCGCGCACCGCCTTGCCGCTCCGCGAGCGGTAAAGGAACAGGTACAGCGCCCCCGCGATCGCGACGGTCAGCCCCGCAGCCATAATGTGCGTGCCGGGGAACGTGTAGCGGCCCATGCTCAAGCCGGGCAGCGAAACCGGCACGTTGAACAAATCCGTTCCCCACACCGCGGTGCCCATCCCGATCAGCACCAGGTTGACCGAGAAGGTCGACAGCAGGCTCATCAGCGGCGGCTGTCCGACGACGCGGTGCACCGCGATCCAGTACGTAGCCACCCCGGCGAAGAAACCGCCGACGAGGAGTATTGGCAGTGTCGCGTAGACCGGCACGCCGGCGGTGCCCGCGAGCAGGTAGACGCCGAACATGCCCGCGACGATCATCGTGCCGTGGGTCAGGTTGATCACGTCCATCACGCCCCAGATAAGCGTGATGCCCATTGCCGCGAGCCCGTAGACCGTGCCCACAAGGATGCCGTCGAACAGCGATGCGAGGATGCCCATCATGTCCCGCACTTACGAAAAGGGGGCCGGCCGCTGCAGGCCGAGCCCCCTTGCGCTGGCCCATGCCCCGGCTAGCGAAGCGGATAGACGACCTTGGCGGTGGCCGCCGCATCCGGCCAGACCATCTCCTTCGCCAGCTTGCCTTCCTTCATCTGCCACTGCGCGAGCACCATGTCGTGGGCGAGCTGCAACCCATGGTGGGCGGGGTCGGTGGCGAACTTAGTGCGGCCGAAGTAGGTGGACACGTCGATCTTGTTCAGTTCCGCCGTCACCTTCTCGCGGTCAATCGAGCCGGCCTGCTCGATCGCATGCTGCAGCAGCAGTCCCTCGGCGTAGCCCGTGGCCGCGTGGTAGTCCGGATCGTCATTGAACCGGGCGCGGTACTGCGCGGTGAACTGCGCCACCGTGGGCCCGAAGTCCGGCTTGTACTGGACCTGCGGCTCCCACTGCGACGGCACCGAAATGCCGTTCGCCGCCGCTCCGAGCGTCGCAAACTTGTCGCTGTCGGGAGCAACCAGGATCGTCACCCACTTGAGGCCGGCCTTCTGGTCGTACAGCTGCCGCGCGAGGGTCGCGCCGTCCGGGTAGTGGCCGCCGCCGAGGAACGAGTCTGCCCCGGACGAGATGATCTTGTTGATGACCGCGGTGAAATCGGTAGTCGACGGCGGATAGGACTCGTCCAGCACCGTCGTGAAGCCGGCGTCCTCCGCCTGCTTGCGCGCCGCCGCCACCACCGCCTTGGAGAACGGGTCGTCCGAGTAGACGAACGCAACCTTGGCGCGCGGGTTATGTTGCTTCAGTTCCGCGATCGCGCCGCTCAGGTATTGGTCGGCCACGGTGAGGACCTGGAACAGGTACTTGTTGCCGAGTTCAAAGATCTTCGCCTCGGCGCCGCCCCCGTCCATCATGATCGTGCCGTACTGCTCGGTGATCACCGCCGCGGTCGCCGTCAGGCCCGACGAGTAGGGGCCTAGCAGGAACTGCGACTTGTCCTCCAGGATCAGCCGCGTGTAGAGCTGCTGCACGCGTCCTCCCTGCGACTGGTCGTCGTATTCGACGAAGCGCACCTTGTAGCGCTTGCCGCCGGCCTCGATCCCGCCCTTGGCGTTCACCTCGTCGCGCCACAGCTCCGCACCGCGGAGCTGGCTGACCGAGTCGACGTTGAGGGAGCCGGTCCGCGAAACCGTCATGCCGATCGTGATCGCGTCCTGGGAGAATGCCGGCGCCGCAAAAATGGTCGCGAGTGCTGCGACAAGCAAGGTTCTTTTCACACTATCCTCCTGTATCTCGAACGAGAAGACTCCGCAGGCTTCGGCCCACGCATTCAGACGATGTGACCGAATGCCTGGGATTAGGCTCGACAACGACTTAAGCGCGCCCTAAGGCCCAAGTGCCCCTGAATCGTCGGCACGGTGTCGTCCCAAACACCGGAATCGGAGTATGCCTGTGCCCATGCGCAGTCACAAGAAAAGACCTTGACGTCGTAGTACTCAACGACGGCGAGCCAGGGCGGCGTCAGTACCCGGCAATTCACCGCACCACGGAAACGGGGGCCGGAGGTCTGGCGGAGCAATCGCCGAACGCACGCGATCTCAACGGCGTGCCTTGGTTTGCTAACCCGAATGCCGTAAACGTTGCGATCAGCGAGCTTCGCTTACGCCAACCGCCAGGTTCGGCGGGGTGGGTATTTCGCTCCCTCCTGAAAAGACGCCATGAGCGTCCGGCCGGCCAGCCCGGTCCGCCCAATCTGCAGCCACCTCGGTCGCCAGAGCGTGATTATTCGCCGCTCCGGCACCCGAATTTTGCCGATTGGCAGCGGCCGTCCGTAGCGGTAGAGTGCGACTCGAGTATTGGCCGGCCATGGGGGTTTCGAGCGTGCAAGGGTCGTCGGGGGTCACCACTCTCCTGTTTACGGACATCGAGGGTAGCACCCGCCTGTGGGAGCAGGAGGCAGAAGGGATGTCGCGCGCCCTCGCGGAGCACGACGCGCTGTCGCGCAAGGCGGTCGAGGGAAACAGCGGTGTGGTCGTCAAGATGACCGGCGACGGAATGTACGCTGCGTTCAGCGACCCGGTGGACGCGCTTAACGCCACCGTGCTCTTGCAGCAGTCGCTGGCCGATCTGGCGGCGCACAACCAGTATCCCGCTGCGCGTGCGCGCCGGACTGCATCTGGGGATCGTCGAGCGGCGCGACGACGATCTTTTCGGAAGCCCGGTCAACCGGGCCGCGCGTATCATGAATGCCGCCCACGGCGGACAAGTGCTCCTGTCTCAGGCCGTGGTCGATTCCGTCCACGAGCGCCTGCCGGCGGCGATTTCCCTGCGTGATCTGGGCGTAGTGCGGTTGCGCGACCTGGCGACGAGCGAGCACGTCTACCAGCTTGTGCACCCCAAGCTGCGCCAGGATTTTCCGGCGCTGCGCTCGCTCGAAGCGACCCCCAACAACCTGCCGCAGCAGGTCACGTCGTTCATCGGGCGCGAGCGCGAGCTCGCCGACGCTAAGCGCCTGCTCGAGGGGACGCGCCTGCTCACACTGCTGGGCATGGGTGGCCTCGGCAAGACCCGCCTGTCGCTGCAGATTGCGGCCGATGTGCTAGATAAATACCCGGACGGCGTGTGGTTCATCGACCTGGCTCCGATCAAAGATCCGGCACTCGTCACAGCAACCGCCGCACAGGTTTTGGCGATCCATGAAGAGCCCGGGAAACCGCTCATCCAAACCCTTTGCGCTCACATCCAGGGACACAAGCTCTTATTCGTTCTTGACAACTGCGAGCACCTGGTGAGCGCGTGCGCGAGCCTGGCCGAGGAATTGCTGCGAAGCGCGCCCGGGGTTCGGATCCTGGCGACGAGTCGCGAAGGGCTGCATATCCGGGGCGAGCAGACCTATCCGGTACTGCCGCTGGCAGTGCCCGATCGCAAGGCCGACGCCGGAACTCTCCTGCGGTCGGACGCGGTGCAGCTGTTCGTGGAGCGGGCGCGACTGCAAAAGCCGGATTTCTCGGTAACCGAGCGCGAGGCCCCGGAGGTTGCCGAGCTTTGCGCGCGACTCGACGGAATTCCGCTGGCATTGGAGTTGGCCGCCGCGCGGTTGCGCTCGATGTCGGTGAGCGACATCAATGCCCGCCTGCACAATCGCTTCAAGCTGCTTACCGGCGGTAGTCGAACGGCATTAGAGCGCCAGCAGACGCTGTACGCGTTGGTAAACTGGTCCTACGATCTGCTGCAGGAGAACGAGCAGATCGTCCTCGACCGGTTGAGCGTTTTTGCCGGCGGGTTCGACCTCCAGGCGGCAGAAGCGGTCTGCGGCGCAGAGCCGCTTGCGCCGGAGGATGTCCTCGATCTGGTGACTTCGCTCATCGAGAAGTCGCTGGTCATGGTTGCGCCGGTGGGTGAAACGTCGCGCTATGGGCTGCTGGAGACGATCCGGGAGTTTGCCCACGAGCACCTGAGAACGCGTTACGGGATGCTCGGGAATGATCCGCGAGTTTGCCAGCGAGCGCTTGCAGGACCGCGACGACGTCGCTGCGACGGCCGCGCGGCACTGCGAGTATTACCTCGGCATCGCCAAGGCCGCACGACCGAAGCTGGAAGGGCCTGAGCTGGCGGATTGGACGCGGCGTCTCGAAGTCGATCTCGACAACCTGCGCGCTGCGATTGCACTGGCGCTGGCGGGCAAAGTCGACCCGGTGATCGCGGTCAAGTTCGAAGTTGCGTTGATGACTTTCCGGATCCTTCGCGGCTATTCGACCGAAGCCCGAAATAACGTGCGCGCCGCGCTCGCTCTGCCAGGGGTCCTCGAACTAAACGTCGCGCATGGCCACGCCCTCTATCTGGCTGGCGTGTTCGCCTATCAACCAGGGCGACTATGCGGAAGCGACGACGATGCTGACGGAATGCCTCGCCGTGCGCCGCGGATTGGAGAACCCGCAGCAGATAGCCGCGACCCTGTCGACCTTGTCGACGCTCTACCTGCACCAGGGTGATGCGGTGAAAGCGCGCGATTGCATGGAGGAAGCCCTCGGCATTTTCCGTGAGATCGGAGATCGGATCGGAGAGGCCGTTGGGCTGCTGAATCTCGGTGAACTAGCCATGCGGCAAGCCGACGATGGCGGCGCCAAGGAACTCTTTGAACAATGTTTGGCAATCTCACACAGCATCAAGCAGCAGGAGTTGGAAAGCGAATGCGAACGCAACCTGGGGGAAATCGCGCTTGCCGCGGGCAATCTGCAAGCCGCGCAAGCGTGCTTTGCGCGTTCGCTCAAGGTCTGTCAGGATGCGGAAGACAAGCGCAACGAGGCAATGGCGCTGTGCTGCCTGGGCAAAGCCGACGTGGCGAGTGGCGACTACGAGTCGGCGCGCAAGAAGCTTGCTGAGGCGCTACGGGCTTTCGAAGCCTTCCAGATGAACCCGGAGGTGCTTAATTGCCTGGAGGACTGTGCCGAGCTCCTGCAGGCCGTCGGCCGGTCCGCCGATGCCGTTCCGCTGCTCGCGGCTGCGGTAGGGGTCCGTGAGCGGCTCGGAATTCCCCGGTCGCAGCGCGGCGAAGCGAAGTGGCAAAAGAGCATCCAAGCGGCGCGCGCCGCGCTCGGCGAGACTGCATTCGATGCTGCGTGGGCAGCGAGCAACGCGTGGGCGCTTGACGATGCGATCGAATACGCATTGGCATCCGCGGGAGCCTCAGCGGTCATTGCGTGAGCGTGCGTCGTCCGGCGAGAAATCCCTCTTAAGCAGGCCAGCCCTGCAAATGCCGCGCCCGCCGTCGGACCCGACGGCGGGCGCGGTGCTAACCGGTAGGTTCAGGCGGCAGCTTTGCGTCGTCTCGCCAGCCAGCCGGCGCCGAGCGCGCCCAGGAGCAGGCCGAGCGAGCCGGGTTCAGGCCACCTTGTGAACGCGACTTTACTGGCCGTCCCGAAATGGGAGCCGCTTTCGAAGAGATTGACTTGATTGTTGAGACCATCGAGCGGGTTTTGCCAGTCGTATTCTGTCGTCTACCGGTAGCCCTGAAACCCACTGTATCAACCAGCTGAAGCCGCACAAGTTGCCGGTACAGCCATCCACCGTCATCGGGATTTCAATCGTATTGAATCCCACCACGATGGGATTAGCCTGCGGGATTCAGCACCATTCCCGTTACCGCGTTTGCAGTGTAGGCGGTGGCAGGGAGAAATGACCGGACCAGAACGTATCAGACCGGTCGTATCCGTATCTTTCGCGGTAAGCGAAGCACTTTCCAGCAAAACGCCGGTACACGAGTCGGGAACGTTAACGCATGGAACCCGATGCCAAGCGTCAGGCAGTCCGACCGGGGGTCAGGCACAAAGAACGTGCCGGAACCGGAAAAGATGTTCGGGTCGAAAGACGAGCCGATTGTCTTCGCCTGTGCGGGGGCGCCCCAGATCATGATCGCCGCCAGCACGCCAAGGAACGTTGTAAGGGCTCTGCGTGACATGTTCATCCCCATTATTTCGGTTGTAGCCCGAGAGCCTGCAACAAGAAGGCACGACCAAACGTTATCTTCCGCTCGAGACTCGATTGATCTGAAAGGGTCCTAGCAAGAATTGCACCAGATTGTGACAACACACGATAGTCTATTGAATTGGTTCGCGAATTCTATCCAGCCAAGGCCTTCAAGGATCTGCCGTAAAGAGCAAGTGTAAAATTTTCCGACGGTACGATTCGGCCTCGTTCTGCATTCTCCCCTCTCCATCCCTTTGAGAGCGCCCTGATGAACCCACGGCCGCTCGCGGCAACAGAGATCGCGCATTCAGGAACGGTGAAAGGCTGACCCTCGATTGCCGACGCCACTGCTGCCCACGTTGCGAGACCGCACCTGCTAAAGGAGCGCCGCAAGCAGAGCGGGAGCGGCCCCCCCGGCAATCTACTGAGCGTCCCCAAGTGCTCACGATCGCCTGAACGTAGCATTTCCACGACGACGAGCTGCCAACTCGTAGCCTTCAGCTTCGCCGACCTGGTGCCGTTGCTTCCCGTGGCCGCAGATCCGTGATCACCGACGCTCGCGTCCACGTTCGCCTGATCCAAAGCTTTCCGAGTAACGAGCCGAGCACGACTGTCCGTCTCGCTTTACCGGAAGGACTCGAACTCCTCCGGATTCCCTGCCTGGCAATGCGATTGCCGAGTCTTGCGAACAGCCAGCAGTCGCCCAAGACAATCATGAGTGGTTCCTCGAGGCGATGGACAGTTGCGTCTTGGTAGGCAAGCTAGCTTCAAACCTGTTTCTAAGCTTCAAGTTACGTTCTCAGGCCAGCCCTCCTAACCAAAGGCGTGGAGCCGGGTCTGCCGACAACGTTGCCGTTGCGTGCCTCGAGGTGTAGGCTTTCCGGCGTGACTACCTCCGAGGACAAGATACCTGTCGACCCGTCGGCGACGCCTACCTCGACGAACCTGAGCACACCAAGCCTCAACGAAACAGCAGCCGGCATTGGCAATACCGCCCCCTGGGCAGAAGTATCGGGTGAAGGAATTCATCAGGAAAGTGTTGCGGCTGGACGCTCTCATGCAGCCTTGGCGGCGATGATTGCAATCATCAATCATGAATGCCGCACCGCCGTATCCTTCGGAGCGATCCGCCTAAGTTGAGACAGGCAGAGAGCTTTACGCGGAGTTCGAAACGCCCGTCAAGCGGCTATTGCTTGCCGCTGGAGGAGCGCTTCCAGGTCGGATTGCGGCCTTCGGCGCAGTCTCCGGCCGACCTCCTCGGTTCTTGGAGCGCAACCCCGGCGATCGCAATCATTGCGGCCAGGGGAACAGGTCGAAGGCCCGCCGCTACGTGGAAATAACCATGTCGGTGCCGGCGAAGCGGATACGCGCATAGCCGATGTCCGAGCGCGTCGCGAGGAAGCCGACAAGCTCGGTAAGCGGCGTCGTGCGAGACCGACACTCGGGCCTCGGATTGCGCAGCGGCTCAATCAGCTTGCGATCGTAGAAAGCCGCAAGCAGGACGTCTTCGTCGCTCGCCGCCGCGCCCAGCGCGGCGCGTAACCTCGGGGTCCACGGCTGGAGATGCGCCGCAGGGGCCTCGGTGACGTATTCGGATTCGCGAATGTTCGCGCGCTCCAGAAATTCGTCCGAGGGTTTCGTCGCGAGCCGTCCGTAATAGCCTCGCGCGTACTTGCGGATCTCATCGGGGATCGTCTTGTAGCGCTCGCCCTGGACCACATTCAGCGTCGCCTGCGTCACGATGTACTGCGCGAACGGGCTGACCACGATCGGGTAACCAAGGTCCTGTCGCACTCGCGCGACTTCCTCCAGGATCTCGGGCAGCCGATGCGCGAGCTTCATCGTCTCCAGCTGATAGCGCAGATTCGAGATCATCCCCCCCGGAATCTGGTGAGCATAAAGCGCAGGGTCGTATGCGGCGATCGTGCCGCGTGACTTGCCGTCTCGCTCGCACACCCAGTCGAAATAGCCGGCGATCTCGGTCAGCGCGACATCGTCCATCGAAGTAGCGAGGCCAAGGCGACGAGCGCGGGCGAGCACGTCCTCGGTGGCTGGCAGCGATGGGCCATTCGCGAGCGGCCTGGTCGCGGTGTAGCCGAGCCGGAATCCGGATTGCATGGCGATCTCGTAGACCTCCGGGCCAAGTCCAGACTGGCAGTGTGAATGCATCTGCGCAGGAATGACACCTGCGGCTTGTACGACCGCCGGGAACAGCGTCCGGCCGCGCTCGGGCGTAAGCAGGCCGGTTGGATCCTTGATCGAGATGAAATCGACATGGAGTGCAACCAGCTCGCGCGTACGTTCCACGTAATAGTCGTCGGTGTGCACCGGCGACAGCGTGTAGGTCAACATGGCGTTGACCTTCATCCCCGCTTCGTGGCCCGAGCGCACCGACGACACGATGTTGCGATTGTCGTTCAGCGCGTCGTAGACGGTCAGCACCTCGATTCCTCGACGGGCGAGCGCGTGCGAGTTGAGCGCCACGATGTCGTCGGGAAAGAGCTCGAAGGTGTACAGGCTCTGGGCACGGGTCAGGCCATCGCACGGCGTCACGAGCCGCTCGCACAGCAGGCCGATCCGCTCCCACGGGTTCTCCTGCAGGTAGCGTACGCAAACGTCGAATACAGCGCCACCGAGGATGTTGATGAACGCATAACCTGCCCGATCGATCGCGGCGAGGATCGGCGTCATGGTGGCGGTGGTCATGCGCGTCGACCACAGGCATTGATGCGCGTCGCGCAACGTAACGTCGATGAAGTCGAAGCGTGGCGCGATCGTCGAAGTGCCGTTGGGAACGTTCATGCGGTCCCTGCGAAGTCGTTTTCGATGTAACGCGTGTGCACATCGCCGCGGCGGAAGCGATCGTCGTGCATGAGTCGAAGGTGGAACGGCAGGGTTGTGGGAATGCCTTCCAGCTGCATCTCGGAAAGGGCGCGGCGCATGCGCATGATCGCCTCGTCGCGATCCCGGCCCCAGGCGATCACTTTCGCCAGCAGCGAATCATAGAAAGGTGGAACACGATACCCCGCATACAGGTGCGAGTCGATGCGTATCCCGGGGCCGCCGGGCATTCGCAGCGTTCGCACTTCGCCGGGCGAGGGCGCGAAGTCGCGCGCCGGGTCCTCCGCGTTGACCCGGCATTCGAGCGCATGTCCCGTCAACCGTATGTCGTCTTGGGCTATTTGCAAATGCTCTCCTTGTGCCACGCCAATCTGCGCCTTCACGATATCGATGCCGGTGACGAGTTCCGTCACCGGATGCTCGACCTGCAGGCGCGTGTTCATTTCCATGAAGTAGAACGCGCCGGCTGAATCGACGATGAATTCGATCGTTCCCGCACTCTTGTAGCCGACATGCCGGCAGATACGCACCGCTGCCTCGCTCATCCGCGCGCGCAGTCTGCCGTCGAGTGCCGGCGACGGGCTTTCCTCGACCAGCTTCTGATTGCGCCGCTGGATCGAGCAATCGCGCTCGCCCAGATGCAGTACCGCATCGGCGGCGGAGAGCACCTGGATCTCGATGTGTCGGACGTGCTCGAGAAATTTCTCGACGTAGAGTCCGTTCTCGCCAAACGCCGCCTTCGCCTCGCGTGCGGCATCGCTAAACCGTGCAACGAGCTCGCCTTCGTCTCGCACGATGCGCATGCCGCGTCCGCCTCCACCGGCCGCAGCTTTCAGCAGAACCGGGTAACCCAGCTCCGCGGCTGCGATGCGCGCCGCCGCGGCGTCCGGCACCGTGCCCGGCGACCCTGGCGTAATCGGAACGCCCGCTTCGGCCGCCATCCGCCGCGCGGTCGCCTTGTCACCCATCAATTGAACCGCCCGCGCCGACGGTCCGATGAAGACGATGCCGGCTTCGTCGCATGCCCGCACGAATGCCGCATTCTCGGAGAGGAAACCATAGCCCGGGTGGATCGCGTCAACCTGTGCAATCCGTGCGGCAGCGATGAGGGACTCGATTCTGAGGTAGCTCTGGCTCGACGGCGACGGTCCGATGCAGATCGCACCATCGGCAAGACGCACCGGCAGCGAATCGCGATCGGCCTCCGAATACACCTGGATTGCCTCGATCTCTAGCTCGTGACATGCGCGAATGATTCGTAGCGCGATCTCGCCGCGGTTCGCAACCAGAATGCGGCGAAACGGCCGAGCGACGGGCGTCATGGCCTCACGGTTCCGGGCGCAGCACGATCAGCGGCTGTCCCGTTTCGACCGGCGCGGCATCGGCGACCAGAATTTGCACCACGGTCCCACGCGTTTCCGCGGAAATCGAGTTCATCAGCTTCATCACCTCGATGATGCAGACGATGGTATCGACGTCGACGGACTGGCCTATTTCGACGAACGGCCGCGCGGCCGGCTCCGGCGCGCGATAAAACGTCCCGATTATCGGCGCGCGGATGACAATCGAGCCCGCGGGCCAAGTCGGCGTCTCGCTCAGCGGCACGGATCCGACGGCCGGCGACGGCGACGACGAGCCCGGTGCTTGGGCAGACGCGGCGACAGCCGATGCCGGTGGCACCGTTGCCGGGAACTGGCCTGGCATCCCGCCGCGCCGTGCCGACGCAGCTCGATCTCGATGTCACCAACCTTCAGACGGAACTCTGAAAACTGCTCCGAGTTCTTGATCAGCTCGACGATCCGCAGCAGGTCGTCATAGGTCAGATTTTCGTGGGACAAGCGAAGCTCCGGGTTGGGCACCCGGCGCACGCGCGGCAACGGGTCGTTCGGCCGTCGGTCGCGGGGACTGCGGGGATGATTGCACGCAGGTTAAAAACATTCAATAATGGAACATGGTTTCCGCCCAGTGAAATTACGGTCGGTGCCTGCGAGCGACCAGGGAGCTGTCTCGCCCACCCTTCTGCCCGCAATGCGTGAAGCGGCTTCGGCAATTGCGGCCACGCTGTTTCCGGCCGACTCCACCCTCGCGACACCGTCCGAAAAGCCGCACGCGTCACGTACGAAGCGAATCGCCGCATGACCGATCCCGTCATTATCACGGTCGCGATCACCGGTGCAGTGCCGCGCAAGAAAGACAACCCGGCGATACCCGTGACGCCCGAAGAGCAGATCGAGTCGACACACGAGGCGTTTGAAGCCGGCGCCTCGCTCGTCCACATCCATGTGCGCAATCCCGACGAATCGCCGGGATCCGACCCTGAGCTGTACGGACGCGTGCAGGAAGGTGTACGCAAGCATTGTCCCGGAATAATCGTACAGTTCTCCACCGGGGGCCGAGGCCGCGAGCAGTCGATGCGCGGCGCGATGCTGACTCTGAGGCCGACATGGCGTCGCTCGCCACCGGTTCAGTCAATTTCCCGAATGGTGTCTACGAGACGCACCCGACTTCGTCGAGGGGCTGGCGCAGACGATGCTGGACAATGGCGTCAAGCCAGAGATCGAGGTGTTCGATCTGGCGATGCTTTATAACGCCGCGAATCTGGTCAGGAAGGGACTGGTCAACGCGCGGCCACACGTCCAATTCGTCATGGGCGTGCCGAACGCGCTGCCCGTACGTCGTACGATCTTCGATTTCCTGCGCTCCGAGCTTGTGGCGGTCCTGCCCGATGCGACCTGGGTCGCGGCCGGCATCGGCCGGCACCAGTGGGAGGTCAATCAGTGGTGTCTTGAGGCGGGTGGGCATTGCCGTACCGGGCTCGAGGACAATCTACGCATCGAGCCGGATCGACTTGCAGCAAGCAACGCCGAGCTCGTGCGCAAGATCGTCGAAGCCTGCGCGAGTTATGGCCGCAGGCCGGCCACGGCAGCCGAGGCACGGCAGATTCTAGGCTTGGCCGCGTCCACTGAATCGCGGGAGCGCCCCGACGCCATGAACCCCTTTGCGGCAATCGCTGTCCCGCATTCTGCGCGCGGGCGCCGCGCGCTGCTGCCGCGAATTCGCTTGCGTACTTGTGAAAGCCACGATCACAGTGGAGATGATCGCGATGTGTATTGACATCGGCGACTGTCGCCTGCGCCGTTAGCTGTTGAAGCTGCGGCGAAGACCAAGCCGCCAGGAGGATACGCCATGAACGGCTCGAAATCGGACGCTCCCGGCAGAACGCGCCGAATCAACCTGTTCCCACGTCGCCGCGCCGTGCGTTTCTCGGCAACGTCGTCAAAACCGCGAGTGGCCTCCTGCTCGGCGATCTTGTGGCCTCGACCACGGCGGGCGCGCAGGCGCCGGCGATATCGTCGCAGAAGTTCACCGAATGGGGCTGGCCACTGCCCTACGAGCAGATATCGGCGAAATCCAAGCAGTGGCTGCAGAGCAAGGGGTGGTGGCCGATCAACGCCGCATGGATTGTGGTATGGGCGAGCGAAGACATGATCGGCAATGTGATGCAGACGCAAAGACTACTGGAAAAGCGCGGCATCGAAACCAATTGGCAGACGTTTGTCGCGGCCGGCTTTTCGAATGAGGCATTCATTCCCGGACGCATCCAGATCGCGAGCACCGGTGCACTTGGGGTGCTTGCGCTGTTGAGCAACAAGGTGCCGACGCGCGCCCTGGCGGTGCACTCACCCGGACTGACGCACGGCGCAACGGTGCCCCTAGACTCGCCGCTCAAAAGTCTCGCCGATCTCAAGGGCGCGAAGGTGCTGAAGCGGCCCGCCATCGTTGGGACGACCACCGGCTCGACCAATCATTTTGGCTTCATTGCCGCCGCGCATTATCTCGATCTCAAGCCCGAAGAGGATTACACGCTGCGAAGCCTGCCGCCTGGCGATCTCGCTTCGGGTCCGAAGGGCATCGATGTCTATACGATCTGGGAACCGCACGTCTCGTATTCCACCGAGGTGCTGAAGGTAACGCGACTGCTCGAGCTGCTGGATCCGTATTACATCTACAGCGGCTACTACTACGCGCGGCTGGAAATCGAGGAAAACGCCCCCGATGTCGTGCAGCTCATCACGGACGCCTTCGTCGAGGCGGTCCTCTGGGCGAAGGCGTATCCCGAGCAGGCGGTATCGGATCTGGCCAACCAGCCGGTGTATGGGCGATTGGGGCGCCCGCTGATCACCAAAATGTCCGAGCGCTACCTTTTCTGGCCCAAGCCCACCGTGTATTTCCCGTACGACAACCCGAATGGGCTCTGGCCGGGAGAGGAAGCCCGAATCAGCGACTGGGCGTTCGAGACGGGTGCATCGAAAAACAAGGTGACGAACCTCGACTGGCAGCACGTACGTCGTGTGAGCTACATGGATGTCACGTTCGACAAGCTCGGTTGGGTGGTCCCCGAACGGCCGGCATTTCTGCCCAAGGATTTTGGCGGCGTCGGCAATCTGCCGTACAAGCCCTATGGCGCTGCGCTGCTGCACGGACCCGCGCCCTTCCCCGAACCCGGGGAGCTCAAGAAGGCGTGGACGTTCATGGGCAAGACCTACCAGCCGTGAACCTGCAGGAAACGGTCGAGGCGCCGCAGCGTGCCGGCACGCAACCGGGGACGGCGCCGCCGTCTCCCGAGGTGCTGGCGCGACTGACGGCGTCGATGGTGCCGCCGCCGCAGCCGCGCTGGCGCCGCGTGCTCGCGCGCGTTTGGCATCTCTGGCTGTTGGTGGCGTTCATCGCCGTGTGGGAGCTCGCGAGCGTGTACGGCAGGAGCATCAATCCACAGCTCGACGTGATGTTGCCGCCGCCCACCGCAGTTTTCTCCGCTGCGGTGGATCTGCTCCACCGCGGCGTGCTGTTCACGCATATCTTCGACAGCCTGTATCGCGTGTTGATGGCGGTGGGCGTGGCAAGCCTGATCGGCGTGCCGCTCGGTCTTGCGATGGGGTGGTCGAAGCGCTTTCGTTTGGCTGTCGATCCGCTGCTTGAGTTCATTCGACCGATCCCGCCCCTTGCGTGGATTCCGTTAAGCATCCTGTGGTTCGGCATCGGCGACATGCAGATCGTGTACATCATCTTTCTTGCCGCCTTTTTTCCGATCGTGTTGAACTCCATGGCGGGCGCACGAGACGTCGATACGTTTCTGATGCGGGCGGGACTGAGCCTCGGTGCCAATCGACGAGAGCTTTTCACCACGGTCGTGCTGCCGGCATCGTTGCCGCAGATCTTCACCGGCGTGCGCATCGGACTCGGGATCGGATGGATGGCGCTCGTCGCCGGCGAGCTGGTCGCAGCGCCGAGTGGTCTCGGATACATGATCAACAATGCGCGCACTCTGTTCCGCAGCGATTACATTCTGCTCGGGATGGTGCTGATCGGCGCCCTCGGTCTCGTGCTCGATTATCTGATGCGGCAAGTGGCGCGTTTCGCTATGCCGTGGTATCGCGGAACCTAAGCGCGACCGCATGACGCCAAATTCCAGCTCTCAGGTCAACGTCAAGCACGTCAGCAAGGTCCATTTCACGCTCAAGGGCGAGCCGCTGCTTGCGCTGCTCGACGTCAATTTCAACGTCGAGAACAACGAGTTTTTTTCCATCGTCGGACCAAGCGGGTGCGGAAAGACGACGCTGCTCAACCTTCTCGCCGGCTTTGAGCAGCCTACGCGCGGCGAACTATGCGTCGGCGGCCGGGTCATCACCGAACCCGGATGGGAGCGCGCGGTCGTGTTCCAGGAATACGCGCTGTTTCCCTGGTACACGGTGCACCAGAACATCTGCTATGGCCTGAAGCGCAAGCGCCTGGGGGAAACCGAGCAGCGACGGCTCGTCGATCATTACATCGGACTCGTGGGCCTGCGTGGGTTCGAGTCGCGCTATCCGCGCGAGCTCTCCGGCGGAATGCGGCAGCGCGTGAGCATCGCCCGCGCCCTGGCGGTCAATCCTTCGATTCTGCTGATGGACGAGCCATTCGCCTCGCTGGACATTCAGACGCGAGAGTACATGCAGGACGAATTGCTCAAAATCTGGCAGCGCGAGCCGAAAACGGTGATCTTTATCACGCACAGCATCGATGAAGCGATCAAGCTGTCGGACCGCATCGCGATCATGGCGCCACGTCCTGGTAGGGTGGAGGAGATCAAGACTGTGGGATTTGCACGACCGCGAGATCCCACCGATCCGGCCGTGGTGCATCTTGCCGCCGATGTCAAACGCTGGCTTCGCCAGCAAGTCTTCGAAAGCAAGCAGGCAAACAACCCCGTGGTCGATCGACAGGCCGCGGGTTGACCGGAGCTCACTGCGCCGGCATGGGGGGTGCAACAAGCTCAGCCGATCGGTGAGGGGTGTGAAGACTTAGGGCGCGATGAGGCACGACATCGAGATCGTATGTAGTGATCGGGCGGTGCTCGTAGGCGATGCCGAGATGGCGCAGCGTGATCGCGACGCGACGCGTGAACGGAGAGCGATAGCGCCCGACGAGAATCACTTCGGGGTCCGCATCGAGCGCCGTCGGTGATAAAGCGCACCCATTGCCGTTTCCGTCAGTGCCACAGCAGGCTCAGTCTGCGAAACAGGACCCGCTGGAACGCTTTGTCGAACCACTTGTTCCTGGCCAGTCGATGGAACCACGGCGTTGAGCGCGAGCGTTTGCGCTGGTCGGAGTCGAGAGCCGCGCGTGAAGCGAGTCGGTGGAACGCGTAGAACTGGTAGCCTCGTTCGGTGGGCATTTCCAGGAACTGAAATCCCTGCCAATCGCCGCACCCCAGGAGCATCGGCCCGTGCTCGTACTGATACCAGGCGCAGAGCTCCTCGCGGAAATCCTCAGGGATCCAGATCCCGACCGAAAAAATCCATGGCCCCGCATCCGGGCTGGTGCGGCCGCTCGTGAAGAGCAAAGTCAGACGCTTTTCGGTGACGGATTTCGGAGCCCTGCCTCGTTCGCAAAGAACGAGGCTTCCCTTGTTGTCGTCGCGCACAAGACACTCGGACGCGCCCCGCGAATACGCGGCGACAGCTTCGATCTCCTCGCGCTTAGCGGAGGACGATTCCCAAACGAGCATCAGGGGGTCTCCACGGAAATCAACGAGGGCGCCACACGGCTACACGTTGACGGCGCGATCGGCGTCTGGTCATTTCGGGCGCTCGATTCATGCTCTCGCAGCGATCCCTTCAGCCGAGTGGCGTACGCGGCACCGGTCTACGGCTGCATCCGTGGCGCGGTCAACCCGCGCCCGCGCGAACCCTCATTCGGCTTGCGTGCGTCGTGCGCCTTGCGCCAAGCCGACGGACTGCATCCAAACGTTCGCGTGAACCATCGAGTGAAAGCCGCGGTCCCCGAAATCCGACCATGTTCGCGATATCGCAGATCGGCCGATGGCTCCGCAGCAGTCGCGTGGCCATTTCCGTCCGAATTTGGGATTTGACGGAGGAAAACGATTCGTTGGTATCGCTCAAATAGCGATGGACCGTTCTCCGATCCACCCCCATTCCGCGCGCGATCTTGTCGGTGCTGCACCTTCCACTGGAGATCGATACACGTATAAGCTCGCGCACTTTCTCTCCGGGTGAGGCCGTCCGATGCGCCATCATCGAATCGAGATACCGATGCGCATAGCGCGCAAGCATGGCGTCGGACATGGCGAGCGGCGCGTCCAGATCGAGCGAAGAAAACACGATGGCATTGGCGTCCTGCTCGAAGTCGACTCGGCAGCGAAAGAACGCCCGATGCGTCCCGACATGTCTCGGTGCCCTATGCTCGAAGCAGACGCGATGCGGTTTCCAGCACACGCCCGCAAGCCTGCGGAAGATACGGAAAAAGGCGCCAAGCGACAGTTCGGTCACCTGGCGCACGCTGTCGCGACCCATCGAGCGCACTTCGAGACTCAGCACCGCGATGCCGCGTTCTTCTTCCAGCCGCAACACCAACGACTCGTTGTGCATTGGCAGATAGCGGATAAGCGAGCGCAGCGCGGATCCCAGATCCGGCTCCTGGTGGATCACGATGCCGATGGGGCCTAGGATCCCGAGGTCGCGCGACTCGGCGAGGCGAAGGCCGAAGTCCTCCGCCTTCGCCGCCTCCGACGAGCGTTCCAGCAATTCGGCGAAGGCGCGGGCGGATATTCGCGAATCAAGGTCGTCGAGCGCGACCAGATCCAACCCGACCGATCTCACCATGCGCTCCGGGACGAGCCCGAGCGATCGCGCCAGCGGTGCGTAGCCGGTTAGGATCTGGCTGCGGGCGAGATAGGGCATGGTGGCAGGCTTCCCAGAATGGTAAACCAAAGTCCCAAACGATCAAACCCCTGCCGTTCGTTGCGCCCAGAATTGCTCGAGGTCTGAACCAGGAACAGGAGGCTCACATGCATTTCTTCGACGACTCGCTTTTGCCGGAAAACCAGGAGAAGCTGGTGATCCAGGCCGCGCCTTACGGGCCCGAATGGCTGCCTTCCGATTCGGATGACATCCCGGTCAGTATGGAGCAGCAGGTACAGAAGGCGGTGGACTGCTACAACGCCGGCGCGACGGTGCTGCACGTGCATGTCCGCGAGGCCGACGGCAAAGGCTCCAAGCGCATCTCGACGTTCAACGAGCTCCTTGCGCGCCTTCGCGTCGCCGTGCCGAAGATGCTGCTGCAGGTGGGGGGCTCGATCTCCTTTGCGCCCGAGGGCGAAGGCAAGGCCGCCAAGTGGCCCGGGATCGACACGCGCCACATGCTCGCGGAGCTCAATCCAAAACCCGATCAAGTGACCATCGTCATCAACACCAATCAGATGAGTCTGACGGAGCTCATGTCGAAGGACGACATTGCCGGAACAAGCCTGGAGAAGCCGGAGTATTTCAAGGCCTATGAGGAGATGGTGACTGAAGCGCCGCCCTCGTTCTTCGTCGAGCATCTGAAGCGACTTATTGCCAAGCGCATCCAGCCGCACTTCATGATCGGCAGCATCCACCAACTCGAAACGGTCGAGCGGCTGATTCGCTCCGGCGTGTACACCGGTCCGCTTGTACTCAATCACATGGCACTTGGCGGCGGCTATGCCGGGCGCAATCCGTCCGATATGCTCGAATTCGTGCGTCGCGTTCCCGATGGCGCAGTGCTCACGATCGAATCGCTGATGCGCACCGTTCCTCCGATCTGCGCAATGGCGGTCGCCCTCGGTCTCCACGTCCGCGTCGGCGTCGAAGACAATCTGTGGCGCCGCAAAGGAGAGCGCTTCACTTCGGTTCAGCAGGTCGAGCAGATGGTGCGCATCGCCCGAGAACTCGGGCGTGATGTCGCGAGCGGTGAGGAAGCGCGCGGCATCTACAAGATCGGTACATACTACAAGAACGCGGATGAGGTGCTGGCGCATTTGGGCTGGCCGCCGAATCGACGTCCCGGCCAGCGAGGCTTCCTCGTGCGCACCCCGCAGGCGGCACGAGAACCCAGCGAGGCCTCGACGCGGGAGGCCGAGAAGATTCGCTGACGGCTGATGTACCAGTCCGCGGCAGGTGACCGCAGAAGACACCGGCCGCAAGCAACACCAATGACCCTGCTACTTCTGCACATTTGCCTGCCCCGCTCGCCGACAGTGGGGGGGGGCGATCACCGTGCTCGCGAGCGTAGCGGAGATCGCGGTGCGGCGATCTGAAGGCCACAGTTCCGCGACCAAGGCGGTCGTGGTCGCTTGATCAGCGCTTGGGCGGATCGGTGCCTATGACTGTCACCGCTACGCGGGCTGCTGTGGGGTAGGAGAACGGGTGTGCAGGCGCTGAGGTCGAATCGCGGGCGGGGCGGGCACCGGCTGGCGCAGGCGGCGGGCGAGGTCGGGCGAGCGGGCGCGCGCGTCGGGGGGGGCGAAGCAGCGGGGGCAGTCACGCGGGCTCCGGCTTCGGTATGCGGCAGCGACTCGGCGTGAGCGGCGATGAGAGGCCGGACGAGCAAACCGCGCCGGGCACGGCGAGCAAGGGCAGGACACGCGATCAACAGGGAGGGCGGCCGTGGTGGGGCGGTGCGCTCGCCGGGGGTGTGGGGGTGGGGGGGTGGGCGGGGGGGGGGGGCGGGGGGGGTACCGGAGAGCTTCGCTTTCCAAGTCGCTACCCGATGTATGAATCGCTTCCGAGCGCCCGCTGATCGCGCTCGCTTCTTTCGTCAGAGGGAGAACTCAGAGAGTAGAGTGTTCTGGCGAGCTGGGAGGGGGGGCAGGGGCTGGGGCGGGGGTCGCGTGAGAAGTGGTAAGGGAGATGGGGCGGGAAGGTGCGGTATCGAGATGGAAGAGAGATGTGGGGAGGTTCGTGGGGCTCGTGGGTGTGTCGGGGCGCTAGTGGAGTAAATGGAGGGAAGAGAAGTATCTGAAGTTCGGTGGGCTCTGGGGCTAGGGGTTGGCTGTAGGTATGTGGGTAGATTCAGGAGGGGGCAGCAAGGTGTGCGCATATGGATCTTGTGTATCGATGCTGGGAGAAGCGGACGCTCTGGCGTAGTATATAAAGATATCTTGTCTGAAGCGAATCAGGGCGCTGCAAGGCCTCAAACTGCTGACAATTGCGCAAAGCTGTTCGCGAGACGGAAAACCATCCGCAATCGGTTCTCGAACGTAGCGCCGCCGCAAGTCGCGGGTTCCACGAACGCAGCATCGCTCGGACGTGTCGGTGACGGGCGGCACCCCGTCGCGTCGCTATCACGCGCACAGCAAAGTAGCCGAGCCGTGCAATCGCGCGAACCTAGCCGTCGAGTGGAGTTCTGACCGACGACCGGCTCACGCTCACAACCATGAGGCTCGCGCAAGCTGATCGAGCAAGGCCGCGCTCGACAGGAACGCCAAGCACAACGCGCGCCCGCCCCGAACGCACACACGACGCACGACACGAAAAAATGCAACATCTGGCTCGTCCTGCTCGACCACGCGATCGCCGGTCGCGAGCGCAGCGAAATCGCGATGCAAGGCATATGGTCGCATTTCCGCGCAGACGGTCACGGTGCTGGGTCTCGGTTGGTCGGCGATGATCTTTGGCGTCGGGCTGCTGTTGGTCGGGTCCGGCTAAATGCGGCAGCACTGACCGTACGCAGCGCATAATCGCGGCGCCAGCCGCATTTCTTTCCTCACCGTGGTCCAGCCATGAATCTAGATCTAAATCGAAAAATCGCTCTCGTAACCGGTGCCGGTGGAGGGATCGGAGCGTGCATCAGCGCCAAGCTGGTCGCCGAAGGTTGCTCGGTCTACGTCGCCGATCTCGATCTCGACGCCGCAGTCAGCGCGGCCGCTCGCATGGGAGCGTCCGCGCACGCGATGCGAATGGATGTCACGAACCCAGGCGACGTGGAGCGATGCGTGCAGGAAATCGTAGTGCGGCACGGAACGATCGATATTCTGGTGAATAACGCGGGAATCCTGAAGACGGGCAGCATCGAAGAATCCTCGATCGAGGACTGGGATGAAGTTTGCCGCACCAATCTTTCGAGCGTGTACTACTGTTCCAAGGCCGTTCTCCCGATCATGCTGAAAAAGGGCTACGGCAAAATCGTCAACATCGCGTCGATGTCCGCAGAGAAGGCCGGCGGCGTGTTTGGAAACGTCCTTTACGGAACCACGAAGGCGGGCGTGGTGGCCTTCACGAAGGGCTTTGCGCGCGAGCTCGCGCCGCACGGCATCAACGTGAATGCCGTCGCGCCCGGCCTAGTCGAGACCCCGATGACTCGCTCGAAGCTCACGCCCGAGATTCGGGAAAAGGTGCTGGCGAGCCTGCCCATGCACCGGCTCGCCGACGTCGAGGACATCGCCAATGCCGTCGCATTTCTCGCTTCCGACGTGGCGGCCTACGTCAACGGCGCGACGTTGCTCGTGGACGGCGGCTGCCTGACTAAATAGCCAATATCCGGTGGCCGCAACCAGAATCAGAATCCGTCGCCACAACTTTGCGATCGATCAGGCGTGGACGATCAGCACCGGACAATCAGCGTGGCCGGCAACGCGCTCCGCTGTGCTGCCGAGCAGGAGTCGCTCCACCCCGCCCATGCCGCGGCGCCCGAGCACGATGAGATCCGCCCGGACTTCGCGCACCACGCCCAGTATCGCCTCGTGAAGCCTGCCGCTCGCGATGCGGCCGGTGGCCTGCGCGCCTGCCGCTTGCAAGGCCGCGAGCGCCCGCTCGACGTTCGCGCTCGCACTCGCCTTGTCCTCTTCGGGATGCGCCAGCACGGACACCACGGTCACGGGAAGACCGCAAAGCATGGCCACCGAGGCTGCCACCTCGACGGCCCGGTCGCCGTGGGATGAGCCGTCGCTGGCGATCAGGATCCGGCGCGACCACATCTGCGCCATCCGCGGAACGATCAAGACATCACAAGGCGCATGCCCGATGACGGTGTGCACCATCGCGCCGATCAGACGATTGGCAACGTAACCGCGTTTGCCTCGCCGGCGCAACACGATCAGATCGGCCTTGCGCTCGCGCGCTTCGGCCACGATCTCCAGGTAGGGTTCCTCACCGCGTCGAACGGCACCCAGAAGCTCCACCCCGTGCGCCTTGGCTGCCTCGCGGAGCTTGTCCAGCTGCATTACGGCTTCCGCTTCCGCCTTTTCAGCAAGTTGCGGAGCGATGATCTCGAATTCGGGGTTGCTGACCACGGGCCTAACCGCAAGTAGCGGCAAACCACACTTCGCCGCAAGGTCGATCGCCACGCGCTCGGCACCGACGTCGAATTCCGTCCCCTCGGTGGCGAGGAGAATTCGGTTGAAGGTCTTGACCACGATTGCCCTTCGCAGCATCACCGTCCCGCGGTCAGGATGTCGGATGCCGCGAGAACCAACACCACGATCTGCAGCACAGCAAAGACCAGCTGCACCTTCTCTCCGCGGCGCGCGAAAATCGGCAGCACGGCCAGGGAACAGATGGCGGACAGCCCCGCCATGTACGCGATCGCGACAAGGTTGACGATGTCGCCCTTGGCAATCAGCCTCAGCCACCCCCACCCGGTGGGCGTATTCGTGGCTTTGACGAATTCGCTCACTGGAAGTCCCCAATACATAGGCAATTGGTCGAAGGCAACGTGGGGCGGCAATATCCCAGTCAGGTACGTGGCGAAGCTCAGCACGAGCAGTACAAAGCCGGCCTTCACGCCGATATCGAGCACCCTCGCATATCTGAGTTCCTCGAATGAAGCGTATTTGGATGACGTATCCATGCTTGTCTGACCCCCTAACCTAGTTTCAGATGCCGAGACCCTTGAACAGCGCCCGCACCCCAGCGATCAACAGCAGACCAATCACCAGGCGGCGGATCGCGGAAGCTTGGACTACGTGCAGCAACCGCGCTCCGATCCTTGCGCCCAGCATCATGCCGACGACCGACGGGACGGCCACGATCGGCAGGACCGCACCTTGATTGATGTAGACCCACGCAGCCGATGATGTCATCGACAGGATAAGACTGCTGCTGCCTGCTGCGACCTTGAGCGGCACCCCCATCAACAGATTCAGTGTCGGGACATTGGCCCAGCCGGCGCCCAGGCCGAACATGCCGGCGAGCACACCGATGATGATAAAGGCGGCCAGCGCAAGCGGGGTCTGGTGCACTTTCCATTCGACGTCGCTGCGCCGAGTCCTGTCGTGATAGATGCCGCATATCCCCAGCGCCACGGACAGGGTGTCGGCGATCGGAACGTCCGGAATGTCCGATTTCTTTGCCATCCACATCAGGGCCACGATGCCGAGGATGAGCACGCCAAGCATCGTCTGCACGATCGAAGACGGCAATACCAGACCGAGCATGGCACCGGCAATCTGGCTCGCCGCGACCAGAAGCGATACCGGCAGCGCTAGGCGCAGACTGGCTAACCCGATGCGCAGCAAGCCGGGACTCGCGGCCAAGGCGCTGGCCAAGGCGACCAACAGCCCGCCCCCGCGGACGAAATCCAGGTGAAACGGGAAGAAACCACCGACGATGGGTACGAACAACACTCCGCCGCCCACCCCGGCGGGGACAGCTACAATGCCAAGGGCGAAGCACACCACAAAAAGAGCCAGCGGCCAGCCCCACCAGGGCATAACGCTTGCGGTCGCATCCGCCGCGAACACCGGCGCACTTGCGCACAGTGCGATCAAGCCGATACAAATAAGCGCGCGCCGAACATCGCGGCGGCGACATGCTCGTGCAGTGTCCATAGGGGGAGCCCGAGCTGGGCGCGTATCGACAGGTCGTTTACGATCGGATCAACCAACGTAACCGGCTTCACGCGGTTCAGGCGCATCTGCTGAGTGTAGTATGTGAGGAGCTCGTTGGAAGACTTTGGTAACAAGCCATTGATTCGAGTTGCGGCATCTATTCGCCGTGGCGGACACCGCACTCTTTGAATAGAGATGGCCCCGTGCAGACATGCTTGCGACCGTCAATCGAACCTATGACTCCAATTATTGCGGACCACACTCCCGAAAGGCTCCACCGGATTGAGGGCGTTTATGGCAACCTAAAAGGGTTGTATGGCGCTCCGGCGAAGCACTTGCGTCTCACGTACTGATCCGCAGGTTGCCTTTCCTCCAAGGGCTCAAAAACTGGCCACACAACTCCGTGGTGAGCCTACAATATTCGCCGACGCGGCAGCTCTGCAAGATCAGCTTCCTATGCGGGAGGCAGCCTGGCAGCGGTCAGCGTCTCCTAACACCTGCCCGAACGCCAGGGGCCAGGACTGCAGAAAAAGGACGTGAACTGCGATCGGGAACGACGATGAACTCGGACAGAAGCTGTAGTGCCACCCAGGAGAAATAAAGATGACCAGCACTATGCATGCGGGGAATGGAGTCCAGCGGAATCGAGCGTTGCGGTGGCTATTGGCTGTCCTCGCAACAGTCATGGCTTGCGGAATCGGGTTGGATTCTGCGACCGGCGCTACGCTTGAGCAGATAAAGCAGCGCGGTTACATGACCGTGGCCACAGAGGACGACTACCCTCCCTTTGAGTATGTTGTGGACGGCAAACCTATGGGTTACGACCACGCACTCTTGGCGATTCTAAAAAAATCGGCCCCGTTCGAGATCCGCCAGGAAATCTTACCTTGGCAGGGGATCCTCCCGGGTGTGGCCTCCGGCAAGTACGACGTCGCACTCACCGCAGCAGTAATAACCGACGAGCGGGCCAAGTCGCTGGACTTCACGATGCCGATCGCGGAGTCAACCATGGCGTATGTGAAACGCAAAGACGACTCGTCCATAAAGAGCATCAAGGACCTCTCCGGCAAGACGCTCGGGGTGCAGCAAGGCGGCGCATCCTTTCAGGTGCTGCCCGAGCTCGAAGTTGAACTCAAGAAGTCGGGCGGGAAACTCGGGAATGTCGTTCAGTACGGCGCGTTCTCAGAAGCGTATCAAGACCTCGTCAACCGGCGCCTCGATGCCGTGATTCACAACATAGTGTCACTCTCGACACTGGTGAGCGAGAAACCGGCCGTGTTCCAACTAGGGCAGCGGGTTGGCCAGAAGTCGTACGCTGCGTGGGCAGTGCAGAAAGGGAACCAAAGCGTGGTCGACTTCCTGAACAAGTTCATCGCGGAACAGAAGGCCAACGGGACTTTGAAAGAGCTCCAAGCGAAATGGCTTAAGATCAACTTCGAGGATTTGCCCAACCAGCCGATGCTGCCGGGCGATCGACCCATGCCTTGACTAGAGCAAATCATGGGTGGCGCAAATCTTAGTTGATCGCCAAAGAGGAGCTACTATGCCGCGGTGGCGCAGTCCATTACGGCGCCTTTGTTTTCGTCGATGCTGACATGGCCAATGCTGCTGGACCTTCTCCGCGGCGCAGGAATTACTGTGGCCGTGTCCAGCGTTTCTATCATGGCCGGCGTGCCGCTGGGATTGATACTGGCACTAGGCCGGACCACGAAGCTACGCGCTGTTCGGGGCGTTTGCGCGGTCTACGCAAGCTTCATGCGGGCGACCCCGGTCGTGACCTTCGTGATGCTGATTTTCTTCGGGCTCCCGGCCTTGGGTGTATCGCTGAACCCACTCCCTGCCGCGGTGATCGCGCTCGCACTAAACACTACCGCCTTCAATAGCGAGATCTGGCGAGCTGCCATTCTCGATGTCCCGCGCGAACAGCTTGACTCAGCGCGGGCCTTTGGTATGACAGGACCGGTCACCTTCCGGCGCATTGTCTTTCCGCAGATCTGGCGGGCGAGCCTCCCCGCATTGGTCAACGAGATGACCCTTCTCATCAAAGCCAGTCCTGCGATTGCGATCATTGGAGTGGTGGACCTCACTCGGAAGGCACGCCAGATCGCTGCTACTACGTATGAACCGCTACCACCCTTCCTGGCAGCGGCGATCATTTACGGGTTAGCGCTATTGCTGCTCGTTGCTGCCGCTCGCGCATTGGAACGGCACTTGCGGCTGCGCCTCGGGAGACTATAACCTTGCGGCTCGATGTCATTTGGCAAGAGCTGCCTCAATTCGCTCGAGGACTTGGCAACACCGTCTGGCTTTGCGGCGTGTCGATGACATTGTCGCTCCTGCTGGGCGGTCTCTTGATGGGTCCGCTAATGTCTCGCCACCGCATCGTTCGGGGCGCGGCAAAAATAGTCGTCGATGGGGGTCGCTGTATCCCATTCTTGCTCCTGACCTACCTCGTATACTTCGCGCTTCCCTCACTGGGAATCACGATCGACAAATGGGCGGCAGCGTTAGTCACGTTGGTTGTCTATAACACAGCGTACATGGCGGAAATCCTGCGCGCGGGCTGGGCTCATCTACCACCAGGGCAGACTGACGCCGCGCGAGCCTTCGGTTACAGTGGCGTGAGGTTGTTTCGACGGATCATTTTGCCCCAAGTGCTCATCGCGGTTGGACCAGTAGTGGGCAATCAGTTGATCCAACTCATCAAAGATTCGGCGTTCCTGTCGATCATTACCGTTCCCGAACTGACCTTTGCAGCTAACGCCGTCCAATCGTATTATTTCGTTCCGTTTGAGTCCTTCCTCGTTGCCACCCTACTGTACTGGGCGCTGTGCGGCGGTGTCGAATGGCTCGTTCGGCGGGGAGAACAACTCGCCGCCGTGGTCCGGCCAGCGCGTGGCTAGCGCAGACCTGATCCCCTCCGTCGAGGTACGCGGACTCGGGAAGAAGTTCGGCACCCAGGAGGTCCTAACAGACATTGATCTTCGCGTGATGCCTGGCGAGACCGTATGCATTCTCGGACCGAGTGGCTCCGGCAAGTCTACGTTACTCCGCTGCATCAACTGGCTGGAGCGGCCCGATCGGGGATCTGTCTTTCTACACGGTGCGCGTGTTGGTTATAGATCCTCGGCCAACGGAGAAGTGCCCATGACCGACCGTGAGTTGGCCATGTTGCGCACTCGAATTGGAATGGTGTTCCAGCACTTCAATCTTTGGCCGCATCTGACTGCATTGGGAAATATTATCGAGAGCCCGGTCCATGTCTTGCGGCGGCCGCGTAAGGAAGCGATTGCCGAAGCTGAGCAACTCCTTGAGACAGTCGGCCTTGCCGACAAGCGTGATGCTTACCCGGCTTTCCTTTCGGGCGGGCAAATGCAGCGAGTGGCGATCGCGCGTGCACTCGCAATGCGTCCCGAGGTGCTACTTTTCGACGAGGCAACGAGCGCGCTCGATCCTGAACTGGTTGGCGAGGTTCTAGCCGTGATGAGGGATATAGTCCATATCGGTCTGACCATGATCGTCGTGACGCACGAGATGCTTTTCGCCCGCGAAGCGGCTAGCAACATTGTATTCCTCGACAAAGGCAAGATTGTTGAAATCGCAACAGCCGAAACGTTCTTTAACCACCCAGCCACCGAGCGGGCCCGGCAGTTCCTCGAGCGGTACCGATAACAGCATTGCGCTTGAATAAGGAGTCGCAAATGATGAAGATCGATTTTCTTACTGTCCCTGGGGCGCCCCCTCCACCGCCAACGGCTGCCTATAGCCACGCGGTGCGAACCGGGGATCTGCTGTTCGTAACAGGGCAGCTCGGTGTGGATCCAAAAACAGCCGCCCTGGTGCCTGGTGGGGCGGCGGAGCAGGCGTTGCAAGTCATGCGCAATCTCGAGACCGTCCTCAGAGGTGCCGGGACAAGCCTAGATCGCTGCGTAATGGTCCGAATCTACCTGGTCAATTTCTCGGCCGACTACGCCGCCGTGAACAAGGTGTACAGCAGTTACTTCAAGCCGGGCTGTTTCCCAGCCCGAACGACAGTGGGCGTCACAAATTTGGCCATGGGGGCTTTGGTAGAGATCGATTTGATCGTTCGCCTCTGATCGATAGCAGATGCTGATGGGTTCAATCCCGTCCGGCGCCATTGCGACCGCAAACGGAGAAAATGCA
The DNA here is from genome assembly GCA_963711235.1 of uncultured beta proteobacterium. Classification (GTDB taxonomy): domain Bacteria; phylum Pseudomonadota; class Gammaproteobacteria; order Burkholderiales; family Casimicrobiaceae; genus PALSA-1003. The sequence continues at coordinate 22,480 of CAVQDI010000016.1, read as the reverse complement.
CACAGGCCTACGAGCAACGAGTCAATGCGAACCTTGCGCGGCATTGTGAAAATACAAGCAGTGGTCCAAGGAACGGCCTACCCAATGCCATCGGTCCTCATCTGCGTCACTTCGGAGATGTAACTTGCTGCTGCAAGGAATTCATGCGCGAATTGGCGTCCGCGATTGCCTGCTTGACCAAATCTCGAACTTCTGCGTCGCGTAAAGGCCGCAGACCCGTGAAAAGTTTGAGCTGATCCGGATTCTCCGCGCGTTGAGCCGCCAGCATTGCGGTTCCGCGGGCCGTCGCAGTCGCCGCGGTAACCGCCGCCTCGCGCGTCAACCCCCCCTCCATGCCTGCGGTGATCATGGCGTCGAGGACGGGAAGGAAATAGGTCGGGCCGACAGCGGTAAGCGCTGTATAAAGGTTCATCGCCTGGTCGCGAATCTCCACCGACGTACCGAGGGCTGTCAGGAAACGATCAACGAGCGAGCGGGCGGGCCCTGTGACGCCCGAACCGTAGGTGACAGGGTTGAAGCCTTCGCCTACAAGCGAAGGTGAGTTCGGGTTTACGCGTACGACAGGTGTCGCCGCAGGAAGCGCCGCTTCGAGGACGTCAAGTGGCACCGCCGCCGCAAACGATACGACAACAGGGCGGTGACCGAGGCGCTCTCCTATCGCTTTCAAGACCTTCGCCACTTCGAGAGGTGGCACGGCAAGGACGATGAGATCGGTTGCCGCTACTTCGGCGAGATCGGTGGTCGTCCGTACGTGGAAGCGCTGTGCAACTTCTTCACGCCGCGCATCCCGCGGTTCACACGCGATGAGGTCCTCCGCTCGGGCCTCAGCTCCATTCAAAAGTCGATCGATCACGACGCCGCCAATTGCCCCAGCGCCGATCACACCAACCCGCACGCCACGCATGCTTGCCATGTCATTTGCTCCTGTTCGTCGTTGCCGTAAAACTGGACTGAGCCGAAAAGACCGCCTTGGCACCCTGATCCAACCCTCGGACAACGTGGCCACAATGCCCGGTCCCCGAGGCTGCCCATAGCAATCATAACTGTAACTTGGGCACTGCTACCATGATCCACTCAAGCCTATCGCGATGCCTTACCGCACTGGCTCGCTTGCTCATGCCCGTCATGCGGGGGAGTTAGCTTTAGGTTTCGCGATTATCGGCGCGCCGATCCAAGTGTTGGAGACCGCATTGATTCGACTGCATGAGTTCCGGCCTGACGCTACCCCCGGAAGATTGCTTCGGGCAGGACGGCCGAGACGATGACATTCGGCACGTCAACAACGTTGCTGACTTTGAGATCTACCGCGACACTACAGATGATGTAGGCCTGTTCACGCGTCCAGCCACGCTCCTGCAGCAATTCAATCATTTGAATTACCGCGTTTCGTGCAGCCAAGGTGATATCCCCCCCGACGTTGGTGCCATCGGGGCGAATCGGCATCCCCATCGTTGCGATAAAATCTCGTGGTGCCGCCCATTCGGGAGGCGCAAAATAGTCGGGGTGGGCAAACCTAGGCCAACGGATACCATGCTGCGCTGCCATCCCGGCATGAATCCTAAAGCGCACCACGACCGTCGCCCCCATTTCAATAGCGGTGCCGCAACACTCTGAGTCACCCTGTGCAAAATGAGCGTCTCCGACGGAATAAAGCGCGCCGTCGACGTTGACAGGGATTAGCAGGCGTGAGCCCTGCGTCATCTGCTTGACGTCGGCGTTGCCACAGTTCTCGCGCGGCGGAATCGTACGCAGACCGTGCCTCGCAATGGAGCCCGCGCTTGGCACTGCGCTCTCAGGATCTGGCAAGAATGCGAGTCCCCCGCGCTTCGAGAGCTCCGCCTCCCGGAGGGTCCACTTCTCCAATTGGTGATGGGAAGGCGCCAGCCCTGCGGTCCCCATAAAAGTGCTACTCGGGATACGCACACCAGGAAGAGACGGAGAGGTCGCCCATTCATCATTTAGTTCCCAGTGGACCAGATAAGGCTCCTCAAAAAGGTCATGGAGAAACCCGATCCCAGGAATGAACCGGGTCCAACCGTGATGTTGGGGAATGATCTTGAGGTACTCGATCTCCAGCAAGTCACCGCGACTGGCACCTTTTATGTAAACGGGGCCAGTTAGTGGATGAACGACTTTAGGATCCATGTGGGGCAAGTCGATGGCCCTAGTGCCAGGACGTATTTGTCCATCCGACGATTCTCGAGTCTCCAGGACGACCTCCTCGAGCGGGTCGACTTCGAGGACGGCGGGAATATCGGGGTGCCAACGGTTGTGCCCTTTAGCGGGTTCGTCTTTAAGCGCTCTGGCACGATCGATCTCAATGCTCTTCGTCATCAGTGCTCCGCTGTGGCGTGGGTACTTGCAGACTCTTCGAGGTTATCACGATACGTTGCGAAGAATCGGCACCGATCGCTCCGCGCGCCATTCGATTCGCGTGTCTCTGAACTCCGTTTCCGTCGCGCGTCGGACGCCTTCGTTTCGACCAGGCCGCCGTTGCGCTCACGCGACGTGCTCTCCACTCGCCAGCGCTCGGCATTTGTCCATGCCAGGGATAGCCATTTGTCGCGCCTGGCCACTGCGATCCTCGTCGAGTGACAACTACACTCCAGCTTTTTCTAACGCGCCGAATGACCCGAGAGACTTACTTTGACTTTTTCGTCATCCGCCAGACCGGCGTAATATCTGCGCAAGATCTCGAGAACCTCCGGACGCGAGAATTCCGGTGGCACCGAACTACCTTCCGAGAGCCACTTGCGCAGCTTGGAGCCCGACACTAGCAGACGGTCCGTGTCGCCATGCGGGCATGTGCGCGCTGACGCCATGCCACCGCACGCGTAGCACCAGAATGTCCAGTCGATCTTCATCGGTTGGATCTCAAGGGCATCTTTCGGAATCTCGTCGAAAATGTGCTGTGCGTCGAACGGCCCGTAGTAGTTGCCGACTCCCGCGTGGTCCCGTCCCAGGATCTGGTAGGCGCAGCCGTAGTTCTGGCGGAATATCGCGTGCAATAGAGCCTCTCTCGGCCCCCCATAACGCATATCGAGCGGATAGCCTGCTTGGACGACGGTCCCGGGAACGAAATACTTGTCGATCAGTGCGCTAATCGCGCTCGTGCGCACATCTGCCGGAATGTCGCCAGGCTTGAGGTTGCCGAGCAGCGAGTGCACTAGGACACCATCACAGCACTCGATGGCGATCTTCACGAGATATTCGTGCGAACGATGCATCGGATTGCGAGTCTGGAACGCTGCGACGCGCGACCAGCCAAGTCGCTCGAATTCGGCACGCGTCTCGGTAGGCGTCATGAACAGCGCACCGTACTTCGCCTTAAAACCGCCGTCTGACAGAACCTGGACTGGGCCGGCCAGATTCACCTCACCCTGCTGCATGACCATTTTCACGCCGGGGTGATCCATATCGGTCGTCCTGAACACGGACGAGCATTCGTGCGCCGCGTCAATGTGGTATTTCTCCGTTACTCTCATCACGGCCAGGACGCTGTCATCCTCCGGGGCGGTGAGCGCAATGTCGCGTCCGATGAGAATGGAGGCCGCAGTTCCGGCATCAACCGATAGGGTGATCGGAATGGGCCAAAACAGACCCGCCGCCGTCCGATATTGGTTGCAGACCCCCTCCCAATCGGCGCGCGTCATGAAGCCTTCGATCGGCGTGAAGCCGCCGATCCCAAGCATGATTAGGTCGCCCTTCTCGCGTGGACTAACACGAATCGCGCGTAGCGTCCGCGCCCTGGCGCGCTCCATCGCGAGTTGCTCGCCGTCTGGCATCAGCGGCTTCAGGGGACCTCGTCCGTGCGGCGGAACTAGGCTAGTCAAGCTCGCCTCGGTCTCCAAATCTATCTACGCATTGTCGGGAGGGCCGGCGCAACGCGCCAAAACATTGTTCGAATGGGCGGATTAATACAATTGATCCTCCCGTACCGAACAGTCGGTACGTTGCAACCTAAAATTGCATCGCACGGAAAGATACGGGGCTCGTTGCAGCGTAGATTGTCTCTTCTGGCATACGTGTTGCCCGCCCTGGGCTGACGCGTGACGAGGGGGTATCACCGAGCCAGCGTCCGCACTTTCATGGGGGCCTCCCGCAGGTGTCGCCAGGCCCTCACGACCAGTACGACAACAGACGGTGACGTCCCGCCACACCGTAAAGAGGACTATATGGAGACCAAGCAACTGTGGAGTCTAACGGCAACCGAACTGCTCGCATTGATGCGGAGCCGGAAGTGTTCCGCAGAGGAAGTGACACGAAGCTGTATCGCGCGAATTGCTGAGCGCGATCCGCTTGTCCGCGCGTTTGTAGATATCGAAACGGAAGACGCTGTGCGGCAGGCAAGAGCACTCGATGCGAAACCGGCATTTGGCCCCCTTCACGGCATTCCGATCGCGGTCAAGGACACGATGGATGTAGCGGGCCTACATTGCACAATGGGTACGCCGATTCATAAGGACCGTATCCCGGCTGTCGACTCGATCGTCGTTCAGCGCATCCGTGAGTCCGGCGCAGTGATCATGGGTACAACAGTGTCAACGGAATACGCGATTGCACGGGCCGGCCCGACAACAAATCCACACAACCCTGCGCATACGCCTGGTGGTTCATCTAGCGGGTCGGCCGCCGCCGTGGCCGCGCGAATGGTGCCACTTGCCTTAGCTTCGCAGACCGTGGGGTCAATAATTCGCCCGTCAACATACTGTGGGATCTTTGGGCTCAAACCGACTAAGGGTGCAATAAGCAGAGTCGGTACCATGACGCTATCTCCCTTCCTGGATCACATCGGACCGGTGGGGCGATCCATTGATGATATTTCACTCGCATGCCGATCGATGTTTGATGTAGCCCCCTCGCCCCATTTCGGTACGCCCACCCATAGCGGGCTAAGAGAAGCGATTCTTATCGAGGGCCCGTTGCAGGAACGAATCGAACCGCCCACGCGAGAAGCATTAGATAGGGCCCAATCGATTCTGAAAACCAACGGTATCCCAGTGGAAGAAATTACCCTGCCGAAGGCTTTTCGAGAGGCAGTTACATGCTGGGAAACGATTCTTTTCCGTGATCTTGCGCTTAACCACGGGGGTGATCGAGACACGTTCGGCAGCCAAATGAGCGATCGCTTTCGCAAAATAATTGACGATGGCCGCGCAATATCCGATCGCGCCTACGAAGACGCCATCGCCGAAGCTCAATTCTATCGAGAACAACTCTTGCAACTGCTGGCGCCTGACGCGATCATTCTTGCCCCGGCGACCGACGGCACTGCGCCCCCGTTTTCAGAACAGACCGGTCCGAGTATGTTACAAGGGCTTTGGTCCCTCGCGGGACTGCCAAGCCTCGCGGTCCCCTGTGGCAAGGTGGGCGAGCTACCGATTGGAGTTCAGCTTGTTGCGCAACCAGGACTTGATCATCTCGTGCTGAGCACCGGTCGGCTATTCGAACCATTCATGCAAAACGACTGAGCACGATGGACCAACGGCGACGCGCGCGAGAAAGGCAACCGAAGTAGACGCACCCGGACGCTATTCGCTGACACAGACTTGGTAGATTTGATTTAGGATAGGCACATCCTGCCCGAGGTATCGGAACATTTAAACCCCGCCGGGGCCGAGGTAACCTCAGTCGAATGTAAAGCCATGGGCGCAGAGATAGCTTAGGAAAGCCTTGCCATCCGGGCTTGTAGCCTGACGGGCCTTATCTTCGGACCAACCGTAAAATGTGGCATGCCCGAACGACCCAGGCGCACGTTGCTGATCACGCAAAATTGGATGCCTCGCGTCGCGTGCGCGATCATAGCCATCAATCTGCCGTTCGAGGTTGCCTTCGTCATAGCGATCAAGATGTACCGTCACCGAGCGGGGCAACCGCAAACTGACGTGTCCTTGATCTGCCGGATACCCAACGCAAAGCCCAGCTACGGGAAAAACTTTGTCGGGCAGCTCACAGAGCTGAGCAATTTCAGCAATGCGATCGCGAACGACGCTGATTGGACAACACCCCAATCCTGCGGATTCCGCTGCCAAAATAAACGTTTGCATCACGAGCGCAGCGTCGATCGCCGCATTGAAGAAACCTTCGAGTGAGCCGTTCGCAATCATCTTCCCACGCATTTCTCCAATGCGCTCAAGGCGACGCGCATCGCCAAGGAAAATGTAAAACGCCGGCGCATTGCCGATCCACGGCATCGCCTGAAACAAGGAGCCGATTGCAGCGCGTTTTTGCGCATCTACCACTCTAAGAATCGATGCCTGTTGAAAATCTGATTTTGCAGAGGCGCTTAGGGCGGTCGCGACCAACAGATCAAGCAAATGAACCGATGGAATGCGATTAGAATAACGGCGCACAGTTTTGCGGGCGAGCGTCTGCTGGATGAATGGGATGTCCTCAACGCCGTTGCCGTCGGGACCATCATCCGCGAAGCGCTCTCGCAATCTTCCAATGTATCTATCGATCATGGGAATGCCCTTGGTTAGCTCTGCAACATTGATATAAGGCCTACGCATGCCAAGATGGATGAGATCGTTCCAACTCCGCTCGATCGCGGAAAACGAAAGGGGAGCCAGTAGAGCCTCATTGATCGTCCCCGAAGCGGGCTTCGAGCACGGCCAAGCGGCGGTAGGTCAGCTCGTCCGCGAGCTGATTGCCGATGCTCGCGCGTGCGCGCGGGCCATATCTGCCGCGCGAACTAGGTAGCGCGCTGCGGCCGCACTGCATACGGAGAGCGCCACGCAGCATGCCAAGCGAACTGCTTCTACGCAACGGCATGCATTGCAGCTAGGCGCTCTTTCGCGAACTCGACGAAGCTGTTGACGAGCTTCGAGTGAAACCTTTCCTTGGCATAGACCACTGAGAAATAGCGGTTAAGGGGTGGTGACAATGGAATCTGGACCAACCGCCCGAGGCGCATCTCCATGACGAACGTCGCTCGCGACATGATTGCGAAGCCCAAGCCAGTCGCCACCAATCCTTTGAGCGCCTCTGGGCTGCCCACTTCCATTACGACCTGAAGCGAGTCGGGTGAGACGCCCTCCTTCTCAAAGTAGTGGTCGATGACTTCGCGCGTCCCCGATCCTGGCTCGCGGCTTATGTATGCATGGCCCATGAGCGACTTCGGAGTCGCCGATTTCTGCTTCGCCAGAGGATGCGAGGGCGCACACACCACTTGTAGCTCGTCGTCACAACAGGCCTCCGTCATCAGGGAGGGAAGGTGCGAATCGCCCTCAATGAACCCGAGGTCGAGACTACGTTCCGCGATTCGGTCCTGCACCGCTTCCGAGTTAGCGACGAAAAGTCGCGGCAAGACTGCTGGAAAGCGAGACTTGAACTCGCCGAGCACTTGCGGTAGCAAGAAGTCCGCGATCGTCGTGCTTGCGCCGATGAGCAGTGGGCCGGCCACCTGGCCACTTAGCTCTTTCAAGCGAGTGTCGAGCTCACTCGAGAGCGCCAGAATGCGCTCGGCATAATCAAGTGTCATGGCCCCCGCGCCGGTTAGAGAGATGTGACCGTGCGCACGATCGAACAGCCGCGCATTGAATTGCTCCTCAAGCTGCCGAATCTGAAAGGTAACCGCGGGCTGAGTCATGAAGAGTGCCTCGGCCGCCTTGGTGAACGAGAGATGCTTCGCAACCGCGTGGAAGACCTGGAGGCGCCGGTCGGCCATGAATTCTGGGCCCCTGTTAACAAAGGCCCTATTCAAGCATAAAGCGGACCACCGATAAAGCAACTCCGGGACCGGATGGCGACGGCGAGCCGACGCGGCTCGGACATTTCGGCACGCCGGTACGGAATCAGCCTGATATTGGGATTTTTCTATAAGCTCCACTTGCCAGGATCGTAGCGCGACGTCGTGAAGGATTTCCACTTGGTCTCATCGAGCCCGTAAACATGACCGATTCAGCGAAAACCTGCCCATTCTGTAGTCCGTTCCCGCAACGATACTGATTGAAGGTTCGGAGGCGATGGCGCTCTGGGACCGTCATCCGCTCAATCCGGGCCACGTGCTCCTCGTTTCGCGGCGGCACGTTGCCTCGTGGTTTGAGGCAACGACCGCAGAGCGTGACGAGTTGCTGCGCCTCGCCGACGACGCACGGCAGATAGTGATTGAGAGGCATTCGCCGGACGGTTTCAATCTCGGCATCAATGATGGAGTGGCGGCCGGTCAGTCGGTCCCGCACCTGCACCTTCACCTGATTCCGCGCTTTCGCGGCGACACCCCCGACCCGCGTGGGGGTGTCCGGTGGGTCATCCCGGATCGCGCGGCATATTGGAACAGGTCGTGATAAAGGCGCCGTCGCGAGTTGATCAGTGCCCGACGCGCGTCCGGGGTCCTGCGTCGCTCTTCAGGACGACCGCTCCGGAGCACTTCCGGCACTGAGTTGCCCAGGATCTTGCGCGAGTACTATGCGGGGCTCACGGAAAAGGCGGAAATGAGACTCGCGGGCCATTCGGCCGGCTAGCACACGCGGCGGTCAGCATCGCTCGCTCCGCTGGGGTGGGGCCCGAAAGCCCTAGGCATCCAGAGTGCGTAGCTCGAAGAGCATGGAATCGAGGTCGCCGATGATCCACGTGGCGGGTGCCGCAAGCCCTGCCACGGTACCCGGATTTACGAGCCACGTGGCGCCACCCTTAACGTTGGCCACACGCTCGATCACAGCTGAGTGCGAATGACCGCAGCATACGAGGTCCCAGTCTCCCGTGCATGCCATCGCATGTCCGTACTCCGGGTAGTGCACAACGAAGATGCGACGACCGCCCAGCTCGATGCGAGCGTCGACACCGTGGTAACGCACCTGGCCGCCACTTTCGTACGACAGCCTCTGCAGGGACAACGGATCGCCGAGGTTGTTGCCGTGAATCAGGTGCAACACCAAGCCGGCGCTCATTGCGGAGCGCAGTGTGTTCGTGCCTATGAGATCGCCGCAATGGATGACCGCAGTCGCCCCCGCGGCCGCGCCTTCTTGTACCGCGCGCGCCAGCGCGTCGGCACGGTCGTGGCTGTCAGAGACGATGCAGAGCTTCATGCGCGTGAATGGTTTTCAGCAGCGATCCTAATCATAGCGTAGGTGAGACGCACGTGCCACCGATTCCTGAGGGCGGAAAACGGGCCGCCCCTGCCGGATTCGGTGCGTCGGCTCAGCGGCTGATCGACAAGATCAGCCTGGCTAATGGGACACGAGACTGCGTTGTTGCCGAATGCGGGACACGATTGGAATCGCAAAGGCGACGATCGCCATGATGAGCAACGTGCAGCTTATGGGGCGACGGAAAAAGATTGTCCAGTCGTTGTCATAGCGGATCAGGCTACGCAGGAACGACGTCTTCGCCAGCAGGCCGAGAATGGTCCCGAGAACCATCGGTGCGATCGGAAACGAAAGCCTCTCGAAGATATACCCGACAATCCCGAAGAACAGGATCATCGCGACATCGGCGAAGTTGCTTCGCTCGGCAAAGGAGCCGACAACGCAGAAGAGCACGACGATCGCAATGATCACCGGCTGCGGAATGGTGAGCACCTTCACAACGAACCTGATCCAGAAGTAACCGATGACGCACATGCCGACGACGCCAACGAACAAAGACGCGAGAATGGCGTAGGCCGTGTCGGCGTGCGCGACGAAGATCTGCGGTCCCGGCTGGACGCCGTGCATTAGGAAGGCGCCCAGAATGACGGCTGTAGCGCCGCTGCCGGGTATCCCCAGCGCAAGCAGCGGAACCATATGCCCGGCAACCGACGCGGTCGATGCGATCTGCGGCGCCACGATCCCTTCCGGAATCCCGGATCCGAGCTCCGTGCGTCTCTTGCAATATTGCCGCTCGATGCCGTACGAGACGAACGAGGTAATAACCGCCCCGGCGCCGGGCACGACGCCCAGCACCGTGCCAAGAAACGTGCTTCGCAAAATAGTGTGTCGCAGTCCCCAGATTTCGCGCCAGGAAGGAAAGCTGGTCTCCACCGTCGGTGACTTCGCAACCTTGGCATCGATGTGCAGCTTGCGGCCAAAGCGCGTGAAAACCTCCCCAAGTCCATAAGCACCGACCAGAACGGTGATGTAGTTAATGCCTCCGGAAAGAAGCGGCTGCCCGAAGGTGAAGCGTTCGACGCCGTAGGTGCTGTCGATGCCCACGGCCGCGATCAACAGGCCGAAGAAGAGACTCATGAAGGCATGCGCCAGCGAACTGGTCGCAAGACAGACAACCGTTGCGAGTCCCAGAACGATGATGGCGAAGTAATCCGGCGAGTCGAAGGTCAACGCGAAATTCGCGAACGGGCCAGCCGAGCGAGACCATCACAGTCGACGATGTCAGTCCGCCGATGAGCGCCGCAACGAGCGCCCATCCCAAGGCCTTCGCCGCCTGACCCTTGAGGCCCATGTTGTAGCCGTCCCAGAGCAACGGGACGTCGGATGGCTCGCCCGGGATCTTGTACAGGATCGCGGTAAAACATCCGCCGTAGGTGCCGGCAACGTAAATCGCGCTGAGCAGGATAATCGACGATTCGATGTCCATCGAGTAGGTGAACGGCAGCGTCAGGACGATGCCCATCACCAGCCCGAGCCCTGGCATGATCGATACGGCCATGCCGATGAGGAGCCCGACGGTCAGCATCACCAGGTTGTACGGAACGAAGACATGCGCAAAGCCGATTCCGAGATTGGTGAGCAGTGCCTCCATCGCGATGAGAACTACTTAACGCCCATGGCTCGCATAAGAAGCGTCGAGACCTGAGCGAACGGACCGACGCCGATGGGCAGAGAGACGTAGACCACGCGCATGAACAGGAACATGAAAGCCGCGCTCGCAACGATGCCGACGCCGGCCGCAACCGACGCCCTGCGATAGTTCCCGAAGTACACGAATGCGGTCACATAGAGAAGCGTTGCCACGAAGTATCCAAGCCAGGGCAAGGCCGAGACGTAAGCCACGGTAAGTACGATCCCGATCCACGGAACGAACGGCCCGACCTCGGTCGCCTCGGCCATCGGCTTCTCACGAGGTATCAGCGTTGCATCGTCTAGACCAACCTTCCGGCGCTGATGCTTCCTCGCCACCCCCACGCCGATCTTTCTGGCAATTTCCCACACGCATGTCGCGATCGCGAGAATGAGAATGGTCTTTAGGCCAGAAATCGGCCCCGAGGTGGCCCTCGCTCGCCGGCGCAATCTGGAGCGCCTCGTAGTAGAGAAAACAGTTGATGATGAGGATGGCGGCGTATGGTGCGATGCCAATGAAATCACGCCGATTCACTGGACCCCTCCAATGTCCTGCGATTCCCGCCTCGGCATCACCGGGGCGCGCGGCTACTTTGCGTCCTTGATTTGCTTCGCCTCATCGAGCCAGGATTGAATGAAAGCGGTTGCTTTCTCGGCGGGGACCATGGAGTTGGGCAATGCCGCTTCGTTTTCGAGGGCACTCTTGTATCCAGGCGACATCGCGGCTTTGCTTACCGCGTCGGTGAGTTTGCTCACTATCTCGGGCGGCGTCCCCCCTTTCACGTATACGGCGCGAAAGTGGATCAAGGAGGCCGCCAGGCCGAACTGCTTCGAAATCGGAACATCCGGAAACGCCGGGCTCTTGTCGTCCGCGAACATCAGGATCGGGGTACAACTGCTTGCCGCTGATGTAGCTCAGCACGTCTCCAGGTTGGGTAAAGAGCAAGTCGTTGTGGCCACCGAGCACCGATGCGATCCTCTCTCCAGGTTTGTCGTACGGTACCAGCTCGAATTTCGTTCCGAGCTTGCGGTTGAGATAGTTTACGATCAGATCGCCGGAGCTTCCGTAGCCGTCGAACGCCACGCTGACCTGCTTGCTCTTTGCCGCAGCGGCCACGTCCTGCCAGCTCTTGAAGGGACCGTCCACTCGGACCAGAAGGCCCGGATACTGCTGATCGACAACGCCCAGGCAGACAAAATCGCTCAGCTTGAATAGGGGCTTCCCCGTGACCTCGAGGAGGACCGTTTCGGAGGTCATCTCTACGACCGTGTACCCGTCGGGCTTCGAGTCCCGCATCTTGATGAGTCCGGTTTGCCCGGTCCCACCGGGAACGTTCAAGACCGGCAACGAGACCCCGAGAATGGGCTGCATCTCCTTGGCGAGAGCGCGACCGACGTAGTCCGCGCCGCCGCCGGTACCCCAGGGGACGATGAAGTCGATCGGTCGTGTCGGATACGTGTCAGCAGAGGCCGACGCCGACAGGACGAACCCCGCGACCAGGGAGGCGCCCAGCAGCAAGAGCCGCTCGAGGCGGCGTGGTTCGTACGGCAAACGCATTGCGGCCTTTCCTCCGGCAGACGCAATCCGATACATCGGCCGCCCCGAAAGCCAAGCTCGTTATAAGTTTAAGTTATTGCTATCAGGCGGAATAATGTTCGATACGGTTATAGCAGAGTTCGATGGTCGGAATTGTCAAGTTCTTGACACTTCGCGATTGCGCCGGCCGCAGCGTCCCGGCATTCGCGGCACCGCGATACACAGGCCCTCGCCCGCCGACTGCTCAGTAGTAGGCCGAGCATGGCTTCCGCCCGCCGCAGTCGATCGAGCGGTTCCCATCAGTCTCGATCTTCGTTCCAAGCTGTCGCCCGAGCTGACGACGCGGCGAATAGCCCGCGAACGATTTGCCGCCACGCCTCGTCGTATCAACGACGATGTGATCAGGCCGAGGATCACGTTCCGGTCGTCAAGTGACGAACAGAAGGTGGATGCCATTGCTGCGCATGCGTTGTTCGGCGTACTGGATCGAAACTTCTTGGTCTACAAATGAGCCCACGCCGTGCTGCAGTGCGAGATCAATTCCGCAAAATGTCGGGTTTGCGACAGATCGCCGGTGTCTGACCGGCGCATCATTGGTTGAACGACCGTTTGACCGGCCATGCGGATTCAGCTCAATGCCAAGAATCGATTTTTCGCGTTCGATGTCCTGAACGGAGAATCGATTCTCTACGCCGGGATGCGGCAGGGGCTGGAATTGCCGTATGGCTGTGCGACGGGCACCTGTGGGACGTGCAAGGTCAAATGCCGTGCCGGGCGATGCATAACCACGTGGCCCGATGCCCCGGGCAACCGTGTCGGCAAGCGGGAGCACGACGATCTGCTGATGTGCCAGTGCACGCCGGTCGAAGATGCCATTCTCGACACTGCCGCCACGGTGTACATGGCCGACCCGGGTTCGTGCCTGCCGCACTACGCGGGCGGCTGGATCGCCACGGAGAAACTTGTTGCGCCCGACGTGCTGGCGTTCTCGCTGGAGCTCGATCGGCCGATGAACTACGAAGCCGGTCAGTTCGTCGCATTGCAAGTACCGAGCGTTTCCGGGTATCGGGTGTACTCGATCACGAATTTTGCACCCGGCGTCGGAAGGATCGATCTGCTCGCGAAGCGCAAGCCAGGCGGCCGCTTTTCCGACTGGCTATTCAGCCCAACACGGGAGAGCACTTGCATCAACGTATTTGGGCCTTTGGGCCGAGCGACGTTCTCTCCGTCTCTTGGTAAGAATCTGCTTATTATCGCGGGTGGAAGCGGCATTGCCGGAATGATGGCGATTCTCGCGCGCGCCGTGCAGAATGGCTACTTCGAGCGCTATCGTGGCTTCGCATTCTTCGGAGTACGGACTTGGGAGGACAGATTTTTCCTTACCGAGCTCTCGGAAATGCGAGCTGCCTTTCCCGGTCAACTGTCGGTGACCGTGAGCCTCTCGGACGGGGAAGTCCCGGACTATGCCGAGACCGATTACCCAGGACTCACCTTCGCGCGCGGCCTCGTTCACGAAGTTGCGATCGCGGCGATGGCGGGATACTGTGCCAATACGCGCGCCTATGTCGCGGGGCCGGCGGCGGCCGTGAATGCTACGCTTCGCTCGCTCATTCGCGAGGCCAAGCTGGCACCGACCGACATTCGTTACGACAAGTTCGACTAGCGTCTCGATGGCGAAGACACTCCTGTGCCGGGTCAGCGACGTTCCCACGGATTGCATCAAGGAGCTCGCCCTGGACGAAGCACGGAGGGTCTGCGTCATCAACGCCGGCGGAACGTTCTATGCGTGTCAGGCCGCCTGCCCGCACGAGGGCTTCGCGCTCTGCGATGGCTGCGTCGACGGCACCACGCTCACCTGCCTCGAGCATCTTTGGCAATGGGAACTCAGCTCGGGCGCTCCGCTTGGCCTGGCAGAGTCGCCGTTGACGACATTCGCCGTCGAAGTCGAAGGTGAATCGGTGTACCTGAAGGACTGACGGCGTCCGCCGGGAAGGTCCCGCCCGTACGCTGCATGAAACTACCCTGGCAGAATTGCCGCCAGCCTTTGACAATCGGTCAAGATGATGGACCGCTTGTCCATAATCAAGTAGCCGCGCTTGCGCAAATCGCTCAATGTCACGTTGGCGTACTGGCGGGAAACTCCCGACATCGACGCAAGATCCTCGTGCGTGAGCTTCAAGCCGATCAGCATGCCCTGCGCACTGGGGACGGCGAATTTATCTACCAGAGCCAAGAGCACAGCGCAGACGCGCTGATAGCCCGATTCGGTCTCGAGCATGACTGCGAGGCGCGTGACCCACCTCAGTCTTAACGAAAGCGCATGGATGACGGCGAGCGCGAGCTCGGGAAAGCGCTCGGCCAGCCGATCGAAGCGGGCGTAGGAAAGCGTGTACAGGACGCAGGGTTCCAGACAGCGCACGGTCATCATCCGGGTCGTTTTCGAACCCAGGTCGCCCGCGCCCAGGATGTCGCCGGCGCACCAGAAGCCCGTCGTGCCCACCTTACCGCTTCGACTCTGATACATCGACATCGCCTTGCCCTTGACCAGAAAGGCGATGAACGCGGCTGGCTCTCCCTGGGACCAAATCGTCTCTCCTCGCCGCCAGGCACGCCGCTCGCATTGCTCCACGACAGAAGCTCGATATTCCTCCGGGATCGATGCCAGAACATCGAGGTGCCCGTCGACAGGCAGGTTGCTGGCGCGCATGTCCATCGAAAAATTATATCCCCATAAGACGGCGGCCGCAGCGACACCGCCCTGATTGCTGCAGCGCAACGGGTACCACCCCGGACCGAAAGGAAATCGAAAAACGGCGAGGATTTGTCAAGTGTTTGACATCGCACACCTCGGCTCGTAGGTATTTTCGAGAGAACTCGAGTCTTGAAAGGCGGTTAGGCATGGCTGGCTTCCGGCGGCACGTTTTCGTATGTCTCAACGAGCGCGACCCGAAGGATCCAAAAGGTTGCTGCAAGCATCGCGGATCGGATGCGATCTTCAAGGTCCTCAAGGAAGGCGCGGCCAAGGCCGGACTCAACGACGTACGGATCAACCGGGCGGGCTGCCTGGACCATTGCGCGTATGGGCCCACCGTTGTCGTTTATCCGGAAGGGGTGTGGTACCACGTCCCGACCGAAGAGGATGCGAGGGAAGTCCTCGCGAGCCATGTCATTGACGGGAAGGTCGTCGAGCGCTTGCTCATGGAAAATCTCGAATGACGCGGCCCTCATCCGCAGCCGACGCTAATTGTCATCGAAGGAGCTCAGCATGAACGACGTCGTCGACAAGGAAAAACTCCAGGATCGATACCAAGCGGCCGAAGCCAGCTATCGCTCCAAGAGCAAGAAATTGGGCAAGGAATACTTCGTCGTCGACTGCGACCGGCACATCATCGAGCCGCCGGAAGCGTTTACGATGTTCCTCGACAGCGAGTGGGAACGACACGCGCCCAAATTGACCACCGACAACACTGGCGCGCCGCGTCTCATGGTGGAGGGGCGATTGTATCAAAAACCTGCTGGCTGGGGACCCGGACGGACCGAGGGCTGCGGCGATCAGCGGCCGCGAGGCGAGGGCCTTGCCTACGAGCGCGCGTACCGGCACGCCTTCGAGAACCGAGACATCGACATGGATCTGAGCGGCATCGACGCCGCAGTCTGGATCCCCACGCTCGGGCTGTTCATCCCGGACATCTTGAACCTGCAGTTCCAATACGCGGTGGCCCGCGCTTTGAACGATTGGACCGCGAAAGTCTGGTCGACGGCCAAGCGTCATCTCTGGTGTGTGACGATTCCCATCGATCCGAAGCTCGCCGTTGATGAAATCAAGCGCTGCAAGACCCTGGGCGCCACCGCCGTCTGGATGCGTCCGAACGTAATGCAGGGCGTGCGATGGTGGGGTCGAGACTGGGATCCGGTTTGGTCGACCATGACCGAGCTTGGCATGGCGCTGGTCTTTCCACGAGGCCACCGGCACGTACAACGCGACCTACAGCACCGACTACAAGTACGACAAGTACTGGCTGGCACACGTCGTCTCGCACCCGCTGGAGATGGCCTCCGCGGTGTGCGGCATCATCGGCTACGGCGTGCTCGAGCGCCATCCGAAGCTTAAAGTCCTCTTCTGCGAGGCGGGGGCGACGTGGGTTCCCTACATTCTGTTCCGCCTTGACAACCACTTCGAGGCGCGGCGGAAAGAAATGACCGACATCACGCTGCCTCCTTCGGAGTACTTCAAGCGCCAGTGCGTGATCTGCTCCTTCGAGCCGGAAGAGGCGCTCCTGCGCGAGACGATGGACTGGTTCGGTGGCAGGAACATGGCTTGCACGAGCGATTATCCGCACTGGGATTCCAGCGGCGTGTCGGGAGTCGTGCGTTACCTCAAGAACTATCCCGACATCAGCGAGGAGACGAGAGTCAACTTCTTCTCGCGCGCCGCGATCGAGGCGCTCGCTCTCGCGTAGCGCGCGTTTGGTGTCCAGCCGGGCCGCGCACGGCTCATCTTCGAACCAGGCAGATGCACCCGAGCGGGCTCGAGTGCATCGTGCCGCGCGCTTATCGTCGTAGCGGCGACGATCGTGTCCCATTCCCTTCTCGCCTTTGCCTGGTGCGTTCTGGCCGGTTTCCTCATGTCCATGGGCGGAGGAGGCGGAGGAATTCTGGTCGGGGTCGGCCACATTTCGATTCTCGGTGTGGCCGACCCCAACATGATCAAGGTCGTCAACCAAATCCTCGAATTTTGCAGCCGGGTCGTTTCGGTACCGCTCTATTACCGGCAACGGAGGCTGGTGTGGAGCGTCGCACTGGCCTACGGGATAGGTGCTCCGATCGGAGCCATCTGCGGTTCCGCGCTCTCGAAATCCTATCTCGCGAGCATGTCGATCTATCGGCCCGCGTTCGGAGTCCTGGTTACCCTCGTGGCAGCCCGCATCCTTTACGAGGGCTGGGCCAAGGCGCTTCTGCAGCACATCGGCCATCGCCGGGCGCACGAAGCCTCCGAGCGCGTAAGCAAGAAGGTGCGCTCATCGGGATTCGCGAGCCTCGGCTCCGACGACGCACCGCGCACGGTTCAACGAACCTGGACCAGGGTTCGCATTCGCTTTGGCGGAGAGAATTTCGACTTCAACCCCTGGGCCGCGGCAGCCGGCGGCTTCTGCATCTCGCTTGTGTGTTCGCTATTCGGCGTCGGTGGCGGCTTTCTTGTCACGCCTTTCCTGGCGAGCGTACTCCTCTTTCCGATGTATCTCGTTGTGGGAACAAGCCTCATCGCGCTGATGCTTCCGCTGGCGATGAGTGTCGCTACGTATCTCATGCTCCGAGTCCATGTCGACTGGGCACTGGTCGCGACGGAAATACCGGGTGTTCTCGTCGGATCGTTTCTTGGTCCGGCCCTCAATCGCTACTTCAATGAAAAAACGCTCAAGACATTCGTAGCCGCAGTACTCTTTGCGACCGGTATCTACTATATCCTTACCTGATTCCATGTGAGCGGCCTGAGACCAAAGCGTCGCTTCGAACTCTTGCCCAGAAGAAAGGGTTTAAAGCCCAAAATTGACTTATTGCCAGATTAACGGCTTGAATTGCGATTATCACGCCGCCCGCGGTAGATTGCGTCCGTAACCGCCGCTCGAGCCGTAAAACGCTCTCCGACGCGCGCTGAACGTTGGTTGGACGGCACGATGAAATAAAGCACATCAGAGCCGCATCAATTTCCAAAATCAAGCTCTGGCCTGGAGGTAATTGATGTTCACCAGTAATCCCTTTGCACCGGTGGCAGATTTTCTGTCGCCTCTCGGTATGAAGGTCTATATCGTATTGATGATACTTGCAGTTGTCATCGGAACGTTATTCGACGTTTCGCACAAGGGCAGCGCCAAGTTCTTCGCATTACGCAGGGAAAAATCAAAGGCTGCGGCGCGGAAGCAACTTAGCGGTGGAGAGACATTTTCACTTGCGATCGAGACTATCGCAGAGGCTGCCGTTTCGGGCGAGTTCTGCAAATGGCCAAGGCGGATTTCTCATCTGCTGATGATGTACGGATTCTTCCTCTATGTGATTACGACCGCCGTGATGGTATTCGCGTATGCGGGAGCCGGGCCTATACCCGCCATCCTGCCGGCCTTGTGGACCACTGGTGCTCTGATGATTCTCGTCGGAGGTTTATGGTTTTTCTTCTTCCTCAGGGTAAACGTAGCGTATGACGGCGCATCGATATTTCATCTAGAGCAAGCGGACCTGTTCATCGGCACCCTCCTGGCGAGCGTCGCGTTCGGGCTCGTCTGGAATTACGTGCAGACGACGCACGCGAGCCAAGTCGCGACGTGGATACTATTCGGACTCTATATCTTCTTCACCACGCTGCTTTTCGGTTCCGTTCCCTGGTCCAAATTCGCCCACATGTTTTTCAAACCGGCGGCCGCGTTTCAACGAAGAGTTGAGGAAGCAAATGGTTCCTCGGACCTTCCAAGCCCAGCAGCTGAGAACCACATCCTCAGGAGTTGATCGATATGCCCACATACACCGACATGACGAAATGTGATGGCTGCGGAGAGTGCGTGGACATCTGTCCTTCCAACATCATGCACATCGATCCGATTCTACCGTAGGTCGTACAACATCGAGCCGAATTTCTGCTGGGAGTGCTATTCGTGCGTTAAGGCGTGCCCGCAGCACGCGATAGACGTTCGGGGATACGCGGACTTCGCGCCGCTGGGACACAAGGTCAGAGTACTCAGGGAACCGGAAAAGGGAGCGATCTCATGGAAGATCAGGTACCGGGATGGCCGGATTAAGGAGTTCACATTCCCGATACGAACTACGCCTTGGGGTTCCATAAGATCGCCCTCCGAATATGACGCTCCAGACTTAAACGATTCGAACTCGCAGATGCTCTCGCACGAGCCCACGGCACTGCACATCGCGGCACTTCCAACACTCAAAACAAAGGCGTGAGGCCATGGGAAGAAGAACCCGATTCGTGGATTCGGACATCCTCATCGTAGGCGGCGGCTTTGGTGGCTGTGGAGCCGCTTACGAATCGCGATACTGGGGGCGGGATCTGAAAATCGTGCTCGTGGAAAAAGCTAATATCGAACGAAGCGGCGCCGTTGCGCAAGGTCTGTCGGCGATCAATTGCTACATGGGAATGCAATGGGGCGAGAACCAGCCCGAGGACTTCGTGCGCTACGCTCGCGGTGATTTGATGGGCCTCGTGCGAGAAGACCTTGTCTACGACATTGCAAGACACGTCGATTCCACGGTGCACATGTTCGAGGAGTGGGGCCTGCCGATCCTCAAGAACCCTGAGACCGGCCGCTACCTGCGAGAAGGCAAATGGCAAATCATGATTCACGGCGAAAGCTACAAGCCCATCGTCGCCGAGGCAGCCCGCAAGTCCGTCACCGAGGTTTACAACAGGATCATGGTGACGCACCTGCTGATGGACAAGACTCGGCCTAACCGCATCGCCGGCGCCGTCGGGTTCAACGTCCGCAATGGGGATTTCTACGTCTTCAGAGCGAAAGCGGTCATCGTCGGGGCCGGCGGGGGCTCGCACATTTATCGGCCGAGGTCGGTCGGTGAAGGCATGGGAAGAACTTGGTATGCGCCTTGGAGCACCGCTTCGGCCTACGGTCTTCTGATACCGACGGGCGCTACGATGACACAGATGGAGAACAAGATCGTTCTCACGCGCTTCAAGGACGGTTATGGACCCGTAGGCGCCTGGTTCCTGCTCCTCAAGGCGCATGTGACCAACGCCGCGGGAGAGATGTACGAGGCGGCGCGGTTCGACGAGATCAAAGCACGCGTCGGAAAATACGCGGAGCTCCACCCGATGCCGACCTGCCTGCGGAACCATTCGCTGATCGAGGAAGTAAAGGCGGGTAAAGGCCCCATCTACATGCACACCCAAAAGGTTCTTGATACCAAGGAGAAAGAGGAGATCGGCTGGGAGGATTTTCTCGACATGACGATCGGCCAGGCGGTCGTGTGGGCCGCACAAAATATAGACCCCAAGGAAAAGCCATCTGAACTAATTACTTCCGAACCTTACATCATGGGTTCTCACGCCACATGTTCCGGTGCCTGGGCAAGCGGCCCCGAGGATTGCGCTCCTCAGGACTACCAGTGGGGCTATAACCGGATGACTACTGTACAAGGCCTTTTCGGCGCAGGGGATACGATCGGCGGGTCGGCGCACAAGTTCTCGGCGGGTTCCTTCACTGAGGGAAGATTGGCCGGAAAAGCTGCCGTTAGGTACGTCATGGATATGAAGAACGATGGGCCTGCGGTGGACGAAGCGCAGGTGAAGAACCTCGAGCAGACTGTATTCAAGCCGCTGGAAAACTATAGGGTCGGCAGGAATGAGATCGTCGCCGGGACTGTAGCGCCGAGTTACATTAGTCCTCTTCAGGGCCTGCAAAGGCTGGAAAAACTCATGGATGAGTATGTCGGTGGCTATAGCATGTTCTATGTAACCAGCGAACCATTGCTGCACCGATCGTTGGAGCTTCTCGGCATGCTGACGGAGGACTTCGAGCACATTGGCGCCGAGAACCTACACCAACTGCAAAGGGCATGGGAGCTTTACCACAGGATTCTGACCGGCGAGGCGGTGGCCAGGCATACGCTCTTCCGGCAAGAAACCAGGTGGCCCGGTTACTACTACCGTTCCGACCATCCAAAACTCGACGACGCCGAGTGGCATGTATTTACAGGATCTCAGTACGACGCGAAGACGGGCGAATGGCACATGTCCAAGCTTCCTGTCCACCATATCGTCTAGGCGCGGCGCCCTAAGGAAGGTCGGCCACGTCGTCCGCTTGTAGTGTTGCGATTGCAACTGCTCCGAGACAGCACGCCACCCTCATTTTCATCGGTGAAATGAAACGACCTGGTCGGCAACGACGGCGCCGCGTGAAACAAAAAGCCCCGCCTAAGCGGGGCCGACATCGGCGCGCAATTCGTTACTGCTTGCGGCGACGCGAGAAACCGAGTCCAGCAAGCCCAATACTAAGCAACGCCAGCGTGGCGGGTTCAGGGGCGCCGACAGTTGAACCCGTGACGTCTATGATCAACGCGCCGGTATTATCGGGAACGATCGCCACTGGGTGGTTGCCGTAAGGGCCTACGCCGGTGGTGAATATATCGTCGTTTACGCCTAACTGCAGTGCCACCGCACCGGGGGGAGCGATGATCACAATCGGCCCATCTCCGGTCGCAAATTCATCGAGGATCACGCCGGACGAATTGACGAAATCACCGATCAACGCGTTGAGCGCAATCTGCGAGCCGGTATTGGATGGATCGATAGAGAAGCTAGGAAAGGGCTGCCCGGAGGAGCCGATTCCGGTGCAGCCTGTACTTGGGCACCCTCCACCTTGGCCACTGCCGAAGATTGAGCCTGTATAACCCAAGGCGTCCACGGTCGGAGGGACGCCGCCAAAGGAGCTGGTGAAACCAGACACATAGGTGATAGTGATGCTGTCGCCGGGGTCGACCGCAACGACCGTAGCGGCAGTTTCGTCCCCGACGCCGTAGAATTGGATTGCCCGCGATGGTCGGATCCCATGGCCCAGCTGTAGCCTCCACCGTCACGAGCGCCGCGGATGCGGTTCCAACCATCGCCATGTCGAGCGCGAACGCCGCGCCCAGGAGCAGCACCTGGCATAACCTCATCGGATCCTCTACGTTTCTCGGCCCGTTAGCAGACCCTTTACAGGAAAGCAAGAACCGAACCAAGTTAGCACATCATGTAACATCAATCATTTGTGGGCACTACCTTGGTGAACTGTAAAATATCCTGACACTTGGTCAGAATTTTTCAGTGGCTGACACGAGGATTGCCTCAAGTGCCGTCTGTGGCGCTACCCGTTCGTGCGCACCGATGTATTTCTGGTAAGCCGTGATCCAATTCGTCGCGATCTCCCGTTGGGCCTCCTCCAACGGCACTTTCCCGTCGCAGGCCAGCCGACAGAGCTTCGCTTCAAGCGCGTCCTTGCGAACGGCGCTCCACTCGCCGAAGAGCGACTGGGTCCATAGGTTCGCTGGATCCCGCGGGGCTCCAGCGGGGCAAAAACGGCGCCCAGTAGTCTTCTTTGTAGTCGTGAATGTCTGCAAGCGGATACCCATCCCTACGCGGATGGCACACTAACCCGACGCCGCAGGCTCGCGCCCCTCTGGCCGCCTGCGGCCGGTGTAGGCGGACCGATTTCTCTTGCCCGAATTT
>CAVQDI010000015.1:0-6457 GCA_963711235.1 uncultured beta proteobacterium | reverse complement strand
CGTTTCCGCTGCTGCAAGTGCTGCGAAATCGGAAGTTTCGCATTGGGGGCAGCCTAGTCGTCAGTGCCGCCCTCCTGTGGCTCGCGCTGCGAATGGTCGATCTTGACGATGCCGTTCGTTCATTGCAATCGGCGCACTTGGGCTGGATTGCCGTCGCGTTGGCGCTGTACTGGCTGGAGTTGGCAGTCCGCATCGGCCGCTGGCATTTGATGCTCAGTAGCATTGAGCCGCTCCGGATTCGCGCCGTGTGGACGGCTTTCATCGTCGGTTACGCTGCGAACAACGTCCTGCCGGCGCGATTGGGCGACCTCTTGCGCGCCGACTTGATTGGTCGGACCGGGGCAATTGCGCGTCTTGCCGCATTGGGCACGATTGTTTTTGAGCGCTTGCTGGACATGATTGCGGTGACGCTGTGTGCACTGTTCGGCCTGGCTGAAGTGCTAGACAGCAGCGGGCCCGGCAAAGCCATCGCGCAAGGCATGTCCGTGTCCATCGCGCTCATTGTGGGCACCGTCCTGGCTATCTTTATGCTTTGGCTTATTCGATCGGGCGATCTTGCCCGATTCCCGCGGGCGAAGGCTTGGATCGAAGCCCTTCATGCCGGTCTGGCTCCGACCCGACGGCCGCGCCTCCTGGTGTCAACATTGCTCCTTTCGGTGGTGATCTGGAGTATCAACGGCGGCGTGATTTGGGCGATCATTCGGGCGGTAGGGTTGCACATAGGGGTGGCCGAGATACTGGTTCTGTTGGGGATCGGCGGGATCGCCGCGGCGATCCCGTCCGCCCCGGCGAGTTTGGGCACGCTTCAATTCGCGTTCGTAGCGGGCTTCTCCTTGCTTCATCTCCCGGTCACTTCGGGCTTTCTCGCGGCTTTCCTTATCCAGCTGTTTCTTTTTGGCAGCGTGTCCATCGTCGGATGGGCAGCCTATGCGACTGCCATCGTACGCGGCGGTTCCGCACCGACGGCATCTTCTTCTCGATGAATGTCCCCCTCGTCCGGCGATCCTCGTTCGTCACCTTTGACGGCGCAGTGGCGCTCACCACCGAGCACCAGCGTCCGGACCGATACCGCCATCTCGAGATCGATTTCGGTCGCAAGCCGAGGATCGCGCGCGGTGGGGGCTATTCCTATGCGGCAGCCAGCTTCGGTGAAGGGGTTCTGGTTCAGGAACTCGGCGCGTTCGATCGGGTTCTCGCGTTCGGACCGGGGCCTCGTGTCCGGGTGGAGGCGGGAATCACGCTGGCCAAGCTCGTCGACTTCGTCCACGCCAGGCAAACGAGTGTTCCGGTCCTGCCCGGCTATCCGTACATCACCGTGGGCGGATGCATCGCCGCGGATGTGCACGGTAAGAATCCAGAGCGCGACGGCACCTTCTGCGATTGGGTCGAAGCCCTGACCCTCTACCACCCCGCCAAGGGTTTCGCCACCCTTACCCGCGCCACTACACCGGATTTGTTCGAGGCGACGTGCGGGGGCATCGGTCTCACGGGCCTGATCGTCGATGCGACTCTCCGGCTGCAACCGCTGCCCGCGCTCTCCGTCTTGGTCGAGCGAACGCCGGTGCGTTCGCTGACCGAGGCGGCCGACGCGATAGCGATCAAAGTCGACCATGACTTTGCCTACAGTTGGCACGACGGATCCATGCGCGGCTCGTCGTTCGGCCGCGGCATCCTGTTTTCAGGATCTTGGCGCGTGGATCCGGAGTTGCCTCGCCCGCGGCCCTACGGGATCATGCGCGCGGACGAGCGCGCCCTGCTCCCGTTCTCACTTTGGACAAAGTCGACGGTACGCATTGCGAGTGCGGCGTTTCGACTCGTTTCAGCGTTGCGCACGAAGCAGGTTGAGCACGTCGCCAACGGCGCCTTCCCATTCGCACGGCAAACTCTGTACCATCGGCTTTATGGCCGTCGGGGACTCGCTGAGGCGCAGTTACTGGTGCCCGAGCAGGCGTTTCCGGCGTTCGAGACCGCCGTGGCCGACCTCGTGCAACGGTGCGACCCGACGCTGGTGTTCCTGTCGGTCAAGCGTTTCCAGGGGCGGCAGAAGGGGTGCAGCCTCACCGGTTCGGGGATTCTCGTGGCGCTGGACCTTGCCCGCAACGGGAAGAGCGGGAAGTTCCTGGACGAGTTGGATGCGATCACGCTGGACCTCGGGGCGCAGCCGAATGTGCTGAAAGACAGCCGTGTGTCGTCCCGAGTCGCCGCCCGGACGCTTCCGCACTATTGCGCCTTCGCCCGGAGCATTGCTCGTCACGACGCTGATCGTCTGTACCAATCCGAGACTTCCCGCCGGCTCGGCCTGTGACCTTTCTAATTGTCGGTGGCTCGTCGGGCGTCGGGCGCGCGAGCGCCGAGCGTTTCGCCGCGGGACGGCATCCTCTCTGCATCGTCTCCTCGGATCGGCGTGATTCGCTGGCCCTCGCAAGCGATCT
This sequence comes from uncultured beta proteobacterium, assembly GCA_963711235.1. Lineage (GTDB taxonomy): Bacteria > Pseudomonadota > Gammaproteobacteria > Burkholderiales > Casimicrobiaceae > PALSA-1003. The sequence continues at coordinate 4,025 of CAVQDI010000015.1, read as the reverse complement.
GTCGCTGCGTTGGTCGATCGCGGCGGAAGCGGTGGAAGTCGATCTTGCGCTGCCCCGGCCGGCGCTCATCGCGATCGATGCCGCGCTCTCCAGACTTCCGCCGTTGCGCGGAATCCTGCTCTGCGCGGGAGCGACACGGGCCGACGATCACCCTGGGGAGACCGCCGCCGACCAGGAAGCGATTACGCGCGTGAATTATCTCGCCGGTTGCGAAATCGTCAACCGCTACCTGCCGTTGCTCAGACGCGCCGGCGCAGAAGGTCTGATCGTGGGGTTCGGCAGTATCGCGGCCGCGCGCGGTCGCAGCCGCAACGCGGCGTATGCAGCGGCAAAGCGGGCGCTCCGGACATACTTCGAGAGCCTGCGGCACGAACTTGCGGCTGCGGGCGTTATCGTCCAGTTCTATACGCTCGGCTACATCGACACGAATCTGTCCTTCGCCCACAAGATCCCGCTGGCGGGCGCGTCCCCACGGTCGCTGGCCGAACGCGTGTATCGCCGCGCCGGCAAGGATTTCGGGCACGCTTACTATCCGGCATTCTGGGGCCCGGTGTGTCTGGCAGTCCGCCTGCTGCCCTGGCGGATTTTCCGCAGACTTTCGTTCTAGGTGACGGCGGTGGAGGATAGCGTCAGCCTGTTCTTCCCGGTCTACAAGGACGAGGCAACCGTACGAACCGTGGCCGAGCGTGCGCACGCCATGCTTCTGGCGTACGGCCTGCCCTTCGAGATCATCATCGTCGACGACGGCTCGCCTGATCGGTCGGGCGAGATTGCCGACGAACTCGTCAGGCAGTACCCCGATCACATCCAGGTCGTGCACCACATGGGGAATCTTGGCTACGGTGCCGCCTTCCGCAGCGGGGTGGCGCAGAGCAAATACACGTGGATCTGCATGGTGGACGGGGACAACGAGTACGACGTCAACGACGTGCGGAAAATGCTCGAGCTCCGCCGGTTCTACCGGCTGGTGATCGCATTCCGGTACCGCAAACTCTATTCGACGACGCGCATCTTCATCTCCTACGTCTACAATCGCACGCTGCGGATGCTTTTCCGCACGCCATTCCGCGACGTGTCCACCGGTGTCCGGATCTTCCATCGCTCGGTTCTCGAGGACATCGAACTGAAAAGCGAGAGTCCCTTCGTAGGTGCGGAGCTCGCGATCAAGGTCATGCTGCGTGGCTACCCCGTTGGCGAAATCGGCATCCAGACATTCCCGAGGACGTTCGGACATGGGTCCTCGACCACCGCCAGGAACATCATGCTCACCATTCGCGACATGCTCCGAGTGCGGCGGGATATCTTCTCCGAGCACTATCACCTGCCGAAGAATCGGCCACGCGCGGGGGGTAACGCCGGTGGATGATCTCGAACGCCTCTACGCGATCCGGTTTTCGGATGCCGATCGAGCGCGCAAGGACGGTGTGTGGTCCGTACTCTGCTCACGGTTCTTCCAGCGTTACGTGGCCGCGGATGCGACTGTCCTCGAGCTCGGGTCCGGGTATGGCGAGTTCAGCCGCCACATCCGCGCCCGGCGTAAGATCGCCGTCGATGTCAACCCGGGCGCGGGAGCCTGCTTGCCGCCCGATGTCGAGTTCCATTCAAGCACGGCCGAGGACCTGTCGGCTGTCATGTCGCAAAGCGTCGACGTTTGCTTCAGCAGCAACCTCTTCGAGCACCTGCCCTCGAAGGATGCGCTCGACCGCGTCCTGCTCGAGGCAAGACGGGTGTTGAAGCCCGGTGGGCGTTACGTCGCGCTGCAGCCCAACCTCCGCTATGCCCCCGGAGAATATTGGGATTACTACGACCACGTCCTGCCGCTGACGCACCTCTCGTGCAGCGAGGCGTTCGCCAAGGCCGGGTTCGAAGTCCTTGAGGTCATCGACCGATTCGTGCCCTTCTCCACGAGGAGCCGCCTGCCGCAGTCGCCCTGGCTCGTGCGTCTCTATCTCGCTTTTCCGCTCGCCTGGCGGGTTCTGGGCAGGCAGTTTCTGATCGTCGCCAGGAAGCCCTTGGATTCCATGCGCGCCGCGGGTGCAGAGGCTACTTCCTGAAGCAGAATCGAGGGCAAGGATTCCTCGAGTGCGCATGCCGTCGTCACCGGGTCGGATAGGTTCATAACGTGTCGCCGACAAGATCCGGTGTGGCGGGCGCGCACGTGTGCGCAGCACCATGGGAATGGGCACTCGGCGCTGCTGTCCTTGTTGCCGTCGCGGTCCTGAACCTGCGCGGGCTTCCGGGCAGCTGGCTGAGCGACGACTTCTCGCACTTCAACATCATTGCGCAGGCCGACCGCGAAGGGCGACTCTCCGAATGGCTGCTGGGCAACTTCGTAAGGCCGCTCGATAACGGCAACTTTGCTTACCGGCCAATCCTGTTTCTGTCCTATGCGCTGGATTGGCGGCTGTGGGGCGCGAACGCCATCGGCGGTCACCTCGTCAACCTTGTCCTTCACCTCGTGAATTCGTTTCTGGTCGGCTGTCTCGCCAGTCGGTGGGCCAGCCGCCGGACGGCGACGGCCGGAATCGTCTCCGCTGCCGTCTTCGCCGCCTACCCGTTCGCGGGCGAGGTGACCTTCTGGGTGGCCGGCCGGTCCGATTTGCTCGCCGCACTGTTCGCTCTACTGTTCCTGCTATCGCTTACGGGCTTTGGCGGGAAGCGTACGGCGTATGTAACGACACTCCGCGTCGTTCTCCTGCTGCTTGCGCTGTTGTCGAAGGAAAGTGCGGTGCCGCTGCCGCTCGTCGCAACGCTGCTCCTCGTAGTCCGGACTCCGGAAGAAAGGGGGGGCAGCATTCGGATACATCCACTCATTGCACGAAGCATTGCGGCGGTGCGCGAACTCTTCCCGATCTGGGCTGCATTCGCAGCCTATCTCGCATGGCGACTCTGGCTTTTCGGGACGCCTCTAAGCGTGTATCCAACGTCCAGGCTGCCTTCGGGACTCTGGGATTACCTGGACCGGCTGGCGCTCCTGCGGGCGCTTGGTCAACAGCACCCCGGCCTTCCCTGGCCGTCCCTGTGGCCGATCCTTTTCATGCTGCTGCTGGCCGGGCTCGTCGTGATCTGGGCCAGTGCGCGGCCAAGCAAGGCATCGGGGGCCGTGATCGTCGCCTTCGTTATCGCCGCTGCGATTTACATCCTTTCTCCCGCACTCTCGTTGCCCTACGCCGCGGGTACGGACGGCGAGGGCGCTCGCAACTACTATTTCGCATGGATCTTCGTCTCGACCGCGATCGGACTCTTGGCCTTGGAATCGCGCCTCACTCTGGCGGTGTCTCTCCTGTTGACCGGATGGATGCTCGTCGCACAGGAGGGAAGTACGCGCCAATGGCAGGAAGCCGCGCGGTTGATGCGGGCGGTCACGAACGCGGTTCCTGCACTTGCGCGGGAAATAGGGCCGGACCGCTACGCGGCGTTGCTTCTCCCGGATCACGTGGGGGTCGCGCTGTTTGCCCGCAATGCGCAAGGCGGCATCGTCATGCGGCCCACGCAGCAGGTCGACTACCTGGACCGCCTGGCGGGAATGCTCGATACCGACATCGAGCATTGGCGCGGGTTGATCGCTGGCGGCGGCCTAGATGGCGTCCACGGAAGGCATCTCGACGTCGGCGCTTTTGCCGGCGTGTTCTGCCTCGGTAAGGACATGCGGGTCGTTCAGATCGACCAAGGCGGGACGATGCCTGACCAAGACTGGGCAGGATCTTTGCTGAAGCGAGCGGCGGCCGCAGGCTGCGTCCTGACCAGATAGCGGCTCTGATCCTACAGCACCATCCTTGCGCATTCGCTCCAACTTCGCGCCCGTGTCCGACGCGGTGCGTGTCTCATGCGTCGCGGTAGACCGCTACATCTTACGGCTGTAGTGGTACATTACCCGCCGTTCTTCATTTCCCCGCCGGGGAAACCGGCTTCGACCCATGCCGGGTCAGTGACCTTTATTCGGCGACCGTCATACCAGTGAATGTCCTTGCGCGGATCGGCAGCGGCTTCGAGGGTCGGCGGCGCCAGAAATGCGCAGCACAGCA
>CAVQDI010000014.1:0-9884 GCA_963711235.1 uncultured beta proteobacterium | reverse complement strand
GTCCGCGGCGCCCCGGCAGGAGGCTCGTCACACGCGGATCGGCGAGATAGCGCAACAGCAGCCGATAAATGACCGTGGCACTGCAGCCGAGCGCCTGGGCAGCCGCCTCGGCATCGCTTCGTGTCCGCTCCGGCGCCTTCGCCAGAACGCTGATCACCTCAAAGCGACGGCGCGCCTTATGCCAATCGGCAACAGGCACCTCCGCAAGATCGGGCGTGCTGGCCGCGCCACTCATGTCAATCTCACTGGAGAATTGAGCTGTATCGGTGCGGCGAGGTCGACTTTTAGAGCACCCCGCGCGATCAGCCGCCAAACCACACCGAGCGCCATCGCACGGTCGCAGGACATCGCATCGACGAGGCGTCCGAAAGTTGGCTCGCAAAGCGATCGCGCTGCTCCCAAGGCGCGTTCGGATAGTGCCAGATCGAGCGGCGCTTTGCGTAGCGGCAGCAGCCGTCTGGCATTGTCGAGCAACGGTCCCCGGATGCCGCGCTCGGTCGCAATGCGGAAACGTCCGCCGTTCTCTCTCGCCATGGCCCGCGCAGCAATAAAGCCCGGCCGCAATCGCGCCCATTGGGCACGTAGATCGACGCGATACTTTACCTCGACCAGTTCGGAGCCTCCGTCGCTCCAGATCACGCGGAAATCCGGCGTGTACCGGCGTAGCCGCGCGCCATCCTGGAACTCGATTGTGATTGGCTGCGAGGTGATCGTGGCGCCGGCGTCGAGAAAGTTTGCCCGCAGCACGAAGTCCCATTCGAGCGCGCTCTCGTGCTCGACCGCCTCTCCATCGACTGGCCGAAAGCCTGTGATGTGCGAACGCCGACTGAGTGGGATGCGTCTCATCGATCCCTCCGACTTACCATCGTGCGAGGTGAAGTCTACGCCCAGCCGATGCAGGCAGTCCACGATTTAAGGAGCCAGTCAATGATTCAAGGGAAATCACATCATGGGGAAAGGCATGCAAAAACTCGAAAATCCAGCGCTGCCCAGAATTGGATTTAAGGAAAAACGACACCGGCAGTCAATCGCGCCCAGCGTCATATCCGCCGCACCTCTCAACAGGAACACCGGGGGTGAGACGACACACACTCCGCAACTGAAAGGCGTTGAGGCTCAACAATCCTTCTCTGCAGAAGGGGGACGACATGAGTAATCTCACCCATGTCGAGCTCCTTTGGCTCGAGAAGCGCATCGAGTGTCAGTTTCCCCGAACCACGAGAACGGGGGCCTAAAGTGAGAGACTGGCCCCTTAACCGTGAGACTATTTCCCCTAACGAGGAGACTGGGTTTCCCCTAAACGATGAGACTCGTTTTCCTTTAAGGGGAGACTGGCTCGCAGATTTCTTTCCGGCGACGTGCGGCCAATACGCGACGTCGTGCCCAAGGGCCGTGCTTGCGCAGCAAGTGAGTGGCAACGTCGAGGCTTATCTCCAGCCCGAAGCGCCGGAGCACTTCATTCTTCACACGGTTCGCGCGCCAACGTGGCTGGTTGGTCGGCGCTTCAGCGATCCACTTCGCGATCTCGATCGCCTGGGCCTGGTTGAGCGCGCCGCGTTGCCGGTCGAGCGCGGATTTAAGACCGCTCTTGGCGCCGCGCTTGAGCCAGATGTAGAGGGTTCGCGGCAAGACGCCCGCGGCTTCCGCCGCCAATTCGACAGGCATGCCGTCTCGCACGTCAGCAAGCGCCAGCAGGCGGGCGCGACGATGCGGGAAGCGGTCGATTGCCGCGCGTGCCCGCAACTGCTCGCCGGTTTCCGGCAGATTCTCGATCCAGGCGCGCCACCACGCCCGATCGGGACGCTGCTGATCCGGCCATATCGGCAGAAGGAGATCGAGCAGCGTCTGCCTGATTCCGTCATCGAGATCGCGCCAGCGTTCGATTTGTCGTCGGGGCCTCGGAGCTTGCACGATCGCGATAGTCGTTCGCACGCGGTCGGGCCATCCTGCCAGGATCCAGGCCAGGATCATCAGGCCCTCGTAACTTCCCGTCAGGTCCTTCCCGAGCGCATCACGGCCGAAGTCGCCTTCGATCCGGGCGAACAGCCGGCGCCGCGCCACGGGTCTGGTGTCGATCCAGACCGCGCCGAGCAGCACATCAAACAGCGCCATAGCGACCGGCCAGGGGATTGGTCCTTGTCCGGGAAGCTCGAAGGCTCCGTTGGAGCGTGCTTGCTGGAGTTGCCGATGCATGTCGATCACCGCAGCATGGGCCTCGCGTGGCGAAGCGGTTCCGAGACGGAATGCGCAGCGGGGACAGCGGTCCGGCGCGAAGTATTCGCGCGAGGACAGCGCCGAGAGCCGCAGCTTGTAGCCGCATTCAGGGCAGTCGCCCATCAGCACCACAGCGTGGTCAGGGCAGATCGTCGCCCAGCCCACAGTCCAGTAGCGGCGAACATAAGGTGTTTCGTCCTCTGCGAGACACCGCGGGCAGACTGCAATGTGTCGTCGCTGTCGGTTCGCCGGAAGCGCCGCCTGGAAGCGCGACCAGGAGAAGCGGTCGCGCATGTCGTCGGATGCTTGGTCGCCCGACCACAGCGTCATATCGGCGATCGTCGTCGGATCGATGCCGGTCGCCTGCGCGAGCCGCTCAATCAGCGCCGAATGCGGCCTGCGACACCAGTCGCCGCGGCCGGCCAACTCGGCCTCCGTAGTGCGCAGCAACAGGTCTTCGGGCGCAAGCCCGAACGGCTCAGCGTAGCGCAGCAACCACGACGCCAACGCCTCGCCGGGCAACGGCGTGACCTGCCCGGGCAGTCGCGGGCTGCGCGCGGTCGGCTCATCCAGCAGCGGCTCGAGCAGCTCGACCTCGAACAGATCTTTTTCAGACCACCGCATGGCGACGCTCGGAGGGCGGCATGAACCCCATCTCGTCCAGCATCTCCGGAAGAATCATCTCCTTCCGCGTTTCGACGGCAGCGACTGCCGCGCGCGTGACGATCGTCACGACCTCGCCCAAGATCCCCTCGGATACCGAGAGCAAGCGCTGCGCCATCGCCGGCGCCGACAGGTTCGAAGGCTGCTTGAGCGGCATCGACGCCTCCAGCGTGTTGACCAGCCGCGAGAACTCAGCCCCGCCTTCCCAGGGAGGCAGCCCGAACGGTGTGAAGCGGTTGGCGAGTTGGTCGTCGCTCTGGATCGCGCGCAACCCCTCGGCAGTGCCGACCGCGACCAGCGGTATCTGCAGCTCGTTGCCGAGCCAGCGCAGCAGGTTGAGGAACCGCCGCTGCTGGTCACGCGACCCGCACAGCAGATTATGGACCTCGTCGATGACGAGCATCCGCACGCCGGTCGCCCGCATCATCCTGACCGCCGTGTCCTGTTTGGTCGACAGCCGATCGTTGAGCCGGTCCGGCGCGCCGAGCGCTTCGAGGATCGCCGAGAAGAACCGTCGCTCATCCGGCGCCGGCGGCATCTGCACCTTCAGGACCGGCACGCGGATTGCGCCGTCTCGGGCGTTTTCCTCCGATCCCGGCAGATGGCTGCGCCGGAATTTCTCGACGATCATCGTCTTGCCGTTGTTGCTCGGCCCCACCAGCAGAAGGTTCGGCATCCGCGTCCGCTTCGGGAACGACAGCAGATCCTCAAGTGCCGTCAGGGCGGCTTCCGCCCGTGCGTAACCGAGCCAACGATCCGTCCGGATACGCCGTATGCGCGCCTCGTCAGGGGCATCAGCCAACGCCTGCACCGTCGGCAGCAGATGGGAATAGGTTTGTTCGCTCACAGCCATTCCTCCACGTTGGTGAACAGCCGCTCGTTTTCGGGCAGCGGTTCGAACGCCGAGGGATCGGGTTAGCGGGCTTTTCGGCAGCCGGCTTGAGGGTGACTGCCTTGGCGGCTTGCAACCGGCGTTCTCGCTGCCGCCGCATGGTTTTCGTCTCGGAGATCGCTTGTGCCGCAATTCCTCGCATCCTCTCGATCGCTCCGAAGATCGCGTCTTCGTCAACCTCGGTGCGGCCCTCGTCACGCAGCCGCTTCAGCGCGAGCCGATGTTCCCACAGGCTGATCGGCGGACGCCGCAGATCGGCATAGCTCAGATCGTAATAAGCCCCGTCTGGCGTCAGCAGATGGACGCGACTGAGGTCGCGCGGATCATAGCGGACGATCATCTTCTCGCGTTCGCCGATCAACGTTCGCAGTACATCCGACCAGTAGGCGATCGAGAACAGGAACACACCCTGGCGCCGCACCAGGCGGCGTTCGATCGGCAGGAAGTCGATCAAAAAACGTCGTGGATCGATCACCGGCGTCGTCGTCCCGCGACCGGGTTGGTCTTTGTCGCCGGCAAGACCGCGCTGCCAGGCGGCAAGCGGCGTGGCGCCGATACCGCGATGCAGATCGCGGTGATAGACCCCAACGATCGCATGGGCGAGCCAGCGCTCCACCTCGTCGAGCGTCATCGCCGCGGTCTTGGAAGGGTCGATGTCGCCCTTGCTGCGCACGTTCGAGAACGTCGTCCCCGGCAGCAGATGGACCTTGCCCATCATCGTGCCGATCAGCCGCTCGATGTGTCCGCCGTAGTGGGGCGTGCGAACGGGCCGATAGTCGACCGCGATCCCATATTGGTCGCAGCCGCGCTTGAGAGCCTCCGAGTGGAACTCCTTGGCGTTGTCGAGGTGCAGCCGCTCGAGCACGCCCTGTACCGGCCAGTCGCCCTCGACGTCGCGGGCCATCAGCCAGCCGGCTTTCGGCAGGGCGGCGTGGGCGACACACAGTGCCACGCTGGTTGCCGAGGGCGCATCGAGCGACAGGTGGAAGCCGGCCACACACCGCGAGCAGACGTCGATCGCCAGCGTCAGCCACGGTCGTTGGATCGGCTCGCGCGTCCGGCTGTCGACCACGATCACGTCGACCAATGTGTGGTCGATCTGCACCAGCGACAGCGGCCAGGGTGCATCGAGCGAGCCGGTTGCCGGCGCGAAGCGGTCACGAGCAGCCTTGCGCCCCTTGCGTCGTGCGATCACGGCGGACGCCGGTCGCTGCTCCAGGCGCAGGCTGATCGCCTTGCGGCTCGGGGCGCGCAGCCCCAGCGCGTGACAGCGCCGACGCACTTCCACCACCAACGCGCTGACGGTCGGACACTGTCGGGTCAGATAGTAGCCGTCGATCGTCTCGTTGATGACCTCGTCGAGTTCCGGTGTCAGAAGTCGCGATCCAGGAGCGCGCCCGCCCCGATCGGGAAGCAGGCTGGTCAGCTTCGGATCCGCCTCGTAGCGGGCCAGCAGTTTATAGAGCTGCGACAGGCTCAAGTTCAACTCCGCCGCCGCACGGATCGCATCCTGACGCGTGCGCTCGCTAAGCTTGGCCAGATCGCGGATGACTTCGAGCCTGCGACGCGCCTTCTGCCAGTCCCGAGCCGGGATGTCGGCGAGATCAGGCGCGGCCGCGGCCTCGGTCATGTCAGCATCACCGGCGTGTCGAAGCCTATCGGGGCGTCGAGGTCGACCTTCAATCCACCGTGGGCGATCAGCCGCCAGACCGCGCTCAACGCAACGGCACGATCACTGTCCATCGCGTCGATAATCTTCCCGAATGTTGGGGCGGTCAGCGACCGGGTGGCGCGCAACGCCGGCTCGGCGAGACCGGGATCGAGCGCCGCTCGCCTCAGCGGCAACAGTCGCTTGGCGTTTTCCAGCCGCGGGCAGCGAATGCTGCGGTCGGTCGCAATGCGGAATCGGCCGCCGCGTTCGCGCACCAGATCACGCGCGACCGAGAAGCCCGGCAATAATAATGACCAATTCGCCCGCAGATCGGCGCGGTACTTCACCTCGACCAACTCGAACCGTCCGTCGCTCCATCTGACGCTGAAGTCCGGCGTGTACCGGCGTTGGCAGCCTTCATCCTCGAAGCGGATCGTCATCGGCTGCGAGACGATGACAGCATCCGGATCGGCGAAGCTCGTGAGGATCACGAAGTCCCGTTCGAGCGCGCTCTCGTGCTCGATAGCTCCGCTTCCGAAGCAGCCATACCCGGTCACATGCGAACGACGACTGAGCGGGATGCGGCGCATCGATCCCTCCGACTTATCAGCACGTCAGTCGATCATGCACCCCGATTTGGCGGTCAGTCCACAGGCTAAGGACAAAATTCATGATCAAAGGGAAAACGTCAGATGCTCAACCGCCCGGAAAGACTCAGGAATCTCTCCGCGTCAGACTCATCGTTTGGGGAAAACGACACCGCAACTGAAGGGCGTTCAGGCTCGCCAATCCTTCTCTGCAGAAGGCGAGCCGTCATGAGTGATCTCACCCATGTCGAACTCCTTTGGCTCGAGAAGCGCATCGAGAACTGGATACGCTTCGGCCACGCCGCCGAGGAACAGATTCTCGATCGGCGGCGGCGGATCCTGTCGTTTGCGCCGGGCAGCATCTTTGCGTTCGTGCGCTGGACCTCGAACGACTTCGGTACAATCGTCTCGCGCATCGATATTTTGCGGGCCGTCGCGCCCGGCTCAGAGCTGCGCAACTGTGCCCTATGTGCGGCCCGGCGGCCGAGATCCTGTTGCGGCTGTCCGGTTGGCCCAAGGTCGAACGCGTGCTGCAGATTGTCGATGCCGTCGAGGCGCTCGGCATCGACCCGGCTGACGCCGCACCTGACTATTGGCACCACGTCCACAATCGTCTGTCCGTCAACGAAGTGCCGCGGATTTACACGCTCGGCGCGTCATCAGGCCTGGCTGCATCGGCGGAAGGATCGCGCCGTGACCGGCCGCTTGGCGACACTTTTGACGACGCTGGGGGCCGCGACTGTCCTGCTTTCGACGATCGCGGCCAAACCGGTCCCCCGATATCTATGGAACGCTTCCAGAAGCGCGCCGATCGGTCTCTACGAGCTGCAGCCCAACGGCAAACTTGCAGTCACCCGGCTTGTTGCGGTCCGGCCGCCTGAACCACTGGCAACATTCCTCGCAGATCGGCGCTATCTGCCGCGCGGCGTTCCCCTGCTGAAGCGCGTGCTTGGCGCTTTCTGGGCAGACAGTTTGCCGAGATCAACTCGTCGTCACGGTCGACAAGATCGAGATGGGTGCGGCGCGCGTGCATGACAGCCGGGGCCGACCGCTGCCCGTCTGGCAGGGCTGTCGCGTCATCGCCGACGGCGAGGTCTTCCTCATGAACTGGCAGTCGGCGGACTCGTTCGACGGGCGATATTTCGGCGTGCTGCCGACGAGCGCGATCATCGGAACGGCGGAGCCTCTTTGGACCGGCGAGGAGGAATGACCTTGCCGCAAAACTGTAAGTCTTCCGTCATTCCTTTGTTCGGTCAAACACACGGACCATTCCTCCGTCCCGGCCGAGACTTGCACGGCCGTCGCGCGCAGCGGCGGTCCAGGGCGGCCGTCAGGCCGGCGCGCCAGCGCTTCACCCTTGACGGTCGCCAGCGCGATGGCAGCCTTGCGATCTCTCGGAGACGATGCTGTGCATCGTGGTGAGCTTGGCAGCATCGATGCTGTCGAGCGGCGCGGCACACGCCGAGCAGGAGTCGTCGGCTACACGTCGCCCGAACGCTTTATCCGCCCCTTCCCTTCGCGGCCTTCGTTACCGAAGCGTCCAAACGCTTCGGTGTGCCGGAACATTGGATACGCGCGGTGATGCACGTCGAAAGCAGTGCAAAACAGCGGGCACGGTCATCCAAGGGCGCCATGGGCTTGATGCAGATCATGCCAAAGACCTGGACCGAATTGCGCGCTCGTTACGGTCTCGGTGCCGATCCCTATGATCCCCGTGACAACATCTTGGCCGGTGCGCATACATCCGCGAACTCTACGATCGCTACGGCGCGCCAGGGTTTCTGGCCGCCTACAATGCAGGACCCGGACGCTACGAACGTCATCTGGCGACGGGTCGACCGCTGCCGGATGAGACGCAAGCGTACGTCGCGACGCTCGCACCGATGATCAACCGCGCGCGGACCAACGTGCAGATTGGTGCTGTCGCAAGATCGTTTGCCTGGGCCAACTCTTCACTGTTCGCGCCGCGCTCCGCCGGCATCTCATCGGATCGTAGCTCTCCGGCTGACAAGTCCCAGAACCGCTCGTCACGCGCCCACGGCGTCGTCGACCTGTCGGCCCTCGTACCCCATTCTGGCAACCTGTTCGTACACCGTACCAGCGAGATGAGGTCACGATGATCGAAATCGCATTTCGTCGCAGGCTTTCGGAAGTTGTCGCAAGTCCGAGAGTGGCAACGGGAGAGCAGGGGAAGACCGACCGTGGATGGCAAGGGAAAAGGCCGGCCGTCGGTCCGGCCTATGTGGTTGGTCGTGCGAGAGGATTTGGTCACGGCAGCAATGGCCACTGCTGGCGCTCTCCACATTTTCTCAAAGGAAATCAAAGCTGCGAGCGCCATCGCCCCGTCGCACAAGGCGGTTTTGCGCCATGACAACGCGCGACGATGACCTGCGCGTCCGGCCTGGACGGATCAACCACGGCAACCGTGGTGGCAAGCGTCCGCAGACCTTCGTCGGCGAGGTCATGCGGGCCGCAAAGAGGGCGGGGCATGTTGGCGATAGCTTCCGATCAAGCCAGGGCAGGAGCCGCTCCCGGTTCGGCCGCGGCCGGCGAGCTGCGGTCTCCATCCAGTTGCGGTCGAACTCCCGGCGCGTGGTGATGAAGGCGCGTGTCGTTAGGCAATTTGGCACCCGCTTCCGCTCTGCGCCCGCTGCCCAAACATATAACCTACCTCAAACGGGACGGCGTCACCCGAGACGGCACGATGATGCCCGCATGTTCGATGCGAACTCCGATGTGGCCGACGAACGCGCCTTCGCCGAACGCTGCAAGGATGACCGGCATCACTTTCGTTTCATCGTTTCGCCGGAAGACGCCGCCGAGCTGGAGAACTTGCGCACGTTCACGCGCGAATTGCTTGATGATGTCGAGCGCGACCTCGGAACGAAACTCGACTGGGTGGCGGTCGATCACTGGAATACCGACAATCCGCATGTCCATGTTCTGATCCGGGGACGTACCGATGACGGCCAGGATCTCGTCATCAGCCGCGACTATATCAGCCGTGGCTTCCGTGACCGCGCCGCTGAACGCGTCACCATGGAACTGGGGCCGCGCAGCGAGCGGGAGATCCAGTCCGCGCTGGAGCGCGAGGTCGAAGCCGAGCGCTGGACCAGCCTCGACCGTGCCTTGCGCAATATCGCGGACGAGGGTGCTGGGATTGCCGACCTCCGTCCTGGTGCGCCGGATTTGGATCCTGAGCTACGCCGGCTCTGCTTGGCCGAGCCGACAAGCTTGAACGCCTGGGCTTGGCCGAACGGGTCGCCCCGGCCTGCTGGACGTTGAAGCCGGGCCTTGAGCCGACGCTGCGCGATCTCGGGATTCGGGGCGATATCATCAAGACGATGCACCGGGTCATGACCGGGGCCGGCCGCGAGCCTGACGTCGCAGGCTTTGCCCTCCATGGCGACGACCCCAGCGACCCCGTGCTCGGCCGCCTTGTGGAGCGTGGTTTGCATGACGAGTTGAAAGGCTCCGCCTATGCCATCGTTGAAGGGATCGATGGCAGGACGCACCATCTTCGGTTCGCGGACCTTGAATTCGCCGGTGATGCCGCGCCTGGAGCGATCGTCGAGGCGCGTGCCTATGAGGATACCCAAGGCCGGAAGAGGCTCTCCCTTGCGACCCGGTCGGACCTCACCCTTCAGCAGCAGATCAGTGCGCCAGGCGCGACGTGGTTGGATCGCCAGCTTCTCGCGCGCGAGCCGGCTGTGACGGGAAGCGGCGGTTTCGGGATCGAGGTCCGTGAGGCGATGGACCGGCGCGCCGAACATCTCGCCGGTGAAGGCTTTGCTCGCCGGCAGGGACAGCGCGTCCTCTTCGCACGCAATCTGCTCAATACCTTGCGAAGGCGAGAACTGAACGACGCGGCTGGGAA
>CAVQDI010000013.1:0-334475 GCA_963711235.1 uncultured beta proteobacterium | reverse complement strand
CGGCTGCTACAACGTGGGCCGGCGCGCAGGGACAGCGTCTCGCGTCGGGGTGAAGTCGGCGAGACGGCTGAGCGTGGCGGCATCTCGCGGCGCATGCTCCTGGACAACGTGACTCGCGCCGTCGGGTTGGTGGTAATGATCGTCTTCACGCGCTCGTCGGCGATCGAGTCGAGCGAGCCGAAGACGTCGGTCGCGTACATGGGCACGCTGCGCGCAACTTGCGGCAACCGTTCGCCGCTGCGGTCGTGCGTATCGACTTCGACCTGCATCGACAGCCCGACTTGCAGCGGATGCGCGGCGAGCTCCTGCTTGATCGAGTGCGATGCGCACGGGGACGCGTTGTACGACCTTGATCCAGTTGCCGGTAGCGTTCTGCGCAGGCAGCAGGGCGAACGCCGAGCCGGTGCCTGCCCCGAAGCCTGCAACCTTGCCGTGGTACTTGACCTTGCCGCCGTAGAGATCGGCGCTCAGCGTAACGGGCTGCCCGACGCGCATCCCGGCGAGCTGCGGTTCCTTGAAGTTGGCATCCACCCAGACCTGGTCGAGGGGGACGATGGCCATCAGCGGGCTACCGGGGCTCACGTGCTGCCCGAGCTGTACCGCACGCTTGGCCACGAAGCCGGCGACCGGCGCAGGCAGACCGGTGCGCGCGTACGTGAAATACGCGTCGCGCACCCGAGCGCTGGCATTCTTGCACGTCGGGATGATCCTCGACGGTCGTGTGGTCGACGCGAACCCGGTTGGCGGTGAGTTGCTGCTTCGCCGCGAGCAATCCGGCCTTGGCGCTGTCGAGGGCATCACGCGCGTGCTGCATTTCTTCGCCGGAGATCGCGCCGGAGCTCGCCAGCCGTTCGCGGCGGGCGAGGTCTGCACTTGCCCGGTCGAGATCCGATTGACGCATCGCCACGGAGGCCTGCAGCTGTGCCGAGGTCCCCAACAGGCTCCGTACTTCGCGCACGGTCTTGGCGAGCTGCGCTTCGGCTTCATCCAGCGCGACCTTGGCATCGGCCTGATCGAGCCGCACCAACAGCTGGCCGGCCTTGACGAACTGCGTGTCGTCGGCGCCGATCGCAACCACGGTGCCCGCGATTTGTGGCGTGATTTGCACCACATTGCCGCTGACGTAGGCGTCGTCAGTCGACTGCCAGTAGCGCAGGGCGATCGCCCAGCACGCACCGTAGGCGATGCCGATCGCGGCGAACGCGCCGATGATGATGGCGAGCCAACGCTTGCGCGTCGTGTCGAGCGGCGTAGCCGCGGGAACTTGAGTATCGCTTGGCATGGAGTCTTTCCCCAGCTGCAGCTCAGTAAAGGATCGACACCGGCAATGCGCCGGGGTCTGTACTGTAATCGGGGATGCAATCGTCACTGGACGCTAAAGCATTTGCTTCGGCGGCGGGAAGCAGCAACGGCCCCTGCCGGATCGCCCACGATTCGGCCTGGACGATGACGATAGCGACAGCGATTGCGCCCGCGATCGTCGCCAGCGGCCTGCCGATGCGTCGCCACAGCACGGTCGCCAGTTGACGTCCTGCTTTGTCGTGGACCAGCTTGCTCTCAATCCTCTTCATCTCACGCTCGCGCCGACTTATGGTTGTAGAGCCACAGCAGCAGCGCCAACAGCGAGCCGCCGGGTAGAACCAGTTCCACCAGGAGGTAGGGCCCCAGCGCGCGAAGACTCTGAGGCAGAACAGCGAAGCCACGTTGCATCCAAAACATGAACCACGTTTTCATTGCTTTTCCTTTGCCGGTACCACTCACTGCCGAGGCTGGCATTGCTAAGTCTGTAACTGCCTAGGCAACTCACTACCAAAAAAAAATCACTGCCTGTCGAGCATGCGCTGCAACAGGCCTTCGAGCTCCTGCGCCTCCGACTTGGTAAACCCTTCCAAACTGCGGTTGGTTACCTCCGCTGCGCTCGCGATAATTGGGGATCACGGCCTTCCCTTCGTCGGTGAGCGCAAGCTTGACACGCGCCGGTCTTCCGGGCAACGCACGCGCCGGACTAGGCCCTTGCGCTCCAACCGGTCGATCATGCGCGTCATGGCGCCCGGATCGTAGACACCCCTTTGCACAGCCCCGACGCCGAATCGATACCGTTGGCCAGGCCGACGAGAATGACGTACTGCGCGCCGGTGATGTCATAGGGCGCGAGCTCGCGCTCAAGCGCGTCGAACAACTTAAGCTTTACGCGCGAGATCAGGCCGCCGATCGCGGTCTTGGGGTTAAACGTCTTCGTGTCGTAGATCGCAGTCACGGGCGTTGGCTCACATCACGTTCTACCAGAATAATATATTGCCTAGGCAATACTTGTCAAGGCCTTTATTGACCCGCTCGGTAAGCGACGCCGAGTCATCGCCATCGGCCTATCAGTAACATAATGATTTTGCTAAAATTTCGACAATCTATCGCGTCTAGGCTGCCGTCGTCCCGCCGTCCACCGCGATGATCTGGCCGGTGATGAAGGCGCTTGCGTCCGAGGCAAAGAGGGCGACCAGTCCCTTCAGGTCCTCCGGGCCGCCCATGCGCCGCAACGGTGCCCGTTCGAGGATCGCTTCGCCAGCGGTCTCCAGTACGCCTTGGGTCATTTTGGTCGGGAAAAAACCCGGTGCGATGGCGTTCACATAGATGCCGTATGGCGCCCATTCGACCGCGAGCGAACGCGTGAAGCTGATGACGCCGCCCTTGGTCGTGTTGTACGCGAGCGTGGCCGCGCGGCCCGGATCGCCGCCCCCGACAAGCCCCAGGATGGAGGCGATGTTGATGATCTTGCCGCGCCGCCGCGGCACCATGCAGCGCCGGCCGATTTCCTGCGTTATCACAAACAAGGCGGTCAGATTCAGCGCCACGACCTTGTTCCACGCCGCCAACGGATGCTCGAGCGTGGGTGCGCCCCAGGTCGTGCCGGCATTGTTGACCAGGATGTCGATCGGCCCCAACGCGGCCACGGCGCGCTCGACCACGGCGGGTATCGCGGCCACGTCGGCCAGGTCGCAGACCAGCGGCAGCGCCTCGATGCCGATCCGCGACCGCAGGTGCGTCGTGGCGGCGTCGAGTTCGTCCGATTTTCGCGCCACGAGTGCAACGCGCGCACCCTGCTCACCCAACGCTTCGGCGATCTGCAGCCCCAGGCCGCGCGATCCGCCGGTCACGAGTGCCGTCCTGCCGGTGAGGTCGAATAGCTGCTTTACGCTCATAGCGGGTTCCTCATACTTCGAGCCACTCCTTGCACACCAGGTCATTGCTGCGCAGCGCCTGCGGTGAGCCTTCGAACACGATGCGGCCGTGGCCCATGACGTATAGTCGATGCGAAATCGCCAGTGCGATCGTGAGCTTCTGCTCGATCAACAGGATCGCGACGCCGCGCTGTGCGATGCGTTCGAGCAATTCGCGCACCAGATCAACGAGCATCGGCGCGAGCCCCTCGGTGGGCTCATCGATCATGATCAAGTCGGGATCGCCCATGAGGGTGCGACAGATCGTCAGCATCTGCTGCTCGCCGCCGGACAATACCTCGCCCGGTGCATCGGCGCGCTCGCGCAGCAGTGGAAATAGCGCGAACATGTCGTCGAGCGACCAGCGTCCCTGCGGGCGCGCCGCTTTCATTCCCAGGAGCAGGTTCTCGCGCACAGTCAGACCGGAAAAAATCTCCCGGTCCTCGGGAACATAGCCCAGCCCCCGCCGCGCGATCTCGTGCGGCTTCAAGCCATCGATCCGCTTCCCCTTGAAGCGGATCGAGCCAACCGGCCTGACCTGGCCCATGATGGTCCGGATCGTCGTCGACCGTCCGGCGCCATTCCTGCCCAGCAGGCTGATGATTTCACTCTCGTTCACCTGAAACGAGACACCCTGGAGGATGTGGCTCTTGCCGTAATAGGCGTGCAGATCCTCGACCTCAAGCATGGCGCGCGCTCCCGAGATAGGCGCTCTGCACGGCCACATTGCCCCGAATGCGTGAAGGGACGTCGGTGGCGATGATTTCGCCGTACACGAGAACCGAGATCCGGTCGGCGAGATCGAAAACGACCCCCATATCGTGCTCGACCATGACCAGCGTTCTGCCTTGCGATACCGTACGGATCAGGGTCACGGCGTGCTCGGCCTCGGCCCGGCTCATTCCGGCAGTCGGCTCATCGAGCAATATGACCTGTGGGTCTCCAGCAATGGTTATGCCGATCTCCAGTGCGCGCTGTTCGGCGTAGGTGAGCACACCGGCCGGTGCGTCGCGCTTCGGCGTCATCCCGATCGCTTCCAGGATGTGCTCGGTACGCTCATTCGCATCACCCAGCCTGTTCACATCACGCCAGAAGCAATACTTGTAACCGAGCGACCAGAGCAGGCTGCAGCGGATATTCTCGTAGACGGACAAGCGGGGGAAGATGTTTGTCACCTGGAAGCTGCGGGCAATGCCGCGACGATTGATCTTGAATGGAGACTGCGCGGCGATCGCTTTGCCGTCGAACAGGATGGAGCCACCGCTGGGCGCGAAGCGACCGCAAATAAGGTTGAACAGGGTCGATTTGCCGGCGCCGTTTGGACCGATGATCGCATGGCGCTCGCCACGAAGGATGTCGAGCGAGACGCCACGGATGATCTGCATCGCGCCGAAGCTCTTTCGCACATCCTTTAACTCCAGCGCGCAACGCGCCGACGCGTGGGCGGAGCTGTCTTGGGTCATTGCCTGCCGTCGCTTTGCGCCTGGGCTTCGCTGCCGGCGTGCTGCCAGGCTGCTGCCACCAATGGCCAGCTCCTGCGGAAGGCATAGAACCCGGTGATGACCAGGCCGATCGCCGTGAGCCACGGCCACGGCGTCGACGTGTCCATCGTCACTCCAAACAAGGTCACCCGGGTACCGGCCTCCGGCTGGGTGGCGCGACGGTAGTTGATCTCAAGTAGCGT
This sequence comes from uncultured beta proteobacterium, assembly GCA_963711235.1. Taxonomy (GTDB): domain Bacteria; phylum Pseudomonadota; class Gammaproteobacteria; order Burkholderiales; family Casimicrobiaceae; genus PALSA-1003. The sequence goes on along the minus strand of CAVQDI010000013.1, from coordinate 329,576 downwards.
GGCCGCGCCGGCAAGCATGACCAGCGCCGGCAACAAGGCAATCGCGTAGGCTTTGAGCACGCCGACCCAGCCGCGGTTACGGAGGAGTGGGGCGTGCATCAGTAGCAGGCCCGCCAGGCCGCCCGGTGCGAACAGGACGACCGCCATGAAAAACAGTCCGAGATAGAGCTGCCAGGCAGTGGTGTAGTCGCTAAGGCTGACCTGCAACCAGGTGATCACGATCGCGCCGAGGATGGCGCCGAGGAAGTGGCCGATGCCGCCGATATACGCCATCAGGAGCACGGCGCCGGACCTGCCTGCGCCTACGGCTTCCGCCGCGACGATCTCGTAATTGAGCGCATGCAGGCCGCCAGCCAGCCCGGCGAACATCGCCGCGACCGAGAAGGCGATAAAACGCACGCGCACCGGATCGTAGCCGATGAATTCGGTTCGCACCGGGTTGTCCCGGACTGCGTTGCAGAGGCGGCCGACGGGCGTGCGCAGGAAGGCGACCATGAGCGCGGCGGCGAGCAGCGCCCACAGGGCAATAACGTAATAGACCTGCAGCTGTGAGGCAAACGTCAGCCCGAACAGGTGCGGGCCGACGCTGCGATTGGCCGTGATGCCCTCCTCGCCGCCGGAAAAGCCCTGCGCCAGGCGCACCGTGGCCAGGACGAGTTCGCCCACCCCAAGGGAGATCAAGGCGAAGACAACGCCGGCACGGCGCGTCGTCAAGGCGCCGAACAGCATGCCAAACGCAAGTCCCGTGACTGCCCCGGCAATGGGGACTAAGGGCATAGGAATCGGCACCCCGCCGTTGATCGCGCGCATCAGGTGAATACCGGCGTAGGCGCCCAGACCGAAATAAACCGCGTGGCCGAACGACAGCAATCCGGTCTGGCCAAGCAGGAGGTTGTACGACAGGGCAAACACGGCGGCGATGCCCATTTGCGACAGAAGCGAGCGGCCGAAATTGGTGTCCAGCCCGGGACAAAGGGCAACACCAGCAGCAGCGCTGCCGCGCCGAACCAAAGGCGCTGGGCCAGGGCCCATTGTCGCAGCGCGGCCGCTGGGGCAATTCTCGGAGCGTCGGCGTCGCCGTCGCGGGTCATGTTTCGCGCGTGCCAAGGAGACCTCGAGGACGGACGATGAGCATGACGACGAGCAACAGGTAGGGCATCAAAGGCGCGACCTGCGCGATCTTGATCGCTCCGATTTCGTAGAACGGTGAATCGGGCAACATCACCACGCGCAGCGCGCGCAGAAGATCAAGCAGGGAATAGTCGAGCGCTACCGCGAAGGTCTGGACGATGCCGATCAGCATCGACGCGATGAACGCGCCGGAAATCGAGCCCAGGCCACCGACGACAACGACGACGAACACGATCGGTCCGAGCTCCTGCGCCATGGAAGGCTCGGTGAGCAGCGCAAACCCGCCGATGACGCCAGCCAGGCCCGCCAGCGCGCTGCCGATCGCGAACACGAGAACGAAAATCCGCGGCACGTCGTGGCCGAGCGCGCCGACCATCTGCGGATGTGTCAACGCGGCACGGATGATGAGCCCGAGTCGGGTGCGCTTGAACGCGAGGTACAGGAACACGAACATCGCCACGGCGATCGCCATCATCAGGCCCTTATAGAACGGATAGCTCGTGCCGTAGAGCGTGAATAGCGGAAAATCGATCGTGACGGGCACGCGATACTCAATCGGATTGCGGCCCCAGACCATGACCACGCACTCGACGATCAGGTATGCCAGGCCGAACGTGAACAGGATTTCCGCGACATGTCCCTGGCGGTGGACGTGGCGTAGCCCAAAGCGTTCGACCGCGGCGCCAATCGCGCCTACCAGCAGCGGCGCGATGATGAGCGCCGGCCAAAAGCCGATCCACCTGCTGATCTGATACGAGAAGTAGGCACCGAGCATGAACATGCTCGCGTGCGCGAAGTTCAATACGCCCATCAAGCTGAAGATGAGCGTAAGCCCGCTCGAGACCATGAACAGCAGCAGGCCATAGACCACACCGTTCAGGAGCGAGAACGCAATGATCTCGTGCACTTTGGATCCTGGCGCGCCGCGGCTGGCCCCACCCAACCGCCCCGCCTTGCCGTCGCGGTGCGCCCGGCCGCCGGCTCAGTTCGGACGCTGCATCTGGCAGGTCGTCGGCAGCGCCGTGTCCTTGGCGTTGACCTTGGCGTCGGTCTTGAATCCCAGGCCTGTTCGCTCGACGTCGTACTTGACATTGTCGGAGAACGTCGACACAAACAACGGCTGCAACAGCTGGTGGTTGTCGGCGCGCATTTCGACCTCACCGACAGTCGTATTGAGCTTCATGCCCTCCAGCGCCTTGGCGACCTTGATCGGGTCGTTCGATTTAGCCTTGTTCGCAGCCGCGACGAACAGCAGGAATGCGGTGTTGAGTCGATAGTAGGCAAACTCGTCGTCCTTTCCAGTGAAGCGCTTGCGGAACGCGGCGGCATCCGGATCGAGCTCGGGCAGGGCATTGTTGTGATACTCGGTTACCTGTTTGACCACGCCGATGCCGTCGCGGCCGATCGCGCTGGGCGCGCCGAGGTTCCCCCGCATAGTAGGTGTACCAGTTGACCTTGAGCCCGGCATCCTTGCCCGCCTTGATCAGCAGCAGCATGTCGTTGCTCCAGTTGCCGGTGATCACGGTGTCCGCGCCCGAAGCCTTGATTTTGGCAACATAGGGCGAGAAGTCCTGCACCTTCTGCAGCGGATGCAATTCGTCGCCGACGATCATGATGTCGGGCCGCTTCTCCGCGAGCATGCGCCGCGCCGCGGCGGCGACCGCCTTGCCGAACGAGTAGTCCTGGTTGATGAGATACACCTTCTTGATCTGCGGCTGCATCGCGATGACGCTCACCAGCGCGGTCATTTTCATGTCGACGTCGGCGTCGAAGCGGAAGTGCCAGAAATTGCACTTGGCATTGGTCAGCGCCGGATCGATCGCGGCGTAGTTGAAGAACAGCGCTTCCTGGCCCGGGTTGCGCTCGTTGTACTTGGCAACAGCGTCGGTGATGGCGAGCGCGACCGAGCTGCCATTGCCCTGAAAGATGTAGCGCGCACCGTCGTCGAACGCCTTCTTGAGCGCGATTAGCGATTCCTGCGGGTCGACCTTGTTGTCGAAGGAAAGCAATTGCAGCCTTTCGCCGTTCAGGCCTCCGCCGGCGTTGACCTTGTCGACCAGATAGGTCATGTGCTTCTGGGCGTTGATCCCGGCGCTGGCTGCGCCTCCAGAAAGCGGATCGATGTAGGCGATTTTGATGTCGGCAGCGGCGGGGCCACCGCAAAGCGCCGCTACAAACACCAGCCACGCCGCGGGACGCGTAGTGTTTCGCATGGTCCTCCTCCGTCTCGCCAACAGCATCGTCGCCGGCTTGGGGTCGGAAAGCCGCGCCGAGGCGCGCCGGTCGGGCCGCTGGAACGGCGATGCTACCGGGGCGGCCGGGGCATTTCAAGCACCGCGCTAGAATGTGGCGCGGGCAACCCAAAGCGCTGCCGCCCCGGAGGAGGACTTATGCAAGGTCTCATGATGGAGGTACCGCTCCTGATCTCGTCGCTGATCCAGCACGCGGACCGCTATCATGGGGACGCCGAGATCGTGTCGCGGACCGTCGAGGGACCTATCCATCGCTACACCTATCGCGATGCGCACGCGCGTTCTCGGCGCCTCGCCCGCGCCTTGGCGCGGCTCGGTGTCGAGCCGAGCGACCGGGTCGCGACGCTTGCCTGGAATGGCTATCGTCACTTCGAGCTTTATTACGCGATTTCCGGCATGGGCGCGATCACGCATACGATCAATCCGCGGCTTTTCCACGATCAACTCGCCTACATCATCGGCCATGCCGAGGACAAGATCGTGTTCTTCGATCTCAGCTTTAGCGCGCTGGTCGAGCAGCTCGCAGCGGGGTGCAAAGGTGTCAAGCACTGGGTGGCGATGACCGATCACGATCGCCTGCCGCAGATGGCACTGCCCGGACTGCTGTGCTACGAGGATCTCGTAGCGGCCGAAAGCGACGATTTTGACTGGCCGGAATTCGACGAAAACACCGCCGCCGCGCTTTGCTACACATCGGGCACGACCGGCAATCCGAAGGGCGTGCTCTTCAGTCACCGGTCGTCGCTTCTGCATGCCTATGCGATCTCGCTGCCGGACACGAAGTGCCTCTCGGCGTCGAGCGCCGTACTCGCGATCGTGCCGATGTTTCACGTTAATGCCTGGGGCATTCCCTATGCCGCGCCGTTAGTCGGCTGCAAGCTCGTTTTTCCGGGACCCGCGCTCGATGGCGCGAGCCTGTACCAGCTTCTGGAGAGCGAAGCGGTCGACAGCACGTCCGCCGTGCCGACCGTGTGGATGAATCTGCTCAACTACGTGCAGCAGAACAAGCTCAGGTTTTCGACCCTCCGGCACACGACCATCGGCGGTTCGGCGTGCCCGCCGGCGCTGATCAAGACATTGTCGGAGGATCTTGGGGTGCGCGTGATGCATGGCTGGGGCATGACCGAAATGAGCCCCGTCGGCACGCTCAATGCGCCCAAGAGGAAGCACGCCGATTGCTGCGCCGAGGATCGGTTTCAGCTCTCGCTCAAGCAAGGCCGGCCGCCTTTCGGCGTGGACATGAAGATCGTCGACGGCGAGGGTAACGAGCTGCCACGCGACGGGAAATCCGCAGGCAACCTGCTGGTACGCGGGCCCTGGATCCTGCGCCGCTATTACCGGGACGCCGGCGGCGATCCGCTGACCGCGGACGGCTGGCTGCCAACCGGAGACGTGGGAACGATTGACGCGGACGGCTATCTGCAGATCACCGACCGCTCCAAGGACGTCATCAAGTCCGGTGGTGAATGGATCAGCTCGATCGAGCTGGAGAACATCGCCGTCGGACATCCGGCGGTGCTCGAGGCGGCGGTGATCGGCGTGCCCCACGCCAAGTGGAATGAGCGCCCACTGCTAATCGTCGTCAAGCGGCAGGGTGCGGATCTCACGCGGGAAACGATGCTCGCCTTCTACGCCGGGAAGATCGCACGGTGGTGGCTTCCCGACGACGTCGTGTTCGTCGACGAGTTGCCGCACACCGCCACGGGCAAGCTCTCCAAGCGCACGCTGCGGGAGCGCTTCCGGGACTATCGCCTGCCGACCGGATGAGCGACGAAGGCGTCGCCGACTTGACCGATGAGCGCAGCCGCACAACGCCATTTCCCGCTGCATCCACATGCCAAGGCAAGCGCAGTGGCCGTGCGCCTGCGCAAGGAAGTGCAGGGCGAAGTCCTTTTCGACGCCTTTAGCCGCGGCCGTTACAGCACCGATGCGTCGATCTACCAGATCATCCCGATTGGCGTCGTCGTGCCGCGCACCGAAGAGGATGCTGTATGTGCCATGCAGATCGCCGCCGAGGCCGGCGTGCCAATCCTGCCGCGTGGCGGCGGCACGTCGCAGTGCGGCCAGACTGTTGGCGAGGCGTTGATCATCGACCACAGCAAGTATCTCAATGGCGTGATCGAATTCGACGCGCAGGCGAGAACGGTGTGCGTGCAGCCCGGAATGGTGCTCGATCACCTCAATAGTCGCCTCAAGGCGCAGCATTTGTTCTTCCCCGTGGACCCTTCGACAGCCGACCGCGCCACGCTCGGTGGCATGGCTGGCAACAACAGCTGCGGTACCCGTTCACTGCGCTACGGCAACATGGTTCATAACGTGCGCGCCATCGATGCCGTGCTCGCGAGCGGCGAATCAATGCGCTTCGGTGCCGTGCCGGCGAATCTCGACACCTTCGCCGCACCGGCCCGATACCTCGAGCTCGTGCGGACGGTGCGCGCGCTGCATGAGCGCGAGGCATCGGAGATCGACGCACGCTATCCGAAGCTCCTGCGCCGCGTTGCCGGTTACAACATCGATACCGTTCTTCCCCATGGGCACAACATGGCGCAGCTGCTGGTTGGATCAGAAGGCACTCTCGCCATGTTCCGCCGGTTGCATCTTGATCTCCAGCCAACGGTTGCGCACCGGGTCCTCGGCATCTGTCATTTTCCGCGGTTTCGTGACGCCATGAAGGCGACCCGCCCGATCGTCGACCTCCAGCCCGCCGCGGTGGAGCTCATCGATCGGACCATGATCGAGCTCGCACGCGACATCGCGGCATTTCGGCCGATCGTTGAGCGCTGCATAAAAGGGGAACCGGACGCGATTCTGCTGGTGGAATTTGACGGCAGCGAGCGGACCGAACTACTGGCGCACGTGCACCGCTTGTCCGAGCTCATGGCCGAGCTTGGTTTTCCTGGCTCGGTGGTCGAAGTTACCGACGAGGCAGAGCGGCAGAGCATCTGGGAGGTGCGCAAGGCCGGCCTCAATGTCATGATGTCGATGAAGGGTGACGGCAAGCCGGTCTCCTTCATCGAGGATTGCGCGGTGCGCCTGGAGGACTTGGCGGATTACACCGACCGCCTTACGCAAGTGTTCGAGAAATACGGCACGCGAGGCACGTGGTACGCGCACGCTTCGGTCGGCTGCCTGCACGTGCGCCCCGTGCTCAATCTGAAGACGGAGGAGGGGGTGCGGAAGATGCGCGCCATCGCCGAAGAAGCTTGTGCGCTGGTGCGCGAATACAAGGGGGCCTATTCGGGCGAGCACGGTGATGGACTCGTGCGCTCGGAATGGATCGAGCCGATGCTTGGTGCGCGCATCATGCGCGCGTTCGAGGAGATCAAGGACGCCTTCGACCCCAAGGGGCTGCTCAATCCCGGGAAGATCGTTCGCGCCCCCAGGTTTGACGACCGTAGGCTGTTCCGTTTCCAGCCGGGTTACCGGACCGTGGATTTCGATACCGCGCTCGACTGGTCGCAAGACGGCGGATTGGCAGCCGCAGTCGAGATGTGCAACAACAACGGCGCCTGCCGCAAGAGCGATCCCGGCGTCATGTGCCCGTCGTTTCGCGTCACCGGGGACGAGCAGCATCTGACGCGCGGCCGTGCAAACACCCTGCGGCTCGCTCTGTCCGGCCAGCTCGGAACCGACGCGTTCACTTCGGATGCCATGTTCGAGACGATGGATCTGTGCATCGGCTGCAAGGGCTGCAAGCGCGAGTGCCCCACCGGCGTCGACATGGCGAAGATGAAGGTCGAGTTTCTTGGCCCACTATCGCCAGCGCCACGCGTTGCCATTCGGCGAGCGGCTGATCGCATACCTTCCACGCTACGCACCGCTTGCGCGCCGGCTCGGGCCGCTCCTAAACCTAAGGGACAGGGTGCGTGGCGCTGCGCCGCTGACCGAGCGATGGCTGGGTTTGAGCGCGAAGCGCAGGCTTCCCCAATGGCGGCGCGACGCGTTTCCGGCTGAGGCACACGCCGGCGGCGGCGGGACGGCGGGCGAGGTCGCCCTGTTCGTCGACACGTTCAACCGCTATTTCGAGCCGGAAAACGCGGCTGCCGCACTGCGGGTGCTGCAGGCGGCAGGCTATCGAGTGCACTTGCCCCGCCCGCAGCGCGGGCGACCGCTGTGCTGCGGGCGGACGTTTCTTGCCAGTGGCCTGGTCAAGCGAGGCGAAAGTAGAGGCCCGCCGCCTGCTCGAGGTTCTGCAACCCTATGCAGCACGCGGGGTTGCGGTGGTCGGCCTCGAACCGTCGTGTTTGTTGACCTTGCGCGACGAGTTCCAGGCGCTGCTGCCGGGTGAGGCAACGAAGGCTCTGGCGCAGGAAGCGTATCTATTCGAGGAATTCCTCACCCATGAGGCGCACGCAGGCAGGCTCAAGCTGCCTCTGAAGCGCATCGCGTCGAAGGTGTTGCTCCATGGCCATTGCCACCAAAAGGCATTCGGAGCAATGCCTGCCGTAGGGCAGGCGTTGCGCCTGGTCCCCGATCTCGACGTCGAAACGATCGCTTCCGGATGCTGCGGCATGGCCGGTGCGTTTGGCTACCAGGCGAAGCATTACGACCTTTCCATGAAAATGGCCGAACTCGATCTGCTGCCGCGGCTGCGGAGCGCGCCCCGGGATACAATCGTTGTCGCCGATGGCACCAGCTGCCGGCAGCAGATTCGCGATGGCTCGGGGCGCGAAGCGGTCCACGTCGCGCGTCTGCTCGAGACCGCCCTGGCCTGAGCGCACGTCGGGGCGAAGCAACGCAGGATATATCGCCGACGTGGCACGGGCGCCAATCCATACCCTGTAGCAAAGCGAGGTTGCGGATGCCAAAACTTACCCTGGATGCAGCAGTCCGCGTGATCGACGGCGCCCTCGCGAGGGGAGCCGAACTCGGATGCGCGCCCCTTACCGTGGTCGTGCTCGACGCCGGCGGGCACGATCTTGCCCTGAAGCGTCAGGACGGTGCGGGAATTCTGCGCTCCGACATCGCCCGCGGGAAAGCTTGGGGCGCGCTGGGCATGGGCTTCTCGAGTCGGGAACTCGCTGAACGGGCGCAGAAGGTTCCCGCCTTCTTTGGCGCCTTGGCCTCCGTAAGTGGAGGCCGATTGGTCCCCGCCGCAGGCGGCGTCCTCATCTACGACGAAGCACGGAACCTGCTCGGTGCCATCGGGATAAGCGGCGACACCTCGGATCGCGACGAAGATTGTGCGATTCGGGGCATCAAGGCCGCCGGCCTGGAGGTCTAACGTTTGACAGACATCGTTGCGGCCGTTGCGCCGGCGGTAACGCCCGGGATCGCTAAGCAAGCCGCAGCAGATTCATGGCCGTCTGGCCGATGATCAACTCGCGCTCCTTCGCGCTGAGCGCATCGAGACGTTCGACGTCGGCCAACGGATCCGTGAGGCCCATGTCGAAGCAGTAATCGCTCCCCAATACGACTCGGTCGGCGCCGACCAGGCGGATCAGATTATAGGTTATCTGGTCATTGTGCCCGATCGTGTCGTAGGTGAAACGCCGCAAGTACGTACTGGGCAATGCCGTCATGTGGCGCAGTTCCGGCCGTACCTTGGTGCCGTGATCCAGACGGCCGATGAGCCAGGGGAACGTCCCGCCCGCATGGGGAAGATTGATTTCGAGCTTCGGAAAGGCGTCCAGCACGCCGCCGAAGACAAGGGACGCGGCCGCGACTCCGGTGTCGTAAGGATTGCCCAGAAGGTTGCGCAGGTAATAGCGCGAAGTCCGCTCGCGGCCGATGGTATCGATCGGGTGCAGGAATATCGGCCATTGCAATTCTTCGGCCTTGGCGTAGATGTTCCAAAACTTTCGCTCGTCGAGTTCGGCGTCGTTGACGTGCGTGGCAAGATACAGTCCGCGCATCCCCGGCAGCTTGGCAGCCCGTTCGAGTTCCTTGAGCGCGAGATCGGGCGCCTGCATGGGCAGCATCGCGAGGCCGACGAAGCGGTTCGGGTGCCCGGCATGCGCTGCCGTCACCGAGTCGTTGTACGCCTGCGCAAGCGCAAGACCGAACCCGGGCGATGCCCAGTAAATCATCGGCGCGGTAAGCGACAGGGCCTGAATGTCGACCCGCTGCCGGTCCATGGCCTCGAGGCGCAGTCCCAGATCGACAAATTGCTCGTCGAAGGCGTTGACGATTCGCTCGGTCCGGATCGTGTAGCCCTTCGCCGTGTGTTCCAGCTGGGCGCCTTCGGCGGCGCCGTCGCGTGCGAACAGCTTCAGCCAGTCCGCCGGATACCAGTGGGCGTGGGTATCGACCGCGCGAGGGCGACTCGAGTGCTCGTGGTGGCCATGCGTAATTGCGGGCATCGTGTCGTTCCGGAATCAGTCCAGCGCCGGGCCTGCCGGGCGCGACCCGTTCGCGTTCGTAGCGATGGTACCGATCCTGCGCGTCGCGCACAAACGCTGCCTTCTTGTCCCCGGCCGAGATGCGGAATCGCGCGTGACTCCCGATACGAGCCGGCGTGCGTGCCCGGGTGCGACGGGCGGCGTATCATCGGTGCGCAGTGGTTCGCGCGGCACGCGCCAACGAGGAGATCATGGGTCGATTCAAATTCGCTCGACGCGACAGGCCATCGGCAAACACGAATGCGATGCGGTACCTCGCGCTTGCTGCGGGCGCATTAGTTGTCATTTGCCGCGCCGGGGCAAACCACAGAGCAGTATCCGCAGCGGCCGGTGAGGATGCTGGTACCTTACGCGCCCGGAGGCGCCACGGACATCGTCGCCCGCGACATCTCGCCGAAGTTGCAGGAGGCGCTTGGGCAACCGTTCGTGGTCGACAACCGTGCGGGAGCTTCGGGCAACATCGCGGTCGAGGCGGCCGCGAAGGCGATGCCCGACGGATACACGTTGCTGGTCGGCAATGTCTCCACCAATGCGATCAACGAGAGCACATTCGACGGAGTGATGCAGGCCCGACCCTCGCGCGACCTGGTCGGCATCTCCAGGCTGGTCGAGATTCCTCATGTCCTCGTCGCGACGCCTTCGTTTCCGCCGAACTCGGTGGCGGAGCTGATCGAATGGGCCAGACGCAACCCGGGCAAGCTGAACTACGCGTCTGCCGGAATCGGCACCTACCCGCAGCTCGACATGCTGCGGCTGCTGAAAGCCGCAGGCATCGAGGCGACGCATGTCCCTTACAAGGGAGGCGCAGCGCAGGAGCTCCCGGCGCTGCTCAGTGGCGAAGTCCAGGTCGCATTCATCAACCTGGCCTCGACCGTCGAGCAGATCAAGGCCGGGCGGCTGAAGGCACTCGCGACCACGATGCCGTCACGTCTCGCCGATCTGCCCGATGTTCCGACGATGGCCGAGCAGGGTTTCCCCGGCATCGGCACCAACGCCTGGCAGGGCCTGTTCGCCCCGGCGGCTACGCCCAAGCCGATCATCGACAGACTTTACGCCGCGGTCGCCGTCATCCTGTCGCGGCCGGAGATGAAGGAGATGCTCGCGCGGCAGATGATGACCGTCGCGCTTTCCCACTCGCCGCAGCAGTTTACCGAACAGATCCGCGCCGAGACGCAGGCCTGGTCGGAGGTCGTCCGCGACAACAAGGTCAAGATCGAGTAGCCTTTCGCCAGGCGTGCGCAGGCGTTGGCTGGCGCCCAGCGGCGCGTGCTGCCTGACGCGGGACGTGACCGGTCGCGCAATCGAGCATTGAGGAGGAAGCGATGGATATCAAGCGCATCGACCATTACTCGATCCGCACGCTAGACGTCGAGGCGTCGCGGAAGTTCTACACCGAGGTCATCGGGCTCAAGGTCGGCCCGCGCCCGCCGTTCAATTTTCCCGGGCTCTGGCTCTACCGCGACGAACCTCCCATCGACCTGGATCATGCTGGCGGAAACTATGGCATCGTCCATATCATGGGCGTGGACCTAGCCAATCCGACAGGTCTCATCGATACGTTGGGCTATGTCGATCCCGATACCCTGCACGGCAGCACCGGTGCGCTTGATCACATCGCGTTAGCGGTGACTGGCCGCGAAGAGATGATCGAGCGCTGTCGTCGCGGCAATGTCGGCTTCTTCGAGCGTACGGTGCCTACTCTGAACCTGCACCAGGTGTTCATCAAGGATCCCAACGGCGTCACGATCGAGCTCAACTTTCCCGCTTCCGAAGCGCCGCAAGCGCAGAACGCCGCAGCCTGAGGCACAAGTTGTCCGTTGCAGTCGCAGCCCGCTTGGTGGCGCCGCTTCTCACGCCCGACGAGGCCTTGGCGCGTGCACGCACCCTGGTGCCGCGGCTCAAGGAACGCGCTCGCCTTGCCGACGAGCTGCGCCGCTGTCCCGATGAATCGATTCGCGAGCTCGACGAAGCCGGCCTGATGCGTGTGCTGCAGCCGCGGCGCGTCGGCGGATCCGAGCTTCCCTGGGTCGTGCTCATCGACGTGGGTTCAGAGTTGGCACGGGGCTGCGGCTCAACCGCCTGGAACTGGGCAAACTATGCTGTCCACCATTGGATGCTTGCGTTCTGGCCGCTCGCATGCCAGGAGGAGATTTGGGGAGCGGATCCTGCGGCTTTGATTGCCTCATCAATGGTGTTCCACGCGGGGAAAGCGGAGCGCGTCCCAGGGGGCTTTCGCCTGAACGGACGCTGGCCCTTCTCAAGCGGGGTCGATTCCGCCGCGTGGAACATGCTGGGCGGTATCGTCGGAGACGCACCCGAGGGCGCCGAGTACCGGATGTTTCTGCTGCCGCGCGACGATTACGCGATCATCGACAACTGGCACGTGTTGGGACTGCGCGGCACGGGCAGCAAAGATGTGGCCGCCGAGGATATGTTCGTTCCCGAACATCGCACCGTCTCCGTCGAGGCCACGAAGGGCGGTGCCAATCACCCGGGTGCCGCGGCCAATCCGGCGCCGCTGTTCCGGATCCCGATCTTCGCGACGTTTCCCTACATGCTGACGGGCATTGCGCTCGGGATTGCGCAGGGCGCCTACGAGGGCTTCATCGACGGCTTGCGCGGACGCGTTGCGCGCTACTCCGGCAAGAGTCTGGCCGATATGACTGCCGTGCAGTTGCGGGTCGCCGAGGCCGCTGCCTGCATTGACACGGCGCGCCGCATTATGCGCGACTACTGCGTGACCGCGCAGACGCTGGCGGACCGCGGTGAGGTGCCGGACCTGCTCGCGAAGGCGACTTGGCGCCGCGACGGCGCGTTCTCAGCTGGGCTGTGCGAGCGCGCGGTCGATGTGCTGTTCAAAGGCGGCGGTGGAGGCGCGCTGTTCGACGACCACCCGCTGCAACGTGCGTTTCGCGATGTGCACGCCGCGACTGCCCATATCTCGATGATCTGGGAGCCGCAGGCGACGACCTTCGGTCGCGTCGCTCTCGGGTTCCCCTGCGACAATCCGACGCTCTGATTGCGCGCCTGGCCGGCGCGTTCGCTTCACAGCCCCAGGTAGAGCTTGCGGACCAGGTCGTTGTTGGCGAGCTCGTCGCGGGAAGCGCCCTCGTACTCGAGCTTGCCGTGGACGATCACGTAGCCGCGATCGGCAATCCGGATCGCCTGGTGGAAGTTCTGTTCGGCCATGAGCACCGTGAGCCGATAGCGATCCTTGAGTTCGCGAATCTTGTCGATGGTATGGATGACCAAGATCGGCGCCAGGCCGACGGAAGGCTCGTCAATCAGCAGGATCTTGGGCGCGGTCATGAGCGCGCGCGCGAGCGTGAGCATCTGCTGCTCGCCCCCACTCATGCTGCCGGCAAGCTGCGCGCGGCGCTCGGCTAGGATGGGAAAGATTTCGAAGCAGAAGGCCAGGTTGCGCACGATGGCGGAGCGCGCCGTGGGCCGATACGCTCCGAGCAAAAGGTTCTCCTCGACGGTGAGCCGGGGGAACAGGCGTCGTCCTTCGGGTACAAGCACGATCCCGAGAGCGACGATGCTCTCCGCGGCCATGCCCGCCAGGTCGTGCCGGACGCCGTCGACTTCCGCCGTGATACGGCCGGCGCTTGGACGCACAAGGCCCATGATGCATTTCATGAGCGTGCTCTTGCCGTTGCCGTTGGCACCGAGCAGAGCCACCGTCTCGCCGTCGTTCACGGAGAGCGAGACGCCGTCGAGCACCCGCACCGCGCCATACCCGGCAGTAAGTCCCGTGACTTGGATACTATTGGCCAAGGTACGCGGTCACCACTTCCATGTTGGTCGCGACCGCCTGCGGGTCGCCATCGGCAATCTTGCGACCTGCAACCAGCACCGCGAGGCGGTCGGAGAATTTCATTACTGCACGCATGACGTGCTCGATCATGATGACAGCGACGCCTTGTTCTTTGAGCCCCGTAAGGAGGGCCAGGATGTCGTTGACTTCCGACGTCGAGAGCCCCGCCATCGCCTCGTCTGAGATCAAGAGCTTTGGTTTTGCCGCCATCGCACGCGCAAGCTCGAGCTTTCTCATGTCGACCTGGGTGAGACGTCCGGAAAGCGTATCAGCCATGTCGCGCAGGCCCACCTGTCCCAGGATATGCAACGCTTCGTCGGTGATGTCACTCGCCGCGAATTTCTCGTGCTGCCGCGCCGCGTAGACCAGGGGAACGCGCAGGTTGTCGAGTACCGACATGCTGACAAAAGGTCGCGGGATCTGAAAACTGCGTGCCAGGCCGAGGCGGGTGCGGCGGTGCGCCTGCTGGTTGCCGATGTCGCGTCCTTCAAAGCGGATCTCCCCTTCCTCATTGCGCAGTGTTCCCGAGATGCAGTTGACCAGCGTGCTCTTGCCCGACCCGTTGGGTCCGATGAGGCCCAGTCGCTCACCAGGCCACACGACCAGGTCGACTTGGTCGAGCGCAGTGAAGCCGCCGAAGCGCTTGCTCACGCCGGAAACCTGTAGTAGCGGTTCGTTCATCACCTTCGACATTACCGCGTCCTCCTGCGCCGCCAAGCATCGACCCAGCCCATGACGCCATTTGGCGCGAGCGTCACGAAGACGACCAGCAACACGCCGACGATCAGCAGGTTCCAGGCCGACGAAACCGTGACTTGGACCACTTGCTGCACGGTGCCGAGGAGTACCGCGCCGATCACGGGTCCGACCCAGCTCATCATGCCGCCGATAAGCGGCATGGCGATGCTGTTGACTGCGTAGGAGAGGTTGAAGACCGCGCTCGGTTCGACGTAGGAGAGGTAGTACGGAAACGTGGTCCCGGCCATGCCCATCAGTGCGCCACTGACCGTAGCCGAAAGAATCTTGAGCCGCAGCGTTGGCACGCCGGCACACTCCGCGGCAAGCTCGTCGTCGCGTATCGCCGCGAGGCCTTGTCCGATCGTCGACGTCTCGATCGCGCGGGCGACGACCAGCGCCACTGCGGTCATCAGCACCATCGCCGCATAGAGCAGGTGAATATATCGCGGCAGGCCGAAGGGTACGTCGCGCGGCTGCAGGATGTAAGCCCCACGCGCGCCGCCAACGTAGTCCCAGTTCACCACGAAGGTATACAAAACCACCGAGAGGGCGAGCGTGGCGATCGCAAAAAAGACGCCGCGCATGCGCAGCGTGAGATAGCCCACCACGAGTCCAAGGAGGCCGGCAGCGAGCGTACCCGTCACGATCATCACCAGCAGCGGCGGCTGCAGCGCCTTGTAGAGGAAAACCGTGGAGTATGCGCCGGTCGCAAAGAACGCCGCGGAGCCGAAGTTGACGTAGCCGGTGTAGCCACCGAGGATGTTCCACGCCGTGGCAAGGATGATGAACTGCAACACCGTATACGCGGCGGAAAAGAAATAATCGTTGGGGATGAACCGGCTCGCGGCGACGATCGCGATGGCAATCGCAAATGCTGCGGCGGCGAAGGTCCGGTTGCTCATCGCCCGAGCAGGCCCGAAGGCTTGAAAACCAGCGCGGCCAGCAGCAGCCCGAACGATACCGCCGGCGCCCACGAGGGGCCGAAGAAGGTGGAGGTGATCGACTCCGCGAGCCCCAGCACCAACGCGCCCAGCAGCGTGCCCCAGATCGAGCCCATCCCGCCGAGCACGCAGACTGCGAACACCAGGCCGATGTACTCGCGCCCGATCGCTGGCTGCACAGGCTGGATCACGATCAGGAACGCACCTGCCACGCCGGCCGTCGCGAGCGACAGCCCAAACGCGAGTTCCTTCACCCGGAATGGATTGACGCCCATCAGCCGCAGCGCGAGTTGATCCTGCGCCACCGCCAGCACCGCGCGGCCGAAAAAGGTATGCGTCAAGAACAGTTGTATCCCTACGACCATCGTCACCGACACCAGAAACGGCACGACCAGACGCAGGGGGAAGTCGACGGCACCAAGTCTCAGGGTCGTTTCCGAGTAGCTGGTCTGTACGAGACGGTAGTCGACACCGAAGATCAGTACCAGCGCAACTTCGGTGATGAACAAAATGCCGAAGAAGAACGCGAGTCCGCGCAGCGATTCCTGTCCGCGTCTCTCGAAGCAAAGATAGTAGACGCGGTAGAGCAGCATCCCGAGCCCGAAGAAGAGCGGCGACACCATGATCGAGACCGCGATTGGGTCGAAGCCCATCCGTTCGTTGACGATGTAGGCGATATACGAGCCGAGGATGATGAATGCGGGGTGCGCGATGTTGACCACGTCGAGCATCCCGAACGAGATCGAGATGCCGACGCTCACGGCCGCGTAGAAACCGCCGAGCAACAGCCCGGCGATAAGGGCGTTGAGAACCAACGCCGTCGAGGATTCCATCGTGAGAAACGCGACGCCTTCAGACCTCCGCCGGCGCGTTGCTGATCCTTATTTCCTGTTGTCTTGGTACGGCACCATGACCGTGCCGGTGGCGTAGCTGCTCGGGGCCAGCACGGTGACGTGACCCGGTTTCATCCACTCTTCGAGGTCATTGCCGGTGATGCCGTGGTACTGCACGGTAAGCATGCGCGGCGTCGCCCACTCGCCATTCTTAGCAAAACGGACCTTGCCCACGTAGGTGTCGAATTCGTATTTGTGCATATAGTCGGCGAGCGCCGTCTGGTCGAGCCCGCCAGTCGCTTTGATCGCTTGTTCCAGCACCTGCATCATCGCGTAGGCATACGGCGGCAGATAGAAACCGAGCGGGTCGACACCTTCCTTGATGGCGCGCCCCTGGTACTTGATGAGGAATTGCTCCAGGAACGGATACTTTCCGGCGACATCCGGTGCATATGCTTCGTAATTGACAAGACCGTTCAGCAGCGGTCCAAGCTGCGTCTTGAGCGCGGCAAATTGCGTCCCCACCATGCCGCCGCCGAACATCCGGGCCTTCAGGCCCACTTCGTTCGCAGCCCGTATCATGCCGGCCGAATCGGGCGGGTAGGAGGCGACAAACACGAGATCGGGATTGGTTGCCTGAATCGCGCGCACGATCGGCGAAAAGTCGACGGTGTTGGGCGGATAAGTCTTGTCGTAGACCACTTTCAGGCCGGTCCGCTTGACCTGCGCGCGTGCGCCTTCGAGCGCCAGAGCGGGGTATTCCGCATCGGCGCCAACGAGGGCGATCGTCTGCGGTTTCGGATTGAGGGCCATCGCGGTATCGAAAAAGCCCTGCGTCCAGCCGATCGCCGGTTCCGGCCCCGCGGGCATGATCTGGAAGTAGCGGTCATAGCTGAACTTCGAGTTGACGTTCAGGCCGAACAGCGCCATGAACGCCATGTTCCGCTGCATCACAATCGGCATCGCCGGGGCGATCACGTTCGTGCCGTAGCCCGACACGATCAGGTCGACCTTGTCGACATCGAGCAGCTTGGTGTAGATGCTCGGCACCGTCGAGGGATTTGTTTGATCGTCGTAATAGACGAGCTCTACCTTGCGGCCGAGAATCCCGCCCCTTGCGTTGACCTCCTCGGCCCAGATCTGCATCGAGATCAATGCCGCCTTGCCGTTGCCGGCCAGTGGACCGGTGAGACTCATGCCGAAGCCGATGCGCAATGGCGGCTGTTGCGCCGGCGCCGGGGCAACGAGCGCGAGGACGAGAAGCCCGGTCGAAAGCCACGGCATCATTTTGTTCATTCCCATCTCCTCCTCCTGGGGTAGGCGATGCTTACACAGCGCTTTCGGCGCTGTCAATCAACCGGCGTCGGCGGCGGGGCGACCTGGGCCCGGAACCAGTCGAGGATCTGTGCGCCGGTCCAATGCACGACGCCAGGCTTGCCGAGCACGTGCTGATAGAGCCGCTCGAGATAGCCGATGCGGTGCGGGACTCCCGAGATGTAGGGATGCACGCTTATCGCCATGACGCGGCGCACGGCCGCGCTTTCCTCGTACAGGCGATCGAAGTGATCGCTGCCGCGGCGCAACATTTCCTCGGCCGCATGGTGCTGCACGACCATCATTGGGATGTCGTTTACCTCGACGGTATAGGGCACCGAGACCACGGGCCCGTGCGCGGTAGTGATGTAGATCGGCTGATCGTCGAGAACCCAGTCGGCGACGTATTCGATACCGGCTTCGGCAAGGTAGTCGATGGTTTCGAAGGTTTCGGCCAAGCCGGGACTTTCCCACCCGCGTGGGGCCTTGCCGGAAAAGTCGCGAATTGCCTCGATGGTGTCCCGGATCGACGCGCGCTGATCCTCGACGTTATGCATCGGCACCTGCTGCCAGCCGTGACCGATGAACTCCCAACCCGCGTCTTTCGCGGCCTGAGCGATGCGCGGGTAGCTGCGACATACCACGCCGTTGATTGCGAGGGTTGGCGTCACGCCGGATTTCTGCATGCAGTCGAACAGCCGCCAGAAACCTACGCGCATGCCGTACTCGTGCCAGGCCCAGTTCGGCAGATCGGGACGCAGGGGTTGACCCATCGGCGGCGACAGGACGGCGCGCGGCATCGGCCTCTCGATGCCCCAATCCTCGACGTTGACGATCGTCCACACGATCATGCGCGCGCCGCCCGGAAGGGTGAGTGGCGGCCGGTCGCCTATGGCTGAGTACGGTACCCGCTCGGTCGGTGTCTTCGCCATGCTCAAAGCTCAGTCGGCTTGCGCGGACGCAATTCAATGTCCCGCAGAATCGGGTCGTCCGCGCGCGCAACCTCGTTCTCGATCAGCGCGCCACAGCCGGGACAGAAGAACTGCCGGAATACGGGCCGGTCGTCGATGTAGCGCCGGTAGTCGCCGATGTTCGGGTTAGCCGTGTTGATGTCGGATTCGCGCCGCACGCAGTGATCCTTGTAGTTATCGCGCAAGGGCCCGAGGTCGGCAGCGCACTTTGCACAAGCGGTGCGCAGGCCTTTCTTCTCGCGCCGCAGGTCGAGATTGTCGGTGATGCGGGCGACCAGCTCGCCCTGGAGAAGGACGACGCTGCCTTCCATTCTTCGATTCGCGCCACGCCGCCGCGAGCGCAGAAGCCGCGTCGCCTCCGCATCGACTTGACCATCTGACGCGATCACCACGCCATAGATTTCACGCGCCGCGGCTATCGAAACCGAACGGTTGTCAAACACGTCTTCGCGCACCTTTTCCGGTGCGCGCTCGAGGGGGTCGCCGAAGCCTCCCGCCGCCGACCAGATGACTGCGTAGACATCGGCGGGTTGCTGCTGGAAGTTTTCCTGGCGCAGCTGCAGCGTCACCTCTTCGCCCTTGAGATCGGCGATATCTGCGGGCATTGACCGCGCGGAAAGGCGCGCGGCGATATCGGTTGCGCGCTTGAACTTGTACACGTTGGTCGTCGCGGGGTACCCACCCATCATCCCGGGCGAGGTTGGGATGGCGTTTCCCGAGGACAGCGTGTCCTGGGTGATCGCCTCGGTGTGGTGTGGAATGAAGCAGGATTCGGCCGAGAGCCCGCCGCGGTAGCGGCCCGCGCCCCCGGAATCGACGACTTCCTTGCGGTACAGGAACAGCAGCGGGAACGTCTGCTCCGTGTGCTCCACGTTGGGCATCTTGCAGATCGGCGTGCGCGACTGGCCGCCGGTCGAGATGCCATCGCCGGTGGCGAACGCGCCAATTGCCCCACCGATCGGGTCCACCAACAGGTAGCCATAAGAATCGCCCCACTGATCGATGCCGCGAAAAATCGTGGCTGGCCACTGGCTGGTGCCGCCAATGCACATGATGTCTTGGCGCATCTCCTGGTCGCTGTGGATCATTTTCGAGAGCACGTTGTAGGCGGGATAGAGCGAGATTTCCATCGCCTGAATCGGTGCCGTCGATACCGACGCCGGATAATTGGCGCAGTTGAACGTCCCGGGAGTCGGATCGAACTCGACATGACGCAACGCCCCGCCAATGCAGAAATACTGGTCCCAACACAACAGCTGGTTTAGCGCCACCATGATGGAGCCACGCCAGCCGGAGTAGGTGGCATTCATCGCTCCGGTCTGCGGCGCCGTGCCTTCGTTCTCAAAAACAAGCTTCGTGCCCTTCTTGCGCAGCGTAAGCATGACGCAATGCGCGCGGCGGTCGCCGGGGCGGCAGCACTCGACGTAGGAGCGTTCGCGCCAGACGCCGTCGGGCAGGCGCTTCAGTTTCTTCAGAAAGGCGGCTTCCGCGTTGGCGATGATTCGCTTCATTACCCCTTTGACCACGTCCGGCCCGTAGCGCCGGATCAGCGCCAGCACCCGGTCGCGGGCGGTGATGTTGCCCGCAAGCTGGGCGCGGAAGTCCAGGGCCACGGCTTCGGGCTTGCGCGAGGAACGCAGGTACAGTTCCTCGATGTCGCGCCTGATTTCGTTGGCTTCGACGATTCGTACCGGCGGGATGCAGATGCCCTCTTCGAAGGCGGACTCCGCTGAACCGCAGAATGATGACGGCGTGATCCCGCCGATATCGTACTGATGCAGGCAGTTGGTAACCCAGCAGAAGAGCTCGCCCTTCCAGAATACAGGGCAGATGAGCATGACATCCTGCTGGTGCGCCGCGCCGACCCAGGGGTCGTTGGCGAGGAACATGTCGCCATCGTTAATGCCTGGATTGCCGCTGCGGAATTCCAGCACCCACTTCACCTGCGTGTCGGTCACGCCGGACATGTACTGCATGTAGGGCCCGAAGTACACGAACTCGGCGTCTTCGGTGAGGATCGAGGGGTTGAGGTCGAGCGCATACATGGCAACAGGCGAGCCGGAGACGCGCTGGATGGTCGCGCCGTGCTCTTCGTTGACGTGCCAGAGCGCATGGCGCACGACCTCGTAGGTGATCGGGTCGATGCTCCCTGCGACGCCGCGGTGCAGCCTGAGCTTCGGAGAAATCGCCAGCGTCTTAGGTGGCACGTAACCCATGTTCCTGCCGTCGAAGGCGGCGCCTGGCATCTGGCTCACCTTGGGCATGCTCATGGCGCGAACCTGATTTCGAAATTGCCGAATGCGTCGACCGCAAGCGAGCGTCCCGGATGCACCACTACCGTGGTGTCGGTGGTCTCGATGACGGCCGGACCTTGCATGCGATTGCCCGGCAACAGCAGCGCGCCATCGTAGATCGGGCTCGGGACCGCTTGCCGCAGCTCGTCCCAGTAGATCTTCCGCCTGCCCAGGGCCGCTCGGCTGCTCGGCGCCGCGCCCCTCTTCTTCGCAATGGAGAGCTTTGGATGTCTCGTGCCTGCGCTGGCGCGCAAGCGCAGCGTCACGATCTCCAATCGAGCTTCGGCGTAGGACGAGCCGCGTCCGAAGAGCTGTTCGTAGCGGGTGTAGAAGCGTCGGCGCAGGCTTGGCTCGAAGCCGCTCCGCAAGCGCCTTGCGGGGAGCATTACCTCAACCTCGTTGATCTGGCCCCGGTGCCGCATGTCGAGCGAGAAGCGGAAGCGCCGACGCGGCTTCGCAATCCCGTCGCGGTCCATCTGCTCGTTTGCTTTTCGCTCCAGCGCCTCGAGGGTGCCATTGATGCGCTGGGCATCGAACGGGCTTGACTGGATGTCGACCTGTTCGTACACGTGCAGGATGTCGGCGGAAGCGGCGCCGAAAGCGCACCAAGTCGAAGCGATTTCCTTCTGCGGGATGACCACCTTCTGCACCCCGAGTTCACGCGCGAACACGCCAGCGTGCGCAGGGCCGGCGCCGCCAAACGCGAACAGGACGAAATCTCTCGGGTCGAATCCTTTCTCGACGGTCATCTTGCGGATGATGTCGGCCATCCTGAACTCGGCGATCCGGGCGATACCGCTCGCGGCCTCCATCAGCGACAGCTTAAGCGGGTCGGCGACGCGTTGCACGGCCGCGATGGCTCTCTCACGGTCGAGGCGCATGCGCCCGCCCAAGAAATTGTCCGGGTTGATCCTGCCCAGCACGACGTCGGCGTCCGTCACTGTGGCCGTCAAGCCTCCCTTGTCGTAGCACGCAGGGCCGGGATCGGCGCCTGCCGACTCCGGCCCGACCGTCAGCGTCTTGGAGGGCGTATCCACGCGCACCAGCGAGCCGCCGCCAGAGCCGATTGCCTGGATGTCGACCCTGGGCAGGAAGTATTCGTATTGCGCGGCAGTGGATACGAACGAATAGGCTGGACGCCCATCGAAGACGATGCCGACATCGAACGAAGTGCCGCCCATGTCGGTCGTAATGATGTTCGGGCAGCCCATTAGCCGGCCGAGAAACGCCGATGCGGTGACGCCGGACACGGGTCCGGAGTCGAGTGTGAGCAAGGGTGACTTCATTGCCTTGTCGATCGAGATCGAGCCCCCTGCACTTTGCGTGATCTGCAGCGGCTGTGCGTACCCGGACGCCTTGAGTTTTCGGTCGAGATTGCCGAGGTAACGGGCCATGACCGGCCCGATATAGGCATTGAGGACCGTCGCCGTCATGCGCTCGTATTCACCCCATTTCGGCGCGATGTCGATTGAGCACGAGACAAACAGGTGCGGTGCGAGGTCGCGGATCATTTCCTTCAATCGTAACTCGTGCCTCGGTGCCTTGAACGACCACAGAAAGCAAACGCCGATGGCCTCGATGTCCTGCTCGACCAGGCGCCGAATCGCATCCTGAGCCTCGGTTTCGTTGAGCGGCACGACGACTTCCCCGAAGCAGTCAATGCGCTCGGACACGCCGGCGATGAGTCGCTTGGGCACGATGGGCGGGGGCTTCTGACTCTCCGGAAAGTGCACGACCTTGCGGATATCGCGAGAGCTCACCCCGCGCGAGCCGCGCATGATATGGATCGCGTCCTCGTGACCGCGCGTGGTAATCAGGCCGACGCGCGCCCCTTTTCGCTGGATGAGGGTATTCGTGCCGACGGTGGTGCCATGCGTAAGCACGGCGACATCACGGCAGAAGCGTTCAAAGGAGAGGCCCAAGCGCCCCGCCGCCAAGCGCATTGCGGCGAGCATCCCCTCGGCGAAGTCCTCGGGAGTGGACACCGATTTGGTCGCGGTGATCCGGCCACCGCGGTCGAGCACCACGCAGTCGGTAAAAGTGCCGCCAATGTCGACGCCGACGAGAAGGCTCGCCACCGGTACCCCCTGTTTTGCAGCCGCCGCGCAGGCTCGGCGCGGGGCTCACTAATTCCTGCCGTCGACGCTGGCCCTCGCCACCGGTGGCATAGGAGCCGCTGGCGTTAATCACGATCTCTCCCGTCGATCGGAACCTCGCCGATCGCATCCAGTGGACTGGGCCGGCCAAAGCTTAATCCCGGCTGGCCGGAAGGCACAATCGTTCCCGGGCATGTCAGGCATAACGCAGGTGAATGGCACGGGAGGGTGACCCGCGCCAAGCTCAACGCCTTATCTTGAGCAGGCGCGCCGCGTTTCCCCCCTCGATCATGGCCCTCTCCGCGCGCTTCAGCCGCGGGACGCTGGCGATCAGTCCAACCGGGTCCTCTTCGCCCATGTCGTAAGGATAGTCCGTGCCAAGGAGCACATGTCCGGCTCCGTATTGGTCGATCATGTGGCGCAGCATCTTCGGATCAAAACAGATCGTATCGAAGTACATTTTCCTGAGGTAGCTCGACGGGGCTTTCCTGATCACGGTCCGGCAATCCGGTCGCGCGCGGTGTGCGTGGTCCATGCGCGCCCAGTAATGCGCTAGATAGCCGCCCGCATGCGGCAGAACGATCTTGAGCTTCGGATTGCGTTGCATGACACCGTCGAAGATGAGGTGGCTCGCGGCGATGGTCGTCTCCATCGGGTTGCCGATGACGTTGTTGAAGTAATGATCCACCAACCTCTCGCCCTGGGTGAACCCGATCGGATGCATGAAGATGACGGCATCGAGGGCTTGCGCCGTGGCGAAGAACTTCTCCAGGTTCAGCCGCGGGTCTGTGAGATCCATGCCGTTGACGCTGGGGTTGACCTCCACGCCGCGCAAGCCGAGCTCCTTCCGGCAACGCTCGAGTTCGGCCAGAGCCAGGTCGACGTTCTGCAGCGGTACCGTTCCGAGAGCGACGAAGCGGTCCGGCCAAGTCGCGACGATCTCCGCAAGTCGGTCGTTTACTTTGCGCGCGAGGCTTGCTCCCAGCTCCGGGTCGGTCCAGTAGTACGTCTGGTTCGGTGCCGGCGATACGGCCTGCATGTCGATGCCCATGCGGTCCATGTCTCTGAGACGTGTCTCGATCGTCGAGAGTTTGGGGCCACGATCTCGAATCTGCTTGCGGTTCACGTCGCGTGTCAGCGCATTGGCAAACGCTACGGATGGCTCATGCTGCGCCGGATCGAGGTGCGCCACCTGCTCTGCCACCGCCTGGTTGAGATAGTGACAATGGATGTCGATGCGCAGGCTCTTGCCTCTGCGGTTACGAACGACTCGAGTCGAGGCGGCCGCACGCACGGCCGCAGAAGCACGACGGCGCGATGTTTCAGTCAGCGCGGTGATCGTGCCCTGCTTCGGCGAACCCGGGAGGCTGGCAAGTGAACATCATGACGAACGGTCCTTTTCACGGTGGGTTGGGCGGCCTGCTAGAACACCCCAAGATGGTGCGTAACCAGCGCTTGATCGTCGCGCACCTGGCCTATCGTTCCGGCAAAGACGACGCGGCCGGTGTTTACCAGCACGACGTCGTCGGCGAGATCGAATGCCAGCCGCACGTTCTGCTCGACCAGAAGGATCGACTGGCCCTCCTGTTTCAGGCGCGCGATGGTACGCCCTACTTCGGCCACGATAAGCGGCGCGAGGCCCTCTGACGGCTCGTCCATGAGCAGCACGCGGGGATTGCCCATCAGTGCGCGTCCGATGGCGAGCATCTGCTGCTCTCCTCCGGACAGCGAACCGCCGTGCTGCTGCTGCCGCTGCCGCAACGGTGGAAACAGATCGAGCACGCGCTCGAGGGTCCACGATCCTTCTGCGCCGGACCGCGATCGTGCGGCCACCATCAGGTTCTCCCGCACCGTGAGACTGGCAAAGATGCGTCGTCCCTGGGGTACCAGTCCCACGCCCTTGCGTGAAATCGCTTCCGGGGAGAGGCGTGAGATCGTTTCCCCGAACAGGCGGATCTCGCCGTGGCGTGGCGGCATGAACCCGACGATGGTGTGGATGCAGGTGGTCTTACCCGCGCCATTGCGACCGAGTAGCGCCAGGACCCGACCGGGGGCGAGGGCGAACGACACGCCGTGCAGGACATGGCTGTCGGCGTAGAGCGCGTCGACACCGGAGAGCGCAAGCGCGGCCTCAGTTGCCAAGGTAAATCTCGCGCGTTCTTGGGTCGGCGACCACTTCGCCGCGCGTGCCCTCGACAATCACACTGCCGTAGTGGAGCACGGTGATCCGCTCCGCGAGGTCAAGGGCGGTATCCATGTCATGCTCGATCATCACCAGCGTGACGTCCCGCGGAATGCTGGCGATTAACGCTTTGACCGCAGTTCGCTCCTCGCGCGACAGCCCAGCCAGCGGTTCGTCGAGCAGCAACAGCCGGGGTCTTTGCGCCAGTGCCATGGCTATTTCCACGCGTCGCTTTTCTCCGTAGGACATTTCGGCGATCGGGCGTGCGGCGCGCTCCTCCAGACCGACCAGGCCCAGTACGCGGCGCGCCTCCTGGTACAGTTCCGTGCGGCTGGCTAGCGTGTCGAACAGGCTCCAGCGCAGCCTCGACAGCCCGAGCAGCGACAGCACGATGTTGTGCTCCAGGGAATCCTGGGGAAACAAGGTGATGATCTGGTAGGTGCGTGCCAGGCCGCGATGTGCGCGTTGATGCGACCTCAGACGCGAGATCTCCTCGCCGAACAGGCGAATCGCGCCGGCATCCGGCGCGAGGTCGCCGGTGATCAGGTTGAACAACGTGGTCTTGCCCGCCCCGTTGGGGCCGATGATGAGCCGCCGCTCCCCGAGCCCCACCTCAAGAGAAACATCGTTCATCGCCGGTATGCCGCCGAAGGCCTTCTTCAGGCCGTTGAGCCCCAGTGCCAGGGTCATCTGTTTCTCCAGCGCAACCGCCAGCGCCGGATTCCGGGGACGACACCATCCGGCATGAAGATCACAATTAGCACGAAGACCACGCCCAGCAGCAAGTTCCAGCGCTCAAAGTAGGCCGAGACATAGTTCTTCAGAATCACCACGATCGTCGCGCCTACGACCGGTCCGGCGAGCGTTCCAGCCCCGCCCGCAATCACGGCCAGCAACGCCTCTGCCGAATTCGTCAGCGACAGCGTCGTCGGGTGTATGAATTTGTGGTAGTACACGAACAGCAGTCCGGCGACGCCGCCCCAGAATCCCGAGTAGACAAACGTGATCCAGCGCACCCGCCAGACGTCGTGGCCAAGAGCGTTCATCCGCCGCGGCTCGTCGCGGGTGCCGCGCAACGCAGCGCCGAACGGCGAGTTCACAAACCGCGCCATTAACCAGAGGGCGACGACGGTAACCGCGAGCGAAAAATAGTAGAACGCGCGCGGGCGGTCGAGATCGACGCCGAATGGCGAAGGGCGCGTCAGACCCGACAAGCCGCTGTCGCCATTGGTTACCGCGGACCAACGGTAGGCGGTACCCCACAGGACCTGGGACAGCGCCAGCGTGATCATGAGAAAGCCAAGTCCCGTGGCGCGCAGGGCGACCCAACCGAACACGCCGGCAGTCAAGATCGTGACCGCGAGGGCAAGCGGCGCCGTCACCCAATGATCGAGGCCGAGCCGCAGCTGCAGCCATGCCGAGGTGTACGCGGCAAGGCCGATCCAGGAGGCGTGTCCCAGCGATACCAGGCCGCCATAGCCGACAAGCAGGTTCAGGCTGGCGGCGAACATGGCCGCAATGAAAATCTGGCTGGCCAGGTTGACGTAGAAGTCCCCACCGAGCAAAGGAAAGCCGGCTAAGGCGACGCCCAGCAGTGTCCAGATCGGCAAGGAGCGTCTGGTCATGCTCCGGGTCTGCTCATGTCGACTGGAACCCGTGGTGTCACCGTATCGCGCTCCGGAAGCGATTTGCCCGGTTGACTCCGCCAACGCGCTCTGCGCAAGGGGCTCGAGCTGCTCGGCTCATGTCGTCACCCGTCCAAACAGGCCTCGCGGACGGAAGGCGATGACAACGATCATCGGCAGGAACAGGATCACATAGGCCAGATCGGGGAACAGAGCGGAGCCAAACGTGTAGATGGCCGCGATGATGAAGCTGCCTACAAAGGCCCCCAGCAGGCTGCCGACGCCACCGAGAATGACCACGATCAGCGCAAGCGGCAACATGTCGGCATCAAGCCCTGGATATGCCGACATGATCGGGCCGCCGATGACACCCCCCGCGCCCGCAAGGGCGGCGCCGAGACAAAACACGGCGGTGAACAGCCGCGACACCGGGATGCCAACCGCGCGTGCCATCTGCATGTCATCGACTCCGGCGCGAATCATCGCACCGAGCCGAGTCCATTCCATCAACAATTGCAACCCGATTGCGGTTACCACCGCGATGCCCAGCACGACCAGACGGTATACAGGGAATGCAATGCTACCGACGATGAGCGGTCGTTGCAGGGACGTCGGCGTCGGCAGCGGTAGAGGGTCGCCACCCCAGATCATAAGGCAGAGGTCGGCGACGATGAACGACACACCCAGTGTCACCAGCACTTGTCCCAGCGGCTTGGTCATAAGCGGTCGCAGGAGCAGGCGCTCGATGAGGCCGCCAAAGACCGCGACCGCCAATCCGGCCAGCAGTGCGGCAACCCAGAGATTGGGCACAACCTTGAGCAGCGTTACGCCCAGATAGGCGCCGAGCATGAACAGCGAGCCATGCGTAAGGTTCGCAATGCGCATCACCCCGAAAATGAGCGAGAACCCCGCCGCGAGCAGAAACAGCAGGCCACCGAAGGCCAGGCTGTTCAACGTCTGAATGATCCAGAACTGCATGGCCGGGGCGGCCGCTCGCGCCGGCGCGCTCGCCGATCAGGGCTCTAGGTTCTTGGCCGGCGGCCAATCGCGCGAATACACCGGGTTCTTGAGAAATTCCTTCGGATCGTAGGTCCAGAACTGGCTCACGTTGGGATAGGTGTGGATAACCGTATTGACCAGGCGCCCCTCCTTGCGCTCGACCTTGCGGATATAGACGTTGCCGACCACATTTCCGTACTCGTCGAATGAAACCGGGCCGCGCACCGTTTCCACTTTGGTTGCCCGCAGCGCCTTCATGAATGCCGTCTTGTCCTCGATTTTTCCCTTGACTGTTTCCAGCGCCGCCTCCAGCACTTCACCCTCGACATAGGTGGCCGCAGCGTAGAAGCCTGGGTCGTACTGCCATTCGGTACGAAACGCAGCCGCAAATTTCCGGTTGAGCGGATTGTCGAGTTCGGCCGAGTACCAGCAGGCGGTGAGGATGCCGATTGCCTCGTCATTCATGTTGCGCAGCACCGCTTCATCAAACGCGGTCATCCCGCCGACGACGCTGATCTTGCCCCTTAAGCCGTATTCATTGAATTGCTTGTACCAGCGAAAGCCGTTCGAACCCGCGAAGCCAAGGAAAATGCCGTCGATATTCGTCTTGAGCTGCGCGAGGTAAGTCGCGTAGTCGGGAACCGTGAGCGGTGGGAACATCTTTTGCACGATCTTGCCGCCCGCATCCTCGAACACGCGCTGGAAGCCCGCGCACATTTCGTGACCGTAGGCGATGTCGTCGGCGATGGTTGCCATGCGCCGGTACGTGAGCGTTCGATAGCAATAGTCGGCCAGCGGTTGGGCGCACTGCGAGGAGGTCGATGTGGCGCGCACGAACCAGGGGTTGGGATTGCGCTGCGTCAAGTCCTCCGCGGCGGCGACCGAAAGCGTCGGCAGTTGCTGCTGGCGGATGTAGTCGTCGGCGGCGAGTGCTTCGCCTGCGGCAAGAGGGCCGATCAAGACCTGGATCTTGTCTCGCTCGACGAGTTCCTGCAGCTTGGTGCGCGCCTGTGCCGGCACGCCCGCGCTGTCACCGACGAACAGCTCCACCTTGCGGCCGGCCAGCGTATTGCCGCGTTCGCGCAGGAACTGAACCAGAGCGCGCTCCATGTCGATCCCGCCGGACGCGAGCGGCCCGGTCTTGACAGTCATCAGCCCGAGGCGAATCGGCTCGCCCTGTGCCCTCACCATCGGCTGGAATGCCGAGCGCCGAGACAGCGAACCCGGCGCCCGTTGCCTGAATGAATCTTCTGCGAGTCAATGCCATGTGCGTTCTCCTGGTGGGCCACACTCGTCCTAATGCGCCGGGCTTTTCGGTGCGTCCGGCTGCTTGAGCGGCTGCGAACGGTCGAACGCGTCGATCTTCATGCAGCTGTCGAAAATCCGCCTGACCGTCGGCATGGCCGTGATCTCGGCCTTGAAATAGCCGGCGGCGAACACCTGGCTCGCGAGGCAAATGTCGGCAAACGTCGGCGCATTGCCATGGCAGAATGCGCCAGTCTCATGCTCCTTCGCCAGATGGGACTCGAGCGCCCCGAGTGCGTTCAGGGTCCAGTGTTGCAGCCAGCGGTTGCGAGCGCCTTCGTCCTGGTGCATTTCCTTTTCGAGATAGTCGCGGATGCGCGGCACGATCAGCGGATGGCCGTCGCAGGCTACGATCAGGGACAGCCCTCGAACCCGCGCGCGGCCACGGGGATCTTTGGGCAGCAAGGGCGGATCGGGGCGCGTTTCCTCCAGGTATTCGAGGATCGCCAGCGATTGGAACAAAGGTGGCCCCGCGTCGATCTCCAGCGCCGGAACGACGCTTTGTGGGTTGACTGCCTTGTAGGCGTCCTGGTGCTGCGCCCCGTGCAGTAGATTGATCGATACCTCCTGCGCGTCTATGCCCTTGAGCGCCAACGCGACGCGGACTCGATACGTTGCCAGAGAGCGCCAGAATCCGTAGAGCTTCATGGTCGAGACTTTACTCCTTGTGTCTGCAGATCAGGCCTTCGCCGGCACGACGGGCAGCAGGATGTGCGATGGCTGCGTGGGTCCGGCGTGCAGGGTAATCGCTCCGCCAAAAACATGGGCCGGGCGATCGCGCGGGTCGTCGTGCAGGAAAGGACCGCAGCCTGTGAGTTCGTTCTTGAAGTTCGACAACCGTGCTCCGGTGGACTTCCCCCATTCGTAATCGCGGCCGCGCGCGGTCAGCGCCAACCGGTAACCTGCCGGCACAACGATGCACGTTGGCCAGAGCTCGATGTCGAGTGGCACGACGACCCCGGGCACCAATGGCTGCCGCTCATTGTGCGCGTGATACGGCCTGTACGCCGTCGACAGCTGCGATTCCAGCTTGCGGTGCGAAGCGCGCAGCCAGCCTTGCGCGACGGGGGTGTGCGGATCGATCGCGCCCATGAACACGACCTCGCGCATGTCCGGCGTGAACACGCGAAATACCAGAAACAAGTCCGCATCGATTGTCGACGAGGACACGAACAGTCTTACCGCGAGAGGTCCGGTTACCTCCGTCTCGCGATCGAGTGGCGGGGTGACAAAGGTGATTCCTTCACCGCGCGCGTCATAGGTCATGTTTTCCGCCACTGCCATGGGTTCGCGCGAGAGGCTGCAGTCGCCGGGACTGAGATAGAACCTCGTCCAGCGTGTGCGGGCGATTGGCCATTCGTCTTCGTGCCGCTCTACAAACCGGTCGACATGACGCACCTGCAATTGCACACGCGGTTGCTTTTCCCAGCCGTTGTGCGCGTCTTTCAGGAAACAGTCAAAAAACCGCCGTTGCAGATTGACGCCATAATCTGTGTAGAAGTGGGTCCAGTGCTCGAGTCCGTGCACCTCCAGCCACTTGTGCTGCGACGCGGCGCGAACGAAACCCTCGAAATTGCCGCGTGGGTGCAACCCCTGGCCACCCCAGTTGGCTGCGGACAGAAGCGGTGTCGTCACCTTGCTCCAGACCGGTGAGCGCGCCTTGTGGTAATCATCGTCCAGCGGGTGGGCGCGAATCTCGTCACCGAGGTCGCAGCGGTTGCGGTAGAGCTCCCGATCGGAAAGGGTCTCGTCGCCGCAGACGGGCTTGCCCGTGCTGTGGCTTCGCGGGCCGCGCGCGCCGAGTCCGTACTGCACCGTCTTCACCTGCATGTCGTACCAGTTGGCCCAGAAGGTGGAGAGGATACCGCCGTGATGGGTCATGTCGCGGTACCAGTCGGCGGCACCCTCCCAGACGCACATTGCGGCCAGGTGCGGCGGTTGCAGCGACGCCACGTGCCACTGGTTGATGCCATAGTAGGAGACGCCGGAAAGGCCGACTTTGCCGCTCGACCAGGTTTGTGCGCCCGCCCACTCGATGCAGTGGTAAAGGTCCTTCGCCTCGCGCGGCGAAAAAGGGTCGATGAAGCCCGGCGAACGACCCGCACCACGGGAATCGACGCGCACGCAGACGTAGCCGTACGGTACCCACTTCTCGGGGTCGACGACTTCCCAGTTCTGGTAGCGGTTGCTCGAACCGTAGGCGATGTCGGGATGCTCGGCGACCATGCGCTGCCAGGCGCTCGGGTAGCCGTCCTGGAATGCCAGGCCCTTGGCATAGGGTCCGTAACTCAGGATGACGGGGTATGGTCCGGCGCCGGGCGGGCAGAACACGTCCGCGCTCAGCGAGAGTCCGTCATCCATGGGAATCGGGGTGTCCCACTCGATGCGCATCCCGTCGCGGAGCTCGCTTTGGGGCGACCTCATCACTCTCTCCTCCACACTGGCCCCCACGCGGCCGCAAGCGATGGTTTTTATTGGGGGGCAATTTGACGCCTTGGGGTAGCGCGTGTCAACGTAGACGCACGCCATATCGCCGACGAAGGAGCTGCCATTGAAAATCGGTATCGCAGGCACTGGGCGCATGGGTGCGGCGCTCGCGCTGCGGTTGCTGGGAGTTGGCCGTGTGCTGACAGTCTGGAATCGCACCCCCGCGAAAACCGCCGCATTGGCAGCGGCCGGTGCGACCGTGGCCGCAAGCGCACGCGAACTGGCGAGCGCCTCCGACCTGATCATCACCATGCTTACCGATGCGACGGCGATCGACACCGCGTATCACGGCGCCAGCGGCTTGCTCGCCGGCGAGGTTCGCGGCAAGCTTTTTGTCGATATGAGCACGGTGCGTCCCGAAGTCGAGAGGGCGCTTGCGGCAAGAGTCCGCGCCCGGGGCGCGGCGCTCATCGACTGCCCGGTCGGCGGAACGGTCGGACCGGCCAAGGAAGGGAAGCTCTTTGGTTTTGTCGGCGGTGATGCCGACGACGTGGCCCGTGCCAAGCCGGTGCTTGACCAGTTGTGTCGCCGGGTCGAGCACGTCGGCGCTATCGGTGCCGGGGCGAGCATGAAGCTCGCCATCAACTTGCCGTTGCTGGTGTACTACCAGGCGCTCGGCGAAGCGCTGTCGCTGTGCGACAGCCTCAAACTCGACCCCGCGCGACTGGTTGACATCTTCGCCGATACCTCGGGTGGGCCGAACATGCTCAAGGTGCGAGGGGCGGCGATCGTTGCTGCGTTGCGCGGCCAGGTGACTTCCCCGGTGACCTTTGATGTGGACCTCATCCGCAAGGATTTGCGCACCATGCTCGACGAGGGCTCGGGGCTCGGCATCGATCTACCCCTGACCGCGCGCGCGCTCGAATGCTATGACGCCGCTGCGCGCGACGGTCTGGGTACAAGCGACGCCACGATGCTGCCGGCGCACTGGCTGAGTGCGGGCGGGCGCTAGCCTGGCGCGCCGGGCTGCTTTGGCACAGACGTCCGTTGCGCCGGCGCAATCGTGGCCTCGAGCGACGACAGGGGGGCAAATGGCGATTCCTGGTAGGGTCGGCATCATCGGCCTCGGCATCATGGGATCGGCGATGTCTGCCAGTCTGGTCGGTGCCGGATTCTCCATACTCGGCTATGACGTATTGGCGCGGCGCCGCAGCGAACTCGTGCGGATCGGCGGCCGTGCGGCGCGGAGCGCGCGCGACCTTGGCAGGCGGACGGCGATCGTCATCACGTCGCTTCCGTCGTCGGCAGCGCTGCTCGAGGTTGCCGCCGAGCTCGGAGCGGCAATGCAGCCGGAGCAGATCGTCGTCGAAACGAGCACGCTACCGATTGCGACGAAAGAACAGGCGCGCAAGGGTCTGGCGATGCGGGGAATCACGCTGCTCGATTGCCCGCTCTCCGGTACCGGCGCACAGGCCAGAACCAAGGACCTGGTGGTCTATGCGAGCGGCCAGCGCCGTGCGTATCGCCGTTGTATTCCAGTCTTCGAGGGATTCGCGCGCGCGAATTTCTTCCTCGGCCCGTTCGGGGCTGGCTCCAAGATGAAGTTCCTTGCCAACCTGCTTGTGGCCATACACAACGTGTCCACCGCCGAGGCCCTCGTGCTGGGCCTCAAGGCCGGCCTCGATCCGGCCACCATGGTCAAAGTTCTCGGCGACGGCGCCGGGTCGTCGCGCATGCTGCAGATACGCGGACCGATGATGGTTCGCAACGACTATCGGGACGCCACGATGAAAGTCGGCGTGTGGCAAAAAGACATGCGGATCATTGCGGAGTTTGCGCGCGAACTCGACTGCCCGACACCGCTGTTTGCCGCGACCACCTCGATTTATAACGCGGCGATGGCGCAGGGCTTTGCCGAGGCCGACACCGCGTCAGTATGTGCGGTCCTCGAGAGCTGGGCGAAGACCCGTCGCGCTTAGAGCCCGGCCCGGCTTTTCCCTCGCACCGCCGGGTTCACCACATGTATCGGCCACTCGCCGGTCAGGACGCGCCGAACTTCGCCCGGCGCTCCTGCCTGGAGGCTGACGAGCGCCTGCTCGCTGTACCAGGCGACGTGGGGCGTGAGAATTGCATTCTCTCGGCCGCGTAGCGGGTGGGAGTCGGGCAGCGGCTCGGGGTCGGTTGTGTCGAGCGCACAGGCGGCGATCCTGTTCGCGTCGAGCGCGCGCACCAGGGCGGCGGTGTCGACGATCGGGCCACGCGAGCAATTGATAAGGCAGGCGCTGGGCTTCAGGCGCGCCAAGGCGTCGTCGCCGATCATTTTCCGCGTCTGCGGCGTGAGGGGCGGATGGAGCGAGACGAAGTCGGCTTCGTCGAGCACATCCGGGAACCCCATTTTCTCGGCCGGAATGTCAAATTGTCCCGCCTCGACAAAGGGATCGGCAAAGCGGATACGCATGCCAAAGGCCGCTGCGCGCAGCGCCACCTGCCGGGCGATGTTGCCGAAGCCGACCAGCCCCAGTGTTCGGCCCGAGAGGCGGAACATGGGCTTCCCCGGAGGCACCTCCCACCGGCCGTCGCGCACCAACCGGTCATAGACCGTTACCTTGCGCGCACAGGCGAGCAGCAACGCCATGGTGTGCTCGGCGACTTCCTCGATGCAGTAGGTCGGATTGTTGGTGACGATGATGCCGGCGCGCGTGGCCGCATCGAGATCGATGGTGTCGACCCCGATGCCGTAGCGGGCGATGATGCGGCACCTGGGCATCCGCGCCATCGCTTCTGCCGTGATCGGCCCGGCGTAGGTGTTGAGCAGGGCGTCGCAATCCGCCGCTTGGGGCAGAAACTCTTCCGGCTTCTTCGTTTGCAGGGCTACCAGATCGGCGAGGCCGTCGAGTGTCTTCTTCTCCACCTCCAGAGATTCCCAGACATAATCGGTGAGGACCACTTTCGCCTTGGCACTCATGCGGGCTCCCTAACGTTGCAGAGGCGGCGGGGCACACTGGGCCAGGTCTGCCGGTGGTTGCGGACGCGTGATACGCATGGCTTTCTCTCCCGGCTCAAGAACACACTTAGCCAGGCGCGGCGTAGATTTCCGGATTCCAACAGTTCGGCGGCCGGCGGCCCTGCAGGATGGCAGCGATATTGTCCACCACGATATGCGCCATCGCCTCCCGCAGTTCGGCGACCGCGCTCCCGAGGTGAGGCGTGAGGACGACGTTGTCCATGGCCAGGAACGCTGGCCTGACCCGGGGTTCGTCCTCGTAGACGTCGAGCGCCGCGCCAGCGATGCGCCGCTCAGCGAGTGCTTGCACCAGTGCCTGCTCGTCGACGATCGCTCCGCGCGCCGTGTTGATGAGGAATGCGCTCGGTCGCATCAACCCAAGCTCGCGCGCACCGATCAGATGCCTTGTCTCCGGTTTGAGCGGCGCATGGATGGATACGAAGTCGGATTCGGCCAGCAGCCGATCCAGAGGGACATGCACCAGATCGAGCTCGCGCTCTTCGCTCTCTGCCATCCGTCGCGGTCCCCAATAGAGCAGGCGCATCGAGAAGCCGCGCGCGCGTCTGGCGACCGCGCGGCCGATGCGCCCGCCACCGCCGATCAGTCCGATGGTCTTGCCCCAGACGAAGGCGCCTTCGAGTCGCATGGACTGCGCGCCCGGGAATACGCCGCTGCGCAGCAGGCGATCGCCTTCCACCACCCGGCGCGCCACGGCAAGCAGCAGGCCAACGTGCAAATCGGCGGTAGCCTCGGTCACGACCGGCGGAATGACGGTCACGGGGATGCGCCGCGCAGTCGCCGCGGCGACGTCGATGTCCGATGGCGTTATTTTCATCGAGGCGACAGCGCGCAAGCTGGCGTTTGCGGCAATGACGTCGCCGTCGACGCGGTCCTGCAGCAGGCAGAACAGGACGTCATGCTTACGCACCGCTGCACGGAGCTCGTCTTTGGTCAGGGTATGCGTTGGATCGGGATTCCAGTCCACATCTGCGAAGCTGCGCAGCCTCTCCGTGGCGCTCTGCGCTACCGGCTGGGTAATGAACACGCTGGGGCGCATCAGGGTATCCAGCGCACGACTCCGGCAACGCCGTCGACAGCCACTTGAACGCCGTCGGGGATGCGTTGGGTGGCCTCGAGTACGCCCAGAACCATGGGAATGCCGCGCTCCCGGGCAAGGGATGCGAGGTGCGACGTACTTCCGCCGAGCTCCGCCACCAGACCGGCCACGCGCGGCAGTACGACGCCGAGCGCGGGCCCGGCAATCCTTGTCACCAGGACGTCGCCCGGCGCAACGCGGGAGAGCTCGCATTCGCAGTTCACGACGCAGGCGCGTCCCGTACCCCAGCCTACGCCCGCCGGATGACCGTTGAGCCCGGGGTGACGTAGCCATATTTCGTCTGGGACTGCTGCCGGCTCCAGATACAGCGGCCGTGCCTGGAGTAGTTTGAATCCGGCACCGTCCAGCGCCCACTCGATCTCGACGGGCAAGCCCAGGATATCCTCGACCTGCCGCAGCAAGCGACCGAGCGTCTCGGCCTGCACGGCATCCAGGCACGGCTCTGCCGTGCGTCGGCGCGGGACTCGACGCGTGCCATGGGCGCAGCCGATGCGGTGCGATGGCCTGCCGCCCATCGTCTCGCGTAGCGCGCCATCGCGGCTGAGAACGAAACGATCTGGCACGACCTCGCCCTGAGCGAGCGCCGACCCAAGGCCCCACGCTGCATTGAGCACCATGGTCCCATCGGCGGTGCGACTGAGGCCCCCGCCGGAGACCCGGGCCGACACGAGCGGCTGCACCAGGACTGCCATCGCCGTGTCGGCGGGACTGGTATCGCGCGTTGCCATGTAGCGCAGCGCGCGCGTCGACCACAGCGCCGCCCAGCAGGAACGCACCGCAGTCACCAACTCGTCCTCGCACTGCAAGCCGAGATAACTCTCGAACTGCCCGGCGAAGCTCGATCCGAGACGATCCTCGCTGATTGCCGATGAGCGCACTACCGTGGAGGCGCCGGTCGCCGCGACCAGGCCCTGCCACGCTTCGCGCAGCGGCTCGAGCACCTCCGGCACGATCGGCCGGTCGAGCAATCCAAGCTTCATCGCCAAGGCCGCGCGGCGCGCCGTCCCTGATTCGGGTGAGTCCGCGGCGCGCGCGCTGGCGCCAAGACCCAGTGCGCTGACCTGGATGCGATACGCTTCGGCATCGATGCAAAATCCGTCGGGAATAGGCAGGCCGGCGCGCCCCAGTCGGGCAAGGTTCGCCGCCTTGGGACCGAACCGGTCGGGGTCGGTTGCCTCGGCTTCGGCAAGAGGGACGATCAGTGTCGGCATGGGTATCCTGTCATGACTTGCCGTAGCTCGAATAGCCGGGCATCGGATCGACAACGGTGATCTGCTCGACGGGGAAGTTGGAGATGATCTCGATGCGATCCTTGTGCACGATCAGCATCTCCTCGATACGAACGCCCCACTCGTGTACCTTGCCATGCTGTGTTTCGAGCGCAAACACCATCCCTTCCTTGATCTCGACCGGGTGGTCGAGCGACCAGATGCGCGAGATCACCGGCGGGTCGTACTGCGCCAGTCCGAGGCCATGACCCCATAGGTTCGCCGCCGCCTGGTCCTCTTCCTCATACCCCCAGGCTTCCTTGGCCGATGGCCATTTCAAGGCAATCTCACGCGTAGTCGTGCCGACTTTCACGGCCTTGATCGAATCGTAGAGCCACTTGAGCGCCGTGGCGTAGTAGTCCTTCTGCTCCTGCGTCGGTTCCTTGCCCACGCAGTAGGTACGGTAGTAGCACGACTTATAGCCGTTCCACGTCAGCGCGGCGAGATCCATGAAGACGATGTCGCCCGGCTTGATGATGCGATCTGAGAAATTACGCCAGTTGGGCCAGGTATTGAGGCCCGAGGAGACGATGACGTCTTCCACGTCCTCCATGCCCGGGATCGAGTATAGGAACTCCATG
This sequence comes from uncultured beta proteobacterium, assembly GCA_963711235.1. Classification (GTDB taxonomy): domain Bacteria; phylum Pseudomonadota; class Gammaproteobacteria; order Burkholderiales; family Casimicrobiaceae; genus PALSA-1003. The sequence goes on along the minus strand of CAVQDI010000013.1, from coordinate 292,340 downwards.
ATGTGCGCCGTCACTTTGTTCTCGGTCAGGCCGGGCTTGAGGAACTTCATGCACTCCCAGTGTGCGGCGTCGCCGATTGCTCCGACCATGCGCATGCACTCCTGCTCGTCGACATTCTTCACCGCACGCGCCTCCATCATCGGCGTCATGCCATCGGCCCATTCGATCTTGGCGTCCTTGAACACTTGGATGATGTTGATATCGACGAAGTCAACTCCAAGCTTCATGCCGTCAACGCCGCTTTTCTTCATTTCCTTCAAGATGGCGTTGGTGAATTTGGTAACTTGCTGCAGGGAAGCCGCACCGGCCGCGCCCTTGATCCAGGCGTAGGACCAACGGATGTTCTCTTTCGGGATCCAAGGCGAATGGCGCGCGATGTGGGCGCCGAGATCGCCCTGCTCGAACAGCACTGGTGGGTCGTCGCCGCAGAGCAGCGCGTAGCGCAGTCCAGGTTTCAGTCGGTTCCAGCCCGGCGTCAACGTGCTCGTCACGTAGCGGACATTCTCATCGTACATGAGGAGCATCGCCCCGAGACCATGGGCCTTCATCCGCTCCCGCGCCCGTTCCAGCCGGTAAGTGCGCAGCCGACCCCAGTCGACGCGCTGTTGCCAATCCAAGCCGACCATTCCGAAGTTTGCCATCGTGCCGCCTCCCGTTCGGTTCCGTTCTGTCCGCGCCTTCCCTGCCGCGCCAACCGGGGCAGGGGGCAGCGGGCCCATCGCGTCCGCGCGCTTCCCGCAGACGGTCGCGGTGTCGAAGGTTCCTGCCGCTAATCTATCGTCGCCCCGGATTCCTTCGCAATCTTGCCCCACCGGGCGATTTCGGAGCCGACGAAGTTCATGAAATCTTCCGGCGTTCTACTGGTGATCACGTTGACCCCACCGGCGGCGAGACGTTGCCTTATCTCCGGCGAGCCCAACGTCGCGAGCAACGCCGAATGAAGTTTGTCGACGACTGGCCGCGGCGTTCCGGCTGGAACGAAGACACCCTGCCACGAGCTACTGACCATTTCCGGATATCCTGCTTCCACCAGTGTCGGCACGAGAGGTAGCGCCTCGATGCGCTTGGTCGTCGTAATGCCGAGCGGCCTGAGCTTGCCGGCCTGGACGAAACTGATCGCCGAGGACAGCGTGACGAACATGACCTGCGTTTCTCCACCGAGCAGGCCAGTGACCGCAGGACCGGCGCCTCCTTTGTAGGGGATGTGCACGAGTTTCAGGTTGGCGAGCTTCATGAAGTGCTCCATTTCCAACCGGTTTAACGTGCTTGATCCCGGCGACGCGAAGTTAAGTTCTCCTGGCCTGGCCTTCGCCAGCGCCACCAAGTCGGCCACGCTGTTGACTGGAACGCTTGGATTGGCGACAAGGATGCTCGGCACATCGGCCACCAGCGTGACTGCGACGAAATCCAGCGCCGGATTGATGGCCAGGTTCGGAAAGATCGCCGGATTGATGGCGATGGTGCCGATATTGCCGAGGTAGATCGTGTAGCCGTCGGCGCGCGCCTTGGCTGCGGCGTCCATCCCGATGTTGCCCGACGCGCCGGGCCGGTTGTCAATGACGATCTGCTCCCCGAGCAGTTCGGAGAGCTTCGGAGCTATGATGCGCGCGACAAAGTCTGATGCGCCGCCCGGGGCGAAGGGAACGATCATGCGCAACGCACGATTGGGATAAGTCGTCTGCCCGGTCGCAAACGCGGGACACAATAGCAGCAGTGCCAGCAACGCAGCCCGCGGCAACGCGCACATGGCGTCTCTCCGTATCCTATCTTGCAGCGAAACGCTCTTCGCGCGTCTTTACTTCGTCCACGCCAATGGGGAGCGGCAGCGCACGCTTAAGACGAGCCGATAGATCGAATGCCTTGGTTAGCATCAATCGCTGGTGCGCCTCCGCGGCACTGGCGTGCTGTGTCGGCAGCCCCATCGACAGCCGATTGAGCCATTGCTCGGTTTCCTCGCGCATGGGACCGCGCAGCTCGCCCAGGACGACGTCGCCGGGAGGATAGCTGCCGAGAAAATCCACGTGGCGGCCTGCGTCGGGCGCGTACCCTTCGCCCTGCGCCATGCTGGTTGCGAGCACGATGTCGCGGTGAGTGTCGTCGATGGTTAGCACGCCTTCGGTGCCGACGATGCCCACCTCGAGGCTGTACACGGCCCCGGGCCAGACGATGGGCAGGGCCCAGGATATGGACGCGTGGTAGAGGCTCCCATCGTCGAAGGTGATCGTCCCGGCGGTGGCGTCGATGCCGTTGCAAAGTGGGCCAAGCGCCTTGTCAACCGAGCGGGCGTAGATCTCCACCGGCCGCTTTGTCTCCAGCAGCCACATGACGATATCGAGCGCGTGCGTGCCCGAGATAACCATGGGCGAGATTTGCGTCGGGGCGTCGGTGCGCCGGTAGTTGTCGAGCGCGACGAGCCGGTTCATGAAGGCCCGCGATGTCACCAACGTTATCTCGCCCAGCTGACCAGTCCGGACCTTCTCCTTTGCCACCAGCCAGCGGCGACGGAACCGCTGCGTATACCCGACCACGGCATCGACGCCGGAACCCTCAATCGCCCTGAGGACATGCTCCGACTCGGCGAGCTCGGTCGCGAGCGGTTTCTCGATGAGCAGAGACAGCCGCCGCTCGGCTGCAGCAAGAATGGGCCCGACATGCAAGTGCTCGTCGGTCGCGATAATGGCTGCGGTGAGCTCCGGTCGAGCGAACAATTCCCGATAGTCGGAGGTCACGAAGTCCGCGCCAACCTTCTCGGCGACGTGCGATGCACGGTCCGGCTTGATCTCCGCCAGTCCGATAAAGTCGACCTGCGGATGCCGTGCGGCGACCTCCGCCCGGAACAAACCGACGCGGCCGGCGCCGACAATGCCGAGGCCGATGCGTCTGGCGTTCTTCTTCGCCATCGTGCCGGCTCAGGCGACTGCGCGAACCTTCTTGGGCTCCGCCAGCGGCAAAGCCACCGGCTGATTGCTCTCGGCAGACAAGTCCGCCGCGATGTAGACCTCCATGACCATCCGTGCGTGCTCCGGCGTTACCAGCACTGGACGGTCATAGGCCACCGCCTCCAGGAAATGCACCGTCTCGGCAGCCATAGGGCCGGCGTAGGTATGGTCGACTGCTTCGCCGGGCATCGTCGACATGGGCAGAACCATGCCCTTGCTCATCGTGTTGAGCACCACATCGCGATGGCTGTCGTCGACCATAATCGCGCCTTCGGTGCCGACAAATTCGATCCACGTGGTGGAGAAATTCGGATAGCCGGGCGGCAGCGTCCATCCTGCGCCGACGACGAACGCCAGGCCGCTCTCCATCGTGACTGTCATCCATTGCGTGTCCGGAATCGGTGCGCCACTGATCTCCTGCATCGTCCCGAAATTGTTCTGCGAGTAGACGCGCACGGGCTTGGCCGGCGCGAGACACCACAGAACGAAATCCAGGTCGTGCGTGGCTTCCATCGCGGCCGGGGACAGCTTGACGCGGCCGCTGATCTTTTTGCCCAGGCTGCGGGTGATATGGCGGCTAACCAGCGCACTCACCGGTCGGCCGATCGAGCCATCGCGGATTGCCTTTCGGACGTAGGCGAACTTGGGATTGAACCGCTGCGAGTAACCGATGGTGAACTTGAGCCCGCGCTCGCGCGCCGCCGCGATGAGTTCGTCTGCTTCGGCCAGCGACAGCGCGAGCGGCTTTTCGAGGAAGACGTGCTTGCCGGCGGCAAGGCAGTCACGCGCCATCGGGTAATGCGTTGTCTCCGGCGTGGCGGAGATCACCAGCGCCTCGATTTCGGGGTTGCCGACCAGTTCCCGATAGTCGGTAACCGTCGTGCGCGCGCGCGTTGCTGCCGCGACCTCGGCCAGACGTTCGGGACGGATCTCCGCCAGGTGCAGGCTCTTCACCAAGGGGCTTGCGGCGCAGGTCTGGGCGCGGATGCCGCCACACCAGCCCGTGCCGATGATGCCGACGCCTATCTGCCTCATCGCCCATGCCTCCCTTTTGACCAACGAACGACGCCGCGGCAGTGCTCAAGGAGCCTGCCGCGCACCGGATGTCCAGGCATTAGAACACCGCCAAGGAGGGGACACCAATCGCGATTTGCTATGCTAGGCATACAATCCCGGCATGCATTGCCCCTGGCCTGCGGCGCGAATTCAGTTGCGCTGGGCGAAGCGAACCGCGTTGCATTGGCAGGGCATGCCAATTTGTTATCGTTGGACCGCACCGGCCTGGAGGCCATGGCGTCTATGGAACTGCGCAGCATCCGATATTTCGTCCAAGTCGCCGATGAAGGAAGCATCACGCGCGCCGCGGAAAAAATCGGCACTGCGCAGCCCGCCCTCACCCGGCACATCAAGCAGCTTGAGGCGGAACTCGGCACCCAACTGCTCATGCGTCTGCCGCGGGGAGTGCGGCTGACAACTTCGGGACGAGACTTTCTCGACCATGCCCGCGCCATCATGCTCGAGGTGTCGCGGGCGAGCGAACAGGTTCGCGGCAGCGCCACGGCGCCCCGCGGTACCGTCGTCATGGGCACTTCGCCAACCCTTGCGCCGCTGCTGCTGCCGGGCTGCGTGGCACGGGCTCGGCAGCAATGCCCCACGGTGACACTAAAAGTCGTGGAGGGATTCAGCCCCCAGCTCCTCGACGCGTTGCTAACGGGCCGACTCGATCTGGCGGTCATGACCAATCCGCCGCGCACCTCGGCGCTCGTCCTGACCCCACTATGCTCCGAGCCGCTGCTCGTCCTCTCGCCGCCCGGGACGCGAGGCACGCGTCGCGCCTTCTCGCTCGCGGAACTCTGCGCAACGCCTTTGATCATCACGGTCGGTCTGCGGACACTCATCGAGCAGCAGCTTGCCGCCTTCGGTGTTGCGCTGCGGGTCGAAGCAGAGGTCGATTCTATCGAGGCGATCCGGCGCCTGCTGATTTCCGGAATCGGCATGACCATCATGCCCGTATCCGCCTTTCACGCCGAGATCTGCGCCAGGCAATTGGCCGCCTATCCAATCGAAGACGTCAATCTACACCGCATACTGATTCTTGCGCGTCCGACAGCCGAAGCGGGGTCGGCCGCGATCGACGAAGTGGAGCATATCGTGCGCGCCGAAATGCAGGGACTGCTCCAGGCCGGAATCTTCAGGATGCCTGCAGGTGACGCGGCCGGGTTCAACCGGCCTCGCCCTGTAAAAAAGCCGATCCCGAAGCGCCGCGCGCGAAGCGGCGTGTCAACCTTAAGCAGAGGATAGGAGACAATCCCATTCGCGAAGCCAAGCGGCCGATTCTTGCACCAAGAGCCAATCGATGAACGAGTTCATGGCCGAGCCATTCGTCTTTCGGGTCAATGGAAGAGAACACGCGCTGGCGGTCGACGGCGAAACGCCGCTGCTCGACGTGCTGCGCAACACGCTCGGGCTAAAAGGCACGCGTTTTGGCTGCGGCTCCGAACAATGCGGCGCCTGTTTGGTGCTGGTCGACGGGCATGCGGTCGCCGCGTGTACGACGCCGCTGTGGGCGGTGAAAAACAAATCGGTCACGACCGTCGAGGGCCTGGGTCGCCCCGAGGCGCCGCACCCCTTGCAGGCGGCGTTCATCGCGGAGCAGGCGGCGCAATGCGGCTATTGCACTTCGGGGATGCTGATCAGCGCCGCGGCGCTGCTCGCCGGCACGCCGCAACCCAGCGAAACCGAGGTCAGGCGGGCATTGGAGCGCAATCTATGCCGCTGCGGTACCTATAACCGGGTCGTGCGCGCAGTGCTGCGGGCGGCGGGCGAGGCCAGCCCATGAACGCCGCCGACTCGGCGCTACCCGGGAGTCTCCGCGCCAATCGGCGTCTGTCGCAATGGCTGAAGTTTCGCGCTGACGGCTGGGTCGAGGTTTTCTCCGGCAAAGTCGAGATCGGGCAGGGCATCCTCACCGCGCTGGCGCAGATCGTCGCGGAGGAGCTGGGGGTTGCGCTAGGGCAAGTCCGGATGATGCCGGCAACGACGGCGCTCAGTCCCAACGAAGCGATCACCTCCGGCAGCCTGTCGGTGCAGGACTCCGGTGCCGCGCTGCGCCAGGTGTGTGCGGAGGCCCGGGCAATCTATCTGGACGCCGCCGCGGCGCGCTTGGGCGTGCCGCCCGAATCGCTGGTTGCCACCGACGGCAACATCGAGGGTGCCGGCGGGGCACAGACGAGCTACTGGGAGCTTGCCGCGGACGAATTGCTCCTGCGCGAGGCTACCGGGCAGGTCGCGCCGAAGCCGGTTGCCACACACCGCATTGTCGGCCAAGCGATTGCGCGCCGCGATCTGCCGGACAAGATCTTTGGCCAGGCTTGCTTCATTCACGATCTGGATCTGCCACGCATGCTCCATGGTCGCGTGCTCCGGCCGCCCGCACCGGATGCGACGCTGGTCGACTTCGCGGCGGCGACGGTGCGCGCCCTTCCGGGTGTCGTTGCGGTCATCCGTGACGGTTCGTTTGTCGGTGTGCTGACCGAAAGCGAAGCCGGCGCCGATGCGGTCCAGCGCAAGCTTGCCGCCGCGGCGGCCTGGCGCCCGGGCGCGGAGCTACCCGACCAGGCGGCGCTGGGGGCGTGGCTGAAAGCGCAGGACGCGGAGATCAGCATCGTCGACAACAAATCTGCGCCTGCCCCGCGACAAGTCGCGCGGACGATAAAGGGAAGCTATACGCGACCGTACCTTGCACATGCCTCCATCGGTCCCTCGTGCGCACTGGCCCAGTGGCAGGAGTCTGGATTAGCGGTTTGGACGCACAGCCAGGGGATTTTCAATCTGCGCCGGGATCTTGCATTGGCGCTCGGTTTGGCCGAGGAAAAGATTGTCGTGCAGCATCTGCAAGGCGCCGGCTGCTACGGCCACAATGGGGCCGACGACGCTGCGTTTGACGCGGCGTGGCTCGCCCGTGCCGCGGGTGGTCGTCCGGTGCGCGTGCAGTGGTCGCGCGCGGACGAGCTTAGCTGGGCGCCGTTTGGCCCGGCGATGGCAGTCGAGCTGGAGGCCGATCTCGACGCGGCGGGCGCCATCGTCGCGTGGAGACACGCGGTCTGGAGCAATGGCCATACCTCGCGTCCCGGAGGGGCGAAGACGCCGGCACTGCTAGGCGCCTGGCATGTCGATAAGCCGTTCGCCCGCTTGTCAGCGGTCAACCCGCCGGTCGCTCGTGGCGGCGGGGCCGAGCGCAATGCGATTCCCCTCTACGAGTTTCCTGCGTGGCAGATCGTCAATCATCACGTGATGGCGATGCCGCTGCGGACGTCGGCGCTACGCTCACTGGGTGCATACGCGAACGTCTTCGCAATCGAATCGTTCATCGATGAACTGGCGGCGGCCGTCGACGCAGACCCGATTGCGTTCCGCTTGCGCTATCTCAACGATTCGCGGGCGCGAGCTGTCCTGGAACGTGCCGCAGGCAATGCCGGCTGGAGCCGGTGGCAGCAGCGTGAAGGATGCGGCCATGGCATCGGTGTGGCGCGCTACAAGAACACGGGCGCGTACTGTGCAGTGGTCGCGGAAATCGAGGCGCAGGCAGAGATTCAGGTGCGGCGACTGGTCGTAGCAGTCGATGTCGGATTGGTGATCAATCCCGACGGCGTGGCGAATCAGATCGAAGGCGGCGCAATCCAGGCGACGAGCTGGACGCTCAAGGAAGCGGTGCGTTTCGATCGCTCGCGGGTGACCAGCGAAAGCTGGGAGACTTATCCGATCCTTCGTTGCTCTGAAACACCAGCGGTCGAAGTCGAGATCGTGTCACGCCCCGATCATCCGGCGGTGGGTGTGGGCGAGGCGGCCTTGGGTCCAACTGCGGCCGCGATCGCGAACGCCGTTTTCGCGGCCCTGGGTGTCCGGGTGCGCGACCTGCCGCTCACGACCGAGCGCATCCAGGCGACCGTGGCGGCGATGTGACGAGCGCCGTGTAATCGACCGTCATCAACCGGCAAGTCGGCTGCAGGTCCTTCACCGACGTGATGCGCGCCTGCCATAACCGAGGCTTGGTATATTGCGGCTGCCGTCGACGGAGCCTGCGGCATTCGCGCGCTGGTGCGGTGCTCCAACCGGGCCGTAGCACCGTCCGTGCGGCGTCCATCAACGGGGAAACTGGTCACCCGCCTGTCATATGGGCGTCATAACTTGCGCTGCGAATTGGATGCCGACCCATGCGATTCCTCAACCGCGTCTATGGCGCGCTCCGGACGGCAGACCGATTGCGGCGGAAGATCGCGCCGGCGCGCGGCGCCCCGGTGAAAAATCGGTTCCTTGTCGTGCTGGCAGCCGGGTTATGGCATCTGGCAGGTGGTGCCCTGGCTGGCGCACTCGCAACCCCGGCGGGGGAGGCGGGATCCGACTCATCTGCCACCTCAAATACCGCGCCAGCGGCACCCGAGGCGACAACACCGGAGGCATGGAATCTGTACGGCCAAGCAACCTTCGTCAAGCAATACCACCCCGGATTCACTTCACCGTATCAGGGCAGTAACAGCCTGTCGCCGGTGAGCAATGGCGAGGAAACCTCGGATGTGACGCTATTCCTGGGTATTCGGCTTTGGGATGGAGGGGCCCTCTACGTCAACCCCGAGATCGACGAAGGGTTCGGCTTTGACGATACGCTGGGCCTTGCCGGCTTCTCCAGCGGCGAAGCGTACAAGGTTGGCAAAGCAGAGCCGTACTTCCGCCTGCCCCGCGCCTTCATACGCCAGCGCTTCGACCTTGGCGGCGAGGCCACCTCGCTGAGCCCTGGCCCCAACGAGCTCGGGGGAACACAGACGGCCGACAACGTGGTCTTGACGATCGGCAAGTTCTCCGTCGTTGATATCTTCGATAACAACAGCTATGCGCACGACCCGCGCGGCGATTTCCTGAACTGGTCCGTCATAGACGCCGCCGCGTTCGACTACGCGGCCGACTCGTGGGGGTACACCGTGGGGGTCGCCGCAGAGTGGACCCACTCATGGTGGACCCTTCGGGGCGGATTCTTTGACCTGTCGAATGTTCCCAACAGCGAGACGCTTGAACCCGGTTTCAAGGAATTCGCGCTCATCGGAGAATTCGAAGGGCGCTACGAGCTAAAGGGCCATCCGGGAAAGCTCAAACTGCTTGGCTTTGTCAATTACGGGCGCATGGGCAGTTACAGCGACGCGGTGCAACTCGGCCAGGCCACGGACTCGACGCCCAGTACCGCCCTGGTCCGCCATGATGCCTGGCGCCCTGGCATCGCGCTCAATCTCGAGCAGGAAGTCACCCCTGACCTCGGTGCGTTCGCGCGCATCAGTTTCAATGACGGCAGCAAGGAGGCGTACGATTTCACCGATGTCAACGGCTCCGTATCGGTTGGCCTTGCCCTTAAGGGCTCGGGATGGAATCGCGCGGACGACGTCGTCGGTCTTGCCGCGGTCGTCAACGGCATATCATCGGCGGCTCGAGCCTATTTTGCCGCCGGCGGTCTGGGCATCCTTATCGGCGATGGGCAGCTCCCGCATTACCGAACGGAAGACATCGTGGAGACGTACTACTCGATGCGCGTAGGCGAGCACTTTACCGTGGGTGCGGACTACCAGTATGTCACCAACCCTGCCTATAACCGGGACCGCGGCCCGGTATCCATCTTCAGCCTGCGACTGCACGCGGAGTTCTGAGTTTCTAGGATTCTCTTATAATTGCTGACAGAGGCCGCTCACACAACGGCAGGACTGGGCCGGAAATCCCATGCAATTTTCAAGTCGCCGGTTTGCTGACGTTGTCGTGGCCTCGCCCGTGGGTCGAATCGATCACCCCAACGCCGGGCCGTTCGAGGAGGCGCTGCTGCCCCTGTTGCCGCAATCGAGTATCAGCAAAGAGGCATTGGTACTGGATTTTTCTGGCGTCGAATACATCAGCAGCGTCGGCCTGCGCGTCTTGATGGCAGCGGCGAAGCAGGCCCGCGCGAATGAATCGAAGATCGCCATTGCGTGCTTGCAGCCCATTGTCGCTGAAATCTTCGGTATCAGTCGTTTTGACCGTATTCTTGACGTATATCCGTCGGTGGCCGGCGCGTTCGCACAACTTTCCGCACCGGCACTCGAAGCATTCAACGCGGTGAAGAACCGATCGGCAACATGAAGCGAATTCGCTTCTGGGGCACCCGTGGATCGCTCCCGGTTGCTCTAACCGCAGCGAAGATGCGCGAGAAACTGATCGTGGCACTGCGTGGCGCATCGGGCCGCGTGTTCACGTCGGACGCAGAGGTTGACGCATACCTTGACGGCCTGAGGTTCCCGGTTTCTGGCACGTACGGCGGGCATACGTCTTGCGTCGAGATCGAGACCGGAGGCCCGGAATACGTACTCTGCGATCTGGGGAGCGGCGTGCGCCCCTTCGGCCAGGCGGCGATCGCGCGCCATGGTGCGGGGTCGCCGCAGACCTATCACATCTTCATGTCGCACGTGCACTGGGACCACATCATGGGCCTGCCATTCTTCACGCCAGCCTACATACCCGGAAACCGGATTCGCATCTACGGAAGCCATGCGGGGCTCGAGGCAGCGTTGCGACGGCAACAAGACCAGCCGTCGTTCCCCGTGGATTTCTCGATCTTTCGTGCCGGCATCGAGTTCGTGCACCTGGAACCGGGGAAGAACTATGATATCGCCGGCATGACCGTGACCACCAAGCTACAGAGACACGGCGGCGATTCCTATGGCTATCGCTTCGAATCGAATGGCCGGGCAGTTATCTATTCGACGGATTCGGAACATAAACTCACCGATCCCGAAGAGACCAAAGGTTTTGTGGAGTTCTTCCGCGAGGCCGACGTTGTAATCTTCGATGCGATGTATTCGCTCGCCGATGCGATCTCGATCAAGGCTGACTGGGGGCATTCGAGCAACGTCGTCGGGGTCGAACTGTGCCAGATGGCCGGTGTGCGACACCTTTGCCTGTTCCACCACGAAGCCGCATCCGACGACGAAGCGATCGAAGGGGCGCTGGTGGAAGCGCGCCGTCTCGAGGAGATCACGCGCACGCGGCACGGCGCTGCGCGTCACGGCGGCCTACGACGGAATGGAAATCGAGTTTGAACGTTCCGAAGCGGCGCCCCGGGGAATTGCGTCGGCCGGGCCACGTCCGCGCCGTGGGGGCGGCTGTCCTCGTCGCTCTGGTCGCGTTGAATTGGGTGGCGGCCCCTTGGACCGCGCGGCTGCAGGCCGCCGGGTTCGATGCTTACCAGGTGCTCGCGCCGCGACAGGTGAAGTCGACGCCGGCGACTGTCGTCGAAATCGACGAGAAGAGTCTGGCAAAGCTTCGGCCAATGGCCCTGGCCGCGCACGCGATTGGCGCAACTGGTGAGCGCAATTGCGCGACAGCAGCCCGCAGCGATCGCGCTCGACATGCTCATGCCGGAACCGGACTCCCTATCGCCCGAACAGGTACTTGCCCACGCGCCACATCCAAGACCCCGCCATGGCAAGTGTCTTTCGCGGCCTGCCCTCCAACGACTCGGAACTTGCGCACGCGCTGGCCGACGCGCATGCCATTCTCGCCGTAGCGGGAACGCCGGAGCCGACGGGGATGCTGCTGCGTGCCCCGGCATTCAGCGTGCGCGATTTGGCGGCGTCTTCGGCAACGACCAGGCCGCCGACGGCAAGGCTGGCGCAATATGCCGGCGTGCAGACCAGCATCGATGAACTCGATCGCGCGGCGGTCGGAAGGGGGCTGATTTCCGTCGAACCCGCGGGCGGCGTGATTCGACGAATTCCGCTCGTCGCCAATGTCGACGGAACGCTTGTGCCGGCCCTGGCGGTCGAGATGCTGCAAGTTGCCCTTCACGCGCAATCGCTCCGGCTCCTGGTTTCCGCCGATTCGGTGCAGGAGCATTGCGATCGGCGACTTGGTTGTCCCCACCGAAGATGATGGCGCGGTTCGCGTCTACTATTCGCCATCCAACGCCGGTCGCACTGTCTCGGCCGTCGACGTCCTCGAAGGCAGGGTCGACTCGTCTCGCCTGCAGGGGAAGTTGGTACTGATCGGCGTTACCGGGCTGGGCCTGGTCGAATATCAGAACACGCCGATTGGCGAGCGCATGCCGGACAGCGAAATTCACGCCCAATTGTTGGAAAACCTGTACGACCAGACCCTGCTTCGCCGGCCAACTTGGGGCCCCGCGGTCGATGCGATGCTGTTGCTAGTGCTCGGCGCGGTGCTCGTCTGGGTGACACCGCGATGGAAGCCGCAACATGCGGCCCTGCTCGCGCTCTCTTGCATCGCGCTGCTGGTCGCGTTTGCGTTTCTTGCCTATCGAACGCAGCGACTCTTGTTCGACGCCGCAACGACAGGCCTAAGCCTTATACTGCTCTTCAGCGTGATGCTCGGGCTGACTCTCGCGGAGGCTACGCGGCAGAAAAAGGCGCTCGAGCAGCTGGTGCAGACGCAGCGCGAGCAGAGCGCCCGCATGGCCGGTGAACTCGAGGCCGCAAGACGAATTCAAACCGCGAGCCTGCCGCGGGACGATCTGCTGCGCGCCGAGCCCCGTATTGACCTTGCAGCGACCATGATTCCGGCGCGCGAGGTCGGCGGCGATCTATACGATTTTTTCTCCCTGGACGGGCGGCGCTTGTTTTTTCTTGTTGGCGATGTCGCCGGGAAAGGCCTGTCAGCGAGCATATTCATGGCGGTAAGCAAGGCGTTGTACAAGAGCACAATGCTCAGGATACCGGGTGCCGACATCGGCGACGTCATGTCCGCGGCAAACGCCGAAGTCTCGCGCGACAATCCGGAACAGCTGTTCGTGACCGTTTTTGCCGGCGTCCTCGATCTCGAAACGGGCGAATTGAACTACTGCAACGCCGGGAACGAGAACCCCTACTTGCTTCATCCGTCCGACGTCGCGCCTCGTCGCATCGAAGACGGAGACGGGCCGCCGCTGTGTGCGGCGCCCGATTTCCCCTATCGTGGGGGGCACTGTCGCATGCGACCCGGCGAACTGCTTTGCGTGATTTCCGATGGGGTGGCCGAGGCGCAGAACCTCGATGGAGGTTTTTACGGCCGAGCGCGCCTGCAGGACGTGATCAGCCTCCGCGGCCGCACCGCAACCGCGCGCGCCCTCATCGACGCGTTGCGCATCGATGTGGAAGCATTTGTCGCCGCGGCCGAACCAGCGGACGACTTCACGATCCTGGTGCTGCGCTGGATAGGCCCCCACCGGAGCGACTGAGTAACCGAAGCGCGATCGCCGGTGGGACCGCAAGTTGGCTGCCTTAGCGTACGATGATTTCAACCCGGCGATTGCGTGGTTCCGAAACTCCCTCCGCGGTGCGGACGACCGGGTCGCGCTTGCCACGCCCGATGGCGGTGATGGATTCGGCGGCAATTCCGTGGCCGATCGAGCGCAATCCGGACCGCCTCGGCCCGTTGACGCGAAAGCTCATCGTTGAACTGGTCCGTACCGACCGCGTCGGTATGGCCAATGACCAGAACGTCGGGGACCGGGCGCCTGGAAATTTCGGAGAACACACCTTCGACGATTTGCTTGGACTCGTCGGTTAATTCGTTCTTGCCCTCGATAAAGTAGAGCGTAAATTGCATGGGACGCATCGGTTGCGCCGCGAGCGCTGCGCCAAAGGTGCCCTCGACCTCTTCCGGCGTGGCGTGGTACGCCCGCGGCCCGAACGGTGTTTGCCGAGCCGCGGCATAGGGCTGGTCAAGCAAGACTTCCTTGTCGCCCTGTTTGACGAGGAGCGCTGTGTCGTGGCTGTCCTTCTCGGGAAGCAGCACGACCGTCCCGGTGCTGCAAGCGCCGGAAAAGATCGCCAGCACGGCGATCAGCTGCCAGCGGTCCAACGCGTGACTTACCCTAGTCATTGGCACTGACCACGAATTCGGTTCCGCGCACGCCAAGAATGGCCGACGGCGTGCGGACCGTCATGGCGTCAGGCGCCTGCTTGGCGATGTGGCCCGAAATCACTGCCAGCGAGCCTTTATTGAGCTGTGCGTCGAATCGCCCGTTGTTAGTGACCGGATCGAAGTCGTAGCGATCCAGCGACAGAATACTGTTCGGGCCGGCGGAGAGCAGCGAGTCGTCGCTCATCGTGACACCGACTGAGCCGTCGGGGCCGGTTTTTAGAATATCGGCCGTTTCCAGCCGCATTCCGACGCTGCCCGGAAACACCCGACCGTTTCGCTCGATCGATACCTGGCCTTTCAGAACCTTGATCTGGCCGATCTCGGTGGCGACTGCAGATGCGGCGAGGCCCAGCGCAACGGCCGCCACGAGCAAGGGCAAGGACGAGGACAGTCTGAACATGGAGCGGATCCCCCGATAAATCGTAAAGGGCGCGGACGGACGTAAAATGCAGCCGCGTTCAAACCACCAGCTGCCATTCGGTTGCCGACCTTATACGGGCCAAGTTTACACCCGCCGCGGAGCATAGCATCATGATCGCCAGTGAACATGGCGTCTTCAGGGCCACGCTGAGCGTGCTTCCCGAAACGGCGAGCTTCATGGGAAATTTCTGCAAACTACACGGCATTGGAAGCACGGATGCACTGCGGCTCACGCTGATCGTCGAGGAATTGTTCACCAACGCGGTAGCACACGGGTACGGTGGGGAATGCGACGGGCGTACCGCCTCCGGCGGCGGCGGTGCCGCGGGCGCCGGAGTCGCGCTCGGAGCCGGGAGCTCCCTGCGCCACCGTAAGGAACGCCCGAGCACAGGATCCAATCAGCTTTGCGCGCTTCAGCATCGGGCTGTAAAGAAACTGAAGCATGCGCTTCGCGGTGGTAGGAAAACAGTTGCGGCAGGGATAAGATTCGGCGTATCCGAATGCGCGGCGTGGTGACACGAAACGCATCGCCTTTTCCGATGGCCGCCTCCACGCTCACGTCGCCCGCGTTGCCAACCCGCGAGGTCTCAGGACCGCTGGGGGCGCTGATGCTCGGCGCTCTTGGAGTCGTCTACGGCGACATCGGGACCAGCCCGCTCTATACGCTGAAGACCGCGCTCGAATGGGCCGGTGGCGCTACCCCCGATGTGGCCTACGGCATGCTTTCGCTGATCGTCTGGACCCTTATCCTCACCACCTCGGTAAAGTACGTTGCGCTCGTGATGCGGGCCGACAACGACGGGGAAGGGGGCATCCTGGCACTCACGGCGCGCCTGGCCCTGAAGGGCCACGAGCGGCGTGGCCTGGCCATGGTGGGAATCCTGGGGGCCGCGTTGCTCTATGGCGATGGCGCGATCACACCGGCGATTTCGGTGCTGAGTGCGCTTGAGGGCCTCAAACTGCCAGTGCCGGCGGTGGCGCCGTACATATTGCCGCTCGCGGTGGTGGTGCTGCTGGGGCTGTTCCTGTTGCAGCGCCAGGGGACCGCGACGATCGGCCGCCTGTTCGGACCGGTGATGGTAGTGTGGTTCCTGACCATCGGCATTCTGGGCTTGATCGGCGTACTGGCGCATCCGCAGATCCTGCTCGCGGTCGATCCCCGCTACGGCCTGCGCTACCTTGCAACCCATGGCTTCGCCGGCTTCACGGTGCTCGGCGCGGTCTTCCTGAGCGCAACGGGCGCCGAGGCGCTCTACGCGGACATGGGCCACTTCGGCGCGAAGCCGATCCGCTACAGCTGGTACAGCATCGTGCTACCCATGCTGGTGCTCAATTATGCGGGACAGGCCGCGTTGGTCGTCGCCGGGGCGGTTCCCCCGGATGGCAATCCCTTCTTCCTGCTCGGCGCCCCCTGGCTGCAGCTGCCTTTGGTCGCGCTTGCAACGGCGGCCACCATCATCGCCAGCCAGTCGATCATCAGCGGCGTGTTCTCGATGACGCGGCAGGCGATCCAACTCGGCTTTTTCCCGCGATTGAACGTAACCCAGACCTCGGCGGTCGGCTACGGGCAGATCTACGTGGGCTCGGTCAACTGGCTGCTGATGATTCTCACGCTCGGCTTGACGGTCGGATTCGGTTCGTCGGACAAGCTGGCGGCCGCATTCGGAATCGCGGTCTCGTTGACCATGCTGCTGACTACGCTGCTGATGTACAAGATCATGCGCGAGCAGTGGCGTTGGCCGCTCGCGCTGGCGATCGCCGTCGCGGGATCGCTGGCCGTGGTCGACGCCTCGTTCGCGGCGGCAAACCTGACCAAGGTGACGCAGGGTGGCTGGGTGCCGCTGGTCACGGCATCCTTGCTGTTCCTGCTGATGGAAGCCTGGCACAGCGGCCGCAACTGCGATGCTGAGCCAACTCGAGCGCGAAACGATGCCGCTCGATCTGTTTATCAAATCGATGGCCGGCGAGGCCAGGATTCCGGGCACTGCGGTGTACCTGTCGCGGCGCGCTGACGTGGTCCCGGTTGCGATGCTGCACAGCGTGAAGCATTACCACGTCCTGCACCAACGCAACGTGATCCTCAGCGTCGAGACGGAACACGTCCCTCGCGTGGATGCGGCAGAACGAGCCAGCGTCACGGCGCTGGGCAACGGCTTTTACCGTGTCGCGCTGCGCTATGGCTTCATGCAGCAGCCTGACATTCCGGCTGCGCTCGCCCACTGTTCGCTTGACGGTGAAGGATTCGACGAGATGGAGACCACTTTCTTCCTCTCGCGCGTGTCAGTTTGCGAGCACGGTGGTCGACAAAGAGCGCATCAATCCTCTGTTCTGCCGAATTTTCGCCTGGCTGCACCGCAACGAGGCCGACGCCACCGAGTTCTTCCGCATCCCGCGCAATCGGATCGTAGAGCTTGGGGCGCAAATCGCGCTGTGAAGACTTTCATCTGGCGCATTGCCCAGCCTACAAGCTCATGGCAGCCGCATGCCTGGATTCAACTACGATACCGGTGAGCGGTACCTGTCAGTGGGGGATGCCTGCCCGTCGAATAGCTCGGGGTGAGTACGCTGCGTTGCCACCGCTTCGAGCGGCCCTGCTACGCCTACGGAATTTCGTACACTGCCAGCTCGTTGGCAACGCCACGAACCGGCAGCCAGCGCGCCATGGGCTTGATCCCGTCCGCTTCAAGCAGCTCGGAGGCCTCCGGATGGTCGACGACTGAGCCGGTCGCGAGGATCGAGCGCGACACCGCAAGGCCCTGCACCCGTGAGGCAATGTTTACGGTCTGTCCGAAATAGTCCTGCCGATCGTTGAGTGTGACCGCGAGGCACGGGCCTTCGTGTAAGCCGATCTTCAGAAGCAGATCTTCGTTCTCGCGCTTCGCATTGAGCGCACGCATTGCTTCGCGGATGCGCAGCGCGGCCGCGAGCGCCCGGTCGGGCGTCGCAAAAGTTGCCATGACGGCATCGCCGATCGTCTTCACCACGGCGCCTGATTCGGCAGCGATGATTTCGTGCAGGATTCGGAAGTGCTCCTTGACGATATCGAACGCGACCAGGTCGCCAACGCGCTCATACAGGTCGGTCGACCCCTTGAGGTCGGTGAACAGGAACGTAAGGCTCGTGATCTTGAGCCGCTGGTCGACATCGAGCGTGCTGGTGCGATAGATCTCGCGAAAGGTCTGATTGGTCAACAGGCGCTTGGCGGTGAGGAACGGGCGGCGCTTGCCGAGCATGTCATGCATTGCCTGGCCGGCGACATACACGCCCGGCACGACCCGCGTGTCGGTCCGATTGTCCAACGCCAGGCGCAAAGGGCCTGGCTGCATGACGACGGTGGCGGTGTTTGTCGTGCGCTCTGTTGAACACGACCGACAGCGACTGGGCTTCGCGGGTCGGCTCGCCTTTGACGTCGATGAACTGCGCCGTATGCGTCACCGGATCGAATACGATCACGAATTCCGCAGGCAACGTCAGCGACAGCAGGGTCTTCTCGCCGGGCGGCAGTGCGATCAATTCAAGCGTTATGTCGCCGAGCGTTTTCTCGAAGGCGTCGTCGGGGAGATCGATGCCCGAGCTCCAGAAAATCTGACGGTAATACTCGAGCGCGGGCAGGTCTTGGGGCGAATGCGCCGCGATCCGGCGGGAACGAGGCGTTACGGTGAATGTGACCTCGACCATTTCGTCGAGGGTCGGCTCATAACCGGCGGCGCATAGCGCACACGCGTATTCTGACTGGCGTACGGTCTTGAGCGAGGCACCGGCGTCGAGGACGCCGCCACAACCTGGGCAGAGCACATTCCACGACAACTCGAACAGCCCCAGCCGCGCCGCGTGCAGGAACGCCGCGATGACCCGCTCCTCGTCAAGGCCCATCTCCTTCGCGAAGGCAAGCGCGTTGATACGATTCAGCCGGCGATCCGGCGCGTCGCGCAACAGTGTCTCGATGCTGGCCACGACGTCGGCATCGGCGGACTGTCGCAACGCGGTGAACAGGTTCTGAGCTTCGGTCATGAAAAAAGCTTACGCCTAAACCTGTTGCAGCGGTAAATCCGGGCCGGGCTCGTGGACCCTACGATGCGCGCCCTCCGGCGGCAAGGAGCGGGCGCAAATGAATACCGGGAGCTTTCGCAGCCCGCTGGTCTGCAGATCGGCCGCAATCGTGGCGCTCTCGACCGGCGGCTCGGTGATCGAGTGGCGCCGACTCCGGCGCCGGCCCGCAGCGCTTGCCAACTTGCGCCGCCAAGCATCAAAACCCTCAAGCAAATTAACGACTTAACGAATCGACCGCGCCACCGCGCCTTCGGCGTTCCGCGCGTCGTTGAAGACATTGTTGCAAGACAGCAGGTGCATGGTATTCCGGCGTGCCGGGACGGCAACTAAGGACCATTGAACGCTCAACGGGTGAGACGGATCGGACGGTGTGGGAGAATTGATCTACCCGAAACCTGACAGTGCAACTTGGCTTCACCAAGAGGGGCTTGGAAATCTGCAAAGCCACTGCCCATGAATATGACCAGGATATCTCGGATTACGGTGATCATTCTTCCCGTCATCCTGACCGACGTCGCTGCGGCGGCCGCGGCTCCTTCCCCTTCGCCGGATTCGAATACCGTTGTGGTCGAGGCGTCGGGAAATGTTCCCGGCTTCACATCGGCGCAATTGACCACTTATCTGGCTCGAAGAATGCATGAGGAAACCCCTCCCCCTTGGCAATTCTCCGCCCGGAAACCTGGGGCCGCGTCTGCACCCAACCGGGTGGTATGGTCGTTCAAAGCCTTGCGCGTGGAGTGGAAGCCCGGGGCCCACAAGGGTTTTCCGACGCCGACCAACTCGGTGACCTACCTTAGCGCCGAAGTAAAATTGTATTTGAAGGATATATACCAGATGACCATGATTACCCAGCCCTCGGTCAGCGGTGGATCCGATGATGCCGCCGTGGCGGAAATGGTGCACAACGTCGCGCACAGCCTGTTTGTGCAAAATGAACCCGAGCGGTGACTGAGCGTCATCGCGCCCGGGAACAAGAAAAGGAAATGCCATGCCAAAAGCCTATTGGATCAGCACGTACCGCGCGGTGAAGGACCCTGACAAACTGGCTGCATACGCGAAGCTTGCCGGTCCCGCAATCACTAGCCGGCGGAGGACGCTTTCTGGCGCGTGGCGAACCGGCGAAGGTTTACGAACTCGGCCTGAAGCAGCGCACCGTGGTCATCGAGTTCGACAGTGTGGAGCAGGCTGTAGCCATGCATGACAGCGCTGCCTACCAAGCCGCGCTGGCCGTCCTGGGCGACGGTGTCGAGCGGGAGATCCGCATCGTCGAAGGGCGTCTAAGCCTCATCGGGTCGCGAGCGGAAACTGCGGTTCCTTGCTTTGTGCGAAGCCATGATCTGTGCTTTTGCGTTGGCGGAATCTGAATTTCGTGGCACGCGCGCCCTACGCGGGCGCCTGTCGTTTTCGTAGACGCCAGCGCACG
Organism: uncultured beta proteobacterium; assembly: GCA_963711235.1. Taxonomy (GTDB): domain Bacteria; phylum Pseudomonadota; class Gammaproteobacteria; order Burkholderiales; family Casimicrobiaceae; genus PALSA-1003. Next base: position 272,579 of record CAVQDI010000013.1, on the reverse strand, counting down.
GTCTCATCGCAGCAAATTGTGACGGCCGATCTCATGAACCCCGACGTGCGGCGAAGATCTGAAACGGTGTTCGGGGCAGGCACGAGTTGGAATCCGCCTTAATCCACACCACGGGGGTGCCATTTGAAACCCATTTCTACGGTTGCAGTCGTCGTCTTCTTGCTGGTCGCGTTGGCGCATCTGGTTCGCGTCGTGTTGGGATGGGAGGTTACCGTGAATGGTGTCTCCATTCCCATATGGGTCAGTGTCATCGCTTGTGCAGTCACGGCTGTGCTTGCATTCATGCTTTGGCGTGAACCGCGAAGCTAACGCCCCTCGCGCACACGCCGGCGAGGACGCGGACCCACTTTGTCCATTGCGGCCACGGTTTGCAGGCGCGCCCACTTGGGTCGCTCAATAGCCGCGTCTACCGACCGCTGACCGGTGCAATGTTCGCGTACAACCGCAAGGGGTCGGATCGCCACTGATGGATGGCAACTTTCTTCCGCCGCGATCTGTCGCGGCAGGACCGATGTCGATTCGGCACCCCGCCAATCGACTAGCAAGCAGACCGGTCGGACAGGGATCGTCGTTTCATGTTTCCGTGAAGCCAACCTGAAGCCGGGTTCCTCCACACCATTAACCGGAGCGCGCTATGCAGAAAATCACCCCTTTTCTCTGGTATTCGAACGAGGCGGAGGAGGCCGCAGGGTTCTACGTCTCTGTCTTTCCCGACTCCCGCGTCATCCGCGTCACGGCGCTACCGAGTGAATCGCCCAGCGGCCCGCCCGGGTCGGTTAAGGTCGTCGAGTTCGTTCTATTCGGCCAGCCCTTCATTGCCATGAGTGCCGGACCACTCGATCCGTTCAACCACGCGGTGTCCTTCGTGGTGAACTGTGACGATCAGGCCGAACTCGACCGCTACTGGAACGCCCTTCTCAAGGGCGGCTCGGCCGAGCAGTGCGGCTGGTTGAAAGATCGCTTCGGCCTCTCGTGGCAGATCGTCCCGACCGTTCTCGGTGAGATGATGGCCGACCCGGATCGGGCGAAGGCCAAGCGGGCGGCGGACGCGATGATGAAGATGGTGAAGATCGACATCGCTGCGTTGCAGGCAGCATTTGCGGGAACGACAGGGGCGCGGGAAACGGCTCGTTAAGGGCCAGAGATCAAACTACGGCTTGGGCTTCATCTCTTGTGCGGCCCGGTCACTCTTTGATGGACCGGGTGTCCGGGCAGGGCTGGGATAAAAGGGTTTTGCCATGCGGGTAGCTTCACTCGTGATCGTCATCATGACTGTGGTGTTCACGGTCACGGCAAGGGCTGCCGCCACTGCCGACGCGACAACGCCGGCGGAAGACCCGTTTGCCTGGCTTGAGCAAGTCGACGGCGCAAGAGCAATGGACTGGGTCAGGGCGGAAAACGCCAAGACAGCTGCCGTGTTGGAGAATGACCCTCGATACCCGGATTTGTTCAAGGAAGCGCTGGCAATCGCTGAGGCTAAGGACAGAATTCCGGAGCCATCGATCATCGCTGGACAGGTTCTCAACTTCTGGCGGGACGCCGAGCATGTCCGCGGCCTCTGGCGACGGACAAGCCTGGAGAATTATCGCCAATCGACGCCCACGTGGACGACCGTGTTGGACTTGGATGCTTTCGCAAAGGCGGAGAAGGCCAATTGGTTCTGGAGCGGCACGGATTGCGAGGAGCCGACCGAACGCCATTGCATGCTGGGCTTGTCGGATGGCGGGGAGGACGCGGTGACCCTGCGCGAGTTCGACCTCCGCTCGGCGCGATTCGTCGAGGGAGGTTTGCTTCTGCCTCGTGGCAAGCAAGGCGCGGCCTGGCAGGACGCCGAGACGCTTCTGGTGGCGCGCGAATGGACGCCCGGTGAGCTGACTCGCTCGGGCTATCCGTTCGTGGTGAAGCGCATCAAACGCGGCCAGCCTCTTGCGGCGGCTGTCGAGGTGTTTCGCGGATCACCCGCTGACGTCGGGGCCTCCCCATTAGCGTTAAATGACGGCGCCGGCCACCGGGTCGACATGATCGAACACAACATTTCGTTTTTCGAAACGGACTACCACTTCGTTGGCCCACGCAGCACATCCAAGTTGGCACTGCCATTGAAGGCGAGGCTCCGGGCTCTGGTCGCGGGTCGGTTGATCATCAGCCTCGAGGAAGATTGGAGGCCCGCCGATGGGGGTGCGTTTACGCAGGGGTCGCTGGTGTCCGTCGATCTCGCTGCCGCGAAGAGAGCACCGCAGCATCTGCGGCCTACGTTGATCTACGCGCCCGGGCCGCGCGAAGCCCTGGCGCAGGCCACTGCCACCCGGGGGCAGCTGCTGGTCACCGTGCTCGACAACGTCAAGGGTCGCGCCTATGCGTATACGCCCGAGGCCGGGGGCAAGTGGTCGCGCCGTCAGCTTTCCCTCCCGGACAATGCCTCCATCCAAATTGTCGATGCGGACCTGCACAGTGAGCGGGCATTCTTGACCGTCGACGGGTTCCTTACGCCCACGACCCTGTGGCTCGCCGATCTAGGGAGCGGCGCCCTGGCAACGATCAAGACGCTGCCGGCAAGATTCGACGCATCCCATGACGTGGTCGAGCAATTCGAGGCCACGTCTAAGGATGGAACCGGGGTTCCCTATTTCGTCGTCCACCCCATCGACATGAAGCTCGATGGCGACACGCCCACGATCCTCACTGCCTACGGCGGATTCCTCGTGTCCGAAACACCCTACTACTCGGCCACGGTCGGCAAGCTCTGGCTAGAGCGGGGTGGAGCATACGTCCTCGCTAACATCCGCGGCGGGGGCGAATTTGGCCCCGCCTGGCACGAGGCCGGACTCAAGACGCATCGGCAGCGCATCTATGACGACTTTGACGCAGTGGCGCAGGACCTTATCGCGAGGGGCATCACGAGTCCCCGCCATCTCGGCATCATGGGAGGCTCCAATGGCGGGCTGCTCATGGGTGTGGAGTTCATCCAGCACCCCGAACTCTGGGGTGCCGTCGACATGCAGGTGCCGCTCCTCGACATGCTGGGGTATGAGCATATTGCAGCGGGGAGCTCGTGGGTCGGCGAGTATGGAAGCGTGTCGAATCCCGACGAGCGAGCGTTCCTCGCGTCCATATCGCCCTATAACAATCTAAAGCCAGGCGTTCACTATCCCGAGGCGTTGATCTGGACGACGACGAAGGATGATCGGGTCGGGCCCCAGCACGCGCGCAAGTTCGCAGCCAAGCTGGCGGCGATGGGTGTGCCTTACCTCTTCTACGAGGTGATCGAGGGAGGGCACGGCTCGGGGGCCACCCTTGCGGAGAGGGCCGCGATGACGGCACGCGAGTTTACCTATTTCTGGCGCAAGCTGTCGCCACAATGAGTCGTTCCTCGCGGAACATGGAACGAGTTGGCCAGGCCGCACCACAGCGTGCCTAGCACGAAGCCCGTGTAGAAGAACAGCAGCAGCCTCTTGCGGTCGTAGCGGTCGGCAAAGCCGGTCACCAGCGTGCGGGTGAAGCTGCGAACCGTTTGACTGTTTCATGGTCTGGCACCGCGCCTCGACCATGATCCCGCCCAACGCTTGCTGCGCGACACGATCCGCTCCGTTGCAGCAGCAACGGTCGGCGCTCGCCGAGCAAGCCGCTAACTCGACGTGACAACTGTGTCGCGCGGTCGCGGCGGCTATGGTAGAACCACGCCGGGAAAGGAAAGTGTGCAGCTGCGCGACGACCGCGGCTCCCTCTCCGATGGCCGCCCCCACGCGCTTCACCGAGCCGCAACGCACGTCGCCGACGGCGAAGATCCCCTCGACCCCGGTCTCCAGAGGCAGCGGCACTCGCTCGGTCGAGCCCACGTCTGCGCCCGTTCGGATGAAGCCCTTCTCGTCGAGAGGGATGCCGCAGCCGGCGAGCCACTCGCCGCCGGATCGGCGCCGGTAAAGAGGAACAAGTGGGCGATGGCGTGCTGTTCCTCGGCACCGGTGCGCCGGTTGCGCCAACGGACGCCGTTGCAAACCTTGGTCAGGCCTGCCGAGGAGCTCCACGATCTCTGAATCGCAGAGCACCGCGATGTTCGGGGCGGCCGCGATCCGATCGATGAGGTAGCGCGACATGGTGCTCGACAGTTCGGGCCGGCGCACGAGCACGCGCACATGGCGTGCGTTGCTCGCCAGAAACACCGCCGCCTGGCCCGCCGAGTTTCCTCCGCCCATCAAGGCCACGTCCTCGTTGCGACAGAGCCGGGCCTCGACGGGCGAAGCCCAGTACGAGACGCCGCGGCCCTCGAACTGCGCGAGGTTCGGAATCTCCGGCCGGCGATAGCGCGCGCCCGTGGCGATCACGACGGCTCGCGCCCGGATCCTCCGGCCATCGGCGAGCTCGAGGATGTGCACGGGATCAGGGCCCGAGCTTCCGACGTGGGTCCAGCCGCGTGACCTCGGTGGACAGGCTGAACTCGACCCCGAATTTCTGGGCCTGCGTGAACGCGCGCCCCATCAGCGCCTGCCCCGATACGCCGGTCGGAAAGCCCAGGTAGTTCTCGATGCGCGCGCTGGCGCCGGCCTGTCCTCCAAACGCGAGCGCTTCCAGCACCAGCACCGAGAGGCCCTCGGACGCACCGTAGACCGCGGTCGCAAGCCCGGCCGGACCCGCGCCGACGATGGCCACGTCGTACGGTTCGGAGCGGAAGCTGGTCGCCACCAGTCCGAGCGCCCGCGCCAGCTCCTGCTTCGTCGGATTCTTGAGCACGGCGCCGTCCGGCATGACCACGATCGGAAGCTCTCCCGGCTCGGGCGCATAGCGCGCGAGCAGCGACGAGGCTTCCGGGTCTGCATCGGGATCGACGACCCGGAACGGAATCCCGTTGCGTTCGAGGAAGTGCGACAGCCGCGTCACCTCCGGGGACTTGAGGGTCCCGATGAGGACCGGACCTCCGAAACCCAGCTCGATCAGCGCCACGCGACGGAGTATGAGCGCGCGCAGGATGCGTTCGCCGAGCTCGGCTTCGGCGACGAGCAACGTTCGCAGCGCCTCGGGCGGGATGACGATCGCCTCCACGTCACCGACCGCGCGGGCATCGATCGCACTCATGTCCTACCTGTCCGGAGAGATGTCCGAGTTCGGCCATGACCTCGCCCGGCGCTCACCTCGTCATCTGCTCGAGGGGCGCCCCGATCAGCTCTGCGACAGCGGCCACGGGCAGCCGCCTGCCCGAGCGCATCCCTGGGAACGATTGCGACGCGACCGGAGAGGATCACGTACATCGGGGGGGCCGCCTCTCCCGCGCGGCTGAGGAACTCGCCGGCCTGGAACCGCCGGATCTCGCCGAAGCGGCGGACGCGGTCGATCTCGGCCGCAGAAAGGACCGGGAACATCTGGTGGAACCGCGACGCCAAGGCGCCGCTGGGTGTGACCGGCTCTGGCGGGTCCGGTTTCCCTGGTGACTCAGGCTGGCGGTAGTCGTCTGGGCGGGCACGTCGACACAATCGCGCGAACCGGAGGCGACTCGAGTCGACATCAATACGACGATGCGTTTCCCTGAACGATCGGAGACGACCAGCGGCATCGACACACGCTACGTCGGCGAGGTCGCGCGGTAAGGACGGGCGCGGTCCGGTCCGTTGTCGCGCGCATGAAACGCTCCCCTGCGCGCACGGCAGTCGGGGTCGACGCGCTTCATCCGGCGGCAGGAGGGTGGTTCGCCTCGAGAGCGCGCGCTGGCAACAGCTTGGCTAGAAGCTGGTCCGTCACCGCATTCCAGGTGAAGTCTTTCCCGGCATGGACGGCGGCGCGAGACCCCGCCTCCCGCGTGCTGCCGTGGCTTCGTGCCGCCTCGCGCATGAGTTCGATCAGATGGTCGAGATCGGGTTCCAGCGCGTCGCCGGTCTCTTTCTCGCCCAACTGCTTGCGCAGCGGAGTGCTGTGAATCAGTCGTGCAAATGCAGGCGGGTGAACTCGTCCGTCGGGCCGCCGGCTGTGCACACCACGGCGACGCCGCAGGCCATCGCCTCGAGGACCGGCAGGTTAAAGCCTTCCGCACGATACGGCGCCACATAGCAGTCGGCCGTCCGGAAAAGATGCGCCATCCCTTGCTCCGAGAGCGTGCGGCCCTCGTAAATGAGGCGTTCGGCCACCGCTTGCCGCGCTTTGGCTGGAAGGTCGTCGAGCACCTCGCGCACGAAACTCTTGGATGGGTACAGCCCGTCCGCGCCCTTCAGAAAGAGCCGCGCATCGGGCTCCGTTTCGATGACTCGCGCGAATGCCGCGAGCAGGATGTCGAGGCCCTTGTTCCATGTCATCGCGCCGACCGACAGATAGACAAAATTGTCTTCTACCCGCAAGCTTTTTCGGGTCGTTGTACGGCTCGCCTCATCCGGATACAGAACAGCAGGATCGATGCCGTGCCACGACGTGAATGCGTTCCGCCGGCATGCCGAAACGCTCAAAGGCGAGCGCAGTCCAGCGCGAAGGGGTCACGACACTTACCGTGTCAGCGACTTCGGCCGCGCAGTGCAGCCCGCGCCGATTTTCTTCGGTGAGGATTCTATACTCGGGCGTGCCAAAGGCGAACTTACGGCCCGAAAGCGGAGCGTCGAAATCAGGCGCCTCCGGGCGCAGGGTCAAGGTCGCATCCGGAGCGAATGAGGGTTCCGGCGCGCCGAGCATTGCGAGCGCACGCTCCTGCGCGGGCGAGTAGATGCCTGGCGTCGGTTTCCAAGCCTCGGCGTTAAACGGAAGGTCGCTAAACCGCAGGTCGACATCGGCGTGCCGCAGCAAGCACAGAGCATGCGACTGCGCCACCAGCGCGTACGAATGGTGGATAAAACGCCAGCCCTCGATGAGCACGCGGTACACGCGCGTCACACCTCGAACCCGCCGGGAACACTCCGCGTCACGATCTTTGAATGACCTGGATCCATGTGTTGAGGTACGTCGCTACGATTAAGCTATCCCAGCATCGCGACAAGCTTGATCCCGGCGAGTGTCTGGTGCGATTCAGTGCGCAACCAATAGAGCGAGAAAGCGGCCGCGGATAGAGTCTATAGCAATGAAGGTGGCTGGCGTAATTGCACAGTACCAACGCAATCTGTCTGCGCCAATTTAGCGTGGGCCTTGACTCCGGCATGCTAGTGGACGTCGGTCTTCTTCGGATTTAAGTGAGCGCTTCGGCGCGATCCGAAGGATACCCATCACTACGCCAAAGCCGTTGGATTACGCGGCACTGCACTGCGCGCCAGTGCGCTGGAATGCGGCGGCGGGCCAACGCATGCAAGAGGATCGTCGCGCGAAGCTGACGCTCATCACACTTCCGGACGTCGGATATCGAAGTAGCACAATTGTGCTACAATAGGTTTTTCACATGGGGAGCCTCGCGATGTCCACCACCACCATTCGCCTGCCACAGGATCTCAAGGAGCGCATCGCTCGCGCAGCAGAACGGGCAGGAACCACCGCACACAGTTTCATTCTGGAAGCGATAGCCGAGAAGGCTGAACAGGAAGAGCGCCGAGGGGAATTCCAGAATACGGCCGAGCGGCGGTACGCCGAGATTGTCGCCTCTGGCAAGACGGTGCCGTGGAATGAGATGCGTCGCTATCTTGAGCGTCGGCTTACCGGCAACAAGATTGCTCGACCGAAGCCGCGAACTCTCGCGCGCTAGGTATGTCGCGCATCGAGCTCGCACCAGAGGTCGGGAATGATCTCGATCGCATCCTGGAACATCTCTTTGCGCATCAGGTGGCGGATGCGCCAGCGCGGATTGAAGACATCATAAGCGCAATCGATGTGCTGGAACGCAATCCGCTGATCGGCCGGCCTGCCCGGCGGATCTTAGAGAGCTGGTGATCGGGCGCCGTGCACGCGGTTATGTCGCACTCTATCGATACGTTGCGGAACTCGATACGGTGTTTGTGCTCGCCATCCGCGGTCAGAAGGAGGCGGGTTATGCAAGAACGTAGGCTGAGACGAAAGGCGATAACCGAGTCGAATGACGCTCATCGGCCCAGTAGCGACTGAGCGTCGAAAATCCAAAACAAATGAACGACTTGTCGCACCGATTATGCGTGGCGCCTATGATGGACTGGACCGACCGACACTGCCGATACTTCCTTCGCCTCGTGAGCCCGCACGCCCGGCTGTATACCGAGATGGTCACGACCGGCTCGCTGATGTTCGGTAACGTGCCGCGACAGCTCGACTTCGATCCGGCCGAACACCCAGTCGCCCTGCAGCTCGGCGGCAGCGACCCAGGAGGCGCTGGCCCATTGCGCGCGCTTGGGCGAAGCGTGGGGCTACGCTGAGATCAATCTCAATGTGGGCTGTCCGTCCGAGCGGGTACAAACGGGTAGCTTCGGCGCCTGTCTGATGGCAGACCCGGTGCTTGTCGCCGATTGCGTTGCCGCGATCAACGACGCGGTCGCGCTTCCGGTGACGGTCAAGCACCGCATCGGCATCGACGCGATAGAGGAATACGAGTTTGTGCAGCATTTTATCGCCACGGTTGCGCAAGCTGGCGCGACCGCATTTCTCGTGCACGCACGCAACGCGATTCTCAAGGGCTTGTCGCCGAAGCAGAATCGTGAATTGCCGCCGCTCAAATACGATTACGTGCATCGACTAAAGCACGATTTTCCGAAGCTCACGATCGTCATCAACGGCGGCATCGAAACTCACGCTGCGATCACACGCGAACTCGAGCAGGTGGACGGCGTCATGATCGGCCGCGCTGCCTATCACCATCCGTGGCTGCTTAGCGAGATCGATCGCTATTGTTTCGGGGAGGACGGCGGTGCGCCGCCGAGTCGCTCGCGTGCCGACATCGTCGCGGCGCTGGTGCCCTACGCCGAGGCGCAGCTGGCCCAGGGTGTGAGCCTGCGCGCCATCGCCCGGCATGTCCTCGGGCTCTACCACGGCAAGCCGGGTGCCCGTGCCTGGCGGCGCATGCTGTCCGACGAAGCGCAGCTCAGGGGCGCCGGACCCGAATTGTTCCTGCGCGCGCTGCGCGAGGTGGAACCCGAAGAGCTTCTGGCGGCGCCGGCGTGAGATTACTTGAGCTCGTCCGCGATGTACGCGCGGACGATGCTGTCGAAGTCCGGGTCCGCTCGCATGCCGAGCGCGGAGCCAAGTTGCGCTGCGAAGCGCGACGGCCAAGTCGAGACAATGCGGTCGATCGCCGGATCGAGCTGCCACTTGACGCGATCACCGACCGCGTCGCCGGCGATGCGACGCAGCGCGGCAACCGCTTCGCCCACGCCGACCTGCAGGCCGGGCACGTTGATCGAGCGCGTGTGCGCGAATCGGGACGCCGGTACTTCGTGGCCGGTGATCAGGTTGGCGATCGCCGCGCGTGGCGACGACACCCATACGCGGGTGGCCGGCGCGACGGGGCAGAACACGTCGATGCCAGACAGCGGCTCGCGGATGATGCTGCTTGCGAACGACGAGGCGGCCTTGTTCGGCTTGCCCGGGCGCACGACAATGGTCGGCAATCGCAATGATCGCCCGTCGATGTAGCCCTTGCGCGTCATGTCATAGACGAGCAATTCACCGATAGCCTTCTGTGCGCCGTACGAAGACTGCGGCATCACCGGTGCATCGTCGGGCACCGGATCGGGTAACGGGCCGCCGAAAACCGCAATCGAGCTGGTAAACACGACCTTGGGCGGGCGCGCGAGCCTGCGGCACCGTTCGAGCAACGCGCGCGTCGTATCGACGTTGACGCGCATGCCGGCATCAAACTCCGCTTCGGCCTGCCCGCTGACCACGGCCGCGAAGTGAAATACGGAGTCGGTGTCGGGGGTCACAGCCCGTTCCATTACCGCGGGGTCCGCAAGGTCGCCAGTGACGAAGGTCACGCGCGGATCAGGAACTTTCGCGGGGACAACATCGATCAGAACGAGTTCTTTCAGTTGGCGCGGCTCCCCGCGCGCGTTGGTGAGCACATCGCGGGCGAGCAATGCGCGGGTGAGGCGGCCCCCCAGAAAACCGGCGCCGCCAGTGACCACGATGCGCATGGATAGCTCCCTAACAAGTAAAGTGGCCGGAGCGAACGCCACTCGCTCGATCGGCTCGCGCATTATATGATGGCGATCCAAGACTTGCCCTCGACGGAGCCTCATGCCACGTCCCATTCATTTCGAAATCCATGCCGAGAACCCGCAGCGGGCGATCAAGTTCTACACCGATCTCTTCGGCTGGACGTTCAGCAAATGGAACGGCCCGCAGGACTATTGGTTGATCAAGACCGGTGAGTCCGGTACGCCCGGCATAGACGGCGGCCTGCTGCCGCGTCGCGGCGCCGGGCCGGCGGCGATGCAGGCGACCAACGCGTTTGTCTGTACGGTGGATGTGGCCGACCTCGACGCGGCGATGCGCAAGGTTGGCGATTTGGGCACGAAGATTGTCGTGCCGAAGATGGCGATCCTCGCAGTCGGATGGCTCGCCTATGCAAATGACACCGAGGGAAACATCTTCGGCATGATGCAGATGGATACGCAGGCCAAATGACGCTCGCGGCAATTGCCGACGCACCGGTCGCACGGGTGTGCGCAGCGGTTGTCGCCGAATCGATCGCGGTCATCCCCGAATTCCTGCCGGCGCCGGTCGTCCTCGCCCTTGCGGCGATCGCTCGCCGTCGCGACGCGGCCGGCGAGTTTTGCGCTGCTGGGGTCGGGCGCGGTGCGGGCCGTATCGAGCGCAGCGACATTCGCGGCGACCGGACGCTGTGGCTCGACGCGGAGGCACCTGCTCCAGCCGAACGGGCGCTGTGGCAGGCACTGGAGCGCCTGCGGATCGGACTCAACGAGGCGACTTTTCTCGGGCTCTTTTCGTTCGAGGGCCATTACGCGCTGTATCCTCGCGGAGCGTTCTACCGGCGCCATAGCGACTGCTTCCGCGACGACGATGCGCGCGTTCTTTCCTGCGTGCTCTATCTCAATGACGCGTGGACGGCGACTGACGGCGGCGCGTTGCGACTTTACTTGCCCGGGAACGATACGCGCGACATCGTTCCGATCGGCGGCACGCTGGTGTGCTTCCTGGCCGATCGACACGAGCACGAAGTTCTGCCCGCGACGCGCGAGCGGCTTGCGGTTAGCGGGTGGTTCCGGCGCCGCAGAGCGCAACCCGGGTGCTAGAATCGTTGCGCGGTGGCGGGTGCGACCGACACCCGCCACGACGTCATGTCCACTGCGTCATACCCCCCGGCGTCACTGGTCATCGCGACGCGCCAATCCGCGCTCGCGCTTTGGCAGGCGCAACACGTCCGCCAGCGTTTGCGCGTTCTCTATCCTTCGTGCCGCGTCGATCTCCTGGGCCTTACTACCCAGGGTGATCGCAGGCTTGATCAGCCGCTCGCAGACATCGGCGGTAAGGGGCTATTCGTCAAGGAACTCGAACAGGCGCTAGCCGACGGGCGCGCCGATCTCGCCGTGCATTCGCTGAAGGACGTCCCGATGGCCATGCCGACGGGCTTTACGCTGGCGGCGATCCTGGCACGCGAAGATCCACGGGATGCTTTCGTCTCCAACAGCCACCCAACGCTTGCCTCTTTGCCACCAGGCAGCGTGGTTGGCACCTCGAGCCTGCGACGCGAGGCGCAGCTGCGCGAACGCCATCCGCAGCTGGTCGTCGAGCCGCTACGCGGCAATGTCAACACGCGGCTGCATCGACTCGATCAGGGCAATCAGGCCGCGGTTATTCTCGCCAGCGCGGGATTGAAGCGTCTGGGCTTCGCCGATCGGATCACGGCGCTACTCGAGCCCGAAGAAAGCCTGCCTGCGGTCGGCCAGGGAGCGCTGGCGGTGGAATGCCGCGCCGATCGAACCGCGGTCGTGACGGCGCTCCAGCCTCTGGCCGATGTCGAGACGACTTTCGCGACCGCGGCCGAGCGCGCGTTCGGCCGCAAGCTCGCAGCGAGTTGTCGCACCTCGCTCGCCGCGTATGCCGTTAGGCGCGGTGAGAAGCTGTGGCTACGCGGCTTCATCGCCAGCCGCGACGGGCGCCGCGTCCTGCGCGGCGAGCGCTCGATTGTGGTCGGCAATGTCGGCGAAGCCGCGGCGCTTGGCGCAACGCTCGGCGATGAATTCCTCGAACGCGGCGCCGTGACGATCCTGGCGGAAGCATTGTGAGCGGACCGCTCAATGGCGCGGGCGTGGTCATCACGCGACCCGCCCGTCAGGCCGCCGGGCTCGCCCGCGCGATCGCGGCCCTTGGCGGCAAGCCGCTCGTGTTTCCAGCCATCGTGATCCTGCGGCCCGCGGATGAAGCGCCGCTGCGCGAGGTGCAACGCAATCTCGCCCGTTACGACATGGCCATATTTGTCAGCGCCAACGCCGTCGAGTATGGGGTCGGCGATCCTGCTGCGTGGCCGGCGCAGCTTCTGCCGCTTGCGCCGGGACCGGGGACCGCCGCCGCGCTGGCGGCAGTCGGCATTACCAACGTCCGAATACCGGCAACGTCAATGGACAGCGAAGGCCTGCTGGCTCTGCCCGAACTCGCCAACGTCGCGGGACGCCGCATTGTCATCTTCCGCGGCGCTGGAGGCCGCGAGCTCCTGCATACGACGCTGGAAGCGCGTGGCGCGCACGTCGAGCAGATCGAATGCTACCGGCGCGCCCGACCCGCAACCGGTGCCGCCGGTTTGATCGAGGCCTGGCGTGACGGGCGCATCGACGCGGTGACGCTCACCTCGAGCGAAGGCCTCGACAATCTGTGGGCAATATTCGACGTCGAGGCACGTTCCTACCTTGCCGGGACGCCGGCATTCGTGCCGCATGCGGCCATCGCCGAGCGCGCAAGCGCCCTCGGCCTGCGTTCGATCATCGTCACGCCCCCGGCCGATGCCGGCCTGATCGCATCGTTGCTAGAATACTTCTCCGCTCACCCACGGCCAAGCTGAGTCCACCCCATGCCAACGGATATTCTCGTCACCGCGCCGCTACCGCCGTTCCTCTATGATCCGTTGAAGGCGGACTATCGCTGTCACGATTACGTCCAGGCGAATGACAAGGCCGGGCTCCTCGGCGCGGAGGGAACGCGCATCCGCGGCATGGTGCAGGCGGGCGGCACCATGACGCCGCCCACGCTGCTCGACCAGTTGCCAAAGCTCGAGATCATTTCCGTGTTCGGCGTCGGCTACGATGGTGTGCCGGTCGCCTATTGCAAGCAGCGTGGTCTCAAAGTCACCAACACGCCCGATGTGCTCACCGATGACGTTGCCGACGTGGCGCTGGGCCTGATTCTCATGACCGGCCGTGGCTTCGTGCGCATGAACCGATTTGTGCACGCCGGCGAGTGGGAAAAGCGCGGACCGGAGCTAACGACCAAGCTGGCCGGGCGAAAGGTGGGGATCCTCGGGCTAGGGCGCATCGGCAAGGCAATCGCGGCGCGCATTGCGGCGATGGGCATGAAGGTCGCATACACCGGGCGCAAGCCGCAGGACGTGTCGTACGAATACGTGCGCGACTTGAAATCACTGGCTGCGGCTGTCGACTTCCTCGTTGTTGCCTGTCCCGGCGGCGACGCGACGCGGAACATCGTCAATGCCGAGGTACTCGCAGCACTGGGGAAAAAGGGGACGCTGATCAACATCGCCCGCGGCTCGATCGTCGATGAACCGGCGCTTGTCGCGGCGCTCAAGGCGGGCACGATCAAGGGCGCGGGCCTCGATGTCTTCGCCCACGAACCCCAAATTCCAGCGGAATTGATGACGATGGAAAACGTTGTGCTGCTCCCGCATGTCGGGAGCGCGACGCGCGAGACGCGGCAGGCAATGGGCGACCTGTGCAAGGCCAACCTCGACGCATATTTTTCCGGCAAGAGCGTGCTGACGCTCATTCCCGAGCTCGCGTAGGCGCGAATCGAGTCGCTCGCTAGCTGGCACTGTTTCCCTTGCTGGCGGCGCGCAGCGCGTTTCTACCTGCGCTCGGGAAACATCACCGCCACAAGCGAAGCGAGCACGAGTGTCAAGGCGATCACCTCGCTTGCACCCGGTCGCTCGCCGAGGACCAGCATACCCGCGACGACGCCGACAACCGGCACCGGCAATGAGGAAAGCGAGCTGACGGCAACCGGCAGCGTCCTCGCCATGCGAAACCAGGCCCAATACGCGAGCGTGCCGGCGAAAAAAATGTTGTATATCACCGCAAACCACGTGGTGCCGGACATCGACGCGAGCGATGCGAACGGATGCGGGTCGAACCATGGCGCCGCGGCGGCGAGTGGCATCCATCCAAGCAGCATCATCCACCCGGTCAGCGTGTTCTGCGGCGACGGCGGCGCCCAGCGGCGCAGCAGCACGGTTCCCAAGGCCCATGACACGGCCGCGCCGATGATCAGGAACGCGCCCACGGGAGCGCGGCGCACGTTGACGATTTCCTCGCCCAGCAGGACGGCCATGCCACCCATGCCGACCAGCAATCCGGCGAGCTTGCGCGCCGAAAGCGGTTCGTGCAGGAGCCAAAGTGAGAACAGCACGCTCCAGATTGGCAGGGTATAGGCCAGGATTGCCGCGCGGCCGGATGGCATTTGCTGTATGCCGAACAGGATCAGCCAGTTCCAGCCGGTGATGTTGAACAGCGCGAGAACGGCGACTCGCGGCCACCATGCGCGCGGAATGCGCGTCGATTCGCCGGAGAGCCTCGCCACGAGCAGCAGGCCCAGAGCGGCAAAGGGCAACGTCGCGGCCCGGAACGTCAGCGGCGCCAGCCCGGTAACGCCGAGCTTGAGCACCGGCCAGTTGCATCCCCAGACGAGGCTGAGAATGACAACCAACAACAGGCTCGACGCAGGCACCGCGTGCTGCGCCGCGGGCGTGTCCGCCCGCCTGTTCACGCCAGGTCGCCGTACTTGGAGTGATGCAGCGCGCGCGCCTGGGTGACCCACTGATCGCGCACGATGCGGCCGGGAAACTCCGGCAGCTTGGCGTCGAACTCGGCGATGTCGCGCTCCGTCCAATGGGCGATCTGCCGGAACCTCGCCACGCCAAGGCTGTGCAGCATGCGTTCGAGCACAGGACCAACGCCGACGATCAGCTTCAAATCGTCGGGTTCGCCGGAACCAGCCAGGATCCGCGGCGGCGCATTGGTCTCGATGTCGATGACGAGCTGCCGATAGCGCGCCACGGCGCCGCGTGCATCGGCAAGATCTTGGAGCAACTGCCGTCGCTCACGGGCAAATTCCTCCAGCTGCCAGGCCGCCGCGTCGCGATCGACAAGGCATGCGGCGCAGCGCTTCGGCCTCGGCGTCGCGGCTGCGGATGATGCGCGCTTTTTCACTGCCGATGCCTGCGCTGTCGCCGCGCTCGTCAGTCGCCGAAGCCACCGCTGAATCGGCGGCAGGTGCGGAAGGAGACGGAGCAATCGTGCAGCGGGGCGCTGGGCACGTCTGTCGGCCGGCGGACGCCGAGCACGTAGCCGGCGATCCCCGCAATCGCGACCAGGACGAGGAGCGATAAGATGATCACGATCAGCAAACAGCTCGGTGTGCGGACTCGCGCGACCGATGAGACTCGCATTCTAGTCGAGCCCGGGCCGCACGGCCAGTTGCAGCGCAAGGCTTGGCGCGCAACCCTGCTACAATCGATGACTGCCCCGCGTACCCGCCCGCACCATCCATCATGTCCGCTCCCGAGGACGACGCCCGCACGACCGCGCCGACGGCGACGCAGTCGCGATCATCCATGGCCGAGGCCAAAGCGCACGATCCGGCGCGGCGGCGCCGCTGGGTTGCTGGTGCGCTGATCGTCGCGCTGGCGTTAGCGATCGCCGCGATCGGAATCGACGCCTATAACCGCGATCGGCAGCTGCGCACCGAAGTCGCGCGGCGTCTTGCGGAAGAAGACGCCGAGGTCAAGGCGACTCGTGTGACGGTGGAGTCCGCGCAGGACGATCTCCGCGACGCGCAGGCGAAGATCGCTTTGCTCGAAAGTCGCCTTGCCGAATCGCAAACTCAGCAGGCCGCGCTGGAAGCACTGTACCGGGAGCTAGCGCCGTCGCGCGACGAGTGGGCGTTGACCGAAGTCGAGCAGGTGTTGCTGCTCGCCAGCCAGCAGCTGCAGCTTGCCGGCAACGTCTCGGCGGCGCTCGCTGCGTTGCAGCTTGCCGACTCCAAGCTGCAGCGCCTGGACCGCCCACAGTTCGTGCCGTTGCGCCGCGCACTTGCGCGCGACATGGACCGGCTGAAGGCCGTTCCCTTCGTCGATGTCCAGGGCTTGTCGCTGCGGCTCGACCAGGCGATCTCTACGGTCGACACGTTGCCGCTCGCGCTGGAGGAACGCCTGCCCGCGCCACCGCAGGATGTCGTCAAGGACGAACCGGGATGGCGCCGTTTCCTCCGCGATGCCTGGCAAGACGTGCGGCAACTGGTGCGGGTCGAGAATCTCGACCGACCGGAGGCTCCGCTGCTCGCGCCACAGGAGCAATTTTTCCTGCGCGAGAACCTCAAGCTCCGGCTACTTTCCGCGCGTTTCGATCTGCTTTTCCGTGATCAGGCAAACTTTCGCGCCGACCTCGCTGGCTGGGGATATGTGGCTGAAGAAATACTTCGACACCCGATCGAAGTCGGTGCAGTCGCTGCAGGTCCTGCTCAAGGAGGTGCGCGCGACCGACATGACCACCGAGCTGCCGGGCCTCGCCGGCAGCCTCGATGCGGTGCGCGTGCTGCAACTCGCGCGCGAGAAGCACATGCGCTGACGGTGTGCACCGGCAATGCGCTTTTTGTTCTGGTTTCTTCTGCTAGCCATCGCCGCGGTGGTCGCGGCGCTGGCGGCAAAGCTCAACAGCGGCTACGTGATGCTCGTCGCGCCGCCGTATCGGGTTGAGCTTTCGCTCAATCTGCTGCTAATCCTCATCGCGGGTGGCTTTCTCTCGCTCTACTTCGGACTGCGCATGCTCGCTCGCACGGTGCAGCTCCCGGCACAGGTTCGCTTATGGCGTCGGCGGCAGAAGGAGCAGCGCGCGCGGACGAAGCTCGATGCCGCCATCGTCGCCCTGCTCGAGGGTCGCTACGGCAAAGCCCAGCAGGAAGCGAAGGAGTCGCTAGCTGCTACCGCACTCATCGGGCCTGGCGGCTCTCGTCGCCGCACGGGCGGCGATCGACATGCGCCAGTTTGACGCTGCAGAAGGATTTCTCTTCCGACCCGAAACTCAGGCGACAAACCTCGCGGTACCGCGCCTGACGCTCTCCGCCGAGATTGCGCTGGCGCAGGGGCAACCGCAGGAGGCGTTGCGGATCCTCGAGTCGCTGCGGCGCGAGGCGGGGCTGCATACGGCGGCGCTTAGGCTCGAGCTTCGCGCAACGCAGGCTGCAGGCCGCTTCGCGGACATCCCGCCGCTGGTCGAGCAACTGGTCAAGCGCGGTGTATTCGACGTGGCGCAAGGCGAACAAGTCAGGATCGCGGCGCAGCGCGAGCAGCTGCGCGCACTCGCTCACGATGCGTCCGGTTTGCGCGATGCGTGGAATCGCCTGCCGGAGGCGACGCGCACGCAGTCTCAGATCGCGCGCGCCGCAGCGCAGAGCTTTCTGCAGCTTGGAGGCGACCGCGAGGCGGCAGATATCATTGCCCGCAGCCTCGAGCGTGCGTGGGATTCGGATCTGGTCGAGCTCTATGGCGAATGCCGATTGGGCGACCCAACATTTCAGCTCGAACAGGCCGAGCGCTGGCTCGGTACGCACAACCTGGATGCGTCGTTGCTGCGCGTGCTGGGCACTTTTTGCCAGCGCCAGCAGCTCTGGGGCAAGGCACAGACGTACCTTGAAGCAAGCCTCGCCCTCGAGGATGACTGGCGTGCCCACCTGGCGTTAGGAGAGATGCTCGGCCGCCTTGGCAGGGACGACGAGGCCAATGCGCATTTCGTCGCCGCGCTCAAGCTAGCGACCAACGAACTCAAGCGCCGCTAGCCCTCGGAATTACGGTCGCTTACGCTGGTGCTTCCGACTGCGCGGCATAGGTGAACGAGTCGGCGAAGAATTCTCCTGCCGGCAAACCGCGTTCAGCAGTGAATTCGCGCCTCGCAGCGTCGATCATCGCCGGCCCGCCACAGGCGTAGATCTGGTAGCACGACAGGTCCGAAAAATCGGCCATGACGGCCTTGTGCACGAGGCCCGTGCGACCCTGCCACCGATCCTCGGGCAACGGATCGGACAGGACAGGAATGAATCGGAACTCGGGATGCTTCGCCTGCCAGCGCGACGGCAGGTCGGGCAGATAGAGGTCGCGCAAGCCGCGCACGCCCCAGTAGAGCACCATCGGCCGCAGCACCTCGTGATGCAGGGCGTGTTCGATGATCGCTTTGATCGGCGCGAAGCCGGTACCTCCGGCGACGAAAATCACGGGCTTGGCGGATTCCTCGCGCAGGAAGAACGTCCCCAGCGGGCCTTCGAAACGCAGAATCTCGCGGCCCTTGTACTCGTTGAATAGCGCGTCGCTGAAATAGCCTCCCGGCACGTGACGCACATGCAGTTCGAGCAGCGCGTCGTCCTCGGGCGCCGTGGCGATTGAGAAGCTGCGGCGGCGGCCGTCCTTCAGCAACAGATCAATGTACTGCCCGGCAAGATACTGCAAGCGATCGTTCGCGGGCAACTTGAGCGATACGACTGCAACATCGGGTGCAACCTTGTCGATCTTTTCGAGCCTGCACGGTAGCTTGCGGATCGCAATATCGCCAGCGCGCCGGACCTCGCGCACTTCGATCAGGAGCGATGTCCTGGGCTTGGCCACGCAGAACAATGCGAAGCCCTGCGCCTTCTCGGTATCGGTCAGCGTTGTCGGCTGGTACGCCCCATAATCGACCTCGCCACTGAGAATGCGTCCTTTGCACGTGCCACAGGCACCATTCCTGCAGCCGTACGGGATCATCAGATCGGCACGCATCGTGGCGGCGAGCACCGTCTCGCCCTCGTCGCAGGCGAAGCTGTGCTCGCTGGGTTTTATGGTAATCTGCAATGGCATCGCTGAATCGATCATTTAGGTTTGTTTCGCGCAGGCCACGAACGTGATACGGGTACTGTTGATCGGCTGCGGCGACATCGCCTTGCGTACCGCGGAACTGTTGCGCGGCAGGGTTCGCCTTTATGGCCTTACACGGCGACATGAAGACGTTGCCAGACTGCGTCACCGCGGCATTGTCCCGATCGTCGGTGACCTCGACCGTTATCACAGCCTGGAGCGCATGCGCGCGGCGCCCTTTGCGGTGTTGCATTTTGTGCCGCCGCCTAGCGACGGTCGCGATGACCCGCGCACCAAGCGCCTCATCGCCGCGCTGACAAAGGCGCGGATTATACCTCAGCGTTTCGTCTACATCAGCACCAGTGGCGTTTACGGTGACTGTTCCGGAGCGCGGGTTACCGAGGCGCGACCGCGTCGTGGGCAGACACCACGCGCGCGACGGCGCGTCGCCGCGGAGGACCGCTTGCGGCGGTGGGCAAAACGCTACGGCGTCAGGCTCGCGATTCTGCGCGCTCCTGGCATTTACGCCGAGACGCGTCTGCCGCTCGATCGATTGCGTCAGGGAACTCCCGTGCTCCGGCCCGAAGACGACGTATTTACCAATCACGTCCACGCCGATGATCTGGCCCGGGCGACGGTCGCGGCCGTCTTTCGCGGCAAATCGAATCGCGCATACAACATCAGCGACGACGCCGAGCTGCAGATGGGGAGCTGGTTCGATGCCGTGGCGGACGCGTTTCAGCTGTCGCGCCCGCCGCGCATTTCGTGGGACGAGGCCGAAACGCGCATCGCGCCGCTGCTCCTGTCGTTCATGAGCGAATCGCGGCGGCTGTCCAATGCGCGCATGAAGCGGGAGCTGCGGGTTCGGTTGCGCTACCCGACGCCGCAGACGTTGCTCGCCGAAGTGGCACCGCGCGAGCTCAAGAAGCAGCTTTCGTTACCGCTGTGAACCCGGAGGCGGCACCGGAAGTTGCTGCGCCAACGCGTTGGCAGAAGATTGCGGCGCGGCTCGACGCCTACGAACGGCTCGTTCGCCTCGACAAGCCGATCGGCACGCTGCTGCTGCTCTGGCCGACGTTGACGGCTCTTTGGATCGCCGCGTTGGGTTCGCCCACGTGGCTCGTCGTCGGCATCTTCGTCATTGGCACGCTGCTGATGCGCTCGGCAGGCTGCGCGATCAATGATTACGCTGACCGGAATTTCGACGCGCACGTGGAGCGCACCGCTAAACGCCCGCTCGCGCAACGCGAGATTGCACCCTGGGAAGCGCTCGTCGTGGGTTCGGCGCTGGCGCTGTGCGCATTCCTCCTGACGCTGCGCTTCAACCGATTCACGGTCATGCTGGCGATCCCCGCGCTGGCGATAACGATCGCATATCCTTTCCTGAAGCGTTTTTTCGCCTTACCGCAGGCCTTCCTCGGCGTCGCCTTTTCATTCGGCATTCCGATGGCGTTCGCCGCGGTCCAAGGGCGCGTGCCGGCGCCGGGCTGGTGGCTGTTCGGTGCCAACTTTTTCTGGGTGATGGCGTACGACACCGAATATGCGATGGTTGATCGCGAGGACGATCGGAAACTCGGCTTGCGGACCTCGGCGATCTTGTTCGGCCGATTCGACGTGCCGGCCGTTATGCTCTGTTACACGATCTACCTTGCGTTGCTGACCTGGATCGGGCATGCCGCCGACTTCGGGCCGCTCTTCTTCGTCGGGGTGCTCATCGCATCACTGCTTGCGCTGTGGCACTTCACGATGATCCGTAAACGGGAGCGCGACGGCTGCTTCCGCGCATTCCTCGGCAATCACTGGCTCGGACTGGCGATCTTTGCCGGCACCGCCGCAGATTTTGCGCTGCGCGTTCACGCCTGGCCAGGGTGGCCCAGGTGAGAGAAGGCCCCGATGCGATGGATTAGCGGCGTGCGCGACGCGGGCGCGCCTGGCCGCGAAGCATTGCGATGCCAAGCAAGACGAGCAACGCAGCCGTCAGCGCGAGCGCGAGCGTTGATAGCGTAGGCGCAGATATCGCCGCTGTGGCGGCGGGTCGACCTGCAGGACTGCGCCGGTGGTGCAATTGAATTCGAGCGAACTGACGAAAGTGATCGAGCCACTCAGGGCGGGACCCGAATAGGTGGTGACCAAGATCGTGATCGATGTGTTCGGTGCCAACCCGCCGCCGAAGGCGGGGATCTGGAACGCCGGATAGGCGGCGTTGTACGGGCCGATGTTGTTGCCTGTCTCGTCGGTGAATTCCTCGATCGTGCCGACGCCGGACGCGCTGACCTTCACGTCCGCTGAAGCCTGCGCGGTGACATTGATGAACGCGTTGACGGTGAAGGCACTGCCGCCGCAGGTGCCGGCGAGGGTGGGTTGCGACGCGAGCAGACGGATCGACTCCAGCGCGGGGTTCGGGCGCCCCGCCGGATGCGGCAAGGTGGACGACGCGGTGCCAGCGTTCTGGGCAAAAGCCGCCGTGGCCCAGCAAAGGGCGACGATTCCCGTGCAGGCCTTAAGCGCGGCCACGACGATTCGCAAGTGGTGATCTCCGGGCAATGCGGCCCCCAAGGAGGCCTATCGACGAGGATAACGTTTGGGTGCGGCAGCGGTCCAGCCGCAGCAGCCGATAATAGCCCTTCCGCGACCCGGTGTGGCATCGATACGACGCCAACTGTCGCCGTCTCCCGACAGATTGGCTCCATTTCGCGCCGATTTTGTGCCGTGCTGCAGCAGCTGGCGCTTTGCCTTGGCACTGCTGGCGGTCGGCGCGGTGGCTGGTAAGATGCCCTCGCGGCCGACAACGCGTGTACCGTGCCGGATATGAAATACGCCGACCTCCGCGACTTTCTGTCTCAACTCGAACGCCGCGGCGAACTCAAGCGTGTGACGTTTGAGATCGATCCGCACCTCGAAATGACGGAGATCTGCGATCGGGTCCTCAAGGCCAACGGGCCGGCGCTGCTGTTTGAGAAGCCGAAAGGCTTCGATGGGAAGGATGGGCGTCTGCGCATTCCCGTTCTCGGCAATCTGTTCGGCACGCCGCTGCGTGTTGCCCTCGCCATGGGCGAAGAAACGGTCGACGGCTTGCGCGAAATTGGCAAGCTGCTCGCCTTCCTGAAGGAGCCCGAGCCGCCCAAGGGCCTGAAGGACCTTTGGCAGAACACGCGACCGGCATTCCTGCAGGTCATGCATATGGCGCCCAAGGAGCGCGCTTCGGCACCATGTCAGGAGATCGTATGGGAAGGCGGCGACGTCGACCTCGCGCGGCTGCCGGTGCAGACGTGCTGGCCCGGAGACGTGGGGCCGTTGATCACCTGGGGCCTGACGGTGACGCGGGGCCCGCACAAGGCCCGCCAGAATCTCGGCATTTACCGGCAGCAGGTGCTCGCCAGGAACAAGGTGATCATGCGCTGGCTTCACCATCGCGGCGGCGCGCACGACTTTCGCGACCATGCGCTCAAATCGCCAGGAAAACCATTTCCCCTCGCGGTCGCCCTGGGGGCCGATCCGGCGACAATCCTCGGGGCGGTGACCCCGGTGCCCGATGCGCTTTCCGAGTACCAGTTCGCCGGCCTGCTCCGTGGCGCGCGTACGGAGATCGTCAAGTGCATCACGCATGACCTGCAGGTACCCGCGTCGGCCGAGATCGTCCTCGAAGGGTTCATTCATCCCGACGCCGGTGATCGATCCGGCTTTGAAACCGCGGCGGAAGGACCGTTCGGCGATCACACCGGGTATTACAACGAGGTCGAGCGCTTCCCGGTGCTCACGCTTGAGCGCATCACGCTGCGCCGTGATCCTATCTATCACTCGACCTACACCGGCAAACCTCCTGACGAGCCGGCGGTGCTCGGCGCGGCACTCAACGAAGTCTTCGTTCCGTTGCTGCAGAAACAGTTCCCGGAAATCGTCGATTTTTATCTTCCACCGGAGGGCTGTTCGTATCGCCTCGCAGTCGTCAGCATGAAGAAGCAGTATCCCGGCCACGCCAAGCGCATCATGTTCGGGGTGTGGAGCTTCCTGCGCCAGTTCATGTACACCAAGTTCATCATCGTCACGGACGACGACGTCGATGTCCGCAACTGGAAAGAGGTCGTCTGGGCGCTCTCCACTCGGGTCGATGCCGCGCGCGATGCGCTGATCGTCGAGAACACCCCCATCGATTATCTGGACTTCGCTTCGCCAACCGCGGGGCTCGGCAGCAAGATGGGCATCGACGCGACCGGCAAATGGCCGGGTGAGACGCAACGCACCTGGGGTCGTCCGATTGCGATGGATGATGCGGTCAGGCGCCGCGTCGACGCGCTCTGGCGCGACCTCGGGCTATGAAAGTGGTGCTCGCCGGAATCGCACCGGCATTGCGCCGCTGGATTAATCCGGCCGTCCAATCACCGCGCCGTCGGCATTTGTTGCCTGCGGCGCTTGGGATCTCCCGGTACGACCTAGCGCGTCAAGCCGCGCCAGGCGCGGGCTATGCGATACGCAGCGACGGCGATCGCGCCGATGCGCACCGCGCTGGATAGACGGCGCCAGCCCGAGCACGCGCGCGACGGTATCAGCCAGCGCGACGAACGCCGCAGGCCGCGCCAAGGCACTGCCAATAACGCCGGCGGGACGCAACGCATCGCGCGCGTCATCGACGTACAGGGAAAGCTGCATGCGCTGCAGCTGCGCTTGCGCGAGCAGGAGCTGCTTGCGCGCGGCAAAGCGTTGTGGCGATTCGCTCATCGCGCCCGGTTCACGGTTTCCGGCGCAATCCATCCGCGTCGCGCTCCAACTCGGAGAGCGTCGCCGCGAAAGGGCGGCCATGCGCGTGAAGCTGGTGTTTGAGCGCCAGCACAGCGCCAATGGCGATCAGGGCATAGACAAGGGCCACGCCTGAAATCACCGCGAGCGGGTAGCGGTCCCAGAGCCAGACCACGACCAGGACCGACAGCGCAACGAGTCGTAAAGCACGCGAAAAGCGTCGCCACCACCATCAACGCGAGCATGGTTTTAAGACGCTCGCGCTCCTCCTCGAACTCGACCATGGCCAGCTCGAGATGCGTGCGCAGCAGCGCCACGATGGTCGCGGCGATGCCGGACAGCGAGGCGGCGAGCCCCGCGGCGGGCCGCTCTGTGGCGGGTTCGGGCACCAAGAATTACCGGCGGCTGATCACGAGGCCGACGAGAAGCCCGATCGCGGCCGCGAGCCCTATCGCCTGCCAGGGATTGTCGCGCACGTAATCGTCCGTGACGCGGGCGGCCGCCTTGGCGGTGCCGATCGCGTCGTCCTGCAAATCCATGAGGCGCAGCTTGGCCGAGCGCAGCTTCGCTTCGACCTGCGTGCGCAGATCGCTGGCCTTTTCGCCGGATTCCTTGGCAGCCTGCTTGAGCAGGGTTTCCGCTTCCGCGAGCACGTCCGAAAAATCCTTGACCAGTGCATCGCGGCTGCGTTCGAATCTTGCGGCAGTCATATCGATCTCCCGTGAAGTGAGGGGCGAATCACGTATTATAGCGAGGACCGCCGTCTGCGGGCGGACTCCCACGGTGGCTAAACATGCCCGTCGCAGTGACCCCCCTGTCGCCGCGCCGGAAGTTCGGGGCGCGAGGCGTGGACCCCTCCTTCTCGCAAAGGGATGGCCGGGCAGTGTGCCGCCTGAGCAGCGCCTGCAGCCCAGTCGCGGCGGCGTCCGTCCCGTAACGCGGTCTGAGGATACCGATTCACGCCGAACCATCACCTCCGAAGCGGAGCCGGTCCGCCGCGAAAGTCGGCGCGCGCGGGTGAAGGTTAAGGCGGCGAGGGCGCGGGTCGCGGTGCAGGGCGGCCGGCGGCATACTGATCGTCATTCAAATAAGGGAGGTTGAAACATGAGCGATGCAGCCGTTCCGCCCGTTGCCAATGGCGCGCCTTCGCCGGCACTGATCTCGATGACACTGGTAATCTATGCGCTCTTCGGAGTCGCGGCAGTCGCCGGCCTTGCTTCGTCGGGCTTTCCGCTGATCGCTCCACTGATGGGGATCGTCGGCATCATCGCCATCATCCTCGCCTACGTGAAGCGGGGCGACGCCGCGGGCACCTGGCTTGCCTCCCATTATCGCTGGCTGATTCGAACCTTCTGGTTCTCGCTGCTGTGGGGGATCGTCGGGGCGGTCATCTTCGTGGTTTTCGCGATCATTCTCATCGGCCTGGTCGTCGGTTACGCAATCTGGGTGGCGACCACCATCTGGGTGCTCTACCGGCTGATCCGCGGCTACGTGCTATTCAACGCCAGCCAGCCCGTGCCGGGCATGTAGGGTCGGAGTTACGACTCGAGCGCACCTTTGCCGAGCCGGCCCGGGTGCCTGCCGGAGGCCGTACTGCGGCGATTCCGGCGCCACCCGCTCGCTTCGAGACGCGCCTCGAGCAACGCGACCTTGGCCAGCGTACGACGCCGGGCGGCGTCGTCATCGAGCGTCGCGAGCGACGCGACGAGAGCGGCAACCTCGCGTCGCGCTTCGACCTCGGGTGGCACGCAGCGCGCATTCATCAGGATGCGATAGGCGGCGCGCAACCCTTCGGGTACGAGCCGGTCATCGGCCAGGACGAGCGGCCGTCCGGCGCCGGGGAGATTGTCGAGCATGCCTTGCGCGATCGCCTCCTCGATGCGCGCCTCCGCCAGGAAGTCGAACAGCATCAGAGCCGCTCATGGCGATGCCCTCCCGAGCGTTCCGGCGTAAATGCGTTCGACGAGCATGTCCAGTGCCAATTGCGCGCGCGCCGCATTCGGATGATTGACGAGGCAGACGACGACGTAGCGCCGTCCATCCGCCCCGTAAACGTAACCGGCCAGCGCGCGCACGCCTTCGAGCGAACCGGTCTTGAGCAGTGCCCAGTCGGCGACGTCCTCGTCGGCGAAACGCTTGCGCACCGTCCCATCGCGTAGCCGCGACCGCGAGGGAGGACACAAAATCGGTGCGTAGCTTGCTCGCGTCCGCCGCGAGGAGCAGTTGCGCCAGGCTCTGGGCCGCAATGCGCTCCCGACGCGACAGTCCCGAGCCGTTGTCCAGGACGAGCTCGGGAAAGCGCAGCTTCCGTTGCGCCAGCCAGCGCCGCACCGTCTCGGCTGCCCGTTCCGTGGTCGCGGGCGGCGGATACGCGCTCGTCGCCAGGGTAAGGAACAACTGCCGTGCCATGACGTTGTTGGAAAGCTTGTTAATGTCGCGCACCGCGTCGTAGAGAGGCGGCGACTGCAGCGTGGCGATCGGTTTTGCTGCCGGCGGCGCTCGACCATCGCGCACCCCGCCGGCGAAGCTACCGCCGGCGTCCTTCCAGTAGCGGGTGAAGATGGCAAGCACGTAGTGCGGATGGTCGAGGAGCGCGACATACCATTCGCGCTCGCCGCATGCCGCAGGATAGCTGCCATCGAAATCCGCCACGGCGGTGTCGGCGCGATTGACGAATGTCGCGCCAAGTCCCGAGCGCCAGTCGGCACATTCGCCGCTGGTGAGCTGTGGCGCGCCGTGCAGCGTAATACTCGCGAGCGGAGGCTCGATTCTCATCCCGACGGCGTTGGCCGCCGCATTGGGTGTGAAGACGAAGCGCACACTCTTGAAATTGACGAGCAATGCGTCGGGGCCGACGTTGTAGGGTTTGAGCGGCTCGGCGTCGAACGCCGCCGGATCGTGCGGGGCCGGGGCAAAGTAACTGCGGTCGAGCACCAGGTCGCCGCGGATTGTCGTGAGTCCGGTCGCGCGCAGCGCGGCGATCAGAGCCTGGAATTGCTCGATCGTGATTTTCGGGTCGCCGTAGCCCTTTGAGCACGAGATTGCCGTCGAGCGTCGTCCCGGTAATCGGTCCGTCGGCATAGGCTTCCGTCTTCCACCGATAGTCCGCCCCCAGCAACTCCAGCGCCGCGAAAGTCGTCACCAGCTTCATGGTCGACGCCGGGTTCATTGGCCTCGTGGCCTGGTGCGATAGCAGCGGGCGCGCAGCTCCGATCTCGCGCACGTAAAGGCCGACCGCGTTGAGCGGAATCCCTTCTTCGAGAAAGGCGCGCGCGACCGCCGGCGGCAGCGCCGCGCCAGCCGATGCCGCCACCAGGGCAGCGAGCGTCGCGGCGGCAAGGGCCGCCAAGGAGCGTCGACGCATCAGGCGCACGCTACGAGCTCCAGCGTTCGCTCCGCGAGCAGGCCGGCATCGGCAGCCTCCAGAATGTACGGCGGCATCCAGTACACGGTGTTGCCGATCGGCCGCAGCAACAGCTCCCGTTCGAGCGCTGCGGCGAAGCACCAGCGCGAGAAATCCGGCCGCTCCGAGTCGACCTCGAACGCCCAGATCATGCCGAGGTGGCGAAAATTTCGTACCTTCGGATGGTCAGCCAGGGGCCGTGCCAGGGCGGTCAATTCGGCCGCGCGGGCGCGATTGCGCACAATGACGTCCTCGTCGCGGAATAAGTCAAGCACCGCGAGCGCGGCGCGGCATGCGAGCGCATTGCCCGAATAGGAATGGGAATGCAGGAAACCGCGGGCGGGATCGTCGTCGTAGAACGCGGCGTACACCGCGTCAGTCGTCAGCACGACCGACAGCGGTAGATAGCCGCCCGTGATGCCCTTCGATAGGCAGAGAAAATCGGGCGCGACCGCAGCCTGCTCGCAGGCGAACATAGTACCGGTGCGGCCAAACCCGGTCATGATCTCGTCGGCGATCAGGTGTACCCCGTATTGCCTCGTGAGCTCGCGTGCGCGCTTGAGGTAGGCCGGGTCGTACATGGCCATCCCCGCCGCGCCCTGCACCAGCGGCTCGAGAATCAGCGCCGCGATGCTCGCATGGTGCTCGGCCAGAACTGCCTCCAACGCGGCGGCTGCCGCGAGCGCATGCTCGCGCGGCGCGATGCCGGGAGCCGCGCGGCGCGCATCCGGGGACCGAACGGTCGTGTTACGGTGCAGGAGCGGCGCGTAGACGTCGCGAAACAGCGCGACATCGGTCACGGCAAGCGCACCCAGCGTCTCACCGTGGTAACCATGCTCGAGGCTGACGAATCCGGTCTTTTCCGGCCGTCCGGCGTTGCGCCAGGAGTGAAAGCTCATCTTCAGCGCGATCTCGACCGCCGAGGCACCATCGGAGGCGAAAAAGCAGTGCCCCAGCCGACCGGGCGCGATTGCGGAAAGGCGCTCGGAGAGCTCGATTGCCGGGCGATGGGTGAACCCGGCAAGCATGGCGTGCTCGAGCTCCGCTAGCTGCGCGCCGATCGCCGCGTTGATTGCCGGCTGGCCATGGCCGAACAGATTGACCCACCAGGAACTCACCGCATCGAGATAACGCCGACCGTCGAAGTCGTAAAGCCAGGGACCGCTGGCGTGCGCGAGCGGAACCAACGGCAGCGTTTCATGCTCCTTCATCTGCGTGCATGGGTGCCAGACCGCGGCGCGGCTGCGTGCGAGCCACAGGTCGTTGGCGGACGTCATGAAACGGGCGGGTACACTGGGAGTTCGCGGCGCAACTGCACACGATCGCCATGGCATTATACGGGGGCGAGCGGGGAGCACGGACGATGACGACGGCAAACGCGAGCGTCGCAACGAGATACACGACGACGACGATTGCGCTGCATTGGCTGATCGCGGCGCTGATCGTGGGCGGGTTCACGCTCGGACTGTCGATGGTGGGGCTGCCGCTGTCGCGGCAGAAGCTACAGTGGTACGCCTGGCACAAGTGGATCGGCATCACCGTGTTTCTGCTCTCCTGCGCTCGGCTAGCCTGGCGCTGGGGGCACCCCCCGCCGCCACCCCCGCCGGCCATGCCGCGGTGGCAGGTACGCGCAGCCCGCTGGGCGCACGGACTCTTGTACGCGCTTCTGCTCGTCATCCCGCTGACTGGATGGCTGTACAGCTCGGCCTCCGGGGTGCAGGTCGTCTATCTGGGACTCGTCCCGCTGCCCGATCTGCTGCCCAAGGACAAGGTGCTGGCCGCGGTCTTCAGAGCCTGCCACGTGGGGTTGAACTTCACGCTTCTGGCACTTGTCTGTATGCACGTTGCGGCGGCACTCAAGCACCATTTTGTCGACGGCGATACCGTGCTGACGAATATGTTGCCGGCCGCAATATCGAAACCACCGCGTTGAGGCTCCCGATTATGGTTCTGTTGCGCTCGTTCATTCCCACTCTCGGCATGTTGCTGCTCGCCGCCGGCCAGGCCGGGGCGCAGGGCGTGCTCATCGACCGGAGCGAAATTCGCTTCATGTCCAGGCAGATGGGCGTGAATGTCGAGGGGCGGTTTCGCAAGTGGAAGGCGAATATCGTGTTCCTGCCCAAGGATCTTGCCGCATCGAAGGCGGACTTGGAGATCGATCTTGCCAGCATTGATCTCGCCAGCGACGAGGCGGAGACCGAGATCAAGCGGCCGTTGTGGTTCGATACCGCAAAATTCCCGGTGGCGAAATTCGCGTCGAGCACTATCCGCGACGCGGGCGGGGGCAAATACGAAGTCGCCGGCGCGCTGACGATCAAGGGCATAACCCGCGATACGGTGGTTCCGATTACGATGAAAATGGATGCTGCGGGAAACAACGTCGCCGAAGGCAGTTTCGTGCTGAAGCGCCTCGATTTCAAGATCGGCGAAGGCGAGTGGGCCGACCTGGATACGGTTGCGAACGAGGTCGTCGTCCGCATCCGCATGGTCCTGCCGCCGGTGAAGTAGCGGGAATAGCCGGCCGGCGGCGCCTGTTTATCCTTTGTTTCAGGCCGGCGAAGGCCGTAACGGGTTCTTACCAGCAGAGGAGGTTGCCGACAATGGTTCGATTCCTCGCGGGCGCTGCTATGGGTGCTCGCCGCCGCTGCACCCGCCGCCGCCGCGGAAGACACCTACGACATCGATCCGGTGCATTCGCAGCCGATGTTCGAAGTCAAGCACATGGGCTTCTCGATCCAGCGCGGATCGTTTGCCAGGGCGACAGGCAAGATCACGCTCGACCGCGTCGCCAGGAAGGGCGCGATCGAGGTCACGATCGACGCGAGCTCGATCAAGACGATCGATCCGCGCCTCGACGTCCATGTGAAAGGTGAGGACTTCTTCAACGTCGCCAAGTACCCGACCATGACGTTCAAGTCCTCCAACCTCATCTTCGATGGTGACCAAGTCGTCGGCGCGGAGGGTGAGTTCACCATGCTTGGGATTACCAAGCCGGTTGCGCTCAAGGTCGCGAACTTCGTCTGCGGCGATCACCCGGTGAACCGCAAGCCGCTGTGCGGCGCGGAAGTCACGACCACCATCAAGCGTTCCCAGTGGGGAATGAATTACGGCATTCCCAAGTCGCTCGGCGACGATGTGAAGATCGTCATCCCCGTCGAAGCGTACAAGGAATAGAGGCCCAGAGGGCTTCAGGCGAGCCTGTCGCGGAGGCGATCGGTGGCCGCGACCAGCTCGCGCGCGATGCCGGGCTCGCGCGCCGAATGGCCTGCGTCGGGAACCACCACGTACTCGGCTTCGGGCCAGGCGCGGTGCAGGTCGTCGGCGCTGCGGATCGGGCACACGATGTCGTAGCGGCCCTGGACGATCGCACATGGAACCTGGCGCAGGCGCGCGACGCCTGCGAGCAGCGCGTCTTCGGAGAGGAAGAATCCGTGCACGAAATAGTGTGCCTCGATGCGCGCGATTGCCAGGGCGATTGCGTCTTCATCGAAATGTGCGACAAGCTCGGGGTCAGGCAGCAGCGTCGAGCAGGAGCTCTCGTAGCGGCTCCAGGCATGTGCCGCCGGCAGGTGCAGCGCAGGGTCCGGGTGGGTCAGCCGGCGGTAATACGACGCGAGGATATCGCCACGCTCGGCCTCGGGCAGAAAGCTCGCGAACGCGCGCCAGGCCTCAGGGAACACGAAGCGCATGTCGTGCATGAACCAGCGTACTTCCCAGGCGCGCGCCAGGAAGATGCCGCGCAGCACCAGCCCGAGAACGCGTTCCCGATGAGCTTGGGCGTAAGCGAGCGCCAGCGTCGATCCCCACGACCCGCCGAAGACCAGCCAGCGTTCGACCGCCAGGTGCGTGCGCAGCCGCTCCAGATCCGCGATCAGGTGTTGGGTGGTGTTGTCGACGAGCTCCCCCCGCGGCGTGGATTGCCCGGCGCCGCGCTGGTCGTAGAGCACGATGCGGTAGAACGCGGGATCGTAGTAGCGGCGGTGGTCGGCCGCGATGCCACCGCCGGGGCCCCCGTGCAGAAACACGACCGGCGCGCCGCGCGGATTGCCGCATTCCTCCCAATACATCGTGTGGCGGCCGTCGAGCGCGAGCAGGCCGCTGCGATTGGGCGCGAGCGGCGGATAGAGGTACTCGTCACGCGACAGGAGCCGAGTTCCCGGGCCGATGGTCGCGGAACGCGCAGGGCTCATCGCGACTTCCGCTGCGCGATCAGGTGCCGTCCCAACTGGCGCACACCTAGCGCCTCCCCTTGTAGGCGATCACTTTCTGGCGCTGCTCGCCCAGGCCGGTGATGCCGAGCGTCACGACGTCGCCCGGCTTGAGATACTGGGGTTCGGGTTTCATCCCCATTCCCACCCCGGGCGGGGTGCCGGTGGTAATCAGGTCACCTGGAAGCAGCGTCATGTACTTCGACACGTCGGCGACGAGATCGGCGACACCGAAGATCATGGTTCGCGTATTGCCGGTCTGCCGGCGCGCCGCGTTGACGTCGAGCCACATGCTCAGATTCTGCGGGTCTTTGATCTCATCGGCGGTGACGAGCCAGGGACCGATCGGACCGAAGGTGTCGCAGCCCTTGCCTTTGCCCCACTGCGTCGCGCTGCGCTTCATCTGGTACTCGCGTTCGGACACGTCGTTGACAATGCAGTAGCCCGCGACGTGCTTGAGCGCGTCCTTCTTGTCGACGTGCCGCGCTGTCTTGCCTATCACAACCCCGAGCTCGACTTCCCAGTCGGTGTGCGTCGAATCCGGCGGCAGCATGATGTTATCGTTGGCACCGACGATGCAGGTCTCCGCCTTGAAAAACACCACGGGATACTCGGGGATGGGGTTGCCGGATTCCTTGGCGTGATCGATGTAGTTGAGTCCGATTGCGACGAACTTGGATGGAGTCGCGACGCAGGGGCCAAGGCGAGGCCGCCCCTTGACCTGCGGCAGCTTTTTCGGGTCGAGTTTGCGCAATCGCGCCAACTCACCTGGCGCGAGCGCCGACGCGTCGATGTCCTTGACCTTGCGCGACAGGTCGCGCACCTTGCCTTCGGCGTCGAGCAGTCCGGGCTTTTCTTTGCCGGGCGGGCCGTAACGTACGAGTTTCATCGTCATGCCTTCGTCAGGGGTCGCCCTTCGACATGCTCAAGGCGACCGGTTGTGCACGCGCCGTTCGGGCTGAGCTGGTCGAAGCGTGAACGGCGATTCCTGGTGCGCTTCAGATCGTCATCCCGCCATCAACGGAATAGACATTTCCCGTGGCGAAAGCCGATTCATCGGAGGCGAGAAACACCACGATCGGCGCTATTTCCTCGGGCTGCGCGAGCCGCCCCATCGGCTGGCGCGCAATGAACGCCTTACGCGCTTCGACCGGATCGGCATAGGCGCTGATCCGTGCGTCAAGGGACGGCGTATCGACGGTGCCTGGCGCGATGGCGTTGCAGCGGATGCCCCGGGCGACAAAGTCCGCCGCCACCGACTTGGTAAGACCGATGACTGCCGCCTTGCTCGCCCCGTAGGCACAGCGGTTCGGCAAGCCCCTGATCGACCCGGCCACCGAGGCCATGTTAATGATGCTTGCCCCGTTGCCGGTCTGGGCGTGCCGTTCGAGCATCTTCGGCAGCGCGCATCGTATCGTCATGTACATGGCACGCACGTTGAGATCGAAGCTAAAGGCCCAGTCCTTCGGCGTGCAGTCGAGGATCGTGCCGTTGTGGACGAATCCGGCGCAGTTGAACAGCACGGACAGCTCCGGCGCCTCGTTCATCGCAGACTCGATCGCCGCGTCGTCGAGGACGTCGAGTACGCGCGTGGTGATTCCCGCGATGCCGTCGAGGCTTTCGAGCAGCTTCGGATTTACGTCGGTGGCGATGACCTCTGCCCCTTCGCGGGCCATCGCCGCCGCAGAAGCCCTGCCGATGCCTTGACCCGCTGCGGTGACCAGCACCGCCTTGCCCGCCAAGCGTCCAGCCACCGCCCGCCCCTCCTCGTTTCCGACCGCGCCGTGCCACGCCGGCTCCCTTCCAGCGCGCATCATAGTCTAATCGCGCTGCAAAAAGTGGTCAGACCACTTGACCAGATAGCAGGATCGTGCGTAAGCTAGCCGCTCTTGCTGGACGCGCGCGACAGCGCCAGGTCCTTGGCAGCCCATGCCGATCCAGAGCATCGAACCCCGCCGCCTCTACCGTCAGATCGCCGACCAGATCCGGACGCTGATCCGGTCCAAGGAATTTCCGGCCGGGGCGCGGCTGCCCCCGGAGCGTGACCTCGCCCGGCAGCTCGGCGTGTCGCGGCCATCGGTGCGCGAGGCGCTGATCGCGCTCGAAGTCGAGGGGCTGGTCGAGGTAAGGATTGGCTCGGGCATCTACGTGCTCGGGCCGCGCAGCAACGGCGAGCCCGGCGTGCCGGTGCAATCCGCACTGGGCCCCTTCGAGCTGTTGCGCGCGCGCTGGATCGTCGAGAGCGAATGCGCCGCGTGGGCGGCAAGATTCGCCAAGCGGCCGCACATCGGAGCCATCGAAGACGCCCTGCAGCAGATGCAGAGCGTCAAGGACAAGGAAAAACGGCAGCCACTCGCCGGCGACCGGCTGTTTCATCTGCGCGTCGCCGAGGCAACAGGCAACGGCGCGTTGGTCGCGGTGGTCAAGATGCTGTGGGAGGAGCGCATGGGCCCGCTGTTCATGCAACTCGAGCATCATTACGACAACCCGCGGCTATGGACGAGCGCGATCGCCGAACACCGGCTGGTTCTCGACGCAATCATTCGACACGACGCAGCCGGAGCACGGGCGGCGATGCAGCGCCATCTCGACCGGGCATACAAGCGGTTCAGCAAGAGC
Organism: uncultured beta proteobacterium; assembly: GCA_963711235.1. Lineage (GTDB taxonomy): Bacteria > Pseudomonadota > Gammaproteobacteria > Burkholderiales > Casimicrobiaceae > PALSA-1003. Next base: position 238,690 of record CAVQDI010000013.1, on the reverse strand, counting down.
TGGGACGCACGCCATTGACGCATCGAATCGAAGAGGAGCGACCGAGCATGTTGACATGTCGGATTCACGCCAAGGAGGACCTGCGCATCGAGCCCGCGGCAGAACCCGAGGTGGGGCCGGGCGAGGTGCTGATCCGCCTGGGTGCCGGGGGCATTTGCGGCTCCGATCTGCACTACTACTTTGACGGCCGGAACGGGAGCTTTGTCATCCGCGAGCCGCTGATTCCGGGGCACGAGGCATCGGGGGTCGTGGCCAGAATCGGGGACGGCGTCACGCGGGTGAAACCCGGCGACAAGATCGCGGTAAGCCCGTCGCAAGCCTGCGCCCACTGCGACTACTGCCGTGAGGGGCGCGAGCACCTCTGCCGCAGCATGCGCTTCCTCGGCAGCGCCAGCCTCTATCCGCACGTGCAGGGCATGTTTGCCGAGTATTTCGTCCTGGGCGAGCGCCAATGCTATCCGGTCTCCGGCGAGGTCAGCCTGGGCGAACTTGCGTTCGCTGAACCGCTGGCGGTCGGCTTGCACGCCGTCGTGCGCGCCGGCAAGCTGCTGGGCAAGAGCGTGCTCGTCACCGGCGCCGGCACGATCGGCTGCCTGACGGTGATCGCCGCGCGGCTTGCCGGCGCGACCGCAGTGACCGCGTCCGACATCCTCGATCGGCCGCTGGCAACGGCGCGCGAGGCTGGCGCCACGCGCACGGTTCGTGCAGACAAGGAACCCGATGCGCTGGCATCGCCGCAATTCGATGTCGCCTTCGAGGCATCGGGCAGCTTCGCCGCGCTCAAGGCCTGCGTCGCCGCCGTCAAGCGCGGCGGTACCATCGTCCAGGTCGGAACGCTGCCGCACGAGCCACTGCCCTTCATTGTCAATGAACTGCTGGTCAAGGAGCTCGACTTGAAGGGTGCATTCCGCTGGGGTATCGAGTTCGACTGGGCGGTCGACTACATCGCCTCGCGTCGAGTCGATGTGCGGCCGCTGCTGTCCGGCCAGTTTCCGCTCGCCGATGCAGTCAAGGCCTTCGAGCTCGCAAAGGACAAGACCCGCAGTACCAAGGTGCAATTGATCGCGGCCGGACGGGCAGAGGCCGCGATCCGCATCGACTCGTTGCCATGAAAAAAAGCACCCGGCGGTGAGCACCCGAGAGCGCCGCCAGGCGCCGCCGCAACCGCGCGCTGGGCACGGCCCCTCTTGCCCTTAACCCGCCGCTGGCGGAAGGCGTCTAAAATGGTGTACCCCCGGCTGGAGCAGATCCCATGCTGACCAAGACCTCGCTGACCATTCGCCTGCATCCCGACGATGACGTGGTCATCGCGCGCCAGCAACTCGTCTCGGGCACGGCGCTGCTCGACGAAAACGTCAAGGTGTCGGGGTTGATACCGCCCGGGCACAAGGTCGCTACCCGTGCGCTTGCCGCAGGCGCGCCGGTCAAGCGCTACAACCAGATCATTGGCTTTGCGAAACGCGCGATCGCGGCGGGCGAGCATGTGCACTTGCATAATCTGGCGATGGGCGATTTCGCGCGCGATTATGCTTTCGGCGCCGACGCCAAGCCAACACGCTACGTTGACAAGCCGGCGACGTTTCAGGGCATCGTTCGTGCCGACGGCCGCGTGGCGACGCGCAACTACGTCGGCATTCTGTCCACGGTCAACTGCTCGGCGACCGTCGCGCACGGCATCGCGGACGCGTTCAAATCCGCCGGGCTCGAGGCGTTTCCCAATGTCGACGGCGTCGTCGCGCTCACGCACGGCAGCGGCTGCGGCATGGATGTCAACGGTGAAAGCATGCAGGTACTCCGCCGCACGCTCGGCGGTTACGCGCGACACCCCAACTTCGCCGGCGTGCTCATCGTGGGCTTGGGCTGCGAAGCCAACCAGATCAGTGCCCTACTCGGTGCCCAGAAGCTCTCCGAAGGCCCGCTGCTGCGTACTTTTTCCATACAAGACACCGGGGGAACATCCAAGGCGATCGCCAGGGGCATCGCCATGGTCCGGGAGATGCTGCCGCATGCGAATCAGGTGCAGCGCGAGAGCGTGCCCGCGGGCCATCTCATCGTCGGATTGCAGTGCGGCGGCTCGGACGGGTATTCCGGCATCACCGCCAACCCCGCACTCGGCGCCGCGGTCGATCTGCTGGTGCGCCACGGCGGCACGGCAATCCTCTCGGAAACCCCCGAGATCTACGGAGCAGAGCACCTGCTGACTCGCCGCGCGGTGGCGCGCGAGGTCGGGGAGAAACTGATCGAGCGCATCAAGTGGTGGGAGGATTACACGCTGCGCAACAAGGGCGAGATGAACAACAATCCCTCGCCGGGAAACAAGGCTGGCGGATTGACGACGATCCTGGAAAAATCGCTTGGCGCGGTTGCGAAGGGAGGCACCACCAACCTGGTAGCGGTTTACGAGTACGCGGAAGCGGTGACGGCGAAAGGCTTCGTCTACATGGACACTCCGGGCTACGATCCGGTGTCGGCGACCGGCCAAGTCGCGGGTGGCGCCAACATGATCTGTTTTACCACCGGCCGCGGGTCGGCATACGGCTGCGCCCCGGCGCCGTCACTCAAGCTCGCGACCAACACCGCGTTGTGGAACCGGCAGGAAGAGGATATCGACATCAACTGCGGCGAGATCGTCGACGGCACCTCCACGGTCGAACAGATGGGAGAACGCTTCTTGCGCATGATGCTCGACACCGCCTCCGGACAGAAGACCAAGAGTGAAGCGCACGGCTACGGGCAGAATGAGTTCGTGCCGTGGTATCTCGGCGCAGTCATGTGACCGCGGGGCCGCGTTGAAAGCGACAGGCCGAAGGCCTTTCGCGCGGCTCAAAATAATATTCCCAGATCACGTTGGCGGTCGCACTCGGAAACTTCCGTTCGAGCGCGACATGGTCGGCGGGCTAACCGCTGGCGCGGTAAAAAGCTGAAGTGCCAGGATTGGGCTCGAGGTGGAACTATGGCATCGGTAGCATTTCAGAAAACCGAGAAGACCTTCGGCAGCAGCAAGGTCATTCACGGTATCGGATTTGAAATCCGCGGCGCGGCTTGCGGCGTGATCCGCATCGAGCGAAAGGGATATCTTTGCTAAACCTGGCGTCGCAGCACCCCAGGGAGTCTCGACTTGACGCTTGACCCATCGGCGGCCGGTCCATTCGCCAGCGCACCGGGACGAACGAAGCGCCTGGGCCCGAGCGCCGCGCTCGCTGCGTTGTTCCCTGCCGGGTACGGCAGGCGACGCACGGCGCGGTAGCAGCATGCCCAAGAGAGCTTCCCGCAGCAGGCCACCGTTGCGCTCGACGGCGTGGTTTGGCCGCCACGACCGCGACGGGCTCGTGCATCGTTCCTGGATGAAAAACCAGGGCATTCCGCACGACCAGTTTGACGGCCGGCCGGTAATCGGCATCTGCAACACGTGGTCGCAAGCCACGCCCTGCAATGCGCATTTCCGCGAACTCGCGCAGCACGTTCGCGACGGCGTTCTCGACGCGGGCGGCTTTCCGATCGAGTTCCCGGTCATGAGCCTCGGGGAAACCCTGATGCGTCCGACCACCATGCTGTTTCGAAATCAGGTCGCAATGGACGTGGAGGAATCGATTCGCGCCAACCCGTTCGACGGCGTCGTACTGTTGATGGGTTGCGATAAGACCACACCGGCTCTGCTCATGGGCGCCGCGTCATGCGACCTGCCGACAATTGGCGTATCCGGCGGCCCGATGTTGAACGGAAAGTTTCGCGGCAAGGACATCGGCTCCGGCACGCACGTGTGGAAATTCACCGAAATGCTCAAGACGGGCGCGATGGTCGAAAGCGACATGATCGAGGCGGAATCCTGCATGTCACGTTCCGCCGGTCATTGCATGACCATGGGAACGGCGTCGACGATGGCGTCGATGGTCGAGGCGTTGGGGGTGGGCCTGCCGACCAACGCCGCGATTCCCGCGGTCGACTCGAGGCGGCGCGTCCTCGCGCGCATGGCCGGCCGGCGGATCGTCGCGATGGTTCACGAGGACCTGCGCCTGTCGAAGATCCTGACGCGTGACGCATTCGACAACGCGATCATGGTCAACGGTGCGATCGGCGGGTCGACCAACGCCGTTGTGCACTTGCTTGCGGTCGCTGGGCGCATCGGCGTGAAGCTGTCGCTCGATGACTGGGACCGGCTCGGCCGCGGCATGCCTTGCCTGCTTAACCTAATGCCGTCCGGCGAGTACTTGATGGAGGACTTCTACTACGCCGGCGGCTTGCCGGTCGTGATCAAGGAGATCGGCGAGTACATTCACCGCGACGCCCTGACCGTCAACGGCCGCACGCTATGGGATAACGTCAAGGACGCCGTCAACTACAACGAGGCGGTGATTACTCCGTTGGCCAAGCCGTTCAAGACGCAGGGGGGCATCGCCGTACTGCGCGGCAACCTGGCGCCAGGCGGGGCGGTCCTCAAGCCATCCGCCGCAACCCCGAAGTTGATGCGGCACAAGGGCCGCGCAGTCGTATTCGAGGACATCGATGACCTCAACCGGCGCATCGATGACCCGAAGCTCGACGTCGACGCGAATTCGGTCCTGGTGCTCAAGAACTGCGGCCCGAAGGGCTACCCGGGCTTTCCGGAGGTTGGGAATTTCGCGCTGCCGGCAAAGCTCCTGAAAATGGGCGTGACCGACATGGTCCGCATATCGGACGCGCGGATGTCGGGCACCGCGTACGGCACGGTCGTGCTCCATACCGCGCCGGAAGCCGCAGTGGGCGGGCCGCTGGCACTGGTAAGAAACGGTGACCTGATCGAACTGGATGTGGCGCGGCGGAAACTGCACCTGCACCTTTCCGACGCCGAACTGACGCGGCGCAAGAAGGAGTGGCGGCAGGACAAACCGCATGCCGACCGCGGTTGGGTCAAGCTCTATTGCGACACCGTCTTACAAGCCGATCAGGGCGCCGACCTCAACTTCCTCGTCGGCAAGTCCGGCGCGAAGGTCGGCCGGGAAAGCCACTAAACGAGCAGTCGCGGCAATCGGTGCCGGCCGGGTTTACCACCAGCCGCGCGCCTGCGATGCTCCGCGTTCGAGTTCGTGCATCCGGCATTCAAGATCGCAGTGGTCGCACGCCTGCGCAAGAAACGCCTCGTGGCGCATGTGTTCGCCCTCGGCGATCCCGGAGGTCAACCAGTCGAAGAATCGAGTAATCGGCTTCATCACAGTTCCTTAGCGGTATCGAGCTGCCGTCCATCAGGCAGCTCGGCAAATGGGGTTGCTGCATCGCACCAAACAAGCATAGAGGCTCGTCCTCAGGAAATCTAATCGCTTCTTTGAATCGCCCCTATCCGCCGCATGGATTGCACGTAAGTCTTTGTTGCAAAGAGTATTTGATACAATGTCCGCACTAGGTTCCAGGCTCTACGCATGGATTTCAATCGCCTCCGCAGTTTCGCCGCTGTCGCCGAAGCCGGCCATCTCACCCGGGCGGCGGAGAAGCTGCATATAAGCCAGCCTGCGTTGTCGGCGCAGATCCGGGCGCTCGAGGATGAACTCGACCTCACGCTGTTCGAGCGCACCTCGACCGGGATGGTCCTCACCGCGGCCGGCAAGCGCCTGTTGGCCGAGGCGGACAAGGTTCTTGCGGCCAGCCAAACGTTCGAGGCCGAGGCACGGGCGCTGAAGGGCACGGTGTCAGGCAAGGCGCGGGTAGGTACGCTTTCCGACCCCGCGTTCATCCGCCTGGGCGAATTCATGGCCGCTGCGCTGCAGCGCTATCCTCGGCTCGAGATCGATCTCCAGCACGAGATCACGGGCGTAGCCATGCAGCGCGTACGCGACGGGTCGCTCGAGGCGAGCTTCTATTACGGCCACATGCCCTACCCGCAGGTTGCCGGCATCGCACTGCGGGAGCTCGCCTATCGCATCGCCGCGCCTGCCGCGTGGAGCGAGCGCCTGCGGCAGGCCGGCTGGCGGGAAGTCGGCGCGCTGCCGTGGATCATGCCACCGCCGGTCAGCACCCATCATCAGTTTGCAGCGGCCATGTTCCGCGAGCATGGCGTAGAACCGGCCAAGGTGATTGGTGCCGATGACGAGGCAGTCGTGAGCTCGCTGGTTGCCTCTGGCGCCGGCCTGGCCCTGATGCGTGAAGACGTCGCGCTCGCGATGGTGCAAGCCGGTGAAGTCTGCCTGTGGCGGGACATACGCATTGGCACGATGCTGCGATTCATCTACTCTTCGCTCGCGCGAACACGACCCGATCGTCCGGGCGCTGCTCGACGTGTGCAAGTTATCCTGGCCGGCGCGTCGCGACGCGCGGGTCGTTTCACGTCGCCAGACGGCGCGTGAGGCAAACGAGGGATCGCCGGCGCAGGCTGCGTCCAAGGAGTCGTCTTCATGAGTGCGTCCACGTTCACCTCCGCGCCGCGCCGCCTGCTGCATCTTTCGTTCGCGCTCTGCCCCCTGCTTTGGGCGATTCCGAGCGCACGCGCTGACGATGTGCCGCTATTGCGCCAGGGCCTGTGGGAGTTCCAGCGCACCGCAGGTACGCAAAAGTTCGCCGCCACGGAATGCATCGACCCCAGCGAAGACCTGCGGCGCCAGCACGCGGCGCTGGAGAGAATGGGCTGCAAGGTTGCGCCAGTGGTGCGTGACGGAACCACCTACACGTATGCGGCCGACTGTGCCCTCAAGCTGCCGTCGGGCGTGATGACCTTCAGCACGGCCACGGTCCTTACCGCCGAAAGCAACACCGCCTACCGGCTCGAGAGCCGGATGGTCAACCAGGGAACGACGAGCAGTGAGCTGATCACCGGGCGGCGCGTCGCCGATTGCACCGAATAGACGGTCGGGCGGTTGGTTGTGGGCCCGACCGCGGCTTGTCGTCGTGCCGTCTTTGCCGCGGCGTCGGGGAGCAGTTAGCGCCCGGCCAGGCGATTGAGGCTACGCGGTACTAAGCCTCGATTTCGACCTCCGCTTCAATCTCGACCGGCATGTTGAATGGCAGTTCCGCCATGCCAACCGCGGACCGGGAATGCCTGCCAGCATCGGGTCCGTAGAGCTCCAGTATCAGATCCGAGAAGCCGTTGATGACTGCAGGCTGTTGCGCAAATCCCGGCGCCGAAGCGACCATCCCGAACACGCGCAGCCACGCTCGCACCCTGTCGAGCTCGCCCAGCTCGCGCTTGAGGCTTCCCAGGATCGAGAGCGCCGTGAGGCGCGCGGCGTAATAGCCTTGCTCGACGCCGAGTTCGCGCCCGAGCTTGCCTAGCGGTGCGGCGATGGTCCCGTCGGGATTCTGCGGCCCATGCCCTGAAACCAGAGCCCGATTACCGCGCACGCGCACGAACGCGAACGGCAGGCGCACTCCGGCAGCCACCACCACCGGCCCCGGCAGGGCAAGGCCCCGCTCCCGCAACCGAGACTCGATCACGTCCATGGCACTCAGCCGAACAGATCGAGCTGGCCACCCTCGGCCGCTGCGGCGGGCGGGCGAAATCGCGTCGTATCCAGGCGCAGCGTGCGGTCCTCGTTCAACCCCAACCGCTTGCATGCAAGCCCGAATCGCTTCGCGATCAGGTCGGCAAATTGGCCCTCGCCCCGCATGCGCGAGCCGAACTCGGGATCGTTGTCACGGCCGCCGCGAACCTGCTGCACAAGGCTCATGACATGGCCGGCGCGCAGCGGGTAGTGCTGCGCGAGCCAGTCGCGAAAGAGCAGTTTGACCTCGCGCGGCAGGCGCAGCATGACCCAGGTCGCGGCGCGGGCGCCGTGCGCCGCCGCGGCTTCGAGAATCGCTTCCAGATCCTTGTCGGTCAGCTGCGGAATCACCGGTGCCACGCTGACTCCGACGGGGACGCCCGCATCGGAGATCGCCTTGATCATCGCCAGCCGCCGTTGCGGCGTGGGAGCGCGTGGATCGAGCTTGCGCGCGAGCTCCCGGTCGAGCATGGCGATGGAAACGTAGACGCGGGCGAGATTCTTCGCCGCCATCGGGGCCAGCAGATCGAGGTCGCGTTCCACGAGCACGCCTTTCGTCGTGATCGTGAGGGGGTGCTCGCATTCGGCCAACACCTCGATTAGCTGCCGCGTGATCTTCCACTCGCGCTCGATCGGCTGGTACGGGTCGGTGTTGGTGCCGAGCGCGATCGGCTCGCAACGGTAACCGGGTTGCGCGAGCTCGGCACGCAGCAATCGGGCCGCATCAGGTTTGGCGAACAGCCGGGTCTCGAAATCGAGTCCCGGCGAGAGATCGAGATAGGCGTGCGACGGCCGGGCGTAACAGTAGACGCAGCCGTGTTCACAACCCTGGTACGGGTTGATCGATTGCGTAAACGGTATGTCGGGTGAATCGTTGCGGGAGATGATCGTGCGCGCGTTCTGGATCGAAATCGTTGTCTTGGGCGGCGGAAGGTCCTCGCCATCTGCCTCGTCGCCCGCCCGCGACCAGCCGTCGTCAACGGCCTCGCGCGCCTCGCGTCGGAAGCGATTGGCGGGATTGAAGGTTGCGCCGCGGCCCTTGTGCGGCTGCGACGGCGCGGCAGCCATCGGGACTCGGTCAGGCAAGCTTCGCGTCCATCGAGATGTTGGCGTTGAGGACACGGGACACCGGGCAGTTGGCCTTGGCGTTGGCTGCGACCTCGGCAAATTTCGCCGCTTCGATCTTGGGCACCCGCGCCCGCGTCGTCAAATGAATCGACGTAATGGTCCAGGCGCCGTTGGCCTGGTCCATCGTCAGCGCGGCCTCGGTGTCGATCGCATCCGCGGTGAAGCCGGCGTTGTTGAGCATGAACGAAAGCGCCATGGTGAAGCAGCCAGCGTGCGCCGCCGCAATCAGTTCTTCGGGATTGGTCCCCTTGCCGTCGCCAAAGCGGGCGACGAACGAGTACGGCGTGTCCTTTAGCGTGCCGCTCTGGGTCGAAATCGTACCTGCACCTTCTTTGGCGGTGCCCTGCCAGCGGGCCGAGGCCTTGCGCTGCATCGCATTCTCCTTGGGGTTGCCATTCTGAACGCTCAGTTTAGGCTCGCACGAGCGTCGCGCCAAGTGGTATCGCTGCTGCCGCCGCCGATGCGCTACCATAGCCGGCACGCGCGTTGGCCGGCGCGCCGAACCATGTCGTGCCGACGATGACCAAGCCCAAGACGACCCGCTTCGACACGCTGACGCTGCATGCCGGTGCGCGACCCGATCCGGCGACCGGCGCTCGCGCCACTCCCATCTATCAATCCGCCTCGTTTGTCTTCCGCGACAGCGATCATGCCGCGGCACTGTTCAACATGGAGCGCGCGGGCCATGTGTACTCGCGCATTTCCAACCCGACCTGTGCCGTGCTCGAAGAGCGTATCAGTGCGCTCGAGGATGGCGTGGGGGCGATTGCCGTCGCAAGCGGGCAGGCGGCCCTGCATCTGGCCATCGTCACGCTGATGGGGACGGGGTCGCACATCGTCGCCTCGCGCTCCCTGTACGGCGGTTCGCATAACCTGCTCGCTTTCACGCTGCCGCGTTTTGGTATCGAGACCACGTTCGTCGATCCTCGTGACGTCGACGCATGGCGTGGCGCCATCCGGCCGTCGACACGCCTGCTCTTCGGCGAGACGCTCGGCAACCCCGGCCTCGAGGTGCTCGATATCCCGCGCGCGGCGCAGTTGGCGCACGAGCATGGCCTGCCCCTGCTCGTCGACTCGACGTTTACCACGCCGTATCTGATGCGCCCCTTCGAGCTCGGCGCAGATCTGGTCTTTCACTCCGCGACGAAGTTTCTCTCCGGCCATGGCGTAGTCATCGGCGGACTACTGGTAGACGGCGGACGGTTCGACTGGGAAGAGCCCGGCAGGAGCGCAGCCAAGTTCCCGACGCTGACTGAGCCCTACGCCGGTTTTCACGACATGGTGTTCGCCGAAGAATCGACCACCGCCGCATTCCTGCTGCGCGCGCGGCGCGAGGGAATTCGCGATTTCGGCGCGTGCATGGCGCCGATGACGGCGTTCCAGATACTGCAAGGCATCGAGACGCTGCCGCTGCGCATGCAGCGCCACGTCGACAACACGCGCAGGATTGTCGCCTTTCTCGCCGCGCACGAGATGGTCGACTCGGTCGGTTACCCCGAACTGCCGCAGCATCCCGATCACGCGCTCGCACAACAATTGCTGCCGCGCGGCTGTGGCGCCGTGTTCAGCTTTTCGATCCGGGGAACGCGCGAGCAGGGGCGAAGGTTCATCGAATCGCTGCGGATTTTTTCGCATCTGGCCAATGTTGGCGACGCCAAGTCGCTGGTCATCCATCCGGCCTCGACGACCCACTTTCGCGTCTCCGCCGAGGATCTGCGCGCGGCCGGCATCACCGAAGGAACGATCCGGCTGTCGGTCGGCCTGGAAGACCCCGAGGATCTGATCGAAGACCTGAGCCGCGCGCTCCACGCCGCAGGCAAGGCCTGATGCGCTGCGTCGTCAGTGGAAATCCCGTCTACGCCTACACCGGGGCGCGGCGTTTTGAGGCCACGCTGCCGACGCTCGTGTTCGTGCATGGCGCGGCGAACGATCACAGCGTCTGGGCGCTGCAGGCGCGCTACTTCGCGCACCATGGCCGCAACGTACTCGCGCTCGACCTCCCCGGACACGGGCGGAGCGGCGGTGAGCCGCCGGCGTCAGTCGAGGCAGCCGCAGAATGGCTGGTGGCGTTGCTCGACACGCTTGCGCGTGGCGCAGGTTGGACTGGTCGGCCATAGCCTGGGCGCGCTGGTCGTGCTCGAGGCGGCCCGGCGCCATCCGCAACGCGTCACGCAAATCGCGCTCCTCGGTCCCGCGGCGCCGATGCCGGTCGCCGACGTGCTGCTCGATGCGGCCCGGGTGAACGATCACCTGGCCTACGAGCTGATCGCCGGTTGGAGCTTCTCGGCGCAAGATCAACTCGGCGGCAACCCAATGCCGGGTGTCTGGATGCTCGGCAACGCCCTGCGCCTGATGGAGCGCTCGCGGCCCGGCGTGCTGTACACGGACCTGCTTGCCTGCCATCGCTATGCGGGCGGATTATCCGCAGCCAGCGGCATTCGCTGCCCCGCCCTGCTGCTCCTCGGTCAGCGCGACCTCATGGCGCCGGCAAAGAACGCCACGGCACTGATCGCGGCGCTCGCCGATCGACGGGTCGTGACCGTAGCCGATTGCGGACACAGCCTCATGACTGAAGCGCCCGACGCGGTGCTCGATGCCCTGCGCGACTTCCTGTCCGCCGCGGCCTAGGCCCCGGTCTTCCACTTGATCGAGCAGCCGATCGAGGGGGTTTGCATCGCTGGGCCACGGCCCGTGCGCGCGATCTGCACCATCGCGTCGAATAACTCGCGCGGCGCATCCGGCTTGACGGAGCGCCCGGCGTCGTCGAGGCGGCCGCGATACTGTAGCGCCAGCTTGCGTTGTAACCGAAAAAATCCGGCGTGCACACGGCGCCGTATGCCTTGGCGACCGTTTGCGTCTCATCCCACAGGTAGGGAAAGGGAAAACGCATGCGCAGGGCGAGTGCTCGCATGTTGTCGAAGGAATCCTCCGGATAATCTGTAGCATCGTTGCTACAGATCGCCACCGTGCCGACGCCGTGGATTTGCAATTCGCCGCCGTCACGCACCAGCTTGTCGAGCACCGCCTTGACGTAGGGGCAATGGTTGCAGATGAACATGACCAGCAGGCCGTTCGGTCCCGCCAGCGAGTCGCGGCGGTAGCGGCGGCCGTCGGTGCCAGGCAGTTCGAAATCCGGCGCCGGCGCATCGAAATCGCAGACTGAATCAGCAGCGGCCATCGTCTTGCTCCTTGTTGCAATGTGGCAAAATGCTAGCATGTCACGTCCGCTTCGGTGTACCTCGCGACCGGCGGCGACGCGTTGCGACGGCGGCAAAGCTCGTCGCGGTTGCGTGCGTGGTTCGCCCTTGGGCAGCGGGTGATCGCGCGAATTTTCTGCCCGCCGCCGCTCGCCGCGGGCACCGAGATCGACCTTCCTTCTGGCGCAGCACATCACGTGCTGCGCGTCCTGCGCCTCAAGGCAGGCCAAGCGCTGACCCTTTTCGACGGCAGGGGCGGTGAGTATCGCGCCGAACTCGCGCGTGCCAGTCCGCGCACCGTTGCAGTGCGTGTCCTCGAGCACCGCGACATCGAGCGAGAATCGGCGCTGACCATCACGCTGGTGCAGGGCCTTGCCGCAGCCGACCGGATGGATTACACGGTGCAGAAAGCGGTGGAGCTCGGCGCGGCCGCGATTGCGCCGGTCATGGGCACCCGCAGCCTCACCCGACTGGAAGGTGCGCGTGCCATGCGGCGCGTGGAGCATTGGCGTCAGATCGTCGTCGCGGCATGCGAACAGTCGGGGCGCAATCGGCTGCCGCAGGTGCATGCGCCCTGCGCGCTCGCCGCCTGGCTGCGCCGGCCCTCGCCCGCGGAGCTGCGCGTGCTGCTCGCGCCGGGCGCGCCGACCTCGCTCGGTGGCTTGCCCCGACCTGCCGGCGCGATTGAGCTGCTGGTCGGGCCCGAGGGCGGCTTCACGGCGGAGGAATCGGCCGCCGCGTGCGGCGCAGGATTTCGGCCACTGCGCCTGGGGCCGCGCATTTTGCGCACCGAGACGGCGGGCGCGGCCATGCTTGCGGCAATGAATGCGCTTTGGGGGGATTGGCGATGAGGCGACGGTGCGGCACAAGGCCGGGCGACGTGCCGGCAGACGCGTAGGTCCCGCTCGACCCCGGCGCCGACGCGCTCAGTCCCGCGCTAGGTGCGGGTTGCGCCCGCGGCAGCCTTGCGGTCCGCCGCGACGAGAATGCTGCAACGTACGCGCTCGATAAGTATGGCGTCGACCGAGCCGCGCCACCAGCGCAGCGCGAAGGATTTGCTGCGCGGATGGCCGAGGATCAGCAGATCGATGTTGAGATCGGTCACGAGCTTGCAGATCACGTCGACCGGCTCACCGACAACGAGGTGGTCGGTGGCCAAGATGCCCTTGGCGGCGAGTAGCGCGTGCGCGTCCTTCAAGTCGGCATCCATGTTCTCGCGCTCATCGGCCAGCGCAACCTCCGGCACGTATTCGCCGGCGAGCAGGTACGCCGAAGGGTAGTGCACGACACCGGCAAGATGAACCTCGACCGAGGCGTCAGGGGCGAGCCGCACAGCCTCATCGAGTGCCGATCGGGACTCCGGCGCGCCGTTGTAAGCGACGAGAATCTTCTTGTACATGGCTACCTCCTTACCCCAGTAGGTGCTTCCTGATCGAGGACGCCGGGATCACGGCGGCTGCAAACGCGATCGTAACCACCAAAAAGCAATCGCGGAAGGCCGGCGTCGCCTCGCCCACCGTGCCGTAGACCGCAAGCCGCCATTCGAGCAGGACCGCAAGCAGATTGACGCCCACGGCGCCACCCAGCTGGCGCGCGAAGTTGACGGCGGCGGAGGCCTGCCCCAGGTACTGCGGCGGCAGCGATTCGACTGCGCCAACGTTGAGCGCCGGAATGATAAACCCGAGACCGACGCGGCCGATCATCAGCCAGAGCGAGAGCAGCCAGAAGGCAGTCGTTGCGGTCGCAAAGGCGAGCAACAGGCTCGACAGGGCGAAGCACGCGAGCCCCCAGGCGACAACCTGCCGCGGCGCGGTGCGGTCGGTGAGCCTGCCACCGAGGGCAATGGCCAGTGCCAGGGCAAGCCCCGGAGCGAGCAACAGATTGCCGGCCTTGGCCGGTCCATACGCGGCGATGTCCTGCACGAACACCGGCACGAGATAGGTCGTGCCGAACAGCCCCAGGCCATAGGCGACGGCGACCATCAGGGCCGCCCGGAAGCCACGGCTTGCGAGCAAACGCACCGCCAGCAACGGCGCTGGGGCATGAAACTGCCAGGCGACGAAGCCGCTGGTCAGCGCCAGCGCGATGCTCGCATCGACGAGCGCCAACGCGGACAGCCAGCCATTGCGGTGACCAACGACCGGAAAATTGAGGAGGGCGACCAGGGCAGCGATGAGCAATACGGTACCGACCCAGTCAAAGGGGTGTCGCGGCCCGGAGGCCCTCCCCGCGGAGAGCCAACGCCAGCCGAGCGGCAACGCGGCGACACAGAAGGGGACCGAAAGGAGAAAGATCGCCCGCCACCCGAAGGCCTGCGTCAGCAGACCACCGAGAGCCGGACCAACAGCCGGCGCGAGTACCACGCCAAAGCCGAACACACCCATGGCCCGGCCCCGCTGTTCAAGTGGAAAGACCTCGAACACCGCGATCATCGACAAAGGCTGCATGACACCCGCTGCGGCGCCTTGCAGAACACGGGCTGCGATCAGCGATTCGGTATTCCAGCTGGCCGCGCCGAGCAGCGAAGCGGCGAGGAATACGACCATGGTCACGACAAACGTGGCGCGCTGGCCGAAGGACTCGACCAGCCACGAGGTCGCGAGCATCGTCGTCGCTGTCGCGGCGAGAAACCCGGTCGCGACCCATTGCAGTGAGTCGTGACCGACATGGAATTCGCTAATCATCGCCGGAAAGGCGACGTTGACGATAGTCGCGGCGAGGATGGTCGAGACCGTCCCGACCATCGTCGTGGCCACGATCCAGGCTCGACGCTGCGCGGCGGCGGGAATGGTGTCAGTGCGCCGCGGGTGCGGTGGACCGCGGCGGGTGACCGGCGAGCGCGAGCACCATGTCTGCGAGTTCGTCCCAGACGCTGCCCGAGCCGATGCCTTTGGCCAGCGCGTCGAGCCGGGCGAGCCGCTGCAGCAGCGGGGGAATCGCCGTCGGGGCGAGGCGCGTTGCGGCGCGTTCCAGTGCGGCCTGACGCTTTCCCCACACCCGCGTGGCACGGACGGCGGCGGCGAGCGGTGTGCCGTCCGCGGTTGCAGCCATTACCGACGAGAGTGCGTGCAGGTCCTCGGCGAGCTGCCAGATCAGTAGCGGCACACCCTCGCCTTGGGACTCGAGTGCCGCGAGGATGCGCAGCGCGCGCGCCGCGTCACCGGCAAGCTGCGCCTCGGAGAGCTGAAAAACATCGAAGCGCGCGACATCGGCGATGGCGTGCAGGACTGCGTCCGAATCGAGTTCGCCCTCCGGTAGAAGGAGGCCCAGCTTCTCCACTTCCTGCGCCGCGGCGAGCAGATTGCCCTCCGTCGTGTCGGCAAGAAACGTTAGCGTATCGGCGGAAACGCGCTGGTTTTGGCGGGCGAGCCGCGCTGCGAGCCACTGCGGCAGTTGGTCACGTTCGAGCGGCTGGACGGCGACGATGATGCCGGCGCTCTCGAGCGCGGCGAACCATGCGGAGGACTGCGCGGCTCGATCGAGCCGTGGCAGCGTGATTAGCGTGAGCGTGTCGGAATGAGGATTCGTCGCCGAGTCCTCGAGCACCCGTGCGCCGTCGACACCGGGCTTGCCCGACGGAATACGCAGGTCGACGACCTTGCGCGCGCCGAACAGGCCGAGATTGCGATTCGCGGCGGCGAATGCATCCCACTTGAAGCCGTGGTCGGCGACAAGGATCTCGCGTTCCTCGAAGCCGGCGGAGCGGGCGGCGGCGCGGACCAGATCCCCGGCCTCCATCGCCAACAAGGGCTCGTCGCCGTGCACGACATAGAGCGAACCGAGGCCCCTGGCGAGGTGCCCGGCGAGCTGAGGCAGGCGGATTTGCACAGGTGCGGGAGGTTACGACGCAGAGGCGCAACCGCGGCGCGGTTCAGGCTGGTTTCTTGGCGGCCTGCAAGCGGCGCACGATCTGCTGCACGGCGTCATCCTGCATCTCGCGCCATAGGCGTTGCTCCTGCGCTTCCTTGGGGAGTGCGGCGCTGTCGGAGTAGCTGTACGTGCGCCGCACGACCAGTTCGGAGGTCGGCAGCCAGTCGTTGCCGGCGGGATCGTGGACCCGGAACAAAACTCGTTTGGAGAGCAGGAACTCGCTTACCTTGCCGCCGCTCGATAGCGACAGGATCTGCTTGTTGTTCTCGACGCTCGCGATGTCCAGAATCACTTGCGCCTTGTCCGGCGACGTGACGAGCTGTGCCGTGCCGATGCCCTCCAGCGAGCGCTTGAGGTCCGCCGTGAGCGGCTGTGCCGCAGGCGAGTTCAGATACAGGGTGTCGAATTCATAGTGGGCTTCGCCGCGAAGATGAAAACCGCATCCGGCGAGCAGCGCGGCAATGAGCACGACCCCGCCCCCACAGAGCAGGGGGAGGCTGGATGCGGGCGCCCAATTCGCCCTAGACGACGACATTGACCAACCTCCCCGGAACGATGACGACCCTGCGCGGCGCGACGCCATTGGCGTGTTTCTGCACTTCGGGGCTCGCAATTGCCGCCTCTTCGATTGCAACCGAGTCCGCCAGCGCGGGCACGCGCAACTTGCCCCGCAATTTTCCATTGACCTGGAGCGCCAGCTCGATCTCGTCCTGAGCGAGGGCTGCGGCATCGACCTGCGGCCACGGTGCATCGAGGATGTCGCCGTATTTGATGGCGTAGCCGAGTTGCTCCCAGAGCGCGTGCGTGATGTGCGGCGCGACCGGGTTGAGCACGCGCAGCAGCAGCGACAGACCCTCGCGAACGAGTTCGATCGTCGCCGGCGTGGCCTCCTGCGGCACCTCGTCGAGCGCGTTGAGCATCTTCATCGCCGCCGAGACGACCGTGTTGTACTTGATGCGCTCGTAATCCTCGTTGGCCTGTCTGAGATGCAGGTGCAGCTCGCGCCGGATCTCGCGCAGCGCCGGCGGCGCATGCCGCCAGTCGATCGCGACAGGCGTACGCTCGAGGGCCCCGGCGCGATGCTGGGAATAGGTCCACAGCTGTTGGAGGAAGCGGTGCGGTCCCAGGACCCCGTCGTCAGACCACAGCGCCGAGTCCATCGGCGGCCCTGCAAAAATGACGAACATCCGCGCCGTGTCGGCGCCGTATTTCGCGATTAGTTCTTGCGGGTCGACCCCGTTCTTCTTGCTCTTGGACATCGTGCCGGTGCCGCCGTACTCGACCGGCTGGCCGTCGCTTTTGAGCGTTCCGCCGCTGACGCGACCCTCACCATCGTGGACAGGCTCCACGTCGTCGGGAGCGAAGTAGTCGATGCCACCTTGGGCGTTGCGCCGGAAGTAGCTGTGGTTGAGCAACATCCCCTGCGTCATCAACCGCGTGAACGGCTCGTCGAAGCTGAGCAGACCCATGTCGCGCATGACCTTGGTCCAGAAACGCGCATAAAGCAGGTGCAGGATGGCATGCTCGATGCCGCCGATGTACTGGTCCATCGGGTTCCAGTACTCGTTGCGCGCGTCGACCACGGTCGGCGCACCGGGGCAAGCGTAGCGCATGTAGTACCACGCCGAGTCAACGAATGTATCCATCGTGTCGGTCTCGCGCTTCGCCGGCCCGCCGCAGCGCGGGCATGTTGTGTTGACAAAATCGGCGCGTTTGGCCAGCGGATTGCCCGTGCCGTCGGGAACGCAATCTTCGGGCAGGACCACCGGCAGGTCGGCTTCCGGTACCGGGACGTCGCCGCAGTCCGGGCAATGCACGATCGGGATCGGCGTCCCCCAGTAGCGCTGGCGCGAGATTCCCCAGTCACGCAGCCGGTAGGTGATCCGCTTTTCGCCGAGGCCCAGGGCCTCGAGGTCGGCCAAGATGGAGACGACGGCTTGCTGGTAGCCCAAGCCGTCGTACTTGCCGGAGTTAACGCAAACGCCGCGCGACTTGTCCTCGTACCACGGTTGCCACGCGTCGGTCGAGAATGTCTCGCCGGCGACGGCGATGACCTGCCTGATCGGCAAGCCGTACTTCTTTGCGAACGCGAAGTCGCGCTCGTCGTGGCCGGGTACGCCCATCACGGCCCCTTCGCCGTAGGACATCAGCACGTAGTTGCCGATCCAAATCTCGATGCGCTCGCCGCTCAACGGGTGCCTGACATAAAGCCCCGTCGGCATGCCCCTCTTCTCCATCGTGGCAAGCTCCGCCTCGATCGTGCTCCCGAGCCTGGATTCGTCGATGAATGCCGCAAGCCTCCGATCCAACGCCGCCGCATGCGCCGCCAGCGGATGCTCCGCGGCGACAGCACAGAACGTGACTCCCATGATCGTGTCGGCGCGGGTGGTGAACACCCACAACCTGCCGTCGCCGATCAGCGCGCCGCCCGCGTCGCGAATGTCATGCGGGAAGGCGAAACGTACGCCTTCGCTGCGGCCAATCCAGTTTGCCTGCATCGCCCGCACGCGCTCTGGCCAACCGGTCATCTTGTCGAGGTTGTCGAGCAACTCGTCGGCGTAATCGGTGATCCTGAGGTAATACATCGGGATTTCGCGCCTTTGCACCGGCGCGCCGGAGCGCCAGCCGCGACCGTCGATCACCTGCTCATTGGCAAGCACGGTTTGATCGACCGGGTCCCAGTTGACGACGCCGGTCTTTTTGTACGCGATGCCGCGTTCAAGCATCTTCAGAAACAGCCACTGGTTCCAGCGGTAGTAATCAGGTTTGCACGTCGTCAGTTCGCGCGACCAGTCGATGGCGAGCCCGACCGCCTGCATTTGTCGCTTCATGTAGGCGATGTTGTCGTTAGTCCACCGCGCGGGAGCGACGCCGACCTTCATCGCAGCGTTTTCCGCCGGCAGCCCGAACGCATCCCAACCCATCGGCATCAAGGTGTTGTACCCGTTCATACGCTGATATCGGTACATCATGTCGTTGATGGTGTAGTTGCGCACGTGCCCCATGTGCAGAATGCCCGACGGATAGGGCAGCATCGACACGCAGTAGAATTTCGGCTTGCCGGTGTCCTCGCGGGCGCGAAATCCCTGTACGGACGTCCAATGCGCCTGCGCGGCGGCTTCGATGTCGGCGGGACGATACGGTTGCATGCGGCGGCCGCGGCGGCGGAGAGCGAAAGCGAAGCGATCGATTATACCGGCAGGAGGGATCGCCCCGTGGAGCAGTTAGCGCCAGGCGACCAGCGTCACCAGCGCCAGCAGCGCGAGCAAGGCTGCCGCGGCGATGCGCAACGCGGGAAGGGGAAGCCGCGACGCGCCGGCTTTTCCCAGCAATACCACCGGTATATCGGCGGCGAGCATGCCCAGGGTGGAGCCGAGGATGACCGCCAGCAGATTGTCGAATCGCGCCGCCAGCACGACGGTTGCGATTTGCGTCTTGTCACCGATCTCGGCGAGAAAAAAGGCGATCGTGGTAAGCGCGAACACACCAACGCGACCGGGCAGCTTCGCGTCGCGCCCGCCATCGCGGTGCGGTATCAGCGTCCATAGCGACACGGCGAGGAAGGACGCGGCAACCAGCCAGCGCAGAGACGTCGCGGGCACCACTTGGCGTATCCACGCGCCGATGACCCCGGCCAACGTATGGTTGGCGAGCGTGGCCACGAAGATGCCAAGCACGATCAGGAGCGGTCGCTGGAACCGCGCGGCGAGCACCAGGGCGAGCAGCTGCGTCTTATCGCCCATTTCACCGACCGCGACAACGAGCAGCGAAACGAGGAAGGCTTCCATGACGGCAGCAGCCGGAGGTAGACCGGGCGGAGACCGCCCGACGGACAGGCTGGTAGAATTCTAGCCTATCCGGGAACCGGTGCCGGATCTCGCCATCCAATGTCGCATCGCCGCGCTCGTTCGCGCACCCGTTAATGTCCCCATTGCAGCACCACCTTCTCCGGCTGCTCTTCGCCGCAGGCGTCGCGGCCACTGCGACCGCGGCACCGGTGCGCACCGAGCACGTCGAGGCCGAGCTCCTTCCTGCCGCGACGGCACTCAAGCCGGGGACTCCGTTGACGGTCGCGCTGCGGCTGAAGATGGACCCGGGCTGGCACGCGTATTGGCAGAATCCCGGCGACTCAGGGTTGCCCCCGACGCTCGATTGGAAATTGCCCCCCGGGCTCGACGCCGGCCCGATCCAATGGCCGGCGCCGCGCGCGCTGCCCGTGGGCCCGCTGGTCAATTACGGCTACGAAGGCGAAGTGCTCCTGCTGACCGACATTGCGGTGGCGCCCGCATTTTCGAGCACGGGTCCCACGACGCTTAAGGCACGGGCGGATTGGCTCGTCTGCAAGGAAGTGTGCATTCCCGAGGGCGCCGATCTCGCCCTGAACTTGCCGGTGGAATCCAATCCGGCGCCCGAGCCGCACTGGGGTGAGGCCATCGCGCGTACGCGGGCCTCGCTGCCGCGGCCGCTGGAGGGCTGGAAGGCCACCGCGACCGGGCACGGGCAGCAGATCGAACTTGACCTTACGTCCGCGGCGCAGGAGGAAGACCCGGGCGAGTTGCATTTCTTCCCCTACGCCGAAGGCAAAATCGAGGCAGGCGTGCCGCAAACCCTTGCTCGTGCCGGCTCGACACTCAGGCTGACCCTGCCGGTAGCAAGCGCGCGGGTTGGCGACTTCACCCGTGTCGCAGGCGTCCTAACCGCAACCCACGGCTTTCGCCAGGGCCACGCGGCGAGCATCGATGTACCGCTCGGCTGGAGCGGTCGCTCCCGGTCCGGCACCCGATGCCGCGGCGGCGACGCGGGCGCTGCCGCCGCATTCGAACGGCACGGAAGCGAGCACCCTCTCGCTTTCCGTCGCGCTCGCCTTCGCACTGGTCGGTGGTTTGCTGCTCAACCTGATGCCCTGCGTGTTCCCTGTGCTCTCGCTCAAGGTGCTGGGATTCGCGACGCAGGGCGATGACAAGGGCGGCGATGCGCCGGCATGGGGCGGCGTTTGCCGGCGGAGTGGTCGCCTCCTTCTGGCTGCTCGCCGGCCTTCTGCTCGCATTGCGGGCCGCAGGTCAGCAGCTCGGCTGGGGATTTCAGCTGCAGTCGCCGATGGTGGTAGTCGGCCTGGCGGCCCTGTTTTTCGTCCTCGCGTTGAACCTCTCCGGCGTGTTTGAGATTGGCCAGCTGCTGCCGTCGGCGATCTCGGGCTGGAGCGCGCGCAACGCGTACGTCAATGACGCGCTATCGGGCGTGCTCGCGGTGGTCGTCGCCTCGCCCTGCTCGGCGCCGTTCATGGGCGCAGCCATCGGCTGGGCGCTCGTGGCGACGCCGGTGTCGACCCTCGCCGTATTCACCGCGCTGGGCGCCGGCATGGCGCTGCCTTATCTGTTGCTCGCCTGTTTTCCCGGGTGGCGGGCGAAGCTGCCGCGTCCGGGGCCCTGGATGCTGCGCCTCAGGCAACTGCTTGCCTTCCCGCTCTATGCGACTGTGATATGGCTCGCCTGGGTGCTGGGCGCGCAACTCGACAACGATGCCGTCGCGCGACTGTTTGTCGTCCTGCTGCTGATCGCGTTCGCGCTCTGGGCCTGGCAAACGATGCGTGCCGGCGGCGCTCGGGGGTGGGGATGGGCGGCGGTAGCGGGCCTCGCTGGCATCTTCGCGGTCGGCTGGCCGATTGTCATCGCCGCGGTCTCGGGGACCGAGCCGGCATCGAACCGACTCGCCGCCGACCGGGGACCATGGCAGCAATACGAACCGGATCGCGTGCAGCAACTCACCGCAGCGGGTCGCCCGGTGTTCGTCGACTTCACCGCTGCATGGTGCGTTACCTGCCAGGTCAACAAGCGCCTGATTCTCAACACCGATGTGGTGCAGCAGGCATTCGCGCAGAACCATGTTGCACTGCTGCGCGCCGACTGGACCCGACGCGACGCGACGATCGGGCGCGCCCTCGCCGCACTGGGACGCAGCGGGGTGCCGGTGTACGTTCTCTACCGACCGGGCCGTGAACCCCTGATCCTGCCCGAGGTCCTACAGCAGCGCGTCATCACCGATGCGCTGGCGCAGCCTT
Organism: uncultured beta proteobacterium; assembly: GCA_963711235.1. Lineage (GTDB taxonomy): Bacteria > Pseudomonadota > Gammaproteobacteria > Burkholderiales > Casimicrobiaceae > PALSA-1003. The sequence continues at coordinate 216,992 of CAVQDI010000013.1, read as the reverse complement.
AGCAAGGCATCATCGACGATGGAGGCGATATGAATTGGCGCTTACTGATGAGCGTACTGACCTTTGGCACAGCGATGCCCGTCCTGGCCGCAACTGCGGGGCAGAGTGCTCCGAACTTCACGCTCGTGGATACACAGGGCAAGACCGTTCAGCTGTCCGACTTCAAGGGCAAGTATGTAGTGCTCGAATGGACGAATCCCTCGTGCCCGTTCGTGCGCAACCAATACAGCACGCGCAACATGCAAGGAATGCAGGAAAGCTGGGGTCCGCGCGGCGTGGTGTGGCTCGCGCTTGATTCGTCGAACCGGTCAAGCTCGGATTACATGCCGCCGGCGAAGCTTGGCGAATGGATGCAGGCTCGCGGTGCCGCACAGAAGGCCGTGCTCATCGACCCCGACAGTGCGGTCGCAAGGCTCTACCAGGCCAAGACTACACCGCACATGTTCGTGATCAATCCCGAAGGCATGATCGTCTACGCAGGAGCGATCGACGACCGTCCTTCTACTCGGCCGGAGGACCCGCCGGCGGCGCATAACTATGTTCGTGCCGCCCTGACGGAGGCGATGAGTGGGACGGCGGTGACGACGGCGGCTTCGACGCCATACGGCTGCTCGATCAAGTACTGAGTCGTCGTCCTAGGCGCCGATCCTGGCGCACAGGACGGCACCTGCCGCGCAACGCGGCACGAGGAGGAGCACGCACGATCGCTGCAGTGCGGCCTGAGGTTTCGGCGCTGAGGTATGCTAGCGCCGAGCCCGCAAAAAATGCCAACGCTGTGTGCCCCAAACCGTCGCTGTGCGGCGGCGTTCTCCCTGGCCTTTCTCGCCGCATGTGGCACGCGCGGCGAGCGGCCGCTGCAGGGGTACATCGAAGGCGAATATGTACGGGTCGGCGCGCAGTTCGCCGGTACCCTGCAGCAGCTCTCAGTGCAACGTGGTGACCAGGTTGTCGCGGGCGCGCCGCTGTTCGAGCTCGAGCGCGAAAACGAGATCGCCGCGCGGCGTCAGGCCGAAGAGCAGCTGCGCGCCGCGCTGGCCCGGCTCGAAAATATAAAGACTGGAAAGAGGCCGCCGGAGGTCGAAACCGTTGCCGAACAACTGCGCCAGGCACAGGCCTCGCGCGAGCTTTCGGCCGCCAATCTCAAGCGCCAGGAGTCGCTTTTCCGGTCAGGCTTCATCAGTGACGCGGCGCTCGACGATGCGCGGACCAAGTTGAAGAGCGACGACGCGCTCGTGGCGCAGCTCAAGGCGTCAGTGCAAACCGCGAATCTGCCTGGGCGGCCAGACGAGATTCGCGCTGCGGAAGCGGACGCCGCGGCGGCTCGCCAAGCGCTGGCGCAGAGCGACTGGCACCTGGCACAGCGGGCGATGCTTGCACCGCAAGCGGGCCGTGTCGACGACACGTATTACGTTGTCGGCGATTTCGTTCCAGCGGGCAGCCCGGTGGTGAGCCTGCTCCCGCCCGCCAACGTCAAGATACGCGTCTACGTTCCGGAGCCGGTTCTCGGGCGGCTCAAGCGCGGACAGACCCTGAGTGTGGCCTGCGACTCCTGCGCTGGTCCGATCAGCGCGACTATTTCGTTTATCGCTGACCGGGCCGAATTCACTCCGCCGGTGCTCTACTCCAAAGAGAACCGGTCCAAGCTCGTCTACTTGGTCGAGGCTCGGCCTGCGCCGGATATCGCGGCCAGGCTCAATCCCGGGCAACCGGTCGACGTAACGCTGCCACCGCCACAATGAGCGACGCGCGCGCCATCGATGTCGTCATCGACGTTCACGGCATCAACAAGCATTTCGGAGAGAATCATGTGGTCAAGGACTTGTCGCTAACCGTTCGCCGGGGAGAGATTTTCGGCTTTCTCGGCCCTAACGGCAGCGGCAAGACGACATCGATCCGGATGCTCTGCGGGTTGCTCACGCCCGACAGCGGCAAAGGCACGTGCCTCGGTTACGACATCGTACGTGAGACCAAGCAGATCAAGCGACACGTCGGGTACATGACGCAGCGCTTCTCGTTCTGGGACGATCTCACCATCCGGGAGAACCTGCGCTTCGTCGCGCGCATGTACGGCATGACCGACGAACGCAAGAAGGTCGACACCGCGCTCCAGCAGCTCGGCTTGGCGCGGCGGGCAAACCAGTTGGCGGGGACGCTTTCCGGTGGCTGGAAGCAACGCCTGGCGCTCGCCGCCTGTCTCCTCCACGACCCGCAACTGCTGCTTCTCGACGAACCGACCGCCGGCGTCGACCCCAAGGCACGGCGTGAGTTCTGGGAGGAGCTGCACGCGTTCGCCGCGCGCGGCATCACGGTGCTGGTCAGCACGCATTACATGGACGAAGCCGAACGCTGCCACAAGTTAGGCTACATCCTCTACGGCCGCCTGCTGGTTCAGGGCACCGCGCAGGAAGTGATCGCCAGCCAGTCGCTTTACACCTGGGCCGTAACCGCAGACGATCTGCCCGCCCTAGCCGAGCGGGTGCGGGCCTTGCCGGCGGTCGAGGAAGTCGCGGCCTTCGGCACCAGGCTGCACATCACCGGCTCCGATGGCAAGCGGCTGCAGCGCGAGCTCGAGCCCATCATGGCCGAACCGGGACGAACCTGGACGGAAGTCAACCCCGGGCTGGAGGACGTCTTCATCCACCTGATGCGCGACGCGGGCGAAGCGCCGGTCACGGAAATTCATTGATGGGCGACTACTTTTCGATCTCACGCTGGCTTGGCATCGTCGGCAAGGAATTCATCCAGCTCAAGCGCGACCGGCTGACTTTCGGCATGATCGTCGGCATTCCCATCATACAGCTCACGCTCTTCGGCTTCGCCATCAATTCGGACCCCAAGCACCTCCCGACCGCAGCGCTTGCCGCCGATGACAGCCAATTTTCACGCAGCATCCTCGCGGCATTGCGTAACAGCGACTACTTCGCGTTCATCGGCGAGGCGCGCAGCGAATCTGACGCGGATGACATGCTCGCCACCGGCGAGGCGCAGTTCGTTGTCAACATCCCGGCCGATTTTTCGAAGCGACTGGTCCGCGGCGAGCGTCCCGCGATGCTGGTGGAGGCTGACGCGACCGATCCCACGGCGACGGTCAACGCGATTGCGGCGCTCAACCAGCTCGCGCAAACGGCCCTCGCCCACGATTTGACGGGCCCGTTGGCGGACCTCGCACCGACACCCGGCGCCTTCGAGGTACGCATCCATCCACGCTACAACCCGGAGGCGGTAACGCAGTACAACATCGTGCCTGGCCTGATGGGCGTCATCCTGACGATGACTATGGTCATGATGACCGGGCTCGCGATCACCCGCGAACGCGAACGCGGCACCATGGAAAATCTGCTGGCGACGCCGGCCACCGCGCTCGAAGTCATGATGGGCAAGATCATTCCATACATCGTGATCGGGCTGATCCAGGTAACGCTGGTGCTGACGCTGGCGGAATGGCTTTTCAAGGTGCCGATGCTCGGCGGCTACGGCATCCTGTACCTTTCCGTCCTGCTGTTCATCGCCGCCAACCTGACGCTAGGACTGACGATCTCTTCGGTCGCGGGCAACCAACTGCAGGCGGTGCAGATGACCTTTTTCTTCTTTTTGCCCTCGATCCTGCTTTCCGGATTCATGTTTCCGTTCCGTGGCATGCCGGATTGGGCACAGGTAATCGGCCAGGCGCTGCCACTCACCCACTTCTTGCGCATCATTCGTGGCGTGCTGCTCAAGGGCAACGGCTGGAGCGAAATCATGCCCGAAGTTTGGCCCATGGCGGTCTTCATGCTGGTCGTAATCGCCATTGGGCTGCGATCTTTCCGCAGCACACTCGACTAGCCGTCCCAATCACCCTTGGCGGAGGATGGTTGATGCGCCGTTTGTCGGGGTCGGAGCTCGCGCGCGACACGCAGCGAGGGCGACCTCCCGGCAAGCCGTTGCCCGCGCTCGCGGCGTTACAACACGCCCCTCGCGACCGTTTCTCGCTGCCGCGGGCTGGCGTATCATCGCGCGATCGGGAGCAAATCATGAAGCCAATCCCACGCCGCGCGCTGGCGCCGGTTACGCTCTACCGCATCTTGCTTTGCGTCGTGGTCTTCGTCGGCACTGCGGCGCAGGCAGCATGGGCCCAGGCACCTCAGGAGATCGAAACGACGATGAAGAACATGCTTGCCGCGACGCAGTCTAAGTCGCTGCAGGATTTCGTCGCCGGAGGCGATGCGACGTTCAAGGCCACCATGTCGCAGCCGATGCTCGACAGTTTCAGCGCACAGTTTGCGCCGCGTTTCAATCAAGGCTACCTCGCTAACTACCTGGCCCGGTTGAATCAAGGGGGCTACCAAATCTACCTGTGGAAGCTCGAATTCAAGGACGGCGGTGATGACAGACTCGTCACCATGGTGGTCAAAGACGGCAAGGTCAGTGGGTTCTTTTTGCGCTAGCCGGCTTTGCTAGGGAGCTTCAATGCTGAGGGGGCCAATCATGAACCGATTCGTTGCAGCAATAGCGTGCGCAGTAACCGTCGCAGTGGTGTATCCGGCAACCGCCATCGCCCAGGCACCTAAGGCTGCCCCGGCGGCTGCGTCGCCCGCGCCCGCGGCTATCTCACCCGCGCCTGCAGCTGCTCCCGCGCCCGCGGCTGCACCCATGGCGGCCGCTTCGAGCGCGGGGACGCATGCAAAGAAGCAAACCTGGACACGGGCCGATGCGCGGGTCTGCCTCGAGTTCCCGACCAACTTGCAGATCATCCGCTGTGCGGAGAAATATCGCTATACGCGGGTGCCCATCTAGGGAATCCGAAAGGGCATCGCGCGACCTATTGCGGATGCGGCGGGTACTCGTTGCGATCGTCGGTATCGCGGTCCTCGGCGTCGCTGCATGCGAGAAGGCGAAGGAGCGTACTCCCGACGCCGCAGCAATTGCCGCCGCGGTCGAGCAGGCACGACGCGAAGACGCAGAGGCCGATCGCAAAATGCGCGAACGCGCCGCGCAGCAGGAGCAGACACGACGCGAGGCGGAGCAGGCGGCGATCGATGACCGCGTGGCCCATGAAGACGCACGACACGCCAAGCAGCTGCAGCTGGAGCAGCACATGCGCGACGTGCTCCTCGATCCCGCGTCAATGCAGATCCGCAATCAGCGCCTCAATGCCGACGGCACCGCGCTGTGTGCCGAGGTCAACGGCAAGAACAAGGAGGGCGTGTACGTCGGGTTTCGACGCACGATCGTGATGGACAACCTGATCAGCTATGACCAGGATCCAGATGACGTCTATCGGAAGCCGGAGCACCGGTTTTCGGCGATTTCCTCCCTCACCGGTTGTTTCTAATTGCCTCCGGCCCAATGATGCCCGGGCACTGCGGGCGCTGACGTTCTCGTCCGCTCCGGGCGACGGTTGTCGCGCGTAGCCCGCTCAGGCTTCACGGTCTACCCTGCCGCGAGTTCGACGCCGAGCTCGCCCAGGTCGCCGAATCGCACCCGCAATGGCGTCCCTATCGGTACCTCGAGCGCGCCGGCGTACGAACCCGTGGTGACGATCGCGCCAGCCTTGAGGCCGCCCAGTTCGGCACGGGACGCCACAAAGTTCGTCAGCCATACCAGCGGTCGCAGCGGGTGGCCGTCGGGGTGCCGCCCCTCGCGCGCGTGAAGCGTTGCGGTCGGAGTCTCGACCGCGATCGCAAAACCGTCCAGCTGCCGTTGCAACCCATTGCGCAGGACCGGGCCGACGAACAGACCCTGATTCGAGACGCTGTCGGCGAGCAGTTCGGGAAACGTAACCGTTGCGGGGTCGGCGTAACGCGAATCGAGCAGCTCCAAGACCAACCGTGTCTCGGCGATTGCCGCGCAAACCTCGGCTTCGCCATACGGTACGGCACGGGGCGGGAGATCACGTCCGAGCACGAAAGCGATCTCCGGCTCGATGCGGGCCACCCCGCCGCGGACCATCACGCGCCAGGGAGATGCCCGCGCTATGGTTGGCGCGAAAATCGCCGCGCAGGAGATCGCGCGCTCGAGCGTCGGGACCGAGCACTTCCAGCCTCCCGTTTCGAAGTCGAGCAGTTCCTGCACGCGGCGCTGGATGGCGAGCGCATCCTCGAGCTCGGTTGGGCGGCAGGATTCTGCCAGGCGCGGGCCCGATTGCCGCGCGCGTCGCGCTGCGAGAAGATGGCGGGCGGCCAGGTCGCGTTGGGCGGTCGTGAGCATGGAAGGGTCCCGAAGGCTGAATCAGGATGGTTTCTTGCGCGATGATACCCGGGTGTGCGACGGCAGAGAAAACATGAACGAGCGATTGATCGTCTCCATGTGCCTGCCCGAAGACCGCGAACGAGCACTGCTGGTCGGGCGAGCATGGGTGCCTGCGTGCGAGGGCCCGACGCTCGTTGGCGTGCGCGGCGACGACGTCGTCGATCTCTCGCCTGTCGCGGCGACTGCGAGTGCACTGCTCGAACTCGATGATCCGGTGGCCGCTGTTCGCGCCGCCGACAACCTGCCGCCGCTCGCCACGCTGTCGGATATGGTCGCCAACTCGGCGTGGAATCGGCGCAACAATGCCATGCCCTGGTTGCTCGCACCCTGCGACCTGCAGGCGATCAAGGCGAGCGGCGTGACATTCATCTCGAGTATGCTCGAGCGCGTCATTGAGGAACAAGCGCGCGGCGACCCGGCGAAGGCGGAGTCGGTGCGCAGATCGATCGTCGCGGTGATTGGCAACGATCTCGCCGGCGTACGGCCCGGTTCGCCCGAAGCCGTGCGGCTCAGGGACGTGCTGATCGAGCAGCGTGCGTGGTCACAGTATCTCGAAGTCGGCATCGGCGCCGACGCCGAGATCTTCACCAAAGCGCAGCCGATGTCAGCGGTCGGGCTGGGCGCGGAGGTCGGTATTCATCCCCGGTCGCAGTGGAGTAATCCCGAGCCTGAGATTGTGCTGGCGGTGAACAGTCGTGGCTGCACGGTTGGCGCGACGCTTGGCAACGACGTTAACCTGCGCGACTTCGAGGGCCGCAGCGCACTTCTGCTCGGCAAGGCCAAGGACAACAATGCTTCCTGTGCAATCGGCCCTTTCATCCGGCTGTTCGATGACTCGTTCACGATCGACACGGTGCGCGGCTGCGAGCTGGCGATGCGTGTCGACGGCCCGGAGGGTTACGCGGTGGAGGGACAAAGCTCGATGGCGATGATCAGTCGCGACCCGCTCGACCTGGTCGGGCAGGCGATCGGCGCGAACCACCAGTACCCGGATGGCCTGATGCTATTTCTTGGCACCATGTTTGCGCCGACTCAGGATCGGTTCCAGTCAGGCGAGGGGTTCACGCATGTTATCGGTGACATCGCGACGGTGGCGACGCCGACGCTCGGCGCGCTCGTCAACCGTGTCAATCGCAGCGATCGTATTCCGCCGTGGAGTTTCGGCACGGGCGCGCTGATGAAAAACCTGGCGCGGCGCAATCTCCTTTAGCGCAATCGTGCCCAGGGGTGCAGGAGGATTGTGCCGGCGCCGATCAACGCGGCAAGATCGAACCGGACCTCATTCATGCCCTAAAGAATGTACTGGGAAAGGTTGTCATCTTTGGCGATTCCGGCAAGGCGGTCATCGACGTACTTGGCGTCAATCGTGATCGTGTGGCCTTCCAGCTTGGCTGCGTCGAACGATACCTCGTCGAGCAACCGTTCCATGACCGTGTACAGGCGCCGCGCGCCGATGTTTTCCTGCTTCTCGTTGACTGCGAAGGCGATTTCGGCCAGCCGCCTGATGCCGTCCGGCTCGAAGTTGAGCGCAACGCGCTCGGTCGCCAGCAGGGCTTGATACTGTCGCGTCAGGCAGGCGTCAGTGGCCGTCAGGATTTGCTCAAAGTCGGCGACCGAGAGCGACGACAGTTCGACGCGGATCGGGAAGCGTCCCTGCAATTCGGGAATCAGATCCGAGGGCTTGGCGAGATGGAAAGCGCCGCTGGCGATGAAGAGGATATGATCGGTCCTGACCATGCCGTACTTGGTCGCGACGGTCGTGCCCTCGACTAACGGCAGGAGGTCGCGCTGCACACCCTGTCTTGAAACGTCGGCGCCAATTGTTTCCTGGCGGCTCGCAATCTTGTCGATCTCGTCCAGGAACACAATGCCATTCTGCTCGACGTTGGTGAGCGCCTTAGCCTTCAATTCGTCGTCGTTGACAAGCTTCGCAGCCTCCTCGTCGATTAGGGCCTTCATCGCCTCGGCGACGTTCATGCGCTTGACCCTGCGCCGCCCGCCCGACATCTGCTGAAACATGCCCTGGATCTGGCTGGTGAGATCTTCCATGCCCGGCGGCGCGAGAATCTCCATCTGTGCCGGAAGCACGGATATCTCGACGTCGATCTCCTTGTCGTCGAGCTTGTTTTCCCGCAGCATCTTGCGGAATTTCTGGCGCGTTGCAGAATCCGTAGGCTTCATGTCGTCAAGGTTGACCTCGCGGACCGGCGGCAGTAATGCGTCGAGTACGCGCTCCTCGGCGCTGTCGCTGGCCCGGTCGCGTACCTTGCGCGTCTCGCTTTCGCGCGTCTGCTTGATCGCGGTCTCGGCGAGATCGCGAATGATCGTGTCGACGTCGCGGCCGACATAACCGACCTCGGTAAACTTCGTCGCTTCGATCTTGATGAAAGGGGCGTCTGCGAGGCGGGCGAGCCGGCGCGCGATCTCCGTCTTGCCGACCCCCGTGGGGCCGATCATCAGGATGTTCTTCGGTGTGATTTCCTGGCGTAGCGGTTCGGCAACCTGCTGCCGACGCCAGCGATTGCGCAGCGCGATCGCGACCGCTCGCTTTGCCGCACCCTGCCCAACGATATGCTTGTTCAGTTCGTGAACGATCTCGGACGGCGTCATGATGAACGACATGGGAGTTCGACTGGGAGTCCCGCTGCAAGAGAGCGACCGCGCGTTTTCCGAAGAAAAGCGGCCGCGCGTTTCCGGGCGACCGCGTCATTCTACCCTGTCCGGTTGCGAATTGCGTGCATGATGCGCCGGTCGCCGCGGCGGCCACATCGCGACGCACCCGGTTGCATTCCACTCGCGCGGCGCCTACATCGCCGCCGCGCGAGCTAATCCGGTATGGTCATGGTGCCGTTTGAGAACTTGATCTGATCCGCATCCGCCGGCGTCTGACTGATGGGAGGCAGGTTCGTCCGAGTCAGCGCCGGCGCGCTGCCCGGCGGACCACCGCGCGGCACCGTGCGCACGACCTGTGACGGGGGCAGCGGGGCGCCCTGCTTGAGATGCGCGTACAACCGATCGAGTGCCTGGATAAAGTAGAAATGCAGCGGCACGAATCGGGCGTCGTAACCCGGGAGTTCTGGGTTGTCGATGAATGCGTCGAAATGCTGCGCGTTGGTCACCTCGATGTAGACAAGCCTGCTCGTTGCACCCTCGACCATCTTGTCAGCCCGAAATGTGCTGCCATGGAGCCGTGGCTCCGCGCGAATGTGTGATGCACTGGCAAGTGCTGGAAATGGTGGGTTCGCTGCGCGGCAAAGTCAATCGACGGCGCCAGGGCGCATATTCCCGGTCTTGCACGGCTCCGATCCCCGTCGCAGCGGTGCAACGAACCGGGCGTAGAAATCATCCGTGGTGGCTGTTGTTGCCGCGGTGCTGAGCTTCGGGGAAGCCAACTGCTGCCGTGCAACGCGGTCGATGGGCGGTGTTTGGCAATGCGACAGGCTTCGCTTATCATGGCTGCGGGATAGCGCGCGGGTTGCCGACCGCTTGGGTCCCCGCGACGACGAGGAGACAACGATGGAGCGTTCCACAGTCGCCCCCCTGCTGGGCGGCGTGGTTGCGATTGGCTTTGTGGTGGGGGCAGCGGCGCAGAGCGCGACCGCCACATTGGCTCCGACCGCCGGCAATACCGCAGCGGGCTCGGTTTGGTTCATCACCAAATCCTGACGCTGACCCTGAGGTCCCGCACACCCGCGAGTGCATGGTGCTCACGCGCGAGGCGCACCGCAACGGGGCGGCTGAGAAGGCTGGGACGTTCCGCCCCTGTGGCGCTGCTGGGCGCCACGCTCCTTGCGGCATGTGACAATATGCCGCGGGTCGTCCCGGAAGCGGGCCCCATGGGGGTGGCACGACTCGAGCCCAGGAATAGCAGCACCGTCCGCGGCACGATTTCCTTTACCCAGCGCGGAAGCAAGGTCTGGATCACCGCCAATTTTACCGATCTGGTGCCGGGCACCCACAGCATCTACATTCACGAGGTGGGCAACTGCAGCTCCGCCAATGCGGCAAGCGCCGGCCCGGTGTGGAACGTCGCGGGCAGCGCGGGATCGGGCAAGCGTACCGGCGATCTGCCGCAGCTCTATGCGGGGACCGAAGGCAATGCGCTGCTGCAGATTACGACACCCGACCTTTCCGTGGGCACCGGAAAACCCAATGACGTGATTGGGCACTCGGTGGTCGTGTACGCGCGCCTCGACCCCGATCCGAAGGCGGAATTCGGCGTCCGCAATGACCGACTCGCTTGTGGTGTGATCGAACGTAGTCTGGGCCTCGACCTGAAGAAACTTCTCTAGCGCATCGGATGACCGCTCATTGCTTGGTCTGAGAACATGGGCTTCCTCGCCGATAAGAAGATCCTGATTACGGGCTTGCTGTCCAACCGCTCGATCGCATACGGCATTGCGCAGGCATGCCGACGCGAAGGAGCGACGCTCGCCTTCACCTACGTCAATGACGACCTGAAGGAGCGCGTGACGAAGTTGGCAACCGAATTCGGCAACGTGCCGGTGCTTGCGTGCGATGTGACCAGCGATGAGCAGATCGCCAGCCCTGTTCGACACGCTGAAGCGCGACTGGGGCGCGCTCGACGGCTTGCTGCACTCGATTGCGTTCGCGCCGCGCGAAGCGCTTGCGGGCGATTTTCTGCACGGCCTGTCGCGCGCGGCGTTTGCCACCGCGCACGACATCAGCTCCTACAGCCTGGCAGCGCTGGCGAAGGGAGCCCGTCCGCTCATGGCCGGTCGCGGCGGCGCGATGCTCACCCTGACCTACCTGGGTTCCGAGCGCGCAATTCAAAACTACAACGTCATGGGACTCGCGAAGGCAAGCCTTGAGGCCAATGTGCGCTATCTGGCGCAGTGCCTCGGGCCGGAAGGCATTCGCGTCAACGCCATCTCGGCCGGCCCGATCAAGACGCTCGCCGCCGCCGGGATCAGTGGCTTCTCCAAGATCCTGCATTTCGTCGCCAGGACGGCGCCACTGCGCCGCAACGTGACGATCGAAGAGGTCGGCAACGTTGCGGCTTTCCTGCTCTCCGATCTCGCCAGCGCGGTGACCGGGGAGGTAACCTATGTCGACTGTGGCTTTTCGATCGTCGCCGCCGGAATGACCGAGGAGTAGGGGCGCCGCGCATTTCTTGGCGGCACCTGACCCGCCGATGCCGTCCTCTCGTCGCTACGACGCCGTCATCATCGGCGGTGGTCACAACGGCCTCGTGTGCGCGTGCTATCTCGCCGCCGCCGGCTTGTCCGTTGCGATATTTGAGCGCCGGGGAGTCGTCGGCGGCGCCGCGGTCACCGAGGAGTTTCATCCAGGTTTCCGCAATTCCACCGCCAGCTATACGGTCAGCCTGCTCCACCCGAAGGTAATCCGCGATCTCAAGCTGGTGCAGCACGGGCTGACGATCGTCGAGCGGCCGCTGGCCAATTTCCTGCCGCTTCCGGCCGGCGGTTACCTCAAGGTGGGCGGCGGACTGGCCGCCACCCAGGAGGAAGTTGCGCGCTACTCGGCCCGAGATGCGGCCGCACTGCCGGCGTACTACGCGATGCTTGATCGCGTCGCGGTCGTCTTGCGCGCGCTCCTGCTCGAGACGCCGGCTAACGTCGGTGGCGGCGCCGGCGAGTGGCTGCGCGTTTGGAAGGCAGGCGGCCAGCTGAGGCGGCTCGCGCTCGCACGAGCGCCGCGATCTGCTCGATCTGTTCACCAAGAGTGCAGGCGAGGTGCTCGATCGCTGGTTCGAGTCCGACCCGATCAAGGCGGTGTTCGGGTTCGATGCGGTCGTCGGCAATTTCGCCAGCCCCTATACGCCCGGATCGGCGTATGTGCTGCTGCACCATGTTATCGGCGAAGTGAACGGCAAGCGCGGCCAGTGGGGCCATGCGCTCGGCGGCATGGGCGCAATCACCCAGGCGATGGCCGCGGAGGCGCGGGCACGCGGCGTGGAGATTTTCACCGCCGCACCCGTGGTACGGGTTACGACGCGCGGCACGCAGGCTACCGGCATCGTGCTCGCGGACGGGACCGAGGTTGCCGCCCGGCGCGTGGTCGCGAACGTCGATCCGAAGCTCCTTTATCTGAAGCTCATCGATGCCGCGGCACTCGATGCCGATTTCCGGCGGCGGATCGAGGGCTACCGCTGTGCCTCGGCGACGTTCCGCATGAATGTGGCCCTCGATGCGTTACCCGAGTTCAGTTGCCTGCGTCAGGACGGGCCACATCTGCGCTCCGGGCATCATCCTCGCGCCTTCGCTTGCGTACATGGAGCGCGCATACTTCGATGCGCGGCAGAGCGGATGGTCGCGTGAGCCCATCGTCGAAATGCTCATTCCATCGCTCGTCGATTCTTCGCTCGCACCGCCCGGCAAGCACGTGGCGAGCCTGTTCTGCCAGCATGCCAATCCACGGCTGCCCGACGGCCGGTCATGGGACGACGCCGCGGACGAAGTGGCGAATTTGATGCTCGACACGGTCGGCCGCTACGCGCCGGGTTTCCGCGCCAGCGTCATCGCCCGCCGGGTGCTGTCACCGCTCGACCTCGAGCGCGAGTTTGGTCTTACCGGAGGCGATATTTTTCACGGCGCGCTGGCGCTCGACCAGCTGTTTTCGGCGCGGCCGGTGCTCGGTCACGGCAATTATCGCGGGCCGCTGAAGGGGCTGTACATGTGCGGCGCGGGCACGCATCCCGGGCGGTGGCGTCAGCGGGGTGCCGGGGCACAATGCGGCGCGTGAAATCCTGCGCGATGCGCGCCGGCGCCGCCCATGAACGGCGACGCTCCACGGCTCGCGCCGCGGAGCGTCATGGAACTACTAAGTCAAGTCGAAGCCAGCCGATAAGCCGGGTTCTGTTACGGCGCGTCCGAAGAACGCGCTATGACCGTCATTCATCTAGGCGCCGCGTTGCCGCGGCGCTCGAGCCACCTACCCGCGGACTAGGCGAGCAGCCTCAATAATGCTTGCGTCCGCTTACTTGGTGTTGCTCCGGATGGAGGTTGCCGCGTTTCACCCGCATCCTTGGATCGGATGCGACTCGTCTCTGTGGCCCTGTTCCTCGCCTTCGCCGCCGCTCACGCGGACGACTTGCAGCGTCTGGGCGTTACCCAGCATCCCGCTCTTTGGAGCCCGGACTTTCCTCTCCCGGCAGCGCTAGGCGCGGCCGGCAGCGACGGTCTGGCTGACTTCGAGGGCGGATGATAGCACGGTCGCGGCGGCGGGCTCGGCTACTGCGCGGCGATGCGCCAGCGCATCGTTGCGCCGGCGTTGAGCGGTACCACGGTCTGCGTCCCGAAGGTGTACTCTCCCGGCACGACCCAAGCCTCGCGCCTGAGCGTTACCGTATCGCCATTGCGGGGAAGGCCGTAGAAGTCGGCACCGTGGAAGCTCGCAAATGCTTCCAGCTTGTCCAATGCTCCGGCGGTTTCAAATGCCTCGGCGTAGAGCTCCAGCGCAGCGTGCGCCGTATAGCATCCGGCGCAGCCACGGGCATTTTCCTTGGCGCCTCGCGCGTGCGGCGCCGAATCGGTCCCCAGGAAAAACTTGGCATCGCCGCCGGTCGCCGCATCCAGCAGCGCCTGGCGGTGTATTTCGTCCTTGAGGATCGGATTGCAGTACAAGTGCGGGCGGATGCCGCCCTTGAATAGTGCATTGCGCGAGTGGAGCAGGTGCTGCGGCGTAATCGTGGCGCCAACGTGCGCCGGGGCCGCGGCGATGAAGGCGGCAGCCTCCCGCGTCGTGATGTGCTCGAGCACGACCTTGAGTCCGGGAAAGTCAGCGACGATGCGCCCGAGCACCTGATCGACGAACACGCGTTCGCGGTCGAATACGTCGACCTCGGCCGCTGTCACCTCGCCGTGGACCAGAAGCGGCAACGCGTGCCTCTGCATCGCGTCGAGCACCGGATACACGCGTTCGAGCGCGGTAACGCCGGAATCAGAGTGGGTGGTCGCCCCGGCGGGGTAGTATTTCACGCCGATGACGAAGCCGCTTCGCCGCGCCTCCTCGATTTGGGCGACGGGTGTATTTTCGGTCAGGTAGAGCGTGAGCAGGGGTGCAAAACGCGACCCGGGGGGCAACGCGGCGGCGATTCGCTCTCGATACGCTGCCGCCGCGGCAACCGTGGTGACCGGAGGCTCGAGATTGGGCATGACGACGGCACGGCCGAATACGCGCGCGGTCGCGCCGATCACCGAGCGCATTGGTTCCCCATCCCGCAAGTGGAGGTGCCAATCGTCGGGCCGGGTGATCGTCAGCGTGGTCACGGTCATTTGGAGCCCTCGCTACCTGTGCGATTATACGGGCTGGCTTGTGCTGCCCGGTTGGGGATATAATCCGCCGTTTCATACGGCGACGTGGCGAGCGGGCAGGTAGCGACGGCCTAGTGGGAAGGTGGGAGCGTGGCAACAAAAGCGGCAGTAAAAAAGGTCAAGGAACTTGGCGAGCAGGACCTGTTGAAGGCGCCTGAGCGCGACTATATGAACGAGGCGCAGCTGGCGTTCTTCAGACAGCGGCTGCTCGAGCTGCGAGCGCAGCTGTTGAACAATGCCGACGATACCGGCCAGCATTTGCGCGAGAACGAGATTACGACCGATCCGTCGGATCGGGCTACGCTCGAAGAAGAGTACACACTCGAACTGCGCACCCGGGACCGGGAGCGCAAGCTCTTGAAGAAGGTCGAGAAATCGCTGCGCATGATCGACGACGGCAGTTACGGCTACTGCGAAGAGACCGGCGAGCCGATCGGCATACCACGGCTTCTGGCGCGACCAACCGCGACGCTGTCGCTCGAGGCGCAAGAGAGGCGCGAGCGCGTGCAGAAGCTCTACGGCGACTGAGGGCGAAGCGACGAGATAGGAACAAAAACGGCCCGGGTTACCGGGCCGTTTTGACATGCTTTGGCCGCGCCCCGCGGCGAGCCGGTCGGCGGCTTCTACATACCGAAGAAAACGGCGCGATGCGACAGGCCGCCGGCCATGAAGAACAGCATCGGGATCGAAAGCATGACATTCGCCCGCGAGGCGAGGAAGGCGACGCGCCGCGCCTTGGCTTTCTCCTCGTCGGTGGCCGGCTTGAGGCCCAGGATTTTCTGCTGGTTAGGCCAGATCAGAGCCCACACGTTGAACAGCATGATCGTGCCCAGCCATGCGCCCATGCCGATACCGGCCATGCCGCCCTGGAAGGTGAAGGCGTTGACGAACTGACCGCCCAGCAGCGCCGCGCCGGCGAGCCACGTGACGACGGCGGCCCAACGGAAGAACAGCAGTGCTGTCGGAGCGATGTGCTTGGTAATACCCGCCGCGGTGCCGTCCGCCGCCGCCGCTTTGAGTGCCGCCACCTGCACGAAATTAAAGTAGTAGAGCAGGCCGATCCACATGATGCCGGCCATGAAATGCAGCCATCGAGCCAATGCCGGAACGTAGTCCATCGCCGTTGCCTCCCCTAAGCAAGAATGCTCTTCACAACGAAATAAAGAATCAAGGTCAGAATCAGACCGGAGATAACTGTTCCCCAAAGCGAATCAAGCGGATTCTTCATCGAGTTCCCCCTCGCGTCGTTGGCCACCGAACCTGATGCGACGAAACTCCCGTCGCTCAGAACGGTCTGTTTCGATTGTAGCAAGCGCAGGCAGCGCAGGCCAGCGCGGCGGCTGCCCGCAGCGACACAAGGGGCGCGGGTAGACCCGAACCTGTGCTTGCACGCGTAGTCCCTGGTCCTACACCACAACAGGAGATTGAGTCATGGCCACACTGACCGCGCAGAAAGAAGCACCCTTTGTGCTGCCGACGCTACCCTACCCCGAGGATGCGCTTGCCCCCATCATTTCCGCGAAAACGTTGCGCTTCCATCATGGCAAGCATCACATGGCCTACATCGCCAAGGTCAACGAGTTGGTCTCGGGAACCGAATTTGAAGGCCAGACGCTCGAGCGCATCATTCTGGCGGTTTCGGGGCAAGCCGACCGAGCGGGATTGTTCAACAATGCGGCGCAGGCGTGGAACCACGCTTTTTATTGGCGTTCCATGAGTCCCAAGGGTGGCGGAAAACCGCCGGCCGAGCTGGCGACGATGATCGATGCGGCATTCGGCAGCTTCGACGCGTTCAAGCAGCAATTTTCTGCTGCGGCGGTGAGCCAATTCGGCAGCGGCTGGGCGTGGCTCGTCCGCGATGGGACTACGCTCAAGATCGTCAAGACCTCCAATGCTCGAGTTGCCGCTGACCAAAGGCCAGGTACCGCTGCTGACCATTGACGTATGGGAGCATGCGTATTACCTCGACTATCAGAACCGGCGACCGGATTACGTGCAGGCGGTCATCGACAAGCTTCTGAACTGGGAGTTTGCCGCGGAGAATCTCGCCCGCGCTTAAGACCTTCGCGACACCGCGTCGGGTGTCCGTGCATCGGGCGGTGGAAAAAGGAGCGCATCCCCTCCCGGCGCTCGCCGGGTACTTAAGGTGCGGATCGGCACGTCGCGCGATTGCTTGCCGCTGCCCGGCGTCGTTGCCTTGTTGGGCGCATGGGAAGGGGACATAATGGGCGGCTGACGCGGTCAGCAAAAGGGTAAGTTCGACTCCGATGGCATTTCCGTTGTTTCCCAAGTCGCCCGGCAAGGACAAGCCGGCTGAAGGCCGGGCGAAGCCGGAATTGACGCCGCGGCATGACCCGCGCACGGCAAGCGCCCGACCGCCGACGTCGGCGCACGAGATCGCTACCGCCGCCAAGGCGAGCCCGGCCTCTGCCGTCAAGCCCAAGCCAACTCCCGGGGCCGTAGACGCGCGAGAGCGGGAGATCACCGTCACCGGGCCGCCGAGTCTGATCGACTGGAGTGCCGGACGCACAACCGGCTATCCAGGTCGCCGAGGCTAACCCGGGCCTGTGTTCGGTTCTTGAGAATGCCGCACTGCTCTATGCAAGCGGACAGGCGGTGCAGGCAAGGCAGGTGCTGGAGCAAGGGGTCGCGACCGACAACGACGCGAAGGTTTCGCCGTTGGCCTGGCTCGCGTTGTTCGACCTGATGCAGCGAGCCTGTGACCGCGCGGCGTTCGACCAAGTCGCGCTGCAGTATGTCGTTGTATTCGAGCGCTCTGCGCCAGCCTGGGAGGAGGTTCAACCGCAGCAGCGCATCGGTTCGCGGCCCGCCGCAGGCGGCTACTTCGCGCTGACGGGCAAGCTGTCGGCCGCCAACGAGCCGCAAATCAACAATATGCTTGCTGCGACACAGAAGCAGTCGCAGGTGCGACTCGATTTGGGCTCGCTTACCGGCGCCGACGACGCCGGGGCAAGGCTTCTCGCCGATGCGCTCGCCCAGTTGCGCAAGCGGCAATATGCACTGGCCCTGCAGCATCCCGAAAAGATCCGTCGCGCCTTGGAAAGCGCGGTCAAGCAAGGGCGCGACGCAGGCGAGGGGTACTGGATTCTCCTGCTCGAGCTATTGCAATGGCAAAACGATCGCGAGGCCTTCGAGGATCGCGCGGTCGATTTCGCGGTGAGCTTCGAGTTCTCGCCCCCGTCTTGGGAGCCGCCGCGCGGCGCGACCGAGGTGTCCTTGCCTCCGGACGCCCCGACCGCCGCGGCAGGCACGCCCGAAGTGCTGTGCTGGCAGGGGACGATGATCGGACCGAACGATCCGCAACTGGCCAAGTTCGCCGAGTTTCGCGAGGGCCGCAGCACGGTACCGATCGACCTGTCTGCGGTCGACCGCATCGACTTCGTGTGCGCGGGCGCACTCCTCAATGCGATCATCCGCGCCGAGGCGCAGCGCAAAACAGTGCAGATAGCCGGCGCGTCGCCGATCATCCGCGCCCTGTTGCTGCTGATCGGCATCTCACCGCGCCATTTCATCAAGAAGACCCAATAGCTTCGCGTCCCGTGTTCGTGTGGCAGCGGGCGGAATGCGCGGTGGCGCACGAGCTGCGCGTCGCGGCAAGGCGTAGAGTGATGCGAATCGATGCGCTGCGTTAACTCGGGGGCGCGTCCCCTGCAAACCAGATTGCTACGACAATGGCCGAAGCATTTCACGGAACAACGATTCTCTCGGTGCGCCGCGGTACGTCCGTCGCGCTTGGCGGCGACGGACAGGTGACGCTCGGCAACGTCGTGATCAAGGCGACCGCGCGCAAGGTCCGCCGTCTGCATGGCGATCGGGTTCTGGCCGGATTCGCAGGTGCGACCGCCGACGCATTCACGCTTTTCGAGCGCTTCGAGGCAAAGCTCGACAAGCATCAGGGGCAGTTGCAGCGCGCCGCGGTCGAGCTGGCGAAGGATTGGCGCTCCGACCGCGTGTTGCGTCGACTCGAAGCCATGCTTGCAGTTGCCGACAGCACCGCGTCGCTGGTCATCACCGGTTCCGGAGACGTGCTCGAGCCCGAGCACGGCATTGTCGCGATCGGATCGGGAGGTGCGTACGCGCAGGCAGCGGCGCGCGCGTTGCTTGAGCATACGCAGCTCCCCGCGGCCGCCATTGTCAAAGAAGCGCTGATGATCGCCGGCGAGCTTTGCATCTACACCAATCAGAATCATTTCATCGAAGTGCTGGAGCCGCAGTGATGACCGATGTTGACTACGATGTCGTCGTCCTCGGCGCGGGGCCGGTCGGCCTGGCGGTAGCAGCGGCGCTGGGTGGCGAGGGCCTCGCGTGTTGCGTTGCTGGAGCGAGGCGCGCTGGCCGCTTATGACGGCGCCAGCGGCGGCGACGACTGGGACCAGCGTGTCTATGCGCTCAGTCCCGGTAGCGCGGAGTTTCTGCGCGGTCTGGGCGCATGGCAGCGGCTGCCGCCGGAGCGCCTTGCCGCGGTCGAAGCGATGGACGTGCACGGGGACGGAGGCGGCACCATCACCTTTTCCGCGTACGACCTCGGCGAGCGCGCGTTGGCCTGGATTGTCGAGAACCGTGAACTCTGCGCGACGCTGGTCGAGGCGGTACGCACCTGTGCTGCGGTCACCGTGTTGGCACCATGCGAGCCGAGGGCGATCACCTGGCAGGCCGACAGCGCGCTCGTCGCGCTACGCGACGGCCGCCGCTTGTCGGCTCGTCTCATCGTTGGCGCCGATGGCGTGCACTCCTGGGTACGCCGCGAAGCCGGCATCGCGCGCGCGCCGCGCGCCTACGGGCAGACGGCGGTCGTCGCCAACTTCGTCGCCGAGCATGCCCATCGGGGCCGCGCGTTTCAGTGGTTTGTCGACGGCCAAGGCGTGCTGGCTTGGTTGCCGCTGCCCGGACGACGGATCTCCATAGTGTGGTCGGCGCCGGACGCGATTGCGCAGGAACTGCTCGCGCTGGATGCGGCCGCGCTGGCGCAGCGGGTTGCCGCGGGCGGTGGGCGGGTGCTGGGCGAGTTGGCGCTGATTACGCGTGCTGCCGCGTTTCCACTTTCGTTCCTGAAGCTCGAGTCGCAGGTCGGGCCAAGGCTCGCATTGGTGGGCGATGCCGCCCATGTCGTTCACCCGCTGGCCGGGCAGGGGGTCAACCTCGGCCTTGGCGATGCCGCCACGCTCGCCGCCGTGCTGAAGGCCGGCGTGGCGGTCGGTGACGTTGGGGCTTCGATTCTGCTCGAGCGCTATGCCCGTAAGCGCGCGCTGCCGGTACTTTCAATGCAGATGGTGACCGATGGCCTGGTGCGCTTGTTCGCCGTGCCGGCGCTCAGGGTGGTGCGCAACCGCGGCATGAGCCTTGTCGGGGGAATCGCGCCTTTCCGGCGCCTATTGGCGCAACCGGCGCTGCGATAAACTGACGGCCGAAAACTGCCTGGAGCTCCCATGCGATCAAAATTCCTATCCCTTGCGCTGGCAATGTGCTGCCTCGCGTTGACCTCGACCACGCCGGCGCAGGACGCAGCCAAGTCCAGTGCGGCCAGGGTTGCAGGCGCCAACGAAGCCGCCGCAGTGAAGGCGCAGCTGGAGGCGAAATTCCCCGGCGCGGCAGTCAGCAACGTCGCCAAGTCGCCCTATTTTGGCTTGTACGAGGCCCAGTTCGATGATCGCCTGGTCTACACCGATGCCAAGGTGACCTTCGTGGTGGTCGGTTCGATATTCGACGCCAACACCAAGCAAAACCTGACCGATGCGCGGCTGCGCCAGCTCAATCATGTTTCCTGGGACTCGCTGCCCCTGGACCTGGCGTTCAAGCGCGTGAAGGGTAACGGGACGCGCAGGCTAGCCATATTTTCGGACGCCGACTGCCCCTATTGCAAGCGTATCGAAAGCGAGATAAAGCAACTCGACGACGTAACGATCTATACCTTCCTCTACCCGATCGATCAGCTGCATCCCGACGCAGCGCGCAAGTCAACCTTGATCTGGTGCGCGCCCGACCGAGCCTTGGCGTGGGACGAGTACTTCGAGAGCGGTAAGTTGCCGGACAACGACGGCCAATGCGCGACGCCGATTCCGGAGACGGCGCGCCTCGGCGAGAGCATGCACGTGAGTGCGACGCCGACACTGGTATTCGCCGACGGATCCGTGCTTCCGGGGGCGATCCCGCTGGCGCAGCTCGAAAGCGAGATCAACAAGGGCGAGATGGAAGCCAAGAAACTGGCGGCAAAGAAGTAGCGTGCCAACGATACTCGACGGAGATTACATGGCGATTCTCGACTTCATAAGTAAGCAGTTTATCGACATCATCGAGTGGACGGATGACTCGCGCGATACCTTGTCCTACCGGTTTCCCGACGAGGACAAGGAGATCAAGCGCGGAGCGCAACTGATAGTGCGCGAATCGCAAATCGCGCAGTTCGTCTATCTCGGCCAGTTCGGCGACACGTTCGGCCCCGGCAAATACACGCTCACGACCGACAATATCCCGATACTCTCCGACCTGAAAGGCTGGAAATACGGATTCGAGAGCCCGTTCAAGGCGGACGTTTATTACGTTATCACTCGCCTGTTCACGGGAAACAAGTGGGGCACCGCAAACCCGGTGATGATGCGAGACCAGGACTTCGGCGTTGTCCGCCTGCGCGCATTTGGCATCTACGATTTCAAAATCGTCGATCCAAAGCTTTTTCTGAAGGAAGTTGCGGGTACCGATGATCACTTTCGCCTCGATGAATTCAACGACACCATGCGCTCGCGCATCGTCAGCGTTTTTTCCGAGGCGCTGGCGCAGGCGAAGGTCCCCGCGCTCGACGTTGCGGCGCGCTACGCCGAGCTGGGCGATGCACTGCTGCCGCTGATCAATCCGCAAACAACTTCGAAGTACGGGCTGCAGGTGACCAGCTTTGTCGTCGAGAACGTGTCGGTGCCACCGGAAGTCGAGCAGGCGATCGACAAGCGCTCGAGCATGGCTGCGGTAGGCAACCTGAACGACTACGTGAAGTTCCAGATGGCACAGGGCCTGGAAAAGGGCGACGGCGGTGGCGTCGGCGGCATGGGCGCACAGATGGCGGTCGGTGTGGCAATGGCGCAGCAGATGCTGAACCAAACCGGGGGTATCCTGGGCGGCCAGGCGACGCCCGGCATTCAGGTCCCTGGCGCAGCCGCGGCAGCGGGAGCCCCGGCCGCCACGCCTGACCTGTTCACTCCGGCGCAGGTTGCGCAGATGCTCGGCGTGGGCGAAACGGACGTCGTGACGAGCCTCGAGTCAGGTGACCTCAAAGGCAAGAAGATCGGCTCCCAATGGCGCGTTACGAAGGCGGCGGTCGACCAGTTCCTGCATTCGTGAACCGGATGGAACCTCCGGTTTCCTCAGGCGCGCGGTTTGCGCTCGCCGCGTTGTGTTTGGCGTGGCTCGCCACCGGCACTGCCATCGCGCAGGATCCTAGGGCGAGTGCCGCGCAGGCGGCGGCGCGCGACTGGCTGGTGTTGATCGATCGCGGCGATGCACAGGCGAGCTGGAACGCGGCCGGCAAGAGATTCCAGGCCGCGATGCCTCTCTCCGGCTGGGCCGACGCGCTCAGGAAGGAACGTGTCCCGCTGGGCGCAATGGGAAGCCGCGCCGCCCTCAAGACATCGTTCCAGAAGATATTTCCAGGGGTGCCGGAGGGCGACTACGCGCTGGTTGGCTTTCGAGACGAGCTTTGCCAAGAGACCCCAGGGACATGAAACGGTTACGTTGGAGCGCGAGGACGACGGCAACTGGCGCGTCGTAGGCTATTTTGTCCGTTGACCCGTGGACACGCCCGGCGAAACCCTAGCGCAGCAGAAATACTCTTGCCCGGCCTGCGGCGCCGAGGCGGTGTGGAACCCGGCCAAGCAGGCGCTGGTATGCCCATTCTGCGGCACAACCTCGCCGGCGACGCTTGACACCGACACGGGCAAGATAGTTGAACACGATCTCGTCGCCGCGCTGCGCGGCATTCGGCGACGACGCGCGCGGCTGGCAAATCGAAAAACGCTATGTGAAATGCCAGAGCTGCCAGGCGATCTCCGTCCTCGACCCCGCACGCCAGGCGCAACGTTGCGACTTTTGCGGCTCCGCACAGCTCGTGCCCTACGAGCAGAGCAAGGCGTCATTCCGGCCGGAGAGCCTGCTGCCGTTCAGGATTTCGGAGGACAAGGCCCGCGACGGCATTCGCGCCTGGTACGGCAAACTGTGGCTTGCACCCAACGCACTTAAGCGCCGCGCGCTCACCGACACCGTCAAGGGTGTGTATCTGCCGTACTGGACCTTTGACGCTCAGGTCGATGCCACGTGGACTGCCGAATCCGGTCATTATTACTATACAACCGAGAGCTACAGCGACGCCGGTGGCAGGATGCAGACGCGCCAGGTCCAGCACGTGCGCTGGGAGCCTGCCGCGGGACAGGTTTCCCACTTCTTCGATGATGACCTCGTATGCGCGTCGGTCGGCGTGCACCAGGCGCTCGTGCGCGGAATCGAGCCGTTTCCGACCAAGGAGCTCAAGCCCTACGATGCCGGCTACGTCGCCGGCTGGGTCGTCGAGCGTTATCAGATTGATCTCGTCGCTGCGGCCAAGGCCGCGCGCGACGCAATGGACGCCAAGCTTCGCCAGATGTGTGCCGCACAGATCGCGGGCGACACGTATCGTAACCTCGATGTGCGCGCGAACTACTCCCGGCAATCGTTCAAGCATATTCTCGCGCCGATATGGTTGCTCACCTACAATTACGGCGCGAAAGGCTTCCAGGCCGTTATGAACGGCTTTACCGGCGCAGTTCAGGGTGAGTACCCCAAGAGCTGGATCAAGGTGACGTTGCTGGTGATCGCGGTCGTCATCATCGTGCTGATTGTGCTCTCGCTTGGCACACATCGCTGAGCGCCTGATCGATAAAGGAAAACGCGTGCACACGGCAATAGTCACTGGCGTTTCGCGCGGCCTTGGCGCCTCGCTCGCGGCGGCGCTGCTCGGCCACGGCTTCACCGTTCTCGGGATTGGCCGTGCGCCCAACCCGGCGCTGCTGGGCGAACGCTTTCGTTTTGCGCGTTTCGATTTCGCCGACGCCGCTCGTTTGGACGAGTCGCTCGCGCCCGAACTCGCGGCACTCGCGGCGACCCAGCCGCGATCGATTTGCCTACTGAACAATGCCGCGACCGCCGGCCCAGTCGGAACGCTGGGCACGCTTGCTGCGTCTGATGTGGCGGCGTCGCTGGCGGTGAATTTGGCCGCGGTTGTGGCGTTAGCCAACCTTTTCTGTCGCATCTTCTCCGATGCGACGCAACCACGGCGCATCATCAATGTATCCTCGGGCGCAGCGCAAACGGCTCTGGCAGGCGAGAGCCTCTACTGTGTGGCCAAAGCGGGGCTGGAGATGCTCACGCGGGCACTTGCGGTCGAGCAGACGGCACCGAGTTTCCGCGCCGTGTCCGTGCGGCCCGGCATCATCGATACGGACATGCAGCAATTCGCGCGCTCCCAGACACGCGAGCAGCTGCCCTGTGTCGACATGTTCCGGGAATTTCACAGTCAGGGTCGTCTCGTTCCACCGGACGTCGTGGCGGCAAAGATTGTCGACAAGCTCGTACTCGGCGAGGTCGAGCACGGCCGCACGTATTCGTACCAGGACCTCTGACACGGCCCGGATCAGCGCGACGGCAGCGGCCGCAGCTGATACTCGAGAATACTCGGCTCCACCCCGGCCTTCCACGCGACGCAGTAGACGTCCTTGTGGTCGGCGGTAAACACGCCCGAATCACGAGTGGCATCGTCGCGCGTGATCGGCATGATCACGGCGTTGGCATCGCGATAATGGATGTTGAATGCGACCGGTGCAGCGCTGACAAAATAGAAATCGAAGCGCTCGCCTCGATCCAGAGCGACGCATTCCTGCTGCACCGCGTAGGGACCGAGCTCGACGCCGGCGGCGGCACGGGGTGCGTCGAAGCGATAGGGATCCATGGCGCAGCCGCTGGCAATGGCCATGGCGAGCCACGCCGGGTTCGGTCGTGCCGTCATCGCCCGCGCTCGCGCCGTGCGCGCCAGTCCTCGACCAGCAGGACCCAGCGCTCGTGATCGCGCCACCGTCCGTCGATCTTTAGGTAGCGGCGCGAATAACCCTCGCGCACAAACCCTGCGCGGCGCACGAGGCCAATCGAGCGCTTGTTCGCGGGCTGGATGTTGGACTCGACCCGATGTAGTCGTAGCGTGCGGAAGGCGTAACGCAGCATCAAATCCAGGCCGTCGCGCATGTACCCGTGGCGCGCATGCGGCGCGAGGGCGTAGTAGCCAAGGTAGGCGCTCTGCATGATGCCACGGAAAATCTGAGACAGATCGAATACGCCGACCAGGCCATCGTCCTCGCGTCGGCACGCGAACAGCGTCAGGGACGCCTGCCGACGGCCGCGTGCGAGCATGACAGCGTAGCCCTTCGCCGTCGCCGGGGGCCGAGTCCAGCGGCGATGAATCGTGCGACTTGCTCGGATCGCGGCACAGAACACCGCAGCATCGGCGGCACGGGGCCGGCGCAGGTACACGCGTTCACCTACGATGAGCGCCGATTTGGGGGCTGGCATAATGACCGGAATGTTACCGCGTGGATGCAGCCGGCGATGAGCAAATGGATCGAAGGCAAGGTGGTGGGCAAGAAACAGTGGACCGAGCGCCTGCTTTCACTGCAGGTCTCCGCGCCGGCGGTGACCTTCGTCGCGGGCCAGTTCGCACGCCTTGCGCTGCCAGCCCCTCCCGGTTCCAAGGAGCCGATGCTGGGGCGCCCCTATTCATTCGTCAACCCGCCGGATGGCTCCGCGCACGAATTCTATTTCAACGTGCTCCCTCAGGGGCCGCTGTCGCCGCGTCTCGCCGCCCTCGAACGCGACGATTCGGTGTGGCTGCTTGATCGGGCGAACGGGTTTTTCTGTGTCGCCGAGTTACCCGATGCGGCGGCGTTATGGTGTCTGGCGACCGGCACAGGCTTGGGCCCATTTCTGTCGATATTGCGCACCGAAGAGCCGTGGGAGAAATTCGAGCGCGTGGTGCTGGCGCACGCGGTGCGGCATGCCGCCGACCTGTCGTATGGCGAACTCATCGCCAGCCTTGTCGCGGCACGGCCGGGCCGCTTCGCCTTTGTCCCCTTCGTCAGCCGCGAATCGCACAAGGGCGCGCTGTCCGGGCGCATCCCCGACGCCATTCGCGATGGGCGGCTGGAGGCTTGGACCGGCGTGCCGCTGACGGCGGCGAACGCCCACGCGATGCTGTGTGGAAATCCCGATATGGTGCGCGATACGCAGACGGTGCTCGAGCAGCGCGGCATGCGTCGGCACCGGCGCCGCGAGCCCGGTCACTTCACCGTGGAGACGTATTGGTAGTCGCGCCCACGGTAAGCCCGTTGGCGCACGCACACGCGAAGCACGCAGCGTGGATTCGCCTGGCTGTCTACGACAGCGGCAGGCACTCCAGACCCGGAACAGCTGCCTGCCCGCCTCGGCCTTCCGGCCGTTAGTGATCCCTCACGTCGAGCAGTTCGACCTCGAATACGAGTGTCGCGTCAGGCGGAATGACGCCGCCCGCTCCCCGGCTGCCATACGCCATATCGGGAGGAATTATCAAGGTGCGCCGGCCCCCTACGCGCATTCCCGCAACGCCTTCGTCCCAGCCTCGGATCACCCTTCCGCCGCCGATGGGAAAACTGAATGGTGAGTGCCGATCGAGCGATGAATCGAATTTTCGCCCCTTTTTGTCGGCTGCAGAAGGATCGTAGAGCCACCCGGTGTAGTGAACAACAGCGATTTTACCCACGACCGCTTCGGCGCCGGTACCCACTGTCATGTCGGTCTTTTGCAGCTGCGTTATCTTGGCATCCATCTTGCTTTGGGGTTGGGGGGGCGCGGTCTCCGGGGTTTGCGCGACGGTGGTTCCGGAGGGCGCCAGACACATTATGGCGGCCACCGACGCCAAGGTGATGCAACGGCTCAGGAGGCAAGGTGACATCATGGCGCAGACTCGGCAGCTAAGCGCACCCCGGCACGGGTTGGGGTGCAGCAAGGACATTGTCGTAAATTGGGCGCTTTGCGGTGGCTTTTGTAGCTTTTGCGTCGCTGGCGATTATGGGCTATAAATCGCCGATCCGCCAAATTTGAGTTGGCGCACCGCCGCAACCGATCCGTTCGCCGTTGAGCCTTCGGGAAAACAGCGCCCGGGTCCCTGTTCGCCGACCGGCAGTACCTATGAAAGCGATGCTCGGATTTTTGACTCCCCAGGCCAAGGAAGCGGCCGATCCGCTGCAGAGTGCCAAGAGCGCTGCGGCGTGGCTGCGGCAGTTGCCGGCGCTCGATGTGATCGGGCGGCAGCAGCACGTCATCCGCGTGCTCGAAACGATGCGCAAGGGGCAGTACGCGTTCGATCTGAATCGCGTCGCGGCGGTGGAGTTCGTCGA
Organism: uncultured beta proteobacterium; assembly: GCA_963711235.1. GTDB lineage: Bacteria > Pseudomonadota > Gammaproteobacteria > Burkholderiales > Casimicrobiaceae > PALSA-1003. Next base: position 190,009 of record CAVQDI010000013.1, on the reverse strand, counting down.
TGCCGCTCTCGGCGCCGACCGCCGGCAGCTCATCAAGCAGTACATCGAGAATGTCGAGAGCTCGCCCAAGCTCGCCGAGCGGATCTGGCAGGCGTTGTGGGAGATGAGTCAAGCGTTCACGCTCGCCTATCAGACGGCGCTCGAAGCCGCCCTGGCGCAGGTCGCGAATGCGCGGTGGAAAGCGGCGCTGCCCTTGCTGTTCGTGCGGCTGGTGCATTTCCACGGCACCGATGCCAAGTTGCGCGTATTCAAGTACGAGCGCTGGATTCCCGCGAAGTGGATGGAGCTGCACCAGGTCTATCTGCGCTCGTGCGAGTTGGGCTGCGACCGGCAAGGAATGGCACTGCCGGCGGCAGGCGCCAGCGCGCAGTCGTGGTCGGTCGAGCAGGAGTATCTGTACGTCCTGCTGGTTCACCAGCTCAATACAGGCAATCTTGGCCCGGCTGAGGTCGACTGGGCCAGCTCGCAGCTGCGCGGGTGGAGCCGCCGGCTCGCACTGGAGCAGATTCCCAAATCGCTGGAGGGGTTCTTCGTCGATCTCGCTGGCCGCTCAGGGCTGGTCCGGCGCGATGGCAATGATCGTGGATCGGTGCTGCGTTACGTAGACACCACCCCGCTGGCCGAGGCCATGGAGCGCGCGGTGGCCGCGCTGCGCGATGCGGAGGCCACCGATCAAGGGCCGATTGCCGCGATCAATCAGCAGCGCCTGGCCGTGCTGCGCAAGATTCAACCTTCGCTGTCGCCTTCGGCGCTCTCCGACCTTCGCCGCGACCCGCGCGTCGCGGTCGCCATCTCGGCGCGTGTGCGCATCGGACTGTCGCGCATCTGTCAGGACCTGGCGGCCAAGGCTCCCGGCGAGCCAGCTGAACGACAGCAGCGCAACGGAGCAGATCGAGGTTTTTCCGGTCGCCGGAGCGCCGCGCGTGCGCCGCAAGACGCTCGTCGAGGATGATTCGCTCGCCGCGAGTCTGTCGTCGTGGAGCGATCCGATGTGGGAAGTCAAGGACCGCAGCGTCGCCGGTCTGCGTATCGCCGCCACCGGCGGCATTGGCCAGAGCCTGACGCTCGGGGCGCTGGTCGCCGTTCGCCAATCCGACGTCGAAGCTTGGTTGCTTGGCGTTGTGCGACGGCTCAACAAGGTCTCCAATGAAGAAGTCGAGGCCGGGGTTAACATCATCGCTGAGCGCATGGTGCCGGTGACGCTTGCGGCGAAGCGCCGGCCAAGCGAGGACATGGGCTACGTGATCGACGGGGTGGACTTGTCGACGATGGGTGACCGCTTCGAAGGCCTGTATCTGCCGCCCCCGTCGCGTCCTGACAAACCGCTGGCGATGAAGACGCTCATCATTCCGACCTCCGAATTCGTTGAAGGCCGCAACGTCATTCTCACGACGTCGAATTCCGTCTATACGGTGGCCATGCGACACCTGGTCGAGCAGCGGCCCGACTGGTGCTGGGCGACCATTCAGATCGTCGAAAAGGCGCCGCGCGAAAGCTGAAATTCGCGTCGGTTGCCGCGTTAATCCAGCGGACGGAATTTGAGCGTCAAGGACCGGCGAAACATGTCCGGTGACTCCGGTCGCGGCAGGGGCGAGGACTTGATGATCGCGCGCTGCACGGCTTCGTCGTAAGCACGCACGCCGCTCGACTTGCTGAGCTGGACGTCGATGATCTCGCCGGTGGGCAGCTGGACGACGTCGAACACCGCTTCGGGGTCGCCCTGCATGTCGGGAGGGACGACCACGTTGCCCCTGATCTTAGCCTGGATGCGGCGGATGTAATCGGCGTTGGCTTTGGCCCGCGCCGCGTCGGCCGCCGCTTTCTGCTCTGCCTGGCGCTCGCGCTCGGCCTGCGCCTGAAGCGCTTCGGCTTCGCGCGCCTGGCGCTCGCGGGCCTCGGCGAGGCGCTTTTCCTGCAGTTTTTTGTCTGCGTCCTGCTTTTCCTTCTCCTTGCGGTCGCGCTCAGCCTGTTCTTTCTTAATCCGTTCCTGCTTCTCCTTGAGGGCGATGTCGGGCTTCGCCTGCTCGGCTGGCGGTGGCGGCTTGGGTGCCTCGGCCTGAGGCTTGGGCGGTTCCGGTTTGGGCGGTTCCGGTTTGGGCGGTTCCGGCTTGGGCGGCTCGGGCTTGGGTGCTTCCGGGGGCGGCTTCGCCGGCTCGACCTTTGCCGCTGTTGGAGGCGCATAGAGCTCTGCGATCACCGGCTCGGGCCTTCGGTTCTGCCAATTGACGCTGATCACGAGGAACAGCACGAATGCGACGTGAACCGAGATGGCGAGAATCGCGGCGATCCACTTGGCGGCAGACTGGGGCGAACGCGCACTCTGCGGAGGCATTGGGCATCAGCTCGATTGCTGGCGCAGCAGCAGACCGACCTTGCGCACTCCCTTCTGCTGCAGGAGATCGAGTACGCGGATGACCTCCTCATAGCGCACCGCGCGATCGGCGGCGATCACGACTGCCTGATCCGGAGTGCGTGCCTGGTGGTCGCGAATGCGCGCGACCAGCTCATCGGGCGACACGCGCACCGGCGAGCTGGTGCCTTCACGCAGCCACAGTGATTGATCGTTGCGCACCGAGATCTCCAGCGGCGCGACCGGTGCTGCGAGCTGGCTACCAACACTCGGCAACTCGATCACGCCCGGGTTGATAAGAGGCGCGGTTACCATGAAGATCACGAGCAGCACCAGCATCACGTCGATGTACGGCACGACATTGATCTGGTTGATCGCTTTGCGCGGACGGCGCATCGGCTATCCCTGGCGCTGGAGAATGTTCGAGAATTCCTCGATGAAACTCTCGAATCGGGTTGCGAGCCGGTCGACGTCGTGCGTATAGCGGTTGTACGCGACGACCGCCGGAATCGCGGCGAAGAGCCCGATTGCCGTGGCGATCAGCGCTTCGGCGATGCCCGGCGCTACCTGTGCCAGCGTAGCCTGGCTTACATTCTGCAGGCCGCGGAACGCGTTCATGATGCCCCAGACCGTGCCAAACAGGCCAACGTAGGGAGAAACCGACCCGATTGTCGCTAAGCCGGAGAGGTTCGCTTCGAGTGCGTCGATTTCTCGCTGATAAGACGCGCGCATCGCCCGCCGTGCGCTGTCCATCGTCGCCGCCGAGGAACTGCCCTGCCGGCGGTGCTTGGCGAATTCGCGGAAGCCGGACGAGAAAATGCGCTCCAGCGCGCCACCCCGGTTCTGGGTCGCGCGCTGAAATAACTCGTTCAAGTCACCGCCTTTCCAGAAGTCGTCCTCGAAGCGGTCGGTGTCGCGGGCTGCGCGCTTGAGCGCGAACAGCTTGAGAAAGATCTGCCACCATGACCAGAGCGAGGCCAGGAGGAGCAGCGCCATGACGGCTTGCACGACAACGCTGGCGTGAATCACCATCGCCACGAACGATAGATCGGGATGCAGGTTCAAGCTAATGGCCCTTCCAGGGTTCGATCTTCGCGGCGACGGGCGCAGGGATGCGCGCCGGGCGCCAGCTCACCGGATCGAGGCAGGCGAGCGTCACCCTTGCGCCGACCAGCCGTTCATCGCCGCGGAGAACATCCTGGACCGCGGCAAGTCGGCTGCGGCCGAGTGTCTCCAGCGAAAGCGTGACCTCCAGCGCGTCGTACAGGCGCGCCGGCCGCCGGTACGCGATGTCCAGCCGGTGGACGACGAAGAGGGCACCGTGGTCGCGTTGGAGCGCCGTCAACGTGAAGCCCAGAGATGCCAGCCATTCGGTGCGTGCGCGCTCAAGGAATCTCAGGTAATTGGCGTAGTAGACGACCCCGCCGGCGTCCGTGTCCTCATAGTAAACGCGCACCGGCCAGCGGAAGGGCTCGACGGCCGTCATTCCCGGAACAATTCACCCGCGGCAACAGGAGGAACGAGGCCGAAGTGACGAAAGGATAGCGCGGTCGCGATTCGGCCACGGTTCGTGCGCTGAAGGAAGCCCTGCTGGATCAGAAACGGCTCGAGCACATCCTCGATCGTATCGCGTTCCTCGCCGATCGCGGCCGAAAGGTTGTCGATGCCGACCGGACCGCCGCCGAACTTGTCCAGAACGCAGCGCAGCAGTTTCCGGTCCATCACGTCCAGGCCCGAGGCATCGACGTCGAGCATCGACAGCGCGGCATCGGCGACCTCGCGCGTGATGCGACCGCCCGCCCGCACTTCGGCATAGTCGCGAACGCGACGCAACAAGCGGTTGGCGATACGCGGCGTGCCACGCGAGCGCCGCGCGATCTCCAGGGCGCCGTCGGCTTCGAGTGCGATGTCGAGCAACCGCGCCGACCGCACGACGATGCGGGTGAGCTCTTCCGGGTTGTAGAACTCTAGCCGGGCGACTATGCCGAAGCGGTCGCGAAGCGGGTTGGTCAGCATGCCCGCGCGCGTCGTTGCTCCAACCAGTGTAAACGCCGGGAGGTCGAGCTTCACGGACCGCGCCGCCGGCCCTTCGCCGATCATGATGTCGATCTGGTAATCCTCCAGTGCCGGATAGAGGATTTCCTCGACCACGGGCGGCAGGCGATGAATCTCGTCGATGAACAGCACATCGTGCGGCTCGAGATTGGTGAGCAAGGCCGCCAGGTCGCCGGCGCGCTCCAGCACCGGGCCCGAGGTCTGGCGCAGGTTCACCCCGAGCTCATGGGCAATGATGTGCGACAGGGTCGTCTTACCGAGCCCCGGTGGTCCGAACAGAAGCACGTGATCGAGCGCTTCCTTGCGCTTCTTCGCCGCCTCGATGAAGATCGCGAGTTGCCCGCGAATCTTTTCCTGGCCAACGTACTCTTCGAGCGCGCGCGGTCGCAGCGTGCGTTCGAGCACTTCTTCCTGTGGGCTGGTTGGCGCCGCGGCAATCAGGCGTTCTGTTTCGATCATCTGGGCGTCCGCGTCACGCTTTGGCGAGGACCTTCAGCGCCTGCCTGATGCCGTCGGCGACAGCGACGCCATCGGGCAGCTGCTTCACCGCCTGCACGGCCTCCTTGTCGCTGTATCCGAGCGCGATGAGTGCGTGGAGCACGTCGGCCGCCACCGGCGGGGCGCGGTGAACGCCAATCGCGGATGTCGTGTCGGTCCCGAGCTTGTCCTTGAGCTCCAGCAACAGCCGCTCTGCCGTCTTCTTGCCGATGCCCGGAATCCGGGTGAGCAGTCCCGAGTCCTGCATGGTCACAGCCTGGGCGAGTTCCGCGACAGACAAGCCTGATAGCACCGACAATGCGGTCCGCGCTCCGATACCGCTGATCCGGATGAGCTGTCGAAACGCGCGTCGCTCGGTCTCCGAGCCGAAACCGAACAGCAAGTGCGCGTCCTCGCGTACGACCAGATGCGTGAACAGCGTAACTTGCTCGCCGAGGATCGGGAGGTTGTAGAAGGTGCTCATCGGCACGTCGACTTCGTACGCGACGCCCTGCACATCGAGCAGGATTTGCGGCGGATTCTTCTCGACGAGCGTTCCGGAAAGGCGGCCTATCATGAGCGCATGGCGGGCGACGAAGCGACATTATCGCATGGTCCGCTGCCGCCCCGGACCCGCAACCTCTCGTCGCGCGGCTCCGGCGAGTAAGACGTTGCGGTACGCACCCTTACAGGATCCGCCCGCGATGCACGCGGTAGCCCTTGCGCCGTAAGCCTTGGAGACCCTCGCCGCCGTGGGCATGACAGATCGCGCAGGCAAGCGCATCGGCGGCGTCCGCGGAGGGCGCGGACGAGAGCGAAAGCAGCCGCCGCACCATTTCCTGCACCTGCTCCTTGGCGGCCTTGCCGTGACCCACGACCGCCTGCTTGATCTGCAGCGCCGTGTATTCGGCGACGGGCAGGTCGGCGAGCACGGCGGCGGAGATTGCTGCGCCCCGAGCCTGGCCGAGCAACAGCGTCGATTGCGGGTTTACGTTGACGAACACTTTCTCGACCGCGACCTCGGTTGGGTGGTACTCGACGATCACACTGCCGATATCGCGCAGAATAATCTTCAGCCGCTCGGGCAGGTCGCCGTCAGTGTTGCGCACGCAGCCACTGGCAATGTAATGCAACCTCCCGCCTGAACAGACGATCAGGCCGAACCCGGTTGCCCTGAGGCCGGGATCGATTCCCAGGATGCGTCGCGATGCGGCGGGGACAGTCAATGACGCTACGCCTCTTCGATGACTGCAGTCGTAAATACGTCCTGGACGTCATCGAGCGCCTCGAGGGCGTCGAGCAGCTTCTGCATACGCACGGCGTCTTCGCCGTCGAGCGCGATCTCGGTAACCGGTTTCATCGTCACTTCGGCGAACTCGGGTTTGAAGCCGGCTTTCCCAAGCGCCGCCTTGACGGCGACGAAATCGTGCGGTCTCGTGATCACCTCGATCGAGCCGTCGTCGTGATCCACGATGTCTTCAGCACCGGCGTCGAGCGCCGCTTCCATCAGCTGGTTCTCGTCCGTCCCGGGCGCAAACACCATCTGACCGCAATGCTTGAACAGGAAGGCGACCGAGCCATCAGTCCCCAGGTTACCGCCATACTTGGCGAACGCATGGCGGACATCGGCGACGGTCCGGGTACGATTGTCCGACAGGCAGTCGACAATGACTGCGGCGCCATTGATCCCATAACCCTCGTAGCGGATCTCCTCATAGTTGACGGCCTCCTGGGCGCCGGCGCCCCGCTTGATGGCGCGCTCGATGGTGTCCTTCGGCATGTTGTTGTCCATCGCCTTGTCGACAGCAAGGCGCAGACGAGGGTTGCTCGATGCGTCGCCGTCACCCAACTTGGAGGCGACCGTGATTTCGCGGATGAGGCGGCTGAATATCTTGCCGCGCTTGGCGTCAGTAGCCGCTTTGCGGTGCTTGATGTTCGCCCACTTGCTGTGGCCGGCCATGGGCAGTACACGTGCGAAGGAAGATGACGCGATTATACGCGCCGGGATTGGATCGGCGCGTCGCGACTCCGGACACGCAGAGGCGCATGCGGAACAAAACTCGCGCAGCCTAAATCAAGCCTTGTTGGGTGAGAAATCGCGCGAGTACCTTGAGTCGGATTTGGCTGTCGTTGATCTCGAGCATGCTCTGCTTGATGGCAAGCGGCAGCGGGAGAATCTCCGCGAGGCGATAGCCGACCCACGACGCGTCGGTAAAGGCGAGTTCGGCGCGGAAATTCTCTTTGCCCACGCGGTTGATCAGGAGTTCGAGCAAAACCGCGAGGCGGTTGAACGCTTGCGGCAGCTCAACCACGGGCTCGGGCGGGAGAGCGGTTACTTGTCCGACGACCAGGCCGTCATCCTCAATACGGTGCGCCTGCACTTGAAATCGCGTCTCGCCTTCGGTACGCAGATGCATTATGCCGAGCTGCGGCATATCCCAGGACGTGATGCGCGCGAGCGTGCCGATGGGGGCAAACTCGAGTTCGACCGCTGCCCTTTCCGGACTGGGGACCTCTTCGCCCACCGTAAGAAGGCACACGCCGAAGGGCTTGTCGTCCTTGAGGCAGGCCTTGGTCATCGTGATGTAGCGCTGTTCGAACACTTTGAGCGGCAACACGCCGCCGGGGAAAAGCACGGTCTTCAATGGGAACAGCGGCAGGGCATGCGGCTCTCGCGACGAGGCGCCGCGCAAGAACGTGAACATTGGCAGGCAGCTAGGTGCGCTCGACCGTGGGCGGCGCGATGTGCAAACCGCCCCAACGCGGTCCCAGCGCATGCGCGACCCCCAGCTGATCGAGGATGCGCGCGACGACGAAATCGACCAAGTCGCCGATCGTCTCCGGCCGGCCATAGAATCCTGGCGCGGGCGGCAGGATCACGGCGCCGGCGCGAGCGAGCCTGAGGAGGTTCTCGAGGTGGATCGCGGACAGCGGTGTCTCGCGCGGCACCAGCACGAGCGGCTTGCGTTCCTTGAGCATCACGTCGCCGGCGCGCTCGATCAGGTTGTCGGCCAGCCCGGCGGCGAGTGCGCCGGCGGTGCCCATGCTGCAGGGACAGATCGCCATCGCGTCCGCGGGGTTGGATCCCGACGCGATCGGCGAGAGCCAATCCTCCCGACCGAATACCGTCAGCTGTCCCGGCTGCGCGCGATAGCGCTCGGCGAAGAACGCCGCAGCCGCGTGGGGCTGCGTGGGCAGCGTCAGCTGCAACTCCTGCCGCGCGACGACCTGTGCGGCCGGCGAATAGACGAGGTAGACACGGACTTCCGCCCCAAGCAGGCACTCGAGCAGGCGCAGGCCATACTGCAGGCCCGATGCGCCGGTGAAGGCGACCGTGATGGTGCGCGCGTAGGTCATCGGCTCATTGTAGCGCAGGGCGGTGGGCGCAAACCGAGCCGTCGTTCCTAACGCTTAAGCGGAGAGCTCCCGATGCCGGGTCAGCACCTGATACCGGCCGGAGAACGCCCTGGCCAGCCGTTCGGCCAGATAAACCGAGCGATGCTGTCCCCCGGTGCAGCCGATGGCAACCGTCAGGTAATTGCGATTGTCGCGCGCATAGTCGGGCAACCAACTCGCCACGAAATGGTAGATGTCACGGTACATGCGCTCGACCTCCGGCTGGCTTTCGAGATAGGCAATGACTGCCAAGTCGCGACCGTCGAGCGTGGCGAGCGCGGATTCGTAATGGGGATTGGGCAGGCAACGCACGTCGAACACGAGGTCGGCGTCCAGCGGAACGCCATGCTTGTATCCGAATGACTGGAACAGCAGCGTTAGCTTTGAAGGATCGACGCTGATGAAGTCCTTGATCCAGGAGCGCAGCGCCGCGGCGGATTGCTCGCTGGTGTCGAAACTGTAGCCCTGCGTGCGCACGTCGGCGAACAGGCCGCGTTCAAACTCGATCGCTTCGGTAAGCGTGCGATCGTCTCCGGAGAACGGGTGCCGCCTCCGGGTCTCGGAGAAGCGCTTGACCAGCGTATCGGTCTTCGCGTCGAGGTGCAGGAAGCGCACCGACCAGCCTTCGGCGCGGGCGGCTTCGAGCGCGTCGGGCAGACCGGCGAGACGTGAGCCGGTCTTGACGTCGAGTGCGACCGCGACCCGGTCGATCCGGGCGGCCTTGAGGTGCGCAAGCAGGCCGCCGAGTTGCGCGAGCGGCAGATTCGATACGGCGTAGTAGCCGCTGTCCTCGAGCGCCGCGAGCGCAACGCTTTTTCCCGAGCCGGAAAGGCCGCCGATCAGCAGGAGGTCCATCGCGAGGCCGCAGCCTTAGCCTCCGTCTTCCATCAACTTCTGTTGCCTTTCTATGAGCTCCTTGGTGCTGTCGATGCCGCGCTGGTTGAGCACGAAATTGCGCACCGCCGCTTCGACCAGCACGGCGAGATTGCGGCCTGCCGCAACCGGAATAGTGACCTTCCGAATCGGTACGCCGAGAATCTCCTGGTAGGTCGCGTCGACCTGCAGTCGGTCGAGCTCGGAGAATTGCTCATTGCTGTGATCTTCGAGATTGACCATCAGCTTGAGTAGCTTCCGCGGACGTACGGCCGTCTCGCCGAATATGGTACGAATGTTGAGCACGCCGATGCCACGCACTTCGAGGAAATCCTTCAGTATCGTGGGACAGCGCCCCTCGATCGTGTCGGGCGAAATGCGGAATAACTCGACTATGTCGTCGGCGACAAGCCCGTTGCCGCGGGAGATCAACTCCAGCGCGAGCTCGCTCTTGCCGATAGCCGAAGCTCCGGTGATCAGCACCCCCATTTCGAGCACGTCGAGAAACACACCATGCAGCGTCGTCGATTCGGCAAGCACTCGCGACAGGTAGAGCCGGATCAAGTCGACGATATGCGGCGAGGGCTGTGGCGAGGTCATCAAGGCAATGTGGTGCCGGGCGCACTCGTCGAGCAGGTGCGCAGGAACGTCCTCGCCATTGGCGACAATGATCGCCGCCAGTTCGGTCGTAAACAGCCGACCGATCGAGCTCTGCAGTGCGTCTTCGGGCAAGCCGCGGAGATAGGCTGCCTCCGCCGCCCCGATGATCTGCACCCGGAAGGGATGGATGAAGTTCATGTGGCCAACCTGGCCGATGGTCGGACGGAGCGCGGTTTCGCCAGTCAACACGCGATTGCCACTTTCGCGGCCGACGAGCCAGCTCAGTCCCATGCGCTGCTGATTGTCCGCGTACAGCTGCTCGATACTGACCTGCCGCATCGCGCCACCTTCGCTCACGACGCAGGCTCCCAAGTACAGAACAGGTGATGGAGGCTGCGGGCATCGCTGGCGCTTGCTAGCTGGTCGCGAAATACGCGTTCGCTAAACATCTCAGCGAGCTCCGACAGGAGCTGCAGGTGCTCTTCGGTCGCGTGCTCGGGCACGAGCAGCACGAATATCTGTCCGACCGGCTTGCCGTCTGGTGCATCGAAGGGAATCGGCTGGCGCGGCCGCACGAATGCGCCCAGCGGGTGACCAAGTCCGCGGATCCGGCCGTGGGGGATCGCGATACCCTGCCCAAGACCCGTCGAACCGAGTTTCTCGCGCGCAAACAGGCTGTCGAATACGACCGAACGGGCAATCTGTGCCTGGTCCTCAAACAGCTGACCGACCTGTTCGAAGAGACGTTTCTTGCTCGTCGCTTCGAGGTCGAGCAGAATGTTCGCTTCGGGAAGCAGTTGCGCGATCTGGTTCACGAGTGGGGTCCGGGCCCGAAAAACAGAGCGGCGGGCGGTCAGGTTCTGACGCAGCCCGCCGGCAAGATGGCGCGGGATTATACGCTACTTCGCGGGCTTCCTCCGGCGTACGGCGGGTGTGGCCACCCGCTTAACCGGTGTCATATCGTGGCGATGACCGTTGCGTTTCTCCTTGTGCTTGAGTACCTGGCGGTCGAGTTTGTCGGCCAGCGCGTCGATCGCCGCGTACATGTCCGGCTCGACGCATTCGGCGTGGATTTCCTTGCCGCGCACGTGCAGATTGGCCGTCACCTGTTGCCTGAGCTTGTCGACCGAAAGCACGACGTTGACGTCGATGACGTGGTCGAAGTGTCGGGTCAGGCGCACCAGCTTTACGGTTACGTAGGTGCGGATCGCTGGCGTGATCTCGAGATGATGACCACTTAGATTCAGATTCATCCAGGCCTCCGGTTGCTTGATTCGACGGAAATGGCACGGATCATACGGCCTTGCGTACGTTGACGGGAGGGATCTGCAGCGCCTCCCGGTACTTGGCAATCGTCCGCCGGGCGACGAGGATGCCTTGGTCGCCAAGCAGGTCCGCGATCCGGCTGTCGGTCAGCGGCGCCTTGGGGTCCTCTGCGCCGATGAGTTGCTTGATGAGCGCCCGGATTGCGGTGGCCGAGGCCGCGCCACCGGTGTCGGTTGCCACGTGGCTGCCGAAGAAATATTTGAGCTCGTAGGTCCCTCGCGGCGTCAGCATGTACTTCTGCGTCGTTACGCGCGAGATCGTTGACTCGTGCAGGCTGAGGATCTCGGCGATCTCGCGCAACACCATCGGTCGCATCGCCACCTCACCGTGTTCGAAGAAATGGCGCTGCCGATCGACGATCGCCTGCGATACGCGCAGAATCGTCTCGAACCGCTGCTGGACGTTGCGGATCAGCCATTTCGCTTCCTGCAGTTGCGCGGCGAGTTGCTGGTTCGAGGCCTCGCGGTTGCGGGTGAGGATGTCGGCGTAGATGCGATTTAGCCGCAGTTTCGGCATTGCCGCTTCATTGAGCGCCGCGATCCAGCGGCCCCGCAGTTTACGTACGACCACGTCCGGGATCACATAGTTCGCCTCGGTCTTGGAGAAGCCGGCGCCGGGACGCGGGTTGAGGCTTGTAATGAGCGTGCGCACGCAGCGCAGGCACGCGTCGTCGGTGTGCAGCAGACGCTTGAGCTTGCCAAAATCGCGCGCGGCCAGGAGCGGCAGGTGATGTTGCACCAGCTTCAGCGCATCGCCGCGAAAGGGCGTCGACTCGGGGAGCGCCTTGAGCTGCAGCGACAGGCATTCCGCGGCGTCACGGGCGCCGACACCCGCGGGCTCCATGTTCTGCAGGTGCTTCAACGCAATCGACAGTTCGTCGGCCTCGATCTCGATTTCCTCAGAAAAGAGTTCGAGCAGTTCCTCCAGCGACGTCGTCAGGTAACCGTCGTCGTCGAGCGCGTCAATCAGCGCGGCGACGATCTGCCGATCACGCAGCGGAAGATTGAGCAATGCGAGCTGAGAGTTCAGATGGTCACGCAGCGAGCTGGTCGCGACCTGTTGTGGGATAAAGCTCTCGTCGTCGTCGTCGCTGCCGCCGCTAGAGGAGCCCCAGTCGCGGTCGCGCGCGCCGAGTAGCAGGTCGGCGGCATCGGGCGCTGCGTCGTCCGCATTCTCTCCCGGCTTGTCGGTGGACGGTGTGGCGACGGTGGCGCTGTATTCGCGCGGCGGGCCGGCGGACTCCTCTTCGTCGGCTTTCTCGAGCAACGGGTTTTCCTGCAGCAGCCGCTCGACTTCGGCGTTCAACTCCAATGTGGAAAGCTGCAGCAGGCGTATCGACTGCTGCAATTGCGGCGTCAGCGTGAGATGCTGGCTTAGCTTGAGTTGTAGCGTCGGCTTCATAGACGCGTCGCTTCAAAGCCGGAAGTGCTCCCCGAGGTAGACCTTCCGGACGCTTTCATTATAAACAATTTCGTCCGGCGTTCCCGAGGCCAGCACCCGCCCCTCGCTTATGATGTAGGCGCGGTCGCAGATGCCCAGCGTCTCGCGGACGTTGTGATCGGTGATCATAACTCCGATGCCACGTTCCTTGAGGAAGCCGATGATCTTCTGGATGTCCAGTACCGCGATCGGATCGATGCCCGCGAAGGGCTCGTCGAGCAGGATAAAGCGCGGCCGCGTCGCAAGCGCGCGGGCGATCTCCACCCGGCGGCGCTCGCCGCCGGAAAGGCTGAGGGCGGGCGCATCACGCAGGTGCGAGATGGACAGATCCTCGAGCAAGGCGTCAAGGCGGTTGGCGGTCTCGTCGGCATCGATGCCCTGCAGCTCGAGTATCGCCTGCACGTTGTCTCCGACCGTCAGCTTGCGAAAGATGGAGGCTTCCTGTGGAAGATACGAAAGGCCCAGCCGAGCACGGGCATGGATCGGCATTCGCGTCAGATCATCGCCGTCGAGCTCGATCTTGCCGCCGTCGGCCGCGACCAGTCCGACGATCATGTAGAAGCAAGTCGTCTTGCCGGCGCCGTTCGGTCCGAGCAACCCGATCACTTCGCCGCTGGCGACGGCGAGCGAAACGTCATGCACGACGATGCGCGATTTGTAGCGCTTGTTCAGCGCGGCGACCGAAAGGGTGCTCATCGCGCCGCGCGCCATTCGGCAATCACGGCGGCGTTTCCGTGGACAGCGAGCCGTCGGACTTGAGCGATGCGGGGGCACTGGGCTTCGGTGCCGCGGCCGGAGCCTTGCCGTCCTTGGGCTGCGGCTGGAAGACACCGCGCACCCTAGCCCCAAGCGTGGGCTCGCCGTCCGCGGCGGGCCGGCTGTCCGCGCGGCCCTCCGCCTTGAAAAATTCGGTGTCGGCGTTGTAGGAAATATAGTTACTGCGGATCTCGTCAGTCCCTTGGCGCAGCAGTGCCCGGTCGAACAGTTCGAGAAAGCGCTTTTGGCCGTCGTATTCGGCGCGTTGGGCGACTCCTTCGTAGTATTCGTCGACGTTATCGCGCTTCTCGCGAAAGGTGATCGGATTGCCGTACGCGGTCGCCGACACCGAGTTGTCGGGATTCTGGTGGAAGACGATCTTGTCGGCGTGGATCGTCAGCGTGCCCTGGGTGAGGACCACGTTGCCCTGGAGCGTGCCGACCTTGGTTTGATAATTGACATCGCCGCTGTCGGCTTGATAGTTGATCGGCTTGTCGCGATCCGCCTTCTCCGCCTCCGCTGGCAACGCGACCGCGGTTCCCAGCAGCGCGGTGACGGCTAGGGTCAGGAAATGCGGTAGCACGCGAGTCATCGGGAGATAGCCTGCGGCAGCATTTGGCCGCTGACGTGGGAACCGAACTTGGCCGTCTTGGCCTTGTCGTCGAGCTCCATCCCGATCGCGCTGATTGTGCCACGCGGTTCTGTGATGGTCACCGCGCGGTCGGTGACGATGCGATCTTCGTTGGGGAACACGTGCAGGAAGTCACTGGTCACCGTGATCGGCCCGTCCGGTTTTTCACTGGCCGCGGCTGAAGCCTCCCGGATCGCCTTCACGTGCCCCTGGAAGTAAACGTTTTCGCGATCACCCGTTACCGTGGCGTGATCCGCGGTCACATCGAGTCGTGGCCTGCCGGGATCGGTGAACGTAACCGCCGGTGCATCGAATACGGTGGTATCGTCGTCCGGGAAGTGCTCGGCGCGATTGGCATCCAGCGCCTGCCGGACACGACCATCCTCATCGAGGTTTACCGCCCTGAAGTTCTCGACAAAGACATCGGGGTCGTGGCGCCCGGAGCCGTCGAACGGCGGGGCGGCGAGGCGCACCTGCGAGTTGAGCCAGTAGGTGAGACCCGCCAGCGCGCCGAGCAGCAGTACGGGAGACCAGGTTACGAGCCGATCGAGCCACACCCGCGCGCTCACAACCGCCTCAACTTCCGATTGGACACGAGCGTCGGCTCGTCGCTGTAGCTGCGCAGCAAGTCTTTGAGCTTGCCTTGGGCGTCGAGAATGAGCTCGGCGAGTTCGCGCACGGCGCCGGAGCCACCCTCGGTGCGTGTCACATAGTGCGCTCGCCGCTGCAGCAGTTCCGGCGCGTTCGGTACGGTCGCACCCAGGCCGCAACGCGCGATCACCGCCAGATCGGGCAGGTCGTCGCCGATGTGCGCGCACTCTTCCGGGTCGAGCGCGAGCTCGTCACGCAGCCGCTCCCATGAATCGAGTTTGTTCTCTGCACCCTGGATCACGCGGGCGATTCCGAGCGTTCGAGCACGCTGCGCCACTGCCGGTGTCTTGCTGCCGGTGATCCAGGCCACGGCCACCCCGGAGCGCTCGAGCCACTTCATGCCCAGGCCGTCCAGGCACGAGTACGCCTTGAGTTCACGGCCGTCCTCGGCAACGAAGATCCGGCCGTCCGTCAGCACGCCGTCGACGTCGCAGGACAGCAGCCGGATCCGGCGCGCGCGTGCAATGAGCGTGGCTGCGGGCATCACACGACTCTGGCGCGGAAAAGGTCGTGCAGGTGCAGCGCGCCGAGCAGGTGACATTCGGCATCGACGACGAGCAGCTGCGACACCTTTGGGGCGGCTTCCATCAGTTCGACGCAATCGATGGCCAGCCGGTCGGGCCCGATGCAGCGCGGAGTACGGGTCATCAACTCCGCGACCCCCATGGCGCGGAAATCGCCTGCCCGCGCAAGACAGCGCCGCAGGTCGCCATCGGTGAAGATTCCTTCGACATGCCGCTCCGCATCGATCACGGCGGTCATTCCCATGCCCTTGCCGCTCATTTCGACGACGGCGTCGGCGAGCGTGGCCGTCACCGGGACCACCGGCACATCGGCGCCGCTGCGCATGACGTCGCTCACATGGGTTAGAAGTCGCCGGCCGAGCGATCCGCCGGGATGGGAGCGCGCGAAGTCCTCGACCGAAAAGCCGCGCGCGTCGAGCAGCGTCAGCGCCAGCGCGTCGCCGAGCGCAAGCGCCGCGGTGGTGCTTGCGGTCGGGGCGAGGCCGAGCGGACAGGCCTCCGCATCGACGCCCGCGTCCAGATGCACGTTGGCGGCCTGTGCCAGCGACGATTGCTCGTTGCCTGTAAGCGCGATCAGTTGCGCACCCTGGCGCTTGAGATGCGGCAGTAGCGACACGAGTTCATCGGTCTCGCCGGAATTCGAAAGCAGCAGGACGACGTCGTCGGCGGTGATCATGCCCAGATCGCCGTGACTTGCCTCGGCGGCGTGAACGAAAAACGCGGGCGTGCCGGTCGACGCCAGCGTGGCAGCGATCTTGCGCGCGATGTGCCCCGATTTGCCGATGCCGGTGACGACCACGCGACCGCGACACTCGAACAAGGCACGTGCAGCAGCCAGAAAAGGCGCGCCGAGGCGCGCGGAGAGCGCGGTGATCGCGTTCGCCTCGGTCGCGAGCACGTCGCGACCGAGCGCGAGCGCCCGCTTCGGGTCGACGCCGAGCGATGCCTTGGTGGTTGCCGCGATGGATGCGGACATGCGGGAAAGTATACCGGAACGCCCCTGCGGCGGCCCGCGGGGGCTGTGCTACATTGGGCTTATGTCGCACACGCTGCAGCTGATCCTGCTGCTCCTCGCCGCGGCAGTGGTCGCTCTTATTGTATGCCGGCTGGTGCGCTTGCCCCCGATCCTCGGTTACCTCGGCGTTGGCATCCTAGTCGGCCCGCACGCGCTCGGCTGGGTACCCGACACCACCGATGTGCGCGGACTGGCCGAGTTCGGCATCGTCTTCCTGATGTTTTCCGTTGGTCTGGAATTCAGCCTGTCGCAGCTGAAGGCGATGCGCCGTGCGGTGTTTGGCCTGGGATTGGCGCAGGTCGCCATCACAACGCTGCTTGCAATGATCGGCCTGCATCTGCTCGGCAACCCCTGGTTGGTGGGGTTCACGCTCGGCGGTGCGCTGGCAATGAGCTCGACGGCGATCGTATCCAAGATGCTTGCCGAACGCATGGAACTCAGTTCTGCGCATGGTCGCGACATCATGGGAATCCTCCTCTTTCAGGATCTTGCGGTCGTCGCTTTCTTGATCGCGATTCCCACTCTTGCGGCCGGAGCTGCCGATCAGTTGCGTGCGCTGCCGCTCGCCGTGGGCAAGGCGGCGATTGCGTTGGCGATAATTCTCGTATTCGGGCAGGGGCCGATGCGCGCCTGGTTCCATGTCATCGCGCGACAGCGGTCGTCCGAGCTTTTCATGCTCAACGTGCTGTTGGTGACCCTGGGTCTTGCGGCGCTGACTCAGATCGCGGGCCTGTCGTTCGCGCTGGGCGCGTTTCTGGCCGGCATGCTCATCGCCGAGACGGAGTACCGCTACCAGGTGGAAGAGGACATCAAGCCGTTTCGCGACGTATTGCTCGGCTTGTTCTTCGTTACCGTCGGCATGTATCTCGATCTGAAGGAAGTGGGAGCGAACCTCGGCTGGGTACTGCTCCTGCTGATCCTTCCGGTGCTGGCCAAGCTCGTGCTCGTGGTCATTCTCGCACGTGTCTTTCGCGCCCCGCTGGGCGCGGCGCTGCGGACCGGCTTCTACCTGGCGCAGGCGGGCGAGTTCGCCATCGTCATGCTCGCGCTCGCCGTCGATCTTGCGATCGTGGATCCGAGGTTCGCCCAGCTCGTCGTGGCGGCCATGGTGCTTTCGATGCTCGCTGCGCCCCTACTGATCCAGTTTGCCGAACCGGTGGCGCGCCGGCTCTCGGCCAATGACTGGCTCGCCCGCGCGGCGCAAGTAACGCAAATTGCGGCCCGCACGATGGCGCGGCAGGAGCACGTGATCATCTGCGGCTTTGGCCGCAGCGGCCAGAATCTGGCCAGGTTGCTCGAAAAGGAGGAGATTTCGTTCATCGCGCTTGAGGCCGATCCGCAGCGCGTGCGCGAGGCCGCCGCGGACGGCAGCAGCGTTGTTTATGGCGACGCCGGCCGGCGCGAGGCGTTGATTGCGGCGGGCCTGCCGAAGGCGAGGGCGATCGCAGTGACGTTCGCCGATACCGCCACCGCGCTCAAGATCCTGCACCACGTGCAGCAACTGCGGCACGAGTTGCCGGTGATTGTGCGCACCGTCGATGACGCGGAGCTCGACCGCCTGACCCAGGCAGGCGCGACCGAGGTCGTTCCGGAAGTGCTTGAAGGCAGCCTGATGCTCGCTTCGCATCTGCTCCTCCTGCTGGGCGTCCCGCTTAACCGTGTCCTGGCGCGGATCCGCGCCATACGCGAGGAGCGCTACAGCCTCTTCCGGGGCTTCTTCCATGGTGCGACCGATGCGGCAGACGCTGCCGAGAACTTGCAGCCTCGCCTGCATTCGGTGCTGCTGACGGAGCGCTCCGCCGCGGTTGGGCGCACGCTGGCCGACCTCGACCTCGCGGGTCTGGTTGAGGTAACCAGCGTGCGCCGGCGTGGCATGCGCTCGAAGGTACCGCTGGTCGACTATCGCTTTGACGCGGGCGATGTCATCGTGCTGCTTGGCCGGCCCGAGAACCTCGCGCTCGCCGAGCGACGCTTATTGCGCGATTGAGCCCACGCCGCAGATCACCCACCTTCCGATTCCTGTCATTGTGGCAGTGTGGTCAACCCGCTACAATCAGCAACCGATTTGCCACCCCAGCACCATTCCCAAGCATGTCGCTCCCGGCGGAACCGCGATCGCCCCCAGTCGCAGATGCGATCGCGGCCACTCGTATCAATCCGTCCGCCGCGGCGGTCGAGCTCGCCAACGTATCGTTCGCCTATGACGTTCTGCCCGTGCTCCAGGGGGTTACGATGACGATACCGCGCGGCAAGATCGTCGCGATCATGGGAGGCAGCGGGTGCGGCAAGACGACTATCCTGCGCCTGATCGGCGGCCAGCTACGGCCACAATCCGGACAGGTGCGCGTCGGCGGCTTATCGGTTTCCGATCTTTCTCTCAGCGCGCTCTACGAATTGCGGCGCAGGTTCGGCATGCTGTTCCAGTTTGGCGCGCTGTTCACCGACATGTCGGTGTTCGAGAACATTGCCTTTCCCATGCGTGAGCATACGGCGCTGCCCGAGGAGCTGATTCGCGATCTGGTTCTCATGAAGCTGCAGGCCGTCGGCCTGCGCGGCGCCGCGCAACTTATGCCAACCGAGCTTTCGGGGGGCATGGCACGCCGCGTTGCATTGGCGCGCGCGATCGCGCTCGATCCGTTGCTGGTTCTTTACGACGAACCGTTTGCCGGTCTCGATCCGATCTCGCTCGGTGTGGTTGGCCAGCTGATCCGCCGCCTTAATGATGCGCTGTCGATCACTTCGATCGTCGTGACGCATGACGTGTACGAGTCTCTGAAGATCGTCGATTATCTGTACTTTGTCTCCGAAGGGCGGATCATCGCGTCCGGCACGCCGGAGGAGGTTCGCGCCTCGACCGACCCGTTCGTGCGGCAATTCGTCGACGGGGCGCCTGACGGGCCGGTGCCGTTCCACTACCCGGCGCGGGCATATCGCGAGGAACTTTTCGCCGATGTCGGCTGAGCTCGCCACCGGGATCGCGCTGTGGTTGCGTCGCCTCGGCGGAGGTGCCACCGGCGCAGTGGCACAGCTGGGCCTTGCCGCCCGGTTCCTGGTCGCCGTGCTGTGGCACACGCCACAAGCATTCCGGCGCATCCACCTTACGCTGCGAGAGATCTACTTTGCGGGCGTGCTGTCACTGGTGATCATCCTCATGTCGGGGCTTTTCGTCGGGATGGTGCTGTCGCTGCAGGGTTACGAGACGCTCAAGCGCTACGGGGCCGACGAGCAACTCGGGATCCTCGTCGCGCTCGCCCTGGTGCGCGAATTGGGACCGGTGATATCGGGGCTGCTGTTCGCGAGCCGGGCCGGATCGGCGATCACTGCCGAAATCGGGCTCATGAAGACGACCGAGCAGCTCGCGGCGATGGAGATGATGGCGGTGGATCCCCTGGCACGGGTTGTTGCGCCGCGCTTCTGGGGCGGCGTCATCTCGATGCCGCTGCTGACGGCACTCTTTTCGGCGGCTGGCATATTCGGCGGCTACCTTGTCGGCGTGCGGCTGATCGGGATCGACGCGGGCGCGTTCTGGGGGCAAATGCAGGCGGGGGTCGACGTCTGGCCCGACGTGACCAACGGTATCATCAAGAGCGTGGTATTCGGCGCCGCCGTGTCGTTGATTTCGGTATTCGAGGGCTACAACGCCAAGCCGACTGCCGAAGGGGTCGCCAGCGCGACCACGCGGACCGTCGTCGTGTCGTCGCTGGCGATTCTCGCGCTTGATTTCGTGATGACGGTATTCATGTTCCGAGGGGGAAACGCCGTATGAACCGAGCCACGATCGACCTCTGGGTCGGCATCTTCGTGGCCCTCGGCTTCGGGGCGATCCTGTTCCTGGCGCTCAAGGTGGGCAACTTGCTCACCATCGACCACACCCCAGGGTACCGTTTGGAGGCGAACTTCGACAATATCGGCGGCCTCAAGCTGCGTGCACCGGTTAAGGCCGCAGGTGTCGTGGTGGGGCGCGTCGAAAGTGTGCGCCTGGACCCGAAGTCCTACGAGGCCGTGGTAACCTTACGCATCGACAGCCTGTACGAATTCAGCAAGGACACGATCGCGGCGATCAACACCTCCGGCCTTTTGGGTGAGGTCTATGTCGGGCTCGATGCGGGCGGCGATCCGGTGATGCTCAAGGACGGGGATCGGATCGCCCAAACGCAATCTGCTATGGTGATCGAAAAGTTGATCAGCCAGTTCCTGTTCGACAAGGCATCGAATCCGAAATCCAGCGCCCCGGGCGGCCTCGCGCCGGCCAAGGCGGGAGATCAGCCGGCGGGAGGAGCCAAGAAATGAATGGGGCCGCATTGCCTTTCCGACGCGCCGCACTGGCTTTGGCCGGCGCGACGACGCTGCTCGCGGGCTGCGCGGCCGGGCCAACCAAGGAAGACCCGCTCGAGCCCTTCAACCGTCAGATGTATGAGGTGCACCAGGTCGTCGACGGCAATTTCGTCAAGCCGGTGGCCGAAGCCTATGTCAAGTTTGTGCCGGAATTGATCCGAACTGGTGTGTCGAATTTCTCCGGTAACATCGACGACCTGTTTACCGGCATCAACAACGTGCTGGAAGGCAACGGCCAGCAGGCCGGCGACGATTTCGGTCGGGTGCTGCTCAATTCGACCTTTGGATGCTTGGCATCTTCGACCTGGGGTCGATGATGGGTATCCAGAAGGACCATAAGGACTTCGGCGTCACCTTTGGCAAATGGGGTGTCCCTCCAGGGCCTTATCTTTTCATCCCGCTTTTCGGACCGACGACGGTGCGTGATGGAACGGGCACGTTGGTGCGTTTATTCATCGGGCCCGTCGGATACATCCACGATGTTCCGCTGCGCAACTCGATCTACGGCGTGGGGTATGTCGACCTCCGTGCTCAGGCGCTGGGCACCGAATCGGTGCTGGATACCGCTGCCCTCGACCGTTATCGCTTTCTGCGCAATGCCTACCTGAAGAACCGGCAGTATCAGATCTATGACGGCAAGCCGCCGCCAGACGAGGACGACGATGCGGCGCCCCAGTCCGGGAAGGCCGTGCCGGAGCCGGCAAAGTGAGGACACCGATGCTTCGAACCGCCTTCAGCTCTGGTGCTCTTGCTGGCAACGACCGCCTCGCTGGCGCAGGCACAAGAAGGTCCGGACGTCTTGGTCAAGAGCGTGGCCGAAGACACGCTCAACGCGATTCGCGCCGACAAGGAACTGCAGACGGGCAATCCGGCCAAAGTCAAGCAATTGATCGAAGCGAAGCTTGTACCGCACTTCGACACCGCGCGCATGACCGCGCTCGCCATGGGTCGCAACTGGCACGTGGCGACGCCGGAGCAACAGAAGCAGCTTACTGAGCAGTTTCAGACGCTGCTTATTCGGACCTATGCCAACGCGCTGACCAACTACCGCGACAACAAGATGAGTTACAAGCCGCTGCGCATGAATCCCGGCGACATGGACGTCGTCGTGCGCACCGAGGTGACGCGGCCCGGTCAGGCGCCGGTGCAGATCGATTACAGCATGGAGAAGACAGCGGACGGATGGAAGGCCTACGACGTCGTCGTCGCCGGGGTGAGCCTGGTGACCAACTATCGCGACGAGTTCAATGACCTGGTGAAAAGCTCAGGCATTGACGGCCTGATCAAGGCGCTGGCGGACAAGAACCGGGAACCGGCGGCCAAATGAACCGCCAGAGTGGCCTGGGCCATGGTCCGTTGCCGGAGGGCAAACCGGCGTGCGGCGTTTGCACCTCAGAAAACCCGCACTTTGCCGCCGGCGAACGCTGGCTTTTGGCGGGCGCGCTCACGGTCGACACGGCGGCAAGCGTGCTCAAGTCCAGCCACAACGCGGCGCTGCCCAAGACCGGCATCATCGACCTGTCCGGTGTGGATGCAGTCGACTCCGCAGCCGTCGCAGTTCTGCTCGTATGGCGCCGGCGGGCGGCGGTCGAGCGCGTTGAGCTGTCGTTCACCGGTGCCCCGGCGAATCTGGGCGCGCTCGCTGAACTCTACGGCGTCGAGGAGCTTGTCAGCCGATCGGCCCAAATCACTGCTTGAACCTCGCGCGGCGTCGCCACGCGCGCTTCCCACGTGATTCCCGCTGTTGAGTTCGTCAACGTCGCGCGCCGCTTCGGTGCGGTGCAGGCTCTGTTAGGGGTCGATCTCATCGTCGAGGCGGGTGAGTTTTTCGGGCTCCTCGGACCCAACGGTGCCGGGAAAACGACCTTGATCTCCATTCTCGCCGGACTGGTGGCCGCCGACACCGGCACCGCGCGCGTGCTCGGGCATGACGTCGTGAGCGATTACCGCAACGCGCGGCGGCTGCTCGGCGTGGTACCGCAAGAGCTTGTCTTCGATCCGTTCTTTACCGTGCGCGAGACGCTTGAGATCCAATCCGGCTATTTTGGCATCGGCGACAACCATGCCTGGATCGACGAAATCCTGCACCACCTCGACCTGACCGCCCGAGCAGATTCCAACATGCGCTCGCTCTCCGGCGGCATGAAACGGCGTGTCCTGATTGGCCAGGCTTTGGTGCACAAGCCGCCGGTGATCGTTCTCGACGAGCCGACCGCGGGCGTCGACGTGGAACTGCGGCAGAGTCTGTGGGCGTTCATTCGCAAGCTCAATCGCGACGGCCATACGATCATTCTGACAACGCACTACCTGGAGGAAGCCGAGGCGTTGTGTGCACGCATCGCGATGCTCAAGGCCGGAAAAATTGTCGCGCTCGACACCAAGCAGAACCTGCTCTCCCGCTTTGCCGGGCTTACGGTGCGGGTTACTGCCGACCTGCTGCCCGAGGCGTGGCAATCGCGGGTCATGCGGCAGGAGGAAGGCACGTACCTGCTGTCGCTCGCCAACTATGCGGAGCTCGAGAGCCTTCTCGCGGCGTTGCGGCAGCGGGGCGCCACGATTGCGGAGCTGTCGCTGCAAGAAGCCGACCTTGAGCAGGTCTTCCTGCGTATCATGGCGCGGCACCAATAGGCGGTAAAATGATTCCCGCATTGCGCCACGGCTGGTTGACACTGTTGTACAAGGAACTCCTTCGTTTCTGGAAGGTTAGCTTTCAGACGATCCTTGCACCGGTGCTGAGCGCGCTTCTGTATCTGCTGATCTTCTCGCACGTGCTGGAGTCGCGCGTCTCGATATTCGACGGCCGCGTCGGTTACACCGCGTTTCTGGTTCCCGGACTGGTTATGATGTCGGTGCTGCAGAATGCTTTCGCCAACAGCTCGTCCTCGCTAATCCAGTCGAAGATAACCGGGAACCTGATCTTCGTGCTCCTGCCGCCGCTCTCGCCGCTGGACCTATACGCGGCGTACGTACTGGGTGCGATGGTGCGCGGCCTGGTTGTAGGTGCCGGCGTGTTCCTGGTAACCCTGGCGTTCGGGCCCCTGGCGATGCTGCATCCGCTATGGGCACTTACGTTCGCGCTGCTGGGGAGCGCGATCCTCGGCACGCTGGGCCTGATCGCGGGCATTTGCGCGGACAAGTTCGAGCAACTCGCCGCGTTCCAAAATTTCCTTATCATGCCGCTTACGTTCCTATCAGGAGTGTTCTACTCGATCCACAGCCTCCCGCCATTCTGGCAGGCACTGTCGCATTTCAATCCGTTCTTCTATATGATCGATGGATTTCGCTACGGCTTTTTCGGCCTTTCCGACATTGCGCCGCAGACCAGCCTCGCCGTCGTCTGCGCGTTCTGTGTCGGCCTGACCGCGTTGACGCTGGTTCTGCTCCAACGCGGCTACAAACTGCGCCATTGAATGCCGGAACTGCCTTCAAACCGCCAAATTCGGTCATGATCCGGGCATGGGTACGCCCCGCTCGTGCCCCTTTTTTATGCGGCAATAGCAGGGAATCGACTACCAAATCATGACAACGCCGGAGTCCATCAAGCGCACGATCGAAGCTGGCCTGCCCTGCGATCACGTCGAAGTTCGCGGCGACGGACAACATTTCGAAGCGGTGATCGTCAGCAATGCCTTCGAGGGGCTGACCAAGGTTCGGCGCCACCAGCGCGTATATGCGGCATTGGGCGACCGCATGCGCGAGGAGGTCCACGCGCTCTCGATGACGACGCTGACGCCCGCGGAGTGGTTGCTGCGGCGCACTGACGCGTGAATGGACAAGTTACTCATTGATGGCGGTGCACGGCTCGAAGGGGCAATCGATGTCTCCGGGGCCAAGAACGCCGCATTGCCGATTCTCTGCGCGGCGCTGCTGACTCCGGAGCCGGTAGTACTGACCAACGTGCCCCGCCTGAACGACGTGCGCACGATGCAGGCGCTCCTCACCCAGATGGGTGTCGCTGCCGAGCGCGACGACGGAAGACTTACCCTTTCCGGCGCGTCGATCGACTCGCCGCTTGCACCCTATGAACTGGTCAAGACCATGCGTGCGTCGATCCTGGCGCTTGGTCCGTTGCTTGCGCGCTGTGGCGAGGCCCGTATTTCCTTGCCTGGGGGCTGTGCGATCGGCCTGCGGCCAGTCGATCAGCATGTCAAGGGCCTGGTGGCCATGGGCGCCGAAATCGACCTCGATCATGGCTATATCAATGCCAAGGCGAAACGGCTCGTTGGAACCAAGTTCGTCTTCGACCTGGTGACGGTCACCGGCACCGAGAACCTGATGATGGCAGCGACCCTTGCCGACGGTGTAACGACGCTGGAGAACGCGGCGCGCGAGCCTGAGGTCGTCGATCTCGCCGAGTGCCTCAACGCGATGGGCGCCAGGATCGCGGGTGCCGGCACGGACCGCGTCGTCATCGACGGTGTCGAGCGACTCGGCGGCACATCGCACGCGATCATGCCCGACCGGATCGAGACCGGCACCTTCCTTGCTGCTGCCGCCGCAGCGGGGGGTACGGTAAATCTAAGAGGCGCGCGCCCGGCGACGCTGGAGGCGGTGCTGGAGAAGCTTGCGGAAGCGGGCGTGGAGATCTCCGTTGAGGGGGCAACGATCCGCGTCGGGCGGCAAAGGACATTGAAGTCGGTGAATCTGCGCACCGCTCCGTATCCGGCATTTCCAACCGACATGCAGGCGCAACTGATGGCGCTGATGACGATCGCCGACGACACGGCGGTGATCACCGAGACGATCTTCGAAAACCGGATGATGCACGTGCAGGAATTGAAGCGGCTCGGTGCGGAAATCGAGGTTGAGGGCAGCACGGCAATCATCAAGGGCGTACCCAAGCTCACCGGCGCCAACGTCATGGCCACCGATCTGCGCGCATCCGCCTGCCTCGTGATCGCCGGGCTGGTTGCCGAGGGTCAGACAACCATCGATCGCATCTACCACCTGGATCGCGGGTATGAGCGCATCGAGGAAAAACTCTCCGCGTTGGGGGCGAGGATTCGCCGTGTGGGCGGGGCGCTCGGCGAGTAACCCGCCGCTTGCATTGTGGTGAACGCGGGCAGCCCGAACTGAACCCCGCCGACGGTCGACTGTGCCGGGCGCGAGGTCGCGGGAATGGTACAATTCCAGCCGGCTATTACCCCTCTCGAACCACCGATCAGAGTGCCGACGCGTTGACGCGACGTGTCGTGTCTCGTGTCGAATCGGCGCGCCAGGTGCTTGCTCTCACGATCGCCCTCACCAAGGGCCGCATCCTTGATCAGACGCTGCCGCTGCTGGCGCGCGCGGGCATTGCGCCGGCTGAAAACCCGGAAACATCGCGCAAGCTAATCATTGGCAGCAATCGCGCGGACCTGCGCTTCGTCATCGTGCGCCCATCCGATGTGCCGACCTACGTGGCATACGGTGCGGCGGACCTCGGCGTGGCGGGCAAGGACGTGCTGCTCGAGCATGGGGGCGAAGGTCTCTATCAACCCATCGATCTTCGCATCGGCAACTGTCACATGGTCGTCGCTGCCTCACGCTCGTTCGACTATGCGGGTGCAGTAAAGCGCGGCGCGAGGCTCAGGGTCGCCACCAAGTACGTTACGACGGCGCGCGAGCATTTCGCGGGCAAAGGCATGCACGTGGATCTGATCCGGCTCTACGGATCGATGGAGCTGGCGCCGCTGGTCGGACTCGCGGACGCGATCGTCGACCTGGTCAGCACCGGCAATACGCTCAAGGCCAACGATCTTGTGGCGGTCGAGGAGATCCTGCCGATCAGCGCCCGGCTGATTGTCAATCCTGCCGCACTCAAGCTGAAGCGGGAAAAAATGCAGCCGCTACTCGAGGCGATTGCTGCCGCGGTGGCGACGGAAAACGCCAATGGTTGAGTTGCGACGGCTTGACTCGTCCGCCCCAGGCTTCGACGCGGCGCTAGCCCTGCTGACCGCGTTCGACGCGCCCGAGGATGCGGGGGTCGAGGCGGTAGTCGCGGCGATCCTCGCCGACGTGCGCGCGCGTGGTGACGCGGCGGTGCTCGAGTACACGAAGCGCTTCGATCGCGTGGATGCGCCGAGTGTCGCCGCGCTGGCCATCCCGGCCATCGAATTCGCGGCGGCGTTCGACGCGTTGGCGACGCGCGAGCGCGATGCGCTGTCGACCGCAGCGGCGCGGATCCGTGCCTTCCACGAGCGGCAACGCGCCGAATCGTGGACCTTCACCGAAGCTGACGGTACGCGCCTGGGGCAGAAAGTCACCCCACTGGCACGGGTCGGGTTGTACGTGCCCGGGGGCAAGGCAGCGTATCCGTCCTCGGTGCTCATGAATGCGCTGCCGGCGGTGGTTGCCGGTGTGACCGACATTGTTATGCTCGTGCCAACGCCCGGCGGCGGGAGAAATCCGCTGGTGCTTGCCGCCGCGCACCTGGCGGGCGTCACGCGCGCTTACGCCGTCGGCGGCGCGCAGGCGATTGCTGCGCTCGCCTACGGTACCGCGACCATTCCCGCCGTGGACAAGATTGTGGGCCCGGGCAATGCCTATGTGGCGGCGGCCAAGCGTCGCGTCTTCGGTGTGGTCGGGATCGATATGATCGCCGGGCCCTCCGAAATTCTGATCATCGCCGACTCCAGCGCCAACCCGGATTGGGTCGCAATGGACCTTTTCGCGCAGGCTGAGCACGACGAGATAGCGCAGGCGATGTTGCTTTCCCCCGACGCCGCGCTCCTTGACGCGGTTGCCGCCAGCATCGCCCGGCAACTTCCGGCGATGCCGCGCAAGGAGATCATCGCCGCGTCGCTTTTGCGGCGCGGCGCGCTGATCCGGGTCAAGAGTCTCGACGAGGCCTGCACGATCGCCGATCATATTGCTCCGGAACACCTCGAACTTGCCGTGGCCGACCCGGAGCCGTTGCTGGCGCGATTGCGGCATGCGGGCGCGATCTTCCTCGGCCATTACAGCTCGGAGGCGATCGGCGACTACTGCGCCGGTCCGAATCACGTCCTGCCCACCGCGCGCAGCGCGCGGTTTTTCTCCCCGCTCGGCGTTTACGACTTTCAGAAACGCAGCAGCGTCATCGCGATATCGTTTGCCGGCGCGCAGACGCTTGGCCGCACGGCGATGACGCTGGCGCAGGGGGAGGGGCTGTCGGCGCACGCGCGGAGTGCGGAATTGCGGCTGAAGCCGTGACCGACCGCGCGACCGAGCTTGCGGCGGCGGAGTTGATCGCGGCGGTGGTGCGCCCGGAAATCCGGGCACTGTCGGCTTACGCGATAGCGAACGCGGAGCGCATGGTCAAACTCGACGCGATGGAAAGCCCGTACGCCTTGCCAGCTGGGGTACGCGCCCGGCTCGACGAAGCACTGGCGCGCGTGCCGGTCAATCGCTATCCCGACGGCGCCGCCGACCAGGCCAAGGCCGCGCTCGCCCGCGCGTTGGGCATCGCGCCAGGGCAGGGCCTCCTGCTCGGCAACGGGTCGGACGAGCTGATCCAAATCATCACTTCGGCTCTGGCGCGACCGGGCGCGGTCATGCTCGCGCCCGACCCTTCGTTCGTCATGTATCGCATGAACGCGATTTACGCCGGCATGCGGTTTGTCGGCGTGCCGCTGGCGGCGGATTTCAGCCTCGATCGCGCCGCGACGCTCGCGGCCATCGAGCGCGAGCGGCCGGCACTGATTTATCTTGCCTATCCGAACAATCCGACCGGCAACCTGTTCGCCGCGAGCGACATCGAGGCGGTGCTCGGTGCGACACGCGGCCTGGTCGTCGTCGACGAGGCGTATTACGCGTTTGCCCATGCAACGTTCCTGCCCAGGGTGAGCGAATTTGCGAACCTGCTGGTGCTGAGGACGCTGTCGAAGGTTGGCATGGCCGGTATCCGGCTCGGTTATGCCGTCGCCGGACCGGCGTGGATCGCGGAGTTGAACAAAGTACGGCAGCCGTATAATGTGAACGCGCTGACGCAGGCTGCCGTGGTGGCTCTCCTTGCCGACACCGCCTGGATCGCCGAACAGGCCGCTGCGATTGGCGCGGCGCGTACGCGACTCGAGGCGGAGCTCGGGCAACTGCCGGGCACGACGGTGTTCCCGACGCGGACGAATTTCGTGCTCATCCGCGTCGCCGACGCGAATGGGGTGTTCGAAGGATTGAAGAGTCGCGGCATCCTGGTC
Organism: uncultured beta proteobacterium; assembly: GCA_963711235.1. Classification (GTDB taxonomy): domain Bacteria; phylum Pseudomonadota; class Gammaproteobacteria; order Burkholderiales; family Casimicrobiaceae; genus PALSA-1003. Next base: position 161,424 of record CAVQDI010000013.1, on the reverse strand, counting down.
AAGAACCTTCACGGCTGGCATCCGATGCTTGCGAACTGCCTGCGTATCACGGTTGGGACGCCGAGGGAAAACGAGTTGCTGCTCACCGCTTGCACCGAGCTTTGCCGATGAACGACAGAAAAACCTCCGCCGCGGTTGCGGGCCGAAGCGCTCGCGTCGAACGCGCCACCAAAGAGACGACGATCATCGTTGCGCTCAACCTCGATGGCACCGGCCGCTCCGAACTCGCCAGCGGCGTGCCCTTCCTCGATCACATGCTCGACCAGGTCGCTCGCCATGGGATGCTCGATCTTTCGGTCCAGGCGAAGGGTGATCTGCACATCGACGCGCATCATACCGTCGAGGATGTCGGGATCACGCTCGGCCAGGCGGTCAGGCAGGCGCTGGGCGACAAGGCTGGGATCACCCGCTATGGTCACGCCTATGTGCCGCTCGATGAAGCGCTTTCGCGCGTGGTCATCGATCTTTCAGGCCGCCCCGGCCTCGAGTTTCATGTCCCGTTTACGCGGCCGATGATCGGCGCTTTCGATGTCGACCTCACGCACGAGTTCTTCCAGGGTTTTGCCAATCACGCGCTGGCAACTCTGCATGTCGACAACTTGCGCGGGCAGAACGCGCACCACCAGGCGGAAACGGTGTTCAAGGCTTTCGCCAGGGCGCTGCGCATCGCGGTCGCACCGGATTCGCGCACAACCGGGATACCGTCGACCAAGGGGTCCCTCTGAGGCGCTGATTTCATGCCCGATATAGCCGTCATCGATTACGGCATGGGCAATCTGCGCTCGGTGGCGAAGGCGCTGCGTTTTGTGGCGCCACAGTGCACCACCGTGGTGAGCTCCGACCCGCAAACGATCCGAGACGCGGCGCGCGTGGTGTTGCCGGGCCAGAGCGCGATGCCCGACTCCATGCGCTGCCTCGACGCGAGCGGTTTGCACGAAGCGGTCCTGCAGGCGTCTCGCGACCGGCCTTTTCTGGGCATTTGCCTCGGGCTGCAGATGCTGTTCGAAGACAGCGAGGAAGGACCCACTACCGGCTTGAGCGTGTTTGCGGGCCGTGTCGTGCGTTTTCGCGAGGCGGCGATGGTCGATGCCGGTGGCCACCGGCTGAAGGTGCCGCACATGGGTTGGAGTCCGGTCCGGAGGATGCAAGACCATCCGCTGTGGCGAGGCATTGATGACGGGACACGCTTCTACTTCGCGCACAGCTACTACCCGGCGCCCGCCGACGCCAGCATAACGGCGGCAACCGTCGCCTACCCAATGGCGTTTACTTGCGCGATCGCTCGCGCTAATATCTTTGCCGTGCAGTTCCACCCCGAGAAGAGCCACCGCGCCGGTCTTCAGTTGCTCTCGAACTTCGTCGCCTGGAACGGGCGCGTCTGAACAAGCTGCGCTCGGTGCGCAGCCCGCGCAGCAGCGTTCCAGCCTCGAGCGTCGCCACCCTAGCGACATCCCGTCGCCCTCCGCCGCCATGCAGATCATCCCCGCGATCGACATCAAGGACGGCCACTGCGTGCGTCTCAAGCAGGGCGAGATGCAGTCGGCAACCGTGTTCTCGGAGGATCCCGCGGCGATGGCGCAGCACTGGCTCGAGCTAGGGGCGCAGCGTTTGCACCTGGTCGACTTGAACGGAGCGTTCGCGGGAAAGCCAAAAAACGAGCTGGCGATCCGCGAGGTTGTGAGCGTCATCGGTGAGGAAATCCCGGTCCAACTCGGCGGCGGGATCCGGGATCTCGACACCATCGAGCGATATCTCGACGACGGCATCAGCTACGTCATCATCGGCACTGCCGCGGTGAAGAATCCCGGCTTCTTGCACGACGCTTGCTACGCGTTCCCCGGCCACATCATCGTCGGCTTGGATGCCCGAGAGGGCAAAGTCGCTACCGACGGCTGGTCGAAGATGAGCGGACACGATGTTCTCGATTTGGCGAAAAAGTTCGAGGATTACGGCGTCGAAGCAATTGTGTACACCGACATCGGCCGCGACGGCATGCTTACTGGCATCAACATCGAGGCGACGGTCAAGCTCGCGCGCGAGCTGAAGATCCCGGTCATCGCCAGCGGGGGGATCAACAGCCTTAAGGACATCAAGGAGCTTGCCTGTTATGAGAGCGAGGGGGTCAGCGGCGCGATTGCCGGCCGCGCGCTCTACGAAGGCACGCTCGACTTCAAGGCGGCGCTTAAGGCGGCGAAGGGCGGCAAGTGACGCGCTTGCAGCACCGCGTCCCATAGGCCCAAATCCGGCCGACCGCGGCGCAGGCTATGGCGCACCGCGCGAATGCGTCGGCACCTCGTTCATGGGTCTCGCGAAGCGCATTATTCCCTGCCTCGATGTGGCCAATGGGCGCGTCGTCAAGGGCATCCATTTCGTCAATCTGCGCGATGCCGGAGACCCGGTTGAAATTGCGCGACGCTACGACGAACAGGGTGCCGACGAGCTGACGTTCCTCGACATCCAGGCCAGCGTCGAAACGCGAGGGCTGCTCTATGACATGATCGAGGCTGTCGCTGATCAGGTCTTCATCCCGCTCACCGTGGGCGGCGGAGTTTCGCACGTCGAGGACGTCCGTGCCCTGCTCAATGCCGGCGCCGACAAGGTCAGCATCAACACCGCCGGCGTGAAGAACCCCGCCCTCTATGCCGACGCCGCGAGGCGCTACGGCGCGCAATGCATCGTCGCCGCGATCGACGCCCGCCAGTCACCGGCGGGCGGATGGGAGGTCTACACGCACGGCGGCCGTAATCCGGCGGGTCTCGACGCGGTTGCCTGGGCACGGACGGTGGCGCAAATGGGGGTGGGGGAGATCCTGCTGACGAGCATGGATCGCGATGGAGCGAAGACCGGCTTCGATCTCGCCCTGACGCGTGCGGTCGCCGATGCGGTGGATGTCCCGGTGATCGCGTCGGGAGGCGCGGGCACCCTGCAGGATCTCGTCGACGGCATCGTTATCGGAGGAGCCGACGCGGTGCTGGCGGCTTCCATATTCCACTACGGCGAATTCACGGTGGCCCAGGCAAAGGCCGCCATGGCCGAGGCAGGCATAGAGGTCCGCGCTTGAGTAGCTGGCTCGAAGCGGTGCAATGGAACGCCGACGGACTGGTTCCCGCGATTGCGCAGGAGGCGGGGAGCGGGACGGTACTGACGCAGGCATGGATGAATCGCGACGCGCTCGAGCGCACGGCCGCAACCCGGGAGGCGCACTACTGGTCGCGTTCGCGCGGCCGACTCTGGCGCAAGGGCGAGACGTCGGGTCACGTGCAACGCGTGCGCGAGATAAGGCTCGATTGCGACAACGACACGATCCTGCTCATCGTCGAACAAAAGGGCGGAATCGCTTGTCATACCGGGCGGCACCGCTGTTTCTTCCAGCGGCTCGAGGATGGTGCCTGGCACGTGGTGGATCCCGTGCTCAAGGACCCCAGGACAATCTACGGAAAATGAGATGGCCGACCAGATTACCCGCAGGGCATCCAATCCGATGTGCGACGACGTGCTGCAGCGGCTAACCGCGACGATTGCGGCGAGGCGCGGCGCCGATCCGGCGACCTCCTACGTCGCGACTCTCTTCGCGAAAGGCGATGACGCGATGATCAAGAAGATAGGCGAAGAGGCGACGGAGGCGGTCATGGCTGCCAAGGACGGTGATAGACTTCGCCTCACTGCTGAAATCGCGGACCTCTGGTTTCATTGCCTGGTCGTGCTGGTTAAGAACGACCTTGGGCCCGCCGACGTGTGCGCCGAGCTGGCGCGGCGCGAGGGCATCTCGGGATTGGAGGAGAAGGCGGCGCGGCTGTAAAGAACGCGGTGGCGTTAAGTGCGGCTGAGAATCGAGCTTATGGATACCTGCATATTCTGCAAGATCGCCCGAGGCGAGATACCATCCAGAAAAGTATACGAGGACGAGGAAATTCTCGCCTTCCACGACATCAACCCGCAAGCACCGGTTCATTTTATGCTGATGCCGAAGAAGCACCTTGCCTCGCTCGCCGACGCGACGATGGAGGACGTTGGCGTGCTGGGAAGGATCCTTGTGCTTTCGGGCCGGCTTGCCCGCGAGCAGGGATCTCCCGACGGCTATCGCACGATCATCAATACGGGCCGGATCGGCCGACAGGATGTCATGCATCTGCACGTGCACGTCATCGGTGGACCCGAACCGCTGGGTAGAATGTTGCCCAAACCGGGAACGTAAAGGAGAACAACCATGGGTGGACTGAGCATCTGGCACTGGTTGATCGTGCTGCTGGTCGTGGTGCTGATCTTCGGGACCAAGAAGCTGAGGAATATAGGCCAGGATCTTGGCGGCGCAGTTCGGGGCTTCAAGGAAGGCATGAAGACGTCTGAGGGCGAAACACCAACGCCGCCCGGCGATTCGCCGCAGCAGTTGGCCGGCCAGACGATCGAAGGCGAGGCGCGGAAAGAAAAGACGCCTTGATGGACGCCTCATGTTCGACATCGGCTTTTCCGAGATCCTCGTCGTCGGAGTCGTAGCGCTGATCGTCATCGGCCCGGAGCGCTTGCCCAAGGTCGCGCGCACGCTGGGGCACATGTTCGGCCGCTTGCAGCGTTACGTAAACGAGGTCAAGGCGGATATCAATCGCGAGATGGAACTCGACGAGCTGCGGAAGTTGCAGTCGGAAGTACAGAGCGCGGCACGCAGCATCGAGCAGTCGGTCACGAAGGCTGCGCACGACGTGGAAAGTGGTGTGCGCTCGGTCGAGGCGGAACTCAACGCAGCGGCTGGGACCACGCCGCCGGCCGCACCCGCCGAAGCGTCCTCCGCGCTTCCCGCCGCACCAGTGCCGGCCGTGAGCGATGCCGCGGCCGAGGTGCGCGCGACGGATAGCCGCAGCACAGGGGCGGGCGACCCGCCGCAACAGGCATCCTTGCCCGGATTCGAACGCATCTGAAGGGTGTGCTTGGCGCCGCGCTACAATGGCGCACGCGCCCTGTTGCGCATTCCTTGACCATGAGTGAGTCGCCCACCGCGTCCGGAAATACGGAGGAAACGTTCATCTCGCACCTGATCGAGCTGCGCAGCCGGTTGCTGCGCTCGATCGTCGCGGTGGTCATTGTGCTCGTGTGTCTCGTCCCCTGGGCGAAGGATATCTACGCCCTGCTCGCGGCGCCGCTGCTCAAGGCGCTGCCGCGGGGAAGCACGATGATCGCGACCGACGTTACCGGCACCTTCCTGGTGCCTCTCAAGGTGACGCTGATGGCGGCGTTACTGATCGCCCTGCCGTATGTGCTTTATCAGATGTGGGCCTTCATCGCGCCCGGGCTTTACCATCACGAAAAGCGGCTCGCGCTGCCGGTGATCTTTTCCAGCGTGCTGTTTTTCGCCATCGGCATGGCGTTCGCCTATTTCATCGTCTTCCCCATCGCCTTCGGGTTCTTTGCCGGCTACGCGCCCGCGGGCGTGCAGATGATGACCGACATCGACAAGTACCTCTCCTTCGTGCTCACGATGTTCATCGCTTTCGGCGTGACCTTCGAGGTGCCGGTCGTCGTCGTGGTGCTGGTGCGACTCGGCGTGGTCGATTTGAAGAAGCTGCATTCGATCCGGGGCTACGTCATCGTCGGAGCGTTCGTCGTCGGCGCGATCTTCGCGCCGCCGGACGTGCTCTCGCAGGCAATGCTGGCGATACCGCTCTGGCTGCTCTACGAGCTGGGACTGGTCGCGGCACGCTTCGTCGCCGTGTCACCGCGGACACCGGGCGTCGAAGAGAGCGAGGCGGCAAAGTAGGGGTCGATTGCCCCGCGTGCTCAACCCGTCGGCTTGGGACGCTTGCCGACGGTGACCTCCAGCTCGAGGGGCTTGTTGTCGCGCAGCACCTTGAGCATTGCCTGGTGGCCCGGGGTCAGGGCGGCGATCTGCGACAGCAGCGCGGTGCCATCGCGTGTCGGCTTGCCGTCGATCTCCACCACCATGTCGCGCACCTGCAGGCCGGCGCGATCGGCGGGGCCGTTCTTCAACACGCCGCGAATGAGTACCCCGTCGACTTCCTGGAGCGCGAACGCGACGGCGACCTCGGGCGTGACTTCCTGCGGCTCGATGCCGAGCCATCCCCGCGTTACTTCGCCGTCGCGAATGATCTGCTCAAGCACGTTGCGCGCAAGCGAGACGGGAATCGCGAAGCCGATCCCCTGCGAGCCACCGCTTTGCGAGAAAATGGCACTGTTGACCCCGATCAGGTTGCCGGTCGAATCGACCAACGCCCCGCCGGAGTTGCCCGGATTCACGGCGGCATCGGTCTGGATAAAATCCTCGAAGCGATTGATGCCCAGATGGTTGCGTCCGAGAGCACTGACGATGCCGTGGGTAACCGTGTTGCCAAAGCCGAACGGGTTGCCGAGCGCCAGAACGGCATCACCGACCTGGACGTTGTCGAGCTTGCCGAACGTTATCGCCGGGAGATCCTTACCGTCGGCTTTGAGCACGGCCAGATCGGACTCCGGATCGTTGCCGCGCACGGTGGCGCGCAGGCGGCGGCCGTCGGCGAGCACGAGCTGGATATCGTCGGCGCCTTCGATGACGTGATTGTTGGTCAGAACGTAACCTTCGCTGCTGACGATCACGCCCGAGCCCAGACTGGTCGCGCGTCGCGGCTCACCGTCGGACAGGCCCGGAAAGAAACGGCGCAACACGGGGTCGTCGAGCAGGGGATTCCGCTGCCGGACTTCCTTGCTGGTGTAGATATTCACCACCGAGGGCATGGCCCTTTTGGCGGCGTCGGCGAAGCTTTCGATTTTCGGGCCGGCGACGGCTGGGCGCGGTTTCCTGCACCAACACGACGTTGTTCTTGCCGGCAACGCCGGCGAGCAGATCAGGGCGCAGCGTCGCGACGACGAACAGCGCTGCAACGCATACCGTGGCGACTTGCGCGAACAGGAGCCAGAAACGGCGCAGCATGGCGGGAGCGATCAAGAAATAAGGTAATTATAGACCTCGGACGCATCGGCTGCGGCACTGCAACATGGGAGGGCCGCTAGCCAAACCGCCACGCGCGGTGTCGCTAATATCCTGTTTTAAAGCGTATTTTTCCTGACATTTTGGGCGCATGGCTTCCGGCAGCATGGCTGAATCATCTATAATCCGAAAGTTTGCGGGGAGGTCGGGATCCATGCCAGGGGATGGGAAGGTAGACGGGGAAAAACGCCGCTTGCTGCTCGGCGCGACGACGGCGGTGGGCACCGTCGGTGTGATCGCTACCGCGGTCCCGTTTGCCATGAGCTTCTGGCCGAGCGAGCGCGCGAAGGCAGCCGGTGCTCCGGTCGAGGTCGATATCAGCAAGCTCGAGCCGGGCCAGCAAATCACCGTCGAGTGGCGGAGCAAGCCGATTTGGATCATTCACCGCACTAAGGAGATGCTCGCCGGCTTGCCCAAGCTCAACGAGCGGGTCGCAGACCCCGGGTCGTCGGTTGATCACCAGCCGCTGTATTGCAAGAACGAGGACCGCTCGATCAAGCCAGAGATCCTCGTGGCGATCGGCATCTGCACCCATCTCGGCTGCATTCCGACGTACCGCCCGGAGGTCGCGCCCGCGGATCTGGGACCCGATTGGCTCGGCGGTTTTTTCTGTCCCTGCCATCAATCGAAGTTCGATCTCGCCGGCCGTGTCTACAAGGGTGTGCCTGCGCCGACCAACCTTTACATTCCGCCGTACCGGTTCCTGTCTGACTCGAAGATCCTGGTCGGTGACGACAGCAAGCCTGCGTGACCCAATGCAAAGACTCCTGTCCTGGATCGACGCCCGCTTCCCGCTGACCAAGCTGTGGGAGGATCAGTGGGGCAAGTACCCCGCCCCGAAGAATTTCAACTTCTGGTACTACTTCGGCTCGCTCGCGGCATTCGTGCTGGTCATGCAGATCGTGACCGGGATCTTCCTGGCCATGACCTACAAGCCCGACGCGACCAAGGCATTCGAGTCGATCGAGTACATGATGCGGGATGTGCCCGCCGGCTGGTTCATCCGCTACCTGCACTCGACCGGCGCCTCGGCGTTTTTCGTCGTCGTCTATCTGCACATGTTCCGCGGCTTGCTCTACGGCAGCTATCGCAAGCCGCGCGAGCTGCTTTGGATAATCGGCTGCTTTCTCTACCTGGCGCTGATGGCAGAGGCGTTTTTTGGCTACCTTCTGCCGTGGGGCCAGATGTCGTACTGGGGCGCGCAGGTTATCGTCAATCTCTTCTCGACGGTGCCTTTCATCGGCGACGACCTCGGCATCTGGATCCGCGGCGACTACACGATCTCCGACGTGACGCTCAATCGCTTCTTCGCCTTTCACGTCGCGGCACTGCCGCTGGTCCTGATAATCCTGGCGGCGATCCACCTGATGGCGCTGCACGAGGTCGGTTCGAACAACCCGGATGGCATCGAAATCAAGCAGCAGCCCAAGGACCCGAAGACCGGCATCTACCTCGACGGCATCTATTCGCATCCGTACTACACGATCAAGGATCTGGTCGGGATCGTTTTCTTCCTCTTCATCTTTTCGATCGTCGTTTTCTTCCTGCCCGACGTCGGCGGCTATTTCCTCGAGGCGAACAACTTCATTCCCGCCGACCCGCTGAAGACCCCCGTGCATATCGCGCCGGTGTGGTACTTCACGCCGTATTACGCGATGCTGCGTGCGGTACCTTCGTTCCTGAACTCGCAGTTCTGGGGCAGTCCTGGTGATGGGCGCCGCCGTGGTCATCTTTTTCTTCCTGCCCTGGCTCGACCGCGGCGCGGTGAAGTCGATCCGGTATCGCGGCTTGAACTACAAGGCTTGGCTCGCTGTCTTCGTCTTCTGCTTCCTCGTCCTGGGCTACCTCGGCACCGTGCCGATTACCGTCTGGGGGCAGTTCAGCGGCGGCTGGTCGGACGCGCTCGATACGAAGGACAGGGCGACGTGGGTCGCGCGGTTGTTGACGCTGGTGTATTTCCTGTTCTTTTTCTGATGCCCTGGTATACCGCTCGCGACAAGACCAAGCCCGTGCCGGAGAGGGTGAGATGGTGAAGACCATGCGTCGCGTTGCCGGCGTGATCCTGCTCGCGGTCGCGGGCGCAGCGCTTGCGGCCGAGGAAGGGCCGACCTGATTCCGGCGCCGTCGAACCGCCTCGATGTCGAATCATTGCAGCGCGGCGCGCGCGATTTCGTGAACTACTGCCTCAATTGCCACAGCGCGCAATACATGCGCTACAACCGGCTTGGCGACCTTGGCCTGACTGAGAAGCAGATCCAAGACAACCTCATGTTTGCCTCCGACAAGATCGGCAGCACGATGACCGTGGCGATGAGTCGGGCGGATGCCGCAGCGTGGTTCGGTACGCCACCGCCTGACCTGACCGTTGAGGCGCGCGTGCGCGGCAAGGACTGGTTATACAGCTATTTCCTCGCCTTCTACCGCGACGACAAGGCGACGACCGGCTGGAACAACCTCGTGTTCCCGAACGTCGCTATGCCGCATGTGCTGTGGAGCCTGTCCGGAACGCAGAAGCTGGTCGAGACGGAGTACGAGGACATCGATAAGGCAGAGGCCGCCGCGCTCGCGGCCAAGGGACTCTCGTCGGTCGAACCGGCGCGGGGTGGCAAGTACATCGTAAAAACCTTAGCGGAAGACACGCCGGGTACGCTATCCCGCGTCGAGTACGAGGCGTTCGTCGCCGACCTGGTCAACTACCTCGATTACATGGCTGAGCCGGTCAAGAACGAGCGAATCAACATCGGCATCGGCGTTTTGCTTTTCTTGGGCGTCCTCTTCGCCCTCGTCTATGCGCTAAAGCGCAGCTATTGGGCCGATTTGCACTGAACAATTGAAGCGAATACCGGGGCAGGAGCGCCGCTCCTGCCCCTCGCATTTCCGCGCCGCGGCGGCGATCGCAACGCCGCCTCAGGAGAAAACATCATGATGACGCTCTATTCCGGGACAACCGACCCTTTCAGCCAGCGCTGCCGCATCGTGCTGCACGAGAAGGGAATGGATTTCCAAATCATCGATGTCGACCTGGATCATAAGCCCGAGGACCTCGCGGTCATGAACCCGTATAACCAGGTCCCGGTACTCGTCGAGCGTGACTTGGTCCTGCACGAGTCGAACATCATCAACGAGTACATCGACGAGCGTTTTCCGCATCCCCAGCTGATGCCGGCCGATCCGCTGATGCGCGCGCGCGCGCGATTGTTCCTGCATCGATTCGAGAAGGAGCTCTTCTCGCACATTGATACACTCGAGGGCAACAATCAGAAACAGCTTGACAAGGCGCGGGGCCTGGTACGCGACAGCCTGCTGCAGATCGCGCCGGTATTTGCCAAGCACAAGTACATGCTTGGCGAGGAGTTCTCGATGCTCGATGTGGCAATCACGCCGTTGCTGTGGCGGCTCGACTACTACGGCATTCAGCTGCCCAAGCCCGCGGCACCGCTGATGAAATACGCGGAGCGACTGTTTTCGCGACCGGCGTTCATCGAGGCGCTGACGTCGGCGGAACGCGGGATGAGAAAGTAGATGGCAGCCCGGGCAGGACGCCGCGGTCGACCTATTGGTGTATCCTAAGCGCATGTCAGAGCAATCGGCCAAACCCTACCTGATCCGCGCCATCTGCGAATGGTGCGCGGACAACCGCCTGACGCCTTACCTTGCGGTAAAGGTCAATCGGCAGACGCGCGTTCCGGCCGCCTACGTCAAGAACGGTGAGATCGTGCTCAACGTCAGCGCGGGCGCGACACGGCGCCTTACAGTCGACAACGAGCATGTGCAGTTCACTGCGCGCTTCGATGGCGTGTCGAAGGAAGTTTCGGTCCCGATAGCGGCGGTGTCAGGGGTATTTGCCAAGGAAACCGGCTACGGCTTTGCGTTCGCCATGGCCGCCGATCCTGCCGCATCGCTCGATGCTGCGACGGCTCCAACAGAGCTGCCGGCGGCGGGCGCTTCGTCCTCGCCGGACAACAAGCCGCGCGGCCGGCCAAAGCATCTTCAAGTTGTAAAATAGCCGCGTTTCGTCTTGCCACGCAGGGCCCGGGCCGGCATAGCTCAGTTGGTAGAGCAGCGGTTTTGTAAACCGTTGGTCGTGGGTTCGATTCCTACTGCCGGCACCAATCCCTACGGTTCTGCGAGATAGCAACCTCTCACTCGCTTTCACCTCTGTGCCTTATTTGTGCGTCGTTTTCGACCGCGGCGGCACGTACAGCACCAAGGCGTTCCGCGTAAGGCGCGAGGTGATCCGCCGCGAGGTGCGCATAACGGCGCACCATCTCCGGACCCTCCCAACCGCCCAATTCCTGTGACCTTGGGGATGTGTGAGGCAGGAACCTCGCCATAGTAACGGCCGGCAACATAACCTGCTCTCGGTCAGCGGTTTGCCAATGTGCGCTGCCGGCAGCTATTTGACTACGGCTCGTCGACGTGGCTCGCGGCCAGCGGGATAACCGTGCGCGGCGCGATTCGCGGGCTCTCCGCGCTGCCGATGTGTCTCTCCTTGGACCTTGCCGGTAAGATGCGCGAGGCGTGGCGTCTCAAGCGTGGCGTCCCGCGCCCCGGCGGCGTTACCTAGCAGAGGGCTGCGGTGTTATTCAACTCATTTCCTTTCATCTTTGCCTTCCTGCCAGTTGTCCTAGTCGGCTTTTTCGTGCTAGCTCGCGTCAGCGAGCGCTTCGCGGCGGGCTGGCTCACGGTTGCATCGCTGTGCTTCTACGGATGGTGGGACGTTCGCTATGTGCCGTTGCTGCTCGCTTCGATCTGCTTCAATTTCGTGCTAGGCAACCAGATCGCGCGGCAGCGTGAATCTCGCGGCCCGCAGGCAAGCAAGCGGCTGCTGATTGCGGCAATCGCCGTCAATCTGACCCTGCTCGCCTACTTCAAGTACACGGGTTTCTTCCTCTCCAATCTGCAGGTGCTCACGGGGGACTTCGGCGCAGTGCCCGCCATCGTTCTCCCTCTCGGCATTTCGTTCTTCACCTTCACCCAAATCGCGTTTCTCGTCGACGTACACCGGAGCATTGCGCGCGAATACAGATTCATGCATTACGCTCTCTTCGTCTCCTATTTTCCGCACCTTATCGCGGGCCCGATCCTGCATCATCGAGAGATGATGCCGCAGTTCCAGCAACGCGTCACCTACAAACTCAACTGGGACAGCATCGCCGTAGGCTTGACCATGTTTGTTATCGGCCTGTTTAAGAAGACGGTGATCGCCGATGACATGGCGTCCTTCGTCACGCCCGCGTTCAGCGTCGTCGCTGCCGGCCGGTCACTCACGCTGCTCGAGGCATGGGGAGCGGCGCTCGCCTACACCTTCCAGATATACTTCGACTTCTCGGGTTACACCGATATGGCGCTCGGTGCGTCGCGTATGTTCGGCATCGTCTTGCCGCTCAACTTCAATTCGCCATACAAGGCGCGCAGCGTGATCGATTTCTGGCGCCGCTGGCATATCACCCTGTCGCGTTTCCTACGTGACTACGTGTACATTGCGCTGGGTGGCAATCGCAAGACAAGCAGCCGCCGCTACGTCAACATTATGGCGACAATGCTGATCGGCGGCCTGTGGCATGGTGCCGCATGGACATTCGTAGTCTGGGGTGGGCTGCACGGTGTCTATCTATTGGTTAACCATGGATGGAGGGCACTGCGCAAGTACATCAATGTTGGGTCGCTGCCAGGCGGAGGCGTGCTCGCTACCGTCATCACGTTCGTCGCGGTCGTCGCCGCGTGGGTGTTCTTCCGCGCGCCGGATCTTGCCACCGCCACTAGCATCCTTGCCAGCATGGTTGGTCAGCATGGTGTCGTGCTGCCATCGGAATGGCAGCCGTCGGCAAACGCGGTCAGCACATGGCTCGGAAATCACGGCGTCCATTTTGGGACGCTCGCACACTTCAATCGAATAGCGCAATTGAATTGGTTGTGCATCCTATTGGCATTTTGCTGGGTCGCACCCAATACCCAGCAGATTCTTGCCCCGTATCATCCGGCGCTATTGACGCCAGGTTATGGCGACCCTGGCAATGCGGGATTCCTCACTTGGCGGCCAAGCCCATTCTGGCTAGCCGCGTCGGTGGCGCTCGCTCTCTTTGCGCTCCTGTCGGTTGACCGCTACAGCGAATTCATCTATTTCCGCTTCTGACATGAGCTCCAAGATGTTCAGCCTGATGTGTGTCGGCGTCACCCTGTTGTTGTTCGGCGTGGTCGGTTTGTTCAATGCCATAGTCGATCCGTTCTGGTACTTCCGTGCAGCCGAGATCGACGGATTCAACCTACTTAAGCCTAAAGCGCCCGGAAATGAGAGGCTGGTAAAAGCCGCACTTGTGGCCAAGATAAGGCCCGAAGCGGTGATCGTCGGCAATTCGTTTGCCGAAATCGGGCTGCCCCCGCTACACGCGGGCTTCACCCAGAACGGTCTCCTCAAGTCATTCAATCTTGGGGTGCCAAGCGCAGACTGGAGTGAGGTGTACTGCCTGGCGCTATTTGCCTTGCACCAGCCGCAATTGAAGCGGCTGGTCGTGGGCGTCTCGGGCGTCGACAGCGCCCGGTGCCCTACCGATGACGAACTGGGTCGGGCGGACTACAGCAAGTTGCTGTTTTCGCGCACTGCGTTCGACGCTTCGTTAGACACGCTGCACGGGCAGCGTGGCAATCAAGCGATGACCCGCGAAGGGTTATGGACCTTCGTTCGCAATGACAGCGGTCTGCAGACCGAAGACGAGGTGATTGGGAACTTTGCCTTAGGGTTCAGGGCGGCGCTGTGCCCGTCTGTGGACGTTCCCCCGCGCTCGATGGACCCGACTAGGGTCACCAAGGCTCCTCCGGCACCTGGACAAGCCGCGGGCCTCCGCCAGCTAATCCGCGTCGCGTTGGCGAAGAAGGTAGAGCTGGTGCTGCTGTTCTACCCGACTCATGTGCTGTTCAACGAAACCGGTCGCCGTTGTGATGGCCCGGAGGCACATTGGAACTGGCTGTGGCAAGCCGTAGCCGTCGCCGATGAGGAAGCGGGCGGCGAGACGATGCAGATTCAAATCTGGGATTTCTTCGGCTATGGCCCGCTGAATACCGAACGCCTACATGCAGGCAAACCGATGCGCAACCGGTTGTGGCAAGATTTCGGTCACTTCAACGAGGAAGTCGGCAGCGCAGCCTTCGATGCCATTTTCTTAGGAGACACGCAATACGGAGCCCGGGTTACTGTAGATACCTTCGATCAGCTTGTCGCGCGGACCGAGGAAGAGCGGCAGGCCTTCCTGGCGACGAACGAGTGGGTTGTCCCAGAGCTAAACGAGTTAGTGCAGAGAGCGCGAGCCATGCCGATACGGGAACACTGATTATGTCCCCGGCGCGGACGAAGTGATTGAGTAGATCTCAATTCACGGCCGGGCGGTTTTGATGAACGTCAGCTTCCAATAACGTGAATGGCCGGTGAGGGTGTGCGCCGTGTCAAGGCGGCGCTTTCCAGTGGGTGAGAATCCCACCCGGCAAAAGCTCCAGCCGGAAGTAGTCGGAGTAGTCAGGGAGGTAACGAAGTCGCCGAAGCCTTCGACGTAACGGGTCACGCAAGGTGACCCAGCGATTTAGGGAATGCCGCACCGGTGCGCTGGCTTAGAATCGGCCCCATACAGGGAGCCAGAAATGACCAGACCGAATAAATCACGAACCCGAACGAGCTGCCGATCGACCAGGTTACGAAGAAATGGTTGCCCGAGGATTTGGGGGGCCGGCTTGCATCTCGTAGCCTTGGGGCTCTGCGGCGTCGAGCAGGGGATTGCCGAACGGCTTGTGTCAGGTGGACGAAGCTCGTGGCGCATCGAGTTCACGATGTCGGATCTGGGCTACTGGCCCGCGGACGAGGCTCAGACGTTCCGGCGCCGGCCGTGATCGGACTGAATTTCGCGGCCGGTCCCCGCGTCCGGGTTCGAACGAACTTCTTTGCACGTTAACTTATGCGCAACACAGTTCCCGTCCGCAACAATTTTGACCTGCTGCGCTTTGTGTTCGCCGCGACGGTGGTACTCTATCACGTGCGACTTTTGTCCGCGGCGCCCGAGCTCGCGTTTCTCCGAGTGTTGTCTGCGGAACTCGCCGTGAAGTCGTTCTTCGTCGTCAGCGGCTTTCTCGTCTTCATGAGTTTCGAGCAATCGCGCTCGACCGGCGAATACCTCGGTAAGCGGATTCGCCGGATCTATCCCGCGTACGTAACGGTGGTCGTCGGAGCCGCGATCCTCGGCACGTTCATCACCGAGCTGCCATGGAGCGAATACTTCTCCGCCGGTCTCCTGCGCTACCTCGGCGCGAATCTTGTCTTTGCCAATTTCCTGGCGCTTAATCTGCCAGGCGTGTTTGTCCATAATCCGCTGACCGAGGTAAATGGCGCCCTGTGGACGATCAAGATCGAAGTGATGTTTTACGCGACCGTTCCGGTGCTGGCTTGGCTCGCCGCCAGGCTCGGCCGGGTGTTGGTGCTGGCGGGCGCTTACGTGCTCGGCATCGTGTGGGCGCTGGGCTTCGCGGGGATCGCCGCACAATCAGGCTCTATCTTTTATGCTAAGTTGTCATATCAGTTTCCCGGACAGCTCGGGTACTTCGCTTCGGGCGCGCTTTGCTATTACTATCTCCCCGCGCTGCAGAGGCGATGGGTGTCGGCTGCGGCGCTAGGCGTCGCTGGTCTTGTCATCGCTGGCACGTTCGCGGGAACGCAAATCGTCGTCGAGCCCGCCGCGCTCGCGCTCGTTGTCGTCTTTCTGGCACTCGGCATGCGCCACCTGGGCAATTTCGCGCGCTACGGCGACTTGTCGTACGGCGTGTACATCATCCACGTGCCGGTGCTGCAAACGTTGGTCGCGGCCGGAATCTTCGAGCGCAGCGCATTCGTCGCGCTCGCGCTCGCGATCGTGCTCATAATCGCGCTGGCGTTCGCGTGCTGGCATCTCGTCGAGAAGCCCTTCCTTAAGCGCGGCTCGCACTACATCCTCGCCAGCGGCGGAGCTTGAGGGGAAACCATTGAACTGCTGCGTCCGGACCCTAAGAACCTGTCGCCTAGAGCCCAGGCGCTCTTCGATGTCTTATTTCCCCACGGAACCAACGGGAGGCAAACACCATGTCCGGCATACTGCGTACAGCAGATGAACGCTTCGCCAACCTGCCGGGTTATCCGTTCGCGCCGCATTACATCAGCGACCTCGTGGGCTACCAGGGACTGCGCGTTCACTACCTCGACGAAGGTCCGCGGGACGCAGCCAAGGTATTTCTGTGCCTTCATGGGCAGCCCACCTGGAGCTATCTTTACCGGCGAATGATTCCGCTGTTGACGACGGCCGGCCACCGAGTGGTGGCGCCAGACTTGCTTGGATTTGGCAAGAGCGATAAACCGGCCGACGACGTTCGCTACACATTCATGCTCCACCGCGACATGCTGAAGAATCTGCTGCAGCGCCTCGACCTTAGCAATTTGGTGCTCACGGTGCAGGACTGGGGTGGGCTGCTGGGGCTAACCCTGCCGATGGAAATGCCGGAACGATTTTCCGGCCTCTTCATCATGAACACTGCGTTCGCGACCGGGGACGTGCCGTTGCCGCAGGGCTTTCTCGACTGGCGCGCCTACAACAATAAGAACCCCGACTTGGCGGTGGGCAAGTTGCTCGCTCGAGCCTGTCCGCACCTTATTCCGGCCGAGGCCGCCGCCTACGATGCGCCGTATCCGGACGCATCGTTCAAGGGCGGGGTGCGGCGGTTTCCCAACTTGGTACCCGACAACCCTGACGCCGAGGGCGCGGCCCTCTCGCGCCGCGCGCGCGAGTGGTTCCGCACCGAGTGGGCTGGAAAGACCTTCATGGCCATCGGCATGAAAGACCCGGTGCTGGGTCCGCCGGTGATGCGCGCGGTGGCGAAAATAATCCGCAACTGCCCCCCTCCGCATGAAGTAGCGCAGGGTGGCCACTTCTTGCAGGAATGGGGCGAGGAGGTCGCGCGTGCAGCCCTCAGGGTGCTGTAGTCGCACGACCCGCAGACCCGGGTTCTCCTTCTTTGCGCCCGCGGGCCGTCATCGCCTACCGAAAGACGTTGTGGCGCCTCGTTAGCGCGAGTTCAGTAACCTTGGGGCTGGCACCTCGGTGGTGATTGTGGATCAAGGCAACGTTAGTGTATCGCGGTCCATTTTCCAACGAAATGCGCGAGGAATACTTTTAGTCGGAGGAGCAACGAGGCAGTCGTTGCAGACGTCGATTGACGCCTGCACCTTCATACGGAATAGCTTGGACGGCGCGTTAATAAATTCGAGCGAGGGGACGATAAGCCACAGCAGATTTATAGGAAATGGCGACGGTGTTGCGGTCAGTAGTGGTAGTGGCCCAAGCAATGGGAGCGAAGCGTTCTTAGCCGGGAATGTCTTCAGCAGTAACGGTGTCGGCGTATCCATTGGTTCCGGATCGTTCGCGCGATCGACGCAAGACAATGTCTTCTTCATTAATGGTACTTCGGTGAACGGTACTCTCATCCCTCAGAAGAAAATGTAGACAGCGGCGCTATGGAAGACTCCCACATGATCTACCGGGAGCCGCGCTGCGCTTGGTTTCTCAGAACCTCATTGAATAAGAAAGGTCCGCTTCGGGGCGCGAACGGTCAAATGCGTGTTATCCCGAGGCTTGGCTATCGTCTCACGGAGTTCGCGTATCTCGCGGCGGCTAGCAAAGCAACTACCTTCTAGGCTCATACCGCATCGCCACCACCCCCGAGCCGAACTCCAGCCGGCTCAGGAGCTTCAAGTCGATGTGCTTCGATAGCCCGGCGAACAACGTCGGCCCGTGGCCCGCCAGCCTGGGCTGTACCAAGAATTCGTACTCATCGATCAATCCCAGCTCCGCCAACGCCAGCGGGAGTTTCACGCCTCCCACCAACAGCCCCTTACCCGACTCCCGCTTGAGCTGCCGAACGGCACTCCCCAGATCCCCGCGCACGAGCTCCGCGTTCCAATCAACCCGGTCAATGGTGCGCGACACGACGTACTTTTTTGCCACGTCGATCGTTCGAGCGAAGGGCTCCATCCAATCAGGCCTCGCTCCCGTCCCCGCCGGCGGCCGAAACGCTGCCTCCATCATTTCGTAAGTCACCCGGCCAAAGAGGAGGGCATCGGCCTGGGCGATGTTCTCGGCCGCGTGACGATGCAATTCTTCGTCCGCGAAAATTGCACGATGATCGCAGCACCCGTCCAATGTGATGTTGATGGAATACCGAAGGGGTCGCATTGCGTAAGCGTAACGCCAACGGGGTAGACCAACAACTTAGCCAAGATCGACATTGCATTGCCGGGAAGCGGTCGCTCAAAACCGGCGTGCTCGCCAGGAGTGACGCGTACCTCACTGCCGCCAAGTAGAAGGGAAGTGAGGGACCGGGCCTCGCGATAAGCCACGCTGCAGTCAGCGGAGTTCATCAAGGGCGCGGTTCCGCGCGATCTCAGGCGTGCGCGCATCGCGGTTGAACGATGGCTGGTGCGCGTTGACAGGAAGGTCTCCAGTCTTTACGTTCGGATGCCAAGACAAATCCGTCCGAAGGGGATCCCATGAGCACACGTCCTCTCCCTGCCAAAGACAAGCTGACCCTCTGTTTCGCCCACGTCGCCTATCACATGGGCGAACGCTTCGCTCTGCGCAACGCCGGCATCGCCTGGTTCGAGGTGCGCTGCCTCGACGAGCTGAAGGCGCGCATCAATAAGGTGGACGTGCTGCTGTGCTCCGGCCTGTGGCGGAACGAACTGATTCCCGCGGCGCCCAGGCTCGCCTTCATCCAGTCGATCAGCGCCGGTACCGACCAGTATTCCCGCGACGCGCTGGGCGCGGCCGGCATTCGCGTCGCCAGCGCGCAAGGCGTGAACGAGCGCGCGGTCGCTGAGCATGCGATCGCCTTGATCCTCGCCATGGCGCGGCAGATTCCTGAGGCGCGCGACAACCAGACCGCGAAGAAGTGGCGCGGCATGATCGGGGACATCTCGAAGCGCGAAGATGAGCTCGGGGGCAAGACGCTGGTGATCGGCGGTTTGGGCCGCATCGGCTCGCGGCTGGCCGCGCTCGCCAAGGCCTTCGACATGCGCGTGATCGCCACCCGGCGCGATCCGTCCAGGGGCGCGGGGGCGGCCGACAAGGTCGTCGGGGAGGATGGCCTGCTCAGTATTTTGCCGCAAGCCGATTTCGTCGCGTTGACCTGCCCGCTCACGCCCAAGACCGAGAACCTGATCGACGCGAAGGCGCTAGCGGCGATGAAGCCCTCGGCCTACCTCATCAACGTCGCGCGCGGCAAGGTGGTGAACGAGCCAGCGCTTGTCGAGGCGCTCAAACAGAAACGCATCGCCGGCGCTGCGCTCGATTGCGTCTGGGAGGAGCCGCTGCCTGCCACATCGGGACTGTGGGGCGTGCCCAACGTGCTGATCACGCCACACACCGCCGGCGAAACGCGTCGCTACGAGGACAACGTCATCGACATCTTACTGGAAAACCTCGAGCGCCTGTGGCGCGGCGAATCCGTGTTGAAGAACCAGTTCGTCTGACGACCGGGACGTAGCGTCCGCTGTGCGCACGTTCAGCCACCGTGCGTGCCAAGGGTCGGCAAATATCGGCCGCGTTCGGGTCAACGCCCAGGCAGCACAGCCCGCTGGGACCAACGCTCGATGATGGTTCGGCAAAGCCACTATCATCGAGTTCCACCAGCGCCCGACCCGCACGAGCATTCAGCTCGCACGGGCCGTGCGTCAAGCACGAATCAACGACGCCGCGGTAGCTATTGCGACGTATAGACGCCGACGCCGCCGGCGCCATTGGGGAAATTCGTAGCGCACGTTGCGCAACCTCCCGGCGCTCCGTTCGACGAAAACGGCAGATACACCTGATGACCCACTGGATCGACGCCAACGGAGTGGGCGTTGTTTGCAGTCGGAACACTCGCAATAATCTTCCGTGTCGCCGCGTCGACCACGAAAAGCTCCGGCGTACACGGTGAGGCGGCAGCGCACGTTCCAGCGACAGCGGCCAGTCCACTGGCTGTAAACCGGCTCGAAGAAAGGAAATAGCGATTGGTCGCCGCATCGTAGGCGATCTGGTCACCGCCGCCAGCGTTGAGCACGGCAAGAACGGCGCCGCTGGTACGATCGAGAATCTGGAAGGTAAGCAGCGCACCAGTCGTCCCTTGCCGGCACATCACGCCGTAGTCGGTGCCCGGTCCCAGGTCGATGCCCGTCGGGTCACAATTGCCTAGCGGAAAGATCTTGAAGCCGTTGCCGGCCACTGGCACGGGCAGCGTGAGCGTGACCGGATTGGCCGGCGTGCCGGTGAGTACGAATGTTGCCGGGATGACGTCGGTCTCTCCGTGCGGGTTGGCGGTGGAGCCGTCGTTGTTGACCAGGAAACTTGCGCTCGCGTGATCGTAGACACAGGCTTCGAGGCCGGCCGAGGCTGGGCCGGTGAGGCCGGTGCCGGGATCGGTGAACTTCAGGGTCGCGATGATCTTCTGCGTCGTTGTATCGATGAAGGTCGCAAACGGCGGGGTCTCGGCCGGACTGCTGATCATGAACAGGTTGTGGTCCGGATCGTAGCAGCCTTCGTCCGCGCGCAATCCCGACGCGCCGCCGATGGCGATCTTGTTGACGACGGTGTCGGTCTGGGTGTCGATGATCTTCACCGAGTTAACGTCGCCGACGTAGATAAGCGTGGTACCCGGGATGATATTGAGCCCGTCGGGTCCCGACTTGTCGTTGTTGGCGCCGGCGCAGGTCGGTCCGGTATTACAGCCGGCAAACCCGCCGGTGATCCGCTTGATGAACGTATTCGTGTTGATGTTAAAGACGTCCACCGAGTAGTTGTTTCGGTCCGTGAAATAGTAGCGCCCCTTGACGGTATCGACACCGCTGATGTCGAACGAGAAGTTTGTCGTAGCGTCAACGTTTGGCACCGATATGATTCTCTTGAGGCCGACGCCTGAATGATTGACGCTACCGTTACCACCACTACTATTACCGCCCCCGCACCCGGCGAGCAGCAACGTCGCGAAAAGAATAATACCGAGAGTTCCAAGCGTCCTCATTGTTTTCCTCCGTGGCTTAAGTAGTTTTTGCCGATATTATTTACACCCACTACCGGAGTAGTAGGTCGAATAACTGTATACCTCAAAGTTTCTGAAATCAATGCCGCACTTTCGTGTCCCAAACCGAACCGCTTTTCCCGAGGCCCGCTTGGTTTTCCGCAGTCCAGGAATTGCGAAGCACTGTGGCTAGAAGCTCGTTCCCAACCAGTTCATTCACTTCCACTCGGGGTACGATAATGGGAATGCGGACTAGAAAGGCTATAACCTGTGAGCGCAACCCGGCTGGGCAATCGACAGCGCTAGAAGTGGGAATGACCCGTGAAAATTCCGCTTAGTGCCTGTGCATTTTTTTCGGCCGCAGCGATCGCCGCGTCGCCGACACCTCCGCTCGAAGTGCTTGGCGTGGCGCTCGGTGCCAGCGTGGAGAAGCTCCAGCAGGTTATCCCGCTATTCAACTGTTACGGAGCAACGTGCAGTTTCGATCCGATCGAAGCCGCAAACGCCCAGTGCGGGCCGGTGAGTTCCAACCCGACGGTGCTTGACTGTTACACAAGTGCCGGCAGCGAATATGCCTTTGGCCCAGCTCGCGGCGCAAGATACACCGCGTATCTCAAAGACGGGCGCGTCGGCGAGTTCCGCATTACATTCCCGACGGCGCGCGCCGATGAAGTCATTAGCGCCCTGACGGAAGAATACGGCTCCCCCTCCGACGACCGGGAGGTCGAGACGCAAAATCGGCTCGGCCTGAAAGTCCGCAACCGTACCGTGACCTGGCGCCGCTCGGACAGCGAGATTACCGTGGAGCGCCGCGCAATCGATGTCGACACCGGGTTGGCGACCTTCGCCGCCGCCTGGTACAGCCGTGCGACCGCCAACGACCAGGAAATCGGTGGAAAGTCCGATGCCGGTCGCGGCCAGTAGTCCCCCTGGACCACGGCGGCCTGTGCTTCCCTGATGACGGGATTGCAGGAAATCTGAGCAAGAACAACTCCGGGTTGACCAAGGTCAATACGGCCCGGGCCCGCCTTGCCGCTCCCTCGATTCGGCGACGAGGCGGGCTCGAACGCCCTTCGCAACGACGGTTCATTGGCCGATACCAGGCGGGTTAGAAAAGGATCGGCCGAAAGAAAAGCGGCAATTGAACTTGCTCCCGCTTTTTACCGTCAGAGCTTGCGTGTCGCCAATGAAGGTTGCCGCCACGACAGCCGCCATTGCTTGCCATGCGGACTGCCCATAAAACGGGTAAGTTGTACCAGGTGCCCGCGCGAACCGGGCCGGCGTCTGGACTTTTCTTTGGATCCGAAACGTCTTATGCTGATTCGTGGTTATTGCTTGCATCAAAACTGATGAGCGCCGGCGGTTTTGATTGCCAGACGGCGCAACCGAAAACCCCAATGCGAGGAGTTATCGATGCCCAAGCCTGAGCCATTCGACCACCGCCGCCGTGAATTGCTTTTGGCGGGCGGCGTGCTTACCTTTGCGGCGGCGCTGCGACCTTGGCGCGCCGTCGCGCAGGTGACGGGTGGCTCCAAATCGCGCATCGGCGTTATCGGCTCGGGCCACATCGGCGGGACGATCGGCGGGCTGTGGGTCAAGGCCGGCCATCCCGTGCTCTTCTCGTCGCGCCACCCCGAAGAACTGAAGGATCTGGTGGCCGGGCTCGGTCCGCTTGCCCGCGCCGACACCGTGGCGCAGGCGATCGCCTTTGGCGACGTGCTCTTTGTCGCCATACCCTACGGCGCACTGCCGCAGCTCGGCCAGGACTATCGCCGCCGCGCTCAAGGGCAAGATCGTGCTCGATGCCGGCAACGCGGTCGCCGCGCGTGACGGCGCCATCGCTGACGAGGTGGAGCGCGACGGCGTCGGCGTTACGTCGCAGAAATACCTGCCCGGAACGCACGTGGTGCGCGCGTTCAATACGCTCTCCTACATGATCTTTGCGCGCGAGGCGAACCGACCTGATCCGAAGCTTGCCATACCGATCGCCGGCGATGATCCTGAGGCCGTGCAGGTGGCCGCGGGGCTGGTGCGCGATGCCGGATTTGACCCCGTGGTCGTCGGCAAGCTGGCGGACGCGCGCCGATTCCAGCGCGGCGCGCCTGGCTACGGCCAAGCGGTGAGCGGCAGTCGAACTCAAGCAGAAGCTGTCATTG
This sequence comes from uncultured beta proteobacterium, assembly GCA_963711235.1. Lineage (GTDB taxonomy): Bacteria > Pseudomonadota > Gammaproteobacteria > Burkholderiales > Casimicrobiaceae > PALSA-1003. The sequence goes on along the minus strand of CAVQDI010000013.1, from coordinate 138,234 downwards.
GCGCCGTGACGTTGCCCCGACGCTCGGCTGTGGCGGGCCATGCCGGCCACGCCTGAGGAGCGCGCGGCTGCACTGTGGTCGTTTGCCTATTTCTTTACCCTCCTGGCAGGCTACTACGTGCTGCGCCCGTTGCGCGACCAGATGGGCATCGCGGGCGGCATCAAGGCCCTGCCGTGGCTGTTTACCGCGACCTTCGTTACGCTGCTCGTGGCGCAGCCGCTCTACGGCGCGCTGGTGGCGAAGCTGCCGCGCGCGCGGTTCATTCCCATTGTCCTTCATTTTTTCGTCGCGAATCTCGCGCTGTTCTGGCTGCTGCTGACCCTCGACATTGCGACGGTGATCGTGGCGCGCGTCTTCTTCGTCTGGGTCAGCGTGTTCAACCTCTTTGCCGTGGCGGTGTTCTGGTCGTTCATGGCCGACATTTTTACCAGCGAACAGGGCAAGCGCCTGTTCGGCTTCATTGGCGCCGGCGGCACGGCCGGAGGGCTGCTCGGCCCGATCATTACCATCGGTCTCTCGGTGCCGCTCGGCCCCACCAACCTGTTGATCGCCGCCGTCGTGTTGCTCGAACTGGCAGTTTTCTGTGTCTACCGCCTCGAGCGCAGCGCCAATGCGCGGGCAAGGCCCGCGCCCGGACCAGCAGCGTATCGGCGGCGGCGCCTTCGCTGCGCTACCTGAGCTGATCCGCTCGCCCTACCTGCTCGGCGTCGGCGCGTGGGTCAGCCTGCTCTCGTTTGGCGCGACAATCCTCTATCTGGCGCAGGCCAATATTGTGGCCGCAACCATCCATGGCGCCGGCGAGCAGACGCGGATCTTCGCCAGCATCGACTTGTGGGTTGGACTTCTGACCCTGGCGACGCAAGTGTTCGCCACCGGACGATTGCTCAAGCGGTTCGGCACTGGCGCGACAGCCGGCGCGTTGCCGGCGGTGTACATCGCGGGGTTCGCGGCCTTGGCACTGGCACCGACCCTCAGCGTCGTGGTCGTGGTCCAAGTGGCCCAGCGCTGGATGAACTTCGCGATCGCCAATCCGGCGCGCCAGGTGTTCTTCACCGTCGTCGGGCGCGAGGAGAAGTACAAGGCGAAGAACCTCATCGACGTGGTGATCTATCGCGGGTCGGACGCGTTGTACGCCTGGGTGTTCGACAGCCTGCAGGCGATCGGCCTCAAGCTCGGTGCGATCGCGCTGTGCGCGCTGCCGGTGGTGGGCGGATGGCTCCTCCTGTCGACGGCGCTGGGACGGGCGCAGGAGCGCCGCGCAGTCCAGGCGGCCGCCGCGGCGGCGCAGGGAGATTGACGATGAACCGCATAACCCGCCGCGACTTTACGCGCTTCACGACCGCCGCGTTGCTGGCGCGGCCCGCCTTCGCGCAGAGCAACGAAACCCCGCCCATTACCCGTCCGATTCCGAGTACGGGCGAGCGCGTACCGGTGGTCGGACTCGGCACGGCGAGCGTATTTGACAGTGATGATGAGCCGACCCGGCGCGCTGCCACGGAGGTCATTCGGACCCTGGTCGGCGCGGGCGGGCGGCTCATCGACACGGCGTCGTCGTATGGCGATGCCGAGATTGTGGTCGGCAACGCGATCGCGGGCGGGGGCCTGCGCGACCAAATCTTCATCGCCACCAAGCTTGAGCAACCCGACGCAGCCGAGCTCAAGCGCTCGCTTGCGCGGCTCAAGTCGACGAAGGTCGATCTGCTGCAGCTCCACAATGTGCGTGATCCGCGCCAGTCGCTGGCGCAATTCAAGGCGTGGAAAGTGCAAGGTCTCTGCCGCTATATCGGCATCACCTCCACTTTCCACGGTGATTTCGCCGCCATCGAAAGCGTGCTCGAACGCGAGAAGCCGGATTTCGTGCAGATTGACTATTCCCTCGACGACCGCGAAGCGGAAAAGCGCATCCTGCCGCTGGCAGCCACGGTCAAGGCGGGCGTGCTGACGGCCCTGCCGTTCGGGCGCGGCCGCCTGTTCCGTGCGGTACGAAGCAAGGAAATTCCCGATTGGGCGCGGGATTTTGCGGGCAGTTGGGCGCAGTTCTTTCTCAAATTCCTTCTCGCCGACGAGCGGGTTACGGCGGTCATCCCCGGCACTTCCAACCCGGCACACATGGCGGACAACCTTGGCGCCATGCGTGGTCCCCTGCCCGATCCGGATCAGCGCAAGCGGATGGTCGCCTTTATCGACACTCTGTAGTCGCAGGCGCGATCGGCGCAACGGCACTTTGTCAATCGATGGCCGCTGGCTGTGCGAGCGCTAGGGACGGTCCTGCCGATCAGCCCGCGGTATCGGCGCAGGTTCGTATTCGCGCCCAAGCGCGCCACGCCAGGATTCGGCAACCTCGGCTAGCCGCACCGGCGCGTCGGCGATCATTGGCCGCGCTACCCGGCGCACCAGCGCTTGTTGCTTCGGACGCCCGTCGAGGTACTCCACGGGCGACTGGCCGTCGACCCGCGCGAGCAGCAAGGCGGGCAGCAAGGAGGCCGCCCGCGCCTCGAGCACAGGCCGTGGCTCGAAGCGCGCCGTGTCGAAATAGGCCGTGACGAAGGCCGCGAAGGCAGCGAGCAAGCCGTCGGTGCGGGTGGGTTGCACGAGGCATTTCAACAACAGGTGGTTGAGGCAGAAGGCTACATCGAAAGCCGGGTCACCGTACCAGGCGCACTCCGCATCAAGCAGCACCGGTCCTTGCGGGCCGATGAGAATGTTCTTCGGACTCACGTCGCCATGCACGAGCGCCAAGCGCGTGCTGCCTGTGCGCAGCGCCAGTGCCCGCAGCCGGTCGGCGATATCCGGATGCCGGCCAGCGGTTACGAGCAGATAGGGCTGGAGTCGCAGCGCATGGAAGTTGGGCAAGGTGTCGAAGCGGCGGGCCAAGTCGGCCCGGTGTGCGCTTGCGCCGTGCAGCCGCGCAAGCACCGTAGCGACCTGCGCGGCGACTCCGGGCTCGACCGTGCCGCGAAGCAACTGTTCCTTCCACACCGGATGCATCTCGGGCGCGAGAAAGCTCATCACGAACAGGCCTGCTGCCGCGTCATGCGCCAACGGACGCGGCACGGCCTGCGGCTGGATTTCGGCGGCGAAGCAAAGCCAAGCCCACTCGTAGGCATTGCGCGAGACCGGCGCTTTCCAGTCGACCCCGACCTTCAGCTTGGGGAGCGCCCGCTTGACACACAGGCTGCGACCGGGCAGGTCGACGCGCCAGATGTCCGACGACACGCCGCCGGCCAGCGGGAACCACTGCGTCGCTTCGCCCGGGACGGCGAGGTGGTGCCTCTGCAGAAACCCGATCCAGGCCCGGATCGTGGGTATCCATTGCCCCCTCAGCGCCGGCCGGCAAGTGCGCCAATCCCGGCGAAGACCGCGCCGCTCCGCTCCTCGATACGCAGCAACTGGTTGTACTTGGCGACCGTGCTCGAGGTGCGCAGCGAGCCGATCTTGATCTGGCCAGCCGCCGCGCCGACGGCGATGTCGGACATGAAAGTGTCCTCGGTTTCGCCCGACCGCGCCGAGAGAATGGTCGCGTAGCCGGCCGCCTTGGCTTGCGCGACGACCTCGAGCGTTCCGCTGAGCGTTCCATTCTGGTTGGCCTTGATGAGCACGCCGTTGGCGATGCCTTCGCGTATGCCGCGCGCAAGCCGCTGCGGGTTGGTCGCGAACAGGTCGTCGCCTACCAGCTGCACTCTGCCGCCGAGTCGCGCACTGAGTGCCTTCCAGCCGGCCCAGTCCTCCTCGTCGAGCCCGTCCTCGATCGAGACAACCGGGAACTCGAGCAGCCAATCCTCCATCATCGATATCATCTCGGCGCGTCCACAGTTCCGGCCTTCACGTGCGAGCCGGTAGCTGCCATCAGGCTGCTTGAACGAGCTGGCTGCCACGTCGATGGCGATCCCCATGTCCTCGCCCGGGCGCAGGCCCGCGCGCTCGATCGAAGCAACCATCATCTCCAGCGCGGCCCGGCTCGTTGCCAACCCGGGACCGAGGCCGCCCTCGTCCGCGAGCAGGGTCGGCAAGGCGCGGGCGCGCGCGACCTCAGTTGCGGCCGAGCGAACGCGGGCAACGAGGTGGATCGCTTCGTCCATCGAACCCGCACGCAGCGGTATCGCGAGGAAGTCCTGCAGATCCATGCCATGACCAGCGTGTTTGCCGCCGCTCAGGATATTGGTCATCGGCAGCGGCAGCGTAGGCCGCGCCACTTGCGCCAGCTCGGCAACGCGTTCGTAGAGCGCCTGGCCGCGGGCGCAGGCTACCGCGCGACTGACGGCGATCGAGACGCCCAGCGTGGCATTGGCACCAAGGCGCCGGAGCTGCGGCGTGCCATCCAGTTCGCGCAGCCGCGCGTCAATCACGCTCTGCTCGCTTGCATCGAGTCCGAGCAGCAAGGCGGAGATCTCGCCGTTGACGTTGGCCACTGCCTTCAGTACGCCAAGCCCGGCGTAGCGCGCCGGGTCGCCGTCGCGCAGTTCATGGGCTTCGGCGGCACCAGTCGAAGCCCCCGAAGGAACGCTGGCGCGGCCGAAGCTGGCGTCGGCGAGGGTGACGTCGACCTCGACCGTCGGACAGCCGCGCGAGTCGAGGATCTGCCGCGCGTGGAGGGAACGGATGCGGGTATCCATCGTGTCAATGGCGCTGCCAACGGGCGAAGGAACCCATGCCCGGCCGCCGCGGCGAGGCGCCAAGTCGCACTATGACCCAACTAGCCAGCCGCGTGCAGTCGTCCGACGCGATCACCAGCCTCTCGCGCGGCGGGCGCGCCCGGGACGCCGCCAGCGTGGGCTGCGCCGACGCCCGGCTGTCACCCGCCATGCGCCACACGAGAGTCGGCTGGCGCCTCGGCACGATCGTTCATACCGTAATCACGAATTACCTGCGCAACGCGCAGCCGGTAGTCGGCGAACATGGCCTGTCTGCCCGCGCTCTGAATCCGCCTGTGTGGTTCGACATTGCGCCATTCCCGAACCGCGTCCTCGTCGCGCCAGTAGGAGAGAGAGCAATCTTTCCCGGGCAGGTCAGGCTCTCGAAACGCTCGATCGAAATGAACCCATCGATCCGGGCGAGCAGCGGGCGCAATGCGGCCGCGGCGTCGAGGTATGCCTCCTTTTGACCGGGACGCGGCTGCACTTCAAAGATCACGGCAATCATGGTGCTCCTCGCTGTCGCGGGCGACCAGGCGCAGGGTGCCCTCGACTGCTTCCAGGAAACTGCGCTCCTCGCGCAAGATTAGGCGCTTGGTTCGGGCGAACTCGAAGTTCGCGCGGCCTTCGGGGTCGGATTTCAGCCGGGCGCGGTAGGCTTCGTACGCCGCCAGGCTGTCGAACGCGATCAAGCCCCACGCCACGTAATTGGTCCCCTCGTGCGGCAGGAAATAACCGAGCAAATCCCCGCCACAGCGCGGGATTATGCGCGCCCAGGTCTTGGCATACTGCTCGAAGGCGCTGCGCTGAAAGGGATCGATCTCGTAGCGGATGAAGCAGGTCATGGTCATTGGAGGCTCTCCCGAAGCGGTTAGCAGCTGATAGCGCGGTTGCATGCAACCCTCGTTTCGAGCGCTGCAGGGAATCCGTCGGCGTGAAGGCCTTCCGGAAGCGGTGTCCCGTCGTTGCCCGCCTCGGAAAGACAGATCTTGGCGCAACCATACCAGCCCATGCTACCATGATGGTTCGACTTAGATCGAACCATGGATGACGACCCGAACATCGTGCGCGTTGCGGCTCTCATCGGCGACCGTGCGCGCGCCGGCATTCTGACGGCGCTGATGGCGGGCGAGGCATTGACCGCGACGGAACTCGCGGAGGCAGCGGCGGTGACCAAGCAGACGATCAGTTCGCATCTGGCGAAGCTCCTTGACGCTCGCCTTGTTGCGGTCGAAAGCCAGGGGCGGCATAGGTACTTTCGACTTGCCGACCGCGACGTGGCACTGCTTCTGGAGAGCCTCATGGGTGTCGCTTACCGCTCCGGAGCGGTGCGCATTCGCCTGAGTCCTCGAGAGCCCGCACTGCGCAAGGCGCGCGTGTGCTACGACCATCTTGCTGGCGAGCTCGGTGTGCTCGTATTTGACGGTCTGCAACGGCGGCGGTTGCTGCGCTTCGTCGGCGGCGAGGTAGAACTCACCGAGCAGGGCAAGCGATTCTGGCGGGATATCGGGGTCAATACCGAAGTTCTGGCGCAGGGACGTCGTGCGCTGTGCCGGGCATGTCTCGATTGGAGCGCTCGCCGTCATCATCTCGCAGGCGCACTGGGTGCGGCGCTGCTAAACCGCTGCTTCGAGCAGGGCTGGGCGCGACGCGCCAAAGGTTCGCGCGTGGTCAGCTTCACGCCGGCGGGGGAACGGTCGCTTCGCGAGCAGTTCAGCCTGCCCGAGGGGTGAGCCAGGCGCTTGGGGTGACCGGCTTCGCATGCAATCGAGCGGCGGCGCGAGTTGACTTCGTTCAATGGTCTTCGAGAGATCTCCATTGCAATTCGTAACCTGCACTTACGAGTCTCACGCGCACGCAGGTGCTCGAAATCCTGAACGAGGCCATCGTCAATTCAACGGCCCTCTATGACTACCAGCCGCGCTTGCCGGAGAGCATGGTTGCCTGGTTCAGAGCCAAGCAAGCCGGTCGTTATCCGGTGATCGGGGCCATTGCGGAAGATGGCCAGCTACTGGGCCTCTCGACCTATGGCGCCTTCCGCGCCTGGCCGGCCTACAAGTACTCGGTAGAGCATTCCGTCTACGTTCACAAAAATCACCGCGGAAAAGGCATCGGTTTCGCACTCATGGAGCATTTGATCGATGCCGCAAGGAGCCAGCAATATCATGTCATGGTCGGGGGAATCGACCTTGCGAATCGCGGCAGCATCGCGTTTCACGAGCGACTCGGTTTCTTGCATGCGGGCACGATCAAGCATGCGGGATTCAAATTCGGCCGGTGGCTTGATCTCGCGTTTTATCAGCTGATTCTCGAGACGCCCGATGAACCGGTCGATGGCTAGACAACCTATGCGGCCCCTGGTCTCGAATCCATGGCGTCGCCGCCATGACTCCAGTCGCACGCTTGTGCGCCGAACTGTCGGCAATCCCGGGCGTAGCTACAGGGCGATCGCGCTTTGGCACGGGTCAGACGCGGGCTTGGCGAGTCGGCGGCCGCGAGTTTGCGCATTTGCACTCGGAGACGTTGCTCGACCTGCGCCTTCCCCGCGCAGCCCAGCTACGTCTGCGCACAGATCCTCGTGCGCACTTTCGCGCCGGCGCCTCGCAATGGCTGGAGATGGAGTTTCATTCCGAACGCGATGTCAGCGATTTGCTCGTGTTCGCCAAGGAAGCGGCAGCTGCAGCCCGGGCCCGGCCAATGATGCCCTCTCGATCGACATCGGCTTACCGCGCGAATGCCCGGGACCCTTCAGACCGGAACCTGACCGAGCACGGTGCAACGGCGCACCACGCGACGCTGCGTGGCCGGATCGTAGGGTGTCGCGCGATGCATCAGGCAGCGGTTGTCCCACACGATCAGTTCGCCCGGTCTCCAGCGATGTTCGTAGGTAAGGTCCGGATGAATGGCGAGAGCGTTGAGTTCTTCGATGAGCGCTCGTCCCTCGACGTAGGGCATGCCGACGATGTATTGCGCATGGTCGCCCAGGTAGAGGCACCGGCGACCGGTCTCCGGGTGCGTGCGCACGATCGGGTGGTCGACCGGCGGCGTTTCGAGGCGTTGTGCGTCGGTCATCGGATCTTCGCCATGACGGCGCGTGCGCGAGAAATCCAGGTTATGGACGGCACGCAGGTTGGCGATGCGCGCCCTCCAAGCGGCGTCAAGACGCTCATACGCCCCATACATGTCGCAGAAGTGTGTCTCGCCTCCGCTCTCGGCGACGATTTCGCCATAGATGATCGTCGCCTGACCGGTGACTCTGCGCCAGGAACCGTCGGTGTGCCATTCGAGCGTGCCCTTGTCCGGGTGCCGGCCATTTGGATTTCCGTTCTCATCGAGGTTTGAGAGCCGATACAGCTCCGGGTAACCATCGGCGTGATATTGGTTCATCACGTGAATCTGGACTTCTCCAAATTGTCGCGCAAAGCTCACTTGGCGGCCGGGAGGGAGTTCCTGCGGCGGGAATACCAGGACCTGGTAGTGCAGCCACGCCCGGTAGATCGCGTGGAAGACCTCTTCGGAAACGCCGTCCGCCAGTCTTACGCCGGAGATCTCGGCACCGAGATGCTCCGTCAGCGGTCGTATGGCAAAGGGTAGTCGAAGGTCAACGGCGGCGTTCATGCTCGGTGACGGAGCTAGGACGTTTGCGCCCGGGGGCAGCTGCCTCGATTCGTCGGCACGGATATGCGTGACCTACGTTTGTTCTGACAGCCGTCCAAGGTGGAGCCCTCTCAACGCGGTTGAGCGAACTGCGGAAGAAGCCGCGACAGGAATCAATCGGCGCGTTCCGCTGTTCTTCGCGACTGCGCATGGCTGCGCATACCGACGATCGCGCCGCCCAGCACGTGGCCATCCCGCTGCGCATCATTGATCAAACGGCCGTCGTTGACAAGTCGGCCGCGTGCGCCGGAGGCGACAGCCGGCACCTCGCGCCGCAAGGATCCAGGGGCGCGGGCAAGGGGCCACGCAGCCGCGCTCCGGAAATGCTAGCATCGCCCGGCGCGCAAAGCTGACCGAGAGGCGAGAGCTTGAACACATGAATGAACTCGACTTCAATGGCCGCATCGCGGTGATTACCGGCGGTGCAGCCGGTATCGGCCTGGCAGTCGCGCAACGTCTTGTCGCCAGCGGCGGCCGTGTCAGCCTGTGGGACCGCGATACAGCCGCTCTCGAAAGGGCGCAAGCCGCGCTCGCCCATGAGACCGAAACCCGGGTCGTAGACGTTACGGACCCTGCCGGCGTTGCCGCAGCGGCGCAGGCAACGGCGAAGGCGCTCGGACGCATCGATGCGCTCGTCTGCTCCGCCGGCATCACGGGCCCCAATACGACCACCTGGGATTACCCGGTCGATGCGTGGCGCCAGGTGATGATGGTCAACGTGGACGGGGTGTTCCTCTGCAACCGCGCAGTGGTACCACTCATGGCCGCTCGGGACTATGGGCGCATCGTTAACATCGCGTCGGTCGCTGGCAAAGAGGGAAATCCGAACGCGAGCGCCTACAGCGCCTCCAAGGCGGCGGTGATCGGATTGACCAAGTCGCTGGGCAAGGAGCTTGCCAGGACCGGCATTCGCGTCAACTGCGTTACTCCGGCTGCGGTGAGGACGGCGATGTTCGATCAGATGACACGCGCTCATATCGACTTCATGCTGTCGAAGATCCCCATCGGTCGCTTCGGGGAGGTGGAAGAGATCGCCGCGCTGGTTGCGTGGCTGTGCACCGAGGAATGCTCGTTTTCAACCGGCGCGGCATTCGATCTTTCGGGCGGGCGCGCGACCTATTGAGCTGCCAGCCGGATGCTTGTTTCGCCGCTTGGAGATTTCCCCCGGTACACGCCGCCGCAACACGCGAAGGCGGCGTTGATGCGCGTCGTGCATTAGCGCCATGTCCCTGATCGAATCTCGATCTCCCGTGCATAACATTGCGTCGCTGCTTATGCGCAGCGCGCGGCGCTACCCGGCGCTTCCGGCAATCGCCGTCGGGACGGCCGTGCGCCACAGCTATGGCGCGCTCGCCGCGCGCGTGACTCGGCTCGCGGGCGCGCTCGTCGGCGCCGGCCTTCGTGCCGGTGACCGCGCGGCGCTGGTGGCAAGCAATCGCGGCGAATATGTCGAAGCGCTCTTTGCGTGCTGGCACGCCGGCTTGTGCGCGGTGCCGATCAACTGCAAGCTGCATCCGCTCGAGCTCGCGTACGTGCTGCGCCATTCCGGCGCACGGTGGGCGTTTGTCGATGCCGCGTGGGCCGCAGCGCTCGGCGCGATCGCGCGCGAGTGCGACGTGCTGCAACGCATCGTCGAATTCGGCAGCGGTGATTATGACCGTCTTCTCACCGCCTCCGCCTGCGACGCGCCGATGGCGGTCGCGCGCGCCGATCCCGCTTGGCTTTTCTACACCAGCGGCACGACCGGCCGGCCAAAGGGCGCGGTGCTCTCGCATGGCAACCTGCAAGCAATGAGCCTGTGTTTTCTGGCCGACGTCGAAGCCGTTGCGCCTGGCGATGCGCTCCTGCATGCGGCACCGCTGTCGCATGGCTCGGGGCTGTACGTGCTGCCGCACGTCCTCAATGCTGCGGTCAATGTCGTGCCGGAGTCTGGTGGCTTCGATCCGGCCGAGGTTGTCACGCTGCTCGCGCGCTGGCCGAAAACATCTTTTTTTGCGGCTCCGACCATGGTCAAGCGACTCGTTGCGCATCCCGGATTGCACGATGCACCGCTCGAGCACCTGAAGAGCATCGTCTTTGGAGGCGCACCGATGTACGTCGAGGACTGCAGGGCGGCGTTCGCGGCGCTCGGACCACGGCTGGCGCAGATCTATGGCCAGGGCGAGTCGCCGATGACCATCACGGCGATGTCGCGGGTGCTGCTCGCCGATGCGATGGCACGTGATGATGCCGCACGCTTGATGTCGGTCGGCGTGGCGCAGACCGGCATCGAGATCCGCCTCACCGGCCCCGACGGGGCGGAGCTCCCCATTGGCGGGACCGGAGAGGTGTGTGTTCGCGGACCGACCGTCATGCAGGGCTACTGGGCCGATCCGCTGGCAACCTCGACCGCGCTGGCCGACGGTTGGCTGCATACGGGCGACATCGGTTGCCTCGATGGCGATGGCTTTCTCACGCTCAAGGACCGCGCGAAGGACTTGATCATCAGTGGGGGCAGCAACATCTACCCGCGCGAAATCGAGGAGGTGCTGCAGAAGCACGCCGCGGTCATCGAAGTGGCGGTCGTGGGGCGCAAACACCCGGACTGGGGTGAGGAGGTCGTCGCCTGCGTGGTCGCGGGTGCCGACGCCGATACCGCGTCCCTCGGGCAAGAGCTCGACGCGCTGTGCCTTGAGCACATCGCGCGTTTCAAGCGGCCTAAGGCGTACGTCTTCGTCGCCGAGTTGCCTAAAAACAACACGGGCAAGGTATTGAAGACGTCGCTGCGGGAGCAGCTGGCGAACGATATGCAAGGCTGAAAATAGCTAAGAGCGCTGCAGCGGCAGCGATACCACCGCTGCAACCACGCCCGCGGCTGCCGCGCAGGCGAATGCGCCCCACGGACCGACGGCCTCGAGGAGCTGACCGCCCACCGCCATCCCGGCGCCGACACCGCTGACAATGCATGTCGACATCCAGGTGAATGCTTCGGTGGCATAGCGGGCCGGTGCGTACTGGGTGACCAGCAGCGACAGCGCCGTGAGCGCGGGAGCGATCATGAGTCCGGCGACCAGGGCAAGTGGTGCCAGGATCCAGGCCGAATTGGCCAACGCGTGGGCGCCGAACGGAATCGCGAGCAGCAGCAGCAGCCTCGGCAATTGCCTTTCCAGCGGCAGGGTGAAATGCATGCCGCCGTAGGCGACGCCACCCAGCGCGCTGCCGATGGAGCAGATCGCGAGCAGTGCGCCACCCAGCGCGGGTATCCCGGCCCGTGCGGCGAAGCCTGGATAGCCCACCTCGAGCATGCCGAAGGAGAAGGTGAGCGCGCTGCTGGTGGCATACACGATGAGCAGCCTGGGCTCGGTCAGCGGACCGAGCAGGTGATGCGCTTCCGCCGGCGATCGCTTCCAGTAACGTGGTGCGCCGCAGAGGAAGAACAGCGGTGCAGCGCTCGCGGCGACGAGCCAGGTGGCGCCGAAGGCGAGCATGGGCGTACCGAGGAGCAGTATCAGCCCGACGAGCGCGGGTCCGAGGGTGAAGTTGATCTCGATTAGGACCGAGTCGACCGCGAAGGCCGTGCGCCGTTCATCCGGGTGCTCGAAACGATGCCTCCACAACGTGCGCGTCAGCACCGAGATCGGCGGCGAAGAGGCGCCCGCGATGACGGCCAGCGGGGCGATTGCCGCCAGCGCCAGATGCAGCGGCTCGGCGAACAGCAGCAGCCCGAGCGCGACGGGCTGGACTAATCCGGTCACGATCAGGACCCCGCGGGGGCCGTAGCGGTCCGCGAGGCGGCCCTCGACCGGTGCGCTTGCCGCCATGGCGACAAAATAGGTTCCGACGATGCCGCCGGCAAATGCGAACGACCCGGAAAGCTCGCGCAGGTGCATCAATAGCGACAGCGACATCATCCCGACCGGCATGCGCGCGACGAGCGCCGTGGCGAGCAAGCGCGAAACGCCAGGCAAGCGGAAGAATGTCGCGTAGTGCGTCAGGAATCCACGCATGGCTGCAGGGGCAGGGTCGGCGGCTTGGGCGCATCAGTGGGCAGCGGCATCGCGCTTCCGAAATACCAGGCTGAAGTTGTTCGCGGGCATGGTGACGGTATCGGCGAGGGCAAACCCGGTCTGATTTGCCACCTCCGCGAGTGCTTCGATATCGCGCAGCCCCCACTCGGGGTCGTGCGCGCGAAGCTCGTCGTCAAAGCGTGCATTGCTTGGCGCCGTGTGGCTGCCACCGCGGCGATACGGGCCGTACAGAAACAGGAGGTTCCCGCGCGAAAGTACCTTCTGTGCGCCTTCGAACAGCGCCTGCGTTGCCGCCCAGGGCGCGACGTGGATCATGTTAATGCAGACGATGGCGTCCGCAGTGGCGATCGGCCATGGCTGCTGCCGTACATCAAGCGTGATCGGCGCATGGACGTTGGCGAGGTGCTCGAACTCGATCCAGAGCGAAATCGAGTTCCGGAACCCGGGGTCGGGATCGCTGGGCTGCCAGGAGAGGCGGGGTAAAGACTTGGCGAAGTGCGCGATATGCTGGCCGGTGCCGCTGGCGATTTCCAGCACCAGGCCGCTGGGCGGGAGTTCACGCCCAAGCACTTCGAGGATCGGCGCCTGGTTGCGCCGCGCAGCCGCGGCAAACAACCTGCCGTCGGTTAACCTCTCGCCGATTGGCCAGCCACGCACCACGCTACCGCGTCGATTCAGACATCTTCAAAGGGCAGGTTGAGGTCACGAACGCGGATGAGGTTGCCGGCACGACTCTCGTATTCGCCGGAGAGGATCACGTCTTCGCTGTCAATGCGAAGTTCTTCGACCAGTTCGGTCAGGCGGTCGATATCGCCGCGCGAGCCGATCACCGCGCAGCGCAGCAGGCGCGGCGCCACGGCTTCATCGCGCTCGTCGACCGCGTCTTCGAGCAGGCCGATCGCAGTGGTCCGGTCCATCTCCCGGAAGTGCCGATTGACCCACGCTACGACGTCATCTGGAATGGGCATGAATGCAGATTCCTCAGCTCCATGCGCCCGGTGCGGCGTCGATCTTCGCCAGTCCGGCACCAGCCGCCTGGACGGGATGATAAGCGAAGCCTGTCAAGCGATGGCGATCCGGGCGATAGGCGAGGGCAACTTGCGTCACGCGCACCAACTCAGGCAGGTGTTCCCGCTGGCACCCGGTGGCCTTCCCGTACGCCAGGCGCCAGTCAAGCCGCGCCCCCGGCGCAGGTTCCCGGGGCTGCAACGCCATGGCAGCCTGGCCGCTGGTGCTTGCGCTGTGCATGGCCTCAGGCTTCAGGCGCGCACGGGCTGGCGATAAATCGCGGCGACGATCAATCCGAGAATCACGATAAGTATCCCGTCAAAAATGATCTGCTTGAGCACAACCAGACCGGGCATCGGCTGCACGACATAGTAAATCATGTAGGTCGGGACGATCGTCAGCAGAGCGACCGCGATGCCAAAGCGAATCCCCTGAGGCAGCCAGGGCTTGTCGTGGACACCCTGCGCGTAGATCCATGAGAAGGCGCCGGCCAGGATCACGTGAGCCAGGATCATCAACGGAAAGTACTGCTGGGCGTCGGCTTCTGTCCGGAAAAGGTTGGACAGTTGCATGTAATCGTCGTGCAACAACACGCCATGGACAACGAAGCTGCCGATCATCCAGGCGAGAAAGATACCGATCCAGGCAAGCAGAAATTTCTTGTTCATGGCCCCTCCTTGGCTGTACCACGTTGAAAACACGCGATCCCGACAAGCAAAAGTGAGCGATCGTAACCCGGCGCCCTGACATTTTGCTAGCTTAGCCGCGGCAGCGGCTTGGACGGCGGAGGCTGCCCGCCGCCAGTCCGCCCTTCAGGCAATGGCCCGCACCACGCCGCCATCGACGCGGAGCGCCGCGCCAGTCGTCGCCGATGCCTGGGTACTGCAGACGTACGCGATCATCGCCGCCACCTCGTCGGGGGTGGCAAAGCGCCGCAGTACCGAGGAGGGGCGAGCGGTGGCAAAGAATTCCCGTTCCACCGTGGCGGCGTCCGAGCCCCGCTCCGCCGCCATCCGGGCGACGAATTCACCCACGCCTTCGGAGGCGGTCGGTCCCGGCAGCACGCTGTTCACGGTGACACCGGTGCCCGCGAGCGTCTCCGCGAGGCCGCGCGAAACCGCCAGTTGGGCAGTTTTGGTCATGCCGTAGTGGATCATTTCGGTCGGGATCTGGAGTGCCGATTCGCTCGAGACGAAGACGATGCGCCCCCAATTGCGCGAGCGCATGCCCCGGACGTAATGGCGAGCCAGCCGGATACCGCTGAGCACGTTGGTCTCGAAGAAGCGCATCCAGTCAGCATCCGCAATCTGGTCGAACGGTTTGGGCTCGAAGATGCCAAGATTGTTGACCAGCACATCGACATCCGGCAGGCGACGAATCAGCGCCTGGCAGCCGTCGCCGGTGCTAAGGTCCGCGGCTACGCCGTCGACCGTCGCGCCGGACAGCTCGCCTCGCAGCCGGCTTACCGCGCTGTCGACGCGTGCTTCGGCGCGACCATTCACGGTCACCTTGGCGCCCTCGATCGCCAGTGCGCGCGCCGCCGCGAACCCGATGCCGGCCGTCGAGCCGGTCACGAGCGCCCGCTTGCCTCTAAGTCCAAGATCCATGGCTGCCTCGGTTATCGACCCAGGATCCGCGCCAGGAACGCCGCCAGCGCCGAGCGCCTTTTCGGCCGCATCCCCGGGGCCAGTTCATAATAGCGACGATGTTCGTAGCACCAACTCCACGTCTCGCCACGCTCCAGGGGCGCAATCAATGGATGCCTGGTCTTATGGAAATGCTCGAGCGCGTGCCGGTGCTCCGAATCCTCGCAACAGCCGACGTGGCCGCAGGACAGGCATACGCGCAGCTCGGTCCAGGCCGCCCCGAGCGCGAGGCACTCTTCACAACCGCTCGCGCGTGGAGTCACCGGGCGAAGGTCGCTGTAATGCTCACAATATTCGGTCATGTTCGATCGCGCCGTGCGGCGGCAAGTTGGGCGGTAACAAGATCAAGCTCGCGCGGCTTGCCCCTGGCGCGCGCCATTGTAATTCTACAGACGCTGCCGAGGCCCCATTCCGCTATGTCGAGCGTTCGAAGTGGATGTCGAACCCGTCAAAATTGTTCAGGCGCCGAGCGGTACCGATTCGGGCGATGACTTCAAGGACAGGGATACTCGGCGGATGCGGCAACGCTGTTCATCGCAACCTGACTCGGCGGCCCGGACTAAAGAAAATATCCGTCGCTCAGCGGATACTAATTTAGTACATCACTGTCACATTTTCCGGACTCAACCATGCGCGCAGCTGCGCCAGCAGCGGTTCCTCGAGATTTACGCGCCATGCTTCCGGCAGCTCGATCTCACCGCCGGCTGCTTGGTTCCGGTAGTCGATTGTGATCGGGCATTGGCCGCTCTTGAACGGCTCGAGCAGCGTCAGCAGGCGATCGGCCGAGCCCGAGCCGTTGCAGCAAAGCTTCAGCCCGCGCGCGAACCTTCGCCGCGCCGTGGGCAGGTCGTAGAGCGCGTCGGCGATAATGCGCAGGCCCTGCATCTGACCGTCCTCGTTCATACGTTGCTGGACGCGCACCTCGGCAACGAGCAGCACGTCCTCGCGCAACAAGTGGCGGTGCGCATCGAAGGTCTCGTTGTAGATAACGACCTCTGTCGGATCCTTGCCGTCATCGAGCGTAACAAATGCCATCTTGCCGCGGCGTGAAGTCTGGGTGCGCAGAGTCGTGACGATGCCCGCGATGCGGACGGGCGCCGAGGTAGGCTTGATTGCTCCCAGCGGGACGTGAACGAGCGACGCGAGTTCCGCGCTGTGTTCGTTGTAGGGATGCCCGGAAAGATAGAAACCGAGGCTGGCCTTCTCATTCGTCAATCGTTCGCTGTCGGTCCATTGGCGTGCTTCAATCAGCTGCGGCCTGGCCGTTGCCGCCTCATCCCCGGAATCGAAAAGCGAGACTTGCGAAGCGGATCGTTCATCTCTCTCGGCCTGCTCGAGTGCCACGCCGACCGAGGCTAACAGGCTGGCGCGTCGCGGGTCGATCGCATCGAGCGCGCCGGCGCGGATCAGCGCTTCGATCGCTCGCCGGTTAACGGCGCGCTTGTCAACGCGGCGGCAGAACTCGAACAGGTCCACGAAGGGTCCGGCCTCCCGCGCCTTGACGATCGCCTCGATGGCGCTGTGCCCGGTGCCCTTGATGCCGCCGAGGCCATAGCGGATGTTTTTTTCGTCGACCGGCTCGAAGCGATAGTTCGAAGCATTCACGTCCGGCGGGAGCACGTTGAGCCCGCAGGCCTTCGCCTCGTCGCGGAAGTGACGAACCTTGTCGGTGTCGTCCATCATCAGCGACAGGTTCGCCGCGATGAATGCCGCTGGATGATGCGCCTTGAAGTACGCCGTCTGGTATGCGATCAGCGCGTAGGCGGCGGCATGTGACTTGTTGAAGCCGTAGCCGGCGAATTTCTCCATCAGGTCGAATAACTGCGTCGCGCGCGCCTTCGACAGTCCATTTTTTTCCGCTCCGTCGATGAAAACGAAGCGGTGTTTGGCCATTTCTTCGGGCAGTTTCTTGCCCATCGCGCGACGCAGCAGGTCGGCGGCGCCCAACGTGTAACCGCCGATAACCTGGGCTATCTGCATAACCTGTTCCTGATACACCATCACGCCATAGGTCGGCGCGAGGATCGGCTCGAGTCGCGAATCGTAGAAGTCGACGCGCTCCACGCCCTGCTTGCGGCGGATGTAGTCGGGGATTAGTTCCATCGGCCCCGGTCGGAACAGCGCGACCAGTGCGACGATATCGTCAAAACGCTTCGCCGGCGCCTGCAACAGCAGTTCGCGCATGCCGCGGGATTCGAACTGGAACACGCCCACCGTGTTGCCGCTCTTGAATATGTCGAATGCGCCCTCGTCATCCAGAGGCAGCAGCTCCAGCGTCAGAGTCGACGCCGGGTTGAGCATCTTCACGTAGCGCAGCGTCCAATCCAGGATGGTGAGGGTGGTCAGGCCCAGAAAGTCGAACTTCACCAGCCCGACATGCTCGACATCATCCTTGTCGAACTGCGACACCGGTGCATCGGTCCCGGCCTGCGTGTACAGGGGACAGAAATCGGTGAGCTTGCCGGGCGCGATCAGCACACCGCCGGCGTGCATCCCGACGTTGCGCGGCAGGCCCTCGAGCTGCTCGGCGAGAGCCAGCAGCTCGCGCACCTCCTCCTCGGCCGCCTCGCGTTCGTTCAGCTGCGGTTCGACTTCGCGGGCGTAGACGACATTGACCGCGGCGTCGCGGGGCGGGCGCCGCTTCAAAGTCACGGTGCGCCCAGGCTGGAACGGGATGAGCTTGGCGATGCCGTCGCAGAAGCTGTACGGCAGATCGAGCACGCGGCCGACATCGCGCACGACGGCGCGCGCCTGCAGCGTGCCGAAGGTTGCAATCTGGGAGACCGATTCGGCGCCGTATTTCTTCTTCACGTACTCGATGACCCGGTCGCGGCCATCCTGGCAGAAGTCGATGTCGAAATCGGGCATCGACACGCGCTCGGGATTGAGGAAGCGCTCGAAAAGCAGCGCGTAACGCAGCGGATCAAGGTCGGTAATGCCGAGCGCGTAGGCGACGAGCGACCCCGCGCCCGACCCGCGTCCGGGCCCGACCGGGACGCCGTTCTGCTTTGCCCAATTGATGAAGTCGGCAACGATCAGGAAGTAGCCGGCGTAGCCCATCTGGATAATCGTCCGGGCCTCGAACTCAAGGCGCGCGACATACTCTGGGCGCTTCGCCTCACGCTCGGCGGGATCGGCGTAGAGGAGCGCAAGGCGCCGCTCCAGGCCCGCAAACGCTTCGTTCTTCAGGTGCTGCTCGATGGTTACGCCGGAGGGAATCGGGAAGTCGGGGAGGTAGTTCTTGCCCAGCGGGATGGCCAGGCTGCAGCGCTGGGCGATGGCCACGCTGTTGGCGAGCGCGCCGGGCAGGTCGGCGTAGCGCCGCGCCATTTCTTCCTGCGAGGTGAAATACTGCTCGGGAGTGAAGCGCTTCGGCCGGCGCGCGTCGGCGAGCGTGTGGCCCTCGGCGATGCACACGCGCGCTTCGTGCGCTCGGAATTCGTCGCGGCGCAGGAATTGCACTGGGTGAGTGGCGACGAGGGGGAGATCGAGCTCGGTGGCGAGGCGAACCGTGGAGGCCGTCAGCGCATCGTCGTCCGGATGGCCCGCGCGTTGCACTTCGAGGTAATAGCGGTCGGGGAAGAGCTTGGCCCAAGCGGCCGCGGCCCTGGCCGCGCCCTCCGGGTTGCCCTGCCCAAGGCAATCGCCGACCTCGCCGCCACGAAAGCCGGAGAGCGCGATCAGGCCGCCCGTGCCTTCGGCGAACCATTCGCGCTTCATCTCCGCACGGCCGCGATACTGGTTGCTGCGATAGGCGCGGGTCAACCAGTCAGTCAGTTTGAGATAGCCGCCGCGCGACTGGCACAGCAGCAGGAGGCGATAGGGCGCATCGCGCTCGGTGTCATGGGTGATCCAGACGTCGCATCCGACAATCGGCTTGACCCCTGCCTTGCGCGCGGCAGTGTAAAACTTGACCATGCCAAAGACGTTGGACAGGTCGGTGAGGGCCAGCGCCGGCATCTTGTCGGCGACCGCGGCGGCCACCGCGTCGTCGATGCGCACCATGCCGTCGACGATCGAGTATTCGCTATGCAGGCGGAGATGAACAAAGCCCGTCAGCGACTCGGCGGACGCTCGCCTGGGCATGATGGAGCGCGAAGAGGGCGCCGGCTGCAACGTCGAGTTCGGGCCGCCCGACGGCTCGGCCACGGCGGCGGAACCGGGTCGGAAGTCGAGCGCGCTCATAGGGTACAATTTTACTCGCTTTGCCCCGCGGTTTTTCTGCCGAATTTCCAGCCATTTCGTTGCCCTTAGACCATGATTTGTGCGCGTCTTTCACGCTACGGTTTCATGTCATTGATAATGCTCGCGTCCGGTTGCGCGACGGTCGGTCCTGCCCCAACCCCCTACGGAACGCCAACACCGTCCCAGCCGCAAGGTAATCCGAACCCGCCGTCGAACGTCAACCTGCAGGGCTTTCCGCTGGAATATCGCCAGGGCTACGCCGACGGCTGCGCCAGCGCTTCGGGTGGCGAGCGCAAGGACGCAGCGCGCTTCAAGAGCGACGGGCAATATCGCACCGGCTGGATCGACGGCCAGGCGTTGTGCAAGAGACCGTAGCGGGCAGATGAAGCCGTCGGCGTCGCATACCGTTCCCATCCGCGGC
This sequence comes from uncultured beta proteobacterium, assembly GCA_963711235.1. GTDB lineage: Bacteria > Pseudomonadota > Gammaproteobacteria > Burkholderiales > Casimicrobiaceae > PALSA-1003. The sequence goes on along the minus strand of CAVQDI010000013.1, from coordinate 118,679 downwards.
CTCGCCTACCACGTCCGCACCTGGGGCAACCCGGGCGCCCCGAAGCTGTTCATGCTGCACGGCTGGATGGATGTCGGCGCGTCGTTCCAATTTCTTGTCGATGCACTGCGGCGCGACTGGCAGGTGATCGCTCCCGACTGGCGCGGCTTTGGGCTATCCGAATGGTCCGCGGACGGCTACTGGTTTGCCGATTACCTCGCCGATCTCGACGCACTGCTCGACCGTTTCGCGCCAGACGAACCGACGCGGCTCGTCGGCCATAGCCTGGGCGGCAATGTGGTGATGCTCTATGCGGGCGTACGGCCGCAGCGCGTCGCGCGTGTCGTGTCGCTTGAGGGCTTCGGCATTCCCGCGGAATCTCCCGACGTCGCCCCCGCCAAAATGGCCAAGTGGCTCGACGCGCTCAGGAATCCACCTACATTCCGTCCGTACAAGAACCTCGCCGCAGTCGCCGATCAGCTGCAGAGGAACAATCCCCGGTTGTCGCGCGACAAGGCCGAATTTCTCGCTGCCCATTGGGCACGAACACAACGCGGATGGAAGCGCACGGCTGAGCTCGGATCCCCGGCACAAGCTGCCGTTCCCCACGGTCTACCGGATGGAAGAAGTGGTTGCGATCTGGCAGCAGATCACCGCGCCGGTGCTGTGGGTCGCGGCGACGGAATCGTTCATTCCGACATGGTTGGGCGCGCACCCGGAGGGCGAAGCGGCCGCAGACTCGTTGGAGGGCATCCGCGCGCGGCTCAAGCAGGTGCCACGTGGCGAGCTTCTCACCGTCGACCAAGCAGGCCACATGCTCCATCTTGACCGGCCCGAAGCCGTTGCGGCGGCGATCGAGCCGTTTCTCGGCTCGTAATGCAGCACCTGCTTGGCATCGCTTCGAAGCGATCCGCGTACGGAGCGCTGGTCTTTCTTGCGCTCATCTGGGGCATGAACTGGAGCGTGATGAAATTCGGGTTGCGGTACGCGGACCCGGTTGGCTTCAACATCGAGCGCACGCTGATCGCGATCGTGCTGTTGTTCGCGGTCATGATGTGGCAGCGGCGTCCGCTCAAGCCCGGATCGTGGACCGCGGTCATCGTCACTGGATTCTTCCAGACGACGATCAACTTCGGCGCCACGACGATGGCGATCGCCGGTGGTGGCCCCGGCCGCACCGCCGTGCTCGTATTCACCATGCCGTTCTGGACGATGCTCATTGCCTGGCCGGTGTTGCACGAGCGCGTGCGCGGCAGCCAGTGGTTCGCGGTCGGCTGCGCGCTTGTCGGCGTGGTATTGGTCGTCGAACCGTGGAGTTGGCAGGGTGGCCTCGGACCCAAGCTTTGGGCAGCGCTGTCGGGATTCGGCTGGGCCGCAGGCTCGGTGGCGACCAAATATTTCCAGCGCCACCAACGCCTCGACATGCTCAACCTGATCGCGTGGCAGATGGTTGCCGGAATCCTCCCCATCTGCCTGTTCGCGCTGGCTTTTCCGCCGCCACCCGCGCAGTGGAACGGGATCTACGTTTCGGCGCTGCTCTACGTGGGAGTGATCGCCACGGGTATCGGCTTCATCCTGTGGACCGCGATCCTCACCTGGCTGCCGGCGGGCACTGCGGCACTCAACATGTTCGCAATTCCGGTGCTCGCGTTGGTCTCGTCGATGCTCGTGTTCGGGGAGCGGCTGACGGCGGCAGAGTGGCTCGGCATCGTACTCATCGGCATCGGGCTGGTCACGGTCTCAGTGCGGGCGTGGCTTGCCAGCCGGCGCGGCGACGACGTGGTCGAAGCGCCGGCAATCGAGGGAGGCTAGGGCAGAGCGCCGGCAATCGATCCGGCTCGCCGTGGAACGGTGCTGCTAGCGCCGCTGTGGCGGTTGTAGCAGGTCGTCTTCCAGCGCGCGCTCGATCGCCGCTTGGGCCGGTGGGGGCGGCGCAAGATGCAAGTCGCGCTCCGCCGCTTCGATCGCCTGCAGAATCGCATTCCCGCTGAGTTCGCGTTCGACGTCGCTGCGGGCGGCAGCCCACGCTTCCCTCACCGCGCGCTCTTCGACGAAATCGGAATCGATGGCGTCGAGCAGCGTGTCGATCGTCGACGGATCGATCAGGGCGGAGTCCTGGCGGCTCAACGTGGCGCCCGCGTTCCCGAGGCGAGACGGGGTTGCCGACTTCCGTTTGGCGCCTTCAGCGCCTCCTGAACTCGTCGTCGCCCCAGCCTGCGAAAGGGTGTGCGAACGCGTAACCGGTGCGGTGGAAAATTCGCTGAACGTTCGCGTGTCGACGTAAGAAGGGCTGCGTGTCCATTGCGGAATTTCCGGCGGCCTGTTGCGCCGGAGTGCGAGCCCGGCGGCGAGCGCAATCGCGCCCAGCACCGCGATCCCTGCCCCAAGGAGCCAACCGCCGCTGCCGCCGACCGCCGCAGGCTTAACCCGCGGGGGCCGCGGGGGGAGGGTCGCGATCGGCACCGAGTATTTCCGACGTCGCCGCCACCTGGCGCAACGCCAAGGGCGCCACGGCGCCGGGCCTCGCGCCGCGTTCCCCGACCGAGGGAGCGGGCGCCGTCGTGGCCGGCGGAGAATCGTGATAGGCGAGCCCTGGCGCGTGCACCACCTGGGTCTGCGCGGGCACGGAGCTGGCCGGATTGCGCCGTACGGTGGCAGGCTGCGGCACGAGTCGCTCCTGTCTGGGTTCGCGCGCCGTTGCCTGCTTCGTCGTTGCGGCCGCAGGAATGCCCGACTGCGGCGGATCGAGCAGCAGAACGTAGACATGCCGCGCCAATCCGTCGCACGCGGACTGAATGCTAAACCGGATCGCCGGCTCGTTGACCGCATTCGCGGTGGTCACAACCAGCCTTGGCGCCGCCGCCGCGCGTTCAACACTGACGCGTGCCGTCACAATCGCTGCCGAGCCCTCACCCGCTGCGGGTACAACCTGGAAACAGCCCGGCCGCAGCGATTCGCCGGGTCCGGCCGTGACCGGTATGACGACGCGCAGCGGTGACCCCAGTGCCGATTGGGCCGTCGCTTCGCCCAGCACCAGGCCGTGCGCGGTAGAGGACACCACCAGGGTCACGAGCAACAACGCCGTCGCGGCGGCGAGGAAAAAGCGCAGCGGTGCACGGATGGACACAGCGATTCTCGATCGGTAGTTGCGCTCGGTTGCGTGCATGTACCTAAATCGCCTCCTATAGGCCCCCCGGCCGGTTGCAGTGGCGTAAAAGCAACTTCCATGCCTTGCTGCATGGCACCGAGGACTTGCCATGAGTTAAGCTTGCCCCGAGTCCGGCCCCTGCTCTTACTCCGTCGCGTCTTCAAGAACGCGTGGCGGGAATCACTGTTCCTCGCCGCGTTCCGAATCGCTGCGTTTCCTATGCGACCTTTGGTGCTGTTTGCCGTCTGCACGCTCATCTGGGGCTCGACCTGGCTCGCGATCACGTTCCAGCTCGGCGCCGTCGCGCCGGAGGCATCGGTAGCATACCGCTTCGCGCTCGCCGCGCTTTTGCTCGCGGCGTGGTGTCTGGCGACCGGGCGCTCGCTGCGTTTTCCTCTGTCGCAGCACCCTTGGTTTGCCGCCCAGGGGATATTGCTTTTCGGGCTCAACTACCTGTGCGTCTACCAGGCCGAACTGCGCATCGCGTCGGGACTGGTCGCGCTGCTGTTCTCGCTCATCGTCTTTCTCAACCTCCTCGGCGTGCGCATCTTCTTCGCCACACCGATCAACCAGCGCACGCTCCTCGGCGCGATACTGGGCGTGAGCGGCGTGACGCTGCTCTTCTGGCGCGAGTTGGGCAATAGCGATGGCAGCACGCTGCGCGGCATAGCCTTTGCCGCCGGCGCGACCGTGTTTGCCTCGGGAGGAAACCTGGTCGCGGTGCGCAATCAGCGCCGCGGCATTCCGTTGCTGCCCGGCGTCACGTGGGGAATGGCCTACGGAGCGCTGGCCATCACCCTCGTCGCCTCCATCGAGGGAATCGCCTGGACGTTTGATGCGCAGCCGCCCTACATCGCGTCGCTGCTCTACCTCGCCGCGTTCGGCTCGGTGATCGCGTTTAGCGCCTATCTCACGCTGTTGGGACAAATCGGTGCCGCGCGCGCGGGCTACGTGGGGGTCGCCGTGCCCGTCGTGGCGCTGCTGCTTTCCACGGTCTTCGAGCACTACCAATGGACGCTGCTGTCGCTGGCAGGCGCGGCGCTGTGCGTGATGGGCAATCTGCTGGTGCTCGTGCCGCAGCCGGCGGCGAAGCGAGGCTGAGCATCTGCATGCGGTGGCACTCGCGCCGGGGGTACTTAAGGCCTGCTGCGCCTTGGACCAAGGGCCGCAGGCGCGGCGCCGCGGCATGGTGCCGACCTCGGCGGCGTACGTGGTCGGAAGGGTTCGATCGCGGGCGATTCAGTCTTCGCTTGCGCCCTGGACGACGTCAACATTGTCGATCAGGCGGGTTGTACCCAGCATCGCGGCACCGAGCACGATGAGCAAATTCGGATGGTCGTAGCCTTCCGGATGGGGAACGCGCAAAGCCAGCCCGTGGCGAATCGCGATGTAATCGACCTTCCATCCGTGCCGCGACAGGTCGGCGCGAGCCGCCGCCTCCAGGTTTGCATAGTCATGGCGGCCAGCGAGAATCTGGTCAGCCACCCACGACAGCATGCGGTAAAGCCGTGGCGCCTCGAGGCGTTCTTGCGCCGAAAGATAGCTGTTGCGCGAAGCCAGGGCGAGTCCGTCCTCGGCGCGGACCGTTTCTGCAGGCACGATGCGGATTGGCAAGTTGAATTGTTGCACCATGCCGCGCACGATCTTGAGCTGCTGACGGTCCTTCTTGCCGAACACCGCGATATCGGGGCGCACGAGGTTGAAGAGCTTCAGTACCACGGTGCAAACGCCGTGAAAGAATCCCGGTCGCGAGGCGCCTTCCAGCTCCTCGGCGAGCGGTGGCGGAATCACGCGGTATACCTGCGGCGTCGGATACATTTCCTGGTCCTGCGGGGCCAACAGCACATCGACGCCTTCACGCTGCAAGGCAGCGCAATCGGCATCGAACGTGCGCGGATAGCGGTCGAAGTCTTCATCCGGGCCGAACTGCAGGCGGTTGACGAAGATGCTGGCGACGACGGCGTCGCCGTGCTCGCGCGCAATGCGCATGAGCTGGAGGTGTCCCTGATGCAAATTGCCCATCGTCGGCACGAACGCGATGGTGCCGGCGTCGACCAGTCTCGGGTGCAGCTCCGCGGCGGTAGTTACGATATGCATCGGTCAGACAGAGTGGTCGGGTCCGGGATAGTCGCCCTTCTTGACCGCCTTGACATACGCCGCGACGGCGGCCTCGATGCTCTCGGCGCCGGCCATGAAATTGCGCACGAACCGTGCTGGCTTGCCTGGGTAGATGCCGAGCATATCGTACAGGACGAGCACTTGGCCGCTGCAACCGGGCCCGGCGCCGATGCCTATCGTCGCTACGGTGGTTTCGGTGGTAAGCGCTGTGGCGACTGCCGCCGGGACCAGTTCCAGCACCAGCAGCTCGACGCCGGCGAGGGCGAGTGCATGGGTGTCTTCGCGCAGGGTTTGCGCCGAGGCGTCGGTCTTGCCCTGAATCTTGTAGCCGCCAAGCCGATGCAGCGACTGCGGTTGCAGGCCGAGATGGCCGCACACGGGAATGCCGCGGGCAACCAGGAACGCGACGCTCGGCGCGACCCAGGCACCGCCTTCGAGCTTGACCATCTCCGCGCCCGCGGCCATCAGCCGGGCGGCGTTGGCGTAGGCCTGCTCCGGGCTGGCCTGGTAACTGCCGAACGACAGGTCGGCGATGATTAGTGCCGAGCGCGCCTGGGCAGCCACGCAGCGCGTGTGATAGACCATTTCGTCCATCGTCACGGGCAGCGTCGAGGCGTGGCCGCCGATGACCATACCCAGTGAGTCGCCGACGAGCAGCGCGTCGACCCCGGCGCGATCGAGCACGGCGGCGAAGCTCGCGTCGTAGCAGGTAAGCATGGCGATTTTTTCGCCCCGGCGTGCCATCGCCACGAGGCCGGGAACGGTACGCTTTGCCGTGGTGGGTGTCATTGTGCCCCCAAGTTAAAGAACTCCCGTCGCCCGCGCATGCCCGCGATGCGCGAGCGCAGGAGCTCGAAATGATCGGGCTGGTCGACGAAATTGAGCCGTTCGCTGTTGACGATGAGCAGCGGCGCGTCCTCGTACTGATAGAAATACCGGCTGTAGGCGTCGGCCAGCCGCGCCAGGTAGTGTTCCGGGATGCTGCGCTCATACTCGACGCCGCGCTTGTGCACGCGCTCGATCAGGGTGCTCACCGGGGCCTGGAGATAGATGACGAGGTCCGGCGTCGGCGTCTGCGGCTTAAGATGCGTATATACCTTGTCGTAGAGCGCGAACTCGTCGTCGCTCAGGTTGAGGCGCGCGAAGAGCGGATCCTTGTCGAAAAGGAAATCCGCGACCGTCGGGCGCCGGAACAGGTCGAGTTGCGTCAGGCCGCGCACCTGATCGACACGCTGAAACAGGAAATTGAGCTGCGTCGGCAGGGCGAAGCGCGGCATATCCGCGTAGAACCGGGCGAGAAAGGGATTTTCTTCCGGCGCCTCGAGCAACGCGTCGCCGTCGACGTGCGACGCGAGGACGCGGGCGAGGCTCGTCTTGCCCGCGCCGATCGGCCCCTCGACGACGACGTAGCGGCACTTCCCGAGATCCATGGCGGTCGGCGTGACGTTAGCGCCAGAATGCGCTACGTGTGCGGGCAATGCGTTGATTGCGCACGCGGTGCAGCCACAGCCGCGCGGCGCCGCGACCCGGAATGGTCACCGCCGGCGCGATGTCGAGCAGCGGGCGCAACACGAAGGCGCGCTCGTGCATGCGCGGATGCGGCACGGTCAGTCGCGTCGACGCCAGCCGGCGCCGACCGAAGAGCAACAGGTCGAGGTCGAGGACGCGCGGTGCGTTGCGTCGCTCGCGGCGCTCGCGCCGCCGGCCCAGGCGATGCTCGATGGCACGCAGGTGATGCAGCATGGCGCCGGGGGCAAGTGCGGTGCGCAGTGCGGCAACGGCGTTGACGTAGTCCGGTTGTGGTTCGCAGGCGCCCACCGGCGCGGTCAGGTAGTTGCGCGACGCCGCGACGAGTGCCGAGCGCGGCAGGCGCGCGAGTTCCGTCAGCGCGCGCGCCAGGCGCCGGCGCGGATGGCCGAGATTGCTGCCGAGTCCGACGTACGCGAAGCGGGTCATCGCCAAGTGGCCGGCCTTTAGTGCTCCGGACGCGACGGCGGGTCCGCCGCGCCGGTCGCGGCCTCTTTGCGCTTGCGCCCGCGCGGGCGCCGCCGCTTCCGCGGCGCTTCCTCCGGGCGCAGCAGGCGTTCGCGCTCGGCGCTGTCGGCAAGCTGGAAGCGCTCCCACCAATCGGCGAGGTCGACCGGGATCTCGCCGCTGTGCCCGCGCAGCCAGAGAAAATCATAGGCGGCACGGAAGCGCGGATGCTCGAGCAACCGGAACGGCCGCTGGCCCGCGCGTTGCTCGAAGCGCGGCTGGAGTGCCCAGATCTCCTTGATCGTGGCCTCGAATCGGCGCGGTATCGCGAGCCGCTCCGCCTGCTGCTCCAGCACGCGGTCCATCGCCGCGAACAGCGCCGGGATAGGCCGCTCGCCCTTGGCTTTGGCAGCGTTCCAAGTCGCCAGCACCTCGTGCCAAAGGAGGGTGGCGAAGAGAAATGCGGGTGTCACCGGCTTGGCGGAGCGGACACGCTCGTCGGTGTTGGCGAAGGCAAGCTCGATGAAGCGTGAGCCCAGTGGTTGTTCGAGGATCACGTCGAGCAGAGGAAGCACGCCGTGGTGCAACCCGTGCTGGCGCAGGCTCTTCAGAGATTCGACCGCGTGGCCCGACAGCAGCAGCTTCTCCATCTCGTCAAACAGCCGCGACGGAGGAACGTTGTTGATCAGGGGCGCCAGCGTCGGAATCGGCGCCGCGGTCTTCTTCTCGATGTCGATGCCCAGTTTCGCCGCAAGACGCACTGCGCGCAGCATGCGCACGGGATCCTCGCGATAGCGTGTCTCCGGGTCGCCGATTAGGCGCAGCTTCCTTGTCTTGATGTCGTGCATTCCGCCGACGTAGTCCCACACGCTCTCCGTCGCCGGGTCGAAATACAGCGCATTGATCGTGAAATCACGGCGCACGGCGTCGTCCGCCTGCTCGCCAAAAACGTTGTCATGCAGCAGCCGCCCGTGTTCGTCGGCGGCGTCCCCGGTCTGGCGACCGCGAAACGTCGAAACCTCGATAGTTTCCGGTCCGGCGAGCACATGCACGAGCCGAAAGCGCCGGCCGATGATGAAGGCGCGGCGAAACAGCGGTTTCACCTGCTCGGGCGTGGCGTCGGTGGCGATATCGAAGTCCTTCGGCACGATTCCGAGCAGCAGGTCGCGCACCGCGCCGCCGACGATAAGGGCCTTGAACCCGGCATGCTGCAGCTTGCGCGTTACCTCGGTCGCTCCGCGCGAGAGCTGGCTGCGGCGCACCGGGTGGGCGTCCGGTCCGAACACGCGCGGCTCCGCCGCGGGCCTGCCGGGAATCAAGCGCGCGAGCAAACGGCGGATCACGATACGTGGCTAAGGATATGCTGCAAGCGAGGCGCGATCCGGGCGGTTGCCCTCATCGTTGAGGAACCCACGGGACATTGCACAGGTTCGGACCGGGCCCGAATGATAGCACGTCGATGCCGCGCTTGCCGGGCGGGCATGTGCGGGCAGACGTGCCGACTTGGCAGCACCTTTGCATGGCGGGGACCGGGGGAATCGAGGATAATTTACAGTTTGCAGTTTGCGCCGAAGGAGACTCGATTCCATGCCCGCCTTTCAGCACGTGACGGTTCCCGCCGGGGGACAGAAGATCACCGTCAACAACGATTTCAGCATCAATGTCACCGATCAGCCGATCATTCCCTACATCGAGGGCGACGGCACGGGCGTGGACATCACGCCGGTCATGATCCAGGTCGTCGATGCGGCGGTGGCGAAGGCCTACGGTGGCAAGCGCAAGATTCACTGGATGGAGATTTACGCCGGCGAGAAGGCGACCCAGGTGTACGGCGCGGACGTGTGGCTGCCCGATGAGACGTTGGCGATCGTCAGGGATTATGTTGTCTCGATCAAGGGTCCGCTCACGACCCCTGTGGGCGGCGGCATTCGCAGCCTGAATGTCGCCCTGCGGCAGCAGCTCGACTTGTATGTCTGCCTGCGGCCGGTGCGCTACTTCACCGGCGTGCCCAGTCCCGTCAAAGCGCCCGAGAAGATCGACATGGTGATCTTTCGCGAGAATTCGGAAGACATCTACGCGGGCATCGAATGGGCGGCGGAGTCGGAGGGTGCGAAGAAGGTCGTCGATTTCCTGCTCAAGGAGATGGGCGTTAAGAAGATCCGTTTTCCGGCGACCTCCGGCATCGGCATCAAGCCGGTCTCGCGGGAAGGCACGGAGCGCCTGGTGCGCAAGGCGATCCAGTACACGATCGACAACGATCGGAAATCGATGACGCTCGTGCACAAGGGCAACATCATGAAATTCACGGAAGGCGCGTTTCGCGACTGGGGTTATGCCCTGGCGCAGCGGGAGTTCGGCGCGCAACCGATCGACGGCGGGCCCTGGAACAAGATCAAGAACCCGAAATCCGGTCGCGACATCATCGTCAAGGATGCGATCGCCGATGCGTTCCTGCAGCAAATCCTGCTGCGGCCGGAGGAATACGACGTCATCGCCACGCTGAATCTCAATGGGGACTACATCTCCGACGCGCTGGCGGCGCAGGTGGGCGGGATCGGGATCGCGCCGGGCGCAAACATGTCGGACAGCGTGGCCATGTTCGAGGCCACGCACGGTACCGCACCCAAGTACGCCGGCAAGGACTACGTCAACCCGGGCTCGGAAATCCTGTCAGCGGAGATGATGCTCGTGCACATGGGCTGGAAGGACGCGGCCCAGGGCATCGTCAGCAGCCTGGAAAGGGCTATCGCCGACAAGGTTGTGACCTACGACTTCGCGCGGCTAATGCCCGGCGCGAAGCAGGTGTCGTGCTCCGGCTTCGGCCGGGCGATGATCGAAAGGATGTAGCGCCGCGCGGCGGCGGCGATCCCGGCATTGCCGGGGCGGCCGGCGTTGGGGATCCCATCAAGGGCGCCCGGGCGCGGCCACCGGCGTCCGGGGCGCCGCGCCGAGGTGGGTGGGGCGGCCTGGCCGAAGCAGGCCAGGCCATCGGCCCCACAGCGGCGGATAAGGGGTCGCAGGCGGCGTGGCCTTGCCGGCGCGGGTGGGCCTTTCCCGCGCGCCGACAAAAAACCCGCCGTGCGGCGGGTTTTTGCTGCCACAGCCGCCCGGGCAAGCCGGGCGACGGGCGGAATTCAGGCGGCCTGAATGTTCGAGGCCTGCTTTCCCTTGGGGCCCTGGGTGACTTCGAAGCTCACCTTCTGACCTTCCTTCAGCGATTTGAATCCGTTCATCTGGATGGCCGAGAAATGCGCGAACAGATCTTCACCGCCGTCGTCGGGCGTGATGAAACCGTAGCCCTTCGCGTCGTTGAACCACTTCACCGTGCCTGTTGCCATAAGCCTACTTCCTTACAAGGATGAGGGGGTTGGTGTTTGGAGAGCAAGTACTATCTACGGCAAGCGCAACGGAACGCGGTGCAGCGGCAAACCGGGACAGCAGAGACTCATAGGCCAAACGCAAGTTTTTTACGCGCTTTGCGACAGTGAAGTCAAGTCCCGGACGAAAAATGCGCGTTTCACTTGAAAAATCTGTTGCAATCATCAAACATTAGACCATTGGACGGGGTTTCCGGCGCGGCATGGCGATCCAGCACCAGGACGGGAGTGTTCTCGAGGTTGAAAAGACCCGCCTCAAGCCGCCGCCGCTGTACAAGGTCATCCTGCTCAATGACGACTACACGCCAATGGACTTTGTCGTTGTGGTGTTGCAGACTGTGTTTGCGATGAGCCGCGAGAAGGCGACTCAGGTTATGCTGCAGGTTCATCGCGAGGGCATGGGGGTATGTGGAACGTACACGCGGGAAGTCGCCGCAGCAAAGGTTGAGCAGGTGGTGAATATCGCCCGCAAGTATCAGCATCCTCTCCAGTGCACCATGGAGGAGACGTAGGCGTTAGGAGGCTTTGACAGCGGCAACGCGGCAGCTGCGCCGGCTCGGCGCGGGCACTGCGATCAAGGACGATCATGATTGCGCAGGAATTGGAAGTCTCCCTCCACATGGCTTTTGTCGAAGCGCGGCAGAAGCAGCACGAGTTCATCACCGTCGAGCACCTTCTTCTGGCGATGCTCGACAACCCTTCCGCCGCCGAGGTGCTCAAGGCCTGCGGCGTCGACCTGGAGGAGTTGCGCGGCGTCCTGACGGATTTCATCAACGAGCACACGCCGCGGCTGTCGCCCCATTCGGACGCCGATACGCAGCCCACCCAGGGCTTCCAGCGGGTGATCCAGCGCGCGATCCTGCACGTGCAGTCCTCGGGCAAGAAGGAAGTGACCGGCGCCAACGTGCTGGTTGCGATCTTCGGTGAGAAGGAGTCGCACGCCGTGTATTTCCTCAATCAGCGCGGGGTGACGCGGCTCGACGTTGTCAACTACATCGCGCACGGCATCACCAAGAACTCACAGAAGAAGGACGAGAAGCAGGAGTCGGCCAAGGACGAGGGCGACGGCGAGCAGCAGCCCGCCGGTGCCCTGGACGCTTACACCGTGAATCTCAACCAGATGGCCAAGAGCGGCAAGATCGACCCGCTGATTGGCCGCGAGCTGGAACTCGAGCGGGTGATCCAGGTGTTGTGCCGCCGGCGCAAGAACAACCCTCTCCTGGTCGGTGAAGCGGGCGTGGGCAAGACCGCGATCGCGGAGGGGCTTGCGCGCCGCGTCACCGATGGCGAGGTGCCCGAGTTGCTGCGGGAATTCACCGTCTATTCGCTCGATATGGGCGCGCTGCTTGCGGGCACGAAATACCGCGGCGATTTCGAGCAGCGGCTCAAGGCGGTGCTGAAGCAGTTGACCGAGAATCCAAAGACGATCCTGTTCATCGACGAGATCCACACCATCATCGGCGCCGGCGCGGCGTCGGGGGGAACGCTGGACGCGTCGAACCTGCTCAAGCCCGCGCTCAACACGGGTGCGCTGAAATGCATCGGCGCGACGACCTACAACGAATACCGGGTGATCTTCGAGAAGGACCACGCCTTGTCACGGCGCTTCCAGAAGATCGATGTGCCCGAACCGTCGATCGCGGAGACCATCGAGATCCTGAAAGGATTGAAGACCCGCTTCGAGCAGCACCACGGCGTCAAGTACGCGCCGGCGGCACTGACCACGGCGGCCGAGCTCTCGGCGCGCTTTATCAACGACCGCCATCTGCCGGACAAGGCGATCGACGTGATCGACGAGGCCGGCGCGGCGCAAAAGATCCTGCCCAAGTCGAAACAGAAAAAGGTCATCAGCAAGACCGAGATCGAGGAAATCGTCGCCAAGATCGCGCGCATCCCGGCGAGGAGCGTGAGCTCCGACGACCGCAATGCGTTGCGGACGCTCGATCGCGACCTGAAGAATGTTGTATTCGGTCAGAATCAAGCCATTGACGCGCTGGTGGCCGCCATTCGCATGGCGCGCTCGGGATTGGGCAATCCGAGGAAGCCGATCGGCAATTTCCTCTTCAGCGGACCGACGGGCGTGGGCAAGACCGAGGTCGCGCGCCAGCTCGCCTACTGTCTGGGCGTCGAGTTGATCCGCTTCGACATGTCCGAGTACATGGAACGGCACGCGGTGTCGCGGCTGATCGGCGCCCCGCCCGGCTACATCGGCTTCGACCAGGGGGGCCAGCTTACCGAAGCGATTACCAAGCACCCATACAGCGTGGTGCTGCTCGACGAGATCGAGAAAGCGCACCCTGACATCTTCAGCATTCTGCTGCAGGTGATGGACCACGGGACGCTTACCGACAACAACGGACGCAAGGCTGATTTCCGTAACGTGATCGTTATCATGACGACCAACGCCGGTGCGGAAATGCTTTCGCGCAACGCGATCGGGTTCACCGAGAACAAGCAGGCCGGCGACGAGATGGAGTCGATCAAGCGCATGTTCACGCCGGAGTTTCGTAACCGCCTCGACGCGACGATTTCCTTCGCCGCGCTCGACCATGAGGTCATCCTGCGCGTGGTCGACAAGTTCCTGCTCGAACTGGAGAACCAGCTGCACGAGAAGAAAGTCGAGCCGTCGTTTACGCAGGCGCTGAAGGAATTCCTGGCGCGCAAGGGCTTCGATCCGCAAATGGGCGCGCGGCCTATGGCGCGACTGATCCAGGATACGATTCGCAAGGCGCTGGCGGATGAGCTGCTCTTTGGCCGGCTGGTCAGCGGCGGGAAGGTAACCATCGACGTGGGCGATAACGAGCAGATCAAGCTCGTGTTCGAGGAAACCAAGGAGGCCGAGCCGGTGGCCTGATCGCCCGCTTAGGACCAGACGTTGCGACGGGGGCCTGACGGCCCCCGTTTTCATTTACGCCGCGCAGACCCCCTGCTGCAAGTGGGTGTTTACACGCGGCCCGTGCCGAGCGCCGCCGCAGCGCCGAAGCAGGGGAGGGGGAGCGCTTTACGCGCGCGGCGCCACCTTCGCGCAGCGCAGCTGGTGCGTCGCAACAGGATTGGTCATCAGCGGCGGTGCTTTTCGCCGGGACAGGCGTTTTTTCCGTCATAAAGCATTGATTATGCATGCTGCTTTTTCGTATTGCGGCGCGATAAAAATGCTTGTCACCGTGTCGCAACTTTGCTACCGTCACCGTAATGACGCAATCGCCACGCAGACGATGGAGCAGGGGATGAACTACGATCTGGAAGCGGCAAGGCTGAAGAAGGACTGGGCAGAAAATCCACGCTGGAAGGGCATTCGTCGCGGCTACAGCGCCGAAGACGTGGTTCGGCTGCGGGGGTCGCTCCATGTCGAGCACACGCTCGCGCGCCGTGGCGCCGAGAAACTGTGGAAATCCGTCAACGACGAGCCGTTCGTCAACGCGCTCGGCGCGATGACCGGCAACCAGGCGATGCAGCAGGTCAAGGCCGGCCTCAAGGCCATCTATCTCTCGGGCTGGCAAGTCGCCGCCGACAGCAATGTCGCCGGCGAGATGTATCCGGACCAGTCGCTCTATCCGGCGAACTCGGTGCCCGCGGTGGTCAAGCGCATCAACAACACGTTCATGCGCGCCGACCAGATTCAGCATATGGAAGGCAAGGGCGAGATCGACTACTTTGCGCCGATCGTCGCCGATGCCGAGGCCGGTTTTGGCGGCGTGCTCAATGCCTTCGAACTGATGAAGGCGATGATCGAGGCGGGCGCGGCAGGGGTGCACTTCGAGGACCAACTCGCGTCGGTGAAGAAGTGCGGGCACATGGGGGGCAAGGTCTTGGTGCCGACGCGTGAAGCCGTCGAAAAGCTCATTGCAGCGCGGCTTGCAGCCGATTGCATGGGCGTGCCGACGGTCATCTTGGCGCGAACCGACGCCGAGGCGGCCGATCTGGTTACCTCCGACATCGACGACAACGACCGCCCGTTCTGCACCGGCGAGCGCACGGTCGAGGGCTTCTACCGCACGCGCAACGGCCTCGAACAGGCGGTGTCGCGGGGCTTTAGCGTACGCGCCGTATGCGGATCTTTTGTGGTGCGAGACCGGCAAGCCCGATCTGGAGTTCGCCAAGCTGTTTGCCGACGCGATCCACGCCAGATACCCGGACAAGATGCTGGCGTACAACTGCTCGCCGTCATTCAACTGGAAGAAGAATCTCGACGACGCAACGGTCGCCATGTTCCAGCGCGAGCTCGGCGCGATGGGCTACAAGTTCCAGTTCATCACGCTGGCCGGATTCCACAGCCTCAACTACTCGATGTTCAACCTGGCCCACGGCTACGCGCACAACCAGATGACCGCCTTCGTCGAGTTGCAGGAGGCGGAGTTCGCCGCGGTGGCGAAGGGCTTTACGGCGATCAAGCACCAGCGTGAGGTGGGCACGAGTTACTTCGATGCCGTGACGCAAACCGTGCAGGGCGGACAGTCGTCGACCACGGCGCTCAAGGGATCGACTGAGGATGAGCAATTCTTTGACAAGCCGAAGGCGGAGCTCTCGGTCGCCAACGCCTAAGCGGGTCGCCGTGGTAACCGTGCGGCGTGGTGCCTGCAAGGGCGCCGCGCCGCATGCTTTATAGTGGTCGCATGGCCCCGGAGCGGTTCGCCAAGCCGCAGCGCGTCTTCTTCGCGCTGTGGCCCGATGCGCCGTTACGTGCGCTGCTGGCCGATCTTGCGCTCGAGGTAGCCGGCGAAAGCGGCGGTCGTCCGACCGCACGGAACCTACTCCACCTTACGCTGGCATTCCTGGGCGATCAGCCGGCCGGTCGGGTCGAAACGCTGCACGGCGTAGGCGCCCGCATCCGGGCACGCGCGTTCGCGCTGACATTCGATACGATCGGCGGTTTCCGGCGTACCGGTATCGCCTGGCTGGGGGCGGGCGCACCCCAGCCTGAGCTGGAGGCGTTGCAGGGCGAGCTGGCGGCGGCGTTGCGGGCGTCCGGATATGTGCTCGACGCACGTCCCTATGCACCGCATCTGACCCTGGCGCGCAACTGCGTGGTTGCGCCCGAGCGCCGCCTGGCGCAGCCGCTCTGCTGGCGCGTGAAGTCGTTTGTCCTGGTCGAGTCCGAAGCCGGGCGCGCTGGCCCCGAGTACCGAACGCTCGCCGATTGGCCGCTGGCCGTGGCTTGAGCGCCTCTGTGCGAGCCGGAGGCCGCGGTTTTCGCCGCGGCCTCCGACAAGGAGCGATTCAGGGATGCTCGGTTAGGCCGCTTCGGGCGCTGCGTCAGGCCCGGTTGAGGGTGGCACGACCGTCCGCGCGCTGCCGTTCACGCCGCCGTTCCACCTGCGCTTCGGTGAGCGACACGATCGGTGCGAAGGAAGCCTGCTCACTCTCGTTGAACTCCGACGCGGTTGCATCGGCAAGCGGCGGCATCTTGACGATGGAGGCGGACCGCAGCGCATGGCTCGGCTGGGACGTTACGCCCTGGGCGCCTCGGCGCTGTTCGGCGCGCGCTGCCACGATTTCCTTCCCTACGCAGCCCAGCGCACCGAATGCGAATCCTCCGCCGATTAAGGCCACGACACTGTGCCCGATGGCATCGCCTGACGCAGCGACCACCCCGAGCAACGCGAGTCCCGCAAGCCCGGCGCATGCGCCGATCGCGTCGGGAAGCCACTGCTTCGATTGCATGTTCATCGTTTCCTCTCTCTAACCGGGCGTCGGATTCCTCGGCTACCCATTTGATGCGCTGACCGCCCGCGCCGGATTCACCGTCTGCCAGCGAATGGCTGCAGCCTAAGGGAGCCGTATTACGGGCTCAAGAACGACGCGACGAATCCGCCGAACGGGAGGATGAAATGCGCTCCGGGTGCGCGAACGCGTGACGGAGCCGCTGCCAAACCGGCCGCGGCCAGGGGGCCGCGGCACCTGCGCGGGCCGCGCGGTCCCCGCTTGACCTGCGCTATATTGCTTCAGTCACGGCGTGCGCGACGCGCCAAAAGGGGGGTGAATGAAGCCGATTCTGCGCATCAGCCGGTATCTTCTCGTCGTAACCGTTGTGGGCTGCATCGTCATGTTCGGCGCCGTGACGATCTATGCTGCGGTCGCCGTCGGTGGCGCGGTCCTCAAGATGTCGTTCGGCGGCATCATCCCGGCCGACATCGCCGCGGTAACCGTGTCGGCGTTCAAGATTCTCGATCTGTTCCTGCTTGGAACGATCTTCTACATCGTCGCCCTCGGGCTGGCTGCGCTCTTTCTCGACAGCGAAGCCGCCCTGCCACGGTGGTTCAAGGTGCGCGAGCTTCAGGACCTCAAGATGATCGTGTCGCAGTCGGTGGTCCTTGTCATGCTCGTCGCCTTTCTCGGCGACGTGCTCGAGTGGGAGAACGCGACCGACATCGCTTTCGTCGGCGCCGGCGTCGCCGCCGTCATTGCCGCGATTGCGTTCATGTTGCGCGACGCCCGCGCCGACGGGCGCCAGCCTTAAGGCGCGCGCCGCTGCAGCCGGGCGGACCCGGCTATCGGCTGCGGGCGACCGGTCGCGCGGGATCGGCAATCCACTCGCTCCAGGACCCGGGATAAAGGCGCGACCCCGGCAACCCGGCGACCGCCATCGCAAGCACGTTGTGGCACGCGGTGACGCCGGATCCGCATTGGTGCACGACGGCTGTCGGCGACACGTCGCCGAGGAGCGCCTCGAACTCCGCGCGCAGCAGCGGCGCGGGCTTGAAAACGCCCTGCGCAGTGAGATTTTCGGTATGCGGGCGATTGTGCGCGCCGGGAATGTGCCCGGCGACCGGATCGACCGGTTCGAGATCACCGCGAAAGCGTTCGGCTGCCCGTGCGTCGAGCACGAATATCGAGCCGTCGTCGAGGTGCTGCAGGATTTCGCTCGCGGAAGAGGTCGGTCCGAGCGCCTGGGTCACGAGGCTGCTCGCGGCGTCGCTCGGCAGGGCACTGGTCAGCGGCCGTGCCTCGGCACTCCACTTGTCCAGGCCGCCCTCGAGCACCGCCACCGCCTCGTGGCCGAGCCAGCGCAGCAGCCACCACAATCGCGACGCCCACATGCCGCTGTTCTGGTCGTAGGCGACGACCTGCTTCGAGGAGTCGATGCCGGCACGGCCGAGCGTCGCCGCGAGAGTCTCCCCATCCGGCAACGGATGCCGTCCGTTGCGGCCGGTCTTGGCCCCGGACAGATCGCGATCCAGGTGCATGAATCGGGCGCCAGGAATGTGCGCCAGCCGATAGGCACGCTCGCCGGCATCGACGTCGCTCAGGTTGTGGCGGCAATCGACGACGACGAACGAGGGATCGCCGAGATGCAGCGCGAGATCGGCGGTGGAAATGAGGGTCGTATGGCTCACGGTCGCGACATCGCAGCCGGTGGCAACCGGCCGGCACAGCGCCCTTCCCGCGCGGGAGGGGCAATGGAGGAATGCAGCTTAGACCCTAGGCGCCCGGCTCGAGTTCGCGCCGCAGAAACTCGTGAAAACGCTGCATGCCGTCTTCCATCGGCGACTGGTAGGGCCCAACCTCGTTGCGACCGAGCTTATACAGAGCCCGTCGCCCGGCGTCCATGCGTTCGGCGATTTCATCGTCCTCGGCCGCCGTCTCCAGGTACGCAGCCTGTTCAGCCTCGACAAACTCGCGCTCGAAAAGTGCGATCTCCTCCGGGTAATAGAACTCGACGATATTGGTCGTGCGGTCGACCGCGCGCGGGATGAGCGTGCTCACGATCAGCACGTGCGCGTACCACTCGAGCATGATGTTCGGGTAGACCGTGACCCAGATCGCGCCGTGCTTCGGCGGCTCGCCACGGTAGTAATCGAGTACCGCCTTGTGCCAGCGCTCGTAGGTTTTCGTGCCGGGCTTGGCCAGCGCGTTGTTGACGCCGACCGTTTGCACCGAGTAGCGATTGGCGAACTGCCAGCGCAGGTTGTCGGTGGTGACGAACTGTCCCAGCCCGGGGTGGAACGGGCCGACATGGTAGTCCTCGAGATAGACCTCGATAAAGCTCTTCCAGTTGTAGCCGACGTCGTGGTACTCGACCCGGTCGAGCACATAGCCCGAAAAATCGAAGTCCTTGGCGACATCGATGCCCGCAAGATCGCGGGCGACGTCGCGCGGCCCGTCGAACAACAGCCCATGCCAGGAGGTGAGCGCCGTGCTCTCCAGCTTGACGCAGGGTTTGTCGGCAAAATGCGGCGCGCCAAGAAGATCGCCTTTCAAGTCATAGGTCCATCGATGCAGCGGACAGACGATATGGGAACCGCTGCCGCGACCCTGGAGGATCACGGCCTGGCGGTGCCGACAGATGTTCGACAGCAGTTTGACACCGGTTTCGTTGCGCACCAGTACCTGCGCGTTGTCGCGCCAGGCGAGCGCGTGGTAATCGCCGACGTTGGGCACCATGAGTTCGTGCCCGACATAGCCGGGTCCGGGCCGGAACAGGCGCTCCTGCTCGAGTTCGAACCGTGCGGGATCGCAGTACCAGGAAACGGGGAGCTGCGACGTGGCGCGACGCAGCCGATCCGCAGTAGCGAGATTGGACATGGCCTTTCCTTTACGTAACCAACCCAACAATAAGGGGCGAGAAACCCCGCCCCTCGAACTTTGCTAAGTCAGCCCGCCCCGGAATAGACCCGTGTAAAGGCCGCGTCGTCAAATACCGAGCCATTATAAACCACGAATGGTTTGTCAGTCCATTGTCAGTCCATTGCTCGACGTTGACTCTCCGTGACGAAATGCGGTAGCTTGGGTGGTTTTTCAAGACGTTGGATCCGCGTTCGGCGCGTCGCGCCCGAAGCGCGCCAGAATCTGCCGATGGCCAAGACCGACCCGCCTCCCCAGACCTTTGAAGCCGCGCTTGCCGAGCTCGAGTCGATCCTGGCGACCATGGAGGATGGGCAGTTGCCGCTGGCCGACACGCTTGCCGCGTACAAGCGCGGCGCCGAGCTGCTGCAGTTTTGCCAGGCTGCGCTGAAGGATGCGCAGCAGCAGGTTCAGGTCCTCGAGCGCGGGGTACTGCAAGCCTTCACGCCGGACGAACAAGAGTCCGGCATGGAACGCGATCGGTTGGGCGAGTCCGATGCATCCTGACGTCTCGTGGGCGGTCTGGTCCAGCGAGCGCGCGCGACGCGTCGAAGCGGTCATGGACGCCCTCCTGCCTCCGGCCGACGAATTGCCGCAGTCCTTGCACGAAGCCATGCGCTATGCGGTGCTCGGCGGCAAGCGCGCCCGCGCCCTGCTCGCCTACGCAGCCGGTGAGCTGGCCGACGCCGACCCCAAGCGTGTCGATTTTCCTGCGGCTGCGGTTGAATTGATCCACGCCTACTCGCTCATTCACGACGACTTACCTTGCATGGACGACGATGTGCTGCGCCGCGGCAAGCCGACGTGTCACGTCGCCTTCGGCGAAGCGACCGCGTTGCTCGCTGGCGATGCCCTGCAGAGCTTCGCCTTCGAAGCGCTTGCCGGCGCGCCCCTGCGCGATCCCCAGCGCGCCTTCCTGCGGCTCGCCCAGGCCACGGGGTCACGCGGCATGGCGGGCGGGCAGGCCATCGATCTCGACGCCGAAGGGGAGCGACTAGACCTGGCCGCGCTGGAACGTATGCACCGCCTCAAGACCGGCGCCCTTATCCGGGCTGCGGTTCTGCTCGGCGCAGATTGTGGGCGGGTCATGACGGGCGCCGAGAACGAGGCACTGCAGCGTTACGCAGCGGCCGTCGGGCTCGCCTTCCAGGTTGTCGACGATGTCCTCGACGTCGAGGGCACGGCGCAGAGTCTGGGCAAGACGGCAGGCAAGGACGCGGCACAATGCAAGTCGACCTATGTCACGCTGCTCGGCCTTAGCGCGGCTCGGGAGCGCGTCGAAGCGCTGCGCACGGAGGCCCGGGCCGCGCTCTCCGTTTTCGGTTCCGGCGCGCGCAGACTCGCCGAGCTTGCCGATTGGATTGCGGTACGCACACGCTGATGGACAGCCTTCTCGAGCAGATCAACGACCCGGCGGATCTGCGCCGGCTGGATGCCAGTCAGCTGCCGCAGCTCGCCCGCGAGCTGCGCGAGTTCATCCTCAACTCGGTCAGCCGTACGGGTGGACATCTGTCGTCCAATCTGGGCACGGTGGAGTTGGCCATCGCGCTGCACTATGTCTTCGCCACGCCGCATGACCGCCTCGTATGGGACGTGGGGCACCAGACCTACCCGCACAAGATTCTCACCGGCCGCCGCGAAGGCATGGCCAACCTGCGGCAGTGGGGCGGCATCGCCGGATTCCCACGCCGCGTCGAGAGTGGGTATGACACCTTCGGAACCGCACACTCATCGACGTCGATATCCGCCGCGCTGGGGATGGCGATCGCAGCCCGACGCAAGGGCGAAAAGCGCTCGGTGGTTGCAGTGATCGGCGACGGCGCCATGAGCGCGGGGATGGCCTTCGAGGCGCTCAACAACGCCGGCGCAGCCGAGGTCGATATGCTGGTGATTCTCAACGACAATGACATGTCGATATCGGAACCGGTCGGCGCGCTCAACAACTATCTGGCGCGCCTGATGTCCGGTCGCGTCTACAACACCGTGCGTCGCGGCGGCAAGGAGGTTTTGTCCAAGCTGCCGCCGGTCAAGGAGCTCGCCAAGCGCTGGGAAGAGCACATGAAGGGCATGGTGCTGCCGGGCACGCTGTTCGAAGAGTTCGGCCTTAACTACATCGGCCCGATCGACGGCCACGACCTCGATACGCTGGTCAAGACGCTATCGAACCTCAAACAGCTTCCGGGGCCGCAGCTGCTGCATGTGGTGACGGGCAAAGGTCACGGCTACGAGCGCGCCGAGGCGGACCCGATCCTCTACCACAGCGTGACCAAGTTCGACCCGGCGATCGGGGTCGTGCCGAAGCCGCCGTCAAAGATCTCCTATACGCAGGTGTTCGGCGACTGGCTGTGCGACATGGCGGCGCGCGACGCTCGGTTGATCGGCATTACGCCGGCGATGCGCGAAGGTTCGGGATTGGTGCGCTTTTCTCAGGAATACCCCGACCGCTACTTCGACGTCGGCATCGCCGAGCAGCATGCGGTCACGTTTGCAGCCGGGCTCGCGTGCGAAGGCATGAAGCCCGTGGTCGCAATCTATTCGACGTTCCTGCAGCGGGCCTACGATCAGCTCATCCACGACGTGGCGTTGCAGAATCTACCGGTCGTATTCGCCATCGACCGCGGCGGCCTCGTCGGCGCCGACGGTCCGACGCACAACGGGAGCTACGATCTAACGTACCTGCGCTGCCTGCCGAATATGACGGTGATGGCGCCGGCCGACGAGAACGAATGCCGGCAGATGCTCACGACGGCGTTCTCGCTCGACACGCCCGCTGCCGTGCGCTACCCGCGCGGGGCCGGCCCGGGTGTCGCCGTCGAGCGCGAGCTCAAATCGGTGTCGGTGGGCAAGGGCGAGGTACGGCGCGATTCGAAGCGGCATCGAATCGCAATCCTCGCCTTTGGCAGCATGCTGCACCCCGCGCTCGCGGCGGCCGAGGAAATCGACGCGACGGTCGCCAACATGCGCTTCGTCAAGCCGCTTGATACCGAAATGATCGCCTACCTGGCGCGCACACACGAGGCGCTTGTCACGGTGGAAGAGAACGTCGTGGCCGGCGGCGCGGGCAGCGCCGTCGCCGAGATGCTCGCCGCGGAAGGCTTCGCGGTTCCGATCCTGCATCTCGGGCTGCCGGACGAATTCATCGATCACGGGGATCCGGCGCTGTTGCTGGCAAAATGCGGACTCGATGCAAAGGGCCTGGCGGGGTCGATACTTGCCCGTTTCGGCTCGCGGCGCAGCGACGCGATGTCGCCGGCGTCCGCCGCGGTGGTGAAGATCACCAAGCCGGCGGCCTAGCCGGCGCACCTGCAGCGGATGTCCCCTCGCTCGCCGTCGCGATCAGCGCTTCGGCCCGGGCGCAAAGCGCCTACCTCAGCGTTCGGCGGGCAAGGCCTGCCTAGCTTCGGGCGTGGGTTGGAATGCTCAACCCTTCGTCCCGCCTCGCGCTCGAAGGCGTCGCGGAGCGAAAGCAGGCGCTGCTGCGGAACCGAAATCAGCGCGAATTGCCGTAACGAAGCCAAGCGTGCATGGGCTGCCTCGCATGCACCTTCGCTTGTCACCCACAGCGCCGGGTCGAGTTGCCGCATGTCGAACGCGACCGAATGGCTGCGCAGCGTCTTGTGGCCGCGTCGATCGAAGTATTCGTGAAAGTAGGACATGGCGAGCTCGCGCAGGCTGCGATAGATCGGATCGCGATAGCGCAGGTGCGAGCCGTTGCTCTTCGATATCGCGCCCCAGCAGGCGCCGCGACGGAATAGCGTGACAACATGCGGGAAGTCGGACCGAGCGCAGTCCATGAACATGACCAGTGGACGCTCGCCGTGGACCCATTGCGCGCACGCGGCCACGAACGCGGCTTCGATGCAATGGGCACGACGCCGGCGCAGCACCTGCCGCACGGAGTGGATCGTCTCGCCGCCGATTTCATAATTGGCTGGAACCGCGTTGACGAAGAGCTGGACCTTGTGCGGCGTATCGAGCCGCCTGAGAAGCGCGAACTCGGAGGGCGTCAGATCCAGATCCTCACGGCGGGCGATGGGCTTGTGCCTGCGGCGAGCCATGCCCGAGTATCATACGCCGCGTGCCGCGGCATCAGCGCTTGCGGTCCGGCGCCAAGGCTCGTTACGATGGTGGCGCGATGACCTTGCGCATGCTGCCGACGAAGGGAGGAGAACGATGCTGAGGCGTTCGACGACGCGCGTGCTCCTCGCCGGGTCGGAGGCGCTGATTCGAACACCTTTGAAGGAATTGCTCGCCGACTTCGATCCCGACCGCTTCTGGCAGGCGCATCGCGGTACAATCGTCAACGTCGACGCGGTGTCCGGTGTGCTCCGCGAGGATGCGGAAAAACAGTTCCTCCTGCTCAAGGGAAGGACCGAGCGGTTGCCGATTTCCCGCCAGTTTTTCCATCTTTTCAGGCAGATGTAGCGACGTAGCGGCATCGGTCGCGCAATTGCTACTCGGGTAACGTGGTGGTCCCTGTAGTGCGTACGCCTTAGCCATGCAGCCGGTTGCCATATTCCGCTTCTCCCCCACCGAGGGACCCGGTCATTTCGCGCAATGGCTCGATGCCCACGGCCTCCCGCGGCGGTTGCTTGCGCTCGACGAAGGCGAGCCGGTGCCGGTAGACCCCGGCGCGTTTTCCGGCATCGCGATGATGGGCGGGCCGATGAGCGCCAACGACGATCTGCCGTGGAGCGCGCCGCTGCTCGACCTGTTGCGCCGTGCGGTCGCAGCCGATATTCCGGTCGTCGGGCATTGTCTTGGCGGGCAGATGCTGGCGAAAGCCCTCGGCGCCCCCGTTACCCGCACACCGGTGCCGGAGATCGGGTGGGGGGAAGTGAGCGTGCTGCCTGGCGAGGACGCCGCAGCCTGGTTCGGCAGGCGCGAGGCGTTCACGACGTTCCAGTGGCACTACGACGCCTTCGCGCTGCCACCCGGCGCCACGCGCGTGCTGACCAATGCGCACAACGTGGAGCAGGCCTTCTCGCTCGGCAAGCACCTCGGCATGCAATGCCACATCGAGATGACCCGGCCGATGGTCGAGACCTGGTGCCGCACCGGTGCGACGGAATTACCCCCGCACTCCTCCGCCTCGATGCAGAGCCGGGAGGACCTGTGCGCCGATCTCGATCGACGGCTCGCGGCCCTTGCGCGCGTGGCCGATGACGTCTACGCGCGCTGGGCGAACGGGCTCGTCCGCTGATGTCCGCGATACGGCTGCTTGCTGATCATTTGATTAACCAGATCGCCGCCGGCGAGGTGGTCGAGCGCCCCGCGGCGGCGCTGAAGGAGCTGCTCGAGAACAGTCTCGATGCGCAGGCGCGGACGATCGATGTCGAACTTGCTGGCGGCGGAATCAAGCTCATTCGCGTTGCCGACGACGGCAGAGGAATCGAGCGCGAAGATCTCGTCCTCGCCATCGCAAGGCACGCGACGTCCAAGATTGCCGCACCCTCGGATCTGGAGGCGATTGCGACGCTGGGTTTTCGCGGCGAGGCGCTGGCGTCGATTGCGGCCGTCTCGCGACTGAGCCTGACCTCCCGCTCGCGCGACAAGCCGCATGCCTGGCGTGTCGAGGTCGACGGCGGCGAGGTCGGCGTGCCGCAGCCGGCCGCGTTGTCTGCGGGCACGACGGTGACGGTGCAGGAACTCTATTTCAACACCCCGGCGCGGCGGAAGTTCCTGCGCACCGAGGCCACGGAATACGGTCACTGCGAGGAAGTATGCCGCCGCATTGCGCTCTCGCACCCCGACGTGGCATTCACGCTGAGTCACAACGGCAATGTCCGCTACCGGCTGCTTGCTGCCGGCCGCCGGGTGCGCGTCGATGCCCTGCTGGGCGAGAGTTTCGGTGCCCAGGCCGCCGTGGTCGACGTCGCCGGAGCCCCGATCGCGCTCGCCGGTTGGGCGGTGCGCCCGGCGTACGCAACGGCGGGGACGCTCGCGCGCGACGCGCAGTACCTCTTCGTCAACGGTCGCTTCGTGCGCGACCGGGTGCTGACGCATGCGCTGCGCGAGGCCTATCGTGATGTGCTCCACAGCGACCGCCAGCCGGCCTACGCGCTGTGGCTGACGATCGAGCCGCGGCTGGTCGACGTCAACGTGCACCCGACCAAGATCGAGGTGCGGTTCCGCGACAGCGGCGCGGTACACCAGTTCGTTCGCCACGCCGTGGAAAAGGCGCTGGCGATGACTGCAGCCGAGCAACCGGCGGTATCCGCAGCCGAGCGCCTCGGCGTGGTGGCGGCGCTGACGCCGCCACGGTTACCGGAATCGGCGGGGCGTTCCGCGGCCGCGCCCGTGCAGGCGGCGATGGGATTTGCGACGACCGAGTCCGCCCTGTTCTACCAGCGGCTCTTTGGCGGGCGCCCGCCGCCCGCGGCCGCCGAAGGTCCCGATCTTCCCAATGCCGACGAGCATCCGCTCGGCTTCGCGCTGGCGCAGCTGCACGGCGTCTATGTGCTCGCCCAAAACCGTGACGGGCTGGTGCTGATCGACATGCATGCGGCGCACGAGCGCATCCTGTATGAGCAGCTGAAGAACGCGCTCGATCGTGCCCTGCCGATGCAGCCGCTGCTCGTCCCGGTGACGTTTGCCGCCGATCCGCTTGACGTGGCTACCGCCGAGGAGAATTCCGGCGTGCTCGGCTCGCTCGGATTCTCGCTCTCGGCGCTGGGCCCGGGGACGCTCGTGGTGCGCGGCGTTCCGGCATTGCTGCGCGACGCCGATGCGGTGGCGCTCGCCCGCGCCATTCTCGCCGACGTGCGCGAATACGGCGCGAGCCGCTTGTTGACCGCGCAGCGCGACGAGCTGCTTTCGACCATGGCCTGTCACGGCGCGGTGCGCGCGCACCGCAGCCTCACGGTGCCGGAAATGAACGCGCTGTTGCGAGAAATGGAGGCGACCGAACGCGCCGGACAATGCAATCACGGTCGGCCGACGTGGTATCAGCTGACGCTGACCGACCTGGACCGGCTGTTCATGCGCGGCCGTTGATGGCCGCGATCCCTGCCGTCCTGCTCATGGGCCCGACCGCGGCCGGCAAGAGTGCGCTCGCACTCGCGCTTGCCGAGCGCCTGGGGGGCGAGATCGTCAGCGTCGATTCGGCACAGGTCTATCGCGGCTTGGATGTCGGCACCGCCAAGCCCGACGCCGCGACCCGAGCCCGCATCCCGCATCACCTCATCGATATTCTCGATCCGACGGAGGCCTACTCCGCGGCGCGGTTCGCGCACGAAGCCCTCGCTGCGATCGCGGATATTCGGAAGCGCGGCCGCCGGCCCATTGTCGCCGGCGGCACGATGCTCTACTTCAGGGCCCTGAGCGAGGGTCTTTCCGCACTGCCCGCGGCGAATTCGAAGTTGCGCGCCGAGATCGACGCGCGCGCCGCGCGCGAGAGCTGGCCGGCGCTGCACGCGGAGCTTGCACGCGTCGATCCGCCGACCGCGGCGCGCTTGCAGCCCACCGATGCCCAGCGCATCCAGCGCGCGCTCGAGGTCTGGCGCCTCGCGGGGGTGCCGCTGTCTGCACTGCAGGGGCGGCGCGCAGGTGCCGCTGCTGCGCTCGGCGCGACGCTGCGCGTCGCGCTGGTGCCTTCGGACCGCAAGCGGCTGCACGAGGCGATTGCGCGGCGCTTTGACGCCATGCTCGCAGCGGGACTGGTCGACGAGGTTAAGGAACTGCGCCGAGCGCTACGCTCTGCGTCCCGAGCTGCCGTCGATGCGCTGCGTCGGCTACCGCCAGGCGTGGGAGTACCTGGAGGGACGAATCGACGCGGAGACTCTGCGCAACCGCGGCATCGCGGCAACCCGACAGCTCGCCAAGCGCCAGTTCACCTGGCTGCGCGCAAGCGAAGTCACTGCCTTCGACCCCTACGCGGAGGACACGTTCGAGCGCGTTCTTGCCGCGGTGGCGTGCGCATGCGGTGAGGACTTCGCGGCGCGGCAGCGACTGGCCGACGAAGCAGACGTAGGACCGCCTATTGCGCCGCAGCGAAAATAACGCTAGTTTTTGAGATTCGCCCACCCTGTCGCTCGATTGGCCGCCCATGCCTTCCATGACGCTCTACGACAAGCTCTGGAGCTCTCACGTCGTCCGCAGCGAAGCCGACGGCACGACCTTGCTGTACATCGATCGCCATCTGGTGCACGAAGTCACCAGCCCGCAGGCGTTCGAGGGCCTCAAGCTCGCGCGACGCAAGCCCTGGCGACCGGACTCGATCATCGCCACGGCGGATCACAACACGCCGACGACGCATTGGGACCAGGGGATCAGCGATCCGACCTCGCGCGTACAGGTCGAGGCGCTCGACGCCAACATGCGCGAGCACCGGGTCAAGGCCTACTTTCCGTTCCGCGATGGGCGTCAGGGCATCGTGCATGTTATCGGGCCGGAGCAGGGCGCGACCCTGCCGGGCATGACCGTGGTTTGCGGCGACTCGCATACGAGCACGCACGGCGCCTTCGGTTGCCTCGCTTTTGGGATCGGTACGTCGGAGGTGGAGCACGTGCTGGCGACGCAGTGCCTGCTGACCAAGAAATCCAAGTCGCTGCGGGTGTGCGTCGGCGGCACGCTGCCGTTTGGCTGCAGCGCCAAGGACGTGGTGCTGGCGATCATCGGCAGGATTGGCACGGCGGGCGGCACCGGGTATGCGATCGAATTCGCGGGCCCGGTCATCCGCGCGCTGTCGATGGAAGGGCGGATGACGGTGTGCAACATGTCGATCGAGGCGGGCGCCCGCGCCGGCATGGTCGCGGTTGACGATACGACGCTCGAGTACCTGAAGAACCGGCCCTTTGCGCCCAAGGGCGACCTGTGGGACCGCGCGCTGCGGCACTGGCGCACACTGGTATCGGACGCCGACGCGAGGTTCGACCGCGAGGTGGTGCTCGATGCGGCCGCGATCGAGCCTCAGGTGACCTGGGGCACCTCGCCGGAAATGGTGACCACGATCGAGGGCCGCGTACCCGACCCGGACAAGGAGAAGGATCCGATCCGGCGCGAGAACATCGAGCGCGCGCTTACCTACATGGGGCTCGCGCCGAACACGGCGATGGCCGACATCGCGATCGACAAGGTGTTCATCGGCTCGTGTACCAATTCGCGCATCGAGGATCTGCGCGCCGCGGCGGCGATCGTTCGCGGCCGGCACAAGGCCGACCGCGTCAAGCTCGCGCTCGTGGTTCCCGGATCCGGGCCGGTGAAGGCGCAAGCCGAGCGCGAAGGGCTGGATCGCATTTTCATCGCGGCGGGATTCGAATGGCGCCAGCCGGGGTGCTCGATGTGCTTGGGGATGAACGACGACCGGCTGGGGCCCGGCGAGCGCTGCGCATCGACCTCCAATCGCAATTTCGAAGGTCGCCAGGGTGCGGGCGGCCGCACGCATCTGGTCAGCCCGACGATGGCGGCGGCAGCCGCAATCGCGGGGCATTTCGTCGACGTCCGTCGTCTCCGCTGAGAGAAGGAGTCATTATGGCAAGAAAACTCGTTGCGTTGCTGTCGCTGACCGCAATGGTGTTCGCGCTCAACGCCTGCAATACCGTGGAAGGGGTGGGCAAGGACGTCAAGGCCACGGGACAGGCCATCGAAAAAGCCGCCGACAAGAACAAGACATATTGACCCGCCGATGCAGCCGTTTCGCACCCTGACCGGATTGGTGGCGCCGCTCGATCGCGCCAACGTCGACACCGACGCCATCATTCCCAAGGAGTATCTGAAATCGATCGCACGCTCCGGCTTCGGCGCGAACCTGTTCGACGCGTGGCGCTACCTCGATCGCGGCGAGAGCGCGATCGGCGCCGGCAAGCGCTCGCTCAACCCGGACTTCGTGCTGAACCAGCCGCGCTATCAGGGGGCGCAGATCCTGCTTGCGCGACGCAATTTTGGTTGCGGAAGCTCGCGCGAGCATGCGCCCTGGGCTCTGATCGACTACGGCTTCCGCGCGCTGATCGCCCCCTCCTACGCTGACATATTCTTCAACAACTGCTACAAGAACGGCCTGCTGCCGATCGTGCTCGCCGAAGCCGAGGTCGAGCGGTTGTTTCACGATGTAGCCGCATTTCCCGGCTTCAAACTCCACATCGATCTCGAGCGCCAGACCGTGTCGACTGTCGACGGTGCGACGATTTTCGCGTTCGAAGTCGAGCCGTTTCGCAAGCACTGCCTCGTGAACGGTCTCGACGAGATCGGCCTTACCTTGCAGCACGCGGACGAAATACACGCCTTCGAGGCGAAGCACCACGCACAGCAGCCGTGGTTGGTCTGAGGCTTCGGGCCGCGTGAAAATCGCCCTTCTTCCCGGCGACGGCATCGGGCCGGAAATCATCGCCGAGGCGGTGAAGCTGCTCGAGCACCTGCGTCGCGACGGGCTGCCGATCGAAACCGAGACCGCGCCGATCGGAGGCGCAGGCTACGACGCCGCAGGGCAGCCGTTGCCCGAGGCCACCCTCCGGCTGGCGCAGGCCTCGGATGCAGTATTGTTGGGCGCGGTCGGCGCGCCCCGCTATGACTTGCTGCCGCGCAAGTTTCGACCGGAGCAGGGAATCCTGGCCATTCGCAAGGCGCTCGGCTTGTTCGCCAATCTGCGTCCCGCGCTGCTCTACGCCGAGGTCGCCGCGGCGTCGGCCCTGAAGCCGGAGATCGTCGCCGGACTCGACCTCATGATCGTGCGCGAGCTGACCGGCGACGTCTATTTCGGCGCGCCGCGCGGGCGAAGGACGAACGCGGCCGGCGAGGCCGAAGGCTTCGACACGATGCTCTACAGCGAAACCGAGGTGCGGCGTATCGCGCGCGTTGGCTTCGAGGTCGCGCGCAAGCGCGGGCGCAAGCTCTGCTCGGTCGACAAGGCCAACGTGCTCGAGACCTCCGTGCTCTGGCGCGAGGTGGTGACCGAGGCTGCGGCGGATTATCCGGACGTCGCCCTGACACACATGTACGTCGATAATGCGGCCATGCAGTTGGTGCGCAATCCGCGCCAGTTCGACGTCATCGTCACCGGCAACCTGTTCGGCGATATCCTGTCCGACGAAGCCTCCATGCTGGCGGGCTCGATCGGCATGTTGCCGTCGGCATCGCTCGATGCGCGCGGCAAGGGTCTCTACGAACCGATCCACGGCTCCGCGCCCGATATCGCGGGCCAGAACCGGGCCAATCCGCTGGCCACAATCTTGTCGCTGGCGATGATGTTTCGCTATACGTTCGCGCGGGCGGATGTCGGCGAGCGGATCGAAGCCGCGGTCCGGCGCGTCCTGGCGCAGGGTCGGCGCACCGCGGACATCGCCGCCACCGGGGAACCTTGGCTTGGGACACGGGAGATGGGCGACGCGGTGCTGAGCGCCCTCGCGGGCGAATCATGATTGCAGGCCATCCCATCGTCGTGCGCCGGGCCGAGCCAGCCGATGCCGAGGCGATCCATCAGACTTTTCTCGGACCGCGGGCGATCGCCGGCACGTTGCAGTTGCCGTATCCTTCGGTCGAGACGTGGCGGCGGCGGCTGGCCGAGTTGCCGGCGGACGACTACCTGCTGGTGGCGACGGTCGATGCGGAGGTCGTCGGGAATCTGGGCTTGCATGCGGCGTCGAAGGCGCCGCGGCGCCGGCATGTCGGCAACCTCGGCATGGCGGTGCGCGATGATCGGCAGGGGAGAGGCGTGGGCACCGCCCTGTTGCGCTCCGCGCTCGAGCTTGCCGACGCCTGGCTCAACTACCAGCGACTCGAGCTATGGGTATACACGGACAACCTGGCGGCTTTGCACCTGTATCGCAAGTTCGGGTTTGCCATCGAGGGTACCTGCCGCGCCTATGCGTTTCGCGACGGCCAGTACGTGGATGCCTGCGCGATGGCGCGGCTGCACCCGGCGTTCAGGGTGACGAGGGAGACAGAGTCCGATGAATGATGGGGTCGCAATCGAGCGGGAGTCGCCCGGTTTGGTCAAAGGGGGAATGCCCATGATGCGCGTGGGTTTGGTCGGCTCGCGAGGCATGGTCGGGTCGGTGCTGCTGCAGCGCATGTTGGAGGAGAACGATTTCGAGTTGATCGAGCCAGCGTTCTTCTCGGCGTCCAATGTCGGCGGCGAGGCGCCCGCGATCGGCAAACCGGTCGGAGCGCTCAAGGACGCGCACGACGTCTCCGCGCTCCTGGCTCAGGAGGTGATCCTCACCTGCCAGGGCGGTGACTACACGGCCGAAATCTACCCGAAGCTCCGGGCGGCCGGCTGGAACGGCTACTGGATCGACGCCGCCAAGACACTGCGCATGCAGGACGACGCGGTCGTCATCCTCGACCCGGTCAACCGGCCGCTGATCGATGCGGCGCTGGCCAAGGGAATTCGCAACTACATCGGCGGCAACTGCACGGTGAGCCTGATGGTCATGGCGCTCGCCGGACTGTTCCGTCATGACCTGATCGAATGGATGACCTGCATGACGTATCAGGCTGCGTCGGGCGCGGGCGCGCAGTATATGCGTGAGCTGGTGCAACAAATGGGTGAAGCGCACCTCGCCGCCAGGCATCTGCTCGAGGATCCGAGCTCGGGGATACTCGACATCGATCGCGAGGTAGCCGGCATTCTGCGTGACCCGGGCTTCCCCATCGAACATACGGGCGTGCCGCTTGCAGGCAGCCTCATCCCCTGGATCGATCGGGACCTGGGCAACGGCATGAGCCTGGAGGAATGGAAAGGCGGTGCGGAGACCAACAAGATTCTGGGCCGTGCTGCCGCAGACGCCATCCCGGTCGAGTCGTTCTGCGTCCGCATCGGTGCGATGCGCTGTCACAGCCAGGCACTGACGATCAAGCTCCGGCGCGATGTCGCGCTTGCCGAGGTGGAGCGACTGCTCGCCGAAGGCAATGCCTGGGTTCGCGTCGTTCCCAATACGCGCGAGGAGAGCATCAAGCGGCTCACGCCCGCGGCGGTGACCGGCACCATGGAAGTGCCGATCGGGCGCCTGCGCAAGCTGTCGATGGGGCCGCAATTCCTTGGCGCATTCACGGTGGGCGACCAATTGTTGTGGGGCGCCGCCGAGCCTCTGCGCCGCATGTTGCGCATCCTTCTGCAACGCTAAAGCGGTGGGCCCATCCGTACCTGGCCGTGGGTTTTTGCGCGGTCGCGGCAGCATCCGCGACCGGGCCTGCGTTTCGGCCAGTTTTATGCCTAAACGCTAGGCCGGCGCCGGCGCCCGCCCCGAGCCGCGACACGGTTACAACAGGTGAGAAATCCTGCAAGGCATTCCGGCAATCCACAACATCTAGTGGCCGCGTCGTTGACCGATCCCACCGCTGGGGGCAGGACCGGGGTTTTGGCCAAGCGAGGCGAAGCCCGGGTAACCACCCCTTTGCGGCAAAAAATCAAGCTAATACCGAGGTTTAGCTTGCACCGCTAACTCCATGATGTTAAGTTAGCTTAGCTAATAAGCATTCTGAGGTCGGCATGCGAGCAAAACCCTTAATCGTTTGGGGCCTGCTGGCGGGCATTGCGGTGCTGCCCGCCTCAGCGCTTGCGCTGGGCTTGGGCAAACTGACGGTTGACTCAAACCTCGGTCAACCGCTTTCGGCGCGCATCGAGCTAACGGCGGCGCAGAAGGACGAACTGGATTCGCTCGCGGCAAAAGTTGCCGATCAGTCCGTCTATCGCGATAACAACGTAACCTATTCTGCTGCCCTAGGGCGGGCTCGTGTAACGGTCGAGCAGAGCCCGAACAACGCACCGTATCTAACGGTAACCACGACCCAGGCGGTCAACGAGCCGTTTCTCAACCTCATTGTCGAGGTGAATTGGGCCACGGGCCGGATGGTACGCAACTACACGTTTCTGCTCGATCCTCCGGGTGTCGGAGAAACGCAAGCAGTCGAACCGGTGGCGCCGATCCGCGCCCAGGCGCCGGCACCGGCCCGCCGCCGCGCAGAACAGACGACGGTTGCGCCCAGCGGCGGCGAAGCGAACAGCTACACCGTGCACCACGGTGACACGCTGTCCAAGATTGCCAAGGAATACAAGCCGGAGAACGTCAGCCTCGAACAGATGCTCATTGCGCTTTTCCGCAGCAATGAAAGCGCGTTCGACGACAAGAACATGAACCGCCTGCGCAGCGGCCAGATCCTGACCATCCCGCCTGCCGACGAGGCCGCGGCAACGACCCCGACCGAGGCGATGAAAGTCGTGCGCGTGCAGGCCGCCGACTGGCGCGCGTATCGCGAACGGGTCGCCGCTGCAGCACCGATGACCGAAGCCGCGGAGGGCGGCCACACCGCGGGCGGCAAGATCACGACCGCGGTGCAGGACCAGGGCCAGGCAGCGCAGCCCGGCAAGGATCAGCTGCGCGTCTCGCGTGAAGCAGGCAAGGGCGCGGCGTCCGGCGGGGTGCTGGCCGAAGAACTCGCGGCGAAGGACAAGGCCCTGGCCGAGGCGAACTCGCGTATCGCCCAGCTCGAGACCACCCTGAAGGACATGCAGAAGGTGGCCGCGATCAAGAACCAGCCGATGGCCGACCTGCAGAAGCAGGCCGAAGCGAACCAGGGCGCGAAGGCGCCCGAGGCGCCAAAGACCGAGCCGGCCAAGATTACGACTGCTCCAGCGACCCCGCCGACTGCTCCAGCGACCCCGCCGACAGCGGAAGCGCCGCCCGGCGTCGCTCCGCCACCGAGCGCTCCGCCTGCGCAAGCTACGGCTCCGCAAGCAGCAGCGCCGGAAACCAGCGCCGGGGAAACCAAGGCTCCGGAAACCAAGGCGCCCGAAACGAGCACACCCGAGACCAAGGCACCGGAGACGAAAGCCGCGCCGGTCGTAGCGAAGGCCGCCAAGGCGCCGGCTGCTCCGGAGTCATCCTTCCTTGGCCAGCTCATCGAGGACACGCCAACGTGGGCCCTGGGCGCCGGCGGGCTCGGCATCCTCGCGCTGTTTGCTGGCCTGTTCGCTGCCCGCCGCCGCAAGACGACCAAGTTCGAGGACAGCATCATTTCCGGCACGGACATCAAGACCAACACCGTATTCGGGTCGACCGGCGGTGGGGTCGTCAACACCGGCGACAACTCCCTGGCGAGCGACTTCAGCCGCGAGGGGCTGGGCAGCATCGACACCGATGAAGTGGATCCGATCGCCGAGGCCGAGGTGTATCTCGCTTACGGTCGCGATGCGCAAGCCGAGGAAATCCTGAAGGAGGCCCTGAAGAAGGACCCGCAGCGGCAGGAAATCTATCTGAAGCTGCTCGAAATCCATGCCCAGCACAACAAGCCATCCGCGTTCGAAACGGTCGCCAGCGAGCTCTATTCGGTGTCCGGCGGACAGGGCGAGGTGTGGCAGAAGGCGATGGCACTTGGCCGCCAACTCGATCCGAACAATCCGCTGTTCGCCGAGGTGGGTGGCGCGGCGGCGTTCGCCGCCGCGGCGGCGGCCGAAGGCGAGCACCGGGAAGCGATGGGCGAGCCCGCGCCGGCGTCGCAGGGCGCCGCGCCGGCGACACCGATAGCGGAGGATCGGATTGCCGAGCCTACGCGCCGCGAAGGGCATCGATTTCACGCTCGACGACGACATCTCGCTCGCGCCGACTTCGGAACTTGCGCCGGAGGCTAAGACACCGGCCGCAATTCTCGCCGGCGCCGCACAGGAAGTGGCCAAATCCACGCGCGCGGATTCGGGCCCGTTGAGGCCCGCGGCCGCGCCGCTGGCCAAGGGGGGCGAGACGAGGCCGCCGCCGGTGCCCGACGCGTTAGCCTTCGAGCCGCAGTCGATTCCGAAATTCGACCTCGACTTCAATCTCGACGAACCTTCCAGACCGGGTCCGCCGATGCAGCCGGTGCCCAGTCCGGCCAGTCTGCGGCCGGCCGCACCGAGACCGTCGGTCGAACCGGTGCTCGCCGCCGTCGGGGCCAGTGCGCCCGCACCGCAACTCACGCGTCCTGCTGCCGCCATCGAACTCGACAAGCTCGACCTCGCCTTCGACCCGCAGCGCTCTACGTTCGAGGATCCGACACCGTCGGTACTCGATGGCCAGTGGCACGATGCGGCGACCAAGCTCGACCTGGCCAAGGCGTATCAGGAAATGGGCGACGTCGAGGGCGCGCGCGAAATCCTGCAGGAAGTCCTCCACGAGGGCGACGACCAGCAAAAGGCCGAGGCACAGGCGCTGCTGTCGAAGCTGGCGTAACGGAGCTGGACCATAAAGGACGGCGGCGC
Source organism: uncultured beta proteobacterium (assembly GCA_963711235.1). Taxonomy (GTDB): domain Bacteria; phylum Pseudomonadota; class Gammaproteobacteria; order Burkholderiales; family Casimicrobiaceae; genus PALSA-1003. The sequence continues at coordinate 83,353 of CAVQDI010000013.1, read as the reverse complement.
GGCAAGCCGCCGTCTTTTTTTCCACCATGCGCATTGCGCTCGGACTTGAATACGACGGCGGATCGTTTCATGGCTGGCAATCGCAAGCCGATGGCGGCGGCGCGCAGGACGCGCTGGAGCGCGCGCTCAGCGCGGTCGCCGGCACCCCGATTGACGTCGCTGCCGCGGGGCGCACCGATGCCGGGGCGCACGCGACGCTGCAGGTCGTGCATTTCGACACCGATGCCGTGCGCCCCGACACGGCGTGGGTGCGCGGCGCGAATGCCCTGCTGCCGCAGACGATCGCCGTGCGCTGGGCGATGCCGGTCGAACCGGGATTCCACGCGCGTTTCGCCGCCACCGGACGCCACTACACGTATCTGCTGCTCGATCGTCCGGTTCGCCCCGCGCTGCTCAAGGGCAAGGTCGGCTGGTACCATCGTCCCTTGGCGGTCGCGGCGATGTGCACCGCGGCGGCGACGCTTCTCGGCCGCCACGACTTCTCCGCCTTCCGCGCCGCGGAATGCCAAGCGAAGTCGCCGGTGAAAACACTCGATCGCCTCGACATCGCTCGCGAGGATGACGTGGTCCAATTCAACCTGCACGCCGATGGCTATCTGCAGCACATGGTGCGCAACATCGTTGGCGCGCTTGTCTACGTTGGCAGCGGCCGGCAGGCACCGGAATGGATAGGCGGGCTGCTAGAAAGCCGCGATCGCGCGCGCGGCGCGCCGACATTCGCCGCATCCGGGCTGTACCTGACCGGCGTCGACTATCCGTCGCGCTGGAATCTGCCCCCGACCGTGGTTCCGGTTCGCATGCCACAGGGCTAATGGACCGGCACGATGCGCACCCGGGTCAAGATCTGTGGCATCACGCGGGTTGAGGACGGCATTGCCGCCGCGCACGCGGGCGCCGACGCGATCGGGCTCGTCTTCTGGTCCGGAACGCCGCGTTGCGTAAGCTTCGGGCAGGCGCGCGCGATCGTCGCGGCACTGCCGGCGTTTGTTGCCGTGGTCGGGTTGTTCGTCGATCCGCAGCCCGAGGCCGTGCGGGCGGCGCTTGCCGCAGTGCCGCTCGATGTGCTGCAATTTCACGGCGATGAGCGCCCCGAGCTCTGTGCCAGTTTCGGGCGACCTTACCTCAAGGCGGTGCCGGTCCGTCCAGGAACCGATTTGCTACAATACGCGGCGCGTTTCGACGCCGCGCAGGGATTGTTGTTCGACGCATTTCAGCCCGGCGGACTGCCGGGCGGCACCGGGACGACATTCGACTGGGCACAACTGCCGCCGCAGCTGACCGAGCCGACGACGCGACGCCTGATCCTGTCCGGCGGGCTCACGCCGCAGAATGTCGCGGCGGCGGTGCGACAGCTGCGTCCCTGGGCGGTCGACGTCTCGAGCGGCGTCGAGATCACGGATGCCAACGGTAAGGCGCGCAAGGGCGTGAAAAGCTCCACCAAAATCGTCGCGTTTATCCGTGAGGTGCGCAGTGCAGATGGGTGATCTCTCCTATAGCCTCCCCGACGAGCGCGGTCATTTCGGACCCTACGGCGGGGTATTTGTCGCCGAGACGCTGATCCATGCGCTCGACGAACTCAGGCAGCAATATGCGCGCTATCGGTGCGATGCGGATTTCATTGCCGAATTCGAGTACGAGCTCGAACATTATGTCGGGCGACCGAGCCCGATCTACCACGCCCGGCGCTGGTCGGAAAGGCTCGGCGGCGCGCAGATTTACCTCAAGCGCGAGGACCTCAACCACACCGGCGCGCACAAGATCAACAACTGCATCGGCCAGGCGCTGCTGGCGCGTCGGCTCGGCAAGCCGCGGGTGATCGCCGAGACCGGGGCGGGACAGCACGGTGTGGCGGCCGCGACGGTCGCGGCGCGCTTCGGCATGGATTGCGTCGTCTATATGGGCTCCGAGGATATCGAGCGCCAGGCGCAGAACGTGTTCCGGATGAAACTTCTCGGCGCCGAAGTCGTGCCGGTCGAGTCCGGATCGAAGACGCTCAAGGACGCGCTCAACGAAGCCATGCGCGATTGGGTCACCAACGTCGAGAACACGTTCTACATCATCGGTTCGGTCGCCGGCCCGCATCCCTACCCGATGATGGTGCGCGACTTCCAGAGCGTGATCGGCAGGGAGTGCTTGACGCAGATGCCGCAGCTCGCCGGCCGGCAGCCGGACATGGTCATCGCCTGCGTCGGCGGCGGCTCGAACGCGATGGGTATCTTCTATCCGTATCTCGCCCATTCGGCGGTCAAGCTCGTCGGGGTCGAGGCGGCGGGCGAGGGCCTGGCGACCGGGCGGCATGCGGCGTCGCTTTCCGCGGGTCGGCCCGGCGTGTTGCACGGCAACCGCACCTACCTTCTGCAGAACGCCGACGGGCAGATTGCCGCAACGCATTCGGTGTCCGCCGGCCTCGATTATCCTGGGGTCGGGCCCGAGCACGCGTGGCTCAAGGATAGCGGGCGCGCGAGCTACGTCGCGGTCACCGATGACGAGGCGCTCGCGGCGTTCAACACCTGTTGCCGTATCGAGGGCATCATCCCGGCGCTCGAATCGAGCCACGCGCTGGCCTACGCCGCGCAGCTTGCGCCCACGCTGTCCCGTTCGGCCCTGCTGCTCGTCAACCTTTCCGGGCGCGGTGACAAGGACATGGCGACCGTGGCTGAGCGCGCCGGCCTGAAGTTCTATTGCCGCCAGGAATGCGATCCTTCGCGCCGCGGTTGAATGCCTGCCTGCCGCCTGCCTTGAGCCGCATCGACACCGCTTTTGCCAAGCTGCGCGCCGCCGGACGCACCGCGCTGGTTCCGTACGTTACCGCGGGCGATCCGTCACCTGTCGTAACGGTGGAACTGCTGCACGCGCTCGTTGCTGCCGGCGCCGACATCATCGAACTGGGAGTCCCGTTTTCGGACCCGATGGCCGACGGGCCGGTGATCCAGCGCGCGTCGGAGCGCGCGCTGGCGCAAGGCATTGGCCTGAAGGATGTACTCGCCATGGTCGGGGCATTCCGGAGCAAGGACGTGGCGACGCCCATCGTGCTCATGGGGTACGCCAACCCGATCGAGGCGATGGGAATCGCGGCCTTTGCCTCCAGTGCGCGCGCCGCCGGCGTCGATGGCGTGATCGCTGTCGATTATCCGCCCGAGGAAGCGGGCGATTTCGTTGCGGCCCTGACCGCGAACGGCGTGGCTCCCATCTTCCTTCTCTCGCCGACGACCGCCGAAGCACGGATCATCGCCGTGGGGCGCTTGGCGCGGGGGTACGTCTATTACGTTTCGCTCAAGGGCGTCACCGGGGCCGGACATCTCGACATTGCCGAGGTGATCGGCAAGCTCGCCGAGATCCGTCGCCACGTAGCGCTGCCGGTCGGGGTCGGTTTCGGTATTCGCGATGCGGCGAGCGCACGGGCGATCGCGGCGCACGCGGACGCGGTGGTGATCGGCAGCCGCATCATCGAGGAAATCGAAGCGGGGCCGGCGAGCGCTGCCGCGCCACGCGCCGCGGCATGGCTCGCGACGATACGTGACGCGCTCGACACCGTCGCCAAGAGAGCGGCCTGATCCGCCAGGGAGAAACGATGAGTTGGCTGCAAAAGCTTCTGCCGCCGCGCATCAAGGCGACGCCGGGCGTAAACAAGAAGTCGATGCCCGAAGGGTTGTGGGTCAAGTGCCTGGCGTGCGAGGCGGTGCTCTACCGCACCGACCTGGAAAAGAACCTCAACGTGTGCCCAAAGTGTGGTCACCACGGGCGCGTCAGCGCGCGCGAGCGCATTGAGCAGCTGCTCGATCCCGAGGGTCGCTACGAAATCGGCTCCGAAGTCGTTCCGGTCGACAGCCCTGAAATTCAAGGACACCAAGAAATATCCGGAGCGCCTCGTGGCGGCACTCGAGGAGACGGGCGAGACCGACGCACTGGTTGTCATGCAGGGCAGCATCAAGTCCGTGCCGCTGGTGCTCGCGGTGTTCGAGTTCGACTTCATGGGTGGCTCGATGGGATCGGTGGTCGGCGAGCGCTTCGTGCGCGGCGTGCGTGTCGCCTATGAGAATCAGGTGTCCTTCGTCTGTCTCACCGCGAGCGGCGGCGCGCGCATGCAGGAGGGTGTGCATTCGCTCTTTCAGATGGCCAAGACGACCGCGGTGCTGCAGGAGTTGACCAAGGCGCAGCTGCCGTTCGTTTCGCTGCTGACGGATCCGACCATGGGCGGCGTTTCGGCGAGCTTCGCCATGATCGGCGATATCGTCATCGCGGAGCCGGGGGCGCTGATCGGTTTTGCCGGTCCGCGAGTCATCGAGCAGACCGTGCGCGAAAAATTGCCCGACGGATTCCAACGCGCCGAGTTCCTGCTCGAAAAGGGCGCCATCGACATGATCGTCGATCGCCGCCACCTGCGCGACGAGTTGCCGCGCCTGCTCGCCCTGCTGCAGCGGCAGCCGTTGCCGACCAGCTGAAACGGCGTTGTCGCCACGCCGCGGCTGGTAGCGGCGGTGCCGTGTTGCCCCGCCCGCCATGAGCCATCCGACTACTCTCTCCGGGTGGCTCGCATACCTCGAGACGCTGCACCCGAAGACCATCGCACTCGGCCTCGAGCGCGTGCGCGCTGTCTATGAGAGGCTGTCGATCGCGCCGGTGTGCCCGGTGGTCACGGTGGGCGGCACCAATGGCAAGGGCTCGACATCGGCCCTTCTCGAACGCATGCTCTCCGCCGGGGGCTACCGGGTCGGGCTCTACGCCTCGCCGCACCTGCTGCGCTACAACGAGCGCGTGCGCATCGCTGGCGGCGAGGCCGACGACGCCGCGCTGTGCGCCGCCTTCGCCGCGGTCGAGGACGTGCGCGGGGACACGCCGCTCACCTACTTCGAATTCGGGACCCTGGCGGCGTTGTGGCTGTTTGTGCGTTCGCGCCTTGACGCGCTGGTGTTGGAAGTCGGCCTCGGCGGCCGGCTCGACGCGGTCAATATCATCGATGCCGACGTGGCCGTCGTTACCACCGTCGCGATCGACCACATCGATTACCTGGGCCCGACGCGGGAGGATATCGCGCGGGAGAAGGCAGGCATCTTCCGTGCCGGGCGCGTTGCCGTCTGTGCTGACCGCGACCCGCCGGCCGCGCTCATCGGGCAGGCGCAGGCGATCGGCGCCCGGCTGCTGCGCCTCGGCGCCGAGTTTGGCTACGTCGCGCAGGCCAATCAATGGCGCTATTTCGGACCCGGCGGAGCCCGTCACGGCCTGCCGTATCCGGCGCTGCGCGGGAACTACCAGCTTGCCAACGCGGCCGCCGCGCTGACGGCACTCGACGCGCTGCACGCTCGCCTCCCCGTAGCCATGGGTGCGGTGCGCGAGGCGCTCGTCAGCATCGAATTGCCGGGCCGGTTCCAGGTGCTGCCCGGGCGGCCGGTGACGGTGCTTGACGTCGCACACAACGAACAGGCGGCACTGGCGCTCTCCGACAATGTCGCGGCGATGGGTTTCCACCCCCGGACGGTGGCGGTTTTTGGCAGCATGGCCGACAAGGACATCGACGCGGTGATCGCGGCGCTCAAGCCGCGCGTGGATCGGTGGTTGATCGCGAGCCTGCCGCCGCCGCGCGGCGCGACCTCTGCGCTGCTGCACGCGCGACTGACTGGATTGGGCGTGGCGCCCGACGCGATCCTGAGTTACGAAGACCCGGGCGCGGCGTATCGGGCGGCGCGAGAGATGGCGACCGAAGCTGATAGAATCATCGTTTTTGGCTCATTTTTGACCGTTGCGGCGGCGCTCGCGCAGGTGTCTGGCCGTGGCGCCTGAGAGCTTCTCCATGGCAACCCGCTCCGAAGCCTCCGAACCGGCAGTCGACGAACTGAGGCGCCGCGCGCGCCGCCGCCTCGTCGGCGCCGTCGTGCTCGCCCTCGCTGCGGCGGTCCTGCTGCCATTGCTTCTGGAAAGCGAGCCCAAGCCTCTGGGCGATGACGTCTCGATCCAGATCCCGCCCGTCGACAGCGGCAAGTTCATCAATCCGCTTTCCTCCGCCAAGGCACCGGACCCCAAGGTGAAGGGAAGCACTGCCGGCGGCAAGAGCGCGACCGAGCTTGCGCCCTCCCTCGCCGTCCGGCGACGCGCCGCCGGCGGCGGCGCCAGGACCGAAACCCGGTGCGGCCGCGAGCGAGGCGCCGGTGGCGGGTGCACGCGGCGGCCGTGCCGGCACCGATGCCGCCATCGCCCGCCGCGGACGCCAAGGCTGGGACGGCCGAACAGGGGCAAGGCGGCGCCGCGGTCAAGCCCGGGACCGAGGCCAGCGCAGAGGCTCAGGCCACGCCGGCGGCGACCGCCAAGGCCGAGGGCGCAGGGGCGCCGGCCGCTTACGTAGTTCAGGTTGCCGCGTTTTCCGATCGCTATGGCGCCAATTCGCTCGCGACCAAGCTCAAGCATGACGGCTTTCCCGGGTACACGGAGGCGGTGACGACAGGCAAGGGGACGACGCTGCACCGTGTGCGCGTCGGCCCCTACGCGTCGCGTGAAGCTGCGGACGCGGCATTGGTCAAGCTCAAAGCGGCGGGATTCAACGGCATGGTCACGCACGTCGGATGACCGCATTCGATCTCATGGTCATCGGCGTCGTCGGCCTGTCGACGGTGCTGGCGTTCATGCGCGGCTTCGTGCGCGTCTTCGTGTCCTTGGCCGCATGGGTCGTCGCGGTGCTGGCGGCAATCCGCTTCTCGGAAGTGATCGGCGGCATGCTGCCGGACTTCGGCGAGGCGCCGGCGACGCGCTATATCCTGGCGTTCGCACTAATCCTCGTCGGGGTGCTCATCGTCGGCGCGCTGCTTGGTTTTCTTCTGTCGCGGCTGGTGCATGCTGTTGGACTCGGCCTGCTCGACCGCACGCTCGGTGCCATCTTTGGCGTGGCGCGCGGCCTGCTGATCGCCGTAATCGTCGTCCTGTTCGCCGGGATGACCTCCGCGCCGAAGATGGACTGGTGGCAAAATTCGCTGACCGCCCCCACCTTGACTGCGGCAGCCCTGACTTGCGGCCCTGGCTGCCGAAGGCGTGGGCGGAGCGAATCGATTACGGTCCAGGGGAACGCCGACCCGCCAAATCGGTCGTAAAGGCAGCCCGTTAGAAGAAGGTTCAGAGCGATACCATGTGCGGCATCGTCGGCGCAGTGACCCATACTCCGGTTAATCAGCTCCTCTACGACGGGCTGTTGCTGCTGCAGCACCGTGGCCAGGACGCGGCGGGGATCGTGACCAGCGAGGGTCCGGTATTCCATATGTACAAGGGCGCGGGATACGTGCGCGACGTGTTCCGTACCCGCAACATGCGCGATCTCTCCGGCAACGCGGGCATCGGTCACTGCCGCTATCCGACGGCCGGCTCGGCCTGGTCCGATCTGGAATCGCAGCCGTTCTACGTCAATTCGCCGTTCGGCATCACGCTCGCGCACAACGGCAACCTCACCAACAGCGAGGCGTTGAAGCGCGAGCTTTTCCAGCTCGACTTCCGCCACGTCAATACCAATTCGGATTCGGAGGTGCTGCTCAACGTTCTGGCGCTCGAGCTCGAACGCGCGGCGCATCACGCCAAGCTCGACGCGAATGCAATCTTCACCGCGGTTGCCGCGGTGCATCGACGCTGCCGCGGGGCCTACGCGATCGTCGCCATGATCGCCGGCTACGGGTTGCTGGCGTTTCGTGATCCCTATGGCATTCGCCCGCTCATCATCGGCGTCAACGAGGCGATGGGCGGTACCGAACACGTCATTGCCAGCGAGTCGGTTGCGCTCGAAGCCCTGGGCTTCTCGGTGTTGCGCGACGTCGCGCCTGGCGAGGCCATCTGGATCGACCAGACCGGACGCTTCCACGCTCGGCAGTGCGCCGAGGAGCCCCGGCTGTGCCCGTGCATCTTCGAATTCGTCTACCTGGCGCGTCCGGATTCGGTCATGGATGGCACGTCGGTATACGAGTCGCGCCTGCGCATGGGGGGCGAACTCGCGCGCAAGATCGCCGGCATACCCGCCGCGCAGGATATCGACGTGGTGATCCCGATCCCGGACTCGAGTCGGCCGTCGGCGCTTGAACTGGCCAACAATCTCGGCCTGAAGTATCGCGAAGGCTTCGTCAAGAACCGCTATATCGGCCGCACCTTCATCATGCCGGGCCAGGCGATCCGCAAGAAGAGCGTGCGCCAGAAACTCAATCCGATGGGGGTGGAGTTCAAGGACAAGGTGGTTCTGCTGGTCGACGATTCGATCGTGCGCGGCACGACCAGCCGTGAGATCGTTTCAATGGCGCGCGATGCCGGGGCGCGCAAGGTCTACTTCGCCTCGGCGAGCCCGCCGGTCCGGTTCCCCAATGTCTACGGCATCGACATGCCGAACCAGCGCGAACTGATCGCGACCGGGCGGACCGAATCCGAGATCGCGCAGGAGATCGGCGCCGACCTGCTGATCTACCAGGACCTCGAGGCGATGAAGCGCGCGGTGCGCGCCGTCAACCCCAAGCTCAGGGAATTCGAGGCATCCTGCTTCGACGGTTACTATGTCACCGGCGACGTCACGGCCGATTACCTGTCGCATCTCGCCGCGGAGCGCGACGAGGCGCGCGGAGATGCGGATGCCGACCTGCTCCTCGAATCGAGGGCCGTCGCGGGATAGACACTTTTGACCGCGGTCTCGAAGTAGGGTATAGTTCTACCTGCGCCGATTTGACGCTTCAGCTTGCGGGCGCCAAAAAAATTCCGCTAAAGCGAGGTCCGCTCCAGCCCGGGTATGCCGGGCGGGGCACACGAAACCCGTTTGGCGGAGGCCCGACGGGTTTTTTGTTGGCATGGCGCAGGCGATTTCGTCGGCTTCGGCCAGGAACGAGCGTGAACGATTTGCACTCAAGGCGCGGCTTCACAACCGCGGTCCTGCACTCGGATCGCGCGGCGGCGATCGAGCACGGCTCGCTGCACAAGCCGCTCCACCTTTCGGTCGCCTACGGCTATCGTCGTGCGCAGGACCTCGCGGCCGTATTCCAGGGACGCGCTCCGGGTTACGCCTACGGTCGGCAGGGTAACCCCACCGCGGCGGCGCTCGAGGAAAAGATCAACCGCATGGAAGACGGCGTGGCCACAGTCTGCTTCGGCACCGGCATGGCCGCGATCGGCGCGATCATGGTCGCGTTGCTGCGCGCGGGCGATCACGTCGTCTCGAGCTCATTTCTGTTCGGCAACACCAACAGCATGTTCGCGACGCTTGCGACGCAGGGCATCGACGTCGACTTTCGTCGACGCGACGGATGCACGCGCGGTCGAGGCGGCGCTGAATGCCGTCGACGCGACTGGTATTCGTCGAGACGATCGCCAATCCGCGCACGCAGATCGCCGATCTCGAGCGCATCGGTGATCTCTGCGCGGCGCGGGGATTGATCTACGTCGTCGACAACACGATGACCTCGCCATACCTGTTCCGACCCAAGGCGGTCCGGGCAAGCCTGGTCGTCAATGCGCTGACCAAGTACATCGGCGGCCATGGCAACGCGCTCGGGGGCAGCATTACCGACACCGGGAGCTTTGACTGGACTCGGTTTCCGAACCTGTACGACAGCTACAAGAGCGCGAATCCGGCGCTCTGGGGCATCACGCAGCTGCGCAAGAAGGGCCTGCGCGACTGGGGCGGAACCCTTGCCGCAGAGCAAGCGCACCATCTTGCGGTCGGCGCCGAAACGCTGGCGCTGCGCATGGAACGAGCCTGCGCGAACGCGATGGCGCTGGCGCAATTGCTGGCGACCCACCCCCGGGTGCGCGCGGTGTATTACCCCGGATTGCCGGGCCACCCGCAACATGCGCTTGCCCGGGCGCTATTCATCGGCTTCGGCGCGCTGTTGGCATTCGAACTCGATCCCGCGTTCGACTGCTTCGAGTTTCTCGATCGACTCCAGAATGTCGTGCTGTCGTCGAATCTGGGCGACAACCGAACGCTGGCGATCCCGGTCGCGCACACGATTTACTGGGAAATGGGACCGGAGCGGCGCGCGAGCATGGGCATCGCCGACTCGCTGATACGCCTGTCGGTGGGAATCGAGGACCGCGACGACCTGATCGCCGATTTCACCCAGGCGCTTGGATGACTGCTTCTTTTCCCGCGCTCAAATCGGGCGCGGCGTGATCGCATCCGGCGCGACTTCGAGGTAGCTGCCCGTCTTGTACCAGTCGGCCAGCACGTAACGCTGGCAAGCACGGGCGTCAAGGCTGAAATCGTGCCGCGCCGGTCGGTGGGTGTGGCCGTGAATCAGCCGCGTGACGCGATGCTCGCGCATCGCAGCGGTGACGGCACCGGCGTTGACGTCCATGATTTCCTCGGGCTTGCTCGCTGTCGCATGCCGGCTGCCGGCGCTAAGCAGCCGCGCGATGCCGCGACGCACGCCATACGGCAATCTCGACAGGTGTCGACGGTACACCGGATTCTGCCAGAAGGCGCGCAGGCGCTGATAGCCGACGTCGTCGGTACAAAGCTGGTCTCCGTGCATGATCAGCGTCGGCGTGCCGTACAGGTCGTGTACGACCGCGTCCGGGAGCAGCGTTGCGCCGGCGGCGCCAGCGAAGCGCTCGCCGAGCAAGAAATCGCGGTTACCACGTTGCAGGTAGACGCGTGTCCCCGACGCGGCCAACGACGCCATTGCAGCGGCCACCTCCGCGGCAAGTGGTTCCTTCAGCTGATCATCGCCCAGCCAGGCGTCGAACAGGTCCCCGATCACGTACAGCGCCGCGGCACCGCGCGCGCGGCCGGGGACGAGCTCGTGGAATGCCGCCACCAGACCGGGCCGTTCCGGCGCGAGGTGGAGATCGGAAATGAACAGCGCCGGCGCCATCGCGACCGCAATGCTACGGCGTCTCTTCGGCGCGCTCGATAATCACGTCCTGCTGCGGCACGTTCTGGTGCGCGCCGCGATTACCGGTCGGCAAGCCCTTGATGCGGTCGACGATATCGGTGCCGGTGGTGACGCGGGCGAAGACGCAGTAACCCCATCCGTTGGCGTCGGGCGAGCGATGGTTGAGGAAATCGTTGTCGGCAACGTTGATGAAGAACTGCGCAGTCGCCGAGTGCGGATCCCCGGTCCGCGCCATGGCGACGCTGTAGCGCTCGTTCTTGAGTCCGTTGCGAGCCTCGTTCTCGATCGGGGCGCGGGTGGGCTTCTGCCGGAAATCCGGCGTCAAGCCGCCCCCCTGGATCATGAAGCCGTCGATGACGCGATGAAACAGCGTGTTGTCGAAGTGACCCGCGCGCACATAGTCGAGGAAATTGGCGACGGTCTTGGGCGCGCGCTCGGCATCGAGCTCGAGCGCGATCTTGCCGTGGTTGGTGTGTAGCACGACCATGGTTCTTGTCCCGGTTACGGCGTCGCGACGAGTGTCGCCGACTTGATAAAGACCCGCTCCACAGGAACATCCTTCGGGAACGGCCCGCCGGCGGAAGTCGGCGCGGCGGCGATCTTGTTGACGACCTCCATCCCGGAAACGACCTTGCCGAACACGGTATACCCGTAGCCCTGAGGCGTCGGCTCGCGGAAGTTGAGAAACTTGTTGTCCCCTACGTTGATGAAGAACTGCGCCGCCGCCGAATGCGGGTCGGAGGTGCGCGCCATGGCAACCGAGCCCGGCACGTTGAGCAATCCTGCCTTGCTGCTCTGCTCGGCCTCATTCCGGACGGGGGGCCGGGTCGGCTTTTCCTTGAAGTCACTGGTGTAGCCCCCGGCCTGGATCATGAACCCCGGGATCACGCGGTGGAACTGCGTGCCGTCGTATTGCTTGGCCTGCACGTAGGCCAGAAAATTCTCGACCGTCTTTGGCGCAGCGTCTGGATAGAGCTCGATCCTGATCTTGCCGGCAGTGGTATCGAGGTCGACCTGTGGATTGGCGGCATGGACGGAAGCCGCCAAGACGGCAAGGCCGATGGCGGCGAGCGTACGGAGATAATGGCGATACATCGGCAGCTCCTTTGTTGTGGCTTGAAACGGGCAGATTGGCCGCCACGGCGGCCGGCGCTGATGTCGCGGCTTACTGCGTTGCCTTCGCCGCGGGTGCAGCTTGGGGTGCCTCGGGCTTGGGCGTCGTGCTCGCCGGCGCAACGGTAAACAGCTCGCGCACCAGGACGAGCTTGCTTTGTGCGCTCTTGTCCTTCTTGTCGAGCGCGAGGGCGCGGTCGTACTCGACGCCCGCAAGCCGCACGTAGATGTCGCCCAGGTTTTCATGGGCGATCGCGTAGTCGGGGCGCGTCACCAGCGCGATCTCGAGCGCCTTGCGCGCCTTGTCGTACTCTCCCCGCTTGGCCCAGATAACGGCCAGGTTATTGTACGGCTCGGGCAGTTCCGGGTAGTCCTGGTTGAGCGCCTGAAAGGTGGCGATGGCGGCATCGTTGTCGCCCTGGTCGGTCTGCGCCACACCCTTCAGAAATCGCGCCTGGGGATTCTTCGCGTCGGTCGCGAGCACGGCGTCGATCTTCGCCAGCGCCGACGCGTACTCGCCTTCACTGATCAGGCGTGACGCGTCGGCCAACTCGGGCGCGAGGCCAGGCGTGCGGTGCGGCACGACGTTCGCCGAGGTCGGCGGCGGCGGCGGCGTTTGCTGCGCGACCGCCGCCGGCAGCAGCATCGAACACAAGGCCGCTGCGGCAAATCGGACAACGCGTAGTGTCATCGGGGGAATCGACGGATCCTTGCCATGGGGCAAACCGGCCGTGGCGGGGTATTTTAACAGGACCGTTCAACCTGGCGCGGGCGGCCCCCGGCGTGGTTCACCGGCTGCCTCGCGCTCAGGCGGGTGGCGACCCGCCGAGCCTCGCTACCGTCGTATCGATGAGCTGCCGTGCAATGCTGACCGGACTCGGCAGCTGTGGCAGCGCGTCGAGCGCAAACCAGCGCGCGTCCACGATCTCGTCGTCGCAGGGATGCACCTCCCCGCCGGCGTACTCCGCGGTGTAGGCGATCATGAGCGAGTGCGGAAACGGCCAGGATTGGCTGGCGACGTATCGGAGCCCTCCGACTTCCACGCCGACTTCCTCGCGCACTTCACGGTGGATGCAATCCTCGATCGATTCGCCCACCTCGACGAACCCCGCCAGCGCGCTGTAAACCGCGTGCGGAAAGCGGCGCGCCCGCGCCAGCAGCAACTCCCGGTCGCGCGTGACCAGAACCATCATCGCCGGGGATACCCGCGGATAGGCCACGTAGCCGCAGTTAGGACACTCTTTCGCCCGTTCGCCGGCTTTGTCGCGCGTTGGCGTGCCGCAGCGGCCGCAGAACCGATGGCTGCGCTCCCATTCGGCGATCTGGAAGGCCCGTCCGGCGAGCGCGAGCAGCGGATCGGCGAGCTGGAGGAACAGCGTGCGCAATCCACGCCATTGCCACCCGGCAGGCTCGGGCGTGTCTGCCGCGACGCTGATGGCGAGGCAATCGGCATCCTGGAAGCGCCCGAGGTAGTGCCGCGTCCCGCCGAGTCCCAGCCCGATGACATCCGCCAGGACCGGCAGTGTTGGCGGCTCGCTCGCGCGCGTGAGAATCTTGTCCTCTCGCCAGACGAAACACAGCGCTTGCAAAGCCAGATCAGACGGCAGGACGTGCCCGGGCTCGAACCCGGGCGGCGTGTTCATCCGCACGCAGCGTCAGCGCAGGAAGCGCTCATCCTTGCCGATGACGGTAAGTTCGACGAACTTCGATCCGCTGTGATCAGTCGGCGTGAAGGTGACGACAAAGCCGCCGACGTCAAAGTCACGAATCTGTTCCATGGCGGCGATAAACTTCTCGCGGGTCAAATCCACCCCTGCCCGGCGCAGGCCCTCGACCAGCACCCTGGCGGCGATGAAGCCTTCGAGACTGGTCCATGAGTAATTCTGCTTTCCGGTCGACGCCTCGAGCAGCTGCTGGTATTCCTTAACCACGCGTGCAGATAGGTTCCAGGGGAAGGGCACGACCTGGGAGATGCCCACGCCGCGACCTGCCGGCCCCGACTCGTGCGCCAGGGCCTTGCTGCCGACAAAGGATACGTTCATGAACTGCGGGTTGTATCCGGCCTTGCGCATCGCCTTGATGAACGCGGCGCAGGACTTGTAGGCGGAGATCATCACCACGCCCTGAGGTTCGACGCTGCCGATCGCCTTGACGGCGGCGGCAACGTCGACCGTGTTGCGTTCCACCGTTCCGGTCGCGACGATCTTCAGGTTGCGCTTCTGCATCGCGCGTTCGACGCCAGCCAGTCCGGCCTTGCCGTAGTCGTCGTTCTGATAGAACACGGCGATGCGATCAAGGGTCTGGCCGACGAGCTGGCCGACGATCTTGTCAGTCTCGTCGAAGTAGCTCGCGCGAATGTTGAAGATGTATCGATTCAGGGGATTGCGCAGGGATTCCGCACCGGTGAACGGCCCGACGAACGGTACGCGTGCGGCGGTGAAGATCGGTTTCGAGGCGTTGGAGGTCGGCGTACCGACATACCCGAAGAGTAGAAACACGCCATCGTCGATCAGTTTTTTGGTATTGGCCGCAGCGCGATCGGGCTCGTAGCCGTCGTCGAGCGAGCGCAGTTCGATCTTGCGGCCGTAGACGCCACCGGCCGCGTTGATCGCCTGAAAATACGCCATGGCGCCGGCGCGCATTTCGGTACCGAGCTCGGAGGCGGGGCCGGAAAATGCTGCCGACTGGCCAAGCAGAATCGTCGTCGCCGTGACGCCAGGATCCGCCGCGGCGGCAAGCCCAGTCGTGGCGACAACGATGCCGCCTAGAGCCATCGCCATGCGCTCCTCATCGCGCCTCCATCGGCGCGGTCGCGCCGCGCAATGCCGTGCCGAATCCGAAGCCGGGGCTGTGCCGCCCTCGGGACAGGTCGCTGTCGAGAGCGACACGCAAAGCTTCCTTGTCGATGAACAGAGGCATGATCTCTCCGGGGAATGCTCCGGCGCGGTCGGCAGCGGCCGACAGGTCCGCCTATCATAGGCGATTCCCGGCGCGGTGCAAACGCGGCTGCCCGGCATGCCGAGGCGCCGCGGGCGGCACGAGCCCAGAGTATAATGTGCGCCGATCGGAGCAGATACCAATGGAAGCCGAACAGATCAACCAGATCGCCAACAGCCTCGCCGGATTGCAACAGCGTGCTGCCGACCTGCGGAGGTATCTTTGACTTCGATGCGCAATCGCGGCGGCTGAAGGCGGTAGCCCACGATCTGGAAGATCCGCAGATCTGGGCCGATCAAAAACGGGCGCAGGAACTCGGGAGGGAGAAGAAACAGCTCGAGAACGTGGTCGGCACGCTCTCCGGGCTCGGCCAGAGCCTCAAGGATACCGGTGAGTTGTTCGAGCTTGCGCGCGCCGAGGGGGACGATGACACGCTGCAGGCGCTCCAGGGCGATGTGCAGGGCCTGGAAAACATCGTTGCCGCGATGGAGTTCCGTCGGATGTTCCACAACCCGATGGATCCCAATCCGTGTTTCATCGACATCCAGGCCGGAAGCGGCGGCACCGAGGCGCAGGACTGGGCGGCGATGCTGTTGCGGATGTACCTGCGCTATTGCGAGCGCAAGGGCTATAAGACCGAGATCCTCGAGGAGTCCGAAGGCGAAGTCGCCGGCATCAAGAGCGCCAGCGTCAAGGTAACCGGCGACTACGCCTACGGCCACCTGCGTACCGAAACGGGCGTGCACCGCCTGGTGCGCAAGAGCCCCTTCGATTCGAACGCGCGCCGCCACACCTCATTCGCCAGCGTATTCGTCTATCCCGAAGTCGATGAGACGATCGAGGTCGAGATCAATCCCGCCGATCTACGCATCGATACTTTCCGCGCTTCCGGCGCGGGAGGTCAGCACATCAACAAGACCGACTCGGCGGTACGGATCACCCACCTGCCGACCGGTATCGTCGTGCAGTGCCAAACCGACCGCTCGCAGCATCGCAACCGCGCCGAAGCGATGGCAATGCTCAAGTCGCGGCTGTACGAACTGGAGTTGCGCAAGCGACAAGCCGAGCAGCAGAAGCTGGAAGACACCAAGACCGATATCGGCTGGGGCCACCAGATCCGTTCCTACGTGCTCGACCAGTCGCGGATAAAGGATCTGCGCACCAATGTCGAGGTCGGCAACACGCAAGCGGTGCTCGACGGCGACCTCGACGACTTCATCGCCGCGAGCCTGAAGCAGGGAGTGTAAGGTGAGCGAGCCCGGCGACCCGAAGCCTCCCGCCGTCGACGAGAATCAAATCATCGCCGAGCGGCGCGCGAAGTTGCGTGCGCTGCGCGAGCACGGCCCCGCTTATCCCAACGACTTTCAGCGCGACGCGCTCGCGGCGCCGCTGCACGAAGCGCACGACAGCAAGAGCGGCGAAGCGCTCGATGCTGCGCCGGTCGCGGTGGCCGTTGCGGGACGGATGGTGCTCAAGCGTGTCATGGGCAAGGCAAGTTTCGCGACGCTCCAGGACATGAGCGGCCGGATCCAGCTCTACATCACCAGCGATGCGATCGGAGCGCAAGCGCACGACGCGTTCAAGCACTGGGATCTAGGCGACATCGTCGGCGCGCGCGGAACCCTGTTCAAGACCCGGACCGGCGAGCTGTCGGTGCGCGTTACCGAATTGCGGCTGCTCGCCAAGGCGTTGCGGCCATTGCCTGAGAAATTCCACGGGCTCACCAATCAGGAGCAGAAATACCGGCAGCGTTATGTCGACCTGATCACGAGCGCTGAGTCGCGGCGCGTGTTCATCGCGCGTTCGCAGATCGTGCAGGCGATCCGCGAATTCTTCGTCGCCCGCGGCTATCTCGAAGTCGAGACGCCGATGATGCATCCGATTCCCGGCGGTGCCGCGGCGCGACCGTTCGTCACGCATCACAATGCGCTCGATACCGAGCTGTACCTTCGGATCGCCCCGGAGCTTTATCTCAAGCGGCTGGTCGTGGGGGGGCTGGAGAAGGTGTTCGAAATCAACCGCAATTTCCGCAACGAGGGGATTTCGACGCGACACAACCCCGAATTCACCATGCTCGAGTTCTACGAGGCATACCGGGATTACCGCTACATGATGCAGCTCACCGAGGATCTGCTGCGCGAGGTTGCGCGCAAGGTCGTCGGCAAAACGACCGTCGAGTACCAGGACGAGCCGATCGATCTCGGCGCGCCCTTCGACCGGCTGACGATGGCCGAGGCCATCGCCAAGCATAACCCGCGTCACACGCTCGCCGAGCTGGCCGCTCCGCAATACCTGAAGGCGACGTTGGCCACGCTTGGCGTCGACGTCCTGCCCACCGATGGCGTGGGGGTGCTGCAACTGAAGCTCTTCGAGGCCACGACAGAGGAAAAACTGGTGCAGCCGACGTTCGTCGTCGCCTACCCCACGGATATCTCCCCGCTCGCTCGTGCCAATGACGCCGATCCGGCGGTGACCGATCGCTTCGAGCTGTTCATCACGGGCCGCGAAATCGCCAACGGCTTCTCGGAACTCAACGATCCCGAGGATCAGGCAGCGCGCTTCCAGCAGCAGGTCAAGGCCAAGGAAGCCGGCGACGTCGAGGCGATGCACTACGATGCGGACTACATCCGCGCGCTGGAATACGGATTGCCCCCGACAGCGGGCGAGGGGCTCGGCATCGACCGCCTGGTGATGCTGCTGACCGACGCGCCGTCAATTCGCGACGTGATCCTGTTCCCGCAGCTCAAGCCGGAAGCTTGAGGCAAACGATGGCCGGGCTGGAGCAGCGCGCCGCATCGGGGAGAAGACGGTGCCCGGCCCGCGCGTGACATTCGCTACCTTTGCCGAGTTCTATCCATACTATTTGTCGGAACACCGGAATCGGATCTGCCGCCGTCTTCATTTCACCGGTTCGCTGGTGGTGATTGCGGCCATCGTCAGCGCGATTGTCACCGGCGAGGCATGGTGGCTCGTCGTCGCGCCCGTCGGCGGCTACGGCCTGGCCTGGATCGGCCATTTCTTCCTCGAGAGAAACCGCCCCGCAACCTTCAGCCACCCCTGGTATAGCCTGGGCGGCGACTGGGTGATGTTCCGCGACCTGCTCGCGGGCAAGCTGCCGTTCTGAGACTAATACCCTCATAGGGTATCTTGACATATACCTAGACGGGGTATATGGTTCCAGGATGGAATCGGTCACTGCCGTCGCTTCGCCGGGGGAGCACGCTTCCGCACCGGTAGACCTCGCGCTGGAGGGCATGACCTGCGCCGCGTGTGCGGCGCGCATCGAAAAGGCGCTCAATCGCGTTCCCGGGGTGGTGGCCGCGGTCAACTTTGCCACCGAATCGGCGCGGGTGCGTTACGACCCCGGGCGGGCCAATCGCGACGCGCTGCTTGCGGCCGTCGAGAAGGTCGGCTACCGGGCACACGTCAAGCGTGACGCGGGCACGGAGAGGCGAGCCGACGAGGCACGCGCTCGCGCGGCCTACGCGGCATTGAAGGGGGAGTTCATCGCCGCGGTCGTGCTGACGCTGCCGCTGATTCTCCCGATGCTGCCCATGTTGTGGCGCGGCGCGGAGCAGGGCGATCTTCTGCCGCGCTGGCTGCAGTTCGTGCTGGCAACGCCGGTACAGTTCTGGATTGGCCGTCGCTTCTATGTCGGCGCGTGGCGCGCGCTGCGCGGCGGTGGCGCCAACATGGACGTTCTTATCGCCTTGGGCACAACGACGGCATGGGCGTTGAGCACCGTGGTGACGGTCCTGGGTCTCCACGACCAGCACATTTATTTCGAAGCCGGAGCGGCGGTGATCACGCTGGTGTTGCTGGGCAAACTCTTGGAAGCGCGGGCGCGAGCTGGCACCTCCGCGGCACTGGAGGGATTGCTGCGGCTGCAACCGAAGACCGCAAGGGTGGGGCGCAGCGGCGTTGCCATCGAGGTCCCGCTTGCCGACGTCGCGGTCGGCGATCGCGTCATCATTCGTGGCGGAGAAGGCGTGCCGGTCGACGGCATCGTGCGCGAAGGGCAATCCCATGTCGACGAGAGCATGCTGACCGGCGAATCGCGGCCGGTGGCCAAGGCGCCCGGGGCACGGTTGCGTGCGGGCACGCTGAATCAGGAGGGACTGCTTGCCTGCGAGGCGACCGACGTCGGCGAAGCGACCCTGCTCGCGGGCATCGTGCGCCTGGTCGCGGAAGCGCAGGGATCAAAGGCGCCGATCCAACGCCTCGCCGACCGGGTATCCGGAGTGTTCGTTCCGGTCGTGATCGCGATCGCGACGGCGACTTTCGGGCTCGCCTGGTGGCTTGGCCGCGACGGCGGGCAGGCGCTCATCGATGCCGTCGCCGTGCTCGTCATTGCCTGTCCCTGCGCCCTGGGCCTGGCAACCCCTACCGCGATCATCGTCGGCACCGGGCGCGGCGCCCAACTCGGTGTGCTCATCCGGAATGCCACCGCCCTGGAGAACGCGGGCCGGCTCAAGACGCTCATTGTCGACAAGACCGGCACTCTGACGGAGGGCAAGCCCGAGGTTACCGACGTGCTGCCGGCGCGCGACGCGACGCGCGCGGAATTGCTGCGCGTCGCCGCCGGCCTCGAGCAGGGCTCGACGCATCCGTTGGCGCGGGCGCTGCTCGCCGCGGCGCAGGCGGAAGGGGTCGTACCGGAGCCGCCGGTCGAATTCTTGCTCGCTGCCGGCAAGGGGTTGCGCGGCCGGCTCGCCGGTGCCGCCGGAGAGGCGGTCCTCGGCTCGCTCGACTACCTGGCCGAGCAGGGCATTCCAATGGACGCCGCGCTGGTCGCAACGCTGCAACCGGAGGGCAAGACGCTCGTCGGCGTCGCGGTCGGGAAGCGCATGCTCGGCCTCATCGCGCTCGCCGACCGCATTCGGCCGACCTCACGCTCCGGCATCGCCCGCCTGCGCGAAGCGGGAATCGACGTCGTCATGCTCAGCGGAGACAATGCCGCCACGGCGCGGGCGGTCGCCGATCAGGTTGGGATCGCGGAGTACCGTGCCGGTGTGCTGCCCGCGGGCAAGGCCGACGCGGTGCGTGCGCTCAAGAGCCGGGGCATCGTTACCGGCATGGTCGGGGACGGAATCAACGATGCGCCGGCGCTCGCGGCGTCCGACGTAAGTTTCGCCATCGGCGGCGGGTCGGATATGGCGATCGAGGCCGCGGATATCACCCTGATGCGTCCGGACCTCAATGCGGTCGTCGATGCGATCCTGCTTTCACGTGCGACCGTCGCAAAAATCCGGCAGAACCTGTTCTTCGCCTTTGTGTACAACGTGCTCGGCATCCCGCTCGCGGCGTTCGGTCTGCTGCACCCGGCGATCGCGGGCGCGGCGATGGCGGCGAGCTCGGTATCGGTCGTTGGCAATGCGCTGTTGCTCAGGCGCTGGAAAGCGCCGCGGTGATGGCAATCGAGGAGAGCGGCATGGAAACCGTCACGTTGAAAGTCAATGGCATGACCTGCGGTGGCTGCGTGGCCAGCGTCACGCGCGTGCTGCGCATCCTTCCCGGCGTCGGCAAGGTCGCGGTAGCGTTAGAGACGGGAACGGCGCGGATCGCTTACGATCCGCAGCGCGCGGGCCTGCCGGATATCAAACGCGCAATCGAGGACGCTGGCTATGAAGTCGCGAGTTGAGCCGGCGCCAAAGCGCACGGCAGCGCAAGCGCGTGTCGTACGCCACGACAAGGCGGCGCTCGGCAAACGCTTGAACCGCATCGAAGGGCAGGTGCGCGGCATCAGTCGAATGCTTGTCGAGGACCGCTACTGCATCGACGTGCTGACCCAGATCAGCGCAGTGCAGTCGGCGCTCGACGCGTTCGCACTTCGGCTGCTGGAACATCATCTGCACGGCTGCGTGCAGCATGCGGTTCGATCGGGGGACGGCGAGCGCGCGATCGAGGAAGCGCTGGGCGTGATCCGCAAGTTCGCCCGCTGATCGCGCTCCCGGCGATCGCATGGGTCACTCTATTTGCGGATATTGCGCTCGATCCACTGCGCGAAAGCCTGCAGGAATTTATGACACAAAATCGCGCACCGAATCGTCGGTCAGTTTCCCCGCTTCGTCGAAGAGCTTGGCTGAATTGCCGATATAGGCTTCCGGCTGCGGCATCGCGGGGACGTTCAGGAACACCAGCGACTGGCGCAGGTGATGGTTGGCACCGAAGCCACCGACCCCGCCCGGAGAGAGACTGATCACCGCGCCGGGCTTGCCATCCCACGCGCTCTTGCCGTACGGCCGCGAGGCGACGTCGATCGCATTCTTGAGCACGCCGGGCACCGAGCGGTTGTATTCGGGTGTCACGAACAGCACCGCGTCCGCCTTCTGCACGCGCGCCTTGAACGCCGCGGATGCCGCCGGGGGATTCGCGTCGTCGTCCTGGTTATAGAGGGGCAGCTGCCTGATCTCGACGATCTCGAGCTTGAGCGGCGCAGGGGCCATGGCGATCAGCGCATTGGCCAGCTTGCGATTGAATGATTCCTTGCGCAGGCTGCCGACGAAAACGGCGACATCGCGGGTCGTGCTCATGGGATTCCTCTCTTGGTCTTAGCGAGGCTACGCCGACCGCAGCCTGTCGACGGAGATCATTATAAGAGCGGCGAGCGCGCAATGATGACCCTTGCCGTTTGCGTGTACCGCGTCGACGATGGCATAATCGCGTCCCTCGGGGTGTAGCGCAGCCTGGTAGCGCGCTTGCTTTGGGAGCAAGATGTCGGGAGTTCAAATCTCTCCACCCCGACCAGTCAACGGGTCGGCTTCAAGTCACGGCTTTTCGATGCACAGGGCGCCCGTAGCTCATTTGGATAGAGCACCGGCCTTCTAAGCCGGCGGTAACAGGTTCGAATCCTGTCGGGCGCGCCACAACCGCCCGACAGGTCAAGAACCTATCGAAACCGTCAAGGACCGCGGATTGCACGATCAGAGGGGTACTTGGCATAGCCGCGTCGAGCAACTCATCTCACAATTGAGCACCCTTCTATGAGAACTCTGGTGGCGACGGTCTTCTTAGCATTCGCGTTACCTTCGGCCTGGGGCGCGATCTATAACTATGGGGGACTGCCATACTCCACCGAGATCGCGTATTTGCAGAACTACACACCGCCATGCGTGACGGGAAACTGCGCAAACTACACGAGCAACATGCAGGTTACCGGCTACATCAATACAGCCGCGCCCATTCCGTGATGTAACGATACGCATCTTGAAGGTCCCACTGGCCGACTCCACCGATATTGCCGGAGCTCGCGTCATTGCGCGGTATGGTCGTGGAATACAACCCAAATGTGGGAAGGACGCGGGCCTTGACGTTCTCCCAGTGGAAATCGCCTCCGATACTGACCTGAGTTAACTGAACTTCGCCTGATCGAAACACCTCGCTCGACCCGTCGATCGTGTGATCCACCGGGTGGTGATTTTGGAAAAATAAGGCCGCGTCCATGCGGATGTCCGGCGTAAAGAAGTTGGTGTCGAACGCCGGTGCATGGTTGCGGGGACTGCCGTTCAGCCAGGTGAAATCTCCGAAAGCAAACGGGGTATCGTTATCGGGTACGGGGGCAGGCGGCGGCGCCTGGAGGGCCAGGGGTATGGTCGGTGTGGGTGCTGGCGCTGCCGCAGGAGCCGGACTCGGGGTGGAACTGGCGATCACCGGGGCTGCAGTGATCCCTGGCGCATTCATCACGATGTCATGCCGAGAGGCCTTGCTCGCGTCGACTTGAACCAGTAGAACCTCCGCGTCCGGATAGCCATCTACGTGTGAACTAATAGACCACTTGCCGGGCGGCAGGTCGGAAAACGAATAGCTGCCGTCGTTTCCTGACAGCATCGCGCGGAAGCTTCCCCATCCTCTCGCACAGCCGTCACGGTCGCTCGTGGCACAGGTAAGTTATCCTTATTGAGCACGATCCCTATGATCGCTCCGGTGGTGGCTTGTGGTCTGCCGAGGGCTGGACCATCGTTGCCCATCGCTATCGATGAAGTCATTGCCAGCATGCCGATAACGGCAGCGGATTTGGCAGCGCACGCGGCAACAGCGAGGGTCGAGGTCATTAAATTGAGTTTCATTTTTTTCTCACCGTTCCTTCTGCCTCGTCTGGCCCCGGAAGCTGATATGCAGCGCAAAGTCGGCTTATAGAGTGCTATTCGTAAATACGGTGAATAACTTCTATGGCCGGATGTAAAGCAAACGTAAAAAAAACGATCGAGACGTCAGGAACTAGCTGAACGCTAATGGCTGAGCGCGCCGCGCGACGATCCCCGTCCTCACCCACACACCTCGCACGTGGGCCTCGGCGATACGCTCGCGACCTTCGCAGAGTTGCAGAGTTGCGAAGACGCCGGTGCGCGCTTCGTACAGCGGTACTCGGCGCCGGCGTCATGCGCGCTCAGATATCGGCAGCAGCATTCTGCTCTGCCTCAGGTTCGACAACAGGTGGCGCGTCGGTAGGAAAGTGTGAACAACAGGCCAGGCAATGATAAATGAGGCGTGATCCGCTACGCGGCTCTTGTTTGCCTACGCCGCGCCTGCGATGGCATAATTACAAACGCCCCAAGTCGCGACTTTCGGACGTACTGGCTGTTGATCGCTTTTGCGATGGCAGAGGCTCCGCGATAGTGGGTCGCTTTGCGACGCGATCGGCAGGCGGCAACGACGGTGGCTGTAGCTCAGCTGGTAGAGTCCCGGATTGTGATTCCGGTTGTCGTGGGTTCGAATCCCATCAGCCACCCCAAAATTCAAAGACTTACCGCACTTTTAAATTTCCGGTATAGAAGATGGAGCCGATTTATAGAAGATGGCGCGGCTCAAATGGCACTTTGCGTCGGCCTTCGCAGTTGCTTTTTGTTCGACTGAAGGCGCTCGGGGCAGGCGTCGCGTAAACGCGAATCGCTAAGAACCTTCACCCCGAATGTGACGCTCAGGTGGGCGCTTCGATCGTCAGCGAAGCGGGCCGGGCCTGAACAGGAATATTGCCGTGCAACGCTGCCAAATCGGCCGGGCAGACATAGACCGTTGGACTTGCGCTCACCCGCGCGACCGCGCGCACGGTTCTACTCCAGCACGAAGAAACCACTCCTTATTTCGCATTCACCTCGTGCGGCGTCATGGGCGAAAGGCCCATAAGATCCACTGGCAACAACCGAGGGGTCGCAATGGAGGTAACACTGACGCTGAGACGAAGGGTGCAGCTTGGTTTCTTTGCTTGTCGTTTTGTTGTGCTTATTCGACCGCTTTACCTCTTTTTGCAGTGCGGCGATCGTAGATCCGCTCCGCTGTCGCCTCGGTCGTGTGGCCGGTAATATCCTTCGCCTGGCGCCCATCCGCCTTCAGCTTTCCGACCGATCGCGCACGTAGATCGTGGTAATGAAAACGTGTGCCGCCGGCTTTGTGCCACGCCACCTGTAGGCGGTTCCACATCGACTTGAAGCCTGAGTCGGTGTAACGCTGTCCCTGCCGATTGCAGATTACGTACATGGAGGCCACCGGCCGCTCGATTGCCCTGGCTTCCGTTACAGCCGCGCGCAGTGCGTCGGTCCACTCGATAACTACTTTTACCTTGCCGCCCGACTTGAGTTGCGTCACGTGGATGCCATCCTGGCGGATCTCGGAAAGACGCAGCGCTAAGATGTCTTGCCGGCGCTGGCTGGTGAGATACGTGAGCACCGCGGTGGCCACCAGCATTTTTGCGGTGGTGCCTCGTGCCCGCGCGAACGCCAGAAACGCATCATATTCGTCCTGCTCGACGTTCCTGGTACGTGGCCTTTCTTTGTTGCGCCGGACACCCCGGCACGGATTGACGGTGCACCAGCCCTGCTCGAGGCCGTACGCAAACACCGTCGACAGGAGCGAGAGCTCACGGTTAGCGCGGACAGGTGCTTTCTTGCCGTGCTTGTCGCAGCGCGCGTCGCGGTACTGTGCCACGTGCACTGAGGTGACTGCGCGCGGCTGCATGCGGCCAAAAAATCCCTTCAAGTTTACGGCCTCAGCTTCATTGTCGGCACGGGATCGCGGCGACTTGTCCGGGCCGTACTTGGCTAGCGCTCGATTGATGAGCTCGGCCATGCTGCGGGGCAGTGGGTCGTCGCTGCTGGCCTCGACATAATTTGTCTTAGATGCGCGATCCCATCTGGGGCCGAGCCGATGCCACTTGCCAGCCAGATCACGATACCGATAGGCGCCGCACTGAAAGTACACGCGCGCGGGCAGCCCAAGAGGATTGGATTTTCTGCGCCCTGCCATCGAGATAGCTTACGCCCGATGCTCGAAAAACTCCAAGTCAGGACCGTGCTGTGCCGGACCCTCGTCGCGACCGCCCATCTTGCATTCCACGTGCGCGCGGAGCACCTTGATCCCACCCTTCGCGCCAACCTCATAGTGGAAACCGCGCGCATCAAGCCAAGCCATCTGCGCCGGCCGGGTCTTCGCCTCAGTTAGCGCAAAGAGTTCGTCGTCGGAGAGCAACAGTTCCACGTCTTATTGTCTGGAAGATTGCGACCGAACTCCGGCCTTCGAAGGCCTTTGAGGCTTGAAAATTGTTTGCTCGTTCACCGAATTACAGGACATGAGTACCTCTCTATCTTTGAACCAGGGTGAAATGCATTGCTTGGTTTGCTACAAAGGGAACGCCCGTCCCCTGTGGCGGAAGAACACAGGTGCCCGCTCGGGATAGCTTCGCCTGACCTCGCACGGATTTCCGTCGAACACTAATGCGCGAGCGAAGTGTCCGCAACGGAGCCGGGGGACCGCTCCGTGCCTTGCGTGAATGACTCGCGTGCATGCAGCGCCGCGCGCAAGGCAAGGTAATCCTATCGGTCCTGGATCTCCAAGTGAGCGCACCGTCGCGTGGACGGCGCGTTGCCCGATGAGCCGTATGGGCTCACATCGACGCCTCTTGGGGAGGCGGTATCCAGCAAGTCGCCTCGCAGGCGCGAGTACGACCTACTTCGGACTGATCGACGAATGAGTTTCGCCAACAGTCGTCTGCTGCTCCTCCGCGGCAGTCTTTGTGCCGCAGACGTGCCTAGCTCTCACATGCGATGCGCCCGCCGCCACGTTGCGCGGTACGGCGCGCATGGGTCGCACATTGGCACCCTCCGTCGCCGCTGACAACCTGAAAAGCCTCAGAAAAATGGTGGCTTAACTGGACAGCCCCCGGGCCAGACGCCAAGAATCACGCATTCTTGGGGTCGGTGGCCGTCAAATGCCCAGGACTTGGCCGAAGTCGAGCGCGTTGCGGATCCCGTAATCCTCGTAGTTGTTGTTGAAGTAGACGTGGGTGCGCTGCGCAATCGCGGCGATGGGCCTGACTTTCTCGGCCAGTTCGCTCAACTCAGCGGCGGAATACAGGTAGTTGAACCGCTCCCCGCTCGAAGTCAGACCTTTCTCGTCCCACGTATTCGCGTTGCGCCCGTGCAGGCGCACCATGGCAAACTGGGGCGTCGTCACTTCGCCAATCCAGGGGATGCTCGAGGCAAACCCCTGGGGCTCATCGACGACAACGTGGCTCACCTCGTGCTCGCGCTCGAATTTGAGCACGCCATCGCGATGCCCTTCGTCGAACCAGGTCCGATTGCGGAATTCAACGCAGATCCGGGCACCCGGGAGGACCTCTTTGCAGCGCACGATGTGATCGTAGTTGGCGCGGGAGCGCAGGACCCAGGGCGGAAACTGGAACAACACGCCGGCGAGCTTGTTGGCACGCTGCAACGGGACCAGGGCGGTGCGAAAGCGCGACCAGAGCTCGATCGCGAGCTCCGCGGGCAAGTCAGCGTAGTAGAGGTTCTTCTTCGTGACCGGCCCGAGCGCCGCCCGAATATCCTTAGGCAGCGCCTCGGGGGCGGTGTGATGCAGGGTGAACAAGCGAAAGGCCTTCACCACGAAGGAAAAGTCGGCGGGGGTGCGCTCCGCCCAGAGCTGCGCACTACGTTCCGACGGCAGGCCATAGTACGAGCTGTCCACTTCCACCGTGGCGAAGCATGTCGCATAGAAGCGCAGGCGCTCTTCCGCGGTTTTGGCGGCCTCAGGATAGAAGCGCTTGCCGTCGATCAGCGTCTTGTCCGTCCAAGAGGCGGTGCCCACGCGAATGTCGCCCAAGGTGTCTCACTCCGAATCGCCGCTGCGGAACCCATCGTATCGGGCGCCGCGCCGTCCTGTCCAGACGGGAAGGCAGTGTAAGATTGACGCCGGGGAACTCGCCAAACGGTTGGCTGTGCGTTCATGATGCATTCCTCTGGCAGTGCCAGGGCCTTTTTTTCGGAGATTTTGTATGAGCAACTATCCTGTGAAACTCGGTAAGCGCGCGCTACGCAAGGTTGAGAAAGACGCTGTCGAAGTCATTGGGTCGGCCTCCAGGGCCAACCCGTTCGTCAGCTTCCGTTACTCGTATACGGAGATTTCGGCGCTGGGTGGCAAGGCCCATGTGAAGTCCAGGAAGACGCGCTTCGAGGATGGCAAGCTCACGTCCGAAGCCTTCGAGGGCGAGCTGGACCGGAGCGCCTACGAGCAGATAGCGAACCAGGCGCAACATTATTTCCGTAGCCAGGCGGCGCTGTTGCTGCAGTCCTTGTCCTGGTTCCTGCCGTCATCGCGGAATCAATCTCCCGACCGCGACTGATTAAGTCGCAGGTCGTCACCCAGGCGGCTAGTCCAAGGCCGATTCCATGGCGATGCCGAGTGGCCGCGACAGATTCCAAGCGTTGCCTGCGCCCGAGCAGGCTCGCTTTCGCTCCGTATCTCAGCACTTGATCCGGCATGCTGTGGCTAGCGCCGTGCCGATCGTCTTTGGCCATCCGCCTCGGATCGGAAACAAGATCGAAAGTGCGTCCGGATGCGTGGTACGACTCCGTGTCGGCCACTTCGTGGTCACTGCCGCTCACGTTCTGGACGGATATGAAAAGTGTCTGGCGGAGGACGAGGAATCAATTTGGCAAGTCGGTCGCCTGCCGTTCAGCCCCCTTGGTCGTATCGCATCGAGCGACAAATCCGCAGATGTCGCCTTCCTGAAGGTCTCGGGGTGGGAGGCCTCGCAGGTAGGCTCTTCAATACTTTCACCCTCGAACGTCTGGCCGCCGGCCCGTCCCGAAATAGGGCAGCTATTGGTCATATCGGGATATCCGAAGGTCGCGCGGCAATTTCAAGGCCCGGGGGCGATCGGTTGTGGTCCCATGTCCGCGATCCTTCGCGTCACGAGCACCAACGATCGTTACGCCGTCTGCCAAATCGCGCGAGAGGATCTCGTCAGCTTCGACGCAAACCCGGTACCGGACGCGGATTTCGATCATAGCGGCTGGAGTGGTGCACCCGCACTCCTATTCGGGACCCACAGCTACCCGATAATCGGGGTCG
Organism: uncultured beta proteobacterium; assembly: GCA_963711235.1. Taxonomy (GTDB): domain Bacteria; phylum Pseudomonadota; class Gammaproteobacteria; order Burkholderiales; family Casimicrobiaceae; genus PALSA-1003. Next base: position 55,118 of record CAVQDI010000013.1, on the reverse strand, counting down.
TCTCCGAGTACCAACCGGCATTGCAGCTTCTATTCATTGCGACCATGGAAAGCGCAATGCTTCAAGAGGCCTAGCGTGCGTATCGGTGGCGAGTTCTAAAGGGTAAACGGAAAGGAGAATTTGCCATGGCAGATACCGTTATAAGGACCATCGGACTCATCGGCGCTGGGCACATCGGAAGCCAGATCGCGCGACTCGCGGTGACAAACGACTACGACGTCGTGATCAGCAATTCGCGCGGGCCGGCGACCTTGTCAGCGCTCGTCGCGGAGCTCGGACCGAGAGCGCGCGCGGCGACGGCCGTCGACGCGGGATAGGCTGGAGACATCGTCGTGGTAACGGTGCCGCTGAAGAACTACCGGGCCGTTCCGGTCGAGCCGCTCGCGGGCAAGATCGTGATCGACACGAATAACTACTACCCTGAACGGGACGGCCACATCGCCGAGCTCGACGATGAGTCGACCACGACCTCCGAGCTCCTGCAGGCGCACCTGCCGACTTCGAAGGTCGTCAAGGCTTTCAACCATATCTACGCCGCTGCACTCACCACCGACGGGCAGCCACCCGGCACGAAGAATCGTCGCGCGCTCGTGATCGCCGGCGACGACCAAGGGGCCAAGGCCACGGTTACCCGTCTGCTCGACCAGTTCGGCTTCGACACGGTGGACGCGGGGCCGCTTAAGGAAGGCTGGCGCATCCAGCGTGATACGCCCGGCTACGGTCCACGTCGCACGGCAGAGGAGCTGCGCAGAGACCTCGCGGCGGCGAAGCGGTACGCGGACCACTAGCTCCTTTTGCGGCAGCGATCAAGGCAATGAATGTAATTTGTGCCACCAGCGTCGCTTGGGCCACTGTCTCAGTATGTCTTTTCGTCTGAGCTGCACATCAGAGTATGTCGCAGTAATGTTGCTGTCGCTGCCTAGAGCAATGGTTCGCATGCGCTTGTTGGGGTCCGGATTCGCTGGTGTGATTGCGTCTACGTAATGAAGTGCGGCTACCATCCAATGAGCAGCTGGTAATTCCTGGCGCTCTAAAAATCCATGACGTATTCCAGTCGCCTTAATAGCCCCGATTTCTAACACCCTCTGAAGTTCGTTTGAAACAGCAATTCCGTCTTTTACGGGAGGTCCTCTGCCCCAGTTGGATTCGTTCCAAATGTACCTGAATGCCTCAAAAGCTGGCATATATTCCGGTCTCCCAGTTCTCTCGGCAATTCCCTTTGGCCACCAATCGGACACTATCAATCCCACACCGACTAACAATATCAGCCACGAAGCAGGACCGGATTCTATGACCGAAAAGAGAAAGGTCATTGTTTTCCGCAGGTCCGACAGATGGCCGGAGATGTATTCAACGTGCTCAGCTTTTGCGAGAACCCACTCCGCTCCTTTCCATATAATGAGAAGCGATCCGATAACTGTGCCAGTGTGCTTCGGCAAGCGCATGTGCGCGATTTTACTCGCTGCTCATGCCATAAGTCCTGGCCACAGCGGCCGAACCCCGATACACGACACTCCAGATTGACAGCTGATGTTAAGCTGATTCATCGTCCTGCTTCTGTTCTTAACATCGCCCCTAGTCAATGGCCTGCCACCGGCTATCTGACTTGGCCATCGGTGCTGAACTCATCGGCGTACACTGCTCCGAACATCAGAGCGTGCCGATTCAGCGATACGCATGACCGATACTACGCGCAGCCGGACCGAGGTGCTCCGAGAGGGGATCGCAGATGCCGTGCGCGAGGCGGAGGCGTTACTGGGGGCAGGTGACCGTGGCACGAGAGCGCACACGTGCTTGGCGCGCGCAGGGACGTTGGCCGCTGAGCTCAAAGCGCTGTCGCTGCGTATGGGGTCTGCGGAAGGCTACGATTACGCCGTACGGATGCTGGCGATCATAGAAAAGCTCCAAGCCGAGCTCAAACCAGCCAACGGCTCGGAGCAGTAACCTGCCAAGTTTCTCGGCTGCACACGGTTCGGCCTAGTGCGATGATGACGGTGAGTGTATTCGGCGGCAGCGGGTTTCTCGGCCAGCGTATCGTGCGGCGCCTCGCCACCGAAGGAATGGCCGTCCGCGTCGTAACCCGCGATGCTGACCGCGCGCGTGCCGCCCTGGGTGCCGCGGGCCTCGACCGGGTAAGCGTCTTCTGCGCCGACGTGCGCGACCAGGCTGCGGTCGCGGGTGCGGTCGCCGGCGCGGATGCCGTCGTCAATGCGGTCTCCGCCTACGTCGACCGAGGCGGCGCGTTCGAGGCGGTGCACGAGCAAGGCGCGAAGACGCTGGCGCGAGAGGCGCTCGCCGCAGGTGTCGCGCGCTTCGTGCTCGTCTCCGGCATCGGTGCCGACCCGGAATCAAGCTCACCGTACATCCGTAGCCGCGGACGCGGCGAACGCTTGGTCCAGGAGGTGTTTCCGGGCGCGACCATCGTCCGCCCGAGCGCCATGTTCGGTCCCGGTGACGCATTGTTCGGCACGGTCGCGCAGCTAGCCCGGGTGCTCCCGGTGCTGCCGCTGATCGGTGATGGCCGCACCCGCTTGCAGCCCGTTTATGTGGAGGACGTGGCAGAGGCCATTGCCCGCATGCTCGCCGACCCGGCAACGGCAGGCAAGACCTACGAGCTCGCCGGGCCTCGCGTATACACCCTGCGCAAGCTGTTTACCATCGCGCTGCGCATCCTTCGCCAACGGCGCCTGCTCGTGCCGATACCCTTCGCCGTGGCCGAAGCGCAGGCGCGGTTGTTCGAGCACCTGCCCAACCCCCCGCTGACCACCGGCCAGGTTGACCTCCTCAAGGCGGACAACGTCGCGAACGCAAGCGCGCCGGGTCTGCGCGAACTCGGCATCGAGCCGAAAGCGATCGAGGACATCGTGCCAACCTATCTTGGGCAGTCGCGCGTCGGCGCCTGACTGGGGGTTGTTCGTCCGCTGAACCGGTATGCCGAGACGCGTCGCAACGCGTCAGAAGGCTGGCCTGTCGACTTAAGCCCTCTTATTTTTCGGGCTTTTCGGGTTGCGGCAGCGCAGCCAGTCGGTGAGCATCGGGCCGAGATCACCATACCAGGACCCCCTGTGGCCCGGCGCGGGGCAAGCGCCTGCCATTCCTGATGAGCTACGGCGACAGATAGGGCGCTTGGCATGGCCATCGCATGGACGAGCAGCGCTACCTGATCAACGGCAGGATCTTCGCGGCGCATGATCCAGGGCTGCAGGAAGCGCTCGCCCGCGTCCATGGCACGCCGGCGCGCCCAAGGTGCCTGTGTATCGCCGAAGGCGTGGAGATGTACGTCTCGAAGTTCAGCGACTTCGTGATCAAGCGCATGCCCGAAACCGGCGGGGAGCATCGCCCGACTTGCCCATCCTACGAACTGCCGGCGAATGAATCAGGCTTGGGCGAAGTTCTGGGCGAAGCCATCATCGAGCGTGGCCAGGAAGGCGTCGAGTTACGGCTGGATTTTCCTCTGACCCGCCGCGTCGGGCGGAGCTTTGCCGCTGCGTCGCCGCAGTCACCCGCCGAGGTCACCGTGGTGCGCAAGGCGCTCAGCTTGCGGGGGCTATTGCACTACCTCTGGGAGCGGGCGGGGTTCAACCGCTGGTATCCGCGGATGCAGGGCAAGCGCTCCTACTGGGTGCTGCGCAAGTTCTTGCTCCACGCGAGCGAGGAGGTCGAGACGAAGGGGTTGCGCCTCGCCGAGCGCGTGTTCATACCAGAAAACTTCTCCCGCGAGCAGGCGGCGGAGATCGCACAGACGCCCACAAAGCGCTTGTCGATTCTCTTGTCGCCCGATCGCCGATCTGCACTTCAAGATGATGATCGCCATCGGCGAGCTGAAGGATTTCAGGGAAACGACCTTGGGCTACGAGGTGCGTTCTCAAGCACCTGCCTGATTGCGCTCTCTTTTTCGATCGCAAGGCGGGCGAGCGCACAAAACGGGCGTTTGAGGCCGAATTGCTGGCGTGGACCGCGGGCCAGGTCAGGCTAATCGCGGCGTGCCTCGTCTACGCTAAGCACGAGCACCTGTACCAGATCGAATCGCTCACGCTGATGATGACGAGCACGCAATTGATACCGCTCGACCACGCCTACGAAAAGGATGTTGTCGACAAGCTTGTTGCCGAGCAGCGGGCGTTCCTAAAACCGCTGCGGTATGAAGCCAAGCACGCGGGTAAGTTTCCGAACTTTCTGCTGCTCGACGCCGGTGAGCGGCCGGTCGCGCTGGATATCCTGAGCCCATTCCTGACAGACCAGGAGCGCGCCGCGAAGGCAAGCGCGATCGGAGCGCGGAATCCCAAAGGGTGGGCGTGGGACACGGCGCAAAGCCCAGTCATCCGGGATCTGCCCGCGAAGTGCGCCAAGCTGCCGGCACGACCTGCCGTCAGAGTGTCCACTGTCACGGCCAGCACGGTCGGTACACGATAGGAAAGTGACGCGACGCCAAGTCTTGCCTGGCCTCGAGAGAGCGCCTCTTATCGGCAGCGCGGCTTACTCCTGGCTGGCATAAAAAAACCGTAGCTCTCTGTTTCGCAAGCCTCGAATCGCGTAAATGTTCGAGCACGCGCTATGTCGAAACTCTAGCTGGCGTGGGCCCGCTGTGACGATGGGCCCGACTTGGCCAGAAATGGTCAAAGTCGGTTCCTTGGCGCGACCCCTGGCATATGATATAAAACCTCGGACAGCTTAGTTATTGATCCGAGGATTCGTATCTATGTCCCGTCCTAATCAGACGCAGCGAGCACAAGCCCTCTCGCTTCTGTGTCGTCGCGGCATGACGCGGCCGCTGGAGTTCAGGGACGCGGGCATCACCGCGGCCACTGTGGCGCGGCTGCAACGGCATGGAGAAGTGATCCGTCTGGCGCGCGGGCTCTATCAACTCCCGGACGCCAAGGTGGACGCACAGCACACGCTTGCCGAAGCAGCGAAGCTCATCCCCGAAGGGCGTTATCTGTCTGACGTCCGCGTTGGCATTCCATGGCCTAACGGATCAAGTGCCCTCGAAGGTCTGGATTGCCATCGGTCGCAAGGACTGGCGGCCGCGCGTCCAATACCCCCCGGTTCGCATCACCCGCTTTCCGGGCGAAATGTTGACCGCCGGCGTCGAACATCACGACATTGAAGGCATTCGTGTGCCGATTTTCGGCGTCGCCAAGAGCGTCGTCGACCTGTTCCGGTATAAACACACTGTTGGCGACGGACTCGCGGTCGAAGGACTGCTCGAAGCGCTGCGCCAAAGGAAGGCTAACGCCAGCGAGATCGCGCGCTACGCGGCCGACGCCGGGGTTTGGAAATCGATGCAGCCATACGTGACTGCACTGACAAGCCATGAGTAAACGCCAGGCGAGTAGCGCCCCCTCAGTTTATCGGCCCATCGCGATGGATTCGCGCTCAAAGACGCGATGCTACTGGTGAGCCCATGACCATAGAATCGGCGAATCTGCGGAGCAAGCCCTTCAACCCGAACCACCGCGAGTGCCGCGCGAAATCGGCAATAAAGAAGAACACGGGGAGAACTGAACCAATGGGGCAAATTTCGACTGGATATTCCGAGGAGATCGGATTTATCCATCAGGGCGACGAACCAGACGTCGCTGTGCGCGGCGTTCCGGAGATTACCTGTGACCCGTTCTCGCCACGGAGAATCGGTGTCTACGAGGAGCGATTCAGACAGTTAGTTTCGTGCCTCGACGCGAAGGCTCCGACCGGTGCGTTGTTCGATGCAATCGAAGCGGAATACGCCTGGGCCTCCCGACAGCGCGGAGCCCCATCCGTTCGTGATCGATACCGCGCTTCCCTCTGCGTGCTCAAAGATCTTCTTGGCCAGGGGTGGGCATGGCGGTATCGCGATCACCGACTCGAGGTGGCCCCTCCGAATTACACGACCGCCCCCGCGAACTCGCGCGAAGCAGCACGCCAGAAGGCAGAGATACGCAAATCAATGGCGGCTGAGCGGCTATTCAGACTCGAAAAGGATTCGACGAAGTCGTTCCTGCAACAGATGGAGCGACCGCGCCGCTACGCTGGCGCGTCAGTATGCGTCCTGGATCTCATTGCGGACGGGCAGGCTCTCGCGCGCGACCTGCATTCGGCGGCAATGTTGAAGGGCATTGCGCGCCGCGAGGCGGCCATTCGCAAACATGTCCAGCCATATCTTCAACTCGTGTCCGACAACGCGCGGTGTCAGATGACGGGGCTTCGCTTAATCGATATTTGGCGCTACTTCCGGTACTCCTGGTCGCTTCCGTACTTTTCCACGCCTGGCAGAAACCTGTTTTATCTCGTTCGGGACGCCGCTCGGCCTCTCCATCCAGTCGTCGGCATCGCCGCACTTGGCAACAGCATAGTCAGGCTCGGCGACCGCGACCAGTCGATAGGCTGGACCCTCGAATCGTTCGAGCAACGGATCAGACAGATTGCGAGCAAGGAAGGAGGCGGTGACGCCGCCGCGCGCCTTTTTGCAATGGCTCGAACATGCGATTGGCTCAGCTATCGCCGACGTTGACTCCGCGAAATTGCTGACCGCTGCGGAACTCGATCGCCCCACAGACGCGGTCATCGGCAAGTTGATAGATCGTGCGCGCACGAGCGCGCGCTCACGTGTCGAATAACTCCGCACGCACGCACGGACACGTGGAGCGGCACCAAGACTTCCAAAACGACAGCCGTCCGGCGGCGAAGCGCAGATCACGTTGCTTCGAGGAGCCGAGGGCGGGGTAGCGAGCCTCGCAGATCAAAGCGTCGAAGACCTGTTTGACCAAAAGCGAGCCAGTGAACTTGCGGAACTCCTTCGAGCGAAGCGATCTCTCGACACCGCACAGCGCAAAGTACCATCTGAGGCGCTGGAGTCCCTGCTATCCGACGAGGAAGGGCGTCGTGCCATTTCCACTGCGATCAAAGCGGTGAAGAAGCGCCACATCGGCACCCGCATGATGGATGTAATCATCTGCGGAGCCGTGGCGCCTTATTCGCACATTCTCGGCGGCAAGCTCACCTGCATGATGCTGACAAGCCCGCAGGTTCGCCTGGATTATAAGAATCGTTATGCCGACGCCGTGAGTGCGATTGCGTCACGCATGAAGGGCGAGAACGTAACACGCTCAGCCGAGTTGGTGTTCTTAGGTACCACAAGCCTCTACCACGTGGGTAGCAGCCAGTACAACCGGGTCCGTGTGCCAGGGCAGCTAATGGGTGGTCACGGTGAAGTTCGCTACGAACGTCTTGGAGCGACCCGCGGCTATGGCTCCGTGCATTTCTCGCAGCGTACTCGAACGCTGCTTGAACTGATCACGGCCGAACAAAACGGTGGTGCGACACTTATCACGCGGACGTTCGGCGAAGGTGTCAACCCGAAACTCCGACTCGTGCGAGAAGGGCTGGCCTGCATCGGTTTGGACACAGACCACCTCCTGCGACACCAGTGCCGCAGAATCATTTATGGGGTTCCGCTCGCCCATAATGCGCGGGAGTACCTGCGCGGTGAAGTCGAGTCGCCAGATTACGTGTTCCCAATTCAAGACGATGAGGAGGCGCAACGCGCCACAGAAAACATCGCCGAACACTGGCGGCGGCGATGGCTCGCTCGACGCATCGACAGCGCAGATGTCATTGATCGGGTCCTCAATACGATCCTCACGATCTACGCATGAGTGGCCCTAAAGGCGATGAGGGGCCAGGCCTACTCGCACACGCCGAGGCTCGGCAATCACCACGAGAGCCGCTCCAATCCGGGCCGCCGGAGCCGCCGCCAAGCGCCGGGCCGATCGGTGTCGCATTCGTACAGCAGCTATACAACCATCGCAGCTGCTATGCGGGATGGACTACGACCGCCAGATCAACTCGACGCGATCCACGTAGAGACTCCCGTCGAGGAGTTTGTTCTAAACAAGCTGAAAACCGGCACAGACATAGTCTTAACCGGGAACCCGGGCGACGGAAAGACGCATCTCATTATGCGTCTCGCCCCTCGGTTAAGAGCGCTCGGAGTGCACTTCGAGCCGGACGCGACGGCCGCGGAATCGTACGATTCGATCATTCAATCATGGAAAGCAGCCCGAAAGGCGAAGAAGCCGTTCTGTCTCGCGATTAACGAATGGCCACTGTTGGAACTTCTCCACGGATTCGAGGAGACCTTTGCGCCACTGAAAGAGGTGCGGAGGCAGGTCGACGCGGCCATTGTGTATGGCGATGAGATCGCTGAATCGGCGAGCGTAGTCGTAGTGGATCTAAATCAGCGGAGCGTCGTCGACCGCGGTATTATCGATATACTGATCGGTACCCTAATCAACGAACGCTTTTATCCCGAGTGCGTTGCGTGCCCTGCTCGCGAGACTTGCGACGTGCCGAGAGTTTCGCAGTGGGCTGAAGCAAAGTCGGCCCCGCGAACGACTCTTTCAACTTTTGGAAATGGTCGCGAAGCGTGGTCATCACGTAACAATGCGCGACCTGCAGGGCCTGATTGCGTATCTGATTGCAGGTGGTCGATCATGCCATCAATTGATCGCGGCCGAAGAGGCGACACCTTATTTCTCGGCGGCATTCTCCGGGAGTAGCGATTTGTTTGACGCGCTACGGAGCACCTGGATCCGGCGCTTGCGACCCACCCTCGTTACGATGAGGCGCTGTGGAGCACCGGTATGCCCGGCGAAGGTTGGTTGGCCTCAGATTCGACGCCTATCCCGGCCAGCGCTGCTCCGGACGATCCGCTCGCCGCGATGAGGGCTCTCAAGCGCCGGTTTTTCTTTGAGCACGCGGACGGCGAGAAGCTCCTGCATTTGCTGCCGCCTGACGAGCTCAGGTTCTTCAAGTTGCTTGATCTCGCGAAATTACAACCTGCCATCGTGATTCGCGACATGATCCGCCTTATTAACCGATTCTTCGACTCGCGTGATCTAGCGGACGACGCTCTTCGCCTGTGGTCGCGTCATCGCTACGATGCTCGATGGTCACCAACATACGTGTCCACCCGGAAAGTCAGCGCCGATCGGTTTTGTGTTCGGGTTCCGCGTCTCAATCCGCTTGTCGCAAAAGCTTACGCCTTCATCGCGGATCACTTCATGTTGCACGCCAGTGGTGAGCAGGGGCACGACCGCGAGCCTTAGGGTGAATCTCCCGCTTTTCAGGACACTATCCGATGCGCAGCGCGGACTTCCGCTAGCGCTGCGGACGCCAGAGATCGTGAAGCGCATCGATTTGTTCTTCAACGACCTCGCGCGGTTCGACCAAACCGTTAAGGACATTACGGACGTGCACATCAAGAACTTCGAAACCGGTGCTGAACTTACTTTCAAGGTAGACCGGCCCGGCCAGCGGTACGGGGTGTGAAGATGAACCTGGAGGAGTCTGTTGGAAAAGGGCGTGATCGCGGAGTTGGGATATCGGCCCACGTCCAGTAGCATCAAGCCTGTCCATATCGCTAACGGGCTGGGTCGTGCCGCAGTAGCAGAGCACTACGATCCCAAGCTCTTAAATCACGCGCTCGTTCGATGGGCGAAGCGTGGGTCCGAAGAGCGTCATTCAACCGAGGACTTCGTTGCCGACGCGCAAGCGCGCCTCGGAGCTTTCGGGGACGCAGAGCAGCGGATGAAGCTCAACGAACTGCGCGGGCTACTCCGGGACGTCTTGGGCGCGGACGACGCCGTTTTCAACAAGAACGAATACACTTCGTACTCCCTCACGCATAGGACCCACCTAACCCGCGACAGCAACGACCGACATACGGGGGAGTTCATTTTTCGCCTGCTCGCCGCTGACCTGGGCAGTGGACCTAGCCCCGCACTGAAACTGCTACGTGAACTGCTGTCGGACGACTCGGATGAGATCACATCGATTGCATGGCCTCTCACCGTCGGGGAAGCACCGACAGTCTGTGAAATCGACCCAAAGGAGCGCCCGGGCTCGTTGGTGATGCGATCGCAAGATGGCCGCCCCACCTTTCGCTCTCCGATTGTTCGAGAATTGAGAGCCGCATTTGATCGACTCGCGCAGTTCGAAAAGGCTCGAGGCAGTAAGCTGCAAAGTCTGCGCCGTATAGTGATGCTTGCGAGCGTGGCCATCTACCTGCACCTCGTGCACCGGGTACTCGACCTCGGCGACGGCCGCACTTACAAGACGAGACGCCGACCCATGCTTCTCGACTTTACGTATGGCGGTTGGACGCCGACGGCCCTCGCCAGTCACGGTACTTACACGCTTGCTGTCAAGAGCATCGAAGAGATGATGGTGCTCGGCATTAGGGCCGCACTCGAGCAGGAGTACGCTCAATGGACGAAGCGACGCTTCGCCCAACTTGTGGAAACCATGACGTTTCAGGGATCCCCAGCGCGGCAGGAGCAAAAGCGCAAGCAGCTACTCGACGTGTTCAACTCTTATGCCGCGGAAGCCAACATCTTGGACGCCGCGGCATTCGCCATTGTCGATGGTCTAGTCGAGGAAATGAGCGGAACTCCGATCGACTTTGCGCGTTCTCTCGGCGTTCGGTCGGACTCTTGGCGCCTGAGGCAACCGTGCGGTCAAGAAGCGCTACGCACCCGGCGCGGAACTCCTCGAAACACTCCTCGTGGCAACGGTCGACCTCGATCATGACGCGGAACTGCACGAGCTCGCGGACGCTTGGGCGGACCGATTTAACATTCTCGTAGGAGCGAGACCTGGTGACTCGCGTAATCTCACCACTTGGGCCATCAACAACGCAACCAAAGAGGATCTCTCCGCGAACGCGCTAGCGCTTCGTGAGGCGTTGATTGACATGGGATATGCCAGACGTTATGCGGACGGCGTTACTGTGATCCGTATTGCGACAAAGCCAAGGGCATGAGCCTCGTTGAGGAAACGACCGGTAGCGTAATTGCGCGCGCCGTACTGAAGCGCGCTAAGGAGCGGGCGTTCGGTGTTCTTGTACGCGACGTTCCTGAGTTCAAGAAGGAAGCGTTTATCGCAGGACTAAGCCCAAGTGTCAGCGGGCGCACTCAGCTTCGCATCGCCATGCCGGGGCTACCAGATGAGCAAGCGCGCGCACTGCGTGCCACTGCAACGCGACTCGGCTTTGCCTCAGACAGGTTCGTCACTACGGTTGAGGGTGCAGAACAGTGGCGCAACGACTCTAATGTCCAAGAGACGATCGTAGTAGTGACTCCTGGCGAGTTGCCAAAGCTGAACTCACTAAATCGATTCCAGACCATTTCCGGTACTGACCTGTATCGCCTGCTGTGTAAGAGGCCGAGCAACGCTTGTCCCCCAATGAGGCCCAACGACAATTGTGGAAGGCCTTGCGCGCCAAAGTGCTGATGGCGCTCGTGCCCCTCGACGGTTTGCTGGCGTATTGGAACGATCTAAGCGATTGTTCCGAGGCAGAAATACCGCTTCGGTCACGAGATACTTGCCCAAGCTCGGGCTGCTTCCCGACCCTGAACTTTTCCAGTCGCCCACGTCGGCGAAGATTACACAGAGGTTGCTTGAGAATTTTCGGGTTGTTAACCAGTTGCGAATTCTCTCGCGCACGGACCGCCAAAGGATTTCACGATCGCTGGCACGGCAGGGCGCCGACGCGGAGCGGCTGAAGACCATTTACACGCAAGTGATGCGGTTCTACCGCGAACAGAACCCGGAACTGTTAGCAGATCTGAAGCTTAGTGACGCGCACGCATTGCTGCGAGCGACGTCGGAGACAGCGACAGCAGAGGCTACGTCCCCCGATTCGCCCGTCAATCCGTCTACAGCGACGGCCACCGAGACACGGCCGGAGGTCGTGCGCTCGATCTCCTTGTTGAAGGGGATTTGGAGTCTCTGCGGCGGCTTGGTAACAGTGATCGCGGCGGTAGAGGGCGAGACCAACGGGGACTAACGAAACGATTGATCCCAAGAGCGGAACTCGGCTGGACGTAGCGCTAAGCCATCCGCTGCAAAAGCTTGTGGAGCGCTGCGTCAGCACGGATCAGTGGGGCGCGTTCGTCGTCACGCCCGCTCGATCGCTCGATGAGGCGATCGCATTAATCGACAAGTCCGAGTGTCGCGCTTTCGATTTGGACGGACCCGGTACGCCGCTGCGAACCATGCTCCAGGACGTCGTGTCGATGGGTGCGGACCCAGGGTTAGTAGACAGTTTTCGACGACATACGAAACGCACGTGTAACTCTCGCAGAGCACGTCCGGGCACTTCTCCTTGAGCCGTTGGTGCTCTTGAACTCATGGACGAGCGTTTCGCAGTGGGGGAGAGGTTAACCGATGCGTATCGAAGGCTCATTGAGGGTCTCAAACGCGGATACGAAACCATTGCAGTTAACGCCCCAGAGGGTGTCGAAATCCTATGCTCGCGAGTCCTTGCGCTCGATACGATCGTATTGCGCACGGAAGCTGGTTTCAAAGCAGTGCTGTCACCACTGCATCCGTTGCACTCTGGAAATTCGTTGAGCTGTCGAGGCAAGTCCGCGCGCAGAACGTCACGATCAGCGAACGCGAGTGGGCCCTTCTACGGTCGAAAGCGGATCATCTGCCGAACTTCGTGACTACGTTGTATCTGAGCAGCTACATCACCGATGGTGGTCCCAAACTTCTTCCGGAGGCCGGTGTTCGGCAGGGCCTGCCCTACTTTGAAGAACTTGCCATCAGTACGTGGGTCGCGACGGAGTCCGCGAGATTATGCGGCTCTTAGAGAAGTTCTGCACACTCTATCCGCACGCACGTTTGGGACTCCGGCTCGTGCTAGTCGATCCCCCGGAGATAGACTTCGTGTTGAGAGAACTAGTTCGGCTGGCCGACCGGCAGGGTGACGATCTCCAAGGGCTCCATGTTCGCGTCTACTTTACATCGGATACTCATTCCCCGCTTGCGGGGCTCGGAGGGGGTGCTGAAGACGAAGAAGGCGCGGAGCGGTTTCGCGGGACCGGTTCCACCGCACGCTTCACCCCTGAAGTCTCGGACCAGCACATTAACGCAAATACGCTGGCGGATCGCCTGTCGGAACACCCAGCGCACATCGTCATCTATTTTGATCCCTCGCTGCAGGGCACAACGCTTCCCGCGCGCACCGTCGCTTCGCGTGCGTCCACTTTGCCTGCCGATGCAGTTCAGTTTCGACCGGCTGACTAAGACAGTGCGCGTGGTGCCTGCGGCAGATGGAGGGATCTTCTCAGAACACAACGATCTTCGGAACCGGCTGAGCAACATCGTGGGAAGCTCGTTCTATGGCGTCACCGCCGAACTACAGGCGGAAGCGCGCGCGTTGAAGCGATTGGCCGCGGAATCGGGATGGCTCCTAATTGCGGACCGAGCCCAAGAGGGTGCACTTGCCTTCGACGTGCCGCGCGTCGCGCTCCAGCGGTGCGACAAACGCGATCTCGGGGTATACACGAATGACCGCAGCCGGTTCGTGCGGGAGCTAGATCAGCAGCTACGGCGGTGCAACTACACGCCAAGCTCGGAAGCGCTCAATCGACTGATCACCGATCTCAACGTCTTGCTGAACGATGGGCTATTGTCGTTGGTAGCTACAAGTGCAAATTCCCCGACAGTCGATGAGCGGCGCACTCGGGGACTACTCGGAACGTTAGTCGGTGCCGCTTGGTACCGTCGCAACCGAGCGTCAAGCTTGATCGTAAGCATCGATAGCCCGGAAGCGCGCCGCTGGCTGGAACTTAGGGAGACAAATGATCGAGCCGATCTGTTTGGCGTCGAGTACGAATCCGATGACGGATTCGTCATCGATCTCATAGAGGTCAAGACCTACCAACATCCCGAGGATGCGTATCGGCTGACGGGCAGGGAGATTTCGGGCGATGCCATCGATCAACTACTAAACCACGGCCGGCGTCATCTGCGAAGTCTTCATGCCAGACGATGCACCGAAGCGCATTGTTTTGCCGCAACGTCGCGAAATTCTCCGTCAGCATCTTTTCCGAGAGTGCTTCTTCGAGGGACGCAGCGACGAGGTTTCGAGTTACCTCTTCGCACTTGAATCGCGCGTTCGCATTCGAATGTCGTTAGTTGTTGTCGGTCTCACACAAGTCACCAGGCGGCGGTGCGAGACTTCACCGCTCAAGGTCAGGCCGTTCAACTCGTAGAGCTGGCAGAAGACGAGGTTCGCGCCTACGTCGGCGAACCAATCCCTCCGCGATCTCGCTCGGAAGAGGGCTCGTCGCCAACGATGGACGAACCGAACGGCGGACCGGAAGGTAGAGTTGGGGGCGCAGAAACTCCGGACGGTAGCCCGCCAGAATTGGCCGATGACGAGCGTCAGCCGAATTCATCTGAGCTGAGGCGTGGCGGGGATTCGCTCGAACTGGGGACTCCAGATGAGCAAGAACAACAGCTCATCGAGCAACAGGCCGCAACGCTTCGAAGGATTCTCCGCGATCACGGGGTGCAGATTCAGGAATTGGATTCGGAGAAGGCGCAAGTCGGACCTAGCGTGATCCGATACCGCATCCGGCTGCGACCGGGAGCAAAGCTTTCGACGTTACGCGCCAGAGCGGAAGACATTGGGCGAGAGCTTGCAGCGCGTTCCACCCCATTCATCGACAACGTTGCAGGTGAAAATTACGTCGGGCTCGACCTCGAGCGACCGCGGCGACAGGTTGTCCCGCTATTGCCTGCAATCGAAGCTCTGCCGATACCGGGTCATGCAACAGCTTCCACCCGCTGTTGGCGTCGCGCCGGATGGCGCTCAGGTGCATTTGGATCTGGTTCAGCTCCCGCACATCCTGGTTGCCGGATCAACGCTGTCGGGGAAGACGGTATTCCTGCACGCAGTGTTGTTGAGTTTGATTGCGAAGCTTCCACCAGAGCGTCTTGAGTTGATCATCGTTGACCCGAAGGCAACAGACTTCGTGCTGTACCCCGGCCTGCCTCATCTCCGCGGTGGACGCGTCGTTACTGAAGCTGAGGACGCCATTCAGCAGTTGCGGATGTTGACGAATGACGAAATGCGCGAGCGGACGGCTGTCCTCCAGCAAGCCCGACTTCCCAATCTTTCCGAGTACAACGCGAAGTACCAGGCGTCGCCGATGCGTCCAATCGTCGTGGTTATCGACGAGTACGCCGACCTAGTGGCTGTGCTTTCGAAACGTGACCGCGCGGACTTCGAGCGAGAGATCAACCGTCTCGCTCAACGTGCAAGATCCGTTGGAATCCACCTCGTTCTCGCGACACAGCGACCAACTGCGGACATCGTCACTGGATTGCTCAAAGCGAACATGCCGACACGCATCTCGTTCCGATTGCCGCAACGAGTTGATTCGCAAACGATTCTTGATCAATCCGGAGCCGAGAATCTGTTTGGGCGGGGCGATATGCTACTGATGCTGAACGACCGGCTTATCCGTCTTCAAGGCTATTACATGTCACCCAGTGACATGGCGGCATTCCTGGGGGCGCGGTTTCCGGGCTCGGGGTTCGCTCCGGAGCCCGAGGACGTACTGGACCTAGAGCGAGATGACTCAGATCGCGCCAATCATGAGTCGCTGGTAGGGGAGGTAACGTGTCTAGCGGCGGGATCGGACAGCGGCAACCTTGCTGAGGGTGATGTTATGGTTCTCGAAGTCGAGAAGCGGAAAGGCGATGGGCCAGAAGTCATTGGCCTAGCCGGTGATGTGCTCAAGCAATCTGCGCTCGCGGCATGGCGACACGTACAGCAGCACGCATCAGAGTACGGGATCACACAGGAGCAAGTCAGCGGGACCGGGATCAGTGTTCACCTCGTTAACATCGCCCGATATCGTGAAGGCCCAAATCCGCTGGTGTAGCAATGGTCGTAGCAATCGTCTCGGCGCTTACGGGGCGTCCCGTGCGCCCAAGGCTCGCCATGTCGGGTGAAGTGAGTCTGAAAGGCCACGTGGGTGCAGTTGGCGGCATAGGGCAGAAGGTTGTGGCGGCTTGGCGTCGTGGACGCACGACGGTGATTCTTCCTAAAGAAAACGAGGCCGATCTGGCTCTCCTACCAGCGGAGATCCGTCAACAGCTAACTGTTCATGTCATTGACGACGTTCGGGAAGCCGTTGGCCTTGCACGCGTCGCTTAGCGTAGTTTTCGACGCCTCCGGGTTATTCATGATCTGATGCGGCAAGCGCGATGCCCTTCGCTCTTGTGGAGCAAAGTTGGAGAAGCGATCGATATCGCGCTTGAATAGGAGGACAGATGCCCGAACGTTCATCTCCAACGCCGCCATTGCTCGCAGTGAGCGGCTCTCAACGCCCCTACATCTATGATCTGCCCCATCTGTTGTCTTTACCGATGGGATTTGAGATCCTATTTCGTTACCGTCACAAGTGGGTCGACGAGCAACGATTAACAGCAATGAGCGCCAATGCCGCTTCGTTTGTGGGCAGAGACATTGTTCTGCTATTCGACCCTCAGGACACCAAACGCATGATCCCCATCCGAAGGGGCACAGTCCTTGGACTCGAGTCCATAGGGCCAATGATTTTCCTAGGTGGCTGGGGAATTCCGAAAACCGACCTGAACATCGAGACCTTCTCACGGCCGAAACCCGGGTTGCAGAGACCAGCGGCAGATCGCCTAGCGGCACTCGCTCAAGACCTCCTAGGGAAGATTCCAGGTGGGGAAACCTTCGATCTGTCCTGCCCACTGCCTTCAGGCTGGTACTTGCGAGTGGCACAGAGATACCGCGGCTGAAACGTGGGATCGTCATGATCATACTGCCGCATGGACGAGGCTCGCGGCCATCCTCCAGAAAACCCACTCTCGAGAGCATTCCACTGTTTCACTGCTGGGATTTTAAAGCGAGGCAGGCGCTGGCGTCACGCCCAGCGCCATCAGGAATCGATTGAGTGCAACTCGCGAAAAGGTCTACGGGTTTCCCTTGGTGGAGTCGGAACGATACCGGATGCGTGTGGTGGAGTGGTGTGAGCCCCCCAAGGAAATCGATACTCCGCCCGCCAGGGTCCACTGTGAATTCAACTATGCCCATCTTGCACTTGAGGGAGCATCAAATCTCGTAGTGGGACGTTACGACGTAATTGAGTTCACGTTCTCAGCGCTTCAAACAGGGTATAGCGAGATCGCGTTGCGAGCTGAGCCCTTGGACAAAGCCGCCCGTCAAGACGTGGTTGACAGCGTTGAGATTCAGCCTGGAGAGGTCGCCTCATCGTGGGCGGAATGGCCAGCCATTTTGTCGCGCGGGTGCCGGTCGTTGTCAGGCGAAAAGTGCGACGGCTTCTCCTACAAGCCATCAGCCTAGTGCTCGGCTTGGCGCTGTATCTTGCGTCGCGCCGGCAACGGACAACCCGAGGTGGAGGGCCTAGTTGAACTCGTGAGCCTTGGATTCTTGCTTTTCGCCTACAGCTCCGTTGTTGGTCACCTGGAACGTCTTTTCAAGCTGAGCGCCGGTATGAAGAAGCTGAGCGGCGGACCGGAGACTTGGGCGGCAGGGGAAAGTCGTGAGCGAGCGTTGAGTGCGCTAATCACCCTAGAATTGACTCGTACGACGGATGCGATGACTATCGAAGCGACAGTTGAAAGCCTTACGGCGCTTAGGAAGCGACTTGAAACTGCCTTTCGTCCAGACACAGCCTCGCCAGGGTTTCCCCGGGACGTCCAGTAGTGGACATTGCGCAACAGTCACCGCAATCGTCTATGAATCGCTGGGCGGCGAGATGATGAGCACACGCATAGGGGCTACAGCCACTGGCTAAACAGATCAGGTTAGAAGGGCATCTTGTCGATGTCGATTTGACCGGAATCAATGTGGCCGTCCACCCATCCAAATTGGCGCTGCTGGTGAACTGTATCCAGTCACGCGTGTTCGCACTCCGGAGGATCTAAATGACGAACTCTCGGACGTGCCATGCTCCTAGCGGAACGGGCCGAATTGGAAGACGTGGTGCGAGCGGTCGAGGCCGAGGCTCAGGAGTGCAAGGCCGTTTCAGACTGCACCATAAGACCGGCGACGGGCCGGCTGTCGCGCAAAGCGGACCGCGTTTCCGTGCTCTTCAATATCCCGTCCAAGATCATGGGCGGTAGCCGCAAAGTCGTTGAGTCTCGCTTATTCAATTGCCTTTGCGCGTCCCTGACCGGCGGCAACGCTCACGCGCAGGCACGCCTGACTGGGCGTGGTTGTCGCGCCAGAAAATACGCGACCTCCACCATTGCCCAGGTGTCGTGCTGGCAGTACTTCCGCAGTTTGTTCTCGAGGTCGGCTTTGCGCTCAGGAG
The DNA here is from genome assembly GCA_963711235.1 of uncultured beta proteobacterium. Classification (GTDB taxonomy): domain Bacteria; phylum Pseudomonadota; class Gammaproteobacteria; order Burkholderiales; family Casimicrobiaceae; genus PALSA-1003. The sequence continues at coordinate 36,969 of CAVQDI010000013.1, read as the reverse complement.
TGGTGGCAGGGTCGAAGACCGCGTACAGATAGGCGACCTGGGCCCCGGCGCCTTCCTGCACCTCGTCGAGCTCTCCGTAATCCAGGTCCGGTGCAATCACCCGCAGCACTTTCTTCATGGAGATGAGCCCCGCATCTGCGGGTGGTAGTAGTACGCCTTGACGAGAGGGTGCAAGTCCACAATGCGGTCGATGTACGTCTGCAGCAAACCAGCATGTTCAGGATGCCGCTCCGCCAGCTCCTCCAGGCGAGTGCGCTCGTAAGTCGCGTAGTACACGAAGAGGGGGCCGTCATCGTCGGGGTCGATAACCTCACGCATCTTTTCGATGCAGGGGAGCGATGGGTCGTTGCCACTCAAATCGAGAAACTCGGCGTGCTCGAACACGCCGGGCGCGCGTTCGATGTGGCACGACCACTGGAAGGGAATCTGTTCGTAGGGCCGTACGCCAACCCAGTGGGGGACTGGCAAGTCGATGCCCTCGAAATCGAAGTAGTAGCGTGGGTATGGGTAGGCCGCCAGGATTTCGGCGCAGCCCGGCTCGATGACTGCTTCACCGCTGCGGTGCGCCCGCTGCATCCGCCGGTAGAGGTCGGCTTCCTTGCCGGTCAGTTCGTCGGCCTTAGGCTCGAGGAGGGATTCGTAGCCATTCGCATCGCGGAGTTGCTTGGCGAGCTTCTTGCCGGCCGTATCGGGCAACAGCTCAATGGGGTGCGACGGACGGAGCGGGTCCAGCGGCTCACAGAAGGCCGTAAACGGGCACGCGTACGGGTCGCTGCACTGCTTGCCCGTCACCGCGGCCGGCATCGGCCCAGCCACTACGGCCTGGGCCCGCGCGAGCCAGATGGGAACATTCGGTTTGCGGCGGTCGACTTCCGCCGTCACATCGAGCGGCCGGAAGAGTCCCGAGTAGTCTCCACCACCGGGATAGCGCCACTGGTTGTTGAGCAGATTAAGTTCGGCGCGAGCGAGCGTGAGGCCGCTCTCCTCAAGCACCCACGCCTGAATCGCGACGTCCTCGAGATGGTGGTCTTTCGGCGCCGCCGGCGTACCTTGTCCTCCTTAAGAGGAAAGGTCGACGCCTTTGTTTCGCGCAGGATGTACCCGGTGGCGTCGGGTAGCAGCGCGTCGGCACGCGCATAGAGCCCCTCGCGCACGAGCGGCACCTCCGCTGCGGGCTTGTCGGGCGCTGCGGCCAGCAGGCCTTGGGCGTTCGCCGCCGCCTTCACCTTGTCGTGCATCGCCGGCGGCCAAATCAAATCGCTGCCCAGCTGTGCGCGCCTTCGCTCCGACGATGTTGCCATCGTTGGCACGCCGATACATCGCAGGATCATCCCGTGGAATGAGGTCCGGCCGGTGCTGGTCTAGCCAGAGTTTCGGGGGCACTGCAAGAGCGATTGGAGGTCGGATTTGGTCAGCATGGTGCAATTTCAGGATTCGCACAAAGCGCGAAGCCTGACCAGTGTGTCCGGCTAATCGCGCTGCCGCTGGAACCGTAACGTGCCAGCGCAACGGACTTGAAGCGAGAGTCATCCAGTGTAGCCTCAAGTCATGCGAGAAAGATCGCAATGACTAAAGGAGAAAACGGGATGAAGCAGCTTGCAGTGGTCAATGGGCAGCAAAACGCGCTGCCGACGATTATCGGCGAGACCCCGGCACGGTTTCCGATCGGCGGCAAGATTCGCGCAGGCATCAAGGTACTGACCCAGGCAGCGGGGCGTCACCCTGAAGCCGCGTTGATCTACGAAGCCGGTGTTAAGGCGGGCAAGGCGTTCGAAGAGATCGAAGCCGAGATCACGCGCGTGGTACCTGACTTGCGGTACCCACTCGTGCCGAAGAACGTGCCGTATTTCACTGTCCGCCGGGCGGACTTTGGGATGCCGGAAGTGGCCGACCTGATCCTGGAGAAGTTTGGCGAGGACCGCGGCGACGGCGTGGTGCGCTTGTATCGCTTTCCGGTGGTGTTTCCCGCCGATGCCTGGCAAGCCATCATGCCCCACGCACTGATGTGCTATGGCGCGAGTCAGCTCAAGTACTGGTCCGAATATTCGCCTGACGGGCGCGAGCGTTATTGCATGACCTTCGAGCCGGTGCCGGTGGACGGCAACGGCAAACGAACGGTTCGCATCTTCGGCGGGCGCAAGCATGTTCTGCGGGCCGAGAACGGCGGACGCTGCGATCCCGAAACGTGCGCCGAGTACCAGGCGAAGCAGTGCAACCTCACCGGGCGATTTCTATTCCTGATCCCCGGCATTCCCTCGATCAACGCTATCGAGCTCGCCACCAACAGCTTTTATTCGATGAATGCCGCCCGGCAAACGCTTGAAACCGTAGGCTTCCTGCGCGGCGGGCGGATTGGCGGCTTCCTCGATGGCAAGACGAGCTTCTGGCTGACCAAGAGACAGCATGAGGTGTCGATGATCGGCGAAGACGGACAGCCTCGTCGAGTGGCGCAATGGCTGATCGAGTTGGAAGCGCCGGTGGATCTGACGCGGCTCTTGCGCATCGAGGACGATGAGAATCGACTCATCGAAGGCGAGCGCGCCGCCGCGGTGCTCAATGGGGCAGAACCTGCGCTCGACGATTCCGCAATCCACCCGGATGCGGCCGCTCCGACAACTGGCACCCAGACCGAGGCAACCGGCCAGGAGGACAAAGACACATCGCTGCTGCCGACAAACCCGCTTGGCCAAACTGTTACCGGCGAAGGCGACGCCCACGGTAGCGCCGGTCGCCAACGATGCATTGGAGCAATTATTCGATTTGGTAGACACGCTGCAGATTCCGCGCGAGAAGTTCGAGCGCTATGCCAGGAAGAAGTACGGCGCCGGTTGGAACCGCAACCCCAACGGGATCAAGCGGGTGTTGGGCTCGGTCGAGGCCTTCAAGAGCAACCGGGGTGGCTTATTGGCTGCCATCGAAGTTGAGCTCGAGGTGGTCACCTGATGAGACGGCGCTCCGCGGACACGCGTGCCACAGGAACAGCAAGGCAGACGTTCGTTGATCTTGCCACGAGGTGACCCGTGCTGATCGCGCAATTCTCCGACCTGCACTATGCGACGAACACGCTTACCGAAGTCGATCGGTGCTTTCGCTACGCGATCGACCGGGCGATCGAAGCGGACATCGAAGCGGCCGTCATTTCGGGCGATGCGACCGATCATGCGCTCGAGCTCCACGCCCCTGCAGTCGAAGCGCTGGCGTCCCGGCTGCAGCAGCTCGCTCAGCATTGCCCGGTGCTTCTCCTGCAAGGGACGTACTCGCATGAGCCGCCGGGGACGCTCGGGTCTTTCGCCGCCTCCCGGAAAACATCCGATCTACGTCGCCGACCGAATCCAACAGGTCGCACTTACGAATGACGGACGCTGGATCGAATCAGGCGGCTGGCGATTTGATCGGCTGCCGGAGAACGCGCGGGCAGTTTTCTCGTGCCTGCCGTCGGTGAATAAAGCCGATGTCGCGGCGGCGGTGGGTGCAACGGGGGCGGCCGAAGCCGTGGGCACAGCGATCGCAGCGCTGCTTCGCGGGTGGGGCGAAGTGAACCAGCGCGCGCGCCTGGCAGGCGTGGCGACCGTGGGCGTCTCGCACGGCACGGTCTTGGGTTGTGTGACCGAGCACGGCGTGCCGATGGCGGACTCGACCATGAGTTCACCACCACCGCGCTGTTTGGCGCCGGAGCATCGGCCTTTATGCTCGGCCATATTCACAAGCACCAGCTCTGGCAAGAAGGTACTCGCCTTGTGGCTTATCCCGGCTCGATCGGCCGGCTCCATTACGGCGAAGAAGGGGATAAGGGTTTCATCCTCTGGACCGTCGACGCGAATGGCGCTCGCTTGGACTTTGTTGCCACGCCGGCAAGGCGCATGGTGCATCTCGACTTCGCTGCCAAGCCGGATATGGAGGCCGTCAAGGCCGCCGCCGCAAGCGCGCAAGGTGCATTCGTGCGCGTGCGCTGGAGCGTGGCGGAGGAGGAGCAGGCAACGGTCGATCGAGCCGCTGTCCTGGCAGCGCTCGCCGGCGCCGCTGAGGTGAAGCTCGAGGGCCGGGTCATTCCTGTCGTACGCTCCCGAGCGGAGGGAATCAGTCAGGCGCACAGCCTCGGGGAGAAGGTCCGGCGATGGGCCGAAGTAACCGGGGTTGAAGTTGAGGGACTTCTTGCGAGACTGGAGCATATGGAGACGGCGGATGTCGATCAGATCGTGCAGGAAATCTTGTGCGTTGATGCGGACGATACACGGGCGGACCAAGAGTCCATGGCGCAGCACGACTTGCGCGATGACTACCACCGACGGGACATTGACCGAGTGAGTCAGGATGGCGACGAAGCTCTCACGACCGCCGCACCGGACGACCGAACGGATTCTGCGCGACGTTGGCGATGATTCCTGAAACACTCTATCTCAAAGGCTTTGCCGGCATTCGGGCAGGCCTCAATCGCGACGAGTTGTCCCTCGACCTCACGCAACTCGTCGGCGATGCGCGGCTTGTTGCGTTCTCCGGGCCCAACGGCACCGGCAAGACCACGGTGATGGACAACCTGCAGCCCTATCGGCTGCTGCCCTCGCGCGCGTCGAGCTTCAGTCCTGCCGGATTCTCCTTCTACGAGCACCTGGTGCTGCCGGAGTGCGTCAAGGAACTCGTCTGGCGTCACGCGGGCGAACGCTATCGGTCCACCCTGGTTTTCCGGATGAACGGGAGACGCAAGACCGAGGCGTATCTCCACGCCGAGGAGAACGGTCAGTGGGCCACGATGAAGCTTCCCGACGGCACGGTGAGTGACGGTCGAGCGGAAACCTACGACGCCTGCGTTGAAGCGCTGCTGGGCAAGCCCGAAACGTTCTTCACCTCGGTCTTCGCCGCGCAGAACCGCCGCCCGCTGGCTTCCTATACCCCCGGCGAGATCAAGGGGCTGATGGTCGAGTTGCTCGGGCTCGAAGAGATTCGGCAGGCGGGCGAGAAGGCTTCCCAAGTGGCGCGCCTGCTCAAGAACACCCTCGACGAACGGCGCCGGGTACTGAACGGGTTGGGCGATGTCGACGCACGCATCCGAGCCCTCGAAGAGGCGCTCGCTCGTTGCGGCCACGAAGTGACGCAGTGGACACGGGACAAGGTCGCGGCGCAAGCGCAGCTCGAGACGGCGCAAGTGCATGTCGCCCAGCTCGCTGCAGAGCGGGACGCCGGACGTGGGGGAGGAGCGGCGAGCCGCGCTGACCACGCGTCTTGTCGCTGCCCGCGAGGCGTATGCCAGGGCTGTGGCGACCCTCAGCCAGGATCGCGGACGCGAGGCGGCACGCCTGAAGAAGCTTACCGTCGAGCTGCACGAGGCGCGCTCGCTTGCCCGGGAGCGGCGGAGGAGGTTGGCGAAGCGGCGAGAGGAGGCCAAGGCGGCCCTCGACCAGAAGCCCGCGATCGTCGCCGCGATCGAGCGGGCCAGGACGATGGGCGAGACGGAAGCCGAGGTTGCGGCACGCGCTTGGAGGCGGCGCAGACCAGGGATCGGTCGCGGGAAGAGCGTAGCAAGGCGCTCGCGGTGTTGCGCACCAGGGCGGAGGGCTTGCGACGGCAGGCCGGGGACGCGGCGTTGCGTGCCGCCGGCCTCAAGCAACGGTTCGGCCTGACCGACGCGGTGCCCTGTCGCGGCACCGAGCTGCAGCCACGCTGTCAGCTTCTGGCCGACGCGCGGAAGCGCAGGTCATGCTCCCGTCGGCGAACGCGGAAGTCGCCAAGGTTCGGGTCACTCTGGACGCGGTCAACGCCGAGATCCGGGCCCTGGAGGCCACCGTTGAGGGGCTGGGGGACACGGCGAAGGCCGTGCGCGCAGCGCAGGCCGAGCTCGAGAGGCTCACCGAGGAGCGGCGCGCGTCGACGCGCTGGCGGCTCTGGGAGCGAATCTCGAACAGGCGGAGCGGCGTCTGGCGGAGTACGCGACGACGGAAGAGGAGATCGGCGCGTCGCTTAGGCTCGCGCGGGGGCGCTGCCGACGCGAGGCCGAGGAGGCGCGGAGCAACGTCGCTGCGCTTGACGAACGTGCGAAGGAGCAAACGGAGAATGCAGGGGCGAGCATTGCCGCTATTGAGACGGAACTCGCAGGCCTGCCGCCGGCGTTTGACCTGAACCGGCTGGCGGCGGCGGAGGCCACCCTTCGAGCGGCCAGAGCACAGCTCGAAAAGCTGGACACGGCCCACCTACAGGCCACGAAGGAAGAGGCGTCGCTCCAGGCGCAACTCGTCAGCGCGAGAGCCCGAAGCGCGGAAGCGCTCCAGTCGGACGCCGCCGTGACGCGCATTGAGGGCGAGCTTGGCTGGTGGAACCTGCTCAGCAAGGCCTTGGGCAACGACGGCGTGATCGCGCTCTGCGTCGACGACGCCGGACCGGAGCTCGCTCGGCTTACCAACGAACTGCTGCTCGCCTGCTACGGACCTCGTTTCACCGTGTCGATCCGAACACAGGTTGAAACGGTCAAGAAGGAGATGCGGGAAGGGTTCGATGTGGTGGTTTTCGACGCGGAAACCGGCCGTGCGAAGAGCGTCGGCGTCATGAGCGGGGGCGAGCGCATCTGGATCAACGAAGCGCTGACGCGGGCCATCGCGCTTTATCTCGAGCGCGCCTCCGGGCGTCGCTACGAAACGCTCTTCTGCGACGAGGCAGACGGTGCGCTCGACAGTGAGCGGAAGCGAATGTTCATGCAGATGAAGCGGGAGGTGTTGCGGCTGGGCGGCTATGCGCGCGAATACTTTGTGTCGCAGACGCCGGAGTTGACGCAAATGGCCGACGTCGTGATCGACGTCGGTGCATTCTCCAAATCGAGTATAACCAGCACCGTTCATGCCGTCGCGTAATGCTGGACGCGCCACGCCATGTCCCACGGCGGCTCGGGGGCCTCGTCCGGCCAGCGCACGCGCGCTAGGCACGACCTCAGATGCTTGGTGGCTCTACGTGCTGTTGTGCGCGAACGAACGCCTTTATGTCGGGATCGTCAGGGATGTGGACGCGCGCTTCGCGCTGCACTGCTCCGGCAAGGGCGCGTTCTACACTCGATTGAACGTGCCGCTACGGGTCATTGCGCGGCAGCGCCATGAATCGAGGAGCGCTGCACTGCGGGCCGAGTACGCGCTCAAGCAGCTCAGCAAAAGGCAGAAGCTGGCATGGGTGGCCGCGCTGGGCGGCGATAGCTACTTCGCGACGAGCAGGCGAGGGCCTGCGCCCCACGACTAATCGCTGAACGGCTGCACCCGGCTTGGGTGCGGCCATTCGGCCGGCACGGGGGACTGGCAGTCATCGACCCGTTGCAGCCCGTCGAGCAATGGTGAAGCGGTCGTTCGCAACTTCTTTTGAGCGGCCAGAAGCAGACTGTCATGTATGCGGCAACAAACAGACGAGCAATGGCTAAGCCGTGTTACAGTCATCGCCCGCTAATATGTAGCTAATTTGATGTCACGACACAAGCTCTTTGCTTCACTGGCTGCAGCCGGATGTCTTGCCGTAACGACACCCGGTGGCGCGGTCGAGGTCAATCCGGATGGAATCGGGCAGGTGCTGTTGTATCCCTATTACACGGTGCGCGATTCTAGCTCCGGTAACGCCCTCAACACCTTGCTTACCGTCGGCAACACCACCGACCATGTAAAGGCAGTACGAGTGCGTTTTCGTGAGGGGGCGGTTGGCGCCCCGGTCGCTGACCTCAATTTGTACTTGAATGCGCACGACATGTGGACCGGCGCCGTGATTCCGGATGCGGGCAGCGGTGCGACGCTTCTCAGCGCCGATCGGTCATGTATCGTGCCGTCCCTGTATATGGCGCCGCTGACCTTCTCGAATCAAGCGTACGTCGGCGATCCCCTCACCGCGTCGCTTGATCGTACCCGGGAAGGATTCATTGAGATCATCGAGATGGGCGACTACGGGTTGGCGAGCGCCGCCCCAGTTGGCTCGGTTGCCGAGGGCGTGCAACAGATCGGCGGCAGCGGCGTACCGCTCGATTGCAGTCGCGCCGTGAACGATATCGGCACGGAATCGCAAGTGGGCACTGGCGGCCTGTTCGGGCGTGCCATCCTGATCAACGTTGATGACGGGACCGAGTTCAGCTATTCGGCGACGGCCCTGGCCAACTTCAACACAATCCAATCGCTCTGGGCAGCTTCCAACACGCCTGGGCCTTCACTCGCGGACGTCAATCCGCCGATTAGCGTCGTTCACTATTTCGATCTGGGGACCATCCGGACCCAGTGGGCCGCGCCAATCGATGCGACGAGCGCCGTGTTGATGCACGAATCACTCAGCAATGAATTCGTACTGGACTCTGTGACCGGGTCGATTACCGACTGGGTCATTACCATGCCGACGAAGTATTTCTATGTTAACGCCAATTTGGTGCCGTCACGATTGTTTCAAAGCCCGCTAATGTCCAACGGAGCGTGTGAAATTGTTGAATCCTCGTACGCTGCGGCTTTGATGTTCGATCGAGAATCGGATTCCTCTTTGGCGATCATGTTTCCCGAAGGCGCCCCCATGCCGCAAGGTGCACTTTGCTGGGCCACGACCGTGGTTAGTTTTTATGCTCTCGCCAGCGAGCAATCCCAGACGCCGACGCTGTTTGGTTCAAATTATGCCTATGCTCTTACCCCATTCCCGTACACAGCTGCGAATGCCTCGCCCTTCCCGTCCAAACGCCGTTCCAAGATGGATGGATGATCGTTCCTTTGCATGTTGCCGGTTTGGGCTCGCAATTTACGCATTTTTTTGTCGGCGGTGCGACCACGCTGTTTAACCCCGATGGTTCCGTCGAGACTCAGCCACAGGCGACGTACTATGGACTCCCGGTGATCGGATTTGCCGCCGAGTCGTACTCCAATGGCACGCTAGTTGTGAACGGCCAGACGGTGCTGTCGAACTATGGCGGACTGATTGGCCACCGGTACACCAACGCCGTTCAATAGCGCGCACCAGCGTTTTCACGTAGGTGTATGACCGCTTCGGGGCGCTATGCAAATCTTTGCATAGCGACCCGTTGCTGCCTTTCGCCGTCCGGAGAAGCGGACATTGGCTGTCTTCGCTGATCGCAAAACTGCGAAGCACGCAAGGCGCTGTCAGCGGAAAGCTTTCGTGAGCTGTGATGGCTCGGACAAAACCAAATCTACGCCGCCCGTTGCCCTCATCTCGGCCGGCGTCGGTGCCCCGGGCGCGTTGCCAATACTTGGACCGCTTGAGCGAGTCCCGCCACAACCTGTGCCATTTCGGGATAGCGGAGCTTTTCGGGTGTGTCGCCGGCGCCGTGATAGTGCGGGTAGCGATAGAAGGCGGGCGTCCAGATTCGTGACGCGGGGCCGCCGGCGAGGGCCAGCATCAACTCGTTGAGTCGCTTCACGAATGTCGCGGAGGTCATCGAGCTGACCGCCCTCGGCCAACATCGCCTCGTCGAACAAATGTGGCTCCAGACCGGGGAACCGCGGCGAGTCCGACTCGTGCTTCAGACGTTCCACGATCGGATGGTGCGGGTTCATCTCAGGATCGGCTTCTGGTCGGTACCTTCTGACCTGATGCCTTCAGCAGGCGCTCCAGATTCATGCTCATTCCATGCTCGTCGCTTACCAGGCAGGCCGGCGAATCAGTCAGACGACGGGTCACCCGCACATCGCTGGCCCGGTCTCTGAGCACGGTCCGGATACTTCTGGCAACTCCTTGTATTCGTCTTCCTGCGCCTCCGGCGTCTTCTGTTCGCCTCGTGGCCCCAGCTTGCCGAGCTCGAGATCCCCTCTCGCGACCGATTGCAGCGGCTTCCCTTCGAACTCCGTCAGCGACACGACCCATTCATCCACCCGGTCGTACATCAGCAGCACCTCGACGCCGGGCTTTCGGAAACCTCGAGGTGCGGGCTGTTCTTCGCGGCGGAAAAACCGTCGGCGGTGATGTAGTAGATGGCGTCCTGCCCTTCTTTCATCCGCCCAGATATCGGAGAGCGAGACCGTCTGTTCCTCGAGTCCCGTGGGTCGACGCGAATCGCAGGAGCTTCGCGATGCGCTCCTTGTTGCCGCATCCTCGGCCGCGCCCTCCTTGAACACGCGCCCGAATTCCTGCCAGAACATCGCGTACTTGTCCGGGTGGTGCTCGGCGAGATCATCCAGCAGCCCCGAGGACGCGCTTCACCGACGCCGCGCGAATCGTCTCCACGTCCCGCGACTGCTGCAGGATCTCGCGCGAGACGTTGAGCGGCAGGTCGCTCGAGTCGATCACGCCCCGGACGAAGCGCAGATATGCCGGCATCAACTGCTCGGCATCGTCCATGATGAAGACGCGCCGGACATACAGCTTGATGCCGTGACGATGATCGCGGTCCCACAGATCGTAGGGCGCCCGCGCGGGGATGAACAGCAGCTGCGTGTATTCCTGGCGGCCCTCCACCTTCGCATGGCTGTACGCCAGCGGCGGCTCGAAGTCGTGCGCGACGTGCTTGTAGAACTCCTGGTACTGCTCTTCGGTGATCTCCGGCTTGGGGCGCGCCCAGAGCGCGGAGGCCTGGTTGATCTGTTCGTCTTCCTCCGTCAGGGTCTGCGCGCGCGGGCCGATCCCACTGCTCCTTCTTCATCAGAATGGGCACCGTGATGTGGTCGGAGTACTTGCGAAGGATGGAGCGCCGAGACCCGGACAGCAGTCGTCTTCTCCCGCACGCAGGTGCAGGATGACGTCGGTGCCGCGCGTCTCCTTGCCAGCTTCGATGCTGTAGTCGCCTTCGCCCGCGCTCTCCCACCGCACGCCGTGCTCGGCAGCCCAGGCCGGCGCGGCGCGTCATCAGCGTCACCTTGTCGGCGACGATGAAGGAAGCGTAGAAGCCGACGCCGAACTGTCCGATCAGCTGCGCGTCCTTGGCGCGTCGGCGCTCAGGCGCTCGAAGAACTCACGCGTCCCGGACTTGGCGATGGTGCCGATGTGCTGATCACCTCCTGACGCGACATGCCGACGCCGTTGTCGGAGACGGTGATCGTGCGGGCGTTCCGGTCGTAGCTGACGCGAATCCTCAGGGCCGCGTCGTCCTCCTACAGCGCGGCGTCGCGATGGCATCGAACCGCAGCCTGTCGCAGGCGTCCGACGCGTTCGAGACCAGCTCGCGCAGGAAGATCTCCTTGTTCCCGTACAGGATGGATCATCAAGTGGAGGAGCTGTTTGACCTCGGCCTGAAAGCCGAGTGTTTCCCCATGTTCTGGTTTCCTGGATGAACAATTCGGTATGACGGGCGGTTCGATGTGCCCGAATTAGGTTATCCTAAGCGGGAGCGAGCGGAAAGATCGTGCATGGCGCACGGCGCCTCCGACCCGGAGCCTGAAATAAGGCTGGTCGTGCTTGCCAGACTCGGTCTCGGATGCCTGCCAGACATTCGCATCGAAACAGAGAATGGCGTTTTCTTCTTCCTATGACCACCTGCGTGGTCAGCTCTATCGTACTGTCGCTGGTCATTTGGCTTATCCGTCGTTAGTTCCCGCATGGCGCGCTCGATAGCGAGCGCAAGCGCATGTTCATGCGGATGAAGCGAGAAGTGCTGCGCCTGGGCGGCTATGCGCGGGAATTCTTCGTATCGCAGACGCCGGAGCTCACCGCGATGGCTGATGCAGTGATCGACATGGCGGGGCTCGCGAGATCAGGTGAGGGCGGCAGGAGAATGGCGGAGTTATCCGCGCCTTCGATTGGTGGTACTGTCCCAACTTGATTGCTTCCTTCGGGATGAGGGTAGAGCTGGCACTGCCTGAGGCTTGGCTCCTATAGAGAATGCCTTGCCGGCCGGTGTCAACTTTGCTTTCTTTTGGGGCAGGGTATGGATATGTCTCTCGCTTCTTTTGTGCAGGCTCATGCCGCTCACGCCGATTGGCGCGTTGCCCTGGTCGAGCCAGAGGCAACTTCAAACACAGATCGCCGCGCGTGCTGCGGAGCAAAGTGATTCCACTCCGTTCACGCTGGGCTGGTGCTATCTGAGCGATTATTACGCGCCGGTGGCCGAGGCGATTCTTGACGAACTGCGCCTGCGCATGCCCGGCGTGGCCTGGGTCGGCACGGCCGGTATCGGCGTGGCCGCCAGCGGGATCGAATACTTCGACGAGCCGGCCCTCGTCCTGATGTTGGCGCCGCTCGCGCCAGCATCGTTTCGGCTATTCTCGGGGCGGCAGCCGCTACCTGCGGCATCGTCCGGATTCGTGGCCAATACCGCGCTGGTCCATGCCGAAGGCAGCACGCCGGACCTGCAGGAATTGCTGCACGAGCTGAGCACACGCACGGCCACCGGTTATCTGTTCGGCGGGCTGTCGTCGGCGCGCAACCGTCCACTGCACATGGCGGATGGCGTACTCACGGGTGGTTTGTCCGGGGTGGCCTTCGGCCCGGAAGTGGGCCTCATCTCGCGCGTGACCCAGGGCTGCCAGCCGATCGGACCGTGGCGCAATATAACTAAAGCCGAGCGCAATTTCGTGGTCAGCCTTGACGGCAAGCCCGCGCTCGATTGCGTGTTGCAGGATCTGGGGCTCGACCGGGACTCGCCAGATGACGAGTTGGCGCAGGCGCTCTCCTCGACGCTAGTGGGCCTGGTCACCGAAGCCGAGGACGTGCCGACACGGCCGGGACAGTTCGGCGCGGATACCGTCGTGCGGCACCTGGTGGGCGTGGACCGGCAGCACCAGGTTCTGGCGATCGCCGAGCAGCTCGAGCCCGGCATGCGTCTGGCCTTTTGCACGCGCAATGCAGAAGCCGCACAGCTCGATCTGGTGCGCATCGCCACGGAAATCCGCGACGAAGTGGAAAGCGGCGCGGCACGGCACATGGCGGGCGCGGTTTATGTCAGTTGCTCAGGACGCGGTGGCCCGCACTTCGGCGCGCGGCATGCCGAGCTGCAGACCGTGCGCAAGGCCCTCGGTGACGTGCCGCTGGTCGGCTTTTTCGCCGGCGGCGAGATCGCGAGGCATCACCTCTATGGCTACACTGGCGTTTTGACGGTGTTTACCGCAGGGTTGACGTAGGAGGGTGCAGCCTCAACCGCTAGAATCGCTTACCGCAGCGACCTCGACGACCACGCGTCACGACGAATTCTGCTTGGGTCGCCTCTTGTGGGCTTTCTGGAATGGCTTCTTGCCCTGCACGCCCCCCGGGGCCAAGGTTGACCGGTGCCGGTTGCAGGGATGTTTCGCCGAGCGCCCTGCCCCGGAGTCTGCTCCCGATTGGCGGAGGAGAGCTTGATTTCAAGCTCATGGATCTCATCCCACTGCTCGTCGGTCCGCTGACTCTCCGGTATCGCCAGAAGTTCTTGCAACCGAGCGCGAGGGGACATCGGTTGTGGTGCATGCATGGCGGTATTATCCCATCGTTCGGCCGGTGCAGCCCCGCCGGGCGCGAAGCCGCCGGCCGCAGTCTACCTTTGCAGGTTGGAATAGGTTCGCCATGACAACTCGCGCACTGGATGGTCTAAACGATGGGGAGCGTACGGGCGTAAGCCTTGACTGACTTGTTCGATGACGGCCGCGACATCGTGACCAAGAGGGACTTTTTCACGGCCGGGGAGAGCGCGCGGATTTTCGAACAGCTGAAGGCGCAAATCAGGTGGCGCCAGGACGTCATGCGCTTCGGTCGCAGGGAAGTGCCCCAGCCGCGGCTGACGGCCTGGTACGGAGATGACGGGAAGACGTATGTCTATTCCGGCATCATCAACCACCCGCTGCCTTGGACAGCGTTGCTGCTCGCGCTGAAGGCCAAGGCGGAAGGCTTCGCCGAGAGCGTTTCAACAGTGTGCTGCTCAACTACTACCGGGACGGAAGCGACAGCGTTGGCTGGCACGCCGATGACGAGCCCGAGTTGGGCAAGCGGCCCGTCATCGCCTCGCTAAGCTTTGGTGCAACGCGAACATTTGAACTTCGTAGGCGAACGACGGGCAAGGTGGCGAAGGTTCCATTGACCTCTGGCAGCATCCTGGTCATGCGCGGCACAACGCAACACCATTGGGTCCACCGCGTGCCCAAGGAGCCCGGCAGTGCCAGTCGAATCAATCTTACCTTCCGCTTCATTCACTGACACGTCGCGATGAGTGCGCCTATTGGCGAGACGTGAGCCTATGGCGCGCCACTGAGCCTTGCGCGACTGTGGCTGCCAAGTTAGCCCGGTTCGAGATATACGACGTAGACGTAACGCGTAACAAAGAAATTGGAGAGCTTCGGCCAGACCTTTCGCGGAAAATTGTGGGAGATAGCCATGCCGTCAAAACATCGTACATAGCGCGCGCTGTACGCCGTGCAGCCCCCAACATTCTTCGTTCCGTTCACTCCTGACCGCGCCCAGGCCGAGTTGTCCTATGCCTGGCTAGCCAACGCATGTGGTGCGCCGGTGCCGGACGTAAGCCGGCGCGTATGGCAACTGCTGTGGCTGCATCATGGAGAGTTGGTCGAAGCGGAGGTTGGTAAACCCCTGCCCAGGCTGCTCGAGCACGGCGACAGCCCGGTGGTGGCCATCCTGGACAAGGGCGACCTGTATGCGATTTTCACGGCAGATGACGCAGTGACGCTGCAACCTGTCTTCGCCGGGAAGGGGATGTTCGGACAAGCGACCGCGACGTTCTTTGCCGTTTGAAACCACCACGCCATTTCTGCAGCACTGAAATCTTGGCGCCACCTTCTGCGGCCTCAGCGGGGCGAGCGTATCTGGGTCAACGAAGCGTTGACGCGGGCGATCGCGCTTATCTCGCGCGCCTCCGGTTGCTACTACGAAACGCTCTTTTGCGACGAGGCCGACGGCGCGCTTGACAGTGAGCGCAAGCGGATGTTCATGCAGATGAAACTGGAGGTGCTAAGGCTGGGCGGCTATGTGCGCGAATACTTTGCGTCGCAGACGCCGGAGTTAACGCAAATGGCCGACGTTGTGATCGACGTCGGTGCATTCTCCAAATCGAGTATAACCAGCACCGCCCATGCCGTCGCGTAATGCCGGACGCGCCACGCCATGTCCCACGGCGACTCAGGGGCCCCGTCCGGCCAGCGCACGCGCGCCGGGCGCGACCTCAGATGCCTGGTGGCTCTACGTGCTGCTGTGCACGAACGAACGCCTTTATGTCGGCATCGCCAGGGATGTGGACGCGCGCTTCGCGCTGCACTGCTCCGGCAAGGGCGCGTTCTACACTCGCTTGAATGTGCCGCTACGGGTCGTGGCACGGCAGCGCCATGAATCGAGGAGCGCTGCATTGCGGGCCGAGTACGCGCTCAAGCAACTCAGCAAAAGGCAGAAGCTGGCATGGGTGGCCGCGCTGGCCGGCGATAGCTGCCTCGCCACGAGCGGGCGAGGGCCTGTGACCTGAGTACGCTTTTTGTAGCCATTCAGCCGGTGAGTTGCGGCGCAATAATAGCCAATCGAGCGGCAACCTGAGCCGGCTTCCGACAGCCCAAAGCGCATCGGCTCCGCACAGGAATGGGAGAACTAACGCAGCCTTATGAGCCGCGCCAGATCCACGAGCCAATCGCCTCGACCCGATAAACTAATTCGCAAATCATGTCGTAGGCGCGGTCTGCCGCCTCTTGGCAATTAAACTCAAAACCTCGACGGACGAACGTGTCGGGAATGCTCCATGGGACGCTGGCTTGCCAAAGCCTAACTTGCCCAACGCGACATCGAGCTCAGGAAAATACTGCTGCGGATACGCGACGTACACTGCGCTCATATGAATTTCCATCGATCGGGTTTTCCACAATATCAGGTTCGGAATGCGCACGCAACAACCATCTATTGTGGTTTTTGGGTAATAAGCGTGGTAGCCTAACTGCCTCCAACTTCCCGGAGTCTTCCATGTCGAAACGAGCCGCCAACATCGGCAGCATGAAGCTATCTATCGTGCAAGGAGACGACGATGATGGCTATCAAATTCTCGACGCCGATGGAAAGCCAATCGGATATCTGAAGGGACTTGAGGTTATTGAACTAGGCGACGTCGTGTTACAGGGCGTGGAGGGCGAATTTGAGTTGCCCGGTGCCAAGCCTTCGTCCCCCGTAGCGTCGCCGTCCCTAGAGGGGTTAGCGGCAGGGGCGCCCCGAACCCACGCAGAAACCCAGTAAATCGGGCGCAGGACAGCCTCTCCGAGAACGAATGTCTCCGTCCCTGCGCCTCGAGTGCCTGAGTGAGCGCGTTACTGCGACATAAAGGCTAGAGACGCTGGTTCCATCCAGGCGAAAACGGAATTTTGGGGTCGTCTTCCGAGCACTCGACGAGGACGTGCCCGGTGGGTTCCTCGCGGTCCCACGACAAGGCAAAGTATTTGCCTGCCGGTGTCCCCTGTATGGTCGGCCGATCAGTCCGCGCGCGAGCGCTTACGTCGTGCCTTGGGTTTCGCGGCGGCGAGTTGCTGCAAGCGCGCCTGCACTTCCCTCTTGCCGAAGGAGCGAAGCGCCGCCAACATCGCAGCCTGTTCGGCCCGCGGCCTGGTCGACTCGTGCTCCCAGTTGTAGATCGACTGCGCACTCACGCCCACGAGCCTTCCGAAATCGGTGGCCGAAAGACCCAACCGCTCACGTTGCGAACGAAGTCCCTTGGCGACGAATCGCACACGTTTTGCATTGGATTGAACCGCCGCGGCCGGGGTCAACTGCGGTTGCCCGCGCGCGAGCAGCATGACCTGGCGCTCCAGTTGCGCGACCTGGCGCTTCAATGCAGCGATATGCCGCCGGTGCTGCGCCGTTGCTTTCTTGGTCGCGCCGACCTCGCTGTGCAGCGCCCGACGGGAAAGCCGAGTGATTTCGTCCCGAAGCAGAGTTCCAATATTTGGCATGCGTGTCCCTTTAGAGATGAAACGAGGCGATGGCGCACTTATCTGCTATATCCCGGCAAAGTTTCTTGCAGGAATTCCTCATCATCCGTAGGCGGCAAGTTCCCAATCCCCACTGGCCTCGTCGTGTCGAAGGACGTACATGGTGCCGTCATTGGCGTCGACCTTGAACCAGCGCTGGTTGGCGAGAACCAGCGATCGACCACAGCGCGCACGGCGAGCCGGCGATCTCCTAGCCAGAAAGCGAGCGGCTCCTGTTCGCCGCGATAGCCGGCGTAGCACTCTACACGAATCGCCATGCCGTAACGCTGCAATTCATCGTCGTCCCAGGGCTCGATCTTCGAGAGCGAGCGATCCTTTCGCACCCCAACCACGCGCGCCCGCCGGCACCGCAGGCCGAAATCGCTCGTAAAGATGGAATCCCTCCTGGTTGAGCTGCTCGGGTGTGAAGCGCGAAGCAAGCCGCTCCATTTCGGTTCGCACAGCTGGAAGTGCATCACCGAACTTGCCGCGCAGGTACGCGCTCCACCGATTCGGGCTTAACGATTTCGCCTTTGCGATCGCGCGTGGGCCATCTGGCGTGTCGCCAACGTGAATCACGCGGCCAAGCAGCGGCACGTCGCGTATCTTTCTGACGCCCTTCGGCAATGGTGGCAGTGGTTTATGCGCTCGCTCCTCCAGAGGCTCATAGATACCAAGCCGCGCTCCCTTTGAGTAAGCGTTTAGGCCGGCAAGTACCTGGCCTACGGTCAGCGCGGTCTCATAGGGCATTCCAAGTCGCTCCGAGACAACCGCGCCCCGAAGCGCCAGCACCGGCGCCCGGTTGATTCGCACACTTAACAGGGGAGGGCATGGGGATAGAGCCGCGATGATTCGAGGGTGACGCCCATTGACAGAGCTCAGCAGACGCACTCAGGTGCGGACAACGCGCCGACGACGGGGCGTCCGGATGAACGAGAGAGGTTCGAGCGTCACATGGTTACCAATTGTAGTTCATGGCCGCCGGGTAGCTCTTGAACGAGATTGCTTCCAGCTGCTGTTTCTCCGACTGGGCGCGTACGCCTTTTAATTCGGACAACGACTTGAAGTAGCCGTCTCCGGGCATATTCTTTTACCCTTCGAAATAACCATGGATGCGCGGAATGGCCGGCCCGCCTCGGCATCTTCTCGGTCCAGCGTATCGAATGCCCGCGCGAGAGGATGCCGCACCCGACGCTATCAAGCGGCGGCAGACCTAGCTGCGTGACGAGCTCGCGTACTAGATCGTCCGTTTTCGTTCGCCCTGTCTTCGCGAAACTTCGCCAGTTTGTCGAGGTCCACGGCTCCTCCAATGACCACCTAACGAACTACCTGGCGCCGAGCGGTTGCGGGCGTAAGCGGGTCCGGCCAGCCATCCGGGTTGCCTTGTTCCAGAGGTCTTCTCCCCAGATCGGCGGAGGAAGCTTGTATTTCAAGCTCATGGATCTTTCATCCCACTGGTCGTCAGTGCGCCTGGGGCTTTCCGGTGTCGCCAGAAGCTCTTGCAAGCGAGCGCGGAGGGACATCGGTTGCGGTGCATGCATGGCGGTATTATCCGACGTTGGACAAGAGCCCACGGACTGACCATAGATGGCGCCGTCGTCGGGCCGGCAATCTGCGAGTGCGATTGTTGGCTTGGTCGAGTCCGAGCTTGCCCGCGCTCGCAGACGGCGTTCCTGAGCTTTGCCACCGGGCCGTGGCGCGCGCGGGGGGCCTCAGGTCTCACGCTTCTCCCTTTTGCCACCCCGTACTTTGCTCGAGGCGCCGCTCAACAAGATCATCGCGGGACATCGCCAGGCGGTCCGCCAAGGGGCACTGGCAGCCTCGCGGCGCGCGCGACCAGCGCATCCAGTTTGCGCTCGGCTTCCCTGACCTCGAGCGCCAACCCTTCGCGGATGATCTGCCCGCGTGATCGCGTGTAGCGGATCGCAAGCGCCTGAATCCAGTCGCGCGTGGCAGGCAGGTCAAGCAGCATGTCGCTGACCGGCCTCCACTTGCAGTTCACGGTCGTCGTGCCAAAGCGCAAGCGGTCGCAATCGCAGGTGACGATGATCGGGTCGCCTGTCGGCGGGGCTGTCGCGAGTGCGCGAACGAACAACGGGCTAACGTAAGCGTTACCGGGCCACGCCCCACGGCGTGTGCTAGAACAACCGTGTCATCCGATTCGATGGTGAGGTAGCTGCCGTCGAAACCGAAAATGGCTGTCTCGCGCCCGGCGAGTTTGCGGCGTCGCGTCTTGAGCCGCCGAAGCCCTTCAAGGATGTGCTGTCGATCGACGCTGAGTCGGTAGTCCATCTCGCCCTTCTCCAAGTCCGCAATGGGGTGGGACGCAAACGAAAGGGTTGACGACCGTGTTCTGTGTAGTATATGCTACACATGAGCTTTGGCAAGTACGTCCGGGACCGGCGGGAGAAGCTGCGGCAGCGTGATGCCCGCTTCTCGCTCAGGCAGGTAGCAGAGCGAGTGGGTATCGAACCAGCCTACCTCAGCAAGATCGAGCGGGATGAGTCTGCTCCACCGGGCGCGGAGACCATCCGGTCGATCGCGCGGGAACTGGGAGAGGATGCCGACGTGCTCCTCGCATTGGCTGGAAAGGTGTCAGCGGACCTGCAAGAGGTGATTCGCCGGCGCCCGAAGCTCTTTGCCGACTATCCGGCAACTCAAGGACATGCCGACCCACGCGGTGCTCCGAATTGCGCGTGAAGTCCGGGATGGCGAGTGGTGACAACAGGAGGTGTGCCGTGATTGAACTGGTCAACAATAAGCTCAACGTTGTGTTTCCAGAGGTCCACGAGGACGCGCGCTGTTCGATCGAGTTTCAGCGAACGCTGCGCGTACCCGACGACAATCAGGACTATCCGCTGCCGGCGGGACTGGGCAGGTTCTCCATGCTGCCGGTAGACGATTTCGACGTGCCGGCGGCCTGGAAAGAGCACGGCGGGGTGTTCTTCCCGATGTACCAGGCGGAGGCGATGTGGATTAACTTCCGGTCTGGGCAATACCCGTTCGCGGTGAAGATCGCTGCCGGCAAGATCAACGCTGTCACCGGCCAACAGTGGTCGAACACGCTAAACCGCGACCCGCAGGACTATCTCGTTATCCCCGAGCAGCCATGGCTTGATGGGTTCAGCGTCGCCAAGGACGCCATTCGCCAGTTTGTGGCCGCGCCGCTCGGCCAAGGGCTTACAGCCGAAGAACAGATAACCGGCAAACTGGATTGGGGCGGCCTTCAACTCATTTTCTATCCAATGAAGGCGGAAGAATATCGGAAGCTCGTCCAGCAGCGTGCGCGATACGAGCAGGTCGAGAGGTTAGAAGTTTGCGAGCCTGGATCAAGCTACGAAATGGGCCTCGCTGCGGGCGGACGTATTCGTCAGGAAATTGCCGCGGATCGTTATGGGCTTGATGTCTGGGACACTTCGGTTTCGTCGCGTTGCTTCGTTCACATTCTCAACTCCGGGATGTACCAGACGGTGACGGGACAATCGCCGCCCACGAAGCCCGTCGCGGCCACCGATTACGCGAAAGCAGGAATTCCTTGGTTCGATTTCTATCTTGAAGGCAAGACGCTTGATGGTTCCTCCACCCTAGCGGGCATAGATAGCATGGCAACTGCACTACTCAGGAAGGGAAAAAAGTTGGAGGACAACAAGCCCATCCAGATCGCCAAGACGATCGACTTGTCGAAGCGGAAAAATATGGTGCGTGACGGCTGTTTCTAAGCTCAATTGCCAGAATGCAAGTAGTTGTTGCAATACTGCTCGCCGTTGCGCTCGCCGCGGCCGACGCAGCGACTGTGCGTAGCAATAGCGCTAAGGCAGATTTCAAACGCGAGCACCCGTGCCCAGCCAATGGCCACCGCTACGGGCCGTGCCCAGGTTACGTCATTGACCACATCGTGCCGCTCGCCTGCAACGGTGCCGACGCGGCTAGCAACATGCAGTGGCAATCCATCGCCGAGGCCAGAGCTAAGGACCGCTGGGAGCGGAATTGCGTGCTCTGGCTGACCCACTGAGTCCGGTTGCGTAGAACGGCCTGCAACGATTTCGCTGTTATTGGTAGCCAGCCTGACCGTAGCGTTCAACAGGGTGCCGGGATTCAGGCCGCCGCGTGGCAGAACAATTGCTTACTGACCGTATACCGACCGCACGGCGATCGGGGGCTTGATTCGCCTGCCGCTCCGGGGCATATCGCGCCCTGTTGCGTCAGGGTCGGACCTAACTTGAGAGGCCATAGGGGAAACGATGAAACTACAATTGCAGATCGCGTTGATCGCAGTGGTGACCATTCTCGCCGGATGCGCCACGAGCTACCAAAAGCAGAGTTTTAGCGGGGGCTTCGACGAGACGCAGCTAGACAAGAACGTGTTCAGGGTTACGTTTAAAGGGAACGGTTACACATCAGCCGATCGCGCCGCGGACCTTTGTTTGCTGCGGAGTGCCGACCTTACGTTAAGCAATGGCTATCACTACTTTGCTATTGTCGAGTCGAAGGAGGGGACCTCGCAGTCCGCGGTTCGGACTCCGACGCAGTCCTATACGAACACCAATATTACCGGCACAACGTATGGCGGTGGCTTTAACGCGACCGGCTCGTCCACCACGACGACGTACGGCGGACAGACGTTCCTCATCAGGAAACCGTCAGCGAGCAACACGATCATTATGCTCAACGATCGCGCCGAGGTTCAGGGGATGACCTACGACGCACAGTTCCTGTACGACTCACTTAGCAAGAAGTACGGCGTCGAGAGTAAGTAAACCGTACTAGCTGCAGGGCTCGCCCCGCTGGCGACCCCTTGGGAGGCAATAATGGACGCACAGACCGCAATGAACGAGCTTATGAAACTTACCCCAGAAGAGCTTGCCGACCTACACAGTGGCGGCAACATTTCTGACGAAGACTATTGCAAAGCAATGTGGAAAGGTCACCCAGAGGAAGCTCTCTCGGAGCTTGGGATGCGTCCTTACGGCACCAGCTCAAGCGAACGTGTGAAGAGGTTAACCGAGAATACTGCTGCGGTACTTGGGGCCATCGCTGTTGCGCCAGCGAACGCACCGCCAAAGTACGTTCCTGATTGGATCAAAGGGGCGGTTATGTTTGCAGGGATGTGGGCGGTAGGTGTTGGTTGCCTGCTGCTCCTTGCTGTTGTGCTCCACTTCCTATTGAAGTAGCCGACCCCACTCGCCTCGTCGTGTCCAAGGACGTACATGTTCCCATCATCGCTTCACCCCCGAGGAACTCAACCGAGAAGGTTTCCACCTCTACGAGCAATTTCGACCTACGGTGCCGCCTGGCGAACGGGGTTGGGGCGCGAAGGGCGCGCTCGATGTCGCGAAGATCCGGGCCCTGGGACCGCGATGAACGTCCCCCGCTTGGCGACCCAAGGCGCCTAGGTCCAGGCGCCCTCGGTCGTTAGCCGTTGAGTGGAGCGTTGCTCCTGCCGATCGCACGATCGGCCAACTTGCATGGTTCTACTTGAGCCGAAGGCTAGGCTGCGCTCCGGACACGTTCTGAGCTCGCCGGCGATGCGACTGTGGCACCGTGGAACGGCTTACGGCCGGGACAGTCTCTTGGCTGAGCAAGTGATCGATCTTCAGCAGCAGCGCCTCGCAATACTCTTTGTCATCAGCGAATGCGTCGCGGATGACGAGCACCTTGTGCTTTGCGGCCTGCAGCTGGAAGCAAGCCGCGGGCTGCAGCGAATGCTCGATCATTTCCAAGTGGACCTGGTGGGACGATTTCATGCGCATTCCTTTCGATTCGAAGTTCATTGGGCGCCGAGCGAATCCCGCGCCGCGGACGTCGTGGCTGCGGGGTTGCTCCACTGAGCGCTCGGTGTAAACTTGGCCAATCATGACGAGCCCGACGGAAAACCTGCTCGCGAAGCTCTCGCCGGAATCGGAGAAAGACTTTCGCGAATGCTTCGTCGAGGATCCCGCCACGGGACGGATCCGCTTTACGGCGAAGGGACTCGCCGCATACCGCTCGCAGTTCGCTCGCGCCGGGATCGACATCGCGCGCATCCGCAGCCGCGAAGCCTTCCGCGCGGCCTGCATCCGCAGCGAATCCGTTTTCGTCGAGGACCTGCGGCAGATGGTCAAGGGCCACACGGAGATCGAGGAGGTCCTCAATGCCGTGTGGCCATCGACCTAGCTCCGACCGCGCAGCTGCCGTTCGACGCGGCGTATCACCGCTTCCAGCAGATCGCGATCCCGCTTAAAGGACTTACGCAGTCCGATAAGCCTCTCCAGTAGCGTAATCAAGGCCGCCTCGTCTTTCGACTCGATGTCCTTGGCTACCAGCGCCATCAGTTCCTGGAAGGAAGACTTCATCGAAGCCTCCTAGCCCAGGAGATACCAGCGCAGCCTGCTCCAGAAACCCCAGACCCTCATCTTGCCGGCGGTGCGGCCGGACAGCAGCGCACACGGGACGGCGGGATGAAAGGCGGAGGCGTCTCCTTCTTCCATGGCGTTCACCTTTCAAGAAAAAGGGGAACGCCACGCCCCGGGCGGGGAACGCGTGTTCCCCGCGGGGGTAGAAAGAAAAGGGCCTTCAGCCCTTGCGAACTGAAGGCCCGGCTCCTTGCAGCAGCACGCCAGTCGATGCACGAGGCATCCACCGCACGTGCGTGCACTCGAGACTCCGCAGCGCCCGCGGCTAGCTCTTCCTCAAGCGAAGCGAAGTGCAGCGCGCGGTCAGCGCGGGCAGTGTCTCACTCTCGCTCGACCTCGCGGTCGAGCGCGATACTCACGTCACTCGCGTGACGACACCCGGGAGCAAGCTCCCGAATGCAACTCCTCGGGCGATTTCGTACGCTGACGCCGCATCTTGCGACACGGAACTATTCTCCACGAGGGAGAGATTGCGAGAACGAGTCTCGCGCGAAACACCTTCAATAGCGCAGCAACGATGAACGACCTACGCCGGCTTGTTGACTCGGGGCGATGGCGCCACCAGTTGCCTGGAAAAACGGTGGCCACCGGGCCTCGCGCCACATCGCTCCGTAGCGAATGTGGCAGAAGTCACGAGCGTCCCAGCCTCGCCCCGACCGATCGGCGGTGCCGGAGTTGGCCCGATGACGGATGAACGCATCGACGCAAGCACGGTAGCCATGAGTCGCATTCTGGGCTGCCCCGCCGTGCTCGCACCACCCGAAAAGCCCCGCAAAACTGGGGGCTTAATTCGACAGCCCGGTGCCGGAGCCGTCGCGAGTGCATCCGAGATTTTCATGGCTCACCTCCCTCGTCGCTGGCCTGGGCGTCGGTGGAGAGCGTGGCGCTTTCCTGCTCGGCTGCAGGCGTCCCTGACGCAGGATCGCGTAGCGGGTGCTTAGCCACCTTTCTGCGCATAACAACTGACGAACCTAAATAAGCGCTGCTCACGCTGGCGCGAGCGTGCCCGAGCTCCTCGACCACGTGGAGGCGCGCCTGGTGATCGGCCTCGCGCTCGATCGGCTCGCCGCTGCGTACTGGAGAAGGCGTGCCGGCGTACTCCTCGTACCGATCATTCGCGTACTGGTGGCGCAAGCCGTGGGCGGTCACCCCCAGCATATCCTGGGTGATACCGAATTTTTCCAGCACGTAGTAGAAACGCCGGTAGTTTTGCTGCAGGGTGCGTCCCGGGCGACCGAGGTGTGCGTCCTTGAAGCGCACCAGGCGCTTGGCCGCCTCGAGGGCCGCGCGCTTTGGCTCGGAGTCAATCGGGACCACGCGGCAGCGTCCGCCTTTGGTGCCGCGCTCGACCTTGAGGCCAGGCTCGATGCGATCCACCGCAATGACCTTCAGACCACCGTCCGCATCGGCCAGGTGCGGCCGGCACATGATGGCTTCCTTGACGCGCAATCCGTAGCGCAACGCCATGCGCAGCTGCGCCCCCACGTAAGGGTCGAACTGCTCGATCTCATCGATCTTGGCGTCCGGTACCACCTCCTGGGCGGTCCAGCTCTTGTCCTTGCGGGCGGCATAGCAGCGTTTCAGGAGCGACGGGTCAGTAACGTAGCGCTCCGGCGGATAGATCATCCCGTCCTTGTGAATCCAGCTGCAGAAGGTGCGCAGGAACGACAGCCGCAGTTGCAACGTCGAAGCGGGCGCTCCCTGTCTTAGCCAGCGCTCCACCATGAACCCCACGTGGTTGTTGGCGAGATTCTCCGGGCAAGGCTTGAAACACTTCTGCTTCGTTGTGGCGCAGCTCGCCAAAGAAATGGAAGAGGAAGTTGGCGCGGTCCTGCATCGTCTTGAACGACACGCCCTTGTCCTTCCTGGCGTGTAGGTGGTTATGCTGGCTGATTAACCGCTGCAGGCGCTGCTTCCAGTGCCGAGGATCCTTACGGAGGCGGGTAACGCTCTGAATGCGGTTCATGGCTTCCCCCTGGGTGCGGCAACGCGCCCGCTCGGCGCGGGCGGCAAGAGTGAAGCGCAAGCGAGAAAAGTAAGCCCAGAACGGCTCGGCGGCCTCGTGCAGGTCGGCCGGAATCTGCGGCAGAGGAGCCCCGCTGCCGTTACTGTGGCGTGCGATGAGGGAACGGCTTGCGCCGTAGGTGCAAGGTCTTGCCAACACATGAGAGTCTCCATTCGCGGCGCCGTGTCGAAGTGCGCGCGTGAACAGCACATGGATTCCCGCCTCTTGCGCCCGAGCTCGTGCGGGGAAACCAATGGGCACGAGCGGGCGGGGGTTGTACTACAGCGACCGAGGATGCGCAGCCCCAACGCATCGACGGGAGGGAAGGTCTACCGCCTCACGGCGGATCGCGAGTCTTAAAAAAGTCCGAGCAACGTGACAGGAGATTTCTCCGCCTGGCACACCTCCGCGCGGATAGCGCGGATAGTGCAGCGTCGAGCGCCGCACCGCATTCCAAGTCAGTCGCTTGGAAGCCAGTTACCTGGTGTTCTCCGGGATGGTCTACCCAGCCGCTCCCAGGTCCCTGCGATCAGGACCGCGGTCCGGTTTCGTAGTATCGTGCCGCCCGCCATCTCAAGGATGACGAGAGCGGCAAGCTGCGCAACGCGAACGGATCGCGTCGGGCATGCCTACGACGTAGCCACTACTCTTTCGTTTGGGGCGCACCGTCAGAACGGCGGTGCGCTGCTCGAGCAAGCCGGTCTAGCCGGCCTGATCATGCCTCGCTACGAGGCCTTCTCCTCGCGCACCCTCAAGGGGCGCGCCTTCTCGCTCAACGGGAATCAGGTTCCCGCGTACTGCACCAGGGCTTTGACGCTAGCTGGCGGCACATGTCGTGTTGCGCACGCTCCATTCGACGCTCGATGCGTCCTGGCAGGAGGGCCAGCGACGATAGAAAACGTAGCACACGCGCAACTTGACAGTCAAGAAAAAGTTCTCCGATTAGCGCGTCAATTTTTTCCGATGCGCGTGCGCGCCCTTGCAGAATCAGGGTTTCGTGATACCTCTAGTTTCGAACTGTCGGTCCGTTCGCGGATCGGCGAGAGGATTCGATGACCCATTTGCCATACCCGGCGGGCGACGATGGCGCAGCGCACAACGCGAATCCTGAGCTCAGGAGCGCGGTTCCGTTCGAGGCGCCTGCGCACAAGGTCCCTCGCTCCAAAAACCGACCACAGACAGGCTGTGGAAGGAATTTGCGGTCCGGTCGGTGCCTAAGCCCAAAAAAACCGACCACAGACAGACTGTGGAAAGGGCGTGGAGTTAAGCGGCCCTTTTTCTGCGGCTTTTTGGGTGGCGCAGAGGATGAGCCAGCGCTAGGTTCTTGAGAACCCCCACTAACACCGTTAGGAGCGCACCGTGGAACCAATCGTCCGAGCCGTCGACGTCGGTTACAAGAATACGAAAGTGGCGGTGAGCGTCGCCGAGGAGATTCAATGCAAGGTATTCCCTTCGGTCGCGCCTGTGGCCGCCGATTGCGAGCTCTCGGCGGCATTCGGCCGCAAGCGCAACACCGCGATCGTCGAAGCCGATGGCATTGCCTACGAGGTGGGGCCCGACGCCCGGCTCGCCGAGAAGGTAATGCCCGCGCACAACCTTGACGACCGTTTCGCCCTGAGTTCCGAGTACCTGGCCCTGGTGCGGGGTGCCCTGCACTTGATGCACGTCGATGCGATCGACCTGTTGGTGGTGGGGCTGCCGGTCTCGATCTTCGCGCTGCGCAAGGCGGAACTGGCGAGGCGCCTCCTTGGCGAGCACCCGACCCCCGGCGGCAGGGTGGTCGTGGTCAGGGAGGTGAAAGTACTCTCGCAGCCCCATGGCGCGCTGATCAACTATGCGCTGGCCGACGGCCGGATCCGGGCGATGCGCAACCAGCGCAACCTGATCATCGACTGTGGCGCCAGAACCTTTGACTGGCTGGTGACTCAGGGGCTGAAGACTATCGACCAGCGCAGCCACGCGACCAACCGCGGCATCTACGACGCGCTCCACATTCTCGCTGCCGAGGTCGGCAAGCACTTCAACATGCAGTACCAGGACTACGAGCGACTCGATCGTGCCTTACGCTCGCGCACACAGCCGCGGGTTTTCGGCAAAGAATACGACCTGACGCCGCATCTTCCGGCAGCGAAGAAGATTGCCCAGGAGGCCGTTACTGAACTGCGACGCTACGTGCAGGATGGCAGCGACATCGACAATGTCATCCTGAGCGGTGGTGCCGCTTTCTTCTTCCGGGATGCGATTCGCTCCGCATTCCCTCACCACGACCTCCAGGAAAGCGACGATGGCCTGTACGCCAACGTGCGTGGCTTCGCCCGCCTTGGCGTCGCCAGGATGGCACACGGCGACAAGGCGGCTCGGTGGGCGGTGGAAGCCGCGCAGCAGCCGAGGTCTAAGCGATGCCGAGGATCGCGGCGAGCGAAGCGGATCACCAGGTCCACCTGACGTTCCAGCTCCTGGCGTCGGACAACCCGCTGCTGGTGGCGGAATTGCTCAAGTCGAGAAAGGGCAAACTGCGGCACGCGCGGCTCGCAACCTTGGCGACCGTCGGCTTGATGACTGAACTGCAGTTGATTGCCGGCGAGCCACTCGCCTCCCACCGGGTACAGCGACGTGGGATCCATGACCAGGGCAATGGCGCGGACGAACCCCCGGACCTGACGAGTGGGGACTTGGGTGAGGTCGGCTGACGCCGCGAAATGAGGACGATGCGCTTGCCTGGGTCTGGATCCAGAGGACATGGTCGAAGGACCAGGATGAAGGCCAGCCCGCGACAGCGCTCAGTCCCCATCCGTGCGAGCGACCTCGCCAAGATGACGGTCTGCGAACAGAAGCTCGTCTATGAGAAGCGTTACGGCGAGCAGCTCACTCGGGCAGAAGCAAGGCGCATTCGCGGCGGCAACGAGGGTCATGCGCTGTACTTGCGCCAAGCGTTTTCGCTCAATCCCGCGGTGCGCTCGTCGGAGACTAAGTAGTCATATTCATAAATACGAGCACGTATACTGATGTTGCCAACGGAACCTCGTTGTGGCATGTTTCGGCGCACGGAGGTGCGCCATGCCAAGGACGAGTCCTTACCGCATCGTGCTGTCGCGCGCAGAGGCTGCCGAGTTGTCCCGGCGCGCGATGAAATATACGTTACCGTATTATCAAGTTGTGCGAGCCAAGATGATCCTCCTCGCCGCCGATGGCTTGGGCAACGACGAGATTGCTTCGTGCCTGCATACGCGCCGCGAAATCGTGAGCCTGTGGCGCAAACGCTTTTTCGAACAGCGCCTGGCGGGATTGGAGGATCAGGCTCGCCCGGGCCGACCCCGGGCTTTCCCCCCCAGACGTGGTCGTGCAGGTCAAGGCGCTGGCGTGTGAACTGCCGGCGAGGCTCGACCTGCCGCTGTCGCGCTTCAGTGTGGCCGATGTGGCGCAGCAGGTGCGGCGGTCGGGGTTGGTCGCGACCATCAGCGACAGCACCGTCTGGCGCTGGCTGCATGCGGATGCGATCCGGCCGTGGCAGCACCGCTGCTGGATCTTTCCTCGCGATCCCCAGTTTGCCCTCAAGGCCGGCCGCATCCTCGACCTCTACCAACGACGCTGGCAGGGGAAGCTGCTGCGCGACGACGAATTCGTGCTGTCCACCGATGAGAAGACCAGCATCCAGGCCCGCGCGCGTAAATACCCGACGCTGCCGCCCCAGCCCGACGTGGCCATGCGCGTCGAGCACGAATACGACCGTTGCGGCGCGTGGGCTTATCTGGCCGCGCTCGATGTCCATCGCGCCAAACTGTTTGGCCGCTGCGAGCGCAAGACCGGCATCGCGCCGTTCGAGCGACTCGTCGACCATGTCATGCAGCAGCCGCCGTACAACCAAGCGCGCCGGGTCTTCTGGATCATGGACAATGGCTCCGCGCATCGCGGGGCGCGCTGCGTTACCCGACTCCAAGCGAAACATCCTCGCCTGGTTCCCGTCCACGGTCCCGTTCATGCCAGCTGGCTCAATCAGATCGAAATCTACTTCTCCATTGTCCAGCGCAAAGTTCTCACACCCAACGACTTCCCATCGTTGGCCGCCGTCAAACAACGCCTGCTCGCCTTTCAGACCCACTATGAAGCCCTGGCTCAACCCTTCGAATGGAAATTCACCCGTCACGATCTTGCCAAGCTCCTCAACAAGTTCCGGTCGCAGTCTGATCCGTTGCTACGCATAGCCGCATAAGCTCAGGATACGTGTGCGGACTTATGAACCAAGGTACTAAGCCCTGGTGCTTTGTCGCCAGCGCCGTGTTCGGCGACGCGGCCGCAGAAACCAAGGTATTACGGGCGCTGCGCGATTCGGTACTCCGCCGCTATGCGCTGGGCCGCGCCTTCATGCGCCTCTACTACCGTCTTTCGCCGGCTCTCGCGATCTACCTGTCGGCGCGGCCGCCCGCGCAACGGTTCATTCGACATGCTCTAAAGCCCGCGGTCGCCATCGTGCGATGGCTATTGGAAGGACGGCGATGATGCATGCATTCGGGTGGGCTGGCGCTATGGCCGCGATTCTGGTCATCTGCCTGTGGCTCGGCACCCGCAAGGCACGACTCAGGAGGACCGAGCAGGCGTGGCTGCCGGTGGAACTCCGGCACGCCAGGATCGAATTCGCGGAACGATACTTCTACGCCAAGCGCCCGGTTCGGCTGATCGCCAAGGTCGATCGGGTATACAAGGATGAACATGGCACCCTCTTTGTCACCGAGCTGAAGCGAAGAGTCAAGACGCAGGCGTATCGGTCCGATGTCGTTGAGCTCTCCGCACAGAAGCTCGCCATCGAGCGCGGCGGCCGTCGTGCCGTCGCCGAGGTGGGCTTCGTGGTCATCGAGCACCCGGTTACGCAGAAAAGGACACCGATCGCCGTCCGGCTACTTCGAGAACACGAAATCATCGCACTCGCAACGCGATACGAGCGTCTCGTCGACGGAGGCGCAATGCCAGACAAGGCGAATGTTGCGGCCCTATGTCGTTCATGCGCCTACGCCGATCGCTGTCGACCGGAAGTGCTCAGCGAAGCTTCGGACCCATGCGAGATGTGCCACGCGCGGTGAGCGCCAACAAGTACTACGCCTCAGTGCAGCTGCGGCGCCAACCGAGCCACCAGCGCGTCGACGAGCGACTGTGCAATACCCTGGAAGGCGGAAGACCATGGCGCGAAGCTCTCCTGGTTCGGGCCAAAGTCATAAGTCTTGAGTTCCCACGTCGAAGCGATCACCTCGTCCACGGTCGCGATCTCATCGACCAAACCGATCGCTTTAGCCTCGTCGCCCGCCCAGACCTCGCCACTACCGTAGTCAATATCAGCCTTGAGCAGCGGGCCACGGGTCATTTTCAGGTCGGCGACGAAGATCGCCCCGCCCTGGTTGACGAGTTGCTTGGCCTTCTCGTCGGCCTGCTTGGACATGGGGAGAAACGGGCTCAACATGGACTTCAGGTGACCGGAGGCGTAGACCCGCTGGGCGACGTCAAGCCGCTCCATTGCCTTGTGCACATCCCAGCCGTCGATCATGGTGCCAATCGAACCCACCAGGCTGTACTTGGCGCAATACACGCGGTCGGTATGCATCGCGATCATGTAGGCGGCCGACGCTCCGACGTTGTTGATGATGGCAACGACTGGCTTGTCGTGCTTTTTTTTAAGGCTCTCGACGGCACGATAGATGCGCTCGGCCTCGACCGCGGCGCCGCCCGGGCTGTCGATCGACAGCACCACCGCTTTGACGTTGGGATAGGTGAACGCCTTCTCGAGGGCCGGAACGATCCGCTTGGCCGATGCGGGGCCGGTCGGCGCGATCGCCCCGTCAATGTGGACCACTCCGACGACGTTCCCGAAAGGTCCCCATTGGAAACCCATGGCCGACGTGAAGAAAAGCAAGTAGACGATGCCGAACAAAACCGGGCCGCCGAAGAGCAAGAGCTGAAAGAGGATTTTCCAGCGGCGCTCGCTGCGGCGCTCCCTAACGAGCTCGCGGTGTTCGCTGCGCAGGTGTTCGCGATCGCTGCGTAGCTCGGTCAGCAGTTCGTCGAGAAGCCTTTCTGGGAGCGTTGACGTGTTAGATGGGGCGTGGAGTTGAGATGGATCCATGGTTATCTGCCTTCCCTATGGAGTCGCCGCCGCTCCCTGCTGACGACCAATGCCAATGCTAGCGGTCACTGCCAGGAGCGGAAACCCGAAAAGCTCAAGGAATGTGGGCGTTTTTATCACTAGGAATGTCGCAAGTCGGTGGAGCGAGGCGTTGACACAAGGCTTCCCACGTCCTAATGTTGATTTGTAGTTCCCGATCTTTACAGGCTTCGCCATGACAAGAAACGGCACGTCTCACAAACTGCTATTGGGCATCTGGCTGCTCTTCTGTGGCTGCGCGGTCGCCGGACTGATGTTCGTGATGGCTTGATATCGGGCCCACCGGTATGACCCGTTACTCGCCGATCTTGATTGGGGTCGCGGCAATCCCTTTCGTCTGGATGTTGAGTTCCGGTTGGCAGGATGCAGACGCGTTTAGAAAAGCGCTCCGCATGTATGTCAAAGAGCACGAGAAGCGCGACGCCTAGGACTCTGACTTACCATTCTCCGGACCCGCCTCCGGAGTGGAGGCTCCTTTGACTTGTTTAGCTGTTGACTAGCAGACCTACCATCCGGCTGTTCGCCGAGCCTGTGCCACCACGGCACGTTTTCTTTCGCGTCCTTAAACTGTTCGGCGTTTTGGCGTCTACCCTTCTCGATATCAACAGCGGCACCGCCCGTCTTGTCGGTAACGGCCGTCTTTTCGGTGTCAATTTTCTGCGGCAATCCGTCGGCGCCGACCGTCTGCTGTGCTGACACGCCTGCCTGAGACGCGGCTTGCCGTACCCGGTGATCATTAGCGGCCGCAGCATCGGTCACCGTCTCCCGAGAGAAGGCGTCCCGAGACGTGTTGGCTGCGAACGTGGGGTCGTCACTGACAACATTCTTGTGTGTGTCTGACCGCAGATCGGTAATTGTCGGGCCAGTGCCGTCGTAGGGTACCCAGAACTCCTTTCCCTTGCCGTCTGACGCGATGCCGCCCGACATGAGGAAGGCCTTGAAATCCGCAGTGACGGTGTCGCGATCGATCGATCCGAGATGCCCGCGCGCCTTGAGAAACTCGTTGAATCGCGCGACGTCGTTCCAGGTATAGGTCTTCGAGAACACCTCGGCGCGGCGCGCCACTTCCTGGTACTGCTCGGCTTCCCGCTGTTCGGTCGAATAGGTGTTGCGCGTCGCCTTGTAGTCCTGATACGCCGACTCGACGCGGTGGGTTGCCTCCTGATTCGATTGCCGCAGGCTGCGGAACTCGTCGGAGCTCATGAAGCTGGTCAGCACCTGCGCCTGGTGCGAGAGCGACTTCTCGCGTAGCGATCGCTCCGCGTTGCTGACGGCCGCCTGGATCTGGTTGGCCGTCCGCTGGCTACCGGCGTTCTCGACCGCCCCGATGATCGGGCTCCAGCCCTTGGGCAGGGTCCCTCCAAGCCGGGCGGTGAGGACCGAGTCGGCGACGGAGACGTCGCTGATGCCGAGTTCGTGCGCCAAGCTCTCAGCTGCGACACGCCGATCCTGCACCGAGGTCGCGTCCGAACCGGACGTACCGAGACTCATGAGATCGCCATACGCCTGACTTACTCCGCTCGCACGGGCCAGGCCCTGGGCCTCGTTGAGCGCCGCCGACATCGACGTCTCGGCCGACCGCAGCGAGCTACGGGCCGTGGCCGCGAGCGTCGTCGAGGCCTGCGAGGCGTCCTGTGCGATCTGCTGGCTGTCCTGCATGCCCAGCGGATTGCTTCCGAGGAGGTACTCAAAGCGACCCTCGCCCGTGATTCGGTCCGCTATATCCTGTTCCATGGATACTCGAGAATTTGCGCATCGCCGCCGCACTACGCATCGGGGCGAGCTGCTGCTGCTCGAACGAGACGTTGCCCGCGGAAAGGTTGCCCGTCGCCGCCGCGCTCGAGGCTGATCCTGCCATCGATTGCAGGGAACTCACACCCGTGATCGCTGCTTGCCCGATGGCTTCCATACCCTTGACCGCCGCCCAGGCGATTGCGGGCACGCTGAGCACCAGATAACCGACGACGGCCTCGTCGGAGATGACGGTCGAGTACACCTGTGACGCGGTCAATAGTGAAAGCCCGGTGGCGCCACCACCCAGATCCGCGGCAGCAGCGATGTGCTTCGCGCTCGCGAGCGAGCCCATATAGTGCAGGATCGCGTAGACGACGGGCCAGAGCTGGATCCACACTAGGGTGAAAAGATAGCCCTGCAGGACGCGCATCGTGCCCATGCCGTGGGTCAGCATGAGCAGCAGGATCAGTATGGGGAAGAGCGCATAGGTAATGGCTTCGATGGCGTTGCGGATGAGGGGGAGGGCGTCTTCGGCCATCTTGGCGAAGTTCATCCACGCCGCATTGGTCTGCGCGGTGGCCTGGGCACGGCCGAAAGCAAGCAGCAGTGAGGCTGGGTCGTTGGCCTTCTGGCCGATGATCTCGCTCGCGTCGGTGCCACTCTGATTTACCGGCCGAATAGCGCCCGAGCGCCGCTTGAGAATCAGTGCCGGCCATGGCGGAGTCCATGATGCCGGGCTGATTCTTATCGTCGCGCGGTAAGCAAAGAGCAGGGGGGACGGAGACGAAGACGTTGCCGGTGCCGCAGCCCGCCGCGGATCGTCGCCCGCGGCGGGTGTCGTCGACAGGGGCGGCAAAATCTTTGCCCGCCCCGAACTTATGTGCCCAACCCTAACCGATCGGCATCGGCCGGGTCACCGATCGGAGTGCGGCCAAGGGGCCTCAGCGGAAACGCCGGGAGCCAGGTCGCGATGACCAAACTCGCAGCAGATTTCAGCGGTGCCTGTGGTCGTGATGGCCTCTATAATGGTGGTCGTGGTCACCGCCCCAAGACCCACCGCCGATATAAACGACTGGAGGCGCGACATAGTAGGGGTCAGGCTGATAGACCACTGGAGGCGGTCCGAGGTTGACACTGAAATCCACCCGCGCATTCGCGACCGAAGCTGCGCCAAGCGCGAGGGCACCGAGAACAAGACAAACCATTCGCTGTTTCATGGCCAATCCTTAAAGTTGATCCGTTTCGTGAATCACCGCACTGAGCTGGCAGAGCTTCACTTCGTGGCGACCTTCTTCGGCACGCGTTGATCAAATACCTCGTCAGCCACCTTCTTCTGCGCGTCTGGCATCGAGTCATACAGTGCGGAAAAGGCCGTTGAGAGCTTCTTGATGGCGTCCGCGTGGACCTGGACGATATCGGCATAGGCATTCAAGTCGTCGATAGCCGACCCGCGACCAGCCAACGTCTCGCGCTTGCTGATTGCACTGTCAAGTTCAGCCGCGTTTTCGCGCATCGTTTGGGCTACCTGGTCCCACTGCGATTCCTCAGCCGGAGTGATCTTTAATTTTGCATGCAAATCCTTGATGTGTTTATCGATCTCCGCACTGTGGTTGGCGTCTGACTTCATCATCGCGTGCGACGATTGGAGGGTGAGTCGCTATTGGACAGCGCGACGGACTGCGCATAGGCGCCGCCCACGAAGAACGTGGATGCGACAAGTACGGAAACGATTGTTTTCATGAGATTCTCCTTACCAGATTGTGATGTCCGATGCGCGAGCGTGATCGATCCTGGACAGCCGATCTTGGTTCACGGTGTGTTCCATGTCAGCGCACGGCAGCGTCCGATTAGACTACCCGCGGTTGCGTCGCATTGCCTATCAGCCCAAATCTGAATGTACTGTAGGACTGATCGGTAAACCTGCGTGCGCGAGCCCCAATAGACTTTACGCATATTTGCGGAGCACGGCTGGTCGCCGCTCGACCTTTCCTTGGGGCAGCCCTACGCACATAGAGAATGACCGGTCGCTACGCGCATAGTAAGGTTTGGGAGAACACCATGGATCGCTGCATTCGCCGTCTGCGTGGTTCGTGGCGCTCGGATTCGGGGCCGCAAATGCCATGAGCATTGCGCCAGTGCAGGCCCTGGAGCCCTGCGGAACCGGAACCTATCCATTTCCGTACACCGATGGCGGTAGTCAGCGCGCAGACTGAGAACCTCTGCCCCGAAAGTGTGTCGAAGGAAAAACGACTGAAGGAATTACGATCGCATGCACCGAGCGCGACGACAAGTTACGAGGCGGCGATGACAAATTCAGCAGCAGCTAGTGGCAACTCGAAAATGGTCACAGGCTTATTCAGAGACAGCGAGAGTGTCGAGCGCGCGTACGAGGTAGTCTCTCAGCGCGACTATGGCACTGCGGACATCAACGTGGTCATGTCCGATGACACTCGTAGACGCTACTTGTCGGACGATCGTCAAATCAATATTCAACTGGGCCGCAAAGTAGAAGAGGGTGGCGAAATGGGCGGGCCCATGGGGGGAACAATTGGCATGATCATCCCCGCCCTCATCGCGGTAGGTGTCGTGGCGCTTCCCGGCTTGGGCTTGGTTCTCGCGGGGCCGGTAGCTGTGGCACTGGCAGCCGTTGGCGCCGCGGCCGTCACGGGCGGCCTTATTGCAGTGCTTAGCGATTGGGGCATCCCGGAAGAGCGTGCCAAACAGTATGAAACTGGCATTCACGACGGCGGCATTCTGATGGGAGTGAGAGCGCGCTCCGATGAGGACGCTCGGTATTTCGAGCAGCAATGGAAGGCTATTGGCGGACGGCATGTGCATTCATAACAGGAAGCCGCAGCATATCCGTTAATGTCATGGACTACCCGGTGCGGCCGACGACGCCTCCCGAGCAGCGAGCCAACTTCGCCGCGTTGAAGCCATGGGTGGCGACGGTGCTCAAATTCCGAAAAGATCTTCTTTGCTAGGCCGATGAACACACGGCCGGTGCCCGCGCCGGCCTAACCGAACAGAAATGTTTTTGTTCATCCAATGTAAAAAATCAGACAGCGTCTGATAGCGCACCAAAGTGAGACGCCACAGTACTGCTGCGGACGCAGCCGCGTCTTGAGTATCTGCCAGCAAGGTGACGATCAGAAAGGACCATTATGGATCGATCCACGACCATCGGCGAAAATACCCCGCACGGCAACACCAACCCTCTCTCAAACCCGGCGAGTAACGACAGGATCGAAACCACGGCGCAAACTGCACACCAAACCATCGACAAAGTGGCCGACAAGGCGACTGCGCAAGTTGACCGTCTGAGCGGGAAAGCGCATCAAGCGGTGGACAGTGCTGCGGACACCGCGACATCGGCTGCGCAATGGGCATCGAGCATTCCCGAGCAGGCGAAGCAGGCCCAAACCAAGGTTACCGAAGCCGCATGCGCGTCGATACGCGCCAACCCGATCGCTACGGTTGCCGGCGCCCTCATCGTGGGCTATTTGCTCGGCCGCCTCGCGCGCCTCTGATTGAGTGGTTGATAAATCTTGAACCGCTCATGCGAAGAGGAGATCTTCTACCCCCTTGCGTAATGCTGACGACGCAGTCGACAAAGCGGGATCTTAATCACATGGTTTAGTTGCAGTAGAAAGGAGCTCAGAATGGCTCGATACGGCAAGAAGGCTCAGAGCAAGATCAAGAAGGTCATGCAGGAACGAAAGAGGGGCACGCTAAAGAGCGGCAGGTCCGGAAAGAAGGTAACAAGCCGCAAACAGGCTATCGCGATCGGACTGTCGGAAGCCCGCAAGGCAGGAGCCAAGATCCCGCGCCAAAAGTCTTCGTTTAACTGAGACTCATACGAGGAGCCCTGCCGTCATTGGCGGTGGGCCGCTCGCGTCG
>CAVQDI010000012.1:0-72388 GCA_963711235.1 uncultured beta proteobacterium | reverse complement strand
GCGGGTCACTCGAAGGGCAGCCCGACGTAATTCTCCGCCAGGGTGACCGACTTAGCGCGCGACGCGATGACGTAGCCGAGTTCGGCGATCTGCAAGCGCTCCTGGAACGGATCGTTGCCGGGAAACTGGTGCAGCATCGAGGTCATCCACCAGGAAAAATGCTCGGCGCGCCAGATCCGGCGCAGCACCGTTTCGGGGTAGGCGTCGAGAAGGTCGTGGCGGCCGTCGGCATAGAACGCGGCCAGGGCCTGCGCCAGCACACGCACGTCGGCAACCGCGAGGTTGAGTCCCTTGGCACCCGTCGGCGGGACGATGTGCGCGGCGTCGCCAGCAAGAAAGAGCCGCCCATGGCGCATCGTTTCGCACACGAAGCTGCGCATGGCGACGATGTTCTTCTGGATTACCGGGCCCTCGCGTGGCGTCCAGCCGTCATGCGTCGCGAGCCGGGCACGGAACTCGGCCCAGATGCGGTCGTCGGACCAGTTGCCGACGTCGTCGTGGGGGTCGCACTGAAAATACAGGCGCTGGATATCCGGCGAGCGCGTGCTGACCAGCGCAAAGCCGCGCGCGTGGTGGGTGTAGATCAGCTCCTGCGACGACGGTGGGGCGCGGGTCAGGATGCCGAACCAGCCAAAGGGGTAGACGCGCGAGAACTCCTTGCGTGCCGATTGCGGAATAGCCGCGCGGCAGATGCCGTGAAAGCCGTCGCAGCCGGCGACGAAGTCGCAGCTCAGATCCACGTCCGTTCCCGCGTGGCGGTAGCGGATCACCGGGGCGGTGCGGTCGAGATCGTGCACGCTCACGGCCTCGGCATCGAACACCATCGTGCCGCCGGCAGTCGAGCCGCGCCGCCACCAGGTCCTTGATCACCTCGTGCTGGGCGTAGACGGTGATCGCCTTGCCCCCGGTGAGCGCGGAAAGATCGATGCGATGGCCGCGGCCGGCGAAGCGCAGTTCGATGCCGTGGTGGATCGCGCCCTCGCGCTGCATGCGTTCGCCAAGGCCGAGCGAGCCAAGCAGGTCGACGGTGCCCTGCTCGAGCACGCCGGCGCGAATCGTCGACTCGATATCGGCGCGGCTGCGGTTGTCGAGCACGACCGACTCGATGCCCTGCCGGTGCAGCAGGTGCGAAAGCAGAAGGCCCGCCGGGCCTGCGCCGACGATGCCAACCTGGGTGCGCATCGGCATCCCCCGAGAAGCGCCGTTCGACGGCGCGCTTGTTGCCGCGGATAGTAGACGCGGAACGGCGAAGGGCGCAACCGCGCGCGGCAGGCGCCTTATTGCCCGCCGGCGCGCCGGCCGGCGACGTGGGCGGCGATCAGTGCGCCGACATGCCGCCGCACCAGCGTGCCGGCCTGATCGAGCAGGAACAGGCGCAACAGACCGTTGACGAAAACGCAGGTGTCGAGCGCCGCGACCGCCGGCGCCAGTCCCAGGCGCAGCCCGCCGGCGCGCTTCGCGCGCTGGTACACGGTCGTGAGCTGGCTCACGAGCTCGTGGCTGCGTCGCGTCTGGCGCGCCGAGCTCGCTTTGGAATTCGTCGACGTACTCGCACTTGAACAGCATGATCTGGAACGTGCGCAGCGTCGCGCTGTCGCCCGCGACGGTGTCGATGAGGCTGTTCAGAAATGTCTCGATTGCCGCCAGCGGATCCTCGTCGCTGGCAGAGAGCAGGGCGAAGCTCATGCGATCGATCAGCGGCAGCGATACCTGTTCGCGCATGGCGTGGAACAGGGCGGTCTTGTCGCTGAAATGCCAATAGATTGCACCGCGCGTAACGCCCGCAGTCGTCGCGATGTGCCCCAGGGTGGTGCGTGCCACGCCGCGGCGGACAAATTCGCGCCGCGCGGCGCGAAGAATCTGCTGCCGTGTTTGCTCGGATTCCTGCTTGGTTCGACGCACTGTTGACTCCGTGTGCTGTCTTCAAGTTTACATACAATCGCGATTGTATAATAATCAACGCCTTCGGGTGCGGCCACACCCGTATGCCGTTCCTTCGCGGAGTGTCCATGTCGCCGACCAGCAAGGTGATGCCGGCATTGCAGCG
The DNA here is from genome assembly GCA_963711235.1 of uncultured beta proteobacterium. GTDB lineage: Bacteria > Pseudomonadota > Gammaproteobacteria > Burkholderiales > Casimicrobiaceae > PALSA-1003. Next base: position 70,341 of record CAVQDI010000012.1, on the reverse strand, counting down.
CTGCCTGTCTTCGCTGGCCGCGTTTCGGACTGCTTGCGGGCGTTGCGCTGTGCGTGCTGGCAGGGTGCGGCAAAGAGGGCGCCGCGCCGGCCGCCGCACCGGCACCGGTCCCCGCACACTTGGTGACCGTCGCGCCGCGGAGCGTGCCGATCCGATTCGACATCGTGGGCCAGGTCGAAGGGTCGAAGCAGGTCGAGGTGCGGGCGCGCGTTTCCGGGATCCTCGTCAAGCAGTTCTACCGCGAAGGCGATCCGGTGCGCGGGGGAGCGCCGCTATTCGAGATCGATCGCGCGCCGTTCGAGGTTGCGCTGGCGCAGGCGCAGGGTCAGCTGGCGCAGGCGACCGCGCAGCTGCAGCAGGGGCGGCGGGAGGAAGCGCGGCTGAAGCCGCTGGTCGCCGATCGCGCGGTTAGCCGCAAGGAGTACGACGATGCCACGTCGACCCTGCAGTTCGCGCAAGCCGCGGTACAGCTGGCCGACGCCTCCGTGCGCCAAGCGCAGCTCAATCTGTCCTACACCAACGTCACGGCGCCGGTTGCGGGTATCAGCGGCCGCGCCGAGCATTCGATCGGAACGCTGATCAGCACCGATGCCGCCGGCAGCCTGCTCACGACCATCAACCAGCTGACACCGATCTGGGTGCGCTTCAGTCTGGCCGAAGCCGATCTTGCCAAGCTCCCCGGCGGGCGCATGTCGCGCGCGACGACCCCCGAGGTGCAGCTCGTCCTGCCCGACGGCTCGCTCTACCCCACCAAGGGGCGGCTCAATTTTGCCGCGACGGCGATCGACACCCGGCTCGGCACGCAGCAACTGCGCGCCGAATTCGACAATCCGCGCGAGCAGCTTCTTCCGGGCCAGTTCGTCACCGTGCGCATCGCCGCTGGCCAGCGCGACAACGTATTCCTCGTCCCGCAGACTGCGGTCGTTCAGACCGAGAAGGAGAATCTGGTGTTCGTCGTCGACGGCCAAGGCAAGGCTCAGGCGCGGCCGGTGAAGACCGGAGACTGGATCGACGCCGACTGGGTGATCATCTCCGGGCTCCAGGCAGGCGACCGGGTCATCGTCGACAATCTGCTGAAAGTCCAGCCCGGCACCGCCGTGGTCGAGGCGCCGCCGCCCGTGCCGGCCGCCAAGGCGGCCACCAACTAAGGGCCGCGGCGATGTCGTTTTCGGAGTTCTTCATCAACCGGCCGATCTTCGCCGGCGTCATCTCCATCATCATCACGCTGGCAGGCCTGATCGCGGCGCTGGTGCTGCCGGTCGCCCAGTATCCGGAAATCGCGCCGCCGACGGTCATCATCACCGCGAATTACCCGGGGGCAAGCGCCGACACCCTGGCCCGCACCGTTGCCGCGCCGATCGAAGAGCAGCTCTCCGGCGTCGACAACCTGATCTATTTCAGCTCCACCGCGTCGGGCAACGGCACGCTGACCATCGCCTGCACCTTCGAAGTCGGCTCGAACGCCGACAAGGCGGTGATCGACGTCAACAATCGCGTCGCGATCGCGCTGCCACGCTTGCCCGACGTGGTGCGCCAGACCGGGGTCGTGGCGCTGAAGCGCTCGACCGACATCCTGCTCGTGATCGGGCTGTCGTCGGATGATCCGCGCTACGACACGCTGTTTCTGAGCAACTACGCCACGATCAACATTCTCGACGAGCTCAAGCGCATTCCCGGTGTCGCCGACGTGACCATCTTCGGCGCGCGCGACTACTCGATGCGCATCTGGCTCAATCCCGCCCGGATGGCCCAGCTCGGGGTCACGCCGACTGACGTGGCGCAGGCGATCGCCGCGCAAAACACCCAATACGCCGCCGGCAGGATCGGCGCCGAGCCGGCCCCGCCGGGGCAGGCGCTGGTCTACACGGTGACCGCGCGCGGGCGGCTCCAGGATCCGGCGGACTTTGGCAATATCGTCCTGCGCTCGACCGGGCCGGGCGGGGCGCTGCGCATCCGCGACGTGGCGCGGGTCGAGCTCGGCGCGGTCAGCTACGACGCGTTCACCAACCTCGACGGCAAGCCGACGGTCGGCATCGCGGTGTTCCTCCAGTCCGGTGCCAACGCGCTCAAGGTCGCTACCGCCGTGCGCGCCGGCATCGCCCGGCTGGCGGAGAGCTTTCCGCAGGGAGTCACGCAGGGCATTCCCTTCGATACCACCCGCTTCGTGCAGGCGTCGATCCACGAAGTGATCATCACCCTGATCGCCGCCGGGATCCTCGTGCTGCTGGTCGTGTTCGTGTTCCTGCAGAGCTGGCGGGCGACGCTGATTCCGATCATCGCCGTGCCGGTGTCGCTGATCGGCGCCTTCGCCGGCCTGCTGCTGTTCGGCTTCACGCTCAATACACTGACCCTGTTCGCGATCGTGCTCGCGACCGGCATTGTCGTCGACGACGCGATCGTGGTGCTGGAGAACGTCGAGCGGCTGATGGCGGAGCGCAAGCTCTCGCCGAAGGATGCCGCGATCGAGTCGATGCGCGAGGTGACCGGCGCGATCGTGGCCATCGAGCTGGTGCTGGTGTCGGTATTCATCCCGGTGGCCTTTCTGGGTGGATTGGCGGGCAAGCTCTACCAGCAATTTGCGGTCACCGTCGCCACCGCGGTCACGATCTCGGGTCTGGTCGCCCTGACGCTGTCGCCGGCGATGTGCGCGATCCTGCTGCAGCGCCAGCACCTGGAAAACCGGTTCTTCCGCCCGTTCAATCGCGCCTTCGCCTGGATCACGCGCGTGTACCTGGGCGCGGTGAGGCTGACCGCGCGCTATCGCCTGATCGCGGTGCTCATTTTCGTGGCCATCCTGGGCATCGACGCCGCGCTGTTCAAGCTCGTGCCGAGCGGGTTCGTCCCGCCGGAGGATCAGGGCTATGTTCTGGGCTCGCTCACGCTGCCCGACGCGGCGACACTGCAACGCACGCAGGCGCTCGGCGCCAGCGTGCAGAAGATGCTGCTGGACAATCCGGCGGTGGAGCATGCGTTTGTGGTCAGCGGCTACGATTTCATCGCCGGCGCGAACAAGACCAACGTGGCGACCATCTTCATCCCGCTCATACCCTGGGACGAGCGCAAGACGACGGCCGAGGAGGTCACGAAGTACGCCATGGCGCAGGCCTCGAAGCGGCCCCAGGGCTTGCTGCTCGCCCTCAATCCGGCAGCCATTCGCGGCCTTGGCTCCGCCGGCGGCTTCGAGGTCTACCTGCAGGATCGCGCCGACGCCGATCCGCAGAAGCTCTATGCCGGCCTGCAGCAATTCATGGACGCGCTGCGCAAGCGGCCGGAGCTTACCGGGATCGCGACGTTCTACCGCCCCACCTCACCCCAGCTCTTCGTCGACGTCGACCGGGAAAAGGCGATGGCGCTCGGCGTGCCGGTGCAGGATGTCTTCGACGCCTTGCAGAGCACGATGGGCGTGCTCTACGTCAACGACTTCAACAAGTTCGGTCATACCTATCGGGTGCAGCTGCAGGCCGAGGGCGCGTACCGCGCCAAGCCGGAGGACCTGGGCAACGTCTACGTCCGCAGCAGCGGCGGAGACATGATTCCGGTCAAGGCGCTGATCAGCATGACGAGCACCATCGGCCCGGAGCAACTCGATCGCTACAATGGCTTCCTCGCGGCGAAGGTGCTGGGCAACAGCTCGCCGGGGACGAGCTCCGGGCAGGCGATCGCGGCGGTCGAGGATGTGGCGCGATCGCTGCCGCCGGGCTACACCGTCTCCTGGACCGGCCAGGCGTTTCAGGAAAAGCGCATCGGCACCGCGGCAATTCTTGCCTTCACGTTCGCGATCGTGATGGTGTTCTTGATTCTCTCCGCCAATTACGAGCGCTGGGCGCTGCCCGCCGCGGTCCTGCTGGCGGTGCCGTTCGGTCTGCTCGGCGCGCTCACGGCGGTGTTCCTGCGCAATTTCAGCAACGACGTGTACTTCCAGATCGGCCTTCTGGTGCTGATCGGCCTGGCGGCGAAGAATGCCATCCTGATTGTGGAGTTCGCGGCACAGGAGCAAGCGAAGGGGCTCCCGCCGCTCGAGGCGGCGCTCGAGGCAGCGCGGCTGCGCTTCCGGCCGATCGTCATGACCTCGCTTGCCTTCGTGCTGGGCGTCCTGCCGCTGGTGCTGGCGACCGGGGCGGGCGCCGCCGCGCGGCGGTCGATGGGAACGGGCGTGTTCGGCGGCATGCTCGCCGCCACCTTCATCGCCACCGTGTTCATTCCGCTCTTCTTCGTCCTGCTGTCGCGGCGCAAGGTCAAGCCGGCGCCGGCGCCGGTCGCAAGCCGAGCAGAGGCCGGCATGACGCCCGCGCCCGCTCGTCGCCCGTCGCCGTGCTCGCGCTCGGCGCGTGCATGGTCGGCCCGGATTACGAGCGGCCCGCAATGCCCCTGCCGGGCACGTTTGCGGGGCCGAGCGCAGCGGTCGCCGCCGGGGCCACGGACTCGGTCCCCCCGGAATGGTGGCGGCTGTTCGATGATCCGACCCTGGACGAGCTGGTCGCCACGGCACTGGCCAACAACACCGACATCGTCCAGGCGGTGGCGCGCATCGAGCAAGCCGACGCCAACGTGCGGGTGGTCAACGCGGCGCTGTTTCCGCAGCTGAATCTGGGCGGCACGGGCGGCCGGACCGCCTACAGCAGCAAGGTGGTCGCGCCGGAACCTCCGGGTGAGCTATTGCAAAACAACCTGCTGCTCGAACTCTCGGCGTCGTTCGAGATCGATTTCTGGGGCAAATTGCGGCGCGCATCCGAGGCGGCGCGGGCGCAGGACCTGAGCACGCGCTACGCGAAGGACGTGGTCACGCTCTCGACTGCGGCACTGACCACGCAGACCTATTTTGCCCTGCGCTCCCTCGATGCGCAGATCGCCTCGACGCGTTCCACGCTCGACTCCCGGGAAGACACCCTCGCGATCGTGCGCCGGCGCGCCGACGCTGGGCTCGCCTCCGACCTCGACGTGCGCCAGGCCGAGGGCGCCCGCTCCGACGTGGCGTTTCAGCTCGACGACTTCCTGCGTCAGCGCGACCTGGCCGAACACCTGCTGGGCACGCTGACCGGCAAGCTCGACCTGTCGCTGCCCGCCGGCGACATCGACTCAATTGCCGGTGCCGGCGTCACCGCCGCCGGGGCTGCCCTCGGCGCTTGCTCGAGCGCCGGCCGGACATCCGTCAAGCCGAGCAGGATCTGGTCGCCGCCAACGCCCAGATCGGTGTCGCCAAGGCGATGCTGTTTCCGACCATCACGCTGACCGGCGACTTCGGCGGCCAGAGCGCCGCGCTCGCCGGTCTGTTCACCCTGCCGGGACGCATCTGGGCGCTCGGCGCAGGGATCTCCGCGCCGATCTTCGAAGGCGGCCAGCTTGTCGCACAGGTCGACGTTCAGTACGCGCTCCGGGCGCAATCGCTGGCGAACTACCAGAAGACGATCCAGACATCGTTTCGCGAGGTATCCGACGCCTTGTCCAACGTGCGCCAGTACGCGGCCACGGAGCGCGACGCGCGGGACAGCGCCGACGCGGCGCGCGCGGCGCTGCGTCTGGCCAACATCCGCTATGAAGCCGGTTACACGCCGTTTCTCGACGTGCTCGATTCGCAGCGCAGCCTGAACGTGTCCGAGCTCGCGCTCATCCGCAGCCGGCAGAATCTGCTTTCCGCCGACGTCGACCTCATGACGGCGCTTGGCGGTGGCTGGCAACCCGAACAGCAGGCGGCAGAGCGCTGAAAGGCGCGCTCGGCCGGCGTGACGCGCCGGCGGCCGCGTTAGACGCGGCGGCGATATTCCCCGGTGCGGGTGTCGATCTCGATCTTGTCGCCGGTGGCCACGAACAGGGGCACCTGCACCTCGAGCCCGCTGCCGAGCTTGGCCGGTTTGAGCACTTTGCCCGACGTGTCGCCACGGATGGCGGGTTCGGTATAGGTGATCTCGCGCACCACCGAATTCGGCAGCTCGACCGCGATCGCCCGGCCGTCGTAGAGAGTCAGCTCGCAGGCGAGGCCGTCTTCGAGGTAGGCAACCGCGTCGCCCAGGTTGTCCTTTTCGACTTCGATCTGGTTGTAGTCCTCGTCCATGAAGACATACATCGGGTCGGAGAAGTAGGAAAAAGTCACCGGCCTCTTCTCGAGCTGGATGACGTCGAACTTCTCGTCGGCGCGGTATACCGTCTCGGTGCCGGAGCCCGAGAGCAGGTTCTTGAGCTTCATCTTGACGACGGACGCGTTGCGGCCGGATTTGTTGAACTCGGCCTTCTGCACGACCATCGGGTCCTTGCCGATCATGATGACGTTGCCGGCGCGGATTTCCTGCGCGATTTTCATGGCGGTACCCTAAGCTAGCGCATCGATTAAGTTAACCAATAATTATACTCGATCGGCGCAAAATTTGACCAGGGCGGAAGCAAGATCGGTCTCGCCCGCGCGCGCCGCGGCCCAGGCTTCTGCGTGCGTGCGGAGCTTCGCCCGTGCGGCGGCGAACGAGGACCAGGTCGCCGCGGCGTCGCCCGCGCCGTTCCAGGCGCGCAAGAAATTGCCCCATGCGGCCGTCGCGCCCGCTTCGAGCGCGGCAGCGTAGCGCGCGACAAAGGCCTCGAGCTTCAGCCGGTGCGCGTCCTGCGTCTGCGGATACACCTGCCATACCAGCGGCTGCGCCGCCCATTGCGCGCGGACAAACGAATCCTCGCCGCGCACGAAGTTGACATCGCAGGCCCACAGCAGCCGGTCGTAATCATCCTGGGCCAGGAAGGGGACCGCAGCGAGGGTGAGCCGGCCGCGCACGAGCGGCACCCCCCGACGGCGGCGCGCGGCTTGCGATCCAGCGCTCGAGCGGCTCGCCGCCGACTCCCTCGGGCACCAAGCACAGCAGTGGTCCTTCGCCGTCCACCCACGCATCGAGCAGAGCGGGAAGCGCCGCATTGGGATAGCAGAACAGCGACACGACCAGCGTTGCCGCTGCCGGCGGCGCGAGCCCGAGTGCTCGCCACAGGGCTTCGCGCGCGAGCGCATCGGCGTGGAAGCGCTCGCGGCGGGCAAACAGGTCGCGCTCGCGCAACAGTCCTCCGCTCGTGGCGGTAAAGCCGGGGAAGAAAAAGTAGCGCGTAAGCGGCAGCGTGGCGTGGCGCGAGGCGAGGCCGTGACAGGTTTCGATCCACGGCTCCGCGGAGAGGTATTCGAGATTGATCCAGACCGGCTGCCGCGCGCACGCAACCATCGCCGCGAGATACGGCGCCGGCAGGCCGCAGCCGAAGGCTTCGATCACGACATCGCCGGCAACCTCAGCCGGTTGCGCACGTCGGCGCGGTCCCAGCGTCGCACCTCGACGCCGAGCACGGTTTGCAGGCTCGTCGCCGCATCGACTTGCGGCGCGAGTCGGGCGAGCGGCGCGAGGTGGTCGACCCACAGGCGCACGCCGATGCCGTGCTCGCGCGCGAGCTGGCGCGCAAGCCGCCAGGCGACGCCGACGTCGCCGTAGTTGTCGACGACGGCGCAGAAGATGTCCCAGCGCGGGGTGGATGCGGGCATGGCGAATGACGCGTTAGGAACGCAGCGTTGCCGCGAAGAGGGCCGCGCCTGAAGCGCGACCGGATCGCCTGGGCGGAAAGGGAATGATCGCACGAAGCGCCACGCCGGTCGCGGCCCGATCCATCCTGCCGGCGGACCGGCCGCGGACGCTGCAGTACAATCCACTGCTTGCGCCTTGTTCTCGACCGAGACCCGCCATGACCACTGCTGCGGCCGCCGGCGTGACCGCGCCCGCCGGGTCACCGCTTTTCGTTGACGTCATCTCCGACGTCGTCTGCCCCTGGTGCTACATCGGCAAGCGCAAGCTCGAGCTCGCACTCGCCCGCTTGGGCGATGCGCCCGGCCTGGTGGTGACGGTACGCTGGCATCCGTTTGAGCTCAACCCCGATCTGCCCGCGCAGGGCATGCCGCGTGCCGCGTATCTCGAGGCAAAGTTCGGCGGCGCGGCACGGGCGGATGCGATCTACGCGCGCGTGCGCGCGGTGGGCGCGGAGGTCGACATTCCGTTTGCGTTCGAGCGCATCCGGTTGCAGCCCAACACGCTCGCTGCGCATCGCCTCATCGCCTGGGCGCAGCAGCGCGGTGACGCGCAGGCGCTCGTCGAGCGGCTGTTCCGCGCCTATTTCACCGAGGGCCGCTTCCTCGGCGAGGTCGACGAGCTGGTGGCCCTGGCGGCAGACGCCGAACTTCCCGCGGATGCGGCGCGCGCGATGCTCGTTTCGGACGCGTATCGCAGCGAGGTAGAAGCCGAGATGCGCGAGGCGCGGGACTCAGGCATCAGCGGCGTGCCGTTTTTCATCTTCAATGGCCGTACCGCTGTCTCGGGCGCGCACGATCCGGATACGCTGCTCGAGGCGATCACGGCCGCTCGCGCCTGACGCTTGGGCGCTCGCGCCAGAGCGCCTCGCTCAACACCGCCACAACGAGCAGGTTGATGCCGAGTGTCGCGAGCTTGAGGGGAGTCACGCCCTTGGTCAGTGCGTAGACCTCTAAGGGCACGTAGATCGCACCCGACACGGCGCCCAGCCATTGTGCCCACTTGCGATTGAGCCACAGCCCGTAGGCTTCGGCGAAGCGCACTGCGCTGTAGAGTGCGGCGCCGACGGCGAGCAGCCACAGGTCGATCGACGCGACGCGGTCCGCCAGCAAAACAAAGATTCCCGGTATGCGCCGCGCCGGATCGAGATGCAGGTGCAGCAGCAGCTCGCCGACGACGTCGCGGATATCATGGTGCACGAAGGCGAGCAGGCCCGCGCCGGCGGCGAGCGCGAGCGCGCCCTTGGCGAACTCGAACATCGCCACCACGCGTATCTGGGCGCTGAACCAACCGCGGGGGGGCGGCAGGCGACCGTGTGACGGCTCCCGGGGCACGGCGCTGGGCGCGAAGTCGAAACCGTGGCCGAAATTATTTCGAGACCGGCAGCTGGCCCTGCACGCCTTCGACGTAGTAGTCCATCTTCGACAGCACGTCGTCGCTCATCACCTTGCCTGCAGCGAGCCGTTCCTTGCCCTCGTTGTCCTTGATCGGGCCGGTGAAGGGGTGCATTTTGCCGGCGCCGATATCGGCTCGCGGTTCGATTGACGAGATCCTGCACGTCCTTGGGCACGATCGGATTGAACGGAGCCATCTTGATCATGCCCTCCTTGATGCCGCCCCAGACACTGGTGGGCTTCCACGTACCCGCGATCGCCTCCTGCACCGTCTTGGTATAGAACGCGCCCCACTGGTGCGTGACGGCGGTCAGCTCGGAATGCGGCCCGTACTTGGACATGTCGGAGTGATAGCCGATCGAATACACCTTCTTCGCCTCCGCCGCCTGCACCACGGCGGTCGAGTCGGTGTGGTGCGTGAGCACATCGGCGCCCTGCGAGACCAGCGTTTCCGCCGCCTCGCGCTCGCGGCCCGGGTCGTACCACGAATTAGTCCAGATCACCTTGACCTCGGATTTGGGATTGACGCTGCGCATGCCGCGGGTGAAGGCATTGATGCCCATCACGACCTCCGGAATCGGGAAGGCGGCGACGTAGCCGGCAACGTTCGACTTGGTCATCTTGCCGGCGACGATGCCGGCGAGATAGCGTCCTTCGTAGAAGCGCGCGTTGTAGATGCCGACGTTGACATCGGTTTTGTAGCCGGTCGCGTGCTCGAAGTCGGTCTTGGGAAACTGCTTGGCGACCTTGAGGGTCGGATTCATGTAGCCGAACGAGGTCGTGAAGATGAGCTGGTTGCCGCTTTGCGCCAATTCGCGGATCACGCGCTCGGCGTCAGCACCCTCGGGCACACTCTCGACGTACTTGGTCACGACCTTGCCGCCGAGCGCCTTCTCCATCTCCTTGCGACCGGAGTCGTGTTGAAACGTCCAGCCCGCGTCGCTGACCGGGCTCACGTACACGAAGCCCACCTTGAACGGCACGTCAGCGGCAACCGCCAGTCCCGTCCACGGCACGAACCCGGCGACGAGCACAACGAGCGTTGCCTGCAGCGTGCAGCGTGTCCAGCGCTTGAACATCGGCGACATCTCCCTCTCCTTGAATTGAACCGGCACGGCCTGACGTGGCGCGACGGGCGGAAAGACATTCTACCCGAGGCGGCTACGCCTCCGGATGATAGGGCTTGCCGAGCGATGCCGGCGCATTGAGGCGGATCGTCACCGCATCGCGCGATATGATCGTCAGCACGATGATCGTCGCGAGGTAGGGCAGCATCGACAACAGCTGCGAGGGCAGGGCGACCCCCAACGCCTGGGCCTGGAACTGGGCCAGCGTGACCGCGCCGAACAGGTAGGCGCCCGCCAGCATGCGCCATGGCTTCCAGGTCGCGAACACGACCAGCGCCAGCGCGATCCAGCCGCGGCCCGCCGTCATTCCCTCGGTCCACAGTGGCGTATACGCCGTGGCCAGGTAGGCCCCGGCGAGTCCCGCGCAGGCACCGCCGAAAGCCACCGCAGCGTAGCGGATCGCGATCACGGGGTATCCGATCGCATGCGCCGACTCGGGCGATTCGCCGACCGCGCGCACGATCAGGCCGGCTCGGGTATGAAACAGGAACCATTGCACCAGCGCGACCAGCACCACCGAGAGATAGACGAACGGGCTGTGCGCGAACAAGAGCTTGCCGAAGAAGGGGAGATCGGACACGCCGGAAACGGACAGCGGCTTGATGCCATCGATCACGATGCTGACGTAATGCAGGCCCACGAAGGCGGACAGGCCGATGCCGAACAGCGACAGCGCGAGCCCGGTCGCGACCTGGTTGGCCATCAGCGTCAGCGTCAGCACGGCGAACACCAGCGACAGGCCGGCCGCCGCCGTCATGCCTGCCGCGACGCCGAGCCAGGGCAGCTTGGTCGTCGCGGCGACGATGAATGCCGTCACCGCGCCGACGAGCATCATGCCCTCGACACCCAGGTTGAGCACGCCGGAGCGCTCGGTGACAAGTTCGCCGGCCGCTGCGAGCACGAGCGGCGTGCCCGCGGCGAGCGTCAGGGCGAAGAGCGTCGCCAGCAATTCCACTAAGCGCCCTTGGTGGCCGTGGCGCCGACGCCGGCGATCGCCGGCAGCGCATGCCGCACGACGCGCAGGCGGAAATTAATCAGCACGTCGGCGGCGAGCAGGAAGAAGAGCAGCGTGCCCTGAAACAGCCCGGTGACCGCCGAGGGCAGCGCCAGATTGATCTGCGCCGCCTCGCCGCCCAGATAGAGCAGGGACATCAGCAGGCTCGAGAGCAGGATGCCCAACGGGTGCAAGCGTCCGACGAAGGCAACGATGATCGCGGCGAAGCCGTAGCCCGGCGACATCACCGGCAGCAGTTGGCCGATCGGGCCGGCGGCCTCGTTGACGCCGGCGATGCCCGCGGTCGCCCCGCCGATGAGCATGCCGAGCCACACCGTGCGCCGGGCGGAGATGCCGGCGTAGTTGGCGGCGGCGGGGGCGAGACCGGCGACGCGCATCTGGAAGCCCGCGAGGCTGCTGCGCATGAAGAACCACGCCACGGCGACCACGGCCAGGGCGAGCAGAAACCCCACGTTGAGTCGCGTCTCCGGCAGCAGATTGGGCAGCAGCGCCACGTCGGCGAACATCTTCGACTGCGGGAAGTTGAACCCCTCGGGGTCGCGCCAGGGACCGTGCACCAGCAGCGACAGCGCCAACGTAGCCACATAGACGAGCATCAGGCTCACCAGGATTTCATTGGCGTTGAAACGGGTCTTCAGCCACGCCGGGATCGCGGCCCACGCCATGCCGCCCGCGGCGCCGGCGAAGAGCATCAGCGGCAACACCCACGCGCTGCCGCTGTCCTGCAGGGCGAGGGCGACGCCGCCGCCGCAAAGCGCGCCGAGCGTGAGCTGGCCTTCGGCGCCGATGTTCCAAACGTTGGCGCGGTAACCTGCGGCCAGGCCGACGGCGCACAGCATCAGAGGCGACGCCTTGAGCAGGAGCTCACCCACGCCGTAGAGGCTCTCGACGGGCTTGACGAAGAAGACGTGGAACGCCTCGAAGGGATTCTTGCCCAGGGCTGCGAACAGCACGAATCCGACGATGAGGGTCGCCGCCACGGCGAACAGGGGCGACAGCCAGCCCATGAGGCGCGACGGTTCAGGGCGCGCTTCCAGCCTAACGCGCATCGGTCAACCCGGGCGGCGAAGCCTCGGCGCGCGCGACACCCTGGGCGCCGATGAAAGAGCCGCTCATCAGCAGTCCGATGTCCTCGGCGTTGGTCTCCCGCGTGGGCCGTGGCGGCGAGAGTCGGCCGCGCGCGATGACGCCGAGGCGGTCGCAGATCTCGAACAGCTCGTCGAGCTCTTCGGAAACGACCAGTACCGCGACTCCCTCATCGCGCAGATCGACCAGGGCCTGGCGGATCAGCGCCGCCGCGCCGACGTCCACGCCCCAGGTCGGCTGCGCCGCGATGATCACGCGTGGCCCCTGCAGGATCTCGCGCCCGACGATGTATTTCTGCAGGTTGCCGCCGGAAAGGCTGCGCGCGGTCGCGCTGGGGCCCGGGGCCTTGACGCTAAAGCGCGCGATCGTCGCCTGCGCAAAGGCGCGCACCGCATCGGGGCGGATGAAGCCGTGCCGGGTAAGCTCGTGGCGGTGCGCGGTCAGCAGCGCGTTTTCCGCGAGCGACATCTCCGGCACCGCGCCACGCCCCAAGCGCTCCTCGGGCACGAAGGCCATGCCGAGCGCGCGTCGCGCCGCGGCGTCGAGCCTTCCCACCGCAACGCCGTTGAGCATCACCGCCTTGGCGTCGGCAACCGGATGCTCGCCCGACAAGGCGGCGAGAAGCTCCTTCTGGCCGTTGCCGGATACGCCGGCAATGCCGACGATCTCGCCGCCGCGCAGCTGACAGGTCGATGTCGGTCAAGTCGGTGCCGAACGGATCGTCCGCCGGCAGCGACAGGCCGCGCACCGCCAGCGTGCCGTCACCCCGCGTGGTCGCTTTGCGGTGGCGCGGATGGGGCAGCTCAGCACCGATCATCATGCGGGCAAGACCGGAGGAGGTTTCCTGGCGCGGATCGCACTCCCCGGTCACCCTGCCCGCGCGCAGTACCGTCGCGCGCTGGCACAGCGCACGGATTTCGTCGAGCTTGTGGCTGATGTAGAGAATGCTGCATCCCTCGCTGCCGAGCCGGCGCAGTGTCGCGAAAAGCTTTTCCACCGCCTGCGGCGTCAGCACCGACGTCGGCTCGTCCATGATCAGCAGCTGCGGCTGCTGCAACAGGCAGCGCACGATCTCGACCCGCTGCCGTTCGCCCACGGACATCGAATGCACGTGGCGGCGTGGATCGAGCGGCAGACCGTAGCGCTCGGAAACATCGCGAATGCGCTCGTCGAGGGCGGCGTTCGCTTCGCCGGGTTCGAGCGCGAGCGCGATGTTCTGGCTTACCGTCAGCGTCTCGAACAGCGAAAAATGCTGGAATACCATGCCGATGCCCAGCGACCGCGCCCGCGCTGGACTGGAGATCGCAACCACTTTGCCGTTCCAGCGTATGGTTCCCGCGTCCGGCCTGACGACGCCGTAGATGATCTTCATCAGGGTCGATTTGCCGGCGCCGTTTTCGCCCAGGACGGCGTGGATCTCTCCGGGCATGACGCGGAGGTCGATGCCGTCGTTGGCAACGACCGCCGGATAGATCTTGGTGATGCCCTCGAGCTCGAGCCTCGGTAGCGCCGATGCGCTGCGTGCCGTCCATATCGCGCCCGCTCAGGCTTCCGCACCCACGCGGCGCGCCGCAGTCGCGGCGGCGCGCTCGTAGGCCTGGACGATCTGGGCGGCGACCGCGACGGCGATGACGCCCGGGTCCCTGCCGCCAATGCCGGCGATGCCGATCGGGCAAGTCACGCGCGCGAGGGTCGCGGCGGCGAAGCCGCGCGCTGCCAGGCGCCGTTCGAGCTGGGCGCGCTTGGACTTCGAGCCGATCATTCCGGCGTAGCGGAAATCGTCGCGGGCAAGAATCGCGGCCACGAGATCGAAATCGAGTGCGTGGCTGTGCGTCATGACCAGAAACATGCTGCCCGGCGCCGCGCTGCGCACCTCCGCCTCGGGCACATCGCTGGCGACGATGGCGACATTCGGCGGCACGGTGGCCGGAAAATCGTGGTCGCGCGCGTCGACCCAGGTCACGGCGCATGGAACGGCGCCGAGCACCTGCACCAGGGCGCGTCCGACATGCCCGTTGCCGAATACCACGACATGGAAATCCGCTGCGCTGATGCGCTCGACATACCACGTCGCGCCGTCGTGGTCGACGACCGTTGGCGGTGCATCCGTCTGGCCGAGCAGCGCCTGGGCCTCGGCCCGAACGACCGCCGGCAACGGCGCCGCGGCGACGCGGTCGGGCGAGACCGGGGTCGGCGCGCGCGCGCCCGGCGCGACCGGCGTCGCGAGGGCGACCATGGCGTCGGCTTCGACCCGTCGCGCGAGTGCGTCGAGCCAGCCGCTGGCGCCAGGGTCGAAACAGCGAAACAGCACGGTGGCCACGCCGCCGCAGCACTGGCCCAACCGCGCCGCCAGCGGAAAACGCACCAGCCAGCTGCCCGCAGTCCCCTCCCGTAGCGCCTCGCGAGCGATGCGCAGCGACTCGAACTCCAGGTGACCGCCGCCGATGGTCGCCTGCGCCTGCTTGGCGGTCACGATCATCCACGCACCGGCTTCGCGCGGCGTCGAGCCGCGCGTCGCGGCGACGCTGACCAGGACCGCCCGGCCCTCTGCAGCCAACGCGTTGCGCAGGGGTCCGATCCAGGCGCTCATGGCGATCCCGAATCCGCAGCGGGCGCGGCGGCAAGCGCAGTGGCGCGCTGCTTCGCCTCCTCCACGGCGAGAAGAATCGCCTCGCTGGTCGCCGGCGCATCGAGCCGCGGCGAGACGCGGTAGTCAGCGGCGCCGGCAATAGCGTCGCGCAGCGCGTGAAACACCGACAGGGCCAGCATCAAGGGCGGCTCGCCGATCGCCTTGGAGCGATGTACCGTCTCCTCGCGGTTCGGCTCGCCGAACCAATCGAAGCGGAAGTGCGCGGGCCAATCGCGACAAGTCGGAATCTTGTACGTCGACGGCGAGTGGGTTTGCAACTCGCCGCGGTCGTTCCATGACAGCTCTTCCGTGGTGAGCCAGCCGACCCCCTGCAGAAAGCCGCCTTCGAGCTGGCCGCGGTCGAGCGCGGGGTTGAGCGAGCTGCCGACGTCGTGCAGGATATCGACCGCGAGCACGCGGTTCTCGCCGGTGAGCGTGTCGATCACGACTTCGGAGACCGCGGCGCCGTAGGCGAAATAGTAAAACGGCCGGCCGGAAAATGTCTTGCGCTCGTAGTGAATCTTCGGCGTCGCGTAGAAGCCGGTGGCCGACAAGGACACCCGCGCCCGGTGGGCAAGCACGGCGAGCTCGTTCAGCGGCAACGCGCGCTCGCCAGCGTGCACGGCATTTCCGGCGAAGCGGATCTCGGCCGCGGTGACGGCGAAATGTGCCGCCGCGAGGGCCGCGAGCCGCTCGCGCAAGGTGCGCGCGGCGGCTTGCGCCGCCATGCCGTTCAAGTCGCTGCCCGACGAGGCCGCGGTCGCCGAGGCGTTGGGCACCTTCTCCGTGTCGGCGGCGGACACGCGCACGCGGTCGAGCGTGACGCCGAGCTCGTGCGCAACGACCTGCGCAACCTTGGTGTAGAGCCCCTGGCCCATTTCGGTGCCGCCATGGTTGATCAGCACCGACCCGTCCGAATAGAGATTGACCAGCGCGCCGGCCTGGTTGTAATGGGTCGCGGTAAACGAGATGCCGAATTTAACCGGGGTCAGGGCGATGCCGCGCTTGAGGATCGGGTTGGCGCGATTCCACACCACGATCTCGGCGCGGCGCTCGCGGTAGCGGGCGCGCTGCGCCAGTTGCGCGGCAAGCTGCGGCATCACATTGTCCTCGAGGCGCATCCGGTACGGCGTCTCGTCGCGCGGCGGGTCGCCGTAGAAATTCGCCCGCCGCACGTCGAGTGGGTCCAGCCGCAGGTGGCGCGCGATCTCGTCCAATATGTACTCGATCGCAAACATGCCCTGGGGCCCGCCAAAACCACGAAACGCGGTGTCCGACACGGTGTTCGTCTTGCAGCGGTACGAGGTGAGCGCGACGTTTTCGAGGAAGTAGCAGTTGTCGACGTGAAACAGCGCGCGGTCGTTGACCGGGCCGGAGAGGTCCGCCGAAAAGCCGCAGCGTGATGCGAGCACCAGATCGAGTCCGCGGATCCGGCCGTCGGCGTCGAAGCCGACCTGGTAGTCGTAGCGAAACGCGTGTCGCTTGCCGGTGGTGATCATGTCGTCGTCGCGGTCCAGGCGCAGCTTCACCGCGCGCCCGGTGCGGGAGGCGAGAATGGCCGCGACGCAGGCGAACAGCGACGCCTGCGACTCCTTGCCCCCGAAGGCGCCGCCCATGCGCCGGCATTCGACGCTTACGGCGTGCGCAGCGACGCCCAGGGCGTGCGCGACCTGCAGTTGCACCTCGCCCGGGTGCTGTGTGGAGCAGTACACCCGCATGCCGCCGTTTTCACGCGGCACCGCCAGCGATATCTGACCTTCGAGATAGAAATGATCCTGGCCGCCACAGCGGAAGCGCCCGCCGAGCCGGTGGGGCGCCGCGGCGATGGCCGTGACGGCGTCGCCGCGGGTAAGCCGCTCGGTGGGCAGCACGAACGACTGTGCGGCGAGCGCCGCGTCGATCGTGAGCACGGCGGGCAGCTCGGCGTATTCGATCCGGGCGAGCTTCGCGGCTTTGCGCGCCGCGTTGGCCGAGGTTGCCGCGACAGCGAATATCGGTTGGCCGACGTACTGCACAAGCGTGTCGGCTAGGATGGGCTCGTCGTGCACCACTGGCCCGACATCGTTGCGTCCCGGAATGTCGCCGGCCGTGATCACCACCACCACGCCGGGCGCCGCCGCGGCGGCAGCGGTATCGACGCCGATGATCCGGGCGTGCGCCCGGGTGCTCTTGCCAAGGGCGGCGTGCAGCGTCCCCTGCGGCGCGACGATGTCGTCGACGTAGGCGGCCTCGCCGGCCACGTGCAGGTGCGCGCTCTCGTGCGGCAGCTCCGCGCCGATGAGCATCGATGCCCAAGCCGGGGGTAGCGGGTCGTTCACGGCGCGGCGTAATTCGACGGCGCGGGTTTGCACGCCGCTGTCGGTTGTTTCGAGGTAGAACCGGCGCAGCAGATTCTTCAGCGCCGCGCGCCGGTAAGCCGCGCCCGCGCGCAAGTCCGATATCGGCTCGAAGTCCCGGTCCAGCGCCGCCTGCCCGGCGGCGACGCCCGCCTCATCCCAGCGCTTGGCGCAAAGCGCCTGCTCGCAATGCGTCGCGCGTTTCGGAATCGCGGCGAGCCCGCCGCAGCCGATACGGATGGCGTCGACGCGCGCGTCCGGCGAGCGCGTATCGCGGCACAGGCCGAAACAAGCGAAGACCGCCGAGATGTCCTGGTCGAAGCGCTTCGAGAGCTTGTATGCGCGCAGCTCGACCTCCGGCGCGGGCAAGGGCACGCGTATCGCCTCGAGGAACTCACCGGGCTGTCGCGCCGTGGTCCGGTAGCCGAGATAGAACGCCTCGAGCGGCATTTCACGCCGGACCTCGCCCCGGCGCAGGACCAGGCTTGCGCCGAGCACGAGCAGCACCGGCATGGTGTCGCCGATCGGCGAGCCATTGGCGATGTTGCCGCCAAGGGTCGCGGCATTGCGAATCGGCACGGAGCCGAAACGCGACCACACCTCGGAGAGCGCCGGCCAGTGCGAGGCGAGGACGGCGAAGGCATCCGTTAGCGCCACCGCGGCGCCTATTTCAAGATGCGTGGGCGTGGTCCGGACCTCGAGGAGCTCGCGCACGTTACCGGTATAGATGAGCGGCCCGAGCTCGCGCTGTTCCTTGGTCACCCACAGCCCGATGTCGGTCCCGCCGGCGAGAAGCTGCGCCTCCGGGCTCGCGCTGCACAGCGCCGCCAGCTCGTCGGCGGTCACTGGCGCGGTGTAGCGTTGGCCCTCGTGCGCCGAGACGAGGGCCCGGTCCCGATCCAGGCTTTCGAGTTGCGCGCCGAGCGCGCGCTCCTCGGCGCTGACGATTCTTTTCCCTTCGGGGTCGATGCCGGGCCCGCGCCACCCTTGCGCCGGCGGCAGTTCGCGCATGCGCTGTGGCCGCGGCGATGAAAGGACGGTATCCGGTGCAGCGGCACAGGTTTCCCGACAGCGCCTCGTCGCTCGCCGCGCGGCCGCCCTGCGCCGTGTTCTTGTACATGCCGAAGAGCGACATCGCGAATCCGGGGGTGCAGAACCCGCATTGCGAGGCATGGCAGTCGACCATCGCCTGCTGCACCGGGTGCAACGCGCCGCTTGGAGACTTGAGGCTTTCGACCGTGAACAGCGCCTTGCCGTCGATCGTGGGCAGCAGCCGGATGCAGGCGTTGATGGGTCGCCAGCGCAGGTCGTCCCGTCCGCAGCGCTCGACGAGCACGACCGTGCAGGCGCCGCAATCGCCTTCGGCACAGCCTTCCTTGGTACCGGTACGGCCGAGGTGCTCGCGCAGGAACTCGAGCACGGTCGTCTGCGGCGAGATGTTTCCCGGGCAGACGATTTTGCCGTCGAGGACGAACCGCACTCCGTCGCCGGAGTGCGGCGCGGACCGGGCGGATGCGCCGGACCGCGCCATGGAAAACGGTCCGGCTACTTCCCGGCGTGGGCGACGTCCGCCAGAGCTTGGCGGCGCCCTTATTGTGGGCCGACATGCGCACGAGGATATCCGGCGGTAGGATCCCTTGCTTGTGGTAATAGGCTTCGTTCCAGTCGTTGGAAACGCTGACCACCGAACCGTCGAGGTTGACGCCGCCGTAGACGCCCTTGGCGCGGGCGAAGGAGATGAAATCGGCAAGTAGAGCCGAGCTCGCTCCGGCGCCAACCGGTCCGGCGGCGATGCTCGCGTCGGCGCCGAGCTTTGCCGACGGCGACAACATGGCGTTCATGGCTTTGTCCGTCATCACCAGCGTCACGATCTCGGATACCGATACCCCTGCCTGAAAGCCGACGCTTGCCGTGGCCAGGGTGTAGAACGCGGGCCCCACCCACCTGCCGGTCTTCGGATCACGCGCGAGCGTCACCGCACGACCGCCCGAGCCGCCGAAGATGAACCCCGCCTTGAGAACCTCGGGCGCGATGATTACCCCCTTGGCTTCTTTAAGATGCTGTTGCAGCCAGGTCATGTCCGGGTCGCGCAGGAAATTCGAAAGAGTCCTATCGGCCTTGTTGACGAGGGCTTGCTGTTCGCTTTGCGCCAGCGCGACACCTTGCGCCGCCACGAACAACAGCAGCGCATAGACTCCGCGGACGAGGTAAAGGAAAGGCTTGTTCGCCATAGTTCACTCCGTTAGTTTTCGGCAGGGGTTGATTCGCCGCCGCTATAGTATATACCGTGTCGTCCTGCGCGCTCACCCGCAGTCGCCTACGGCACCGCGATCAGCGCAGCAGCTCGACGCCGTAGTCGGTGACCCGCACCCGGTCGCCGATGCGCAGCCCGGTCGGCGCCGTCTGCCGAATCGTCGCCCAAGTGCCGTCGTCGTATTTGATGCCGATCTGATAGACCATCTGCGATTGCGAGCGCTCGATCTGGTTGCCGGCGTAGGCACCGCCGAGCGCACCGACCACGGTTGCCACGGTGCGGCCGCTGCCGCCGCCGATGAGACTGCCCAGGCCGCCGCCGACGAGCCCGCCGACGATCAAGCCGGCCCCGCTGGGATCCTTCGGTTCGATCACTTCTTGTAGCGACTCCACCGTGCCGACACGCGCCGGCGGCGGACTCTGGACTACCTGGTAGGTCGGCTGCGGCCCACACGCCGTCAGCGTCAACGTCGCGCACAGTGCCGCGGCACTGGCAGCGAAACAGGAACGTTGCAGCAGCTTCACCGTGATGGCTCCTGCGATCATTCCGGAATCGCGTTGAGCAAGTACATCGCCGCGAGCAGGCCGCTCGGTCGACCCAGCTTGCCCAGCCATTTGGCAAAAATCTGCTCGATCTCGCCCGACACGTACACCTGCGTCAGCGCGCGGTCGACCTCGAGCCGGAACGCCGAGTCGTTGCGCGGCAGCATGAACGCGTAGGGCTCGAACGAGAGATCCTCGGCGAGCATGGCAAAGACTTTTGGATCCTTCGCCTGGGCGGCCAGACCGATAAGCTTGATCTTGTCGCTCGCGAACGCCGCGACCGCGCCGGACTCGAGCAGCGCCGTGCCCTCGACACCGTCCTTGACGTGCACGATCTTGGCATTGACCAGCCGGTCCTTGAGCATCGCGTTAAGGCGCGCTTCGGTGGTGGTCCCGGTGGTGACCGCTATCGACTTGCCGGAAAGATCCCCGAAGCCGTTGATGGACGAATCGGCGCGGACCAGGAAACCGCCGCCGTCGACGAAGATGAGGCTGCTGAAATCGACGTCCTTCATGCGCGACAGCGATTGCGTCGTGTTGGCGCATTCGAGATCCGCCTTGCCGCTGGCGACCATCGCAATGCGGTTGGGCACCGTATCGACGACCCATTTGATGGCGAGGTCGGGCATGTCGATGGCACGGCCGATGCCGGCGATCACCCGCTTGCACAGGTCGATCGAATAGCCGGCGGGCTGATTGTTGGTCTCGATGTAGGAGAAGGGCAGCGAGTCGCCCGAGAATGCGACCGTAATCGACTTCGCCGCCTTGATCTTCGCCAGCGTGTCGGGAATTCGCTGTTGCGCCTGAGCGCACAAGGGTAGCAGGACGGCGACCAGCAGGATGGTAAGCGACGAACGTTTCACGGAGCACCTCGCGGCGGGGTGATCGAAGCGGCAGCGCGCGCGGGGGCGCGCGATGTACATCGTCGAGGAACCGACGACATCGGCGACATTATACTGTGGCAACGGGTCTTCCGTGCGGGCCCCGGCCCCATGCTAAACTGTGACCGATTTCGCTGCAGCGAAAACCCCGCGCGCATGTCGGCGGGGCCATTGTCAAGGGAGAACCGGCTTGCCTCATCGTCGCGCCGTTGTCACGCGGGCTCGGGCTGCGGCGTGCCTGGTACTGCTTGCGGCCGCTGCGGCGCAGGCTGCGGGTTCGGCCACGCTCGAGCGCATCCGCAGCGAAGGCAGCATCCGCCTCGGGTATCGCGCGGGAGCCGCACCGTTCTCGTTCAAGGAGCGCGACGGCAGCGTGCGCGGCTACAGCGTCGAAATCTGCACCCGCGTTGCGGCGTCGATCCAGAAGCAACTTGGCATGTCGGCGCTGAAGATCGAGTGGACTCCCGTCGCCGCCGCCGACCGCCTGGACGCGGTGGCGAAGGGCAGGATCGACATCGAGTGCGGCACGACGACGATCAGTTTGTCGCGCTACGAAAAGGTCGACTTCAGCCTGCCGATCTTCGTCGACGGCGGGAGTGTGCTCAGCGCAACAGCGTCGAAGCTCGAGCGTTTCGCCGACCTGGCCTCGCACAAGATTGCGTGTATCCCCGGCACGACCACCGAAAAGGCGCTGAAGCGCCAGTTCGGGGTCACCGGCGCGAAGGCCGACCTGGTTCCGGTCAAGGACAGCATGGAAGGGCTTGCGCTGCTGACCACGGGCAAGGTCGACGGTTACGCCAGCGATCGCCTCGTGCTCGTTGCGCTGCGCGCAACGAGCGCCGATCCGTCGCGCTGGCAGCTGCTCGATACCGACTTTTCGTTCGAGCCGTACGCGCTCGTCGTGCGCCGCGACGATCCGGATTTCCGACTCGCGGTCAACCGCGGTCTGGTCGAGCTCTACGGCAGTGGCGAAATCGATCCGATCTTCTATCGCTGGCTGGCCAATTTAGGCCAGCCGGGTCCGTTGTTGAACGCGATGTTCTATCTTAATACCCTGCCGCAATGATGCGCGCCCACCGCCTCGCAGGGGCTCTCGCCGCGGCGCTGGTCGCGCTGCTGGCGGCGGCGCAAATTCCGGGGCCGGCGTTGTCGCCTCCCGGACTGGCGCCATCCCCGGCGGGGCCGGCACCCTCGAAGGCGCCGGGGCCTGCGGCATCGGACGAGTGCGTCCGCTGCGGCAAAATCGAATCGATTCATCCTGTCACCACCAAGGACCAATGGACGCCCTTGGGTACGGTGGCGACCAGCCCGCTGGGCGCGGGCGCGAATGGCAATCCATCGGCTGTCATGATGCATCAGATCGGGCCGGGGTTCACCAACCAGGGGACCGTGCTCATCGGTGCCGCCGGCGGGGCGGCGTACGGCTCGCGGCCGAGCGAGCTCAACCGGCAGCGCTGGGAAGTCACCGTGCGCATGGATGCCGGCGGCACGCGCTCGGTGATGCAGAACTACGAACCGATGCTGCGCGAAGGCGACCGCGTCCGGGTCCTGGGGACGCAGCTCGAAATCGTCCAGTGAGCGCGGCGGTTGCGCCCGCGCCGCAGCGTCCGGTTGCGGCGGCGCGCCTGACCCTGGGCGACGCCGCCGACGGTAGCCTGATTCTGGCGCTCGCCGGCCGGCTCGACGCCTATTCGATCGCGCAGGTCTGGGCGCAGGCGCGCGCCGCTGTGGACGCGGCGCCGACCCGGCGCATCAGCGTCGATGCCTCCGCGGTCGACTACTGCGACGGCGGCGGCATGGCCATGCTGGTCGATCTGCTGCGCCAGCCACGCGCCGCCGACGCGGCCGTGTCGGTGCGCGGGCTGCGGCCCGAGTTCCAGACGCTGCTCGACCAGTATGATCTTTCCCTGTTCGCTGCGCCCGTCTCGGCGCCTGCAGTGCGCGCCAACGCCATTGAGGAAATTGGGCACGCGACGGCGACGCTCGGGCGCGACATGCGCACGCAAATCGCGTTCGTCGGCGAGACCTCCGCCGCGTTGTGGCACGCCATCACCCACCCGCACAGCGTGCGCTGGAAGGACGTTTGGTACACCTGCGAGCAGGTCGGCGCCAATGCGCTGCCGATCGTGGCGCTGATTTCGTTTCTATTAGGCGTCATCCTGGCCTTCGATGCGGCCGTACCGATGCGGCGCTTCGGCGCCGAGCTCTTTGTGGCCGATCTGGTCGGCCTGGCGATTGTGCGCGAGCTGGGCCCGCTGATGACGGCGATCCTGCTTGCCGGCCGCTCCGGCGCCGCGTTTGCCGCCGAGATCGGCACCATGAAAGTCAACGAGGAACTCAATGCATTGACGACCATGGGTCTCGATCCGGTACGCTTCCTCGTCGTGACCCGAATCATCGCGGCGGTACTGATGGTGCCGCTCTTGTCGTTCTTCTCCGACTTGATCGGGGTGCTGGCGGGCGGGATCACCATGCTGTCGTTCAACATCCCGTTCGTCACCTATGTAAACGAGGTCGCCAGCAGCGTCAACCTGACGGACGTGCTCGCGGGCCTGATCAAGACCCCGGTATTCGCCATTCTCATCGCCGGCATCGGTTGCCTGCGCGGCCTGCAAACGCAGACCGGGGCGAGCGCCGTGGGCATTTCGGCAACCCGCGCCGTCGTATCCGGCATCGTGCTGCTGGTCGCCATCGACGGCATTTTCGCCGTCATCTACTATATCCTCGATATATGAGACCTCCGTCGGCGTCCGCGCCGATCGTGCGCGTCGAGGGGCTGACCGCCGGCTATGACGGCAACGTGCTCCTGCGGGATGTGAGCTTCGCGGTCAATCGGGGCGAGGTGTTCGTCATCCTCGGCGGCTCCGGCAGCGGCAAGAGCACGCTCCTCAAGCACATGATCGGACTCTATGAGCCGATGGCCGGGCATGTCTTCATCAACGGCGCGGATATCGTCACCGCGGAGGGCGCGGCGCGGGAGGCGATTCTGAGAATGTTTGGTGTTACCTATCAGAGCGGCGCATTGTTCGGGTCGATGACCCTGCTTGAGAACGTGCGCCTGCCGCTCGAGATCTACACCGCGCTGCCGCTGCCGGCGATGGACCTGATCGCGCGCATGAAGCTCGAGCTCGTCGGGCTCGAGGTGTTTTGCGGGCACATGCCCTCGGAGATCAGCGGCGGGCAGCAGAAGCGCGCGGCGATCGCGCGGGCGATGTCGCTCGATCCCGGCATTCTGTTCCTCGACGAGCCGTCCGCGGGGCTCGATCCGATCACCTCGGCGGAACTCGATGCGCTGATCCTGCGCCTGGTTGCCAGCCTCGGCATCACGTTCGTGATCGTCTCGCACGAGCTGGCCAGCATCTACGCCATCGCCGACCGCGTGATCATGCTCGACAAGCGCTCTCAGGGTATCGTCGCCGAGGGCGATCCACAGGTATTGCGCGATAGCAGCGACAATCCATTGGTGCGCAAGTTCTTCCGCCGCGAAGTGGAAGACGCGACTGAGAAGGCGTGATGAGCACGCAAGCTAACAACTTCAAGCTGGGGCTGTTCGTCATCGCTGCGACCGTCGCCCTGGTGCTGCTGCTGCTCCTCATCGGCTCGGGCCGATGGTTCCAGTCGAAGACCGTGATCGAAACCTATTTCAACGAGTCGGTGCAGGGCCTGGACATCGGGTCGAAGGTGAAATTTCGCGGCGTGACGGTCGGGGAGGTCACCCGCATCGGCTTCACCTACAACAAGTACCAGCAGGACAAGCCGATGGCAGAACGCCAGCGCTACGTGCTGGTCGAGGCAACGCTCATCGGCCGCCTGATCGGGACCCGGGCCGGAGGTGACCTCACGCGGTCGGAGACGGCGCACTTGGAAGCCGAGAAAGGATTGCGCATCCGCCTGGCGCCGCAAGGCATCACCGGTACGAGCTACCTGGAGATGGACTACGTCGATCCCAAGCAAAACCCGGAGCTGCCGATCCTGTGGGAGCCTGACCACGTGTACATTCCGAGCACGCATTCGACCTTCGGGCAACTCTTTACCGACCTCGGTGACGTGGTGGAAAAACTCTCGCGCATCGACTTCGAGGGCGTGGTGACGCGCGTCAATCGCCTGCTCGAAACGACCAACGAGAAGGTGGCAGCCGTCGACACGGCGGCCCTATCCGACGGGGCCAAGCGCGTGCTGTCCAAAGGTGAGCGAAAGCTGGATCAGCTGGATGTGGAGCGGATCTCCAAGGAAGGTACGGCACTTCTTGTGGAGCTGCGGCAAAGCAATCAGAAACTCGGCGCGATCCTGGACGATCCGGCGTGGAAGAAACTTCCTGGCGACGCCGACGCGGCCATTGCGCGCGCGCGAAAACTCCTCGACGACCCCGATCTGCCCAAGGCGCTCGCGCACCTCGAGAGCGTCCTCGCGCGGCTCGACCGCGTGATGGGCGGGGGCGAGGCCGACTTGAGAAGAACGCTCGAGAACGTGCGCCAAATCACCGACAACCTGCGCGACCTGACCGAGGACGCCAAGCGCAATCCATCGCGGCTGATCTTCGGTGCGCCGCCAGCGCCAGCCAAAGGTATCCAACCGTGACCCCACCCGCATCCTTTTCGCGCCGGCGCGCGCTGTCGTTGGCGGCCGCGCTGCTCGTCGCCGGCTGCTCGCAACCGGCACCGCTCAAGTCGACCTATCTACTGCAGCCGCCGCCGCCCACGCCCTCCGGCGCGAGCGCGCGGCCGGCGACGCTCAAGGTCGACGCGGTTTCGGTGGCCGGTCCCTTCCGCGGCCGAGCGCTCGTCTATCGCGAAGGCGATCTCAAGTATGAGACCGATTTCTATAACGAGTTCCTGGTTGCTCCGGCGCCGATGATCGGGGAAGCGATCGCCGCATGGCTTGCGGCCGCGGGGCTGTACCAAACCGTGCTGCCGCCGTCAAGCACGCTCGACGGTGAGCAGCGGCTCGAAGCGTTTGTCACCGAACTCTACGGTGATCTGCGCGATGCGGGGAAGCCGGCTGCGGTGGTGACGATCAAGTTCTTTCTCACCGCCGAGGATGCCGCCGCGGGCGCATTCATCTGGAGCGGCGAATTGCGGGCGCGGCGCGAAGTCCCGCTGCGCTCGGCGGAGGCGCTGGTCACCGGCCTTAACGCTGCCCTGGGCGACGTGCTCGAGCAGCTCGCGGCCGCGCTGCGGGCGCTGCCGGTCAAGTAGCGGCGCGAAGCCGCACGCTGAGGGGCCGGCTAGGCGGCGCGGCGCGCGCGCAGATCGTGCTCGCTGCTGCCGACCACGCGCACCCGGACGAACTCGCCTACGGCAAGCTCGCGGCCATCTTCGATGATGACCGAGCCGTCGATCTCGGGCGCGTCGGCGGCGCTGCGCGCAATCGCCCGCCCCGGTTCGACCGCATCGACCAGCACCTTAAGCTCGCGTCCGACCTTGGCGGCGAGACGGCGGGCGCTGATCCTCGCCTGCGTCGCCATGAAGCGCGCGCGTCGCTCTTCCTTTATCGCCTCCGGAACCGGATCGGGCAGCGCATTGGCGGCGGCGCCCGCGACCGGCGAATAGGCAAAGCAACCGACCCGGTCGAGCTCGGCCGTCTCCAGAAACTCGAGTAGCGCGGAGAATTCGGCCGCCGTTTCGCCGGGGAAGCCGACGATGAACGTCGAGCGGATCGTCAGGTCGGGACAAATCGAGCGCCAGCTGCGGATGCGGTCGAGATTGTCCTGGGCGTTGGCCGGCCGGCGCATCAGTTTCAAGATGCGCGGACTGGCGTGCTGGAACGGCACGTCCAGATACGGCAGCACGTTTCCGGCCGCCATCAAAGGCAGCACCTCGTCGACATGCGGATAGGGATAGACGTAGTGCAGGCGCACCCACGCGCCGTGCTCGTGCGCGAGTTCGCCCAGCGCACGCACGAGCTCGGTCATGCGCGTCTTCATCGGCCGGCCGCGCCAGAAGCCGGTGCGGTACCTGATGTCGACGCCGTAGGCGCTGGTGTCCTGGGAGATGACCAATAGCTCGCGCACGCCGGCGCGCAGCAGGTTTTCCGCCTCGTTCATGACCTCGCCCAAGGGCCGGCTCACGAGGTCGCCGCGCATCGAGGGGATGATGCAGAAGCTGCAGCGATGGTTGCAGCCCTCGGCGATCTTGAGATAGGCATAGTGCTTGGGCGTGAGCTTGATGCCTTGCGCGGGCACGAGGTCGGTGAACGGGTCGTGCGGCTGCGGAAGCTCGGCATGAACCGCGGTCATGACCTCTTCTACGGCGTGCGGGCCGGTGACGGCCAGAACGCGCGGATGCGCCTTGCGCACGAACGCGCCGCCGTCCTTGGCGCCGAGGCAGCCGGTGACGACAACCTTTCCGTTCTCGGCGAGCGCCTCGCCGATTGCCGAGAGCGACTCCTCGACCGCGGCGTCGATGAAGCCGCAGGTATTGACGACCACCAGATCGGCGCCCTCGTAGCTCGGGGCCACTGCGTAACCTTCGGCACGCAGCTGCGTGAGGATGCGTTCGGAGTCGACCAGCGCCTTGGGGCAGCCAAGCGAAACGAAACCGATTCGGGGCGCCGCGGCGGATCGACGCGTCATGGGGACACCGTTTGCGCGCTGCGAGAAAGCGTTACGCTGCAATGCAGCTTGTGCGCTGCTTCCAGGCCGCGGCTGGAATCAGCGTTTATTGTCGTCTTCGCCCGGACTCGGCGTGACGAAGTTGGGAAACGGAAACGCGGTGAATAGCCCGCGCGTCTGGTCCTGCATGCGCTGCTGCATGTCCATGAACAGCTTCGCGCTCTGCTCGAGGTAGTTGCCCAACATGCCCTGCATCGCGGGCGCCTGCATCTGCAGGAATTGCTTCCACAGATCCGGCGTAAGCAGCATCTTGTCGCCGTAGATCTGCTTCGCCTGCTCCTGCAGCTTGTTCTGGATGGTGAGGAACGCCTTGACGTTCTGCTCCATGTAGTTGCCCATGATCCCCTGCAGCGCGTTGCCGTAGAAACGGATCATCTGCGCGAGCATTTCGCTGGAGAACATCGGCAGACCGGCGGACTCTTCCTCGAGGATGATCTGCAACAGGATGCTGCGGGTAAGGTCGTCGCCGGACTTGGCGTCGATGACCTGAAAATCGATGTGCTCGAGCACCATCTGCTTCACGTCGGCGAGCGTGATGTAGCCGCTGTTGGCGGTGTCGTACAGGCGCCGGTTCGGGTACTTCTTGATCACGCGGTGCGGCTTGTTCATGCCAGGCTCCAGCAAGCGGTCGAGCATTATAACCCACTGATTTATTTGAGTGTTTGTTTTGCCTTCGCACCCGTCCCGAAGGCCCGTATTGCGGTGCACCAAAAAAGACTTGACAAGGGGGTTCGCCGCTCCTAGAATTGCCATTGTGCGGTGCAGCAAAAAGAGCGGTTGAGAGAACCCTTCAACCCCGGGTAAGGCGCCAGGACCGAAGTCGCGTCAACCTCCGCAAACGGACATTTGTGTGGATGCAACCTACTTCAACCGAAAGGAACATCATGTACAACGCAACCGAACAGTTCGCTGAAATCAACAAGACAGGCTATGACAACGCGGTCAAGCTCGCGGCGCTCTCGCTGGAGAAGGCCGAACGCCTGACCAAGCTCAACCTCCAGGCAGCCAAGGTTGCGCTGGAGCAAGGCGTGTACAGCGCCAATGCCGTCGCCGGTGTCAAGGACGTGCAGGAGTTCTTCACGCTGCGCGCCAAGCTCGCGGAAGCCGGTGTGCAGAACGCGCTGGGCTACTCGCGCGGCATGTACGAAATCGCGTCGCAAGCGCAAGCCGACTTCTCGGCGCTGGCCGAAGAAGCCTGGGCTTCCTACACCAAGGGTGTGGCGGCGTGGGTAGAAAAGGCGGCCAAGAATGCGCCGGCCGGCTCGGACGTTGCGGTGACGGCGCTCAAGTCGACCGTTGCGGCCACGACCGCGGCGTTTGACCAGCTGTCGAAGGCGACCAAGCAGGTCGTGAGCTTCGCCGACGCATCGATGCGCGCCGCGACGGCCAATGCCGCGACGGCCGCCAAGACGCGACCAAGGGTCGCAAGGCTGCCTAAATTCTAGGCAGAGCGCCAGGCGCAGGGAACTTGAATTCAGAAGAACGGTCTCTACATTGGTTTTGGTGGCTCCTTCTGTATCATTTTCCTCCTCCTAAATGATACAGCCTCGGCCCCGGCAGCAATGCCGGGGCTTTTTTTTCGCCTGCGCTCGGCCGCGCAGCAAGGGCTTCAAGAGATCCCTGGCGACGATTGACCGGGACGAGCTAACTCGCAATACTCGGACCCGCGGCACAGGGCTTAGCGTCTCGTGGCAGGATCTAAAGCCGGTCATCCCCACTTACCGAGGTGAAAGATCATGAAATCGTTTCTCCTCGTCGTCGCGGTCGCTGTCGTAGGCTTGTTCGCGTGGAAGAAGCTATGGTCAGAGGGCGCACGAATCGAAAGCCACTACCACAACTGCATGGACAAAATCGGCAAGTCTACCGTGAAGATCGATATCAACGGTCCACTGCCGCCCGACGCGGTGGGTGTGATATCCGCGGGAGAACAAAGCGGTGCGGCTATGTGCCAAGCGCTGCACGAATCCTGTCTCGCCGATTTCAACAGCAAGGGGTGTGAGGCCCTGCGATTTGCCTTCTGAGGGCCGCGCCGCAGGCCCGATTCCAGGCGGGTTAGGGTCCGCGGCAGCGCGGGATTGGAAGCCTGCTCGCACCATGATTGGTACGCCCGAATCCCGTTCCCACCTTGAGCCCGACCTCGCAGCACTTGCTTGTCGCAGTGTAGCGGCTGGCGCGCGCAAGTCGCTCCAGGCTGCCGCTGGGTAATCATCCGTCCGTGCTGCAAAGCTGCTTCGAGGCAAACAGCCTCGACCCAGCCCTAGGGCAAGGATTCTCTCAAAACATGTGCTGGCCGCCGTTGATGGCGATGTTGGCGCCGGTGACGAAGGCAGCCTCCTCCGACGCAAGATAGGCGACCAGCCCGGCGATCTCATCGGGCTTGCCCAGCCGCCCCATGGGAATCTGCGGAATGATCTTGCTGTCGAGCACCTCCTGCGGAATGGCCATCACCATCTTGGTGCCAATATAGCCAGGAGAAATTGTGTTGACGGTGACGCCTTTCTTCGCGACCTCGAGCGCAAGGGCCTTGGTGAAACCGTGCATGCCGGCCTTGGCCGCGGAATAGTTGACCTGCCCGAAAGCGCCCTTCTGGCCGTTCACCGACGCGATATTGATGATGCGACCCCAGCCGCGCTCGACCATGCCCTCGCAAACCTGCTTGGCCATGTTGAAGCAGCTGTCGAGGTTGGTCTTGATTACGATGTCCCAGTTCGGCTTGTCCATCTTTTTGAACGTCATGTCGCGCGTGATGCCGGCGTTATTGACCAGCACGTCGACGACGCCGACGTCCTTGACCACCTGCGCCACGCAGGCGATGCACGAATCCCAGTCGACGACGTCGCAGGGATAGGCGTGGAACGTGTACCCCTGCTTTTTCATCGTCGCGAGCCACTCCTGCGCCTTGGTGTTGCCGGGTGAATGGGTCGTGACGACGGTGTAGCCCAAAGCCGCGAGCTTGGCGCAGATCGCTTCGCCCAGCCCGCCCATGCCCCCGGTCACCAGCGCGGTGCGCTTCTTGTTTTCTGCCATGGTTTCCTCCTTCTGCTGCGTTCGAGATGTATTGATCACCCGTGCCCGATTCAGCGCTCCACCGCCATCGCAACCCCCATCCCGCCGCCGATGCACAGCGACGCCAGGCCCTTCTTCGCGTCACGCCGTGCCATTTCGTAGAGCAGCGTGACGAGCACGCGGCAGCCCGACGCACCGATCGGATGCCCGAGTGCGATGGCCCCGCCGTTGACGTTGATCCGGCTCGTATCCCAGCCCATCTCCTGGTTGACCGCGCAGGCCTGCGCCGCGAAGGCTTCGTTGATTTCCATCAGGTCGAGGTCCGCGGCCTTCCAACCCGCCTTCTCCAGGCAGCGCTTCGATGCCGGCACCGGGCCCATGCCCATGACCGACGGATCGACGCCCGACGCCGCGAACGCCTTGATCTTGGCCAGCGGCTTGAGTCCGAGTTGCTGCGCTCGCGTCGCGCTCATTACCAGCACCGCCGCGCCGCCGTCGTTGATCCCGGAAGCGTTGGCGGCGGTCACGGTACCGTCCTTGGCGAATGCAGGCCTCAAGCTGCTGATCGACTCCAGCGTCGTGCCCGCCTTGATGAATTCGTCGGCGGCGAACGCAACCGGGTCGCCCTTGCGCTGCGGGATCATGACCGGAACGATCTCGTCCTTGAACTTGCCCGCCTTCTGCGCCGCCTCGGCCTTGTTCTGGCTTGCCACGGCAAACTCATCCTGCTGCGCACGCGAGATGCCGTATTGCTTGGCGACGTTTTCGGCGGTCGTGCCCATGTGATACTGGTTGTACACGTCCCACAGGCCGTCGACGATCATGCTGTCGATGAGCTTGGCGTCGCCCATACGAAAGCCATCGCGCGAGCCGGGCAGCACATGCGGGGCCGCGCTCATGTTCTCCTGGCCACCGGCGATCACGATGTCGGCATCGCCGCATTGCACCGCCTGCGACGCGAGCATGACCGCCTTGAGTCCCGAGCCGCAGACCTTGTTGATCGTCATCGCCGGGATCGCGGCCGGGAGTCCGGCCTTGATCAATGCCTGCCGCGCCGGATTCTGCCCGCTCCCCGCCGTGAGCACCTGGCCGAGAATGACCTCCGAGATCTGGTCCGGCTGGAGGTTGGCGCGTGCGAGGAGCGCCCGGATCACCGTGGCGCCAAGTTCCGGAGCCGGGGTCTTGGCCAGGCTTCCGCCGAATTTGCCGATCGCGGTGCGCACCGCACCGACAATCACGATGTCTGTCATGGGGGTCTCCGTGGAGGGTCACAATGCGGGCGTCGGGCGTGGCCGCCGCCTTCGGGGGCAGAATTTCAGCCCGATGGTAACGCATGCTGCTGCAGGCACACAATGCGTGCCGAGCGCGGGTCAGGCGACCTGTTCGCGCACGTAGGTGCCCGGTGCGGGGCACAGGCCACGATGGCGCGCATCGCCGAGGCGCGTCGGCGCCGCGGCGCGTGCGCCGGCGTGCCCGGCGAGCCACTCCGTCCAGTGCGACCACCACGATCCGGGATGCGACACGGCGCGCGCCAGCCAGTCATCCGGATCGTCGGTGAGCAACTCGTTGGTCCAGTAGTTGCGCCGGCTGCTGGGTGGAGGGTTCACGACGCCGGCGATATGGCCCGACGCACCGAGCACGAAGGTCGGATCGCCGCCGAGCAGCTGAATCGTGCGGTACGCCGACCGCCACGGCACGATGTGATCATCGCGCGAGGCATACACATAACTCGGCATGGCGAGGCGGGCGAGATCGATCGCTTGGCCGCACATCGTCAGGGCGTTGCGTTCGCGCAGCCGATTTTCGAGGTACATGTGACGCAGATAGTAGGCGTACATGGGTCCGGGCAGATTGGCCGAATCACCGTTCCAGAAGAGCAGATCGAACGGCGGCGGTGTCCTGCCCTTGAGATAGTTGCTGACCACGTAATTCCAAACCAGTTCGTTGGGCCGCAGGCTCGCGAACGCGTTGGCCAGCTCGCTGCCGCGCACGCGCGCCCCGGCGAGCAACGCGGGCTCGCGCGTAGCGAGGTATTCGCGCGAGACGTAGACGCCGATCTCGCCCGGGTCCTCGAAGTCGAGCAGGGCGGTAAGGTACGTGGCGCTCGCCACCGGCTGCTCGTGGCGTGCCGAGAGCACCGCCAGCGCGCAGGCGAGCAGGGTCCCGCCGACGCAGAAGCCGAGCGCATTGACCGTCCTGCTGCCGGAAATCTTGCGCGCGGTGGCGATCGCCCGCAGCACGCCCTGCTCGAGGTAGTCGTCCCAGGTCAGGTGGCCGAGCGAAGGCGGGATGTTGCGCCAGGAGACCATGAACACGGTGTGTCCCGCCGCGACGATGTGCCGCACGAACGAATTCTCCGGCCGCAGGTCGAGGATGTAGTATTTGTTGATGCACGGCGGCACGATGAGCAGCGGCCGCTTGTAGACCTCCGCCGTCGCTGGCGCGTACTGGATAAGTTCGATGAGCTCATTGCGGAATACGACGCTGCCGGGCGAGCAGGCGAGGTTGTCGCCGACCGCGAAGGCCGATTCGTCGGACATGGCGATGCGGCCGCGCTGTGCGTCGCCGATCAGGTTGGCGAGTCCCTGCGCGACGCTCGCACCGCCGGTTTCCAGGGCGAGCTTGAGCGCTTCGGGATTGGTCATCAGGAAATTCGACGGTGCGATGGCCTCCGCATACTGCTGCGCGAGGAAGCGCAGGCGCTTCTTCGCGTCGGCATCTCCCTGCGCCAGCGCCGCGAGCTCGCGCACGTAGTCGGCGTAGAGCAGATAGCTGTCCCTGAGCCAGGCGAAAAACGGCTGTTCGCGCCATTCCTTGGCGCCGAAGCGACGATCCCGGGGCCGTGCCTGCGCGTCGGCCTGCGCGGGCGGCGCGCTATCGCCGGCGAGCGCGCGCTGCCAAAGGACTTCGAGGCGGCGATTGTAACGTTCGGTGAGTCCCGCCGCGGCCGCCGGGTCGATCCATGCGCTGGTCGGCGTCAGCACCGCGAGCGCGGCGTTTCCCCATTCGATGGGCAGGGGGGCTGGCGGCGCAATCGTGGCATCG
The DNA here is from genome assembly GCA_963711235.1 of uncultured beta proteobacterium. Classification (GTDB taxonomy): domain Bacteria; phylum Pseudomonadota; class Gammaproteobacteria; order Burkholderiales; family Casimicrobiaceae; genus PALSA-1003. Next base: position 36,884 of record CAVQDI010000012.1, on the reverse strand, counting down.
CCGTGCGACCACCACTGCAACCACTGCCGGCTCATCGCCTGCCACTCTCCGACGAGCTCGGCCCAGTCACTTCCGGGCGTTTGTTCTTCCATCGCCATTCGCTCTCGCGTCGCTTTCGAGTGTAGCGACTCACCCTGCCGCGCACAAACGCTTGCCGCGGCCCCGACCGCCGCCGCGCGCAGCGGTGGCCTAGGCGTCAGGCCGTCGCGAGCCAGATCAGCGTCGCCATGCGGCCCGCGGCGGCCCCGTCGCGGCGGTGGGAATGGAACGTCGCGCCCTCGGTGAGCGTGCAGCGACCGCCGCCGTGAATCGCCTCGACACCGGCGCGACGCAGCCGCCGACGCGCCAGGGCGTACAGATCGGCGAGCCATTTGCCGGGACGGTGAGGCTCAAAGCATTGCGCCGCACCCGGGTCGGCGGCGCAATGCGCGGCCAACACATCGGCGCCGACCTCGAATGCGCGCGGGCCGATGGCCGGGCCCAGCCACACGCAAACCTCCTCCGGCGCAGTGCGCATGGCGATCAGCGCCGCTTCGAGCACCCCCGCCGCAAGCCCCCGCCAGCCGGCGTGCGCGGCGGCGACGACGCTTCCCCGGCGATCGCACAACAGGACCGGGAGGCAATCGGCAGAACGCACCGCGCAGACGACGCCGGAGACACGCGCGACAGCCCCGTCAGCGACCGGGGGTCCGGACCTTGCGGCGGCACGCGCTTGGTCGGCATCGCAGATTGCCGCGCCATGCACCTGAGCGAGCCAGATCGGCTCGGCGGGAAGCCAACGCATCAGCTCGTCCCGCGTGGCGGCATCAAACGGCGGCTGATCACGCGCCACGTCGAAGCTCGCACCGGCGCGGCCGTTGCGCGTGGTCGACAGGGCGCGGATCCCTGGCGCCGCAGGCCAGTCGGGGACGATCCAGTCGAGTCCAGCCGCCGCCAGGCGCGCCGACAACGCGCCGTCAAGCACGGTGCGGTCTCATGGCTTTCGCCGCAAGGTCGCGAGGAGCGCGGCGAAGTCCTCGGGCAGTGGCGATTCCCACTGCACCGGTTGGCGCGTGACTGGATGCGCGAGCGCGAGTCGCCACGCGTGCAGGGCCTGGCGGCGAAACGCGATCCCGTGTCGACGGCCGTAGGTGCGATCGCCGACAAGGGGATGCTGCAGCGACGCCAGGTGCACGCGAATCTGGTGCGTGCGGCCGGTCTCGAGGCGACACGACAGCAGGGTGCAGGCGGCGAAACGCTCCCGCACCTCGTAATGGGTGACGGCGGGCTTGCCCGCGGCGACGACGGCCATGGAAGTGCGCCTGACCGGGTGGCGGCCGAGCGGCGCGTCGATCCGGCCGCCGCGCGCGACTATGCCGTGGACGAGCGCCAGATATTCGCGGCGCACGCTGCGCGCCTGCAGCTGCCGGACGAGATCGGTCTGCGCCGTCGGCGTTTTCGCCACCGCGAGCAGGCCGCTCGTATCCTTGTCGAGTCGATGCACGATGCCGGCACGCGCGACGCCGGAGAGCTGCGGCGCGTGATGCAGCAGCGCGTTGGCGAGCGTGCCATCCCAGTTGCCGCTGCCGGGATGGACGACCAGGCCTGCAGGCTTGTCGATCACGATCAGCGCCTCGTCCTCGTACACGATCGAGAGCGGCAACGATTGGGCGACGAAGGCGGCCGCCCGCGGGTCGGCCAACGGCGAGACGCCAATGCGCTCGCCGCCATACAGCTTGCGTTTTGCCGCCCCCGTCTCGCCGTTGACGCTGACGCGACCGGCGTCGATCCAGGTTCGGATGCGGCTGCGCGAGTGCTCGGGCATGAGCCGGGCAAGGGCCTGATCGAGGCGCAATCCGACGAGATCTGCGGCGATCGTGAATTCGAAGCGTGCCGGAGAGGCTGTGGAGGCTGGGGTATAATTCGCCGGTTCCGCCGGAGTTGGCACCATGTTGAGAAAGCCGCTGTTGGGAACTCGATCCGTCGTTGCGATCGCGCTCGTGCTGTGCGTGGCCGCGTGCGACCTTCTTCCCGACGTCAAGGACGAAACCGCGGGCTGGTCGGCTGAGCGCCTCTATGACGAGGCGCACACCATGTCGACGACTGGCAATTATAGCCGGGCGATCAAGCTCTACGACACCCTCGAAGGACGCTTTCCCTATGGCATTTATGCGCAACAGGCGATCCTGGAAGGCGCGTACGCCAGTTACCGGCAGGGCGAAACGGCAACCGCGATCGCCGCCTGCGACCGGTTCATTCGCACCTATCCCAACCATCCCAACGTCGACTACGCCTATTACCTGAAGGGCGTGGTGAACTTCCGCGAGGATCAGGGGATTTTCGGCTACATCGTGGAGCAGGATCTCTCCGAGCGCGACCCGAAGATGGCCCGGGAATCGTTCAGCGCTTTCAAGGATCTGGTCACCCGTTTCCCCGATAGCAGGTACGCGCAGGACTCGCGCGAGCGCATGCGCTATCTGACCAACGCGCTGTCAAGCTACGAAGTGCATGTGGCCGACTATTACTACCGGCGCGGCGCCTACCTGGCGGCGGCGAACCGGGCGACGCAATCGCTGCTCAATTATCCGCAGACGCCCGCCAACGAGGACGCGCTGATCGTCATGGCCTTGAGCTACGGCAAACTCGACTTGCCGCAGTTGCGCGACGATGCGCAGCGCGTGCTCAAGGATTCGTTCCCCAACGGCAAGTATTACTCCGGCGTCGCCAGGCCGTGGTGGAAGTTCTGGGTGCCGAAAGAAACCCTGATCCCGTCGCAGGACGTCCTGCTCCCACCCGGCGAGGTCCCCAATTCGAAGCCGTGGTGGCAGTTCTGGTGACGCTGCGGCGGGCTTAGCCTCCGGGCGCGCGCCTAGCCACCGGCGCGGGCGAAGAACGCGACCACGTCGGCGAGCTCCCGTGTCCGGCGCATCGGCGGCAGGGCGCCAAGGATACGTCGCCCGTAGGGCTTGTCGGCCAGGCGACGGTCGCAAATCATGAGCACGCCGCGATCGGTCTCGGAGCGGATCAGGCGACCGGCCCCCTGCTTCAGGCTGATGGCGGCCTGCGGCAGCTGATAGTCGAGAAAGGCATTGCCGCCCTGGCGCGCGATGTGCTCGAGTCGCGCCGCGAACAGCGGATCATCCGGCGGCGCGAAGGGGAGCTTGTCGATGACGACCAGCGACAGCGCCTCGCCCTGCACGTCGACGCCCTCCCAGAAGCTCTGCGACCCGAGCAACACCGCGTTGCCGAGCAGGCGAAAGCGCGACAGCAACTCGCTGCGTGAACCTTCGCCTTGCACCAGCAGCGGGTAAGTGAGGCCCTCCCGCGCCAGGGCCGCGGCGATGCCCTCGCGGGCGCGACCGAGCGCCCGCAGCGTCGTGAACAACAGGAACGCGCGACCGCCGCTGGCCTTGAGCACCGGCAAGGCTGCGTTGACGACGGCATCGGTGTGCTCGACCGAGTTCGGCTCCGGCAGATCGCGCGGAACATAGAGCAGTGCCTGCTCGGCGTAATGGAAGGGACTGTCCCAGCAGCCGGTCGCGGCTTGGGTGAGGCCAAGTTCGCGCCGAAAGTGCGTGAAGTCGCCGCCAACGGCGAGCGTCGCCGAGGTGAAGATCCAGGCGCGGGCCGAGTCGGCCACCTGGCGGGCGAAGATTTCGGCGATCGACAAGGGGGAGGCATGCAGCTGCCAGCCGCGCGCGCTGACGTCGAACCAGCGGATCCAGTCCGGATCGTCCCGATCGCGCCAGCGCGCCAAGCACGCCACGGCCTCGCGCGTGCGGGACGCGCACTGCGCGAGCATGTCGCTGCGCTCCGCCTGCAGTGCGAGCTCGGTGGCGAGCCGGTCGAGTGCCGCAGCCAGCGTATCGAGCGCGGCAACCAGGTCCGCGCGCCGCATGCTGTCGGCGTACGACCATTTGCCCGGGGCGTCGCCGGCGGCCAGACGCACGCGCCGCAGCACCTGCGACAGGCCTTGTGCCGCGTCGGGCAGCGGCGCGTAGTCGCGCGCGATCTTGAGGCTCTCGATTTCCGCGTCGCGCGCGAGCTCCGCCAGCTGGCCGGCAGCAAGCTCTTCGCCAAAGAAGAGCGTCGCGGTATCGGGCAACTGGTGCGCCTCGTCGAGGATCACGGTATTGCAGGCGGGCAGCAGTTCGGAGAGGCCCTCGTCCTTCAACACCACGTCGGCGAAGAAAAGATGGTGATTGATAACGACGATGTCTGCCGCGAGCGCCTCCTTGCGCGCGCGCATTACGAAACATTCGCCGTAATGCGGGCACTCCCCGCCGAGGCAGTTGTCGCGGGTCGAGGTCACCTGGGCCCAGATGGCGGCGGTGTCGGGAACCGTCGTGAGCTCGGCCTTGTCGCCGGTGGTCGACGTCCGCGCGAAGGACTCGATGCGCCCGAGATAGCCCGCGTCGGCGCGCGAGGTGAAGCTGTCGACCTGCCGGGCCCGCCCGAGGTGGTAGTGACAGACGTAATTGGCGCGTCCCTTGAGCAGCGCCACGGTGAGCGGAACCTTGAGCGCATCGCGCACCAGGGGCAGGTCGCGCGCGAAGAGCTGGTCCTGCAGCGTCTTGGTACCGGTCGACACGATCACCTTGCCACCGCAAAGCAACGCCGGGACGACGTACGCAAAAGTCTTGCCGGTGCCCGTTCCGGCCTCGGCAAGCAGGGGGCTGCGCTCGGCGATCGCCTGCGCCACCGCCTCGGCCATGGCCAGCTGCTGGGTGCGAAAGCGATAGGCCGGAAGGGCGCGCGCGAGCGGACCGTCGGCAGCGAATACGGATGCTAAGTCAATGCCCACTTGGGGACCCACCGGGGCGCCTTCCCACCGCGCCGCGGCGCACGGCGCGGCCGCCGTCAAGAGCCCTTTTTCTTGCGCTTGGGTGCCGGCTTGGCGGCCGGCTGGACGGGCTCGGCAGCCAGGGCGCGGATCGCCCCGATCTGCTGGGCAAAGGTGGCATAGGGCGTGTCGACACGTAGCTTGTAGGTGGCGTCAACCTCGCCCGGCGTGGGTACGACCTTCGCCAGGCTATCGAGCCAAAAGTCATAGAGCCGGCGCAGGCTCTCGACGATCGTCTTGTTGCGCGTCGACTCGCGCAGCGCCGCCTGGTAGGGCCGTACCATCGACAGCTTGTGCTTGTCGATGCAGGATTCGGTCTTGGCGCCGTTGACGCCTTCCTGCGCACCGGCCATGCCGAACTCGAGGATTTCGATGCTCTTGATCTGGCGGCACATCGTATAAGTCTGCGGTACCGCCTCGAGGAAGCAGTCAAGGCCGCTGCCATCGGCGGCCGTGGGGCAGATATACGGGTTGACCTTGTCCAGCGCACGGGCAGCGTTGGGCATGAGCGCCGCGCAAAGGAGAAGAAAGACGATAACCAGGCTGGAGCGCATGAACGGATTCCCACCAATCGCAGATGCTGCGAGCACGTCCATGCTACCGCCCGCGCCGCCGCCGCTCAAGCGTGGAAGCTTGAAGTCGCGACGCTAGAGCGTGATGCCGCCGGAAACCTCGATCACCGCGCCGTTGATGTAGCTCGCCTCGTCGGAGGCGAGCCAGGCGTAGGTGTTGGCGATCTCTTCGGGTCGACCGAGGCGGCCCATCGGCACTTTTTCCTCGATCGACCGCAGGACCTTCTCCGGTATCGAGTCGAGGATGGTCGTTGCGATGAATCCGGGACAGATTGCGTTGGCACGGATGCCCTTGCCGCCAAGTTCGCGCGCCCAGGTCTTGACCATGCCGATGACCCCGAACTTCGTCGCCGCGTAGTTGGTCTGCCCGAAATTGCCGTACAGGCCGACGATCGACGACGCGTTGAGGATGCAGCCCGAATTCTGCCGCAGCATGATATCGACCACCGCCTTGGTGCAGTTGTAGACACCCTTGAGATTGACGTCGATGACGCGCTCGAACTGGTCGTCGGTCATTTTGCTCAAGCGGGCGTCCTGGACGATGCCGGCGTTGTTGACCAGGGTGTCGATACGCTGCCAGGCGAACATCACGCTCTCGACCATGCGCGCGATGGACTCCTTGTCGGTCACGTCGACCTGGAAGCCCAAGGCCTCGCCGCCGAACGCCCGGATCTGCACGAGCGTCTCCGCCACCGACGTCATATTGATATCGCAAACCGCGACCTTCGCGCCCTCGCGGGCGAACTTGATCGACGTTGCCCGGCCGATTCCCTGCCCCCCGCCGGTGATGATGGATACCTTGCCGTCAGCCGCAGCGAACCGTTGCCGTTGCCGTTTCCGTTCAAACCCATGCCGTCCCTCTCGACCCCCAACGCCCGGCCCGAGTCGCGCGTCTTGTTGCTCGCCCGCCCTGTTGCGCCGCAGCGGACTCTACCTCGTTTGATTGCAACGCACAATATGGCAATACGATGAAAATGTCCGCCTTCGGATGCGCGGGGCATTGTCATATTTAAAGTGTTAAAAATCAAGCTGATATATGTAAGTTAGCGCCCGCCTGCGAAACCGCCGCCTTTTTGGTTCAGGCCCCCGTCCCGCAGCGCACCCAAGGGAGCGCCGAGGGTCTATGCAAGCACTCACACTCGGGGTTTCAAACGGGTTGCCAGCGCTCGAGCACCAGCTGCAGGCTGGACACCCCTGGTAGTGGTTGACGTCCACGCGGTAGGCGGCGTGAATGCGCGCAGGCAGGGGCCCGCACTCGTTGAACCGTATCGCCGCGCAAGGCCGGCCGGCACCGCGCAGCGTCAGGCGCAGATGCTTGTCTGCCACGAGGCGTTGTTCCAGCACGGCAAATTCGCCCTCGAAGACGGGTGCCGGAAAGCCCTGCCCCCAGACCTGGGCTGCGATCTGCTGGGCCAGGCCCAGGGTGAGTTCCGCCTGCGTCGAGCTCGCCGTCGGTTTCGAGCGTTTGCAACAAAGCGGCCGGTGACAGCCACTCGCGGGCGACGCGCTCGAATTCGGCGCGGAATCGCGGCAGCGCGGGCTCGGGCAGGCTCAGTCCGGCGGCATAGGCGTGGCCGCCGAAGCGGGTGATGGTCTCCGGGGCGCGCTTGGCGACGAGGTCGAGCGCATCGCGCAGGTGAAAGCCCGGGATGGCCCGGCCTGAGCCGCGCAGCTCGCCGTCGTTGCCGCGCGCGAACACGATCGTCGGGCGATGGAACCGGTCCTTGAGCCGCGACGCTACGATGCCGACCACGCCTTGATGCCACTCGGGGTGGTAGACGCACAGCGTGTAATGATCGTCGGCGACGCTGGCGTCGAGTCCGTCGAGGGCTTGCTCGTGCATCGTCGCTTCGACCTCACGCCGGGTGCGATTGAGCTCGTCGAGCGCGGCGGCAAGCGGCGCTGCGGCGGCCTCGTCCTCGGCCAGAAGGCAGGCGATGCCGATCGACATGTCGGCCAGGCGTCCGGCGGCGTTGAGGCGCGGTCCGGCGACGAAGCCCAGATCGTACGCGGTGGCGCGGGCGGGGTCGCGGCCTGCCGCGGCAAACAGCGCGCGCACGCCGGGCTGCATGCGCCCGGCGCGGATGCGCTGCAATCCCTGGCCGACCAGAATCCGGTTGGCGTGATCGAGTTGCACCACATCGGCGACCGTTCCCAGAGCGACCAAGTCGAGAAGCACGGCGAGGTTGGGTTCGCTGCCGGCGGCGAAGCGGCCGCGCTCGCGCAGCAGCGCGCGCAGGGCGGTCAGCACGTAGAACATCACGCCGACACCGGCCAGATGCTTGCTTGGAAAACCGCAGCCGGGTTGGTTGGGATTGACGATCCAGGCTGTCGCGGGCAGTTGCGCGCCGGGCAGGTGATGGTCGGTGATGAGCACGTCGATGCCGCGCGCGCGCGCCGCGGCGACGCCTTCGACACTGGCAATGCCGTTGTCGACGGTGATGATCAGTGCCGGCTCGCGGGCGGCCGCCAGGGCGACGATTTCGGGCGTGAGCCCGTAGCCGAACTCGAAGCGGTTGGGGACGAGGAAATCGACTAGCGCCCCCATCGCCCGCAGGCCGCGCACACCGATTGCGCAGGCGGTGGCGCCGTCGGCATCGTAGTCGGCGACGATGAGCATCCGCTCGCGCCCTTCGATGGCTGCCGCGAGCCGCGCTGCCGCCGCATCGATGCCCTTGAGCGTCGTCCACGATGGCAGCTGCGCGAGCTCGAGGTCGAGCTCGGCGGCCGCGCGCACGCCGCGGGCGGCATAGACCCGCGCGAGTACCGGGGCGATGCCGGCCGCCGCGAGCGTCGCGGCGGCTTCCGGCACCGGGCGACGAACGATGTCCACGGTCAGCCTGCGCCCGCCTCGGCGACCAGCCGCGCCAGCGGCGCGGCCCGCCGCGGGGCGATGCGCCCAAGCCAGCGCCTGCCGCGCGATGGCCGCGGCACGCGAAAACGCAGCGCGAGCGCACGGCCGGTGAGAATGAGCTCGACCGCGCTCAACCCCCCGGCGTCAAGCGCGCGCTCGGCCGGTGCCATCCAGGCGCGATCGGCGGCCGCGAGTTGTGCCTCCCGGTTTTCGCCTTCGATCGCCGGCAGCCAGACCGCGCACGCCGCGACGGCCGGCAAGGCGGCGAATGCGGCGGGCAGCGGCAGGCAGGCGAGACCGACGCTCCCGCCCAGGGCGATTGCCAGGCCGGCCGCGGCAAAGATCCGCGGCGCAAGGGTGGCCGGCGGCACGAGCGTGCCGCCACCCCAGAGCCAGAGGCCGTCGACGGGGGTGCGTCCGCTTGCCTCGCGCCGGCGATTGACCGCGTGCTCGAAGAAGAGCATCTGCAGCTCGCTCTGCCAACGCCGCCAGCGCGCCGCATCCGGGCCGGAGGCGAGATAGGGGATGAGTGGCGCGCCGACCGCCGCCTCCGGCGGCCGGGTCACGATCTGCGGCGGCGGCTCGCACCGAGGCAAACCAGTGCGCCGGCGTAGGCGCGACGAAGCGAATGCCATCATCGGCAAAGTGCCCGTTGAGCAGGGCGACCAGTGCCTGCGCTTCGCTGCCTTCGAGATCGCCGATCAGGCCGCCGAGACGGACATCGCTCGATCCGACGAGGAATTGCGCCGGATCGGCGCAGAGCCAATAGGCGCTGCCCACGCGCGATCCCCGCCGCGCGCGCGAGCCACGGTGCGACAGGCCAGTCCTGCTGCTTCGCGATTCCGCACACGCGGCAGGCGGCGGCGACCTGCCCGTCGGGTTCGCGCGCGGGCGACGCATCGGCGGCGAGAAGACGCGACAGGGCGGGGGCTTCTCTGGCGACGCCGGCGAGCGCGGAGGAAGGCCAGTCAAGCAGGCCGGGTACGACCAGAGTGCAACGCATGGAAGTGGCACGGGCGGAAGCGCGCCGAGTGTAGCATGCGCGCCCGCCTCCCCAGCGCACGGGTTGTGGCAAACTCTCGCGTTTGCCGGCACGGCGCAATGCAGAGCAGAGGCATGTTCGAAGCGGGCGAGGACGATGGCTGACGTACCCTACGAGGTCTTCGTGGGGCTGCGTTACACGCGCGCGCGCCGCGGCGCGGGGCGCAATCGATTCGTGTCCTTCATCTCCGCGGTGTCGATGCTCGGCATTGCCCTCGGCGTCGCGGCGCTGATCGTCGTGCTGTCGGTCATGAACGGCTTCCAGGAGGAGTTGCGCACGCGCATCCTGGCGGTCGCCGCGCACATTGAAATCCGCGCCCTCAGCGGCGCCATGGCCAACTGGCAGGACGTGGCGCGGGCCGCGCAGACGAACCCGCGCGTGCGCGCCGCGGCGCCGTACGTGTTCGGGCAGGCCATGCTGTCGTCGGGCGAGGTCAATCGCGGCGCGCTCGTGCGCGGCATCGATCCCGCGCTCGAGGACAAGGTCGCCGACATCGGCAGTCACATGCGCGCGGGATCGCTCGCCGATCTGCGGCCGGGCGCCTTCGGCATCGTGCTCGGCGCCGAGCTTGCGCGCGCGCTGGGGGTGCGCGTCGGCGACAGCGTCGTGGTCATCACCCCGCAGGGCACCGTGACGCCCGCGGGCACGCTGCCGCGGGTGAAGAGCTTCCACGTCGTCGGCGTGTTCGAGATCGGCATGTTCGAGTTCGACAGCGGGCTTGCGCTCATCAATCTGTCCGACGCGCAGAAGCTCTACCGCCTCGGCGACACGGTGAGCGGGGTACGGCTCAAGCTCGACGACCTGTTCGCCGCGCCGCAGGTCGCGCGCGATCTGCTGTCGGTGCTGCCCGTCGACGCCGAAGTGCGAGATTGGACGCTCTCCCACGCCAATTTCTTTCGCGCCGTGGCCATCGAGAAGCGCATGATGTTCCTGATCCTCACCCTGATCGTCGCCGTGGCGGCATTCAACATCGTCTCGGCGCAGGTGATGGTCGTGACCGACAAGCAGGCCGACATCGCGATCCTGCGCACCCAGGGCGCGTCGCCTGCGAGCATTCTCACCATCTTCGTCATTCAAGGCGCGCTGGTCGGCGCGATCGGCACGCTGCTGGGCGTCGTCGGCGGGCTGCTGCTGGCCTACAACGTCGACACGGTCGTGCCGTTCGTCGAGCACCTGCTCGGCGTGCAGTTTCTCGACAAGAGCGTCTATTACATCAGCGAGCTGCCGTCGGAAGTGCAGCGCGGCGACGTGATCACGGTGGCGGCGATCGCGCTCGTGCTGACCCTGCTGGCGACGATCTACCCGAGCTGGCGGGCGGCGCGGATCAATCCGGCGGAGGCGCTGCGCTATGAATAGCGCGGTGCCGGTGCTCGAATGCCGCGGCTTGAGGAAGACGTACAAGAGCGGACCGCTCGAAGTGCCGGTGCTGCTCGGCATCGATTTTTCCGTCATGGCCGGCGAGCGGGTCGCCGTCGTCGGCGTCTCGGGGTCGGGCAAGAGCACCCTGTTGCATCTGCTGGGCGGGCTCGACGCGCCCACGGCGGGCGAGGTGCGGGTGCAGGGCAGGCCCTTTGCGGGGCTGCACGAAGCCGAGCAGGGGAAGGTGCGCAATCGCGCCCTGGGCTTCATCTACCAGTTCCACCACCTGCTGCCGGAATTCTCCGCCCTCGACAACGTGGCGATGCCGCTGTTCATTCGGCGCGAAGAGCGCGTGCGCGCGCGCGCCGCGGCGGCGGCGATCCTGGAGCGCGTGGGCCTTGCCGAACGCGTCGAGCATCGTCCCGCGGAGCTGTCGGGGGGCGAGCGGCAGCGGGTGGCGCTCGCCCGCGCGCTGGTCACCGCGCCGGCGGTCGTGCTCGCCGACGAGCCGACCGGGAATCTCGATCGCCACACGGCGGAGCAGGTGTTCGAGCTGATGCTCGACCTCAATCACCGCGCGGGCACCAGCCTGGTCATCGTCACCCATGATGCCGATCTGGCTGCGCGCACCGACCGCACCCTCCATCTCGTCGACGGCGTGCTGCGCACCTAGACGGCCAGCGGCGGCTCGTCCATCGCCGCAACCTGCTCGCGCAATTCCAGGATTCGATCCTGCCAGTAGCGTTGGCTATTGAACCAGGGGAACGCGGCGGGGAACGCGGGATCGTCCCAGCGCCTTGCCAGCCAGGCCGCATAGTGCATGAGCCGCAGCGTGCGCAGGGCTTCGAGCAGATGCAGCTCGCGCCGGTCGAAGGCCTGGAAGTCCTCGTAGCCGGCCAACAGATCGGCGAGCGCCCGGGTCATCTCGGCGCGATCGCCCGAGAGCAGCATCCACAGGTCCTGCAGCGCCGGTCCCATGCGGCTGTCGTCGAAATCGACGAAATGCGGCCCGGCAAGCGGTCCTTCGGGAAGCCACAGGACATTGCCGCCATGGCAGTCGCCGTGCAGGCGCAGCGCGCGCACGGTGCCCGCGCGCGCGAAGCATTGGCGTACGCCCTCGAGCGCCATGGCGGCGACGCTTTCGTACGCTGCGGCGAGATCGGGCGGAATGAAGCCGTGCGCAAGCAGCCAGTCGCGCGGCTCTTGGCCGAAGCTCTGCCAGGTCCAGTGCCGGCCGGTGGGCGAAGCGCGTGCGCCCCCCCACCGCGTGAATGCGGCCGATAAAGCGCCCCAGCTGCTCGCGTATCGCCCGATCCTCGAGTTCGGGGGCGCGGCCGCCACAGTTCGGGTAGACGGCAAAACGAAAACCGGCGAAGGTCGCGAGCGTGCCGATGCCCTCGAAGGCGAATGGCTCGACCGCGGGAATCTCTTCCCCGGCAAGCTCGCGCACGAAGCCGTGCTCCTCGAGGATCTGCGCGTCGGTCCAGCGCCCCGGGCGATAGAACTTGGCCACGCAAGGCGCTCGGTCGGCGAGGGCAACCTGGTAGACGCGGTTTTCGTAGCTGTTGAGCGCGAGCAGGCGACCGTCGCCTTCGAGCCCGACGCTGTCGAGTGCGTCGAGCACGACGTCCGGCGTCAGGCCGGCAAACGGCGGGGGCAAGGCGCGCGCTCTCAATACTCGACCGGGATCGGGTCGAGGCTGCGCCAGAGATACCAGGTCGCCACCGAGCGCCACGGTCGCCAGGGCTCGGCGAGCGCAATCATCGCCGCGCGGTCGAGGCGCTCGCCGCCGTTGTAGTGATCGGCGAGCGCGCGCTGCAGACCGAGGTCGTCGACCGGCAGAACGTCGGGACGCAGCTCGTGAAACATCAGGAACATCTCCGCGGTCCAGCGGCCGATGCCCTTGACGTCGACCAGCAGGGCGATCAGCGCCTCGTCGTCGAGCCTCTTCCAGCGTCGCGGATCGAGGCGACCGGATGCGAAGTGGTCGGCAAGATCGGTCAGGTATTCCGCCTTGCGACCCGACAGGCCGCAGCCGCGCAGCGCGGCCACCCCGTGCCGGCAAACGCACTGCGGCGCAAGGCGCGGGAAGCCGCGGCGCGATCCGTCGCCGACGAGCGCGACAAAGCGCTGCCAGATGGCGTCGGCGGCCTTGACCGAAATCTGCTGCCCGACGATCGCCCGCGCGAGCGTGGTGAAGGCATCACTGCGCCGCTTGAGATGGACGCCGGGATGGCGGCGAACGAGCCGGCGCAGCACGCGATCTTCGCGCGAGAGCGCGCGCGCCGCTTCGTCCCAGTAGTGCGGCTTCAGCGCGGCCACGGCGATCGAGCGCCGCGCACGCGGCGGCGATCGGGCAGGAGAGTGGTGGGCACGGTGGTCACGGCGTCTTCGACAGGCTGGAAATGGTACATTGTTAGCCCTCGAAAATGCGCATGCGCTGAAGAATCAGGCACCGTCTCTGGCGCGTCTCCAAAAAGCGGCTGCGAACGGCCTGTTTTTCCCTCTGGGGCGGAAAAAAATTCGATGGCAATAATGTCCTGAGCCGATAGCAGCTCTGATCCTACAGAACCATCCTTGCGCATTCGCTCCAGCTTTACGCCCATGTTGAAGGTACCCACGTTTGATGGACACCTCAATTAGACGCGGTGCGTGACTAATGCGTCGCCGCAGACCGCTAGATCTGACGGCTGTAGTGGTACATTACCCGCCGTTCTTCAACCGGGCGGGATGATCGGCATGTCTTGGCGCAAACGGGCAGCCCTGATCGGGCTGCTGTGTTCCGTATTTTTCCTGCCGCCGTCTCTCGATGCCGCTCCCGATCCGCGCAAGGTCATCCACTGGTATTTCCCCACCGGGGAAACCGGCTTCGACCCGTGCCGCGTCAGCGACCTTTATTCGGCCACGGTCAACGAGGCGATTTTCGAGCGCCTGCTGACCTACGACTACCTGGCGCGGCCGGCCAAACTCGTGCCGATGGTCGCCGAATCCATGCCCGAGGTCGCCGACAACGGCAAGACTTATACGTTTCACTTGCGCAAGGGCATCTATTTCACGCCCGACCCCGCGTTCAATGGCACCAAGCGGGAGCTGACCGCGCAGGATTTCGTCTACAGCTATATGCGTTTCCTCGACCCGGCCAATCATTCCGCCTACGCCTTCCTGCTGCAAGGATCGTTGGTGGGCCTCGACGCGCTCGGGGAGGAGGCCAAGCGCACCGGCCACTTCAATTACGACGCGAAGATCCCCGGCCTGGAAGCGGTCGATCGCTACACGCTGCGTTTCCACCTCAACAAAACCGACTACAACTTTCCCTACATCGCCGCCCACACGACGCTGGGCGCGGTGGCGAGGGAAGTCGTCGAGGCCTACGGTAACGAGACGATGGCGCACCCGGTGGGAACCGGTCCCTATGTGCTGAAGAGCTGGACGCCGCGGTCGAAGATCGTGCTCGAGGCCAACCCCGACTATCGCGGCTTCGTGTGGGACTTCCAGCCCAGCGACGATCCGTATGATCGGGAGCTCGTTCGGGTCATGAAGGGCAGGCAGATGCCGCAGGTCGGCCGGGTCGAAATTGTCATCATCGAGGAAGTGCAATCGATATGGCTGTCGTTCCAGCAAAAGGAGCTCGACTACATCAGCGTCCCCTCCACCTTCGCGCCCGAAGCGCTGGACGTCGACAAGCTCAAGCCGGCGTTGTCGGCACAGGGCGTGCGGCTCGAGCGCACCAACGACCTGGACATGACCTATACGGCATTCGATGCCAGGGATCCGGTCATCGGCGGGTTCACCAAGGAAAAGATCGCGCTGCGGCGGGCGATGGCGATGGCCTACGACATCGCGGCAGAAATCAAGGTGATCCGCAAGGGGCAGGCGGTGCAGCTGCAGATGCCCGTCCCGGCCGGCGTCGTCGGCCACGATCCGCATTACCGCAGCCTGATCCAGTACGACCCGGAACTCGCCAACAAGCTGCTCGACTATTTTGGCTACAAGCGCGGCAGCGACGGTTGGCGCACGCTGCCGGACGGCAAGCCCCTGACCGTTCACCTCGCGAGCGAACCAGACAGCGCGACCCGCGAGCTCAGCGGAGCTGTGGCAGAGGTCGCTCGAGCACATCGGCGTGCGCATGCAAGACGTCGTTGCGCCTTTCTCTGACAACCGCCAGGCCGCCAAGGCGTGCAAGCTGCAGATGTGGGGGCAGGGCTGGATCGCGGACTATCCCGACGCCGACAATTTCGTGCAGAACTTCTACGGCCCGAACATCGGCCAGAGCAATAACGGCTGTTACGAGTCGAAGGCCTTCGACAAGTTATACGAGCAGTCGAAGTCGCTGCCCGATTCGCCCGAGCGCAACCGCCTCTTCCTGCTGATCTCGCGCCAGCTGGAGGTCGATGGGGCGCAAAGCCTGGGCGTGGCGCGCCTGCGCAGCGAACTGATCCGCCCGTGGATCCAGGGATACAAGACCCATCCGATCCTGCAGGCAACCTTCCTCTATCTCGATGTCGATCCGATCGCGCATTGAGGTGCGGGCAACACGGCCAGGCGCACGCTCGCAAGGGCATGGCGCACGCGGCCTTCTGCCGGTCATGCGGCGCTGTGCTGGCCCAATGGGTATCGTCGCGTTGGCGATCGCGCCCGCCGGGCACGCCGCCGATCTCGCTAAGGTCATTCGCCATGCCTTTCCGGGGGCCGAAACCGGCTTCGATCCGGCGGGCTCGCAAGAGCTCTATTCGGGCACGCTCGAGCAGGGGATCTTCGAGACGCTGTTGACCTACGTTTACCTGGCCCGGCCGGCGAAGCTTGTCCCCTTAATGGCCGAGGCCCACGCCGGCAAGATCTCCAGTGTCGCGGAGATCGCCAACATCAGGAAGCAGCGCGGAGTCGATCAGCCCTACTACATGCAGCGGGGAACCTTCATCATTGCGACCACGCCGCGGGCGCAAGGGCGGCGTGGCCAGTGACCGCACCAACCGTGACGACCGATTCCGGAGCAGCATTCGAGCGCGCATTCGAGCTGCACCGTGAGGGCAAGCTCGCGCAGGCACTTGCGGCCTACGAGGCCCTGCTTGAGCGCTGGCCTGGGCACGCCCAGGCGTTGCATTATTCCGGGGTGCTGCTGTATCAGACCGGTCGCCTTGACGCGGCAGTCGCAAAGATCGAGAGCTCGCTGAAGAGTGTGCCGGGCTCAGCCGATGCCTGGTGCAATCTGGCGCTCGTCTACCAGGCGCAGGGGCGCCTTCAGCAAGCGGTCGCAGCGCTTATCGAGGCACTGCGTCACGAATCCGGCCAGGCGCAAATCTGGAATAACCTCGCCGGCGTTCTGCTGGCATCGGGCCGCGCCAAAGAAGCTGAGACTGCAGTCAGGCGTGCCCTGCAAATCGATGCCGCCAATCCCGCGAGCCAGTTCAACCTCGCGCTATGTTTCGAGGCTCAGGGCAGACTCGACGAAGCCTTGCGCCAAACCGAAGCCATGTTGCGCGCATTTCCCGAGGCGATCGCCCCCGCCGGGCTCAAGGCGCAGATCGAGCAGTCCCTCGGCCGACTCGATGCGGCAAGGACAACGCTGGCGACGGCGCTCACGCGTAACGGCGAGCGACCCGAAGCGGCTCCGCTCTACTTTCAACGCGCAAGCGTCGAACAGCAGCAAGGAAAGTTCGTTGAAGCGTCAAGCTCGCTGGAGCGGGTGCTGCAGCTCGATTCCGGAGCGGCAGGCGCGCTCTCCGAGTTGCTGTTCCTGCGCAAGCAGCTCGCCGATTGGCACGATCTGGGCGTCCTCAGGGCCCGTTTTCGAGCCGGTGTAGCGGCAAAGCGAGGGCAACTGTCGCCATTTTGCCTGCTCAGTGATCCGTCGACCCGTGCCGAACAGCGGCTTTGTGCGCAGCGCTGGAGTTCGGCATACCCTACCCTTCCGCGACCGCGGCGCACGCCATCGAACGGCATCCTGCGCATTGGCTATCTGTCTGCGGATTTTCGCCAGCACGCTACCGGCGTACTGGCGGCCGGCCTGTTCGAAAACCATGACCGCCAGCGTTTCCGCGTGTTCGGGTATTCGACCGGAGCGGACGACGGGAGCGCGATGAGGGCACGACTGATCGCGGGCTTCGACCGCTTCGTCGACGCCCGGGACTGGAGCACGAGCCAGCTCGCCGCGCAGATCGCTGCGGATGGCGTCGACCTTCTGATCGATCTCAAAGGCCATACCCACGGTGCACCTACGCATGCCGTCGCCCTTCGGCCGGCGCCCATCCAGGTTAACTATCTCGGCTACCCCGGCACGATGGGGGCGGCATTCATTGACTACCTGATTGGCGACCCGGTCGTGACGCCGTTTTCGCATGCTGCTGACTATTCGGAAACGTTGGTGCAGTTGCCAGCGTCCTATCAGATCAACGACGCCAAGCGAACGTTCGTGCAGGCGCCGCCGAAGAGCGAGCTGGGATTGCCGGAAAAAGCCTTCGTTTTTTGTGCCTTCAGTCAGGCCTATAAGCTCAATCCCGAAACATTCGACGCTTGGGCGCAAATCCTTGCGGCGGTGCCGCGTAGCGTAGTGTGGTTGCTTGGCGGTAGTGATCCGGCGCTTAGTCGATTGGTCGAAGCCAATCTCCTGCGGGAAGCCGTCGCACGCGACATTGATCCCTCGCGTTTGGTTTTTGCATCCCGTCGACCCCATGCGGAGTATGTCGGCCTTTACCGGCACGCCGATCTTTTTCTCGACACGTGGCCGTACAATGCGCATACGACTGCGAGCGATGCGCTGTGGGTGGGCTGCCCAGTGCTGACCTGGCTCGGTGACACGTTCGCCGGCAGGGTCGCGGCAAGTCTGCTGACCGCAGTTGGATTGCCCGAGTTGATCGCGCCCGATCTGCGGGGATATATTGCGCGGGCGATCGAGTTGGCAAACGAACCAGGTACGCTCGCGCGCTACCGGCAACACCTCGCCGACGCGGGTCGCCACAGCGCGTTGTTCGACACGGTAGCGACGACGCGAGCCCTGGAGGAGGCCTACACGCGCATGGCGGAGCAAACGCGCAGTGGCACACGCGCAGCGTTTCGCGTGGATGCGGTGAGCCGCTGAAATGGCATTATCAGGTTGAAGGAATCAGGCTGGCCGGAATCCTCGCCCGCTGCCTTGCGCCGCGGCAACTTGACCGAGTCAGAGCGATCAATATTTGCGCAAGAAATCATCCGTCGAAATTAGAACGTTCGATCCAGCGCCCCATGGCACATTACGACCCGGTTCCATTCCGATCAGGCACCATGCTCGGTCTTCGCAAGATAGCCGGCCTCGGCGCCGCCGCCGTTTGCTGTGGCCTCTTCCTGGCGAGCTCGCTGCCGGCGCAGGCGGCCGATCCGAACAAGGTGTTGCATGTCGGCTTCGAGATCGAGGAGACCGGGTTCGATCCGGCCAAGGTCACCGACAACTATTCCAGCCAGATTCTGCTCGAGGTGATGGAGTCCCTCCTCACTTACGACTATCTGGCCCGCCCGGCGAAGCTCGTGCCGCTGACTGCCGAGTCGCTGCCGGAGATCAGCGACGAGGGCAAGACGTACCTGGTTCACATCCGCCACGGCATCTACTTCCATCCCGATCCCGCCTTCAAGGGCCATAAACGTGAACTGACCGCAATGGATTACGCGTATTCCATCAAGCGCTTTGTGGATCCGCGCAACCGTTCGCCCTGGCGGTTCCTGGTCGCCGGCAAGATCATCGGCCTGGACGAGCTGGCGAAGAAGGCGGAGCACGACGGCGCGTTCGACTACGACGCCCCGGTCCGCGGCCTCGAGATCGTGGATCGCTACACGCTGCGCATCCGCCTGAACGCGACCGATTTCAATTTCAGCTACATCCTGGCGATGCCGGCCCTGTCGGCCGTCGCACGCGAGGTGATCGAGGCCTATCCCGAGGACACCAATGCGCACCCGATCGGCACCGGCCCCTACATTCTCACGAGCTGGCTGCGCAAGTCGAAGATGGTGCTGGAGGCCAACCCCGACTACCGCGAAGTCATCTGGAATTTCAAGGGCTCCGACGATCCGCGCGACAAGGCTGCGGTGGCCGCGATGACCGGCAAGCGCATTCCGCAAATCGGCCGGGTCGAGATCAATGTCATCGCCGAAGAGCAGTCGCGCTGGCTCGCCTTCGAGCACGGCGAGATCGACTACATCGACCGCTTTGGGACGTTCGCACCCATTGCGATCCCGGACGGCCATCTCGCGCCCAGCTTTGTCGCCCGCGGCATCAGTCTCGATCGCAGCGTCGAGGCGGAGATCACCTATTACGGCCTTGACATGCAGGATCCGGTCGTCGGCGGCTCCTCCCTCGAGAAGATTGCGTTGCGGCGGGCGATCCTGCTGGCCTACGACATCGACCAGGAGATCCGCGTCATCCGCAAGGGCCAGGCGATGGCGCTGCAGGGCCCGGTCCCGCCGGGGGTGGTCGGGCACGATCCGCAGTATCGCAGCATCATCCGCTACGATCCGACGCTCGCCAATGCGCTGCTCGACTATTTCGGCTACAAGAAAGGGGCCAGACGGCTACCGCAACAACCCCGACGGCAGCTCGCTCACCATCGTCCTGACCTCGGAACCGCAGGCGATCAGCCGCGAATACGACGAGCTGTGGAAGAAGAACCTGGATGCGATCGGCTTGCGCTTCGCGGAGCGGAAGAACGCGTTTTCCGACAACATCAAGGCGGCGCGGGCCTGCCACCTCATGATGTGGGGTTCCGCCTGGGGTGCCGACTACCCCGACGGCGAAGATTTCATGCAGCTGCTCTACGGGCCGAACATCCACGAAAGCAACAACGCCTGTTACCAGTCGGCCGCCTTCGACAAGATGTTCGATGCCACCCGGCGCCTGACTGACTCGCCGGAGCGGATCCGGCTGTTCGACATGATGAGCCGGCAGATGGAGGTCGACGGCGTATGGCGCATGGGGGTCGCGCGCTATCGCAACGTGCTCGTCTACCCGTGGGTTCTGGGTTATCGCTACCACCCGATCATGCCCGCGGTCTATCAGTACCTGGACATCGATCCCGCCGCGCGTCGACCGTGATCGCCGCGGGCCGGTCGGGGTCGCGCCCGCCGGGCGAGCGCGGCGCTCGTGTAACATCGCCGCTTTTGCAAGGAACTCGCGTACCGTGTCTGCAGGACCGACGTGGATCGCCCGTGCGGCGCTGGCCGCGCTGCTTGCCGCCGGCCCGGCCCCTGCCGCGGATCACGCCAAGGTGCTGCATCTCGAGTTCTACGTCGCCGAGACCGGCTTCGACCCGGTGAAGGTCCAGGACTACTATTCCCAAGCGGTCAACGAAGCGATCTTCGAGCCGCTGCTGACCTACGACTACCTGGCGCGGCCGGCGAAGCTCGTTCCGCGCGCGGCCGAGGCGCTGCCCACGGTGAGCGACCAGGCGCGCACCTTCGTGTTCCGGGTGCAGAAGGGCATCTACTTCGCTGCCGACCCGGCGTTCAAGGGCAAGCGGCGCGAGTTGATCGCGGAGGACTATGTCTACTCCATCAAGCGGTTCAAGGATCCGGTCAACCACGCTCCCTACGAGAGCTTCGTCGACGGCATCGTGGGACTCGAGGCGCTGAAGCAGGACGCCGAGAAGACCGGCAAGTTCGACTACGATCGCAAGGTCGAGGGTCTGCAGGCGCTGGACCGGTACACGCTGCAGGTGAAGCTCAAGGCGACCGACTACAGCTTTCCCTACCTCATGGCCCTGGCGAATTTCGGCGCCGTCGCCCGCGAGGTGATCGAGGCGTACGCCGACGACACCAACGCCCATCCGGTCGGGAGCGGTCCGTATCGACTCCAGCAGTGGCGGCGTTCGGCCAAGATTGTGCTCGAGGCCAACCCCGACTTTCGCGGCTTCGTCTGGGCGTTTGAACCCGGCGCCGAGCCGGGCGACCGGCAGATCGTCGCGGCGATGCAGGGCAAGAAGATGCCGCAGATCGGAAGGGTGGAGATCTCGATCATCGAGGAACAGCAGGCGGCGTGGCTCGCATTCCAGAACGGCGAGCTCGACATCCTCGATCTGCGTGAACAATTTGCGCCGATCGCCATTCCCGGCGATCAGGTAAGCCCGGCGCTCGCCGCGAAGGGCGTCCGCCTCGACCGGAGCACCGATCCGGACATCAACTACACGTACTTCAACATGACCGATCCGGAGTTCGGCGGTTTCGCCAAGGACAAAATCGCGCTGCGCCGGGCGATCCTGATGGCGTTCGACAATGCCGAGTGGATTCGCGTCGTGCGCAAGAATCAAACGCGGGAGGCGCAATACCCGATTCCGCCCGGCGTGGTCGGGTACGACCCGACCTACCGCACCAGCCTTCCCTACGACGTCGAACTGGCCAACCAGCTGCTCGACTTCTTCGGCTACCGGCGCGGGCCGGATGGCTACCGGCAGTGGCCCGACGGGCGGCCCCTGGTATGGCACTACTCCTCCACGCCGTCGAGCCGCGACCGCGAGGCCGACGAGCTGTGGCAGAAATCGGTCGAGCGCATCGGCATTCGCATCCAGGTCGACAAGAACAGGTTTCCCGAGGAGTTGAAGCGGGAACGCGCGTGCCAGCTGTTGTCGCGGACCGCGTCGTGGATCGCGGACTATCCCGACGGTGACGACTTCATGCAATTGCTCTACGGGCCAAACAGCCATCAGAACAACAATGCCTGCTTCCAGCTGCCGGAATGGGATCGCATCTACGAAAGAACGCGCGCGCTGCCGCCGTCGCCGGAGCGCAACCAACTGTATCGCCAGCTCTGGCGCATGGCGGAGGTCAATGGCGTGTGGAAACTGCACGACACGCGCTATCGCAATATGCTCGTCCAGCCGCGGGTCATCGGCTACAAGAAGCATCCGATCCTGGCGGCCGAATTCATGTATTACGATCTCAACACCAGCCTGGGGCGGCCGTGAGCGCCGCGGCTGCCGGTTGCCGGCAGGGTGCGCGCGGTGCGCACGGGCACGCGCGCCCGGGGTAGCATATGGCGCCTGACGCGGGCGAGACTGCCGCACGGGCGCGCGCCGCGAGCAAGCCGCACAGGAGATTCCGATGACCGCCTACATCACCCGACGCCTGTGGCAAATGATCCCCACCCTGCTCGGGGTCATCCTCCTCGTCTTCATCCTGTTCAACCTGGTCGGCGGCGATCCGGCTTACGTGCTGGCCGGCAAGATCTCCAGCGCCGAGCAGATCGCCAACATCCGCAAGCAGCTCGGCATCGACCAGCCCTATTACGTCCAGCTGTGGATCTTCATCAAGCAGGTGCTGACCGCCGACTTCGGAGCGAGCTGGAGCACCAACGAGGCGGTATCGCACATCATGGCGACGCGCCTGGGCCCGTCGCTTACCGTGCTCATCCCGTGGCTGATCCTCTCGACGCTGCTCTCGATCGGGCTCGCGCTCGCCGTCGCCTACGTGCGCGGTTCGCTCACCGACCGCGCCGTCATGATCTCGTGCACGGTCGGCCTGTCGATCTCGATCCTGGTCTACATCATCGTCTTCCAATACGTCTTCGCCTACAAGCTCGGCTGGTTTCCGGTGCAGGGTTGGGGCGACAGCTTCTGGCAAAACCTGGTCGTGTATTCGTCGCTGCCGATCCTCATCCTGCTGGTCGTGAGCATTGCCCCGGACCTGCGCCTGTTCCGCACCTTCGTACTCGACGAGATCAACCAGGATTACGTGCGCACCGCGCGCGCCAAGGGTCTGTCCGAGAACCGCATCATGTGGGTGCATGTCCTGCGCAACGCCTCGATCCCGATCATCACGCAGGTGATGTCGACCTTGCCGGGCCTGTTGATCGGCGCGTTCCTGGTCGAGCGCTTTTTTTCCATTCCGGGCATCGGCCGCGAGGTGATTCTCGCCGTCGAGCGCAGCGATTTTCCGGTGATCAAGGCCATTACCGTGTACGTCGCGGTGGCGACGATGATCTTCAATCTGCTGGCCGACCTGATGTACAAGGCGGTCGATCCGCGCGTGCAGCTCAAGTAGGAGTCGGGCCATGCCTTACGACGTGCCGCATGCCGTCTCGCCGGGGCTCTGGACGCTGGCGTGGAAGCGCCTGCGCGCCGACCGGGTGGCGATGGTGTCGCTCGCCATCGTGGTCGCGTTCCTGATCATGGTGCTGCTGTCGGCGACCGGACTCATCGCCAAGGACTGGGCGAAGGAGGTCGGGGTCAACTATGCGCCGCCGAGCTTCCTCGGCCCAGGCGAACCGGCCGCCGGCGCGGCGGGCACTCCAGCGGCCGAGAGCGCAGCGGCCGAAGCAGCCGACCGAGTTGCCGGTCCAGGACCCGCTCGCCGACGCGCTCGCCGCGATCCGCGGCGGCGGCGCGGCGCCCAAGGCGGGTGGCGGCGAGAGCGCAACCGAGGGCAAGAGCGTCGATCCCCTGGCCGATGTCATGGCCGAGATCCGCAGCAAGGCAGTCGCGAACACGGCCGCCGAAGTGCGGGCGCCGACGCTGCCGCTCGGGGGCGACAAGTGGGGGCGCGATGTCCTGAAGAAGACGATCAAGGGCTCGCAAACCTCGATCTTGGTCGGCATCGCCTCCGCCTTCGTCGCCACCTTGCTGGGGACCGCGTTCGGCGCGCTCGCCGGCTACTATGGCAAGTGGCTCGATGATTTCTTCAACTGGTTCTACAGCGTTTTTACCGCCATCCCCTACCTGCTGCTCATTCTCGCCGTCGCTGCGGTGCTGCAGCAGAAGGGGACGCTGACCATCATCCTGATCCTGGGGCTGACCGGCTGGACCGGAACCTTCCGCTTGATCCGTGGCGAATACCTCAAGCACAAGGGGCGCGAATACGTGCAGGCGGCCGATGCCATCGGCGCCTCCAATGTGCGGCGCATGTTCGTCCACATCTTTCCGAACATCAGCCACGTGGTGCTGGTGCAGCTGTCGATCTTCACCGTCGCGTTCATCAAGTCGGAGGTCATCCTGTCGTTCCTCGGCTTCGGCGTGCCGGTCGACGTCGTCTCCTGGGGCTCGATGCTCAACGAGGCGCAGAACGAGCTGATCCTCGGCAAATGGTGGCAACTGGCCGCGGCCGGGACCGCCATGGCGGTGCTGGTCACCGCATTTTCCCTGTTCACCGACGCGTTGCGCGATGCGCTCGACCCGAAATTGAAATGAACGCCGGCACCCGTCGCCCCTAGCGCGCCCGCCGAAGAGCCCTGCCAGCCATGGAACCCCTACTTTCCGTCCGCAACCTGCGGGTAACTTTCCGCCTCGACAAGCACACGGCGTTCGAGGCGGTCAAGGGAGTCAGCTTCGACATTCCGAAGAATGCCACGGTCGCGCTGGTCGGCGAGTCGGGCAGCGGCAAATCGGTGACTTCGCTGTCGATCCTGGGCTTGCTGCCCAAGGAAAACGCGCTCGTCCTGCCCGGCAGCGAGATCCAGTACGGCGGCCGCAACCTGGTCGAACTCGATGCGGCGGAACTGCGCAAGCTGCGCGGCGCCGATGTATCGATGATCTTCCAGGAACCGATGACTTCGCTCAACCCGGTGTTCACGGTCGGCTACCAGCTGGGCGAAGTGCTGCAGCTGCACATGGGTCTTGCGCCGCGGCAAGCCAAGGAGCGCGCCATCGCGCTGCTGGACGAGGTCGGCATCCCCGACCCGGCATACAAGATCAACGCCTATCCCTCGCAGATGTCGGGCGGACAGCAGCAACGCGTGATGATCGCCATGGCGATCGCGTGCGAGCCCAAGCTGCTCATCGCCGACGAGCCGACCACGGCGCTCGATGTGACGATCCAGAAGCAGATCCTGGACTTGATCGCCGCGCTGCAGAAGAAGCACCAGATGTCGGTGCTGTTCATCACCCACGATCTCGCCGTGGTCGGCGAGATCGCCGACTACGTCGTGGTCATGCGCAACGGCGAGATCCGCGAGCAGGGTCCGGCGAAGTCCGTGTTCGAGAATCCGCAGGATGCGTATACCAAGGCCCTGCTGCAATGCCGCCCGCGCCTGGACCGCCGCCCGGTACGCCTGCCGGTGATCGAGGATTTCATGGACGGCGGCGCCCACGCCATGAACCTCAACGAGCGCAAGCGCGGCGTGCTTTCCTCCGACCCGATCATTCTCGACGTACGCAAACTCGGCAAGGACTTCTATACGCGCGAGGGCCTGTTCGGCCAGCGCCGGTTTCAGGCGGTCAAGGACGTCTCATTCCGGCTGCCCAAGGGCAAGACGCTGGGACTGGTCGGCGAATCGGGCTCGGGCAAGACGACCGTCGGCCTGACGCTCATGCGTCTGCACGAAGCCTCCTCGGGCGAGGCGCTGTTCGAGGGCCGCGACATCCTGTCGATGTCGCCGCGCGAGTTCATGGCCTACAAGCGGCGCATCCAGATCATCTTCCAGAATCCGTACGCGTCGTTGAATCCGCGCTTTGTCATCGGCCAGATCCTGACCGAGCCGATGATGATCCACGGCGTCGGCGCCTCGGCGCAGGAGCGCACCGACCTCGCCTTCGAGATGCTGCACAAGGTCGGCCTGCCGGAGGTTTCGTTCTACAAGTATCCGCATGAATTCTCCGGCGGCCAGCGCCAACGGATCGCCATCGCGCGCTGTCTCACGCTCAAGCCGGATATCCTGATCTGCGACGAATCGGTGTCCGCGCTCGACGTCTCGGTGCAGGCGCAGGTGCTCAACCTGCTGCAGGACCTGCAGGACGAGTTTCACCTTTCGTATATCTTCATCTCGCACGATCTCGCGGTCGTGAAATACATCTCCGACGAGGTCATGGTCATGAATCAGGGCGAGATCATCGAGATCGCCAACTCCGACGAGATCTACCGGCATCCGCAGCAGCCCTATACGAAGAAGCTGCTCTCCGCGATACCCAAGGGCTGGCACCACGGCGGGGATTGACGCGGCGCCGCCTGGCGGCACGCGCCGGGTCGCCGCGGCCTTAACGAGAACCCGCCTCGCGCGGGCGCGAGGGTTGCCCGTGCGCCGTTGCCTGCGGAGCAACGACGGCACGCTCGCAGCGCTCGAGCAGGCGCCGATACAACGCGCTAATGGCCTCGCCAGGCTCACCGGCAAGATGCGCGTCGAGGTCCATGTCGGTAGCCTGGTGGTTGCGCATGCCCGCCTCGAGAAATCGATCGACTTCATCGGCGCACGGTTCGATCGCCAGCGGTACATCGAGGCGATGCGCGATCCATTGCACGATACTGCGCCAATCGTCGAGTAGTTGCGTGTAGCGCACGTGTACGACGTCGGCATCGCTCGCGTCGACAAACATCTCGACGCGCCGCATGTAGGTGAGCCACAACGAGAGCCCCTCAGACACCGGCATACCGCCCTGCGCCTCGATCGAACGCGCGACTTCGAGCGGATGGCGCACCACCACCACATAGACCGGACGATAGCCGCCTTCCTTCAGCGCCCGATGCCACAGCGGCGCCAGCACACAGATTCGCGGATCCTTGATCAGGATGAACGGCGCATCTTCGTACTCGGTCGCAAGCACTTCGCGCGAATTTGCCAGGAACTCGTCGACCAGCGGCCCCGCGTGCGGCAGTTCGAAGTCAACACGATTCCAATCGGCTCCCAGATGGTACAGCAGGCGCACGTCGAGTTCGGTGACGGCTTCCGACTCCCAGAAGCCCTTGGGATTGAGGCCCAACTTGGCTGGCATGACTCGCCCCGGCAGGAAGGCGCCACACAGGTTGAGGGCGCGCGAAATCGCCGACGTCCCACTGCGGTACATGCCAAGTATGACGAGCGCGATCTTGTCGCTGGGTCCCGGCGCCGATGTGTCATGCTGACGTGGCACCGGAGCGACTGGAAGTGCGCGCCAGGCGGCCGCGAGCGATCGAAGCATCGGGACCGGTATGCGGTCACCGTGTGCGGCGCGAAGCTCCGAACGCAGCAGCAGATCGCGATTGCCGAGGAACTGCGGGCAAAACTCGTTCGCCACCGCGGCGTCGCTGGTCAACGCATTCAGCAAAAGCTCGGCTGCCATGCGCTCGTCCGCTCCCGTGGCCGGACTCGACGCGGCGGGCAGGCGCTTGCGATCCTGCCCGGCAAGGAAGTAGAGGCGCTCAACGACGAGCACCGGTTCCACCGCTTCGGCGGCGCGCACGCAGAAATCCCAGCCCCGGTGGCGTGCGATGTCGCGGTAGCCGCCGAGCTCGTGGAAGAGGCTGCGTTCGATGAAAAGGTTGCCGCTCGATGCGCTGACATTGTGTTTAAGTAGCGTGAAGCTTATGGGCTCGTCGGCGGGGAAATCGCGCAGGCGCCAAACTGCGTTGTCCAAGTGTCTGCTGCCGCCAGTCTCGTCGCTGCCGTCGCCGCCAACGCGCGTGACCTGCGAGAAGCCCCACAGCGGCATTGCGCGCGCAATTTCGGCAAGCATTCGTTCAATGCGGTCCGGCGCGAACCAATCGTCGGCGCCAAGGAACGCAAGGTAACGCCCATCGGCACGCTCCGCGCCCTGGTTTGCCGCCTGAGCCGCGCCGCGATGCTCGCGCCTGATGAGCTTCACGGGAAAGGCGAGACCGGAAAGGCATTTGTCGAGCACCGCCGCGGTGTTGTCGGTCGAGCCGTCGTCGACAACGACCAGCTCGATGTCGGCGTAGGTTTGTGCGGCGACCGATGTGATCGCGCGGGCGACCGCACGCGCGTGGTTGTATACGGGCAGTACGACGCTTACGGCCGCGGCGATGGCAGGGCTCGTTTTAAGCGCGCGCGTGCGGGCGACATACGCGGCGACCAACGCTTCTTGGCGTTGGTTGGCCTGCGGCGAAAGCAGATGGGCAAGCACGAGTCCCAGATTCTGGCGGATCGATCGGGTTGTTCCAGCCGGTTCGCTCCGCGGCGTCCCACAACAGGTCGAGGGCCTCGCGCTGGCGCCTGCGCATGAACTGCACGACGCCGAGCATGTGCAGCGAGTCGACGTCGAGGGGGTTGACCTGGATCGCCTGGCGATAGAGCGCCTCGGCACGCCCGAGCAATCCCGACTGATGCGCGGCCAGCGCCTCGAGGTGCAATGCGCTTGGCGCGGCCGACTCTACGCTACCGTGACAGTGCTTGAATCGCTTGCCGCTGCCGCAGGCGCACAGCTCGTTGCGATTCATCGATAGCCACGCGCGCGGCGCGACTTCAACGTCGGTAACCACCATCGGTTTGAAGGCAAATCCTGTAACCGCAGATGGTAACTTAACGATGCCGGACGTGCAGGCGAAGATTGGGCGTACCGCACGGTACACTCGTGAGGCGTTTATTCAGCGCCTGGTGCTCGGGCTACAAAGTGAACGCCATGTCGCGCACCACCGCGCCCGGCAGCCGCATGCTGCTGACGTTGCGCTCGCCATAAGTCTCGCCGCTGACGAGCAGCTCGCGCTCGGCGGTGAGTCCGACTAACTGCTCGCCGAACAAGCGGAACACGCTGTCGTCGAAGCGCATGACGTTGACCGGCGCCACGATCTTGCCCTGCTCGACCCAGAACGATGCGAAGCGGGTCATTCCCGTCAGGCGACACGCCGGCCGGTCAGAGAAGTTCAGATACCAGAGATTGCCGATGTAGAGTCCGCGATCCAGGGCGGAGAGCGCGTCGGCGGCGGCGAGGTCACCCCCCGCCATATCCAGCGATTCCGGGACTTCCCCCGCATTGGCGCCGTTCTGCGCCAAAGAAAATTCGCGGGCGGTGCGCGGGCTCACCAGCGAGCCAACCCATTGGCCAGCGCGAACCAGCGGCACGGTGTCGGGACGGGCAAACCCGTCATCCTGGAATCCCGGCGCGATGCCCTCGGCGGTGTTCTCGGCAAAGCTGATCGCCGGATCGAGCGCGGCGTCGCCGTCTTTGAGCCGAAACAGGCAGCTCTGGCGCGTCTCGAGTGCGCGCCCCGAAAAGCCCCCCCAGCAGAGCATGCCGGCGATCTCCTCCATCGCCGTCGGGGTGAGGTAGGCGCGGTAGCGCCCGGGCGCGAGGGATCGCGACGGGCGGGTGAGCAGGGCGAGCCGCTCCCGGGCATCGGCCATTTTGGCGGCGAGCACGTCCGGGGCCCACGCAAAACCGCCGTAGGTGGCTTTTACCGCCTTGTCCGCGCGGTGGTAGAGGCTCCACTGCAGGTCGAACGATCGCACCTCGTGCCAGTTTCGCTGCCCGAGAGAATTGGCAAAGCCGCGGTAGACCGGGCCTCCGGCGTAGATGCCGACCAGATCCAGGCCGTCGGCGGCGGCGAGAACGGTCTCGACGATCTCTTCCGCTGCGGGCAGGGCCGCGCTGCGAACGAGCCGGCTCGAGCAAACCTCCGTCGCAAAATTAAGGTGGGGATCTTCGGGCAGCGCCGCCAGCGTACCGCGCAGGAGAGTCAGCGCCGAGGCGATGGCCGCGCGGTCCTGCGCGAGATCGCCGGACACGGTCAGACATTGCGCGGCGTGCCGGCGGCCGTCGATCAGGTTCAACTGCAGATAGCACTGGGCGACGGTGCCCGGCTGGCGCACCTTGCCCTGGTTGAGACGCACAAAATCCGAGATCTCCGCGTCCAGGCGACAGGTATAGATTTCGCCGCCGGCGAGCGCATGGTCGAGTAGCGCCGTGACGTCGCTGAAATAGGTCTCGAGGCTGAGGGGACTCATTGCGCATCTCCGCCGAAGACGTCGACTGAGGTGAAGACGCATGCGGGCGAGGCGTGCCCGACGCGGATCGTCTGCGAGGGCTCGCCCTTGCCACAGTACGGCGTGCCTAGAACCTGCATGGTTGCGGCGTCACCGACGCGCGTCAGGCTGCGCCAGAAGCTAGCCGAAATGCCGCGGTAGTTGGGGTTCTTGACCACCTGCGTAAGGCGGCCTCCCTCGATCAGTTGACCCCATTCGCAGCCGAACTGGAATTTGTTGCGCGAATCGTCGATCGACCAGGAGCTGTTGGTGCTCATCAACACCCCCCGCTCGATGCCCGCGATCATGTCCTCAAGCGTCGCGTCGCCCGGCTCGAGATTGATGTTGGCCATGCGGTCAATGGGTGGGCGATTCCAGCTATCCGCACGCGAGTTGGCAACCCCCGGCAGTCCTGCGCGCGCCTGGGAGATCGCGCCGCCGAGCGGCCGCTCGAGGATGCCGTTGCGGATGAGATAGGCCTTTTCGGCCCGCATTCCGTCGTCGTCGAAAGCGTAGCTCGCGAGCTCCTCGGGGCGGGTCGGATCGAAGCAGACGTTGAGCAGATCCGATCCGTAGCGGTAGGTCCCGAACATGTCCAGGGTCACGAAGCTCGTGCCGGCAAAGTTGCGCTCGTCGCCGAGAATCCGGTCGAGCTCCAGCGGATGTCCGATCGACTCGTGGATTTGCAGCACCATCTGGTCGGGCATGAGCAGCACGTCGAGCATGCCGCGTCGGGCAGTTGGGGGCGAGCAGGAGCTGCAGCACCTCGCCGGCGATCCGCCGCCCGCTGCCGACGAAGCCGAAGCGCTCGAGCATGGCCTCGCCACCCTGTTGCGCCAGACCTCGATAGCCGTTGAGCGTGCGCGTCTGGGTATCGCCGTCGGCATGGGCGGTCACCGACATGTTGGGCATGACGAAGCGATAACGTTGCGTCACGTCGCCGCCAGCGCTGGTCAGGAACCGATGCTCAGCGACGCGCGTTTCCACCGTCGCTTCCCAGTCGACGATGCGCGGATCGCAGCCCGCCTGGCGCGACTCTTCGCCCAGCAGGTCGTGCCAGTCGCGCTGCGAATAACCCGCTGCGTCGGCGTCCGGAGAGGCGTAGGTGCCGCAAGGCGCAGGCCGGGGAAGCGCACCGAAATCGATCAGCGAACGCCGCGCCCCCGCCCGGGCCCAACCCGCGGCGCGATCGAGCGCGGACTGCAGGCTCGCCGGCGACAGGTCGCTGGTGGCCGCGTAGCCGCAGCCGCCTCCGGCATAAACGGTCAGCATCGCACCGCGATCGGCGAGCAATGCCGGAGGTTGAACGACGTTCTTGCGCACTGACAGCATTTCGGCGCGCTCGTCGCTGACCCGCAACGACCAGAATTCGGCGTCGCAGGATAGTTGCCGGAAGCTGGCCGCGAGTTGTTCGGTCATAGGAGCGCCTTGTGCAATGCAACATCGCGGCGCCGCGATGCGCAGTGAAAAGGCGCGATTATCGCCGGAAGCGTTGCCGGCGCGCAATGCCATAGGGCGCAGACGTGGCTCAAGCGCCGTGACTACTCACTCGTTTCGGGTCGACAGAAGCGCGAGGAACCACCGCTTGGCCGGCCGCACCGGTTGCCGGCCAATCAAGCCGAAGCGGCCCGGGGCCGGTCCGGCGTCCGCAAAGGCTACTGCACCGGGTGCGTCTTGATGCGCTCGAGTGCCGCGGCGTAGTGATCGCGGTCGTTGGGAGACGTGCTGGTCTCGATGGCCTGCTCCAACTCCCTGCGCGCCTCCTCCCCTTGTCCGAGGCCGACGTAGGCGGCAGCAAGCCAGAAGTGGAATTCATGGTAGTAGGGCGCGCGCTCGACCTCCTTGGCGAAGAGATCTCTTGCGGCGGCGAAGTTCCGCTCGCGCATGGCCTGCAGACCGCGGGCGAAGAAGGCAAAGGGTGGATTGGGGTCCATCCGTTCAAGCTTGTCGGTCAGTACCTTTGCCTCCTCCACGCGGCCCAGGTCGCTCAGCACCGTGGCCAGATTCGACATCACGTGCGTATTGTCCGGGTCGCGCTGGAGCGCAAAAGCGAGCACCTTCTCTGCTTGCGTCCAAGTTTCCATGACGCTGATAAACAGCCCCGAGCGTGTTGTAGGAACTCAAGAATTCCGGGTCTTGCGTGATCGCGGCGCGCGCCCACGCGTAGCCGTCATCGAGCTGCCCATGCGCGAGCGCTTCGGCCGCGCGGTTGTTCATGTACATGGCGACGATGGTTTGCTCAGCGACGTCGCGCGTGCGCAGGCCACGGATCTCATAGGGTGAGCGGAAATCGATCGTCCACCAGTCAGTCCCGTTGTAGAGTTCAAAATCGGGGTCAAGCGGTCTCTTGCCCAAACTGATGTTGACGTGGCCGCTGAAGAAATAAATATCGCCTTCGCGACTCCAGGTTTCGTCCAGATAGGCGCTCTGGTAGCGGATGGGCAGACCCAGTTGCTTGGCGAAAGCGGCGGTCATGATCACCAGGGATAGACAGTTTCCGGAACGGGTGGCGAACGCCTGCGCAGCGTTTAGGGTCCGCGCCGAATCGTAATCGAGGCGCAGCTCGTCCTTGGCGTAAAGGGCGTCGAACAGTCCCTGCCGGCGACCCTTGATGCGCGCCTGGTAGGCGATCTCGGTGGCGAGGTACTGCTTCATCGCCTCGCTCGGCGCGAACACATCATCGGCGCTAATGCGCTCGGACGGGGCTAGAAACAGTCGATCGTTAAAAAGCCCCTCGGGCGCCTTGGTAACCGAGGTGGTCGCGCATGCAGCGAGGAGCAGCGAAAACACCAGGCAAGCGCCAAGCTCTCACGTGGCGCCTCCTTCCCCGAGTCGACACAGCTACGGGTTGACGTCGCTCATTCTATCGCTGCGACGCTTGCCGTGCGCACCCGCCGGGCTTGCCGCAGCGTACGGCCAGCCTGGGGTTGCCGCGCGCCGGCGGGTGTGACCGGCAATCCTTGCTTTGCCCCATGGGGTTCGCCGCCGGACGCCCGCCTCACGCGCCCTCCGGCGGGGCGGTCGCGAGGCCTGTGAGTGCCGGACCGGTAACGCGAACGATGCGCCAGTCCGGCAGCAGTACCGCCCCCAATGACTGATAGAAGGCGATAGCCGGCGCATTCCAATCCAGCACCGCCCATTCGAAGCGGCCGCACCCGCGATCCACAGCGATCCGGGCAAGGTGCATGAGCAGCGCGCGCCCGTAGCCACGGCGGCGATACGGCGGCCGTACGAATAAATCCTCGAGATACAGTCCCTTGCGGCCCAGAAAGGTGGAGAAATTATGGAAAAACAGGGCGAATGCGACCGCCGTCTGCGCTTCCCAGCCGACAAGCACTTCGGCGGCGGGACGGGACCCGAACAGCGCGGCGCGAAGGTCGCCCTCGGTGGCCACGCACAGGGGGCGCAACTGTTCATAGTCGGCGAGCGCCTCGATCATCGCCAGGATGACGGGGACATCGTGCGGCGTTGCCGGCACAATGCGAAAAACGGGTGCAGGTTCAACCACTTCAGCCGTCAACGCCCACATCTCGCCGGGTCGAGCGCAGCGTCGCCCGGAAGCGCGTTTTTCGCCCGCCGGTCTTGGTCGGCGCGGCAACGCCGAATCTTGTTTTGAGGCGATCGGCGCGAGGGCATCGAACCGATGGTGCATTGCGCGGCGGCATCGTTTGGCATATTTGCAACACGGCGGGCAGCCAGATTCTAACAACCGCATTATTTTGTTGCAGTTCGATTTCAGGCTGTTGTAGCCTTTCAAGCGTCTGCGAAGACTGAAGTTTGGTTTTCTTTCCGGTCCATTTTCTTTTGGGGGAGTTCCCGACCATGAATTTTAGACAAAAGAAGATAGCGGTCGCGCTGACTTACGCGTTCGGCCTCGGCGGTGCCACCGCGCTGCTCACTGCGGGTCCTGCCATGGCGCAACAACCCGCGCCAACAGACCAGGCGCAGGGAACGATCAAGGTCGATGTGACCGGTTCGAGCATCAAGCGCATCGAGGGCGAAGGCGCGTTGCCGGTTACGGTTCTCACCCGCGAGGATATCGATAAGAGCGGCGCGACAACCATCCCGGAGATCCTGAACCTGATCTCGCAGCAAAACAGCTCGGGAGCGATGCAGGTCAACGCCACCATTGGGGTCACCTCGTTTAGCAACTCGACCGCCTCGCTGCGCGGCATCTACGGCGGCACGCTGGTGCTGGTCAACGGCAAGCGGCTCGGGGCGTTTTCCGGTGGGGTTTCGGCTACGGAAGGAACGAACCTCGCCTTTATCCCGTTCGAGGCGATCGAGCGCGTCGAAGTACTGACCGACGGCGCATCCGCGATCTACGGTAGCGACGCAATCGGCGGCGTGCTCAACTTCATCATGAAGCAGGACTACCGGGGTGCCGACGCGACGTTCTGGTACGGCGCGCCGACCGCTGGCCCCGGCAACCATGGCAGCGAATACCAGGTACTGGCCAACTTCGGTTTCGGTAGCCTGGACAAGGACAAGTACAACGTCTACGGCTCGTTCTCCTATAACGACCAGAAACCGCTGTATGCCGTCGACCGGGGCTTCGCCGCCACTGCCAACATTCCCGCTATCGGGCTCAACTCGACGTCGGGCCAGACGTTCCCGGGCTATATCTCGACCGGTGGCATCGGCAATACCACGTTTCCGAACTGCGCGCCGTCCTATGTGTCCGGGAGCCGTTGCCGCTATGACCCCGAATCTGTCCCGGGCGTCGAGATCATACCCGACACCAAGACGTTCACCTTCTTCGGCGCCGGGCGCTACCAGATCAACAATGACTGGCAGGCCTACATCACCGGGTTGTACGCGCATGAGGATGACGACTACGTCATCCAGCCGGTGCCGCTGTCCGACCAGATCCCTACGGTTATTTCGCCGACCGGGGCAGCGACCATCCTGCTGCCCCCGAGCAGCCCGTACTACCCGACCGCGGCGGCGATCGCTGCCGGCGTCAACGGCCAGCCGCTCAACGTGCGCTGGCGCTGCTATCCATGCGGCTTTCGCGACCAGGAGGACATCAACGAAGCATACCAGGTCGTTGCCGGTGTCAAGGGCTCGCAGTGGAACTGGGACTTCGACGGATCGTTCCAGTACAGCCAGAACACGCTTAACGACAAGTTGAACAACGGTTTTCCGCTGTATACCAAGATCCTGTCGCTGCTGAACAGCGGCACGATCGACGTGCTCACCAATAACGTTCCGGCCGATCAGGGCGCCGCCGTTGAAGCGACGGATATCAATGGCACGGTCGCCACGGCCAAGCTGAAGGCATACGGCGTCGACCTCAAGGCGTCGAGCGACGTCTACCAGCTACCGGCGGGGCCCCTGGCGGTCGCGGTGGGCGGCCAGACCGTCAACACCACGCTGACGCAGAACTATGTTCCCGATCTGCTGTCGGGTAACATTTCGGGTTTCGGTGGCGCCCTAAAGGACATTGACCATAACCGCACGCAATGGGCGATCTTTGGCGAAGTGAACGTCCCGATCGTCAAGAACCTCGAAGGTGACGTCCAGGTCCGCTACGACCACTACAGCGACTTCGGCAACACCACCAATCCGAAGATCAGCTTGCGCTGGCAACCCTACACTCCGCTCTTGCTGCGTGCGTCCTACGGCACCGGCTTCCTGGCGCCGTCGTTGTACCAGTTGTGGACACCGCAGGTTCAGAACATTACCCCGGCGGGCAGCAACGACCCGGTGCTCTGCCCCAACCCGGCCGGGCCGGGTAGCGGCAGCAATCCCAACTGCAATACGCAGTTCCCGGATCTTCTGGGCGGGAACCCGAACCTGAAGCCCACAGAGTCAGCCCAATGGCAGGTCGGCGGGGTCTTTGAGCCTGTCGCGGGCGTTTCGTTTGGCCTCGACTACTTCTACATCAATCTGTCGGATATCGTCTCCAGCGGCATACCGCTCAACGTGATCCTGAACAACGTGACGTACCCCACGTACTCGTACCTGGTGACGCGGCAGCCAAGCTGCCCGGGTGGTCCCCCCTGTCCGATCAGCTCCATTAACCAGCTCAACGTCAATTTTGGCAAGACAAGGATCCAGGGCTTCGACGTCGATCTAAAGCTCCGCTCCCCGCCGAGCGCCTGGGGCCGTGTGACGGCCGAGGTCCAGGGCACGTACTACACCCGGTACGACACTCAGAATCCCGACGGCAGCTACACGAGCTCTATAAGCAACCACTACACCTCAGTGCTGGCAGGTACCGTTGGCATCATTCCGCGCTGGAGGAGCTACGCCCCGCTTACTTGGGAATTCGGTCCGTGGTCGGCGACGCTTGCCAACACCTACCAGAGCGGTTACACCGATTATGCCCCTGCCCCGACTCCGAACGGTGGCTCACGCGAGGTGCCCCCGGTGACCCTTTGGGACTTGCAGGGCACCTACAAGGGATTCAAGAACACGACGCTGACCCTGGGCATGAAGAATATATTCAACACGAGTCCGCCGGCTAGCAATCAAAGCCTCCAATTCCAGAGTGGCTACGACCCGTCGTATTGGGACGCGCGCCAGCGCTTCATTTACGGCTCGATCAAGTACGTGTTCAACGACCTGTTGGGCATGAAATAAACCCGACACGATCCATTCGGGGGCCTTCGGGCCCCTTGTTTTTTGCATTGCGGGAGTCGCATTTTGCGGCGTTTCGCTGCTCTGACGCGAGGGCTTCGCTGCGGATGGTTGGCGCTGGCCAACCCTTAGGCGCCGCCAAGCGCACCCGCCGTGTCCTGGGGTTTGCCTTAAGCGCCAATGGCCCGACACGTCAAGGGCCTCGATGAGGTGCCTTGGTTCCAAGACTTCAGGCCTTGCGCCACGGGGAGCGAAACGCGCTTCCCCTGGCACTTCGCCTCAAGCGTGCTGCAGAGGCGTGTGCCGATCGCAGGACGCCGGCGGCACGGCCTTAGCGCTTACTTTGCCGCCACCCGCTCACCACACCCCGTGAGGTCCTCGACGTAGCCCACCACCGGCTCGAAATCCGGTGTGACGTTGTTGACGAACTGAGCATAGATGTAGTAACGCTTGCACGGCTCCATGTCGACCGTGATCGCCTTGAGATAGCCGCCACCCGGCTGCCTGTACGGGCCCTGCACCAGGATCACGTGCTTTCCAGGGTCGACCTTGATCGGCATTGACGCGAAGGCCGCCCGATCGTCGATGCTCTCGATGATCGCCGGCCGCAGGTACATCGTGGTCGTGTCGTAGTAGCGACGGTTGGAGACCTCGCTCCAAGTGGGACCCCAGGTTTGGCAGCCTGCAACCACCAACGTGGCGGCGGCGACGGCAACATGAATCAAAGTTTTTCTCATGTCTTGGGTCCTTTCATGTCTTCAGTACTCACGCAAGCAAAACAGTATCCAACCGGGTAATATTCCATCAAATGGTACGCTGCAAAACCTGCGTTTTAAGGGACGCCATCCGGACCGAAACCCCCGTGGGCCCCTGCCACCGCATCAGCGCAAGCAGCGCACGGAAAGACTACTCCGTTCGGACCGAGGATGCTACGCCCACCATGGTGGCACCGCTGTTTGGGCACTAAGTACCCTCCGGTCCTCCTGGCAAGTGTGCCAACGGCGGGCACGGGGCCAGCGCAGGGTGCTCGATGCGTC
>CAVQDI010000011.1:0-513128 GCA_963711235.1 uncultured beta proteobacterium | reverse complement strand
TGACTGCCGGTCCCCCGTGCCGGCTGAATGACCGCACCCAAGCCGGGTGCAGCCGTTCAGCGATTAGTCGTGTGGCGCTCGCCGGCCAGCGCGGCCACCCATGCCAGCTTCTGCCTTTTGCTGAGCTGCTTGAGTGCGTACTCGGCCCTCAGCGCATCGCTCCTCGATTCATGGCGCTGCCGTGCCACGACCCGTAGCGGCACATTCAAACGAGTGTAGAACGCACCCTTGCCGGAGCAGTGCAGCGCGAAACGCGCGTCCACATCCCTGGCGATGCCGACATAAAGGCGTTCGTTCGCGCACAGGAGCACGTAGAGCCACCAGGTATCGACGGCGGGGAGCGCGCTCGACAGCGACTGTTCGTCCAAGCCAATCACCGATCAGTTTCCTGTCTGGGACCGTGGTCCCCGCTCGCGCTTCTCGTGCACGTGGAAGAAGTCATCGCGGTGCACCCGTGATACCTCCAGGCCCTGGTCACGCGCGTGAGTGTGCCACAATCGATCGACCTTCTTGGGAGACGTCCATGACGCCCAGCGCCGACACCGCGATCCGCCCGTTTCACCCTTTCGTTGAAACGGCCGCGATCGAGGATCTCAAGTCGCGCCTGGCGGGATCTGCGTCAGCCGGGTGGTGCGCGACCAGGTGCTCGACAAGCTGAGCTTTGCCTTCGAGGATCTTGGGTCGCAGCAAGTCAAGAACATCACCCGTCCAGTCGAGACGTACCGGGTGGACCTGGGGAGTGGCGCGCAGGGGTCAATAGGTCGCAGGTCTTGGCAGCGGCTAATGCGCGGTCCCTGGCGGTGGGTTGCGGCCAACGTGATACCCGACACCCCACGCCTCCTCAAATTTTTATTGTACGATGCGGCCGATACGATTTCGGTCTGGCCCGACCTATTTACTTCGGGCACGTACCCGACGACGAATCCTTCCCCCCGATACCGACGAAGACATGTCCGCAATTATTGCTTTTCCACGGCGTTCCAGGGCTAGAAATTCGGACTACCGATACGAATTGCGGACGTTTTTTTCGTCGCCGCCCTGATATGATTAGGAATTCCGTCTAACTCGAAATCAGGTATACGGCAATTTACTTCGACGCCGGTTCGAACCCATGTGATGCATTCCGGAAAGACCGCGCCGCGTGGCGCAGGGACATTCATTTTTCGTTCGTGTTGGCGGTGCCGCCGCTCCTGATGGACGCATTCTCTGCGGTCTGACCGACGCTGCGTCGGTTCTCCCGGCTGGGACCGCGGTCCACTCGTATTTGCGCACTTTGTTTCGGAGCAGTGCTGTTCGGGTTCGCGATCTGTGACTCGGCGAATCGGTTCAGCGTGGCCGAGTTGCCCGGTCTAACTCCAAAACTAGGGGTACTGCAATGACAGCTTTTTGCCAGCATTTCGCAGGAAGCTAAGCTGGGCGCGGGGTATTGGGGGTTCGAATCCCGCGTTGTCGCCGGCTTAACGATCTGTGTTGCGGCGCGCATAACAGACGGTGTGCTCGGTGGACTCAAGTTCCTTGGGGGAGCAGCCCCGTGAGAATCGCGTAAATCAGTCCGGCTCAGTGGCGCTCAGTGCGGAAGGGCATGCGAGGGCCGCCGCAACGCAAGTCGTTGATAATAATGGCGCTTTCGACCCAAAAAGCTACGAACCAGGGGGTCGTGGGTTCAAATCCTGCCGGGCGCGCCAAAATTCAAGGACTTACGAAGACCGCAATGCGACTGGTCCCTTTTTCCTCGTCGCTCGGACCCTTGCCGGACCTTTTATCCACAGGGCGTCCGCATTGGCGATGCGCAACACCGTGCGCGTCTCCTCGCGATTCAGGACAAGGTTCGCCTGTTTCAGCAGACGTCCGACATCCGCGCTCGCGTAGTGTCCCGCCATCGAATGATTGGCGTGGCCGAGCAGCACCTCTCGATCTTCGACGGGTACACCGGCGGCACGCAAGCGGCAGCCGAAGGTGTGGCGAAGATCGTGGATGCGCACCGACTGCAGCTTTTCCTCGCGCCGGGCGCGCTGCCACGCCGTGTTGTTCATCGTGTGATACCGGTCTGCCGCGATAGGGGAACACCCAGATCGGATGCAAGCCGCGTTGCGACTCGATGATCGACCATGCGATGTCGTTCAAGATCACGACGTGGGCGCGTTTGGACTTGAACGCTTCGGGTGGAATCACGAACACGCTTCGACCGATCTCGGGCACGGGGACCTCCCACGCCCATTCCAGGGCGCAGACATTGCTCTCGCGCGCCCCGGTGTTCACCGCAAAGAGGACCATCCGAGCCAATGCGCAGGTAGCTTTGAGAAGAGCGGTCCTGCTCCTCCCATGTGATCGGATAGGGCTACCGTGGGGTTTCGGGCAACATGCTGATCAACGGCGGCATCGTTTCGAGCCATGGCCGTCCGTGGTCTCACGATACGAGCGTGCCGCGCGGTGTCAGGATCGTGCGGACGATCTCCAGGCTACGATTGATCGTCGTCGCACTCGCGCCATCGGCGAGCCGCGCCCTCACGAACGGCTCCAATGTCTGGTCATGAACTTGCTGCGGTTCTAGGTTTCCGATATATGACTGGAGCACTGTGACGTGCCACTTGATGACGTCGATGCTCCGCTTGCTACGGGACTGCGCGACATAACGCGCGGCGCAATCGGTAAAGGTCGGACGCGCGTGGGCCTTTCGCTCGAGGTCCGATTGCACTCGAGCCATTTCGATGTGGAGTCGCTCCTCGGCTTGTTCCAGCGTTACCGCGCCGACGCGCAGGCCGATCCGAACCCTGAGGTATCTCTTGTCGATGAATCGTCGGCCGTCCGGCGAGCGACAGTGATGCCTGGGGTGCGTGTGGTGGCCATGAGTTCCTCCTGTAGGGCGGAGGAGCATTTCGGAGGCGGCTATAGGGCTGGCAAGTTTTCCTCAAGGGATTTCTAAGTCAATAGGCGTCGTTCTTCAGTACTGGAGTTGCGCGCCTTGCCGCGAGCGACTCTCGTAGGATCGTCCCGCGCACCTGGAACACTGTCCTGGATGCCTTTTGTCGGCAGATCCGCTCGAGGAACTTTACGTCCAATTGTAGGCGGTGTCCGGGCTGTGGCTTCTCATAGCGCCGCCACGCTCGCCCAGCTGGGTGACGCTTCTGATCGGCCGGCAGTAGGTTTAGTCCGTGTCGAATCAGAATGCGGTGGACTGAGGAGCGTGCCAGCTTCAATTGGTGAAACCGCTGCAGATAGTCTGCGATCCTTCCTGGCCCAAAGTGATAGCGCTGTCGCAGATAAAGAATCTTGGAGACGATCTCGCGCGGGGTGGCCCGCGGGGATCGATGCGGGGCGCGCGGCCGGTCACACAACCCTGCCTCGCCCTGAGCTTCGTATCGAGCCTTCCACTTATAGAACGCTTGGCGTGATAGGCCGAAATGACGGCAGGTCTGACAGCCCCGGGACATCACCAGTCATTACAGCGCCCCGCAACTCGCCGAGCTGATCCGAGCGACGAACGCGATCCAAGCCCCAAGCGCAGCCCCAAGCGCGGCGACACGACTGAGTGGACTATCGGCGCACTCCAACGACCGCCATGCAGGGAGTCGCGCAGAACTCGTAGGATACCGTCAGGCATGTGACCGGGTGTACATGGACATGCATGTTGCCTTCGCGCGCGATCGACCGTTACGTCGAGCGGATGATGCAGGGCGATTCATAGCCCATTGGGGCGTCCTCGCTGACCCGATACCCTCATGCGCCCGTCGCAGTATCGCCGGCTGCTGGCAAATGCCATCAGGAGGCGCGATGCTGATCTACTGGCTGATCGAAACCGCCAAGCCCAATAAACGCCTGTTCGCACTTGCGGAAGTATTGTGAACAAGCCCTAATGTGACTTTCGCGTCGGCCTTCGTCCCCGACGGGTAGAGCAACTCGCATGCAAGGATTGCGATGAATCGATGGACGTGGAGGCTACTTCTGGCGGCCTTGGTGGCGATGACTGCCTCGCATGCCTCCGCGCACGCCCAGCTCGAATGGGCGGAACCCGCGGCCGGCAGCGCAGTGCATGAATCCCCCCCGCGTCTCAAGCTGTGGTTCAG
The DNA here is from genome assembly GCA_963711235.1 of uncultured beta proteobacterium. GTDB lineage: Bacteria > Pseudomonadota > Gammaproteobacteria > Burkholderiales > Casimicrobiaceae > PALSA-1003. The sequence goes on along the minus strand of CAVQDI010000011.1, from coordinate 509,064 downwards.
CCAGCGTCTCGAGCGCCCGTTTAGCAAGGTCCGCGTGCTGACCCCGGAGGGCAAACAGGTCGACAACCGTGATTCCGAGGTCGACGGCGCCGACGCCAGGCTGCTCAGTGTCTCGCTGCCGAAGCTTTCACCCGGCACCTACGGTGTGCAATGGCGCGTGCTGTCGGTGGACAGCCACGTCAGCGACGGTCACTTCACGTTCGATGTGCTTCCGTAGGCGCCCGCGACCCGGGACCTGGCGCGAGCCGCGGTGAACGCGTTGTTCGTCGCCCTCCGCGCGATCCACTACGGGTCCGCAATGCTGCTGCTCGGCGAACTTGTGTTCATGCTCGGTGTGTCGAGGCCTGTTTTTCGCCCCGCGCGTACCGGCGACGGTGGCGACGATTTCCAGAAGCAGTTTTTCGCGGTCGCGTGGTGGGGCCTTGTCGCGACTATCGCGTCGGGTGCGGCGTGGTTCGCCGCTGAGGCGGTCGTAATGAGCGGCCTGCCAGTCGAGCAGGCGTTGACACGCGAGACGTTCGGCTTGATTCTCGCAGACACCGTATTCGGCCACATTTTTGCGCTCCGCCTTGGACTCGTCGTGGCACTGGGTGCGGTGTTCATGGTCATGCGGCGATCGAATGATGACGCTGGCCGGTCCCGTCTTGCGATCGTCGCCGTCGCGGTCGCTGCCGCGTATCTCGGCTCGCTGGCATGGGCCGGCCATGCGGTCGCGGGAGACGAGTCCGAGGGTCTCGCCCGCATCGTTGCCGATGTCGCGCACCTTCTCGCGGCGGGCGCGTGGCTCGGCGCGCTACCCGCGCTCGTATTCGTGCTCGGTCGCGCGCGGGCGCAGGCCGCTGCCGCACACATGGCGCGGCGCTTCTCGACGCTGGGCTTGACGAGTGTCGGCGTGCTGATCGCGAGCGGCCTCGTGAACGCCTGGTATCAAGTTGGCGACATCCCGGCCTTGGTCGGCACCGATTATGGGCGGTTGCTGGTCGCGAAGCTCGCGCTGTTTGCGGCAATGCTGGGTCTCGCAACGGTCAACCGCGGGGTTTCGACGCGACCGGTGTCGGGCGGGGACCCAGACGCGCTGCGATTGCTCCGCCGCAATGCGATGCTCGAAATCGCATTCGGAATCGGCGTGATAGCCATCGTCGGCGCGCTCGGCGTCACCGTCCCCGGCGCGCATCAGCCTCCGATCTGGCCGTTCGATCACACGCTGAGCTTTGACTCCATCCAACAATCCGCGTGGATGCAGCTTGTCGTGGCGACCACGGGCACGATCGCCTGCTTCGCCGCCGTTGCCCTCGTCGCAGGTGCGCTCAGCCGACCGCCACATGTCAGGATCGTCGCGGTCGCTGGCCTCGTCATTCCCGCTGGGATCCTCACTTCGCTTCTCGCCGTGCCCGCGTATCCCACGACCTATCTTGCGTCACCTGTCCGTTACACCGCTGAGGCGATAGCGACCGGTTCCACCCTTTATGCCGCGAGTTGCAGCGCTTGCCACGGTCGCGATGGTCGCGGCGAGGGCTCGATCACGCTTTCGTTACCGAAGGCGCGGCTCGACCTCAACGAGCGTGTGCCGGAACGCCGGGAAGGCGATCTGTTCTGGTCGATCGCGCACGGCATATCCGGAACGCCGATGCCGGGATTTGCATCGCAAATGAGCGACGCGGAAATCTGGAGTCTGATCCAGTTTCTCGACGCGCAGACGGCGGCGCAAAACGCACTCGCGATGTCGGATCGGTTAAAACCACTGCGCTCCGTTCCAGCCCCGGATTTCACATACGAATTCGCCGGGCGCCCACAGGAATCGCTGCGGCAGCAGCGCGGGAACCGCGTGACGCTGCTCGTGTTCTACACGTTGCCGTCCTCGCTCCCGCGGCTGCTCGAGCTTGCGACGCTTGAGCCTGCCTACACCGCGGCAGGAGCACGCGTCATTGCTTTGCCGATGCCCTCATCGTCGGCTGCGAGCGCGCTCGACATGCGGGGCAAGGGCGAATCGATGCTCGCGCTCGCCAGTCCTGCGGTCGCCACGGCGTACACGATGTTTGCGCGGGGGGCACAAGGTGCAAATGGCGCGCCCGCGCACCTCGAGTATTTGATCGACCGTTTCGGCGATCTGCGGGTACGGTGGATCGGCGTGCCGGATGCGGCGGCGGGGCGATCCGCCGAAACGCTCCGTCAGATCGACGTGCTCGTCCACGAGCCGCCACCCGACACGGTGCAATGGGGACACCACCACTGACTCCGGACCCATTTGCGAGGCGGCTGACGCGCGCGGGAAGGGAATCAGATGCCCTGATACTGGATCGTGGTCATCATGCCGCTCTCCATGTGATAAAGATTGTGGCAGTGAAATACCCATTTGCCAGGATTGTCCGCATCGAAGGCGATGGTCACGGCGTTCATCGGCGGAACCAGGACGACATCGCGGACCGCGCCGGCAAAGCGCTTGTCGTTCAGCGCCACAACCTGAAAAAAATGCCCATGGGTATGCATCGGATGCGACATCATCGTCTTATTGGTCATAGCGATTTCGACGCGCTCGCCAGTCGCGACCATCAACGGCTTGTCGTTGCCGTACGAGACACCGTTGAGGCCCCAGTCATACTTCTCCATCGAGCCAGTGAGCTCGACGGAGTAGGACCGGTCGGGCTCCTTCCCGGTTAGCGGCACGGCGGCTCTCAGCCGGTGCTCGAAGTCAAATCCCAGCGCTGGCGCCTTGGCAGCCGCGTTCTCTGCTAGACGAATAACCTTGCCGCGCCTGGTGGCGAGGACGATGCCGGTGCGCTTGCGCTCGCCTTCGAGCACCGCGAACAGCGGATAGACACCCTCGCCCTTCGGCAGGGTCAAACGCAGGTCGAGGCGTTGTGCCATTGCGATCGGAAACCTGGTCCCCGGCACCGGGTTCACTGCGTGACCATCGACCGCTACCAGGTTGGCAGAGAGCGGCCGCAGATCGATCATGAAATTGCTCGCTGCGGCCGCATTGATGATACGCAGAAGCACCCGCCCACCCGGTTCAACCCGAATGACGGCGGGGTCGCGCAACGTCCGCTCATTGGCCAAGAACGCGTCGAAGGCAATGTCGTTCAGATCCATCTGCATGCCCCCTGCCATGCTCTTTGGCGCGTCCATCTTCATGCCGCCCATGTTCATGTCGCCCATGTTCATCCCTGGCATGCTGCTAGGTTCACCCGTCATGCCAGGCATCGCCATGCCGCTCCCGGGTGGAGCACGCTTGCGCAGGTCGGCAAGGATTTCTGTTGGAGGCCGGAAAGTGAAATCGTGGAGCATGACCACGATCTCCTGCGCGTCTGCGGGGCTATTGCCGTCATGGATGATCAGCGGCGCGTCCAAGAGGTTTTGCTCCTGGAGGCCCTGGTGGGAATGCATCCAGAATGTGCCCGAATACGCAAGCGGAAAGTCGTAATCTGCCGTGGCGCCGGGCGCAATCAGCGGTGCGGAGATCCCCGGGACCCCGTCCTGCTGGTAGGGCGGTTTGAGCCCGTGCCAGTGGATGAGCGTTGGTTCGCCCGATTGATTGTCGAGCTGGACGCGGAACTGCGATCCAACGGCGGTAAAAAGGCCAGCAGTTCCATCGGCCTGGCGGATCCCGAAAACGCTCGCCGGCTTGCCATTGACCTCAAGAGTGCGCTTTTGCACCCGAAGGACGGTCGGAGCGCTACCCTTGGCCCACGCGAGCCGCGGCCGTGGCATCGCGCCAAGAGCAATCAAGCTAGCGGTCGATACGAAGAATTGTCGGCGATTGAGCATCGATTTTCCTCCGCATTGCTGCGTTGGAAGTGCAGGAAGTTAGGGCGGTGCCACAGGCTCACTCGACCCAACCACCCCAGAAGAGTGAAGGAGGCGACTTCTCCAGCCAACTGGATGGATAACGGACTGTGCTGGGGAGGACACGACTCCAAGCAGCGGCAATAAGGCCAGGATCAATACGCCCAAGCCAACCGGGTTCAAGACAGCAGAGATGCCAGCATGGGCGTGGACCATGATCAAGGGGTTGGCCCCGGCAGGGGGATGAACCGTCTTGGTCGCGAGCATGACGATAAGAGATAACACGAGCGCGAGCAGGTAAACCCAAGTGGCATCCCCAAAGGCTTGGAAACAGAGAACGCCGATGAGCGCGCCACTGAGATGGCCACCTACCAATGCGCGTGGCTGGGCCGCTGGTGCGCGAGTAAGTCCGAAGAGGAAGACGGCGGTTCCTCCCAATGATGCGAGCCACAGCGGGGACGAGGGCGGGTCGACAAGCCAGAACACCAAACCGAGGCCCGCCGCCGCACCGGCGGCACACCAGACGAGACGCGCAAGCGCTCTTGCCAGGAATCGAAGTCTCCAGGCGCGGGGGAGTCTGCCGGGCATATGCTCTCGATTCCAGTTCTGCTTATGCGCGCATGACAGATTATCGCGGCCAATTCGAGACTCTTTGACCGTCCAGTTGTCCGGTAATCCCTAGCATGGCGCTTCACGCACAGGGTTGATCACCGGTTCGACTGTGCAGGGAACACGCCCAGATCCGACCTCTGCGCTGCGCGCGCAGACGCCGGCAAGAAAGCTCTCGCTGCTGCCGTGCGCTCAGCGCGGCTGAATCGTACGCCGAGACCTCCTGTCGCCGACGCTCCAATTTCAGCTACACTGTTTTGGGGCAAAGTAATTTCCGCAGTCTGCTCGAATACCGTCAAACGCCACTCAGCGCAAGCGCATGGGCCACTCAAATCCCAAGAAATCACGGCGGCATCCCCATGGTTCGCCGACGCCGCGAACGGCACCCGCAGTCCTGCGCCCTGCAAAGGGAGGTCGGTAGCAGCAGCTCGAAATCCGCTCGGGCCCTGGCGGTGCTACAACACATCCGCGAACTCCTTCGCGTCTCTCAACAACACTTTCAGCGCATCGAGGCTCGCTGCGGCGTGAGTGGCGCGCAACTCTGGGCCCTGGCGGAACTGCAGGCGCGGCCTGGATCAAAGATCTCCGAATTGGCGATCGCCCTGTCGGTGCATCTGTCAACCGCGAGCAATTTGGTTGACCGATTGGAAGCCAAAGCGCTCGTACGCCGTCAACGCAGCAAGGAGGACCAGCGCATCGTACGCGTCTACCTTACGCCTGCGGGCCAGGGCATTCTCCGCAAAGCACCGAAACCGGCTGAAGGGATCATTCCCGATGCCCTTCACCGCATGCCGCGCGACGCGCTCGGCCGACTTGACCGCGATCTGGAGAAACTGCTGCGGCTGGCAAGAGTTCGCGACCAGCGCGCGGCGATGAAGCCGCTTGCCGACCTCTGATGAATGGCCAGAACAGGCTCTTGCAAGTAAATAATATTAGGGAATAGTATATTACCATCGAAAGAATAGCGTTTCACGTATAACACATAGATCTCCCACGCGGGCTGGTCAGTGCATGCTCAGCCCGCGCACCTTTTTTCAGCCTGCGTGCTGAATGCAAAGTGCGGGCAAGGATTGATTGCCATGCGTGACTGGCTCTTGGTCGTGGCTCTGGTGGTGTGGCTCGCTCGTCGAGCTGCTCGTGCCGCAACTAAAGAGCGTACGGGCTGACACGCGCGAGTCCGACGAACTCATTGCGGACGCGTTGGGCGGCAGCACTGTCCATGATTCCTGCCAGTTCGCCCATTTCTGACTTCTTCCAGGTACGGGGCGCCTCGAGCGACGCCGTGGCGGATGGCAGTTCGCTGAACGCAGTGGCGGAGTTTGCCGCCCATGCTCGAGCCTACGCGATCAGTGGCTTCGAGCAGCCTTCCCGTACGCGCGCTCAGGAAACGAGCAAATCGCTAGGCAGACAGCGATCTGCAGCTGTTACCACTAGTCACCGGGGTAGACCAGGTCAGCGCGCCGATTCTGCGACCAGCATGATTCCTCGCTAGCCGTACACCGAGGTTTCTCCTTGCCGAAGCTGATCGTATCGATCTGGCGGTCTTCGGCGCCGAGCACCGTCAGGTATCGCTTGACGGCGTCAGCTCGCCGCTGGCCGAGGGCCAAGTTGTACTCGCGGCTGCCACGCTCGTCGGTATTGCCCTGCACGGTCACCCTGGTGCTCGGATGTTGGCCGAAGGTAATTAGCGTGGGCTTGGAGTAGGGGTCTGTCAGGATCCTTGATCAGCGACTGGTCGTAATCGAAGAAGACGCTGCGCTTGGAAAGAATATTGCTTGGGTCTTTCAAAGGATTGCCACTCCGCTTCCCGGGCCGGCGCGATTGGGCGCGGTGGTTGCCTCGGTCGGATGCTGCGCGACTGGCGCTGGCGCCGCAACCGGAGCCGCTTCCTTCGTCGGTGCATTGGAACAGGCCGCTGCCAGAAGCACCGACGCCAGCAGGAAAATACGGTAATACATGCGCTCCTCCATCAAGAGTTCGTGAACCACCGCTGCACCGACACCGCGCGACAGGAGCCCGCCTACCGAAGTGCTACGCCTCGGCACAGCGATCGGAATCAAGGTGACCGATACCGTGACAATACGGTGTAAGTTGGAAGTTTGCCAGAAATAGGTATTTGGTAATAGTATATTGGGCACAAGTATGACCCTGCAAGCTATTTCCGCACCGCGGGCGGTTCCCGCTCTTTGGAGTTCGGCGAGGCGCTTTCGCTATCAAGCGCAAGACTGTCCGCTGACGCTGCGTCAGGCCACGGACGAGTACCGGCAAGGACACCCCGAAGTGCTGCAGGCAAGTAAGCTGAGCGCGGAAGGCACTGCGCTATTTTTTTCGCATGACATCTGCCATGTCATCTTCGGCCTTGATACGACTATCCGCGACGAGGTGTTGGCCGATTTCTGGACAGTCTTCGCCAGTGACGTCGGCCTGCGCCGATACCTTCGCTACCTCCGCGAGACGCCCGAGGCGAAGGAGCTCTTTCGTGCAATTGGCTACGGCAAGGCAGTGCTCTGGACAATCCGGGCCTTCCCGGAGATCGCAAAGGTGTGGCTGCGAAGTCGGCGCATGTCCAAGAAATGGCCGTGGCTCGTGCCAGACTCTTTCTGGATACGACCGCTGAACACGTTGCGCCACGATTTCAATATCCGCGTTATTTGAAAGGAACCTTGAACAAATATTTTGCCGACGTTGTGGCCGTAATGCTAATCAGCGCCCGACATTTCGTACCGGCATCGCTTGAGCGGTGGTCAGTCCGTGGGCCGCCATTGGGAGACAGTGGTCGGCCCGCGTGCGACCGCTCGCCATTCGCCAGGGACGGCAGACGGCCGTCGTGGCGAACTAGTGCACGAGGGAGCTAGTCCGAGCCTTCCCTCATTTCGGAGACAACCATGAAATCACCGATTCTCTATCCAGCAGCACTTGGCGTCTGTTTGGCCTTCCTGGCGCTATCTGCCAGTGGCCAGACGGCCACCGGCAATGCGTCACCGGCAGCCACCGGCAGCTCCACCATGGCACCTGCCGGCAGCACTCACAAGCACCACGCGAAGGCTCATCACGAAGGCCATGCGAAGCACATGCAGATGGGGGCGGGAGAATCCGGCAGCAATCAAGACGCGGCATATCGCAGCGCACTGAAAAGTTGCGTTGCAGGGCCGCCGACACAACGGGACGGCTGCCTGGACGACGCAATTGCGCGATTTGGTCGTTCATAACGCGCCCCGACAGTGCAGGGAAGATTGATGCGAGCCGTCTTGACGGAGTACGGAGACACCAAGTGACCGCGCTGCCAGGGAAGTCTGGTCGCAGTCTTGCCGCGCTCTTAACCGCACCACCGCTGAACGGGTAGAAGGCAAATGACGCCTGTCAAGCAGTTCGGCGCCGGGGATCGTGACATGCATAGCAGGCGCGCGAGACGAGAACCACCGTGACATCCTTGCGCAAGCCTTTCTGGTGGTTGGCAGCCCTCGCGCTCTTGGGTGGCATCGCTGTAGCGGTCTATTATTACGGGCGAGAAACATCTCGGGAGGCGATCGAGTCCCGGCTGGCACCCGCTAGCGAGACAGCGCCAGTACCCAAGGTTGCCGTGGAACCAATCCTACGTCATCCAATTCCGGAAGCCCAACCTCAATTCAGACAGGGCGAACCGCTTCCGGCGCTCGTCCGGCGCTTTGTAGCCACCATTGACAACCAAGCGTTGTCATTGCCCCTGAAAATAATCAGCGTTATGCAGCCTATGTCTCGGCGGCGGAGGCCGTCGGTACCAGGAAGCTTGTCGCCATCTACGTTCACTTCTACCCATTATTTCAGCAGGAATACCGGAACCTGGGATACCCTTCCGGTGCCTTCAATGACTGCCTGATCGAGGCTATTGACGATCTGCTTATCACGCCAGACGTCAGGAGATCGATTTACCTCGTGCAGCCCAAGGTCGTGTATGAGTTTCGCAGTAGGAACGGGCCGCGCGATTCAGGATCGTGCGCACCACCTCCAGGCTGCGATTGATCGTGGTCGGACTCGCGCCATCGGCAAGCCGCGCCTGCACGAACGGTTCCAACGTCTGATCATGAATTTGCCGCGGCTCGAGATGTCCGATGTATGACTGGAGCAGTGTGATGTGCCACTTGATGACGTCGATGCTCCGTTTGCCACGGGACTGCGCGACATAACGCGCGGCGCAATCGGTAAAGGTCGGCCGTGCGTGCGCCTTCGCTGGAGATCGCATTGCACTCGAGCGATTTCGATCTGGAGTCGTTCCTCAGCTTGTTCCTGTGTTACCGCGCCGACGCGCAGTCCGATCCGAATTCCGAGGTATCTCTTATCGATGAATCGCCGGCCGTCGGCGAGGACAGTGATGCCTGGTGTGCGTGTCGTGGCCATGAGCTCCTCCTATAAGGCGGAGCATTGTCGGAAGCGGTCTCAGCGCAAGGCAAGTTGTCGACCTACGGGTTGCTAATCCGTCGGTCTCATTATTGATCCCCAACAACAGCAGTTCCGTGTCTGGAGCCTCGCCGTCTGCTTTAGGCGTGTCTGAGGACATTCAAGTTGCCTCGGTAGCTGTCGCTGACTACCATTCTCCAGGGATTTAGGTGTGGTAACCCAGCTTTGATCCGGTAGCCAGCGTCAGATCGTAGTTGACCTACGACCGGCAGAGATCGGCGAGTAGCTGCCATTTGGCACCGCTTGGTAGACGGCGTTTGGAATCTTTGTAAACTCCGTATTAAGAGAGTATAGTCTCCCATATAGGAGATATCCAATGGCCGCCTTGACCTATCCCGCTACGCGGTACGAACCATCGCCGGTGATCGACCTCGCTTCCAAGGCGGAGCGCGAGCGGCTGAGTCCGGCGGCGCTAAGGGCGTTTTTCAACATCGTCGATCGCTGGGGCGTGCGCGACGAGGACGCCCGGCACCTTCTCGGCGGCGTCACCAACGGCCCCTATTATGAGATGAAGAAGAACCCGAAAGGCCGGGTGCTAGACGCCGACAAGCTGCTCCGCATCTCCTATCTCATCGGCATCTTCAAGGCGCTGAATATTCTCCACGGTCAGCCGCTCGCGGACGAATGGGTGCGGCTGCCGAACACTAACCGCATTTTCGTCGGTAGCACACCACTGGCCTACATGATGAAAGGTGGCGCGCCGGCGATGCAGACGGTGCGGCGCCTGCTGGACGCCCGCCGAGGCGGGATGTGAAGGCGCAGCCCGCTACTTCGCTTGTCCGGCGCAACGATACTCACCGCCTGATCCACTCGAAGTATAGCGACGACGGCAGCAGTGTCCTCGCGCGAATTGCCGACAGCGACGGGCATCTCGCGGACATCTTCGATCTGGACAACGCGACCAACGATCGTCTGCGCGCCGAGAACGACTTGCTGCCCGGCATCGGCGTGGGCGAGCTGCTGTTCGGCGTTCCGTACTATCGCGTCGTCAATGCGGCGTTCACGCATGCGCATCCGCTCGGCAGCCGTTTCAACGGTCCCGATCGCGGTGCATGGTACGCGGCGTTCGAAACCAGGACCGCGCAGGCGGAGGTCGCCTTCCACAAAGCCGTGCAGCTCGCGGAAGTGGGCCGCTTCGAGGACGACGTGACCTTCGACGACTATCTCGCCGATTTTAGTGGCGAGTTTCACGATCTCCGCGGCTTAGACGATTGGTCCGACTGCCTCGATCCGGATACCTACGTGCAGTCACAGGCGCTCGCCGAGCGGTTGTTCGACGGCGGATCGCTTGGCATCGTCTATCCGAGCGTGCGCCGTGCCGGCGGCACTTGCCTCGCGTGTTTCCGGCCCGCGCTCTTGATGAACGTGAGAAAGGGAACGACCTATCGATTCCGCTGGAGCGGCCATCCGACTCCCACCATCGCTGCCGTTAAACCGAGTTGACCCCAGGACGGCGGCGATCGCGAATTCGTCGAAGCCGAGGGGCACCACGACTCTACTCGCGGTTGCTTTGTAAAGGGCGCCACTCTCGCGTTGGCGCTGCACCGATGACGCAAGCCGAGCGATGTGACCATGATTGCGTCGCTCGATTGTATCGACCCGTTGCATTGGCCGCGGCGATGACGCGTGCCGAGTGGCGCGAGACTCGACTCGCCTCATTTGGTCCCCGTGCTGTCTGCAACGCCCTTCGGGACCAGCGCTTCGGCTTGGCCGACCCAGCCGCCACCCATCGCCTTGTAGAGATTCGCGTACGACTGGAAGTACTGCGACTGCGCCGTAACAAGCGCAAGCTCAGTATTTAACGCAATCCGTTTGCGGGGATTTATTGTTGCCCTTGACATCGGCCGGCTAATGGGTGTCCGGTTTGGCGAGGACGACCGTCTTGAACGGGTCGTTCACGCTCATCCGCTCGCCGGTGCTGAGCGGCGGCTCCACGATGCACAGCGGCCCTTGACGCATGACCGGCTGCTTGAAACTCGGCTGCGGCAAAGCAGCTTTCGCTTGCCCTGTGATGCTTGATGCGATAGCATTTGATGCATGCGCACAACCCTCGACATCGACGACGACGTTCTCCAGGCTGCGAAGGAACGCGCCCAGCGCGATAAAAGGACCACCGGAGAGGTGCTTTCCGAACTCGCGCGCAGCGCGTTGACGGCGCTGCCGCAGGGTCGGGCACGGGGGCCGAAACCAATTCACGGGTTCCGCCCCTTCCCTAAGCGCGGTGGTATCGTCACCAACGAGTTGATCGACAAGCTGCGCGAAGACGACGCGTACTGATGCGCGCGCCGGCTGGACTCAATGTACTGATCGCCTGCTCGATGCCGACCATTCGCTCCACCCGCGCCGCCTCCTGTCCAATCACCCAAAATGGGTGTGTGCGCATCATGTCGCATCAGGGGTATCCAAATGCGTTGCCCGTGCGTGCGGTCATGGAACGCCTTGCGGAGGCCAGTGCAGGTAGCTTCCACGAGTTTTGGCCTGATGACATCAGCCTAATCGACGAGGAAAGGGTCGATGCGGCGCGCATTCACGGACCGCGCCAGCTGACGGATCTCTACCTGCTGGCACTTGCGGTTCGCCACAGAGGGCGATTTGTCACATTCGATCACTCGGTCGCGATGGAAGCGATCAAGGGGGCGAAGCCAAGGGACATGGTGACGCTCTAATTTGAGCTCTTCGGCGAGCGCGGCGTCCTGGTCATGCCCCCAGGGGACTTCGCGCGATAGCGCATCTCGCGTGCAACCTTTTCGGCATGAACGCCGCAGCACAACTGGCTTGGAATGCCGGGAGCAGACTATTTGCGGTTTCGGTCGTCCCTGTCCAAACCAGCCGAAGTGAGTTCCGCGCGTCTTTTAGTCAAGATATCGAGCTGTGCTTCCTGCTCGGCGATGCGTTGGGAAACCAACTCGTCGTCCGCAGTGCCCGAGTAGGCAGCGGCCTGCTCGACCAGCTGGCGAAGGTTATCGCGCACCGTCGAAATGCGTACATCGATTTCCTCGATGCTCCCTGGAATGTCCGGCATGGCTCAATTTCCTCGTGACAAGGCTTTCTCGATGCCGTGAGTCCACGGATGTGATCCGGCCACTGCTAATTTGCCTCGCAGTGCGCCTGATCCATAGGTCGAATTTTACGCTACTGTGGAACCCCTGCGGAACGAGCTATCCACCGGTCCGCAGCGGCGCGTCGATTGGGACCTGGTCTTGTGCGCCAAGTGCCATGAATCTCGCAGAGCCGTCGGGCACCTTTGGCAAGTGCATCGCGGGATGGTGGCGACGGAGGTGGTGGATAGCCTGAATGCACGCGAGAAACTAGGTTCGGCCGGCTTGGGCCAGGGGGTTGCGATTCCGCATGCGCGCGTCAAGGGCTTGGCCGAACCCGTTGCAGCCTTCGTGCGTCTCAAAGCGCCGATCGCATTCGGTTCTCCGGACGGCAATCCGGTTTCCGACTGTTTTGTACTGTTGGTTCCGGAGCAACCAACCGAGCGACATCTGCAAATCCTGGTCGACATCGCTCAGATGCTCTCCAAGGGGCAATTTCGCGACCGACTCGTGGCGTCCAGAGTCCGGGTGACGTCCATCAATTATTTACTGCGTAGCGCGCGACCCGATTGCCGGGCATTAATCCGGGGGCAAGCCTTAAAGCGCGCTACGAGGCTGGCAAGACTCGTGCCCTATGGGCACTCCCTCGCGCCCTCGGCCTGGGCGCCCGCGTAGAAATCGGCGAGCCGGTAGGCGTGCGCGGTCCCGCGGCCCCCCCGTTGCACGTAACGCCCATAGGGCCCGATCTCGACCAACACCGTCTGTGGCGGGGCTTCGAGTTGCTGCGCCCGGTCCTCTGCGCTCTTCCAGCGGAAGCAGAGGTTGCGCGGATCGCTCGCTGGAAAGGCGTTGGGTAGCTGAATGGAGAGCGGCATGAACATCGGCACGGCATCGACCGTGACGGCCGTGGTGCCGACCGCAAAGCCGCCGTGGGAGACCTCCCGCAGCGTCGAGTCGCGGTTCGCGAATTCCATGAGCGTGCCCTTCTGGTAGGGGAGATAAAGCCCCGCGGAGGGCGCGTCGGCGGGCGGCTCCTGGCCGAGCGAGCTCAAGCCGAGAGGAAAGGTCACGCGATAGGCGAAGCGCACGCCGATGGGATGCCCGTGCGCGGAGAGCAATGGCTCGTCGGTAATTGCCTCCATGCGGGCCTTCGCGAGCTGCCGGGCGTGCCAGTAACGCTCGAGCAGACCAGGCACGAGCGAGGCGGCGTAACAGGCAAACGGCAGCACGACCCCGAAGATCGTGAACGGGACGACGGCGTCCTTCCGACTGCGTACGCGGAAGATCGCCCAGCCGATCCAGAGGAGCGCGGTGAGCGGGACCACGTACACCGCGAAGCCCATCGCGATGAGCTCGTACCAGGTGAAGACGAGCCAGCCACCTTGCCCCTGCGAAAAGGCAATGACCGTCGCCAGCACCGGCACGCCTACCCAGTAAACGGCGGTCAGTTGCACGGCGCGGCGCGTCAGCGAGGCGGTCATAAATGTATGGCCCACGCTTTCGCACGTTCTCCCATATGTTTCCGTTTGGCCGCTCGGATGTCAGGCGGTGACCGCCAGATAGTGATGGATCAAGGGGACGACAGCCGCGCCTTCTCCGATCGCGGCCCCCACCCGCTTCACGGAGCCTGAACGCACATCGCCGACGGCGAACACGCCTGGCACGTTAGACTCGAGCGATGTAGCTCCCGGCGCAGCGTTTAAGCCCGCCCTGCCGGTGAGCACGAAGCCGTGCGCGTCGCGAGCCAAGGCACAGCTATCGAGCCAGCCGGTCTCCGGATCCGCACCGACGAACACGAACACGTGGCGTATCGGCCGGTGCTCCTCGAGACCTGTCCGGCTATCGCGCCAGGTCATTCCCCCAAGTCCCCCCGCCGGATCGTTGTCAAGTCCTACGAGTTGGGTATGGGGATGCAGCTCGATGTTTGCCGTGGCATCGATGCGATCGATCAGGTAACGCGACATCGTGGCAGCGAGTCCAGGGCCACGCACGAGTAGATGGACTCTCGAGGCATGCTGTGCCAGAAACACGGCCGCTTGGCCGGCCGAATTGCCGCCGCCGACTAGGGCCGCCTCGGTTTGCGCACACATTTTCGCTTCCAGCGCCGATGCCCAATACCAGACACCGCGGCCTTCGAACTCGGCGAGGCGCGGCACGTCAGGCCGACGATAGCGCGCCCCATTGGCGATCACGATCGTGCGGGCTCTGAGCCTGCGTCCGTCGGCAAGGGTCAACGTCAATTCCCCGTTCGGGCCCGCCCGCGTACAGTCGAGGGCCGCAGCCTTGGCCGGAATCAGGATCTCTGCACCGAACTTCTGCGCTTGTACGAAGGCGCGGCCGGCCAGCGCCTGACCCGAGATGCCCGTCGGAAAGCCCAGATAATTCTCGATGCGCGCGCTCGCGCCCGCTTGTCCGCCGTAGGACCGGCAGTCGAGCACGACGACGCGCAGGCCTTCGGAGGCGGCATAGACAGCAGTGGCCAGCCCGGCCGGCCCTGCACCCACGACAATGACGTCGAAGAGCTCGTCGTGGGTGGCGGTATCGAGCATGCCCAGGCAGCGTCCCAGAGCTTCTTCGGAAGGGTTGTGTAGCACGGAGCCGTTCGGGCAGACGGCCAAGACCGCGCCCGCGACGGCGCCATATTGTTCGAGCATGGCCGCGGCTGCGGCATCGCTCTTGGCGTCGAGCACCTGATACGGTTGCCCGTTTCTTTTCAGGAACGTCTCGAGGCGCAACGCTTCGGACGACTGCGGATCGCCGATCAGCACGGGGCCGCTTGCCCCGGATTCGATGAGGCCGACTCGGCGCAGAATCAGCGCGCGGACAATGCGCTCACCGAGGTCGGCCTCAGCGATGATCAATGCGCGCAATTGCTCCGGCGGAACGAGCAGCGCCTCGACGTCTTCTTCTGCGTACGCATCCACGAAGGCCTGGCGCCCCGAGAGGGTGGAAACCTCAGCGATAAATTGGCCCGGACCCTGACTCGTGATGGGCATCACATGGCCCAGGCCGTCGCGCTGACTGATAACCACCGCGCCGGTCAGCACGACGAACATGCCCGGACCCGGCGCGCCCGCCCCGAACAGCCGCTCCCCACGCGCATAGCGTCGCAGCGTGCCAAACCGACCGATCCGCGCGATCTCGGCATCGGTCAGCTGCGGAAACATTTGATGCCGCCGGCTGGCCAGGGCGCTGGGGAGGTCGTCGACCGCCATAGAAACGGAATCCGGTTTTTTCATGCGAAGTACCCGACTCGCGCAGCAACGCAGGCCGCTAGTGCAGCGCGAACACGATGACTGACGACGTCCCCGAGCCGCTGAAGATCAGATAATCATACAATACACGCGGCCTGTCCGCGTCAGACGCAGCGCTTGCTTGAGTTGCGTGGCTGGGTAACGTGATTTGGGCGATAGGGGCTTCTTAGGGGCTCGCCGGGGCGGCAGGGCGACTCTTGTTGGAGCAATTGCCAACATCACGGGTGTTGGGCGGAGTCGCTGGCGATGGTGCGCGACTTTTCGTGTGTGAGTGTGGGGGCAGGTGCGGCAGAGCCTCAGGGACTCCGCGTGATTGACTTAAGGGGAGCGAGCATGTCCGAGTCACTTCGATCAGCGGCGCTGAGTGCGTTGGCCTTCATATGCATCACCGCAGGGAGCGATGCCCATGCGGCGGACCGGGCGCCATTCAGCGTGCCGGCGGACACCACGATTCCAAGCGGGCCGGAGGGTGAGGCGATCAAACTCGGCAGAGCGCTGATCACTGACACGCGCAAACTACTGCCCAGCAATGTCGGCAACGGCCTCGCCTGCACCAATTGCCACCTCGGTGCCGGCACAAAGGAAACGGCCGGGCCCTTCGTTGGGCTGTGGGGTGTGTACCCGGAATACCGCACGCGGAACGGGCACATCAATTCGATGCAGGAGCGGGTTAATGACTGCTTCCAGCGATCGATGAACGGCAAGGCGCTGGTTCTTGATTCCAAGGAGATGAACGCCATCCTGATGTACATCCAATGGCTGTCAAGCGGGGTACCGGTAGGCGAAGAGGTTGTCGGACGGGGCATGGGCAATGTCGATTCCGCGTTGAAGCCCGATCCGGCCCATGGCAAGCGGGTCTACGCCGAAAAGTGCGCCAACTGTCACGGGGCCAACGGAGGTGGCACTAGGAACCCGGCCGGCGGCTATATCTTTCCACCCGTATGGGGCAATGCGTCCTTCAATATCGGCGCCGGATTGGCGCGTACCTACACCGCAGCGGCTTTCATCAAGCACAACATGCCACTGGGGCAAGGCGACTCGCTCAGCGATCAGGACGCGATCGACGTCGCCGAATTCGTAGCCCATCAGCCACGCCCGGCCTACGCGGCTGCCAAGAATGACTACGCCAAAGGCAACAAGCCTAAGGATGCGCGCAACTAAGCGCCTATGAACCAGCCGCACGAATGAAGCCGATGCAGAGGGTGTGCGCCAGCAACTGGCGATCGGTCGATAGCGCCAAGGGTTCGATGGCTAGGAGGGTCCGCAACCGATGCTCCCCGCGTGCGTAGTCATCGTCGCCGGCGCCCTTTTCATATTTTCGCTCGTCCTCTGGACGCGGGGATATCGAGAATTAAGCCAAAGCGGTGAAGGTACCGGGTTAGCTTTTTTCGCGATCCTGGCAGCCTTTCTTGTCGGCGTTGCCAGCGTTATGTTCGCATTCCCTAATTGGCGGCAGGAGTTGCTTGTATTTGGCGTCTTCGTGTTTCTTGTTGCCATCGGCGCCTTCCAAATTGGTATCGCCACCCAGGGACTAGTGGTTGGGTACATCCGCGAGACGGGCGAGGAGGAGAAGCGGATCAGCGCACGGTATTTCGAGGCGTACGACATGTTTGTCATGCCGACCGGGCAGGCAGTGTTTCGCAATGAGGAACCGGTGACCTTCTGGGTCAACGTAATGCTTCGCGCTGGCGGCGGACTCGGGGCGGTACTTTTCCCGGTGCTCATGGTCATCTATAAGTCGATAGTGTCAGGGTAGCCTGAAAGTTTGGTGGAACTGAGCCGGTCCGGTGTGACCGGTCCTTGCCGAACTGCACCAATCTCCGCCGGCAGCAATCGATCTGTTGCTGCTTGTTGAGCAGTGGAGAGCGGACATTGCCGATTTCGCCGAGCGGACCAATACGCGACGGTCGGTTAACTGCGTTACTGCCGCTTTGGTTCCAGTGCTCACGGTTTGCAGCGACGAGGACGCTGCCGTTCATGCATTGGCGTTGAACGTGCTCTTCAAGACCCACCTGCGTCACGCTTGTCGGTAGGGGTTTCGTCAGCCAGCGGCTTGGCTAACAGCGCGAGCAACGCGACCGAGAATAGGAGTTGCGGGAGAACTCCCACCGCCATCTCCCAGGAGAACAGGGTCGGATTGCCAGACCTGCTGCTAAAGCCGCTGAAGGCGTATATCCATAGGCCAACAATCGTCCAGAGAATCAGACCGCCGATACCCACAACTAGCCCAAGTGCATGTGCCCACCGCCGGCGAGTCGCCATCCCGTAACACAGCAGCCCAAGGATCGTGACGATTAGCCATGGGGCCAGCTTGGGGTGAGGCCGCATCACCCCCGCGAACAGCCCATGCAACAGAATCGCAGCCCAGTAGGCTGCGTACGCAAAGGACACGATCGTAACGACAACTCGACGTTGCATGGACTTGCGCCTCGTCCGCAGCAAGAACCTCAGCGGATGGGAGGCCCGGCGGTCCAACTATGAAGTTGCGCGATGACGCGAGCTGCCAGGCATTCACCGATCTGGACGTCCACTGTGCGGCAATCTACACCATGGCGAGGCCGCCGGGCACTAGGCGATCGCAGTCGATCATTCGACCGTGGTCGCACAGAACTTGAGCTCTTCCTCATCTGAATTCAGTGCGGCATCTCCATAAACGCCGAGCCGGGGTGCTTGCCGATGTAATCTTCCTTCGTTCGGGTCGGAACCATCATAGATGTTCGTATCGCTGTCCGGCACGCATTTGATGTTGGGACCCGCGCCCGGGGATCCTCCGGGATTCGGGGCCGACTGATCGTCGCACATCGCCATTGCTAACCAGAACGTCGGGTGCAGCTGGAAATTCCACGTTCCTCCCGTCCCATTCTGTTTGGGCTTAAGCGGTGGATCCTTCGGCAGCGTCAGCCGGTAGATGCTCGTGTATCCGGAACCTGGTTGATTCGAGTAGAAAAGCAGCGAAGGCTCGTCATGTCCTATGTAAGTCCAGGGCGGGGAGTCGAGTCTCTCGGTGCATAGAATCCCACTGTTCGAGCCACATTGGAGAAGTTTTTCCCTGATGGAAGAAGGCTGCGCGACAGCGCTGGCGCTCGCCAGCAGCAATAAAGCCGCGCCCGCCAAGTTATAAAACGACCACCCCCGAGACCGCCTAACGAATGTGCTCATAACGAATCCTCCTCAGTTGTGCTGCACAACACCGAAGTCGTTTTGCAATCTGTCGAACGGCGTGTAAGCGAGCGGTCGAATCAGGGCGGCCGTTGTGCGCCGATGGAATCGGACACGCAGCTAGCTCCTGCCATAGCCAGCATTTTCATTCGCTGAATCCCCAAGCGCCAGGCGGCATTGTGCAACCGTTTTTTTTCGTACAGCCTGTACCCGTATTGATTTTTCCAACGGTCGATAACGTACGCCCGGCCGATTCCGGCTGCAAGGTCCAGTCGAGATTTCGGTGCACCTTTGATCAGTAGCTACCAGCACGCGCTATTATCGCTCCCATGCTGCTGCGAATTCGATGCTGCGCTATCAGCTAGGCACCCCGTTATCGTGCCTAGAATTCTCCCCGTTTACCCGACGGTCGTGGAAGCCCTGACACCGATCATGCGAGGGCTACCAGGTGTGATCGTCACCATTGACGGTCGTGACGGTGTCGGAAAAACCACTCTTGGACGATACCTCGCATGGCATTTCAATGTGACGTTGATCGAGACTGACCTGTTCCTGATCCCCGCGCAGGATTACCTTATCCATCTCGACGATCAGATAAATCGAATCATCGAACGGCGGGTTACGTCACCCCGACCTGTAATCGTCGAAGGCATTTCAATGCTTCAGCTGATGAAGCGGCTTAGTCGCGTGTCAGATTTCTCCATTTACTGCACGAGCCCTCTGCAGTCGCGTAGCAAACTCCTTGAACGGCGGCTATCCACATACGAGGCGGCTTTTGCCCCATTTGCGACAGCGAACCTCGTGGTGGAGATTAATCATTAATGGACACATAGCGTCTGGCTAGAAAAAGAAGAGAGAAAGGAGGATTCGTCCTAGGGTGTTCGACCGGGTGCGAAGCCGTGCCGCGCCAAAATGTCCTGCGCTGGCGGCGACAGGATGAAAACGGCAAGACGCTGAGCCCCAGGTGTGGCGTTGTTCAGTGTTGTGAGGCCGTAATCGGCGCCCACTGCCAGTGCCTCGGGAATCGCAATCATCCGAGCCCCCGGCACTTCGCGTAGCGCCTGCATGGCGCTGGTGCAATAGGTCAGAACAATGTCGGCTTTGTGCTCCGCAATCATCACACCGTAAATCGAACGGTCGGCGGGAGGCATCGGCGAATCGGGGCCTCCGGTCAACTTCTGCGCCTTGGCATTGAGCGTCTTGAACGCGCCCGGACGCAGTTGTTCAGCCTTTTCGAACAACTGCCAAGCGTAGTCCCCGGATGGACCGGCCTTGGGTGTCGATGTACCCAGGATGACCTGCGTGTCCAGCATGCGGTCGAGCAAGGTGTCCGAGCTTACCTCCACGCCCGGCGCCACGAGTGCGCACAGCCGGTTGCGTGCAAACACGACCGGTGCGGCCGCGCGCTTGGCCCTTGCCAGTGTCTGCGGATTGCCCTTGTCGGCTGACGCAAACACTTCGGCGGACTCGCCCTTTTCGATACGTTCGCGAAGCAGCCCGGAGGCGCCAAAGGTCGCGTTAACCGTCGGTTCCCCCGATGCGTTGAAGGCTTGCACGATCTCGGTCATGGCCGCGCGCAAGCTCCCTGCGGCGTACAACTGCACGCTTGGTTGCTGACCGTCCGCACCCGCACTCATAGCGAGCGCAACTCCGAACGCGAGGGCCCGTATGTTCACACGCCGGGTTGCCCGGCGTCGGGGTAGAAAAGCTGTTCGCCACCAATCTTGTAACCGGCGATCGCCTTTTGTCCCTCCGGCGAGACCAGCCAGTCAATGAATGTCTGTCCGAGGTCTTTCTTCACTGCCGGATGTTTGTCGGGATTCACCAGCATCACGCCATACTGGTTGAAGAGGCGCTTGTCGCCTTCGACCAGGATGGTGAGATCACCGCGGTTCTTGAACGCGAGCCAAGTGCCGCGATCGGCGAGGAGATAGGCGTTCATCGACGATGCAGTGTTCAATGCCGGTCCCATGCCCTGGCCCGTGTCGCGATACCACGGCCCTTTGCTCTTGTCGAGGTCAATCCCCGCTTCCTGCCACAGCTTGAGCTCGGCCATGTGCGTGCCGCTTCTGTCACCGCGCGATACGAACGGCGCTTGGGCAGCCTGGATTTTCTTCAACGCCTCGAGGATGTCCTTGCCGCCGGCTATCTTGGCGGGATCGCTCTTCGGCCCGATCAACACGAAGTCGTTGTACATCACCGGATAGCGCTTGACGCCCTGACCCTCGGCCAGAAATTTCTCTTCGGCGGCCTTCGCGTGGACAAACACGACATCGGCATCGCCCCGCCGCGCAAGGTCGAGCGCCTGCCCGGTTCCCAACGCGACGACTCGGACCTGGATTCCGGTCTTTTTCTCGAAGATGGGCAGCAGGTAACCAAACAACCCCGACTGTTCGGTCGAGGTCGTCGATGCGACCGTGATGAAGCGTTCCTGCGCGTTGACGGCGAGGGCGGCAAACGCGACGAGCAGCGCAAAGAAGGTACGACGGGCGATTACCATGGCAGTTCTCCTTCCAGAAATCTGGCAGCCTCGGACGAAGCTGGGTGCTTCAAGAAACGGTCGGCCGGCGCCCGTTCCGCGAGCTGGCCTTGGTGCAGGAACAGTATTTCGTCCCCCAGACGATGTGCCTGACCCAGGTTGTGGGTCACCAGCACGATCTTCGTGCCGGCGGCGTGCAGGGCGGCAATCACGTTCTCGATCTCGTGGGTAGCGCCGGGGTCTAGGCTCGCCGTGGGTTCGTCGAGGAAGAGCACCTCCGGGCGTAATGCCCACACCCGCGCCAGCGCCAGGCGTTGCTGTTCGCCGCCGGAAAGAACGCGTGCCGAGTGACCCGCGAACGCCTCGAGCCCTACCTTGCGGAGCGCTTCCATCGCGCGCTCCTCTCGCTGCCCGAAGGGAACCCCCGCCAGTTGCAATGCGTAAGTCACGTTGCCAAGGGCCGAACGGCGGAGCAGGACAGGACGTTGGAACACCATCGCCTGGCGGCGCGGCCCGCCTGGAATCTCTGGCGCATTCCAGACGATGCTGCCACCGGTCGGCTCGAGCAACCCGTGACAGAGCCGCAACAGCACGCTCTTCCCCGCCCCATTAGGCCCGAGGATTACCGTGCGCGGCCCGGCGTCGAGTCTCACCGAGATGCCATCGATGATCCGCCGCGGCCCGACCGCGAACACGACATCGGTGAGGCAAAGTGGCAGGAGCGAAAGCGGGGCACGCATTTCCACGCAGACCGTCACCCGTATCGCCGCTGTGCCGTCTCCTTGACAACCTGGGTACCGGCATTGAG
This sequence comes from uncultured beta proteobacterium, assembly GCA_963711235.1. Lineage (GTDB taxonomy): Bacteria > Pseudomonadota > Gammaproteobacteria > Burkholderiales > Casimicrobiaceae > PALSA-1003. Next base: position 487,500 of record CAVQDI010000011.1, on the reverse strand, counting down.
CGTGAGAACTATGAATAACAAGATGAACCCCAGCCCTAGGGCCAACGGCAAGTCCCCCTTGCTGGTCTCCAGCGCAATTGTCGTGGTCATGACCCGCGTCACGCCGTCGATATTGCCGCCGACGATGATGACTGCGCCGACCTCCGATGCCGCACGGCCGAAGCCGGCCATCACGATGGTGACGAGGGAAAAGCGAAGGTCCCAGAGAAGCGTCGCGGCCGCCCCGAGCTTGGTTTCGCCCAGCGAGCGCAACTGCTCGCGATATTCGACCCAGGCATCGGCGACCACCTGCCGCGACAGCGCGGCCATCAGCGGGGCAATGAGGATCGTCTGCGCGATCACCATCGCCGTCGGCGTGAACAGGACTCCGAACGTGCCAAGCGGGCCGGCGCGTGACAGCATCAGGTAGACGAACAGGCCGACGACCACAGGCGGCAGACCCATCAATGCCATTGAGGATGATAACGACCAGCCGCTTGCCGGGAAACTCGCTTACCGCGACCGCGGCACCGAGTGGCAAGCCGAGGACACAGGCCATCGTGACCGACGCGAGGCTGATCTCGAGGCTCAACAGCACGATGCTGACGAGGTGCGGGTCGGCGGCGACGACCAGCCCGAATGCTTGTCCAGCGGCTTCGGCAATGCTGTTCACGGAATCACTCTCGGCTTGAAGAGCCCGGCCCGATATGCAAACATATGCAGATGTCCTGGTCTGCAGGCAAGCTCAACGCATCATCATAACTGAACCTAACCTGGCGCAAAATATGCCAACCCATGCATAATGAAGATCGTCCCGACTCTGGTCTGGAAGCTCGAAGGTGAGGCGGTTGAAGCGCTGGACGCGCGGCTCCTGCCCCTGCTGCACGCTATTGCTGCGTCTGCATCGCTTGCGGCAGCCGTGGTGGACTGCGCGATTTCTTACCGTGCTGCGTGGGGATTGCTGCGCGAGTATCAACGCAAGCTGGGGGAGCCACTCGTGCTGCTCGAGCGTGGCCGGGGAGCAAGCCTAACCGCGTCCGGCGAACGGCTGATCGGCGTGGAAAGGGCGGCGATGCGGCGCTTGGCGCGCATCCTACCTGGACTCGCCGCCGAAATCAGCTCGGCGCCACGCAAGAAGGGGCAAGCGGCCACGCGACAATTGCGGGTCGCCGCAAGCCATGACCTGGTGCTGGCCTCGCTGGCCAATGCCCTACCCGCCAAGTACGGACTGAGCCTCGAACTCTCATTCATGGGCAGCCTGCACGCCCTCCGGGAGTTTGCCGAGGGCCGGGCGGATGTCGCCGGCTTCCACGTCCCCATCGCCGGCCGTCCCGACTGGGACCGCTCCCTGATGCTGCACGCGTTACGCGCGCGACGCGATCGACTTATTCGGTTTGTTGATCGCGACCAAGGTTTGATCCTTCCGCCCGGGAATCCGGCGAAAGTTAAGAGTTTCCGCGACATTGCTGGCCAGCGATTGCGATTCATCAATCGCCAGCGTGGTTCAGGCACCCGTCTCCTGATCGATCAGATAATCGCATACGAAAAGCTAAACGGATCAGAAATCATCGGGTATGGCAACGAGGAGTTCACGCATGGGGCCGTTGCGGCAACGGTGGCCTCTGGCGGCGCCGCCGCTGGATTTGGGCTGCGCGCCGCCGCGGCCGAGTACAAGCTCACATTTATCCCTTTGGTGAGGGAACGCTACTTTCTCGCTGTTCGCGCGAAGACCGTAGAGAAAGGCGCGGTCGCACGGCTGATTCAAGCGTTGCGCAGCCCGATGTTCGTACGGATTGCGCGAGGGTTTGTGGGCTATAGGGCGGACTCGCCCGGTTCCATCGTCGGTCTCGATGCAATCGGCGCCGCTGAGCACGCTTAACGTGGTGCGTTGGCGCCGCTCTATGCTTAGGCAGCCCGAAGTATCAGTGCCTTGAGTCACTTGCGGCACACGGGCCGTACGTCGGTGACTACAATCATTGCGATGCGTCCTTCATCGTCTGCGAGCGGTGCACCGTCGCGCTCAATTCCGGAACTGATTGCGAGCACTAATCTTCATGTAGACCTCCAGGTTGGATAGAAGACACTTCACGGCGCCACCTACCGCATGCGGTCGTCGGCGCATACTCTAGCGGCATGGGCCGGCTTTGCGCCAAACCAGCCGACCCTGCGCCCGATTCGACTATCGATCGCCGGAACGTAAGGTTTGATATCAATGGCCCGTGTACCGCACTGGAGGATTGATGTCTAGAGACGCTCCCATCCCCAAAGATGTGCGCATGCAGGGCTTCAGGCAGCGGGCTGAGGTTGACACCGTCTTGAACTGGATCAATCAACACGCGCTTCGTCTGGGGCATACACTCGTATCATTGGATAGCGCCTCGGGTCGCGTATTGGCGAAACAGGTGATAGCTCCGTGCACTGTTCCCGCGTTTGATCGTGCGGCAATGGACGGCTACGCCTTGCATGGCGCAGAAACGTCGGGGGCTAGCGATTACAATCCGTTGGCTTTTGCGGTGCTTGGTCAGGCGTTGCCGGGCCGGCCCTTCGACGGATCGGTGCTCGCCGCAACCGCTGTCAGGGTCATGACCGGAGCCGCCGTGCCCGCGGGGGCCGATGCCGTCGTGCCCGCCGAATATGCCCAGGAGACGGGCGGACAAGTCGAGATCACGCTCTCCGTCGCCCCTGGCAAGCACATCGGCTTCCGTGGCGAGGACATCCAGGTTGGTGCGCCGGTCCTGGACGAGGGTCGTCGTCTGCGGCCCCAGGACGTCGGGTTGCTTGCGTCGCTGGGGGTCGCGCACGCGTTGGTGGTGCAGGCCCCGCGCGTACGGGTTATCGTCACCGGCGACGAGGTGGTTAGTCCGGGCGAGCCGAAAGGGCTGTATCAGATTTACGATGCCAATTCTGCGATGCTTCGCGGGCTGATCTCGCGCGACGGGGGCCTTGTCGAGGCGCACTACAAGCTCGGAGACGATCCGGCACAAATCCGCGATGCTCTAATCGCGCCGGGTGCGGACGTTATCCTCGTATCCGGGGGCTCCAGCGTGGGCAGCGAGGATCACGCCCCACGGCTCCTCGCCGAAGTGGGGGAACTCGCCATTCATGGGGTTGCCATGCGACCCTCAAGCCCTGCCGGCGCAGGGTGCATTGGCGATACTCTGGTGTTCCTACTTCCCGGCAATCCCGTCTCTTGTCTATGCGCCTACGAGTTCTTCGCCGGGCGCGCCATCCGGTTATTCGGCGGGAGGCTGCCAAATTGGCCGCACCGTACGCGCGAGGGCATCATTTCCCGCAAGATCGTATCTGCCATTGGACGAGTGGACTATTGCCGCGTCCGCTTTGTGGAGAACCAAGTCGAGCCTCTTGCCGTCAGCGGCGCATCGATCCTTTCCTCGACGACCCGGGCCGACGGCTTTGTGATTGTGCCCGCCGCGAGCGAGGGGTACGGCCCTGGCGCGACGGTCACGGTCTATTTGTACGAATAAGCATTCTCGACAGCACCTCTTATCGGTCACGCCAAAGCAACGCATGCGATACGATCCGAATCAGAACCAGTTCCTCACCGTTATCACTCGCGATGAGGCGACGGCAAGATTTCAACAACACCTTCGGCTCGCGCCGTTGGGCCAGGAGGCTGTGCCGCTCGGCCAAGCCCTGAGTCGAGTACTCGCAGAGGATATCCTTGCAGACGTAGACGTACCAGGCTTCGATCGTTCCAACGTCGATGGCTTTGCTGTACAGGCGACGGACACTTTCGGTGCCACGGAAGAATCACCGCGGGCCATAGTTCTCAACGAGGAGGCTCTTTCGCCGGGGATGGCGCCTCGGCAAACGGTCGCTGCGGGTGTTGCCACGATGATTGCTACCGGCGGCATGGTGCCACGCGGCGCCGATGCGGTCGTAATGGTCGAGTACACCGAAGTCATCGGTAACGGCCGACAGCTGGAGATAACCCGCGCGGCAGTGCCCGGAGAAAACGTTAGCTACGCCGGAACGGATATCGCCAAGGGTGAGACGGTGTTGCGGGCTGGGCAACTTCTAACCTCGCGCGAGATCGGCGTGCTTGCGGCCATTGGGCTTGCCGACGTGCCCGTCTATCGCCAGCCGCAGGTTGCGATCCTCTCCACCGGTAACGAGATCGTAGCACCGGGCACACCGCTCTTCCCTGGTGCGGTCTATGACTCCAATGCGGCAATCATTGGTGCAGCGGTGGCAGAGCTAGGCGGAGTGCCGGTGCAGCTCGGTACCATCCCCGATGATGATGAAGCGCTTGCGGCAGCGCTCGCCCGATCCCTGCAGTACGATCTTGTCGTCCTTTCGGGCGGCACCTCCAAGGGCGCGGGTGACCTGTCCTATCGTGTGGTCAGCCGCTTGCGTGACCCCGGCATCGTTGCCCATGGCGTTGCGCTCAAGCCTGGGAAACCGATCTGCCTCGCGGTCACCTCCGGCAAGCCCGTGGTCATTCTGCCCGGCTTCCCGACGTCCGCCATATTTACCTTTCACGAGTTTGTCGCTCCAGTAATCCGCGCCTATGCCGGCCAGTCGCCTGACCGTCGGCAGACGGTTTCCGCGATGCTGCCGATGCGCGTGAACTCGGAGCGCGGACGCACGGAGTACTTGCTGGTGGGGCTGGTGCATGCTCAGGCGGGGCTCACGGCCTATCCCATGGGTAAGGGTTCGGGCTCCGTCACGGCGTTTAGCGGCGCCGATGGCTTCATCACGATCGATCAGCACACGGAGATTGTCGATGCCGGCTCAATGGTCTCCGTGCAGCTGCTCGGACATAAGCTCGAGCCGGCCGACCTGGTGATCATCGGCAGTCATTGTGTCGGTCTCGATCTACTCATCGGGAAGTTGCTACAAAAAGGCATTCGGGCGAAAGCCATGTATGTGGGGAGCATGGGCGGATTGGCTGCGGCGAAGCGCGGCGAATGCGATATTGCGGGTATCCATCTTATGGACCCCAAAACCGGTGATTACAATCGCCATTTGCTTACCGAAGACTTGGCGTTGGTGCCAGGTTATGGCCGCATGCAGGGCATCGTGTACCGCCTGGGTGATACGCGCTTCGCCGGCAAGAACGTCGACGAGGCGCTCGAAGCGGCCTTGCGGGACCCTGACTGCACGCTCGTTAACCGCAACACCGGCAGTGGCACACGCATCATTATCGACAAGCTGCTCGGTGAGCGCAGGCCTCCTGGTTATGCAATACAGACCAAGTCGCACAATGCGGTGGCGGCGGCCGTGCACCAGGGCCGTGCGGACTGGGGCGTGGCGATCAAGACGATCACCGATCACTATGCACTGGGATTTATCCCGTTGCAGCAGGAGCACTATGATTTTGTAGTGCCAAAGGCGCGCCTCGAGCGGCCCGCGGTACGGATGTTTTGCGAGCTACTCAAGGATTCGGCGGTACGACAGCAGCTGAGCGCCTTCGGATTTGATATGTAGGGGTGCGCTCAAGTGTGGACGAAATCGTGCGTTATGGAGACTCGGTAGGGCACTCAGCGATGACAAGCTGATCCGCCGGTCTTCCATGGAACAGGGCTCACAGCACCATGACGAAGAGAATTGTCTCCTGGTGCAGGCAGCCTGGCCTCGAAACCCGGTTGGGGGCGCTAAGCGCTTCCGGATGGGTTCGACTCCCATTCTCTTCCGCCACGAAAACGTGCGTCAGCCGCGCCAAGCGCGTCTGACGCTTCTTGCGAATTGCCATGTCGCCGGTTCGGCGCAGGCTTACGTTACACGATGAGGGTATACGATGGATCGACGCGAATTTCTTAGTTTCTCCGGTGTCGCCACGCTTGCTGCGGCAGCGTCGGATTTCACGGTCCAGGCGGTTGGCGCCGAGCTCTCGGCACCTCCGTCAGATGCTCCCTGGCGAACGTTCGAGGTTGTCACCGACGTAGAGATCTGGCCGCAGGACGTGCCGGCGAAACTCTGGTTACCGTTGTCGCAGTATCGCGATACGGAATATCAGCGAACGCTCGATGTTAGTTGGGCCGGCAACCAGGCGAAGGCCGGCATCTATCGTGATCCGAAGTACGGCGCACCAGCTTTTTTTGCGCAATGGGACGATCGGTCGGCGGCACCCAAACTGCAGGTGGTGAATCTCGTTACGACACGCAACCGAAGCGTAGACCTGACGCGCTCGGGCGAGCCCCACTTCGTTCCGCGCCAGGAACTCGATCTGTACCTGCAAGCAAGCTCGCACATTCCGCTCGAGGGCATTGTGCGCGATACCGCGAGTAAGATCGTACCAAGCGCCAGCGCCGATACGCTGACGCGAGCGCGTGCGCATCTACGATTGGATTGTCGAAAACACGTACCGGGATCCAAAGGTCATCGGTTGCGGGACCGGCGACATCCGCTTCATGCTTGAGTCGGGCAATCTTGGCGGCAAGTGTGCCGACTTAAGCGCGCTCTTTGTCGGACTTGCTCGCTCCGTTGGTATTCCGGCACGCGACGTTTACGGTGTGCGCGTTGCCGATTCGGCAACCTGGAAGAGCCTGGGCAAGAGCGGAGACATCACTAAAGCGCAGCATTGCCGGGCGGAGTTCTATCACCCCAAATTCGGGTGGATTCCGGTCGATCCCGCGGACGTACGCAAGGTTGTGCTCGAGGAAGAAAAGGGTCGGCTCCTGCCGCTAAACGATCCTCGGGTGAGGCTCGCCCGCCAGACACTCTTTGGCACCTGGGAAATGAACTGGGTAGCGTTCAACACGGCTGGCGATACGAAGCTCGCGCCCGAGACCGCCAAGTCGCTTGGCCACTTCATGTATCCGTATGCAGAGGGCGCCAAGGGTCCGCTCGATTACTACGACCCGGATAATTTCCAGTATCGCATGCAGCGTGCGCGAGGTGAATGCCTGAACAGCGCTGCTCGACTGTGGGCGCTTTGCTTGCAGCAGTTGGCGCCACGGATCTGGTCCATTCCGGTCACATGGATAACGTTTTATACCGGCCCGGCACCTAGGTGACATCTTCGGCTCGAACGTGGTTGTCCACACTCTGAACGATCAAGCCTTGCGGCGCCAGAAACGTCAGGCGGTTCTTCACAAACTCAACCTGGACTCCATGGGGGCTTGGGTTGATTGCCTCGGCAAATCCCTGGACATCGACATCAGCGCGAAGAGAAGCATGCCCATCCAGCCGCCGGCTAAGAAGGCTGCAAGAAGCCACCAAATCGAGACCATGATTGTCTCCTTTGCTCTGATAAACGTTAGCTACCTAGTACGTTACAGACGTGGTTCGTCGCAACAGGGGCTACGGTTATCCGTGATCGTGATATCGGGAATCCCTATCGCCGTCGTAGTGGTGTTCCCAATGGTCGCCTCCGTAGCTATCGCGCTCTGCGGGAACGACGACGCAGCCGGCGAGCAGTGCGCTAAACAGAGCAAGTGCCAAAAGCCGCTTCATCCGGATCTCCCTAATGAGTTGGGGGCGAGTCGGCCGCGAGGGTCACTTTCGACGCGGCGACTCGACTACAGCATCTCGCGAAGGGAGCGGGCCCACAATCAGCGCAGCACCTCTTGGCACGTAGGTGCGCGAGGCAATCAACGTAGTCCGATGTCCTAGTGGAGCTGTTGACTAGGCGCTGACGGCGTGGGGCTTGGGGCGCCCGAGTGATCCTGTAATCTTTTCGTAGACGACTTAATCGGAGATGATTCTGCAGGTTGTCGACCGAGAGGAGTCGTTGCGCCGCCGCAGCCCTGCCGTGCCGCCACGCAATGACTATTGGCACAAGGTCCCCGCAGGAGGTGCGAACAGCTCCCGCGTAAGCTGCTTCTCTTGCACCACGCCATTGACGATGTAATCGAAGGCTGCCGCGTTGCCGTTGGCGAAGGTCAGTGTGGCAGTCCCGACCGCGGTTAGGGCCACCAGCGCCGGATTGAACGGCACCGCGCTAAACGCCGGCCCGGTCGTGCGGAATAGCTGGCCTGAGTAGACTCCCGGTCCCGTATTATTCGCGGTGACCGACAGCCATAGCGGCGAACCATCGACATCGTAGGTGAACCATGTCGCGAAAATAATGTTGCCTTGTTGCGTAACATTGATGCCCCAACCCGACTCGGCGCCGCCAGGTACCCACCACAGGTCCTGGTAGTTGCTGGCACTGGCGAAGTCCGGCTGTGCCGAGTAGGTGCACGTCGGCAAGGTTCCGAAGACCTCGCGGGTGAGCGTTTTCGTCTGCTGCGTGCCGTTGACTATATAGTTGAAAGTGGCGCGATTGACGTCGGGGAAGGTTAGCGTGGCCGAGCCAACGCTGGCGCGTGTCACCAGGTTGGGGTCAAACGGTACCGCGCTGAATGCCGGACCGTGGGTCGCGTACAGCTCTCCCGTGTAGGTGTCGGGACTAGTCCCGGTCTTGTTAGCGGTCATGGACAGCCACCACGCCTTGCCCGTCACATCGTAGGTGAACCAAGTCGCGTAAATCACGTCGCCCTGTTGCGCGAAGTTAATTCCCCACCCAGACTCGGAGCCCGCCGGCAGCGTCCACCACAAGCCCTCGGCCTGCACGCCGCTGGCGGTCAGCCCGGTGCTCGCGGCGGAGACCGCCGCGCCCGCGTCGAGCATGCCGGCGCCGCAGGTGTCGATCGTGCACAGACATTCCAGCTGGTCGATCGGGTTGCCTTCGGGATCGTACTGCGGCGGTGTGCATTGGACCACCGTGGGATCGCTGCTCGTCGTCGGAAACGGGCGCGCCGTCGACTCGAGCACCACGCGCGCCTGCGACGGCGTCAACGACGGCTGCACGGCGAACATCAACGCGACGGTTCCGGACACGAGCGGAGTGGAAAAGCTCGTCCCCAGCGAAGGGTTGTAGCTGTCGGTGTAGATCGACGACGCCGGCGTCGTGGTCCCTGAATTGGAGGTGGTGAGAATCGGGTAGAGGCAGGGCGAACCCGCCGTGATGTTGACGCAGTTCCCGCCCGGTGCGCTGATCGCAATTTCCGATCCCAGCGAGGCGAAGCCTACCTTGGTGCCTACCTGGCGCAAACCGCCAACAGCGATGACCCCTGGACAATTGGCGGGCGCGCTGACCGAATTGCCGGCGGAGTTGCCCGCCGCGACGACAATCACCGTGCCAGCAGCCGTGACCTGGTTGACCACATCCACATAGGCCGCGTTGCATGCGCCTTCTCCGCCGAGACTCATGTTGATGACCTGGGCGCGCGTAGGATTGGCGGGCACGCCCGGCACGGAGTATCCGGCCGCCCACAGCATGCCGGCGAGGATGTCGGAGTCGAAGCCGCCGCACTTGCCCAGCACCCGCACCGGCAGCAGCCGCACCGTACGTCCGACGCTCGCCATGCCAATGCCGTTGTTGGTGCGCGCCGCAATCAATCCGGCCGTCTGCGTGCCGTGCCAGGAACTATCGGTCGGGGCGGGCTGGCATTGGTAGAACTCGCCGTCTCTCTGCGAGAGCTCGGCTTGCGTTACCCAGTCGCCGGGATCGGACGCATCGGGGCCGCGGCAGGTGGTGTTGTTGGCAACGCCAGGATTGCTGATCATGCAATATCCCGGCAGCAGATTGCCGCCCGAGGCCACGGCGAGGAGATCGGGATGTTCGAAGCGAACTCCGGTGTCGATGTCGGCGACGACGACGCTCGGGCTGCCCGTGGTAATGCTCCACGCCGCCTCGGCATTGATGGATGCGAGAACGGTGGAATCCGGCGCGCGCAGATACCACTGACCAACGGCCGGACCGTTTCCGCCGACCCCGTTGGCATAGAGCGGATCGTTGGGCGCGGTGACTAAGCGCTTGCGTTCGTCGGGTACGGCGTACTCGACGTCACTTTCCGCGGCAAGCCTTGCCGCCAGGGCTGCCGAAGTGACCCCGTCCGCGAATACCACCTGCGCGCGATCCGACAGGGCCGCGCCGGCGCTCATCGCGATGCCCACGCGCTCTCCGAGCGCCTGCGCACGACTCGCCTCTTGGGTAGTTGCCGCCAATGCCTTCGCGGTGACTAGCCTCGAATCGGCTCTGAATTTAACGATGACCCGTGCGGCAGCGGTGGTCACGGCACCGCTGCCTGCCTGTGCCAGGGTCAATTCCGGCAGCAAGCAACCTAGCGCGGCACCCGCAACACCGAGCACGAGTGAAATCTTTCGCATTACATTCTCAAAGATGTTCGCAGAGAGTCAACGCGCGTGCGGACTCACTCGACCTGTTTGGATCGGGACGGCGGCCATGGTAAGAGCCGGCCACGGACGCGCGCGCAGTCGCGGCGTAGGCGGTCGTTTCAATGCTGGTTCTGGGGCAAGCCGTCCACGATCTCGTAGTAGTCGCCTTTGTCCGCCACGTGGATGTGAATCCTCAGCTTGGTATTCGTGGGCAGATCGAATGCGCCCATGGCAATCCCAATCCAGTCTTTCTGGATCGGGTCCCAGAACAGGGAAGAGCCGCACGTGGAACAGAACCCTCGCCGCACCTTCTCGGAGGAGCGGAACCATGTGACTTTATCGCCGCCGTGGACCGTCAAAGCAGCGCGGGGAACGTCGGTGGACGCAAAGAAATGGCCCGCGTGCTTGCGACATTGCGAGCAATGGCAGGCATCGGGCGGGGGCAGATCGCCGGCGACCTCGAATCGCACCGCCCCGCAAAGACACGATCCCTTGTGCATGCCGCGCTCCTCTTGATGGTATGTGCTCGCAGGCATCCTAGCTCGTGGCGCGGGCGGTGCGCCAGCGATGCGGCCCCAACCAGGCGGTCAATCTCGATAAGGGAGCCCCCGAGCGCAGGAACCGCAAACGGCCGCGCAGCCGGGGCAGAAGCGGCGGCAGGCTAATGCGCCCGTACGCAGGGCCAGCGGCCGAGTTCGCGTCGGCGTGGCGTGTTAGCTTTCGTCGCAGAGCATGCCTACATGGGGCGCTTTGTGACACCAGACGGCATGATTCCGAGCCTACAAACGCGCTCCGGTCGGTCTCACTACGAGATAGCAATTTCTCTGCCAAGTCAGGCACATCGCTTGTTTTCATCTAAGCGACGCGGTTGCCGGCAGGCACTGCGCGGTGGCGCCCCGTACGGAAGCGATGCGAGGGCCACCGTAACGCAAGTTATTGATAATAATGGCGCATTAGACCCGAGGCGCAAGCTAACGAACCAGGAATTCGTAGTTCAAATCCTGCCGGGCGCGCCAAATAATCAAGCACTTAGCCAGCTTACGCGACTCCCGTGCGCCTTCTTGCTTGCGATGCACCCGTTTGCAGCGGCGAATCGGCCTTGCGATGGGTCCGTGTGTGGACTAGACTTAGTCCAGTCACATAGCGATTAGGAAGCCATGGAAAAAGTCAACATTCACGAGGCGAAAACGAACTTTTCTCGCCTGGTCGACGAAGTCACTCGGCGGCGCTGAGATCGTAATCGCTAAGGCGGGCAAGCCGGTCGCGAAGCTTGTCCCGATTGGACGAAGCCGCGTGCGCAAGCCGGGGTTCCTGAAGGGCAGGATCAAGATCGCCGCCGATTTCGATGCACCCCTTCCCGCAGAGCTTCTCGATGCCTTCGAGGGCCGGACGTGAGGCTGCTGCTCGATACCCAGGTCTACCTGTGGTACTTAGCCGACTCGCGGAAACTCTCCCCAAAGGCGAGAAGCGAGATCGGCAGCGCCGATGATGTGTTCGTTAGTGCCGCGTCGATCTGGGAAGCTGCTGTGAAAGTGGCAATCGGCAAGCTGGACGCGGCTCCAGACGACCTCGTCGCAGGCATTGGCGCGAGCGGGTTCGCGGAGTTGCCGGTGTCAGCGCGGCATGCGGCGCGGGTCGTGACGCTGCCGCAGTATCATCGCGATCCTTTCGACCGCTTGCTGGTGGCACAGGCGATTGGCGAACCGCTTCATCTTCTTACCGCAGACGCGGCGTTGCGACGCTACTCGGAATTGGTGGTGACGGTATGAAGCCGATTCACTTCCGCCCGAGTTCTCGGCAAACTCTTGCGCATACCAAACGCTCTATCGTTGGCTTCTCCGCCTTAGGGCCTTGACGATTGGGCGATGCCGCTTCCGGCGGTGCGCGACTTTCCGCGTCACGATTCTGGCACGACCACCAGTGACCCAAACCGGTGGCAAGTATTTCGATCCATCGCGACGAATTAGTTCAGATTCAGTTGTTACAGTCCACTAGCATGCAATTCGCCTTGCGCTGGTGGAGGCGAGAAAAACCTCCCCCCACTTCCTGTAGTAGGCGCCTCTAGGATTTCGCCCGCCATGTCCGCTTCGTCGCCTGCCTCGCGTCCGCGCGATTTTTCTCGTCGCTCGCTTCGCTATCTCGCTGGCATCGTTGTGGTCGTTCTGGTTGTGTTCGCCGGTGCGACGGGCTGGTATTACCTTCAGGTGCGTGGCAGCCTGGCGCAACTCGATGGCGAGGGCGTGATGCCGGGTGCAGCGGCGCCCATCGTGATCGAGCGCGATGGCCTCGGAATCCCGACCATCGGCGCGAGCTCGCGCGCCGACGTGGCGCGCGGACTGGGGTTCCTGCACGCGCAAGATCGCTTCTTCCAGATGGACCTCTCGCGGCGACGGGCCGCGGGAGAGCTGTCCGAATTGTTCGGCCCGGCGACGGTAGCGATTGACACCAGGACACGCATGCTGCGACTGCGTGCACGTGCGCGGAGCGCGATTGACGCGGCCACGCCGGACGAGCGCGCGGTGCTGCGCGCCTACGTCGAGGGCGTTAACGCCGGGCTCGCGGCGCTCGCCGTCAAACCCCCGGAATATCTCCTCCTGCGTGCGCAACCGCGGGCGTGGGTCCTTGAGGATTCGGTGCTGGTCGTGGCATCGATGTTTCTTACCCTGCAGGATTCCGAAGCGCGCCGCGAAGCGCGCCTCGCCGCCGAGTACGCGGCGCTTCCGGCATCGCTTGCCGACTTCATCGCCAGCTCGGCGAGTGACTGGGAAACTCCGCTCATCGGCGGGGTGCGTGCGGTCCCGCCGATACCCGATGCGAGCGTGTTCGATGCGCGCACGGTGCCACCATCTGCACGGCCACCCTCGCGCTCGGATGCAGGCGAGGATGCCACTTGGCTGGCATGGCTCTCTGCTCCCGCGGACGAGGACGCCCGCGGCAGCAACAATTGGGCCGTGGCGGGTCGCCTCACGGCCGGCGGTGGCGCGATCGTTGCCAACGACATGCACCTCGGTCTGTCTGCGCCGAACATCTGGTATCGCGCATCGATGGTGTGGCGCGACACGCGGCCGCATCGCCTCACCGGGGTCACCCTTCCGGGCGTGCCATGGCTGGTTGCGGGCAGCAATGGGGACGTCGCATGGGGTTTCACCAACTCGACCGGCGACTGGAGCGATCTGGTTGTCCTCGAGCCCGACCCGGCGGACGCAGGTCGCTATCGGACGCCGTCGGGGATGTTGTCCACCTCGACCGTGCACGAGACCATTGACGTCAAGGGTGGCGTCAGCGTGCCAGTCGAAATCCGCGAGACGATTTGGGGGCCCATCATCGACCGCGATTCGAGCGGACGCGAACGCGCCGTCGCGTGGGTGCCACTGCGCGAGGGCGGCATGAACGGCGCGTTGGCCGGGGTCGAGACGGCGCAGACGCTCGAGCAACTGTTCGACGCGGCGGCGCGGGCGGGAATCCCCGCGCAGAACATCGTCGTCGCGCAGCGCGACGGACGGATTGGCTGGTCGATCGCGGGGCGTATCCCCCGCCGCGTCGGCTACGACGGACGCCTTCCCACGTCGTGGGCCGATGGCACCCGTGGATGGGATGGGTGGCTTGCGCCGGCCGAGTATCCGCGTCTCATCGATCCTCCGGAAGGACGCATCGTAACTGCTAACAATCGCCTGGTGGACGCCGCGCCGTTGCGCGCCCTCGGCGACGGCGGTTACGATATCGGCGCTCGGGCGCGACAGATCAAGGACGACCTCGAGGCGATCGCCCGGGCATCGGCGCACGATATGCTGGTTGTGCAGCTCGACGACCGTGCAGTCTTCCTGTCCCGCTGGCGCGGCCTCCTGTTGCAGACGCTCTCAGTGCCCGATCACGACGATTCGGAGGCGCGCAGAGAGCTGCGGCGGGTGGTAAGCGAGACATGGACCGGCCGGGCGTCGGTCGATTCCGCCGCCTACCGGATCGTGCGCGAGTTTCGGTTGCGCGTGGGCGAATTGGCGTTCGCGCCGTTGACCGAACGCATTCGGCAGGTTGACCCTGCTTATTCGCCGACGACGGCACGCAGCAACGAGGGGCCGCTGTGGGCGCTCGTTTCGCAGCGTCCGATACACCTGCTCGATCCAAAGTTCAAGACCTGGACGGATCTATTGGCCGCTGCCGCGGATCGCGTCGCCGACGACGCGAAGAAGGCCGGCGGCATCGCGACCTACACCTGGGGCCGAGTCAATACGGTGCGGATCAGACACCCGCTGAGCGCGGCCCTGCCGATGCTTGGGCCCTTCCTCGACATGCCTGCGCAGGAGCTCCCCGGCGATTCGAACATGCCGCGCGTGCAGGGGCCCACGTCCGGCGCGTCCGAGCGCTTTGCCGTCTCGCCCGGGCGCGAGCAGGAAGGCTATATGCACATGCCGACCGGGCAGAGTGGTCATCCACTGTCGCCACATTACGGGGACGCGAACGCCGCATGGGCCGGCGGCGAGGCCACACCGTTTCTTCCCGGCTTGACCGTGCATACGCTCACATTGCGACCCGTCGGCGCTCCTCAGGCGATCAACAGCTCTTTACGTTGACCGCTTTCTTCTTCAGCGAAGTCTTGGCCGAAGTTTGGTCCACAGGCCCTCTCGCACTGTTCGGCTTCGGCTCTAGCATTCGAGACCTGAACGCGAAAGGCTCGCCGCGGCGACTGAGACTTGCGGACGGCTTCTCGCCGTTGGCGGTTTGTGTCGCTCTTACCGGACCTTTCCTGCACGACATCGACCGTGCGCCGGCGTTGCGCGGCGCGCTGAACGTGGTGAGGGTGGCGCGCATCGTGGCGCCTGCGGCCTCGACATGCCCCTGCCGCGCGCTGTTGTCGGAAACCAGGGCACTGGATTAGGCCAAGCGGCGGTAACCGAGGCGATCGGCTTCGCGCGCGGCGTCTATCAGCACACCGTAGTCAGCCGCGGCGACTGCCGCGAAGCCTTCGATGAGCAGCGCCTCGCGCACACTTGCAAGCTCTTTGGCGTCGGCGACGGCGACGAGCGCCTCCCGCAGACGCGATACCGTGTCGGGAGCCGTACCCGGTGCCGCCACGAAGGGGGGAATCGGCGTTCGCATCGTGGTGGCGATCGTGCGCAGGGCCGCGGTCAGCTCCGGTTGATGCCGCCGCATAAGATCGTGTGCGTAGCTATCGAGTGGCCCGACGTCGGCATCCCCGTCGAGCACGGCCCGCACGACATTGCTTGGAGTGACGAGCGGGCCGACAACCGACGCAAAGAGATGACCACTTGCGGCGCCGGCAAAGGGGGCAAAGAACCGGCGCGGCGCGTGGTAGCCAGATTGCGAGTTTTCGGTCGTATAGGCGATTCGAGTTCCGAGCGCGTCGGTTGCAGTAAAAAGCGCCGAATCCGCACGGACCACGAGATCGGTACAGTAGGTGGGCTCGTGCTCGTAACGCGCGGGACTCGGCCGCATGGCGGCGAGTACCACTGGCGCGGGTGTCGCATGCGCAAGAGGGTAGCCGCACATCAACGCGCAGCCCAAATCGTCGCGCGCCCACAGCGCCGGAAGCGGCTCCGGCGGCGGATAGTCGATCACCTCGCACTCGATGTCGGCGCGGGCGATCACCCATTCCAGCAGCGCGCGCCAGCACGCCGCGCTCACGGCGTCGCTCGCGTACATGCGGGCATTCGCGATCACGAGGTCAGCGTCGCTTCGTTGTGCGAACCCTAAAGCAGCGGGTTGATTGCCGTGACCTCACTCGATGGTGATCTTGGCGTTGCGCACGATTGCGCTCCATTTTTCTGTCTCGGATTTGATCATGGTGGCGAATTCCGCTGGCGTGTTCGCGATCGGCTCCGCGCCCAGTGTGGTGAGCTCGTTCCTCACCTCGGGCTCGCGCAGCACGTTGGCGATCTCCGACTGCAAGCGCGCGATGATCTCGGGCGACGTTCCCGCCGGCGCGACAATGCCATACCACGAGGTAACATCGAAACCGGCGAGGCCCGATTCTGAAAGCGTCGGAAGATCCGGCGCGGCGGACATTCGCTTCAGACTCGCGACCCCCAGCGCATGGAGCTTGCCCGCGCGGACATAGGGCAGCACCGCAGGCGCCCCCGCGAACATGAGCTGCACCTGCCCTCCGAGCAGGGCGGTCACGGCGGGTGCTATGCCGCTGAACGGCACGTGGACCATGTTCGCCCCGACCATGCTGTCGAAGAGCTCGCCGGCAAGATGCGCGCCGCTCCCCGCGCCGGGCGAGGCGAAGTTGAGCTGACCCGGATGCGCCTTCACGTACGCGATGAACTCGGCCAGGTTGCGTGCGGGAATCGAAGGATTCACAACGAGAATGTTCGGGACTGCCGCAAGCACCGTAACCGGAGCAAAGTCTTTGCCGACGTCGTAGGGCACGCTGCGGTAGAGGCTCGGGTTTACGGTGAGATTCCCCGCCGGGGCGAGCACCAGCGTATAGCCATCCGGCGCGGCCTTGGCGCCGAGCGCCATGCCGATGTTTCCGCCGGCGCCCGGACGGTTGTCGACGACGACCTGCGTGCCCATCTTGGCGCCGATCTTGTCTCCGACGACTCGCGCGAGCGCGTCGGCGGGGCCGCCCGGCGGAAAGGGAACGATCAAGCGGATCGGCTTGCTGGGATACGCCTCCGCCGCCCGCGCGATGCCGGCTGGCAGCGCGAAGGCAAGAAGCAGGAGGCAGAGTAAACGTGAGAAAATGGACATGGCGAACTCCGGTTCGGGATGCAGGGAAGGCAGGCAGAAGATAGCCGTCACGCAAAACGCAGCTGCTGCCCGAGGCCCAGGCGCCGCGCTTTTTCGAGCATTGCGTGGCCGAGTGCGATGTCGCTGATCGAGAGCCCGCGATGCCAGAAGAGAATGGTCTCCCGGGCGGACTCGCGGCCTGGCTTGCGACCGGCAACGATCTCGCCCAGCTCGGCATGAAGCGTGCGCTCCGACAGCTTCCCCGCGTCGACGTGGGCGCGCAGAGACCCGAAAATCCCGCCCTTGCACTGGCCCCAGTCGTCGACCACCATCTTATCCATAATGTCGGTCAGTGAAAGCTCCACCGCGCTCATCGTGCCATAGGGGATGACGAGTGCCCCGCGCTTGATCCACTCGGTGCGCAGGAGGGGCGCGGGCTCCCCCAGTCGCGAGGCCTCGACCACGATATCGGCACCGCGCACGCACGCCTCCCAATCGGTGGTGGCCACCACCGCCTTCCCCAGGTCTGAGGCGAGTCGGCGCGCGAAGGCGTCGCGGCTTTCCTGCCTGCGCGAGTGTACGCGGATCTCGTCGAAGTCGAATAGCCGGTCGAGGAGGCGCACATTCCAATAAGCTGTACCTCTGGCCCCAATGTGCCCCAGGACTTTGCTCGCTTGGTTGGCAAGATGCTTCGCTCCGAGTGCGGTCATGGCGCCGGTGCGCATGTCGGTAATGGACGTCGCGTCGAGCACCGCAACCGGCATGCCGGTGCGCGGATCGAATAGATTCAGGAGCGCCATCTCCGAAGGCAGTTGTCGCTCGTAGTTGTTCACGTAGTCTCCGACGATCTTCACCCCGGCGAGGTTTAATGGCGCAACGTAACCGCGCAGGACGTTGAAGTGACCGTTGAACCCCGGGTCGGGAATGAGGTGCACGCGGGGCTCGATCACCGTCTCGCCGCGACCCTGGGCGAGCAAGCCCGATTCAACCGCACCGAGGATCTCTTCGTCGGTGAGCGCGAGCGCGTTCACGTCCGGGCCGCTAAGGTAGTGCATGAAGATTTTCATGGGGTGAACTCCGGCAGCTCCGGCTGAGCGTGGTGCGATTCCTCTGCGATGCGGGATGGCAGCCTGGCTGGGCTACCTTGGCGTCCTGATTTTAAACATTGCTTGGCTGCGCCGTTCCGCGGCGATTAGGTTACCCGGAGCTTTAGCGGCGAGTGAGGCCTTCGAGACAGCCGTTCGAGGGCTATGCCACCACGCTGACATTGGCGCGTCTGGGACGCATCGCAATTCATTCCAACCCGTTTCCTTGACTGAGGGTGATACGCGCCGTTTGCGCGGCCGCGCGATTCTGGCTAATCTCGCCCCGAGCCAGCGTACCACGGAGCGCCGGAGTGACGATGAGCCTGATCGCAGTGGGCGGGTTCCAGCACGAGACCAATACCTTCGCCCCATCGAAGGCCGACTACGCGGCATTCGAGCACGGCGGCGGCTGGCCGCCGCTTACCTTCGGGACCGATATCGCACCGCGGCTCGCCGGCGCCAACATTCCCGCCGCCGGCGCGATCGGCAAGTTGCACTCACTCGGACACCGCAGCGCGGGCCTTGTCTGGGGCGCGGCTTCGCCGTCGGCGCAGGTCACACGCGATGCCTACGAGCGCATCGCCGGCGAGATGCTGGCGCGCCTCGCCGGCCTTGGGCCCATTGAGGGCGTCTATCTCGACCTGCACGGCGCGATGGTCAGCGAACATCTCGACGACGGCGAGGGCGAGCTGCTCGCACGCGTGCGCCGCGTTATCGGTCCTCGCGTGCCGCTCGTTGCGAGCCTCGATCTCCACGCCAATGTCACGCGCGCGATGATCGAACATTGCGACGGCCTGGTCGCGTACCGGACCTATCCGCATGTTGATATGGCGGAAACCGGCGAGCGCGCCGCGCATTTGCTCGATGCCGTGCTGAAAGCCGGCCGGGCGCCGGTGAAATCGTATCGCACACTCGATTTTCTCACCGGGTTGCCGTCGCAATGCACGCTCATTCAGCCGGCGAAGAAGCTCTACGCAATGCTCGAGCGTCTGGAACGCGAGCACAGGTCGGTGTTGTCCTTCACCCCCGGCTTTCCTATGGCCGATTTTCCGGAATGCGGGATGGCAGTGACAGGCTACGGCGACGACGCGGCACGCGTACAGACTGCAACCGCAGCGCTCGCCCATGCCATCGGCGACGCCGAGGGCGAATTCTCGATGGAATTGTTCGAGCCCAACGCAGCAGTGATCCGCGCCATCCAGCGTGGCGAACCGGGCGCGCCGGTGGTGCTCGCCGACACACAGGACAATCCCGGTGCCGGTGGCAACGGCGACACGACGGGGCTGCTCGCCGCTCTGCTCGCGCGGCGCGCCCAGGCTGCGGTGCTAGGGCTATTGATCGACCCCGCGTCGGCAGCGAAGGCACATGCAATCGGTATCGGCCACGAGGCGCCGTTCGCGTTGGGCGAGGTTTCCGGCGTTGCGGGCCATACCCCACTCGAGGGTGAGTTCCGCATAGTGCAATTGGGCAACGGCCGCTTCACCTGCACCGGGCCAATGTTCCATGGCTTCCGCATGGACCTTGGGCCGATGGCGGTCCTCGAGAAAGATGGCGTGCGCGTGGTGCTGGCGTCGAAGAAGTGCCAGGCCGCCGATCAGGAAATGTTCCGGCACGTCGGAATCGAACCGAGACAGCAGCGCATTTTGGCGCTGAAGAGCTCGGTGCACTTCCGTGCCGACTTCGAGCCGATCGCGCGCGAAGTACTCGTCGTCGCCGCGCCAGGCCCCGCGAAAGCCGATCCGACGCAGTTCAGATGGTCCCGGCTTCGGCCAGGTCTGCGACTCAAGCCCCTTGGACCGGTGTTCGCGCCGCAATGAGCCCTTTTAGCTTGCCCGCAGAGCGCGCTTGACGAACTTGAATGCAGCGAAACGCGGCCAGGACTCGTCACATGATTTGCTCGAGGCGTTGGGGCTCCTGCGCAGCCGCCGTGGGCGACCGGATCGGCGCCATTGAAGCCGGTCAATGGCCGTGGCCTGGCAAACCGGCAATTGCCGGGCCGCACAACGCGGCTTCGAGGCCCATAACCGAGATCAGGAATGGATGCTAGGATGTCTGCGTACCGTGCGCGGTGACTGGCCCATGTCTAGCCCGCATGTCGGCCTCGGGCAGATCACAGGAATTGTCGCTTTGGCTGACGGCGCCGCGCAACACGACGCGAACCGCGGTCGGTACAGCTAATCTGGACCACCCGCTTCGTTTCCCGACGAGAAGATATGGACCATAGCGTATGAACAGCGATTTGATTCGCTATCCGTTGCTTATATTCGCGCTTTCCTTCATCGCGCTTTGGATCTCGGAACGGATCGGACTCTTTTTTCGCAGGAGGAGGGGAAGTCCAGAAGAAGACTTCAGTCAAGACTACGGCATTGTTCTAGCGGCGACACTGACCTTGCTCGGTCTGGTCATTGGCTTCACCTTCTCGATGGCGACTAATCGCTACGATCAACGCAAGAATTTCGAGGAGGCCGAGGCTAACGCGATTGGCACTGAATACGTCCGCGCCCAACTGCTGCCTGCCGCTGACGCCGCCAGGGTGCAAGTGCTACTGAAGCAGTACCTGGAGCAGCGGATTTTATTCTATGCGACAAGCGACGAGGCACAACAGCGGCAGGTCGATGCCGCTACGGCAAAATTGCAGAGCGCGTTGTGGTCGGCGGTTCTCGCTCCGGCAGCGACACAGCCGACGCCCCTTGTCGCCCTCGTCGTAGCGGGCATGAACGACGTGTTGAACTCCCAGGGGTACACCCAAGCCGCCTGGTGGAACCGCATCCCGACTGCGGCATGGGCTCTGATGATAGCGATCGCCCTCTGCAGCAGCTGGCTGGTCGGGTATGGTTCGCGAAGCACGGGAGAGGGAACTAGATTGTTTTTGGTTCTTCCGCTGGTCGTTTCCATCGCGTTCATGCTGATAGCGGACATTGACACCCCACGCCACGGCCTCATTAAGGTAAGCCCCCAGAATCTGATCAGCCTTGCCGAATCCCTGCGAGGCCAGTAAGCAGACGACCCTTAGGTCGGTCCCCGCGCCCAGGGTGACGCGGATTGCGGAAGCATCGCCACGGTGCGAGCGCACCATTGCGGGAGCATGGGGCGGCCACTGCGGCAGACTTTGCTGATGGTCACCCACGGATGCGCTTCGCGCGCCAGGTCTGCGATCGGGTCGTGTTCATGCGTCAGGGTCGCGTGCAGGAAATCGGACCGCCGGAAGGAGTCTTGACGCGTCCCCGCATGCCCGAAGCTGCAGCCATTTCTCGGTACGGTCCAATAGCGGGTCCGGGGCGCGAGCGCATTCGCGCCAGGCGAACGCTCAATTGGCGGCGGCGGCTTTGCCCGCACTTGCCCGAGGTAAGCGCACGTGCCGCATCAGCCAGACGATGACCGCGATGGTAAGCAGGTAGATAAGCAGCTGCGCACCGCTCGGTGTAGCGGTGTAGCCGATGAGGGTATGGAGCAGACGGCCGACCAAGCTCGCGTCGGAGAGCAGCCAGGAGCTATTCCAGACGGTAGCGGTCAACAGCTCGAGATATCCGGCTTGCTGAATGAATGCCACGGCCTGTGCGGCGAGCCCGGCGGCGAGCAGGGTAATAAGACCGGAGGTGACGGAAAACAGATGGCGCGCGGGCACGGTCAGCAGGCCGAGGTACATGAGCGCCGACACGCCGGCGCCGGCGAGCACGCCAAGGGCACCACCGGCGATCAGGCCGGCCGCCGAGGTGCCGCCGGATGCGGCGATCCCGTAGAGAAAGAGGACTACCTCCGAGCCCTCCCGCAGCACGGCAACGCCGCAGACGATCGACAGGGCGGTAAGGGGTCTCTTGCCCGCCGTCACGTCCGCGCCAACCCGCCGCATCTCCTGCGCCATGACGCGGCCGTGGCTGGCCATCCAGACGTTGTGCCAGGTGAGCATTCCGACGGCAAGCAAGAGGATGCTTGCATTGAAGAGCTCCTGGCCTGAGCCTTCAAACAGCGAGGAAATCTGCCCGGCGAAGGCGGCGACGAGACAGGCACCGGCAACGCCTGCAACCACGCCGAAGCTCACCCACAGGCCACGCCGTGGCACGCCTCGGGTGGCCGCAAGCACGATGCCGACGATCAGCCCGGCCTCGATCACCTCGCGGAAAACAATGACAAGCGTGGCCAGCATGACGATGCGATTTCTACGCGAATTGGGCGGATCCAATCAAATTGTATCCGGGATATAACACAAATGCAAATCATTCTTATTTAATCATTGCCATTTCGTTTGAAATCAATGATCTCGCAACCGGGGCGTCGCCGCAGCCGACAGGAAAGCCGGCTTGATCACGGGCGTGCCCGCTCAAGCGCGCGGGAAAACCCCGACGAGATCCCGCAGGCCCCGCGGACGCTGAAATACGAGCCAGGACTGATCGTGGCGGAGGGGAATTTCGATGATCCTCCACGGACGTCTCCGGCCACGGTCGGCCGAAGAGCTGGATCGCGGCCGATATTGTGCGTGTCGTTGATGGCGTTCTTGTCGAGCACTGGGATGTGCTTCAACATGAGGCTTCGCGCGCGGAGTCAAAAAGCGGCCTTCCGATGTTTGGCACCATCTTCAATGCCTGAGTGGCGAGGGAACCGGAGCGAACCATGGACACCCGATCGATAAGGCTGCCAGGGCCCGATCACCCGATTACGATCGAGCCGAATCCTACGCGCGTAACCGTGTCCGTAGCGGGTCGCGTCATCGCCGACACGACGGAGGCGCTGACATTGAGAGAAGCCTCCTACCCTGCAGTCTTTTACATACCCCGGAAGGACGTCGACATGGGCCTTCTGACACGAACGGAGCATCGGACCTATTGCCCGTACAAGGGTGACTGCGCTTACTACAGCATTCCCCTCGGAGGCGATCCCTCGATTAACGCCGTGTGGACCTACGAGGCCCCCTATGCGGCCGTCGCCGCGATCAAGGACCGTCTTGCATTCTATCCGGATCGCGTCGACGCCATCGAGGAACGGCCCGTTGTTTCTAGCCCCAAACCCCGATAATCGCCAACACCGAAGTCCATTTCCGGCAGACTAGACGGGTTGGGCTGATCCGTTGCGCGGAACGCCAGGGCGTGCCGGATCGGGGTCCGGTCAGAGGAGAGGGTTCATGCCGACGCGTCAATCGAGCGTGCGAACGCTACGTGCGGAGCGCGCAGAGCAGGGTAAGGCGTTGCGGCAAAAGGTGCCCCGGTCTGAGCAGGCCAAGTGGAAGCCGCCGGCGAAGCGGCGCGACCTGCTGGCGATGGTTAGAGCAGCCGATCGCGACCGGATACCGGCTTTGGTGCCGATTCGCTACGCGCGCATGCTGCAGTCGCCATTCGCCTTTCTGCGTGGATCGGCGTCGGTGATGGCGTTCGATCTGGCGCAATGCCCGACCACCGGTATCCGCGTGCAAGCGTGCGGTGATTGTCACCTGATGAACTTCGGTGCCTTCGCCACGCCGGAGCGAAACGTCATCTTCGACATCAACGACTTCGATGAGACACTGCCCGCCCCTTGGGAATGGGACATCAAGCGGCTGGTGGCGAGCATCATGGTGGCGGGCCGCTATCGCGGTTTCGCCGAACGACAATGCGCTGAGGCAGTGCTCACGGCCGCGCGCGCGTACCGCGAAAACCTGGCCGAGTACGCTGCCTGGCCCGAGCTCCAGGTCTGGTATGCGCGCATCGATGCCGAGCAAATGGTTGCAAAAGCGTCCAGGATCAAGCCGCTCGATCCCTCGGCTGGCGCCGATGCGCGCGCAGCCGCCAACATGTCTGCACGCCTGCTGCCCAAGCTGACCGAAGTCATCGGCGGCAAGCGGCGCATCAGGGACGACCCCCCACTGCTCTACCACCCGCGGCGTGAGAAGGCCTTCGCGCGAGAAATACGGGCGGTGATCCACCGCTATCGGCTGAGTCTGCCGCCGGAACGCAGAGCCTTGGTCGACCACTATGAGGTGGTCGATGCGGCGATGAAAGTTGTCGGAGTCGGGGAGCGTGGGCAGCTTTTGTGCGGTGGCCCTGCTCCAGGCCGACGTCGACGATCCGTTGTTCCTGCAGCTCAAACAGGCACGCTCATCCGTGCTTGAGCCTTACGCGGGTCAAAGTGCCTACCGCAATCAGGGCGAGCGGGTGGTCGTCGGGCAGCGCCTGATGCAGTCCGCCAGCGATCTGTTTCTGGGGTGGTCACGGATCGGTAACCCGCCGATTGATTTCTATTTCCGGCAACTGCGTGACATGAAGGTTGCGGTGAATCTGGACGCGCTGCTCCTGGACGGATTCATTAACTATGCGCGCTATTGCGGCTGGGCCGTGGCGCGGGCGCACGCCAAGACCGGCGATGCGGCCATGATCAGCGGCTACCTCGGTCGCGGCGATGACTTCGATGAAGCCCTGAGGGGCTTCGCGCGCCGCTACGCGGATCAGACCGAGCACGATCATTCGGCCCTGGTCAAGGCGGTCAAAGCAGGAAAAATCCCCGCCGCAACGAAGGGCACGGCGTAACGTCTGCGCAAGGCGAACGGCGACTGCGACAGGGGTTCGAAGGGATCACCTTGAGCGACAGACGGTCAAGCTGTGTCGTTGCGCCGATTCCCTTTTTGCGTCATGTTGTAGCCAGCTCAAATGACCTGCTAGCATGGTTTTTTCCTTGCGATGGCGGCGAACAAGCCGATGCTCAAAAGCCCGGACCGATCGATCGGGACAGATGCCAAGAATCGCGCCGCAGTGGATCGCTCGGGGCGCCGTTTTTTTCATCTGCGCGACGCCGCAACGGCCAGAATATTGTTGTGACGGTTGCAGGGACGCGTAAGCCGTAGAATGGCAGGCAGTGGTCGCGCTTCTGGAGACTGAGCGATGCATCTCATCTGGACCATTCTTATCGGTTTCGTGGCCGGTCTCGTCGCCAAGCTGTTCGCGCCAGGGACCGGACGTTCCGGGTTCTTCATGACCGCAGCGCTGGGCATCGCCGGATCGTTGATCGCAACCTACGTCGGCGAGTTCGTTGGCTGGTACAAGGAGGGTGAATCGGCGGGCTTCATTGGCGCAACGCTCGGTGCGATCGTCGTGCTTGCCACTTATCATTTCTACCGCAAGAGCGAATCGTAGTTTTTTTTCGCGGTCGCACACCGGGCTGGTGCAGACGCTCGGCGTGCGCCGCGGTAACCTTGCCCTGGCCAAGAATGGCCACGCCAATGAGGCGTAAAATCGTGCGCGAGTAACGCAAATTCGCACCAAGCCCCGGGGCGAACCGGCGACCTCGGGGCGAGCGGTCAATACCGGTATTTTCAGGCGAGGAGGAAACCTTGAACTACCCGAAACGAATCAGCGCGCTTGTGGGATGCATGGGCATCGCGGTCGCTCTGGCGACTGCTGCGTCGCAGGCTCAGGAAATCGTGAAGATAGGCTTTGCCTCGCCGTTGACAGGCCCGCAGGCCAATTACGGCAAGGACAACGAGAATGGCGCCCAGATGGCGATCGACGAGCTCAATGCTCGGCACCTTAAGATCGGCGGCAAGACGGTGACGTTCCAGCTCGTGGCCGAGGACGACCAGGCCGAACCCAAGCAGGGTCCGCTCATCGCCCAGAAACTGGTCGACGCCAAGGTCGCCGGGGTGGTCGGGCACTTCAATTCTGGCGTTACGATCCCTGCGTCCCGCGTCTATAACGAGGCCGGTATACCCGAGCTGTCGGTGTCGACCAACGTCCAGTACACCCATCAGGGGTTCAAAACGGCATTCAGGCTCATGGCTGACGACGACAAGCAGGGCAAGGCGCTCGGCGAGTACGCCGTGAAGACGCTCAAGCTGAAGCGAGTCGCGGTGATCGACGACGCCACCGCCTATGGCCAGGGTTTGGCGAATGCGTTCGAGGCGGCGGTCAAGGCCTCGGGTGGCCAGGTCGTGCGACACGAGCACACCAACGACAAAGCCGTCGACTTCAATGCGCTTCTGACTACGATCAAGGCCAGCAATCCGGAGGCGATTTTCTTTGGTGGCTATGATGCTCAGGCCGGACCGATGGCGAGGCAGATGAAGTTGCTGGGGATGAACATCAAGTTGATGGGCGGCGAAACGATGAATTCCGCCAAGTTCATCGAGCTCGCGGGCCCGGCGGCGGAGGGCGACATTGCCTCGACGCCTGGCGCCGCCCTGGAATCCCGACCGGGCGGGAAGGCGTTCGCCGACAAGTACAAGGCGCGCTTCCACCAGGACATCGGCCTGTACACGCCTTATTTCTACGATGGCGTGATGCTGATCGGGGCGGCGATGGTGGCCGCCAATTCGACGGACCCGGCGAAGTATCTGCCGGCGCTGGCCAAGATCAATTACCCCGGGATCACTGCCGATATCGCCTTCGACGCCAACGGCGACCTTACGAAAGGACTGCTGACCATCTTCGAGGTTAAGAACGGCAAATGGGAGGTCATCAGCAAATAGGGACCGCCGAAGCGCCCGCGGGCAGGGCAGCGATTGGTCATTGCTGGCTTCTTATGCCGGCAAGGTAGCCGGTGGACTGGCAGCCGAGATTTGTGCTGTCGAGAGAAAATGATGCGGCAAGCGAGTTCACTTCGACATTCATCGCCGAGACCGTGGCGTTGCCCAAATAGCCGGAACTCGACGTATAGGTGCCGATAACTGTCCCAAACTGCCCGCTTTGACTGAGCGTCCCGGTGATGGTGAAGGTCGTGAGGGCCGCGAGCACGATGCCGAAGGAGTCTCCACTCTGGGTAACGGTGAAGGTCGCTGACGGGATGTCCACCGACCCGTTGCCCGACGGGTTGGTGCAATCGGTCGTGGTGATGTGGAACGCGCCCAGGTAGATGCCACTGTAGTTGTCGACGACGAGCGTTTGGCGAATAACGTCCTTGGTCACGGCGACCCCTTTGACGACGTAGTTGAGCGTGCCCGTGTCGACCGTCTGCGCCGTCCAGGTCATTGTTCCAACCTTGGTCGTCACGACACTTGCCGGATTGAATGGTAGTGTCGCGAAATAGGGACCGGTTGTCGCGTAGAGATCCCCGGTCCAGGTGAGGTTGGACGTGGCGTCCAGCGTTGCGGTGTACCACGTGGGACCGCTGGAAGGACCGTAGACAAACAGGGTCGCAAAGATTATCGACCCGCGCTGGACCAACTGCATTCCCCACCCCGCTTCGCTCGGAATCCACCACAGGTCGCTCTGGTCCGTCGTAACCGAGGTGGACCGGACGGGGGATGCGAGAAAGAACGAAGCGGCGAGCGCGACGCATGCCGCGCGACGAAGCCTGTGCATGGAACTCTCCTAAGAACAGCCGATTCCATCTCCGGGGATGGTCATCCGGCCGGGAAGCCTACGCCGAGTGCTCGCTTGCGTCCAACAGCGGTCCTTGGCCGCTGTCGAATGAGCGCGTTGGGGTCCACTTGCGCCATGTCCGTTGGTGCAGTGCCACTGCACCTTGTGCCGAATTGCAACAATCGTGCGTCGACCGGGTTCGCGCCGTAGGGACTCAAGCCAGTTAGCCGGCCATTCGCCGCCCTTGTACGACCCGGCGGAGACCGCAGCAACATGCCGCGTTCCGGCGGGAATAGCCCGTCGCCGCACGCTGTTGGCTCTGTGGTGGGCGGCCCAGCGTGCCGCCAAAGTGGAGCAGAGCGAGATGAAGGCGCGAATGGGATGGACGGTCATTGGACTCTTCGCTGCGGCGACGAGCCTCACGTATGCGGCGGGCGGCGGGGGCGGGGGTGGGGGCGACGGGCCTCCTAAGCGCGACGCCGCCTATCAGGCTGGCGTGGAGGCAATCGAGCACCAGAATTGGCAGCGGGCGATCGACTTGTTCCACACCTCGCTGCTGTGGGATCGCTTCAATGCCGATGCCCACAACTGGCTGGGCTTCGCCTATCGCAATGAGGGGGACTTGAACCATGCATTTGCCGAGTACGAGGCCGCGCTCAAGCTCGACCCGCAGCACAAGGGAGCACACGAATACCTGGGCGAGGCCTATGTGATCGCCAAGAACCTGCCCAAGGCCAAAGAACACCTCGCGGCGTTGGAAAAGCTTTGCGGCCAAGCCTGCCCCGAGTACCGTGAACTCGAGGAAGCGATCGAGAAGGCGACAGCCGGGGGGCTAGCCGACTACGGCCGCGCCGCAGCGGGCGTCGGCGCAGCAAGGGCGGTCGCAATCGGTGCTCCAGCTTCGCCGCGGGCGCCGTTGTGAGGCGTGCCGATGGCGGCAGTCACGCCCCGGCGCGCCGGCTGGCGCACATCGGCTAGAGCGACGACAAGAAGGCGAGCAGGGCGCTGCGCTGCTCGCTATCCAGCTGGCTGATATGCCTGCACCACGGGGTCGGCTTCTCCGCCGTGAGCCAGAATCGCCGCCTCGATCGTGCGCGCACGGCCGTCGTGCAGGAAGCGGGCTCGGACCGATAAGCCCCACAGTGGTGTGGTGCGCCAATCGCTTCCCTGCGCCTGGCCCTGGACCACGCCGTCATTGAGCCCCGGGCCCATGTCATGCAGCAACAGGTCCGAGTACAGCGGCAATACTTTGTCGCCCGCCGCGAGCGTCGGCGTATGACAATCGGCGCAGCCGGTGCTGACGAACAGGGCGCTGCCCACCGGGTCGCGCCTTTTGGGCGGCAACGGTTCGAGTGAGCGCACGAAAGCAGTCAGCGAATCGACCAGGCTGCCGTCGTCCTTGGGCGTGGTGCGGGCGGCACTGCAATCGGGGCGAAGCGCCCCGCCAAGCTGTCAAATCCTGCGGCGCGAGCGGGCTCGTGATGCCCAGTTCGTTGCGCAGCGCGTCCGCGACGAACAATTCGAGCCGCGGTGTGTCGGCCTTCCAGCCGAACCTTCCCACCGCGTTGCGTCCATCGGCGCCGGCGACGATATTGGGATGGCCGTGAATTCCGTTGCCGCGCGCGATCGGCGCCGGCAAGAATGGTTGCATCCGGGATTTCGTCGACCAGCCCCAGCCCGTATAGCGCGGGTGCATTGCGGACCGAAATCAGATTGGCGCCCGGCGGAATGCCTGGCACGACGGCACAGGAGATGCCCAGCTCGGATACCGAGTGCATGCGCGCAATAGGGCCGCCGCGACCGAGCATGGGGTCATAGCCATGGCTGTCGAGCTTCCCGATACGTAATACGGTGGCGAGCCCATCCGACCCCATGCCGCCCGGGAGCGGTGAGCGAGTGACAATCGGCGCACGAACGTCCATTGAACGCCGGGCCCAGACCCATCTGCAGGGCGACGTCCGCGCCGGTTGCTGCATCGGGCGCGAGCCCCACGCCGTTCTTCCCCGCGAGCGCCCGGCTGCTTGGTCGGGACCGAATGCGGGCAGTTCCAGGATCGGCGCCCTCGACGCCGTTCGGATGCCGGCACTTCCCCGCTGATGCTAACCCAGATCCTGGTTGCGTCCGGCGCGGTCGCAATGCCATTGAGCCGGCCCGGGCCAAGTACGCCCAGCCGCCGCGAGCCGTAATGCGACCGCATGGCCAATACGGTCCCGCCCTGGCGCATGCGCACGATGGTGCCGTTGCCGCGGTTGGCGACATAAAAGTCGGCGCCTCCCGCCAGGGTCGTGCTGCTCGAGAAACGCGGGTTGACGCTCTCCAGGACCGCGGGCGCCAGATCGACCGGGAAGATTGAACTCCGGCGCATCCAGGCGCCGCGCTCCTTCGACACGGAACACCGGTCCGTCTTCCGACCAGGGTTAACGCGACCACCCCATTGCGATGGGGATCAGCGATGTACAGGATGGGATCGGGTACCCAGTTGAAGATGATCGCCGGTACGCGAGCACCGACCGCGCCCGGATCCAGGATTGCTCAGGCGCAATCAGCGGCGCGATCGTGCCCGCACGGAGCCAGCCCGACCGACACCCGCTTCTGCGCCTGTGCTTGAACCACGCTGCCGTCCGCATGGACGACGGCAAACACGTCTCCGCGAACGCGCCGCTGGGTGACCGGCGCAGAAGCGTCGCGAGCGACCACGTCGCGATCGGCAGGGCGAGGCAGTCAATGCGTGCGACCGCATTGGGCGCCGGGCTGCGACTTGGTCGTCGCCGCCGCATGGCTCGCGTCGAGGCTTCCGTCAGGTACCCCGGCAAGGACTGTGTCGTTGCGCCCGCGCCAGGAGGAGGGAACGTGCCGCGCTCGCGAAGAGGCCGCGATGTCCGCGGACTCCGACCGCCACCACGCGGGCTTGCAGCGACAGGCGCCGGTGGCGGAGGTCTCCGCTTGCTGCGCAGACGGCAAGGCGCAACCGACGCACCGCTGCGATGATCAGAAGCGCACAAAAATTCCGAGGCGGCAGCCGAACGCATGCGCTCGAGGCTATCGGCGCATCGCGCCGCGACCCGCACATGATGAGGGCGCGCGATCCTGTCCGAGCGTGCCCCGCGCCCGATCGCGGAATGCAAGAACCGCAGCCACGTCGTCAAAGCTAATGCGCATGCGTGTGCGCGCGCATTTCGTCATCGATGGGCGAGTGAAGGCGGACCTCGGCATTGACGCCGACCTCCTGGCGCGTCCCGTCGGCTGCCTCGATGGTCAGCGTGAGTTGCACGCGATCGCCGACCTTGAGGGTTCGCGCGAGCCGACGCAAGGCGATGCGATATCCGTCAGGGGCGAGCGCCACGACACTTCCGGCGGGTAACGCCAGGCGGGCGACCTTGTTCGGCCGTTTTGCCCGGCGCCAGGATTGCAACGGCTGCGGCAGCGGTGCTGGTTGCGCCGACGAGGCTCGCTCCGTCGGTGCTGGTGAGGTTCATGTAAGCCTCGGTCGCCCGCGCTTGCTGCGCCGGCCGCACCCATGGCTGGTTGACGACGAACAGCGCGCTCGCCTGCTGGGCCATCAGACCCAGGCTCAGGCCGCAGGCCAGGGCAACGCGGCGACTGTCGGAGATAAAACGGTTCATGCGGAAATGATAACGCGGCAAGAAAAAAACAAGCGCCGAAATTTCGCTGCCAAGGCTCGCCGCGGGACGGAATAGCGCGCGCATGCGCGCTGTTTGCGAGGCACAGTGGTCTGAAGTCGGGCGCGCAGCCGCGGTAGTTACGCGCCCGTGCCACGTCATCGGAGGCGCTTTCATGCATCGACTTTTCAATTGGCTGCTTGGCTGTTCGCTGGCGCTGGTCGCGAGCGGCGCCATGGCGGAATTCCACACGTTCCAGATCGAGCAGATTTTCTCGAGCGCCGACGGCACCATCCAGTTCGTCGTGCTGCATGAGATCGCCGGTTTGAACGGCGAGAATATGCTTGGTGGCCACACCTTCACCAGCATGGGCGGGGCGACCCAGACCTACACCTTCAACGTCAACCTTCCGGGCGGGTCGTGCGGCTATTACGGCTGCATGCCAGCCCGACGGCGCATGCCCACGTGCTGATCGCGACGCAGGGATTCGCGCAACTGGGTCTGATCACGCCGGACTATGTGATTCCGAATGGTTTCCTGCCCCTGACGAACGGCACGATCAACTATGCGGGCGTGGACCATGTGAGCTATACGGCGCTGCCCACCGACGGGGTGAGCGCGCTCAATCGCAGCCGGCATGGCCGTCCCGAACCTGGCGATGAACTTTAGCCGGGCAATCGGCCTCGGTCACGGTCGCAGCGGCGGTTGGACCTGAATCAGCACGGCTTGACCGGTTCCTGGTATGAAGCGGCGACCAGCGGACAGGGTTCGAAGTCGAGGTATTTCCCGATCTGTCGCCTGGAACGGGTTTCGCCCAGGTCAGCTGGTTCACCTACGATACCGCCGCCGGCGGAGCGGACCACCAGCGCTGGTACACGCTCAGCGGGCCGGTGGTAGACCGGACAGCCCAACGCGGCGCTGACGATCTACCAGAACACCGGCGGCAACTTCAACGCTTTGCCCATCACCATGGCGCAAGCGGTCGGGACCGCAACGCTGAGTTTTGCCACGTGCACCAGCGGTCAACTTGCGTACAGCTTCACCGACGGTACGGGGCGGATGGGGAACATAGCGTTGACGCGGCTGACGCAGAACGTGACCTGCTCGACCACTACCCCGTTTCCCACCAATGCGGACTTCGCCCTCTCCGGGAACTGGTTTAACGCCACAACTTCGGGCCAGGGATTCACCGTCGAAGTCAACCCGACTTCCGGCACGCTGTTCGCGGCCTGGTACACCTATGCGCCCATGGGCGCCGCTGCCGGGGCGGCCGGGCAACGCTGGTACACGGCGCAAGCCACCTTTACGGCAGGCTTGCGTTCGATCCCGGTGACGATCTACGAGACCACCGGTGGGATATTCAACACGCCGACCCCTCCTGGCCAGCAAACCGTGGCCGTGGGGACCGGAACGCTGGCATTCCAGAGCTGCACGGCGGCGACGTTCAGCTACAACTTCACCGGTGGCAGCAGCACCGGCCTGTCCGGGACCATCGCCTTGAGCCGCGTCGGCGCCGGTGCCCCCAGGCTGCACGTCATGAAACTTCGCTTGGCGCAGAAGCGCAGCATGCATCGCTGCTTGAAATGGCTGCTGGGTACGTCGCTGGCGCTGGGCGTGACCAGCGCCGCGCGCAGAATTCCACCTCTACCAGATCGATGAGATCTTCTCCAACGCAAGCGGCAGCGTGCAATACGTGGTGATGCACGAGTTCACGGGCTCGAACGGCGAGAATTTCTGGGGCGGAAATCCATTCACCAGCATGGGCCCGGGGGGGACCCAGACTTTCATCTTCCCCTCCGGTTTGCCCAGCTCGCAGACCGCGAACACGCGCGTTCTGATCGCCACGCAGGGGTTTGCGCAGCTGGGTCTGATCACGCCGGACTACGTCATTCCGAACGGTTTCCTGCCGCTGACGAACGGCACGCTCAACTATGCCGGGGTGGACCAGGTGAGCTATGCGGCGCTGCCCACCGACGGGGTGAGCGCGCTCAATCGCAGCGGCATGGCCGTCCCGAACCTGGCGATGAATTTTGCCGGGCAATCGGCCTCGGTCACGGCCGGCAGCGGCGTTGGACCTGGATCAGCACGGCTTGACCGGTTCCTGGTATGACGCGGCGACCAGCGGGCAGGGACTCGAAGTCGAGGTATATCCCGATCTGTCGGCGCCTGGAACCGGTTTCGCCCAGGTCAGCTGGTTCACCTTCGATACCGCCGCCGGCGGAGCGGACCACCAGCGCTGGTACACGCTCAGCGGCGCGGTGATCGACCGGACAGCCCAATGCGGCGCTGACGATCTACCAGAACACCGGCGGCAACTTCAACGCTTTACCCATCACCATGGCGCAAGCGGTCGGGACCGCGACGCTGAGCTTTGCCACGTGCACCAGCGGGCAGCTTTCGTACAACTTCACCGACGGTACGGGGCGCATGGGGAACATTCCGTTGACGCGCCTGACGCAGAACGTGACCTGCGCGACGACCACCCCGTTTCCCACCAATACGGACTTTGCCCATTCGGGGAACTGGTTCGATTCGGCCACGGCGGGCCAGGGATTCACCGTCGAGGTCAACCCGACTTCCGGCGCGCTGTTCGCAGCCTGGTACACCTATGAGCCGATGGGCGCTGCGGCCGGGGCGGCCGGACAACGCTGGTACACCGCGCAAGCCACCTTTACGGCAGGGATGCGTTCGATCCCGGTGACGATCTACGCGACCACCGGTGGGATATTCAACATGCCGACGCCTGCTGGCCAGCAGACCGTGGCCGTGGGGACCGGGACGCTGGCATTCCAGAGCTGCACGGCCGCGACGTTCAGCTACAACTTCACCGGTGGCAGCAGCAGCGGGCTGTCGGCGACCATCACCTTGAGCCGCGTCGGCGCGGTGCCCCCAGGCTGCACCTCATGAAGCCTTCGCGCCGCAGCGGCCGGCTGGATGCGAGCGGGGAGCGGGGCGGCCGTTAGAATGACCACAGGAGCGTTAGCACCGGCCCGTTGCGGCTTCGGACTCCGGTGACGCCATACGCCGCGGTCGCGGCATTGATTCCGACCCAGCTTAGCTGGACATTGAATGGCTCGAAGTCGATTCCGATGCCTATTCGGCCGTCCAGCAGATGCTCGGGCCCGCCGTAGTAGAGACTGCCGTTGGTGCTCTGCAGGATCCCAAAGTGGGCAAGCAAGCGAACGCGATCGGCCAGCGGCTGTGTGGCGTTGACTTCGCCGTAGAGGGTTGCCGCGTTCTGCCCAAAGTAACGGGTCGAGTAATACAGCCTCGCGCTGAGGTTTTCCGACGCGGCCCCGACATAGACCTCGGGATAGTCATAGGCCTGGGCGCTGCCGGTAAAGAAGGAATAGTCTGCGCCTGCCTCCCAGCTCACGCCGGTGGCGTTGCGCCAGGCGTAGCCGACGAAAGGAACGGCTTGGAGCTCGATGCCTGACGGGGTGGCGAACTTAACCGTGGACGCGAATGCCCCGGCATACCCTCCCTGCGCATCGTCGTAGGCCACGCCGAACTGCGCGGCCGGTTTGTTTTCGCTTAGGGAAAGGCCGCGAAAGCGGTAGTTGGTGACGAAGCTCGCAGTGCCGGAGATCTGCGCCGAGACGTTGGCAGCGACCAGAGCCAGCAAAAGAGCAACGCTACCGTGCCGCACCGCGACTCTAAAGGCGCGGCGACGATTTCGGGTCGTGCGCGGCGGCGCACGCGCAGGCACAGGCGCGCGTTGTTCTCCCGACGGCGGCGCAGGCATCGACGCTAGCGTGGCTGGCCAGGCCCGACAGGGGCGCAGGCCAGAGCAGCTCTCGAATCTGCGGCGGCTGCAAGTCGGGAGCGAGTTCACGCAGGAGCGCCACGAGGCCGGTCACATGGGCTGCCGCAAACGATGAGCCGGTAACGAAGCTCCACTTTCCGTCAAGGACCGTCGTCGGAATATCTCGCCCAGGTCCGCGCAAGATACCGCCGGCGACATCGTGCGCGTCATCGCTGGCGATGGCAAGAACGCCGTGGTGCGACGCCGGAAACCCGCCATCGGTGACCTCCGGATCAGCGGCACCCACCACGGTAATGCCGCGAGACAGGGCGGCATCGAGGAGTCGTTCGAGAAGCCGATCGCGCGGGCCGCCAAGGCTGAGGTTGATGACCTGGGCGTTCGCATCGAGCGCAAACTGCAGCGCCTTGGCCAGGGTGAAGCTGCTGCAAACGGCCGCCGCGGCGCTGCTCTCGATTTGCCAGCAGGCGCGCAATGTGATCAGTCGCGCCTCGGGGGCAATCCCCACTATGCCGATACCGTTGTTGCCAATGGCGGCGATGATGCCCGCGACCGCAGTCCCATGCACCTCGGCGACGCCGGCACGTGCGTCGACAAAATTGCGCGCCAGGACGATCTGTCCGCTCAGGTCCGGGTGCTCGCTCTCCACGCCGGTATCGATCTCCGCCACGCGCACATTCCTGCCGGTCGTGAGCTTGTGCAGTTCCTCCAGATGCCACAGGTTTGCGCTTGGCTGCAGAGGGTAGAGGGGGTCGTTGTAGGCGAGCACATGGAACAGATTCATCGCCTGTGCCGATTCCACCCGCGGGTCAAGCGACAATTGATCGACGAGACCTTCGACAGGGACCTTGCCAGGCACCTGCATGACGAAGCAATCGACACCGAGGGCCGGCATGGGCCAGTCGTTGATGAGCGTCAGTTCGTACTGCGCGGCGAGCGCTTGAGCGATTCGCTGTCGGGCGTCGCGTCCGACGCGCGAGTCGTAGCCGCCCGCATAGTCCACGTCGGGACGGAAATGCGGCGGGGCCACCCGCAGCATTACCAGGACCTGATGCTGCGCGGAACCATAGTCGACGCGCATGTCTTCCTGGCGATCCAGCCTGGCGCATGCCGCCACGCAAAGGCATAGCAGCAGCGAACCGGATCTGCCCCACGCGGTCACCGTGAACCCTGAGGACCCAGTTGTTCGACCAGCACTGCGGCTCGCTGCGCCCGCAGGGCTTGCAGCGCCTGGTCCTGCCGCTCTGCGGGGACGTCGAGCACGTAGGCATTGGCCTGCGTAGGGCCATCGACGATGCGCGCGCCCGCGTCGCGCAATATACGGCGCAGATCGGCTTCCGTGGTTGCCGGGTCGAAGACGACCACGAGGTTCCCGGTTGCAGGCGCCTGGGCGTTGCGCGCGCCAAGCGTCCGGTAGAGTGCGGGGCCATCGTAAGCGGGGAGGATCCAGGCCCCCAGGGCGACGATCAGCGCCAGTTGCGTGGCGATCACCCAGCGCGACCAGGGTGGGCTGTGGCCCCAAAGATTGCGCAGCTGTGCCATCGGCCCCCGGCCTGCCTGGCCGCTCCCCGAGACGGCGGCGCAGTTGGCGCAGCGCGCCCGAAGCGTCCGGATCGGCCTCGCCGGCGACGCACGCGGCATGGATCTCGCGTAGCCATTCGACTTCGCGCTGACAGCTTCCGCAGCGGCTCAGGTGCTTCTGCACAAAGGCGAGCTCGTCAGCTTCCAACGTCCCGTTGACGAACCACGGCAGCAGCGCGTCCGCCACCTTGTGCGCGGCTGGGTCAAGTTGCAACACGCTTCCGGTCATGCGGCCTCCTCTCCACGCTCTGTGAGCAGCGCTTTGAGCCGGCGCCGCGCGTAAAACATCCTCGTCTTCACGGTATCTACCGGACAATCGACGAGGGTCGCGATTTCCCGGTACGAATAACCTTGGTAGAAGCTGAGCTCGATCACGGCGCGCTGCTCCGCGGAAAGCGAGCGCAGCGCGCGACCCAACTGCGAGCGTAACTCCTGCCGCAGCAACTGCCCTTCCGGTCCACACTCCATGGGAATCGCGGCCTCATCCGCATCCGGCCCGATCGCGTCATCGCGGCGGCGCAGCGCTTTGAGGCCTCGACGCAACGCGATGCCGATGATCCACGTCGACACCTTGGAACGCAGGTTGAATGTCTGCTGCCTTGCGCCACACCACGAACATCGTGTCGTTGACGATTTCGTCGACCAAATGGGGTTGTCGCGCCATCGGCTCGAGGAAGCGTTTGAGGCGAGGGTAATAGCGATGGAAGAGCGTCTCGAAGGCGGCCTGGTCGCCCCGCGCAACCTGGGCAACCAGGGCGACCTCGCCCGGTTCGTGCCCGCCCGCCCCGGCCGGGGCCTCCCTGGCGCTGCTTTTGCTTTGTCGCATCAATTGTTTAGCCACGCTACGGCGCGAAAGTCCGGGTTGGCTCCCTTGGGCGGCGTCGCGTCTGCTTAAGACTAACCATCCCGGCATCGATTTATTCCGTAACAGGACCATAATAGGATAGGCAGGGCTGCGGCAGGCGGCCCCTCGCGGTCCGCCCGGCCAGAAACGAACGGCGTGATCGGATAGCAAATGGGCCAGGCTCCCCTCAAGGGAATGAACCTTTTGCGCTCCTGCGGGGATTTACCGCGCAGGAGATGGATACCCTGGCGACTTTCGCCCTTCCCTGAAAGGCTCCCTTGACGCTCCCCTGGCTGGCGACAGTCGTCCGGCGCCGGCGACGGGCCGCTGAAGCGCACCCGGCGGGCCGCGAACGGCCGGCTCCTGACGCGCTGCCGGATGCTGAACTCCTCGCCGCGTTGCCCCGGCTCCGCCGCTACGCGCGGGTACTGACCGGTGACAGCAATCGCG
Organism: uncultured beta proteobacterium; assembly: GCA_963711235.1. GTDB lineage: Bacteria > Pseudomonadota > Gammaproteobacteria > Burkholderiales > Casimicrobiaceae > PALSA-1003. The sequence goes on along the minus strand of CAVQDI010000011.1, from coordinate 450,100 downwards.
CCGACGATCTGGTGCAGGATACGCTGGCTCGCGCCTGGGAGAAGCGCGGCCTCTGGCTTGCCGGCAGCGACCTGCGCGCGTGGCTGTTCACGATCATGCACAACGTTCACGTCAACCAGTTCGCAAGGCGCCGGCGCGAGCTCGCCGAAAGTTCGCTTGACGCTGATGACGGCCCGGCCGCCGGCTGGGAAGTCCCGGTGCGCGCGACGCAGTCCGATCGGGTCGAACTCGCCGAGGTGCTGATGCATATCCGGCGCTTGCCGAGCGAGCAACGCGAGGTACTGATGCTCGCTGCGGTCGAGGAGCTGCGCTACGACGAGATCGCGCGCATCCAGGGCATACCGATCGGCACCGTGATGTCGCGGCTCAACCGCGCGCGGGACAAGCTGCGACGCATGCTGGCGGACCCGCCAGCACCGCTCAAGGTGATCAAGTGAGGCCGGGTTCGCCACGGCGGGAGGTTCAGAACGACATCTCGATACGCAGCTGAAAGGCCAGCGCGTTGGGAATCGCGGGCGTCGTATTGGGCGTGATGACGTATTGCAGGTCGGGCTGCAATGCCAGCCATCGGGTAAGCGGTATCAAGTAGGTGAGCTCGATCGTCTTCTCGGCGCTCGTCACCGGCAGGCCCTGCATGCGCTGGGCGCTCAGGTAGTGCGATCCGTTGTGGGCATAGGCGAGGCCGAGTCCGAGTTCGTCGCTGGGGCGGCCCTCGAACAGGCCCACCGCCGTCAATCCGACGCCAAGGTAGGCGCCGAAACGGTCGACGCGGTCGTCGCCCACGCCCGCCTGAACAAAGCCGGTGAGCTTGCGCCCCGTTTGCTCCGGGTCCCGGTAGAGCAACTGATCGGTCAGCACATAGAAGCCGCCGCTGCCGCGGTGTCGCACCGGTTGGCCGTTGGCTTGAGTTTCCGACAGGTCGTCGAAGGTCGCCGTGTAGTACCAGCCGCCGAGGGCGATCTTTTGGTCGTAATCACCGAGCATCGCTTGCCTTCCGAGGCGAAACCGACCGCTCATGGGAGCCGTCCTTAGCTCCGGGCGATCGAGGAAGGCGACTTCGCCGACGATCAGGGCACCGTCTCCGGGCTCGAAGATGCCGTGGCTGCCGTTTGGCCGGTCAACCGGAACGCCGTCCAGCACCGCGGTGCGAATGACCACGCCTTCCGCGGGTTTGAAGGCCATGCGCATGCCGACGGAGGTATCGGGAAAGATCGAGGGTCCTTCGACGCCGCTCTGGGAGAATTCCGGGCCGATGCCGAATGAGCTGTTGAGGAACAATCCGGCGGACTGAAGGCGATAGAACTCGCTGTTGAGATCGTAGAGGCCGGCGAGCACGGAAACCCGGTTGCCGAGGAAATTCTTCTGCACCCACGCCTCGTAGAGTTTCACCGCGTTGGGCGCGGAAATGTTGCTCACACCCTGGGCATCGCCAATAAAGCTGCTCGGCAGCCCGCCCTGGAGCCAGAGGCCGTCGAGGTAGGCGATGGTGTCGGGCCAACCGAACAGGGCTGTGGCGTCGAGGTTGAGCTGGAGGTTGAGGTTACTGGTATAGGTTCCGCCTGGATGCACACCGCCGCCCAGATTCGCAAACGCCGCGCTGTCGTATACCAGCGCCGGCTTGAGCCCGCGCGGCGAGGCGGCTTCATCTGCTGCCTGGGATTCGTCGGCGCTCGCCGGGCGGCAGAGCGCGAGTCCGAGCATCGCCGCAAGGAAAAGCACCGGGCGCATGCGCAAGAGGCGAACAGGCGCCCAGACGCAGCGACCACTCCAAGACGCCCGCATGCCCAACCTCCGGCGGCCTCTGGAAATTGATGATAAAGCCACTGCTCCGCGGTTCAGTCGCCTTTAGGAAGCATGGATCGCAGAACGTGATCGCGCAGAAAGAAGTGGTGGAACAGGCCGGCGGCAGCGTGCAGCCCGGCGAGCCAAACAACCGTATCGCCGAGATAGGTGTGGATGGTGGCGATTGTTTGGCCCGCGCCGTGCGCCAACGGAAGCGGCGGTGCAACGTCACCCATCATGAGCAGGGTTAGCGGATGCCCCTCGAGCCACGCGCCGACGATTGCGGTGAGCGGAACCGCGAGCAGGAGAAGATAGAGCGCGACATGCACGATTTTCGCGGCGTAGCGCATTACCGCGGGCATCGGCGGATCAACCGGGGCGCCGTCCCGCGCGCGCCAGACCAGCCTCGCGAGCGTCAGTACGAAGACGCTGAGGCCCAGCGTTTCATGCATTCGGCGCCCGGCATCGCCAGCCGCGGAATATACGTGTTCCTCCGAACCGCCAGGGCTCAACACGTAGGCGGCGATCACCAGTATGACCGTGAGCCAGTGAAAAGCCTGTGCCACGGGGCCGTAGCGATAACGGGTGCTTGAAATTTTTCCTTTCATGGCGTGGCAGGCGACGGGAGCTCTGCTTACTGGACGATGCCGCCGACACCGAGCTTGCGCTCGGTTTGGCGCAGCGCCAAGCCGGTGAGGTTGGTCAGAACGAAATAGATTAGCGCGACGATGAGATAGACCTCGAGCGAGCGGTAGGAGACGCTGATGATCTTCTGGCCTTCATGCATCAGGTCGGCGATGGTCAGCAGCGATACCAGGGACGAGTTCTTGATCAGGGCGATGAACTCGTTGCCCAGCGGGGGGATCATGCGGATCGCCGCCTGGGGGACGATGACGTGACGCATGGCCACGCGCTCGGGCATGCCCAGCGAGCGTGCCGCATCCATCTGGCCGCGGGCGATCGATTGGATGGCGCCGCGCACGATCTCGGACACGTAGGCGCCGCTGTACATGCCCATGCCGACGACACCGCAGAAGAATGCGGGCAGGTTGATGCCGAGGTAGGGGAGGCCGAAAAACCAGATGAACAGCTGCACCAGAAGCGGCGTGCCGCGCACGAACGCGACGTAGGCGGTGCACGCACCGTACACAAGCCCGACGTTTCGGATCGAGCCTCCCCAGGCCGATCAGCAAGCCGATGGCGCAACCCAATGCGATCGCTCCGGCAGTCACCTCGACGGTGACGAGCGTCCCGTGCGCCAGGTCGCGCCAGCCGGCCCAGACGGGAGAAAAATCGAGGTCCATGGTTGCTCCCCTGCCGCGGGCAGGTCACAGGTACTTGTTGACCAGTTGCTGGTAGGTGCCGTCGGCCTTGAGTTTCTTCAGGGCGTCGTTGAACTGCGTGACCAGCTCGGGCTCGTCTTTGCGCATGGCATAGCCGTACTCCTCCACCGTCAACGGCGTGTCGACGACCTGCAGTGTGCCGCGGGTGCGCGCGTAGAGTTTGGCTGCCGGCTTGCCGGTGACCACGGCGTCGGCACGGCCGACCTCGACCAGCTGGAACATCTCCTGGTTCTTTTCGACCTCGATGCGCTCGACGCTGGGGAAGTTATCCTTCAGGAAATTGACCGACTTGGTCCCCACTTGCACCGCGACTTTCTTGCCTTTGAGATCGTCGGGACCCTGGATGCGCTTGTCGCCCTTTGCGGTCATGATGACCAGGCCTCCGGGGTAATACGAATCGGTGAAATCCACGACCTTCTTGCGGTCGTCGGTGATGTATATCGCCGAGGCGGCGACGTCGAAGCGCTTGGCCAGCAGACCGGGGATGAGGCCCTTGAAGTCGATGTCGGTCCACTCGACTTTCTTGTTGAGCACCTTGGCGATGGCTTCGATCAGCTCCACGTCGAAGCCGACGCGCTTGCCGCCTTCGGTGTATTCGAACGGCGGAAAGGTCGCGTCCGTGGCGACGCGAAGCACGTCCTGCGCCTGCGCCAGGCCACTGGGGCCCAGGGTCAGCGCGGCGAGAAAGCCAATGAAGCCGATGAGGCGGCGGGCGGATGTCATGGAGTCTCTCCTTGGGGGCAAAAAATCTACTCTCAATCCCACCGTCGCCGGTGACGGTGATGGCGGGAGCATGGGGCCTGGGCTCGATGGGCGGGGAGGGTGGCAAGCGCCATGCGCTGTCGCCGCGCCGGGCCTCGGTCACGCGGCGCATCCCGGTCCGGCGCTCGCGCCATTATTTCACGCGCTCTTCCCACTCGAATAGCCTGTTTGGGATGCGGCGAGCGGCGGGCTCGCCTGTTTCCCCCGGGACGGACAGGCTTTGGGCGAGCGAGGCTTCTGCGGGCAGCCGGGGTTATCGTCCGCGGTTCGCCATCGGACGCACCGTGGCCCTCGACCCGGCTCTATTGGAGCTGCCAGCGCAGGCCGACGAATAGCTGCTGGCCGCCGGTCGAGTAGCCTGCCGCGAGCTGGTAGTTCTTGTTGAAAATGTTGTCGCCGCGGGCGAACAGTGTCAAACCATCGCCAAGCGGCCATTCCGCGGTCAGGTTGAGGATCGCGTACCCTCCCATCTTGATCGTGTTCGCCGCATCGTCGTAGCGCAGCGACGAGGCGACGAGCTCGGCGCCCAGACTTACCGGGCCGACCTGCTGGTTGATGGCGAGCGCGCCGTGGCGAAGCGCGCGCCGAGGCAACTGCAGGCCGGTCGTATCGTCGCGCGGCGACTGCAGGTCGAGCGAGCCGCGAATGAGGGTCGCGCGCCAGGTCAGTGTGCCGCCGAACTCGATGCCTTTCAGGGTGGCGTCCTCAACGTTTTGCGGTGCGCAGACGAAAGCGGCATTGCATTCGAACACGATCAGATTACTGACGCGATTGTCCCATCCGACCGCATGCAATGCCCATTGCGTGTCTCCCGACGTGCCGTTGCCGTAGATACCTCCCTCGACGTTGTGCGAGGTCTCGGGCACGAGGTTCGGATTGGAAAATCCGGGGTAGTAGAGATCGTTGAACGTCGGCGGCTTGAACGCCGTGCCGTAGCTCGCCGTGACGCGCCATTGCGACGCCAGCCGGTAGCCGTACTCGAGCGCGCCGGTCGTGTGCGTGCCGTACTGGTTGGAATCGTCGACCCGGAGGTTAGCCTGCAGAGCCTGGTCGCCGGCGCGGAGCTGGTAGATGGCCAGCGCGGAGTTGGTGTTGCGCGCATCGACCGGGAACGCGGGATTGGTCGAGACGCGCTCCTCCAGACGCTCCACGGCCAGGGTCAACAGGCCCTGAGGCAGCGTGAAGTCGTTTTGCCAAGCGTACTGATGCTGGTTGGTAAGAAAGGGCGCGTTACCGAAGGCGGTCTCGGACACCGAATCGTCGCTGCCGTTTCCGGCCGTAAGCCGCGATATCCAGTAGGGGGCGAGGCGGTTGTTCGAGGTGACTTGCCAGCTTTCCAGGGTGGTGATGGTGCGGTTGTCGTAACTGTCGCCGTTATCGAACTGTGCGTTGAGGCGGCTGCGCAGAAACTGGGCCACCAATTGCTGGCCGGGGCCATAAGTCCAGTTCCCGCTCGCGCTGAGCGCTCGCCTCCCTGTATCCGTCGTCCAGAGGCTCGTAGAGGGGATTCTGCGGATTGGCGATGGCATTGAAGCCGTTGCTGCGGCGCGCGTCGAGCTGCGCAGACAGCCGCAGCGTTTCGGTGCTGCCGCCGACGCCGGCAGTGACGTCGGTCGTGTTATACGTTCCATAGCCGACCGACGCGTTGGCGCTGAAGCCCGACGCGCCGCGACGCGTGAAAACCTGGATCACGCCGCCGATCGCGTCCGCGCCGTACAGGCTCGACGCGGGCCCGCGCAGAATTTCGATATGGTCAATCTGCGACAGCGGGATTGCCTCCAGCGCCGCGGTCCCCGTCGTTGACGATGCGATGCGCATTCCGTCAACCAGCACCAGCGTCTGATCGGTGTTCGCGCCGCGCAGGAACACGCCCGAGGTCGAGCCTGGACCGCCGGTGGTCACGATTTCGGTCCCCGGTTGGCGCTGCAGAAGTTGCGCGAGGCTGTCAACGCCGCTGCGGGCGATCTCCTCCGGCCCGATCCAGGTGACATCGGCCAGCAGGTCGAGCAGCGACTGGTCGGTGCGCGACGCCGTGACGACGATCGGCGGAACGGTTGCGACATCGGCAGGTGGTGGTGCCGGCTGGGCGATCCCCGGCGTGACGAACGTCAGACAAAAGGCGAGCAGGAGCGAGACGAGCGCCTCCCGCGGGCAGCGGGCCGGCCAAGCGTTACGGGACATGTGAAGACTCCGCGTTCTGCCGTGCAACCCCGCACAGCGGTTCATCGGAGCAACGCGCAATCTCGATACTGCCTGCGGCGCATTCGCTGCGCCGACGCCGGAGGGGCGTGCGGCGTGGCGCGGTCGCTTGGGGCGAGCGGCGGGACCCGCGTTGCGTTCAGTCCGATCGCACGCATTCCCACCACGGCCGATCGGGCGCAGGCCGGTCTCCGGGCTCGCCGGTCTTGATCGCCCGCCTTCCCGTCAGACTTGGACAGTGGCGTGAATGGACGATCCGCACCGGCCTACCGTTGCGGGGGCAGCCGCGGCTTGTCGCTCGTGCGAGCGGGTCACCGCATTCCCGTTTCACCCACCGCGAAGAAGCCGCGGCGGGCACCTACAGCAGCAATTCTAGCGCAGAAGTCTCGGCTCTGCGCCGCCGTGGCTCGCGTCTTTCAACGCGGCCAGCCGGCGCATCGATCTTCTTTGCTTCTGCTGCCGTAGCGGCCACCGGATCGGGCCGCGTCCCATGGGGCAGGGGTTTTACGCCCTGGGCGGCGAGGTCGCGAATCGCTCCGCGGGTTTGACAATGTCCGCGTGCGCGGTCTCGCGCAGCGCCCATACGGACAGTGTGCTGATCAGGCCAACGATCAACATGTAGGTCGCCACCAGCCACGGTTGCCCGTCGTTCTGCTTGAGGAGCGCGGTGGCGATGATTGGCGTGAGCCCGCTCGCGAAGATGCCGGAAAACTGGTAGACGAACGAGATCCCGCTGTAGCGCACACGCGTGTCGAAGAGTTCCGAGAATAGCGCCGCTTCGGGCCCGTAGACGGCTGCGTAGACGATGCCGAAAGGGATGACGATCGCGAGCGTGACGAGCAGGCCGCTGCCGCCGGCGTTGCTCATCAGCCAGAAGGAGGGAAATGCGAGCAACCCGGTGAGGAGGGCCGCGGTACCGAAAACCTTGCGCCGGCCCACCGTGTCGGACAGGCGCCCGAAGAAGGGAATGAAGAACAGCATCAGCACCGAGGCGATGGTCACTGCGAGCAGCGCCGTCGTGCGCGGCAGCTTGAGCGCCGTCACGAGGTAGGTGATGACGAAAACCCCGTAGATGTTGAAGGCGACGCCCTCGATGTAGCGGCACCCCATGCCAAGCAGAATCTGCTTGGGGTGATTGCGGATCAAATCCATGAAGGGCACCCGCGATACCGCGCGCGTCTCCTGGACGCGAGTGAAGGCGGGGGTCTCCATGAGCTTGAGGCGGATGTAGATGCCGACGGCGACGAGCACGATGCTGAGCAGGAATGGGATCCGCCACGCCCATTGCAGGAACATGTCTCCGGGCAGCGAGGAGAACAGGGCGACCATGCCGGTCGCGAGCGCGAGGCCCGCCGGCACGCCCAGCTGCGGCCAGCTGCCGTAGAAGCCGCGGCGATTGTCGGGCGCGTGTTCCACCGCCATCAGCACGGCGCCGCCCCATTCGCCGCCGACGCCCAGGCCCTGCGCAATGCGCAACACGAGCAGCAGGGCCGCCGCCCAGGCGCCGATGCTCTCATAGGTGGGCAGCAGGCCGATCAGGAACGTGCCGATGCCCATGATCAGCAGCGTCAAAATAAGCATCTTCTTGCGTCCGACGCGATCGCCGAAATGGCCGAACAGGACTCCGGCGATGGGGCGCGCGATGAAGCCCACGAGGGCGGTCGCGAACGCGAGCATGGTGCCCACCAGCGGATCGAACGACGGAAAGAACAGCTTGTTGAAGACGAGCGCGGCAAACGTGTTGTAGAGAAAGAAGTCATACCATTCGATAGTGCAGCCGATGGCGCTGGCCATCGCGATCTTGCGGATGTCCGCCGAGGCAGGGGGCTTCGAGACCTGCGTTGTCGTCACGGCTTGCTCCTCCTATGGGTAGATCGACGGCAATGACCTGGCCGCGCGACGGGTGGAAGCGACGCGCGCCAGCAGGGCTATTTCCGCATCGGCGAGGCGATCGCCCGATCCTTGTGCAGCCGGGGGACGGCGGTAGCGGTACCTTACCTTAATAGTGCAGCGTCGGGCTGCCAAAGCCAAGCTTTCGCGCTCCAATGCTGTGCCGGCGCCGCCGCGGGCGGCAGTCTGCCTGCCGAAATGCCGCTTGGCTAGGGCATAATCCATCCGATTCGTGTCCGCATCGTTCCCGGAGGTCTCGCCAATGAACATCCGTTCTGTACTGCGTCGCTCCACCTTTGGCACGCTAGGCGCCCTCGCCCTGGCCTTGGTGTTGTCTGCTCCTGCGACGCAAGCGCAAGAGCAGAAGGTGCTCAAGTTCATTCCGCAGGCCGACCTGCGCATCCTCGATCCGATCACGACGACGGCGTACATCACTCGCAATCACGGGTACATGATCTACGATACGCTGTTTGCCACTGATGCCAAGTTCCAGGTTCAGCCGCAAATGGTGGACAAGTATGAGCTGAGCAAAGATCAACTGACCTATACCTTCACGCTCCGGGATGGGTTGAAGTTCCATGATGGCCAGCCGGTGCGGTCAGCGGATTGCATCGCCTCGATCGAGCGATGGGCGAAGCGCGATGCGCTGGGCCAGAAGCTGGCGGAAGTGACGGAAACCTGGAAAGCGGTCAACGACAAGACCTTCACGCTCAAGCTCAAGCGACCTTTTCCGCTGGCGCTCGAAGCGTTGGCGAAGCCGTCGTCGAACGTGCCGTTTATCATGCCGGAACGGATCGCCAGAACCGATGCGTCCACCAACATTACCGAAGCGATCGGTTCGGGCCCCTTCAAGTTTGTCAAAGAGGAGTGGGTACCCGGCAGCAAGGTGGTCTATGTCAAGAACCCGGACTACGTGCCGCGCAAGGAGCCGCCTTCGTGGGCGGCTGGCGGCAAGGTAGTCAAGGTCGACCGCGTGGAATGGATCTACATTCCCGATTCCGCCACCGCTGCGGCGGCATTGAGTGCCGGCGAGGTCGACTGGTGGGAGCAATTGCCACCGGATTTGATTCCCGTGCTGGCGCGCAACAAGAGCATCAAGGTCGAGAACATCGACCCGCTCGGCTCGATGGGCATGATCCGCTTTAATTTCCTGCATCCTCCATTCGACAATCCGAAGATGCGCCAGGCGTTGCTCTATACGGTCGACCAGAACGACTATGTTCTTGGCATCGCCGGCGACCCGAAGAACGGACACACGTGCTATTCCTACTTCACCTGCGGCACACCGCTTTCGAGCGAGGTCGGGGCCGAGCCAATGAAGGGCAAGCGCGACTTCGAGAAAGCCAAGCAGCTGATCAAGGAGTCCGGCTACAAAGGCGAGAAGATCGTCATCATCGATGCCACCGACCAGCCCATCGTGCACTCGCAATCACTGCTCACGGCGGAAATGCTGCGCAAGCTCGGACTCAATGTCGAGGTGCAGGCAGGCGACTGGGGTACGCTGATCACCCGTCGTACGTCCAAGGAGCCGGTGGAAAAGGGCGGCTGGTCGATCTTTCACACCTGGCTCGTCGGCCCCGACCTCACCTCGCCGGCGGTAAATTTCGCGCTTCGCGGCACGGGTGAGACGGGCTGGTTCGGCTGGGCCAAGGACGCGAAAATCGAGGAACTGCGCGAGGCGTGGTTTGCGACCACCGATGCGGCGGCTTCAAAGAAGGCAGCCGACGCGGTGCAGGCACGGGCCTTCGAGTTCGTTCCGTATATTCCCACCGCCCAGTTCATCCTTCCCACGGCCTACCGGTCGAATCTGTCCGGTGTGATCATCGCGCCGATTACGTTGTTGTGGAATGTCGAGAAGCACTAGCGATTCTGTCCCGCGAGGTCCACCCAGCGGATGATCGCGTACATCGTCCGGCGTCTGGTTTCGACTGTCGTCGTGATGGCGGTGGTCGCGCTGGTGGTTTTTTCGCTTCTCTACCTGACGCCGGGAGATCCTGCCGCCATCATCGCCGGAGATATTGCGACCGACGAGGACATCCGGCTCATCCACGCCCGACTCGGTCTCGATAAGCCCTTTCTGGTGCAGTTCGGTCGCTGGCTGTGGGCACTGCTCCACGGCGATCTGGGCACCTCGATCTTCACCAATTTGCCGGTGACGCAGCTGATCGGGCAACGCATCGAGCCGACGCTTTCGCTGACGCTTTGTACGCTCTTCGTGGCGATCGTGGTCGCCGTTCCGCTCGGCGTTGTCGCCGCAGCCAAGGCCGGCACGTGGCTCGATCGAGCCGTCATGTCGTTCTCGGTCCTGGGTTTTTCGGTCCCCGTATTCGTGTTTGCCTACATCCTCATTCTCACCTTCTCCGTGCAGCTCGACTGGTTGCCCGTGCAGGGCTACCGCAATCTTCGAGACGGGGTGTGGGAATGGCTGCGCCACCTGATTCTGCCGAGCATCGCGCTCGGCACCGTTTACGTGGCGCTGATCGCGCGCATGACACGCGCCAGCATGCTCGACGTGCTCGCGCAGGATTACATCCGCACGGCAGCGGCCAAGGGGCTTGCACCGGAGCAAGTCCTGATCCGCCATGCGCTAAAGAACGCGGCAATTCCGGTGATCACGGTCATCGGTATGGGCGTTGCGCTGTTAATCAGCGGTGCCATTGTGACCGAGACCGTGTTTGCGCTTCCCGGGATCGGACGGCTGACGGTCGACGCGATCCTCCGCCGCGACTATCCGATCATTCAGGGCGTGACATTGATCTTTTCTGCGGTCTACGTGGTGGTCAATCTCCTGATCGATCTGTCGTACGTGTTTTTCGATCCGCGCATTCGCTATTGACATGGACGCAGCCGCCCTTGACGCAGGCCGGACTGCGCCGGCCAAGTCGGTGTCTCCGACGTGGCGCCGCTTCCGGGATGCTTTCCGGCGGCATCCGACCGCGTTACTTGGCGGGGGCATCCTGTTGTGCATGATTGGCATCGCGATTCTTGCGCCATGGCTGGGGACCGTCGACCCGCAAGCGGTGGCGCCCATCAAGCGCCTGAGGCCGCCGTCGAGGGAGTTCTGGCTTGGCACGGATATGCTCGGTCGCGACGTTTACAGCCGGGTGGTCTACGGTGCGAGGGTGTCGCTTGTGGTGGGTCTCGTGGTCGCGCTGCTCTCGACCTGCATCGGGGTGGCGGTCGGGTTGGTCACCGGCTATCTGCGGCGGGTCGACGCGGTCGTGATGCGCGTCATGGACGGCCTGATGTCAATTCCCTCGGTGCTGCTGGCCATTGCGTTGATGGCCCTGACCAAGGCAAGCATCGGGAACGTGATCGCCGCGATCACGCTGGCCGAAGTCCCGCGCGTGGTACGCCTGGTGCGCGGGCTCGTGCTGACGCTGCGGGAGCAGCCTTACGTTGAAGCGGCGATTGCGGCGGGTACGACCCTGCCGCGCATCCTGGTGCGCCACATCCTGCCCAACATCGTGGCACCGCTACTCGTGCAAGGTACCTATGTCTGCGGCTCGGCAATGATTACCGAAGCGATCCTTTCGTTCATCGGCGCCGGTACGCCGCCGAACATTCCAAGCTGGGGCAACATCATGGCCGAGGGGCGAAGCCTTATTCAGATTGCGGGCTATCTGATTCTCTTCCCTGGCATCTGTTTGTCGTTGACCGTCCTGGCGGTCAACCTGCTTGGCGACGGGATGCGGGACGCGCTCGACCCGCGACTGGCCCGCCGCCTCTGACGCCATGTCCGCGGCATCGCCTCCCGCAGCGCTGCTCGAAGTCGAGGGGCTCAAGACCTATTTCTTCACCCGCGACGGCGTGGTGCGCGCGGTCGATGGGGTCTCCTTCGCCGTGGCGCGCGGCGAGACGCTTGCCATCGTCGGCGAGTCCGGCTGTGGCAAGAGCGTCACGTCGCTTTCGATCCTGCGCCTGGTTGCGTCGCCGCCGGGTCGGACGGTAGGCGGGCGGGTGCTCTTCGAGGGCCGCGATTTGCTGGAGCTATCTGAGCCGGAGATGCGCAAGGTTCGCGGCGATGCGATCTCGATGATTTTCCAGGAACCGATGACATCGCTCAACCCGGTGTTGACGATCGGCCAGCAGATCGCCGAGGTGCTGAGGTTGCATCGCGGGCTTTCCGGCGAAGACGCCATACGACGTGCGGTGGAGATGCTGCGGCTGGTGCGCATGCCCGAGCCTGAGCGTCGCGTCACGCAATATCCGCATCAGCTTTCGGGCGGAATGCGGCAGCGGGTCATGATCGCCATGGCACTTGCCTGCGAACCCAGGCTGCTCATCGCCGACGAGCCGACCACCGCGCTCGACGTCACCATTCAGGCGCAGATTCTCGACCTGATGCGCGAGCTGAAGGCAAGAACGGGTGCCGCGGTCATGTTAATTACCCACGATCTAGGCGTGGTGGCGGAGATGGCGCAGCGGGTGGTGGTGATGTATGCGGGTCGCAAGGTCGAAGAAGCGCCGGTTGCCGACTTGTTTGCTTGCCCGCGCCATCCGTACACCCGCGGGTTGCTCGATTCGATCCCGAAGCTCGCGGCGCGCCGGGGGGGCGCGGTAACGCGACTTAGCGAAATTGCCGGGACCGTACCTTCGCTGTCCGAGCCGATCGTCGGCTGCGCTTTCGCGCCGCGGTGTTCCTACGCCACGGCGCGGTGCCGAAGCGAATATCCGCCGCTCGAGGAAAAGGTGCCCGGGCATCGCGCCGCGTGCTGGGAATCGGAGCGGATGGTGTTGCGGGCGACGGCATGACAACGGCTACGCGAGACAGCACGTTCGGCGAGGCGCCGCTGCTCGAGGTGACGGACCTGACCAAGCACTACGCCATCCATGGTGGGGTCTTCGGTGGGGTTCGCGCCAAGGTGCATGCCGTCGACGAGGTCAGCTTTTCGATTGCCGAGGGAGAGACCTTGGGCCTGGTCGGAGAGAGCGGATGCGGCAAGTCCACCTTGGGCAAGACCGTGCTCAAGCTGGTCGAGCCGACAGCAGGGAGCATCCTCTGGCGTGGGCAGCGCATCGATCAGCTCAGCGGCCGTGCCATGCGCCCGTATCGGCGCGAGATGCAGGCCGTTTTCCAGGATCCCTATGCTTCGCTCAACCCGCGCCTGCGGGCCGCGGATATCGTCGCCGAACCGATCCGTAATTTCGAGTGCAACACGCCGGCCGCAATGCGCGAGCGCGTGCTATCTCTTTTCGAAAAGGTCGGTTTGCGTGCTGACCAGATGCTCAGGTATCCCTACGAGTTCTCTGGCGGACAGCGGCAGCGGCTGGGTATCGCACGGGCTCTCGCGCCGCGTCCGAAACTGATCGTCTGCGACGAGCCAGTTTCGGCGCTCGATGTCTCGGTGCAGGCCCAGGTCATCAACCTGCTGGTCGATCTGCAGGGGGAGTTCGGGCTTTCCTATCTGTTCGTTGCGCACGATCTGGCCGTGGTTGAGCACATCAGCCACCGGGTGGCAGTGATGTATCTTGGCAGGATTGTCGAGCTAACGTCGACGCAGGCGCTGTTCAGCAATCCTCTGCATCCCTACACCGAAGCACTGCTCGCGGCCGTTCCGGTTCCTGATCCCACCGTGGAGCGAAAGCGTCTCATTCTTGGGGGCGACGTGCCTAGCCCAATCAGTCTTCCCACGGGCTGCCGTTTCCATACCCGTTGCCCGTATGTATTCGATCGCTGTCGAGTGGAGGAACCGGTGCTCAAGGAGGCGATGCCTGCTCACCAGGTTGCGTGTCACCTGCGAGAATTCCCGATCGAGACGAGAACGCACGCGGCCCGGAGCGGCGTGCGCGAGGGCCCATAGGCTGCCGCATCCGCTTACTTGCTTCCCGAACAAGGGGGCGTCACTCGGAGTGGTTCCATAAGACAGGGATCTTGTGAGGTGCCCACATCTCGCGAGCGGCCCCGCTGCCGGTCCGATAAGGCAGTAGTTTTGCGTGCCTTTTCGAGTGGCGGCTCAGACTACACTAGGCACAAAATGCCATGTGATCGACGGGTGCTTGATAGCAGTTGGTCTCATCACAGAGCGGTCTACCTCTGCGCAGTTTTGCGTGAGGTTAGACGAAGTTAATGAAAATTTCAGAAACTTCCCACGTGATGATTGTAGAAAGAGGTCGACGAATCGGCGATAATTGTGGGCTACAAGTTATTCAACCATAACTCTCCGTAAACAATGGATTTTCCGCCCAATCGGCGTCTAGTGGCGTTCTCCAAAAAAACCGAAACTAGTTGCGAGACCGGTTTGTTTGCCACAATATGCCAACGTGGGTGAATTTTGATTTGACAACCGGGGGATTATTCATGAACGCGATTGCCGAGGTTAGGTTTTTCCCGCAAACCGAGTTTGAGCAACTTGAAACACGCTTCGACGCGGAATTCGGAGTGCTGTGGGGTTTCATGAATCCCAAGCCAAGGCCGATATTCAACCCACATCTGCTCGCAGAACTTCGTAGATATGTGGATAGTATTGTTCAGCCGGGGGGGTTGATCTTCCATGATGGCACGGAGCAAGCCATCAACTATGCGGTCATCGCATCGAAGGTACCAGGTGTATTCAGCTTAGGGGGCGATCTATCATTATTTCGTGAGGCAATTGCAACCCACGATCGAGATTTGCTTGTTCAATATGGGCGCAAATGCGTGGATAACCTTTACCCATGGTCACGAAATTGCGACCTTCCCTTGACTACGATTGCACTCGTTCAGGGCGACGCGCTCGGGGGTGGCTTTGAGTGCGCGCTGTCAGCCTCCGTGCTCGTAGCCGAAGAATCGGTTCGAATGGGCTTTCCTGAAATCTTGTTTAATCTCTTTCCGGGCATGGGCGCATACAGTTTTCTTGCTCGGAAGGTCGGTCGGCGAGTTACGGAGGAACTGGTCACAAGTGGAACCCTCTACACTGCGCGCCAACTTTACGACTTGGGCGTTGTCGACGTTTTGGCACCCGACGGTGCCGGCGAAGCCGCAGTCTATAGTTTCATAAGGAAACACGCGCGGACGCCGAACGGGCGCCGGGCAATCGAGATGGTCCGCCGGGAGGTCGAGCCCGTAACGCATGAGGAACTTATGCGCGTTGTGGGCATTTGGGCTGATGCAGCTTTGCGTCTTTCGGAGCGAGACCTTCGACTAATGGAGCGGCTCGTCAGGGCGCAAAATAGAAACGAAGACGGTAGCCTACTCGCAGCAACGGTAACACCCATTCAACGGGTTGCCGCATCATAGACTAACTGCGAGTTTGACGCCGTCGTTCCTCGAGATGCTGCTCGAGCGCAGCATGTGTGGCATTTACCGCGCTGGTTAATTCTTCCATCCACGCTGAGGCTTTTACGCGGAGCGTGTCGTAGCTCGACTTTTCGAAGCGGATTGCCAATTGTACGAGTTGCGTCGCACCGACGCTCCCTGCACCGCCTTTTAGCGCGTGCGCGGCGTCCTTGACATCTTCGTAGCGACGTGCCGCGAGTGCGGCACTGATTGTGTGCAGCAATCGTTGAGTATCCGAGTGGAATCCGCGTAGGAGCCGCTCGACGAAGGTTGGGTCACTCGACAAATGACCAAGATCCTCTAGGACACCATGATCAACGGGCGGCGTATCAATTACCGTGAGCGCCGGTCGCTCCTCGGACCGATTTGGCGGCAACGATTGATTGAGTGCAACAGCCTTCTCCGCAAGTTGCCGCCCGATCGCATCAAGCAGCATCGTGGCGCGAATCGGTTTGGCGATGAATTCTGCACAACCCGCGCGTTGGCATTCTGCGATGATATCAGTCGTTACGTTTGCGGAAAGGATTAAGACCGGAATCGGTCTTGCTGTTGTGTATTGATATAGTTTTAGCGCTTCTAGGCCGCTTAGCACTGGCATCGAAAGATCGAACAACGCCAAGTCAAAGCTAGAGTGCTCAAGGGCATCCAATGCAGCCTCGCCGTTGTCGACAATGGTGGCGGTGTGCCCCCCACTTTCGAGAATAAGCTGAGTCACCCGCTGATTCGTCGGATTGTCCTCTGCAACCAGTACACGCGCGCCACGGATCTTTGTGACCTTTGTCGGCTGTTGCGCGGCGAGCGCAGCTGCAGCAAACGACAATCTTGCCGTATCGGCGACTTCAGCCGTAAGGTCTATCCCAGCTGGCTCAGCGAACGGAAGCGGAAGCTCAAACCAGAAAGTACTACCGACACCTACCGTGCTATCTACCCCGATTCGGCCACCCATTAGCGCAACAAGCTGGCGTGCAATCGTGGTGCCTAACCCTGTTCCTCCATAAACTCGTGTGATCGAATCATCGGCCTGAGTAAATGGCTCGAAAATAACCGCCTGCTTAGCCGGGGCGATTCCGATACCAGTATCTCTAACCTCGACTCGAACCATCGCCTCTGGCGACATGTTATTTGTAACCGTAACGCGGAGTGTGATCTCACCCCGTTCAGTGAATTTGATCGCATTCGAAAGTAGGTTCAGCAGCACTTGCCGTAGGTGGTGGCTATCGCCGGAGAACCAGCGCATCGCCTGCGGCGCGATTTCAGTATTTACCGCCAGTTCCTTATAGCGCGCCTGGGGCAATATAACCTTTACCGTACTCGTGAGTAGCTTGCCAAGATCGAATGGCTGCCGCTCGATTTGGACACGGCCAGCCTCGATCTTGGCCATATCCAATACGTCCTCAATCTGGACCAATAAAAGATGCGCAGATGTTCCCAGGGTGTTAACGATTTCTCTTTGTGATTCGTTAAGGTCCGTTTCACGCAACACATCAGCCATTGCAACAACACCATTGAGCGGCGTGCGCATCTCGTGGCTAACGATTGCGAGGAATCGCCCCTTAGCTTGGTTAGCGTCGTCGGCACGCTTCCGTGCTTCTTTAATGTTCTCTGCAAAGGCGCTCACGTAGAATGGCAATACACATATAGCTATGAAAACTCCTGCGAAAATGAGGGGGTGTTCCGACCAAAAAGGAGTCAGCTTCCAGACAAGTAGAAAACCCGCAATGCCCATCAGCTGGCAGGCGTGAAGATAAATGCGCCCATATCGAAAGCCGTTCCCAAAAATAATGAATAAATAGACGCCTATGACAACCGCACCAGGTTCACCCATGCGTATCAGACAGAAGGTCGTCACGGCGTTGTCGAAAACCATGCCGAGAAAACGCCGGGCCACAGAAATCGGCGGCGCGCCTCGCAAGTGAAGCATTAAGAAGAGAGCAAATAGGAAGAAGGCGATCGCCACCACAAGTACGTCGATCTTGTCTGGATCACCTGCGACATACCAACCTAGATACGCGAGGACGATTCCGGCAATTACGACGCGGACCGTAGACTGACTTTGCTCTTCTAGTTCCGTCCCAGGTGCGACCGCCAACATCGCGCTCATGCCTTCACGGCTGAGGCAATATCGCGCTTGAGTGATGAAGCCCGAACGCATTCGATTGTAAAATGGCACGAAAAACATATTGTAACGCTTCTCTATATTTGTTTCCTTCAAAAGTCTTGGTCCCCCCCATCGAATCGGCCAGCGCAATCGACGCACCGGGTACCGTCGCGTCAAGCGACCTTGTAATCGCTGCTACAGACGGTTATCCACTCGCTGCTCGCTTATGGGCAGGCAGTCCGCAGTCCCCTCCCGCTAACGTTGCCCTTATTAATGGTGGCGCGGGCATTAGTTCCAGCTATTACGACCGCTTTGCGCGATACCTCTCACAGTGCGGCGCGCCAACGCTCGTTTACGACTATCGCGGCATCGCAAGGTCGAGACCCCGGTCGCTACGAGGCTTTGCAGCCTCCGTCGAGCACTGGGGAAGCAAGGATTGTGCCGCAGTGCTTCAATGGATGGCCACGCGATTTCCCGGGGCACGGCGGATTGTTATAGGGCACAGCGTGGGTGGGTTCGTGACCGGATTTGTCACTAATGGCCGCATGATCGACCGAATGCTGCTCGTCGGCGCTCATACGGGGTATTGGCGTGATTATGCCCCGAGTGCGCGCCTAGGCATGTATCTACTTTGGCACATGCTGATGCCGTCCTAACACGCATTTTCGGATACTTTCCGGGGCGGTGGCTTCGTTTGCTTGAGGACCTGCCGGCTGGCGTGGCACTCGAGTGGGCTAATCGACGCGAGGCCGATTTCTGGTGGAATTTGCGAACAAAGGATGGTGAGCCAGATCGAGTTCGCATAGAGGATGCGATCTTGGCCGTTTTCACGGCAATCCGCGCAACAACTCTAGCACTTACGTTTGCTGACGACGCGTTTGCAACGGAAGCGGCAACAGATCGAATACTGAGCCTTTACCGTAATTGCCCGGCAACAAGACTCGTTGTCGCGACCAAGCTGATGCAGGCGGACAGAAGATCGGACACTTCGGATTTTTCCGCTCGCGGTTCCGCGACATACTGTGGCCGCGCGTAGTCGAGTGGTTGAACTGCAGAGGATCCCATTTGAGGCGTACCGCCCCCTATTGGACCCGAAGCCAAGTGTAAGAATCAACCACCTCAACTATCGGCGTACTGCCCCTGAATCTCCCGTACCTTGTCCGTATTGGCCAAAAAAGCATCGACACAGGTCGCGTCGAAGTGTTTGCCTTTCTGGGACACGAGGTAGGCGAGCCCATCGTCGACGGTCCAGGCATGCTTGTACGGCCGCTCGCTGACAAGCGCGTCAAAGACATCGGCTACAGCAACGATGCGGGCAACGATGGGAATGTCCTCGCCATGCATTCCCGTCGGGTAGCCCGAACCGTCATATTTTTCGTGGTGCCCCAGCGCGATGATTGCTCCCATGGCGAGGTACTTTGACGGGCTACCCTTCAGGATGTCGTATCCGATCCGCGGATGGTTTTTCATCACCCCGCCTTCGGCCGGCGTCAGCGGGCCATCCTTGAGAAGGATCGAATCGGGAATGCCGATCTTGCCGATGTCGTGCATCGGAGCCGCGAACTCGAGCACGTGCACCGTCTCTGGCGCCAGGCCGATGTTGGTACCGATCAGGGCCGAATACTTGGCCATACGCGTCAGATGGTTGCCGGTGGTGCGGTCCCGGAACTCGCCCGCCTTGGCCAGCCTCGACAGCGTTTCCAATTCCCGCTCGTGAATCTCGGCGACCGATTTGTCGACCTGGTATTGCAACACGCGAGCTTGATCCGACAGGACGATCTTGTGCCGGCGCAGTTCAAGCAGGTTTGCGCATCGCGCTCGCGTCTCGTGCTCGTCCAGGGGCTTGATGAGGAAGTCGGTGGCGCCCGCCTCGAGCGCTTCGTAGCGGACACGGCGGTCGTCGACCACGGTGATCACGACAATCGGGACGTCTACACAGTGGGGTAGGGCGCGAAGTTGCCGGACCAGCTGCACCCCGTCGAACTCAGGCAGCTTGTAGTCGGTCAGGATCATGTCGACCCGGTTGCTGCGCGAAAACTCCAGCGCCCGACTTGGCGTGTCAAACAGCTCGAGGTTGAGCTTGCCATCGATCTGCCGCACGATCTCCGCCAGCAGCAGCCGGCTGCTGAAGAGGTCGTCAACGATGACGACCGTATTGCGCTGCGCCCGAGCCAGCGCCAGCTCGGAAATGACGCCGGATTTACCGGCGTTACGCGATTGAGCGAGACTCATGGGATGATCTTCTTGAGAAGAAAGTGGCAAGGGATTGATAAGTCAAGCAACTAGTATGCCGTGTGTAAGCAATTTCGGCTACCGCGGGGCGGCAGGGCGACTTCGTACCGGGCTGACGGAAGGCGGGGCCGCCCCCAGGGCGGGCCAATCCGCGCGGGGGAACGAGTCGGCCAGCCCAGATTTGCTGGCCTCTCGTCTAAGGGGAGAATGGTCGGGGCGATGTGATTCGAACACACGACCCCCTGCACCCCATGCAGGTGCGCTACCAGGCTGCGCTACGCCCCGACACCATGTTGAACATTGTACCGGCATCAGCTGTCCGGGCCCAGGATTTGACGGATTTCCTCGATGACCTGCCGTATTTCGGCAGGCGAAAGCGACGTGAGGGGGCTTGCCGCCGGCCGCGCGTTCCGGAGCGGCGGTGGCAATTCGGCATCCCCCAAGGCCTCGCTCTCCAGGCGGTGCCGGGCACCGTTGATGGTGAACCCCTGCTCGTAGAGCAGATCCCGGATGCGCCGAATGAGCAGCACTTCGTGGTGCTGGTAGTAGCGGCGGTTGCCCCGGCGCTTGACCGGTTTGAGTTGCGTAAATTCCTGCTCCCAGTAGCGGAGCACGTGCGGCTTGACCGCGCACAGGTCGCTGACTTCGCCAATCGTGAAGTAGCGCTTGGCGGGGATCGGCGGCAGGTCCGCCTTAATCTGCCTGGGCTCGGCCATGGTTCGCAGCTTCGACCATTGCCTTCAGCTTCTGACTGGCGTGAAAGGTAACGACGCGGCGGGCGGTGATCGGAATCTCTTCCCCGGTCTTGGGATTGCGCCCCGGCCGCTGCGGCTTTTCTCGGAGCTGGAAATTGCCAAAGCCGGAGAGCTTGACGCTATCGCCCGACTCCAGGGCAATGCGAACCTCCTCGAAGAACCGCTCGACCATGTCCTTGGCTTCGCGCTTATTGAGTCCGAGCTGCTCGAACAGCAGGTCGGCGAGTTCAGCTTTGGTGAGCGTCATCGAAGTCCCCCGAATTCCCTACTGGCGTAATGCACCGCCGAACCGATCTTGGATCACACGCAGCAATGAAACGACTGCGGCGTCGATCTCGGCGTCCGTCAAAGTACGTGCAGTATCTTGCATAAGCACCAGAATTGCAAGGCTTTTTTTGCCGGCCCCGATTCGGGGTCCACGGTAGACGTCAAACAGCGCCACGTGCTCGACTGACGCCGGCTTGGCGGCCACAAGGGCGTCGAGAACGCTCTGCACCGGGATGGCTTCGTCGATGACGACCGCCAGATCGCGGCGCACGACGGGCAGCTTGGAGACCGCCTGGGCCAACGGCTTGGGCCGTCGGCTCAAGGGCGCCATGGCGAGCTCGAAGACGACCGGCGCCTGCGGCAGCTCGAAGGCCCGCACCAGCCGCGGATGCAGTTCCCCCAGCCATCCGGCAACCTCGCCATCGACCAGCACACGGGCCGAACGGCCGGGGTGCAGGGCAGGGTGTGGCACCGCCTCAGTCCTCACCGCCCAAGGTGCCCCAAGCGCTTCGAGGTCGCCCTTGACGTCGAAGAAGTCGACCGGCCGCTTCGCTTCGCCCCATTGCTCGGGCAGGGCGGACCCGAAGGCCAGACCGCCCACCTGCAGCGGCTGCTCATAGCCATCCCGGCCGCGCCGGAAGCAGCGCCCGATTTCGAAAATCCGCACCCGCTCTTGCTTGCGGTTGGCGTTGGTGCGCAGCGTGTCGAGCAGGCCGCCGAGCAGGCTGCTGCGCATCACGTCCAGGTTGCTCGCGATCGGGTTCAGCACCCGGATCGGGCTGGCCTCCATGCCGAGCGCGCGCTCCCACTCCGAATGCACGAAGCTGAAGGTGATTATTTCCTGGTAGTCGCGGGCGTTGAGCAGGGCCCCAATTGCGGCCGCAGGGCGGACCTCCTCGCGCTCCGGCAACATCGTCTGCGGCTGCACCGGTGGCGTCGAAGGGATGCGGTCGTAGCCATACAGGCGCGCGACTTCCTCGATGAAATCCTCCTCGAGGGCGAGGTCGAAGCGGAACGACGGCGGCGTGCAGACGAAATCCGAGCCGTGGCGCTGTGGTTGCAGCTGCAGCCGGCCGAAGATATCGGCAACCGTCTCCGGCGCAACGCTGACGCCGAGCACGCGCGCGATGCGCGCGCCACGCACCCGCACCGGGTCGCGCCGCGGCATCTCGCCCCGCACGTCGATGAGCGGGCCCGCAGCGCCGCCACAAAGCTCGATGATCAGCCGGCTGGCCCGTTCGACCGCCGCCGGCGCGAGGGCGAAGTCGACCCCGCGCTCGAAGCGGAAGCCGGCGTCGGTTGCGAACGCCAGGCGGCGCGCCTTGCCCTGAATCACGGCGGGGTTCCAGAACGCGCCTTCGAGAAAGACGTTGCGCGTGGTGGGGGCGATGCCGCTGTGCTCGCCGCCCATGATGCCGGCAAGGCCAAGGGGCTTTTTCTCGTCGGCAACGAGCAACAGGTCGGGTTCGAGCTCAAGGGTCTGGCCGTTGAGCAGGGTGAGCTTTTCGTCGCGGCGCGCAAAGCGCACGACGATGTCGCCTTCGAGCAGCGCATCGTCGTAGGCGTGGAGCGGCTGACCGAGCTCGAGCATGATGTAGTTGGTGGTGTCGACGACGGCCGATATCGAGCGGATGCCGGAGCGCTCCAAGCGGCGCCGCATCCACTCCGGCGTCGGTGCCTGCGCATCGATGCCCTCGATCACGCGGGCACAGAAGCGCGGGCAGGCGAGCGCATCCTCGACCCGCACGCTGCGCCGCAACTTGGCCCCGACCGGAGCCGGGGATAGGGGCGGGGGCGTAAGCCGCGAACTCGTAATCGCGGCCACCTCGCGCGCGATGCCGAGTAGCGACAGGCAATCGGCGCGGTTAGGTGTGAGCTTGAGCGTAAGCAGCGGGTCGTCGAGGTCGAGCGCGAGGCGCAGATCCTTGCCCGGTTCGAGAGTTGGCTCGAGCAGAAGCAGGCCCGAGCTGTCTTCGCCAAGACCCAATTCCGCTGCGGAGCAAAGCATGCCCTGCGATTCCACGGCCCGCACGGCGGCTTTCTTGATGACCACTCCGCCGGGGAGCTCGGCGCCGATGAGCGCACAGGGCGCCACGACCCCTGGCGCTGCATTGGGTGCGCCACAGACGATCGTCAGCGGTTGGTCGCGGCCGACGTCGACCTGGCATACGGTCAGCCGCTCGGCGTTGGGATGCCGCGATACGCCGAGCACCCGGCCGACGACCACACCGGCGAAAGGTGGCGCGACCGGCCTGCTGTCCTCGACTTCCAACCCGGCCATCGTGAGTCGATGCGCAAGCTCCGTACTGTCGACCGGCGGATCGACCAGGGTGCGCAGCCAATGTTCGGAGAATTTCATCGCCGTCGCAATTAAACGAACTGGCGCAGGAAGCGCAGATCGTTCTCGTAGAACAGGCGCAAGTCATCCACGCCGTAGCGCAGCATCGCCAACCGGTCCGGACCCATACCGAAGGCGAAGCCCTGAAAGCGCTCGGGATCGATGCCTACCGCGCGGAGCACGTTCGGATGCACCTGGCCGGCACCGGAGATCTCGAGCCAGCCGTCGCCGAAGGCCATGTCGATCTCCGCCGAGGGCTCGGTAAAGGGGAAGAACGACGGGCGAAAGCGCACCTTGAGGTCATCGCGCTCGAAGAAGCGGCGCAGGAAGTCGGTGAAGACACCCTTCAAATCGGCGAAAGTCACCTGCTCGTCGATCCACAGCCCCTCGACCTGGTGGAACATCGGCGAATGGGTTGCGTCGCTGTCGACGCGATACACGCGGCCGGGGGCGATGATCTTGATCGGCGGCTGATGCGTTTCCATGTACCGCACCTGGACCGGCGAGGTGTGCGTGCGCAGGACCATGCCGCCTTCGACATAGAACGTGTCCTGCATCGAACGCGCGGGGTGGTTCTCCGGCGTATTGAGCGCGGTGAAGTTATGGAAGTCGTCCTCGATTTCCGGGCCATCGGCCACCGTAAACCCGAGCGAGTGAAACAGGGCCTCGATGCGTTGCACGGTGCGCGTGATCGGATGCATACCGCCGACACCCATGCCGCGCCCCGGCAGCGACACGTCGAGCGCATCGGCGGCGAGCTGCCGGGTAAGCTTGGCCTCGGCCAACTCCTCGCGCCGGCGTTCGAGCGCGCCCTCCAGCTGCGACTTGGCCGCGTTGATGCGCGCGCCCTCTGCCGGCCGTTGGCCTGCCGGCAGCGCGCCGAGCCCTTTCAACAACTCGGTAAGGCGGCCGGTCTTGCCAAGGTACTGCGCCTTACGGTCTTCGAGCGCAGCCGCGTCGGTACAGGCGGCGAAATCGGCCAGCGCGGCGGCAACGATCGATTCGAGTTCGGGCATCGCTGGAAATAAAAAAAGGGAGGCGATTGTCGCCTCCCTCGTTGGTTTTCTGCACTCAGGCCAGAGAGGCTTTGGCCTGCTCTGCGATCTTGCTAAACGCCGTCTTGTCGTGCACCGCCAGATCGGCAAGCACCTTGCGATCAATATCGATCGACGCTTTCTTCAGGCCGTTCATGAATACGCTGTAGCTCATGCCCAGCTCGCGCACGGCGGCGTTGATGCGGGCGATCCACAGCGCGCGGAATTCGCGCTTCCTGTTGCGGCGATCGCGGTACTGGTACTGCCCCGCCTTCATCACCGCCTCCTTGGCGATGCGGTAGACGTTGCCGCGACGGCCGCGATAACCCTTCGCCTTGGCAAGGATCTTCTTGTGCCGCGCCTTGGCGGTAACGCCTCGTTTGACTCGTGGCATGGCCGGCTCCCTTAGGCGTATGGCAGCATGGCTTTCACCGAAGCCGCATTGGTGCGGTCAACTCCGGTGGGGCCGCGCAGGTGCCGTTTGTTCTTGGTCGACTTCTTGGTAAGGATGTGGCGCTTGAACGCCTGCGAGCGCTTGACGCTGCCGCTGCCGCGCACGCGGAAGCGCTTTTTTGCGCCGCTCTTGGTTTTCATCTTTGGCATGATGCTCGATCTTCCTATTTGCTGCCCACAGCGGTGCTCTCCGACGGAGAGGCTTTCGGCGCCTTTTTCACGGGCGCCTGACCGGCCTCGGGCTTGTTCGGGTGATGCTTCGGTACCACCTTCTTCGGCGCCAGCAGCATCACCATCTGCCGGCCCTCGAGTCTGGGAAACTGCTCGACGACGCAGAACGGCTCGAGATCGCCGCGGATCCGCTCCAGCAGGCGTACGCCGAATTCCTGGTGCGCCATCTCCCGGCCGCGGAAACGCAACGTTACCTTGGCCTTGTCGCCTTCGCCCAGGAACCGGATGAGGTTCCGGAGCTTGATCTTGTAGTCCCCCTCGTCGGTGCCGGGGCGGAATTTCACTTCCTTGACCTGGATCTGCTTGAGCTTGAGCTTTGCCTCGTGCGCTCGCTTCGCCTCGCGGTATTTGAACTTGCCGAAATCCATGATCCGGCACACCGGGGGCTTGGCGAGCGGCGCGATCTCGACCAGATCGAGTTCCGCCGCTTCCGCCCGTGCCATCGCATCCGCGACCGGCACGACGCCGATTTGCTCACCGTCTTCGCCTACTAGGCGAACCTCGGGGGCGGTGATTTCCCCGTTGATTCGCTGCGCTCTTTCCTGGGCGATTGCGTTCTCCCGAAATCTGAAAAATCCGGCCGTGCCGCCCGTCCGTGCTCGTGCGCCGCCGATGGGTCAACGCCGAGCTTTTGCCTCGCGGTCAAGTCGAGACACGAAGGTTTCCAGAGGCATCGCCCCCAGGTCTTCGCCGGTGCGGGTACGCACGGCCACCTGTCGCGCCTGCAGCTCCTTGTCGCCCAGGATCACCTGGTACGGCAACTTTTGCAGGCTATGTTCCCGAATTTTATAAGTTATTTTCTCGTTGCGCAAATCGGCCATGGCGCGGTAGCCGGCCGCCTGCAGGGTCGCCGCGACCTCCCGGGCGTAGGCGGCCTGGCGGTCGGTGATGGTCAGGACCGCAACCTGCACCGGCGAGAGCCACAACGGCAGCGCGCCGGCGTAGTTTTCGATCAGGATGCCGATGAAGCGCTCGAAGGAGCCGATGATGGCCCGGTGCAGCATGACCGGCACCTTGCGCGTATTGTCTTCGGCGACGTATTCGGCGCCGAGGCGCTCGGGCATCATGAAATCGACCTGCATCGTGCCGCATTGCCAGGAGCGGCCCAAGGAGTCCTTCAGGCTGTAATCGATCTTCGGACCGTAGAATGCCCCGTCCCCCGGGCAGGTCGGTCCAGCTCACCCCGCACGCCTGCAGCGCCGCGCGTAGCGCAGCCTCGGCGCGATCCCAGACTTGATCGGAGCCGATGCGCTTTTCCGGGCGAAGCGACAGCCGGATCGCGATATCCTCGAAGCCGAAGTCCTTGTACACGGCCAGCGCGAGGCGATTGAAGGCGGTGACTTCGTGCTCGATCTGCTCCGGCGTGCAGAAGATATGGCCGTCGTCCTGGGTGAACGCGCGCACGCGCATGAGGCCGTGCAGCGCGCCGGAAGCTTCATTGCGGTGGCAGTAGCCGAACTCGCCGTAACGCAGCGGCAGATCGCGATAACTGCGCAGGTCGGAGTTGAAGATCATGACGTGCCCGGGGCAATTCATCGGTTTGACCGCGTAGTCGCGTTTCTCCGATTCGGTGAAGAACATGTTCTCCTTGTAGTTGTCCCAGTGCCCGGAGCGTTTCCACAGGCTGAGGTCGAGGATCATCGGGCCGCGCACTTCCTGATAGCCGTTGTCCTGGTAGACCTTGCGCATGGTCTGCTCGACCTGCTGCCAGATCGTCCAACCCTTCGGGTGCCAGAACACCATTCCCGGCGCCTCGTCCTGCTGGTGGAACAGGTCGAGCTGGCGGCCCAGCTTGCGGTGATCGCGCTTCTCGGCCTCCTCGAGGCGATGCAGGTAGGCGTCGAGATCCTCCTTCTTCGCCCACGCCGTGCCGTAGATTCGCTGCAGCATCTCGTTGCGCGAATCGCCGCGCCAGTAGGCCCCGGCGAGCTTGGTGAGCTTGAACACCTTGAGCTTGCCCGTCGACGGCACGTGCGGGCCGCGGCATAGATCGGTGAAGGCGCCTTCGCTGTAGAGCGAAATCGGCTCGTCGTCCGGGAATCGAGGCGATGATTTCGGCCTTGTAGTGTTCGCCAATCGACTCGAAGTAGCGCACCGCGTCGTCGCGCGCCATCAGCTTGCGCACCACCGGTTCATCGCGGCTCGCGAGCTCGGCCATCTTCGCCTCGATCGCCGCGAGATCCTCGGGGGTGAACGGCCGCTTGAAGGAAAAGTCGTAATAGAACCCGTCCTCGATGACCGGGCCGATGGTCACCTGGGCGTCGGGAAACAATTGCTTGACCGCGTAGGCGAGCAGGTGCGCGGTCGAATGGCGCAGCACCTCGAGTCCCTCCGGATCCCTGTCGGTGACGATGGCGAGGTCCGCGTCGCGAGCGATGACATACGAGGTATCGACGAGCTGGCCGTTGACCTTGGCGGCGAGCGCGGCCTTGGCGAGGCCCGGGCCGATGGACTGGGCGACAGCCAACACGGAGACGGGCGCGTCGAAGTGCTTTACGGCACCGTCGGGCAGGCGGACATCAGGCATGGCGGATCCTTGAAAAAAAAGTGCGGACGAGCCGCACTTTTTTCACCTCACACCGGCGTGCGAACTCGCGCTTCGATCAATCGGGCTCCTGCCGCGTTCGCGGTGTCATAACGCTGCCTTTCGGTCCTTCGTGCGTGCACATTGGTAGGCGCGATTGGACTCGAACCAACGACCCCCACCATGTCAAGGTGGTGCTCTAACCAGCTGAGCTACGCGCCTGTGTAAGCGAGCGATTATACGGGAGCCTCCCGCGGCAGGCCAAGGCGAACCTAGACGACCACGCGCAGGATGCCGACCAGCAGCGGCTGGTGCACCAGGTAGACGAGCAGGCTGTGGCGTCCCAGCCACGCCAGCCAGGCCGGCGTCGCGCGGCCGAGCGCCGCGATGGCGACCGGTTCGCGTGCGAGCAACCAGTGGCCCACGGCGACCCCGACCAGCACCACGCCGAGCCACGGAAAAAGCGGCACGTAGTCTTCGGTCGCCGGCTTGTGCGTCATCATGCCGACCCAGTGCAGCCACGGCGTATCGAACAGCGGCAGGTGCAGCGTGTTGCCGATGCGCGATGATGGCGATGCCCGTGAGCAGGGCGAGCCGCGGCGAATCGACGAGCGGTCGCGCCAGGATCGAGCTCACGGCGATGCAATGCAGGATGCCGAAGGTGATGAAAGTCTGCGGAAAGGCCACGTAGCTCGCGCCGCTGACCAGCACGGCGCAGGCGGCGATCAGCGCGACGCGGCGCCAGAACGCTCGCGGCCCCGGATGCGCGCGTCGCGCGAGCACCAGGCTCACGCCGACCAGGCCCACGAACAGCGTCACCACGATGCCGCGAAACCCGAGCCAGAACGGGTCGTGGTTGAAATCGGCGTGCAGGACGCGGAACCAGGCCAAGTCGAACATGAAGTGATAGACGACCATCAGGCAGAGCGCGAATCCCCGCAGCCCGTCGATGGCCGCTAAGCGCTGCGGCGGGGGCGGATGCGCGGCGCTTCGGGGGTGCGCTGGCCGCGCTGCGGCCGCGGTGGCGACGGCGGCTCATCGCCAGGCCCCGGTCCAATGCACGCGGTAGCCGCCCTCCGCATCGGCCGCGCCGAGGGTCGACAGCGCGGCCGTGACCAGTTCGGCGCGCTCGCGATCGGCGCTTCGTGGCCGGAGCGTGGCGTCGAGGCTCGTTGCACCCGCCGCCGCGAGTGCGAGTTGGCCGTTGATTTCGACGTCCCCCCCGGTGTTGCGCACCGGGCCGGTTAGCTCGACGCCGCGTCCGTTGAGATCGATGCGTACATCGCCCAAGCCGATGCGGGTGTCGGCCCTCGGCCCGGGCAGGCTCGCGTCCCGCCATTGCAGCGTCAGTTGCCCGTCGAGCGCGCCGGCAACCCACGCCAGGTGGTCTACGTGCACGGTCAGCGTGCCGCCGAGCGCGATCTTCGCGCGGGTGGCAAAGGGCAGGATGCTCTCCACCGGCAGCGCCAGGTCGAGCGCGGAGAGCTCGAAGCGATCGCGACCGTACACCAGGGTCGCGCCGGGCGCGATCTCCGTCTGCGTGCCGATCGCGCCCCGAACTTCGCCGCGGAGCAACGGCCAGGCGTCGAGTTGCCAGCGCAGCGGCACGCGCGCCGCGGTCGGCAACAGCACCACCTCGCCCGAAGCGTTCCAGATCGTGCCGGCGGCGTCCGCCAGGCGCAGGTGTCCGTCGGAGAGCGCGGCAAGGCGTGAATCGAGCAGCGTCGCGGGCGCGGTGATGACCAACGCGCCAGAGAGCAATACCGCGCCCGCGGCGATGGCCAACGCGGGTCGCATCAGTGTGCCAGGGTGAGCTCGGCGCGGACCTGTCCGGGTTCGACGCGGGCGGTGGCGACCAGCTCGACCGGCCGCAGCTGCGCGCTTTTCTGCAGGGCGTCCAGGAACGCCGTGAGCGCATCGAAGCCAATGCGGTCGAAGGTCACGCGCAGGCGCTCGTTGTCGCCGCGTTCAATCGACGTCGCGGCGCTCTTGAGACCCTGCTCGACTAACGCCGCATCGAGCGCGGCGCGCGGATCGCCGGCGGCGACCCGGGGCGCGCGTGCGCGCGAGACCGGCAATCGCGTCGGCTTGTCGCCGCGCTTCGGCCAAGGTCGCCCGATCGGCGGCGAGCTGCCGCGTCAACCGCTCCGTGTCCTGCAGCAGCGGTTGCCAGATGAACAGCCAGCCGAGGGCGAGGGCCACCACGGCGGTGACAAGCGCGAGCACGGCGCGCTCGCCGCGCGAGCGCAATTGCCACCACTGGGCCAGAGACTCGCGCCGGCTCGAGGCGGTGGTGGCCATCAGTTCAACCCTACCCGCAGCCGGGCGCCGTTGGCGGTG
The DNA here is from genome assembly GCA_963711235.1 of uncultured beta proteobacterium. GTDB lineage: Bacteria > Pseudomonadota > Gammaproteobacteria > Burkholderiales > Casimicrobiaceae > PALSA-1003. Next base: position 420,594 of record CAVQDI010000011.1, on the reverse strand, counting down.
GGCGCGGCGATCGCGACCAGGCCGGCGCGCTGCAGTTCGCGTTGCAAGGCGGCCGGCCGCGTTGGCTCGATCTTCTGCAGATCGAGCAGCAGGTGGCCGTCGGCATAGGTCAGCGAACGGATCGCTTCGGGCGGAAGTGCCGAGAGCGCCGGCGCCGCGCGCGCGAGCAACGGCAGAAAGTCGTCGCCGGCGAGCAGACCGGCGCGATGCTTGAGGTCGCGCTCGCGCTGCGCCAGGGCAAGCGCGGGCGCGGTCGTGGCGGAGCCGCCGGCGGCGAATTCGGGCACGGCGGTGGCGGCAAGCGCGGTGAGCTCGCGGCCGACCGCCGCGGTTTCCCAGCGCAGCCAGAGCCACTGTCCGAGCGTCGCGGCCACATGCAGGCCGATGGCCAGGGCGGCGATCCACAGAGCCGGTCTTAGCAGGCGGCGAAAATCGAGCGCGGGGCGGGCCGCATTCAAGCCAAAGCGCTCGCAGAGCAGATCGATCGCGCCAGCAAACGCCCCCGGCGCCGCGTCCGCCCAGCGCCAGGGCGTCCCGGCGACGAATTCAACCCCGGTCAAGGCGCGGGCGCGCTCGAGAAGCAGCGGCGTGGCACCCGCGGCGTCGACGCGGACGGTCTGCGGCGCGTCGGCGCCGCCGCGGGCGAGCGCCAGGGCGAGCTCCGCTGGCGGCGCATCACCTTGCACCGGCCCCACCGCGATCGTTGCGCCACCGTGGGTGCGGACAAATCCGGGCTCGCCAACCGAGGCCGCACACCAGCGCCAGCCGCGCGCCGGTGCCAGCGCCAGGTCGCTTTCGAGCACGGCGCGGTCCCAGATAAGCCCACCGCGCTGCGACGCGGCAACGAAGGCTGCCATCCAGCTGCTGGCGACGATCGCCACGCGCAGCCCGCTGCTGCTGCGCTCGCTGCCCACCGCGACATGGCTCTCGTCGGGTGCGTCGGCAAGTTGGTCCTCGAGCGCGAACCGCGCCGCCGCGACGACGCGGCCAGGCGGTAACGGCGGCAGCGTCAGCGTGACGATGCGGCCATGGCGCGCTGCGACGACCGCTTCCCTGCGCTCGGCCGCGGGCCATGCCGACGGCGGACTGCGGCCGCTGCCGACCTGCCCACCCGCGGCGTCGAACAGCACCCAGGCGAATTCGCGGCCCGCCTCGGGCGGGTCGTCGACCCATACGCGCAGTGTGGTTGCGGTGAGTGCCATCGCGAGATTCAGGCAGCTTGTGCAGGCGTCGCGCAAGGGTGCGACACGACGTCGCGCGCCGGGGCGCTTAGCGGACCGATTCCGAGGTGCCCTCGATCGGCGCCGATTGTACTCGACCCGCTGTGACGCCCGTGGCGGGAGCGGCGGCGGCCAAGACGCTACTCGACGGTCTGCCAGACGACGTCCGGCCACGCCCTCGGGGCGGTGGAGCGTCGGAGCAGAGCCCGGGCGCGGGCGACGGTATCGCCTTGCCGCGCTTCGATGGTCACCACAAACCAGTCGCTGGTGACGGCAAGCGTGGTTTCGTCGACCGTCGAGATTGCCAGTGCGGCAGGCGCGTCCGGAAATCGCCGAGGTTGGCGAACGGTTTGGTGGTCCGACTCGCCACGAGGGTCGTGGCGCCCGCCGCGTCGAGCCCGCCGACCACGGCGGCGAGCACTTCCGCCGGCGCGGTATTGACGTTGACCAGTGGTGGGCGCGTCGAGCGCATCGACAAACGGCGCCAGGCGGGCGATGAGCGTCGGGTCGGCACCGCGCACGGCGAGCAATTCGGCGACGCGGCGTACCGGGGCATTGGCGGCCAGCCCCGGCGGGTCCTGCGCCAGGTAGTACGAGTCTTCGGCCCCGCCGTTCGGCGTCGTCTGGTCGTCGGCGTCGACCCAGTCGGCGATGGCGTTGAGCAGGGCATTGGGCACGCCGAGCTCGGCGAACAGGCGCTGCAATGCCAGCTGCGCCGCCGTGGCCACGGTGGCACTGCCGGCCAGGTTGTTGACGTTAAGGCGGCCCTGGGCATCGGTGATGTAGCCGCCGATCGAACCGTTCTCGATCGGCGTCGTGGGCAGGCGGAAGGCCCACGGCTGGCCCAGCTGCACGATCGACGGCGGCGCATTCTCGAACAGGATTTGACGCGCCCATTGCACCCCGGCCATTGCCAGCGCCTGGGCCTGCACCTGATCGCGCCGGCGCTCGTATTCGCCCGCCCAGCGCTGTTGCTGCCAGAGCAGCGTGGCGGCGATGGTCGCCGCCAGCGCGGCGAGCAGCATCGCCATGACGATGGCCGCGCCGCGCGCGCTTCAGCGGAGCGCGAACCATCGCTCGATCACTTCGCCCGAAGCCAGCGTGAGGTCGACCTTCACCGCGCGCGGCAGCGGGTTTTCGCCGACGAGGGGCCAGCTGTCGGCCCAGCTTCCGCCCTGCGTGAGGTAGGCGAGCTGGAAGCGCGCCACGCCGTCTAGCAGCGGGTACGCCGTGGGGTCGACGCCGCGCGGCCGATCATAGCTCGCCCAATAGAGTACTTCGACCGCGCCAGCGCGAAGCCGATAGGCCAGCCGCTGCCCGGCGCTCCCCGGTTCGAGCGTGAATTCGGGCCCGGCGCGGGAGAATTCGAGCACGCTGTTGCCCTCGGCGTCGGCGTTTCCCACCCATGCCGGCTCGAGCGTGTCGGACAAGCGCGCAGGGCGCGGCATCGCCTGGCGCAGATCGCCTTCCAGGCGGGCGAAGAAAAGGTCGAGCGTGCGCCAGCGCGTCGCCTCGGCCGCGAGCTTCGTTTCGCTCGCGCTCAGCGCCGCGACGGCGCGATAGCCGAGCGTGGCGATGAGGGCCACGATGGCGATGGCAATGAGTACTTCGAGCAGCGTGAAGCCGCGGCGAACGGCGTAGCGCATCGGCATCACTGCGCGCTTTGGCCCACGTAGCCGACCAGCCGCGCCAGCACGTAGTCGGGACGCGCCGCCTCAGCGACGGTGATCTCGACGCGTCGAAACGCCGGGTTCGGCGTGCTGACGACGGTTGCGTGCCAGACGAAACTGGCGCCGGCCTCGTCGTCGTTGCCGCTGCTCTCGCCCACCGCGCGGGCCCGGCGTTTCGAGCTGCGCGGCCGCCAAGCGGTTTTCCGCCACCCACAGCGCCAGCGTGCGCGCCTTGAGCGCGGTCGCGCTGTCGCTGCTCTGTGCCACGCTGCGGAATCCGGCGGCGAGCGCGACCGCGACGATCGCCAGCGCGACCAGGACTTCGACCAGGGTGAAGCCGCGCCAGCGCGCGGCGGGTGTGCGATTCAGCGCGGAATCGGGCCGACGAGCGCGACCCGGTTCAGCGGGTCCGAGGTGAGCAGCAGTTGCCATTCCGGAGCAGCCAGCGCGATGACATAAGGCTCATTGCGGCCGCTGGGGACGAGCGGCAGGACCGCCTCGTTGGGCACCGGCTGTCCGGCATAGGCGCGCGCCACGGCGATCAAGGGCGCCGGCAGCGCCCGCGGCGCAAGCAGGTCGTCGTCGGAAAGCGCGACCCAGTGCTCGCCATCGCCGTCGACGCTGCGGCGCCAGAACCGGTACGCGCTGCCGTTGGCCGAAACGCCAAGGGTCTCGTTCTTCCATTGCGCGAGCAGCGCCGCATGTTCGAGCGCGCCGGCCAAGCGGCGCCCTTCGCGCTGCAGCGTCTGGCGCGGATCGCTTTCCAGCTGTGCATAGGTGATCGCGGCGGCAATGCCGATCACGACCAGCACGACGAGTATCTCGGCGAGCGTGAAGCCGCGACCCTGCCGGCGCGTCACAGATCCCACGAACCGATATCGGCGTCATAGCCCGTTCCACCGGGCTGGCCGTCCGCACCGAAACTGAAGACGTCGATCTCGCCGCGCAAACCCGGATTGAGATACTGATAGGGATTCCCCCACGGATCGAGCGGCAGCCGCTCGAGATAGCCGTTCGGCTTCCAGTTCGGCGGCACCGGTGGCAGGGTCGGCTTTGCCACCAGCGCATTGAGACCTTGTTCGGTGGTCGGATAGCGTTGGTTGTCGAGGCGATAGAGCTTGAGTGCCTGCATGAGGGTCGCGATGTCGGCCTTGGCGGCGGTGACGCGTGCCTGATCGGGGCGTTCGATGATGCGCGGCACGACCAGGGCGGCGAGGATGCCAAGGATCACGATGACAACCAGGATCTCGACCAACGTGAAGCCGGGGCGCGCGTGGTTTGATGCCGGCGGGTCGGACCATGGAGCCATTATAATCGCGCGATTCCGCTTTCCGCCTGCGAGCGTTTTGTGTCGCGCCGTCTCTTCGCGTTGATCGTCATCGCCCTGGCCGCCGGGGTGGCCGCCTGGTGGTGGGTGACGCGCTGGCCTTTGCCCCTGCCGCAGCAGCCGTATGCCTTCAGCGTGCGTTCCGGCGCGACGCTGCGCGCGGTCGCGCACGAGTTGAAGGCCGCCGGCGTATTGCCCGCGGACTGGATGCTGGTGCTGTTGGGGCGCGTGGTCGGTATCGATCGCACGATCAAGGCGGGTAACTACGAGCTCCCGGCGGGCACGACGCTTGCCGCCTTGCTGGCGAAATTATCGCAGGGCGACGCCACGCAGATGAGCCTGACCATTGTCGAGGGCTGGACGGTGCGCGATCTGCGCGAGGCCTTGCGCGCGAACGCCGAGATTACCCAAACCGCGGGTGATGTTGCCGACCCGGACTTGATGCGCGCGCTGGGCGCCACGGAGACGCAGGCGGAGGGCTGGTTCTTTCCCGACACCTATTTTTTTCCCTCCGGGGCGAGCGACGTGTCGATCCTGGCGCGCGCCTACCGCACCATGCAGCAGCGACTGAATGCGGCCTGGGCCGCGCGCGCGTCCGGACTCCCATTCACCGCGCCGTACGAGGCGCTGATCCTGGCCTCGATCGTGGAGAAGGAGACCGGGCGCGGCGCCGATCGGCCGCTCATCGCTTCGGTGCTCATCAATCGCCTGCAGCGCGGCATGCGCTTGCAGGCGGATCCGACGGTGATCTACGGCCTGGGTGTGCGCTTCGACGGCAACCTGACCAAGCGCGACCTCGACACGGATACCGCGTACAACACCTACACCCGTGATGGCTTGCCGCCCACGCCGATCGCGCTGCCAAGCCAGGCGTCGCTCGACGCGGTATTGCATCCGCCGCCCACACCCTACCTGTACTACGTCTCGCGCGGGGACGGGTCAAGCGAGTTCTCGGCCAATCTCCCCGACCACAATCGCGCGGTGGCAAAATACCAGAAGAACGGGCGCTAGCACCGCCGTTGCATCGCGCATGTCAAACCCTCGCCCCCGCGGTCGTTTCATTACCCTCGAAGGCATCGACGGAGCCGGCAAGAGCACGCACCTGCCATGGCTCAAGTCAACGCTCGAACGTGGCGGCCATCCGGTGTGGGTGAGCCGTGAGCCGGGCGGCACCCGCGTCGGCGAGAAGCTGCGCGAACTGCTGCTGCACGAGCCGATGACGCCCTTCGCCGAAGCGCTGCTGATGTTTGCCGCGCGGCGCGAGCATTGCGAACGCGAGATCTGGCCGCGGCTCGCCGACGGGACGTGGATCGTCTGCGATCGCTTTGTCGACGCAACCTACGCCTATCAGGGGGCCGGGCACGGGGTGCCTCTGGAGACGATCGCGCAACTCGAACGGCTGACGCTGGGCGAGTTTCGCCCCGACCTCACGCTCGTATTCGACATCCCGGTCGAAGTCAGCCGCGAGCGCGTCGCAGGGGCCCGGGCGCAGGACAAGTTCGAGCGCCAGACGGGAGCGTTCTTCGACCGCGTGCGCGAGGCGTATCTGCAACGCGCGCGGGCGGAGCCCCTGCGCATGCGGGTGATCGACGCCACCCGTTCGCCCGATGCGATCCGGGCCGAGCTCGCCGCGCTCGTGGCGGCGCTATGAACGAGCGTGCGACGGCGTTGCCGCCGGGGCAGCCGTTGCCGCCGTGGCAGCGCGCCACGGCCGCCGCCGCGCTGCAAGCGCGCGCGCGCTGGCCGCAGGCATTGCTCATCACCGGCCGGCGCGGCATCGGCAAAGGTATCCTGGCGCTGCATTTTGCGCAGGCGCTCTTGTGCGAGCGCCCGAACCCGGATGGCAGCGCCTGCGGCGCCTGCCCGAGTTGCGGCTACGTGCTGGCGGGAGCGCATCCGGATCTGCGCCTCATCGAGCTCTTCGAGGCGGACGAGGAGGGCAATCCGACCCCCGTCGACCGCATCGAGGTCGACCGCATCCGGCAGCTGATCGAATTTACCCAGCTCTCGAGCCATCGCCAGCGTGCCAAGGTCGCGCTGATCGCGCCGGCGGAAGGCATGAATACGGCCGCGGCGAATGCCCTGCTCAAGACGCTCGAGGAGCCGCCGCCGGCAACCTATCTGATCCTGGTCAGTCATCTTCCCGGGGGCCTGCCGGCAACGATCGTGAGCCGCTGCCGGCGGCTGGTCGCGCCCGAGCCCGACGCGGCGGCGGCGAGCGCGTGGCTGGAAGCGCAGGGCGCGCCCAACGCGACGCTCCTGCTCGCCCAGGCCGGCGGCGCGCCGCTGCTTGCACTGACGTTTGCCGATGCCGCGGTGCAGCGCGAGCGCGAGCTGCTGCTCGACGCGCTGGCGCGACCCGAGCGCCTGCGGCCGGTGTTGCTCGGGGCGCGATTGGACGCGTATCCGAAGGAGGAGCGCAAGGCGCAGCTTGCGGCTGTGGTGTACTGGTTGCAGACCTGGATCGCCGATCTGGCGGCCAGCAGCAGCGGCGGGATCCCGCGCTTCAACCCGGACCGGCGCGATGTGTTGCGGCGGCTGGGGCAGAAGGTGGCGCGGCTGAAGCTGTTCCGCTACTATGGAACGCTGCTCCAGCAGCGCGCGCTGCTCGGCCATCCACTCCAACCGCGGCTGGTCGTCGAAGCGCTGCTGTTCGAGTATCTCGCCCTGTTCGGTACGGGAGACGTCGCATTAGCAACAGCGATCGCTTCGGCAACACGTCGACGGTGTCGCGGCCGGGTGTGCTATCGCTCAACATTCGCGAGAAGGCCGCGCTCTACGCCGCCTACATGCCCTTTCTCAAGGGCGGGGGCATCTTCATCCCGACCAACCGGCCCTATCAGCTGGGCGAGGAAGTTTTCATGCTGCTCTCGCTGATGGACGACCCGCAGCGCATTGCCGTGCAGGGCAAGGTGGTCTGGATCACACCCGACGGCGTCCAGGGCAATCGCACCCAGGGCATCGGTGTCCAGTTCACCAACGACGACATCGGCGCATCGGCGCGGGCGCAAATAGAGCAGGTCCTCGGCGAGACGCTGGCGTCGAACCGCCCGACGCACACGATGTAGCGCTTGTTCGTCGACTCGCACTGCCACCTCGACTTCCCCGAGCTCGCCGCCGATCTTCCGGCGGTGCTCGAGGCCATGGCCGCAAACCAGGTCACGCATGCGCTGTGCATCAGCGTCAACCTGCCGGCGATGCCCTCGGTGGTGAAGCTCGCCGCCGACCATGCGCAGCTCTACGCCTCGGTCGGAGTGCATCCCGATGTCGAGGATACGCCGGAGCCGGATGCGGACGAACTGGTGCGGCTGGCGGCACAACCGAAGGTCGTCGCCATCGGCGAGACCGGGCTCGATTACTATCGGCTGAAGGGCGATCTTTCCTGGCAGCGCACCCGCTTTCGCACCCACATCCGCGCCGCGCGCGGCTGCCGCAAGCCGCTGGTGATCCATACCCGGGCCGCCGCCGAGGATACCCTCGCGATCATGCGTGAGGAGGGTGCCGGCGAGGTGGGCGGCGTCATGCACTGCTTCACCGAAAGCTGGGAAGTTGCGGCCGGCGCGCTCGAACTCGGCTTCTACATCTCCTTCTCCGGCATCGTCACCTTCAAGAACGCGCAGGCGCTCAAGGACGTGGCGCGCCGCGTACCTCTCGAGCGCATGCTCATCGAGACCGACTCGCCGTACCTTGCGCCCGTGCCGTTTCGCGGCAAGACCAATCAGCCGGCCTACGTGCGCTACGTTGCCGAAGAAATTGCGCGTTTGCGCGACGTCGCCGTCGCCGAAATCGCGGCGACGACTTCAGAGAATTTTTTTCGCCTGTTCGGGGTGGCTCGTGATGTGCACTAAGTCCTCATGGCAAGCGCTCGGAGCTGCGTCCTTCGCCCTCGGGCTCTTCTTCGCCGCAGCGCCGGCGGCAAACGCCGATCAGACCTACGATACCTTTGTGCAGGCGGTGGCGATCGACCGCAGCGACCAGGTGCGCGCCCTGCTCGCGCGCGGCATGGATCCCAATACCCTCGATCCGAATGGCGACCCGGTCTTGCTGGTCGCGGCACGCGCAGGCTGGCAGCCGACCGTCGACGCGCTCCTCGGTGCCGGCGCCAAGGTCGACCTGCCCAATCACTTCGGTGACCGCCCGATCACGGTGGCGGCGTTGGGCGGCCACCTCGCGATCGTGAAGACGCTTTTCACCCGCGGCGCCGCGCTCGATGGTCCCGGCTGGACGCCGCTCCTCTATGCCGCGACCGGCGGCCAGACCGAGGTTGCCCGCTACCTGCTCGACGCCGGCGCCAACGTCAATGCGCTGTCACCCAACGGCACCACGGCGCTGATGATGGCGGTGCGTGGCGGCTATGCGCCGACCGTCGACCTGCTTCTCTCCCGCGGCGCCGACGTCAACCAGCACAACGAAAACGGCGCCACCGCGCTCTCCTGGGCGGTGCGCGGCGGGTTCGACGCGATTGCGCGCGCGCTGCGCGCGCACGGCGCGACAGGGTAGGCCGAACGCGGCGGGATCGGGCGGCGAAACCTGCCAGCCGGCGGGTGGGCGCCTGACTGGCTTTGCAAGCTATATTGTTGTTAATAATAAATAGCTTGCAACGTTTATCTAACGTTGTTTATCCGTTGCGCGCTGTCTTCGCGCCTGTTTCGGATCCACCTTGAGCGGCCGGTAGAGCTCCACCCGGTCGCCGTCGGCAAGGACGGTGTCGCGGCGGGCCCGTTTGCCGTAGATCCCGACCGCGCAGCGCGACAGGTCGGCGACGGCGAGCCGCAGATTCGCTCCGGCGCGGTCGATCGCGTCGGCGATCGTGGCGCCCTCGGGCAGGCGCAGCGCGACTTCAATCGCCTCATCCGCCAGGGCCTGAACGACGGTGACCCGGATCTCGCTCACGTCCGGCTATCCGCGACCGAGCGCTGCGCCATGGGGGCCATTGCTACAATAGGATTGCGCGCGTTTCGTCCCAGTCCCCGAACGAGCGGCGAGCGAAGAGCCCTGCGATGAGCATAGTCGACAACCGAAAAGCCTATCACGACTATTTCGTCGAGGAAAAATTCGAGGCGGGTCTCGCGCTCGAGGGCTGGGAAGTCAAAGCCATCCGCGCCGGCCGGGCGCAGCTCAAGGAAGCCTACGTCGTGGTCAAGAACGGCGAGATCGTTCTCCTCGGCGCGCACGTGACGCCCCTGGGCACCGCATCGACGCACATCCGCGCCGACCCGACGCGCACGCGCAAGCTGTTGCTGCACCGGGTGGAAATCAACCGTCTGATCGGCAAGGTCGAACGGGCCGGTTACACGCTTACGCCGCTTAACCTGCACTTCAGCAAGGGCCGGATCAAGCTCGACATCGGTCTGGCACGGGGGAAGAAGCAGTACGACAAGCGGGCGGCGACCAAGGAACGCGAGTGGAATCGCGAGAAACAGCGGCTGCTGCGCGGCCGACCCGGCAGCAACCGGGCGACGCGCGGGTAATGACGGGGCTCGCGGTCGTCGGGCGTGACCCTGCGCGCGGCAGCGCGCGCCGACCTGACGCAGATCACGGCGATCTATGCCGAGCAGGTCGCCCGCGGGACGGCGAGCTTCGAATACACACCTCCTTCGATTGCTGAAATGGAGCGCCGCTACGATGCCATCGTCGCCGCCAGGTATCCCTATTTCGTCGCCGAGAGCGGCCAGGGGGTCATCGTGGGCTATAGCTTCGCCAGCGCTTATCGATCGCGACCGGGCTATCGCTACACGGTCGAGGATTCGGTCTATGTTGCGCCCGCCGCCGCCGGATGCGGCATCGGGCGCATGCTTTTGACGCGCTTGATCGAGGCCTGCACGCAGCGCGGCGATCGGCTGATGGTCGCGGTGATCGGGGATGTCGGCAACGCGGCTTCGGTTGCGTTGCACCGTGCCCTGGGCTTCGTCGAGGTCGGTCGCATGCCCGGCGTCGGCTGGAAGTTTGGGCGCTGGATCGAGAGCCTGCTCATGCAGCGCCCGCTGGGCGCCGGGTGCACGCAACCGCCAACGCGTGCCTAGACGACGCGACCATGGCGTCCTCCGCTGCTCCCGCGCCTCCGCTGCGCACTGACTCCCTCGACAAGCGGCGCGCGAACTACGTCCCGCTCTCGCCGCTGCAGTTTCTGGAGCGCAGCGCGCTGATCTGGCCGCAGAAGATCGCCGTGCGCCACGGCGCGGCAGGCGTACACCTATGGCGAGTTCGAGGCGCGCTGTCGCCGGCTTGCCTCGGCCCTGGCACGGCGGGGGATCGGTCGCGGCGACACCGTCGCCGTCATGGCCCCCAATATTCCGCCCCTGCTCGAAGCGCACTACGCCGTGCCGGCGCTGGGCGCGGTGTTGAACGCGCTCAATTACCGCCTCGATGCGCGCACCATCGCCTTCTGCCTGGCGCACGGCGAGGCGAAGGCACTGCTCACCGACACCGAATTTGCCCCCACGATCAAGGCCGCGCTGGCAGAAGTCGATCGCGACATCCTTGTCGTCGACATCGACGATAGCGACGCGCCGCGCAGCGCCCGACTGGGCGCGATCGATTACCCGGCGCTGCTCGCCGAAGGCGATCCGGCGTTCGTCTGGCCGGGACCCGAGGACGAGTGGGATGCGCTGGCGCTGCTCTATACCTCGGGCACCACCGGCGACCCCAAGGGTGTGGTCTACCATCACCGCGGCGCCTATCTCAACGCCCTGGCCAACGCGCTCGCCTTCGGCCTGAACCCCGACAGCGTCTACCTGTGGACGCTGCCGATGTTCCACTGCTGCGGCTGGACGCATACCTGGGCGGTGACCGCGGCCGGCGGCACGCACGTGTGCCTGCGCCGCGTCGATCCGGCGCGGATCTTCCCGGCCATCCGCGACTACCGCGTCACCCATCTTTGCGGCGCGCCGATCGTGCTCAACATGCTGGTGCACGCGGCGCCGGAGGTGAAGCTCCGCTTCGACCACCGGGTCGAAGTAGGAACCGGGGGCGCCGCGCCGCCTTCGGCGGTCATCGAAGCGATGGAGCAGATGGGTTTCCGTGTCACGCATCAGTATGGGCTGACCGAGACCTACGGGCCGGCGACCCTGTGCGCCACGCAGGAAGGCTGGAGCGATCTTGACCCGGAGGAACGCGCGCGACGGATGGCGCGCCAGGGCGTGCCCATGCCCACGCTCGCGGAGCTGACCGTCGCCGACCCGGCCACGCATCGGCCGGTGCCGCGCGACGGGGCGAGCGTGGGCGAGGTGATGCTGCGCGGGAACACCGTCATGAAGGGTTATTTGAAGAACGAGGCGGCGACCGCGGCGGCCCTGCGCGACGGATGGTTTCACAGCGGCGATCTCGCGGTGTGGCATCCCGACAACTACATCGAGATCAAGGACCGGGCCAAGGACGTCATCATTTCCGGCGGCGAGAACATCAGCTCGCTCGAAGTCGAGGAGTGCCTCTATCGCCATCCGCAGGTGATGGAAGCCGCGGTCGTCGCCCGGCCCGACCCCAAGTGGGGCGAGACGCCCTGCGCGTTCGTCGCGCTGCGCTCCGAAGCCGAAGGGCATCGGCGCCGATGAGCTCATCGCCTGGTGTCGGGAGCGACTCGCGCACTTCAAGGCGCCGCGGAGCGTCGTTTTCGGATCGCTGCCAAAAACCTCCACCGGCAAGATTCAGAAGTACGTGCTGCGCGAGCGCGCCAAGGCGCTTGCACGGCGATCCCGAGGGGCGGCGCTAGGGGCGCGCGGCGAGCAGCTGGCGCGCAGCCGCGACGCCGCTGCGGGTGGCCGCCTCGAGCGTCGCCGGCAAGTCCGGGTCGGTGTAATCGCCGGCCAGGTAGAGCCGCTTCTCCAGCGCCCCGGGTGCCGGCCGCGCCAGGCAGGTGATGCAGGCGTAGGTGGCGCGGCGCTCGGCAATGGTCTGCGACCACGCCGGCGGAGGCAGCTTGGGGAAGAATCGCCGCAGCTGCGCGTCGATCGCGCGCTCCAGCGCGTCGTGCGCGATTCGCGCCGCGGCGACATCGGTGCTGATGACGACGGCGGCGAGGCCCGGCGCGCCGCCGAGCTGGCCGCGGTCAAACACCCACTGCCCGGGATCGCCGTCGAGCTTGAGCATCGGCTGCACCAGGTCCAGCGCCGACGGGTACTGCAGGTAGATCGTTCGGATCGGTTCGTAGGCGAACGCGGCGACCTGGGCCAGCGCGACGGCAGCGGCAGGGCGTTGCGCGAATCCCGAGAGCGGCGCGAGCTGGTGCGGCGCGACGGCGAGCACCGCCGCGACAAAGCGCTCTTCGCCCGCCTCGCTCGTCAGCTCGATCGCGGCGTCGGCGACGTCGAGGCGGGTGACCGTGCTGCCCAGGCGCGCTTCGCCACCGCGCGCGGCCACATAGGCTGCGGCGGCGGCGGGAAACAGGGCGGTCAGGTCAACCCGTGGCACGAGCACATCCGAATCACGCGCGTGGGCGGCGAACGCGAGGCGCAATACGTTCAGGAAATCTGCGCCGACGCGGTCTCGATGGGGGTGTTCAGGGCGGCCACGCACAGCGGCTCCCACAGCAGGCTCACGGCGAGCGACGATTGATCGGCCAGTAGCGCCGCGACGGTCAGTTGCGGCGCGCAGCGAAAGCGCGCGCGGCGCAGACGGCGCACAAAAGCGACCGTCCCAAGCCGATCGTGGCGCGGCAGGCCGCGCATGCCGAGCAGCGCGACCGCGAGGTGCCACGGCGCCGGCAACGGCGGCGTCTTGAGGCGAAATGCGCCCGGCTGCTCGAGGTGCAGCCGCCGCCGGTCGAATAGCTCGCGCTCGGCGCGCTCGCCGTGCACCGTGCGCAGCAAGGCGAGCGTTTGCGCGTACGCTCCGAGCAGGATGTGCTGCCCGTTGTCGATCGTGCGCCCTTCGATCTCGACGCGCCGCGCGCGCCCGCCGAGCACCTTGCGCCGCCTCGAACACCGTGACCGGCCGTCCCGCCGGCGGCCAACGTGACCGCGGCCGCCATCCCCGCCCAGCCGCCGCCGACGATGGCGATGCGCCCGGCTGTCTCAGCCATCGCCGCGCTTCAATAGGACCACGAGGTCTTCCATGCGATCCACGCCTTGGCGAGCGGGCTCAAGCTGATCCTGCGGTCGAGCACGTGAAAGCCGTCGCGCTCGATCGCCCGCAGCAGGGCCTGGTAGATCGCGGCCATGATGAGCCCCGGGCGCTGCGCGCGGCGGTCGGATTTCGGCAGCGCGGCGAGCGCCCGCGCGTAGAACGCCCGCGCCCGCGCCACCTGCTCGGTCATCAGGGCGGTGAACGCGGGCGTGACCCGGCGCCCGAAGAGATCCGCTGCCGTCACGCCGTGGCGCGCGAGTTCGTCCTGGGGCAAATAGATGCGGCCCCGGCTCGCGTCCTCGCCGACGTCGCGGATGATGTTGGTGAGCTGAAACGCGATGCCGAGGGTACGCGCATAGTCACGCGTCGCCGGCTGCTCGTAGCCGAAGATTTCTGCCGACATGAGGCCGACCACGCCGGCGACGCGATCGCAGTAGCGCTCGAGGGTCGCGAAATCGCGGTAGCGATTCTGGTCCAGGTCCATCGTCATGCCGTCGATGACCGCCTGCAAATGCTCTTCGCGCAGGTTGAAGGCCGCCACCGTTGGCACCAGCGCGAGGGCGACCGGATGCTGGGGCTCTCCGCCGAACACGGCCGCGATTTCATTGCGCCACCAGGCGAGTTTCAGGCGCGCCACGCCCGGGTCGGCGACTTCGTCGACGACGTCGTCGACTTCGCGGCAGAACGCATACAGCGCGGTGATCGCGCGCCTTCGCTCGGGCGGGAGGAAGCGGAAGCTGTAGTAGAAGCTTGAGCCGCTTTGCGCGGCCTTCGCTTCGCAATAGGCGTCGGGGCTCATCGCGTAAGGGCCGCCGCCGAGATGGCCACCCAATCGCGGCGGCGCAGCTGCGGTCGGCGCCGGAAAATGTCGCCGCGCACGGCGTCGATCGCAGAGAGAATGCGCAGACCCCCGGCGAGGATGAATTTGAGCTCGAGCCCCAGGCGCAGCGGCAGCGCGCGCGTGAGCGGTCGCCCCGCCTCGAGCAGCGCGCGCGCGCGCGCCACCTCGAACGCGAGCAGCTGCGACCAGCGCTCGTCGCAGCGGGACTGGGCGATCTGGGCCTCGCTCACCCCGAACCGGTCCAGGTCCTCGCCAGGGAGATAGACGCGGCCCTTGCGCCAGTCGAGGGCGATGTCCTGCCAGAAATTGGTCAGCTGCAATCCGGTGCAGATTGCGTCGGCATGGCGGAGGTTTCCCGCGTCGTGGGCGTGATAGAGGTGGAGCAGCAGCCGGCCGATCGGGTTGGCCGAGCGCGTGCAGTAATCGAGGACCTCGTCGAAGCTCGCGTAGCGGGGCTTGATCACATCCTGGCGAAACGCCGACAGCAGGTCGTGGAACGGGCGCAGGGGCAGGGCGTGGCGGTCGATCGCGGCGGCGAGCTCGACGAACGGCTCCGCCGAGGGCACTTCGCCGCGCTCGATGCGCGTCGAGCATGGTGGCGTAGGCGTCGAGCTGGGCCAAGCGCGCCGCCGGCGGATCAGTGCCTTCGTCGGCGATGTCGTCCGCGGCGCGCGCGAAGCGGTAGATCGCCACGACCGCAGCCCGCAGGGACGCGGGGACGAGCCGGGAGGCGACCGGAAAGTTCTCGTAATGCGCGACAGACACGGATTTCGCGGATTCCAGCGCCAAAGCGTACGCCGAGCCGAGCGCGCCAGCCCTCTGCATGCCACGGCGCTTCATGGCGCGGGCTGGAGGTTTGCGCTATACTTATTTGTTTGGCGAAACCGGGCGCGAAAGTGGCGGAATTGGTAGACGCACCGGCCTTAGGAGCCGGAGCCGAAAGGCGTGAGAGTTCGAGTCTCTCCTTTCGCACCAGCGCACCGTGGGCAAGGCACCGACGCACCATAGCAAGGAATCGTAGCGTATGCAAATGACCCTGGAGACACTGGGCCAGCTCGAGCGGCGACTGCATGTCGCCGTGCCGAAGGCGCAGATCGAAGGCGAGATCCACAAGCGTCTCGCGCAGCTGGCCAAGACGGCGAAGGTCCCTGGGTTTCGGCCCGGCAAGGTACCGTTCAAGATGGTCGCCCAGCAGTACGGGCCGCAAGTGCGCTCGGACGTGATCTCGGACACCGTGCAGGCGAGTCTCAACGATGCGATCCGGACACAGAATCTGCGCGTGGCCGGCTATCCGCGCATCGAGCCCAAGCAGGACGTGGCCGAGGACCAGTTCGAGTTCTCGGCGGTGTTCGAGGTCTATCCCGAAATCAAGGTGGGCGATCTGTCGACGGTGACCATCATGCGTCCGGTGGTCGAGGTCACCCCGGTCGAAGTTGACCACACCATTGAGATCCTCCGCCAGCAGCGCGTGCGCTACGAGCCGGTGACGCGACCGATGCAGAAGGGCGACCGCGCCATCGTCGACTTCACCGGCACGATCGACGGCGCCGAATTTGCCGGCGGGCAGGCGCGCGAATTTCCTATTGTGCTGGGCGAAGGCAAGATGCTGCCGGACATTCGATGCCGCCCTGACGGGGATGCAAGCCGGCGAGACGAAGCACTTCGCGCTGACCTTTCCGGCCGACTACCATGGCAAGGACGTCGCCGGCAAGAAGGCCGAATTCACCCTGAAGCTCAAGTCGCTGGGCGAGCCGCACCTGCCGGCCATCGATGCGGAGTTCGCGCGCAACTTCGGCATCGCCAGCGGCGACCTGGACGAGCTGCGGCGCGAGATCGCCGCCAATCTTGGCGTCGAGCTGCAGCGCAAGATCGAGGGGGTCTTGAAGGACCAGGTGATGAAGGCGCTGCAGTCGCGCTGCGAGCTGGTGGTGCCCAAGTCGCTGGTCGAGCTGGAAGCGCAGAGTCTGCACGATCGCGCTGTCGCCGAGCTCAAGGGCCGCGGCGTGGAGATCGAGAAGCTCGAGCTTGGCCCCGAGATGTTTCGGGAGCGGGCCGCGGAGCGCGTCGCCTTCAGCCTGATCATCAGCGAGGTCGTGCGCCAGCACCAGCTGCAGGCGCGGCCCGAGCAGATCCGGGCGCTGGTCGAGGAAGCCGCGCAGAGCTTCGAGCAACCCGATGCGGTGATCCGCTGGCACTATGAGCAGCCGGATCGGCTGAACGAATACGAAGTGCGCGCGGTCGAACGCAACGTGATCGACTGGGTGCTGCAGCGGGCCCGGGTGGAGGATCAGCCAACGGCGTTCTCCGCCTTGATGGAGCCTCCCGCTGCAGCGGCTGGCACGGCGAACTAGGCCGGCAACAGGGTAACCAACGTGGGTGGGCAGATGATGATGAGCGACAGAAGAGACAACGAACCGAGGGGCCTCGGCTTGATCCCGATGGTGATCGAGCAGAGCGGGCGCGGCGAGCGGGCGTACGACATCTATTCCCGCCTGCTCAAGGAGCGGATCGTGTTCCTCGTGGGCCCGATCGAAGAGGCGACCGCTAACCTGGTGGTGGCGCAGATGCTGTTTCTGGAGTCGGAAAACCCCGACAAGGAGATCAACTTCTACATCAATTCCCCCGGCGGCTCGATCGCCGCGGGTTTTGCCATCTACGACACGATGCAGTTCATCAAGCCCGACGTGTCGACGCTTTGCGTCGGGATGGCGGCGAGCATGGGCGCCTTTCTGCTCGCTGCCGGCAGCAAGGGCAAGCGCTTCGCGCTGCCCAATTCCACCGTGCTGATCCACCAGCCCCTGGGCGGGTTCCAGGGCCAGGCGTCGGACATTGCCATCCATGCCAAATTCATATTGAGCCTGCGGGAGCGGCTCAATCGGGTGCTGGCGTTGCACACCGGCAAGCCGATCGCGCAGATCGAGCATGACACCGACCGGGACAATTTCCTCACCGCCGACGAGGCGCTGCAATACGGTTTGATTGACAAAGTCTTGCAGAAGCGGGCTTAAGGCCTGTAAAGTGTGTTCGAGCGGGCCGGCGCTTAAGCCGGCCGGCGCCGGGCGTGGGAGAGGCGGGCAGGGGCAGCGACGCAATGCAGCAAAGACGCGGGGAAAGGGCCACCGAGGCGGAATGAATGGCCGATAAGGCATCGGGCGACAAACTGCTTTACTGTTCCTTCTGCGGCAAGAGCCAGCACGAGGTGCGGAAGCTTATCGCCGGTCCGTCGGTATTCATCTGCGACGAGTGCATCGAGCTCTGCAACGACATCATCCGCGAGGAGGGCGCCACCTCCGACCCGGCGCGCGCCGACAAGAGCAAGCTGCCGACGCCGCACGAGATCCGGCAGATCCTCGACCAGTATGTCATCGGCCAGGACCTGGCCAAGAAGATACTCTCGGTTGCGGTCTACAATCATTACAAGCGGCTCGACACGAGCGTCAAGGAAGACGATGTCGAGCTGGCCAAGAGCAACATCCTGCTGATCGGGCCGACCGGCTCGGGCAAGACGCTGCTGGCCCAGACGCTGGCGCGCCTGCTCGACGTGCCGTTCGTGATCGCCGACGCGACGACGCTGACCGAGGCCGGTTACGTCGGCGAGGATGTCGAGAACATCATCCAGAAGCTGCTGCAGAAGTGCGACTACGACATCGAGAAGGCGCAACGCGGCATCGTCTACATCGACGAGATCGACAAGATCTCGCGCAAGAGCGACAACCCGTCGATCACCCGCGACGTATCCGGCGAGGGCGTGCAGCAGGCGCTGCTCAAGCTCATCGAGGGCACGATCGCCTCGGTGCCGCCGCAGGGCGGACGCAAGCACCCCAACCAGGAGTTCGTCCAGGTCGATACGACCAACATCCTGTTCGTGTGCGGGGGTGCGTTCGACGGGCTGGAAAAGATCATTCGCCATCGCACGGCCAAGACCGGCATCGGCTTTGGCGCGGAAGTTCTAAGCCCGGACGACCGCAAGGACATCAGCCTCCTGCTGCGCGAAACCGAACCGGAGGATCTGATCAAGTTCGGGCTTATTCCGGAGTTCGTCGGCCGCCTGCCGGTGGTGGCGACGCTGGAAGAGCTCGATGAGGCGGCACTGATTCAGATCCTCGTCGAGCCGAAGAATGCGTTGATCAAGCAGTACCACAAGATTTTCCGCATGGAAGGCGTCGAGCTGGAGGTGCGCGAGCCGGCGCTGCAGGCGATTGCCAGCCGGGCGCTGGCGCGCAAGACCGGCGCCCGCGGGCTGCGCTCGATTCTCGAGCAGGTGCTGCTCGATGTGATGTACGACTTGCCGTCGCAGGCGAATTTGTCGCGGGTCATTGTCGATGAGGCGACGATCGCTAACGAGGGCAAGCCGCTGCTGATGTTCGCCGAGCAGCCCAAGGTGGCTGCCGCCCATTCCTAAGCGCCTCTGGCGTAGGCGCGGGCAGGAGGCGTCGGCTTGAACGGCCGGCGGCTGCCCCCATCTGCGCTGGTGCTATCGCTAACCCATTTTCAATCGTCGAGTACTCATGGCCACTGATCCTGTGAACCGTTCTCCCGAGCTGACGAGCTTTCCGCTGCTGCCTCTGCGCGACGTCGTCGTCTTCCCGCATATGGTCATACCGCTTTTCGTCGGGCGGCCGAAGTCGATCAAGGCCCTGGACATGGCGATGGAGGCGGGCAAGCACATTCTGCTCGTGGCCCAGAAGTCGGCAGCCAAGGACGAGCCGGGCGCAGAGGACCTGTACGGGATCGGCAGCGTCGCGACCGTGTTGCAGATGCTCAAGCTTCCCGACGGCACGGTGAAGGTTCTGGTGGAGGGCACGCAACGCGCGCAGATCGTCCGGGTCGATGAAGTCGGTGACTATCTGTCGGCGCAGGCGGCGCTGCTCGTGGGCGGAGACGACGCGACGCACGAGATCGAGGCCATGCGCCGGGCGCTGCTGGGGCAGTTCGACCAGTACGTGAAGCTGAACAAGAAGATTCCGCCGGAGATTCTGACCTCGATGTCGGGCATCGACGACGGTGGTCGGCTGGCGGATGCCATTGCTGCCCATCTGCCGCTCAAGCTCGAGCAGAAGCAGGAGATCCTCGAGATGCAGGAGGTCGGCCGGCGGCTCGAGCACCTGCTCGGGTTGCTCGAGGGCGAGGTCGACATTCTGCAGGTCGAAAAGCGCATCCGCGGCCGCGTCAAGCGGCAGATGGAGAAGAGCCAGCGCGAGTACTACCTGAATGAGCAGGTCAAGGCGATCCAGAAGGAGCTCGGCGAAGGCGATGACAACGCCGATCTCGACGAGACAGAGAAGAAGCTCAAGGCGGCCAAGATGTCGAAGGAGGCCGAGGGCAAGGCGATCGCCGAGCTCAAGAAGCTGCGCATGATGTCACCGATGTCGGCCGAAGCGACCGTGGTGCGCAATTACATCGACACGCTGCTCGGCCTGCCGTGGAAGAAGAAGAGCAAGATCAACAAGGACCTCGGCAATGCGGTCAAGGTGCTCGACGCCGATCACTATGGGCTGGAAAAGGTCAAGGAGCGCATCGTCGAGTACCTCGCGGTGCAGCAGCGCGTCGATCGGCTGAAGGCGCCGATCCTGTGCCTGGTCGGCGCGCCGGGCGTGGGCAAGACCTCGCTCGGGCAGTCGATCGCGCGCGCGACCAACCGCAAGTTCGTGCGCATGTCGCTCGGCGGCGTGCGCGACGAGGCGGAGATTCGCGGCCATCGGCGCACCTACATCGGCTCGATGCCGGGCAAGATCCTGCAGAACATGGCCAAGATCGGCGTGCGCAATCCGTTGTTCCTGCTCGACGAGGTCGACAAGATGGGCATGGACTTCCGCGGCGACCCGTCCTCGGCGCTACTCGAGGTGCTCGACCCGGAACAGAACAACACCTTCGTCGATCACTACGTCGAGGTCGAGTACGACCTGTCGGACGTGATGTTCGTCGCCACGGCCAACACGCTCAACATCCCGCCGGCGCTGCTTGACCGCATGGAGGTGATCCGGCTGTCCGGCTACACCGAGGACGAGAAGATCGCCATTGCCAAGCAATACCTGGTTCCGAAGCAAATGAAGAACAACGGGCTCAAGGAGCATGAGTTGCACATTGCCGAATCGGCGCTGCGCGACATCACGCGATACTTCACGCGCGAGGCCGGTGTGCGCGCGCTCGAGCGCGACATCTCGAAGATCTGCCGCAAGGTGGTCAAGGGCCTGCTGCTCAGGGCCAGTGAAGGCAAGCCTCGGGCGGCGAAGAACCCGGTCGAGGTCACCGCCAAAAACCTCGACAAGTACCTGGGCGTGCGCAAGTTCACCTACGGCATCGCCGAGAAGAAGAACCAGGTGGGCCAGGTGACCGGCCTCGCCTGGACCGAAGTGGGTGGCGACCTGCTGTCGATCGAAGCGGTGTCGCTGCCGGGCAAGGGCAAGACGACGACGACCGGCAAACTGGGCGACGTCATGAACGAATCGATCCAGGCCGCGCTGTCGGTGGTGCGGCACCGCTCGAAGCAGCTCGGAATTCCGCCGGACTTCTACCAGAAGACCGATCTGCACATCCACATGCCGGAAGGCGCGACGCCCAAGGATGGGCCGAGTGCCGGTACCGCGATTTGCACCTCGATGGTGTCGGTGCTGACCGGCATCCCCGTGCGCGCCGACGTGGCGATGACGGGCGAAATCACGCTTCGCGGCGAGGTGCTGCCGATCGGCGGGCTGAAGGAGAAGCTCCTGGCGGCAGGGCGCGGCGGCATCAAGCAGGTGCTCATTCCGGAAGAGAACGTCAAGGACCTGACCGAGATTTCCGACGAGATCAAGAACCGACTCGACATCCACCCGGTGCGGTGGATCGAGGAAGTGCTGGAGCGGGCATTGGAGCGCCAGCCTCAAGCGCTGGTCGAAGTCGCGGTCGCCGAGCCAGCGGCGGTGCCGGCAACGCCGGTCGAGGAGCCGACTGCGGTCATCAAGCACTAGCAGCGAAACGGCGACACGGTCGACGCGGCGAGAGTTCCGTGCGTCGCCGTGGCGCGAACGTTGCAGTCAGTGCGGTCGCGGTGAATAAAAGCAAGGCGCTATCGTGCGCCGCTTGACACGGTGTTTTGGCGATTGCTATAAAGCACGTTCGCCGATTCGCAACGTGCCTTGCCGCCAGCCTCATCGATGCAGGGCCGATCCCGTTATCGCCCAATCTACTCCGCATCGAAAGGGGACATTCGTGAACAAGTCAGAACTGATCGACGCGATTGCCAAGCACGCTGACATTTCGAAGGCGGCGGCCGGCCGCGCCTTGGATGCGACGGTCAATTCGATCCGCGGCTCGCTCAAGAAGGGCGACATCGTGACCTTGGTCGGCTTCGGTTCGTTCTACGTCGGCAAGCGCACGGCCCGCCAGGGCCGCAATCCGCGCACCGGCGCTGCAATCAAGATCAAGGCGGCACGCGTGCCGAAGTTCCGGGCTGGCAAAGCACTCAAGGATTCGGTAAACTAGCGCAGCTTCGTGAGCCGGCCGCGGCGGGCTGCGGGGCTCGGGAAAACCGTAGCGCCTGGCATGACCAGCGGGTGCTTAGCTCAGTTGGTAGAGCGTCGCCCTTACAAGGCGAATGTCGGGAGTTCGAGCCTCTCAGCACCCACCAACAGGCGCATGGTGCGCGGTACAGTTCCGGGAGTGGTAGTTCAGTTGGTTAGAATACCGGCCTGTCACGCCGGGGGTCGCGGGTTCGAGTCCCGTCCACTCCGCCATCCACCTGATTGTACGGCCCGGATAACTGGGTTATAGGTCGTACCCTAAGACATAGGTGACCACCGCGAGCCGAACGGGTTGTGCACAGGTTGCAGGGTTCTTTGCTCCAAGTCGATGCAGCGCGAGATCGTACTGCATAAGGCTGGCGATCCGACTTGGCTTACCCGCTGCACGATCGCGACCTCCTCGATCCAAATCCCCTCGTCGACTTCCTTGATGCCGACACGCTGACCGGCCAAGACGTGGGAGACGTTGATGCCTTTGCGGTGCATGCAGACGCGGCCGCAGGCGGTGATGGTCATGGCGTTGGCATAACCCATGTCAAGAAACCGAACGCTCAAAGTTGTTGCTGCTGTCGCCGCTTCGTTTATTGGACTCGTTGGCACGATCATTTTTCTATTGGAAATGAGAATCGTGACCCCCGAGATTGCGAAACTAATGCTTGTTGCGCTGTTGGGGATGTACGTCGGATTCGGGATTCTAATTGCTGTCTATCGCTTGATTCGTAAGCTCGAATGAGCCTGTTACCAATGCCCCGTTTCCAGCGCAGCCCTCCCGAGTGCCTCCCTTGGACGTGCGGTGGCGGAATTCTTCCTGGTCGAACTGGTCTAAAAAACATCTGCGCGACATCGGGAATGGGCGGTCGGGGGCAACGGTCAACTCAGGCAGGCGGCGCATGGATTGATGCGCCGGACAGTTGAATCCGGCGTGGTCACGGCACGCTTCCTTGCCAATCGCATCCAATCACGCCGGCTCGCCTTCCATCGCCATCATGTCGGGCCACTTTACAATGCGGAACGCTGGCACCGAGGCGATTCAACCATTAGTCTATTTTCTCAATGAGTTAGATTCGGCGCACGATTTATGCTTACTGCTTGACTGCGCCCTGGCGGGGGCTAGAAAAATTAATGAGCGCTGCGCGCCGCCATCGCGTCACCAGCTTTAGGGGGGAGACATGATTTGGTGGGTTATCTGCATCTTGGTGGTGGTGTGTCCTGGCGTGCTGCTATTTTGTGCGATGGCAGTTTCAAAGAAGGCGGATCGGAACCAGCGCCACGCCATGCGCGACCTTGTACCTTTTGAGGACGTGACCATCACGCGCTTTTAGTTCATCGTGCGCGGACACGTTCAGCAAGGCACAGCGATAACGCGAAATCGCGTAGATTAAAGCATCGCAGCGCCGCCGGTGACGCGGGGTTGGTTGCATTCTCGGCAACCGCGTGTACCAGCGCGACCAGGGCAGCGCAAGGGAAGTGGGTCTAAGAGCGGGGGTCCGAAAGCATAATTTGGCCCGTCCCCGGAAACCCAACGCTGGCGCGGGTTGTGGCGGACGTCCACTGCGCCCATTCTCAATATCAGACCGGCTCAATGCGCCCTCAGCCGCGCTAGGAGGCCCAGTGCAGGCCGCGGGCGGTACCGACTAAGCAATCTGCCTCGATCCATCGGGGAATCGGGCGCGCGCAAGCGACTCCACATGCGCAGGTACCGGGTCAACGGCGAGGCTCGCGTGACGCCGGCGAGCGCGTCTACGCCGCGCGGCAACGAATCGCCTTTCATCCCGGTCGGATTGCCGCAGCGGCTGGAAATCCCGGCTCGGAGCCGCTGCGGGTGATCGAGGTGCAGTGCGGGAATACCTCGACGAGGGCGACCTCGTGCGCATCGACGACCACGGTCGCGGCAAATCGAGATTGAGCGGGAACGGATCGGCGGCAGGGCCGCGGCAGAAGCCTACACCGCCCGCAACAAGGAGTTTATAGTCGGGCGGAATGGCCCGGACCGATTGACGGCGCACTCCGTTGCGTCGATTCCAATGCCAGCTCCCCGATAACTTGTCGCGATCCGCACAGGCTTATGAAAGATGGTGTGACGAGGCAGCCGTCGGTGGCCCAAGGCTGGCCGACGCGGATCGCGCGGCATTTGCGGCAGCTGACACGTTTCGGTGGCGCTGTTTCGTCTGCCGACCGGAAGGTTCGCTTTCGCTGCAACATCTGCGGCAGCGCCTGCACCGTGCCGGCCGCGGCACTGCAACGTGAACTGCCGTCGTGTGCCCGTTGCGGGTCGACCGTGCGAACGCGCGCCATCGTGCACCTGCTCACCACCGAACTGTTCGGCCGGAGCATGACCATTCCCGAGCTGCCGCGGCGCGCCGACCTTGTCGGCATAGGGCTTTCGGATGCCGAGCATTACGCCAGGCGGCTGAGCGACAAATTCGACTACACGAACACCTTTTTCCACCAGGAGCCTAGGCTCGACATCACGGCCCCGCCGGAGGATCTCACCGGCCGTTTTGATTTCATCCTCGCCAGCGATGTGTTCGAGCACGTCGCGCCTCCGGTCTCGCGAAGCTTCGCCAGCGCCCGGCGCCTTCTGAAGCCGCAGGGCGTGCTGATCTTTTCGGTACCGTACTCGCTGGAACCGGAGACGCGCGAGCATTTTCCGGAACTCTACGACTATCGGCTTATCGAGTTCGACGGGTCCTGGCGCCTGGAAAACCGCACCGCCGACGGAAGGAAGCAGGTCTTCACGGACCTGTATTTCCATGGCGGCCCGGGGTCGACGCTCGAGATGCGGCTCTTTTCCCGCTCCGGCCTGGTGCGTGACTTCGCCGCCGCGCGATTTGCGGGTGTACGCATCGCCGACGAGGCCTGCCCCGAGTACGGAATCGTCTGGCCCGAACCGTGGTCGCTGCCGATGGTGGGCTACGCGACGCTGGGACGATTGCCCAGCCAATGGGTTGACGCAAGCTGCGTGGAAGACCGGCGCGCGGCGAAACCGGGCCAGCGTCCCTGACGAGCCGCGCCGGCGAGGATCAGCGAGCCGCCGCAGTCGTGCTATGCGTTCTGCAGCGCAGCTGCCTTGCCGACGCGATGATCCGACGTCAACGCGAGCAAGCGGGTAAGGGCGCGCAGCGCACAGGCACGCGAGAAGTGGGTGCGGATGTTTTCCCGGCCCCCCCGGGCCAGCGCATGCCAGAGCTGCCTATCCTGGTAGGCGCGCGCCACCGCGTCGGCAAACGCTTCCGGGCTGTCGCCGACCAGCACGTCGGAACCGACGGTCAGATACATTCCCTCGATCGTAGGCGACGTTGCAACGACCGGCAGACCGTAGCTCATTGCATGGTTCACCTTTCCCTTTACGCCCGCCCCGTAACGCAGCGGCGAGATCGAGAGCCGACAGCCGGTAAGGTAGGGCGTTATGTCGGGGACGTAGCCGGTGAATACGAGATCGTCGGCAGCAAGCCCCTTGAGCGTCAACGGCACATCGCCGCCAACCACGTACGTCTTGACACCCGGTAGCCGTTGGCGCACCAGGGGCAGGATCTCGGTCGCGTACCAGATTATCGCGTCGGTGTTGGGGGGATGGCGAAAGCCGCCGATGAATACCAGTCCGCTTCGCTCCTCAAACGGCTTGCCTCCCTCCCGCGCTTCGTGAATCGTGGACAGGATCATGACCCGGGCCTGGGGCTCGAGACGCTCGAGCAGCTCCTTCTCGCTATGACTGACCACCAGGGTGACGTCTGCCTCGCGGATGAGCGCAAGCTCCATTTCTCGCGTTGCCCGCACGGCTATCCGCGCGGCGACGCTGCCGTTGAGCTCGGCCATGCGTTCTTCGCGCAGAAAGTGCAGATCGACGGTATCGAAAACGATCAAGGCATGCGGGGCCAACTGGCGCACGATGTCCAGGTACTTAGCGGCGACGTAGTGCCTGGAGATGAGGACGAGATCGAAATCAGTCCCGCGTTTGCCGAGGAAGTCGACGACCGAACGCACATAGGGATGAAACTGGACCTCGACGCCCGCTTGCTGGAGCTGCGTCACATAAGGCTGCCGGTGCTCGATATTGTCGGCGATGAAGGTGACCTTGCAGCCCAGGCCCACCAAAAGGTCGAGCGCTTCGCGCATGCGCAGCGACCCGGCATCCCGATCCGGAGTGAGCATGCAGGCGTCAATGACCAGCACGCGGTGCTTTGCCCAGCGGTCGCGCTCGAACCCCGGCGCGAGCCCGTTCGGCCCGTGGCGCGCCAGCGACTCCTGCCATTTGCGCAGGAACTTGCCCTGGTTGACGTGTTGATAGCGCTTGGCGCCACTCGCCAGATCCGTGCCCGCGGTGCCGCCTTCGAAATGCACAACGGTGGCGGACGGCTGGTAGTAAACCTTGCGCCCGGCCGCGCGCACGGCGAAGGCGAGGTCGGTGTCCTCGTAATAGGCGGGCGCGAAGCGCGCATCAAAGGCGCCGATTTGCTCGAAGAGCTTGCGCTCGACTGCAAGGCACGCACCGGAGCAATAGTCGACTTCGCGCACGTAGTTGTACTCGGGCCGGTCGGGATCATCGCCGCGGCCGTAATTCCACGCCGATCCATCGCGCCAGACCAGCCCGCCGGCTTCCTGCAGCCGTCCGTCCGGATAGATCAGCTTGGCCCCCACGAGGCCCGCCGCCGGTCGTTCGCGCAGGACGGCGGTAAGCGACTCGAGCCAGCCGGGGGTGACGATCGTGTCGTTGTTAAGGAACACCAGGAAATCGCCACGCGCAAGCTGGGCTGCCCTGTTGCAGCTGCCGACGAAGCCCAGGTTTGCCTCGTTGCGAAGGAACCTGACTCCGTTCATCTCCTTGAGCGCGACCTCCGCCGGCTCTGGCGATGCGTCATCGACTACGATCACCTCGTAGCTACCCGCCGGCGTATTGCCGTGGACGCTTTTCAGGCAGGTGTAGGTCAGCAAGGGCTGGCCATGGACAGGGATGATGATCGTCACCGCGGGCTGTTCCGCGTCCAGGAACGCAAGCGGTCGGATCACTGCTTCGGACGCGAACGGTTTCCTGCTCGTCGTGGCGTAGCGATGCGGGCGCCGGACGCGACGCCAGACACGGCGGGCAAGCGAGCGCGTGCCCTCGTTACGCAGGATCGTGAGCGCATACCCGACATGGCGCCGCGATCCGCGCAGCGATGCCCACTGGCCGCGAAGCTTCGCCGCCAGCACCTTGAGGCTGTGAGCGCCGCGGCGCAGCGGGGCCGTTGCTCGCCAGATACGGCTCGCCTCGAGCTCATCGATCCGCGCCCGCGCCGCCGCCAGCGCGGTCTCCAGATTGCGAAGGTGCACCTCTACTTGAGCGCGCTCGCCGCGTTGCGTCTCAACGAGCTGCGCCGCCAGCTGTGCATAGTCGGATTTGGCCTGCTCCAGGACGGCGTTGAAATCCATCAGTTGCGCGTTGGCCACATCGAGCTGGCGCTTAAGTTCCAGGCGTGCGCCACGATGGCCGCATTCGACACCGCTCGCGAACAGTTCCGGCAACGACAGCGGTGCCGGCTCGCTTTGTCCCGGCGGCAGGTAGAACCGGTGCGGGTCGAGCGCCGGCGAAGCACCCGGTTCGCGCCGAAGTGCAGCGCTGACCAGCGGCGCAAGATAGAGCGCACCATAGCGCGCGTTTTCGCTCCGGCGTGGAAGATCTTCGGCAAGGGCGCCCGAGTCGACCGTGGCTCCCCCCGCGGCCGACAGAGCTTCGTTCCATTGCGCAGCCGACGCGTTCCATGGCAGCAGTGTCGAGCGAGCGTATCCTTCGAGCCGCTCCGGAAACGCCCCGAGTGCCGACGCAACGATCGGGATGCCGCTGGCCATGGCCACGGACAGGGTATAGGAATAGGTCTCCGGGACCTGCGCCGGAAACCAAAACACGTCCGGGCGCTCGGCCGCAATCAACGTCACGAGCTCGTGCTCGCTGTATTGGCCATGGATCGACAGCGGCGTATCCGGCCATTGCGGTGCGGGCTGCGAGGTCGATCCGAGCACGCGGAACACGTGCGGTAAGCCGCGCGAGCGTGCATCCGCTGCGCACGAGACAACCGCGCGCAAACCCTTCTCCGGGGTAAGGTTACCCAGGATCGCGACCCGCACCATGCGTCGCAGCGGCCGGGTTGCGTCTTCCGGATGCGGAACGATCGTCGTTTCCAAGCCGGGAAAATAGCGCTCGACACGCTGTGCCACGTCGCGCGAAGGAGCGAATACACGCTCGGCGCCGCGCAACAGTTTGCCGAACGCGCCGCGCCATGCGCCGATGTCCAGGCCCCACTGGCCGGGCCTTTGCGCGAGGCAGGCCGCGCAGCCGCGGGCGTCGGGCTCGCCGCAGTAGGCTCCCTCTGCGGTATTGAGGTGATATTGAGGACAGATCGGGTAGTAGTCGTGCAAGGTACAGTCGTAGGGCACGTCTAGACCCCCCGGCAAGTCGAGCACCGAACGCGGGAGGCCGTGAACATGATGGAAATGCAGGCGTGCAACGCCGAGCGCACGCAGCAGCGAGACCAGCGCTTCCATCTCGGTTGGCAGGATGAAGTAGGCGCTGAAGTCTTCTCCTTCCTTGAGCCATGAAAGCTTGACCGTAGCGCCGACGGCGGGCTCCACCAGCAGAACCTCGCACTGTCCGCCCACCAGCCTCGCGAGGTCCGTGATGTGGCGTCGAATGCCGCCGCCCCATGCGTGCGCAACGAAGCAGACGAGCGGGCGCGACGACTCGCACAGGCGCAGGAGATCCACCGCCCGCCGAAACGGCCGCGCCGGATCGCCTGCAAGCAACTCCGAGCGCTGCGCACGGTACGGGGGGAGGGGCTTCTTGCCGGAGGCGCTTGCCGTGCGGAGCGCCACCGCCCGGTCGACCGGCGCATCCTCGCCGCGGTGCCGGACGTACACGTCGCCCACCAGCAGGTGGTGAAAGCCCGCACGCGCCGCGCGGAGCGAAAAGCCTTGCTCCACCCCAAGGCCACCGCCGGGGCCACCGTCCTCGAACGGGCCGACCGAATCGAGGCACCTGCGCCGAAAATAGACGCAGGGCCCGTAGCTAAACGGAACCACGGCCGACCGACCCGCATTGGCGCGGCGAAAGAGCAAGTCGAGCGACGCCGCAGTGTGACCCTGCGGGACGGCGTTGCGCGTATCCATGCGTGGGTACCCTGCGAGCCCCGCCCAGCTGGCAAACGGCGTGATGGTGCCCACCTCGGCGCTGCCGGCGGCCCGAGCCGAAAGACGATCCAGCCAGTCGTTGGCAAGCTCGGCGTCCTGGTGAACCACGACGATATCGCGATCGGCATGCAGCGCTGCTGCGCGATTGACCGCGGCGGCGAAGCCTTGTGGCGACTGCTGCGTCAGCAGCGTGATCAGGCCGCTCTCCGCCATGGCGCTGAGCATGGGTCCGAGCTCCGGCTCCGGACTCGCGTCGTCGACGACGATGAGATCGAAAGCGGTCTTCTGCGGGGCGGCGAGGACGCTGTCCAGGCAAGCGCGCACGCTACCGGCGCTGCCATTTACCGGGACGACGACGTCGATGCTTGTCACGAGTCGCGAGCCCCGGTAAGCGAAGATCGGAGCCGGTGCAGGGGCCAGCGCATCCAGCCCTTCCACGACTCGCGGAAGCGCAGCCGTGACTCCACCCCGGCAACTGCTCCAGCGAATGCCATTTGCGTTCGTTCCAACTCGATTTGCAATCGCGCGTTCAACTGCCGCAGGGCATCCTCGCGCTGTCGCGCGCGGGCCAGTTCGTTGGCGGCCTGGATCGCCTCGTCAAGCCGCTCCTGGGCAATCTTTCGCGCGTCGACTAGTAGCTCTTCGGCCAGCAGGGCGCGTTCGTAGTCCCGGTACAGCGACTGCATGCCATCGTCGAAGAGGGCAAGCGGCGGCAGCTGCGGCAAGATGGCATGTTCGCTTCCGCATACCACGATGAAATACACCGCCGGCGCCGGCGCATCGAGAGGTTTGATCTGGCCATCGCTGAGCGCCATCAGCCTTACGGTGCGGTCACCGTGCGCACCCTCGTCCCAAATAAGCGAATGCGCAAGCGTTCGTTGGCCGTACCAGGTCTGCTGCGGGAACTTGCGTCGAAGTAGCGCGGCCAGCTCTTCGCGCGTCAACTCGCATACGTGAAAGTGATTGGTACTTCCCCTCTCCCCCGCGTAAATCGCCTTGTTCGGGGAAGAGATCATCATCACGCCGTCTTCGACCAGAACGCGCCGGAACTCCGCAAGCATCTGTTCTTGTTCGGCAAGATGCTCGATGGTCTCAAACGAAATGATGAGATCAACGCTAGCAGCGGCGAGCGGTAGCGACGTGCAGGAGGCCTGGACGAAACGCAGGTTGGTCCGTTGCGCGTAGCGCGACTGCGCGTGGCCGATGGCGGTGGCGTCGATATCGACGCCGATCACGTTCGCCGCGGCACCGGCGAGCAGCATGCTGCCGTAACCTTCACCGCAGGCCGCGTCCAGGACGCATTTGCCCGCAGCGACGGGCAGCGCGGCGCAGTAGCGGTGCCAATGCTCGTACCAGATCGCGCCGCCGCGCTCGGGCGTGAACCGTTCACCGGTGAACTGAAGAGGGGCGCTCAACGGGCTTTCAGACTGAGCGAGGCTTCGAGGTTGCACGAGCACGACACCAGAGGCGCTGCAACAAGGCGTTATTTTACCCCGGCGGGTACGGCGGGTCCAAACGTCGCGGCGGACGGTCTGGGAAAGCAGGCGTTCGCTTGCTGATGCTCACGAGCAATGGGGTTGCCACCACTATCCTGCAAGAAGAGACGTGGTGGGACAGAATTATGCCAAACGGCACTTCCTCGACCGGAACAGCATCTGGTTGGGAAGCTAAGTGGGCGGGCACGCGGTGGTATCTTCGCCCGGGAAGTGGCACTATGGATTCCAACAAATGGCCCCTATGCGGGTAACCCAGCGTATTCTGGACCGCAGGGTACAAACGTCGTCCATGATACGGCTCATAACAGTACGCGGAGTGGCAATTATGGAGGTGTTTGATGGATGAGATCTGGATGTGCCCCGGTTGTGGGTACGTGGGCCGACCACTGCCACAACACACTCCAGACAACTATGTCCGCGGCGGTGACCCTGCTTGTGCAAACTGCAAGAGTACTCGAATTGTGCGTCAGGATAGCGCGATCGGCCGCCAGTTGTCGCGATCGCACGGACTCCAGATCCCAGCGTCAACGCTCGAGCGCCTCCGATCCGACAATAAATAACATGGTGGCGCCTTGGCGGAGCGGGTGCGGAAAACTCGAATCATTTTGGTCTAGAGCCGCGAGCATCTTGGAGAACGGCCTCACTCGGACCGCGATTACCTTAAGCAGCTGCAGTAAGGCGGTAGCGGTTCAGTAATATTTCCAGGTTGGCCATAAGGCTCATCGACGGTGACTCGGGTGGCATAGTCGAATGTGTCGGCGGCCAACCCGCTCATCGACGAGGATCTAAGCCCATCGACTCAACTCTTGACTTGGTTGGCTCCTTTGATCCTTTGCATTATTCATCTCGAGTTCACTGGTCGAAGACGTACCACCATTGAGACGCGCGCCACGACTGGCAGATGGGCGTCGCAAAAAGCGCGAGGCGGTCCTATCGGAGCCATGCCTCGAACGCTTGACCTTCCTCGCTGTTATGACTCCAAAAGTCTAGAGTGCATCCCGCTTTCTCTGCCAGCTGTCGCATGCTCTTTTTTGAAAAATACTGAATATGAGCGGGCACATGATTGTATGAATACTTCTCCCAGAGAGCGATGTCCCTTGCATTGTCTCTCCAGCCAATTGGCCGATGCGGGGCGGTTATGAAGATCACGCCATCCTGACGGAGCAGGGATTTGCAATGGCGAATAACTTCTATAGGTGCAACAAGATGCTCTATCACGTGGGTAAGTGAAATAACATCATAGGGTGCGTGCTGGTTTAGTCTTGTGTCGAACATTTCGCCGAGGACATAGAAATCCACCCAAGGACATTTGCCCACTGCTTCGGGGGAAATATCATGTGCGACCGTGATATTGTCGGGATTGACTGCCTTGGCTGCGCGGCACATCCACGCTAAGCCGGCGCCAACCTCCAATACCGCCACCGGATCGTCCGCTCTATGTCCCGATCGTTCGACGACTCCGCGAAAGGCGCCATTCATATACTCAATGATAAGAGCTACTCGCGCAGGATCCGTATACGCAGGATCGTCAAATTGTCCTGTCTCAACGTAGATGGTCCGAAGGTCAGCGGCTGAAGGCTCTGGCGATATATAAAGAAGCTCGCAGTGTTTGCATTGAATAAAGTCCCACTCGCCCCTGCTGAGACTCAGAAGGAAAGTGTTTTTCAACTGCCCGATTATTCTGGCGCGAGAGTTGCCACATACCGGGCAAGACCTGATCGTCAGGGACTCGCTTCGCTTGGATTGAAATAACCGCATCGCGCTGGACTCAGAATAAGTGACGCAGTTGGTACCTTAGCCGACGCAATCCCATTACTAACCTCCAATAGCGCGAGTTCATAATCCCGGCATAGTCAGCATCCCGGCCTTGGTAAAGTTTCATGAAGTTGCGAAGGCGCTGTTCCTTTTCAACTAACAATTTCTGATACATGGTTAGTAGGCTGTCCCGCCCCTGGGTGCGAATATGGAGTTCGAGCATGTCTTGCTCCGTAAGCGTATGCCCGACTCGCAGGTTAGATGGAAGCGGCTGCGGCACGTAGAAGGTTGTATGCGGAGCGAGAACTTCCTCAGCAGGTCGGTCTTTCGTGTACAGATATATCGAGAACGATTTGCGTGACAGAAGCCGCTTGTCCGGTGGCAGCGTGATACGCTTAAATCCATGCCACGAATATTCATTGGTCTCAAAGATGACCGCCCGATTGAATAGTGGAAGAAAACTCACGGTCTCGTCCACGGACGTATCGCGCGGATTCGAATGTAGCTCGATCGCACCGCCCCATGCTTCTTCCCATTCCTTGTTTAGATAAATTATCAGGTTGATGCGACGGTGCAGCATGGTGCGTTCGTCGATGTTGAAATCTATGTGCACATCGAGGCCCTGACCGCTGAGGTTATTGTGAGTACCCCCGCCAAAGAGCGTCTTGTCCGCGATTAAATCCTGGATGCCGGTGAGTTTGCTCATCGCATTTAGGAACACTACGGAATTTATGTAATCGTAGAAGGTCCTGTAGGACTGGCTTATATCCGAGACATATTCAACGACCGCTTTGCGGCCAATCAACCCAAGTTCGTTCGTTGCACGCTTTTCATCGAAAGCGGGGAAATCCCGAAGCAGCGATTCACAAGTGTCCGACAGTAGAAACCCGTCGATTGCGACATGGCGGAACGGCTTGGAGTGCTGAAACTCAAGTTGAATTTCCGTTGAACGCGTGAGTACATCTGGATGGATCATGTCAAGGGTGAATCGCCACATTGTTGAGTTCAGTTGCGCTCTTCAATCGACGCAAGAGATAGTCGAGAGAACTCCATTGGCACACGACGCGCAGACATCCGCGAGCTTTCATCGTGGTTGAGCCACAATGGAGCTCGCCGGCTCGCACACAAAGTATATCGGTGATACGCTTCTTTCCTACCTAGTCGGATTTCCTTTTATGCCTGCTTTGAAGACTCCGCTGTTCGGACTCGTTTTGGGCAGACTACTGAATTGGTCGCATGTTTGCGACTTTCACGACACAAATGCCAATTGAACCCGAGTTTAGCGAAAGATGCCGCAGCCAGGTTACTGGTGGCGGCGAGCCCTCGCCAACTATTGGCGCGAACTCGTAGCGTGGAAGTACTGGCTCTTGCGATCTGCATGGCCGTGCAGACCGCGCGGGGCAACAATTAACACTAACGTAGCGCGAGAACTGTCGAAGCAGAGGCACGAGCATCGCCGCCAGCCCATTACGCATTAAACGATACACCGCATGAACCCAGCGCGACGATCGATCCGTTCGTTGCTTCTCCAACGGTCCAGATTCGCATACCTGTTCCGGCGATGGCGTCTGTCGAGGGCACGACGCACATTGCCTTCGACTGGCGAGCCGAGGGTCGATTTCCGTTGCAACCTGTGTGGGTCAGCCAATAGCGTTGCCCTGCAAGCGCTGCAACGCGAGCAGCCCTCGTGCGCACGATGCGGCTCGACAGTGCGTGACCGCGCCATAGTCCACCTCCTGACTAGGGCGCTTTTGGGCTGCAGCGTCGCGCTGCCGGATCTGGCGCCTCGCCTCGATCTTAGCGGAATAGGCCTTTCCGATTCCATCACGTACGCCTACCCGCTTACGCAAAAGTTCGCGTACACCAACACCTATTTTGATGCCGAACCGAGGCTCGATATCGCCAATGTTGCACCCGAACTCGACGCATGCTACGACTTCATCATCGCCAGCGACGTTTTTGAGCACGTCGCGCCGCCGGTTGCGCGTGCGTTTGTCAATGCCAGGCGCCTCCTCAAATCCGGCGGCGTGATGGTCTTTTCGGTCCCGTTCATGCTTACCGCCGATACGATCGAGCACTTTCCCGACTTGTACGACTACCGCTTGATCGAATCGGCCGAAGGGTGGCGGCTGGAAAACCGCACTGCCGACGGTCGCCACCAGACGTTCACGGACCTGATGTTTCATGGCGGCGTCGGGACTACCCTAGAAATGCGCCAGTTCTCGCGAGCGTCCCTCGAACGCGAATTTGCCTCGGCCGGCTTCTCTCGCATGCGCGTCGCCGACGAAGCGTTTCTTGCTCACGGCATCTACTGGCCGGAGGTGTGGTCGGCTCCAATGGTCGCCTTTGCGTGACGCGGCCCCGCCGATCTGGAGGCAATCATAACCATTAGAGTTGCGGAGGCATCCTTGGTCGCATTGGGACCTCTTTTGTCATAACTCATCGCCATGCGAGCATGTCGCGCAGGGTTGCGATAAACGAAATCACGGGCCCCTCTCCGACCAACGACCGCAGCTTCTGCGGCGACCCGACTAGGCGGCGCACTTCGCGCGCGCGCACGAACTTCGGATTGACTCGAATCTCGAGGCGATGCCCTGTCTCGGCTTCGAGCAGCGAGATGACCTCGCGCAGGGAAAGGCCCTGACCCGAGCAGATATTCACCGTCTGCCCGAGTGCCGCGGGACATGCAAGCAGGCGACGATACACATCGACGACGGTGCGTACATCCATAAAATCGCGGATGACGTCGATATTGCCGAGTTCGATGGCGCCGGCCCTGCGCCGGAAATGGTCGACGATCTTGGGCACAAGGAAGGTCTCGGGCTGTCCCGGGCCGGTATAGTTAAACGCTCGCGTGATGACGATCGGCAGCCTGTCGGCGAAGGTGCCGGCCATGTACTCCATCGCCAGCTTGCTGATCGCGTAGTGGCTGGTCGGCGCGCACGGCACCGACTCGTCGATCACCGGCTCTTCGACGTTACCGTAGACATTGGCGCTGCTGGCCAGAATGACGCAGCGCAGGCTTGCCGGCCGCGCTGCGAGCGCGCGCAGCAGCGCGAGCGATCCGAGCAGATTGGTGCGGTATACGCCCTCGATATCCTCGTCCGCGACGAACGAGACGGCGGCGAGGTGGATCACCAGGTCGGGTCGGATCGACTCCACCGCCTCGTCGGTCGCGGATGCGCGGCGAATATCCGCGACCACCTCCCCGGGGGAAGAAGGCATGGATTCGACCAGACCGATGACCTCGTATCCGTTCTTGCGCAGGTGTTCGCACAGGTAGCGACCGGTGAAGCCGCGCGATCCGGTGACGAGTACCCGCTCAGAACGAGACGCCACGTTCCACTCGCCTCATATCGGCCGCGATCATCGTGGCGCAAAGCTCCTCCAGCGAGGTCGTCGGCTGCCAGCCGAGTTCCTTCTTCGCCTTGACGGAGCTTCCTACAAGCCGCTCCACCTCGGCGGGACGATAGAACGCCGGGTTAATGCGGACCAGCGTGCGGCCCGTCTTGGCGTCCACGCCGACTTCCTCGATTCCGGTCCCGCGCCACGCCAGGTCGAGTCCGACCGCGCCAAACGCGAGCTCGACGAAATGGCGGACGCTCTCGCTGCGCCCGGTGGCGAGAACGTAGGTATCGCATTTCGGCGCTTGCATCATGCGCCACATGCCATCGACGTAGTCACGCGCGAATCCCCAGTCGCGGCAGGCGTCCAGATTGCCGAGCTCGAGCACGTCAAGCTTGCCCAGCCGGATCCGCGCAACGGCGTCGGTGACCTTGCGCGTGACGAATTCCTTGCCGCGTAGCGGCGACTCATGATTGAAGAGGATTCCGCTCACGCCGAAGATGTCGTGCGCCTCGCGGTAGTTCACGGTCATCCAGTGTGCATAGAGCTTCGCCACGCCGTAGGGGCTGCGCGGATAGAACGGCGTGCTCTCGGTCTGCGGCGTCGCCTGCACCTTGCCGAACATCTCCGAGGTGCTAGCCTGGTAGAAGCGGATCTTAGGGTCGACGATACGGACCGCTTCGAGCAAATGCAGCGCGCCTATGCCCGTTACCAAGGAGGTGCTCAGCGGCTGGTCGAACGATACGGCGACGAAGCTTTGTGCTGCCAGGTTGTAAATCTCGTCCGGTTGGGCCTTGTCGATCAGGCGCACGCTCGAGCTCAGGTCCAGCAGGTCGTACTCCACCATGCTCAGGTCCGCATGGCGGTCGATGCCGAGCTCCTCGATGCGCCAGAAATTGGCCGAGCTCGTGCGCCGATATGTTCCGACCACGCGGTACCCGCGCGCGAGCAGGTCGGCAGCGAGATAGGCCCCGTCCTGGCCGGTGACGCCGGTAATGATCGCGGACCTTTGACCAGGCATGGTTACCTCGAGGCGGAGCAAGAGCGTTGCATCATCAGCGGGCGCAAGCGACGATTCATCAATGCGTGTTACGGCTGTGAAAGACGCGCCAAACCGTCAAGGTCAGGATTCGCAGATCAAACCAGAGCCACCCGTTTTCGATGTAGTAGA
Organism: uncultured beta proteobacterium; assembly: GCA_963711235.1. Classification (GTDB taxonomy): domain Bacteria; phylum Pseudomonadota; class Gammaproteobacteria; order Burkholderiales; family Casimicrobiaceae; genus PALSA-1003. The sequence goes on along the minus strand of CAVQDI010000011.1, from coordinate 384,046 downwards.
GGTCAAATTGCATGCGCTTGCCAACAAGGCGGGCATCACCGGCTAGGCGCAGGTCAACGACCTGCGCGGCGAAACCGATCCGCCCATGGCCCGCGATTATCGCCTACGGGCGAGGATACCAGCCGACTCGCCTTGGCTGCGTGGGCCGAAGGCTGGCTCGGCTTTGCCCAATCGGCTATCATGCCGGTCCCCGCCGCGCGTGGGCTAAGCGGGGATCCGCTGGTGCGGTCGTCGCGCGCCCCGGGGAAACCAAGCCGGCGCCGCTTAGGGGCGGACACCCGGAGGACGAACTCCCGTTCGCCTTTTTTGTCTCATTTACTCGCCGGAATGCCATGTACGACCTTATCTACAAGCGCAAGCGCCTGGTCCAAGTCGTCCTGGGCCTGATCACCCTGCCGTTCGCATTTGTCGGCGTCGGTTACTACTTTCGCAATGGGGATCGCAGCGGAGAGCTGGCCACGGTTGCGGGCAGCAAGATCACTGACGCCGATTTCGGCAACGCGCTGCGCGAGCAGCAGCAGCGCATGCAGCGAGCGATGGGGGCCAAATACGATCCGGCCATCTTTCAGAGCCCCGAGGTAAAGTACGCGCTGCTCGAGCAGCTCATCGGCGAGCGGCTGCTGCAGGACCAGGCGCGGCGCGACCACCTAACCGTTTCCGACGAGCAGTTGCGCCAGTTCATCTCCAACATTCCGGCCTTCCAGGAAAACGGCAAGTTTTCTCAGACGCGCTACGAGCAGCTGCTTGCCGGGCAGGACCCGCCGCAAACGCCGGTCGCGTTCGCCCAGAGTGTGCGCCAGGGACTCGCGCTGGCACCGCTGGAGGAACCGGTCAACGGCGCCAACATCGTTGCCCGGAGCAATGTCGAGCGCTACCTGGGCCTGCTCGATCAGCAGCGCGTGACCGCACAGGCCAACGTCGAGGCCGATGCCTTTGTCAAGGACGTCAAGATCGATGACGCGGCGGTGAAGGCCTTCTTCGACGCCAACTCGGGCGCGTTCCAGGTGCCGGAGCAAGTAAAGCTTGACTACCTGACGCTTTCGCCTGCCACGCTCGGCGCGACCATCAGCATCGATGCCGGCCGAAGTCAGGAAACAATACGACGATAACCCGCGGCGGTTCGGCAAGGTCGAGCAACGCGATGCGGCGCATATCCTGATCACTGTCAAGCCGGACGCATCGGCCGAAGATAAGGCGGCGGCAAAAAAGAAGGCGGAGGAAATCGCCGCCCAGGCGCGCAAGACCCCGGCGCAATTTGCCGAGATGGCCAAGAAACTGTCGCAGGATACGGGCTCCGCGGCCGAGGGCGGCGACCTGGGGTTTTTCGCCCATGATGGCTCGATGGTCAAGCCCTTCGAGGATGCGGTGTTCGGCATGAAGGTGGGCGAGATCGCCGGACCCGTGCAGACCGGCTTCGGCTGGCACGTCATCAAGCTCATCGCCATCCAGCCGGCACAGCAGCAGGCCTTCGACCAGGTCAAAGGTCAGATCGAGCAGGACCTCAGACGGCAGCAGGCGACGCGCAAATTCGCCGAAGTCGCCGAACAGCTGCAAAACCTGGTCTACGAACAGGCCGATTCCCTGCAGCCGACCGCCAAGACGCTCAACCTGACGCTGCAGTCGACACCGCTTTTGACCCGCGCGCAGGTACAGGCGCTGGGGCAGAACAATCCGAAGTTCGTGCAAGCGGTATTCAGCGCCGATTCACTGCAGTCGAAGCGCAATACCGAAGCAATCGAGATCGCGCCCGAGACGCTGATGGCGGCGCATGTGGTCGAATACAAGCCGGCGGTCCCGCGACCGTATGACGAGGTCAAGGCGGAGATCCGCAGCCAACTCGAGCACCGCGCCGCCAGTGAGCTCGCGCAGAAGGCCGGACGGTCGAAACTCGCGTTGCTGCAGGAGGGCAAGGACGCGGGCCTCACCTTCGGCAAACCGGTCACCGTCGCCCGCAACGGGCCGCAGCAGGGATTTGCGCAACCGGCCCTGACCGCGATCTTTCAGGCCGACGCGGCGAAGCTGCCGGCCTATGCCGGGGCAGCGAACGAGCGCGGCGGGTATTCGCTGTATCGGATCGAGCGCGTCATCGTACCTCCGGCGCCTGATGCGGCGCGCCTGACCGCGTTCACCAACCGTATCGGGGAGCAGATCGGGCACGAACTGGCAGCGGCCAATGTCGCCAGCCTGCGGGCAAAATCCGAAGTGAAAATCAACCAGGCAAGCCTGGAGAAGGACCTGAGGGCAGCGCTCCGGCGGACGCCCCGGAGGCGCCGCTCAACCCGCGGAAGCGATAGGGCAGTCCAGGTCGCTCATGGCCTTTACGGTGTCGGCGACCGCCTGGTCGCGCTCGGCCGCGTCGTAATACACCTTGCCGCCGTTTTCGTCGTACTTGTAGACCGGCGCACTGCTCTTGAGCGTCTGCAGCCGTCCGCGCAGCTGCACGCAGCGGTCGAGCTTGGCCTTGGCATCGGTTGCGGCTTTTTGCGCCTTGGCTTCGTCTGCCGCACGTTCCTGTTGCAGTTTCTTGATCTGGGCATCCTTCGAAGCCATCTCCCGGACCGCGTTCGGATCGCCGGGCGCCACGGTGGCATTGATGCGTTCGGCCTTGACGCCGGGAGGGGGCGTGTCGCCGTAGACGACGCCGCCCTTTTCGTCGGTCCATTTGTACAGGGCCGCGCCGGCGGGCAGCGCGGCGAAGAGCAGCGCGCAGACGGCGAGCCGAAACGTTGGGCGGAGGGTCATGGCGTACGTCCTCGGGTGCGACGATGACGACACGTTAATGCAAACGGTGCGGGGGCGTCAAACCGGCAGCATCCGCGGTCGCGTTTACCGACCCCGGCGACCCGCGTATAATCCCGTTTTGCGCATAGGAGAAATGCACGATGCGTGTCGTCCAGAAGGCGCTGACTTTCGACGACGTCCTGCTGCTCCCCGCTCATTCCTCTGTCGTCCCCCGCGACGTTAGCCTGCAGACCCGCCTCACCCGCCGCATTACGCTCAACATTCCGCTGTTGTCCGCGGCCATGGACACCGTCACCGAAGCGCGGCTCGCCATTGCGATCGCGCAGGAAGGCGGGCTTGGCGTCGTGCACAAGAACATGTCGCCCAAGGCCCAGGCGGCCGAGGTGGCCAAGGTCAAGCGCTTCGAAAGCGGCGTGGTCAAAGATCCGATCACGATTCCACCCACGATGTCGGTGCGCGAGGTGCTCTCGCTTACCCAGCAGCACAAGATCTCCGGTTTGCCCGTCGTCGACGGGCGACAAGTCGTCGGCATCGTGACCAACCGCGACCTCCGCTTCGAGACCAACCTCGACCAGCCGGTGGCTCGCATCATGACCCAGCGCGATCGGCTGGTCACCGTGCCCGAAGGCGCGGAACTCGAGGATGCCAAGGCTTTGATGCATCAGCATCGCCTGGAACGGGTGCTGGTCGTCAACGACCGCTTCGAGCTGAAGGGACTCATCACCGTCAAGGACATCCTGAAAGCGACCGAGCATCCCCTGGCGTGCAAGGATGAGCGCGGGCAGTTACGCGTGGGCGCGGCGGTCGGGACGGCCGGCGACACCGAGGAACGCGTCGAGGCATTGGTCGCCGCCGGCGCCGACGTCGTGGTCGTGGACACCTCGCACGGTCACTCGCAGGGGGTGCTGGAGCGGGTGCGATGGGTCAAGCGGACTTATCCGCAGGTGCAGGTCGTCGGCGGCAACGTGGCGACGGCCGCCGGCGCCCAGGCACTGGCGGACCATGGCGCGGACGCGATCAAGGTCGGCATCGGTCCGGGCTCCATCTGCACCACCCGTATCGTCGCCGGCGTCGGGGTGCCGCAGATCACGGCGGTGATGAACGCCCTCGAGGCAGCGGCCAAGCTCGATCTTCCGCTCATCGCCGACGGTGGCATTCGCTACTCGGGCGACGTCGCCAAGGCGATCGCCGCCGGCGCGTCGTGCGCCATGCTCGGAAGCCTGTTTGGCGGTACCGAGGAAGCGCCGGGCGAGATCGAGCTCTACCAGGGGCGCTCGTACAAAATTTACCGCGGGATGGGGTCGCTGGGCGCGATGCAGCAGGGCTCGAGCGACCGTTATTTCCAGGATGCCGAGGGCGACGACGCAGCCGAGAAACTCGTGCCCGAAGGAATCGAGGGCCGCGTTCCCTACAAGGGTGCGCTGGCCGCGGTCATTCACCAGCTCATGGGAGGGGTGCGCGCGGCGATGGGCTATTGCGGCTGCGCGACCATCGACGAGATGCGCAGCCGTGCCCAATTTGTCGAGATCACCGCTGCGGGCATGCGCGAATCGCACGTGCACGACGTGCAAATAACCAAGGAAGCGCCCAACTACAGGGTCGAATGAAACCGGCGGAACCCGTCCGTGTCTGAGTTGCCGTCCGCGGCAGGCCGTCGTGCCGGAATGCCGTTCATCCTGGTTGTCGTCTTCATCGATGTACTCGGCATCGGGCTGGCGATGCCGGTACTGCCCATGCTCGTCGGCGACTACACAGCGAGCCGGGAGCTGCAATCGTACTGGTATGGGGCGCTGGTTATCGTCTACGGCCTGATGCAGTTCATCTGCGCTCCGCTGCTGGGGGCGCTGTCCGATCGTTTCGGCCGACGGCCGGTGATCCTGGCGTCGATCTTCGGCCTGGGACTGCACTACCTGTTGCTCGCGCTCGCGCCTTCGCTCTGGTTCATGCTGTTCGCGCGCGTGCTCGGCGGGATGACCGGGGCGAGTTTTTCGGTCGCCAACGCGTACGCCTCGGACGTTACCTCAGCCGAGGGCCGCGCCAAGAGCTTCGGCCTGATCGGAGCGGCGTTCGGACTCGGCTTCATCTGCGGCCCGATGCTCGGGGGACTGCTCGGCAGCATCGACCTGCATCTGCCGTTCTACGCCGCCGCTGGACTGGCGCTGGTCAACGGCCTGTATGGCGCGTTCATCGTGCCCGAATCGCTGCCGCCCGAGCGCCGCGCGCCGTTTGCCATCCGGCGTGCGAACCCCTTCGCCGCGTTCCTCGCCTTGTCACGTCATCGCGAGATCGGGCACCTGGTCGTGGTGTTCGCGCTGGTCGTGCTGGCGCAGCTGATCCTGCAGACGACCTGGGTGCTTTTCACGCACTTTCGCTTTGGCTGGGGACCGCGCGAGAACGGCTTTGCACTCTTCTGCGTTGGCCTCGTCGCAGCCGTCGTGCAGGGCGTTTTGCTTGGACGCCTGCTGCGGTGGTTCGGCGAGGTGCGCCTCGCGCTGCTCGGTCTTGCCGTGGGCACGGTCGCCTACCTGGCGTACGGCCTCGCTACGCGGGGCTGGATGATGTACGCGATCATCGTCGGCAACTTCGTCTCCTTTGCCGCCGGGCCGGCCCTGCAGGGGATCGTCTCCAATGCCGTCGGGCCGCGCGAGCAGGGGGTCACCATGGGTGCGCTCAGCTCCCTGCAGAGCATCATGTTCGTCGTCGCTCCGGCAATCGGGACGTCGCTGCTCGCCCAGGTGAGCCACCTGCCGCCGTCGGATTGGCGCGTCGGCGTGACTTTTTACGTCAGCGCGGTGCTGCAGCTAATCGCCCTGTTCGTGGCGCGGCGCCATTTCGCCGTGCAGCGCGTCGCCGCCGCCTGAGCCTATGGCATCCACGCAGTGCAAGATTCTGATCCTCGACTTCGGTGCGCAATACACCCAGCTCATCGCGCGCCGCGTGCGCGAGCTCCACGTCTATTGCGAAATTCATCCGTTCGACGTCGGCGACGCCTTCATCGCCGATTTCGCGCCCGCCGGTATCATCCTCTCCGGCGGCCCGGAGAGCGTCATCGAGGGCGATACGCCGCGCGCGCCCGGTGCAGTGTGGACGGCGCAGGTGCCGGTGCTCGGCATTTGCTATGGCATGCAGACCATGGCGGCGCAGTTGGGCGGCGCGGTAGAAAGTGGCCTGGTGCGCGAGTTCGGCTACGCGGAGGTGCGCGCCCAGGGTCACGGCCGCCTGCTCGCCGGCATCCAGGATCGGGCCAATGCGCAGGGCCATGGTTTGCTCGACGTGTGGATGAGCCATGGCGACAAGGTCGTTGCGCTGGCGCCGGGGTTTTCGGTCATGGCGAGCAACGCCGCCACGCCGATCGCGGCGATGATGGACGAATCGCGCCGGCTGTACGGGGTGCAGTTTCACCCCGAGGTTACGCACACCCGCCAGGGCAAGGCGCTGCTTGCACGCTTCGTGACGGACATCTGCGGCTGCCCCGGTGACTGGACGATGCCCGGCTACGCCGACGAGGCGATCGCCGCGATCCGCGAACGCGTGGGCAAGGACAGCGTTATCCTGGGCCTTTCCGGCGGGGTCGATTCGTCAGTCGCCGCCGCGCTCATCCATCGCGCGATTGGCGACCAGCTGACCTGCATCTTTGTCGACACCGGATTGCTGCGCCTGAACGAGGCGGAGCAGGTCATGGCCACTTTCGCGCGTCATCTCGGGGTTCGGGTCGAGCTCGTCGACGCGAGTGATGTCTTTCTGCGCGCGCTCGCCGACGTCACCGACCCGGAAGAGAAGCGCAAGATCATCGGCCGCGAGTTTGTGCACGTGTTCGAGGCCGAAGCGGCCAGGCTGCGCCTTCATGGAGGCGGGGCGAAATGGCTGGCGCAGGGGACCATCTATCCAGACGTGATCGAGTCGGCGGGCGCCAAGACCGGCAAGGCGCATACGATCAAGTCGCACCACAATGTCGGCGGGCTGCCGGCGACTTTGCAGCTCAAGCTGCTCGAGCCGCTGCGCGAGCTGTTCAAGGACGAAGTACGCGAGCTCGGGCTTGCTCTCGGGCTGCCGCGAGAGCTCGTGTTCCGGCACCCGTTTCCCGGTCCGGGCCTCGGCGTGCGCATCCTCGGCGCGATCACGCGGGAGCGGGCCGATATGCTGCGCCGGGCGGACGCGATCTTTATCGAGGAGTTGCGGCGTGCCGGCTGGTACGATCAGGTCGCGCAGGCGTTCGCCGTATTTTTGCCGCTACGCTCGGTTGGCGTCATGGGCGACGGGCGCACCTACGAGCATGCGGTCGCCCTGCGTGCCGTGCAGACGACCGATTTCATGACCGCGCACTGGGCGCCGTTGCCGCACGAGCTGCTGGCCACGGTATCCACGCGTATCACCAACGAAGTGCGCGGCATCAACCGCGTCGTGTATGACATATCGGGTAAACCACCGGCCACCATCGAGTGGGAATGAGCCATCTGCTAAGCCCATACTGAGGTGTTTCAAAGAACAACTATGGAGCTACACAAGCGAGAGTTCCGCAGCCGCAATGGCCAATCGCCGGTCCAAGGTCCAGAACGCTTGGCCGGCGAGTCGAGCCGACGCGAGCATATGGACGTCGATCCAACCCAAACCTCGACCATGCAGCTGGTGGGCAGCGATGAAGCCCAAGACCTCCTCGTGCTCCACGAGGGGCACGTGCGGGAGTGCTTCAAGCAGGCCCAGTACTTCCTCTCTGCGCGACAGCGTACCGCACGCTAGTTCACCGATCACGAACGGATGAATCCAGACCTGCATTTCCTCCAACAGGTTCGACAGCCGCGCGCTGCGGCGACGAAAATGGTCGATCCAGACGGAAGTATCGACCAGCACCGTGGGCTACGCAGCGACGCGGCCACGCCTCCGCGGTACATGCGCGAGGCGCTGCTCGCTACCCCCCAGCCGGGCCAGGCGCCGCGCGCTCTGGCGCGCAATGAGCGCTTCGAGGCCTGCCCGAACGACAGCGGTCTTTTCCTCGAGGCCACTCAGCTTGCGCGCCTTCTCAAGCAGTTCGTCATCGATGATTAGTGTTGTCCTCATATGTATTAGTATGGCTCATTTATACATATAAGTCAAGTTCGTCTACCGACTTCGTCGCCGCCGACACCGCTCCGGCCAAAACGCCTGACCTTGGGCCGAGCTTGGAATCGGGTGGGATCTAATTCGCGGGCGATGCGACAAGACAAGAGACGACTGTCAGCAAGAGGTCATGAACATCCGGCATTTGATTTGACACATGGCCAGGTGTACATATAATGTACATGTACATACGGCGCTCGGAGTTCATTATGGCGGCAGCAGTCGAAAGGATCGTTGTTCAGGCTACGGCACAGGAAAAGAAGGCCATTGCGGCCAAGGCGAAGAAGCTTGGCCTGCCGATCTCGGAATTGATGCGGCGGGGCGCGACCGCCTACCGGTCGGCGGACGCGGAGGAAGAGCTGGGTAGCCTGGCGGATGCGGCCACGGCAGCGGCCGAGCGGGCGAGTGCGTCGATCGACAGTGCGCTGGCGTTCATCGAGGCGAGCAACAAGCGCATTGCGGACCTGGAAGCAGGGGCCAAACGCAGCACTCGAAAGGCTGGTTGATGGGTGTCACGGAGCGCGTGTGGAGGGCCCTCACCGCGGTGATCAAGCTCGAGGACAACGTGAGGCGCCAGGCCGATGCGCTGAAAACGCAGCAGGTAAAGATCGAGGACCTGACGGCCAGAGTCATTCGGCTTGAGACCCAGTTCGAGCTGCTGGTCGGCGCGGCGATGATCAAGAGGCTCAAGGGCCAATAGACCCGGGTTGGCGCGCCGTCGGCGGCGACCTTCCAGAGTCGGCGCAGCGGCGGGGTTCGGAGCCGGTCGCGAGCCGGATGGCAGCAGAATCCGCGGACGAGAGAAGATGAAGCGCGAACTGTACTCTTCCGGAACGCCATGGGAGCCTGTCGTGGGCTACTCGCGCGCGGTCAGGGTTGGCAGCCATGTCTGGGTTTCCGGCACCACCGCGACCGATGCCAACGGCGGCATCGTGGGCAAGGGAGACCCCTATCTCCAGGCGAAACAGGCGATCGCCAACATCGAGCGTGCGCTGGTCCAAGCCGGGGCCCGGCTCGCCGATGTGGTGCGCACGCGCCTCTACGTTCTTGATATCAGCCAGTGGGAGGCGATCGGCCGCGCCCACGGCGAGGCCTTCGGCGCCATCCGCCCGGCGACGGCAATGGTGGAAGTGAGCCGGCTGATCGATCCGGACATGCTGGTTGAAATTGAGGCTGACGCCTTCCTCGCTGGCGACCGGTCACCACCGTGACGGGGGGCAACGCGCCGGCGAACTCGCTGCCGGGCGCGAATGCGGACGACGAGCGGTGGATGCGCGAGGCCATTGCCCTGGCGCGCATGGCGCAGGCGCGCGGCGAAGTACCTGTCGGCGCACTCGTCGTGCACGCCGGGGCGATCATCGGCCGCGGTGGCAATGCGCCGATCGCGGCCAACGATCCCACGGCGCACGCGGAAATCGGTGCCCTGCGCAGCGCCGGCGCGGCCCTTGGCAATTATCGACTCCCCGACTGCGAGCTATTCGTCACGCTTGAGCCCTGCGCGATGTGCGCCGGAGCGATCCTGCACGCGCGCATGGGTCGGGTCGTGTTCGGGGCCCTCGATCCGAAAACGGGCGCCTGTGGCAGCGTGATTGACCTGTTTGCCGAGCCGCGGCTCAACCATCGCACCGGCGTGCGCGGTGAGGTGCTCGCGGCGGAGTGCGGTAAGCTCCTGTCGGACTTCTTCGCCCTGCGCCGCTAATGCCTGCAAAGCCTTCGGACCTCGCCTTGGACACTGGCGGCAACCGCGCGCGCACCTACGGCATCGGTTTGTACGCACCGGCGGGCTTTGCGGTCGCCCCGGAAGCGGTGGCGCGTGCTGTGTCGCGCCTTGAAGCGGCGGGGCACCGGGTGGTGGTGGACCCGACGGCGACCGCGCGCTGGCAGCGGTTTTCGGCCACCGATGAAGAGCGCCTGGCGGCGCTCTGGCGCATGGCGGAGGACCCGCGCCTCGAGCTCGTGGTGGCGGTGCGCGGCGGCTACGGCTGGACACGACTGCTGGATCGGATCGACTTCGGGCGGCTCGCCGCGACGCGAAAACGCTGGCTTGGACACAGCGACTTCACCGCCTTCCAGCTGGCCGCCCTCGCGCAGGCCGGCATGGTGACCTTCGCCGGTCCGCTGGCAGCCTACGATTTCGGTGCCGAGACCGTGTCCGCCTATACCATGGAGCATTGCTGGGGGCTGCTCGGCAGCGAGCATTACGCGCTCGAATTGCCGCTGGCGGGAGCGGCGAATTTTGCTGCCCAGGGGTCGCTGTGGGGCGGCACTCTGACGCTGGTCGCGCATCTCGTCGGCACCCGCTACCTGCCGCCGATCGACGGCGGGATCCTTTTTCTCGAGGATGTCGGGGAGCATCCGTATCGCCTCGAGCGCATGCTCTATCAGCTCTATTACGCCGGCGTGCTCGGGCGGCAGGCGGCGGTGCTCTTCGGCACGTTCACCGGTTTTGGCCCCAGCCCCAACGACAACGGCTATGACCTCGCGGCAATGGTCGCGCACGCGCGTGCGCGCTTTGGCGTGCCGATCTTCACCGGCCTGGCGTTTGGCCATGGCCCGGACAAGTTGACGCTACCTGTCGGCGGCCGCTGTGCGCTCACGGTGCGCGACGGCAAGGCGCGCATCGAGCTTTCGCACTACGGTCGAGCCCCGCCGCTGGCGCCGAACTGAACCGCGGTGCCCGGTGCGCATCGATCGCCTGGATCACTTGGTGCTCACCGTGGCCGACGTCGCTGCCACGTGCGCGTTCTACCACCGCGTGCTCGGCATGGCCGTGGTCAGCTTCGGCGATGGCCGCAAGGCGCTGGCGTTCGGCCAGCAGAGGATAAACCTGCATGCTCACGGCCACGAGTTCGAGCCGAAGGCTGACCGGCCGACCCCGGGCGCCGCCGATTTCTGCCTGCTCACCAGCGTGCCCCTGGCCGACGTAGCGGCGCACCTGCGCGCGGAGGGCGTCGCCCTGGTCGCCGGCCCGGTACCTCGTACCGGTGCCACCGGGCCGATTGAATCGATCTACTTTCGCGACCCGGACGGCAACCTGATCGAAGTGGCCAATCTCATCGCCGACTGAAGCGCAACGCTAACGTCACGCTGCGCTGAGCGCGAATGCATGCGCGGCCTCGCCGGTCAGGCGCCCCTTGGCGTCGAAGCTGCGCTCGACAAAGCGCGCGCTGCCGTCGTTGGCGAGCGTAAGCACCGTCGAGCAACGCGTCCCGTAGCGTTCATCGACGATGAATGCGCTCGACAGCAGGCGCTCCCATTCCGGTGCGATGCCCGTCGCCGGCAGCGCTGGCGGGCTTGGCTTGCGTGCGGTCGGCGAGCAGGGCGAACAACGATTCGATGTCGACGTTGTCGGGCGCGAGGCACGCGGCCAGGCGTTGCTTGGCCTGCACGACCTTTGGCCATGGGGTATCGAGAAGGTGATTCGACAGCCCGTGAATGCCGGGGCCGAGCGCAAGCGCCCCGCTGGCCCGATTCGACGTGTAGGCCGCCGTTGCAACCTGCGCCCAGGACTAGGTTGTAGCCGTGGTAACGCGCGCCGTCGGCGGCAATGGCCGCGGCGCAGGCGAGCGGCGGGGTGCGTTCGGCGAGCGCACGGGTCACCAGGCCGCCGCGTGACGGCGCGTTCGGGTCGCGCGGCACGCCCTCGCGGTAGTTGGTAACCAGTGCCCAGCGGCCACGGCGCGTCACCCCGAACCACGTTCCGCCCGCCTCCAGATCGACGCCGGCGAGAGTGCCGTCGGCCCACCAGTGTGCGGGGGCCGCGGCACGGGAGTGGAACTCGTCGCGGTTGGCCGCGATCAGCAGCGGGACTCGCGGGTGCGCGTCGAGCGCGATCAGGGCCAGGCACACGAGCGTTGCTTGCGCTTGCGCAGCTTACGGCTGTTGTGCCACGAAGCGCTCGATGCGGCGCTCGGAGCCGGGTGCGAGGAAGCTCGCAAAGCGATGGGCGGAGAGCAGGCCGTTGAGCGTCATCTCGAAGCGCTCCTTGTCGTGGAGGTTTTCGTAGACCTCCATCCACAGCAACGGTTCCGACTCGCCTTCGTACAGGCGGCCGACGATGCCGCAGCGCTCTTCCAGGGCGCCCAGGGTGGCCAGGATGGCCGCGCGCGCCGCGGCGGCATGCGGCGCGGCGATGCGGTAGTAGATATAGCAGTGGGTAAGCCGCTCGGTCACGCGATCCGCCCGCGCGGCGCGGCGGGTGTGGGCAGAGCGTAGGGCAACGGCAGCAGCGTAAGCGCGGCACCGACCCGCGTCTCGAGGCGCAGGTCGCCCTCGGCGATGGCGGCGAGCTGCGCTACGCAAAGCAGGTCCGTGCCCTCGTCCGGGGCCCTCGCCGCGTTGATCACCGTGCCGCAGGGCTGATCGCCAAAGCTGGGCGCAAACAGCCGTGCCCCGGGTGCCGCTGCGGCGGCGGTGTGCGCCGCGCACGAGGCGCTCCTTGAGCCGTCCCAGATACTGGGTGCGGGCTACGATCTCCTGCCCGGTGTAGCAGCCCTTGTGGAAGCTCACGCCGCCCAGGGCATCGAGATTGAGCATCTGCGGGATGAACTGGTCCTGCGTGGGCGGGAGGATTTCCGGCACGCCGGCACGGATGGTCAGCCAGCGCCAGCAGGGAAAGCCCGCCGCGCGCGCCGCGCCCAAGGCTTCCCACAGGCTCGGGGCCTTGGCCGGCTCGACGCTGGCGATGAAGCGCGAGCCCGGCAGCAGCGACAGACTGCCCCCGTCGATCGGCGTCCAGTGCTGCAAGGTCGGCGCCGTGACGGCGACTCCGGGCGACGCACTGCGCCGCGGCGGGCCCGCCGATTCCGATGCGCACCGCCGCCTCACTCGCATCGCGCAAGGTGACCTTGGCGCGCAGGACGAACAGGGCGAGGCGCCGCTGCACCGTCTCGAGCAGGAGGCGCGGCAGCAGCAGCTCGAAATGATCGCCGGCGATGCGCCGGACGATGAAGTTGGCCAGCACCCGGCCCTTGGGCGAGCACCACGCCGACAATTGCGAGTTTCCCGGCGCCAGCGCGGCGACGTCGTTGGTCAGCTGCCCTTGGAGAAAGGCGGCGGCATCGCTGCCTGTGACGGCCAAGGCGGCCAGCGGGCCGAGGTCGCAGACGACGGCGGCATCGCGTGCCGCGGCCAGTTCGCCCGTCGCGTCGCCGAAGGAAGCGACCTCGGTCGCATCAAACGCCGCGCCGCGCGCGAGCAGAAAAGCAGTCCAGGGAGTCAAAGGCGTTGGGGCGGAGCGAAAAGGGTCGATGCCTGGCCGGTGCTCGCGAAAACTGTGCTAAAATCGAGTGTTAGCTTGGTTTGGCGGGTGTCGGCCGTCATGCCGAAGCGGGCTTAAAAGGCGCCGCGGTCGGTGAGGCTTCCGCTCATAACCAGGCAAATTCGCAGATCCGCCCGTTCAGGGTGCCTTGCGCGGCGCTTGAGAGGCGCCGCCTGAGGCCCGGTGGCAGATCGAGGCTCAACCCTGACAAGGAGTGTAGTGATGTCGGTCACGATGCGTCAAATGCTGGAAGCCGGGGTGCACTTCGGCCACCAGACGCGCTACTGGAATCCGAAGATGGCGGACTATATCTTCGGCCAGCGCAACAAGATTCACATCGTCAATCTCGAAAAGACGATGGCGATGTACCAGGAGGCGACCAAGTACATCCGCCAACTGGCCATGAACCGGGGCACCATCCTTTTTGTCGGCACCAAGCGGCAGGCGCGCGACATCATCGCCGAAGAAGCCCAGCGTGCCGGCATGCCCTTCGTCGATCACCGCTGGCTGGGCGGCATGCTGACCAATTTCAAGACGGTCAAGGCGTCGATCAAGCGCCTGAAGGACCTCGAGGCGATGTCCCAGGACGGCACCTTGGAGAAGATGAGCAAGCGCGAGGCGCTGACGCTGCAGCGTGAAATGGACAAGCTCAATCGCAGCCTGGGCGGGATCAAGGAAATGAACGCGCTGCCCGACGCCTTGTTCATCATCGACGTCGGCTATCAGAAGATCGCGGTAACCGAGGCGAACAAGCTCAACATCCCGATCGTCGGCGTGGTCGACACCAATCACTCGCCCGACGGCATTGCCTATGTCATTCCGGGCAACGACGACTCGAGCCGCGCGATCCGCCTCTATGCCCGCGGTGCAGCCGACGCGATTCTCGAGGGGCGGAGCCAGGTGATTCAGGAAATCGTCCAGCCGGACGAGTTCGTCGAGGTCTCCGGGGACGAGGCGACAAGGTAGCGCGCAGTCAAGGGGCCGTGGCCCCTTTGTTTTACCCGCCGGCGGCGAGCGAGCCGATGGGGTGCACAACCGACTGGGTCGGCGCCGCGGCGAAGCGATGCCCGTACGACCCCTCGACGATCTGGAGAGGACCGGGATGGCGGAAATTGCCGCAAGCATGGTGATGGATCTGCGCAGCCGGACCGGGCTGCCGATGATGGAATGCAAGAAGGCGCTTACCGAGACCGGCGGCGACATGGACAAGGCCGAGCAGCTGCTGCGCATTCGCGGCAGTGGCAAGGCGACGAAGGCCGCCGAACGGGTTGCTGCGGAGGGCGTGATCGGCGCCTTCATCGCCCCCGACGGCAAAGAGGGGGCCATGGTCGAGCTCAACTGCGAGACCGATTTCGTGGCCCGCAACGCCGAATTCCTTGCCTTCGCGCAAAGGCTGGCGCGGTTGATCACCGAGCGCAACCCCGCCGACGTCGCAGCCCTCGCGGCGCTGCCACTCGACGGCGGCGCGGTCGAGAGCGCGCGCCAGGCGCTGGTGCAGAAGCTCGGCGAGAACGTTTCGGTGCGGCGCTTTGTCCGCCTCGCCACGGACGGCAGGCTCTCGCAATACCTGCACGGCGGCCGCATCGGGGTCACCGTGGCCTACGAAGGCGGGGACGAGTCAACCGGCAAGGACGTCGCGATGCACGTCGCCGCGTCGGTCAAGTCGGTGCGGGTGTTGTACATCACGCGTGACCAGGTGCCGGCGGATCTCATCGCCCGGGAGCGGGCGATCTACACCGCCCAGGCTGCCGAGTCGGGCAAGAGCCCGGAGATCGTCGCCAAGATGGTCGAGGGGCGGGTCAACAAGTTCCTCTCCGAGGTGACCCTGCTCGGCCAGCCCTTCGTCAAGAATCCGGACGAATCGGTGGAGAAGTACCTCAAGGCCCGGAAGGCGACGGTCAAGGCCTTCGAACTCTATGTCGTGGGCGAGGGGATCGCCAAAAAAAAAGATGACTTTGCAGCCGAGGTCGCGGCGATGGCCAAGACTGATTGAGCGTCGCAATCGACGACCTACCGAACCGGGAGCGCATCGCCATGACAGCACCGATCGTTGCGACGTTGCCCACAGCCTCCGCGCCGCGGAGTGAGCCCGCCTACAAGCGCGTGCTGCTCAAGCTGTCGGGCGAGGCATTGATGGGTGACGACCCGTACGGCATCAATCGCGAGGTGATCGACCGCATCATCGCCGAAATCGGCGAGGTGGTGCGGCTCGGCGTTCAGATCGCGGTGGTGATCGGCGGCGGCAACATCTTTCGTGGAGTCGCCCCGGGCGCTGCGGGAATGGATCGCGCCACCGCCGATTACATGGGCATGCTCGCGACGCTGATGAATGCGCTGGCGCTGCAGGACGCCATGCGCCGCGCCGGCCTGGTCTCGCGTGTGCAGTCCGCGCTTTCGATCGAGCAGGTTGCCGAGCCGTACATTCGCGGCAAGGCGCTGCGCTATCTGGAGGAAAACAAGGTGGTGATCTTCGCCGCCGGCACCGGCAATCCGTTCTTCACCACCGATACCGCCGCCGCCCTGCGCGGGCGCGAGATGGGTGTCGATATCGTGCTCAAGGCGACCAAGGTCGACGGGGTCTACACCTCCGATCCGAAGAAGGACCCGACCGCCAAGCGCTATCCGTCGCTTACCTTCGACGAGGCCATGGTCAAGAACCTCAAGGTGATGGATGCGACCGCGCTCGCGCTCTGCCGCGACCAGAACATGCTGCTCAAGGTGTTCAGCATCTTCAATCCGGGTGCGCTCAAGCGCGTGGTGATGGGCGAGGACGAGGGCACGCTGGTGCACTGCTAGGAGGAGCCGATGATCGCCGACGTGAAGAAATCTGCCGAGCAGAAGATGCAGAAGACCATCGATGCCCTCAAGCACGACTACCAGAAGGTGCGCACCGGTCGCGCCCACACCGGCCTGCTCGACCATATCCAAGTCGACTACTACGGCGCGATGATGCCCATCAACCAGGTCGCCAACGTCACGCTCGCCGACGCGCGGACGATCGCGGTGCAACCGTGGGAGAAGAAGATGGTGCAGGTGGTCGAGAAGGCCATCCGCGACTCGGATCTCGGCCTCAATCCGTCGACCTCCAGCGACGTGATCCGGGTGCCGATGCCGCCGCTGACCGAGGACCGGCGCAGGGATCTGATCAAGGTGGTGCGGCACGAGGCCGAAAATGCGCGCATCGCCGTGCGCAACGTCCGGCGCGACGCCAACGAGCACCTGAAGAAGCTGCTCAAGGAGCACACGATTTCGGAGGACGACGAGCGCCACGCGCAGACCGACGTGCAGAAGCTCACCGACCGCTATATCGCCGAGATCGACAAGGTCCTCCAGTCCAAGGAAGCGGACTTGCTGGCAGTCTAGCGGCGCCAGGTTCAACTGCCGCCGGCTTCGACGTCACCATCCATTGCCACCGCTTTCGAACCGCTCCCACCTGCCGTTGCCGCCGCTTCCGGTGTTCGAAAGCTCCACGCGCGAAATCCCCGCGCCGCGCGCAATCCCGCGGCACGTGGCGATCATCATGGACGGGAACGGCCGCTGGGCGAAGCAGCGGCTGTTGCCGCGGATGGCCGGCCACCGCCGGGGCGTCGAGGCGGTGCGCACGACGGTGCGCGCCTGCGCCGAGGTCGGGGTGGAGTTCCTGACCCTGTTCGCCTTCTCCAGCGAAAACTGGCGCCGCCCCGCTGACGAGGTATCGATCCTGCTGCAGCTTTTTTTGCGCACCCTTGAGCAGGAGGTGGCCAAGTTGCACGACAACGGCATGCGCTTCCGGGTGATCGGCGACACCGCCGTATTCGAACCGCGCATCTGCGAGTTGATCGCGGCCGGCGAGGCGCTGACCGCCGCCAACACGCGCCTGACGCTCACCATCGCCGCCAATTACGGCGGACGCTGGGACATCGCGCGGGCCGCGCAACGACTCCTTGCCGAGCAGCCGGAAGCCGCGCGCGGGTTTGCGCCCGAGGCGCTCGAGCCGTACCTGTCGCTGGCCTACGCGCCGGAGCCGGACCTGTTCATCCGCACCGGCGGCGAACAGCGGATCTCCAATTTTCTGCTCTGGCAGCTGGCGTACACGGAGTTCTACTTCACCGATCTGCTCTGGCCGGACTTCGACGCCGCGGCACTGGCGAACGCGATCGCCTCCTACCAGCAGCGCGAGCGTCGCTTCGGTCGCACCAGCGAGCAACTCGCGGCCAGCCGCTGATGCTCAAAACGCGCATCGTGACCGCGGCCGTGCTCATTCCGCTGACGCTCGCCGGGCTGTTCTGGCTGAGCCCCCGTGCCTGGGCCGTTGCCACCCTCGCCGTGGTCGTCATCGCGGCGACCGAATGGGCAAACCTTGCCGGCTATCGCCGGCCGGCCTGGCTGCTGTTCGTGCTGGGCACGATCGCCATCGCCGGCGGGCTGCTGTTGGCCCCGGGCAGCGGCTTCGGCGCCGAGGGCGGCTGGCCGAAGACGATACCCTTGCTCATCTGCGGCGCAGCCACCCTGTTCTGGCTTTTGGTGGCGCCGGCCTGGCTCGCGGCGCGCTGGCACGTCGAATCGAAGCTCGCCCTGGCGGCCACCGGTTGGCTGGTGCTCGTCGCGGCGTGGGTGGCACTGGTGCAGATTCAGGCCCGCTCGCCCGGATTGCTGCTCGCGCTCATGGCCGTGGTTTGGATCGCCGACACGGCCGCCTACTTTGCCGGTCGCGCCTTCGGCCGGCGTCCGCTCGCGCCGGCAATCAGCCCGGGCAAGACCTGGGAAGGGGTTTATGGCGCGCTGGCGGCCACGGCCCTGTACGCGCTGGCGTGGCTCGGTTTTGCGCCCGAGGCGGAAGGCGGGCAGGCGAACTCGCTCGTCGCCATCGGCCTGTGGGTGGCGCTGCTGCTCGCGCTCGCCGCCGTATCGATCGTCGGCGATCTGTTCGAGTCGCTGCTCAAGCGGCAGCGCGGTATCAAGGACAGCGGCCGCATCCTCCCCGGTCATGGCGGGGTGCTCGATCGCATCGACGCATTGCTTGCGGCGATGCCTGCGGCGGCGCTTATCGTACAGTACGTGCTGCGATGACCAAGGCAGACCCCCCAGTGCGCAGCATCACCCTCCTCGGGGCCACCGGCTCGATCGGGGCTTCGACCTTGGATGTCATCGCCCGGCATCCGGAACGCTTCGCGGTGGCGGCGCTGGCGGCCAACCGGCAATGGCGGCCGCTGCTCGAGCTGGTTGCGCGCTTCCGCCCGCCCTACGCGGCGCTACTCGATGCGCAGGCGGCGGGCGAGCTCGCGGCGGCGGTGAAGCGCGAAGGCCTGCCGACGCAAGTGCTAAGCGGCGCGCAAGGACTGTGCGAAGTGGCCACGCTGGCGCAGGTCGATACCGTGGTGGCGGCGATCGTCGGCGCGGCGGGGCTCGCACCGACGCTTGCCGCGGCGCGCGCGGGCAAGCGCATCCTGCTCGCCAACAAGGAAACGCTGGTGCTCTCGGGCAGCGTTTTCATGGCCGCGGTGCGCGCGGGCGGGGCGACGCTGTTGCCCATCGACAGCGAGCACAACGCGATCTTCCAGTGCCTGCCGCCGGATTACGCCGGCGCACCCGAGGCGCGCGGGGTGCGGCGCATCCTGCTCACCGCCTCCGGCGGACCGTTCCGCGCGACGCCGATCGGGGCGCTTGCCCGGGTGACGCCGGACGAGGCCTGCGCCCACCCTCGCTGGCGCATGGGCCGCAAGATATCGGTGGACTCGGCCACGATGATGAACAAGGGACTGGAAGTGATCGAGGCGCACTGGCTGTTCGGCGCAGCGCGCGAGCAGATCGAGGTCGTCATCCACCCGGAGAGCATCATTCACTCACTGGTCGAATACGTTGACGGCTCGGTACTCGCGCAGCTCGGCAACCCCGACATGCGCACGCCGATCGCGCAGGCGCTGGCGTGGCCGGCGCGCATCGCCACCGGGGTATCGCCACTCGAGCTCGCGCAGATCGGGGCGCTGCATTTCAGCGTTCCCGAAGCGGTGCGTTTTCCCTGTCTCGGCCTCGCCTGTGCCGCGCTTGGCGCGGGCGGGAGCGCAGCGGCTACGCTCAACGCGGCGAACGAAGTCGCGGTCGCGGCCTTTCTGGAAGGCGCCATCGGCTTTCTCGATATAGCGAGCGTGTGTGCGGAGGCCCTGTCGCGCTTGCCGGTGCATCCGGTCGCCTCGCTCGACGACGCGCTGGAGGCTGATCGCGCCGGCCGCGCGCTGGCACGCGAGCTGCTCCGCCGGCACGCGGTGTCGGCATGATCGGCATCGCGCAGAAAGTGCTTGCCTTCGCCGTCACGCTGGGCGTGCTGATCACGTTCCACGAGCTCGGTCATTACCTCATCGCGCGGCTGGTCGGAGTCAAGGTGCTGCGCTTCTCGATCGGCTTCGGCCGTGTGATCTGGTCGCGGCGCGTCGGCCGCGATGGCACCGAGTGGGCGCTATCGGTGCTTCCCCTCGGGGGCTACGTGAAGATGGTCGACGAGCGCGAGGGCGAGGTCGCGCCCTCCGATCTGCCGCGGGCCTTCAATCGCCAGAGCGTGGGGAAGCGCGCGGCGATCGTTGTCGCCGGGCCGCTTGCCAACTTGTTGTTGGCGGTGCTGCTCTTCACCGGCACGTACCTGGTGGGCGTTCCGGGGCAACGCGCGGTGCTGGCAGCGCCGCCGGCCGCCTCGCCCGCGGCGGCTGCCGGTCTCGCCGCGGGGGAGATCGTGCGCGCGGTCGACGATACGGCGGTGCAATCGTGGCAGGACCTGCGCTGGCACTTGTTGCGCGCCTCGGGGCAGGACGAGGCGACCCTCACCGTCGAGCGCCCGGATGGCACGCACGCGACGCGAAGGCTTGCACTCGGCTCGCTCCACGGCAGCGACTGGGAGGGAGACTTCCTCGCCGCGCTGGGGCTGAGGATCGATCTGGGCGCACCGCGGGTGAACGAAGTATTGCCGGACAAGCCCGCTGCGGCGGCGGGGTTGCGGACAGGCGACACCATCGTCGCGGTCGATGGCGTGCCGATGCGCTCGCCGGCTGACGTGGCGACGACGACCAACGCACACCCGGGTGATCGCCTGCGCTTCACGCTGCATCGTGAAGGCGCAACCTTCGACATCGAGGTCGTGCCCGAAGCGACCGAACAAAACGGCCGCCACATCGGCATCGCCGGCATGCGTCTTGGCGTCGATCCGGCGGCGGTGGCGAGCCTCGCGGTGACGGTTCGTTACGCACCCGCTGAGGCGTTGCTGCAGGGCGCGACCAAGACCTGGGATCTGTCGGTGTTCACGTTGAAGATGCTCGGTCGCATTCTTACCGGCGGCGCGTCGCTGAAGAACATCAGCGGCCCGCTGACGATGGCCGATTATGCCGGGCAGTCTGCGCAGGCAGGCGCGCTGACGTTCATCGGCTACCTCGCGCTCATCAGCATCAGTTTGGGTGTGCTCAATCTGTTGCCCGTGCCCATACTCGACGGAGGACACTTGTTGTATTATCTCGTCGAGATTTTTAAGGGCAGTCCCGTCTCCGACCGCGTTCTCGAGGTCGGCCAGCGCATCGGCATGGCCGTGCTGGCCCTGCTGATGGCTTTGGCGCTTTTCAATGACCTTACGCGTTTCTTCTGATCCCCGCGGGCGGTTGCGGGCCGTGGGTCCGCGCCTGTCCGCCAGGATCAGGGCGGCGCTGACGTTGCTCTTGGGCCTGCTGGCAGCGCTGGTCGCGCCAACGGCGCTGGCCTTCGAGCCGTTCACGGTCAAGGATATCCGGGTCGAGGGCGTACAGCGCACCGACGCCGGGACCGTGTTCAACTATCTGCCGATCAAGGTCGGTGACCGGGTCGATGACGAGAAGGCCTCGGCGGCCGTCAAGGCGCTCTACGCGACCGGGTTTTTTCGCGACGTGCGCCTGGAAGTGGAGAACGGCATCCTGGTGGTCATCGTCCAGGAGCGTCCGACCATCAGCCAGCTTGCCATCACCGGTACCAAGGAATTCGACAAGGAGACGCTGCGCAAGGGATTGAAGGACATCGGCGTCGCCGAGTCGCGCATCTTCGACCGCTCGGCGCTCGACCGCGCCGAGCAGGAAATCAAGCGCCAGTACATCAACCAAGGCTATTATGCGATGCAGGTGACGACCACGGTCACGCCGCAGGAACGCAATCGCGTGGCGGTGAGCTTCGCCGTCGAAGAGGGCGACGTGGCCAAGATCGCCCATATCAATATTGTCGGGGCGGAGGCATTTCCGGTAGCAACCCTGATCAAGGAGATGCAGCTTTCCACCTCGGGCTGGTTCACCTGGTACACCAAGAACGACCAGTACTCGAAGCAGAAGCTGGCTGCCGACCTGGAAACGCTGCGCAGCTTCTATACCAACCGCGGCTACCTGCTGTTCCAGGTCGATTCGACGGAGGTGTCGATCACTCCCGAGAAGGAGAACATCTACATCACGGTCAATATCACCGAGGGCCCGAAGTACAGCATCGGCGACGTCCGCCTGGCCGGCGAGCTGCTGCTGCCGGAAGCCGAGTTGATGCGGCTGATCCGGGTCAAGCCGGGCGATGTGTACTCGCGCGAGAAGCTCACCCAGTCGGCGAAGAGCATCTCCGATCGCCTGGGCAGCGACGGTTATGCGTTCGCCAATGTCAACGCGGTGCCAGACATCGACCGCGAGAAGCTCACGGCGTCATTTACGTTCTTCATCGATCCCGGTCGCCGGATCTACATCCGCAGGATCAACATCAACGGCAACGCCAAGACGCGTGACGAGGTGATCCGGCGCGAGATGCGGCAGCTCGAGGACGCCTGGTACGATTCGACCCGGATCGAGCGCTCCAGAGTGCGCGTCACCCGGCTCAATTATTTCGACGACGTCAACATCGAGACGCCGGCGGTCGCCGGTAGCCCGGACCAGGTCGACATCGACGTCACGGTGACCGAGAAGGCAACCGGCAACCTGCTCGCCGGTGTGGGTTACTCCAGCGCGGACGGCCTGGTGCTGACCGGATCGGTATCGCAGAATAACGTCTTCGGCTCGGGCAACTCGATAACGGCTACGGTCAATACCAGCAAGATCGGCCGCACCATCTCGTTGCTCTACAGCGAGCCCTACTGGACCGAGGATGGCATCACGCGCACCATGGAGGTCTACGACCGGTCCATCAATTCTTCGTCGCTTCCGATCGCGCAGTATTCCTCGACCACCCTTGGCGCGGCAATGGGCTTTGCCGTGCCGGTCACCGAGACCGACAGCATCAACTTCGGCGGGCGCTTCGAGCACACCAATCTTTCGCTCGGTGGCAACAGCCCGCCGATCTACGTCACCTTCGTCGAGGATTTCGGTTCCACCACCAACGCCTTCATTCTCACCAGCGGCTGGGCACGCGACACACGCGACAACGTGCTATTCCCCACCAGCGGTTTGTTGCAGACCGCGTTGGGGGAATGGGGTACGCCGCTCGGCAACCTCGATTACTACAAGCTCAGCTATCTGGCGCAGTGGTTTACGCCGCTGCCGGCGAGCATCGTCTGGATGCTGCGCGGCGATTTCGGCTATGGCGGCGGGCTCGACGGCAAGCCGCTGCCGTTCTTCAAGGCGTATTATGGCGGTGGCGTGGGTTCCGTACGCGGCTATCGAGACGGCATCGCTCGGCCCGCAGGACAGCCAGGGCAACACGATCGGCGGCAGACGCAAGATCATCGGCAACTCGGAGTGGTTCTTTCCCCTGCCGGGAGCGAAGGCCCAGGACCAATCGGTCCGCATGTCGGTGTTCTTGGATGCCGGGCAGATTTGGGACAATGGCTCGCAGCCGCAGTTCGAGGGTTTCCGCTATTCGACGGGTCTCGGCATTGCCTGGAACTCTCCGGTCGGCCCGCTCAAGTTCAGCTATGGCGTGCCGATACACCGTCAGCCCGGCGATCGGATCCAGCATTTCCAGTTCCAGGTAGGGACGGTGTTTTGAGACAGGTTTGAGGCGGGAGAGAAAGTTGAGACAGGGCATGAGAGCATCGATAATTCGCGCCGTCGCCGTGCTGGCGACCGCGCTGATAGCCACGCTGGCGTTCGCGCAGAGCGGCGACTACAAGATCGGGTTCGTGAATACGGAGCGGCTGTTTCGCGAAGCCGTGCCGGCGAAGCGCGCGCAGCAGAAGCTGGAGAAGGAATTCGCCGGTCGCGATGCCGACATCCAGAAGCTGTCCAAGGACGTGCGCGACGTGCAGGCACAACTGGACAAGGAAGGCGTCGCGATGCCCGAAGCCGAGCGGCGCAACAAGGAGCGCGACCTCGCCAACATGACGCGCGACCTGCAGCGCCTGCAGCGGGAGTTCCGCGAGGATCTGAACCTGCGCCGCAACGAGGAGCTGGCCGCCGTGCAGGAGCGGGCGAACAAGGTCATCCAGCAGATTGCCGAGCAGGAGAAGTTCGACTTGATCCTGCAGGATCCGGTGGTGTTTGCGAGCACGCGGATCGACATCACCGACAAGGTGATCAAGGCGCTCGCCGACAAGTAGGCAGGCATCCTTTGGCGGCGCGGCGCGAACGCCCATGGGCTCACCACACGCTGTCGGGATTCCCCTGCGAGAGCTCGCGCTGCGCTGCGGGGCCGAGCTCGCCGGCGATGGCGAGGTCGTGATCGACCGCGTCGCCGCGCTCGACCGGGCGGGCCAGGGCGCGATCGCCTTCCTCTCCGATCCGAAATACCGCAGCCATCTCGCCGGGACGCTCGCCAGCGCGGTCATCGTCGCGCCGGCCGATGCACCGGCCACCAGCCTGCCGAAGCTCCTCGCCGAGAATCCCTACGCCACCTATGCGCGGGTGGCGGCGATACTCCATCCGCGGCACGCGCCGCCGCCCGCCATCCATGCGACGGCGGTGATTGCCGCCGACGCGCGCGTGGCCGCAACCGCGGCGGTAGGCGCCCATGCCGTGATCGGCGCCCGGGCCAGCGTTGGCGAACGCACGGAGGTCGGTGCGGGCACGGTGATCGGAGAGGACGGAACCGTCGGCGACGATTGCGTGCTGCACGCCGGCGTCGTGGTCTATCCGCGCTCGGTCATTGGCGCGCGCAGCATCATTCACAGCGGCGCGGTCATCGGTGCCGACGGTTTCGGCATGGCCGAGCATGAGGGGCGCTGGATCAAGGTGCCGCAGCTCGGGCGGGTGGTGATCGGCTCCGACGTGGAAATCGGCGCCAACACCACCATCGACCGCGGTACGATCGGCGATACGGTGATCGAAGACGACACGAAGTTCGATAACCAGATCCAGATCGGGCACAACTGCCGCATCGGCGCGCACACGGCGATCGCCGGCTGCGTCGGCATTGGCGGCAGCACGACCATCGGGCGCAATTGCAAGATCGGCGGCGCGGCGATGATCGCCGGGCATCTCGACATTGCCGATGGCACCGTGATCTCGGCCGCCACAGGAGTGTTCGAATCGATCGCGGCGGCCGGCGTCTACACGGGAGTATTTCCGCCGCTGCCGCATCGCGAATGGAAGCACGTGGCGGCGATCATCCGCCGGCTGCGCCCGGTGCTGGAGCGGCTGCGTGCGCTCGAGCGCGGGCAAAACGACAGGGAGAACTGACCGTGCCGGCCATGGACATCCACGAGATCATGCGGCACCTGCCGCACCGCTACCCGTTCCTGCTCGTCGACCGCGTGCTGGAATGTGAAATCGGGCAGCGCATCAAGGCGATCAAGAACGTAAGCATCAACGAGCCCTTTTTCCAGGGGCATTTCCCCGGCTATCCGGTGATGCCGGGAGTGCTGATCATCGAGGCGATGGCGCAGGTGTCGGCCATTCTCGCCTACATGACGCGCGCCGAGCGCCCCGACGACAAGTCGCTGCTGTTTTTCGCCGGGATCGACGACGCGCGCTTCAAGCGGCCGGTGTTCCCCGGGGACCAGCTGGTGCTCGAGTCGACCGAGCTCAACGTCGTGCGCAGCGTTTTCAAATTTGCCGCGAAGGCGAGCGTCGGCGGCGAGCTGGTCGCGGAAGCCGTGCTCATGGCCGCGGTGCGCAGCACGCGGGTTTGAACTTGGAGCACGTCCATCCCACGGCCCTGGTCGCGCCCGGAGCCCGCCTCGCGCCGGACGTCCGCGTCGGCCCGTTCAGCGTCATCGGCCCGGCAGTCGAAGTCGACTCCGGAACGACCATCGCCAGCCATGTCGTGATTGCGGGTCGCACCCGCATCGGCGCGGGCAATCGCATTTTCCAGTTTGCCAGCGTCGGCGAGATTCCGCAGGATCGCAAGTACGGCGGGGAACCGACGGCGACGGTTATCGGTGCCCACAACGTCATCCGCGAATTCGTGACGATCCATGCCGGGACCGCGCAGGATCGGGGCACCACGACCATCGGCGATCGCAACCTGTTCCTCGCCTACAGCCACATCGCGCACGACTGCGTGATCGGCAACGACACGACGTTTTCCAACAACGCGCAGCTGGCGGGCCATGTCGTCATCGGCGATTATGCCGTTCTCGGTGGCTTCGTCGGCGTGCACCAGTTCTGCCGCATTGGCGCGCACGCGATGATCGCCGCGGGAACGATCGTGCTCCAGGATGTCCCGCCGTTCGTGACCGCCTCCGGTTATCCGGCCCGGCCGCACGGCACCAACAGCGAGGGTCTGCGCCGGCGCGGATTCGCCGCCAGCGACATCGTCGCCGTCCGCCAAGCCTACAAGACGCTCTACCGGCAGAAGCTCTCGCTCGACGAGGCGCGCCAGACCATAGCCGCGGCAGCCGCGAAGGCGCCGGTGCTGACCGCCCTGGCGGAGTTCCTGGAGACGCCGGGACGCGGGATCATCCGTTGACTGCGCGCTGATGCCGATGCAGCAGGGGGCCGAAGGGGTCACCATCGGCATCGTCGCTGGGGAAGCATCGGGCGACGCGCTCGGTGCCGAGCTGGTCGACGCGGTGCGCACGCGCCTGCCGCAAGCGCGCTTCGTGGGCATCGCCGGGCCGCGGCTCGAGGCGGCGGGCTGCGAAGCCTGGTACCCGACATCGAGGCTGTCGGTGGGCGGCTACGTCGAGGTCGTGCGCGCGCTACCGGGCCTGCTGCGCCTGCGCCGCGAACTCGCGCAGCGCCTGCTCGCGGCCAAGGCGAGGCTGTTTATCGGCATCGATGCGCCCGACTTCAACCTCGGGCTGGAGGCCGGGCTCAAGCGTCGGGGTGTGCGCACGATTCACTACGTGAGCCCGTCGGTGTGGGCCTGGCGCAGCGAGCGCATTCACACCATTGCCCGCTCCGCCGATCGGCTGCTCGCGTTGTTTCCCTTCGAGCCGCCGCTCTACGCCGCGGCGGGGTTGCCGGTCACCTTCGTGGGACACCGGCTGGCGGCGACAGCGGCCACGGCGGCGAGCCGGCGCGAGACGCGCGAGCTGCTTCGGCTTGACACCAAACAGCCGGTATTCGCGCTCCTGCCTGGCAGCCGGATGGCGGAGCTCGCGATGCACAGCGATCTGCTGCTCGATGCCGCCGGCGAAATTCTGGCGGCACACCCTGCAGCGCAATTCCTCGTCCCGCTGATCAGCCGCGAAACGCGGGAGTACTTTGACGCGGTGCGCTACCGCCGACAGCGCGATGAGCTACCCCTGACCATTCTCTACGGCCATGCCGACCAGGCGCTGCGCGCGGCCGACGTCGGCCTGGTTGCGTCCGGGACGGCCACGCTGGAGGCGGCGCTGTCGCGCTGCCCGCATGTAATTTTCTATCGCATCAATGCACTCTCCGGTCGCCTGATTGCGCGCAAGCTGCTGCTGCCCTATGTCGGACTACCCAACGTGCTCGCCGGGCGCTTCGTGGTGCCGGAATTCCTGCAGACACGAGGCGACGGCGGCAAATCTTTCCCGGGCGGCGCTCAATCTCTATCGACGATGCGCTCACCCGGCGCCGGCTGGAGGCGCTGTTTGCGACCATGGCGCGCACGCTGGCTGCCGATACGCCAACGCTAGTCGCTGATGCGGTCACGACCGAGCTGCGGCAGGCAGGCGTCCGATGCTGATCGCGGGGGTCGACGAAGCGGGCAGGGGGCCGTTGGCCGGGCCGGTGGTCGCCGCGGCGGTGATTCTAGACCCTCAGCAACGCATTCGCGGCTTGCGCGATTCGAAGCTCCTGACGCCGGCCGCGCGCGAAGAGCTGGCGGTTCTGATCCGCATGCGCGCGGTGGCCTGGGCCGTGGCCGAAAGCGATGTCGGCGAAATCGACTCCCTGAACATCCTGCAGGCGACGCTGCTGGCGATGCGGCGCGCGATCGAGCGGCTGACTACCCGGCCGGAGGTGGCGTGGATCGACGGCTTGCATTGTCCGCAGGTCGATTGCCCGACGCGCGCGATCGTCGATGGCGATCGGCTGATCGCCGCCATTGCCGCGGCGTCGATTCTGGCCAAGACCGTGCGCGACGCCCTGCTGGTCGAACTCGACCGCAGCTATCCGGCGTACGGCTTTGCCCGTCACAAGGGTTATGCGACGCCGGAGCACCTGGCGGCGCTGCGCCTGCACGGTCCTTGTCCGGTGCACCGGCGCTACTTCGCGCCAGTCGCCCAGACCGAGCTCGATTTCGACGGCCGTTGAGCATGCCATGGTTGCTTTGCGCCGACGCGGCGCGCTACCATGGCTCGATCGGTCAAGACCTTGGAGCGAGCCGGTGATTCACTGCGTTCTTCACGACCCGAAGGATTCCGTGGCCGTGGTCGTGGTCGAGGGTGTCAAGGCCGGGCAGACCCTCACCGGGCTCATTCTCGACGAAGATCGCACGCTCACGCTGTCCTGCATCGAGGATATCCCGCTCGGCCACAAGGTCGCGCTGCGCGAGCTGGCGGTGGGCGACACGGTGATCAAGTATGGCGTGGACATCGGCAAGGTCGTTGCACCCATCAGAGTGCCGGGCAGCACGCCCATGTGCACAACATCAAGACCAAGCGCTGGTGACTGACGTGCAATCCACGTTCTGGGGCTATCGCCGCGAGAACGACCGCGTGGGGGTGCGCAATCACGTCGTCATCCTGCCGGTCGACGACCTGTCGAATGCCGCCGCGGAGGCGGTTGCCCACAACGTCAAGGGGACGCTGGCGATACCGCATCCTTACGGGCGACTGCAGTTCGGTGCCGATCTCGACCTGCATTTCCGCACGCTCATTGGCGCCGGCTGCAACCCGAACGTGGCGGCGGTCGTCGTCATCGGCATCGAGGAGGGCTGGACCAAGCGCGTGGTCGACGGCATCGCAACCACCGGAAAGCCGGTCACCGGCTTCGGCATCGAGCTGCATGGCGACCACGACACGATCATGCGCGCGTCCAAGGCTGCCCGGGAACTGCTGCAGTGGGCGAGCGAAAAGCAGCGCGTCGCATGCGATCTGAAGGAACTCTGGGTCTCGTGCAAGTGCGGTGAATCGGATACCACCTCGGGCTGCGGCTCCAATCCGACGGTGGGCAATGCCTTCGACAAGCTCTACACGGCGGGCGGCACGCTGGTCTTCGGCGAGACCACGGAGCTGACCGGGGGCGAGCAGATCGTCGCCGCGCGCTGCCGCGACGACAAGGTGCGCGCCGACTTCATGCGCGTGTTCGACCGCTATCAGGAAGTGATCAACCGCCACAAGACGACCGACCTGTCCGAATCACAGCCGACGAAGGGCAACATCGCCGGCGGGCTGACGACGATCGAGGAGAAGGCGCTGGGCAATATCCAGAAGATCGGCCGGCAGTGCCGGGTCGACGGCGTGCTCGACAAGGCGGAGGCGCCGACGCATGCCGGGCTCTGGTTCATGGACAGCTCGTCGGCTGCGGCGGAGATGGTCACGCTGTGCGCGGCCGCGGGCTTCGTCGTGCACTTCTTTCCTACCGGGCAGGGCAACGTCATCGGTAATCCGATCCTGCCGGTGATCAAGATCTGCGCCAATCCGCGCACCGTGCGCACGATGAGGGAGCACATCGACGTCGACACCTCGGGCCTGCTGCAACGCGAGATCACGATGGACCAGGCCGGGGACAAGCTCCTCGACATGATGTTCCGCACCGCCAATGGCCGCCTGACGGCGGCTGAGGCGCTCGGGCATCGCGAGTTCGTGTTGACGCGGCTCTACGAAAGCGCGTGATCGCCGTGTGCCGGCACACCGGCGTGGCGCCGACGCCTATAATCGCGGCATTCCAGGTTGCGGAGGAATGGTCATGCGATCGACGTGGTTCCCGCGCGCCGCCGCCGTGCTCGTTTCCGCCGCGCTTCATCGCGCTGTCGGCGCTTGCGCGGGCTGAACTGGCCGAAATCAAGGTTGCCAAGCAATACGGCATCAGTTATCTGCCGCTGATGCTCATGGAAGACGGCGAGCTGATCGAAAAGCACGCCAGGGCGGCGGGGATCGAGGTCAAGGTCAGTTGGGCGACGTTTGCGGGCGGCAACGTGATGAACGACGCGCTGCTCTCCAACAGCCTGCAGATTGCGTCCGGCGGCGTCGGCCCGCTGGTCACGCTGTGGTCCCGCACGCGCGGCAATCTCGATGTTCGCGGAGTCGGCGCGCTCAATTCCATGCCGCTCTATCTGGTCACGCGCGATCCGCAGGTGCACAGCGTCCGTGACCTGTCCGACAAGGACCGCATCGCGCTGCCTGCGGCCAAGATTTCGGTCCAGGCGCTGGCGCTGCAAATGGCGGCCGAGCAGGTGTTCGGGCCCGG
Source organism: uncultured beta proteobacterium (assembly GCA_963711235.1). Taxonomy (GTDB): domain Bacteria; phylum Pseudomonadota; class Gammaproteobacteria; order Burkholderiales; family Casimicrobiaceae; genus PALSA-1003. The sequence continues at coordinate 354,298 of CAVQDI010000011.1, read as the reverse complement.
GCAGCAGAATCGGTTCGACGCGCTGACCGTCTCGATGGCGCACCCGGACGCGATGCAGGCCTTGCTCTCCGGACAGTCGGAAGTCAACGCGCATTTCGGGTCGCCGCCGTACCAGTACCAGGAGCTCGCCAAGCCGGGCATGCATCGGGTGCTCAACAATTACGACGTGATGGGCGGCGCGGTGACCTTCAACGTGGTCTGGACCACCGCCCGGTTCCGCAACGACAACCCGAAACTCTACGCCGCCTTCGTTGCCGCCCTGGACGAGGCGGAGGCGACGATCAACCGCGACAAGCGTGCCGCCGCCGAGGCCTACCTGCGCATCAGCCGGGACAAGGATTCGCCGCAGGACATCGAGCAGATGCTCAACGATCCGCAAACGGTGTTCACGACGACGCCGCAGAACGTGATGAAGTACGCCGACTTCATGTACAAGACCGGCGCCATCAAGGTCAGGCCCGAGTCGTGGAAGGACCTGTTCTTTCCGAACGTGCACGCCCTGCCGGGCAGTTGATGCCAGACGCAATGGCCAGCGGCGGGGCGCTTGCGCTTCCCGATCTCGCGGCGATCCGCGCGGCGGCGGCGCGCATTGGGCCGCACGTGCACCGCACGCCGGTGTTTGCCTGCCACGCGCTCGACGCGGAAGTCGGGGCGCGTCTGGTGTTCAAGGCAGAGAACCTGCAGCGCACGGGCGCCTTCAAGGCCCGCGGCGCGACCAACGCCGTGTTCTCGCTCTCCGAGGTCGAGGCGCGCCGCGGCGTGGTGACCCATTCCTCGGGCAATCACGGCGCGGCGTTCGCCTACGCTGCGGCCCGACGCGGCATCGCCGCGTTCGTGGTGATGCCCGACAATGCGCCGAAGGTGAAGCAGGACAACGTGCGCCGCTACGGCGGCACGATCCGGCTCTGTGCGCCGACCCCTGCCGCACGCGAGGCCGGCTGCGCGGAGGTGCAGCGCGAGACCGGTGCCGCGCTGGTGCATCCCTTCGACGACCCGCGGGTGATTGCGGGACAGGGTACCGCCGCGCTCGAACTCGTAGAGCAGATGCCCGAACTCGACGCGGTGATCGCCCCGGTGGGCGGCGGGGGGCTGCTCTCCGGCACGGCGATCGCGGTCCGATCGAGCCTGGGCGCGGTGCGGGTTTACGGCGCCGAGCCCGCCAATGCAGACGATGCGGCGAGAAGCTTCCGTTCCGGCCGCGTCGAGCCGCTGCCTGCGGCGACTACGATTGCCGATGGCCTGCGCACGACGCTGTCGCCGCGCACGCTGGGCGCGATCCGGGCCGGTGTCGAAGGCATCGGCGTGGCGAGCGAGGCGGCGATCGTGCGCGCCATGCGCATGCTCTGGGAGCGCGCGAAGCTCGTCGTCGAGCCCTCGGCCGCGGTACCGCTGGCGTGCCTGCTCGAGCGCACGCTCGAGTTGCGCGAGGCACGGGTGGGCATCATCCTTTCCGGCGGTAATGTCGATCTAGACCGGCTGCCGTGGCAGTCGTAGGCGGCGCGGCGGTCGGGAGAGCGCATGCCTGACGCGGCGGCACCGATCCTCGAGGTTCGCGGCGTGACGCTGCAGTACAAGACGCGGGACCACCTGGTCACGGCGACCTATCGGGTCGACTTCCAGGTCTATGCCGCCGATCGCTTCATCCTGCTCGGCCCGTCCGGCTGCGGCAAATCGACGCTGCTCAAGGCCGTGGGCGGCTACATGAATCCGGTCGAGGGCGAGATCCGCTTGAAACAGCAGGTCGTCACGCGGCCCGGCCCCGACCGGATGATGGTGTTCCAGGAGTTCGATCAGTTGCTGCCGTGGAAGACGGTCAAGGAGAACGTCATGTTCGCGCTCACCGCCAGCGGCAGACTCTCGGTCAGGGCGGCCGAGGAAAAGGCGCTCGAGTACATCGCCAAGGTCAACCTCGCCAAGTTCGCCGACAGCTTCCCGCACATGCTCTCCGGCGGCATGAAGCAGCGGGTGGCGATCGCCCGCGGCATGGCGATGGAGCCCGACATCCTGCTCATGGACGAGCCGTTCGCCGCCCTCGACGCGCTGACCCGGCGCAAGATGCAGGACGAGTTGCTCGCGCTCTGGGACGACACCCATTTCACGGTGCTGTTCGTGACGCACTCGATCGCCGAGGCGATCACCGTCGGCAGCCGGATTCTGCTGCTCTCGCCCGCTCCGGGACAGGTCAAGGCGGAGATCAACAGCCTGGCCCGCGGGCACGGCGATGTCGCGCAGGCGCAGGTGCTGGAGCAGAAGATCCACGAATTGCTCTTTGCCGACACGGTCGAGAGCGAGGAGGCAGGCACGCATGGCTGATCCATCGGTGCAACGCGAGGACGTCTTTCGGCAAACCGTCGACGCGGCGCGGTTCGGCGTGGTGGCGAAGCCGCTGTCGGCCTGGGAGCGCGTCTACAACCTGGGCGCGGTGCGCAAGAGCCTGCTGCTGGTCGCGCTCGCGGCGACGTGGCAGATCTACGCGCGCTGGCTCGACAATCCGCTGCTCTTTCCCACCTTCGGCGCCACCGTCGAAGCCTTCTACGACGGCATGGTTCACGGCGAGCTGCTCGCCCGGGCGTGGACCTCGATCAAGATACTGCTGGTCGGCTACTTCGCCGGCATCGCGCTTGCGGGCCTGCTCACCGTGGTCGCCATCAGCTCGCGCATCGGCACCGATCTGCTCGAGACCCTGACGTCGATGTTCAATCCCCTGCCGGCAATCGCGCTGCTACCGCTCGCGCTCATCTGGTTCGGGCTCGGTGCGGGAAGCATCGTATTCGTGCTCATCCATTCGGTGCTGTGGGCGGTCGCGCTCAACACCCACTCCGGCTTTCTGTCGGTGTCGAATACGCTGCGCATGGTCGGCCGCAATTACGGTCTGCGCGGCCTGTCCTATGTCGGCAGGATTCTGATCCCGGCGGCTTTTCCCAGCATCCTCACCGGATTCAAGATTGGCTGGGCATTTGCGTGGCGGACGCTGATCGCGGCGGAGCTCGTGTTCGGGGTCTCGTCGGGCTCCGGCGGCCTGGGCTGGTTCATCTACGAGAACAAGAACGAGCTCGAGATCCCCAATGTCTTCGCCGGGCTGCTGACGGTGATCGTCATCGGGCTCATCGTCGAGAACCTGATCTTCCGCAGCGTCGAGACGCGAACGGTGCGCCGCTGGGGCATGCAAAGCTAAGGCGTGGCGCATGCGCGTGCTCATCGCCGAGTTCATGGACGAAGCGGCCGTCGGTTCGCTCAAGCGTCGGTTTGCCACGACCTACGACGCCGGACTTGCGGACCGGCGCCAGGCGCTGCTTGCGGCGCTGCCTGCGGCCGACGCGCTGATCGTGCGCAACCGGGTCCGGGTCGACGCCGAGCTCCTCGCCGCGGCGGGCAGGCTGCGCGTGGTCGGACGGCTCGGCGTGGGTCTGGACAACATCGATTTGCCGGCCTGCGCGGCGCGTGGCATCGAGGTCATTCCGGCCACGGGCGCCAACGCGCTCGCGGTCGCCGAGTACGTGATCGGCGCCTGCCTGGTGTTGCTGCGTGGCGCCTATTTCAGCACCGCGGCGGTCGCCGCCGGGGACTGGCCGCGCGCGGCGTTGTCCACCGGGTGCGAGCTCGCGGGCAAGTGTCTCGGGGTCGTCGGCTTCGGCAGCATCGGGCAGCGGACCGGGCGCCTGGCGCGCGCGCTCGGGATGCGCGTGATCGGTTGCGACAGCGCGATCCCGGCGACGGCACCGCTGTGGGCCGAGCAGCAGACCGCGGCCCACGCTCTGCACGATTTGCTGCGCACTGCCGATGTGGTATCGCTGCATGTGCCGTTGACGGCGGCGACGCGCCACCTTCTGGGCGCCGCAGAGCTCGCGCTCATGAAGCCCGAGGCCATCCTCGTCAACACCGCGCGCGGCGGCATCGTCGATGAGGCGGCGGTGGCGCAGGCCCTGCGCGCGGGCCGCCTTGGCGGCGCGGCACTCGACGTGTTCGAGGTCGAACCGCTGCCGGGGGCCTCGGCGCTGGTTGACTGTCCCCGTCTGCTGCTCACCCCGCACATCGCCGGCGTCACGCGCGAATCGAACGTTCGCGTATCGACGCTCATCGCCGATCAAGTCGCTGCCGCGCTCGACCGCGGTCCGCAAGCGGCGTAGGGAGCCAAGCGATGGCGCAAGTCAGCCTCGAGGCGCTGCACGACCTTGCCCGGCGCGCGCTCTTGGGCGCCGGTGCCGATGTCGACCTGGCGCAGGCCACGGCCGCGGCCCTGGTCTATGCCGATGCGCACGGCCAGGCCGGGCACGGCGTGGCGCGCATTCCGCAGTACGCCACACATTTGCGCAACGGGCGCGCGGATGGCCGTGCGCGCCCGAGGGTGCTTGCCGCCAAAGGCGGCGCGACGCTCATCGACGCCGGTTCGGGCCTCGCCTATCGCGGCCTGCGCCATGGCGATCGCCGAGGCCATCGCCCGTGCTGCCGATTTCGGTGTTGCGCTCTCCGCGGTTACCAACAGCCACCACTTCGGCGTGGCCGGATACCACCTCGAGGCGGTGGGCTGCAGCGGGCTTGGTCGGGCTGGCCTTTGGCAACTCGCCTGCGGGACTGGCGGCCGCGGGAGGCACGCGCCCGCTTTTCGGCACCAATCCGATCGCCGCCATCTTTCCGCGGCCGCGCGCCGCACCTGCTGCTCATCGACCTGTCGCTGTCGGCGATCGCCCGCGGCAAGCTGATGCTGGCTGCCAACGAAGGCCAAGCGATTCCACTCGGCTGGGCGCTGGATAAGGACGGCAAACCGACGACCGATCCCCGCGCCGGGCTCGAGGGCAGCATGCTTGGACTGGGTGGCGCCAAGGGCGCACTGCTGGCGCTGATGGTCGAATTACTGGTGACTGCGCTTACCGGCGCGGCCCTGGGCTTCGAAGCGACATCGTTCTTTGTCGACGCCGGCAACCGGCCGCGGCTCGGACAGGCGTTTCTGGCCATTGACCCGGCGGCGCTGGCCGGGCGCGCGGTCTACGACGAGCGCGTCGAAGCGCTGCTTGCCGCCATGACCGCCGAGCCCCAGGTGCGGCTGCCGGGCGCTCGGCGCGCCGCGCTCGCGCTCCAGGCGGCGCGCGACGGGGTCGCCATTCCGGACGCCCTGCACCAGCGACTGATCGCGCTCGCGGGCTAGGGCAGGGCGGTTACGATCGACTCGCGCAAGGCGTTGAAAATGCCGGGCGCGGCGGCAATCACCTCGGCGCCGCGCAGGCAGTCCGCGCCGCCGGCGAAATCCCCGACGCGCCCGCCGGCCTCGCGCACCAGCAAGGCACCGGCGGCCACCTCCCGCGCCTTCAGGCTCATCACCCAGAAGGCGTCGAGCCGGCCCGCGGCGACGTAGGCCAAGTCCAGCGCACAGGCGCCGGCGCGGCGAATGCCGGCGCAACGCGCGAGCAGGGCGGTGAAGATCGGCAGATAGATCGGCAGCCGCGGACTCGCGCGCGGTGGGAAACACCGTCCCGACCAAGGCGCTGTCGAGCGCGGTGCATCCGGAGACGCGCAGCGCGACGCCGTTGAGCAGCGCGCCGCGACCCTTGATGGCGGTGAACAGTTCGTCGCGGAGCGGATCGAGCACGACCGCGTGCGTTAACTCGGAGCCGTGCGTGAGCGCGATCGAGATCGCGTAGTACGGGTAGCCGTGGCGGAAATTGGCCGTGCCGTCGAGGGAGTCGACAATCCAGCGCCAGGTCGGAGCTGCCCTTGACGCCCCGGTTGCCCTTCCGCACCCAGGATGGCGTGCTCGGGAAACGCCGCCGCCAGGGTGGTCATGATGGCGTCCGTCGCCTCGGTACTGGCCGCCGAGGCGATGTGGGCGTGCTCCTGCGACGAGCTCGGCAGGCGCACAAGGTCGCGCGCCGCATCCTCGATCACGGCGGCGGCGTTGCGTGCGGCGCGGACAGCCACCGCCAGGGAGGGGTCGCTCATTGAGCGGTATTGTAGGCCACAATACGGCCAGCAGACCACCCGCTTCAAGTCAGTTTCACCCCGAGCATCATGCCGCCATCCTCGTGCTCGAGGTTGTGGCAATGGAACACGTAGGTCTGCTCGCCGGGGAACGGGCAGTGAAAGTCGATGCCGAGGTGGATGCTCTCGCCCGGCCATACCAGCACGGTGTCCTTGCGCCCGAGGTCGGTGGCGAGGCGACCGTGGTCGTCGATCTTGAGCGCCGCGACCTGGTCGGGGCTCGTCTCGCGGGCGAGGACCTCGAAGGCGAAGCCGTGCAGATGCATCGCATGCGGCATGCTGTTGAAGTAGTTGCGAATGAGCCAGGTTTCGACCGTATCGCGCTTGACCTCGATGGGCGTCTCGCCCATCACGAAAACGCGATCGTTGATGCGCCACCTGCCCTTGGCGAACCCGAGGCGAAAGGGTCTTTGCGTCGCCTGTGCGGTGGCGATGGGCGAGAGGGTGGATAGCCGCGCCGGAACCTTCGCGCTGTAGGCGGTCTTCTCGCGCACGCGCAATTGCAGCAGCGTTCGCGCCGTGCCTTCCGGAAAGCTGCCGCCGCGATCGATTGCGGCGCGGTCGGTCGCGCCCGCTGCGGGTGTCGCGTCGCCATGGCCCATGGCATTGTGGTCCATCGCCTCCGGCGCCATGGCGCCCATTTCCATGTGCATCGGATCGAAGCGGCGCGTGTCGAGCAACACCGTTTCACCGACGGCAAGATCGGAGAGGTCGAGCAGCAAGTCGAGGCGCTCGGCGGTGGCGAGGAAGGCCTCGCTACAGGTTTGCGGCGCCGGCAGCAAGCCGCCGTCGTTGCCGATAAGCGTGAACGGCAGGGGCGTGCCCGCCGCGGTGCGCCAGCCAAGGCGGTAGGTGCGGGCGTTGGACGCATTGAGAACGCGGAACCGATACAGCCGCGTGGCCACGTCCAGATACGGGCAGGCGGTACCGTTGACGTAAACCGTGTCGCCGAGGTAGCCGTGCATCTGGTCCGCGGGAGAGGCGGCGTAATCGGCGCCGCGTCGATCCTGCAGGAGCAGCGGAATCTCGCTTTTGCCCGGCACAAGGTCCAGGGTTGCGCGCAGTTTGGCTTCGTCGTCGTCGCTGATCTCGAATGCGCCGAACAGGCCGCGATACGCCTGGCCGGCGGTCAATCCGTGGGGATGCGGGTGATACCAGTACAGCGCGCCCCGGTTACGCACCTCGAAATCGTAGGCATAGCGCCCTCCGGGCGCGGCCAAGGTCATGCCGGCGCCGTCGTTACGGGTGTCCACCGCCAACCCATGCCAGTGCACGATCGTGGCTTCATCGAGGCTGTTGTCGAGCTCGATGCGCACGCGCTGTCCCGGCCGGAGCACGAGCGTCGGATTGACGAACTCGCGGCCCTGATAGCGCGCGAGGTAACCCTGGGTCAGGCCGCCGCCGGCGGCAACGCCCGAGGGCAGGGGCGCGGCGCGCAGGGTAAGCGGCTGCTCGTCTAACGCCAGGCGGCCGAGAAAGCCGTGCTCGCTGGGAACGAACAAGGGCCGGGCGGCGCCACCGGCACCGCACCAGTCGGTCGGACCCGCCGCTGCGTCGGGCGCAGGGTCGCTGCGCGCACCGTGGGCGAGCGAGGAGAGCGCGAGCCCCCCGAGAGTGTGCAGAAAACTGCGGCGGGTAACGGTCATGGATCGAGCGCGAAGCGGGCGCGACGCAGCCGCCGGCAGCCATTATCGTTCAATCGCCAGCGCGGGTGTGCCCGGGAGGCGAGTAGCCGAGCTTGCCGAAGAACTGCTTGACCTCGCTCCCGTTGTGCTGCGCCCAGCCGGTTTCGCTGGCGAAGTTGGCGGTGGCAAAGTAATCGAGGCGGTCGTGGACGCCGCCGTACTCGAGCTCGATGCCGGACCGTCCGAAGGAGCCGGCGGTCAGCTCGGCGGCAGCACCCGGATACTGCGCGCCGCTGCGGGTGTAGATAGCGAGCGCGCCGCCGAGGGTATTGAGCCCGAACACCGGGTTGGAGCCGGGGATGAGTTGCACGCTGGAGATGGCCGATTGCGGCAGCAGATCCCAGTTGACGACGTCGCCCAGGGCTTCGTTGAGACGCACGCCGTCCTGGAACACCGACAGGCCCTGCGGCGCGCCGAGCAAGGGCGAGGCGATGAAGCCGCGGAAGCTGATGTCCTGTTGATAGGCATTGCCCTGGGCCGCACTGACGGCCACGCTGTTGGCGTTGGCGCCCAGAAAATCGGTGAGACTGAGTGGCCGCTGGCGGTCGAAATCGCTGCGGTTGAAGCTCTGCACGTTCGCGGGCACGTCGGCGAGCGGGGTGCCGAGCCCGGGAAGCGGCGTCGTGCCGACCACCTGCACCGACGGCAGCTCGAACACCTCAGCCGGGTTGTCGGCGCGGGCGCTCGGCGCGAGGCTCGCGAGCAGAAACCAAAGCACCCGCCAGCCCGGGCCCGCGTGTCCCCTTGGGATGGCGCGTCGAGCCAAGCGTCAGCGGATCGCGACGCCCCAGGGCAATTCGCCCACCGGGACCTCGGCAATCTTGGTGTTGGTCTCGGTGTCGATCACGGCGACCGCATTCGACCGCCCGCAGGCGACGTAGAGTTTCTTGCCGTCCGGCGTGATGGCCATGTTCCAGGGCCGCTTGCCCACCGGGATCTTGGCGATGATGGTGTTGTTGGCCGTGTCGATGACCTGCACCGCGCCTTCGCCGCCGGAGCTCACATAGACCCGCTTGCCGTCCGGGCGCACGGTGACGCCGTTGGAGCGGCTGGCGGCCTTGATCCGGGTGATGACCTCGGCCCGGGACACGTCGAAGACATTGACCACGTCGGCGTTTTCCGCGGCGACGTAGGCGCGCGTGCCGTCGGGCAGGAAACCGATGCCGCGCGGCCGGTCGCCGACCGGCACCGACTTGATCACCTGGTCCTGGCCCAGGTCGACGATATCGACGCTGTCGGCTTCCTCGCTGCTTACGTAGAGCCATTTGCCATCCGGGCTGAACACCGCGTGCTCGGGGTTCTTGCCGCGCATGGTGATGCGGCGCGCGACCTTCCCGGTCGCGGTGTCGACCAGCAGCACCTGGTTGTTCTCCTCGATCGCCGCGGACAGCCATTTGCCGTCGGCGGAGAGATAGATACCCTCGGGCGAATCGCCGAGCGGCGTGCGATCGACGGTTTCGCCGCTGGCGGTATCGATGGTCAACAGCGAGTTGCTCGTCTGGTCACTGATGTAGAGGCGCTTGCCGTCGAGGGACACGGCGACGCCGCGCGGCCGGGTTCCGGCTTTGAAGGTTCGTGTGACCTTGTCGCTGGCGGTGTCGACCACCGACACGCTGGCCGAGCCCTCGTTGGGAACGTAGGCGATCGGCGCGGCAAGGGCTCGCGCCGCTAAAGACGGCCAATGTGGCGACGACGCAGGCGGGTGCGCATCGGTGCGGGACCTTTCAAGCCAAGGCGGAGTTGTCGGGGCGCGGAAGGCAACGGGCGCGAGCGGCTATCCTACCTGACTTCGCTAGGACTATCGCTCTCGCGGCGCGCCGCGAGCGCGTACCGGGAAGGCTTCGCCGCGCTCGTTCGCAGCGGCCCGATTAAGGCTGCCAAAACAGGTCATTATGCGAGGGGGCCCGCGCGGCCGGCGTGCCCCCTCGCCCGTGGCCCGGCAACGGGGGTTGCGTCGGCAGCGGAGTGAAATATAATGGGCGGTGCAACGCCGATCATCGCTCGACCAACCCTTGGGGTAAACCATGCTGTGGACAAAGCCCGCCTTCGAAGATATCCGGTTTGGCTTCGAAATTACGATGTACGTCGCAACGCGCTGACCTTGCGGCCGCAGCTGGCGACGCTGGCTGTGGCGTTTCTCTGTCGTGCCTGAAGCGAACTGAAGGCACGCTCTCTCGCCGGTCGCGGGACGGCTCTGATTACCCGCCCGTGATCGTCCACGTTCTCGGTTCGGCCGCGGGCGGCGGGTTCCCGCAGTGGAACTGCAACTGCCGCAACTGTGACGGCCTTCGCCACGGGCGGATCACCGCTCGCGCGCGCACGCAATCCTCGCTTGCGCTGAGCAGCGACGGCGGCAACTGGGTCCTGTTCAACGCTTCGCCCGACATCCTGGTGCAGTTGCGCAGTTTCCCGCCCCTGCAGCCGGCGCGCGCGCTGCGCGATACCGCGATCGTGGGCATCGTCTTGGTCGACAGCCAGATCGACCACACGACGGGCCTGTTCATGCTGCGCGAGGGAGAGCCGCTGCGCGTGTACGCGACCGATTGCGTGCGCGAGGACCTCACCACCGGCAACCCGGTGTTCCATATTCTCGGCCACTATTGCGGCGTCGACTGGCAGCGCATGGACACCCAACCGGATGCCTACTTCGCCATCGAGGGCGTGCCCGGGCTCAAGTTCCGCGCCGTGGCCCTGGCGAGCAAGGCGCCGCCGTACTCGCCGCATCGGCAAGCCGCCGCGCGAAGGCGACAATGTCGGCATCGTCGTGCGCGACGAAGCCAACGGCAGGACGCTTTTCTATGCCCCCGGCCTGGGCCGGATCGAAGCGCACGTGGGCGAGATTTTCGGGCAGGCGGACTGCCTGCTGGTCGACGGCACGTTCTGGAGCGACGACGAGATGCTGCGCCTGCAGATTTCCGCCAAGCGGGCCCGGGACATGGGCCATCTCGCGCTGTCCGGACCGGGGGGGATGATCGAGGTGCTTGCCGGGTACTCCCGGCCGAGGAAGGTGCTCATCCACATCAACAACACCAACCCCATTCTCGACGAGGACTCGCGCGAGCGCGCGCAGCTCGCGGCCGCCGGGATCGAGGTCGCGCACGACGGGATGGAAATTTTCCTTTAACCATGCACGCACTGTCGACACCCGCCGCGCCCGCGCATCCCTGGACCCGGGAAGAATTCCAGCAGCAACTGCTGGCGCAAGGCGCTCGCTATCACATTCATCATCCGTTTCAGGTGCGGATGAACGCCGGGCACTGCACGCGCAAGCAGGTGCAGGGGTGGATCTGCAACCGCTTCTACTACCAGCTCAGCATTCCGCTCAAGGACGCCGCGATCCTGTCCAACTGCCCTGACCGCGAGGTGCGGCGCGAATGGATCAAGCGCATCGTCGATCACGATGGGACCCAGGGCAGCGAGGGAGGTATCGAGGCGTGGATCCGGCTCGGTGCCGCGGCCGGGGTGCCCCGGGAGGAGCTCACCTCGCTGCAGCATGTGCTCCCCGGCGTTCGCTTCGCCGTCGACGCCTATGTCAACTTCGCCCGCACGCGGCCGTGGCAGGAGGCGGTCTGTTCGTCGCTGACGGAGTTGTTCGCCCCCGAGATTCACAAGCATCGCCTTGCCGGCTGGCCGCAGCATTACCCGTGGATCGATGCGGCAGGGCTCGCGTACTTCCGCGAGCGGGTGGCGCTGGCACGACGCGACGTGGCACACGGCCTGGAGCTCACGCTGACCCATTTCGACACCCGCGAGCGGCAGGAGCAGGCGCTCGAGATCTTGCGCTTCAAGCTCGACGTGTTATGGTCGATGCTCGACGCGATGCAGGTGGCCTATGGCCTTCCCGGGGGCGAGCATGCCAGCTGAGTCGGCGCTGCGCCCGATGGATGTGCCGACGCTCTCGGGCAAGTTTCGATTGCAATACGAGCAGGCCCAGGCGGCCTGGGTCTTGCTCTATCCGGAGGGGATGGTGAAGCTCTCGGGGACTGCCGGCGAAATCATGAAGCGCATCGACGGGCGAATCACCGTCGACGGGCTCATCGGCGATCTCGAAGCGGCGTTTCCGGGCGCAGCCCTGCGCCAGGATGTTCTCGATTTCCTGCAGGAAGCCCGTGCCCGCGGCTGGATCCAATCCGGGCCCTAGCGTCGCGCGCCCGGCGGGCCCGCGGTGGCTCCTGGCGGAGCTCACCTATCGCTGCCCGCTGCACTGCGTGTTCTGCTACAACCCGCTCGACTATACCGCGCATGGCGCCGAGCTCGACACGCAGGCGTGGCTGCGCGTGCTGCGCGAGGGGAGGGCGCTGGGTGCAGTGCAGCTCGGTCTGTCCGGTGGCGAGCCGCTGTTGCGCGACGATCTGGAGATTCTGATCGCCGAGGCGCGGCGCCTGGGCTATTACTCGAACCTCATCACCTCCGGCGTCGGCCTCAACGAAGCGCGCATCGCCGCCTTCAAGCAGGCGGGGCTCGATCACATCCAGCTCTCGTTCCAGGACTCCACGCGCGAGTTGAACGACTTTCTTTCCAGCACCCGCACCTTCGAGCTCAAGTCCAAGGTCGCCAAGCTCATCAAGGCCCACGACTACCCGATGGTGCTCAACGTGGTCCTGCACCGGCTCAATGTCGACCACGTGGGGCAGATCCTGGAGATGGCGGAGGCGCTCGGCGCGGAGTATGTCGAGCTCGCCAACACGCAGTATTACGGCTGGGGCCATCTCAATCGCGACCGGCTGCTGCCCACGCGCGAGCAGCTGGCGCGCGCCGAGGAGGCCACCGAGCGCTTCCGGGCACGGGTCGGGGCCAGGATAAGGGTGTTCTTCGTGGTGCCGGATTATTTCGAGACGCGGCCCAAGGCGTGCATGAACGGCTGGGGCTCGATTTTCCTCACCATCACCCCCGACGGCACGGCGCTTCCCTGTCATGCGGCGCGCATGCTGCCGGGCCTCGCCTTTCCCAATGTGCGCGATGCGGACCTCGCGGCGATCTGGTACGACTCCGAGGGATTCAACCGCTATCGGGGTGATGCCTGGATGCAGGAGCCATGTCGCTCGTGCCCGGAAAAGGTCAAGGATTTCGGCGGCTGCCGCTGCCAGGCCTACCTGCTCACCGGTGATGCGGCGAGCACGGACCCGGTGTGCGACCTGTCGCCGCAGCACCATCTGGTCACCGATGCGGTGCAGCGGGCGCGGGAGACCGCGATGCAGGTGCAGCCGATCGTGTTCCGCGACGATCGCAACTCGCGCCGGCTTGTGGCGAAAACGCCGGGGTGAGCACGGTGCCGGGGGCTGCGGCGCGCTACACGACCACGGCAAGCGTCCTGCACTGGCTCATCGCCGCCCTGGTGCTGGGCATGATCGCGTTGGGCTGGTGGATGCAGGAGATACCGAAGACGCCGGTCGGCCCGCGGGTCAATGCCTACAACCTGCACAAGTCGATCGGGATGACGCTGCTGCTGCTCATGCTCTGGCGCGCGCTGTGGCGTGGCTCCCATCCGCCGCCGGGTCTGCCGCGCATGCCGCCATGGCAGGCGCAGCCTCGCCCGCGGCGTGCACCTGCTGCTCTACGTGTGCCTGTTCGTGCAGCCGGTCACGGGCTACCTCGGCTCGGCCTACAGCGGCTATCCGGTCAAATTCTTCGGCCTCACGCTGCCCGGTTGGGCGGCGGCCGACCCGGCGCTCAAGGATGCGATGAGCGTCATCCACCGCGGCAACAGCTGGGTGCTGGTGAGCGCGCTCGGGTTGCACCTGGCCGGAAGCCTCAAGCATGCCGTAATCGACCGCGATGGGTCGTTTCGCCGCATCTGGCCGTGGTGGCCGCCGGCGCGCGATCACGCCATCGAGCCAGGTAGCGATTAGCGTCGTTCAATCGCACACGGCGGCGTCGAGCAGCTTGGCGGTCGCGGGGAAATTCTGCTCGCGCGCGATGTCCTGCGCGCTCTTGCCACGATCGTCCTTGAGCTCGGCGCGGGCGCCGGCCGCGAGCAGGGCCCGCACCGTGTCGTCGTGGCCGTAGCCGGCCGCCCACATGAGCGCGGTTAGCTCATGGGTGTAGACCGCATTCGCATCGACGCCGGCGTCGAGGAGCAGAACCACGACCTCGGTATGGCCCTCGCCTGCGGCATAGATCATCGCCGTCTTGCGCAATTGATCGGCAGCATTCACGTCGGCCCCCCGGGCGAGGAGGGAGCGCACGATGTCGGTGTAACCGCCATGGGCGGCGGCCATCAACGGCGTCACGCCGTTGGCCGCAGCGAGGTTGACGTCGGTTCCGGCAGCCAGCATCTGCACGGCAAGATCGGTCCGCCCGTCCTTGAGCGCAATCAGGAGCGCGCTCTCCCCGAGCCGGTTGCGGGCGTTGGGGGTCGCACCCGCCGCCAGCGCCCGGGCCATGGCCGCTCCATCGCCGGCGCGAGCCGCCGCGACGAGGCTTGCGTTGGCGCTCGGCTCCTGGGCCGCCAGGCCGGCGCAAAGGGTGAGCGCAAGGGTGGCGCACAGCCAGGCGGCGAGGCGCCGAACGCCGGGACTCGGGCCTTGCGCTCGATGGCTCCGCTGCGGGCCGCGGCAGCAGGGAAACGGTGGCCTCATGGCTTACTCCCGGGTTGGCTTTGCGGTTTGCGTTGGCCTGTATTTTCGACTATAAATCACCCACGCGGGCACGCTTCCCGCGACCCAGCCGCAAGCTACATTTGGCCAAGCAGCGCGCGGGCAAGTGGTACACAACAAGAGTATTAGCGCCTGAGGAGGCACACATGTCATCTCGCTCTGTCCGGCTGGCCGGCGCAGTGGTCGCGTCCGCGCTGGCCTTCGGCTTTTCGGCCCTAGTCGCAGCGCAGGAAATGTCGAGTGCGGACACGACCACCGCCCGCCCGATGAGCGCGGCCCTCGAGCCGATATCCCAGGCGATGCTCGATGGCGCTCGGCAAGGATAGCAAGAACTGGCTGCAGTCCAACGGCAGCTACGACCAGACGCGCTACTACACCGGCAAGCAGATCAACACCCAAAACGTCGGCAAGCTCAAGCCCGCGTTCGTGTTCCAGACCGCGGTGCTGGAATCGATGGAGACCGCGCCGATCGTCGACAACGGGGTGATGTTCCTCACCACCTCGTTCAACCACGTCTACGCCATCGATGCGGCGACGGGCGAAGAGTACTGGCACTACAAGCACAAGCTCGGCCCGATCGTGACCGTATGCTGCGGTAACAACAACCGCGGCGTGGCCATCGCCGAAGGCAAGCTGTACATGGGCACGATCGATGCCAAGCTGGTGGCGCTCGACGCGAAGACCGGCAAGCTGCTGTGGGCAGTGCAGATCGCCGATCCGGACAAGGGCTACTCGGAAACGATGGCCCCGGCGGTCGTCGACGGCAAGGTGCTCATCGGCACCAACGGCGGCGAATACGGCATACGCGGCTTCGTCAAGGCCTTCGACGCCAACGACGGCCATCTGCTGTGGACGTTCGACACCATCCCGGACAAGGGCAGTGAAGGGGTGTGGGCGAAGACCGATGCCACCGGGCGCGACATGCACCGCGACATCGACGCCGAGAAGGCCGCTTTCGCCAAGGACAGCTCGTTCTCTACCGCGCCTGGGCGGCGGCGTGTGGATGACACCGGCGATCGACCGCAAGACCAAGACGGTGTTCTTCGTCGTCGGCAATCCCTCGCCCGACCTGTACGGCGCGATCCGCCCGGGCGACAACCTCTATACCGACTCGATGGTTGCGATCGACCTCGACAAGGGCACCTACAAGTGGCACTTCCAGTACATCGCCCATGACGTCTGGGACTTAGACGCCGTGAGCCCGCCGATCCTCACGCAGGCGAAGGACAAGGACGGCAAGATGGTCGACGTGGTGATCCACGGCGGCAAGACCGGCCACATCTACGTGCACGAGCGCAATACCGGCAAGCTGATCCGCTTTTCCGAGGCGATGATCCCGCAGGAGAACATGTGGGTGCTGCCGACCAAGGAGGGCGCGCGCATGCTGCCGGGCGCCAACGGCGGCGTCGAATGGTCGCCGATGGCGGTCGACCCGGTGCTGCATCTGGCCTACGCGGCGAACCTGCATCAGCCCATGACCTACTCCGTCGAGGAGGTGCCCTATCCCGGCGGCAAGCTGTGGCTGGGCGGCGCGTTCAAGACGATTCCCAGCGAGCAGCAGTGGGGACAGCTGGTGGCGGTGGATATCGATACCGGCAAGATCGTCTGGAAGGCGAAGACGCCGCAGCCGCTCATCGGCGGCGTGCTCGCAACGGCGGGCGATCTGGTGTTCAACGGCGAGGCCAACGGCTGGTTCAAGGCCTTTGACGCCAAGACCGGCAAGGAGCTGTGGAAGTACAACTGCGGTGCCGGAGTGAACGCACCTGCGGTTTCCTACGTGGTCGGTGGCAAGCAGTACGTCGCCGTCGCCGCCGGAGGCAACAATCAGATCGATTCCAAGCGCGGCAACAGCGTGTTCGTTTTCGCCTTGCCGTAGACGCTGCTCGACGAAGCGAAGGCGGCTGCCTGGGTCACACCGGGCAGCCGTTTTTTTATGCCCATGAGTAAATGGTTCCAGTACGCTGCGGGGCTCGCCATCGCGGCGGCCGTGTTTCCCGCGCCGGCGCAGATCGAGCCGGCGCAGATGAGCCCGGCCGAGATGGCGGCTGCGCGGCGCGCAGGCGCAGGTCTGCGCAGGGGTGTCACGGGCCCAACGGCAACTCGCAGAATCCGGCCTACCCGATTCTTGCCGGGCAGACCTGGCGCTACATCTACATCGAGCTC
Organism: uncultured beta proteobacterium; assembly: GCA_963711235.1. Taxonomy (GTDB): domain Bacteria; phylum Pseudomonadota; class Gammaproteobacteria; order Burkholderiales; family Casimicrobiaceae; genus PALSA-1003. The sequence goes on along the minus strand of CAVQDI010000011.1, from coordinate 337,881 downwards.
AAGGATTTCAAGGCCGGCCGCCGCAGCGATCCGGTGATGTCGCAGCTGACGCAGAACCTGTCGCACCGAGGACATGATTGCGCTGGGAAATTACTTTGCCGCCCAGAAACCGCTGCCGATCAATTTCCAGGCCGATGGCGCCAAGGTCGAAGCCGGGCGCAAGATTTCGGACGCCGTGCTCTGCCCGATGTGCCACCTGGGCGGCTTTGTCGGCCAAAACGACATCCCGCGCGTCGCCGGACAGTATCCGCAATACATCACCAAGCAGCTGGAGGACTTCAAGGCCAAGCGTCGTACCAATGACGCCGGCAACATGACCAGCGTCTCGGCAACCCTGTCCGACCAGGACATCGAGAATCTTTCTCAGTACATCGGCAACCTCAATTAATTAGTGCCCGCCAGGCGCACGGCGCCAGGTCGGCACGCACGGTCGGCAAGCGCAGGCGGACCTCACGGCGCCGGGCCGCGGCCCACCACGGGCCTGCGCGCAAGGCCAAGCATCCGCATTACCTCCGCCATCACGCGCGGCTCGGGCAACGACGATCGCTTCGAGCGCAAACCATCCGCGTCGACGCACGGATCGCATTGCCGTCATCTGGCACGCGGAGTATCCTAGCTTTGCCGCCGCACGACGTTCCCAACGACGACCATTCGGGCGGCATCCAACCGAAGGAGGATGACCGTGTCTGTCTCGTTGTCTCTCACCGTCAACGGCAAGGCGGAACGCAAGGACGTCGATCCGCGCACGCTGCTCGTCGAGTTCATCCGCAACGACCTCGCCCTCACCGGCACGCATGTCGGTTGCGACACCGGGCAATGCGGTGCCTGCACCGTGCTCATCGACGGCAACGCGGTCAAGGCCTGCACCATCCTCGCCGTGCAGGCGCACGGCGCCGAGGTCATGACCATCGAGGGTCTGGCCCCGGATGGCACGATGCATCCGATGCAGGCCGCATTCAAGGAGTGTCACGGCCTGCAGTGCGGATTCTGCACGCCGGGAATGGTCTTGAGCGCAATCGATCTGGTGCAGCGGCATCCGAATGCCGACGAGCAGACGATCCGGAGTCAACTCGAGGGCAACCTCTGCCGCTGCACGGGCTACCAGAACATCGTCAAGGCGGTGGCGCAGGGCGCCGCCGCCATGCGGAGATAGAGCATGGGCGCAAACGATCTCAACACCATCGGGCAATCGATCCGGCGCAAGGAGGATTATCGCTTCCTGATCGGAGCCGGCCAATACACCGACGACGTCAATCCGCCGCACCATGCGCATGTATTCTTCCTGCGCTCGCCGCATGCGCACGCCAAGCTGGGCAAGATCGACACGACAAAGGCCAAGGCCGCGCCGGGCGTTATCGCGATCTACACCGGTGCGGACTTAACCGGCGTCAACGGCCTGCCCTGTGGCTGGCTCATTACCGGCAGCGACGGGCAGCCGATGAAGGAGCCGCCGCATCCGGTGCTCGCGCAGGGCAAGGTTCGCTATGTCGGCGATCCGGTCGCCATGGTCGTCGCCGAAACGCCTGCAGAAGCCAAGGATGCCGCCGAGCTGATCGTAGTCGACTACGATGTTCTGCCGGCGGTCGTGCATCCGGTCGCTGCCCTGCAAGGCGGTGCCCCGCAGATCCACGAGGGCGCGCCGGGCAACAAGTGCTACACCTGGGCGCTGGGCGATAAGGCTGCGGTCGAGACCGCGTTCGCCAAGGCGGCGCACGTGACCAAGCTCGACATCGTCAACAACCGTCTCATTCCCAACGCCATCGAACCGCGTGCTGCGGTGGCGACCTACAGCCGTGCCGAGGACAGCTATACGCTCTATGTCACCAGCCAGAACCCCCACGTCGAGCGGCTGTTGATGACCGCCTTCGTGCTCGGAATACCCGAGACCAAGGTGCGCGTGATCGCGCCCGATGTCGGCGGTGGTTTCGGATCGAAGATCTATCTGTATCCGGAAGAGACCGCGATGGTGTGGGCGTCGAAGCGGGTCAACCGGCCGCTGAAGTGGACTGCCGAGCGCAGCGAATCGTTTCTTGCCGATGCCCACGGACGCGATCACGTGACGCATGCCGAGCTGGCGCTGGACAAGGACGGCAAGTTCCTCGCCATGCGCGTGCACACGACCGCGGCGATGGGCGCGTACCTGTCGACCTTCGCTTCCTGCATACCGACGATCCTCTACGCGACGCTGCTTGCCGGCCAGTACACCACGCCGGCCATCTACTGCGAGGTCACCGCGGCGTTCACCAACACCGCCCCGGTCGACGCCTACCGCGGCGCGGGGCGGCCCGAGGCGACGTACGTGGTCGAACGCCTGGTGCACGCCGCGGCGGCGGAAATGGGTATCGCCCAGGACGATATCCGGCGCCGCAACTTCATCCGCAATTTTCCGTACCAGACGCCGGTGGCGTTGCTCTACGACACGGGTGGCTATGACGCGTGCCTGGACGGGGCGATGCAGATCGCCGACGTAAAGGGATTCGCCGCACGCAAGGCGGAAGCGGTCAAGCGCGGAAAGCTGCGCGGACTCGGCTATGCGTCGTACATCGAAGCCTGCGGCATCGCGCCATCGAACGTTGCCGGCGCACTCGGCGCCCGCGCCGGCCTTTACGAGGCGGGCGAGGTACGCGTCAATCCGACCGGCGGGGTCACCGTTTTTACCGGATCGCATAGCCACGGGCAGGGCCACGAGACGACGTTCTCGCAGGTGGTCGCGAGCCGGCTGGGCATTCCGCTGGACAGCGTCGAGATCGTGCACGGTGATACCGGGCGCATTCCGTTCGGCATGGGCACCTACGGTTCGCGCTCGCTCGCGGTCGGCGGCACGGCCATCGTCAAGGCCCTCGACAAGGTCCTCGCCAAGGGGAAGAAGATCGCCGCGCATCTGCTCGAAGCGGCGGAAGCGGACATCGAGTTCAAGGACGGCAAGTTCAGCGTCGCGGGCACCGATCGCGGCAAGACCTTCGGCGAGGTCGCGCTGGCCGCCTACGTCCCGCACAACTACCCGCTGGACAAACTCGAGCCGGGCCTCGACGAGACCGCATTCTACGACCCGACCAATTTCACCTTCCCCGCCGGCACCCATATCTGCGAGGTCGAGATCGACCCGGAAACCGGGGCCGTTGCCATCGTCAATTTCACGGCCTGTGACGACTTCGGCAACATCATCAATCCGATGATCGTCGAAGGGCAGGTGCACGGCGGTCTGGCGCAGGGTATCGGCCAGGCGCTGCTCGAATGCTGTGTCTACGACAAGGACAGCGGGCAGCTGCTTACCGGCAGCTACATGGATTACGCCATGCCGCGCGCCGACGATCTGCCTTCGTTCAAGGTGGAGACCCGGGTCACGCCCTGCACCCATAACCCGCTCGGCGCCAAGGGCTGTGGCGAAGCGGGCGCCATCGGTGCCCCGGCCGCGCTGATGAACGCTGTGCACGACGCGCTATCCGCTGCGGGGGTTAAGCATCTCGACATGCCCGCCACGCCGCACCGTGTGTGGGCTGCGCTGCAGGCTGCGGGACACTGATCAAGGAGCGCTCCATGTACGCATTCGAATACCAACGCGCGAAAAGTGTCGCCGACGCGGCGGCCGTGCTGGCGAAATCGGGCGGCAAGGCCTTGGCCGGCGGCCAGAGTCTGGTCGGGGCGATGAAACTGCGCCTTGCCAACCCCGGCACGGTGGTCGACCTGTCCGGCCTGGCCGAGCTCAAGGGCATCAAGAAGGAGGGCAGTGCGCTGGTCATCGGCGCGCTGACCACGCATGCCGAAGTGGCGGCGTCGCCCGTTGTGCGCCAGGGCATCCCCGCGCTCGCGGCGCTCGCCGAAGGCATCGGCGACCGCCAGGTGCGCAATCGCGGCACGCTCGGCGGTTCGCTCGCCAACAACGATCCGGCCGCCGACTATCCGGCCGGGGTGCTCGCCCTGGGCGCGACGATCCACACCAACCGGCGCAAGATTGCGGCCGACGATTTTTTCCGCGGCATGTACGAAACCGCGCTCGGCGACGACGAAATCATCACCGCGGTGAGTTTCCCGCTGCCGCAGAAGGCAGCGTACGTGAAGTTTCCGCAGCCGGCGTCGCGCTTTGCGCTGGTCGGCGTCTTCGTCGCCCAGACGGCTAGCGGGGTCCGGGTCGCGGTGACGGGCGCCGCGGCGCACGTGCACCGGGCGAAGGCGATCGAGGACGCACTCACGAAAAGCTTCACCGCCGCCGCGGCAAAGTCGGTGAAGATTCCCGCCGATCATCTGAACAACGACTTGCACGGTTCCGCCGCCTACCGCGCGCACCTGGTATCGGTGCTCGCGGCGCGAGCGGTGGCGGCGGCAGGCTAACGCTAGCCGCGGTTCGTCCGCGGTTCGTCCGCAGGGTGGCGGGAGAGCGCGTCCCAACGGAATCGGCCATCCCCACCGCCCGGTTCATTCGGGACTTGGTGAGTTGGGGAATCGAGACCGGCACCTTGTCGGGCATTCGCCCGTGGGCGCCTGATCTCGCCGGCACACCCTGGGGACCGATGTCATGGTTCGAATTCAAGGCAAATACGGCGATTGCTCGCCCCGCGTTGAGCGGTTGTAGAAGGCGTTCGTGCCGCTCCTTAGGCGACGATTCATACCCGTCGCCGCGCTTCGCTATTCGCGCCACAGTTGACTATCGAACGATCGTTCGATAGAGTATCCCTTCCTGTCTGACCAGAGCCCATCCCGGTTCATTTCCGGGGCGGGCTCCGGTTGCCCGGCTCGCCATGAAGCCAGCGCTCGCCGCACTGCTGCAACATCCTTTGCTCTGGCGTGGAGACCGGCTGGCGCAGGCCGATGACACGCTCGCCAGCGGGTTTGCCAGCCTCGACCGCGAGCTGCCGGGAGGCGGCTGGCCCAAGGCTGCGCTGACGGAGCTCCTGGCCGACACGGAGGGCATCGGCGAGCTGCAACTGCTCTGGCCTGCGCTCAAGCGCCTCGCGCAAGCCGGCGAGTGGGTGGCGCTGGTGGCACCACCGCACATTCCCTACGCGCCGGCTTTTGCCGGCCGGGGCATCGATCCGACCCGGGTGATCGTGGTCGAGGCGGCAGAAGACAGGCAGCGCTGGTGGGCGGCAGAGCAGGTGCTGCGTTCGAACAGCGTGGGGGCACTCCTGTTCTGGCCCAAAACCCTGGGCGATCAGCGCATGCGGCGGTTGCAGCTCGCGGCGCAGGAAGGCAAGACGTTGGGGTTTCTCTTTGCGCCGACCGCGCGCGCTGCGCAACCGTCGCCTTCACCGCTGCGCCTGCGGCTTTCGCTCTCGGGACACCACTTGAGCATCGATATCTTCAAACGCCGTGGGGGCGTGGCGTCCGCGCCGTTGCTGCTCGATGTTGCGACGGCGGCGAACGCGCCCAGCGATCGCGCACCGAGCCCGATGAAGCCGCTGGCACAGCGCGACCGGCTGGCGGCGAACCGCTCGGCAAGCTTTCATCGCCACTATCCGGTCGGAGGCCCTCAGGCACGGATCTGGAATCGGGCGCTGGTGCGCGCCGACGAGGTCCGGCGCGTGCCGGGGCCGGATCCCCGGGGCGGGCATGCTCTGGACCTGTCTTAGCCTTCCCGATCTTCCGCTGGCCGTTTTCGCCCGCGGCGCGGCGAGCGAGAAGCCTGCCGTGGTGGCGAGTGCGAGCCATCGTCCCGACGTCGTGGTCGCCAACGCGGCGGCGGCAAAACGAGGCATCACCGCGGGTCTTTCCATCGCCGCCGCGCTCGCGCTCGACCCCGACCTCACGATTCATCTGCGCGACGAGCGCGCTGAAAGTCATGCCTTGAAAGGCGTCGCGCTCTGGGCGGGGCAATGGACCTCTACGATCAGCATCGAGCCGCCCGATTGCGTGCTGCTGGAAATCTCCGCCTGCCGCAACTATTTCGGCGGCCTCGACAAGCTTTTGGGCTGCATCGATAGCGGCCTTGCCGCGATCGGCTTTTCCGGGACCCTTGCGAGCGCGCCGACCGCCGGCGCGGCAAGCCTGTTCGCCCGCGCGGGCCAGGCGATCCTCGCCGCCGAAGACACCGACTGGGTGCACAAGCTCGCCGCCCTGCCGCTCGCCCTGCTCGCCAGCGCGCAAGCTGCGCTGGACACGCTCTCGGGCATCGGCGTGCGGACAATCGGTGAATTCATCGCCTTGCCGCGCGACGGCGCCGCCCGTCGCTTCGGCCAGGCATTGCTCGACGAGGTCGACCGGGCGCGCGGGCTGCTGCCCGACCCGCGCTCGCCGTTCGTGCCGCCGGAGCGCTATCACGGCCAGCTCGAACTGCCCGCGCCGGTTGCCGAAGTCGAGGCGCTGCTGTTCGGTGTCAAGCGCCTGGTCGCCGAGCTCGCCGGTTTCCTGCACGGCCGCGGCGCGGGCGTCACGCAGCTGCGCTGCGACCTGGTGCACGAAGACGCAGCCCCGACATCGCTCGTGCTCGGGCTTAGCTGCACGCGCCAGGTCGAGCACATCCTCAACGTGCTGCGCGAACGGCTTGCGCGCATCGAGTTGCCCGACCGGGTCGAGGCGATCCGGGTCGTGGCCGAAGAGATCGCGCCGCTGGGAGCGAAGGCGGGTGACTTCTTCCCCGTTGCGGGTGGCGACGGCGAAGTCGGTGCGCAGCTGCTTGAACGCCTGCGCGCGCGGCTGGGTGAGGATGCGGTGCGGGCTCTGGAGCTTCGCGCCGATCACCGTCCCGAGCGGGCCTGGGGACAGACCGCGAGGATTGGCGCCGTGGCAGCGAGCGCAAAAACTCCGCCTGGCCTCCCGCTGCGCCCGCTGTGGCTGCTTGCTTCGCCGCGTCCGCTCGGGGCCGACCCGGCGCTGGCGCAGCTCACGCTCTTGTCCGGTCCCGAGCGCATTGAAACCGGCTGGTGGGACGACAAGGATGTCGGCCGCGATTATTTTGTCGGCCGCAGCCGGCGCGGCGAAGAGCTGTGGCTCTATCGCGAGCGTGGGGGGGATTGGTTCGTGCACGGCGTGTTCGCGTGATGCCATGCCTTACGCCGAGCTGCACTGCATCTCCAACTTCACCTTTCTGCGCGGCGCATCGCATCCGGAAGAGCTCGTCGTGCGGGCGCAGGAGCTTGGCTACGCGGCGTTGGCGATCACCGACGAGTGTTCGCTTGCCGGCGTGGTGCGCGCCCATGTCGAAGCCAAGAAGCAGCGCTTGCCGCTCATCATCGGCAGTGAGTTCCGTCTCGACGACGGGCTGCGCTTCCTGTTGCTCGCGACCGATCGCGCCGGCTACGGCAACCTCGCTGCGCTGATCACGCGCGGCCGCCGCAACGCGGTCAAGGGCAGCTATCGACTGACCCGCGCCGATCTCGCCGCCGGCGTTGCCGGCTGCGTTGCACTGTGGCTGCCCGGGCGCTCGCCCGAGGGCGACGAGGCGCGCTGGCTCGCCTCGCGTTTTCCTGGCGCGCTGTGGATCGCTGGCGAACGCCTGCTCGACGCCGATGACGCGGCGCGGTGCGAAAAGCTCGTCGCCATCGCTGCCGCAACCGGCCGGCCCCTGGTGGCGGCCGGCGACGTACACATGCACCGGCGCGAGCGCCGCGCGCTGCAGGACACGCTGACCGCGATCCGCCTCAAAACGTCGGTCGCGCAGGCCGGCTACGCCTTGTACCCGAACGGCGAACGCCATCTGCGGCCGCTCGCGACCTTGCAGCGCCTCTATCCAGCAACCTGGCTCGCCGAGACGCTCGGCATCGCCGAACGCTGCCGGTTTTCGCTCGACGAATTGCGCTACGAATATCCCGAGGAGATCGTGCCGGCGGGCCAGACGCCGAGCTCCTACCTGCGGCAGCTCACCGAAGACGGTTTCGCCCGGCGCTTTCCGGTGCAAACGACGAGCGTGGCGGCGCGGGCGAAGGTGCGCAAGCTGATCGAGCACGAACTGGCGCTGATCGCCGAGGCGCGCTACGAGGCGTTCTTCCTCACCGTCTACGACGTCGTCGAGTTCGCCCGCAGCCAAGGCATCCTGTGCCAGGGCCGCGGCTCGGCGGCGAACTCGGCGGTGTGCTACTGCCTTGGCATCACCGCGGTCGATCCCTCCCGCATGGAAATGCTCTTCGAGCGCTTCATCTCGCGCGAACGCAACGAGCCGCCCGACATCGATGTCGACTTCGAGCACCAGCGCCGCGAGGAGGTAATCCAGTATCTCTACCGCAAGTACACCCGCGAGCGCGCTGCGCTGACCGCCACCGTGATCTGCTATCGGCCACGCTCGGCCCTGCGTGACGTGGGCAAGGCGCTCGGGCTCGATCTGGCGCAGGTCGATCGGCTGGCGAAGTCGATGGCATGGTGGGATGGCAGCCGCGCGCTTTCGAAACGGGTGCAAGAGGAGGGCTTCGACACCTCGAGTCCGGTGCTGCAGCGGCTTTTTGCGCTGGTCACTGCGTTGCTCGGCTTTCCCCGCCATCTGTCGCAGCACACCGGCGGCTTCGTGATCGCGCGCGGGCCCTTATCGCAGCTCGTGCCGGTCGAGAACGCCGCGATGCCCGAGCGTACGGTCATCGAATGGGACAAGGACGACCTCGATACGCTGGGCCTGCTCAAGGTCGACGTGCTGGCGCTGGGTATGCTCTCCGCCATCCGCCGCGCGCTCGATCTGCTTTCCGTCCGCTATGGGCGGCCGTTCGGGTTGACCGACGTGCCTGCGGAAGATCGCGGCGTGTACGACATGATCGGCCACGGCGACACCGTCGGCGTGTTCCAGATCGAGTCGCGCGCGCAGATGGCGATGCTGCCGCGGCTGAAGCCTGCGAACTACTACGACCTGGTGATCGAAGTGGCGATCGTGCGCCCCGGGCCGATCCAGGGCGGCATGGTGCACCCGTACCTGCGCCGGCGGCAGAAGCTCGAGCCGGTCAGCTATCCCAGCGCGGCGGTGCAGGGCGTGCTTGAGCGCACGCTCGGTGTGCCGATCTTCCAGGAGCAGGTGATGCAGCTCGCCGTGGTCGCCGCCGACTTTACGCCGGGCGAATCCGACCAGCTGCGCCGTTCGATGGCGGCGTGGAAGCGCAAGGGCGGCCTGGAGCCTTTCGAGCGGCGGCTGATCGACGGCATGCGCAGGAACGGCTACGACGAACAATTCGCGCGGCAGATCTATCAGCAGATTCTCGGCTTCGGCGAGTACGGCTTTCCCGAATGTGTCGTCGGCGAGACACGTGTCGTGGATGCCGGTACTGGCCGGTGGGTGACCATCGATGAGATCCTTTCCGGCCGTGCCGTCTTCAAAAACACGCTTGTCTGTGATGGCGAGCTGCGGTTGCAAAAGCAGAAAGTGATCGCGATCAGAGCGAGCGGGACAAAGCCCGTATGGCGTTTGCATACGGCCTTGGGTCATACGATAACCGCGACGGCCGAACATCCATTCAGGACCTTACAGGGGTGGCGTAAGCTCGGCGAGCTGCGGCCGGGTGAACATGTGGCTGCGGCCCGCTCATTGCCCGTAAAAGGCCGACGTCGTTGGCCGGCCGCTAAGATTCTGGTACTTGCCGATTTCATCGCCGAGGGAAACGTATGTCATCCCAGTACCTTTTATTTCTACACGACCGCTTCATGGCATTGCGACGAGTTCGTGAAGGCCGTCGAGCGTTTCCCCAACACGCGCGCTGTGGTCGAACGTCACCGGAGTTGCTATTCCGTGCGGGTCCGGCGGGTCGATCGACGCCGGCCCATTGGCGCGGTTGTGTGGATCCGGAGATTGGGCATTTGGGGATGCACTGCGCGTCAGAAGTTTCTGCCCCCGCAGATTTTCGAGCTGTCGGACAGCAATATTGCACTACTGCTCGCCTGTTTGTGGGAGGGGGACGGCGGGCTATCACTCACCGGACATGCCACATACGCTACCGCTTCACCTCGACTAGCCGCGGAGGTTCAGCATTTGCTTCTGCGTTTGGGTATCGTCGCGCGCCTTTATCGGCGGGTGCGTTTATATAAAGGACGAAAGTTAGAACACCATGTCGTTACCGTGACGGGGAAGGAATCGCTGATTCTTTTCTGGCAGCGCATCGGCCGCCGCTTTCGGGACCCCGAGAAGCGTCGGCGCTCCGCCGAGCTCGCTGCTCGCAGAAACGGGCGTATGTCTGGCGACATCATCCCCGCCGACGTTAGGGAGATCATTCGCAGGGAACGCGACATTGCGAAGCTCAGTTGGGCAGAAATTGGCAGAAAGACCGGCCTCGGGATGCGAGAGATCCAGGCTCGCAGCAGCAACACCAAGATCGGATTTCGTCGGTTTGTGATCGAACGTCTAGCAAAGGTACTGCACTCCCCCCAATTGCAGCGCCTGGCGGATTCGGATGTGTATTGGGACCGGATCGTAAGGATTGAAGCCATGGGGTATCAGCCAACCTACGATCTTCAAATCGGAGGCGATCATAATTTTCTGGCCAACAATCTGGTCGTGCACAATTCGCACGCGGCGAGCTTCGCGCTGCTGGTCTACGTTTCGGCGTGGATCAAGCGCTATGAGCCGACGGTGTTCACCTGCGCGCTGCTCAATTCGCAGCCGATGGGTTTCTATTCACCCTCGCAACTGACGCAGGACCTGCGCCGGCACGGGGGTTCGATTCTGCCCGCCGACGTAACGGCGAGCGAGTGGGAATGCACGCTCGAAACCTTGACCTCGGCGCCGAAGCTGCGCCTCGGCCTGTGCCTCGTCAAGGGCCTATCCCAGGCCGCCGGCGAGCGCCTGGTCGCGGCGCGGCGCGTGCAGCCGTTCGCCGGCGTGGATGATCTCGCGCGCCGCGCCGAGCTCAATGCGCACGACATGCAGGCGTTGGCCGCGGCCGGAGCGTTGGCCAGCTTGAGCGGCCATCGCCGCCATGCGCTGTGGGACGTTGCCGGCGTCGAGCGCATGCCGGCGCTGCTCGCGCCTGCACCCTTCGAGGAATCCGAGCCGGTGCTCGATGCGCCGAGCGAAGGCGAGGACATCGTCGCCGATTACGCGAGCCTGGGGCTCACGCTGGGGCGCCATCCGCTGGCCTTGCTGCGCGAACGCCTGCAGCGCCAGCGCATGCTCACCGCGGCCGAGCTGAAGGCGTTGCCGCACGGGCGTCTCGCGCGCGTCACCGGGCTCGTCACCGGCCGCCAGCGGCCGGGCACGGCGAGCGGCGTCACCTTCGTTACGCTCGAGGACGAAACCGGCATGATCAACGTCATCGTCTGGCGCGACCTCGCCGAGCGCCAGCGCAAGGAGCTGCTGCGCTCGAGTCTGCTCACGGTGTACGGCACGCTCGAGCGCGAGGGCGAGGTCGTGCACCTGATCGCCGGGCGCCTGCGCGATCAGAGCCCGCTCCTCGGCAGTCTGCTCGCGCGGTCAAGAGATTTTCATTAGCCCGAGGCGCTACCCTGGGCCAGGGTGCTCGACAGGGGTGCCTCCAAGGCTTGCCTTGATCTGGACAGGGGTTGGTGAATTCGGCTGGACAGCGAGCCTGTTCCGACCCCGCGGCACAGGCACCACGCGGCCTGCCGAGATGGGGTTCTGCATCTTATGCATTCACGATCGTGAACAGCTCTTGCGGCTCACGGATGCCGCGAAGCGCGTGGACGCCCACCGAAATCATCCTGTCCGCCCTGGCCGCGGCCGCTTCAAAAAACATGTTCGAGACGAGAACCTTGCGCTGCAACGGGCGGCACAAGCCCTCGATACGGCTCGCTTCATTCACCGCGGAACCCACGACAGTGAAATCGAGCCGGTCGCTCGAACCGATGTTGCCGTAGAGCACTTCGCCTAGGTGGAGTGCGACACCAAACTCGAGTGTTCGCTTGCCGGCGTCGCGGCGCTCGGTGTTGAACCGCGGCAAGGTCTCCAGCAGCTGTTCAGCGGCGATCAGTGCATCAGTGCACGCGGTGTGTCGACCGTGCAGCGACAAGTCGAAGGTCGCGAGGAACCCGTCCCCGAGGAACTTGAGGATTTGGCCGCGGTTGTCCAGTACCGGGCGCGCCATCAATTCGAGATACGCATCGATGATTTCGATCAGCTCTTCGTGCGACACGCGGTTTGCGACCGCGGAGTAACCGCGCAGATCACACAGCCAAATCACGGCGTCGATACTTTGCACCGAGTGCCGGTCGATTTCGCCCGTGAGCACACGCCGGCCGGCATCCACGCCGAGATAGGTTTCGAGTAGGGTGCGCGCAACCTCGAACATCGCCCGCGATTTCACCGCCAGTGCGAGGTAAGGGAGCGAAGCGGCAACTTGCGCTAAATGAACGTCGTCGAATCCCTCCGGCCAATCAGTCGTGCAGGAGAAGAATATGCCTTGCATCGGGCTCGGTTGATCGACCCGTTCAGTCTCTGGCCTCGCGAGGCGTGTGCCGGCATTCCCGACATCAAAGGGCACGATCCACGCAGCGTAATCGGTCATGCCCTCTGCACGCCGGTCGGCGAACACCGGAAATTCGTCCGGAGCACCCGTGTCGAGTCGGCGGCGCAGGCTCACCTCACCCGAACTCTGCAGGTAATGGATCGGGCTGCGCAGGAAGGGTTCACGTTCCTCGATGCTCTGTTGACGGGCGAACTCCTCGGTCTCGAGGCCTCCGGGACGCCAGACGTAGCTGCGTGCCCCATGCCGCGGGTGCAGTATCCCGAGGGACATGGTCAACCGGCGCGCAGGGAACCCCGCATCAACGACGCGGCGGCAGAATCCGTCAACCTGTTCGTCGAGCGGCATACCGCGCAATCCCCGCTCCACCAGCCACGGCGCGAGGCCGGTCAGATCCAGGGGGGGCAGTTTGCGTCCCGAGTCGGCTTCTGGAGTCATGGCAGCGTCGATCTCCCTTCTCAGTAGCAGCCTGTTTCGGCAGCTTCTTGAAGAGTAATCGTTTCGGGGAAATCTTGCGATTGGTAACGACGCCGGAACCGGGTCACTCGCGATCGGCAGAAAAGCCCGCGACAAACGCCCATACGATGAGAACCAGGACGAGGAGGGCTACGAAATACCATACGCTGAAGCTAGCGGCACTCCTCGCGCCACCGCGCTGCCTGTCACGATCAACGAACGATAAGACGGATCACCGTGGTGTGGCTCAAGGAACTCGAAATACCCGTGATGGTGACTATCGTCGTTTCCGCCGTCGCGTTATGAGCGGCCGTCAGCGTCAATGTGCTCGTACCGGCGGTGGGGTTCGGGGTGAAGGACGCGGTGACACCGCTGCCCATGCCACTGGCCGACAGCGTGACGTTGCCGTTGAAGCCACCCGACGGCGTGATCGTGATCTGCGTCGTGACGTTGGATTTCGGATTGAGCCTTAAGTTGTTCGGCGACGCGGACAGGGTAAAGTCGCCAGACACCACAGCGGTGACCGTCAGTGTGACCGTGGTGGTTTTTGTAATGCCTCCGCCCATGCCGGTGATCGTGATCGGGTAGACGCCGGTTACAGTGGTCGGAGCCACTGTCATGGTCATAGTCGAGGTTCCAGACCCCGCGGCAGCGACGGGATTGGGGTTGAAGCTCACCGTCACGCCACTGGGCTGTCCCGCCGCAGACAAGCTGACGGCCGAATTAAAGCCACCGGAGAGGGGGACGGTGATCGTTGCTGTGCCTTGGCCGCCCTGAACCACGGAAACCGAAGCGGGCGAGGCAGAAAGGGTGAAGTTCGGGGACGCTGTCGCCCCGGCCAGGGCATTGACCAGGCCGACCCCATTCGGGCTGCCCAGGCCGGTCGCCAAATCGTAGCCGGTCGTTGCCGGAATGCCGTTACTGCCGCTGGTGATATCGTGAAACGCGGTGCCATAGCCTGGCCCTGAGGCAAGCTGATAGATGATCGGATTAATGAAACCGAGCGGCGAATGGCCGTTGGCGAGCGCCTGTTGATTGACCAGCGCCAGAAAGCCCGCCCACATGGGCGCCGCAAAACTGGTCCCACCATACTCGTTTGCAGTGCAGGCTGTTTGGTCGGCACAAACGTAAAAAGTAAAATTCGCGTTCGCCGAAACATCCGGGCCGTTACGATACGTTAGGGAGCAGGTGGAGCAACCTTGGGCTGCAGTCGTCTGCCAAGAGGGAATCGCATATCGGTCGGGCGAAATGCCGCCGCCGCCATAAGCCCAGGCGGTTTCCGCGCTCCATGCGCCGCCCGCCCCGGTCGTCGTCAAGTCCGTACCGCCGACGGACGTCACATACAGATTGTCCGCCGGATAAATCAGCGAACCCCGTCCCCACCTGCCGTCGTCGCCCGCCGCCTGAAACAGATTCTGACCTTGTGCCGCGAACTCCAGGAAATACGGGTCGTCGGTGCTCGGGATCGGCTGGATACCACGTCCACGAAGAACTCAATTGGTTGTTAAGCGGCGCGGCGGTGGCCATGGCATTGAAAATGGCGGCATCGGACGATCCCACGTACACCACGAGACTGGACAACCCCGGGGCCATGCCCAGCGCTTGAGTCATGTCCAGGGTCTGTTCGGTGTCGTCACATCCTTCACTGTAGAGGCAGCTCGTCGGGGTACCGTCCGTCGACTCGAGCGTGATCGGCACGTTATTCGTTTGCCCCGCGGTTGCGAAGTAGGTCTCCAAATCGCTCAAATCGGTGCCGTAATACTCCACCAATCCGAGCGACTGGCCGCTGCCGTCGAGGCCCCCGCCGTAGTATGCCGCCCTCATGTCGGTGCCAAGAAAGGAGGCCGCCGGGCCGGAGCCGGTGGTGGCATTGGGCGTCACACTCAGGCTTCGGTTCAGGCCGGCAGGATGCGGGATCGAATAGTTGTCCAGGCCGGCGATGTGCCACAGCTGCACCGAAAGGCTCGGCGTGGGCTCGCGGTCCGGAGCGTAGAAGGTGCGGTCTTCGGTGGGGTGCTGGTAGGCGCCCAGCCGCAAATGGAAGGCGTTCTCGATGGTCTGCACCGTCCCGCATGACATCCACGTTCAGGCGATTGCGAGAAGTGCCGACCACGCTAAAGCCGTTCGCCTGCGCAAACTGAATGACCGCGTTGTAGTCTTCCTCGCTCGGACCAAATAGGGCGGTGAACTCCTCGACGCTGAGGTACTGATGGAAAGACGCACTGGACGGATCGTAGAGATTCTTGAGGAACTCATTCAACTGCGCCTGATTGCGCAGGGGCAGAACCAGGACAAGGCGCATGGACTGTGTCGCGGGGAGATTCGCGACGAACTGCGCCTGCCCGCTGAGGGTTACTTCGCGCACTTGAGTCGTCAACGGCGCCACCTGCGCCTGGCATTCGCCCACGAAGAAGAAGAGAGCCAAACCCAAGAGCGCATGCAGTCCGCGCAGAACGAGCATTCCGTAGCTTTTCACTGGCGGGTTCATACGTTGCCTCTGTTGACGCTCAATTTATTGGAGCTTCCGAAGATAGGGGGATCCTAGCCTCGAAGCAGGCTGCGTTTTACATTATCACGGGTTGACGCCACCGCGGGCTGGCGAGCGGACAGGTGGCGGGGCTTTGCCGATAGACCGCGGCGCAATTGCGACATCGAAGGAATGGGCAGGTCACATTGCGGTCGCCGTGACCAAACCGCGAAGCAGGCAGGTGGTAAATTGCGCAAGGCAAGATTCTTGTCGCACCCAACGTTGGCGCGCTTCGGCAGCGCGGCGACCTTGTGGAGCGATAATGTCGCCCCACCGCACACCAAGAATCGCATGTCCTCGCAACCCCCCTCTGCGCAGGGTTACCCACCCGCGCCGACCCTCAAGCGGCGCGGCGTGGCCGATAGGGTCGGGTTCGCGCATCTCGAGCGCCAGATCGAGGCCGTGGTACAGCGGATCGCCGCCCAGGATGGGGCCAAGCTGGAACGCATCCTCGAAGACGCAAGCGTAGCCGCCGGCGATCGCTGGCGGATGGCCATCGCGCCCCACGACGACTATGCCTACGCCGGCCTCATGTACCCGCTTGTGTTGAGAAACGTCGCGGCGCCGGTGGTCATCATCTTCGGTGTCGCGCACAAGGCGCGGCAGCTCGGCCTCGAGGACCAGCTCGTCTTCGACAGCTTCACGCATTGGTCGGGGCCGTATGGCGATATCGTGGTCTCCCCACTGCGCGAAAAGATCATGACCGCGTTGCCCCAGGGAAGCTATCGCGTGAGCGACGAGATGCAGAGCATCGAGCACTCGGTCGAAGCCAAACTCCCATTCCTGCAGCATTACAACCGTGCCGTGCAATTTGTGCCGATTCTCGTCCCCTACATGTCGTTCGCGCGCATGAACGAGCTCGCTCCGCAGCTGGCGCGGGCCATCGCTTCGATCATCGACGACGAACGCCTGGAATGGGGTGCCGACATTGCGCTGGTCGCGTCGACCGATGCGGTTCATTACGGCGACGAGGGGTGGGGCGGCAGGGATTTCGCCATCTACGGCGCCGACGCCGAAGGCTACGCCAAGGCCCTCGTACACGAGCGGCAAATCATGCACGAATGCTTCGAAGGCGATCTCCGGCCCGAAAAGATCGAGCGCTTCACCCACTATACGCTTGCCGATCACGATCATCGCGAATACAAGTGGACGTGGTGCGGGCGCTATTCCGTTCCTTTCGGCTTGCTCACTGCCTGGCATCTCCAACAGTTGCTGGGTGCGTTGCCTTTGGTCGGCACGATCCTCGGCTACACGACGTCGCTGGAGGGCCAGCGCATCAAGGTCGACGATCTCGACGGCATGGGCGTAACCGCAGCGGCAACGCTTCGCCACTGGGTCGGCTACGCCGATGTCGGGTTTCGCTGATCGGAGCCGGGTCGCTCGCGACCGACAGGACTCGAATGGGAAACGGTCGCGGGACGGTGCCGGGCCAGCCACTCTTGCGGCTGACAACGCAAGCAGTCGCCGGTGCCGGCACGAGGGGTTAGTCGGGAAGACCGTTCCGACTGCGGAGTCTTTGCACGATTAGCTCCGCTGTCATCAAGTCCAGATGGCCCCCACCTGCATTCTTGAAAAACGTGATGTCGGAAGCTGACCTGCGACCAGGGATACGCCCGCCGACGAGGTCGTACAGGTCGCCGAGCACGTCGGCCTCCCGAATCGCACCGCTGGCGATGGGCTGCAGGATATCGCCCACTCCGCCGAACGCAGACTCGCGGCGGTCGACAAAGATTAACGCACGGCGCGCGGCTGCGTCGTCCGCCTCACGGGTGCGTGGCGTGTAGCCGCCCACCAGGTCGAGGTGGACTCCCGGGGTCAAGTTGACGCCCAGAACGAGAGGTTCGTGCGACCGCGTGCAGGTGCTGATGACGTCCGCCATGCGCGTCGCGGCGGCGAGATCCTCGACCGGATGCGACTCGATTCCTTCCTCGGTCAACCGGGCCGCCACGCGCGCCGCGCGCTCTTGGGTACGGTTCCAAACGAGCACGCGCCGAAGTGATGGCCTGACGGCACGGTGGGCGTGAACCAGGCGTGTCGACATTTCCCCGGCACCGACAAGCAGCAGCGTTGCAGGCTCGAGGGGCGCGAGGATCTTCGCGCCGAGCGCGGAATCTGCAGCGGTTCGCCAGTAGGTGATTTCAGTCCCGTCCATCACCGCGAGAGGTCGCCCATTCCCGCCATCGAACAGGACGCAGAGGGCTTGCACCGCGGGCAATGTGCCGCCGTCGAGATTTGCAGGAAAGCTGGTGATTAATTTGCTCGCCATATACCTGCCGTTATCGACGGCGTGGCGGACAAGAAACTGTCCCTTTTCGCTGCCGAGCATGGCGTCCAGAACTTCGATTTTCGCCCGGCGATGGCCTGCCTCCAAGGCGGCAATAAGCATCGGAAAGGTCAGAAGGCTTCTGATTTCATCCGCGCCTACAAAGCGCATCGACATGCTCATTTAATGCTTCACCATGCGCGATGGATGATGAATTGCTCTGACAGCCCGTGGTACCCCACGATGCGCATCCGCCTCAGGCGCAGCGGCGAGCATTGGCAAGAGATGGTCGTCAGCGTGGCGGGCGACATCGAGCGGCTACGGCGGCTTCCGCAAAGCGCCATGTGAAGGCGGGATGAAACGACGACCCCGTTATGCGGGCGGGCGGAGGAGCGACGCAAGAACTGCGTCGCACCCGTCCGGAGGCTTGAGGCAGAGGTTATTCCGGAGAGCTACAGCGAGCGATTTCCTAATGCTAGCAGCGTAGGCGCGATTCACTCTTGATGTCAATGCTCTGAAATTGACTTTCCGTTACATGCGATATCCAGGGACCTGCGGATTAAACCGCGGTCACTCGCTTACGCAATGCTGGCCGCCCTTGGCGCCGAGAGTTAATGCCCCGGACTATTGGTGCTCAGCAACCGACCGTAACGGGCGTAACGCGGCATATCTCCGTGAAAATAGACTGGGCGGAAGGTTTGGCAACTTCAGGATTCAACGTGAAAATGTCACGAGAAGCGCGCCGGTCTGTCAAGCGAGAACGCGAGTTTCCAACACAATGCGCGTACCCCAAACAAGGATCTGGCAAGTATTTATCCTTGACACATTCCTTGACACATGCCAAGCTTCCGTCGTGAGCAAAATTACCGGCAAATTTCAGCTTACGCTACCCAAGAGGCTCGTCGACGCCTACGGTATCAAAGTGGGCGATGAAGTCGATCTCCTCCCCGCTGGCGACAAAATTTCCCTCGTACCCGAGCGGTTTTCAAAGACCAGCGCGGCTAACCCCGAGGAGCGTCTACGTTACTTCGATCGCGCCACCGAGCGACAAAGGAAACGCGACGGAAAACGATCACTGAAATCGGAGAAAGATCGCGGCTGGACTCGAGAGGAGTTATACAGGCGTGGCCGGCCTAGTTGATACCAACATACTGGTCTACCGTTTTGATGCACGGTTTCCTGCAAAGCAGAGGCGTGCGACTGCATTGCTTCGCCAAGCAATCTTGGACGAGTCGCTCGTTGTGCCTCACCAAGCCCTAGTCGAATTCGTGGCGGTTGTGACCCGACCGATTGTCGATGGGAAGCCACTGCTCGAGATCGAGGACGCTCATAGAGAGATGGAGGACATGCTGGCGCAATTCCCGGTCATCTATCCGACCGAGAATACGCTGCGAACCGCGCTCCGCGGCGCTGCCCTATATCAAATGTCCTGGTTCGACGCACATCTCTGGGCATATGCGGATGAACTCCGGCTCGACACACTCTGGTCAGAGGACTTCGAGCACGGCCGGCTGTACGGTCGCGTGAAGATCGTTGATCCATTTCACACGTCGTAATTCGGCAAGCGGCTGTCCTCCGCAAATTTCGCTTGGCTCCCCAACCAGAACAATTCTGGGCACTGGGTCCAAAACGTAAGGGTCTGCTAACCCATTGCCGACCTTTGGGGCCGGCGAAAGCGGACGTTGAGCAAGCTCGCTTTGCTCGCACAACGAGGAGCATTTCACAGCTCGGGCCGGGTGTCATCTGCGGAATCCGCTTGTTGCCGGTGGAGCGTAGTCCGCGACGGGCGGCAACCTGGGGAGGGGTGCCATGAAGACCGACGATCATCAGAAGCTCGCAGCAATCATGCGCGCCTTTCTCGTCGCCGCTGGTCGCGGCGATGTTCCTGCACCAACGAACGAACTAGCGGCATTAGTGCTCTGCGTACTACTGAGCGCTTGCGCCTGCCTCGATCGCTACGAATCAGATCATGCGACGATCGGTTCGGACAGCGGATTCTCGTCGGAACGTCTGGCCACATTGACGCGAAGGGCACAAGCCGATATTGATGCTAGGCGCGCCCCTGGCGTCGTGCTGTTGGCTGTCCGGAATGGCAAGGTGGTGTATGCCGAGGCGCTAGGCGTGCGCGATCCAAAAACCGGAACGCCAATGACGGAAAATTCCATCTTCCGCATTTACTCCATGTCCAAGCCGATCGTGTCAGTCGGTGCGCTGATGCTGGTGGAGGATGGCAAGCTAGCCCTCGACGACGCGGTATCGGACTACCTGCCCGAACTGAAAAATCTAAAGGTCGGCGTCGAGAAGATCGGCCCGGACGGCAAGCCGACCCTCGAACTCGTTCCCGCGAAGCAGGAAATGACCGTCCAGGACCTGCTACGCAATACTTCGGGGCTACTCTATGAATTCGAACCGTCTTCAGGTTTTGCCCTGGTGCGAAGCGAGTACCTGAAGGCCGGCCTGACCCTAAAGAAAATCATCAGCAACGACGATCTCGTTCAGAAACTGTCGCATCTACCGCTCGCGTTCCAGCCTGGCACCACTTGGGAGTACGGCCGCTCGGCCGATGTCCTGGGCGCGTTGATCGAACGTATCTCGGGCAAGCCACTGGATGTGTATCTTAGCGAGCGCATTCTCAAGCCTCTGAAAATGGACGACACTGGATTCTGGGTCGAACCGACAAAGCAGGGCCGCCTGGCAGAACCCTTCGAGATCGACCCGGACAGTAAGAAACCCACAGACCTCATTGACGTGCGCAGCCGGCCGACGTTCCTTTCCGGCGCTGGTGGCATGGTTTCCACTGCGCCTGATTATCTACGCTTCTTGCAGATGCTGTTGAACGGGGGCGAACTCGAGGGCATCCGTATCCTGTCACGCAAGACGGTGCAATACATGACAAGCGACCATTTCAACGGCACCCCGGGACAGCTTTTTTACCTAGTCGGCCCCGGTTACAGTTTCGGGCTGGGTTTTGCGGTACGTACCGCAACCGGCATGGCTCCTTTCGTTGGCTCCGTCGGCGAGTACCGTTGGCTAGGATATGCCGGCACAGTGTTCTGGGTCGACCCGCGCGAGCGGCTAATCGCCATCTGCATGATGCAGTCCCTGGCGGGGCAAATTTGCGATCGCGGCCTTTACGGCAACATGCTTTATGGAGCGATCGAATGACTCAGGGTACAAGCGCGCGTCCTGCGTGCGAACAAGCGAACCGATAGACCGATTTCTGTGGCAGTCATCAATAACCGGGTATGGCCGGTCACCCTTCAGGGCTTCAGTGTTGCCGCGATGCCGCGTACTTCGTCCGGCGTGTGCTCGCCCGCCAGCGGCGTTCCTGGCATTAAATATTTGCCCATTTCGAGCCCGCCGACGACGACAGGTTCGAACCCTGCCTCTCGAACGAGCCGCGAAGTGATTTCGATGGCCTTCTTGTCACCCGCGATAGGCATGCCGATCTTCCCCGGATCTTCGTGTGCGCTGGCCATGCGTGCTGCGGGTACGGCATTGAATGCACGAACGACGAGTGCGCCTGGCATCAGGTGCGCGTCAAAGAGTCCGGCCCCTTCTTCGCGCGCTTGATTGGCGATCTCACCGTCGCGTTGCGGGAAAGGATTGCTCGCATTGATGACGACTTTTCCTTTGAGTGAATTGCTGAGGCTATTTGTGAGCTCGGGAAAAGCGCTGTAAGGAACCGCAAGCAGGATTACCTGCCCAAACGCAGCAGCCTCCTGAGGCGTACCCGCGTGCGCATGGGCTCCAACCTCGGTAGCGAGCTTCTTGTCGTTGTCGAGATTGCGGGAGGAGAACATCACTTCATTTCCAGCCTTGGCCCAAACGCCGCCAAGCGCACTTCCCACATGCCCGGAGCCGATGATGCCGATCTTCATCTTGTCGGCTGCATTGACAATGCTTGCTGTGATCGGCAGGACGCTGAGAGCGGCGGCCACACCGGTCGCCTTGAGCATGTCCCTACGAGTAAACCGGTAAATGCGGTGCATTTTGTGTGGACCTCCATTTGGAGAGCGGTCGCTATTTAATCGTAAAGCCTTCCCTATTTTACCCTGTCTATACTTCTGCTCGGAGTACGTCTCTGACCCGATGTGGTCTTATGTCCCGCTGGCGCGTCACGACCGTGTGCCGCCTGCCTTCAGTCACGCCGAACAGATCTATAAACGCGCTTCCAATGCGGGCAAGCGCCTAAGGACCGCTTACCGAGCGCAGATAATGCAGCTCTAGCCTGCTATATGGCAACTCGCGCTACCGGCGCTCTAGTTTGCAACGCGGCGTCCGTGCAACGGCAGCTTCCGGGGAGCCAGATCGAGCTGATCTGCGTCCGCTGTTGGCTGAACTGCGACCTACCACCCAAGGCCTCCAACATCATCGCCTCAACGCACTATTGAAGTAGACTGCTAGCTTGGGGGAATAGGGGAGGGGGTCATGACGGCAACGATCGTTGAGGCAACGCTACACGATAGAGCAGCGCATCGGCCGCGTTTCTACCTTTGGATGGCTATAGCGATGACGGCCACCGCGTTCCTTGGCTTTGCGCCGACGTTCTGGGTCCCGTTGGCTCAGGGCATACCAGAACGGATCGGGGTGCTCGCGATCCACGCACTGCTCTTCTTCGGCTGGACACTGCTCTTGATCTGTCAGACCTGGCTGGCCGCATCGGGAAACATCGCACGCCATCGTGATGTCGGCATGATAGGCGTGTCGCTTGCGACCGCGATGACGATCTTCGGCGTGTTAGCAGCGATCAATGTAGCCCAACGCGCGATCGCAGCAAATTTTGCCGACGCCGGCGAGGCCTTCATGATAGTGCCGCTGGCGGCGGTTCTCTCGTTCGCGGTCCTCGTGATTGCGGCGATGGTCAATGTGCGTCGCTCCGATTGGCACAAGCGCCTTTTGATCTCGGCGACGGCCGTTATCCTTGATGCGCCCATCGCACGTCCTTTCATCGCCTACATCGTGATGGGCGGCCATCTGCCGCCATTCAAGGGCACTGTGGGACTTGCCGGACTGCCAGGGCCGCCGCCGCCCGTAGCTGGGGTTCTGCCACCCGCACTCATCGGTGAACTCTTCATTGTTGCCGGCATGATCTATGACTGGCGGACCCGCGGCAAAGTGCATCCTGCATATTTCTGGGCGGGGGGCTTCGCGCTAGCAGTGCAGCTGTTGAAGATTCCGTTCAGCGCAAGCGCGCTTTGGCACGGCATGGCCCGATGGTTGATCTCGCTCGCTGGCTAGGTGCAAAGCTTCGGCGCTGATAGGATGGCAGGGGACAGAGATGCACCGTAGCGTAAACGCCAAATTGAAATGTAACCGACTAGGTCGGCTTTTGGCCGAGCCTGTGTAAAAACGCTGGGGTTGCCTAGACGAAAAAGTTTACTACACTGAAGCAACGGGTTTCTTCGGGGCGGCGGCATGAAGCGATTCATCGGGCTGTGCTGCCTGGGCGTTAACCCAAACGCGGCGGACATCTGCCGACCAATTGGCAAAGAACGTCTTGCAAGTCCGCTCGGGCGGTAAAGAGCGGCTGCTGGGAATCAGCAAGCGCGGTGATACGTACTTGCGGGTGCTGCTGATCCACGGCGCGCGCTCGGTGATCCGAACTTCCAAAGGCAAGGACAACCGACTCAGTCACTGGGTGACCCGGCTGGCCGCGCGTAGCCACCCCAACGTCGCCGCCGTGGCGCTGCCACGATTGCTAAGCAAGCCGAACGATGGCGAACAGGTCGAACCGGCGCCGGCAGAACCCGCGAATGGCTAGGTGCGAAAAGCACGAGGAAGCAATGGGGAGCTGGCGCGCGAATAGCCCATCATGGCCCGGCATCGCTAAATCGATGCAATAGTTAGAGGCCGGATATACGTGAGCAGTCGTACCTCATCGCAAAAGAACGGAGTGCTTGCAAACGAGGAGGGGTCCATATACGGTCGTTCGCTTATGAGTCCGACGTTGGGGTCGCAGTCGCCTGACTCGTACCTTGTCGGCGCGTCAGTTCATAGAGAACCGGAACCGCGATGCAAGAACGGGGCGCGATTGCCGCTAATCAGCGCCGTCGCTGTCTGGCGTGTGAATTCGGGCGGCAATTTTCGAGACCGTGTAGTGTTCGACCTGCAAGGTCCAGGACGAATCTACGGCCGCCTGTGCGCCCGCATACGGTAAGTAGAGGCTTAGGTTTGATACGTAGAGCGTTTTGCCGTCCAAGCTGAAGGCGGGGCTCGCCGGAAACAAGAAGCCGCGCGGCACGCCATCTTCGTCAATGCCGTTGAAGTCGCCCAGCTTTGCAATCACCTTGCCGGTCGTGTCGATCACGACGATTTCGTCTTCCTGATTGGCACAAATCCACAGATTATCCTGCTTGTCGACCGCAATCCCGTCCGGCGCATTGATGCCAGTGATCAAAATTGACGCGGTGCCAGCGGTTCCGTCCGCGTTGACCGGGATCTGAATGATTTGATGCGTAGCGGTGTTGGCGACATACATCAACGTTGCAGCGTTGTTGAACTCGACGCCATTTGCTCCAAACGGCGGCGTCAGCCCGGTTCCAGGCCCAAGCAGCGGATCCTTGCTCCACGCCGTCGGCGGCCCGCCGGCCGGACCGGTCTTCCAGATGACACCGTTGAAGGAGTCGGAAACGTAGACGTTGCCGAGTTTGTCAAACGTCAAGGCATTGAGGCCAGAGCCCGCTATCGGGCCCATGAATACCGAGGAAGTGCCGCTGACCGGATCGACCTTTAATACGTTGCCGGCTCCGAAGTCGAGCACCAGCAGGAACCCAGTTGCCGGATTAAAGGCCAATCCCAGCATGTGGGGACTTGAGTTGGCGATCGGTACCTGGCGCACCAGCTCGCCGTCCGGCTTAATAACGTAGAGCACGGCGTTACCGGTTAGCGCGCCATTGGCATTGAACCCGAACGTCGGCACGTAGATATTGCCGTCCGGCCCGACGGTTAGGCCCTCGACGCTGCTTGGCTGACCCGGCGCGGCATCGGGCAGGACCGCCAGAACGTCGACCTTGCCGCGGTCCCACGCGCCCGCGGGTACGACCGTGAAAACACCGACGGCGAAACCAAATACGGCAGCGCAAGCCCGGAACTTTGCCATGTCACCCCTCCTCGATTGGGGCCGACGCACGCAAGAACCATCCGCGGCAGCCTCTGCGCCCAGTTTCCCATAGGCTTGATGAGTTCGCAACCATTCGCATCGCGTGAACATGCCCGTCCGCTATTGCTGACACGCTGAGTTCGCGGGCGTAAGTCGCGGGGAAATCCGCTAAACCTACGGGCCTCGCGTTCACGGTCACGTTGCAACGCCAAATCCTACAAGATAATTTGAAAAGTGCTTCAAGTCCTCGACGGCGTATGCAATGACACTAACAGTGTGTCGTTGGCCAGGCTTTATCTCGCGAAGTTCGATGGTTTGGACTTCAACGTGTTTTCCGACCAGGCGGCGGCCCGATCCTGCCGGGGCTCGCGCAACCCGCTGCGTACACCGCAGCTCAACTCGACGCATTTCGCGCGGGCGAACGCAAGAACGACGGCGACGGGATCATGCAATCCATTGCGAAACGCTTGTCCGACGCCGATGTCAAGGCTCTCAGCGAGTACTACGGAACGATGCGCTAGAGCGCGACCCGCTGCGGATCTTTCTACATTTTTGTCTGCGCCACGCATGGACTCGACTGCAGGAATCGAACGCCTGCCGCTGATTGAATGGGCGCCCCGACCAGGACAAATCTGGGCACTGGGTCCAAAGCGTGAGCGCCCCCGACCCTAACCGGTCCGTCTGTTTTCTCCAACGACCGTTGCCCGTGTAAGGCGGCTTGGAGGACGAGGCGCTACGATCGGTTGCGGGCCGAGATCTGCCATACGCCAGGCGCTTGGAATGACTCCATCCTCCCTCTGGGCCGCTTTTCTTTCCCTGTCAGGCTGGTAGAGTTAGCCCTTTGCACCTTGGGTCAAACTCGATTTTCTACCATCAGTCAGAGGGCTAGCATGAAATTCAGCAGCGTTGCTTTGCTGAGCCTTTTTGCATTCTCCGCAGGGGCAGATGCAGGCACAGTTATCTGTGCTAGTCAGCAAGTCCCCGCAGGGTTCGTGATTGTCAAAGCCGGCAGCGACCAGAGCTGTCCAACATGGACGGCCACGGGTACCAATACGTTTGAGATAGAGCTTCCACGCGACGGTCTACAGGTTTGCCTATGGCAGACCATTCCTTCTGGGTGGGTGATTGTAAAGACGGGTAGTGACCCGAGTTGTCCAGGATGGTCTGCTACCGGCCCGAACGTGGGCGAGATCAAGCAGCAGTAGGTTTATGCCGGCTCTTCGTCGGCCTGCATAACTATTAGGCGGGGTGCGAGGCCAGCGCGCGCTGACCGCGCGTACTTTGGTTGCAGCTCCTGAGCGGCGAGCACGCAAGGCGTGGACAAGCGGCTCGACGCGCCGACATAATCACGGTCGCCAAACCGCACGGAATGTTCGATGCGTACTTTGCTGATGGTCGCGATCGGGGTTGTGCTCGCGCTAGTATTCGACGCGTTCATCGCCGCCATGCACAAGCGTGGCATCCGCCGCGGCGCCGGCGGCGCCGAGCCTTTTATCTGGATCTGGCTTGCCGTCGCGAGCGTCGATTTCTGGGTGGGTGTCGACGCCGGCAATGCGGTTTCGCTCGAGCTGGGTGTGCATCTGCTCGTCTTCGCGGTGCCCGCGGCGCTGGCCTGGTACCTGGCACGCCGGCGTCACGCCCAGCGCGCCGCAGCGCGGTGAGCGGGCTGCGGCACCCCGAGCTCCATGCGCTCACTCTACAACCGCATCGCGGGCGAGAACGTCGACCGGATCACTGCGCTAAGCGACGGTGTGTTCTCCGTGGCAATGACACTGCTCGTGCTCGACCTGCGCACGCCGGCGGCCGAAGCCATCCATTCGGAGCACGATCTGCTCAATGCCATGTTGTCGCTTGCGCCGCGGCTGGTCACCTACCTGATGAGCTTCCTCACGCTCGGAATCTTCTGGCTGGGCCAGCAGGTCCAGCTCGACCGGCTCTCACGCAGTGGCCGCGACCTTGTTTGGATACACCTCGGCTTTCTGTGCGCGGTGACATTGGTACCGTTCTCGACTGCGCTGCTTGCCGAGCACATCACCTATCGCGTCGCCCTGGTGGTGTACTGGGCCAACATCCTCCTGCTCGGCCTGTTGTTGCTGTGGACCTGGAAGGAAGCGGTGCGAGCCAAGCTCGTCCGGGAGGACACGCCGCCCGATATTGTCGCTGCGATCTACCAGCCGCATCCTCATCGCCCAATTGCTGTACGCCTTCGGTGCCGCGTTGTGCCTGATCAGCACCTACTGGAGCATTGCGTTCATCGTTCTGGTGCAGCTCAACTACGTCGTGGCGCTGCCGTGGCCTTCCCGCCGCTGAGGCTATAATCTGTCGTTGGTGACCCTCCTCGAGCCCGTTCCCATGTCGGTCCCCGCGCTTCCATCCAGCGTCGACGGTGTCGTCGCGCTTCTCGAGCAGCACGACTACTTTGCCGACCGCCGCTTGGCCACGAGCGTATTTCTCGCGCTCAAGATGCGGCGGCCTTTGTTTCTTGAGGGAGAGGCGGGTGTGGGCAAGACGGAGATCGCCAAGGTCCTCGCCGCCGCGCTCGGCCGGGAGCTGGTCCGCCTGCAGTGCTACGAGGGTCTCGACACCGCCTCGGCGGTGTACGAGTGGAACTATCCCCGGCAGATGATCGAAATCCGGCTCGCCGAGGCGCAGGGCGCGATCGACCGCGATGCGCTGGCGAGCGATATCTTTACCGAGCGCTTCCTCATCCGGCGGCCGATCCTGCAGGCGCTGGCGCCGCATGCGGCCGGGGCAGCGGTGTTGCTGATCGACGAGCTTGACCGTACCGACGAGCCGTTCGAGGCCTATCTGCTCGAAGTACTTGCCGAGTATCAGGTGACGATCCCGGAGCTTGGCGCGGTGGTGGCGACCTCGCCGCCGATTGTCGTCATCACCTCCAACCGCACGCGCGAAATCCACGACGCGATCAAGCGGCGCTGCCTCTATCACTGGGTCGATTATCCGACCGCGGCGCGCGAACTGGCGATTGTCCGGCGCAAAGTTCCCGGGGCCGATGCACGGCTGTCACGCGAGGTCGTCGCCTTCACGCAGCGGCTGCGCGCGATGGATCTGTTCAAGGCGCCCGGCATTGCCGAGACGCTCGACTGGGCCGAGGCGCTCGTCGCGCTGGACCGGATTGCGCTCGATCCGGAGACGGTCGCCAACACGCTGGGGGCGCTGCTCAAGTACCAGGACGATATCGGGGCGGTAACACCCGAGGTCGCGGCCGAGCTCGTCGATGCCGCACGTCTGGAGGCCGCCGAGATCGGCTCGCCATGAGCACCGCGCGGGCTGGCAGCGAGCGGCTGGCCGAGAACATCCTGCACTTTGCGCGCGTTCTACGTGCCGCCGGACTGCCGGTCGGCCCGGCCAAGGTCATTGCGGCGCTGGAAGCGGTGCAAGCCGTCGGCGTCGAGCATCGTGAGGATTTCCGGGCTGCGCTCGAATCGGTGCTCATCGAGCGCCATGAGCAGCAGGCGCTGTTCGATCAGGCCTTCGAGTTGTACTGGCGCAATCCGCGCCTGCTCGAGCGCATGATGCGGCTGCTGCTGCCTAAGGCCTATGGGCGGGTGCCGCCGGCGGATGCGGAGGCTCCGTTGCCGGGGAGGCTTGCCGAAGCGTTCGCCCCGCCGCGCGATGCCGAGCATGAGGCGGAGCAACAGGAATTGACGGCCGACGCGGCATTCACCTTTTCGCCGCGAGAGGTGCTGCAAAGCAAAGACTTCGAGACGATGACCGCGGCCGAGCTGGGCGAGGTGCGGGCGATGATCGCCCGGTTGCGCCTGCCGCTACCCGAGCTGCCGACCCGGCGCACGGTCGCGGCGCGGCACGGGTCCGCGGTCGACTTGCGCGCGACCCTGCGCGCCATGACCTCGGCGGGCGGAACCGTCGTGCCGCTCGCGTGGCGCGAGCGGCGGCGGCGACGACCGCCGCTGGTGGTGCTGTGCGACATATCGGGATCCATGGACCGCTATTCGCGCATGCTGCTCTTCTTCCTGCACGCGATCACCAACGACAACGACCGCGTGCACACGCTGCTCTTCGGCACCCGGCTGACCAATATCACGCGCCATCTGAAGCGGCGCGATGTCGATGTTGCCCTCGCGCGGGTGAGCGCCGCCGTATCCGATTGGGCCGGCGGCACGCGCATCGGCACCTGCCTCGCCGAATTCAACCGCCGCTGGTCGCGGCGGTTGCTGGCGCAGGGCGCGGTCGTGCTGCTCATCAGCGACGGACTCGACAGCGACGTCGGCGATGGGCTGGCCCGGGAAATGGAGCGCCTGGCCAAGTCCTGTCGGCGCCTGATCTGGCTCAATCCGCTCCTGCGCTACGATCAGTTCGAGCCGCGGCCGGCGGGGATTCGCGCCATGCTGCCCTACGTCGATGAGTTTCTGCCCGTGCACAATCTGGAGAGCTTAAAGCAGCTCGCGGCAACGTTCGCGCGGCGGCAGGCGCCGCGAGGCAGCGCGCGCAGGGCGGCATTCGAAAGTGCGCGTCGCGCAGCCTGAAGCGATGGGGCGATCATGGAATTGACGAGTTCGCGCACGGTGCCGGCGTCGGTCGAGGCGACATGGGCGGCGCTCAATGACCCGGAGACCCTCAAGGCCTGCATTCCCGGTTGCGAATCGATAGAGCGCGTGTCGGACACCGAATTCCGGGTGGCGATGACCGCGCGCGTCGGGCCGGTGGCGGCGAAATTCAGTGGCCGCATCGTGCTTGCCGATCTCGTTGCGCCCCAGTCGTACCGAATGACCTTCGAGGGGCAGGGCGGGGCCGCCGGCTTTGCGCGGGGCGAAGCGCGGGTTGCGCTGTCAGCGCAGGGCGCCGACACGCGCATCGACTACAGCGCCTCGGCACAGGTCGGCGGCAAGCTGGCGCAGATCGGTTCGCGCCTCGTCGACGGCGCCGCGGCCAAGGTCGCCGAGGATTTCTTTGCCCGCTTTGTCGAGCGGGTCGGCGGCAGGCGGCGCGACGCCGCGGCACCCATCGTGCCGCCGGACAAGGCCGCTGTGGTGCAGCGGACGATGTGGCTGCGGCTTGCCCTGGCCGCCCTGATCATCGTCGTTGTCGCCGTCTACTGGTTTACGCACCCGGCGTAGAATGACGCGGAACGAATCCCGGAAGCTGGCGGTCGGATTCCTAGCCAACCTACCTGTATCCCATGGATAGCGTCGATTTAGAGGTCTTGCGCAAGAGCGCCGAATGGCTCACCGCGGGCAAGCGGGTGCTGCTCGTCACGGTGGTCAAGACTTGGGGCAGCTCACCGCGCCCGCCGGGGGCGCTGCTTGCGGTGCGCGAGGACGGGCAGGTCGTCGGATCGGTCTCCGGCGGGTGCATCGAGGATGATATCGTCGAGCGCTCGCGCCGAGAGGGGCCCTACGTAACCCGGCCGCAGACGGTGACTTACGGCGTGTCCGCCGACCGACGCGCGCAAATACGGCCTGCCCTGTGGGGGCACAATCCAGCTCGTGCTCGAGCCGCTTACGGCGCAGAGCCGCATCGGCGAGCTGCTCGAGCAGGTCCAGGCGGGTCGGCTCGTCGCGCGCACGCTCGACCTCGACAGCGCAGCGGTCGATCTGGCGGCGGCGCGCGCGAGCGATGGCCTGGTCTTCGATGGGCAGACGCTGACGACGGTGCATGGGCCGCGCTATCGGATACTGGTGATCGGTGCCGGGCAGCTGTCGCGCTACCTGGCGCAAATCGCCGTCGGCCTCGATTTCCAGGTGACGGTCTGCGATCCGCGCGAGGAATATACCGAAACCTGGGATATTCCGGGCGTCATGCTGGTCAAGACCATGCCCGACGACACCGTCGTCGCCATGAAGCTGGACGAGCGTTGCGCCGTGGTGGCGCTGACGCACGATCCGAAGCTTGACGACCTGGCGCTGATGGAGGCGCTGAAATCACCGTCGTTCTATGTCGGCGCGCTCGGCTCCCGTGCCAATAATGCGAAGCGACGCAAGCGGCTCGAGGAGTTCGACCTGCTGCCGGAGCAGATCGAGCGGCTCCACGGACCCATTGGGCTCTACATCGGCAGCCGCACGCCGCCGGAGATCGCGATCTCCATCCTTGCCGAGATCATCGCGGCCAAGAATGGCGTGGCCTTGCCCGACAGCGTCCAGGTCGCCCGCGCGAAGGAGAAGCTCGGACCGTCGGTCGCCTGCGCCACGAGCGACGCCTGAGCGGAGCCTGCCGCGCGGGCGAAAGGCAGGTTCACCTGCGATCGATCTTCGGATCGAGCGCGTCGCGCAAGCCGTCACCGAGAAGGTTGAAAGCGAGCACGGTGAGAAAGATGGCCAGGCTCGGAAAAACCGCGACGTGGGGCGAGGTCATCATGTCAGCGCGTGCCTCGTTGAGCATCGCGCCCCATTCCGGGGTCGGCGGCTGGGCGCCCATGCCGATGAAGGAAAGGCTCGCTGCGGTGATGATCGAGGTGCCGATGCGCAACGAAAAATAGACGACGACCGCGGCGATGGTTCCGGGAAGGATGTGGCGCATGACGATGGTCCAGTCCGAAGCGCCGATGCTGCGCGCCGCCTCGATAAAGGTCAGGTGCTTGAGCGAAAGCGTGTTACCGCGGACGAGCCGGGCGAAGGTCGGAATGCTGAAGATCGCCACGGCGATGATCACGTTCATCATGCCGCCGCCGAGGATGGCGACGATGCCGATGGCGAGCAGGATGCCCGGAAACGCGAACAGCACGTCGCACAGGCGCATGATGATGCGGTCCCACCAGCCTTCGTAGTAGCCCGCCACGAGTCCCATTGCCGTGCCGACGATCGCCCCGACGGCGACGGACACGAAACCGGCGGTAAGCGAGATGCGCGAGCCCATCAGGATGCGACTGAAGATGTCGCGCCCAAGCGGGTCGACGCCGAACCAATGCTGGGCGAAGGCAGCGCGTTGAGACTGTCGTAGTCGAAATAGTTCTCGGCGTCGTAGGGAACGATCCAGGGCGCGACCACGCGCGAGCACGATGAGCAGGACGATGAACAGGCCGGCGACGACGGCGACGCGCTGCTTGCGGAACTTGCGCCAGAACTCGGTCCACGGCGTGCGCACCTCGGTCGCGGCGGACGGCGTGCTGGTGGCGGTGGTCATCGGTAACGGATCTGCGGATTGATCACGGCGTAGAGCACGTCGACGATCAGGTTGATGAGCACGAATTCGAACGAGAACAGCAGCACCAGCCCCTGGATGACCGGATAGTCGCGCATGTCGACCGCGTCGACGAGCAGGCGGCCCATGCCGGGCCAGTTGAACACCACTTCGACGACGATCGAGCCCGCCGAGCAGAAAGCCGAACTGCAGCCCCATCATGGTGACCACCGGTATGAGCGCGTTGCGCAGGCCGTGCTTGACGACCACCACGCTCTCCGGCGAGACCCTTGGCGCGCGCGGTGCGCACGTAGTCTTCCTGCAGAATGTCGACGAACGACGAGCGCGTAAAGCGCGCCATGATGGCGGCGACGGCGGCGCCCAGCGTCAGCGAAGGCAGGAGGTAGTGGCGCCAGGTATCGGCGCCGACCGTCGGCAGCCAGTTCAGTTGCACCGCGAAGATCTGCATGAGCAGCATGCCGAGCGCAAAGGCGGGAAACGAGATGCCGGAGACGGCGAGCGTCATGCCCACGCGGTCCGGCCAACGATTGCGCCACACCGCGGAGGCGATGCCGATGGCCATGCCGATGACGACCGACCAGGCCATGCTGGTGACGGTCAGCCAGAACGTGGGCCAGAAGCGTTCGGCGATCTCGGTGCTTACCGGACGCTTGGTGCGCAGCGAGCGGCCGAAATCGCCGCGCAGCACGCCGCCGGAGAAGCGCACAAACTGTTCCGCCAGCGGCCGATCGAGGCCCAGATCCTGGCGCACCAGCGCGACGGTTTCCGGGGTCGCGTCCGGACCGGCCGCCAGGCGCGCCGGGTCGCCGGGCAACAGGTGCACGAACAGGAACACCAGGATGCCGACGAGCACCAGGGTCGGGATCAGTCCGAGCAGGCGGCGGATGAAATAGCTGCAGCATGGCGCGGCGGGCGCGGGCGGTCGGTCGATGCGGCGGCGCGGCCCGCTCACCCGACAGCAGCGGCCGGCCATGCGCCGGCAGGTCGACCGGCCGCTAGTGCAGGTCGATGTCGATGAAATTGAACGACGCGTCGGGAATGATGTAGACCCCGGTCAGCTTCTTGTTCTTCACCGACAGGAGCTTCTTCGGCGACCAGCGGCACCCAGGGCGCGTCCTGGTAAGCGGTCTCCTGCGCGTCCTTGTACAACTTCGCCTTTTCGGTCGTTGTCGTGGTCGCGAGCGCCGCCTTGAGGTCGGCGTCGAATTTTGCGCTCTTGTAGTAGGCGGTGTTGAAAAGCTTCGGCGGCCACGAGTCGGACTCCGAGCAGCGGGCGCAGCGCCCAGTCGGCCTCGCCGGTCGATGACGACCAGCCGACATAATACAGCCGCACCGGCGCCGTCGCCGGGTTCTGCCAGCTTTCGACTTTCTCCACGCGCTGGCCGGCCTCGAGCAGGGTGATCTTGGTCTTGATGCCGATCTGCTGCAGCTGCTGTTGCAGCACTTGGTTACCTTCTGCGCGATGGAGTGGTTATACGCCGACCAGAGCTCGGTCTCAAAGCCGTTCGGGTACCTGCCTCCGCCATCAGCTTCTTCGCCTTCGCCACATCGTAGGGCCAGACTCCGATCTTGACCGCGAACTCGACGCCCTCTGGGGCCGACGCCATCGGCCGGCGTCGCGTAACCGTTGAATGCGATCTTTGGCGAGCGCGTCCTTGTTGATCGCGTACGCGATTGCCTGCCGCACCTTCGGGTTGTCGAATGGCTTCTGCTGAGCGTGTTCATCGCCAGGTAGCGCAGCATGATCGACGGCGCGGCGACCACCTCCAGGTCCGGCTTGGCTTTGAGCACTTCCGCCTGCTCGTAGGGCAGCGGATAAGTGAACTGCGCCTCGCCCGTCTGCATGAGCGCGGCGCGGGAGTTATTGTCGATCACCGGTTTCCAGGTGATGCTGTCGACCTTCGGATAGCCTTTCTTCCAGTAGTCGTCGAATTTCGCGACCTTGAGATAGTCGGTCTGCTTCCATTCCACGAACTTGAACGGGCCGGTTCCGACCGGGATGGAAGGCAATGTCCTTGCTGCCGTACTTGCTTGAGCGCAGTCGGACTGATCATCACCGTCGACGGATGCGCAAGCTGGTTGATGAACGGCGAGAAAGGCGTCTTCAGCGTAATGCGGGCGGTGTAGTCGTCGACGACTTCGGTCTTGGCGATGTTGTTGTTGTACAGGCCATAGCGCTTGAGCCTGTTGTCCGGATTGGTGGCCCGATCGAGGTTCACCTTCACTGCATCGGCCTTGAAATCGGTCCCGTCGTGGAACTTGATGCCCTTCTTGAGCTTGATGGTGTAGACGAGGCCGTCCTTGCTCACTGTGTAGCTCTCGGCTAGCACCGGGATCATCTTCATGTCCTTGTCGAAGCCGTACAGGCCCTCGTAGAACGACTTGGCCATTGCCTGCGACAGCGTGTCGTTGGCGTCGTAGGGGTCGGTGGTGGTGAACTGTGGAGGCGACGGCGAAGACCACGTCCTTGGCGGCGAAGGCCGGCCCGGCGGCCAACGCGCCGAGCGCAAGCGCAGCGACGAAACTCGTGCGAAGCAGGCTTTTCATGCGACACCTCCGAATGCTGCGGGATGGGCCATCGCGGTCGCGCCGGCGATGGGATCAGTACGCGCCGCCGACGCGATGCGTGGCCACGTAGTGACCCGGTCCGACTTCTTCGAGCGGCAGCACGACCGGTTCGTCGTCCACGGCGCGGATGGGGCTGGGCACTTCGTCGGATGATAGCTCGGTTTTTCGGCGCCGTCGCGCCGGGTCGGCGATGGGCACGGCGGCCATGAGCTTCTTCGTATAGGGATGCCGCGGCTGTTCGAAGATGGCGCGCCGGGGCCCGATTTCCACGATCTGGCCCAGATACATCACGGCGACCCGATGGCTGATGCGTTCGACCACGGCCATGTCGTGGGAGATGAAAAGGTACGAAAGCGCGAATTCGGCCTGCAGGTCGAGCAGCAGGTTCACAATCTGCGCCCGGATCGATACGTCGAGCGCCGAGACCGCCTCGTCGGCGATGATGATCTTCGGTTGCAGCGCCAGCGCGCGGGCGATGGCGATGCGCTGCCGCTGCCCGCCGGAGAACTCGTGCGGATAGCGCTGGGCGAAGTCGGGTGACAGTCCGACATGGCGCAACAGCCAAGCGACGCGCTCCTCGGCCTCCGCGCCGCGGGCGGTGCCATGGACGTAGAGCGGTTCGGCCACCGAAAAACCGACCGTGAGGCGCGGATCGAGCGATGCGTAGGGGTCCTGGAACACCATCTGGATCTCGCGCCGCAGCGGCCGCACCTGATCGGCGGGCAGCTGCGCGATGTCGCGGCCGCCGAATTCGATGTGGCCGCCGGCGATGTCGACCAGGCGCAGCAGCGAGCGGCCGGTGGTCGACTTGCCGCAGCCCGATTCGCCGACCAGCGCCAGGGTTTCGCTCCGGTGCAGGTCGAAGCTCACCTGCTCGACCGCGTAGACGCGACGTTGCACGCGGCCGAAGAAGCCGCCGGGCAGGTCGAAGCGGGTCTTGAGGCCGCGAACCTTGAGCAGCGGCGCCCCCGCGTCCGGCCGCCGCGGCGCGGCGGCCGGAGGCGGCGCTGCTTCGGCGCCCGCCTGGAGCAGCGGAAAACGCGCCGGAAGGTCGGTGCCCTGCATCGCGCCCAAGCTCGGCACGGCGGCGAGGAGCGCGCGCGTATAGGCATGCCGCGGCGCATGAAAAATGGCTTCGGCCGAGCCTTCCTCCACCAGCTCGCCGCGATACATGACCAGCACCCGCTCGGCGACCTCGGCGACAACGCCCATGTCGTGGGTGATGAAGATCACCGCCATGTGCATCTCGCTCTGCAGGCGGCGGATGAGCTC
This sequence comes from uncultured beta proteobacterium, assembly GCA_963711235.1. Lineage (GTDB taxonomy): Bacteria > Pseudomonadota > Gammaproteobacteria > Burkholderiales > Casimicrobiaceae > PALSA-1003. The sequence continues at coordinate 302,254 of CAVQDI010000011.1, read as the reverse complement.
GAGGATCTGGGCCTGGATGGTCACATCGAGCGCGGTGGTCGGCTCGTCGGCGATGAGCAGCGCTGGTTTGCACGACAGTGCCATCGCGATCATCACCCGCTGGCGCATGCCGCCGGAGAGCTGGTGCGGATAGCGTCCGAGCATCTGGGCTGCCTCGGGAATGCGCACCTGCTCGAGCATGCGCAGCGCTTCAGCCCGCGCCGCGGCGTGATCCTGGTGCTGATGCAGCCGGATCGATTCGGCGATCTGCTCGCCCACCGTGTACACGGGGTTGAGCGAGGTCATCGGCTCCTGAAAGATCATGGCGATCTCGGCGCCGCGAATCGAGCGCAGCGTCGCCGCATCGGCCTGCGCCAGATCGATGCGCCGGCCGCCCGGACGCAGAAAGTCGAGCTTGCCGGACAGGATGTGACCGCCGCCGTGCTCAACGAGTCGCAGCACCGACAGAGCGGTCACCGACTTGCCCGATCCGGATTCGCCCACGATGGCGACCGTCTCGGCGCGGCCGACGCCAAACGACACGTCGCGCACCGCGCTCACGGCGCGTTCCGTGGTGCGAAATTCGACCGTCAGCCCGGAGACGGCGAGGACCGGATCGGGCGGGATGGCCGGCATCGGCAGGGCGCGATCAGCGTGCGGCGGTGGCGCTGTGCGCGCGCAAGGCGGAGATGGTGGCGCTCATGGTGATCGCCTCCGGGTCGATCGGCAGGTGCAACAGCGCCGGCCGGCCCGCCGCCAGCGCGCGCTCGAGCGCAGGACCGAACTCCTCGGTGCGGCGTCACCGTCTCGCCGTGCGCGCCGTAGGCGCGCGCCAGCGCGGCGAAATCGGGATTGACGAGATCGGTGCCGTAGACGCGCGCCGGATAGTGGCGCTCCTGGTGCATGCGGATGGTGCCGTACATCGCGTTGTCGACCACGATGAAGACGACGGCCAGGCCGTATTGCACGGCGGTCGCAAGCTCCTGGCCGTTCATGAGAAAGCAGCCGTCGCCGTTCCAGGAGACGACGATGCGGTCCGGATGCACGGCCTTGGCGGCAACCGCGGCGGGCACGCCGTATCCCATCGCGCCGCTGTACGGCGCGAGTTGCGAGCGATAGTGCGCATAGCGATACAGCCGGTGCAGCCACACCGTGTAGTTGCCGGCGCCGTTGGTGAGGATCGCATTCTCAGGCAGTCGCTCGCGCAAGCGCGCGACGACCTGCCACAGGTCGACCGGCGCCGGGCATCGGCTGCGGCGACTGCCAGGCGAAGTAGTCGGCGTGCGCGGCGGCCGCGCTGCCGGCCCAGGCCGGTGCGGCGACGGCGGGCAGCGCCGCGAGCGCCGCGCAGGCGGGCTCCATGGCCGCTTCGATGGCCAGCGCCGGCTGATACACCCGCCCCAGCTCGTCGGCGCCGGGATGGACGTGGATGAGCGACGGTTTGGGCTGGGGCGCGGCGAGCAGGGTGTAACCGCCGGTCACCATCTCGCCCAGGCGCTCGCCCAGCACCAGCAGCACGTCGGCGTCGCGCACGCGCGCGGCGAGCCGCGGATTGATGCCGATACCGACGTCGCCGGCGTAGTTTGGATGCCGGTTGTCGAACAGGTCCTGGTTGCGAAAGGCACAGGCCACCGGCAGCGCGTTGGCCTCGGCAAAGGCGGTCAGATCGCGGCACGCGGCGGCGCTCCAGCCGCTGCCGCCGGCGAGCACCAGCGGGCGCTGCGCGGTGGCGAGGAGCGTGCGCAGTTGCGCCATCGCGGCCGGCGTCGGGGCGACGGGCGGCACCACCACGCGCGCGACGTCGGCGACCTCGGCGCTTGCCGCCAACATGTCTTCGGGCAGCGCCAGAACGACCGGGCCGGGGCGGCCGGACTGTGCGACGCGATACGCGCGCGCGACGTATTCGGGTACACGCTCGACGCGGTCGATCTGCGCCACCCATTTGACGATGCTGCCGTACATGCGCCGGTAATCGATCTCCTGGAATGCCTCGCGATCGGCAAAGTCGCTGCCGACCTGGCCGACAAAGACGATCAGTGGCGTCGAGTCCTGGGCCGCGGTATGGATGCCGATGGCAGCGTTCGAAGCGCCGGGCCCGCGGGTGACGAACACGATGCCGGGCCGACCGGTGAGCTTGCCGTACGCCTCGCCCATGTAGGCTGCGCCGCCTTCCTGGCGGCAGACGATGAGCCGCAGCCGATCACGTACTTCGTACAGCGCGTCGAGCACCGGCAGGTAGCTCTCGCCGGGCACGCAGAAGGCGAGTTCGGCACCCTGTTGCAGCAGGTTGTCGACGAGTATGCGACCGCCGGTACGCATCGATGCGGGAGGGGAGAACGGGGTTGGACGGCGGCCATTCTAGCGTGATTCGCCGCAAGGCCCCTGGGTCGAAGGTGCCTTGGCCGTATAATCCGCGCGAGATTGGCGCGTCGCGTCAGCCGGGGAGGGGAAGCATCAGCGATGGTTGAATGGATCACGCTGCAGGAAGCGCTGTGGTTCAGCGCCGTTGCCCTGCTCCTCGGCCTGGTCACGATGCGCTTCCGGCCGGAGCTGCGGCGCTCGGTCGTGGTCACCCTGTGCATCATCGTGCTAGGGCTGTGCGGCCTGGCGCTGTGCTGGCGCGCTTCCAGCTCATTCCGCTCGCATCTGACCATCGCCGTGGTGCCGCGCGAGATCTGCCTGCTCATCGTCGCGCTGGGCAACATCCGCATCTTCATCGGCTTCGTCACCGGCGTGCTCCTGGCGCGGCGGGCGGTGCCGCGCATTCTCGGCGAGGTGAGCCTTGCCGTCGCGCTGATCGTCTATGCGCTGTTCCGCATGGACGCGCTGGGCGTGAATCTGACGGCCATCACCGTGTCGGCCGCCACGTTGGCCGCCGCTATCGGTTTTGCGGCGCAGGCGACTTTGGGCAACCTGATCGGCGGCATTTCGGTGCAGGCCGACAACACCTGCCGTATCGGCGACTGGATCGAAACCGATGGCGTGATCGGGGAAATCGTCAGCGTGCGCTGGCGCTACACGGCGCTGGCCACGGTCAACAACGTGACCATCGTGATCCCCAATGGGGACCTGATGAAGAACCGCGTGACCCTGCTCGGGCGGCGCGGCGAGCTGCGCATTCCGTGGCGGCGGCCGATCGAATTCGGTGTCGGTTACGAGTGGACACCGGGCCAGGTGCTCGCGGTGGTCAACGCGGCACTCGAGCGGGTGGAGATCCCCTTCGTCGCGACCGAGACCAAGCCGCATTGCGTCTGCTCCGGCTTCGACGGCAGTGCGATCAAGTACGTCGTCTATTACTGGCTGTCGGACATCAAGACCTACCTGGTGACCGATTCGCGCATGCGCGTGCATATCTACGCCGCGCTCGGCCGGGCGGGCATGGAGATCCCGATCTCCCGCTCGGAGCTGTACCTGCATTCCGCGCGCACCGCGCAGGCAACGAGGCTCGAGCAGGAGCGTGGGTCGCGCGGCGCGCTGCTGCATTCGCTCGAATTGTTCGCGCCACTCACCGAAGCCGAAGCCCAGGCGCTGGCCACGCAATTGATTCCCACCCCCTTCTCCCCGGGGGACATCGCCACCAAGCAGGGCGAGCCGTCCGAATCGCTCTATATCCTGGCCCGTGGCGAGGTTGGCATCTTCCGCGAAGGCGACCCGGGGATGGCGCCCGGCCGGGCTCGGCTGGCCAAGCTGGCGGCGCCGGCGTTCTTCGGCGAAATGGGCCTGCTCACCGGGCAGGCGCGGACGGCGACCATCATCGCGGAAACCGAGGCCCTGTGTTACCGCCTCGACAAGCGCGGTTTCGAAGCGATCATCCGCGCCCGGCCCGAGCTCGCCGATGCGATGTCGAAAACGGTTGCGGCGCGGCAGGCGGCAAACGACGCAACGCTCGCTTCGCTCTCCGCCGATGCGCGGGCGCGCGCCACCGGCACCCGCGCGCAAGAGCTCGTGCGGCGCATCCGCGCCTTCTTCGGCCTCGCTTCCGAGTAGGCGCGTCGCCGGCCGACCTAGGCGGCGGCGCGTTGTGCCGCGAGCAGGTCCTCCTTGCGCAGCAGGAACACGCTGTCCTCGGAGGAGGGCGTGGCGAGCCAGGTGAAGGGCAGGCGCGGAAATGCCGTCTCGGTCGCGTCGCGGTTGGCCCCGATTTCGACCACCAGCAGGCCTTCAGGGCTGAGAAACTCCGTGGCGCGCGCGAGGATCGTGCGCACCGCGTCGAGGCCGTCGTCCCCACCGGCGAGCGCGAGCTGCGGCTCGTGGCCGTATTCCGGCGGCAACTCCTCCATCGCCATCGCCGTCACGTACGGTGGGTTGCTGACGATGAGGTCGTACTGCTTCTCGGTAAGGTTGGACAGCAGGTCGGAACGAATCAGGTTGACTTTGCCCTGCACGCCGTGGTCGGTGACGTTGCGCAGGGCCACTGCGAGGGCATCGGAGGAAATGTCGGCGGCGTCGACGTCCGCGTTGGGAAACTGATGCGCCATGAGGATCGCGAGGCAGCCCGAGCCGGTGCACAGGTCGAGCGCCGTGTTGACGCGCGCCGGTTCGGGAATCCAGGGGCTCAAGCCGTCGCGCAACAGTTCGGCGATGTACGAACGCGGAATGAGCACGCGCTCGTCGACGTAAAACCGGTGCTCGCCGAGCCACGCTTCGTGCGTGAGATACGCGGCCGGCACGCGCTCGTTGACGCGGCGGGCGATGATGTCGAGAACCTCCTCGCGCTCGGCGTGGCTCAATTTCGCGTCGAGGAAGGGTTCCAGCCGGTCGAGCGGCAGGTGCAGCGTGTGCAGCACCAGGTAGGCGGCCTCGTCGTAGGCGTTGGTCGTGCCATGCCCGAAAAACAGCCCGGTCGCGGCGAAACGGGACACGGCGTAGCGCAGCCAGTCGCGGACGGTTTCCAGTTCCTGGGTGAGGGTGCTCATCGCGGCACCGAGCCGAGCAGCAGACGCTCCAGTATGCCACGATACAGGGCGGAGAGCGGTTCGAGCTCGGCGATGGCGACGCGCTCGTCGAGCTTGTGGATCGTGGCGTTGACCGGACCGAGCTCGATGATTTCGCGACAGATCGCGGCGATGAAGCGGCCATCGGAGGTGCCACCGCTGCAGGAGACCTCGGGCACGATGCCGCAGAGCTCGCCGATCACCTGCGTGGCAACGCCGACGAGCTCGCCCCGGGGGGTGAGATAGGGTGCGCCGGCGCCCGTCCAGGCAAGCTCGTAATCGAGCCCATGCCGCTTGAGCACTTCCTCGAAACGCTGCTGCAGGCTCTCCCGCGTACTGGCGGTGGCGTAGCGAAAATTGAACGTAAGCTCGAGTACCCCGGGGATGACGTTGGTCGCTCCCGTCCCGGCATGGATGTTGGATGCCTGCCAGGAGGTCGGCGGAAAGTATGCGTTGCCGTCATCCCAGCGCAGCGCGGCGAGCTCGGCAATGACCGGCGCGGCGAGAAGGATCGGATTACGGGCCAGATGGGGGTAGGCGATGTGTCCTTGCACCCCGCGCACCCGAAGCGTGCCCGAGAGCGTGCCGCGCCGGCCGTTCTTGATCATGTCTCCGAGCCGCTCGACCGACGAGGGCTCGCCGACGATGCAATAGTCGAGCTCGGTCGCGGCCGCCTGCAGCCGTTCGACCACGCGCACCGTGCCGTCGGTGGCCGGACCCTCCTCGTCGGAGGTGAGCAGCAGCGCAATCGATCCGGGGTGCGCCGGGTGCGCGGCGACGAAGTGTTCGATGGCGACCACAAACGCCGCCAGCGAGGATTTCATGTCGGCGGCGCCGCGGCCGTAGAGCGAGCCGTTGCGGATCGTCGGCGTGAACGGGTCAGAGCTCCAGGCGTCGAACGGCCCGGTCGGGACCACGTCGGTGTGCCCGGCGAGGCACACCAGCCGGACGGGCCCCGCCGCGCCGCGCCCAGAGGTTGGTCACCCCGTTGCAGCGACAGCGTCTCGCAGCGAAAACCCAGCCGTTCGAGCCGCGCCTTGATGATTTCCTGGCAGCCGGCGTCGTCGGGTGTGAGCGAACGGCGCGCGATGAGCTCGCGGGCGAGCTCGAGCGTGGCGTTGGGCCCCATCATCGTCGCGGCCAGAGGCGGCTTCTCGCCGTCACTGGCCGCGGTTCAGGAACTCCGGATCGATCTCGAGCTTGGTCAGGCTGCTGCCACCGAGGCGCATCCCCTCATCGCCGGTTTCGGTCGAGTCCATGCGGGGCGCAGGCGAATTCTGGTTCACCAGCCAGGCCAGGTTAGTCGGCGAGTCGGAGGCGGAAAGCGCCTCTTCGAAGGCAATCACGTCGTCGAGGTAGAGCCGGCAGAGCGCCTGTTCGAAGGTCTGTGACCCCGGGTAGAGGCTCTGCTCCATCGCCTCCTTGATCTGCGTGATCTCCCCGTTCTTGATCAGCTCGGCAATGAGCGAGGTGTTGAGCAGGATCTCCACCGCCGGCTGCTGCTCCCCGTGCTTGTTGCGCACCAGGCGCTGGGAAATGATCGCGCGCAGCCCGATCGACAGGTCGGAGAGCAGCCCGGAGCGCGCGTCGTAGGGGAACATGTTGATGATGCGCGACAAGGCGTGGTAGCTGTTGTTGGCGTGCAGCGTCGACAGGCAGAGGTGGCCGGTCAGCGTGTGCAGCAGCGCCTGTTGCATCGTCTCGCGGTCGCGCACCTCGCCGATCATGATCAGGTCGGGCGCCTCGCGCAGTGCGTTGCCCAGCGCCTTGTTGTAGTTCTGGGTATCGACGCCGATCTCGCGCTGGTTGACGATCGATTGCTTGTGCTCGAACAGGTACTCGATCGGGTCCTCGAGCGTCAGGATATGGCCCGACCGGTTGTTGTTGCGGTAGTCGATCAGGGCCGCGAGCGTGGTCGACTTGCCGCACCCGGTCGCGCCGGCGATGAGCACCAGGCCGCGCTTCTCCATCACCAGGTTCTGCAGCACCGGCGGCAGCTTCAGATCCTCGAACGGCGGCACGCTGCTGCGGACGTAGCGGATACACAGGGAGATGGTGCCGCGCTGGCGGAAGATGTTGATGCGGAAGTTGCCGACGCTGCGATCGAGGTAGGAGAGGTTCATCTCCATCTCGTTTTCGAACTCGCGCGCCTGCTCCTTGGTCATCAGCTCATAGGCGACGCGGCGGACCGTCTCCACGTCCATCGGCTGGGTGGAGATGGGCGTGACGATGCCGTTGATCTTGATGTTGATCGGCGCGCCGCAGGAGATGAACAGGTCCGAGGCCTGTTTCTCCGCCATCAGCTTGAACAATCGGTCGAGGTACATGGGCGGGTGGTTGCCTGCCGTCGGCCTTAGGGCCGGTCGCCGGCATGCCGTGACAATGTCATGAATTGACAAGAATAACCAAGCTCAAGCAAAGTAACAACTGGCATGCCGGGTCGGTGTGTGGTTTTTTGGCCCGAAAGGCGTGCGCTTATCGGTCTTCGGCACAAAAAAAGCTTCCATGCTGGCCATCATCGGCGGCAGCGGGCTCACCCGACTGTCGACGCTCGCCGTCGCCCACCGCGAAGTCGTCCGCACGCCCTATGGCGAGCCCTCGTCGGCGCTGATCTTCGGCCAGATCGCCGGGCGCGACGTGGTGTTTCTTGCGCGCCATGGCCACGGCCACACGATCCCGCCGCACCGGGTCAATTACCGCGCCAACGTGTGGGCGCTCAAGCAGCGTGGCGTCGACACGATCCTGGCGGTGGCGTCGGTGGGCGCGATCTCCGCCCTCTGTGCACCCGGCGATCTGGTGCTGCCCGATCAGCTTATCGACTACACCGGCGGCCGCTACAGCACCTTTTTTGATGGCGAGGACCGCAACGTGGTCCACATCGACTTCACCCATCCGTACAGTGCCGCGCTGCGCGCCCGTTGCCTGGCGGCGGCGGGCGCGGCCGGAATCGCGATGCACGACGGTGGGGTCTATGGCGCCGTGTCGGGACCGCGGCTGGAGACCGCGGCGGAAATCAACCGCATGGAACGCGATGGTGCCACCATCGTAGGCATGACCGGCATGCCCGAGGCCGCGCTGGCGCGTGAGCTCGGGATCGCCTACGCGGTCATCGCGGTCATCGTCAACCACGCCGCGGGCCGCGGCGAAAGCGCGCAGGCGGTGGCCATCGAGCGCATTGCCGGCATCCTTGAAACGGCGATGGACAAGACCAAGATACTCATCGATCACGTCGTCCAAGGAGCCGCGGCGTGAAAACAGAGACAAAATGATTCGACCGATCCTGCGCATGGGCGATCCGCGCCTGCTCGAGCGCGCCCAACCGGTCGAGCGCTATGGAACGCCGGAGCTCAAGGAGCTTATCGCCGACATGCGCGAGACGATGATCGCTGCCCGCGGCGCAGGGCTCGCCGCGCCGCAGGTCGGCGTGGGCTTGCGCGTGGTGATCTTCGGCTTCGAGCACAACGAGCGCTACCCCGACCAGGAGCCCATTCCCTATACCGAGCTCGTCAACCCGGCGCTGACACCGCTGGGTACCGAGATGGAGGAGGGGTGGGAGGGTTGCCTTTCAGTCCCGGGACTGCGCGGCCAGGTGCCGCGCTTCACCCGCCTGCGTTACACCGGCTTTGCACCGGATGGCCGCCCGATCCAGCGCGAGGTCGCGGACTTCCACGCCCGCGTCATCCAGCACGAATGCGACCACCTCGACGGCATTCTCTATCCCATGCGCATGCGCGACCTGCGCCTGCTCGGCTACACCGACGTCCTGTTCCCCGATGCGGACGTCGTCGACGAGTGAGGGGAGCTCGCCGCCAGCTAGCGCAGTTGCAGCTGTTCGTAGAGCGCGGTCTCCAGTCGCAGCAGCGCGGCCTCGTCGTGCAGCCGGGCGCCGTCGAGCAGGAACACGTCCTCCGCGCGCTCGCCGAGGGTGTTGATCCTGGCGCTCTCGACATTGACGTTGGCCTTGGCGAGCGTATACGCGATCCGGGCAAGCAGGCCCGGCCGGTCGCCGGCGACCAGCTCGAGGATATAGTGCGTTCCCTTGTCGTCGGGAAACAAGCGCACCTCCGGGGTGAGCGGAAAGTGCTTGAGGTGGCGGCTCATGCGACCGATCGGCGGCGGTTCGAGAGGCGCCCGCGCCGCGAGCAGGCCCTTGAGCTCGAACTCGACATAGCTGGTCACGGCGCGGTAAGCCGCGTGGGCGTTGAGCGGATCGTGCACCAGGAAGGTATCGAGCGCGTAGCCGTGGCCCGTGGTGTGAATCTTCGCGTCGAGGATCGACAGCCGCGCCTTGCCGAAGAAGCCGCAGATGCGCGCGAAGAGCTCCTTCTGGTCGGGCAGGTAGATCATTACCTGCAACCCGGCGCCGGAGCGTGACAGCCGCGCCCTGACCACCGGCTCCTGGCCGTCGACGCGAAAGTAGAGCTGGCGCGCGTGCCAAGCGATCTCGTCGGCGCTGTGGCGCTGGAAGTACACGCTGTCGAGCTGTCGCCACAGCGCCTGCTCGGCACCGTCGGGGATGGCGTAGAGGCGCAGCTGCCGCGCCGCCTCGATCCGGCGCGCTTCCAGGCTGTCGTCCAGGGTCCCGGTCGTGGCACGCCCGGTCAGCCGCGCGCGCGCAGCGTGAAACAGATCCTCAAGCAGCTTCGCCTTCCAGGCGTTCCACACCCGCGGGCTCGTGCCGCGGATATCGGCGACGGTCAGCAGGTAGAGCGCGGCCAGGCGCCTTTCGGTGCGGACCTTCGCCGCGAACGCCGCGATCACCGCCGGGTCGCTTAAGTCCTGCTTCTGCGCGGTGAGCGACATCGACAGGTGCTTTGCCACGAGCCAGCCCACGAGGTTCGTGTCCGCCGTGGCCAGCCCGTGCTGGCGGCAGAAGCGCCGCGCGTCGATGGCCCCGAGCCGGGAATGGTTGCCGCCGCGTCCCTTGGCGATGTCGTGAAACAAGGCGGCGACATAGAGCACCTCGGGCCGCGCGAAATCCGCGATCAGGCGCGAGCAGAGCGGATACTCGTGCCCGTGCTGGGGCTCGGTGAATCGGCGCAGGTTGCGAATCACCATCAGGATATGCTCGTCGACGGTGTAGACGTGATACAGGTCGTGCTGCATCTGACCGACGATGCGCCCGTAGGCTGGGATGTAGCGGCCGAGGATCCCGTACTGGTTCATCCGCCGCAGCTCGTGGGTCACGCCGTGCGGCTGGCGCAGGATGGCGAGGAAGCGGGCGCGATTTTCCGGATCGCGGCGGAATGCGGCATCGACGCGCTTGCGGTGGCGCCAGAGCGCGCGCAAGGTCGGCGCCGACATGCCCTTGAGCTCCGGATGCCGCTGCAGGGTGAGGAAACTGTCGAGGATCGCCCCCGGCCGCTTGGCGAAGAGTTCATCGTCGCGGATGTCGAGCAACTCGTCGACGGCCTGGAAATCGGCGTCGATGGCTTGCGCCTTGATCTCCGCCGGAAACAGGCGCGCGTGCAGGTTCTGCAGCAGGATGACATTGAGCTGACGGATTGACTTGGCAGCGCGATAGTAGCGCTGCATCAGCTGCTCGGAGGCGCGCCGCGAGGGCGTGTCGCTCAGGCCCAGCTCGCTCGCCAGCGCGCTCTGCAGGTCGAATACCAGGCGGTCCTCGCGTCGGCGCGCGAGGTAGTGCAGGCGGATGCGCAGGTTGTCGATGAGCGTTTCGTTGCGCGCCAGTTCGCGCGCTTCGGCGGCGGTCATCAGCCCGCGCGCGGCGAGCTCGCGCCAGGTGTGTCCGAAGCCGGCCGCGCGCGCGATCCACAAGATGGTCTGCAGATCGCGCCGGCCGCCGGGACTCTCCTTGAGGTTCGGCTCGAGGTTGTACGCCGTGTCCTGGTAGCGCAGGTGCCGCTGCTGCTGCTCCAGCGCCTTGGCCTCGTAGAAGCTGCGCACGTCGAGCGTGGCCTCGAAGCGATGTCCGAAGCGCGCGTAGAGCGCACGCGATCCGGCGAGCAGCCGGCGCTCGAGGAGGCTGGTGCGGCTTACCGCGTTGCCCTCCATCTCGGCTTCGCATTCGTCGACGGTGCGCACGCTGTGGCCGATCTCCAGGCCGGTGTCCCACAGCAGGCCGATGAAGCGCTCGATGCAGGACGCGGTGGCCTCGGGCATGGCGGCGAGCGGCCGGGGCAGCAGCAGCAGCACGTCGACGTCCGAATGGGGAAACAGTTCGCCGCGCCCGTAGCCGCCGACGGCGACGAGCGCCAGGCCTGGCGGCGGGGCAATCGCCGTCCAGAGGCCGCGCAGGACCCGGTCGGTCAGCCGCGCCTGGGCGGCAAGCAGTCGCCGTGGCCGCAGCTGGGTGCGATAGGCGGCCTCCAGTTCGCGCCGGCCGGCGTCGAGTTCGCGCTTCCAGGGCGCAGCTGCCGTGTCGGCAGCGCGGTTCGCGGCCGGGGCGAGGGCGGTGCTCAAAGCAAGTGCCCCTAGCTCGGCGCCGGCGGCGGTGCCCCCGGCGAAACGGTCAACACCTCGTACCCGCTGTCGGTCACCAGGACAGTGTGCTCCCATTGCGCCGACAGGCTGTGATCGGCGGTGACGACCGTCCAGCCATCGGCCAGGCAGCGGATGCCGGGCCTGCCGGCGTTGATCATGGGCTCGATGGTGAACACCATGCCCGGCTGCAATTTCAGCCCGGTGCCCGGGCGTCCGTAGTGGAGTACCTGCGGTTCCTCGTGGAACTGGCGGCCGATGCCGTGACCGCAGAACTCGCGCACGATGGAGAAGCCGTGGCCTTCCGCATGGTGCTGAATGGTCGCGCCGATGTCGCCCAGATGCGCCCCCGGTGCGACCGCGCGGATGCCGCGCCACATCGCTTCGTAGGTGACCTCGCACAGGCGTCGCGCCTGGATCGGCGGCGCGCCGACGTAGAACATGCGGCTGGTATCACCATGAAACCCGTCCTTGATGACGGTGACGTCGATATTGACGATATCTCCGCTCTTGAGTTTCTTGTCGCCTGGGATCCCGTGACAGACGACGTGGTTTACCGAGGTGCAGATCGAGGCTGGAAACGGTTGATACCCCGGCGGCGCATAGTGCAGCGGTGCGGGGATGGTCTTCTGGACGTCGACCATGTAGGCGTGGCAGAGCGCGTCGAGCTCGGCGGTGGTCACGCCGGCGACAACGCGGGGCGCGATGTAGTCGAGCACTTCGGCGGCGAGGGCGCCGGCGACGCGCATCTTGGCGACATCTTCGGCGGATTTGAGTGATACGGACATGGGCGTCAGCTGCGCAACAGCTCGTTGATGCTGGTTTTGGCGCGGGTCTTGGCGTCGACCTGCTTGACGATCACCGCGCAGTAGAGCTGGCAGTTGCCCTCGTTCGAGGGCAGGCTGCCGGCGACGACCACGGACCCCGCCGGGACACGGCCGTAGCCGACCCGACCGGTCGCACGATCGTAAATCTTGGTGCTCTGGCCGATGAATACTCCCATTCCCAACACCGAATTCTCCTCGACGATCACGCCTTCGACCACCTCGGACCGGGCGCCAATGAAGCAGTTATCCTCAATGATGGTGGGGTTCGCCTGCAACGGTTCAAGTACCCCGCCGATGCCGACGCCGCCGGAGAGGTGGACGCCCTTGCCGATCTGGGCGCAGGAGCCTACGGTCGCCCAGGTATCGACCATCGTGCCCTCGTCGACATAGGCGCCGATGTTGACGTACGAGGGCATGAGCACGACGTTAGGCGCGATGTAGGCGCCGTGGCGCGCCACCGCGGGGGGCACCACGCGCACCCCGGCGGTGGCGAAGGCGAGGGCGTCAAAGCGGGCAAACTTGGTCGGAACCTTGTCGTAGAAGGCGAAAGGGGCGTCGGGCGCCGCCCCCAAGGCGACGTTGTCGGCAAGGCGAAACGACAGCAGTACGGCTTTCTTCAGCCACTGCTGCGTGGTCCACTGGCCATTGATTTTTTGCGCCACGCGCAGGCGGCCCGAATCGAGCTCGGCGATTGCGCTCTCCACCGCGTGGCGTACTTCGGCGGCGGCCGATTGCGGCGAGAGCTCGCTGCGCCGTTCCCAGGCGGCGTCGATAGTCGATTGCAGACTGCTCATCGGGTTTTGCTTCGCGGCCCATGCGGGCGAAGCGCACATTTTACCTGCTCGGGTCCGGCGAAGCTCCGGGCAAGGGCCTTAAGGCCGCCTCGTGGCCGGCCACAAACGCCGCGCGGCGGTGCTACATCGCCTTGAACAGGTGGGCGAAGGTGCGGCTGACGACAAGCTTTTCCGGACGCGCCTTGAGGATGATCACCGGCTGGTCACGGTAGTCGCGGTCGACGCGCGCGATGGCGCGCAGGTTGACGATGGTGCCGCGATGGACCTGCCAGAAGAGCTCCGTGTCGAGTTTGTCGAAGAGCTCCTTGATTGTCTTGCGGATCAGCGCCTCGCCCTCGGCGGTGACGACTTTGGTGTACTTGTCCTCGGCGTGAAAGTAGAGGACCTCGTCGATCGCAATGAGTCGCATCGAGGCACCGAGCGAGGCCTTGACCCATTTCAGCGAGCCGCCCGCATCGCGCGCCTCGAGTTGCGCCAGGACGGTGGCGAGGTCCGCCGGCGGCCGGTCAAGGCGCTCCTTGAGACGGGACACGACTTTGGCGACGCGCTCGGGCGTGGCCGGCTTGAGGACATAGTCGACTGCGCCCTGCTCGAAGGCGGCTACCGCGTACTCGTCGTAGGCGGTGACGAACACGACGTGACAGGCGCCGGCGAGCGCGTCGGCGACCTCGAGTCCCGATTTCACCGGCATGCGGATGTCGAGAAATGCGATGTCGGGCTCGAGCTCGCGCTGCAGGGCGAGCGCCTGCTCGCCATTCTCCGCTTCGGCGACCACGGCGAGCTCGGGCCAGGCCTGGGTGAGCCGGTTGCGCAGCTGCGCGCGCAACAAGGGCTCGTCCTCGGCAATGAGAGCCGTGGGCTGCTTACTGTGCCTGGTCATCGAAGGGAATCTCGATGCTCGCGCGCGCTCCCTGCGGCTTTACCTCCTCGAGGGTGAAGCGCGCGCTTGCGGCGTAGAGCGCCTGCAATCGTCCCCGCAGGTTGGTAAGGCCCACGCCGTTGCCGATCTTGTCGCGCAGCCCTCGTCCATTGTCGGTCACCGCCACCATCAGGCGATTGCCGCTACGCCGCGCCTCGAGTCGAATCGTGCCGCCTTCGGCGCGCGGCTCGAGCCCGTGCTTGATGGCGTTCTCCACCACCGACATCAGGAGCATCGGAGGAAACCGGTGTGCGCGCAGCTCCGCCGGCACGTCGATGTGGAAGGAAAGACGCGAGCCCATGCGCATCTGCATGATCGAAAGATAAGCCTGCGCGAGGTCGATCTCCTGGCCGAGCGTGCTGCTGTCCGAGCGCAGCTGCGGCAGCGCCGCGCGCAGGTAGGCGAGCAGGTGCCCGAGCATCATGTTCGCCTTGGGTGGATCGGTCTCGGTCAGGAACTGCACCGAGGCCAGGGTGTTGAACAGGAAATGCGGCTCGACTTGCGCCTGCATCAGCTTGAGTTCCGCCTCGATGGCATGTTTGGACAGCATGTGTCGGTCGGCGTCGGCCTTGAGCATCTGCGCACGCGCGCGTGCTTCCTGGAACTTGAGCATGAAAAAGAGGCTGAAGAACGTGCCCATGAGGCAGGACGAGAACAGGGTCCAGGCGAGCAGATGCGTATCGATCAACCCGGTCTCGAGGCGGTAGTGTTCGTCGCCGATCAGGTAGCCCTTGATTGCGAAGACAAAGGTGAGTCCGATCGTGCTTCCGACGACTACCGCGGCGATCAAGCGCCACACCGGGTGGCGCTTGTCCCAGGGGGCAGCCGCATTGACTGCGTAGGCGATCGACAGGCCGCAGCATTGGGCGGTGATCAAGGGATGCCAGAAGGCGCGCGTCTCTTCGATGTAGAGGACGGCGGCGACGCCGGTGTTGATTGCCACGATCAGGCCGAGCGAGAGCCAGGAAACGCCGCGGAAACCGGCGAAGACCGGCGCCCACCAGGCGCGGGAACGGTCGTTTGACAGTGCACTTGCATGGGTCATGGCGCCGATTGTACGCGCCACCATGACCGGTCCCGAACGGCGCGACAGGGCGTGCCCCGACGCGACAAAACGGTGCCCTTCGGGGGCGAGACGAGCGCGAAAAGCCTAGCCGCGGCGCGCGAAGCGCACCAAGCGCTCGACCGCCTCGGTGCACTCGTCCAACTCGGCCACCAGCGCCATGCGGATGTAGCCGCGGCCCGGATTCACGCCGCCGGCCTCCCGCGCCAGATAACTGCCGGGCAGAACCTGCACTGCTTCGTCGGCGTACAGGCGCCGGGCGAAATCGGCGTCGTCGTCGGCAACCCGAGCCCAGAGATAGAATGCCGCGTCCGGCTGTTGTGTCGGACACACTGCCGCCACGCGCGGGGTGAGCAGCGCGAATTTCTGTGCGTATTGCGCGCGGTTCGCGCGCACGTGCGCTTCGTCGTTCCAGGCGGCGAGGCTTGCCGCCGCGACCGCCGGCGACATCGCCGAGCCGTGATAGGTGCGGTAGAGCAGAAACGCCTTGACCAGGTTGGCGTCGCCGGCGACGTAACCGGAGCGCAAACCCGGCGCATTCGACCGCTTGGACAGGCTGCCGAAGGTAATCAAGCGCGGATAGCCGTCGCGCCCGAGCGCTTGCGCCGCGGCCAGAGCGCCGAGCGGGGGCTTCGCTTCGTCGAAGTAGATCTCCGAGTAGCACTCGTCGGCGGCGATGATGAAGCCATAGCGGTCCGACAGCTCGAACAGCGCGCGCCATTCTTCCTGCCCGATCACCCGCCCGGTCGGGTTGTCGGGCGAGCAGACATAGACGAGCTGGGTGCGCTGCCAGATCGTTGCCGGGACGTCGGCCCATTGCGGTGCGTAGCCGTTGGCCGCAAGGCTGTTGACGCAGAGCGGCGTGGCCCCCGCGAGCAGCGTCGCGCCTTCGTAGATCTGGTAAAACGGATTGGGCACGAGCACCGTGGCGCCGACACGGCTGGCGTCGATGACCGTCTGCGCGAAGGCGAACAGCGCTTCGCGGCTGCCGAGCACCGGCAGCACCTGGGTCTGTGCCTCGAGCGTCTGCAATCCATGCCGGCGCTTGAGCCATGCGCCGATCGCCTCGCGCAGCGCGGGCGCGCCGGCCGTTGTGGGATAATTCGCGAGGCCCTTGACGCCGCGCGCAAGCGCGTCTTGCAGCAACGCGGGCGTGGGATGCTTGGGTTCGCCGAGCGAAAGATTGATCGGCGGCTTATCCGGGTTCGGCGTGACGCCGCCAAAGAGCGCTCGCAGCCGCTCGAACGGATACGGTTGCAAACGTGCAAGCTGCGGATTCAACGGTGCGGGAAAAAACGTGAGCGAAGCCGAATCATACGCGACCGCTGGCGCCGTGCCGTGGCGCTGGAGGATCCTCGCCGGCGCTTGCCTGCTCGTCGCGCTCGCGCTGCTTGCGCTGGTGCTCGCGCACTGGGGCTGGCGCTGGTTTGGTCCGGCGCCGGTGAGCATTGCGCCGCGCGTGGTCGACGGCGACTTCTCCCGCCGCATCGCCGAAGCACACCTGTTCGGCGCCGCGGCGCGCAGCGTGGCGGCGAGCGAGCCCGCGGCATCCGGGGGAGATCTGCGCTTGCTCGGCGTGTTTGCGCAGCGTGACGGTCGCGGTTATGCCTTGTTTCGCGCCGGCGCGCGCGGCGCGCTCTTCGTCGCGGCCGGCAGCGACGCTGCGCCGGGCGTGCGCTTGGAGTCGGTGCAGCCGGATGGCGTGACCCTGGTCGAGGGCGGGGTGCGGCGCGCGATCGTGTTGCGTGGCGCGGGGCAGGCCGACAAAGCGCGCGCGGCGATCGCCACCGCGAGCAGCGGCAAGAGCGCAGCTTGCGCCGCGCCCGCAGGCTTCGCCGGGCCGGTGATCCGCCTCAACGCCGAGCTTCTGTCGGGCATGATCGGGGCGCCGGATACCTGGAAGGCCCTGCTGCAGCCGGTCGCCGGCGGACTCATGGTTCGCGATCAGAGCGGGTTCGCCGGCATGATGGGCCTGCGCAACGGCGATCACGTCGACCGCGCCAACGGCATTGCGTTGGCGATTCCCGACGACATCGGCGCGACGGTGCTCAGGCCGCTCACGCGCAGCCAGCCGGTATGGGTATCCGGCATGCGCGAGGACAAGCCGCTGCAGTGGCTCTACCTTAACGCCGGTGCCTGCCCGGCCTGAGCCTTGCCGCGGGTGGGAAGCCAATCGAGCACGCCCTCGAGCGAGGCGATGAATCCGTCCGGCGCCCACGCTTCCGGCGTTATCTCCGCTCCGATATAGCCGTAGCGCGCGACCAGCGCTGCCATGCCGGCGGCACGTGCGGCGGCCACGTCGCGCTCGGCGTCGCCGACGTAAACGCAGTCGGTCGGCACGAGACCGAGCTGGGCCACGGCATGCAGCAGCGGCCCCGGGTGCGGTTTGGTCTTTCCGGTGGTGTCGCCGCAGACGATCACGTTCGCGCGCGAGGCCAAGGCGAGGTGCTCGAGCAGCGGCAGGGCGAAGCGCGCCGCCTTGTTGGTCACGATGCCCCAGGCAAGTCCCCGGCGCTCGATCTCGGAGAGCACACGCAGGCCATCGGCAAACAGTTGCGTGTGCACCGCCAGCGCCGCCGCGTAATAGCTCAGGAACGCATCCTTGAGCGCTTCCCAGTGCGGATCCTCGTGCGTCACGCCGAGGCCGGCGCCGAGCAGGCCACGGCTGCCGTCGGATGCGTACGGGCGCAGCGCCGCGACGGGCAGCGGCGGCAGGTGGCGATCGGCGCGGACGCGGTTGAGCGCCGCGGCGAGGTCAGCGGCCGTGTCGGCGAGCGTGCCGTCGAGATCGAACAGGACCGCGCGCACGGGCAACGGGCGCGGGCCGGCGGGCGAGTTGCCGTTAGCGCTCGCGGCGAAAGGTGGCAATGTAATTGACCGCCGTGTCCGCCTCGAGCCGATAGCTCCCGGTGAGCGGGTTATAGGTCATGCCGGTCACGTCATCGGCCTCGAGCCCGGCCCGCCGGGCGAAGGTAGCGAGCTCCGACGGCTTGATGAAGCGCGCGTAGTCGTGCGTGCCGCGCGGCAGCAGTCGCAGCACGTATTCGCCGCCGATGACGGCGAAGAGATACGCCTTCAGATTGCGGTTGATGGTTGCGAACACGACCAGTCCGCCGACCTTCGCCAGCTTGGCGCAGGCGGCGACTGTCGACGCCGGCTGTGGTACGTGTTCGAGCATCTCCATGCAGGTGACGACATCGAAGCTGCCGGGCCGCTCCGCGGCGAGCGCCTCCGCGGCGATGAGCCGGTAGTCGACCGCGACGCCGGACTCGAGCTGATGCAGCTGCGCCACGGCGAGTGCCTTGTCCGACAGGTCGATGCCGCTAACCGTCGCGCCGGCGGCCGCCATGGCCTCGGCAAGGATGCCGCCGCCGCAGCCGACATCGAGCGCGGTCTTCCCCGAGAGGCCCTGACTGTGGCGCGCGATGTAATCCAGGCGCAGCGGATTGATGTCGTGCAGCGGCTTGAAATCGCTGCTCGGATCCCACCAGCGGTGCGACAGCGCGCTGAACTTCGCGAGCTCGGCCGGATCGACATTCTGCATGGGCGAAGTATAGACGGCTAACCTCAGCCGCTCTGCAGGCGATCCTGCCAGAGCCTCGCGCGGGCGGCCAAATCGGCCGCATCGAGCGTGGTCAGGAGGCCTGCCTTCACCAGGCGTTGCCCGCCGATCCACACGTCGCTCACCTGGTCGCGCCCGGCGACGTGCACGACGTGCGACAACGGGTCGTAGCAAGGCAGATGCTGGAACGCGGCGAGGTCCACGCTGATCGCGTCGGCCTGCTTGCCGGGTTGCAGCGAGCCGATTTCCGCTTCCAGGCCGAGCGCGACCGCCCCGCCCAAGGTTGCCATGTGCAGCGCGGTTGCGGCCGGCAGCGCGGCTGCATCGCCGCTGGTGACCTTGGCCAGCAGTGAGGCGAGGCGCATTTCCGCGAGCAGGTCGAGGCGGTTGTTGCTCGCTGCGCCGTCGCTGCCCAGCGCCACATTGATGCCGCGCGCCTGCAGTCTCAGCACCGGCGCCAGGCCGCTCGCGAGCTTCAGGTTCGAAGTCGGACAATGCACCACTTGGCAGCCTTGCCTGGCAAGCACCTCCAAGTCGGAATCGACCAGGTGCACCGCGTGCACGGCGATGAAATTCGATCCCGTCGCGCCGAGACGATCGAGTCGGGCCAAGGGACTCATGCCGTGGCTTTGCAGACTCTGCTCGAGCTCGGCGCGCGTTTCCTGTAGATGCGTTTGAATCGGCAGATCGAGCTGGCGCGCATAGACGACGATCTTTTCCCAGCTTGAATCGCCCACGGTGTAGGGGGCGTGGGGCGCCAAGGCGAAGGCAAGCTTCGCCTCGTGCTTCCAGGTATCGCGCACGGCCAGGCCCGCCTCCAGGTAGGCCTGCGCATCGGCGGCATACGGGGTGGGAAAGTCGAGCACCGGCAAGCCGAGCAAGGCGCGCATGCCACTTTGCCGATACGCGCGCGCGGCGGCGTCGGGAAAGAAATACTGGTCGCCACAGCAGGTCACTCCGCCGCGCAGCATTTCACCCGCGGCGATGAGGCTGCCGTCGTAGACGAACTCGGGCGACAGGAAGCGTGCCTCGCGCGGCCAGATGTGCTCCTCGAGCCAGGTCTTGAGCGGCACGTCGTCGGCGATGCCGCGCAGCAGGGTCATCGCGGCGTGGGTGTGCGCGTTGACCAGGCCTGGCAGCAGCACGTGCGTCGGCAGCGCCACCCGTTCGCGGGCGACGTAATCGCGCTCCGCCGTCGCCGTGGGCAGGAGCGCGACGATGCGCCCGGCGTCGATCAGAAGCGCGTGCTGCTCCAGCACGCCGGCGGGTTCGACCGGAACGATCCAGCGGGGGTCGAGGCGAAGATCGATCGCGGTGGGCATGGGATATAAAAAAGCCCCGCGCGAGGGCGGGGCTTTTGCAATCGAGCGAGAAAAGCTACAGCGCTAGATTATGTTCTCGCCCATCACTTCTTCATAATTATTTCGCCCTTGACTTCGACCTCGACGCGACGGTTCGGCGCCAGGCAGGCGATGAGCGCCTTGCGTTCCTTCGGATAGGGCTGGTTGCAGACTACGCCCGGAACCGGTTGCGTCTTGCCCATGCCGAGGGTTTCGATCTTATCCTTGGCGACGCCCTTCGATACCAGGTAATTGCGCACGGCGTCGGCACGGCGTTCGGAGAGCTTCTGGTTGTAGGCCTGCGTGCCGATACGGTCGGTGTGGCCGGTGACCAGGACGAGCTCGAGCTTGCTTACGTTGGCGAGCTTCGAGAGCACTTCGGTGTCGATTGCCGTCTTGCCTTCGGGCTTGAGCACGGCCTTGTCAAAATCGAACAGGGCCTTGGTTGCCAGCGTGATCTTCTGCAGTCCCGGCGCGGGCGGCGGGGCCGGCGGTGGGGGAGCAGAGGGCGGCGGCGCCGCGGGCGGCGGAGCGGGCGGCTTAGGCACCAGGTCGGGGTCGCATTCCACGATCGCCATCGCCGGTGTCCAGTAACCGGTTCTCCAGCACAGCGTATCGTTGACGCCCGGCTTGCCGCCATAGGAGCCGCTGCGCCAGATATTGGCATCGGGCTTGCCATAGCCGAACAGGACGTAGCCGCTGTTCTGGGGATTGGCCTGGCCAAACGCTGCGGACCACAGCGTGGCTGCTGCCGCGCCGGTCACTATGGTTGCAATCAGACGAAGTCTCATCAGTTTCACCCCTTTGCTTAAAGTTATCGTGGCTGCCCGCTTCTTTTGAACTGAAACAGCTACTCTGATGCCACCGAGGGCCAAGCGCGCTTTGCGGTTGACTATAGCATAGGGATTATTGCCCCTGCAAAGATAACCGCAACAAGAAGTTGAGCAGTGTCGCGTGAATACAACGGTCATGATAAACTGCAACATTTTCCGCTCGCGGCGCCATGTCGAGGGCCAACGGCGCTGGAAGGGGCTTCTGCACCCCGGCGCCAAGGCGATCGGGCCCGCAGCGCTTTGCATTCTTTCAACCGATAAAGAGCGCCTTCCCTGATGGAGCAGTTCGCCAAAGAAACCCTCCCGGTCAGCCTCGAGGCCGAAATGCGGCATTCCTACCTCGATTACGCGATGAGCGTAATCGTCGGGCGGGCCCTGCCGGACGTACGCGACGGCCTAAAGCCGGTCCATCGCCGGGTCCTTTTTGCCATGCACGAGGCCAATACGGTCTGGAACCGGCCCTACGTCAAGTGCGCGCGGGTGGTTGGCGACGTGCTGGGCAAGTATCACCCCCATGGTGACAGCGCGACCTACGAGGCGCTGGTGCGCATGGTGCAGCCATTCTCCCTGCGCTACCCGCTCATCGACGGCCAGGGCAATTTCGGCTCGGTCGACGGCGACGCGGCGGCGGCCTACCGTTATACCGAGTGCCGGCTGCAGAAGATCACCGCCGAAATGCTCGCCGACATCGACAAGGAAACGGTCGATTTCGCGCCCAATTACGATGGCAAGGAGCAGGAGCCCACGGTCCTGCCGACGCGCATCCCGAACCTGCTCATCAATGGCTCGTCGGGCATCGCGGTGGGCATGGCCACCAACATCCCGCCGCACAACCTGTCCGAGATCGTCACCGGGTGCCTGGCGCTGCTCGACAACCCCGACATCACCGTCGACGAATTGATCGAGCATGTGCCGGCGCCGGATTTCCCGACCGCGGGCATCATCTTCGGCACCGAAGGCGTGCGCGAAGGCTATCGCACCGGTCGCGGCCGGGTCGTGATTCGCGCGCGCACCCACATCGAGGATCTGGAGAAGGGGAACCGCCAGGCGATCATCATCGATGAGTTGCCCTATCAAGTGGGCGGCGACCAGGTGCTCAAACGCATGGGCGAACTCGCCACTGACAAAAAGATCGACGGCATCGCAGACCTTCGCAACGAGAGCGACAAGAAGGGCATGCGCTTGGTCATCGAACTCAAGCGTGGCGAGGTGCCCGATATCGTCCTTAACAACCTGTTCAAGCTGACGCAGCTGCAGGACAGCTTCGGCATGAACATGGTGGCGCTGGTCGACGGCCAGCCGCGGCTGCTCAACCTGAAGCAGTTTCTCGAGCACTTCCTCACCCACCGGCGCGAGGTCGTCGTGCGCCGGACCCGCTACGAACTCACCCGTGCGCGCGAGCGGGGGCACGTGCTCGAAGGGCTCGCGGTGGCGCTGTCCAACGTCGACGAGATCATCGCCCTGATCAAGGCCGCGCCAACGCCGGCCGACGCGAAGGTGGGGTTGATGGCGCGGCGCTGGCGCTCGGCGCTGGTCGAGGACATGCTCAAGCGTACGGCGGCCGAGGCCGCGCGTCCGGAGGGCCTCGCGCCGGAGTTCGGCTGGCAGGGCAAAGAGCCGCCCGGCTACAACCTGTCCGATGTGCAGGCGCAAGCCATCCTCGAGTTGCGCCTCGCCCGCCTGACCGGCCTCGAGCAGGACAAGCTCAGCGCCGAATACAAGGAAGTGATGGGCCAGATCGTGGATCTGCTCGACGTGCTGGCGAAGCCGGCGCGGGTGACGACGATTGTCGGCGATGAGCTCAAGTCGATCCGGGAAACGTTCGGCGACAAGCGCCGCTCCGAGATCGTCGCCCAGGGCATCGACCTGTCGATCGAGGACCTGATCGCGCCCGAGGAGATGGTGGTCACGCTCTCGCACGGCGGCTACATGAAGGCGCAACCGGTTGCCGAGTACCGCGCCCAGCGTCGTGGCGGCCGGGGCAAGCAGGCGGCGGCGACCAAAGAGGATGATTTCATCGATCACCTGTTCATCGCCAACACGCACGACTTCATCCTCTGCTTTTCCAACCGCGGCCGGGTGTACTGGCTCAAGGTCTATAACGTGCCGCAGGGCAGCCGCATCTCGCGCGGCAAGCCGATCGTCAACCTGGTGCCGCTGCTCGAGCACGAGAAGATCACCGCGATCCTGCCGGTGAAGGAATTCGTCGACGACCGCTTCGTGTTCATGGCCACCGCGCTCGGGACGGTGAAGAAGACGCCGCTGTCCGAATTCTCCCGCCCGCGACCGTCGGGAATCATCGCCGTCGATCTCGACGACGGCGACTTTCTGGTGGGCGCGGAGCTCACCGACGGCAAACACGACGTCATGCTGTTCAGCTCCGCCGGCAAGGCGGTGCGCTTCGAGGAAACCGACGTGCGCCCGATGGGACGCGGCGCGCACGGCGTGCGCGGGATGCAGCTGGGCAAAGGGCAGCGTGTGATCAGCATGCTCGTTGCCGTCGACGAGGAGCAATCGGTGCTGACCGCGACCGAGAACGGCTTCGGCAAGCGCACGCCGATCGTCGAGTACACGCGCCATGGCCGCGGAACCAAGGGCATGATCGCGATCCAGCAGAGCGGCCGCAACGGACAGGTCGTGGCGGCGTCGCTGGTGCGTCCGGACGACGAAGTCATGCTCATTTCCACCGGTGGCGTGCTCATCCGCACCCAGGTCAAATCAATCCGGGAAATGGGACGCTCGACGCAGGGCGTGACGCTGATCAACTTGGGCGATGGCGAAAAGCTTGCCGGGCTCGAGCGGGTGGTCGAGACCGAGGAAGACAACGGGAACGGGGAGTAGCGCCGGCGCGCTAGCAAGCGCCGCGCGGGGCGCTGGCCCGTGGCGAGTAAATCATGGCCAACGACGACAAGCGCAACCGCGAAGCGGATTTGAGCCGCTACCGTGCCGCCATCGATGCGCTCGATCGCGAGCTGCTGCGCTTGCTCTCCGAGCGCGCCCGCCAGGCGCAGGCGATCGGCGCGCTCAAGGACGGTTCGGCCTACCGCCCCGAGCGCGAAGCGCAGGTGCTGCGTCACGTCCAGGCGCATAACCCGGGACCGCTTTCCGACGCCGCAGTCGGCCGCGTCTTTCGCGAAATCATGTCCGCCTGCCTGGCGCTGGAGCAGAAGCTCTCCGTCGCCTACCTGGGCCCCGCCGGAACCTTCAGCCACGCGGCGCTAACCCGGCACTTCGGCGACGCGGTGACGGCCGAAGCCTGCGCCTCGATCGACGAGGTGTTCCGCGCCGCCGAAGCAGGGCGTACCGACTATGCGCTCGTGCCGGTCGAGAACTCCACCGAGGGCGCGGTGGGCCGCACGCTCGATCTGATGTGCCAGACGCCGTTGACGATCGTGGGCGAGATCAAGCTGCGCATCCAGCAGAATCTGCTCGCCAAGGACACCGCGCTCGATGCCGTGACCAAGGTCTACGCCCACGCGCAGTCGCTAGCGCAGTGCGTGCAGTGGCTCGCTCGCCAGCTGCCGGCTGCCGCGCGCGTTGCCGTCGCCAGCAACGCCGAGGCGGCTCGACTGGCAGCGGCCGAACGCGGTGCGGCGGCGATCGCGGCCGAAGCCGCGGCCGCGATCTATGGCCTCGACATCCTGGCCGCGCACATCGAAGACGAGCCGAACAATACGACCCGCTTCTGGGTACTCGGGGGCCACGCCGTGCCTCCCTCGGGCAAGGATGAGACCTCGCTGGTGATGGCGGCGCAGAACAAGCCCGGCGCGATGGTGGCGCTGCTCGAGCCCTTCGCCCAGCATGGCGTGAGCATGTCGCGGCTCGAGTCGCGCCCAGCGCGCACCGGCCTGTGGGAGTACCTGTTTTTCGTCGACCTCGAGGGCCACCAGGAGGATGCGCCCGTCGCCGCGGCGCTCGCCGACCTGCGCCTGCGGGCGCCGTATCTGAAGCTCTTGGGCTCCTATCCGGCGGCCGTGGCGTGAAACCGAACCCGACGTTCCCGCCCGGCAACGCCGCGCGCACGGATACGAGCGCAGGCGTGGTCGCCCAGGCACCCGAATATGTCCGCCGCATCGCGCCTTATGTCCCGGGCAAGCCGATCGATGAGCTGGCGCGCGAATACGGGATTGCCGAGGCCTCGATCATCAAGCTCGCCTCGAACGAAAATCCGCGCGGGCCCAGTCCGCGGGTGCGGGCGGCGATCGCCACCGCCGCCGCCGACATCACGCGCTATCCGGATGGCAACGGCTTCGCGCTCAAGACCGCGCTCGCGGCGCGGTTGGGTGTCGGGCGCGAGCAGATCGTGCTCGGCAACGGCTCCAACGACGTGCTCGAGTTGGCGGCGCAGGCCTTTCTCCGTCCGGGCGATCACGCCGTTTACGCCCAGCACGCCTTTGCCGTCTATCCGCTGGCGGTTCAGGCGCGCGGGGCGACCGGAATCGAGGTTCCTGCGCGCGCCTACGGCCACGACCTCGATGCCATGCGGGCCGCGATCACGCCGCGCACCCGCGTCGTTTTCATCGCCAATCCGAACAACCCTACCGGCACCTGGTTGCCCTCTGCCGAGGTCAAGGCGTTTCTTGCCGCGGTGTCGCGCGACGTCGTGGTGGTGCTCGACGAGGCCTATGACGAGTACCTCGAGGCGGCGCAGCGTTCGCAGAGCGCCACCTGGCTGGGCGAGCACGCCAACCTGATCGTCTCGCGCACGTTTTCCAAGGCCTACGGGCTTGCCGGGCTGCGCATCGGCTACGGCCTGATGGACGCTGCGGTGGCCGCCCTGCTCAATGCCGTGCGCCAGCCGTTCAACGTCAATTCGGTGGCCCAGGCGGCGGCGCTGGCGGCGCTGGCGGACGTCGAATACGTGTCTGAAAGCGCGGCCCTCAACCGCGCCGGGTTGCGCCAACTCACCGCCGCGCTCGACGCGATGGGGGTGGGCTATGTCCCGTCGCACGGCAATTTCCTGCTCATCGACGTCGGCGACGCGACGGCGGTCTACGAACGCCTGCTGCGCCAGGGCGTGATCGTGCGGCCGGTGGCCAATTACGGCTTGCCGCAGCACCTGCGCGTCACGGTCGGGCTGGAGGCAGAAAACCAGCGCTTCCTGAGCGCGCTGCGATCGGCGCTGGGGCGATGACGGCCGAGCGCATCGGGAAACTGGTCGTCGTCGGTGTGGGCCTCATCGGCGGCTCGTTCGCCCTGGCGCTGAAGCGTTCCGGGGCGACGGCACGGGTCGTCGGCGTGGGCCGCAGCCGGGAGAACCTGCTCGCCGCCGAGCGTCGCGGCATCATCGACTGCGCCGTCTCGCTCGACCAGGCCTGGACCGCCGAGCTCGCCGACGCCGATCTGGTGTTGCTGGCCACGCCGGTGGGACAAATGCCGTCGCTCTTCGCCGCGATCGCGCCCGCGCTCGGCGCGCATACGGTGATCACCGATGCCGGCAGCACCAAGCGCGACGTGATCGCCGCGGCGCGGGCCGCCCTCGGCGATGCGCTGCCGCGCTTTGTGCCGGGGCATCCGATCGCCGGCACCGAACATTCCGGGGCAACGGCGGCGTTCGAGGCGCTGTTTCGCGACAAGCAGGTCGTGCTCACGCCGCTCGCCGAGACCGCGCCCGACGCGCTCTCCCGGGTGAAGGCGTGCTGGACGCATTGTGGCGCGCTGGTGCGTGAGCTCGACCCGCTGCGCCATGACGCCATCTTCGCCGCGGTCAGCCACCTGCCGCATGCGCTGGCGTTCGCGCTGGTGGCCGAGCTCGCCGCGCGACCGGACGGCGACGAATGCTTCGGCTTTGCCGGCAGCGGGCTGCGCGATTTCACGCGCCTGGCGGGCGGCCAGGCGGAGATGTGGCGCGACGTTTGTCTCGCCAATCGGGATGCGCTGCGCGGCGAGCTTGCCGCCTATGGCGCCGAGCTCCGCCGCGTCGACGCGCTGCTGGCAGCGGCCGATGGCCAGGCGCTGCTGCGCTTGTTCGAGCGGGCGCGCAGCGCACGCGAGCGCTGGCTCGAGCGCACCCGCGGCGGCGACGAGGTCTAGCCGGCGCCCAAGCTGCGGTCGCGATGGACCACCTCGATCTCGCGCCGGTCGCCCGCATGGCGGGCACGGTGCGGCTGCCCGGCTCGAAGAGCATCTCCAACCGCACGCTGCTGCTTTGCGCGCTCGCGCACGGCGATACCGAGGTGGCGGGCCTGCTCGAGGCAGACGACGTCGAGCTCATGCTCGCCGCGCTTGACCGGCTCGGGATCGGCATCGAGCGCCGTGCCGCGCACGGGCGATTTTTCCATTCGCGGCAACGGCGGCCGGTTTGCGGTCAAGCGGGCGCAGCTTTTTCTCGGTAACGCGGGCACGGCCTTCCGGCCGCTGACCGCCGCGCTCGCGCTCGCCGGCGGCGAGTACGAGCTCTCGGGCGTGGCGCGGATGCATGAGCGCCCCATCGGCGATCTGGTCGATGCGCTGCGCACGCTTGGCGCGGACATACGCTACCTGGCGCAGGAAGGCTTTCCGCCGCTTGCGATCGGCCCCGGGCGATTGCATTCCATCGCCCGGGTCGCGATCCGCGGCGGGGTTTCGAGCCAGTTCGTCAGCGCGCTGCTCATGGCCTCTGCCCCTGAACGCAGGCGCCGTCACGGTCGACATCCAGGACGAGCTGGTGTCGCGGCCGTACGTGGAGATGACCTGCAAGCTGATGGCGCGTTTCGGCGTCGAGGTCATGGACGCAAGGCAACGCCCGTCTCATCGTGCCGGCGAGCGACGGCTACCGCAGTCCGGGGCGGATCACGGTGGAAGGCGATGCGTCCTCGGCGTCGTACTTTCTGGCCGCCGGCGCGATCGGCGGTGGGCCGGTGCGCGTGGAAGGCGTCGGCAGCGACAGCATCCAGGGCGACGTCGGCTTTGCCGACACGCTCGCCATGATGGGCGCGGCGGTCCGCCGCGGGGCGGACTGGATCGAGGTCCGGGGAAGCCGACCGCTGCGCGCCATCGATGCGGACTTCAACCGCATGCCCGACGCGGCGATGACGGCAGCCATGGTGGCGCTGTTTGCGCAAGGAACATCGACCCTGCGCCATATCGCGCAGCTGGCGGGTGAAAGAGACCGACCGCATCGCCGCCATGGCCACCGAGCTGGCCAAGCTGGGCGCCCGGGTCGCCACCGGCCCCGACTGGCTGTCGATCACGCCGCCGGAGAGGTTTTCGGCGGCGACCATTGACACCTACGACGACCACCGCATGGCGATGTGCTTTGCCCTTGCCGCGCTCGGCGGCGTCCCGGTGCGCATCAACGACCCGGAATGCGTACGCAAGACCTTTCCGGACTACTTCGCCGTCCTTCGCAGCCTCGAAGGATGAGCGCCGCCTCGGCTCCGGTCATCGCCGTCGACGGCCCCGCAGCGTCGGGAAAGGGCACCCTTGCGCAGGCGGTCGCGCAAAGGCTGGGTTTCCATTATCTCGACAGCGGTTCGCTCTATCGCCTGGTGGCGCTGCAGGCGCTGCAGACGGGTTTGGCGCTCGGCCAGGAAGCGCCCCTTGCGGCGGTTGCCGAGGCGCTGGCGAGCGCATTTGTCGGCGACCGGATCCTGCTCGCCGGCGTCGACGTGACCACCGCCATCCGCGCGCCGGCGGTCAGCGCCGCCGCATCGCAGGTCGCCGTCCACCCGGGGGTGCGCCGGGCGCTGCTCGCGCGGCAACGGGCATTCCGCCGCCCGCCGGGCCTGGTGGCGGACGGGCGCGACATGGGTACGGTGGTATTCCCGGACGCGCGGCTCAAGGTGTATGTCACCGCGAGCGCCGAGGAGCGGGCAAGGCGCCGATATAAGCAGTTGATAGAAAAAGGAAACCCGGTTACACTTCCGAGTCTTTTGCGGACATCCAGGAACGCGATGCGCGCGACGGAGGGCGTGCGGCAGCGCCGCTACGACCCGCTGCCGACGCGGTCATCCTCGATACCACCGGGATGTCGATCGCGGCCAGTATCACGTTCGTGCTGCAGCGATACCGCGCACTTGAGGCGGCGGGGAAAGAGTAGCCGCGAGCAGGCTGAAAGGACGTTAAAGGCCTGCCGCAGCAAGGACATAGAAGCAACAACGCAGGAAAAGCAACGATAACCCCGTCGGGTTGCAGCAAGCGGGCCACGGCACACGACGGAAACGACTCAACCACCCGCCGCCACGCCCGTGGCGCGGACGAAGCGAGTAGGAAAGCGACAACTCATGGCAACTGCCAGCACCAACCCACCCGTCCAAGCGCAGGAAAACTTTGCCGCCTTGTTCGAGGAATCGCTCGCGCGGCAGGAAATGCGCCAGGGCGAGCTCATCACGGCCGAAGTAACCCGCGTTGACTACAACATCGTTGTCGTCAATGCCGGGCTGAAATCGGAGAGCTTCATTCCGATCGAGGAATTCAAGAACGACAAGGGCGAGGTCGAGGTCAAGCCCGGCGACTTCGTCACCGTGGCGATCGAAAGCCTCGAAGACGGCTATGGCGAGACGCGGTTATCGCGCGACAAGGCCAAGCGGCTGAAGGCCTGGCACGATCTCGAGGCGGCGATGGAGCAGGGTCTTGTCGTGCAGGGCCTGGTCACCGGCAAGGTCAAGGGCGGCCTCACCGTGATGGTGAACGGCATCCGCGCCTTCCTCCCCGGCTCGCTGGTCGACATCCGGCCGGTCAAGGACACCGCGCCGTTTGAGGGCAAGCCGCTCGAATTCAAGGTCATCAAGCTCGATCGCAAGCGTAACAACGTGGTGGTGTCGCGGCGCGCCGTGCTTGAGGCGAGCCTGGGTGCGGAGCGCGAGGAGTTGCTCAAGACGCTGCAGGAGGGCGCGATCGTCAAGGGCGTGGTCAAGAACATCACCGATTACGGCGCGTTCGTCGACCTGGGGGGCATCGACGGCCTGCTGCATATCACCGACCTCGCCTGGCGCCGGGTCAAGCATCCGTCGGAAGTGCTCTCGGTTGGTGACGAGGTGACGGCGAAGGTGCTCAAGTTCGACCAGGAGAAGAACCGCGTGTCGCTGGGCATGAAACAGCTCGGCGAGGATCCCTGGGTCGGCCTGTCGCGGCGCTATCCGACGGGCACGCGCCTGTTCGGCAAGGTGACCAACATCACCGATTACGGCGCGTTCGTCGAGATCGAGCAGGGCATCGAGGGCCTCGTTCACGTCTCCGAAATGGATTGGACGAACAAGAACATCCATCCGACCAAGGTGGTGCAGCTCGGCGACGAGGTCGAGGTCATGATCCTGGAAATCGACGAGGAACGCCGCCGCATCTCCCTCGGCATGAAGCAGTGCATGCCCAACCCGTGGGAGGAGTTCGCCATCAACCACAAGAAGGGCGACAAGGTGAAGGGCCTGATCAAGTCGATTACCGACTTCGGCGTGTTCATCGGCCTGCCGGGCGCGATCGACGGCCTGGTGCACCTTTCGGATCTCTCCTGGACGCTGCCTGGCGAAGCGGCCGTGCGCGACTATCGCAAGGGTCAGGAAGTCGAGGCCGTGGTGCTGGCGATCGACGTCGAGCGCGAACGCATCTCGCTCGGCATCAAGCAACTCGATGGCGACCCGTTCTCGAACTATGTCGCCACCCACGACAAGGGCAACGTCGTCACCGGCACGGTCAAGTCGCTCGACGGCAAGGGTGCGGTGATCGCGCTCGATGGCGACGTCGAGGGCTACCTGCGGGCTTCGGAAGTGGCGCGCGACCGGGTTGAGGATATCCGCTCGCATCTGAAGGAAGGCGATTCGGTCACCGCCATGATCATTAACATCGATCGCAAGAACCGTTCGATCAATCTCTCGATCAAGGCCAAGGATCACGCCGACGAGGCCGAAGCGATGCAGCGCATGAGTGCGGAGAATTCCGGCGCCAGCGCCGGCACCACGAACCTCGGCGCGCTGCTCAAGGCCAAGCTCGACAACAAGAGTCAAGGGTAAGCGAGCCCGTGATGACCAAATCGGAGCTGATCGACCGCCTGGCGGCGCAGTTTCCGCAATTGGTAGCCAAAGACGCCGAGCTGGCCGTGAAGATGATCCTCGACGCCATGGCCGAGAGCCTGGCCAAGGGCGAGAGGATCGAGATTCGCGGCTTCGGCAGCTTCGGGCTCAACTACCGGCCGCCGCGGACCGGACGCAATCCCAAGTCCGGCGAGCGGGTGCAGGTGCCCGAAAAGCACGTACCGCACTTCAAGGCCGGCAAGGAATTGCGCGAGCGCGTCGACTTCAAGAAGAATTGATGGCTGACCTTGGAGGCCGGCCATGATGGCGTTTGCCCGCTGGACGGTTGGCATCGCGATATTCGCGGCCCTGTTGTTGCTGTCTCTGCAGAATTCCGATCTGGTGACCCTGCGCTTCTACCAGTGGTTCTCCTGGCAGGCGCCTCTAGTCATTCTGCTTCTGCTGGCGTTCGGCACCGGCGTAGTCGCGGGTCTGCTCGCCGGTTTGTTCCGGGTGGCGCGACTGAAGCGACAACTCACGCGACTGCGCAAGGAGCAGCGCCGCGGGCTCGCCACTCAGCCGCGGCATCCGGTCCACGGCAGCTGACGCGCCTTAAGAGCGCTGGCCATGGAAAACGAGCTTTGGTGGTTGTTGCCGCTCACGGTCCTGTTTTTCGCGCTCGGCTGGATCGCCGCGCGCATCGACATCAAGCATCTTCTGCGCGAATCGCGGGCCTTGCCGCTGTCGTACTTCCGCGGTCTCAACTTCTTGCTCAACGAGCAACCGGACAAGGCGATCGAATCGTTCATCGAGGTGGTCAAGGTCGACCCGCAGACGATCGATCTGCACTTCGCGCTGGGCAACCTGTTCCGGCGCCAGGGCGAGATCGATCGCGCGATTCGCATGCACCAGAACCTGCTCGACCGTCCCGACCTGGCCGCCGACAAGCGCGAGCTCGCCGTGTTCGAACTGGCCCAGGACTTCCATCGCGCCGGGCTGCTCGACCGCGCCGAGGAGTTGTTCAGCCGCCTGGACGGCAGCCCCTTCGAGCTGCAGTCGCTCGGATTCCTGCTGCAGATTTTCGAGCAGGAAAAGGACTGGCAGAAGGCGATCGCGGTGAGCAAGCGCATGGAGGCGCTGGCCAAGCGCCCGTACTTCAAGGAGATCGCGCACTATTTCTGCGAGCTCGCGCAAGGCGCGATGCTGCGCTCGCAACTCGACGAGGCCCGGGGCCACCTCGAGCAGGCTCTGGCGGAATACAAGCTGTGCACGCGCGCGACCATCGTGCTCGGTGACCTTGAGGCGCAACAGGGGCACTACGACATGGCCGCCGCCGTCTGGCAGCGCATCGAGTCACAGAATCCGGCGTTCCTCGGCCTGGTCGCCGAGCGGCTGGCCGACGCCTACCGCCGCAACGGCGACGTCGCGCAGGGCATCCGCGTGTTGCGCAGCTACGAGGACCAGTATCCGTCGCTGGATCTTTTGAACGCACTCTTCAGCCAGGTGCTCGCGCACCAAGGGCGCCGACGCCGCCGCCGAACTCATCAAGGACGAGCTCACGCGCAATCCGACCCTGCTCGGCCTCGACAAGCTGCTCGAGGCACAGCTCATGGAGGCGACGGCCGAGAGAAGGCACGACCTGGAGCTCGTCAAGGGCCTGGTGGGGCAGCACATCAAGCGTCTGGGCATGTACCGCTGCGAGCAATGCGGATTCCGCGCCAAGCAGTATCACTGGCGCTGCCCCGGCTGTGGCAAGTGGGAGACGTATACCCCGCGGCGCACGGAGACTCCGGAGGGCTATGTCGCGTAATCCCGCCACGGCCGCGGCGGGGCCGAAGGTGATCGTCGCGCTCGACTTCGCCGAGGCGGCGCAGGCGCTCGCGCTCGTCGCGCGGCTGGATCCCAAGGCGTGCGCGGTGAAGGTGGGCAACGAAATGTTCGTCTCCGCCGGGCCCGAGCTGGTGCAACAGCTGATCGCCAGGGGATTTCGCGTCTTCCTGGATCTCAAGTTCTACGATATTCCCAACACCGTCGCCCAGGCCTGTGCCGCCGCGACGCGCCTGGGCGTGTGGATGGTCAACGTGCATGCGGCCGGGGGCCGGGCGATGCTCAAGGCCGCGCAGGACGCGGTGCAGCGCACCGCAGCCGAGCGCGGAGGTCCGCCACCGATGCTGCTCGCGGTCACGCTGCTGACGAGCCTGGGCGCCGAGGAGGTGGCCGAGATCGGCTATGCGCAGGCGCCAGAAGGCGTTGTCCTGCGCCTGGCGCGTCTTGCCGCCGACTGCGGACTCGACGGAGTTGTCTGTTCCGCGCTCGAGGCGCCGGCATTGCGCCGCGCGCTCGGCGCCGGCTTCAAGCTGGTCACGCCGGGCATCCGGCCCGCCGGAACGGCCGCCGCCGACCAGGTGCGGCTGATAACGCCCGAGGCCGCCATCGCCAACGGCGCCGACTACCTGGTGATCGGGCGCCCGATCACCCGGGCCGCCGACCCGGCGGCAGAGCTCGCCCGCATCAACGCATCGCTCGAGGTTGGCGCATGAATATAACCATGATGGGCACCGGCTACGTCGGGCTGGTCAGCGGCGCCTGCCTGGCCGAGGTCGGCAATGACGTGCTCTGCTTCGACGTCGACGTGGGCAAGATCGACGTGCTCAACCGCGGTGGCTTGCCGATCCACGAGCCGGGGTTGCCGGAGCTGATCCGGCGCAACGTGGCCGCGGGCCGGTTGCGCTTCAGTACCGATCTCGACGCCGCGGTCGGCCACGGCACGCTGCAATTCATCGCTGTCGGCACGCCGCCGGACGACGATGGCTCGGCAGACACCCAATACGTGCTCACCGCGGCGCGCAGTATCGGTGCGCGCATGACCGAATTCAAGGTGGTCATCGACAAGTCGACGGTGCCGGTGGGGACCGTGGACCGGGTGCGCGAGACCATCGCCGCCGAGCTTGTCGCGCGCGGCGCGCAGGTTCCCTTCGCCGTCGTCTCCAACCCCGAGTTTCTCAAGGAAGGCGCCGCGGTCGACGATTTCATGAAGCCCGACCGGGTGGTAATCGGCTGCGACGACGAGCACGCGATCGCGCTCCTGCGTGCCGTCTACGCGCCGTTCCAGCGCAATCATGAGCGCTTGCTGGTGATGGACGCGCGCTCCGCCGAGCTCACCAAGTACGCCGCCAACGCGATGCTGGCGACGCGTATTTCGTTCATGAACGAGCTGGCCAATCTCGCCGACGCCCTCGGGGCGGACATCGAGCACGTGCGCCAGGGCATCGGCTCGGATCCGCGCATCGGCTATCACTTTCTGTATCCTGGCGCCGGCTATGGCGGGTCCTGTTTCCCGAAGGATCTGCGTGCACTGCAGGCCACTGCGCGCCAGCGCGGGCGGCCCCTGACCATTCTGGGCGCGGTCGAGGGCGTCAACGAGGCGCAGAAGCTGCGTTTGGTGGAGAAGGTCGTCGCGCGCCTCGGCGCCGATCTTGCCGGCAGGAAAATCGCCCTGTGGGGACTCGCCTTCAAGCCCAACACCGACGACATGCGCGAGGCGCCGTCGCGCACCATCGTCGACGGCTTCCTTCGCCGGGGTGCGACCGTCGTGGCCTATGATCCGGTGGCGATGGAGGCGGCGCAGCGGGTCTTCGGGTCGCGCTCGGGCCTCTCCTATGCCAGCTCGCCGCTCGATGCGCTCGCCGGCGCCGACGCGCTGGTGGTCGTCACCGAGTGGCAGGAATTTCGCAGCCCGGACTTTGCCGAGCTCAAGCGCCGGCTGCGGCAGCCGCTCATCTTCGACGGCCGGAACCTGTACGACCCGGCGCTGGCGCGCGCCGCCGGGCTCGAGTATTTCGGTATCGGGCGCTCGTGAACGCTGCGCAGAAAAACTTCGCCGCGTACCGCGACCAGATCGCCCGCACCCGCCTGCTCATCGTCGGCGACGTCATGCTCGACCGGTACTGGTTCGGCGACGTCGAGCGCATCTCCCCCGAGGCTCCGGTCCCGGTGGTCAAAATCGCGCGCAATGAAGAGCGGCCGGGCGGTGCGGCGAACGTCGCGCGCAATGCGGCGGCGCTCGGAGCCAAGGTGACGCTGATAAGCGCCGTGGGCGACGATGAAGCCGGGCGCACGCTCGAGAACTTGCTTGCCGGCGAGGGTGTGCGCACGTCGTTCCATCGCGATCCCGCCCTGCCGACGACCGTCAAGCTGCGCGTGATCGGGCGGCAGCAGCAGTTGCTGCGGATCGACTTCGAGACCGCGCCCTCGCACGAGATCCTGGCGAGCAAGCTCGCCGACTACGAGCGCGTGTTGCCCGAATTCGACGCCGTGGTGCTGTCCGATTACGGCAAGGGCGGGCTGGCCCACATCGAGCGCATGATCGCGTTGGCGAAAGCTCGCGGCGCGCCGGTGCTGGTCGACCCCAAGGGTGAGGATTACCGCCGCTACCGCGGCGCGACGCTGCTGACCCCCAATCGCACCGAGTTCCGCGAGGTCGTGGGACGCTGGCGAAACGAGGCGGAGCTCGCCAGCAAGGCGCAGCAGCTGCGCGCCGAACTCGCGCTCGAGGCGCTCCTGATCACCCGCTCCGAGGAGGGCATGTCGCTCTACACCGACGCGGGCGCGGTAAGTTTTCCGGCGCAGGCGCGTGAAGTCTACGATGTGTCCGGTGCCGGCGACACGGTCATTGCCACGCTGGGCGCGCTGCTTGGCGCTCACGCCGATCTCGCGACCGCAGTGCGCATCGCCAATCACGCCGCCGGCGTGGTCGTCGGCAAGTTCGGTACTGCCGTCGTGCATCCGGACGAGCTTGCCTGACGCATTGAGGCGCATGGCCAAGGCAAGAACCGCGTACGCCTGCACCGAATGCGGCGGCCGCAGCAGCAAGTGGCAGGGCCAATGCCCGCACTGCGCGGCCTGGAACACGCTGGTGGAGGCCATTGCCGTTCCGCTTGCCACCCGTTTTCAGGCCGTCGCCGGTGCCGTGGGCGAGGTGCGGCCGCTGTCCTCGGTCGAGGCGCGGGTCGATCCGCGCTCGCCCACCGGGATCGAGGAGTTCGATCGCGTGCTCGGCGGCGGACTGGTGCCCGGGGCGGTGGTGCTGCTCGGCGGCGACCCGGGTATCGGCAAGTCGACCCTGCTCCTGCAGGCCATGGCCGCGATCGGCGGGACGCGGCGCGCGCTGTACGTGACCGGCGAAGAATCCGTGGAGCAGATCGCGATGCGGGCGCAACGGCTCGGCCTGGTCAACGCGCCGGTCGAGCTGTTAGCCGAGGTCCAGCTCGAAGCGATCGTGGCGGCGATGCGCACCCAGTCGCCCGAGGTCGTGGTGATCGACTCGATCCAGACCGTCTACACCGAGGCGCTGGAATCAGCGCCCGGAAGCGTGGCCCAGGTGCGCGAATGCGCAGCGCAGCTGACGCGCTTCGCGAAGCAAAGCGGGATCACGGTTATCCTCGTCGGCCATGTGACCAAGGAGGGTGCCATTGCCGGACCGCGGGTGCTCGAGCACATCGTCGATACCGTGCTCTACTTCGAGGGCGATACGCACTCGAGTTTCCGCCTGGTGCGGGCAATCAAGAACCGCTTCGGCGCCGCCAACGAGCTCGGGGTGTTCGCGATGACCGAGCGCGGTCTCAAGGGCGTCGCCAATCCTTCCGCGCTCTTCCTGTCGCAGCACCCGCAGGCCGTGCCGGGAAGCGCGATCCTGGCGACCATGGAGGGCTCGCGGCCTCTGCTGGTCGAAGTGCAGGCGCTCGTCGACCCGGTGCAGGGCGGCGTTGCGCGCCGGCTCGCGGTGGGTCTCGACCCGCAGCGGCTGGCCTTGTTACTCGCCGTGTTGCATCGCCATGGCGGCGTGGAAACGGGCCAGTTCGACGTCTTCGTCAACGCCGTGGGCGGTGTGCGTATCAACGAGCCAGCGGCGGACCTGGCAGTCCTTGCCTCCGTCTATTCTTCTTTGAAAAACATTTCGTTATCAACCAAATCTCTTGTATTCGGTGAAGTCGGGCTCGCAGGGGAAATCCGCCCCGTCCAGCGTGGGCAGGAGCGCCTGCGCGAGGCCGCCAAGCTCGGTTTCCGGCGGGCCCTGATCCCGCTCGCCAACCGGCCCAAGCAGGCGATCGAGGGCATCGAAATCGTTACCGTCGCTCGGGTGGCCGATGCGCTCGAGCAGTTGGTCGATGTGCGCCCAGCCTCGTAGTTCGGACGGCGACGCCGGCATGCGCGCCATGGTGCTCGATGCGCCCGGGCAGCCGTTGCGTCTGACGGCGCGGCCGCGGCCGGTACCCGGCCCGGGTCAACTGCTGCTTGCGCGTGCGCGCCTGCGGTGTGTGTCGTACCGATCTGCATCTCGTCGACGGCGAACTGCCCGATCCGGTGCTGCCCATCGTTCCCGGGCACGAAATCGTCGGCGAGGTCCTCGCCCGCGGGCCGGGCGTGACCGAGCACCCGGTTGGCGCCCGTGTCGGCGTCCCCTGGCTCGGCGGCACCTGCGGCCATTGCGAATTCTGCACGACCGGGCGGGAAAACCTCTGCGCGCAGGCGCGCTTCACCGGCTATCAGATTGACGGCGGTTACGCGAATTACGCGCTGGCCGATGCAAGCTACTGCTTTGCACTGCCCGATCGCTATGGCGACATCGAGGCGGCACCGCTGCTGTGTGCGGGCCTCATCGGATACCGCGCCTACCGGCTGGCGGGCGAGGCGCGTCGGCTCGGTATCTACGGCTTCGGCGCGGCCGGACACCTGGTGGCCCAGGTGGCCATCGCGCAGGGTCGCCGGGTCTACGCGTTCTGCCGACCGGGCGATTTGGCCGGCCAGGATTTGGCCCGGCAGCTGGGTGCGGTGTGGACGGGCGGGAGCGACCAGGCACCGCCGGATGGGCTCGATGCCGCGCTCATCTTCGCGCCCGTCGGGGGTCTCGTGCCTGCAGCGCTCGAGGCGGTGGTGCGCGGAGGCACGGTGGTTTGTGCCGGCATTCACATGAGCGACATACCCCGCTTTCCGTACCGCCTCCTGTGGGGCGAGCGCTGCGTGCGCTCGGTAGCCAATCTCACCCGGCAGGATGGGCGCGAGTTCCTGGCGCTGGCGGCGTCGATCCCGCTCTCGATCCACGCCCGTGAATACCCGCTGCAGTCGGCGAATGCCGCGCTCGGCGATCTGCGGGCGGGCCGCATCGAGGGCGCGGCGGTGTTGACGATCGACTCCTGAAGGCGTCGAATAGGTGCACCTCGCCGATGAACCGAAAGGAGCCATGAGCCATGGCTACGAGATCCGCATCGAAGTCCAAGTCCGCCGCACGCGGCCGGCCAAAGGCACGCCGCAGCGCGAGGACGAAATCGCCACCGCCAGGCCCCGGCAGGGTCGGCGCGAGCGCATCTGGGCGATCTTTCGAAGATGACGAAGATACTCACGCCGCAGCAGGCCTTCGACCTTTACCGCGCCAACGCCAAGATGGCGCTCGACGTGATCAACGCCTCGATCGAGAGTGCCGCGAAGCTGCGCAAGTTGCAGTACCAGGGTGAAGAAGAGGCACGCTCGATGCAGAAGAAAGCGGTCCGCCACGCGGCGGAGGCGAGCGACCCGCAGTCGCTGATGGCCGCCGGTCAGGCGGTCACGCAGGAGGCAGTCGAAAAGGCGATGCTGTATTGGGGCCAGATGTTCGACATGATCGTCGAAATCCAGAAGCGCCTGTTCACGCTGATGGAGCAGCAGATGGGCGATATGCCCGGCGCCAAGGAGGCGAAGGCTGCGCTGGCGATGATGCCCGACTTGAGCCAGACGCAGAACCTGGTCAAGGCGATGCAGGGCGTGATGTCCTCAGGCGGTTCGGCATTCGACTCGATGCAGCGCGTGATGGGCGATTTCGCCCGCATGGCGCAGCAGTCGATGCCCGGCATCAGGCGCTGACGCCGCGAGCGTCGGCTGCAGGGTAAATGGGCGCGGGTCCGGGCGTGCCGACCGCACTGGTCCGTCCCGCGAATCCGATCGGGATGCAGCCGGACAGGACGACCAGCAGAAGGCAACCGAGCAGCATCTTCATCGTGCTTCCTTCGTGGTGAGCCGCGGCATCTCGGTCGCGGATGCGCGGTGCGGGCGCCGAAGCCAGACGCGGCCTTGCCGCTGTGCGAGCCCGGATCGCGCGGCACCATTCTAGGCCGCATTGAGCGGCGGCGCACAGAAACCTCTCCTGCAGGCCGCTGCGCCATGGCGGCGAAGCGTCATCTTGGCGCCATGCCCTTTTCGGTAAGCTCCTTGATCGCGGCATCGTTTTTTGACAGATGGGCGAGGCCCATGCCGCGCAACACGTGGGGCGCCTTGGTGAACTGAATGTTGTCATAGGCGACGATCTCTATGCGGTTGCCCCAGGGGTCAAGAAAGTCGAGAAACGGTCCAGGCAGCGTTTTGACGCCGGCTTCCAGCAAGGCCTTTCGCGCCGCCTCCTTGTCATCGACCACCAGTCCGAAATGCCGCCCGTCATCCGCCGCCTGCGTGCGCCCCTTCTGCAGCGCGAGGAACTGGTCACCCAGGTCGATGAAAGCCATCGAATCGTTCTTGCTGCGCAGTTTGAATATCGAACAGGCGGCCGTAAAAAGCCAGAGCCTCTTCGATGTCGCCGACCTCCAGCGCGATATGATTGAAACCGACGATGCGCACTTTCTTTGCATCGGCCATAGGAGCCCTCCGGGGAATGCGCGCCGATTGTGTTGCTTTCCCGGCCGCGCGCGGGGCGCGTATGCTGCCACGGCGGGAGGTCGTTTGAAGATAGCATTCCTGGCCCGGCTTGCACCAGTGTCTTGAATTCAGGGGCTGTGCACGGTGGTTATTCGCAGGAACGTGCTCAAATGCTTGACGGCTGCGGCCGTTGCCAGCCTTTTCAAATCGAAAGCGGAGGCACACACCATGCCTGAAGACGGACTCGTGAAGCGTAGCAAGCAAATACTCGGTGAAGGATACGCTGGACCGGCTGGAGGCCGATCTGAAGGCCAAAGGTATCACCGTGTTTGCGCGGATCGACCATGCGGCAGGTGCCGCATCGGTGGCGATGCCGCTGCGACCGACGGAGGTGTTGATTTTCGGTAATCCGAAGGGAGGAACGCCCTTGATGCAATCCAACCAGACGATCGGCATCGACTTGCCGCTGAAGATGCTGGGTTGGCAAGATGCAGACGGCAAGGTCTGGCTAGCCTATAACGACGTGAGCTGGCTTGCCCGGCGTCATCAACTCGCCCCGAGCACGGATGCAAACGTGAACGCGTTGGCAACGCTGCAGGGAAACCTGGCCAAGGCTGCGGCCGGATGAACGGACTGCGCCATGAACGATGAAAAAATTCAGGTACGTGTCACCAGCAGCGGGCAGACGCTCGAAGTCGTAGTCCTGAACAAGCGTCTGGACGTGATCCAGGTCGTGCTCGGGGAGGGCGTCCACAACGTGCGCTGTGACTTGATGCCGACGCGCAACGGCTTGGCCTACGTAGGCAATGCCAGGGGGCGCGAAATCGTCTACGAGCGAAGCCGCGAAGAAGTCAAGGCCGACCTCGCCCGCGCCGCCGGATTCCGTGACTTCGAACGCTAAGCGCTGGTTGCCGCTCTTGTGCGCGCGGCGCAGTGTCAGTTGAACGGGGCCGGCAGCGAGGGGTCGATAGCGGAGAAGTAACCGCGTAGGCACAACCGAGGTTTGTGCTCTGGCCGCTCACGCGAGCGGAGACCATGCCGACGCGATTGGTCAACTCGAACATCTCAAGCTGACCCACGTCTCCGTTGTTGCAGCTGTAGTTCGCGCTGAATGCGCCCAGCTTGCCGTTCTGCGTGTACGGCCCGCTGTGGGTGCAAACCGCGCCGCTCGGGAACGTCCAGTTCATCGACATGCTGCTGCCGTTTTGGTTGACGACCAGATTCATCGGACCTACGGTATCGCCGTCGCCCGCTTCACTGTTGCAAGCCGTTGCCAGCCAATGGGCTCCGATCGTGTAGTTGCCCCTGTAGTCAACGAGCACGAGGGACTCGCGCGTGACCTGCTTGGTCACTTCGGTCCCGTTGATGGAGTAGGTGAGGTTGCCCATTGAAACGGTATTGAGCTGGAAGGTCATCGAACCGGCTCCTGGCCTCTAACCATGCTCGGATCGAAGGTGCCCGCTCCAGATGTAGGAACCGGGCCGGTCTACTTGTGCACGACACCTGCGGGATACCGTGTTACGGCAGGCATTAAACGCTGCGTGCGGATCGCGCGACGACGGAGAACACCCGACTATTCCATTGTCATAGCGGCGCAAGCGCTCATGTTCCTGCCGCCTGATCAGACCGGCTTTTCAATCCAAGTCACCCCCGCGCAGTCCGCGCCCGAGCCGGGTTCGCTTGCTTTACTCGCCGCGGGATTAGTCGCACTATCTGCGCGGAGACGATTCACGCGCTAGCGGGTAGATAAGTACCGCCCGCTACGAGGGCGGAAGAAGCTGGTAACACTCCCGGGGGGGCTGTGGCGCAAATCACTTATCTGAAAGCCCGGATCGGCGGGCTTTTGCTTTTCGTGGCGAGCCAGCTGTCGCCGTGACGGGCAGGCAGCGATCACGCGCACGGGGTTGCTCTGAATCGAGCAATCAACACCGTTGAATCGACGCCCCCTCTCAAGAACCTGTTGATGGCCTTGATCCGTGCAGCAGTGGCCCTTGTCGTTGCTGGGCGACCGACCTTCGTTGTGCTAGGAACCGCCCAGCAAGTGGGGACCTATGCGTGAGTCAGGTCGGCAGCTGGGGGTGAAGCTCTTCCGATTGGGGGTGATAGCGCTCGGCCTGTTGCTGGCCGCAGCCGCGCAGGCAGTCACCCAGGACATCACGAGCCAGTTCGCGATCGCGCGCTCGGGGCTCGTCCTCAATCGTTCGACCAACACGTTCGACTCGACGATCACCCTCAGGAACACTTCCGGCGCCCCGGTGCTCGCGCCCATCTCTGCCGTGGTGAGTGGACTCTCCAACTCGGTGACGCTGGCCAACAAGACTGGCCAGACTGCCGACGGGAAGCCGTATGTCAGTCCCATGCCGGCGGGCACGTTACTCCAAAGCGGAGCGACGCTGTCCTTCGTGCTGAAGTTCGCCAACCCGCAGCGGGTGGGGTTCACCAGCATCCTGCAGATTCTTTACAGCGTCGTGGTGCCCCCGAATGCACCGAGCCTGATCGGCGCGGTGGCGACCGGGGGGACCAACGCCTATCTGGTCGGGCGCGTGGACGGCGCGGCGAACCAGTCGATCACGCTGCAGCCATCCTCGGCCGCGGCATGCGTGTTCGGGACGCTGGTGGGCGGCGTGGCGCTCGCCCCCGTCGCGGCGACGACGGATGGCCTTGGCTATTTCGGTGTGTCCGTTTCGGGGGTCAATCCGGGCGCCTTCGTGGCGGTGCAAGTGACCTCCCCGATGGCAAGCCCGATGTCGGCGTGCCTGGTCAGCTCGCGCGACAACGATTCCTGGCCCAAGGCGTTCACGCTCGACGGTTCTCCGGCGAATGCGCAGGACCTCATCGATGCGCCGAGCAAGGCGCGCTGGTACCGATTCAGCATCACGCCAGGGCAGAGCATCCGGGTGACGCTCACCGGACTTCCGGCCGACTACGACCTCGCGGTGTTCAAGGACATCGCCCAGACGTTCGCCAGCCAGTTCACGCCCGGGTCGGCGACCACGGTCGATCTGCTGAAGCTGACCGCCGAAGACTCGCCGACGATCTTCAGTCCGACCATCTTCTCGCCGACGATCTTCAGCCCGGATGCGTACAGCCCGACGATCTTTAGTCCGACCATCTTCTCGCCGACGATCTTCAGTCCGACCATCTTCTCGCCGACGATCTTCAGTCCGACGATCTTCTCGCCGACGATCTTCAGTCCGGCCACCTTCTCGCCGACGATCTTCAGCCCGACCATCTTCTCGCCGACGATCTTCTCGCCGACAATTTTCAGCGCCACGGAGGTCGCGCAGGCGTTTTCGACCGCACAGACGCGAAGCGTGATCGCGGTGTCCCCCATCGCCGGCACGGGTGACAAGTCGCTGATTGTCAACACCTGGAACAGCACCGGCAATTTCTACGTGCGGGTGACCGGCCACGGCGGGGCCTTCAACACCAGCGCGCCGTTTACCCTGAGCATCAGCAAGGGGCCCACGACCTGCACCGCTGTCACCGACATCACGCTGACGCCGCGTGCGCCAGTGATGGCGACAGGGCTGAAGACGGTGATCCTTACCGATTCTTCCAAGGTCGCGCTCGACGCGACCTTGCCGGAACCCGACGGGGCGACGCTGCGCACCAAGCTCGCCGCGTTCGCGCAGCGCGGCGAAGTCGGCGGCGTGGTCGTCGATGTCGCCGGCGATGCGCGGGTGAGCGCGCTCAAGCGGCAGGCGGCGAACAACGCGGCGTGCCCGTTCGCAGTAAACCTGGTGGCGCAGGAGATCAAGGGCATCGTCGACTCGTACCGGGCCAACCCGCTGAAGTATGTGGTGATCGTCGGCAACGATGCCGTGATTCCGTTCTTCCGTTCACCGGACGAAAGCACGCTCGGGCAGGAAGTCGACTACGTGCCACCGGTGCAGAGCAACTCCGAGTCCCAGGCGAGCTTAAGCCTCGACTTCGTGCTGAGCCAGGACGCCTACGGCTCCAATACCGCGCTCTCGCTGCCGTCGAACGACTTTCCCGTGCCGGGGCTTGCCGTCGGCCGTCTGGTCGAGACCGCGACCGAGATCGGCGGGGTCATCGATGCTTACGTT
Source organism: uncultured beta proteobacterium (assembly GCA_963711235.1). GTDB lineage: Bacteria > Pseudomonadota > Gammaproteobacteria > Burkholderiales > Casimicrobiaceae > PALSA-1003. The sequence goes on along the minus strand of CAVQDI010000011.1, from coordinate 258,905 downwards.
GCGGCCAATGGGGTGGTCGTGCCGAACTCCTCGCTGGTGACCGGCTATGACTTCCTCGCGCAGCCGGCCAACGCGGTTGAGACCGAGTTGGCCTCCGGCATCGGCGCCGCGGGCGCACCGATGGACAAGCTGATCACGCCCGACGGTGTGTCGCCACAGGATTCCAGGCCGTTCCCCGCCGGACCGTGGACCGCTACCGACCTCGCCGGCAAGCTGTTCGGCGCCCGGCACGATGTCATCTTCCTCGCCGGGCACTTTAGCGCCAACAGTGCGCTGGCCGCCGATTTCTCGACCAGTCTCGTCACGACCGACGTCGCGGCGTCAACGACGGACTTCACCAACTCGATCGTGTTCAGCGCCGGCTGTCACTCCGGCTACAACCTGGTAGACAGCGACGCCATCCCCGGGGTGACGCTGCCACTGGACTGGGCGCAGGTGTTCGCCCGGAAGAAGGCCACGCTGATCGCGGGCACGGGCTACCAGTACGGCGACACCGACTTCATCGAATACAGCGACCAGATCTACCTCAATTTCGCGCGGGAGTTGCGCGCCGGCACCGGCGCGATCGCGGTCGGCGCGGCGCTGGTCGCGGCAAAGCTCGACTACCTGGCGACCACCCCGAACATCCGCGGCATTCCGGAGAAGTCGCTGCTCGAGGCAACCCTGTTCGGGCTGCCCATGCTCGGCGTCAACATGCCATCGGGCCGAGGTGCAGGCCCGGGCAACGGAGGGACGATTACGCCGGTGGCGGTCGCCTCGGGTCCGGCGCAATCGCTGGGACTTGAAACCTACGACCTGAGCGCGGCACCCGCCCTCACGGCGCACGTCCAGAGCCTTACGAACCTGGGGGGCGGCCCGAACGTCAATGCCACCTGGTTGAGCGGACCCGACGGTGTGGTCAGCAACCCGGGCGAGCCGGTGCTGCCGCTGGCGGCACTGAATGTGACACCGAAGGATCCCACCCTTGTCCTGCGCGGGATCGGCTTCCGCGGCGGCAGCTACGTCGACTCGGCGCCGCTCTATCCGTTCTCGGGGGCCCCGACCACGGAGCTGCGAGGTGTGCACGTTCCATTTATCTCCCCCGTGTTCTATCCGGGGCGGATGTGGAGTCCCAACTACTTCGGCGCCCTGGCCGGAAGTGGCGGGACCGAGTTGCTCGTCACGCCGACGCAGCATATCGTCGCCAGCGCCGCGGACGGCACCAGCACGCGGCGCATGTATACAGGCCTCAGCTTGCGCCTGTATTACAGCGGCAACCTGAGCCAGGCGGCGCTTTCCGATGCGCCGTCGATCGTCAGCGTCGATGCGGAACCGAACGCCGGCGGCGTGCTCTTTACCGCTCAAGTCACCGGCGACCCTGCGGCGGCGATCTATCAGGTGTGGGTAACGTACAGCGGCGATGGCGCGAATGCGTGGACATCGCTCGACTTGAGCCAATGCGTTGCGCCGTTACCGACGGCGTGCAGCGGCGCAGACTCGCGTCTGTGGGCTGGGCGGCTCGCGGGCATGCCGACCAATCTCAAATATGTCGTGCAGGCGGCGAGCGGCGTCGGCCTGGTCGCGCTCGATGACAACCGTGGCGCCTATTACGCGCTCGGCGGCGTGACACCGGCCGCAACGATGGATGCGCTCGTCTCGCCACCGACCAGCGCAACGGTCGGCGACAACGTCAGTATCACCACCAAGCTCACCTTTGCCGGCGTGGCGGTTGCCGGTAAGACGGTCATCGTGACCATCGGCGGCACGACTCAGCTCGGCACGACCGGCGCCGACGGAAGCGTCACCGTGAAGGTGCCGGTGGACGTGGCTCCCGGCAGCTACCAGATCACCGTCGCGTTTGCCGGCGACGGCACCTTCCAGCCGTCGTCCACCACGACAACCTTCGTCGTCGCCAAGGCGGCCGCGAGTCTTGCGGCGTTGCCGCCTGCCGGGGTCACGCTCACCGGGACTCTCGGCGCCAAGACCGAGGTGCTGCAGCAGGAGGCGGTCAGCTTTTCGGTCACAGGCCCCGGGGGTTCGACGACAATCTGGGCGAACACCGACAACCTCGGGCGGGCAACACTTCCGCCGCCTGGGCTCCCCGCCGGGACGTACACGGTCACGCAGGCCGCGTTCGGCGGCAATGCAACCTACGCGGCGACAAGCCTCGCTCTGGCGCAGCAGTTCATCGTGCCCAAGACCGCGCAGAGCATTGCGTTCGATCCTCCCGCCGATGTGAACTATGGCGAACCGGCGTTCGGGGTATTCGCGACGGCGAGTTCCGGGCTGCCCGTGTCGTTTGCGGCGAGCGGCATATGCTCGGTGGCGGGCAATTCGGTGCAGGTCGGCGGCGCTGGAAGCTGCACCATCATCGCGAGCCAGGCCGGCGACAGCAACTACTTCGCGGCGACCTCGATGGCGCGCACGTTCATGATCAGCACTGCGAGCCAGTTCATCACCTTCGGGCCGGCACCGACCGGCGTCACCGTGGGCCAGCCGTTCGTCGCCGTCAGCGCCACCAGCTCGAGCCCGGCGGCGGCGCCATCGACGATGCCGATCGGGTTCAGCTTCGTTGACGCCATCCGTCTGCACGCCCGGCAAAGCGCTTGCCACGGTCACCTTGGTGACACTCCTCACGGCGGGTCAGTGCACGATTGCGGCGAATCAAGGGGGCGACGCCAATTACAATGCCGCGCCGCAGGCGACGGTGAGCTTCACGGTCGCTGCGGCGGGGACTCCACCGGCGACGTTCACCGTCACCAATCTCAACGACAGCGGCACCGGCAGCCTGCGCGCCGCGATTGCGAGCGCCAACGCCACGGCGCCGGGCCCGAACATCGTCAATTTCGCTGCCGGATTGGCGGGCACCATCGTATTGACTAGCGGACAGATCCAGATTTCTCGTTCACTGTAACTCGACGGTCCGGGCATCGACAACCTCACCATCAACGGCAACGCCAACAGCCGGATTTTCTCGGTCTTTGCGACCGATCCAGCCTGCCCCGCGAAGGACGGACCGGATTACCTAGTGTCGATTCGTGGCCTCAGGCTGACGAATGGGCACCGTAACGTGGACGGCCTCGGAGGGGCGATCTACACGGAGCACAGCCTCGCGCTTGATTCGATGGCAATCGAGAACAGCAAGGCGCGTGGTGGCGGCGGCGTCGCGTTCGTGATCCAGTACCCCGGGCAATTGCTCAGCATTTCCAACGCCCAGATCCTCGGCAACGTTGCCACGGATCTGTTCGCAACAACTTCGCCCAATGCCGCGGGCGGTGGCCTCTACCTGGTCGAGCGGTGTCTCGGTCCAGTCGGAACTATCACGGATGTGCCGACCATCACGCCGGTTGGCGTCGACATTGAAAACAGCGAATTCACTGCCAACGCTTCGCAGCCGATCGCGATAGACGGCGTCGGAGGAGCAATCCGCTCGTGGTCTCTCGCGGACATCGTGATAGCCGACACAATCATCTTCGCCAATCACGTCGACGCACCCAATCCGCCGGTTGTGGGCAAGGTTTATTATGGTGGAGGGTTCGAAGGAACCGCCAAGTCGCTGCGGATCGAGCGCTCCGAGATCGCCGCGAACATCGCCGACGACATCACCTTTAGCGATGCCACGCGCAGTGGCGGGCTGCATCTGGATAACGGCCTGGTCACTCGTCAGGGACAAAGCGATGTGATGGGGGTCAGGATCGTCAATTCGACGATCTCGGCCAACGTTTCGGCCGCGACGGCCGGCGCGATGGTCGCGTTCGGCAACCTGGCCCTCGAGTTGGACAACACCACGGTCAACGGCAACTCGGCCGCGCCGACCCGCACCGGCGGGATTGTCATGAGCTCGGGTGCGACTTATCCCGTGTCCGCCAGCAATACGGCGCCGCCGTCGCTGAAGCTCGTTTCGTCCATCCTGGCCAACAATAGCAGCAATGGCGGCGACGTCGCGACCAATACAGCCACGATCCCCACATTCGGCATCAACGCCTTCAACTCGCTGGTCCAGAATCCCTGTTCGACCTGCGCGATTGTCGTGTCGGGACCTGCCACCTTTGTTGGCACCGATCCACTCGTGGGGCCGCTCGCGTTCAATGGGGGGACGACGCGCACGCATGCACTGTTGCCTGGCAGCCCGGCGCTCAACAGCGGAAGCAACGACCTCGCCCTGACCACCGATCAGCGCGGTTTCGGTTTCCCGCGTGTGGCGGGCGGAGCCCCGGATATGGGCGCGTATGAAGCAAGCCAGTCACTCGCAATTAGCGGCGGCACGTTCGTCGACCTAAAACTCGGGTTGATCGGCACGAGCTTTCTGTTTGACCCAACCACCGCAGCGGGAACGCTCAGTTCGGCTGTAACGACGGGGCCCGCTTCATGGAATGCCGGCAGTTCCCACACCTGTTTCCTCTACCAGCCGCCGCGGACAGCGCCAGAGCGCTCAATCTGCTGGCTATTTGCATTGCCAATCACGGGGAGCTACACGGCGCAGGGCTCCGTCGGAAGCAGTGTATTCACGGGTGCAGTCTCCGTCGATGCTGCAAATCAACTGGCAGCACTCCAGATCACCAGCGTAACGACCGGGGCGGGCAGCGTCAGCGTTGCCTGGACGCCGCCGCCGAACGCGCATTCGTTCTTGGTTCGCGTGAATCCCGTTCCGTTCACGGGCGGGATTACGGGCGAGATGATTTTCTCCAGAGGTACCAGCGCTGCGACCCTTACGGGATTAGCGCTCTCCACCGGCGCGACGTACCAACTTAGTGTCTATGCTTTCTCCCAAGACGTGGAGACTCCTGATCTGCTTACAAGCGTTTTCAATGTCTCCGACGACAACACGACGTTCATCGCTCCGTGACAACACCGCGCGAGCCGATTTTCTTAGCTTGAGGTTGGACATCGGCGCATACGAATCGCCCTAGCCTACCGGGAGAGGCCCGCCGGGTCCGCCGAGGTGGCAACCGCAAGCTTGACATTTCAGGAAGCCGGATCCGCGACGACGGCGCACGCTCAGGGTTGCGAGCGTCTTCGAACGTCTGTGCCTGCGCCGATACTGCCCGGCGTCGCCCCCCGCGATGCAGCGCATTCGAACACACTACGATGACAGTGGCCGACGCGCTCTCCTGCATGCGCGCCGCTGATTCTTGCGCAAATCGGTAGCGATCCGCAGAATGCGTCGTCTGACACATTAGTTTTCAAGACGCCGCCATGGCTGCGAAATCTCGCGCGGACTCACCGTTGCCGACCGGGACGGTGACTTTCCTGTTCACGGATATCGAGGGCAGCACAACCTTGTGGGAGCAACATCCCGACGCGATGCGGGTTGCACTTGCGCGGCACGACGCTCAGTTATGTCGTGCGATCGAGTCATCCAACGGACGCATCGTGAAGACCACTGGCGATGGCGTACTTGCGGTCTTCGGCGCTGCGGCGGATGCGCTCGCAGCGTGCCTCGCCGCCCAGAGCGCCTTACAGGTGCCGGAAACCGGCGTCTCGGGTCCCAAGCCAACGCCATTCAATAGCCAACTACCGGTTACGCTCAGAGTACGGATGGGCTTGCACACCGGCGCGGCGGAACTTCGGGATGGCGATTATTTCGGCGGATCATTGAATCGCGCGGCGCGCATCATGTCCGCGGCTCATGGCGAGCAGGTCTTGATCTCCGCGGCCACTGCACAATTGGTGGGTGCACATTTGCCTGAGGGCATCACGCTGCGCGAAATGGGCGAGCATCGGCTAAAGGGCTTGCCCAATCCAGAACGCCTGCTGCAGGTCGTCGCGCCGGACTTGCGCGCTGATTTTCCTCCCTTGGCATCACTCACGGGCTACAGCCTACCGGCCGAGCGCGATGCCTTCATCGGCCGTCGAGAGCCCTTAGCCGAACTAGCCCGACGACTGGACACCGGGGCGCGCTTCGTCTCGGTTTTGGGCTTGGGTGGCACTGGCAAGACGCGGCTGGCCACCCGGTTCGGGTGGAGTGCGCTCGGGGGCTTCCCAGGCGGCGTCTGGTTCTGCGATCTGTCGCAGGCCCGCAGTGTGGACGGCATCGTTCTTGCCGTCGCCCAAGGCCTCGACGTGCCGTTGGGCAAGGACGACCCGGTGACTCAGCTCGGGCACGCTATCGCGGGGCGCGGACACTGTCTAATGATCCTCGACAACTTCGAGCAGGTCGCGCGCCACGCGGAGGCAACGCTGGGCCGGTGGCTTAACCGTGCGAGCGCCGCACGGTTCCTGGTAACGACGCGCGAAGTGCTGGGGTTGCCCGGAGAAGAGATTCTCGCGCTGCCACCATTGGCGGCGTCCGACGCAGCTCAGCTGTTCATGCAGCGCGCGGAAGCGGCGAAGGCGGGATTCCGACCGAGTGCCGAGGATCACTCGGCGATCGCTTCCCTTGTAACGTTGCTGGAGGGCTTGCCACTGGCGATCGAGCTGGCGGCGGCGCGTGTGCGCGTGATGCCTCCGCGGACGCTGCTCTTGCGCATGAGCGAGCGGTTCAAGTTGCTCGCGTCCACAGGAGGCCGCCTGGACCGACAAGCCACGTTGCGTGCGGTGTTTGACTGGTCCTGGGATCTGCTGTCGCTACCCGAGAAAGCCGCGCTGGCTCAGCTCTCGGTATTCGAAGGCGGATTCAAGCTCGAATCGGTGGAGGCTATCCTCAATCTGTCCGCCTACGACAACGCGCCGTGGCCCATGGACGCGTTGCAATCGCTGGTGCAGAAGTCGCTCGTCAGGCAGGTGAGCGACGATCGCTTCGATCTTCTCATGAGCGTGCAGGAGTACGCGTCTGAGCAGCTGCGCAGCTCCGACCGCTACGCCGGGAGCGGTCCGGCCGCGTTGCTGGCAGCGGAACAGCGACACACTGCGTATTTTGCGGGCCTCGACAGCGAAGCGGCGACCGCCGATTCCTGTGCCGATGTCGACAATTTCGTCGCCGCTTGTCGGCGGGCGACGGCGCGGGGTGACGCCGCTGTGGCGGCGAGGGTCCTTGAGGGCGCATGGGCAGCGGTGAGCCTGCGTGGCCCATTCAAGGTCGGGGTCGATCTCGCCTCCGCGGTGCTCGTCACGCCCGGTCTTGCAGCGTCTGCCGCCGCCAGGGTGCGGTGGATTGCGGGTCGCGCGCTGGCGGCCTCCGGAAAGGACGCGGATGCGCAGGCGCAGTTCGAGGCTTCGCTGGCACAGGCGCGCCAGGTTGGGGACCGGCTCTGTGAATGCCGGGCGCGCATCGATCTCGCCGGCCGCGACAGCCACGCGGGTCGCATGGACGCAGCCCGTGTGCACCTCGAGACGGCGCTGGCCATCGCCGGCGAAATGAAGGAACGGACGCTGCAGAGTGACGCTCACGACGGACTCGGAACGATGGAGGTCATCCTCGGCCGGACTGGCGAGGCTCGCGCCCAACTCGAGGAGGCACTTGCGTTGGCCCGTGAGGCCGGCGACCGGGAGCGCGAGGGCCGCATACTTGCCAACCTGGGAGTGCTCCACTTCCATGCAGGAAGCATGGACGAGGCCCGGTCGCACGACGAAGCGGCACTCGCCGTCGCCCAGGAGATCGGGAACCGGCGACTGGAGGGCAACATACGATGCAACCTCGGCCCGCTGCTCCAGGTGCAGGGAAGATTCGCCGAGGCTCTCGAACAACTCGAGGCGGCGCTGCCCGTGGCCCGAGACCTGGGGCACGCCCGCTTGGAGTGCATCGTGCTGTGTAATCTGGGGCTGGTTTACGATGGCTTGGCCCGTTTTGACGAGGCACGCGAACACTTCGAGGCCGCGCTGGCCGTCGCCCGCGAATTGGGGGACCGGCACTCGGAAGGCCAGTTCCTGAGCTACCTTGGTCTCTTGCACGCCCGCCAGGCGAATTTCGACGAGGCCCGCCGTTGCCTGGATTCGAGCGAGGTGCTGTTACGCGCCGTGTCCAACCGGACTAGCCTTGGCATCCTGCTCTGCAGCCGAGCCGAGACGGAACACCTTGCGGTGTGTCCCGATGCCGCGAAAGGTTCGCTCGCGGCAGCTAACCTTATCGCCGCTGAGGTTGGGGCGGGGCCGGATTCGGAACTTGGTCTCGCACTCACTCGTGTCCGGGGTCTTCTTGGCCACGAAAACCGTTCGGTCGGTGACAGCCCAGTAGCTCGATAGATTCTATGATTCATGTCGAGGCCTTTGTGAGACGCCCGGGGGAACGAAATGTGTGCCAACGATGCAAGCGGCCCGCAAACCACGGCGCAGGCGTTGACCTAATTACTCCTCTGATTGCTCAGGCTATAGTGTGTTGCATTGACCGGTTGAAACCGCAGCCACATCCGGTCATCCAAGCAGCGTGCAGAGATTTATCGGGAGCGTGCATTCGGGCACATGTCACGCTCGCTGACAGACCGCTCGCTCGATAGCAGTGCGACGCCGCGCAATACTTGCGTCTACCTTCAATGCCGTCCTGAGTTCCTCGCACCCCATGCTGACCGAGCGCGACACGTCCGTGTGGAGTGCTCAGCACCAGTGGCGGCGCTCGACGAACGTCGAACGTTCGGTAATTTTTGATAATCCCATTGCAGTAAACATCGGCACGGATTGGATTTGGCCCGGGCGAGGTGAGGAGGAAGCGCGTCTTAGATGTTTACGGCGACCTGAGAGTAGCCCCCGCTCCGAGTTATCGGAGATTCTTACACTTCTCCTTAATTGCATAGGGCAATATTCGCTATCTGATTGATAACTAGGCATAAAGTGGCGCGGTTTCTGCCTAGCCTGAATCTTGCTTGGGTTTCATCCCGCCCGCCTTTTCGGTAAGGCGAAGATCGGACATGGCCTGAACAACGCGAAGGAGGTCACGCATGTTTGCATCCAGTCCAGCCCGAGCACTCACGCTCCTCGCGGCCTTCGTCGCGATCCCCGCCTACGCGAGCCCGGTCTTAGTCACGGTCACCACCGCCGCCCTGTCGGGCACCGCTGCGAACATCGCATTTGATCTTATCCGTGGCGGGAACACCGTTACGAACACCGTTACGCTTTCCAGCTTTGCGACCGATGGCACGCTTGCCGCATCGTCACCGTCACCGTCGGGGACCGTTTCGGGTGCATTCCAAACGCCCCCGGGCACGGTGACGCTTGACGATACGACGACCTTCTTCAATGAGTACGTGCAAGGCGTAACGCTGGGTACGAAGTTCTCGTTCGTGTTCGATACGACCGGCAACGCGCCGACCGACTCTGCAACCCCAGACGGGTTTTCGTTGATCCTGCTTGATTCGACACTCACCCCATTCCCGACCAGCGACCCGACGGGGGCACTGTTCCTTTTGGACATAGGGCTCTCCACTTTGCCCAATCACATCTACGGTTCGGACAGCCTGACTGTGACGGCGCAACTGGTATCGAACGGCGCGCCGGAGCCCGGCTCGCTTGCTTTACTTGTCGCTGGCGTCGTAGCACTATCCGCGAGGAGACGTTTCACACGGTAGTCATCGCCCGCGCCTAGAAGGGCGGAACAAGCTGGGAAGGCGCATGGCGCTGTTCAAATCTTTGAAGGCCCGCATTGGCGGGCTTTTTATTTTGCTTGTGACGCTATACGTGGGATCGGCCTTAGCGCAGGGTACCGCGGCGTCGGTAACCGGATCGTTTTCGGGTCTCGAATTTGTGCCCCGGGGCCAGAACCGAATTAGCTAGCTGAAACGCACCGATTTGTGGCTGGATGCCCCCACGACTGCCCCCAGACCTTTCCTGCGACGCCACGGCGATGATTTGCCTGTCAGGTGCCCCCGTCCTACCCTGCGGGAATCGCACCAATCAAGCGGAGGACAGAGATGGCAACGCCAGAGCAAGAGTACGCTGCGCTCATGAAGGAATGGGAGGTCGTGTGGGCGGAGCACACGGCCGCCTGGCTGGGCGTGCATCGAAAGCAGATCGCAGCAGCGCACGGCAGGGACAATCCGTCGGTCGCCGAGGAGTATCGCTTCGCGGCCGCGCGAGCCGCAGTCAAGAAGGTCGATACGCGAATCGACGAGTTCATGGCGAGGCAGGGATTCCCGAGAAAGTGACGGGAGCGAGGCCGCCGATGAAGCCAACCGTTCAGTTTTCGTGGCCGGGGAAGCCGTTGCTCCGATTGGCTTCTAGGTTCGCGACCAAGGTCGAGGTCGAGGCGGACATATTTCGATTCGAGAGCGACATGCCGGATTCCCTTTCGGTTCGGATCGTTCCGAACTTGCTCGAGGAGCTCCTCGACGAGGGCAAGCTGTATGCAATCGAGTCAGCAACAAAGCCGTTATTCGGAGGCAGGTTTCGGCATCAGGGCAGGTGGTACCTCGTTTGCAAGAAGGCTGATTGGGAGCAGCTCTGCAAGGACGGCTTGGCGCGCGCGTCAGCTACGAATCCCGATCAGCGCGTCCGTATCGCCGGCGAGCAGGTTGATCGCCAGCTCCGAGACCTGATGAAATAGGTCGCCGGGAACGGGATCCATCGCGGTAATGTCAGCATCGATAGACAAATCGTTCGGCCTACGCTTTGCCCTGTCCCGGCGTTTCGGTAACGGCCAGATATTGCGGCGGCCTGCGGTCAGGAAACACGGTCCTGAAGGCACCGGCAAGCAACTTCTGCGTGGCGGGCAACTCGGCCATTTCACGCTTCACCGGTAGCTGGGGTTGTGACGCAGGAGAACAAGACCAACCTCACGAATGCCCAGCCTGCAATTCATGAAAATATGTTTGGAGGGCAAGAACTGGACGGTGGAATTCAAAGGTGAAGCGAAGGCGCAGTTGGAGCCAACAGGAGGCGGTTCGGGTCCGCCAACTACGCTACGTGAGGATCATCCGGCATCAACCGCGAGCGTTCTGGTGCCCCCGAGTAACGCGAGTGGCGCAACAACTGCGAAAAGCATCTCCGGCGAGTCTCGATACATGTTCCAAGCAGAACGCCTCGCAAAATCCACCGGCTGCACCGCGCCCGTTGCGGCCATGAATTTTAAAGGCGCGGGTACCGAGCTATTTACCGTGACCTGTTCCACTGGCGACCTACTCTCCATTCGTTGCGATGACGGCGCCGCCTGCCGCGTCATGAAATAGCGCTCCCATCCAAGGAACGAACATGGAACCGTCATTTATTCGCATTTTTTCGCGCTTGGCACGCTATTTCGATTGGATTTTAGTTCGTTGTCCGCTCTCCGAAAGGCTCAACGCGAGTCTGCGCTTGCGCTGCTCTTGATCGACACACTTGCGCCACTCGGGGCTCATCCGTTCCGCAATTGCTTGCGCGATGCAAGCCGCGTCGTCGATGCGTCCCTCCGGTTCGAACGGCTCTGTTTCCACCAATCGAGAATTCTCAGCTATTACGGTATCCGATAACATGATCAACCCTCCAAAAATCCGGCTGGGAATATTGCCGCCATACCTTGCGGCGCACGGACGTGCAGCGTCAACCAGTGACAAAGCACGGCATAATTGCCCAGCTACTCCGTTACTGGAGAGACGCGCTCAGGGATGCAGCAAGGCCTGTGCCCACCAGTGCAGATTCGGTGGGTAGGATTGTGTGGGGTCAACCAGCCAGTAGAGCACGGACGCGAACGTCCATCGGCGTGTGGCGGTACACTTAGCGTGGTTCAAGCCCAAGCCCGAACTAAACAAGGGTTGGCACCGAGATGACCGACTCCGCCCCGCCGGAAGATGCATCTCCCCCTGATCTGGTAGCGAAACCCGCTGCCAGTCGATGGGCGAAGCTTTGGGAACAGCTCAAACGCTTTCGGGGGCCGATTGCTGCGATTGCAGCGTTCGGTGCTGTCCTTAGCGGCTTCCTCGGCTACTGGAGCGCCTACCAGACAGTTGAGAAGGTAGTCGTTCCAAAGTCGGCCCCGGCGGTGGTTACCGCAGATGCGGGTCCCCTCTCGATTGTGGTGCTGCCGTTCACCAACCTAACCGGCGACCCGAACCAGGCCTATGTTGCCGATGGGCTCACCGCCAGTCTGACATCTGACTTATCCCGTATTCGGGACGCGTTCATTGTCGACGCCGCGACCGCCTTCGCGTACAAGGACAAGCCATTAACCGCGCAACAGGTGGGCAAAGACCTTGGTGTGCACTTCGTGTTGCATGGCGGCGTCCAGCGCAACGGCACCAAGATTCGGATCAACGCCCAACTCGCGGACGCCAATTCCAATGCGCAACTGTGGTCGGATACCTTCGAGGGCGACCAATCCGATCTATTCGCGCTGCAAGACCGGGTCACCACGCTTGTCGGTAACAGCATCGGGCGGGAAATGGTCATCGTGGCGGCCCGCGAGAGCGAGAGCCGCAAGAGCAGCCCGAGAGCTGCCGACCTAATGTTGCGCGCCGGAGCTTTGAGGTTGAAGCCGCTGTCGCTGAAGAATCTCCAACAGATGGAGGACTTGTACCGCCAGGTGCTGGTGCTGGAGCCGAACAATACTAACGCGATGGTCGGCTTGGCAATCTCCGTTGCGCTTCAACCGGAAAATTTCCCCGCCGGAGTGGACGAAGGCACCAGAGAGAAGAAATGGGTTGAGGGGCGCGAGCTCGCCTTGAAGGCCAAGGAACTCGATCCCGACAACCCCGAGATCTACTTGCCCCTTGGAACCTATGCCTATTATCACGGCGACTTAGTCGGGTTCCGACGTGCCGCCGAGACCCGGCTTTCGCTTGCACCAAAGAGCCCAGGCGCGCACCTCGTTTTGGCGAATGTCTTCCTTTATGTTGAAGGGGAGCCCAAGCGTGCGATCGAGCTCCTGACCCAGGCTGTCAATCTGGATCCAAAGCATCCCGATGAGGTTATTTTGCTTGTGATGGGTTCGGCGTATTTCATGCTTGGCGACAACGATGCTGCCATAGAGTGGCTTCAGAAGTCCCTGGAAATCAATCCGGGACTCGTCTTCACGAACGCTTATCTGGCAATGGCGTACGCGGTCAAGGGGGAGAATGCTCAGGCACGTGCCGCTGCAGCCGAGACGCTTCGATTGGATCCCAGCTTCAGGGTATCAGCGTTTCTTGACCCCTGGTCCCCTGCCGCATACAAGAGCCTTTATGAAAACAAAGTCGTTCCGGCGTGGCGCAAGGCAGGGTTGCCGGAGTAGGCAGAGCAAATGACTATACGGAGCGACCTCGCCCGGAAACGGCTAACGCCTGACTCGCGCATGGTGGAGCTGGAACACGACCTCGACGCCGCAACGCACTTGCTGCAAGAGATCGTGATTGCCGCGTTCCGGCGCGAGCACGGACGCGACCCAACAACGAAGGCGGAGTATCGCGCCTATTACCGCAAGCTGTGGGATGAGGCTGCTGCTGCAATGGAAGCGCGCACGGAAGCGACGGAGTGGCTGGCGACTAACGACGAATGATCGGTGTCCGGTGCATCTTCTTGCTGTTCGCTTTCTGTGCTGGAATTGCCCACGCAGACGAAGACAACTACGCGGAAACACTGGCGCAGCGCCCGATGCCTACCGATGATGCAGGCCGCCGTGCGGAGTGTGCATGGATTCGACAGGAGGAGGCGCGCCTACAAAACTTTCTCATCGCGTTTAATGCCCAAGCTTCAGTGCCTGGGCCCTACAATTATCAGGCGATCTATAGAGCGGCTGCACAGATGCGCGTCCAAAGCGCTACGGCAGCGCTAGAGTCACGGGCCGCGGACGTTGGCTGCAACGCAGCTTTCTCGAACGCTCCTGCGCCGCAGGCCGCGCCGCCAGTCGCACCCACACCTCAGGGCGGTCTATCGTTCGATGAGTGCTTTCAGAAATGCAAACAATATACGAGTCGAACGAACGATCAGTGCTTCGATTCGTGCAAGGGCAGCAGTTCGGCGGGATCATCGGCAGTGGCGCCGTCAGCTCCAGGCATTGACAAGAGTTGCCGCAACAATGTCGATTGTCTCTCCAGCTTCTTCTGCGTCGGCTCCCCACGGGTTTGCCAGCATTTGCGTGGCGACGGTGAGGCCTGTCCTGCAGGAGACGAGCGCAGGGCCCCGTTGATTTGCGACTCCGGCAAGTGCCAATAGGCAGGACCGCACAAGACAAGTCCGCTATCCGCCAACTGCCGTCATTCCGCGGCTGTACCTTGAGCCCCCAGTATCGGCGGAACGGTAACGCCAGCAATAATTTCCCGTCAGGAGAACCTCAGCATTGCGTCAGGCTTGCGACAGACTGCACTTCGCATCGGTGCGAATAGTCACAGAAGGATTGCGCACGCAATTGAGCTGAGTAACATTACCTTACGCGCCGAGCAACTACCGGCCTTGGCGCTCTACCCCGACAAATGGGCGCATTGCGCCACGCCGAGGCACGCAATCCCGCCCGGCGGACAACAACAGCAATCGGGGAGGTCCTATGTATCGGTCATCGCGGTTTCTCTGTGCTCAGCGACTAACGCTGTCGGCGCCCAAAGGCTTGAAGTGCGTTGCCGCGACACTGCTATTTGCTGCACTGGCGGTCTCGGTCCCAGCGGGCGCGTGGCAGACGAGTTACAAGCTCATTGACACGGGCACTCTCGGTGGACCAACCAGTTCTATGGGTTTCGAGGGAGCGCGTAACCTGAACAACCGGGGCACGCTCATATCCGGTGCCGATACAGCCCTTCAGGGGCCCTGCGTCATCTGCATCGATGGTTATGTCGCGCACGGTGTGAGATGGCGCAATGGTGTTCTCACCGATCTTGGCGCACTTCCTGGTGCCAACACCAGCGGCGCCGTTTGGATCAGCGATTCAGGGCAGATCACGGGGCTGTCGGAAACTGGAGTAATCGATCCACTGACCGGCTCCACTGAGGTTCGAGCGGTCATCTTCGAGGATGATCGTGTCATCGATCTCGGAACATTCGGGGGCAATGAGAGCGCGGGAATTAGCGTCAATAACCGCGGACAAGTGGTCGGGTGCGCCACGACTGCGGTACTGGATTCCTTTGGTGGAGCTTGCTTTAACTCTCAACAAAGCCGCGCCTTCTTGTGGCAGGACGGGGTCATGCAAGACCTGGGGACACTTGGCGGTCCTGACGCGTTCGCCTTAGTGGTGAACGCAAGTGGGCAAGTTGCCGGTTGGTCATACACGGGCTCGACAGCGAACGCTGCTACCGGCATACCAACCCAACACCCGTTCCTCTGGGAGAACGGCACGATGCTGGATCTTGGCACAATTGGCGGCACGGTCGTGTACCAAATCAACGGGCTTAATAATCGAGGTCAGGTCATCGGGGGAATGTACGTGGCTGGCGACCAGTCGTATCACCCATTTCTATGGGATGGGAAATCGCTTAAGGATCTGGGCACATTTGGGGGCGATTCCGGAGCCGCAATCTCGATCAACGATCCAGGCGCTGTCGTCGGCTGGGCGTGTATTCCGCCAGGTTGTCCAACAGCGCACGCGTTTCTCTGGCAACGCAGCGCCTTGACTGATTTGGGGGTGTTAGCAGGCAGTGCTTGCAGCATAGCGTATTCGGTCAACTCGAGAACGCAGATCGTGGGCACGTCAGACGACGACTGCCATTTGACTAATGCACACGCCTTCCTGTGGGAGGACGGGTCGATGAGCGACCTGAATACGCTCATTGCGCCTGGTTCTGGCGTGCAGTTGGTCGTTGGGCTGAACATCAATGAACGTGGGGAAATTGCTGCCCAAGGCGTGCTCCAGAATGGCGACCTGCACGCTTTCCTGCTGATCCCTTCTGGCATGGAGTAGGAAAGGGCGTTGCGTCCCTATCCGGCCAAGGCACACATTTCATTTAAAGGGAGAATCGTATGGACCGATTCAGGTCGTGTGCAAAGTGGGGGGGGGCCCTCTTTGGTTTGCTGTTCGCTCTTCTAGCAAGGTCAGCGCTGGCCACAATCACCTTCGCGACAAACGAACCAGGCGGCCAGATAGTTCGCGTCGACACTTCTACGAACACCGTCACCACCGTTCTCAGCGTCAGCGCCAATCCTGATAGCTTGATCTTCAGCCCTAGTGGCGACATCGTGTTCACGGAGATCGCTCAGGGAAACTTGGTGGACTTCAACACGTCGACGCATGTAATCACGACAATAGCTGCCGGGTTCGCGCAACCCCGCGATCTGACCCTGGAACCTAGCGGTACCTCGGTCTTGGTGGCCGACTTCGTAGGCAACAGGATAGACCGGGTTGATTTGACGAGTCATTCGGTGACTACGCTGTTTACCGGGACCACAACTTCGGGCATAGACGGTCTGACGTACGACAACAGTGGCCGTTTGTTCGCAGTTCTGGGACGCAATCAGATTGCCCAGATCGACCCTGTGACGGGGGCTATTCTGAACGACACGGCTACTTTTGATGGCAATCTCGATGGCCTTACGTTTGATCCGGTCTCCGGGCAACTTTGGGTCGGCTCGGAAAACGGTCACATCTTTGAGGTACCTACGACTCTTGCGACCGAAACCTCGTTTGCCGCAGGTAATATCGACGGACTCGAAGCGGACGGGCTTGGAAACCTCTTTCTGGCAAATTTTGAAAATAACATCCAACAGTTCAACATTTCAACGAGCACGCTGACCAACTTAACATCGGTTCCTGGCATCGATGACCTTGCCCCCTTGGCGGGTCCTGGCGCCCCGATCCCTGAGCCAGCCACGCTTGCCCTGCTCGGCCTCGCCCTCGCTGGTCTCGGTTTCTCGCGCCGCCGCAAGCAGTAACCGACACCGCGCCAGCACAGGCCCCGCTCTGTCGGGGCTTGTTGTATGTGTTATTACGCGGGCCGTGGTCAATTAGCTCGCGCAACAATCGCGGCATCGCTCGAGATTGCTGCCGGGCCGCAACGGCTGCCTGCGTGTAACGGGGCTGTGTGCCGGGGGCCTAGTACACACTCGGGGCGCCATGCCTGAACGTCTGCAATTGAGCGGGTAGCCTGACAGGCAGTTCGCGGCCAAGAACGGTCCGTCAGCCGCGCTGCCTGAATTGCCCGGAAGCGGTCGCTCGCCCACGTGCCCGCACGACGGGGCAGCCCTGCCGCTCCCTGGCCATGAAGAACGGTCGCTGTCGGATGCAATGGTGGCAAAGCTGGCAGAAAGCCGACGCACGGGCGGTATACCAAGGCAGCGCTTGCGGAGCGGCGCGAGTTTCGGCCGATCCTGCGCACTTACGTCGTTTGACTTGCGTAAACGCGTCGCCGAACGTTTGCTGCGCGCGACCCCACTCTCGCATTTGTCGAAAATTCTTACATGCCCGTTAGGCCGGCGACGTGAAAGTTCAGCTAACTGGTTGATTTCGCGTCGTGGCCCAAATGCGGTGCGTTTCTTGCTCAGGAGTACAAGGTAACGATTTAAAGCGTACGGCTAAGCTGGGCCAGCAGTCTGATCTATGGAAGGGAAACCATGTTCAGGCGGCAATATGTACCACTCACGGTTGCATCGATGTTTGGCTGGCTTGCCACCTTTGGCCTTCCGGCGATGACGCAGGCGGGTCCACTTTCTGGGACCGAGGCGCTTACCCAAGCCGGCGGGTACTGCTTTAGTACCACCTACTCTAGCCAAGTTGCGCCGAACGGCGCAACGGCAAACGACGCCGTGCTTGGAACCGCTCTATGCAATCCAGCCTTTGACTATGGTGACCGTGTGGAAGCCGGTGGTCAGGCGACAGCCGACCTTGGCTTTGGAAGGCTAGAGGCCTTTGCTGGGGCGTTTGCGGGCCCTGCGTCCGCTGGGGCAAACGCCTATATGTTCGATACGATTACTATATTCGCGCCGGCGGGCGCCGCCGCCTTTTGGTCTACCGATATCACGATCGGCCAAACCGTGGACGCTACTATTGATGGCCCCAGCGCCGGGATTACCGCTTATCTGAGAACTGCTAATGGCAGCGGACCCACCTACTCCTCCGAAGTGGAAAATACATGTAGTAGTACGTGCGAGTTCACGCAACAAGCCGTGATTTCGGTATCTTCGTCCCAACCAGAGTTCCACTTTGAGACGGTCCTCGTAGCCGGTGCAAACGGTACAAGCGGCGATTCCACCGCTGACGCACTTCACACGGGGCAGGCGTTTTTGACCCTTCCGCCCGGATATACGTTTGAGTCGGCCTCTGGCGTCTTTTTAACGGAACCAGCCCCGGGGTCGACGCCCGAACCCGCCACGGTCGCGCTGCTCGTCGTCGGCCTAGCGGGACTCGGTTTCTCCCGGCGGCGCAAATCGAATTGACCAACAGCGGATTGCCACACAGACCCCGCCCGCGTGGCGGGATTTTCATCTGTGGTGCTGCCGCATGCATGGGGGCAACGCAGGCCGGCCCCGATACATGGCCGCTACACGAAGGGGCCATTGCAGACCGGCGGCAATTCCAGAACGTTGCGCCTGATACGCGAGTTGATCGACGGAGCGTTGGCTTCACCGCTCCAACTGGATTACGTCGTCGTTAGCCCGTTCTGATTCGTCTTGGCGACAGCACCATTGCCCCTATTCGGATTGTAGGCGGCTTTCTTGCCGTTGCTGGTCTGCGCGGTGCTCACCCCGCTCGAATAGTTCTGGGCGGTAGTGACGGTGCCTGTACTCGGGCTGACCGCAACGGCTTTCTCGCCATTGCTGCAAACGGTCTTGCCGCGCAAATTGGTGACGCAATCTGCCGCAAATACACCCGAAGAAAAAAAACATAAACGCCACCATCAATAGAACGTTCATTTGCATCTCGGCCAATCTTGGCCTGCCCACCGTTATTCAAACAAAGCCCAGCGGGTGATAACCCGCACTAAGGCGACCCGCCTCATTCAGCGTGCCGTCTCTGTCCAGCCGGCACCCGGACCAGGCCCCTTTGAAGAGCGCTCGTTGACGTAAGGGATAACAGTGAGAGTCATGAGCACGCGGTATTCTTCCCTTGCGCGAATGGCTGCTCTTCGCTGGCTGAGTGTCCGTTACCTGGGAAGTTGAAAGACTGCAGCGGGTCGTGACCGGCCCTAGGCGAAATTCGAAAGCAGACGCGCGCCAGGGGTCAGTGCGCAACTCATTTTTGCCGCGAGATCGCGGTAGTAATCGAGTAGCCCGGTATTGGCACCGCGGCCGATCATGTAATTGAGCGCCTGCGTCGTGCTGTCTACGTCGTCGTCGTAAGCTGCATTCGGGAAAGCAGCCATGCTGTCGAGATAGTCGACAAGCCACGGCGCCGACTCGGGCAGAAAAACGCGGCCGGTCTCAATCGACGGCGTGACAGCGTATGCACGGCTCAGCTTGTCGCTGTCGACCTTGATCGCAAGAATCGGTAGCCGCGTGTCGCGTTTGAGCTCCTGAATCAGGCTCTGTCCGCTGGCCTTGTCCTCGACGAGCACGACGTGCGGATGAAACTGCTCGCCCAGTGCCGCCGCCATCGCCTTGAGCGCAGGAAACTCGACCCGGCGCTTCCAGCGGTCCAGCAGATACCAGCCGGCATCGACCTCGCCCCAGGTCGTGCACACCGAAAAGTCGTTGTCGTGGCCGGTTTTGAATGCGGTATCCCAGCTCTGCACGATGCGGTTGAATTTCGGCGCCTCTCGGTAATAGCGCCACCAGTCGCGCTTGAAAATCGCGCCTTCCAATGCGCTTGGGCGCTGTTGGTAGAGCGCCTGGAAGCTTGAACCGAGCGCGGTTCTGATCCGCTCGAGTTCGGCCTCGTCGTAGCGATCGGGCCAAAGTGCCTCGCCCTCGGAGCGTCCCAATCGATCGCCTACCTCCGCAAATGCGGGCAGGGTAATGACCGTCCACTGGCTGGCTTCGTCGCTTGCGAGAATCCGCCCCGCCAGATCGTCCATGTGCCAACGCGTCATTATGAGCACGATCGCAGCGCCGGGCTCCTGGCGTGTGTACAGGTCGTTGATGTACCAATCCCACACGCGTTCGCGGTAGGCCTGCGAATTCGCCTCCTCGCGGCTCTTGACCGGGTCGTCGACGATAATCACATCCCCGCCTTGGCCGGTGACGCCACCGCCGACGCCCACAGCGCGCAATCCGCCGCCTGCGGCCGTTTCCCAATCGCTTACCGCGATACGCTCGTTCGATAGCGCGGTGCGCGTTGCGCAGATGCGACGCGTGCGCCGGCTGAATTTCTCGGCAAGCGTGGCGTTGTACGACCCGATGATCACGCGCTTGCGCGGATCGCGCTCAAGGGTCCAAGCGGGATAGCGGATCGTTGCGAGCTCGCTCTTGCCGTGCCGTGGCGGAACGAAAACCATTAACTTGCGGATTTCTCCGGCCGTGACGCGATCTAGGTGCTCGCGGATATAGGCGAGATGGGCGCAATCCCAATCGAAGCGCGGCGAGACTTCCTCGAGCCACTCGGCAAAGGAGAGCACGGGGGGACGCTGCGCCAAGCGCCGGCGTTGGTCCGCCTCGGCCTCGAGCGCTTCGATGCGAGACTTAAAGCTCATTTTCCTAGGTTAGGAATCCAACACAGCAGCCAATGACGCAGATGCGTCCAAAAAATACCCCCACCGATACCGCCACCGATGCCAGTAGCCCCCTATTCGCGGCCATTAAGGGGAGCCTCATCATCGTCCTCGCCATCGCCCTTCCCGTCCCCGGGTGCTGGTAGCAATCCCCGCCCAATGCCCGGCAATAGCTGCTGCTCAAGCGCCTGCACGCGCCTTTCTAAAATGCTCGCTTCGATAACCTTGCCAAGCGTCGACAGGACATAGGCGCGCTTCGTGCCGTCCTCTGGAGCGAGGACCCCGGCCTTCATGGCGCAATAGACCTTGGCGAGCTCGCGGCGCACATGGTCGAGCGTTTTGAGCGGCGTCCCAGGGATAGTCACTATGTTGCCGGTCCCCGCATCGAAAAACCGCGACGAAGGAGGAGGATTCCAGGTACCACCCACCAGCGTCCTCCCCGCCACCGTGACGCGCCAAACGCCAACCTTCTTGCGCCCCGCGTTCCGGACGTACTCCTCGGTCAGGATTCCGTCGCGCTCGAGGCGCAGCAGCATGTCAAACAGTTTCTGCTTACCGCGGCGCCCCATGAATGATGCAGGCAGCACGCCCGCCTCCTCGAGTCGCGCGGCCGAATTGCGGTTCGCCCGCACTGCCGAGAAGATCGGTGCCCCCGCGTCTTCTGCGGCGACCAGCGCTTGCAAGACGGCCAGCTCCTCGGCGTTGAGGGGTTGTTGCGTTTCGGCGCTCATGGATTGGGCGTACGACATGTGCGGTTAGCATCGACATGCGAATGCTGGCGCTGCGGCAGCATTTGCGGACGCTGCTGCCGCGCTGCTGCCGCCCTTGGGCGCGGCAGCATGCGCAAGGGGGGTATGGGGGACATATCGCACCGCAGTTTTTGGATGTTTTTGCGGCCGCATTTTGGCCTCATTTGGCGTCCGTTTTTGCGGCAGCATCTGCGGTGATGGTCAGAAAGTCGTGCTGTTTGCGCAACCCGTCGGGTTTGGCGCTTACCCCGACTCTGCCCTGTGCCCGGAGCCGTTCGACGAGGGCGAATAGCCGTTTTGGCCCGCTGCGTCCCGCAAACGATGCTGGCAGCGCGTCGGCGGCTCTCATCCGGAAATGGAGGTTGCGGTTGGCCCTCTGGCCCGCGTGTACCGGGTCGTTCTTGGCTTGTGCTTCGCCGACAAATGCGACGATCGCCTCCTCGGCGTTACGCCGCTCGATCGACTCGACCAGACCGCCGGCCGCGGCTATCTCGGACCCGCCGACCTGGACGAATACGTGCGCCTGCTCGTCGTAGCGTAGCTCGATGAATGCGCCGCGCTTGGCGTAGTTGGCCTTCTGCAGCTCGAGCCGCAGCGAAGCCTCGCCGGCCTCGTACTCGCCCTCATCTTCGCCGCCTGGTAGCCTCGGGCGGTAAAACGCCAAGCGCGCCCGGACGCCGTTATTCCAGTCGGTCGAGCCGGAATACAGGTCGGTCGTCGTCGCGCCGCGGGCTGCGATCTTGTCGACGTGCAGGACATGCAGCACGCACGGACCCCAAGCCGCCAGAGCGTGTTGCATGGCACGCAGGTAGCGCCGGACCTCACGCCGCCGGATCTCATCGCCGCTGAAGGTATCGGTCGCCGCATCAAGGATCACGAGCACGGGCCGCGTCGCCCGGACTATCTGGGACAGGCGAGCGCCGGCTGGCGTGAGCTTGGCTTGCGCCCGGGCGTCATCCGGTGGCGAGGCGAACAGAGCGGGATCAGCGCCGGAATCGAGCGCGTCGACCAGCGTGATCGGCAGTTCTCCAAATTCCACGCGCATGTGTTCGGCGGCGCGGCGCATTCGGTACAGGTACTCATCAACGTCGTCTTCGCACGAGTAGATCAGCACGGGCCCGCGTGTGCTCGAGAGGCCATAGAACGGCACGCCCGCGGAGACACAAACCGCGAGCATCGCCATAAGCATCGATTTACCCGTGCCGCCATGGCCGCCGAAAACGACGTTGGTGCGCGCCGGCATCCACCCGTCGATGACCCACGCGCGATTGACCGACGGTCGGTGCGCTAGTTGCCCGGCCGTATAAGCCGACAGCGATCCGCGCGTGCCCTCTATTGCGAGCTCGTCAAGTTTCCCGCCCGCGTCGTCGATCAACGTGCACGCTGCTTCGCTGGCGGGCGAAAGCGCAGCGTCGGCAATTTCTCGCCCGAACGCGGCGAGCCGGCGTCGCATTGCGCGGTCGTGAAGAATAGCTATGTAGTGACCGATATTTGCGGCCGTCGGTACGTTTTCAATGAGCGTGAGGAGGTAAGCCAAGCCGCCGACTGCGTCGAGCCGGCCACGTCCCTTGAGGTGTTCGCTCAGGGTGACGATGTCGGCCGGGCCACCTATGCAATGATCGATTCGCAGATTTCGCGATGTGCAGCGTTATAGAAGTCTGCCGGATCGAGATCAATTCGCGCGAGTGCCGCGTTCTCGAGAAGCAAGCCGCCGAGGATCGATTGCTCTGCTTCAATCGAATGCGGCGGCAGCGTCAGGGCGTCGCGATCGGCGGCCAAGGCTAGGGACGCTGGCGTCACTTGACAGGCCCGAGAGATGGTTTGTCGTCAGGACCCGCGACGCGTGCAATGAATCCATGCCCGCGCAACTCTCGCGCCGTAGTGGCGGCGCCGGCACTGCTCACGAATCGGCCCCAAAGCATGCCGGGGCGCTTGCCGTCGATCAGAACCGACCAGGGCAGGGCCGCATCAGGCGTGGTGGGCTTGGGGCGGCGCCCGCTCATGGCGCCAGCTTGTGCGGTCGCCGCGCGAATCGTTCTAGTGCCACCCCAAATGCGTGCCAGTGGTAGCAGCGTTTGCATAGCCGGTGCGTCAGCCGCAACGGAAGGAAAACGTCGGCGCACACGACGCAGCGGCGCGTCGGGACGGTCGGGATCATGGAAGCCGGCCCCACGGCCACACCTTGTCGAGGAGCTCGGCTGCGGTCCAACCTCGCGGCGGGTCCCAGCGCGGTGGGCGCTGATCGCGATTGCGCTCGACGCGGTTTCCTTGCGCCGCCGGGCGCCCGCCGTTATTCTTACCCTGCTGAGCCGTCTCAACGTCCAGCGTGCTTTGCAGAGCGCCGCGGGCGAGCGGCGCTCTTTCTTTGGGGGGCGGGCGTTCGTCCTGCGGACTCATGCGGCCGCCCTTGCCATCGGCGGGGGCACGCGTTCAGTCGTCGCGTCGCCGTTCAGCCTTGCCAGCGCGCCGTCGACGGTGTCGCTCAACCAGAAAACTCGACGCGAACCTGGGTCATGCAGTGGTGGCGGCCAGCGGCCGCACTTGATTTGCCGAGCGAGCCATGTCGCGCCCCAGCCCGTGCGAGCTATGACCTCGCGCTTATAGACTCGCCTAATCGGCACGGCCGCATCCATGATCGTTCCCCGAAAGTGCGCGAGAGCGCGCAACAGCGGCATGATGCTCGGCACGACGATCGGGAATCAATCTGAATCGCAGGGGGGAACGCCATGCGTCCAGATGATTACGTAATCGTCCAGATAACTACGTGATCACCCGGTACCGGAAACAAAAAAGGGTGGACCGATCCGTCCACCTTTCACCACAAATTTCTTTGAGCCGCTATTTTTTCGCTTTCATCGACTTGTTAAATTCGCGCACATAACTCCCAAGCGTGTCGCGGTTGATCTTCCTCCAAGTGTCGCGGTGCTTCTCCCATAGAGAGTCGGCTTGCGCCGGCGGCGTCAATTTTCGGAACCCCTCAACGGAATGAAAGGCATGCTTCCATGCTGAACGGACTTGAGCCTTATCGCCGGTCCGTTCGTTCTTTCGCCTCTGCCTGATAATTTTGGGTGCGGCCAGATATGTGGCCATATAAACGTTCGTCGCCGCTTCCCAGATCAGCCACAACGCTTTGCGGGACTTGCCCTCGTGAAACGCATTTTCAGCTTCATCTACCAGCGCACGTGCAAGTTCCTTCACATGTACGGGCTCGTCAGCCTGAGCTGCGGGGATCGAGAGATCGTCGATTTCGACACGCATGAGCTCAAATGGATTAGACGCTTCGTGCCAGTTAGCTTGTCGCAGGCGGACTCGTCGGATACTGGTGGTCATGGCAGCACCAGCCCGCAGGCGGTCAGGTGCTCCGCCCAGGCTCCGAGGATGCGGCGGCGCGCCGGTATGTACTCGCCGCGGTTGTAGACGCCTGCGATGCCGGCCGGACGGTGCGCGAGGCAGAGCTCGACCGCGGTCGGGTCGAATTCTTGCTCGTGCGCCCACGTTGCGAAGGCACCGCGCATTCCGTGCGCGGTCTGCCGGCCGTAATAGCCGGCGCGGGCAAGCAAAGCAGTGAACGCAGCTTCCGACAGGTACCCACCGCGTGTAAACCCAGGATAGATCAGCTCGCCGGGCTCGCGCGTCTGGCGTAGCTCGGCGGCGCGCTCGAGGATTGCCAGCGCGAGAGGGGAGAGGGGTTGCACGAACGGTAGACGCATCTTCATGCGTTCAGCCGGGATGCGCCATAGCTTCCCCTTCGCATCGATCTCCGACCACGGAGCGAAGCGGACCTCGCCAGGGCGCACGCACGTCGCGATCTGGAAATAAAACGCGAGCTTCGTCGAGAGTTCTGCGGGCACAGCGGCCAGCGCCTCGAACAGGCCGGACAGTTCAGCGGGGGCGACGGTCGCGCGGTTGACGACCGGCGGCCGCGTGAATGCATCCTTGAGCGCCAGCGTCGGGTCAGTCTTGGCGCGGCCGGTCGCGATCGCGTACCGGAAGACCTGGCTCACGATAACGCGCGATTTGGCGAGCAGCTCGTGCGCGCCGATACGCTCGATAGCACGCAACGCCTCCAGCACGCGCGGGGCTTCAATGTCCGCGATTGGCAGCGCTCCGAGCGCGGGCGCTAGGAATCGATCGATCAGCCGCCGTTGCGCTTGCGCGTGTGCCTCGCTCCAAACCTTAAGCTTGCCCGCGTACCATTCCTCGACGATCGTGGCGAAGCTTGCCGCTTGGTCGGACGCGACAGCGCTGCGTGCGACGCGGCGCTCGACCACCGGATCAAGCCCTTGGCGCAGCCACTCGCGTGCGCGGTCGCGCTCGGCGCGAGCTCGCAGTAGCGAGACCTCGCTGTAAGCGCCGATGCTGTAGGTTTTCTCGACGCCGGCATGACGGTATTTGAGCCGCCAGAGACGTGGGCCGTGCGGTTGGATAAGCAGATACAGGCCGAGCCCGTCGGCGAGCTTGTAGGGCCGTTCCTTGGCCTTTGCAGCGCGAATTCGTGTGTCGGTGAGGCGATCGTGACCGCGGCCGCCACGCTCCGCGAGCCGCGGATTTGAACCGGCACGGACGGTACCGATACCCCCACGGTATGGGGGCATTCGTACCCCCAGGGCCTTGTGCATGACATTCCCCCAAAGTGCGCGATAATGCGCACATAGTATCGAGCTACAGAGGAGAACGCAACGACTTTGGGGGTAGGGAATGCGCGATACTGAAAGATCTATTTGTGCCCGGGGCCGGACTTGAACCGGCATGGCGGGATTGACCGCCGAGGGATTTTAAGTCCCTTGTGTATACCAGTTTCACCACCCGGGCTGGCAGTCATTCTATACGTGTCGCGCAGGTCGTAACGGCTCCCGGCGCCCATCACGTTCCACAGGATGGCCCGGCTTCGCGATAACTTGGACCAGCCGAGCGTGTGACTTCACAGGGAATGCAGGCGCCGGAGTATGACGGCGAGTTGCTTGACTAAGCTCAATTCAGCTTCGCGATGGGCCGGAGCATTGACGACATTATTGGTGAGGCCGGGTCGTTGCCGTTTGCGTGAAGGCAGGGAAGGGGGCTTTTTGAACCGCCTGAACTGTGGGCAAGCGTCACGGCGCCCGGAAGCTAGTCCTCTAGCGTTGGCAGGTCCCGCAAAACGTCGGAAGCCCGGGGTCGATCGCGCACCGCGTCGTCCTTCCGGATCGCTCCATCGCGGAAGACGAATGACGCGCTTGGCGAACTGGGCCACATCCTGTTCGTGCGTGACCATGACCACGGTAAGTCCCCCCTCGTTCAGCCGTTGGAAGATCTCCAAGATCTCGACCGAGGTCCGGGTGTCCAGGTTACCGGTCGGCTCATCGGCGAGAAGAATGGACGGCTCGTTGACCAGCGCCCGGGCGATGGCAACTCGCTGTTGCTGCCCGCCGGACATCTGGGACGGGTAGTGCAGCGCTCGGTCGGCGAGCCCAACCATTGCCAAGGCGTTCGACGCGCGCTTACGGCGCTCGTCCTTGGCGATCTTCGTGTAGAGCGTCGGAAGCTCGGTGTTCTCCAGCGCCGTCGTGCGCGCCAGCAAGTTGAACCCCTGGAACACGAAACCGATCTTCTGGTTTCTAATCAGTGCCAGCGCGCGCTTGTCGAGATTCGATACGTCCGTGCCTTCCAGCAAATAGCTCCCGGAGGTCGGGCGATCGAGGCAGCCAAGCAGGTGCATGAATGTCGATTTGCCGCTGCCGCTGGCACCCATGATGGCCACGAATTCGCCGACGCCGATCGAGGCCGTGATGCCGCGCAATGCATGGACCTTCGTCTCGCCAAGAGAATAGTACTTGTGCACATCCTCAACGCAGATCGACTCCGGTCCGGATTGCATTAGTGTCGGCTTCGGGTTGAGGTGTGAGCGCCATTACGACTTGCGCGGGTGCCCAGAGGTCCGGAGACCTGGCAAGCCCTACTTCTTCGGGGGCGCACCCACGGCAGATGCTGTCGGTGACTGTGCGACCAGCGCACCCGTAATTACCTGATCCCCTTCCTTCAACTCGTTTCGTACGGAGGCCAGCACGGCGGTATAGGCATGGTCAGTGATTCCAACGACGATCTGTACCGGTTCGATCGCGTCATCCGCACGCAGTTTCCACACGACGATACGCGTACCCGAGCCGTGCGCAACGCTGGGCGGCGTCGCGCCGAGGGGCACCCCATTATCCTTAACAGGAATCGCGAGTTCCGGCCCCACCGGTCGCGTTGCCGCGCCTGACGTACCGGAATGCCCTTCATCGTCGGCAATCCCGTAGCGACGGTACAGCGCCTGAATCTCTTCCGGCGCAATTTGCGGCTTGTACCGGAGGGCGCCATTGGCGATCTTTAAGACGTTCTGCGCAGTCTCCACGGGGATCGTGACGTAGGCGGTCATTCCGGGAAACAACTTCAGCTCGGGATTGTTGAAGTCGACGATTGCGTCGTACGTGACCACGTTTTGCACCGTCGTCGGGTTCATCCTGACCTGGCTCACGACGCCCCTGAACGTATCCTTCGGGTACGCATCGACTTTGAAGATCACCGGCCGCCCACCTTGACGCTGCCCACGTCGGATTCGTCCGTCTTGGCGTAGACCTGCATCTTGGTCAAGTCCTGGGCGATGGTGAACAGGGTCGGGGCCTGCAACGACGCGGCGACGGTCTGGCCGACATCGACATTGCGCGCCACCACGGTCCCGTCAATGGGTGAGCGGATGATCGTGTACTGAAGGTTCGTGCGCGCCACGGATACGGCAGCGGCTTTCTGGTTTACCTCTGCGTCAGCCTGCGATATTCCCGCGACCGCCGCCTTCACCGAGGCGGCGGCGGATTCGTAATTGGCCTTGGCAAGATCGAGGGCCTGCTTGCTCACACTATCCTGCGCCATGAGCACGACCGCGCGATCGTAGTCGGCCTTGGTCTGAACCCCCATAGCTTGAGCTTTGTCCAGGTTCGCGCGGGCCGCGGCGACGTTGGCTTTGGCGCCCTCCAAGTCCGCGGTCGCCTGCAGCAGCGCACCTTCGAATAAAGCCGGATCAATGACCGCGATCACGTCGCCCTTGCGGACACGCGAGTTGAAGTCGGCGCCGAGCCTGGCGATCGTTCCCGATACCTGTGATCCCACGAGAACCGTCGTTACAGCGTTGATGGTCCCGGTCACGTCAACCACATTGTTGATGGTCGCCGCGCTCGACCTTGGCGGTGAAATATTGCGGCTGCTCTTTGCGATTGAGGGCAAAGCTGGCGAGCAAAGCGAGCGTGACTGCGATGCCCAGCAGGATCAGCCAGGAACGCCTGATCTTCATGATCGATCCGAGACGATGGTCCTCACTCACGCCACCACCGATATGCGGTCGTTACGCGCGCCCCTACTCATACCGAAGAGCCTCGATCGGATCCATGAGGGCAGCTTTGCGCGCCGGGTAGTAGCCGAAGAACACGCCCACCGCAACCGAGAACACGGCGGCGATGAGCACCGCTTCGATCGAGACCGCCATCGGCCAGCGAAGTGCCCGACCGGCGAGAATCGAGCCGATGATCCCCAGCAGCACCCCCGCCGCACCACCGACGAGGCTCAGCATGATCGATTCGCCAAGGAATTGCAGTTGGATGGCCTGTTCGGTTGCGCCCACGGCCAAACGGACGCCGATCTCGCGCGTTCGTTCCGTGACTGATACCAACATCACGTTCATTATTCCGATGCCTCCGACAAGGAGAGAAATCGACGCGATGGCCACCAGAAGGAGGGTCAACGTACGGCTCGCCGCAAGTTGGGCTTGAATGATGTCTTCGGGGTTGCGAATGTTGAAGTCGTCTTCCTCTTCGGGCCGCAGGTGATGTCGATCCCGGAGAAGCGCCGCGACCTGCTGACCCGCGAGCTTGACCGCGCCCGGTGCTACGGCGGAGCAAAGCACATCGTCAAGCCAGTTAATGCCTTTCAGCTTCTTCTGTACCGTCGTGTAGGGCATGATGATCGTATCGTCCTGATCCTGCCCCGAAACCGACAGGCCCTTGGGTAGAAGCGTCGCCACTACAGTGCAAGGAAAGCCGGTGACGCGTATCACCTTGCCAATCGGGTCCTCGGCGCCGAAGAGCTGGTCGCGCACGGTTTTTCCGAGGACACAAACATTGGCTGCCCGATCCACGTCGTCATGGGTAAACGCGGCGCCCTGCTGAACGTACCAGCGTTTGATCTCGAAGTACTCGGGTGACACGCCGCGGTAGGTCGTGAACCAGTTCTGATTGCCGTAGATGATCTGGACCTGGCCATCTACATTGGGCGACATACTCTTGATGACCGGCACCTGCGTCTTGATCGCTAGCGCATCGGCAAGCGTCAACGATTTGGTGCCGTGAGTGCCGGTGCGCACTCCATTTACGGCGCGCCCACCGGCTTCGATCCAGACAAAGTTATCACCCAGATTGTTAAGCTGCTGCTCGACCTGGGCCTGACCCGCATTGCCGATCGCCACAACGCAGATAACAGCGCCAATCCCGATCGTAATGCCGAGGACCGTCAGCGCGCTGCGCATCTTGTTGCGCAGCAATGCAATCGACGAGGACCGGAGCAATGCCCCGTAATTCACAACGCTTCCTTACCCATCAATCTCCGCGCTTCCTTAACTCGACCAGGCGTTCGCATGATACGCCTGCTCGCACCACTTCGAAGTCAGAAAATCGTCAGTTGAGTTCCGCATGGTTTGAAAGAAGACACTGAGAAGGCAAAATGCGGGCAGCAGGTTGCCTCGCGACACATCACTCAAGGAGCCTTACGCATGCCAAAGCTCGATCTGACGTCCATTCCGGAGCGGAGGGGATCGTCCTACCCTGCGCCGTTTGACAAAGAGGTGGCCAATCGCGTTCGCCAGAGGATTGGCGATGCGGGTGGCTTGACCCAATTCGGCGTCAATCTCCTGCATCTGCCACCCGGAGCGTGGTCCAGCCAGCGCCATTGGCACGCGCTGGAAGATGAATTCGTCTACGTGATCTCCGGCGAAATCGTTCTCATCACCGACCGGGGCGAGGAGATTTTGCATAGTGGCGATTGCGCGGCATTCCCGAGGAACGTGCCAGACGGCCATCATCTCGTCAACAAGAGCGGCACCACAGCCGTCTGCCTCGAAATCGGCACGCGCACGACCGACGAGCGTGTCGTGTATTCGGACATTGACATGGTCGTTGATTCAAAACGTGGCTATACGCACAAGGACGGTATGCCCTACCCGGTACGGTGACGCTGGAGCTTCCCTCGCGAAGCAACCGACGGCGGAGAAGTCTTCGCGCGGCGCGTGACAGCGCGACAGGTCGAAGGCACCGGGCCAGGCGCCTTTGCGCGCCTGCTTCCTTCGGGGTACAACGCGAGCCGAACCCCGGTATGATTTCGACTACGCGCGTTGGGCAGCCGTCCTTGGATGCGGTGAGATCTCATCGTGCTGCCCGCGGCAACGATGCGCGGCGCCTTCGAGACCTGACTGTCTGGCCATGAAAAAAATCGTTCTGCTTCGACACGGCGAATCGATCTGGAACCAGGAAAACCGCTTTACCGGCTGGACCGACGTCGGCCTGACCGCGAAGGGCGTTGCCGAAGCGCGCAGCGCCGCCGCGCTCCTGCAGCGCGAAGGCCTGGATTTCGACGTCGCTTTCACCTCGGTGCTCAAGCGCGCGATCAAGACGCTGTGCATCGTGCTGGAGGAAACGGATCGCATGTGGATTCCGGTACAGAAATCCTGGCGCCTGAACGAACGCCACTACGGTGCCCTGCAGGGACTCAACAAGGCCGAGACGGCAGCGCGGTTCGGCGAGGCGCAGGTCAAGATCTGGCGCCGCTCCTATGACACGCCGCCGCCTGCGCTCGAGCCTGGCGATCCGCGGCTGGAAGAAGACAACCCGCGCTATGCCGACCTCGAGCCGGGGGCGTATCCCCGCACCGAGTGCCTGCGCGATACGGTGGCGCGTTTTCTGCCGTACTGGCACGCGACGATCGCACCGGCGGTGCGCTCGGGCAAGCGGGTCATCATCGCCGCGCACGGCAACAGCCTGCGCGCGCTGGTCAAGTATCTCGACGACATGTCGGACGCCGCGATCGTCGAGCTCAACATTCCAACCGGACAACCGCTGGTGTACGAGCTCGATACCGAGCTCAAGCCGATCCGCCACTACTACCTTGGCGATCCGGAAACGATCGCTGCCGCCATGCAGGGCGTAGCAAACCAGGGCAGATCGGCATGAAGATCGAGCGCGCGTATACGATCGTTACCTGCCCGGGTCGCAACTTCGTCACGCTCAAGGTCGTCACCGGCGACGGCGTGTACGGCATCGGCGACGCGACGCTCAACGGGCGCGAGCTCGCCGTCAAGGCCTATCTCGACGAGCACGTGATCCCGTGCCTGGTCGGTCGCGATCCGCGCAATATCGAGGACACCTGGCAGTACCTTTATCGAGGCGCCTACTGGCGACGCGGGCCGGTGACGATGGCCGCCATCGCTGCCGTCGACATGGCGCTGTGGGACATCCTGGGCAAGAGCGCCGGCATGCCGGTGTACCGGCTGCTCGGCGGGCGCAGCCGCCACGCTGTCATGGTGTACGGACATGCCAACGGTCGTGACCACGGCGAAGCGACCGAGGCGGTGGGCCGCTATCTCGCCATGGGCTACAAGGCCATTCGCGTCCAGGCCGGCGTGCCCGGCCTGGACAAGGCCTACGGGGTCGCCAAGGGTGACCTGTACTACGAGCCGGCGGCCAAGGGCCTGCCCGACGAGGAGATCTGGGACACGGCGCTCTACCTGCGCCATACCCCGGAGCTGTTCCGCAAGGTTCGCGACGCCTACGGCGACGCCCCGCATCTGCTGCACGACGGCCACCATCGCATGACGCCGATCGAGGCCGCGCGGCTGGGCAAGGAACTGGAACCGTATCGGCTGTTCTGGCTTGAGGATGCGACCCCGGCGGAGAACCAGGAGTCATTCCGGCTCATCCGGCGCCACACCACCACGCCGCTGGCGGTGGGCGAGATCTTCAATTCGATCTGGGATTGCAAGGATCTGATCCGCGAGCAGCTGATCGACTATATCCGCGCCTCGGTCGTCCACGCCGGCGGCCTTACCCACCTGCGCCGCATCGCCGATCTTGCCTCGCTCTACCAGGTCCGCACCGGTTGTCACGGCGCCACCGACCTGTCGCCGGTTTGCATGGCGGCGGCGGTGAACTTCGGTCTGTGGGTGCCCAACTTCGGCATCCAGGAATATATGCGCCACACGCCGCAGACCGACGCGGTCTTTCCGCATCATTACCGCTTCGAGGACGGCTTCATGGTCATGGATGAGGTCCCCGGGCTCGGTGTCGACATCGACGAAAAACTTGCCGCCAAGTATCCCTACGAGCGGGCGTATCTGCCGGTCGCGAGGCTGCGCGACGGCACAATGTGGAACTGGTAGGTCGCGCCGCCCTCGGAAGCTAACTTCCGAGCAGCCGCTCGGCGGCCGTGGCATCGCGTAGCGCACCCATGGCGACAAAGGCGGCGCGCGCGGTCTCCGCCTCGGCGCGCGCGGCCTCGCGTTCCGCTGCGCCGCCCTGCGCCAGCTGGAGCGCCGCGCGTTGCAACCTTGCCCGCGCGAGCTCCAACCGGCTGCCGAGGCGATCAAATTGCGTTATTGCCGCATCGAAAGCCTGCCGCGCGTCGCCATACTTCTCTTCTGCCACCCAGGTCCGTCCCCGCACCCGGCGGCCGACGGCGACGAAGTGCGCGGCGTTGGCGAATTCGCCCATCGCGATCGCCTCGTCGGCGAGCCGCGCCGCATCGGCCAAGTGCCCGGCCATGAAGTGGGCCTCTGCCGCGCGCCCGAGGGTCAGGTGCCGCGCCACGCCGTTTTCGGTAGTGCGAACAAGCGCCGCATACCGCGCGTACCAATCCAGTGCCTCGCCCGAATCGCCCCGCATGGCCGCCCCGTAGCCCAGCGCGTTGAGGGACCACGCCGACAACACCAGCTGATCGAGCTGTTGCGCGCGCGCCCAGCCGCGTTGCGCATGGGTGCGGGCTAGCGTGTCGTTTGCCAGATCGATCGCGATGAGCGCTGCCGCGGCATCGAGCCAGGTCGCCAATCGCTCTTCGCCGATTTGCGCGCACAGTTCCAGCGCCGCCTGCGTGCGCTCGAGCGCTTCCGCCAGCTCCCCTTTACCGTGCAAGGCCTGCACGCGGCTGAACTCGCTCCACGCCACCCGCGCCAGCGAGCCGCTCTTGCGCCCTTCTTCGGCGTCTCTTGCGGCGTAGGCCAACGCATCGTCCCAGCGGCCCCTGGCCGCGGAATTTTCCGCCAGGAACTCGTTGCCCGAGGCGATCGCAGCCGGCGCCTTGGTGCGTTCGCCTAAGGTGATTGCCACACGCGCCCAAACGTCGCTTTCGTCATAGCAGCAGCAGATGCTGATGCGCGCCGGCGAGGAAAGCGTAGATGCTCCCAAGGGTTGCCGGATCATCGAGCGGTTCGGCCAACTGCCGCGCCCGCTCCAAATACTCGATGGCTTTCTTATGCTCGGTCCGATAGTGATAGTAGCGGCCCACCAGCGCCGTCGCCAGCGCAAGGGCATTGGTCTGTGTCTGGGGATTGAGCTCGGCGATCGCTTGCTCGAGGTAGGCGAGCCCGCGCGGATCGCCGACCGGAACGTAGGCGTTGCCGACCTTCGCCTTCAGCGCGGCACGCGCCTCGCGCGACGTCACCGCGGCGAGGGCGCGCTCATAGCTCTCGATGGCACGCGGAATGACTCCGCGCGCCTCGTGGATATCGCCGATCGCGACATCGATGGCCACCAGGTCCTCCCCGCGACCGAGTCCCTGTGCCGCCTCCCGCGCCTGTTCGAGGTACTGCAGCGCTTCGTCGTGGGCGAAGACGCGGGCGGCGTTCTCCGCCGCCCGCCGGGCGTAGGTCACGACGCGTTCGAGATCGCCGGCATGCGCGAAGTGATGGGCGAGATCCTGGGCATGCTCGTCGCTGCGCCCCGATGCCGCCGCTGCCTGCTGCGGCGTTGCATAGAGCTTCTCCAGCGTTTCCCCGATGCGTTGGTGCAGGCGACGACGGCGAATCGGATTGAGCTCTTCGTACAGCACCTCGCGAATCTTGTCGTGGGTGAAGGCAAAGCTGTCGTCGCCGGCGCTGTTCACGCGGATGAGCTGCGCAGTGCTCGCTTCGTCGAGCGCGTCCAGCAGCGCATCCTCGCCTGCAGCCGAAACGGCAGCCAGATCGCGAAAGAGGAAAATCTTGCCCAGGGCAGCCGCGGTACGCAGCGTTTCCACCGCGGCATCGCTCATGCGGTTGAGTCTGCGGCCGATGGCTTCCTTCACACTTTGCGGGATCGCCAGTTCGTGCGTCTCCTTGCGCCCCCAGCGACCCTCCTCGCGATAGATTTCTCCCTGTTCGATCAGGGATTTGACCACCTCTTCAATAAAGAACGGGTTGCCTTCGGTTTCGTTGTAGAGCGCGGTGGTGAATTCGTCCGACACGATTTCCTGATGGAACAGCGTGGCGAGCAGCTTTCCCGTATCCGCACGCGACAGACGACCCAGCGCGATTCGCGTCGCCAGGCGCTCCCGATTCCAGTCCACCAGGGCCGAGGCGAGGGGATGGGCGCGATCGAGCTCGATCTCGCGGTAGGCGGCGAGCACCAGCACCCGGTGGCCGCGCAGATGGCGCAGGAGATATTGCAACAGCGACAGCGTTCCCTGGTCGACCCAGTGCACGTCGTCGATGAAGATGAGTAGGCCGCGCTCCGCCGCGAGCGATTGCAGAAAGCGCGCGGCATTGTCGAACAGCCGCATCCGCTCCTCGCTCGGGGACAGGGGTGCGTTCGGCACGAGCGCGCCGAGCTTCGCCTCGATCTCGGGCGCGAACTTCGCGATCTCCGGCGCGGTTGCACCCAGTGCCGAGCGCAACTGGTCCGCATTCTGCCAGTGGGCCCAGTCGCGCAGTGCCTCGACGAATGGCAGATAGGGCGTGGTCGCCTCGTACTCGTAGCAGCCACCGCGCAACACGATCGCGCCACTCTTCTGCGCGTGCGCGATGAGGTCCTGGGCAAGGCGCGTCTTGCCCACCCCCGGCTCGCCCGACAGCAGGACAAGGTGCCCGCGCGCCTGCTGCGCCTGGTCCCAATGGCCCTTGAGCTGCTCCAGCTCCGCGCCGCGTCCCACGAGCTTGCCGCGCACGAGTTGCTGCAAGGGCGTCGCAAACGATGCCTCGACGTCCTCGACTCGCAGCGGCGGGAAATCGGTCGGCAGATCGGAGGCTATGAGCTGGTAGATGCGCTCCGCTTCGGCAAGCCCCCGCAGTTTGTGCACGCCCAGATCGCGCAGCGCGGTCCCCGCCGGCAGCCCCGCGCTCACCCGTTCGGCGGCAGTGGTGGAGAGCAGCGTTTGTCCGCCGTGCCCGGCGGCTGTGACGCGCTGGGCGCGCACGAGGGTAAGCGAAGAAATGTATTCGTCGTTGCGCGCTTCGGCGACACCGGTGTGCAAGCCGATGCGAACGCGCACTGCGCCGATCTCGCCCCAACTCTCCCGCGCCAGCGCGCGCTGCGCGTCGAGCGCCGCGCCGAGTGCGTCGCCGCTGTCGTCGAACACCGAGCAAAACGCGTCGCCGACGATCTGAAAGACATGGCCCCGGTGGCGATCAATGGCGGCTTGCACCAGGGCCTGATGGCGCGCAATAGCGCCTTTCGCGCTTTCAGGGTGCTGTTCGATCAGCCGCGTCGAACCTTCGATGTCGGAAAACAGGAAGGTCACGGTGCCGCTGGGGAGGCTTTGCATGCGCGGGAACGGAGAAGCGGCGTGGCGGTCAAAGCGGCAGGTGCTGCAGCGCCGGCCTGCGGCGATTTCAACAGAAACGGCAGGGCAACGCAATCGCGCATGGCGCGCGAGCGGTCGAGAGCTGACTTTCGCCTGCCGCGGCGGGCGAGGGACGTGTACCATCAGCCGACTGCTTTCGTTTCGCCTGCCGGGGACAGGCAGGCCACGATGCTTGAGCGAGGTCGCGCCATGACGATCAAGACCATCAACCCGGCAACCGGCGAGCTTCTCGCCACCTACGAAGAGATGGCGCCGGCTGCCGTGAACGCCATCATCGGCGAGGCGCATGCCGCTTTTCTCGATTGGCGGCGCGTTGCTTATGCCGAGCGCGCCGGACCGATGCGCAAGGCAGCGGAGATCCTGCGCGCCGAGGCCGCGGACCTTGCCCGCCTCATGGCGCGCGAGATGGGCAAACCGGTGCGCGACGGTGTGGCCGAAGCCCAGAAGTGCGCGCAGGTGTGCGACTTCTATGCCGAAAACGCCGCCCGCTTTCTCGCCCGCGAGCCGGTCGCGACCGAGGGACGCAGCAGTTTCGTCACCTTCGTTCCCTTGGGCGTGGTGCTAGCCATCATGCCGTGGAATTTTCCGCTTTGGCAGGTCTTCCGCTTCGCCGCACCGGGGCTTATGGCCGGAAACGCCGCCGTGCTCAAACATGCTTCCAACGTGCCGGCATGCGCGCTCGCCATCGAAGACATCTTCCGCCGTGCCGGCTTCCCGCCCGACCTGTTTCGCACCCTGATCGTCGGCAGCGGCCAGGTGGAGGCGGTACTCGACAACCCGCACATTTGCGCGGCGACCCTTACCGGCAGCGGGGCGGCCGGCCGGGCGGTCGCGCGCAAGGCGGGCGAATTACTGAAGAAAACCGTGCTCGAGCTGGGCGGCAGCGACCCCTATCTCGTGCTCGAGGATGCCGATATCGAGCTTGCCGCGACCGTCTGCGCCAGGGGAAGACTGATCAACTCCGGACAGAGCTGCATCGCCGCCAAGCGCTTCATCGTCGTCGACAGCCTGCGGCTCGCCTTCGAACAGCGCTTCGTGCAACGCATGGCGGCGGCCAAGATGGGTGACCCGCTGGCCGAGGATACGCAGATCGGTCCGCAGGCGCGGCACGATCTGCGCGACAGCCTGCACCGTCAGGTTGAAGCGAGCATCGCCCGCGGCGCGAAGTGCCTGCTCGGAGGCAAGATTCCCGAGGGCAGCGGCGCCTACTATCCGGCTACGGTATTGACCGCGGTGAGCAAGGGAATGCCCGCCTACGACGAGGAACTGTTCGGGCCGGTGGCGGCCATCATCGCGGTCAAGGACGAAGGCGAAGCCATCGCCACGGCCAACGACTCTTCCTTTGGCCTTGGCGGCGCGGTCATTACCCGCGACCTGGCGCGCGGCGAGCGCATCGCGGCGGAGATGATCGAAAGCGGCTGCGTGTTCGTCAACGACAACGTGCGATCCGACCCGCGGCTGCCTTTCGGCGGCATCAAGGAGAGCGGCTATGGCCGCGAGCTCTCCGCCTACGGCATCAAGGAATTCGTCAACATCAAATCCGTATACGTTGCCTGAAGTCGGCAGGGGTCGTTGCGCAGGCGCCCCGAAAAAGAAAACCCCGCGCAATGCGGGGTCGCCTGCCTGTCACGCGGCGAGGAGTCGTGGAAGGAATGCAGCCACAGGCTGTCGCGGTTAAGTGGCTCTCGGCGCACTCACGACTAAACGCCCCACAACGAGTTACCCGGGCAGCGGCTGCCCGCTACCATTGCCTTACTCTTCAGCCTCCGCCGTTTCAGCGTGCAGCTCGACATGCTTCTTGCTCGCCAGGCCCGCATGCTCATGCGCATGAATAGCGTGCCCGTGCGCGACATGCGCGTGGTGCGCAGCCGCTTCGTGATTACCGTCGCTAACGTGCTCAGCCGCAGTGCGGTGATGTTCGGCGGCTTTCTCGTGATGCTCCGCCGCCTTTTCGTGCAGTTTCTTCAACTCTTTCATGATCGATCCTTGGTCAAGTGATAGCCGCAAGTCGTGGCGCTCGTGACGCCAGCACCGAGGCTACAGCAACACGATGGCGGATTTATGACCGCAGCGAAGGATCAATGCAGCAACGCGCTTACTCGAGCGCGTTGCTGAGGTCGCCTGCATTCGGGCGCACGCCAGGCAGCGGCTCGAGCGCGAAACGGCGCGTAATGAATTTCAGTATCGAGGTGGTGTCGTAGAAGGTGTGGTCGACCCAACCTTTTTTGGCCATCGGCCCGATCACCAACGTTGGTATGCGCGTTCCGGGACCCCAGCGATCGCCCGCCGGCGGAGGAACATGATCCCAGAAGCCACCGTTCTCATCGTAGGTAACGATGATGAGCGTTGATGGCCACGTGGCACTGGCCTGTATCTTGCCGACCAGGTCGGCGATGTGGATGTCGCCAGCCAGCACATCGGCGTAGCCGGGATGCTCGTTGTGATTGCCTTGCGGCTTGTAGAACGCGACCGCCGGAAGGTTGTTGGTCTGGATCTGCGCCACCAGGTCGGTGTAATCCCTGAGGTGCTTGGCGCGCTCCGCGGTGCCGGGCGCGTACTTGCTGAAGTAATTGAACGGTTGATGATGCGTCTTGAAATCCGCTGCGCCAGGGGCGGCATTGTCGATGACCTTTCGCGGCGCGCCTGCGGGTTGCATGCCGTCGCAGCACGGCGTCGTTCCACGACTCGGAATACCAGGCCCAGTCCAGCCCCTTGGCCGACAGCGTGTCGCCGATGGTCTTCAGCGTCTGCGGCGGCAGAGGATTTCGCTTCGGGTCGGCAAAGCGCGAGTCGCCGCCGGCGGCGGGCGGTATGTTGCTCGGCTCATAGGGAGGCTGCATGGTGTTGACCGCGAATCCGTCCCGCGTCACCGCGCCATCGTTGACGTATTGCGGCGGACCGTTGAGCGCGCTCGCCGGTGAGCTCGGCTTGAGGGCGAGCTTGCCATCGGCGTCAAGGGCCGCAACCATCGTCCGCGGGGCGTTCGGAAAGACAGGGGTGCAAGCACAGACCAGCCAGAAGTGATTAAGGAACGAGCCGCCGAAGGCGCCCATGAAGAAGTTATCGGCCAGCGTATATTCACGCGCCAATTTCCACAGCGGCAGGGTGGAGCCATCGTAGGTCCCCATGACCAGGCCTCCCGCGTCGGACATCGCCGCGTAGCGATCGAGCTTGCCGTGGTTGATTTGTTCCTGGTTGGTGTAGAAGCGGTGGATCAGGTCCGGTGTCGCCACCGACAGGGGCACGTTGATCGGCGGGGCATCGATCCGGAACGGACGATTGGGGAGATCCTTCGGGTACGCCGGATCGGCCGTGGCGTCGGACCTCCACACCGGGGGCAGAACGGGCAAGGTCGTGCCGTTGCGGTCCACCTGTGTCCATGTCGCCGCGGTGGCGTTGCCCAGGCCGTTGGCGCCCGGGAAAAGCCCGTAGAGGTGGTCGAAGCTGCGGTTCTCGGCGTAGATCACCACGATGTGCTCGATCTTGGCCAGGCTCGACGCGGTCCGGTCCGGACCGGCGGGCGGCGTCGCGCACCCGGCGAGCAACAGCAGCACAGCGATGACCGATCGAGCGGTCAGAAGGCGCATGGTTTGCATGGCGGCAGATGGGGAAAGGGCTTAGCTACACGTGGAAAATGAAAATACGATGACACTTTGCTGCATCGCAGGCAGCGCTTTCCAGGGGTCGAGGCCGGGCGCTACCCCCATGCCGCCGCTGCGGCGGCATTTCAAGGCAAGCGCGCCGATCGTTCGCGCGTCACACACGCAATGGACACAATTCTGACGTATTCTCGCGCCTTGGGTCGACGCGGTCGCGCCAGTCGGGCACCCATGGCGGCGGGACACGGAGGAGAGGAAATGAGCAGCGCAGTACAACGGACTCTCGTCGGGCTTGTCG
The DNA here is from genome assembly GCA_963711235.1 of uncultured beta proteobacterium. GTDB lineage: Bacteria > Pseudomonadota > Gammaproteobacteria > Burkholderiales > Casimicrobiaceae > PALSA-1003. The sequence continues at coordinate 219,139 of CAVQDI010000011.1, read as the reverse complement.
CCAGCCTCGCGTTGGTGGCATCGGCTGCCCATGCGCAAACCGCAATCTGCTACAACTGCCCGCCGGAGTGGGCAGACTGGGCGACGCAAATCCGCCTGATCAAGGACAAGACCGGCGTGACGGTGCCCGCCCGACAACAAGAATTCGGGACAGGCGCTGGCGCAACTCGTGGCCGAGAAGGCGAGCCCCGTTGCAGACGTTGTCTACTATGGCGTCACCTTCGGCATCCAGGCGAAGAAGGAGGGCGTCGTTGGCGCGTACAAGCCGGCACACTGGAACGATATTCCGGCGGGCTCAAGGACGCGGACGGCTACTGGTTCACGATTCACTCCGGGACCCTTGGCTTCATGGTCAATGTCGACGCGTTGAAGGGCAAGCCGGTACCGAAATCGTGGCACGATCTGCTCAAGCCCGAATACCGCGGCTTGATCGGCTACCTCGATCCGGCGAGCGCGTTCGTCGGCTACGTCGGCGCGGTCGCAGTCAACGATGCCCTCGGCGGCACGCTGGATGACTTCACGCCGGCCTTGAATTATTTCAAGCAACTGAAAAAGAACGATCCCATCGTCCCCAAGCAGACCTCCTATGCGCGCGTGCTGTCGGGAGAGATTCCGATTCTTCTCGATTATGACTTCAACGCCTACCGAGCCAAGTACAAGGACAAGGCCAACGTGGTGTTCGTCATCCCCAGCGAAGGGTCGGTCATCGTGCCCTACGTCATGAGCCTGGTCAGCAATGACCCGAACCAGGCGGCCGGGAAGAAGGTGCTCGACTTCGTGCTCTCCGACGAGGGCCAGGCGGTCTGGGCCAACGCCTACCTGCGGCCGGTGCGGGCGAGTGCAATTTCGAAGGAAGCCGAGTCGCGCTTTCTGCCCGCCTCCGAGTACGCGCGGGCCAAGGCGCTCGACTACGCGAAGATGGCCGAGGTGCAGAAGAGCTTTTCTGACCGCTACCTGCGGGAAGTGCAGTAGCCACGACGCCGCCACCGCGCGCGCTCTGCTCGCGCCGGAGCGGCTTAAGAACAGACGGCGCTTCGATGCGATCCCGGGCTCGTTCGCTGCTCCTCACGCTGCCAGCACTTGCGGTCTTCACCGCATTCTGGCTGCTGCCCATGGTTCGCCTGTCGGCGGTGGGCGCATCCGGTGCGCAGGGTATTGCGGCGTACTGGCTGGTGCTCTTCGACCCGCGTTACCTGCGCAGTCTGCTCGCCACGGTGGTGCTCTCGGTCGCGGTAACGTTCGCGGCGCTTGTCATCTCCGGCTGCACTGGCTTTTTCCTGCAGCGGCAACGGTTTCCGGGCCGGACCTTGCTCATTGCGCTGCTGAGCTTTCCCTTGGCCTTTCCCGGCGTGGTCGTCGGCTTTCTGGTGATCCTGCTCGCCGGGCGCCAGGGCCTGATCGCCACGCTGACCGAGTATTTGAGCGGGGAACGGCTGGTCTTCGCCTATGGCATGGGCGGGCTCTTCCTGGGCTACCTTTATTTTTCCATTCCGCGCACGATTCTCACCGTCATGGCCAACGTGGAAAAACTCGATCCGAGCCTGGAGGAAGCGGCACGCACGCTCGGCGCGTCGCCGTTCCAGGTCCTGACCGACGTGATCCTGCCTGCGCTCATGCCCGCGCTCATCGCCGCCGGCGCGATCTGCTTCGCGACCAGCATGGGCGCGTTCGGAACGGCGTTTACGCTGGCGACCCAGATCGATGTGCTGCCCATCACCATCTACAACGAGTTCACCAACTACGCGAACTTTTCGGTCGCCGCCGTCCTGTCCCTGCTGCTGGGCCTGGTAACCTGGCTCGCCCTGGCGGTGGCGCGCCAACTCACCGGCGCTCAAGCCGCCGCCGCGGCCTAGAATCGCCATGCGCGCGGCACCACTGAGGTTCTACCTGCAACTGGCCTTGGCCGTCGCAACGGCCGCGTTCATGATCGTGCCGGTGATGGTCTCGGTGCTTGCGGGCGTGACCGAAAACTACTTTGTCGGCTGGCGCAGCGGCCTGACCCTGCGCTGGTTGGCGACCGTTTGGGAGCTCTACCAGCCGACGGTATGGTTGTCGTTGCGCATCGCGCTTGCGTGTGTCGCGGTTACGGCGGCGATCGGGCTGCCGGCGGCCTACGTCCTCTGCCGGCACGCGACGCGTGGCACGCGCTTGCTCGAGGAGCTGCTGGTATTGCCGGTTGCCGTTCCGGGCCTGGCCACGGCACTGGCCCTGATCCTCACCTACGGCCGTTGGCAGGCGTTTCGGACAAGCTGGCTGTTCATCCTGGTGGGGCACGTGCTGTTCACGCTGCCGTTCATGACCCGGGCCTGCCTGGCTGTGCTTTCCGCCATCGACCTCGACGCGCTCGAGGAGGCCGCCGCCACCCTGGGCGCCGGGTTTGCCGAACGCTTTCGAACGGTGGTCATTCCCAACGCCTTGCCCGGGATTGTCGCCGGGGCGCTGACCGTGCTCACGCTCTCGGTCGGGGAATTCAACCTGACCTGGATGCTGCATACGCCGCTCACGCAGACGCTGCCGGTCGGCTTGGCCGACAGTTACGCCTCGATGCGACTCGAAATCGCCTCGGCGTATACGCTGATCTTTCTGCTCATGCTGCTGCCCCTGCTCCTGGCTGTCCAGCTCGTCGCGCGGCGCTTCGTGGCAAGCGGCCGTTGACCATGCCCGCGACCGTTTCAATCCGTCTCGAGCAGTGCAGCAAGACCTTCGCCAATGGGCACCGCGCGCTCGACCCGATCGACCTGGTCGTTGCGGCAGGAGAAACGCTCGCCGTGCTCGGTCCCTCCGGCTGCGGCAAGACGACGGTTCTGCGCATGATTGCGGGACTGGAACAACCGGACCCGGGGGGCCGGGTGTTTATCGGTGACTCCGAAGTAACCCATGTCCCTACCGAGCAGCGTGGGGTGGGCATGGTGTTCCAGAACTACGCGCTGTTCCCGAACTTAAGTCTTGCCGACAACATCGGCTACGGCCTGAAGGTACGCCGATTCGAACCGGCCAAGCGCCAGCAGCGCATCGTCGAGCTCTTGGCCATGATGCACCTGACCGAATTCGCCGCCAGACCGGTGCATCAATTGTCCGGTGGGCAGAAACAGCGGGTTGCGCTGGCGCGGGCCCTGGCGCCGGAACCGCGGGTGCTGTTGCTCGACGAGCCGTTGACCGCGCTCGACGCCAAGCTTCGCGACGAGCTTCGCGTCGAACTGGCCGAATTGCTGGGCCGATTGCAGATCACCACGGTGCTGGTGACGCACGATCAGGCGGAGGCGATGGCGCTCGGCCACCGGGTCGCGGTGATGTCGCGGCGACGTATCGAGCAGCTCGGCTCGCCGCAAGAGCTTTACCGGGCACCGCGCAATGCCTTTGTCGCCGATTTCGTCGGCACCATGAATCGCGTCAACGCGCAACAGGTCAATGGCAAGGTCGTGCTCGGTGGCGAAGACCCGCTCTACTTCCGCCCGCATGACCTGGCGCTTGCCAACGCCGACGCGGCCGAGGTGACCGGCCTGGTTGTCGGCAGTTTCTTCGCCGGGAGCGTGACGCGGGTCGTGGTCCGGCTGGACGACGGGCAGATGGTGACCGTCGACGCCCTCGGCCACAGCAGCGTGGTCGCCGGCGCGCCGATCGGGGTCGTCTTCAACCGGCCTACGCCGATTGGCGCGGCCTAGCGCAGGCCACCATGCTGATCGCGCAACTGAGCGACCTGCATATTCGTCGGCCCGGCGAGCTGGCCTATCGCCGCGTCGATACCGCGACCCATCTCAAACGCTGCGTCGCGAACCTCGTGGCGCAACGGCCGCTTCCGGATATGGTCGTTGCGACCGGCGATCTGGCCGATTTCGGGCGGCCGGAGGAATACGAGCACCTGGCAGAGCTCCTGGCGCCGTTGCCGATGCCGCTGTATCTGATTCCTGGCAACCACGACCGCCGCGACGCGCTCCGGGCTGCGTTCCCTCAGCATCACTACCTGCATGGGGGCGAGGAATTTATCCAGTACAGCGTGCCCGCGGGCCCGTTGCAGATCGTCGCCCTGGACACGCTTTTGCCCGGCGAAGGCGGAGGGCTGTTGTGCCGGAGCCGGTTGCGTTGGCTCGAGGAGCAGCTCGTCGTCTATCGGCAGAGGCCGGTCGTGATCCTGATGCACCATCCGCCGTTTGTAACCGGCATCGAATTTATGGACCGGGTGGGATTGCAGACGGCGTATCCGCTCGAACCGATCATCCGGCGCCATGCCAATATCGAAAGGATCCTGTGCGGTCACCTGCATCGCACGATCATTGCCCGTTTCGGCGGGACGGTTGCGGTCACCTGCCCGAGTCCGGCGCACCAGGTGGCGCTCGACTTGTTGCCCGATCGCCCGGCGCAGTTTGTCATGGAGCCACCCGGCTACATGCTGCACCGCTGGAGCGACGAGCGCTTCGTCACCTTCGGCGTCGCCGTGGGTGAATTTGACGGGCCGTATCCGTTCTACGAGCAGGGCCAGCTGATCGACGGCGGAACCCGGGCCGACCCGGAAAAATCCTGAACTTCGCCGCTGCCCGCGCGGCGCGGCATCGCGACGGAGGGGGACCGCCACTTACGAATCCCCGTCACCCGCAGCAGCTCACGCAAGAGAAACGTCGTAGCGATGGGAACGCACCAGACCCGTGTGAAAGCTGTCATGAAGGTGTTATATGCAACGGAGCCTAATTGGCATTGGAGGTCCGCCATGAATGCTGATTCGGAGGCTATGGCTCGCGCCCGAGGCGCAGACGGAATCGCCCACGAGGCACGGCGCCGGGCCGCCGCGGCAGGTGTCGTTCCCATCGGCGTCACCTGGAACCACGGCGAACAGCTCGTGGCGAGGCCATCGCACGTTCTGGAACTCTTCCGTGGCAACGCGCATGCGACCGCGACGTTCTCGGACGCCGAATTGACACACTTTCCGGATCGGCTGACGAAGGCCCGCACCGAGGTCAAGCTCGGCGCGATGGTGAATGACCTGGTCAGGCGCGTGTCCCTGGCGCGCTTCGTCAGCAGCGCCGGCATCCGCGCAAACCGCGACGCCTAGGATTCGCGCGCGGGGCACGCCCTGACCCTGCGCGCAGGGTCGCGCGTTACAATGGCGGCGCGCTGCGCCAGCGCGCCCCTCCGCGCCGGTTCTTCGCCGCATCGGCCCTGGCTACAACATGAATCCGCAAGCAGAGTCCACCCAACCGCGCAGGTTTTGGCCCCGCCTGCGGCGACCGCGCCTGTTCGCGGGCACAACGACCGGCATCGTCGTGTACCTGTTGCTCCTGTTCGTGGACTCGATATCGGGCCGGTTGCGCTTCATCCTGGCCTGGGATATCGGCGTCATGGTGGCGTTGACCCTGATGTTGATCACCCTGCGCCATGCGTCGCCGGAAAGGATGCGCACCATTGCCGCCCGGCAGGTCACCGGCAAATGGACCGTGCTCGGACTCACGGTGGTGGCGGCCTCGGCGAGCCTCGTCGTCATCGCCGCGGAAGTACCGTTGATCAAGACGGCGGCCGAGTTCGAGCAGATCGCCCGACTGGCGCTCGTCGTGGTGACGATCGTGCTGTCCTGGGCGCTGATCAACACGATTTTCGCCCTGCATTACGCCCATGATTATTATCTGGGTGCGTCGGGCAAGGAGCAATGCGTTCAGGGCGGTATCGTGTTTCCCGGCTCGCGCCCGCCGGCGTACGGGGACTTTGTCTACTTCTCGTTCACGATCGGCATGACGTTTCAAGTATCCGACGTGCAGATTACGGACCCTGCCGTGCGCCAACTGGCGATTACCCAGGGGATCATTTCCTTTTTCTACGCCACCGGGATCCTGGCCCTCACGGTCAATCTCGTCGCCGGCATGCTCTAGCCGCCGCACGCGTGCGCGCCGGGGCAGGGCGCCTGTTCCGACGCCGCGCCACGCCGTCGAGCCGCCGTGCCCGGCATTTGTCGCGCGCGGACCCTCATGGTAGGGTTGAATTTCAGACCCGCGCAACGCTCGCTCGCGTCCGGAACCCTGCAGGTCGCAGACTCTGCCCGGCGATGGCGCTCGCGTCGGGCAACCGCCCGGTCGTGGCGGCAGGAAGAAATCGGATAAGGAGGATTCATGTTCAGGATGGCGAATTGGTTTTGCTTGCTCGCGCTTGCCTCGGTCTTCACCGCGTCGTTGCCGGCCGCATGGGGCCAGGAGGTTCACCACTACCGTTTTGCCTACGACCAGCCGCATGGCACGGGGTATGGCGTTGCCGGCGATATCTTCGCCGACAAGCTCAAGGAGCTGAGCAAGGGAACGATGCTCATCGACCAGTATCCGGGCGCGCAGCTCGGGCAGGAGCCGCAAGTTCTGCAGCTGATCAAGGCCGGCGACATCGAGTTCTGCATCAGCTCGTCGGCCAACGCCGCCACGCTCTCGCCCCAGGCCGGGGGTCATGTCGCTGCACTACCTGTTCCGGTCGGAAGATCACCTGAAGAAAGCGATCGCCGATCCGAAGGTCGTGCAGGCGGTCAAGGACATGATCGAGGACACCGTCCAGGGCGCCCATGCGCTGGCGCTGATCACGCTGGGCTTGCGCGACATGTACAGCAAGAAGGAGATCCACAAGGTCGAGGACATGAAAGGGTTGAAGGTGCGTGTCCAGGCCACGGCAACCGAAGACACCATGTTTCCCGCTTACGGCGCGCAGACCGTGCATATGCCCTTCGGCAGCGTCTACACCTCGCTGCAGACGGGCGTGGTCGATGTGGCCGAGAACGGCGTCAATGTCTATCTGCTCAACCGCCACTACGAGGTGGCGCCGGTGCTGTCGATGACCGAGCACGAAGCCAATAACAATTTGATCTGGGTCAGCGACAAGCTGTGGAAGAGCCTGACCGACGAGCAGAAGAAGTGGGTGACGACCGCCGCCGACGAGGTCGGCAGGAACGAGCCGGCCAAGGCGCTCGAACTGGAGCATGAGTCGGCCGCTAAGCTGAAGGCGCTCGGGGTGAAGATCGTGACCGACGTCGACAAGTCGGGTTTCGAAAAGATTGCCGCACCCTATCTGGACAAGCTTGCGAAGGAACTCGGCCCGCACGCGGTCAAGATCAAGGACCTGATCGGCGCCGTCAAGTAATGCTCTGACATGCGCAGAGGGGCTGGCCATGTTGGCCTCCCCTTGTCCTTCGTCCTGACCGCAGAAGATCGATGCGCATCGCCGACAAGCTCGTGCTGCAGCGGCAGCGTCATCTCAAATGGCGCTGCGCTCGACGTCCTGGAGATGATCCTCATGATCCTCTGCGGCGTGCTGCTGTTCGGCTTCTCGACGACGGTGATGTTCGACATCGTCACCCGCACCATCGGCCACCCCTGGCTCTGGCTGCAGGAGGTCACGCAGACCTTCTTCATCTACGGCATTTTCATCGGTGCGGCGGTGGCCACCCGGCGCAATGATCACCTCTACCTGACCGCCGTTGCCGAAGCCTTGCATGGAACGCCGCGGCTCGTGGCCGAGGTCGTCATCCGACTGGTGGTGCTCGCGGTTGCCTTCTTCCTCATCTACTTCGGCTATATCAATTTCCTGCGTGGCTTTTCGAGCTTTCGGCATGCCGTCGCTGACTCCCATCGCCTCGCTCTATGCCGCGATTCCCCTATCGGGCGCCCTGATCGCGTTGTTCACCATCGAGCAGCTGGTCAACGGGTGGCGCAAAGGCTTCGATCACCCGGAGCCTCCGGAAGAGCTCCTCGCCATCGCGCCGATCAAGGCGCTCGGATCGGGCGGGGAGCGCTCGTGAGCGCGACGCTGATCCTCGGGCTGATGACCGTGCTGTTCCTGGTCTTCGGCTATCTGGGCGTCCCGGTCGCGTTTTCCCTGATGGCGGGAGTGTTCGTCGGTGCCGCATGCACCGACGTGACGTTCCCGGCGATCGTGCAGAAGATCTTCGACGGGATGGATTCCGAAGCCTTGTTGGCCATTCCGTTTTTCCTGCTCGTCGGCGAGCTCATGACCTCCGCCAACGTGGTGAGCCGGGTCACCAACCTCTCCCTGGCGCTGGTGGGGCACCTTCGCGGCGGCCTGTCGCAGGTGGTGACCGTATTCAGCATGTTTTTCTCGGAGATGTCGGGTTCGACGACCGCCGACGTGGCGGTGATCAGCCGCACCCTGGGCGGACCGATGAAGCAGGAGGGCTACACCCCGGCGTTTACCGCAGCCATCATCGCCGCGGCCTCCACCATCGCGGCGCTGGTGCCGCCAAGCATCACCGCGGTGGTCTATGGCGCGGTGGGCAATGTCTCGATCGCCGGCCTGTTCATGGCCGGTTTCGTGCCCGGATTCATGATCGGCTTCGGGCTGATGATCTACTGCTACTTTTTCGGTCCGGTGGGCATGCGCCGTCCGCGGGCGGCTTTCCGCGACGTCGCCCATGCCTTCAAGGATGCCTCCCTGCCGCTGATGATTCCGATCATTCTGCTGGGCGGCATCCTTACCGGCTGGTTCACGCCGACCGAGGCGGGGGTGGTGGCCGCGGTGTGGATCCTGGTCGTGGTCATTCCCTCCCTGAACCCGAGCCACATCAAGCGGCTTCCGTACGATTTCTGCCTGGCCGGTCTCATCTTCTCGCTGCCGTTGATCACCATCGGCGCCGCCAATGCCTTCGGCTGGATGCTCGCCTATCTGCGCGGCGCGATCGTGATCGCCGACTGGATAAGCGGCATCGCCCACAACGACCCGCACCTGATCATGTTGCTGATGGTGCTTTTGTTTACCATCATCGGCGACTTCATCGAGCCGGTGCCGACGATCATCATCTTCATGCCGCTGGTCAATGCGCTGACGGCGGCAGGCAACATCAACCCGGTCCACATGGGCGTGGTGCTGATCGCGACGCTGGCCTTTGGCCTCATCACCCCGCCCTACGGGCTGGTTCTGTTGATGGCATCGAAATTCGTCGGCGTTCGCTTCTCGCAGGCGCTGCGGGCGGCATTGCCCATCTACGTCGTCTTCTTCGCCACCATCGCCTTTGCGATCTATTTCCCCAAGGTCGTGCTGTGGCTGCCGAAGCAGGTCCTCCCCGAATCGGTTGGCTGCTTCAAGAATCCGAGCGGGGCGGGATACATCTGCCCTCCTTGAGCGCTTCGTTGCCGCGTCGCCAGCGCGTCCGGCGCGCGACCCGAGGAGTTTTTGCCGTGGTTGCCAGCACGCCGAAAGCTTCACTGCAGCTAGCCGCTAAACGGGGCTGGGTACGCTCGAGGTCTTTGACTTTGCCCTGCGCATCGCTGGCAACATGTCGCACTTGCATTGACCAGCGGCGTGGCGCGACGGGGGTGGTTACGATCGGGAGCAGGACGGCAGCGGCAGGATTGTCGCCCGCGGCAGGTGCTTGACAAGCAGGCGGTAGATATCGAGGTCGAAGGGCACGCGGGGCGGCGCCTCGATTAGGTCCTGCAGCTCGCTCTCGTCGCGGGCGGTGGCGAGCCAGCACCAGTCGCGCAGCACGTGCAGTTCGGTGCGCTCGCCGGTGATCGAGGTTTCACGCACGCCGATCGCGCCCGGGTAAGGCCAGCTCTGCAGCGCGTACGGGGCCAGGGCGGCGTGTAGGCGGGCGTGATGCGCAGCCGGCGGCTCGGCGCCCACGCAGGCGCCGGCGCACTTGCGCACCTGGCGCGCGAAGCACGGGCCCTGGCGCCGCTCGAGTCCGAGCGCGGTCCAGCAAAGCCCTGCTTGCGCGGCCACTGCGCGCAACGCCTCGCGCGCCTGCTGCCGCGACGCGAACGGCCCGTAGAGATGCTCGAGCCGGCGCGGATCGATGGCGTCGGAGCGCACATACTCCGGAACGGCCGGCTCGTCGGCGAGCGCCAGCGCGACCATGTCGGCGCGCCGCCGCAGCCTGTGGTTGTACGCGGGAAGCAGCGTCTTGACCAGTTGCGATTCGCGCAACAACGCCCCCAGTTCACCGGCGGTCTGCTCGAATTCGATGCGCGTGATCTCGGAGGACAAGCGCAGATCGTTGGCGCTGCGATAGTCGGAGGTGAAATGCGCCGCGACGCGTTCGCGCAGGTTGATGCTCTTGCCGACGTAGAGCGGTAGGGCGTTGAGCCCATAGAAGCGGTAGACGCCCGGGGCTTCCGGGATCGCATCGAGCGCGTCGGCAGGCAGCTGCGGGGGCAGGCTCGGTACCTTGAGGATGCGGCCGATCGCCGCGTCGATAGCCGCCGCTGGCTGGTCGCGGTAGATCGCCTGCACGAATTGCCAGAGGATGCGGGCGTCGCCCAGCGCCCGGTGCCGGTCGGCCGCGCTCAAGCCATGGCGCGCGATCAGCGCGTCGAGATGGTGTCGGCCCGCCTCCGGGTAGAGCCGCCGCGACAGCTTGACGGTGCACAGGACCTTGGCCGTGAACGCGCGGCCGAGGCGGCCGAACTCGTGCTTGAGAAAACCGTAGTCGAAGCGTGCGTTGTGGGCGACGAACACGCAGCCGGCGATGCGCGCGGCGACTTCGTCGGCAATCCAGCCGAAGGTCGGCGCCGCGCTCACCATCGCATTGGTGATCCCGGTCAGCGCCTGGATCTCCGCCGGAATGCTGCATTCGGGGTTGACGAGCGTGCTCCATTCGTCGACCCGGGCACCCTCGTCGACGCGCACGATGGCGACCTCGGTGACGCGGTCGGCACGGGCGGCGGTGCCGGTGGTCTCGAGATCGACAAAGGCGACGGCGGGCGCAAACATGGGCTTGACGGGTGAACGATCGTTCGCTAGTCTACCCTGAATGTCGAACGATCGTTCCTACCTCAGCGCCCTGCAGGACTATTATGCGCGCTATCGCGCGCTGCCTTCCTACGCCTCGATCGGCGGGCTTCTCGGCCTGCGCTCGAAATCCTCGGTCGCGGCCCTGGTCGCCCGGCTGAAGCTGGCCGGCTTTGTCGAGTCGACGCCCGACCGTCGCCTGGCGCCAACGCGACGCTTCTTCGAGCGGCCGCTCGCCGACTCGCCGGTCCAGGCCGGGCTGCCGAACCCGATCGATGACGCGCCGCCGGAGGCGCTGACGCTCGACGATTACCTGATCGAGCATCCGTCGCAGACCGTGTTCGTGCGCGTCAAGGGTGATTCGATGCAGGACGCCGGCATCCTCGATGGCGATCTGGTCGTGGTCGAGAAGCGCAGCAGCGCGCGCCGGGGCGAAATTGTCGTCGCCATCGTCGACAACCAGTTTACGCTCAAGCGCCTTGATCTCGAACGCGGCCATTTCATCCTGCGCCCGGAGAACAAGGCCTATCCGGTCATCCGCCCCGAGGGCACGCTCGAGATCTTCGGTGTGATGGTCGGTCCTGGTGCGCAAGACCGCCTGACGCGCCTCGAACATCGCCCAGCTGGCGCGCGCTCTAGGCGGCGATGCGCTCCGCTTCGACCAGACAATCGTAGAACGTCGCCGCGCGCCCGAGGTCAGTGAGCGCCTGGCCGGTGACCATGTTGGCGTTCGTTCCGTCCGGGGAGAGCTTGCGCCACCAGATCGACAGCGCCACGACCACCCCGGGCCGGGTGCGCGCGTTGACGCGCGCGGTGAGCACCAGCGCGCCGCGATCGTTGAACACGCGCACGCGGTCGCCGCTGGCGATGCCGCGCGCGGCGGCATCGTCGGGGTGGATTTCCAGGTGCGGCGTCGGCTCGCTGGCAAGAAAGGTCGGCAGGTTGGCAAAGCTCGAATTCAAGGCGTGGCGCGCAGGCGGCGAGATCATCGCCAGGGGATAGCGCGCGGCGAGTTCCGGGTTGCTCGCCACCGACTCGCGCGGCGGCGTATAGGTCGGCAGCGGATCGATACCCTCGCGCCGCAAGGACTCGGAATAGAACTCGCATTTGCCCGACGGGGTGGGAAAGTTGCCGTGGGCGAAGGGTGCGAAAGGCGAGGGCAGGTTGAGCCGCTGCCAACCGTCCGTCTTGAGCCTGTCCCAGTCGAGACCCTGCATGTTCAGGTGGTCGCTGCGGAAGGCCTGGCGGGCGATATCCTCGTCGCTGTCGCGCAAGCACGGTTCGTCGAAGCCCATGCGTTGCGCCAGGAGCCGAAACACCTCGGTGTTGGGCTTCGCTTCCCCCACCGGCGCGATCGCCGGATTGTTCGCCAGCACGTACAGGTGTCCGTAGGACGCGTGCACGTCGAGGTGCTCGAGCTGGGTGGTCGCCGGCAGCACGATGTCGGCGTAGTCGGCGGTGTCGGTCAGGAACACGTCGTGGACCACGCAGAACAGGTCCTCGCGCGAAAAGCCGGCCACCACCCGGGCCGAGTCCGGCGCCACGGCGAGCGGATTGGAGTTGTAGACATAGAGCGCACGGATGGGCGGGTCCTTGACCTCGAGCAGGGCGTCGCCGATGCAGGACATGTTGATCGTGCGCGGATGGTTCCAGATGAGGTCGGGCCTCTCGAGCGCGTCGCGGTCGACGGGGTAGGCGCCGCTCGACGACAGCAGCACGCCGCCCGCAGGGTCGCGCCAGGCGCCGACCAGCGCCGGCAGACAGGCGGCCGTGCGGATGGCCATGCCGCCGCCGGCATGGCGCTGCATGCCGTAGTTGAGGCGGATCACGGCGGGCTTGATCGTGCCGTAGTCCCGCGCCAGCGTGACGATGTCGTCGACGGCAAGGCCGGTAATCTGCGCCACGCGCGACGGCGGATATTCGCCCACCCGCACTTTGAGCGCATCGAAGCCCAGCGTGTAGCGGGTGATGTAGTCGTGATCGAGCCGATCCTCAGCGATCAGAACGTGCATCATGCCCAGCGCCAGCGCGGCATCGGTGCCCGGACGCAGGGCGAGATGAACATGGCATTTCTCCGCGGTGAGGCTGCGGTAGGGATCGATGGCGACAAGCTTGGCGCCGCGGCGCTTCGCTTCCTGCACCCGGCTCCACAGATGCAGATTCGAAACGATCGGGTTGGAGCCCCAGATGAGGATCAGCCGGGCGTGTTCGAACTGCTCGAGGTCGGTGCCGATCGAGGCGCCGATCGTTGCCGCATAGCCCGCCTTGCCGGCGCTCGCGCAGATCGTGCGATCGAGCAGCGAGGCGCCGAGCTTGTGAAAGAAGCGCCGATCCATCGAGCTCGATTGCAGCAGGCCCATCGTTCCGGCGTAGCTGTAGGGAAGTATGGCCTGTGGCCCGTCAGGCGAGGCGGCGATTTGGCCGAAGCGGGCAGCGATTTCGGACAACGCTTCGTCCCAGGTCGTGGGCGCAAAGCGAGCGGAGCCTTTGGGACCCACGCGGCGCAGCGGCTGCAACAGCCGGGAGGGAGCATAGGTGCGATCCAGGTAGCGCGCGACCTTGGTGCACAGGGTGCCGCCGGTCGTTGGGTGATCCGGCGCGCCCTCGACCTTGATCGCGCGGCCGTTCTCCACGGTGATCTGCAGCGCGCAGGTGTCGGGGCAATCGTGCGGACAGGCGCCCCGGACGACGCGGCGCGGCGGGGTGGAAACGGCTGCGGCATCGGGCGGCATCGCGCCATTCTAACCTGCCCCGCGCGAAGCCGGCTTCGGGTATGCTGGTCCGACCTCCTGCGCGCGCTGCCATGGCCGACTCGCTGCCGCAAATTGCCTTGCGCTCCGGCGCGACGATGCCGCTGCTGGGCATGGGCACGTGGCACATGGGCGAACGACGGCGCGACCGCGCCAGAGAAATCGCCGCCCTGCGCCTGGGTATCGATCTGGGCATGGCGCTCATCGACACCGCCGAGATGTATGCGGAGGGCGGCGCCGAGCGCGTGGTCGGCGAGGCCATCGCCGGTCGCCGCGGGGACGTGTTTCTGGTCAGCAAGGTCTATCCGCACCACGCGAGCAGGCGCGGCGCGATCGATGCCTGCAGGCGCAGCTTGCAGCGGCTCGCGACGGATCGGCTCGACCTCTACCTGCTGCACTGGCGCGGGACGATCCCGCTTGCCGAGACCATCGCCGGCTTCGAGGCGCTGCGTGCCGAGGGCAGCATTCGCGCCTGGGGCGTGTCGAACTTCGATCGCGCCGACATGGAGGAGCTGCTTGGACTGCCGGGCGGCGAACACTGCGCGGCGAACCAGGTTCTCTATAACCTGGATTGTCGCGGCATCGAATGGGACCTGCTGCCGTTCTGTCGCCGCAATGGCATTGCCGTCATGGCTTATTCGCCCCTCGACGAGGGGCGACTGGTCACCGAGCGCCGACTCGGCAGGCTCGCCACGCGCGCCGGGGCAACGCCGGCACAGGTCGCGCTTGCCTGGCTGCTGGCGCAGAAGGTGGCCATCATCGCCAAGGCGGCCGACGCGGCGCATGTGCAGGACAACCGCAGCGCCCTCGACGTTTCCCTGGGACAGGATCTGCGGCAGGAGATCGAGCGCGCGTTTCCACCCCCGACGGGCCCGACCCCGCTGCGCACGATTTAGCCGCGGCGTGCCGGCGCTGGGCAAGCAGCGCTTGCGAATCGCCGCACGGCAGATCGGCCTTAAGCGGGCCGGTCCCTAACTGCCGCAATGCGGCAGCCAACTGCGCCCCGGCGGAGGGTTCCAGAGTCCGCCCCCGCGGTGTCGCTCCGACCCGGTCAGCTCCGCCTGCAGGCGCTAAAAATCATGAACTTGGGCTTGCTTTCGGGGGCGCCGCGCGAGCTATGGCATGGATGTTGCTGCCCCATGCTCAGGAAACCTTCAACGACTGCGTCGGAACGCAACAGGAGAACGACCGTGCTCTATACCCACTACGACTACCTCGAACTACCCCCTGGGGCGTCGACCACGCGCATCGAGGCAGCCTACCAAACGCTCAGACAACGCCTCAACAACGCTGCAGACGAAGTTCTGGTCCGGCTCATTCACCAGGCCTATTCGGTGCTGTCGGATCCCGAGCAGCGGCACGAATACGACGACTCGCTGCAACGCGCCGCGGCCGAGGCTGATGCCGAACTCAAGGCCTGCCTGGATGCGCAATTCACAACGCAGCCGCGCTATGTGCAAGACGTTCCGGCGCCTCTGCTTGCGGTGATACGGGCGTGGGCCGCCTGACGCAAGTCCTGCGCCAGGTCCGGGCTGACCCGCGGACCTGCGACCGTGTTACGCTAGTACGGCGGGCGGCTACGCGCACCAGGAGCATGCGCGAGTTGATCGCCGTCGTGCGCGACGCCGGACGCTCCTGTTACTTGCGGCCGCTGTTCGATCGCCCGCGGCATTGGGCCGCGCAGCGGACGCCGCGCCCGACACTGACTGCGCACAAGTAGTAAGGCGGCGGCGCCGTGCGGCGCCGCCAACGCAATCCCGGGGAGCAACCGTTGGTCCGTGGACGCACACCCAGTGATCGTGCCAAGACGCCGGCCGAAGAGCCCGCTGTCGCGGTCCGTACCCGCAGCCCCCCAACCGACTGCCGCGCAAGCCAGTGCGGCGGCGACCGGCGCCAACGTCGAGAAATGCGTCAATTGCCAATACTATGATCGCCGGCGGGCGCGGCCGACCGACGGCAAGGCGCCGATGTGGGGCCAGTGCCGGCGCCACGCGCCGCTCTTGAATCCGGTCACGGCCAAGGCCTACATGGTCGAAGGCGTGTGGCCCCTGGTACGCGACGACGACTGGTGCGGCGAATGGCACGTGCTCACGCGCATGGCCGAGGAGCCGCCTCCGGAAACGGTTGCCCTGGCGGCTGAACAAGCACCGACTGCAGCATCCCCTGCGGCGCCGACTCAGGCACCGACACGCCCACGCGACGCACCCGCAGAAGCGGGCGCCTCCGCCGACTAAGCGACCTCCCCGCCGTTTCGCATCGCGCGCCTTGCACCGGCGCGAGCCCCTCGCGCGCCCTGATTGGAAGCTGCCGTTGCCTGCCGGCGTGACGCCGGCACGGCGCAGGCGTCGGCTACCATGGCAGCTATGAATCCGTCTGTGCACGCCGCGCTGGGCGAAGGTGCGGTCGTCGTTACCCCCAACCGTCGTCTCGCGCGTTTCCTGCAGCGCGAGTTCGATCGGGCGCAGCGTGCCGTCGGGCGCGAGGCCTGGAACACGCCGAGCATCGTGCCTTATCCGATCTGGCTCGAGTCGCTGTGGCGAGAGGCTGTCGCAGCCAATGACCATGCCGCACCCGAGCTGCTGCTGACAGCGGCACAAGCGGCGCAACTCTGGCGCGAGGTGGTTGCAAGCGAAGGCATGCCGCTGCTCGATCCGCACGGCGCCGCGGCGCTTGCCGCCGAAGCGTGGACGCTGGCGCACGAATGGGGGGCGGGGGGCGAGAGCTGGCGCGCTTGGCGGCGCGAGGCGCGAGGAGAGCGACGACGCGGCGCTGTTCGCGCGCTGGGCCGAAGCCTACCGGACGCAATTGCAGCGCGCGGAGGCGCTGGATCTGGCGCAGGTTCCGGCGCGGCTGAGCGCCCTTGCCGCGCGCATCGGCACGCGATGCCCGGCGACGATCCTCGCTGGTTTCACCGAACTCTCGCCGCAGCAGGAACGCCTGTGCGCCGCGCTCACGGCCGCCGGTGCCCGCCTGCGGCTGCTCGACACGCTGCCCTCGGCCACGGGGGTAGTGGCACGAGCGCTTGCCGCATCGCCACGCGCCGAGCTTGTCGCCGCGCTCGACTGGGCGCGCCTGCGTGCGCAGCGGCACGCGGGGGCGCAGATCGGCATCGTGGTTGCGGATCTTGGCGCGCGGCGCGACGAGGTCGTGGCGCTGGCGGTGGAACGCTGTGCCCGGCGGCGCTCCTCCCCGGAAGCGTCAGCGCCAGCATGCCGTTCGAGGTGTCGTTGGGTATTCCCCTGGCGACGGTTCCCCTGGTGGTCACGGCGCTCGATCTCATCACGCTCTCCGCATCGCGACTGGCGGTTGGCGCGGCGGCAACGTTGCTGCGCTCGCCCTATCTGCCGCAAGCCGCGCAGACGTGGGCCGCGCGCGCCGGCGCCGAGCGCGGCTGGCTGGAGGCGGGGCGGCGCGAGGTTACGCTGAACGATGCGATCGCGGCGCTGGAGATCGGCTCGCCCGAACTGTCCGCGGCATGGCGCGAGGGCGGTGATGCGTTGCGCCGCACGAACGCAGCGAGCCCGCGGGAATGGGTCGACGCCTGGCGCAGCTGGCTCGCGGCCGCGGGCTGGCCGGGTTCGCGGCCGCTCGACAGCGGCGAATACCAGGCGCGCGACGCCTGGGAACGGATGCTTGGCCAGTTGGCGAGCCTGGGCGCGGTCAGCCGGCGGCTCGCCCCCGCGGCCGCACTCGACGCCTTGCGGGCGCTGGCGCGGGAGACGATTTTCCAGCCGGAAGGCAGCGCGGCATCGATCCAAATCATGGGCGTGCTCGAAGCCACCGGCCTGACCTTCGATGCGCTGTGGGTGGCCGGCCTCAGCGCCGATCGCTGGCCTCCGCCTCCGGCACCCAACCCGTTGCTGCCGATCGCCTGGCAACGCGAGCGCAACGTGCCGCGCGGCAGCGCGACGCGCGAGCTCGCGTACGCCCAAACGCTCACCGCGCGCTTTGCCCGCGCCGCAGCGGAAGTCACGTTGAGCTCGGCGGCGAGCGCCGATGACCATGCGCTCTCGCCATCGGCATTGATTCTTGCCTATCCGGAGCGCTCCCTGGCTGCGCCCGCATCGACCTGGATGGACGCAATCGCGCACAGCGCAACGCTCGAGGCAATCGCCGACGAGCGCGCGCCGCGCCTGGCCGAAGGCATGATCGCCCCCGGCGGCTCGCGCATCGTCGCCGCGCAGAGCGACTGCCCGTTCCAGGCCGTGGCGCGACACCGCCTCGGCGCACAGCCGTGGCCGGCGTTGGATGTGGGTCTGTCCGCGCCGGAACGCGGGCTGCTGCTGCACGCGGCGCTGGCCCATTTCTGGCATGCGATCGCCGACCACGCCGCGCTCTGCGCGCTTTCTGCTGCCGCATTGGCGACTGCCATCGCAGCGACGTGTCGAGGCGGCCTTGAGGGCGCTGCCCGCTTCGCGATGGCGCAACGTGCCGCCGGTCGTGCGCGGCAGTGAAACGCGGCGCCTTGCCGCGCTGCTGCAGAGCTGGCTTGGACTCGAGCGCCGGCGCGCACCGTTCGCGGTACGGCAAGTCGAGGCGGAAAGGACCCTCGGCCTTGGCGGCCTGACGTTCCGACTGCGCCTTGATCGCGTCGACGACTTGGCGGCCGGCGGGCTCGCAATCGTCGATTACAAGTCCGGGCGTGTGGAGCGGCCGGTGCAATGGTTCGATACGCGGCCGCGGGCAACGCAGCTCGGCCTGTACACGCTGGCGCAACGGGCGCTGGAACCTTCATTGCCGGTGCGCGTGATCGCCTACGGCCAATTGCAAGCCGGTGCGATCGGCGCCTTCGGGCTTGCCGCCGACGGCGCGGACTGGCCGGGCCTCGCCACAGTGGCCGATGTCGCACCCGGCGGTGACTGGCCCGCGCTCGAGGCCTGGTGGCAGCGGCGGCTGGGCATACTTGCAACCGAGATTGCGCACGGCCATGCCGCCGTCTCGCCGCGCGAATCGCCGTTGGCCTGCGGCCGCTGCGGCCTGCATGCGCTGTGCCGGATCCAGTCGGCGCGCGAGCTTTTCGATAGCGAGGCCGAGGATGAGTGACGCCCGCGCGACAGGAGACGATTCCGCGCGTGCCATGGCGCTGGACAGCTCGCGCTCGTTCATCGTCCAGGCGCCCGCCGGATCGGGCAAGACCGAGCTCCTGCTGCAACGCTATCTGGCGCTGCTCGCCGCGGTCGCACAGCCCGAAGCGATCATCGCCATGACCTTCACGCGCAAGGCCGCCGGCGAAATCCAAGCCCGCGTACTGGGCGCACTGCGCAGCGCCGAAGGGCCCGCGCCCGAAGAGCCGCAGCACGCGCTGAGCTGGCGCCTGGCGCGCACGGTGCTCGATCGCGACCGGGCGCTTGGCTGGAATCTGCTCGAGCACCCGGCGCGCATGCAGGTGTACACCATCGATGCCTTGTGCGTGACGCTGATGCGCCGGGCACCCCTGACGGTGCAGCTTGGCGCGCTGCCGCGATTGACCGAGCGCGCGGAGCCGATGTACGCCGAAGCCGCGCGCTCGGAGCTCGACGTCGCGGCCAGCGGGGATGAATCATGGCAGCGGTTGCTCGACTATCTCGACAATGACGCCGAGCGGCTGGTCGGGCTTATCGCGGGCCTGCTCGCCAAGCGCGAGCAGTGGCTGCCGCATCTGGTGACCGACGACGCCGTGGCGCTGCGGGCGGCGCTTGAGGCGGCACTGGGCGCGGCGATCGAGGCGGAACTGGGCCTGCTCTGCGCCTTGCTGCCGCGCGCGCAGGCGCGCGCGCTGGCACGCGCAGCTCGCCTACGCCGCGCGCAATCTGGCGCGCCACGACCCGTCCCACCCCCTGGCAGCCTACCCGGACCGCGATGCGCTCCCGGCGGCGAGCGGCGCGGCGCTGCCGCAGTGGCAGGCGATCGCGACCTTGCTGCTAACCAAGAAGGGGACCTTGCGCCTGCGGGTCAACAAGCGGCAAGGTTTTCCGGCCCTGGCCGGGGCGGAGTCCAGGACGCGCAAGGAGGCGATGCAGGATCTGCTGGCAAGCCTCGCCGCGATCCCGGGGCTCGCCCGATGCACTGCATTTCGTGCGCAACCTCCCGCCACCGCGTTATGACGACGCGGCCTGGGCGTTCATCGACGCGCTGCTCGCCGTGCTGCCGCGCGTGGCGGCGCGACTTGGAAACCGTATTCGCGCAGGCCAACGCCATCGATTTCAGCCAGGCGACCCTGATCGCTCTGCGCGCGCTCTCGACGAGCGATGCGCCTTCGGACCTGCTGCTCGCGTTCGACGCCGGCATCGAGCATCTGCTGGTCGACGAGTTTCAGGACACCTCGCGCGCGCAATATGAGCTCATCGAGCGCCTGATCGCGGGATGGACGCCCGGAGATGGCCGCACGCTGTTTCTCGTCGGCGATCCAATGCAATCGATCTACCGCTTTCGCGATGCCGAGGTGGGGCTGTTTGTAAGCGCCCAACAGCGGTGTCAAATCGGCAACATCCGGCTCGAGCCGTTGACCCTGGCACGCAATTTCCGCTCGCAACGCGGCTTGGTCGACTGGGTCAACCGCAGCTTTGCCGGATTGCCATCGATTCGGGGCGCGGTCGCCTTCAAGCCCGCCGTCGCGGCGCGCGGACCGGGTCCGGAACCGGCGGTGACGCTCGACCTCGGCGCCGACGCTGCACAGGAAGCCGCGGCGGTGGTGGCGCGTATCCGCGCGGCGCTCGCGACTGACGCCAAGGACATCGCCGTGCTGGTGCGCCGGCGCGCCGACCTGGCGCAGATTCTGCCTGCGCTGCGCGGCGCGGGCATCGCCTACGCCGCGGTCGAGCTCGACCGCTTGTCCGAGCGCCAGGCGGTGCTCGACATCGCCTCGCTTGCGCACGCGCTGCTGCAACCCGATGACCGTGCCGCCTGGCTTGCGGTGCTGCGCGCACCGTGGTGCGCGCTCGCGCTGCCGGACCTGTTCGCGCTCGCGGCGGCCTGCGGCGAACGATCGCTGTGCGAGGCGATCGGCGGCGCCTGCCTCGACGAGGTGTTGCCGCGGCTGTCGCCGCAACGGCCGCGCCCGCTTCGAGCGCTTCGCCGCCGTCGTCGCCCCGGCGCTTGCGCAGCGCGGCCGCTTGCCGCTGGTGGCGTGGCTGCGCGGCGTCTGGCTCGCGCTCGGCGGCCCCGCCTGCGTGAACGAGGCGATTGATCTTGCCGCGGCAGAGCGCGTGTTCGCGCTGCTGCACGAGCACGCACTCGGTGCCGACCTGCCCGACTGGGCAGGGTTCACCACGGCGCTGCACACGCTCTACGCGCAGGCTGAGGCGGATGCGGCAACGCGGGTGCGGGTGATGACCCTGCATCGCGCCAAGGGCCTCGAGTTCGACGTCGTGGTGATGCCCGGCCTCGCACGCAAGCCGCCGCCCGGCGTCGCGCAGCTGCTGCTCTGGCGCGAGGCCGAGGCGGGCCTGCTGCTGGCGCCGATCCGGGCGCGAACCGCGGCTAGCCGCGACGAGGACCCGGTCTACGCTTACCTGCGCGCGCTCGCCGCCAAGGAAGACGCGGCAGAGCTTGGCCGATTGCTCTACGTCGGCTGCACGCGGGCGCGGCAGCGCCTGCACCTGGTTGCCAGCCCTGGACATCGAAGCCGACGCCCAGGGCGCGGCGCGCTGGAAGCCACCGCTGCGCGGGTCTTCGCTCGCTGTCGCTCTGGTCCGCGGTGCAGGCGCTCGCGCCGCCGCCAGCGCTCGTTGCGCAACCATCGCGCCCGACTAGCGCAGCGCCGCCGGTGACTCTGGCGCGCTTGCCGCTGGGGTGGCGCATCCCGCCGCCGCCGGCGCAGCCTGTCGCAGCGCTGGCGGAGGTGCAACGATCGGGCGAAACCGTGGCGTTCGACTGGGTGCGCGAAACGGCGCGCTGGATCGGTACCGTCGCACACCGGCTGCTGCGCCGGATCGGTGACGATGGTCTCGCCGCCTGGAGCGGCGAGCGCGTCGCGGCGCAACGGCCGCGCGTCGAGCGCGAATTCACCGCGCTCGGATTCACCTCCGCCGAGGCAAGCGCGGCCGCCGCCGAGGTGTTGCGCGCGTTGCATAGGACGCTCGACGACGCGCGCGGCCGCTGGTTGTTCGATCCGGAACATACCGATGCGCACAGCGAATGGGCGCTCACGCAGTGGTGCGACGGCGCGTTCATTCACCGCGTGCTCGATCGGACCTTCGTCAGCGCCGAGGGCACGCGCTGGATCGTCGACTTCAAGCTCTCGTCGCACGAGGGCGGGGGCGTGGCGGCATTTCTCGACCAAGAGCGCGAACGTTATCGGCCGCAGCTCGAGGCCTATGCGGCGCTGCTGCGCGCGCTCGACGCGCGGCCGATGCGCGTGGGCCTGTACTTTCCGCTGCTCTCGGCTTGGCGCGAGTGGTCGGCGCCGGAATAGCGCGGCCGAAAACCGCAGGCAGCGCTGGACCGGACCCGGGGCAAGACGGTAAAATCAAAGCTTTTTCAATGCCTTCCGGCCCACTTCATCGCGTCTACGGCGAGCTCAAGCGTGCAGGTTTTTCGCGGTTTTCCCGCCGCAGCGGCGGATCACGTGGCGCTGACCATCGGCAATTTCGATGGCGTGCACTGCGGCCATCAGGCGATGCTTACGCGCTTGACCGAGGCCGCCTCCGATCTCGACCTGCCGCCGACGGTGCTGACCTTCGAGCCGCATCCGCGCGAATTCTTCGCTCCCGCGGCCGCCCCGGCGCGCCTGTCGACCCTGCGCGACAAGCTCGAGCGCTTTGCCGAGCTTGGCGTCGCCCGGGTTTGCATCGCCCGCTTCGACGCCGCGCTGGCCGGCCTCGACGCCGACCGATTCATCGATGAGGTTCTCGTCCGCGGACTGGGCACGCGCTGGGTGGTCGTCGGTTCGGACTTCCGCTTCGGTCGCGGCCGCGGCGGCGACCTGGCCCTGCTGCGTGCCTCGGGGCGAACCTTCAGCGTCGAAACCATGCCCACGGTGAGCGTCGGCGGCGAGCGCGTCTCGAGCAGCGCCATCCGCGACGCGCTCTCCCGGGGCGAGCTCGAGCACGCGGCACGCCTGCTCGGCCGGCCGTACGCGATCAGCGGCCACGTCGTGCACGGCGACAAGCGCGGCCGCGGCTTAGGCTTTCCTACCGCCAACCTGCGCCTGCGGCACAAGCCGCCGCTGTCCGGGATCTTTGCCGTCCGGGTGCGCGGCGTGGGCGACTCGCCGCGCGCCGCTGTGGCGAGCCTCGGGGTGCGACCGACGATCAAGCCCGGTGCGCCGCCGTTGCTCGAGGTATTCGTGTTCGATTTTGACCAGTCCATCTACGGCCGCTGCATCCGCGTCGAGTTCCTGCACAAGTTGCGTGACGAGGAGCGCTACGCCGACCTGGATGCCCTGAAGCGCCAAATCCATGCCGACGTCGCGCAGGCACGCGACTATTTCGCGACCCAGAAATAGCCCGAGGCGACGATGCCTGACGATCCGAAGACCGACTACAAGTCGACGCTCAATCTTCCCGACACGCCGTTTCCGATGCGCGGCGACCTGGCGAAGCGGGAGCCCGGCTGGGTCAGGGACTGGTTACAGCGCAAGGTCTATGCCGCCATTCGCGCGGCGAGCAAGGGCCGCAGGCGCTTCCTGCTGCACGACGGGCCGCCGTACGCGAACGCGGCGATCCATATCGGCACCGCGGTCAACAAGATACTCAAGGACATCGTCGTCAAGAGCAGGACGCTCGCCGGCTTCGACGCGCCCTACGTCCCCGGGTGGGACTGTCACGGCATGCCGATCGAGGTGCAGATCGAAAAAACCTACGGCAAGCACCTGTCGACCGCGGAGACGCAGCGCCTTTGCCGCGCCTACGCGAGCGAGCAAATCGCGCTGCAGATGGCCGACTTTCAGCGCCTGGGCGTTCTGGGCGACTGGAATCATCACTACACGACGATGGGCTATCACAACGAGGCCGACGAGATTCGGGTCCTCGGACGGCTGCTGGAGAAAGGCTATCTCTATCGCGGCCTGAAGCCGGTGAACTGGTGCTTCGACTGCCAAAGCGCGCTCGCCGAGGCCGAGGTCGAATACGAGGACCGTGCAGGACTTCGCGGTCGACGTCGCCTTTCCCTTGACCGCTCCGGCCGAGCGAGCGAGGCTCGCGCGGGCGTTCGGGCTCGAGGAGGCTCCGCCAGGGCCGATCGCCGCGGTGATCTGGACGACGACGCCGTGGACGCTACCGGCCAATCAGGCGCTCAACGTCAATCCAGACTTCACCTATGCGCTGGTGCGCACCGCGCGGGGTCATCTTCTGCTCGCCACCGATCTGGTCGAACGCTGCCTCACGCGCTTCGGGCTCGAGGGCGCGGTGGTTGCGAGCACCCAGGGCACGGCGCTCGAGGGGCTGTCGTTCCAGCATCCGTTCTACGATCGCGTCGCGCCGGTGTACCTGGGTCAATTTGTCACCCTGGAGCAGGGCACCGGCATCGTCCACTCCTCGCCCGCGTACGGCATCGAGGACTTCAACACCTGGCATCGCTACGGCAGGCCGGACGATGCGATCCTCAATCCGGTGCAGGGCGACGGTCGCTATGCGAAGGAGCTGCCCTTGTTCGGCGGCATGAACATCTGGGAGGCCAATCCCAAGATCGTCGCCAAGCTGCGCGAGGTCGGGGCACTGCTGCACGTCGAGCCGTGGCGCCATAGCTACATGCACTGCTGGCGGCACAAGACGCCGATCATCTATCGCGCCACGACGCAATGGTTCGCCGGCATGGACGACGTTCCCGGCTGGCGCGGTATCAAGCCCGGCGAGACGCTGCGCACGACGGCGCTGCGCGGCGTCGAGCAGACGCAATTTTTTCCTTCCTGGGGCAAGGCGCGCCTGGCCGGCATGATCGCCAACCGCCCCGACTGGACACTCTCGCGCCAGCGGCAGTGGGGCGTGCCGTTGCCATTCTTCGTCGACAAGGAAACCGACGCGCTGCACCCCGATACCTTGGCCCTGCTGGAGCTCGCGGCGGCAAAAGTCGAGCGCGGAGGCGTCGAGGCGTGGTTCGAGGCGACGCATGAGGACTTTGGGGTTGACCCCGGCAAGTACCGCAAGCTGACCGACACGCTGGACGTCTGGTTCGACTCCGGTTCGACGCATGAAACGGTGCTGCGGCGCGACCCGCACCTGGGCTTTCCGGCTGACCTCTATCTGGAAGGCTCGGACCAGCACCGCGGCTGGTTCCATTCCTCGCTGCTGACCTCGAGCATGCTCAACGGTCGCCCGCCCTACGACGCGCTGCTGACGCACGGTTTCGTCGTCGATGGCTCCGGCATGAAGATGTCCAAGTCGAAGGGCAACGTCGTCGCCCCGCAAGAGATCTCGAGCACCTACGGCGCGGAGATTCTGCGGCTGTGGGTGGCGGCGACCGATTACTCGGGCGAGCTGTTCATTTCCGACGAGATTCTCAAGCGCGTCGTCGAGAGCTATCGGCGCATCCGCAATACGCTGCGCTTCCTGATGGCGAACACGGCCGATTTCGATGCGGCGAAGGACTCGGTTGCCTTGCCCGAGCTGTTCGAGCTGGACCGCTATGCGCTCGCCCTCGCCAACGGCGTGTTCGCGAGCTTCGACGATGCTTACGCCAAGTATGAGTTTCACCCGATGGTGCAGACGCTGCAGAATTTCTGCTCGGAGGATCTGGGCGGCTTCTACATCGACATACTGAAGGATCGCCTCTACACGGCGGCGCCGAACAGTCGCGCCCGGCGTTCGGCGCAGACCGCGCTCGCGCTCATCCGCGATGAAATGCTCAAGTTCATGGCACCGGTGCTGAGCTTCACCGCCGAGGAGGCGTGGCGCACGATCCACCCCCACGACGCCACGATCTTCGTGCACACCTGGCGGCGCGAAATCACGCGGCCTCGGCATCACGCCGGCGTTTGCGGCCAAATGGGCGCTCATCCGCAGCTACCGCGCCGAGGTGCTGAAGAAGCTCGAGGCGGCGCGCGAGGCGGGCGAAATCGGCTCTTCGCTCCAGGCCGAGGTCGACGTGGTCGCGCCCGCCGCGGAATACGAAGCGCTGGCGAGTCTTGGCGACGATCTGCGCTTCGTCTTCATCACCTCCGCGGCGAGGGTCGGCCGCGGCGCGACGCGCGTCGTGCAGGTGGCGCCGAGCACGCACCCCAAGTGCGCCCGCTGCTGGCACTATCGCGCCGACGTGGGCTGCCGATGCCGCGCATCCCCGGCTCTGCGCGCGTTGCCTCGCCAATCTGTTCGGCTCCGGCGAAGCGCGCGCCTTCGCGTGACGGCTTAAGATCGCGGCCGATGGCTGAAGCGCGTCGTTGGTGGGCGTGGCTGGGCCTGAGTGCCGGCGTCATCGCCGTCGATCAGCTCGCCAAGGCGGCGATCATCGCGACCCTGCGCCCGGGGGGGCAGCGCGTGATCACCGAATTTTTCAGTCTCGTGCTCGCCTTCAACACCGGGGCGGCATTCAGCCTCTGGCGCGACGTCGGGCTCTGGCCGCGCTACCTGTTCTCCGCAGTGGCCATCGCCGCCGGCATCCTCATCGTCTGGCTGCTGCGCCGCGGCGGTGATCGCGCCTACTGCGCCGGGCTCGCCCTGATCCTGGGCGGCGCGCTGGGCAATCTGTGGGATCGCCTGACGCTCGGCCACGTCGTTGACTTCCTCCTGTTCCATTGGCACGACTGGTATTACCCAGCCTTCAACGTCGCCGACAGCGCGATCACCGTCGGCGCGGCGTTGCTCATCTTCGACAGCATCGGTCGGCGGCGCGACCCTGACGCGGCAGGCGGCTAAGAGCCCCGCGCCGGGCGGCGCGGGGCGCGGGGATCGAACACGGTGGACAGCGCGGGACGTGGCGCAAGAGCGCCGGGCAGGCCGCCTGCCTAGTTCACGGCGACGTATTCGTAGAGCTCGAAGCCGGGTCCTTGCTCGACGAGCTTGGTCAGCACCGCGGTGTCGGAACTCTCCCCGCGCTGCAGCGAGATCGCCTGCTCGATTTCGAAGGTCTTTGCCGGCAACAGCACCATCGGTGGCGAGCCATCCTGCCCATCGGCGGGCAGCACCACCGCGGGCAGCAGCGCGCCGTTGGCGAGACCCTCGGCGCGCGCCGCGGCAGCCTGCGGGTTGTCGGTCAGCAGTTCGCAGCCGAACTCGAGCCCGCTGCCGCGCAAGATGTTGCGGAACCAGCGCACCATCGCCACCTGCAGGGCGCTGCGGCCTTCGACGCGCAGGGCGATCAGATCGCCGATGCGCAGATTGGCGTGGACGGTATCGATCTGGCGTAGAGCATACCCAGCGGGCGTATGGTTGATTACCTGGCAGGCGTTCATGGTCGGCAAGCCTGCCGGGACCGTGGCGACCTCCGCGTGCGCGCCGCGACTGTACTGCCAGATCCCCGGCAGCCCCGCGCACATCACCACCCGTGCGCGCGAGGGGAGGCGGTTGAATTGCCGCGCCGGCGGAATGGCCCATTGCCGCAGCAGCCGGCGCAGCAAGGCCACGTAGTCGGCTTTCGCCGCCGGGTCGCTGCCCACGTTGGCCGGTGGCAGTCCACCCGCGTCGAGCACGCGCAACTGCTCCTGAAGCTGGAAGGCGAGGTCGAAGGTCAACAGGAAGAGCTTGCTGCCGTCGACGTTGCCGCCCTTATTCGCCGCGAACGGAGGAAAGTCGTGACCGACCGGGACGATCGCGACCGCTTTCGCCAGGCGATGCACTGGCGCCACGTCGGTGATGCGTGCCCAGTGCGCGTGCTCCTGCAGGTACTGGATCACCTGCGCGAGCTGCCCCGGCATGAAGCCGTAGGGATTGGCCAGCGCGAGCAGCAGCGCCTGCACGTAATGCCGCTCTGGCGTCGCCTCGGCAGTGTCGCTGGCGATCGGGGTCATTTGCAGGTTGCGCTGGTGCGCGAACAAATAGATGGCGTGGGCGTCGTGCCAGGTTCGCGCCGGCACCGGCGCGTACGCCTCGTAGCTGTTGACCAGGATCCGGACCGTGCATTGCAGGCAGCGATGGATGAGCGCAACCAGCAGCCGATTGCCGGAGAGCAGGATGCGCTTCTCCGATTCATGGGCAAGCAAATGCTTGTACGCGGTCGCGAGTTCGCTTGAAAGTGTCAGCGCCGCCTTGGCTGCGGTCAGCGCGTTGCCGCTCAGCGGGTGGTGGGCGCGCGCGAAATGGCGTTCGAGATTCGGCCACAGCGTGAGCGCGCGTGCCGTAGTAGCGTTCGGCAAGCTCCAGCCGTCGCGGCTCCGACACCGCGACGCGGTTGGTCGCGGCGAGCGCGTCGCCGATGATGCCGGCGGCGTCGATAGGGTCGCGCTTGAGCGTTTCCTCCAGCCAGGGCTGGACGCGCGCCGGCCGCGTTTCCGGCGGATTTGCCGGGCGCGCTTCGAGGGCGGGAAGGCTTAGGGCCAAGGCCATGACGCTGGCATGTGCAGGCTTTTCGCCCCGATTGTAGACGATGCGCCCCGGTTTAGCAGATCTGGTCGCTAGGCAGACTCCAGGAAGGCGGCGACCGGCGCGATCTGGTCGGCGCTGAGGAGCATCGGTGCATGGCCGACGCCGGCGAACTCGACCATGCTCGGCCGCGGCCCGCGCATCTGCATTGCGGCGGCGGTATCGGCCGCGAGCAGGTCCGACTCGGCGCCGCGCAGCAGCAGGGTCGGGCAGCGGATCGCATCCCAGACCGCCCAAAGGTCCGGCACGGCTACGTTGGCATTGCGAAACGGGACCGCGATGCCGGGATCGTACTTGAGCCGCCAGCGTCCGTCGGCGGTCTGCCGCGCCGTGCGTGCGGGCGAGTTCGGTCCACTGCGCGTCGGTCAGCGTGCCGAACGGCGCGGACACTGCACGGATGTGTGCCTCGAGCGCGGCGAAGGTGTCGAATACCGGATCGAGGCCGACGTAGGCGCCGATACGGGCGAGTGCCGCCGGGGCGATGACCGGCCCGACGTCGTTGAGCACGAGCCGTGTCACCGGCGTATTGGCTTGCGCGGCGATCACCATGCCGAGCAGCCCGCCCATCGAGGTGCCGACCCAGGCAACGCGCTCGACGTCGGCGTGCGCGAGGAGCGCGGTGAGCGTGGTCAGATAGGTCGGGAACCCGTAATCGTTCGCATCGGGCAACCAGTCGCTCTCGCCGCGGCCGGGCATGTCGGGACAAAGCAGGCGAAAGCGGTCACACAGCGCCGCCGCGAGCGTGTCGAAGTCGCGGCCGTTGCGGGTAAGGCCGTGCACGCAGACGACCACCCGCGGGCACAAGGGATGGCCCCAGTCGCGGTAGGCGACGCGGTGAAAACCGTGGGCGCTCAGGCTGTGGAAATGGCAGTCGCGCGGTTGCAGCATGGCACTTTGATCCTAGATCAGTTCGGGTGGAAACAGAGGGTCGAAAAGGGTGCCTTCCGGGGCGAGGAAGGCCTCGATCTCGTCGCGTCGGGCCAAGGCATCGCGGTATCCGAGCTCGAGCAGGGCCCGGATATAGGGCTGCTCGAAGAGCAGATACGACAGCAGGGACGCACCGGTTCCCTCGGTGCTGCCCAGTCCGTGCAGCAGGTAGCGCACCCCTAGCGGCAGGTTGCCCGCAAAGGGAACAGCCATCGCGCCGATATCCTGACTCGGGCTCAATACCAGCGCGTCGAGGTGCACGATCTCCGGGTGCTGTTTCTGGCGCTCCTCCGGGACCAGGTGCAAGACATAGTTGAGCCGCTGCAGCCGCTCGAGGTCGGCGCCGAGATTGTCGAGGAAGATGGAGGCGAGCGCGTGTCCTGCCACCTGGGCAAACGAGGGGTAGTGCGGCGCCGCGTTCGGGCCGGTCACCGGCCGTTGCCCGTTGAACTGGCCAACCGCCACGACCAGGATGCGCCGCGCGCCGAGGTGCAGCGCCGGTGACAGCGGGGCGATCTGGCGCACCGAGCCATCGGCAAAGAAATCGTCGCCGACCCTTTCGCCGGGAAACACGAACGGAATCGCGGTCGAGGCGAGCAGGTGATCGATGCGGATGGTGGCAGGTTCGCCCCGCCGCCGCGTGCGCCGCCACGGGGCGATGGTGCTCGTGCCCTGGTAGAAGGTGACGGCGTGCCCGGTGCTGTAGCTTGTCGCGTTGATGGCCAGCGCGCGCAGCATGCCGTCTTGCACCTGTTGGGCCACCTGGCCGAGATCGAGCTGTTGCTTCAGCAGTGCACGCAACGGCGCGTTGTCGAGCATCGACGCTGCCCGTGTCGGGCCGCCGGCGCCGATCAGGACCGAGGCGAACCAGCGCATGCCGTGCATGGCCACGCTCGCCAGATCCGCGTGGTAGATCATGCCCGCGTCCAACGCGCCCCACCAGCGCAGCAGACGGCCCACGCCGCGACGGAAGTTGTCGGCGTGCACGGCGAGGGTCGCCGCGTTGATCGCGCCGGCCGACGTGCCGCAGATGATGCGAAACGGTTGCACGTTTTCGCGCCCGAGGATGCGCGCGATCCCGCGCAGCACGCCCACCTGGTAGGCAGCGCGCGCGCCGCCGCCGGGAAGCAGAATCGCGATGTCGTGGTCGGACGATTCGGACATGATTCAGGCCGCGCGCAGGGTGCGATCCAGGATCAGCAGCATGGCCGCCGTCGCGCCCCAGATGTAGTGGTCGCCGTAGGGGATGGCGTAATAATCGCGACGGATGTCTCCCACCATGCGGAAATGCCGCTGCTGATTGGCGGGCTCGAGCAGAAACGCGAGCGGCACTTCGAACACGGAAGCGACTTCCACCGGATCGGCCCTGATCTCGAACGGCGGCTCGACCCAGCCGACGACCGGGGTGACGCGGTAGCCGGTGACCGTCTCGTATTCGGCCAGTTGGCCGAGCAGGGTGACGCGGGCTTGCGGCAGGCCGACTTCTTCTTCCGCTTCGCGCAACGCGGCCGCACCCGCATCCGCGTCGCCGGGCTCGATCCGCCCTCCCGGAAAACTGATCTGGCCGGGGTGATCGGGAAGCTCCAGGCTGCGTTGTGTGAACAGGACGCTCAAGCCGTTCTCGCGGTTGACCAGCGGGACGAGGACCGCCGCCGGCGTGGGCGGGCCGCTGCGGCCCGGCAGCCGATAGCCGTCGGATAAGCTCCGCGCCTCCGCCGGTGGCGGACGCTCGAGGCGCGCGCGCAGCCAGGCCCTTTGCGCGGCGGGAGCGAGTTCGAACAGGGGTATCGGCATCGCGGGCGACGCGTCGGCGCGAGCGCATGCCCGCTCGACGTCAGGCCGTCATGATACTGATACCGCCTTGCGGCGACGAGACTTCCTGCCAGCCGAACGCTGGCGCCCGCGGCAACGAAGCGCGCGTCAGGCGAGCAAGCGCCAGCCGGCGAGGGCGAGCGTGGCGATCAGGATGAGGCGCAGCGCGCGCATCGGCACGCGCCGCGCGAGCAGGCTTCCGCCGACAATGCCGGGCAGGCCGCCGGTCAACAGCGCGAGCAGCAGCGCGCCATCGATGGTTCCGAGCCAGAGATGACCGGCGGCGGCGACCGCGGTCAGTGGCACCGCGTGCGCAATGTCGCTGCCCGCGATCTCCACCGGCTCCAGTTCGGGATAGAGCATGGCGAGGCAAGCGGCGCCGATCGCGCCGGCGCCGAGCGAGGTCAGGGCGACCGCTGCGCCGATCAGCACGCCCACGGCGACTGTCGCCGCAGGGCGGTGGTGGCGCAGCGCGTCGATCACCGGCGAGCGCATCGCCCAGCGGCGAAGGGGTTCGCGCAACAGCAACAGCGCGATGCTGAGCAGAAGGGCAACGCCGACGCTGACCCGGATCAGGTGCTGGAACCGATGCGCTTCCAGGTGCGCCAAGGCGAGGACGGCCAGGGTCGCGATGGCCGCCGGAACGCTCCCCAACGCGAGCCGAAGCACGATCCCCGACGCGATGTTGCGCGCGGCGCCATGGGCGATGCTTGCCACCGCCTTGGTCACCGCGGCACAGGCGAGATCGGTTCCCACCGCGACCGGAGCAGGCACACCGAAGACGGTGATCAACAGCGGCGTCATGATCGAGCCGCCACCGACACCGGTCAGTCCGACGATGGCGCCGACGAGCAAGCCGACGGTGGCGAGCAGTCCAAACGCACCGATGCTCACCGCGAGTCGCCTAGCGGATCGCGGCGCGGGGAAGCGGCAGGTCGTGCGGCGCGGTGGCGGGTAGGCGCGCGCTGCACGCCGGAGCGCGAAACTGCGCTCCGATAAGGATCAGCGCCGGTCCGGCGCTGCCCGAATCGAAGAGCGCGGGCAATCCGGCGAGCGTGGTGTAGTGCACGCAGGCCGAGGGCAGCGACGCATTCTCGACCACGGCCACCGGCGTGGCCGCGGGTTTGCCCGCGGCGAGTAACGCCGCCGTAATCGCCGCCGCCTGGCCGGCACCCATGTAGATTGCGCCCACGTCAGCCGCCGCGAGGCTGCGCGCCCAGTCGGAGGGACGCGCTCCGGCACCCACGCGCGGGGTGGCGAAAGCGATGCTGCGGGCTTGTCCGCGTTGCGTGAGCGCAATACCGATCTCGGCGCTCGCCGCGAGCGCCGCGGTGACTCCCGGCACGACCTCGAAGTCGATGCCGGCGGCGACGAGCGCCGCGATTTCTTCCTGTGCCCGGCCGAACAACATCGGATCGCCGCCCTTGAGGCGGACGACGATCCGGTGCCGGCGCGCGGCGTCGACCAGCCGCTTGTTGATAAATTGCTGCGCCGTGGAATGCTTGCCGCAACGTTTGCCGACGGGGATTTTTTCCGCCCGCAACGCGAGCGCGACGGTGTCGGGATGGATGAGCGCGTCATAGAGCACGATGTCGGCTTCACCGAGCAGCTTCGCCGCGCGCAAGGTGAGCAGATCGGGCGC
The DNA here is from genome assembly GCA_963711235.1 of uncultured beta proteobacterium. GTDB lineage: Bacteria > Pseudomonadota > Gammaproteobacteria > Burkholderiales > Casimicrobiaceae > PALSA-1003. The sequence goes on along the minus strand of CAVQDI010000011.1, from coordinate 186,876 downwards.
GCCCGGGCCCGCGCCGACGAGATAGACCGTACCGGTCATCGAATCACTCCTGCCCATGGGTTGGTCAAGATCATATCCTCGGCACCGAGCTGCTGGCGAATCCGACCGGTGGATGGCGGGCGACGACCCGGCACGGGAGCGCGGTGCGCTCGGTGACGCGTTGCTCGGCGGTCATCGTCTTTCCGGCGTTTCGACGGATGCAGGCGAAGCGGCGCGGCGGCGAAACAGCGGCAGGGGCGTCGCCGCAGTAGCCTGGTAGTTGTTGCTGAAGTCGCGCAGGCCGCGCATTGCGTCCTCGAGGTTACGGTCGGAGCGCACGGCAAAGGCATTGAACCCGCATTGTCGGAGGTAGAAGAGTTGATCCCGCAGCACCTCGCCGATGGCGCGCAGCTCCCCAGCAAAGCCGTATTGGCTGCGCAGCATGCGCGCGATCGAATAGCCACGGCCGTCGGTGAATTGCGGGAAGTCGATGGCGATCAGGGGCAGGCTGCCGATGTCGGCCGCGAGCGCCTGCGGGTCGGCGTCGGGCGCGAGCCATACGCCAACCTCGCCGCGGGCGAGCAGGGCGCTTCGCTGTGCGCTCCACCAGGAAAGCGGGACGATCACCGGGAAGTCCGCAGTGAGCTCATCCGCGGGCGCCTCGCGCAACAGCGTCCAGCGATCGTCGACGATCGCGCCGTCCTTAATGAGCTGTGGCATAGACGCGTTGCTTGAACGGTTCGATACCGAGGCGGCGCACGGTGTCGCTGAAGTCCTCATCCTCGTGCCGCTTCTCGATGTAGACCTCGACCAGGCCGCCAACCACATCGGGGATGGCGTCGGCTGCGAACGACGGGCCGATGACCCTGCCCAGCGCCGCCTGCTCGCCCTGCGCGCCGCCGATCGAGACTTGGTACCACTCCGCGCCATTCTTGTCGACGCCGAGCACACCGATGTTGCCCACATGGTGGTGGCCGCAGGCGTTCATGCATCCGGAAATGTTCAAGGCGATCTCGCCAATGTCGTGCAGGTAGTCGAGGTCGTCGAAGCGGCGTTGGATCGCCTCGGCGATCGGGATCGACTTGGCATTGGCGAGCGAGCAGAAGTCGCCACCCGGGCAGCAGATGATGTCGGTCAGCAGGCCGATGTTCGGCGTGGCGAAGCCGAGCACCTTGAGCTCGCCCCACAGAGCCGGCAGCGCCGATTGCTCGACGTCGGTGAAAATCAGATTCTGCTCGTGCGCGACGCGCAGCTCGCCGAAGCTGTAGGCGTCGGCGAGATCGGCCACCGCGTCCATCTGGTCGGAGGTGGCGTCGCCCGGCGGCACACCGGTTTTCTTGAGCGACAGCGTGACCGCGGCGTAGCCCGGCACCTTGTGCGGGAAGACATTGCGCTTGACCCAGTTGCCGAAGGCGCGGTTGTCGGCAAGCGCCGAGCGGAAACCGGCGTCGTCGGCGGGCAGCCGCTTATACGGGGGAGGGGTGAAGCATGCGGCAAGGCGCTCGATCTCCGCCTCGGGAACAGTGGCCGGGCCGCCTTTGCTCTTTTCCCACTCGGCCTCGACCTGTTGGGCGAAGATCTCCGGCGTCATCTCCTTGACCAGGATCTTGATGCGCGCCTTGTGCTTGTTGTCGCGGCGACCGAAGCGGTTGTAGATGCGCAGGATGGCGTCGAGATAGTTGAGGATTTCGGCGCGCGGCAGAAACTCGCGGATGACATGGCCGATCATCGGCGTGCGGCCAAGGCCACCGCCAACGAGCACGCGGAAGCCGACCTCGCCTGCGGCATTGCGCAGCGCATGGACGCCGATGTCGTGAACCAGCGTCGCGGCGCGGTCGGTCTGCGACCCGCATAGCGCGATCTTGAATTTGCGCGGCAGGTAGGCGAACTCCGGATGAAAGGTCGCCCATTGGCGAAGCAGCTCGCAGTAGGGGCGCGGGTCGACCACCTCGTCGCCGGCAACGCCGGCGTAGTGATCGGTGGTGATGTTGCGCACGCAGTTGCCGCTGGTCTGGATCGCGTGCATCTCGACCTCGGCGAGCTCGGCCAGGATGTCGGGCACATCCTCGAGCCGCGGCCAGTTGAACTGAACGTTCTGGCGCGTGGTGAAGTGGCCGTAGCCTCTGTCATACTTGCGCCCGATGTGGGCGAGGCGGCGCAACTGAGTCGACGACAACAAACCGTAGGGAATGGCAATGCGCAGCATCGGCGCGTACTTCTGGATGTAGAGGCCGTTCTGCAGACGCAACGGACGGAACTCGTCCTCGGACAATTCGCCGGCAAGAAATCGCCGCGTCTGGTCGCGAAACTGGGCAACGCGCTCGGCTAGGAAGCGGTGGTCGTAGGCGTCGTAGCGGTACATGCCGGGCTCCAGATACGCAAAGCCTACCCACCTGCTCATATATGTAAAAGGAATGTTTGGCGATTAGATGATAGCAACCGGGTATATCGGAGCTTGCACCGGTCAGGGGCCTCGTCACGGCGCCAGGTTGAGCGCGTGAAGCCCGGCTTGATCCTGTTCGGTCATGGGGCGCGCGATCCCCGCTGGGTGGAGCCTTTCGAGCGCCTTGCGGCGCGGGTCCGCGCGCAGACGCAAGCCGAGGTCCGCCTGGCGTTTCTGGAGTTCGTTGCCCCGGACCTGCATGGCGCCGCCGAGGCGTTGATCGCCGGCGGGGTGACCTCAATCCACATCGTCCCGGTTTTTTTCGGCCAGGGTGGGCATGTGCAGCGCGACTTGCCGACACGGGTTGAGGCCTTGCGGCAGCAACACCCGGCGGTCGCTTTCCACTGTGTGCCTGCCATCGGCGAAGACGCCGTGGTCATCGAGGCGCTGGCGGGCTACTGCCTGCGCGCGCTGGAAGCGTGAGCCCGGAGGCGCATCGGCGTCAGTTTGCGCCGGGCAGGGGTGCCGTGCCGCGCCCAGTCGGCGCCTGCGCGCCGGCAGCCGAACGCGGTTTTGCCCGTGGACTGCCCGCCAGCGGTCATCGGTGGTGACGGTTGTCGCCTTGGTACGCTCCTTGCGCTTAACCTGACACGAGGAGCGTTAAGCGGACTATGCAGCCGGTACGGCGAAGCCAAGTGGATCGCGCCCGGCGGGCAGATACGCCAAGGAGTCAGGCCATGGGTACGCGGGTTGATTTCAACGCCTACGGCGTCACGCCGCAGACTTTTGTGTCGGAAGTGCTGGCCTTTCGTCAGCTGGTTGCCGATCCGGCGCTCACGCCGGATGACAAGAAGCGCGCCTACGGACTGATCGTGCAGCACGCGACCCTCCTCAACCCACTCGATAGGGGCTACGAGGGCGCCGGGGTCGCGCTCAAGCAAGCGCTCTGCAGCTGGCTCGATTCGCAACCGCATTAGCTATCGCGTTCGACCCTCCCAAGACGAAGCCAACCCCCGCCGAGCGCCACGGCTAGCGCCGTTGCGACTTACAACGGCCGCCAGGGGAGGTCGCGGCGCGCGTTGCCGCGGCAACCGGCAGGAGCATGTGGACGCGTCGCTGACCAGTCCTCTGCCGCCCTGGGTGCGTCCTAGTGCCCAGGGCAAAATAGCGTGGTAGGGTCGAATCCGGTTCGCCGACTCTACGCGAGACATGAAGATCCCCCGTTTCTGGCTTGCCGGTGAGCGCCTGCGAAAGATCGCCCGCCGCTTATCGCCCGTTGCCATCAATAGCATCAGGTACGTTTTCTCCGAGATGGAATACGTGCCTCAAGGCTGGCATGCAATCAAGGGTTGGCACGATCCGCACGTTGCCGACGCGCAAGCGGTGCATTGGCCGACCCTGGTGAACAATCTGGCCGGCCCGGGGCCCCTGGGAGTCTCACATTTGCCGTCGCATACGACGCGCGAGGACCTCGCTGATCACAATATCATGATGTCCTACGGCTACGTCTTGGCCATGGCGGCAGGAAAGAAAGCGCGATTGTCCATTCTGGATTGGGGCGGTGGAGCAGGGCATTATTACCTCTATACGAAGGCCCTCCTTCCGGAAATCGGGATCGAATATCATTGTTACGACATCCCGCAGCTGTGCCGACTCGGGGAAAAGCTATTGCCCGAAGTGCACATGCACGATGATGAACGAAGCTTGCTCGGAAAACGCTTTGACCTCGTCATCAGCAGCGGTTCTTTGCACTATTTTGAAGACTGGCGCACGGAGGTTCGCAAACTCGCTGCTTCCACGGCTGAGTTCCTCTACGTCTCGAGACTTCAGGTCGTCATCGATGCGCCATCCTTTGTCGTATCGCACAAGCCTTTTCGCGATGGGTATCCAGACTTGCTGGGGTGGTGTATCAACCAGCAGGAGTTCCAGCGTTGTGCCGAGGAATGCGGCTTGACGCTGGTCAGGGAGTTCGTCTTTACGGAGCCCTGGACCGTTCGTGGGGCTCCGGAAAACGGCCGGTCTCGCGGCTACCTGCTGCGGCCGCGCAATCTCGCTGGGTAGGCGATCGTGAGCAAGCAGAGACAAGCGGAAGTGAAAAGGGATGCGCTCTTTGCCGACGCGGTGAAGCGGCCAAGCGATTTCGAGTTCAGCGCCGAGGTGGCCGAGGTATTCGACGATATGATCGAGCGCAGCATCCCGTTGTACCTGGAACAGCAGGCGATGATCAACGATCTGTGCAAGAACCTCTGGGTTCCGGGGACAAGCGTGTATGACCTCGGTTGCTCAACGGGCACTGCGCTGATCGGCTTGGGCCGCGAGCTGCCGCCTGCGGCCAGTTTCATTGGCTACGACAATTCGGCGCCAATGCTCGAGCGCGCGAGACGCAATGTCGAGGAAGCTGGTCTTCAGGGGCGCATCGACCTACGACACGGGGAGCTTAATGGGGAACTGAAGGATCTTCGTCTCGACAACGCAGGCATCGTTCTCATGTGCTGGACCCTTCAGTTCGTCCGGCCGCTGCGGAGGGACGACCTGATCCGATGGATCTATGATGCGCTCGTCGACGGAGGTGTCCTTATTGTGACCGAGAAGATCCTTACGAACGACGGACACATGAATCGCTTTTTCATCGACCTGTACTACGAGTTCAAGCGTCGACGCGGATACTCAGACGCCGAAATCAGCCGCAAGAGGGAAGCACTGGAAAATGTACTCGTCCCCTATCGTCTGGACGAGAATAGGGACCTCTTTCATCGCAACGGCTTTGAGTTGGTGGAAACATTCTTCCAGTGGTTCAATTTCGCCGGATTCCTGTGCGTGCGCAAGGGAAACGCGAGCCGAGCGGTGGCACGCCCACACACCGCGCCCACTTGAAGTGGAGATCATCGCCCATCACGCTGTATCCGGGGCGCGCCACAGGCAACCTTCGACCGCGGCGAGACGCCAGGGAAGCCGCCGCCAGGCCGGGAGGTGCGTATCGAAGACGGCGTCATACTCACGCACCGGGAACGCGCCGCGTAGCATCTTGAAGCGTCCGGCGCCACCGCTGACGTTGAGCAAGTTACCGCTGGCTTCCGCGAGCTCCATCGTATGTGACATGGCAAGGCGGTACAACCCGAGCGACTGCGGAAGTGCAACGTCGTAACCGACCAGGGCAAAGGTGACGTATCCGCCGTCGCTGTACGTCACGGTGAAGCTGTCGATGCGCCCGCCGCGCATGAAGACATGGGTGCGGAAGAAGGGTGTGCGCAAGACAAGTGCGAAAAAACGAGCGTTGAAGGCGGCATTCAGCCAGCAATGCTTCTCCAGATAAAGCAGACGGTAGAGGTAGGCGAGGCGCTCGGTATCGACGCCGTCTGTTCCCGAAACATCGGTCACTTGGTACGGTGTGGTGCGCAAATGCCGCCGGTCCGCACGCATGTTGGAACTGCTGCGAAAGCGCGGATGCGCCGGGTCGACCAGATACACCACCCGACTGCAGATCAAGCTGCCGCCAGCTTCCCGCAACGCGTCGAAGTGGGCACGATTGAGAGAGGGGTTGACCGTGCGATGGACGATGGCGTGGGTGGGATAACGCCGGCGCAGAAACGCGTTGACTTGGCGATACTGGTTAGCCGACAGGATCCTCTCCGGATTGGTCGCCAGCATCCAGTTGTTCACGTAGACCGTCCGCTCCGCTTGGCAGGCCCGCATCAAGCCGCCATGACCCCGCAAGGCAAGCCGAGCCCAAGGACGGATCCAGCGCGCGCGCCCCCTTGACAGCTCGAATCTCGGGTAACCGGCGAAGCGGGCTATGGGGGAGCAGATATCGGGTAGCCCTGACGCGGGTTCGACGACGACCAGCGGCAAAACGGTATTCCATGCGCCAAGCAGCCGCATCTCGACCGGAGCATTGTCGACAAAGCTCGCCGGACTCTCGCGGGTCATGCCGTCGAGATAGGGCCGTACCGATGGATCGAGTTCGGGTGCCCCCGCAGACAGGTCGCGAATCTCGTGCGTCGTGGTCGGGTCCTTCACCCGCGTATTGTCCGGCAAACGGGATCGTATGCATCCCTGCCGGCTGGCGCTTGGTGCAGCGCCAACAGGTCAACTTCGGTTGCAGGCCAAGCCGGGTGGGGCGGTCGCGCCGGGGAACCGCTTTGGCCGTGCGTTTGCTGCACGAGCCTGGGCTCCCGGGACGAATCGAGCTAACTTTACATAATAACCATTATGCATCCTTCAGGTATTCAGGCGGGACCTCAGGTCGGCGGCGAACGTGGCGACAAACCGGTCGAGAGCGTCCCAGTCGGTGTACTCGTGGTCGCGGGAGGTGTCGGTTGAACCTCCGGATTTGCTCGCGAACCGCTTCATGATAAGGCGCAGCAGGAGGTTATAGCGCGTGTAAGCGAGCGCGCCCGCGACATTCTTGATGCGGCTTGGATTCCAGCCGCTTCGTTTGAAGAAACGCTCATTGACACGATGCACGTAGGCTGCGAACTTGGCGCGCTGCGCTGGCGTCGCGCCGGACCGCTCCGCACCAGCCTCGCTCAGGGTCACCGAAATGAACGCACTCGGCAAGCGTCCGAGTTCGGAGCGGTGTTTTTTGACGAACGCGACGGCTTGGGGCGCGTATCGGCCCATACGCACGGGCGCGACGAGCACGACCGCGCCATAGGCTTCGAAACCAGAGGCCGCCGGTTGCTGCACGAGATCGATAATGCCGGTCGCCAGGCCGCGCTGGCGCAAGCCTTGCGCTACCGCCTCCGCAATTCGTCGCGTGTGACCTGTGCCTGTTGCGTAGACAACGGCAGTCGGCTTCATCCGGGTTCGCATTCCTTGAGACGGTTAAAGCGCGATCTCGGAAAACACCGCGCTCCAGCATTCGAGAATGGGGCAAATGCGAATCCCGTGCCCTGATCGGGATCAAAATTGTCGTTTTCCGGTCGCGGAGGCCACGGTGGGACGAAGAAGCCAACCGTGAGGGCGCGAACTAAGACCGGCAGCTCCCCCCTGCCCTTGCGCGCTCGCGGCGGCGTTCATCGTTCTCCAGTCGATGGCGACGGCTGCCACAGCTCCACCTTGTTGCCTTCCGGATCGATAAACCATCCGAAGCGGCCGTACTCGTGCTCTTCGACTTCGCCCACGACTTGCGCACCACCGAGATGGACCTGACCGAGCGCACCGTCCAGATCGTCGACGATGAGGTTGAACATGAACTCGCGCGTCGACGGCGCGAAGTAATCGGTGTTGGCGGGAAACGGGCTCCAGACGGTAAAACTGCGCGTCGGCAGCGTGCCGGCGGGAAACTCGACCGACGATTTGCCGTCGCCGATCCCGAGCCACTTGGCGTACCAAGCCAACAGGCGCTCCGGGTCCGGCGACTTGAAAAACAGCCCCCCCAGGCCGAGCACTCGTGCCATGACGTCCTTTCCCCTACTTCAATACCACGTTCGCGCGCACCGTCCCCGCCCGCTCGTGCCGGGCGATAAGATCGACGCGATCGCCCGGCTTGCCGCGGACGACCCATTCGATCTTGGTGCGGTCGTCGGTGACATGATAATCCGGCCAGAATGAAATGCCGGTGTGCTTGTAGGCCTTGCCCTCGAGCTGGCCGACTTCTTCTCGCCGCTTGCCGGTCACCAGCTCGACGCCGTCGGCCGCGGCAATCTCCGCCATCAGCGGCCGCACGACCTTGCGCTCCAGCGCCCGCTTGCTGCCATAGCTTGGCAGCCAGCCCGTATTCTGCACGACCAGCCGCACCCGCCACAGGCCCTCGCCCAACGCCAGCGCGTCGGCGCTGAGGAGCTCGAGCCGCGGTGAGAGCAATGCCTGCCACAGCAGCCACTGCGGAAAGCGCGCGAGCTCTCGTTGCAGAAATTGCAGCGGCGGGTTGACGAAGGCGTGAAAGCGGTCCCAGCCCCCGATCTCGACCGGCCCCAGCTGCGGATGGTCGAAAGGCTTCCAATCGACGTGCGCCGCTCCGCCCAGCTTCTCCTCGCTCCAGCGAAAAAGCCGCAGATCGTCGGCAATGGGGTGATCGCGATACCAGTCGATGTAGGAATACTTTTCGAGCCCCGCCTCGCGCATCGGGCTCCAGATTTCCACCACCCAGCTGTACATGCCCAGGTGGTCATAGATCCAGTCGAAGGCCCCGCCGATGACCTGCTTCGGGTGATAGCGAAATTCGTGATAGACGGAAATGTTGGGGTAGCCGGTGAGCTCGGTTCCCTTGGCCCCGACGCGCTGGTAGTGCCAGAGGTCCTCGGCGTGCATGTCGGTGTCGGGCAGGTGATCGAAGGGCCGCAACAGCACGCCCGCCCAGGTGTGGAACGCAACCCCGCCGGTGATGTTCGGATGGGCGATGATGAAGTCGACCAGGGCGCGCACCTCCGGCTCGGAGGTGGGATAGGGCCCGGCCCCGAGCTGCTCGTGCTCCTGCCGCCAGTTGCCTGGGAAATTTCGATTAAGGTCAAGCCCTTGCTTTGGTTTCTTCACCTTTAAGCTGAAGCCGTCGTAGCCTTCGATATGGCCCTCGGGAAGAATGCGGTAGTAGCTGCCGCCGACCTCGGTCGGCTCGCGCCGGACCATCAGCCGTGGCTCCTGCGGATGCGTCTTCCACAGCCCGTTCGCATCGGCGAGGCGCATCTGCAGGATGCGCCCGTTGCCGTCGATGTCCTCGACGCTCAGGCCCTTCGATGGCGTCCTCCTGATACGGGTAGCTGCGCGTGCTGGAGCGCACGAACTTCGGCTTGTCGGCGAGCGCCCATTCGGCGCCGTCGGGATTGATTCGCGGGCAGACGTAGAAGGCACGCGTGTCCAGGGCGCGCGTGACCTCCGGGTCGGCTGCGTAGTTTTCGAGCAGGTATTGGAGGAAATAGACGCAGGCGGCCGACGCCGCCACCTCGACCGAGTGGATGTTGCCGTCGACCCAGAACGCGGGCTTGTCGCTCGCCGCGCCGGTGGCCTGATTGGACACGGTGAGAAGCCAGATCTCCCGGCCTTCGTGGCTGCGCCCGATCGATTCGATGCTGCACAGGCGCGGATATTCGGCCGCGAGCGTGCGCAGCACGTCGGTGAGCTCGGCGTAGCGAAAGAAGTGGTCGAGGACGATTCGGGGCATCGCGGCGTGACGGCGGGCAAAAAACGCGCAGTGTGGCGGCGCGCGGCGGATGTCGTCAACGTCCGGCGGCGAAAAAGGATCGGGCCGCAGCGAGCGGCCCGATCCCGCATCACGGCAAAGCCCGGTCAGATGCCGGCGTACCACTCGTAGCCGTTGTCCTCCCAGTAACCGCCCTTGCCGCCGGCGATGTGGTCGAAGGAAGCGACCAGTTCGATGCGCATGACGTACTTGGCGTGCTTGTAGCCCAGCTGCCGCTCGACGCGCAGACGGATGGGCGCGCCGTTTTTCACCGGCAGCGGCTCGTCGTTGAGTTCGTAGGCGAGAAGGGTCTGCGGATGCAAGGCATCGTCGAGGTCGATGCTTTCGTAGTACAGATTGGTGCCGTTTTCCTCCATCGGATCGGCGCAATAGAACATGACGAAGCGCGCCTCGGGTCGCGGCTGGACCATGTCCAGCAGCGCGGAGAGTTTCGCGCCCTTCCACTTGCCGATCGCGCTCCAGCCCTCGACGCAATCGTGGCGGGTGATCTGGGTCCGGCTGGGCAATGCGCGCAGCGCGGCGAGCGAGAAGCTGGCCGGATTGCCGACCAGGCCTGTGACCTGAAGCCGGTAAGCGGCGAATTCCCGCGCCGCCAGCGCCTCGTATTCGGCGCTGTCCGGCATCGCCGTCCCGTTGCTGCGAAACGCCGGTGAGCGATCCGCCTCGGTGAATTCCTGCGCCATCGCCCGGCGCGGGGTGAGCAGGTGCTGGGCCGTCTCGGAGAGCTTCTCGCCGCTGCCGAGCAGCTTCGGAAACCACTCGCGTGCGCGACAGCGCATCGCAGCCGGACAGCGCCAGCGCCCCTGCCGCGGCGGCGGCGCGGCCGAGAAAGTGGCGGCGCGACGATCTAGCGCGCGGTCTCATCGGCTGCCTCCACATCGACCCGGTAGCGCCCCGTGATCATGGAGCGAAGATGGTTCCAGAAGCCGCTGACGATCACCTCGAAGACGTGGATGAGCAGGAAGGCCACCAGCAGCCAGGCGACGATGAAGTGGATCGTCCGCGCCGACTGCCGCCCGCCGAAGAGATCGACCCAGCCGGGGATGAGGGTATCGAGCCGGGGCGACATCGCGAACCCCATGAGCACGACCAGCGGAAGCAGAATGAAAATCACCGCCAGATAGGCAAGCTTCTGCAGCACGTTGTAGCGCTTCGCCGCCTCGCCGATCGGATGGCGGAAGCGCAGGTGGTCGATGACCGATCTGCCGATCGCGCGCCAGTCGGTGCCGGTGGGCGCAAGGTCGCGTGAAAGATGGCGCGAGGCGACGGTGTAGGCCAGGTAACACAGGCCGTTGAGCACGAACACCCAGGCAAAGAACAGGTGCCAGCGGCGCGCCATCGCCAGCCAGCGCGAGTCGGGGATCGTGAGCCACGACGGAAAAGCGCGCGGCGACCAGATCTCCGTCGTCTCCCGCGGAAGCACCCAGAAACCCGGTGGTGATGAAGTCATGGCCGAAGATGCGGGTGACGCCGACCAGGTCGCCGTTGGCGTTTTCCCGTGCCGAGATCTCGAATATCGGCCCGCGTCCGGTATACGACGATTTGCCCCAGTAGAGCGCCGGATGCGCGCTGAAGATGTTGAGTCCGCTCAAGAGCAGGATCGTCAGCGCGACGACATTGATCCAGTGCATGATGCGCACCGGCAGGCGTGTGGCGATAGTAGAGATAGGTGCCGGTGCGCACACCGGCGGCGTAGTTTGCTGTGGGCATCGCGATCTTTCCCGTGGTCTACCGCGTTCGGGCGTTACGTGCGCAAGCGCCGCGGGCCACTGACAAACGCATTGTCGCGTTCGAAGAAGCGAAGCTTACGCTCGATTTCGCGGCTGATGCCGATCCGGGTGCTGCGGCCGACCGGGCCGACGGGACGAACCGCGGTACCGAGCCACAGCGGGCCGGGCGCACACAGATCGTGGCCGTCGTAGCGCCGGTCGATGTCCAGCGCCGTGGCCAGCCGGCCGGGGCCCCGCGCGAGGTCGATGCGCGCGCACGACGCCCGCGGCGGCGTCGCATCTGCGCGATGCCCTCGAGCGGTTCCAGCGCCCGCAGCAGGACTCCCCCACCCACGCCGGCGCGTTCGCCGCTGACGTTGAGCGCGTACCAGCAGCCGTAGATGAAATAGACATAAGCGTGTCCGCGCTCGAGGAACAGCGAGCCGTTGCGTGCCGTTCGGCCGCGGTAGGCGTGGCCGGCGGCATCGCCGACGACGTAGGCCTCGGTCTCGACAATGCGGCCGCTCATGCGCCCGTCCGGGTGATCGTGCACGAGCGTCTTGCCGATGAGGAATCGCGCCAGCGTCGCGGTATCGACGGGCAGATCGGCGCGGCGCAGCCGCTGCGACACTCCGGGCATCGACCCGATGATACGGCAGCTTTGGTGAACGCTTGCGCGCGTCGGGCGCCGCGGCCGCGCCTCTTGCTTACGGAACGCAGGTCAGGATCTGGTTCGGCGCCGCGCCACTTAGGGTAAAGCTGGAGCAACTCGGGTCGCTGTAGACCAACGTCGACGGGTTCGCCGCACCGCCGGAGCAAATGAGCAACTGGTTGGGTGGCGAGCCGCTGAGGGCGAAACCGGCGCAACTCGGGTCGCTGTAGGTCAGCGACGCCGGATTGGCCACGGCGTTGACTTTCAGCGTAAAGGATTGCACCGCATTGGGCGCATTACCGTTACTGGCCGTGAACTGCAGCGGGAAGCGTGCCCGAAACCGTCGGCGTTCCCGCCAGCGCACCCGTCGCCGGGGTGAACGTCACGCCGTTGGGCAGCGCCCCCGACTCGGACAGCGTCGGCGCCGGTGCAGCCGGTGGCGGTAACCGTAAACGTGCCGGCGACGCCGACCTGGAACGTCGCGCTGTTGGCGCTGGTGATGGCGGGGGCGGTGTCGACGATGGCGAACGCGTTCAGGTTACCGCCCCCATCGGTCGACGTACACCACCCCATTGGCGACGATCGGGCTTTGCCAATGGACACCGCCGCCCACGTTCACGCTCCAGAGTGGCGCGCCGGTGGTCGGGGTGTATGCGGCCAATGTGCCGCCTGAGACATTGCCAAGGAAATAGAGGACGTTATTCGCGACCAGCGGCGATGAAGCCGCGGATTGGGATCCGAGTTGCCAGCTTCTTGACCAGGGAAGGATTGCCGCTGCCATCGATGGCGAGCTGCAAGCCGGAAAGCCCGCTGGTATTGCCGATAAAGACCCAGGTCGAACCGTCGGCAGGGTTGACCCATACGGCGGGCTGACTGAGCAGCTCGTCGCCTTGAGGAATCCCGATGGTAAAGATTTCGCCGCCCTGATGGCCCGGGCCAGCCGTGACGCTGTCACTCAAGTTGGCAAGGTCGAGCAGGCGCAGGATCGAATCCTTGCCTCCCAGTACCCCCAGATGCTGCACGTTCGAAGTGGCCGGCACGGGCAGGATTGCCACCGCCGTGCTGCCGATATCGGTGTCGCCCTGGTCTAAGCTGTTGACGTCGGTCGGCGTGTAGCTGTCAAGCGGCTTGCCCGATGCACCGGTGCCGTCCGGATTGAGCGCGAGAAGAGACTCGCTCCACATCGTGGTGCCGTTCCAGGTGCCTGCGCCGCCGTTACCGTTGGTGGCATTGCCGGTGGCGACGAAAATCTTGCCGGTGCCCGCGTCGTAAACCGCGCTCGGCCGCCCCCAGATCGCCGATCCGTGGCCGCACAGTCAGGCAGCCGCCGCTGACGAACAGCGCGGTCTGATTGCTGCACATCGCGTTGAATACGTTGGCTGCAGCCGTACCCAGATTGATCGCCGACAAATGGCCCTGGTAGTCGCCTGCATCGCCCGGGTATCCGCCATGGACTACGTAGAGATAGTTGGTTCCGCTCACGCTAGCGGTCGCGAGCGGGGCCGACGCTTTTTCGTACACCCGCCTTCTTGGTTGTCAGTACGGGCCAACCTCCGGTCGTAACTTCGGTGCCGTTGCCGACCTGGAATTTATGCACGTAGCCGTCGAGACCGTAGCTGTAAACGTACAGTCCGTTGGGATCGATTGCCGGCGACGTGGTCATGAAATCCGGAACCGACTCTGCTGCTGGCTCCAGACGGTCGCGCCGGTCTGCGCGTTGAGCGCGAGGATCCAGCCGTCGGTGGTGTTTACGAACAGCAGATCCTGGACGCCGGCGAGGGTCGTGACGCCTTGCAGAAGCACCGGCGCGCCATCCGCGACATTGGGCAGGCCGACCTGAAACAACTGCGTCAGCGACGCCACATTGGCGGCGTTGATGATCGTTTCGGAAGTATTGTTGCCGGCGTGCGCCGGGCCGCCATTGAACTGCAACCAGTCGTATGCCGCGAGCGGGCGTGGCCGCGAATGCGACGCAGCACAAGGCGATGACCATGGCCGGACAACGGAAGCGAACGCTCATCGCGCGGGTTAATGCCAGGTGATGGTGATGGAGGCCGGGGCGCCGGTCCCGGTGCTGTTGGTTGCCGTGATCGTAATACGTGATCGACCTCGGCCTCGGCGACGTGACGGTGCAGCTCGCCCCGGAACGGGCACAGCCACGGGTCCACGTGTAGCCCGTCGGCTGGTTGCTGCAGTTGGCGCTGATCGTCGACGCCTCTCCCGGCGCTGGGCGTTGGCGGGTTGGCCGTTGGCGCGCAAACCGGCACGCCGCCGCCACCACCACCCCCGGCTACGCAGGTGACCGTCTGGTTGGGCGGTGTACCGGAGAGGACATAGCTGCTGCAATTGGAACTGGTAAAGGTCACGCTCGCGCCCATCGCTAGCGGCGATAACGCAGCCGCGGCGAACGCCGCCGCGGCTGCGATAACCGCGGATCCGCGCCATGGCGCCAGAAGATCGTGGATGTTCACCATCGCGCCTCCCAGAAGTCTCACCCCTGCCCTGCCCGCCCGCGACATCGGGCCGCAGAGCTGCTTGCCGCTCGGGCACTCCTCGCCTGGATGCAACCCCCATGCCCATTTGGCCGGCGGCGGGCGCTCATGACGTCAGCATAACAGCCCTGCGCGATGGGCGCCACGGCCAATGCGGGATGCTACCGTTCTTAAGGTTACACAGTAAGTTACATGCTTAACTAATTGATACATAATATATAAAATAATCCGCGGAGCGGCGACTGCCTCCGCACGGGGCCGGACGGAGGCTGCTTCCGGTGCCCACCCCGCCGATCGGACTGCAGCTGCCGCATCGCGGGTGCTTTTACGCACGCCGGGAGCGATTACGCGTCCTGCCGCGGCAGTTACGACGCGACCGTTGGACGGACGCGGCCGCGAGCCTGGAGATCAATTTCCCTGCAGCGTGTCGTAGGTATGCTGGGCGATCATCCGCTCTTCGTCGGTCGCGATGACCCACGCTGCAACCGGCGATGCGGGAGTGGAAATGCGCGGTCCATGGTGCAGGTTGGCGGCGGGGTCGAACTGCACGCCCAGCCACGCCGCATCGCGGCACACACGCTCCCGGATCGCTGCGGCGTTCTCGCCGATGCCGGCGGTGAACACGATCGCATCGAGGCCGCCTAACGCTGCCGCCAGCGAGCCGAGCTCGCGCCCGATGCGATAGCAGAATAGCGCGATCGCCTCGCGCGCCGATGCTGCGTCCGATTGCAGCAGCTCGCGCATGTCGCTCGAGATGCCCGACACGCCGAGCAACCCTGAGCGCTTGTAGATCAAGTCCTCGATCGCTCGCGCGTCCATTCCGCGTTCGTCGAGCAGGTACAGCAGCACGCCCGGGTCGAGGCTGCCGCTGCGTGTACCCATGGGCAGACCGTCGACCGCGGTGAACCCCATGGTCGTGGCGATGCTCTTGCCCTCGAGCAGGGCACACATGCTCGCCCCGTTGCCAAGGTGCAGGACGACGGTGCGTCCGCTGCCCGCGCGCGCATCGTACTGCGGCAATACCGAGGCGATGTATTCGTATGACAGGCCGTGGAAGCCGTAGCGGCGAACGCCCGCGTCGGAGAGCTCGCGCGGCAGCGCGAACGCCTGCGCCAAGGGCGGCTGGGAGCGATGAAAGCCGGTATCGAAGCAGGCGACCTGGGGTAGTTGCGGCAGGCGCACGGCGAGGGTACGAATCGGCAGCAGATTGTGCGGCTGATGCAGCGGCGCAAGCGGCACGAGGCGCTCGAGGTCGGACAAGATCGACGGCGTCACGCGCACCGGAGCGGCGTAGTGGACACCGCCGTGAACAACGCGGTGGCCGACTGCCCAGAGTCGATCGCCGTCCAAGCGCGCCGGTAGCCAATCGAGGAGAAAGGCGATCGCGCCGTCTTGGCCCGGCGGCTGCGCGTCCGCCCAGGTGTGCGCATCGACCACTCTGCCGCGTGCATCCTGGGCGCGAAAGCGCGCGCGGCCCTGCAGCTCCTCCAGGTTCCCGGCGAGCCGCAATGCCAGCTCGGCGCCCGCGCCAAAGACAGAAAACTTGAGGCTCGACGAGCCCGCGTTGAGCACCAGGATCGCCGCGGGCATCGGCCTAGCGCGCGCCGGCCCGGCGGCGCAACGCGCGCGCGAGCAGCACCATGACCGCCGCCGACGCCTCGCGGGTGCGCGCGCTGTCGGCGCGACTGGTGAGCGCGATCGGAACCTTTGCCCCGAGCACGATCCCCGCGCTCTCCGCCGCCGCCAGATACGACAGTTCCTTGGCCAGGATGTTGCCGGCCTCGAGGTCGGGTACGATGAGAATGTCGGCGTTGCCGGCGACCGGCGAGACAATCCCCTTGATTTTCGCCGCGGCGGCACTGATCGCATTGTCGAATGCCAGCGGGCCGTCGAGGATGGCGCCGGTGATCTGGCCGCGCTCGGCCATCTTGCACAACGCTGCCGCGTCGAGGGTGCCCTGAATCTTCGGATTGACCGTCTCGACCGCGGACAGGATCGCCACCTTCGGGCTGTCGATGCCGAGCACGTGCGCGAAGTCGATCGCGTTCTGGCAGATGTCGCGCTTGGTCTCGAGGTCAGGGTGAATGTTGACCGCGGCGTCGGTGACGAGCAGCGGCTTCGGATACGTCGGCACGTCCATCACGAACACGTGGCTGACGCGACGATCGGTGCGCAAGCCGGTGCCGTCGGCCACGACCGCGCCCATCAGCTCGTCGGTGTGGAGGCTGCCCTTCATCAGCGCCTCGACCTCGCCCGCGCGCGCCATCGCCACCGCCTTGCTGGCCGCGGCGTGGCTGTGCTCGGTGGCAACGATCCGGTACCCGGCAAGGTCGATGTTCGCCGCGGCGGCCACGGCGCGAATCTTCGCCTCGGGCCCGACCAGCACCGGGGTGATCAGGCCCTTCGCCGCTGCGTCGAGCGCACCCAGCAGCGACTCGGTGTCGCAGGGATGCACCACCGCCGTCGGCACCGGCGGCTGGCCCTGCGCCCGCTCAAAGATCGCCTGAAAGGCGTTGTAGCGATGGAAGGCGACCTCGACCTCGCCCAGTCGCTCGACCCGGCGTCGCTCGGCCGGGCAGTCGACCAGCAACGTGCCCTCGGTGACGGTCTGGCCGTGCTGGTTGACGCACTTCGCGTCGAGCAGCAATTGCCGCCCGGCGCTTTTCTTCTCGCGCACCGACGACCGTCGCCGTCAGCACATCTCCGACCGCCAAGCGACCGTTGAAGCGTAGCGCCTGTTCACAAATGTGCGCCCCCGGGCCGGGAAGCTGCGTGCCGACCACCGTGGCAAGAAGGACGCTGCCGCCGATGGCATGGGTCGAGGCCGCTCCTATCGGTCGATGATTAGACTGGTCGGCGATGCGATCGCCGGTGAGCATCACCAGCAGTTCGATGTCGGCTGCATCGAGAGTGCGCGAATAGCTTGCGCTCTCCCCGACGCCAATCTCGTCGAAGAGGCGGGTGGTCCAGGTCGCCATCGCCGCTCTACGCTGACTTAAGCCTGCCGGCGCTGATGCGCGTCGGGCCACAGCGCGCCCTGGCCGGCGATGGCGCGCGCCTCGTCGGAGAGCACCAGGAAAGTCTGTCGCTTGAGCGATTCCTTGAGCACCGGAGCGTTGGCCGCGCAGCGCGAGTCTTGACTTTGGTTTTGGCGTTGGGCATGGGCGAAGCGCGCTCGAACCCCGGACCCCGGCGGCGCCGCACCGCATTATGCCGCCGTTTCGTCTGTATGCTGTTGCATCACCTGGCGAGCTCCTTAGCGCATCCTGCGCTGGTAGTGTGACGCCTCGCAGCCGGTCGCTCAGGCTACTCGCCCTGTCCCGCGCCAGGCCCGGAACTGAGGCATGAACCAACGCGCGCCAGCCATCGCCGCACGGATGGCGGTGTGGCCCAGCCGCTTCGCGCATCGCCGCGCCGTTGACCCGAAATTTTATGAGGCGTAGATTGCAGGCATTCGGCCCGACGGCTGATCCAGGACGGCGATGCCATGGCACCGTGCCCCGCCTGCGCGGAAAAGCTTCGGCTGCGGTTACTCGTAACCCGCCGCTTCCGCTGCCCGCGCTGCCACACACGGCTGCATTCCAATGCGTCCTTGGCCTTGAATCTCGCCGGCGCGATCTCGGGGCCCCCCGCGGTGCTGCTGGCTTTGGTGTGTGAGACGTTCATGTGGCCGATCGTGACCTTTGTTGCCGTTTTCGCAGCCCTTTCGAGCTCGCTTGCGGTGGTGCTCCTGCACGCCCGTCGCGACCCTGACTATGTCTAGGCTTGCCGCGGGCCGGTGGCTCGCGCTTGGCGCGATGGTACTCGCCGCCGCCCCGGCCTGGGCCGTCGATACCCCGATCTACAAGTGTTTCGACAATCACCTGAGCCTGGTCTACACCGATCTGCCGTGCAAGGATGGCGAGGTCGTCGACATCCGCGCCGGCAGTGCCGATCCGGCAGCCGTTGCCCGCCTGGAACGCGCGCGCGATCAACTCGATCAGAGCGCGGCCGAGCGCACGCGGGACGAGCGCCGCGCGGCGGAAATGCGCGGGATGACGTGGCTGCCGGACGATGACGTCGCCGCGCCGCAGGCCGCGGCCGAGCCGTTCGACTATGGCTACGGTTATCTCCCGTATCCGCTCTTTCGCCCGCACCACCCGCGACGGCACCGGCCGCATGCGGTGGCTGGCCTTGGGAACGGCATGCGGCGCGTTCTCGCGCCCAGTGCCGCGCACGTGCCCAGAACCTAACGGTTAACGCATCACCGGGCCGGCCTCGGGTCGGACCGTCGTCTGGCACACGTCCAGCGTCCACTCGAGTCGCCACAAAAGGAGGAACCGATGAGCATGCTCTCCCCCGAGGAGCTGTCAAGACTCGCTCCCGCCGAATCCCTGTTCCCGTCGCCGATCCCGGTGCAATCGGTCTCTAGCGACGAATTCATGCCCGGGCCGCAGACGCAGAAGCAGCGCGCGTTCGAAGCGCGGGTTAAAACGCTTGGCGCACAGATTGCCAAGCGCCTGGGCATGGGCCGGCGCCGCTTCTTCCAGAGTGCGGCCGGCATGGCGGCCGCATTTCTCGCCATGAACGATACCTACGGGCCGGTGTTCGGCGTCACCAAGGCGGAAGCCACCGAGCCGGAGCGCGCCGATGACCGGGCGCAAAAGCTCTCCGGCCAGTTCATCATGGACATGCACACCCACTTCCTGCGCCCGGGAACGAGGGTCATGACCTTCGTGGCCCAGCGCCAGGCGGTCGGCAAGGCCGGCTGGAACCCGGAACTCCGCGGCAAGGAGCAGACGATCGACGATCTGATGTTCACGAACTATCTGAAGGAGATCTATCTCGACAGCGACACCAAGGTCGCCTGCATCAGCGGCGCGCCCTCCGAGATTCCCGACGACTGGTTCCTGACCAACGAGATGAAGGCGCAGGCGCGCGCCGACGTCAACGGCCTTGCGGGCAGCAAACGGATGTTCGCGCACGCCATTTTCACGCCGGGTTACGACGGCTGGATGGAGCAGGTCGATCATGCGATCAACGACCTCAAACCCGACTCGATGAAGGGCTACACGATCGGCGACAACACCAACAAGAACCTGTCGAAGCACCCCTGGCGCATGGACGACGAGAAGCTCGTCTACCCGGCCTACGCCAAGTTCCTCAAGGCGGGCCTCAAGAACGTGTGCGTGCACAAGGGCCTGTTTCCGCCCTCGATCGAGCAGCAGTTCCCGCACCTGCTCGCCTACTCCGACGTGCGCGATGTCGGCAAGGCGGCGAAGGACTGGCCGCAGCTCAATTTCATCATCTACCACGGCGGCTACCGCTTCGCCGGCGGCGGCAACGTGGAGGATGCCTGGGCGCAACTGGAGCGCACCGGGCGCGTCGAGTGGGTCACCGACCTGGCGGAGATTCCCGGCCAAGTATGGCGTGAACAATGTCTACGCCGATGTCGGCCAGCTGTTTGCGCAGTCGACGATCGCCGATCCACGGGTCGCCGCGGTCATGCTCGGCCAGCTCATCAAGGGCTTGGGCGCTGACCACGTGTGCTGGGGCACCGACGCCATCTGGACCGGCTCGCCGCAGTGGCAGATCGAGGCGCTGCGGCGCATCGAGATTCCCGCCGACCTGCAGAAGAAGTACGGCCTGCAGCCGCTCGGCCCCGCCGACGGGACGATCAAGACCGCGATATTCGGCGGCAACAACGCGCGCCTGTACAACTACACCCCGCGCAGCGCGCCGCGCTCGCCGAGCGACGGGCTCGCGCGCTACCGCGAGCTCTACGACAAGCATGGTGCCGGACGGACCAACCTCGCTTACGGCTATGCCTTGAAGCCGGCGGCGTAGCCGCGGCGGCGACATCGTGCAAGGTGTGCCATCCGGACCGACGCGGCGGGATTTTCTCGCCGCGCTGGCGGCGGTCGGTGCGGCCACCACCGCGGCGGCAGCCGCGGCCCAGCGCGCAGCAGCCCGCGCCGTCGGACGGCTCCCGGAAGTGTCCGGAACCGAACACTGGACGGTCAAGCAGGTGGGCACGGACAACGTCCGGCTCTTCCTCTGGCGCAAGCAGCTAAGGAACCGTGATGCGACCGACGGTGGCGCCGATGCACACCGCGGCACGATCCTCTTCGTGCACGGCTCCTCGGTGTCGGCGACGCCTGAATTCGACCTGCAGCTCGCCGGCAAGCCGGATGCGTCCATCATGGACTGGTTCGCGCGCCGCGGCTACGACACCTGGTGCGTCGACTGCGAAGGCTACGGCCGTTCCGACAAATCGCGGCCGGTGAACGCAGACGTGGCCTGCGGCGCCGATGATCTCGCCGCGGCTTCGAGCTACATCCTGCAGCGCAGCGCAGCCAAGCTGCTGCTGGTCTACGGCGTGTCCTCCGGGTCGCTGCGCGCTGGGCTGTTCGCGCAGCGGCATCCGGAACGCGTGGCGCGCCTCGCACTCGATGCGCTGGTCTGGACCGGCGAGGGTAGTCCGACCTTAGCCGAGCGCAGGAAACACCTGGCGGCGTATCGCGCCAGCAACCGGCGCCCGATCGACCGCGCTTTCGTGCGCAGCATTTTCACCCGCGACCATCCGGGCACGAGCGACCTCACGGTCGTCGACGCGTTTGCCGATGCGGTGCTTGCACTCGATACCTCGGTGCCGACGGGGACCTATGTCGACATGACCGCCAATCTGCCGGTCATCGACCCGGAAAAAATCAGCGTCCCGACCCTGATCATGCGCGGGCAATGGGACGGGATCGCCGCGTTCGAGGACGTGGCCAACTTCTTTGCGCGGCTACCGAATTCGGACAAGCAGTTCATCGTCATGCCAGGCATTGCCCACTCGAGCATGCGATCGAAGAATTACGCGCTCGTCTATCACCTGCTTGACGCCTACTTCAGCCAGCCGGCCCCGGTGTACGTCGGCTGAAATCAGGGCTCGCATCGCGCCCGTCCGGGTTGCCTGCAGACACCCATGCGTTGGGAAGACTTGTGAGCCCTGCCTCCGTTGCGGCGTCGGTGTCGCAGCAGCCACGCGACGGGGAACGGGCCGCCGCGGACGCGCTTTGCGACTTTGTGCGTCGGCACCGGCGGCTGTTCGTCCTTTCCGGGGCCGGGGTCAGCACCGCCTCGGGGATCCCCGGCTACCGCGATGCGCAGGGCCTCTGGATGCGCGCAGCACCGGTCTTGCTGCATGATTTTCTGCACTCGGCGACGGTACGACAGCGCTACTGGGCGCGCAGCATGGCCGGCTGGCCGCTCGTCGCCGGCGCGCGTCCGAACGGCGCCCATCGCGCGCTCTCCCAGCTCGAGGCGGCTGGCCATCTCGCGCAATTGGTAACCCAGAATGTCGACGGCCTGCATCAGCGGGCAGGAAGCAGACAGATCATCGAGTTGCACGGCAACATCGGCTCGGTCAGCTGCCTTGATTGCGGCGCGCAGCATTCCAGGGACTCGATCCAGCGCAAGCTCGAGGCGGAAAATCCCGATCTCGTGGGCGCCGCCGCCGCTGCGGCCGCCGACGGCGACGCCGAACTCGGGTGGCAAAGCGGCAAGTGGTTCAACATTCCTGCCTGCGCGCGCTGCGCGGGGATGCTCAAACCCACGGTGATCTTCTTCGGCGAGGGCGTTCCGCGAGCGCGCGTGGAGAGCGCATTGCACGCGCTGCAGGAAGCCGAGGCGTTGCTCGTAGTCGGCTCCTCGCTCATGGTCTACTCCGGATACCGCTTCTGCGTGCGGGCGGCCGAGCTGGGGAAGCCGATCGCCGCGGTCAACCTCGGTCGCACCCGCGCCGACCCCCTGCTCGCCCTCAAGCTCGAGCAGCCTTGCGCGACGGCGCTTGGTGGCCTGGTCGCAAGGCTGGGCATCGAACCCTAGTGCTTCCGGGGCGGGCGGCGGTTGCCATGCGCCAGGCGCTTGACAGGCACCCGGGATCGACTGTATTATTCATATATGAATAAGCGCGTCGCCCCGACCTTGCGCCGCGGCGCCCGGACCCCGGCCCCTGCCGCCGACCAGATGCTGTTCTCGCTGCTGCACGTCGCGCGCAGCCTGGAGCAGCGCATGGAAGCTGCGCTGGAGGAGGTGGGATTGTCGAGTGCCAAGTTCGCCGCGCTGACGCACCTGGTCGAAGCGGGGGAGCCGCTGAGCTTGAGCGAATGCGCCGCGCGCATGACCTGTGTGCGCTCCAACATCACGCAGCTCATGGACCGTCTCGAAGCGGAGGGGCTGGTGCGCCGGGTCGACGACCCGAGCGATCGGCGCGGAGTGAAGGCCGTTGTCACGCCGCTCGGGGCCGAGCGCCAAGCTGCAGGCGCGACGAAGATGGCCCGGTTGCAAAAAGAATTCGCCAAGACGTTGTCCGGTGTCGATCAGGGTGCGCTCGCGCGCGCGCTGGCGGCGCTGCAGTGATTTTTTTGCGGTATTGATACATATATGGATGATACAGCACAGAAGTTGAACCGCAGGCGCGAGGCGAGATTTTGCTGCCTGGGGTTCCTTTTTTCCTCGCAACGCCCTGCGGTCCGACTCTTCGATCCACCCCTTAACTTGGGAGCCTTGACATGAGCAATGTGCTGTTTGTAACGAGCAGTCCCCGCGCCTGGCAATCGTATTCGCACCAAGTCGCGCGCGGGATCGTCGATGACCTGAAAATCCAGGATCCGGACGTGCAGGTCGTCGTCCGGGATGTGGGCAGGCAGCCGTTGCCGCACCCCAGCGACGACTACGCCAGCAGCCGCGCCCTGCCGCCGGACAAGCGCGACCAGGCCGCAGCGCGCGCGCTGGCGCTGTCCGATGCGCTGGTGGACGAATTGGCCAAGGCGGATGTGGTCGTCATCGCCGCACCGATGCATAACTTCGGCATTCCCTCGGCGCTGAAGGCGTGGATCGACCATATCGTCCGGCCCGGGCGGACATTCTCCTACTCGGCGCAAGGTCCGCGCGGACTGCTCGAGGGCAAGAAGGTCGTTCTGGTCCTCGCCCGCGGCGGAGTCTATGCCAGCGGGCCGATGCAGGCGTTCGATTTCCAGGAGCCTTATTTGCGCACGGTGCTCGGTTTCATCGGCATGACCGACATCGAAGTGGTGCGCCTCGAGGGTCTTGCGCTCGGTGACGAGGCGGTGCGTGCCGCGCTCGCGTCTGGAGCTGCGCAGGCGGGCGAGTTGGTGCGTCGAATCGGAGCCGCGAATCGCGCCGGCGCGGAGCGCGCGGCCGCCTAAAGCGCGCGATCGGCGTGAAGGAAACATGCTGCGCCGCTACGCTTTCCTTGCCGGTGTTCTGCTCGGGTTGTCGTTAGTCGGCGTGCTCTTTGCGGCGGCAGACGACGACACCGGGCAGGCACGCGCACTGCTCTTGGCATCCGGCCTTGCCTTCGCCCTCGCGCTCGCGGTCAAACGCGGGGCGATCACCGCCCTGCCCCGCCGCGTCCGCAAGTCCCATCGGGCACCGGGCGCCTGACGGCGCGTGGCGAACGCCGGCGCGTTCGCTAGGCTAGAATGGGCACGAGAAACCATGAGGGCGCGCGCCGATCTCGATGCACCACCCCGCCGGATGGCCCGTAACGGGCCGACGGGGAATCGACTTGGGGCCCCACGCCGATGATCGGGTCGATGCAAGCCTGGTCGACCGTCGCCAGCGCTTTCCTTGCCTCCTCAGTGGAAGCGGTCGAGGCCCTGACCGTCGTCCTTGCCGTGGGCGTGGTGCGCGGATGGCGATCCGCGCTGCTGGGAACGCTGGCCGCGCTGGTGCTGCTGGCGGCGCTCGTCGCGGTCTTCGGTGTCGCCCTCGCGTCGATACGGGTCACCATCCTGCAACAGGTCGTCGGAATCCTGCTGCTGCTCTTTGGCATGCGCTGGCTGCGCAAGGCGATGCTGCGCGCCGCCGGCGTAGTGGACCGTCACGACGAGCAAGCGGCATACGAGGACCATGTCCGCGCCCTGGGCGGGGACGGTGAGCCGCAGGTGTCAGGTCCCCGCTGGGACTTGATCGCCCTCGTGACCGCGTTCAAGGCCGTCACGCTGGAAGGGGTCGAGGTGATCATCATCGTCATCGGCCTGGGCGCGGTCCAGGGCCTGCTGGTCGAGGCGAGCCTGGGTGCATTGGCCGCCTGCCTCCTGGTGGCGGGCGCGGCACTGATTCTGCAACGGCCGCTCGCCCGCGTGCCCGAGAACTCGCTCAAGCTCGTGGTCGGGATCGTGATGAGCGCGTTTGGCCTGTTCTGGTTCGGCGAGGGGATCGGGTTGCAATGGCCCTACGATGATGGCGCCATTGTCGGGCTCATCGCGATCCTCGCCGGCGCATCGTGGCTGGGGATCCGGGTAGCCGCGCGGCTGAAGGCAGCCGGCGAGAACGTTGCCGTGCGCGGAGAGACTCCGTGAACACCCTCTGGCGCGGGTTGCGCGCGATCGTCGGCCTGTTCGTCGATGACGGCATGCTCGCCATTACCCTCCTCGGCGTGCTCGTCGTGCTGGGGCTGCTGACGCATCTCGGCGCGCTAGACGGGGCCCTCGGACCGGGGCTCCTGGTCACCGGATCCGTCGCTGCCCTGCTGGCCAACGTCATTCGCGCCGCCGCCACAACCAGGCGCTGAGCGCCGTGCGACGAGGCAGCCAGCTGCCACCGGCAAGCAATCGATAACCGACAGGAGAAGGAGAACGTCAGATGCCCGCACACGAAGGAGCTCCCATCATTCAACAGGCGATCCAACTGTCGATCGCGCCGGTGTTCCTGCTTACCGGGATAGCGGCCCTGCTCGGGGTCATGGCCAATCGCCTGGCGCGCATCGTCGACCGGGCACGCGCCCTGGAGCAAAGGTGGACCACGTTAAGCGCAAAGGCCCTGGTCTATGCCCATGCAGAAATTCGCAATCTCGAACGCCGACGACACCTGGCCAGTTGGTCGATCAATTTCTGCACCAGTGCCGCGCTGCTGGTATGCATCGTCATCGCCACGCTGTTCTTCGAGGAGTTCTTTGGCACGGACCTCAAGTGGCTCGCCGGCGCCCTGTTCTTGAGCGTGATGGTCGCGCTGGCCGGCGGGCTCACATCCTTCCTGCGCGAGGTTTATCTGGCGACCCATACCGGACGCATCGAACCGGAACGCTTCGCGCTCTGAGGCCCGGGGTGCGGCGAGCATGAGGGCTCGCGCCCCGAAAGCGGCGGGCCTACCAGCGCAGGTTGACGTTCTTGACCTGGGTGTAGCTCAACAGCTCGTCGAAGCACTCCTCCTGGCCGAGCCCGCTCTGCTTCGCGCCCCCATAGGGAGCGCCAAGGTAGCGACCGGTGGAGTTAATCCACACGTAGCCCGCCTCGACGCGCTCGGCCGTCTCCATCGCCCGGCTTAAGTCGTTGGTGACGATGGCGGCGGTCAGCCCGTACTCCAGGGCGTTGGCTTGCTCCAGCATGGCGTCGACGTCGGTCCACGCCAGCACCGACATGACCGGCCCGAAGATCTCCTCGCGCGCGATGCGCATGGCCGGGGTCACGCGATCGAATACCGTGGGGGCGATGAAGAACCCCCGACGCAGGCCGGGATCGCTCGGCCTGCCGCCGCCGGTAAGCAGTTCCGCGCCCTCGCTGCGCGCCGAATCGATATAGCCCATGATGCGCGCGAACTGACGCTCGGAGACGATCGGGCCCACCTCGTTGTGCTCGAGCCATGGGAAACCGATTGCCAGCGCCTCGGCCCGCCGGACGAGCTCCGCCACCACCTCGTCGTGCAGGGCAGCATGCACGAACACCCGCGAAGTCGAGCTGCATGACTGTCCCTGCCGGTTCATGTTCATGCCCTGCACGGCGGCGGCGGCCGCCTTCTTCGGATCGGCATCGGGGAAGATGATGATCGGGTTCTTGCCGCCGAGCTCGAGGGTGACGCGCTTCAGCCCCTCGGCGGCGTCACGGGCGATGGCGCGCCCGGTCGGTATCGAGCCGACGAAGCCGATGCGGCGCACATCCGGATGGCGCACCAGGGCGGAGCCGATTCGCACCGTCACCGGTAATGATGTTGACCACACCCGGGGGAAAGATTCCGTCGCACAACTCGCCGAGCTTGAGCGACGAGATCGGGGCCTGCTCGGAGCCCTTGATCACCACGCAATTGCCGGCGGCGAGCGGCGCCGCGGCCTTTTCCGCACAGAATCGGAACGGATGATTGAAGGGGTTGATCTTGGCGACGACGCCGTAGGGCTCGCGCCGGGTGAAGTTGAGATGACGCGGCCCCTGCGAGAATGTCTCGCCCTTGATCTCGGTGATGAGGCCGGCAAAATAGTGAGGCTGTCAGCCGTCCACACCATGTCGCCGCGCATGCCGGCGATGGCATTGCCCGAATCCACCGCGTCGATCAGCGCCAGCTCCTCCTTGTGCTCGAGGATGCGCGCTGCGAGAAGCTCGAGGCAGCGGGCGCGTTCCTTGATGGGCGTACGCCTCCATGCGCCGAAGGCGCTCTTCGCCGCGCGGCAGGCGCGGTCGACATCGGCTTCGCTCGAATCGGGAATTTCGGCGAGCTTCTCGCCAGTGGACGGGTTGATGGTGGCAAACGTCTTGCCCAGCTGGGGCGCCACCCAGCCGCCCCCGATATAGAGGCCCTTCGGTGCGAAGTCGAGGGAGGGTGCCGTCACCGGCTTCGCCTCCAACCCGGCGCTCACGGGACGATCGCCGCGCGCAGCACCGAGCGCTCCGACGCCTTCTTGAACGCGAGATCGAGCTCCTGCAGCGAAAATTTCGAATCGACGATTTGATGGAACGGTACCCGGTGCCGGTTCGAGCGCACGAAATCGAGGGCCTGGATCAGATGCCGCGGGTGATAGTTGTGGATGCCACGCAGGGTAATCCACTTCTTGACCAGCAGGTTGGCGTCGAGGGTGACGTTCGCATCCGGATTGACCAGGCCGCCTAAGGTGTAGCGGCCGCCGACACGCAACATCTGCAGTCCCTGCGGGATGACCTCGGGCACTCCGCACACCTCGATGCACACGTCTGCGCCGTCGGGAGGACAGGCCTCGCGCACCCTGGCCACGATTTCGTCTGCGCTGTGACGACCGACGTCGAGCACCAGGTCGGCGCCGAACTGCTTCGCCTTCTCGAGGCGCTCGGGAACCGCGTCGAGGCCGATGGCAAGCCGGGCGCCGCGCGCCTTGGCGAGCGCCAGGCCATAGAGTCCGAGCAGCCCCAGGCCCTGCACCACCACCGTGTCGCCGAGCGCGATCTCCGAGGCCTCGGTCACCGCGACCATCGTCGCCACCCCACAGTTGAGCGGCGTCGCCTCCTCGTCGCTCAGTTCGTCCGGCAGCTTGAGGATCCAGGTGCCGGGAAGGATGTAGCAGTACTCGGCAAACCCGCCGAGGAAGTGCGGGTCCGGCTCCACCGCATCGTGGCCGTATTTGCGCACGCCCTGGCATTTCTGCGGCATGTCGTGGATTTCACGGTAGTAGCAGTCGCCGTCGAAGAAGTACTCGCTCCAGGTGATGCGGTCGCCGCGCTGCAGCCGATCGCCGCGCATGTCGCGTTCGACGCCCTGACCGAGCTCCTCGATGACGCCGATGATCTCGTGGCCGAGGATTCCCGGGAATGGATTGGGTCGCCGGCCTTCGTAGGAGTGGATATCCGAACGGCAGATCGTCGCCATCTTGACCCGCACCAGCACCTCGCGCGGCCGCACCGGGCGCAACGGGTATTCCTTGATGACGAAAGGTGTATTCGGCGCCTCGCAGACGGCTGCCTTCGCGGTGCGCGTGACGTTCGTGGCCTGTTGCGGCGGCGCGGCGCGGTGCGCTGACCCCGATTCCATCAGCCGACCTCGAGGCCGTTCAGGGCAAAATCGAAAATGCTCTGACTCTTAAGCCCTCCCGCGGCGACGCGCTCGGCGTAAGCCCTGGTCAGCGGGCGGTTGAAAATGAACGGCACCGAGCCCTCGGACACGCCCCCATGGGTGCGCAGCCGGTGTCCGGCGAGGCCGGACAGATCGTGCGCTGCCTCTGCCCCGCCGATGCAGGTACCGGCGTCGCTGATGACGACGAGGTCGCCTTCGCGGTCGAGCGGCAGCTCGAAGCGGCGCGCCGCGTCCTCCTTTTCGAGCACGGCCTCGATTCCCGGAAGTGCGTCGATGTGCTGCATCACATCCTGCCGCTTGGCGCCGTCGCGGCAATAGACCCGAACGAAGCCGCCGAGGGCGCCATGGTGCCCGACGAAGCGGTCGGTGATCGGGCAGATGACGATCGTGCGCCCGGGGCCGAGCCTCTGCGTCGAGGTGATCTTGCAACCAGATGACGTTGGGCGACCCGTCCGGCTTCGACTTGTCGTTCATGCCGTGGTCGGCGGTAAGCGCCACGATCGCGCCCAGCGCGTCGAGGCGCGCGAACATCGCGTCCATGGCCCGGTAGAACCGGTTCGCTTCCGGCTCGCCGGGCGCGTACTTGTGCTGGACGTAATCGGTGAGCGACAGGTACATGAGGTCGGGCCGCTGCTTCTCCAGCAGGCGCACCCCGGCCTCGAGCACGAACAGCGAGAGCTCCATCGAGTACATGTCAGGAAGCGGCATGCCGACGAAGCGGAGCACGTCTTCGATCCCGTGCTCGTCCTGGCGGCACGTATCGGCGCACTGCGAGGAGAAATTGATGCTGGCGCCGGTCATGGCGAAGTCCTTGCCTAGCTGCTGGCGCAGCTTGTCCTTGGCGGTGATGGACACCACCCGCGCGCCGTGCTTCGAAAAGCTGCCGAGGATGGTACCCGAGCGCAGCAGTTCGGGCCCGGTCATGACCACCGCTTCGCCGCTGTCCGGATCGAGATAGAAGTTGCCGGAGATGCCGTGCACCGAGGCGGGCGCGCCGGTCGCGATCGACATGTTGTTGGGGCAGGTGAAGCTGGGGATCGTGCCCTGCGCGGTGGCGCTGAAGCCGGTGCGCATGAAACGATCGACGGTCGGGATGATGCCGTCCTTGAGCCCGCGCTCGAAATACGCGGGGTCACCGCCGTCGATGCAGATCACCACGACCGGTCGCGTTGGCCACCGGTAGGTGATGTCATTGAGCGCGACGTCGGCTTGGGTCATGTCTTGGTTAGCGGCACCCGGACTCCGGTTGACGCTACCGGTGTCGAATAACACCTGCGTGACAAGTCAGGATACATCCGAAGGTGAGCGAGGAGGCACAAGCTCGGACAGGCAGACTTTCGCCCAGTGCCCAAGGCTCCCGTCACCGACAGTCTATCGGGCAAAAACCCACGCACGTCAACGCAGCCCGTCTCGGCCGGCAAAACAGACATAAGTTATTTCACTATATCAGTACCTTATATAATGATTCTAACACACAATCGAGTATCTTCCGTAGACGATCTATTGATATATATTATATTATAACAGATAATGAATCCACGTGAATTGAAATCCAGGAAGCACATGAAGCCGGCTCATTCGCTCATCGACCCGGAGGCTCTGCGCGGCGCCGCAGGCGAAGCGGTCAACAAATTGAAGCTTCTGGCCAACGAAGACCGCCTGCTGCTGCTGTGCCAGCTCTCGCAGGGGGAGATGTGCGTGAGCGAACTCGCCGAACGGCTCGATATTTATCAACCCACGCTATCGCAGCAGCTTGGCGTGCTGCGCGGCGAGCAGGTCGTCGATACCCGCCGCCAGGGAAAGAACATTTTCTACCGCGTAGCCGACCCGGCGCTGCTCGAGATCCTGGCCCTGCTCTACCGCCTTTATTGCCCCACGGAGCGATGATGACAATCGACTGGAACGCATTCACGCCCGAGTCCGCCCTGGCAGGCGGGATCGTGATCGGTATCGCCGCGGCCATGCTGGCGCTGCTCAACGGCCGGGTCGCCGGAATCAGTGGCATCGTCGGCAGTCTGCTGCGGCCGGCGCGGGGCGAGTTCGCCTGGCGCGCAGCTTTTGTCATCGGCCTGGTCGGCGCGCCGCTGATCTACTGTTTCTTCGCCGCCCTGCCCTCGCCGCGGGTCGATGCCCAATGGGGCGCCTTGGCCATCGCCGGCCTGCTCGTCGGCGTCGGTACACGCTATGGCGCCGGTTGTACCAGCGGCCATGGCGTGTGCGGCCTGTCGCGGCGCTCGCCTCGCTCGCTCGCGGCCACGGGGATCTTCATGAGCGCGGGCTTCGTCACCGTTTTCGTGTTGCGGCATCTTTTGGATCTCTGAGGAGTGTTGCAATGGGCGTTTTTGCTTCCCTTTTCGCTGGCTTCGTCTTCGGCATCGGGCTCATCCTTTCCGGCATGGTGAATCCGGCGAAGGTAATGGCGTTCCTCGACCTTGCGGGCCGGTGGGACCCCTCGCTGGCGTTGGTGATGGCTGGCGCTATCGCCGTGGGCGCGGTCGCGTTCGCGGCGGCGGGCAAGCGCAAGCGGTCGTTGCTCGGCGCGGCGATGAATCTGCCCCCGCCCGGCCGCGTCGACCGCCGTGTGGTGATCGGCAGCGCGCTGTTCGGCGTGGGCTGGGGAATCGCCGGATTCTGCCCGGGGGCGGGGCTGGTGGCGCTCGGCATGGGCGAGGGCAAGGCCGTGGCGTTCGTGGCGGCGATGCTGCTCGGCATGGGCGTCTTCGAGCTGCTCGAGTGGCGCAGGCAGGCTGGCGCCCCGCGCGCCGCCTGACTTCGATAAAAACACCCATGACCAAGTCCTATCGTCATATCACCCGCTCGGTGTCGGCGTCGCTTGCGCGGCTGCGCGCCGACCAGCCCGAGCTCATGAAAGGCTTTGGCGCGCTAGCCGCGGCGGCGACGCTCGATGGTGCGCTCTCGCGCAAGACGAAGGAACTTATCGCTCTGGCCGTAGGCGTCGCCGGACATTGCGATGCCTGCATCGGGTTTCACCTGCAAACACTCATCAAGCTGCAGGCGACCCGAGGTGAGGTTGAAGAGGCGCTCGGGGTCGCCGTCTACATGGGCGGGGGTCCTTCGCTCATGTATGCCGCCGACGCCTTGCACGCATTCGAAGAGCTGTCCACGCCGGATTGATTCGCGTTACCGAGACGGTCTGTGGCCGGCAGTCCGCGGCAGCCTGCGCACGCGGTCATCAAGACGTTCGTCGTCGATTCCGACCGGCTCGAGGTGGCCGATCACCTCGACCCCTTCGGGAACAATGCCGCGACCGCGGCCTCTGCCGCGTCGACGATGCGATGTCCGTCATGAACCGTCAGATCGCCATCGACTTCGAGGTGAAACTCCACGAATACGCAGTCGCCTGCGTTCCGACTGCGGATGTCGTGGATGGCCCTGGCGCCGGGACAGGACAATGCGGCGGCTTCGATCCGCTTGCGCTGCTCGGTGGCGAGCTCGCGATCTAGAAGCTGGACTGATGCCGCGCGGGCAATGCCGCTTGCGTTCCACAGCATATAGAGAGCGATGGCGAGGGCGAATGCCGGGTCAGCCCGGACCCAGCCGGTAGCCCATGTCACGGCCAGTGCCACCAGCACGGCGAGATTGACGGCGACATCGGTCAGATAGTGCGCTCGATCGGCGGCGATTGCCGTCGACCCCGTGCGGCCCAGCACCGAGGTTTGCATGGCCACCAGAAAGCCCGACGTGAAAAGGCTCCCTGCAGCGACGGCGAGCCCCATTGCGACCCCGACAAGCGGTTCGGGGTAGAACAAGCGCCACAGGGATTGCGCGCCAAACACGATTCCGGTCGCCGCGAGAAGGATCGCCTGCGTGAACGCCGCCAGGGCTTCGCCTTTGCCGTGACCGAAACGATGCTCGGGATCCGCGGGGCGATGCGCATAGCGGATGCCGACGAAGGTGGCGAGCGAGGCCAGCACATCCACCACGCCATCGGCGGCAGAGGTTAGAAGGGCGATCGAGCCGGTCACCCGCCAGCCCCAGAACTTGGCGACGACCAGAACCAGTGCCAAGCCGAGCGCGATGGCACTTGCGCGCCGACTCCAAGCCGGATTGCGCGCTGCGGGGCCGCGTCGGCCCGATTCGGCGCGAGGTTGATCTCCGCGTTCAGACCGTGCCGCTTGCTCCGGCCTCATATTCGCTCGACCGGCAGGCGGCGATCCGGCGCGGCAACGCCTATCGCAGGCAGTGCGCGGCGATCAGCATGCAGTTCTCATGCGCCAGCGCGGAGTAACGCCACGCCGGCGCAGGGCCCGGCGCCGGATCGGGGCCCGCCGGCTTGATGCGTCAGGCTTTCTTGGCCCACGCGTTACACCAGCCCTTGGCGCTGACCAACTTGCCTCCAAACGCGGCGCAGGGACCGTCGGCCGCGTCGGGCTTGCCCGAATACAAGCTGCAGTTGGAGCACGTCGCGGTCTTGTCCTTGCGCCCGGGGGCCTTGGTCGCGTCGGCCTTGTAGCCCAGCGCGACTGCTGTCGGATCCGATTCGCTGAGGGTGTCGACCGCCTGTGCTGCCCCGCTGAACAACGCGGCGAATGGCGTGGCGGCGAGTCCGGCGACACTGATCTTGATGAAGCGACGGCGGGTTGCCAAAGCGGGTGCGGTCATGGTGCTCTCCTCGGTTGGTGAGGCGTGTGCCTGCTCAATCCCGGCGTTATCTTGACGATGGCTGCCATGTTTGTCGAGTAGTGCCATCGCCGGCGTGCTGCTCTACGAACTGGCCTCCGGCACGCAGCCGTTCGGCGACCCGCAGACCTACGAAGGCGCCAACGCCGCCAGCACGCTGCTCGAGCTCGCGCGGGCGAATCACGTCGATCTGATTGTGCTCGGTGCGCCGGGTGCAGCGCAGCGGGCGCTCGCGTGGTGGCGCTCGTCGCCTCAAGCGTCACGGCCAACGCGCACTGCAGCGTCCACGTCGTGCGGGTGCCGCAACCGGAGCCGGAGACCGAGCCGGGCCCGGCCTGACTGCCAGCGCGTCGATTCAGGGCCGATTCGGGCGCGGCGGGGCGGCTGCATCGCGGGCCGGCCCGACGCCAATGGGCGGCGGCGCGAGATTGGCGATGCGGGTGAACAGGGCCTCGTACTCGGTGCCCGTCGTCGCGCCGAGCATCGGGTCGGCATGACCGAGAAACGCCGCGTCGATCGTCTCCCAGTCTTCAGCGGTCAGATGCTTTTCGGCCAGCGGCAGAAGCTCCTTCTCCTCGGCGCGCATATGCTCCCAGTGAAACGCCGCATAGCCTTCTACGCCGGCCATGAAGGGGGCAAACTCGGCAGCGCCCGCCTGCTGGTAGCGCATCAGGGCTTGTTCGAGGGCACGGATCTTCTCCGCGCCGCTGCGGTGTTCCGCCTCAAGCCGGTCAATGAGCGGCGCGGCATCCGGATGGCGAAGGCGTAAGCGCGCAAACAGGTAGCGGTCTTCCTTGGGATGGTGAAACCGTTCGGGGAAGGCATCGATGTAATAAACCATCGCCCCGAGCAGGTCGAAGTCGGGTTTCGCTCCCCGGTCGCGGGTCTCATGCACCAGGTAGAGCATGCCGTGCAGGACCGCCGCCAGCGAGCGGTGTTCGTCCTGAATGATGCGGATTGCCTCCATGGTTCGGACTCGATCGCCGATGGGCGCTTGTGCTCATAGGATGCTACCGCCCCGCGGCCAAAACACCTTGACCTGAATCAATCGCCGGTGAATGCGCCCGGGCATCTTGACGGTCGATGCGCGTGCCTGCTGTGACACTCCGACCCTCGTTCGCGCCACGTCATGGGTCATGCGGAGCCGCCACGTTGGCGCGAAGGGCTGACACACCACCGTAACACGGTCGCCCACTGCAAGCCGAGCGGGTCAAAAGGACAAAGAACCGCGGCCAGCCCTTATACTTATGCGCCGTCGGCCGACCGCCGGCTTGCGAATCATCCCCGCGCTTGGGACAAGCGTGCGCCCGGAAGGCTAGGCATGACGGAACGTCCTTACCCCGCAACAACCGGGCAGCAGGTCGAGCGCGGCTGGCGCTACGGCTGGATCGATGCGCTCGTCATCCTGGTTGTTTTCGTGCTGCTGTGGCTGGTGTCGGTTCTGAGCGGCGACATGCGGGTGCGCTTCGACGAGCTCAACCCGCCGCCGCTGCCCCTCGACCTGAAGTTCATTCCCTACTACACCGCGCGCACGGTGTTGCGGATGTTCATCGCCTTCGGATTCGCGCTGCTGTTCACCT
Organism: uncultured beta proteobacterium; assembly: GCA_963711235.1. Lineage (GTDB taxonomy): Bacteria > Pseudomonadota > Gammaproteobacteria > Burkholderiales > Casimicrobiaceae > PALSA-1003. Next base: position 152,502 of record CAVQDI010000011.1, on the reverse strand, counting down.
TCACCTATGGCTACATCGCGGCGAAGAGTCTGCGCGCGCGCAAGATCATGCTGCCGTTGCTCGACATCCTGCAGTCGGTGCCCGTGCTCGGCTTTCTCTCCATCACCGTGACCGGCTTCCTCGCGCTCTTCCCGGGCAGCCTGCTCGGAGTCGAATGCGCCAGCATCTTTGCCATCTTCACGGCACAGGCATGGAACATGACCTTCGGCTTCTACCACTCGCTGATCACGATTCCGGCCGAGTTGCAGGAGGCCGCCTCGGTCTATCGGATGAACCGCTGGCAGCGCTTCACCAAGGTCGAAGTGCCCTCCTCCGCGATCGGCCTGATGTGGAATTCCATGATGAGCTTCGGCGGCGGCTGGTTTTTCGTGGCCCAGAGCGAGGCCATTACCGTGTTGAACAAGAACATCAAGCTGCCGGGGCTCGGATCGTACATGGCCTCGGCGGTCGAAGCCGGCAACACGCGCGCTGCGGTCTACGCCATCATCGCCATGATCGTCACCATCGTGGTCATCGATCAGCTCCTGTGGCGGCCGCTGGTGGCGTGGGCGGAGAAGTTCAAGCTGGAGCAGACCGAGGGCAAGGACAACCCCACCTCGTGGGTCCTGGACCTGCTGCAGCGTTCCTACATCCTGGCCTGGTTCTCCGATCATGTCGGTCGCGCCTTGGCGCGGTTCTCGGAGCGCACGTCGGTATTGGGCGCCGATCTCGGTCAGACCATCGCCGGACATACCCCGGCGGCGGCGAAATGGCTGCTGCGCATCGGCGTATGGGTCCTCGCCGCGGTGGTCTTTGGCTGGCTCGTCTCGGATGCGATCGATATTGCGCAGCAGATCAGGACCGACATGACCGGTGCGCAGATGCTGCATGTGGTGTGGCTGGGCGTGCTTACGCTGTTGCGCGTGGCCGGCATGAGCGTCCTCGCAACGCTGATCTGGACCCCGATCGGGGTGTGGATCGGCCTGCGGCCGCGCGTGGCCCGCATCGCCCAGCCGCTGGCGCAGATCGCGGCGTCCTTTCCGGTGAATATGACCTTTCCGTTCATGGTGGCCTTCTTCATCTTTGCCCACATTTCGATCAACTGGGGGAGCATCCTGCTGATGGCGCTCGGCACGCAGTGGTACATCCTGTTCAACGTCATCGCCGGTGCGATGGCGATCCCCACCGATTTGCGCGAGGCGGCGGCGATGTTCGGTCTGCATCGCTGGCAGCTCTGGAAAGCGCTGATCATTCCGGCGATCTTTCCGTTCTGGGTAACCGGCGCCCTGACCGCGACCGGCGGGGCGTGGAATGCGAGCATCGTGGCCGAGGTCGCCACCTGGGGTAAGGACAAGCTCGTCGCCGAGGGTCTGGGCGCGTACATTACCGAGGTCACCGAAAAGGGCGACCAGCCGGCGATTTATTTCAGTATCATGGTCATGGCGCTGTTCGTCGTCGTCATCAATCGTGTCTTCTGGCGGCGCCTCTACGATCTGGCGGAACGCAAGTTCAAGCTCGATTGACCAAGGCAAACGAAGCGTGGTGGCGCGCGGGGAGAACAGGCCGGAGCCTGTCGGCGCGGCCCTGCCCTTTATGTGGAGTAGTGGATGGCTGCTGACACGTTGCTGGCCGAAAGACCGCAGCCCGAACTTGGGTCGGACAGCGGCGCGGGTCTCGCACCGTTGATCGAGCTGCGGCACGTGTCGAAGTCGTATGTCGGTGCCGAGGGCCCGCCGGTGACGATCCTCGACGACATCAGCCTGGAAGTGCGCGAGGGCGAGATGGTGGCGCTGCTGGGGCAGTCAGGCTCCGGCAAGTCCACTATCCTGCGCCTGATGGCCGGGCTGACCGAGCCGACGCAGGGCGCGGTGCTCAGTCATGGCGCGCCGGTGGACGGCGTCAACCCCAACATCGCCATCGTGTTCCAGAGCTTCGCCCTCTATCCCTGGCTCACCGTGCAGGAAAACGTGCAGGTCGGGCTCATGCAGCGGCGCCTGACGGCGGAACAGGAACAGGAAGAGATCGACCGGGCGCTGGAACTCATCGGCCTGTCCGGCTATGAGAACGCCTACCCGAAGCAGCTCTCCGGCGGCATGCGCCAGCGCGTCGGCCTGGCGCGGGCGCTCGTGGCCCAACCCGAAGTGCTGTGCATGGACGAGCCGTTCAGCGCGCTCGACGTCCTTACCGCGGAGAGCCTGCGCACCGAGGTTGTCGACCTATGGCGCGGCGCCGGGCGCGTCGGCCTCAAGAGCATCTTTCTGGTCACGCACAACATCGTCGAGGCGGTGTTCATCGCCACCCGAATTGTCATCATCTCGACCCATCCCGGCCGCATCCGCAACGTCATTGTCAACGCGCTTCCCTATCCACGCGATGTCAATTCCAAGCCATTCGCCGCCATGGTCGACCAGGTCCATGCCGCGATCACGGCGCTGGTCCTGCCCGACGAACCGACCGAGGGCGCAGTGCCCGCCGGCGGTCCTGGCGCGGGGCAGACAACCGTGCTCGCGGGTGCGCCCGATCGGGGGACCGCCCCAGCGGACCGGGTGGAGCCGATTCCGAACGTGCCGGTGGAAACGATCATCGGGCTGCTCGAAATCATCGAGGACGCGAAGGAAACGATCAACGTATTCGACTTGAGCAACCGGATCGGCAAGGAATTCGGCGAAACGATCGCCATCGTCAAGGCGGCCGAGATGCTCGACCTGGTCGACACGCCCAAGGACGACGTACTGATGACCCAGGCGGGGTGGTACTTCCTCGCCGCGCCGCCTCCGGCGCGCAAAACGCTTTTCCGGCAAGCGATCCTTAAGCTGCGCCTGTTCCAGATGCTCACGACGCGCTTGGAGGAGTCGCCGGACGGGCGGATCGATGCTGACAGCTTTTTGGAAGAGCTTTCGACCCTGTTGCCCTACGATCACCACGGCGAAGCTACTCGAGACGCTGATCGCCTGGGGACGCTATGCGGAATTGGTCGACTTCGATCAGCATGCGAAAGCCGTGTACCTGCACGAGGCGAGCGAGGAAGACGACGAGGATGAGGCGTCTAAACCGTGATCGAGCGCGTCGGCGCGCGGTCCGAATGAGCGGGAGTGATCAGTCGCGATGAATCCTCTGGGCGAATTACTGGCCTCTGACGACGTGCGTTTGGATGTCGACGTGTCGACCAAGGAGCAGGTGCTGCGCAATATCGCCTCGCTCCTCGCGGCACGCCATGGCATGTCCGAGGCGGGCATCCTGGACGGCATGCATATGCGCGAGCAACTCGGCTCCACTGGGGTGGGTCACGGCGTCGCCATCCCGCACGCGCGCATGACGCAATGCAACGCGGCGGCCGCCGTCTTCGTGCGCACGAAGACCGGCGTTCCATTTGACGCGCCCGATGGCAAACCCGTCTCGGTTTTTCTGGGGCTGATCGTGCCCAACATGGCGAACGAGAGGCACTTGCAGCTGCTTGCGACGGCCGCCGGCATGCTGGGCGACAGGGCCTTTCGCGACAAGCTCAGGGCGGCCACCGATCCGGCGGCGGTGAAGGAACTGCTTACGGCCTGGCCGGACGCGCCGGCCGGGACCGAGTGAGCAGCCCTGCGCAGGCGGGATGATCGCGCGCTGCGCGCGCCCACCCGCGCCAGACGCTACGCGCGCGTGATTTTTTCCGTCCCTCGCGCTTCGCGCGCGATCTGCCGTCGGAGCGCGGCATAACGCTCCTCCCCCTTCTTGCCGAAGAGGGGATCGTCGATGTGCCGGATCACGGCATCGATCGCGGCCCAGTCCCTGGCGCGCAATATCTTCGCCGCCAGGGGAAGGATCGTGCTCTCCTCGGTCTGCATGTGCCCGCGGAATTCGGTGACGTAGGCCCGGCCGGGTGTCTCGACATGCGCGCGCGAGAAGATCGACCCGTTGACGATATCCTCGAGCGCCTGCACCAGGGCCTTGCCGCATTCCTTCAGCCGCGCGTGCTGACCGGCCAAGTCGTCGCCGATCGGCGCGGCTTTGAGGTCGTGCTCCATGATCCTTGCCAACGCCAGATCTTCCTTGGGATGGTGCATTACGTCCGAGTAATGGGTCATGTAGAACATGACGTCCAGCATCAGGTCATAGTCGGGCGACTCGCCCTGGTGAAACAGGTCGAGCTGGCCCTCCAGAAGCTTGAGCAGCGTTGCGAAATTGGCGTGCTCCGCGTGCCAGAAGGCAATCGGGTCGGACATGGTTACCTCGCTACCAAGATCGGGTTGCATCAGGGCACGACCATCCTACGACAGGGCCCGAGCCGCGAGAAGTGCGCGCGCTGCCGATTCCTTGACCTACATCACGCTTTGTGGAAAAAAACGCCTGCGACTGGGCTCGGCCCGGCAGCCACGTCGCGGGGCGTCCCGTATGCTAAAGTCGGCCGCACTCCGGGCGTTAATTGGAGGCGTGACGGCCCGGAGCGAAGCGCGCGTGCCTTGCACGTCCGGCGCAGCTCCAGCGTCGCGCAAAAAGACGAACTTCCACCGTGGAAATCCGCAGATCCGCACTGATCGGCCGCCCGGCGATAAGCACCTTCGATATGATCGAAGCAGCCGAGCATTACCCGGAATTTCTTCCCTGGTGCGCCGATGCAGTCATTCTTGCGCGCGACGCGAGCGTGGTCGTGGCGAGGCTCACGCTCAACTACCACGGACTGCACTTCGACCTTACGACCCGGAACCTGAAGCGGCGTCCGCACTGGATGGCAATTCATCTCGAGCAAGGGCCCTTCCGCCACTTCGAGGGAGAGTGGCAGGTGGTCGAGCTGGCAGCCGAGGCCTGCAAGATCGAATTCACGCTGGACTACGAATTTGACAGCGCGTTCATAGGCAAGCTTGCCGGCCGCGTGTTCGACGGCATTGCCGACAAGCTCGTCGATGCCTTTGCGCAGCGCGCCGAGCAGGCTCCCTACCCGCAGTAGAGAGACCTCGACCCGCATTGGCTCCCAACGCCGGACAAATTGTCATGACCGCAGTCGCGCTTCACGCTGGAAGTGCTCGCAACCGCTGCCCAAGAGCGCGCGAATCCCCGATTCTCGCGCTCTTGGGATCTGCCTTTTAGTGGACAGGCTGGCTTGCGCGTCGTGCGCGTGTGTTCCTTCTGGCTAGGGAAGTGAAAACATGATGATCGCCGCGTGCCGCTACCGCCAAAGAACCCGGAGACCACGCCGGAGGTGGAGGCGACGTACTGCTTGCCCCCGATCTGATAGCTGATCACCCCGCCGCCGACGGAGCCGCCGGTATTGAAGCGGTAGAGGGTCTTGCCGTTGGCGGCGTCGATGGCGAGGAAGTCATTGTTGAGGTCGCCGGTGAAGAGCATCCCGCCGGAGGTGACGGTGATGCCGGCGACCAAGGGCGTTGGCCATTGCTCTTTCCAGCGCAGCTTGCCCGTCGCGGCGTCGATCGCCTGCAGCCAGCCCCGGGACTGCTCGCGCGGATCGGGCGTGACCGCGCCACCGTAGTAGTGGGCGTTCTCGGTGAACTGCGGCGGCTTGTCGGACTTGGTGAAGATACCGCACCAGTCCACGGTGGCGACATAGAGGGTCTTGGTCGACGGACTGTAGGCCGGGCCGTTCCACTCCATGCCGCCCAAGAGCCCCGGACAGCCATGCGCGCCGGCGACGGTCGGCACCTGGTCAAAATTGGTCCGCGTGGTGATCGGCAGCTCGTAGAGCACCTCGTGCGTGTCGCGGTCGAGCATGCGCAGCAGCCCATCCTTGCCCGAGACGGTGAGCAGATTGCGCGGCTTGCCTTTCACCGTGGCGCTGAAGAGCGGACTGACCTGGCTTAAGTCCCGGTCGTTGGCGTCGCTCGGACCGAATTGCCGGTACCAGAGCAGCTTGCCGGTCTTGATGTCCAGGGCGACCGCCGAATTGGTGTACAGATTCGTTCCGGCGCGCACGTCCGGGTAGAAGTCCGGCGACGGGTTGCCCACCGGGACGTAGAGCACCCCGGTCTTGACGTCGAGCGACAGCGGCGTCCACAGGCTCCCACCGCCGTGTTCGCGCGACGCCTGATCGGTCCAGGTGTCCGCTCCCGGCTCGCCGGCATCGGGAATGAGATTGAAGCGCCAGACCTGCTCGCCGGTGGTGAGCCTGAAGGCGCCGATCCAGTTCTTCGCCCCCCAGTCCGCGCCAGCCGGGCCGTAGATCACCAGGTCCTCATAGATCAAGCGGCGGCATGCTCAAGTACTGGCTGGTCTTGGCATCGGCGATCTTCTGGCTCCACAGCAGCGTGCCTTTGGCCATGTCCAGGGCGATCAGGTAGCCGTCGGCGGTACCACGCACCAGGCGCCCGTCCTTGGCGCCACGCCGCGATTGGTCGGCGACAGCACGGCCCCCTTGAGCTCCCAGTTGTAGGTCCATTTCTCGCGGCAGGTCGCCGCGTCGATGGCCACCGTGGCCCGGTCGATGGTGAGATACATCACGCCCTTGTAGACCAGCGGGTTGGTCTGGAAGGAACCGGCGACGTTGGAGCGATAGATGCAGGCGGCACGCAATTGCCCGGCGTTCTTGGGCGTGATCTGGGCGATATCGACAAAGCGCGCGCCGGTGTAGTCCTTGCTCGCGTAGAGCCAGTTCTGCTTGTCGGCTGCCGCGTGCAGCAGCTCCTCCTGCGTCGGCCCCTGGGCAAGCAACACTTCGTGGGTGGCGGGCGCGCTGGCCACCGCCGCGGTGGTGCGCCCGAGTGTCTCGAGGTAGGCGATCACGTTGGTCCGGTCGGTGGCGTTGGGCAGGGACACGGGCATGGAGGTGCCCGGCACTTCCTTGGTCGAGGAGGTGAGAAACAGATTGAGCGTCTTCTCATCCCAGGTCAGCCCCGACTGGGCCATCGCCGGCGAGTAGGTGTAGCCGGCAAGGCTTCCCGCCTTGCGCTCATAGACACCGGCCAAGGAAGGCCCGAAGCCGTTCTTGCCGACCTCGACCGTGTGGCACGACGCACACTGGTTGGCGAACACGTTCTTTCCTGCGCTGGCGTCGCCGTCGGCGTAAGCCTGCCCATAGACCAGAGAACCGCCAAGCAGCATGAGCGCAGTCAGAACGGCTCGGGGGTCAAATTCGGAGCGCAGGCGCGGGACCTTTGCTTGGCGGCGGCCCAATGAAGCCACAAGCGTGGCACTCGATGAAGTCTTGGATGGATCAGTCATGGACGCTCCCGGTACGAAGAAGGACTTCTTACACCACTGCCGAAGGGCTGATCAGGGATTACACCGCGTGACTGCCAGGCGTCTTGCACTGCATCTCCACAACGCCCGGCGGTCGCTGCGCGAACGAAAAAACGAGGAGGTGGAGACCTAAGCATGATGGGGCCGATTCAGCGAGTCAAGACGTGCATCGTGGTTCGGCGCCAAAGCGAATGTCGGCAAAACAGGGTTTCGCCCACGGTATGGGTGCCATCCCGGCGGCTGAACACGGTGTCATGCTAAGCTCGTGCGCATTGGTCGTCTTGTCTGATCCTGACCGTACTTAGCACGATGATGAACGGGCCCTGCGGGCAGGCTTCTGACGCCCCCTCCTGGCACGGACGAGTCCCGATCCCGTCGCGCCTTCTCTTTTTGTGCTTGGCTTCCCCGCCGCGCGCCCTTTTCTGGCCGGCCACTGGCGATGGCATACTGCCAGCCACTCTCGGGCGCGCCCTGCGCTTTCGCGTTGGCCGGGCGACAGACCTACGTGCCTTTGTTTCCTTGCCGTGGATGGGAAGAAATGCCTACCCGACAACTGGATGACGCCGGCCTTGATCTGATCTTTCGGGCCGCGCGCACGCGCAATGCCTGGCAGGACAAGCCGCTGCCGGAGGCAATGTTCCGCGCCGTCTATGATCTTGCCAAATGGGGGCCGACGAGCGCGAACTCGTGTCCCGGGCGCTTCGTTTTTGTGCGCTCGGGGCAGGCAAAAGAGAGGCTGCGGCCGCACCTGATCGAGACGAACGTCGACAAGACGATGCGGGCGCCCTGCTGCGTCATCGTCGCCTACGACACGCGCTTCTACGATCTGCTGCCGCAGCTGTTTCCATCCCGGGATTTTCGCTCGGGCTTCGCCGCCAATGCCGCGCTCAGTGAAGAGACCGCGTTCCGCAACGGGACGCTGCAGGGAGCCTATTTCCTGATCGCCGCTCGGGCCCTTGGCCTGGACTGCGGGCCGATGTCCGGATTCAATCGCAAGACGCTCGACGCCGAGTTTTTCCCCGACGGGCGCTGGCGCTCCAACTTTCTGTGCAACATCGGCTACGGCAGTGACGAAAACCTATTTCCGCGGAATCCGCGGCTTGATTTCGACGAGGCGTGCTTCGTCCTATGACGTGGATTGCAGCGCACCGCCGGCGCTGCTCGAGGCAAGGCTTCGACACCCCGGCGGGTGTTGCGGCGGCAGCTTCGATTCGACGTGTCGTGCCGCATCTTGCGCCTGAACCGGGACGGCACCGATCAGGTGCGCGACACCGTTGCCCCTGATCTTGATCGGCTCCCTCGCCGCGGCGGCGTCCTGGGCGTCCATCCTCCCGCGCAGGCCTTCGTCGAAGCGGCGGCAGGTGTAGTAGAAGCGCTTGACCTGGCGCTTGAAGAACCCGCGCCGCAGGTTGTACTCCTCCATGGTGATGACCTCCTGCTGAAACAGCGGGTCAAGCGCACGCAGCAGGTAATCCGTCTTTTCGATCAGTTGCAGGTAGCGATTGGTCAGCGGTGAGATGATTTCGGCGGTGTGACACAGGGGCGGTGAGCAATTCGGCGTATCGGTGACCGCCAGCGTGATGCCGTGCGAGCGCATCAACGCCTCGGCCTGGGCGATCGCCTCATCGATTGCATCATTGGCCTTGAGCACTTGATCGCGCAGATCGGCCTCGACCTTCGCCACCACTTCGTTCGCCAGTCGCGAGCGCGCCTTGAAATGGATGAAGTGCACGTGTTTCGAGGCGTAGCGGTAAAAATCGACGTAATAGTTCTTCATGTCCTGGATCCACAGCTGTAGCGGATAGGGGCTGTACGAACAGCCGAGGCCGAGCAGCGGGTTTTTCTCCTCGAGCTGCTGCAGGAGTTCGGCATTGGAGCGCCGCGAACCGGACATGGGTAATTGGAACCTGCCTGGAGAGCCTGCACCGATGCTGGCAGCGCCGCGTGGCATGGACTACCCGATAAACGAGCGCAAAGGCCGAGATTAACCAGGGTCCTGTCGGAACCCGACGCCGAACAGGATGCCGCGGTCAGCCGACTCGCGCTGGAGCCTGACTATATCTTTGGCGCCTGAAGCTCGACCATTGCCACGACCGACTTCACCGTTCGAGAACACGACCGCAGCGATCTTTCCTATCGATGGGAATGGCACAAGTTCGTTTGATGTCGGACGCGGTCCTACAGGCAAATCGGAGCGGCTCTGATTCCCGCGGCGACATCCGTCGTCTACACTCGCTGCGTGTCCCGACGTGCCCATTTCGCCCTCTCCCGCATATCGACGTATACCCCGTAGGGTCCCATGAGATCGAAATCCGCAATCACTACGCTGGCCGTTATGCTCGCGGTAAGTGGTTGTGCCAACCTGACGCCAACCGAGCAGCGCACGTTGAGCGGCGCCGCCATCGGAGCAGCGGGTGGTGCTGCTATCGCTGCCGTAGCCGAGGGCAGCGTCGTCGCCGGCGCACTAATCGGAGCCGGAGCAGGGGCAGGAGCGGGCTATCTCTACAGCCGCAGTCGGAGCGCGCAGCAAGCGGCCTATCATCCGACCAAGTATCACCAGCACGCGGCTCGCACTGCGAAAGCATCGAAGCCCCAAGGGACCGAGCGAGCATCGGTCCAAATCGCGGACAATTCAGAGAAAGCGAAGTAAGTGGTGAGTCTTGAGGCCGTGTCGACGAGACTGATAGCGACCGGCGGCGCGCTCCTCGCAAAGGACGGGTCGCCCGACGGACACAGCCTTCAATTTCATACCGACACGCCGACCGCTGGCGTACGTTGAGGAGCTTTGCTATGGCCATCACTGCACGCTACATGGCTGCGCAGCACATCGCGCGCCGCGCCGGTCAACTCGCGCACGAACTATTCGTGAATCACAAAGCGCTCGCTGCTGCGGACCGTGCACCGGGTGAATACGTGGCTCATGGCGGCCGCGCTATTTCGGCACAAATTGTGTCCAAACTCGCCGCCGCGTTTCCTGCGGATATCTTCATCGACGAGCATCGCGGGGCAATCACCGACGCACACCGGCTATGGATGATCGAGGCGATCGGTGGCGAGCGCAATTTCAAGCGCGACATCCCATTCTACGCGATCGCTATCGCCTACGCGGAGCGCGGCCAATGCGAAGCAGCTATCGTGTACGATCCGGAGCGCGACGAGATGTTTCACGCCCTCCGCGATCAGGGTGCGTGGTGCGAGCATGGAGGCCGTGAGAGCAGGCTTGAGGTCGCCCATTGCACAGCGCTCGAGCAAGCACTGATCTCTGTCGCGCTGGACGAACGAACACCGGACCCTGCGGCACTTCCGCTGCGCCGCGAGTTGATCGACGCCGGCGCCGCGGCGCGCGTGCTGGGCGCACCGACCCTCGAACTTGCGCACGTCGCGGCGGGCCGCCTCGACGGCTTCGTCGGGCTGGGATTCGATGCACTTGATCTGATGGGCGCACTGTTGCTTGTTGAGGAAGCCGGCGGCTATGCGTCGCACGTACCGACCGCTGATCGCATCCGCAGCGACCTGCCGATCGTCGGCTGTGCGCCCAATATCGCCCGCCCGCTAAACGCAATCATCGGAGCGTGGAATGCCGAATTCGGCGTGGAGCCGCCATTCGAGACACCAACGCCCGCCCAAGGTCTTGGATACGGCGCGCGGGCACGTCGTCCGTCTGCTTGAAATCGATAGCGATATCGGGAGACTGTTATCACGAGCGTGGCTGTATGGCCGCAGCCGGAGAGCCGACCGATCGCCGACAGTCACTCGAAAGCGCTAATCCAATAATCGCCGCAAAAGAAAACCACGCCTAAGCGGGGTCTGTGTAAATGAATGAATCGCACTCGCGCCGGGCGAATATTAACGAACCGAATATCGCCGAGTAGGCTACAGTTTTCTTGCCCATACGCCCGCGTGCCCCAAGTTGAAATAGCCAACAACACCGCCCATTGGAGCATCGGCGATTAGCCTTTGCTCAAGGGTTTCAATATCGATTTCGGCTTTCGTAGCTACTCCACTCGCAACAATAGCTGGTATCTGAGAGCGCACCACAGAAGTCAGAATGCTGAATAGTGTTCCGTCCGGACCCTGCTGGATCGGCACCGACATCTCAATGTCTGGCGAAGGATCCAAACCAGCCAACCGCATCAGACCAAATAGCCGCATCCCCATTCGCGGATGAACACCTGCGTGCTTGAAACCTGCCCTGAACCATTCAGCCGCCTTGGCGGCTAAGCAATTGAGTGGCTCGATGAGGACGGGGCCATCGTAGTCGACGTTCGATTCTTGCAATGCAATGACGCCACCGACTTTGAGGTTGCGAAGGACGCGACGGAGCGCATCAAGTGGATCTGCCGTATACATCAGCACGAGACGCCCAACGATCGCGTCCAGAGCTGGGCTAACCTCAATTTCTCGGAAATCCCTAACCGTGAAACGCACGTTAGTCAAGCTATCCGCCCTGGCGCGCTGCTCGGCGAACGCCACCTGGGCGGGATCCAGGTCTGCACCGATTACACTGCCGCGCGACCCTACAAGCCGGGCCGCCAAGAGTGCGACGTCACCCGATCCTGATCCGATATCAAGAGCATGCATCCCTGACGAGATACCTGCTTTTTCGAGTAACCGCTGAGTCGACGGAGCCAACAGCCCGCCCTGGGCGATGAGCCTTTGTCGTTCTTCTTCGGAACTCTGGAACGGATAGAATTCTCTGGTCATTGCGCTCCTCACCGCGGGGACGGTACTGCTCCCGGGATAACTGTCATAACCGCAATGGAGCGCGAAGCGCCGAAGGCTGCGACCGCTCCTGGGCGAGAGCTGTCTGATCACCGACAACCGCGGTTCGACCCGAAGCGGACGTGATGACAGTCCGAAAGCAGACGCCACTCTTCGCCGATACGCGATCGAACGGCGCGGCGCCACCGCGGCGGGGCGTCCGGGTTGGCGAGAGGTTAGGGGTCATCAAGGGTCGATCCTGACGCGTAGGAAAATCCTCCCGACTTTAGCAAAGTTCCGTCAGTTCGAAGTAGACGCCATCTATCCCCTTCGTTGTACAGAATCTGTTCCGAATCCGGGTAGTGCACGACATCGCGTGGGGCCCGCGTGCCGACAATCAGATAGGTGCAGGGCGCTTTCGAACAATTTTGGACTTGATGGGCATTCGCGGCCCCCGCAGGCCCGCAAGCTCAGCACCTTCGCTCGCGCCTATGCGGTCTACCAGTGCGAGACGATTTGGTACTCGGCCAACAAATTCGGAAGCATCTTTGACCCGAGCAACTTGGCTCCGGGAACCAGCGCGCTCTTCTCGATGCCTCGCGCGGCGAGGTCTTCCTCGATGACGTATACGGGGATCTTTCGCTTCTCGATAAGATCGATGACGTCCTTGTCCATTCGCGGTGCTTGGGTCTGTTTCCACTCACCGAGGGTGAGACCCGGCGCACCCTGGCCTGCCACGGCGTAGTTGACCGCGTTGCCGCGCAACACGACCGTGTGCTCTGCTCCGGCACCTTGCATTGCGGCCAGCACCCAAAGGATCGTATCGTCCTGTTCTTCCATCACAGCGCGGTAGGCCGACTCGACGATATTCAGTGTTTTCTTAGCCATTTTCTGCCTCACTTGGTCGGAATTACGAGCACGTTGTCGGAAGCTTCGGAGAAGGCATGGAAGTCGGCCGGAGATCCCCTGCGCGTGCCGGCGATGAATTCACCCACGCCGCGTTCGTCCACGCACATACCGCAGTTCACCCAGTCGACCTTGCCGCCGCTCTTCTCGGCAAGAACCAACAAAGCCGCCACCTGATCCTTTGTCGTGGGATGGTTTTCCTCGGCAATGTTCTTGCCATGCACGGGGTTGGGATGGGGCACCTGCTTGGTAAATGCAAGCGCGGAGGCACCTTCGTAGGCAAATACATTGATGGTGTGCCCGCGACGGGCGGCAGCGTCGAGAATGCGGAACGCTGTAGTGAGATTCTCCGATTCGTACGGCGGATCCATGAGCGCGATGGTCAGGGTTTTCTTTGACATGGCCGTCTCCTAGTGCCAGAGGGTCTTGTGACCTGCTTCGAGATGGTCCACGACGACATCGATGGGGGCGACCTGCACACCATCCCGCAGCTTCGTGATGCCCCGCTCCTTGAGCGCAAAGTCGTCTGCGAGGATCTTTACGCCAGCGTTGGCTATCGCTATAAGGCCCGGCGCTTGTGCCGACGGCCGTGCCGCGAGTACCCCGTTTTGCACCAGCAAGAGGGTCACCAGATTACCCGACTCCCGCAGCCCTCTTGCAAGCTCGTAGTAGAAGCCGACGTCGTTCGACTCAAACGGGTCTCGCGACTCGATCAGCAAATATTCGCTCATCCGTGTTCTCCCGGTAAAATAGTAGGCGGCGAGAATATGCCACCTGCGGGCACAGCACAATATGCCATCCCACGGGTGCAATACCGACATTTTTGGTGGCCGCTGCGACCGACCGGTCATGGATCTCGGCCTGATCGTCGAGGGTCTTAGCGAGAAACGCGGGCCTTTCGATCACTTCGGAGCGAGTTCGCCAAACCAATAGGCAGCCGTGACTCCGCCGTCCATAAGAAAGTCGCTGCCGGTGATGAACCCGCCGTCCGGCCCCATGAGAAGAGCACCAACGGTCCCTACCTCATCCGGGGTGCCACCGCGTCCAGCCGCCGACAGCTCGATCATCCGCCGGTATCCCGCGCTGCGCGGACCGGTCAGCTCGTCCTTGGCGAGAGGCGTGAAGATTATGCCTGGACTGATCGTATTGACCCGCGCCCCCCGCTTGCCCCACCGCACCGCCTCGGCCATCACCCGCAACGAGTTCCCGCTTGGAGAGCTGGTAGGCGTAGAGCGGATCCGTCACTTGCTCCGGTTGGAGCATCGGAAGAGAGAGCAACTCGTCGGTGGGTGTAGTCGCCAGCGCCTTGTTTTGCTCGGGCGTCAGCGCTGCGAGGCGGTGCCCGGATTGCGAGGCGACAACGACACCCGCCCCGCCGTGTGCAATTACGTTGCCGAATTCCTCGAGCACGAGCGCGGTGCCGTACAGATCTACCTTTAGGATCGTGGCCGGCGATGCCTGTGTGGGGGACACACCAGCTGCATGGATAACCCCGGCTATGGTACCGATCGCCGTGGCTGACTCGACGAGCGCGTGGACCGACGCGCGCGAGGAGACGTCGACGACAGCGGTGCTCACCTCGAACCCTGCGTCGCTGAGGATTTTCGCCGCCGCATCGACGTTATCTTGGCGCAGATCAGCCAGAAGTACGTGATTGCCCGAGCTGACTCGCCGCGCAATCGCCTGTCCGATCGAGCCGGCACCGATGACGACGATAACGCTGGTCATTGCGATCTCCTTTCTCCCCGCCTATCTCTTGGACCCACTGGCTTGAAGTAACGAATTCTAAGCGCGACTGTCCGCTTACCGGTGCGGTTTCAACCGATCAATGCAACACACTATAGTCTGAGCAATCAGAGGAGTGTTGCAGATGAAGCGAAGACCTCGGATCCATTACACGGTGTAATACTACCCTGCTGAGTCTGCTATGTGCGCAACCCGCCGAGACCGCTCATGGCCCGGTCTGCGACCTTCACGCGATCGTCGCAAACCGACCCTGACCTGCCGGTCATCGCCCTCCAGAGCGGTCGTCGGAAATCAAGGGAGTGGCCGTTCAGGACTCGCGCCGGGCCATCTGCCGCGAGGAAAAAGATAACGGGCGCCGCGGCGACCGTTCAAGAAGTCATGCGGGAAGAGATCAGTCCGCGCAAGCCGCGTGCTTGCCTGAACTGAACGAGGTTCGCTCCGAGTTCGGATCGCGCTTAGGCCGCGCATTGCGGGGTCGGGTGGTGGATGTACCATTCATGTGTCTATGGATCCGCTCTACAAGGAAGCCATCGCGCAAGGGGTGGCGGGGATGGCCGTATTCGTCGCCTTCATTTTCTTGCCCGCGGGTACGTGGCACTACTGGCAAGGCTGGCTCTTTATCGCAGTCTTTTCCGTCTCGACCATCGGCTTCACCGTCTATCTTGCCCTATACGACAGGCCGCTTCTCGAGCGCCGCATGACTGCCGGACCACAGCATGAGAAAGAGTGGTCGCAGAAGATCATCGTGTCGCTCATCATCCTCGCGTTTTTTATTTTTATCATCCTGCCTTCACTCGATTACCGCTTTGGCCTCTCGCCGGTGCCCACATACCTGTCCTTTGCAGGGGACATCCTGATCGTATTGTCATTTCTCTTTATTTTCTGGGTGCTGAAGGTCAATAGTTACGCAGCAGCCAACATCAGTGTCGCGGATGATCACCAAGTGATCGACACCGGCCCCTACGCGTATGTGCGTCACCCTATGTACGCGGGCGCGCTCTGGCTTTTTATCGGCATGCCGCTTGCACTCGGCTCGTGGCTCACGATCTGTCTCGTCCCGCTCATCTTGCCGGTACTTTTCTGGCGGCTTCTTGATGAGGAAAAGATCCTGTGTCGCGATCTTCCCGGCTACAACGAATACGCAAGTCGTGTGCGCCATCGTCTCATTCCGTCCGTCTGGTAGGAATCGGGGGCCAGCTAGAAACGGGGGCCCAAACGCCCACCCAGGAATGACATCCTAACGAGGGCACCCGCTCAGGGGGAAAGCGGGGGACGCGGTGCGTCCGATGATGGAACCGCAGAGTCCCGCCGGAAGTATCGGAGCCGATGCAGTTGTGGGCAGCGCGAGCGGCCAGCCGGTATGGCTGCTCTATGGAAAAATTGCGTGGGCCCGCTGACCATCCAGAGATGGCCCGGTCTGCGACCTTCGCTCGACCGTCGTATCAAAGCAGGCCTCGATGGCCGCCGTAGGCGGGGTCCTTATCGAGTCCGCGCTCTTGGATGACTTTGCCAGCCGCGGCGAGCGCCGTCGCCACAGCCGGAAATCCAACATATGGCAAGGTCTGAATTAGAGCCTCCTCAATTTCATCTAGGGTAACGCCGTTATTGAGGGCAATATTCATGTGAATCGCAAACTCGTTTGGCTGCCGGAGGGCGATCATGACCGCCATCGACACCAGACTACGTGCTTTTCGATCTAGGCCTGGACGCGTCCAGATTTCGCCGAATGCTTGATCGATGGCATATCCCGCGACGGCCGAGCCGAACGTGCCTGATCCGGCAGATGCCAGCAGCCGCCCTGCGGTTTCCTCGCCCATCATCTCGCGTATGATCTTTTGGCCGGCTTCTCTTCGTTCCATATCTCTGTTCTCCTTTCCATCGGCCATGCGAGGCGCGCTCACTACTACGCCTGAGACCCCCAGAGGCCGGTGTCGACCGTTGCTGACCGTCGTGCTCTAGAAAAGCGGACGTTGCGCCAAGCTCCGTGAACGCAGGAGCGGCCGTTGGCAGATGCCAGAGCGGATTCCAGCTATGCCGTCGCAGCCTCTACTGCGGTGGCAACCCCTTTTCTGTCCGTTGACCCTTTAAAAGCACCACGAGCGAGAGTTCACTTCCCCGCCTTTTGCATGGCGACATCAATATCGACGTAACGCCATACCTGAAAATTATGCGGGTTTCGTCGATACCCTCGCACCCATGGCCGCACGAGCGCATCGCGAATAGCGTAAATGCGCAGGCCCCACGGATTGTAGACGGCGACGAGCCGCGACATTTTTTCGTAGATCCGGATGCGCTCGGTGTTCGTCGGAGTACGTTTGCTCTGTCGATAGAGTTCGTCGAACTCAGCATTCCGAAATCGCGCAATGTTCGTGCTTCCCGCACCCGGCCCATAGAGAGCAAGGAATACCCCATCGGCGGTCGCGGCGAAACCGCCCAGCATCCATATCTGTAGTTGCCCCGCGACGGCCATCTTGAGCAACTCTGCCCACTTACGATTGACGAATTCCACACGTAGCCCAACGGCGAGAAGGTTCTTCCGGATCAGGTCGTCGCGTGGCCGATCTTCGGGTGTCGTGCCAATATGCAACACTAATGGGCGGCCGTCTGGCATCGCGCGGAATCCGTCGCCGTCGCGAGCGCGGTAGCCGAAGTGATCGAGGAGCGCACGTGCGGCTGCGGGATCGTAGGGGACGCGAACATTTAGACCAGGAACGTGCCCATCGGCGTCCGGCGAGACCGGTTGCGTCGCCGGCGCTGCCTGACCGTTGCGGATCACCTTGATTTCCTCCTCCACATCGTAAGCCATCATCACAGCGCGCCGCAGCGCAATTCGATCGGGCGTGACGCCACCGACGATTGGGTCGTCCATATTGAAGTACAAGTAACCAAGATAAAGATCGGTAATCCGTTGCAGCGTGACGCCGCGGTCGGCGTATATCGGTAGGAGCTGACCGGACGGATTGAGCGCTTTCGGCGCAAGCTCGAATGGCAAATCGAGATAATCAAGCGCACCGGAGTCGAAGGCGAGTAGCGCCGGTTGTGGCTCCTCGATGATCGACAACTCGATGCGCCCGATCTGCGGCAGCCGCTTCCCTCGCATTGACGCAGCCAATGCCTTCGTAACGGCATCTGCGCCTGCCGGCGCATCCGGAAAATATTCTTCGCGATAATTCGGATTCGCCTCGAGAATGATCTTCTGGCCGCGACGCCATTCGACGAGACGGTAAGGACCGGTCCCAACCGGATGCTCCATCACCCTTCCATCCGTACCGCCATAGGCCTCGATGACCTCGCGCGCAACCGCGGCAAGTGCAGAACCCGTGAGTACTGGGAGCAGCGTGTAATCAACTTCGGCCAGCTTGATTTGCAGCGTATAGCGATCGAGCGCCCGCAAGCCCTCCATCTCCGCGTCGTAGTCGAAGCTGCCACGCGTCTTGGCTCGGTCAATGGCGGACCGCGCGCCAGCAATCCGATCGGCAAGTACTTCGACGAACGGCGAACGCACACGCGGATCGAGTAGCCGTTTCCACGAATAGACATAATCGTCCGCTGTGAGTTCTCGCGGCCGGCCCTTGAATACCGGGTCATCGGCGAAAAATATCTTCGGTTTGAGCCGGATCGTCCATGTGCGGCCATCGGATGAAATTTCCGGCATGGCGGCCGCAACCTTCGGGACGATCTGCGACCCACCCAAGTACTCATTTTGGTAGAGCTGATCGAAAATTGCAGATATGACCGTGACCGAATAGCTATCGCTGGCCGCTTGCGGATCGAACCCCGCTTCGCCGCCATCCATCATCACGTGCAGGACCTTTGCTGGATCCGCCCACGCCGAATTAGCCGCCTGCGACGGGACAGCGAGCGCAACAAGCAAAATGACAAATGCCGGTTGCAACTTCGGGAGAAGTCGAGCCATCTTCGCCTTCTTAAGAGATCCTACGGTACCACAACGCGCCGCAAGCCAGTTTGCAGAGGTAACACGTACCTGTGAGTGTCTGTTTGGGTCCCACAGCGCCATCGAACGTCCGCTGTCGGCGACCTCACGGTATGGCTGCAGTTGTTTAGGTTTGCCCGATATCGGACAGCTGCGAGGATGGTATACGGGCAGGTCCGATGTTGGGCAAACCTCAAGGGAGGAAACCGCGAAGCGATCCGGCGAGGTTCGCTACGCGGACAGGCTCATCAGCGTTCGGGCCGGCCAGATTCTGGTAACGCTGGCAGTCTATGCGCGCCCGCGATCCGAGTTGCTGAACAGTAAAGCCAAAGGAAAAGGCTTGATGCCCGGCGATCAGCGGTGCGGCCGCATCATGTCGGCCGGAAGGCACCAACGTCGGAGCCGCGATCTCCGGCAGTCGGGCCACAATGTCCCAGGATCTCTCGACGCAGGTTTCAGGTTGAATGAAATTGGGCGGGACGGGCGAGGACCGACACTCGACAGAAGCCTCGCCCAGCGCAGAGGCGCTGGCGCCACCGCTACTTGCTAAATTGTTTGACGATCGTCGCGTCGAACTTGACGTTGACCCTCGCACCACCCATCGCGGCATCGTCGATGGCCAGGGTTCCGGCGAGGCGCTCCGCGGTATCGGCAGTCAGCTTGAGAGCCTCATCGGGTTTGGCGGTGCCCGAATACTGAACCTTCTGACCGTTGCCCACGACCCAGTAGTTCAGGCGCGGGCCCACGTCGAAATCGACGGTCATGCCTTCGGTCACGTTTCCGCTAGCGCACGTCATCGATGCGCAGGCCTGCAGTTTTGCAATGACGTCGGCCGAAGTGAAGATCAGTTGGCGAACCATCTTGCCGCTAGCCGCATCTGGACCTTTGATCATATATACGTTCGCAACGTTGACGACGATGGGGCCGGCTTTGCTCTGATAGTTGATCGTACCGGAGGCCGGGCCCGCAGTAGCAGCGACAGGAACAAACGCCGCAACGGCTAGCAAGGCCGGAATTGTCATCGTTTGGCGTGAACGACAAGTATTGCGCATGTGGCTGCTCCTTCCTGATTATGTGACCCAGTAGCTACACGGCACCGTACCAGACCACCATCATTTTGTCTTGCCGAGGGCCAATTCCGATTCCGTTAGCGTGGGCGCTTGGCTTACGAGTTCTTTAGGAATCTCAAACCGAAGGCTGCGAACACCAAGACAATGCCGATGTTCACTATCAGCCGTTCCCAGAATCGATTCTTAAAGAAAAGTAAATCTACACTTACGACAACGGCTATCAGCACCGCAATGTAAAGCACGATAAACTTGCTCTTTGTCATTTCAATCACCAGTTAAGATATATCCACAACGTCCATATTGGAACACGTTATGTAGGGCCAAACGGACGAAGCTAACCGGATTCGAACGGATACATCGCCGGCGAGCGGTCCGGGTTGAGCGACGAATTAAGTTTTATCATGTGAGGGTTCGCAATCGCAATTGAATCGTTGGGCGCCACAATCCGCACAGCGCTCAACATCGCACCCCTCGACATGAAACTCGCCTTTGATGACGGCGCAGTCGTGGCAACCGTGATCATTGGCTCCCCAGTCCTCCTCTTCCTCGCCGTAGCGAACACGTAGCGACGATGCGGGCACAGCTCCGGAGCAGAGGGCGCGCGAAGGACGATTCGCCGGCGGGCGAGTGGCGGCAAATCGAGTCGTCGCGCGCACCCAATCGACTAGCGCGCAGTCGCCGACGGGACCGGCGCACGTACCCTTTTGCACCCGTCTCGTCCACGGCGGCCCGCGCTGCGCCGCCACGGCGACAGGAGGCCCCGGACCCGAGTCAAGGCGCGAGCAATCTTTGCGATGCGAAGCCCGGCGGAGGCAGGACCGCACGCAGATTCTACGCGATCATGCGGGAACCGCCGACACTTTTGCCGGCCGCTGCGTGGTCTTGCCTGCCGCCGGCGCCGAGCCGGCGGCAGAGAGTCGCGCCACGAGGATCACCCCTGCGTCAAGGCCCCACGAACAGATTCGTGCAGTGCCCGGGCTGCGCAGGGCCAATAGCGATGGCACCGCCGCGCGGGATGCACTGGCTCGGCGGCAGCGGCGACCGCAACTCGACATTACTCACGAGCAGGTCGAAGGCGCGCTGGGCGTGCGGAAGGATGTACTCGAGCGAAGGAAAGAAATTCTTGTAGTTTTCGATGTGGTTGCCGTTCTGCACTTCGTATAGCCGATACTCAGGCATCGACTGATGCCAATTTCCGGGTTGTTGCTCGCCGGATTGTTGCTGAAGTCCGGCCTCTCCGGGTTGTTGCTCCAGGCCAGCCTGGACTGCGCGCGCATACGCACGGGCGTGATGATCGATCGGCAGCAGCGAGTCCTCAGTGCCGGCCACCGTGATGAGCGGTTTCTGGATCATGCCCGTAGTCGCGAACGCATTGAGCCGCGAGCCGACGTCCGAGACGGAAAGCCGTGAGACGTAGTTGTAGGCCGCCAGGCCCGAGAGGTCGGATCCATACGTGTTATAGGTGGGATCGAGCCGCTTCTGCCACTGGCAGGCCGTGAGCTCCCAGTAGTTTTCGTAGTGCAGCCTCCAGAGCGTCGTAGCCGTTCCGACGATATCCGGCGGATACCCCGCGAGCTGCATGTTCCGGGCGGCCGTGCTGGTCTCGCTGAAGCCGGACGCCGCGTAGTCGGGATAGTTGAGAACCGCCGGCGGCAGATCGCTCAGCAGGTTCGGGGTGTCGGCGTCGACGTAGGTGCCCTCCCAGTCCACACCGCCGTCGAAGACCTCTGGGGCGAGCTCCACCGCGCGCCGCACCTGGTACCCGCCGTTCGACGTTCCGACCGCGTATGTGAACTTCGGATCGCGGCCGTACAGCGCCTCGGACCCATCTTGTGCGAGCTTGGCGGCGTCGATCATGTATTGGGCCCACTGCGTGAACGGCTTGCCCGGCTCGTCGTCGTAGAAGTGGAGCCACACGAAGGAGAGGAACGTCGGACTGTACCGGCACGCCAGCGGATCCGACGGAACGACACTCGGCGGAGTCGGCGGCGTTGTCACGTAAAAGCCGTACACCCCCTTGTTCTGCGAAGCGTAGGCGTAGCCCTTCTGCACCACGTAATCGCTCCAGGCATAGTCGCTCGAGAACTCGCTGCGCTGCGACGGCGTACCCGCGACCACGAGCTTGCCGTTCCAGTTGTCGGGAAGGCGCAGCAGGAACCGCGCCTCGTGCGCCGGATCGGACGCGAACCAGCCCGAGATCTGCAATCCCGGCACCGCGGCCGTGATCAGGGTCACGTCGTTCGGCGGATTGACGAGCACGAGGCGGTCCGTCCGGGGTCGGAAGGCGCCGTCGGGCAGCCCGGGAATCGAGTTGTCGAGCGGGGTGGTCGGAGCGGCGTCGGTCGCGTCGCCATTGGTCGTGAGATCCGCCTTCTCGAAGCAGGTCGCATCGACGAGCTTCTTGCCAAGGGTCGCGAGTACCGCGTCGCACCGCGACGCCGCACTCGTCGGGAAGGGCACCAGCAGCGCCAGAGTCAATGCCACCAACGAAAACTTCCGTACGAACATCATTGCCCCCTAAGGAAGGAATTGGATCGGATCCGATGCGAACGGCACCGACTCGCCGAACTCGAACGCCGCATTATTCATGATACACCGTCTGCCACAATGCTTGCCAGCGCGCATCCCATGACTTCGCAGGCGCGTGAGGGCGAACGTCTGCAACCGGGCAACTTGGACAGTGCTGGCGACCAGGCTCGCTTATCGAGCCTAAGGAGTCGTTGATGGTTCCGCAAAGCAGACGCTCAAATTCGAGAAAGCTGTCCGCGGAGTTGTGCACTCTCCGTTGTAACGGACGGACGATTAGCACTTAGACTGCGTTGTCCGCCCTTGATTATCGTCCGGCCTGGCCCTTTGCTGACAATCCTATGGTGAGGCCGGCACAACCTGCAATGAAGCAACACAGTGATGACAGCTTGAGAGTGGCGTCACGGTGACGCTGTTCGTATTCTGGAAGCTAGCAATCAACCAACCACTGGCCTGCTTCGTCAGAATCTGCAGTTGAATCCCCTCGCGAGGTTCCGGCATGTTCGGTGGAGTCTTCGCGCCCACCATCGTCCAGCGTACGTGAGCGACCGCCATACTCGGACTCAGAAACCTCACGTCAACGTCAGTGATAGTGAGCGTGCTTTGGGCAAAGACGTCCTCGAAGCCTTCGCCGATTTTGCGCTCAATCTCCGGGCGACCCCTCCACCACCAGCCGACTACGTTCACCGCATCTCCGTCTTCGGCGAATAGGCTGGCGTAGGCCCGTGCGTCGTGCTGATTCCATGCGGTGGCCTGCAAGACCTGCACTTGGCGAATCGCGGCGTTGTCCTGCTGCTGAGCCACGGCAGGGACTGAGAATCCCATTGTCAGCACCCATACTATGAGCCCGATTCTGAGGTGCAATTGCTTCATGGACGAACCTCCTGAGGGATAATTTCGTGCAACTGACTGCAAGTCCATGGCGTCTCCGGACGCGACCCGCTATTAGCTCTCAGCCGCAGAACTTTGGCGCGGAAACAAGAGCGGGTCTCGCCACCAATGCAGATCTTCCTTCGCTTACTTGATTATCAACTCCTGCATCGGCTTTTCACCCATGATTTCACGGACATCCGTCCGCTTTGTCATCAACTGAACCTCCTTTTCTTCAGAGCCAATGATCTTGCCCACGATTGCGTCGTACTTTGCGGTGATTCCATCAAATGCGGCCCAATTCTTGAATTCGGTCAAGAACATCACGTCGAAGTCATCTCTCCCCGAGGCACTTCCGCTTAGGATGTGGTCCGAAATAATCAGTCCCTGCTTCTTCGCCTCTTCATCGATCTTCTTGCGCAACGGAAGAACGTCGCGCATGTAGACGTCGAGCATTCCAGGCTTTACTCGAACCATTGTGATGTACCAGACAGAACCTTCTGTGTACGGTTTTTCCTGTCCATACACAATTACCGAACCTAGAAACAGCACGCCAAACAACACGAGAGTTGCAAGACGGCGGAGAGCGTTGCAGTTTTTCATCATCAGTCCCCCTGTGGATACTGCGACCGGAACCCCTGTGGTTGGGCATCGCGAATAGATGTCCATCGCTAGACGCCACAACGGCTTGCGGTCGGGATCGCACGTTAGCCAACGCCGGCGATTCAAGTCAAGTAGGCGGCGACGAATCGCGTCGATTCGTCGCGAAATAACGCCACTGGCGACGGAGCGGTTGCCTGTCGGTAACCGATCGCGTAGGAGGCTCGGGTCGTCCGATGGCCGTTCACGACCCGCGTCGCGCGGACCGGTTGCACCTGGCGCTCGTAGATGAGCTTCTGGTGCGCGGACCCTTGCGCCACCCATCTCCTGTTGCAACGCATGGGCTGCGCCCCACAGTCGGGCAGCGCGCCCTGGCGCCGCCGTCGCCGCAGCGACGCCGGCAAGCCCTTCCAACGACTCGATGACACCCGGGCGATCGCCCAGGCCGTGCAGGATAGTCATGGCCTCGGCGAGATGCGTCAGCGCGAGGTCGCAACGCCCCTCATCGCATTCTGCCAGCCCGATTTCTCTAAGAGCGGTTCCTATTTCCCACGGCGTTCCGAGCTCGCGCGCTATCACGAGTGACTGCTCGTACAACTCGTGCGCTGCAGCCCACTCGCCTCGCCAGCGGACCGCGATCGCCAGATGGATGAGGCTGAAGCAGAGCCCCTCGCGGCTAGCCCTCGCTCGCAAAAGGTCGACCGCCTCGCGCGCTAGCGCCTCGGCCTCCGGATACTCGCCCTGCTCGATCGCGAGGTATGCCAGGCTGTCGAGCGCGTATGCGACGTTCCTCAGATCGTCGATCTCGCGGAAGAGCATTAAGCTTTCCTGTAGCAGTCCCTTTCCCGCCGCATAGTCGCCCTGCAGTATCGCGAACAGGGCGCCAGCGTACAGGCCGCGTGCACGCAGACGTGTTCGGAGATCGATCGGGACGACATCGAGGAGCCGGGCAAACCACCCGCGCCCTTCGGCCAGAAAGCCGCGAATGCGCCAGAACGCGTCCAAGGCTACTGCGAGTCCCAATCCCTCTAGGGGCCTCGCTTCAGTTGACCACGCGAGCGCGGCCCGCAGGTTGTCGTGCTCGCTCGCGATCCGGGTGAGCCATGCGTGCTGCTTCGCTCCAATGACCTCCCTGTTGAACTCCGCGCCCAGCGCGACGAAGCAGGCCAGCTGAGAGCTTCGCCATTGCGTTTCCTCGCCGCTGTCGCGCAGGCGATCCAGCGCGTACTGGCGCACGGTCTCCAGCATCCGATACCGTGTCGCGCCCGCCTGCTCGTCGGTCATGACCAGGCTCTTGTCGACCAGCGACGTGAGTTGCTCGAAGACGTCCGAAGCATCGATCCCGTCTCCGGCGCACACCTGCGCCGCGCTCGCAAGCGTCCAGCCACCCGCGAAGACCGCCGCCCGACGCAACATGGCTTGCTCGCGTCCGCTCAGCAGGTCGTAGCTCCAATCGATCGTCGACCGCAATGTGCGATGCCGCGGCAGCGCCGCGCGCGAACCGTCCGTCAGCAACGCGAACCGCTGATCGAGCCGTTCGCTCAGTTCATCGACCGACATCGAGCGTAGCCGTGGTGCCGCCAATTCGATCGCCAACGGCATCCCGTCCAGCCGGGCGCAGATCGATGCGACGGAGCAAGCGTTTTTTGCCGTCAAGTCGAAGTCGGGACGCACGAGCTTCGCGCGCTCTGCGAAGAGCCGCACACCTTCGTACGCTGACACCGTTTCTGGCGTCAACGTTTCGTTCGTTCCCGGCACCGTCAGCGACGGCACACGATACGTGAGCTCTCCCGTCACAGCCAGCCGCTCGCGGCTGGTCACCAGCATCGCGACATCCGGGGCGCGACGAAGAATGAGATCCGCGAATTGCACGCACCCCTCGAGCAGGTGCTCGACGTTGTCGAGCACGAGCAGCAGTTTCTTGGAAGCAAGATGGTCGCTGAGCGTTTCGATCACCGGCCGCGTCGGCTGCTCCTTGACTTCAAGCGCCTGCGCCACGGCTTGCGGCACGAGGCGCGGATCGGACAACGCGGCGAGCTCCACCAGCCGCACACCATCGGCAAATACGTCGATCAACCGACTCGTTACTTCGATCGCCAGGCGCGTCTTGCCCGCACCGCCGGCACCGGTCAGCGTCACCAGCCGATTCACCGTCATCAGCTCCTCGAGCTGCGCAATCTCCTGCTCGCGACCGATGAAGCTCGTCAGCTGATAGGGTAGGTTGTGCTTGGGTTTCGATGCGCGATCGGCTTGGCCGTCACCATTTGTAACCGGCAGCGTGAATTGATAGCCTCGTCCCGACACCGTGGTGATGGCGTCGGCGCCGAGGATTTTGCGCAGTGCCGACACGTGCACGTGCAATGCCGCTTCCTCGACCACCATCTTCGGCCACACCTGGTGGAGCAATTCGTCCTTGGTGACCAGATGTCCGGCACGATCGACGAGCGCGACCAGCAAATCGAACGCGCGCGGGCGCAGTACAATCGTTGCGCCGTCCTTCAGCAGCCGCCGCTTATCAGGCTGCAGCTCGAAGGGTCCGAAACGGTAGCGCTCGGTCGATGTGACGGATACCATACCTCGTTGCTAGAGACTCGGTAATCCCCTGAGTCTACCGGTTGCCCGCAAGGTCCGTATATGGACTCCCCCTCGTTTGCAAGCATTCCGTTCTCTGGCGGTTAGGTACGACTGCTCACGTATATCCGGCCTCTTGTTGCAGCATCGAGCAATCGATGCACGGCCATGATGGGCTATTCGCGCGCCAGCTCCCAATCGCTTCTACGTGCTTCTCGCATCTGGACCTTCGCGGGTTTTGCTGGCGCCGGTTCGACCTGTTTGCCATCGTTCGGCTTGCTTTGCAATCGTGAGTTGAAGCGCTCCTATATCAACTTGTACGGTTGATTTCCTGGCCTTCCACCCCTCAGTGGGTGGCGATCAGATCGGGTTGGTAATCGGTGCCATGCCTTAACATCGCCCAGGCAATCCGTGCGGTCTTGTTAGCCAGTGCCGTTGCTACGACGTTGGGGTGGCGCCGCGCTGCCAAGGCCATCACCCACTGGCTTAGCCGATCGGGCTTGCCCTTGGCGGTGCGGATGGCCGATCGCGCACCGTGGATCAGTACGGTCCTCAGATACGCATCACCTCGTTTACTGATACCAAGCTGTCTTTCTTTGCCACCGGAGCTGTGCTGTTTCGGGGTGAGCCCCAGCGCCGCCGCCATTTGCCGACCGTTCCTAAACTGCCCACCATCGCCCACCGCCGCTACCAGCGCAGTCGCAACGATCGGCCCGACTCCGCGCAGCTGTTGCAGCCGGCGAGCGGCAGGGTCGCTGCGCGCGATCAACGCAATCTCGCGATCGAGCTCAGCCACCCGCTCATCGAGGACTCGAAGGTCGCCCCACAGCGCATGCAACAGCCGCCGAAACCGGTCGCTCAAGCCATTCTCCGCGTCCTCCAGCCAGACCGACAGTGCCCGCCGCAGCTGCACCAACTCGCGTGGCGCAACCAGCCCATACTCCGAAACCAGGCCGCGGATCTGATTGCCCTTGGCCGTGCGTTGCTCGATCAGGCCTGAGCGAATACGGTGCACCGCCTGAATGTCCTGTTGCTCGACCGTCTTCACCGCAACAAAGCGCATCTTCGGCCGGCTCATCGCTTCGCAGATCGCCTCCGCATCATTGGCATCGTTCTTATTGCTCTGCACGTACGGCTTCACGAACTGCGGCGCAATCAGCTTCACCCTCAAACCCCGCTCCTGCAGCTTGCGCGCCCAATAGTGCGCTCCGCCGCACGCCTCCATGCCAATCTCGCAGCCTGGCTCGACCGTCTCCAGCAATACCTGCAGCCAATTGTCGCGCGTCAACCGCCGGCGCCACACCGGCTTCTCGTTCCGCTCCACGCCGTGCACCTGGAACACGTTCTTTGCCAAATCGACCCCAACGCGAATAAGCTTCATGGCGACTCCTCCTCTCCTGCGACTGGTGGATGACACTTCCAGTCTGGCACATAGATGCCGGTTGGGTGAGGGGGAGTCCATCCCATTGCTTCTGGCCCGGTAAGCGACCGTCATTGACGGCGGTCGCGACCAGCCTGGCGAGACTACACCTCAGTCTGGCTCGGCGATCTCCAGCGCATCGTCGACCTCGATCCCTAAGTACCTGACGGTACTGTTCGCGGCGCGTAGAATATCGAAATGACCGACGTGTCGAACATTCTAATCACCTAGATCAATGGCCCTAACTTGGCTACAGGCCAACTCCCCATCGTCACACCGGCACGTGTATGCACCATGCAATCGGCAATGCTGTGCCGATGCGGTCATTCGCGGGATAAGCCCTTCTGTGGCGGTGTGCATGTAAGGTCCGGGTTCGAGGATCCGGCCCAGTTACCCGCCAAGATTGAATCCGAGGTTGTCGGAGCGGGCTCATTAACGATCCAATCGATAGCGAATGGGCCGAATAGGTGCGAGGGGCCGCTGATGATTTGCGGTTCCGATGGGCGAAGTGCCAGCTCCAACTTGAGGCCGCCAATGATCGCTTTCACGTATATTGGGAGTTTGGATTGACGTGCGTTGATGAAGAGCTTGAAACCAAACGCGCTGAATACCGCATAGCCCGCCGATCTAGGAGCGCTCCGTATGGCCGAGACTCGCCCAAGCATTGCCGACAAGCGCCGCACCTTTCAGCAGTTGCATTTGGCCGGGTGCTTCGTCATTCCAAATCCGTGGGACGTGGGAAGCGCGCGTTTTCTGCAAAGTCTCGGTTTCAAGGCGCTTGCCACGACCAGTTCTGGCTTCGCCTGGTCGCGCGGCCGTCCCGATGGTGCCGTTTCTCGCGACATGGCACTCGCCCACCTGGGGGACATCGTCGCGGCAACCGATTTGCCGGTGAATGCCGACTTTGAAAGTGGCTTCGCGCTCGATGCGGCCGGCGTTGCGGAGAGCGTACGCCTGGCCGTTGAGACCGGGGTTGCGGGACTGTCGATAGAGGATTCGACCGGCGAGGCGGCGAATCCACTCTATGAACTCAGCGTTGCGGTCGAGAGGATCCGCGCGGCGCGGAGAGCCATCGATAAAGC
Source organism: uncultured beta proteobacterium (assembly GCA_963711235.1). Lineage (GTDB taxonomy): Bacteria > Pseudomonadota > Gammaproteobacteria > Burkholderiales > Casimicrobiaceae > PALSA-1003. The sequence goes on along the minus strand of CAVQDI010000011.1, from coordinate 123,924 downwards.
GGGCGGCGATACCCTTTTGGTCGGGCGCGCCGAATGCTTTCTTGTTGGCCGTCCCTATCTCAACGAAGCGATCGGCAGGCTCAAGGCCTACGCTCAGGCTGGCGCCGATTGCCTCTACGCACCTGGTATCCACACGCCCGATCAAATCGCGGCCGTGGTCGCCGGCGTCGCTCCGAAGCCTTTCAATCTGCTTGTGGGGTCGGCGAGCGAGCTCACGATGCAGAAGATCTCTGCGCTCGGGGTGCGGCGAGTTAGTGTTGGCGGTGCACTCGCGCGCTCAGCCTGGGGCGGTTTTATGCGTGCCGCCAGGTTGGTTGCGGAGCAAGGTAAATTCGATGGCTTCGCCAACGCAGCCTCCGGCCAGGAACTCAATTCGTTCTTTCGCGATGAACTGGAGAAGCGAAGCCTCGGGTGACGGCTGCGCAAGCGTCCCGCGGGCAACCCTTCCGACTGGCTTGTCTTTTTGCTCAGGAGACCTTGACGCGCGCGGGGATAGCAACACCCTTCGCAACCGCCGGACGCGCAAGGAATGTCTGGAGTGCTCGAGTGACATGCGGAAAGTCGGCGATGCCCACGAGATCACCCGCTTCGTAGAAACCGATTAGGTTCCGAACCCAGGGGAAGGTGGCGATATCGGCGATGGTGTAGGCGTCGCCCACAATCCACTGGCGGTCTGCGAGCCGTCGATTCAGGACGTCCATCAGGCGCCTCGATTCCGCTACGTAGTGGTCGCGCGGGCGTTTGTCTTCGTAATCGCTGCCGGCGAACTTGTTGAAGAATCCGACTTGACCGAACATCGGGCCAACGCCTGCCATCTGAAACATTAGCCACTGGAACGTCTCGTAACGGCCAGCCGCATCCTGCGGCAGGAACTGCCCCGCCTTGTCAGCCAGATAGATCAGAATCGCACCGGATTCGAACAGGGGGAGCGGTTTGCCGCCCGGACCGTTGGGATCGAGGATCGCCGGGATCTTGCCGTAAGGATTGAGCGACAGAAATTCTGTGGACCTCTGCTCATTGGCGTTGAACCGGACGAGATGGGGCTCATATGGCAGGCCAGTCTCTTCAAGCATGACCGAGACCTTTACGCCATTGGGAGTAGGCAGAGAATAGAGCTGAATGCGGCCGGGATACTGCGCGGGCCACTTTCTTGTGATGGGGAATGTGGAAAGGTCGGTCAAGATCGATCCTTTTACGAAACGTTAAGGTCCACTCGTGGCCGTAGTGCGACGATGACCAGCGGCCGAGAACAGGTAAACGGTCTTCCGCGATGGCGCCATGGGGTCATTGCAGACCTGCGAGAATGCGCACGGCATCGAGTTGTGCGCCCCTGATTGGCATCGCCTCTGACCCAAGGATAGCAGGCTGCAGTCGTGTCGGCGGTTACAGCTTCAATGCCTCCGGAAGCAGCGGCAGATTATTGAAGAGCTCGGGATGTTCCTTCGCGACCTCATCGAAGAGTCGAAGGTCAGTCATCGGTTCAAACTTCGAGACGTCCGTCAAGCCGAGCGCCATGTTTCGACAGCGCCACCCTTAGTCATCGGCATCGCGCCCGACCGGCTGCCTCGACAAGGCGATGCCCACGCTGCCTAGAGCAACGCAAAGCAGGATCAGCATCCATGGACTGAGGACGGGGATCGATTGTAAGGGGGCGGCGGCCAATGCCGTCACGGCTGCAACAAACGGAGAGCCGTTACTGGCTTCGCCGAAGCTAATGAAGTCTATACGCTGCAGTGTGTCTGTGGCGAACCCAGGCGGCAGGTTGATCTGCTGCATGTCCAGGCGATCCGCTCCTCCCCCGAAGCTTGCCGTTCCGGCCACGCTCGTCACCGTATTACAGAAACCTCCATTGAAGTGATCACGGACGTTGCTGCCCTCCGTCAAAGTGTAGGTAAACGTGTTACTGGCTCCGACGAAGTTCAACTCGCCGATGTTTGTCCCACAAGTCCCGAACGCAGAATTGATCAGGGTGTAAACAGTTGTCACGCCAGCCACACCGACGAGAATCGAATACGTCTGCATGACCCCCGACACATCCGACGCCTGAATGACCGCCGTGTCGGAAAGCGGGGCGATCGTGGCAAGCGTGAACGGTATTCCCGCCACCGTGAGCGGCCCGCCGTGCTGCGGATAATTTGTACCACCGGTGTAGGTCGTCAGGTCAGCGTTGACCAGAGCAGACAGGTTGACCTGTTGGAAGCCTGCCTGGGCACTGCCAAACGTACACGCCCAGACACCAAGAGCGGGCAACCATGCGCGCATCTTTGCCTCCCCATCCGGACTGTAACTCTCTGTCGCCGGCAAGTCTTGAACTCGTTAGACTGCCGCCCCCCCCATTACCGGCCAAGCGAACGCTTTCGAACCTTGAACCGGCGTGCAAAGCAAACTGGGGACCGGCAGGCTGGTGACGGCAACCGCGTCAACAATCCGAATCTACAGGCCGTGTCCGGTGTCGGACCAATAGCGCAACGAGTGTGTGCCCCTTTGGCCATGAACGTCAAGGGATTGGGTGCAGGAGCTTCGCGCGTAGCAATAAATGCGCGCGGAGCATCGTGGAATATCTCGATCATCGACCAGGGCTTGCTCAATCGGGTTGCATACCGCGTGCTCGAGACTGAAACGCTCTTAAACAATGGCACCGGTACCCTGTACAGCTTGGGCCTTGGGGTTACCGCGTGGGTGGCACGAAAGTGACAATGCACAAGGCGCGGTCGACTCGAAGCGGTGGACAAAGGCCCGCAGGCGGGAGCACGCGCATGTCGCGCAAACGAAGGTAAACGCGCGGGCGGGTCCCAGGCTAGAGCAAATCGTCACCGCATACGGCAGGCGTCATCTTCTTGGCCAGTGCGGCCGCAAGTTGCGGAGCATCGCGCTCGGGGAAGCGGCTGTGCACGCGGCGATCGCGCCGGTAGCGCCGCGTGAGCTTGCAGAACGGACAATCCCGGGCGTGATTGTCCACCGCCGTCGGAGGCGCCAGATAGCGGCAATGGCATTGGCCGCAGGGCGTGAAGCGGAAGACCGCTTCCCTGGCCGCCCATGCCCAGAGCCGATCGGTCCAGGAAACGACGTAAAAAACCCGATCGAAGGACAGTTCGCGCGGGGCGCGGCGGTTGACGTAATGGGCGTAGGCCGCGAGCAGCGCCTCGGCAGGGTGCGGCGAGCGATCGCGATGATCGCGGTAAATGGCGAACACCATCGAGGCGTCGATCATGGTGAACAGGGTCGCGTTCTTGACAAAACGCTCGGGTGAATCCGGCCGCTTCCCGGGCTTGGGTGCGTCGCTCGGGTCGAACACGAAATAGCGGCGCAAGGCGTGACGATCGAGTCCGGTGAGAAAACCGACGGTGCTGGGCCTCGCGCCCGCTGCGAGCGCGCGCTGCGCAATCGAGAGCGCCTGGACGTGTCTTGCGGCGGCTCGCGCATCCACGACGCTTGGGATCCCGGATCAAAGCCTGCCGCGCATCGGGGTCGACGCGCTTGAGCGCGAGAGCAGCGGTTCGACCAGCAGGCGCACGGTGGCAAATACATTGCGCAGCGGCGGCGGCGTCTTGAGCAAGTCGCGCAGGTCCTGCCCGGTGTAGCGCAGCGTTACGATGGACTCGTCTAAGCCCAGGGCAAGCGATTCCAGCGCGTCGAACCCGAGTTCCCCGATGACAGCCGCGTCGCTCGGATGGAGTCGAAACTGGTAGCACGCCTGCACAGGGTCGCGCACGACCGCTTCCTTGAGGGCCAGCAGGAAGCCCAGGTTGATCAGTGCGATATCGGTTAGCTGTGCGTTTGCCACGGTAACCCTTTCTGTTCCGGCCGATCGGATTGGCTCGTGCGCCGGCCCGAGCGGCGCGGTTGCGGCGATCGCGGTGCCTACGGCGCCAGCACCCGGTGAGAGCGTCGCGTCGCCTGCAGCTTCGCGCTCTTGTACTCCGCGTGCACGTCGTCCGACACCTTGATGAGCTTGTGGGCGATGGCTTTGGCAATCGCCTGGTTGCGATTGAGCGCGCCCATCTTGCTCAAGATGGTGCCCACGTGCATGTCGACGGTGATCTTGGCGATGCCGAGCGTTCCGGCAATCTCTTTCGACGTCTTCCCGGCCGCGGCAAAGGTAAGAATCTCCCGTTCCCGAAGATTGAGTTTCATGGGCGGGGCCGGAAACAGCAATTCCTGCTTGCTGAGGAAGCGTCTCACGGTGCGGCTTAGAACCTTGCCCAGGATGGATGCCTGGGCGGCGATGAGCAGGCGTTTTTCGGCGCTCCAGGAATCAAACGTGGCTGCGGCGCGGTTGAGGCCGAGCATGGCGTAGGACGGCGGATCGCGCGTGCACAGGCCGATCACCAGACCGGACTGGATGCCGAACGCGGCCGATGCGCGCAGAAACAGGCGGTGCCGCGGGTCGGCGTCGAATTGTCTGGCTTCCCAGAACGCGTAGCCCGGCTCGCCGGCGAGTTCCACCCGCGGGTCATACTCGAGGTAGGCGTGCTCGTCATAGGTGCGGATCCAGGCTTCCGCCTGATCGGTTATGACGTAGGTGCGCGATTCGGCATCCGGCCTGCGATCGTTGGCGACGATGCCGAAAACGAAGGTTTCGAATCCGAGCGCCGCGGTCGCGAACACCAGTGCGTCCTGCATCGACCCGGCGCGCGCCTGACGCAGCGCTTCCTTGACGAGTCCGGTGGCACACGCTTCCTCCTGAGCCGACCAGTTGATTTCCGGCAGAGCTAGCTTGCGCACCATCATGTTCCGGCCCTCCCCCAGCGACGAAAGTACCGCATGCAAATCAAATCTGCCATAGCTCTATAACAAGTTATAGCGCGGGCCCGGTGATGCCCGGCGCCGGGGGCCGGCGGGCGGCGGCTGGAGGGCCGTCGCCGCCTTGTTACGGCTGGCGCAAACATCGCCGCTGCCCGATCGCCTCGAGCAGCAGATCGAACATCGCCTCGGGCAGATCGGCGAGGGCTAGGATCGGGCGTGAACGGGCAAACAGGTGCGAGACGTCGCAATGGATGCCGATGCCCAGGGTCTCGATGCCTGCCGCGTCGAGGCGTGCGCGCATCGCTTGGCCAAGTTCGCTGTCGTAGGCGCCGTCGGTCGCCACCAGCAGGATCCGGCGCGCGTGGCGCTGGCCGAAGAGCTCACCCGCGCCCCAGAGCAGCGCTTCGGCCAGCGGCGTGCCGCCGCCCGCCTCGAGGCTGGCGAAGCGTGCCGCGTGCCGATCCACGCGCTGGTGGAACCGCGCCATGACCGCCACCTCATCGCTGCCGTGGCCGGGAAATGCGGCGGCGGCGACGGCGACGCCGGGCACCTGGGCGAGTGCGAGCGCGGTGGCGAAGCACGACGCCCGCGCCACCTCGATGGGGCGTTGCGCGCCGTTCCGGCCGCGCCCGCGCGCCGAGCCCATCGACCCGGAGCGGTCGACCAAAATCTGCACCGCGGTGTCGGTCTTGAGGCCCGCCATCTCACGGCGGAAGATCCGTGCCTCACCCGCCTCGAGCCGGCCCAGCCGACGCGGATCGATGCGCCGGCCGGTCATTGCCGGATAGGAGCGGCAGAGCGTCTCGGCCTGCAGCAACCCGGCAAGCCGCTGGCGCAAAGCCTGGGTGGCCGCCTTGACCTCGCGTGCAAACGCCGCACCCTCCGCCGTGCCGGGGGCGACGCGCGCCGGCGCGCCGCGTGAAAGCGACACGTTTGACGCCGGCGCTTCGCGGCCCTTGGCATTGATTGCGGTCTGCGCGAGTTCGCCGATTCCGCGTGCGTGATCCTCGGCGGTGGCGTGCAGAGCGCGGCGCGCAGCGCCAACGCGGCCCGCGCCGGGCAGAACATGCGCGCGGCCATCGGTTGCCGGCGGCGTTGCCTCGGCCCGTGCTTCGTCGTCGAGCATCTGCGCGATGCGCTGCGCCAGGGCTTGTGCCTCGATGGTCGAGCGGCAGTCGCGCACGCCGAACATCAGCGCGTCGAGCTGGACTTGCACGCTGGGCGCAAAAGTCTGGCGCAAGACGCTTGTCGCCTTGGCGGCCATGTCCTGTGCCGCGGCGACCCCGAGCAGCTCGTATTCGAGCCGCCACATCACGTAGCTTTCGAGGATGCGTGCCGGCGGGTCACCGGGGGTGCAGGTCTTCGCTTCGCCGCGGCGGATGAGCGCGGCGACCAGCGCTTCTTCCTCCCGCAGCGCGCCGCGGTACTCCTGCTGCCCCAGGGCATCGATGCGGATGTCCTCGAGCGCGTTGGTGAGCGCGCCCACCAGCCCTTCGCCCTTGGCGAGGGCAAAATCGGTGTAGCGCAGGTGATTGGTCTCGTGAAACAGCAGCCCGAATCCCAGCACCGCGGCCTCCGCGTCATCGAGCGGCAACGCGGGAAGCCAGATGGTGTTGCCATCGGTGCACGCGCGTGCGCCGCCGATGCGGACTTCCACGCCGCGTTTGCGACCCAGCACCGGGCCCAGGATGTGCAGCGAGCGCTGCAGCGAATGCTGTTTCATGACCGCGCGTTGCCCGCGCAGGGCGGGAAGCCAAGCGCTCGCGTGGGTTACCAGAAGGCGTTGACGCGTTGCGCCCGGGTCGGCGCCGGCTGGAGCGCCCTTTCCTCGCCCTGCAGGTCGGGCGCGGAGAGCGTTTGCTCCGCGGCGGATCCGCGTGCGCCCTGCACGTCCTGTCGGCTTGCTTCACGCAGCATGCCGCCGTGCTCACGCATCCGGGTAGGGTCGGTGAGCAAGGTCACGACGCCGCGCAGCGCGGCCAATGACGCGCCGTCGATTCGCCCTGCCTGGGGCACGGCGGCCAGTACTTCATCGATGCTGCGCACGAGCGGCGCGATGCCCGGATCGAGGAATGCCAGTCCCGAGAGCTTGTTGCGGATCGCGCGCACCGGCCGCAGGAACTTCTGCGTGACCTGGTCGCGCCCGGTGAGCGAGTCGCGCACGAAGGCGCGGGATTCGCAGGCTACCTCCTGGTAGAGCGCGCCGACGAGCCCCATGCAGAGATTGCCGGCGCCGCCTTGTTCGAGCAGCGCGGCGAGTTCGCCATCCGCATCGACGGCATTGATGGCAAACACCTCGTACCCGAACACGAGCCTCGACGCGGCCACGGCCTTGGGCAGCAGCTCCGTGGCTATCAAGCGCTCGTAGTCCGGATACTGTGCGGTCCAGCTCCGGAGCGCCTCATCGTAGGTCGCCAGAAACGCCGAGCGCGCCTGTTTGAACTGCTCCGCCAGGGTGTTGAGGTCCGACAGCACGGGCTTCGCCGCCGCCTTCGGGATGGCGAACGCGCGGGCGAAGCGTATTCCGACGCCCTGGCAACGCGCCTCCGCCTGCCGCTTCAACTGCAGGAATGGCTGCAGTGCGTCCGGGTGGCACAGCCGCTTCGAGCCCAGCGACACCAGCTCCTTCGGCGGCAGTCGGCCGGTCGCGGTCAGGTCCTCGGGGCGTAGCTTCTTGCGCCCGCTCCAGATGCGCACATCGAGACTGACCACGATGACGTCACGCAGTGTGGTGCTCATGCCGATCCTTCATTCGCAATGGATACCCGGCGCCAGCGGCAGGCATAGGGCGCATCGATGCGCCCGACAGGCCTCACGCCGCCTGGGCTTGCCCTTCGATTTCGAGCAGGGTGTCGGCCCAGTCGCTGTCGACCCGGCGCGGAACGTGCACCGCAACCTCGGGCGCGCGAGCGCCCTTCGCTCGGGTCTTGATGCGCCTGGCCAGCGCGTAGGCAGCGGCCTGGCCGGTATAGCTCGCGTCGTGGTCGGCGTAGATGGAAACTTTGAGGACGTGCTCCGGGATCCACAGTTTCGCGAGGTTGCCGGCGCTGAGCGCCGCCCACACCGGTTCGCCCGTGCTCAGGTGCACCGCCAGCGCGGTCTCGATGCCCTCCGCAACGGCGAGTTCCTCACTCGCTTCGAACAGTCGTACCGCGGCCCCGCTGCTGCCTGCGCTGAGCAGTTTGCGATTGTCGGTGAGCGGCGCTTTAGCGCCCTGCTCCAGGTAGGTGCGATGCAGGGTCACCATCGTATCGTCGGCGCCGTGCACCGCCGCCACCATCGCGGCGTAGGTTGCGACGCGCTTCGCTCGTGCCTTGCCGGCCTCCTTCACGTAGTACCCCAGCGCGGCGTGGGTGCGCAGCGCGGGCGGATAGTCGCGCAGGACGATGCCGCGGCCGGAGAGATAGGTCGCAACCGCGTCTCCTTCTGTGACCGGCTTCGCTTCCTCCCAGATGGCCGCGGCAAGTTTGCGCATGCCCGTTGCCGATTCAACGCGACCGCCCGGCTGCGAACGCTCGGGCTCCACGCCGACGATGCCTTCCACGGCGTGCAAGGCCGCGATGAATTTCCAGCCGAGGCACAGCTGCAACAGGGCGAAGCCATCGCCCGGCCCGCAGCCGCGGCAGATGTAGTTACCGTCGCCGTACTTGTCGGTGAACTGAAACCGGTCCCTGCCGCCGCATGCCGGGCACGGCTGGTTGCGCGGGTGAAGAACCTTGGCGTCGACGCCCAGACGTTCCAGGATGCTCAGCCACTGGCCGCGGGCGCGGCGTTTGGCGGCCTCGATTCGCTGCGCTAGCTCGTGCTTGAGCATGAGGTCATCGCTTTAGCCGCACGCCCCGGTGTGACCGCAGGCGGTGCAGAAATCGCACCCGTCCTTGCGGATCACGGTCTTATTACCGCATTCCGGGCATTTCTTGCCGGGTAGCGGCTTGAGCTCCCCCGTGCGCGCCTGCTCGGCTCCGGGCACTTCCAGGATGCCGACATGCGCCACCGGATAGCCCGCCTCATCGAGGATGCCGAGCATCGCATAACGGTGAATCATCAGCTGCGCCAGGTAGGCGATGGTTGACGGCCACGTTTGCGCTTTGTCCGAGCCGGGAATCCGGGCCATGAACGATCCGTTGGTCTCGGCGTAATTGAGCAGCTTGCGCAGTTTCATCCCGATCCAGGCGGGGTCGCAGACGCGCATGTCGAGGCTAAGCGCCTTGCACAGTCCGTCGAGGGTGCGCGGATACTCGCCGGAGAGCCACATCGAATACGGGCGACGCTGGCCATCGGGCATGACGAGTTCCTTCAGGAACAACACGCAGTCATCCCCCGTGTTGTGATTGACGATGTCCACCGTCCAGCTCAGCGTGCCGTCCGGGCCGGCCTTGGGCTCCTTGAGACCGATCAGCGCGTCGACGACCGGCGTCGGGCCTTTCGCGTCGGGGGAGAAAGCACCCAACTCGTTGCAGCGGTAGCGGATGAGCCTGGCGAAACCGGAGACCAGGCTCGGCACCCGCACCTTTTCTCCCGAAGGGGGCATGGCCATGTCGAAGGCGTCGTCGCCGCTCGCCTTCTCCAGCGCGGCGAGTTTCACTTGCAGCCACTGCCGGTCCTCGGCGCGCATGTCCATGGACAAGGTCTTGGCGATGGCGCCCAGGCCGCGTGGCTGTTCGCCGCCGTTGACCCAGACTTCGAACGGATAGGTGCGCTCGTTCTCGATATGACCGATGAACACGGCAAAGTCGCCGAGCGGATGGCGCACGGCGTAGGTCCATGACGGGTTGCCATTGGCGAGCTCAGGACGGCCCGGCCAGCGCAAGCTCGCCAGCGGCGGCTGCGGCGCCTTCTCCAGGCGGATGCGCCGATCCGGGTCGGAGACATCGAGATCCTGCGGCGCGACGCGCAATGGCTCCAGCACCGACCCCACGACGGCGTTGGGCCGATACGTGGTGAGACCCTTGAGCCCGCTCTTCCAGGCTTCGAAGTAGAGGTCCTTGAAGTCGGCAAATGGGTAGTCCGCCGGGACGTTCACGGTCTTGCTGATGGCGGTGTCGACGAATGGCTGCACCGCGGCGCTCATGCGCATGTGGTCGCCTGCCGACATGTCGAGCGCGGTGACGAAATAGGGGGGCAACATCGCGTAGCGCTTGCCGTCGCTCTCCGCCCACGTGGTTCCAGGTGGCAGGGCGCGGGCCGGATCGAACGGCAACACCGTGACGTCGGCAGCGACGCCGCAGCGCTGCTTGAACAGCCGGTAGGCGTGGTCCTCGACCTGGTATTCCTTGCGCGTGTCATCGTTCATGCGCTTCTTGCGCGTATAGAACCAGCTGAACGCCGGCTCGATGCCATTGGAAACGTTGTCGGCGAAGGCCAGCGATATGGTTCCGGTCGGGGCGATGGCGAGCAGATGGCTGTTGCGCACGCCGTGCCGCCGAATCGCTGCCTTGAGCTTCTCCGGCAGGCGCGAGGCAAACCGCGGCGGCGCCAGGTACGCTTCGGCCGCGAACAGCGGGAAGGGCCCCTTCTCCCGGGCCAGCTCCACCGACGCGGCGTACGCAGCGTCGCGCATCTCGCACGCGATGCGGGCGGCCATAAACCTGCCCTCCTCGGCGTCGTAGCGGAGCGAAAGCATCAGCAGCGCATCGCCCAGGCCGGTGAAGCCAAGACCGATGCGCCGCTTCGCGGCCGCCTCCCGGCTTTGCTGCGGCAACGGCCACACGGTTGCGTCGAGCACGTTGTCGAGCATCCGCACCGCGACGGCGACGACCACCCCCAGGGCCACCGAATCGAATCGCGCGTCCGCGGTGAAGGGTGCGTGCACGAAGCGGGTGAGGTCGATGCTGCCCAAGTCGCAGCAGCCGTAGGCGGGAAGTGGTTCCTCGCCGCAGGGATTGGTCGCCTCGATCACCTCGCAATAGGAAAGATTGTTGTCGCGGTTGACGGTGTCGATGAACACGACACCGGGCTCGGCGTGATCGTAGGTGCTCTCCATGATCTGCTGCCAGAGGTCCGCCGCCGGCACCTGGCGGTAGACCCACAGGTCGTCGCCGCGACGGTAGGCGCCCGCGGCGATGAGTTCCGCCCCCGGCGGCGCGCGATGCACGAGTTCCCAAGGGGCCGCAGCCGCCACCGCCTGCATGAAGGCATCGGTCGCGGCGACGGAGAGGTTGAAGTTGCGCAGGCCGCCTTGATCCTTGGCGTGAATGAACGCTTGCACGTCGGGATGATCGCAGCGCAGCACGCCCATCTGCGCCCCGCGCCGTGCGCCTGCCGACTCGACGGTCTCGCACGACTGGTCGAACACGCGCATATACGACAGCGGACCGCTGGCGCGGCTGTTGGTGCCCTTGACATGGGCGCCGCGCGGCCGGATGCGGGAGAAGTCGTAACCCACCCCGCCGCCGCGGCGCATGGTTTCCGCCGCCTCGTTTAAGGCCGCATAGATGCCGACTTCGGCGCCGTCGTTGGAGATGCTGTCGCCGACCGGCTGCACGAAGCAGTTGATAAGGGTTGCCTTGAGCTCGGTTCCGGCCGCGGAATTGATGCGACCGCCGAGAAGCAGCCCGTTTTGCTGGGCGCGAAAAAACGCTTCCTCCCAGCGTGCTTGTTGCTCCCGGGGTTCCACCGCAGCGAGCGCGCGCGCCACCCGACGGCGCACTTCGTCGGCCGTGCGCTCGTCACCCTTGGCGTATTTTTCCAGGAGGACGTCCGCGGCAATGGCTTGCGCTGGCAACTCCGCCGCCGCCGGCGGTTCAGGCATCGTGACTTCGTTTAGCTTCATCTTGCACTCCATGTCCTAAGCTTGCACGCGCGCGGCCCGATGCGCCGCCCATGGCGGTTTCCGCCTGCGGCGTCAGGTGACCAGCCGCACCGCATGCGCGCCCCGTTCTCCGCCGACCTGCAGGCTGAAGGTGCGACCCTGCAGACAGGGGTAATTCTCAAGCCGCAGCTCGCCGATCAGCGCCCGCATGGCCTCGGTTGGATCATGCGCCCGCAGGCGTCGCACGAGGCCGGAGAGCGCGTCGCGATCCTGGGCGGCAAATTCCCCGCGCCAGCGCTCGTCCGCATCCATGTAGCTCGAGCACTGCTCGACCGCGGCCCCGCCGTGCTCGCCGTCGGGCACGATGATGAGGTCTTCATCGCCGTGCACGCCGCACCACGCCATCGCCTGCGCCCTAAATTCCGCGACCTCGTCCTGGATGCGCACCCGGTAGGCCTCGCACAGGACGACCTCGGTCGCGACCCATTGCCCGTGCAACGTGGCGCGCATGCGCTCGCCCAGGATTTCGACCACCACGGGTTGGACATCGAGCGGGCGCACATATTCCCACAGCCAGTGTCCTTCGGCGACCCCCCAGGCGCGGGTGAGAACCAAAAGCTCCCTGGCCCGGGCGAACATCCAGTAGACGAAGGTCTCTTTCTGGGCTGCCGGCAGCATGACCGCCTGCAACCGGCGGCTGGCAAACTGGTCGCGCGGTATCAGCCCGGGGAGCGCCTGCAAATACGTCGCCGCGCCGAAGCCCTCCTGAATCGGATAGCCGGTGATGCGGGCAAACAGGCTTCCGGGAAGGAACGGGATGTCGACACAGAGGTCGGTCGCACCCCACGTTACCGCGGCGTCAAAAAAGCGCGCGACAAAGACCTCTTGCGGAAGGGTCCGTTTTGCCTCTTCCAGACGGGCGCGCCACATTGCCTTGAGCACCGCCTCGACTGCCTCTACCGCCTCGGCTTCAGCCACCAGGACGTCGTGGTCCGGCAGGCGTGCCTGAAACCGTCGTGGATCCAGATGCACGACGTTGCCGTCGCGGTCCAGACGCGAGTCGCCGTAGACGACCGTGCCCTGCAGCACCAGCACCAGCGACGACACCGCCCTGCCGTCCTGCGCGCCGGCGAGGTGAACCTGCCCGACCGCGCTGGCCACGTACGGCTTGGCGTCGAGTGCCAGCGGGCGCGGCAATACGCTGCCGTTGTAGACGACCGCAACCGGGAAGGCGCAAGAGAGCACGCTCATCGTGCGTTCGAGTTCCGGCAGCGGCACGCCCTCCAGCGTCACCACGGTCTGCGCGCTCGCGGGCGCGGGCCGCACCGCGATCGGCAGCTGCTGCAACGCGGCCAGGGTGTCGAAGGCGACGATGCGGTTGCGCGAGCGCACCGTGCACCGCCGCGCCGAATACAGGCACTTCATGAAGCCCACACCGAAGGCGTGCTCATCGCGCACGAGCGCCGCGTCCCAGCCGGACTCGCCAAGCGTGAACAGCGTCTGCCAGTCGTCGATCCCGATCCCGTCGTCGCGCACGCTGAGCGTCTGCGTCCGGGCATCGTAATCAATCGCAACCTGCGAGGCGTTGGCCCGGCGCGCATTCTGCAACAGCTCGGTTAGCACCGTGTAGGGGTTGGCCAGTGCCTCGCGAAGGCTCTGCAGCAGCCTTCCCTGATTGACGCAGACAGCAATCTGTTCCATGCCAGGCTCCTTCGCGACCGGATGCGGCCTCCCGTCGCCGCGGCGCTCGGGCATGCGCAGCGGCCGCGGCACGCGATCCTTTAGAAAAATAGCGCCGCCTTCCAGGGCCGTTCCAGCGCGGCGATGTCCACGCGCCCGCCGGCTGGCGCGGCGAAGGCCCCGGTGTGGCCGTGCAGGCGGGCGATGGCGGCAATTTCACCCGCTGCCAGGCGGCGTGAGACGAACCGGTCACGTATCGCGCAGTGGAAGAACTGTCCCTTCGACCGCGCCTGGCGGAAGCGGTCAAAGATCTCCCGCGGCACGCCCTGATAGACGTATACCTCGCCGCTCTGGAAGCGGATCAGCAGGCTCTTCGCCCCGAGGTCATAGGCAAACATCGCGATCGCCCGCGAATCAAACAAGTCGACGCAGAGCATGCCTGCCTCCATGGAGCCACCTCAGGAGGTGCGCGTCGCCGTGACGTCCCCTGCCCGTCCGACGAAATTGTTGCCCACGTGCAGCTGCACCACCTTGTGGATGGTGTGGCGCGTGGTCTCGTCGCACTTGTTGGTAAGGCCAATTTCAAACGCCAGTCGAAACGGATCGATGCCGTGCTTGGCGCCTTCCAGAAACAGCAGCACCAGATCGGCGATGCGCAGCATCGTGCGCGTCGAGATCGTGGCCTCGATCGCCTCGTTCTCCTTCGACACGCCCATGAAGCAGGCGCGCACATCCTCGGCGATGCGGCGCAACGTCTTGGCGAAGCGCTCGGCCATGTCCTCGCCGAGCTCGGCAAAGCGGCGCTGGACGAGCCTTACCTCGGGCTCGGCGGCCATGTACTCCATCTGCATCGACCAGAACCGATCCATCACGCTGGCATCCTGACGAAAGCGTCCCTGCGCGAGTCCTGTTTCGTCGCCGACAAGTCCGCGGCTGTTATCGGTCACCACCACCCGGCTGTCAGGATGCGGGCGCAACAGCTCCTGGCGTTGCTCGATGAAGATCGGCTTGCCCTCCAGCACCTCGTTGTTGGCCACCCAGAAGCCCGGGCTGCACTTCGAGAATTCGTTGATCAGCAGCACGTAGCCGTGGCGCCAGGCCAGCGCTGCCGGCCCGTCGACCCATTCCATACGACGCTCGGCACCGAGCACGTACATGCCGACCAGATCCGCTTTCTCCATTGGATCGCGCCCCATGATGGGCAGCACGGGGACATTGAGCCGGGCAAAGAACTGTTCCACGCTGGAGGTCTTGCCGCATCCCCACGGGCCGTGGATGTAGAGCGGCTCCCGGGTCGCGCTCATCCACCACGCGCGCAGAATGGCAAGCGGGGTCTTCTCGAACACGTAGCCATGATCAATCTCGGGCACCAGTTCGTGTGCCTCGGCCAACCCCGGCACGGTGATCGGCACGCCGGCGAAGCCGAAGCGGTCCAGCGGCACTTCCACTCGCGTTCTTGCCATGACCACTCCTTGCTTGGAGGCGCTGCCTCGCGTGGAGCCGCGACGCGGTGACCGGGACGAGAATCCCTCGTCAGCCGGGCGTTGCCTGACGCCCGCACTGGCGAGCGCCAAAACGGCGCTGTATTTCAGGACAAGACAACCCGGACTTGCAAATCCTTGGGTCACCTGTCGCGGCACGCTTTAGTGCCTGTCTCGGGGCTCGCCGGAAATTCGATACGCACGGCCAGCTGGTGCACGCAAACAAACTACGCCGAGCCGGCGACGCGTGTCAACGCTCTCCGGCCCCGACGGACAGGGTTAAGTGCAGACGTACTCGGGCCTTAGCGGGTTGTTGGCCTGTTGACTCGGCGTCGAGAATGCCGCGACGCGAAGTTCGGGTCGCCGCAATGTCATCGCTGGCTTCTTTGCTTGCGCAGTGGCTGGGTCTGTCGACGGCGGGTCCGTCTCCGCGCGCGTCAGCGCCGAGCGCCACCGATCGGGTCACGGCAGAGCGCGAGTACCCTCTGGCCACGCGGGGTCTGCCGGCGATCGGCGTGGCCGAGGTCATGGCCCCGCACGCGGACTGGCTCTCTCGCCTGCGCGATGCCTACGGCGCGGAGGAGTCGACCTTCGAGCGTGACATCGGCAGCGTGGTCGAGCGCTACGCGCAATTCGTGCACCTGCTTCCGGCGACGCGGGACAGCCACTTTCGGCATGCGGGCGGGCTTTTCCGGATGGGCGTCGAAATCGCGTTCTACACCCTGCAGGCCAGCGACGGCGCGATCTTTTCGGGGCGTCAGACCCTCAGCGCGCGTTCCACGCTGGAACCGCGTTGGCGCTACGCAGCCTTCCTCGCCGGACTGTGCAGCGAACTGCACCGACCCTTGAGTCACTTGAGCGTGCGCAACGAGCAAGGCGCCGAGTGGCCCGCGTACGAGCAACCGCTTGCGCGGTGGCTGCAGCAGACCCGCAGCCGGCGCTACTACCTGCGCTGGGTGGACGCGGCGCCGACCACCCGCCCCCTCGGCATCCTGGCGATGACGCAGGTCATCGCCCCCGCGGTCCTGCAATCCCTCGCCGCGGGCAACTCGGTGATCGTTCCCCAATGCATCGCCGCGGTCAGCGGAGCGGTGTCATCGGGTGAAGCCGGCACGCTCGCGGCGCTCGTCCGCCGGGCCGCTGCAGTCGTTCTCGAAGCGGAGCACCGTTGCGATCCCGACGGCCTGGACGCCGCGGCGGCTGCCGCCCAGGCACCTGCGCCATCGTCACCGTCGCCACCGCGCGCCGCGCTGCCGCCCGCGGTGGCGCTCTGCGCACCGGCGCGACTCCACCCCGCGGTGCGCGAGGCGCTGCGGCAGATCATCGCCCGCCTCAACTCGCCCTCGTCACCGCCGGCCGCGCTGGTCATGGCCGATGGGGTGTTCGTGCCGCTGCAGGCGTTTGCGCATCACCACGTCGATCCGGCGCTGGCGGTACGTGCCCTGGGCGAGGCAGGGATGCTCGCGTGCGCTGCGGACCAGCCGCAGTCCAGGACATGCCTGCGCGAGGTCGATCACGAGCCGGTGCTCGGGTTGGTGCTCGCGCCGCGATGGGTCCGCGCTGCGGATGGACCCGTCCACGGCGCGGCGATCGCGGGCGAAGGGAACGCCCCGTGATGAGCGGGCGCAGGTACGAAATGCCCTGGCGCAACGCCTATGAGCTGTATGCCGCCTTGGCCTGGATTGGCGGCGGCATGCTCTTTGTGCTGCTCGCCGATCGTGCCGGCGACGCGCTCGCGGTGCCGACCGCGCTCTCGAGCGTCTGCCTGATCATGGCGCTGCGGCGCGGGATCCAGGCCGCGCGGATTTTTCGCCTGCGTGCCGCGCTCGGCGGACGGGCGATGGAGACGATGAGTCCGCGCACGTTTCGAACCTACTGCGGCGACCCCGAGCAACTGTTCCTGGGATTTGGCTTCGAATGGCATCCGGTGCATTCGCAGCGCCTGTACGAACTTGCCCGCATCCCCTTCCGGCGCTTCGTGCTGCCGGCGTGGCCCTGGCGCGCACTTGGCCGCCGCATCGCGGCCCAGCCGGAGTCCGAGGTCGGGCTGCCCTATATTCACGGCGTCGAGCCGGAGGAGCGCGCGCTGCGGCGCCCGCTGCAGAACTTCGAGGGCGGCACGATCATCGTCGGCACGACCCAGTCCGGCAAGGGCGTCATGCTGTCCGTGCTCGTGTCCCAGGCGGTGTACCGCGGCGACGTCGTCATCGTCATCGACCCGAAGAACTCCAAGCGCCTGAAAGGCAACGTACTGCGCGCCTGCCAGGATGCCGGCCGCGGCGACGCCTTCGTCGAGTTCCACCCGGCTTTTCCCGAACGCGGGATACGTTTTGATCCGCTGTTCAACTGGCAGAAGCCCACCGAGCTCGCCTCGCGCATCCAGGCGGTCATGCCGCCCGACACCGGCGGCAGTTTCTCCGCCTTCGGCTGGGACGCCGTCAACGTCGTCGTGCAGGGAATGGTCGATCTGGAGGAGCGTCCCAATCTGCGCAAGCTTGCGCACTGCATCGAGGGCGGCATCGAGCCGGTCCTGCTGCGCTCGCTCGAACGCCATCTCGCCGCCGTCGGCCCGCTCAACTGGCGCGATTTGGCCAGACCCTACGTCAAGCGCGCCGCCGAAGGCAGGATCCGCCGCCCTTCGGCGGCCGCCAGCGACGAGCTCGCGGGCTACGTCGCCTACTACGAGCGCGAGCTCTCCCCCCAGTGCCACACCCAGGTGATCGATTCGCAACTGCGCATCTTTCACCACCCGCGCGAGCACTATCAGAAGATCACGGCGAATCTGCTGCCGATCCTGTCCATGCTCACCTCCGGCGATCTGGGTCGATCGCTGTCTCCGGATCCGCTCGATGCGCAGGACCAGCGGCCTATCATGAACCTGGACAAGATCGTTCGCGGCCGGCGCGTGTTCTACGTGGCCCTTGATGCGCTGCCTGATCCCGCGGTCGGTGGCGCGCTCGGAGCCATCCTGCTCGCCGACCTCGCCGCGCTCGCCGGCATGCGCTACAACTTGAATGCACCGCAGCCGCGGCTGAGCCTGTTTGTGGACGAGATCGCCGATGTCATCAATCAGCCCTTGATCCAGATCCTCAACAAGGGCGCGGAGTCGGGCATCTACACCACCTGCGCCATGCAGACCCTGGCCGATCTCGCCGACCGCCTCGGCAGCGAGGACGCCGCGCGCAAGGCCGTGGGCAACCTCAACAACCTCTTCGCCCTGCGCTCCAAGGATCGGCCGACGCAGGATTTCATTGTCGAGACCTTCGGCAAGACACCCATTCACAGCATCGATGTTTCCATCGGCACCCACACGCCGGCGCGCTGGCCCGATTTCTCCGCAAGCGTCTCGCGGCGCTTGCGCGAGACGCGCGAGGAGACGATACCCGCCGATATCCTGGGCAAGCTCCCCAACCTGCAGTACTTCGCCCTGGTGTCCGGAGGGCGGCTGCTCAAGGGAAGGGTACCGATCCTCGATGCGGACGCGCACGACGGGCCGGGCAGGCGCGCGCGCAGCGCACCATGATGCCATTACGCATCGTGGCCTTCGCCTTCGCTGCCGTGCTCGTCTACAGCTTGTATCTGCCCTCATCCTGCCCTCCGCAGCGCTTCGTCGAGCAGGTGCGGCGGGAGCACGACCTCAATGCCGCCTTCTGGGGTGCGGACCACGCCGCGCAGATCCTCTCCCGACGCGCTCTCACTCTACGGGCAGCGCGACGAACTCGCGCCGGCGGCGTTCGCGTCGACGCCGGGCGCGCCGATCACCGCGGCCAACGCCGCCGTCACGCAACAAATGTCCGACGTCGTGCAACGGTTGTTTCACAATCGCTACGCGCAGGGCTTCGACGCCGTGGTCCTGCTGGCCAGTTATCGCCTGTCGGCGATGGCGCATTGGCTCCCCTGGTCGGCAGGCCTTGTGCTGCTCGCCTGCTTCGACGCCTATATCGTGCGCCTGGTCCGCAGCAAGGAATTTGTGGGCCCGAGTCCGGCGCGCTTTGCGCTGTGCGCGACCGCGGCGACGCTCGTGCTCGCGCTGTTGCTCTTGCTGCTGGTCGTCCCCGTCGCGATCGACCCCACGCTGCTCGGCGGCGTGCCGCTGCTGCTGGGGGCCTTGATCGCCTGGGCGATTCGTCATTCCCACGCGTAAGCCGAGCGCTCGCGCGCCCTCGCCGTTGCCCTCGCCTCAATGCGCAGCGGCGACCGAAGGCGCGTGTTGGGGGCGGCGCAAGAGGCTCAAGAAATACGCGCTGCAGCTCACCGCCACGATGCAGAAGCTCGTCGGCCAGTCGCTGCCGTAGGCCAAGGCAATGCCGGCCCAGGTTTCGGCAAGGGCGAGAAGCACGGCAAGCGCCGCGCCCCATCCCAGGCGCGCGGTCAGCCGCAGCGCGGTCGCCGCAGGCGCCACCATGAGGGCGAACACCAAGAGCACGCCCACGACCTGTGCCGCCTCGGCGACGGCAATGGCCACGACCGCCAGGAACAGCATCGCGATCCGCCGCAGGGAGACGCCCCTGGCGTCGGCGAGCTCGGGAGCGAGGGTGGCAAACAAGAGCGGCCGCGAGATGAGGGCGAGCGCTGCCAGGCTCACCACGCTCAATCCCAACAGCGCCCAGACGGTCCGCAGGTCGACGCCGAGCACATTGCCGAACAGGATCGCTGTCGCCTGGTTCGCGTGCGCGGTGTAGAGGTACAGAAACAGCACGCCGAGGCCTAGCGCGAGCGAGAGGATGATGCCCACGGCGACATCGCGACCGCGCAGGCGCTCGCCGAGGAACCCCATCGCCACCGCCGCCGCCAGGGTGAAGGCAAGCAGCCCCCACAACGGATTTAAGCCGACGAGCACCGCCCCGGTCGCGCCGGCAAACCCGACGTGGGACAGGGCATGACCGGCAAAGGTGAGGTGGCGCAGAACGAGGAAGAAGCCGACGGCCCCGGCGACGACGGCGACGAGGCTGCCCGCCGCCAAGGCGGTGCGCATGAATTCGTACTCAAGCATCGTGACGATGGGCGTCGGCATCGACGACGCCTTGTCCGGAAACCACCAGCAGACGGTGGTCCACCTTAAGCACATCGATGGGCGCCCCGTAGAGACGGGATAGCACCTCGCTCGTGATCACCTCCTCGACGCTTCCCAGCGCGGCTCGACCTTGCCCGAGGTAGAGCACCCGATCCATGGCATCGAGCAGGGGATTTAATTCATGCGCGGTGAACAGCACGGTGATGCCCAGGTCGCGCTGGATGCGCTTGACCAGTTCGACGGTCGCCTGCTGGAAATGCGGGTCAAGGCTGAGGAAGGGTTCGTCGAGCAGCAGCAACTTGGGGCTACCGAGCAGGGCTTGCGCCAGCAGCAGGCGTTGCGCTTCGCCGCCGGATAGCTCGCACAGCGGCCGCGCCGCGAGCCCCTGCGCTTCCACGCTCCCGAGCACGCGGTCCACCTCGCGCCGGGCCGCGCCCGTCCAAAGCGGCAAGCCCCACCGCTCTCCGTTAACGGCGCTGGCCACAAAATCCCAGCCGCGCAGGCAAAGCTCGGCAATCGAGGCGCGGTGCTGCGGCAGATAGCCCGCCAGGCGATTGCCGCGCACGGGCGAGACGCCGAAGACCTTGACCTCGCCGGCCAGCGGCCGCAACAGCCCAAGAATCGCATGCAGCAGCGTGGTCTTGCCCGCGCCGTTGGGGCCAAACACGCCGATAAATTCCCCCGCGCGAATGGCGAGGGTGACGTCGGCAAGAACGATCTTTTTCGCGCGCGCCAGGGTCACTCGGTCCAACCGGATCGCGTCCATGCTCAGTGCCCGCCGAGCGCGCGATCGAGCGCGTCGAGTTGCCCCAGCATCCACTCCTGGTAACTCAAGCCCGGTGGCTCGGTCTCGGTGATGGCGACCACCGGCACGCCCTCCTGCTCGGCAATGCGGCGCATTCGGTCGGCCAGGGCCCGACTCGTCTGGCGGTTGTACAGCAGCACCTTGACCGCGTGCGTGCGCAGATCGTGTTCGAAGGCCGCGATGGCGCCAGCGCCCGGTTCGGTGCCGTTCATCATGGCCAGCTGAAAGCGACCGTTGCGCATGGTGAGGCCGATGGCGTCGGCCATGTAGTCGAAGACCGGCTCGGTTGCCGTCACGGCGGTCCCCGCGTATTGCCCTCGCAGCGCCGCGATCCTCTGCTGAAGGCGTTGCATGGCAATGTCGAAGTCCGCCAGGCCGCGGGCGTAATCCTGGCCGTGCTCCGGGTTGAGCTGCATCAGCTTGGCGGCGAGGACTTCACCCAGCGCCGATATTGTCGCCGGTTCGTACCAAAGGTGCGGATTGTCCCCGGGCTTCTTGTGCGCGAGCTTCGCGACCACAATCACTTCGCGCCCCGACGAGCCCGATGCCGACAGGAGTTTTTCCGCCCACGGGTCGTAGTCAACGCCGTTGTAAATGACCAGACGAGCCTCGGCCATCGCCCGTGCCGTGGACACGCTGGCTTCGAATTCGTGCGGATCCTGGCTCGGGCTGCTCAGAATGCTCTTCACCGCCACGCTCGTGCCGCCGATCTGCCGCGCAATATCGCCATAAACGTTCTCCGCGGCGACGACCTTGATCGTGCCCGCGCCGGCCCGCGGCGGGCCGATCAGGCAACCGACGAGTCCGGCCAAGAGGAGACACCGCACCCGCGTTGCAACGCCGTGCGGCCGTAGCGCTGTCATCGGGCAGCGATTGCTTGCGCCTGGTCCGGGTGCTTCATGCCTCACGATTTGCGCTACGCGATGCGCTGGCACGCTCGGCGTCGGCGTCCCCAACGCCGCCGAAGCACAAAGGCTCGACATGAATCATCGCCTTGCGCGCGTCTCCCCTTTGCCGCAGCCCGAGCAGCGCCCGTAGAGCGTCACGTCATGATGCTCGACGGTAAACCCGCGCGGCGCGAGCCCGCGCAGGTTTCCCGGGCAGCCGGGAACGTCATACACGCGGCGGCAGGTCGTGCATTGGAAATGGTGGTGATGCGCCGCCTCACGCATCTCGTAGCGCGAGCTGTCGCCCGGCAGCGTGATGACCTGGACGGCCCCTTCGGCCACCAGCAGCTTGAGATTGCGATACACCGTGGCCATGCCCAGCGCCCGCACGACGGCGCGCGCCCCGTCCAGCACCTCCCGCGGCGAGAGGGGCCGCTGCGCGGCTTCGATGACGGACTTGATGGCTTCGCGTTGGCGCGTGGCGCGTTCCATGGCGGGCGGAATAAGCGAGGGTGTCGCGGGGTTGTCCGGTGTGACGATAATGATATATCATTCTCAACAGTGGAGCGAGCAGCGCGTTCGCCAACTTCGGCTTGCGGCGCCCGCGCCACCCACGTCTTGCACCCATCAGGAGCAATCCCGATGCAAACGCCGCGCCGGAGTGCAGCCGTTGCAGCCTAGCCCGGCCCGCCTGGGTTCGCGGCCTCGATCGCGGCGCAGCCTGTTCGTTCTCGCCCTGACGGCGAGCGCGTTCGCGCTCCTCGTCTCCGTCTCCGCCTCGCACCTGCACTTGGCACCGGACAACGACGAAGGCTGTGCGGTTTGCGCCGCCTTTGCGGGCAAGATCGAAACTCCGAGCGCATATGTTCCGACGGTGGCCGTCGCAAAGGTCGTCCACGTTGCCGCTGCAACGCCGGTCCTGCGCCTCGCACCGCCTGCACCGGCGCATCTGTGGCCCCCGAACTGCGGCCCGCCGCAGCACGTCTAGCGCATCGCGACGCGCCCGCGTCGCACCCCCTTTTTAGTTGTCGTCGTTGCTCGCCCGGACCCGGCGGGCGACGGCTTGCCCTACGTGCAAAGGTCATGCCCATGTCCACTGCCCTGCCCCTGCGAGCGCTGGTACTTTGTCTTGCACTGCTCTTCGCCACGGCCGTGGCGAACGCCGCGACCATCACCGCATCGCTCACCGACAAGGCGGGCAAGCCTATCCCGAATACGCCGGTGACGCTCAGCGATGATCAGGGCCACCCTGCCACGACGGTAAAGACCAATGCGGCCGGTGTCGCCGTCTTTGCCAACGTGGCCGCCGGCCGCTATACGCTAAGCGCCGTGCCGACCAAGGGTGCTCCCGTGCAGCAATCGCTGAGCGTTGCCGCCGCCGACACGCCCACGGTTGAGCTCAAGGCCGGTACCGTCGTCGTGCTGAACCCGGTGCAGGTGACCGCGCAGCGTCTCAAGGATGCACAGTTGGAGCTTTCGCCCAAGGTGGGTACCACGGTCTACAGCATCGACGAGCAATTCATCGACAACCTGGCCGTCGGTGAGAACACGCCGATGAATGACGTGCTGCTGCAGTTTCCCGGCGTTGCCGAGGACTCGAAGGCCTCGGGCTCGCTGCACGTGCGCGGTGAGCACGCCAACGTGCAATATCGCATCAACGGCGTACAGCTGCCCGAGGGAATCACCGGGTTCGGTCAAGCGGTCGATACCCGCTTCGTCAACAAGATCGATTTCCTCGACGGCGCGCTGCCGGCGCAATACGGCCAGCGCACGGCGGGCATCGTCGAGATCCAGACCAAGGAGGGCAATGTCGACTTCGGTGGCTCCGTGGGCATCTTTGGCGGCAGCTACGACACGGTGCAGCCGAGTGTCGAGCTATTGGGATCGAAGGGGCCGTACAGCTACTACGTTACCGGCAACTACCTCTCCAACGACCTGGGCATCGAGAATCCGACGCCGAGCAAGAATGCGATCCACGATCGAACCGAGCAAACGAAGGGCTTTGCCTCCTTTTCCGACATCATTAACGACCAGACACGTCTGGGCCTCATGCTGGGCACCTATCTCGGCCGGTTCCAGATTCCCAACAACCCGGGGCAGACACCGAGCTTCTCTCTCACCGGGGTGAGCGATCCCGCAACCGGATTCAATGCCCTGCCCTCCTCGGAGCTCAACGACAACCAGCGCGAAGTCAACAATTTCGCCGTGATCTCGCTGCAGCAGACCCTGGGCAAGCTCAACTACCAGGCCTCGTTCTTTACCCAGTATTCCGAGCTGCATTACACGCCCGACGTCGCGGGCGACCTCATCTACACCGGCGTTGCTTCCAACACCCTGCGTTCAAACTCGGCCAACGGCGTCCAGATCGACGCGTCCTACCCGATTGCGGACAAGCACACGCTGCGCTTCGGCGGCACCTACACCAATCAGCACACCCGCAGCGACAACACGGTGGGCGTCTTCCCCGTCGACGCCAACGGCAACCAAACTTCGAACGAGCCGATCGACATCGTCGACAACTCGAGCAAGAACGGCAACCTGGTGGGACTCTATGTTCAGGATGAGTGGCATGTGGTGGAGCGGCTGACGATCAATTACGGCATTCGCTTCGATCACGTGGCGGCGTTCACCGATGAGCACCAATGGAGCCCGCGCATCAACGCGCTATACGAAATCACGCCACAAACGGCGATACACGCCGGTTTCTCCCGCTATTTCACTCCGCCACCGCAGGAATTGGCATCGCAGCAAAGCATCAACCTCTACGAGGGAACCACCAACGCGCCGCAGGTCCCGGTATCCGATTCGGTGCGCGCCGAACGCGCGAGCTACTACGATGTCGGCCTGACTCAGAAGTTTAGTCCGGAGCTTACCGTTGGACTCGATGGCTATTACAAACAGGTAACGAACCTGCTCGATGAGGGGCAGTTCGGACAGGCGCTGATCCTGACCCCGTTCAACTATGCGCAGGGCTACCAGGAGGGTGTCGAGCTGTCCGCGACGTACAACGATTCGAACTGGTCAGGCTATCTGAATTTTTCGCTGAGCAGGGCAAAGGGCAAGAACATCGTTTCCGGACAGTCGGTCTTCGGCGCCGACGAGTTGGCCTATATCGCCGATCATTACATCTACCTCGATCACGATCAGCGCTACTCGCTGGCGAGCGGCTTGTCGTACCGCTTCGGCGCGAGCCGGCTCAACGGCGATCTGATCTACGGCAGTGGACTGCGGCGCACGCCGGAAGGGGCGCCTCCCAACTCGGGCACGGTTCCCAGCTACGCGACGGTCAACCTCTCGCTCGTGCACGACTGGGCCGCGACGGCGGTGGGAACGGTGGAGGGCCGACTCGCGCTGATCAACGTGTTCGACAAGACCTACCTGCTTCGCGACGGAACCGGTGTCGGCGTGGGCGCGCCGCAGTACGGCATGCGCCGTGCCTTCTACGCCGCGCTGTCGACGCGATTTTGATGGTCGCGCCGGTCGCGCTATGCAGCGGCCGCGCACCGAATGCTCCGCAAGGCGTGAGGGGTTCGACGTTATGATGCGGCGCGCCGAGCATGGATCACGAAGCGCACCTCGACCCGATCCTGGACCGCGAGGGCGCCACCCAGGATGGCAAGAGGCTCGATGCCGAACTGGCTTTGTTCGAGCGCCACGTGGCCGCTCAGCGTCAGCTGACCGGGGTCCTGCTCGATGCGCACCGCAACCCGCACGGCGCGTCTAACGCCGTTGAGCGCGATCGACGCGTTCAGCCAGGGGCCATCGGCGACGGTGTCCACGCCATCGACGGCGATGACGGCGTAGGGGTGCAGGTCGGCGTGCAGCTGCGCGAGCATGTTCTCTCGCGTACCGGCAATGGCTGCGGCGGTCGGCTGCGAATCGAACCCCGCCTCGGTGCGCAATTCAGGCTCATCGATGACGAGCTCGTCGAGGCGAACAAAAAGATCGGCGCGGGCCTGGCTCGGCGCGACATAGCCACGGACATTGTGGCTCGCGATGGCGTGGTCGTGGCCCAGTTGGGCGAGCGATCCGCCGCGGCGCACTTCGATGACGATGAGCGAGACGGCGGGATCGATCTCGAAGACGGAAAGGCCGCGTTGCGCCGATTGCTGGTAGAACTCTTCCGGGAACCCCGCCGGGCCCGCTTCCCTGCCCGGCGGCGGCCGCGGCGCTTGAACTGCGCAGGCGGCCAGTACGGCCGCAACCCAAACCATCGCCCCGAGTGACTTGCACCGCATCCGCATTCAACTTGAGGCGATGGCGAGTACCGCAACGGCGGCGAACATGCAGTAATAGCCAAACCAGTGCCATTGGCTGCGCTCTAGCCAGCGGGAAAGCCAGCGCAGAGCGGCCAGGGCAGCCAGGAAGCTCAGGCCCATGCCCAGCAAGCTGGGCCACGCCAACTGCAACAGGCTGCCACCCACACTCAATGCCGCCTCATTGGCCCTGAGCAGCCGGTAAGCTTCCTTGGCGATCACCGCGGGCGTGAGGACGACCGCCAGGGCGAAGCTGAAATCTTCGACGGAGGCTTTGTCGAGGCCGAGCAGCAGGCCGGTTGATATCGTCGCGCCGGAGCGGGAGAAACCGCGAAAGGGAAGGCAGAAGCCCTGTACGGCCCCGATCCAGGCGGCGCCCCTCAGTCCGAGCGTGCCCTGCCCGTGCGCCGCCGCCTCGCGCAGGCCGGAGCGCACGATCAGGACGCCCACCATTCCCAGCCCGGCCGCAATGAGGTACATGTTGCCAAAGAGCTGCTCGATTTCGGCCCGCGCCGAACCGCGCAACACGACCCGTTCGATGACCAACATCAGGGCGAGACCGATGATCCCGGTCAAGGCGGTGGCCAGCACCACGGACTTCGCAGCGTGCCAAAACGCCGCGCGCGAAGAAAAGTAGCGTTGCCGCCACGCGCTCCAGAAATAGGCGATGACGGCGAGCATGGTGCCCGTATGCAGCATGACCAGCAAGAAGGTCATGGCCGGATCCGTCGGATCGAGGCCCATGAGCTTCTCCGCCACGATGACGTGGGCGGAGCTCGACACGGGCAGCATTTCGCACGCGCCCTGAATCACGGCGAGGATGAGAATCTGCAGTACGGTCATTGGGAAGCGGTTCTAGCCGGGCGCCAACGCGCGGTCCGGATCCGTTTGCGTTTGACTGACGATGCGCTGGTCCTGGTCTGGGTCGCGCGCGTTCGTGCCGGTCATCGCGGTGCCGCCGCTGATGCGCTCCGCGGTGCGTTTCAGTGCAGGCACCGTCGCGCCGGCATGGACCCGGGCCGCGGCGCCAGGTCGGGGCGGCGCGCAAGGACGGCGCGGCGGGGCCGGGCGATCAGCGCGGCGCCGGCGCGTGTCGGGAGGGCTACAGCCTCCTCCACACGCCCTCGACCAGGCCCTCGATGGGTTTGAAGCTCGCCTTGTAGGCCATCTTACGGCTCTGGGCGATCCAGTAGCCGAGATAGAGATACGGCAACTGCAGTTCCTGGCAGCGCTCAATCTGCCACAAAACGTTGTAGGTCCCGTAGCTCGCACCGGAAACGTCCGGGTCGTAGAAGGTGTACACCGACGACAGCCCATCATGCAGGCGGTCGACCAGGCTCACCATGCGCAAGTGGCCCTGCTCGCGAAACTCGAACAGGTCGGTGGTCACGTTGCTGTGCAGCAGAAAGTGCTGGTATTGCTCGCGACTGTCCTGGTCCATGCCGCCGCCCGGATGCCGATGCCGCTGGTACTGCAGGTAGAGCGCGTAGTGCTCGGCGTCGAAGGCGAGGCCGCGCTGCGCGGCGGTCAGCGGGCCATGCCTGCGCAGCGATCGGCGCTGGGCACGGTTCGGGGCGAACATCGCCACCGGCACGCGCACCGGCACGCAGGCGCGGCAGTGATCGCAATAGGGGCGATAAGTGAACGCGCCACTGCGGCGGAAGCCCATCCGCACCAGCTCGCCATATACCCGGGTATCGATCAGGTGGCTCGGTGTCGCCACTTGCGAGCGCGCGGCGCGGTCCGGCAGGTAGCTGCACGGATAGGGCGCCGTGGCGTAGAACTGCAGTGCCGCCAGAGGCAGGTCGTTGAGCTTGGTCATGGTTCGTCGGGTGTAGCCCGCAGGGCCGCCGTCCAGTCCATGGCGGGCTCTGATGAGTGTACCAACCGCGAAAGCCAGTCGGCAAACTTCCGCCGCGGTATGGGACGGGCGCCGAGCCGCGCCAGATGCTCGGTTTCCTGCTGGCAGTCGATGAGCGGCATCTCCATGTGCCCGAGCATGGCGACGAGCTTGACCAGCGCAACCTTGGACGCGTCGGTCTCCCGGGCGAACATCGACTCGCCGAAGAACATCCTGCCGATCGTCACGCCGTACAATCCGCCGACGAGCTCGCCCTCGCGCCAGGCCTCGAGCGAATGCGCATGGCCCTCGCGATGAAGGGCGGTATAGGCATCGATCACCGCCGCTGTGATCCAGGTTCCGCTCTGCCCCCGCCGCGGCTCGGAGCAACCCTCCATCACCTCCCGGAATGCCGTGTCGGCCCGGATCTCGAAGCGCCGCTCGCGCACGACCCGGCGCAATGAGCGCGGGAGCTTGAACTCGCCTACGAAGAGGACCATCCGCGGGTCGGGGCTCCACCACAGGATCGGTTGTGCCTCGTTATACCAGGGGAAGATGCCGTGCCGATAGGCGGCCAGCAGGCGCGCGGGCGACAGATCGCCTCCCGCGGCGAGCAGCCCGTTGGGGTCGTCGAGCGCGGCGTCGAGGGGGGGAAACGGCAAGCCGGAAAGCAGCCACGGTACCACGCGCCTATTGTGCCGGCGGCCCTGCGCGCGGACAAGCTGCGAAGGCGGCGACGACGCGGGATAATGGGCACGGAGGAGCTCCATGCCAGCACTGCGGCGCTGCGGGTGGGCCGGAACCGACCCGCGCATGATCGCCTACCACGACCAGGAGTGGGGTGTGCCGGTCCACGACGACCGCCTCCTGTTCGAGTTCCTCATCCTGGAAGGTGCGCAGGCCGGCCTCTCCTGGCAGACGATCCTTAACAAGCGCGACGCGTATTGCGAGGCCTTTGCCGGTTTCGACCCGGTGCGCGTCGCCCGCTTTGACTCGCGCCGCGTCGAGCGCCTACTGGGTAATCCCGGCATCGTGCGCAATCGGCTCAAGATCCAGAGTGCCGTGACCAACGCGCGCGCCTGTCTTGCCGTGCAGCGCGAGTCCGGCAGCTTCGACGCCTTCATCTGGAGCTTCGTCGGTGCTTCGCCGCGCAACAACCGCCGGCGGTCGGCGCGCGAGGTTCCAGCCCGAAGCGCCGAATCCGATGCGCTCGCAGCGGAACTCAAGCGCCGCGGCTTCCGCTTCGTTGGCACGACGATCTGCTATGCGTTCATGCAGGCGACCGGCTTGGTCAACGATCATCTCTTGACCTGCCCCCGCTACCGCGAGATCGCCCGCGCCTAGGCGAGCGACGGTTGCAGGCCGAACTGCAGCGCCGAGAGGCGCCGGTAGAGCGGGTCGTCACGCACCAGCGAGGCATGGGTTCCCTCGGCGATGGCGACCCCGCCATCGAGGACGATGATGCGCTCGGCGCCGACCACAGTGGCAAGGCGATGGGCGATGATAAGCGTGGTGTGCCCCGCCATCAGCCGCTCGAGCGCAAGCTGCACCGTGCGCTCGCTCTCTGCGTCGAGGGCGCTGGTCGCCTCGTCGAGCAGCAGGATCGGCCGCCGGGCAAGCACCGCCCGGGCGATGGCCAAACGCTGGCGCTGGCCCCCCGAAAGCTTCACGCCGCGCTCGCCGAGCGGGGTGTCAAAGCCGTCCGGCAACCGCATCAAGAATTCGGTCGCATACGCCGCGTCGCACGCGGCGCGAACCTCCTCCTCGGCGGCGTCGGGTCGTCCGTAACGCACATTTTCCCAGGCGCTGGCGGCGAAGATCACCGGCTCCTGCGGCACCACGGCGAAGCGCTGGCGCACTGCCCGCGGATCTGCCCGGCTCACGTCCACGCCGTCGAGCAGGATGCGGCCCGATTGCGGATCGTAGAAACGAAGCAGGAGTTGAAACACCGTGGTCTTGCCCGCGCCCGAGGGCCCGACCAGAGCCACCCGTTCGCCTGCGGCCACGCGCAATGACACCGCCTTGAGCGCCGCTTCGTTCGGCCGCGAGGGATAGGCGAAGGTAACGTTCTCCAGCGCCAGCATCGCCCGCGGCGGCTCGGGCAGCGGCACCGGGTGCTCCGGCGCCGCGATCTGCCGGCGGTGTGTCGAGCAGTTCCAGCAGCCGCTCGGTGGCACCCGCGGCGCGCTGCAATTCGCCCGCGACCTCGCTTACCGCGCCAATCGAGCCGGCGACGATCACCGCATAGAAAACGAAGGCCGAAAGCTGGCCGGCGGAGAGCTTCCCCGCGAGCAGGTCGTGGCCGCCCACCCAGAGGATGATTCCCACCGCGACAAACACCAGGAAGATCACCGCCGCGATCAACAGCCCCCGCTGCCGGATGCGGCGCACCCCGGTGAGAAACGCTGCCTCGACACGCTCCGCATAGGCCTGGCGATCCTGCGGCTCATGGCCGTAGGCCTGCAGGGTGCGAATTTCGTGCACCGCTTCGTCGACGTAGGCCCCGGTATCGGCCACGCGATCCTGGCTGGCGCGCGAGAGCCGGCGCACGCGCCGGCCGAACAGGATGATCGGCAGCAGCACCACCGGCAAGCCGGCAAGCACCAAGAACGTGAGCTTGAGGCTGGTGAGCATGAGCAGGACCAGCGCGCCAACGCCGAGCACGCTGTTGCGCAGCGCCATGGAGAGACTCGAGCCGATCACCGTCTCCAGCATCGTCGCATCGTTGGTCAGGCGGGAGACGACCTCACCGGTGCGGGTGATCTCGAAAAAGCCCGGCGAAAGGGTCAGCAGGTGATCGAAAACCTTGCGCCGGATATCGGCGGTGACGCGCTCGCCGATCCACGACACGTTGTAGAAGCGGACATAGGTCGCAATCGACATGGTCGCAATGACGGCCAGCAGGGCCACCAGCGCCTGGTCGAGCGCGCCCGCGTCGTTGCCCAGGAAGCCTCGGTCGATCACCAGTTTCAAGCCCTGGCCGACCGCGAGCGTGCATCCGGCGGCGATTAGGAGCGCGATACCCGCGACGACGAAGCGGCCGCGGTACGGCGCAAGAAATCGCCCCAGCCGAGCGGCGGTGCGGACGAGCGGTGCACGGGGAACGGCAGCGGGAGAAACCATGCTCGGTGCTAGGCGTCTGGTGCGCGCATTATAGGAGGCGACAGCCAGCGGCCGCAGGCCGCTCGACCCTGAAGCAGCTGAATTTCGCCCAACCTCAACCCGCTCATTGAAGGGGTCGCCGCCGCTCGGCAGGCAGGTGGCTGTAAGTACGACCGCGTGCGCAGAAGAAAAAAACGGGCGGCCCACGTTGAGCCACCCGCCAGGAGGTCTTTGCAATTACTGGCTGGGGCCTTTGCTTGCCGCCTCGGCTTCGGCCATCCGTTTCGCCATCTCCGCCTTGAGCGCGTCAAGATTGAAGCTCGCGCCGCGCTGCATCGGTGGGTAATCGAGGAAGGTCTGGAGTTCCTTGGCCATCAGTTGCTGCACGAACACGAAGCGCCAGAACTGGAACTTGAACCAATCGAAGTATTGCTGCGCGCCATCCTTGGTTCCATTGCTCGGCCAGCCTGTGCGCTCGAACGGATCCAGGCGCAGGTTGGTGATGTAGGGCACGTCCGGATGGGTCTTCTCACCCAGCCAGCCGGCGGGCTGGTCGATGAAGCGGAATTTGTAATCGTCGATGCGCACCGCACCGACCGTGCTTTCACCGAGGTAGAAGATCTCGTGCCGCGCGGACGGACCCTTGCCGGTGATGGCGGCCATCTGGTTGTAGCCGTCCAGATGGTTCTTGTACGTCCGGTCGCCGATCGTCTTGCCTTTCAGCAGCTCTTCGGTGATGTTCGGATTGCCCGCCGCAGCCACGAAGGTCGGCAGCCAGTCCATGCCGGAGAAGATGCCGTTCTGCACCGAGTCCGCCGGCACGCGGCCAGGCCAGCGCAGGATCGTGGGCACGCGGAAGCCGCCCTCGAGGACGGTACCCTTGGATTGCGCGAAAGGAGTCTGGCCGCCGTCGGGCCAGGTGAAGACCTCGGTGCCGTTGTCGGTGGTGATGACGACGATGGTATTGTCGTCCACGCCCATGTCCTTCAACTTCTTCATCACCAGGCCAGTGTCGTCGTCGAACTGGGCCATGCCGGCTTCCTCTTCCGACCAGCCATTCTCCGAGTTACGCAGCGCCTCGTACTTCGGGGAGAGGTGCGTGACGATGTGCATGCGCGTCGGGTTGAGCCAGACGAAAAACGGCTTGCCGTCCTTTTGCGCCTTGTCCATGAAATTGATGGCCAAGTCGCGGATTTCGTCGTCCACCGTTTCCATCCGCTTCGGATAGAGCGGGCCGGCATCCTCGATCCGCTGCTTGCCGATCCTGCCCCAGCGCGGCATTTCGGTGGGGTCATCCTTGTCGGTGGCCCAGCTATGCACCATGTTGCGCGGGCCGACGACATTCAACAGATTCTGCGGATAGTTGGGATGCGCCGGGTCCTCCATTGCATCGAGGTGATACAAATAGCCGAAGAATTCGTCGAAACCGTGGACGGTGGGCAGGTACTCATTGAGATCGCCCAAGTGGTTCTTGCCGAACTGGCCTGTGGCATAGCCCATCGACTTCAATATCGTCGCGATGGTCACCGCTTCCGCAGGGATCCCGATCTTGGCACCGGCCTGGCCGACCGTGGTCATGCCGGTGCGGATCGGCAGCTCGCCGGTAATGAAATTAGCGCGACCCGCCGTGCAGCTTGCCTCGGCGTAGTAGTCGGTGAACAACATACCCTCCTTGGCGATCTTGTCGATGTTCGGCGTGCGGCCTGACATGAGGCCGCGGTGATAAGCGCCGATGTTCCACATACCGATGTCGTCACCCATGATGACGACGATGTTGGGCTGCTTGGCCGGGGCCTGGGCAAGGGCTGGGGTTGCCGCACCCAGCGCCGCTGCACATCCGGCGAACACTCCGATTAACAGGCGTTTGAGTCTCATTTCAATGGCTCCCGTGTGGATTCAAATTTCAAACCGATTGGGCGCTTTGCATCACCCTGCAGCTTGATGCGCCCCTGCCGATGTCTAGCGCGGATAACGGTCCCGTCTTATCCTCAGCGCGGAAACCGTCTGCGCGGGGTCCGGTCTCGGAGGCCCACCCTCACCCCGAGGCTGAACGCAGCCTGACTTTGTGGCGCGCGAGAGTCTACCACTCCGCAACCAGCCGTTGGCACTTGATTTGTGTCAAGAGTCGCCGCAGGCAGACGGTCAGGAGACGTGCGGACACGGAAAGATTCCGCTTTGAGTATCCACCCGTGGACAAGGCGGCCTGCTCAGGTCGTGACAGGGCTCGATTCCTGGCACCAAAAATTCGGCATAATAGCCGGCAGCCGAACGACCCGTTGCGTTTGTGACCGAAACGTGACGGTGTGCCAGGAAAGCCCCGGTAGCTCAGTGGATAGAGCAGCCCCCTCCTAAGGGGCAGGTCGCCGGTTCGATTCCCCTGGGGCGCCAACCTTGCCGGATGTGAAAATCCCGGGAAAATCCCGGCTCAGCTAAAAGGAAGAAGGCCATGAAACTCAAGCCCAAGAAGGAGTTGTATGAAAGGCTGATCCAAGCGGAGCATCAATCGACGATACATCGCGCCATCTTCGATGCGATTCCAGCTAAGTTCAAGGAGCAGATGGACGGAGAAAAGAATTTCCGTGTCAAAGGAATCAGTATCGATCCGATAAAGGAAATATCCGTGTGCGCTTCATCGACCGCGAGGTGCGGTTGCGGTACGGCCATGACGCCGCTTCCCAATGTGGCATGATCATCGCCGAAGACTGGTCATATGGCGTGGAAGAGCCGGAGAACTGTGGGTCGTGACCTTCGACATCCATGGCAAACTAGCCATCGAAGTGCGCGACGGCTCGGAATTCAATTTGCACACCCCCTCCGATTGTGCGGAGGTCGTCCTTACCGCGCTCGATAGCGCGCTCGACCGTCCGCCGCAAGGGCAACTAGAGCGCGGGGCGTAAAGGGAGCACCTTTGCGTTGACGTAGGCGATAAAAAGGGCCGGCGAATGCCGGCCCGTAATCGCGCTGTCCGGCGGAGCTATTTGCGCCGCGGTACACCTTCTCGCCCATCCTGGTTCACGTAGCCGTGCGCCTGTGGCTCACTGCCATCGTTGATTCCGGTCGCGCCCGTAGGCGCAGCACCAGTGGCACCTGTAGCGGCGTTGGCAGTCCTGTAGATCGTTGGATAGTACGCAGGGTCAACCTGGTTGAAAAAAAGTTGAGGTGCGTTGGCAACGTAGTCGAATGTTCGCAATCCTGCTGGTAGTGGTAGCGGCGCTTGGTCTAGCATTTTCATTTCTCCGTTAGTCGTTGCACACCATAGCAGGCTTCGTTTTGCCCCGTCAAATCAGCTGATTTCCAGGGGCGTGTGCAACCTCGTCAAACCACGATCTAATCATCCTTGCCTAGGCAACTGTCTAGGTCCAACCCAAAGGAGATCGGATCATGTTCCAGGTATCGAAAAGCAAGCCGCTCGTCGACCCGAAGCTGATGAGGGAGACCTCCCACCGCACGAAAGTGCTGAAGGCACTTAGGAGGGCGCCGGCAGATGCGACGCAGCTCAGAGCGAAGACGAAGCTGACAGCTCCACGAAGTGCAGATGGCGCTGCAGTACCTCATCCGGATGAACGTCATCGAAAGACTTCAATGAAGTGGGCTCTCAGGAACCTCGACGACGCTCTTCAGATTCATGAGCAGGGGTTCATGAGAATGCGACAGCTCGCAGCAGCAATCGAAGTCCGGGAGGAGACCATCCCGCAGACCTTCGAGGACCTGGTCAGAGAGGAAATCGATTCCGAGCTTGACCTGCTGCGGCACGAAGAGGAGTTGTTCAACTCCCGACGCTAAGACTGCTCAACCACCCCTCGAAGCCCGCTTGCAATAAGCGGGTTTTTTCTTTCCGGAGCGCGTCGAGCCTCTCCATGGCAGCGTCGAGCTGGTCCCGCCGGTGCAGGATGGCGGCACTCGTGGCGCCGCCTGACAACGTAGAGTCGAGGATCAATTGCAGATAGTGAACGAGGCTCTCGGCCCGTTGAAGTTTTCTGAGTCCATTCCAGTTCCAAAAAGTTGCCGGCTACCATGAGACAGGAGGAGGATCCCATCTGCCGGCCTCTGCGAATCAGAGCAACGCGAAACCCATCGCAGCATCCCTACCACGAAAGTCAAACCGGTGTTACTAATCCTAGAGCGAGGTAGCCGGCCAGCGTCGTCGCAAGTTTATCGTTCTGATGATAGAGCGCCTTCTCCGGTGGACTCGCATCGAACGTCGCGCCATTTGGGTACCAATCCCCTTCGTACATGATCGGGCGGTCGGGGGATGTCACCTGGTAGAGTGCCATATCTGATTTGCTCCTTACTGCAGCGTCACCTCATGCCGTGCGTCCACTGCGCGACTGAAAAATTCTTCGAGTGGAATTGCCACCCGGCCCTGGCGCCCGCCAGCGGCCCTGAACAGGATGATGATGCAGTCATCATCATTGGCGTAAATCACGCCACTGATCTCGACAACGTCTTCGGCTTCATCCATCAGTGCCTGACCTCACCATTCAGGCCAAGTGCATCCTTGATCGCCATCACCCAACATTCACCAAGCATCAGGCCACGCAAACGCCGCCGTTCTTCCTGCGGTACGTTGTGCTTGACGAACAGCGCCTCAAGGACAGGGTGCCGCGGTTGGTTCTCTGGTTTCCGCGCTTCCTCAATGATCGCCTGTTCGAGGCGAGCGTAGTAATCAGACGTCGGCATAGTACCTCGCACTAGGAGTTCCCTCGCCTTTCAACTTCGCAATTTCCCACGCGAGGTCATCGTTGTGCTGGCGCATCGTGCTGATCTGCGCGTTTTTCAGCGCGATCGTCTGCGCGTGCTTTCGGTCGAGCGCCTCAAGCTGCTTTTGCGTGAGGTCACCACTGCGCCGAATTTGCTCGACGATCTGCTTGCTCAGGTGCTTGTGCATTGCCACCATCGACTTTTGAAAATCGTGCTCGATGGCTTGCAGCGCGCCTGCGATGACCGAAGGGGCCAGGGTGCTGCCTGGAGGCAGCGCTTTAAGCTGCGTGTACAGGTCTGCGACGCTTTTGAACTTGAGCGTCTGGCGCTGCTCGTGGTTGGGTTCCATGGTCTTACCAGCGTGACGATTGCTGCGAGCGGCGCATCAGCATCGCGTCGCGCAGTTCCCATGCGTCGAGCTGCCGCTGGCCTTCAGCGAGCACTACTGCCTCAGCTTGAGACACACCATCAGGCGGGAAGCCTTGCGCTGCCTTGAACTCTTGCCACTGATGCATAAGCTGCTGCTGTTCCATGTCATTCAGGCTCATAGGTTGATCCCCCGGATGGTGGCAATGGCGCCGCTGCGCCTGAGCGCCCAGTTGCAATATCGGCTGATCTTGCAGCCGATGAGGTTCGCCTGCCACAACGAGGTCAACGTCGTCGGCGAGGAGGGCGCTGAGTCCATTGCCAACGACGTTTCCCCACTGACGCTGACCGTCGCTACGTCATCGTCGGCAAGTGCGACGGAGTCGGGGTGGAGCAGGACGATCAAGCCTTCGGTCGGCGAGTTGGCGCCGAATGCGGAACCACTGACGTAGACCGGCAGCCCGTATAGCGTGCCACCGTCAGCGAGCGAGAAGTCGGGGAACGCAGGCTGGCCCGTCGTGGCCAACAACGTTACGAGATATGCGGCGACGTCTTGTGTGACGATAAAGCAACATTGCGACAACGGGACTCGCGCAGCATCGAGGACGCGCATCGCCGCCTTCGCGTCCGCGTTCAACGCAGCCGGTGTTATGCCTGAACTCTGAATCTGCGCGCCCCCGAAAGTGATGCTAGCCGGACTGGTGCCGACCACACCGGCTCTATCCGGGTCGACGAAAGCTTCGTCGAGGAAACTTGCGGCCGCAGCGGCGAGGTCAGCGGAAATTAATCCGGGCGCTGAGTAACTTTGACTGCGCGCCAATTCTTCGGTGATTACACTAATCGCATTGACGCGCGCATAGCTCAAGGTTATCGTGTCGAGCGTCAATGCCTGCGTTGGGATCGGAACGTTCTGCGCCGCGAATCCTCCGCTGGCGCCCGAAGTGATGCGGGCGAACTTGACGTTGAAGGGAACCTTGCGCAACCCGGGAATGCGACCGATGAGGTGCAGTGGTCTCATGTAGGTGACGAACTCGGACGCCAGCGTCAACACAGGAACGAGCGGACCGGCCCACACAGTATCGGTGCTGGTACCCGGTTGCACTGTCGCTTTCGTAACCCAGTCATCCAATGTTCCGGGCGACTCAAGCATCGCTTTCAGTGCCAAGGTCACCCGCGGCGCATCACGCCATCGGCCCGAGGCCTGGACTGCATT
The DNA here is from genome assembly GCA_963711235.1 of uncultured beta proteobacterium. Classification (GTDB taxonomy): domain Bacteria; phylum Pseudomonadota; class Gammaproteobacteria; order Burkholderiales; family Casimicrobiaceae; genus PALSA-1003. The sequence continues at coordinate 87,082 of CAVQDI010000011.1, read as the reverse complement.
GCCGAGGTGGCCCTTCGCTACGGCCAGAGCCTGCACCAGGCGGCCGAAGTCCCTGGCGCCTCGGATATCGCGCTTGATGCGTTCCTTCCAATCACTGACTTCCGTCGTCACGTTCTGCGCTCCCTCAAGTTATCCGCTGCCATCGTATGGTCGCCAGGGGGCAAGGTGCCACGGGTTTTAACCCGGGTGATTCGCCAGACGATTCCTTCGCCGTCATCACTGGCCACGAAGCGCAGCAGCAGGTCACCGACGCTGCAATTCTTGCAGCGCACCAGGAGGCGCCCGACGCTCCGAGGTTCGCCTATCGCGTCAAGCGCTTCGCGCAATGCCTCATGCCCTGCGATCTCGTCGGCGAACTCGTCGAGGTCCCTGGCGCTGAACGTGCGCTCACCGAACGCCGCAAACGCAAGGGGCAGCAACGCGTCGAAGAGCGGCCTGTCATCGGGCGCAGGCTGAGGCAGGAGGATCTCAAGCAGAGCCTCGATCCTGGACAGCGCAGCTAGGATTTCCGAGTCCATTGCATCATGTTTTGTTGTTGTGGTCCTTGATCCATTTGCTGACAAGTCTCTGCCAACCGGCTTCGGTGCTAGGGCGGGCAAGAAGCTCTCCGGATAGATCATGCTTTTCAAAATGATTCTCCAACGCGACGCGAGCGACCATGCGCTCAGCCATCCTTGCTCTTTGATGTGGATCGGCGGGCAGGTGCCAGTCATCGATGTGGAATGACGCAGCCTTCTCCTTGAAAAATCTATTGTCAGCGGCAGATGCGCGCCGTGGAACGGTCATCATGATGACTGCCAGTCGTATTGCATCGCTTATTCGCTCTTTGCTCCAGGTGTCATCCTTAGCTGCTATGCACCGGCGAACGATATGAGCAAATGCTGCACGCTGCACGTTGTCGAGTGGTTCGAGGAGCGTTCGCGCCAGCTTGTCTTCGTCAAACTTTTGCTCTGTCATTTAATTTTTTCCTTAAAACGAGTGTGGAACTTTGGAAGATCGTGAGCACGTGGCGCTGTCCACGAAGTTGCCGCTTTTTATTTTGATGTCCCCCCGAGCCGATCCGCCCCCCATTGATGAACCTTCGGAGCCGAACCTAGGGCTGCGAGGGCTGCCAGACCTGACAGAGAGGGGCCAAATTGGGCCTGTAGGAGGTCCGAAGGCCAGGCGCCTGGTACCAGGGGCTGGGACAGGGTGTTCCATAGGGGCGGGCCTGTTTAGGTGGCGGCTCTAAAAGGTGTAACTCATGTAACTCTGTAACTCGATGTAACTTAGGTAGAGTTACATGAGTTACATGGGTTACATAAGGGATATAAGTTATAGGAGTTAACAGACTCACATTAGTTACATCAGTTACTTCCTTTTATATGAGGCACCGGCGCCAGTGAATACTTGCCGGTTTGTTCATCTTGCGACAAGAGTCTGTCCGCCATCATTCTCAACATCAGACGATTTGTTGCCTCACGCTTGCGTCCCGTTAAGTTTGCCAATTCGGTTGGTGTCATCGCAGTGCCGTGAATTTTAAGGACGTCGAGTATCACCCTCCGCTCCACTCCAACGAAGTAGGTATCTGCTGGCCCAAGGTTGGTCCATTTGCCATCTGCAAAACGCACAGCAAGATTCTTCTCGGCAATCACATCGCGGCCAGTGACGAACAACTCGCCTTCGGCATTGGTGCGCATGCGCTTCAGCACAATATAGGTGTCGCCACTTCCAGTCAGGCCGGTGGTGCCTGAAATCGTGTTCAGCGGATCGTCGTCGTCAGCCTTGCGCGTGTGATATACGACGACGATGGCGATGTTCCTCGCATCAGCAATTGTCTTGAGCGCCGAGATCGCTTCATAGTCTTCGAGATACGGATTGCCATTCTTGCTCGGCTTGAATCGCATCTTCGCCAGCGTGTCGATGAAGACAAGTTTGCATTTCGGATGTTCATCGAGCCAGCGGCTTAGCGCGAGGAGACCGTCATATTCGATGCGTGGCCAATCGACATGGAGGAACACATCCGGTACTTTCGACTTGGCGCCTGCGAGCAGCTTGATGCGATCCTGCAGGCGGCGAAGCGAATCCTCCAGCGCAAGGTAGAGCACCTCGCAATGATGCGTCTTGGCACCTAGCACTTCGCTTTCTGTGGCCACGGCAAGGATGATCTGCAGCGCCAGGAATGATTTGCCGATCTTCGGTGCGCCTGCAATCATCGTCAGTCCGGTCGGAATGAAATCCTCGACGATCCACACCGGCTTAGCTAGTTTCGTTTGCATCAGTATCTCCGCTGTCGTATCGTCAGGCTTGAACAATGGCTCGGCTGGCAGTTGCATCAACGCCTTCAGTCCTTTGGCTTTGAGGAGGTCATCAAGACCGGTTTTCTCGGCGCCTGGCAGCTGCGGCAATTTCACCTGGTATGGCGAAGCACCGCGCCGGATAAGCTCCTTGCGCAAGGCTGCGACTGCTGACTGCACCTGCTTCTTGAAAATAGCGTCGCTGTCGAAGGCGATGACGGCTTTGCGCCGCGGCCATTGGCACAGGTTCCACTCGGCAATCGGATCGCCATCAGTTGTGAAGTTCCACACTCCGCCGAGGCCGATGCACGGCGTGCGGAGCTTGCAGAGCGCGGCCGCCTTCTTCTCGCCTTCCGTTATCCAGATCGTTATCGACGGATCGGCAAAGACTTTTTTCCAGTCGATGGATGGCGGCAGAAAGAAGTGGACGCCGGAGTCAGGAGCCTGCCAGTAGCGTTGCGCCTTCTTCGCACCAGGTGGCTTGTAGGGCTTCTCGAAGCGGTAGCGTGCAAACTCGACCGGCTTGCCGGTGGCATCGAAGTAGGTAATTTCATATGCAGCAGGCGGCAGCGGCTGCTGCGTGGCAAAGGCATTCTTCGACGTGTTGACAAGCTCCCACATCTCCTCTGGCGGAACATAGTGAATCCGCAACAGCTTGGCATCCTCTGCGTCGAGACCCGATCGCTTGAGGTCGGCCAGGAGCCAACGGGGCAGGGCTGTACTTTCCGGGCAGGACGATTTACGATTACCCTGCTTCGTTGCTTTACCAGAGCCACCATCCGCGCCCGCGATCTTGGTGGCTTTGTCATTTGGAGGGTCGCTCATCACTTCCCTCCTGCCGTCGATTTGCGCGACCTGCTTATCATCCACATATCGAGAGCAGCTTCGCTGTAGCGGACGATATTGCCGACCTTTACGTAAGGCGGCCCTTCGCCTTTGACGCGAAGGTTTTCCAGATATGCCGGCTTGAATCCGATTCTGGCAGCGGCGGATTTTGTCGTATGCCATGCAGCCTTTGCGTTGAACACATTGGCTTCAGTAGGCTTCGACAATCGGGCCGCGATCCTGGGCGCCAGGAGGTCCGCCAGCGCATCCAGGTTGAGTACATCAAGGGATTCCATTTGCTCTGAACTCCGGTTGTTGGTTCCACCGGGAGAGCGGCGCTGCAAATAAAATGCGGCAGGCGCAGCCCTTCCGGACTGGTACTGCCGCAAATAGAAACTAGGAACTGGTAACTAGGAAAACGACGAAATATACTTTATCGAATTTTCATAGCATCTGTCCACCTGTATTTTCAGGCCCTCTTTCTGCCTATGGAAACCACGTTACCGGACGCCTTGGTGCTTAGCGCCATGATCTTCGCGGAAATCTTCTCCTGCCATTCAAGCAAGTCGGCGAACTCGATCTCGACGTAACCGGCCGTCGCAGTCCTTCCTTTCTTGCAGCCCGTGATTGAGCAGAGCACCGAGCATGTAAGGATAGACGCCGATCTTTGTCGCTGTGCTAGCGTAGGTCCGCCTGAGATCGTGGATGGTGAATCTGATTCCTTCCACCTCAGCGCGCGGCTCGCTGATGTGCCCGCTCTGCGAATCAGCAGGCCACACCCATTGCCATGGACCTTCGAGCTTGCCGACCTTCGCCATCTCCTTCTGCCCTGGTCTTGAGGATCGCCACCATCGGCGCTGACAGCGGAACGTCAAATGCATACTCCTCGCCGCCCTTTGGCTTTGGAATATGGAGCGCCTTGCGCTCCCAATCTATGTTGCTCCACTTCATGGATGCAGCCGATTCGCGCCTGAGGCCGCTCAACAAAACGAAGCGCAAATAATCCCGCCGTATATCGTTGTCGATCTTAGCGACGGCGCTCCACCATAGTCCGAGCTTGTCCGAAGCAATCGTGGTGGGCGGGCGGAACGAGGTGTTGAACCAATGCTTGCGCAAGCCGCCGCTTGGATTCTCGGGCAGATTTCGGGATGCAACTCGCGCGCCGTGTTGTAGACTGCGCGAAAAATCCTCATAGCGTCGTTTGCCGTGTGCCTGCCGGTGAAGCTGCCTGACGTGATCACCCTGCCCTCGTGCCGCCCTTCGCTTCTCTCACCCGCCTGGACCATAGCAGCGATGCGGGTGTGAAGGGTGAGCACATCTTCGCGGCTGATAGTAGCGAGCTTGCGGCTCATCCAATCGGCGAAGTAGATCTTAGTCGTGGACTCGTACCGGCGCAGCGTCTTCGCTGAACCGCCATCCTTTACCAGGTGGCTCAGGTGGAGCTTGTAGGCATCCCGCAGCGTCATGCCTTCGCGCCTGGAACCGAGCGCCGGGTCAACGCCCTTGCCCATGTCATGGAGCGCGTCGCTCGCGAGCTTCTTCGCCTCGCTCAATGTGACCTGTCCCCAAATGCCGATCTTCGTCTGCCTGTCTTTGCCGTTGATCGTGGAGCGGACGAAGAAGGATTTGCGCCCGCCTACGCCGACGATGAGGAGCAATCCGGTTTTCTCGTCGCGGTACTTCGCCGGCTTGCCTTGCGCCTTCGCATTGCGCACCGTCGCTTCGTCCATCCTGACCACCTGGTAGCTGCCCATAGACCTGCCCCCTAGAAAAAAATCCCGGGAAAAATCCCGAGGCCAGACTTGGCAGGATGGTACCTGTCAAACCTGGTCAAAGGGCATTCTCCTATGAAATAGGCGCAAAGCAAACACAGGACAGGGCAGGATACTACCCACGGCCTGCCCCTCCTAAGGGGCAGGTCGCCGGTTCGATTCCGGCCTGGGGCGCCACAGTGCGGTCCATTCCGGGGACATGGGCAACTGGCGACCGCCGCCGCCAACGCGTTTTCTTGCCCAGCCGGAGCTCCCCGCTCTTCGACCATTGCGCGCGATTGCGCTTTGCGTCGTCGCAGATCTCGGTCACCGCATGATCCTCTCCGGGCACGCGACTACGACAACAGCAAGAGTGCCAGCGCGACAGCGGCAGGAGCCGCTTGGATAAACAGGATTCTGCGAGTGCCCGTCGATGCCGCACCGTACAAGCCAGCGACCAAGACGCAGCACAGGAAGAACACCTTCACATTGGTGCCCTCTGCGCCGAGGCTCAAGCCCCAGAACAGACCGGCGGCCAGGAAGCCGTTGTAAAGCCCCTGGTTCGCTGCCAAAACCTTGCTCGCGGTTGCTTTCTCCTGGGTTTGGCCGAATGCCCGGAGTCCGGCCGGTTTGTCCCAGAGAAACATTTCCAGCACCAGAATGTAGACGTGCAAGAGCGCAATAAGCGCGATGACGATAGTGGCAATCGTGGACACGGTAACGGGGCCCACCAGCGCAGGAGCTGTGGCGGATGGCGTTGCTATTGCGCGTAGCCCGGTAACTCGCGATCGAGCACCCGCATCATGGCCTCGAAGTACAGGCGGTCACGCTCGGCGCGCGGATGCCGGTCGTTTAACGGAGGCGCCTGAACCTTGGCCACGACGTCCTCCGACAATACCTCAATCGGCCGGCCGGTAGACAGCGCCAATACCTGCGTGCGACACACCCGCTCGAGTTTGTAGAGCCGCCGGTAGGCCTGAGCCATGTTGTCCCCGGTGACGATCACGCCATGGTTTTTCATGAAAAGAATTTGCTTGTCGCCGATCACGCCGGCGAGACGTTCACCCTCCGCCAACGAATCGGCGGTGCCGGAATAGTCATCATCGTAGGCGATATGACCGTGGAAAAAAGCCGCGGTCTGGTTGGCGGGCAGGAGGTGATTGTCCTTGAGCATGTTGAGCGCGAGTGCCCAGGGCTGGTGCGTGTGAAGCACGACGCGAACACCGCAGATGCGGTGGATCGGCGCATGGATGCACTGCGCCGACAGTTCGACAGTGCCTTGGCCCTCGAGTGTCGTGCCGGATTCGTCGAAGACGATCATGTCGCTCGCCCGAGCTTCCGACCAATGCAGGCCGAAGGGCAGGATGAGGTACCGGTCGTCGTGACCGGGCACGGTTACGGTGAAATGGTTGTCGATCCCTTCCTCCAGTTCGTGCAGAACAGCCAGGCGAAGGGCGGCGGCAAGCTGGGTCTTCGCTTCCGCGACGGCATCGGTCTCGCGCGCGGAAGTCAACGGATGAATGGACATGGTGGGCCTCTCAGGCAAGCTCTCCGATCGAAGTATACCGAGGATAGGATCGCCGGTCCTGCTGCCCGGCGAGCGGCCTTCCGACACCCTGTGGTTGGCACGACCGAGGCGATTGCCGCTAACCTCGCCCTCCTCGCGCCGCTCGCCATACCAAAGTTCCATGCCTTGGCGCTGCTTAATGACATCGGTGCCGAGAACGATCAGGCGAAGCAAGAGGCGCAGTATTTCAAACGCTGAGTGCGTTCGAAGCTTGCGCCCCGACGTGGTCACCGGCTGGTGGAGGATGTCGAAGCGGCCGTATCGTTTCAGGGCATTGCTCATGACCACGTCCTCGGCGCCAAAGAACGTTTCGTCGAAGCCGCCGACGGCGAAAAATGCCGCGCGCGAGCAAAATAGAAAGCAACCCGGTGCTACCCGAAAGATGCGAAGCAACCAGACAGCCACCGGTGTTAGCACGCGGGCGAAGAATGGAATGGTGCCATCGAATCGGAGCGCAGCGCCTCCGCCTGCCGCGCCCGCGCGCATGGCCCCGACCGCAGCGATCGTGACGTCAGCAGAGACGATCGTATCGGCGTCGACGAAGATGAACATTTCTCCCGCGGCCGCCCGAGCGCCGGCGTTGCGCGTTCCGGCGATATGGCGGCAATAAACGCTGATTACCCGCGCCTTGTGGCGTCGTGCCACCTCCGCAGTCAGGTCTGTCGAGGCATCGTCCACCACCAGGATCTCGTAGGGCTCGCCGAGCGCCCTCCCCGCCTGGTGGAGCGCCTCGAGCGTGGCGCCGAGCAACGCGGCCTCATTGAAAGCGGGGACGATGAAGGAGACCCCGATCGACATGGGCGGTCGTGAGAAAGACTCTCGATTGGCCTTCTTCTGCAGGCGATGCGACGCAGACGTCAGGCGGTCAAAACAGGAAGGGAATCAGCGCGGCGACCCGCTGGCTGTACGCCTGATAGGCCGGTCCGAACTGCTCCCGCATCCACCGCTCCTCGAATCGAAGCTTGCGCCACAAGGCCAGGAAGCCGATGACGACGGCGAGAACGCCCCGCCACTCCCCGCGGGCGAGCCCTGAACCCATGAAGGCCAGCAGGAGGCCGGCGTAAATCGGGTGACGCACGATCGCATAGGGGCCGGAGGTAACCAGTTCATGACCTTCCTTTATGGTAACGGTGCCGCTCCAATTCCTGCCGATGTGGATGCGCGCCCAGACCGTAAACAACAAGCCTGCGGCGGTCAGTGCCGCGCCAATCCAGAATAGCCACGCGGTGCGTGGAAGAAAGCGATCGCTAAGGATGGGCACCGGTATTGTTTGGAACCCACAGCAGCACGACCACGAGCACGAGCGGAATGACATGTGAGAGCCGAGACCAGCGGGGCTCACGTCGCGTCGTGACCTTGACGTTGCGCGTCAGCACCCACCAGTACGCCGCCCAACTCAGCCACATGACGGCGAAGAGATAGCGATACAGAAGCGTCACCGCCATTGGCTGTCGCTAATCAGGATATCGGTCACGTCAATCGGGCGAGGCCCTTGTCCATTCGTCCACCCAGGTAGGCCGCCCGGACCGCGTCATTTGACCACAGTTCGCTCGGCCCGCCGGATACCGCGAGGCGGCCGGTTTCCAGCACATAGCCGCGATCGGCCACCGACAACGCCATGCGCGCGTTCTGCTCGACCAACAGCACGGTCGTGCCGCGGCGCCGAATCTCGCCGATGATGGCGAACACCTTTTGCACGATCACCGGCGCCAGGCCCAGCGAAGGCTCGTCGAGCAGCAGCAGCCGTGGCTTGGCCATCAGGCCGCGCGCCACGGCCACCATCTGCTGCTGCCCGCCGGATAGCGTCCAGCCGAGCGCATCGGCAAACGGCCGGATATCGGGGAACAGGTCGAACATGTCGTCCGACTCGCGCCTGAGCGCGGGCTTCGCGATGCGGCCACGGCTCGAGGCGCCAAGCATAATGTTCTCGCGCGCCGAGAGGCCGGGGAAGAGGCGCCGGCCTTCCGGAACGTGCGCTATGCCGAGCCTCACCACCGCTTCCGCCCCGAGTGCCGCGATCGACTTGCCGTCGAACAGGATGTCGCCGGCTGCGGGCTTCATGCAGGCCGGAGATCGTGCGCAGCGTCGTCGATTTGCCGGCGCCATTGGCGCCCAGCAGGGTTACCACCTCGCCGGCCTCGATCGAGAGCGACAGGCCGTGCAGCGCCTCGATCTCGCCGTAGCGGACGGTCAAACCGTCAAGCGTGAGCAGGGGCATCGGGCTCACTTCCGAGGTAAGCGGCAATGACGTCGGGCTGGCGCAGCACGTCCGCGGCGACGCCGTCGGCGATGCGGCGGCCGAAGTTCAAGACGGTGATCCGTTCGGCGACTTCAGCCACCAGCGTCATGTCGTGGTCGATGATCAGAATGGTCAAGCCCTTGGCCGCGATGCGCCTGAGCAGATCGCGCAGGCCCTGCTTTTCGGTCGAGTTAAGCCCCGCCGCGGGCTCGTCGAGCAGCAGCAGCGAAGGATTGCCGGCCAGCGCGCGGGCAATCTCGATCAACCGCTGATGCCCGTACGAAAAGCCGGTGACCCGCTCCTGCGCCCGCGCCTCGAGTCCGACGAACGCCAGTGCAGCGCGGGCGCGCTCGACCAGTGCTGCATGGCCGGAGCCAATGTCGTTGCCCGGGTGCTCCGCACCGATGATGACGTTCTCCAGCGCCGGCATGGAGCGAAACAGGCGGATGTTCTGGAACGTGCGACCCATTCCGGCCGCGGTGCGCGCGTAGGGCGGCAACCGGGTCACGTCGTGCCCGGAGAGCACGATGCGCCCGGCGGTCTCGGCGTAGAGCCCCGAGAGCACGTTGAGCGTGGTCGTCTTGCCCGAACCGTTGGGGCCGATCAGCGCGTGCACGTCGCCGCGCCGTACCGAAAAGGAAATGTCATCGACCGCCTTCAGGCCACCGAAGTACTTGCTCAGGTTGTGCACTTCCAGGGCCATCGGCGCATCGCTCTTGGCCGGTGCGAGGGTGAGCTCTGTCGCCGCATCGGGGAATGGCGGTGGCGCGAACCAGCGCCGGATGTGGTGCTGCACGAACCCCCAGATGCCCTCGGGCATGTAGCGAATGATCAGTATGATGGACAGGCCATAGATCGCCAGATAGAGCCCTGGCACGCTCTTCAGAAAGCGCAGGCTCTCGGGCAGCACGATCAATAGCGCCGTGCCGATCAGTGCGCCGACCGGTGACGCGACTCCGCCCAGAAGGGCCATGGTCATGAACACGATCGATTCGGCGAAGCTGAACTGATCGGGGCTGACGTAGGCGAAGGCGCCGGCGAAAAAGCCGCCGCCGATGCCGCCGAGCACGGCGGACAAGGCGAAGGCCGCGACCTTCACCCGATAGACGTTGATGCCGGCAACACCTGCGGCCAACTCGTTGTCGCGTACTGCGCGCATCGACCGGCCGAGCGGCGTGTGCGGCAATCGCCAGACCATGTAGCCGATGGCGGCCATCACCAGCACGCACAGGCCGAGATAAGGTGTGCGCCGATTCGAATAGCGCCGGCCGCTTGATGCTGCCGACGCCATCGGGGCCGTGCGTGACCGCGATCCAGTTGACCATTATCAGGGTCACGATCTGCTGAAAGCTGATGGTCACCATCGCCAGGTAATGGCCGCCCAGGCGCAGCGACGTCATGCCCAGGAACAGCGCCCATCACCAGGGCGACGCCTGCGCCAAGAGCGAGCGCGACCCAGAAGCTCAGGTTCAGGTCGGCTGTGCCGAGTCCGACCGCGTAGGCGCCGAAGCCGAAAAAGGCAGCTTGCGCCAGGTTGATCTGGCCGCACAGCCGAGCACGACGTCAGGCCGAAGACCGCGATCGCATAGCTGGACGCCTGCATCAGAATGTGCATCATGTAAGCCGACAGGGAAGTAGGAGCCCGACCGCGGCGACCGCCAATGCGATAGAGCGACGTAAGCCAGCGTGGCGGTGAGTCGTCGTGCAGACCACGCGGAGGTCACTGCCGGTCATGCCTTCTCCGCCATGCGTTCGCCGAAGATGCCCTGCGGGCGGAAGAGCAGGAACACGAACAGCACCAGGAAGGCGAAGCCGTCCTTGTAGGGCACCGAGATGTAGGCCGCGCCGAAGGTCTCGATGACCCCGAGAGCGAGACCGCCGATGATCGCGCCGCTTCACGTCGCCGAAGCCGCCGATGATGGTCGCCGCGAAGGCCTTGAGGGCGATGGCGGAACCCATCTCGACCGAGACGAACAGGATCGGCGCGACCAGGATGCCCGCGAGGCCGCCGAGCAGGGCGCTGAGTACACGAAGGTCAGCATGATCATCGCGCCACGGGAATGCCAAGCAGGCGGCCATCTCCTTGTCCTGCGAAGTCGCTTGCATCTTCTTGCCGAGCAGGGTGTGCTCGAAGAACCAGATACTTGAAGCGCGACCAGGACCACGGTACGGCGAGGATCAGCAGGTACTGGCTGTCGAGATAGACAGCCCCGATGTTGAATGCCCTGGCGTCGCGAACCATGCCGGGCAGGCTCTGCGGCTGCGGGCCGTACAGCGCGCAGCACGCCGTTTTCGAAGAAAGATCGAAGCGCCGATGGTGCTGATGATGACGGGCAGGAAGCTGCGGTTGCGCAGCGGGTAGTAAACGCCGAGGTTGAAGAGCGCGCCGAGCAGCGCCATGCCCGCGAGCGTGACCAGCAATGGCCCAGCCAGTAGGGTCACCTCGAGATCGACCGCGAAGCACGACCATCAGATTGCGCCGCGAGCATGGCGAAATCGCCCTGGGCGAAGTTCACGACGTTGGTGGCCCGATAGATCAAGCACGAAGCCGAGCGCCACGAGCGCATAGATGCTGCCGACGCCGATGCCGGTGAACAGGAGCTGGAGCGCAAAGTCCATCAGCCTCTCAAGACGGGCGATCGACTACCGGGCCCTGGAAGGGCCCGCTCCGACCCGTGGCGGGTGGCGCTTAGAAGGCCGCTTCGATGTGCTTGTCGAAAACGATCGTGCCGTTTTCGTTCCTGACGATGTTGTAGCCGTGCAGGCCATCGCCATTGGGGTCGAATTTGTATTCGCCCTCGGCGCCCTGGTAGCTCCTCGACCGCGAGGATGGCTTCGCGGATCTTCGGCGGGTCGGCTCTTGCCCGCCTTGTTGATCGCCACGCCAGCACCATGACCGCGTCGTAGGGCCAGGCCGCAACGATTGTCCGGCGGCGACCTTATAGGCGGCCTCGTAGCTTGCGCGAAGGCCTTGGCGGCGGGCTCGAGTCCTCGGCTGAAGTCCGGCAACGCCGAAGGTGCCGTAGAGTGCCGGGCCGGCCAGCTTCAGGGCGGTGATGTTGACGTTCGAGGGCGAGCCGACCCAGGTGAATGTGACGCCGAGCTGGCGCAGCTGCTTGGCAAACATGCCCAGATCCGGTTTCGAACGTCATGTAGGAACCCATGACGTCCGCGCCCGATTGCTTGATCGCCAGGGCGACCGGCGTGAAGTCCTGGGAGTCTGTTGGTATAGCCCTGGACCGAGCACGGGTTCGCCGCCGATCTTCTTGAGCGCCTCCGCCAGAGTCTTCATGCCGGCGGTGCCGAAGGCATCGGTCGAGTGCACGATCGCCCATTTCTTCTTGCCCAGCACGTTGACCCCGTAATCGGCGATCACGCGCGCCGAGTAGGTATCGTTTGGGCGAAAGCGGAACAACCACGGATTGCCCATATGCGTAAGTGCCGGATCGGTGCCGCCGATCATGACCGGCTTGCCGAGCTTGAGGACGTCGGGCGCCATCGCATGGACCTGGGTGCTGCGGATCGGCCCAAGGAAAGCCAGATATCGGTCTGTCGCCGGCGAGCTTGCTAGAACGCCAGCACGACGCCCGGGTTGGTCGTCTGGTCGTCCTCGATGACGAGCTCGATCTGGCCTACCGAGCACGCCGCCGGCCTTGTTGACCTCTTCGACGGCGAGCTTCGCACCTTGATCTGCGATAGCGCCCGGATTCGGCACCCGGCCCGGTGACCGGCGCGACCATGCCGATCTTGACCGTGGCGGCCTGTGCCGACACGCGTCGGATCAGGCCCGGCAGGGTGACGATCGCGGAAAGTCCTGCGGAAAATCGACGACGCGAAATTGCCATGATTCCTCCAATTTCTTGCATCAGCACGCGGGCGAGCGCAAATCGCACCGCTCGCGCGACTGACCATCTACGTGGTCATGATTTCCAGGCATCGACAACAGGCCCCGGCGTCGTCGGCCGACCCATCGCCATGACGCCTCGGTAGAGCGCGGGGAGTCTACCATGGGATGCCGGGGGTGGCGTAGGAAGGCCGCGCGCTTTCCTGTCCGGCTTTGGCGCGACGTCCGGTGGCGTGACGCCTCCAACCGGTTCAGAAAGTCCGCTTCATCGGCTCTTCCGCGCCGCTTCGTCGATGTCGATGTACGCCCAGCCCTGCCCGCGGATCGGGTTGGGCACGTAATAGCGCACCCAGGGGTGTGCGAACGTGTCGTCGATGCTGTTGATGGTCAGCCGCCACGGCGCGTAGGCGATCACCAATTCGGTCATCCGGTCAAACAGCTTGGTCCGCTGCGGCGAATCGGCAAGCCCGCGTGCCTCCTCGAAGAGCTTATTGAATTCCGGCAGGTTGAACCGCGCTTGGTTTTCCTGGCCGGCATTCGGACCGTAGAGCAATTGCATGAAATTCTCCGCATCGGGGTAGTCCGCGTTCCAGCCCTCGCCAGCCATCGGGATCTTGCCCTGGCGCGACATCTTGCGCAGCTCGGGCAACTTGTCTTTCTTGAACACGATCTTGAGGCCTATCGCGTCCATGTTCTTCTTCCACAGCTCGTCTGCCTCGCGCCCGGTCGATGTCGCCGGCGACCAACGCTCGAGGACGAGCGGCTTGCCATCCGGGGTCTTGCGGTAGCCATCGTCACCACGATCCTTGTAACCGAATTTGTCGAGCAGCGCTCGGGCCGCGGCGGGATCGTAGACCTGCGCGTTGGTCTTGAGGTTGGGATCGAATCCGGCGATGTCGGGCGGGATCGGACCGTTGGCGGGAAGCGCGCGGCCGTGCGCGAGCACGCGAATCGCTTCGTCGATGTCGTAACCCATGCTGATCGCCCGGCGCAGCGCGATCTTGTCCGGCCTATAGCCGCCGACCACCGGGCCCTCCATGTTGAAATACGTATAGGCCACATTGGGGCGCACCAGCACCTGGTGAAGGATGCCCTTGGCCGCGAGTTCCGGCTTCAGCTTGCCCTTGACGAGCGCCTGCTCCGCGAACTCGGGCGGCAACAGAAAGAGCAAGTCGAGCTCAGCGTTGAGGAAGGCGAGCCATTGCGCCTGCGCCTCTTCGATGATGCTGATCTCGACTCGGGGCACGAGGGGAAGGCGCTTGCCCTTGAGCCCTTCCGCGACCGCCTCGAATGCGGCCGGAATCGGTCCCGAAGGCGCATAGACAACTCGCCGGTATCCTGGATTGGCCACCAGCTCGATGCGTGAGCTGCGCTTATACTGCCCGAGCATGTACGGCCCCGTGCCGACCGGATGCGCGCCGATGTCGTTGCCGTAGGCTTCGACCACCTCGCGCGCCATGGCCGTGGTATTCGGCACCGCCAGCACGTACGGGAAACGCAGGTCCGGCGACTTCAGATGGATCTTCAACGTATAGCGATCGACGACTTCGAGGCCGGCGATCGGCGCGTCGTAATTGAACTTGCCGGTCTTCACCGCTTTCTCGCGCGCTTCGTCGGCACCGACGATCTTGCCCTCGAGCATCCACAACCACGCTGACTTGACCGCGGGATCGAGGATGCGTTTCAGGGCGTAGGCATGGTCGGCCGCCGTCAGTTCGCGCGGCTTGCCCTTGAATACCGGGTCGGGCGTGAAGAATATGCCGCGCCTGACTTTCATCGTGTAGGTCTTGCCGTTTTCCTCCACCGTGGGCATCGCCTCCAGCGTGCGCGGCACGAGCTTGACCGGCCGGACGAGGTAATCGTAGTCGAGCATCGACTCCATGACATTGGCGATGATGTTGTCGGAGGCGCCGTCCGATGCGAACGCCGGATCGAAGCTCGTTTCGGCGATCGGAAACGTCACGTGCAGCGTCTTGCCGGGGTCGGCGGCATAAGCTGGCGGCATGACCAGCGCCCATGCAAGGAGGAAAACGTTTGGCGCGCGAACGAAGAACGACGGTGTCATGGATGGCACGATGCCGATTGCGTTGCACGGACCGCGCGCCGACATACGGTCAACCCAGCTCGGGCGCGGGGATCGAAGCCCCACTCCGTATCATGCCGTCGCCGTGTCGGCGAGGCAACCGCGCCCGAAGGCATACCCGGAACGTCTCGCCAACGGTGGTATAAACTCTGGCAGTCGAGGGCGCAAACCGAAGGAGGTGGGCCATAGATACGCACCAGTGCGGCTTCGCCCTGCGCGAAGTGACGGTGGGTTGACCGCGCAGGCCATTCCCTAAATACTCTTGCTCGCGCCAACGCACCCGATGGCGTTGAATTGCCGCGACGCGCGGCGCAGCGAAGCAGGCGGGCGCTGCGACAGACCGCCTATTCGAGCCAGATTCCTGACAAAGACATCCTCATGACCGAAGCGAAAGAGAGCACGACGCCCGAAGAGGCAAAGAAGCGGATGCGGGAGAAAGTCGACAAGCTCCTCGCGCAGGATCCGTGCAAGAGCGAGGGGAGCATTGTGCTCAACGGCAAGACGTTGAAGTACCACGCGGTCGCGGAATTCGTTCCGATCGTTGCCGGGGGCGTCGACGACAAGCGTGGCGACCCGGAGGCCGCAGTATTCACCACCTCGTATTTCCTCGACGCCACCGACCGGGCGACGCGCCCGGTCTGCTTCGTCTTTAACGGCGGGCCGGGCTCTTCGTCCATCTGGCTGCACCTCGGTGCGCTTGGGCCCAAGCGCGTGGTTATCCTCGAGGACGGCACGATGCCGCCGCCCCCGTATACCGTTACCGACAACCAGGAGTCGTGGTTCGAGCACTTTGACCTCGTATTCATCGACCCGCCGCACACCGGCTACTCGATCACAGCCAGCGACGACGCGCGCAAGAAAATGCTGTCGGTCGATGGCGACGTCGACGCGCTCGCCGAGTGCATCCGCACCTGGCTCGGACGGCATCGGCGCTGGAGCTCTCCGGTTTACGTCGCCGGCGAGAGCTACGGCACGACGCGCGGGGCGGCGCTGGCGGACAAGCTGCAGGACATCGGCGTCGCGCTGTCGGGGCTCGTGCTGGTCTCCTGCGCGATGGACCTGCAGAGCATCGTCTTTGCGCCGCGCAACGATCTCCCCTATGCGCTCTTTCTGCCGGCGTTCGCCTGCGTCGCGCAGTACCATGGCAAGCTCAAAGGACGCCTCGGAGAATCGCCGGCGGCAGCACGAGCCGCGGCGGAGCAGTACGTCAGCGACGAGTATCTGAGCGCGCTCCACGCGGGCTCGCGCCTGTCGAAAACGGCACGACGCCGCGTCATGCTTCGCGTCGCCGAGCTGACCGGGCTGACGCCGGCGTTGGTCGAGGAGAGAAACCTCCGCATCAGCGATAGCACGTATTTCGTCGAGTTGCTGCGCGACCGCGGCCAGATTGTCGGCCGCCTCGAAGCGCGCGTCACCGGTCCGATGGCCGCCAGCCGCTCGCACGAATGGGAGTTCGATCCCGGGGTCGAAGCAATTGTCGGGCCGTACACGATGGCGGCGCACGCCTACATGAGCGAGAGCCTCGGCCTCGACACGCAGGCGCGCTACGAGGTGCTGTCGATGGAGGTCAACAAGCAATGGAACTGGAACCGAGGCGAAGAAAAGGGCAACAGCTTTGCCTGCACCAGCCCCGACCTGTCGCGCGCGCTGCGCCGGAATCCGCACCTGCGCGTACTGGTCGCGAGCGGACACTACGATCTCGGAACCCCCTATAGCGCGTCCAACTGGTCGCTTGCCCAGCTCGACGTGCCGCCCGACGTGCACGCGCGCGTCGAGCACCACTACTACGACGCCGGGCACATGATGTACACGCGCGAGGCCGACATGATGAAGCTGAAGCGCGACCTCGCCGCCTGGCTCTCCGCCTGAAGGCCGGCGTCATTCGACCTGACGGCGACGCGCATCAGGCCGGTTGAGGGCTTCGCTTGACTCGCCTCACCAGCCCAGGCCGCTAAAATCGGGCCACAGATACCAAGGAACTGACGCGTCGCGCGCGTCCGCCTTGCGCATCGCCGCGTCCTGCTGCATATACGATCCTTCCGGGTTCGGCGCGGGCAGGTTGTTTCGCGCGCGCAGTCTCATGTAGGCCTGATACTCCTTCTCGGTGCCAACATAAATCCTGTTCTTCGCCGCATCGGGGTAGACGAAATAGTTCTTCCCGGTCTGGGTCACCACGGTAACCTGGCCGGCCGGGAGGGTCGGCAGCATCTGTAGTTGCTTGTCGGTGCTGGCGACGATGGTCTTGAATCCCGCAGCAGCGAGCAGGTTTTCGGCCTGGGGCTGGGGCGGAGGTGCCGACGGCGCGGCGGTACAGGCCACGAGTGCCGCGAGGGCAAACGCGCCAAGGACGATGTTGGTGTGTGAGGGCTTCATAGCGATTTGCATTCCCCTTGTTTGGTCGGTGTGCGCCCTGTTGCTGACGTGGGCGAGGCGAGAGGCGAAGATACCACCTTCGACCACGGACCGCCGCAAAGGAGGAACCTGCACACGCAACAGGCGTCGCGGAGCGCGGCACCGCGTCACTTCAAGCCTCGCAACTGCCTTACGCCTCTAATGGCTGATCGCGTCCAGGGCGTTCCGTATGGGAGCGCTGGAGATTTGCATTATCCCGCTGTAGGGTCGATTCATCTCCAGGATAAGAAAGATCGCCCCCGAGACGGAGAGCGCGCCGACGAAGAGTGCCGTCACGACCGTCGCGTTGGAGCGCGTAAGAAAACCAAAGCCAAGGAAGAGGACGACCACCCAGAACACGAGTATCACGAAAAAGGGCCAGGAGAGGGAACCGCCGGCCTGTTCGTACAGCAGCCGGCGCGTTTCTCCGATCGCCGTAAGGATGTCCAGGGCACGGCTCCTGGCCAAGCGATGGGCGTCGTTCGTCGGCACCAGATTGGCAATACGCCCGATTAGTTCGTCGCCCGCACTGCGTTCCAGCGGCGCCCTCAGGTTCACCCCAGCGGCCCCGTCCTTCGGCCATATTTGATCGAGTTCGTTCGCCACGATTTGGCGCAACATAATTCGCGCCTCTCGCGTCTCCGGTCCATAGTTCTCGAGGAGACGATCGAGCTGAACGATGCGCACGCCGAGCGACTGCAACTCGGACTCTTGGGTCTCGTACGAAGTGTGCGCGGTGGCAATGAGCAGGCTCAGCACAAGGGCCGCGATGGTTGCGATCAAACCCATCACCAGCTTCACCACCTCTTTGCTGTCGGCTTCCTTGTGGTGCGCGGGCAATTTGTCGTGAACGACGATTCCCGCGACCCCTGCGCCGAAGGCCAATGCAAATACGATCAGGCCAACGAGCAGGGAGTTCATCGGATTTGGTTTCCAGCGTGAGTCGGTGTCGGCGCGCGCAGCGCGCGCGGCAGGCGCGCATTGAGCCGATCGTGCGCCAGTGTGCAAATCCGCCTCGGGGGACTGACGGCGGCCGTGCCGACCCAGGTCGCGACGGTGTCGGGTGCGCTGCGCGGGCGCTGTCTGCAGCGGAATGAGTTGGGTTAGCCATTCGGACGCCCTTGGCCGGACAGTATATCTGCCTCGCCATGCGCCATGGTGGACGGAAAATCGAGGGCCCTGGCCCTACGCGAGTCCGATTCCCTATGCATGCCGCTCGCTTACCGCAGCACGGTCGCGCTTGCGAAAATTGGCGCAAGTCAACTACTATTCGCTTTCGTCGCCAAGGCAATTTTGACGGCGATGTCTTGCCGATTGTCCCCCCGAGAGATTGTGGTGCGTTGGATCGGAGCTCGGTTTTGGATCCTCGTCTGATCGCGTCGTCGGTTGCCTGTCCCGATTGCGACCTGCTGCAGCGGATCCCGCCGCTCCCGCCGGGCGGAAAGGCGCGCTGCTTGCGCTGCGGCGCACCAGTTAGCCAAGCAGCCGGCGGCCCAGCGGATCTGCCGCTCGCGCTCACCATCGCGGCGATGATTCTCTTTATCGTCGCCAACACCTCGCCCCTGATGAACCTCTCGGTCGTCGGGCGTACGGCGAGCACGACTATTGTGGGAGGCGCCTACGAGATGTGGCTGCAGGGCGAAGAAATCACCGGCGTCCTGGTCGCGTTTTGCGCCGTGATCGCCCCCGGTGGCTATCTTCTGTTCATGCTCACGCTCCTGCTCGCGGCGCGGCGCTCACCCGCCCCGTACTGGGCGGGCGAGATGCTGCGCTGGGTGAGCCATTTCCAGATCTGGTCGATGCTCGAAGTCATGCTGCTCGGCATTCTCGTCGCCCTGATCAAGATCGCGGAGCTCGCCACGGTGGACGCCGGAATCGGCATGTTCTGCGTCGGCGCACTGGTGCTTCTCATTCCGGCGATCATGGTCAATTTCAATGACCGCGAACCTCTGGCAGCGGGTGCAGTGGGTCGACGGCGAAACGCCTCCGCTCGCAAGCGGCCGAGCCTGCCGCCGCGCAGGCGCCGAGATGACGACCGCCATCGCGACTGCCGCACAGGCCGGACTTGTCTCCTGCGAATCCTGCCAGCTGCTGTCGCGGCCGGCCAGCGCGACCGAGCCCGGTTTCTGTCGCCGCTGCGGCGAACAACTCGAATGGCGCCGCCATGCCTCCATCGAGACCACGTGGGCGCTCGTCATCGCCGCTGCGATCTGCTACATCCCGGCCAACGCCCTGCCCGTCCTGAATACGACCACCCTGGGGTCGTCGGAGGGCGATACGATCCTCGGTGGCGTGGCGTTTCTCTATACGTCGGGATCGTGGCCGCTTGCGCTCGTGGTGCTGATCGCGAGCGTGATGATCCCGCTCGGGAAGCTCGTGGCGCTGGTCTATCTCATGATCACGGTGCAGCGCGGCTCGGTCAAGAGCAATCATGAGCGCACGCGACTCTATCGCATGGTGGAATTCATCGGCCGCTGGTCGATGCTCGACGTGTTTGTCGACACCTTTACCGTTGCCCTGGTGCAACTCCAGCCCCTGATGTCGGTGGCGCCCGGAGCGGGCGTACTGTTCTTCGCCGCAGTGGTCGTGCTGACGATGCTCGCGGCCGAATCCTTCGACCCCCGTCTGCTCTGGGATTCCGCCAATCCCTACCCAACTCGCCATGGCTAACGAACCGAATCTCGACGACCTGCCGCAGGCCACCGTCGTGCGCAAGAAGCGCGGGCGCATTTCGATCGTCTGGATCATCCCGATCCTGGCCGCGGTGGTCGCCATCGGCATCGCGGTTCAGCGCATCTTGAGCGAAGGCCCGACGATCACGATCGTGTTCAAGGTCGCCGAAGGCATCGAGGCGGGCAAGACCTTTATCAAGTACAAGGACGTCAATATCGGCCAGGTGACCGCGGTGCAGCTTTCCGAGGACTACGCCAAGGTGCTGGTGCGGGCCAAAATCGCCAAGCACGCCGCCGGCCTGATGGTCAAGGATGCCAAGTTCTGGGTCGTCGAGCCACGGATCTCCTTAAGTGGCGTATCGGGTCTCAGCACGCTGCTCTCGGGCAACTATATCGGCTTCGAGGCGGGCAAGTCCGACGAGGACGAGCGCAATTTCATCGGCCTCGACGTGCCCCCGCCGATCACCGACCAGAAGGGCCGGAAGTTCCTGCTGAAGGCCACCACGCTCGGTTCCTTGGGCGTGGGCGCACCGGTCTACTATCGCCAGATCAACGTCGGGCAAGTGGCAGCGTACAACCTCGCCCCCGACGGCAAATCGGTCGAGATCACGTTGTTCGTCAACGCGCCGTACGACAAGTACGTCACGACGCGAGACGCGTTTCTGGAACGCCAGCGGTATCAACGTCTCGGTCGGCGCGGACGGCGTGGACGTGCACACGGAATCACTGACTGCGCTCATCGCCGGCGGGCTCGCCTTCGACGTACCCCCCTTTGCCTCCCCGGGCCCGCCCGCCCCCGCGAACACCAGCTTCACGCTTTATCGCAACCGGACCGTGGCGATGAAGCAGCCCGATCCGATCGAGCGCCGCTTCGTGCTCTTTTTCGACGAGTCGGTGCGCGGGCTGTCGGTCGGAGCGCCGGTAACGCTGTACGGCTTGCCGGTGGGCGAGGTCGCCGAGCGTGGGCATGAGTATCGATCCCGAAGACGCAGGCCTTTCGACCGCGTGTGCTGATCACCTTTTTCCCCGAGCGACTCATTGGCACAGCTTGAGCCAGCGGGCAACAGGCCGTCGGCAAGGCCCTCGAGGAAACGAATCCGGAAGTCCGCATGCGCAATATGCGTCACCAAGTGGAGGAACAGGGGCTGCGGGCGCAGTTGCGAACTGGCAGCTACCTCACCGGCGAGCTGTACGTCGCGTTCGAGTATTTCCCGACTGCGCCGAAGGTGAAGCTCGACTTCAGCAAGGACCCGCTGGAGCTGCCGGTGGTACCGGGTGGCCTGGCCAATCTCGAGGCGAAGCTCACCAGCATCCTGACCAAGGTCGACAACATGCCGCTCAACGCGATCGCGGTCGAAGTCAAAGGTGCGATCGCGACGCTCGACCAGGCGCTCAAGGATGCGGACACCCTCATCAACCGCGTCGATGCGCAGTGGGTGCCGGAGGGAACGAAGACCCTCGAGGAGGCGCGGCACGCGATTGCCGCTGCCGATCGCGCCCTCAGCGATGCGGACACGAACCTTCTCGCCAAGGACTCGCCGGCGCCGCAGGACCTGCGCGACACGTTGCAGGAGGTTACCCGTGCAGCGCGCGCGGTGCGTGTCCTCGTTGACTATCTCGAACGTCACCCCGAGATCCTGATCCGGGGCAAGACAGAGGAGAAGCGCTAATGCGTCGCACCGCCCCCTTCGCCGCCTTGTGCGCTGCCGCGGCCTTTGCCGCCGGGATGCTCGAGCACTCCGCCGTCGAGCTTTTACACCTTGAGTCATACCGCGGCGCCCGCCGCGACACCCGGCGCGCCCGCTTCGCAACTCGCGGTGGTGGTCGGACCTGTGTCGATACCTGCCATCGTCGATCAGCCGCAGATGGTGGTGAGCACGGGCCCGAACCAGATATCGATCGACGAGTTCCACCGCTGGGCGTCGCCGCTGGCGAGCGACATCTCGCGCGTGGTCGCCGAAAACCTCGTCGTAATGCTCGGGACGCCGCGCGTATCCCAGTTCCAGCAGGCGCTCAACGCGCCTGCCGATTACCGCGTGGCGATTGAAGTGCAAGCCTTCGTCTCGGAACCGGGCGAGGCGGCGACACTCAACGCGGTCTGGATCGTGCGCCGGACCAAGGACGGCAAGACCGATACCGGGCGCACGGCGTTGCGCGAGCCGGCGTCCGACAAAGGCTACGACGCGCTCGTCGCCGCCCACAGCCGCGCGCTCGCGCGCATGAGCCAGGATATCGCCGACGCGGTGCGGGCGCTCGATCGCAGCGCGCCTTAGCTCCAGCCTGCAGCAGACGCTCGGGGCGCGGCGAGGTCACCACCCCGCCGGCCGGCCCGCCTGCTTCGCCTTCAGCGCAGCGAGGGATTGAGCGTATAGACTCCGGTCAGCGTCGCCTGGGCGAGGATGTGGCCGTGCATGGCCTGCCGCGCCTGCGCGCCTGTGAACGCCGGGCCGAGCGCGAGCCGTGGCAGGTCGAGCGCGAAGAGCGTGAAAACGTAATGGTGCAGGCGCAGGTCGTTCCACGGCGGGCAGGGCCCGTCGTAGCCGTAATAGTTGCCGGCCATGTTCTTGTCGCCGGCGAACCAGCCGGTATAGTCGTTTATGCCCTGCCTCGCCCCGCGTGGCGCATCCGGGCCGGGCTTGCCGTGCGGCGTTACGCCGCGCGAGAACTCGCCGCGGGCGACCGGCGCCGTGTCCGGCGCCAGGTCGACGAGTACCCAGTGGAAGAAATCGACGCGTGGCAGCGCTGCAGGAACGGTGCGGCCCTCCTGGTTGACATCGTCACCGCGCGAAGGCACGTCGGGGTCATGGCAAATCAGCGCCAGCGACAGGGTGCCGGCGGGCACGCCGCTCCAGCGCAGGTCCGGATTCATGTTGTCCGACAGCTTGACGTGCGCTTCGGGGTCGATCACGGCGAACGCCAGGGCTCCGGGAATGCGTTCGCCCTCGCCGAATGCGGTGCTCGTCAGTTGCATCACGCCCCCTTCCAATGCGGCGGCACGGTCTGTTCGAAATACGGCAGCGCCTCGATGCGCGCCTTCCAGCGCTTGAGCTCCGGCGTGAGCAGGCTGTCGGCGTCAAAATCCGGCAGTTTCACCCGCGCGCGGTACATGAATGCAACCAGCGGATAGAGCGAGAAGTCCGCCGCAGACAGGGGCCCGACCAGGAAATCGCCCTTGATGTAGCGCGACATCTGCGCAAATTCCTCGCTCACCGCCGCCCTCGCCTCGATGAGCTTCTGCGGCTCGCGCTCCTCGGGTTTGGTCCGGAAGGCGTAAGTCGTGACACCGTCGATCGCCTTCATGCCGTAGTTGTCGACCTCCATCATCAGCCGCCAGACCGTCGCGCGGGTCTTCGCATCGCCGGGAAACAGCGGTGCGCCTCGCCCCGGATAGGCGGCGTCAAGATAGGCCGTGATCGCGTTCGATTCATAGAGTACGAAGTCGCCATCGACGAGGGTCGGCACCGTGTGCCGCGGATTGAGCGCGATGAATTCCGGCTTGCGCGTGTCGCCGGCAGAAAACGAAAGGATCTTGCGCTCGTAGGGCAGCGCCTTGTGCTCGAGCGCGAGCTGGACGCGCCACGCGTAGGGAGAACCGGAGCCGTAGTACAGGGTGATACTCATTTAGCCCCCTTCGTATGCGGTTTGGTTGGCACCGGCTCGGACACCGAAGCGGCGCCGGCGCGCAAGGCCTCCAGCGACGCGCGCTGGAGCTCGAGGGTCCTGATGCTCAGTTGCATGAAGTTGAGACTCATCGACAGCCAGTTCTCGATGACGCGCAGCTCGCCGATCTTGCGCTCGATCTCCGCGGGGTCGAGGGTGGCGAACATCGCCATCGGGTTGGGGAAAAGCGGCGCGGCGCCCGCCACTCCCGGCGCAGGCGGCGTCATGCCGGGCAGCGTGAAGCCAAGCGGATTCCACATCTTCTGCATGAACTCCAGCGCCTGCTGCGGCGTGAACGAAGAAGAGTCGTCGGCCATGTTCTTCCTCCGGTAATCCGGGCTTTCGGCTAATATAACGCACCATGGCGGAATCTGCCGCTCCCCTGCTGGCCACGCTGAGGGCGATCGTCGGTGAGGCCAACGTTTTGACGTCCGACGCTGAGGTCGCTCCCTATGTCACCGATTGGCGCGATCGCTACCACGGGCGCGCGCGCGCCGTGGTGCGGCCGGCGAGCACCGCCGAGGTCGCGGCCGTCGTGCGCTGCTGCGCCGAGCACGGCGTCCCGCTCGTGCCGCAGGGCGGCAACACGGGACTGTGCGGAGGCGCCACGCCGCACGAGGCAGGCGGCGAAGTCGTCGTGTCGCTGTCGCGCCTGAATCGCCTGCGCGCGGTCGACGCCGACAATGCCACGCTCACGGTCGAAGCCGGCATGCCGCTCGCGGGCGTGCAGCAGGCCGCCTCCGCCGCCGGGCTGCTGTTTCCGCTCTCGCTTGCCGCCGAGGGCAGCTGCACGATCGGGGGCAACCTCTCCACCAACGCCGGTGGCACGGCGGTGTTGCGCTATGGCAATGCGCGCGAGCTGGTGCTCGGCCTGGAAGTAGTCCTTGCGGATGGCCGCGTCTGGGACGGGCTGAGGGGCCTGCGCAAGGACAACAGCGGATACGACATCAAGCAGATCTTCCTCGGCAGCGAAGGCACGCTCGGCATCATCACGGCGGCGGTACTCAAACTGTTTCCCAAGCCGCGCACGGCGGCGACCGCGTGGGCGGCCGTGGCCGGCGTGGACGCGGCGATCGTACTGCTCAGCCGGTTGCGGGAAGCGCTCGGCGACCGTCTCACCGGTTTCGAGCTCGTGGCTCGCGCCTGCGTCGATCTCACCCGCTCCCGCTTTCCCGCCCTGCCTGACCCGTTGCCGGATCATCCCTGGTACGTGCTGGTGCAGGCTGACGATCCGGCCATCGATTCGCCGCTCGCGGCGCAACTCGAGGCCGCGCTCGCGGCCGCCGTTGAAGAAGGGGTCGCGCGCGATGTCGCGATCGCGCAATCGGTGCAGCAGGCGGAAGCGCTATGGGCGCTGCGCGAACACATTACGGAAGCGCAGAGGCTCGAAGGACCCAACATCAAGCACGACATCAGCCTGCCCGTCTCGAAAATCCCCGCGTTTCTCGCCCATGCGCAGGCGCAGCTCGATGCGTCCTTGCACGACCTGCGCTACATCGTCTTCGGGCACCTGGGAGACGGCAATCTGCACTACAACCTCTCGGCTCCCGCCGGGGCGGACGTCCGCAGCTTCTTGGCGCAGGCTGAAAGCGCCAATCGCATCGTCTACGACCTGGTGGCGCGCCTCGGCGGCAGCTTCAGCGCCGAGCACGGCATCGGTCGCCTGAAGCGCGACGAGCTCGAACGCTACAAGAGCGCAGTCGAAATCGAGCTCATGCGCCGGATCAAGGACGCACTCGATCCGGAAGATCTGCTCAATCCGGGCAAGGTTGTCTGATGGCCCGGATCGTTGCCTGGCTGGTGCTGATCTTCATGGTGCTGTTCGCCCTGCGCGTGATCGCTGCCCGCACCGCCCGCGGCCGGCGCAAATCGAGCTCGCAGGAAGCGGTCGAGCCGATGGTGCGCTGCGCGCGTTGCGGCGTGTTCCTGCCGCGCAGTGAGGCAAAGGAGACTCGTGGCGGCTTCGTCTGCGCGGCCGGAGGCTGTGTCCCCCATGGCTGAGCCGCTGCAGCCGCGCCAGGCGATTCCGCCGTTCGAGCCGCCCGCGCTGCCGTCGATGGTCACGGAGTCGAGCCGGCGCATCCTCTGGATCGTCGGCGTGTATCGCGCCGTGTGCGGTGCGCTGTTGCTCAGCGCAGCGCTGTTCTTCGACCTGCGTACCCTTGCCATCGCCGCCCCCAACGCGTTCGTGACGGCGGTGGGACTCTATTTCCTCTATGGCTTGCTCACGTTGTGGTGGGTGCAACGCGATGCGCCGCTGCTGCCGCTGCCGGCGTTGTTGCTTTCCCTTCTGGTCGGCGACCTGTTCTTTCTCTCCCTGCTCATCTCTTCCGGTGGCGCGGCCGGCGGCCCGCTTTCGATCCTGCTCTTTCCGCAGCTCGCCGCCAGCGGCTGGCTGATGCGCACGCAGGTGGCGTTCTTTCACGCCGCCCTGGCCAGCTCGGTGTTGCTCGCCCTCGACACCTGGCGCCTGTTCCAGGGGGTCATTGCCGGCGCGCAGCTGTTCCAGACCGGGCTCGTCGGTTTCGGCTACTTCGCGACCGTCGGCATCGCGCTCGCGCTCGGGCGCTACACCAAGGCGAGCGAGGACTTGGCCGCCCAGCGCAGCATCGACGTCGCCAATCTGGAGCAGGTCAACCGGCTCATCATTCAGGACATGCAGGATGGCGTCCTGGTGGTCGACCTGAACGGCGTGGTTCGCGGCCATAACGCCCAGGTGACGCGACTTCTGGGCGGCTTTGGGCGCATGCGCGGCGGGATGCGGCTGGCCGAATTCAGTTCGGTGCTGCACGACTATTGGCGCCGATGGCAGGAGGATTTCGCCGATCCATTGCCGACGTTCAAGGTCGAGACCACGCAGCGGCTGCTGCGCGTGCGCCTGGTGCGTATCGGCGCCGGCCTCAACGGCGGCACGCTCATCTACCTCGAGGACCTGGGCCGCGCCCAGTCCGAGGCGCAGCAGATGAAGCTTGCGGCGATGGGCAGGCTTACTGCCAGTATCGCACACGAGGTGCGCAACCCGCTGTCGGCGATCAACCAGGCGGCGCAATTGCTTGAGGAGGACGGGTCGGTGGCGCCCGAGGGCCAGCGGCTGCTGGGCATGATCCGCAACAACGCCAAGCGTATCGATCGCATCGTCGGCGAAGTGTTGCAGTTGAACCGGCGTGACCGCCAGCAGCCCGAGGCCGTGCCCTTCGTCGAATTCATAACCTCGCTCGTCGAGGAGATCGTCCAGGCGGAGGCGATCCCGCCGCGGGGGGTCGCGGTGCGGGCGCCGGAAGACCTGCTGGTGATGTTCGACCGCGGCCACCTCAACCAGATCGTCTGGAACCTCGTGCGCAACGCGTGGCAACACTGCCAGAAGAAGGAAGGCAGCATCCGCATCCAGCTGCGCCCCGGTTACATGGGGGATGCCGTAATATGCGAACTCGACGATGATGGTCCGGGGATTCCGGCCGAGCTGCGGGGCGCAGATCTTCGAGCCATTTTTCACGACGCGGCCGGGCGGAACCGGGCTGGGGCTCTACATTGCGCGCGAGCTGGCCGATGCCAACGGCGCGGCGCTGGAGCTCCTGCCCAAGGGACCCGGCGCGCATTTTCGCCTCACGATGAAGCGCGCGCTCAGTCCGGCGGAAAAATAGCAGGCGGTACCAGGAGAGGCGATCATGAGCCGGAAACCACGCGAACGCGGACAGCCGAAGGTGCTCGTCATCGATGACGAGCCCGATCTGCTCGAATTGCTCGAGCTGACCCTGTCCCGGATGGGCCTGGACACGACGCGGGCGCAGTCGATCGAGGAAGCCATTCGCCTGCTCGATGCGCAGGGTTTCGACCTGTGCCTGACCGACATGCGCCTTCCCGACGGCGAGGGCCTGCGCGTGGTCGAGCACATTACCGACAAGGGGCTCGACGTTCCGGTCGCGGTCATCACCGCGTTCGGCAGCGCCGAAAACGCGGTCGCCGCGCTCAAGGCCGGGGCATTCGATTACCTGGCCAAGCCGGTCGCGCTCGAGCAATTGCGGGCATTGGTCAAGCAGGCGCTGAAGGTTCCCGAAAAGCCTTCCGCGCCCTCGTCGTACCAGCTGTTGGGCGAATCGCCGGCGGTCATGCAGGTGCGGCAGATGATCGACCGGCTGTCGAAGAGCCAGGCGCCGGTGTTCATCACCGGCGAATCGGGCAGCGGCAAGGAATTGGCCGCGCGCATGATCCATCTTGGCGGGCCGCGTGCAGAGCAGCCCTTTGTGCCGGTGAACTGCGGCGCGATCCCGGAGAACCTGATGGAGAGCGAGTTCTTCGGCTATCGCAAAGGCGCCTTTACCGGTGCAGAGGGCGATCGCGACGGCTTCTTCCAAGCCGCGAACGGGGGCACGCTGTTCCTTGACGAGGTGGCGGACCTGCCGCTGCCCATGCAGGTCAAGCTCTTGCGCTCGATCCAGGAGAAGCGCGTGCGCAAAGTGGGCTCGACGGCCGAGGAGCCGGTCGACGTGCGCATCATCAGCGCGACGCACAAGAAGCTGCCGGCCCTGGTCGACGCGGGCGAGTTTCGCCAGGACCTGTTCTACCGCCTGCACGTCATCGAGCTGGCGATGCCAAGCCTGCGCGAGATGCGCGAGGATATCCCCTCGATCGCCGACGCGATCCTGCGCAAGCTGTCACGCGCCCTGCCGGCGAGGCTCGACGCCGAGGCGATCACGGCGCTGGAGTCGTATCCGTTTCCGGGCAACGTGCGCGAGCTGGAGAACATTCTCGAGCGCGGCCTGTCGCTCGCCGCCGATGCGCAGAAGATCACGGCGGAAGACCTGCGTCTGACGCCACCGCCGGAAGAGGCGGACGCCGCCCTGCCGGCTGGCGACAAGTGGCCGCTGCAGGACTATCTCGACCGTGTCGAGCGGGCGGCCATCAACGAAGCGCTGGAGAAAACCCGCTACAACCGCACCGCGGCGGCGAAGCTGCTTGGCATCACGTTCCGGGCCATGCGCTACCGGATGGAGCGGTTGGGCATTAAATAGCCAACCCTCACGTTTCCCCTAGAAACATACACATCGGTTCCTGATCACGCGAGATCGATACAAGTCAGAAACGGCGCGAGAGCGTGCCAAGCGCATCGCTTCGCACACTTGGAGACTTGGCGCGACGGTCCGCTAGGGCGTATTTCCGCGGGAATCCAGCCGGGAGAGACGGTCCGCGCGCTGGATTATCCTCAAACCTTACTGCCAGCTTCGATCGCACGCCATGCACGGCGACACCGTCCGCTGGTTCTTTTCCGCAATCATTCGCTTACTGCCGTTCCGGCACCGTAGATTACGCGAAAGTTACGCGAATCTGACGGTGGTCGTGGCAAATGCATGATAACTACTTCATTTAATTGGCGTCCCCAAGGGGATCGGTCACTATTCCCACCATTGTCGCCCGCACTTTGGCCAAGGTGGCGTAACGATCGTCGCGTCCCGTGGTGTCATGCGAGCTTTTCCCTTGTGCGCTCCCAGAAGACGCCAGCCACGTTGGCAACCTGGGTCACTACGAGCAACAGGATCACGATAAGCGCGTTGATACCTTTAGCGTCGACAAGCGGGTAGCAAAGCATATTAAAGTAAAATGCCGGTGGTTCCACCTTGACGCGCTGCTGCCCGCGGCGGGCACGGGCCTGATGGAAGTAGAACGCGCCTCGGCCGTAGCGGAAATGCTGGTACAAAAACGTCCGCAACGTCAACTCATGCGCGTGATACACGACCGCATCCGAGGCGTAGATCATTCGATGCCCATCATGCAACCAGCGGTCACACAGTTCGCGATCTTCAGCGGCAGCCCATCGGTACGTCATATCGAAGCCGCCGATGGCACGAAACGACCGGGTTGGGAACGCCAGATTGTTCGACGGGAAAAATCGCGCAGCGTGAGGAACAGCGTTGTAGTACGAGAACAGATAGGAAATCAGGTGTTGGCTCGCAGTGGAGTAGAGATTGTGCGTGAGTGCGTTGAGCGTTTGCCCACCGACCGCACAATCTGGTGATGTGGCAAAATGTGCCGCCAAGGCTCGGAGCCATTTTGGGGCAGGCGAGCAATCGTCATCCGTAAAAGCAACGAATTCTCCTCTGGCCTCGGATGCACCTCTATTGCGTGCCGCCCCGGGGCCGGCGTTCGCCTGCCGCAAGAGCTTGAGCATGAGCATACTGTGGAACTGAGCGACAACCTCGTCCAACGGAGTGGTTCCTCCGTCGTCCACCACGATCACTTCAAAGCAGTCACGCGGGTAATCGAGTCGAGCGCATGCGTGCAGGCAGACCGACAGCTGCGCGGGTCGGTTGTAGGTCGGAATCACAATCGAAAAAAATGGCGCATCGCACATCTTCATGATGTTTAACAGCCGCGCGGCTCCGATTTAAGAATCTTTGCACAGCATGTGCCTACATCGAACCATCGCTTCTTTGCCCAAGAAATCATGAGCACCACTCTTCACGCCCGCCCTAACGGCGCACCGCTCTTTTCTCGGATTCCGTCAGGAATGCGCGGCGATTCAGTTCGCAAGGAACGCGCTGCCAAGCCGCATCTCCCGCTCCAAGAGCGTATCCAGAGATCTCTCCGAGACAATGCGCCACCAGGGCCGTGAGCATGCTCGGCAGGATCTGAGGAAATAGCTTGTCGAACTGACCAGCCCTTTGAACTTCCTGCAAGGTGCGTCGGAGACGCAGGATGGGGATCAAAGGACTCCCAAGGATGTAGATAAGTCGTCGAGCCATTGACCACTTATTGTGGCGCACGCGAGCTGCCCCGAACAATCGGCCGCCAATAAACTCACATCGTATGAGGGAAAAAAAGTTTGACACATTCACATGGTTCGATTTCGCCGCTGGCTCGCGATACAGTTGATAGCCTCTGTTTTGCAAGGCTTGATGGAGAAACCCTTCTGTTTCTAATAAATTTTGAAGCTGCTCTGTCTCGTAGCCGGCAAGGAGGGCTCGCTTGTAACTGACATGATGCCACGCCAATTGGGATGTTACCCCCGCTAACGCTGGTTCGACCGAAGGGCCAAAGTCGGCAAAGAGATTGGCCCAGCTGATGAAGGTCCCCGGGTTCGCATTGACGATTGCGGGACCGACCGCTGCCCACGGTTTTTGGTGTGCCAGCAACAGCGCTTCCGCCCAATTCGGGAAAGGGTATGAGTGCTCCTCCGCATAGGCGACGACAGGAGCTTGCGCCTTTTGAAATCCGGCAGCGATTGCCGCTCCGGTTGATCGAATCGGACCAACCTCAACTACCTGAAAGCTTAGAAATTCTCGGAGGTTTTCCTCATCAAGATTGAGACCTTCCCTCGAAGGAGCGACGATGACAATCTCTAATCGATGTTTTGCCGTCTGCGCGATCAAAGCAGCTAGAGTAAGACGAATACGCTCATAGCTGTCGAGCGAGACCACTACCACTGACATTTCTGGCGAATTGCTCTTGGTCACCGCTTCCTCCCTTATTCCCGCCCGTCTTCGTGCGTTTTTCTATGAATCCATCACTGAAGGCATCAAAGAGACCCATCGCCCTGTTTGGGCTGATTCTTCCGCCGCGCAGATTACTTCGAGACTGCGGTAGCCGTCCGACAAATCTGGCGAGACCGTGCCGCGGTCACGCGCGGCGGAGACAAATCGGGACAACGATTCGCGATAGGATGGCTCATGCCAGGGCGACTGCAATTTCTTAAACAAGTACGGAACGCTCCGAATAGATTTCAGGCGCTTGGTCAGGCGACGGAGGCGTGAGATTGATCCTCCTGCGTCAACGAACTCCACATCTAACGAACGATACCGGTCTACCGTGAGTTTGCCTGCTTACCCATAGATTTCGAATCGATCTTCGTCCACCCCACCGAGCGAGAAAAGCGACTGGACCCGCAACCCATCGGCGAGCCGGAGGAGCAGCGTGGCGGTGTCGTGTTCCGAGCAACGCGACTCGATGACGGCATAGACCGTTCGAACTTCCTGTTGGAAGAGGAATCGCACAAGGTCGATATGATGAGAGGCGAGGTCGAGTAATACCCCGCCGCCCTTGGAGCGAGTTTGTTTCCAGGCTGGCATGGAATGCGTGGGGGTAGAGAATACTGTTCGCACCCCGATGATGGATCCCAGTTTCCCGGCGTCGATCTGCATCCGCGCTGCTTGGTTAAGGGCATTGAAGCGATAGTTGAATCCGACCATTCCAACCACGCCCGATTGCTTCCAGACCCTAACGATTTCGTCGGCTTCCCCCAAGCTCGTAGCGATCGGCTTCTCGAGATACAAATGCTTCCCTAGTTGCATTGCTGCTATCGCCACTTCACCATGGAGTGCAGTCGGCACACTCACGATGACTGCGTCAACGTCTCGCATTTTCAGCACGTCGCAATAATCCGCATAGCCAATGGCCGCAGGGAAACAATGCCTGGCCTCTTGTCGCCGGTCAGGATCAGGCTCCGCGAGCGCAATGAGGTGCACATCCGGCAAATGTCTTAGGATCGGGAGGTGTACTGCCCGCGCAAGCCAGCCGCAGCCGAGAAGGCCGATGGTAAGAGGCTTTCGCATATGTGCCTCTCCTTCCCTGTGCTAACCGCTGCAGGATGCTGTCCCGGCCGTGCTTGGGGCGCCGGGTCTCACCTGTGCGTCGCGCTCGGCCGCCTCGATCATCGCCACGCCGATGCGATCCTTGATCGAGCCGCCCGGTTTCTGTGACTCGAGCTTTAGAAACAGTTGACAGCGGCCGGTGTCAAAGCGCGTCACCTCGACCAGCGGCGTATTGCCGATGAGGCCGAGAACCGCGGGACGTACCTGGGCTTTCATGCCCTGCATTGTACGTTCCACCAACCAGCGCGCGCTGCCCGACCGAACCGCCCCGAGGGAGCAGCGCGGCAACCGCCGGGAACGATCAGTTGCTTCCGAGGTGCTGTGCTAGAAATTTGGCGACGCGGTCGTAGAAATCGTAGCGATTCTTCTCGCTCATGAAGCCATGCGCTTCGTCGTCGTATACCACCCATTCAACGGAGGTCCCTTGCGCTTTCAACGCGTCGCGCATCTTCTCGCCGTGAACAAGGGGTACCCTGCGATCCTGAACGCCGTACGCCATTAGCACGGGCGCTTTGATCTTCGCCGCATTCTCGAGCGGGGAGACAGCCTTAAGCAACGCCGCGTCCTTGTCGGGATCGCCCATCATCTCCTTCGCCGTGTACCGCATGTAGTCGCTGTGAAAACATGTCGGACCACGTGATGTCGAACATCAGATTGATGTCGGTGACGCCGACATAATTGATGCCGCAGCGCCAGCGGTCTGGATCCCTTGCGAGCCCCATCATCACGGCATAGCCGCCGTAGCTGGCGCCCATGATGCATGCCCGCTTCGGGTCGACGGTGCCCTGCTTCACCAGCCAATCCATCCCGTCGTTGAGGTCGTCCTGCATTCCGCGGCCCCACTGCTTCCACCCTGCCACTTGAAGCTTGTTTCCCCAGCCGGTGCTGCCGCGAAATGCGGGTTCGAGCACCGCGTAGCCAAGCGAGGCTAGATAGGCCGGCTCGGCGCTCCAGCCCCACGTTGCGCCGTGGACCCACGGGCCGCCGTGGACGAGTAGTACGAGCGGCAGGTTCTTTGGCTCCTTGCCCTTGGGCAGTGTCAAATAGGCAGGAATATCAAGTCCATCGCGCGCCGCGTAATGGACCGGCTGCCGCGCTGGCATCGCCTCCGGCTTGATCGCTTTGCGTCGCGTGGCGAGGTACTCGAGACGGCGCTTTTCGATGTCAAAGAGATAGTACGTGCCCGGATCGGTATCCGAATAGGACCTGACAAGGGCGCGCGTTCCTTGGGTCGAAATCACGTTCCTTCGCCCTGGTAGCGCCGCATCCACCGCCTTCTGCAGCCGCGCCCAGTCCTCGTCGAACCATACTACGCCTGGACGGTCCGCCTGGTAGGTCACGCCGACGACGCGATTCTTGACCCGGTCGAATACCAGGCCGCCGCCCAGATCGACCTGCGGGTGCGCGGCGACCAGGGTGCCGAGCGCCTTTTTCTCGGTGTCAAAGCGGTATATCGCCCATTTGTCGCGACCGATGTTGGAGGTGACGAGCAGACTGCCGTCGCCGTCGAACGCGACCGGCTCGAAGCGCGCTTCGCGCAATTGGAATTCGCCGAGCTGCACCCATTTCGCCTCTTCGTCAGGACGCCAGAATACCCGGGTGGTCGTGCCCCTCTCTACCTCAACGGCGGCGCGGACGGCGCCCTTGCGGTCGACGACCCAACGGACGATATCACCTGGCTTGCCGAAGGACTCGAGCGTTTTCCGGCCCGTTCCGGTATTCATCCGGTAGACGTCCGGATAGCGCGCGCTTGGGTTGTTGCTGATCACCAGGATGTCGTCGCTGCCGTCGTGCAGTAGCGAAAGCAACAGCGTGTAGCGATAGACGCGCTCCTTGCGATTGATTTGCTCCTGGAGCGTTGGCGCGAGGATGCGAAAATAACTTCCATCGCGGTTGGCCGCGAACAGGCCCCCGCCGCGCTGCTCGCCGAGGCCGGACTGCAGATCAACCGCCGTGAACACCAGGCGTTCGTCGTTCACCCATTCGAACCCGCCGACGTCATAGTCGTCCAATGCTGCCGCGATCTGGAATGACTTGGTTTCGAGGTCGATGACCGCAAGGCGCACGCGCCCCCCTGACGGCACCAGCGCGCCCACGTATTTCCCCGATGGAGAAAGGCGCAGTTCCCGAAAGCTGTCATGTTGGAAGAAAGGTTCCGGCGCAACGACGTCGGTGGCAGACGCGGCAACGGGAAAAAGCGCGGCGCAGCCCAGGGCGAGTAACCGCGCGAGGGCCACGAGAGGGAGCATGCGCGCGTGCATCACGATCGAGAATCAGCCCGTGCCCCGTGCCGGCCGGAGTGCACTTTGATCGCTGCTGACGCCGGCGAGGGGCTGAGGAAGCTCGGCGTAGGTGCGCGGCGAGAAGCGAGCGCAACGGCAAGGAAGCTATCTGTGCCGCGGCCGATGAACGTTCGCCGATCTATCACAGCGTCACCTCGTCGACGAACAGAAGTCCAACCATACTACGCCTTCCCCATAGAGCCCTGGATGAGCACTTAATCGATTCGGCAGGGGTGACGTAATACGGCGCGAAGGTGAGCAATCGCGCGGCGACTGGTAAAATGTCTGGTCTTTTTTGCAAGACAACCTCGTGCGCCAACGCATGGAACGGTTCGGCATCAAGTAGCCCGTCGCTTGATCACGCCCGTCAGCCGCCTTGTGGTCGACCGCGCCGGCACGGTGCGGGCTGCGGCACAGGTGCCCTCGCCCAATTGCGATGATCGCCCACCCGGTACCGAGATCACGCTGCTCGTGGTGCATAACATTTCCCTGCCACCGGGTGAGTTCGGGGGGACTGCGATCGCGGAGCTGTTCACCAACCGTCTCGACCCCGGCGCGCATCCCTACTTCGCCACGATCCGGCAACTACGGGTTTCCGCGCACTTTCTGATCGGGCGCGACGGCACGTTGACGCAGTTCGTATCCTGCGAACGCCGGGCGTGGCATGCCGGCGCTTCGGCGTGGCGGGGTCGAGAGCAATGCAACGACTTCTCCATCGGCGTCGAGCTGGAAGGCACCGACACGCTGGACTACGAGGCTCCCCAATACCGTGTTCTGGCCCGCCTCACCCGGGCGTTGTGCCGCCGCTACCCGATCGCCGACATCGCCGGTCACCAGGAAATCGCCTCGGGCCGAAAAACCGATCCGGGCCCGGCATTCGACTGGGCGCGCTTCCGGCGCCTGGTCGCGAACGCGGTCCGGGCCTAGGCGCCGGACAAAGGGCTGCCAGCCCCCAAGGCGGGCCCAGGAGGGCGCCGGCCCCTCCCCCTTGGACAGAGACTAATTCCAAGGTAAAATAAGCAGGTTATGCAGTTTCTTGCCGATTACTTTCCGCTGCTGCTTTTCTTCGTCGCATTCAAGCTATGGGACCTCTACGTGGCGACCGCGGTCGCCATCGGCGCCTCGTTGGCGCAGATCGCCTATTTCCGCTGGCGCCGCGGGAAGGTCCAGGTCATCCACTGGCTGAGCCTGGCGATCATCGTGGCCTTTGGCGGGGCGACGCTGATTCTCCACGACGAGACCTTCATCAAGTGGAAACCGACCGCCCTTTACTGGCTCTTCGCCGCCATCCTCGCGGTCGGACGCCTGGGCTTTCGCCGCAACCTGATCGCTGCATTGCTCAAGGACCTCACCCTACCCGACGCGGTTTGGGCTCGTGTGACGTGGGTTTGGGTGGCATTTCTCGCCGCCATGGGGGCCGCGAACCTGTACGTGGCGTCCCACTTTCCGACCAACATCTGGGTTAATTTCAAGGTCTGGGGCGCGATCGTGCTGTTTTTCGTCCTTGCCGTGGCGACCGTCGCCTCGGTGGCGCGCTACCTCCCGGAGGGCCCGTCGCCATGACCGACGTCGCGACCGCGTTGCGCACGCGCCTGGCCGACCTCTCCCCGCTGGCGCTCGAGATCCACGACGACAGTGCAGAGCACGCCGGCCACGCGGGTGCTGCCGCCGGCGGCGGGCACTTTTCGCTGTTGATCGTGTCTCAGGCGTTCGACGGCGTTTCCCGGCTCCAGCGCCACCAGACCGTGATGGCACGCGTTGCCGATCTGCTTCCCCATCCGATCCACGCGCTTTCGATCAAGGCGCTGGCCCCGAAAGAGTTCTCTTAACCCCGAACCAACAGAAGGATTTGTCATCTATGCAAACGTTTTTCCGCGTATTCATCGCGCTCTCAGCGGCCGCACTGCTGCTCGCGCCGCCCGCCGCGCTGGCGCAGGACACCAAGAAGGCGCCGGCGAAGGCCGATGCGCCGGCCAAGAGCAAGGAGCTCTTTTCCCAGGCGACCTTCGACTTCATGCTCAAGCAACGCCTGGCGCAGGGCCAGACCGATTCGCCGGAGTTGCGCGCCGCAGTTCGTGACGAGCTCAATACGCGCGAGTTGCTCGTGCGCGAGGCGAAGAAGAAGGGCCTCGACAAGGCACCGGGCATGAAGACCGAGATGGACCTGGCGTCGCAGACGGTGCTCGTGCGCGCCTACATGGCCGACTATCTGAAGGCGCATCCGATCTCCGACGAGACCTTGCACAAGGAGTACGACGTGATCAAGGCGCAGATGGGCGACAAGGAGTACAAGGTGCGCCACATCCTGGTCGACAATCAGGATGAGGCCAATCAAATCATCGCGGCGCTGCAAAAGGGCGAGAAGTTCGAGACGCTCGCCGCCGAACACTCCAAGGACACGGGCTCCAAGAGCCGTGGTGGCGATCTGGACTGGAACACGCCATCGAACTTCGTCAAGCCTTTTGGCGACGCCATGGTGGCGCTGCAAAAGGGTAAGTTCACCACCACCCCGGTGCAGACGCAATTCGGTTGGCACGTCATTGAGGTCGACGACACTCGCCAAGCCAAGATACCGAGCTTCGACGAGGTGAAGCCGCAACTCACGCAGCGCATGCAAGGCCAGGAGGTCGACTCCTACCTGCGCCAGCTGCGTGCCGAAAACGGCTACTGATCGGGCGGTTTCTCCCGTCGTATCGCTGCCAAGGGCAGGCGCCTCGCGCCTGCCCTTTTTTATCCGCCGCTGCCTGCGCGCGCGCCGCCCCGGTGAGGTGCTATCCTTACTCGGCCGCGACGCGATGGAGCACCTGCCGTGAACGATAGCCCTGAAAGAGCCCTGCGCGAAGCGCGTTCCGGCTACGACTGGGAACCGTCTTACGTCTCCAGACGCTCGCCCATTTTCGCGCGCAATGTCGTCGCCACCTCGCAGCCGCTTGCGACCCAGGCCGGCATCGCCGCGCTGCGCGCTGGCGGCAATGCCCTCGATGCCGCGCTCGCGACCGCGATTACGCTCACCGTGGTCGAGCCGTGCAGCAACGGCCTGGGCAGCGACCTTTTCGCGATCGTGTGGAAGGATGGCGAGATCGCCGGCTTGAACGCCTCCGGGCGCGCCCCCGCGACCTGGACCCCGGAGCGCTTTGCGCCGGCGACCGAAATGCCGCGCGCCGGCTGGGATACCGTGACCATTCCCGGTGCGGTGTCGGGCTGGGTGGCGCTGTCGGAGCGCTATGGCAAGTTGCCCTTCGCGGACCTGTTCAGGCCCGCCATCGCATACGCGCGCGACGGCTATGCGGTGAGTCCCATCATCGCCGACAAATGGGCCAAGGCGGTACCCATTCTCGGCACGGTTCCCGGCTTTGCCGCCCATTTCCTGCCCCGCGGCCGCGCCCCCGAGCCGGGAGAGCGCTTCGCGGCGCCGGCGATGGCCAAGACGCTCGAGCTAATCGCCGCGACGCGGGGAGAAGCGTTCTACCGCGGCGAGCTGGCGGAGAAGATGGTTGCGCATTCGCGCGCCCATGGCGGGGGGCATGCGCTGGAGGACTTCGCCAACCATACCAACGACTGGGTCACGCCGCTCGCGATCGATTATCGCGGCACCACCGTGCACGAGCTTCCGCCCAATGGCCAGGGCATCGCCGCGCTGATCGCGTTGGGCATCGTCGAGCATTTCGACCTTGCCGCGCAGCCTGTCGATTCGGCCGAAGTGCAGCACCTCGAGATCGAGGCGATGAAGCTCGCCTTCGCTGACGTGTATCGCTATGTCAGTGATCTGCGGACGATGGAAGTCACTCCGGCGCAGATGCTCGATCGCGGATATCTCGCCGCTCGCGCGCGTTTGATCGATCGCCGGCGGGCGCAAGACTTCAAGCACGGGACGCCGCCGCCGGCCGGCACCGTCTACCTGACCGCCGCCGACGCAAGCGGCATGATGGTGTCGCTCATCCAGTCGAACTACATGGGCTTTGGCTCGGGCATCGTCGTGCCCGGGACAGGCATCAGCCTGCAGAATCGCGGCACGGGCTTCTCGCTGCAGCCCGGCCACCCGAACCTTGTCGGACCGGGCAAGCGGCCGTTTCATACCATCATCCCCGGATTTGCCACCCGTGCTGGCGCACCCTATGCGAGCTTCGGCGTGATGGGTGGGCTGATCCAGCCGCAGGGTCACCTGCAGACGCTGGTGCGGTTGATCGACTTTCACCAGCAGCCGCAGACGGCGCTCGATGCCCCGCGGTGGAAGGTCAACGCCGGGCTCTCGCTCGATCTCGAGTCGAGCATGTCGCCCGCGGTGCGCGACGGTCTTGCCATGCGCGGACACCGGTTTGCGTCGATCGCCGACTCCTACATGGACTTCGGTGCGGGCCAGTTCATCGTCTGCACCGAGGACGGATACGTCGCCGGTTCCGATCCGCGTCGCGACGGACAAGCCGCGGGATTCTAAAGCCCCCGCGACAGGCGCCGCGCGCCTATCTGCAGGAAGGCGTGGGTCGCGATCCGACGCGATGCCTGCGCCTGCCCCGGCATCACGCATCCGATCGAAGCTTGGCCTTGAGGGTCGACAGAGGCAAGAGTTCCGGCAGCTCGATGCGCTTGCGATTCGGCTCGGTCGCGGCCAGTGCCTCCGTCTGCACCATCGTTGCGAGGCTGCGCCGCGTGAGCTCCTGGTAGCTCTGCGTGCCTTCGCGCTTCCACGCCACTTCGTCGTCGGTTAGCGCGCGCACGATGGTGGCGGGAACGCCGGCGACGAGCGTGCGCGGCGGAACGACCATGCCTGCCTTGACGAACGCCATGGCGGCGACGATGGCCGATTCGCCGATGACGGCATTGTCATTGACGACCGCGTTCATACCGACCAGCGCGTTCTTCTGCACGACGCAGCCGTGCAGGATTGCGCCGTGGCCGATATGCCCCTCCTCCTCGACCACGGTATCGGTGCCAGGGAAGCCGTGCATAACGCAGCAGTCCTGCACGTTGGCGCCGGCGCGCAACTCGATGCGCCCGAAATCGCCGCGCAGGCACGCCGACGGACCGACGTAACACCCCGCGGCGACGAGCACATCGCCGATCAAGACCGCGCTTGGATGCACGAACGCGGTCGGATCGACGACCGGCGTCACGCCATTGATAGACCAGACGCGTACGCTCATTGAACGCTCCTTCGCATCGTCACTCATCCGAGCCAGGCACGCGCGTTGCGGAACATCCGCATCCACGGCGAATCCTCACCCCATGCATCCGGATGCCACGACATCTGCACGGTGCGAAACACGCGCTCCGGATGCGGCATCAGGATGGTGAACCGACCGTCGCCGGTGGTCAGCCCCGTGACCCCGCGCGGCGAGCCGTTGGGATTGTACGGGTAGCGCTCGGTCGCCACGCCGCGGTTGTCAACGAAGCGCAGCGACACCAGGGATTCCGCCGCCGCCAGCTGCTGCGCATCGCGGAATTCCGCATACCCCTCGCCGTGGGCGAGCGCAACCGGAATGCGGCTTCCCTCCATGCCGGCGAAGAACAACGACGGCGAGGGCAGCACCTCGAGCAGGATGAGCCGCGCTTCGAACTGCTCGCTCTGGTTGCGCACGAAGTGCGGCCAATGCGTCGTTCCTGGGATCAGCTCGCGCAGGTTGCTCAGCATCTGACAGCCGTTGCAGATCCCGAGCGCGAAGGTTTCACCGCGCGCAAAAAACGCGGCGAATTCCTCTCGCGCACGCGCATTGTAGAGAATGGATTTCGCCCAACCTTCGCCGGCTCCCAGCACGTCGCCGTAGGAGAAACCGCCGCCGGCGACGATACCCTTGAACCCGGTCAGCGCCGTCCGCCCGGCGATGAGGTCGGTCATGTGCACGTCGAAGGCTTCGAAGCCGGCGCGGTTGAACGCGGCCGCGGCCTCGATATGCCCGTTAACCCCCTGCTCGCGCAGGATCGCCACGCGCGGCCTCGCCCCGGTGGCGACGAATGGCGCGGCGATGTCTTGCGCCGGATCGAAGCTGAGGTGCGGCGCGAGTCCGGGGTCGTCGACGTCGAGAAGCCGCTCGTATTCTTGATCGGCGGCCTGCGGATAATCGCGCAGTCGCTGCAGCGCGTGCGTGGTGCGCGACCACGCGCGGTGCAGCTCGATGCGCGACTCGTCGAGCAGCATGAGACCGCCCTGCGACACCCGGATGCGCTCGCCGTGGGCGGGCTCACCCACGGCGACGCAGCGCAATCCGGCGGCCTCGAACGCTCCGACAACGTCATGCCGGTCCGCGGCACGAACCTGCAGCACCGCGCCCAGCTCCTCGTTGAACAGCGCTGCGATCGCCGCGCCCGGCAGCTCGTCCAAGGTAATGGCCAGGCCGCAACGCGCTGCGAACGCCATCTCGACCGTGGTTGCGAAGAGCCCGCCGTCGGAGCGGTCGTGGTAGGCGAGTATCCGGGCTTGCGCGTGCAGTGCTTGCACGGTCGCAAAAAAGCTTTTCAGGGTCTCCGCATCGTCGACGTCCGGCGCGTTGCTGCCGAGGCGGCCGTAAACCTGGGCCAGTGCCGAGCCGCCGAGCCGGTTCTGGCCGTTGCCGAGGTCGACGAGCAGCAGCACGGTGCGGCCGCGATCGAAACGCAGTTGCGGCGTGAGCACGCGGCGCGCATCGATCACCGGCGCAAATGCAGACACGACGAGCGAGATCGGAGCGGTGACCGCGCGCGCTTCGCCACCCTCGCTCCAGGTCGTGCGCATCGACATCGAGTCCTTGCCGACCGGGATGCTGATCCCGAGCGCCGGGCACAGCTCCATGCCCACCGCGCGCACGGTGTCGTACAGCGCGGCGTCTTCGCCCGGGTGCCCGGCCGGTGCCATCCAGTTGGCAGATAGCTTGACGGCGGCGAGACTGCTGATACCTGCAGCCGCCAGATTGGTGATCGCCTCGCCGACCGCCATCCGCCCCGACGCCGGCGCATCGATCAACGCCAGCGGCGTGCGCTCGCCCATCGCCATCGCCTCGCCGGCATAGCCGTCGAAGTCCGTCAATGTGACCGCGACGTCGGACACCGGGACCTGCCACGGGCCGATCATCGGATCGCGCGCGCAAAGACCGCCAACGGTGCGATCGCCGATCGTCACCAGGAAGGTCTTGTCGGCGACCGCCGGGAACTGCAGCACGCGATAGGCGGCCTCGCGCAGGTCCAGGGCGTCAGCAGCGAACGGCTCGAGCGGGCGGACAAGGCGCGCCACATCACGAATCATCTTCGGTGGCTTGCCGAGCAGCACCGACAGTTCCATGTCGACGGGCGTGTTGTGGAACACCGGATCTTCGAGGCGCAACCGATGCTCCGGCGTGGCGCGGCCGAGCACCGCAAACGGGCAGCGTTCGCGGGCGCAGATTGCCGCAAACGCCGCCTCCGCATCCGGTCGGATTGCGAGCACGTATCGCTCCTGCGCCTCGTTGCACCAGATCTCGCGCGGCGACATCCCCGGTTCCTCCGACGGAATCGCCCGCAGGTTGAGCAAGGCGCCCTTGCCGCCGCCGTGCGCGAGCTCCGGCAGCGCATTGGAAAGACCGCCCGCGCCCACGTCGTGGATCGACAGGATCGGGTTGGCGTCCCCGAGCTGGCAGCAGCGGTCGATGACCTCCTGCGCGCGGCGCTGGATCTCCGCGTTGCCGCGTTGCACGGAATCGAAATCGAGGTCGGCGGTGTTGGCGCCGGTCGCCATCGACGAGGCGGCGCCGCCGCCCATGCCGATCAGCATGCCGGGGCCGCCGATCTGCACCAACAGCGCGCCATCGCTCAGCGGCCGCTTGCGCGCGTCACGTGCGCTGACGTTGCCCACGCCGCCCGCAATCATGATCGGCTTGTGATAGCCGCGCACCTCGCCGGCTACTTCCTGCTCGAAGGTACGGAAATAGCCGAGCAGGTTGGGTCGACCAAATTCGTTATTGAACGCCGCGCCGCCGATCGGGCCCTGGAGCATGATCTGCAGCGCGGAAGCGATACGGTCGGGTTTGCCATGATCGACTTCCCAGGGTTGGATCAGGGTTGGAATCTTCAGGTGCGATACGGTGAAACCCGGTCAGCCCGGCCTTGGGCCGGGCGCCGATACCCGTCGCGCCCTCGTCGCGGATCTCGCCCCCGGACCCGGTCGCCGCACCCGGAAACGGCGCGATCGCGGTCGGATGGTTGTGGGTCTCGACCTTCATGAGGATGTGGGTCATCTCGTCATGCGCCGCGTAGCGGCCGTCGGCGTCGGCGTAGAAGCGGCGCACGTAGCAGCCTTCGATCACCGCCGCGTTGTCGCTGTAGGCGACGAGGGTTCCCTGCGGGCTCGCCGCATGGGTGTTGCGAATCATGGCAAACAGTGATCGAGGCTGCGCGACGCCGTCGATGATCCAGTCGGCATTGAAGATCTTGTGGCGGCAGTGCTCGGAGTTTGCCTGCGCGAACATCATCAGCTCGACGTCGGTCGGATTGCGGCCTATGCGGCCGAAATACTCGGCCAGATAGTCGATCTCGTCCGTGGACAGCGCGAGACCAAGCGCCACGTTGGCATCGTCGATCGCAGCCCGGCCGCGCGCAAGCAAGTCGATGGTTGCAAGCGGCCGCGGTGGAAAGTGGGTGAACAGTTTCGCCGCCGCGTCGAGCGATGCAAACACGCTTTCGGTCATGCGATCGTGGAGCAGCGGCAGGAGGATCGCGCGCGCATCGGCTGTCAGCGGCTTGCCATCCGTCACCGCGACCCGATAGGCGACACCGCGTTCGATGCGTACGATCGGCGCGAGCCCGCAGCTATGGGCAATGTCGGTTGCTTTGGAGGCCCAGGGCGATAGGGTGCCGGGCCGCGGAATGACGAGCAAAAGCTCGCCCGTGTCGACGTGGACGTCGCTCTGCGGTCCGTAGCTGAGGATGCGCTCGAGCGTTGCGCGCTCGGGCGCGCTCAGGTCGCGCTCGGTTTGAACGAAGTGCCAGAAATCAGCGCTAAGTGCGGAGACAGGAGTCGCGGCGAGGGTCGACAGCAGCTTGGCGATGCGAAACGGCGACAGGGCATTGCGCCCGCGGAGCGACAGAAGCTCGGCCATCGACGCGACGGTGGACGTAAAGCGGGATTATACGCTGCATGCCTCACCCCTGCCCGCGGCGGCCCTTTGCACAGCGGGCCGGATTGAAATCGCGCCAGGAAAGTGCGCCGCGAACAGGAGACGGTTC
The DNA here is from genome assembly GCA_963711235.1 of uncultured beta proteobacterium. Classification (GTDB taxonomy): domain Bacteria; phylum Pseudomonadota; class Gammaproteobacteria; order Burkholderiales; family Casimicrobiaceae; genus PALSA-1003. Next base: position 43,742 of record CAVQDI010000011.1, on the reverse strand, counting down.
GCCCGCCTCCCGCTCCGGTGTTACAAGAACACGACTACTCGCCGATTTTGGCGCTGACCCGATTCTCCTGCTGGTTCAGCGTTTTTTGTTCCTGCTTCGTGATATGGCCGCCGTTCTGGCTGGCCATGGCCCGCTCTTCGCCACGAATCTGACGATCGTCCTTGTGCAGCCGCGCCGCCTGACCCTTGGTGAGTTCACCTTCCTTGACCTGGTTGTGGATGCGCGCGTCCTGAGTGGCGAGGCGGCTGTTGACCTGCTCGCGTCGCGGATGGTTTTCCTGCCAGGTCGTGTCGGCCAGCGCGCTCGTTGCCATCCCGGCCGCAAACGCGGTCACGAGGGCGACGGCGGTCGCGGTCTTGAAGCGCGTCCGGTTCGTCATCTTGGTCTCCTTGCAATGGTTGTTGGTCGGCTTGATCGACTGCACCTCCCTCAACGGCCGAGGTATTCGGGGGCCGACAGGCAGATGTATCCGGTTGTAAGCGGATCGGGCCCCCGCAGACACCGCCGAAGCAGCGGCTTTGGGGCCAGCGCCGTACGCAGCGCGAGGCAGGTCAGGGCATCGGGTGACGGGCAAAAAACTCCAACGCCATGGCCACCGCATCCAGCCGCGGCAAGAGCACCTGACGGGGCAGATGGTCGTCCCTGCCCCCGGCGATTTGATGGCCCAGACCATCGACCCGCATCAGAATGACCGGTGCCGGGCCGTCATGGGCATTCCCTGCACCGCCGTGGAAGCCGATGAGCAGGGGATACTTGCGGGCGCTGTCGAAGAGCCGGCGGGAACATGCAGGTAGGCGCTACGCTGCTGCGCCCCGACCGTGACGGTGACGATCGTGTCCTGGGGCGAAGCGACCGCGGCGTGGATTGAGCCGGCAGCCAGGCCGCCGAGAAAAACGCTGCCGACAATCCCGAGCCGCAACAAAAGCCGCCGGCGGCAGCCGGCGCGAGCCGTGGCGCGGCGGCGAAGACGAGGCGCGCAGTCGCGCTCAGTGGCTCAGTATCTTGGACAGGAACAGCTGCGCCCGATCGGAGCGCGGCTTGCCGAAGAAATCTTCCTTCTTCGCGTCCTCGACGATCTTGCCCTGGTCCATGAAGATGACGCGATGGGCGACCTTGCGCGCGAAGCCCATTTCGTGCGTGACCACCATCATCGTCATGCCCTCGGTGGCGAGCTGGACCATGACGTCGAGCACCTCGTTGATCATCTCCGGATCGAGGGCCGAGGTCGGCTCGTCGAAGAGCATGCAGATCGGGTCCATCGACAGCGCCCGGGCGATGGCCACGCGCTGCTGCTGCCCGCCGGAGAGCTGGCCCGGGTACTTGTCCTTCTGCGCGATCAGGCCGACGCGGTCGAGTAGCTTCATGCCGCGTTCGAGCGCTTCGTCCTTGCCGCGGCCGAGCACCTTGACCTGCGCCAGCGACAGGTTCTCCTTGATCGACAGGTGCGGGAACAATTCGAAGTGCTGGAACACCATGCCGACGCGGGCGCGCAGCTTGGGCAGATCGGTCTTCGGATCGCCGACGGAAATCCCGTCGACGGTGATCGTCCCCTTCTGGAACGGCTCGAGCGCGTTGACGCATTTGATGAGCGTCGATTTGCCCGAACCCGAAGGCCCGCACACGACGATCACCTCGCCCTTCTCGACGTGGGTCGTGCACTCGGTGAGCACCTGGAACGTGCCGTACCATTTCGAGATGTTTTCCATCGCAATCATCGATGCCATCGTTGCTCTCCTGTTTCCGGGGCGGCTAGCGGATCACCGCAATCTTCTTCTGCAGCCGTTTGACCATGAATGAAAGCGTGTAGCAAAGCACGAAGTAGACGGCGGCGACGAACAGATACATCTCGATGAGCCGTCCATCGCGCTGGGCGATCTTGGACGCGGCGCCGACGAAGTCGGTCGCCGAGATGACGTACACGAGTGAGGTATCCTGGAACAGGATGATGGTCTGCGTCAGCAGCACCGGGATCATGTTGCGGAACGCCTGGGGCAGGATGACCAGCCGCATCGCCTGGCCGTAGGTGAGCCCCAGCGCATAGGCCGAGTGCACCTGGCCCTTCGCTATCGACTGGATCCCGGCGCGCATGATCTCGCAGAAGTACGCTGCTTCGAACATGATGAAGGTGATGATCGCGGTGCGCTCGGCGCCGATCTGCACCGGCCGCTCCGCCCCGGTGATCGCCTGGAAAACCTGCGGCATGAGAAAGAAGAACCAGAAGATGACCAGCACCAGCGGAATGGAGCGCATCAGGTTGACGTAAGCCGCGGCCGCGAACGCGACCCACTTCTGCGACGACAGTCGGGCGAGCGCCAGCAGGGTGCCGAAAAACAGCCCGCCCAGGGCCGCGATCGCGGTCAGCTGCACCGTGTACTCGAATCCCTTCCACAGGTACGGAAGCGAACGGGCGACGACGCCGAAGTCAAGGTGCATGGCGGCCTCCCTATTTCGCGCCGCCGGCGATGTAGCCCGGTACCGCGGTGCGGCGCTCGATGACGGCCATGAGCCGATTGGCGGTCATCGCGATCACCAGGTAGATCAGGGTCGCGGCGGTGAACGCCTCGAAGAAATTGAAGGTGTATTCACCCATTTCCCGGGCACGAAAGGTGAGTTCGGCGAGGCCAATGGTGAGCGCGACCGACGAGTTCTTGATCAGGTTCATCGTCTCGCTGGTGAGCGGCGGAATGATGATGCGAAAGCCCATCGGCAGCAGCACATAGCGATAGACCTGCGGCTGGGTCAGGCCGAGCGCCATGCCCGCCAGGCGCTGGCCGCGCGGCAGCGACTGGATCCCGGCGCGGACCTGTTCGGCGATGCGCGCCGAGGTAAACAGACCGAGGCAGAGCACCGCGCACACGAACTGCGCGTTGGTCGGGTCGGTGCGCACGATCCAGGACTTAAGCGGCGGGATGAATTCCGGAATCACGAAATACCACAGGAACATCTGCACCAGCAGCGGGATGTTGCGGAAGAATTCGACCCAGCCGTTGCCAAAACGCACGAGCCAGGGCTTGTTGGTGGTGCGGATGGTGCCGATGACCGAGCCTAATGCCAGGGCGATGACCCAGGAACACGCGGACACCGCAAGCGTCCAGCCGACGCCGGAGACGATGAGCTGCCAGTATTCCTCGCCGCCGCCGGGCAGTTCCTCGAAGAAGACGTGCCAGTTGAAGACGTGCATCGCTCACCCCCATCCCATCCGCGCCCGCCGCAGCACGCGGTTGTACAAACACGAAGGGCCGGGAGCGGCAATTCGCCTTCCGGCCCTTCGCGGACTTTGGCTGCGTCAGGCAGCCCCCGACCCTAAACGCCCTTGTCGTTCGGATGGGCGAATGCGTCCTTAATGGCCGGTGTTTCCGGGAAGTTCATGTTGATACCCTTCGGCGGGATCGGGCTGGTGAACCACTTGGCGTAGATCTTGTTGATCTCGCCCGACATCATCACCCCGCCGATGGTCTTGTCGACCAGTGCCTTGAACTGCGGATCGTCCTTGCGCAGCATCATGCTGTACGGCTCGGTACGCAGCGACTCCGGCAGAATCATGTAGTCGCCCGGATTGCTCGCATTCGCGATCTGCCCGGCGAGCAGGATGTCGTCCATGACGAACGCCGCCACGCGATCCTGGCCGAGCAGCAAGAACGACTCGGCGTGATCTTTGCCGTAGATTTCCTTGATGTCGGCGTTCTTGGTTTTTTCGTACTGCTTGAGCAGCGGTACCGCGGTCGTGCCCGAGGTCGTCGAGATCGTCTTGCCGGCCAGGTCCGCCATGGCTCTTGATGCCCGAACTCTTCTTCACCGCGGCGCTGACGTTGATCACGAAGTAGGTCGGCCCGAAGGACACCTGTTTCTGGCGGTCGGTGCTGTTGGTTGTCGACCCGCACTCGAGATCGATCGTTCCATTCTGCAGCAGCGGAATGCGATTGGACGAGGAGACCGACTGCAGGCCGAGCTTGAGATTGGGCATCTTGAGCTCGGTCTTGACCGCCTCGAAGACCTTCATGCACAGCTCCATGGCGTAACCGATGGGCTGCTGCTTGTCGTCGAGATAGGAAAACGGAATCGAAGACTCGCGATATCCGAGGGTGAAGGCGCCTGTGTCTTTCGCCTTCTTCAGCGTCCCGGTCAGCTCCTGCGCCGATAGCGCGGTGCCGATGCCCAGGGCAACCAGAACGATTACGAACTGACCGAGCAATTTCATGCATCCTCCCCATCCCGATGTGTCACGCTAGTGTAACGACTGCCCCCCGGAATGTCCACGCCGCGCGAGGTAGGCGCACCAGGATGGCGCGCGACGTGGCCTATAATCGGCGCATGGAATGCGCCCCCATCGGTCGCGTCGCGGACCTGCGCACGATCGAACGCGCCGCGGCCGGCGCGCCGCTGATGGAGCGTGCCGGGCTTGCGGCGGCTGGCGCAGCGCGCGAAGCCCTCGCCGGGCAGCGTGCCGCGCGTGCTCATCCTCGCCGGTCCGGGCAACAACGGCGGCGACGCGCTGGTCGTCGCGCGCTGGCTCAAGAGCTGGTTCTTCGACGTCACCGTGGTGTTCCACGGTGATGCCGGGAAGCTGCCCGCCGACGCAGCGGCCGCGCATCAGGCGTGGCGCGATGCCGGCGGCGCACTCGGCGCCGACTGGCCCGAAGGCGGCGACTGGGGTCTTATCGTCGACGGCCTGTTCGGCATCGGTCTGACACGACCGGTCGCCGGCGCCGCCGCGCAGTCGATAACCCGCGCTAACGCGAGCGGCGTGCGCATCCTGGCGCTCGATATACCGAGCGGGCTCAATGCCGACACCGGTGTCGCCTATCAGCCGACGATTCGCGCCCACGCAACGGCGACGTTCATCGCCCTCAAGCCGGGACTGCTCACCGCGGACGGCCCGGATTACTGCGGGCTGATCGCGCTGCACGCGCTGGGCATCGACGCGACAGCCGGCGCCCCCGGTCGGCGGCTCGACTGGCAGACGCTTGCCACGCAGCTGCCCGCACCACTGCGCCGTGCGCAGCGCAACGTGCACAAGGGCAGCTTCGGTACCCTGGGAATTGTCGGCGGCAACGAGGGCATGGTCGGCGCCGCCATTCTCGCCGCCCGCGCCGCGCTTCATCTCGGCGCCGGCAAGATCTGGGTCGGACTGGCGGCGAGCGAGCCTCCGCGGGTGGACTGGAGACAGCCCGAGTTGATGCTCAAGCGTGCGCACGAGGTGCTCGAAGCCGGTCCCACCGCGCTCGTCGCCGGCCCGGGCCTGGGCACCGATGCGCGCGCGCGCGAATTGCTGGCGCACGCGCTGACGCTATCGCTGCCGCTGGTGCTCGATGCCGACGCGCTGAACCTGATCGCAGCCGACAAGGAACTCGCGCGGAAGGTGGCCACGCGCACACAGGCCACCGCCATCACGCCGCATCCGGCGGAGGCCGCCCGCTTGCTCGCGACCACGACCGCCGCGGTGCAGGACGATCGTCTCGCCGCCGCGCTCGCGCTGGCGAAGCAATTGCGCTCCGCGGTGGTGCTCAAGGGCGCGGGCAGCGTGCTGGCGTTTGACGACGGCGGGTGGGCGATCAACAGCAGCGGCAATCCCGGGCTCGCCAGCGGCGGCACGGGGGACGTGCTCGCCGGCATGCTGGGCGCGTTTCTCGCCCAGGGTATCGGGCTGCGCGAGGCGCTCGAGTTCGCGGTCTGCCTGCATGGCGCGGCGGCCGATACGCTCGTCGCCGCAGGCGAGGGCCCGGTGGGCTTAAGCGCATCGGAAATAGCACCCGCGGCGCGGCGCCTGATCAACGCGGCCGCGGTTGCGTCTAGGGAATGAGCAAGGTCGATCCGGTCGTCTTGCGTGCTTCGAGATCGCGGTGCGCCTGCGCCGCGTCCTTGAGCGGGTAGGTCTGCCGTGCTTCGTTGACGATCTTTCCCGCCTGCACCAGCTGGAACATTTCCGCTGCCATGGCGAGCAACGCCGGGCGCGACGCGGTATAGGTCGCCAGCGTCGGTCGCGTCACGTAGAGCGAACCCTTCTGCGCCAGCAGCAGGATGTCGAACGCCGCGATCGCCCCGGACGAATTGCCGAAGCTCACCAGCATGCCGCGCGGGCTCAAGCAATCGAGCGACGCCGGAAAGGTGTCCTTGCCGACGCTGTCGTAGACGACCGGAACGCCCTTGCCCGCGGTGATCTGCTTGACACGCTCGACGAAGTTCTCGCGCGTGTAGACGATGGTGTGGGCGCAGCCGTATTCCCTGGCGGTGGCCGCCTTGGCATCGGACCCGACCGTGCCGATCATCGTCACGCCGAGCGCCCGCGTCCACTGGCAGGCGATCAAGCCGATCCCACCGGCAGCGGCATGGAAGAGAATCGTTTCGCCGCCCTTGAGCGGATAGGTCTGGCGCAGGAGGTATTGGACGGTAAGTCCCTTGAGCATCAGCGTCGCCGCGGTGCGCTCGGACACCCCGTCGGGCAGCTTCACCAGGCGGTCGGCCGGCAGCACGCGCACCTCGGCATAGGCGCCGGGCGGACCGCCGCAGTACGCCACCCGGTCGCCTACCTTGATGTCGGTGACGCTGGCGCCCACGGCCTCGACCCGCCCGGCGCCCTCGCCGCCCAGACCGGAGGGCAGCGCCAGCTTGTACAGGCCGCTGCGCTGATAGGTGTCGATATAGTTGAGGCCAATCGCGGTCTGGCGCACGCGCGCTTCGCCGGGGCCGGGGTCGCCGACGGCAACCTCCTCCCACTGCAGTACCTCCGGACCGCCGGTCTTGTGAATGCGCATCGCATAGGGCATTGTCCGCTCCGTCGCGTGAAGGGTCGTTCCAGTTTACCGCACCACCGTCGCCGAGCAATGCGCGTAGTGGATGACCTGCTTGGACACCGAGCCGATCAACCACCGGGCGAGGAACGATTTGCCCCGATGCCCGAGCACGATGTGGTCGATACCGTGGGTCTCGGCATAACGCACGATCTGCTCGGCGGGGTGGCCCACGGTTACCACGAAGCTCGCCTTGATGCCCACTTTCGCGGCGCGCGTCTGCAGCGGGCCGAACTGGCGCTGAAATTCATCGTGCGTACTCTCGATGATCGCCTCGGTCTCGACGTCCTCGGAAAGCTCGGGCGGGCGCGCGACAGCGAGCACATGCAAGGCGGCATCGAACTTCCCCGCCAGCGTCAGGGCGAAATCGAACGCCCGCTCCGCCGCTTGCAATCCGTCGTAAGCCACCAGGATATGCTTCATGGTTTGATGCCAGATAGGGGGCCCGAAGCTCTTGCGGGCGCTGGCCGTTAGTGGTCGCCTTCGATGGCGCCGAACTCGGCGGGCACACGGGCGAAGAAGATGCTCACCCGTTCCTTGCGCAACAGATCGAGGAGCTGCTCGGCTTGTTCGTCGCTGACGACAAACTCGACCTCGATCGTCATGTCCGCCGCGAGATCGAAGAAATGCTCCTCGTGCAGGACACCGTGACGCCCGAACCCCGCGACCGCCCGAAACGCCGAACCACCGCCAATGCCGATCTTCTTGGCCTGTTCGAGCAGCCACTCGAAGAGCGCGATATGGTGCTGCTTTCGATTCTCGTGCACGTAGAAGCGAAGCAGGGTCCCTTTCATGTCGCACTCAAGCTATAGAGTCCGCGGATGGTCAGGATACCAATGATCGTCATGACCAGCGAGCCGACCACGTGCCCGCCAATCGCCAGCGATCCCCACAGCCATTCCCGGCGCAGGAGCAGGGTGACGACCTCCGCCGAAAAAGTCGAGAAAGTCGTGAGCCCGCCGAGAAAGCCGGTCGTCACCAGCAGCCGCACTTCCGGCGGCAACACCGCGTGGCGCGTCAAAAGCTCCATGGCGAAGCCCATGAGCAACCCCCCGACGAGATTGGCAGCCAGCGTTCCCAGCGGCACGGTCGGGAACATAGGGTTGAGCGCAATGCCCAGTCCCCAGCGCATCCAGGCACCGAGCGCGGCGCCACCACCGACTGCAAGAATTCCGCTCCAGGGCATGCAAATTCCTCTCTCGCGCCCGAGGCACGATCAACATACAAGCTGCGGTACGACAGAAGGGATCGCAATGCCTACCGTCTCACCGCGAACGGGTGCAACCAGTAGGCATCATCAGCCACGCGGGCGGTTACAGGAGGAATGCCATCTCCCTGCGCGCCAGTATAGGCACCCTGCGTCGTCGTTACAAGTTCGCTTCCGATCGCCCCGGTGCTAGCGCATGAACTGCTCGACGTAATCGGCACCGAGCCCGACCGCCGCATAGTGGGTGCGGCACATGTCGATCTTGGTGAACACGTCCTCGTAGCCGGTCTGCCGCCCGTCGGCATCGACGTAGATCATCGCCCCGTCGATATGGAAGAAGGTGATCATCTCCGGGCAATCCTCGGGTACGGTCAGCGTGTGCATCTCCCCGGGCGGCTCGTAGATGAAGCTCCCCTCCTGCGCGACCCAGTCGTGCTCCAGGTAGTGCCAGCGGCCTTTGATGACGTAGCCGATAACGGCCATTGGGTGCCGGTGCCGCGAAAGAACGCCCGCCCGGCGCACGCGCAGCAGGTTGCACCAGCCGCCGCTTGCGGTGTTGAAGAGTAGCGGCCGAAACCATACGCCGTTTGCCTGCGGTACCCAGACGCGCTCGTCGTCGGGCATCGCGCCGATGGCGAGCTCCGGTCGAATGCCCGGCGACGGCAGGATGCGCGGCGCAGTCACTGCGTCTCCTTGAGCGCGCGCGTCAGTTCTGCGACTTCCCGATCCATGTCGCGGTCCTTCGGAAATGGCCGGCCGGCGCGACGATACCAGTAGCGCGCGTTGCCGAGGTCGCCCTCGATCAGATGCACGATGCCGTGGGCCCAGCAGCCGAGCTTCGATTCGTCCTGCTGCACGATCGCATGCGCCTTTTCCCACTGCCCCTGCTTGAGGTAACGGATTGCGGTGTTGAGCGGCATGAATCACCCCGCCATGTAGCCGCCGTCGACGGCGAGAATCGTACCGGTCACAAAAGCCGCCGCCGGCGAGCAAAGAAAAATCGCCGCGCCGGCGATTTCATCCGGCTCGCCCCAGCGGCCCAGCGGCGTGCGCGCGACGATGGCCGCGTTGCGCACCGGGTCGTCGCGCAGCGCCTGCGTCATCGGCGTGGCAACCCAACCCGGCGCGATGGCGTTGACGCGAATACCCTCGGGCGCGTAGGCGAGGGCAAGTGATTTGGTCAGTTGCGCTACCCCGCCCTTGCTCGCGCTGTAGCCGGGAACGCGCGCGCCGCCGAAGAATGAAAGCACCGAGGCGGTGTTGACGATGCAGCCCTTGCTCTTGGCCAAGAGCGGCCGCGCCGCGGTGCACATACGCAGCGTGCCGGTGAGGTTGACGTCAATGACCTGCGCAAACACCACCGGGTCGTCCTCCTCGTCGCGGCGAATGGTTCCGGCGCAGTTGATCAGAATATCGAGGTGCGTCCGCGCCGCGAAGTATGCGACGATGGCCGCCTCATCGCGCACGTCAAGTCTTACCGCGCGTTCAACCCAGAAGCTTGCGCGCGACTGCGCTTCCTCGGCCTCGGCCACCGTGGCGCCGGTGACGGTGACGCTCGCGCCCAGCTCGGAGAGCGCGTTGCCGATTGCCGCACCGATGCCGCTGGTGCCGCCCGCAATCAGCGCCACCTTGTCGCGGAACGCGTCTTCGTGAAAAGTGCCCGCGATCATGACGGCACGCGCTCGCCCAGGAGCGCCATGACCGCGGCGTGGCGGGGCAGCGGCGCGACGGCGCCGTAGCCGGTGGTGGCGAGTGCCGCGGCGGCATTGGCGTAGCGCGCCGCCGCGATCGGGTCGTCGCCGGCGACCAGGCGCACCGCGAAGGCGCCGTCGAAGCAGTCGCCAGCGCCGGTGGCGTCGAGCGCCTGCACCCGATGACCGGCTATGCGCTGGCGCAGCTTGCCATCGGAGACCACGCAGCCGGCGGCACCGCAGCGGAGCACGACCAGCGGCGCGCCCGCGGCGTGGCAGGCGTCGATAATCGCATCCGGATCCTCCTCCCCGAAAAGCAGCTGCGCATCGTCCAGGCTCGGCAGCGCCCAGGACACCTGCGCCAGGCTGGCGCGGATGATCGCGCGCGCCCGCGGCAGCGGCCACAGCTTCAGGCGCAGATTGGTGTCGTAGGAGATCCTCACGCCCGCCGCGCGGGCGGCGTCGAAGGCGGCAAAGCAGGCATCGCACGCGGAGTCGGAGATGGCCTGACTGATGCCCGAGAGGTGCAGCACCTTTGCGGCGCAGATCGTCGACAGCGGCAGATCCGCCGCGCGCATGCGGCTTGCGGCCGAGCCCGCACGCCGATAGCTGAACTCGTGGCCCTTGGTGCCGTGGGCCACGAAGTACATGCCGGTCGGCGCGTCGGCGTCGATTTCCACCCCGCTCGCGTCAACGCCCTCGCGCCGCCATAGATCGAGAAACATGCGCCCGAAGGCATCGTCGCCAAGCCGCGTCACGTACGCGCTGCGCGCGCCGAGCCGCGCCGCGGCGACGGCACAGTTCGAGGTATCGCCGCCAAAGCCCAGCGCGTAGTCGCCGCCAGCGCCTCGCGTCTGGTTGAACTCGAGCAGCGGTTCGCCGAGGGCGACCAGGTCGAAGCGCGCGCCGCTCATGGCCTTACCGGCAGCGCGGAAAATGCCGCCGCGTACTTCGCGGCGACTGCGCGGACGGCCTCCGGCGCGGCGCCCGGTTGATACAGGTTCGAGCCGGTGCCGAAGCCATTGGCGCCAGCCGCCCAGTACGGCGCCATGTTGTCGGGACGGATGCCGCCGACCGGGAACACCAGCGCATCCTTCGGCAGCACGGCGCGCCAGGCCTTGAGCACCGCCGGTGCGAGCTGTTCCGCCGGAAACATCTTCAGGCCGTCGGCGCCGGCATCGAGCACGGCGAAGGCCTCGGTAACGGTGGCCACACCGGGCAGGCAAACCAGGCCGAGGCGTTTGGCTTCGCGCACGATGGCAACATCGGCGTGCGGCATGACGACGAGCTGGCCGCCCGCATCGGCAACCCCCGCCACCTCGGTCACACGTAAAACCGTACCCGCGCCCACCAGGCAGCGCGAGCCGAAATCGCGCGCAAGCCGGCCGATGCTGGCGAAGGGATCGGGCGAATTGAGCGGCACCTCGAGGATGCGAAAGCCATTGTCGGCAAGCGCTGCTGCGACCGCGTCGACTTCTCCCAAGGTGATGCCGCGCAGGACCGCAACCAGCGGCAGCGGTGCCAGGTAGGAGCGCAAGGTGAGCGCATTCACGCTGCCAGCATCCCCGCCTGACGCGCGATTCGCCACAGGCCGCGCGCCGCCGCATCGGACGGACCCGACGCCGTCTTGATTCCGGCAAGGGCGAGTGCGCGCCGATAGCGTGCACACAGCGCGGCGTCTCCGACCAAGGTCACTACCCCCTCCTCCACTGCGTCGCGTGCAGCCCAGCGCCGCGCGGCGGCCACTTCGGCGCCGAGCAGCAAACCCGAAAGGTAGTCGGCGACGCCTTCGGGCGCAAGCGCCCCGGTGAGGGCGAGCGTGCGCGCCGAGAACAGATCGTGCGGCAGCGCCGCCGCATCGCCCAGGCTCGCTCGCACGCCGCGCGCAAAAGCGGCGGCGTCGTGACCGCCGGCCGCAGCCATGCGACCGAGAATGCTGTGGTCGTGCAGCAGCGCGTAGAGCTCGCCAGTCATGAAGGTTGCGAAAGTCTCGATGCCACCGCTGCCGACGCGCACCCATTTGCTGTGCGTCCCGGGCAGAACGACGAAGCGCGACGTGGGTCGGCGCTCGCCAAGCGTGCCCAGGATCTGCGTCTCCTCACCGCGCATGACATCGGGAACCCGGTCCCCATCGTGGCAGACGAGCCCGGGCACGATGGCAAGCCGCCTGCCGGCTACTGGAGTGAGGGCGGCGGCGACTGCGGCCAGATCCGCCGGGCACTGCACATACGGTGCCTCGATCCAGCCCTGGCGGCTGCCCACCATGCCGCAGGCAATGAGCGGCACGGCGGCATCCACGGCGTCGCCGAGGAGCGCATCCAGGGCGGCGGGGAAACCGTCGGCGGCGATTTTTTGCACCCCTAGTGGCGCACTCCTCTTGTCGAGGACGCGGCCGCGCGCGTCGAGTCGATAGGCGCGCGCGGATGTCGTGCCCCAGTCGATCGCGATCAATGCCGCGGCCGTGCCGATGGCCGCAGGGCGCCGCTGGGCCGCCTTGCGCTGCGCTCGTTCCTGCGTCGCTACCACCGTGCCGCTTTTTCGTCGTCGCTCGCGCGCGCCTCGACCCAGCGCTCGCCGTCCGGCGTCTGTTCCTTCTTCCAAAACGGCGCGCGGGTCTTGAGATAGTCCATGATGAATTCGCAGGCGGCGAACGCCTCGCCGCGATGCGCACCGGTCACGACCACGAGCACGATCTGCTCGGTGGGCTTGAGCTCGCCAACGCGGTGGATGACGAGCACGTCGTGAACGCTCCAGCGCGCCTTGGCCTGGTCGACGATGCCCTCCAGGGCCTTCTCGGTCATGCCCGGATAGTGCTCGAGGGTGAGGGTGTTCACCGTGGCGGCGTCGTTGACGTCGCGGACGAGGCCGATGAATGCCGCGACCGCGCCTACGCGCGCATCGTCGCCGCGCAGCGCCGCGATCTCGCGCGCGATGTCGAAATCCCCGGTCTGAACGCGAACCGGCATGGCGCGCTACCCTAGCCGCCGGTTACCGGAGGAAAGAGCGCGACTTCGTCGCCCGCCTTAACCGGCGTGTCGGCACGCGCCATGCTGTAATTCACGGCCACCCGCACGGCGCGGCCGGGCGCGAGTTCGGCCGCCCAGGCACCGCCGCGCGCGCGCAGCCAGGCGAGCAGCGCCGCCACCGTGCCGACATCGCCAGGCAATTCAACTTTCTCGGCAGCGGCGCCCAGCGCTTCGCGCAGGCGGGCGAGGTAGACCAGCGTGATCACAAGCGCATCTTAACGCGGGGAAAGCACAAACAAAAACGCCGGCGGTATTTCTCCGCCGGCGCGTGCAGCTGAAGATGCAGCCTAGAACTTGAATTGCACTCCGATGGTGAGTTGGTCGGAATCGGGCATGCCGCCGCTCAGCGGTATCTCGCCGGCGAAGCGGCCGAAGCGCGCGTACTCGACGCGCAGGCCGAGCGAATGGGTCACGTCGTAGCGCACGCCCACGCCGTAATTGACCCCGTAGAGCTGCCGCCGCGGATCGCCCTGCACGAGCGAAGCGCTGGAGAAGAGCGGATGCACATCACCTTGCGCATAGCCTACGCGGCCATAGAGCGACAGGCGGCGAATCATTTCCCAGCTGGTGTACACGTCGGCATTCCAGGAGCGGCTGGCGACGTCGCTCAAGCTCAAGCCCAATCCCGGTCCGGCGGTCAAACTCGCCGCGCCACTCGGACGTAGCGCATACAAGTCGGTCGTCGCGGTGTTGCTGGTATTGATCGCTGCTTCGACCGAGACATCGTTGCGCCAGCGATAGCCGCCGAAGACCAGCGAGCGCTGATTGGTGTCGTCGGCAACCGGCGTGGCGAACCGGCTCCAGGCCAGCGGCAGGTCGCCCAAGATCAGGCCGCTGACGGAGCTCGCACCGTCGCGCATCGAGACGCCGCCGTAAAAGCCGTTCTGGGCCTGCGCGGGCAGCTCGGCGCCAACCATCAGCGCCGTGCCCAGCACACCCAGAAGTAATTGTTTCTTCACGGCTTTCTGCCCCGCAATCCACTTGCAATACACCCTGAATGCACAGGGATATCCACCTCAAATCACCTTACGCCGGCCCTATGCCCAAGTCAATTCCGGACCCCGGCCAAGCCCAGGTGGCGGAGGATGAATGTTGCAACGACGTCAGGATCCCCCAAAGGCAGGACCGGCAAAGCGGTTTCCACCGGCGCGTCGGACGCCACGGCCACGATCTGCCGGTCACGCGGGTGCAGCAACGGCTTGCCGACGCCTTCCCGGTACACCTCCAGCTTGGCGATCGGCGCCGCCTTGAAACCCTCCACAAGGGCCAGGTCGCAGGGCGATAGATGTTGGAGCGCCTGGTCGAGGGTGAGTTCCGGCCGCCCCCGTAGTTCATGCTGCAGCGCCCAACGGGCAGCGGAGGTTACAAGCACCTCCTGGCACCCCGCTTCGCGGTGGCGGAACGAATCCTTGCCGGGGTGGTCGAGGTCGAACTCGTGGTGCGCGTGCTTGATGAGCGACACGGTCAGGCCGTAGGCGATAAAGCGCGGGATCAATTGCTCGATCAAGGTCGTCTTGCCGCTGCCAGACCAGCCGGCGAAGCCGAATACGTGCCGGACCGCCATCGTCAATGCGGGCCGATGACGGCATTGATAAATTCGCCCTTGGCGTGGGTGTATTCCTTAGGCTCGCTCAGGCCGGAGATCAGGATCGCGCGCTTCTTCGCCTGGTAGGCGTCGCGCAGCGCCGGATCGGCGCGCAGCGCGTCGCGAAAGCGCCGCAGCGACTCCTTTTCCGGGCTGTTCGCTCCGATCAGGTGCAGGTGCAGGCGATAGCGCTTGCCGGCGTGTTCGATGGCGCCGACGCGCATCGGCCGCTCCTCGGGAAAAATGTGGCCGACCTTCTGGCGCTGAAAGCCGATGCGGTCGATCGCCTCGCGCGTCTGCGCGAGCTTCCCTGCAGGATAGAGCGCCATCAGATCGACGATGCCTTTGCCGGCGCAGCCGGGCACGGCGGTGCTGCCGATGTGTTCGACCTCTATCCAGGGCACCGCGGACTCGATCAACGCGGCGGCCTGGGCCGCGGCGCCGACCGCTCCGGGATCGTATTCGACATAGCCGCTGCGCGATCCCGCATAGGGCAAAATCAGCGCCGCAGGTTTCATTGTCGAAGATCGTTGGTCGCCGTTGCACGCATAGGTCCGATGCGTGCTTCGCATCGCTCCTCCCATGGTCTTATCGCGCCGATTGTAACCCGTATACTAGCGAACTCATGGCGCACCCATCCCTTGCCGTGCAACCGCTGCTCGGCGGCCTCGTCGACGCCATCGAGAACGTGGTCGCCGCTGTGCCGGCTAGCCGCGAACGCGCGGTCGAAGCCCCGGAGGCAGCAGCGCGCAGGCTCGCGCGCCAGGCGGCTACACGGGCTGCCGCACTTTCCGGCACGCTGGCGCTCCCGCCGGGCATTCTCGGCTTGCTGACCGTTCTACCCGATCTGGTAGCGATCTGGCGTATTCAGGCGCAGCTTGTGTCCGACATCGCGGGCCTCTATGGCAGGCAGATGCAGCTTACGCGCACGCACCTGCTTTACTGTCTTTTCCGGCACGCGGCGACCCACGTTGCGCGCGACTTCGCAGTGCGCGCCGGCGAGCGTTTCGTCATCCGCCAGGTTTCGAGCGGCGCACTGCGCAGCGTGGTTGGCGGGGTGGGCATTTCGCTCACGCAGCGTGTTGCCGGCACGGCGGCAAGCCGATGGTTGCCGCTCGTCGGCGCGGTGGCCGTCGCCGGTTACGCTTACTTCGACACGCTGCAGGTAGCGAAGACGGCGGTGAAGATGCTGGAGGCGAAACCCATGGAGTCCGGCGCAGAAAATTGAGCCGATTTTTTTCGCTGCGGATGCCCGTGGCACGATGCTAGCGCTGCGCCCCTCCCATAATCCACGCCGCCATCGTTTTTCGCTCCTCGTCGGTCATGGCGGTGAGGTTGCCGATCGGCATCGCCCGCGTGGTCACCACCTGCTGATAAATCTTCTGCGCATTGGCGATGATGCGTTCCGGCGAGTCGAGCTTCACGTCTTTGGGCGCGACCGCGAAGCCTGCCTGTGTCGGCCGCCCGGCGTGGCACGACACGCAGCGCTGTTCAACAATGGCCTGCGCCTGGGCGAAAGCGGGAACCGCGCCGCTTGCCTCCGGCGTCGGCGGCGCGATGGCGATCGCCAGCACCAGGGCACCGAGGGCGGCGGCGAGCGGAATAATCCACACGGTGCGACCCTTGTGGCGCAGGTTGAAGAAGTGCCGCACGTACGCGGCGAGTAGAAGGATCACCACCAGCACCAGCCAGCCGTGCGGATGACCATAGGTCTGCGGATAGTGATTGCTGATCATGGTGAACAGCACCGGCAGCGTGAAGTAGTTGTTGTGCACCGAGCGCTGCTTGCCGCGAAGGCCCTCCAGCGGGTCCGGCGCGACGCCCCGCTCCTTGGCCTGCACCAGTCTGCGCTGTGAAGGGATGATGATGTGCGCCACGTTGGCGGCCATGATCGTGCCCAGCATGGCGCCGATCTGGATGTACACCGCGCGGCCGCTCAAGAGGTGCGACAAGCCCCAGGCGGTCACGGCGACGAACGCGACCATGGCCAGCGCAATCCACGCCTCGCGCTCCAATCCCAGGCGCTTGCACAGCTGGTCGTAGAAGATCCAGCCGACGCCGAGCAGCGCCACGCTGATGCCGATCGCCTGCGCCGGCGACAGGTCGGCGACACTCCGGTCGATCAGGTACAGCGGCGCGTGCAGGTAATACATCAGCACCAGCAGCGCGAACCCCGAGATCCAGGTCCAGTACGCCTCCCACTTGAACCAGTGCAGCGTTGCCGGCAGCGTCTCGGGCGCAACTCGGAATTTGCGCACGACGTAGAAACCGCCGCCGTGCACCGCCCACAGCTCGCCTCCGATGCCGCGGTCGGCGTCGGCCTCGTCGCGTGGCGGGGCCAGGTGGTTATCGAGCCAGACGAAGTAGAACGAGGCGCCGATCCAGGCGATCCCGGTGATCAGATGCACCCAGCGGATAACGAGCTGCAGCCAATCGCTTGCGTAGGCTCCCATCGCGCCCACGCTAGCTGCCGCGATAGGTCGAATAACTCCAGGGCGAGACCAGCAACGGCACGTGATAGGTTGCCTGGGCGTCGGCGACACCAAAATCGATCACGACCTCGTCGACGAACGGCGGATCGGACAAGGCCACGCCGAGGCGGCGGAAATACGCTCCCGCAGCAAACACGAGCCGGTAGCGGCCGGGGCGCAGCGCATCCCCCTCGAGCAGCGCCATGTCGGCGCGACCGTCGGCATTGGTCGTCACCGCCTTGATCAGCTCGTGGCCCTCGCCTGCGCGCCGCAACAGCGTCACCGCCATGCCGGCACCCGGCTTGCCCTGCGCGATGTCGAGCACGTGCGTGGTCAGGTGGCCCAAGCGAATTCCTCCCGTTTACGCGGTATTCTATTCCAGCCGCACGCCGCCCACGACAACAACGATGGCTCCCGCAGAGCGCTACCCGCGCGACATGAAAGGCTATGGCGCGCATCCCCCGCACGCGCGCTGGCCCGGGAGCGCGCGACTCGCAGTGCAGATCGTGCTCAATTACGAAGAAGGCGCAGAGATGAGCGTTCTGCACGGCGACGCGACCGCGGAGACGTTCCTCTCGGAGATTGCCGCGGCACAACCCTTCCCGATGCGGCACCGGAGCATGGAGTCGCTCTACGAATACGGCTCGCGCGCGGGAGTCTGGCGCCTGCTGCGCCTGTTTCGTGAGCGCCATATCGCCGTGACCGTCTTCGGCGTGGCGATGGCGCTCGAGCGCAACCCCGCAGCCGTCGCGGCGATGCAGGAAGATGGACACGAGATCGCGAGCCACGGCTGGCGCTGGATTTCCTACCAGCAGATCGACGAAGCGACTGAGCGTGAGCACATCGCGCAGGCGGTGGCGCGCATCGAGCGGCTGACCGGCAAGCCGCCGCAGGGCTGGTACACCGGCCGCGACAGCCCCAACACGCGGCGGCTGGTCGTCGAGCACGGCGGCTTCGTCTACGATGCCGACTCCTACGCCGACGACCTGCCCTATTGGGTCGAAGTCGAGACCCGCGATGGTCGCAAGCCGCACCTGGTCGTGCCCTACGCGCTCGACAGCAACGACATGCGCTTCGCCACCTCGCCTGGATTCGACAACGGCGGCTCGTTCTACGCCTACCTGCGCGATGCGTTCAACGTGCTTTACGCCGAAGGGGACCCGGCGGGGCTCGATGCGCCAAAGATGTTATCGATCGGATTGCATTGCCGCATTGCCGGCCGGCCGGGTCGTCTCGCGGCCCTCGCCCGATTTCTCGATTACGTCGGCCGCCACGACGACGTCTGGATCGCCCGCCGGGTCGATATCGCCCGGCACTGGATCGCCACGCACCCGTATCCGGCCGGCGTATGACGCTCTCCGAAGTCAATGCGCTCGATCGCAGCGCCTTCGTCGCGGCGTTGGGCGGCGTGTTCGAGCACTCGCCGTGGATAGCCGCCGCCGTCTGGTCGCAGCGTCCTTTTGCCACGGTCGATGCGCTGCATGCAGCGATGGTGAAGGCAGTGTCCGACGCAGCGGAGGAAACGCAACTCGCCCTCATCCGCGCGCACCCGGAGCTCGCCGGCAAGGCCGCAATCCGCGGCGAGCTCACTGCCGCTTCCCTTAGCGAGCAATCGGGCGCAAAGCTCACGCATTGCTCAGCGGAGGAGTTCGCCCGCTTGCAGGCGCTCAACAGCGCCTACAACCGCAAGTTCGGGTTTCCGTTCATCATTGCGGTCAAGGGCCTCGACCGCGGGGCGATCATCGGGCGCTTCGCGGCGCGCCTCGAACGCGACCGCGAGCTTGAGTTCCGGGAGGCGCTGAAGCAAATCGCCCGCATCACGCGCTTGCGCCTCGAGGCGATGTTCGCGGAGCGCGAGGAAGGAAGAGCCATGGCAACAAAACCGCGGGTGGACCCGGTCGACGAGGTGCCGCCGGTCGCGCAGATGGCCGCCGTCGGCCTGCAGCATGTGCTGGCGATGTACGCCGGTGCGATCGCGGTGCCGCTGATCGTGGGCGGGGCGCTGCGACTGCCGCGGGACCAGGTCGCATTCCTGGTCAATGCCGACCTCTTCGCCTGCGGCATCGCAACGCTGATCCAGTGCGTCGGCGTCTGGCGCATCGGGATCCGCCTGCCGGTGGTCATGGGAGTCACCTTCGCCGCCGTTGCGCCGCTGGTCGCCATCGCCACCAGCGGCGTCACGATCACCGGCATCTTCGGGGCGGTGATCGCCGCGGGCGTATTCACGCTCGCCGTCGCACCCTTCGCGAGCCGGCTGCTGCGCTACTTTCCGCCGCTGGTCACCGGCACGATCATCACCGTGATCGGCATCACCCTGCTGCGCATCGCCGTCAACTGGGCGGGTGGTGGCGCGGGCGCCAGGAATTTCGGCGATCCGGGCAACCTCGCCATCGTCGCCCTGGTGCTCGCGACGATCCTTATCATCAACAAGCTCTTCACCGGCTTTGTCGCCCATATCGCCGTCCTGCTCGGCTTGGCCATCGGCCTGGTCGTGGCCATGGCGCTCGGCATGGTCGACCTTGCCGGCGTGAAGGAGGCCGACTGGGTCGCGCTCGTCTACCCGTTCCGCTTCGGCGCGCCGACCTTCGACTTCGGCGCGATCGTGTCGCTGTGCGTGGTGATGCTGGTGGTGATGGTCGAATCGACCGGCATGTTTCTCGCGCTGGGCGAGATCTGCGAGCGCAAGCTCGGCCCGTCCGACATCGCCCGCGGGCTTGCCGCCGACGGACTGGGAACGATCATCGGTGGCGTGTTCAACACCTTCCCTTACACCTCGTTCTCGCAGAACGTCGGGCTGGTGGGCATCACCGGGGTGCGCAGCCGCTGGGTCGTTGCCTTCGGCGGCGGCATCCTGATCGTCTTCGGATTGCTGCCGAAGCTCGGCGCCCTCGTCGCATCGATCCCCCAGCCGGTGCTCGGCGGCGCCGGTCTCGTCCTGTTCGGCATGGTGGCTGCGACCGGGATCAAGATCCTGGCCCGCATCGACTACGGCCCGCGCCACAACCTGCTGATCATCGCCGTGAGCATCGCGGTGGGCATGATTCCGCTGGTCGCGCCGACTTTCTTCGCCCAGGTTCCCCGATCGCTGGGACCGATCGTTAACAGCGGCATTACCCTCACCGCGATCAGCGCCGCGCTGCTCAATGCCTGGTTCAACGGCAGCGCGGCCGACGAAGACGCCGCGGCATGAGCACCTGCCGGGTCGCGCCGGCGCGGCCCGCCGTGGCCGCGGGTTTCGTCATGCGCGAGAAGGCCTGCGCTACCGCCCCTGCCCTAATTAATGGCCGAACAGGTGCCCTACCGCCTTGCCGAGGCTTTCGGTCGGGGTCGGATTGGTGTCAGCGGGCTTTGCCGCCGCCGCGTTCGCCGCGCCGCCGCGGCCAAGCGCGATCTGACACGGCGCGGCCGGATCGCCCGCCGCCTTCGCAAACAGTGATTCGCCCAAGATCGACAGGCCGCCGGTGTACACCGCGGCGCCGAGCCGCGCCACGGTCTCGGCCGAGGCGGTTGCATCAATGCCGACCGAGGGCGAGCTAAGCGGCCCGCGGAAGTGCACCAACTGGGCGACCTGCGGGACTGCAATCGGAATGCCCTGCCGCACCTGCGGTTTGACCGAAAGATCGAGCGTCTCGTTGCGGAAGTCGAGCGTGCCGCTGGCCGTTGCGCCAAACTTATTGGTCTCCGCCGCGATGCTGCGGTCGATCAGCGCCACGCCATCCTTGAGCGGCAGGCGGATGACGGCGCAGTGCAGCTCGGTCGTCGCGTCGACGCCGCGAAACGGATTGACCGCTTCGAACAGGCGATCGAGCGGCACGTCGGTGCTGCCCTTGGGATTGACGATCGTCGCCGGGCCCGCCACGGCGAGGACGTTGCCGCTGGCGCTGCCCGCCCACTGTCGCGGCGAAGTACCGCGCGCGGTCAGGTCGGCCTTGACTTCGGTCTTGCCGCCGCGGAGCTCGCGCTTCACCCCTGCCGCGGCGAGCAATGTACCCAGGTCGAGGTTCCGCGCTTCGGCGTGCAGGGTCAGCGCCGCGTCGGGCGCACGGGTCGCATCGATCTGCATCCGGGCGGCGACCGAGCCGCCGAATAGACTCGCCTGCAGGTCCGACACGTCGAGCTTGCCATTGGCGAGCGCAAGCTTGACCCGCACCTGGTCCAGGCGCCGGCCATCGGCCAGGGTAAGCGCACCGATCGCGATTTCGCCCTCGGCATCGACCGCTTTCAAGGCGGCGAGGTCGACCGGCTCCTCGCTGAACAGGTATTTCGCATGCGTGGCGGCTTTGGTGGCCGCGGGCGCACGCACCGGCAACGCGAAATCGGCCAGCGCGAGCGTCGGTGCATTGAGGTTGAAGACCATCTTGGGCCGCGCGCCGCCGGTGTGGACCGCCACCTTGCCGGTCAGCGTGCTCGACCCGGAACTTGCTTTGAGTTCATCGAGCCCGACCACGTTGCCCTGCATGCTGAGCCGCGTATTGAGGGAGGCCTTCTTGCCGCCGATCTCGCCCTGCACCGCCACCGGGTAAGGCCAGCGCTGGCGCGTGATCTGCTCGAGCGGGCCGAAATCACCTTCCAGCGCCACCGCCGTGCCGTTGACCTGGCCGCGAAAGCTGCCGCTGATCGGCGACTGCGGGTCGCGCGCATGCACCGACAGGTCCTCGATCACGATGCTGGTGACCTCGCCCGTCTTGCCGTCGCGATACGTGGCCGCGCCGTCGGAGATCGCGATGTCGCCCACCGTGAAGCTCGCCCAGCGTTCCCCCGGACGGCGCCGAAGTGCTGCCCTGCGCCGCGGGCTGCGGCGCGCGTAAATTCCCAGTTGCCCTTGCCGGCGGAATCGGTTTCGAGCGCGATGGTGGGCTCGATCAGCTTGAAGCGGGTCACTTCGAAGCGCTTGCGCAGAAGCGGCAGCAGCGCAATGGTCACCTCGACCTCTTTGGCCGTCAGCATCTGCGGCTGCTTGCCCCACGGCGCGTTGCCGAGGGACACATCGTCGACCACGAGCTTCGGCTCGAGCCCCAGCTTCAAGCGGATGTCGCCGCGCACTTCCAGATCGCGCCCCGTGGCCGCCTTCACGCGCTCCTTCACCGGACCGACGAACTGCCTTGACGTCGACGCTGCGAACCGCGATCGCCACCGCCACGAGCAGCAGCACGACCGCAGCGCCGAGTATCGCCAGCGTTCGCCAGAAAACGCGCATCGTTTTATTGTACCCGCTCCCGCCGACGCACCAAGCGCGCGCCGGACCTGTCGCGGCTTGGTAACGCGCCCTGCGGGCGCCGCCAGACGGCGGCGAAACCCCCGTAGTCATCCGGCGACCGGCGGGATGCGATCAGGCCCGGAGTCACATCGGCGCGAGCCCGGCTCTAGCCGGCTTTCGCCCGCGAAAGGTCAGCGCAACGAGGCGTTGAATTTTTCCAGCGCCGCGGCGCCGGGGACCAGGTCGCGCTCGTCGAGCTGGTTCAACGGAACGTCGACCGTGTTGAGCAGCCGGTGCAGATCGTCGGCGTCGGGACGAACGTAGAGCACCCCGGTGACGATTTCGCCCGCCTGCCGGCGCTGCTGCAGGTAGGTCACCGCCGCGACCCTGTCGCCGGCGTCGAAATCAGCATGCAGCTTGCGCAGGCGCAGGATCGTGCCATCGTGCTGTACCACGTCCTGCACCGTCCCGGGCGCATAGCCGGCGGTGATCTCGGCGCGCGGGAGCATGATGTCGAGCGCTATTGACCGCTTCGTTGTGTTCGCGCACGAAGTCGTAGCTCTTGGTCGAGCCGGGGTGGTTGTTGAAGGCAACGCAAGGCGAGATGACATCGATGAACGCCGCGCCCTGGTGCGCGACCGCAGCCCGGATCATCGGCACGAGCTGTTCCTTGTCGCCGGAGAAACCGCGGGCGACGAAGCTTGCGCCGAGCTCCAGCGCGAGCATCACCATGTCGATGGGCTGGTCCTGGTTGACCGCGCCGCGCTTGGCCTTCGATCCCTTGTCGGCAGTCGCCGAGAACTGTCCCTTGGTGAGCCCGTAGACGCCGTTGTTCTCGACGATATAGACCATGTTCACGCCGCGGCGCATGGCGTGCGCAAACTGGCCGAGGCCGATCGAGGCCGAGTCGCCGTCGCCGGACACGCCGAGGTAGATCAGGTCGCGGTTGGCGAGATTGGCGCCGGTCAGCACCGACGGCATGCGGCCGTGCACGCTGTTGAAGCCGTGCGACTTGCCCAGGAAGTAGGTCGGCGTCTTCGACGAGCAGCCGATGCCGGAGAGCTTGGCCACCCGATGCGGCGGCACGTCGAGCTCGAAGAACGCCTCGATGATCGCCGCCGAGATCGAGTCGTGCCCGCAGCCAGCGCACAGCGTCGATACCGTGCCCTCGTAGTCGCGATGGGTATAGCCGAGCTTGTTCTTCGGCAGCTCGGGATGATGCAATCGGGGCTTGGCAAGATAGGTCACGGCGCGACCTTTCGCAGCGGCGTCACGTTGAACATGGCAAGCTTCTCGCCGATCTCGCGCAGAATCAGGCGCGCGGTGATCGGCGTGCCATCGTAGTGCAGGACGGGAATGAGCTTGGCGGCATCGATGGCCAGCTCGTTGCTGAGCAGCATGCGCATCTGCGCGTCGCGGTTCTGCTCGACGACGTAGACGTGCTCGTGGTCGGCGATGAATTCGGCGATCTCGTCGTGGAACGGAAAGGCGCGGATGCGCAGGGTGTCGAGGTGGATGCCCTGCGCCGCCAGCGTCGCGAGCGCTTCCTCCATTGCCGGGGCGGTCGAGCCGAAGTAGATGGCGCCGAAGCGGGTCTTCTGTGCCGCGTCCTTGCGCACCGGCTTCGGCAGGTACTGCTTGGCCGTCTCGAACTTGCGCAGCAGCCGCTGCATGTTGTCGACGTAGGTGGCGCCATCCTCGGTGTAGCGCGCGTAACGGTCCTTGGTCGAACCGCGGGTGAAATACGAGCCGCGCTGCGGATGGGTACCGGGCAGCGTGCGGTAGGGGATGCCGTCGCCGTCGACGTCGAGGTAGCGGCCGAAGTCCTTGCCCGCATCGAGCTCGGCGTAGGTCATTACCTTGCCGCGATCGAGCCGGCGCGAGTCGTCCCAGGTGAGGGGCTCGCACAGCCACTCCTGCATGCCGATTTCCAGGTCCATCATGACGAACACCGGCGTCTGCAGACGGTCGGCGAGATCGAAGGACAGGGCGGCAAAGGCGAACGCCTCGGTCGGATCCTGCGGAAAGATCAGCACGTGCTTGGTGTCGCCGTGCGAGGCGTAGGCGCAGGAGAGCAGGTCCGCCTGTTGCGTGCGCGTCGGCATGCCCGTCGACGGGCTGCCGCGCTGGATGTCGAAGATTACGGCCGGAATCTCGGCGAAATAGGCGAGCCCGACGAATTCCTGCATCAGCGAGATGCCCGGCCCGGAGGTGCAGGTGAAGGCGCGCGCGCCGTTCCAGCCGGCGCCGATGACGATCCCGATCGAGGCGAGCTCATCCTCCGCCTGGACGATCGCATAGCGCGCCTTGCCGGTGGCCGCATCGGTGCGAAAGCGGCGGCAATGGCGTGCGAACGCTTCGGCGAGCGACGACGAGGGGGTGATCGGGTACCACGCCGCGACGGTGGCTCCGCCGTAGACGCAGCCCAGCGCCGCGGCGCTGTTGCCTTCGACGAAGATTTTGTCGCCCACCGCGTTGGCGCGGCGGATGGTGATACCCAGGGGCACGTCGAGTTCGTTCTGGGCGTAGGTGCGGCCCATGTGCATCGCCTGCACGTTGGGCTTGAGCAGCGCCTCCTTGCCCTTGTAGAGCTCGCCGATCAGCTCCGCGATCGCCTCGGGCTCGATCTCGAGCAGCGCCGAGAGCGCCCCCACGTAGATGATGTTCTTGAACAGCTGCCGTTGCCGGGCGTCGGAATACTGGCGGTTGCAGATCTCGGTCAACGGCATGCCGATGACGGTAACGTCGTCGCGGAACTTTGCCGGCGGCAACGGTTTGGTCGAGTCGTAGAACAGGTAGCCGCCCGGCTCGATCTCGCGCACGTCCTGGTCCCAGGTCTGCGGGTTCATCGCCACCATCAGGTCAACGCCGCCGCGGCGCCCGCGCCAGCCCGCTTCCGATACGCGCACCTCGAACCAGGTCGGCAGACCCTGGATGTTCGACGGGAAGATGTTGCGCGGCGCGACCGGCACCCCCATGCGCAGGATCGACTTGGCGAACAGCAGGTTCGCCGACGCCGAGCCCGAGCCGTTGACGTTGGCGAACTTGACGACGAAGTCGTTGACGCGCTGGATCGGGCTGACGGTGGGCGGCATCAGTCGGCGGCGCGGCTTGTCGCCGCACCGTGGCCTGGCTTGGTGACCGCAGGGCCGCGGCGGTGGCAGTCGTGCGCCTGCGCGGGCTCGAGCAGGAACTTCTGCATGTCCCACGCGCCGGTCGGACAGCGCTCCGCGCACAGTCCGCAGTGCAGGCAGACGTCTTCATCCTTGACCATCACGCGGCCGGTCTTGAGGCCCCCGGCGACGTACAGGTCCTGGGTCAGATTGTGCGCCGGCGCGTTGAGCCGGCCACGCAATTCGGATTCCTCGCCGTCGGCGGTGAAGGTGATGCAGTCCATCGGGCAGATGTCGACGCAGGCGTCGCACTCGATGCAAAGCTTCGGCGTGAACACCGTCTGCACGTCGCAGTTGAGGCAGCGCTGCGCCTCGGCGTAGGCCTGCGCGACATCGAACCCGAGCTCGACTTCCATCCCGATGTGCTTGAGCGCGATCACCTTGTCCTTGAGACGCACCTTGTAGCGCGTGTCGTTGGAGATCGCGTTGTCGTAGCTCCACTCGTGGATGCCCATCTTCTGTGACAGCAGGTTGACGATCGGCGGCGGACGGCGCTGCAGATCCTCGCCCCGGCAAAGGGCGTCGATCGAGATCGCCGCGTCGTGGCCGTGCGCGACCGCCCAGATGATGTTCTTCGGCCCGAAGGCGGAGTCGCCGCCGAAGAATACCTTGGGATGGGTCGATTGCAGGGTCTTCGGGTCGAGCACCGGCAGCCCGCGGCGGTCGAATTCGACCCCGGCATCGCGCTCGATCCAGGGGAAGGCGTTTTCCTGGCCGACGGCGATGAGCACGTCGTCGCAGGGGAAATGCACGTCGGGCTCGCCCGTGGGCACGAGCTCTCTGCGGCCCGCGTCATCGAGGCGCGCCGCCACCTTCTCGAAGGTGACGCCGGTGAGCCTGCCGTCGGCGTGGGTGAAGGCCTTGGGCACGTGGTAGTTGATGATCGGGATGCCCTCGTGCATCGCGTCTTCCTTCTCCCAGGGCGAGGCTTTCATTTCCTCGAAGCCGGAGCGCACGATGACTTTGACGTCCTCGCCGCCGAGGCGGCGCGAGCTGCGGCAGCAATCCATCGCGGTGTTGCCGCCGCCGAGCACCACCACGCGCTTGCCGATCTTGCTGATGTGGCCGAAGGCGACGCTGGAGAGCCAGTCGATGCCGATATGGATGTTCTTCGCCGCTTCCGCGCGCCCGGGAAGGTCGAGGTCGCGCCCGCGCGGCGCGCCGCTGCCGACGAAGATCGCGTCGTAGGCGCTGCCGTTGCCGGCGAGGAGCGCCCTGAGGCTGTCGATACGCTCTCCGGCGCGAAACTCGATGCCCAGACCGAGGATGTAGCCGACCTCCTCGTCAATCACCGACTCGGGCAGACGGAACTTCGGAATCTGGCTGCGGATCATGCCGCCGGCCCGCGCGTCGGCGTCGTAGATCACACATTCGTAGCCGAGCGGGGCCAAGTCGCGGGCGACGGTGAGCGAGGCCGGACCGGCGCCGACGAGCGCAATGCGCTTGCCGTTCTTTCGCCCCGCGCGCTTCGGCAGCCGGTGCCGGATGTCGTCCTTCAGATCGGCGGCGACGCGCTTGAGGCGACAGATCGCCACCGGTTCCGGCTTGGTCGCCGGGCGCGTGCTGTCGGCGTCGGGAGAACCTTCTTCCACGCGACCACGGCGACAGGCCGGTTCGCAGGGACGATCACAGGTACGGCCGAGAATGCCGGGGAAGACGTTCGACTGCCAGTTGACCAGGTAGGCGTCGCTATAGCGTCCCGCGGCGATCAGGCGGATGTATTCGGGCACCGGCGTATGCGCCGGGCACGCCCATTGGCAGTCGACGACCTTGTGAAAGTAATCGGGATTCGCGCTATCCGTTGGCTTCAATACCCCTCCGTCGCAAGACGTATCCGGTCATTTACTTACCTACCGCCGCCCAATTTCCCTGCCTGCTGCACAAACCCTTAGACCGGTACACGTCCGCAAAGTGGCGCCATCCTACGCTACCGGCGCTTTCCTGAAAAGCCTTTAGCTTTCAACTACTAGCGATAGGGCTTTTAGGTCTGGCCTCAGCGCCGCCGGTACCCTACAATATCGCTTCGTGGGCGAGACTGCGCCGGCGCGTTGGCGCTGGCAGGCAATTGACAAGCATAGAATGGGCCCGCTTCGTCCCCAACAGCGCATGAACGCCCCCGATCGCCCCGCCTTGCGCCTCACCGACTTCAGCCACGGCGGTGGTTGCGGCTGCAAGGTCGCTCCGGCGCTGCTGCGCGAAATCCTCGCCAAGCAAGCCCAGGGCGTGGTGCCGAAAGAACTCTTGGTCGGCATCGAGACTGCCGACGACGCCGCCGTCTACCGCATCAATGACACCCAGGCGATCGTCGCCAGCACCGATTTTTTCATGCCGATCGTCGACGACCCCTTCGACTTCGGCGCCATCGCCGCGACCAACGCGATTTCGGATATCTACGCCATGGGCGCGACGCCGCTCTTCGCGCTGGCGATCGTCGCCATGCCGGTAGGCCAACTGCCGGTGGCAACCATTCAGCGCGTGCTCGAGGGCGGCGAGGCGATCTGCGCCAGGGCGGGCATTCCCATCGCCGGCGGGCATACGATCGATTCGGTCGAGCCGATCTACGGCCTGGTGGCGATCGGCATCGTCGACCCGCGCCAGCTGCGGCGCAACGTTGGCGCCCTGCCCGGCGATGCGCTGGTCTTAGGCAAGCCGCTCGGCGTTGGCATCTACAGCGCCGCGCTCAAGCGCGGGCAGTTGGGCGCCGAGCAGTACACGGCGATGGTCAGCAGCGCCACCCAGCTCAATACGCCGGGCATCGCGCTCGGCCGCATGCCCTGCGTGCACGCCTTGACCGATGTCACCGGCTTTGGTCTGCTTGGCCATGTGCTCGAGATGTGCCGCGGCTCGGCGCTGGGCGCGCAGCTCGCGTTCGCGCGCCTGCCCTTGCATCCGGGCGTGATCGCGCTCGCGCGCGAGGGCATCGCCAGCGGGGCGTCGGCGCGCAACTGGGCGAGCTACGGTGCCGAGGTCATCCTGCATGACGCCGACCCGGCCGCCCGCGTCGTGCTGACCGACCCGCAGACATCGGGCGGGCTGCTGGTCGCCTGCGCCGCGGATACGGTCGAGGGCGTGCTGGAGGTCTTCCGCGGCGAAGGCTTCCTCCAGGCGGCGCGGATCGGCGAATTCGTTGCCGGCCCGGCGCGCGTGACGGTGAGCTAGAATTCCACTGCCGTCTTCCAGCCTGGCTCCAACGATGTCGAAACCTCGGATTGGGCAGACGACCACTCCCCGCCCGACCGCCTGCCGATGAACGATCGCCTGCCGCTGCAACCGGACTTGTCCGCCCCACCGGCCGCCTCGGTGCTGGCGGCGCGCTTTCGCGCGCTTCGCGCCGCGACGGTCGCGCTCGCCGCACCGCTGTCGGCGGAAGATTGCACGATCCAATCGATGCCCGATGCGAGCCCGGTCAAGTGGCACCTTGCGCACACCAGCTGGTTTTTCGAGACCTTCGTGCTCGAGCCCTACCTTCCCGGGTATCGCCCCTTCGATGCCGCGTTCCGGGTCCTGTTCAACTCCTATTACAACGCCGTCGGCGCCAAGCACCCACGTCCGGAGCGCGGGTTGCTGTCGCGGCCGTCGCTCGCCGACATTTACGCCTACCGGGCGCACGTCGATCAGGCGGTGCAAAACCTCCTTGCGCGTCCTGCATCGGAGACTCGCAGCCACGCCTTGCTCGAACTCGGATGCGAGCACGAGCAGCAGCACCAGGAATTGATCCTCACCGACATCTTGCACCTGCTGTCCTGCAATCCGCTCAAGCCCGCGTATGCGCAGTCCCGCGGCGCGGAGGAATGCGCCGCCGCGCCGCCGCTCGAATGGATCGCGTTTGCCGGAGGCGTGGTCGAGATCGGCCATGCCGGCGCAGGCTTCGCCTTCGACAACGAGACCCCGCGGCATCGGCAATACCTCGATTCCTTTGCCCTGGCGAGCCGACCGGTTACCAACGCCGAATACGCGGCGTTCGTCGCCGACGGGGGCTATCGCCGGCCTGAGCTTTGGTTGTCCGACGGCTGGGACTGGCTGCACGCAAACCGGATCGCAGCGCCGCTGTATTGGGAAGACGACGGAGGATGGCAGGCCTTCACCCTGCACGGCATGCTGCCGCTGGAGGGCGACGCACCGGTCTGCCATGTCAGCCTGTTCGAGGCCGATGCCTACGCGCGTTGGGCGGGGGCGAGGCTGCCGACCGAAGCCGAGTGGGAAATCGCCGCCGCCGGCGTTCCGGTCAGCGGGCACTTTGTCGAAAGTGGCGCGTTGCGCCCGCGTCCTGCCGCGCGCACCGACCAGGCGCCCGCGCAACTTTTCGGCGACGTCTGGGAATGGACCCAGAGCGCCTACGCGCCCTACCCTGGTTATCACCCTGCTGCGGGCGCAATCGGCGAGTACAACGGTAAATTCATGTGCAACCAGTACGTGCTGCGCGGCGGCTCCTGTGCGACCCCGCGCGCGCACGTTCGCGCCAGCTACCGCAACTTCTTCCCCGCTTCCGCACGCTGGCAGTTCAGCGGTTTCCGGCTGGCACGCGACGCGCGATGAACGATCGCGCCGATCGCTTCGCTGCCCGCCGCGACCGGGTGCGAGCTCTGCTCCAAGGCGAGCGGCAGCGGCTGCAGGAGGAAATCCGAACCTACCCCACGCCCATTCCGCGCTGCGACCAGCAATTCAATCACCTGATCGCGCGGCGTGAGCTCCTGTTCTCCGCATTGGGACGCCTCGATGCGCCCGCTTCGGTCGCGTCAGCGGACGACGGTGACGCATGGTTGGACGCATTCATCGACTCCTCCGCCCTCGAGACCGAATTCAAGCTGCGGCTCAGGGCCGCCGTTAGCCAAGCAACGGTTGCCAAGAGTCCGCATGTCGCCGGCGGTTGACGGTCCGATCGATCTGCGTTCGGACACGGTGACGCGCCCGACCGCGGCAATGCGCTCGGCCATCGCCGCGGCCGCGGTTGGAGACGACCAATACGGCGAGGATCCGACGGTCAATGCGCTACAGGAGCGCGTGGCAGCGCTCCTGGGCAAGGAAGCGGCGCTCTTTCTGCCGTCCGGAACGATGGCCAACCAGGTGGCACTGCGCGTGCTCACGCGTCCGGGTGACGATGTGATCGTCAGCCGCGAAAGCCATCTGGTCTGGCACGAAATGGGCGCCGGGGCGGCCAACGCCGGGGTGCAGTTCACGGAGGTCGGCGCGCGCGGCGTGTTCAGCGCCGCAGAGTTCAGTGCGGCGTGCAAGCCACGTGGCCACGTCGTCTATCCTCCGACGACGCTGGTGGCGATCGAGAATACGCACAACCGCTCCGGCGGGGTGATCTTTCCCCAGGCGACAGCGGCCAGCGTGTGCGCCGCCGCGCACGCACGCGAAATCGCGACCTACCTGGATGGCGCGCGCCTGTGGAACGTCGCCGTGGCCTCGGGCATTGCGCTCTCCGAGCTCGCCGCCCCCTTCGACTTGGTTGCGGTGGCGTTATCGAAGGGGCTCGGCGCACCTTGCGGCTCGCTCCTCGCCGGGTCGCGCGCGCCCATCGAGCGTGCCGTGCGCTATCGGCGCATGTCCGGCGGGGCGATGCGCCAGGCCGGGGTGCTCGCCGCCGCCGGCTTGTATGCGCTCGACCGGCATGTCGCGCGTCTGGCCGCGGACCACGCCAACGCGCGCCTGATCGCCGAGCGGCTCGCCACGTCCCCACGCATCCGTATCGACCTCGCCACGGCGCAAACCAACATTCTGGTGTTCGAGCTCGCGCCCGACGCGCCCGACGCCCCGACCGTCGTCGCCCGGGCGCGCGAGCGCGGGCTTCTGATCTTTGACTTCGGCCCGCGCACGGTGCGGGCGGTGACGCATCTTGATGTCACGCGCGAGCAGTGCGCGCACGCGGCGGAGATCCTGCTGCAGATCGTGACCAAGGATGCCTGACGGCCAGCCTCGTCCATGGCCTTTCGTGGCGCGTGCTACTCGGCGTAGTACACCGCGAAGTCGCCGGCTGCGTCCTGCCATACCGCGATGTCGGAAAAGCCGGCGCGGCGCAGCAGCGCGGCGAACTCCTGCGGCGAGTACTTGTAGGAATTCTCGGTGTGGATGCGCTCGCCCGCGGCGAACAGCCGTTCGCGCCCGGCGATCGTCACCCGTTGCGGGCTGCTCGCTTCGAGATGCATTTCGACCCGGCGCTCGGCGGCGTTGTAGAACGCAACGTGCGCAAACGCCGCCGGATCGAAATCGCTGCCCAGCAGCGCGTTGATGTGATTGAGGACGTTGCGGTTGAATGCCGCGGTGACGCCGAGCGCATCGTCGTAGGCGGCGGCGAGGCGCGCGCTATCCTTCGGCGCGTCGACGCCGATCAGCAGCCCGCCGCGGCGGAAACACAGGTCGCGTATCTGGGCGAGCATGCCAAGCGCATCGTCGGGGGTGAAGTTGCCGATGCTCGAGCCCGGATAGAAGAACGTCGTCGCGCCGTGGTCAAGATCGGCGCCGAGGTCGAGCGTGCGCGAGAAGTCGGTGATGACGCCCGTGAACTCGACCTCGGGATGGGCGAACGACAGCCGCGACAGCGCCGGCTCGATCGCCGCCGCCGCGATGTCGACGGCGATAAAGCGCCTCGGCTGCAACGCCGCGATCCAGGACTCGCCCTTGGCGCAATTGCCCGCGCCGAGATCGACGAATTGCCGCTTCTGGCCGACGACCGCGGCGATCGTCTCGCGGTGCGCGGTGAAGATCCCGCGCTCGGTACGCGTCAGGTAGTATTCGGGCAACTCGCAGATCGCGTCGAACAGCGCGCAGCCCAGCGCATCGTAGAAGTACTTCGGCGGAATCGCTGCCGACGGTGCCAGCAACCCGTCGATAAGCGCTGCCGATTCGATTCGCGCCTGAGGCCGCAGCGGGCCGATCACGCGGTTGATCAGGCGATACCCGCGCGGCGTGACCCGCTCGGCACCGCGATACGGGACCGTTGCCCATTGCGCCATTACGCTTCCTCCCCGGTCGTGCATGATAACCGCAGCGGCCGATCACCGGATAACCGTCGCGCAGGCGTTGAAAATCTTACAATGCAGCCCAAACCACCCCACCGTTTCGCCATGCAGCCTGCTCCGCGCGCGCCAAGCGCCATGCACCGCACTGCCCCCCGTGATCCCTGGCTCGGCCGCGGCACTCGCCGCCGCCACCGCGCATAGAACCGCAAATCCTGTGCCCGCTTCGTTTGCACCCGGCGCCTACTCGGCGCTCGAATCGCGCCTGGGGCTGTTCGCCGGGCGGGACTTTCGCCTCACGTCGGGGCGGTGCAGCGATTGCGCCGCCATCCCCCAGGCGTTGTGGTATTTCACCGATGAAACCATCGCCGCGCCGCGGCCCGGCCTGCCGGTCGCCGGATTCGCGCGCGGGGTAAGCACGTGGCAGGACGTGCACAACTGGGCCGCGGCGGCGGACCTGGCGTCGCCCTGCGCTGCGCCGCCGCTCATCTGGATCGCCGCGCCGGAAGTGCTCCGCCACGCGACCTTAGCGCGCGATGGCGCCACACTCACCGCCGGCGGAGATTCTTGGTCCTTCGAGCCGGTGCCTAAGATTGCGCTCAATCGTTCCTATTTCAATGCCGCGTCGATCGCCAATCTTGCCCTGCGCCCGCTCTCCGTGCGCGGAAGCCGTCGCAACGGCGCGTTCATCGCCCGCACCATCTGGCCCGAAGACTTCCGGCTGGATAGCAGTGCCGCGTTACAGCCTGTTGACGCCACGCCCGCCGCGCTGCGGGCGCTGGTGCGCGCCGAACCGCTGGGCGGGGCGCGCAGCCCGTTTGCGGCCATTCCGCTGTGGGAGCGCGCACCCGGCACGGCGCGCCGCTGGGACGACGCCCCGGTTATCGCCGTGATGCTCAACGGCGCCCAGAGCGACGACGACGAGGCGCTCGCCGGCCACTTCGCCCTGGTCACCGGACGGGTTGGTTCCGCAGGCGACGCGGCAGGACCGGGAGCGATGGGCGACTGGCTGGCGAACAATTTCTACACGCTGGACCAGGAAAGCGAAAAGGGCATCCTCGCCGCGATGCTACCGCTTGACAACTACCTTGCCGACTTGAACAGCGGTCAGGCGTGGTACCGGCCCTCGTACCTGCTCGTCGCCGTGCTCAAGGGCGAGCGCGTGGCCAACCTCATCCAGGGTGCGTTGGCGCGTACCTACAACCAGTTCTACCGCCATCAGCTCGTCTACGATCATTCGATGATGAATTGCACCAGCATCAGCGTCAATGTGCTGCGCACGCTGGGCTGGAAGGTACCCTCGCGCGGTGCCACCAGCTGGGCCGCGGCGGCCCTGGGGCTGCCCTACTTTGCCCTGCGCAACTTAAGCCTCGCCAAGGCAGCGCTGAGTTTCGACTACCTGAGCGAAGACCAGACGCGGCTGTTTCCGGCGGCCGCGTTCGAAGAAATCGGCGCCGATCTGCTGCGCCTGGCGACCGGGCGATCAGCGCGCGCGCCCACGCCACTCGAGGCGATGCTCGCCGCGGATCTCGAGGCGGTCATCTTCGTGCGCGTACCGCAGCTGCCCTCGTCGCGGGTGTGGGGTAACTTCCCGGTTGCCGGGACCTGGGAGTACCGGGCGCGCTATCCGCGCGATCCCGCGCAGGCGAAGATCATTCCGGTGCCGCCGCGGCCGTTTCCCGAGCGGCTGCGCGATTCCGACCTGCTGCCGCCGCCGCGCCGTCGCGGCGACATCGCGCTCGCCGTTTGGGCCGTGCTTTCGGTGGTCGGCATCCCTTGGCTGCTCTGGCGCGCCTGGCAGGGGCGGCGCCGCGACGCACCGTCGCCCGTGGCGCTCAATAAATCTCGAATTCCAGGGTGAAGCGCAGCGTCGTGTGGGGTGAATTGGCATTGAGCCCGAACAGCAGCGCGGTGTCGAACTTGAGCTTGTTGCGCCCCCCGACGCGCGTCTGGCTGAAAAATGCGGGCCCCAGCTTGTGCGCGGTCGGATGGCCCGCTGCACCGGTCGAGCCGAGCGTGCCGAAGCCCTGCACCCCCGGTTCGAACAGCGGATCGCCGCGCCACTTGACCTGCCAGTCGTAGTCGAGCTCGGTGCCCTGCGCGGCCAGCGCGCCGAGGCCGCGCGAGAAGAGCAGATTGACGTTGGCCTGCGCGGCGCCGAATTCCTTCTGCAACATCGGCCCGATCGTGACCGCGTTGCCGTGCGCGCCGTAATCGTGGTCCAGTTCGGCGAACAGGCCCAAGTCAAGCCAATACTCCCCGGGCTCGGTCAGGGCAAAGATGTTTTCCCACTCGAGCTCGTCCAGGTGGGTCGACTCGCCGGGCAGTCGCGTGCTGCCGACACCGAGCTCGCTCTTCCACCACGAGGTGATGCCGTAACCGGCCTCGTAGATCAGCTGCCGTTCGCCGTTGTCGCCGTGGTTGGGCCATTGCTGGTAGCCGCCGTTGAGTTCGATCTCGACCTCGCCCTGGACCACGGAGGGCAGATAGACTTTCGCGGCGGGATCGGCAGCTTGAACGTTCGAGACGTGCAGTAACAGGATGGCGGCGAAGCGCCCGCCAATCGCACCAGGTATTTCTCTTGCGGGTTTGCCCCATCGCCTCGTGCCGATGACGATGAGCGCCCCGGCGACGGCATAGAACACGACGTTGATGACCGAGCCTGTTCGAGCACTGCTCGGAAGACGAACACGGCAATTGCACGCAAAGTGCCCCTATTTCGCGATCAGCACGCCGTTGGCGGAATCCTTGTGGAAATCGCCAAAGAAGGGATAGCGCCCGGGATCCAGCGGACCGACATAGACCGTGATCTGGCTTTTCGCCGCCACGACCTTTTCGCGGTTGAGTTCGTAGCTTTCGAACTCCTCGGCCGTCGCGTCCTGGTTGTCGACGACGAGCTTGATCTTGGTGTGCGCCGGAACGGTGATCTCGGTGGGCACGAATTGGTGGTCGCGGATGGCCAGCTGCACCTCCGCGTCTGCCGCCCACGTCGCTGCAGCAGCGCCGAGGAGGCCAACGGCAAAGAGCATGGCGGACAAGATCTTGAATTGCATCGTATCTCCGCAAAACATAATCGTAATGGTAATCGTTCTCATTAAATAGAGCAAGCCCTCCTCTCCCCAGCGCCATTCGCCTTAGGATCGTTACGTCCTGTCGCTCAGCAGATCCACCAGCGCCAGGGCAACCACCTCGGTTGCGCGGTGCAGATCGTCGAGGCGCAGATTCTCGTCGGCCCGATGCCCGTTGGCTTCGGCCAAGGTACGCGGACCGGCGCCGTAGAGGACGGTCGGCACGCCGGCGGCGCTGTAGTGCCGGGCGTCGGTGTACAGCGGCACCCCGCGCGGGACTATCTCCTCGCCCAGAACCTCGCGCGCACTGCGCACGATCGCGGCGACGAGCTTCTGCTGCCCGGCAATCGGCAGCAACGGTGCGGCGAGAAGGATTTGCCGTACCTCCACGGTGATGCCGGGCCAGCGCGCAGCGAACTCGCGTATCTGCGCGCGCAGCGTGGCCTCGACCTCGGCCGGATTCTCCTCCGGGATGATGCGTCGATCGAGACGGAAGACGACGCGATCGGGCACGACGTTGGTGTTGACGCCACCCTCGATCAGGCCCACCACCAGGGTCGGCCAAGCGATGCCGGGGGTGCGTGAGGGTAAGTCGGCGTAGCGCGCGCGCAAAGCGTACAGGTCGGTGAGCACGCCGGTTGCCGCCTCGAGCGCATCGACCCCGTCCGCCGGCAGCGCGGCGTGGGCCGACCTGCCCCTGACCTCGACTTCCAGATGCAGGCAGCCGTTGTGCGCGATGGTGACGGCGTAGGCAAATCCGGCACCAATCGCGTAGTCCGGCTTGCTGATCCCCTGCGCAAGCAACCAGGCCGGGCCGAGTGCGCCACCGACTTCCTCGTCGTAGGTGAAATGCAGCTCGACCGCACCGCCAAGTTCGACGCCGGCGGCGGCAGCGGCCTTGAGTGCGAGCAGAGCGAAGGCGTAGGTGGCGAAGTCCGATTTCGACACCGCAACCCCGCGCCCGAACATCCGTCCCTCGCGCACTTCGCCGCCATACGGATCGGCAGTCCAATCCGCGCCGGGGGGCACGACGTCGCCATGCGCGTTGCAGGCAATGACCGGTCCGGATCCAAAGCGCTCGCGCACCACGAGGTTGACGCAGGTGAGCATGCCGTTCGCGCGCACCTCCTGCGCTGGGACCGGATGCTGCTCCACGGTGAAGCCCAGCTGCTCCAGGAGCGTCGCCGCGAGCGCCGCGTGCGGGGCGCAATCGCCGGGCGGATTGTCCGAAGGCATCCGCACGAGCTGCGCGAGCAGCGCCACCGCCTGCTCGCGTCGCTGTCCCAGGAATGCACGGATAAGGGCCCTCGGATCGGGCACGTCGCGCCTCACCGCGGTGGCCGGAAGTTCTCGATGAAGCGCAGCAACACCCGCGCCGCAACGTCCGCGTCCGCCGCGCTGATCGCTTCCGCCGGGTTGTGGCTCACCCCGCCCTTGCAGCGCACGAACAGCATGCCGATGTCGGCGATCGCAATCATCGCCATGCCGTCGTGGCCCGCGCCCGACGGCAGCCGGCGCGCCGGCAGGCCTTCGGCTTCGATTGCCGTCTGCAGCTGATCCTGCAGCCAGGGCGCGCACAGGGTAGTCTTCGCTTCCCACACCGGGCTCCAGTCGAGCGCCACCTTCCGCCGCCGCGCGATATCGGCGAACGCCGCGCGAATGGCGCCGACCGCGCGCTCGCGCAGCGCGTCGGTGGGCGCGCGCACGTCGAGCGAAAAGCGCACGCGACCGGGTATTACGTTGATCGCCCCCGGCAGCGCCTCGATCTTGCCCACCGTCCCCACCAGGTCGGCTTCGCTGCTGGCGAGCAACTCGACCGCAAGCACACATTCCGCGGCCGCGGCGAGCGCGTCCTGGCGCAGGCGCATCGGCACGGTGCCGGCGTGGCCGGCCGTGCCGGCGATGGCGACGGCAAAGCGGTTGCCACCGTTGATCGCGGTGACCACGCCGAGCGGCAGACCTTCGGCTTCGAGCACCGGGCCCTGCTCGATGTGCAGTTCGACGTAGGCAGCAAGGTCGGCGCGACTGCGTGCGGCAGTGTCGATGGCATCCGCATCGAGCCCGAACTCGGCGAGCGCGTCGCGCATGCGCTTGCCCTTAGCGTCGGCGCGCTCGAGGTTGGCCGGGTCGAAGGTGCCGGCAACCGCCCGGCTGCCGAGCAGGGTGGCGTTGAAGCGCACGCCTTCCTCGTCGGCGAAACCGATCACCTCCACCGCCAAGGGCAGCTGCAGCCGTCGCGCTGCAAGGCTGCCGACGCATTCGATGGCGGTGACGACGCCGAGCATGCCGTCGTACTTGCCCGCGTCACGCACCGTGTCAAGATGCGAGCCCAGCATCAGGCAGGGGAGGCCCGGCCGCTCGCCCTCGTAGCGGCCCACCGCGTTGCCGGCGGCATCGAGGCGTGCGTGCATGCCGGCGTCGCGCATCCACGAAAGCACGAGCGCGTTCGCCGCCTCCTGCTCACGCGACAGATACACGCGGGTCAGGCCGTCGGCCTGCTCCGAGCAGCGCGCGAGCGCGTCGCAGCGCTCGAGGATGCGCGCCGCGGAAGGCGGGTGCAAAGGGCTCACTGAAGTCAGGACCAGGCGCGATCGCGGCCACGTGCGGGTGGCCGAGCAGTCCGACATGGTGCCAGAGAGCCGGTGCCGTCGGGAATAAACCGGCGTAGCGGTATCATGCTGCGATGAGCGCCGCGAGGCCCGTCGGGGCGTCCCGATTCGAGCAGGTGGTGCTGCCGCAACTCGACGCAGCCTACAACCTCGCGCGCTGGCTTACCCGCGACGCCAGCGACGCCGAGGACGTGGTGCAGGATGCCTGCGAGCGCGCGCTCAAGTACTTCGACGCGTTCCACGGCGGCGAGCCCAAGGCGTGGTTCCTCACCATCGTCCGTCATGCCGGCTACGATTGGATCAAGCGCAACCGTCCCGCGGAGTTCATCCCGGACGGGACCGAGGCGCTCGAACGCGCAGTCGACACCGTGCAACCCACACCGGAGCAGACCGCCCTGCGCAATGCCTCGGGCACGGCGCTGTCGGAGGCGATCGCGGCGCTGCCGCTGGGCTATCGCGAGGTGTTGATCCTGCGCGAGCTGGAGGAAATGCGGTACCGCGATATTGCGCGCGTCGTCGACATCCCGATCGGCACGGTGATGTCGCGGCTCGCCCGTGCCCGTGCCGTGCTCCAGCGCTCGCCGTTGCTGGTCGCCATCCGTGAGCGCTCCGGTGGAGCCTAGCCAACAAGGGGCAATGACGATGGCGAGTCCGCGAGGTCAGGCATGAACTGCCACGAAGCGATGGCGCTGCTGCCGACCTTCAGCGACGGCGAGCTCGATGCGGTGCAAAACGCCGCGCTGGAGAAGCACATCCTCGGCTGTGCGGATTGCAGCGCGCAACGCGACGCGCTCTCCGCCTTGCGCCTGCGCATCCGCAGCGAGACGCCGTATTACACCGCGCCGGCGACGCTGCAGGCGCGCATCCGGGCCACGATCGCCCGGGCGCCGCGGGCGGCGGGCGCCGCCATGCGCCCCACTGCCGAGCGCTGGCGCTGGCTTTCCGCCGGCGCACTCGCCGGCAGCGCGGTGACGGTGTTCGCGTGGTTCCTGGGCAGCGCCGTGCTCGATTGGCGCGTCAATGCCGATCTCGACAGCGAGGCGGTCGCCAGCCACACCCGGGCCACGCTCTCGCAGCGCTTGACCGACGTGAGCTCGTCGGACCGGCATACGGTCAAGCCCTGGTTGTCGAGTCGCCTCGACTATTCCCCCCCGGTGCAGGACTTTGCCGCCGACGGCCTGCCGCTCTCCGGCGGTCGCCTCGACTACCTGGGTGGGCAGCCGATCGCCACGCTGGTGTATCGCTATCGCGAGCACACGATCGACGTTTTTGTGCGCCCGCTGTCCGGCGGCTTGGCCGCGGCGACGCCGTCGCTGACCACGCTGCGCGGGTTCAATGTCGCGCACGCGAAGGGCGCCGGAATGGAATGGTGGGCTGTGTCCGACGTCAGCGCCGAGGTGCTGACCGGGCTGGTCGCCCGGCTCGCCAAGGGTGAGTAGCACGCGGACCACGGCCTTCGATAAGGCCTTTCACCGTCGCGTGCACAGGGCCGAAGCGAAACCCCTATAATTCTTGCGGCTTACGGGAACCGGGGGCGCTCATGCGCCGACCCGTGAGCCTATTCGACACGCCGACCCGGGACACGGCGCAAAACGCTTATGGAGGTTTCGCATGCGCAAATTGGTGATGACATCGTTGCTGCTCTGCGCGGCGGCGGTAATCGGCGCCCAGGCACAGGCGCAAGCACCGGCGGCCCCGCCGGCTGCCGGCGGCACGGCAGACGGCATCCCGTTCGACATTCCGTATGGCACGCCGATCGGCCTGGAGGCTGCGCAGAAGCTCATCGCCGCGGTCGAGGCCGAGGCCGACCAAGCACCGTTGGAAGATGTGCATCGCCGTGGTCGATACCCACGGCGACCTTGTCACCTTCTCGCGCATGGACGGCGCGCAGCTGGCCTCGATCAACATTTCCCAGGGCAAGGCGCGCACGGCGGCGCGCTCCCGTCGCGAGTCGCGCGCGTTCTACAACGCCTTCGAGACCGGGCATCCTTACGTGGCGACGCTCGATCCGACGATAATCGCCTCGCCCGGCGGCTGGCCGCTGGTCGAAAACGGCAAGCTGATCGGAGCCATCGGTTGCAGCGGGGGCACGGGCGACCAGGACGCTGCCGCCTGCAAGGCAGGTGCCGATCTGGTGAAATAACGCGAGCGCGGTGACGAGGATCCCTGCCGTGCAATCGCGCGGCAGGGCCGCACGTTGGTTTTGCCGGCGACAATGGAGAGCACCCGCGGGCCAATCCTGGCCGAAGGCGGGACGACGCGCCTTCCTAACGGTGCTTGAAGCTCGGCTGGCGCTTATCGAGGAACGCGCGCATGCCTTCCTTCTGATCGTCGAGCGCGAAGGTGGAGTGAAACTCGCGCCGCTCGAAGAGCAGACCTTC
The DNA here is from genome assembly GCA_963711235.1 of uncultured beta proteobacterium. GTDB lineage: Bacteria > Pseudomonadota > Gammaproteobacteria > Burkholderiales > Casimicrobiaceae > PALSA-1003. The sequence goes on along the minus strand of CAVQDI010000011.1, from coordinate 3,587 downwards.
CGCGAGTGACGATTCGTACGCCCGGTTCACTGCCTCCTTGACCTTCAGCACCACCGGCAGCGAATAGCTGGCGATCTTGGTCGCGACCGCGAGCGCCTCGTCGAAGAGCTTGTCGGCGGGAACCACGCGCGCGACCAGGCCCGAGCGTTCGGCTTCGGCGGCGTCGATCATGCGCCCGGTCAGGCACCAGTCCATCGCCTTCGCCTTGCCGACCGCCCGCGGCAGCCGCTGCGTGCCGCCCATGCCCGGCATGATACCGATGGTGATTTCCGGTTGGCCGAACTTGGCCGTGTCGGCAGCAATGATCAGGTCGCACATCATCGCCAACTCGCACCCGCCGCCCAACGCATAGCCGGCGACGGCGGCGATGACCGGCTTGCGCGTTTGCTTTACCGACTCCCAGCTCATGATGTAGTTGTCGGCGTAGACCTTCTGGTAGCTCCACTCCGCCATGGCGCCGATGTCGGCGCCGGCCGCGAAGGCCTTGTCGTTGCCGGTGATGACGATGGCGCCGATGTCCGGATCGGCATCGAACGCCGAGAGCGCCGCGCTCAGCTCGGCGGCGAGCGCATCGTTGAGCGCGTTCATGCGCTGCGGGCGGTTGAGTCGGGCGACACCGACGCGGCCGTGGGTTTCGACCAGCAGTTCTTGGTAGTTCATCGAGGCTCCGGTGGGCAGCTTGGGGTCGGTCCTGCGACGACGTCCTCCCGCGCCGCCGTCAGCGCTGCGCGCAGCACGCCCAGATCTCCGACATGGTTGGCGAGCAGCAGGATGAGCTTGGCGTTGACGAGCGCGCTCTGTTCTTCGCTGAGGTCACGGTGCGTCTCGATGAGTTCCTGATAGAAGTCGTCGGGCGCAGCGAGGTTCGGTTCGGTATTGAGCATAAGGCCTTAAGGCTCAGTGCACGTACTGCCCGGTCGCGCGCGCGATCGCCGCGCGCGTTTGCGTCAGATCGAAACCGCGCCAACGGGCACAGACATGCTGGTCGGGGCGAAACAGATACGTCGTTCCCGGCTGTGCGTCGTAGCGCTCCGCGAGCATCCCCGACGCGGCGGCGATCGCGCGCACGTCCGAGGGCAGGGCCGCGCCTGCCGCGCCGACGAGCACGCTCTCGCAGGCGATCGGATCGGCAGCCAACGCCGCCAGGTCGCGCAGCCGGTCGCTCGCCGGCATGCCCGGTTCGAAGAGAAGCAGGGTGAAACCGCGCCCTAGGTAGTCGAGGAGCCAATTGCCGCCCGCACCGGTGACCGGCGCGTCGGCCGCCGGCGCGCCGGGCGCCATGGGCGAGGCGAACGGTGTCCTGTCGGGCGTATTGAGGGGCGAGGTCGCGAGCGTTGCCGGCAGCGACAGGCGCCCGCTGTTGACCAGCTGCCGGGCGAAGGCGTGGCGCTTGGCGAGCAGCAGCACCGCGTCGCGGAAAGTCCGGCTCACCTTGCTCTTGGGCGTGATGAAGTCGGTGCTGCGCGTCGAGTGACGAATGTTCTCGTCGGCCGCCGTCGTCCGCTCCGCATCGTAGCTGTCGAGCAAGCGTTCGGGTGCGAAGCCGGAGAGGACGAGCTCCAGCTTCCACGCCAGGTTGTCGATGTCCTGGATGCCGCTGTTCGCGCCGCGCGCACCGAACGGGGAGACCAGGTGCGCCGCGTCACCGGCGAAGAGCGCGCGGCCGCAGCGGAACGAGCGCAGGCGCCGGCACTGGAAAGTGTAGACGCTGGCCCACTCGATTTCGAAGCGCGCCTGGTCGCCCAGCATCGCGTGCAGCCGCGGCAGGATCTTCTCCGGCTTTCTTTCTTCCTCCGGATCGGCGTCCCAGCCGAGCTGGAAATCGACGCGCCAGACGTCGTCGGCCTGACGATGCAGCAGCGCCGATTGATGGCGATGAAACGGCGGATCGAACCAGAACCAGCGCTCGGCCGGAAAATCCGACGTCATGTGGATGTCGGCGATGAGAAAGCGGTCGCGAAACACCTGGCCCTCGCTCTCCAGCCCCAGCATGGCACCGATCGCACTCTTCGAGCCGTCGGCGACGATCAGCCAGTCGGCGTGCACGCCGTATTCCCCGTCCGGGGTCGACACGGTGAGGGTGACCCGATCGGCCCGCGGCGCCACACCCACCACGCGGTGGCGCCAGCGCAGGTCGATTCCCGGCAGCTCGGATGCCCGTTCGACCAGGAACTGCTCGACGTAATACTGCTGCAGATTGATGAAGGCCGGGCGGCGGTGCCCCGGCTCGGGCAGAAGGTCGAACTGATACACCTGTTCGCCGCGGAAAAAAACGCGCCCGACATTCCAGCACACGCCCTTCTGCACCAGCCGTTCGGCGCAGCCCAGCCGGTCTAGGATTTCCAGCGTGCGCTTCGACCAGCAGATCGCGCGCGAGCCGACGCTCACCGTGTCGTCCTCGTCGAGCACCAGCACGTCGATGCCGCGCAGCGCAAGATCGATGGCTGCGCAAAGGCCCACCGGTCCGGCACCGGCGACGATCACCGGCCAGTGGCGCGGCGAGCCGGCGCCCTCGGCCGGCTTGGCGTAGGGGTACACCGGCTGCGTGTATGTCTTCATGCCGGGTTCGTGCCTGCGCCTGCCGGTCCAACCGGCCGACTCAGCCTTCGAGCGCATCCCACATCTCCTTGTCCCGCTCCGCGGTCCAGATGCGCGGATCGCGGTAGTCCGTGGCCTCGTCGTAGGCCCGCGACACGTCGAACGGCAGGCAGTGATCGAAGATGACCCAATGGCCGAATTTCGGCTGCAGCGTAGCGTAGGTTTCGCGGTAGACGCTGCGCAGGTCCTTGCCCGCGCGGGCACCCTGCTTCACTGCCGCGAACATCTCGGTGATGAAGCTGCGGGTGCCGTCCAAGCCCGCGCGCACCGCCGCCGGGGTGCGCAGCGCCGCGCCGCGCCCGGGCACCAGCTGCTGCGGATCGAGGGCGGAGAGCGCGTCGAGCGTCGCCGGCCACTCGCTCAAGTACGCATCGCCCGTATACGGGGTCGCCGCGTACTCGACCAGGTCGCCGGAGAAGAGGATCTTCTCCTGCGGCAGCCAGACCACCGTGTCGCCCTTGGTGTGGCCACGACCGAGCTGCATGAGCTCGACCTGCAAGCCTACCCAGCCAGAGCGTGAGTCGGCGTTCGAACACCAGCGTCGGCCAGGTGAGTCCCGGCACCGACTCGACCGCCCGGAACAAGCGCGGAAAGCGCGCGATCTCGCTCTTCATGTCGGCCTCGCCGCGCTCGGCGATGAGCTCGAAGGTGTCGCGGCTGGCGATGATGTGCTCGGCGTGGTAGCCCGAGGCGCCGAGCACGCGCACCGCGTGGTAGTGCGTCAGCACGACGTACCGGATCGGCTTGTCGGTCACCGCGCGCACGCGGTCGATCACGTCCTGGGCCATCACCGGCGTCGCCTGCGCGTCGATGACCATGACCGCGTCGTCACCGATCACCACGCCGGTGTTCGGATCGCCCTCCGCGGTGTAGGCGTAGGCGTGCTCGGAGAGCTTGTCGAAGCTGATCTGCTTTTCTTCCAGGTCGGCTTGCGAGGCGAACGTCTTCTCGGCCATGAACGGTTCTCCTCAGGTTTTCGGTCGCTTGTC
>CAVQDI010000010.1:0-110957 GCA_963711235.1 uncultured beta proteobacterium | reverse complement strand
CGACGACCCGCTTGGCCTTGCCCACCGAGCGCTCGATGCCGCCGCAGGCGACCACGCGCACCCCCGCGCTGACGCCGATGCGGCTCTTGACCTGGTGCGCAAGCTGCGCACCGGCTGCGTCGCCGTCGGCGCCGGCCGCCCCGGGAGCGCGCTCGACGAGCACCGTGAGCTCGTCGAGATGGTGCGGCCGCTCGATCTCGAGCTGGTAGTGCGGCGCAAGCGCGGGGTGGGCGAGGATGAGCTCCTCGATCTGGGTCGGGAACAGGTTCACCCCGCGGATGATCAGCATGTCATCGGAGCGGCCGGTGATCTTTTCGATCCGCCGCATGGCGCGCGCGGTCGGCGGCAAAAGGCGGGTGAGATCGCGGGTGCGATAGCGGATGATGGGTAACGCTTCCTTGGTGAGCGAGGTGAACACGAGCTCGCCCGGCGCGCCGTCGGGAAGGACTTCGCCGCTCTCCGGATCGATGATCTCCGGATAGAAGTGATCCTCCCATACGGTCGAGCCCGTCCTTGGTCTCGATGCATTCCTGCGCGACGCCGGGGCCGATCACCTCGGACAGGCCGTAGATGTCGATCGCATCGAGGTCGAGCTTGGCCTCGATCGCCTGGCGCATCGTCGGCGTCCAGGGCTCGGCGCCGAAGATGCCGATCTTGAGCGAGCAGGTTTTCGGCTCGATGCCCTGGCGCTGCATTTCTTCGGCGATGGCCAGCATGTACGAGGGCGTCACCATGATCAGCTGCGGCTTGAAATCGACGATGAGCTGCACCTGGCGCTCGGTCATGCCGCCCGACATCGGGATCACCGTGCAGCCGAGCTTCTCGGCGCCGTAATGCGCCCCCAGGCCGCCGGTGAAAAGCCCGTAGCCGTAGGCGATGTGCACGATGTCGCCCGGCCGGCCGCCGGCGGCGCGAATCGACCGCGCCATCACCGTCGCCCAGACCTCGATGTCGTTGCGGGTGTAGCCGACGACGGTCGGCTTGCCGGTGGTTCCGGACGAGGCGTGAATGCGCACGACCTGCTCGCGCGGGACGGCGAACAGGCCGAACGGATAGTGCTCGCGCAGGTCCTTCTTGGTGGTGAACGGCAGCCGGGCGAGGTCGGACAGCGAGGTGAGATCGTTGGGGTGGAAGCCCGTCGCATCGAACAGCGCGCGGTAGTGCGGCACGTGATCGTAGGCGTGGCGCAGCGTCCACTGCAGGCGCTTTAGCTGCAGCGCCTGCAATTGGTCGCGGCTCGCGCTCTCGATGGGCTCCAGATCGCCAGGCGCGGGTCTTCGGGCTGGCATCCCTCCTCCTACGGCGCTTCGATCACGTGGCCCTTGACGCGATACGACCTGCCGCGAAAATAGGCGATCGTCTCGCCGCGCTGATTCTTCACTTCGATGTCGTAGACGCCGGTGCGGCCGCTCACGCTGCGCTCCTGCGCGAGGGCGGTGAGCAGGTCGCCCTCGCGCGCCGGGGCGACAAAGTCGATGGCGCAACCGGAAGCGACCGTGGTCAGATTATAGCTGTTGCAGGCATAGGCGAACGCGCTGTCGGCCAGCGTGAAGATGAAGCCGCCGTGGCAGATGGCGTGGCCGTTGAGCATGTCCGCGCGCACCGTCATCGTCAGTTCGGCGCGCCCGGGTCCGACTCTCCCGAGGCGCATGCCCATCGCCTGCGAGGCAGGGTCGCGCGCGTACATGGCGGCGACCACGCGCTCGCACAGCGCCTGCGCTTCCGCCGGCGGGGCGGGGTGGTGCTCCGCCATGGCTAGGAAGGCGACATGCTTCTAGTGGCCGCCGAAACGCGGCGCGCGCTTGGCGGTGAACGCGGCCACGCCTTCGCGGTAGTCATCGCTGCGACCGAGCATGCGCTGCAGATCGCGCTCGAGGTCGAGCTGGGTTTCCAGGCTGTTGCCGGCGGAGGCGTAGAGCGCGCGCTTGGTGGCGGCCAGGCCCGCGGTCGGCGCACCGGCCAGGGTACGCAGCAGCTTCTCGACCGCGACGTACAGTTCGCCGTCATCGACGCACTGCCAGATGAGCCCCCATTCCGCGGCCTGCTCGGCAATGAGCCGCTCGCCGAGCATCGCCAGGCCCATGGCGCGCGCGGTGCCCACCAGCCGGGGCAGGAAATAGGTGCCGCCCGAGTCGGGGATGAGGCCGATCTTGGAGAACGCCTGGATGAAGGTCGCCGACTTGGCGGCGATGACGATATCGCAGGCGAGCGCGATGTTCGCGCCCGCGCCGGCGGCCACGCCGTTGACCGCGCACACCACCGGCAGCGGCAGCCGGCGCAGCGCGAGCACCAGCGGTCGGTAGTTGCGCTCGATGGATGCGCCCAGATCGACCGGCTTCGGCCCCGGGGGCCACGGCGCGATCGGCGAGGTCCTGCCCGGCGCAGAAGGCGCGGCCCGCCCCGGTGAGCAGCAGCACGCGCAACGACGCGTCCGCCCTGACCCGATCGAGCGCGTCGCGCACCTCGGCATGCATCGCGTCGTTGAAGCTGTTCAGCCGCTCCGGACGATTGAACGTCAGGCGGGCGATGCCGCCGTCGCTGCTCGAACAGGATGTTGTCGTAGGCCATCGCTTCGCCGCGCTTACGCCAGGTGCCGCCGATGCTGGACGACGCGAAACCGGCTCGCCACGAAGGCCGCGTCGGTGAGCGCGGCGTTGGCGGCGGGGTTGGCGCCGGTGCCGTGGTAGTCCGAGAAGGCCGCCGACTGGTTGACGAACACCCCGCCGGTGAGGTTGATCGACAGCGCGACGCCGGCTTCCTCCGCCACCTTGACTGCCTGCTCGATCACCGCCGGGCGGGTCGAATACAGCGACAGCGTCAGCGCGCCGTGTTGCACCACCGCGCGCCGCGCGATGGCGAGGCTTTCGGCCGTGTCGGCGGTGGCGACGACAAAGCGCGATCGGGCCGAACCATTCCTGCAGATAGGTCGCCTCGTCCTGCGCTTCGAGCTTGACGATCAGCGGCGTGCGGATGCGCGCCTCCTTGAACTGCGGGTGGGTGACGACCTGACTGTCGACGACGATGGTCCCCAGCCCGCGCGCGGCGTCGAGCCGCTGCAGCGACGCCGTCGTTGACGACCGCGCCGAGAATTTCCACCGCGCGCGCGGGATCGGCGAGCAGCTTCTGCACCGCCTCGCCCAGCGCCTGCGCGACCTGATCGAAAGTCAGATGGCCCTCGGCGGTGTCGATGCCGCCGCGCGGCACGTAGATGTTCTGCGGCGCGGTGCACATCTGGCCGGTATAGAGCGCAAGCGAGAAGGCGACGTTGCGGGCGACGGCCTTGATGTCGGTCGCGGAGTCGACGACGATCTGATTCGACCCCCGCCTTCTCGGTGAAGACCCGGGCCTGATGGGCGTTGCGCTCGAGCCACTCGCCGTTGGCGCTGCTGCCGGTGAAGTCGATGAGCTTGACCTCGGGGCGCAGCGCGAGCTTCTGCGCCGTGTCGTCGCCGGCGTCGTGCGCCACCAGCGTCACCACGTTCGGGTCGAAGCCCGCTTCGGAGAGCACCGCGCGCGCGATCTGCACGCTGATGGCGAGCGGCAGGATCGCGTTCGGATGCGGCTTGACGATGACCGCGTTGCCGGTGGCGAGGCTGGCGAACAGGCCCGGGTAGCCGTTCCAGGTCGGAAAGGTATTGCAGCCGATGACGAGGCCCGATGCCGCGCGGAACGACGCGGTAGCGCTTCTCCATCTTCAGCGGCTCGTTCTTGCCCTGCGGCTTCTCCCAGGTTGCGCTCTGCCGGAATGCGGCGCATCTGGTCCCAGGCATAGGCGACGGCCTCGAGGCCGCGGTCCTGCGCGTGCGGCCCGGCGGCCTGAAAGGCCATGACGAAGGCCTGGCCGGTCGTGTGCATCACGGCATGCGCGATCTCGAAGCTGCGCCGGTTGATGCGGGCGAGGATCTCCAGCGCCACGCCGACCCAGGCCTCGGGACCGGCGTCGCGCCAGGCCGCGGCCGCCGGCGCGATCGCCGCGAACAGGGCATCGAGATCGACCCGGGGGTAGGTCACGCCCAGCGCCAGGCCGTAGGGCGATCGCTCCTCGCCGACCGCGCCGACGTGCCCGGGAGCGGCAGCGCGAAGGGTTGCTGCAGCAACGCTTCGAACGCGGCCTTGCCGGCCTCGGCCGCGCCCTCGCCGTAGACCTTGGGGCTGGGCGATTCGGCAAATGCGCTCCAGTAGCCACGCTCGGCGATGGCCTGGAGCGCGTGCTCGAGCAAAGCCTGGTGGCGTTCAAACAGGGGATGGGACACGCAGGAACTCTCCGCGAGAGGACGGCCAAAGGTTAGCAGGTATCGGCGGCTGCCGTGGCTTCCGCTCGCGCTATGCCGGCTGATCGAAATCGACGACGACCGTGTCGGTCACCGGGTAGCTCTGGCAGCACAGGATGAAGCCGCGCGCGATCTCGTAGTCCTCGAGCGCGAAGTTGACGTCCATGTCGACCTCGCCGCTGATGAGCTTGGCGCGACAGGTCGAGCACACGCCGCCCTTGCAGGAGTACGGCAGCTCGATGCCCTGCCTGAGCGCTCCGTCGATGAGGTTGTCCTTCGTCTTCTCCAGCGTGAACTGGCGCGCCGCGCCGTCGATGATCGCGGTGACCGCGCATTCGCTGTGGCCCGGCGCAGGCGCGGCTCTGCGGCTTGTGCTCGTGGCGCGGGATGCTGGCGGCGAAAAGCTCGATCTTGATGCGTGCTTTCGGCACGCCATGCGCCTGCAGCGATTTCGACACCGCCTGCATCATCCCGTCCGGACCGCACACGAACGCGGTGTCGATCGCCGCCGGGTCGACCCAGTGGGTGAGCAGCGCATCGGCTTTCTGCTGGTCGATGCGCCCGTTCAAGACGGCGATGTCCTGCGGTTCGCGGCTCATGACGTAGACCAGGTTCAAGCGCTCGAGGTAGCCATCCTTGAGGTCGGAGAGCTCCTCCTTGAAGATCACCGCGGCCGACGAGCGGTTGCCGTAGAAGAGGGTAAAGCGGCTGTGCGGCTCGGTGCCCAGGGTGGTCTTGATGATCGACAACAGCGGCGTGATGCCGCTGCCGGCGGCAAAGCCGACGTAGTGCCGGCGCTGCCGCGGATCGAGCGCGACGTTGAAATGCCCCATCGGCGGCATGACCTCGAGCACCTGGCCGGGTCGCACGTGGTCGTTGATCCAGTTCGAAAACGCCCCGCCCGGCGCCTTCTTGACCGCGATGCGCAGCGTCTCATCCTGCACCGCGGAGCAGATCGAGTAGGAGCGGCGCAGGTCTTCGCCGCCGATGTCGGCGCGCAGCGTGAGGTGTTGGCCCTGGACGAAGCGGAAGCTGTCCTTGAGCGCCGCCGGCACGTCGAAGGTGAGCGCCACCGCGTCGCGCGTCTCGCGCGTGACGTGGGCAACCTTGAGCGGGTGGAACTTACTCAATGCGGCTTGAAGTAGTCGAACGGTTCCAGGCAATCCTCGCAGCGGTACTGCGCCTTGCATGGCGTCGAGCCGAAGCGCGACAGCTCGCCGGTGCGCACGCTGCCGCAGCGCGGGCAGGCAACGATCGCCGGCGCCGCGCGCCGGCGCAGGCCCGTCGTGGCGATGACCTGCCGCGCCGGCTCAGCGCGCGCCCCCGGCGGGGCGATGCCGAAGTCCGCCAGCCGCCGCCGCGCATCGGCGCCGATCCAATCGGTCGTCCATGCCGGGGCGAGGCGAATTTCGACCCGAGGCGCGGCGAACCCGGCTGCGCTCAGCGCGCGGCCGATGTCGGCGATGATGACTGCCGTGGCCGGACACCCGGAATAGGTCGGCGTGACGGTGATCAGCGGCTCGCCCGCGCGCCACGCCACGTCGCGCACGATCCCCAGGTCGACGATGGACACGACCGGGATCTCCGGATCGGGAATCGCCTCCAGCGCGCGCCAGACCGCCGCGTCGCGGCGGTTCGCTTCGGCGGTCGGCATTCACCACTGCGCTCCCGGATAGGCCCGCTGCATCGATTGCATGGTGCTGAGCAGGTGCCCCAGGTGCTCGCTGTGCACGCCGCGCCGGCTGCCCTTCTGCATCCACGTCGCTTCGGGAATGCGCAGTGTCGCCTCGGTCAGGATCGGATCGATTGCGGCGCGCCATGGCGGCAGCAGCGTCGACGAGTCGCAGGCGATTCCCTCCCGCGCCAGATCGAGTTCCGCCGTATCGGGAACGAACGCCTCGCCGGTAAACATCCACAGTGCGTCGATCGCTGCCTGCATCTTGCCGTGGCTCTCGTCGCTGCCGTCGCCTAAGCGGATCACCCAGTCGGCGCTGCGCTCGGCGTGGTAGATCACCTCCTTCTCCGCCTTGGCGGCGATCTCGGCGATGCGCGCGTCGCGCGAGCCGACGAGGGCGGTGAGCAGCAGGCGATGCCAGGTGTCGAAATAGAACTGCCGCGCCATGGTGTCGGCGTAATTGCCGTTGGGCTGCTCGACGAGCAGCAGGTTGCGGAACGCTCCGCCGTCGCGGAGAAATGCCAGCGCGTCCTCGTCCCGGCCGGTGCCCTCGAAGCGCGCCTCGACTTCGCCCGCGTAGGCAAACCAAAGCCGCGCCTGCCCAAGCAGATCGAGCCCGACGTTGGTGAGCGCGATGTCCTCCTCGAGCACCGGCCCGTGGCCGACCCATTCGCCGAGGCGCTGCGAGAGGATCAGGGCGCTGTCGGCAAGGCGCAGCAGGTAGTCGAAGCGCGCGCGCTCGAGGTCCATTTCAGATGTGCTTGACCGCATCGGGCATGGGGAAGAATGTCGGGTGGCGGTAGACTTTGCTGTTCGCCGGCTCGAACAGCGGCTCCTTCGCGCCGGGCGCAGTGGCGGTGATGGCGGCCGATGGCACCACCCAGATGCTCACCCCTTCGTTGCGCCGGGTGTAGACGTCGCGTGCGTTCTTGATCGCCATCTCCGCGTCGGGCGCATGCAGGCTGCCGACGTGCTTGTGTGCGAGACCGTGCTGGGAGCGGATGAAGATTTCCCACAGCGGCCATTCGGATCGATCCATTGTCCAGGCTCCCTTCGCTTGACCTGCCCGCCTACGCCGGCCTTGGCCTGCCTCGCCGCCTGCTTGGCAGCGTAGGCGAGCGCCGCCTCGCGCACCCACGCGCCCTCCGTCCAGGCCTTGACCCGGGTGCGCATGCGGTCGCGGTTGCACGGCCCGTTGCCGCGGACCACCGCGTAGAGCTCTTCCCAGTCGATCGGCCCGAAGTCGTAGTGCCCGCGCGCGTCGTTCCACTGCAGCAACGGGTCCGGCATGCTGATCCCGAGGTAATCGGCCTGGGGCACGGTCTGATCGACAAAGCGCTGCCGCAGCTCGTCGTTGGACAGGATCTTGATCTTCCACTGCGCCGACTGGGCGCTGTGCACCGAATCGGCGTCCGGCGGCCCGAACATCATCAGCGACGGCCACCACCAGCGGTTGAGTGCATCCTGGGCCATGGCCTTCTGCTCGGCGTTGCCACGGCAGAGCGTCATCATGATGTCGAACCCCTGCCGCTGGTGGAAGCTCTCCTCCTTGCACACGCGGATCATCGCCCGCGCGTAGGGCCCGAACGAGCATCGGCACAGCGGAATCTGGTTCATGATCGCCGCCCCGTCGACCAGCCAGCCGATGACGCCGATGTCCGCCCAGGTGAGCGTCGGATAGTTGAAGATGCTCGAGTACTTGGCCTTGCCGGCGTGCAGGTCGGCCGACGAGCTGGTCGCGCGACACGCCCAGGGTTTCCGCCGCCGCGTACAGATAGAGCCCGTGCCCGGCTTCGTCCTGGACCTTAGCCATCAGGATCGCCTTGCGCTTGAGCGTCGGCGCGCGCGTGATCCAGTTGCCTTCCGGCAGCATGCCGACGATCTCGGAGTGCGCGTGCTGCGAAATCTGCCGGATGAGCGTCTGGCGATAGGCCTCCGGCATCCAGTCCTTGGGCTCGATGCGGACGTCGGCGTCGATGCGCTCCTGGAAGGCGCGCTCTTCGGGCGAGAGTTCCTCCAGCGGGCGGAGCCTCTTCGCTCCGGTATCGACCATCTGCGCATACATTGCCTTCGACCTCCTGTGCGCTGGCCGCCGGCAGCCTGTAGCAGGCTGGCCGCGGCGGGAGAAAAACGATACACTTTTTTGATGAACTCAGCAAATTTTGTATCACGATGGGCTTGAGCCCTGCACCCGAGCGGGCGGCGCAGCGCGCGATCGATCGCTGGATCCGGCGCGAGCTTTGCCGCGCCCCGCTCAAGGCGAAGTCGCTCGTCGTCACCGTCTGGGGCGATGCGATCGCCCCGCACGGCGGGGCGGTGTGGCTCTCCGGGCTCATTCGCCTGCTCGCCCCGCTGGGGCTCAACGAGCGGCTGGTGCGCACCAGCGTCTACCGGCTCGCGCGCGAGGGCTGGCTCGACGCGCGGGCCGACGGCAGGCGCAGCCTCTATCGGCTGACCGCGCACGGCCTGGCGCGCTTCGAGCACGCCTATCGGCGCATCTATGCGCCGCCGGCGACCGACTGGGATGGCAGCTGGGTCGTCGTGCTCGCCCCGGCCGCTCGGCTTTCGGCCGGCGAGCGGCGCGAGCTGCGCAAGGAGCTCGGCTGGGAGGGCTTCGGCGCGTTGGCCCCGGGCGTTTTCGTGCGCCCGGCGGGCGCGGCGACGCCGGATGCCATTGCCGCCATCCTCACTGAGCTCGGGTTGCAGCAGCGGGTGTCGGTGCTCGCCGGGCAGGATGCGCAGGGGCTTTCTGCACGCTCGCTTGCTGCCTGTCGCCGCGACTGCTGGAACCTGGAGGGCGTTGCCGCGGAGTACCGCCGTTTCCTCGCGCGCTTCGCGACGGTCAGCGGCAACTTCGGCCGCGACGGCAGCGTCGACCCTGAGCGCTGTTTTGTTGTGCGCAGCCTCCTGATCCATGCCTTTCGTCGTGTCACCCTGCACGACCCGCAGCTGCCGTCGGCGCTGTTGCCACCGCGCTGGCCGGCGGCGGCGGCTTATACACTGTGTCGCGATTTCTACCGCCTGACCCAGAAAAGCGCGGAGCAGCATCTGCTCGCGACGCTCTCAACCCAAGGCGGGTCCCTGCCGCCAGCCGCCGCGTATTTCTACCGCCGCTTCGGCGGCCTCCACCGCGCCTAAGAGGGGGCTCTGCGCTTGCAGCCGCCTCACGCGGCCGGGAGGATTTCGCCGCGTACTTCGCCGAAGCCGACGCGGTAGCCGTCGCCCTGGCACCAGCCGGTGATGGCGACCTGGTCCCCGTCCTCGCAGGAACGACCGCGTCGCCCCGCCGCCGAGGGCGAGCGGGCGCTGCCCGTTCCACGCCAGTTCGAGCAGGCTGCCCCAGGAGCCCTCGCCGCTGCCGCTGATCGTCCCCGAGCCCAAGAGATCGCCCACGCGCAGGTTGCAGCCGGACACGGTGTGATGCGCGATCTGCTGCGCCATGCTCCAGTACAGATGGCGGAAGTTGGTGCGGCAGAGGGTCGTCGCCTCGCCGCCTTGCGGCTGGATACGGACCTCGAGCGCGATGTCGAAGGCGTGCTGCCCCGCCTGCGTCAGGTAGGGCAACGGCTGCGGCTCCTGCGGCGGCCCGGCGACACGAAACGGCTCGAGCGCATCCAGGGTCACGATCCAGGGCGAAATCGACGTGGCGAAGGTCTTGCTGTTGAACGGCCCGAGCGGCACGTATTCCCATTGCTGGATGTCGCGCGCGCTCCAGTCGTTCAGCAGCACCAGGCCGAAGATGTGCCGCTCGGCTTCGGCGATCGGGATCGGCTCGCCCAGCGCATTGGATTCGCCGACGATGCAGGCGGTCTCGAGCTCGAAGTCGAGCTTGCGCGACGGGCCGAAGATCGGCTGCTCCCGGTCGGGCAGCTTGAGCTGGCCCTGCGGACGGCGGACCGCGGTGCCGCTCACAACGACCGAGCTCGCCCGGCCGTTGTAGGCGATGGGCATGTGCAGCCAGTTGGGCAGCAGCGCGTTCTTCGGATCGCGGAACATCGACCCGACGTTGGTGGCGTGCTCCTTCGACGAATAGAAGTCGGTGTAGCCGCCGATGGCGACGCGGCAGCTGCAGCCGCGCCTCGGCGCAGCGGCAGCAGGGCCTTGGCGCGCAGCGCCGCCGCGTCGCGCAGCTCGGCATGATCCTCGACGCAGCAGCTCGCCGATGCGCGCGCGCGCCGCGGTCCACGCCGGACGGCCGAGCGCAATGAAGTCGTTGAGCGTTGCGCGATTGAATACGCGCGCGCCCGCCGGCGCGACCCTGAGCAAGCCGCCCTCCTCCAGCGCGGCCAGGTCGAGTACCGACTCGCCGATCGCCACCCCGGCGCGCGGGCGTGGGTCGGCCGCGGTGGCGAAGATCCCGTAGGGAAGGTTATGCAGCGAAAAATGCGAATCGGCGGCGACGTCGACAAACGAGCGCGCCGGGATGCCCGCTGCGGCCATCAGGGCTTGCCGGTGAAATGCTTGGCCAGGCCCTGCCAGCAGGCGAGATAGTCGGACTGCCGTTGCGGCGCCTCCAACGCAAAGCGCGTTGGCCGGATGATGTAGCGGCTCTCGAGCATGAAGGCGAGCGTCGCTTCGATCTTGTGCGGGGTGAGCGCAGCCTCGCTCGCCCGCGCGAAGGTCGCCGCGTCGGGCCCGTGGCCGCTCATGCAGTTGTGCAGGCTCGCGCCGCCGGGCGCGAAGCCTTCCGCCTTGGCGTCGTAAACGCCGTGGATGAGGCCCATGAATTCGCTCATCACGTTGCGATGGAACCAGGGCGGGCGAAAGGAATGCTCGGCGACCATCCACCGCGGCGGGAAGATCACGAAGTCAAGGTTGGCCGTTCCCGGCGTGTCGGAGGGCGAGGTCAACACGGTGAAGATCGACGGATCGGGATGATCGAAGCTCACGCTGTTGACGACGTTGAAACGCGCGAGGTCGTACTTGTAGGGCACGTGATTGCCATGCCAGGCGACGACATCGAGCGGCGAGTGATCGATGGGCGCGGCCCACAGCCGGCCGCCGAATTTGGCCACCAGCTCGAAGTCCCCCTCGCGGTCCTCGAACGCGGCGACGGGCGCTAAAAAATCGCGCGCGTTGGCGAGCCCATTGGCGCCGATCGGGCCCAACTCGGGCAGCCGCAGCGGCGCCCCGTAGTTCTCGCCGACGTAGCCGCGCGCCGCGGCGTCGAAGAGCTCCACCTGGAAGCGCACGCCGCGCGGGATGAGCGCGATTTCCCCGGGGCCAACGTCGAGCAGGCCGAATTCCGTCGCCAGCCGCAGCGCACCCTGCTGCGGGATGAGCAGCAACTCGCCATCCGCATCGTAGAAGTAGCGCCGCTGCATCGACCGGTTGGCCGCGTAGAGGTGAATGCCGATCCCGCATTGCAGCGCCACGTCGCCGTTGCCGGCCATCGTGATCAGGCCGTCGACGAAGTCGGTCGGGGCCGATGGCAGGGGCAGCGGATCCCAGCGCAATGGCGTCGGCGGCGGCGCCTCGGCGAACGGCGCGCTCTTGAGCAGGGGCGCATCGAGGGCGTGAAACGCGCCGTGGGACAGCGCCGGGCGCAGTCGATACAGCCACGAGCGGCGATTGGCGTGACGCGGCGCGGTAAATGCGGTTCCGGAGATCTGCTCCGCATACAGCCCGTAGGCGACACGCTGCGGCGAGTTCTGCCCCTGCGGCAGGGCGCCGGGCAGCGCTTCGCTGGCGAACTCGCTGCCGAATCCGGACTGGTAGCGCAACGGCGTGGCGCGTGCGCCGGAATCGGCGCCGCGGTCGCTGCCGCGCCGTCGCCGCTCGCGCTGTCCATCAGCCGCGTCCCCGTTTAGCGCCGGTGCCCGGCGTGGCGCGCTGCGGCGGCCGTCCACAGCGTTTCGTCCTCATCCTCGTCATCCTCCTCCGACCAGCCTTCGTCGTCGTCGGGATCGATGTTGCCGCCGCCGGAACCGCGATCGTCGTCGTCGTCCTCGTCCTCATCCTCGTCGTCGAACGGTGGCGTCGGCTGCGGCGTGTGGCAGATCTTGTCGACCGGCGGCAAGGCAGAGCGCGAACGCGGGTCGGTCGCAACTTCGTATGCATTCATGGTGAGCGCGTAACCTGATTCGCACGGCGCGGTCAGCGCGCGACAGTGGCAACTATGATCGCACAGAATGCGCCGGCTTTCGCGGGCGCCCTAGCGTGCTCGCTTGGGGCTGAGCGCATGCCAGCCGGCGCTTGAGCTCGGCGGAGGCCAGCGAGGTCTCGTATGCCTCGCGCGCCTGCATCTGGGCGGCGTCGCCGGCGGCGATGGCGTTGAGCTGCCGCTTCATCGATTGCACCACCGAAGGCTCGCACTGGGCGATGGCGGCGAGCGTGTCGGCAAGGGTTCGCTCCAGCCGCCCCGGCGACACGAGCTCGGTCAGAAAGCCGATGCGCAGCATTTCCTCCGCGCGCAGCGTCTGGCCGGTGAGAAAGATGCGCTTGGCTTGCGCTGCGCCGAGCGCGCTGACGTAGCGGCGCAGGCCGCCGGGATAATAGTGCAGGCCGAAGCGCGCCGCGGGCATGAACATGCGCGTGCCGGTGACGCCGATGCGCCAATCGCAGCACAGTGCCAAGTCGGTTGCGCCGCCGTAGACGCCGCCATGGAGCACGGCAATGGTCGGCAGCGCAAATTGTTCGATCGCATCGAGCAGGTCTTCGAAGCGGCGATCCAGCCGCGCGCGGATCGCACCGAGGGTGAAGCCGGAGCTGAAGGTCTTGCCGCCGGCGCCGCGGAAGACGACCGCGCGCAGCGCGGGCATCGCGCCGATCTGACGAGGTGGTCGCGCAGTACCGCGATGTCGTCGGGATCGATGCGGTTGTGCTCCGCGGGGCGCTCGAAGCGGATCGTGGCCACGCCGCCGGCCACGGTGAGGCTGGGCGGGCCGTCCGCCGGGGTTCCTCGGCGCGCCATTCGCGCTAGCGTAATGCGAAGTGTCGGACGGAAGCGGACGAATGTTACGGTTCAAATATGACGCAGATGTGCCACCGCTCCTGCCGGCCGAAAGACCCTACGCCGTACAGGGTTGGCCTATTTCTGCCGTGATTGGGCAGGTCCCGGTGGGCGCCCCGGGCGCGAAGGGGCGAAGGCGCAGCTCCAGTTATAAGCACCTATCTTCCAGCACTAATTACGCCTCGCCCGGGCGCGGTCGCGCACGCGGCCGGCCTTGGCAGGTCCGACTTCCAGGAAGCTCTGGCACGGCCCTTGCTACCTGTAGGTCAAGGGCGAAGGCCTTAAATCTTCCCCTCGGTAACTCATCAACTTAACTCGGTTAGCTGTCCAGTTTTCTTAATACCGGGTGATAAGTTACTGAAACTTTGGCAATTTTTGACCATGTATAACACTAGAGAAGGAATGACGATCATGTACTCGATGAAGCTTCGCAAGGTTTCAAACGCGCTTGTCCTCGCCTCGCTGCTCGGCGTCGGCGCCGCGCTACTCGCACCTGCGCCGGCTCACGCCGGCAGCACGCCGACCAATCTCGCCGTGACGGCGAACATCGCGGCCAATTGCACGATCAGCACCACCGCCGTTGCGTTTGGCGCCTACGACCCGGTCGTCGCCAACGCGACCACCGCGCTCAACGCGTCAGCGGCTCGGTCACCATCGGCTGCACCAAAGGCTCGGCGCCGAACATCACCCTCGGCCTGGGCGCGAACGCCAGCGGCTCGCAGCGCAACATGCTCAACGGCGGCAACACCGACGTGCTGGGCTACCAGCTCTACCAGCCCCCGAACACCACGCCGGGTACGGCCTGCACGTTCCCAGGTGGCACCGTCTGGGGCACGACCGGGCGCGCACATCTTCACCCCGACGGTCACCGACGAGCAAGGCCACGCGCAGCCTACAACATCTGCGGCACGGTTAGCCGCCGGTCAGGACGTGAGCGTCGGCTCGTACAGCGACACGGTCGTCGCCACGGTCAACTTCTAAGCCCGCGGGCGCGATGATGCGCCCCGCCCTGCAGCGGGCGGCCGACCGGCCGCCCGCGGTGGTTCGCGAGTGAGGTGCCGGCGCAGCACGAGGCTGCGCCGGTGCGCGCTCGGGAAACGGGGTTGTCATGGCTTACGCTTTCGACCGACGCGCAAAAACGACTCTGGGCCGCGGCTGCCGGCATGATCCGCGCTCGCGCTGGCGCTCTGGGTGGTGGCGCCGCCGCCTGCGGTGGGCACGACCGCCGGGCTCAGCGTCACGGCCCTGCTCGGCGTGAGCGCGAACGATCAACGCCAACTGCACGATCAGCACCAGCGCGGTCAGTTTCGGCCGCTACGAATCGCTGCAGGCCAACGCGACCGCACCGCTCAATGCCGCGGGATCGGTAAGCATCGCCTGCACCAAGGGCTCGGCGCCGAAGATCACTCTGGACCTGGGCCAAAATCCCAGCGGGGAAAGACGGCAAATGGCGCTCGCCACGGCCGGCAGGCCCGGGTCCGACCGCCTCTACTACGAGCTCTACCAGCCGCCCGCGCCACGCCCGGCAGCGGCTGCAGTTTTCCTGGCGCCGTGGCCGTGGGGTTCGGCGCCGGGCAAGCCCTCGTGCCGACGTCCGCCGCTCAACCGGGCCGCCGCGCACGCTATAGCGTCTGCGGGACGATCCCGGCCGGACAGGGCGTGAGCATGGGTTCCTACGCCGACACGGTTGTGGCGACGGTAAACTTCTGACGCTCATCCACCACGCGGCGCACGATGGCTGCCCCTCCGCATGAAATCGATCGTCACCGCTTCCCGCATCCTCCCTGGATCGCCCTCGCGCTCTGCCTTGCCGCCGGCGAGGTCCCGGCCGGGTCGTTCCAGGTCAACCCCATTCGCATCGACGTCGCCAAAGGGGTCGACGACGGCCGCGATGACGGTGCGCAACGATGGCGATGATGCCGTCGTCATCCAGGCGAGCCTGTTGAGCTGGGCGCAGGACGAATCCGGCCAGGATGTCTACACGCCGACTAACGAAGCGCTGGTGACGCCACCGATCATGACCATACCGCCCGGAGGCGAGCAGATCGTCCGCGTCGGCCTGCGCCGCGCCGGCCGACCCGCAACGGGAGCTGACCTATCGGCTCTACCTGGAGGAGGTTCCTCCCCCGCCCAAGCCGGGGTTCACCGGATTGCAGGTGGCGCTGCGCGTCGGCGTGCCGGTATTCGTGCCGCCGCTCGCGCCGGCCATCCGGCGGCTCGAGTGGTCGGCGCAGATCGCGCCGGACGGCGCGATCCGCCTGAGCGCGCAAAACACCGGGCAACACGCATGTGCAGGTCACGGACTTCGAGCTCGAGCGTCCCGGCGCGGGCGAGCCGCTGGCGCACCAAACGGCGCTCGCCTATGTCCTGGCCGGACAGCGCCGCCTGTGGACGCTGCCCGTGCCTGCGGACCGCGTCAAGGCGGTCAGCGCAGTTCCGCCTCAAGGCTCTTACCGATGCCGGCGAGATCGACACCCCGGTCAACGTCGAACGCTAGGCACGCCGTCCTGTGGGCCCTCCTCATGCTCGCTGCCACCGGTCCCGCTAACGCCCAGCCCAGCGCGACGGAGCGCGTCCCGCCGCTGCCGCCGGCGCTGCTGGCGCCGGACGCGAAGCGACGAAGAGCTGCTGCTGCAGGTCGACGTCAATGCGCAGGGACTCACCGACACGGTGCTGGTACTGCGCAGCGCCGACGGCAAAATCGCGGTTCCCGTCGACAGCCTCGATCGGTGGCGGCTGCGCCGGCCCGACGTGGCGCCGCGCTTCCACGACGGCACGCCGTACTATCCGCTCGACGCGATCGCCGGCGTGACCTACGTCTACGATGCGGCCAAGCAGCGGCTTACGATCTCCGCGCCGCCGCGCGCCTTCACCGACACGCGGTTTGCCAACGCGGCGGTGCAGCTATCCCGCCCCGACGCCCTCGCAGCTGGGCGGCTTCCTCAACTACAACCTGTTCGCGTCGCGCGCCTCGGGGGAGTCGCAATACGCCGGCCAATTCGAGGCTGGCGTGTTCAGTCCCTATGGCGTGCTCATCGCCGGCTTGCTCGCGCAGGACAACGCCGGGATGAAGGAGTACCGTGCGCCTCGGCACGACCTGGACGAGCGACTTTCCGGCGCAGCTGACGACGCTGCGCATAGGCGATGCGACCAATGTGCCCGGCGCCTGGGGCCGCGCGGTGCAGTTCGGCGGCGTCCAATACGGCACCAATTTCGCCACCCAGCCCGGCTACATCACCTTTCCCTCGCTCGCCGCCAACGGCCAGGCAGCATTGCCCTCGACGGTGGACGTGTTCGTCAACAACGCGCTGGTCGCGCAGCGGCCGGTTCCGCCGGGCCCGTTCTCGATCACCAACATCCCGACGGTCAACGGCAGCGGCAACGTGCAACTCGTCGTGCGCGACCTGTTCGGGCGCGAGCAGCTCATTTCGCAGCCGTTCTACGCCAGCGTCAACCTGCTCAAGGAAGGACTCAACGACTACTCGTTCGAGGCGGGCTTCGAACGCCAGAATTTCGGCGTCGCGAGCTCCGACTACGGCCCGGCGATCGCCAGCGCGACCTTCAGCCGCGGCCTGACCGATCAGCTGACCGGCCAGGTTCACGCCGAGCTCATGCCCGGCCTCGCCGACGGCGGTGTTGCCGCGAACTACCTGATCAACGAAATCGGCGTCGCCAGCGCCAGCGCGGCCGTGAGCGGCGGCGACGCCGGCACCGGCGCGCTCGGCGGCGTCGGATTCCAGCGCCAGACCGGCCAGTTCAGCGTCAATGCGCAGGCGCAGTGGACCAGCACCGCGTTTCGCGAGATCGGCGCCACGGCGCAAGCTCCGCTGCCGCTGCGGCAGCTCAGCGGGTCGCTCGGCTATCAGCTGGACCGCTTCGGCAGCGCCAACGTCACCTACGTGGCGCAGGATTTCCGCAGCCAGCCCAACATCCACGTGCTGTCGCTCGGCTATTCGGTGGGCCTTGGGCGGTGGGCTTTTATGAGCCTGTCCGCGGCGAAGACCTATGGCGCCACGGGCAGCATCGCCTTCGGCGCGACGGTCAGTATCCCTTTCGACGACCGCACGCTGGCCGCAGTCAGCTTCAACGGCACGCGCAGTTCGAGCCAGGGCAACAGCAACGATACGAGCCTGACGCTGCAGCGCAGCCTGCCGCTGGGCGAAGGCTATGGCTATCGCATCGTCGGGCACGCCGACGGGGATGTCCAGGCCAGCGGGTCCTGGCAGAACGACATCGGCACCTACACGCTCAACGCGGCGCGCTTCCAGGGCTCAACCGCGGGCCAGGTGAACATCGTGGGCGGCATCGGCATCGTGGGCGACCATCCGTTCCTGAGCCGGCAGATTACCGACAGCTTCGGCGTGGTCCGCGTCGCCGACTACCCCAACGATCACGGTCCTGCAGGACAACCAGCCGGTCGGTCGCACCGACGCGGACGGTTACGCGGTGTTGCCGCTGTTGCGCGCCTACGACGTCAACCGGGTGTCGATCGACGAGCACGACCTGCCGCTCGACGCCCAGGTCGACAAGCTCAAGATCGAAGCCGTGCCGTACTATCGCAGCGGACTGCTGTTCGACTTCCCGGTGCGGCGATCGCATGGCGCGACCCTGCACATCCGCCTCGACGACGGCGGGCCGATGCCGTCGGGCGGCATCGTCCAGGTTGTCGGCCGCGACGAGGACTTCCCGGTGGCGCTCAACGGCGAGGCGTACGTGACCGGCCTCGAGCAGCAGAACCGCCTGCGCGCCACCTGGAAAGGCACGAGTTGCGAATTCGACGCCGCTTTCCCGCCGACGACCGAGCCGCTACCCGACCTCGGCGCGTTTGTCTGTCATGGAGTGGCGCGATGAGACGCGTCGAGCCGGTTTCCAGCGCGGGGCCGCGGCCCAACCAGCGCTGGTCTTGCCACGCCGGCGCGGCGGGCGTTGCGCTGTGGCTTTGCCTCTCGACGACGGCCGCCGTCGCGACACCGAGCTGCAGCGTGTCCACGCCCGGGCTCAACTTTGGCGGCTACGACGTCTTCGCCGCCGGCGCCGTGAACGGCAACGGCACGCTCTCGGTCACCTGCAACCTCAATCCGCCGCCCAACAGCGGCAACGGTGAACTACATCGTCAGCCTGTCCACCGGCAGCAGCAACAGCTTCGTACAGCGGCACATGCAGAGCGGCGCCAACACCTTGGGCTACAACCTCTACACGAGCAACACCTATTCGGTCGTATGGGGCGATGGAACGGGCAGCACCGCCACCATGTCGGGCTCGATGAAGCTCAAGAACAGCAACCCGATCCCAAACCGATGGACTTACGGTCTACGGCAAAATTCCGGCGCTGCAGGACGCCGCGGTCGGGAACAACTATCTCGACAACGTCACCGTTACCGTGAACTATCTGATGCGCACCGCTTAGAGCGGTCGCACGTTGAGCGCGAGCGGCCAGGGGTAGGTTCCGGGCTGAATCTGCGCGGAGAGCCGGAAGCGAAACGAAAGTTGGAGCGGCATGTCGCGGCCCGCAGGCGCGCGCTCCATGATCGCCCCGCCATCCGGGCCCAAGTCCGCGCTGCCGTCCTTCGAGCTTACCGTGACGGCGGTGAAGATCGGCAGCCGGCTGAAGAAGTCGACGATGTAGCCGCTCGGGTTGTTGCTGGTGACCCGCAATTCGGCCGCGGTGGCAACCTCGACATAGCCGCGGGCGATATCGGCGGCGGTGACCGTCAGCGCCGACGGTTGGGCCACGACTCGGCCGTTGATCTGGGCGGGCACGACTGCGGTAACCGCGATCTGGCTGCGCACCGTTGCGGCGTCCAGGTGCGACGAGATCGTTGATGCGGCCAGCGTCGTCAACGCGCCGAAGACGATACGGCGCTGGATGCGCAATGCCCGGCTGACCACCGCTCGCTGCACGAAGCCCGCCTTGACGAGTTCCTCGCCCAGGCGGCGACCGCTGGTTTTCTGCCGGTCGAGCGCGAGGGCGAGCTGCTGTGGCGTAATCTTACCCTGCGCGACCAGGATCTGGCCCAGTTTCGGGGACCGGTCGGAGGCACTCCCCGCGTGCGCAGGGGCGGCTGTACGGTCAGTTCCGGCCTTGCCGGGCGCATGTTGGGTGCGAAGCTGACGTTTATTGTCCATGGGCGCGGGCATTGCCCGGTTTCTACAGGTGACCCGGTGTGCAACGCAAGAGCCGTGCCGGCGGCCGGCGGGGTACGCTTCACGATGTTCCCCACACCTCCCGTGCCGTGTCGACGACGAGCTTGAGTTTTGCCGCCTGCGACTCGCGCGCGATCTCGTTGCCGTGGACGGTGCTGGAGAAGCCGCATTGGGGCGACAGGCAGAGCTGCTCCAGTGGGACGAACCGCGCCGCCGCGTCGATGCGGCGTTTCAGCGTGTCCTTCGACTCGAGTTCGCCAACCTTGGTGGTGACAAGTCCCAGCACCACGATCTTGTTCCTGGGCACGAACCGCAGCGGCGAAAAGTCGCCCGAGCGCGCGTCGTCGTATTCAAGGAAGTAGCCGTCCACGCCAAGGTCGTTGAAGAGCACTTCGGCCACCGGCTCATACCCGCCCTCGGCGACCCATGCGCTCTTGAAGTTTCCACGGCACAGATGCGTGCAGATGGTCATCCCGGGCGGGCGGGCGCTGACCGCGGCGTTGATCAGCCGCGCGTAGCGTCGCGGCAGCTCGTCCGGATCGTCGCCCCGGGCGCGCGCACCCTCGCGCAGCTTCGGGTCACACAGATAGGCGAGGTTGGTGTCGTCGAGCTGCACATAGGTGCAGCCGGCGGCGCCGAGCGCGCTGAGCTCGGCGCGATACGCCGCAGCCACGTCGGCGAAGAACTCCTCGAGGTCCGGGTAGACCTCACGGCTGATCGCCTCGCGCCCGCCGCGGAAGTGCAGCATCGTCGGCGAGGGGATGGTCACCTTCGGTGTGCGCGTGGTCGCCGTCTTGAGGAAATTGAAGTCCGCGACCTGGATTGGTTGGATGTGACGGACCTTTCCCGTTACATGCAGCACGGGCGGGGCGAAGTCAACGTCGCCCTTGGCGCTGTGAAAATGCGCAGCGAGGCCGCCGCGGGCTTCGACCCCTTCGAGCTGCTCGAGGAAGTCGATATGAAAATACGCGCGGCGGAACTCGCCATCGGTAATCCCCTCCAGTCCGACATCCTCCTGCAGGCGAACGACTTCAGCGATGGCGGTATCCTCGACCGCGCGCAGCGCCACCTTGCCGATCTCGCCGCGCGCGAAGCGCTCGCGTGCGGCGAGCAGTTCCGGCGGGCGCAGAAAGCTGCCGACGTGATCGGCGCGGAACGGCGCCGAGGTGCGCTGGCTCATCGCTGCCTCAGGCTCCAGGGTCCTTGACCTGCTCGACCGTTTCGAACTCGACGTTGAACAGCTTGCCGTCGACGCGTTCGCATCGGCGGATGTATACGTTCTGCACCACATCGCGCGTCGCCGCGTCGATCGTCATCGGTCCCCGCGGGCTCGTCCACGTCATGCCCTTCATGCTGGCGACCAGCTGCGCGCCGTCGACGCTGCCCGCAGTCTGTTTGACCGCAGCGTGGATCAGGTGCATGCCGTCATAGCCTCCGACCGACATGAAGTTGGGTCGCATGCCGCGGTTGGCCTGCTGGAAGTCGTTGACGTAGGCCTTGTTTTCCGGCGACGGATGCGCCGCCGAGTAATGGTGCGAGCTGATCACGCCCAGCGCCGGCTCCCCGATTGTCTCGAGCAGGTCGTCGTCGAGCACGTCACCGGTGCAGATGAGCTGCACGCCCGCCGCTTTCAGGCCGCGCTCGGCAAACTGCTTGAGCACCGCCGTGCCCTCGCCCGAAGGCACGAACACGAACAGCGCATCGGGCTTGGCGTCCTTGACGCGCTGCAGGAACGGCGCGTAATCGGGGTTGCGCAGCGGTGAGCGCAGCGATTCGATGACCGTGCCACCGGCGTCGCCGAAGCGTTTGACGAAGGTTTTTTCCGCGTCGAATCCCGGACCGTAGTCGGTCACCAGCGTGATGACCGTCCCGATCCGGTTCTTCGCCGCCCAGTCGCCAAGCGGCGCGGTGATCTGCGGCACCGTAAATCCGGAGCGCACGATGAAGGGCGAGCGCTGCGGAATGATCGACGTCGCTGCGGCCATGACGATCATCGGTACCTTGGCCTCGGTCGCAACCGGCGCGGTGGCGAGTGCGAGCGGCGTCAGGCCGAAGCCGGCGAGGATGGCTACCTTGTCCTGGACCAAAAGCTCCTGCGCGATGCGCTTGGTCGTCTCCGGCGCTAGACCGGTGTCGTCCTTGACGATGAGCTCCAGCCTGCGCCCGGCGACCGCGTCGCCGTTGGTGCTGCAGGTACAGCCGGACCCCGGCCTCGACCTCGCGGCCGGTGGACGCGAACGGACCGGTCAGCGGCAGGATCAAGCCGATCCTGACTGGATCGGTCGCGAAGGCCCCCCGCGGCAGCCATGCGGACGCGGCCGTGGCGACACTGCCGAGCAAAAAGATCCGCCGGGAGCGCCGGCGCAACAAGTCTTGCATTGATCCCCTCCTTGCCTGCCGCTGTGGACCTTGCGCGCTGAACGCGGGCCGCCGGCTAGCCGTGCGCCGGTCTATGCGCCGCCCCGTGTCACGCCAGCATAGGGTGCGTTGCGCTTCAGGTCCAGTAGAAGCCCTGCCCCGTCGTCGCGAGGCGTTTGAGTGCCGGTGCCGGTGTCCAGTAAGCGGCGCCGAAGCGATCGCGCAGCGCCTCGATGCGCTCCACCACCCGCGCGCAGGCCCAACTGGTCGGCGTAGTACAGCGGCCCGCCGCGAAACCGCGGGAAGCCGTAACCGGTCAGCCA
Organism: uncultured beta proteobacterium; assembly: GCA_963711235.1. Lineage (GTDB taxonomy): Bacteria > Pseudomonadota > Gammaproteobacteria > Burkholderiales > Casimicrobiaceae > PALSA-1003. The sequence continues at coordinate 89,234 of CAVQDI010000010.1, read as the reverse complement.
GACGACGTCAATGTCGGAGGCGCGGGCGACCACGCCCTCGTCGAGAATGCTCGCGGCCTCGTTGATCATGCCGAGCAGACAGCGCTCGACGATCTCAGCGGGTTGAAACGCGCAGCGACGATGCCGCGAGCGCGCGCGTGCTCGATGAGCATCGCTTCGACCGCCGGATCGGGTAACGCCCTGCGGCTGCCTGCGTCGTAGCGGTACCACCCCGCGCCGGTCTTCTGCCCGAGCCGGTTGGCCGCAATGAGCTGGTCGAGCAGATCGCAATCGTGTCCCCCGAGTTCGCGCAACTGGCGGCGCAGGTGGGCGTTGCGCCATCCGATGTCCAGGCCCGCCAGGTCGCCGACGGCAAGCGGACCCATGGCGAAGCCGAAGTCGACGAGCGCAGCATCGATCTGCTGTGGCAGCGCGCCCTCCTCGAGCATGAACAGGCACTCGCGTGTGCGCAGGACGAGCATGCGATTGCCGACGAAGCCGTCCCTGCCCTTGCACAGGATGCCGACTTTCTTCAAGCGCTTGACCAGCGCGATGCCCGTTCCGAGCGCCTCGGGCGACGAGGCGTCGGTGCGCACGATCTCGACTAAGCGCATCACGTTGGCCGGGCTGAAAAAATGCAGGCCGATGACCTCCTGCGGCCGGCGCGTGGATGCGGCGATTTCGGCGACGTCGAGATAGGAGGTGTTGGTTGCGAGCAGCGCGTCGGGCCGGGCGAGTGCGTCGATCTGGGCGAACACCTCGCGCTTGACGCTGAGGTCCTCGAACACCGCCTCGATGACCACGTCGGCTGCGGCGATCGCCTCGATGCCGGTCGCTGCGCCGAGCCGGGAGAGAATGCCCGGCACGGCCGCGGCGGCGATGCGTCCCTTCGCGGCTGCCGCCTCGTAGTGCGCGGCGAGGCGCTGCTCGGCGCGCGCGAGCGCCGGCTGCAGCGGTCTCGACCAGTGTCACCTCCATGCCCGCGTCGAGCAACGCGATGGCGATGCCCTGCCCCATCGTGCCGGCGCCAATCACGGCCGCGCTGCGCAGTGCGCGCGGCGCCGCGACGCTGACGCCGGCGGGCAGCTTGCCGGCCTCGCGTTCGGCGAAGAACGCGTGCCGCAGCGCCTTCGACTCCGGCGTGTCGCGCAGCGCGAGGAAATCGGCGCGGGCGCGCGCCACCGCGTCGGCGAAGGGCATGTCGATCGCGCGCCTCACGGCGGCGACGATTTTCTCCGGCGCAGGCTCGCCGCGACGCTTGCGGGCAGCCTCTTCGTGGCGCTCAAAGACTTCCGGCACCGCCTCGGGCAGGGGCCGGTTTGCGGTGCGCCTCGGAGCGGATTCCGCGCTCACGATCCGGCGCGCGAAGGCCACTGCCGCGGCGCCGAGATCGTCGCCGACAACCTCGTCGACGAAGCCTTTGACTTCCGCCGCGTCGACCGCGCGCGGCTTGCCGTCGAGCATCATCGACAGCGCGGCGTCGAAGCCGACCAGACGTGGCAGCAGCTGGGTTCCGCCCGCGCCGGGCAAAAGTCCGAGATTGACTTCCGGCAAGCCGATGCGCGTGCCGCGCATGGCGATGCGGTAATGGCAGCCGGCCGCGAGCTCGCAGCCGCCGCCGAGCGCGTTGCCGTGAAGGGCAGCGATCACCGGCTTCGCTGCGTCCGCAAAGCGCTGAATCACGTCGGTCAAATGCGGCGGCTGCGGTGGCAGGTCGAATTCGCGGATATCGGCGCCGGCACAGAACGTGGCGCCGGCGCAGGCCAGGACGATCGCCCGGACGCTGTCGTCGGCCGCTGCCGCGTCGAGTGCGCTGAGCAGCCCGGCACGCACGTCGCTGGACAGCGCGTTCACCGGGGGATGGTCGATCGTGATCACGGCGACGGCGCCGTCGCGCGCGAGCGTCACGACGGAAGAATCGGCGGCCAAGGTGGGCGCAATCCGCGGCGCTTCAGCCGAAACGCACGTACTCGAATTCGATCGGCTGGCGGTTGATACCCACCGCCGGTGGAGCGATCCAGCCGGCGAATTGGCCCGGCTTGCCAACCCGCCCCATCAGCGAGGCAACGTAGGCGCGGTCGTCCGCGGTTGGCAGCCACTCGCGCTCGTGCCGACTCCATTCCGCCGCGTCGATGACTCGCCCGTCGAGCCCGATGTGTGTGCCGGCGAGCGAACCGATGCGGCGGTTAAACGCCTTGTGCGGCAGCACGATCTGCGCATCGACCCCGTGCTTCTGCAACACGCGGTTCCAGCGCCCGACGCCGGCAATCGTATCCTTGATGTAGCGATCGCGCAGCCGCTCGTTGAGCGCATTGAGCGCCGGGACCTGGCGCTCGACCAGCCGGCCGTCGGCCATTTCAAGCACCGGGTAGGTCGCGCCCTCAAGAACGTGATCGTCGGCGATCTTGCTCTCGTCGAAGCGGCCCTTGAGTCCGGTGCTGAAGAACGTCGCGGCGTTCGACGAGACGTCGGCTCCGAACAGGTCGAGCGTCACGCTGTAGTGGAAGTTGAAATAACGCTGCAGCGTCGGCAGGTCGATCACACCGTAGCGGCGCGACCTCCGCCGGGTCGCGCACGCCGTGTTGCGCCATGACCTCGGCCGTGCGCTGGAGGATGCGCGCGACCCCGGATTCGCCGACGAACATGTGATGCGCTTCCTCGGTCAGCATGAAGCGCGTCGTGCGCGCCAGCGGATCGAACGCGCTCTCCGCCAGGGCGCAGAGCTGGAACTTGCCGTCGCGGTCGGTGCAGAACGTGAACATGAAAAATGCCAGCCAGTCGGGCGTGGGCTCGTTGAAGGCGCCGAGGATGCGCGGATTGTCGCGATCGCCCGAGCGGCGCTCGAGCAGCGCCTCGGCTTCCTCGCGACCGTCGCGGCCGAAGTAGCGATGCAGCAGATACACCATCGCCCACAGGTGGCGACCTTCCTCGACATTGATCTGGAACAGGTTGCGCAGGTCGTAGAGCGAGGGCGCCGTCGCGCCCAGATGGCGCTGCTGCTCGACCGATGCGGGCTCGGTGTCGCCCTGGGTCACGATGATGCGGCGCAGGTTGGCGCGGTACTCGCCGGGCACTTCCTGCCACGCGTCCTCGCCGCGGTGGGCGCCGAAAGGGATCTTGCGCTCCGGCTGGGCCGGGTTGAGAAAGATGCCCCAGCGGTAGTCGGGCATCTTGACGTAGTCGAACTGCGCCCAGCCGTCCTGCTCGACGCTGATCGCCGTGCGCAGGTACACCTGGTCCTGCGCGCTGCGCTCCGGCCCCACGTCCAGCCACCAGTCGTGAAAGCGTGGCTGCCAGTGCAGCAGCGCGCGCTGCAACGTGCGGTCATCGGCGAGGCCGACATTGTTGGGGATGCGTTCGCCGCTGTCGACGCTGCTCATGCGCGCCCTTCGCTCACACGCGCGTCCAGTCGAACTTCGCCTTCGTGCCGGTGCCGAACACCTTGAGCGCGCCGTGCTCGCCCACCGCGTTCGGGCGGCTGAAGATCCAGTTTTGCCAGGCCGAAAGCCGGCCGAAGATGCGCGTGGCGACGCTCTCGCCGCCGCCGAAGCGCAGGTTCTGCTCCAATCCAGTCAGCGCATCGGGCGAAAAGGAAGCGCGCTCCTCGACGGCGATGCGCACCTCATCGTCCCAGTCGATGTCATCCGGGGCGCGGGTCACGAGCCCGAGCTCGAGCGCGCGCGCCGCGCCGAGGGGAACCGCACCCAGCGTATGCAGGTGGCGCTCGTGCTGCGGGTCGGCGGCAAAGCGCTCGGCCAGGCGCGAGCTCTCGCGCAGGGTGCGATAGACACCGAAGTTCGCCTCCGAGAGCATGACCGTCGGGCCGTCCTGCCGCGTCGAGCATGTAGGCGCGATCGGCGGCCAGAACCAGCTCGAAGAGCGTGCCCGCAAAGCACGAATCGCGATCGATGAGCGCGAACATGCCGCGCGAGGACACCTCGAGGCGATTGAAGGTGCGGCGCAGCGCGCCGATCGTCGCCCGCACGAACCAGTGTCCCGCCTCGCGGCAGATCAGCGCGTCGTGCGCGAGCATCCGCTGCGCGTCGCCGCGCGTGCGCAGGATCCAGGTGCCGATGTCGCTCTCGTTGGTGCGCAGCATCAGGATCGCATCCCCGAGCTCGCGCGCGAGCTGGAGCGGGTACCACGCAGCACCGAGCGCCTGTGCGGCCCCGGCGTCGGCCGGCGCCGGTGCAGCGGGGCGCAGACAGCGTCAGGTTGGCCACGCGCGCCGCGCGATCGATCGCGACCTCGACGGTCGCGTAGCGATACCGGTCAGGCTCGATGCCGCGCTCCAGCGGCGTCAGCGCAACACCCGGCGTGCCCGCCGGCCGGCGCAGAGACGCCGGCACGCCCGCAGCCAGCGCGCTGGCACGCGCCCGGACCACGCGCGCGAAGTCCGCGGGCTTGGCCAGCGCATCGACCAGCCGCCACTCGACCGCACGTTGGCCGCGCACGCCTTCGGTGGTGGTGCAGAAGACGTCCGCCAGGTCGCGCCGGACGCGGCGCTTGTCGGTCAGTCGCGTCAGGCCTCCCGTGCCTGGAAGCACGCCGAGCAGCGGCACCTCGGGCAGGCTCACCGCGGAGGAACGATCGTCGATCAACAGGATCTCGTCGCAGGCCAGCGCCAGCTCGTAGCCGCCGCCGGCACAGGCGCCGTTGACCGCGGCGAGAAAGCGGATGCCGTCGTGCGCGCTGGAGTCCTCCATGCCGTTGCGCGTCTCGTTGGTGAACTTGCAGAAGTTGACCTTCCAGGCGTGGCTTGCGCGCCCGAGCATGGTGATGTTGGCGCCGGAACAGAACAATCGCTCGCGCGCGCCGGTGATGACCACGCAGTGCACCTCGGGATGCTCGAAGCGGATGCGGTCGAGCGCATCGGCGAGCTCGATGTCGACGCCGAGGTCGTAGGAGTTGAGCTTGAGCCGGTAGCCCGGTTGCAGCCCGGCATCTTCGGCAACCCCCAGGGCGAGAGTCGCCACGGCACCGTCGAGCGCGAGCTGCCAGTGCCGGTAGGCGTCGGCGCGCACATCGAAGCGCACCGGCGGACGCGGCAACTCGGTCGGTTCGGCTGGGGATAGCGCGGGCACGTTTTCCTCCGGGCGACGACGCGGCTGCAACGCCGTGCCTCGCCGCATCGACGCTATACTATAGGAACACGGGCGCAGCGACGAGACGGCGCGCTGGTGCCGCCCGCGCTTTCGAAGGCGCGACCCCAGACGAAGGCGCCGCAAGGAGGATCGATGGAGTTGAGCCGCGCCGACCAGGTTGTCAGCCCGCCGCGCCTGGAGATCCCGCGCCACTACAACGCGGCCTATGATCTCATCGAGCGTAACCTGCGCGCCGGCCGCGGCGACAAGCTGGCCTACATCGACGATCGCGGCGGCTACACCTACCGCGAACTGGGAGAGCGCGTCAACCGCGCCGGCAATGCGCTGCGCGCGCTCGGCCTGGCGCCGGAACAGCGGGTTCTGCTCGCGCTGCACGATGGCATCGATTTCCCGACCGTGTTCCTGGGCGCGATCAAGGCCGGCCTGGTCCCGATCGCGGTCAACACGATGCTCACCGCGAACGACTACCGCTTTATCCTGGGCGACAGCCGCGCCAACGCGCTCGTGCTGTCGCCGCCGTTGCTCAGCGACGTTCGAGCAGGCGCTAGCCGAGGCCGGAGCGGAGCTGCGGCGCGAAGTGATCGTCGCCGGCGAGGCGCAGCCGCCGCAGCGCGGCCTCGATGCGCTGTTGGCTGCCGCGAGCGATGTCCTGGAACCGGCCCCCACGACCGGCGACGACGCCTGCTTCTGGCTCTATTCGTCCGGTTCGACCGGAGCGCCCAAGGGCACGGTGCACGTGCAGGCGAGCATGATCCAGACCGCCGAGCTCTACGCGCGCCCGGTGCTGGGGATCGGCGAGGACGATGTCGTGTTCTCGGCCGCCAAGCTCTTCTTCGCCTATGGCCTCGGCAACGCGCTCTCGTTTCCGTTGGCCGTCGGCGCCACGACGGTGCTCATGGCCGAGCGGGCGACGCCCGCGGCGGTGTTCAAGCGCCTGACTGCGCATCGGGCGACGATCTTCTATGGCGTGCCCACGTTGTTTGCGGCCATGCTCTCGGCGCCGGATTTTCCCGTGCGCGAGGCGCTCGCCTTGCGCCGCTGCGCCTCCGCCGGCGAGCCGCTGCCCGCCGAGATCGGGCGCCGCTTCCGCGAGCGCACCGGCGTCGACATTCTCGACGGCATCGGCTCGACCGAGATGCTCCACATCTTCCTGTCCAACCGCGCCGACGACGTGCGCTACGGGACGACCGGCAAGCCCGTTCCCGGCTACGAGCTGCGCATCGTCGACGAGCAGGGGCGCGATGTCGCCGACGGGGAACCGGGCGAGCTGTTGATCAAGGGCCCGACCGCGGCGATGACCTACTGGAACAACCGCCCGAAATCGCGCGCGACCTTCCTTAGGCGAGTGGACGCGCAGCGGCGACAAGTATCGGCGCGATGCGGACGGTTACTATGTCTACTGCGGGCGCAACGACGACATGCTCAAGGTCGGCGGCATCTGGGTCTCGCCGGCGGAGGTCGAAGCGGCGATCATCGCCCATCCCGCGGTGCTCGAGGCGGCCGTGGTCGCGTGGGAGGACGCCGACCGGCTGGTCAAACCGAAGGCGTTTGTCGTGCTCCGCCCTGCCGCAGCAGGGAGACGCCGCGCTCGCCGCCGAGATCCAGGCGCACGTCCGCGCGCAGCTCGCGCATTACAAGTACCCGCGCTGGATCGACTTCGTCCCCGAGCTACCCAAGACGGCGACCGGCAAGATCCAGCGCTACAAGCTGCGCGCGCTGCGCTAGGCGCGCCGGCCGCTTGCACCTTCGTGTAGGATGACGCGCGCGACAGACCGCTGCCGCACGCCAGGCTGCGGCGCGCTCAGGTGAGGAGGGCAACGGCATGGTCACGACTGGACAGCAGCGGCAGCGGCGCCGGATCGTCAAGGCGCTGGGCGCGGTAGCGCTCGGCACGCTTGGCGGCGCGGGACGGGCGTTCGCGCAGGCAGCGCGCATCAAGGTCGGGTTCATGTTGCCCTACACCGGCACCTACGCCGCGCTCGGCCGCGCCATCGAAAACGGCTTCAAGCTCTATGTCCGGGAACAGGGCGGCAAGCTCGCCGGACGCGAAATCGAATACACCAGCGTGGACGACGAATCGGAGCCCTCCAAGGCGCCCGACAACGTCAACAAGCTCATCAAGCGCGACAGCGTCGATCTCATCGTCGGCACCGTGCACTCCGGCGTCCAGCTCGCGATCGTCAAGGCGGCGCGCGACACCAACACGCTGCTCATCATCCCCAACGCCGGCGTCGACGAAGCGACCGGCGCGCTGTGCGCGCCGAACATCTTTCGCGTCTCGTTCTCCAATTCGCAGCCGGGCCTGGCCATGGGCATGGTCGCGGCACAGAAGAAGTATTCGACCGCGGCGACGATCACCTGGAAATATGCGGCCGGCGAGCAGTCGGTCGGCGGCTTCCGGGAAAGCTTTGAGCAAGGCGGGGGCAAGGTCGTCAGGGACCTCTACGTGCCCTTCCCCACCGTCGAGTTTCAGGCGCTGCTGACCGAGATCGCGGCGCTCAAGCCGACCTGCGTCTACACCTTCTTCGCCGGTGGCGGCGCGGTCAAGTTCGTCAAAGACTATGCCGCGGCGGGCCTCAAGGAGCGCATCGTGCTGCTGGGCGCGGGCTTTCTCACCGACGGCACGCTCGACGCGCAGGGCGCCGCCGCCGACGGGTTGCTTACCACGCTGCACTACGCGGACAACCTGAAGACGCCGCGCAACATCGCCTTCCGCCTGGCGTACGCGAAGGCCTACGACAGCAAGGCCGACGTGTACGCCGTCCAGGGCTACGATGCGGCGCAGCTGCTGGCGATCGGACTGAACGCGGTCGGCGGCGATCTGGCGCAGCGCGCGGCGCTCGTCCGGGCGATGGCCGCGGCGAAAATCGACAGCCCGCGCGGCCTGATCACGCTTTCGCCGTCGCACAATGTGGTCCAGGACTTCTATCTGCGCCGGGTCGAGAACGGCGAAAACAATGCGATCGGCATCGCGGCGAAGGCCCTGGCGGATCCGGCGCGCGGTTGCTCCATGGCCTGATCCGCGCCGCGGGGCGGGGGCGGTGGCCGCGTCACACCGTCGCCTTCGCGTCGGGTGAACGCGGCATCGGGGTCTTCGGGTTTCGACGCGTGCAGCTGTCCGTCTTCCTCATCCAGGTTCTCAACAGCATCCAGTACGGCCTGCTGCTGTTTCTGGTCGCCAGTGGGCTTACGCTCATTTTCGGCATCATGGGCGTGATCAACCTTGCCCACGGCAGCTTCTACATGCTCGGCGCGTACGCGGCGTTCACGCTCTCGGCGCTGACCGGAAACCTGTTCCTCGCCATCGGGCTTGGCCTCGTGCTCGCGGTCCTGTTCGGCTACCTGCTCGAGTGGGTGTTCTTCAGTTTCCTCTATCGGCGCGACCATCTGCAGCAGGTGTTGCTGACCTACGGCCTGATCCTCGTCTTCGAGGAGCTGCGCAGCCTCATCGTTGGCGATGACGTCCACGGCGTACCCGTGCCGCAGGGCCTCGACTGGTCCGTTCCCTTGGGGTCAACGATGACCTACCCGGTCTACAACCTGTTCCTGTGCGCCGTGTGCCTGGTCGTCGCCGTGCTGCTGTTCGTGCTGCTGCGGCGCACGCGCCTCGGGATGATGATCCGGGCGGGTGCATCGAACCGCGAGATGGTGCGCTCGCTGGGCATCGACATCCGCTTGCTGTTTCGGATCGTCTTCGCACTCGGCGTCGCACTCGCCGCCTTCGCCGGCATGATCAACGCGCCGGCCTCGTCGGTCTACCCCGGCATGGGCAATCAGGTGCTGATCATTTGTTTCGTGGTCATCGTCATCGGCGGGATCGGGTCGGTGCCCGGCGCGCTGGTGGCGGCGCTCCTGATCGGATTTGTCGACACGTTCGGCAAGGTCTTCCTGCCGGACTACGCCGGCATGCTCGTCTACCTGCTGATGGCGATCGTTCTGGTGTGGCGCCCGCAGGGCCTGTTCCGGGAGAGCGGCGTTTGAGCGCAGCGCGCCGCGCCCTGCCGCTGCTCGCGTTGCTGGCGCTCGTCCTGCTGCCCGCATTCGCGGATCGGTTCTACGTCGAACTCGTGGCCAAGATCATGATCATGGCGGTGTTTGCGCTGAGCCTCGACCTCTTGGTCGGCGCCACCGGCCTGGTGAGCCTCGGCCACGCCGCATTCTTTGGCGTCGCGGGCTACGTCGTCGCGCTCCTGGGCCCCGACCGCAACGCGGGCGCGACGCCGTGGACTTCGCTGCCGCTGGCGGTAGCGGTGAGCGCGCTGCTCGCGCTCGCCATCGGTGCGCTGGCGCTGCGCACGCGGGGCGTGTACTTCATCATGGTGACCCTGGCGTTCTCGCAGATGGTCTATTTCGTGTTTCACGACACCGGGCTTGCCGGCGGCAGCGACGGCACGTATCTGTACCTCACGCCTGCCGCGGGGCCCGGCGCGTGGTCGATAAACCTCGCCGACAGCATGCCTTTCTACTACGCTGTGCTCGTGGTGTTGCTGCTCACGTTTGCCTTCCTGCGCATGCTGCTCGCCTCGCGCTTCGGCCGGGCGCTGGCCGGTATCCGCAGCAACGAGGCGCGCATGCGCGCTTTGGGCTTCAACACCTATGCCTACAAGCTCGCCGCGTTCACCGTGGCCGGCGCGATCGCCGGCGTTGCGGGCTACTTCGCCGCGGTCCAGTTCGGCTTCGTCAACCCGGAAATGCTCGCCTGGCAGCAGTCGGCCAACGTGCTCTTGATGCTCATCCTCGGCGGCACGGGCAACCTGTACGGCGCGATCGTCGGCGCATTCACCTTCGTCCTGCTGCAGGATGGCCTGTCGTCGCTGACCCGGCACTGGCTGCTGCCGATGGGCGGATTGATCATCCTCGCGGTCATGCTGCTGCCGCAGGGGCTGACCCGGGCCGGCGCAGCCTGGCGGGCGCAGCTCGGGCATGGCTGAACCCCTGCTCACCGCGCGCGCCTTGACACGCCGCTTCGGCGGCGTGGTCGCGGTCAACGACGTGTCGCTCGAACTACGGCGCGGACAGATTCACGCCCTTATCGGAACCAACGGCGCGGGCAAGTCGACGCTGGTCAACCTCCTCGCCGGCGAGCTCGCCCCGAGCTCCGGTGCGATCACGCTGTGTGGCAAGGCGGTGACCGGCCGGCGCGCGTATCAACGGGCGCATCTGGGCGTCGGCCGCACCTTTCAGCACAGCAACGTGTTCGCCGAGTTCAGCGCCTTTGAAAACTGTCGACTCGCCGTGCAGGCGCGTTATCCGCGTGCCTGGGCGCTGCACGAGCGCGCCGCGGCCTGCGCCACGAGCGCGCGAGCGGCCGCGCGGGCACTGTCCGCGGTGGGCCTTGGCGCCCGGGCCCAGGTCCCGGCGGGCCTGCTTGCGCACGGCGAGCAGCGCGAACTGGAGATCGCCATGTGCCTGGCGAGCGAACCGACGGTGCTGCTCCTCGACGAGCCGCTGGCGGGGATGGGCGCGGAGGAATCACGGCGCGTGCTAGACCTGCTGCGCGGCCTGCGCCCGGAGCACGCGATCCTGCTCGTCGAGCACGACATGGACGCGGTGTTTGCCCTCGCCGACGTCATCACCGTCATGGCCGACGGCGCGGTGCTCGCCGCCGGTGCGCCCGACAGCGTGCGCAGCAACCCGGCGGTGCGCGAAGCCTACCTCGGCGAGGCGCTCTGAAGCCACGCCATGCAAGCACTCATCGAGGCACGCGCGTTGCACGTCTACTACGGCTCGAGCCATGTGCTGCGCGGCATCGATTTCCGGGTAGCCCCCGGCGAGACGGTCGGCCTGCTCGGTCGCAACGGCATGGGCAAGACCACGCTGCTGCGCGCGCTGCTCGGTCACGTCGTGCCCCGCTGCGGCGAGATTCGCCTGCGCGGGAACGACGCCACCGGCGCCCGTCCGGAGCGGGTCGCGCGACAGGGCGTGGCCTACGTTCCGGAAGGCCGTGGCATCTTTGCCAACCTGACCGTGCGCGAGAACCTGGTCATGGCCGCGCGCCCTGGCGTGCACGGTGCGCGGCGCTGGACGCAAGCCGCCGTGCTCGAGCTCTTCCCCCGCCTGGGCGCGCGGCTGCGGCACCGCGGCGACCAGCTATCCGGCGGCGAGCAGCAGATGCTCGCGCTCGGGCGCGCGCTGCTCACCAACCCCGACCTGCTGCTGCTCGACGAGGCGACCGAAGGCCTCGCGCCGCTGGTGGCGCGGGAGATCTGGCGCGTGATCGCGAGCCTGCGCCACGCCGACGTGGCCGCGGTCGTCGTCGACCGCAACGTCGGCGCCGTGCTCGCGCACGCCGATCGCTGCACACTGCTCGTCAAGGGTGAGGTCGTCGCCGACTTGCCGAGCGCCGCGCTGCGCGCGCAACCGGAGCTGTACCATCGCCACCTCGGCCTCTGAGCGCTCGGCGCAATCGATGGCCGGTGTCGACGGCCGGCAGATCGAGTACGCCTGGCATGGTTCGGCGCGCGGCAACACCGCACCGATTGTCATGCTGCACGAAGGACTCGGCTCGGTGGCGCTGTGGCGGGATTTCCCGCAGCAGCTGGCTGCCGCGACCGGCCGCCGGGTGCTCGCCTACTCGCGCCTGGGCTATGGCCGGTCCGATCCGCTGAGCGGACCGCGCCGCGTCGATTACATGCACGACGAGGCGCTGCAGGCACTGCCACAGTTGCTCGAAGAGCTCGGGGTGCGCGAGAGCGTCCTTTTCGGGCATAGCGACGGCGCCTCGATTGCGCTCATCCACGCGGCGTGCGCCAGGCGCCCCGTCAGCGCCGTGATCGCGCTTGCCCCGCACGTCTACGTGGAGCGGTACGGCCTCGACCATATCGCCGCGGTGCGATGCGAGTATCTCGATGGCGCATTGCGCGCCAAGCTCGCGCGCTTCCACGACCATGTCGACAGCGCGTTTTGGGGTTGGAACGACATCTGGCTGCACCCGGACTTCGCCGCCTGGAATATCGAGTCGCTACTGCCCGAGGTCGCCTGCCCGGTGCTCGCAATCCAGGGCGTCGAGGACGAGTACGGCACGCTGGCGCAGATCGACCGCATCGAGCGCGGCGCGCGCAACGTCCGCCGACTCGAACTCACGCCCTGCGGGCACGCGCCGCAGCGCGACCAGCCGGAGGCGGTGATCGTGGCGGTGGCGCAGTTCCTGGCCGCGGCCTGAGGCGACAGGTTCGCACCGGGAATGCGGCCGCCGCCAAGCTGATCGGCGCGCGGCGGCGTGCAGCCGTCGTTACAATCAGTCGCTGCAACGCCTGCCGGAGATACTGCCATGACCGAGCCCCGAAGCGGCCCGTTGCGCGACCTGCGCATCGTCGAGTTTGCCGGCATCGGCCCGACGCCGTTTGCCGCCATGCTGCTCGCCGACATGGGCGCGGACGTGGTACGCGTCGCCCGCCCGGACGGGCCCCGCCTGGAAAAGCATGATCTCGTCGAGCGCGGGCGGCGCGTGGTGCAGATCGATCTCAAGTCCGGCGCAGGCGTCGCCGCGGCGCTTGACCTGCTCGACCACGCCGACGCGCTGCTCGAGGGCTTTCGCCCCGGCGTCATGGAGCGCCTGGGCATCGGCCCGGATGCCGTCCTGCGTCGCAATCCCCGCCTGGTGTACGGCCGCATGACCGGCTGGGGCCAGGCCGGGCCGCTTGCCGCGGCGGCCGGCCACGACATCAACTACATCGCGCTGACCGGCGCGCTGCACGCCATTGGCGAAGCCGGCGGCGCGCCGGTGCCACCGCTCAACCTGCTGGGCGATTTTGGCGGCGGCGCGCTCTACCTCGTCGTCGGCGTGCTCGCCGCACTGCTCGAGGCACGGCATTCCGGTCGAGGCCAGGTCGTCGATGCGGCGATCGTCGACGGCACCGCTTCGCTGCTCACGTTCGTGCATGCGGCTATGGCGCGCGGCACCTGGCGCGACCAGCGCGGCAGCAACCTTCTCGACGGGGGCGCGCCTTTCTATGCAACCTACCGCTGCGCCGACGGCGGGTATGTCGCCGTCGGCGCGCTCGAGCCGCAGTTCCGCGCCCGCTTGCTCGAGCGCCTCGGCCTGCCCCCGGAAGCGTTCGCGGCGTGCGACGATCCCGCGACCTGGCCGCGGCTTAGGGAACTCATGCGCAGCGCGTTCGCCGCGCGCTCGGTCCAGCAATGCCGCGATCTGCTCGAAGGCACCGACGCCTGCTTCGCGCCGGTGCTCTCGCTGCGCGCGGCGGCACAGCATCCGCACCTGGTCGCCCGCGGCGTGTTCGCTGCGCTCGACGGCGTGCCGTGTCCGGCGCCCGCGCCGCGTTTTTCGCGCACGCCGAGCGCGTTGCGCCCGGTGCAGGGCGTCGTGCACGACGCGGCAGCGATCGCCCGCGAGTGGACAGCGCCGGTTGCCAAGGGCGTCGGCGCGGGCGCTTAGTCATTGCTCTGAATAGCGCTATTTGGAGGCGCCCTGGTAGCGGCCTGCCTTATGGCATGTAGCTCCGAAGGTATGGTCATGGTGACGACGACGATCATGGCGATGCCGTTGCCGTGTGCATGCTGCCGATGATCAACGTCGGCCCGCCTGGGTTTGGCAGCCCCGCTGCTGATTGCCCGGCAGCACCGCCACCGCTAGGTAGCAGTGCACATGCTGACGATGAGTGACCATACCGCTGCTGCATGCTGCCCAATGCCTCTGCGTCGTACGGAGCACTGGGCACTAGGTAGGGAGTGCGGAGAGCTGTGTTGCCGAGGGCAGGTTCCTGTGATTCTTGCCCGATCTTTATAACCCGCACCGAACACTGGAGGGTTTAGCCAAAGGGGCCTCAAAGTTGAACGTGTAACATATTAAAAAATAACAGTAAATATCTATGGCTGACAATAGACTCTTGTAATTGAAGACCGTATACTCTTGTGATTGCTCTCCGTATAATCTTGTAATGACAAACTATATACTCTTGTAACTACAAGCAACAGACTCTTGTACGTATAACAGAAGGCCCTACCCAATGCCACATCCTCAGGAAAAACTTGCGGCCGCACTTGAGGCGTTAAAGACCCTACAGGACCAGGGATTCCAAGCTATCCCAGGGAAGAAACTCTTGCGCTCGGACCGAGAGGCTCTTCTGCGCGGGGGGTTCCTAAGAAAGGTCGTACGCGGTTGGTACATTCCCAGTCGCCCGGACGAAGCTGAGGGCGATACGACAGCTTGGTACGCCAGCATGCGGGAATTTGTCGCCGGCTACTCTCGAGAGCGATTTGAGGATCGCTGGCACGTAAATCCAGAACAATCGCTTCGCTTCCGAAGCGGTGAAGGAAGCGCCCCTAAGCAAATCCAGATCTGGGCAACTCGGGGTACAAACCAGACCCTAAACCTTCTCTACGGCTGCTCTCTCTTCGTTTACTGTTCGCCGGAGCTCCTAGCGTCTTCGCCAGTCGAGAACTGCGGCGGATTACGTCTAGTAGAACTCCCGGCAGCTCTTGTCGCCGTCAGCCCAACCTTTTTCGGTCAAATCCCCATCGCGGCTCAAGTGGCTCTGGCATCCCTGCCCGACGTATCGGACATCTTGCGCATACTCCTCGCAGGTTCTCATCCTTCCGTCGCCGGTCGTCTCGCGGGTGCTTTTAGGGCTGTCGGGCGTCCCGAACTGGCCGATGAGATTGTCAGCGCAATGCGTCGCGCGGGGCATGATGTCCATGAGACAAACCCATTCCAAAGACCTCTTCCTACCTTGCTCCCTGGTGGACGCATAGAATCCCCATACGTGCAGCGACTACGCCTCATGTGGACAGAGATGAGGGAGCACGTCATTGCGTCCTTTCCTGCTCCCCCGAAGGCCGCGATCAATAGAGAAGCCCTTATGCAAGACGTCGAGGCGCGGTACGTGACCGACGCGTATCACTCCTTGTCCATCGAAGGGTATCGCGTCTCCCCAGCACTGATCGAAAGAGTACGCGATGGGAATTGGAACCCGGATGTAGACGAGAAAGACCGAGATACGCGTGATGCTATGGCCGCCCGCGGGTACTTTGAGACGCACAAGGTTGTAAAGCAAGATTTGCTCCGCATCATCAACGGCGAAAACGCGGGCGCAGTATTTAGGCAAGAACTGCCGCGGTGGTATCAGGCTCTATTCAGCCCGAGTGTGCAAGCCGGGATACTTAAGCCAGCGGATCTCGCCGGATACCGAAATGGCCAAGTCTTCATTCGGGGAGCACTGCATGTCCCGCTATCCAAGGAGGCAGTGCAGGAATGCATGCCAGTACTCTTCGACCTTCTTGAGACGGAACACGCGCCGCAGGTGCGTGCCGTGTTGGGTCACTTCCTCTTTGTGTACATTCATCCGTATATGGATGGAAACGGGCGGCTCGGTCGATTTCTTATGAATCTAATGTTAGCGTCGGGCGGATTCGTCTGGACTATTATCCCGGTTCAGCGACGGGACGAGTATATGAAAGCTCTTGAGCAGGCGAGCTCGTTCAGTAACATTGCGCCGCTGGCTGGTTTTATCGCCGGCCTCCAGCAGGAGCAATCACACGCCCCCCTCACGGCTCCACCAGCACAGACCGCGGCAACCGAGGGCGCTCGCATGGAAGCCGTGCATAGGCTGACATCCAACTCGGGGTCAAACCCAAGCGGCCCGCCCCCTCAAAAATAAGCAACCGCCGCGGGGCAATGCACTCGACTAGAACGAACGCGGCAGTCCGAGCACGTGCTCGGCGATATAGCTCAAGATCAGGTTGGTCGAAATCGGCGCCACCAGGTACAGCCGCGTCTCGCGAAACTTGCGCTCGATGTCGTACTCGGCGGCAAAGCCGAAGCCGCCGTGCGTCTGCAGGCAGACGTTGGCCGCCTCCCATGCCGCTTTGGCAGCCAGGTGCTTGGCCATGTTGGCCTGCGCGCCGCACGGCTCGCCGCGATCGAACAGCGCGCAGGCTTCGAAACGCATCAGGTTCGCCGCCTCGACTTCCATGTAAGCCTCGGCGATGGGAAAGGCGACCCCCTGGTTCTTGCCGATCGGCCGGCCGAACACCACGCGCTCCCCGGCGTACCGGGCGGCGCGCTCGATGAACCAGTAGCCGTCGCCGATGCATTCGGCGGCGATGAGCGCGCGCTCCGCGTTGAGCCCGTCCAGGATGTAGCGGAAGCCCTTGCCCTCCTCGCCGATCAGGTTGTCGGCGGGGATCTCGAGCTGATCGAAGAAGAGCTCGTTGGTTTCGTGATTGACCATGTTGCGGATGGGCCGGACCGTGAGCCCGTTGCCGATCGCCTGCGGCGAGCTCGACGAGGAAAATCGACATGCCTTCCGACTTGCGCTTGACCTCCGCGAGCGGCGTGGTGCGCGCGAGCAGGATCATCAGGTCGGAGTGCTGCACGCGCGAGATCCACACCTTCTGGCCGTTGACGACATAGCGATCGCCTTGCTTCTGCGCGGTCGTCGTAAGCTGGGTGGTGTCGGTGCCGGTGCGTGGGCTCGGTCACGGCCATCGACTGCAGGCGCAGCGCGCCGGCGGCGATGGCGGGCAGATACTTGCGCTTCTGCGCCGGCGAGCCGTGCCGCAGCAGCGTGCCCATGTTGTACATCTGCCCGTGACAGGCGCCGGAATTGCCGCCGCAACGATTGATTTCCTCCAGGATCACCGAGGCTTCGGTCAGGCCCAGGCCCGATCCGCCGTACTCCTCGGGAATGAGCGCGGCGAGCCATCCTGCCTTGGTCAGGGCGGCAACGAAGGCTTCCGGATAGGCGCGCGCGGCATCGAGCTCGCGGAAATACGCGTCGGGAAAGTTCGCGCACAGTGCCCGGATCGCGGCGCGGATCGCGGCAAACGGTTCGCTTGGCTGCCTCATCGATCCAAGGCCGGCCGCTTCAGGCGACGCTGCCGATGACGCCGCGCCGGGCGAGTTCGCGCACGATCAAGTCGGCTGCAACATCGGCGGCCAGGCGCGCGGTCTCGACCCGGATTTCGGCGTGCTCGGGCACTTCGTAGGGTGAATCGATGCCGGTAAAGTTCTTGATCTCGCCACGCCTGGCCTTGCGGTACAACCCCTTCGGATCGCGCGCCTCGGCGACCGAGAGCGGCGTGTCGACGAAGATCTCGATGAACTCGCCGGCGTCCATCAGCTCGCGCGCGAGCCTGCGCTCGGCGCGAAAGGGCGAGATAAAGGCGGTGATGACGATGAGACCCGCATCGACCATCAGCTTCGCCACCTCCGCCATGCGGCGGATATTCTCGACCCGGTCGACGTCGGTGAAGCCCAGGTCCTTGTTCAGGCCGTGGCGCACGTTGTCCCCGTCGAGCAGGTAGGTGTGGCGGCCGAGCGCATGCAGCTTCTTCTCGACCAGATTGGCAACGGTCGACTTACCCGCTCCGGAGAGACCCGTGAGCCAGAGCACGCAGGCTTTCTGCCCCTTTATCTGCGCCCGCAGCGCCTTGTTGAGGTCGAGCGCCTGGAGGTGGATGTTGTGCGCCCGGCGCAGCGCAAAATCGAGCAGCCCGGCCCCGACCGTGTGGTTGCTGACGCGGTCGATCAGGATGAAGCCGCCGGTGTCACGGTTGTCGTTGTACGCGTCGAACGCGACCGGGTGATCGAGCGAGAGGTTGCACACCCCGATCTCGT
The DNA here is from genome assembly GCA_963711235.1 of uncultured beta proteobacterium. Lineage (GTDB taxonomy): Bacteria > Pseudomonadota > Gammaproteobacteria > Burkholderiales > Casimicrobiaceae > PALSA-1003. The sequence continues at coordinate 71,573 of CAVQDI010000010.1, read as the reverse complement.
TTAGTGCAAGCGTCCGGGCTGCGACATGCTCCAGCGAATTGACGTTGACCTTGTACTTGAGCTCGCCGATCTGCGCGTTGACGGTACGGGCCCCGATCTTGAGCAGGTACGGCCGTCCGGGGAGCAGGGGTTCGTCGGCCATCCAGATGATGGTCGCCTCGAACTGGTCGGCGACCTCGGCCGGCGCACTCGCCGTTGACAGCATGTCGCCGCGCGAAACGTCGATCTCATCGGCGAGCGTGAGGGTGATCGACGCTCCGACGATCGCCTGCTCGAGGTCGCCGTCCGCGGTGACGATGCGTGCCACCGCGCTCTCGCGGCCGGAAGGCTGTACGCGCACGCCCTCCCCGACGCGGATGGAGCCGCTGGCGATGGTTCCGGCGAAGCCGCGGAAACCCTGGTGCGGCCGGTTGACCCACTGTACCGGCAGCCGGAACGGCGCGTGCTGCAGTCGCGAATCATCGACGGCGACCGTTTCCAGGCAGCCCAAGAGCGTCGCGCCCCGATACCACGGCATGTTCGCGCTCGGCGCGACCACGTTGTCGCCGCGCAGCGCAGACACCGGGATGAAGGTCAGCTCCTTTAGCCCGATGCGCCGGGCGAAGGCGCTCAACTCGGCCACTGTGGCGCGGAAGGCCGGCTCGGCATAGTCGATCAGGTCCATCTTGTTGACCGCGACGATGACATGGCGGATGCCCAGCAGCGCGACGATATAGCTGTGGCGACGGGTCTGCGTGAGCGCCCCCTTGCGGGCGTCGACGATGAGTACCGCGGCGTCGGCTGTCGAGGCACCGGTGACCATGTTGCGCGTGTATTGTTCGTGACCCGGCGTGTCGGCAACGATGTACTTGCGCCGGTCGGTGGCGAAGAAGCGGTAAGCGACGTCAATGGTGATGCCCTGCTCGCGCTCGGCGCTGAGGCCGTCCAGGAGCAGCGCGAAATCGAGCGCCTCTCCCTGGGTCCCCAGCTTTCTCGAGTCCGCCTCGAGCGCCGCCAGCTGATCCTCGAAGAGCTGGTTCGATTCGTACAGCAGGCGCCCGATGAGCGTGCTCTTGCCGTCGTCGACGCTGCCGCAGGTGATGAAGCGCAGCAGGCTCTTCTGCTGCTGCGCGTGCAGGTAGTCTTCGATCTCGCCTGCGGCGAGGGCGGCGTCCTGCGCCATCAGAAGTAACCCTCCACCTTCTTGCGCTCCATGGAGCTGGCGGCATCGTAGTCGATGACGCGGCCCTGGCGCTCGGAAGCCCGGCTTGCAAGCATCTCCCGAATGATTGCCGGCAGCGTGTCGGCGGCGGATTCGATCGCGCCGGTGAGCGGATAGCAGCCCAGGGTGCGAAAGCGCACCTTGCGCAGCTGCGGAACCTCGCCCGGACGAAGCGGCATGCGCTCGTCGTCAACCATGATCAGCGCGCCGTCGCGCTCGACCACCGGTCGCTCGCGCGCGAAGTACAGCGGCACGATGGGTATCTGGCGCAGATAGATGTATTGCCAGACGTCGAGCTCGGTCCAGTTCGAGAGCGGAAACACGCGCAGGCTTTCGCCCTTGTGCTTGCGCGTGTTGTAGAGTTTCCACAGCTCCGGGCGCTGCGTCTTCGGGTCCCAGCGATGGTGCGCGGTCGCGGAACGAAAAAATGCGCTCCTTGGCGCGCGATTTCTCCTCGTCGCGGCGTGCGCCGCCGAATGCCGCATCGAAGCCGTACTGGTCGAGCGCCTGGCGCAGCGCCTGCGTCTTCATGACGTCGGTGTACACCGCCGAGCCGTGCGTGAACGGGTTGACGTTTTGCGCCAGACCCTCGGCATTGACGTGCACGATGAGCTTCATGCCCACCTCGCGCGCGATGCGATCGCGGAAGGCGTACATGTCGCGGAATTTCCACGTCGTGTCGATGTGCAGCAGCGGGAACGGGGGCTTGGCCGGAAAGAACGCGCGCAGCGCCAGGTGCAGCATCACCGCGCTGTCCTTGCCGATCGAATAGAGCAGCACCGGGTTGTCGGTCTCGGCGACGACCTCCCGCATGATGTGAATGCTTTCCGCTTCGAGTCGCTGCAGGTGGTTAAGTGGCATCCCGGTGCTGTCGTCCGCTGGTCCGATGCCCGGGCGCCGGCGCGGGGTAGGCGTCGCGCCGATCAACGAGCTCGATGTCTTATATCATTCAGGCCGAGTATGCTACCTGAACTCGAATGCCTCGACAGGGTGATCCCGATCGCCCGCGCCGCCGGTGCGATCGTCATGCAGGTCTATGCGACGGCGTTCGAGGTCGCAGCCAAGCATGACGCCTCGCCGGTGACCGAGGCCGACACCCGCGCCGAGGCGCTGATCGAGGCCGAACTCGCGCGCCTCGCGCCGGATGTGCCGATCGTCTCCGAAGAGGCCGTGGGCGCAGGCCGGGTGCCCACGTTCGCGGAGCGCTTCTGGCTGGTCGATCCGCTCGACGGCACGCGCGAGTTCGTCGCCCGCAATGGCGAATTCACGGTCAATGTGGCACTCATCGAGCACGGTCGCGCCGTGCTCGGGGTCGTGTTCGCGCCCGCACTGGGTCGGTTGTTCGCCGGCGTCGTCGGTGCGCAGGCCTTCGAAGAGGAAGGCTCGGGGCGGCGCAAGCCCCTGGCGTGCCGGCGCGCGTCGACCGCCGGCCTCGCGGTCGTGTCGAGCCGCTCGCACGCGGACGGGGAAGCGCTCGACGCCTACCTGGCCGGCCGGGTGGTCGCGGCGCGGCGAAGCGTCGGCTCGTCGCTCAAGTTCTGCCTGGTCGCCGGCGCCGAGGCCGACCTGTACCCGCGCTTCGGCCGCACCATGGAGTGGGATACGGCCGCCGGCCATGCGGTCCTTGGTGCCGCGGGCGGCCGAGTCACCGACCTTGACGGCGCCGAGCTTCGCTACGGCAAGCGCGGCTTGGTCAATCCGCCCTTCATCGCCAGCGGCGCGCTCGACTGAGCCTGCGCCCTGGCGCGGGCGAATCGGCCCGCGCTAGGGCGCGCTCGGCGCGAGCTCGTGATTGACGACGAAGTCCTCCGGCGGTGGCGGCCCCCAGACGTAGAATGAATCCTGGAGGGGATGATCGGCGGCGTGCCAGTCGAGATCCGCGGGAACGAAGTCGATGCCGTGCGAGTATTCGGCGAAGCTGCCCCAGGGGTCCTGAACGTAGCAGAAGTAGTTCGAGCCGATCACGTGCCGGCCGACGCCCCAGACGCGGTTGTAGCCGCAGTCGGCCATGTGCTGCATGCCCAGCCCGATCTCGTCGATGCTCGCAACCACCCAGCTTGAGTGGTGCAATCCCGGCCCGGTGGATTTGGCGAAGGCGAGCAAGTGATGGTCGCTGGCGTGCGCGCCATGCATGAATGCGACCACGTCGCCGGAGCGATCGGAAAGCCGCAGTCCGAGCGCTTCGGCGTAGAACTCTACCGAGCGCGACACGTCCGAGGAGAACAGCAGCACGTGCGAGAGCTGCCGCGGGTGCACGCGGGCCGCCTGGCTGCGCCCCGGCGCGGCGCCGCGGCCGGCGGGATGCACGGGGGCGGCCGCCGCCGGGGCCGGTTCGTGTGGCGAGACCTTGTCCGCCGCGACGATCTGCAGCACGTTGCCGTCGGGGTCGGCGAGCCAGGCGCCAGCGTCCTCGCCGAGGCGGTGCGGCGGGCAGGTGGCCAGACCGAGGCGCTCGATGCGCTGCAACAGCGGCGCGAGATCATCGGCGTAGACGCCGAAGCGCAGGTACTGAAGCCGCTTCGGCCCCGGCGCCGGATAAATCGATGCCCAGCGGTGCGGGTTGCCGTAGGCATACAGGTCGACGCGCTCGCCTTCGCGCCGCGCGTCGAGCCCGAATTCGGAATAGAAGCGCTGCGCCACATCCAGATCGGGCACCGTGAAGACGAAGCGGTCGATCGAATGGACGGCGGTTACGCCGGGTCGACGCGGCGCCGCGCGTGATGAGGCGTTCATGGCGCTCCGTTGCCTCCTTAAGGCTTGCAGCATCGCCCGGCCCGGGGCGCATGGTGGCGCGCACGCAGGGCTCTACAATCACGCTGCCAACGGAAAGTATACTGTGCCACGCGCCGCCAAGGGACTCGCCATGCGCCACTCACTGCCACGTTTGCTTCGCGCCGTCGCGGGGTTGCTCTTCGCGCTGCTTGCAGCGAGCGCCGAAGCCCAGGCCGATCAGCGCTCGCTGGTCACCGCCGCGACGGTGACCTTTGCCGAGTTCAGGAACGATCCGGGCATGACCTGGCTGCAGCGCAACCTGCCGCGTGCCAAGGCGGTCATGATCGCCCCGGCGCTTACCAAGGCCGGGCTCATCGTCGGAGGCTCGGGGGGCCGGGCGGTGGTCGTGGCGCGCGACCCGAAAAGCGGCAAATGGGTCGGCCCCGCGTTCTACACCCTGGCCAGCGGCAGCGTGGGCTTTCAGGCCGGGGTCGCCGTCACCGAGATGGTCACCCTGGTGATGAGCGACCGCGGCCTGAACTCGCTCCTGTCGGACAGCTTCAAGATGGGCGGCGACGCCACCGTCGCCGCCGGTCCGGCTAGGCGCCGGCGCTCAATCCGACCTCGTCGCCGATCTGATTTCCTTCAGCCGCGCCACCGGCGTCTACGGCGGCGTCAATTTCGACGGCACCGTGGTCGCGCCATCCGACCAGTGGAACGACCTCTATTATGGCAAGCCGGTCCACGCCACCGACATCCTGGTGCGCATGAGCGTGCACAACAGCCAGGCCAGTGAGCTCTTGAACCTCGCTCACCGCCGCCAGCAAGCCCTGACGCGAGCCGGCTGACGGGGTCTTGCCCCTCCGGCCGCCGCCCGCCGGTCGCGCAGAAAAGCCTCCTGCATAGGTCTGAGACGAATATTCTGATGTGTTTTCAATCGCTCAATGGCATATCAGAGGCAGTTTTGTGCTTGACGCCGCCGGCATCGGCCCCTAGAATGCTTCATTGTGCGTCGCAGCATGGCTGCGTTCATGACGCTTCGAACCCCGGCCAGACCGGGGTTCTGTTCGTAAAAGAGGTCCGTCCCATCCGCAGCGCCCTTGGTTGGCGGGGCACCGGAATCAAGGAGGCCCGTTATCGAGGTGGGGTAACCCCGGGGTCGTCGGCGCTGGCGCCGACGCGAGTCGCCGCGCCCTGGCGGCCGGCGTCCGGGATTTAAGCGTAGGGAGGTTCCGATGGCGATCCGATTGCCTTGGATCGGCAGCAACACAGCGCGCGGCGATTGCCGTGCGCCGTGGTACCAAGCGCACGGGCTCGTCCCGGCGCTGCTCGTGCTTGGCCTGGTCACCCTGGTTCCGACTTCGGCGGCGCGTAACGAGCCCCCGGCCGCGACGATCCACGCCCCGGCCCCGGCGCAACTGCAGGCAAACCCGAGCCCGGTGGCGGCGTCGCGCCTGGCAGCGCTGGCCGAACCCGATATCGAGGCGGTCAGCGGTGCGCTCGCCCGGCGCTACCGCATCTCCGCGGATGCCACGCGCGAGCTCGTCGGCGCCGCCTATGGCGAAGGCCGGCGCATCGGCTTGGACCCGCTGCTCATCATCGCCGTCATGGCGGTCGAGTCGCGCTTCAATCCCATCGCCCAAAGCGATGGCGGCGCCGTCGGTCTGATGCAGGTAATCCCCCGCTACCATGCCGACCAATTCGATCGCCGCGATGGCGAATCGGTGCTCGATCCGCGCACCAACATCGGCCTGGGGGCGCGCGTGCTCAAGGAATACATCCGCCGCGCCGGCACCGAAGTGGCCGGGTTGCAGCTCTACAACGGCGCGGCCGGCGACGCGAGCAACGGCTACGCCAACAAGGTTCTCGGCGAGCGGCAGCGACTGCAGGAGACGCTGCGCCGCTCCCATGAGCGCAGCCGAGCCTAGGCGACGTGCGCTGCGCGCCGGCGCATCGCCGGCGAGCGCGGCAGGGTAGGCGCGGGTAACCAGGCATCGGCGGGCCGGCTGAGTCCGATAAGAAGGGGCGCCGCGGCGCCCCTTCTGCCTGCAGCGTGGAACTATTTCGGCAGCGAGACCGTCCGCAGGTAAGGCTTGTGCGTCTTGAAGCCCTGCGGATACTTCTTCTTCGCTTCTTCGTCGGACACCGAGGTGGGAATGATGACGTCCTGGCCCGGCTTCCAGTTGACCGGCGTCGCGACCGCGTGCTTGGCGTTTAACTGCAGCGAATCGAGCAGGCGCATCACCTCGTCGAAATTGCGCCCGGCGCTCATCGGGTAGATGAGCATCGCCTTGACCTTCTTGTCCGGGCCGATGATGAAGACCGATCGCACCGTCGCGTTGTCGGCAGCCGTGCGTTTGCCGCCGCTCGCGTTCGGGTGGATCATGTCGTAGGCCTTGGCGATGGAAAGGTCGGAATCGCCAATGAGCGGGTAGTTGACCGCGTGACCCTGTGTTTCCTGGATGTCCTTGACCCAGGCCGTGTGATCGCTGACCGGATCGACGCTAAGGCCGATGATCTTGGTGTTGCGGCGGTCGAATTCCGGCTTGAGGCCCGCCATGTACCCGAGCTCGGTCGTGCATACCGGCGTAAAGTCCTTCGGATGCGAAAACAGGATCGCCCATTTGTCACCGATCCAGTCGTGGAAGCGGATCTTGCCTTCGGTCGTATCGGCGGTGAAATCAGGGGCTTCGTCACCAATGCGTATTGCCATGCTCGCTCTCCATTGCCTTTGTGGGGTCGGGATGCCCCGCCATCGCGCGGTGGCAACGATGGGCCACCCGGATTTCGGATCGGGACCCCGCGTTGAACGTGCGGGAGTGAGATTATATCCCTGCCCGCGAGGCTTGTTCAGGCGCACGGGCCCGAGCGCGTCAGTCCGATCGGCTATAACCACGATGCGAAGTGTTCTAAGCCGCTGCGCACGCGAGGTGCCGCGAGCCCCATCGCCATGCTTGCTGTTCGCGGCCTGAGCAAGGCCTACGCCGGAGCGCGCCCGCGCACGGTCTTTGCCGAGGTCGACCTGGAGCTCCGCCAGGGAGATTACGTCGCCGTGATGGGCGAGTCGGGAATCGGCAAATCGACCTTGCTCAACTTGATCGCCGGACTCGACCGCGCCGACCGCGGCTCGATCGCAGCTCGACGGGGTGGAGCTCACCACGCTCGACGACGACGCGCTGACGACTCTGCGCCGGCGCAGCCTCGGCTTCGTCTTCCAGGCCTTCCACCTGCTGCCCTACTTGAGCGTGGCGCAGAATGTCGGCCTGCCCCTGACGCTGCTGGGCGGCGCGGGCGAAGCATCCGCGCGCCGGGTAGCGGCGATGCTCGCGACGGTGGGTCTGGGCGAGCGCGGCGCGAGCATGCCGCGGGAGCTTTCCGGGGGCGAGCAGCAGCGCGTCGCGATCGCCCGGGCGCTCATCCACGGTCCGCAGCTGGTGCTTGCCGACGAACCCACCGGCAACCTCGACCCCGACAGCGCCGGCCAGGTGCTGCGGCTGCTGCGCGAGCGGATCAAGGCCAACGGCGCGGCGGGGATCCTCGTCACCCACTCGCGCGCGGCGGCGGCGACCGCGGATCGCATCCTGCTCTTGACGCCATCGGGGCTGCGCGAGCCCGGCTTGCTTTGACAGCGCACATCAGGCCATGAGCGCGGCGCGGATTTCAGCCGCGGGCGCGGTCTTCGCCGGCGCGATCGCGCACAACAAGCTGCGCAGCGCGCTCGCCGTGCTCGCCATCGCCCTGGGCGTGGCGCTCGGTTACGCCGTGCAGCTCATCACCCAATCGGCGGTCAACGAGTTCGCGCGCGGCACCCAGCTGCTCGCCGGCGATGCCGATCTGCAGGTGCGCGGCCCGCGACGCGGCTTTGACGAAGCGCTCTATCCCGAGCTCGCGCGCCTGCCCGAGGTTGCGCTGGCAAGCCCGGTGGTCGAGGTCGACGCCAAGCTTGCCGATCGTGACGAGGCGCTGCCGATCATCGGCGAGGACCCGTTTCGCGCCGCCGCGCTCTCGCCCGCCTCGCGCCTCGAGGCCGGCGATCCGCTCGACGCGCTGCGGCCCGATACCGTGTTCCTGAGCCCTGCCGCGGCCGCCTGGCTCGGCGTCGATGCGGGAGACCGCCTGCGCTTCCAGGTCGGCCTGGGCGAGGTGTCGCTGCGCGTGGGCGGACTCGTCCCCGCCGGCGCGCAGCAGCGCTTCGCGCGCATGGACATCGCCGGCGCCCAGACGAACTTCGATCGTCTAGGCCTGCTGTCGCGCATCGACCTGCGGCTGAAAGCGGGGGTCGACGCCGGCGCCTTTCGCGACCGCCTGCAGGCGCGCTTGCCTGCCGGCGTCGCTGTCGAGCGCGTGCAGGACGCGCTCGCCACCGCGGCGGGCGTGTCGCGCGCGTATCGCATCAACATGGACGTCCTCGCCCTGGTGGCGCTGTTCACCGGCGGGCTGCTCGTCTTCTCCACCCAGGTGCTCTCGGTGGTACGGCGTCGTGCCTACTTTGCGCTGCTGCGGGTGCTCGGCGTGACGCGGCGCCGGCTCGTGGGCCTGCTCCTCGCCGAAGGCGCGCTGCTCGGCGCCATCGGCAGCATGCTCGGCATTCCGGCCGGATTTCTCCTCGCGTACGCTGGCGGTGCGCATCACCGGACCCGATCTGGGCTCCGGTTACTTCCGTGGCATCCCCCCGACGCTGACCCTCGTTCCCGCCGCCCTGGCGCTGTGCTTCCTGCTCGGGATCGCCGTGGCACTGCTCGGCAGTCTGCTGCCCGCGCTGGAGGCCGCGCGCGCGGCGCCGGCGCTGGCGCTGCGCGCGGGCGACGAAGAGCGCGCCTTCACCCGCCTGCGGCCGATCGGGCCGGGAGTCGCCGTGCTCGCCGCCGCAGCCCTGTGCGCGCTCGCCCCGTCGGTGGCGGGCTTGCCGCTGTTCGGCTACGCCGCGATCGCGCTCCTGCTCGTCGGCACGCTGCTGCTGCTGCCGCGGCTGGTGGTGCTCCTTCTCGCCCTCCTGCCCACGCCGACGCCGTGCCGCGCCGCAGCTCGCGCTGGCGCAACTGCGCGGCGCGCCCGGGCCGGTTGCGGTGGCGCTGGCCGCCATCGTCGCCAGCCTGAGTCTCATGGTGGCAATGGCGATCATGGTGGCGTCTTTCCGCCAGGCGCTCGATGCCTGGCTGGTCGGGATCCTGCCGGCCGACGTCTACGTGCGCGCCAACGCCAGCGGTGACAGCGGCTTCATGACGTGCCGACGACCAAGCGCGCATCGCCGCCCTGCCCGGCGTGCGGCGGGCCGAATTTCTGCGCGAGCAGCAGCTCGTTCTCGATCCGTCGCGCCCGCGCGTGGCCCTCCTGGCGCGCACGATCGATGCCGCCGAACCCGCGCGCCGCTTGCCGCTGGTGAGTCCGGCGTTGGTGCCCGCGGCAGGCTCGGCGCCGCCGCTGTGGGTCAACGAGACCATGGTCGACGTGTACGGTTTTGCGCCCGGCCAGGTGGTCGAGATTCCACTCGCCGGGAAGCCCGCCCGCTTCACCGTTGCCGGCGTGTGGCGCGACTACGCCCGGCCGCAGGGCGCCGTGGTCATCGAGCGCGAGCGTTATGTGGCACTGACCGGCGATGATGCGGCGACCAGTGCCGCGCTCTGGCTCGCGCCGGGAACCTCGGCCGAAGCGCTGCGCCGCGCGCTCGTCGACGACCTTCCCGGCGGCGCGCGGCTGGACATCGCCTCCCCGGGCGAGATCCGCGAGGTGTCGCTGCATGTTTTTGACCGCACCTTCGCGGTGACCTATGCGCTCGAGCTCGCCGCGGTGGTGATCGGCCTGTGCGGACTGTCCTCGTCGTTCGGCGCGCTGGTGCTCTCGCGCCGACGCGAATTCGGCGTGCTGCGCCACCTGGGCATGACCCGGCGCCAGATCGGCGTCATGCTCGCCACCGAAGGACTGCTGCTAAGCGGCATCGGTCTCGTGGCGGGTCTTGGCGTCGGCTATGTCATCAGCCTGATCTTGGTCCAGGTCGTCAATCGCCAGTCGTTCCATTGGAGCATGGAGATGTCGATTCCCTGGACGATGCTCGCCGCGGCGGCGGTGGTCGTGCTCGTGCTCTCGACCCTCACCGCGCTCGCCACCGGCCGCAGGGCGCTCGGCGGTGACCTGGTGGCTGCGGTCAAGGACGACTGGTGAAGCGGCGACGCTTTCTTGCCACCGCGTGCCTCCTCGTCGCCCCGGGCGCCGGCGCGGCGGACGACTACCCCGCGGTGGTTCCCGGACGGGCACTGGCATTCCCGCGCGACTTCGGCAGCCACCCCGCCTACCGCCTCGAATGGTGGTACCTCACCGCCTGGGTTGCCGACCCGGACGGCGCCCCCTACGGCGTGCAGATTACTTTTTTTCGCAACCGCCCGCGGGTGGCGGAGGATAACGCGAGCCACTTCGCGCCGCGGCAGTTGTTATTCGCGCATGCCGCCGTTGCCGATCCGCGCCGCGGCCGCTTGCGCTACGACCAGCGCGCGGCGCGCGAGGGCTTTGGCCTTGCCGGAGCAGGCCGAGGAGTCGACCGACGTGTGGATCGACGACTGGTCACTGAAGCGCGCACAGGATAGCTATCGGGCGCAGATCGCGGCGCGCGATTTCGCCTTCGACCTGCGTTTCACGCCCACGCAGGCGCCGTTGCTCGAGGGCGATGCGGGTTTCTCGCGCAAGGGAGCGAACCTGCGCCAGTCGAGCGCCTACTACAGCGAGCCGCAGCTCGCCGTCAGCGGCCAGATCGTTGCCGACGCGGCGCTCGCCGTCACCGGCACGGCATGGCTCGATCACGAATGGTCGAGCGAGGTCATGGCCGCACAGGCCGCCGGCTGGGACTGGGCCGGCATCAATCTCGCCGACGGCGGGGCACTGATGGCATTTCGCATGCGCGACCACGCCGGCGGCACGCTCTGGGCCGGCGGGTCGCTGCGCGCGGCGGACGGGAGCCGAGCGCCGTTTCGAGCCGCACGAAATCCGCTTCGAGCCGCGGCGACAATGGCGATCACCGCGGACCGGCGTCGTCTATCCGGTCGCCATGCGCGTCGACACCGCGACGGCGAGCTACGTGCTCGAGCCGTTGCTCGACGACCAGGAGCTCGATGCGCGGCCGAGCACCGGCGCCATCTACTGGGAAGGCGCGGTGCGCGCGGCACAATCCGGACGCGAAGTCGGGCGCGGCTATCTCGAGCTGACCGGGTACGGCGCGCCCCTTAAGCTATGATCTGGCGCGCTACGCTCGCCATGAGCCCACGGTTCCGCGCCGCCGAGTTCGGCCTCCGGCACGCCCGATGACACCGCCCGAGGACGATCCGCGGCCGGTCCCGCCGCCGCGACCGACAAGCGCGGACTGCTGCCGCGGCGGATGCGATCCGTGCGTGTTCGATCTGTACGATGCCGCGCTCGAGCGCTACGAAGCGGAGCTCGCGGCCTGGCGGCACGCAGAAAGGGGCGGAGTCGCGGCGAGCACGCCGGCCGTCGGGCCGCGCGCCAAGCCGCGTGCGGATGCCCCGCGGCAGCGGTCCGCTACGCCCGGCGGGGTCGCCGTGGCCTAGTCGGACGCTGGGGAGCGAGCGCGGCCGCGAGCGCCTGGTCGACCTGCTCGACCCAGACGAACTCGAGCTTCGCCCGCGCGTCGGCGGGAATTTCCTCGAGGTCGCGGCGATTGCGCGCCGGCAGGATGACCGTGGTGATACCGGCGCGAAGCGCCGCTAAGACTTTCTCCTTGACCCCGCCGATCGGCAGCACCAGGCCGCGCAGGCTGATCTCGCCGGTCATCGCGACCTCGCTGCGCACCCTCCTCCCGGTCAGAAGCGACGCCAGCGCGACGAAAATCGCGACCCCCGCGCTCGGGCCATCCTTGGGCGTGGCGCCCGCCGGCACGTGGATGTGAATGTCCGACTTCTCCAGGGCTTCCGCCTCGACGCCGAGATCGCGTGCCCGCGCCTTGACCAGCGACAGCGCGGCCTGCGCGCTTTCCTTCATCACCTCGCCCAGCTGGCCGGTGAGGATCAGCCGGCCCGAGCCGGGCGTGCGCGCCGCCTCGACGAACAGGATGTCGCCACCGACCGGCGTCCACGCGAGTCCCGTGGCGACGCCGGGCACGCCACTGCGCATCGCGACTTCGGCCTCGAATTTGCGCGGCCCGAGGATGGCGCGCAAGATCGTCCGGGCCCACGTCAACCCGCGCCGCGCTGCCCTCCGCGATGCGCATGGCCACATGGCGAAAGACGTTGCCGATCTCGCGCTCGAGATTGCGCACGCCGGCCTCGCGCGTGTAGTCGTCGATGATCAGAAGCAGGGCCGGGTCGCTGATCGTGCATTGCTCCGGCTTGAGCCCGGTCGCCGTGAGCTGGCGCGGGACCAGGTAGCGGCGCGCGATCTGCAGCTTTTCGGCGGTGGTGTAGCCCGGCAGCGGGATGATCTCCATGCGGTCGCGCAGCGGCCCGGGTATGGTGTCGAGCACGTTGGCCGTGCAGATGAACATCACGCCGGAGAGATCGAACGGCACCGCCAGATAATTGTCGCGGAAGGTCGAGTTCTGTTCCGGATCGAGCACTTCGAGCAGGGCCGACGCAGGATCGCCGTGAAAGCCGCCGGCGCCGAGCTTGTCGACCTCGTCGAGCATCATCACGCAGTTGCGGGTCCCGACCTTGCGCAGGTTCTGGACGATGTTCCCGGGCAGCGCGCCGATGTAGGTGCGCCGATGGCCGCGGATCTCGGCTTCGTCGTGCACGCCGCCAAGGCTTACGCGCGCGAACTTGCGCCCCGTCGCCCGGGCGATGCTCTGTCCGAGCGAGGTCTTGCCCACGCCGGGCGGACCGACGAAGCACAGGATCGGGCTCTTGCCCGCGGGATTGAGTTTGCGCACGGCGAGAAACTCGAGAATGCGTCGCTTGACCTTCTCCAGCCCGTAGTGGTCCTCGTCGAGGATGCGCCGCGCCTCGGCGATATCGATCGGCGGCGGCGGCTCGGCGCCCCAGGGCAGCTCGATCAGCCAGTCGAGATAGGCGCGAAGCATCGAATATTCGCCGGCGCCCTCGGGCATGCGCGACAAGCGCTGGAGCTCCTTGCGCGCCTGCTTTTCGACCTCCTCGGGCATGTGCGCCGCGCCGATCGCCTGCTCGAGCTCGGCGATCTCGGCCGCATTCTCGTCGCCCTCGCCGAGCTCCTTCTGGATCGTGCGCATCTGCTCGCGCAGCAAATGCTTGCGGTTGGTGTCGCCGATCGATTCCCGGGTGCGCGCGTCGATTTCGCGCGACACCTTCAGCACCTCGATGCGGTGCGACAACAGCTCGAGCAGCTTGTCCAGCCGGGTCTTGAGGTCGAAGGTCTCCAGCAGCGCCTGCTTCTCCTCGGCGCTGATATCCATCAGTCCGGCGATGAAGTCGGCGAGCGGCGCGGGTCCCTCCACGGCCTGCAGCGCGGCCACCATCTCCTCGGGCACCTGCGGCAGCAGCTGCAGGATCTCGACCGCGCGCTCCTTCAAGCTGTGGGCGCGTCCCTCGATGTCCGCGTCGACCCGGTCCGGCGCATCGATGAGCTGCACGCGGGCAACGGTAAACGGATAGCCTTCCAGGAACTGCAGCACGCGGAAGCGCTTGATGCCCTTGCAGATCGCATGGTGTGAGCCGTCGGGCGCGGTAATGTAGCGCACCACGGTGGCGGTGGTGCCGACCCAGTGCAGGTCATCGGGCCCCGGTTCCTCCGCCTCGGGCTTGCTCTGCAGCAACACGCCGAGCGGACGCTGCAGACGGGCGGCCTCCTGCGCCGCGGCGCGCGAACGCTCGCGGCCGATGGTGAGCGGGAACACCATGCCCGGGAAGAGCACGACGTTGCGTACGGGCACGATGATGAGCGCGTCTTCGGGCAGCGCCCGTGCGGCACCCTCGCGCCGCGGCTGGACGCCGCTTGCCGCGCCGTCGACGCGCGTGGCGGCGTCGGCGTTGAGCGGCGGGGTATTGGTGCTTGTCTCTTCGTTCATGGCTCAACCGATCTTGCGCAAGCGCAACGTCAGGCAGCCGTGCGCGAGCTCGGGCGTGCCCGCTTCCAGCTGCACCGCGGGGAGCATGACGCGCCGTTCGAAGTAGCCGTAAGGGATCTCGAGCTGGCGCACGGCTGGGCGGGAGCCCGCAAACGGAAGCGGGCTCTCGGCGCGTATCAGCAGCGCCCCCGGCTCGCTCGTCACCTCGATGCGCTCTGCAGGGACGCCCGGCAGCGCGACGACGACGACGACCTCGCGCTCGTCCTCGAAAACATCCACCGGCGGCTCCCACGACGCCTGCGGGCGCTCGGATGCCGCCAGGCGAAAGAACTGGCGCTGCATGCGCTCGGCCTGGGCCAGGAGCTCCCAGGCCTGGGCCCACATCCAGTCGGTCGGATTAGGTGCTGACATGGGCCACAGGTTGGGGTTGGATAGCCTAGGGGCACGATGGCAACGGCTGGGCCGTGGCGCCGGCGCGCGCCCTTGCGCTCCCTGTCATCCGGGAGGCAACCTGCCGTGGGCGAATCCACATACGGGCACTATGTGGGCAAATCGGGGCGATTCAAGCCCATGCTAAGCTCGGTCCAGCCAGGTCCCGATCCTAAGGATCATGACCTTTGCGGCGGGTAAACGTTGAGCTACATCGAGGCCAATCTTCTGCCCGGAGGAGCGCGTCGTTTATCGCACGCGGCTGCACTGGCTGGTATTTCTCTCGCCCGTGCTGTTCATCCTGGTCGTGCTCCTGCCGCTCGCCTGGCTGCTCGGCGCCAGCAGCTGGAGCGCCATGCCTGGATTCCCCTCGCGCTGGGGCTCTCCTCCTGATCGCCGCCGTCATCAAGCGGCAGAGCTCCGAATTCGCGGTCACCAACAAACGCGTGATGACCAAGGTCGGCGTGATCAGTACCCGCTCGATTGAGCTGCTGCTGGGCAAGATCGAGGCCATCGCCGTGGAACAAAGCCTGATGGGGCGCTCTTCGGTTACGGCGACATCGTCATCACCGGCAGCGGCGGGACGAAGGAATCGTTTGCGCATATCCAGTCGCCGCTGGCTTTTCGCAACGCCGTGCAATCGGTCACCGACCCATCCAACGCGCCGGCGCGACCCAGCAACCCTTAATTCGCCGCGCCGCTAGTAGCGGGCATTGCCCGGCGTCCTGGGGAAAGGGATGACGTCGCGCACGTTGGAGATCCCCGTTGCGTAGGCAACGGTGCGCTCGAAGCCAAGGCCGAAGCCTGCGTGCGGCACCGTGCCGTAACGGCGCAGGTCGCGATACCAGCCATAATGCTGCGGGTCGAGCTTCGTCTCGATCAGGCGCGCGTCGAGGACGTCGAGCCGTTCCTCGCGCTGGCTGCCGCCGATGATTTCGCCCATGCCCGGGGCGAGCACGTCCATCGCCGCGACGGTCCTGCCGTCGTCGTTGACCCGCATGTAGAAGGCCTTGATTGCCTTCGGATAATTCATCAGGATCACCGGCTTGCGCGCATGCGCTTCGGTCAGATAGCGCTCGTGCTCGGATTGCAGGTCGACGCCCCACCCGACCGGGAACTCGAATTTCTGCTTCGCGCGCTCCAGGATGGCAATGGCCTCGGTGTATTCCATGCGCACAAAATCCGAATCGACGATCCCCTGCAACTTGGCGATGATGCCCTTCTCGATGCGCTCCTCGAAGAACGCCATGTCGTCCGGCCTCTCGCTGAGCACGGTCTTGAAATGTGCTTCAACAGCGCCTCCGCCAGGTCGGCATTGTCGGCCAGGTTGGCAAAGGCAATTTCCGGCTCGATCATCCAGAACTCCGCCAGATGCCGGCTGGTGTTGGAATTCTCCGCGCGGAAGGTGGGGCCGAAGGTATAGACCTTGGACAGCGCCAGGCAGTAGCTCTCGACGTTCAACTGGCCCGAGACGGTCAGGAAGGCTTCGCGCCCGAAGAAATCCTGCGTGAAGTCGACCTTGCCCTCGGCGGTTCGCGGCAGGTGCATCAAATCCAGGGTTGAAACGCGAAACAGCTCGCCCGCACCTTCCGCGTCCGACGTGGTGATGATGGGCGTGTTCACCCAGACGAAGCCATTGTCGTGGAAGAAGCGATGAATCGCCTGGGCGATGGTGTGGCGCACGCGCGTCACGGCGGCGATGACGTTGGTGCGCGGACGCAGATGCGCGACCTCGCGCAGAAATTCCAGCGTGTGCGGTTTGGGCTGAATCGGGTAGGAGTCGGGATCCTCGACCCAGCCGACGACTTTGACCTCGCTTGCCTGCATCTCGAAGGGTTGCCCCTTCGCCGGCGAAGGCACGATCCTGCCCGCTTGCCGTGACCGCGCAGCCCGCCGTCAGACGCAGCACTTCCGTGGCGTAGTTGGGCAGCGCCGTCGGGTGCCACGACCTGAACCGGGTGGAAGCCCGAACCGTCAGACAAGTGGACAAACGAAATGCCGGCTTTGGAATCACGCCGCGTGCGCACCCAGCCGTGAATGGTGACCTCGCCATCCGCCGGTGCGCGTCCGGCGAGGATGTCGGCACAAGTCAAGTGAGCCATGCTCTATTCTAGCCGTGGTTGCAAAGCGTACGGGGCGCGCGTCTGGGCCTTGGGGTGTGGCACCACTACAATACGGCCATGCACAAGGTCAAGCGCAGTGCCCGACACTGATTCCGGCGCGAAGACGGCGCGCGAGTGGACGCGGCGCCGATGGCTGCGCGCCGGCGCGGCGCTCTTCGCTGCAGGCGCGGCCCCGGCCTGGGCCGAGGGCGCGGCTGCCGATCCGGCGGTCAAGCCCGTCGGCGCCTTCTACGACGCGCTGCTCTCGGTCATGAAGCAGGCGAAGGAGCTGGGCATTCGCGGCCGCTATGACCGGCTGAGCGCCCCGATTCGCGCCACGTTCGATCTTGCGGCGATGACTCGCATCGCGGTGGGCCCCGACTGGAACAGCTTTTCACCGGCCGACCAGACCGCCCTCGTGGACCACTTCACGCGCATGACGATTGCCACCTACGCCAGCCGCTTCGACGGTTACTCCGGCGAACGCTTCGAGGTCGAGCCGGAAAGCGAAGCGCGCGCAAGCGGGCGCATCGTGCACACCAAGCTCATTCAGTCCAACGGGGAGCCCATCGCGCTCAATTACCTGCTGCGCGATTCGGGCGGCAGCTGGAAGGTTGTCGACGTCTATCTGACCGGTACGATCAGCGAGCTGGCGACGCGGCGCGCTGAGTTTGCCGCGATCCTCAAGTCCGGCGGACCGGGCGCGCTCAGCGCAAGCCTGCAGCAAAAAACCGACGCGCTCCTGCGCGGCGCCTCGGCGGAGGGCGGAGCGGGACCGCGCTGACCCGCTGCTCGCCGGCGCAAGCGACCTCGCGCCTGCGCTTTACTCCGGGCGCGGCTCCGGCGCAGCGGGTGCCGGTGCACCCGGGTCGATGAGTTCCTGCGGCTCCTCCTTGACCTGGCTCGCCTCGTGCAATTGCGCTTCGCGGTGTTGCCAGGAAATGCTCTTGAGGTGCGTGTAATAGTCCAGTGCGCTCGCCTTGATTTCATCGAGGGTCTCGATATTGCGCGAGCGCAGGTCCATGCCGTCGATGGTGCCGACGCTAAAGTTGATCAGCGTGCCGGTGTGACCGGTGACCAGCAGCGCCGGCGGCGTGGTGACCAGGTCGACACCCAGGCCCAATGCGTCGCGAAAGTTCGATGGCCCGAAAAACAGCAGCACGAGGTACGGGCCGTCGCCCACACCCCAGGTATAGAGTGTTTGCCCGAAATCCCCCGACTGCTTCGCCAGCCCCTTTTCGGTAGCGACATCGAACAGGCCGCCCACCCCGGCCACGCTGTTAACCGCGAAGCGGCCGAAGGTGATGGCCGCGGCCTGGGCGCGCCGCTGCAGCAGGTCGTTGGCGAAAATCCGCGGCTCGGCCAGATTATCGAGCACCGCACGGATGCGGTCGCGCACGAACGCAGGCACGACGTTGCGATAGGCCTCCGCGATCGGGCGGATGAATGCGTCGTCGAGCGCGGTATTGGCATTGAACACGGCGCGGTTGAGCGGCTCGAGCGGATCGTCCGGTTCGTGCTGCTCGGCGGGCAAGCTGGCGCAGCCGGCGAGTGCCCCGACCAGAGCCAGCCTCGCCAGAGTCCTTCGTGGCCAGCGCATGCGCGCGCGCAGCGGGCGCAGGGTGTTGCATCGGACGGCGTTGCGCATCTTGTTCCGCCATGGCGCGACAGGGGAACATGCGCCGGGAATGGCGGAGCGCCCTCGCCTGGATTTGTAACCCTTGGTGGCAAAGGGGCATAGGGTAATGCACCGGCGTGGCCGGCGAAAGACCCGATCCTCGGTGCGACCCGAGGCGGTTTCGGGGCCAAGCGCGCTGCCCGCGTCCCGGGCGCCATGGTCTGCCGCCTTGTCCTGCGACGACAAGTTGATCATACTTTGCGGCTAAGCCCGCGCCTCCTGTTGCGCGGTGGCACCCTTAGTCCCGGTCGTGGAGCCGAAGGCATGATGCGTACCCTTTTCCTGCAGGCGCCATCGTTCGATGGCTTCGACGGCGGCGCGGGATCGCGCTACCAGGCGCGGCGCGAGATCCGATCCTTCTGGTATCCGACCTGGCTCGCCCAGCCGGCGGCACTGGTCCCGGGCAGCAAGCTCGTCGACGCGCCGCCGCACGGCCTGAAGCTCGCCGACTTCGCGCCGAGCGCGCGCGACTTCGACCTGGTCGTGGTGCACACCTCAACTCCCTCCTTCGCCTCGGACGTCAAGGCGATCGAGGCGATGAAGGCGGTCAACCCCGGTTTGAAGGCAGGGCTCATCGGCGCGAAGGTCGCGGTCGATCCGGCAGGCAGCCTAAGCGCGTCGCAGGCGATCGATTTCGTCGCCGGCAACGAGTTCGATTTCACCATCAAGGAAGTGGCCGAGGGAGGCGCCGTGGGAGCGGATCCTCGGCCTGTCGTACCGCAACGCCGCCGGCCGCATCGTGCACAACGAGGCCCGCCCCATCCTCGAAAACATGGACGCGCTGCCTTTCGTCACGCCGGTCTACAAGCGCGACCTCAAGATCGAGAATTACTTCAGCGGCTATCTGAAGCACCCTTACCTATCGCTCTACACTGGGCGCGGCTGCAAGTCGCGCTGCACGTTCTGCCTGTGGCCGCAGACCGTCGGCGGGCACCGCTATCGCACCCGCAGCGTCGGTCACGTCGTGGAGGAGATGGCGTGGGCGCAGAAGGCCTTCCCGCAGGTGAAGGAATTCTTCTTCGACGACGATACGTTCACCGACGACCTGCCGCGCGCCGAGGCCATCGCCAAGGAGCTGGGCAAGCTCGGCGTCACCTGGTCGTGCAACGCCAAGGCCAACGTTCCGCGCGAGACGCTCAAGGTGCTGCGCGACAACGGCCTGCGCCTGTTGCTCGTCGGCTACGAGACGGGCAACCAGCAGATCCTGTACAACATCAAGAAGGGCATGCGCGTCGACTTCGCCCGCCGCTTCACCAAGGACTGTCACGAGCTGGGCATCACCATCCACGGCACCTTCATCCTGGGCCTGCCGGGGGAGACCAAGGAGACGATCGAGCAGACGATACGCTTTGCCACCGAGATCAATCCGCACACGATCCAGGTGTCGCTCGCCGCGCCCTACCCCGGCACGTACCTGTATCGCCAGGCCCTGGAAAACGGCTGGCTCGACAACGCCAATGCGGAGCTTGTCGACGCCCACGGCGTGCAGATCGCCCCGCTGCACTATCCGCACCTAAGCCACAGCGAAATATTCGACTCGGTGGAGACGTTCTACCGGCGCTTCTATTTCCGCAGCGGCAAGATCGCATCGATCGTCGGCGAGATGGTGAAAAGCCCGCAAATGATGAAGCGTCGACTGCGCGAGGGCATCGAGTTCTTTCATTTTCTGCGCGAGCGGCGGGAGGCTGCGCACTGAAGGCGCTCATCGTCACGGCCGACGATTTCGGCCTGGCGGCGGAGGTCAACGAGGGCGTCGAGCTCGCGCACACGAAGGGCATCCTGACGGCGGCAAGCCTGATGGTGGCGGGACCTGCAGCAGGCGACGCGGTGGCGCGCGCGCGCCGCCTGCCGTCGCTGCGCATCGGCCTGCACCTGGTGCTCGTCGATGGCCCGCCGCTGTTGCCGCCGGAGCGCATACCGGACCTGGTCGACGCCCGGGCGCGCTTGCGCAGCGACATGGCGAGCGCGGGCGTGGGCATGTTCCTGCGCCCGAGCGTGCGCAGGCAGCTGGCGGCGGAAATCGAGGCGCAGTTTCGTGCCTTCAAGGCGACCGGTCTGCCGCTCGACCACGTCAACGCGCACCATCACTTCCACCTCCATCCCACCGTGAGTGCGCTGATGCTCGCCATCGGAGAGCGCTACGGCATGCGTGCGGTGCGCGTGCCGTGGGAAGCGAAGCGCCTCTTGGCCGGCATCGAGCCGCGCACCCCGCGCCAGCGCAGCCAATGGCTCGAGGCCCCCTGGGTGGCGGTGCTCAGGAACAGGGTCCGCCGCCACGGCCTGACGGCAGCGGATCGGGTGTTCGGTCTGGCATGGTCGGGCGCCATGACCGAAGCGCGCCTCGCCGGCGTGTTGCGGCAATTGCCCGACGGGCTGACCGAGATCTATTCCCACCCGGCAACCAGCGCCGCGTTTCCCGGTGCGGCCAGCGGCTACCGCTATGCCGATGAGCTCGCGGCGTTGACCGCACCCGGGGTGAAGGAGCTGCTGCGCGCAACGGGCGCGAAGAGCGGCGGCTATGGCGATTTTCTCAGGCGCTGAAAAACCGTCGCCCCCAGGCCGCGCCCCGGCCGGGCGGGCAACACGCGCGCGCCGGAACCGGCCAGCCGTCTTAGCGCCGTGGCCGCGGCTCTCCCAGCAGCGAGGGCAGGAACAGCAGGGCGGCAACCAGTGTGCAGGCAAGCGACAGCGCCAGCAGCTTGCCCATGCTCGACGTTCCCGGGTGGCGCGACAGCCACAGGCTGCCGAACGCGGATCCGGTCGTCAGCGCGCTGAAGATCACCGCCCGCGTGAGGCTCGATTGCAGCAGTTCGCGCCTTCCGCCGCGCCAGGCGAGCACGAAATAGATATTGAACGCGACACCGATGCCGAACAAAAGCGGCAGGGCGATGATGTTTTCGAAGTTGAGCGGAAAGCCGACCGCGGCGCAGATGCCCAGCGTGACGAGGCCCGAGAGCAGCAGCGGGGCGAGCGTCAGCAGCACGTCGCTCGCGCGGCGCAAGGTGAACGCGAGCAGCACCGTGATCGCGAGCAGCGCCCACACGCCAGCCTGCAGAAAGGCGCGGACGATGGCGCCGCTCCACTCCTGGATGGACACCGGCGCACCGGTTGCTTCGGGCGCAACCGCGCGCACCGCGGCGACGAAGCGGCGCAGCGTCTGGTTGTCGTTGGCGTCGCCCTTGGGAAACACCTCGACTCGCGCCCGGCCGTCGGCGGCGACCCACTCGCGCCGCAGATCGTCGGGCAGGGTCTCGAGCGTCACCGGGCCGGCCTGCATGGCGGCGTGCAGTTGCTTAAGCGTCGTGACCAGGCCGGGGATCAAAAGCGCGCGCGCCCGCTCGCGCGCTTGCGGCGTGCCTTGTGCCAGCGCGCGCAGCGCCCTGCCCAGGCGCGCCATCACGGTGGCAAGGGGCGATCCCGGGTGAGCGGCCGCCGCTCGCTCGAGTCCCTCGGCGGTGTGCTCCATGGCGCGCCCGGCGTCCGCCTCGCCCGGCGGCGGCAGGGTTTGGCCCGGATCGAGCACCGGCTCGAGCAACAACGCCGCGTCCTCGATCAACGCGAGCTTCTCCGGCCTGCTGCTCCGGCACGAAGCTCGCCAGCGTCAGGGCGTGATCGACCTCGGGTAGCTGCTCGAGCCGCCGCGCCAGGGTCGCTGCAGCGGCCACCGAAGGGGTCAGCACGTCGAGCGTATTGGGAGTCGTCTGCGGGTCGTGCATCAGGTCGAGGAGCGTGGCCATGGATTCGACCTTCGCGCTGCGCAAGTGCAGCGGATTGAAATCGAACTGCAGCCAGGGCAGGAGCGCGAGGCTCGCCACCGCGACGATTCCCGCCGCAAAGAGCACGCTGCGGCGTTGCCGCAGCAGGAGTCGGTCGAGCCCACCGAGCGCCGCATAGCCCACCGCGGCGCGCTCCCCGGGCGGGCGCAAGAGCGCGACGAGCGCCGGGAGCAGACTGATGCAGGCAACGAACGCAATCAACATGCCGGTACCGGCGATGACGCCGAGCTCCGACACGCCGCGGTACGCAGTCGGCAGGAAGGCGTAGAAGCCCGCGGCGATCGAGGCCGCGGCGAGCGCCAATCCGCCACCGACCTCGCCGCCGGCGTCCTGCAGCGCGCGCTGCAGATCGTCGTGGTCGTGGCGCTTGGCACGATAGCAAACGCAGAACTGGATACCGAAATCAACGCCCAGGCCGACGAAGAGCACGGCAAAGGCAATCGATATGAGGTTGAACGTGCCGAACACGAACAGACCGAACGCGGTCGTCACGATCAACCCGGCGCCGAGGCTCAGCATGATCGCGACGATGAGGCGGAAGGAGCGCAGCGCCATCCACAGCAACGCCACCACGGCCAAGAGCATGATCGTGACGTTGAGCGCGGCGCCATCGGCAAGCGTGGCGAACTCCTCGTCGGCGAGCGGGACCGGACCGGTTTGTCGTATCCGCAGACGCGGATCGGCGTCGAGTCCAAGCTCATGCGCCGCCGCCCTGATCGCCGCGCTGGCGCGCTCGCCGGGCTGCAGCGCGCTGTAATCGAGTATCGGCTGCACGAGCATGAATCGCCGCAACTCGTGCGCATCGGGGGCGCTCCCGGTGAACAAGCTGTGCCACGAGAAAGCAGGCGTTTGCCCGGCGACGAGGGCCTCGAAGGCCGCGGCCAGCTGCGACAGCGCTGGGAGCAGCTCGTCGGCTTGGGCGTTGTCCTGGTGCACGCCCTCGACGAGCAGGTCGAGCGCGTGCATGAGCCCGCGCAGGCTGGGGTCCGCCGCCAGGCTCCCCAGCAGCGGCTGCGCGGCGATGAGTCGCTGCATGGTCTGCGACAGCGCGGCGGTCGATTCGAACAGCAGACCCTCGCGCTCGAAGAATGGCCCGCCATCGGGCCGCCATACGGCGCGAAAAAGCCCGCTCTCATGCGACAGCTTCTCGGTCAACGTCGCGGCCGCCTGCTCGGCGAGTTCCGGGGTCGCGCCGTCGATGACGACTGCGATCAGGTTCGCGTGCTGCGGGAAGGCCGCATCGAAGGCCCGCTCGCGCTGGCGCCAGCTCACATCCGGCGCGATCAGCCGCGTGTTGTCGGAATCGATCGCGATGTGCTTGGCCGTGTAAAGAAGCGCCCCGGCAGTAAGCACGGTGGCGACGATGAGCACGATCCAGGGACGGCGCGCACAGGCCGCCACCACGCCCATGATCAGCGCCCTCAAAGCTTGACCCCGGTTGCCATCATGCGTGCACCATGGCGCGGCGGATTCACGCCTCCCGGTAGCCGAGCAACAGCAAGCCGATCAGTACAAAGCAAGCCGGCCATAGCCAACCGGCCCAGCGCCCCTCTTCATCCGGCGCCTCGATCTCGAGCCAGCGTGCCCACCCGGCGCCGATGCCCAGCACCGCGATCGGCAGATGCGTCATCTCGACCAGCACCTCCTCCTTGACGTTGCCCAGCGCGTGCGAATGCGTCAGCAACAGGGTGCCGCCGAGCGCAGTCAGCAGCGGAAAGATACGGCGCAGATTGAGCGCCGCAATGCGGCCGGTGCGCACACCCCATTCGAACAGGGCGAAGGCGACGATGAGCAGCGAGAACAGGCGATGCTGCAGCACCTCGGGGTCTTTCAAGCTTTCGATGAGCCCGATATCACCCATCGGCCACACCTCGGGATCGGCGCGCAGGAACAGGAACCCGGCCAGCAGGAGGAACAGCAGCGGCCAGTGCCTCGCCCAAGGGGCGTGGCCGGTTCGCTGCGCGAGTGCGGCGAAGCCCATCAACATGACCAGCAAGCCGGCCCAGTGATGGTTGTACTCGGACCAGGCGATGTCCTGGGCGTTACGCGGCGGCAGTGCGCCGCCGCCCGGCACGAAGGCGCGCGCCCGCGTCGATTCGCTACCCGCCTGCCACTCGGCATCGAGGCGGGCCTGCAGCGAGGGAATGGCCAGGGTCGCGGGGTCCGGACTGACGAGCCTTGGGCTTGCCGGCGTGAACCGCGCCACGACTTCGGCGTAGGTGACGCGATCGTCGCGCAGGTCGACGGCGGGCGGCATCGAGGTGATGGAGGCAGCCGCCAGCAACACGGCTACCCCGATGCCCATCTCCACTTCGACGAAACGCCGCACCTGCCGCACGGTCGCGGCGTCGATGGCAAAGCGGCGCACGGCGCGGAAATTGGCCAGGCCCAGCGGCAGCAGCATGGCCAGCAAAGCGCTCTTCGTCACCGCCATCAAGCCGTAGGCCGTGCCATACACGGCACCGAGGGCGCCGAGGTAGAGCGGTACAAAAACCGCCACGCCGATGAGGATCAAGGCAACGCCGGTGGCCGCCAGCAGCGAGAAGCGCCGGCCGATCCGCGCTGCCCGTTCATCGCGCTCGGTACCGCGCAACACCACCCAGAAGCAGGGCAGCCCGCCCAACCAGAGCGCGGCGCCAAGCTCGTGCGCGCCGGTCGCAAGCAGCAGCAAGCCGTTATCCTGAAGCCGTGCCACGGCATGGCTGTCGGCGAGCGTCGCAGCGACGAAGATTAGGCTTGCCACGCAGAGCACGATGCGAGTCGACAGGGTACCTGCGCTGCGCAGCGAGCCCACTGCGCCGATGGCGGCGGCGGCGAGAACCTCGACGCCGCCGGCGAGCACAAAGCCGGCCCCTGCGATATCGCGCCAGGATATCGGCAGCGACGCAGCCAGGACGGCGGCATTGACCGCCGTGGCCGCGCCGACGCAAACCATTGTCGCCAGCGCCGCAGCCTGAAGGATGTGTCGACAGCTCGTGTGCAGCGCGCCGGCCTCTCCTCGCGCGTCACCTGCCCTGCGTCGGGGTGAGCACGAACACGATGAAGGCCACGCTGCCAAGCAGAACGGACTGCGCCACCAGCTCGAGGCCATGCAGGACAACACTGAGCAAGCCGAAGAGGTCGAACAGCGTGCTCAACGCGCGCCGGCTGTGTCACGTACCGAGAAATCCACCTCGCCACGCGTGATGTGACCGTCGAGCGAGAGAACCTGCCAGTGCAGCCTCCAGCGCCCGCTTTGATTGACCTGGGCGCTGCCGGCGAGCACGCCCGGCGGGCTGTCCGGCGCGAGCGCGACCGCCGCTTCGCTTCCGTCCGGCCGCCGCAGGACGAGGCCGGAGCGCTCGGCTGTCGACGCGGCTGTTGAAGTCGAGTCGGATTGCGATTTCTCCCGGCGCCACAACGGAGTTCATGGCCGGTTGTGCGGTGACGATGATCGCATGCGCCAGCGCGTTGTCAGGCGCCAGGGAAAGTGCCGTTGCGGGGAGGCAGAGCAATGCCACCCATGTGCACGCCGCTTGGCGCCGCGCCAGAGCGAAATGGAGCGCTCGGCCTGCCCACACGTTCGACAACGACCGCCTTCGCCGCATCATGCGCGGTGCTTGAGCCGCTTGCTCGGCTGGACGATCCGCAAGCAGAGACAAAGCATCGTGGGATAGTCGGGCTTCAGCCGATGAAGGACGAAGCGATGATATACCCGATCGGCTCCCGGGTTCGCGCGCGAAGGACCGTCGCCTTGGCTCACCGCAGTCGACGACCCTCCATCCATTGCCAGGACACGAGCGAGGGCAGGCCACAGAGCACCTCGCGCAGGCGCTTCGCCATGGACACCGCCAGCGCCATTTCGCTGCTGATCCCGAGCGCGTGCCCGAAGAGTACCAAGCCGGCTTCCTGCACGCCGAGCCCGGCGGGAACGACGAACGCCAGATGGCGCATCGCCTGCGTCATGCTCTCCAGCACCAGCGCGGCCTTCGCCCCCACCGGGTGTCCGAAGAGGCGCAGTGCGAGCCATATCTCGAACGACCCGGAAATGAACGCGGCCAATTGCAACGCGCCAGCGAGGAACAACGTCCAGCCTCGATGCAAGCAGGCGCGCAGTTCGTCATCGAGTGACGCGGCACCTGCCGACAGCGCCCCTGCCCCCACCAACGGCCGCAGGAACTTCTGCAGCCTCGCAAATACGGAGCCGTAGCGCAGCAGGAGCGCGGTAATTACAGGCACCGGCAGGGCGAAGAGCAAGGCAATAACCAGCCGACGATACGCCTGACCGGTCGTGTCGTAGTCGACGAGCAGGAACAAACCGAGCGCCGTAAACAGGTACAACACGATCAGGGTCAGCAGTATCTCCACGATGACCGTGGCCCCGACCGGTGCCGCGGCTAGCCCGCGCCAGCGTATCAGGCGGACTCCCACCACACCGCCGCCGACGGTGGCCACCGGGAGGAGGCGGTCGACCGCCTCGCGCACCGTCGTGACCCAGAAAACGTAACCGAACCCGGCGCGCCGCTGTGGATCGTAGGGGCGCAGCAGACTGAACCAGCCGATGGCATAAAGCAGAAAGTAAACCCCCCGATACGGGACGAGCCACAGCAGCGCCCAGCCGCCGCTGCCCAGCGTCTGCAGCATGGCCGCGAAATCAGCGCGAACGACGAGCGTGATCAGCAGCGCGAGACCGAGGACACCGCCGATATAGGCTGCGACTCTCAAGCGCGTTCCTATCGCCCGGCCGACGTGCAAGCGAGGAACGGCCGGTTCCGCCGGGCGTTCAGGACAGCCTGCGCATGACGCCGTCCGCGTCGACGTCGAACTCGCTGCCGCGCCAGGAGACGCGGGAGGTGAAGAAGGCCCGCGCCCAGACCCAGACCATCAGCAGGTCCTGCACCGGCACCAGCCACAGATCCGCCAACAGCGGCCGATCGCCACGCAGCCAGGGCACGAAATGCAACACCAGCCGCGCCAGCAGCGTGGTCAGGAAAAGCGCCCACGCGGCCATCGACGCCGGGCCCTGCGCGACGCTGAGCAGGATGCCCAGAATGGCCAGTGGCAAACTGAAGCTCAGAAAGAGCAAACAATAGCTGCGCGGTCGCAGTACGCGTATCGTTCGCATCCAGCGTAGCTCGTGGCGCGCGAGCGAATCCCAACTCGGTTCGTGGTGCTCCGCCCTGACCACATAGGGCGAGAGCGCGATCCGCAGCCCGAGCCCACTGACCAGCTCGCCCAAGCGATGGTCGTCGGCGAGATAGTTCGCGATCGCCTGCAGGCCACCGATCGCCTGCAGCGTCTCCCGCCTCACGCACATCGTCTGGCCGGAAACATAGCCCTGGTAGCCGAACAGCCACGCCAGCAACACCGACGGCATATACCATTCGTTGATGTACATCGCGCCGAGGTGCGACCAGATCGACTTCGTCGGCACGTCGCGATAGACGCTGGTGACCAGTCCCACCTTGGGATCGAGCAGCGGCGCGGTCACCAGTCGAAGGTAGTCCGATCCGACGCAGGCGTCGCTGTCGGCGATCGTCAGGACATCGTGGCGCGCCCGCGCGATCATGTTGATCAGGTTACTGACCTTGAAATTGCTGCCGTGCACCTGCGGATTGACCACCACGTCGATCGGCAGCGACGGGAAATCGGTCACTAACCGCGCGACCACCGCCAAGGCGGGATCAGCCGGGTCGCGAACGCCAAAGACGATCTGGTATTGCGCATAGTCCTGCTCGCAGAACGAGCGCAGGTTCGCATACAAGCCGGGTTCCGCGCCGCACAGGGGCTTGAGCACCGTCACCGCTGCAAGCCGCAGCAATTTGCTTGGCGCTCGCCGTCTATCCCAGACGAGTACCGCGACGAGGGCCAGCACGGCATAACCGGCCGCGGCAGCCAGGCTAGCGAAGCCAACGATCGCCGACAGCGGATGAACGAAAAACATGGGCGCCTCCGCGCTCATACAGCATGGTGTGGGTGGACGCCCGCAGACCAGGTGAAGGATGAAGCAATGATATACTCGATCTGTTACCCGGTCCTTTTCGAGAAAGGTCCTTGTCTTGCGTGTAGTGCTAGCCCAGCCGCGCGGTTTTTGCGCCGGCGTCATCCGGGCCATCGATATCGTCGAGCAGGCGCTCGCCAAGTTTGGCGTGCCGGTGTACGTGCGCCACGAGATCGTCCACAACCGTCATGTCGTGGAGAGCCTGCGCGCCAAGGGCGCCCGTTTTGTCGAGCACCTTTCGGAAGTGCCGACGGGCGCGATCACCGTGTTCAGCGCGCATGGTGTCGCGCGCGACGTCGAGCAGGATGCGCGCGCACGCGGGCTGCGCGTCCTGGACGCAACCTGTCCGCTGGTGGCCAAGGTCCACGGCCAGGGCAAACGCTACGTCGCGCACGGGCGCGTGGTGATTCTCGTCGGCCATGCCGGCCACCCGGAGGTCGAAGGCACGATGGGCCAGGTACCCGGACCGGTGGTGCTGGTGCAGACCACGCAGGATGTCGAGCGCTTGGAACTGCCCGCCGACACGCCGGTGGCCTATATTACGCAGACAACGCTGAGCGTCGACGATACGCGAGCGATCATCGCCGCGCTCAAGCAGCGCTTCACCGACATCGTGGGACCGGACATCAATGACATCTGCTACGCGACCCAGAACCGCCAGTCGGCGGTGCGCGAGCTGGCCAAGATCGCGGACGTGATCCTGGTGGTCGGGGCCAAGAACAGCTCCAATTCGAATCGCCTGCGCGAGATAGGCGTCGAAGCGGGCGTGCCGAGCTACCTGCTCGCCGACGGCAGCGAGCTCCAAGCCGCCTGGGTGCAGGAGGCGGCGGTGGTCGGCATCACCGCCGGCGCTTCGGCGCCCGAGGAGCTGGTCGACGAAGTGATCGCGGCGCTGCGCCAGCTCGGCCCCATCGAGGTCACGACGCTGCCCGGGATCGAGGAAAAGGTGGAATTCCGCCTGCCCGCCGAATTGCTGCGCAGCCGGCGAGCCGCCGCGCGCGTGAGCTGAGCTGCGCCCCCGGCGCACGGAGCAATCGTGGCGATTCCCCTCCTGCAGAAGGCGCGCATCGGCGCCTACATCGTCCGCCAGCAGGTCGCAGGGCGCCGCCGTTATCCGCTGGTGCTCATGCTCGAGCCGCTGTTCCGCTGCAACCTTGCCTGTGCGGGCTGCGGCAAGATCGACTATCCCGACGAGATCCTGAACCAGCGCCTCTCCGTCGAGCAATGCCTGGCGGCGGTCGATGAATGCGGCGCCCCGGTGGTCTCCATCGCCGGCGGCGAACCGTTGCTGCACAAGGAAATCGACGCCATCGTGGCCGGCATCGTGGCCCGGCGCAAGTTCGTCTACCTGTGCACCAATGCGCTGCTGATGCACAAGAGGCTGGGCCTGTTCCGCCCGAGCCCGTACTTTGTCTGGTCGGTGCATCTGGACGGCGACCGGGAGATGCATGACCGCTCGGTGTGCGAAGACGGCGTTTACGAGCGGGCGGTGGCAGCGATTCGTGCCGCGAAAGCATCCGGCTTCCGGGTCAATATCAACTGCACGCTGTTCAACGACGCCGATCCCGCGCAGGTCGCGCGATTTTTCGACCAGGTCGCGGCGCTCGGTGTCGACGGCATCACCGTCTCGCCCGGCTACGCCTATGAGCGTGCGCCCGACCAGGCGCACTTTCTGACCCGCGAGCGCACCAAGCAGCTGTTCCGTGACGTTTTCCGTCGCGGCCGCGGCGCGCGCGCCTGGTCGTTCAGCCAGTCGAGCCTGTTTCTGGACTTTCTCGCCGGCAACCAGGAGTATCGCTGCACGCCCTGGGGCAACCCGACGCGCAACGTCTTCGGCTGGCAGCGTCCCTGTTACCTGCTCGGCGAGGGCTACGCGCCGACGTTTCGCGCGCTGATGGAAGAAACCGACTGGGACGCCTACGGGACGGGCAACTACGAGAAGTGCGCCGATTGCATGGTGCACAGCGGCTACGAAGCGAGCGCGGTACAGGATGCGGTGCGCCACCCGTTCAAGGCGCTCTCGGTCGGCTGGCGCGGCGTGCGCACGGAGGGTGCGATGGCGCCGGAGATCCCGCTGCAATACCAGCGCCCGGCGCAGTACGTATTTTCACGGCACGTGGAGCAGAAGCTCGCCGCGATCCGCGAAGCCCAGGCCGTGGCCAAGGAGTCGACGCCCGCGTGAGAGTGCCCGCACTGCGGTGCGGGCATCGAGGGCGGTGCGCAGCAACGAAGGCAGCTGCGCGGGTGCACGCGCCAGCGAGCCCAGTACGGCGCCGGCGCGAATGCTGCCATCGGGCGCGAGCGCAACCAGGGCGGCAGGCGGCAGCATCCGCCGTGCGCTGTCCGCGACGACCCTGAAGGCCACGAAGGGCAACCCGTGCGCCGCGGCGAGCGCCGCCGCGATATGCGACTCGGTGTCGACCGCCGCGGCATCCGTGGCGCGGTGCAAGGCGCGTTTCGCCGCCGGTTCACTTACGGGTGCATCGACGCCGGCGAGATCGGCGGTCCATGCGCCGGGAAGACGTGCGGCGAGAATCCGCAGCCAAGCCGCGTCGCACGGCCAGCGCCTCTCCGGCGTGACGACGGCGCGCGCGATGACCCACGTCCCGCAGGCGAGCTCTTCGGCGAGGCCGCCGGCGATGCCAAAGCTCATCACCGCACTGGCGCCTTGCGCGAGCGCCTGCTCGAGCGCGGCAAAGAGCGCCGGGACGCTGCCTCCGCCGGCGATGGCCCGCACCCCGGGCCCGGCGGCGATGCGCGCTTCCGCACCCAGCCCCGTCACCGCAACCACCGCACGCGCCGCCTCCGGGCGGGTATTCACATGCCGCAACGCGCCGGGCGCTCGCCGGACTGGGTGAGTTTACGGTACCGGGCCAGCGCCCAGAGCGGGAAAAACTTGGCGTAGCCGTGATAGCGCAGATAGAACACGCGCGGGAAACCGGTCGCGGTGAATTGCGGCTCGCGCCAAAAACCGTCTGCCGCTTGCCGGCCGAGCAGAAAATCGATGCCGCGCGCGACTGCCGGGCTGCGCTCCTCGCCTACGGTCATCAGTCCGAGCAAGGCCCAGGCCGTCTGCGACGGCGTGCTCGGTGCCCGCTCATGCCGGCGGTGATCGAGGCCGTAACTGTCGCCGCTCTCGCCCCAGCCGCCGTCCTCGTTCTGCGCCGCAAGCAGCCAGGCGACGGCGGCGCGAACTTCGCGCGCCTCACGATCGACCCCGGCGGCGTGCAGTGCGCACAGTGCCGACCAGGTCCCATAGACATAATTCATTCCCCAGCGTCCGTACCAACTGCCGTCGGCTTCCTGGCAGCGGCGCAGGAACGCGAGCCCTTGCGCCAGCGCCGCGGCGTCCGCCGCGTTGCCGAGCTGGGCGATCATGCTGACGCAACGGGCGGTGACGTCGGCCGTCGGCGGATCGAGCAGCGCACCGTGATCGGCAAACGGGATGTGGTTCAAGTACTCACTGGTGTTGTCCGCGTCGAAAGCGCCCCATCCGCCGTTTTCGCTCTGCAGGCCGAGAACCCACTCTCGTCCGCGCGCGATCGATTCGTGGAAATCCGGTTCGCCGCGCATGACGCGGCGACGAGCGAAGCGGTCCATCGCCATCACCACCACGGCGGTGTCGTCGAGATCCGGATAATGCGGATTCGCGTACTGAAACGCCCAGCCGCCGGGCCGCACGTGGGGCCGCTGGTCGGCCCAGTCGCCGACGGTGTCGAGCACCTGCCTTGCTTCGAGCCATGACAAGCCCTTTTGCGCCGCCGCGCGGGCCTCTCGGCCGCCGACCTCGAGCAGGGTCTGACACGCCAGGACGGTATCCCATACCGGCGACACGCAGGGCTGGCAGTACGCTTCCTCGCGGGTGACGACGAGCAGCTTGTCGATGGCCCTGCGCGCCTGGACGAGGTGCGGGTGGTCGCGCGGATAGCCCAGGGCGTCGAACATCATCACCGCATTCGCCATGGCCGGGAAGATCGCCCCGAGGCCGTCTTCCCCATTGAGTCGCTCGGTCACGAACGCGACCGCGCGCTCGATTGCGCGCTGCCGGGTGCGCTGCGGGCGCAACGGCTCGATCAGGCGCAAGAGCGCGTCGATGGCGGCAAAGACAACGAAGCGCGCGCGCGATTGATGCGGAGCGATGGCCCAGCGCCGCGCGCGCGGCCGGCCCGGGAAAAGCTCGTCGATCTTCACGCCGCGCGGATTGCGCGCCCGCGGCTTGAGCGCCTGCAGGACCAGCAGCGGAACCAGGACGGTCCGGCTCCAATACGAAACCCGCGTCAGGTGGAACGGAAACCGCCGCGGCAGAAGCATGATTTCGACCGGAATAATCGGCACGGCCGCCCAGGAGATCACGCCAAACAGCGCCAGGAGGATGCGCGTGAAGACGTTGGTCGTGCCCGCGCCGCCGTGGGCCAGAATGGCCTCGCGCGCCCGCAGCATATGCGCCGCGTCGGGCGCATCGCCGGCGAGCTTGAGCGCCAGGTACGCCTTGACGCTCGCGCTGATATTGAACCCGCCGCCGTGGAACAGCGCCCATCCGCCGTGGGGACCCTGCAAGCGGCGCAGATAGATTGCGATCTTGGCCTCGAGGGCCGGGTTGCTCTCGCCCAGGAAGTGCTGCAGGACGATGTACTCGGCGGCAATGGTGGCGTCGGCCTCCAGCTCGAACACCCAATGCCCGTCCGCGCGCCTGAGTTTCAGCAGTGCCGCGCTGGCCGTCTCGATTGCGCGCTCGAGGCTCGACTGCGCGGGGTCACTGTGCGCCTGGCGCGCAACGACCTCGACGTCCAGCGCCAGTTGCGCCTGTCGCGATGAAGAATACATAAGCGGTCAGATCCCCCGGCGCAGGTTCAATCGAAAAGTCCGTGCCGCAACACGATCCAGAGCAGCCTGACGCGTCCGGCGCGGATCGGACGGCGTGGCGGCACCCAGCCGCGCGCGGCCAGACGCTCAAGTATATTCTCATAGACGATGGCCATCAGCCGGGGGGCGCGTACCCGGCGCAAGGGGTAGCTGGCCATGAGGCGGCGCGCCGCGGCAAAGTGGCTGCGCGCCCGTTCTACGACCGCTGCGCAGACCTTGCCCAGCACCGGCTGCGCGAGAACGGTGGCGGGGTCGGTCTGGCCGATCCCCGCAGCCAGCAGTGCTTCGCGCGGCAGGTAGAGGCGCCCTTTGGCGGCGTCCTCGTCCAGATCGCGCAGAATGTTGGTCAGCTGCAGCGCCCGTCCCAAGTGAAAGGCGAGCGCGCCCGCGTCCTGACCGTGAATGCCGAATACCGGCACCGCCAGGCGCCCCACGGCACAGGCGACCCGGTCGCAATACCAGTCGAGCCTCTCGAGGCTGGGCGCGCGGATATCGGCCCGCACATCCATCTCCATCCCCTCGATGATGGCGAGGAAGTCATCGCGCTTCAGGTCGAAAGCGCGCAACGGTTCGGCCAGCGCGCGCAGTTGTTGCGGCGGCGCGCCGCGGTACAGCGCATCGATGTCCCGCCGCCACTGCGCGAGCTCGGCTAGGCGCGCCGGGCGGTCTTCATGGCCATCGGCCACGTCATCGACCGCGCGGCAAAACGCGTAGATGGCGAACATGGCACGGCGCTGCTGCGCCGGCAGCACGCGCATGGCGGCGTAAAACGAACTGCCGGAAACCGCGGTTTCCGGCTCGGGCTGGGAGAGGACACCGAACTGCATCGCCGGCAGCCTAGCGCATTGGCCCGGTGGCCGCGCGTGCCGAGCCCTGGCCATGGACTCGTCCCTTCCACGCGCCGCCCCGACCGCGCAGATGCTGGTAGGCGGAGTCGAAGGTGAAGCAGAGGTAGGTTGCCGCGATCGCGGGCAGGGCCAGGCCCCACCACGGTGCCCGGGCATAGAGACGCAAGGTCGGCTGGAACGAAAGCGCCATCAACGTCCAGGCGAGCGCGCCGAGCCATTGCGCCGCGCCGCTGCCAAGCAGCGCCAGCAGGGGTGGGGCGAGGTAGGTGACGGTCATGCCCGCGCCGGTGCCTGCCAGGCGCCAGGGCGAGAAGCGCAGTTCGGCATAGGCGCTGCGCACGACCATGGCGCGGATTTCGGGCAGCGAGGCATTGGCGCGGACACTCTGCACGCGCTCGCTCAAGCCAAGCCAGATCGGACCGCGGGCCTTGAGCAATCGCGCCAGCGCGCAGTCGTCGATGAGCTCGCCACGGATCGCCTCGATGCCGCCCGCAGCCTGCAGCGCCTGGCGCTGCACCAGCATGCATCCGCCCGCGGCCGCGGCCGTCCGCCGCTCCGGCCGGTTGACCCAGGCGAACGGGTAGAGCATCTGAAAAAAGAAGATGAACGCCGGAATCAGCGCCCGTTCGGCCAGGCTCTGACAGCGCAGACGGGCCATGAGCGAAGTGAGCACGAGGTGGTTGCGCAGGCAGCGGCGGACCAGTCCGGTCAGCGTGGTCTCGGCATAGTGAATGTCGGCATCGGTCAGCAACAGGTAGTCGGGCGGGTCGGGCCGAGACTGGGCATAGCCGATGCCCTGCTGCATCGCCCACAGCTTGCCGCCCCATCCCTCGGGCAGGCGCGGCGCCGAGAGCACGGTCACTCGCTCCGATCCGTTTGCCGCGGCGGCGGCGCGGGCGGCGACGAGCGCCGTGCCGTCGCTGCTGTGGTCGTCAACGACGATGATCGAAAGCTTGCCGCGATAGTCTTGGCGCAACAGCGAACCAAGAGTGGCCGCGATCACCGCCGCTTCATCGCGCGCGGGAATGACGGCAACCACCGCCGGCCAGGGCAGGTCATCCGCAGCCAAGGGCGGCCCGTCATCGTCGCGCGGCGCGGCGCGCCAGAAACCCCCGCGTGCCGCCAGCAGGTAGACCCAGATGCCGCAGCAGAGCACGGCGATGAACAGTGTCGTCATCGCAGATAGCCCGCACCGCGAAACCAGTCCACCGCGTCGCGCAGACCCTCGGCCCAGGGACGGGCGCGGTAGTCGAGTTCGCGTTCAGCCTTCGCGCTGCTGAAGAACATGTGCTGCCGGGACATGCGCAGGCCGTCGCGCGTGAGCAACGGTTCGCGTCCGCTCACCACGGCAAGCATTTCCGCCAACGCCGCCAGCGGATAGAGCGGAGCGCGCGGCAGCCTGAATCGTGGCGGTCGCCGGCCGACCAGGATCGCAATATGACGCAGCATGTCCGCGAGCAATACATTGTCGCCGCCGAGTATATAGTGCGCGCCGACCTTGCCGCGGACGAGCGCGGCGAGGTGGCCGGAGGCGACGTCGGCGACGTGCACCAGGTTGAGCCCGGTGTCGACGAATCCGGGGATGCGTCCGCGGGCCGCCTCGACGATGACCCGGCCCGTCGGCGTCGGGCGGCTGTCGCGCGGACCGATCGGTGTCGACGGATGGACGATCAGCGCGGGCAATGCATCGCGCACGATCATCCTCTCCACCAGCCTTTCGGCAGCGACCTTGCTGCGCTTGTAGGCGCCGACGGCCGCCGTCTCGGCCAGGGATGAGCTCTCGTCGGCCGCCTGGCCGTCAGCCCGCGGCGCAAGGGTGGCGACGCTGCTCGTGTACACGATGCGTTCGACGCCGGCGTCGAGCGCGGCACGCATCACCCTGCGCGTGCCCTCGACATTGGTGCGAATGATTGCACCGGGGTCGCGCGCCCAGAGACGATAATCGGCGGCCGCGTGAACGACATAGCGCATTCCCGCCATGGCGCGCGCGAGCGCGCTGGCGTCGCAGATGTCGCCCTCGACGCAATCGATGTCGAGCCCGGCGAGGTTGGCGCGCGAGCTCGCCGCGCGAACCAGGGCCCGCACCGGATAGCCTGCGGCAAGAAAGGCGCGGACCACGGCCGACCCGACGAAGCCGGTGGCTCCGGTCACCAGCACAGGCCCGCCGGCGCTCATCCGCGGTTGGGCATCATCATGGTGCGGCCTTATCATGCGCCAGGCGATTATAGGCAATCCCGCCTGAAGCCGGAGCCAGGCTTGGGTCCCTCGCAGCGCTCGGCACCGGCAGCCAGGTGCAACGACATTCGAATCGCGACAAGCGCAGGAGTGAGCGTCGATGAAGAGGCCCGGGCACAGCGCGCAAAGCGTCGTCACGCGGCAACGGCCGCGACAAGCGGAAGGCCTCGCGCCGCGTCCACGACGCGCGCACCCCGCTGCGGTCAAGGTGCATAGTCGGGCGCAGGAGAAGAAAGGGGCGTACAAACGGGTGGAGATATTTCTCGGGGTGGAAGCTGCCATCGCCCTGCGGCGGTTGATGCGCGATGGCCGCTCGGCCCGGGAGGTCATCGAAGCGCTGTTGCTGGGCGCGCGGCCGCGAGGCGGCAGATGAAGACCGGGTGCGTGCCGCTGTTCGCCGCCGGCCCCTACCCTGGGCACGAGGCGCCGGCTGGTATCCTGTGTCGCGATGGAGATACACCGACCCGACCCGGCCTACACCGACTCCGAGCGCTCCCGCATCAATTTCCGCCTGGCCGTTAAGATCGCATTCGGCTTCGTTGCCCTGCTCTGGGCCATCGCCTTATTGAACTGGGGGCTCGATCTGAGTCCCGACGATTTCGGCGTGCGACCGCGCGCGTTGGCGGGGTTGCCCGGCATTCTCTTCGCGCCGCTGGTGCATGCAGGGTTGCCCCACCTGATCGCCAACTCGGCCCCGCTGCTGGTCGTGGGAACCGCCATGCTGTACCTCTATCCGCATGCGGCGCTGCGCGTCGTGCCGGCGGTCTACCTCGGACCCGGTGTGGCGGTCTGGCTATTCGCCCGCGGCGGCATCCACGTCGGTGCCAGCGGATTGGTCTACGGCCTGGTGAGCTATATCTTCGTTGCCGGGCTGATTCGACGCGATCGGCGCGCCATCGCCGCGTCGCTGATCGTCAGCTTCATGTATGGCGCCCTGGCCTGGGGCGTGCTACCGATCCAACCCGGCGTTTCATGGGAAACGCACCTCGCCGCGGCGCTGATCGGACTCGTGCTGGCGATCGCCCTCCGGCGCCTGGACATACCCCCGCGGCATCGCTACACCTGGGAGGTTGAAACAGACGAGGTGCCGGACGAATGACCCGAAGCTCACCGGTTCAAATTCTGTCTCCGCAACCCACGTACGTCGCGTAGGCGCAACCTTGGGCGCGGCGGCTGGCATCGGAATGGTCGTGCCACGCCCAGAATGCGGGATAGTCGATCTCGAACTTCACGTCCCCGCAAACGCATCGGCCGGCCGCCTTGGGAGTGGAAAGTTTGCCGGTCTTAGCCCGGACCGCGGACCTTTGCATGTCGAACCTCGCAGCGAAAAGTGACCTTGATATTTTTTGGCGCCAAGATCCCGTGGGGCTGTCTTAGGCACACGAAAGCGCAAAACAACTATCCGTTCGCCCGGAGCTTGTCGAAAGCCTGCCCTGAGCCAGCCGAATTGTGTCGGGATGGGAAGACGCGAATCCGACTTGCCCCTTCTGGAGTTAAAGCGATCCATGTTGGAGTAATTGACAACACCCTCCGGTGTTGGTATCATCTCCAACATGAAGGCCGTTGCGCTGGTTCGGCGGCGCGTTGTGGTTGCTAACGATGCGTTCGTCGAAGTAGTGGTTTGGCGCATCGCCCAGCCCGTTCCGCCGTCTAGGCATCCATTCAAGTATCGGCTGGCGTATGTGGTTGCCGGGCAATGCGTCGTACTGTACGACAATGAACGCGGGAAGGGCGATCATCGGCATTTCGGTGCCAAGCAGCGGCCGTATGGCTTTTCGTCACCAGATCAACTAATGCTGGACTTCAGCGCGGATATTGCGAGGTGGAATCATGAAAACGGTCGTCCTTGAAGTGCGCTCTCTCAAGGAGGCGCTGGATGATGCGACTCGGGCAATGAAGACAGGCCGCGTCGATCGCGAAGCGCGCATCAGCCTTCGCTTCACCCGAATTGCTTTGGCAAGTACTTACGGCGAAGCGATGGGAACTGCTAAAGGCGATGTGTGGTGCGGGTCCGATATCAATCCGTGAGGCAGCGCGGCGTGTCGGTCGAGATGTAAAGGCGGTGCATGGCGATGCAAAAGCATTGCTTGATGCGGGCGTGCTCAGCCGCAACGCGGCGGGTGCGATTGAATTCCCGTTCGAATCTGTAAAGGTTGAATTCATGTTGAGGGCCGCATAGCGAAGACATTGGATGGCGCGGTGCGCAATAGAGAGCAGTCGCAAAATGTGACGCACTCAGGTTGGGCGTGCCATAACTGTGACTGGGCTACATTGGTTTCGATGTCGGCAAGCGTTGCAAGTTATTGATTCAACATGCGCTTATATGGGTGCAGCCTGCCTCATAACCCGAAGGTCACAGGTTCAAATCCCGTCCCCGCAACCCGACCCCGACGCACCTCCCGCTGCTACCAGCACGCTGGTCTCCGCCGGAGGGAAGACAATGAATCAACGCGACGATAACGAGTTTCGGCTCAAGCCGGCGGCGCTGACGGCAAGCAATCACGTGCGGGTGAACTGCGAGCTACGCCGGCAACCGCATCGGCACGATGCCATTGCGAGGCGCGTCGACGAAGGCCGAGCAAGCCCGGCGAGACTCGGGCGGGGGCCGCTGCGGCGGCCTTTGCAGGATCTAACCAAGTTAGGCCCGTACTCGCGTCGGGTCGTGATCAAGTCCCGCATCGTCAATCTCAAGCGAGTGACGCGCCAGCGCTGCGGGCCCGTTGCAAAAAACCGACATCGAGTTGTATGTGGGCAACTTCCGTGGGAACGCCGGGACACGTTGCCGCGCCTTTTGCCGCGGTACCATGCCATGCCTTTGAAAGAGAAGAATAAAAGACGCCCGCACGGGCGGCAAGGCTAATCTCCCTCTCCGTTGCTGACCGCTAAAAGCCTGTCACAAATACCCAAGTCCCTTCCAGAATGCGCTTTCCTTTCAGCGGATTATGGTGGCAAAACCCATCTTTCGCTGAGTAGAATCTATACGCCTGAGATTCAACGACTTTGATAATCGCGGCGGCTTACCGGCTGCCGCTCAGGGATTAAAGCTAATAACTGTAGCCTCATCGGCCGCCCTGTCTTGAATACCGTTCGCGGAACTCTCTGCGCACTCGCTCTTGTTTTTTCCCTTTGTTCCGCCGCGCAAGCCGCGGTCGGCGTTAATAGGGGCTTCACCCACAACTCGGTCGTCTCCACGCAGCCGTCCGTCCTGGCGATCGTCCCGCTTATGCCTGCGGCGATCACTATCGCCGGCCCACCCGACGCCGGCACGACCTGTGGCGGCAGGACGGTAACGCCGAGTCCGAGCGCGACCAATCCGGTGACGATCGCGTTCGCCGGAGGCACGATCCGCGCGAATGGGTCGTGCACACTTCTCGTCGTTGCCGCGAGAAATCCCGACACGCTGACAAACGGCCGTCAACTCAGCACCATCGCTGCAGGCGCGCTGACAGCCGCCGAGGGAGCTATGAACCCGGCAGAATGTAAACCGGCTCGCGCTCCACTCAGGGGAGGCGCATGAACCGCAGGTTACCGCGGTATTTGGTGTGCGGTGCCCTGCTTATGCTCGTTGCCCTGGCCGCGCGCGCGCAGGTTAACCTCGTCTTAAATGGAGGCTTCGAGACGGGCGTGTATAGCCCGCAGTGGACTCTCGCACCCGGTGGCCCATTCGATTCTGTATGCGCGGCGGGGGCCCCTATTGGTGCGGCAATTTGCACCGTGCACAGCGGTCTCTATGCGATGAGCTTTGGTTTGAGTGGGGCCCAAGACTCCCTGTCACAGACAATTCCCACCGTCGCGGGCAGTACTTATACCCTCTCATTTTGGTTGGCGAACGACAATCCGCTCGACCAGAATACGACGACGTTCGCCGTCTTTTGGGACGGGAACAATGTCTATTCGCTGCCCAGCCCACAACCAAGTTTTCCCTACACTCAGGTAGTCCTCAATGTAACGGCGAGCACCAATTCAACACCGTTGACGTTTGTCGCGCAGCAGGATCCTTCCCAGTGGTTCTTGGATGACGTGTCGGTAGTGGCGCAGGCGGACCTAGCGATCACCAAGACCGACGGTGTGACCAGCGTCAATGCGGGGGGTACGACGACCTACACCATCGTGGTGAGCAATGCCGGTCCGGGCGCGGCGAACGGTGCAGTGTTCACCGATCCGGCGGTAGCGAACTTGAGTGTGACGAGCGTTACCTGCGGTAGCCCGAGCGGGGGCGCGGCGTGTCCGACAGGTCCCAACACGACGATCGCCTTGATGCAAGGGCCGGGTATCGTCGTCCCCACACTGCCCGCGGGAGGTAGCGTCACCTTCACCGTGAACGCGACGGTTGCCGGCAATGCCACCGGCGCGATTACCAATATGGCCAATGTCGCTGCGCCGGCGGGGGTGACCGATCCAAATCCCAGCAACAACAGCGCGAGCGACACCGACACAGTCAACCTGGTTGCCGATCTGGCCATCACCAAGAGCAACGGCGTGAGCATGGTAACGCCTGGCGGCACAACGACCTACACGATCGTCGTCAGCAACAACGGTCCGAGCAACGTGACCGGCGCCACGGTAATGGATGTCCTGCCGGCTGCCATCACCAGCGACACGTTCACCGCCGTCGGCAGCGGCGGCGCCTCGGGGTTTACTGCCAGCGGCAGCGGCAACCTCAACGACACGGTCAATTTGCCCAACGGTGCCACGATCACCTACACGCTGCACGCCAACATCGCGTCGAGCGCGACGGGCAACTTGGTGAACACGGCGACGGTAGCCGTTCCGGCGGGGGTGACCGATCCGAATCCGAGCAACAACAGCGCCACCGACACCACCCCGTTGGCGGCGCAAGTCACGCTCGCCGTGGTCAAGACCGATGGTAGCTTGACGTACACGCCGGGCGGCACCGCGACCTACACCGTCACCGTCACCGACACGGGGGCAAGCGACGCGTCAAACGTAACCGTCAGCGACTCGCTGCCGCCGGGCGTGACGCTCACCGCCAACGTTACCTGCATCGCCAACGGCAGCGCCAGCTGCGGCACGGTGACCGGTGGTATCGGCGGGACGAGCTTGGGCACAACCGGGGCGCAGGTTGGTGCGGGCATGGGCAACTCGCTGGTGTTTATGGCCCCGGTTGCCTTTGCTTCGGGAATGACGGCCAACCCGCTGGTGAACACGGCGATGGCGACCGATGTCGCCAGCGGTGCGACAGCCTCGGGTGCCGACAGCGATACGCTCGCGCCGGAGGTGACGCTGGCCGTGGTCAAGACCGATGGTAGCTTGACGTACACGCCGGGCGGCACCGCGATCTATACCGTGACCGTCACGCACGGCGGCCTGTCGGATGCGACCAATGTCACCGTCAGCGACTCGCTGCCGACCGGCGTGACACTCAGCGCCAACGTTACCTGCGTCGCCGACGGCAGCGCGAGCTGCGGTAGCGTGACTGGTCTGACGGGTGAGATGAGCTTGGGCGCCACCGGCGCGCAGATTGCCGCGGGTGCCGGCAACTCGCTGGTGTTTACCGCACCGGTCGCGTTCGCAGCGGCGATGACGACCGATCCTCTGGACAACACCGCGACTGCGACCGACTTGCTTTCCGGCGCGATCGGTTCCGGCACCGACAGCGACGCGCGCTCGCCACAAGTCTCGTTGGCCGTGACCAAGACCGACGGCAGCGCCACGTACACGCCGGGTGGCACGGCGACCTATACGGTTACTGTCACCGACAACGGCTTGACCGACGCACTCAACGTATCCGTTGCGGATACGCTGCCGGCGGGCGTAACGCTGACCGGCGATGTCGGCTGCACGGCCAATGCCGGCGCGAGTTGCGGCACCGTGACGGGAAGCACGGGACAGACGAGCTTCAGCGCCACCGGTGCGACGATCGTCGCGGGCGGCGGCAGCTCGCTCATGTTCACGGTGCCGGTCGCCTTCGCCTCCGATTTAGGGGCCGATCCGCTGGTGAATGCCGCGACCACGAAGGACTTGGCGTCGGGCGCGAGCGGCAGCGGTTCGGACAGCAACGTGCGCGCCGCGCAGGCGGTGCTCACGGTCACCAAGACCGACGGCAGCACAACGTATACGCCGGGCGGCGCCGCGACGTATGCGATCGTGGTGACCAATGCCGGCCCGTCGGATACGACGAGCACCACCGTGTCCGACCCGTTACCGTCGGGCGTGACGCTCACCGCCAACGCAACGTGCGTGGCGGCTGGCAGTGCGAACTGCGGCACGGTGACCGGCACTACGGGCCAGACGAGCTTGGGCACGACCGGCGCGTCGATCGCCGCGGGCGCGGGCAATTCGCTCACGTTCACGGTGCCGGTGGCATTCGCGTCGAGCCTGACGACTAACCCGCTGGTCAACACGGTGACCGTGACCGATCCGGCGAGCGCGTCGCCGGTGACGGGAAGCGACAGCAATACGCTGAGCGCCGATGTCGATCTCGCGATCACCAAGACCGACGGCGTAACGACCGCCGTGCCGGGGCAGAGCGTGACCTACACGATCGTGGTATCGAACGCGGGTCCGGGCGATGCGGTCGGGGCGACGGTTACCGACGCGTTACCCGCGGCCATCAGCAGCGCGACGTGGACCTGCGTGGCCAGTGGCGGCAGTTGCACCGCGTCGGGGTCTGGAAACATCAGCGATACGGTCAATGTGCCGGTGGGTGCGACACTGACGTATACGGTCCTTGCCACCATCGCGCAGAGCGCGACCGGCAGTTTGGTGAACACGGCGACGGTGACTGCGCCAGCGGGAGTGACCGATACGAATCTCAGCAACAACAGCGCCACCGACACCGACACGCTGACGCCGCAGGCGGATCTGGCGATCAGCAAGACCGACGGTGTGACCAGCGTCAATGCCGGCGGCACGACAACCTACACCATCGTCGTGAGCAACAACGGCCCGAGCAACGTGACCGACGCCACGGTAACGGACGTCCTGCCGGCTGCAATCACCAGCGACACGTTCACTGCCGTCGGCGGCGGCGGCGCCTCGGGCTTTACAGCCAGTGGCAGCGGCAACATTAACGACACAGTCAATTTGCCCACCGGCGGCACGATCACCTACACGCTGCAGGCCAACATCGCATCAAACGCGACGGGGAACCTGGTTAACACCGCAACGGTGACCGCGCCGAGCGGGGTGACGGATCCGAATGCCAGCAACAACAGCGCCACCGATATTGATACCATAACCACCGTTGCCGCCGATGCCGATCTGGCGATCACCAAGACCGACGGCGTCACCTCGGTAATTCCCGGTGGCACGACGACCTACACCATTGTGGTGAGCAATGGTGGTCCGTCGCCGGCAAGTGGTGCGGTGTTCACCGATCCGGCGGTAGCGAACTTGAGTGTGACGAGCGTCACCTGCGGCAGCCCGAGCGGTGGCGCGGCGTGCCCAACGGTGCCCAACACGACCGTCGCGCTGATGCAAGGCGCAGGCATCGTCATTCCGACGCTGCCCGCGGCAGGTAGCGTCACCTTCACCGTGAAGGCGACGGTTGCCGGCAATGCCACGGGCACGATCACCAATACGGCCAGCATTGCCGCGCCGGCGGGGGTGACCGATCCGAATCTCAGCAACAACAGCGCGAGCGACACCGATACCGTCACATCGGTTCCACTTGCCAACCTCACTCTTGCCAAGACGGACGGGAGTGCGACCTACACGCCGGGCAGTGCCGCAACGTATTCGATCACCGTGACGAACAGCGGTCCGGCGAATGCAAACAGTATCACCGTCACCGACAATCTGCCTTCGGGCGTGACGCTTACCGCAAAGGTGACGTGTGTTGCGACCGGAACTGCGACCTGCGGCAGTATCAATAGCGTTGCGGGCGGCACA
The DNA here is from genome assembly GCA_963711235.1 of uncultured beta proteobacterium. GTDB lineage: Bacteria > Pseudomonadota > Gammaproteobacteria > Burkholderiales > Casimicrobiaceae > PALSA-1003. Next base: position 27,913 of record CAVQDI010000010.1, on the reverse strand, counting down.
AACTTCACTGCGACCAGCGCCACGATTGCAGCCGGTACCGGCAACCAGCTCATCTATTCGCTGCCGGTGGGTTTCGCTGCCAACCTCACGGCGCAGCAGATCACCAATACCGCAACCGCGAGCGACCCGGCGGCAGCGGGCATCGCGTCTGGCTCCGACACGAACGTACTCAAACTGACCGGCACGCCGGCGAAGCCGATCCCCGCCGCCGACCGCCGCACGCTGTTGTTGCTTACCTGCCTCATCCTTCTTTTCGCGTGGTGGCGGGCGCGATCAGCGCCACTTCATCGCGACCCTGACCGATAGCGACGTTGCCTCAACGAGGGGGTCCCGTCGTGGCGGACCTCCGACCCCGCCCAACGGCTAGGCGGGTTCGGAATATCCGTACCGACACCGAGGTGCTCGAGCAAGCCGTTGCGCCACTGTTGCTCGCGCGCCATGACGCACTGCGCATGGGGTCGGTTTCGGGAAACGAATGATAGCTATTTGATTCGGATGCGCTTCTGGGTCAGGTAGCAGGTCCACGCAACCAATAAATCAAGGGCTTGTCGCGATGTAGGCCCTTTTGTTTTGGGGCGGGCTAGCGGCGCGCTCTGGCTCTGGTATACGCCGCCCATGGGAGGTACTCCCTGTGTGCCGGCCGGGACCCAACTATGCAACCACGGGACCCGGCCCTGGCGCGCCGTCGGAATAAACACTTAGCTGGCGTCGAGAATTTTTACACTTCCTGCAGGCGATCGCAGGCGCCGAGGGCTTTGCGCTGGCATGACCCGGAACACGGCGACGTGGCGCCGAAGGTGTTCATTCCGCTGGCCGAGGAATCCGGCCTGATCCACGCGCTGGGCGATTGGGTGATGCGCACGGCCGCGGCGCGGTGCGCGGCGTGGCACCGGACAGGTTTGGCGCTTACCGTGTCGGTGAGCCTTTTCCGGCCGGCAGTTCGATTGCGAGGATTTGGCACGACGCATCTCCGAGACGGTACGCGAGGCTGATTGCAAGCTGCAGTGGATCGAGCTGGAGGTCACGGATCAAGCCCGCTGCACGGCCTCGACTCGATCAAGAAGTGGTGCAGCAACTGCGCGAAGAGGCTTCTCGATCGCGATCGACAACTCGGTACCGGTTATTCGAGCATGTCATACCTCAAGCATTTTCCGATCGACACGCTCAAGATCGGCATCTCCTTCATCGCCCAAATCGAGACCAATCCGGGTGATGCCGCGATCACCGAGGCGACCATCGCCTTGGGGCGCGGCTTTGGCTTGCGGGTGGTTGCCCAGGGCGTGGCCACGCGCGAGCAGCTCGATTTCCTCCGTGCGCGGGGGTGCGACTGCTTCCAAGGGTTCTGGATTTCCGAGGCGCTGGCGGTGTAAGCACGTGGAACGACCTTGCCCGGAAACGGAAGGCGGGCCTCGCGAGAGCCAACAAGATCAGACGCAGGGCCGCATACCAACAGCTGTGGCAAAGCTGATAGATTAATAACGTAGCGCGCTTTCCGGCAGTAACGCGTCCTTTGGACGGCTGTTAGGTCTGTGTCGCATCTCGACTCGGGGGAAACGCATGATGGGCCGAATCGCAATTTTCGCTCTGCTATTTCCGTGCATCGTGATCGGAACGGCATTCGCCGGCCTCGATGAAGGACGGGACGCGTTAGAAAAGGGAGACTACCCCACCGCGTTGATCGAGTTACAGCCGCTCGCAGATCAGGGTAACCCCGCAGCCCAAGTTCTGCTTGGCGAAATGTACCTAGCCGGCCGGGGTACGCCGCAGGACGAGCGGCAGGCGCTCGCGTGGTTTCGCAAAGCAGCCGCGCAGGGCGATGCCATCGCCCAAAACAACCTCGGGGTCATGTACCAAGGTGGCCGCGGTGGCTTGCCGCAGGACGATAGGCAGGCGGCGGAGTGGATTCGCAAGTCGGCTGAGCAAGGATATGCCACGGCCCAAGACAACCTTGGCAATATGTACCTCAATGGCCGTGGCGTGCCGCAGGACGATAGGCAGGCAGTTGCGTGGTATCGCAAGGCGGCCGAGCAAGGCTTTGCCGCGGGTCAAGGCAACCTTGGCATTATGTACTTCATCGGTCGAGGTGGCTTGCCGCAAGACGACAAGCAGGCGGTGGCGTGGTACCGCAAAGCGGCCGAGCAAGGCAATGCTGGCGCCCAACACAACCTCGGCTTCATGTACTTCAACGGCGGAGGTGTGCCGCAGGACGATAAGCTAGCAGTGGAGTGGTATCGCAAGTCGGCCGAGCAAGGCTACGCACCCGCCCAATACAACCTTGGCAATATGTACCTCAACGGCCGTGGCGTGCCGCAGGACGATAAGCAAGCAGTTGCGTGGTATCGCAAGGCGGCGGCGCAAGGCGTTGCCGCCAGTCAAAACAACCTCGGCTTCATGTACCAACATGGCCGTGGTACGCCGCAGGACGATAAGCAAGCGGTGGAGTGGTTTCGCAAGGCGGCCGAGCAAGGCATTGCCGATGCGCAAGGCAACCTCGGCTTCATGTACCTCAACGGCCACGGCGTGGCGCAGGACTATGCCGAGGCGCTGCAGTGGACCCGCAGGGCAGCCAACCAAGGCAACGCCGCGGCCCAGTTCAACCTTGGCGAGATGTACGCCGATGGTCACGGTGTGCCGCAGGGCTACGCCGAGGCGCTGAAGTGGTACCTCAATGCCGCCGACCAAGGCAACGCCAACGCCCAAACCAACCTCGGGGCCATGTACGACAACGGCCACGGCGTGGCGCAGGACTATGCCGAGGCCCTGAAATGGACCCGCAAGGCCGCCGACCAAGGCAACGCCACCGCCCAGCTCAACCTTGGCGAGATGTACGCCGACGGCCACGGTGTGCCGCAGGCCTACGCCGAGGCGCTGAAGTGGTACCGCAAGGCTGCCGACCAAGGCAACGCCCATGCCCAGCTCAACCTTGGGAAAATGTACGTGAATGGCCAGGGGGTGGCGCAGGATTACGTCCAGGCGTACACCTTGTTCAACCTAGCGGCTGAGCACTTCCTCGCCTCGCAGACTGAATTGATCGCCGAGGCCGTCAAGAATCGCGATAGCGTCGCCACGAAAATGACCCCGACGCAGATCGCCGAGGCGCAGCGGCGTGCGGGCGATTGAAAGGCCGCCGGGTCGCCCACGTGGCGATTAACACTGGTCGACCTTTCTGCGCAGGCATGCACCGAGGATTGCTCATGCTAGCCATCAAAGGGATCGGTGGTGAACGTCTGGCCGTCGTCTTATACGGCTCGCGCAGCCAATTATTCCAGTGTCAGATTCTTTTACACGGCGGTTGCCGGGCGGACCTATATCCTCCCCTTATCTGCGTAATGCATTGAATTCGCTGCTATGAATTCTGCTAGCATGGAAATTGCATGCGGTCCCCTCGGCCAGGAACTCCAGCTCCCCCTCCGCCCCGCTACCGTCGCGCGGCAAGGCGCAGGTGTGTTCGGCCTGAGGGTATAGTTTTAGCCCGTGTAACATTGGGGTAAGCTCAGCACGATAAGCTAGGGATAGGAAATCCAACGGCGCGAGTCCGAGTTATTGTGGCGGCGGAATTCGCGTTCCACCTGCGTCGGCAGAGACTGGCCTCCTGCCGGGTCGAGGCGTAGGGGTGCGTCCGACACTGCGCGTGAATTTCTCTGACGCGAAAAACAGCCGCTATCGGATAGCGCGCGGGGAGCGCGAAGGCTAAAGTTTTTATCAAGAATTTTCTTTATGGCGCAGGAATAATCGCTGCCAGGTCCTGAGTATTCGGCATGAACGTCCCACATCCGACCGATCGTACGACTGTTATGACGGCAACCGGGATCTTAGGGAGGTTTCGTGACGCTTCTCCCGGGAGACGAACATTTCCATAGGCACATCAAAGCCCTACCCTCCCTTCCAGGATGACTCGATGCTGGAAGGGGCGGCGCGCCAGGCCCTGGGCGACATCAATAAGTTCTTTTCCAAGGAGCGGATACAGCGATCGGCCACGGAGGACGAACGCGTGCGCCTCGCGCGAGAGCTTCACGACGGGGTGCTGCAAACGCTGACTGCCGCGTGCCTGCAGCTGGAGGCCTTGTCTCGTCTTATTGATGAGGATCCAAAAGCCGCTCGCAAGCGCCTGCGCGATATCAGCGACGTTATTGCGGACGAGCAACGCGAGCTGCGGATTTGGATCCACAGGCTGAAACCGACCACCGGCGCTTCAATGGCCTCGAACGTCGACCTGGCTGCCGCGCTGGAGCCTTTGTGCCAGCGGGCCGAGAACCAGTGGGGACTGCGCGTAAGGCTGACGACGAGCCGCGGGATGATTCCCAGAGGCTTGGGCGACGAAGTCTATCGCCTCGTCCAGGAAGCCCTCACCAACGTGACGCGACATGCACGCGCTCAGTGCGTCGATGTGGAACTCGCGATAACTCGTGATTGGATGCACATCACCGTCACGGACGATGGCGTCGGATTCCCGTTCCATGGGCGGTACGACCTGGCGATGTTGGTCGAGAGGCGGTTGGGACCGAGGTCACAGATCGAGAGGGTCGCATCTTTGGGCGGCAAATTCGTTCTCACGTCGACGCCATCGGGTTCGAAGCTGGAAATAGCCCTGCCGCTACATCCTCGGCCGACTTCCGACCGATATCCGGTAAACCCGCGGGTATTGTTGGCAATCGATAGAGACTGATGATGACCATTCGCCTCATTCTAGCTGATGATCATCCCATTGTTCTTGACGGCCTGGTTCAACTCTTTTCGACGGAGCGGGACTTTGACGTCGTAGCTCGGGCGACTACCGGCGAGGAAGCGTTGCACGCGGTTCGCCAGCTGCTACCGCAGATACTTGTCTTGGACCTGCGCATGCCGCAGGGGGACGGTTTCGCGGTGCTGCGCCAGATGAAGTGCGAACAGCTGCCGACGCAGACCGTCGTACTGACGGCGTTAGACAACCGGCAAGGACTCGAAGCCCTTCGCCTTGGCGCGCGCGGCATCGTGCGGAAGGACATGGCCTCACGGTTTCTCGTGCAATGTGTTCGCACAGTGCACTCGGGCGGCCAATGGGTCGAGAAGGGCGTGGCCACACACGCCGTGGAAACGCTTCTCAAGCGCGAAACAGGGATACGGTCCATGCTAGGGGTTCTAACGCCGCGCGAGATCGAAGTCGCGCGCATGATCACCAGTGGACTTTCCAGCAAGGTTGTCGCAAATAAGCTGGCGATCAGCGAAGGCACGGCGAAGCTGCATTTGCATCATGTGTACGAGAAGCTCAGTCTGGACGGCCGCGTGGCACTGGTCCGGTACATGCAAAGTCAGGGATTCGATTGAACGACTCGCATGGGCTTTCTGCGTGCCCTGCGAAGATCAGTGGACTATCCGCACAAGCCCAAAACGGCTTCCATAGGGGAGCAAGTTCCGCGGAACCTCGGTTGCGTCGCCGCTCCTCTACCGCCGCACGCCCGGATTTGCTTGGCCGTCGGTCGGTAATAGCTCCAGCCTTCTCCCAGCTCCGGCAGGGACAGTTCCACGTCCTTCCACTTGGGATGCCCTTTCTCCTGCAGGGTCGAGAAGTTCTGGCACAATGACTTGGCGAACTGTGTCAGATATTGAACCGTTTGCTGCAGGTTGTAGTCGTAGGTGACCAGAAACGCCTTCACTGCGACTCCCGGCAGATCTTCCGTCAGTAGGTTGGGGTAACTGCTGGCGCGAACTGTCGCCGGAAAGTACGTCTTGAGAGCGTCCCTGCTCGCGGGATTGTTCGCATCGAACTTCAGCAACTTGACGAGCTGTTTCGCTTCGGGCTTCATGTCGGCCAGCAGCTTCATCGGTTGACCGCCGACGATCACGACCACGTCCACCGACTTGTCTCCCGTCAACTTGACCAACCCATCTTCGTTCGTCAGGAACGTCGTGGTCGCTTTCGGGAGCGTGGTGTGGAACATCGATTGGTACAACGTCAGCGTGGTTAGTGCAGTGCCGCTTCCGTATGGGCCAGCGTTGATCCGGGCATCCTTGATCTCGTGGAAATAATTAAGCGGCGAATCCGCCCTGACGACGAAGTAGATCTCCTCGTTGTACAAGGGAATGATGACTCGCAATGGACGAATGATGTTCTCAGCCCCCTTGTTTCCCGCTGCTGCTTGATCTAGGAACGCCTGATAGACGTCCGACTGGACCAACGCCAGCTTCACGCCATGCTCGTGGCGCAACCGGAAGACGTTCTCCGAGGACCCTGCAGACGGCAGCGCTTCCAATTCAATCTTTGCGTCAGGGGCGACATAGGTAGCGAGGTCGCGACCGAGCACGATGTACGTTCCCCGTTCTGATGCGGTGACGATCTTGTACTGAATCAGGCCGTCTTCCGTAAACTGTGGCACCGCTGTTACTGCCTTCGGAGCAGCTTCTGCCCCTAGTATCGAGAGTGTTGCCATCAGCGCCACTGCAAGCGTCGTCATCATGCGGAACTCCATGTCTCGTGATCGGCCGCCGACAGCGCTACTGAAGATTCAGAGCAGCTTTCGCGGCCCGCACCCTCTCCTCGACTGTCGCTGCCGACGGCGGCCTCTTATCGGCGGCCCGGCGCTCGGTTTTTGCCGTTTGCAGCGGACCCGTCAGCGTATTGGTTGTTTGCGAATCAGGCGGAATTTTCCCGACCGCAGCCTGGGCGATCGTCTCAGACTTGATCATCTGTTGCAAGGGGAGTGGTGTAGTGATCGCTTGTCCGTCCGACTTGTTGGCTTGCTGCGTACCTGACGGGACAGGGTTTCCGTTGGCCTGAGGCCGCGTTGGCTTCCTCGGCTTTTGCCGCCAGTATCTTGTTGGCTATCCTCCGCCATTTTTTCCTGAGGCGTCTTCTCGCTGCCCTGTGTCGTCGCATCGGTAAACTTCAACGTATCGTTCAGCTTGGCCATGGTGGCTTGACGCTGCAGAGCTTCCTGCGCCAGCCGCTGTTGTTCTTTTAGTGCCGCCTCTCTCTGCGCTTCGCGTCTGCACCGGCACTGGCGCAGGTGACCACTGCGCGGGTGCCGTTGTCGCTGGTGTCTCCGGTGATTTGGGCGACATAGACAGCGCCTCGCGTGCCGCTTTCGCTTTCATCGCCGCTTGCACGATTGGCAGGTTATCCAGGATCGCGTTGGCGATATCCATCCTGCCTACCATCGCTGCGATGCGCGCGGTCTCCCTGGCGGAGCATCCCTCGTCCACGGTCGAGGCATTGGCGCCGACGCTGAATCCAGCCATGCTCACGCCCAGGCCGCCGCTGAAGCCATTGCAGGGACCCGACGCCGGACCACCTACGTTGACATCCGGCGTGTTCTTGACTTTGTAGGAACCCTGGTAGTTCACAGTGTTGTCGGTCATGATGTGGCCCGTTGCTGGGTCAACCCCGACGCCCAACCCGGCTTTCCCCATGGCGCTGGCGGGCACGTTGTAATTGACGGTGACGTCGCCAGTTTGCGCGCTGGAACCCCCGGTCGATACCGAACCCACATTGCCACCTGATGCGTAGGAAGCACCGCCTTGCCCGCCACTTGCGCTTGATACGCCGGAGGTATTGTTGCTAGCCGTACCGCCCGTTGCCGCGCCGCCCGTTGCCGTGCCGCCTGCCGCCGAACCGCCCGCACCGCCGGCGCCTCCGTTGGCCGTGGAGTGGTCGAATCCGCAAGGGCTGGGGGCGTTGCGGTCGCAATGGCAAGCGCAACGGCTACTAACCACAATGATGGTTTCATTTCCCCACCTCGTCGGATCATTTTAGGCGCAAGTCGGGGAACCCATCAGGCCGAGTTCCCCGAATGCGCTGCTTCTCCCGACTACGGATTAATGGCCTCCTCTGCCTGCCGATTGGCCAGCATTCGCCCCAGGGCCCGACAGCGAAACGTTCGCCGGCACCACCACGGACACCGCAGAAGCACTGCCACCATTCCCGCCGTCGCCACCGATGGCCTTACCCGTACTGGCCGCACCACCCTTGACGATTTGATTCTGCGAAATGTCACCCGAGATCGCCTTACCGGTCTGACCACCATTGGCAGAAATCTTATTACCGTCCTGGCTGCTTGACGCGTCGGAAGACGTGTCGCCGATCTTGTTGTTGTTGGCCGATGAGGTGGCATTTGCGGTTGCGTTGGTGCCGCCCATGGTCATTGAACCCGCCAGGTTGCTGCCACCAGCGGTTATGCCACCGCCGCCGATGTCGCCGCTCTTGCCGCTGCCGGATTCCGTCGAGCTGATCGCTTTCGACGACTGCATCACCGCTGCTCGTATCCCCACCGTTGGTATTGGCCTTGACATTACCACCGCTGGTATCACCGCCGCTGGTCTTGTTGTTGCTCGCAGAGCCAGCAACACGCCACGCCGACCGCAAGTCCACTGTTCGCTTCCTGCGAAACGCGACCGCCCGAAGCTTCGGCGCTCAGTTTATTGTTGCCGGTGCTTCCACTGTTCCCACCTTCGCCTGCACTGGCTTTGCCGCCATTGCCACCCTCGCCACCACTGCCGCCGCGACCGCTGTCGGCACTGAGCGAAGCATTACCGCCGGCACCACCGGCCAGTGTCGGTGTGGCAGCACCTCCAGCGCCACCGGTCGCGTTGCCAGCAGAGGTATTACCACCATTACCGCCGGCCGCGCCATTGCCGCCAGCGCCACCCGTGGCCGCGCCGCCGCCACCACCAGCCCCTGAGGTATCAGTATTCGTATTCGACGCTGTCGCTGCGCCACCGGTTCCAGAACCGGTTGTCGCTGCGCCGGTCGTTTGCGTCCCCGGGTTCGCCGCTCCACCGGTGTTCGTCGCCGTCGTCGCGCCACCCGTCGCTGCCCCAGCGGTGTTGGTCGCGCTCGTCGCCCCACCTGTCGCTGCCCCAGTCGTCGCCGTCCCGGAAGTGGTCGCACCACCCGTCGCCGCTCCACCCGTGCCCGCTCCCGTGGTCTCGTTGCGTGATGCCGAGCCGGCCGTTTGATACGCACCCACTTGACTTGGCTCTGTGGTCTGGGTCACCCCGGTCGGGTTGCTGATCGACAATGAAGGAGAGGATGCTGACGAAGCGCCATTGTTGGTGAGAGTCGGCGAAGCCGTACCCCCATTAGCACTGCCGCTCGTTGCTGTCGTGCTGCCGGAGTTGGTCTGTGCTCCCCCAGTCGCTGCGCCTCCTGTTGTCACCCCCGCTGGTCGCGGCTCCGCCCGCCCCGCCAGTACCACCGGTCGCCGTCGAGGTGGTCGCGCCACTCGAGGTCGCCGTCGGGGTCGCCGTGGAAGTCTGGGTGTTGTTGCGCGTGCTCGTGTTGGTCGTAGTGCGGGTGCTAGTTTCAGTGCTCGTCTTAGTGTTACCAACCGCACTATCGTTGGTGGTAGTCCCTGAGCCATTCGTCGTGACGGTGTCTGGCGGCGAGCGCCGCACCGCACGAAAACATGGCCGAAATGGCCAATGCAATTAAGGTTCTATTCATCGCAGACTCCTTGTGAATTGACTTTGAAGCGTTCGCTGTGCGTGGTAACGATGCCGTCCCGCAGTGGCCACCACGCCCCCACTGCTGGTTCTTGGATGCGTCCTATCGATAGGCAACCCACTCTCTCGCGAGGCAGGGTCGACTTCGCCACGGGCGTGCAGTGTGAGAGCGGAGCGACACGCAGGTAAATTGATCGAGCGATATGACTTTGTATATCTATCGGTATAGGGATCACCCTTCGGCATAGTGCGCGTTATGCCTGACTCTGGCGCGAGAGTCAGGCGGCACTCCGCTGCGCACGCGCGCTGGGGCCACGCGCAGCGGTGGACGGAAATCGTTGGCGCGGAAAATCCGTATTCCCGCTTACGCGAGAAAGACGGTTTGATCGATCAAGGGCGTCGACCAGGCGTGACGCCGCTCGCGAAGAGCGCCGCCGCGAGTTTCATTTCGCCGAGAGATTCGAAGCCTCGGACGAGCAGCGTGCCGCTGCGGCCGGATACGGTGCCCATCCCGACCACCTCGCGCGGCAGCGCCAGCGCTTGCCTTATCCTGAAGCAAAGGGTCGGCAAACAGGCTTTCGCGGTGAGCTCTTCCTGAGGATGCCTTGAGTGCTTCTTGGTGCGTCGATGCCACGTCAGGCGGTGTTCGGCTGCTTCCCGACGGTGCGACTGGCCAGGTAGTCCGTTGGGGAGCAGGCAGCACGGATAACGTAGTGCCGTCAATGGGCGTGGGCGCGTGAATTACCTACCGATTCGTAGCCACTGAAGCTCGGCGGTCGCGCCGTTGCCGAGTCGTTGATCAAGAACCAGATCCGCGCTGTTGCCCAAGCATTACACGCGATTTAGTCCGTCCTCACCACGGTTTTCGAGGGCCCGAGGCCAAACGAGACCGCCGTGGTTTCGCCGACCCGCAATTGAAATTCTCCCGCAGCGAGTCCTGCAGCAGATCCATGTGATGTTGTCTCCATTGCCCATGCGCCGGGGATGGTCATCATGATCGGAATCTGTCGCAATTCGATCGGGGCGAGTCCCGAGTGCGGGAGGCTGGGGCGCCAGCGTTCATACCAAGTCAACACCACTCCGCTGGCCGCGATTACAATCATGCCGGCCAGCGCCCAGCGATCGGGGAAGGCGCCGAATATCAGCCACCCCGCCAACGTCGACCACACGAGCTGCATGTAAGTGAACGGCGCGATCGTTGAAGCTTGCGCCCGCTGGAACGCCTGGATAAAGAGGAAATGTCCGAATCCGCCAATGATTCCGATCGCGACGAATAGCAGAATGTCTGCGGTCAGAAACGGGCCATCGTGCTGAAAGAAGGGAACGGCGAACGACATCAGAACGGCGCCAACCAGGCTCGGGTAGAAAATCAGCACCATCAAGTCCTCGCGGGCAAGCTTGCGGGTAAGGATCTGAAACGTCGCGTTCAGAGCCGCGGCGCCCAAAGCGAACAGGGAGGCTGCGTGCAGCATCGCGCTGCCCGGCCGCAAGATGAGCAGTGTCCCGACAAATCCAGCCGCGACAAACAGCCAGCGGGGCCGCGTAATCCGTTCGTGGAGGAACCAGCCGGCCATCAGGGTAACTAGGATCGGCGTCGAGTAGTTGAGCCCCGTAGCCTCGGCCAGTGGCAGGAACTTGAGCGCTGCAAAGAAGCACAGCGTCGAGAGCATGAGCACCGCGCCACGGACAAAGTGGAGCTTCGGGTTCGCGGTGCGCATTAGTCCCCAACGCACCTTCGGTCCCAGCAGCGCGACCATCAGGAGCGCCGGGACGCCCCAGCGCACCCAGACGAGCAGCGGCACTGAATAGCGGACCCCGAGGTACTTGACGGCAGTATCGATCGCGGTGAAGCACGCAGCAGAAGCGACGATCATCCCGATCGCTGCCAGCGACAAGTGGTTGGCCTCGCGGCTCATTGATGTGCGCTACAGGGTGTCTCGCGGCCCGAGGAATCATCTTGGCGCAGCGCCGGCCTATTTTCAAGGATCTTTTAGCAGAGGCACGCGCGGCGTTGCCTTTGGGATGGCGGTAACTGCCCGGCACTGGCGCCGTCCACCGGGATCGCGCCATCGTCCTCGGCGTGACGCGATTATTGCAACGTCATGTTCTTAACGGCCAAATCTGCGCCTGCTGCTAAACTGAAAACGTCGGACCTGGAGGGACGAATATGTTCAAGCGACTGCTGCCGGCGGCCCTGACTCTCGCAATGCTCGCCGTGCCGCTACAGGCCGCAGCAACCGACTCCACCAGCGTCACCGTTTGCGCCCCAGGAAGCAGCACGAACTGCCAGACCATCGACAACATCCTGGTCGATACGCGTTCGTGGGGCCTGCGTCCCATATCGTCGGTGCTTTCCCCGGCGCTCTCGCTGCCGCAGCAGTTCGACGCGAGCGGCAACCCTTTGCTCGAGTGTGCGCAGTTCGCCGAAGGGTTTAGCTGGGGACCGGTGAAGCTCGTCGACATGCAAATCGCGGGCGAACAGGCGAAGTCCCTACTTCAACCTGCGCCCACGTGCACCCAATTCTGTATCAGCCATATCAGGTCTATTCTGGCGTAGCACGCATCCATCATGGCTTCCAATATGCCCATTAGATTATCTCGATTCGCGGCACTTGCTGCGCTCACCATTGCGATCTCGGCGAACGCACAGCTGTCAGTGCCGCCTGCGACATATCGGTCCGCAAATCCGAACAAAGCGCAGATCCAAACAGCACTGCTGCTTCCGACGGATGCCGCGGCGCGTAGCATCATGCTGGCTACACCGACCAACGCCGAACGCGAGAAATTGACGTCGAAACTCGCAACCAAGGCTGCCAAGGACGGCATTGTCCTCAAGCGTCGTCGGCTGACAATCGGCTTCGCGCGACAAGTACCCTCTGCGCAGAGTTCATTCGGGCTGTCCGATCTTGCCTGGTCGCAGACGGATGGCGGGCTGCAGGCCGCACACGTCAGTCTGACATCGCCCGGCGCAGCCGCAATTCGGATTGGCCTCTTTTTCACCGGAGCCCCGCCCGAGCTCGAGGTGCGCTTTAAGGGCGCCCGCAGCAGTGCGCCGGCATTTGGTCCATACTCCGGTGAAGTTGCTCATGGGTCGATTTACTGGTCCCCCGTGCTCGAAGGTGAGACGGGAATCATTGAACTCGCATTACCCGGCGGCGTGAGTCCAGCGGGGACGGTGTCGTTGCCGATGATTTCGCACCTGGTGGTCGCCGGCAACGCGCTTCGCCAGGCGGATCCGCTGGGTCAGATCGGGCAGGCAGGCGCGTGCGAGGTCGACATCGCGTGCATGTCTACCTCGTTGCGGCAGCAGGCCGCCTCCGCCGTCAACGCAGTGGCCCGCATGGTGGTGACCGATCAGGGACAGACTTTCCTTTGTAGTGGGACACAGCTCAACGACTCGATTACATCCTTCACGCCGTATTATTTTACGGCCAATCACTGCCTCGACAATCTTGATGCGGATGTTGCAGCGTCGAAGGCTCAACCGGCCGCGGCTGCGGCCACGATCAATAATTACTGGTTCTTCCAGACATCGGTTTGTGGACAGGACATCGCCAGCGACGTCAATTTCGTTCTTGTTGCCGGTGGGGCGCAACTGCTCGGCCGCAGTGTCGACTATGACTGGGCCCTGGTGCGCCTAAACGATCCGCCTCCGGCGGGTGCAACGTTCGCCGCGTGGAATGCGTCGACGCTTTCTGCAGCGGGCATCGCGGCCGATGGGATCCATCACCCGGAAGGCGATCTGAAGAAATACAGCCAGGGGACGACGCAGGGTATCCAGACTTACAGCGACGGAAGCAGTTTTGTCGCGATGCAGTGGATGCACGGCGTCACCGAGCCAGGCAGCAGCGGCAGCGGCTTATTCACGTACAACGCGAACCAGAACTACTATGAGCTCCGTGGCGCCCTGTTTTCCGGCACGTCAGCCTGCAACGATCCGAGCGGGATCGACGAGTATTCGCGCTTGGATGTCGCCCTGCCCATGCTAACCCAGTACTTGACGCCCAACGCCGCCAATCCCACCAAGGAGACGCTAGTCGTCGAATACTACTACCCCGTCCTCGACGATTATTTCATCACCTCGAACCAGGCCGAAATCCAGGCGTTGGACAACGGCGCCCATCCTGGATGGACCCGGACCGGACTGACGTTTCTAGCGTATTCCGATCCGAGCGTCGCGCCGGCCGGCGCGAGCCCCGTGTGCCGCTTTTATGTGTTGCCGCAGGCCGGTGATTCGCACTTCTATTCTGCTGATCCAGCAGAATGCGCCGCCACCGCGATAACTTTTGCGGGGACATGGGTCGAGGAAAGTCCCGCGCTTTTTTATATCCAGCTCCCGAACGCGACGACCGGCGCCTGTCCGGAGAATACGCGCCCAGTCTTTCGTTTCCTCAACAACGTGAACGGACTGCATCACCGCTATACGGCGGAAGTCGATGTGCGCGATTCCATTATTCAGGATGGTGGCTGGACACAAGAAGGCTATGGCAATCCGCCGGCGCAGTCTGTCATGTGTTCACCGACCCGCTGACAAGACGCTTCGTGCCAGTTCGATTGCGTGAGTGCCTGAGGGCCCTGATGCGGCGCTATTCAGCCCCGTGTTTTATAGCCTACGCCAGTAGCAACGCGCGTTCGCGCCGGCATGAATCGCTGGCCTGATTTGGAGAGGACAATGTACTACATCCTCAACGCAGACGAAGCAGGTCCGAGCAATTTGGGAATCGTCCTGAGCAAGGATGGATCCCTGGAGAGCGCGGTCGCGCGTTGCGCGAACTTATCTTGAGCAAGGACGACGGGGTGACCCGCCTCCCCTACCTTTGCAGATCGTAGAATCAGCGCAAGACCTAGTGGAGGGAGACCATCTGCGGAAGCGCGCGAGTTCGCGCGTATACGATCCGTTCGGTACGCCCCAAGCCTAGGGGGCGGGTCGCTCATGGGGCGACCAAAGCGCGCTCAGCGCGGCGCACCCATCAGCGTGCCCGAACCTGCGCCCAGGGCCGCAACGCGCGTCCTGCGCAATCCTGGCGTGTTTACTCGCCAAAGTAACCCAAGCTTCCTGGCGCGTAATGATAGCTGATAGCTACTTGATTCGGATGCGCTTCTGGGTCAGGTTACAGGTCCACGCAACCAATAAATCAATGGCTTGCAGCAATGCGGGCCCTTTTATTTTGCGCACTGTGACGTAATCGTGCCGTGAATTCCAGGTTCCACGACACGCAACGCACCGAGGCTGTCCGCAGAAGACCTCCATGAACGGTTTGCCTCGGTGGCGGGAGACATGCGGCCGACCAGAGGCGGATCGTCCGGAGTCGGGTCGGTCGCGTCGACCCGTGCTACCCTGACCCGGAAAGGCGCGGCGGCGGCGGCTCGATGCGCCTGATCGAACCGATGCCCACCCTTCCCGATGAGTGAACCGCTGCGCTCCGACGCCGGATTGCGCGAAATGCTGGGTGACATCCGCTGGACCTTCGGCGTCTGCCGGATAACGAGCCCGCTGTCGTACGTCGCGCTCTGGCTCACCGCGCTTGTCGGCACCTTCTTTCCCGCCGGCGCCGCGCTCGCGGTCCGCGGCCTGGTCAACGCCGTGGACGAGGGCCTCGCGCAACCAGCGGCGTTCCAGCCGGCGGCCGTCTATCTGTGGCTGCTGCTGGGCTTCGCGGCGACGGTTGGCACCGTGGTCACCGGCTCGGCCATCGTCTACCTCCGGCGGCGCCTCGAAGTCTTTCTTCACTACCGCCTCAACCTCGACATCCTGAAGCACGGTGAAGCGATGGACTTCGCGCGCTTCGAGGACCCGGCGTTCCACGACGCCCTACGCCGCGCCCAGGAAAGCCCCGACGTCCACGTTTCGCGTTCTCTCGCCTCGACGCTCGATCTCGCCAGCAAGGCGCTCCAGATCCTCTCGCTGATGGCGATCCTGTTTGTCATCGAGCCCATCCTCTTGCTGCTGCTGGTCCCGGTTGGCATCCCCTACCTGGTGTTCCAATGGCGTCTCACGCACCGGCAATTCGCGGAGATTGACGCCCGGGTCGAGAAGGAGCGCCGGATCGGCTACTACACCGGCGTGCTGCTCGGCGCGGAGCAGGCGGCCGAGATCAAGCTGCTCGGCCTCGCACCGCTGTTAATCGAGCGCTGCCGCCGGCTGATTGCCGAGTTCCGCGACCTGCGCGCGCGCTACCAGCGCTTCGAGTTCCTCGGCAATCTGGCCTTCGCGCTGCTGTCGGTCGTCGCGGTCTATCTGGCGATGACGCGCGCCGCCTTCGCCATCGTCGACGGCCGGCTCACTATCGGTGACCTCGCCATCTACGCCAGCGCGGCCGCGCAGCTGCGCTCGCTGGTCGAGGGCAGCATCGCGCTCGTCGTGCGCCTGCGCTGGGACCTGTTGCACGTCGGCAACCTGCGCGCCTTCCTCGCACTCGCGCCGCAGGCGCCGTGCCGGGTCGGCGCATCGACCACGCCGCTCGCCGGCGGTTTTGCGCTGCGCGACGTCAGCTTCACCTACCCCGCGGCCACCCGGCCGACGCTCGAGAATCTCTCCTTCGCGATCGCGCCCGGCGAGGTCGTGGCCCTGGTCGGCGATAACGGCGCCGGCAAATCGACGATCGCGAAGCTGATCGCGCGTCTATACGATCCGTGCTCGGGGACCGTGCTCTTCGACGGCATCGATGCGCGCGAATTCGACCCCGGCCACCTGCGCCGGCAGGTGACCTGCCTCACCCAGGATTCCGGCCGCTACGCCGCGAGCGCCGCCGACAACGTCGCGTTCGGCGACTGGGAGCGCCTGGTGGGCGACGAAGCGGCGCTCGAGGCCGTGGCCCGTGCCGCTGGCGTCCACGACCTGATCAGCGCCATGCCGCAGGGCTACCGGACCATGCTCGGCCGGGAGTTCGGCCAGTACGAGCCGTCGGGCGGCCAGTGGCAGCAACTCGCTGTCGCCCGAACCGTCGCCCACGGCGCCCGCATCGTCATCCTCGACGAGCCCACCGCGAACCTGGACATCGAGACCGAATACCGATTGTTCCAGCGCTACCGTGCGCTGGCCGAGGGGCGGACGATCCTGCTTATTTCCCACCGCTTCTCCACGGTACGCATGGCCGACCGCATCCTCGTTCTCGATGCCGGGCAGGTCGTCGAGAGCGGGACGCACGACGAGTTGATCCACATGAACGGCCGTTACGCGGCGCTGTACGACCTGCACCGCCGACACCTTGGCGTGTCCTGAGCGCGGCCGCCCGGCCTCGTCGCCGAAAGAGGCGGCGCCGTGGGAGGCGGCGCCGTGCCGATTCAGGGCCGCCGCGATCCCGCCGCTTCGCCCAGCATCGTCTCGAGGATGTACTCGCAGGAGCGTAGG
Source organism: uncultured beta proteobacterium (assembly GCA_963711235.1). Lineage (GTDB taxonomy): Bacteria > Pseudomonadota > Gammaproteobacteria > Burkholderiales > Casimicrobiaceae > PALSA-1003. The sequence goes on along the minus strand of CAVQDI010000010.1, from coordinate 11,145 downwards.
TGGGTGTGGAACCGCAACGCATGCGCGCGCGCTGCGTCCGCCATCGCCGCGAGCGCCGCCTTGTCGGCCAGCGCGGCGACGATCGCTTCGCGCAGGCTCCCCGCTTCCGGCCGATAGAACAGGGCGTGCACGCCATCGAGCAGCGGCCGATAGCGGGAGATGGTCGGCTGGCTCAGGAGCGGAACCGACCGGCACAGGCTCGCCTCGTAGTGCCGGTAGCACTCCCAGCCGTAGCCTTCCGGCGACCAGGTGAGCCAGGCGCGCGCGCAGCGCGCGAGGTACTCGGCCTTCGACAGTCCGCCGGGGCTGACGTCGATCGCGTACCCCTGCGCCGCGAGCGCCGTCAACTCGGCAAAACCTTGCACGCGCACGGAGGAGTTCGACGGCGAGCCGGCGAAGAACACATCGGTGGTCTTGGCCGCGCTGGTTCCGAGCGCGAGCCGAGCCGTGTCTTCTGCGACACTCGCCGACAGCGGGCGCAGCTTGCCGGCATTGCGTCGAAAGAAGGGATCGGTCACGACGTCGCCGGGCGTCCGGTAGCGCGGCGCCGCCTGCCGGAACGCCTTGGCCAAGTCGACCGGAAGTTCGCGCTTGAAGTAGGCGACGCAACGGTCGAGCAGCGGCAGCGCCATCGCGGAAATCGTCGTCTCGTCGTTGTAGTCGAGCACAGCGAACGGACTGCCGGGCCGCGCCTTGAGGACGTAGACGCCGAGGGTGTGAAAGCGCGCGAGCCGGTGCAGCATTGCGGCGCTGGCGCGCGGCGCGCCCAGCCTGCGATCCCAGAGCGGGCGGGCGGGCGGGTAACAGACCACCACATCCCAGTCACCCCGGCGCAACGACCGCAGCAGGCCCGGCAGCATCGCGGGGCCGAAGCGGCGGTGCTCGAGTCCGCCCAGCCGGTCCGGATTGTCGCCGGTGAAGACGAGGATCGTCTGCCCGGGAAAGTTGCGCTTGAACAGCGAGAACTCGCCGATCTCCAGAATCCTGACCGCGGCGGGGATCGTCGTTGCGGCGCTGTTCATCGACACGCAGAAGACCACGCGCATGCAGCCCGCCACCGCGGTTCGCCCGGGCGCGGCAACGAGCGCCGACACGGGCCGCGCGCCGGGGGACGCCGATCACGCCGCGCGCGCCGGGACGATCCCCGAGGCCACAAGACGGGGCGGCGAGAGGATACGGCGAACGTCGCGGTCGACCAACCCGTCGAGCAGCACTTCGCGCACGGCCTGCGGACTGAAGCGGTAGTAGTCCCCAGGGAAGTTGTGGATGCCCAGCGTCGCGGTCGACGCGAAGCGCGAGGCAGCGCAGCGGCGCACCGCGGCACCGAGCCCGGGCAGGTGCGCGAGCCGCTTCAGCAATCGCCCGGGGCCGTCCGTCGCGTAGCCTGGGACGCCGACGACGATCACGGCGCCCGGGCGCGCGACGCGGCGCATCTCCCGCAGCGAGAGCCAGAAGGACGGATCGTGCTCGAAGACCGAATTCGCCAGCACGGTGTCGAACGACGCGTCGGCGAAGCAGCCGAGGTCGTTGGCGTTGGCGCCGACGATCCGCCAGCCCTCGAAGCAGGCGTCGCCGGTCAGGTTTACCCCGATGCGACTGCGCGCCTGCGCGAGCGCGGGCAGGCAAAGCAACGCGTCGGGCGATGGGACCGCGCCGATCTCCAGCACATCGCCGCCGGCCCCGCGCTCGCGGCAGATGCGGTCGAACTCGGCGAAGACGCGGGGGTGCATCGGCACGTTTCAACCGCACCGACGCGCCGAGCGGCACTCGCGTTGCGGCCGCGAGGCCCCGCGATCGCCCCTGCTGCGAGGATGCGGTCGCACGCGCGGCAGACGGCATCCACGCCGATCGCCTGCATCGCAGCGACGCCGAGACCCCCGTGGCGGGCGCGATGCGTGGGAACCGGCGTTCCCTCCAGGAGGACGTTGCCGGGTCCATACGGCCGGAACCACCCGGCCTGCGCGTGCGCGATCAGCCCGATGCACGGCGCCCCAACGGCGGCCGCGAGGTGCAGCGGGCCGGTATCGCCGGACATGAACAGTCGCGACCGTCGCGCAAGTGCAGCCAGTTGACCCAAGGGCAGCGGCGGCACGAGCAGGGCGCACCCGCCCGATGCCGCGACGACGTCCCGGGCCGCCCGGCGCTCCCGGTCGTCCAGCCCCTGCACGACCAGCGTCGGGAGCCCATGCGCATTTCCAATGTGACGAGCAACGGCGGCGAAACGATCCGCTGGCCACATCTTGAACGACGGACCGCCGGGGTTGACGAGCGCGTACGCCTGCTCGACGACGCCTGTGTCGCGAACCAGGTCCGCGACCGCGCGAGCATCCCCCGCGGATTCCGGTACGCCGAAGCGCGCCTGCGGCGAGCACACGCCGAGCGGCGCGAGAATCTCGAGGTACCGGTCCACGATGTGGCCGGAAGACGCTTGGACGAGATCGAAATGCAGCGGGCGTGCGATCGCGCGCGAAAGGTTGTGCTGCCGCTCCGCGTTCGGGACGAGTCGTCGCAGTTCGTGGCTGACCATCCCGACAAATCCGAGCCGCCGGGGCGCGCCGGACAGGAGCGCCGCAAGGACGGTGCTGCGCACCCCCTGCAGATCGAGGACCGCGTCGAACCGCAGGGCCCGCAGTTCGCGCCGCAGGCGGAGAATCTGCGGCAGTGAGCGCGTCCAGGACGAGGGCACGACGATACGCCGGTCGATCGCGGCGTGGCCGACCAGCACTTCACTTGCCCAGCCCTCCGCCAGCCACGCGACGAACGCGCCCGGGATCAGGTCCTTCACGGCGCAGGCCACGGGCAACCCGTGTATGACGTCGCCAAGCGACCTCTGCCTGACGATCAGAACGCGCATGGCGCGACCGTGAAACGGCGCGCACGGGCGTCGCGGCGCCGACGCCGGCCGACCTCAGCCGCCATTTTCGGGCGCCCGGACGCCGGTCCCGTTGGGGCGCCCACCCACCCGCACGCTCTCGACGATATCGAGCAGATGCGGGAACCAGGCGTTGACCGAGTATTCGCGCTCGACGAAACGGCGCGCGGCGGCGCCCTGTTCGCGACGCAGCGCGGCGTCGCGGAGTCGCGTCAACGCCGCGCCCCATGCGTCGCGATCGCTCGCGAGGAAGCCCCGTCCGTCGTCGAGGAGCCGCGCGTTGACGCCGACGGGCGACGCGACGGCGGGGAGGCCGGCCGCCATGTACTGCAGCAGCTTGCAGCCGCACTTGCCACGCTGGAATGCGTTGTCCTGCAGCGGCATGATGCCGACGTCGAAGAGCCCGGCGATCCGGGTCTCGACCTCGGGGTTCCACTCGACGAAGCGCCAGCGCAGCGGGCCGCTCGGCAGGTTCGGGCGCGGCTTCGATACCACGACGAATTCGAAGCCGATCGCCTGCTGCAGCGCCGCGAGCGTCGGCAGGAACGAAAAGAGCGTCTCGCGGATCGAAAGGTCCGAGCCGAGCCAGCCGACACGCAGCGGGGCGTCCTCGCGCGGATCGCCCGGCGCCGGATACGTGTCGGTGTCGACGACGGTCGGGACCACGCTCACTCGGTCCGTATAGCGGCGGGCGACGTGGGCGAGCAGCTCGTTGCCGGCGGTGACCCATGCCGCGTGCGTGCAGGTCCAGGCGACATGCGCCTCCTTCTCCCCGAGGTGGATCGCGTCGTCGAAGTCGAAGACAACCCGGGCGTTGCGCCGCAGGAGCGCGGCCTCGTAGGCAACGCGGCCTTCGAGCAGGTCGCGGTTGACGAAGGCGACGTCGAACGCAGCGGCCGCGCGGATATCCCATTGCCGCCAGAGCCGGCGGACGGCAACGCCCGCATGCTGGTGCGCCCAGCGTGCGGATGGCGCGGAGAAGGGACTCTGCCACGGACGCTCCGGGTGGTTCGTCCGGTGCGACACGCTCCAGCCCGCGCGCTCGAAGCGGGGAATGAACTGCCCGATCCGGAAGCGCGCGGCCGGGTCGTCGCGCGCGTGGGTGTAGGCGATGAGGCGGCGAGGCGTCACGACCGCGCACCCTTCGCCGCCGCGATCAGCGACGCGAGGCCCGCCTCGAAATCGATCGTCGCCCGCCACGCGAGCTCCCGCGCGGCCTTAGCGACATCGGCGCGCGCGTCGCCGATTTCGGCTGCGCGAATCGCGCCGGAGTAGACGATCTCGACTGCGCCGCCGGCCAGTCTCGCCGCGGTCCTGGCGACCGCGTCGGCGGAGCGGCTCTCGCCCGACCCGATGTTGAAGATCTCGAAGCCGCCTGCAGCGCGCCGCGCAGCGAGCGCGAAAGCGCGCGCGACGTCGTCGACATGGACGAAATCGCGCCGCGGCGCCGGGTCAGCAAGTTCGATGCGGCCGGCGACGGCACCGGCGACGATTCTTGGAACGAGGAACGTGTCCGGCTGGCCGGGACCGTAGGCATTGAAGACGCGGAGGACGTCGACGGGAACGCCGAAGTCGCGGTGGTACTCGCGGCAGAGGCCCTCCGCCAGCAGCTTGCTCGCCGTGTAGGGCGAGTGCGCCTCGGCGTCATGCTCCTCCGCTGCGGGCACGCGCGGCGCCGTGCCGTAGACGTACGTGCTCGCGAGCACGAGGCGGGCACGGGACAGTCGTGCCAGTTCGAGCAGGTTGAGCGTGATGAGAAGATGGTCGTGATAGTACGGCCGCGGCGACGTGAACGAATCCTGCACCGACGCGCGCCCCGCTGCATGCACGATCGCGGCGAAGCGGCCCAGGCCCTCGACGGCGTCCCAACGGGCGAGATCGACGCCGCCGGCGAGGCTCGCGATCGCGACATCGGCGCCTTCCGCGCGCAACCGTCGCGCGATCGCGGCGCCGATGAAGCCGCTGCCGCCCGCGACGAGCACGCGCAGCGCCTCGATCATTGTCGCGCAACGCGCGCGGCGGCGCACGCGCGCTCGTCGCTGCGGATGATCGCGTCGAAGTGGCCGGTTGCCAGGACGAGGTCGGAGATTGCGTATGGGCGCAGCTGCCCGACCAGGAGCTCGAGGATCGGCCGATCGTCGATCGGCATCATCGGCTTCGGGATCGTGAGCGTGTAGGGATGGAGCGGTCTTCCTTCGCCGCCCGCGAGGATGACTGCCTTCATGCGCTCCTCAGACGCAGTATTCACGGATGCGGAAGCGCGCGAGGTCGCGCACGTCGCCGGCCGCGAACTCGACATCGGCCGCGGCGGGTGCGTCGTCGAGCCACCCCCGCCCGCCGCCGGACGTGTACCGGACCATGGCGCGCACCCGGCAGCCGCGCTCGACGAGTGACTCGACGAGGTGCGAGCCGATGAACCCGCCCGCTCCGGTGACCAATATTCGTCGCGCTGTCTTCAGCATGTCGGCATGTGCGCAAGCGTCCGGACGGCGATCACCCGACGGCGCGCGACACCGCGGCCCGGCGGGCGAGCGCTTCGAAGTAGGCATTCTCGACGGCGTCGACATTGCGCTCCAGCGTGTTGCGAAGCGCGAGCTCCCGCGCCGCGAGCGACACCCGCTGCCGCACCCCCGCGTCGGTGGCCCGAGCCATGAGCGCCGCGAGGCTGCGCACGTCGTCGGGCTCGTCCAGCACGAAGCCGTCGCGATCGTGCGACATGAGCTCGGCGGCGCCGTTGTGGCGGGACGTGATGACGGGCAGGCCGCACGCGCACGCCTCGAGGGCAGTGAGACTGCAGGCGTCGTAGTAGGTCGGCAGGACGAACGCGTCCGCCGCTGCGTAGTAGAGCTCCGGATCGTCGACGACGCCCACGAAGGTCACGACGTCGTCGACGCGAAGGCGCACGGTCTCGCGCCGGAACAGCGCGTCCGGCTCGCTTCCGATCGCGACGACCCGGACGGGCGCGCCGCTTGCGCGCAGGATCGCCGTCGCCCGAAGCAGCGGCAAAAGCCCCTTGAGCCTCGAGTTTCGGGCCGCGAAAAGAAAGACCGATGTCGTCGCGTCGGCACCGATGCGCGCGCGCGCCGTGGCGCGCACCGCGGCGCATCGCGCGGGCGCGTAGCGGTCGGTGTCGACCCCGTTCGGGACGACGCGCAGGCGCTCGGCCCGAACCCCGAAGCGCGACTGGAGCTCGCGCGCGACCATGCGGGAGACGGCGATCACCAGGCCTTTCGCGCGGACGTACTGGCACCGCTCCAGCTCCCGCGCTTCGCGTCGCCAGCGATGCCACGCAGGACTCACTCGCCGGCGCATCCGCGCGCCGGGCGACAGGCTCGCGAGGTCGCGCCGGTGGTTCGCGAGCATCGAGCCCGCCTGCGGATGGAGGACGTCGTAGCTCCACCCGACCCCGGTGTCGTGGGTGACGTCCGGCGCGAGGGCGGCGACGGCGCGCGCGACAGCGGCGGCACGATCGAGGCGGTCCGTGCTCCACGCGAGCGTGTGCATCCGCTCGCGTCCGGCATCTGCGGCGACGCGAAAGGCGATGACGTGCACCTCATGGCCGCGCCGCTCGAGCCGCGGCGCGAGCTGGCAGAGCCACTGCTCGAGGCCGCCGCCGGCGGGATCGAAGCGATCGCAGACGAGTGCGACCTTCACGCCATAGCTCCGCGCACGGTCGCACGCAGCGTCGCGTTTCGCGGGCCGCCGCCGGCAACGGCGCGCGCGACCTCGCGGTACACCTCGTCGACGGACAGCTGCTCCATGCACGCGTGGTGGCGCAGCGGGCACTCGCGCTGTGCGCAGGGTCTGCAGGGGACGGGGTTGGCGAGGCGAACCTCACCGGGGTAGCGCGTGTCGGTCCACGCCGGGTCCGTCGGTCCGAAGAGTGCGACGACGGGCACGGAGAAGGCCGCGCCGAAGTGCCGCGGGCCGCTGTCCGTGCTCACGAGGCAGCGCGCGCGGCGCACGCAGGCCTTGCTGAGCCCGATCGAGAGCGGCATCCCGGCAAGGCTCGCCACCCGTGCGTGGCCGGCCGCGGCCGCGACCCGCGCGGCGCGCTCGCGCTCGGCGGGACCGCAAAGAATGACGACGCGGAGCCCGAGCTCGCGGGCGATGCGCGCAGCAAGCGCGGCGCAGTGGCGTTCCGGCCAGAGCTTGGCCGAGCCGAAGGCGCCGCTCGAATTGATGATGACCGGCGCCTCGCCCGAGCCGATGCCGATCGCGGCCCAGGCGCGGTCCGCCGCTTCGTCGTCGCGCACCGTGGTGGCGAGCTCGAGTCGCGGCGACTCCTTTGCGCACCCGAGCGCGTAAGCAAGCCCGAGGTAATAGTCGAGCGCGGGGACGGGCAGCAGTTCGCGCCCCCGTCGCGGGGGATCGAGCCGCGTCGTCAGCAGCCAGGCACGCCCGTTGCGCGCGTAGCCCGCGCGCTGGCGCGCGCCGCCGAGCCGCGCCGCGAGGGCGGATTCGAAATCGTTGGTGAGGTGGATCGAAAGATCGACCGCGGCGCCGCGGAGCCGGCGGACGAGCGCGGGCCAGCGCAGGCGCGGGTCCGCGCCCGCCGGGTCGTAGTGCCACACGGTGTCGATCCACCGCGTTCCGAAGAGGACCTCTTCGACGAGCGGGCGCATGATGCCGATCATCTCGACGCCCGCACCGAAGCGGCTGCGCAATGCCCGTAGTGTCGGCGTCGCCATCGCGGCGTCGCCGACCCAGTTCGGCAGGAAGACCGCGATGCGGCGGATCATCGCGGTGTTGCCGCCGGCGCGGCGGTCGCGCGCAGGGCCCCCTGCACGGCATCGGCAACCGCCTGCACGCCAAGCGCCCCCATGTGCTGCCGCCCGTGGTCCCGCCGATACGCATGATGATCGCGCGGCCGCGATGCCTGCACGACCCTGTGCCCCGGTCCCCACGGCCCCGTGTGCTCGGGGAGCGTCGGGCCGAAGAGCGCGACGACCGGGGTTCCCAGCGCGGCCGCCGCATGCATCGGACCCGAATCGCAGGAGATCATGAGGCGCGCGCGCCGGAACAGGCACAGCGCCTCGCCGAGAGAGAGCCGGCCCGCGAGCGACGACACGCTCCCGTGGCGGGCGAGGCGGACGACGTCGGCGGCGCGGGCGCTCTCGTCGTCCCCGCCGGTCACGACGACGGCCCCGCACGTCACGCTCGCCACCTGCGACGCGAGTTCCGCAGCGCGACGCTCGTCCCAGCTCTTCGAAGGCCACGCGCTGAACGGGTTGAGTAGCACGAATCCGCTGCGCGGAAGCCGCGCGCCGTCGAGGATCGCCTCGATCCGCGCTTCGTCGTCGGGCGACGTGTGCAGTGCCGGGTCGAGGTCGCCGGCCGCGATCCCGATGCACTCGCAGACGTCGGCATACCCGCGCACGGCGTGGCGCGTGCGGTCCGTTGCGATGGTCGCGCGCCAGCCGGGGCGGGGCGTCCCCCTGCCGGCCTTGACGCGGGCGCCGCTCAGGTAGACCCACGCGGCGCTCCGTTGTGTTCCCTGGAAGTCCAGGGCGAGGTCGAAAGGTCCCAGTCCGCGGCAAGCCTCGGCGAGCAGGCGCCGCACCTCCCAGACGTGGCCCGGCGTGAGCCGCTGGCGGGACGACGCTTCGAGGACGCCGTTCACGTCGGGGCAGGCCGCGAGCAGCGGGGCCCAGCGCCGCTCCACGGCAACGCGGATGTCGGCGGCAGGAAACGCGCGCCGCAAGCGCCCGCAGGCTCGCCGTCGTGTGCACGAGGTCGCCGAACGAGCTCAGCTTGACGGCGAGTATCCTGCGCGGCGGAGCGTCCCCGAAGATGCCGTCAGCCAGCACGGCGCGTGCTCTCGCGGTAGCGTTCGAGATGGTCGCGCAGGATTCCGCTGAGGATGACGACTTCGCCGCGGAAGTCGCGAAGCGCGAGATCGATGAGGGCAAGCTCGGTCTCGAGCTTGTGCGCCGTGGAGTATTCGTTGCGCGACCTGCCTTCGCCCGGATAGCGGCCGTCTGCATGCCGGAAGAGGTCCATGCCACCGATGATCAGGCGCTCCGGCGCGAGCGCCGCGGCCGAGACGATCGCGAGCGCGCCGTTGCTTGGCCGCATCGGCCAGCGCTGCTCCGCGGCCAGCGGCGAAAGCCGCTCGACGGTGAAATACTCCATCGCGATGGGGCCGTGCGTGACCAGATGCCGCAGCAGCATCGCGTGCTCGAGCTTCACGCTCCACAAGCCGAAGATGCACGGCGGCGCCTTGTGGATCGTGGCCGCGTCGCCGACAAAGACGATGTCCGGTCGGACCAAAAATCCGCGCTCGCGCCAGCGCCAGTTCACTCGGATGAGGCAGTCGTGCCTGACCGCCGCCAACCGCGGATCCTCCGACGACGGGCCGTTGCCCAGGCAGAGCACGGAACGCGGGCGCGAGAGGCGCTCGCGAAGGCGCTCCCAGCCGTCGATGCGGCGAAGCATAAGGAGCGGCGCCACGGCCTTCCACGGCCGGCTCTGCCCCACCCGATCGCGCAGCGTCGGCACCTGCCACGCCGGTCCTACCAGCGCGCCCGCTGGCACGGCCGGAGGAAGGTCGCGCAGCGACGCGGACAGCGCGCCGATTGCCGCTGCGGCGCCTGCACCGTCACCCATCGCGACGATGGGCAGCGACGACGCGCGCAGCCGCGCGAGGGTCGCCGGATCGAGGCCGCGGCCATCGTCGAGAAGAACGAGCGCGCACGGGCGCACGCGGGCGAGAAACCGCCCGATGCTGCCCGCTTTGGCACATGGTGCGGCGAGCGCGAGATCGTCGGGGAATCTTCGGCGCAGCGCCTCTACCGCGGCGGCGTCGGGCGCCGTCACGACCAGCGCAAGGTCGCCGCGGCCGCCCATGACGTCGCGGACGAGGCCGGCCGCCGCATCGAACTGCGCGTCGCTCGCGCCGTGGAACCACACGGACATCCTCGCGCGCCGACCGCCGAACCCGAAGCGCTGGACGGCGAAGCGTGCCACGGCCGCCTTGCCGGCTCCCCGGGACCGACGCGCGAGCGGGCCGGAGGGCGCATGATAGTCTGTTCGGGTAGCGGGATCCTGCATGACCCATTCTAATCCCGGCCCCCGGGAGCGCGCGACCGGCCATTCGATCTAGCCATGATTGGGAACGACGAGACGACGCTGGATGCGGTCGGCGATGAGTACGCCGAGCTGAACGGGCCCGTGATCGTCTATAACAAGTCGCACTCGGGAAGCCGCCTGCTCGCGCTCCTCCTCACCGAGGCCGGGATCTTCATGGGCGCACACCGCAACGAGTCGGAGGACTCGCTCGACGTGCTCGCGCTGGTCGAGCATCTTGTGCGATGCTACTACCCGGACTACGCAAGGCTGCGCTCGGCCGGGCGCGCCACCCGCGACGTGGGCCGGCGCGTGCGCGAATGTTTCGATGCGCATCTTGAGGGTTTCGACCGGACGTCGACGGCGGCCTGGGGCTGGAAGCTCTGCGAGAGCGGGTACGCGCTGCCGATCCTCGCGCGCCTCTTCCGCCGTCTGCGCGTCGTGCACCTGGTGCGCGACGGGCGGGACGTCGCGTTCTGCGACCACCGCGCCCCCGACGATCCGTTCTGGCGCAAGATCTACTTCGACACCGACCAGATCGCGACCTGGCGCGGCCTGCGGCTCACGGGGCCGTCGTACCGGCGGCGCAGCCATCTCTACAACGCCGTGCACTGGAGCAATGCCGTCCGCGTGGGACGCGCGTACGGATCGATGCTTGGCGAGCGCTATCTGGAAGTCCGCTACGAGGACCTGTGCGCGGACTTCGCCGCGACCGCCGAGCGGGTGCTGCGCTTCGCCGGCGCCCCGGATCCGGCGAGGGCCATATCGCGTGTCGCCCCGCTCGTGCGGCTGACGTCGGTCGGCAAGCACCGGCGCGCGCCGGCGCGGGCGCTGCAGGAGGTCGTCGAGATCGCGAAGCCCGAGCTCCTGAGCTTCGGCTACCTCGCGCGCGACCCCGAGCGGCCGCGCCCCTCCGTCCGCTACTCGCGCTTCGCCGATGACCTGCTTGACCGCCGGCGCAAGGGAACACTGCTCGCGTCGTGGCGCCGGCACCTTTCGCGGCGGGGCGGCAGCGATGGTAACCATAACAGGTGACCGCTGGACGACCTCCTCGTTACGCTCGCGTTTGTTCTGTACAACATGCTGTCCGTCTACCCGGGCTCGGAGCTGAAACGCTACGGTTGCGTTGCGTTTAAACTTGTGCTACGTTGGCGCTGCATGCGGGTTGTTGCACCGATCCGGTACGGCGTCTTTTAAGGAGTACT
>CAVQDI010000009.1:0-8984 GCA_963711235.1 uncultured beta proteobacterium | reverse complement strand
TGCCGTCGCTTGGGACAGCGCGATGGGCACGACGACCTGGGTGGCCCGGCGGTGGAGGCCGCATTCCCGCTGCTGCGGATCCTCCCACCACCAGCGCCCGGCGCGGAGGTCCTCTCCGGGTTCGATTGCCCGCGTGCACGGCGCACAGCCGATGCTCGGATAACCACGGCCGTGCAACGGGTTGGTCGGGACCTCGTTGCTGCCGAGGTATTCCCACACCTCGGCTTCGCTCCAGTCGGCGAGCGGATTGAACTTGGGCAGGTTGTGCACGGCGTCGAACTCCTCGATCGCCAGATCGCGGCGGGTTACCGACTGCGCGCGCCGCTGCCCGGTGATCCACGCTCGCAGCCGGCGAGCGCACGCGCGAGCGGCGCCGCCTTGCGGATCGCGCAGCAGCGCTCTCGCAGCTCGCGGCTGCGATAGAAGCCGTTGACGCCGTGGACGCGAACGTAAGCCTCGAGCGTGCGCGCATCCGGACAGTTTACCTCGATGGGCAGGCCGTAGTGCGCACGCACGCGGTCGATCAACTCGTAGGTTTCGGCGGGAAGCCGTCCGGTGTCGAGGGTGAAGATCGCGACCGGCAGGGCGTGCCGGGCGATGAGATCGGTCAAGACCATGTCCTCGGCGCCGAAGCTGCTGGCGAGCCCGACCGGCGGATGCCGGGCAGCGACGCGGCACAGAAGCGCGGTGAGTTCGCTGACGCGATGCTCGACGCTCATGTCCTCTCCGGCGCTTTGGCGGCAGGTGAAACGACGCGGCGGCGAAACAGCGGCAGCGGCGTCGCCGCCGTAGCCTGGTAGTTGTTGCTGAAGTCGCGCAGGCCGCGCATTGCGTCCTCGAGGTTGCGGTCGGAGCGTACGGCAAAGGCATTGAACCCGCATTGTCGGAGGTAGAACAGTTGATCCCGCAGCACCTCGCCGATGGCGCGCAGCTCCCCAGCAAAGCCGTATTGGCTGCGCAGCATGCGCGCGAGCGAGTAGCCACGGCCGTCGGTGAATTGCGGGAAATCGATGGCGATCAGGGGCAGGCTGCCGATGTCGGCAGAGAGCGCCTGCGGGTCGGCGTCGGGCGCGAGCCACACGCCGACCTCGCCGCGGGCGAGCAGGGCGCTTCGCCGTGCGCTCCACCAGGAAAGCGGGACGATCACCGGGAAGTCCGCAGTGAGCTCATCCGCGGGCGCCTCGCGCAACAGCGTCCAGCGATCGGCGACGATCGCGCCGTCCTTAATGAGCTGTGGCATAGACGCGTTGCTTGAACGGTTCGATACCGAGGCGGCGCACGGTGTCGCTGAAGTCCTCGTCCTCGTGCCGCTGCTCGATGTAGACCTCGATCAGGCCGCCAACCACATCGGGGATGGCGTCGGCTGCGAACGACGGGCCGATGACCCTGCCCAGCGCCGCGTGCTCGCCCTGCGCGCCGCCGATCGAGACTTGGTACCACTCCGTGCCGTTCTTGTCGACGCCGAGCACACCGATGTTGCCAACATGGTGGTGACCGCAGGCGTTCATGCATCCGGAAATGTTCAAGGCGATCTCGCCAATGTCGTGCAGGTAGTCGAGGTCGTCGAAGCGGCGTTGGATCGCCTCGGCGATCGGGATCGACTTGGCATTGGCAAGCGAGCAGAAGTCGCCACCCGGGCAGCAGATGATGTCGGTGAGCAGGCCGATGTTCGGCGTGGCGAAGCCGAGCGCCTTGAGCTCGCCCCACAGAGCGGGCAGCGCCGATTGCTCGACGTCGGTGAAAATCAGATTCTGCTCGTGCGCGACGCGCAGCTCGCCGAAGCTGTAGGCGTCGGCGAGGTCGGCCACCGCGTCCATCTGGTCGGAGGTGGCGTCGCCCGGCGGCACGCCGGTTTTCTTGAGCGACAGTGTGACCGCGGCGTAGCCCGGCACCTTGTGCGGGAAGACATTGCGCTTCACCCAGTTGCCGAAGGCGCGGTTGTCGGCAAGCGCGGCGCGGAAACCGGCGTCGTCGGCGGGCAGCGCCTTATACGGGGGAGGGGTGAAGCATGCCGCGAGGCGCTCGATCTCGGTGTCGGGAACGGTGGCCGGCCCGCCCTTGCTCTTTTCCCACTCGGCCTCGACCTGTTGGGCGAAGATCTCCGGCGTCATCTCCTTGACCAGGATCTTGATGCGCGCCTTGTGCTTGTTGTCGCGGCGGCCGAAGCGGTTGTAGATGCGCAGGATGGCGTCGAGATAGTTGAGGATTTCAGCGCGCGGCAGAAACTCGCGGATGACATGGCCGATCATCGGCGTGCGGCCAAGGCCACCGCCAACGAGCACGCGGAAGCCGACCTCGCCTGCGCCATTCCTCAGCGCATGGACGCCAATGTCGTGAACCAGCGTCGCGGCGCGGTCGGTCTGCGAGCCGCATAGCGCGATCTTGAATTTGCGCGGCAGGTAGGCGAACTCCGGATGAAACGTCGACCATTGGCGAAGCAGCTCGCAGTAGGGGCGCGGGTCGACGATTTCGTCACTGGCAATACCCGCGAAGTGATCGGTGGTGATGTTGCGCACGCAGTTGCCGCTGGTCTGGATCGCGTGCATTTCGACCGTGGCGAGCTCGGCCAGAATATCGGGCACATCCTCGAGCCGCGGCCAGTTGAACTGAACGTTCTGGCGCGTGGTGAAGTGGCCGTAGCCTCTGTCATACTTGCGCCCGATGTGGGCGAGCCGGCGCAGCTGTGTCGGACGAAAGCAGGCCGTACGGTATGGCGATGCGCAGCATCGGCGCGTACTTCTGGATGTAGAGGCCGTTCTGCAGGCGCAACGGACGGAACTCGTCCTCGGACAATTCGCCGGCAAGAAATCGCCGCGTCTGGTCGCGAAATTGGGCAACCCGCTCGGCGAGGAAGCGGTGGTCGTAGGTGTCGTAGCGGTACATGCCGGGCTCCGGATTCGCAAAGCCTACCGACATGCTCATATATGTAAAAGGAATGTTTGGCGATTAGATGATAGCAATCGGGTATATCGGAACCTGCGCCAGTCACGGGCCCTTCCTGGCGCCAGGTTGAGCGCGTGAAGCCCGGCTTGATCCTGTTCGGTCATGGGGCGCGCGACCCCCGCTGGGTGGAGCCTTTCGAGCGCCTTGCGGCGCGGGTCCGCGCGCAGACGCAAGCCGAGGTCCGCCTGGCGTTTCTGGAGTTCGTTGCCCCGGACCTGCACGGTGCCGCCGAGGCGTTGATCGCCGGCGGGGTGACCTCAATCCACATCGTCCCGGTTTTTTTCGGCCAGGGTGGGCATGTGCAGCGCGACTTGCCGATCCGGGTTGATGCCTTGCGCCAGCAACACCCGGCGGTCGCTTTCCACTGTGTGGCGGCCATCGGTGAAGACGCCGCGGTGATCGAGGCGCTGGCAGGCTACTGCCTGCGCGCCCTGCAAGCATGACCCCGCGCAGCCGCACCGGCGTCAGTTTGCGCCGGGCGGGGGTGCCGTGCCACGCCCAGCGGGCGCCGCAGTGCCGGCAGCCGAACCCGGTTTTGCCCGTGGACTGCCCGCCAGCGGTCATCGGCGGTGACGGTTGTCGCCTTGGTACGCTCCTTGCCCTTCATCTGACACGAGGAGCGTTAAGCGGACTGTGCAGCCGGTACGGCGAAGCCAAGTGGATCGCGCCCGGCGGGCAGATGCGCCAAGGAGTCAGGTCATGGGTATGCGGGTTGATTTCAACGCCTACGGCGTCACGCCGCAGACTTTTGTGTCGGAAGTACTGGCCTTTCGTCAACTGGTTGCCGATCCGGCGCTCACGCTGGATGACAAGAAGCGCGCCTACGGACTGATCGTGCAGCATGCCACGCTCCTCAACCCTCTCGATAGGGGCTACGAGGGCGCAGGAATCGCGCTCAAGCAAGCGCTCTGCAGCTGGCTCGATTCGCAACCGCATTAGCGATCGCGTTCGGCCCTCGCAAGGCGAAGCCAACCCCCACCGCCCCGTTGCCACTGCTCGTGCAAGGGGCGGCAGGGGAGGTCGCCACCCGCGTTGTCGCGGCAACCTGCTCGAGCATGTCGCAGCATCTCTGACCGGTCCTCTGCCGCCATGGGTGCGTCCTGGCGCCCAGGGCAAATAGCGTGGTAGGGTCGAATCCCGTTCGCCGACTCTACGCGAGGCATGAAGATCCCCCGGTTCTGGTTTCCCGGTGAGCGCCTGCGAAAGATCGCCCGCCGCGTAGCGCCCGTTGTTAGCAACAGCATCCGCTACGTTTTCTCCGAGATGGAATACGTGCCTCAAGGCTGGCATGTAATTAAGGGTTGGCACGATCCGCACGTTGCCGATGCGCAAGCGGTGCATTGGCCTACCCTGGTGAACAATGTGCAGGGCGCGGGGCCCCTGGGGGTCTCCCATTTGCCGTCGCATACGACGCGCGAGGACCTCGCGGATCACAATATCATGATGTCCTACGGCTACGTCTTGGCCAGGGCGGCAGCAAAGAAAGCGCGATTGTCCATTCTGGATTGGGGCGGTGGCGCAGGGCATTATTACCTCTATACGAAGGCACTCCTGCCGGAGATCGGGATCGAATATCATTGTTACGACATCCCGAACCTGTGCCGACTCGGGGAGAAGCTATTGCCCCAAGTGCACATGCACGAGGATGAACGAAGCTTGCTCGGAACACGCTATGACCTCGTCATCAGCAGCAGTTCTTTGCACTATTTTGAAGACTGGCGCGCCGAGGTTCGTAAACTCGCTGCATGCACGGCTGAGTTCCTCTACGTCTCGAGACTTCAGGTCGTCACCCATGCGCCATCCTTTGTCGTATCGCACAAGCCTTTTCGCGATGGATATCCAGACTTGCTGGGGTGGTGTATCAACCAGCAGGAATTCCTGCGTTGTGCCGAGGAATGCGGCTTGACGCTGGTCAGGGAATTCGTCTTTACGGAGCCCTGGACCGTTCGTGGGGCTCCGGAAAAGGGCCAGTCGCGGGGTTACCTGCTGCGGCCGCGGCCTGAGCCATGAGTACTGAACCATGTCGTCGCCTGGCGGGTGCCGGCAAGCTCGGTAGGCGATCGTGAGCAAGCGCGGACAAGCGGACGTGAAAAGGGATGCGATCTTTGCCGACCCGGTGAAGCGGCCGAGCGATTTCGAGTTCAACGCCGAAGTGGCCGAGGTATTCGACGATATGCTCGAGCGCAGCGTCCCGTTGTACCTGGAACAGCAGGCGATGATCAAGGATCTGTGCAAGAGCTTCTGGGTTCCGGGGACAAGCGTGTATGACCTCGGTTGCTCAACGGGCACTGCGCTGATCGGCTTGGGCCGCGAGCTGCCGCCTTCGGCCCGTTTCGTTGGCTACGACAATTCGGCGCCAATGCTCGAGCGCGCGCGACGCAATGTCGAGGCAGCGGGTCTTCAGGGGCGCATCGACCTGCGGCACGGGGAGCTTAATGGGGAACTGAAGGATCTTCGTCTCGATAACGCGGGCATTGTTCTCATGGGCTGGACCCTTCAGTTCGTCCGGCCGCTGCGCAGGGACGACCTGATCCGATGGATCCATGATGCGCTGGTCGACGGAGGTGTCCTTATTGTGACCGAGAAGATCCTTACGAGCGACGGACACATGAATCGCTTTTTCATTGACCTGTACTACGATTTCAAGCGTCGACGCGGATACTCGGACGCCGAAATCAGCCGCAAGAGGGAAGCACTGGAAAATGTGCTCGTCCCCTATCGTCTGGACGAAAACAGGGACCTCTTTCGGCGCAACGGCTTTGAGTTGGTGGAAACATTCTTCCAATGGTTCAACTTCGCCGGATTCCTGTGCGTGCGCCAGGGCAACGTGGGTCGAGCGGTGGCAGGCGCAGACACCACGCCCATTTGAAGTTGAGATCAGCGCCCATTCACGCTGTATCCGGGGCGCGCCACAGGCAGCCTTCGACCGCGGCGAGACGCCAGGGGAGCCGCCGCCAGGCCGGGAGGTGCGTATCGAAGACGGCGTCATACTCACGCACCGGGAACGCGCCGCGTAGCATCTTGAAGCGTCCGGCGCCACCGCTGACGTTGAGCAAGTTACCGCTGGCTTCCGCGAGTTGCATCGTATGGGACATGGCAAGGCGGTACAACCCGAGCGACTGCGGAAGTGCAACGTCGTAACCGACCAGGGCAAAGGTGACGCATCCGCCGTCGCTGTACGTCACGGTGAAGCTGTCGATGCGCCCGCCGCGCATGAAGACATGGGTGCGGAAGAAGGGTGTGCGCAAGACAAGTGCGAAAAAACGCGCGTTGAAGGCGGCATTCAGCCAGCAATGCTTCTCGAGATAAAGCAGACGGTAGAGGTAGGCGAGGCGCTCGGTATCGACGCCGTCTGTTCCCGAAACATCGGTCACTCGGTACGGTGTGGTGCGCAAATGCCGCCGGTCCGCGCGCATGTTGGAACTGCTGCGAAAGCGCGGATGCGCCGGGTCGACCAGATACACCACGCGATTGCAGATCAGCCTGCCGCCCGCTTCCCGCAACGCGTCGAAGTGGGCGCGATTGAGAGAGGGGTTGACCGTGCGATGGACGATGGCGTGGGTGGGATAACGCCGGCGCAGAAACGCGTTGACTTGGCGATACTGGTTGGCCGACAGGATCCTCTCCGGATTGGTCGCCAGCATCCAGTTGTTCACGTAGACCGTCTGCTCCGCTTGGCAGGCCCGCATCAAGCCGCCATGACCGCGCAAGGCAAGCCGAGCCCATGGACGGATCCAGCGCGCGCGCCCCCTTGACAGCTCGAATCTCGGGTAACCGGCGAAGCGGGCGATGGGGGAGCAGATATCGGGTAGCCCTGACGCGGGTTCGACGACGACCAGCGGCAGGACGGTATTCCATGCGCCAAGCAGCCGCATCTCGACCGGAGCATTGTCGACAAAGCTCGCCGGACTCTCGCGGGTCATGCCGTCGAGATAGGGCCGTACCGAGGGATCGAGTTCGGGTGCCCCCGCAGACAGGTCGCGAATCTCGTGCGCGGTGGACAGGTCCTTCACCCGCGTATTCTCCAGCAAATGGGATCGTATGCATCCGTGCTGGCTGGCGCCTGGCGCAGCGCCAAGAGACGGTCGTTAGCGACATCCAGCGCGGTCAGCCAACGCTCGCCCCCAACGTCGCCGACAGCCAACTTCGGTTGCAGGCCGAGCCGGGTGGGGCGGTCCGTTTGCTGGCACAAGCCTGGGCCACGGGAGGAATCCAGATAACTTTACATAATAACCATTATGCGTCCTTCGTGGGACGTCCGCCACATTTGCCAATTCACCATCCGGTGCAACCAACCTGACCGCCCCGCACTCCCAATGGCGCCCTCAATTTGACGACGCGTCGCTTTTCCCAATGGACCGCCCGGCCCTGCCAACGGACTTCCTCCTGATTCAGGGGGTCAGTTCCTAGTGTCGTCCGTGGGGTCGAATTACTGTCGCCTGACAGCTCGTCCTGCTTTCAATGGCAGGAACCGCTGGGTTTCTTCTAGCCCTCTCAACTCCAACGCTTTCCAATATTGCAAGGCCCTCGGCGTACGATTTTGCAGTTACATCTACTTCTAAACACAACGCGGCCAACATGGCGGGCAAGTTGAGTGAAAACTATTCCGGTTGGATCCATAAGTCCATCTGTCTAGGGTGTTTTTTCAATCGGGTGAACTCTACCCTCGGTCCTTCGCACTTTGCGGGGACGGCCACCCTTCCTGCCGTTCTGGCGCGACGCCGCTGCTTTGGCGGGCGAGGTAGCCTGACCAGCGTACCGCGCTAGCATGCCCATCCAGGCCTTGGTGCCAAAGCATCCGGCGACCAGGTCGGGAACGCTGACATCGAGGTCCAGCTGGGGCCAGTACAGTCCATAGCCCTTGCCGGTCAGCTCGACCGTCTTGAGCGTGGCGGGTGTGGCATTGGCCAGGCCCTGCACCTTGGCGGCCGGCACAAACACGGCGATCCCGGACGCGAGCTCGATGTGGAGCCGCTTTTTGCGTGGCTCGTAGAGCACCGCGACCGCCAGCTCGCCCCGCTTGTGGCGGTCCTTGCCCGCAGCGCGCGCCGCTGCAAGGTGAGTTTCAACCGCCTTAGCGATTTGTGCTTTGGTTGCCATGGTGCTTTTCCCAGTTTTCCAAACACTCCTGGCGCCGGTCGATTATCGCAGCTGCAATCTGCCTCAGCGTGGCCGTCCGTATCCCATCGCTCTCAACCAGGGCCACGTCGTTCGGTGTGGCTCCGAGCTCGAACTTGGCGTGGCCATCCGGTCCCATGACGTGGACGTGCGGCGGATGGTGGTCGTTGAAGAAGACCATCACCCGATACGAGCCCAGCCGAAACAGTGTAGGCATAATAACCTAACGGATAGGTTTTAGCAAGGCACCACTGCCACGTCCGTAGTTGAGCTGTTTGTCGTATCGCTGTCGCGTCTTGGCATACGCGTTCACCGCACAGCTCCCGCAGATGGTCCGCTCGCCCCACCTCTGCAGGCTTGGCAGACGAACGACGACCTAGGTCGCCGTTGGTGACAGCAATGATCAATGACCAGGGAGTCCCCAACCTACCCCGATCTTATTGCAAGTAGGTGTGGTCGCCACCCGCTAAGGTGTTGTTCTGAATGGGGCACTGTTGTTGGAGTTTCGTTGGTCATCCTAGCCCGGCGTGCGCAATCGCGTTCTATCCTCGCTCAGCGCTTGGTAAGCCCTATCTCGCTCTGCGGCATCGAGAAAATCGGTCTGTGTGAATCGACTCGCGACAATGGGCGCGGAAATCAGGCCAGCTTGCATACCTGCCTGATCCATTTCCGATCCCTCGGCTCGCAGCGAGCGTACTTGGAAACCGCGGCGTCGTTGGGTTCGAGGAAGAACACGACGATGCCCTTATCGAGAGGCACTCGAACGAGACGGTACTGCCACTGCTGAGGCAGCGTGGCAACCTGGGGCGATATCGGATCCAGGTAGAAGCCGTGGCTGGCTTCAAACAATTTCCCGCCCCAAGGGCTGCTTGCGGAACTCCCCCCGCTAGAAAATGGCTCACGGTCCGAGGAAGAAGCCAACC
>CAVQDI010000008.1:0-60043 GCA_963711235.1 uncultured beta proteobacterium | reverse complement strand
ATGAATAGCATCCTCGCGTGATCGCGGTCTCCAACCAAGCACGCGCTGCGCCTTTGCGCTGGTCGGACGGCGAATCGTGTCAAGCAGTGGGAGTAACTGTCGCAGGCGCTCGTCAAACAGCGCCATGATTCTGACGACCCAGCTCGGAATCTCGCGTGTTGGCACTTTACTTGCTGCACTTCCCATTCGCGCTTTCAGCACTTTGGCGATATCGAGCATCGACATGACATCGCCTGACACAGCGATGAACCGCTCACCCTTCCCCGCAGGATCGGTCATTGCTCGCAAATGCAGATCGGCCACATCGCGCACATCAACGACACCGAAATATAGTCTCGGGCATCCAAGTGCGCCTCGCATCAGGCGCTTCACAATATCAAGCGACGAAGAGAAATCCGGCCCCAGTGCCGGCCAAAACTTCCGGCGGGATTGATGACTGAAAGTTGGAGTGCCGCCCCGCCGTGAACAGGGGGTCATGGCCCTGGTCGTCTCCGGCCTGCTGAATAAACAGGTAGGCGGTGAGCTCGGCATCAGTGAAATCACAGTCAAGGCGGTCGCGCCAACCTCGCGCCCGATGGTCAAGCTGCAGGCAGGGGAGGGCAAATGAGGCCCGAGATCGGCAAATATATTACCCAAAGGGCCAAAAAATATTACCCAAGCGAAAGGCGGAGCGGCCCAAACCCGCGGATATTGGCTCCCCGACCAGGGCTCGAACCTGGGACCTGCGGATTAACAGTCCAGAAGTCGAACTCCCCGCAACGCTAGGCACAGAGCCGATCTCCGCATTTTCGACTTGGTCTATTCTGCGGCACTTAGGACGACATACAGCCCCTTACGGTCCGCGCTTCGCCAGTTAATAGACCAAGCTAGCATCCGTCCGATCGGGCCGGTTAATCCGGTCCGGGCAACATACGGGCGCCTACGTGAACGCGCATTCACCCAGCTAGACCGCTGCCACTCGATCCTAGACGCCGGCCTATTGGGGCGTTGGCGCGGTTAGCGCCTGGGGAGCTCGCGGCGCTCTTGGGCGGATGACGCGGCGGGACGGAGTCGAAGAAACGCCGGATAACCGTCGCCGATCCTGGCAGGACAAGAGCGTTCAGACACCGCACCACGACATCAAAGAGCGCGAACCCTGAAGGCCGAATAAGCTAAAGTTCGTTGAATTGCCTCTCGCAGGGAGTCACAACCGGTCGTCTCAATAACCTTGTCGAGTTGAGCAAGACAGGTCCTATTGAGCCTATCATGCACGAGGAGATTGACGTTGTCCTCGTGTATCGCCGGCACTTTAAAGACAGGCGACCCGGCCGGGACGAGCTGTTCGTCGATCATGTATTGTCGGACTCTCCATGTTGCACGCATTAGGGCGCTCTCTAGAAGAAACTCCTCTTCAAACTGATCGTCCATCTGATTATTGAAATCCAGGACCTCCCCAAACATTGTGTCCTTGTCGTCAGGAATCAGAAGAAACCACTCCACCTTTGTGTATCCCCCGGCGTTCTTGTAGACCGCAGTAAGAATGCACGGCACCTTGGCTCTGCCAATTGGTTCGATAACATTGATCTTGAATTGCGGCATTTGTACCTCCGAGTTCAACGTTGGTGGGCACAAGGCCCGCTAACCAAGTGTCGGAGCAAATAGCCTGCCCCGCCTGTACAACGCGGCGTCGGACGATGCACTACAAGGGCGTGGGCACGGGCCTTGCTGCGTCTATGAATGCGTCCAACCAGCGAGGAAGTTGTTTGGCTATATGCCGCGCTATGTCACTGGGTGACGCTGCACGTCCGTGCCGGCAGGAATGAGGCGAGCCCAGGGAGACGCAATGCGAATAGCACTCGGAGTTTTGGCGATTCTTATATGGGGCTTGGCGTCAGCAGATTTTGTGGAGCTGCCCCAACGGCCGGTTGCGCTTGCGACGCCCGCGATTAGAGAAACATGCAGATACTTGAACAGCGACGGAAATGTGATTTACTCCAATGCCGAGCCCGACAAAAGCTGGAAGAAACTCTCATGTTTCGGGAACGAGGGTGCACCGGATTCTACCGATGCGACCCACCAATTGCCTCGGGGAGACCCAGAAGTCGGGCGACGCGTTCAAGGATCAGCAATTACGGGAACTGTTGAAATGGAAATAGGGGCCCTCCTCCGCTTACTGATGTACCTTGGCATCGGTGCCCTGATCGCGTGGTGGGTGGTGCGGCGGCTCGGAGAAAAAAACGTTGACACAATCGCTACAGTGCAATGCCCAAAGTGTGGTGTAGCGGTAGCTATGCTCCAAAAGCATTGCCCGAATTGCGGCACCCCTTCGCAAGGGGCAATCAGTCCGGATGCTAAAGGCGGCTGAGGGACGTGGCGATCAGACCCTCGGCACGGTCGCGGCGAACGGGTTGTACGGCCTCGTACCAGCGGCACTATGGTGACTAGCAGCTCATGGGACGGCCGGAGGTCCGCACCATCACACCGGCTAGCATCTCTGGCACCTGCATCTTGTGCCTGGCGCGGACCCATCCTCCCGTTAGCGAATCGCGAAAGCGGAATGGGTATAGCGCGCGCGTCGGCATAGACCAAGCTACTTCATGATGTGGCAGACGCCGTCATCGCAGCGAATGGAGAGTAGGTCGCCAGTGGAACAGGTCACGGTAAATAGCTCGGTACCCGCGCCTTTGAAATTCATGGCCGCAACGGGCGCGGCGCAGCCGGTGGATTTCGCGAGCCGTTCTGCTTCGAACATGTATCGAGACTCGCCGGGGATGCTTTTCGCAGTTGTTGCGCCACTCGCGTTACTCGGGGGCACCGGAGCGCTCGCGGTTGGTGCCGCGGCGCAAGGAGGGGATGGGCGGCCGTGGACGTTCTTGATGACCCTGTCGAGAGCACCGGCAGCGTCGAAGCAACCCTCTGCATCGGCGGTTAGCTCGGCCACCCTTTTGTCAAATGGCGACATACCGATGTTGATCAGTTTGGTGCGCAGGGCGATGGTGTCCTTGCCCGACTTGAAGTAGGCGCAGAAGGTTCGCTCGAGTTCCTCGACCTTCATGTCCTTAGCCTCGGCGTATTCGATTTTGTCGCAACGGGCGCCCAACGCAGGCCCGGCGCAAAGACATAGGGCAACAGCCAGAGCGGCCGTCGGCATGGGGTGGTGCTGCGTCAGCTTGGTGGGCACGGTGTTCGTCTCCTTTGAAGGGCATCGAACGCTTGCAGCATCGCCATAGCCTCATTCTAAGCGGTCGGTGAAATAGCCGCTCTCGGGGGCGCACGCGTCTACAAAAACGGGTATGAAACCGGGTATGAAACCGAGCCTAGTAGGCGGTTCTGGTCGGCTTTGATGGCGTAGCTTGTTACAAATGAGCCGCCTGTCGAATTATAAAAGCAGCGTCACTGCTGATCCGCGCCCGGTCGATCCGCGACGCAAGGGCGTTTTGCCGTCGTTGCCGATCCCAGGAAAACTGGATCGCGGCATCCACAAGGCCGTCGAACGACTACAGGCTTGCGGGATAGAAACGTTCGAGTCATGCGAACGTGGCCCGGGACACTCCTACCCCGAGCCTACCGTGAGGTTCTACGGCACACCGGAGGCCGGCTGGCGCGCCGTAGGCATATGCCTTGCCTACGGACTCCCGATTATGTCCCTGCGACGCGTTTGGCACTTGCTCGATGCGAACGAACCGACCGGGCCATTTTTGGGAAGTTACATTCAAAGAAAAAATTGCCTAGCCCAATTTCTTGCATTCGTCGCAGCGTGGCCTGCCGCCGGTCCCGTTCACGCGATGCTGCGGCTTAATGCGCCTACCGTCGGCACAATTATCGTGATCGTGGTAGACATTTCTGTGGTGCACTCCGTCTTCTGGAGTCGTGGTGTGATACGGCGCAACTTTGGCCATCATTTTCTCCCTGGTTTAGCTAGCGGCTCGCTAGCGAAGCTGATTATGCTCTGCTCGAGCGCAACTTCTTCTCGCTTTGCCTTCTTAAACGTTAGCCCGCCCGCATCCATGCGGGGATTTTTGGTCTGCTCCGGCTGTTACAACCCCGCCGCCGCAATGTTTCCGCCTCAAAGGGGATAGGATGAGCAATTCCTATCGTCTTTGGAGCTTGTGGGACATGGTGCGAACCTATCTTCCGCTTTACCAAATCGCTGTGCGCCTCGGGGATTTGCAGTATAGCGCCGGGCTCTATAGAGGAACAAGAACGTCAATACACGAGATAGATTCCACGGGTTTTGCCGCGCTTGTCGAGGACATTCGCCGGGAGTGCCTCGCGAACGATTTCACCCACACGGCGGTCCTTGCCCAAGGTGTCGCCAATAAGCTGCCCCCGAAAGACTATAGCGAAATGTTTTCTGCGCTCGGTCACTTGAATGACTCACTTAGTCATGAGTTGGAAAAAGAGGCGATCGTCCGCATACCTCCGGAGCGGAAGAACTACTTCGAGCAAGATGAACTTTTCGGGCCAGAAGTGGCCGCTGCGTTTCCGTCTTGCGCGAGAGATATTAAAAAAGCGGGGAGCTGCTACGCCCTTGAACAGGAGGATGGGTGCGTTCATCACCTCATGCTAGTGCTTGAACGCGGCTTGCACGCTTTGGCGAAGAAGGTTGGGGCGTCCTATCAGCAACCTGCCAACTGGCAGAACATCATCGACGAGATCGAGAAAAGACTTAAGTCCTCCTTGCCGCGCGGACCGGAGCGTGATTTCTATAAGGAAGTGAACGCCCAGTTTGGTTTTTTAAAGGACGCGTACAGAAACCACGCGCAGCATGCGCACGATGACCCCTACGACATGCTGAAGGCGCTGAGCATCCTTAACCATGTGCGCGCCTTCATGCAAGAGTTGCAGAAAGGTGGACTGTCGGAATGATTAGCTGTTCGTGTCGGCCATCATCACAACTTCTTCCATCGTCCATAGGTGATCGTCGATCTTCGCTTCCATGGCGGGCGTGACGCGCAGAGTCGAATGAATCTTACAGAAATTGTAGAACATGAAGTTAAGGGCGATGGCGAATATTCATGGTCTACCTGTATCCTGAACGTGATTTATGCACTCGTTAAGCTTCTGCCCGGCGTCAATTCTATGCCAATCTGTTTCGGAAATAATCGGGGCGCAGAACTGGCGCACAAGCACTTTTCGCCGCAGCCATTCCAGTTTGGAGATTCCACGGGCAGCTGCATCTCGAGAATCCTGCGAGTCGCCATAAGCAGGGTCTATCCCAAGTATACCGAGTTCATTTTGTTCTTTTGTGGAAAGCCATCGAACGTCTTCGGGGTCAACCCGCATCATTTCGTCGTATAGCTGGTCTGGTATCGCCATTTCTTCAAGATAGGACTTCACGCGACGCGCGAGAACCGCGTATTCAGCACGCCTATCCTTCGTGGGTGATCCCGGGGACGTTGAGTAGGGTCGGTGTATTCCAATCGGCGCGGAATAATCCACCTTCCTGAAGGACCCTGCCACGAAAATCAGAACGCAGGCACTTGCGCAGACTGCAGTGTTTCGCCCATCCTGATTGCCTATTGGAAGCGTCATACCGACGGAAATGAACGCGGTCTTGGTTCTAATAAGTCGCCCGATTGCCATGGCGGCATCAACGTCACCGCCCGAACTATCCAAGAGTACGGTTAGCTCGTATGACAGAGTCGGTTTCTTCGGTACACTTTTCTTAACGATTTCTGCAACCTTGGCGACGTCTGCACGGGTGATTTCACCGTATATCTGGATTTGTGTAAACATGTCTGTCGAGCCCATGCCGACAGCACGGACTTCACTACGTGCGTATTGCGTCGTAACGAATGTCCAGATCAGCAGAATCCATAGGCATTGTGTTCTAGTGAACATTTCGATTTCCTTACGCAGCCTCCCTGAATATATGGGAAAAAGCATTTCCCATGCCCAATACGCGTCTAGACCCCGCTGCCTTTGGCATACTGCTTGCAGGTGGTACATAAGGTAGCCGATAGCTACTAACGTCACCGGCTAGGCTGACGCTGCTCGTCACATTGCGACAGTAGCGCGTCTACTCTGGCGAACCTTGTTCGGAGGCATCATGAAATTCACTTTCCCTCTGGCGCTGATCTTTCTCAGCGGTTGCGCAGCGCAGAACGCATACTGGGCACGGCCCAACGGTGTTAGCGAAGCTCAGTTCTACCAAGACCTGGGGCAGTGCGAACAACGGGCCGTGAGCATGTATCCAAACATCCCCCCATCTAATGCCGGAAGCTGGGGACCCGCCCAAACCAGTTGTTATGCATACGGCAGCCAGGTTAATTGCACCACTACACCCGGCATTCCGGACATGAACGCGGGTTTTCAAAATACGATTGCAAAGTTAGGGAACGACCAGAATCGACAGAACGTGATAGCCAACTGCCTTCGCGGCCAAGGCTACGTGTGGACGACTCAACAACGTTGAGCAAATGGAGGTCCGGTTCGCCCGATGGGTGACACTGAGTGCCTCAAGCAGATATGTCGAAAGCGGTCGTGGATCGGGCCTCTGATCAATGTCTATCCCGCCGCCCTGGATCGTCCACACGCCGCGCGCTTTCTTCTTGTGCCTGCCTGGAGGCGATTCGCTGGCGTCGACGACCCTATAGAACAAGCCAGCCGTTCGCGCTTTCGCTGCCTCGGTCTTGGCCGCGTCGCGCGAATTGAACAGCTTCACGTAGCCATTGATGTCGTTCATGTAGTCGCGAAAGATTCGTCGGACTTACGACGGCCGACGCGCGCGCGCCGCGCACTGGATCTATTATAGTAGGCGGATTTTGAACTTTCTCATACAGGAGTCGAAGAACCGATGGCGACAGCGAATGAACTAGCGATCCTCGTCGTCAATGCGGGCGCGGTGTTGCTCCGCGCGCTCGCTGGTTTGTCTAACCGCACCACGATTTTGCTTGCCAACCTTCTTTTTGCGCTTGACTGTGGGCTTCACCGCGTCAGCCTCCCCAGCCGCTTGCGCGCGACCGCGATCGCCTTCGCGCTGAACAGGTGCGGGTAGTCCAGGATCTGAACCTCGGCGGTCAGGTCGAGCCTTCCGGCGTCGCGTAGCAACTCGAAGTTCTTGCTCGCCTCCGGGTATCGGCCGATCCGGTCGAGCGTCTCAATGACGCCATGGCGCGCTAGCATTGGCATGGTGCGCGACAAAGTTCGGCCCATCGCGCGGAGCGCGGCGATACCCTCCGCGACGCGCTTCTTCAGCTCGGGCGGCGCGGCGTCTCCGGCGAAGCTCTCCGGGTCAACGAGGGAGAGCCTCAACTCAGCCGCGACCGCCTTCTGGCCGAACTCCTCCGCGGTCTTGATCGCCCGACGCAGCTTGTCCCCGCGCAGACGGCCGGCGCGCACCTCAGCGAGCGTCGCCTGCGGATTGAATGTGCGCTTGGCTTTCATCAGAGCATCCTGTTGCCGTGCTACGCAATTATTGGCGCCGCGCATTCCACCGCAGGTTTCGACAACGACTACGCACTCGCCGGCGCCGTTGCGAGCAAACGCTCGTGTCCCCATCACTTGGAACGATCATAGCACCGCGCACATTGCCATGCAGACTCGTGCCGAACAAGTCAAGTCCAATCGGATATTGAATGTGCGTTCGAGTCTTCGTCAGGACCCTTAAGGCAGAATCGGCGCGTTCATGCCCGCCAGCGACGGATGCTTCGAACTGGCATCGATATACTTACGATAGGCCGCGATCCAATCCGTCGCGATCTCGCGTTGCGCTTCCCACAACGGCACCTTGCCGTCGCAGGCGAGCCGGCAAAGTTTAGCCTCTAGGTTGTCCTTGCGATCGGCGTTCCACTCGCCGAAGCGTGGCTGCGGCCACAGGTTGGCCGGGTCCTGTGGAGCGCCGGCCAGACACAGTGGCACTAGGTGGTCCTCTTCGTAGTCGCCGACGTCCGCCAGCGGATAGCCATACTTTTTCATCTGCAGCTTCTTGAGCGAATTGGTGAAACTGACCGACGGGCGGTACGGCCGCGTCCAACCCTTATTGTGGCATTGCGCGCGGTACTGCTGTTCCGAGATAGCAGTGTTGATCGTCCCTGGCGTGAGTTGCCGATCCGGCAACTCGCCAGCAAGCACAGACGCGTTCGAACTCGCGAACAAGGTGGCCACGACCAATGCGGCAATACGACCACTCCGCGGACACTCGGCGGTGAGCCCTTTCACGTGGCGCTGACCTGACATTTCACCCCCATCAGCCAATGCAGTATCATACTCGGAATCGAACGATCGTTCGATGGGGTAGTCCAATGGGTATTGGGCAGGAGAGCTGCAGAGACTATCCGGGTTTTGAATGCCCGGTGTGCGGACACCGGCGCTACTACCGCATTCTCGTCCAGCGCGAACGCCAACCGCCGTACCGTACCGCATTCTTTGGCTGCTTCGGCTGCTCGACGATGTTCACGGACCCCTATCAATTTACGCAGAGCACCAAGCCCAAGGGAAAAGGCGAGTTTGGATCGTCAAGCTACGATCGCGGTTAGCTGAGATCTTTACAATAATCCAAAGGAAGCATTGCAGTGTGTGGCCGCTATGACATGAGCGAAACGCCGGCTCGACTCGGCTCGCGTTATCGCATCGATGTGGGGCAGCTAGACTTCGCGCCGAATACCGATGTCCGGCCGACGACGCTGAACCCTGTCATCCTGCTTCGAGACGGCAAGCGGGAGGGCGAGCTTATGCGTTGGGGACTCGTGCCGTACTGGGCCAACGATCCCAAGGGGATCACCAACTGCTTCAATGCTCGCTCGGAGAGCGCCTACCAAAAGCCGATGTTCCGGGGCTCATTCAAGAACAAGCGCTGCTTGGTACCGGCGTCGGCCTTCTACGAATGGATGCACGTTCCCGGCG
This sequence comes from uncultured beta proteobacterium, assembly GCA_963711235.1. Taxonomy (GTDB): domain Bacteria; phylum Pseudomonadota; class Gammaproteobacteria; order Burkholderiales; family Casimicrobiaceae; genus PALSA-1003. The sequence continues at coordinate 51,217 of CAVQDI010000008.1, read as the reverse complement.
TGCCGCGCAAGGTGAAATATCGAATCTCGCGCAGCGACGGCGATCTGGTTGCGTTGGCGGGGCTATGGGATTACTGGCACCGCGAGGATCAGGAAATACTTTCGTACACAATCCTGACCACCGTCCCCAACGAGCTGATTGCCGAGCTCCATGACCGCATGCCGGTTATCCTTGGCGAGGAAGAATGGGACGAATGGCTCGCTCCGGAGAGCAGCATCGATTCGCTGCGGGCGATGTGCATGCCCTGCCCCAGCGAATGGCTCACGGCGGAGCGAACGCCCAGCTAAGGAGACGGCAACGCCGCATGCAAGAGATCGGTGGTCGAGCCGCTGGAGCGGAGTTTTCAACCGACGGCACTAGCCACTTGCTCGGGGCTCTCTACAGCGGTGACCTTGAGCTCCGACCGTTGCCGCTTCTTCCGCCGGCCAGGTTGTGGAGCGGTGCCATCGGGTACTGTGGTCGACCCTGCGCCGTTCGACTTAACTTCTGCAGTGCTATGGCCCTTGTTCCTCGCGTCGGCGTTGGCGGTGGCAGCCTCGCGTGCATCCATTCTCCCGCGCAGCCCTTCGTCGAACCTTCGGCACGCGTAGTAGAAGCGCTTGACGTGGCGCTTGAAAAGCCCGCGGCGAAGGTTGTATTCCTCCATCGTGATGACTTCCTTCTGGAACAGCGGGTCCAGCGCGCGTAGCAGGTAATCGGTCTTTTCGATGAGCTGAATGTACCGATTCGTCAGCGGCGAGAGGATCTCGGCCGTGTGGCAGAGCGGCAGCGAACAATTGGGGGTGTCGGTGATGGACAACATGATGCCATTGGCTCTCATGAGCGCCTCCGCCTGCACGATCGCTTCGTCGATCTCATCGTTCGCTTTGAGAACCTGTTCCCGCAGATCTTCTTCCACCTTGGCGACCACCTCATTGGGCAGCCGCGAGCGTGCCTTGAAATGGATGAAGTGGACATGCTTTGACGCGAAGCGGAAGTAGTCCACGTAGTAGTTCTTCATATCCTGAATCCACAGGCGCACGGGATAGGGACTGTAGGAGCAACCGAGGCCAACCAGCGGGTTGTTTTCTTCGAGCCGCTTCAGCAGTTCGGCGTTAGAGCGCCCCGGTCCCAACATGATCCGCCCCTCAAGAAAAGGCTGGAGAATGCAAACCCATAGTGGCACGGCAGATCTTGGACGACCACCTGATATGCCTCAGAAAAGTAGGGGCTTAACTTGACGGCCTCGTTTACGAATCGCTAACCGGACTCGGCGGTACTTCCCGGGGTAGTTACCAGCCGGGCAAGCGCTTCGGTGACCTGCGGGTACTTGCGTTCCGCGAAGCGGACCTGGATGCGCGGCTCGTGGCCATAGCGCAGCTTCAGCTTGCAAAACGGACAGTCCCGCGCATGATCATCGGCCAGGGCCGGAAGTGCGAGATAGCGGCAATGGCAACGGGTGCAAGCGGTCAACCGGAAAACCGCTTCCCGCCCCGCCCAGGGCCATAGGCGATCGGTCCACGACACGAGGTAGAACGCCCGATCGAAGGAGAGCTCGGGCGGCACTCGGCGATGGGCGTAGTGCCCATAGGCCGAGACCAAGGCTTCTGCCGCGTCTGGACACCGATCGCGATGATCGCGGTAGATGGCGTAGACCACGGAGGCGTCGACCATGGTGAACAGCGTGGCATTCTTGAGGAAGCATTCAGGCGAGCTCGGGCGGTTGCCCGCCTTTGGGTACTCCTCCGGTTCGAAAATGAAATACCTGCGCAGCGCCCAGCGATCCAGTCCGGTGAGAAATCCGACCGTGCTGTGTCTGGCACCGAAAGCAAGCGCGCGGCGCGCGAGATCGAGCGCGTGTGCGTGACGAGCAGCGTGTCTTGAATCCATTGGGCGCCTGCAAACGCGCTGCCGGGATCAGACGCTGGCGTGTAGCTGCCCGTTAACCGGTGAAGATTGGCTGTGTCCGACCGGCACCGGTTCGACCAACTTCGCGGACGGTGGCAAAGATGTTACGCAGCGCTGCCGGGGTCTTGAGCAGATCGACCAGGTCCTGGCCGGTATAGCGCAGCGTCACAATGGAATCGTCAAGGCCCAACGCGAGCGACTCCAGCGCGTCAAAACCGAGATCCCTGATGACGGCAGCGTCGGATGGAGCCAGTCGAAACTGGTAGCACGCCTGCGCCGAATCGCGCATGACCGCCTCTTTGAGCGCTAACAGAAAGCCAAGGTTGATCAGGGCGATATCGGGTACACGGATGTTTGTCACGGTGCCTTCTCCCTACGAGGTTTTGTTGGTGGCGCGCGTGGCTGGCATGCTCCCAGTCAAGCGCTTGGTCAATGCGTGTCGCGTGGGCAACTGACAACACTTACGGTGAACGCTGCAACTCACTCGGTACTTCGACCGGGCACGCTGAGCCGGTCGTTTCTATCGTGCCTTAAGCGGAGCCTGCGCCCGAGGTTCCGGGTCGCCCTCGCTGGCTCCGTATTCAATCTACCGAAGACACAGACGGCGTCAAGCTATGATTTGTTATAGCAACCGTGGGACCTGGGCCCTCCGCATATAACATGTTATATCCCTATGGCGCGCTTGATCTTCGAGGAGTAATGTTTCCACTCGGCTTCGAACTTTAATCTTCGCCGTAGAACGGGTCGAGCAAGTGATACGCAAGATGCAAATGGCGAGCCTCATCTGGTTGCCGCAGGAGGAAGCGTGCGCGACCGAACTCGTTACGCAAACGCTACACCGGGCGCTCACGGGGACCGTGCAAGATGCACTTGAGTGGGGAACAAGACGACTTGGGTTCGATAGTTTCATGTTTGGAATCGTGGCCAACGACAGGCAGCCTGACGCGGAATCGCGCGCCCACATCCTGACTAATCAGGCTGACGAATGGGTCTGCGCTTATGACGAGCATGCGTATGTGGAAATCGATCCACGCGTCGACCTGGCGGGAGAGCCCGGGTATGCCTTTTGGGAGGCAAGGCACTTCGACACGAACCCGCGGCACAAGGTCTTTCTAACCGAAGCGGCGCGCTATGGCATCCAAAGCGGTCTTGTACTCGGACTCTGCACGCGCGATCCGCCTTCCTACGCGATGATGGCTCTCAACTGTGCGGCCCCAACGCTTGAGCATTGGGACGCACAGCAGCGCTTACTCATCGCGGGCCAGGCATTAGTCTTGGGCAAAGTTCTCAGCCGCTCGGTGAGAAAGTTCCTCTACGAGGAAGAACTGCTCTTCCCGCGCCCGCCGATGAAGCTCAATATTCGGGAGCAAGAGATCCTCACCCTTGCCGCCGCTGGGCGGACATCGAAGCAAATCGCATCGCTGCTTGGCATCGCGAAGATCACGGTCGACATCCACGTAGGCACGATTCTCGGCAAGATGGGCGCGTTGAACCGGAACCAGGCGATCGCCAAAGCGGTACAGCACAATCTGATTCACTTGCCCGACGACGACGCGGAGTACAGGAGCGCGAAACTCCAAGCGACAAGAACTCGCGCAGCGTGGATCCGGATCTCGCCATTAACATTGCCGACGAAGCAACCGCGCTCTTGGCGGTTGGTCTTGGCCGCTCGTCGCTGTCCACAACCACCGGTGTCGACCCGTTGCCCGCCCGCCGCATGCATAGCCTGCTAACCGAACGAATCGAAGTATTAGGGGACTGGCCGTGCGTCATAACGGTCGCCCGCTGGAGGCATCCCTCCTGCGCCTGTTCCGCCTCTCCCATGTCGCTGGTAAAGTGATCACATGGACAACGTGGTTGCAACACCGCGCACCGCCCTGCTCGCGGGCGCTACCGGCCTCGTCGGTCGCGCGCTTTTGTCCGCGTTGCTTGCCAACAAGCATTACGGCAGCGTGCATATCCTGCTGCGCCGCACGCCGCCGGACATCAAGGCCAGTGCAAAGCTGAAGATTCACCAACTCGACTTCGCACGACTGCCCGCAGCGTTCCCAACGGTTGATGACGTGTTCATCGCGCTCGGCACCACGATCAAGATCGCCGGGTCCGAAGCGGCCTTTCGCCAGGTGGATTTTGACTTCGTGGTGAATATCGCGCGGGCCGCCAAGGCTGCGGGGGCGACGCGGTTGGCCGTCGTGTCGGCGTTGGGCGCCGACCCGACGTCGCGCATCTTCTACAGCCGCGTGAAAGGCGAGATGGAGATCGCCATCATGCAGCTCGGCTACGACTCGGTGGTCATCGCGCAGCCGTCCATGCTGCTGGGTGACCGGGCCGCCTTGGGACAACCGCCGCGCAGTAGCGAAGTATGGGCGGCACGGCTGCTCGCGCCGCTCGGTTGGATCATGCCCAAGGGGGTGCGGCCGATACCAGCCGAAGCTGTGGCGGCCGCGCTGCTGGCGGCCATTCTGGACGCGAAGCCCGGAGTTCGCGTCCTGAAATCGGGAGCGATGCAGGCGCGCGACCAGCTATAGCGGGCTTCATCATTGCAAAGGTGCGTCGCATGCCGCGGCGCCTTGTAAGTCAGCGGCGCGGCAGTCAAGCGGCAGTTGGACCTGCCGTCGCTCTCTGATCTCCGACGGTCGCGGTTCACCCAATCCAGACTGTCGCCGGTCGCGCGTGGCAACCGCGGGGCGAATCGCAGCTCCAACCGGCCGGCAACAACGCCAGTACCGAAACTGCTGGCGTTGCTGCGAAGCCGGTACTAGCGCTCTCGGCCGCCCGGCGGTCTAGGACTTAATGAACGCCAAGAGATCAGCATTAATCGTGTCGGCGTTCGTGGTGGGCATGCCGTGCGGGAAGCCCTTGTAGGTTTTCAACGTGGCGTTCTTCAGCAATTTGGCGCTCAGTGGCGCAGAGTCGGCATAGGGTACGATCTGATCATCATCGCCGTGCATCACCAGCGTCGGCACCGAGATCTTCTTCAGGTCGGCAGTAAAATCCGTCTGGGAAAAGGCCACGATGCCATCGTAGTGCGCCTTGGCGCCTCCTTCCATGCCCATGCGCCACCAGTTCTGGATCACCCCTTCCGACACTTTAGCGCCTGGCCGGTTGTAGCCGTAGAACGGACCCGCCGCTACGTCGCGATAGAACTGCGACCGATTGTTGGCGAGCTGCGCCTGAAACCCGTCGAAGACTTCCTTGGGAAGGCCTCCCGGATTCGTGGCCGTCTTGACCATAAGCGGTGGCACCGCGCTGATAATCGCAGCCTTGGCCACACGTCTCTCGCCGTGACGCGCCAAATAATGCACGACCTCGCCGCCCCCGGTTGAGTGGCCGACGTGGATGGCGTTCTTCAAGTCAAGATGCGCGGTGAGAACCGCGAGATCATCGGCATAATGATCCATATCGTGACCTTCGGCCGTCTGCGTCGAACGCCCGTGACCCCGGCGGTCATGCGCGATGACGCGAAAGCCGTGGTTCAGGAAGAACATCATCTGCGCGTCCCAATCGTCCGCGCTCAGTGGCCAGCCGTGCGAGAAGACTATGGGTTGTCCGCTTCCCCAGTCCTTGTAGAATATCTGCGTACCGTCCTTCACCGTAACCGTATTCATCTGTGTTTGTCCTTCGTGATTGCTCGCCGAGCCCGCGGGACTCGTAGAGCTGAGTTGGGCGAACGCGCTCGGTGACGACCCCAAGCCGGCAACTGCAACCGTACCGGCAATGAGGAGATCGCGGCGGGTGCAATTGATACCCGCATGTGTGTCAGGATTTTCCATAAACCATCTCCTACGATATCAGCGACGCGACAATTAGGCTCCATACCCTGACGGCCGCAAATGGGCAAAAACGACAGAACCCGTGCCAAGACTGCCAAAGCGACACAGCACGCAGCGGTTGAGATCGGCCTCCTCCTTTATCCGAATTCCCAAGCCGCCGCGATCTATGGGCTCACGGACCTGTTCACAGTCGCAAATCGTCTTTGCGCAGAGCAGGGCGGATCTGGATCACGACAACTGCGAGTGAGTCACTGGCGGCTCAACGAGGAGGGAAAAGAACTCGAACGAGTATTTGACTCACATTTACAGCCTCCTGGAAAGCTGACGGTGTTGATCTTGCCACCAAGCCTCGAAACTGAACCGGGTGGCCAGCCCATGACACGCCACGTGCGCTGGATTAATGAACACCATGCGACCGGCACAATCGTGTGTTCAGTGTGCGCCGGCGCTTTCCTGCTTGCCGAGACAGGGTTACTCAATGGGCGCTCAGCCACGACCCATTGGATTCACACGGAGACACTGGCGAAGCGATTTCCCGAAGTTCATCTCGACACGGACAAGCTGCTGATTGACGACGGCGACATCATCACTGCGGGAGGCGTGATGGCATGGGTCGATCTTGGTTTGAGTCTGGTCGACCGGTATATCAGTCCAACGATCATGCTCGCGACTGCCCGCTTCTTCCTGGTTGATCCCGCGGGACGTCAGCAGCGTTTCTACTCGAGCTTTGCTCCGCAACTAGGTCACGGCGACAAGGCAGTGCTCAAGATTCAACACTGGCTCCAGGAACGTAGCTCGGAGCCCGTAACCGTCGGAGCGATGGCCGCTCGGGCGAACCTGAGTGAGCGGACGTTTTTACGACGGTTTTGCAAGGCGACCGGATTGACTCCCACGGAGTACACGCAGCGCTTGCGTGTCGGTAAGGCGCGCGAGTCGCTTGAGTTCTCGAAGCTAAGCGTCAATGAGATCGCGTGGATGGTGGGCTATGAGGACCCCGGATCGTTTCGGAAGGTATTTCATAGAGTCATGGGACTCACTCCGGGAGAGTATCGGCGGAGGTTTGGGATAACGGGAAACTAGCTTCAAACGTTGCTAACGCTCGTTCTATGTTGCGTGCGCCAACGACTGCTTTTCTCCGAAGAACCGAAAAAAAGCCCTCGCCTTGGAGGCGAGGGACCGACGCCTAACTACGTTGAGCTAGTGGGCAAGCGCTAAAGGGCTTGTTGTTTGCCCTTTTCGGGCAATTTGCAGATGGCGGCGCCTCAGCAAGCGATAAGCCGTTTGAAGATCTGCATGTTGCAACGTTGCAGAGCCCGGCTTGTCCAGCCAGGCGAGGCGATCGGATGGAAAGTCTTGCATCGTCGTCTTCGCTAGTGAATGACCGGACGTTGGATTGCATCAAGCAACAACTCGAACATCGCCTGCGGCAGGTCCCCGATCGCGGCGATCTGTCGCGATCGCCCGAAAAGGTGCGAGACATCGCAGTGGATGCCGATGCCCAGGGCCTCGATCCCGACCGCCTTGAGCTTGCTGACCATCGCTCGGCCAAGCTCCTCGTCGTACGCTCCATCCGTGGTCACCAGCAGGATCCGCCGCGGCTTGCGCTGCTCCAAGAGCTGTGCTGCACCCCAGAGCATCGCCTCGGCCATCGGCGTCCCGCCTCTCGCCTCGAGACTGGCAAAACGCGCAGCCTGGCGGTCGATGCGCTCCTCGAACTGCGCCATCATGATCACTTCATCCTTCCCGTTGCCGGGAAAAGCCGCCGCCGCCACGATCACGCCGGGCACCTGCGCGAGCGCGAGCGCGGTGGCATAACAGGACGCGCGCGCCACCTCGATCGGACGCGCGGTTCCCGACTTCCCTCTGCCGCGCGTGGAGCCCATCGAGCCGGATCGGTCGACGAGAATCTGCACGGCCGTATCCGTCTTGAGCCCCACGACTTCACGCACAAACATCCGGGCATCGCCCGCCTCGATGCGGCAGAGCCGCCGTGTGTCGATGCGCTTGCCTGCGACTGCGGGATAGCGCCGGCAGAGTGTCTCCGCCTGCAACAACCCCGCGAGCCGCTGGCGCAGCGCATTCGTGGCCGCCTTGACTTCCACCGAGAATGACGCGCCCTCGGCAACGGCGGGCGTGACGCTGCTCGCCGCCCCACGAGGCATCGGCAGGTTCGCCGCCGGCGCCTCCTGGCCCTTGGCGTTGATCGCCGCCTGTGCCAGCTCACCGATCCCGCTCGCGTGATCCTCTGCTGCAGCATCAAGCGCCTGCCGCAGCGGGCTTGGCTGCTCACCTGGCTGCTGCTCTTTTGGCCCTTGTTGCCTTTTCGGTTTTGGCTCTTCCTTGGCGTGCGCCTCCTCTTCGAGCATCTGCGCGATGGTTTGCGCAAGTGCCTGCACCTCGAACGTCGACCGGCACTGGCGAACCCCGAACATCAGGGCGTCGAGCTTGGTCTGCACGCCGGTCGGAAACGTCTCCCGGAAAATTTGCTCCGCTTGCTCCGCCATTCCTTTCGCGGCGTCGATCCCGAGCAGGTCGTACTCGAGCCGCCACATCACGTAGCTCTCGAGGATTCTTGCCGGGTGGTCATCCTTGGTGCACGACTTCGCTTCGCCGCGCCGGATCAACGCTTCCACCAGGTGCTCTTCCTCTCTCCTGCCACCGGCGTATTCATGGTGGCCGAGTCCATCGATGCGGATGTCTTCGAGCGCGTTGGTCAGCGCCCCGACGAGACCTTCGCCCTTGGCCACCGTGAAATCGGTGTAGCGGACGTGGTTGGTCTCGTGAAACAACAAGCCGAAGCCCAATACCGCCGCTTCCGCATCGTCGATCGGCAACGCCGGCAACCAGATGGTGTTGCCATCGGTGCACGCCTGCCCACCGCCGATACGAACATCGACGCCTCGCTTCTTGCCGAGCACCGGCCCCAGGATATGGAGCGAGCGCTCAATGGAAAACTGCCTCATGGTCGACCTCTTTCTTTGCTATTGGAGTCACACCAGCTCAGCGACCGGCACACCTTTCGCGTCCGAGCGACTACCAGAACGCGCTGACGCGTTGCCCACGCGCTGGCTGCGCCGGCGGGACACAGGGTTGGTCCCCCTGCCCGTCGGGCTCGCGCGCGGCTTCGCCTTCGCTGACAACCTCCTGGATGGGCTCGGGATCTCCGAGCATTCCCTTGCTGCTGCCCTCGAGCATCATCTGCCCGTGCTCGCGCATCTTGGCCGGGTCGGTCAGCAGGGTCACGACACCGCGTAGCGCTGCGAGCGCCGTACCGCTGATCTTCCCTTTCCCTGGCACCGCGGCGAGCACCTCGTCGATGCTGCCCACCAGCGGCGCGATCCCCGGGTCCAGAAAGGCGAGTCCGGCCAACTTTTCCCGAATCGCGCGCACGGGTCGCATGAATTTCTGCGTGACCTCATGGCGCCCGATCAGGGATTGCCGGACGAACTCTCGCGATTCAGCCGCAACATCCTGGTAGAGCGCGCCGGCGAGTCCCAAGGTCAGATTGCCGGCACCGCCCTGCTCCATCAGCGCGGCGAGCTCGCCATCGCCCTCGACCGCATTGATCGCGAACACCTCGTAGCCGAATGCGAACTTCGAACCGACGAGGGCTTTGGGCAACAGCTCCGCTTCGATCAATCGCTCGTATCCGGGATGCTGCGCTTTCCACCGCGTCAGCTCCTCGTCGTAGGTGGCGAGAAACGCCTCGCGCACCTGCTTGAAATTCTCCGCCAGACCGTTGAGCTCCTCGACGACCGACTTCGCCGCCGCTTTGGGAATCGCAAAGGCGCGCGCAAAACGCACGCCGATGGCCTGGCAGCGCGCTTCCGCCTTGCGCTTCACTTCCGCGAACGGCTTGAGTGCTCTGGGATCGAATATTTTCTTCGAGCCCAGCGACACCAGGTCTTTCGGCGGCAGCCTTCCCGATGCGGTCAGGTCCTCCGGACGCAGCTTCTTGCGACCGCTCCAGATCCGAACATCGAGGCTGACCACAACCACATCGTTGAGTGCATTACTCATGAACATCTCCTTGGCAAAAAATAGGGACGTCATGAGCCCCTGGCGGGACGCATGACGCCCCGCATGGGGTGCTCCGGGTACGACACCGGTTACTGCGTGTCGCTTCTCGCAGGGCTACCTGAAGAAAGCGCAACCGTGACGGTTGCGGCGGCTGGTGTGGTAGCGACCAGCCTCACAAAAATCGCTTTGCTCTACCGTCTTGCCGCGAAACGGTACAGAAAAGCGGGCGCATCCGTGTGGACGCACCCCAAACTTCACGCTGCTTGCGCTAACCGGTCGCGCAGCACATCCGCCCAGTCGGTATCGGCTTCGCGCGGAACGTACACGGCGACCTTCCGTAGGCCCGTCTTCCTGGCTTGGGCCTTCAGCCGCTTCGCCAGCGCGTACGCTGCTGCCTGGCCGGTGTAGCTCGCGTCGTGGTCGGCGTAGATACCGATCCGCGTCACCGTAGCCGGGATCCACATCTTCTCCATGTTGGTCGCACTCAGCGCGGCCCAGACGGGCCTGCCCGTTCTTACGTGCACGGCCAGCGCGGTTTCGATGCCTTCCGCGATTGCCAGCTCGTCGGTCGGCTCGAAGAGCCGCACCGCCGCCCCGCTGATGCCCGCGTTAAGCAGTTTCTTGGAATCCGCGATCGGCGCCTTTGCGCCCTTCTCCAGGTAGGTGCGGTGGAGCGTCACGGCATGTCCGTCCGGCCCTTGCACCGCTGCCACCATCGCAGCGTAGGTCCGTACGAGCTTGGACCGCGTTCGACCTGCCTCCTTCACGTAGAACCCCAACGCGGGATGCGTACGCAACGCCTTCGGGTACTCGGCCAAAGCGATCCCGCGGCGGGAGAGATACGTTGCGACCGCATCTCCCGCTTCGATCGGTTTCGCTTCCTGCCAGATACTCTTGGCGAGCTTGCGCATCCGCTCCGGTGATGGCCCGCACGCTGCCGGCTTCGATCCTTCGATCGATCGGCCGACCAGATCCTCGACCGCATTCAACGCCTCGATGAACTTCCAGTCGAGACACAGTTCCAGCAGTGCGAACCCGTCGCCGGGCCCACAGCCACGACAGATGTAATTGCCGTCGCCGTACTTGTCGGTGAACTGAAACCGGTCTTTACCTCCACATCCCGGGCACGGCTGGTTGCGTTTATCTAGAACCCTACGCTTCACACCCAAATGCTCCAGTATGCTCATCCAGTTGCCGCTGGCGCGGCGCTTGGCTTCCTCAATCCTGCTTTGTAACTCCAGGTTGATCATGATCTTCTCCATGGCAAGATGCTCACTTGAGAGGAGAGAGCACGTCGCCGTGCTCTCTCCGCGATCGGTCAGGCGACCAACCGCACCTCGTGCTCGTTCTCCTTGCCACCAACCTGCAAACTGAAGGTGTGGCCCTGCAGGCTTGGGTAATGCTCGAGCTGCAGCTCGACGATCAGCGAACGCAGCGCTTCGGCTGGATCGCTGGAGCGCAGTCGCCGGATGAGGGCCGCCAACGCCTCGCGATCAGCCTCTGCAAACTCCCCGCGCCAGCGGTCGTCTTCGTCGAGGTAGCTGGAGCACTGCTCTACCGCGCCCCCACGCCGCTCACCATCGGGAACGAGAATCAGTTGCTCATCCTCTCTCGGGCCGGTCCAGTACATGGCCTCGTCGGTCAGCTCCGCGACCTCGCCGTTGATACAGACGCGGTACGCCTCGCAGAGCACGACGTCGGGGGCGATCCACTGCCCCTCCAGCACTGTGCGGAGGCGCTCGCCAAGGATCTCGACTTCTGGATGGTGGTCCTCGAGTTCGACTACGTGCTCCCAGATCCAGTGGTTGTCCGCCACGCCCCAGCTGCGGGTGAAGACGACCAACCCTTTGGCCTTAGCGAACATCCAGACCGGGAAATTCTCCGCGTCCGTACCCGGTAAAACGACTGCCTTGAGCTCTCCGTTTATGAACTGCTCCCGGCCCACTAAGCCAGGCAGCGCCTGCAGATATCGCGCATCTCCATAGCCCTCCTGGATGGGGTAGCCCACGATCCGCGCGAACAGCCGACCCGGCAGCAGCGGGACGTCGGAAAAAAGATCCGCGGCGCCCCACATCACCGCCGCATCGAAGAATCGCGCGACGAAGGCTTCGCCCGGCAGTGTTCGCCTCGCCTCTTCCAGCCGCCCGCGCCACATCGCCCTGAGGGATGCGTCGACTTGCTTGACCACATCGGCCTCATCGATCAGCGCATCGCGATCCGGCAAGCGCGCGAGAAACCGCCGCGAATCCAGGTGCACGATGTTGCCCTCGCGGTCGAATCTTGGATCGCCGCTGACGACAAAGCCTTGCAGCACCAGCAACGTCGACACCACCGCCTTGCCATCCTCCATCCCGACCAGGTGAACATCACCGATGTCGGTCGTCACGTAGCGCTTGGCATCCAACCCCAGGGGCCGCGCCAGGCTCTCGCCGTTGTAGAGGACGGGAATCGGGAACGCGCTCGCCAGGACTTCCATCCGGCGATCGAGTTCCTCCAGCGCCACGCCCTCTAGACTGACGATGGTCTCCATTGCGGCCGCGGCCGTCTGCACTTCGATCGGAACCTGTTGCAATGCCTCTGCCGTGTCGAACGTGATCATCTTGCCGCGCGAGCGCACGCTGCAGCGTCGGGCGGAATACAGGCACTTCATGAATCCCATGCCAAAGGCGTGCTCATCACGGGCGGTGGTCTGCATCCCAACCGGACTCGCCGACCGTGAAGAGCGCTTGCCAATCCGAGATCCCGACGCCGTCGTCGCGGACCGTGAGCGTTTGCACCTTGCCGTCGTATTCGACGGCCACATACGACGCCTTGGCCCGCCGTGCGTTTTGCATCAGCTCCGTCACCACCGTGTACTTGTTGGTGAACGCATAGCGAAGGCTGGCGAGCAACTTCGCCTGGTTCACGCAGACTGCAATCGTTTCCATTCATTGCTCCTTGTACGAAGGGGCACCACGTCCCCTGGCGGGGCGTCGCGCCCCGTCATGGGTTTTCCTACCAACCTCAAAAGAACACCGGCGTTTTCCCGGACCGTTCGAGCATGGCGATGTCCACCAGGATGACGTTGGTGGCACCACCGGTCTGGCCGCGTCCAGGCGAGCGCTCGATGCCTTCGACTTCACTCGCTGACAACCGGCGCGATGCAAACTGAATACGAATGGCAGACTGAAAGAACTCGCCTTTCGACTGCGCCGCCCGGAAGCCCTCGAACACCGCTCTTGGAACGTCCTCGTACTCGTATACGCCACCGCTCTTGAAGAAAATCACCAAATGACGTGTACCTAAGTCGTAGGCGAATTTCGCAATCGCTTCGGACTCAAAGAGATCCACGATAGAGCATGGAAGCCTCGCTTGTACGGTTGGCCCACCATCCGAGCGGCGGGCATGGCTTGGCCGTTCCGGGGATGTGACTGCCGGCGGCCTGTGCTCTTGACACTGCGATTCATGGTTCGTCTCCTTCAAAATGCCGAGGGCAACGACCTCTCGGCGTGCTCTTAGGGCTGGCTTCAAGCGAAGCTTCTCGCGGGTTTGCCAGCAACCTTCTTGCGCTCTCGAGGAGCGCGTGAAACATGTCGGCTTTGCGCTGAACCCTGCGACTGGGCTCGAAGGTTCATCAAAAAGCCGCCTGTTGCCAGGCGGACCCCTTTAGGAGAAGAAGATCCCGCCGTGCCGGCGCAGGCTCGCGAAAGCAGCGAGCTCTTCCAAGCGCACGCGCTTCGGCAGTAAACCCACCTCTTCCGCGAGCATTTCGATCTCCGGAGCACTTTCTGCGAACGGGATGCGAGCAAGCCATGATCGCGGCTCGCGCGGGTCGAATGCCGCGCCGTTGCCGTCCGACAACTCCAGCTTGAGCCGCACCGCGATGCCCAGCGACGCCAAGATCAACCTCGGGCCCGAAGCCAGACTCACCGCTCCACCGCCACGCTGGCGCGCGAAGATGAACTCCACCGGATCGTGGATGCCGTCCGAGAGCACGATCGTCGGGTCCTCGCCATACGTTATGGCGAGCGCGATGCCGGGAATGGCCTCGACAGAACTTTCGAGCTCCCGATGCCACGCTCTGCCAATCGCATTCCTGGCGCTCCAGTAGTAGGCGTTCGCTTGAGCCATGGACTACCTCATGAATGCGCTGCGGCGCCGGCGGTCTCCGTTGTGCCGATGAAGTTGTTGCCCACGTGCAATTGCACGACCTTGTGGATGGTGTGCTTCGTGGTCTCGTCGCACTTGTTGGTGAGCCCAATCTCGAACGCCAGCCGGAACGGATCGATGCCTTGCTTCGCGCCGTCCAGGAACAACAGCACCAGGTCGGCGATGCGCAGGATGGTCCGTGTCGAAACCGTTGCCTCGATCGCATCGTTATCCTTCGACGCGCCCATGAAGCAGGCGCGGACATCCTCGGCGATCTTGCGCAGGGTCTTGGCGAACCGCTCCGCCATGTCCTCGCCCAGCTCGGCGAAGCGCTGTTGCACGAGCCTCACTTCGGGTTCGGCCGACATGTAGTCCATGCGCATGCTCCAAAACCTATCCATAACGCTGGCGTCTTGCCGAAACCGCCCTTGCACCAGACCCGTTTCGTCGCCCACCAGGCCCTTGGTGTTGTCGGTGACCACCACCCGCGTGTCCGGGTGCGGCCGCAACAGCTCCTTGCGTTGCTCGATGAAGATGGGCTTCCCCTCGAGGATCTCGTTGTTGGCGACCCAGAAGCCGGGGTTGCACTTCGAGAACTCGTTGATGAGCAACACGTAGCCGTGCCGCCAGGCGAGCGCCGCCGGTCCGTCGACCCATTCCATCCTGCGGTCTTCACCGAAGACGTACATGCCCACCAGATCGGCCTTCTCCATCGGATCGCGCCCCATGATCGGAACCACGGGGACATTGAGCCGCGCGAAGAACTGCTCCACGCTGCTGGTCTTGCCACAGCCCCAGGGCCCATGGATGTAGAGCGGCTCTCGGGTTGCGCTCATCCACCATGCGCGCAGGATCTGCAGCGGCGTCTTTTCGAAAACGTAGCCGTCGTCGATCTCGGGTACGAGCTCGTGCCCTTCGGCAAAGCCGCGTACCGTCAGGGGCACACCGGCAAAGCCGAAGCGCTCGAGCGCAACTTCTATTCGTGTCCTTTCCATAAACACTCCTTGAGGGCAAGGGACGCGCTTAAGGCGTCCCTTGGGTCTTGTGCTCACGCCGCGAAAAGGTCGCCGTCGTGCGCGACCCGGCGAACACGCTCGTTGATCCATTGCGAGTTGCGCTCGAGCTCCTCGGCGAAGCGATCCGGATCGCTCCAGAAGGCTTCTGCGACCCACGCCGGGTAGCGCGCGAGCCGCTCGCTCAAGTAGCGCTTGAGCCCCACCTGGATCGCCTCGCGTACGTTGCACGCGTGCGCTCTCTGGTAGAGCTTCAGCGTGGTCGCGAACGAGAACGCGCGCGCTTCTCTGTTCGGTCCCGAGAAGATCCACCGCAAGCAATCGATGACTTCATCGAGCGGTGTCTCGGGGTCGCCCAGTTGCTCCACACAGGTGTCGAAGAGAATCCCATGGAGCATGACGACTTCCTCGTGCGTCCATGCGATCTTCTCTTCGCCTTCGTGGCCAAGACTGCACTCGTCCACTGCCTCGCTTCCCCGCACTGCCGACCGCGGGGGCCACGGGCGCAGGAACAGCGTCTCCTGCGTCGGCGTGGGCAAGCCACTGGACAGAGCGGCCGGCACGGCCGCGTCATGCGTACTGATCATGGTGCCTCCTGCAATAAAAAGCGGAGGCAACGGCCCCTTAAGCGGGGACGACATGCCCCCGCGGGGTTGATCCGGTTAGGCCTTGCGGCCGGTCTCCTTCTCGCTGGCTTGACTTGCGCGTGAACGCAAGCGGCGCTCCAGCAACCGCGCAAAACTTTGCGTCGCGCTTCTAGCGCGTGCGGCGCAAAGCCTCGCGGCGGGCGAGCGCTTGGGCTCGCGGCTCCAGTACGGTGGGGACTAAATGACCAATGGCTGCGATACGAATCCGCAGCCATTCGAAGCGCGCCACTAAAACGCGCTTACTCTCAGAGGGCTCGCCGAAGGTTACTGCACGCAGGGCCAGCTACCACGCGACAACAAATTACTCCCCGACCGCCGAACTTGTCAACGGCTATCGCGGGGGAGCTGTCAAGTTAAGCCCGTAGTTTTGCGGGGCTTTTCAGGTTGTCGCGTTGCCGACTCGTTCCCGACAATGCGGCGAGGCAGACCGTTGGGGTGGCATGGATGAGCTCGCTGGGGGCTTTGTTCGCGCAGTGGTTCGGCCCGCCGTTGCTTGGCCGGCAGCCGCGTGCAACGTCGGCGACGAATACGCGCCATCCCGAAGGACAGCGAGAGTATCCGCCGGTTGACAGCGGCCTGCCGGCCATCCCTGTCGCGGAGGTCATCGCGCCCCAGGTCGAGTGGATGAAGCGCCTGCGCTATGCCTATGGCGCCGACCAGGCAACGTTTGACCGTGACATCGGCACCGTGGTCGAGCGCTACGCCCGGTACGTTCATCTCCTGCCCACCACGCCGGATGCCTACTTCCGCGGTGCCGGCGGGCTCTTCCGCATGGGACTGGAAACGGGGTTCGTTGCGCTGCAGGCCACCGACGGCGCGATCTTCTCGGGGCGCCAGACCATCACCCAGCGCGCAACCCTGGAGCCGCGGTGGCGCTACGCCACCTTCATCGCCGGCCTGTTGAGCGAACTGCACCGTGCCTTGAGTCACTTCATCGTAACCGACGCAGAGGGCCGCGAGTGGCCCGCCTACCTGCAGCCGCTCGCGCTTTGGCTGCAGGAGCAGCATGCAAACCGGTACTACGTGCGCTGGCTCCCCAAGCCCCAGGAAGCACGCGCGCTCGGGGTGGTGGCGATGTATCACGTCGTGACGCCGCCGATCCTGCAATACCTCGCCGCGGGTAACTCGGTCGTGATCCCGCATCTGATGGCCTCGCTCGCCGGGACGGTGCCCTATCGCGAAGCGAACACGCTCGATCAACTGGTCCGGCGCTCTGCCGCATGGGTGATCGATCGCGATCTGCGCTCCAACGTCGATCTCTATGGCAAGCCGCAGTTGGGCTCCCATCTCGAGCGCTATCTGGTCGACGCGATGCGCCGGCTCGTGAGCGAAGGCAAGTGGGTGCCGAACGCGGAGAAGTCGCGCCTCTGGCATGGTCAGGACGGCATGTTTCTCCTGTGGCCGCAGGCGGCGGCCGACGTGATCGAACTGCTGCGGCAGGACCAGTTACCCGGCATTCCCCAGGCACCCGCCACCATTGCCGAGATTCTCGGTGCGGCGGGCGTCATCGAACCCCGGGCGCCGGGCTCGCTTCTGTGGGATGTCTTTGTGCCCAACGCTGCGGCAAGCTTTTCAGCACTTAAAGTCTCCTCGCCCTTGCTGCTTCTTGCCGCAATGGACGACGCGGGAGCGCCCCTGCAGCGTGAATTGCTTAAACCTGGCGTCTCGGACAAGACGACCCACTCAACACCAGCGCACGCGCAGCTCACGTTGGCGATTCCCCAACCAGCCGCGGTCGCGCCGGTCGCCGAGCCTGCGCCAGCGCAGCAGCGCCCGACCGAAGCCGACGAGCCGTCCCTGGCACAGGCGCCTCTGCCACTGCCTGTGCCCGTTGCGCTCATTGCGCCGCCTCGACTCAACCCGGCGGTGCGTGACGCCTTGCAACAGATCATCGCCACGCTCGACTCGCCCGCGCTTCCGCTGGCCGCTTTTGTTATCGAGCTCGGTGTATTCGTTCCCCTGGAAGAGTTCGAGCGCCGCAGCGTGGACCCGGCGCTGGCGGTCCGCGCGTTGAGCGACGCGCGCATGTTGGCGGCTGATCCTAAGCATCCGCAGTCGAAGACGCTATCGCGGACGTTCCAGGACGAGTCGATCCTTGGCCTTGTCCTCGCATCGTGTTGCATTACCGGCCTCGATCAACGCGTTTGGAGCGAGCGCGCTGAACAGGAATCGCACGAGCCATGATGGGGGTGCGCAAGTACGAAATGCCATGGCGCACCGCCTACGAGATGTACGCCGCGTTGGCCTGGAGCATCGGTGTGGTGCTCTTTGCCTTGCTCGCCTACCGCGCCGGCCAAGCACTAAGCGTCCTGGGCTCCCTCGCCGGCGTAAGCCTGGTCATGGCAGTCTATCGATGGAAGCAGGCGCTCCGCATCCTCGTCGTGCGCGCGTCCTTAGGCGGACGCGCCATGGAAGCGATCAACGTACGGGAGTTTCGACGTTACTGTAAGCAACCCGATCAGGTGTTCCTTGGGTTCGGTTTCGAGTGGCATCCCGTGCACTCGCAGCGTCTCTATGAACTCTCCAAGATTCACTTCAGGGATCTCATCATATCTCCCATGTTGCTGCGCTTGCTCGGCTACCCGGTCGAACCGCAGCCCGATGCCGAAGTGGGATTGCCGTACATCCACGGTGTCGAGCCGCGTGAACGTGCGCTGCGGCGACCGCTGGTAAATTTCGAGGGTGGGACGATCATCGTCGGCACGACCCAGTCGGGCAAAGGCGTGACCTTGTCGGTGCTCGCTTCGCAGGCGGTATACCGCGGCGATGTCGTCATCATCATCGACCCCAAGAACTCCGAACGACTCAAAAGGAACGTCCTGCGCGCCTGCCAGGACGCCGGCCGAGCGGAGGCGTTCGTCGAGTTCCACCCCGCCTTTCCCGAGCGGGGCGTGCGCTTCGATCCCATGTTCAACTGGCAGAAGCCCACCGAGCTCGCCTCGCGTATTCAGTCCGTCATGCCCCCCGACACCACGGGCAGTTTTTCTGCGTTCGGCTGGGATGCCGTGAATGTCGTGGTGCAGGGCATGGTCGATCTCGAGGACCGCCCCAACCTCGCCAAGCTCTCCCGCTGCATCGAAGGTGGCATCGAGCACGTGCTGCTGCGCTCGCTCGAACGGCATTTCACCGCCGAAGGTCCATCCAACTGGCGGGAATTGGTCAAGCCCTACGTCAAACGCGCGGCCGAGGGCAAGATCCGCCGGCCTTCCGACACCGCCACCGACGAGCTGCTGGGCTACGTCACGTACTACGAACGCGAGCTATCGCAGCAGCACCGCACCAAGGTGATCGATTCGCAACTGCGCGTATTCCGGCATCCCCGTGAGCATTATCAGAAGATCACGGCGAATCTGCTACCGATCCTGTCCATGCTCACGTCCGGCGATCTGGGCCGATCATTGTCACCGGACCCGTTCGATTCCGAGGACAAGCGGCCGATCATGAACCTGGACAAGATCATCCGCGGTCGCCGCGTGTTCTACATGGCGCTCGATTCGCTTCCTGATCCGGCGGTGGGCAGCGCCATCGGCGCCATCCTGCTGGCCGATCTCGCTGCCCTCGCGGGTATTCGCTATAACATGAATGAGCGTGCCCCGCGCATCAGCCTCTATGTAGATGAGATCTCGGACGTCATCAATCAGCCGCTCATCCAGATTCTCAACAAGGGCGCCGAGTCGGGCATTTACACCACATGCGCGATGCAGACGCTGGCCGACCTGGCAGCACGCCTCGGTAGCGAGGAAGCGGCACGCAAGGCGGTGGGCAACCTCAACAACCTGATCGCATTGCGCTCGAAGGATCGCCCGACCCAAGACTTCATCGTGGAGACTTTCGGCAAGACTCCCGTTCACAGCATTGAGGTTTCCATCGGCACGCACACGGACGCGCATCTCCCAGACTTCTCCGGCAGCGTGTCGCGGCGATTGCGCGAAACGCGGGAAGAAACGGTACCTTCGGACATCCTGGGCAAACTCCCCAACCTCCAATATTTCGCCCTGGTGTCGGGAGGGCGGCTACTCAAGGGACGGGTCCCCATTCTGGCTTCCGATGCCACCGACCAGCACGCTGCGGCAGCGCCGAGCGCCGCATGACGCTTTTCCGCATCTTAGCCTTTACGCTTTGCGCGGTACTGGTCTACGCGCTTTACCTGCCGTCTGCGAATCCGCCCGAGCGCTTCCTGCAGCAGATCCGCGCAGAGCATGAGCTCAACGCGGCCTTCTGGGGCGAAGATGATGCTCATCGGATCATGGAACGCTCGCTTTCGCTCTACGCACGCCAGGGCGAGCTTGCGCCGGCTGCGTTCGCGTCCACGCCCACCGTGCCGATCACTGATGTCAATGCCGCGGTAGCAAACCAGATGTCGAACGTCGTGCAGCGGCTGTTTCACAACAGCTACGCGCAGGGATTCGACGCCATTCTCCTGCTCGCCACGTATCGGTTTTCCGGACTGGTGCAATGGTTGCCGTGGGTGACAGGCTTCATTCTGATCGTGTGCCTCGACGGTTATCTCGTCCGCATCATCCGCAGCAAAGAATTTCTCGAGCATAGCCCTATGCGCTTTGCGTTGTGCGCGATCGGCGCAACGCTCGCACTCGCGCTCACGCTGCTGCTCCTGGTCATCCCTGCTTCCGTCCACCCGCTAGTTCTGGGGTGCGTACCGCTGGTGCTAGGTACGTTTGTCGCCCGTGCAATCAGCCACTTTCATCGGTGATGATCACGCAATGGCGTGGCGAGATCTGGCGCGCCCTTCTTCGAACGGCTCACAACGACCCATGGCGGCCATCTAGCCCAGCGAAATGCGGACTTTCAAACTCGCCACAAGACGTACGGCCCAGACACCGAGAGGAATAATGCAACTGAACCCACCCGCCGAACCATGACGCGGTTTGCATTGAGGCTGTTAGGGCGAAGGATTCGCTGAGCGAGCAGGCCTAGCGATATACCCCGAGTTTGTGCTCTTCGTTCCCTGCCAAGGCTCCATCAATCGGCCACGTGCTTCCCCGCAGTTCAGTGGCCAGTCTTGTCGCCACGCCGAGATGACTCAAACAGGAACCAGACGCGCCGCTCAGTTTCATCGATCCAGTTCTCGATCAAACTTGCTGTTGCGATGTCGCGGAGTTCGTCGATGACTTCGTGAACCTCTCGAAGGCGTCCTGTCAGCGCTGCGTTGTCCTCACGTAGCTCTGCCAGCATGTCGAGCGGGTCGACATAGTCCGCATCGTTGTCGAGTATTCGTTGAACTCTCGCTATATGACCGATCGAGCGCAGGGTCGAGCCACCGGTGGTTCTGATTCGCTCGGCAATCGGATCTGTCATTGCGTAGAGTTGATCAGCTTGCTCGTCCAGCAGCAGATGGTAGTCGCGAAAATGCGGGCCGCTCATATGCCAATGGAAATTCTTCGTCTTTAGATACAGCGCGAAGACGTCCGCCAGAATGGCATTCATGCTACCCGCTATGTCTTTGGAGGCCTTCGGCCCCAGATCCGTTGGCGTGATCAAGGGTGCCCTTTCGCCTGCGTCTCAATCACGCTTTTTTTAACCGTGCTGGTCATGACCTGTCCTTATTCGACGTTTAAGAAATGAGCGCCCGGTCTTCCGGTAAACGCATTCGACCGGGCGCTTGACGTTACGACTGGATAAACGCTAAGAGATCCGCGTTGATCGTGTCCGGGTTCGTGGTATGCATGCCGTGCGGAAATCCCTTATAGGTTTTTAAAATGCGCCTTCTCACCAACTTGGCGCTCAGGGGCGCGGAGTCGGGATAGGGTACGATCTGGTCATCATCGCCGTGCATCACGAGCGTTGGGACGGTGAACTTCTTAAGGTCCGGTACGAAATCGGTTTGAGAAAACGCGACAATCCCGTCGGAGTGAGCCTTGGCGCTTCCCATCCATGCCCTGTCGCCACCAGTTCATGATGACGCCCTTGCGACGCTTTCGCGCCAGGTCGGTTGTAGCCGTAAAACGGACCCGAGGCTACATCGCGAAAAGAACTGCGACGCGGTTGTTAGTTGGTCTGCGCCTGAAATCCGTCAAAGACCTCCTTGGGTAAGCCTCCCGGATTCGTGGCCGTCTTGACCATGAGGGGTGGCACCGCACTGATGAGTACTGCTTTGGCGACACGACTTTCGCCGTGGCTCGCCAATATAATGCACGACCTCACCACCGCCGGTCGAGTGGCCCACGTGGATCGCATTCTTTAAGTCGAGATGACGCCGTAACGCGGCGAGATCATCAGCATAGTGGTCCATATCATGGCCGGTCGGCCATCTGCGTCGAGCGACCATGGCCGCGTCGATCATGTGCGATGACACGAAAGCCGCGATTCGAGGAAGAACATCATCTGGGCATCCCAATCATCGGCAGTCAAAGGCCAGCCATGCGAAAAGACAATCGGCTGTCCGGTTCCCCAGTCCTTGTAGAAAATGTATGATGCCGTCCTTGGTCTTGACGGTGTCCATTGACTGATCTCCTTGGTTTTGGTCGCTATGGACCGAAGTTATCGCAGCGGGCTCGGTCGCTGCGAACGTTGCGAAAGGCATCGCGCAAACCGCACCGCTGGCCACGATGCCCTTCAAGAATTGTCGACGTGTTGCCGTTAGCTTCGCAGGTGGATGCAGACTTTTCATATGTTGTGCCTCTCTTCCTTTCTGTTCTTGCAGAACAACGCCAATGAAACGGTAGCCTCGTCGGGGTAGCGTTTCGATAAAACGCGGAAATTTCGGGTCGTCATTGAGGACACGGCGGATATGCAAGATCTGGTTCTTAAGGCCTTCGGGCTGAATGTGCGTATTGGGCCAGACGGCGTCGAGCAATTCGTCCCGAGTTGCCAGAAAGCCGGCGCGTTGGATCAAATAGTGCAGCACACCGTATGCCTTTGGCGGCAACACGATTCGCTCCTCGTCTCCTGAGTCGCGATCACGCCACAGACACTGATTCACGGTGTCAAGAAAAAAAGGGTGAAATTCAGTCATACCGGCCCGATCCATTTGGCGTGATACCTCACTAAAAAACCTCTCTTCATGGGACTACTAGTACTGTTGCTTGAGGTTATTGTCGGGAAAAGCGCCAGAAAAGTCGTTGCGGTCGTGTGATTATTTTGTGATGTTTCTTGGGATGGCGTCCGGCGAACGGGCGGCCGTGACGAAAGGCACCGCGACGAGCATCGCGGCGTGTCTACTTATCTGGCGGTTAATGCGTCGCCGGCACGCACGAAAGTAACGATCTGCTCCCAAGACATCGAGCGTGCCCTGCTACCATGCAAAGTCGAAGGCCGCGTCATTGCCCAAAGCAGCGCGCGGTAGCCACGTAGCGCGCGTTTCGGGGCCGCTCGCTGGCAATAAACGGGGCACCGACATCCTCGCAGAGGCCGCCGGCCGCACCCAGAAGTCGTGCGGCGCGTGGCGACTTGTCCCGCGCGAAGGTATAGGCCAACTCAGCGATCACGGCGGACCTGCCAATGCGGTAGCCCAGTTCGAGGAGGATCGCCAGGGCCTCCTTGAGCAATACCCGCGCTCCAGTTAATTCAAATCCCGACCGGGTGAGGCGCCGGTACCGGTAATCGTGACCCAATCGTGACCCAAAAGTGACCCGCAAATCACGACCAGCACATAGGTTTCCCTTAACGTTGTGCTGCGGATGAACCGGTGTTTCGCGCTAAGTTTGCAGGGATCGTGGTCGCCGCACGCGCATTGTCAGCAGAAACTGACTCTCTCAGGTATCGACAAAGTAGAACATCGTATGAGCATTATCACCACCAGAGATGGCACGGAGATCTACTACAAGGATTTGGGCACGGGCCACCCGATCGTGTTCAGCCATGGCTGGCCGCTGTAGCTCGGACGATTGGGAGGCGCAGATGTTCTTTCTGGCGGCGCGCGGCTTTCGCTGCATCGCGCACGATCGCCGCGGCCATGGCCGGTCGACCCAGACGTGGGACGGCAACGACATGGATACGTATGCCGACGACTTGAGGCGCTGGTTGAGAAGCTCGACCTGAAGAATGCCATCCACGTCGGCCATTCGACCGGCGGCGGAGAGGTCGCCCGCTATATCGGCCGCCACGGCGCCCAAGGCGCGTCGCAAAGGCGGTGATTATCGACGGCGTGCCACCGTTGATGCTCAAGACCGCCGCCAATCCTGGCGGCCTGCCGATCGACGTCTTCGACGGCCTGCGCCGCGCATGCGGGCCGACCGTGCGCAGTTCTTCAACGATCCCACGGGCCGTTCTACGGCTTCAATCGGCCCGGGGCGAAAGTGTCCGAGGGCCTATGAGAAACTGGTGGCGACAAGGCATGATGGGGGGCTCAAGGCCACCTACGACTGCATCAAAGCCTTCTCCGAGACCGACTTCACCGAAGATCTGAAGAAAATTGACGTGCCCACCCTGATCATTCACGGCGACGACGACCAGATCGTCCCGATTGGCGCCTCGGCGCTGATTTCGTCCAAGTTGGTGAAAGGCGCAAAGCTGAAGGTCTACGGGGGCGCGCCGCACGGCCTGCTTACGACCCTCAAAGACCAGATTAATCAGGACCTACTCGCCTTTATCAAGGGCGAGGGATCTCGAACCTGAACAGGCATACTCCGCGAGGCGCTTCGGGAATTAGCGCCAGTAGGCAACCACCGATGTGGTGCGCACCTGAACAGATGTTCGTCGGGTGTTTGCCCGGTGGTCGATCGTCATGTAGAGACTCTCACTCGCCCTCGACAGGTTTTGCCAGTGCGAGGTCTATCGCCTGGTCGAGCGTCAAGCTACGGCCTTCCTGCCAGGCGCTGTCGAAGGCAGCGTCATCTCCCGACGCGATACGGGCCGCGGCTACGCGCCGGTCATAGCGAGAGCGTTCATTTGGCGCTAGCGGCGAAGGAATCTCCGCTCGCGCTCGCTCTGCGGCACCCCAGATGCGGGCGGCCCCCAGCGAGTCGCGCAGTGAAGCGGCCACCGCGGCCAGTCCCTCCAGCGGATAAGGAATGCCCCACCTACCGGCGGACTTCACGAAAAATCGCCATGCTCTCCTCGTACAACGTCCTGGCGGCCGGATAGTCGCCCTGGTTGAGGGCGACGTGCCCCAGGTTGCTCAGCGACACGGCGATGCCGAACCGATCCCCCAGCTCCCGACCGATCGCCAGGCTCTCCTCGAGCTGTGCCCGGGCGGCCGGATAGTCGCCCTGGTTGAGGGCCGCGTTCCCCAGGTTGCTCAATAAGATGGCGATGCCGAACCGATGCCCCAGTTCCCGATAGATCGCCAGGCTCTCCTCGAGCTGTGCCCGGGCGGCCGGATAGTCGCCCTGGTTGAGGGCCACGCTTCCCCAGGTTGCTCAGTGAGCTGGCGATGCCGGTCCGATCCCCCAGCTCCCGACCGATCGCCAGGCTCTCCTCGGACATCGCCCTGGCGGCCGGATAGTCGCCCTGAAAGTGAGCTAGTATGCCCGCCCCATTGAGCACCTTCGCGCGCTCCCGCGTTCGCTCCTCTGCTCCGGCCTTGCCTAGGACGCGCGTACACCACCGTCGCCCCTCAGTGAAATGTCCCCGCGTCCCCCAGAACCGTTGCAGCGCCGCGCAAAGCCGAAGGCCTCCTTTCGATCCTGCCTCTACGAGGCTCCACTCCAGACCAGCCCGCAGGTTGTCGTGTTCCTCTTCGAGACGCCGCAGCCACTCTGCCTGCTCCGCACCCCTCAGTTTCGGGTGCGCCTCCTCCGCCAGCGCCAGGTAGTAGTCCCGATGCCGTACCCGTACCGCCGCGCTCCCACCGCTGTCCTCCAACCGGTCGCGGGCATACTGCCGCACTGTTTCCAGTAGTCGGTAGCGCGTCTGTGCGTCCTCTTGCTCCGACACCACCAGGTTCTTGTCGGCGAGCGAAGTCAGCAGGTCGAGGACGTCCCTGTGCTCAATGCCCTCGCTGGCGCACACCTCCCCCGCCGCTGTCAACGTCCACCCGCCCGCGAATACCGAGAGCCGTTGCAAGAACAACTTCTCTGGCTCGCGCAGCAGGTCGTAACTCCAGTCGATCATCGACCGTAAGGTGCGATGCCGCGGCAGTGCCGTACGCGAACCGGCGGTAAGCAAGGCGAAGCGCTGATCCAGCCCTTGGCTCAATTCCTCCACCGTCATCGAGCGCAGGCGCGGTGCCGCAAGCTCGATGGCCAAAGGTATTCCATCCAGGCGGAAGCAGATCGAAGCCAGTGACGCGACATTCTCGGACGTGACACCGAACTCCGGACGCAGAAGCTGGGCTCGCTCGACGAACAGGCGCACGCCTTCGTAGGCAAGCGAAGCTTCCGGTGCCAAGTTGTCGCGCGGACCAGGCACCGTGAGCGACGGGACTCGGTAGGTCAGCTCCCCCGCCATGCCGAGCCGCTCGCGGCTCGTCACCAGCATCGCGACATCCCGGCTGCGACGAAGAATGAGATCCGCGAATTGCGCACATCCCTCGAGCAGGTGCTCGGCGTTGTCCAGCACCAGCAGCAGCTTCTTCGAAGCCAGATAGTCGCCTAGCGTCTCGAGCACGGGCCGCCCCGGCTGTTCCTTGACTTCAAGCGCCTTCGCCACCGCTTGCGGTACGAGGCGTGGATCCGAGAGCGCGGCGAGTTCCACCAACCATACACCGTCGGAAAACGCGTCGATCAACTGACTCGCCACTTGGGTCGCCAGGCGCGTCTTGCCTGCCCCACCGGCACCGCTCAGCGTCACCAACCGATTCGTCGCCACCAGCTCCGTGAGCTGCAGAATCTGCTGCTCGCGGCCGACGAAGCTCGTCAGCTGATACGGCAGGTTGTGGCATGGCGCCGTCGCTACTTCATCGGACGTAACTTGCAGTGTGAAACGGTAGCCCTGCCCCGAAACCGTCGCGATCGCGTCCGGTCCGAGGATCTTGCGCAACGCAGAGATATGCGCTCGCAAGGTGTTCTCTTCGACGACCACCTTCGGGCCATACGCGCTCGAGCAGTTCGTCCTTGGTGACCAGGCGGCCACTGCGTTCGACAAATGTAATCAGCAGGTCGAAGGCGTGGGGGCCGACGGGGACCGGCGAGCCGGACGCTAGCAAACGGCGTTCATCGGGTTGCAGCTCGAAGGGTCCGAAGCGGTAGCGCTCCGGCGGTCCGGGAGAGGCCATCGCCGAGTCGACGTCGTCAGCAAAAGAAGAAGTCTACACTGCCAAGGTGGCGACCCCTTTAACGATGCGGGGCAATGAGATCGGTGTATGCGAGTGACCGCATTGGAGCACGAAGCGCTACGACCTCTCCTGGCCGATAGCGCTCCTTGCTGCCGCCGCACTTGCGCGCGTCTCCTTGCCCCGATTTGAACCGCTTCCGGCGATTTTCGGCGCTATGGGCGAGCCGCATGGGCCGTGTCAAATAGTGCTTCCAGATGGGGATGTACGCCCCTAAGGCCGTCGATAACCCGCTTGGCCCAGTCGAAGTAATCCCTCCGACGTTTGAGGTCCCAGTCCTTCGGCGGAGCCGTATCCAAATCGCGCAGATTACAGATTTTGTCGGCGAGCTTGACCAACTTCGCGCGTTTGGAGAGATGCGGAGCGTGCTCCACCTGTAATTCTTTGCGGCGTTGTGGCGGAAGCGTTTTGTCGTCAGTGACCTCCGCGACGGTTTCGGCAATTGGGAGGCCGAAGCGTTCCCTCAACTCCTCGAAGCTCGTCTTGGTGTCCTCAATCGTGTCGTGCAGGACCGCCGCAATGATGACCACCTCGTCGGTGACGTTGGCCTCGCAAACCAATACACGCGCCAACCCTATCGGGTGATTGATGTACGCGCTGGCTTCAATGTCCTTGCGTCGCTGGATGCGGTGCTTATCTGCGGCGAAATCGACAGCGTCGATCAACAGTTTCAAGGATGGTTTTGACATGGCAGAGGGATTCCAGATTGGAGCGGCCCGCGACAGTCCGCTAAGGAGAGAATACACGTCCTTCCGGTTGTGGCCGCGAGGAGTCCTTGGCGTCCGGGTTCTCCTTGCAGGGGAAAGAGAAGCCCGCCGCAGAGGTTGCGCCTAAAACAATGCCCTTATTGAAACGAAAGGGGCGGCGGATACGCCGTACTCAAGTTGATTGTCGCCAAGACCGGAACCAACCCGTTTTGCTGCACCGTCACCGTCGAACACCCGGTGTCGTAGAGAATCGAGTGAACCGCCACCGTGGTCCCAGTTCCGATCGCTCCCACGTAAAGCACGATCCCGGCCGGCGTTTGGACCTGCGTGGCGGCGCGCACGCCCGCATAAGGCAGACTGTACACGTACGCGCCGGTCGTGCAGTCGAACGAGGTGAATAACACGCTCCCGCTCGATTGCCATGTCGCCAGCCCCGACGCCGTACGGCCATCCGCGTCGTAGATCGGGCGGATCAATGCAGGGGCCACGACGCCGCTGCCGACACTAATCAGCATGATGGTGTCATTTAGCGCCCTCGCCGCGACCTTGCCCGTCGAGTCAACCAGCGCGATGGAGTTGGGCGGTGCAGAAGATCCCACGCCGGCCAGGTCTTGCGCCCATGCCACCCCATTCGCCGCGATGCCCACCGCAACACCCGCTGCAATCGCCCACACCGTCATGGTAAGGCCCCCGGTTGCGAAAGATGATACTGCACGCCGCCGGCGATGTGGACGCCCGGGCCGAAGTAGGTCCGCGGCGACGGCGACGGAACACGGCGAAGCTCGCAAGCGGTCGGCCACGCGCAGCACCTCAACGCGAACCCGGTCGCGCTCGCAATCCCCCTGTCAAGTTAAGCCCCATGGTTTTTGGGGCTTTTCGGGTTTTCAGATGCGGGTTCGGTTGTTATTCTCCTTACCAACGGCGGCAAGGCGGATGACGAATATGCTGGTCTACCGCGCTTCGTGCCAGTGAATGAAGATACGATGAGGCAACTGGAATGTTGGAGGCCGTAGCACCAGCAGATAAGAAGTCCACGACGGGCGATTCGACAAACGACTTCGAGTTCCCCAAGCTCTACGTGCACAAGGACGTCTTCGGTGAACTGCAGGCGATCCAGCGTTCGCAGGTATCGCCGAAATTCGACCTCAAGGATATTGGCTCGTCGGCACTCCGCATCGTCCTCGCGCTGCCGAATGCAACTGAGCTCATCAAAGAGCGGGTGATGAAGGATTTTCTGGCGCGCCGTCGGCTGTAGCCAGCACCTCCCCTCCCGGCCGCACCGCGGCAAACCTCCCTCACCCGCTCACCCTTCTCCCGCCGGCTGTTGCCGCGCGGGACAACCTCGAAAAACCCGTGGAAGTCGCGCTCGTGAGGCGCGACGCAGCCGTTGTTCGTGCGTTCGGGAGAGGACGATGCCGAAATGGGGTTGGTTGGTCGCAGGACCTCTAACGTTGGCGTGGTCGGGGATCGCGTTTGGCTGCTGGGATGAAGCGGCACAACGCTACCAGCATCAACCCGAGTCTGCTCTACGCGATCGCGAAGTGCGAGTCCGGTCTTCGCCCTGGCGTCGTCAATCGGCGCGCACAGCGCGCGCACCGGCAGCTACGACATCGGGCTCATGCAGATCAATTCTTCCAACCTGCGTCGGCTCAACGCGTACGGCATCACCGAACAACAACTCTACGACGCCTGCACGAACATCCAGGTGGGGGCGTGGATCCTCGCCGACAAAATCCAACGCTACGGCTTTTCGTGGGAGGCCGTGGGGGCGTACAACGCGGCGTGCACCGAGCTCAAAGGCAAGGACTGCGCAGCAGCCCGTAGCAAGTACGCCTGGTGCGTGTACCGGAATCTTTCGACGGCGCCAGCATCGGGCATGTATTCCCACGGCGCGCCATCGCCCCCGCAGGCGCCACAGGCGACGCCGATCATCGCCACGAGGGTGGCGCCGTGAAGAAAACAAAGCTCCGTCGGCTCGGGTCGCTGCTGCTTGCCGCGGCCATTGCGTCGCCGCCGTTCCTGGCCGGTTGCGGCGCGCTCGCAGCGCGCGACGCGCCCGCAACGGCTCAGGTGGCCCATCGATCGGCGACTGGACGGATCGCCATTGCGCAGGTACGCCGGGGCGGCGCTGCGCGCTTCGAGCTATGCCCGGTGGATGCGTGTCCGAAGCCGACGCCAAAGACTCTTGCCGTCCGCGCGCAAGCGCTTCCCGCGCCGCCGCCCACGGCAGCCTTGTCTCCCCCCGCTGCAGCAAGTGCTGCTCTCTCGCCCAGGGAGCCGACGGTTGCACCGTCACCGACCCTCGAACCAGTGCACGAGACGCTGTCGGCTCCTCCCATCGCAGCCAAGACGATCATCGTCACGTTTGCGTCGGAATCGGCGCTACTCACCGCGGCGGCAAGGCGAGAGCTCGCCGCGATCGTGCCCGACGCCCGACGCTCGAGCGCGATCGAGATACGCGGTCGCACCGATGAACTGGGGAGCGCGGCGTTCAACGAGCTGCTGGCGCGCAACCGCGCGCTCGCGGTGCGCGACTACCTTCGCGCCCAGCACCTGCCCGAAGCGACCACGATTCGCCTCAGCTTCAAAGGCGCCTGTTGCTACGTGGCCGGCAACGACACGGCCGAGGGGCGCGCCGCCAACCGGCGCGTCGAGATCGAATGGCAACCCGGGTATGCAGATCGCGCAAAGGACCGCTTCATGAGCCGTATTGACTCACCCGCATCACCCGCATCCGAGACAGGCCGCAAGAGGCTTCCCGGCTGGAAAGCGATTCTCGTCCGCCAGGAGACCTTCGAGCGCCTGCAGAGCATCCAGGCATCCACGATCGATCCCCGCTTCGACTTGCGCTACATCGGCGATGCTGCTGTGCAGATGGCGCTGGACCGAGGCGAGGGCGAGGTCTTGCAGAGGACGCGCGAGGAAGTGAAGCGCCGTCTTTGACCTTCGAACTCAACCTACTTCTGGGAGAAACGATTCATGCACGCACTACCCATGCATTCGGCAATTTCAAAGCGACGCTGGCCGCCGTGCTCACGCTCGCCGCCGTCGCACTGCTCGGCCTGCTGGCGAACGAGGCCGACGCGCTCGACCTGGTGGCGTTTACCGGCATCACGGGGCCGCTGACCGCGGCGCTCACGCAGCTCGGCACGCTCACTCCGGGCGTCAAAGCGATCGTCGGGGTGGTCGCCTTTGCCATTGCGCTCTTCGGGCTCTCCATCCTGCGCAACTTCGGCCCCGCGGTGTATTTCGTCGGCGTATGCATCTTCGCGGCGGTGGGTCTGGTTGTCGGCGGCTCGATCATGGGCGCCACCGTGCCCATGCTCTGAAGCAATGGCAGCCAAGCGCGAACGCGAGCCAACCCGAGGAATAGGCGATGCAGGCGAATCCGTTCATCCCGCGCCGGCTGGACGATCAATGGAAGGTCGGCCTGTGGGATATCGATGTGGCAGCGCCGTTTGCGATCTGCCTCTTCCTCGGCTTCCTCGCCAATGCCGGCACGAAAGGCATCGTGGCGGGCGCGGTACTGGGCATCGTCGTCAGCCGATGGTTTTCGAAGAAGAAGGCGGACAAGCATCCGGCGTTCGCCTGGCACTGGGCGTACTGGCACCTGCCGGACGCTGCTCTCGCGCATGAAGGCCACACCGCCCTCCTACATCCGCCGCATGGTGGGCTGACGGCTCGCGAATCGGTGAGCCAAGACACGCTATGAATCCGAACCAAGCGAACAAGGATCTCAAAGTGCTGCTGGCCACGGTGCGGCAGCAGCGGCTCGCCATTCTCGGGCTCGTCGTCTGTCTCGGTCTCGCGCTCGTGATCATGTTCAACATGGTGGGGCGCGAGCGCATCGTGCTGACGCCTCCGACGATCGAGAAGAGCTTCTGGGTCGCCAAGGACAAGGTGAGCGCATCGTATCTCGAGCAGATGGGAGGCTTCATGGCCTATCTCACGCTCGACGTGTCTCCCAGTTCGATCGAGTGGAAGAAGGCGATGCTGCTGCAGTACGTGGCGCCCGACGTGTACGGCGCGCTGCAGACGCGCCAGGACCTCGAAGCCGATCGGCTGAAGCGCTTGAACGCGACGACCCAGTTCTCGGTCGCCCAGCTCGTCCCCGACGAGGACACGCTTGTCGGTCCACCTCAAGGGCCGGCTCGCGACCTTCATCAACGGGACCCGCACCTCCGACGTCGAGAAGGAGTACGTCGTCGGCTTCGACTACACCGGAAACCGGATCCAACTCAAGCGTTTCGAGGAGTTCAACGATGGCACCCGCAAGACTGCTGCCGACAGCGTGGCTGCTGGCGGCGCTAACCGCGATTAGCCCGCCGGCCGCGCTCGCCCTGCAGCGCGTCGAGGCACGCGACGGCGTTTCCGTCGAAGCCGCGATCGCGTTGAAAGAGCCCACGCGGATCAAGATCGACGGCGGCGCGATCAGCGACGTGTTCGGCAACATCTATTCCACCAACTGTGGCGCGACGGGCGCTGCGGCGATGCTGCCCAGCGGCCAGGCGGCGCCCGCGATCAACCCGGCGGGCGAAGTGGTGCTCGAATGCGACAAGGAGCGGGGTGAGATCTACGTCAAGCCGGTGGGGCCTGGGGCGAAGCCGATCAATCTCTTTGTCTCCTCCGGCAAGGCGACCTACACCCTGATCCTCAAGCGGGTCGACATGCCTGCCGACACGATCGTCATCGTCGACCGGACGCTCGCCCGACCGTTCGCCGCAAACTCGGCTCAAGTCGCCGGTCATGCACCGAGTCATGAGCGGGCGGTGAAGGCCATGCTCTTCGCCATGGCGGGGGACGAGGTGCCGAGCGAACTCCGGGTCGAAGAGGTGAACCAACCGGTCGAGCTGTGGGCGGAGGCGCGCTTCACCCTGGTGCGCGCCTTTGAAGGGCGCGATCTCGCCGGCGAGCGGTATCTGCTCACCAATGTCAGCAAGGAGCCGATGGTGCTCGCCGAAGAGGAATTCGATCGCGAGGGTGGCGATGTCGTCGCGGTGTCGATCGAGAACCACAACCTGGCCCCGGGCGAGAGCACCAGCGTGTTCGTCATTCGCGACGGGAGCAAGCCATGGCGTCGCTGAAGCTCAAGTCCTGGGACACGCTTGACCCCAAGCGCAAGCAGTGGGTGCTGCTCATCCTGTTGCTGGGCGCGGCCTTCACCATCCTGTGGGCGATCTTCGCGCTGACGGAGAAGCCCAAGCCATCGCTCGCGCAGGGCGCGGGAGCGTCCGGGCAGCAACGCGTGACCAATGTCGGCGTGATGGCGCCGGGGCAGCAGGTCAACCCGCTCGACAGCTGGCTCGGTGGCGCGGGCAAGGACGTCGCCCAGCTCAAGCAGGATCGCGATGCGATGCTCAAAGAGAAGGATGATCAGAAGGCCTTCAACCGCGACATCCTCACCAAGTTCGAGCAGCTGCAACAGAAGATCACGCAAGGCCCGCCAGCCGCCGCCTCCCGCGCCCCCGACGCAGTGGCCCAGGCGGTGCTGCCATCGACTTCGCCGGCAAATCTGCCGCCGCCGGCGCGCTCCGCCGCGCAGGGTGCCAGCTTCCCGCCGGGCTTACCGCCGGGGCTTACCGATACGCCGAGCCTTGGGCTCATGCGCGTGTCGCTGCGCGACGCGCACCGAAGACCGCGCAGGCCAACGCGCCAGCGCGAGCGAGCGCAACAGGTTCCGGAGCGGGTGCGCGAGCGAAGCCAACGAAGCGCAAGGCAAGACGCTGGACAATTACATTCCGATCTCCTTTACCCGCGCGGTGCTGCTCGGCGGTCTCGACGCGCCCACCGGCGGGCAGGCGCAATCCAATCCGCATCCGGTGCTGCTGCGGCTCGACGACAACGCGATCCTGCCCAATCGCTTTCGCGCCGAGGTGCGCGAGTGCTTCGTGATCGGCGCCGGCTATGGCGACATCAGCAGCGAGCGCGCCTATATCCGCACCGAGCGGCTCTCCTGCGTGCGCCATGACGGCTACCGCGCTCGAGGTCAAGATCAAGGGCTCGATTTTCGACGAGACCGGCAAGGTCGGCGTCAAGGGGCGGCTCGTCACCAAGCAGGGCCAGGTGCTCGCCAATGCGCTGCTCGCCGGCGTGATCAGCGGCATCGGCTATGGCTTCCAGAACCAGTACACCACCTTTTCCACTTCGCCCTTCGGGCAGGTCGCTACAACGGACCCCACCCACGCCTTCGAGGCTGGAATGAGCGCCGGCGTGGGGCGCGCCATGGATCGTCTGGCCCAGTACTACATCTCGCTCGCCGAGAAGACGTTCCCGGTGATCGAGGTCGACGCCGGGCGCAGCGTCGATGTGGTGTTGACCGAAGGTGTGGCGATCGACGCGCCACTCGCCAGTGCCGGTGGCGCAGCGCGGCCGGCGGGCGATACGTCGCAGCCGAATCCCGCGCTACCAGCAGGTGACCAACGATGCCGATGACTAAGCCGATCGTTGCCGCATTGCTGCTCGGCGTGGGCCGTCGCTCGCTCTTGCTGCCGATCCGGACGAGATCGCGCTCCTCGAGAGGCTGAAGAGCATGTATCCGGCGACCCAGTGGACCAGCGTGACGCGCACGCCGATCCCTGGCGTGTTCGAAGCGGTGATGGGCTCGAACCTCGCCTACGTGGGGAGCGACGGACGGCATTTTCTGTTCGGGCACCTGTTCGACATGCGCACGCAGACCGACCTGACCGCACCCAAGCTCGCGGCCGCCGAGCGCACCTCGCCCGACGCGCCGGACGCACCGCCGAAGTTGAGTTTTGCCGCGCTTCCCCTTGCGGACGCGATCAAGACCGTCCACGGCAACGGCGAGCGCGTATTGGCCGTGTTCAGCGATCCCAACTGCCCGTATTGCAAGATGCTCGACGCCGAACTCGCCAAGCTCGACAACGTCACGCTCTATATCTTCCTGCTGCCGTGGATCAGTCCCGACCGCACCGCGGCGCAGGCCGCGTGGGCGCAAGCGGTGCCTGAGCGCGCGCATGACACCGCCGTGCTCGATCGGAACCTCCGTCTCGCCACACGGGTGGGCTTGCGCGGCACGCCGCTGCTGATCGCGGGCGACGGACGGTTAAGCGAAGGTGCCAAGCCCGCCACCGAGCTCGAGGCGTGGCTCGACGCCGGCGAGAACCAAGAGCGCGCGACGAACCCTGCCCCAACCGCGGAGAAGACCCCATGACCTTGATGCCGATCTCACGGATATTCGTTGCGCGAATCACCAGCCACACGGCTGTGTATGTGAGCGTTCTGGCGCTTGCCGGGTGCGCCAGCATGGCTGGCGTGGGGGGCAGCGCGGAGTTCGGTTGCAAGGCGCCCGCGGGCGTGAAGTGCGACTCGGTGTCAGGGACCTACTACAACGCCCTGCAGCAGAACTTGCCGTCACAACAGAAGAGCGCACCCGCGACGCCGGACGCGTCGGTCGCACCGACGCTTATGGATCAGCTCGTCGGGAAACGCGCCGTGTCGGCGAGTTCCACCAGGAATGCGGCGCTTACGAGCGCGACCGTGACGGCGCTCGCCGTCACGCGCGAGGCGAACGCGCCGCTGCGCTCGCCGGCCCGGGTGTTGAGGCTATGGATCAAGCCATGGGAAGACAGCGACGGAGACCTGCACAGTCAAAGCTATGTCTACGTCCCGATCGATGCGGGCCGTTGGCTCATTGACCACTACCGCTCCTCAGCGCGTGAGGCTTACGCACCGATCAGGGCCCCGCGCGCAGTGAAGGGCGCGGCACCGACGGCGGACTCGGCCGTGACGGCCGGTGCGCCACGCTCGGGTGAGGACGCCTCCGCTCTTCTCCGGTTCGCGGGCCGCGGCGCTCGTGCGGCCGAGCCTTTCCGGCGAAGGAGACGGCGATGGCCGGTAGCCTTTCGCTGCGCTCGCTCTTCGACGGCAGCAGCATCAAAGCCGCGCCCGGGCACTTAAGCGAGCTCTTTGAATTCACTGCCCGCGACGGCCCGGAAAGCCAGTTCGCCTCGTGGCTGCCCTATGTCGCCTACGCGCCGGAGGACAAGATCTTTGTCAATCGCGACACGCTCGGCTTCATGGTCGAGCTGATGCCGCAGTCGGGCGCGGACGAGCGCATGGTCGAGATCCTGCTCTCGCTCTACGCCACCTGCCCGAAGGGGACCGGGCATTCAATTTTCGCTGTTTGCCTCTCCGCAGGTGATCGAGCCACTGCGACGCTACGGAAATCTCCGCGTCGAGGATGCCGATCACGCCGACAAGGCAAGAGACCGGGGTCGCCCCGCGCGCAACGGCAACCTGTACCGAACGTTGGCGCGACGCCGGGTCGCGCACTACTTGCGCGGCAGTCACGTCTCGCTCACCCAGGGGTATCACTACACGGTGCGCGACTTCAAGCTGGTGATGAGCGTCACGGTGCCAGGCGGCCTCGACGACCTGTCGCGGCAGGAGGCATTGATCACGCTGCGCGAGGGGATGACCTCGACCTTGCGCTCGGCCAATTTCCCGAATCGCCTGTGCAGTGCCGACGACCTTATCAACTGGTGCGCTCTGCTCACCAATCCGCACCGGCTGATGGTCGATCGCACCCCGGCGTTGCACTATGACGACGGGCGCGAGCTGCGCGACCAGATCGTCGACTTCGATACCCAGCAGGAGGCGCAGGCCCTGGGGCTCCTCTTCACCAAGCCGGGCCACCTGGGCTCGGTCGAAGCGCGGTTCTACTCGATCCGTTCCTTCCCCGAGCAGTTCGCGCTCTGGCAGATGAGCGCGGTGACCGGCGATCTCATGCAATCGGCGCTGCAGTATGCCTGCCCGTTCCTGATCACGATGGGGGTCGAGATCCTCGATCCCATTGCCATGAAATCGGTGGTCACGGCCAACCACGTGCGCGCCACGCAGAACGCGGAAAGCTCGATGGCGAAGATCATGCCCGACGTCGCGAAGAAGCTTCAGGACTGGACCGTGGCGGCGCAGACCCTTGACCAGGGCGGGCAGATCGTCTCGATGTATCACCAGCTCGCCCTCTTCACGACTCCGGATCGCGCCACCGCCGCCGAGGAGACGGCGCGCGCCATCTGGCGCTCGCGCGGCTTCGAGCTCAACAACGACGTGTACATGCATCGGCAATCGCTCCTTGCCAGCCTGCCGATGACGCTCTCGGAAGGCTTTCACGCCGACATGAAGCGCATGCGCCGGGTGACGCGCAAGACCGTGGCCAACGCCATCCACCTGGCGCCCCTGATCGGCGAGTGGAGCGGCACCAGGACGCCGACCCTGCTCTTTGCCGGGCGCCGCGGGCAGCTGATGACCCTCGATCTCTACGACAACGACCAGGGGAACTTCAACGCCGCGATCATCGGCACGCCGGGGTCGGGCAAGTCGGTGCTGATGAACGACATCGCCTGGTCGTACCGGGCGGTCGATTCGCAGGTCCGGCTCCTCGATCTGGGGCGCTCCTTCGAGAAGCTCTGCCGCAAGGCCGACGGCGCGTTCGTGGAGTTCGGCCCACGGTCCGCGATCTGCGTGAACCCGTTCAGCGTGGTGGCGAAGATCGAGGACGACATGGCCATCCTGGTGCCGGCAATCGCCAAGATGGCCTCGCTGGCCCGCCCGCTCGAGGAGGTGCAATACAAGGCGATCGGTATCGCGATCCTGCGGCTGTGGAAGGACTATGGCCGCGAGATGACCATCACGCCGCTGCGCGACTACTTCAAGAGCGGATCGATACCTGATCTCGAGGTCAAAGACGACCCGCGTATCCGCGACCTCGCGATCATGCTCGATCCCTACACGCGCGACGGTCAGTACGCACGCTTCTTCGAAGGCAAGGCCAACATCGACTTCAGCAACGACTTCATGGTGATCGAGAACGAGGAACTGAAGCGAGCACCGGACCTGCATGCGGTGGTCAACATGATTCTCCTCTACCAGATCACCCAGGACATGTACCTTTCGCGCGAGCGCGGCGACCATCGCAAGAAGCTGCTGATGATCGACGAGCTGATGCAGCAGCTAGGCGAAATCGGCGCCGACGATCCGGTGAAAGCGCGCGTGGTCGAAGAGGCGGCGCGCCGGGCGCGCAAGTACGGCGGCAGCCTCGTGACCGCGACGCAGGGCGCCGACGACTACTACTCCTCCAAGCAGATGGAGACGGCGTTCCACTTCTCCGACTGGGTGTTCCTGCTGCGGCAGAAGCCGGAATCGATCGAGCTCCTTGAGGCCAATCATCGACTGGTTTTGGATGACGCGAAGAAGCGGCTGCTGAATTCCCTGCGCACCGAAGCCGGCGTGTTCTCGGAGATGTACGTCTACTCACCGATGGGTGAAGGTGTAACGCGGCTGATCCTCGATCCGTACACGCTGCTGCTGTTCAGCAATCGGCACGAGGACAACATGGCGATCGACCTGCGGCGCGCGCGCGGGATGTCGATCGACGAGGCCATTGCCGACGTGTTGCGCGAGCGGGGAGGCGTCGCATGAAAGCGTTGCTCCTCCACGCGCTGCTGAGCCTCTTGATCGTGTCCCTGGCGTTGGTCGCCTACGACCGCCTGGTGCGGCGTCCCGCCGCGCGCATCGGACTCATCGATGTGGGCGAGCTCGTGCGGCTCAAGGACGACCGGGTGCTGGACGTGCTGACCAAGGCGGCGGCCACCGACGAAGAGAAGAAGGCGGCACTTTCTTTCGGCACGCGCTTCGCAACCGTGTTTCCGCACGCGCTGGAGGAACTCAGTGAGGAATGTGACTGCCTGGTGCTCTCGCGCAGCGCGGTCGCCGGCGTGCCACCCAACGCGGTCGACCTGACGGCAGCACTCAAGCAAAAGGTCGGGCTGTAGGGCGCGTGCCATGGTCCGTGCGATGACGACGTCGGCGCATTCTGGGCTCGCCTCTGCAAGCGCGGTGCACCGCGTGGTTTGCCCGCCGTGGCCACGGACCAGCGAGCGCTGTGGGCCCACTTGCGGCGGCGCTGGTACGTCTATCTGCCGCTCGCACTCGCGTGGGTCGTTGCGCAGCACTACCTCCTCTTCAACTGGACCCGAAGCCTCCCCTACTCCGTGGTCTGGCTGGACCCGACACCGACCTTCGCGCGCGGCGACCTGATCGTCTACCGCTTCGACGGAGAGGAGCTCATGCATCTGAAGAAGGGGCAGCGCTTCTTCAAACGCATTGTGGGCGTGGCCGGTGATCGCGTGAGCGTCGAGGGCCGCCGCGTGCTCATCAATGGCGCCGACGTCGGCATCGCCAAGCAGTACACCCTGGATGGCCATCGCCTGGAGCCGCTCGAACCCGGCGTCATTCCCGCCGGACTATTACTACGTGCAGGGAACGCACGAGATGAGCTTCGATTCGCGCTATCGCGAGAGCGGGCTCGTGCACGTGAGCCAGATCATCGGCAAGGTCCACGTGATCTTCTAGGGAGGATCTCATGTCGCGGCCTCTTTCGGTTCCTGCTGCTACCTGCCACGCTCGCCGCGCTCGCGGGCGCTGCGGTTGTCCGGGCAGAGGATCTGGGAACCATCGGTCCGACCTATGCGATCGAGGAGCCGCATCTGCTGCAGCGCGATCGAGCAGCAGCTCCGGGCAGAAGGAGAAGAGTGGCGAGCTCACCGCGCCTCGAAGAAGAAGCGAAGCGGCGGATCGTCGAGTCGATCGAGCACCCCAAGCCGCTTCCCGGGATCACCCGCACCAAGACTGCGCGCTCGTTCTATTTCGACCCGTCGATCGTGGTGCGCGAGAACATCACCGACGCCAAGGGCAACATCCTCGTGCCCGCGGGGACCCGGCAGAATCCCCTGGAGGTCGTCTCGCTCTCGAAGCATCTCCTCTTCTTCGACGGCACAGACGCGAGGCAGGTCGAATGGGCCCGCCAATTGATCGCGCGCGACGAAGGCAAGGTCAAGCCCATCCTGGTGGCGGGCTCGTACCTCGCGCTCATGGCTCGCTGGCAACTGCCGGTCTACTTCGATCAGCAAGGGCGCGCTGACCCGCAAGCTCGGCATCACGCACGTACCGGCGCTGGTGTCGCAGGAGGGCCTGCAGCTGCGCATCGACGAGCTCGCGCCGTGAAGCAAAGCCGTATGCGCCGCCTCGCTCGCCTCCTCTGCCTCTTTACGTCGCTGGCCCTCGGCGGGCACATCAGCGCGCAGACCTGTACCGGCAAGTTCGCCAACCCCATCACCGACATCTGCTGGTCGTGCATCCTGCCCATTTCGATTGGTGCAGTGCCCGTGGCAACGCTGGGCCAGGAGGATATCGAGAATCCGGCCAATCCGCTCTGCGTATGTCCCGGGGTGCCGATACGCGTTGGCCTATCGATCGGCTTCTGGGAGCCCGCGCGGCAGGTCGATGTGACCCGGAAACCCTTTTGCCTGGTGAGCCTGGGCGGCATCAGCTTGAATCCGGGGCTCCCCGCGCCCGAGGCGGCGCAATGGACGCGCACCACCGGGCCCGCCACCGGCGCCTTCTACCAGGCGCATTGGTACGCCAATCCGATGCTGTACTGGCTGCAGGTGCTGCTCGACTTTAACTGCCTCGAAGCCGGCGGCTTCGATCTGGCCTATCTCACCGAGGTCGATCCGCTGTGGAAGGACGACGAGCTCACCACCATCCTCAACCCGGACGCGATCCTGTTCGCCAACCCGCTCGCGCTCGCCGCCTGCGCGGTCGACTGCGTGGCGGCGAGTGTCGGGTTCGGAATCCCGGAGCTCTTCTGGTGCGCCGGCTGCCAGGGCGGCGTCTACCCGCTCGATGGCTACATCGCGGCCCACATCGGCGGGGTGCAGACCTCGATGCTGATCACGCAGCGCCTGGCCAGCAAGATGCATCGGCAACTCGTGACCTGGCGCTATCACGGCGCGCAGGCGCTCTGCGGTCCGGTGCCCGACCCGGTCATGGACAAGCGCGCCTACAAGACGCAGATGACCTATCCGATTCCCAACACCGCCATGCTCGACGGCAGGTGCTGTCAGCCCTTCGGCCGGACCACGATTCTCTGGGGCTCCGGGAAGGAGTACCCGATTCAAGGCGAGGACTTCTCGTATCTCCTGTTCCGGAAGAGGAACTGCTGTGCGTTCTAGTGTGATTCTCGCCGTGGGCTCATTCCTGCTCGCCATCGGCGCGTCGGCGCAGGTACGCGAGCCCACCGAGCAGGAGATCGAACGCGCGAAGCAGCAGTACCGGCAGCCGACGGACGCCGAGGTCGAGGCGGCCAGGAAGAAGTACCGCATGCCTTCGGCGGCAGAGCTCGACCGCGCCGCAGCGTCACAGTCGCCGGTCAATGTCGACGCGATCCCGCAACCGAAGGGCCGCGTTGACGTCGAAAGCCTCGCGCGCGCGTACGAGGCGAACCGGCAGGCATTCGGAGCGAGTGCGCTGGCGACCGATCAGCCGGCGTTGTTGGTGTTCGTCACGCTGGGCATGCCCGAGGCAGACGCTGCGGCTCCTCATCGACCAGGCGGCGCGGCGCACGCCGTGCTCATGCTGCGTGGTCTTGCAGAACGCCTCGATCCGCCAGACGGCGGCGCGGGTGCAGCAGCTCATCGGCCAGTCTGCGGTGGAGTTCCAGATCGATCCCGCAGGCGTTCGATCGGTTCGGCGTCCGTGTGGCACCGACGTTCGTGCTGGTCAAGCCGGAGGCTAGGGTTTCCGACTGCGCGGCCGGTGCCTGCGTTGCGCCCGACGCGTTTGCCTCGATCGCCGGCGACGTGAGCATCGATTACGCCCTGCAAGCGATCGCGCAACGTGCGCCCCGGTTCAAGGCGGACGTCGAACTGTTTCTGCAACGGCTCCGGGGATAAGCCGTGCGTCGCGCTCTCGGTATCACGCTCCTCATCGTGCTCTGCGCGGCGGCTCGTGCGCAGAATCCCCACGATGAGGGCGTCCAGGCGGGGAGAAACGCGCAAGGCGTGATCATCAACGGCTTTCATCAATCAGGGCAGCGCCACCGCGGTTCTGCCGCCCGGCTATTACAACGCGAACCCGCCGCAGACCTCGCTCTACGGCAGCCCCAGCTTGAGCGGATTCACGGCGGCGCAGATTGCGTATTGCAACACCGCCGCCGCAGCGAACGACGTTACCTGCCAGGCGATCCGCACGGCGTTGAGCTCAGCCGCGACGCCGCGGCCGCCCGTCCTGGCCACCGATCCCGCGGTGACCACCGCGAACGCAGTGGCCAATAACCCAGGCGGCCCAGGGCGTCAGCTTGAGCGGCGTCTACAGCGCCTGCACCACGCAAACCAACCAGATCTCCGCCGCGCAGTACGACCTGCAGAGCTGCAACAACTATTACCTGCGCTCGATCGACAATGCTTGCCAAAAAACCCTCACCGTCGACGTCACCTGGCAGTGCCCGCCCGGCGCCATCGCGGGCCGACGCGCACGATCGACAGCAGCGGCGCTCCCAAGTGGATCTGCAAGGTGCAAACGACGCAGGACGTGTACACCTGCCCTGCCGGCTGGGACGGGCCGTCCCTGATGCCACTGCCGCCCGACAACAACCTGGGCGTCGGTTGTCTCGACCCGGCGAGCGGACAGCGCCAGGCGGCAACCCTGACGACCGTTACCACAATCACCGACGTCCCGGCGACGGCGCTGGAAACGGACCACTGGGATGACCAATGCGCGGGGTACGAGGCGCTCGTGCCGCCCGGCGCCCTGCCCCCGGACGGCGTGGACGCTGCCACCGCGACCGGCACCATCGGCACGATATCCACCATCGCCAAGTGCTATCGCACCGCAAGCGCCTGCTCCGAACCCGGCACGGCGCCGCATATCATCAACGATCACCCCGTGACGCGCGCCTGCTGGCAATGGAGCGACGTCTTCGACTGCGTCACCGCCGACGACCGCTCCGATTGCAACCAGCCGCGCTTCGGCCAATGCACGGCGCTCGGGTCGCCGACCTGCGTCGAGTGGGACACGATCACCCAGCCGCCGTTCTGCAGCCAGGCGCGCCAGGACTTCCAATGCCAGACGGCCGCTCCGGTCATGCAGACCGTCCAGAACTGCGGAACGCAGACCTTCTGCGAGGGCGGGACCTGCTGGGACACGAGCTACCCGCCCGATCCCGACTTCGCCCAGTCGGTCGCCTACCTCGAAGCGCAGCGCGAGGCCGGCAAGTACCTCGATGCCGAGTCAACTGCAGGTGTTCAAGGGCTTCCACAACACCTGCACCAAGAAGCTCTTCGATCTGGTCAATTGCTGCAACCGGGGCGGCACCCAAGCGCTCACCATGTTCACCGACCTGAGCCTGGCGGTGAACGCGGTCTCGACCGTGGGCAAGGCGGCGTTCTCGAACTACACCTACGACGCGCTGTTTGTCTCCGATGCCCCGAACTTCGTGATTGCCGGCTTCGAGAGCCTGTTTGGCACAGGATTTGATTCGGGGCTTGCCGGCGTTCTCGCTGGAGACCTCTCCGTCGCTGACTTCGTCATGTCGCTCGTGCCCTCGTATTGGACCATCGCCATGCTGGCGATCCAGTACTCCGGGATCCTCACCTGCAGCGACGAGGAGAAGGTCACCGCGATGAAGCGCGACGCGCGCCTATGCGTCGAGTTCGGCACCTATTGTTCGAGCTGCATCACCGTCTTCGGCCGCTGTGTGGCCTGCCTCGCGCGCACCCAATCGTTCTGCTGCTTCAACTCGCAGTTAGCCCTCATCATCAACCAGCAGGGGCGGCAGCAGATTGGCAAGAGCTGGGGCACCGACACCGCCCAGAACCCGGACTGCAGCGGATTCACCGTTGCCCAGTTGCAAAGCCTGGACTTCTCCAAGATGGACTTGAGCGCGTTCTACGCCGAGATCTCACCTACGCTGCCCAGCGCGTCGACGTACATCAACAACGCCAACAGCAAGATCCCGAGCTGCTACTTCGGGAACGGCCAATGCTGAGCGCTGCGCAGACGCGGTTGCGGCTACCTGCGCGCAGGTGTCCTGGCGGTCGCGCTGTTGACCTCGCTCATGGGCGGCCGACGCGCTCGGCCAGCGAGCGACAGAAGGTGACCGACATCCGGCCGTTGCTCATCATGGCGCTCGACCGCGGCGAGGCCCATGGAGTCCTGGTTGGGGAGGCGGCGCAGTGGACAGCGCAGTACTTCAAGACCTCCGCACCCATTGAGATCGACGTGAAGACGGTCAAGCCACTCTCCCGCCCAGGCTGCACGCGGCTGGCGATCACCACGGCGCAGGAAGGTGTGTGGGACTTCAACCGCAAAGAACGCGCTGCGGCGCCTGAACGCAAGGCCTTCACGTGGATGGTCAACTACTGTCGTGACGGCAGCCTGCCCAGCGAGGAGGCCAAAGTGACGCGATTGATCGTACGAATCCCTGGTCGCGGGCGTGGACGGCGTTGGGCGATCGTCGGCCTCCTCACTTGCGTTGCGTTCGGGCTGTTCACGATCCGGCTTGCCGTCGCTGCCGAAGTTTCGGCGAACACCGGGCCGCAGGAAGAAGCCGCAGCGCAGAAGTATTGGTCCGATCGCGAGCGTGGCTGGTTCTGGTATCAGGTACCGCCCTCGGAACAAGAGCAGAAGCCGAAAGCGACATCTCCCGTAGCCGTGACGCCGCGCGTGGAACCCGCGCGGTCACCCGAACTGCTCGAGTTCGACGCCCTGCAGAAGCGTGTCGAGGAACTGCGCAACATCGCGATCATCCGTCCGACGGAGAGCAACATCCGGAACTATCTCGCCGTCCAGGCGGAAGTGATCGACAAGGCCTCGCTGTTCGCCGACGTGGCCCAACGGGTGATCTGGGCCAATCCGGAATTCGACTACACCGTGACCGGCCGCCCGGTCAACGCCAAAGCGCTCGAGGTGTTCGACCGTGCTCAGATCGACGCGAGAGAGAGCGCGGCCATGGCGCTCGCCAAGGATCATGCGCTGTTCTTCTTCTTCCGCTCCGATTGTCCGTACTGCCACCAGTTCGGCC
Source organism: uncultured beta proteobacterium (assembly GCA_963711235.1). Classification (GTDB taxonomy): domain Bacteria; phylum Pseudomonadota; class Gammaproteobacteria; order Burkholderiales; family Casimicrobiaceae; genus PALSA-1003. The sequence continues at coordinate 6,990 of CAVQDI010000008.1, read as the reverse complement.
CCTACTTGCGTGAGTTTGAAGCCAAGTTCGGCCTCACCGTGGTGCCGATCAGCGTCGACGGTGGGCCGCTCCTGCCCGTGTTTCCGAACCCAAAGATCGACAACGGCATCGCGCGAGCGCTCGACGTGCGCGAGGTGCCAGCGCTGTTCCTGGTCGAACCGCGGGGCGGCAAGATCGTCCCGATCGGTTATGGCGTGCTTTCCGAGAGCGAGCTCCTCGAGCGCTTGCAAGTCGTGTCGCAGCCGGACACCGACAAGACCGTGCCATCGGCCACCCGATTCGTCAGCAACATTCCCGTTCAGTAACCGGAGGTCAACATGAACCCTCGTCAATGGCTCGCAACACTCGATCGCTCTGGTCGCTCTTGGTTGCTTCGTGGCGCTGGCAACCGGGCAACTGTGCGGGCGGCCAATCTGCAAGGCGAGATCGACAGCATGTTCTCCAACCTTGGTGCCGTGGGCGACTACACGCAGCCCGGTGCGTTCCGCGGCCAGACCTACGACACGTACACCGGGGGAAGCATCTACCTGCGCTCACCGACCAAGGTGTACCAGCTTGCCACCATCCAGCTCCCCTATTTCAAGGCCGGCTGTGGCGGCATCGACGTGTTCGCAGGTTCCTTCTCGCACCTGGCCGCCGCCGAATTCAAGAACGTGCTCAAGAGCATCACCGCCAATCTCCCCGGCGTGGCGTTCCAACTCGCACTCTCGGCGGTGACGCCGCTCCTCGGCCAGAAGACTGAATGGGCCAAGTCCCTCGAGACCTTCATCACCAATGCGCGCATCAATTCGTGCGAGACGGCGACCTCGCTGGTGCGTGGGGCCGCCAATGCCATGGGGTTCGACGCCTTCTCGTCGTGCGTCCGGATCGCAATCGAGCTGGGGCTCGAATCCGATGAGGACGCGGCGCGCAATCGCTGCCGCAGCGCGCAGGGCGCTACGCTCAATGCCGGCGCCAGCAGCGGGGACGCCGATGCCAAGGCGATGGTGCCTTTCGTCGGCAACCTGACGTGGCAAGCGTTGAAGCGCGTCAGTACTCTGGACGACCCCGAGCGGGAACTGCTCATGAGCATCATCGGGACGGTCGTCTATTACTCAACCGACCAGAACCGCGACCCGGACATCCACGCGCCCACGCTCACCAGCATCACGGACCTTCTCTATGGGCAAGCCGATGCGGGGTCCGGCTTCGTCGTCGGCCACCAGCTCAAATGCGACGAGTATGTGAGCTGCGTGAACGTAAGCGATGACACGACGTCGACCTTCCAGCCGTTCACGACCAAGGTCGAACAGATCATGACTTCGATCTCCGACAAGATCGCCAACCGGACCGGAGTCCCGACGGCGCAGGAGATCGGCTTCGTGAACACGGTGAGCGAACCGGTCTACCGCATGCTCGCCATCGGCAATGCGGTGAAAGGCAGCGGCCAGGCCGATGCCCTGATCCAGAAATACCGCGAAGTGATCGCGACCGACTACGCCTACAACTTCCTGGAGCAGTATTTCCGGGTCGGCATGGCGGCGCTGGAGAAAGATTTCAACCTCAACACCGCGCAGAAGGCCACGGCGCACGAGATGCGCGATCGCGTCCAGGGCTATCTGCATGCATTGGCCCTGGAAAAGCAGGCCCACTACGGCAAGGTGACCGGATTCAACGCCATTGCCTCCGAGCTCGAGCAGCTCGACCGGCAGCAGCGCGCCAGCATGCCGCAGCACGTCATCGACATGCTCGGGCAGAGGATCGCGCTCACCGCGCGCTAGCAGGCCACCCCTGCAGACAATCGGCCACGGCCATGTACGAGATCTACGCCTACGGCGACAACGACAGCCTGTACGGGATCTTCAATGCGATTGCGGCGATCACGCAGTCCGATTCCTACCTGGGCGCCGTGGCGATCGTCATGGTGTGCGGGTTCGTAACGGCGGCGATCGCCTATGCGCTGGCCCCCGAGCGCCTGGCCGGATGGAAGTGGCTTAGGCAGCGTGCTCCTGGTCTACTCGATCCTGCTCGTACCGAAAGTGACCGTAGGTATCGTCGACAAGCTCGGAACGCAGCCGGTCCAGGTCGTGGGCAACGTTCCTTTCGGAGCGGCCATCTTCGGGCATCTAACCAGTGTCGTCGGTAATACACTCACCGACCTTTTTGAGACGGCGTTCCAGGTCCTCCCGGGCCCGGGCCAGTTGTCGCCAGATCTGAGCTATCAGCAGCACGGCTTGCTGTTCGGCAACAGCCTGATCAAGCGTTCGCGCGAAGCGACGTTTCCCGATCCCAACTTCCGCACCGATCTCGTTAATTTCATCGCCAATTGCACCATGTACGACCTGGCGGACGGGACGCTCGATCCGGCGGTGTTCGGGAGCAGCACGAACCTCTGGGGGGACATGGCCAACTCCTAACCCGGCGCGCTTCTCCACCATCACCACCGGCGGCACGACCCAGATAGCCCCTGCCCCGCTGTGTACGCGAACCTCGACGGACGCAGGGCCCCGATCGAAACGCAGCTCTACAACACGCTGGCCTCACAGCTCAACCCGTATCTCCCTGCAAGCCAGGCGCAAGCGGATGCCGCCAACGAGATCATCGCCGCCTATCAGCTGACGCTGCTCGCGAATGCGTCGGCGAGCGCGGCGGACATCATTCGCCAGAACGGCATGATCAATGCCATCAACGACGCGAGCGAGATCATCGGCCAGAAGGCCAACGATCCAGCCTCGCTGCTGCTCGCCTTCGGCCGCGCCCAGGCCACCGCGCAGACCAATGCGGCGTGGATGAACTTCGCCAAGATGGCCGAAGACGCCCTCCCCCTCATCCGCAATGCCATCGAAGCGATCACCTACGCGCTCTTCCCCATACTGATCCTGCTGCTCATGCTGACCCACGGCATGGGCACGATGCGCGTCCTGCAGGGCTATCTCTTCACCCTGGTGTGGATCCAGCTCTGGCCGGTCGTCTACGCGATCCTGCATTACATGGGCTCGCTCGCGAGCGCGAAGCACATCGCTGCCGCCGCGGATCTGGGTGGTGGCGCCACCGGGCTTTCACTATTGACCGCGTCACAGGTGTACTCGACGGTCATTTCCGACGAGGCCGTCGTCGGTTATCTGGTGCTAAGCGTGCCGGCAATCGCCTGGGCGGCAGTCAAAGGCATGGAAGCCATCGGGCAAGCCGCGATCACCGGGGTTAGCTCCTTGCAATCGATGACAGGCTCGGCGTCTAGCGCTGCGGCTACGGGGAATCTTTCCGCGGGCAATGTTTCATTCGAACAGCAGCAGCTCGCCCCGATGCGCAGTGCGGCGGCGATGCGCAAATTCTCGAGCATCCATGGCACGGAATATAGCGACCGACTCACCGGCGAGGGTCGCTACGAGTACCTCCTCGGAAGCAATCCGCTGGGCATGCAGGACAGCCAGCAGATCGCGCAGGATGCCTCCCAAGCCTCGACGACGCTCGCGGCCACGGCCCGTAGCTCGTTGCGATCGGCCGAGACGTCGATGTCGGCGGCGCTCAACGAGGCGCAGGGTCTCGTCCGCTCCAGCGGCCGCAGTCAGGCGCATGGCGATCTCATGAGTCTCGGTACGTCCGGTTCGGACGGCACCTCGGTGCAGGATCGCCGCGCAGCGGCCGAAAGCTTGGCGCACGACCTCGGCATCAAGGATGTGTCGGTAGCGGATTCGGTCCTCACCGCCCGGCTCGGAGGGACACTGCCCAAGGGCTGGAGTCCGATCATTGGCGCGATCGAGAATGCCGGTAGCCAAAGGACGGCCAACGAGATCCAGGCGGCAGTCAGCAACGCAGAGCGGTCGCTGCGCGAGAAGTCGCTCTCGCACCAGGCGCAGGTGCTGACCAGCTTCATGAACTCCGACGAGTTCCGCAGCCTGCGGCAATCGAATCAGGAGGCCACCCACCGCGTCGAGTCGGCGTATCAGGACTACAAGGCGACGCGCAACACCTATTCGACCGAACAGCGTGAAGCCGAGCAGTACCAGGAAGTGGCGCGCCGCGCCGAGGTGTTCTCGAAGACCTATACCTGGAACGACGTCGCGCGATTCAACGAGTTCCTTAAGGCGCGCGGACACCTCGGATCGATCGATCGCGACACGGTCACTGCCGATTTCAAGGCCTTCCTCATGTCGGGCGGCATCGTCTCGGACGGCAAAGGCAAGGAGTTCTGGGTCCCCTACGAAGGCACCGGACCGACGCTCACGAAGCTGCGGTCGGACACCCACAAGACGGTTGTCAGTAACGACCCGACGTTCGCGTCCAACACGTCTGGTGACGCCCTCTCTGCAGAGAAGAGTGACCGATGCCGCGGCCGCCAATGACCACCGGGTACGGCAAGCCCAGTCTCAAGCTGGCGTGTCGCCGGACCGAGCAGTTGGTGCTGGCGAGTTGCCGCAGAAAATCGACGCCGAAAAGACGGCCATTACCGACAAGACGGTTAGTGGCGCTGTCGATGTCGAGAAGGGCAGACGGCAAAACGTCGAACAGTTTAAGGAAGCGAAAGAAAACGTGTCGCTGGTGGCACTGGCTCGGTGACGCAACCGGACGGCCGATCAGCACATCAACAAATTAGAAAGTCTAAGGAGCCTCAATCCGGAGGTGGGTCCGGAGAATGGTAGGCAGTGCCTCTACGCGTCCCGCTTTTCGTGCTCTTTGACGTACATGCGGAGCGCTTTTCTGAACAAATCCGCATCCTGCCAACCAGAGCTCGCATCCACACGAAAGGCCATCGTTGCGACGCCTAACACGAGGGCTAGTAACGGGCTCGAACCGGTCCGCAAAATACAGCGCACCAAAGAACACCAGTCCGCCGACGAGACAGCCACAGAAAAGCAGCCAGATGCCCAATAGCAGTTTGTGAGATGTGCCGTTTCTCGTCATGGCGAACCCTGTCAAAGATCGAAGACCTACAAATCAACATTAGGACGTGGGAAGCCTCGTGTCAACGCCTCGCTCCACGGACTTGCGACATTCCTAGTGACAAAAGCGCCCACATTCCTTGAGCTTTTCGGGTTGCCGCTCGCTGGCAGTGACCGCTAGCGTTGGTCGTCAGCAGGGAGCGGCGGCGACTCCATAGGGAAGGCAGACAGCCATGGATCCATCTCAAGTCCACGCCCCATCTAACACGTCAACGCTCCCGGAGAGGCTTCTCGACGAACTGCTGACCGAGCTGCGCAGCGATCGCGAACACCTGCGCACCGAACACCGCGAGCTCGTCAGGGAGCGCCGCAGCGAGCGCCGCTGGAAAATCCTCTTTCAGCTCTTGCTCTTCGGCGGCCCGGTTTTGTTCGGCATCGTCTACTTGCTCTTCTTCACGTCGGCCATGGGTTTCCAGTGGGGACCTTTCGGGAACGTCGTCGGAGTGGTCCACATTGACGGGGTGATCGCCCCTACCGGCCCCGCCTCGGCCAAGCGGATCGTTCCGGCCCTCGAGAAGGCGTTCACCTATCCGAACGTCAAAGCGGTGGTGCTGTCGATCGACAGCCCGGGCGGCGCCGCGGTCGAGGCCGAGCGCATCTATCGCGCCATCGAGAGCCTTAAAAAGAAGCACGACAAGCCGGTCATTGCCATCATCAACAACGTCGGAGCGTCGGCCGCCTACATGATCGCGATGCATACCGACCGCGTGTATTGCGCCAAGTACAGCCTGGTGGGTTCGATTGGCACCATGATCGACGGCTGGGATGTGCACAAGGCAATGGAGCGGCTTGACGTCGCCCAGCGGGTCTACGCCTCCGGTCACCTGAAATCCATGCTGAACCCGTTTCTCCCAATGTCCAAGGAGGCCGACGAGAAGGCCAAGCAACTTGTCAACCAGGGCGGGGCGATCTTCGTCGCCGACCTGAAGACGACCCGTGGCCCGCTGCTCAAGACTGATATTGACTACGGCAGCGGCGAGATCTGGGCGGGCGACGAGGCCAAAGCGATCGGTTTGGTCGATGAGATCGCGACCGTGGACGAAGTGATCGCTTCGACGTGGGAACTCAAAACTTATGACTTTGGCCCGAACCAGGAGAGCTTCGCGCCATGGTCTTCCGCCTTCCAGGGTTTTGCACAGTCGCTCGCCGACGCGCTGGTGGCTCGGCTGGCGCCGCAGTTGCACTGAGGGCAGTACTCGTTGGCGCTCACCGCGCGTGGCACATCCCGCGTGGTTCCGAGGTATCGCTGAGCACTTCCGGTCGACAGCGATCGGCGTAGGCGCACGAACGACATAGGCCGGCGACATTCGCCTTGTCTGGCATTGCGCCTCCGTCGACGAGACGCTCGTATCGCGTTGCGAGTGCGATGATTTCGTGTTCTCGAAGTAGCCGGACGCGCGATCGGTGTCCTTTTCTGCGTAACCGGGTGCTCGATGACCACGAAACCCAGCTCCGCAACGGCACGACGGCCGCCGCGCTCGATGGCGAGCTTCTGTGCGGAGAGCTCAACCACGTCGGACAGATACGCCTGCGTCTTGACTCTTCGCTTCAGCTCGGTGACAAAGAGGGTGCCACGTTCATCCTTGTATACCCGATCGACCTTGGCGATCAGCCGAACGGGGCGCTTGGTGTAGAAGTATCGTTCCGCGAATTCAATCCTGGCGTGCCGGAGTTCCACCGGCAGCCACGCCTGCTCCGTCCTCCTGATTCGCGCCTTGCGGGTGCCGAGCCACAGGCACATGACCAAAATGGCGGCCATGGCGCCAGCCCACCCGAGTGCATGCATCATCGCCGTCCTTCCAATAGCCATTGCACGATGGCGACCGCGGGCTTGAGAGCATGGCGTACGAACCCTTGTGCGCGCGGTCGCGCCGCCAGGTAGATCGCGAAAGCCGGCGAAAGACGATAGTAGAGGCGCATGAAGGCGCGGCCTAGCGCATAGCGGCGGAGCACCGAATCGCGCAGCGCCCGCAATACATTGGTTTCTGCGGCCGCCTCGCCGAATACGGTGCTGGCGATGAAGCACCAGGGTTTTGTCTCCGACGAGCGCACCGCGGGATTGAGCGAAAAC
>CAVQDI010000007.1:0-6148 GCA_963711235.1 uncultured beta proteobacterium | reverse complement strand
TGCAACTGGACGTGAGGCCAGTTTGAACCACAAGTCCGGTGTCCGCGTTGCCTTCGCCTTGATCTGCTATATGGATTCCTTAAGGGTCTGGATCGCGCAGCGCCGTCTCGAGCGAAGATTACGATTCGGCGCATCATGTGGTTCTCTCAAATCGAGATGCGACAAAAACCTATAAGCCGTCCAGAGGACGGTTTACTCTCACCTGTGACCCTGCCTTATCAATCTATCAGCTTGCTCCGGCTATGACCAGAAGTCGGGGTGTCGCCTGCGCTATCATCGCCCCTATGCTGCTATACGTGGGCTGACGTGCCGTCCGCCCGGCGCTGGCTATCTCTGAGGGGCGCGTCGCAGAGGCTTCCCGTGCAGATCGAACAAAACTTGGAAATCCTCGAAGGTTATTGCCGATTTCGTCCTCGCGGTGAGGCCTCGCTTGTTGAAGCGGTCGCGCTCGTGACAAACGCAATCGCGTTCTGTCGTGATCAGAAAATACCGAAGCTATTGGTCAATGTGACGGGCCTCACTCAACTTTCGCCGCCGACACTTGTGGACCGCTACCTGATGGCGGAAGAGTGGGCGCGAGAAGCGAGAGGAATCGTTGTTGTAGCGATGGTGGCCATGCCAGAACTCATTCACCTGGAGAAGTTCGGCGTAAAAGTTGCTGCGGACCGTGGCTTGAGAGCCGACATTTTTACGTCGGAGCGCGAGGCGCTTGAGTGGCTGCTTGTAGAGAGTCAAAATGATGCAGGCCCAACCGTCGTCTAGGCTATCGCTCAACCCGGACCCCTCGCAGGCGAGGCTTGCGCCGACTCAATCGCCTGTCTCGTAACAATCGTAGTGCGATGAATCCCTTCTAGGGTAACGTCGTTCTCGGTTTGCAATCGACTGCATCACCGCTGCCAGAGGCGGCGCGACACACGTACACCGTCCGATCAGCCGGATCGTAAAACCACGCGAACGAGACACCGTTCGAGGAAGAACTTCCGATGGGAGTTACCGCAGATCGAACCTCAGACCGCGGCTGCGCGAACGCATGAAAGCAAAACCCGGTGAGTGCCGCCAGCAGGAGGAGGACGGGGAACTTCAGCATGAAATTTCCTTTCGTTTGATTTGGGGCCGGCGCCGCAGGAAGCGGGCACACGATGGAACTGAAACTAACGATCACAACGAGCGGGAGCGTACTCGCCAAACCGGGCGTTGACAAACTCGACATGGCACTAACGAACTAGAACTCTGGCACGACGATCTGGTGGGCGTGACGGCCTCAGGGGTGCCGATGCAGCGATACCCGAACAGAGTAGAATAAGCGGCACAATCTACCGGCGCAGACGATTTCGCCTACGACCGGCATTGCCATTTGGAATGCAGTTCACGAATCGACCAGGGACAACGTAGAACGCGCTGGTCGAACTTGTCGCAAAGATGGTGTCGGGTCACGGTTTGCTCCGGACCGCGATCGCGTGGTTGATACAGTCCAGCGATCCACATCGCGATGCGACCTGTAAAGCTCAGGAGGATTCTTCCATGACGCGATATCACTCTGTTTCAAGCCGCTTGATCGTCGCGGTTGCGGCAATCGCCTGCACCGCGGCGCACGCCGCGTCAGTCGCACCGGTTGGCGGCGAGCATGGCATGGTCGTCACGGCGCATCAACTTGCCACGAAGGTGGGAGTCGATGTGCTCAAGCACGGGGGCAACGCAGTCGATGCGGCGGTCGCAGTGGGTTATGCAATGGCCGTGGTCTATCCCGCCGCAGGCAACTTGGGCGGCGGGGGCTTCATGACCATCCAGTTGGCCGATGGCCGCAAGACATTTCTCGACTTTCGCGAGAAGGCACCGCTCGCTGCCACTCCCAACATGTACCTCGATAGTACCGGCAATGTCATCAAGGGCGCGAGCACGAAGGGCCACTTGGCCGTTGGCGTACCGGGTAGCGTAGCCGGGCTCGAATACGCTCGGGAAAAGTACGGCACGCGTTCGCGCGGCACGCTGATCGCGCCGGCCATTAGTTTTGCAGAGCGCGGCTTCGTGCTCGACGAAGGCGACATCGCATTGTTCGCCACGGCGACCGACGACTTTCGTGACGACCCGGCGACGGCGGCTATCTTCCTGAACAAGGGCCAGCCCTACAAGGCTGGGGATCGACTGGTGCAGAAGGATCTGGCGAAAACACTGCGCCTGATTGCGCAGCGTGGCCCCGCTGCTTTCTACCAAGACTCGATTGCCGATGCGATCGCGGCCTCGAGCGTCGCGGGCAAGGGCATCATCACCAAGGCGGATTTGCAGCAATACAAGGTGCGCGAGTTGGCGCCGGTCGAATGCGACTACCGCGGCTATCACATCGTGTCGGCGCCGCCCCCCAGCTCGGGCGGCGTGGTGGTGTGCGAGATCCTCAATATCCTGGAGGGTTATCCGCTCAAAGATCTGGGTTTTCACTCCGCGCAGGCCGTGCACTATCAGATCGAGGCCATGCGCCATGCGTACGTCGATCGCAACAGCTATCTGGGCGATCCGGACTTCGTGAAGAACCCGCTTGATCGTCTGCTGGACAAGGGCTACGCCGAGAAAATCCGCGCAGTCATCGACCCGAACAAAGCCGGCGTTTCGCGCGACTTGAAGCCGGGTGTCCCGCCGCACGAAAGCACGAACACAACACACTATTCGATCGTCGACAATCAAGGCAACGCGGTGTCGGTGACCTATACCTTGAATGATTGGTTCGGCGCTAAAGTGACTGCGGCGAAGACCGGCATCCTACTGAACGACGAGATGGACGACTTTACCGCCAAGCTCGGCGTGCCGAACCTGTATGGACTGGTCCAGGGCGAGGCCAACTCGATCACGCCGGGCAAGCGGCCGCTGAGCTCCATGAGTCCGACCATTGTCTCGCGCGATGGCAAGCCAGTCATGGTGATCGGCACGCCGGGCGGTAGCCGCATTATCACCGTGGTTGTGCTCTGCATTCTGAACGTAATCGATTACGGGATGAACATCCAAGAGGCGATCGACGCGCCACGTTTCCATCAGCAGTGGCTGCCGGAGACGACCAGCGTCGAGACCTTTGCGTTGAGCCCGGATACACGCAAGATCTTAGTCGACATGGGCCACAAGCTGGGCGACCCGCAGCCCGCCGGCCACGCCGCTGGCATTCTAGTCGGGGCGCCGTCGCTTAGCGGCAAGCCGCGCGGCAAAGAACGCTTCTACGGTGCCAACGATCCTAGAAGGGGGACTGGGCTGGCATTGGGGTATTGAGACCAACTATCGATTCGGCACGGGTTTGTCATGCCAATTACTCGACGTCTGTAGCTGCCATGGCGCCGAGCTGACCTTCGGGTGCAGCCGGCTGCTCGCGCCGATTTCAGGAAGCGGCCGCGGGTTACAAACCCCCAGGCAGCAAAGGGTCGGCGCAATTCGCCGATCGCTAGCCGGAGCAAGCGTAATCAACATGCGCAGGGATCACGCAGGATGAGCGCGATCTACGATGGGCTCTTCGTTGCAGACATCGTCGCCCGCAATGCGGTCCCACTCGTCGGGATCCTGTTCGACGGCTGGTCGGCGGCCAACGTCGTCGTGCTGTACTTCCTCGACACGCTCCTTTCGCTGGGTGTCATCTTCGCGGGACTTGCGAAAACCCTTTCGCCGGCGAACGGCACCGTGGCCGGGCGGGTCCGATTGGAGCTTACTTGCGCCGCAGCGGCGCTATTCCTGTGTGCGGTCTTTGCGATTCCGTTGGGGCTGCCGGTAGGCATCGTCCTTGCGACCTCGGACTTCTCATTCACGGCGGCTTTTCACGACCACTCGCTCAGGATCGGCGCACTCGTGCAGTGTGCAATCGCTGCATGGTCGTACGTTGCGCTCCGTCGGGCGCTCGGCTCGCATACACCATCGGAGCTCAGGCTGAAGCAGCGCTTTGGGATCATCCTGATGCGCTGGGCAGCGGTCCTCGGTGCGTGCTACGTCGGCTTGTCCATCGGCCCTAACCGCACGGTCCTTTTGCTGCTCGTCGCGACCTATGTTGCCGTGTCGATCGTCGGCGAGATCCAGCCTAACCGCCTGCTGCAGGGCACTCCTGCCGACGAAGCGGAGCTTCCGGCCGCGGGCATTCGCGGACTTCAGGAGCGCAATTCCGCAAACACCGAGGGCGGTGGGGGCGGGCGCAGGCGCTGAGGCGTGTTGGTCCATCGGTGCGTGCCTCCAAATGGCTGGAGTCCCTAAGCTGACCGTCGATTTTCCGAAAAGCTGTTCGATGATGGTAACGCGGACGCCCGCTTTCCTAGGAGGCAGACCTTAAGCACGTGTTACCTAGACCGGATATTCACTTGCATCGTTATATCGAGTTGTTGTTCCAACCCGCAAAGGGCAAATAAAAGGAGACGTTATGAGCACGAACAATACCTATCTCGCAGTGTTCCTTGGCAGCAAAACCGGTCCGCGACGAGTGGCCTGGGACGCCCTTCCCGAAGGCGATCGGCGTGCGAAGGAACGAGAAGGCATGGCGGCCTGGAAGGCGTGGATCGAGAACACATCACGCCGCCATTGTCAGCCATGGGCGGACCATTAGGGAAAACCAAGAAGGTCACGCAACGTGGAATCGACGATACGAGCAATGACATGGGCGCTTTCACGATTGTGCGCGCGGATTCGCACGAGGCCGCCGCCAAGCTCTTCGACAAGCATCCGCACTTTTCCATTTTCCCTGGCGATTCCGTCGAGATCATGCCCGTGCTGCCCATTCCAGGCGCTTAGGAGGTAGCGCGCGCGGGGTGACCTGCGCCGGGAGCCTGCCCGCGCGCGTTGCATCATCGAGCTGTGGTTTCGACAACCGCGGCGAATCGTGCTCGCGGCCGGCCGATGCAAGCAACGACTGTCGCCACGAACCCGCATCTGCGGAGGCGACAATTGACCGCTGCGCCAAACGCTATGCGGCGCGGGCCTTGATCATCTCGTCGGCGATGAGGTAGGCGCCCTTCGCGCATCCAGTCGCGCTGGTGCCGGTCTCCTGCAAGACTGAGAGAGCGCCCCCAGCGCAGATGCCCTGTAGCGCCGCGGCAGCGAAATAGTCGCGGAGGGTCATACCCGGGTCGCCGCCGCGGGACGAACTTGGTGTCTCGGGTCTCGGGAATGCTTGGCCGCCGCTTTGCGTGTTCATCCTGCCTCCGGTTCGACAATGTACCGAAGAGTAAGTATATCCGGCCGGAGGAAATGAGCGGGTCGCAGAAGCGGAAGGGATAAAGTTCAAGGGCTGGTGGGCTAGAGACAACCCGGATCGGACGCATTGCCGACGATGCTGTCGCCGGAAGGAAGCTGACAGTCGAGGTCGAGTGACACGTTGAGCTGCTGAATGCGATTTACAAGCCAGCCTGTGGAGTCGAGCGAGAAATGGAATACTCGACATTCGGGCCGATGGGACAGTACCGTCTTATCGAATGGTGCGGACGCTGCAAAGACCCGGACGACTTGTCCGGTGGCAGGTTCGACCACGAGCCGCGTAACCACCCCCACCTTTTCGTCGCGAAGGTCGAAGCCGAGAAAGAACTGGCGCTCCCCGGCCACACAGACAGTGGGCAGCAGGGTCTGGTGTCCGAAAGTAGGGCCGGAGAGGATCATGGATCCGAGTGGAGCACTATCCGCATGATCGCCATTGCCGGTCAAAGGTGGTGTGGCACAAGCCGAGAGAGTCGCTATGCCGAGAACGTGGAGTACATTGGTCGCCATTCGGAATCGCAATTCCATGGGTGGCATGTAGGCGTGCACCGCTGACAGCTTAAATTCCGTGCTGTAGCTTCGATATGAGCGTCGTGGCATCGGATGATCCTCCGACGCCTGGCCTGCGGTGTCAAATTACGCCTGGCTTGGTGTCCGGCGCGAGGGGTTCACTCCAGTCTCCAGAATAAACTGTTACGATCAGGACTTCGACGGCAACAAATTCTTCAAACTCACAGCGCAGTCGGCTTGACAGCAAAGAGAGTATCTATGTCCCCGGAATGGACCTGATTTGTTTGGTAGCGAGCGAGGGACTCGACCCCCCAAAGGATTATGATTCTATCGGCGATTGTCGTTCTTTCAGAGAGTTAGACTGGAAACCGTTCCGCAATTACCCCGAGTTCGCAACCCGTAGAGCCTTTACTGGCGGGTACGCTTCGGAATGACG
>CAVQDI010000006.1:0-2320011 GCA_963711235.1 uncultured beta proteobacterium | reverse complement strand
TGTCGCGAAGTTCACGCTCGCTCATGGCGTTGAGAATCAACCATGCGGCTTCAGTTGCGCGGCGCTTTTCAATCCAGGCGAAAAGTCGCTGCGCCGTCTTGCGCATGCGCCGATCGGCAGCCAGCAGGATGGTGTCGATCCACGGTAGGGCGGTTCCGGATAAGGTCCCGGTGGGGCGTATGTAGGCATCAATTTCTCCTCAGCAAAGGTTGTGAGCGTATCGAATTTCGTGGCCGAGAGGGCTCAGAGCGCGCTCGTTTGCCGTGTCGAGCGACGAAAGAACCCGAGCGGGTCAGAACGTAGGCGGCAGCGCCTCGATTTCTCCGCTCGGTGCAGGGAACTGCGCCGGAAAATAATCGAGCTGAACCACTTCTTGAGCGGGCGCGGCCGGTGCGGCTACCACCCCGACCCGGGGCGCTTCGCGGGTGAGGAGGGTTGCCGACGCAACTGCACTGACTGCTACTGCAACCAAGAGAACCAACAGCAACACATTGTCGAGGACACCCCGCGGCATTTTGATACGATGTGGTGAATTCATTTTCTCGCGACTCCACTGCGTTGATTGAACAGGCGCGCACTTTAGTCAGCCGCAATCGGTCAGGCAAATTTCTTTTTTGAATGTTACATATAGAAATCTGTTATTGAACAGGACCCAGCCGCGAAAGAACTGGTACGTTCCAGGACCCCGTGCTAAGCGCGCCTCGGCGCATGTGTGCCCCCTTTTCCGACGTTGCGAAATGCACTAGCCAGTTGCAATCGAAGCACGATGCCGCCCTCGCCCCATATGGCCGGGTCCTCCCGACGCGAACGTGAGCACTCCCCGGAATCTCTCGCCAGTGCCTCTGCAATTGACCGACGCGTTGACTGTCTGCTTCGCAAAGACTCGATCGTCTGCAGTGGTCGGTTTGCGACGGTCGAGCGCAGGTCGCTGACCGGCCACGAGTAGTCATACGCCTCAGTCGCGGAAATCTCCGCAGAGCGCTCATTGGCGCTCGGCTAATTCGTCAAGAACTGCGTGTGGTGTCTAGCGAGCCCGCAGCTGCTCACTGATTCGTTATTGACAGGAGATACGCAACCGGCCGAACTCACATTGACTTGTGTACCAGCTGATCACTGAATCGGGATAGGGGCCGATCATCGCTGGTAACGGTTCCCTCCCACACCACCCGGCATGCGGGTCCGCACCGGGCGGTTGAAATAGTTGAGGTCGAAGGGCAGGAGTAAGTCCCTGCGCGCCGCCTGAAGGTGCGGGTCTCTAATCCGTCGGCTTTGGTTTCTCGCTGCCAGAGTGCGTCGGGCTTCACCCTATTCACCGTATCGGCGAGCTTCGCAATTGCGAACATCTGAGACATTCCATTGCCGAGAATCACAGGGCACCGTCTCCTATTCCTTTGGCCCTTCGCCCCATTCAGGCAGCTACTACGGCCTCTGCTGACTCCTCGCTCCGTGTCCCCACGTCGGCCTTTCGGCCATAAGGCGAGGTCTCCCCAGGTAAGAACGCGATCCTTCCCCGCACAACCGCCGGATTTACGCCGCCTGAGCCTTGACCACAAGAGCTTTGCGGTATCTTGCCCGCTCGCCCTGCTCGGCACCGCCTCGTATCCAGTTCTTGTCCATCGGCTCACGGTTTCGCTTCACGCTTCCTTCCCACGCTCGGTCACCCTCACGCAGTTGCGCTTCACTTCGTTCGCTGTGGTCAGCTTACGGGAGGACTTGCACCTCCAAGATCGCGCCCATGCTGGGCGCACAACAAAACCCCGCCATCGCAGCGGGGTCTGTCTGAGCCGCGCAGGCTATCAGGGACGCTTGCTGCGCGAGAAACCGAGACCGGCGAGACCGAGACCGAGCAGCGCTAGCGTCGCGGGTTCGGGCGCGCGGCTGGGCGCATCGGACGCAAAACTGATGACGAGACCGGCATCACTATTGCCCCCTGAGTAGGCAGTCTGGAAGTCCCCGGTTTCGGTGATTATCTCGTCGATAGTCGAGGGGGTATACGTCAGCGGGGTCTCGCCATCTGACATGATTTCGAGATTCAGGTTTACCGTATCAGGGGCTGTGCCCGCGTTCACCATCAGCGAAAGGATGTCGCTGACCTCGGTGATGCCGGGTGGGGTGTTAGGTTCAACGATGATGAAGCGAACGTCCACCGCGAGACAGTTGAGGCATGGGATGTTTCCAACCGCTATCGCAACGTCCCCCGGCACCGGCTCCGCAAATGGTATCGGGGTCGGAAACCAGCTTGCCACCACGAACGGAGTTTCGGTTCTGTCGTCTATAGAGACTATGTAGTTCGCATTGGCGAATGGAATGGTGAGCAGCGCGATAGCGGTCGCAAGCAAGATTTTGGGGAATAGCCTCATGGTTGCCTCTAGCTTCTCCCGGTCGCTGAAGCATACATCGAGCCATTCCCGCCAACTGACGCCAAAACAGTGCCTTAGCTACAATGTAGCGTCCAGAAGATAGCGCCTGTGTAAAGCGGGCCGACAGTGACGGGAGCGGGCGTTTACCTATCGGCTGCAGACCGCGTCGCTGCTTGGGGTTGTGTCAAAAGTCTTCCGCACTTTTTTGCGGTAGCCCGATCTGAGCGGCTGCTTTCATGGGTATGAGTGGCTGCTTCAAATCGCTCTTGGTCCGCTCAGGTCGTATGCGGTCGCGCGTAAGCCGCCCAGCGTACGTGGCCGAGATCCGGCACGCGTCGGCGTCGGCCGTTATGCGGATAACCGGTTTCGTTTTTGCGCTCTCTTAATTTGATCGATGGCATACGAAACCACTCGTGCCTTATTCGCCAACGTTCCAAGTTTGCGTTCTGCGCCGCGGCACTCGAACGCCAGTACGCGGGCTGGCGGAAGATTGGCCCAGACTATGCCGCTCGCGCGCTGCAGAAAGCCTGGTAGCGACTGACGTTGATTACAGCTCAAGTCGTAGGTGAACTGGACCACGATGCCACCGTCGCCAACCAGTGCGCGCCATTGCGCCACGATAGCCGCCGCTTCCCGCGCCGGCAATGAACGCAATGGCAAGCTGGATACTATGGCATCGATATGGCTACCGCGGGGCAACAAGTCCCCCAGCTTGGCGGCGTCCCCGTGCAGAATGGTAACCCTCGGAAACCGCGCTCGAAGGTGCCGTACGAATGCTGATGAGCATTCGATCACCATGAGGCGCCCAGGAGCGATTCCCCGTTGCAACAGCGCATTCGTCACCGCACCGGTGCCGCCGCCGAGTTCCACCACCAGCCCGTCGCCATGACGGGGCACCCGTGATGCCACACTCCTCGCGAGCCAGCGTGAACTAGGCCAGATCGCCCCGACGGCGGCCGGCTCGTTCAACATCTGCCGCGCGAACAACC
This sequence comes from uncultured beta proteobacterium, assembly GCA_963711235.1. GTDB lineage: Bacteria > Pseudomonadota > Gammaproteobacteria > Burkholderiales > Casimicrobiaceae > PALSA-1003. Next base: position 2,316,662 of record CAVQDI010000006.1, on the reverse strand, counting down.
ACGGCGCACAGCTATGGCGCGCATTCGCGAGCCGGCGCGTCAGGGCGAGATGAACGGCCTCGACCATGATTTCATGCCTCCAAGGTGCCTTCCCACGGAGAAGTTGCCCCGTTTCTCAAAACCGTCCTTCCGCTTTCCTATGCAAGACTCGGGCGGCTGCGGATGTTCCATGGTACCCGCCGTTCGATACAACGATACACAGTAATTATTTTACATGCAGGCCAATCGTTCGAGGTACCTGAATGACGGGTCTTGGCCGATTGCCTGCGCCAGTGCCAGTATTCTTGCGGGTAGCTCGTAGCGAAGTCACGCTTGCACGCCGATTCCGTTGAAGACGCCGTTCACTTCACCGGGCGTAATGTCCGGCAACGACCAGCTCTTGTCGAAATAGGCTTCGTCGCTGTGTTCTAACCAGCCTCGTGACTCAAACTTACTCCTGGCGCCTGCAGCAAAACTTCGGAGCCCACAACGACTACCTCGCTGATATTCGTCGTGCCGCCCGGCCAATGCAGGTATTTGTTGGCGCAGCGGATCAACTCCTCGATGCGCAGAAGTTGAAGGCGGAGTTTTACTCACAGCGCAGCGATACAACCGTCGTTATACTTCCGGGTCTCGGCCACTCGGACATGGTGACCAGCCCTGACGCGATTCGCGTCCTGGTCGCTGCGTTCTAACTAGCCCTGCGTGCGGTCCCAACGACGATTGCCGCGTTGGCGCGGCCACCACGAGCACCGACTGTCCGGGTCGCGTTGTCGCTATCTCTTCGCAGCGATTCACGTTTATCGCTATGGAACGGGCGCAACACGCACCGGGATGCGGTGTATGTCCGCGTTCATGGCGTTTCCGTTCACAGTGATCTCGGCAACTGCGGTGTAGCGGCCGGCAGCTAGCTTGCCTTCGAAGTCTATCTGAAACGTTCCATCTTCGACCGGGGAGGCGGTGCCCGCGAGCACGACGTTGCCCTCGGCGTCGAGCACCATGTATCGGCACTGTGGCATGGCCCGTTGCAGGACGTCGGGTGAGACCGATTGCAGCGGCTCGCGATCGATTTCGTAGCTCCGCTGGAATTTCATGATTGTCTCAATCTCGGCGAAGAGCCTCAGTCGACCGTTTTCCCGCTCGACCTTAGTGATGAACGCCCGGCGCGGAATCGCGTATGCGTCGAAAGAGCCCACACCTAACGGATAGCTCAGGTCGCGGAAGACACTGAGGCTAACGCTGTCTGCCGACCAGGCCTTGAGCTCATAGGGTCCATTGGTGACCAGGAAGTGCCCGTGGGCCTGGTAGAACGCGGCGAGCGCAGCCCATCGTCTGCGCGCCTCATCGACGCTCACCAAGGTCCGCAGCGAATCGGGGCGGTATCCGTCACGTTCGAACGTCGCAACGAGGGACGCCAGTTGTTGATTCAACCGGTCGGAGCGGACGAGATCGAGCCAATCAACGCCTCGACGCTTAGCTTCGGCTTGCGAAAATGCCGCCCAGCCGCGGCTGACCGCCTCCTCCATCAGGACGGTCAGATGCCAAGGCAGCGTGCTCCAGGGGGGCGCGAGCACCGCGTCCTGTTCCGGGTCCTCGGGCGTGCCCGTCGTATAGACGTCAAGGATAAAAAGCTCGCGCACGACATCGACATCGCCGACGCGAAACGATTTGGACTTCGTGTCCGTCCCGATAAATCTGACGCCGACCAAGTGTTGGCGCATCGGAGCAGTCGCGGCATCGACGATGGGGTCGTAGTGCGAAGCATCGGTCTGGTTTCGGACACTCCAGCGATAGGCAAACATGTACGCGTACAGGATATCGGCCACGCTCATCGGCGTTCCGTCATGAAACGCCGAACCGAGCACGCGGTAGGTCAACTTCTGTTTGGCGATCTTGCCCGCCCCGACGGGACGCATGCTGCCGGTCCCCGGCTCGGGGAGCAGCGCGTCCTCCGGGACGCTGACGGCGCCCGCGCTGGTGGCAGGCTGCGCAGAGGGGCGCCGCTCGGTGATCGGCTCGGCCAGGATGGAAAGGCTGATGAATGTGTAGGCGACCATGAGGGCGGTCAGGGGCACCTGAGACCGCAGCGCCGCGCGGCGCGTCGCGAACATCCGCATCGACCTGGTGTGGGCCAGATAAACGGCGACGATGTGGCCGACAACGATAGCGGTGACCGCGGCGTACCAGGCAAAGCGCGCGCCGACGATGCCGATATCAACCCGATAGCCCGCGGTGCCAAAAAGATCCCAGCCGTACCCGAACGGATCGGACAAGAGCGGCACGATGTACTGCCCCTGGACCAGCAAATAGACAAGATAATGGGCGAGGTGGTAGGCAATCGCGATCGGAACCAGCGTGAGTGCCATGCCGCGCGCGATGTCCCAGGTTGAGCGGCGTCGTGCCACCGCCGCGCTGATCATTGCGCTCACTGCGAGATAAGCGCCAAAGAAGAGCGCCCAGAATGCCGCCAGACCGATCGTTCGGATCGTAATCGCTGCGACATCACCGAGGCCTGGCGTGAGCGCAACGAGGGCGGTTTCGATCTCCGTCCATTCGGGGGTGCCGAGGACGCCGTCATAGAGCACTGTCGCCAGGACTAGGAGAACAAAGGCCGTCATCGACGTCGAGACGGCACGGCTGTCGAGAAGCCCAGCCCCGAATGGCCGCAGCGCCAGCTCCCATTGCGTCGGACCTGCGCGGTTCAGGCAGTCGTAACAATCGATACAAGGACCATCCGGGCTACGGCAGCGGGCATTGCATTGCGCGCAGAGCGCAGGCTCCAATACCCGCACCTCGGTCGGCGCAAACCGGGCGAACAGGCTGAAGATCACGCTGAAGAGTTCGCCGTGCCGAAGCCATGCCTCGCGACCGTACACGGCCATGCCGGTCCAAGTGAGAACGGAGTAACCGACCAGCAGCCACGCGACATGCGCCGGCACCGCGGGGCTTGGGTAGACGAGTTCGGTCCAGGAGAAGGCGAGCAGCAGGGCGAATGCCGGCCACACGCCGAGCCCCACAGGATAGGCGAAGCGAAGAGAAAGATCGTGGCCACGATGCGCGCGCCGATAGATCGACTCCGCCAGAGCAAAGAGCGTCCGCCACGGGTTGACCGTCACCCACAAATTGCCGATGAACGCCGATACGTAGGCCAAGCCAACCCAGCCAATGATCCACACCATGGTCGGCGCAATGTTCTGGTATGGATTAGCGTTTCCCAGGAATCCGGCTAGCACCGTCACGAGCGACAAGCCAAGGCCGACCAGCCTGAGCAAGACAGACGCAGCGGCAGACGTGACCAGTCGGCCGAGCCAGCGCCCACGCAGGTCGAGATGCGGGTAACCATCGGTTCTGGGCGCGCGGCGCACGAACAGACCGACGATGACGAACGAGAAAACGATGGCTGCCGCCGTGCCAAAGAGATAAAGCGAGAGCGGCAGCGGCAGATCATAGCGCTGGCCGAAACCATGGGCGCCGGCGGGCGCCGCAGCGACGCAGGTCGACGCGGCCACGAGCCAACCGACCGAGCGCGCGGCTGGACCGCGCGCACCGGTATCAGCGCGGATAGACCTCGACATAGGCAAGCGGGCTGTCCTCGCGCGCGTGGTCGTCCGCGCCCGTCGCCATGGCATGGGCGTGGATCGGGAACCTTCCGGTCAGGCGCGCCGTGAAGGTTACGCTGCCGACGGTGCCGGGCTGCGCCCGCCACTGGATATCGTAGCCATGCAGATGCAGGAGCATCGGCCGATCCGCCGTCCACCGCAGCGTTACGACGTCGCCTTGCTTGACCCGGATGAGCCGCATGCTCTCGGGCACGCGGCCGTCTTGCAATCGCATGTCGAAGGTGAGTTCGGCGGCTTGGGCATCGAGGGTAGTGGCAGTCGCTGCCAATATCAGCAACGCCAGCATCACATACCTTCTCGCATCAGGTACGTAGTTGTCGCATTCTCGGCGCTGCGTTGCATGACACCGTCCCGGGATTCTAACGAACGTCCGAGATGCGATTGAGGATCCAGCCGGCGCCGTTGGGTGACGGGAGTAGCGCCGGGTCGCCTATTGCGTTCCACATCAGCCTTCCGAACGGGTCGGAGAATCCTGCGATCGGATTCCACGCTGCGGCTGGCCGCGTATCGATGCCAAGCGACAGCCAGCCGTTCCATGGAAAATCTTTGAGCTTGACCGTTCGGATAAAGAGCGGGGAATTGAGCCCGGCGACGGAATCGAAGCCGATATTCTCAATTCCGGCCGAATATTCGGCGCTGATGTATTCACGTTTCACGGTGTAACCCGCGACCACGGCGCGACAGGAGCTGGCGAGCGCAGAGACGAGTTCGCGTTCCAGATTGATGCGCTCGACGGTGCCCGCATACGCGCCGGATTCGAGACGCTCGATATCGGCCCGGACGCGAATCTGCTGGCGCGGCTCGTCGACCGTCGGCGCCAACAGAAGCACGGCGCGCGCCCACCCCGTTCGGGCCCACTGGGGCGAGATCCAGCCATTGGTCGCCTTGGTCGAAGAGGCGGCGAGATCGGCGGCACTCACGTCGTCGAGCTGGACGTCCCAATTCTGCCCCGGCGCATACCAATCTGCGGGGAGGAGGCTCTTCGCCAACGCGCTCGAGGCGCGTACGCGCGGGCGTCGCGCCGCGGTGGGACCGGCGCGCGGCGAATTGCCGACGATACGCGCGCCGGCCGCATCCGCGAGATCCGCGTGGTACAGGTAGTCCCCGTCGTAGGGCGTTATCGGATAGGGATGAAACTTGAGCGGGCCATGCCGCGCTGCGATTTCGCCCATAACCATGCGCGCAAGAACGCAACTCGCGGCATGGTCCCGCGCCAGTGATGATTCCGGATTGACGCGAACGATGAGCAGCGAACCAAGCGACTCGACCGCGCGGATCGAATCCGGCACTGCGCGGGTGAAGCGCGGTTCCGTTCCGATGTAAGCCTGGATCTTGCCTTCGAGGAGCAAGTCCGCCGCCCGATCCGGGGCCATCGTCTCGATGCGGATCTCGTGCGGATAGTAGGACGGGTAGACCGGAAACTCGTGCCCGCTTCGCGCGTGGTTGGTCATTCCCGCAGCGATGAGCAGGACCGCGAATGAGGCGAGCCCCTTCATGCTAGCGCTCGATCGATACGCCGCGTCGCGTCAACCGCGAAGAGTGCGCATCACGTTCTCGTTCTCCATGGCGTCCTTGGGCGTACCCTGGAAAATGATCTCGCCGCGATCGATGGCATAGAGACGATCGGCGATGCGGATGGCGGTCATCAGATTCGACTCGGCGATCAGGAGCGAGATGCCCATCAACTTGATCTTTTTGACCGCGTCGATGAAGCGCGTGACGACCACCGGCGCAAGGCCCTCGAAGGGCTCGTCGAGCAACAGGATCGACGGCGAGAGCGCCATGGCGCGCGCCACGGCGACCATCTTCTTCTGGCCGCCGGAGAGGTGCAGACCGCGCCGATCCATTAACGCCTTGACCTCCGGGAAGACGCCGAAGATACGCTCCTCGACATCGGCGCTGCCGGGACGCCCGGCGCTCTTGCCGGCAGGCCGGGCGAGCCATTCACAGATGTGAAAGTTTTCGGCAACGCTGAGATCGGGAAAAATTCCTGTGTCCTCGGGTGCGTAGCCGATGCCAAGCAAGGCACGCTGGAACGTTGGCATCCGCGTTATCGTAGCGCCTTTGAAGCTGACCGCGCCTCCCCGCGCCGGCAGGAGCCCCATGATGGTTTCGATGGTTGTAGTCTTGCCGGCACCGTTGCGTCCCACGAGTACGACTGCCTCGCCGCCCGTCACGCGCAAAGACACACCGCGCAGCACCTGGACCGGGCCGCGGTAGGTCTCGATGCGATCAACCTCCAGCATTGCCCGTCCTCCCGAATGCGGGTTCGCCGCCAGGGTGGGTCCCGATGAGCGTGGTCGTGACCGCATCGTTATTGCGGATCTGATCCGGAGTGCCATCCGCTAGAATCACTCCCTGATGCATTACGACGATACGCTCCGAATAACGGAATACGATGTCCATGTCGTGCTCGATGATGACGACCGTTATCCCTCCGGAGCGAACGATCGAGGTGACGATGTCCATGATCGGCGCTTTCTCCCGCGTCGACACTCCACTCGTCGGCTCGTCCAGGAACAGAAGCTTTGGCCGCAACGCGTAGGCAACGGCGACGTCGAGCAGCTTGCGCGCGCCGTGCGAGATCGTGCCTGCCGGCACCGCCATCTGGTGGTCAAGCCCGAAGCGCTTGAGGACGTCATGCGCTTCCGCCCACACCGCCTGGTCGCTGCGGGCCAGCGACATCAGCTTCGCGGTCTTGCCCTCGCGCGCGAAAATTGAAAGCGCTACGTTGTCGGCGCAACTGAGCTGGTCGAACAGGTTGACAATCTGAAAGCTCCGCGCGATGCCGGCCTTGATGCGTTCATACGAGGATTGAGCGGTGACGTCCGTGCCGGCAAAAATGATTTGCCCGCTGTCGGGCGGCAGCAAGCCGCTGACGAGATTGACGAGCGTCGTCTTGCCGGCGCCGTTCGAACCGATCAGTGCGAGCACTTCGCCCTGAGTCACGTTGAAGTTGACAGCGTCGACCGCGCGGTTGTCACCGAAGGATTTTGCTAACGCCACAGTGGCGAGAAGATTCATGTCAACTCGCCCGCTTCCACTTCGAGGTCAGCCACTCGACCGCGCCCATGATCCCGGTCGGCAGTGCCAGGACCAGCACAACGAGCACCGTGCCGAGCAGCAGCTGCCAGTAGACGGTGAATCCGACCGCGTAGGTCTTGAGATAGGTGAAGGCCACCGCGCCGACGATGGGGCCGACAAAGGTTCGGAATCCGCCGAGCACGGTCATAAACACAATTTCTCCGGAGAAGGTCCAGACCAGGATATCCGGGCTAGCGAGCCCGTTGAGCGGCGCCCACAGCGCGCCAGCCACGCCGGTGAAGATGCCCGAGATCACGAATGCAATCAGCCGGTAGCGCCGGATGCGGATACCGATAAATTCCGCCCGGGTCTCGTTATCGCGGATCGCCTGCAACGCCTTCCCGAACGGCGAATGGACGATCACCCACATGAGCAGCGCGCAGACGGCGAAGACCGCAAGCACATAGTAGTAGTAGCGGTGCACCAGAAAGTCCATCTTGTCGCTCACCGGGGCGGTTCCCACAAGCGTCGGTGTCGGCACCCGCAGCCCGTCGGTGCCTCCGGTCACCCAGAAAAACTTGAACGCCAGGCTCCACAGGACCTGCGACAGGGCGAGGGTGAGGATGCCGAAGAAGATGCGGGTATAACGCACGCAAACGAAGCCAAAGAGGATCGAAAGGAGCGCGGATGGCGAGCACCGAGCCGGCGAGGAAGAGTTCCATCGAGGCGATCTTCAGATACTTGACCATGAATGCTACCGTGTACGCGCCGCCGCCAAAGAAGGCCGAATGGCCGAAAGAAAGCAAGCCTGTGTAGCCCAGAAGCAAGTTGAACCCGAGCGCCGCGATGGCCGCGATGAGGCCGTAGGTGAGCGTGATTGTTTGAAACGGATCGATCACCAGTGGCGCGACAAGAAGCAGCAACGCGACTGGAACGATCCAGGCGAGGGACCGCACGGTCGGGCCGACGTTGGGGAAGATGGCGCCCATGCTCAGGCGCGTCCGAACAGGCCCGCCGGACGGACGAGTAGCACGCCCGCCGCGATCAGGTAGAGCAGCGCGAGCTCGATCTCCGGGAACAGCGTGATGCCCGCTTCGCGCACCACGCCCACGATCAGGGCTCCCGCAAGGGCTCCTTCCAGACTGCCGAGACCGCCGATTACGACGACGATGAAGGCGAGGACGAGCGCGTCCACGCCCATTCCCAACACGGCGGACTGGCTCGGTACCACGATGGCACCGCCAAGTCCGGCCATAAAGCAGCCGAGCGTAAACGCCATGATGTAGACACGGTTGACGTTGACGCCAAGCGCCGAAGCCATGCGCTTATCCTGCGACGTCGCGCGCAGAAGCACCCCGAAGCGGGTGCGGTAGATGAACGCCCACAGGAACACCGCGGCGAGAATGCCGACGGCGATGGTTACGATGTTATACGCAGGATAACGATCCTCGCCGATCGGGATGCTGCCAAGGGCTGCGTAGACGGTCGTCGCAGAGAGCGGATTGGGTCCAAAAACGAAACGGATGAGGTCCTCGAGAATCATGAGCAGGCCGAAGGTCATGAGCAGCTGGTATTCCTCGGGACGCTTGTAGAACGGGCGCAGCAGGGTGCGTTCGATGACCGCGCCTGCGGCCGCCGCAGCGATTGCACCGACCGGCAGGAGAAGAAACAACACCGCAGTCGGTGCGCCCGCCGCGAGGGCCCAGCCAATTGCCCAGGCCGTCACGAACGCGCCCAGCGCGTAGAGGTTTCCATGCGCCAGGTTGAGGATGCGCATCACACCGTAAATCAGGCTGAGCCCGCCCGCGATCAGAAAAAGTACCGAGCTATACAGCAGCGCATTGAGGATGTGAATGAGGAACCCGGACATGCGAACGTTTCCTTGTCGATTATTAGCGCGACGCGCCCGACGGGTGCGGACCCGAGTGCCGGGTAGGCGCCGGCGCAGCAGCTACGACGCGATGCTCGACCACTTTCACTTCCGGATTCACATCATTTCCGCCGATGTATAACGCGATCATGATTGTATAGACGCCAGGACCGCGCAACGCAGTGAGAGGCAGCGCATAGCGCCCATCGCCGCCGAAGCTTGCCGCGCCCGCGCCTGCCACTTCGCCGTTGGGCGCGACGATAACATAGCGGCATTCCGGCTGGTTGTGGTCGTTGCCATCCACCGGCGCAGACCCCAGCGAGACACGAACGATTTCATAGCTGCGCTGGAACCTCGAGACCTGCTCGACATCAGCGTGGATCTCGAGTCGATCACCGAAATCTTGAATGCTCGAGGCGTAGGCCCTGAGCGGAATGGCGTAGGCGTCGAGGGAGCCCACGCCCTCGGGATAGCTGGGGTCGCGGAACACCTGCAACACGACCCGGTCTGGAGACCAGGATTCCAGCCGGTAGGGACCGTTGGTGTCAAGAAAGTGCCCGTAACGCGCGTAGAACGCCCCCAACGCGTTCCAGCGCACCCGCGCCGCATCGATGCTGACGAGCCCCGTGAGCGCGGCCGGCCGATAGCCTTGACGGCCGAATTCTTCGACCAGGGCAGCCAGACGCAAGCCGGTGGCTCGGTCGCGGACGAGATCGAGGCAGGGAATGCCGCGACGCTTCGCCTCGCTCTCGGAGAACGCTGCGATGCCGCGCTCGACCGCCTCTTCCATCAGCACGATCAGTTCCCAGGGCAGCGTCGACCACGGCGGCGCGGCGGCGGCCGCTTCCCACGGGTCGCTCGAGCGATAGTTGAGGTAGACATCGACCACGGGCACGCGATAGTGGAATTGCAGATCCTCTCCGAAGTTGCGCGATTCCGTCGTTACACCGATCAATTTGAATCCCGCAAGCCATTGCATCATGGGCTCGGTCGCGCGCGCGACGACGGGATCGAAGATACTATCGTTGTCGGTTCGCTTGGCGTCCCAGCGCGCCGCAAAGATGTAAGGGTAGATCAAGTCAGCGAAATCGGTCTGGGTGCCGTCGTGGAACGCCGAGGTGACCGCGCGGTAGCGAAGTCGCTGCCGTGCGGCGCTGCCTGAGCCGACGCGGCGCAGAAGCCCGTCGCCTGCTTCGGGTCGGACGGCGTCACTTGGAACCGTTGCGATGCCGGGCGTTGCCTCGGAGCTGATGCGCACTCGGTTTGCGATCCAGCTCCCGCCGTAGGGTGCGGGCAGAAGCGCCGGGTCGCTTACCGCGAACCACAGCAGGCGGCCAAACTGGTCGTCGAAACCACCGATCGGGTTCCAGGCGGCGCCTGGCTTCGAGGCAACGCCGACCCGCAGCCATCCGTTCCACGGAAAATCCTTCAACTTGACGGTGCGCGGGAAGATTGCGGCCAGCAAACCGGCTTGCGAATCGAAGCCAACGTTCTCGACACCCTTCGAATACTCGGCGTTGAAATACTCGTGCTGCAGCGTGTAGCCGAGCACGACCCGCTCGCAGCCGGTGATAAGTGTGGTGACGAGCGCCCGCTCCAGGCGGACACGTTCGGCTGCGCTGGAGTACGCACCGGTTACGAGGCGGCGATAGGCACCCTCGGCGGAGGCCGCTGCGGCTGCTCCATGCACGTGGCCGGCGTAGAGCAGATACGCCTGAAACCAACCCTGCTTGGTCCATGGTGGCCCGAGCCAGCCTCCGGGCCCGGGCGCTACGCGATCACCGAGCCCATCGATGTCAATTTCCTCGAGTGTGGCATCCCACTGGCCAGCGTTGGCTTTCCATGCCGCTGGAACGAGCGTGTCGGCCAGCCGTCCCATGGTGCGGATACTCACATCGTGAGCGCTCGGCGCCGCGTCGGGCGGCGCCGAGTACTGCGCTTGCGCACGTTGCGCGAGGTCGAACTGCTCGAGATAGTCCGCGTGGTACGGCGTGACTGGATAGGGGTGCACCACGTAGCTCGGGTTGCCCGGCGCGAGCGCGCGCAGAATCTTGTCGGCAGCCGCGCAGCGCATTGCGGGCGTTGCTGGTCGCGGCTGCGTAGCGTCCAGAGACCGCGTCGAAGGTTAACACCAGATACGAATGCAGTGAGTTGATGGCGACTGCGTCGGAGGCCACCGCGCCGCCGGCGAAGACATCGGCACCGACGTAGGCATGGACTCGCGTCGCCGGCCAACCCGCCGTCGCGGCTGCGGGATCGACCGTTTCGATCCTGATCTCCTGCGGATAGAAGGAGGGGTAGAAGGACGCCTCATGCGCGGCGCACGCGCCCTGCCCTCCGAGGGCGAGGGCGACGAGCAGGCCTGGCACGAAACGACCGGTCGCGGGCGCAGGCCCACCCGACGCCGCGATCCTTGGGTGCGGCCACGCGACCGGTAACAAGCGGGCGCCCCAGGGGCGCCCGCTTAGTGCCAGCTGTTGCGGCTTTCTGCGTCAAGGGGGGCGCCAGGCCCCTGCCTACGCTTTCGCCGTCGGCCAGGTTTGCTCGATCCAGGTGTAAGTCGACGTCGGGTCGCCCTTGGGCCAGCCGGGGGGCGCCGTGATGTTGCGGATCGGGTAGGTGATGATGCGATCCGGGTCGAGAATCGGGAACGGATACTCCGGCACGTTCTTGCTGAATCCGGTGATCGTGTCCTTGTAGCCCTGGTGGTTGTCCGGTCGGATGTAAACATAGCCTCCCGGTCCCGCATAGCCCATCCCCTCGAGCATGCTGATGATGGCGTCGTCGTCGGGCCACCCGCCGACGAAGTGGTTGGCCTTTTCGATGGCCGCCTTCAGCATCTGCGTCGCCGTGTACGCACCCTCGGCCTGGAAGTTCGGATATTCCTTCCAGCGCGCGTAGTACTTCTCGACGAAGGTCTTGTTCGCCGGCCAACGGTTGCCCTGCGGGAAGGTGAAGAAGTAGTTCGCGTGGCAGCCGGCAATTACGCCTTCAGGATGATCCTTGCCGAGCGCGTGTGGCGCGACGCCGAGCGCAAGCGTCGTCGCAAACTTCATCTTGTCGAACGTCCCGTATTGCAGCGCTTGCTTGTACATGGCGACATAGTCCCCGCCCCACACCGAGGACACCAGCAGGTCGGGCTTGGCGGCGATGGCCTTGGAGATGTGCGAGCTGAAATCGGTCGTCCCGAGCTTCGGCCAACCTTCAGAGACAACCTCCGACCTCGGCAGCAGCTTCTTCATGATGATGTTGAAGTGGTCGAAGGCATTGCGGCCGTACGAGTAGTCAGGGTGGATGTGAGCGATCTTCTTCACTTCCGGCCAGGTCTGAGCGACCGCGAGCGCGCAAGTCGCGCCGTCCGCCGACTGGATGTTGGTAATTCGAAAGATGTAGTGCGGATTCGGTACTGCCTTGTCGAAAAGGAAGTCCGTGCAGCCATCGACGAAAATCGTCAGTACCTTCATCTCCTCGGCAATGGGCCCGAGCGCTGGCGAATTACCGCTTGATGTGATGCCACAGAAGAAATCGATCTTCTCCTGCAGTTTCAGCCGGCGCAGTTCCTTGACATTGCCGTCGACGCCGGCCGCCTCGTCCGCCTTGAGCACCTCGATCTTGCGCTTGCCAAGCAGGCCTCCGCTGGCATTGATCTCTTCGGCCGCCAGAACCTGACCCTTGTACATGGGCTCGCCCAGCACCGCTGCCGGGCCGGTGAAAAAGGTCATATGCCCAATCTTGTACGGTGTGCTCGGGATATCGCCTTTTGGCGCCTGTGCTCGGGCCATCCCAATCAATGGAATGGAACCTGCTGCCGCGCCCAGCGTCGCCCCGACCCCGACGCCAAGGGTACGCAGGAAATCCCTACGATCGACTAATTCCGTCATCTGTGCCTCCTCCTGGAGAACATACCCGGCTCAAGCCCGTGTCCGCCTATAACTGACGTCTATAGGTGACGGGTCAACGGACTATAATCCAAACAAAATGTCAAGTCCACGCGGAGTTTCTTGCGGCGATGGCGCCAAGGCAGTCTCAGCCGTTGACGGCGCGAAAAGATTTGTACAGGACAGCAGAAAGCAATGATGCGGATCTTGCGCGGTATCGCCTACGCCATCCGGTCCCGGCCGGGCGTCTTCATCATCGCGGCGGCGTGCGTCCTGGCGCTCGACCTGTTCCTGCCAGTCGCGGTGCTGTCGATCGCACGCAAGCCATTCGACTATTGGACTTTCAACCCGTGGCTGCCCCGGCTCCCGGAATACCTGTCTGCGGTCGCAACTCCGTGGCAGCAGAAGCTCGCGTTTCTGCCCAATCTGGCGCTTTTCTGGTTTAGCGCAGACAGTGCGTTTGGCGGTGTCGACTGGGGATTCGCCGTCACGGTCAGCGATCTGCTGCGGTTCTTGTTACTGGCGCTGCTCTTCGGTGCCTATTTCGCGCTCGTCTTCCACTGCCGCGACCTGGCGCGCGACTCGGGCTGGCGTTCGCGGCTAAGCCGCGGTGGTGGCGCTTCGGGCGCATTGGCGAGCGTGCTTGGCGTCTCGACGGGGGGATGCACGGTGATGGGCTGCGGCGCCCCGGTGCTCCCCGTCGTAGGGCTCGCCTTCGCTGGCCTTTCGAGCGGTGCGCTCGCCCTGCTCGCCGGGGCCTCGCGCATCGCAACGATGGTCGTGTTCATCGCGGTGGCGCTTGGCGTCGTCTACCTGGGCCGGGTCGCCGGCGGTGAGGTGACCCAACACGGTCACTGATTTTCCTATCCAAGGTATTGCAAGAATAACCTCCATGGGAATCGCATCGGGTGGTACTCGCTTCTTCGGGAGCAGGCGCGATTGGCCTGGCCTATCTTGCTTATGGAAGGCGGCAAACGAGACCGGTGCTGATGATTGCTGGCGTTTGGCTCTGTATCTATCCTTACTTTGCCGAGCACTCGTTGTGGTAACGTGGTGTCCGAGCACGCTGCTCGTTGCCGCGCCGTTTGTCATCGACATCTAGTGCTGAGTCACCCTGCAGCGAGCATTTAAATCAAGGTATCACCGTTGAGCGACGTTTCTTCACGGATCGTCCGCACGATGTGTCCGATGAACTGTCATCCGACACTCTGCGGCATGCTGGCCGAAGTGCGCGACGGGAAGCTCGTAGGCGTCAAGGGGGATGAAGCCAATCCGGACAGTCAGGGTTTCCTCTGCATACGAGGACAGGCGTCGCGCGAGATCATCGGCAACCCCGCGCGGCTGCTGCATCCGCTGATGCGCGATCGGCGTACTGACGAGTTCCGGCGCGCCACCTGGGACGCCGTGCTCGATCGCATGGTGTCGACGACGGCGCAGTCCGACCCGCAGTCCGTGGGGATCTGGCCCGGTCACGGCGTCTTCACGACCAACTACGGAACGCGCATCAGTTCGCAGCTTCTCGCCCGTTTCGCGAACTTTTATGGCTGCCAGTTCTGGAATCCGGCGATGATCTGCTGGGGTCTGGGCGCCTTCGGACTCGGGCTCACCGGCATGCTCGAGACGAACACGAAGGAGGACATGGGCGAGCATTCGCAGCTCATCATCCTCTGGGCGGCCAATCTGACGAGCCAACCGAATACCGCCCGCCATCTGCTTGCAGCGAAGCGCCGAGGCGCGCACATCGTCACGATCGACGTGCGCAGGACCGAGGCCGCCGCGAAGTCGGACGACGTGCTGATCATCCGGCCAGGCACTGACACTGCGCTGGCCCTAGGCATGATCCACGTGATCTGCGCCGAACAGCGCCACGACGCGGCGTTCGTAGCCAGGCACACGATCGGGTTCGAACGCCTCGCCGCCCATCTGCAGGCGTTTACGCCGGCGTGGGCGGAGGAAATCACCGGCATTGCGGCCGAGCGGATCGTGGCGCTGGCGCGACGTTACGCCGCCACACGGCCGGCGATGATCGTGCTCGGCGGGAGCTCGATGCACAAAGGCGGCAATGGCTGGCAGGCCGGACGCGCAATCGCCTGCCTGCCGCCGCTGACCGGGAACGTCGGCATTCCGGGCGGTGGCTTCGGTCCCCGGCATGGCAGCGCCGCCCATGGCCGCGGCCTGGGTAACATCGCAGAAGCGGGACGCCGGGCGCCCGGGACGGCCCTGCCGAACCAGATGTCGGCCGTCACGGCGGCATTGCGCGAGGGTCGCATCACGACATTGCTGCTAATGGGCACGAACATGCTGTCGTCGTTCGCCGCCGCCGCGGAGGTCGCTGCCGGGCTGGAGCAGACGCGGCTCATCGTCAGCTATGATCTGTTCCTGAATGACACGGCACGCCGCTTTGCCGACATCGTGCTGCCGGGGACCGCTTGGCTGGAGGAGTTGGGATGCAAGATGACGCACACCCATCTCTACCTCATGGAGCCGGCGCTCGAGCCGCCCGGGGAGACGCGTTCGCTCTACCGTTTGGTGAAGGAGCTGGCCGCTCGCCTCAACCTCGAGGGTTTTCATCCGTGGGCCTCGGAGGAGGCGATGGTGGATGCCATCCTCGATCATCCTTGCACCGGTCACGCGACCGTGGCCGCGCTGCGCGCCCAGGGCGGCATCCGCGCCCTCAACGTGTCGCACATAGCCAATCCGACGCTGGACTTCGATACCCCGTCGCGCAAGATCGAGTTCTTCTCGGAACAGGCGGAGCGTTTGGGTCTGCCTGCCCTGCCATCGCATGCCCTGCCCGCGAAACAGGAACCACGGACAGGGGCTTCTTGGCGTGCCTACCCGCTCGCCCTCACCCAGGGGCGAACGCTCAACCATTTCCACGGTTTCTACAACAACGGGCGAGAACTGCCGACACTGGCCCGACGCGAATCCGAGCCGACGTTGTGGATCTCTCCGACCGATGCCGCGATGCGCAGCGTCGCCGACGACGCGGCAATTCGCATTTTCAACGAGCGTGGTGATCTGCTGGCACGGGCGCGCGTCACCGATCGCATACCTGCGGGCACCGTGTGGATGCGCGACGGATGGCCCAATCTCAACCGACTCACGGCCGGGGAACCGGTATTGCCGGACGCGGCGGTCGATCTGTTCGCGTTTTCCGCAGGACAGGCAACGTTCGATGCGATGGTCGAGGTGGCGCTGAAATAGTAAGAAGGGTGGGAATCTGCTGAAGCCTGAAATGGCTAGATGCCTTCCTTAATCAACCGACGGCCTCCGGCGAGGCGCAGAAACAGTTGGTCGCGCGGCTGCGAATGACCGAATCGATGATCTCGCGCCTGGAGCGAGGCGACCATGTCCCCAGCCTGAAAACGCTCTGCCGTATTGCCGAGGCGTTCGGACGCCATCTTGAGATCGTCTTCCACGAGCACGAACACGTGCACACCGACGGTACTCGACATGGGCATCGGTACAGCCACTACGACCCCGAGCACCAGCATGACCACGGAGACAAGAAATGAACTTTGGACCGGAACTGCTGCTGGTCGCCAGCGTTGCCACGGTCGGCGTGCTGCACACCATCGTTCCGGACCACTGGGTGCCGATTACTCTGATCGCCCGGCAACGGGGGTGGTCGAAATCCGAAACGGCGCGGGCCTCGCTGCAAGCGGGGGTTGGGCACGTCCTCTCGACGCTAGTCATTGCCTTGGTGATCTGGCTGGCAGGGGTCGCGTTCGCCAAACGTTTCGGGCACCTCGTCGACACGGTCGCCAGCGTCGCCCTCATTGCCTTCGGCGGTTGGATTGCGGTCTCGGCATGGCGCGAGATGCGAACCAATCGCGGCCACGGGCACCGCCACAGCCACGACTTTCCCCAGCTCCGGGGACACGACCATGGCGCCGGCTCGGATTCCGTACATGGACCGGAGCTGCAACGCGTCGCCACGGACGAGGGCGTTCTCGAATTGTCGATCTTCGAAGCGGGCGTCCCGCCTCGCTTCAGGCTGTCAGGCATTAGCGCCGACGCCGTTACGGTTCAAACACGTCGAAAAGACAACGAGCGTCAAGACTTCATACTCGCGAATCGCGGAACCTATTGGGAATCGGTCGAGGAGATTCCGGAGCCCCACGACTTTGTGGTCTCGGTCATCTTTGATCACGACGGTCACGCGCACCGGTACGAGATGCAATTCAAGGAGCACGAACATGCCCCTAACGAGCACAGCCACGAAGATGGGTACGGACACGATGACGAAGAGGCACCGGAGGATGACCCTCTCTATGCTCCCCTGCGGGGTGAGACGGCTGTGCTTACGCGGCATGTCCATGTGCACCGCCACGGACGCGGATCCGCCCATGCACACTGGCACGATCACACCCCGGACTCGTCACACGCAATAACCGCCGAGGTCGAAACCGCGCCGCCAGCGCACCTGCACCGTCACAGGACAACGGCGCGCACGGCCCTGCTGCTCATTCTCGGCTCTTCGCCCATGGTCGAGGGCATCCCCGCGTTCTTCGCCGCGGGAAAGTACGGCATCGGGCTTATCGTTGTCATGGCCATCGTGTTCGCCATCAGCACGATCGCGACCTATGTGCTGTTGTGCGTATACTCGACCGCTGGGTTGCAGCGCGTGCGGCTCGGTGCGTTCGAACGCTATGGCGAGGTGCTAAGCGGCGCATTCATCGCACTTGTGGGGGTAGCATTCTGGATCTGGCCTGCCTTGTGAGGGCCCGATGCTGCATCCCTGCGACGATTGTTGCGACCCGCGTGCAACGCCGCAGGCTTCTGTTTAGCCACATTTCCATCATATGCACGTGCTGCCCTGTCCCTGATCACAGTCTTGTTCCGCGATGGTCGCGAACACTACTGGGCGCGGCAGCGTCTGACCGAGCGCACCAGTCAGGCAGTCCTGCCGGCCGCGGCGACGCCGTCGCTTGACCCACTGGGCCGGTCCTGGCGAGATCTACCGTTATACGCGCGAGCCTGACACCAAGAATCTCCACGAAATGTTGGAGAACCGGAGATGGATTGTTGTTCCGGCCTAGGAACCCACGCGCCGCATTCGCTTCTTGACGCAGGAAGAGGCACAGCGATGGCTGGCTGCTCTGCCGCCGTATTTGGCGCACGTGGCGGCGTTCTCGTTAGCGACGGGGTTGCGTGTCAGCAACGTGACCGCTTTGCAGTGGCCGCAGGTGGATCGGGTAGAGCGATTGGCGCGGGTCCCTGCCGAACAGGCCAAAGCGCGCAAAGCGATTCCGGTTCCGCTCAACGCGGAAGCGGTGGGCGGTGATGCGCAAAGGGCGTCGGAATGGCTCGCCTTGAATCTTTGCTTCTGGCGTCGGTAGTTGCCTTCAACGCTGCCTGGGCCGCCGATTCTCAGCCCGGAGACGCGACGCCCGCCAAAGCCGAGGACCAAACCACAACGCTCGCGACCCCAACCGGCTCGACAACGCCAGCCGAACTGCCGCCAGTTGAGGTCATCGGCTATCGACCGCTGGTTGGTAACGTGGACTCCGCGTCGCAAGGGGAAGTGAGCGGGGAGGTGATCCAGACACGGCCCATACTCCGTCCGGGCGAGGTGCTCGAGTACGTCCCCGGGCTGGTCGTTACGCAACACTCGGGGGACGGCAAGGCAAATCAGTACTTCCTGCGCGGCTACAACCTCGATCACGGCACCGATCTGGCCACAACCGTTGATGGTGTTCCGGTCAACATGCCCACCAATGCCCACGGGCAAGGCTATTCGGACTTGAATTTCCTGATCCCGGAGCTGATCGACACCATCGACTACCGCAAGGGACCCTACTATCCGGATTACGGCGATTTCTCCGTGGCCGGCGCCGTCGATATCACGTATGTCTCCAGCCTGGACCAAGACTTCGCGCAACTTACCGGGGGAGCGTGTGGCTATAGGCGCGCCCTGGTCGCGGGCTCCAGGCCCTTCGGGCAACCGAGTTCGGATCTCGCCTCCATGCCGGGCAGCGGAGCGCCGACCTTGTTGGGCGCTGTCGAGGCACTGCACCAAGACGGCCCCTGGAACCCGCCAGAGGCTCTCGACCAGTTCAATGGCTTGCTGCGCTTGAGTGACGGCAGCAAGGTGCGGGGTTGGGCGCTCGACGGTCTCTTCTATCGAGCGCACTGGAATTCGACCGACCAGGTTCCGCTGCCGCTCATCGAATCAGGCCAGCTTGGGCGCTTCCAGGCGCTCGATCCCACCGACGGCGGCGACACGGAGCGGGCGATCTCTCTCCGGTCAATGGCACCGTTTCGACGAAGACGGCTATTCGCTTGTCCTGGCGTATGCTGGAGCACTACGAGTTGCAGTTGTGGTCCGACTTCACGTTTTTCGAAAATCACTGCGGCGCCGCGCCGAACCCGAATCTGCCCTGCGATCAGTTCGAACAATGGGAGAACCGCAACCTCGTCGGAACCAAGCTCGCCCAGGGCTGGTACCACGGTTTGTTCGGACACGATTCAACCACCGAGCTCGGTCTGCAGGTTCGCCACGATGACATTCATGTCGGATTGAATAATACCCAGGCGCGCACCGTGTTTGAGCAGGTGAGGGACGACTTCGTATCGGAGACGGCCGCCGGCATTTATGTGAAGAACACCGCCGTTTGGTCATCCTGGTTGCGCAGCTTGGCCGGCCTGCGCGCGGACCGCGTCGACATGGATGTGAATGCGCAGTTGACGCCGCAGAACAGCGGCAACGCGCACGGGCAAAAACTCTTGCCCAAGCTGTCCCTGATCTTCGGCCCATGGGCGAAGACCGAATTCTTCGTCAACGCGGGCCAGGGCTTCCACAGTAACGATGCACGCGGCGTGACGCAGACGCTCGACCCCACCGACGGGCTGCCGGCGACTCCGGTTCCGGCGCTGGTGCGGGCGACCGGGGCGGAAGTCGGCGCGCGCACCGACGCCATCCCTGGCCTGCAAAGCTCGATCGCGTTGTGGACCATCTACAGCGATTCCGAAATTCAGTACGACGCGGATTCAACGATCGGCAGCACAACGCCCAACGCGGCGAGCAGACGTTATGGCGTGGAGTGGAGTAACCATTGGACCGCAACCGACTGGTTGTTGCTTGATGTCGATCTGGCCTATACCCACGCGCGCTACGCGTCCGACAATCGCCAACGGAGAAACCGGTAACTTCATTCCCAACGCCATGAGCAAGGTCGCGACCTTCGGCGTGTCGGTGATTAATCAGGGGCCGTGGTCGGGCGGCATCGAAGCCCGCTATTTCGGCCCCTATCCGTTGTCACAGAATGGTTCCCTGCAGGCACCGTCTTCGTTTACGACCAACCTGCGCGTGCAGAACCAGTTATCGCCGCGCGTGGCGCTGACCCTGGATTTTCTCAATCTCTTCAACCGTAAGAGCTACGACATCGCGTACGAGCAGGACTTCAAAGTGTCGCCCACCGCCCCGGTCGTGCCCGACGGCGTCAGCGTGCACCCGGCCGAGCCATTTCAGTTGCGCCTCACCTTGAAAGTCCAGTTCTGAATGCTGCCCTTCCTCTGCGCAAGTGGCGGCGGAAGACATGGACCACGGTCACCCGCCTCCAACAGCGTCTCCCCCTCGCGCACGGCATCGACACTCCCCTCGGAGCACCTCGGTCCGGCTGCGCGTCGTATCGGTCATGCGTATCGCTGATTCGGCACACGCTGATGTTCGCTCGCTGGCTCTGCCACATGGGCTCGAAGCCGGAATAGCATTGGGGCAATTTAGTCGACTGTAGATGCAACCTCGGCCTATCGCTCAATCCGCCGTTGCACCGGCCTCGCGCACGATCAGCTTCCACTTTTCGTACTCGCGCTGGACAAACTGCCCGAACTCGCCCGACGTACCGCCAACTGGATCCGCCCCTTCGCGGATCAACTGTTTTTCCATCGTGGGCACGGCGAGGATTTCGTTCACCGTCCTGTTGAGTTGCGCGATGACCGCTTCGGGCGTGCCCTTGGGTGCGAAGAAGCCCATCCACGAACCGGCTTCGAATCCGACTAAGCCACCCTCGATGACGGTCGGCACGTCCGGAAGTGAACGCGAACGCTTCACGCTGCTGACAGCTATGGGGACGAGCTTGCCGGCCTGAATGTGGCCGATGACCGATGGAATCGTCGCGAACATGAATTGCACGCGGCCCGAGAGAAGGTCATTCAGAGCATCGGCGCCTTTGTACGGGATGTGCGTTGCGTCGATACCAACTCGTTTGCACAGCATGTAACCGGACAGGTGTGAGGATGTGCCAATGCCGGTGGAACTGTAGTTCAGCTTGCCCGGATTGGCCTTCGCATAGGCAATGAATTGGGCAAAATTCTTCACGCCGAGCGAAGGATGCACCACCAGCACGTTGGGCACATCGGCAATCTGCACGATCGGCACCAGATCGGTCAGCGGGTTGTAGCTCAGCCCCTTGTAGAGCGTGGGGTTCACTGCGATCGGGCCGACGGAATCTATGATCAGCATGTAGCCATCCGGCGCGGACCGCACGACCGCTTCGGTGCCGATGTTTCCCCCCGCCCCCGGCTTGTTCTCGATCACGAACGGCTGGCCCAATCGCTCCGAGAGTTGCTGTCCGATGCTCCGCGCCAAGATGTCGGTTGTGCCGCCGGCGGTGAACGCCACGACGATGTGCACCGGACGGGTCGGGTAAGCCTGCGCATGCGCGATGATGGACAAACCAGTCAGCCACATTGCCGCCAGTCCACCCAAGACGCGTCGGTGGAGGCCTGCCCATCGGAAGGGGCATCGCGGGCGCGACACATACGGCTTCGGCGCCATTCGTCGGTAAACCCTTTAATCCCTGTAGCCAGGATCGATGCGGTCGAGTTTACGGAGCAGCGCCGGCCATTCCATCACGCCAAACGGCCTGCGCGTTTGCGGCTGGTAGTTGCTCCAGGTCTCCTCGAGCACCCGCTGCGGCACCTGGACGAGCTTGGTATTGCATGCCATGGCGGCAAGTTGTGACCGGCACGCCAGCTCGAGGCGGTGCATCCAGTTGAATGCCTCACCGGTCGTGCGGCCCACGATGAGTGCGCCGTGATTACGCAGGAAAAGCGCTTCGCCGCTGCCCAGGTCGCGGATCAGTGACGCCTGCTCGTCGAGATTGAGAACGACGCCGCAATAATCGTGGTAGCCGATCTTCAGAA
Source organism: uncultured beta proteobacterium (assembly GCA_963711235.1). Classification (GTDB taxonomy): domain Bacteria; phylum Pseudomonadota; class Gammaproteobacteria; order Burkholderiales; family Casimicrobiaceae; genus PALSA-1003. The sequence continues at coordinate 2,295,138 of CAVQDI010000006.1, read as the reverse complement.
AGCGCATTGCGGTCTGTGTGATGGGCAGCAGGCCACAGTGCAGAGTCGACACCGCCATCGACGCCCAGCTATGCGTGTGGATTACGCATCCGACATCGGGCCGCGCCGCGTGCACCGCGCTGTGGATGACGTAGCCGGCCTTGTTGACGCCGTAGTCGAGCGACCCGAAATCAAGAGAGCTCAGGATCTTTCCTTGGTGGTCGATTTTGATGAGGCTCGACGCAGTGATCTCTTCGTACAACATACCGTAGGCATTGATCAGCAAGGCGCCCTGCTCCCCCGGCACACGCGCGGAGATATGGTTGGCCATCATGTCCGACATGCCGTACAGCGCGACCAGGCGATAACAAGCTGCGAGATCGACGCGCGCTTGCCACTCCGCAGCGGGGCAGCGCGCGCGCATCGAACTCAGTCGCAGGGCGCTGGATTCAGCCGCGCTCCCCACTCGAAACGTAGCGCCGATGCCCGCCAGGGGCGGACCCTTGAGCTCGACCGTGTTCCCCTCCGGATCGCTGACATAGATGGACGGACCTTCCCCCTCTGCGCCAAATCGTAAGGCGACTTCGCCAATGGGGACGCCGTGCTCGGCTAGATAAGTGCAGATACCTTTCTCGTCGAATGGGTGCAGGCGTAAACAGAAATGATCCATGTTCCTGCCCTCGCGACGCGGTGCCGCGCCGCCTTGTACGCCCAGCTTGCCGCCGACTGAAACGAGATCGATGAGCGAGCCACCGGCGCGAAGCTGCACAAGCCCGAGGTCATCTTGCCGGCGCTCGACGCTGCAGCCAAGCACGCCGCAGTAGAACGCGAGCATTCTATCGAGATCGATAACCCTGAGAACCAGGTGGTCGATGTCGCGAACGCAAATGGGATTGTTCTGTTGGTTCATTGCTACAACGGCGGCAGGGTGTTAACAATTTCAAGGACTAGGGTTTTTGGTAAGGCGCCCTCAACGGGATAGTTAGGCCGTCATGGCTGAATAAGCATCCATTACCCGCGCTGAATACACCAGTGCCGCCCCGGCGTTCACCGCTATGGCGACCCCCAGAGCCTCCGTGATTTCTTCGCGTGTGGCACCCTGCTTCACTGCTGCGTCCGTGTGTACGGTGATGCAGCCGTCACACTGCCGAGTGACCGCAACGGCCAGGGCAATGAGTTCGCGTGTCTTCGCATCGAGTTTCCCGGTCTTGGCGCCAGCATCGCTGAGCTCGCGATAACCGCGGACCATGTCGGGGCTAATTTTGCCAATCTGCCCGATGTTGGCGATAAGCTCCTGTCGGTAGGTGTTCCAGTCAAGCATCATGGTAATACTCCTTCTACGGAGGCTGGGGGAAGAGTGCAATGCACATGTCCGTTAGGCATTTGCGCGCTATGCGCTGGTGGCGGGCACCGACCGGCTCCTTCGCACCGATCTCGCTCGCGTATTCTGCGGGCTAACGCGTGCCGTCGCAACGGCGGCCGGTCAGACGCGCCGCGCGCGGCCAAAGTCGTGGGCGAGGATGCCGCACTCGAGGTACCGCGGAACTCCCGCTCGACATGGCCCACCGGCCCGCCGTTATCATGGCCTTCGCGGCTGTCAGTCCAGATTTGGCCGCGCCGCAAACCGTTGTCTGATAGCTGTAATTCGACCCGATCCGGCCGTTGCGCCGAGCAAGAACCGGATGTTCAACTGCGATCAACTCGAGGCGCTCAGCTACTGAATCACCTCGTCCGCGCGCAGCAGCAGCGGTTGCGGGATCGTGATTCCAAGTGCCTTCCCATTTCCTATTCACTGAACGGCGCGCGCTCAATTGCGTCACAAATATTGGCGGGATTGAAGCCCGGGACATTGCGCTCGCCAATATCCCGCATGAACGTCCTGGCAGCGCCTGCCGGATGTTGCTTCACGACATCGGCGCATGTCGCCACAAACGCCGATTTGAACCCAAGTCGCGGAAACGCGTGCAGTACAGCGTCGCGGTCGGCGGCGGTAACGTCATCCAGTCCGGCCCCAACTACGTCAGCACCCGCGCCCGCGCCGACCAGCGCAATCTCGGCCTGCTTGTATTGTGAAATAGCGAGAGGATGCATGGCGATACCACCCCAGACCACCGCGGTTCTGGTGACTGACAGACCCTGCTGCCGCAGAAATTTCGCGGCGGCAATGGCTCCTTCGATTTCAAATGGTCGGGTACCCATAAATTGTTGTGTCAGACCGAGGTCGTGCAGCACACAGGCCAGATAAAGTAGTTCCTCGTCAAACTTCAACTTTGCCGTTCGCCCGATCAGTGCACCGAATAGATAAGTTCGCATGGCATGGTTATAGAGGTATGGCGCTGACGCGCTCTGTGCGAGTGCGTTCGCGGCCTTGGCGATCTTCGTATCGACCATGGGAATCCCGGCAATCTTGCGCGGCCCGGCATTGCCAGCAGCGCGCGCGAGAACGATTCCTCCGTTGAATAGCAACGACATGAAGGCTACCGCATTAATGCCCAACGCAAACTTGCGTCTCTTCATTCGACATCCTTTCATAGGAGTCGTCTCAAGCGTCGACCTGCCCCTCTGAAAATGCTGAAGATTCTCATCTAAGGCTCCCACGCGAGTCTGTGTTCAAGCCAAATTTCGCGTGTCGGTGGAAATCCTCTGGCGCGTCGAGCGTCGCGGTAGTTCTGTCGGCGCCATGAACTAGTAACTCTCGATGGGCTGATCCGGCATCGCGGGGACGATTAGAGGGATAAGGATTGCGGGGGCGTAAGGGCCTTCGGCGTTCCGCCAAGCGCTCCGATTCGCTGCCGAAGTTCAAGCAACGAATGAAGTGGTCGAGAAAGCTCTGATAAAGGCGATGGTTTACGTCGCGCTACCACACCTGTAGTGTAGCTTGCGGTAATAGGCGCGATACTCCACCTCAGTCGCTGGGTCGCTTCCGTGCTCACGTGGAATGCGCAGATTTCGATTTCGTTAGCAGGTGCTGTGCGGCGTCGAGGTCGCCCCCCCAGCTCGGCGATAGACGCCTTTGTGCTCATTACCTTGCAGGGCCATCGTCATTGCTGGCTTCGCATGCCGGCAAAGTAGCCGACAGACTGGCAGCCGTCGTTCGTACTGCTTTGCGAAAACGACGCCGTCAGGGAGTTCAATTGGACGTCCATCGCAGAGACGGAGGCGTTGCCTATTTCGCCCGTGCTATCGCTATAGGTGCCGAGAACAGTACCGAACTGCCCACTTTGATTGAGTGTCCCAGAGATTGTTAGCGTAAGACCGAAGTCCGAAAACGTGAAGGTGACAGACTGTCCACTTTGAGTTACTGCGATGGTTATCAAAGGGATGTCCATTGGAGCCGTGTCGTTCGCAGGGTTGGTGCAGCCGGTCACGGCAACGTGGAGCGCGGCTAGGTACACACCGTTGTAGTCGTCGAGGACGAGGGTTTGGCGAACAACGTTTTTCGTCACCGTGACCCCATTCACGACATAGGTGAGGATGCCAGTATCCGCGGTTTGCGCCGTCCACGTCATTGTTCCAACAGGAGTGACCGTGAGGTCCGCGGGGTTCCATGGCAGGCCGAACGCTGTGCCAGTTGTCGCATAAAGAACCCCGGTCCAGGTCAAGTTGGACGTGAAGTCCATAGTTGCCGTGTACCAGATCGGGTTGTTCGGGTCGTACACGAACAAGGTAGCGAAAATGACGCTGCCGCGTTGCACCAACTGCATTCCCCATCCTGACTCGGCGGGTATGTACCAGAGGTCGCTTTGGTCGGCCGAGAACGAAGTTGCGTGGACAGGTGGGGCGAGAAGAGACGCCGCGACCAGCAGGATGCCGGCCGTATGACGAAGCACGTTCATAGTGCCCCCACTCAGTACGGGCGGCCATTCTCCGAGGCCGTCACCCGGTTGGAATACTGCTCGACAGACGCTACGCCGACCGTCGCGACGCGTCAACCCGCCTCGGAATCGGTAACCAGCCACTTCTGCGCGTCGGCCCGCACTTCCATCGCGGCGTTGCCTCCTCGAATAGCTTGCGGAGGTAGGTGCGGTACTCGGCCTTTGTGGCCGGATCGCGCCCCTGCTCGCGTCGGAACACAGCGATGACGATCTCGTATAGCAGGTACTGCGCGGCGTCGAGGTCGCACCTCCAGCTCCGTGATGCGCGAGTCAGGCGTGGGGCGCTTCCGGGCAAGGTCATTTCACGTGCTCATTTGCGAAGTACACGCCAAGTTCTCTCCCAATCTGCTGCGCCGTTATCGGCTTGTGCTTGTAGGCGAAGGCCGTCGACAGGGGCCCAGCGTCCACGGTAAGGACCGCCGGGGCTGACTTCGGAACAACGACAGTCTGGACGGTCTGGTAGGCGCTCCAATAACCAAGGAAGCCGCTTAGGACTGCCCCGGCTGGCGAACGGCGATTCTCGGCAGCCGGGAACCGATGGTCTCTTGCCCAAAGTCCATTGCCATTTACACTCAAGGGTAGGCGGCCAGGTAGTACACAGGTCACGCGCGAGCGCAAAGCACCCACGCGCCCGAGGCGGCGACGCCGCAGCGCTTCCCGCTACGACACAAGGGTTTTGGGCGCGCTTGGATACGGAACCCAACCAAGGTTAGCATGTCGGCTTGAGCAAGCAATGTTCGCACAGCGATAGTCGCCACGAAGGCCGCGACAACTATTGCCCAAGTCACGATGATGGAGTGCTGGTTCGCGAAACCCCAATCGCGCCCGAAGGTGCTCTGCCATGACCGAGCGCATACGCATTATCGCCGACTATCAGAAGTCCTTGGCGGTAGGCCTTCGAACGGCATGGAACAGCTTGCTCCGGGAACGTTCTGGTGCGACGCTGTTTTACCAAAGTCCGTGCTACTTCGACCACCTGGCCGACACTCAGGGTAGGGAAAAGGTTGCTCTCGCGGTGATTGAAGATGAACACAGCTCCATCGTCGGTATCGTCCCCCTTTGGATCACAGAAACGAGACTGCATTTGTGTGTCAAGAACTGGCATCTAGGGACGCTGGCGTTTTCTAGCGTCCGTATTTTGGGCGGTCAGATTCTCTCGCCGCGGTCGCACGGCGTGTACGAATCGCTGTTTCTACAGCTGACGACAAGCTTTGCGTCCCGCAGCTTGATTCACATATACGGATTGCCAACGAACACAGCGCTTTGGAGTTTTCTCCAGCAGTCGCCATACGTCGAGCGAGAATTCTTTGTCTACCTTCCGGACGGGCCGCGCCCGTGTCATACGGCGGAGCTACCAGACCGGTTCGACAAATACCTGGCGGTTTTCAAGCACAAGAAGCGTTACAACCTCAGGCGGCAGCTAAGGCAACTCCGTGACTACAGTCGCGGAACCCTCGCGCTCAGAAGAATCGAGTCTCCCGCCGACGTGGCACACTTTCAGGATGCCGTGACGCAACTCATCAACGTTGCACCTGGCGAGCAGGATACCTCGATGATGTCCCACGCCGAACTGCTCGATCTGGCTCGTAGGGGGTTGCTCCTCAGCTACGTCCTAACATCGGACAGCGGGCCTTATGCGCTAGCGTTTGGTACTCGATCCATGGAAACGTTGCTCGTTCACACGCTCGCACACGACAGGAAGATCGATCACCTGTCTCCCGGGACGGTACTGCACACGTTGATGATGGAGGACCTGATATGCGGTCGGCTTGCAAGTCGAATTGACTACGGATTCGGCGAGCCTAGGTATCGGTTGACAAACAAGGTAGATGAGCGTGTCACCGTGTTACTCCTGAGAAAAACCTTTCCCAATCTCGTCAAGCTTTCGATCCATGCCGCATTCGAGCATGTTGTCCGATTGGCCAAGATGGCAAGCGGAACTGGCCCTCAGCCGGGCCTGACCGGTTCCCACTTGCACCGTTAACAGATCGTGCTCCGCCGCGGTGGCGTTGCCGAGTAATTCTCCAGTGCGCGTGCTGGCCGGCTTCGAATTTGTGGCGCGCTGCATCTCCGTAAGCACCAACTCGACGTATGCCGCCAAATCAGGTGAAGTAAGGGCGTGTAACGTCGAAATCCGACACTGTCGACGGTAGTGCCATCGCAATTCGACGGATTGCTACATGCGGCCGGCGAGCATATGCTGACCAATTTCACTAACTAGAATAGTCGTTGACCGTCGTCCTCTCCGGGGGGAATCATGCTTAAGTCAGCAATCCTCGCATCGCGAGCAGCATGGATCGTTGGCGCACTCGCGCTTGCGCTCCCGCTCAGGGCTGAGGTTTCGGAGGTCCGGATCTCAAAGCAGTATGGTCTTCCCTATCTTTCGGTAGTCGTCATGGAAGAAAACCGCCTGATCGAGAAGCATGCCAAGGCACTAGGGCTCGGAGACATCAAGGTTAACTGGGTCACGATTGGCAGCGGGGGCACCTCCACGGATTCGCTACTGGCCGGGAATCTCGACTTCGTCACCAGCGGCGTCAGCAATATGCTGCTTTTGTGGTCGCGTACGGGCGGACAAGTCAAGGCGGTCGGGGCGACAGGCACCGTGCCGCTCATCCTCGTCACACGCGACCCGAACGTGAAGACTATTGCCGACTTCACGGAGAAGGACAGGATCGCGGTGCCGACGGTAAAGGTGTCGATGCAGTCGACGATACTGGGCATTGCCGCGGAGCAAATGTACGGCCAGGCGGGACGGGGCAAGTTTGATCGATTCACGGTCACGATGGCGCACCCCGATGCGACAGTCGCGCTATTGAGTGGTGGTGAAGTCAACAACCATTTTTCGGTGCCGCCTTATCAGTACCAAGAGCTGCGGGCGCCCGGCGTGCGGGCCGTGCTCAATTCGACGGAGGTGATGGGTGGGCCGGCGACGATTACAGTAATGTTCGGTACCGTCAAGTTCCATGACGCAAACCCGAAGACGATGGCCGCAATAAACGCTGCGCTTGGCGAGGCGATGGAGTTCATCTCGAAGAACAAGCGCGCCGCCGCCGAGCTCTACCTCAAGGCGAGCAAAGAGAAATTTGCACTCGAGGAGCTCACGTCGATGCTCGCCATGCCTGGTTTTGTTTTCACCGTCGCGCCGAACGGGACGCTCAAGTACGCCGAGCAAATGTTCAAGACTGGCGTGATTAAAACCAAGCCTTCGAGCTGGAAGGACGTGTTTTTCGCCGAGGCGCACGGGCTGCCGGGTAACTAACCGTCCCCGCAGCGTCGATGGTCCCGCGATCTAGGTCTCGGTCACACCCTATCCGGAGGGATTTTTCGAACTGCCCACTCGGATTGTTGAACCGTTCGAGGAGCGCCGCCGAAGTAAACGCGCGGCACACCGTGGGCGATCTTGGATTGTTGGTCATCACTGTCCTATCAGTACAGCCGGATCGCCATGTCGAAGTACCAGGTCCGGCGGATCTCGATCACGTCGAACTCGCGGGCTAGGCCTGGTGGGAACACCTGGTAGGGCATCTGGCTGTGCACGATGCGTCGTATCGCTTCGTCGATGGCCGCCACGCCGCTGGATTGAACGAAGGTCACCGACTCCACCGAGCCGTCGCTACGAATGGCCACCGTCACGAGGGGATCGGTGTGAGGCTGCTTCACCGCTTCGCGGACCATGTCGAACGTCATGTTCAGTTGGATCTTCCGGGCCCAGGCTTCTGCGTACAGGATGAGTTCCGCGTTGGGGTCAGTGCGACCGAAGAGCCTGTATCGACGTGCGCTGCTCGACGAGGGTGACAGGCGCGCCGCAGCCATTGCAGCTTCACGCCGGGCGGCCTCCTCGTCTAGCTGTCGTCCTATCGCCCGAAGCGCCGCTTCCCGTCTCGCGGCCGCCTCTTGCGCGACTTCGGCCCGTCCGGCTTCGACCCGTGCGGCTTCGACCCGCGCAGCTTCGACCTGTGCGGCTTCGACCTTTGCGGCCTCGACCCGTGCGGCCTCGACCTTTGCGGCCTCGACCCGTGCGGCTTCGACCTTTGCGGCCTCGGCCCGTGCGGCTTCGACCTTTGCGGCCTCGGCCCGTGCGGCCTCGACCTTTGCAGCCTCGACCCGTGCGGCCTCGACCCGCGCCGCCTCGACCCGCGCAGCTTCGGCCCGTGCGGCCTCGACCCGTGCGGCCTCGACCCGTGCGGCCTCGACCTTTGCAGCCTCGACCCGTGCGGCCTCGACCCGTGCGGCCTCGACCCGTGCGGCTTCTAGAAGCGCGGCCTCCTGCCGCGCCGCCTCTTGCAGGTCTGTAGCCTGCAATGCGGCCTGCTGACGTTCGACCTCCTGTCGCGCCGCCTCTTGCAGGTCTGCTGTCTGGCGTACGGCCTCCTGGCGTTCGGCCTCCAGCCGCGCGTTCTCGGCCCGCGCCGCTTCCTGAAGGGCGGTGTCCTGCCGCGCCGCCTCTTGCAGGTCTCTCGCCTGCCGTGCGGCCTGCTGGCGTTCGGCCTCCTGTCGCGCCGCCTCTTGCAGGTCTGCCGCCCGCCGTGCGGCGTCCTGGCGTTCGGCCTCCAGCTGCGCGGTCTCGGCCCACGCCGCTTCCTGACGCGCGGCGTCCCGCCGCGCCGCCTCCAGCTGCTCCGCCTGCCGTTGTCCCTCCTGCTCGGAAAGATCGAGCTTGGCCAGTTCAACGGCTCGCTCCCCCGCCTCTTGGTCGGTTCGCGCCCGCGCTGCATCGCCAGCATCTCGAAGCGACGGCATCGCGGTCTCCGGGCTCGAGGCGCTTGGCGCTGCCGCGATGGCGGGCGTTGGCATCGCTGGAGTCGCCGGCACGACCCACGTAGCCGCGTCGGTCCGCTGCACGGCGATCACGGCCGGCGCGGGGATCGGCGGGGGCGCCGTGTCACCGGGCCGATCGGCGCGCAAAGGCATTTGCGCAGGGGCCGCAGCGGTCGCGGCGTGATTGGCCTCTGCCCTCGGATTGGCATCCGGCATGATCGCTGCTGCATTCCGCCGCGGGGTCGCGGCGCGGGACACGGATGGCGTCAGCGCCGGCCCACTGGCAACAGGTTGCTCGACCCATGCCTGCTGCATCGGCTCCGCAACCGGCGTGACCACCGACTCCGCAGCCGTGACCTGCGCCGGAACGATTATGACGCGCAGATCGGGTGCCTCGATCCGTCGATCCTGCCAGGGGAAGCCGAAGCCCGGAAGCCAAAGTCCCTGGCCACCGAAGGTCAGGCTCAACAGCAACGTGTGGATCAGCAGCGAGAGCAGCAGCGCATGCGTCAGTCGTCTGTGCTCAAGGCTCATGCGTTGGCTGTCGGCACGTCGCTGGAACCTGTGCAACTCAAGCTTGCTCAGCCGTCGCTGCTCGGGCACTGCTGCTGGCGCCGGGGCAGGATTGCACCATATCCGGTGGGCCTATCAACCGGACAGGCCCATCGGTCATGACCTTGCCAAAGCACCTCGGAGACATTCGTGAACCGCATCCGGTCCATTGTCATATCCACACCCGTCAAGTTGGGGGTCGATTCTCACATGTCCGAACGAAACGTCGAAGCGGGGAGATCCATTGCGCACTGAGTCTACGCGCCGATAAGCAACTGGACCGAGTCTGACGCGCTCGACCCGATGTTCGAGAAACCGCAGAAGGCTCAGCTCGTGCGCATCAAGATCGAGGCGGTCTCGCTGGACTCGCGACTCACAAATAGTGCGTACGCGAGCACGATTCCGAGAATCTCCAATCACACAACGGCCTGTGCTTGCTCTTCCTGCACTGCGTGCCGAGGTTCGAGGAAATTGATGGGGTTCATCGGTCGTGAGGTTCTCCAACGGGATCGAAAATCATCCCCTCCGCCAAGAAGTGACGCAAGCAGTCAGGACGGGCGGTCGCCAATAGCCGCCATTCGGCGGGCCGCGGTACACTTCACGGCTTTCATAAGGATTCACCAGGAGACTACAGCGAGACTTTGCTGGACGTCGAGCCCGTCTTATTCAGCCAGATCGATGGTTCCGGCCCTGGCAATACGCCCGGGCAGCCGATCAAGATCACACCGGGACGGCGCACGCTCGTGCTGCAGCTGATACCACCGTCGTCGGTGGTGGGCCCGGTGCATCTGGAGCAGATTGTGCTGGACGCTGCGCCGTGCAAGCGCTACTACATCAAGGGGCGGTTCGCCGCCTCCAAAAGCACGGACTGGAGGCCCTTCATCGATCACGAAGAACAAATTTCGGATTGCCAAGCTCCGGCGGCGGCAAAGTCAGGTTAGCCTAGGAGGCGGAAAACGCCGCGAGCCGTCGCTAACGCTACCCTCGCAGGGAAGGTCTCTCTGCCCGGTAAGGCGCGCCGGCGTTCCTGAAGACTTACTTCTGACTGGAGAATCACATGTCTATGTATTCGCTGCGCACCGCGTTGCGCCTCGCCTTGCTGTCGCTGGTTGTCGCCTGCGCATCGGCACCCAGTCCGCTCGTGACCACGACTTGGCGCGATCCGAATTACAACGGACTCCCGTTCAAGAAAATATTCGTCATCGGCTTGAGCGCGCAGAGTCTCAAGGACCAACGCGGGTTTGAGAACCTGATCGTGTACGCACTACAGGGTGCAGGCGTCACTGCGGTGCCGGGTTGGCAATACGTGCCAACCGACCGCACACCGGACCAGGCATCCATGCGTGCCGCGATAGTGCAGTCCGGCGCGGATGCCGCTCTGCTCGTGCGACTTTCCGGATTCACCACCGAGACAACTGTCGGGGTTACGTCGGGTGTCGTGGTCCCCGCCGGTTCCAACATGTACGTGGGTTGGTATGAACCGGGAATTGTCACCGATAGTTATCAGGCTGCAACCATCTACACGACGTTGTTCGATGTCAAGACTGCGCGGCCGGTGTGGACGTTCAATCCGGCGACTTACAAACCTGCGACCTTGGAGCAGGATGCGCCGCAATATGCGAACGACGTTGCGCGCTTGCTTCGGAGCGGCGGGCTTCTCGCCGGCTCGTAATGCCGCCGCTCGGTCAACAAGTCATCAGTCTTCGCGCCCATCGTCCGGTTCGATCGGCGCATCCATCGTCGGTGCGAAATATATTTCGGTTAAGTCGTTGAGTTGTCGGCGCGTCACTTGTAGCCGCTGAAGTCGCTTCGCGCGCCGCTCCTATTTCCCGTAAGCCTTGGCGATTTGTCCGACGAGGACCGCAAATGGCATGGCAAGCGCTCCGTAGACCGCACCGGCATCAGGCCGGCTGTTGTCCTTGAGAACTTCGATGGTCAAGGTGGCATAGTCGGAAAGGATGACTCCGGCCTGCTGCATGCGCATGAGGCCGGCCTCACGCTTGGTCTGACTGAACGTGCCGCAGGCGTCGACCGCGACGTAGGCGTCATAGCCCCGCCCGATCGCAGTGATCGCGGGAAAGGCCGCGCACACTTCCAGAGACACCCCCGCGAAGATGAGCTTCTTTCGCCCGGTCGCCTCGATCGCTTTGCTCACCTTCGGGTCGTCCCATGCATTGACCGAGGCACGATCGATGATCTCGACCTCAGGGAGCGCCTGCACCAGTTCCGGAAAGGTCGGCCCCCACATGCTGTCGCGGCCTGTCGTCGTGACGATGATCGGCAGCTTCAGAATCCGCATCGCCCTGGCAAGAGACACCACGTTGTTCTTCAGTTCAGCGACCGGGATGTCCCGGACCCCCGTAAGCAAGCCGAGCTGATGATCGACGAGCACCAGCGCTGCATTGTCGGAACTGAGAGGAACGTATGGGTTGTTTCGTCCGTCCATGGATCGCTCCTAGCGATGACGACGCGAGGCTGCGGCTCAGAGAAACAACGGATGCCGCCGCGACGGTTGGCGCGATTACCTCGAGTGCGTCCGCATTGAATGAAATCGCGTCTACGAACGGGTTCGCCCGCCACCTCTCCAAATGCGTCTGCGGAGACGCCCTGTCCTTCGCGATCCTTCGGGTCAGATAATATCGGCTTGACCCGCTCCTCGGAAGACTGCAGAGTTGGGACTTATCGTCCAATGCACTGGACGGACCGATGCTCGACCTGAATGACTTGTTCCTTTTCGTGCAGATCCTCGAGCGGGGCGGCTTCACAGCAGCAGGTCGAAGTCTCGGCATGCCCAAGTCCACGCTGAGTTACCGCATGCAACGGCTGGAAGCGGCGCTCGGCGTTCGCCTGCTCAATCGCACCTCGCGACATTTCGGCCCCACACAGGCAGGCGAAGAGTTCTACCGGCACGCCCTGCTCATGGTGCGAGCGGCCGAGGACGCCGAGTCGCATGCGCGGCGGAGGGTAACGGAACTCGCCGGCGTCGTACGATTCACAGCGGCGATGGGTACGGCACAATTCGCGCTTGGCGACATCGTCATGCGCTTCATGAAGGAATATCCAAGGGTCGACCTCGTCGAGTACGTTACAAGCCGACAAGTCGATTTGCTGGCCGAGAATTTCGATGTCGCCATCCGTGCGCACTCGGGCCCGCTGCCGGACTCGACCCTTGTCCGTCGCACGCTGGCCGTAGCCCCGTGGATTCTCGTTGCGGGCAGCGAGTATCTCAAGCGCACTGGATCTCCGGAGACGCCTCAAGACCTGAAGCGATTCCCTTGCGTTTCGGTATGGAGAGCGAACAGGATTGCCGCGTGGCAATTGCGCCGGCACTCAACTTCGCGGCGGGGAGGCGATAGCGAACTGATTCAGCCGCCGGCGCCCCGACTAGTCAGCAACGACATGTCCAGCCTTAAGCGAGCAGCGATCGAGGGAGTCGGAATCGTCGCTCTGCCTGCCTACATTTGCAAGAGCGAGCTGCGCACTGGCGAGCTGACGCAAGTTCTGCGGGGATGGTTCGCTGACGAATCGACCTTCAGCGCGTTGCTTCCCTATCGGCGAGGTCTATTGCCCACCGTGAGAACTTTCGTCGATTATCTCGCGCGCCATCTGCCTAAGTACGTCGCCTCTTAGCTCCGGCGAGCGACGTTTGCGCGCCCCGGCGATGACCGCGAATCACAGCGGGCACGGCGTTCCAAGTGCGTGCTAGTCAGCGGTCAACCGAACAGTAATTTCCGCACAGCAGCACCGGTCTCGCCGACCAGTTTCTGTTTGTTGGTCGCGGTTAGCTTCTTGATCGCCGCTTCCATCCTGCCCGCTTCCGACTGGTTCAAACAGGCAAACTTGACGAGCAGCCGGCGCGGTGGATTGGCCTTGGTGTAGCGCGCGCCGGTGCCGGCGAGGTGCTGTGCGTAGCGCATAGCCACATTCCGTGCGATTCCGGTGTAGATTGTTCCGTTGCGGCAGAGGATGAGGTAGACATACCAACGCTTCGCCGCCCGTGCTTGGGCCGCCAGTGCGCGGGGCGATAGGTCCAACATGGTCTCATTCTAGGCTCACCGGATACAGTGACCTTCGGACAGTGGAACGCCTCTCTCGTACCGGATGACGCAAAAAACAGGCCGCGCGGAACGGGGCGATATCGGCGCGCCTGCTGGGCATTGCGGCCCGGCCGGTAAGCATACTGCTCTGGCGGAAGGTCGGCTTCGAAGATCGGCTCCAGCACCAGCATCGCTGCTGTCATGCAGACCCGATCGCGCAAGGTCGAAATGCCCAGCGGCCTGAGTTTGCCATTGGCCTTCGGGATAAACACTCGTCGGATGGGGTCCGGTCGGTAGCTCTCCTCTCTGAGCGCAAGCGCCAATTCACCGAGCCACCGCTGTACCCCATACGCTTCGATATCCGCAAAGTCCTGACCGTCTACACCCGGTGCGCCCTGGTTCGAGCAGCACTGAGCATAGGCGTGGGCCAGAATGTCATCGCGGCTGATCTTGTCGTACAGAGCGTAGAAGCGATAGCCCGGCGCTGCCTTCGCTTTCGCGTGCAACGCCCTCTGCAGCTTCTGAACACTTGCCGGAGTTGCTAGGTTGCCCAATCTCCGCGTCCCTCGCTACTTGCTGCGTTCGTCTTGAACTGAGGCCCCTTCCCTCCACCGGCATTACCCGGCTTCAGCGGTACTACGAGCCTCTCCGTCACCCCAGAGCGCCCGGCCTGTCCGTCACCGGCGTCCGGTTGGTCGTCCCCGACCACGCCTTGGGGCTTCCCGTGTTGCGTGCGCTTTCCTTGTGTACGTGCTGTCGCCACTGCCCCGGCGCAGCCACTGGCGGTCCTACCTCGCTCATCCGTCCAGTGGTATCAGCCTTCCCCGAAAGGGTTGTCGGGTCGGCCTTCGCATCGACTTTTTTCGAGGCTTGCTCAGCGTTCACTCGCGTTACGGCCCGCACACTCGCGCTGCCACCAATTCGTGGCACGCTTACCCGAAGGCTTCAGCCATTTCGTTACCTCCATAGCTGCCCCGGTTGCTTCCGGCTGGAGCGGTTGCCGGGTGGGCCTTACACCCACTGGAAAGCGCCGCCTTATCACGGCGCACACCCGAAGCAGTCCTTTAGGGCATCGCAAAGCAGCCAATTAATAAGTGATACCGGTGGTAGCAACGCCACAGCACAGTCGATCATTCACTGCGAACCGGCTTTCCTTTGGAAATCTCCTTTCCGCCTTGCGCCCGGTTCTTTGCCCACTTCAACAGGGCTGCAAAAACCGGTTTGAGAGTGCGCGCCGTTTCCGTAATTTCGTACTCCACGCGTGGCGGTACCTCGGCATAGATTGTTCGCTTTACTAACCCGTCCGCTTCCAAGTCACGAAGTTGGGTGGTCAACATGTGCTGTGTTATGCCCGGAATGCCGCGGCGCAGTTCTCCAAAGCGGTAGACACGCCGATTCAGCAGCCAAAGGATCTCCAGCTTCCAACGACCCATGATGGTGCTCACGGTCCGGCGAAATTCCTGCCTGAGTTGCGCCGCTGCGGCGTCGTCAAGGTAATCGTCCGGCGTCTTGGTCATATATTTGGCACTTAGTATGGATATTCATCCTTCTTGCCGAATTCATCTTACATCAATATTCTGATCGGACGCTCTTTAACGTAAGGGGTGGGGATGAACATCATGGCACTGGGGTACTTGGGATTCGAATCTCCTAACGCTAAAGCATGGGCGTCATTTGGCCCGGAGGTTTTTGGGTTCGGGCTGGCGGAGCCGGGTGCGGATGGCAGCGTGTATCTGCGCATGGACAGCCGTCATCACCGGATCGCTATTCATCCTGGTTTGACCGATCGAATTGCCTATATAGGCTGGGAACTACGCGACAGCGGTGCGTTCCTTGCAGCCGTAGAGGAGTTACGGGTGGCAGGATTGACGCCCGAGCTTGGCAACAAGGAGGAATGCAGGATCCGTCGGGTTCAGGCCTTCGCTCGCTTTGGCGATCCCGCCGACTATGTTCATGAGGTGTTTTTCGGCGCGTCCTTCACGCCGGGCTCGTTCTTGCCGGGGCGAGCGATGAAAGGCTTTGTCGCGGGCACGCAGGGGGTTGGCCATGTCGTGGTCGTAGTACCTGAAACGACGAAGGAACTCGACACCTTCGCGACCCAGATTCTCGGCCTGACGCCCTTCGCGGGCGCCCCGAGCGAATTAGTGGAACGCGGTGGCCCGAGCGCACGCTTCTACCGCTGCAATCGTCGGACGCATTGCCTTGCCTATGTCGGCGTTCCCGGTAAGCGCGGTATGCAGCACTTCTGCATCGAGGCTCACTCGATCGATGATGTCGGCCTCGCCTACGACATTGCGGAGCAGCGGAAGCTGCCGATCACGCTCACTTTGGGACGGCATCAGATGGACACCTTGGTGTCGTTCTACATACGCACGCCAAGCGGATTTGACATGGAGTTTGGTGCCGGCGGCGCTCTGCTGGACGATAGCTTTACCCAAGTCGATCCTTCGAGTCCGGAACTGTGGGGACATAAGCAACTCATCCGCGGTTGGGCGCCCACGGTCCAGGCGGTTGCGCGATAGCCTTGACCGAATTCTAAGGCGACTAAATTCGCGACGGGCCGCTCCTGGCCGCGAACCGCCTGATGGTCCACGAGCGGTTGTCAGCCTGAGAAACGTGCCGCACGTATCATTGGATGCCCGCCATCCATAGCGAAGGAGCGTCTCCATGCGAGCAACCCCTCTTCCTTTGCCCGTCGCCGATGTGATCAAAACCGCTTCGGTTCATGACTGGCTTTCCCGTTTCGCCGAGTGCGTGCGGGCGGTTGATTACGCAGCTGCACGTCCCTTCTGGCATTCCGACATCGTCGTATTTGGCACCTATCAGGAATTGGTGCACGGCTTGACTGCCTGGACCGATACCCAATGGGACAACGTATGGCCGAGAACTGACGGATTCGCCTTCGACCTCGAAAATACCGCAGTGCTTGCCAGCGCAGATGGGACGATGGCGACTGCAATCGCGCCTTGGACCAGCATCGGATTTCATCCCGATGGGACGCGCTTCGAGCGGCCCGGTAGAGCGACCATCGTGCTCATGTGCCAACCCGATGGACGTTGGCTCGGCGTGCATTCGCACATGTCGTTGCAGAGAGGGGTGCCGCAGGACAGCCATGGCGATCGGCCCGTCAAGGCGCGGTAGGTGATCGTAACGAGACCGGGAGACTCGACGGACATCGGCGACGGACCGCTTTGGAGGAAGAAGTGCTACGACCGGAGGTGATGTTACCCACGAACGGTGGACAGTCCGATCAGGCGCTGGTTGATTCCTCGAATGCTAGCGGAGCCACGTACTTGATGGTGGAGTGGCGGCGCTGGCGGTTGTAGAAGACTTCCATGTAATCGAACAGGCTGGCGCGTGCTTGGTCCCGAGTCTTGTAGTCACAGTGCATTACAAGCTCCGTCTTCAGGGAGTGGAAGAAGCTTTCCATCGGCGCGTTGTCCCAGCAATTCCCCTTGCGGCTCATGCTCTGGCGGATCCCGTGCTTTCTGATGAGGTCCAGGTATATCGAGGTTGCGTAGGTTGAGCCTCGATCGGAGTGTACGAGCTCGGGAACGCCACGTCTGGAAATTGCCATAGCGAGCGCGTCGGTGGCCAACTGGCCCCCCGAGCGTGGGGCCCATGGCCCAGCCCACAATAGCCCGGGAGTACACATCCAGAACGGCAGCCAGGTACAGCCAGCCCTCGCGTGTTGGGATGTAGGTCACATCGCTGAGCCAGCAAGCATTGGGCCGCTCGGCTTTGAAGCACCGCCTGACCAAGTTGGGTAGGACCTCCTTGGTATTGCGCGAGTCGGTCGTTACCCGGAAGTGCCGGATCGCCTTGGGCACAATCTGCGCTCTGCGCATCAGCTTGGCGATCGTGTTGCGACAGCAGGCAATCCCCTGAACCGAGAGCTCCGCGTGCACCCGCGGCGCACCATACGTCTGGCGGCTGGCAACGTGGACTTCCCGGATCTTGGTGGTCAGAGACGATTGCCGCTTATCCCGGGCGCTGGGCGGCCGGCTCCGGGCTGCGTAGTACCCACTGGGTGAAACGCGCAAGGCCCTACACAGCGTACGCACTGAATGCCGCCTGCGCTCGCATTCGACAAAGGCGTACTTCATCTCGACGCCTTCGCAAAGTAGATGGCCGCGGATTCAACTGGTCGATGCAACACCATCTGTTCTAATTTAGGTTTGGAGGGTGGTGTATATGGCACAAATGGGGCGACCAGGGCTGTCCGTTTCCCAGAAGGCAGAGCTGTGGCATCGATGGAAGTGTGGGCAGTCGCTGAGCGATATTGGCCGCGCGCTCGGCAAACACGCTGGGTCGATCCACTGCGTTGTTTCGTCTAACGGCGGGATTGTTCCTGCGGGCCGTCGCCGTTTCCGCCTGACGCTCACGCTCGCTGAGCGCGAAGAGATTTCTCGTGGAATTGCCGCTCAAGCGTCTATCCGGCAGATAGCAGCCGGGATCGGCAGGTCGCCATCTACGGTGAGCCGTGAAATTACACGCCATGGCGGTCGAAATTGGTATCGTGCCGCTGAAGCCGATGCAGATGCCTGGGATCAGGCTCGGCGGCCCAAGCCGTGTCGGCTGGCGATTCATCACCGGTTGCAAAGGGTCGTGGCGAACAAGCTGAGTATGGACTGGTCGCCCGAGCAGGTGGCTGGGTGGCTGAAACAGGCGTTCCCGGACAACGAAAGCATGCGCGTGTCGCACGAAACGATCTACCGTAGCTTGTTCATTCAGGCCCGTGGCGTGCTTAAGAGGGAGTTGATTGGGCATCTGCGATCGAAGCGGATGATGCGGCGCTCAAAGAACGCCAGTACCGACGGCCAGCCACGCGGACAGATCGTCGACGGGGTGTCCATCCGAGAACGTCCAGCTGACGTTGAAGACCGAGCGATCCCCGGTCACTGGGAAGGCGATTTGATTACCGGCTCGAAGAATACCCATATTGCGACGTTAGTCGAGCGCCAATCACGCTTCACAATGTTGGTGAAGGTCCGAGACAAACAAACCGACAGTGTGGTGGCCGCATTGAGCAGGCAAGTCCGCAAGCTGCCTACCGAACTGCGTCGATCGTTGACCTGGGACCGCGGCATGGAGATGGCGAAACACAAGCAATTTACTGTCGCGACGGACGTGCAAGTCTACTTCTGCGATCCACAAAGCCCTTGCAGCGTGGCACGAATGAAAATACAAACCGCCTGCTACGCCAGTACTTTCCGAAAGGCACGGATCTCTCGGGATACTCCCAATCCGATTTGAACAAAGTCGCCCGACGCCTGAATCAGCGCCCTCGGAAGACCTTGAGCTTCTGCACGCCTGCCGATAGACTCGAGGCCAGCGTTGCACTGACCGGTTGAACTCGCGGCCGCTTTTTTTAAAATATCGTTCTCCTCCCGCAGCCGGGCGTTCTCACGCCGCAGCGTTCCGAGGTCTTGCTCAGCCGTGGCCAGCTCTTGCTTGGGAACGCCGTCGCGTTCCTCTTGCTCGAAGTCCAGCCGCCACTGGCGCAGCTGGTTCACCCGAATGCCAAGTTCCCGGGCCACCTTGGCCTTGGTCTTATCTCCAACGGCAGCCAACCGCACCGCCTCAAGCTTGAATTCCCGGGTATGGCGCCTGCGTTCCTTGCGTTCCATGACACAGCCCTCCTGGAGCTATTGTGCCTGTCTGGAACTGTCCACGAAACGTGGGTAACTTCAGAGGTGGCCGATAGCAGCCTGATCCTTTGACGGTCGCATATCGACCGTTGCAGACCATCGCGGCCTAAAGAATCGGACATTCGCGGAGCTCGCCGAAGGCCAAAACCACGTGCGATACCTTGACGCGCATTGGTCCGCTCCCGGCACGAGTACAGGTTGACCTCTCATGTGGGTAGGTCCTGCGCGTGTAGCAGCCCTACACCTTTCGATCCCGCGGTCCGAGAAAAAACCAGACGATCAGGCCCAGCACTGGAAGCAGCACAACCGCGATCGTCCAAATCAATTTCTTTTCATTTGAAGCGGAGCTTTGGAAGATATTAATAATCGCCCATATGTCACCGGCAAGTATCAGGACGCCCAATAGGCCGTTGTAGCCGAAGTTCATCATTCTTGGATCCTTCCGTTTAATACCAAAGCTTTGAATCCGAGCCGCTTGACCCAGCACGCTGGCTTTAGCGACAATCGGAGCCATATGTAACCACAAGACTCCTGGGTTGAGAAGTGAGTCAGAATGTCACCTTAGTCTTGGGACTTCACACGCGGCTACCCTCAAGTGCGCGCGTCGACGATTTCCGATCGCATCATCAGCGCGCACGCTACGAGAAGGGGAAGTACGCAGAAGCACCACTTGTTGAATGTTGCGAACAGGAGAGCGGCGACCGCGCAGCCTGCGGCGAACAGCACGACGCTCGCAGTCATTGCCTTCAGCCGTGTGCGCACGACTGCGGCCTTCTCCGGCGATAAGCCATGCAGCGCGTCGCCCAAGTCGAGCATGATCTGCGTCGTCGTGACGGTCATCACTGTCGAGGGCGGCGTATGAGACAGATGTACTCGATGAGCTGCATTCTGCAGTGCCATCGCCGTAACGAGGATCATCCCGAGGGCGAGCGCAGGACCTGCATCGGGATCGGGAAACGGCCCCGCCCAGGCCGCGAGGGCCGCCGCGACGATCAGCAACGCCAGCTGCAGCGTGAGCACGCTGCGCAGTACCGGTCGCCCCGCGGCTCGCAGGCGATGAGCGATAAGCCTAATGAGGAGCACGGCGAGACAGAAAGTCGGTAAGGCAAGCGTCTTCCCGAGCGTGCCGCTGGTGCCCGACACCAGTGCGGAGCCCAAAGTCACGAAGTTCCCGGTGACGTGGGAGGTGAACAGGCCCTTGAGGGCAAGAAAGCCAGTCGTGTCGGCATAGCCGGCCGTCAGGCTCTGGACCGCAGGAAGCGAGCCTCGCATGCGACAACTCCGTTGTTGAAAAGCAATGTGCTCGAGCTTACTAAGAACGGCAGGGGACGATGGCCACCTTGTGTCTGATGTTGATGAACTTGCGTCGGGCCATCGCCGAAACAGTATGTCGAAGGTCGTAGCGCCTTGCGCTCCATACCAGTCGTTGATCAGGGCGTGTCGGCCAGCGCGGTCATCCACTGGATGGGATTGAACGCTATCGGGAGACATAGTATTTTGCTCTTCCATTCCTTTGTTGGCCGACTGCGGCCGTCGTCGATGGCGGCTCACGACCTATTCTGTTTGCGGTAGGGATGCGCATTGCTGCGCACCCCCCGCACAGATCCGAGCAAGCGCCATTCACGCACTCGGCTCCCACCTCGGGTGTTTGACGTCGAAGCGCTGCGTGGGCCATGGATGAAGGATGCGCGGCGGCGGGAGCCAGGCTTGGACGAACCGCTTGGCCTCAGCTTCGTGCTCAAAGCCCAGCACCACGTCATCCGCGTAGCGGACGATAATCATGTCGCCGGTGGCGTGGCGTCTGCGCCACTGCTGCGCCCAGAGATCGAGGACATAATGCAGGTAGGCGTTAGCCAACAACGGGGAAACCGTAGCTCCCTGTGGCGTGCCAACCTCGCCTTCCGTCACGATCCCTTCTTCCAGCACTCCTGCCTTCAGCCATTTGCGAATCAGCCGGAGAATGCGCTGGTCGCCGATCCGATGTTCCAGGAAACGGATGAGCCATTCATGGCTGACCGTCCCGAAGAAGTCTCGGACGTCGAGATCCAGGATCCAGTTCACCTTCTTCCGTGTGATGCCGACAATCAGCGCATCCAATGCATCATGCTGGCTGCGCTTCGGCCGGAAGCCGTACGAGAAACCCAGGAAGTCTTCCTCGTAGATGGCGCTGAGCACCGCCACCACTGCGCGTTGGAGAACCTTGTCCTCCACTGCGGCGATGCCCAGCGGCCTCTGCCGCCCGTCCGGCTTGGGTATGTACTTGCGCCGGCTGGGCTGCGCCCGGTACGCGCCCTGGTGGACTCTCGAGTGCAGGTCTTGGAGATTGCTCTCCAGATTTGCCTCGTAATCCTGCCATGTCACCCCGTCCACGCCGGGCGCCGCCTGTCGCTTGAGAGCGAAGAACGATAGCCGAAGTAGATCAAGATCGACATGGTGGAGCAGCGCGGTGAACCGTTCCTTCTTCCTTGCCTTTGCGGCTTGACGTACGCGTTCCAGCGCCTGTGACACGCGAGCCCGGATCTGCGTCCGGTGCGTGCTTTGCTGGCCCACGTTTCCCTCGGTCCCCGCCCTTGGCTCCACCGGCTCCGCCGCCGCGTTACTTCCGGCTTTGTTCGTCGGCTTCACGGCTACTACAGCGAGGTCAGACTTCTTGGGTTCGTGCATCACCGGCTACGGCTCCTCGCCTTCCCGGCACGGACCGGCAATGTGCCGCCGGCCAAACCCAAGATCTCCCGGTTCCCGTACAAGAAGCGTCCGCGCATGCCAGGGTCTCCGACCACGCCGGTCCGTCCGGGCGCTCGCATTAGCGCACCCGTCCGTATTGCCTTCCACGTTTCAAACCGTGTCAGCACCCGGGATATCAGTCTTTCGCGGCTCCATGGCTGGCCTGCGCGCTCCCCTGTCAACGCTTCACTGACACCCTCACGGATGCCCGTGCATGACTCGGGGCCACTGTGGTTTGCTAGACCTTCAGTGCAGCGGACTTGCACCACCTACTCCTTGCCGGTTTTACCGGCGCACTTGAAAAACTGTTCAAGACTTGATCAACGCGGTTTTGCCGGGGGTCATAAACCATCACCCGACCGCGTAGCATTCAACAGCGGCCATTCTATGAGGTCGAATTTTGTCGCTGTCCGTGCTCCGCTCCGCCAAACGAGTTTTTCAACAGAATAGACCCGAACCCGCCGCTCACCGACGGCAGCTAACGGGCACCTCAGTGCGTGGTCTCTCCGTAGGCATGAGCCGTCGCGGCGCGATGATATTGGCCTCACAAACAGAAACCCCGCCGAAGCGGGGTCTGATCGGTGTTGTTATCGCGTCGAGATCGTTAGCTCGCCCTGCGCCTCCTCATGAAGCCGACACCGGCGAGGCCGAGGCCGAGGAGTGAGAGCGTGGCGGGCTCGGGGACGGTAGTGGTCAGGCCAATTGACAGATTGTCAAAATAGTATGTGACTACCGTACCCGTAACGGTGGTGGGGCCTAGGAGCTGTGCGAAACCGAACTTCATTAGGTCTCCGTCGAAGTTCGGATTGGCGGTCCCATAAGCTCCCGTCGTTGTATTGATTTCCACGAATTCGGCGGCGGTTAGGTCCGTGCCAGCGAGGGTGTTGTATCCCGTAGTTCCGGGGGCCGAAAGCGACGGACCCGCAATGCCCACCTCGTAGACGTAGATATTGCCGTCCTGCTCAATTATCGGACGGAAGAAGTTTCCGAGCGTGCCAACAGCATTGTCGGTAATGTTTTTATCTATCGAGGCGCTGATCGAGGTGATCGCCCCGTTGGTCGCGGGATCGTAGGCGAATGTAGTGTTGATAACTCCAATATATAGCGACGGGGAAGTTGCCCCGCCGCCATCGGGCTCATTCATGATGATTTCGAGCGCCAGGCCAGGATTACCGCATGATGGACATTGGGAAATGGCGTAACTGTTACTTGAATCGGCCGAATACGCCAATACCGTGTTGTAATTGGCCAGCGCGAACGTCGAGTCGGTAAAGGTGACATTAGCGAGTGCCCCGGCCGGGGCGGCGAGACAGGCCAAGGCGATCAGGATAAAGCGTTTCGGATGCTTCATAACTGGGCTCCGGAGTTGGGATTGCATCGGGGCGTACAAGTACGTTCAACACTGACAGGCTGAACGAGGCCGATCCAGCATCAGACGCGCACTTGCGCCTGACCGCTGATCGCGGCGTTCCTCCAAAAGCAACGGCTGAGCTTTCACCCGCAACGTCTTTTTCCTCGCGGAAGTTCGGGGCATCGAGGGCCTCCCGACATGGGGCTACCCGCACCCTCGCTACGTGGCGGTTTAACTACGCGGATCCAGCCTCCGCTCCCAAAGCAGAATTTATACCAAGGCTTCGCAATTGGCGGTCAACTCATTGAATGCAATGCGCAAAGTGCTTTGCTCGTGCGTCGAAGCACGTCCTGTGAAAGCTCGCACTGTAAGTTTTCTCGACGCCCGCTAGGTTCAGCACCACTGTCGCCTCGTCATGATCTGCCGTTCAACCCTCTATGCCCGACGGAGCCGCCGGGAAACCGTCCGAGAACGCGCAGCCTCAAGGACGTGTGTTTTGCCGAGAGGCGTATCAGTCCAAGCCTGCGAAGGAATGCGTCGCAAGAGACCGCTATTTACGCGGACCTGGCATGACGACGGTAGCACTGATATGCGAGGGACGCGGTTATTGTCGACACCGCTTGTTCTCATCCGAGCGGATCCGCGTGACGATCTTGAAGACCCCGTAATGACATGCGCTGCATGGCCGCTTTCGGGCGATGAGCCGCGACGATCAGATGTCGGCCAAGAGCCGCCCATGACACGCCCTCGACCTAGCCCCTCCACTCACCAGCAAGCGCCTCGTCACGAAACCCAGTGACCAGGTTCCAACGGGCGCAGTCGCTAGATTGCGGCCAGCGCCTGTGCGAGGTCATCGCACAGATCCTCGACGTCCTCGATCCCCACGGAAAGGCGTACCAGCGCGTCGCCGATGCCCAGCCCGTCTCGCGTCGCCGGCGGGATCGTCGCGTGCGTCATGATCGCAGGGTGCTCGATCAAGCTCTCGACTCCGCCCAGGCTCTCCGCTAGAGCGAACAAGCGCACGGCTTCGAGAAAACGGCGGGCCCCCGCGAGATCGGTGGCGAGTTCCACCGAGATCATGCCGCCGTAGCCGCCGCCTACAGTGTGCATTTGCGCCGTGGCCAGCGCGTGCTGTGGATGCGAGGCGAGCCCCGGATAGTGGACACGCTGGACCTTGGGCTGCGCTTCCAGCCAGCGCGCGAGTACGAGCGCATTCGCGTTGTGGCGTTCCATGCGCACGGCGAGCGTCTTCACACCGCGCAGCGCGAGGAAGCTATCGAATGGCCCGGCGATCGCGCCGACCGCGTTTTGCAGGAACCCCATCCGCTCGCGCACCGGCGCCAGCCGCGCCTCGCCGCCAACGACCGCAATGCCTCCGATGACGTCCGAGTGGCCGTTCAGGTACTTGGTGGCCGAGTGCACGACGAGGTCAAAGCCGAGCGCCAGCGGGCGCTGGTTGTACGGACTGGCGAATGTGTTGTCGGCAGCGGTCAGGATACCCCGCGCGCGCGCCAGCGCCGCGATCGCCGCGAGGTCAGCGAGCTTCAGCAGCGGGTTGGTAGGCGTCTCCACCCAGATGAGCTGCGTCTGCGGCGTCAGGGCCGCCTCCAGGTTCGCCGGATCGGTGAGGTCGACATAGCTGAAGGTGAGGTTCGCACTGTGCCGGCGCACCTTGTCGAACAGGCGGAACGTGCCGCCGTAGACATCGTCGCCGCTGACCACATGTGCGCCCGCGGGCAGCAGTTCGAGCACGGTCGCGATGGCGGCGAGACCCGACGCGAACGCGAACGCCTGGGTCCCGCCCTCCAGATCAGCCACCGCACGCTCCCACGCCCAGCGCGTGGGATTGTGGCTTCGCCCGTAGTCGAGGCCCTGGTGAACGCCGGGACTCGTCTGCACATAGGTGGACGTAGCGTAGATCGGCGTCATGATGGCGCCAGTGGACGGATCGGGCGCTTGGCCGCCATGGATGGTGCGCGTGGCGAAGCGCGGGTTCTTCGGTTCGGTCATTTGAGCGTCCGGCGCAGGTGGTTGAGCAGGTCGAAGCGGGTGATGAGGCCGTGGAAGCCATGGGCATCGGCGATGATCGCCACCAGCCCGCGATCGAGTTCGCGCCGCAGCGCGGCCAGGTCGGCGGTCGGCGGCAGGGTCACCGGCGCGCCGGTCATCGCCGTGCGCACCGAGTCGTGGAAGCGCGCGGGATCAGCCTGCACGCACAGCAGTAGGTCGGATTCGTCGACGACGCCTACCAACCGCGCCCCGTCCAGCACCGGCAGCTGCGAGACGTCCGCGAGGCGCATGCGCTGGAAGGCGGTTAGGAGGGTGTCATCGGGCGCGACACTGACCACGCTGCCATCCTCGCTGCGCCGCGAGATCAGGTCGCGCAGGTCGCCGTAGACGTGGCGCGCCAGCAGCCCCTGATCGACCATCCACTGGTCGTTGTAGACCTTGCTGAGGTAGCGCGTCCCGGTATCGCAGACGAAGCTCACCACCCGCTTGGGCGTGGCCTGCTCGCGGCAATAACGCAGCGCCGCGGCCAGCAGCGTACCGGTCGACGACCCGCCGAGGATGCCCTCGTGCTTCAGCAGCTCGCGCGCTGTGGCAAAACTCTCGGCATCGCTGATCGAGTAGGCGGCCTTGACCCCTGACAGGTCGGCGATGCCCGGGACGAAGTCCTCGCCGATGCCTTCCACCGCCCACGAGCCCGCGCTGCCGACGACGCCACTGCGCGTGTATTCGGCCAGAATCGAGCCCACCGGGTCGGCGAGTACGAAGCCGATCCGCGGCTCGACCTTGCGGAAGAATCGCGTGAGGCCTGTGATGGTCCCCGCCGAGCCCACGCCAACGACGACGGTATCCAGCGCGTGCCCCATCTGCGCCCAGATCTCCGGCCCCGTGCCGGTCTCGTGCGCGAGCGGATTCGCCGGATTGTTGAATTGGTCGGCGAAGAAGGCGCCGGGGAAGTCGCGTGCCAGATGCGCGGCAAGGTCCTGATAGTAGTCGGGATGTCCCTTACTGACATCGCTGCGGGTGATGTGCACCTCCGCGCCGAGTGCCTTCAGGTGCAACACCTTCTCCGCGGACATCTTGTCCGGCACTACCAGCACGACGCGGTAGCCCTTGGCCCGCGCGACCAGTGCGAGGCCGAGGCCGGTGTTGCCCGCAGTCGCCTCGACCACCGTGCCACCCGCCTGCAGCCTTCCGTCGCGCTCGGCCGCCTCGATCATCGCCACGCCGATGCGATCCTTGATCGAGCCGCCCGGGTTCTGTGACTCGAGCTTTAGAAACAGTTGACAGCGGCCGGTGTCGAAGCGCGTCACCTCGACCAGTGGCGTATTGCCGATGAGGCCGAGAACCGCGGGACGTACCTGGGCTTTCATGCCCTGCATTGTACGTTCCACCAACCAGCGCGCGCTGCCCGACCGAACGGCCCCGAGGGAGCAGAGGCGGCAATCCGGGGATGACGGGAGCTCAGGCAGATGCGGAAATCCGGTCCGCTATCTCCAGCGTACGCTCACCCCGAAAGAGATGCCGCTCGCAAGGACGCTACCAGCCTGTCCTTCCGCCCACGCTACTGCGCGAGGCAGCGACAGGGGCAGAGACGCGGCAAGGTCGAAACGCATGGTACACAATTGGCGAAGTTAACCAACGCGGCGCGGACTGCGCGCAGGGGCGCCGGCGCGGCGCCCGAGGTGAGCGAGAGGTCAGGCCAACAATTTGAGCAGCACATGTTTGGCAAACCCGGGAATGTAGTTCGGCACCTCCGCAAGCTGGCGATAGCCAACTGCCGAATACAGTCGCGCTGCCGACGCGCTGAGCGTTTCGAGCAATACGTCGTGACAACCATGATCACGCGCCACGCGCTCCATGGATTGGAGGAGCGATGATCCAAAGCCACGATTGCGCCGCGTCTCTTCAACCCAAAGCAAGTCGATGAACATTCGCCGTTGAATAATACGACTCACGATGCCTCCGACAATCACCCCATTCTCTCGAATGAAGCACGCGACCGGCGCCGACTCGGCGCCATTGATCTGCGAAAGCGCATGGCGTCGCAGGCCTCGCGCGACGAGGGAAATGTCGTCTACGCTTGGCGATTCATCAACGGTTAGCGTAGGTTCATTCATCAATCGGCTCGTGCGAGGTAAGCCTGACGGCGCAGAGCGGCACTTCGAGGCGTCGCTGTTTTTGTTTATTCATTAATTAACAATGGTTTGATACCTTGGCACGTTGAATGCTTGTATGTTTGCACGCCGAATGAGCGGAGAAGGTGAAAGGAAGCCGCGCCATGACATACAACACACTGAAGCCCGCGTTACGGCAATACGAAAGCATCAAGCAACTGCGCGCAAAAGCGCGTGAAGAACGTGCGCGGCGCAGTGCAGCGAACTTCTTCGCCGCCTGCACAGAGAACGCACAGCGCATACTAAACCAGTCCACTAGAACGTAGCTAGGTATTGGGCTAAGCAAAGCGATCCGTTTCTCGATCCGTGGCCCGCCTACCATGCTTGCTATTGCGAGCTACGGAACGGACGCGGGCGGTCTGGCGAAACCACCTTCGTGCCTTCTTCCATAGTTGCCTCTGGAGCGCCGCTCGCATTAGGTCGTATGGCTACGCCACCAGGTGCGGATTTCGTCGATCAGAATGTCGTTCCGCGAAACCCGCCTAACCAGCCGTTGCTAAAGCACCCCGGCGGATTTGAGTAAAGAGCGGCAAATGTCCCGCCAATCGCAACTGGCGTAACCTGCAGACTAAAGTTACCGCAATAATCCACGGCAGCGCTTTGGATTTCATGATTGCCTCCCAATTGCTGTTGTTGTCCGCCGGACGAGCTTGCGCGCCTCGGCGTGGCGCAATGCGCCTATTTGTCGGGGTAGGGCGCCAAGGCCGGTCGCTGCTTGGCGCGTAACGACTGTGCGCTAGTCAAATTCATCAGGCAACACGATCCGGTCGTGAATAATCACGCCGACGCGCAGTGTTGTCTGACGAACTCCTCGAATTGGGACGGTTAGGGTGCGTCTCGCTCGCCCACCCAATCTTTGAGCAGGGTGTAGGTAACGGCGAGCACAACCGGACCTACAAATAGGCCCACGATGCCGAATGCGATCAGGCCCCCAATCACGCCTGAAAATATGAGCAGCATCGGCAAGTCGGCCCCCCTGCGGATGAGAAACGGGCGCAGGATATTGTCCATAGTGCCGACGCCGACAGTCCAAACCAGCAAGGCAGTGCCCCACGCGGTCTGGTCGCTCCAGAAGAGCCAGATTACGGCGGGAACGAGCACGAGGATGGGCCCGATCTGCGCGATGCAGAGGAGCAGGATCACGCCGGTCAAGAGCCCGGCGAACGGGACCCCGGCCACGGCGAGACCAAGGCCGGCCAGAACGGTCTGCGCCAGTGCGGTGACGACCACGCCAAGCGCGACCGCCCGTATGGCCTGACCGGCAAGCACCACGACGGCTTCGCCCCGATCGCCCGCGAGCCGGCGGCCGAAGCGGATCAGGCCCGCTCTCGCCGCTTCGCCCTGCGTGTACAAGACCACCGCGATGATCACGGTCAAGAGAAACTGGAGGCCCAGCATGCCGAAGCTGCCGACCGCGCTGGCCACCCACTGCGCGGCGGCGGCTGCATGCGGCGCAAAACGCGCAACGAGTTCCTCCTTGTCGGCCGCTGCAATGCTCGTCCAGCGCTCGGCAATCCTCGCTCCGACCAGCGGCACGCGCGAGAGCCATTCGGGGGGCTGGGGAATCGTCGTGGTCGCCAACGTGCCCAACCACGCCGTGATCGTATCCGCATTGTCGACCAATATCTGGATCGCCAGCACCAGCGGCACGACGAACACGAGAACCATCGCGACGGAAATAATCGTCACCGCCAAGGCACGGCCGCGCAACGCGTGCTGCAGCTTGAGCATCATCGGCCATGTCGCCACCACGATCATCGCGGCCCAGATGATCGCAAGCAGGAAGGGACGCAAGATCCAGAGCGAGCCACCGATGAGAACCACCATCAACAGCACCGCGAGCACGGTACGCGTCAGGTCGCGCTGTGAGTTTGCGACGTGTCCGTCGCTTTTCATGGCTGCCTCACCAGCCTCACGGTAGCCGTCGGTCGCGGTGCAGCACGCATGCGCCTCCCTCGCCAGCGCGGCGGGAGTTCCCCATCGCTGCGCATCGCTCAGCGTCCGATCGAAATATCTCCTGCGACGGCCGCGGCCAACGAACCTTGGCCACCTGCTTTGGTTCGCCAGGCGCGCGTCTCAGTTCAGATCACCGTCCTTGTAGTACTTGGTCCCCTTGGCGGTGAGTTCGAGCGCCAAGCCCTTATCAGTGAGTTGGTAGAGCCAGACCCCCGGCGCCACCGCGACCGCTCCCTGATAGGCGGAACCCTTGTCGCCGGCCTTGGCCGCAGCGGTCGCCTGCGCGCCGAACTCCCAGCCGGAATTGATGAAGTTGTTCAGCGCCGCCTCGGTCTCGAACACCCAGACCACCTGGAATTTCTTGACCCCGAAACCTAGGCCAGCCTGAAGCTCGGCCATCTTCATGTATGTCATGGCCTTGGTCTTGTTGTTGACCGCGATGCCTTCACCGGAACCGCCACCAGCGACGAGTATCTTCATGCCGAAGTTGCTGAAGGCGGCGTAGCCGGCAGCGGACGCGACCGCGTTGCGCGCCGACGGTTGCACCTTGTAGACCGCGGCGAGGACCTGCTGCGCCGCCTTGCGCACCTCCGCCTGCTCTTCCGCCTTGCTTGCGCCGAGCGCGATGCCGGGCGCCGCCAGCGCAAAGCCCATTGCCAAGACCATCATGCGACGACTCATACTACCCCCCTTGCAGTAACCTTGTCGGATTTCACGCGGCCGGCGTGAGCGTAGTCCCCTCCCTTAGCAGCAGCTCCTATGGAATCAATACGGCGGATTGACGACGACGTACTGCGATCCCTGGGGCTGATACCAGGTACTTCCGCATTGTTGATAGATCATGCCACCGTAGTTCACCGGTACGCAGCTTGGCGGCACGCTTTGAACCGTCGAGCCTACGACGGCGGACGTTACGGCAACGGCAGCGCCAACCGCTGCTGCAGTTGCAACCGGATGATAGTCATTGTCCCAGCTGCCACCACAGCAACCGTGTTGATCGACATTTACGTTGACGTTCCGCTCGACGTTGACATTGTTGACGCTAGTGCTTCGGACATCGTTGGTACGGGCATCAGCCCTGCTGTTGTTGACCTGCCGCATTCTGCCTAGCGCCGCCGCCAGTCGCCGCGCGAGCGCCACCACCGGCGCCTGCGGCGCGAGCACCACCACCACCACCGCCCCCACCGCCCCCCCGACCCGCAGCATCAGCGTAGGGGCCCGTCGCGAGGCAGGCCAAAACGAGGGCAGCCAACGAGGCCGGAAGCAATCTATCCAATGCTCTCTTCATGTTGGTGCTCCTCTACTTTGTCTTCACCGGAACGATCTCAATTCTGGTCGCGCCCTTGGGAGGTGTGAACTCGAAAACGGTGTCTTTGAAGTTGGGTTTCAGGTTCCACTCGATCAGGGAAACCGACTGGGGACGCGCCTCATCGGTGCGACTCGTAATCACGACCTTGCGCGGCAGTAGCTTGCTCCCGGTAGTAATCCAGATCTGCCAGTCGGCCCTCGCTTGGCGAAAAGCGTAGTGGTCACAGAGATCGTCACCAACGAAATCCTGGCCTGCATTCATCGCCGATTCGATCTTGTCGAGCGGCGCGTCTGGTGTACCCCAGAGGAAGAGATCCGCCAACGGGAGTTCCACACCGTACTTTTCCTCCAGCCGGTCGATCAATTTGCCGATCGTCCCGGTGAATTCAACGGTCGAGTAATATTTTTGCGCCGGTGTGAACAGGGTGACCGTCTTGCCGTCGTAGACGATCTCGCGCTCGGAGCGGGCGCTACGCATCAGGGCGCGGATCCTGTTCGGACGTTCCACGTCCATATCAGCCGTCGCCGTATGCTGCAGCTTTTGGCCATCGGCCAGAACGCGCTCGCCGGTGAGTTCGGTCGACACCTCAAAGCGCTTCAGCTTCTGCAAGAACGCACCCATGTCCCTGAGGGCCTGAATTGACGCGGGATCGACGGCGCCCGTAGCCAGCTTCTGAGTGCCGGGCGGCGTCGTCTGCGCATAGCTATTCGGTGCCGCAAACGACACTGCGAGGAGGCTAAAGGCCAGAATCTTTCGTACCATCAGTATCTCCCGGGTTGAGAAGCCATTATGGTCGGCGGAGTGTCTTCATCGCGATGGAAGCCGGTTCTGACCGCGTGCTATTCGAAACCTTGACGGGGATATCCTAGCTGCGGGCCCGCTGACGGCCAATATCCGTGGACTAAGCCTCATGTTTCACTACTCGATACCACGGCGTTTGCGGCGCGTCGCCGTAGTTGCGCAGAGCCCGACGGGATTGCCTTTTAGTACATGCTGCGAGAATGCCCTATCCTTGTCTTCTCATTTCTCGACAGTCTGGCCGCGGTCGGTGAATGTCCGGTCCCAGTGATTTCGCCGGCGGTAGTCAACGGCCCGGCCCGTTTCTTCGCAGCGCGGAATTGGATTCGTTACTTTCTCCGATACGATCACGCGAGGTTGACTGGGCTCGATCACTGCATATCGCAGCGCCGCGGCCCGGTTCGCGCCAGCGCTCAGAGTTCCTTGTCCAGCGGCAGCAGGGTGAGGAATTCAACCCTCATTCGCTGCCAGGTACTACGCGCAGGTTCCGAATCGTAATCGATCTCCCTTCCGTCTTCTTGGGTGCGCCAGATCAACTCCGGCGCCCCGGTCGCCGGATCTCTACGCAACGCCAGCGCGTAACTGTTTGCAGGAACCACAAACGATTCGAAGCGCACCGCGGTCTGGCGCGCCAACTCCGGGCTGTCGATGATCAATCCGATCTCGGTATTGAGGTGGTGCGAACGCTGGTCGAAGTTCATGGACCCGATATACAACCTTTGGCGGTCGAATACGAACAGCTTCGCGTGCAACGCGAAATTTCCGGAGAGCGTCGCCGCGGACGACTCGCCGCTGCCCCTCGCATTGCCCAGTAGCGAACGTACTTCATAGAGTTCCACGCCGTCCGCGAGCAATGGGACGCGATAACGCATGTAGCCGGACTGAGCGACCAGTTCCGGCGTCGACTCGAGGGAATTGGTCAGGATCCGCACGCGCACGCCGCGGTTGCGGAGATCCTTGAACAGCCGCATTCCGCCATTCCCTGGTATCAGGAAAGGCGTGACCATCAGCAGTTCGGAGCGTACCGTTGCCATGGCGTCAGCCACGGTCCGGTGCATCAGCTTGCCGACCATCTCCTTCTTTTCGACGCTACCCTTGTCAGGACTGTCATAGACCAGCTGCGCTTGCGCCCAGACGAGTGACAACCTTCCGGAAAGCATCCCAGAGAGTGGCTCACCGCTCGCAACCCGGCTTGCGTAGTCAGTCCCGTCGGCTTTCAACTCCCTGCGGTGTTCGTCGAGGGTCTTGCGGTATGCGTCCAGAGCCGCGTCCGAGTGCTCTCCGCTGCCGAGTCCTGCGACCGGGATCGCGAGATCGCTGTTCCAGAATTCGTCGAAGGTCCGGGATAGCTCCTTGACGACCGGGCCTGCTGCGAAGACATCGTCATCACCGAGCTGCGACTCGGGGTCGACCTGAAAGTATTGATCGCCGATGTTGCGTCCGCCGACGAGGGCGATCGCGTTGTCGACGACCATCAACTTGTTGTGCATCCGATAATCGAGCCGCGACGCGTTGAACGCGAATTCGACGCTCGCGAAACAGTTCGGCATGGCCGCGATAAGCGAACGGGTTGAATATCCGGATCTCGATCTTGGAATGCGCACTTAACGCGGCAATCTGCTCATCGCCTTGGAGCGTGTCCCCGTCATCGACCAACACGCGTACGCGCACCCCGCGATCGGCTGCACGTAACAAGGCGTCGGTCAACAACTGGCCGGTCTCGTCCTGACGAAAGATATAGTACTCAAGATCGAGGGCTCGTTCGGCGGCATCTATCATCTGCGCACGAGCTAGGAACCCGTCAACTCCCACCGGAAGCAGGCGAAAAGCGGAATTCCCGCCATGCACTTGAGCGGCGCCATAGAACTGTCGGCCGAGCCGGGTCTCTTCTGGATGTGCCAGCGCGGTCGACACCATCTTCGGGAAGTCGGCCCCGGGTGGCAACGTTGCGCATCCGACCACGAACGCGGTTACAAGACTGAACGCTGCGGAGCGTATCGTTAGACCGATTGCATCCATGCATAACGCGCCAAAGCGTGTAAAGCAGTTCCGGGCGATGACACAGCGTACCCGCGCAGCCCACCCGAACGGACTAAACCGCTCTCGAGTTTACGCACTAGATCTGCCGGAACAAACCAATCTCCGCCGACTTTGAACTCCCCCGGTACACCAGTCGCTGAAGTCGGTGCCTTAGCCCTTTCTTTCGGGGGCTTCCTTGTGTAACCGATATTGACGTAGCGAAAAGCGGGATTTGTCAGCAAATATATATAGGCTGCCGTGCTGTCGTCCTCAAATGGCTTGAACGGAGTTGGTTTGCTCGGGCGAAAGCGTCTTGGCATTTCGTGGCTATGGCCATAGTCGCCCGCACTTTGGCGAAGGGTGCCTAGCCGCGGCGGGTCATACCACTGTTTCAAGGGGCTACTCCCCGCCAGGGAAGACCAGAACGGCTGGGTGGCACCGCAGCGCGCGCGCCAAAACCTTCGCTCGCTCGACACCTAATCGGATGCGGTTGTTTTCGATCGCCGAAAGGGTCGCCTGTGGAATACCACTCAGCTCGGCGAGGCGATTTCGACTGAAGCCTTGCAACTCGCGGACGATCCGCACCGACTCGCCAGCCGAAACCTCAGTCCGTTTCTTCGCAGGGCGGGACTGATTCATTTACTTACTCCGGTCGTCATGGACGGTGACAACAGCAATCCGAAGTTTAACGATCACTTGCTTTTTGCTGGAAGTCCGTAGAGGTTAACCTGCACGCTTGCTGTTACGACGATGCGCATCCATGTATGCGCGCAAGAGCGCGTTCATGCGAGACTGGTAGCCACGCCCCTGCGCGCGAAACCACTCTACGACGTCGGAGTCAACGCGTAGCGACAACAGCTGCTTCGCGCGCGGAGCACCCAAACCGCGTTTGACGATCGCGCGCGCGAACATCTCGGGCGACCAGGCTGGAGCATCGTCATCAACGATGATGTCCGAATCCTTCAACGCCTTCAGACGCTTACTGTCACTTTCCGACTTGCGAGAGGAAGAAGTGCGTTTCATGTTTCAGAGCCTTGCGAATAGAGATAAGTCGAACTTCATCGCGGTGCTCGGTGTACGTAACCGATACCACCACGCCATGGAGCAGGCCAAGGGCATTGTAACGAGGCTTGCCGTAGTCCTCGCGCGTGTCCTCGACTGTGCCCAGTGGGCCGTCAAAAATTGAGGACGCATCGCGAAAGTCAACGCCGTGTTTGGCAAGATTGAGCTTCCGCTTCCTTTCATCCCACGTGAACACGCTCAGAGTGTAGCTACATAACGTCGCTACGTCAAGTACGTATAACCGCGATTTGCTTGGGCGTCCAAATGGCAGTTCGTCAACGGGCTGCAGTCGGGGCGCGGCCGGCTTTGTCTGCCATCCCCAAGGGGACTCGAACCCCTGTTACCGTCGTGAAAGGGCGCATGTAAGCCGCGCCCTGCCTTGCTTTGCGGGGTGCTTGTGTCATTTTTGTGTCACTGAGGCGCGCGGCGAAATACGTGGCGGCCGATTCGTGGCCGGCATTACGGGCGAACAGTTTGCGTCGCCCGAACCCGTCGGTTTGTTGCGCGAGACGCGGCGCGCGCCACCGTCGCCAACCTGGATCTCCCTGAGCACCGCCGATCCGCTGAACCTGATCGTAGCATTGTGCCGGGTCCGAAGGTTCCCGCCATCACCAACAATCGCGTCCTCTATCGCGATGGCACGGCCGCCAAGTGCTGACGCTCATTTGGGAACAAGTTACGGCGGCGCGTTGCCGGGTTGCGCTGACGCACCCCAGCCGGTTCACTCGACCTCGCCGCTCCGCGCGAGCTGACCCTGATAGATCGCGCGGACAGTTTCTACGGTGTCGGCATCCTCGCTCGATTTGTCCCTACGGTAGCGCTTCACGCGTGCAAAGCGCAATGCAAGTCCGCCAGGGTAGCGCGAGCTCGCCTGCAGGTCGTTGAATGCGATTTCGACGACGAGCTCTGGCCGCACGTGGACGGTCCATTCGTCGCGACTGATCTCGCGCGCGAGCATCGCCTCCGTCTGCCAAGCGAGCATTTCGTCAGTCATGCCCTTGAATGTCTTGCCGAGCATGACGAACCCGCCTTTGGTTTCATCGCGCGCGGCGAGATGCAGGTTCGACAGCCACCCCTTGCGTCGGCCGTGGCCCCATTCCGCGGCGAGCACGACTAGGTCAAGGGTGTGCAGGCGCTTGACCTTGAGCCACGACGCTGCGCGCTTACCCGCCTCGTATGGCGCCGTCGGCAACTTCGCCATCACCCCTTCGTGTCCGCGGCGTAACGCATCATCGTAGAAGGCTTCCGCGACGGCCACGTCGCTTGTCACGAGACGCGGTATCAATAACTGCGCAGGGAGCGCGCGCGACAGAGCGTCGAAGCGCTCTGACATCGGGGCTTGGGTCAGCGTGACGGCGTCGTATCGCAGGCAGTCGAAGAAAAACACCGATAACGGCAACGACGCCTGCATCCCCGACACGTCAAGCGTGCGGCCGAATCGGCGCATCGTTACCTGGAAAGGCTGCGGTGCGCCGTTGGCTTGGAGTGCGATGGCCTCGCCGTCGAGGATCAGCTCACGCACCCGCACCGAACGCAATGCGTCGACGATCTCGGGCGCCGAGGCTGTTACCTCGTTGCGATTGCGCGTGAATATGCGCACTTCGTCACCTGCCTTGTGCACCTGCACGCGCGCACCGTCGAGCTTCCACTCAAACACCGCGCTACCGAACTTGCGTAGCACCTCAGCGACGTCGCCTGCCGGTTTCGCGAGCATCGGCGCAATGGGTTGCATAAGCGCGAGGGCGAATCGCCGGAGACCACCCGCTCCCTCCGTCAACACGGCATGTGCGACGGTTGCGATGCCGTTGGCGACCATGGCCGCTTGTCGCACCGAGTAAGTAGGTAACGACGCCGCCGCCGCGACGGCGTCGATCATCAACGATTCGAGCGCGCCCTGACGCAACTCGCCCAGCATCAGCCTGCGGAGGAAGTCGCGCTCCTCAGTGGTCGCGCGCACAAGCAATGCGGACAGGATCCGCATGCGCTCGCTCTTCGAGCCTGTTCCAGTG
This sequence comes from uncultured beta proteobacterium, assembly GCA_963711235.1. Lineage (GTDB taxonomy): Bacteria > Pseudomonadota > Gammaproteobacteria > Burkholderiales > Casimicrobiaceae > PALSA-1003. Next base: position 2,258,871 of record CAVQDI010000006.1, on the reverse strand, counting down.
GTCTCGGAAATGCGCTCGAGCACGGCATCGACGTCGGCAATCGTGAGCGACGGCGCGTCGGCCAAAGCGTCTGGACGCGCGTCGCGAAGGAGCCCGTAACCGATGCCGCTTCGTCCTTGACGAGTCTCGCCGGAAAGATACGCGACACCGACTTCGATTTCCGCCGGCATGAGCTTGCGCAAGCATGCGGCGAGTTCAGCAATCTTGGCATTGCGACTTGGCGTGCCGGCGACACGGCGTGACGTTCCGACGAGGTCGGCCAAAAGCGTCATCCGACCATTTTACCGGCTAGGATCACTATGCTTGGCGGGGCAATCAGTAGCGGCAACGTGACCTGGCCTCTGCCGGCCAAATAACCCACAAGATTGCGGAGCGCAGTCGGAATTGAGGGGCAAGCGTACGTTTGCGATGACAATAGTCCTCACGTCTCTACTATCTAAGCTATTTATTTTCATTAACTTGGCGTCCCCAGCGAGATTCGAACTCGCGTTACGGCCGTGAATGGGCGCGCGTAAGCCGCGCCGGAGCACCAGCAAGAAGTGAGGTCGCACCAGCCCGTTTGACTGTGTACGGCAAAATGCCGTACAATATATGCGTACACAGCAGGAGACTCCACCCATGGCTCAGACTGGCTCCCGCCATTCAATCAAGCGCGCGAAGACCAAGGCGAAGCAGGGTCGCGTGCAGCCTGCGCACAGACCACGGACCCGTGCCAAGGCCGCAGCGGCAGTGAAGAGTGCCCGACTCGAGGCACGCATCAAGCCGCAACTTCGGGCGTTGATCCAGCGTGCGGCCGACCTCGAGGGACGTAAGGTGAGCGAGTTTGTCACCGATGCGCTCCAGAACGCGGCACAACAGGCCATTGCCGATGCGCAGGTGATGCGCCTGTCGCTTGCGGATCAGGAGCTGTTCGCCAGGGTCCTGCTCGCACCACCGCAACCTGGGCCAGCGCTGCGCCGCGCGTTTGCGCGCCGGCGGGAGCTGGTGGAGTAGACGTTGGTCACTCGGTTCGACATCGAGACGCTCAGCACCAAGCACGATCGTTCCAAGTTCGACTGCGGTTCCGATTTCCTCAACCGGTACTTCACCCAGCAGGTTACGCAGGATATCCGCCGGCGGGTGACGGCGTGCTTCGTGGCGGAAACGTCTGTCGGCGCCATCGCGGGCTATTACACGCTCGCCTCAGCAAGCATACCCCTCGCCGAGCTGCCCTCCGAAACAGCCAGAAAGCTGCCGCGGTATCCGTCGGTTCCGACGGTGCGCACGGGTCGCCTGGCGGTCGACCGGCAATTCAAAGGACAAGGACTCGGCGCTGTCTTACTGGCGGATGCGCTAACGCGAACGCTGAGCTCCGATATCGCTGCGTGCGCACTGATCGTGGACGCGAAGGACGACGCTGCCGCAGCGTTTTACCGCCACCACGGATTTACTGCGTTCGGCGACAATCCTCGAACCCTGTTCCTGCCGCTGGCAACCGTGAAGGCGCTGCCGCGAGCGTGAGGTGCTCGTAGGCGCTCCGGGACATGGCAGTTGGAGACCGCCCTGTTGAACAGTCGAGGTCGATGCCTCCATGTGCTCAAGAGACGACCGTCCGCCAGCTCATGAGCTGCTCCGCGCCGCCGCCAATTTAAACTTCAGTGAAAGCGATTGAGTCGGCGCTCGAATGTCTCACTGCGGCCAACTCTAGCCATCCACGTAGAACACGCAATCTTCGGTGAACATCTCGTCGATGACCGCGCGTCGTCGCGCCGACGACTACAGGTCCATTCGAACAGCCCTTTCAGCTCGGCGCTCTGCGCCTCTTCCGCCACGCACCCAGTAGACTCGTAGACATCGCGAATCCAACGCCAAATCGCCTCCGCCGCGTTAGCCGCCTCCACAGACAACGCTTCCTGAATTGCGCCTATGCGGGCGCCGGAAATGCCGAGGCCTCGCGACGAGAAATCTCTATTGATTCCTTCGAGCTTTACGGTCAACGTGCCAGACCACTCGGCCATCGCTAAGGTTATGGCCCGCTGGGAGTTCTGCCGCACTTTGGGCGGAAGCATGTTAGCTGAGCTATTTGTGGGGTTAAATCTTAGCTCTAAACCAGCGGCGTCCCGAAGACATCGTAACGGCCATGGCAACCACGCGCACGCTACCTTCTCGACGCCGAATCCTGCTCGCCAGGTTGGGGCGGTATCTGGTATGACTGATACCGGTGATCGAAGACCCATCCCGCTTCTTAGGTCCTCGGCTGCCCTACTGCGACAACAGCCGCGCCAGTCGATAGCGCTCGGCGAGCGCGCCGGCGCCGCGCTTTGGCGCCTATTCGGCTGTCCATGCCAATTGGCGCTCGTCGGCGATGCATTGCCATTCGGAATTGACTATCCGATTTGGCGCGTTATGTCCGATTTCAGCACCAACTGCAGGCGACGCGGCGCGTGTTCACCATCAGGATCCTGCCGAGCTCCGCCTCAATTGATTCCTACCGGTCCAGCCGAAGAGCCTTGCGCTGTCGTCGACCGAGCTTCAGCCAAAAAATAGCGCGGCCGCCAAGGTTGGTGGTTGCCGCGCCGCAATGAGCACCACCGGTGCCCATGGATAGACGCCAGAAGTCGGCCCCTGCCTCGCGTTATACGGCAGACAGTCGCTCCCGGCATTCGTCAGGTTCGCATGGTGGATTTTCAGATCCTAATAGTCGCTGGTTGGTGACGCCGCTGCCGTGTCCGGTCGATCGTCGCTGTGATTCTGGAGTTACATCTCACCGTTTCGAGCAATGGCTCAGAGCACGAACAATAACAGAATGACTATCAGCAAAAGTGCACCGCCGCCGATATACATTTTGACTCCTTCTCGTAGCCCCCGCCCTCCGAAGAGGGAAGGCAGTGGTTGTATTTAAGCACCCGCACGCGGCGCGGTCTGTTCGCTGGCACACGAACCGGCAATATGTCCGCGTGTCCGCGCAGGCGCACCTAATCGACTCGAATCGCAGCCTTCGGTGCTGCCCTGCACCCGGTGTCATGGTGGCGTTGCTTTGGTCTGGATCATTTATTGTTCGCCAGCTACCATTGAATTGAGTTGAGGCCACCACCTCGACTTTGAGACAGAAAGGTCCCGTCGTCGAAAATAGGGTTCGAAGCGGAGGAAACTTGCGTTCCAATGACAGAGGGCCTCACGAGAAGGCGTCGAACGAGTCGCTCGTAGGGAAACTGGGCCCCGGACTCATCACGGGAGCCGCGGACGATGACCCTAGCGGCATCGCGGCCTACTCGCAGGGCGGCGCACAGTTCGGCTACAGCCTGCTATGGACGCTTTTCTTCACCTACCCGCTCATGGTTGGTATTCAAGTGGTCAGCGCCCGCATTGGCCGAGTCAGTGGTCACGGATTGGCCGGCAACATTCGCCGCCACTATCCCAAGTGGGTGCTTTATGGCCTCGTCTCTCTGTTGTTGGCCGCCAATACGATCAACATTGGTGCGGATCTCAGCGCGATGGCGGACGCGACCGCGTTGCTCATAGGCGGGTCGCGGCATGCATACATTCTCGGGTTCGGATTCTTCTGTGTGGTGCTGCAGATCTATTTCTCTTATGCGCGCTACGTCCGAGTCCTCAAATGGCTAACCCTCTCCTTGTTCGCGTACGTCGGTGTCGTCTTTTCGGTTGATCTGCCTTGGTCGGATGTGATCAAAGGCGTTTTCGTTCCGTCGCTCAGCACGAACGCGGATTACTTAACGACCGTCGTAGCAATCTTCGGAACCACCATCAGCCCCTATCTCTTCTTTTGGCAGGCGTCACAGGAATGCGAGGACATACGAGCCGTCAAAGCGGACAAACCCTTGCAGGGCCACCCTGACCAAGCGGAACGACAGTTGGCCAGGATCAAGGTCGATACCTATATCGGGATGGGCTTCTCTAACTTGATCGCTTTTTTTATCATGCTCACCACAGCCGCTACGTTGCATACCCGCGGGGTGATCGACATTCAGACGTCGGCCCAAGCGGCCGAAGCGTTGCGTCCCATTGCTGGCAAATTCGCGTTTCTGCTATTTAGCGTGGGCATAATTGGCACCGGTCTGCTAGCTGTACCAGTTCTCGCCGGATCAGCAGCGTTTGCGGTCGCGGAATCGTTTCGCTGGCGGCAAGGCCTGGATCTGACCCCGCTGCGTGGGATGCGTTTCTACGGCGTAATCGCTGCGGCGACCCTGGTCGGCGTCGGATTGGGGTTCACACGGCTCAATCCGATTAAGGCGCTGTTCTATGCCGCGGTGATCAATGGCGTAATCTCGGCGCCAATCATGGCGGTAATGATGCGCATGGCGTCCAATCCGAAAATTATGGGAGAGTTTGTGGTGACGCGGCGCTTACGCATCTTAGGCTGGGTGGCAACAACTGTAATGGCCGTTACAGTCGCGGCCATGTTCATCCAAATGCTCACTTAACGCGACCTCTTTAACACGCCGATAAGTCTGAAGTGGTCTCAGCAATTCGGAGTGACACCCGTGAACCGCTCATCGAGGCTTCGAATGATCGTCGGCTTTGCTCACCTGCACTGCCGCGGCTCTCTAACCAGGCGGAAACCGGTGCTCAGAAATCATGCCCAGGTTTGGTTCCGTCTACCGGCTCATTAGGTTCAGGCCATCGTCGCGCTTGTACTCTTCCGGAACGTCGCCACACCCGCGTCTCGTCAGCGACAGCTCGTCGATCGTGAGCCACAGGTTGTTCCGTCCGGCGGGGATCGCAAGTGATCGCGTTTCCGCACGCCGCCAATCGGTTCTCTTTGGCGATGGTTGCCGTCCGGAATTGAACGCGGGCGACTTGGTGCGAAAGCTGGAGGCATTCCGGGATTACTACAACGGCTAACGCGTTCATCGCGCGCTCTCCGGATCCACACCGGCGCAGCGCGTCGACGCACTTCGCCCCGCTCCTGCTGTACTGGATCACTACGGTTGGCAGCAGCGCTGCCGGGGTCTGCTTCAGATCCCGATCGTTGCCTGACTTCGATGTCCCTCTAACACGCCGCCGAAAACGAACATTTGGGGCGTCCACGAAGCGCTTGGCCGCGCATACGCATTCGAGCTTCTGGATCTGATCAACGGCCCTATATATTATAAAAAGCCGCCGCGCATAGCGGCGTACGTCTGTAAAACGGTCGGGAAATGGTCAGTGAGCGCAGACCGCCGGGCCGATGGCGGTATGGCCGATGGATTTTTTCGCCGTCATCGAGGAGTTCCCGGAAACGGGGACCTCTCCGTCAACCGCTCCCCGAAGGGGAAGTGCTGGTCCACAACCGCGTCAAACTCCGACAAACGCAGGGCTCGTCAGGGTTTCGAGCCTGGACCCAGGCCAAGGAGGGCTAAGCTTCCGCCGCGAGCGACGCAGCTCTACGGGAGCGGTCGAGCCTCTGAGGGGCTCAACGAAGCGGTCCTGCGCTCTTGCTGTTCTTGCTCGACAAACTCGCGCCACTCGGGATCCATGAGCTTCGCAATCGCCCGCGCGATGCGAGCCGCGTCGTCAAGGCGTGCCTCCGGTTTGAGTAGTTTGGTGCTCGACAACCAAAATGACTTCGCGGGTGTTACGGTAGTCGCCATGGTCAGCCCCTACGTTAAGCAGATGCGAGTGCGGTGCCGATTGAGAACCGCACTCGCCTTGTACCGATTACATAGTGTGCGCAGTCAGCTTACACGTCTGTACGGCAACATACGTAGTGGCCCGGCGGCGCACAAGCCCCGCTTCGGCGGGGTTTTTCACCTGCGGTCCGCAATCGTTCGGGCGGCCATAGTGAGTGGCTGTTAGCCGTGGCGCCGCGTCTCGGCGTCCTGATCGAGCAGTCGCATTTCGAGCTCGTCGCGCTGCGCTTGTACCTCAACGAAGCGGCGATTCATCTCGGCGCCGTTCTGCTCGTGCTCGCGGATCCGCTGCTGCGCCGCGCCAAGCGCGCGCTGCAACGTCGCGACGATCACCGCCAATTCGGTCTTGCGCACCGTGCGATTCTAGCGCCACGGCTACAACGCCTGGGACGCGCAACGCGTCGCGGTGACCATCCGGTAGCCTGGCTACGATCGGCCTGAGCAAGGGGGTGCTGCAACGTTGTCGCCTCCACGTCAACCACAATTCCCGCTACCGTGTCGATCAGATAGTTCGCCGAATAGGCGTAGAACGCCGGCCCCCATGCCGCACTCCACTGCGCCGCCGGATCGGTCAGCGAGATATTCTTCGGCGTGCTCTTCTCCAACTCGGATTGATCCAACGCCGCCAGATATTCGCGCACTGGGCGGCTGATCGACTGCCGGTTCGACCAGTCCGCCTCGGCACCGGGCACACCGCGCTGACGGTTGGCATCGGCCTTCACCAAGCTGGCATCGATGGCGAACCCTTCGCCACCCACCAATCCTTCCCGCACGCAGCGCTCCAGGACCTGCTCGAACACGAAGCGTAACGTGTCGCTGTCACGGAAGCGACCATGCCGGTTCTTGGAGAACGTCGAGTGATCCGGCACCTCGTCTTCCAATCCCAGCCGGCAGAACCACCGATACGCCAGGTTCAGCTGGACTTCCTCGCACAGCCGCCGCTCGGAGCGGATGCCGAAGCAGTAACCCACGACCAGCATGCGAATCAGCAGTTGGGGATCGATCGAGGGTCGGCCGGTATAGCTGTAGAACGGAGCAAGGTGCTCGCGTAAGTCGCCCAGGTCAAGAAACTGATCAATGCCCCGTAGCAGGTGATCGGAGGGAACGTGATCGTCGAGATTGAATGAGTAAAACAGTTGCTTCTGTCCACCAGGCTGTCGTCCCATCATCCTCGCGTCTCCCCCACGAACACCTTGGCTTCAGCATAGCCGAGGACCAACCACTTTCAAGGGACTTTTTCAACAGCATAGACCCACTCCGGCCGGTCGGCCCTCTCGGAAGCAGACGAAACGTGCTAGCCAGCGACCGCAACACGCGGTACGAATCCTGTCTTCGCCGCGGCATGCGCGATCATTGAATCTCGTCGTCCACCCGCACCAGCGCCGACTGCGGAATCGTGATCACGAGCGCCTTGGCAGTCTGCATGTTGATGACCAGCTCGAACTTGGTCGGCTGCTCGACGGGCAGGTCGCCCGGCTCGGCGCCGTGCTGGCCTCCGATGCCGAGTTTGCATCCGTGGAAGCGTGCTTCGACTATCCCGATGTGCTCGACGTGGCGGCGCCAGTGGCGCTCCTGGGCTCTCTTCTGTCAATGGGCGTTGCGTTCATCCAAGCGATATGACCGGCGGTTCTCGCGAAAGAATGGTCTGAGGCCGCGTGCGGGTGTAGAGTGATTGACCGGCAGCAGGGAGCGCGACGCGACAGCGCCGTTCTGGCGGATCTCCTACGACGAGATTAGGAGGAACGTTCATGCTCAACATCCGTGCGCTGACGCAACGGGACCTCTCGGCGGCTGATCGCATCATCAGCGTCGCGTTCGGCACGTTCTTGGGTGCACCAGAGCCCGAGAATTTTTGGGCGGACCTTGCCTATGCCAGAACGCGCTGGCCGGCTGATCCGACTGCTGCCTTTGGCGCCGAATTGGACGGGGAAATCGTCGGGTCGAATTTCGCCACCCGATGGGGAAGCGTGGGATTTTTCGGGCCGCTGACAGTCCGCCCTGACCTCTGGGATCGCAAGATCGCCCAGCGCCTCATGGATCCCATCATCGAATGCTTCGACACGTGGGGCGTCACACACGCAGGGCTGTTCACGTTTGCCCAGAGTCCGAAGCATCTAGGACTTTATTACAAATATGGCTTCCGACCCCGCTTCCTTACCGCGATCATGTCGAAACCGGTCCAGGTGACGACGCGACGCAAGTCTGAATGGTCAGCGTATTCTCACATCTCCGAGCGCGAGCGCGAGGAGAGCCTGAAGGCTTGCCATGCCCTGACGGCGTCGATATACCCCGGGCTCGATGTAACGCGGGAGATCTTGGCGGTCCAGGCGCAGGGCTTGGGGGAGACCGTGCTGCTCCGCGACGGTGAGGACCTCGTCGGGTTCGCCGTCTGTCATTGTGGTCCTAAGACCGAGGCTGGAAACCAGAAGTGCTACGTGAAATTCGGCGCCGTGAAGCCGGGCGCAGGAGCAGATGCATGGTTCGATCAGCTGCTGAACGCGTGTGAAGAACTGGCGGCGACGCGGAGCCTCGGGCGCGTCGAGGCGGGCACGAATCTCGCCCGTCACGAGGCATACGGGAAACTCCTCGCACGCGGCTTCCGCACGGACATTCAAGGTGTCTCGATGCACCGACCGAATGAGGAAGGGTACAGCCGCGCTGGCGTGTATGTCATCGACGATTGGCGCTGATCCGGATCGTGGTTAACGACTTCGCGAGTGTCCGGTATGGACGGTGGATCGCTACGGCCGGTTGTGGCCAAACGCGGTCGTTTACATTTTCTTTTCGCTCTAGATCTTGCCTGTCACGCGGTCCCAGAATTCGGCGCGATCATTGGTGCGTGGAAACGCTTCAGCCGGTATCGGTGTACTAAAAAACTTGCAAAGCGGAGCCCACCCGTCTTTCACCTCATACACGAGCAATTGATTTGCCGGAATCGCTTTCTTAACGGATTCGTTGTGAGCCAAAAAACCCCGGATCAGACCATCGCGATCGAGGCCGCTTGGAAAACCTGTCTTGGCGATAACGCCTGTACACATTTCAAGCCACGCTTTCATTTCGGGGGGCACCACATCTTTACCAGCAAGCAACTTGTAGATTGTTGCGCCAAAACTGTCTGCCCAGCTCTCGGGACTGCGCTGGGTCAAGACAAACTTGGCCAACGGATAAGCCGCGCTTAGTTCGCGGAAAAATCCGGCCGTGGGCCAGTCAACCGCACTTTCGTACCCGCTGTAGATCGTTTGCCAGTCCGGGTGACCACTTAACGCTGCCGACCAAAGCGGCACCTGCACGGTCAGGTGATGAAGAACTTCTTCCATGTGGTGACATGGACCGAGCCCGAGCTGATTGATTGCGAGCTTCAGAGAATACGTGCCGGTACGCCCCACACCCGCCCCAAAGATCTGAATTGGCATTATGGTTCTCGCTTAATGTGCTGAGTACAGATGCTCGATTTGCGTGTAGCAAAATCGGTTTGAGTTGAAAGCCGGCATCTGGGACATGACACTCATATCACCGTAATTGGCCAGACGCATGCTCCGTTTAGTCGCAGTAATACAGACAGCACTAGACCGACCCTAACTGGTGAGATTATCGCCGATGTGGCAGCACGTCGCTGTCCGGCCCACCGGGGCTTGGAATCGTATGTCCGCTTACGAGTGGAATGGACTGCAGGACGCTATGTCGGCTCCTGGCCGGTCAGAGACTCCCACCTTTCCGACACGAACGGCCGCTGCACAACTCACACCGACCATCGAGGCGTAAACGGCCGGTGTAGATCGTAGAGCCGCCGCCCATCGCGCGGGACCGGGCGGCCGTGCCCGACCCTTCAGCGACGCTCGCGTCGCTCCATTGCGGTCGTTCAAAGGCAGGTACGCTGACATTCGGTATTCTACTTCGAGGTTTGGCGGTCGCAGAGCGACTCACGTCCACCTCCAACGATTGTTAGGCCGCAGAGAGCGCACTGATCGTAACGTAATACCCGTCCGGGTCTCGGAGCGAGAACTCCATGGTTCCTGTGTTGGGGTTCACGTGGGGCTCCTCTTCGAGGCGAGAGACGAGAGCCCGTGCCCTTGGCAGGGCCATGTCGAAATCGTCCACACGGAAAAACAAAAGTAAGCCATTGCCAGGCTTCCCATGATCGGGGCTCATCAAGGATGGATGCTCGTGGGCAGCCCACTCGTGAAGGCAGAGCAAGACCGTGCCATCCGAGTCGAGGATTTGCCCAAAGTCGTCGTGGGCGGGACGCGCCTCCGGCTGGCCAAAGAGGGACTGGTACCATTTGAAGCTGCCAGCCACTTCGCCAACCCCAATGATCGTCCACGTGCGCTTCATTTGGGGGTCTCCTGCGGCCTAACGAAAAGTGGCCGTCCTAAACATGACGGAAAACGCCTCAGCGGACCTTCGCTCTGCCTGAAAAGCAGACGCCCGCTAGCCGGCCCGATCCGGTGGTCCCTAGTTAACGGCGGGCGATTAGTAGATGTTGCTCCTCGACGAATTAAGGTTGACCGACCCCACTTCCCTCGGGCCGTTTGGATTCTCTGTGTAGGTGATGTCAAGAACGTCACCCGGCTTGGGAAGTGATTTCAGGTTCGCGCCGTGAAAGGTGACCAGCTTGCCCTTGGCCATGACAGTAAATGTCTTGGTCGCTGGGTCGACCTGCGTAACCTTGCCGGTCAGCATCAGTTTCGGAGATGCCGCGTCCACCGTCTTCCCCTCACTTGTCGCAGGCTGCTTCGTCATTGCATTGGGCTGGCCCTTATCTTCGACTTTCTGCTGGGCCATGCCGCGATCAGCAAAGACAATTGCGAATCCGAGAGCAATCGCTAGCGCTAGCAATTTCTTCATAGTGGTACTCCTCTCCTCTTAGACGGTTAGCAAGTGTCGCACCTTGACGAGATAACGTTCTTGCGAGGCCTGGATAAAATGATCATATTTGCGGCAACGCAACGCGCCCGCGGGATCGAAATTCCCAAAGCTATTAGGCGTCAACGGCCCACTCCAGTCAATCCATGGTGTGCCTAGGTGCCCACCCGCGTAAACTCAGTTAACACAGGCCGGCGAATGGCCGTTCGTGGCCCGGTCGCGGGCATTGACGCGATTCGACCGAGCGGCTGCTGAAGGACATACAGCAGCCGGTCATGCGTCAACGGCCGCTGTGTATCGTGGAGCCGCCGCTCAGCACCGGCGAGCGGATGAGCGTGAACGACCCGTTGCAGACCATCGAGACCTAGAGAAGCGGACGTTCGAATTCGCGCTAGGATTCAGGATTGCGCCGCCGAGCAATGACGATACTCCAGATCGCAAACGTAACTATCAAACCACACCAGAGGTGGAGCCAGAAAGGTTCGGGCGCGCCTTCGGCCATTCCCCAAATCGCAATTCCCCAAATCCACATGAAGTAGACCGCAAGGAGCGCAGCGAGTACCGAAATTAGCCACCGACCAGATCCGGCGAGAAGCCGAATGCCGCCAACGATGCAGCAGACGAGATAACCCCCGAGAACGCAGAAACCAAAAACGGTGTAATACGTCCCGTCTGACCCTAACAAGTATATTTGCGAGATTTCATTCAACAGGAAAACTGCGCCCAGCGAAAACCAAATTCCACCGGTGATTTGCTTCAATCGTGTCGAGATTGGTTTAGCCGACATCCGGAGCAGCAGGGGTTGCTAGCCTGGAGTCCAGCGGCCACTCACCGACAAAACCTGAACCAGGCGGCGACCAAGGAAGAGAAACATTAGGGTGGCCAGGAACGTCAACCAATAGAGGCGATCCAAAAGATTACCCTTCAGCGCGTCCCAACCCCAAGCCCCCGGCGCAAATAAAATGCGCGCAGCAAGAGTCACCAAAAACGTAGCGACAAATATTACCCAACAGACGATGGTAGTGCGCTTGGCGGCAAGGCCCAACGGAAATCCAAAGATGAACCCGTAAAAAACGGCTGCCAACGCGGCGGCGATACAATGAAAATACGGTTTGATTTGATCGACGGTCCAGCCGCTATGGAGCAGTCCCACCACGACAGGCTGGGAGCCCCAGAACAGCACGCCGTACACCGGGGCTATCAGCCACCAGTAGATCCACGTGGCGAATGCGCCCCAGATGGCCGTCAGACCGAAGGCCAGAGCGTCTTGTTTAGACATTGACTCATTTATCTTGGGCGGACGGCGCACAGCGCCGCCGGCGAGCGGGTCGGTTGAGTGGTTAGGACCGATGACGTTTCATTGCGCGGAAATCACCGCGCAAGACGGCGACCGTAACTGCGGCGACCGCAGCGATGATTGGAGCATAGAAAAGCATAAGGAGAAGCGACATGAACGGTGCGCCTCGAAGCGGCGAATCATAATATGGTGGGGGCAGCGCCAGCGAGGCAACGCCAAACAGGAACGCAAGGACAATACCACGCGCTCCTCGAACGATCAGCTGCACGGTTGCGCCAAAGGCCGCTGCAAGCAAGACGTAGATCGCTCCAGGCCAGCCGAAGAACAATGAACCTGCGTATGCGCCCCCAAGAACGAGGAGAAGCCCCGCTGCTGCTTTGGTCCAAGTTGGCATGGGCCCTACATTGATTGTGCGGGCGCTGGCGCCCGGATATGGATTGATAGTGACTAGTCGGGTTCTGGGATCCGAAGTATGAAATTCCAGACCCGGCCGTCTGCTTTGCGGAAACTTCGCAAACTTCCGCTCCTGGCCGGTCACGGACTGATCGTTGATGGTCCCAGAACGACCAGTTGCTACCACTCAAAGCTGAGGAGAGCGGACCATCTTGCGTAACATCTTTAACACGCCACCGGTACCGAAAGCGTTTTGCTTATGCAGACTTGTCCGATTGTTCGCCGGGAACGAAGGGAATCAGACCTTGTTCAAATGCCGCCCGTTGCAGTTCAACCGGCGCATTACGAATGTCCATGATGAGGCCATCGACCTCCATCAGCCATACCATCGGGTTGTCCGCCAAACGGCTGGGCAAGGTCCATTCCGGCGACAAGGGCCCCAGGTGTAGAAGCTTTTGAATCTCCCGTGACTTGGTCTGGGCAGTACTTGCGACAACTCCGAAAAACTCAAAGATAGCCGTCGGCTTGCAGTGCGGTGTTTGGGAGGGGTCATCCAGAAAATTGATCCGCCCAATCGCGTGCACCACTGCGGCTGCCCAGATGCTTTCCTTCCCCTTCAGCAGTGGCGAGGGGCGCTTCCTGGCCAACGTGCCGACTAGGCTGTGAATCAATTGACGATATTCATCGTTGAGATGCTGAGCGCAGAAGTCGTCAGTCAGGGCAGTGATGGCGGCGAATTTCTCCGCCAAGGCTTGGGGTATTTTTTCCGGGGATGGCATGAGAACCTGGAGCGCCTGGTGGAAAGGTACATTGTTGCAGAACAATAGGACCAACGACCAACCATCCCCAAATCAGCGTGAGCTGCAGAAACGTCGAAGACCTTGATGTGCTTTTCGGACACTGACAAATCGGTGTTGACCCGCCCGCCGTACTACAGCGCAGATCAGCGTACACGGCACGCACAAACGTGAGTGTTTTCCGCGACTTCCGATGGACGACGGCACGCCGGCAGTACCTTCGCGTGCCGTGTCTTTCCTTGTGCAGACAATGGTTTAGTGCGCGGCGCGTGCCGCGGCGTTATATCTTGCCTTACAGTTTGGGGCGGCAAGAAACGGCCTCCCTCGCCAGCCGTCTACCACGCCTTCGCCCTGTTTCGAGAGATCGACCGTCGGAGTTCCTGCACCGCGTGTAGCGATTTGCGCCGCGCTTGGTCTGCACCGGCGAGACACGATGTTCAGCTCGCAGGAGCAGCCCGAAGCGTCTTGCGTTAGACGGTTCTGTCTGCAAGCCGACGACACCGCGCTCGACGCGTCATGGTCGAGGGCTCCGCCGTCTCGAATGCGGTGGCGATGCACTCCAGGCTGTGCACGCCCGCAATGCCGGCGCTGGATTCCTACGAGAAGCCGCCGCGCCGCTCTGGCAACGGCTCACTGTCCGCCGCAACCCGCTGTTCCACGCCTGAACCCTCCTGAGCACGCTGCAGCCGGTTGCGGCGAATGGCAACGCGGCTAAATCGTAAAGCATTGATTTTATGGCGTCCCCAAGGGGATTCGAACCCCTGTTACCGCCGTGAAAGGGCGATGTCCTAGGCCTCTAGACGATGGGGACGAGGCGAATTGCGAAAGGGGCCGGTGGTGGAGCTAAGCGGGATCGAACCGCTGACCTCTTGCATGCCATGCAAGCGCTCTCCCAGCTGAGCTATAGCCCCACAGCGAGCGCTAATTATAAAGGCGCGGTGACTCCTCTGGCAAACCGCGGTGCGTGCCGATTAGCCATAGCACATATTAGGTCAATCGATGACGTTGATCTGGGGCGAATGCTTGGCCCGAATTTTCACATGATGACGCGATGCGCCCCCCACCCGCGCTCCAACATCGGGCACCGCTCGCAAGCGATCGTGTGGATGTCGCAGAAGCGGATGTCGCAGCTCACCTGACGCCCCTCAAGTATCAAGCGCACGCGATCGAGCATCTGCGTGTCACGGCCTTTGATCAACACCACGTCACCGGCTTGCACAATTCGGGTCAGCGCCTCCGCTGCCTGCCGAGGGCTGCGCCCACCGTCGATGATGTGCGACGTCGCCATCCCTCCCCGCCTGGCGCCCGAATGATATGGCTCGAAGCCGTTACCGACGATGACGAAAAAGGAAGCGATCTGCCCCACGCGTTTGCCCACGGCCTGATAGATCGGTCGCTGGCGTCCCGGAGGCTCCGATACATCGCCGAGCACCACGATGCGACGGCCGGGAATCTCGGCCAATACGTCCAAAGCCGCATGTATCGACTCCAGCGTTGACTTGAAATCATCCCGTAGCACCAGCACGCCGTTTGGCAGCGTGACCGGTTGCATCCGCCCGGGCAGTGGGGCGAGCGATTTCAATCTTGACAGTGCTGCATCCAGTGGAACGCCTTCGAGCTGTGAGACTGCGATAGCCGCCAGCGCAGCGTAGACCATGTGGCGCCCCAAGAGTCGAATCGCCACATCGCGCTCCTGGCCGAAGGCTCGAACCCGAAACCGCGTACCGTGTGGCCAGTCGAGGCGAACCTCTTCCGCCCTTACGTCGCAGGACTCGCCATAGCCGAACGTAACCGTGCGGGCGCGAGTGTGCGCCTGCATCCACATGACGTTCGGGTCGTCGCCATTTAGCACCGCGGTCCCCGATGGCGACAGCACGCGAACCATCCAGGCCTTTTCGGCGCGGGTCACTTCGAGCGAGCCCAGGCTGCGGTGATGCTCGCTTGCAATGGATGTCACCACGGTCACGCTCGGCTGGACGACACGCGAGTACGCCTGCATCTGCCCGCGATCCGCAATACCCACCTCGATCGCCGCATGACCCTGCCGCGGTCGGATGCGCAGCAGCGCATAGGCAACCGCACTCCAGGCGTTGCTGCGCATGCTCCGGTGCGTGGGCAACGCGAGGACGGCGGCGACCGCCCGCAACGTCGTCGATTTGCCAAGCGACCCGACGACCGCGATGACGCGTGTGCGGCGGACGACGGTCGATCGGTAGAGCCGAGCAAGGCGCGACGTAAGCGGCCATATGCGGTATTCGACACCCTTTTTGAGCGCCAACCTGCCCACTGGCGTCCCGAGCATTTCCGGCAGATCGGTCAGTCGATAGCGCACGACACGCCGCTTCCAGTCTGGCGACGAAGCAGGAAACGCTCCTGGCTGCCGGCGCAGGGGGCACTCGGCGTGAAGGCGCGTCCGACGATCTTCATCTGATCACTCGATGTTTGGCCACGCCGCCACCCGCCGTTTGCGCTCCGCGGGTGTCTGCAGCATGGAGGGATATTCTCAGACGGTAACGCACCCGATGTCGCCTCGATCAAACGCACGGCGGCGGAACAAATCGTGCCAAATCTGCACGGAGAGTACGCCGGCGAGGGCGTGGCCGAAATCCCCCTGCCGTTGCCGGTGGCGCTGGAGCATCGCCGTCACCTTCACCGGGTTGAAGTAACCGGTCTCTTTCAGTGCACGTTCGCATAGCAGTTCGGCGGCGAACGGGGGCAAATCATTACGCAGCCACTCCCCCGTGGGCAGGCGAAACGCCCATTTTTTTCGGCTGACGATCTCCGGTGGCAGGGTGCCCACCATCGCCCGCCGGAGCACGTGCTTTTCGTGCAGCCATTTCATTTTCACGCGCGGTGGAATTCGCGCGCAGAATTCGACCAGCTCGTGATCGAGATAGGGTACCCGGGCTTCGACGGAATACGCCATGGACATTCGATCCAGGCTTTGAATCACGCCGTCGCCCAGTCGGTTCTTCATGTCCAGGTACTGCATCTGGGCGAACGGGTGCCAGGTACCAAATGCTGCGGGATATGGCGGCGCGTCTTGCACCCTACCCTGGCGGCGGATCTCCTCCTGGATCTCCGCCGAGAGCAGTTCCTTGTCCGCCGACTGGCTGAACAGATGCGTGACGCTGCCTGAGTAGCGCTCGAACCTCATCGCGCGCGCGCCGGCAATCGTGCCCGCCGCGCCGGGCCAACGGCGACGGATCGGGGGCAGTCTCGACAGCAGCCGGCGCAGCGGCTGCGGCAGCAGGAAAAGCGGCTGCAGGGTTCGCAGCGTCGAGTACCAGGAATAGCCGCCGAAAATCTCGTCCGACCCCTCGCCGGTCAACACCACCTTCACCTCCGCCGCCGTCGCCTCCGCAATCAGCAGCTGGCCGATTGCAGAACCCCCCAGCGTTGCATCCTCGCCGTGCCACAGCGCCTTGGGCAGTCGCCCCAAGTCAGCGTGCCTGCAAACGATCCGGTGTCCCAGGAGCCGGTATTGCGGGTAGTCATCGAGACCCTTCTGATGGCCCAGTTCGTCAAATCTCGGATCGTCGAATCGCAGCGTAAAGGTGGGGACGGGCTCACTGAGCATGCCGGACATCAGGGCCGTGACGCTGCTGGAGTCGATGCCGGCGCTAAGCCAGGCGCCCAGCGGCACGTCGCTACTCAGGTGAAGACGAACGCTCTCTGTGAGTCTTTCGCGCACACCCTCCGCCCATTCCTGCGCGGAGACACCCTCCTCGTATTCGTCGGCGGCAGGAAACTCGACATCCCAGTACGGCTGAATATCCACATGCCCGTCACGCCAGGTCAGGCAATGGCCTGCCGGCAGACGACTGATGCCTGCAACGAACGTACGCGGCGTAATGACGCGACCGTAGGTGAAGAGCTGCCGCAACGCCTGGATGTTCGGCTGGGGCGCCACCGCGCCGGAGGCGAGAATCGCCTTCTGCTCCGACCCGAAGAACAAGCCTTCCGGCGTGACGGCGTAATGCAGCGGTTTGATCCCGATGCGATCCCGTGCCAGCAGCAGCTGCCGCCGGCGGGTATCCCAGAGCGCCAGCGCGAACATGCCCCTGAGGTAACGCACGAAATGCTCCCCATGCTCCTCATAGAGATGCACGACCACCTCGACGTCGGACGCCGTGCTGAATCGATGGCCTGCGGCCACGAGCTGCTGCCGCAGTTCGACGTGGTTGTAGATCTCGCCGTTGCAAACGACCACGATGGATCCATCCTCATTGGCGATCGGCTGGTTGCCGGTACGCAGATCGACAATGCTGAGCCGCCGGAAGCCCAGCCCGATTCCCGGTGCAACGAAGAATCCATCGTCATCCGGGCCGCGATGGCGCAGGATCTCGGTCATGCGCCCGAGCCTCTCCCGGTCGACCGGGCGCTCCGCTTGACCGTAGACGACACCGGCGATGCCGCACACGGCTTTATGCCCGGGCGATCGAAACGGCGCCGCGTGCCGGCGCTCGCCGCTGCGCGCGCGCCGCCGCATCGCTCGGCGCCGGAGGTGCGCGCCTGATCATTCCCACTGCCGCCAAAAGTGGCGCTGCCACGGTCCGATCTTGATCCTCCCCATCAAGCCCACCGGCCTGGATCCGCCCCTGTGACTTTCCAGCACCGCGCGCCTGTTCTCGGGGACGATAGCGCCAATCATGCGGCGGTAACCCGCGTTGCGAAGATATCGCAACTGGTGCATGCGCACGGCATGGGTAACATGCTCGCCGCGATAGGCCTCGGATGTGAACCTCTCATACACATACGCGTCGCCATCGGCGAGCTCACAGTCGCAATCCAGGAAGGGGATATACGTCGGCTGCACGGCAGTCCAGCAGGCGGACACGATTTGGCCCTCGTGCCAGGCCACAAAGCAGAGCTGTCCGGAATCGAGCCGGTCGATGATACCGGCGCGATCGCTCTCCGGACGGAAGGCGACATAGGCATCGACGTCGTTTTTTCCGAGCAAGTCGTTGCGCACGGCTAGCCGAGGCACAATTTCCGCAATGGGTTCTTCCAGCCGATGCGCCACCACGAGCATCCTCCGATAACCAAGCTCGCCGATCAGCTTAAACCAGAAATTGCGCAATCCTTCATCGCGCAGCACGCGCATCGCCCGCACGAAGACATGGTCAGCGCGCAGTCGTGCCTTCAGGGGCACATCGCCCCGCTCGAGGGGCGACCCGCCGCGCCGGGGCAGGGCCGCTGGAACGTCGCCTGCCACGGCCCGACGCGCAGCGTCCGCAGCAAGGCGTAGGGATGGAAGCCTGTCTTGGCGTGGGCGTGCAGTGCCGGGGTGTTTTCAGGAAACGTGGCTCGAATCGCCCGCCGCAACCCCAGTTGCCGGAAATGCCTCAATTGCTGCACGCACAACGCCGGAGAAATACCCCGCCCACGACAGGCAGCGAGCGTGAAGGCATCGAACAGGTAGACGTCGCCCTCCGCCACGCCGATCTCGCGGTTCAGAAATTCGCTCCACGCCGGCCATGTCGTGCTCCAGCATGCCGAAACAATGCGACCCTCATGGCGCGCAACAAAACAGGCTTGTGCGCTCCGCAGGCGATGCAGAATCTGCGCGCGCGTCGTTTCCGGACGAAACGCGACATAGTGATCGACATCGCTTATTTCGAGCATCTCGATGCGAAGCGAGAGCCCGCGCGCGACTTGCGGCTCTGTCGGCGTCAGGTAGCGTTCAAGCAGCAGGAGGCGCCGGTAGCCGAGCGCGCTCATGCCTTTGAACCAGAAACTCGCGAACCCTTCGTCACGCAGCACCGTGAACGCGCGTCGGGCCGCATGACCTGCCGGACAGGTGGCTGTCATGCGCGGCGCTCGCCGTTACCCGAGCTCGCTTGACCGCCCCTCGCCAAGGGTTGCCGCCGCACCCGCGGGGGCGCGGCAACGCGCTGCGCAGTCGATACGGGTGTCACGGCTTGCGCGCATCGACGCCGACGAAGGAACCGGTCACATATCGGGTCGGCAGTTGCGCCAGTTGTTCCCAGCGCCGTAATCGGCGCAAGAACCGCGCCCGGTCAGCCGCAGTGCCATGGCGCTGGAGACGACGCGCCCGCGCGACCATCAGAACCCGTGGACAGTGCAGCAGGGCCACGGTCTCGCCTACCTCGAATCCTACCTGTCGCAATAAGCGCGTCAATTGCCCGGGGCGGCACGTGGCGCCGGCGGGGTAGGAGACCAAACCGAGCCTTCGCAGCAGCCGGAACGGCAGGGCGTTGCGTAGAGCCACCAGCGGGTTGGCGAGGTTGTCCATGGTCAGCAGCAGTCGTCCGCCGCGACACAATACCCGATGCACCTCGCGCAACGCGCAGGCTATGTCCTGGCGTGACGCGAAGTGATCCAGTGTCGAATTCGAGACGACGATTTGCAGCGACTCGCTGGCGAACGGCAGCCGCCTTACATCAGCTGCCACCACTAGCAGCCGCGGATAGCGCGCGACCGCGGCGGCGAGCACCGATGGCGCGAGATCCAGCGCTGCAACGTGGTCGGCATGCCGGGCGAGCAGCGGATACAGGCCCTCGCCCATCGCCTCGTCAAAGAGGTCCGTCTTGAGCAGCAATCCACAGCTCTCGCGCGCCAGCCAACGGGCCAGGAGTGCGGCATTGACCGCGTCGCTGTGCTCGCGCCACAGGGACTCTGCAGGAGCCTTCAACAACGGACCGACCAGAGTCTCCCACTGGCACGTCGCAACCGGCAAGCGGTCGTCTACCCGGCGCAAGCTGAGCAATCGAGAGTCAAAGTCGGACTGAATCCATCCCGTAACGATTCTACGGCGTTCCCAGCAGCTGGTCGAAATACGCGATCGTCCTCTTCAGGCCCTCCTCGAGCCCGATAGTGGGCCCCCAGCTCAGGACTTCGCCTGCGAGTCGGATATCGGGTTGGCGCCGCGTCGGGTCGTCTTCCGGCAAGGGCCCAAATTCGATCGCCGAGCGCGAGCCGGTAAGCCGCTTGATATGCTCCGCCAGCTCGAGCATCGATACTTCGTCCGGGCTGCCTAGATTGACCGGGCCGGTAAATCCTGGCGCGCTCGCCATCATTCGGATGCAGCCCTCGATCATGTCATCGACGTAACAGAATGAGCGCGTTTGGGTTCCCTTGCCGTAGAGCGTGATCGGATCCCCCCGCAGTGCCCGGACGATGAAGGTCGAAACGACGCGCCCGTCGCCAGGGTGCATGCGCGGCCCATAGGTATTGAAGATTCGTGCGACCTTGATCTCGAGCCGATGCTGGCGCCGGTAGTCGAAAAAAAGCGTCTCCGCACAGCGCTTGCCCTCGTCGTAACAGGCACGCACGCCGATCGGATTGACGCGCCCGACATAACTCTCCGTCTGGGGGTGGACTTCAGGATCCCCGTACACTTCGCTCGTCGACGCCTGGAATATCCGCGCTTGCAGCCGCTTGGCCAGCCCGAGCATGTTGATCGAACCGTGAACGCAGGTCTTGGTCGTCTGCACCGGATCGAATTGGTAATGGATCGGCGATGCCGGGCAGGCAAGGTTGTAGATCTCGTCCACTTCGACGTGCAGGGGAAAGGCAATGTCATGCCGCGCCAGCTCGAAGTATGGGCTGTCCATCAGCTTGACTATGTTTTCCTTCACGCCGGTGAAGAAATTGTCGGCACAGATCACGTCGTGGCCCTCGTGAACCAGGCGTTCACAAAGATGCGAGCCAAGAAAGCCCGCCCCGCCGGTCACCAGCACCCTCTTCCTCGCGCCCTTGGTCATGCTTCCGAGTCCAGTCATATCGGTGCGTGCCCGCTATCGCGCCGGCGCGGATTTCGCCAGCGCCAGCCAGGTCTCGACGACGCTATCGGGATTGAGCGAGATGCTTTCGATCTTCTGCTCCACCAGCCACTGCGCGAGGTCAGGGTGATCGGACGGCCCCTGACCGCAGATGCCCGCGTACTTGCCGGCCTTGCGGCAAGCCGCGATCGCCATCGACAGCATCGCCTTGACCGCGTCGTCGCGCTCGTCGAAGGTCGTCGCGATTGCCCCGCCGGCATCGCGATCGACCGCCAGCGTGAGCTGCGTCATGTCGTTCGACCCGATCGAGAAACCGTCGAAGTGCTCGAGAAAGCGATCGGCCAGTAACGCATTGGAGGGAATCTCGCACATCATGATCAGCCTGAGCCCGTTGTCCCCGCGCTCGAGGCCGTTCTTGGCCAGGAGCGCGACGACCCCTTTCGCTTCGCCGAGCGTACGCACGAATGGAACCATGACCTCCACGTTGGTAAACCCCATGTCGTCGCGAACGCGTTTGAGCGCCCGACACTCGAGTTCGAAGCAGTCGTAGAACTCGGGCGCGACGTAGCGCGAGGCGCCGCGGAAGCCAAGCATCGGATTCTCCTCGTGCGGCTCGTAGCGCTCGCCACCGAGGAGATTGGAGTATTCGTTCGACTTGAAATCGGACAGGCGCACGATCACTTTCTTCGGCCAGAACGCCGCGGCGATAGTCGCCACGCCCTCGGCGATCTTGGACACGTAGAAGTCGACCGGTCCCGCATAGCCTGCGATGCGCGCCGCGATGTCAGCCTTGAGCGCCGCCGGCTGGGCGTCGAATTCGAGCAACGCCTTGGGATGCACGCCGACATTGCGGGCGATGATGAACTCCAGCCGCGCCAGGCCGACGCCCTCGTTGGGGAGCCGGCTGAAGGCGAAGGCGAGTTCGGGGTTGCCGACATTCATCATGATCTTGGTCGGCGCCGGCGGCATCCGATCGAGCGCGACGTCGATCACCTCGATCTGCAGCAGGCCGTCGTAGACGTGGCCCGTGTCGCCTTCGGCGCAGGAAACGGTAACGCTGCCCCCTTCGGGCAGGGTGCGCGTCGCATCGCCGCAGCCGACCACCGCGGGAATGCCAAGCTCGCGGGCGATGATCGCCGCATGACAAGTCCGGCCGCCGCGGTTGGTGACGATGGCGGCGGCTCGCTTCATGATCGGCTCCCAATCCGGGTCCGTCATGTCGGTCACGAGCACATCGCCCTCGCCAACACGCTCCATTTCATGCACCGACTGGACCAATCGGACCGTGCCCTGCCCGATCTTCTGTCCGATGGCGCGCCCACTGGCCAGCACCGCGGAGCGCTTGTTGAGCCGGTAGCGGCGCAGGCGCTCAGCACCCGATTGCTGCGACATCACCGTCTCCGGGCGCGCCTGCAGGATGTAGAGCTGGCCATCGTTCCCGTCCCGGCCCCACTCGATATCCATGGGCCGCTGGTAATGGCGCTCGATGGCAATGGCGTAGCGCGCGAGTTCCTCCGCCTCGGCGTTGCTGATCGCGAAGCGCCGTTGCTCGGCTAACGGCACCTCGACGGTCTCGACCGAGCGTCCCGCCGCGGTTTCGCCGGTGTAGACCATCTTGGTCGCCTTGGCGCCGAGCGTCCGCGACAGAACCGCCGGTCGCCCGGCAAGGACGCTCGGCTTGTAGACGTAGAACTCGTCCGGGTTGACGGCGCCCTGGACCACCGTCTCGCCCAAACCGTACGCCGCGGTAATGAACACGACCTGGTCGAAGCCGGACTCGGTGTCGATCGAAAACATCACGCCCGCGACACCGGTGTCGCTGCGCACCATGCGCTGCACGCCGACCGACAGGGCGATCTCCGCTCGGGCGTAGCCCTGATGCACGCGATAGGCGATGGCGCGGTCGTTGTAGAGCGAGGCAAACACCTCTTTTACAGCGTGAAGTACATTGTCTAAGCCACTGATATTAAGAAAAGTATCCTGTTGACCGGCGAAGGAGGCTGCAGGCAGGTCTTCGGCCGTGGCCGAGGAGCGGATGGCGACGCCGGTGGCCTTCGCGGGCGCGCACAGCGCGGCGTAGGCGGTACCGATCTCCGCCTCGAGCGCGGGCGACAGCGGTGCGGCAGCGATCCAGCTGCGGATCTCCGCGCCGGTGCGGGAAAGCGTTGCCACATCCTCGACGTCGAGCGCGTCGAGCGCGCGGTCGATCCGTTGCTTGAGCCCGTTGTCGCGCAGAAATTCACGAAAGGCGAAGGCGGTGGTGGCGAAGCCGCCCGGCACGCGAATGCCGCTGCCGCGGAGCTGGCTGATCATTTCGCCCAGCGAGGCGTTTTTTCCTCCGACGCGATCGACGTCGGACATGCGCAGGTGATCGAACCCGACCACCCGTTGCTGCTCTGCCATGACCATTCCCCGCGTGCGGTGCAACGCCGCGTCTGCGGCATCGCCTTGCTCCCTTGGCGCGGCGAATTTTAGCTGGTCGAGCCTTGACTCAGGGAAAATTTGCGCCGCGGCACGGCGCCGACGCAGGAAGAACCGGGTCTACGCGCTCGACCGCGCCCCCTGTCCGCCCGCGGGGGGTCATCATTCGTTATCGTCGATGGTTTCCGGGTGCCTCTCGCCGCGGAGGTCATCGCCCCCGTCGCCGTCGCTGTCGCCGCGCTTGTGCTTGTTGCGCGCGGCACGACGCAGGTTGCGGTAGAGGTCGGGGTGCGATTCCTTGAGGTAGCTGATGATCTCGAAGTCGACGCGCTTCACCTGCGACAGGTCAACCTGTTCGACGTGGACCAGGCGCAGGAGCTCCCGCACCGGCTTGGGCATTTCGCGTCCGCTTTCATAGCGCGAGCCGCCGCTCTGGGTAACCCCGATCTGGGTCCAGAACTGCTCCTGGTTGAGACCGAGTCGGCGTCGGATCTCGCGCGGATTGAGGACGCGTTCGAAAAGTTTCACGGTGCGCTTCGTTTCCTTTTGGCTGCTGATGGGGCAAGGGCTAGGCCGGGCGCACGGGTCGAGCCCACGCCACCCAATACCATTGGCATAATTGTTGACCAAAGCGCTGATTCGCGCAAGAGCGCCGCCCCGGGGCGTGGCGCCGCCCGGCGCGGGGAAGCGCGCGATCGTCGGGACAGGGGCAAAAGGCGGAAAAAACGGGTTTGCTAGAATGCCGGCGGCCCGAATCTGCGCCCAGCTCGCCCCATACCCGGGCGGGCAGGAATTGCGAGGCCGTCGATGCTCCGCTACGACCTACACTGCCATTCCACCCACTCGGACGGTCTGCTCACGCCGCGCGAGCTCGTCCGCCGCGCAGCGCAACGCGCAGTTGACGTGCTCGCCCTCACCGACCACGACGAGCTCTCCGGCATTGCCGAGGCGCAGGAGGAGGCTGCCCTGGCGCAGGTGCGGCTGATCCCGGGGGCCGAGCTGTCGGTGAGTTGGCGCAGCGTGACCCTGCATGTGCTGGGCCTGCGCGTCGATCCGGATTGCCCTGCCCTTCGCTCCGGTCTCGCCAGCGATTCGTGCCGGCCGATCGGCGCGCGCCCGCCGCATGGGTGACGCACTGGCCGCGGCGGGCATTCCCGGCGCCTACGAGGGCGCGCTGCGCTTGGTCACCAGCGAGCGCCTGATCAGCCGCACCCACTTCGCGCGCTTCCTCGTCGAAGCCGGCCATGCGCGCAGCACCAAGGACGTTTTTCAGCGCTACCTGACACCGGGCAAGCCAGGCCATGTCGAGCACACCTGGGCGGGCTTGGCGCAGGCGATCGCCTGGATCCGACGCCGCGGGTGGCCAGGCGGTGCTGGCGCATCCGGGGCGCTACCCCGTAGGGCCGGGCGAAATACGGGAGCTGTTGGCGGAATTCCTGGCCGCCGGCGGTAAGGGCATCGAAGTCCAGTCGCCGAGCCACAGCGCGACGCAGGTGGCCGAGTTCGCGCGCCAGGCGCGGGCGTTCGGCCTCGCCGCCTCATCGGGCTCCGATTACCACGGCCCGGGCGAGAGCAGCGTGGACTTGGGCGGCATGCCGCCGCTGCCCGCCGGTGTCATTCCGGTCTGGCAGGACTGGTGAGCAGCGACCCGACCGCGGGCCAACGGACGTCGAACCGGCGCGCGGTTTTCTTCGTCTCCGACCGCACCGGCATCACCGCCGAGGTGCTCGGCAACAGCCTGCTGTCGCAATTCGACGCCATCGATTTCCAGCGCCGCACGATCCCTTTCGTCGACACGCCGGAGAAGATTGCCGAGGTGGTGCGCACCATCGATCGCACCGGCGCAGACAGCGGCAACCGGCCGCTGGTGTTCAGCTCCATCGTCGATGAGGCCATGAGCGCGCAGCTTGGCCAGGCCAATGCGCTGTTCCTCGACCTGTTCCAGGTTTTTATCGCGCCCCTCGAGGCGGAGCTTGCGGCCAAGTCATCCCACGCCGCGGGACGTTCGCACGGAATCGCCAACAGCCCCGACTATTTCGCCCGCATGGAGGCGATCAATTTCGCCCAGACGCACGACGATGGCGCAGCGACACGCGACCTGGGCAAGGCGCAGGTGATCCTGGTCGGGGTCTCGCGCTGCGGCAAGACGCCGACGACGCTGTACCTGGCGTTGCAGTTCGGCGTGCTGGCCGCCAATTTCCCGTTGACGCCCGACGATTTCGTCGACCGCAAGTTGCCGGCGTCGATCGTGCCATTTCGCGACCGCCTGTTCGGCCTGACCATCGATGCGGAGCGACTGCAGCAGATCCGCCAGGCGCGGCGTCCCGGCAGCCGCTACGCGGCGCTCGACAATTGTCGCCACGAGGTGCGCGAGGCCGAGCAGCTCATGGCAGCGCGAGCGCATCGCCACCCTCGATACGACCAGCCGCTCGATTGAGGAAATCGCCACCACCATCCTGCATCGCGCGGGATTGCAGCGGCATGTCTTCTAGCCACCGCGTGCGGCGCGCCGGCATGCGCACGAGGTAACGTTCTGTTACAGCGAAATTCGCGCCTGCTGCTACACTGAAACTTTCGCATCCGGAGTGCTGACCATGCTCAAGCGCCTGTTGCCAGCCGCCCTCGCTGTGGCGTTATTGACCCTCCCGCTGCAGGCCGTTGCCATTGCCGTCGACTACACCGACATCTGGTACCTGCCGAGCGAATCGCGGCTGGGGTGTGAATCTCGTCCAGGCCCAGAGCGTCATGTTCGCGACTTTTTTCGTCTACGGACCCGGCAATGTGCCGACCTGGTACACGGCGGTCCTCTACGCCGACGCCAACGGCAACTTCTCCGGCAATCTGTACGCGACCGTCGGTACCTACTTCGGGGCGCCCTGGGTGCCGGGAAACCTCGTCAACACGCAGGTCGGCACGGCGTCGTTCGTTCCCTCCAGCCCCTACCAGGGGACGCTGACCTACAGCCTTCACCACCGGTACCACGGTGATCAAGCTGATCCAGCGCCAGGTCCTGACGACGATCGCGCTGGCTGGTAGCTACATCGGCGGTCAATCCGGGAGTTACTACGGTAACGGCTGCAGCTTTCAGGGGGGCTACACGGACACCTTTGACTTGACGGTTACGCAGCCCGGCGACGGCACCGTGAGCTTCAAGTTTACCTATCTGCAAAGCCAGATCAGCTGCACCTGGTCGGGCACGCTCGTGCAATACGGCCAGCTCTATTCAGTACCCAACGCATCGTATCAATGCAGCGACGGGACCAATTCCACCGCGAGCATGGACGCGCTCAAAGCCACCGCGCAGGGTATCGAGGCGGCTTTCCTCGCCCCGTCGGGGAGCCAGGGGAGCGCGAGCTGCAGCGAGTCGGCCGCCTTCTCCGGCGTCCTGATGTAGCGCCGCCCGATCAGCCACGCCGCCGCTGGCGGACGCACTCGAACAGGCAGATCGCCGCTGCGGCGGCGGCATTGAGCGCTTCAAAACCGCCCGGCATCGGGATGGTCACGGCGAGGCTTGCCGCGGCGCGCAGCGCCGTGGACAGGCCGCTGCCCTCGTTGCCGATGGCCACCGCGATCGGGCCGGAGAGATCCGCGGCATAGATGGCCCCGGCGCCGGCCGCAACGGTTGCCAGCGTGCGGCCGCGGAAGTTGCGCGCCCATGCCGGCAAGTCGACCCCCTCGTAGATCTCGAGGTAGAAGTGCGCTCCCTGGCCGGCGCGCAGCACCTTCGGCGACCAGGCGAACGCGCACGACGGCGACAGGAACACCTGCGCCACGCCTGCGGCGGCGGCGCTGCGCAGGATCGACCCGACGTTGCCGGGGTCCTGCACGTCTTCGAGCAGCAGGCAGAAATCGGCCGCCCGCTCGAAGCGCGGCTTCGGCGTGGCCACCACGGCCAGCATGCCCACCGCGGCGGGAAGCTGTGCAAACTCCGGCCATGCCTGCTCGGTGACGACGAGCGTCTGCGCTGCGGGCACGCTCGCCCGCAGGGTGGCGATCGCCGGCCGCTCAAGCGCGGTCTCGGCGATGATCAGCGTTTCCGGTATGCCGTGCCGACGCCGGTACGCGGCGACGATATGTTCACCTTCGAGCACGCAGCGATGCGCCTTGCGCCGCGCGCGCGACGAGGCGATGAGCTGCGCGATCTCTTTCAGGCGCGGGTTGTCGCGCGAGGTGATGCGCGGCATGGAGCGGCGGACGGTCTTGCGGGCGCGCTAGCGCTCGCTATGCGGCAGGGTGACGGTTGCCGCCGGTTGCGCCGGCAGCTGGAAGAATATTTCGTCCTGGCGAATCATGCCGAGGTCCGAGCGCGCGCGTTCCTCGACCGCCTCGTAGCCCTGCTTCAAGTCGCGCACCTCGGCGTCGAGCGCCTGGTTGTCGGCCTTGAGCTCGGCGTTGGTGCGCCGCTGCGCCGCGACCTGGGCGTTGAGTTCGCGCAGCTGCAGCCAGCCGCCCTTGCCGAGCCACATCGGGTACTGCAGCGCGAGGATCAACAGCACGAAGAGGATGGCGAGGGTGCGCAAGGTCGGCGCCGGTTGCGCATCACTTGAGCTGGTGAAACGCGCCGCGGCCGGCGTAGCTCGCCACGTCGCCTAAGTCTTCCTCGATGCGCAGCAGCTGGTTGTACTTGGCGATCCGGTCCGAACGCGACAGCGACCCGGTCTTGATCTGTCCGGCGTTGGCGCCGACGGCGATATCGGCGATCAGGCTGTCCTCGGTTTCGCCGGAACGATGCGAGATGATCGCCGTGTAGCCGGCGCGGATGGCCATGCTGATGGCGGCAAAAGTCTCCGTCAAGGTGCCGATCTGGTTGATCTTGATCAGGATCGAGTTGGCAACGCCCTTAGTGATGCCCTGTTTCAACAGCTTCGTGCTGGTCACGAAAATATCGTCGCCAACCAGCTGCACCTTCTTTCCCAGGCGATCGGTCAGAAGCTTCCATCCTTCCCAGTCGTGCTCGGACATGCCGTCCTCGATGGAGATGATGGGGTACTTGTCGGCCCAGGTCGCAAGGTAGTCGACCATCTGCGAGCGGGTGAGCTTGGCACCTTCGCCTTCGAGTTCGTACATGCCGTCCTTGTAGTATTCCGACGCGGCGCAGTCGAGCGCGAGCGCGATGTCGCTGCCCGCCGTGTACCCGGCCTTGTCGATCGCCTCGAGCAGCAGCTGCAGCGCCGCCTCGTTGGACGCGAGATTGGGCGCGAACCCGCCCTCGTCGCCGACGGTGGTCGCCATGCCCTTGCCGTCGAGCAGTCGCTTCAGCGTCTGGAACACCTCCACGCCGTAGCGCACCGCCTCGCGAAAGGTCGGCGCACCGATCGGCACGAGCATGAATTCCTGCATGTCGATGCTGTTGTTGGCGTGCGCGCCGCCATTGATGACGTTCATCAACGGCACCGGCAGCGCCATCTCCCCGGCGCCGCCGAGATAGCGATACAGCGGCAGGGTGGACTCCTCCGCCGCCGCCTTGGCGACCGCGCACGAAACCGCGAGGATCGCGTTGGCGCCGAGGCGCCCCTTGTTCTCGCTCCCGTCGAGCTCGATCATCGTCCGGTCGATGAATGCCTGCTCGGAGGCGTCCAGGCCGATGATGGCCTCGCAGATTTCGGTGTTGACATGCTCGACCGCCTTTTGCACCCCCTTGCCGCCGTAGCGCGCGGGGTCGCCGTCGCGCAGCTCGATGGCTTCCTTCGACCCCGTGGACGCGCCGGAGGGCACCGCGGCCCGGCCGCTGATGCCCGACTCGAGCACGACGTCGGCCTCGATGGTGGGATTGCCGCGCGAATCGAGGATCTCGCGCGCGATGACGTCAACAATGGCGCTCATGAGTCCCCCCGCAGAGTCGTCGCCGCAGCGGCGCGGCTCACCCGGCAACCTCGTAGTCGCAGATGATCCAATCGGCGACCTCGCGCTCGATGGCCACCACCTCCTGGTGCTTCGGATTCGGACCGTAGGCATCGAGGCCGGCGCGGGTCGCGAACGCCATGTTGACGCCGTAGTCGTAGGCGATCGGGCGATCGGTCGTATTCCAGCCGTGTTCGAAGCGGACGATGCCGCTGCAGTGCTGCGGCAGCGCCTTGAAGGCGCTCTCCCACGCCTGCACGCGCGGATCGCTGCGCTCGATGCCGGGCTTGAGCTTGATCAGGACCAGGTGCACGAACATCGACAGCCTCCGTTTTTCCTTCGCGCTACTGCGCCGGCAGCAGGTCGGTTTCCGGAAACCCGGCGCGCTTGACTGTGGCGTCGAGCGCGGCGAGCGTTTCCAACAGCTCGCGCATCCGGGCCAGCGGCCAGGCGTTGGGCCCGTCGGAGAGCGCCTTGGCCGGATCGGGATGCGTTTCCATGAACACGCCGGCAACCCCGGCGGCGACGGCGGCCCGCGCCAGCACCGGAACGAATTCGCGTTGGCCGCCGCTGGCCGTCCCCTGCCCGCCCGGCAGCTGCACCGAATGGGTGGCATCGAATACCACCGGGCAGCCGGTCGAACGCATGATCGCCAGCGAGCGCATGTCGGAGACCAGGTTGTGGTAGCCGAAGCTCGCCCCGCGTTCGCACACCAGGATGTTGTCGCGGCCGCTTGCCTCGCGCGCCTTGGCGACGACGTTGACCATGTCTTGCGGCGCCAGAAACTGGCCCTTCTTGATGTTCACCGGCTTGCCTGCCCTGGCCACGGCGCGAATGAAATCGGTCTGGCGGCAGAGAAAGGCCGGCGTCTGCAGCACGTCGACGACGGCGGCCACGGCGGCGACCTCCTCCTCGGTATGCACATCGGTGAGCACGGGCACACCGAGCTGGCGCTTCACCTGGGCGAGGATGCGCAAGCCTTCCGCCATGCCGAGGCCGCGATACGACTGCGCCGAGCTGCGATTGGCCTTGTCGTACGACGACTTGAAGATGAACGGGACGCGAAGCTCAGCGCAGATTTCCTTCAACTGCCCGGCCACGTCGATCTGCAGTTGCTCGGACTCGACCACGCAGGGCCCGGCGATGAGGAACAGCGGCCGATCGAGACCCACATCGAAGTCGCACAGCCTCATCGCGTCATTCCGGTCGGCGCTCGCGGCCTGCACGGTGGCCGCCGATGGCGCTGCCCGTGGGGAACGGAGGCCGGATCCTTCCGGCCTCCAATCCGCATCGATCCATAACGCGGCTAGGCGACGAGCTGCGGCCGCGCCCGCGCCGGCTCGCCGTGGGTCTCGCGCGCCCGCGCGAGAGCCGCATGGATGTAGGCGATGAAAAGCGGATGCCCGCGACGGGGGTTCGAAGTGAACTCGGGGTGGAACTGGCAGCCGAAGAACCACGGGTGATCGGCGAGCTCGATCATTTCGCACAGGTCGCCGGCAAGCGCGCTCTTGGCCCACGCGCCGACGACCAGGCCAGCGGCTTCGAGCCGCGGCAGGTAGTGGTTGTTGACCTCGTAACGGTGGCGGTGGCGCTCGGCCACGGTCAGCGCACCGTAGATGCGCTGCGCCAGGGTTCCTGGCACCACCTGGCAGGGCTGGGCGCCCAGACGCATCGTGCCGCCGAGATCGGACTGCGCGCTGCGTTTCTCCACCGTCCCGTCGCGGTTCTGCCATTCGGTGACCAGGGCGACCACCGGATGCGGGGTGTGGGGGTCGAATTCGGTGCTGTTGGCGCCAGCGAGCCCGGCGCGGTGCCGCGCATATTCGATCACCGCGAGCTGCATGCCGAGGCAAATGCCCAGGTACGGGATCCGGTTCTCGCGCGCGTAGCGGATGGCCTTGATCTTGCCCTCGACGCCACGCAGGCCGAAGCCGCCCGGCACGAGGATGGCATCCACGTCCTTTAGTGCCTCGACGCCATCGCGCTCGATGGCCTCCGAGTCGACGTAGCGGATATGCACCTTGCTCCGGGTGTGGATGCCGGCGTGGGCCAGCGCCTCGGACAGCGACTTGTACGACTCGGTGAGGTCGACGTATTTGCCGACCATCGCGATGTGCACCTCGTGCTCCGGCAGCACCAGCGCATCGACCAGCCGGTTCCATACCGACAGGTCGGCCGGCTTCGGACTGAGGTTGAGCTTGCGACAGACGATCTCGTCGAGTCCCTCCGCATGCAGGGCTGCGGGGATCTTGTAGATCGAATCGGTGTCCAGCGCCGGAATCACCGCCTCGGGCGTGACGTTGGTGAACAGCGCGATCTTGCGCCGGTCGCTGTCGGGCAGCGGGCGGTCGGCGCGGCACATGACGATGTCCGGCTGGATGCCGATCTCGCGCAGCTCCTTGACCGAGTGCTGTGTCGGCTTGGTCTTCATCTCGCCGGCCGTGGCGATGAACGGCACGAGCGTCAGGTGGATGTAGCAGACGTTGTCGCGGCCCAGCGTGATGCCCATCTGGCGGATCGCTTCCAGGAACGGCAGCGATTCGATGTCGCCGACCGTGCCGCCGACCTCGACCACCACGACTTCGGCCTCCTGGCCGTTGGCCACGGTGCCGTTCATGATCCAGCTTTTGATCTCGTCGGTGATGTGCGGGATGACCTGCACGGTACCGCCGAGGTAGTCGCCGCGCCGCTCCTTGCGAATCACGCTTTCGTAGATCTGGCCGGTGGTGAAGTTGTTGCGCTTGCCCATCTTCACGTCGACGAAGCGCTCGTAGTGGCCGAGATCGAGGTCGGTCTCCGCGCCGTCCTCGGTGACGAATACCTCGCCGTGCTGGAACGGACTCATCGTTCCAGGATCGACGTTGATATACGGATCGAGCTTGAGATTGGTGACGCGGATGCCGCGGGAAGCAAGGATTGCGGCGAGAGACGCGGCGGCGATGCCCTTCCCCAGCGAGGAGACGACGCCACCCGTTACAAACACGAACTTGGTCATGGGCGACAAGTTCAGGAAATTCCAATTCTACCCGAACCGCTCGCCGCACACAAATCGGCAGTGCGCTAGGTTGCCAAACCCCGCGCCAGGCGTTCGAGGCTGCGCTCGCGGCCGATGAGCGCCAGGACCGCGTCGATGGCGGGCGTGCTGGTGGTGCCGGCGACGAGCACGCGCAGCGGCATCATCACTTGCGGCGGCTTGAGCTGGTGGCTGCTGGCGGCGGCCTTGATCGCCGCGGCGATGCTCGCCCGTTCCCAGGGGACCGTTTCGAGTTCGCGCTGCAGCGTCGAGAGCGCGGCGCGGTTCGCGGCGTCGAGATGCGCTGCCTTGAGCGCGTCGGGCACGCTCACCTCGACATAGAAGTAACGTGCCATCGCCGCCATCTCCGAGAGCGTCGTCGCCCGATCGCGCAGCAGGTCCGCGACCGCTGCCGCGGCGGGGCCCTGTGTGCTGTCGCTGCCGTCACGCACCAGGAACGGCCGCAGCGCCGCGCCGAGCGCCTGCGCCGGCGCGCGCTTGATGTGCTCGTGATTGACCCAGCGCAGCTTGGCGCCGTCGAAGCGCGCCGGCGCCGGATGAATATGCTTAAGGTCGAACCAGGCGACGAGCTGCTCGCGCGTGAACACTTCGTCGTCGCCGTGCGCCCAGCCGAGACGAGCGAGAAAGTTGACCATGGCGTCGGGCAGGAAGCCGTCGTCCGCGTATTGCATGACGCTGACCGCGCCGTGGCGCTTGGACAGTTTGTGTCCGTCGTCGCCGAGCACCGTCGGCAGGTGGGCGTAGACGGGGACGTCGGCGCCGAGCGCCCGGAGCAGATTGATCTGCCGCGGCGTATTGTTGACGTGATCGTCGCCGCGGATCACGTGCGTGATGCCCATTTCGATATCATCGACGACCACGCCGAAGTTGTAGGTCGGCGTAGCGTCGGCGCGGGCGAGCACCAGGTCGTCGAGCTCGGCGTTGCTGATCTCGATATGCCCTTTGACCTGGTCGTCCCAGGCGACGCTGCCCTGGGTCGGGTTCTTGAAGCGGAACACCGGCTCGACACCCGCGGGCGGCGTCTGGCCGGGGCGCAGGTTCTCCGGCCGCCAGCGGCCGTCGTAGCGCGGCTTCTCGCCGCGCGCCAATTGCGCCGCGCGCAGCGCGTCGAGTTCCCGCGGCGTGGTATAGCAGCGATAGGCCAGCCCGCGCTCGAGCATGTCGTCGAGCACCGCCCGGTAGCGCGGCAGCCGTTGCATCTGATAGTAAGGGCCCTCGTCGTAGTCGAGGGCCAGCCACCCCATGGCATCGAGGATCGCCTGGATCGCCGGCGCGGTCGAGCGCTCCACGTCGGTGTCCTCGATGCGCAGAATGAACTGCCCGCCGTGATGCCGGGCGAAGAGCCAGGCGAAGAGCGCCGTGCGGGCGCTGCCCAGATGCAGAAAGCCGGTGGGACTGGGCGCGAAGCGGGTGCGGACCGGAGCCATCTCGGGAGCGAAGGACGGGCGTTGCGGCGCGGCGCTAGCGCCGGGTGCGCAGCGGTTGCCAGCGCAGGTCGAGCGTGGTGGGTAGCGCGGGGTTGGGTGCTTCGGAGCGCACCAGCATCGGTCCCGGCGTGTGCCCGTGGGTCCAGAAGCGGGCGACGCGGCGCGCCTCGGCCTCGTTGGCGTTGACCGGAAAGGTCGCGTAGTGGCGCCCGCCCGGGTGGGCGACGTGGTAGGTGCAGCCGCCGAGCGCGCGGTTTGCCCAGGTGTCGACCAGATCGAAGGTCAGCGGCGCCTGCACTTCGATGGTGGGGTGCAGCGCGCTCGGCTGGTTCCAGGCGCGGAAACGCACCCCGGCGACCAATTCTCCCGGGACGCCCGTGGCGGCGAGCGGCAGCGCGCGGCGGTTGGCGGTCACCGTGTGACGGCCGGGAACCATGCCCTGGACCTTGACCTGCAGGCGCTCCACCGACGAGTCGACAAAGCGCGCGGTCCCGGCGACGCTGATCTGCTCGCCCAGCACGTGCCATGGCTCGATCGCCTGGCGCAGCTCGATGGTCACGCCGTCGTAGCTCACGGTGCCGAAGCGCGGAAAGCGGAACTCGAGGAACGGGTCGAACCAGGCCGCGTCGAACGGGTAGCCGAAGCCGTTCAAGTCGGTGATCACGTCGTGCATGTCGGCGGCTGACGAAATGCGGCAACAGCCAGCGATCGTGCAGCGCCGTACCCCAGCGCACCAGCTTGCCGCGATAGGGCTGCTGCCAGAAGCGCGCCACGAGCGCGCGCAGCAGCAACATCTGCACCGCGCTCATGCGCGCGTGCGGCGGCATCTCGAAGGCGCGGAATTCGACCAGGCCCAGGCGGCCGGTCGGGCCGTCGGGCGAATAGAGCTTGTCGATCGAGAACTCGGCCCGGTGCGTATTGCCGGTAAGGTCGGTGAGCAGGTGGCGCAGCAGGCGGTCGATCAGCCAGGGCTGCGCCGACTCGTCGCCGGCGCGGTTTCTGCGCTCGAGCTGCTGGAACGCGATGTCGAGTTCGTAGAGTCGATCGTCGCGCGCCTCGTCGACGCGCGGCGCCTGGCTGGTCGGGCCGATGAAGATGCCGGAGAACAGGTACGACAGCGCCGGATGGTTCTGCCAGTAGGTGATCAGGCTCTGCAGCAGGTCGGGGCGGCGCAGCAACGGGCTGTCGGCCGGCGTGGCCCCGCCGAGGGTCACGTGGTTGCCACCGCCGGTGCCGGTGTGGCGGCCGTCGAGCATGAACTTCTCGGTGCCGAGCCGCGCTTGCCGCGCCTCCTCGTACAGCGTCGTCGTGGTGGCGATCAATTCACGCCATGACGCCGCCGGATGGACGTTGACCTCGATGACACCCGGGTCGGGCGTGACGTTGAGCACCTGCAGCCGCGGGTCGCGCGGCGGCGCGTAGCCCTCGATCACCAGCGCGAGCCCGGTCGCCTGCGCGGTGTCCTCGATGGCGACGAGCAGGTTGGCGTAGTCCTCCAGGCGCGTGAGCGGCGGCATGAAGACGTGGATGTGACCCTGGCGCACCTGCACCGTCAGCGCGGTCTTCACCACCTCGCGCGGCTTGGCGCCGCGGGCGCGTCCGCTGCGCGCGCGGCGCAGGTCATCGCGCCGCGGCAGGGCATCCTTGGGCGCGAAGGGGTCGACGGGAAAGTCGTGCTCCACCTCGTCGGGCAACACGTCCGGCAACGAATTAAGCGGCAGCCGCAAGCCGAGCGGCGAGTCGCCGGCCACGGCATAGAGCCGCTCCCGGCGCAGCGGCCACGGGCTCGATTCCCAGACGGTGCCGGCCTGGCGCGCGCGGCGCACCGCAGCCGCCTTGAGCGGCAGCACGAAACCGCAGGGCTGGTCCAAGCCGGCCTGGAGCAGTCGCGCCAGTCGCGCGCGCTCGCTGCCATCGCGTCAGATTGGCGCGCAGCGGGTCGGCGTTCAGCGGCAGCGCCGCTTCCTCCTTGAGCAGCTTCGGCACGTCCTCGTAGGCGGTGATGACCAGCGTGTCGGGCAGGCCCAGCGCGGTGGCGAGCCCGGTGGTGAAAGCCTGCGCATCCGGCAGCGCATCGCTCCCGGGCCGGCGCGTGTCGGCGAGCAGCGCGTCGTCGCGCCACAGCGGCTCGCCGTCGGCGCGCCAGTAGACGCCCAGCGCCCAGCGCGGCAGAGGCTCGCCCGGATACCACTTGCCCTGGCCGAAATGCAGCAATCCGCCGCGGGCAAAGCGCCCCTGCAGCCGCCTGAGCAGCGCTTCGGCCAGCTCGCGTTTCTTCGGCCCCATCGCGGTGTAGTTCCATTCCGCCCCTTCCATGTCGTCGATCGACACGAACGTCGGTTCCCCGCCCTGGGTCATGCGCACGTCGTTGGCGGCGAGATCGACGTCGACCGCATCGCCCAGCGCATCGATCGCTGCCCACTGCGCGTCGCTGTAGGGTTTGGTGACGCGCGGGTCCTCGTGCACGCGCGTGACCTGCATGTCAAAGGCGAACTCGACGTTGCAGACGTCGGTGAAGCCGATCACCGGCGCAGCATTGCCCGGATCGGCGGTGCAGGCGAGCGGAATGTGGCCTTCGCCGGCGAGCAGCCCCGAGGTCGCATCGAGTCCGATCCACCCGGCGCCGGGCAGGTATACCTCGGCCCAGGCGTGCAGATCGGTGAAGTCGCGCTCCGGCCCGGGCGGGCCGTCGAGCGGCTTCTGATCGGCCGCGAGCTGGATCAAATAGCCCGAGGCAAAGCGCGCGGCAAGTCCGAGATTGCGCAGTATCTGCACCAGCAGCCAGCCGGTATCGCGGCAGGAGCCGCAGGCCTGCTCGAGGGTTCGCTCCGGATCCTGCACCCCGGGCTCCATGCGCACCAGATAGCGGATCTCCTTTTGCAGCTGCTGGTTGAGTCGGACCAGCATGGTGACGGTGTTGTCTCCCGGCTTGATCGTGGCCCGGAATGCGTCGAGCCATGCCGCGACGCGCGGCCCGACCGGCGCGGTCTCGAGGAAGGGAATGAGTTCCTTCGCCAGCGCGGGGGCGTAGACGAAGGGAAAGGTCTCGGCGTAGGGTTCGACGAAGAAATCGAACGGGTTGATCACCGTCATGTCGGCGGTCAAGGCAACCCGCACCTCGAGCTTGTTCGTGCGCTCGGTGAACATCAGCCGCGCCACCCAGTTGCCGTAGGGATCCTGCTGCCAGTTGAGGAAGTGCTCCGCCGGCGTGACCGAGAACGAGTAGCCCAGAATCGGGGTGCGGGTCTGGGGCGCCGGACGCAGGCGGATCTCGTGCGGGCCGACGTTGACGAGGCGGTCGAACACGTAGGACGTGCGGTGCTGCAGCGCGACGCGGATGGCCATGCGTTAGGCGCGGATCACCAGTCGGGGTTTGGAAGCTGCGCGAACACGCGGCGCAGTCCCTCGCCCCACTGCGAGTGGATCATCTGGAAGTACGGATCGGTCTCCTCGATGCGCCGCTGCAGGCGGATTTTCAGGGCGTCGGTTTCATAGACCAGGAGGTCGATGGGCAGGCCCACCGAGATGTTCGAGCGCATGGTCGAATCGAACGACACGATGGTGCACTTCGTCGCCTCCAGCAGGCCCGTCGAGCGCTTGACGACGCGGTCGATGACCGGCTTGCCGTATTTGCTCTCCCCGATCTGGAAGTAGCAGGTGTCGGGCGTCGCCTCGATGAAGTTGCCCTCGCTGTAGACCTCGAACAGGCGCGGCGCTTCGCCCTTCACCTGGCCGCCGACGATGAAGTTGGCGTGGGAGTCGATGTTGTTCTGCTGCAGATAGGGGGCGTCGCGCGTCTTCACCTCGCGCAGCGCATCGCCGGTCAGGCGGGCGACGTCGAAGAGCGAGGTCGCGTTCCACAGCGTGACCTCGCTCTCGGCATTGCGCGCCCGCTGCTCGAGCACGGACAGCGCGTTCTGGGTGATCGACAGATTGCCCGACGAAAGGGTGACGATCACGCGGTCGCCCTCGCGGGCGAACACGCGCATCTTGGAGAAGCGGGCGATCTGATCGACGCCGGCGTTGGTGCGCGAATCCGAGGCAAAAATCATTCCGGCGTCGAGCGACATGGCGACGCAATAGGTCATGGGTGGAGGTCGCGACGCAAGCGATTCCGCGATTCTACTGGATAGGAATTCAATAGGTCGGCACGAGGAAATAGCGGTTGATTTCCCCGCCGAGCGTCGAGATGCGGTCGAGGAACTCCATCAGGTACTCGTGCAGCCCGAACTTGATGATGTCGTCGGTCTTGCCGTAGTGCAGGCGGGCGAACAGCTCGCCCGATGCGCGCTCGATCTCCCGGCTGCTGTCATTGCACAGGACCTCGAGTGTCTGGTGGATGAAACTCATGCACGAGTGCAGCGAACGCGGCATGTCCTGGCGCAGGATCAAGAGCTCGGCGACCCGTCGCGGCGTGATCACGTCGCTGTAGATCTTGCGGTACGACTCGAACCCCGACACCGAGCGCAGCAGGGCGCTCCACTGGTAGTAGTCGACCGCGCCCCCCACGTCGGCCGCCGACGGCAGCAGCGTATGGTACTTGACGTCGAGAATGCGCGCGGTGTTGTCGGCGCGCTCGATATGGGTGCCAAGGCGGTTGAAGTGATAGGCCTCGTCGCGCAGCATCGTGCCGAAGGTCACGCCGCGGAACAGGTGCGAGCGCATCTTCACCCAGTCGAGGAACTCGGACACGCCGGTCGCCTGGATGCGGTCGTAGTCGTGGCCGCGCATCTCGAGCCAGGCCGAGTTCAGGTCCTCGTACATCTCGGAGGTGATCGCGCCGCGCACCGAGCGTGCCGACTCGCGCGCGGAGCGCAGGCAGCAATAGATCGAGGACGAATTGCTCGCATCGAGGATCATGAAGCGCAGCACGCTCTCGGCCGAGAGCTCCCCGAAGCGCTCGTAGAACGACGTCGCCAGGCCGGAGGTGATGAGCGGCACCGCCCAGGGCTCGGCCCACGCCAGCCCAGGCGCGATCGCCTCGTAGGGCAGGAGCGACATGCGATAGGTCACGTCGAGCAGGCGCGCCGTATTCTCCGCGCGCTCGATGTGGCGGGCCATCCAGTAGAGCTCGTTGGCGGTGCGGCAGAGCATCAGTGCGCCATGACCCAGGTATCTTTGGTGCCGCCGCCCTGCGACGAGTTCACCACCAGCGAGCCCTCGCGCAGCGCCACCCGGGTCAGCCCGCCCGGGACGAGGTTCACCGCCTTGCCCGACAGCACATACGGCCGCAGGTCGATGTGGCGGGGCGCGATTCCGGTCGCAGTAAAGGTCGGACAGGTCGACAGCGCCAGCGTCGGCTGCGCGATGTACTTGTCGGGCTGGGCGACGATGCGGCCGCGGAACGATTCGCGCTCGGCGTTGCTCGCCGCGGGCCCGACGAGCATGCCGTAACCTCCGGCGCCGTGTACCTCCTTGACCACGAGCTCGGTCAAATGGTCGAGGCAGTAGCGAAGATCCTCCTCCCGCCGCAGCTGCCAGGTCGGCACGTTGTTGAGGATCGGCTCCTCGGTCAGATAGAAGCGGATCATATCCGGCACAAACGGATAGATCGACTTGTCGTCGGCCACTCCGGTGCCGATGGCATTGGCCAGCGTGACCCGTCCGGCGCGGTAGGCGGCGAACAGCCCCGGCACCCCGAGCATCGAGTCGGGTCGAAACGCCCGCGGATCGAGAAAGTCGTCGTCGACCCGGCGGTAGAGGACGTGCACGCGCCGCGGCCCGCGCGTGGTGCGCATGTACAGGGTCTCGTTCTGCACGAACAGGTCCTGGCCTTCGACCAGCTCCACGCCCATCTGCTGGGCGAGAAAGGCGTGCTCGAAATAGGCCGAGTTGTAGGCGCCGGGCGTGAGCAGCGCCACTTCCGGCTCCTCCTCCCCGGCCGGCGCCACGCCGCGCAGGTTTTCCAGCAACAGGTCCGGATAATGCTCCACCGGCTTGATCGACTGGGTAGCGAAAAGCT
The DNA here is from genome assembly GCA_963711235.1 of uncultured beta proteobacterium. GTDB lineage: Bacteria > Pseudomonadota > Gammaproteobacteria > Burkholderiales > Casimicrobiaceae > PALSA-1003. Next base: position 2,219,479 of record CAVQDI010000006.1, on the reverse strand, counting down.
CCGGGAACAGGCGCATCATCATGCGCCGGTTCTCGAGCATGTACGACACGCCGGAGGGCACGCGCAGGTTGTCCTCGAGCACGTAGTAGGCGCCTTCGTCGGCGCGCACGATGTCGACCCCGGCGACGTGGGCGTAAATGCCGCCGGGCACGTCCATGCCCTGCATCTCGCGCCGGTACTGCGTATTGGCCAGTACGCGTTCGACCGGTATGGTCCCCGACTTGAGGATGTTCTGCTCGTGGTAGATGTCGTGCAGGAAGAGGTTCAACGCCTGCACCCGCTGCTTCAGGCCCCGCTCCAGGATCCGCCACTCGCTCGCCGGAATGATCCGCGGCACGAGGTCGAACGGGATCAGCCGCTCCGTGCCCGCGTCCTCGCCGTAGACCGCGAAGGTGATGCCGATGCGATGGAAAGCGCGTTCCGCCTCCTCGCGCTTCTGCGCGATCTGCTCGGTCGGGGTGCGCTTGAGCCAGTCGGAGAAAGCCTGGTAATGGGGCCGCAGGGCGCCATCGGCAGCGCACATCTCATCGTAAATGGGACGGGACACAGTGGCCTAATTGAATATTCGATGCACTTTTAGCAAGACTCGAGCCAAAAACTTTTTTGCTTTTCTGCCTATAAGCTTACCGAAATAAACCTCGCCCGAGGGGGCAGAAGGAGCGCCCGGGAACGCGCCCGGCGCACTCTTACAGTGCCATTTTTGTCCAGGACACGCATGGACAGTCTTGACGCTCGGTTTGACCCTGGTTTTGGCGCTATGGTTAAATACTCCCTCCTGTCTGGGTTCGCGCGGGGCGGTTAGCTCAGCGGTAGAGCATTGCCTTCACACGGCAGGGGCCACTGGTTCGATCCCAGTATCGCCCACCATGGAACCAAGGGGTTGCACGCAAGTGTAACCCCTATTTTTTTGGCCGCGTTCGGCGGAACCTACGCCATCCGCTTAATTTTTGCATACGATGATGGAAAATTTCGGTTGCGAGACGCCACGATGATTGTCAACTCCTCGGCAGTGATTCCGGTCGACGCGCTGGTGTTCGACGCCTACGGTACCTTGTTCGACGTGCAGTCGGTGGTCACCTTGGCCGAGCGGCTGTTTCCCGGCCACGGCGCCGCCCTGTCGCAGTTGTGGCGCACCAAGCAGCTGGAGTACAGCTGGCTGCAAAGCCTGATGCTCAGTCCCACGCAGCGGCGCGAAGATTTCGCTGCCCTGACCGCGCACGCGCTCGATTATGCCGCCGAGGCGCTGGGCCTGTCGCCGCAGGTGGCCGTGCGCCACCGCCTGCTCGATGCGTATCTCGACCTGTCGCCCTTTCCCGACGTGGTGCCAGCCCTGGCGGCGCTCTCCCCGTTGCCGCGTCTGATCCTGTCCAACGGCACCCGGGAAATGCTCGAGCTCCTGGCGGCGTCGACCGGCGTGGCGCCCCATCTCGACGGCATTCTTTCCGTTGACGCGGCCGGCATCTACAAGCCGAGTCCCCGCGTCTATCAACTCGCCGTCGACCACCTCAAGCTCGCGCCGGCGCAGATCGGTTTCGTTTCCTCCAACGGCTGGGACGTGGTCGGCGCCAAGGCTTGCGGCCTGACCGCGTTCTGGGTTAGCCGCGCCGGCGCACCGCTCGAACGCCACGGCCCGCGGCCCGACGCGATCATCGCCTCGCTGGCCGAACTGCCGCTGTTGATCGGGCGCTAAGCGGCTTCGCCGCGCTAGGGCATGTACTGCCCGCCGTTGACCTCGATCACCTGCCCGGTGACGTAGCCGGAGAGCTCGTCCGAGGCGAGGTAGAGAAACGTTCCGGCGCACTCGTCGGGCTCGCCGATGCGGTTCATCGGAATGGTAGCCTGCATGGCCTTGAGCTGCTCGGCGGTGGTGTAGCGCTGGTGAAACGGCGTCGCGATCACGCCCGGCGAAACGGCGTTGACGCGGATGCCGTCGCCGACAACCTCCTTGGCCCAACCGTGCGTGGCGGTCGCGATGAAGCCCTTGGCGCCGGCGTAAATGATGGCGCCTGCGCCGCCGCCATGGCGCGCCGCGATCGAGCTCACGTTGATGACGTTGCCCTTTTTCTGCTGCCGCATGATGGGGATCGTCTCGTGCATGAACAGCGCCACCTGGATGACGTTGAGGGCGAGCACGCGCTGCAGGAATTCTTCGCTGTAATCCTCGATCCGCGTGCGCGCGACCAGCCCGCCGGCATTGTTGATCAGCACGTCGATGCGGCCGAGCGCGTCGTGGGTCTCGGCGACGATGCGCTTGATGTGCAGGCTCTCGGTGACATCGCCGGCGACGAGCACCGCTTGGCCCCCGAGGGCGCGCACGTCGGCGGCAACCTGCTCGGCCGCCTCGCGGCTGGCGTTGTAGTGGATGGCCAGCCGTGCGCCATGGGCGGCAAAAGCCCGCGCCGCCGCAGCACCGATACCGGTCGATGCGCCGGTAATGAGCACTGCCTTGCCCTTCAGATCCGACGCCATGCCTTCGCCTTCCGTAACCATGGGGTTGCGCTCGCGCCGGTTGCGTCATGGCGCGGTGGCGCCCAGTATACTTGGCTTGAATTCGCGTGCGCGCGGATGCGCCGGGCGCGGTCGCGCAAAGCGCGTGCTTGGCGTGTTGACCCACGAGCCAACGCCGGCACCGTCGGGTATGCGAGCCCGCCTTAAGCAACGCCGCTGCGCACAACCTTCGCTACCCACCCGCCGCCATGCCTCCACCCCTGCTTCGCGTTCCCCCGGGCGCCTGCGACTGCCATATGCACATCTACGAGGACCGCTACCCGCTGGTGCCGCAGGCGACGTTCAAGCCACCGCATGCGCCGCTGGCCGATTACCTGCAGGTTCAGCGCGCGCTCGGCTTGTCGCGGGCCGTCGTCGTGCAACCGAACGGCTACGGCTTCGATAACCGCTGTACCCTCGCCGCCCTCTCCGCCCTTGGCGCGACCGCGCGCGCTGTCGCCACCGTACCGGTTGACGTGACCGAGGGCGAGCTGCGAGCGGCTGACCTCGGCCGGCGTGCGTGGGGCGCGCTTTCACCTGCTGCCTGGCGGCATGCTGACGTGGGATGCGCTCGCCCCGCTGGCGGCGCGGATTGCCCCCTTCGGCTGGCACGTCCAGCTGCAGCTCGATGGCCGCGAGCTGCCGCGCTACGAGGCGGCCCTGGCGCAGCTGCCCGTGCCGCTGGTCATCGATCACAACGGCAAGTTCCTCGAGCCGGTGGCGATCGATCATCCGGGTTTCAAGACGCTGCTGCGGCTTATCGCCGCCGGCAACACCTGGGTCAAGTTGAGCGCGCCCTACGAGACCTCGCGCCTGGGGCCGCCGCATTATGCCGACGTGGGCGCGCTGGCGAGGGCACTGGTGCGCGCCAATCCCGGGCGCTGCGTCTGGGCGAGCAACTGGCCGCACCCGGGGCGGGACCCGCGCCCGGACAGCGCGGCGCTGCTCGAACTGCTGCGCGAATGGGCTCCCGACGAGGCAACGCGGCAGCGGATCCTGGTCGACAATCCGGCCGCGCTGTACGGTTTTTAAAAAAACGCTCAGGCCGCCTTCTTGGTCCGGCACGCCGCGACCGCATCGCGCAGCGCCGCGATGGCCAGGGGGCGGGGGAAACTCTTGCGATGCGCGAGCGCGATGCGGCGCGTCGGCACGGGCTTGGCAAACGGCACCGCCACCACCAGCGCGCTGTGGTACTTGGGCGTCAGCGCGTCGCGGGGCAGCACGGAAATACCCAGCCCGGAGGCGACCATGTTGCGCACCGTCTCCAGCGAATTGGTGCGCGTCGTCGCAGCGTCGTGGCGATTGAGCTCCGGACAGGCATCGAGCACCTGGTCGCGGAAGCAATGACCGACGGAAAGCAGGATCGTATGCTCGGCGGCGAGCTCGGAGGGCTGGATGGATTTGCGCCGCGCCCACCGATGCTGCTGCGGCACCACCACCTGGAACGGCTCTTCGTACAGGAAGTCGGTCACCACGCCGGGCGGCTGAAACGGCAGCGCAACGATCGCGGCGTCGATGCGCCCGGTGCGCAGTGCCGCCTCGAGATGCTCGGTGAGGTTTTCCTCGATCTCCAGCGGCATCTGCGGCGCGCGCGCGTTGAGCGCTGGAATCAGGTCGGGCAGCAGGTAGGGAGCCACGGTGTAGATGACGCCGAGCCGGAACACGCCGACCAACTGGTTGCGCCCGGCCTGGGCGATGTCGCGAATCCGCGCCGCCTCCTCGAGCACCTTCTGGGCTTGTTCGACGATGCGCTCGCCCACCGGCGTGACGCTGATTTCGGACTTGCCGCGCTCGAAGAGCTGCGTCCCGAGCTCTTCCTCGAGTTTCTGGATCGCAACCGACAGCGCGGGCTGGCTCACGAAGCAGCGCTGCGCGGCGCGGCCGAAGCTCTTTTCCTGCGCGATGGCGACCAGGTAGCGCAGCTCGTTGAGCGTCATCGCCCTTTGCCGGCAAGGAAGCGCGCAAATCCGGCCGCGGTTTCCGGGTGCTTGAGTCCGTAATCGACCATCGCCTCGAGGTAACCGAGCTTGGTGCCGCAATCGTAGCGGCGGCCCTCGAACTGGTAGGCGATCACCTTTTCGTCGCCGAGCAGGCGCGCGATGCCGTCGGTGAGCTGAACCTCGCCGCCGGCCCCCGGCGGCATCGTGCGCAGATGATGGAAGATGCGTGGCGTAAGAATGTAACGCCCGACCACGCCGAGCGTAGAGGTCGTGGTGCCCGGCTTGGGCTTTTCCACGATGCGCGAGATCCGGCCCCGCCGCTCCTTCGAGGGAATCGGTCTCGACGATGCCGTAGTTGCCGACATCGGCCTGCGCCACCGGCATCACGCCGATCACCGAGTAGCGCTCGCGCTCGGCCACCTCGGCCATCTGCCGCATCACCGCCACCGGCGCGTCGATGAGGTCGTCGGCGAGCAGCACGGCGAACGGATCGGTGCCGATGACCGGTTCGGCGCAGAGCACGGCGTGTCCGAGGCCGAGCGCTTCGGCCTGGCGAATGTAGATGCAATTCATGCCGCGCGGCAATACGCCCTGCACGATTTCCAGGAGCTCCGTCTTGTTGCGCGCCGCGAGCTCGGTTTCCAGCTCGTAGGCCTTGTCGAAATGATCCTCGATCGCGCGCTTGTTGCGGCCGTTGACGAAGATAAGGTCGGTGATGCCGGCCGCCGCCGCTTCCTCGACGGCGAACTGGATCAGCGGCTTGTCGACGATGGGCAGCATCTCCTTCGGACTCGCCTTGGTCGCCGGAAGGAATCGGCTGCCGAGCCCGGCAACGGGAAACACGGCCTTGGTGAGCCTACCGAACGCCATGGAGGAGGTCCTTGAGTTGTTTTTCGTCGATCACCGGCACACCGAGCTCGCCGGCGCGGTCGAGCTTGCTTCCCGCCTCGGCGCCGGCCACGACATAGTGCGTCTTCTTCGACACGCTGCCGCTGACCTTGCCGCCATGCCGCTCGATCAATTCCTTCGCTTCGTCGCGGGAGAGCGTCGGCAGGGTCCCGGTCAGGACGAACGTCTTGCCCGCCAACTTCCCTGCCGGCGCGCGTTGCGGCGTGCTCTCCGGCCACTCTACCCCGGCCGCGCGCAACTGGGCAATCACCTCGCGATTGTGCGCGCTCGGCGAAGAATTGGCGGATGCTCTGCGCCAGCACCGGCCCCACGTCGGCAACCTCCTGCAGCGCCGCCTCGTCGGCGGCCATGAGCGCGTCGAGTCGGCCGAAGTGCCGCGCCAGCTCCTTCGCGGTTGCCTCGCCGACGTGGCGAATACCCAGGGCGAAGATGAACCGCGCCAGTGTCGTCTTGCGGCTCTTGTCGATGGCGGCGACGACGTTGGCGGCCGATTTCTCCGCCATGCGCTCGAGTTCGCCGAGCGCGGCAACGCCGAGCTTGTACAGGTCGGCCGGCGTGCGCACGATGTGCCCGCCGACCAGCTGTTCAACGAGCTTCTCCCCGAGGCCCTCGATGTCCATGGCGCGGCGGCCGGCGAAGTGCAGCAGCGCCTGCGCGACCTGGGCGGGGCAGACCAGGCCGCCGGAGCAGCGCGCGATCGTTTCGTCCGGCAGGCGCACCACCGCCGAACCGCATTCGGGACATTTTTTCGGCAGCGCGAATTCGCGCGTACCTTGCGGCCGCTTTTCCTTCACGACGCGCACGATTTCCGGAATCACGTCGCCGGCGCGGCGCACGATCACCGTGTCGCCGACGCGCACGTCCTTGCGCCGCACCTCGTCTTCGTTATGCAGCGTGGCGTTAGTGACCGTAACGCCGCCGACAAACACCGGCTTCAGGCGCGCCACCGGGGTGAGCGCGCCGGTGCGCCCCACCTGGACGTCGATGGCCAGTACCTCGGTGGCCATTTCCTCGGCCGGGAACTTGTGCGCCAGCGCGAAGCGCGGTGCGCGGGAAACATAGCCGAGCGCCGCCTGTTGGGCGAGGTCGTCGACCTTGTACACGACCCCGTCGATCTGGAACGGCAGCGACTCGCGCTTCGCGCCGATCTGGCCGGTAGTACGCGAGCAGGCCATCGCGACCGTGCACGACGCTGCGCTCGCGCGCAACCGGCAGGCGCAGCGCGGCCAGGAAATCGAGCAAGGCCGACTGGGTCCGCGGCGCTTGCCCGGGCGCGCGCCACTCGACTTCGCCGATGCCGTAAGCAAAGAAGCTCAGGCGCCGGGCAGCCGTCATCTTCGGATCGAGCTGGCGCAAGGCTCCGGCGGCGGCATTGCGCGGGTTGACGAAGGTCTTCTCGCCCCGGGCGGCCTGCGCCGCGTTGAGGCGTGCGAAGTCGCGCTTGAGCATCAGCACCTCGCCGCGCACCTCGAGGTATCGCGGCGGCGGCCGCTTCGTCGCGGCGAGCTTGAGCGGGATCGCGTGCACCGTTCTGACGTTGGCGGTGACGTTCTCGCCGACGTAGCCGTCGCCGCGCGTCGCCCCGAGCGTAAACAGCCCGTGTTCGTACACCAAGTTGACCGCGAGGCCGTCGAATTTCGGCTCGACCTCGTAGGTGACCTCGGCGATGCCCAGGGCTTCGCGCACGCGGCGGTCGAATGCGCTCACCTCCTCGGCGGAAAAAGCGTTGCCGAGCGACAGCATGGCGACCCGGTGCGTGACCGCCTCGAACTCCGCTGCCGGCTCGGCGCCGACCCGCTGCGTGGGCGAGTCCGCGCTCGCCAGCGCAGGATACTCGCGCTCGAGCGCCTGCAACTCGCGGAACAGTACATCGTATTGTGCGTCGTCGATGGTCGGCGCGTCGAGCACGTAGTAGCGGTAGTTGTGTTCCTCGAGCGCGGCGCGCAGTTCCGCCGCGCGCGCGGATGCCTTGCGCGGAACGGCGGCGGCTTTCATGGGCGCGAGCCTTTCGCTTTCCCGCTATCCGAACAGCCGCAAGGCCCGCGTCCCGCCCGGCTCGATGTGCGCGGCGCGCAGCGCCGCCGCCGTCGCCTGCACCTGGTCGCGAATGGCCGCCAGCGCCGCGTCATCGAGCGGCCGGCGGTTGTCGTCGACGAGCACGCCCTCAAGGTTTTGCGCCAGGCGTTTGGCGACCAGCCGCATCTGATCGAATACCTTGCCCGGATCGGCAACGCGCGGCACGTCGATCAGCAGCACGATGCCGGGCGTGGTCAGCACGCGCAGGTTGTCGACGGTGAACGGCTCCTGCTTGTAGTTCTGAAGTTTCCACAGCACGTTGCCGATCTCATCGACGTATTCGAATTGACCGGCGGGATCGTGGCGGAATCCGGCCGCTTCGGCCACCCCTCGCAGCCGCGTGCCCGCGATCTGGCCGAGTTCACCCTTGAGAATCGTGAGCCCGATCTGCACGTCGAGGTCGGCGCAGAAGCGGTCGAGCTCTTCCGCGCGCGCGGCCGCGTCGGTCGCGTCAGGCAGCGCGCAGTCGGTCGAGAGCGTCGCCGCGGCGTCGGCGACCGTGTGCAGAAAGGCCTCGATGTCGCTGCGCGTGGCCGCGCCTGACCGGTCCGCCAGCAGCAGACACGCCGCCACCTCCTGCCAGGGCCCGGCGCTCGCGTCGATCTCCTGCCAGGACAGGCCGGGGCCGCGCCGGCCGAGCCAGCGCACCGGTTTCGCCTGGCGCTGCAAGAGCGCGCGCTCCAGCGCCGCGCGCGGCGCCGGCGCAGCCGCGTGCAGCAGCACCACACACTCGATATCCGGATCGGGCGCGATGCCTTCGCGCGTGGCGTGCGCCACCGCGAGCGGCCGCGGCAGGGGCTCGTCCGAGGGGGCGTCTTCGTCCGGGAGGTCTTCCTCCGCGGCGGGCGCCGCGTGCTCGACGGCCACACTCTCGCGCTATCCCGGCTTCGGGGTCGCCGCCGCGCAGGGTCGGCTCGACGCCCTCGCGGCCTGCGCCGCGACGGCTGAACGCCGCGGCGACACGCCGCCGCGCCCTGCGTTCCTGCATCCAGTTGTAGGCCAGCACGCCGATGATGAGGACAAGCCCGGCGACGAGCAAGCCTAGAAACAGCGGGTTCATCGCACCGCGACCGCGTCCTGCCGCGGCGGGCTCTCGGCGAGTTCGAGCGCTTCGGCGATATCGACCGCGACGACGCGCGAAACGCCCGGGTCCGGCATGGTGATGCCGATGAGCTGCGCTGCCATCTCCATCGTGATCTTGTTGTGGCTGATGAACAGGAACTGCGTCACGTCGGCCATCGTGCGCACCATGGCGCAAAAGCGGTCGGTGTTCGGGTCGTCGAGCGGCGCGTCGACCTCGTCTAAGAGGCAGAACGGCGCCGGATTGAGCTGGAACAGCGCGAACACCAGCGCGATCGCGGTCATCGCCTTCTCGCCGCCGGACAGAAGGTGGATCGAGGTGTTGCGCTTGCCCGGCGGTTGCGCGATCACCTGTACGCCGGAGTCGAGGATCTCTTCTCCGGTCAGCACCAGCCGTGCCTGGCCGCCGCCGAAAAGCGCCGGGAACAGCTTGCCGAAATTGGTGTTGACGCTGTCGAAGGTCTGCTGCAGGAGCGCGCGCGATTCGCGGTCGATCTGGCGGATCGCGGACTCCAGGGTCGCCATCGCCTCGGTCAGGTCCTGCGCCTGGGCATCGAGGTACTGCTTGCGTTCCGAGGCCTGCTTGAGCTCGTCGAGCGCGGCGAGGTTGACGGCGCCAAAATCGGCGATCGCCTGCGTTAACCGCTCGATCTCGGCGGGCAGCATGCTGGCACGGCCCCAGGCCTTGAGTGCCGCCGGCAGGGCTTCGATATCGGCGCGCGCGGCGGCGAGTTGCTCGGCAAACTGCTGCTCGGCGAGCGCCGCCGCCTGCTGCTTCAAGCGCATGTCCTCGATCTTCGCCCGTGCGGGCTCGAGCTTCTGCTCGGCCGAAAGGCGCGCCTCCTCGCCGACCCGCAGCTCGGCGGCGACCGCTTCCTGGCGGTCACGCGCGGCGGCGAGAGCCTCCTCCGCCGCCACGCGCGCGGCAAGCTGCGCCTGCAGCGCTGCCTCGACCGGCGTCCAGTCGATCTGCGCCCGCTCGGCGGAGAGCTGACCGGCCAGTGCCTGCTGCTGCACGACCTGCGCCTCCAGCCCTTCGCGGCGGCGCGCCAACTCGGAGAGCCGCTCGCGGCAGGAACGCTCGCTGAAACCGGCCTCCTGGGTGGCGCGTTCGGCTGCGTGCAGGCGTTCGCGGGCGCGCTCCAGAGCATCGTCTGCCTGGTCACGCGCCTGCTCTGCCGCCGCGCGCGCGCGCGCGGCAGCAGCAAGGCGCGCGCGCGCATGGGCGATCGATGCGTCGATCGCGGCCTGCGCCTCGCGCTCGACCGCGGTCTCTGCGGCGAGCGCGGAGAGTTCGTCGGCAATGCTGGCGCGTCGCTTCTCCGCCGCCTCGGCAGTCTGCTGCAGCTGCCGCAGTTCGAGCTCGAGCTCGTGACAGCGCCGCTGTTGCGATGCCAAGGCGAGGCTCTCGCCGTGATAAGCCTGCTGCTGCGCATGGAGCTCGGCTTCGATGTGGTCACGCGCGGCCGCCGCGGCGTCGGTTTCCGCGCCTGCCGTCGCGATGGCAATCTCCAGCGCCGCGAGCTCGCGCTGCCGCGCCAGCACCCCGTGCAACTCGCTGTCCGGGGCAAAGAAGGCGATACCCTGCGCGCTGACGACGTGGCCTTCCGGGGTAACGAACGCCTCGCCGGGGCGCAGGGCGCCGCGATCGGCCATCGCCACGCCGACCTCGGCGCGGCAGCGCACGCCGGCAAGCCAGTCGCCGAGCAGGCGGGCAAGGCCCGGGCTCGCCGGCTTGACCTTGGCGAGCAGGAAATCGCCCGGGCCGGCGGCCACCGGTGCGGCGGGGTCGGCCGCGTAGGCGGCGATACGGCCGGGCAGCGGGCCGCTGTCGGCCCACGAGAGCGCCGCGTCGAGCGTAGGCAGTTCCAGGGCGTTCAGGCGCTCGCGCAAGACCGCTTCCAGTGCGTCTTCCCAACCGCGCTCGATATCGAGTTGCTGCCACAGGCGGCGGGCGTGCCCGAGGCGGCGTGCCTCGAGCCAGGTGTCGGCGTCCTTGCCGCGGCCGATTCTTGCCTGCAGCGCCGAGAGTGCCTCCGAGCGCGCCGCGCGCTCCGCCAGCGCGCGGCTCGCCTGCTGCCAGGTGTCGCCGGCGGCGCGCTGCCGCTCCTGCAACGTCTGCACCGCGGTGCGCAAGCCGTTGAGCCCCGTCTCCCGTTCGGCGAGATCGGCAGTCTCGTCTTCGAGTTGCTGGGCAACCAGTGCGATTTGCGCCGCCAGGGGCGCCCCGAGCGCGCCCGCCTCGGCCTCGAGCCGCTCGCGCCGCTGCGTCAGCGCGTCCAGGGTCTTGCCGGCGTTTGCGCGCTGCGTTTCGGCCACGCGCAGCGCCTGTTCGCTCTCGGCGCATTGCTGCTGCAGGCCCGATAAGGCCTGCGCCGCGGCGGCGAGCGCGGCGTCACCCTGCGGCAGCGCCGCCTGCGCCGCCTGCTCTGTCGCCGCTGCCACCGCGCGTCGCGCCGCCGCCGCCGCCAGCTCGCGTTGACCTGTTTGCGATTCCTCTTCGAGCGCGGCGCGTTGCGCCGCGAACCCGGCGAGGAGCGCGGCGAGCTGTTCCGCCTGCTGCGCCAACCGACCTTCGCTGTCACGCGCGAACTGCAGCTGCTGTTCCAGGCGGGTCACCTCGGCGTTGGCGGCGTAAAACCCGCCCTGTTGGGCGTGCAGCTCGTCGCCGGCGCGATACTGCTCGGCGCGCAAGCTTTCCACCCGGTTCTCCGCCGCGCGCAGTTCCGAGACCAGCCCCTCCAGCCCCGCGGCGAGGTTCGCCGTTTCGCTGCTGTGCCTCTCGCGCAGACGGGCGGCATCCTGCTGCTTGGCAAACCACAGCAGATGCTGGGCCTGTTTGAGCTGTGCCTCGTGTTCGCGGTAGCGCGTTGCGATTTCGGCCTGTGCGGCAAGCCTTTCGATCTGCGCGCCGAGCTCGCCGCGGATATCTTCGACTCGCGCGAGGTTGGCCCGCGCGTCGGCGATGCGGGCTTCCGTCTCCTTGCGCCGTTCGCGGTACTTCGACACCCCGGCGGCTTCCTCGAGGAACACGCGCAGCTCCTCGGGCTTCGCCTCGATGACCCGGCCGATCATGCCCTGCTCGATGATGGCGTAGGCGCGGGGGCCGAGCCCCGTGCCCAGGAACAGGTCGTGGATATCGCGGCGACGGACCGGGATGTTGTTGATGTAATAGGTCGAATCGCCGTCGCGGGTCAGCACGCGCTTGATCGACAGTTCGGCGTAGCTGCCCCATTGGCCGCCGATGCGGCCCTGGCTGTTGTCGAAGAAGAGCTCGACCGAGGCCCGCCCGACCGGCGCACGCTCGCCCGCACCGTTGAAGATGACGTCTTGCATCGACTCGCCGCGAAGCGCGGAGGCCTTCGACTCGCCGAGCACCCAGCGCACGGCGTCGATGACGTTGGATTTGCCGCAGCCGTTCGGACCGACGATCCCGACGAGCTGTCCGGGGGTCGCGATGGTGGTCGGATCGACGAACGACTTGAAGCCGGCCAGCTTGATCTGTGTGAGGCGCAATTCGGGTTCTTCGCGGGGACGCGCGGATCGGCGCGGATGCGGACCTCGTGCCAGCGAGGCGCGCCGCTCAAGGCTGTAATTATAGCCGATCCCCACGCGCCGACCGCGGCGCCGGCGTCCCCGCTGCGGCGGTGCCGTCTCATGCCGCGGCCGTCGCCGGCGCCAGTCGTCCCTCGGCAACGGCATGGCACGCCGCGAACGCCCCAGGCGCTGCGGCGGCAACCGGCAGCAGCAGCGGCACTTCGCGCCGGCAACGCGCGTTGGCAAACGGACAGCGCGGATGAAAGGCGCAACCCGAGGGCGGATCGAGCGGACTGGGAACCTCGCCGGCAACCGCGGTGCGCGGCTTGCCGGTGAGGGCGAGATCAGGCACGGCGTCGAGCAGCATGCGCGTATAGGGATGTTGCGGGCGGGCAAAAAGCTGCGTCGTGGGCGCGAGTTCGACGATGCGGCCGAGATACATCACCCCGACGCGATCGGCGATGTGATGCACGACGGCAAGGTTGTGCGAGATGAACAGGAACGTCAGGCCCAGGTCGCGCTGCAGACGCCGCATGAGGTTGAGCACCTGCGCCTGCACCGACACGTCGAGCGCCGAAGTGGGTTCGTCGCAGACCAGGAACGCCGGATTGCCGGCCAATGCGCGCGCGATCGAGACGCGCTGGCGCTGTCCGCCGGAGAACTGGTGCGGGAACTTCGCCCCGTCGGCGGGGGAGAGGCCGACCTGCTCGAGCAGGCTCGCCACGCGCGCGTGGATCGTGGCGGCCGAGTTACCGTCGGCGCCGCGCCGCGCGCGCAGCGGCTCGGCGACGATGTCGGCGACGCGCCAGCGCGGATTGAGACTCGCGTAGGGATCCTGAAAGATCATCTGCATGTTACGGCGCTCGGAAGGTACGGCACCTTGCGCATCGATGCGGCGACCGGCATAGCGAATTTCGCCCCGCGTCGGCCGGTACAGGCCCACGATGAGCCGTGCGACGGTCGATTTGCCGCAACCGGATTCGCCCACGAGCCCGAGCGTCTCGCCCCGGGCGATGGCAAAGCTCACCCCGTCGACGGCCTTGAGCAGGGTACGCGACTGGCGCTCGAGCACGCGGTTGAGCCACGGCGGCGAAACGTCGAAGTGGCGCGCCACGTCGACCAGTTCGACCAGGGGCGGCGCGAACGCGCTCATGCGTTGACCAGCCAGCACGCGGCCCGGGTGCTGCCGGCGGGCATGAGCTCCGGCCGTTCGCGGCGGCAGCGGTCGAACGCCTGCGGACAACGCGGATGAAAGGCACAGCCGGAGGGAATAGCGGTCAGGCGCGGCATCGTGCCGTCGATCTGCGTCAGCTCTTCGCGCTCCGCGACGAGTGACGGAATCGAGCCCATAAGGCCGCGCGTGTACGGATGCTGCGGACGATGGATGACGTCGGCGACCGGACCGACCTCGACGATGCGTCCGGCGTACATCACCGCGACCCGGTCGGCGGTTTCCGCGATCACGCCCATGTCGTGGGTGATCAGCATCACCGCGGTATCGTGCTCGCGGCAAAGGCGCTTGAGCAAGGCGATGATCTGCGCCTGGATCGATACGTCGAGCGCGGTGGTCGGTTCGTCGGCGATGATGAGGCGGGGCTTCGCGGCCAGCGCCAGGGCAATCACGACGCGCTGGCGCATCCCGCCGGAGAACTGGTGCGGATAGTGGTCGAACCGCCGCTCGGGCGCCGGGATTCCGACCTCGGCGAGTAGCGAGAGCGCCCGCGCGCGCGCCGCACCGGCGCTGAGCTCCAGATGCGTGGTGATGGTCTCGACCAGCTGCCGGCCGATGGTATAGAGCGGGTTGAGGGAGGTCAGCGGATCCTGGAACACCGCGCCGATCTCGCGTCCGCGGATGCGGCGCAGCGCTTCCGGCGGCAGGTTGTCGATCCGGCGCCCGGCAAGGAGGACTGCGCCGGCGCCGATCCGCCCCGGCGGATCGATGAGCCCGATCACCGCCGCGCCGGTGAGCGACTTGCCGGCGCCGGATTCACCGACGACCCCCAGCACCTCGCCGGGGGCGATCGTCAGCGATACGCCGTCGACCGCGACCAGGGTTCCGTGCCGGGTCGGGAATTCGACCCGTAGCCCTTCGACGGCGAGCAGGGTCTCGCCGCTCACGATGGCACGACCCGGCGCGTGACGCGACGAGCGCGCCCGACGTCGCCGCGGTTGCCGCTCCCGGCCTCGAATCGCAGGGTCGCGTTCGCGGCGCTCATTGCAGCCGGGGATTGAGCGCGTCGCGCAGCCAGTCGCCCAGCAGATTGATCGCCAGCACCAGAATGACCAGGGCCGCGCCGGGAAAGATCGTGATCCACCATTCCCCGGAGAACAGAAAATCGTTGCCGACGCGAATCAGCGTGCCGAGCGACGGTCGCGTCGGCGGCACGCCGACGCCGAGAAACGACAGCGTCGCCTCAAGCACGATGGCCGTGGCGATGTTGATGGTGGCGAGCACCAGCACCGGTCCGAGGACGTTGGGCAGCAGATGCCGGAAGACGATCGCCGCCGGCGCGGATGCCGATGACGCGCGCCGCCTGCACGTACTCCTTGTTTTTCTCCACCAGCGTCGAGCCGCGCACCGTGCGCGCGTACTGCGGCCAGTTGGAAACGCCGATGGCGATCACCAGCACCAACAGCGCCACCTCGCCGTGCGCCTCGCGCGGCAGCACGGCGCGCGCGACGCCGTCGATCAAAAGCGCGATGAGGATCGCCGGGAACGACAGCTGGACATCGGCGGCGCGCATGATGAAGGCGTCGAGCCGGCCGCCGGCTGTAGCCGGCGACGAGTCCCAGGCTCACGCCGATCGCCACCGCGAGGGCGACGGCCGCGACGCCGACGAGGAGCGAAATCCGGGCGCCGAACATGATCGCGGAGAGCACGTCGCGCCCCTGGTCGTCGGTGCCGAGCAGGTAGCCCGGCTTGGAGCCGGCCAGACCGCGCGGCGGCGTCAACGCGTCGCTCAGGTTGAGTGTGGCGAGATCGAACGGGTTATGCGGCGCGACCCACGGCGCGAGCAGCGCCGCGGCGAGGCAGATCGAAGAGCACCAGCGCCGACAGGACGGCCACCGGCGAATGGCGAAACGCGTACGCCAGGTCGCTGTCCCACCAGCGCGCGAGTCGCCCCGGTATGGCCGCGGTCGTCACGGTCCGGACCGCCGCGCACGCGACGCAAGCCGCCGCGATCTCACCGCACCACGACCCACTTCAGGAAGTTGAAGTTGTCGGGCAGCTGCACCAGGTCGACGTTCTTCTTCATCGCCCACGCCAGCGCCTGCTGGTGCAGTGGGATGTGACCGATGTCGTCAGCATGGACCTTGTACAGCTCATGGATCATCGCCTCGCGCTTCTGCTGATCGAGTTCGCTCGCGATCTGCGGCCCCGAGCTCGTCGACGCGCTTGTTGGAGTAGCTGCCGAGGTTGAACTGGCCTTGGCCGGAGGGGCCGGGCGACATGAGGATGGCGAAAATCTGGTTATGGGCGTCGTACGAAGCCGGCGTCCAGCCCAGCAGATAGAACGACGTGTCGCGCGACAGGATCTTGGGGAAATAGGTCGCCTTGGTCTCCACCATCAGGTTGACCTTGACGTCGATCTTGGCCAGCATCGCCGCCACCGCCTGGCAGATCGCCGCGTCGTTGACGTAGCGATCGTTCGGGCAATTCATGCCGACCTCGAACCCGTTCGGATAGCCGGCCTCGGTCAGCAGCTGCTTCGCCGCGACGGGATCGAACGGCAGGCGGGTGTTGAGATCCTTGGGAAAGCCGCGGATGCCCGGCGCGATCATGACGCCGGAGGGTGTGGCCGCGCCGCGCATGACCGTGCGCGCGATGGCGTTCTCGTCGATCGCCTGATAGAACGCCTGGCGCACGCGCCGGTCCTTGAACGGATTCTTGCCCTTCACGTTCGAGTAGAGAAGCTGGTCTCGCGATTGATCCATGCCGAGGAAGATGGTGCGCAGCTCCGGTCCCTGCAGGACCTTGAGCGCCGGGCTTGCGCTGAGCCTTTCAATATCCTGCAGCGGGGCGGGCTCCATCATGTCGATGTCGCCCGAGATCAGCGCCGCGACCCGCGTCGCCGCGTTGCCGATCGGGGTGAACACCGCTTCGGTGACGTTGCTCTCGACCTTCGTCCAGTAGCTCGGGTTGGCAACGAACACGGTCCGCACCCCGGGCTCGCGCGATTTGATCATGAACGGTCCCGTGCCGTTAGCCTTGAGGGTCGCCGCGTTCTCCTTGCCTTTACGCACGTCGACCGGGAGCAGTGGCGTTGTTCTTCTCGCACCAGGATTTGCTCATCATGTACCACACGTTGATCGTGTCGGGCAGGATCGGAAACGGCTCGGTGGTGATGATGTCGACGGTCAGATCGTCGATCTTCTTGATTTCCTTGATCGGCCCGACGTAGGTCTTCATGTCGGAGCCGTCGCTCTTGGCCCGTTCGTAGCTGAAGATCACGTCGTCCGCCGTAAACGGTGTCCCGTCGTGGAACTTGACATCCTTGCGCAGGTTGAAGCGCCAGACCGTGGGCGCGGTCTGCTTCCAGGAAGTCGCCAGTATCGGGATGAGTTCGAGGTGCTTGCCGCGACCGACCAGCGGCTCGTAGACATTGCCCATGAGGGTCAATTGCAGCGACTCGTTGAGCGCGTACGGATCCATCGAATTGGCGTCGCCCTGGTCGGCGAAGCGGAAGGTCACGGCAAGCGTGTCCGGCGCGGAAAATGCGCCGGCGACGATTGCGGCAGCCAAAAGGGCCTTCAAAGGGTTCATGGTCGTTCGTCTCCTCGGGTTGACTGCTCGAAGTCAGCTTCGCACCGCCACCGCTGCCAGCGCGGCAATCGCCTGCAGGCACGCCGCCTGCGCCTGCGCGAACACCATCGTCTTCCAGTCGTCGGCGTCGATGTAGAACGCGTCGCGCAGGCCGCGCTTGATTGCGGCGCGCTGCGCCGGGGGCGCATCCGGATGCTGGTGCAGCCAGTGCTCGGCGCGCAGCGCCTGCAGCGTGTGCTCGAGCGAATAGGTGCCGAACTCGAGGACCATCGGCGTGACCTCGGTGCGCGGGCACTCGCCATAGCCGGCGGTGCCGATGAGGCCCGTGACGCGCGCCGCGCTCGAGGATCCCTCGAAGGCCGAGGTGACCTCGGCACCCCACCACGCCCTGGCTCGGGCGATGCCGCTCGGATCGTCGTGGCCGGCCCAGATCTTCTCGCCGTGACCGCGCGGTCCGAGCCCGGTGTGCAGATCGATCCAGCCTAAGCGCGTGCGCGCGGCCGCCTGCCCGCGCAGGACGGCGCGCAGACAGGCGTTGCTCCAGGACGGCCAGCCTGCCGCCGTAGAACATGCCGTCGGCAAACGCGTACTGGCCGCCGGTCACGGCAGCCTGGAACGCCTGCAGGCCGTGTTGCGCGATCCATGCCTTGAGCTTCGCCTCGCTGTCCGCCGGCGGCGGCCAGGTGGCCGGAAGCAGCAGCGGATGGATCTCGGCGTAGGCATCGCTCTTCGGCAGCGGAGAGGCAAAGTCGACGAAGTTGCGATTGAGGTCGGCGTTGTCCTCGTTGGCGCGGCGCAGGTGCGAGAAGCCGAAAGGGTTGAGCGCGTGCAGCATCAGCACGCCCACCCCGGCGCGTGCCAGCGCGGAGAGAAACGGTCTCGTCGTGCAGCAACGCGACCTGACAGCCGGAGCCGCAAAAGCCCTCGACGCCGTGGGTGCCCGAGGACAGGAGCAGAAGACCGGGGGCCCCCTCCTCACCGAACTGCGCCCAATCGATCGACAGCTCCTCCCCTTCCGCGCCGTGCTCGCTCGGGTGCACGTCGCGGAATATCCGCGCCCCGCGCGCGCGCGCGGCGGCGAGGAACTTGTCGCGCGCCTCGCCGTAGGTCTGCGCAAAATGCGGGGCGGCGTTCATCGTTGGCGGCGCCTAGGGGCTCAAGCGGCAGCGCGTGCTCGGCCAGTGCGGCCAGGTAGCCCGCGCCGAGCGGGATCACGTCGTCGTTGAAATCGTAGCGACTGTTGTGCAGGAAACAGCCGCCCTCCGCGCCTCCCTGCCCGAGACGGGCGTAGGCACCCGGGCAGCGCTGGAGCATGAACGAAAAATCTTCCGAGCCCATGCTCGGTTCCAGATCGCGCACGACGTTGTGTTCCCCGATCAGGTCGGCCGCGACGTCGGCGGCGAATTCCGCCTCGCGCCCGCTGTTGACCGTCGCCGGATACAGGCGCTCGTAACGCAGCGTGGCCGACGCGCCGAAGGCGGCGGCGATGGAATGGACGAGCTCGTTGAGACGGCGTTCGATCGCGTCCGCAGTCTGGGCGCGGAAGCTGCGCACCGTGCCGACCAGCCGCGCCTCGCGCGGGATCACGCTCATCGCGGCGAGATTGCCGGCGTGCATGGCGCAAAGGCTTATCACGGCGGTATCGAGCGGGCTCACGTTGCGCGCGACGATCGATTGCGCCGCGGTGATGATGTGGCCGGCCACGAGCACCGGATCGACCGCGAGATGCGGATGCGCGCCGTGGCCACCGCGCCCTTCGATATGAATCTCGATGCGGTCGGCGGCCGCCATCATCGGCCCGGCACGCACGCCGATCTTGCCCGGCGGCAGCGCCGGCCAGTTGTGCAGCGCGTAGATGGTGTCGGCCGGGAAGCGCTCGAACAAGCCGTCATCGACCATTGCCTTGCCGCCGGCGAAGCCTTCCTCGCCGGGCTGGAAGATGAGGTACGCCGTGCCGTCGAAGCGCCGCGTGCCGGCGAGGTAGCGCGCCGCGCCGAGGAGCATGGCGGTATGCCCGTCGTGGCCGCAGCCGTGCATGCGACCCTTGAAGCGCGAGGCGTGGGCAAACTCATTTTCCTCGTGCATGGGCAGCGCGTCCATGTCGGCGCGCAGGCCGATGGCGCGACCGCTGTCCTGACGCGCGCCGCGCACGACCGCGACCACGCCGGTTCTGCCGATGCCGGTATGGTATTCGAGGCCCAGCTTGTCGAGCTCGCCGGTCACCACCTTGGCGGTGCGATGCTCTTCGAAGCCAAGCTCGGGATGGGCGTGCAGATCACGCCGCAGCGCGATGAGCTCCGGGTGCTGGTGGCGCAGAAATTCGATCGGATCCACGGTGTCTTCGCGTTCAGTGCGCCGGCACCAGCCGTTCGACCCGCAGGCGCGGATCGACAGCATAGTAGAGCAGGTCGACGACGAGATTGATGAGCACGAAAACGAGCGCGATAAAGCACAGGTAGGCCGCCATCACCGGCACGTCGGCGAAGCTCACCGCCTGGATGAACAGCAGCCCCATCCCCGGCCACTGAAATACGGTCTCGGTGATGATCGCGAAGGCGATGATCGCGCCGAGCTGGAGCCCGGTGATGGTGATCACCGGCACCAGCGTGTTCTTCAGCGCGTGCCCGAAGTGGATCGCGCGATCGGTAAGTCCGCGTGCGCGCGCGAACTTGATGTAATCGGTGCGCAGCACCTCGAGCATCTCGGCGCGCACCAGGCGCATGATCAGCGTCATCTGAAACAGCGACAGGGTGATCGCCGGCAGGATCAGCGCCTTGATGCCGCTCCAGGTCAAAAGGCCGGTGGTCCACCAGCCGAAGGCCACCGTCTCGCCGCGGCCGAAGGACGGCAGCCATCCCGAGCACCACCGCAAACACGAGGATGAGCAGGATGCCGATCAGAAACGTCGGCAGCGAAACGCCGATGAGCGACACGGTCAGCAGCACCTGCGCAAACCAGGAATGGCGCTTCAACGCGGTATAGACCCCGGCCGGAATCCCCAGCACCAGGGCGAGCAGCGCAGCGATAGTCGCCAGCTCGAGCGTCGCCGGCAGCCGCTCCTTGAGCAGCGTCGCCACCGGCCGGCCCTGGCGCAGCGAAAGCCCGAAATTACCCTGTACCGCGCGCCCGACAAAGCGCGCGAACTGCACGTAGAAAGGCTGGTCGAGGCCGAGATCGGCGCGCAGCTGCGCGCGCTGCTCCTGGGTCGCGTCCTGGCCGACCATGAACGTCACCGGATCGCCGGTGAAGTTGAACAACCCGAATGCGATGAGGGCGACGACCGCCATGACGACAACGGACTGCAGGATGCGGCGAAGGATGAACGCGAGCAAGGGGTAGTGCCTGCTTCGAGCAGAAGCGACGCGGCTGACAATATCGTGCGGCACAGCGATGATGCCCAAAGCGCTCCGGAGCGTCAATGCGCCGCGGTTACGGATTCAACTCCTTGGCGCGCAGGCAGGCGACCTGTACCTCGCCCTGCGGCGCGAGCACCGGCACCTCGCTGCGGCAGCGCGCGATCGCGTGCGGACAGCGCGTGTGGAAGGCGCAGCCGGCGGGCGGGCTGAGCGGCGAGGGCAGCTCGCCCTTGAGCGGGCTGCGCTCGCCCCGCGCCGTCGGATCGAGCGCGGGCGTGCTCGCCAGCAGCGCCCGCGTGTAGGGGTGTGCGGGCCGGCCGAACACCGCCTCCTTCGGGCCGTACTCGACGCTCTTGCCCAGGTACATGACCAGGACCGTATCGGCAATGTGACGCACCACCTGCAGATTGTGGGAGATGAACAGGTACGCCGTCCCGAGGTCGCGCTGCAGGTCCATGAGCAGGTTCAGCACCTGGGCCTGGATGGACACGTCGAGCGCGGAAACCGGCTCGTCGGCGACGACCAGCCGTGGCTGCAGCATGAGTGCCCGAGCGACGGCGATGCGCTGCCGTTGTCCCCCGGAGAACATGTGCGGGTAGCGGCGGGTGTGTTCGGGCTTGAGTCCGACCCGGGCCATCATCGTCAGCACCGCATCGCGCCTTCCGCCCGCGCCAAGGTTCGAGCTGAGGACGAGCGGCTCCTCGAGCAGGGTGCCGATCTTCTTGCGCGGATTGAGCGAGGCGTAGGGATTCTGGAACACCATCTGCACCAGCGGGCGCAGCCGCTTCAGCGTGGCGCGGTCTGCCTGCGCCACGTCGTTGCCGGCGATGCACAGTGCGCCGGAGGTCGGGCGCTCGATCATCGTCACCTGGCGCGCCAGCGTCGACTTGCCGCAGCCGGACTCGCCGACGACGGCGAGGGTCTTGCCCGCATCGAGCGCAAACGACACGCCGTCGAGCGCCCGCACCAGCGCGGCGGGCCGGAAGAATCCTCGCGACAGCGCGTAGTGGCGCGTCAGCCCGCGCGCTTCGAGCAGGGGCGTGCCGGTCGTCATCGCGTGAAGCTGTCGACCGGCGCCGCCGCGGGCTCCGGCCGCCAGCCGCGCGTCGGGCGACCGGCCGCATCGAGCGGAAACAAGCAGCGCGCCTGGCGCCCGCTCGGACCGTCGAGCGGCGGCCGCTCGACGCGGCAGCGCTCGATTGCGTAGTCGCAGCGCGGATGGAGCAGACACGCCGCCGGCCGATCGTGCTGGCCGGGAACGACGCCCGGAATGGCCTTCAGCCGGGAGCGCTCGCGATTGCGTTCCGGCAGCGCCGCGAGCAGCGCCTGCGTGTAAGGGTGCCTGGGTGCGGCGAAGATCTCCGCGACCGGGCCGGTTTCGACGACCTGGCCGGCATACATCACCAGCACGCGCTGGGCCGTCTCGGCAACGACGGCGAGATCGTGCGTGATCAGCAGCAACGCCATGCCGCGCTCGCGCTGCAGGCGCAACAGCAAGGCGAGTACCTGCGCCTGCACGGTGACGTCGAGCGCGGTCGTCGGTTCGTCAGCAATCAGCAGCCTCGGATTGCAGGCGATCGCCATGGCGATCATGACCCGTTGTGCCATGCCGCCGGAGAGCTGATGGGGAAAGGCCGCCAGCCTAGCCTCGGGGTCGGGAATCTCGACCTGGCGCAGGAGCTCGAGTGCGCGCAGCCGCCGCAGCTTCGCGCTGGCGCGCTCGGCCTCGCTGCCGTGGACGCGCAGCGTTTCGGTGAGCTGGAAGGCGACGGTGAAGCATGGATTGAGGCTTGCGAGCGGATCCTGAAAAATCATTGCCATGTCCTTGCCCACCAGGCTCCGGTGCTCGGCCTCCGAGAGGGTGAGCAGATTCTGCGCGGTGAAGGCAAGCCGGCGGGCGCGGATGCGCCCGGGAAAATCCACCAGGCCCATCACCGCCAGGGCGGTCACGCTCTTGCCCGAGCCGGACTCGCCCACGCAGCCGACCACCTCGCCCGGGTCGAGCGTCAGATCGACGCCCTCGACCGCCAGCAGCGGATCGGACGCGCTGCCAAAGGCAACGTGCAGGTCCTCGACTTCAAGCAGCGGCATGCAACGGTCCCTTCACGGTCCTAGCGCCTTAGCTTGGGATCGAGCGCATCGCGCAAGCCATCACCCATCAGGTTGAAGGCGAGCACCGTCAGCAGGATGGCGAGCCCGGGGAAGGTTACCACCCAGGATGCGCGCTGGATGAACTCGAGCGCATCGGCCAGCATCGATCCCCACTCCGGCGTCGGCGGCTGCGCCCCCAAGCCCAGGAAACCGAGTGCCGCGGCATCGAGGATCGCCGACGAGAAGCCCAGCGTCGCCTGCACGATCAACGGCGCGAGGCAGTTGGGCAGGATGGTGTTGAACATGATCCGCAGCGTGCCGGCGCCGGCGATCTTCGAGGACTGGACGTATTCCTTTCCCGCCTCGGCGATGACTGCGGCGCGCGCCAGGCGCACGTAGTGGGGCAACAGCACGATGGCAATCGCGTACATGGCGTTGATCAGCCCCGGGCCGAGGATCGCCACCACGGCGATGGCCAGGAGCAGGCTCGGCAACGCGAGCATGACGTCCATCAGGCGCATGATGGACGTCTCGATCCAACCGCGAAGGTAACCGGCGACGAGCCCCAGCACGACGCCCAGCGACAACGAGATCGCAACCGAGATGAGGCCGATCAGCAGCGACAACCGCGTGCCGTAGATCAGTCGCGACAGCATGTCGCGTCCGACGGCGTCGGTGCCGAGGATGAAGCTCGATTGGCCGCCTGCCTGCCAAACCGGCGGGGTCAGGGTGAAGTCGCGGTATTGCTCGTAGGGCGAATGCGGGGCGATAACGCCGGCGAAGAGCGCGAGGACAATCAGCGTGACGGCGAGGCCCAGGCCGAGCATCGCACCGCGGTTCTGGGCATAGGCGTGCCAGAATTCGCCCAGCGGGCCGCTGCTCGCTTCGGCCTTCCTGCCGCTCCCCGCGTCGACGATCGCGCGCGCCCCGCTCATGGGTGGCGAATCCTCGGGTTCACGACGCCGTAGAGCAAATCGACGATCAGATTGACGCTGATGACCAGGGTCGCGATGAGCAGGATGCCCCCCTGCACCACCGGATAATCGCGCGCCTGCACGCCGTGGACCAGCCAGTTCCCTACGCCGGGCCAGGAGAAGATCGTCTCGGTGAGGATCGCACCGGACAAAAGCAGCCCCACTTGCAGGCCGATGACCGTGATCACGGGGATGAGCGCGTTGCGCAGGGCGTGAATCAGGATCACCTGCCAGTGCGGCAGCCCCTTCGCGCGCGCGGTGCGCACGTAGTCCTCGCGCAACACCTCGAGCATCGCCGAGCGCGTCATCCGGGCGATCACCGCCAGCGGGATCGTCCCCAGCACGATCGACGGCAGAATCAGGTGCGAGAGCGCCGACCTCAGGGCTCCCCAGTCACCCGCCTTGAGGGTGTCGACGAGCATGAACCCGGTCACCGCGGGCACGTCGTACTCGACCGCGATGCGGCCCGAAACCGGCGTCCAGCCCAGCTGCACCGAGAAGAAGAGGATGAGCAGCAGCGCCCACCAGAAGATCGGCATCGAGTATCCGGTCAGCGCCGCGCCCATCACCGCGTAGTCGGCCGGCGTGTTGCGCTTGAGCGCGGCGACGATGCCGGCGGGCAGCCCGAGACCGATGGCGAGGAGCAGCGCGAAGAACGCCAGTTCGACGGTCGCCGGGAACAGGGTTAGAAACTCTCGCAGCACCGGTTCGTGGGTGGTGAGCGAGGTGCCCAGATCTCCCTTGAGCACCTGCCCGATGTACTCGGCGTACTGCACCGGCAGCGGCCGGTCGAGGCCGAATTCGTGCAGCAGCCGCGCGCGCCGCGCCGGGTCCATGCCGCGCTCGCCGGACAGGTTCTCGACCGGGTCGCCGGGAATGAGATGAATCAGCGCGAAGGCGAGGATCGTCACCCCGAGGAAGGTCGGGACGATGAGCGCGGCGCGGCGAAGAACGAAGCGGAGCAAGCGAGCCTGGCAGCGAGCAGTCGATCAGGGCGATGCGTGAATCGGGTGCCGGTCGAGCCCCGAACGGCCCGCCCCTGTCTTTAAGGCGGGCAATCGGTGTCGCGCCGAACGCGCGGCGCGATTACTTGACGATTTCCGTGCGGTCGAAGTAGTGGTGCGCGGTTGCGTCCATCTGGTAGCCCTTCACTTCCTTGCGCACCGGGTCGAAGCGGATCGAATGTGCCACCGTGATCCATGGCGCCTCTTCCTTGAAGATCACTTGCGCCTGCTCATAGAGCTTGGCGCGATCGGCCTGCTTGGGCGTCTGCGCCGCCCGGGTGATCAGGTCCTCAAACGCCTGGTTGCACCAGCGCGCGTTGTTGCCACCGCCCTTCACCGCCTCGCAGCCCAGCAGGGGCACGAAGAAATTGTCCGGATCGCCGTTGTCGCCCGACCACCCGAACATGACCACCTGATGCTCGCCGCCCTTGGCGCGCTTGCGATATTCGGCCCATTCGTAGGTCACGAGCTTAGCCTTCACGCCGACCTTGTCCCAGTCGGCCTGGATCATCTCCGCCATGCGCTTGCCGTCGGGGTTGTAGGGGCGCGTCACGGGCAGGTACCAGAGTTCGAGCTCAAAGCCGTTGGGAAAGCCTGCCTGCGCCAGCAACTCCTTCGCCTTGGCCGGATCGTAGGGATAGTCCTTGATCGCATCGTTGTAGCCCCACAGGATCGGCGGAATGGGATTCTTGGCCACCTGTCCGGTGCCCTCATAGACCGCCTTCAGGATCGCCTCCTTGTTGGTCGCGAGGTTGAGCGCCTGGCGCACGCGCTTGTCGTCGAACGGTTTCTTCTCGACGTTGAAGGCGATGTAGCCGATGTTGAGCCCTTGCTTCTGCAGCACCTTGAGCTGCGCGTCCTTTCTCATCGCGTCCAAGTCGGCCGGCTTGGGGAAAGCCATCACCTGGCATTCGCCGGTCTTGAGCTTGGCATAACGCGCCGTCGCGTCGCGCGTGATCGAGTAGATCAGGTTGTCGATCTTGGGTCGGCCGCCCCAATACTTGTCGAATGCCTGGTAGCGGATGGTCGCGTCTTTCTGGTAGGACACGAATTCGAACGGGCCGGTGCCGATCGGGTAGATGTCGGCCGCGTTGGGCGTGCCCTTTTTCTGCATGGCCTCGAAATACTCCTGCGACAGGATCGAGGCGAAATCCATGGCCATATCGGCGAGAAAGGGCGCTTCCGGGCGCTTCAAGTCGAAGCGCACCGTCAGCGCGTCGATCTTCTCCACCTTGTCGACGATGTTCTTCATGCCCATGTCGTCGTAATAGGAGAAGGTCTGGCCGGCCGTCATCTTGTGAAACGGATGGTTTTCATCGGCCATCCGGTTCCAGGAGAAGAGCACGTCGTCGGCGTTGAAGTCGCGCGTTGGCGTGAAATTGGCGCTGCTGTGGAACTTGACGCCGCGGCGCAGCTTGAACGTATAGGTCTTGCCGTCAGGCGACACGGTCCACGATTCGGCCAGTGCCGGGATAATGTTCGTGGTGCCGATCTGAAACTCGACCAGGCGGTTGAACATCGGTACCGACACCGCATCGAAGGTAGTACCGGTGGTGAAGAATTGCGGCTGGAACCCTTCAGGGCTGCCTTCGGAGCAGTAAACCAGCGTGCCCTTTGCGAGCGCTGCCGGGGCCGCCGCGACCATGGCGGCGGTCAACGCGATTCGAAGCCAGGACTTCGCGCCTAGGCAGCGATGCTTGAGCATGGTTTCCTCAGGGGATTGTTGAGCACGCGAACAGGCGCGGGTGGGGCAATGCTAGCCGCCCACGCTGGCGAAGGCAACCGCCGCAAGCGGACGCAATCCACTTCGCGCCGCACGCGGCACGCGGGCAAACGCTATTCGCGCGCTGCCAGAAGCGGTCGCGGCTTGGTCAACACGTCGGGTTGCAGGATCGCGTCGAGCTCTTCTTTCGACAGCAGCTTCTTCTCCAGCACCAGGTTGTACACGCTCTTGCCGGTCGTCAGTGCCTGCTGCGCGATTTCGGTGGCGTTGGCATAGCCGATGTAGGGGTTGAGCGCGGTGACGATTCCGATCGAGTGCTCGACCGAAGCGCGCAGGTGCTCGCGGTTGGCCGTGATGCCCTTGACGCAACGTTCGGCCAGCGTCAGGCAGCCGTTGCGCAGATGCGTGATGCTCTTGAACAGGCTGTGGGCTATGATCGGTTCGAAGGCGTTCAACTGCAGCTGGCCCGCCTCCGCCGCGAAGCTTACCGTGACGTCGTTACCGATCACCTCGAAGGCGATCTGATTGACGACTTCCGGAATCACCGGGTTGACCTTGCCGGGCATGATCGAGGAGCCTGCCTGCACGGGCGGCAGGTTGATCTCGCCCAGTCCGGCGCGCGGACCGCTGGAGAGCAGCCGCAGATCGTTGCAGGTCTTGGACAGCTTGACCGCCACGCGCTTGAGCACGCCCGAAAGCTGCACGAAGCCGCCGCAATCCTGCGTCGCCTCGATCAGATTGGGCGAGGTAATAAGCGGAATGCCGGTGATCTCGCGCAACCGCAGGCAGACCAGGCTCGCGTACTCCGGATGCGCGTTGATGCCGGTGCCGATCGCCGTCGCGCCGAGGTTGATCTCGCGAATCAGAAGCGCCGCCTCCTTGAGCCGCTCCTCGTCCTCGCCCAGCATCACCGCATAGGTCGAGAATTCCTGGCCGAGCGTCATGGGCACCGCGTCCTGCAACTGCGTCCGGCCCATCTTCAGCACATCGTTGAACTCGTCGGCCTTGCCCTCGAACGCATGGCGCAGCACCTCCATCGCCTCGACCAGCCGGAAGATGCCGAACCAGGCGGCGACCTTGAGCGCGGTCGGATACACGTCGTTGGTACTCTGACTCAGGTTGACATGCTCGTTGGGATGCAGGTAGGTGTACTGGCCCCGCTCGTGGCCGAGAAGCTCGAGCCCGCGGTTTGCGATCACCTCGTTGGCGTTCATATTGGTCGAGGTGCCGGCGCCGCCCTGGATCACGTCGACGACGAAGTACTCGTGCAGCTCGCCGGCGCGGATTTCCTCGCAGGCCTTGACGATGGCATCGGTCTTTGCCTGGTCGAGGAGACCGAGCTCGTGGTTGGCAAGTGCGGCGGCCTGCTTGATGCACGCCAGGGCCCGGATCAGGTCGGGATAGATCGAGATCGGGTTGCCGGTGATCGGAAAATTCTCGAACGCGCGCAGCGTGTGGACGCCGAAATACGCGCCCGCCGGAACCTGCCGATCACCGAGCAGATCGTGTTCGACGCGGTAGCTGTCTGTCGCCATGGCGCTCTTCCTTTGCGGCTGTGCTGCGGCGGTCGACCCGCGAATGCCGCCTACTCGGTCGGCTGCCCCATCAACTCAAAAATCGACCTGAGCTGCGGGCTCATCGCGATGCCCAGGGTTCTGCCGGAGGGAAGCTTGCGCAGGAACCACTGCTCGTAGATCCGCGCCAGTTCGCGCGTCTCGGCCAGCCTTGCAAAGGTGTGGTTCACCAGCGCGTCGAACTCCGGATCCTACTTCCGATACATGATTCCGTACGGGTCGTAGGAAAGAAAGTCGTCGAGCACTGAAAATTCGCGCGGGTTCTTCGCCTCTGCCACGGTGGCGAACAGCACGGCGTCGTCGCCCGCCCAGGCGTCGGTCTTGCCGCTGTCGACTGCCTCGAAGGCCTGGGCGTTGTCCTGGAACTCCACGCACGGTGATATTCAGGCCTTCCTTCGCGTTGAGCGACTTGATTGCCGCCTCGTTGGTGCTCGCCGGCGTCACCCCGACGCTGCGGCCCTTCAGGTCGCGGTAGGATTTGAGCTTCGATGCGCGCTTGACCAGGAGCTTGGTTCCGCTGACGAAGATGATCGGCGAAAAGGCAACCAGCTTCTGCCGCTCGGTATTGTTGGTCGTCTGCCCGCACTCCAGATCGACGTGCCGTCGACGACACGCGGGATCCGGTTCTGGGTGTTCACCGCCACGTACTTCACCTGGATCGTGTCGTCGCCTAGCTCGCCGCGAATGTCCTCGGCAATCTCCAGGCACAGGTCGATCGAGTAGCCGATCGGCTGGTGCGCGGCGTTCAGATAGGAGAAGGGAACCGACGCCTCGCGGTAGCCGATGGCGATCGTCTTCGTGGCCTTGATCTTCTTCAGCGTGCCGGTGAGTTGCGCGAGCTCATCCGACTTCCTGCCCCGATGCCGACAGCGCGATGCTGCCGGCGAGGAGGCCGGCGGCGAGCGCTGGCAACGCCGCCCTGGCTATCCAGCTTGTCATGTGCATCGTCCTCGTGGTGAGTAGGAACGCGGGACGCCCGCGCATCGCCGGCGAACATGGATGCGGCAGCGTCGATCCGCTCTCCTAGGCTTACGCCGGAGCGAGCCCCTCGTCGGCGTCGATTTCCGCCTGCGCCTGCGCTTCGGGCTCGAGCTCGCCCTCCCACTTCGCGACGACCGCGGTCGCGAGGCTGTTGCCGACCACGTTGGTCGCCGAGCGCCCCATGTCGAGGAACTGGTCGATGCCCATGATCAGCAGCAATCCCGCCTCCGGGATGTTGAACGTCGCGAGCGTGGCCGCGATCACCACCAACGACGCGCGCGGTACGCCGGCCATGCCTTTGCTCGTGACCATCAGGATCAGCAGCATCGTAATCTGCTGCGCAAGGTCCAGCGGAACCTTATATGCCTGGGCGATGAACAATGTCGCGAACGTGCAGTACATCATCGACCCGTCGAGGTTGAACGAATAGCCCAGCGGCAGCACGAAGCTCGTGATCTTCTTGCTCGCACCAAAGCGCTCGAGTTGCTCCAGCGTCTTCGGATACGCCGCCTCGCTGCTGGCCGTGCTGAATGCGAGCAAGATCGGTTCCTTGATCAGGTTGATGAGTCGGCCGACGCGCGGCCCGAGGAAGACGAACCCGGCGCAGGCGAGCAGACCCCACAGCAACAGGATGCCGAGATAGAACTCGCCCATGAACTTGCCGTAGGTGACGAGGATGCCCAATCCCTGCGTCGTGACCGTTGCCGCCATGGCCGCGAAGACCGCGACCGGGGCGAGCGCCATCACGTAACCGGTCACCTTGAGCATGATGTGTGACACCTGCTCTACCCAGTCGATCACCACCTTGGCCCTTGGCCCGAGCGAGGCTCCGGCGGCACCGAAAAACACCGAGAAGATGACGATCTGCAGTATCTCGTTGTTCGCCATCGCCTCGAACACGCTGCGCGGCACGAGGTGGGTGACGAACTCCCGGAGCGAGAGCGAGGACGTCTTGAGGTTGGATGATGCGCTGACGTCGGGCAGAGGCAGATTCAGCGACGCGCCCGGCTGCAGCAGATTGACCAGAAACAGGCCCAGCAGCAGCGAGAACAGCGACGCGGTAATGAACCAGGCCATGGTCTTGATGCCGATGCGGCCAATCGCCTTGGTATCACCCATGTGCGCGATGCCGACGACCAGCGTGGAAAACACCAGCGGCGCGATGATCATCTTGATCAGGCGCAGAAAAACATCGGTGACCAGCGAGATGTAGCCGGAGACCGTCTTGGCTATCTCGGGACTCGGCAGCAGCTCATGGCACATCCAGCCGACGCCGATGCCGGCGAGCATCGCGACAAAGATCCATGTCGTCAGCTTGGATTTCATGATCGTTTCTCCCTTGGTGATCCGTTTCGTTCGGAAGGCGTCGGCAAGAGCGATCTGCCGGGCAGCGGCAAGCGCCGGGGATAGCCCAATCGGGGTGCGGAATGTGGCGAATGGCGCTCCCCGAGCAGTTTAATACACCAGCCCCGTCGAACCAACTCTTCGTCACACCTGCTTCGGCGCCGCGCGTTGCTGCCGCGTGGCAAACAGGCACACGCCGGCCGCGACCGAAACGTTGAGCGATTCGACGCTCCCAAAGAGCGGGATGCTGACGATGCGATCGCACAACTCGCGTGTGAGCCGGCGCAGACCCGCCCCCTCCGCGCCCAGCACCCATGCGACCGGACCGGACAGATCGGCATGGAACAGGCTCTCTTCGCCACCCGCGCCGGTGCCGAGTAGCCAGACGCCGCGCTCCTTGAGCTCGCGCAAGCACCGCGCCAGGTTGGTGACGGTGATGACCGGCACGGTATCGGCCGCACCGGATGCCGCCTTGGCCACTGTCGCGTTGACTCCGACGGCGCGATCCTTGGGCACGATGACCGCTTGCGCGCCAAACGCGTCGGCGCTGCGCAGGCACGCGCCCAAATTGTGCGGGTCGGTGACTCCGTCAAGGACCAGCAGCAACGCCGGCTCCTGCAGGCCGTCGAGCACTTCGTCGAGCGTACGGTACGGCAAATTCGCGGCCACAAGCGCGACGACGCCCTGGTGCTTGGTCGTTCCTGCGAGGGCGGCCAAACGCGGCTCGTCGACGGCGTGCACGGCCACGCCGGCGATCGCGGCGCGCTCGATCAGCTCGCGCGCGCGCCGGTCGTGACGCACGCTCGCCACGTAGATGGTGCGCACGCTTTCCGGCCGCATGCGCAGGCGCGCGGTGACAGCGTGGAATCCGAACAGGTGACGGGTTTCGGTCATGGCAGCGGCACGCGGCAAAGCGCAGCGGCATTGCGCCCGATGCGCCTAGCGTGCGCTCGCGCCCTTGGGTATAATTTTAATGTTTTGTTGCCACGATTCGCCGCGTTTTTTTGCTGCTCGTCGTTTCGGGCTGTTGTAGCTCAGCTGGTAGAGCAACTGATTCGTAATCAGTAGGTCAGTGGTTCGAATCCACTCAACAGCACCATCTAGTCAGGTTTTCCACGATAGCATTCACCAACGTTGGTGACAATTCCGCACTGTTGGTGACAATTCACGGACACGAGCCGCAAGGGTCCCTGCAACCAGCTTCAAATGGGCTGGATGAAGTTCGACGCCTGACATAATGCTTCGTGGTCGCATAGGAAACTGCCGGCCGACCTTAGATCACGGTTGTTTGATGACCACCCTGCTCGATGCCTTCGATTGAAATCCCGGCCAATAGGAACAGAACAGTCATCACCGTCGCAGTGGGAACCGCGCAGACGCTCGCGTGGGCATCAAGCTATTATCTGCCTGCGATTCTCGCTGCACCGATCGCGCGTGATCTTGGACTGAACAGCTCCTGGGTATTTGGTGCATTCTCCGGCGCGCTACTGGTTTCTGCCTTGCTGGGACCCGTCGCCGGCCGTGCCATCGATTCCCGGGGCGGTCGCAATGTGCTGATGCTGTCCAACGTGGTATTCGCCAGCGGGCTTGCGGGATTGGGCCTAGCGAATGGACCCGTCGGTCTTCTCCTAGCTTGGCTCGTGATCGGCGCTGGCATGGCGACGGGACTCTACGATGCTGCGTTTGGCACGCTTGCGGGACTATTCGGAAGGGACGCGCGCGGCCCGATTACGGGCATAACATTAATGGCAGGTTTTGCGAGCACGATTGGCTGGCCGCTTACCAGCCTGTTGAATACGCAGCTGGGTTGGCGGGAGGCTTGTTTTGTATGGGCTGGCGCGCATCTGCTGCTGGGTATTCCGCTGCATCGGTGGCTCGTGCCGTTGGCCGCAGGGCATCGACCTGTGAAGGCGAGCGCGCCTCAGGGCAAAGGGAACGTCTCACCGTTGATGCTCGGGCTTCTCGGTTATGTTTTTGCTGCGGGATGGTTTGTTTCCACCGCTATGGCAGCGCACCTTCCACGGCTGCTGCAGGAGGGCGGTGCATCGCTTACGACGGCGATCATTGCCGGCGCTCTCATTGGGCCGGCGCAAGTCGTGGCCAGACTGATCGAGTTTAGTTTTCTGCAGCGCACGCAACCGCTGACTTCGGCTCGATTCGCTGTCACTCTGCATCCACTGGGCGCTTTGCTGTTTGGCGCATTTGGAGCGCCTGCCGCCGTGTTCGCGGTGCTACACGGCGCCGGCAATGGTCTGTTGACCATCGCCGTCGGCACGTTGCCGCTCGCCTTGTTCGGCCCCGTGGGTTACGGGCTGCGGCAGGGACTTCTTGGCGCGCCCTCGCGCGTCGCGCAGGCCGCATCGCCGCTGCTGTTCGGGCTACTGATGGATCGTCTTGGAGTTGCATCGCTCGCAGTGACATCAGGAATGCTCGCCGTCGCGCTGATATCGCTGATTATCATCGGTCGCTTGGCGCCCAAGACGACAGAAAGATAGCGTCGCCGCAATGTCCTACGAGTTCTGCGCGACTCGCTGCATGACGGTCTTTGGAGTGCGCCAATAGTCCACTCAGTCGTGTCGCCGCGCCTGGGGGTTGACAGCCCCATCAATTCGAGTATATTGGAAGTATAGAAGCGACACTGTTGAGGATGGCGCAATGACTCTGTGGATCAATGCGAGGGCCGAACTGGTTCGACTGTGGAAAATGCCAATGCTTGGGATTCGAAACGTATTGGCACGGGTAATTGACGGGTGCAACCAGGACGCATATCTGCTGCGTCCTCGTTGCTGTCGCAACGAACAATTCCAGGAGTTCCCATGAAGCGCTTTCATGTGCACGTTGCAGTAAGCGACCTGAGCAAGAGCATCGCCTTCTATTCTGCAATATTTGGCGAACGGCCCAACGTGGTGAAGGCGGATTACGCCAAGTGGATGCTAGAAGACCCACGCATCAACTTCGCGATTTCCAATCGAGGACATGCACCGGGCGTCAATCATCTTGGGCTGCAGGCAGAGGACAACGCTGAGCTCGAAGCCATCCACGCGAATCTGCAAAAAGCGGACACGACTGTGCTTCCCGAAAAGGGTGCGCACTGCTGCTATGCGAAGTCCGACAAATATTGGGTGACAGACCCTCAGGGCATCGCCTGGGAGAGTTTCCATTCGCTCGGCTCCGTGCCGCTCTATGGAGAAGAACACCAGGCCGTTCCTGCTCCTGCTCCTGGTGGTGTCGCCCAAGCAACCGCTTGTTGCGTCCCGCAGGCCGAGACGCACCCTACAACAAAGGGTACAGCTTGTTGTGGCAGCGACGATTGAGGTCACCGAACGCGAAGGGTCGCTCGATTGCACCCGCGCCACTGGCAGAGATGAGGGACGTTAAAGCAACTCAAATTCTCGCAACGCTGGCATGAGGTTTCGAGCGTGATCTCCATCTCGCGAGAGCTTGATCAGCGCGAAGCGCTGCAGAGGCGTCAGGGCACGCCACTGGGATGGCGCCGGCGGAATCGCGCCCAATTCTAGCGTCCTGCGCCGGACTTGCTCTGGTACCTCGGGGTCCTCCCAGAGCCGACTCCCGCCCACATTCAACACTCGAGGTTCGCGGTCTGAGGTCGCCATAATCAACGCCTGCAACGCACGCCGATAGTCTGCAATGTCGGCCTGGCTCTCACATCGGACTTTCAGTAGGCCCTGGCGATCTTCAATCGACAGCTGCTGCCATTGGTCTAATGACAGCTTGATTCCGCACTTGTCGAGCTTGAACCGCATAGCCAGCGGAATGCAAGTTAGGCTTCGCTCCAAATCTGACTCGAAGCCAAAGACGCTTGAGCCAGTAGCCTGCATGGCACTAGAGCCAATCGTAGGATCCTCGGCGACAGCCTCAAGCGGTTCCAGCGATACTTGGTTCATGTAGCGAGGTCCCGATCTAAAAAAATGCCCGGAGACCGGGCATTTAAACTGAGGAGGATGAATCGTTGCTACCTTCTTGAGTCAGACACCCTTTTCACGCCCAGCGTCGCTGCTTGAACGACACGGTCTCCTTGAAGTCTGCAACCGTGCCGACCCGGCGAATGCTCGCCCAGGTTCCTTTGTAGTACGGGATGACATTGCGATCGGTCCATGGTGTCACGACGTCGCCGGCGATGCCATTCCAGTACCCGAACTGCATGAATGTCTGGTTCTTCTTGATCGAAGGCTCGAGGTAGGCCATCGCGTAAGTCGAGCCGTAGTCGTTGAAGAGCTCAATTACGTCGCCCGAGGAAACGCCGAGGGACTGCGCATCGTCCGGATTCATCTCGACGAACGCCATTGGCCACCGGTTGCGCACAAACTCGTTGTACATGTCGTGGTAGCCGGTCTGCCAGACCTCATTGACGCGTCCGTTGTTGATCCAGAAGCGATGCTTGGCCTTTTGATCGGCGACTACCTGCGGCAATCCTGGCCACGTCGACGGTTTGAAGATCGCTTTGCCATCGCCAGTATCAAATTTATCGTCGGTATAGAGCATCTCGGTGCCGACGAGCTTCCCGTCCTTGTACTCCTTGATTGGCAATTGAACTCCGTTATTGCCTGCCGCGCGCAAGCGTTGTAAGTCGCGATGTAACCGGTCCCACCGCCCTGGCTGTCAATGGGCGGAGCACCTGACGTGCCGGCGACGCGAAAGCCGTCGTTAAAGGCGTCCTCCTCGGTCTTCCAGTCGAAGCCACCAAAGCGCGCAGCCATTTCGGCTTTGCCTTCCGCTGTGTACATCGCTTTGAGAGTATTGGCGATGTCTGCAGCAATAAGGCAGTCGGCCTTGGCGACCCCCGGCGGGTCCATGAACTTTTCCGATAGGCGACAGCGCCGTTCACCGTTCATCGAGGTCAGGTTCGTCTCTCCCGGATGTGCACCTGGGAGCATCACGTGCGCCGCCTGGGCAAGTGCGGTGGGGTAGAGATTGATGTTTGCGACAAATAATCCGCCCTTGTTCTTCACGGCGTCGTAGATGATATCGACCTTCTCCTTGGTCGAGACGCCGCGGGCCTTGCCGATCGCTTCCCTCACGATGCCCGCGCGATGCAGGATTACCCCGCGATGCTGCTCGGCGTTGAGTGTAGTCTGGAATGGATTGGCAGCCCATGCCGTGTACATCAGGCCACGCCCCTGGATAATCTCCTGGTCGATGTAGATCTTCTTGTCGCCAGGATACGGTGGGCGCGTGTAACCCTCCTGATGGCCGCCCATGCGGACGACGCCTGTTCCACGCCGCCCCACGTTGCGGGTGGCGAGCACAACGTCCACGAGGGCAGACTGAATTAAATAGTTGTCGTTGCCCCAGATGATCCCCTTCTCGTACGCGTGCATCGTGCGCGTACGCTGACCGCCGGCTTTGGGTTTGTAAGCCCACTCGGCTGCTTGCCTGAGCTTGGCGACAGAAACGCCCGTGATCCGACTCGCTTCATCGAGCGAGAGCTTGTTCGCCTTTACTGCGACGTCAAAATCGCGCGTGTATTGAGCGATAAAGTCCTTGTCCTGCCAGCCTTGATCAAGAACGTAAGTGAATAGCCCGTTGAATAGCGCTATATCGGTGCCTGGCTCGATGTCGAGATGAAGGACGTTATCCTTTCCAGCAACTTGCTCGGCGACGGCAATCGTCGGCGTGCGGCGCGGATCGACGAAGATTATCCGGGCCTTGGCCGCGGCCTCGCCAGGAAACCACTTCTGTTTCTTGGCAACGGTTCCGCCCTGCAAGTTCGGCACCCAGTGCGCGAGGAAGTAGTTGGTCTGCGTCTCGTACGAGTTGCAGCCGATCGCCATGATGACGTCAGCGAGCTCGGCGTCCTCGTAGCTGTTATTGAGCTCACCGATGCCCATCTCGCGCGTGGCATGGCACTCGGAGTTGTACGCCGGGCGATTGTGGATGCGCACCATCGGCGTCTTGAGCGCCGTGAACATAAGCTTGCCGGTTCCCCATGTGTTCTCGAATCCCCCGCCGGCGCCACCGTGGTCGAAGCAGTCGAAGACGAGCCCACTCGGACCATCCGTGTCGAGAATCTTCTTGGTAACGCCACAGTAGAGCGCCAGGGCTTCGTCCCAGCTCGTATCGAACCAGGTGTCGCCGGCGTATACGCGCGGATTCCGCAAGCGTTCCTTGCCGACCCCGTCACCGGTGTACATGACCTTCGCGAGCTGCCCGCCGCGCGTCGATGACAAACCCTGATTCACCGAGCAACCCTTGTCGGGCAGAATCATGATGTTGTAGCGGCGGCCATCCTTGTCCTTAATTACGTTGGCCATCGCCGGGGTCATGATCGCGGTCAGCGGTGGGAGCTGCTTGCGGAAATCGAGGCCGAGCGCATTTTGGTGTGGCGCGCGACCACCTTCCACGTCGGCATCCCATTTGTAAACGTGGTATCCGCAGCCAACGATGCAGAAGTGACACGTGAGATTGGTGCGCTGCGCGTTGACTGGAGGCAACGCCACGCGATCTTGGGTGGTGCTCATCTACGTATCCTCCTGGGCTTATAGGATGTTCGACTGACGGCCATAGAGCAGGCCGACCACCGCAACAGCAGTAACGCTGTCATCCTTGTCGTTGTACTTAAGCACGATGCGCGGAAGGTTTTCTGTCGCCTGGCCGCATACCATTTCGCCCGCCTTCTCCGCATCGAAAATGCTGAAATGACAGGGACACCGGAATACACGCTGGGCGCTGTCATAGCTCACCGGGCACCCCATGTGCGTGCACATGACGCTGTAAGCGACGAGGTCTTGGTTGGGACCGACGCCGCCGGTTACTGGCGTGCCCATCTTCAGCAGTGCGCAGGGCGACGATGCATCCGGGAAAGTGAACGGCACTGCCTGGTTAACGCCAAGCGCGGCGGCCTTCCCGACGACTTTCGCCTTGTACGGCAGCACGGCATCACCCGCATCAGCGGCTGGCGCTGCCGCCACTGCACTGGTCGGCACGGCTGCCGCGCCAGCGGCAACACCACCGGTGAATTTCAAAAATTCGCGACGCGAAACGAGATTGCCCATCGAACTCCCCCTATCGTGGTTGTGCTTGGATGGCCGCTTGGCTGGGCGTATCTAGATTATGCGCCGCAAGAAGAGTGCCGTCGTTAGCACGAACCATAAAAACAATGACTTAGTCGTCTGATACGCCGCCTAAGCGGCAACCGCTGTGTCGATTAGGTAACCACTGATGATCTTGAGTATTCGATCGACGTTACCGCTCGGTAACGTGTGCACGCTGTGCACCGAACGACCCATGGCTGGGTCATATTTTGGTAACCTAAACGTCGCCCGACCGCGCCAGTCCATGCAACTCGCGCTTCTCGTGGCGAGGAGGATCGATGCATAGCCTTTGCTCGCCACCCGCACACCTTCTCGTGCGGGAGCGATGGCGTTCGTTGGGACACGGCGGAGGGATGTAATGGACCGCCGACGATTCCTGGGCTACGGCCTTGCCGCGGGTTGCGCTGCAATGACCCCACGGCCTGCGCAGAGCGGCGACGGCCCGCCACCGCTTTCGATCGGAACAACACCCGTTTTCCTGGACGACGACGTCGCGTTCCTGCGCGATTGGCAGACCTATCTGCAACGAGAACTCGCCCGGCCCGTCGTATTCGTGCAGCGCCGCAGCTATCGCGAAGTCAGCGAATTGCTGCTGGCAGAAAAGCTCGACGCGGCATGGATCTGTGGGTATCCGTATGTACGCTATCGCGACCGCATGCGACTGTTGACGGTCCCGACCTACGAGGGGGAGCCGCTGTATCGCTCCTATGTAATCGTGCCCAGCAGCGATCAGCAGACGCACTCGATTGCGGACCTCGGCGGCAAGATCTACGCCTTCTCCGACCCCGACTCGAATTCGGGCTGGCTCGTGCCGAACTCCCTGCTGTTCCGCCTCGGCAAGGATCCGGCGACATTTTTCCGTAAGACCTTCTACACCTGGGGTCACCGTCGAGTGGTTGATGCGGTCGCAGTTGGGCTGGCACAGGGCGGTTCTGTCGATGGCTACGTCTGGGACACGCTGAAGATTCACCACCCCGAGGTCACCCAGCAAACCCGGGTGGCGTATCGCTCGGTAAAGTACGGCTTTCCACCCTTCGTGACCCGCTCACTCTTGCCTGCCGCCGATTTCAAACAGCTGCAAGAGGTCTTGGTCGGTATGAAAGGCAACCCAGCAGGCAAGGACCTGTTGGCGAAGCTCAACCTGGATGGTTTCCAGGTCGCCCCCGAAAGCGTCTTTGCGGGCATTGGTGAAAACATGCGCATGCTCCATCTGGGTTAGCCAATGCTCAGCAACGTCAGCTATCGCTACAAAATTCCGGCGAGCCTGAGCCTGGTCATCGTCATCACAGCGCTGGCTGTGGCCTTGCCCCTGATATACAGCACCAACGAGGCAACCAAGCAAGACCTTGTCGACCATGCGCTGTCTCTCGGTAAGACGGTTTCACGGGCACTACAGCCAGCGCTCTTGCATGATGACCTGTGGCAGGCGTACGAGATCGTCACGACCCCGTTCGATCAACCGCAGCAGCAGCGCTTGGGGCAGCCGACGATCGTGGTGTTGGATACGCAGGGAGCCATCTACGTGGCAAGCGATCCTAAACGCTTCCCGCCACTGCAACGACTGGCCAGCCTGGGGCCGCTCTCGGCGAAATTGGCAGAAACCATTACGCGGCAGAGTGACGCTCCGCTGGTGTTGGAGGACCTCGACCCGAAGCTCACGATCATGACCGTTCCCGTGCTCTCCAACGACAACACACTGCTTGGTACGGTCATCCTGGAGTATTCGCGTGATATCTATCAGCAGCGCGTCCTGGAGACTATTCGCAAGGTCGCGGCTTCGACCGCGATCACGCTACTGATCCTGGTGCCGTTGGCCTGGCTTTGGGGCAAGCAGATTGCCAGCCCGCTGCTCCGGTTGTCCGCAGCAATTCGCCAGGTCACACAGGCACCACCCGCGGCGGTCGTGTTCAAGGCACCCGCCGGCAAGGACGAAATCGCCGAGCTCGGGGCCACCTTCAATCATATGGTCGACGGCCTAAGGGAAAAGGAGGCGCTTAAGGAGGAAGTCCTTGCGTCGGAACGTCTGGCCGCGATCGGCCGGCTTACGGCGGGTATCGCACACGAGATCAACAACCCGCTTGGAGGCATGCTCAACGTCATCAGCAACTACAAGCGCCAGCGTGGCGGTAAACCGGCTTTTCTCGATCGCACGATGTCGCTCCTCGAGCGCGGACTCACACAGATTCGCGAGACCGTCGGTGCGCTCTTGATCGAGGCACGACTGGAGAGCCACGCACTCACGCCCCATGACATCGATGACGTGCGCACGCTGTTGCTACCCAATGTTGACGGCAAGCGCGTTCGGCTTGACTGGCAAAACAGCCTTACCGAGCCGCTTCCGTTGCCCTCGACAGAAGTGCGCCAAATTCTGCTCAATCTGCTTCTGAACGCCGTTGATGCCGTGGACGAGAACGGCAGGGTCAGCTCGGCCATCACGCCGTCGGAAACCGAGCTCATGGTTCGCGTCGAGAACGATGGTGCGAGCTTGAACGACCATCAGCTGCAGCATTTGTTCGAGCCGTTTGTGGAGTCGCGTAAGGGGAAAGGATTGGGTTTATGGATGACCTACCAACTCGCCACGCAGTTGCGAGGCCGGATCGACGCGCAGAGCCAGCCTGGCCGAACGGTTTTCACCGTCACGTTGCCGCTCGCATCATGAGCTCCCTACACTCGGTGCAGGTTTGTCTTGTCGAAGACGACGACATCATGGGGGAATCGCTTGCCGACCGCTTCGCGCTGGAGGGGTTCAGCTGCGATTGGCACAAGTCGGCGCAAAGCGCGTCGGTGGGTCTAAGAGAGAAACGGTACGACGTCGTCGTAAGCGACATCCGTCTTCCGGACCGCAACGGCGACGAATTGTTCGAAGAGCTGCAGGCGGATCAACTGTATGTACCGCCGTGGATCTTTATCACCGGTTACGGAACGATCGAGCGCGCGATTGCGCTCATGAAGCTCGGTGCCGCCGATTACGTAACCAAACCATTCGACTTGGACAAACTTGTCGCCAAACTGCTCGCATATGTGCCAAGCGCCCCACACAACGAGCGCTTGCCGACCCTGGGGCTCTCTCCAGGCATGCAGCGCGTCGAGGAGATGTTACCGCGGCTTGCTCTTCAGTCGACGACGATCCTCATCACCGGACTATCCGGCGTTGGGAAAGAGGTTGTCGCACGCAAGATCCATTGCTTGGATACGCTTCGTTGCGACAAGCCGTTTGTAGCCGTGAATTGCGGCGGCATTCCGGAGAGCCTGCTCGAGGCTGAGCTTTTCGGATACGAGCGTGGGGCATTCACCGGCGCTCTTCGGCTGAAGCGCGGGCTCCTTGAACAAGCGAGTGAAGGCACGTTGTTCCTCGACGAGATTGGCGACATGCCCCTCCCCATGCAGATCAAGTTGCTACGCGTTCTGCAGGAGCGAACCGTGACGCGGCTCGGTGGGGAAAAGAGCATCGCAGTCAATTTCCGTCTCATTTGTGCTACGCATCGCGACCTGCGCAAGCTGGTCGAGCAAGGGGGGTTCCGCGAGGATTTGTTCTACCGCGTCAACGTTGTGCATCTGCGCATACCACCCCTGCGCGAGCGACCGGAGGACATTCTCTGGTACGCGCGCCGATTTCTGCGCGAGGTTGGGCAACAAAATGGCGGATTGCAGAAGGTCTTGTCGACTGGAGCTGAGAAAGCTCTTCTCAATCACCTATGGCCTGGCAACGTGCGCGAATTGCGCCACTGCATCGAACGCGCTTATGTGCTAACGCCCGGCAATACACTCGATCCTCAGGTGCTGTTCGATGAAGATCAGGCCTGTACCGACTGTGGTGTCGGCGTTAATTGCGTCGGCGTGGACCAGCCGACACTGGAAAATTGCCTCGAGGAATGCGAGCGACAGTATCTTCTGCAGGAGCTGACCAAGCACGAGTGGCAGATGAGCAGAACAGCCGGCGCAATCGGCATCAGCCGCAAGAACCTGTGGGAGCGTCTGCGTCGTCTCGGGCTTACGGCTCCGGCGCGCGCCCTTCGCCAAGCACTGGAGGAGCCGCCTGCTGCTTAAGCGGCGCATGGGTCGGCGCTCGCCACAACCAACGTGCGAATAGAGTCGCCACGGCGGCCCCGATCAACTCGGCGCATACGAAACCGGGAACGTCGGCCGGTCGAATGCCGGCAAACGTATTCGTAGCCGCCCGAGCGAGCGTGACCGCTGGGTTGGCGAACGATGTCGACGCGGTGAACCAATAGGCGCCGGTGATATAGACCGCGACCAGGCCACCGACCCACGCTGGCCGCACGCGCAATCCAAGCAGAATCGTGAGAAGCAACCCCGCGGTGGCAACGACCTCGCTCCACCATTGGCCGGGCCCGTCCCGCGCGTGTTCCGATGCGGTGAAAGGTGGCAGTCCGAACATCAGGTGCGCAGCGGCAACGCCGACGTAAGCGAAGAGAATCTGTGTCAGCACGTAGGGCAGCACGTCGCGCCAAGAGAAATCTCCGGTCGTGGCGAATGCTACCGTCACAGCAGGATTGAAATGGGCGCCCGATATCGGCCCGAAGAGGGTGATGAGCACCCAGAGTCCGCAACCGGTGGCGATACTGTTGGCTAGCAGGGCGAGAGCCATGTTTCCGCCGGAAAGTCGCTCGCCCATGATCCCGGATCCGACAACGACCGCGAGGAGGAAAGCCGTGCCCACCGCTTCGGCGGCGAGGCGGCGCGAAAGCGTCATTGCTTGCCGATATCCTTGACGGTCTTCTCGAGCTTGAGACGGTCGAGTTTTTCCAGCGGCAAGCTGGTAAAGAGCTCAATGCGGCGCTTGAGTATGTTGGCAACCCGCGCGAATTCGCGTTTCTTTGCCTCGTCGCTGCCCTCAAAGGCCGCGGGATCCTCAACACCCCAATGGGCGGTGATTGGCTGACCAGGCCAGACCGGGCAGACTTCGCCGGCCGCCTTGTCGCAAACGGTGAGGACGAAATCCATCACAGGCGCCCCGGGCTTTGCGAACTCATCCCAGTCTTTGCTGTAGAGACCGTCGGTAGGGAAGTGCTGCCGCCGCAAGGTATCCAGTGCGAAAGGATTCGGCCCAGTCCCAGGATGGCTCCCGGCCGAGAATCCCTTGAATTTTCCATTGCCCACATAGTTGATGATGACCTCGGCCATGATACTGCGCGCCGAGTTGCTCGTGCATAGGAAGAGGACATTAAACACTTTGTGGCTAGCCATGGGGCAATCCCTCCAGTCCGTCAAAATAGGCGTGCGCCTTTCCCTGCCCCCTATGGCATAGGAACGCCAACATCGGGAAGGAAAGATGAAGCGCTAAGCGCGTTTGCGCTTGAGTTGTGGCTGTGGTGCGGATTCGGTCATGCAGTTCCGGCCCTGACAGCAGTTCTCCGTTAGGTACCCCAGAAGGCCATTCATCTGATCGTATTTGGCGGAGTAGAAAACGAATCGACCATCCTGGCGGGACTCCACCATGCCGGCGTTCGCGAGCTCCTTCAAGTGGAACGAAAGCGTTGCGGCCGGCAGATCCAAACGCTCCGCGATCGTGCCCGCGGCCAGACCCTCCGGTCCCTGCTGGACCAATAGCCGGTAAATTGCAAGCCGCGTGCCCTGGGCGAGCGCGGCCAATGCTTTGACTGCAGCTGGCGTTTTCATCCCTGCTCCATAGGCTCTTACGAACAGCTTGAATCAACGGCATCGTTAGCCGGACCCAGGCTCCAGGCAAGTCTAACCCGAAGTTCATGATTAAGGTTTGACAATTATATCATGTTGGAATTATGAAACTATTTTATGCAACGAATGTTACAGAGGGGTTACGCAGAAGGTCGCAAATGCAGAATTCAACGATGGGAGTCGCCACCTGCAGTTGGCACCAGATCAGCTTCGGAGCGAGAAAATTCGCCCGCACACCTGCGGAATCGGACCGCCATCACGTTCTCCGTACCGCAGACGTGGATACATACCTCCGCAGCCTCGAGGGGACCAGGGGCGCATCCATGGCTTGCCGATACGGTCGGCGACTTCGGTCGGTGAAGGCTTCCATCCCGCTTTCCCGGTACCGATCGATGATCTTATGGCCAGTGACCCGCGATATCCCGAACTCTCGACACAGGGCTGCGATCTTCTCGCCGTCAAGATACCGGGACACGAACCTCAGCTTCTCGTCCATCTTCTGACACTCCTTCCACGGCATAGCGAGTCCTCCTCTCTATGCCAACTGTAAAGGATGTGTCCGGTATAACCTGTAAACTAACTGTCGCTACGCACACAGATCCTCGCCTGGGTTGCTTTTGATGCAGTAGAAAAGAGGCAGATCCCATCCCGAGCAGGACGTGTGACTCGCACGAGCGTAAGCTAGGTGATCCGCTTGAGCGCCTCCGCATAAACACCGGCAGGCTCGCGTGGGCCAACCGCAGTCACAACGAGCCTGCGGTTTGCCTCATCAACCCGATAGACAAGGCGATACCCCGCCTTACGAAGCTTGATTTTGTAATGCCCGCGCAACAGGCCGCGCAATTCGCTTCCCGACGGCCTAGGTTGCTTCAACCGTCGCCGCAGCTGGGCGTGGAATTGCTGCTTGAGTGAGGTGGCGAGTGATTTCCACTCCGCAAGTGCAGCGGGCAGGAAACTAAGCCCGTAATGCATCCGCTTAGAGCTTGCCAAGTTCCTCGACGTCGACGTCGATGGTCCGCTCCTTCTGCTCCTGCCACCGCTGTTCCGAGAGCAGCGCATCCTGCAGATCCTCGAGCTGCTCAAGCGCATCATGCATCTGCGCGAATACGTCGGGCGCCACGAAATAACCGATGGGCCGATTGTGCGAGAGCACAGCCACCTGTTCCTCGACCGCGTCCTTGAGTGCCTTGAGGGGATTCCGCTTGAATTCGGAGACACCGATCGTGTCCTTGGTCAAGACCGTAGTAGTTGCCATAGGGAGGGAGCGAGAATGTTGGCTTCGAGCGTAAAAAAACTCTAATAAATAGCAAAATTTCGTACTGTGCAATGCACTAATATTAAGGTTGAATTCTGCTCTAAAAAAGGCTGCCTTGTCAAGGTCCCAGCCCGCCGGGCCGGCCCCGTGGGGGACCACGCCACGTTAGATCACCGAGCCGATGCACATGAATATCGTTCCGCAGTCGTACCGTTTTGGGCAAGAGGGCCAGGTACGTACTCCCGCACCGTCGACTCCGCCACCGT
The DNA here is from genome assembly GCA_963711235.1 of uncultured beta proteobacterium. Classification (GTDB taxonomy): domain Bacteria; phylum Pseudomonadota; class Gammaproteobacteria; order Burkholderiales; family Casimicrobiaceae; genus PALSA-1003. Next base: position 2,175,407 of record CAVQDI010000006.1, on the reverse strand, counting down.
CACTTCCGCGAGCTCGGCTCGCAGTCGACACTAAATCCGATGCGCCGTGTGTCGCTGCTTGCGCGGCGCCTTCCGATCCGCTTCCAAAATGGCATCGATGAACGCCACCCCACCGGCCAGCCTGGGTCGCTCTCGTCGCGCCACCTTGTGCTCCCGCGGAATCGCGTCGCTCAGCGCCTCGCGCACCAGGCGCCGGTGTATCCCCAGCTTCCTCGCCACCCCGTTGATCGTCCCGGCCCCGTGCTCATACTCACGCCGGATCTGCTCGAATAGCTCCACTCTGCCCCTCCTGTTCACCCGCGCCCCACCTTTCCAGCCCCAATGACTGGACCAAGGTACGCGGTCTAGCAGGGGGTGGGCCAAATCAGAGCATCGAAGTGGGCCAAATCAGAGTATCGGAATCATCAGCGTTTTCGTCAGGAAGTGCGTTGAACCCATCCATAGCTTGATGGTGCCAAACGGATGCTCCGCGGTTTCGCGCCGTATACGCATGACCTTGGGCCGCCGGTCTAAGCGCTCCTGCATGGCGTCGAGCACCGCCTCGTGCCTCCAGCGCCGGATGCGCCGGTATTGGCTGGTTGTGCATCGAGGTTTCATTGCGCACCGGGTGCATGCCGAGGTCCAGTAGATGTCGATCTCCATGCCGTGCTCGATCGTCGTAAAGCGCCTGATCGCCAGCTCTCCGGCAGGGCAGCGATATTGGTCGTCCCGCGCGATGTAGATGAAGTCCCGCTTGCCGAAGCGACCAGCAGCTAAGGCGTTCGACGTTGCGCTGTAGGGTACCAGAGGGTTCGCGCCCGCCTGGGTGCATTCCAGGATCTGCTCGCCCTTGTAGTAGCCGCGGTCCGCCACCACGGTCAGGTCCTTGATGCCCGTCGCTTCTTGTGCCTTCTCGGTCATCGGCGTGAGCAGGTCGCGGTCCAGGCCTTCGTTCACCACCTCGTGGGCAACGATCATGTGGGTGTTCTGGTCGACCACCGTCTGGACGTTGTAGCCGACGATGCCGGTACCCCGCGTCTTCATCGAGCGCGCGTCGGGATCGGTCAGCGAGACCTGCTCGTCTGGGTGTTCTTGCAGTTGCGCCTCGACAGCCTTTAACTCCTGCATCTGCCGCTTCAGCGCCGCGATCTTCTCCTCCAATCGCCCCTTCTTCAGTTGTGCCAACTCCGGCTCAGACCGGTCCGCGGTGTCCATGGCTCGCAGGTAATTCCGGATGCTCTCCTCGATCATCGCGAGGCGCCGCTTAAGCTTGGCTTCGGTGAAGTTCTTGTCCCGGCTGTTGACCGCCTTGAACTTGCTGCCGTCGATCGCCACCAAGGCGTGCGCAGACAAGTCCAGCTGGCGGCACATCTCAATGAACTGCCGGCACACCTTGCGCACCGCCGACCCGTTCTAGTGACGGAAGTTGGCGATCGTCTTGAAGTCCGGCTTCAGGTTCTCGGTAAGCCACATCAGCTCGTTTGCGCTGCGCTTCCGTCTCGAGCCGGCGTGTCGACTGGATCCGGTTCAGGTAACCGTAGATGTACAGCTTGAGCAGAACGGAGGGATGGTACGCGAGTCGACCGGTTACCGCCGGGTCGATGCTCTTGAATCCCAGGGTGCGTAGGTCGAGCTCCTCGACAAAGGCTTCCACCACTCGGTCCGGATTGTCCTCGGCTACGTAGTCCTCCAACGATTCCGGTAGTAAAGTGGTCTGGGTGCGGTCTACGCCTTCAATGAATCACTTCATACACTGCCCTCCGATACCCTTTATCTACTTATAGAACATCTTTACGTTTTTACACAGGCTCGGCCAGAATCAGACTGCAGATTGGCCTTCCAGTTCGCTCTAAACCAGTCGCCTGCAATCGCCTACTGCAATGGCGAAGCTCCAGCTTGGTACTTAGGATGGCAAAATTGGGAGGTTGGGCGTGTCGGACGGCCCTAAGAAATATCTCTAACGTGGGAGATATCATGGAGTTCTTTCGCGCTGGCGAATCTGTAATCTTTTCGAATTCGGGGATCACCTCCAATCAGCTTGTTTGCCCCGAAAACTCCCACTCTGAGCGCATTACGATTACGCACCTAACTCTCGCGCCTGGTGCGAAAATCCCCCCCATCGCCACAATTCGTCCGAACAGATCGGGAATGCCCTACGCGGCTTTGGAGACATCTTACTGGCTGATGAGAAGACTTCGCCGTTTAGCGAAGGTGACATGGTTCGATTTGAGGACAACGACCTTGATGGCTTCGTGAATTCTGCAGCAACCGAATTTGAGTACTTGTCTGTAACCTCGCCTCCGCTTCGGCGGCAATAGGATTCACGAACACGCTTTGGCGCACGGGGCGCAAATGGGAGCATCAACGCTGATATCCTCCCGAGGAGCTGAAGTCCCGCTAGGCGAGATTTCCGAGTCAATCGTTCGGCGCGAGCTCGACGCGGTTCTCGCGAGCAGTCCTTTTCGCGACGCCGAGCTACTGAAACGCCTGCTCCGCTACGCCGTCGAGCGGACGCTTCTGGGGCATGCGAGGAAGTTGAAGGAATACCGACTCGGACTCGAAGTCTTTGGGCGCAACGCTTCGTTCGACCCGAGACTGGATCCCGTCGTAAGAATGGCCGCGCGCCGCTTGCGCGCGAAGCTCTCCGATTACTACGCATCCGAAGGCCGCTGCGCTGAGCTCCGGATCGAAATCCCGAAGGGCGGCTACGCCGCCCGTTTCACGACCGCTCCGGCGCGGAGCCTCGTCGAACCGCTGGCGGTGCCGATCCGCTCGGTCGCGGTCCTGCCGTTCCAGAATCTTTCGGGAGATTCGTCGCAGGAGTACCTTGCCGACGGGATCACCGAGACGCTCATCACCGATCTCGCTCAAATTCGCGCGCTACGCGTCATCTCGCGAACGTCGGCCTGGACCTACAAGGGAACGACCAAGAAGCTGCCTCAAATTGCTCGCGAGCTGAACGTCGACAGCGTCGTCGAGGGATCGATAATGCGCTCGGGCGATCGGATTCGCGTCTGCGCGCAGTTGATTGACGCGGGTTCCGACACGCACCTGTGGGCGCAGGGTTACGACATCGAAATGCGCGATCTCTTGAGCCTGCAATCGGGTGTGGCTCAGGCGATCGTGCAACAGGTCGGTGTGCAACTTACGCCGCGGGAGCGGCTGCGCATCGGCACAGTACGACTCGCGGATCCGGCCGCGCACGACGCCTATCTTCTTGGCCGTTACCACTGGAACAAGCGCACGGCGGAGGCCATCGACAAGGCGATCGAGCTGTTCGAAAATGCGCGCGGCATCGATCCGAATGCGGCGGAAGCCTACGTCGGGCTCGCCAGTGCGTATGTCATCCTCATCGTCGCCGACCGTGCACCTGGCCGGACGTTGGCAGCGAAGGGTTCTTCCGCTGCCGAGAGGGCAATCGCGTTGGACGATGCGCTCGCCGAGCCGCACGCGGCGCTCGGTGTCGTGAAGGCGGTGGCGGAATACGATTGGGCGGCCTGCGACACGGAGTTCGAGAAAGCCTTCGAGCGCGATTGCAACAACGCCACGGCGCACCACTGGTACGGCTACATGTTGATGTATCGCGGGCGCACGGCGGAGGCATCCCGCGAGTTGGAAATCGCGGCGCGTCTCGATCCTCTCAATCCGACGATCATGGTGGCGGTCGGGACGCCGCTGCTTTATTCCGGGAAATACGAACAGACTTTGCAGCAATATCGCAAGCAGCTCGAACTGGATCCCCGGTTTTTCCATGCGCTTTGGGGTCTGGGCGAAGTTTATTTGAACATCGGGGAATTTGATAACGCCGCCCGCGCGTATCGCGAAGCGCTTGCTGTCAGTCCGCGTAGTCCGTTCAATGTGGCGAAGCTGTGCTACGCGCTCGCCAAAGGTGGTCGTTGCGAGGAAGCGATCGATCTCTTGCGCAAGCTGGAAGAGGGTTTCGAAGGAGATTATGTGTCGCCGGGCGTCATGGCGATCGCCTATGCCGGCTTCGATGACACCTCACGCACACTTGCCGCACTCGAGCAGGCTTACGAAAGTCGCTCTTTCGTGATGCTCATCCTGCGCGAAGTTTATTTTAATTCGCTGCGCTCCGAGCCGAAATTTCAGGCGATCGGCCGCGCAACGGGATTGTTCTGAAACTGCGTGAGGGCCGCAACTCAGCGCGGGGAATTGCGATTTCCGTCGCCGCCAATCGCAGTGCCCGCTAACTGGGTGGACAATTATTCGCCCTTGGTGACCAACTCGTGTCTTGGCCACGCAACGCGACCGACCCACACCAGCCGGTCGCGTTGTCCAGGAGCGGACGGTCGCGCGTCGCGATCGGCGCGCGCCAACAGCATCGCAATGCCAACCGGCAGGCAGCGGGTCAGCGTCCGTTGGCGAGACGTTGCTTCGCCGGATCGATGTCAATGTACTTGTAGTAGGTGTCGAACGGCGAATGCTGGTAGCCGCCGACCCACGGCTGCACGAATGCGCTTTCGAACTCAAGGACCATCGGAATCTGCGGGACGAAGTTGTCGACGACCTCGTTCATGGTCCGCGCTGCGGCAAGGCGCTCCGGCTCGGTCGCCGCGCGCTGGTACTGCTCGAGAGCCCGATCGTAAACGTCGGAACGAAAGCGCGAATCGTTGGTGTCCGGTGGTTCCTTGCTGTAAAGCGTTATCAGCACAATCCCCGTCGGGTCCGTGCCACGCCCATGCACGTTGAGCTGGAACTTGCCCTGCGCCGCTTCTTTGAACAGATCCTGTGGCGGTACCGAGCGAAATTCCATTCGCACACCGATAGCGTCCATATTCTTCTTCCATAAGGTCTGCATCTCGCGCCAAATTGTCCCGCTGAACGTGGTCATGGTGAGCACGAGCGGTGTACCGTCGGGCGCGAGGCGAAAGCCGTCCTCGCTACGTTTACCGTAGCCGAAGCGATCGAGCAGGCTGTTTGCGGCAGCGGGGTCGTAGCGCGGCTTGCTCGAACGCGCGGGATCGAACCCAGAAACACCTGGCGGCTGGATCTGGTTGGTTGGACTTGCCTGCCCGCCGTAGACAACGTTGCTCAGTTCGCGGGCATTGAACCCCAGGGCGATCGCACGCCGCAATGCGATGTGTTCCATGCCCATACCTCCAACGACAGGGTCCTCCATGTTGAAGTATACCGACCGCGCCCCATACGGATCGACTTGGCGACGGATGCCGCGTGCCGCGAGTGCCGGATCGAGCTCGCCGTTCTTTAGCAGAGCCTGCGCGCCATTACCCCTGAGCAACACAACGTCGAGCTTGCCACGCTCGAACTCGAGCACCCGCGTCTGCATCTCCTCGATTACACTGAATTCGATGGTTCCGACTTGGGGCAGGCGCTTGCCTTTCATTTCGCGCACGAGCGCCGCATGCGCCGGGTCCGACGACTCCGGAAATGCAATGGCACGATAGCCGGGATTGGCCTCGAGGACGATCCGCGAGCCACGCTTCCATTCCTTGAGCCGGTAGGGACCCGTTCCCACGGCGCGCGTCTGTATGTCGCCCGCCACCGCTTCCACGACTTCCTTCGCTACGGCACGATCCGCCGTGAGCCGGAGGGTCATGATCGGGAAATTGGGCTCGTTGAGGCGAAACTGCAAGGTATAGCGATCCAGCGCGCGCAGACCTTCGACTGGGGTGTCGTAGTTGAAGTTGGCGCCCGGTTGGCGCGCCGCGTCCACCACCGCTCGCATGCCGACGATGAGGTCGGTCGTGATCGGAGCACCGCCGCCACGGAGGTTGGGGTCCAGCGCCCGTTTGATGGAGTAAACGTAGTCCTCGGCGACGAGCTCGCGTTGCTTGCCGCGAAACGCGGGATCGTCAGTGAAGTAGATCCCCGGTTTGACCCGAATGGTCCACGTCTTGCCGTCAGCGGAAACCTCCGGCGCTGCGACCGCGGTGTTGGGAACGATGCCTGGCGGTCGAGCAAGGTAATCCCACTCGTAGAGCGTCTCGAAGATCGAGGTTCCGATATCCACCGAATATTGATCCTGCCACTGCTGCGGATCGAGCGTATCGATATCGCTGGTGGCGAGGTGAAGGATCTTCGTAGGATCTGCGGCAGCGGCAGCACAGCTCGCCAGCAAGAACGTGACTGTAGCAATGCGACGGATCGCGGTGCAGATACTATGGGTCATCGGCGCCCCCCATGTTACGACGCGCACGCACGACAATCTCCCATCGGCGATCCAACGATACTACGCCCGCTGAGGGGGCATTACTACGCGCCATTGACCGCTTTGAAGCGAACTGGGCGCCGCTGACGACGGACTGCTTGTGGCAAGCCACCCGTTCGCAATTTGTTGCACATCGGCCTTAAGGCTATCGCAAAAGACCTCGCTGGCGGCCCAAGCTCCAGGTAACGCGATCACCGCGTAGCGTCGCACTCAATTGCTGGCCAATGCGTTGCTCAAGGATCGGACGCCAAGGCACCAAGCTGAAGCCAAGGCCATCGTCCAGCATCGCAAAGCGCCCGCTCGCCGCGACAACGATCCGCCGATAGACGCTCGTAGCGCGCTCACCGTCGACAAGTAGTCGATGAACCATCCTGTCTCGGCTGCTATTGCCTTGGCGACACCGTCAAGATCGCGCTGCCGCAGCGCCGTCAGAAGGTGATGGAGGTATCACCTTCAGTTTTTCGCTGCCCTTCCAAATCGCTTCCAGCGCGGCTTCCACGTGGCTATCGCGACCTTCATTAATCTGATTTGGCAAATCAGCGCCGGATCGGCGCGCCACGGGGCACACCGGCACCCGTCGTCAGCGCACTCGAGCCGGCGATCCGCAAGACGGTCGATGCGCCGGAATTCGCCCAAGCTTGCGAAAAGCTCGGCATCCGCCCCGCCTACCTGCCCGCCGCCGAGTTCGGCCCGCTGATTGCGAAGGAGGACGCCGAGCTCCCGATGCTGATGCAGCAGATCGGCCTTAAGATGCAGTAGTGACCGGTGGCCTCATGGCGATAAGCACTTCACCCCGGGTGCCGAGCAAGAGAGGACCTTCTGATATCCGGGTTGCGTCCGCGGGCGGCCGCGCCGCGCAGACCGTGTCAGTTAAGGTTTACCGCGGAGAAGTGAATCGACTCCGAGCAGCCGCCGCCGTCATCGGCGGTCCAGCGGCCTTCGATGGCATGGTCTGTGGGGTGTAAATTGTTGATCTGGGCCTCGACCGCGGCACTGAGCGGGCATTGGTAGCCGGCGTTGGAGATCTCGTAGAGCCGGCCAAAGTGCGTCAGCGCCCCGGAGAGTGTGCATACGGCATTGTTCGCGTCGACGATCGTGAAGGCGAGCGTCGCGGACTGGTCGCCGACTTGCGTGACCGTGAGGTTGAACCGGTAGGTCAGCGACGGGACGTTTTTTGCCGGGTTGGCGCAGCCGGAGACTGAGCCGCTCAACGACCCGGAGTAGCTTCCCGTGAGCACGTAAGGCGTCAGCGTCTGGCGCTGGACCGTCTTCGTCACGGTTCCAACGCCATTTATCGTGTAGGTAAACGTCGCGTGATAGCTGTCGATCGGCTGGAACGTCGCTGTCCCGACGGCGCCGACCGTCAGCTGGGCGGGATTCCAGGGCAGCGGGAAATAGGTCCCGGTCGTCGCATAGACCGCCCCGGTGTACGTGCCGGTGCCATTGTCCATGAGCTGTGCGGTATACCAGGTCGGCTTGCCATCCGACCCGTAGATGAAGATGGCGAGGAACTGGAAGGTATTGCTTTGAACGACGAAGAAACCCCATCCGGACTCGGCAGGGTTGTAGTAGACATCGGTGTATTCAGCGGCTCTAGCGCTGAATGCAGCAGTGAGCAACAAAACGCCAAGAATAAATTTTCGCAACACGGCTGCCTCCCTTTGCGCTGCCCCCGCGATCTGCAGAAACAGGACAACGAGAACAATGATGGATTGCGCTGGCGCATGGCGCCCCTTTATCGGGTCCATGCTGCAATCCATGATGGGGTTAGCGCTCGGAGAAGGAAAGTATCTTGGGGTAAACTTACCGTAATGTGTGGCGCAGCCGTCCTCCGGAGAAGCAGAGCTTGGGGCAGGTTTGCGCACAGCTGGTGGGTGGGACGGTGGTGGCCGCTGCGTCCGAAAATTCCTCGCGAACCCGTGTCGAGCCGGTAACTGAAGGCGCCGACACTGCCGTCCGGCGCGAGCTCGAGGCTATCCTCGCCAGCGGTTCGTTCCGGGACGCCGAGCTATTGAGGCGGTTTCTTCGCTACAGCGTCGAACAGACTTTGCTCGGCTGCGGCGAAGAGCTTAAGGAATGCCGGATCGGACTGGAGGTCTTCCGCCGCGATTCCTCGTTCGATCCACGACTGGACCCAGTCGTTAGGATGGCGGCCCGGCGCTTGCGCTCGAAGCTCGCGGAATACTACGCAGGCGTGGGCTGCCAGAATGCGCTGCGCATCGAGATGCCAAAGGGCGGCTATGCAGCGAGCTTCCGGACATGCTTGGCGCCGGCGCCGAGAATCCCCCGCGCGCCTGGGCGCGCGATCGACTCGGTGGCGGTCTTGCCTTTTCTAAATCTTTCCGGGGACGCGTCTCAGGAATATCTTGCCGACGGGATCACCGAGGCCTTGATCACGGACCTCGCTCAAGTTCGCGCCCTGCGCGTCATCTCGCGAACGTCGGCTTGGAGCTACAAGAGCACCACCAAGAAGCTGCCGGAAATCGCGCGCGAGCTCAATGTAGAGGCGGTGGTCGAGGGGTCGGTAGTACGCGCAGGCGACCGCGTGCGCGTGAGCGCACAGTTGATCCAGGCTTCCTCTGATACCCATCTTTGGGCGCAGAGCTACGATGCCGACATGCGCGATCTGCTGGACCTGCAAAGCCGGGTGGCACAGGCGATCGTTCAGCAGGTCGGGGTGAAACTGACTTCCCGGGAGCAGTTACGCATCGGGACCGTGCGCCTGATCGATCCCGTGGCATACGAAGCATATCTTCTCGGGCGCTATCACTGGAACAAGCGCACGCCCGGTGGGATAGGCAAAAGCCTCGATTTGTTCGACGAGGCAACCCGCATCGATTCGAATGCGGCCGAAGCGTATGCCGCCATCGCCAGTGCCTATGTCACCCTGCTGGCCGGCGAAAACTTCCCGCCGCTAGAAATGGAGGCGAAAGCCCGGGCCGCCGCCGAGAAGGCAATCGCTTTAGATAACGCGCTAGCCGAGCCGCACGCGGTGCTTGGCGTCGTGAATGCTGCGGAAAAGTATGACTGGCCGGGCGCCGATGCGGAGTTTGAGAAAGCCTTCGAGCGCGATCCTAACCATGCCACTGCACACCATTGGTGTGGGTATATGTTGATGGTCCGCGGACGGGTGGCAGAAGCTCACGAAAAGCTCCAGAGCGCGCTGCGCCTCGATCCGCTCAACTCCGCCATCATGGTTGCGGTCGCGGGCCCGCTGAATTATTCCGGAAGGTATTGGGAAGCCTTGCAGCAAGTTCGCAAACAGCTCGAGCTGGACCCGCACTCGTACTATGCGCTCTGGGGCATGGGAGAAGCTTACGCGAACATGGGGAAATTCGACAAGGCTGCTTCGGCTTATCGAGAGGCGCTTGCCGTCACCCCCGGCAACCCCTATATCGTTGCTCGGCTGTGCTATGCCCTCGGCATGGGAGGGCATCGCAGCGAAGCGCTCGGACTGTTGCGCGAGATGCAGCAAAGTCGCAAGGGCAAATACTTATCTGGCGGCCTTGAATCGTGGGCCTACGCCGGCCTGGGGGACAAGGCCCGTGCGCTCGACGCACTGGAAAAGGCACACGAGGATCGCTCCTACACGGTGCTCATGCTGCGGGAGCGCTATTACGATTCCTTGCGTTCAGACCCGAGATTCCAGACGATCGCCAAGGCGGCCGGGCTGTTGAGCTCATGCTGAACCGGATCGTATCGAGCAGAGGACAATCGGTCTGTGCGGCAGCCCGCAATTCAAGTAAACGGGTACTCGAGATCGCCGAGGGCGCGGTACGGGTGGCGTGAGGTCGGTAGAGCTGTGCGGGATACTTCATGTCGGGCACCTGCTGCCCTCGCTCGTCGGATTCGAATGCCGCGGTGCTATCCTAGCCTTGTGCTTTCCGTTGTAGACAAACTGATGTCCAGCCGATGACCGCCCGTCTGTGTGTCCTTGCCGCGGCGGTCGCGCTCGCGGCGGCGGTCGCGCTCGGCGCATTCGGCGCGCACGCCGTCAAGACCCGGCTCGCGCCCGATTCGTTCGCCGTCTACCAGACCGCAGTTCAGTATCACTTCTGGCATGCGCTAGGTCTCCTCGGCGTGAGCATCCTCATGGCGCAATGGCCGACGGCGCAGGGACTCGCATGGACCGCGTGGCTGCTGATTGCGGGCCTGTTGCTTTTCTGCGGCAGCCTCTACGCGCTGGCGCTGACTGGCACGCCCTGGTTTGGCGCGCTGACGCCGATCGGCGGCGCAGCATTCATCGCGGCATGGTTGATCCTCGCCTGGGTTGCTTTGAGGCAGTAGAAAGGGCACAGGTCCCATTCCGAGCAGGACATGTGACTCGCGCGGCCGTAACTAGGTGATCCGCTGAGCGCCTCTGCGTAAACACCGGCAGGCCCGCGCGGGCCAGCCGCGGTCACAACGAGCTTGCGGTTGGCGTCATCGAACCGATAGACTCCATTTTCCGATTGGTGCGCTAACGTTGTGCTCCCAATCGTTACGGCCAAAAACTCGAGGCAGATTCATTGTAATGCTCCTAGGTGGCTCCGAGTCGACGCGTCGACGCAGGCGCATCGCAGCGGCAATCGTCATCGTCGCGGCGCTGGGAATCGCCGCCAGGTCCACCTGGCAGCATCGGTCGCGCTCAGCGCCGGCTCCCCATCTTGCTCCCTCTTCGCAAACGGCATCCGCACCTATCGGCGCAGTCGATGCACCGACATCGGAGCTCATTGTAGGAACTGACAGTCCGCATTTCCGGGTGGGCGCTCGACTCCGCAGGAATCCGCGGCGTGGAGATCCGTGTCGACGGCAGGCCCTACGCAGCCCGGTACGGCATCGCCAGATCCGACGTGGCAGAGGTCAAACCCGGGTACCCGGACTCCGCTGCGTCCGGCTTTGCCTTCGAGGGCGACTTCGCGCCGCTCACTCTCCAACGCCACGAGCTTGCCATCGTTGCCATCAGCCGGGCGGGCAATGAGGCCGTGCTTGGGCGAAAGGGGCTTGTGCCGGATGCAGCACTCGAAGAGTGGCGAGCGCTCTATGTGCAGCGACACGCAGACCGGGCCCCGCCCTTTTATGTCATCCCGGCCCTCTCGGCCATTGGCCTCGGCGGTGCGAACGAGCTCGACACGGCCTATGCCGGATATCTCTCTCCGACGTTCAAAATCGGCATGCGGGTGCCCATTGCCTACCTGCGCACGACCCTTGGCCCCGCGCAGGATTGGGTTTTCGACCCGGATTGGGACATCGAACGGCGTTGCGGCGACAAGCGCATCGCCGAGGATTCGCTGTCCATGACGATAGCCCACGCCATCGCGCACAACCTGCCGGTGCTGTTCACGCTGAACGGCGGTATCTGGGCCAGTTCAGCCTGCGACGCGCCCGATTGGGACGTCAGCGATCATCTGGAGCAAGACGTCGCGAACTGTCAATGGAACGGCGAAAACCAGGTGATGCCCCACGATTATTTCAAGCGCCTGTCCGGATCTGCCGACGCGCCGGATCTGGCGCGTTCGCTTACCTTCAACGTCTACGCTGCGCAGAACCGCCACTACAAGCGGCGCAATCTGCAGGCCGCGGCTCGAATCGTCATGCAGTTTGCGCATGATCATCCGCAGCTATTCATCGGCATCTCGCTCGATGCAGATACCTACCTCAATCCATTTTTCGATGAGAAACAATGGTACGACTACAACCCGGGAACGCTGCGACAGTTTCGGGATTGGCTCCGGGTCAGCGGCCCCTACGCCGGAAGGACCACGACCGGCGTGCCCGACCTGTCGCGCTATCGTCGCAAGCATCCTCTCTCGCTGGCAGAGGTGCGGAAGCTCTCGGGCAGGCCTTGGCGTACCTGGGACGAAGTCGATCCCCCGCGCAGCTTCCCGCGCGAGGGCAAACCGTTCTGGGAGGATCCGTGGACGCACGAGTGGGAAGTGTTCCGTCGTCACCTGGTTCAATTGCATTACGAAGATTTATCGCGCTGGCTCGTTGACGTGGGAGTCCCGAAATCCCGGATCTATGCATCGCAAGGATTCATTGCGCCCTACCCGACGGCGTTTCCATTCGCATTGCACATCGAAAGTCCGTCAAAGAACTACGACACGGGTGGCATGTCGGTCGAAGGTGCGATACCGCGCGACGGGCACCTGGCCGCGATCGTCTACGGCAAGGGCGCGGAAAACGACATGCGCGTCGAGGGCGGTGCCAATCTGTTCGCAACCTTCCACCAGATGGACGCCGGCTGGGCGGTCGGAGAGTTCAATACAGCCGATTTCCGCACGCCCAAGGAGCTGCCGTCCTATGCCATGGGGTACCGCGCGCTGCGCGAGATGTTCAACTACGGTGCGCGATTCGCATCGCCGATGGCGTGGAACGGGTCCAACGGCAACTTCGCCGGGCAATCCGGCTACGCGTCACACACTGCCTGGCGCAATACGCCGCTCGAGGACGCCATGCGCGACTTCGCCATTGCGCACGCCTTTGTGCCCTTCGGTACACGCCTGTGGTCATTCGGTTCGTCGCGCTACAGCGACTCCGATGGCTGGAACGCCTCGGCAGGCGCGACGCTGGCTGCGGGCCCCGGCTATATCGACGTTATGCCGCGGGACGGGAAGGCGTCGCTCGATTCACCGGCGCCGCTCGCGCTCGCGCGCAGCGAGACCGATCTGTTGGTATTGGGATTGGACCCCGCGGCCATCGCCGCCATCGAGGTTGAGGCGCGCACGTCGGCCGGTGCATGGGTCAGGCTCGCGTCGCGCCGCCGTATTGCCGACCTGCAGGCAACGAGCGCGGGGCTCTCGGTCCCGCTAACCTGGCCCGGTTCACTCCCGGCAACCGACCAGATCCGCCTATCGCTGTGGTTTCCCGCCGCAGCGGCGGCGGTTCGCATCCGTCACATCGCCCTCTATGCGTCCTTGCAGCAAGCCGCGCCAAAGGATTCAACCGAGGCACGCGCCGCATCGAAGTGACGGGCATGGATAGATAGCAACGGACCGCACCAACCGCTACCGAGCCACCGGTGTTCACCGATCAGGTTGGCCGCTGCGCTGGCAACCCGATCGCATCGCGGAGCGTTGGGAGCAACGCGCTCACCGGGAGAATCTCAGCATCGCGCGTGCCTGCGCCCTTGCCGCCTCCTCGGCCCGATTCCTGGGCTGCGCATTGGTCTGAAGCGAGCTGACGAGATTTCGGCATACGGTCGATATCTCCTCGACGGCGGCGAGGAATGCGCCTTCGTTTGCTTTCGATGGTTTATTGAAGCCACTGACCTTGCGCACGAATTGCAGTGCGGCTGCGCGAATTTCCTCTTCCGTCACGGGCGGATCAAAATTGAACAGGGGTCTGATATTTCTGCACATACGCTGTACTCCGATAGGCCGCTGGCTCCTTGCGGGCCTCGTTCGCCGCGAGCGGTTTATTTCCTGAGGTTGAACCCTATGCAGGCGTAGACATACGGGACGCCATCCAGGGCGAAGGACAACAGCCGGTATTCGTCCAGCACGACAGTCAATGCCGCATTGTCGGCCTTGTCCGTCGCTCCCGCGAACGAAATCAGGTCGGCGACGGAGGGACATTGCTCGCCGTAGAAGGTCTTGCTCGGGGTGTTGCTGAAGACCGGATTTAACGGATACAGATTCCAGCGTGGTTTGTTCATAAAATACCCTTCCTGAAGAAATTCCCGGCGCCAATCACCAGCCGGCACGGCACGCAACCGACGCGGCAATGCGGCGCCAAACGCCAAGCCCTCATTATCCGGCAAACGGCTTGGCGTGCGGGGCAGGCACGGCGGAGCCCGGCGCGGCAACCCATTTGACCAGGCCGGGCGGAAGCTGCGGTCACCGTTCATCGTTGCCCACCCCGCGCGGGAATGCGGGCGTCGACTTAGCCGGCCTAGAAGTCGATGACGAACGGCGCGGCAACGAGTGCGGTGCCGATGACGCCAAGCCAGAGGCCGCTCTCGAAAAAATACGGGTAAACGCAAAGCAAAATGCCAGCAATAACCGGCACCAGTTTCGTCTGCCGCCTGCCGTAAACGATATACGCCACACCAATCGCACCGGCGAAGAGACCGAAAAAAAGATTACCCATGGCGTGATCCGCAGGGCATCACGGTGCGGCCACTCGATGCCCATGAACGAGCTCGGCGGGCGCCGCGACGCACAGGCCCATGAAGATGGAGGGGCAGCGTGGCCAAGCGGCTCCGCCGCCCGCTTAGCGCCGGGCTGCGCGACGCTTGCAATCCGCCCCGCGCCTTTTCGCCAATCGCGAGCAGTCAAACCCGAGCCTTGGCTGGCCGCCCGAAGAACAGCTCGCGCACCTTTTCCCGCCCCAGCGCGCGCACCAGCTCATGCATGGTGCAGTAGCCAAAAATGAGTATCACCAGGACGATCTGAATGGCCCAGAAATGGGGCCACACGATTTCGGCAAGCAACTTCTCGTTGCCGGCAATGAAACCGCCGGCCTGTCTCCAGAAGTCGATGAGGCGCTCCAGCGTAATGGACCAGCATCGCGACCAGCGTGTATATCGCCGTCTTCCACGCGATGTTGTAGGCAAGCGGTCGCTCAGGGTAGCGGTTGATGAACGGCAGCAGATCGGCGATCACCACCGCCTTGCCCAGAATCAGGGCCCCCACCGCGATCTGGGCCATGGAGCTCACCGGGATCCCGGTCCCCCTGAGCATCAGAACGCGGATCAGCGCAATCAGGGAAAGGGTAAAAAGGAAGAAGAGCGTCGGCGGGATAAGCGCGACGACCTCCTCCTTGATCTTCGCCGACAGCTTGCTCATGGCGTCGGATCCATCCGCGGCTCGCCTGCTACATCGGCGGCGTGAGCCCATCCTTGCCGAAATTCACGCGTGCGGCCTCCAGTGTTCCGTCGGGCTGCTTCGTCGCCGCGGCGATGAATATCTTGGTTCCCGGCGCGAGTTCACTTCGGTTGCCCATGACATAGGTGACGATCGGCGTATCCGGCGGGACGATGACCTTCTTCTCTCCGTCCTTGTACTTCAGGGTGAGCGTCTGCCCATCGATCCCGGTGACCGTCTCGTCGACGTTGGCGTTCGTCATGGTGCTCTGGGGCCGAAGATCCCACGGGCGGTGCCCTTCACCGGTGCCACGCATTGCTTCGGGAAATATGTGCACTTCGACTGCCCTCTGGCTTCCGTCAGCCTGGGGCATGCCGGTGACGCCCACGAACGAACCGCGCTTGATGTCCGCCAAGGACGACTTCACCATGCCGACGACCACCGCGTTGGCGGTCAGCACGACCTTGAGCTCAGCGCCGTCGCGCGCCTTGACCAGCAAGGTCGGGCCGTCCACGCGCTCGATCGTGCCGCGCACGCGCACGCCCTCCTGCGCCCATGCCGCCGCTGCCGCGAACATCAGCGCCAAACCGCCCACCGTAGCCATTCGCTGGATCATCTTGCGCATCTGACCTCCTTAGAACTTGTTGCCGGCCCCAAGCCGCGGCCAAAGCGTGAACGGAGCATTCCGGATCGCACCCTTGCCCCTTGGACGGCAGGCGTGCGTCAGGCCGCGCGAACTATTTCTTCGCCGGCCCGATGACTCGACATCATCGGCGCTGCGCGCCGGACAGTGGCGCAACAGCCAGCGCCCCGGCGGCAACGACAGAAACAGAAAGTATCTTGCTGCAGTAGTTCACGGGATCGCTCCTTCGATGCGTCGATAGGCAACCCGTCGGCGCAGGCAATCCGGCACCGTCACGCGTGGCGCCGACGGGCAGCCGGAGAAGCCAGCGCCAGCCCGCGCGGCGGGCCGACACACCGCCGCGATCCTACCGGGTGCGACCGGCGCTGTCCAAGGGCATGCCTTTCTTCGCCCGCCCCGCCTGCGGCGGAGCCGACCCGGCGATACCGGAACGGCCGGGCCGCGCCCGCGGGGATTTCGACCTGCACGACCGCGATGGCTTGGTTCGCCACAGGCCACTGCAGTGCAGTGGCCGCAGCTCCTCCCGCCATGCTGCGCGCTATTTCGTTGCGTTTTCCGCGTCGAAGGAAGGGCTGCGGCAACGCCGGCATCGCTCGGCTCCTACAGCGCTTGCGCGTCGCTCCGACAGCACAATCGGATGGGCGCCGATTGTCGGTCGCAGTCGATGCCGCCAGACTGCGGTTCAGGCAGGGCAGATCCATGATGCGATTCGGCATGCCGACCGCAGTCCTGATTGCTCATCGGATCTGATCCCTGCCCGGTCCGCAGCGCCTGGAACAACGGGCGCGGCCGGGCCTTGCCCTGGGTCCCGAGTCTTGCGCTCGTTGCATGGTGGCGCGGGTTGTTGCCGCCTCTGGGGTCGTCTCGAACGCGATGCCGTGCCGCCCCGCTCGTCTGGCGACTTGCGCGCCGCAGCCAATTCAGTAGCATGCGGTGGTCACCCGATCCAACGAGGTCCCCAGCATGTCAAAAGGCAAAGGCGGTACGTTTCGCGGACGCGACCCGAAGACAGCGCCAACGAACCCCCTCCCCCAAACCGCCCGCCGCCCGACCATGCCGTCGACGCCGCGGATTGCACCGAGGACCCGCGCCAGCCCCAAGGGCCGCTGATTTTCCTTACTGCCTGCGGCCGCGCTACGCGTAGTGGCGGCCGAAGCGGTTGGCGAGAAAGACTGCCAGTTCGGCGTCTTCCTGGCGCACGAAACCGCGGCTCGGAAGCGCGCCTTCGCGCATCAGGTCCACCATCGCGCACACTCCCGCCGCAGTGGTGATTTGAATCGCCGAATACATGCGCTCGCCCAGCGTCTTGCTGTAGATCTTCTTGGCGAATGACTCCTGCGTCAGGCGACCGTCCTGCATGCCGCTGACGGTGACGAACACGAGCACGACGTCCTGACGGGTCATCGGCACCGATGCCTCGAGCACATCCTTCAGGATCTCTCGCCGCTGTCCGAGGCGCAGATCGCGAATGAGCATCTTGACCAGGTCGCGATGGCCCGGATAGCGAACGGTCTTGTAGTTGAGGTTTTCGACCCGGCCTGAAAGCGTGTCGCACAGCGTGCCCAGACCGCCGGAGGTATTGAACGCCTCGTAGGCAACGCCATCGAGCGAGAAGGCCTCGATTTCCTCCAGCGCCAGCGTCTCGCGCCGGCTGCTATCGATGATCGCTTCGCAGGGATTGCAGTATTCGTTGATAAGCCCGTCGGTGCTCCAGGTCAGGTTGTACTTGAGTGCATTGGTCGGATAGACCGGCAATGCGCCGACGCGCATTTGCACGTCGCGCAACTGGTCGAACTTGCGCGTCATCGCATGGGCGAGGATGGAGATGAATCCCGGCGCGAGACCGCACTGCGGCACCAGCGCCGTGCCCGCGTCCGCGGCGAGCGCCTTCACCCGACGCATGCTGGCGACGTCTTCGGTCAGGTCGAAGTAATGTGCGCCGGCCGTGACCGCGGCCTGGGCGATGAGCGGCGTGAGGTAGAAAGGGCAGGCGCTGATGACGATCGCCTGGCCGCGGAGCAGTGTGGCCAGAGCTCCCGCGGTATTGAAATCGGCATGGCGCGTGGTCACGCCGAGGGCCGCGATCGGGGCGAGGCGCGCGGGGTCCTGATCGGCGACGGTCAACGCATAGTCCCCGGCTTCGTGCAGCAGGTGGGTGATCGTTTCGCCGATTTTTCCGGCGCCAAGGAGGATGAGCGGGGTCATGGTTTGGGGGTTCTGGCCCGGCCCGTAGACGGCCGTGTCAGGGCGAGTCTACCGACGTTATTGGTCGAAATACAGGCTGCAATCTGACGTTACGCAGGTATAATTCCGGCGTAATGCCGGCTAAACCGACGAATCGACGGCTCGGGCATGAACAGCAGCATTTGCTCGCCCTGCTTCGCCGCAATGCGCGCGAATCGACCGCCTCGCTGGCGCGACGATTGGGCGTCGCCCGGACCACGGTGCAGGAGCGCATGCGCAGGCTCGAGCGCGATGGGGTGATTGCCGGCTACACGGTGCGGGTCGGTGACGAATTCGCGCGCCAGCGCATCACCGCGCAAGTGCTGATCCATGTCGATCCCAAGGCCGGCGAACGCGTGGTGCGCGAACTCGAAGCCCGGCCCTGGGTACGCGCGGTATACGCCCTCTCGGGCGTATTCGACTACGAGGTTCGCATCGAAGGCGGGAGCACCGAGGAGATCGACCACGCGCTCGATGCGATCGGTCGCATCGACGGCATCCAACGCACGCAGACCTCGATCGTCCTCTCGGTCAAGTTCGAACGCTAGCGCGCCAACGGCGCCCGGGCCGCTACGGGCCGCAAGCGCCGGGTGCGTCGCGTCTCGTTTAGGGCTGCTCCTTCTCCTTGGCCTTG
Source organism: uncultured beta proteobacterium (assembly GCA_963711235.1). GTDB lineage: Bacteria > Pseudomonadota > Gammaproteobacteria > Burkholderiales > Casimicrobiaceae > PALSA-1003. Next base: position 2,156,952 of record CAVQDI010000006.1, on the reverse strand, counting down.
TTTTCCTCTGGCTTGGGCTTGGGCTTTTGCTCTTGCTTCCCCGTCTGCGGCGGCGGCGGAGCTTTCTGCGGCGGCGGCTTGGCCGCGGGCGGTGGCGGAGGCGGCGGAGCTTTCTGCGGCGGCGGCTTGGCCGCGGGCGGTGGCGCGCCCTGCTTTTCGTGCACCGCGCGCTCCTGCGGTGTCGGCTGCGGCGTCGAGGGCGTCACCTTGGTCGCCTGTTGCTTTGGCGGCTGCGACGTCTGGGTATTGGGCGGCGGCACCCGGCTCTCCTGCTTGCTGCGTTCCTGGACCGACGGCGCAGGCTGCGCCACGGCCGCGCCCGAGGGCGGTCCGCGGTGTTCCTGCAGCACGTTGCGGCGGCTGCGGCACGGGGGCGCCTTGTGGCGGTCCCTTGTGCTCTTGCAGCGCACGTTCCTGGGCCGACGCCGGCGGCCGCGGCACGGGGGCGCCTTGTGGCGGTCCCTTGTGCTCTTGCAGCGCGCGTTCCTGGACCGACGCCGGCGGCTGCGGCACGGGGGCACCCTGTGGGGGTGCCTTGTGCTCTTGCAGCGCACGTTCCTGGGCCGATGCCGGCGGCTGCGGCACCGCGCCCGAAGGCGGCCCTTTGCGCTCCGACGGCCGCGGCACTGTCGCCGCGCCGGCCGCGGCCGGTCCCGGCACCGCGGCGCGCTCGTTATGCGCACCCTGACCGGCGCCGGCCTTGTTCAGCGGCTGCGGCGTGACCGTCGGTGCGACCACCTTGATCCTCGCCGCCTCCGCCGCGCGCGCCGGCTGCAGCGACTTGAGCTTCTCCGGCTCAAGCGGCTTGCCCGGCTGCGCCGCGAGCAAGGACGCCTTGGCGGCGAATGGCGGTGGTTGTGGCGGTGGCGGCGTTTTCGCGACCACCGGCCGCGCCAGGACGGCTGCCGGCGGACGCCGCGCAACTGCGACCGCAGCGGCGGCACCCGCCGCCACCGCGCCCGCAGCGAGTACGCTGGCGCGCGACGGCGCGATGGCTGCGACCGGCCCGACCGGCTCGCGCGCGATCACGGCAGCAGATACCGGGACTAGCGTGTCGTGCCACCGGCTCCGCGCTGCTGAAAGCGCTCGTGGGCACTGCGGTCACCGCTCCGGCCAGTTCGCGATTGCGATAGACGATGTTGGTGACGTTGTTGTTGTAGACGTTGTTGATCACCGTGGTGTTGACCACCGTGTTGGTTACGTTAACGCTGGTGAAGTAGTTGCGACTGACCGCATAGCTGGGCCGATACACCTCGCCCGGCCCGAGCGGAAACCAGCCGATACCTGCCACTGCCCCGGTCGAAAGCGCCAGACTGAAGCCGCCGCCACCGATGAAGGCCACCAGCGCCGGGGCATAGACCGGCCGCACGGCAATCGGACCAGGCACCCAGCACCAGCGCGTCGAGACATAGGCCCAGCGGCCGTAGTGGAAAGGGGCGAATCCCCACGGGGCATCGTCGACCCAGGTCCAGCCCCAGGGATCAACCCAGGCCCAATGTCCGGTGCGGTACGGGCACCCAGTCGCTGGCCACCGCGGTCGGGAACCAGACATTGCCGTAGCCCTCGACCGAGCGCCACGCGCCATAGTCGTCGAGATCCGAATAGCCGACGATGTCCGGTGACACGTAGCGCGCCGCGACGGCGCTGTCCTGCCGCCGGTCGCGCTCGAGGCTCCAGTTGTCGAATTCGTCGGGCGCTGACATCGCGTCGAAGGAATAGTCGCGCAGCCCTGCGCCGACGAAGGTGGCCTGCTGGCCCGCGCCGACCGTGTATGCCGCGCCCTCGCCCCACGCCTGGCCTTCGCCGCTACGCACGCGCACGACCGTCGCATTGCCCGCCGGGTCGACGTCGACACGAAAATCACCCGCGACGCCGGATGGAGAAAGCCAGATTGGGCGTATCGATCTCGAACACCTGATCGGGGTAGATGCGGCGCACGCGCAGATTGAGTGTTCCCTGTGCGAGGTCGATCTGGGCGATGCGGTCATCGAGATTGAGCAGTGTCACGCTGGTGGTGCTGCCCAGGCGCGCGCGTCGCGCTTCCGATCTCCAGCTCGGCGCGCGCGCCGCTGTCGGACCAGACCCGATCACCGGTAACCAGCGGGCGGTTTGGCTGCGCGACGACCCAGTCTTCCTCGCCCGCGGGCGAGAAGCTGACCGCTCCGCTGATCTGCGCCAACCGCGCCACGCGGCCCGGCGGGTCGGCGAGTGCGGCGCCGCAGCCAAGCCACGTCACGACGCCGCACGCGGTCAAGCCAGGTTCCCCACAGGATTTTCGTTCGGGTCATGATTCGTCCTCGCTAAGTTGCGTTCTTGGTTGTGGTCGTTTACCGGCGAAGAGTCTGGTACCGACTACCGGCATGCGCAAGAATTACAAGCTTATCTTGCCTTCCTTGCCCTGGCTTTGCCACCCCAGTGCCGGTAACGGCCGCCGCGGGTGCAATGCAGCAGGAACCGTGCCGCCAGCGGTCTAGCCGGGGTGGCGACCGCAGGTGCTTCGCTAGCCGCTATGTCTGCGCCTCCGAGTCATCGCGCTACTCTAACGCCGCGAGCAATCGCGGCGATGACGAAGCGCGCCCGCGCCTTAGCGCACCGGAGGCCGTCGAATCGAGGCTGTCGCCCAAGGGCAGCAGCGGATGCTGCGCGCGGTCAGGCCGCAGGAAGAAGGCGAGCTTGTTGCGCCAGCTGCTGCCGCTGTAGAGTGCCTCGACGGATCGCCGCGCGGCGTGGCCGATGCGCTCGCGCAGCGCGGCGTTGTCGCGCAGCTTCAGGATCAGAGCGATCGCCTGTTCGCTGGTATCGAAGAGGAAGCCGTTGACGCCGTGCACGATGTAGTCGGCGTAACCGCCACGCCGGCCGCACACCACCGGCAAGCCGCAGGCCATCGCCTCGAAGACGACGCGGCCGAAGGCTTCCAGCCAGTGGTCGCTGGTGCGGTAGTAGAAGCAATCAAGACCTTGCAGAAAGTCGACCGAAGGCGTCGAGCCGGCAGGCAGCAGGCTTGCCACGCCGGCGCCTGCGAAACGGTCGCGCAGACAGGTGCCGCCCATCACCCGTGACTCCACGCCCGCGCCTGCCAGCGCCGCGTACACGCCCGCGTCTTCGCGTGATGCTTGGTCGCGTCGTCGCGCGACATGCGGCCGACGACGAATTGCCCCGGGCGCCGGCTGCGGCGCAGCGGCGGCATGAACTCCGCCAGATCGATCGGACTTTCGATCACCGGTCCGGGGTGATTGGAAAGCCGCCGCAACAGCGGGGAGGCGTAGACGACTTCAACCGGCGTGCGGTGCCAGGCCTGCAGGCGCGAGAGCGCCTTGGCCAGGCGATCCGGCTGGTAGGTGTTGTAGACGAGAATCGTGCGCCGCGGCAACGTCGCCTTGAACCAGTGCCCGACGCGAAAATAAACCCCGACGAAGATGAAGGTGCCGCCGACCGGCCACCGCCCGCGCCATGGCCGGATCAGTTCGACCGGGTAGCGCTGCAGGAACGCCGGCGCCGGGTTGAACCGGCTCCACAGCCGCACCGGGTAGACCGCGGCGAGCGCCTTGTACATCTCGATCGCCCGCAAGTCGCTCCCGCCGTGGGCGTCCCACAGCGGATTGATGAGGTGGATCGTGTCGCGCCCGGAGGCGGCGCGGGTCGCCGCAGTCTGCGGCTCGGATTGGGACGGCAACGTCATCACGCGACCAACGGCCATCGCTCGAAGCTAACATGGCCCTTGAATCGACGTGACAGCTGATTGTAAGGATTCTTTGCAAACGCGTGCCAGCCGCTCCTTGCTTTACCGCCATGCGCCGGCGCCCCACTCGCGGCACGTACCGGCTACCCCTACACCGAGGCGCCGACCCGGTTGCGGCAGCGCAATACCCATTGCGCGGTCAGCTCTTCCTGCACCCCGTTCTGCGCCAGGCGGGCCTCGAGCGCGTCGAAGTCGACTGCGTCGAGGGGTTGATCCTGATTGAAGCAGGAAAAGACGTACCGGATCGCTCCGGTCGCCGGGTCGCGCTGTGGCTGCAGGCACTGGGCGCAAATCTCCTTCATCATGCATTGCATCGGCGAATTGATCGAGCCGACGCCCTTCTGCGTGGGCTTGATGAACGGCTTGAGCTCGTGCTGGCGCGCGGCGGCGACCGCCGCCATCATCCGGTCCGAACCGACGGTGATGAGACGGTCGCTGGCGGCGAAGGGTATCGGCTGGTCCCCCAGCGCGCCGCTCGCATAGGCGACCATCGCCTGCACGATGTTGCCGACGAAGCGCTTGTCCTGCGGCCGCGTTGGTGCGAAGCCCGGACCCTCGTCGCAGCACCAGACCACGGCGTCGGCGGCCGCTTCGATGGCGGCGACCTTGTAGCGGTCGCCGAGCTTGCGATAGCCGGCGAAGTAGAGCACCTTCGACCCGGCGGCGCGAAACGCCTGACCGATGGACAGCAGGACGGCATTGCCCAGGCCGCCGCCGACCAGCACCACCGTTTCCCCCGGCGCGATTTCGGTTGCCGTCCCGGTGGGCCCCATCAGTACCACCGGCTCGCCGGCGCGCAGCAGTGCGCACAGATCGGTCGACCCGCCCATCTCGAGCACGATCAGGGAGACGAGCCCCTGTTCGCGATCGACCCAGGCGCCGGTCAGGGCGATCCCCTCCATCGACAGCCGCGTCGCGTCGATCTCGGCGGCCAGGGTCTCGAAGTTCTGCAGACGGTAGAACTGCCCGGGGGCGAAGCGGCGCGCGGCCGCCGGCGCATGCACAATCACTTCGACGATCGTCGGCGTGAGCCGCACCACCTCGCGCACGGTGGCGCGGAGCTCGGCGTTGACGCGGGCGAGAAAAGCCGGGTCTTCGAGCGCCGAGGCGGGTTTGCTGCGCGAGAGCATGCCGCTCACGATCGGATAGCCCTTGGTTGCGCTCGCCATCGCCTTGACGACGTTGCCGAAGAACGACGGATGCAGATCGCCGAAGAAGCTGATGCCGCGGCCATCGGGCTCGAGCGCGGTCAGTACGTCGGTCCGGGTCGGCTTGGCGAGCCCCTGCGCCGGCCGAACGGGATTGCCGGCCTCGTCGAGGGCCTGGAAGTAGCGGCCGTCGAGGTGGAAATGCGCCGGGTCTTCGCGCGCCGCGACGGTGTTCGGCTGCGTCCCCGCGGCGATGAGGATGGTCCGCGCAGGCAGTTCGCTGCGGCCGGTCTCCTCTCCCACCCCGTCGTCCCCGAAGCGCTGCACCGACACGGTGAGCGCCCGCGTACGGCCGTGCACATCGACCTCGATCGCGAGCGGCGTCAGGCCCTCGGCGAAGCGAATGCCCTCCTCGAGCGCTTTGCCCACCTCCTCGTGGTTGAGCGTGTACGACGGGCTGTCGATCAGGCGCCGGCGATAGGCGATGGTCACGCCGCCCCACGCCTGCAGCAACTCCAGCACCCGGGCGGGTCGCCCTTCTCGCGCCGCCGCCGCGCGCTCGGCACGGATTGCACGCGCATGGTCGAGGAACTCGTGCGCAATCTCGCGCTCATCCTCCGACCAGGCGTCCTCTACTGCCGCACGTCCCGCGCTCGGCGGTGAGCGCCTCGTAGCGGGAGAGGAACTTGTCCACCTGCTCCGGATAATAGGCGAGCGATTCGGTCGCCGTGTCGATCGCGGTGAGGCCGCCGCCGACGACGACCAGCGGCAGGCGGATCTGCATATTGGCCAAGGAGTCGCGCCGCGCCGCGCCGGTAAGCTGCAACGCCATGAGAAAGTCGGACGCGGTGCGCACGCCATTGGCAAGGCCATTGGGCAGATCGAGCACGGTCGGGCGGCCGGCCCCTGCCGCGAGGGCGATATGGTCGAAGCCGAGCTCGAAGGCGCCGGCGCTGGTCAGCGTGCCGCCGAAACGCACCCCGCCGTGCAGGGCGAGGCGCTCCCGGCGCTCGAGCAGGAGCCGGATCAGCTTCAGGAAATTCTTGTCCCAGCGCACGGTGATGCCGTACTCGGCGACGCCGCCGAAGCCGGCCATCACGCGCTGCTCGAGCGGCTCGCGCAGGCGCGCGCTGTCGCGAATCGGGACGAAGGGCACGCGCGTTCCTGCCGCGCTCACGCCCGAAAGCTCCGCCTCAAGCGGCTCGATCTTCAAGCCGTCGATGCCGACCACGGTATGGCCGTCGTTGAGCAGGTGGTGGGCCAGCGTGAAACCCGCCGGCCCCATGCCGACGATCAGCACCCGCTTGCCCGTCGCCGGCCGCGGCAGCGGCCGGCGCAGGTGGAGCGGATTCCAGCGCGTGAGCAGCCCATAGATCTCGAATCCCCATGGCAGCGCCAGCACATCCTTGAGCACGCGCGTCTCGGCTTGCGGGATATCGACAGGCTCCTGCTTCTGGTAGATGCATGCCTTCATGCAATCGTTGCAGATGCGATGACCGGTTGCGGCGACGAGCGGGTTGTCGACGCAGATCATCGCCAGCGCGCCTAAGGCCCAGCCTTCGGCACGCAGCTTGTTGAACTCCGAGATCTTCTCCTCCAGCGGGCAGCCGGCCAGCGTCACGCCGAAGGGCGAGGTCTTGAAGCGCGCCGGGCCGCCGTCGGCGGGCGGCTTTTCGCGCAGGCCCGAGGCGCACGAATCCTTCTGCTGCTCGTGGCACCAGATGCAGTAGTGCGCTTGGTCGAGGGCGCCGGCCAGATCGGTACCCGGGTCGGTCAGGGCGAAGCCGTCGCGGCGACGCAGATGGTCCTCCGGCAGGCGCCACATCGCCACGCCGTGCCGCGTCTCGCTGTCCACGGGAATGAGCCGCAGGTAATCGAGCTTGCGCGGCGCCTTGAACAGAACACCGGCCTTGTGCGTCGCCTTGCCAGCCGGCGTCTGCACCGCCCACGCGGCGTAGCGCAAGGCGAGATCGATGTCGGCCGCGTGCGCAGCCTCGTCGCGGCCCCAGGCGCCGACGTGGCGCGCGAAGGCAAGCTCGCCCGCAAGCCCGGCGAAGGGCTCGCCGAATTTCGCTTCCAGCTCGCGTCGCAGCGCCGGGCCGTCAAAGCCCGCCGCCGCTTCGGCCTTGTAGCGGTTCAAGGCCTTGCGCTGGACGACCTGGCGCTTGCAGGCAAACAGTGGCGCCAATTCATGCTGCGCTGCCTGCAGCGCCGCGAGCTCGGGCTGGATGCCGAAGAGCTGGCCGAGGAAATCCTCAACATGCGGTGCCAGCGCGAGCAGGAGCTCCGATTCCTCCTTGCGCCCGAGCGCGTGGTGATCGACCCGCGCCGCGGCGAGCCGGGCGCCGAGCGCCGGGTCGGCAGCGGCAAGCTGGGCGCAGAAGGCGGCGTCGACGCGGGCGAGTCCCGCAGTCGCATACAGATCGGCAAACGACAGTCCGAATTCGAGCTTCAGCATCCCGCCGGTCCTGGTTTTTCTGCGCGCATGTCCGGCAGTTTGCAGCGCAAGCGCCGCGTCGAAACTCGCATCGAGGGCGTGAAGGCGAAGGCATCCCGCGCCAACACCCGGGCTGCCGCACCGCGATCCGCGCCGCGGAGGAACGAGGCGGACTGCCGCAGCCGCCGCGTAAAGAAGGGCGTATTTTACCTGCCCGGCACGCGCCAGGGCATCCCTGCCGCGGCATAACCATAGAACCGGCAGGGGCGCGCCGCCCTCGCGCGCTTCCCGAAGCGACCGCGCGGCGGCTATCATGCGTTGCGCACCCGTCGGGCGCGAGCGCGCTTGCCACGAGTCGCATGGGAGAACAAATGAACCGGTTGCTCGCGGCGCTCGCGGTCGCGCTTTCCCTGGTGGCAGCGGCGGTGGCCCAGCCCATCAAGCTGGGCGAACTCAACAGCTACAAGACCTTCCCCGCGTTTCTCGAGCCGTACAAGAAGGGCATGGAGCTCGCCGTCGCCCAGATCAACGCCGGCGGCGGCGTGCTCGGCCGCCCGCTTGAGCTCATCACCCGTGACGACAACGGCAACGCGGGAGATGCGGTACGCGTCGCCGAAGAGCTGCTGGCGCGCGAAAAAGTCGACGTGCTGATGGGAACGTTTTCCTCCGCCGTCGGGCTCGCGGTAGCCGATTTCGCCAAGCAGCGACGGGTCTTCTTCCTCGCCGCCGAGCCGCTCACCGACAAGATCGTGTGGGAGTCCGGCAACCGCTATACCTTCCGCCTGCGGCCGTCGACCTACATGCAGACGGCCATGCTAATCCCGGACGCGGTGCGCCTGAACAAGAAGCGCTGGGCCATCGTCTACCCGAACTACGAGTACGGCACCTCCGCGACGGCCGCGTTCAAACAGCTGATGATCGCCCGCCAGCCGTCCGGCATCGAGTTCGTCGAGATCGCGGTGCCGCTGGGCAAGATCGATGCCGGCCCGGTCGTGGAAGCCCTGCTCGAGGCGAAGCCCGATGCGATCTTCTCCTCCCTTTTCGCCGGCGATCTGGCGAAGTTCGTGCGCGAAGGCGAGCTGCGCGGGCTGTTCCACGACCGGCCGGTATTCAATTTGCTCGCCGGCGAGCCGGAGTATCTCGATCCGTTGAAGGACGAGGCGCCGGTCGGCTGGTACGTCACCGGCTATCCGTGGTCGGAGATCAAGACGCCCGAGCACCAGCGTTTCCTCGACGCCTACCAGGCGCGCTACCACGACTATCCGCGCCAGGGCTCGGTTGTCGGCTACAGCGCGGTGATGAGCATCGCGGCGGCGATGCGCAAGGCGAAGTCGACCGCCACCGAAAAGCTCGTTGCCGCGATGCAGGGCTTAGTCGTCGACACGCCGTTCGGCAAGGTGACCTTTCGCGCCCTGGACCACCAGTCGACGATGGGCGCCTACGTGGGCCGCCTCGCGGTCAAGGACGGCAAGGGCGTGATGGTCGACTGGAAATACGCCGACGGCGCCGCCTACCTGCCCAGCGACGACTGGGTGCGTGCGCATCGGCCAGCCGACTAGTCGGACTGCCTGCGGGAGGCCCGTCAGGGGTCGCCTCCGGTGACGCTCTCCGCATTGCTCATTCAGCTGCTCAACGGCCTGGCGGGCGCGTCCTCGCTGTTCCTGGTCGCGGCGGGGCTATCGCTCATCTTCGGCGTCACGCGCATCGTCAATTTTGCTCATGGATCGTTCATGATGCTGGGCGCTTACCTCGCCTACAGCCTGATCGGCCGCCTCGCCGCCGGCGGCTTGGGTTACTGGGGCGCGGTGCTGCTCGCCGCGCTCGGCGTCGGGTTGCTTGGCGCGCTCATCGAAGCGACGTTGCTGCGGCGTCTGTATCGCGCGCCCGAGCTGCTGCAGCTCATCGCAACCTTTGGCATCGTGCTCATCATCCGCGACGCGGTGCTGCACATCTGGGGAGCGGAGGATCTGCTCGGTCCGCGCGCGCCGGGACTCCAGGGCACGGTCGCGATCCTCGGCCGCGCCGTACCGCAATACGACCTGTTCCTCATCGCCTGCGGACCGCTGGTGTGGCTGCTGCTGCTTGCTCGTGCTCCGGCGAACACGCTGGGGGCTGCTGGTGCGTGCGGCCAGTCAGGACCGCGTCATGACCGCCGCGCTCGGCGTCGATCAGGCACGGCTGTTCTCCGGGGTGTTCTTCGTCGGCGCGCTGCTTGCCGGTCTTGCCGGCGCGTTGCAGCTGCCGCGCGAGCCGGCCAATCTCAACATCGACCTGGCGGTGATCGCGGACGCCTTTGTCGTCACCGTCGCCGGCGGGCTGGGCAGCATTTCGGGCGCATTCATCGCCGCGCTGATCATCGGCGTCGTCAAGGCGCTGTGCATCGGCATCGGCGAGGTGGAGATGTTCGGCATGACCGTGGCCTTCTCCAAGCTCACCCTGGTTGCCGAGTTCATGGTCATGGCGATCGTGCTCATCGTCCGCCCGTGGGGCCTGCTCGGCCGGCCGCCCTCGCCGACGCCCGTGGCCGAACTGCGCGCAGTTGCAGCAGCCGCCGAGCCGGCGCTTCGCCCTCGGCGTCGCGACAGGCTTGCTGCTGCTCGTGGCGACGCGCTTCGTGGCCGACGAGTACACGCTCGTTCTGCTGACGGAAATCGTGCTCTTCGCCCTGTTCGGCTTGAGCCTGCAGCTGCTGATGGGCACCGGCGGCATGGCGTCGTTCGGGCATGCGGCTTTTCTGGGCGCCGGCGCCTACGCCGCGGCGTTCGCCTCGCGTCTGCTGCCGATGGGGGCGGCGCTTTTCGTCGCGCCGCTCGTTGCGGCGGCGCTGGCGCTTTGCTGCGGCTGGTTCTGCGTGCGTCTGTCGGGGGTCTATCTGGCCATGCTGACGCTGGCCTTCGCGCAGATCGTCTGGTCGATCGTCTGGCAGTGGGACGCGGTCACCGGCGGCAGCAACGGCCTGGTGGGCATCTGGCCGGCGGCGTGGCTTGCGAGCCCGAAGGCGTACTACCTGTTCACGCTCGCGCTCGCTGGGGCGGCGATGCTGCTGCTGTGGCGGTTGAGTTTTTCGGGCTTCGGTTATGCACTGCGCGCAGCGCGCGATTCGGCGTTGCGCGCCGGCGCGTGCGGCATCGATGTGCAGCGCCTGCGCTGGACTGCCTTCACTGTTGCCGGCGCGTTCGCCGGTTTCGCCGGGGCTCTCTACGCCTATGCCAAGGGCAGCATCGCCCCGGAGCTCTTGGCCATTCCGCGCTCCATCGATGGCCTGCTGATCGTGCTCCTGGGCGGGCTGCAGGCGCTGTCGGGTCCGCTCGTCGGCGCGGCGGTGTTCATCGGCTTGCAGGATACGGTGGCCCGGCACACCGAGTATTGGCGCGCCTTCGTCGGCGCCGCCATTCTGGCCATCACGCTCGCCTTCCCGGCGGGTATCGTCGGGACGCTTAAGCATTGGTTGCGAGGCGAACGCGCATGAGCGGGCCTTTGCTCGTCGTCGAGCGGCTGTCGAAATCGTTCGGCGCCGTGGTTGCCCTGTCGGCGTTGAGCTGCAGCGTCAGCGCGGGTGAGCGCGTCGCCATCATCGGTCCGAACGGTGCCGGCAAGACGACGCTGTTCAACGTCCTCGGCGGCCAGCTGCGCGCCGATGCGGGTACGGCGAGCTTTGCCGGCCAGCGCATTACCGGCCTGGCGCCGCACGCCATCGCGCGCCTGGGCGTGGGGCGCACGTTCCAGGTTGCGGCGACGTTCGCGTCGATGACGGTGCGCGAGAACGTGCAGATCGCGTTGCTCGCGCGCCAGGGCGAGCAGCGCTCGCCCTGGCGGCAGGGGTCGGAGCGGCACGCGCCGGCCGCGCAGGCCCTTCTCGATCGCATGGGCATCGGTGCGCTCGCCGCGCGCGGTTGCGCCACGCTCGCCTACGTCGACCTGAAGCGAGTCGAGCTCGCCATCGCGCTTGCCCTGCAGCCGCAGCTGCTGCTCATGGACGAGCCGACGGCGGGCATGGCGGCGCTGGAGCGCTCGCGCCTGATGGCGCTGGTGTCGACTCTCGCCCACAGCGACGGCCTGGCGCTGCTCTTCACCGAGCACGACATGGACATCGTCTTCGCGCACGCCGACCGGATCCTCGTGCTCGACCGCGGCCGACTGATCGCCGATGGCCCGCCTGCCGCGTACGCGCGAACCCCGAAGTGCGCGCCGTCTACCTCGGCGCGGCGGCATGAAGCGCCGCCTGTCGCATGCTTGAGGTCCGCGCGCTGTGCGCAGGGTATGGCCGGGCGCAGGCACTGCACGAGCTCTCGCTCAGCGTGGCGAACGCGGAAAACGTGGTGCTGCTCGGGCGTAATGGCGCCGGCAAGTCGACCACGCTCAAGGCCATTGCCGGCCTGCTGCGGCCGGTGCGCGGTGAGGTGCTGCTTCGCCGGCGAGCGCATCGAGGCGCTCACCTCATGGCGCATCGCGCGCATGGGACTGGGCTACGTGCCCGAAGAGCGCCGCATCTTCGCCGACCTGACCGTGGTCGAGAATCTGCAGGTCGGGCGGCAGCCGGCGCGCCCCGGCCTGCCGCAGTGGACCTTTGAGCGCGTCGTCGCGCTGTTCCCCAGCTTGGGCGAGCTCAAGGACCGGCGTGGTGGAGAGATTTCCGGCGGCGAGCAGCAAATGCTGACGATCGCACGCACGCTGATGGGCAATCCGACCACGCTCCTGCTCGATGAGCCGACCGAGGGGCTGGCACCAGTCATCGTCGCCCAGGTTGCCGAGGCGCTGCGTGAGCTCAAGCGCGACGGGGTGGCGGTGCTGCTGTCGGAACAGAACTTCCGCTTCGCGCAAGAGGTCGCCGACCGCGCCTACGTCATCGAAGGCGGGCAGCTGCGTTACGCCGGTAGCATGGCTGCATTCGTGCGCGACGGCGCGGCGCGCGCGCAATACCTGGGACTCGATTAGCGCCTGGCGCTGCCGCGCGGCTGCGCGGATCGGCCGCATCGAAACGCCGACGCGGTCTTGCGGCGCTATCGCGCCGTCAGGCGCGCAGGCGGTCGAATCCGCTGCCAAGATCGGCGATGAGATCCTGCGCGTCCTCGAGGCCCACGTGCAGCCGCAGGTAGGGCCCGGGCGCTTCCCAGCGCGTGGCGCTGCGGCTGCGTTCCGGATGCGCCGGGATGATGAGGCTCTCGAAGCCACCCCAGCTCCATCCCATGCGGAACAGCCGCAGGCCGTCGAGCATGGCGTCGACACGCGCCTTGGCGACGGGCTTCAGGATCACGCCGAACAATCCGCAGGCGCCCGAAAAGTCCCGCCGCCAGAGCTCGTGCCCGCGCGAGCCTTCCAGCGCCGGAAAGATGACCTCGTCTACCTCGGGACGCTCGCGCAACCAGCGCGCGATGGCAAGCGCGCTTTGCGTATGCCGCTCCAGGCGCAGCCCCAGGGTGCGCAGGCCGCGCAGCGCCAGAAAGCAATCGTCGCTGCTCGCCGCCACGCCCATATCGGTCCACAGCCGGTGCATCGGCGGGAAGGTCTGCGCGTTGCAGGTCACCAGTCCCACCAGGACATCGGAGTGGCCGCCAAGATACTTGGTGCCGGCATGGAGCGAGATGTCGGCGCCGCGGGCAAAGGCGGGAAATCCCAGCGGCGTGGCCCAGGTATTGTCGAGCAGCACCAGCGCGCCGCGACCGTGCGCGACCGCGGCGATCGCCGGCAGGTCCTGCACCTCGAAGGAGAGTGATCCGGGCGATTCGGTGAACACGAGGCGCGTGCGCGGGCGGAATTCGTGCTCGATGGCGGCCGCGGCGAGCGGATCGTAGTAGCTCACCTCGACCCCGAAGCGCTTGAGTTGCTGCTCGCAGAAGCGCCGCGTCGGCCCGTACACGGAGTCGGTGACGAGCACGTGATCGCCCGGCCGGGTGGTGGCGAGGAGCGCGAGGGTGATCGCGGCGAGCCCCGAGGGAACCGCCAGGGACGCGTGTCCGCCCTCGAGCGCCGCCATGGCGGCCTGCAAGTCGCGCACGGTCGGCAGGCCGTGCAGGCCGTAGGTAATACCCGGATATTCGCCGCGTTCCGCCGCCTCCAGATCGGCCACGGAGTCGAACAGGATGGTCGAGGCGCGATAGACGGGCGTGTTGACCGCGCCCAGGTGCTGGCTCGGATCGCGACCGAGATGCGCGAGCGCCGTGGCCGGGCGCGACTTCGACTCGGAACCCGGCTCGTTGCTCATGCAGGAAGCGGCTGCTGCAATGCGCGCGTGATCGCGGCGACCTGCGCCGCAACGGGCTGCGCGATGTCGATGACGATCGCCGCCGACGGCTCCTCGAGCGTGGCGAATTGGCTCGCCAGCAGCGACGCGGGCATGAAGTGGCCGCTGCGGCCTACGAGGCGCGGCTCGATCGTCGCCGCGTTGCCCTTGAGGTAGGCGAAGCGCAGTTCGCCGCCCTGCGCCAGCCGATCGCGGTACACCTGCTTGAGCGCTGAACAGGCGACCACGACGTGCGCGCCGGCGGCGTGGTGGCGTCTCAATTCGGCCACGATACGGTCGAACCAGGGCCAGCGGTCGTCGTCGGTAAGCGCAACGCCGCGCGCCATCTTGGCGACGTTGGCCTGCGGATGGAAGTCGTCGGCATCGAGAAATCGCCAGTGCAGGCGCTCAGCGAGCGCCCGCCCGACGGTCGTCTTACCGCTGCCGCACACCCCCATCAGCACGACGATCATGCATCCCCGTCCGTCTGCACGCGGGCCGGGGCAACGGGGTGGCCACCGAAGCCCTTGCGCAGCATTGCCAACACGCGGTCGGCGTACGCTGCCTTGCCCTGGCTCGCGAAGCGCATCCAAAGCGCGAGCGACAGCACCGGGGCCGGGATGCCCTGCTCGATGGCTTCGGCGATGGTCCAGCGGCCCTCGCCCGAATCGGCAACCACGGGTGCAACGTGCGTGAGCTCCGCGTCGTCGCGCAAGAATTCGGCGGTGAGTTCGAGCAGCTGCGAGCGCACCACGCTACCCTGCCCCCACATCGTCGCGATGGCCGCGACGTCGAGGCCGAACTCCGCCTTGCCCTTGAGCAGGGCCATACCCTCGGCAATCGCCTGCATCATGCCGTACTCGATGCCGTTGTGGATCATCTTCACGAAGTGACCCGAGCCACTCGGACCGCAATGCAGCCATCCCCGGTCGGGCGCCGGAGCGAGCAGTTTTGCGATCGGCTCGATCGCACGCGCGGCAGCAGGCGAGCCGCCGAACATGAGCGCGTAGCCGTGCTCGAGTCCCAAAACCCCGCCCGATACGCCGCAGTCGACGAAGCGCACGCCATAGCTCGCCAGTTCGACCGCGCGCCGGACCGAATCCTTGTAGAACGCGTTGCCGCCGTCGACGATCACATCTTCGGCGAGCAAGCGCGGGGCGAGCACGGCAATCGTCTGTTCCGTCTGCTCGCCAGGCGGGCACCATGAGCCACACGATCCGCGGCGGCGATAATGCGTGCAGCAGCGCTTCGAGATCGTCGACGGCGCTGCAGCGCGCGCCGGCCGCGAAGGCGGTGCGCGCATCGGGCTTCGGATCGAAGCCGACGACTTCGATGCCGCCGCGCGCAAGCCTGCGCGCCATGTTGGCGCCCATGCGGCCCAATCCCACCATTCCCATTTGCATGTCGGCGCTGCCCTGGACTCGAAAAGAGGCGATCCTACGTTAACGCGCGGTCCGAGCCAACCCGGCCGTGCCGGCAGCGCTCACGGCGAGCGCGACCGGGTGGCGCCAATTGCCGCACCGATGATCAACGCCGCACCGCAGAGCGTTCGCGCCGACGGCGTTTCACCGAGCAGCAGGAAAGCGAGCGCGATGCCATACACCGGCTCCAGCGCGGTGACGACGCTTGCGGTGTGCGCGGAGAGCACGCGCAGGCTGCGCACGAACAGCGTGTGCGCGAGCGCAGTGCACAGCACACCGAGCACCACAAGCAGCAGCACTGCCTGCGCGTTCGGGACTACGGGCGCAAGGGCGACGAGCGGCAGCACGCAGAGCGCAGCGCAGGCGTTTTGCCACAAGGCGATGGCGCCCACCGCGTGCCGCGCCGCGAGCGCACGGTTGGCAACGGTGAGCAGCGCGAAGGTCAGGCCCGAGACGAGGCCCCAGGCGAGCCCCTGGACGACGCGGTTCTCCCAGTGCAATTCCGGCACGACCAGCAGCAATCCGCCGCTCACCAGGGCGGCGGTGGCCCACTCGCGCCCACGCAATCGGCGCTGACGCAGCAGGGCTTCGAGCAACAGTACAAACACGGGAAAGCTCGCGAAGCCGAGCAATCCCACGGCGACGCTGGCGATCTGGATGGCGCGAAAGAAAGCGACCCAGTGCAAGGCGAGGAGCGCGCCGGAGGCCGCCAGCTTCCAGTCGAGGCGGTCACCTGCCGCGCCGGCTTCGCCGCTAAACGGAAGCAACAGCGCGAGCGCCACGCTGGCGATCGCGGCGCGGCCAAACACGATCGTCGCCGGCGGCAGCGGCAACCACTTGCCGAACAGGCCGGCGAATCCGAACAGCAGCACCGCGAGATGCAAGGCGACGAGCGCGCGAGCGCGCGGTGTCGCGGAAGCAAGGGGGCGATCGTTCATCGTGCGCCATTGTGCCATCGGGCGCGCAGGGTGCCGGGTTACAATCGCGCTTGGGCCGGGGGCGGAGACGCAAAATCTTCCCGGGGGAAAGGAAGCCATGCCGAAAGACTTGCCGGCGAAGAAGGTGCTCGATGCCGTGCGCAACAGCGCCGGCAACCGGGTCAAGGTCGCGGTGTCGGACATCGATGGCGTACTGCGCGGCAAGTACATCCACAAGGACAAATTCTTTTCTGCCGTCGAGGGCGGGTTCGGCTTCTGTGACGTCGTCTTCGGCTGGGACATGAATGACCAGTGTTACGACAACACCACGCTGACCGGCTGGCACAAGGGCTTTCCCGATGCGCGTGGCGAAGATCGATCTCGGCACCCATCGCGCCGTCCCCTGGGACGATGGCGTGCCCTTCTTTCTCGGCGAGTTCGTGGTCAACCGCGGCGGCAAGGAGGTTCCGCACCCGATCTGCCCGCGGCAGCTGCTCAAGCGCGTGCTCAGGCGCGCCGAAAAGCTGGGCCTGAGCGTGATGTGCGGCATGGAATTCGAATGGTTCAACTTCGCCGAGACGCCGCAATCGTGGGCTGCCAAAGGCTACGTGCGCCCGGAGCCGATCACGCCGGGCATGTTTGGTTACTCGCTGCTGCGCGCCGGTGGCAAGCGCGAATTCTTCAAGGCGCTGATGGTCGAGATGGGCGAGTTCGGCGTCCCCATCGAAGGCCTGCACACCGAAACCGGCCCGGGCGTCTACGAGGCCGCGATCCTGTTCTCCGAGGCGCTCGAGGCCGCCGACCGGGCGATCCTGTTCAAGACCGGGGCCAAGGAAATCGGCGCGCGCTTCGGCATCATGCCGAGCTTCATGGCCAAATGGAGCCCGCACTATCCCGGCTGCTCGGGTCACATCCACCAGAGCCTTTCCGACGGCAAGCGCAACCTGTTCCACGATGCGCGACACGCAGCACGGCATGAGCAAGCTCTTCGAGAGCTATCTCGCCGGGCAGCTCGCGGCGCTGCTCGAGTTCGCGCCCATGGTCTGGCCGACGATCAACAGCTACAAGCGCCTGGTCGACGGCTTCTGGGCGCCGGTCAAGCCGACCTGGGGCCTGGACAACCGCACGGCGAGCTTTCGCGTCATCACGGCAAGTCCCAAGTCGACGCGGCTGGAGACGCGCTGCCCGGGCGCCGACGTGAACCCCTACCTCGCCGCCGCCGCCTGCATCGCCGCCGGCCTGCACGGCGTCGAAAAGCGCCTCAGGCTGACGGCCAAGCCCATCCACGGCACCAACGTCGGCGCCGAGAACATGCCGCGTGCGCCGCGCACGCTGATCGAGACGACGCGGACGTTCCGCAACTCGAAGCTCGCTCGCGACTGGTTTGGCGACGACTTCGTCGAGCACTTCGCGGCGACGCGGGAATGGGAGTGGCGGCAGTGGCTCGACGCGGTGACCGATTGGGAATTGAAGCGCTATTTCGAGATCATATGAGGCGAGCGTCCGTGCCCATGGCCGCGCGCTTCGCTGCGCCGTCGCGGTTCCCGCTTTACCGGCGCACGTTGACCTCGGCCGTGCGCCCGCACATCAGCGTGGCCCCGTGGCCGAACGACATGCTCGAAGGGCGCTGCGTCGGGATCGGCGACGGGCAAGTGCTAGACGATAGCCATTCGATGACCCTGTACCGGTTCGCCTTTCCGACCACGATCCACTTCGGACCCGGCGCGCGCAAGCTCGTCGCCGAGCATCTGCGCGTGCAGGGCGTCTCGCGCCCGCTGATCGTCACCGACCGCGGCATC
Organism: uncultured beta proteobacterium; assembly: GCA_963711235.1. Lineage (GTDB taxonomy): Bacteria > Pseudomonadota > Gammaproteobacteria > Burkholderiales > Casimicrobiaceae > PALSA-1003. Next base: position 2,139,271 of record CAVQDI010000006.1, on the reverse strand, counting down.
GCAACCCTGCCGCTGCTGGAGCGATTCAGCGCCGGGATGAAAGGTCTCGAGGTAGCCGTCTATTCGCAGCTTTGGGGCAACCCGACCCGGAGCCAAGTCGACGACGGCGTCGGCGCCTATCGCGCGCACGGCGCCGACTCGATCGTCGGCCTGGGCGGCGGCGCGGCGCTCGACGTGGCCAAGGCGATCGCGCTGATGGCCGTGCATCCGGGCGACGTGCTCGAGTATGCCTGGGATCACCCCAACGTGCGGCCGATCGGAAAGGAGCTTCCCTACCTTGTCGCCGTACCGACCACCGCGGGCACCGGCTCCGAGGTCGGACGCGCGAGCGTGATCTCCGACGATGCGACGCACGTCAAGAAGATCATCTTCTCCCCTCGGCTGCTGGCGAAGGCGGTCTTTGCCGACCCTGAGCTCACCCTCGACCTGCCGCCGCATCTCACCGCCGCGACCGGCATGGACGCCGCTCACGCACAACGTCGAATCGTATCTGTCGCCGGCCTATCATCCGTTCTGCGACGGCATCGCCGTGGAAGGCGTGCGCATCGCCGCCCGGGCACTGCGCAAGGCGGTGCACGAGCCGCACGATCTGCAGGCGCGCTCGGACATGTTGATGAGCTCGATGATGGGCGCGATCGCGTTCCAGAAGGACCTCGGCGCCGTGCATTCGTGCGCGCACGCCCTGTCCACGGTCGCCGATCTCCATCACGGCTTGGCGAACGGCATCATGATCGACCACGTCATGCGCTTCAATGCGCCCGCGGCTACGGCCAAGATGGCGGAACTGGCGCACGTCGTCGGCGTCGGCCGGCCGGCTGCCGAAGCCGCCGCGCAGGCGTTTGTCGAATGGCTGACCGCGCTCAAGCGTGACCTGGACATTCCGGCGACGCTCGGCGCGTACGTGGCCAAGCGGCCGGTGACGCGGGCGGACATACCGGCGCTGGTCGAGGTGGCGATCAACGACACCTGCCACCAGACCAATCCCCGCCCCTGCACGCGAGAGGATTTCGAGCGCATCTTCGCGGCGGCGATCTGACCCATGCTAAAGATTGGCATCTCCGCCTGCTTCCTTCACGCCGACCCGCAACGGCTCGTCTTCAAGGGCAAGACGCTGCAATACGTCGAGCAGGGGATGGCGCACTGGGTGATGCAGGAAGACGCCATGGCGCTGATGATCCCATCGCCGGATGGGGATTCGCGTCGCTCCGGCAGTCGCGTCGCCGTCGACGACTATGCGCGCGAGCTCGACGGGCTGGTGCTGATGGGCGGATCGGACGTAAGCCCGGAATCCTATGGCGAGGTGCCGCTCCGGCCCGACTGGGCAGGCGACCGGATTCGCGACCGGCTACGAGATCGCGCTGTTGCGCGCCTTCGTCGCCGCCGCGAAGCCGGTGCTCGGCGTGTGCCGCGGCATGCAGGTGATCAACGTCGCCTTTGGCGGCACGCTGTACCAGGATCTGGGCGCCCAGCTGCCGGGCGCGCTCGATCATCGCGACTGGGACATCTACGACCAGAACTGTCACGCCACGTCGCTCGTGGAGGGCTCCGGATTGGCGCGAATCTACCCGGGGCTGACGCTAGCCAAGACCAACTCGGTGCACCACCAGGCGATCAAGGACCTCGGCCGCGACATGGTCGTCGAGGCATGGTCGGAGCCGGATCGCGTGGTCGAAGCGCTGCGCTGGCGCGGGCCATCCTACGTGTTCGGCGTGCAGTGGCATCCGGAGTTCCACGACCGGGACGATCGGTCGTTCTTCGACGCTACCGTGCTGCTCGACGATTTTCTCGCCGCCGCCCGCCCATGACCGCCGCGGTTGCATGAAGGTCTTCAATCCCGCCACGGGCTCCCTTCTGGCCGACATCCCGGAGGATGGCGCCTTCGCGGTGCGCAAGAAGTACGACCGCGCCCGCGCGGCGCAGCCCGGCTGGGCGGCGACGCCGATGGGCAAGCGCGTGGCCGCGATCCGTGCTTTCCGCGAACGCCTGATTGCGAAACACGAGACGCTTGCACGCACGCTGACGCAGGAGGTCGGCAAGCCGATCCGGCAGTCGCGAAACGAGCTCAACGGCCTGACCAAGCGCCTGGACTTCTTCGGCGCCGAAGCGGCGCGCGTGCTGCGCGACGAGAAGGTCTATGTCAATGCCGAGGAAAAACTGGAGGAGCGCATCACGCACGAGCCGTTGGGCGTGATTGCCAATATCTCGGCCTGGAATTATCCCTATTTCGTCGGCAGCAACGTCTTCGTGCCGGCGCTGCTCGCCGGCAATGCGGTGCTGTACAAGCCCTCCGAGTTCGCGACGCTCAGCGGGCGCCACATGGCCGAGACGCTGCACGAGGCGGGAGTTCCGGCGGACGTCTTCATCGCGGTGAACGGGTCGAAGGCGACGGGTGCGGCGCTTCTGCGCCAGCCGATCGACGGCGTCTTCTTCACCGGCTCCTATGCAACCGGAGCGCGGATCGGCGCCATTGCCGGAGCGCGGATGATCAAGGTCCAGCTCGAGCTCGGCGGCAAGGACCCGGTCTATGTCTGCGAGGACGTCGACGTCCAAATGGCCGCCGCGAGCATCGCCGACGGCGCGTTCTACAACACCGGTCAGTCCTGCTGCTCGGTCGAGCGCATCTACGTGCAGGCGACGATCCACGATGCCTTCGTCGCGGCGTTTCTCGCCGAAGTCAAGGCCTACAAGATGGGGGACCCGATGGACGAGTCGACCTACATCGGCCCGATCACCCGCCGGCCCCAGCTCGAGGTGCTGCGACGGCAGGTCGCCGACGCCAAGCGCAAGGGCGCGAAGGTCCTCACCGGTGGCCAGGTCATCAAGCGCAAGGGCAACTGGTTCGCGCCAACGGTATGCGTCGAGGTCGATCACCGCATGGCGCTCATGCGCGACGAGAGCTTCGGCCCGATCATCGGGATCCAGAAGGTCCGGGATGACGCCGAGGCGGTCGAGCGGATGAACGATAGCCTGTACGGATTGACCGCCGGGGTCTATACGCCCGACGCGAACCGCGCGCGGCGCATTCTCGCCCGGGTCAAAGCCGGATCGGCGTACTGGAATTGCTGCGACCGCGTGAGCCCGCGCCTGCCCTGGTCGGGCGTCGGCCATTCCGGGATCGGTCTCACGCTGTCGACCTACGGCATTCGCACTTTCACGCGGCCCAAAGCCTGGCATCTGCGCAGTGTGTAGGACGCAGCGCGGACCCAATCAGGCCTTGCCCTCCCTAAGCTCCGCGGCGAGCAGCGTGTTCGAGAGCAGCGTGGCGATGGTCATCGGGCCGACGCCGCCGGGCACCGGCGTGATCCAGCTCGCGCGTTGCATGGCTGCCGCGAAGTCGACGTCGCCGCAGAGCTTGCCCTCGGCGTCGCGATTCATGCCGACGTCGATGACCATGGCTCCCTGCTTGATCCAGTCGCCCTGCACGAGTCGCGCCTTGCCGACCGCGGCGACCAGCACGTCGGCCTGGCGTGCGATGTCGGGCAGGTCGCGCGTCGCGGAGTGGCAAACGGTGACCGTGCAGCGTGCCATCAGGAGCTCGAGCGCCATCGGCCGGCCGACGATGTTCGACTGGCCGATGACGACCGCGTGCTTGCCGACCAGGTCCACGCCGGTGTCGCGCAACAGGGTCATGCAGCCATAAGGGGTGCACGGGCGCAGCCGCGGCCGCTTGAGGACGAGTCGGCCGATGTTATAGGGGTGCAAGCCATCGACGTCCTTGCCCGGGTCGATGCGCTCGGACACCGCCTCGGGATCGATCTGCTTGGGCAGCGGCAGCTGCACCAGGATGCCATCGACGGCTGGATCGGCGTTGAGACGATCGATGAGCGCAAGCAAGTCATTCGCCGCGATCGTTGCCGGCAGATCGTGCGCCAGGGACACCATGCCCACCGCGTCGGTCGTGCGCCGCTTGTTGCGCACGTAAACCTGCGACGCGGCATTCTCGCCCACCAGCACGACGGCGAGCCCGGGCGGCCGCCCGCCTGCGGCGACCCGGGCGGCGACCCGGGACCGAACCTCCGCCGTCAGCAGCGCGGCGCGGGCTTTGCCGTCGATCACGCGCGCGGTCATGCTCGATTCGGGCCTGGGCACACGGCCGCAGTTTACTTGATGGCGATCTGCGGCCAGCCTTTCTCGCGGGCGATGGTCGCCAGCGGCGGATCGGCGTTGACCGCGACCGGATGCGTGACGCGCAGCAGCAGCGGCAGGTCGTTGACCGAGTCGCTGTAGAACCAGCTCTGGCGGAAGGAGTCGAGGGCGAGGCCACGCTCGCCGAGCCAGGCTTCGAGCCGCGTCACCTTGCCCTGGCGCAGGTTGGGTGTGCCGGCGATCCTGCCGGTGTAGTACCCATCCACGCATCTCCGCCTCGGTGGCGATCAGGTTTTCGAAGCCGAGCTCGCGCGCGATCGGCGCGGTGATCAAGCGGCTGGTCGCGGTGGTGAGGATCAGCAGGTGCCCGTCGCTGCGGTGGCGCGCGAGGAGCGCTCGCGCCGCCGCCGAGATCGCCGGTCGAATCTTGCGTTCCAGGTACGCCGCATGCCAGCGGGCCAGCGTGGACGGGTCGTGCCCGACCAGCGTCGACAGGTAGAAGTGGGTGAATTCGACCGAGGTCGCCTCGCCGGCACGATAGCGCGACACCAGGTCGTGATTGGCGCGCTCGAACCTCGCGCGGTCGAGCGTGCCTTCCTCGATCAGGAACTCGACCCAGGCTTCGTCGCTATCGAGCGTGAGCAGCGTGTGGTCAAGGTCGAACAGCGCCAGGACGTCGGTGCTCATGAGCAGTCGGCTAGAATAGCGCCATGCGCGCGCGGTGGATCGCCTCCCCGGCCGCGGTGGCGAAGGTGGCGGACCGCCTTATCCGCGTGCTCGCCGCGCCGGCCGCGGCGTACGAGCCGTTCCGGGTCGAGGATCGGATTGTGGGCTGGGTCACGCCGGCGCGGGCGCAACGGCTCGCGCGCTGGCCCGCGCTGTTCGAGCGCACTGAACGCGGGGTCGCGTGCGCGCCGCGCCTGCGCACGCCGCGAGGCGCGCACGGCGGCCTTGGCCGACGTCGCGCGGACCCTCGCCGCGGAGGGCGCGCTCACGGCGTGGCGTGACGAGCGCTACGCGGTCGCGCCGGATCCCGCCGCGCCCGCGCTCTTCGAGCTGGAACGCGCCGCGGCGCGCTACTTCGGCATTCACACCTTCGCGGCGCACGCCAATGGCTTGGTCGGCGCGGACGGTTTGTGGCGGATGTGGCTTGCACGCCGCAGCGCCACCAAGGCGATCGACCCGGGCCTGCTCGACAACCTGGTCGGAGGAGGCATCGCCTCGGGCACGACGCCCGCGCAGACGATCATCAGGGAAGCATGGGAAGAGGCGGGAATCGGCGAAGACGTCGCGCGTCAGGCGCCTTGCGCGGGATCGGTGGAAATCTGCCGCGACCGGCCCGATGGGCTGCAGCGCGAGACGATCTATGTGCACGATTTCTGGTTGCCTCCGGAGTTCGTGCCGGCGAACCAGGACGGCGAGGCCGTCGAGCACCGCCTCTGCCTGCCGGACGACATTCTGGCGGTGCTCGCAAGCGACGACATAACCGCCGACGCAAGCCTGGTGATCGTCGACTTCCTGCTGCGCCACGGCCACATTGCGGCTGACGATCCGGCCTTCGGCACGCTGCATGCCCTGCGCCATCCGCCCGTGTCGTCCCGGTACTGCGCTTAGGCTACACGTAGCCAAGCGCTCGGGCACCAACGGCGCTGGAGACTGTTCGATCGATCACTCGATGACCTCATCGGCGCGCAGCAGCGACGTAGCCCAGCGCTTGGAGCGCCTGCCGGAACGCCTCGGGCGGCGCCGCATCCGGTGGGGCTGCATTGTTGGACAGGACGCCGATACGCCACACCTTCGAAGGCTTCTGCGCGCGGCTCGCGCAGGGCGCCGCAAGCAGGTGCCCCCAAGCGCGAGTATGACCGTGCGCCGATCCATGGGTCGACTACCTCGTCACCTAATTAAACGCCAGCTATGCTTTGGAACGCGCCTTTGACAGCACACGGGAGTCTTGCACTGCGGGTGAAGCCAGCGTAACACTCGGCGGCACCCTTCGCTCGACCGCAGGAGCCCTCGGCGATTGCCCCGCGACCGAACTTAATTGAGATCAAGACCGAACCCTACCATTATATGGTCTCGGCGCGCCGGGCGACACGTCGGTCCACACCAGCAGGGCGGCCTAACTAGACTGCGGCCTGATAGTCGCCATTCGCAGCTAAAGGCCCGCATCGGGTAAAGTGCTCACCACATGTCCGAACGTGAATCCGAGGCCGGCACCTTCGGTCCTCGAACCCTCCCGCCGCCGGCGCAAGGCAAGCCGGTAGCGCCTCCTGTCGTCGAAGGGACGGTGACGAAGCCGCGGCGCACGTACCGCGGCCGGCTGTTCCGCAAGTATCTGTTCCTCATCCTGACCCTGGTCACGGGCGCCCTGCTCGCTTCCGGCGCGATCAGCCTCTACTTCACCTACCAGGAAAACAAGGCCGCGCTCGCGAGCCTGCAGCACGAAAAGGCGCTCGCGGCAGCGTCGCGCATTGCGCAGTACATCGGGCAGATCGAACGCGAGCTTGCTTATGCCGCACTGCCGCAGCTTGACGCAAGCGACGTCGAGGTGCGCCGCATCGAATTTCTCAAGCTGCTGCGCCAGGCACCGGAGGTCACCGATATCGCGCTGCTGGACGCGACCGGGCGTGAGCAGATCGCGGTGTCGCGGCTCGGCATGGACAACATCGGCTCGGGCAAGGATCGCTCGCAAGAACCCGCGTTTCGCGGCGCCAAGCGCGGAGCGCCCTGGTTCGGACCGGTGTACTTCCGCAAGGAAACCGAGCCCTACATGACCGTTGCCCTCCGCTCCAACGACAACGGCCCGGTGACAGTTGCCGAAGTCAACCTCAAGTTCATCTGGGACGTCGTGTCGCGCATCAAGATCGGCGACAAGGGCAAGGCGTACGTTGTCGACGGCAACGGCTTTCTGATCGCCGATCCGGACATCGGCCTGGTGTTGCGCAAGACCAATCTGTCGGATCTGGCGCACGTCAAGGCTGCGTTGGGCGGTCAGAGCAACGACGAGCTGACGCAAATCTCGACCGATCGTGGCGGCACCCTGGTATTGACGTCGATGGCCCCGATCGAATCGCTGCACTGGAACGTGTTCGTCGAGCAGCCGGTTGCCGAGGTCTTCAAGAAGCTCAACGACTCGATTGTGCGCACCGGGCTGTTGCTGCTCGCCGGGCTGGTCATCTCGGCTCTCGGCGCGCTGGCGCTCGCCCGCGGCATGGTCCGCCCAATCCGCACGCTCGACGAAGGTGCGCAGCGCATCGGTGCGGGTGACCTCGAGCAGAAGATCGAGGTACACACGGGTGACGAGCTCGAAGCCCTGGCCGACCGCTTCAATCGAATGACCACGCGGCTGCGCGAGTCCTATGCCGGGCCTGGAGCGCAAGGTCGAGGAGCGCACGCAGGAACTGAAGCATGCCCTCGATCAGCAGACGGCCATCAGCGAGATCCTGCGCGTAATCTCCGCCTCCCCAACCGATGTGCAGCCGGTGCTCGCCGTCGTAGCCGAGCGTGCAGCCCAGCTTTGCGATGCGCCAGTCAGCGGCGTGTTCCTTCTTGAGAACGGAGTGCTGCGAGCGATGACCACGCAGTCGACTGGCGGCGATATTATCCCGCCGATTGTACCGATGCCCTTGAAGAGAACCTCCATCGCAGGACGCGCGGTGCTCGAACGCGAAACCATTCACTACGCCGACGTCATGCAGCTTCTGGACACCGAGTATCCGGACTCGCGCGAGAATCTGCTGCGGCAAGGGGCCCGCGCCATTCTCGCGGTGCCGCTCACGCGCGAAGGCGGCGCGTATGGCGGCATCTTTCTCTTTCGCCGTGAGCCGCGACCGTTCTCCCCTGACCAGATCGCGTTGGTGGAAACTTTTGCCCGGCAGGCTGCCATCGCCATCGACAACGTGCGTTTGTTCAATGAGACCAAGGAGGCGCTCGAGCAGCAGACCGCAACGTCCGAGATGCTGAGCGCGATAAGCCGCACGACCTTCGAGCTCGACCCCGTGCTGAAGGCATTGATCGAAAACGCGACGCGGCTGTGCAAGGCAGACAAAGGGTTCGTATTTATCCGCGACGGCGACGTTTATCGCGTAACGGCCAATTATGGTGCGCCGTCGCAGCACCTGGAATTCATGCGCGCCCATCCCATCAAGGCCGGCATGGGCACGCTGGTCGCCCGCACGGTGATGACGCGGCAGATCGTGCACATCGACGACGCCCAGACCGATCCAGAGTACACCTGGGGCGAGGCGCGGGACCTGCTCGGTTTTCGGACGATGCTCGGCGTTCCGATGCTCAGGGAAGGTGAACCGATCGGCGTGGTGGGGATGTGGCGCGAAGAAGTACGACCGTTCACACAGCGCGAGATTAAACTGGTGGCGACGTTCGCCGACCAGGCCGTGATCGCCATCGAGAACGTGCGGCTGTTCAATGAAATCCAGGACAAGAGCCGGCAGCTGGAAATCGCGAACAAGCACAAATCCGAGTTCCTGGCCAACATGTCGCACGAGCTGCGCACGCCGCTCAATGCCATCATCGGTTTCTCCGAGGTGCTGCTCGAGCGGCTGTTCGGTGAGCTCAATGCCAAGCAGGACGACTACCTCAAGGACATCCATTCGTCCGGAAGGCACCTGCTGTCGCTCATCAACGATATCCTCGACCTGTCCAAGATCGAAGCCGGGCGGATGGAGCTCGAGCCCTCGACCTTCGACCTTGCCGCCGCCCTGGCCAACGCCTTGACCCTGGTGCGCGAGCGCGCGCAGCGGCACGGGATTGTGCTCGCGCAGGAGGTGGATCCGAAGCTTGGCGAGATAACCGCCGACGAGCGCAAGTTCAAGCAGATCCTGGTCAACCTGCTGTCCAACGCGGTCAAGTTCACGCCGGATGATGGACGGATCGACGTGCGCGCGCGCTGCGACGAGACAAGTTTCGTGATCGCCGTGCATGACACGGGTATCGGCATCGCGGCGCAGGATCAGGCGGCGGTATTCGAGGAGTTCCGCCAGGTAGGGCGCGACTACACCAACAAGCAGGAAGGCACTGGCCTCGGCCTCGCCCTGACGCGGAAGTTCGTCGAGCTCCATGGCGGCCGGATCTGGCTTGAAAGCGAATTGGGCAAGGGTTCGACCTTCACGTTTACCATTCCCAAGACGCGATGAGCCTGATACTGATCGTCGAAGACAACGACAAGAATCTGAAGCTCGTGCGCGACGTGCTGCAGGTCAAGGGGTATTCAACGCTCGAGGCCGGCACGGCCGAAGACGGCATTCGCCTTGCGCGCGAGCGCACCCCCGACCTGATCCTGATGGACATTCACCTGCCCGGCATGAGCGGCCTCGAGGCGCTCAAGGTGCTGCGCGCGGATGGGGCAACGGCGGCGGTGCCGGTGATCGCTGTGACGGCGTCGGTCATGCAGCAGGACCGCAAGCAGATCACCGAGGCGGGCTTCGATGCCTACGTCGGCAAGCCGATCAACATCAAGGAGTTTCTCGACGCGGTGCGGAGCGTACTTGAACTCAAGGGGCCCGGGCGATGAGCGCGACGGCGAAGGTGCTCGTCGTCGACGACACGCCCAACAACGTCAAGTTGCTGGCTGACCTGCTGGGGGTCAAGGGCTATGCCGTGGCGACGGCCGTCAACGGCGAGGAAGCGCTGGCCAAGGTCGCCTCCGAAAAACCGGACCTGGTGCTGCTCGATGTGATGATGCCCGGACTGTCCGGCTACGACGTATGCCGACGCATCCGCGCCGATCCCGCGACTGCCCTGTTGCCGGTCGTGCTTGTGACCTCGCTCGATGCGGCGGCCGAGCGCGTGCACGGCATCGATGCCGGCGCCGACGACTTCCTGTCCAAGCCGATCAACCAGCCCGAGCTGTTCGCGCGCGTGCGCTCGCTTTTGCGCGTGAAATCACTCCAGGACGAAGTCGGGCGCCAGGCCGAAACGCTAAGGCAATGGAACCTGACCCTCGAAGCGCGCGTCAACGAGCAGGTCGCTTTGTTGCAGCGCCTCGCGCAGCTCAAGCGCTTCTTTTCCCCGCACGTTGCCGATGCCATCGTGTCGGCCGGCGAGCATTCGATCCTGGCCGCCCATCGGCGCGAGATCTCGTACGTATTCGTCGACCTGCGCGGGTTCACGGCCTTTACCGACGCAGCCGAGCCGGAGGAGGTCGAAGCGGTGCTGCGCGATTACCACGCCGCGATGGGCGCGATCGCGATCGAATACGACGCGACGGTGGATCGATTTGCCGGCGACGGGATCCTGATTTTCTTCAACGACCCGCTGCCCATCTCCGAGCCGGGACGGCGCGCAGCGACCATGGCGCTGGCGATGCAAGCCCGCTTCCTGCCGTTGCGCGAGCGCTGGTCCACCCTCGATTACAACCTCGGCCTGGGGATCGGCATCGCCCAGGGATTTGCCACGCTGGGCGCTTTCGGCTTTGAAGGCCGCTTGGATTACTCGGCGATCGGCGGGGTGGTCAATCTCGCCTCGCGCTTGTCCGACGAAGCGCAAAACGGGCAGATCCTCATCGACCGGCGCACGCGCGCGGCGCTAGGCGACAGCGCCGCGGTCGAGGCCGTTGGTCCGCTGGCGCTCAAGGGGTACGCGCAGCCGGTCAGCGCGTATCTGCTGAAAAAGCTAAGCCCCTAGGAAAGCAGCGCGGGCGGGCTTGGTGCCCGCCTTCGCTCAAGCCACTCGGGCGGCAGTCGCCGTGGCCTTCGGTGCCACCTGGCGGATGCCCATCTGGTGCAGCGTGTCACGGATCGCGTTGACCGCATGGCGCATCTCTTCGGGGCCGATCGCGCCGATGCAGCCCACGCGAAAGGTCTCCACTTCCGTGAGCTTGCCCGGGTAGAGTATGAATCCTTTGTCGCGCACGCGCTCGTAGAACTCCTTGAAGGCGTATCTCGGGTCCGCCGGGGCGTGAAACGTGACGATGATCGGGGCCTGGTGGACGGGGCTGATAAAACGCTGGAAACCGAGCTCGGTCATGCCCGTCGTCAGGGTCTCGTAATTCGCCGTGTAGCGGGCAAGTCGCGCCGGCTGGCCACCTTGCGCCTCGAACTGTGCCAGCGCAACATCGAGCGCGACTACGACATGGGTCGGCGGCGTGTAACGCCATTGCGTCGTCCTTTCCATGTACGTCCACTGGTCGTAGAGGTCGAGGGAAAGCGACGTCGAGTTGCCGCCGCAGGCCTCGAGCACGCCGCGACGAACGAAGACGAAGCCCATGCCCGGGGGGCCCTCAACGCATTTGCCCGACGCGGAGACCAGCGCGTCGAAGGGGAGGCTGCGTGCATCGATGGCGATCGCCCCAAAACTGCTCATGGCGTCGACGATGAGGCTGCGGCCACGCTTCGCCACCGCCGCGGCGATTTCGGGCAACGGATTGAGGATGCCGGTCGACGTCTCGCAATGAATGAGCGCGACGTGGGTAATCGAGGCGTCGGCATCGAGCAGCCGCGCAACGTCGATCGCGGTTGGAGGCACATCGACCGCCGTTTCGAATGCAGTGAACCTCCGGCCCAGCAATTCGGTCAATCGGGCGAGGCGCTTGCCATAGGCTCCGTTGATCAGCACCAAAACGTGGCCGTCGCGCGCAACGAGGGTGTTCACTGCCGCCTCGACGGAGAACGTGCCGCTGCCCTGCATGGGCACGCAGACGTGCGTCGCTTCGGCGTGGAGGATTGCCGTCAGGCGGTTGCGCACGCGCGCGGTCACGGCATTGAAGTTGCTGTCCCAGGAACCCCAGTCGCGCAGCATCGCGGCCTTGGTGGCGAGGGAGGTTGTCAACGGACCGGGCGTCAGCAGGATCGGATCGCGGTCGAAATTGCTCATCGCAGGCTTGCTCCTTGAATGCACTCGTAGCGCGTTACGTCAACAGCGGTCTCCGCCATGCCTGGGTGCGACCGAGCAGCCAGCGCGTGACTGCGGCGTAGGCGAGACAGATGGTTGCCGACGCGGCGACGATCAACGTGCCCATCGCGGCGGCAGGACCGATCTCGCCGGCCTCGTCCAGATTGATGATCGCGATCGACGCCAGCTTGGTATCGGGGGAGTAGAGGAAGACGACCGCGGAGATGGTCACCATCGCGTTGATAAAAAGGTAGCGCGCGATGTCGAGGATCGCCGGCAGGCACACCGGTACGGTTACGCGAAAGAACGTTTTGTAGAACGGCACCTTGAGCGATGCCGATACCGCCTCGAATTCATTGTCGAGGGCCTTGAGCGCAGTCACGGCGGTGAGGTGGCTCGAGGTGCAATAGTGCACGATCGTCGAGGCCGCAAGAATGAGCATGCCGCCATAGAGAAAGTGTAGCGGGTTGTGCGGATGGTTGAAGAAGAAGATGTAGCCGAGGCCGAGCACCATGCCCGGCACGGCCATGGGCGCGGTCGCAAGCAGGCGGATGAACGCGCGCGTGCCCCGCATGCCGCGCGTCTTTTCCAGCAAATAGGCGGTGCCGAAGATGAACATCGTACCCAGGCCAGCGGTAAGCAGCGCCATCTCCAGGCTGTTGAAGTAAGAGTCGATTACCCCGCCGTCGACCAACCCGAAAGCGTAATGGCGCAGGCTGAGAGACAGATCGTACGGCCACAGCTTGATGAACGAGGTGTATACCGCCATGCCGAGCACGGCAAGCATGATCGTGGCGATGACTGCGCAGAATGCAAGCATCGCCGCGTCGAAGCCGCGACTGGGCTTCGGAATGTACGGCACGGCACGTGCCGAGAACTGTGCTTGCTGCCGGCCCTGCATCCACCAGTCGACGCTGAATGCGAGCAGCACCGGCAATAGCAGCACCAGGCTCACCACGGCACCGCGGTTGAAGTTTTGCTGGCCGATCACCTGCTTGAAGATGTCGAGCGCGAGGACGTTGAAGTTGCCGCCTATCACCTTGGGAATGCCGAAATCGCTGACCGTATACGAAAACACGACCATCGCCGCGCTAACCAGCCCGTAACGCGCGCCGGGGAGTGTGATGGTGAGGAATTTGCGCCAGGTCGGCGTCCCCAGAGACTGCGCGGCTTCGTAGAGTCGACCGTCCGCGAGTAGCAGCGAGGTCAGCACGATCATCAGCGCGTGCGGGAAGACCGCATACACGGCGCTGATGATGATCCCGATCGGCCCGTATACCGAGTGGCCGAAGAGCCAACTCTTCAGCGCGCCCTGGTTGCCGAACCACTGGATGAACGAGATCGCCGCCAGCATCGACGGCGACAGGATGGGTGTCAGCGCGATCAGCCGGAAGCAACTCTTGCCCGGCATGCAACTGCGGGTCAGTGCGTAGGCGAAGGTGAACACCAGCGGTACGGTAACTGCGGTAACCGTCAGCCCCACCCACAGCGTGTTGAGCACCGACACCTGCAGTGCCGGGTTGCGCAAGTACTCGCCAAATAGCGCCACGCCAACAAAGGCTCCTTTCTTATCCTCCACACTCTTGATGAGGATCATCGCCATCGGCGCGAGCAGAAAGATCGCCAGCGTGGCGCAGGCGAGCAACAAAAGCCCCTGCGCGAGCCGGCGCTCCCAGTTCGCGAATGGCTTAAGGCGCCCGCGTGGAAGCGGCGAAAGAGAGGTCGCAACAGTCGCCACGCCAGCCGCGATCAGGCCAAAAGGCGCATACAGTCCGGTGGCAGGCCAAGCCGCAACGGCGTGCCTTCGGTCAGGTTCATTTCGTCGCTGCTGTGGCGCGACAGGTTCACCACCAGCGGCTGATCTTCGGCGTCGGCGAGGATCACGGTGACAAGGCAGAATGCGCCCAGAAACTCGATCTTGCTCACCCTGCCCGCAGCGACGTTGCAATGGCCGTGGATTGCGCCGTCGACCAGAATGTCCTCGGGGCGAAGGTAGAGCTTGACCCGGGTACCTGCCGCCACCGCCCCGGCCCCGCCGGTAGCGTGGAGCAGCAGGCGACCGACGCGGAAGCGGCCACCGCCTTCGGCCACCGCGGAGAGCACGTTGACCTTGCCGACGAAATCAGCGACGAAAGCGCTCGCCGGGTCGCGGTAGATCTGCTGCGGCGTGCCGACCTGCTCGATGCGACCGTGGTTCATCACCACAACCACGTCGGCCATCGACAGCGCCTCCTCCTGATCGTGCGTAACCATGATCGTGGTCACGCCCAGCCTTTGCTGCAGAGCGCGGATCTCGCCACGCAAGCGCAGGCGCTCCAGCGCATCCAGCGCGGACAAAGGCTCGTCTAAGAGTAGCAGGCCCGGCGCGGTCGCCAGCGCCCGTGCCAGCGCGACGCGCTGCTGCTGTCCGCCGGAGAGCTGGCCGGGGTATTGGGATCCCGCATCGGGCAGTCCGATGAGCTGCAGCAATTCGGCGACGCGGCCCCTGATCTCGTCCTGCCGCTTGCGACGGTTGACCAGGCCGTAAGCCACGTTGGCGAAAACGGTCAGGTTGGGAAACAGCGCGTAGGATTGAAATACGATGCCGTAGTCGCGCTGCATGGCCGGCAGCCGCGAGACTTCCCGGCCGTCCTGCACGATCGTACCCTCGTCCTGGGTCTCCAGTCCGGCGATCACGCGCAACAGGGTCGTCTTGCCGCAGCCCGACGGCCCGAGGAAGGTCATCAGCCTGCCGTGCTCGACGGCCAGCGCGATGTCCGAGAGCGCGGTGAACTTGCCGAAGCGCTTGGTAATCCCGGCGAGCGAAAGGTAGGGCCCGCCGGCGTTAGGTGGGAGTGCGGTCATGGCCTGGCCCAAGTTACGTGGGCAAAAGCCCGTTCACGGCGAACGGGCCGGACCAGGTACCGCGCGGCACCACGACCAATGAGTCTGCCCGTTGGCCGGGATCCGGCGCCGGCCGATGGTCGGGCAGTCAACGGTCTACTGCTTGGGCGCCGATTTCGAGTCGTAGCGCTTGGTCCAATCGGCGAGAATCTTGTCGCGGTTCTTTGCCTCCCACGCGAAGTCGACCTTGATCAACCGCTTTTCGTAATCGGCGGGTACAAAATCCAACGGCTTGGCGATGCCGGGAATCGCGACCACGGCGAAGTTCTTGGAGAAGAGCGCCATCGCTTCCGGAGTGGCGAGCCAGTCCATGAGCTTCCGCGCGGCTTCGACTTTCTTGGTCGCCTTCATGATACCCGAAGCCTCGAGGTCCCAGCCCAAGCCTTCGCTCGGAAAGATGATGTCGATCGGGGCGCCGGATTTCTTGGTCGTGACGGCACGATACTCGAATGAGATGCCGATCGGGAACTCGCCGGCGCCCGCCTGCCGACAGGGTTGTGAACCGGAATGCGTGTAGAGACCAATATTCTCGTGCAGCGCATCCATGAATTTCCACGCATCGGCGTCGCCCCACATCTGCAACCAACCCGCGACGTCAAGGAAGCCAGTACCGGACGAGGCGGGATTGGGCATGACGATCTTGCCGCGGTAGACCGGATTGGTCAGGTCCTTCCACGATTGAGGCTTGGGCAGCCCTTGCTTGGCCGCCTCGGCGGTATTAAAGCAGATCGCGGCGCCGTAAACGTCCATGCCGACCCACTCTGGTGGCCGCTTCGGATCGACATACTGGGGCGCAAGTTTGTCGAGCCCCTTGGGCGCATAACCCTGGAGCAGCCCTTCGTTGGCGAAAACCGCCATGCTCGACGCCGAGGTGCCGACCACCAGATCGGCTTGCGGATTGGCCTTCTCCGCTAGCACCTTGGCAGTGATGATGCCCGTCGAATCGCGGACCCACTTGAGGGTGACGTCTGGAACCGCCCGGTAGAACGCTTCCTCGTATGCCTTGATCTGGTCGGTTTCAAGTGCGGTGTAGACCAGGAGTTCGGTCTTCTGCGCGAGAGCCGGCGCAGCCGATGCGACCAACCCCATCAACGCAACGCGAACAAGGCGTCGCCACCCTTTTTTTGCGGCCAAGAAGTGCATTTTTTTCTCTCCCATGGGACTTAGAGCAGCCCAAAAAATGCTACGCCCAACGTCTGCCACTAGCAAATGACGCTTCAAATCGCTGCGCGCGTAGATACTCCATGCCGCGCACGTGCGACCCATAACCCATCGAGATTGCAAGATTATGTCGGCAATCCCTGGCTCATTGCGCGTGCCATGCGTGTGACCGCAGCATGCCGGTGCGAGCACCGAAATAGCGGCCTACGCCAAGCGTTGGTCTACTCGGGCTTCGCCTCGGCTGGAGGCGAGAAACAACGCGCCTTTATTGACTCGGCTCGGCGCGAATCGTCTGCTTCGGCAGGATTCGTGCGCCGCCCGGCTCGCGGATAGTGGGATTCTTGAGTGGGCACCGGTTCAACTCTCCGCGAGTGACTGCAATGGAAGGACTGCCATTGGTCCGGATTTGGCCGCATGCAACCGTCGTTCGATGGCGGCTCACTCCATTCGAGACATTTCATTCAATTACCCTGTCCGCCTGCAGAAGGACCGATTGAGGGATGGTGACGCCGAGCGCCTTGGCGCATTTAAGGTTTATCACGAACTCGAACTTGGTAGGCTGTTCGATTGGAAGATCCGCTGGTTTCGCGCCCTTCAGAATCTTGTCCACGTAGGTCGCGGCACGGCGAACCAGCTCATCGATGTTTGGCCCATAGGACATTAGCCCACCAGCGTCGACAAACTGGCTTATTTCGTATATTGCCGGGATTTGTTCTTTCGCGGCGTATTCGACAATTCGCAAGCGCTGACTGATGGTTAGGGGATCGGCCAATAGTAGAAGCGCATCCGGACGCTCGCGGTCCATGGTTTCGAGCGCCCGTTCCAATTCGCGCGAGTCCCGCACCTCCACGGATCGCACGTCGATGCCGACCGCCGGTGCCACCCCCTGGGTTTCCCGAAATCGAGCCATCATGCCCACGTAGTCCGGATTCCAGACCACAGCGACGGGGCGGAATATTTTGGGAAATGTCTCTTTGAGCAGTTGCAGCCGCTTTGCCCCCAACTCCGGGGCCATCATGGACAAGCCCGTAATGTTCCCACCCGGCCGCGCAAGGCTTGTGACGAGTCCGTCCCCCACTGGATCGGAACTAAATGGCATGACGATGGGAATCGTCCCTGTCGCCTGCTTGGCGGCAACTACCGATGGCGATGTCACGGCCATGATCACATCCACCTTAAGCCGAACAAGCTCTTCGGCCAGCGCGGGCAGCCGGTCGAGCTTCCCTTCTCCCCAGCGAATCTCCAGTTGCAGGTTTTTACCTTCTACATAGCCAAGTTCGCGAAGCCCCTGTCGAAAGTCTTCCAATAATGGTGACGTACCGCTTTCCGGCACCACTGGCTGCAGGTAACCAACTCGAGGGATCTTCGCCGGCCGCTGTTGACCGAACGACGGCAGTGGGGCGGCGAGAACAACCGCGCCAAGTGAAATTACGGCCTGCCGGCGAGACAACATACAACTCTCCGGGCGGAGATCTGGAACGGATAGGTTGACTTTAGGCGGCTATGGTTAGGAGGTCAAGGGACCGCATCCGGTACTCGGTTACAATGATTTGCAGCAGACGATGAGACGGCTTAAGTGAACACGTGGTGGAGATGTCCCTCGGCGTAACGCTGGCAGTGCTCGGTGCCGGCCTACTCCACGCCGGCTGGAATGCACTGCTCAAATCCTCGCCGGGCGGCGATGCGTTGCTCGACACGGCCAGCGTCGTCGCTGGCGGCTCGGTATGCGCAGTGGCCCTCATTCCGTTCGTGCCGCTACCAGAATCCGCGGCGTGGGCCTACCTCGCCGCCTCAATGGTGATTCACCTCGGGTATAACCTGACGCTCGCACAAGCCTATCGCACGGGCGACCTGTCGTTTGCGTATCCGCTGATGCGCGGCACTGCGCCGCTTATCGTCGCCGTGCTTGGTATTGTCGTGCTGCGCGAGCTCCCCTCGGCGTCTATGGCGCTGGGTATCCTGCTCATCTCGCTCGGCATCGTCAGCATCGCCTTTGTGCGGCGACGGAAGCATCCGCCAAACGCCGCGTACTGGGCGTTGACCAACGCGGCGCTCATCGCTGCCTATACGCTCGTCGACGCGAGCGGTGCGCGAGCGTCCGGCAACGCAGCGAGCTACGTATCATGGCTGCTCTTTCTCGAGGCCTTCCCGTTCGTAGGATGGGTCCTTGCACGGCGCGGGCGGGCAGCCGTGCGCTATGTCCGCGGCAATGCGCCACGCGGCCTGATCGGCGGCGCATGCAGCCTCGCCGCGTATGGCATCGTGCTGTGGGCAATGACGCGCGCGCCGGTCGCCGCGGTGGCTGCGCTACGCGAGACATCGGTCCTGTTCGCGGCGCTGATGGGCTCGCTGTGGCTCAAGGAGGGCTTCGGCTTGCGCCGAGTAGCCGGAGCAGTGAGTGTCGTTCTGGGCATCGCCGCCCTCAAGCTTTGAGCCGCCGCCGCGTTGCCCATGGTCGATCCGCCCGCGCCGGGCCGGTGCTGGCCATCGCGCTCAGGCGAGCGTCCGCAGCGGCTGCGAATTGTTCCCACCGCCGACGAGTGCGCGGTGTGCCATGAGCGACGCGCGGCGCGCGAGATCGGGGTCGGCGGCCGGATGCCAGCGCGACAGCAGCGCATCGGCGGCATCCGGATCGTTGCACACGAGCACCATATCGCAGCCCGCCGCGGCGGCAGCCTCGGCCCGCGCCACGATATCGCCGCAGGCCTTTGCCCCTGCCATGGACAGATCATCGCTGAAGATAAGGCCATCGAATCGAAGTCGCCCGCGCAGCACGTCCTCGAGCCAAACGCGCGAAAAGCCCGCAGGCAGGCCGTCGACTGCCGGATAGACGACGTGGGCGGGCATGATGCCCTCGATGCCGAGGCGCACGAGCGCACCGAAGGGGACCAAGTCGTCCTTCTCCAGCGTTGCGAGCGGACGCTCGTCGACGGGGAGTTCGGCGTGCGAGTCGGCGCGGACAAAACCGTGCCCCGGGAAATGCTTGCCGACCGCGGCCATCCCGCCGCCGCGCAGGCCGCGGCAGAGCGCCCAGGCCAGATGCGCCACCGCATTCGGATTGCGATGCAATGCGCGGTTGCCGATGACCGGGCTGCGGCCGTAGTCGAGATCGAGCACCGGCGTGAAGCTGAAGTCGATGCCGTGCGCGGAGAGCTCCGCCGCGATGCCCGCACCGATGCGTTCCGCCGCCACCGCCGCCGCGGCGGGATCGCGATCCCATTGCTCGCCGAGCGCGCGCATCGGCGGCAGGGCGCTGAACCCGTCGCGAAAGCGCTGCACGCGTCCGCCTTCGTGGTCGACGCCGATGACAAGCGGCGGGTCGCGCCGCGCCCGGATGGCCGCGGTCAGCGCCCGCAGCTGGCCCGCCGTGGCGTAGTTGCGTGTGAACAGGATAACGCCGCCGACCAGCGGATGGTCGAGGCGGTCGCACTCGGCACCGCTCAGCTCGAGGCCGGCGAGGTCGAGCATCACCGGCCCGCGCGGCAGGGCCGTCATGACGCCGCCGCTGCGGCTTCGCGCAGCAGCTGCTTCATCTGCCGCACGGCCTCGCGCAAGCCGACGAAGACGGCACGGCTGACGATGGCATGGCCGATATGCAATTCGCGCACGCCGGGCAACGCGGCGATCGGCTGCACGTTGAAATAGTTGAGCGCGTGGCCGGCGTTGAAGCGCATGCCCAGCGCGCGTATCGCCTCACCCGCCTCGCGGATCTTCACCAGCTCGGCGACCACGGCCGGACTCTGCGGGTCGCGCCCCTTGGCGTGAAAGGCGTGGGCGTAGGGCCCGGTGTGAATCTCGCACACCGCCGCCCCGATCCGTGCCGCGGCATCGACCTGGCGCGGCTCGGCATCGATGAATACGCTCGTGACGATGCCGGCGGCGGAGAGCCTGGCGACGACGCGGGTCAGCCGCGCTACCTGCGCGGCGACGTCGAGGCCGCCTTCGGTGGTCACCTCCTGCCGGCCCTCGGGCACCAGCATGGCCATCTCCGGCTTCAGGCCGCAGGCGATACCGACCATTTCGTCGGTGGCCGCCATTTCGAGATTGAGCTTGATGTGCACGAGCTCGCGCAATCGCCGCACATCCTCATCCTGGATGTGCCGCCGATCCTCGCGCAGGTGCACCGTGATGCCGTCGGCGCCACCCAGATGTGCCTCGACGGCCGCCCAGACCGGGTCCGGTTCATGGGTGCGGCGGGCCTGGCGCAGCGTCGCGACGTGGTCGATATTGACGCCGAGCTCGATCATGGGTCAGTGCGGGTCTTCGTTGGGGTTTTGTGGCGCTTCTTCCAGCGCCTGCAGATCGCGCACGACGCGCCGGCTCACGATCGTGCGCCGCTCGAGGTAATGGTCGAGCACTTCGCGCATGAGTCGCTTCGCCTCCGCCGTTGCCTCGGGGGCCGTGAAATCCTGTTGCGCCAGCGCCAGCAGCGTCGCCCCGCGCACCTGGGGATAGCGTCGGCCCGGTTCCGCGACCGTGCTGCGCGGCCCGCGATCGAAGGCGTAATAGTAGCGCGCCGCGGGATCGACCGGGCGCCCGGTGTCCGCCTCGTGCGTGAGCGGCAGCGCGTATCCGAGTTCGGCTAAGAGCTTGAGCTCGAACCCGCGCAGCACGGGTGCCTGCTCGAAGCCGCCTGCGAGCCGGGCCAACGTCGCATCGTAGGCGCGGTACAGCTGCGGGTGCGGATCCTCGCGCGGGAGCAGCTTCAACAACAGCTCGTTGAGGTAAAAGCCGCACAGCAGCGCCGACCCGCCGACCAGGGGCAGGCCGCCGCACCAGTCGGCCTTGAGCAGCGTCTTGAGTTCGCCGCTTCCCGCCCACGACAGCGAGAGCGGCTGAAATGCCTGCAGCACGCCGCGCAGCTCCGATCGCGGCCGGCGCACGCCACGGGCGACGAGCGCGACGCGGCCGTAGGTCGCGGTGAGCGCTTCGACGATGACGCTCGTTTCGCGGTAGGCATAGGTGTGCAGGACGAACGCCGGTTCGTTGTCGCGTCGTTCGCGGGGCGTGCGCATCGCTTCAGTACCCGAGCCGCGTCAGCGTGCGTTCGTCGTCGGCCCAGCCGGCGCTGACCCGTACCCAGACCTCGAGAAAAACCTTGCCGCCAAACAGCCTCTCCATGTCGCGGCGGGCGGCGGTGGCGATGGTTTTCATGCGCGCGCCCTCCTTGCCGAGCAGGATCGCCCGCTGGCTGGCCTTTTCCACCAGCACCGTGGCCTGGATGCGGCGCAGGTCGCCCTCGTGCGTGAAGCCGTCGATCGTTACCGCGGCAGCATACGGCAGTTCCTCGCCCAGCAGGCGGAAGATCTTCTCCCGCACGTACTCCGCGGCAAGAAAGCGCTCGTCGCGGTCGGTCAGATCCTCTGCCGGATAGAGCGGCGGCCCTGGCGGAAGGCACGCCGCGATCTCCCGGGTGAGGACGTCGAGCTGCCATTGCTTCTCGGCGCTGACCGGAACGATGGCTGCGAACTCGCGTGCCGCGGCGAGTTGTGCGAGCAGCGGCAGCAGGCGGCCCCGGTCCGAAAGCCGGTCGACCTTGTTCACTGCCGCGATCGCCGCCACGCCGGTCGGCAGGAGGGCTAGCACCTCGCGATCGCCCGCCGCGAGCCCTTTCGCATCGAGGACCACGACGATGGCGTCGACATCGGCGACGCTATCGCGCACGGCGCGGTTCATGCGCTCGTTCAAGCGCGAGCGGTGCCGGGTCTGAAAGCCCGGCGTGTCGACGAAGATGAATTGCGTCTGCGCGGTGGTCAGTATGCCGCGCAGGCGGTGGCGCGTTGTCTGCGGGCGCCTGGAGGTGATGGCGATGCGCGCCCCGACCAGGGCGTTGAGCAAGGTCGACTTGCCCACGTTCGGTTTGCCCACGATCGCCACCTGGCCGCAGCGAAACGTTGGCGTTGCGATCGACTCAGCTGCGTTGGGCTTGTTCATAGGCCTGTGCCGCCGCCGCCTGCTCGGCGGCGCGACGGCTCGCACCGGTGCCCTTCGTCGCGATGTTCAGCGCCTCGATGCGACAGACAACCTCGAAGGTCTGCAGATGCGCTTCGCCGTGGACGGCAACGATGGCGTATTCGGGCACGGGGAGGCGTCGGCGCTGCAGCCATTCCTGCAGCCGCGTCTTGGGATCCTTGGCGATCGCGTCGCTCGCTGCGCCCGCCATGTCGGCGGCGTAGATGCGCTCGATGGCGCCATGGGCAGCCTCAAAGCCGCCGTCGAGCAGGATGGCGCCGAGCACCGCCTCGAGCGCGTCGGCGAGGATCGACGGCCGGGCGGCGCCGCCGCTTTTTATCTCCCCCTCGCCGAGCTTGAGCATCGTCCCGAGGCCAAGTGCCACGGCGTGCCGGTGCAGCGTATCGCGATTGACGAGGCTTGCGCGCATCCGTGACAGGTCGCCCTCGGGCAGCTGCGGGAAGCGCTCATAGAGCATGAGTGCGATGGCGCAATTGAGCACACCATCGCCGATGAATTCGAGCCGTTCGTTATGATCGGCGGCGAAGCTGCGATGCGTAAGCGCCTGGCGTAGCAGTTCCGGGCGGCGAAAGGCGTAACCGAGCGCTGTGTCGGGCGCATCCGGGTGCATCGGCTCCTACTTGCTTGCCGAGGCGTGAAACTCGAGCAGCAGGCTCACGTTGCCGACGAGGGGCAGCGTCTTGGTCCAGTCGGCACTGGCGACGATCTTGTTTTCCTCCTTGCTGATATCGATATCGCTGCCATTGACCGAGTCGATGTAGTCGGCGGCGGCCTTGAGATCGAAGTCACGGCGGAACTGGGTGAGCGACTCGCCGTCGCGCGCGGTATCGAGCATTTGCTTGAGCGTCCTCTCCACGGAGAAATATTCGATGTACGAGGGCAGCACGCGAAAGCCGATCATCGCGAACGTGAGCACCACCACGGCAACGAAGACGAAGCCGAGGATCGTGAAGCCACTTTGTCCTGCCGCAGTGCGCATGATTTCTCCCGTCAGCGGATGCCCCTGCCGATGCGTTTGAACGCCAGGCTGCTGATATCGTCCCAGTTGAACCAGATGAAAAACGCCCGCCCTCGGATGTGGTCATCGGGCACGAAGCCCCAATAGCGGCTGTCGTCGCTGTTGTCGCGGTTATCACCCATCATCAGGTACTGACCTGGGGGCACCTTGCAGCTGAATCCGCGGTCATTGTAAACGCAGTTTTCCTTGCCGGGAAACGAGCGCACGTTGAGCGGATAGACCGGCTGCGCGGCCGGATTGATGGCAATGGTGTACGCCCGGTCGCCGGAGTGCTCGATGCGCTTCTCGGTCGTCACGTAGTTCAGCCCCTCGAGGTAGCCATAGGTCCCGTCGGGTGTCTGCGGCAGCGCTACGCCGTTGATGGTCAGGTGCTTGTCCAGATACTCGACCTGGTCGCCGGGCAGGCCGATCACGCGCTTGATGAAGTCCTGTGACGGATTGACCGGGTAGCGGAACACGATGACGTCGCCGCGCTGCGGGTCGTCGGTAGGAATGATTTTCTTTTCGATGATCGGCAGGCGGATGCCGTAGGCGAACTTGTTGACCAGGATGAAATCGCCCACTTCCAGCGTGGGTCGCATCGACGAACTCGGGATCTTGAACGGCTCGGCGACAAAGGAGCGCAGAAGAAACACGATCAGCAGCACCGGGAAGAAGCTTTTCGGGTATTCGATCCACCACGGCTCGGGCGCGCCCGGAGCGCGCCGCTTGACGAAATACCAGCGGTCGGCCAGGGCGATGGCGCCGGTAACGAGCGTGAGCACGAACAGGATGAGTGCGAAGTTCATGGTGTCATTTCTCGCCGACCTGGAGGATGGCGAGGAAAGCTTCCTGCGGAATCTCCACGCTGCCGACGGCTTTCATGCGTTTCTTGCCGGCTTTCTGTTTCTCCAGCAGCTTGCGCTTGCGCGTGACGTCGCCGCCGTAGCACTTCGCCAGCACGTTCTTGCGCAGCGCCTTGACCGTCTCGCGGGCGATGATCTGGGCGCCGATCGCCGCCTGGATCGCGACATCGAACATCTGCCGCGGAATCAGCGAGCGCATTTTGCTGACCACTTCGCGCCCGCGATACTGCGCCGCCGCGCGGTGGACCATGACCGACAGCGCGTCGACGCGCTCGCCGTTGATGAGAATGTCAAGCTTGACGACGTCGGCACTGCGAAACTCCTTGAATTCATAGTCGAGCGAGGCATAGCCACGGGACACGGACTTCAGGCGATCGAAGAAGTCCAACACGACTTCGGCCAGCGGCAATTCGTAGGAGAGCACGACCTGGCGGCCGACATACTGCAGGTTCTTCTGCACGCCACGCCGCTCGGTGCATAGGGTCAGGACCGGGCCGACGTAATCGTGTGGCACGATGATGGTGACGGTGATGATCGGTTCGCGGATTTCTTCGACCCGCGACAGATCGGGCAGCTTGGCCGGATTCTCGATGTCGATGGTCGTGCCATCGCGCAACTGCACCTGGTAGACGACCGTTGGCGCGGTGGTGATCAGATCCATGTCGTATTCGCGTTCGAGGCGCTCCTGCACGATGTCCATGTGCAGCAGGCCCAGGAAGCCGCAGCGGAAGCCGAAGCCGAGCGCCTGTGAGACCTCCGGCTCGTAATGCAGCGACGCGTCGTTCAGCTGCAGCTTCTCAAGCGCATCGCGTAGTGCTTCGTACTGGTTCGCCTCGACCGGATACAGGCCGGCGAACACCTGGGGCTTGACCTCCTTGAAGCCGGGCAGCGGTCGCTCCGCCGGGTGCGCTGCGTGTGTGAGCGTGTCGCCCACGCGCGCCGACTTGAGCTCCTTGATGCCGGCGGTGACGAATCCGACGTCGCCTGCCGCGAGTTCGTCGCGGGCCACGGCCTTGGGCGTGAATACGCCGACCTGGTCGCAGTTGTAGGTCGCGCCGCTCGCCATGAGCAGGATCTTTTCCCGCGGCTTGAGGGTTCCCTCCATCACCCGCACCAGCATCGCCACGCCGACGTAGTTGTCGAACCAGGAGTCGATGATGAGCGCCTGCAGCGGCTGCGCCGGGTTGCCCCGCGGCGGCGGGATACGCGCGATCACCGCCTCCAGGATGTCGTCGACGCCTTCTCCGGTCTTGGCGCTGGCACGCACGGCATCCTGCGCCGGGATGCCGATGATGTCCTCGATCTCCTCGATCACGCGCTCGGGGTCGGCGGAAGGCAGATCGATCTTGTTCAGCACCGGGACCACTTCCACACCCTGCTCGATGGCGCTATAGCAATTGGCGACGGTTTGCGCCTCGACCCCCTGCGACGCATCGACGACCAGCAGCGCGCCCTCGCAGGCGGCGAGCGAGCGCGAAACTTCGTAGGCAAAGTCGACGTGGCCCGGGGTGTCGATCAGGTGCAGGCTGTAGCGGCGGCCGTCGCGCGCCGTATACGACAACGCCGCGGTCTGGGCCTTGATCGTGATGCCGCGTTCGCGCTCCAGGTCCATCGAATCAAGCACCTGCTCGCCCATCTCGCGATCCGACAGCCCGCCGCAGCGCTGGATGAAACGGTCCGCCAGCGTCGACTTGCCGTGGTCGATATGCGCGATGATCGAAAAGTTACGGACGTTGTCCATGAAACGCGAAGGGCACCGCACCCGGTGCCCTTGGCCTTGCGCTTCCCTTGCCCGCTGGCGGCCACTCGGCGGCGCCACGGCGCAGGGCGAATTTTAGCGGAAAAGCCGACCTTCCGTGCGAGTCTCGCCGCCGGCAAGCAAAGGCTTACCGTCCCGCGGCGACGCAAAAGGCGGCGAACGCCGCGCGGTCGAATCGATAATGACAGAGCTCGCGCCCGCCGGCGAGCAGGACCGGAACGCTCTCCCCCCAGCGGGCCTCGAGCGCCGGGTCGGCATCGACGTCGATCTCGTCGACGGCGCAGCCTTCCGCCGCAGCCAAGGGCGCGAGGGCGGCGCGCATCTCGTCGCAAAGATGGCAGTAGGCGCGAACCAGCAGGGTCAGCCGCAGCGGTCTACTCGCCGTTGCCACCATTGCTCTTCACGCTCGAGTAGAACTGCTGCTCGCCGCGGCGCAGCAGGAACGTGACTGCCGCGCCCTTGTCGAGTTTGGCCACGAGCGCGTTGATCTGATCGGCGCTCTTCGCATCGATGGTCGCACCCTTGTTGATCACCGCCAGGATCACGTCGCCGGGCTGGATATTGCCGCGGGCGTTGCCGGTGATGTCTTCGATCAGCACGCCGCTCTTGATTTCGAGCTCTTTCTTCTGCTCATCGGTCAAGTCCGAGAGCACCAGGCCCATTCGGTTTGGCTTGGCTTTCTCCTTGCTCGGGGCTTCGTTGCGGCCGGTGCGCGGTGCCTCGTCGTCCTTGAGTTCGGCCACGGTAACCGTAAGGTCCTTGGTCGCGCCCTTGCGCCAGACCTGCAGCACGATCTTCGCGCCCGGCTTGACCCCGGTGATGATGCGCGGCAACTCGGTGGATGAAGTGACCGTTTTGCCGTCGGCCTTGAGAATGATGTCGCCCGACTCGACCCCGGCCTTCTCCGCGGGCCCGCCCTTTTCGACCGAATTGACCAGGGCCCCGGTGGCCTTGGGCAGCCCGAAGGCATCGGCTGTCTCCTTGCTCACTTCCTGGATCTGCACACCGATCCGGCCCCGGGTCACCCGACCCTTGTCCTGGATCTGCTTGACCGCGTTCATGGCGACGTCGATCGGAATGGCGAACGCGAGGCCCATGTAGCCGCCGGTGCGGCTGTAGATCAGCGAGTTGATGCCGATGACCTCGCCGCGCAAGTTGAACAGGGGACCACCCGAGTTGCCGGGGTTGATAGGCACGTCGGTCTGGATGAACGGCACCAGGTTTTCATTGGGCAGCTCGCGCCCCTTGGCACTGACGATGCCGGCGGTGATCGTGTTCTCCAGGCCGAACGGCTTGCCGATCGCCGCCACCCATTCGCCGACCTTGAGCTTGTCCGGGTCGCCGATGGTTACCCTGGGCAGCCCGGTGGCGTCGATCTTGAGCACGGCGACGTCGGTGCGCTTGTCGCTGCCGATGACCTTGGCCTTGAATTCACGCTTGTCGGTGAGGCGGACTAGGACTTCGCTCGCGTCGTCAACCACGTGCGCGTTGGTCAGCACGTAGCCATCGGAGGAGAGGATGAAGCCCGATCCGACCGATTGCTGCTCCAGATCGCGCGGCCGCTCGCGACCGCGCGGGACCTGTCCGAAGCGGCGGAAGAATTCGTAGAACGGATCGTCCTCGGACAGATCCGGAAATTGCGACCGGTGTACCGTCTGGGTGACATCGATGCTCACCACCGCCGGTCCCTGCTGCTCGTAGAGCTCGGTGAAGTCGGGCAAACCCCGACCGGGCTGCGCCGTCGTCGTCGGCGCCAAGAGAATGGCGCCGACGAACGCGCCGACGACCGTATATATGCGAAGTTTCATGCTCCCTTTCCTGGTTGAGTCTTTAGGCGAATACTTGCAGACGGAACGTCGCTAGCGATGGGCGACGGAAAACGCGATCTGGCGCACGGTCGCGCCGGGCGTCTCGCCCAGCACCGTCACCAGGTGCTCGTCCAGCTGGCGGCTGTAGACGTTGATGCCGCCTTGCTGTGACGAGCCGATCAGCTGCGGCGCCTGCGGCATCGCCTCGACGAACACCGACACCGCGACCAGGCCGTCGGAATACACCAGGTGGGCGACCGGTCCGACCTTGCCGCGCAGGGTGCGGTAACCCTCGACGATCTTGGAGAATCCGGGTGGCAGATCCTTCACCATCCAGCCGGTATCCTGCTGCACGACGTCGCCGGGCAGGGACAGGCGCGTCTCCCAATCCGCGGGGCGGCGGGCGGTAGGTCGGGCGCATCGTGTCGGCCTCGATCTTGATGCCGATATCGATATCGGTGAAAACGAATTGCTCGATCGGAACGTTGTGCTCGTTTAACAACTGCGCCTTGAGCAGCAGGCCGGAGTTCGTATCCGCCCACAGCTTGTGCCCGTAGCGCATGCCGTCCTTCGGTTCGAAGATGAATGCCTGGGTCTCGACGCCGGCGATGCGCGCCGTCTCCGCCTTGCGAAACTCATAGTATTCCGTCAGCGTGTCGAGCTGTTGCGGGAGCAGCGACGGGAAGGCATTGCGGTAGGTTCGCGGCTCGATACGGAGGATCTTCGCGTCCGGGTAGTAGCAGCGAACCTCCTCGTTGTTGCGAATCACTTCGCGTGCCGGGCCGTCGAGATTGAACAGCTTCTCGTGCTCGCCGCGCGCATCGACCATGTGCATCACGCGCGAGGTCTCGACCCGCCCGTCGTGCTGGTAGAGCAGGGTTCCCGCATAGTTGAGTTGCCGCGCCGCGGCCGCCGCCTGCTTGCAGCCAGTCGCCGGCATCGTCGGCCAGCGCGTTGGATAGGCACAGCAGCGCCGTGACGCCCAGGACGGCGCAGGCGCCGCGCCGGGCAAGGCAGCCGCAGGCCGCCGCGGCGACGCGGTTACTCCGGCGCATCCGGGGTGTCGGTCGCGACTGCGCGCAGATACGGGCGCACGCCTTGGATCGCCGTCGTCGGCGAGTATTCCTGGTGCGCCAGGAGGTATTCATTCACCACCGGGCGGCGTACGTCGGCCGGGCGCACTGCCGCGGCCTGCTGTGCGCTCGTCACCGCGGCCGGCGGGACCGACATGGTCGTCAGCGCCACCCAGCCCACCACCCCGATGGCCGCGATGCCTGCCGCCAGCGCCCAGGCGACCGCAGTCGGGGTCGGTCGGATTCGCGGCGCGAGCACCGTTGCCTCGGCGCTCAGGCGCGCGGCAAAGCGCGCGGAGAAGCCCGGGGCGAACGCACCGCAGCCGCGCAGGCAGTCACCGATCTGGTGATAGTGTTCCCAGGTCGCCATCGGTGCCGCCTCGCGGCAGCCGTCGCAGGCGCGCTCGCTTTGCTCGGCATCGAGTTCTCCATCCATCCACAGCGAGATTTCCTCCGGCGTAAGCTCCGGCCCAGCGTGGAATGTGCCCATTACCATCTCCGGTCCTTGTCAGTCCCCAGTAGCGGCCGCAACTCCGCTGCGATCGCTTCACGCGCCCGAAAAATCCGGGAACGCACCGTGCCAATCGGACAATTCATCACGTTGGCAATCTCTTCATAACTCAAACCCTCGATCTCGCGCAGGGTAATCGCTGTGCGCAGATCGTCGGGCAGCGCGTCCATCGCCTTGTTGACCGTGTTCGCGATTTCTCTGCCCAGCAGCTCGTTCTCCGGCGTATTCGAGTCACGCAGCTGCTCCGCGTCCTCGAAGTTTTCCGCCTCCTCATGGTCGAAACCAGTCGAAGTCGGCGCCCGCCGCCCCATCGCGACCAAGTAGTTCTTGGCGGTATTGATCGCGATACGGTACAACCATGTGTAAAACGCACTCTCTCCGCGAAAGCTCGGCAGCGCGCGGTAGGCCTTGATGAACGCCTCCTGCGTCACGTCCTCGACTTCCCCGGCGTCGCGCACCAATCGCGACAGCAGCCGCGCCAGTTTGCGCTGGTACTTCAGTACCAACAACTCGAAAGCATGCTTGTCGCCCCGCTGCGCACGCTCCACGAGCTGCTGATCAACTTCGCGGTCACCCATCCGCGGGCCGCCCCTGAGTCATCTCGTTGTTCTCGCCACACCCGGTCAGGTGAGCGCGGCACCCGCCGGGAGTATAGCCGACCCGTGCGGGGCACTCGTGGCAGCCACGCGGCACGATACCTGCTGCTCTGGACCGCCGGCTGAGCAGGAAGTTCAGTTGCCAGCATGGTTTTCGCTCCCGGCGCAGTCAGCCCTGGCGCACCAGCCGCACCGCCGCCTCGACGCGCCCGGTTATCAGGCCCCGGTAATTGCGGATAATCGGCTCGCGCCATGCGGCGAGCGCCGCCTGCTGCTGCGCATCAAGCAGCCCCAACAGATCGAGCGCGGCGACGGTCGCCGGATGCAAGCCGCGGGCGTTGCCGTCGACGACTTTAAGCGCGATACCCCAACCACGGCTGCGCACGCCGATCGCCTGCACCCCCTCGGCGCCGACTTTGGTCACCCAGTCGCCGTGGCCGGCGCGCATGAGGATAAGATCGTTGCGCCCCTCGCCGGACACCATGTCCGGGTGCGCACTCATGGCCGCGGCAAGCGTGTGCGGCGCCGCGCCGTAACGTCCCTGGTCGTCTTGCGTAACCAGCCGCGCGAAGGCGTAGGCAAGCCGATCGAGCGGCAGCGCGTAGTTCGGTGCCGAACAGCCGTCGATGCCGGCGACGAGTGCACGCTCCTCGACCCCGGACATGTAGGCGACAGCAGTCCGGATCGCCTGCTGCAAGGGGTGATCGAAGGAGAGGTACGAATCCAGCGGCAGGCCGTGCTGACGACAGTAGGCGAGCATGCCGCTGTGCTTGCCCGAGCAGTTGTGCTGCAGCGGTGTGAAGGTGAGGCCCGCCGGCGGCAGTTCCTCGCGCGCGGCGTAGAAAAGCGGCGCATGCACGCCGCACTGCAGCTGCTCCGGCGTACACCCGGCGCGCTCGAGCATGTCGGCGACCGCTTGGACCTGCCGCGGCTCGCCCGAATGGCTCGCGCAGAGCAACGCGACCTGCTCTGGGGTGTAGCCGAAATGCTCGATCCCGCCGCCGGCGACGAAGGGCAGCGCCTGCAGCGGCTTGAGCGCGCTGCGGGTCGTGGTCAGGTACTGCGGGTCACCGGCGGCAAAGAGCAAACGCCCGTCCCGATCGACGACCGCGATCGATCCGTAGTGGACGCTGTCGATGGCCTTGCCGCGGGTGACGCGTGCCAGAGGAACATGCGGCGGGGCGGCCGGAGTAACGGTTGACAAGGGTGGGGATGGAGCAGGAAAGGCGCAGTTTAGCGCGGTTGCGCGGCGAGCGCGCTGCGGATCTGGTCGAGCGCGCTGGGGTCCTCGATGGTGGTGAGATCGCCCGGATCGCGACCCTCGGCGAGCGCCTGGATCGAGCGCCGCAGGAGCTTGCCCGAGCGCGTCTTCGGCAACACGGTCACAAAATGTACTGCACCGGGACGCGCGATCGCGCCCAGCTCGCGGTCGACCGTATCCATCACTTCGCGGCGCAAGTGCGCCACCCCCTCGGCGGTCGCGACCCGCGCCGGATCGCGGACGACGGCGAAGGCGACCGGGATCTGGCCCTTGAGCGGGTCATGGACACCGACCACCGCCACCTCGGCGATCCCGGCGTGAGCCTGCACTGCCTCCTCGATTTCGCGCGTCCCCAGACGGTGGCCGGCGACGTTGATCACATCGTCGGTACGGCCGAGCACGAAGTAATAGCCGTCGCCATCGCGCGTCGCCCAGTCAAACGTCGAATACACCTGACGTCCGGGAACGGTCGAGAAGTAGGTCTGCACGAAGCGCTCGTCGTCACCCCAGATGGTCGTCATGCACCCGGGCGGCAGCGGCGGCACGAGCGCCAGCACGCCCTTCTCGTTGGCGCCGACTTCGGCCCCGGTCGATTCGTGCAGCAGGCGGACATCGTAACCGCACACCGGAAAGGACGGGCTGCCGAACTTGCGCGGCGTATCCTCGATACCCGGCTGCGCGGAGAGAATCGGCCAGCCGCTCTCCGTCTGCCAATAGTGATCGACGATCGGGACGCCGAGCGATTCGGAGGCCCAGCGCGCCGTCGGCTCGTCGAGCGGCTCGCCGGCGAGAAACAGGTAGCGCAGGCAGGACAGGTTGTACTTCTTCATGTACGCGGGGTCCTGCTTCTTGAGCACCCGGATTGCCGTGGGCGAACTGAACATTGTGCGCACCTGGTACTCGGAGACGATCTGCCACCAGATGCCGGGGTCGGGGCGAATGGGCAGGCCCTCGTAGAGAATCGTCGTCGAGCCGTTGATCAGGGGCGCATAGACGATGTAGGAGTGCCCGACGACCCAACCGATGTCGCTGGTGGTGAGCATCGTCTCCCCAGGGGCGAGGCAGAAGATGTCGTGCATGGAAGCGGCCAGCGCCACCGCGTAGCCGCCGGTGTCGCGCTGCACGCCCTTCGGCTTGCCGGTGGTCCCCGAGGTGTACAGAATGTAGGAAGGCTCCGAGGCTTCGAGCCACGCGCAGGGCACCTGCGCGCCGCGGTGCGCGCGCTCGAGGGTGGCGTAGTCGAGGTCGCGGCCCGCGATGCGGGCGTGGCCCGGGTCGAGCTTGCGGTCGACGATGATGACCTTGGCCGCCGGGCGGGCTGCCAGCTGCAATGCCTCGTCGACCAGGTGCTTGTAGGGAACGATCTTGCCCGCGCGCATGCCGGCGTCAGCGGTAACCATGACCTTCGGCCGCGCGTCGTCGATGCGCGTGGCCAGGCTCGTCGCCGCGAAGCCGCCAAACACCACCGAATGGATCGCTCCGATGCGCACCGTCGCGAGCATCGCGATCACCGCCTCGGCGATCATGGGCATGTAGATGAGCACGCGGTCGCCGCGACCCGACACCGTGCGCGGCCAGCACGGCGGCGAAGTCGTTCACCGCGGTCCACAGCTCGCGGTAGGTGTAGGTGCGTCGCTCGCCGGTCTCCGTCGAGATATAGATCAGCGCCGGCTGGTCGCCACGGGTCGCGAGGTGGCGATCGAGCGCGTTGTGGCAGAGGTTGGTGCGCCCGCCGACGAACCAGCGCGCAAACGGGGGCCGGCTGTAATCGAGCACCTGCTCGAACGGCGTCTGCCAGTCGATGCGTGCGGCCTGCTCGCGCCAGAAAGCGTCGCGATCGGCGAGCGACTGGCGGTGCACCTCGCGATAGGTCGTCATGGGGAAGGCTCCTCGTGCACCGCTTCCGGCAGCGGCATGCCCACTGTTTGCTCACGCCGGGGCATTCTAGCGGACCGGGTCCCTCGGGGCGTTGACGCAGATCATCCGGGGGCGCATGGGCAAAGCGGGGCGCGGCGACGCGCCTCCGGCCGGACGAAGCGCGGGGGGCTCGACTTCGCGCCGCGGCGCCGGGGCAGGCGCAAAGCAGGCGGCCGGTCGCCGCACGGGCTAGGGGTGCGTGTCGGCCGCGATCCGGACTACCGTCCGACCCCGCACCAGGCCCTTGAGGTAGGCGTCAAAATGCGTCGGCAGCTCGTCGAAGTCGATGGTGCGCACCTGATCGTGGACGCAGTTGGGCCGCCAGTCGACGGCCAGCTTGTTCCAGATCGCCTGGCGCAGTTGCATCGGGCAATTGGCGCTGTCCACGCCGAGCAACTGCACGCCACGCAGGATGAACGGCATTACCGTGGTGTGGAGTTTCGCGCTCGTCGCGAGCCCGACCGCGGCCACCGTGCCGCCGATGTTCATGCTCGCCAGGATCCAGGCGAGGATGTCGCCGCCGAGGTTGTCGATCGCCCCGGCCCAGGTCGCCTTGTCGAGCGGCCGGATGGAGGTAAGGTCGATCGACTGCCGCAGCCTGACCTCCTTCGCGCCCAGGCCGCGCAGGTACGCAGTCTCCGTCTCCTTGCCGGTGATCGCGACCACGTCGTAGCCGATCTTGGCCAGTATTTCGATGGCGACG
Source organism: uncultured beta proteobacterium (assembly GCA_963711235.1). Taxonomy (GTDB): domain Bacteria; phylum Pseudomonadota; class Gammaproteobacteria; order Burkholderiales; family Casimicrobiaceae; genus PALSA-1003. The sequence goes on along the minus strand of CAVQDI010000006.1, from coordinate 2,105,829 downwards.
CTGCCGACGCCGCCGGTCGCGCCGGTCACCACCACCGGCCCGTTCGCCGGCTTGAGCCCGCAGTGTTCCATCTGCATGATCGCCTGCGCCGCGGTAAAACCGGCGGTGCCGAGCGTCATCGCGTCGAACGCAGTCATGGCTTCGGGACGGCGCACGATCCAATCGCCCGGGACGCGAACGTATTCGGCGTAACCGCCATCGTGGGCCACGCCGAAGTCGTAGGCGTGCACGATGACCTTGTCGCCGCGGCGGAAGCGAGGATCGGCGGAGGTCTCGACGGTCCCCGCCATGTCGATGCCGCCGACGGTGGGGAACTTGCGCATGATCCTGCCCGCGCCGTTGTACGACAGCGCATCCTTGTAATTGATGGTCGAGTACTTGGTCCGGACGATGACGTCGCCCGGATCGAGATCGTCTTCGGTCATCTCGACAAAGCGGCTGGACACCACCTTGTCATCTTCGAACGTGCGGTATGCCTTGAACCGGTGCATGGGTAGGGTCCTCCTCACGGTGCCGTGGTTGCGGCGGGTGTGCCCGCCTGATGGGGTAACGCCATGTATTCGCGGGTGCTCATCTCGATCAAGCGGCTCGCGGTGCGCGCAAACTCCTGGCTGTTCGGTCCCTCCCGGTAGAGTTCCTCCGGGCGGACCGCCGCCGACAGCAGTAACTTTACCCGATGATCGTAGAACACGTCGACGAGCCAGGCAAAGCGCCGCGCCGCGTTCCCCATGTCGGGGGTGAGAAGGGGCACGCCGGAGAGAAACACTACGGCGAAGCGGCGGGCGAGCTCCAGGTAGTCGAGCTGCGAGCGCGGACCCTCGCACAGGGTCTCGAAGTCAAACCATACCAGGCTCCCCGCGCGCTTTCGCGCCGGGACCGGACGCGATCCGATGATCAGCCGCGGCTCCTCGTCCGGGCCCGCGCGCAGGCGCTCGAAGCGGGTCGCCAGCGCCGCTTCAACCGCCTCGGTCAGCGGCGTGTAGTAACACTGTTCGTGCTCGAGCTCGCGCAGGCGGTAATCGGTGCCGCCATCGACCTCGACGATCTCCAGCGATCGCTTCAGCAGGTCGATGGTCGGCAATAGATTCTGCCGCTGCAGGCCGTTCGGATACAGGTCGTCGGGTCGATAGTTCGAGGTCATCACGAATACCACACCCAGGTCGAAGAGCCGGGTGAGCAGCCGGCCGAGGATCATCGCGTCGGCGACGTCGGAGACGTGAAACTCGTCGAAGCACACCAGGCGGTGGCGGCGCGCGAGGCGCGCCGCCACCGCGGACAGCGGGTCCTCCTCGACGCTTGAGCGTCTTGAGCTCCGCGTGCACATCGCGCATGAAGGCGTGGAAGTGCACACGTGTCTTGCGCCGGATCGGGACCGCGCGGTAGAAGGCGTCCATGAGGAAGCTCTTCCCCCGCCCGACGCCGCCCCAGAGATAGACGCCGCGCGGGGGCACGGGCGGGTTGAGCCAGCGCCGCAGCAGCGACACCCGCGCCCTCTTGAAGGCCACCAGCTCGTCGTCGAGCTGCTGCAGGCGCTCAAGGGCCGCCTGCTGCGACGGGTCGAGGACGATATGCCTGCGGGCGAGCTCTGGCTCGAGATGCCGCACCAGCGCGCGGCGGGTGCTGGCGGGGGATGGCGTGGCGTCGTTCATGTCGCGTCGCGCCGCTCGCCTCGGGTCGGGCTCAGAGATTGAGCGTACGCCGGTCCACCGCGAGCGCGGCTTCCTTCACCGCTTCGGCAAGCGATGGATGGGCGTGGCAGATGCGCGCGATATCCTCGCTTGCCGCACCGAATTCCATCGCCACCACGCCTTCGGCGATGAGCTCCGAGACCATCGGCCCGATGGCGTGCATGCCGAGGATGCGATCCGTCTTGGCGTCGGCGAGGAACTTGACGAACCCCTGGGTCTCGCCCATTGCCCGGGCGCGACCGTTGGCGGTGAAGGGGAACGACCCGGCGCGATAGGCCACGCCGGCCGCCTTGAGCTGCTGTTCGGTCTGGCCCACCCAGGCGATCTCCGGCGCGGTGTAGATCACCCAGGGTACGGTGTTGAAGTCGACGTGGCCGTGCTGGCCCGCGATGCGCTCGGCCACCGCCACGCCTTCGTCCTCGGCCTTGTGCGCGAGCATCGGGCCGCGCACGACATCACCGATCGCCCAGATGCCCTCGAGGTTTGTCCGGCAGTCGCTGTCCACGGCGACAAAGCCGCGCTCGTCGAGCGCGAGCCCGACCGCCTGCGTACCGAGTGCGCCGCTGTAGGGAATGCGGCCGATGGACACGATCAGCTGGTCGAAGTGCGCGTTTTGTGCCTTGCCCTCGCCGTCGTTGTACGCGACGTCCACCCCGCTGCCCACGCTGACGCGGGTGATGTGGGCACCGAGCACGATCGCGAGCCCTTGCCGGGTGAACAGCTTCCACGCCTCCTTGGCGACCTGCTCGTCGGCGGCGCCGAGAAACACCGGCAGGGCTTCGAGCAGGGTGACCTCGGCGCCGAGCCGGCGCCAGACGCTGCCCATCTCGAGGCCGATGACGCCGGCGCCGACGACGCCGAGTTTTTTCGGGACCGTCCCGAGCGAGAGTGCGCCGTCGTTGTCGAGAATGAGCCGGCTGTCGAACGGCACGCTACTGCCGTCGACCACCAAGGGCCGCGGTTTGGAGCCGGTCGCGACGATGACGTTTTTCGCCGTGAGCGAAGCGGCGTCCTTTCCCACCACCTTGATCTGCCATGCGCCGGGCGCGCCGCCGACCAGGCTGCCGACCCCGGAGAAGAACGTCACCTTGTTCTTCTTGAACAGGTAGACGATACCGTCGTTGTTCTGCCGCACGACCTTGTCCTTGCGCGCAAGCATACGAGCAACGTCCACGGACAGGCCCTGGATCTCGATGCCATGCGCGGCGAAGTCGTGGCCCGCGTGCTCGTAATTCTCCGACGACTGCAGCAGGGCCTTCGACGGAATGCAGCCGACGTTGGTGCAGGTACCGCCGGGCGCTGGTTTGCCCTCGGCGGTGGTCCAGTCATCGATGCACGCGGTCTTGAAGCCGAGTTGCGCGGCGCGAATGGCGGCGGTGTAGCCGCCGGGACCGGCGCCGATGACCACGACGTCAAATGAATCAGCCACGCGATTGTCCGTGCCGCGCGATCACAGGTCCAGAAGCATGCGCGCGGGGTCTTCCAGCGCTTCCTTGATGGCCACCAGCGACAACACCGCCTCGCGGCCGTCGATGATGCGATGGTCGTAGGACTGCGCCAGGTAGTTCATCGGCCGCACCACGACCTGTCCGTTCTCGACCACCGCTCGGTCGCGCGTCGCGTGCACGCCGAGGATCGCCGACTGCGGCGGATTGATGATCGGCGTGGACAGCAGCGAGCCGAACACGCCGCCATTGGAAATCGTATAGGTGCCGCCGGTCAGCTCTTCGACGGTCAGCTTGCCCTCCTGCGCGCGCTTGCCGAAATCGCCGATCTGCTGCTCGATCTCGGCGATGGTGAGCTGGTCGGCGTCGCGCAGAATCGGCACCACCAGCCCGCGCGGGCTGCCGACCGCGATGCCGATGTCGAAATAGCCGTGGTAGACGATGTCGGAGCCGTCGATCGATGCGTTGACGAGGGGAAATTTTTTCAGCGCGTGCACCGCTGCCTTGACGAAGAAACCCATGAAGCCGAGCTTGACGCCGTGCTCTTTTTCGAACCGATCCTTGTACCGGTTGCGCAGCTCGATCACCGCGGCCATGTTGACTTCATTGAAAGTGGTGAGGATCGCAGCGGTCGCCTGCGAGGCCACCAGCCGCTCGGCGACGCGTTGCCGCAGCCGCGACATGGGCACGCGCTGCTCGGGCCGGGCGCTCAAGCCGGCAGAGAGAGCGACCCGCGGTGGCGCCGGGGGCGGTGCAGCCGGCGCCGGCGCGGGGGGGCCGGGGCGGCCGGTGCCGGTGCGCCGGCACTCTTGCCGCCCTCGCCCTTCGTCTCCACCGCGGCGAGCACGTCGCCCTTGGTGATGCGACCGCCGCGGCCGGTGCCGGCGACCTCGGCCGGGCTCAGGTTCTGCTCGGCCATGAGCTTGCGCGCAGCGGGCAGGGCGCCGGCAGGCGAAGCGGCCGCCACGGCGGATGGCGGCGCGGCTGGCGTCGCGGCCGGCGCCGCAGTCGCAGCCGGCGCCGCGGTCGCGGCGGGCGCGGGGGGCGAGGCGACGGCCGCCGGGGCCGCGGCGGCCGCGCCCTGCGCCGCCGGGTCGATCACGGCGATGACTTCCTGCGCCACCACGGTCGCGCCATCGGGCCTCCTGATTTCGGTCAGAACCCCCGCCGCGGGCGCGGGCAGTTCGAGCACCACCTTGTCCGTCTCGACATCGACCAGGTTCTCGTCCCGGTTGACGGCGTCGCCGACCTTTTTATGCCAGTTGACCAGGGTCGCTTCGGTGACCGACTCCGGCAGCACCGGCACCTTCACTTCGATCGCCATGATGGACGCTTCTTCTCTACCTGCTCACGGGTTGGCGCGCATCAACGCGCGGTGATCATCTCGCCCGACGCGAGCTTCGGGGCAAACGCGTCGGCGACCAGCTGCTGCTGCTGCGCCAGGTGCCTTGAAGCGTAGCCGACGGCGGGCGAGGCCGAGATCGGGCGGCCGGCGTAAGCCAGCAGCTGCTTTTCCTCGATGTCGCCGCGCAGGTAGGCACGCAAACGGTACCACGCGCCCTGATTCTGCGGTTCTTCCTGGCACCACACGACCTCCTTCGCGTTCGGGTATTTCGCGATCTGCGCCTTGAAGTCGAGGTGCGGGAACGGATACTGCTGCTCGAGGCGAACCACGGCCATGTCGGCGATCTTGCTCGCGCGCCGAAAGTCGGTGAGATCGTAGTACACCTTGCCGCTGCAGACCACCACCCGGCGCACGTTCTTGGCCACGAGCTTCTCCGCATCGCCGATCACGGTATTAAACCGCCCCTCGGACAGATCGGTGAGCGCCGACACCGCAGCCTTGTGCCGCAGCAGGCTCTTCGGGCTCATGACGATGAGCGGCTTGCGGAAGTCGCGCACCATCTGCCGGCGCAACAGGTGGAAGATCTGCGCCGGCGTCGTCGGCACGCAGACCTGCATGTTGTGCTCGGCGCACAACTGCAGATAACGCTCCGGCCGCGCCGACGAGTGCTCGGGCCCCTGCCCTTCGTAGCCGTGCGGCAGGAGCAGCGTCAGACCGCAGATGCGCCCCCACTTGACCTCGCCGGCGGCGATGAACTGATCGATGACCACCTGCGCCCCGTTGGCGAAATCGCCGAATTGCGCCTCCCAGATCACCAGCGCTGGTCGGCTCCGAGGTCGCGTAACCGTACTCGAAGCCGAGCACCGCCTCCTCGGAGAGCACCGAGTCGATGACCTCGAAGTCGGGCTGGCCTTCCTTGACGTGCTGCAGCGGGATCCAGATCCCCTCGTCCCACCTTTCCCGGTTCTGGTCGTGCAGCACCGCGTGGCGGTGGGAGAAGGTCCCGCGCGCCGAATCCTGGCCGGAAAGGCGCACGCCGTAGCCCTGGTCGAGCAGGCTCGCGTAGGCGAGCGTCTCGCCCATGCCCCAGTCGAGCGGCAGCTCGCCCTCGCCCATGGCCCGGCGGTCGGCGATGACCTTCTCCACCCGCGGATGCAGCTTGAAGTTCGCCGGCACGTCGGTCACCTTGCGCGCCAGCGACTTGAGCGTCTTAAGCGGCACCGCGGTCTCCGCCGCGTCGGTCCAGTGCTTGCCGAGGAAGGGCGTCCAGTCGACCGCAAACGGCGGCTTGTAGTTGGACAGCACGGTCGTGTTGGTGTGCAGTCCCTTGTCCATCGCCGTGCGGTAGGTGGCGATCATCGCCTCGGCAGCGTCGGCGGTGATCACCCCGTCGGCCACCAGGCGCCGGGCGTAGAGCGCGCGCGTGCCCGGATGCTCGCGGATCGCCTTGTACATCAGCGGCTGCGTGATCATCGGTTCGTCGGCTTCGTTGTGACCCTGGCGGCGGAAGCAAACCAGATCGATGAACACGTCGCGATCGAATTTCTGCCGGAACTCGATCGCGATCTCGATGGCCAGCAGGCAGGCTTCCGGATCGTCGCCGTTGACGTGGAAGATCGGCGCCTCGACCATCTTCGCCACGTCGGTGCAATAGAGCGTGCCGCGGGTGTCGCGCGGATCGGAGGTGGTGAACCCGATCTGGTTGTTGACGACGATATGGATCGTCCCGCCGGTGCGATAGCCGCGCGTCTGCGACAGGTTGAGCGTTTCCTGCACCACACCCTGGCCCGCAATCGCCGCGTCGCCGTGGATGAGCACCGGCATCACCTGGTCGAAGGTCCCGTCTTTGCGCCGATGCTGGCGCGCGCGCACCGAGCCCTCGACGACCGGGTCGACGATTTCGAGGTGCGACGGATTGAACGCCAGCGTCACGTGCATCGGTCCGCCGGGCGTGGCCACGTCGGAGGAAAACCCCTGGTGGTATTTGACGTCGCCGGCGGAAAGGTCGCTCGCCGACTTGCCCTCGAATTCCGCGAACAGGTTGGCGGGCATCTTGCCCAGCGTGTTGACGAGCACGTTGAGCCGACCGCGATGGGCCATGCCGATGACCATCTCCTGCACCCCGGCGGCGCCCGAGGTCTGGATCAGGTGGTCGAGCATGGGAATCATGGTGTCTCCCCCCTCGCCCGAGAAGCGCTTCTGGCCGACATACTTGGTGCCCAGGTAGCGTTCGAGCGTCTCGGCCGCGGTCAGGCGCTCGAGGATGTGGCGGCGGAACTCCGGCGCGTAGACCGGCCGCGACCGCAGCGGCTCGATGCGCTCCTGGATGAAGCGCTTCTGCGGCGTGTCCGACATGTACATGTACTCGGTGGCGAAAGTGCGGCAGTACGTTTCCTGCAGCGCCGCGATCAGGTCGCGCAGGCGCATCCGGTCGCCGCCGCCGGGTGCGCCGCGGTACGAGCCGATGTTGAATTCCGCCTCCATGTCGGCCTCGCTGAAGCCGTAGCTGGCGACGTCCAGATCGGCGAGGTACGGTTTCTCCTGGCGCTTGAGCGGGTCGAGGTCGGCCTGGAACACCCCGAGCGTGCGGTACTTGCTGATCAGCCGCAGCACCAGCACCTGCTTGTGCATCGCCTGCGCATCGACCATCGGCGCGGCCAGGCGGCGGCTTTTCGCGAGCTGGATGAAGGAGTCGATGACCGGCGCGTGGGCGACGTCGGAGGCGCCGTCGCGCAACTGGTCGAAATACGCGCGCCAGTCGGCACCCACGGCGTTGGGGTTGGCGAGGTAGATCTCGTACTGCTGCTCGATGAACGGGGCATTGCTCCCGAACAGGGTTGATGTGGCGCGCAGTTCATCCATCATGGCGGGTAGCCTCGTCGTTCAGGGATATCGGTCAGCGTTGCGCAATCGGCTTGACGTCGCGGCGCGTGGCCCCGGTGTAGAGCTGCCGCGGGCGGCCGATCTTCTGCTCCGGATCGGAGATCATTTCGTTCCATTGCGCGATCCAGCCGATGGTCCGCGCCAGGGCGAAGATGGCCGTGAACAGGCCGACCGGAATGCCGATCGCGCGCTGCACGATGCCGGAGTAGAAATCGACGTTGGGATAGAGCTTGCGCTTGACGAAATAGTCGTCCTCGAGCGCGATCTTCTCCAGCGCCATCGCCAGCTTGAACAGCCGATCGTCGTGCAGGCCCAGATCCTCGAGCACCTCGTAACAGGTCTCGCGCATGAGCTTCGCGCGCGGGTCGTAGTTCTTGTACACCCGATGCCCGAAGCCCATGAGCTTGACCCCGGAGTTCTTGTCCTTGACCCGCTTGATGAACTCGCCGATCTTGGACACGTCGCCGATTTCCTCGAGCATGTTGAGCGCCGCTTCGTTGGCGCCGCCGTGCGCGGGGCCCCACAGGCAGGCGATGCCGGCGGCGATGCACGCGAACGGGTTGGCGCCGGACGACCCGGCCAGGCGCACCGTCGAGGTGGAGGCGTTCTGCTCGTGATCGGCGTGCAGGATGAAGAAGCGATCGAGGGCGCGCACCAGCACGTCGTTGACCTTGTATTCCTCGCACGGCACCGAGAACATCATGCGCATGAAATTCGCGGTGTAATAGAGCTCGTTGCGCGGATACACGAACGGCTGGCCGAGGGTGTACTTGTAGCACGACGCCACCAGCGTCGGCAGCTTGGCGATGAGGCGGATCGCCGACACCTCGCGATGCCACGGGTCGGTGATGTCGAGCGAATCGTGATAGAACGCCGACAGCGAGCCGACGACGCCGACCAGCATCGCCATCGGATGCGAGTCGCGGCGGAAGCCGCGGAAGAACTGGTTCATCTGCTCGTGCACCATCGTGTGCTGGGTGACGGTTTGCACGAATTTGGCGTTTTCCGCCGCCGTCGGCAGTTCGCCGCGCAACAAGAGGAAGCAGATCTCGAGAAAGTTGCAATGCACCGCGAGCTCCTCGATCGGGTAGCCGCGGTAGAGCAGCTCGCCCTTGTCACCGTCGATATAGGTGATCGTCGATGCGCAGGCCGCGGTCGACAGGAAGCCCGGGTCGTAGGTGAACTTGCCGGTCTTGGTGTACAGCGCTCGGATGTCCGCCACTTCCGGACCGATGGTGCCGGGCAACAGCGGAAAGGTGACGGAAGGCGATCCGTCGCTGAAATTCAGGGTGGCGGTGCGGTCGGTCATGAGCTATTACTCCCCCAGGCTGAGTCAGAAACGGATGCATCCGACGGCGGCGCATCCTCGCATGCACGGACGGCCCGCAGCGCCTCCAGCAGCGGCGCTAGCGCCGCGTCCGGGGCCAATTGCCGGCCCGATAGCAGGTCCCACAACGCGTTGTCGCTCAGTTCCAGCAGCCGTTCGAGCGCCGCCATCTCCTCCGCCGAGAGGCCATCACCGCGCGCCTCGAGGAAATGCGCGAGGACCAGATCGTTCTCCAGCATTCCCCGCCGGCAGCGCCAGCGCAGGCGATTGAGCTCGACACGCGAGGCCATGGCTTGCAGTCAGCGCGGCTCGATCCCATCGCTCCCCAGATGGGGGCGAAGGACGACGATTACACCGCCCGCTTGACCATGAGCTCCTTGATCTTGCCGATCGCCTTGGTCGGATTCAGGTTTTTCGGGCAGACGTCGACGCAATTCATTATGGTGTGGCATCGGAACAGGCGGTACGGATCGTCGAGGTTGTCGAGGCGTTCGCCGGTCGCCAGGTCGCGCGAATCGGCGATGAAGCGGTAGGCCGCCAGCAGCCCGGCGGGTCCGACGAACTTGTCCGGATTCCACCAGAATGACGGGCAGGCCGTCGAGCAGCAGGCGCAGAGAATGCACTCGTAGAGGCCGTCGAGCTCATCGCGGTCCTGCGGCGACTGCAGTCGCTCCTTCTCCGGCGGCGGCGTGTCGTTGACCAGATACGGCTTGATGGAATGATATTGCTTGAAGAACTGGCTCATGTCGACGATCAGGTCGCGGATCACCGGCAGCCCGGGGATCGGCCGCAGCTCGACCGGCTCGCTGAGCTCCCTCAGGTTGGTGATGCAGGCGAGCCCGTTCTTGCCGTTGATGTTCATCGCGTCGGAGCCGCAGACACCTTCGCGGCAGGAGCGCCGGAACGAGAGCGTATCGTCGTGCACCTTGATTCGGATCAGCGCGTCGAGCAGCATGCGGTCGTGCGGATCGAGCGCGACGTCGTAATCCTGCAGGTGCGGCGCGGCGTCCTGATCGGGGTTGTAGCGGTAGATGCGGAATTTCATGCCCGGGCGATCCTAATAGGTGCGCGCCTTCGGCGGGAAGGCATCGACGGAAAGCGGCTTGAGGTTGACCGGCTTGTAGGCGAGGCGGTTGCCGTCGCGGTACCAGAGGCTGTGCTTGAGCCAGTTGGCGTCGTCGCGCGTGGGAAAATCGCTGCGCGCCTGGGCGCCACGCGACTCCTGCCGCGCCTCGGCCGACACGATCGATGCCTTGGCGACCTCGATCAGGTTGTCGAGCTCGAGCGCCTCCACGCGCGCGGTATTGAAGGTCTTGCTCTTGTCCTTGATCGCCACCTGCCCGACGCGCTGCTCGATCTCCATGATCTTGACCACGCCTTCGCGCAAGAGTTCGGCGTTGCGGAACACGCCGCAGTGTGACTGCACCGTCCGGCGCAAGCTGTGCGCGACGTCGGCGACCTGCTCGCCCGCGGTCGCGGCATCGAGGCGGGCGAGCCGGGCGAGCGAGGCCGCGGCGGCATCCGCGGGCAGCGCTTTGTGCGCGACACGGTCGAGGCCCTGCGCGACGATGGCGTCCCCCGCCGCCCGGCCGAACACCAGCAGATCGAGCAGGGAGTTGGTGCCCAGCCGATTGGCGCCGTGGACCGACACACAGGCGCACTCGCCCACCGCGTACAGGCCCTCGACCACCGCGTTCGGGGTCCCCGCCGGCCGGCGCCACGACCTGGCCGTGGATATTGGTCGGTATGCCACCCATCATGTAATGGATCGTCGGCACGACCGGGATCGGCTCCCGGATCGGGTCGACGTTGGCAAACTTGATGGCGATCTCGCGGATCGACGGCAGCCGCTTCATGATCACTTCCGGCCCGAGGTGATCGAGCTTGAGCAGCACGTAGTCCTTGTGCGGCCCGCAGCCGCGGCCCTCCTTGATCTCCTGGTCCATCGAGCGCGACACGATGTCGCGCGAGGCCAGGTCCTTGAGGTTGGGCGCGTAACGCTCCATGAAGCGCTCGCCGTTGCTGTTGAGCAGGATGCCGCCCTCGCCGCGCACCCCCTCGGTGATCAGCACGCCGGCACCGGCGACGCCGGTGGGATGGAACTGCCAGAACTCCATGTCCTCGAGCGGAATGCCGGCGCGTGCGGCCATGCCCAGACCGTCGCCGGTATTGATAAAAGCGTTGGTGCTCGCCGCGAAGATGCGCCCGGCGCCGCCGGTGGCGAGCAGCGTCGCCTTCGCCTGCAGGATCATGACCTCGCCGGTCTCCATCTCCAGCGCCGTCACGCCCAGTACCACCCCGTCGGCGTCGCGGATCAGGTCGAGCGCCATCCACTCGACGAAGAACTGGGTGCGCGCGCGGACGTTGCGCTGATACAGGGTGTGCAGCATGGCGTGGCCGGTGCGGTCGGCCGCGGCACAGGCGCGCTGCACCGACTTCTCGCCGAAATTCGCCGAATGCCCGCCGAATGGCCGCTGATAGATGGTGCCGTCGGCGTTGCGATCGAACGGCATCCCGAAATGTTCGAGTTCGTAGACGACTTCCGGCGCCGTGCGGCACATGTATTCGATCGCGTCCTGGTCGCCAAGCCAGTCGGAGCCCTTGATCGTGTCGTACATGTGCCAGAGCCAGTGATCCTCACTCATGTTGCCCAGCGCCGCGCCGATGCCGCCCTGCGCGGCAACGGTGTGGGAACGCGTCGGGAACACCTTCGACAGCACCGCGACCGATAAGCCGTGTTGGGCGAGCTGCAGCGAGGCGCGCATGCCGGCGCCCCCGGCACCGACGACGAGAGCGTCAAATTGGCGTCGCGCAGGGTTCATTGCGCCCGCCCCTGCAACCGGTCCGGCTCGCTGCCGCCTTCGGGTGTTGGCAAGGCGCGCTGGCGTGCGCTCCAACGCTGCGCTCAAGCGCGCGCCTCGGCTCGCTCACCGCGGCCCCCAGAGCAAATCGAGCAGCCAGACGGCGTAGGCGAGCAGGATCAAAACGGTCAGCGTTTCGACCGTCAGGCGCAGTGCCGTCGGGCTTGAGATAATCCATCCAGATGTCGCGCATGCCGACCCAGGCGTGCCAGAGCAGCGCCAGCCAGAAGAGCATCGTCGCAACGCGAAACGCGGGGTTGGCGAACAGCGCCTGCCACAGCGTGTAGTCGACCCCGCCTTCGACCCCGGCGATCGCCAGCCAGAGCAGGGTATAGAGCACCATGACGAGCGCGGTGACGCGCTGTACGAGCCAGTCCTTGAGCCCGTAATGCGCGCCGACGATGATGCGCTTCACCACAGGCGCATCCCGACAAGGAGCGTCAGCACCAGGCTTACGACGAGCACCACGCACGCTCGACCGGCGCGCCGGCTCGAGTTCGATGCCCCGCTGGACATCGAGGAGCAGGAAGCGGATGCCTGCGCAGAAATGGTGCAGATAAGCCCAGACCAATCCGATCAGCACGATCTTTGCGAGCGGCGTCGACAGGGCGGAGCGCAAGCCATCGAACGCCTCGGGCGAGGCGAGGCTGCGCTCGACGCCAACGAGCAAGAGCGGCAGGCCGACGAAGAACAGCGCCGCCCCGCTCACCCGATGCAGGATCGACACCAGGCCTGGCAGCGGAAGACGGATGCGCACCAGGTTCAGATAGACCGGACGCTGCTTGGTCACGGGTCGCTCGAGGGCGGACATGGCGAATCTCGGCGCGAGGAGGCAATACCGCCCGGTGGTTGGTGCACGGCAAAAATTATACAGGCAATCGCGACACCGCCGCCACCGCGAAAGCGCTGCGCCGCGGCGCGCATGCATGCACGGCGATTCCGGACTCGACACCCCGCGGCGAGCGCCGTAACATGCGCATCGCGACGCCGATCGGCGCGACAGGACGCGGGTGCGCAATGTGCCGGCGCCGTCAGCTCGCCTGCCGCCGACCGGATGGATCGCCCGGACCGCCCCGATTCGCCACACCCATGCTCGCCAGGAGCCCTTGATGAAGAAGCCCGTCCGCGTAGCGGTCACCGGCGCCGCCGGCCAGATCGGGTATAGCCTCCTGTTCCGCATCGCCAGCGGCCAGATGCTCGGCAGCGATCAGCCGGTGATCCTGCAGTTGCTGGAGTTGCCGATCGACAAGGTGCAGGCGGCGCTCAAGGGCGTGATGATGGAAATCGAGGATTGCGCCTTCCCGTTGCTCGCCGGCATGAGCGGCAGCGGCGACCCGAATCTCGCCTTCAAGGACGCCGAGGTCGCGCTGCTGGTCGGTGCCAGGCCGCGCGGCCCCGGCATGGAACGCAAGGACCTGCTGCTCGAAAACGCCAAGATCTTCATCGCCCAGGGCAAAGCGCTCGATGCGGCTGCCGACCGCGGCGTCAGGGTGCTCGTGGTCGGCAACCCGGCCAATACCAATGCCTACATTGCGATGCGCTCGGCACCGTCGTTGCCGCGGCAGCACTTCACCGCCATGCTCAGGCTCGATCACAATCGCGCGCTGTCGCAGCTCGCGGCGAAGGCGGGCGTTGCGGTGGGCGCGATCGAGCGCCTGATCGTCTGGGGCAACCATTCCCCGACGATGTATCCGGACTATCGCTTCGCCACCGCCGAGGGTGCTTCGCTCAAGGCCAAGATCAACGACGAGAACTGGAACCGCAACGTGTTCATCCCCACGGTCGGCAAGCGTGGCGCGGCGATCATCGAGGCGCGCGGTTTGTCCTCGGCGGCATCGGCCGCCAACGCCGCGATCGATCACGTCCGCGACTGGCTCCTGGGCAGCCACGGCAAGTGGGTGACCATGGGCGTGGCCTCCGACGGCAGCTACGGCATTCCGCGCGACGTGATGTACGGCTTTCCGGTCACCACCACCGGCGCCGAGTACACGCTCGTGCAGGGACTGGAAATCGATGCGTTTTCGCGCGAACGGATGGACGCGACGCTCAAGGAGCTGGAAGAGGAGCGCGTCGGCGTCGCGTCGCTCCTCGCGTGAGCACGGCGCGCGCGGCGCAAGAGCAGAGGTTGCGCCCGGAGCGCCGGAGTGAAGCCATGACGCGCACGCTGCATCCTTCCGCCGCGCTGTACGCCGCGGGACCGGCGCTGCCGCGCCTGCCGCCGTGCGTCCACTACGCCGGCAGCGAGCGCCACCTCGCCAAAGCGCTGGCGCTGCAGCGCACGCTCGGGCCGGTGTTCGATGTGGCGTGCGACTGCGAGGACGGCGCACCCGTCGGCGAGGAACGGGCGCATGCCAAGGCCATGGCCGCACTGATCGCCGGCGCGGACAACGCCTTCGGCCGGGTCGGCGCCCGCATCCACGACCTCACCCACCCGGCGTGGCGCAGCGACCTCGACATCCTGGTCGGCGGGGCGGGCGCGCGGATCGCGTTCCTGACGCTGCCCAAAGTGCATGCCGCCGCCGATGTGCAGCGCTTTCTGCACGCGCTGCGCGAAGAAGCGCTGCGCGTGGGCGTGCGGCGGACGATACCGGTTTGCGTCATGATCGAGACCCCGGCGGCGGTGCATGATGCCTGGGCCATCGCCGCGCTTCCCGGCGTGGTCAGCTTGGACTTCGGTACACTGGATTTCGTCAGCGCCCACCACGGTGCGATTCCCGAGGCGGCGATGCAAAGCCCGGGACAATTCGACCATCCGCTGCTGCGCCGTGCCAAGTGCGAAGTCGCGGCCGCGGCGCTCGCGCACGCGGTGGTGCCCGCCCACGGCGTGACGCTTGCCCTCGACGATGCCGAGGCGGTGCACGCCGACGCGACGCGGGCGAAAAACGAGTTCGGCTTCCTGCGCATGTGGAGCATCCACCCGTCGCAGATCGAGCCGATCGTGCGCGCCTTCCGCCCCGACCCCGCCGCACTCGAAACCGCCGCCGCAGTGCTCGCCGCCGCGCAGGCCGCCGCGTGGGGCCCGATCCGCCACGACGGCAAGCTCTATGATCGCGCCTCGTATCGCTACTGCTGGGACTTGCTGCAGCAGGCGCACGCGGCCGGGGCGGCGATGCCGGCGGCAGCCGCGGCGTGGTTTGCGCCGGGCGCCTCCGCCGCGGGCGCGGGCGCGCCGGGAACGAGCCCATGACGACCCTCTCCCCGGGGGCGAACTTTCGTGCCGCGCTTACGGCCGAAGCGCCGCTGCAGGTGCCCGGCGCGATCTGCGCCTATCACGCGATCCTCGCCCAGAAGTCCGGCTTCCGCGCCATCTACCTGTCCGGCGGCGGGGTCGCCGCCGGGTCGCTGGGCGTCCCCGATCTGGGCATCAGCGGCCTCGACGACGTGCTCACGGACGTGCGCCGGATCACCGACGCCTGCACCCTGCCGCTGTTAGTCGACGTCGACACCGGTTTCGGCGCCTCGGCCTTCAACATCGCCCGCACCGTCAAGTCGCTGATCAAGTTCGGCGCCGCGGCGATGCACATCGAGGACCAGGTCGGGGCCAAGCGTTGCGGGCATCGTCCGGGCAAGGAGCTGGTGTCGAAGGCCGAGATGGTCGACCGCATCAAAGCCGCCGTCGACGCCCGGACCGACGCCGGTTTTGTGCATCATGGCCCGCACCGACGCGCTCGCCGTGGAAGGGCTCGAGGCTGCCATCGACCGGGCCCGCGCCTGCGTCGAGGCCGGCGCCGACATGATTTTTCCGGAGGCGATCACCGAGCTTGCGATGTACCGGCGCTTCGTCGACGCGGTCAAGGTGCCGGTGCTCGCCAACATCACCGAATTCGGACAGACGCCGCTGTACACCGTCGCCGAGCTCGCCAGCGCGGGCGTCGCCATCGCGCTCTACCCGCTGTCGGCGTTTCGGGCCATGAACAAGGCCGCGCTCGCCGTCTACCGGACACTGCGCCAGGACGGCACGCAGAAGGCGCTCCTCGACAGCATGCAGACGCGGGCGGAGCTCTACGATTTTCTGGACTACCACGCCTACGAGGCGAAGCTCGACGCGCTCTTTGCCCGGGGCAGCTCATGAGCGTCCCGTCCGACCTGCCCGAGACCGGCGCCGGCCCGAAACCGAAGAAATCGGTCGCCCTGTCGGGTGTCATCGCCGGCAACACCGCCCTGTGCACGGTCGGGCGCACCGGCAACGACCTGCATTATCGCGGCTACGACATCCTCGATATCGCCGACACCTGCGAATTCGAGGAGATCGCCTATCTGCTGGTGCACGGCAAGTTGCCTAACGTGGCCGAGCTCTCGGCCTACAAGGCGAAGCTCGCCACGCTGCGCGGCGTGCCCGAGGCGGTGCGGGAGACCCTCGAGCGCATCCCGGCGGCGGCGCATCCGATGGACGTCATGCGCACCGGGGTCTCGGTTCTGGGCGCGTTGCTGCCGGAACACGACGGACACGAGGAGAGCGGCGCGCGCGACATCGCCGATCGGCTGATGGCCTCGCAGGGCTCGATGCTGCTCTACTGGCATCACTGGACCCGGACCGGCAAGCGCATCGCGGTCGAAACCGACGACGAATCGATCGGCGGCCATTTCCTGCACCTGTTGCATGGCAGACCGCCGCCGCCATCGTGGGTACGGGCGATGCATACCTCGCTCAACCTCTACGCCGAGCACGAGTTCAATGCCTCGACCTTCACCGCGCGCGTGATCGCCGGAACGGGATCCGATCTCTACTCGGCGCTCACCGGGGCAATCGGTGCGCTGCGCGGGCCGAAGCACGGCGGCGCGAACGAGTTCTCGTTCGAAGTCCAGCAGCGCTACGCGACGCCGGAGGAAGCCGAGGCGGACATCCGCCGCCGCGTCGCGGCCAAGGAGGTGGTGATCGGTTTCGGGCACCCGGTCTACACCTTAAGCGACCCGCGCAATCGGGTGATCAAGGAAGTGGCGCGCCGGCTTTCGGCCGAGGCGGGTAACATGAAGATGTTCGCCATCGCAGAACGCATCGAGCAGACCATGAGGGAAGCGAAAAACATGTTCGCCAACCTCGACTGGTTCTCCGCGGTCAGCTACCACATGATGGGCGTGCCCACGACCATGTTCACGCCACTGTTCGTCATCTCGCGCACCGCGGGATGGTCGGCGCACGTGATCGAGCAGCGCGCCGACGGCAAGATCATCCGTCCCTCGGGCAACTACGTCGGTCCGGAGGATCTGGCGTTCGTGCCGCAGGCGCAGCGGCGATGATGCGCCTGGCGCCCCTGCGTTGGGCGGTGCGCGCCGGGTGCGTGGCCTTCGCCGCCGCGCTGCCCTGGAGCACGGCCTGGGCGGATGCACCCGCCGACCACGTGGCGCAGGTCCGTGCCGCGACAGAGCAAGCCGCCGCCTGGCTCGGGGCGCTCGACCTCGGCCACTACGACGAGGCCTGGAACGGCCTGGCGGCGGTCATGCAGCGGGGCAGCAACCTAGAAGACTGGACGCGCGATATCCGCGCGCCGCGGCAGCAGTTGGGCAAGCCCGCCGGGCGCGAACTGCAGCGCGCTGAATTCGCGACCACCGTGCGCGGCGCGCCCACCGGCAACTACGTCACGGTGGCGTACGTGAGCCATTTTGCCGACGCACCGCCGATCCTCGAGACCGTCCTGCTGACCTTCGAAGACGAGCGCTGGCGCGTGGCCGGTTACAGTGCCGGTGCCGCGCCCGAGGCGCCGTCGCCGACCCCGGCGGACAAGACGCCTGGCGGCGCGAAGCCAGCGGAATGAGCGTGGTCGCCGCGACCACCGACGCTCGACCACCGGCTGACCAGGTCCTGGTTGGAATCGCCGACTACGTCAGCGATTACGCGGTGACGAGCAAGGAAGCCTTCGACACGGCGCGGTATTGCCTGCTCGATACGCTCGGCTGCGGACTCGAAGCGCTGTCCTATCCCGCCTGCACCAAGCTGCTCGGGCCCATCGTCCCGGGGACGGTCGTGCCGCACGGGGCGAAGGTACCGGGAACGCAGTTTCAGCTCGATCCGGTGCAGGCCGCGTTCAACATCGGCGCGATGATCCGCTGGCTCGACTTCAATGACACCTGGCTCGCGGCCGAATGGGGCCATCCTTCGGACAACCTGGGCGGCATTCTCGCCACCGCCGACTGGCTGTCGCGCACCGCGGTCGCCGCGGGCAGAGCGCCGCTAACGATGCACGCCGTGCTCATGGCGATGATCAAGGCGCACGAAATCCAGGGCGTGATCGCGCTCGAGAACAGCTTCAACCGGGTCGGGCTCGACCACGTGCTGCTGGTCAAGGTCGCCACCACGGCCGTCGTGGCCCAGATGCTCGGCCTTTCCCACGCCGAGATCATCGACGCGCTGTCGCAGGCCTGGGTCGACGGCCAGTCGCTGCGCACCTACCGCCATGCGCCCAACACCGGCTCGCGCAAGAGCTGGGCGGCCGGCGACGCGACAGCGCGCGGGGTACGCCTGGCGCTGATGGTCGCCAAGGGAGAGATGGGTTATCCGTCGGTACTGACGGCGAAGACCTGGGGCTTCTACGACGTGCTGTTCAAGGGCAAGCCCCTGGCCCTGCCGCGGCCCTACGGCAGCTATGTGATGGAAAATGTCCTGTTCAAGATTTCCTATCCGGCGGAATTCCATGCCCAGACCGCGGTCGAATGTGCGATGGCGCTGCACCCCAGGCTTTCCGCTCGCCTCGACGCGATCCGCCGCATCACGATCCGCACCCACGAGTCCGCACTGCGCATCATCGACAAGAAAGGCCCGCTTGCAAACCCTGCCGATCGCGACCACTGCCTGCAATACATGGTTGCGGTGCCGCTGATCTTCGGCCGTCTCACCGCCGCCGATTACGAGGACAGCGTCGCGGCCGACGCGCGCATCGACCGGCTGCGCGCGCTGATGGAATGCGTCGAAGAGCCGCAGTTTTCCAAAGACTACCTCGACCCGGACAAGCGCTCGATCGCCAACGCCATCGGCGTCGAATTCAACGACGGCACCCGCCTCGACGAGGTCGTGGTCGAGTACCCGATCGGGCATCGCCGTCGGCGCAGCGAAGGCATTCCGCTGCTGCTGGAGAAATTCAAGACCAACCTGGCCCGCCGCTTTCCGGCCAAGCAACAGCAGGCTATCCTCGAGCTGGCGCAGGACCCGGAGCGGCTTTCCGCCACCGCGGTCCATGCGTTCGTCGACCGCTTCGTCATCTAGTTCATGTCCACTGCAAAGAGACTCGACTCATGCGCCGATTCACCCTGCTCCTTCTTGCCCTACTCGCCACCAACCTCGTTGGGGCCCAGGACGCGCCCAAGCGCAAGTCCGGCGTGTGGGAAATTACCCGCACGTCGACCTACACCCAAGACCAACCGTCGCGCGGCCAGTTGTGCGTCGACCAAGCGAGCGACGACGCGCTGCGGCAGCTTGCGGAAGGCATGCGCGGCGAGGTGTGCAAGACGAACAAGCTTTCCCATGACGGCGACAAGCTGGTCGTCGACGCGACGTGCACGTTGCGTGCTAGCACCGCCCAGACGCATGCACTGATCAGCGGCAACTTCGAGTCGGCATACACCGTCGAGAGCAAGTCAATCTACACTCCGCCGCTCGCCGGCGCAGCCACAGGTCACGCCCGGCTCGACGCCAAGTGGACCGGACCGTGCCCGCCAGGACTGCAGCCGGGCGAGACGCTTCTGGATACAGGGGCTAAGATTGACAGCAGCGGTGTGGTGCACCACCCGGCGCCGCCCAAGGACGCCGCCAGCAGCGCCAAGAAGGCGAAGCATGGCAGCGCTTTGGCGCCGCCTGGAACGCCGGGGCAAGCACCAGCGCCGGCGGGTCAGAAGAGCGTCGTGCCCGCGCCCTCGAGCGCCCCGGCCAACCCTCCGGCTCCGAGTCAGAAGAGCGGCGCGCCCGCGCCGCCGGGCGCCCCGGGCAAAGACACCGTACCGAGCCAATAAGGAACGCCGATGGCACACAACCTGTATCAGAGCCTGCAGCCGTTTCCCATCGCCGGCGGCAAGACCGGCCGTTACTATTCCATCGCGGCGCTGGAACAGGCCGGCCTGGGCAAGATCTCGCGCCTGCCCGTATCGATCCGCATCGTGCTCGAATCGGTGCTGCGCAACTGCGACGGCAAGAAGATTACCGAGGAGCACGTGCGCCAGCTCGCACGCTGGGACCCCAAGGCGGCGCGCAGCGACGAGATTCCGTTTGTCGTCGCCCGGGTGGTATTGCAGGACTTCACCGGCGTGCCCCTGTTGTGCGACCTCGCCGCCATGCGCGGCGTCGCCCAGCGCATGGGCAAGAATCCGAAGGTGGTCGAGCCGCTGGTACCGGTCGATTTGGTCGTCGATCACTCGGTGCAGGTCGACTACTACGGTACCAAGAATGCCCTCGACCTGAACATGAAGGTTGAATTCCAGCGCAATGCCGAGCGCTACAAGTTCATGAAATGGGGGATGCAGGCGTTCGACACGTTCAAGGTCGTGCCGCCGGGCATCGGCATCGTGCACCAGGTCAACCTCGAATACCTGGCGCGCGGCGTGCACCAGAAGGACGGGATCACCTATCCGGATACGCTGGTGGGCACCGATTCGCACACGACGATGATCAATGGCATCGGCGTGGTCGGGTGGGGCGTCGGCGGCATCGAGGCCGAAGCCGGCATGCTCGGGCAGCCGGTCTATTTCCTCACGCCCGACGTCGTGGGGGTGCACCTGAAGGGCCGGCTCAGCGAAGGCGTGACGGCCACCGACCTGGTGCTCGTGGTCACCGAGATGCTGCGCAAGGCCAAGGTCGTGGGCAAGTTCGTCGAGTTCTTTGGCGAAGGCGCCGCCTCGCTGCCGGTTCCGGATCGCGCCACCATCGGCAACATGGCGCCCGAATACGGGGCGACGATGGGCTTCTTCGCCGTCGACGACAAGACCGTCGACTACCTCATCAGCACCGGCCGGACGCAGGAGGAGATCGCAAACTTCGAGGCCTACTTCCGCGCCCAGGGCTTGTTCGGCATGCCCGCGGCCGGCGCCATCGATTACTCGCAGACCCTCGAACTCGACCTCCCCGCGGTCGTTCCCAGCCTTGCCGGCCCGAAGCGGCCGCAGGATCGCATTCCGCTGCCGAAGATGAAGGACTCGTTCAACACCCTGTTTTCAAAGCCGGTGGCTGAAAACGGCTTCAATCAGCCCGCCGACAAGCTCGGCCGCCGCTATCTGACCAAGCTCGTCGACGTCCCGCGCCAGGTCAGCGACAACGCGCAGCAACTGCCCAACAACGGTCATCCGATGGACGTGGTGGAGATGGTCGACAACCGGCCCACGCCGGATCGTCTGCCCGCGATGCAGGGCAAGCCGGTCGATGTCGGCAACGGCGACGTGCTGATCGCCGCGATCACCTCGTGCACGAACACCTCCAACCCGGGCGTGCTGCTTGCCGCGGGGCTGTTGGCGAAAAAGGCCGCGGCCAAGGGGCTCTCGGTCCAGCCACATATCAAGACCTCGCTCGCCCCGGGCTCGCGCGTGGTCACCGACTATCTGGAGAAGGCCGGGCTTCTGCCCGAGCTCGAAAAACTCAACTTCTACCTTGCCGGCTACGGTTGCACGACCTGCATCGGCAATTCCGGCCCGCTCGACCCGGCCATCGAAGAAGCCATCACACAGAACGATCTGGTCTGCGCGGCGGTGCTGTCGGGCAACCGCAATTTCGAGGCGCGCATTCATCCCAACATCAAGGCCAATTTTCTCGCCTCGCCGCCGCTGGTGGTCGCCTTCGCCATTGCCGGCCGGGCGAACATCGACATGACCTCCGAGCCGCTGGGCAACGGCCGCGACGGCAAGCCGGTGTTTCTGCGCGACATCTGGCCCACGGCGCAGGAAGTCGGCGCGGTGATGCAGTACGCCACCGATCCGGCGACCTACCGCCGCCTGTACAGCGATTTCACCAAGGACAATCCGCTGTGGAACAGCATCCCGACGTCGAAGGGCCAGGTCTACGCCTGGGATCGATCGACCTATATCGCCGAGCCGCCGTTCTTCAAGGACTTCACCATGCACGCCGGCACCGCGCACGACATCCATGGCGCGCGCGCGCTCGGCATCTTCGGCGATTCGGTGACCACCGATCACATCAGCCCGGCCGGCGCGATCAAGCCAACCTCGCCGGCGGGCATCTACCTGCTCGAGCACGACGTCGCGGTGCCCGATTTCAACAGCTACGGCTCACGCCGCGGCAATCACGAGGTGATGATGCGCGGTACGTTCGCCAACGTGCGCATCAAGAACCTGATGCTGCCGCCCAAAGCCGACGGCTCGCGCGTCGAAGGCGGGGTGACGATCCTGCAGCCCGAGGGCAAGCAAAGCTCGATCTACGAGGCGGCGATGACCTACATCGCCCGCGGCACGCCGACGATGGTCTTCGCCGGCGAGGAGTATGGCACCGGCAGCTCGCGCGACTGGGCGGCCAAGGGCACGCAGCTGCTCGGGGTCAAGGTGGTCGTCGCGCGCAGCTTCGAGCGCATTCACCGCTCCAACCTGGTCGGCATGGGCGTACTGCCCTGCCAGTTCAAAGGCGCGGACAGCGTGTCCTCGCTCGGCATCGTGGGCGATGAGACATTCGATCTCACCGGTGTGGAGGCGGGAATCCGGCCGCAGATGGACGTGACCCTGACGATTCATCGCCGGGACGGCTCGAAGCAGGCGGTCGCGGTGCTGTTGCGCATCGATACGCCGATCGAGGTCGACTACTACCTGCACGGGGGCATTCTGCCGTTCGTCCTGCGCGAGCTTTTGGCGGCGTGAGAGCGCGGCAGCAGGCCGCAACGTTTCCCGCGCCGGCGTAGCGCGCGGGGAAGCAGGGCCGTTGCGCTGGGGACGCATGCCCGACAGCAACTCGCTTCGCCGCGCGCTGCCGCTGTTTCTGCTCGCCGGGCTGTGTCTGTCGTCGCTGGACGCAACGGCGAAGTATCTGGTGCGCGATCACGACCTGTTCCTCGTGGTCTGGGCGCGCTATGCGGGGCAGATGCTGGTGGTGACGCCGTTCGCCTGGCAGCGCATCGGTCCCGGATTCTGGCGCACGCGCCATCCCGGCGCTGCAGTTCCTGCGTTCGGCGTTTCTGCTCACCGCGACGCTGTGCTTCTTCGGGGCGTTGCGCTACCTGCCCCTGGCCGAGGGTTCGGCGATCACCTTTCTGGCGCCGATTTTTGTCATCGTCCTGTCCGGCCCGCTGCTCGGCGAGCGGCCCACACGCAGCCGCTGGGTGGCCTCGGTCGCCGGCTTCATGGGCATCCTCATCCTGGTCCGGCCCGGATCGGCGATCTTTCATCCGGCCACGCTGCTGCTCGTTGTCGCCGCGCTTTGCAACGCGCTCTATTTCCTCATGACGCGCAAACTCGCCGGCGAGAGCGCATACACGACGCTCGTCTACAGCGCGCTGGTGGGCACGGTCGGGCTGTCGCTCGCGCTACCCTGGCAGCTTCATGGCGGCGCGCCGACGCTGCACGAAGCGGCGCTGTTCCTTCTTTTGGGCCTGTTCGCGGGGCTGGGCCACTGGTTCGTGATCAGCGCCTACCTGCTTGCGCCGGCGTCGCTTGCTCACGCCGTTCACCTACCTGCAGATGATCTGGGCGACGCTCTACGGGTTCGCGATTTTTGGCCAGCTGCCCGATCACTGGTCGGCGCTGGGCATGGCGATCATCGTCGCTAACGGGCTCTGGCTCGCGTTGCAGGAGCGTTGGCCGTTAAGGCGCGACTGGGTGCCCGCTGGCTTGCGCCGACGCTGATTCAGGCGTTCTTCACCGCGCTCTGGCGCGCGATCCAGCGCGTCAGCGGCCGCCATTGCTCCCAGTCCTGCTCGGCGCGCGAGCGCGGCAGATCAAACACGGTCAGGCCGTCGCGGGCGCAATACACGTAGACCTGGGTCTGGCGCAGGTGCGCGACTAAGGGGTAGCCGCAACTTTCGAGGAACTCTTCGAGCTCGCCCGCGCTGTTGGTGCGCGCGTCGACCCGCATGGCCACCAGTCCGATGGCAACCTCGCCCTTTTTCACCGCCTTGTAGTCGCTGATCTGCTCGAGGAAGTGCTGCGTGGCGCCCGTGTCGAACGCGCTCGGCGACACCGGCACGAGCAGCACATCGGCGCGGCGCATCGCGTCGCGCAGCGCCTCGCCGTGCAACTCGGCGGGGGTGTCGATCACCAGCCAGTGCGGCGGGTCGCTCTTGAGGTCTTTCTTGCCGCCGTCCGGGGTCCAGCCGCCGATGGGCGGGAAAAGCTTCGGCCGCCGCTCCAGCCATTCCGTCGCCGCCCGCAACGGATCGAAGTCGGCCAGCACGACGCGCTGTTTGCGTCCGGCAAGCCAGCCGGCGACATTGGTCGCGAGCGTCGTCTTTCCGCTGCCGCCCTTGGGGTTAGCCACCACCAGCGTCTGCATTGCGGTTCTCCCTTCGCGCCCATCTTAGCGCCAAATGCCGGGCGAAGGCGCCCTACAGGTCCGGCAGCACGGCGAGCAGCGGCTCGACGGCGGCGGCGCCCAGGCGGCGGCTGCGCTCGCCGCTCCAGCCGACTGCTTCGTCGGGCAGGTCGGCGTTGTCCTTGAACGGCATCTCGAGGGTTAGCGCGAGGCAGCCGAAGGCGTGCCCCACATACTTCGAAGCGAGCGTCAGATTGATCTTGGTGTCCTTGTCGTCCGGATAGCCATGCACGTCCTGGAAGTCGGGGCTCGCGCGCTTGAACGCGGCCACGAACGCGCGCTGCAGCGCGTCCTGCTTGGGCGTGAATCCCGGCAGCCGCTCGCAGCCGTCGACGAATACGTAGGGCAAACTCTCGTCGCCGTGCACGTCGAGAAAGGCGTCGACACCGGTCTCGTGCATGGCGGAGCGCACCTGCAACACCTCAGGACTGCGCTCGGCGCTCGGTGCCCCCCACTCGCGATTGAGGTTCGCGCCGGCGGCGTTGGTGCGCAGGTTGCCGCGCACCGCGCCATCGGGATTCATGTTCGGCACGATGTGCACGACGGCCCGGGCGAGCAGCGAACGGGCGGCCGGATCGTTGCGCTCGAGCAGGCGGTCGAGCATGCCCTCGACGAACCATTCGGCCATCGTCTCGCCCGGATGCTGGCGGGCGATCACCCACA
Organism: uncultured beta proteobacterium; assembly: GCA_963711235.1. Classification (GTDB taxonomy): domain Bacteria; phylum Pseudomonadota; class Gammaproteobacteria; order Burkholderiales; family Casimicrobiaceae; genus PALSA-1003. Next base: position 2,081,172 of record CAVQDI010000006.1, on the reverse strand, counting down.
GCGAGCGTTTGCCCGCCCCGCGGGTGCCGACGGTCACCAGATTCATGTCGCGGCCTTCGACCGTACTGCCCAGATCGCGCACTTGCGCCAGCGGCGAATCCTCGACTCGCCCCAGCAGGTCCAGATGGCGCTCCCACGAGTACGGCTCGAAATACGCGTACCACACCGAATCGCGCTCGGGGCAGTGCTCGATCGCGAGAGTCGCGCCGTCGAAGGTTGTCGGAACCCTGAACCATTGCTGCCGATCGTAGGAGGCAACCGCGCGGTAGCCAGGCCACCCGCCGACATAGGTACACTGGCCAGCGTTCTCGAAAAGAATGCGACAACGCTGGTTGCGCACGCCCTGGACGCGAAAGAAAAACCACTGCCGGAACTCGGCGTGCGAGTCGGCGCGTATGTGCACGCGCAGGTCGTCCGCGCGCTGGGCAGCGATCGTCTCGATGGCACCGGCGTCGAAGCCGTGGCTGATCTTGAGCATGACAGTTGGGTGCAACGAGTTGGCCGGCGGAGAGCCGCGATTTGCGCGCCGGCGGTGCATGGCGAACGCCCGCTATGCTACCATCGCATGCATCGCAGCGGGCGCCGGTGCCGCTACGCCGACGGCGGTGACTGCGGGGTGCAACGCCAAGGAGGCGCCAATGAGCACGGCAACCCAAAATCCGCCATCGTTGTCCCCCAGGTTGTCGCCGGGATGGTCCCTCGCGCTCGGCGTCCTGCTGCTGATTGCCGGCGTCGCCGCCCTGCTCTATCCGGTCATCGCCGCGGTCGCCGCCGCGCTGTATGTCGGCTGGTTCGCCCTCATCGCCGGCGTCATCGCCATCGCCATCGCCATCAAGACGCGCGCCGAGCCCGAATTCGGATGGCGCTTGCTTGTCGGCGTGCTCTACCTCGTCCTGGGCTTCCTGCTCGTCGCCAATCCCATCGCGGGGGCGGCCTCGCTGGCGTTGTTCGTCGGCGCGTTGTTGGCCGTGGCGGGAGTGGTCGAGATCGTCCTGGCGTTTCGGCTCAAGCCGCACAAGGGCTGGGGCTGGCTGCTCGCCAACGGCATCGTATCGATCGCGCTGGCGATCCTGATCGCCATTGGCTGGCCGCTGGAATCGCTGGTCCTGATCGGCTACCTCGTCGGCTTCCAGATCATTTTCTGCGGCGTCGCGCGCATTGCCCTGGGCATGGGCGCGCGGGACGCGGCGCCCGCGCCGAAGCCGGGCGCCTGACCCGGCGCTCGTCGCGTGGACGCCGCCGAGCCGATCCTCGCCCGCCGCGCGCCCACCACGCGCGCGGCGCAGCGCGCGGATTTCGAGGCCAACAAACTCAGCAAACGTCTGCGCCGTTTGGTGGGCCAGGCCATCGCCGACTTCGCGCTGATCGAAGCCGGGGACCGGGTGATGGTCTGTCTGTCCGGAGGCAAGGACAGTTATGGCCTGCTCGACATCCTGCTTGCGCTCAAGGATCGGGCACCGCTGCCCTTTGAGCTCATCGCCGTCAACCTTGATCAGAAGCAGCCGGGCTTTCCCGCCGATGTTCTGCCGCGCTATCTCGCCGCGCGCGGCGTACCCTTTCGGATCGAAGAACAGGACACCTACCGCGTCGTCAAGCGCCTGATTCCCGAGGGCAAGACGATGTGCTCGCTGTGCTCGCGCCTGCGCCGCGGCGCGCTCTATCGCGTGGCGACGGAGATCGGTGCCACCAAGATCGCGCTCGGGCACCATCGCGACGATATCGTGGCCACGTTCTTCTTGAACCTGTTCTTCGGCGGCAAGCTCAAGGCCATGCCGCCGAAGCTCGTTTCCGATGATGGCAAGCATGTCGTCATACGGCCGCTCGCCTACGTGCGCGAGCGCGATCTGGCGCGCTACGCCGAGGCGATGGGATTTCCGATCATCCCCTGCAATCTCTGCGGCACGCAGGAGAACCTGCAACGCGCACAGGTCGCCACGATGCTGCGCGAATGGGAACGCCGATACCCCGGGCGCGGCGAGAGTATCTTCAATGCCCTCGGCAACGTCGTCACCACCCATCTTTTCGACCGCACGCTGCGCGACTTCGCGGCGATCCGCGCCGTCGGTGTACCCGTGCCTGGAGGCGACCTCGCCTGCGACGACGATCCGGCGGTGGCGAGCGCGGCGGCGCTCCCGATCGTTTCGCGCGCCGCCGACTGAAGCGCGCCATGGCGTCGATCCCGACGCGCGCCGCAGCGACAAAGAGCGCTTCACTTAGCGGCGCACGCCGGCTGCGCGCGCTGGCGAGCTTGATCGTCTTGGCGCTGTGCTGCCAGGCTTTGGCCGCGACGACCGGCGACACGGATAGGCTCGCCGGCCGCCCGCTCTTAGCCGCGCTCAAAGCCGGCGGCCTTATCCTCTACTTCCGCCATGCCTCCACCGACTTCGGCCAGAACGACGAGCAGATGACCGGCTACGAGGACTGCGCCCGGCAGCGCAATCTCACCGCGCGCGGGCGCGACGAGGCACGGGCGATCGGTGCGGCGATCGCGCGCTTGGAGCTTCCCATCGGCGAAGTGCTGGCGAGCCCGTTCTGCCGCACGATGGAGACGGCCCGGCTCATTTTCGGCCGCGCCACGGCGGCCCCGGCGGTGCGCGGAGGCCCGGCAAGCGGCGGCAGCACGGAGCGGTATGCGGCGTTACGGGAGCTTTTGTCCTCCGCTCCTGCCGCAGGCACCGACCGGGTCATCGTCAGCCATGGCAATCCCTTCCACGCCGTCGCCGGCGAGATCTATCTCGCGGAGGGCGAAGCGGCGGTGATCCGGCCGCTCGGCGCGGCCGGATTCCGCATCGTTGCGCGGATCCCCAAGGACGGCTGGGAGGCGCTCGGGGCGCCCTGATGGCGAGTCCACGCGGCAATCGCCCCGCCGTGCTTGCCAACGGCTAATCTGCGCTCGGCGCCAGCGGCGAGGCGCCATGGTTGCGTGAAGGTTGGCCCTCGGTCGACCCTGCCGGAGAGTAATGTCGCTGAATGTTGCCTTAGGCGTTGACGCCGTCCGAAATCATGCAAAATCAGCGCTGGAGAGAACAGGGCCGAACCCGTAGCAGGATCGCGACGCAAGATATTCCAACCTGCTCTTGCAATGGTCACGCCTGAGATAGCGGGCCGCTTGTTCGTGGTTGGCTGCCCGCGGTCGGGCACCACGCTGCTGCAATCGCTGCTCGCCGCGCATCCCTCGGTCCTTTCGTTTCCCGAGACCGCGGTCTTTGGCCGCCTTCTGAAAACCAATGTCATGCCCGACGGGACCTGTCTCACGGTCGACCTCCGCATGCAACTGGGCTATCTGCAGGCCATGGCGTTACTGGAGGACCTGGGACGCCTCGATCTGCAGCAAATCCTGCCGATCCGCAGTCAATCGATCGCTCAGTTCGTCGACGGATTGGTGGGCGTGTTCGACCGTCTGACGCTCGACAAGGGCAAGTCGTGGTGGGTCGAAAAGACTCCAGAAAATATGCTCTATGTACCCGAGATACTCGAGCTCGTGCCGGGTGCGAGATTCGTCAGTGTTCTTCGCGACGGCCGTCAGAATGTCGCGGCTCTATACGAAATGGCATGCAAATATCCCGACCTGTGGTGGGCTAAGTTTCGCGACCTGGATTGGGCTATCAGGGTATGGAACCGAGCAGCGACTCATACACGTCTCCTGTTGGGCATGCCCGAGGTGGTGGTGATTCGCCACGAGCGGCTGCTCTCGGACACGGAGGCGGTGGCGCGCGAGGTGTGCCGGTTTGCAGGACTGCCTTTCAGCCGCCGCATGCTCGATTGCCGCGCAGAAGCGGCGAGTAACATTATCACGGCGCACGAACCGTGGAAGGCTGACGTTCTCGGGCCGATCCGCCCTGCCGTTGAGGATAAATTTGAGCGCCTGTTCGATGCCAAGCAGCAGGCCTACATCGAGGCGCGACTCGAACGGGTCGATTTCTAGAGAACCGCGAGTTGATCGGGTCGCATTTGGGGGCTTGGGCGTCGCCATCGAGCGGCTGCTCTTGATCGGTGGTCGGAACTGTATGGCGTTATCATTGCGTCCTATGTAAGCGCCGCGTCGATCCCCCTTTGCGTACCGTGATCCGAGCCCTCTGCGCATCCCTCCTCCTGTTTGCGATGTGGTGGCCTGCATCTGCCGACAACGCGAAGCCGCTGACCGCGATGCTCCTGGTCGCCCAGGCTGAGCTACGTGATCCCAATTTCAAAGACTCGGTCGTGCTGGTGATGAACAATATCGCTCCCGCCCCAGCCGGCGTCATCATTAACCGGCCTACGAGCATCACCGTATCGCGTCTGTTTCCCGACCTCGAACGCCTGGCGCAGCTGGACGACAAAGTGTACTTCGGCGGTCCGGTCGAGATCACGACGGTGTCTTTCCTCGTTCGAGCCGATGCGGCGCCCGAGCATGCGACGGAAGTTCTCGATGGCATCTACATCAGCACCAACCAGGAACTGCTGCGCAGGTTGCTTGGCCGCGACAAGCCGATGGAAGGTCTTCGGATCTTCATTGGCTACTCGGGCTGGGGGCCCGGTCAGCTCGAGGCCGAGCTTGCGCACGGCGCTTGGACCCTCGCGCCCGCCGAGGCGAGCGCGATCTTTGACGGAAAGTCCGAACGGCCCTGGCCCGAGCCGCAGACGCCTGACGCCGGGCACCGTACTTGACGACTGTCACCTTCGTTTCGCCTCCACCGGGCTGTCGCGGTTGGCCTCTGGCGACCGACCTAGGACCGCAAGCGGCAAGCTGGACATGGGCCCACTTCTGGCCCACTTGCAGACATTTCGCAACGGCACGAAAAGTCCCGAAATCGGTCCTTCGCCGAGCGGTTTTCGACGCCGACGTGAACTGCCGATCTCACCCAAGCGCAGGCCGCCGCGGCCCTAGGTCATTGGTCGCGCAGTCGGCGGGGAAGATCTGGCTGTTCACGCATTGCAGACAGATGAGCTTGTGAGGCTTGACCTTGATCTGCTGCTCACGACGGGCGCGCCTGCTACCGAGGCTGCAAAAAAAGCGGCCTCGACCATCCCCATTGTCTTCGTTGCTGCCGGGGATCCAGCAGGCTCCGGCCTGGGTCGGGCGAAACGCCCCCGGAGTAGCCAGCACTGAAGTCGGTTGTCCGTTTTCCGCAATCTCGACCGTCGGCAATGGGTTGCAGCCGTACGAGGTCATGGCTCGGAATGCGGCAGCCGACGCCCCTGTTCAGGGGGCTTTGTACTCTGTGCGGGTCTCCTGAAGCTCCGAGTCAACGGAAACAAATCATCGAACACGATGTGCGAAAATACGACGGAGCAACGTTGACGCATAGTCGAACAAGGGGGGCGCATGCGCAGGATGATCTTGTTTGCTGCTTCGATGATGGTGTGTACGTTCGCATCGAGCCAGGGGCTTACATTGGCCGAACTCAAAGCCAAGAACGCAACGCAACTGACCGCGGCCGAGCTGCGAGAGCTCTTGCCGGGCGCTAAGGTCGTCGAGCAAACCGATGGGGGCAGCACGCATAGATGGCAGAACAAGCCCGACGGGACATTCATTGCTTCCAGCGATGGTCGTGGCAGCAACGGAGGGCGGAATTCGTTCGTGACCGGCGCGGGCACGTGGCAGGTTACCGAGGATGCCAAGCTCTGCGTCACCGTCAAGTGGCCGACCAACCCGGAAGATTGGTGCCGATATGTCTTCAAAGCAGACGGCAAGTACTATGTCGTCAGCCGTCAACAAGACACGGCGCAGGCGAGGCTGATGGAGTTCTCCAAGTAGCGGTTCCGCGCTACTACCGCCACCGCACTGTCCTGTGAGTCGCTGCCCGATACTCAGCCCCGCGAAGCGCGGCACAAGGCAGCCAAGTAACACTGTTCCTTTGCCAGTCGCCTTGGCGACACGCGCGCCGTACTCGGTCTCTAGGACGCCGAATGCGGCAACCGGGGACCCTGTTCTATGGGCTCTGTATTCTGGCGCGGTACCAGCAGATTACTCTTGTGCTTGAGCGGCGGAGATCGCAAGAGCGGTCGTAGCTCTTCTCGCTCCGCTGCGGTCATTCGCGCATTTCACGACTCCCGTCTGCCCGTATTATCATCTGACGCTATGGCTGGGAGACAACCTAAGACAATTGCTCGCCCCATCGACGGGAGATCACAGTGAAGCATAAGATAAGGTCGCAGACGCGCCGTGGGCTGGCGTCAGCTTCTCGATGTCTTTTTCTTTGCCTCGCGCTTTTCTTGGGTATCGCTGCGCAGACCGCGTGGGCTCAAGCGCCTCCAGATATCGAAGCAATGCTTAAGAAAATGCTTATGGCGACCGAGAGCGGGTCGCGGAGTACATTCGTCGCTGAAGGGGCCGCTGCCTTCGGGACAGATATCACCCCGGCGATGTTCAACAGCTTCAGTGCGCAGTTCGCACCTCGCCTTACATGGCTATACGACGACTTTTGTAGCGCAGTTGCACCAGGAAGGTTTCTCTGTATACGTTTGGAAGCTTGAATTCAAGGATGGTGGCGACGATTTGCTCTTCACGCTGGCGGTCAAGGGCGGCAAAATCGGAGGTTTTTTTCTGCGCTAGCTGTTGCACCAGACCCGGCAACTGATCAGGTTCGGCCTGCTCATTGCGCCGACAGCTGATCGCCTGCTGTCGTTTTGCCATGCACTGAATGGCGAGATGAAGAATTTGCCGTAGACGGCTGCTAAGCCGGACGCCGCCACCAAGGGAAGCACGCGTGGACCAGGTGCGGGACACGCAGGTCGGTACGTGCATCCCGCCGGCGCACGCGGTTACTTGACTGTCGCCTTGCTCTGTCCGAACAGGACCTCTTTGGCTTGCGCATCGGCCACGGTGGGCTGGACGTTTATCGTCTTGGCAAGCGCATAGGCGCGGGCTACCGCCGGACGTTCCTTGATGGCTTCCTTCCAGCGCTTCAGGTGCGGGAACTCGTCGAGATTCTGCTGCTGGCGCTCCGGCAGGACCCACGGATAGCTCGCCATGTCGGCGATTGAGTACTCGCCGGCGATGAACTCGCGCTCGGCGAGCCGCCGGTTCAGCACCGCGTAGAGTCGGCCCGTCTCGCGCACATAGCGGTCGATCGCGTAGGGCAGCTTCTCCGGCGCATAGAGCGCGAAATGGTGGTTCTGCCCCGCCATCGGGCCGAGATTACCCATCTGCCAGAACAGCCACTGGATGCAGTCGAGCCGCGCGCGCCACGCCGTGGGGATGAAACGGCCCACCTTGTCGGCGAGGTAGAGCAGGATTGCGCCGGACTCGAACATGGGCAGCGGCGCGCCGCCATCCGTGGGGACCTGATCGACGATCGCCGGGATGCGATTGTTGGGCGAGATCTGCAGAAACGCCGGATCAAACTGTTCGCCCTTGCCGATGTTGACCGGGTGGATGGTGTACGGCAGGCCGCTCTCTTCGAGGAAAATCGTGATCTTGTGGCCGTTGGGCGTGGTCCAGTAGTAGAGATCGATCATGTCAGAAGGTCCCCGGATAGGCGCCACCGTCGAGCAACAGGTTCTGCGCGTTGAGATAGCCGGCCTGCACGCTGCACACGTAGGCGCACAGCGCACCGAACTCGGAGGGCGTGCCGAACCGCCCGGTGGGATTGGCGTCCTGCATCAGGCGGGCGATTTCCGCGGTCGATTTGCCGGCACTCTGCGCCCGCAGTGCGATGTTGCTGCGCAGGCGATCGGTGTCGAACGGTCCTGGCAGCAGATTGTTGATCGTCACCCCATGCCGCGCGACCTTGCGCGCCAGGCCGGCGATGAACCCGGTCAAGCCGCTGCGCGCGCCGTTGGACAGCCCGAGTACGTCGATCGGCGCCTTGACTGCAGAGGAGGTGATATTGACGATGCGCCCGAACTTGCGCGCGATCATGCCGTCGATCGTCGCCTTGATGAGCTCGATGGGCGTGAGCATGTTGGCGTCCAGGGCGCGGATCCATGCCGCGCGATCCCAGTCCCGAAAGTCGCCCGGCGGCGGGCCGCCGGCATTGTTGATCAGGAGGTCGGGCTGCGGACAGGCGGCGAGCGCCGCGGCGCGGCCCTCAACGGTCGTGATGTCGCAGGCGACCCATTGCACGGTCCTGCCGCTGCTCGCGCCAATCGCCGCGGCGGCCTGGCGCACGGCGTCGGCGGTCCGGGCGCAGATCGTCACGGCGACCCCTTCCCGTGCCAGCGCTTCGGCGCAGCCGCGACCGAGGCCCTTGCTCGCGGCGCAGACGAGGGCCGATTTGCCTTCCAATCCGAGATCCACCTCGTGCCTCGCTTAAGCCTCTAGTCGGCGGCGACCGCGGCCGGCCGCAGCGGCCCACGGCGTCGGCGCACCTGCAGCACGGTACCGATGGCGAGCGCCATCGCGCCAGCAATGGCCACGAACACGATGCGCGGCAGGCCGTGGTCGAGCAGGCTGCCGATCGCGACCGGGGCGATGGTCGCGCCCAGATCGAGTCCGGAGTAGACGAAGCCGTACACGCGACCCGATGCGCCCGGTGGCGTAGCGTTGCGCACGATCATGTCGCGCGACGGGCCGGTGGCCCCGAGCACGAACCCGGTCAGGGCGAACAGCGGCACGGCCAGAAAAGCCGCCGCCGGTGCGGCGGCCACGAGCAGCATGAGTGCGGCACCGGCGGCCAGACCGCCGGCCGCCACCCGATCGTGATGGGCGGTGCGCGCGGCAAGAAACCCGCCGGCCAGAATGCCGGTCGTGCTGCCGAGGAGATAGGCGGCGAGCGCCGAGGTGGCTACGCCCAGGGGAATGCCGTAGGCCGCGTTGAGCGCCGTGCCGGCGAAGGTCTGGATGCCGATGCTGCCCAGCGTCAGGACGCAGAAGTAGGCGAAGCAGAGCAGTATCGGCGCCTGCAGGAACAGCGTCACGCTGCGGGCGCGAACTGCGGGGGTCGCGGTGGCGTGCGCGCGGCTCTTGAAAGCCTCTTTGCGCATCGCGAACGCGGCCAGCGCCAAGAGCCCGGCGCTGCCGATGCAGAGCAGCGCGATGCGCCAGCCGAAGGCGCTGCCGATACTGAAGCTCACGATCGGGGCGGCCGCATAGCCGAGGCTGCCGCCGATGCCGTGCACGCTGTAGGCGTGTCCCAGCCGGCGCGGGTCGACATTGGCATTGAGCACGGCGAAGTCCGCCGGATGGAAGACGCCGTTGCCCACGCCCATCAGCGCCACCAGTGGAAACAGCCAATAGACGCCGGGAACGAACGCGGCGACGAGCAGGCTTCCGGCCAAAACCCCGATGCCGCCGAGCAAGACGGGCCTGGCGCCGAAACGATCGACGGCGAATCCGGCGGCGAACTGGCAGGCGCCGCTCGCCATATAGAACACGCTCACCAGCGCCCCGAGCGTCGCATAGCCGACACCGAATTCTGCCTTGAGCAGCGGAAACAGCGGCGCCAGCGTGAGCTGGAAGAAGTGCGACAGGCAGTGCGCCGAGCCGACCAGCCCGATCACCCAGGCATCGCGGCGGAGCGTCCTGTGCTCGGCGACGGAAGGAGCGGCAGTCAAGGGCTGAAGGGCGCAAAACGTTGATTATAGCGTGCGCCCGCTTCCTGCCGCGGAACGCGGGCGGCGGACTTTGCCTCCAACGCCTGGTGCCCCCATATGGGTAGGGTTCGATTCCCCCGACGCCTGGCCGGATCCCCCGCCGGGCGCACTGGTCGCAGGACTTGAGGAGACGCATATGCCGACCAAGATCAAGAAGGGCGACGCCGAATGGAAGGCGCAGCTGACCCCGGAGCAGTACCGGGTCACGCGGCAGAAGGGAACGGAGCCGCCGTTCAGCGGCAAGTACTGGCAAACCGAGGCGGCCGGCACCTACCGCTGCGTGTGCTGCGGCACGCCGCTGTTCGAATCGAGCACCAAGTTCGACGCCGGCTGCGGCTGGCCGAGCTTCTATGCGCCCTCCGCGAGCGAGAATGTGCGCACGCAGGAAGACAGCAGCCATTTCATGCGCCGCACGGAGGTTCTCTGCGCCGCCTGCGACGCACACCTCGGCCATGTGTTCGACGACGGTCCGCAGCCGACCGGGCTGCGCTACTGCATGAATTCCGCCTCGCTCGACTTCGAGCCGAAAGACCCGGACTGAGCAACCCATGCGCGTGCTGCTCGCGGAAGACGACGCGATGATCGGCGCGAGCGTGCGCCAAGGTTTGCGCCAGGACGGGTTTGCCGTCGACTGGGTCGAAGACGGCCGTGCCGCGGAGCTGGCGCTCGCCGAACGCGTGCACGACGCGATCGTGCTCGATCTCGGCTTGCCGAAGCGGATGGGCCTCGACGTGCTGGGCACGATGCGTCGCCGCGGCGATACGCGGCCGGTAATCATTCTCACCGCGCGCGATGCAATCGCCGATCGCGTCGCCGGCTTGAACGCGGGGGCAGACGATTACGTGGTCAAGCCGTTTGATCTGGACGAACTCTCCGCGCGCTTGCGCGCCTTGCTGCGGCGCAGCTCGGGCCGCGCGGGGCCGCGGCTGGTGCACGGCGAGCTCGAGCTCAATCCGGACACGCACGAGGCGTCGTTGAAGGGCGAACCCTTGCCGCTGTCGCCGCGCGAGTTCGCCCTGCTCGAAGCGTTGCTCGCCCGTCCCGGGGCGATCCTGTCGCGCACGCAGCTCGAAGACAAGCTCTACGGCTGGAGCGATCCGGTGGAGAGCAATGCGGTCGAAGTGCACATTCACGCCCTGCGGCGCAAGCTCGGCGCCGACTTCATTCGCAACGTCCGGGGCGTCGGCTGGATGGTTGCCCGCCCTTGCGCAAACCCATGATGTCGATTCGCCGCCAGCTGCTGGCGTGGCTTCTGGGCGGCCTGCTCGCCGCCATCGCCGTCGCCGCCATCGGCACCTATTGGCGCGCTCGCGACGAAGCCAATGCGCTGTTCGATCACCAGCTGCAGGAGATGGTCGCATCGCTGACCGATGCGCCGTTTGCCGCGGCACCGGTGGCGCCGGGCAGCGTCGCCGGCGCCGACGCGCTGGTCGTGCAGATCTGGGATCGTAACGGCGTGCAGCTCTACCTGTCGCAGCCGCAACGCGAGTTGCCGCAGCACGCCCAGCTCGGCTTTACCAACCTGCACACCGACGGCGGCGACTGGCGTGTGTTCAGCGCGCTCGCCGGTAGCCAGGTCATCCAGGTCGCGCAGCCGATGCGGGCGCGGCGCGAGCTGGCGGCCAGCATGGCGCTGCGCACCATTGTGCCGCTGCTCGCGGTCATGCCCTTGCTGGGGCTGTTGATCTGGCTCATCATCGCCCGCGGCCTGCAACCCCTGGAGCGTGTCGCGGCCGCGGTTTCGCGCCGTTCGCCGACCCAGCTCGAGCCGCTTGCCGAACGCGACCTGCCGCGCGAAGTGCGGCCCTTGGTGGAAGCGCTAAACGGCCTGTTGCAGCGCCTCGGCCAGACCCTTGCGGCGCAGCGCACCTTCATCGCCGACGCGGCGCACGAGCTGCGCACGCCGCTCACTGCAGTCCACCTGCAGGCGCAGCTCGCCGAGCGCGCCACGACCGACGTCGAGCGGCTCAGGGCGCTCGTCCGATCTCAAGTCCGGTCTCGAGCGCGCGACGCGGCTGTCCGAACAGCTGCTCACGCTCGCCCGCGCCGAGCCGGGCGTCGACAGCGGCGAGCGCGTTGCGCAGCGCATCGATCTCGCCCCGCTCGCGCGCGAAGTGATCGAGGAGCTCGCGCCGCTGGCGGCGCAAAGGCAAATCGACCTCGGCTTGAGCGAGGCGCCGGCGACGACCGTGCGCGGCGAGCGCGAGGCGCTGCGCACCCTGCTCAGCAACCTGGTCGACAACGCCCTGCGTTACACCGCGAGCGGCGGCCGGGTCGACGTAGCCACCGGCGAGGAGGGCGGATGCGCCGCGCTCTGGGTTCGCGACAACGGTCCCGGCATTGCGCCCTCGGAGCGCGAGCGGGTGTTCGACCGCTTCTACCGCGGGCAGCTCTCGGGCGACGCCGTTGCCCGGGCGAGCCAGCGCGGCAGCGGCCTGGGCCTGGCCATCGTAAAACGTATCGCGGAAGCGCATGGCGCGAGCATCGAGCTCTTGCCCGGCATCGACGGCGCGGGCCTCGGCGTGAGCGTGCGCTTCCCCGCCGCGGAGGCTTAAGTCTGCCTTAAGTCTTGGCCCCTAACTTGGCATCACGCGGGACTTCAATCCGGTCCCGGTCATTTCCCTTCAAGGAGCAAGCGATGCAAGCAAATACTTTCAAACGCAGCGCGGTCGCGCTCGCCATCGCGGCGGCGTTTGCCGTCGGCGTCGGCGTCGCCGATCGCGTCGCACTGCACACGGCGAGCGCCGCCACTGCGGTCGCGGCGCCGGCCGTGGCACCGACCCCGATCGCGCCGTCTGCGGCGGCCGTTCCAACCGCGGCGTTGCCCGACTTCAGCGGCCTGGTCGAAAAGTACGGACCCGCGGTGGTCAACATCAGCGTCGTGGAAGGCACCAAGACCACGGCCCACATGCCGCGTTCGCAGATGCCCGACCAAGACGACCTGCCGCCGTTCTTCCGCAACCTGCCGTTCCAGTTCCCTGAGCCGCAGGAGCGCGGCCCGATCCGCGGTGTGGGCTCTGGTTTCATCGTCAGCTCCGATGGCATCATTCTCACCAACGCCCACGTCGTCGACGGTGCCGATGAGGTGAGCGTCAAGCTGACCGACAAGCGCGAATTCACCGCCAAGGTGCTTGGCGTCGACAAGACGACTGACATCGCGGTGTTGAAGATCCCGGCGCGCGATTTGCCGTTCGTGCGTATCGGTGATCCGAAGGTGACCAAGGTCGGCGAATGGGTGGTGGCGATCGGCCAGCCCTACGGCTTCGAGAATACGGTCACCGCGGGCATTGTCAGCGCCAAGTCGCGCTCGCTGCCCGGCGATTCGTATGTGCCCTTCATCCAGACCGACGCCGCGGTCAACCCTGGCAACTCGGGCGGTCCGCTGTTCAACCTCAAAGGCGAGGTGATCGGTGTCAACTCGCAGATCTTCAGCCGCAGCGGGGGCTTTCAGGGTCTGGCGTTCGCGGTCCCGATCGACGTCGCGATGCAGGTCAAGGACGAGATCCAGCACGACGGCAAGGTGAGCCACGGCCGCCTCGGCATCTCGATCCAGGAAGTCAATCAGGCGCTGGCGCAGAACTTCGGCCTGAAGTCTCCAAGCGGCGCCTTGGTGGCCTCGGTCGAGAAAGGCAGCCCCGGGGACAAGGCCGGGCTGCGCCCGGGCGATGTCATTCTCAAGTTCGACGGCAAGGAGATCTCGCGCTCAGCGGATCTGCCGCCGATGGTCTCCTCGCTCAAGCCGGGCTCGCAGGTGACGCTGCAGGTATGGCGTGACGGAGCCTCCACGGAGCTCAGCGCGAAGGTGGGCGAGCTCAAGGACACCGCCGTCGCCATCGCGGGCGACAAGGAGTCTCTGGGCAAGGCCAAGCTCGGTATCGCCGTGCGCCCGCTTACCGCGGACGAAAAACGGGGCACCGACCTGACCGACGGCCTGGTCGTGCAGGAAGTTGCGGGTGCCGCCGAGCGCGCCGGCGTGCGGCCGGGCGATGTGATCGTCGCGGTCAACAACACGCCGGTCAAGAGCGTGGAGCAGCTCAAGAGCCTGGTCGACAAGGCGGGCAAGACGGTCGCGCTCCTGGTGCAACGCGACGAAGCGCGGATCTTCATTCCGATCGAGCTGGGCTAGGCTGCCAGCGCTTTCTTTCCCCCTGGCGCCGCTCCGGTTCGCGGCGCCCTCTTAAAGCGGACGGCGACCCCGTCCGCTTTTTTTTGGCCCCGTTCGGTTGACAGAGGATAATATTGAAATGATATCATATAGCTATCGTTACCGGTCGTCTTCGCGACCGGGCGCACGATGCGGAGGGAGTCATGCAACGCGCAGTGGAAAACCCGGGCCGGAACGCCCATAGCGAGCGCCCGATCGGCACCTGGAGCGGGTTCGTTTCGCTTGCCATCGGCATCGGACTCATCGCCGTGGGCATCTGGCAGCTCGTCCACGGCCTTATCGTCGACCGACCGGCGTCGGTCGCCGGCGTTCTCACCACGGTGCTGCTCTTTATCGCCCTCGAAACGCTTGGCGTGCTCTTCCTGGCCGGGCTGTTCACGGTGCAGCCGAACGAAGCGGCGATCCTGCAGCTGTTCGGCAGCTACCGCGGCACGACGCGCATCAGCGGCCTGCGCGGCACCAATCCGTTCTATACCCGGCGCAAGATCTCGCTCCGGGCGCGCAACCTCAACGGCGAGCGACTCAAGGTCAACGACAAGCAGGGCAATCCGGTCGAGATCGCTGCGGTCGTCGTCTGGCGCGTCGACGACACCGCCAAGGCGAGCTTCGACGTCGACAACTACGAGAATTACGTCCAGCTGCAGAGCGAGGCTGCGGTGCGGCACCTGGCCTCGGCCTTCGCCTACGACGATGGCAACGGAGTCAGCGCCACCGGCACCCATCAGCCGACGTTGCTCGCCAGCGCCGATCTGGTGACCCGCGCGCTGGTGCTCGAGCTGCAGGAGCGTCTCGACAAGGCCGGCGTCGTCGTGGAGGAGGCGCGCCTGACGCACTTGGCCTACGCACCCGAAATAGCGCAGGTCATGCTGCGCCGGCAGCAGGCCGAGGCGGTGATCGCCGCGCGGCGCAAGATCGTCACCGGCGCGGTCTCCATGGTCGAGATGGCGCTCAATGAGCTGTCCGCGAAAGAGGTCGTCCGTCTCGACGATGAGCGCAAGGCGGCGATGGTCAGCAACCTCATGGTCGTGCTGTGCGCGGAATCCGAAGTGCAGCCGGTCATCAACACCGGCACGCTGTACAACTGATCGCGCGAACTTCGCGCCAAGGAGAAACATCATGCTCGTCGTACGAGGCAAGCGCACCGGCACCTGGATGGCGATCGGGGCGGCCCTGGGCACCGCGCTCGGGACCGCGCTGGGCAACACCCCGCTCGGGCTCGCCGCCGGTGCCGGCGTGGGGCTGGCGGTGGCGCTTTTCTCGGGCCATTCCGGCAAGCGCGTGGGCTAGGCGTGGCGCGGGGAGAGGCCGGACCGGGCCGGGCGGACGCTGCGCTGAGCGCCTTGCCGCCAGCGGCCCGTTCGAGCGTCGCCCTAGAACGCGCACGACGCCCAGGCTGACGGCATAGGCGATGGCCGAGCGCAAGGCATTCCTGCTGCGCGTCGATCCGAGCGTCTGGGCGGCGCTCGAGCGCCTGGCGCAGTCGGAGCTGCGCAGCGTCAATGCGCAGATCGAATTCCTGCTGCGCGACGCGCTGGCACGGCGCGGATTCAAAACCAAGAGCTCCCGCCGCGAGGGACGGCGCCGCGTGGCAAGGTGGATTGAGAACACTGGCTGCGGCGCTCGCCGCTGCCGAGGCGTTTCACGCCTGTGCGCTGCGCGCCGCGCGCGGCAGCGACGAGCCGTTCCTGTTCGAGCTGCACCGCTCTGCGATGCGCGACTATGTCGATGCCGTGTGGGGTTGGGACGAAAACTGGCAGCGCAACCATTTCGCGGCGACGTACGCGCCGCGGCGCCACGCGCTGATCGTGCGCCTCGAGCCAACGCCCCATGACATCGGTCGCATCAGCCTCACCCGTCACTGGCGCAAGTTCTTCCTGCGCGACATCGAGCTCGTCGCCGCCGAGCGCAATCGCGGCATCGGCACGGCGGTCATCCGCGCCCTGCTCGCGCTCGCGCAGGCGGAAGGCCGCAGCGTCGAGCTCCTGGTGCTCAAGCACAATCCCGCGCAGCGGCTCTATGCCCGGCTGGGTTTTCGCGTCGTCGCCGACGACGGCGCGCGCTTCACCATGCGCGCGCTAGCCCCCTAGGACAACAGCGCGCCGGAGCCAGGCCCCGATCGCCTGCACTTCCTCCAGGCAAACCGAATGTTGCATGGCATAGCCGTGCCACTCGACCGCGTAGCCGGCGGCTTCGAGCGCGCTGCGCGAGGCCTGCGCCCAATCCAGGCGCACCACCGGGTCGGCGCTGCCGTGGGCCATGAAGATCGGCACCGCGCGGTTCGCGCCGCTCGCTTCGGCCGCGAGCCGATCCGGGGCGATGAGATAGGTCGACAGCGCCATGATGCCGGCCAGGCGCTCGGTGTGGCGCAGCCCCGTATAGAGCGCGATCGCCCCGCCCTGTGAGAAGCCGGCGAGCACGATGCGCTCGCGGCGGATCCCCCGCTCGCCCTCGCGCTCGATCAGGGCCTCGAGCTGCGCCTGAGATTGGCGCACCCCGGCCATATCCGCCCGGCGGGAGAGATCGGCAGCCGGTGATGTCGTACCAGGCGCGCATGCGCATGCCGTTGTTGATGCTCACCGCGCGCAGCGGCGCGTGCGGAAAGACGAACCGCGTCGGCATACCCGGCGGCAGCGCGAGCTCGGCTACGATGGGCACGAAATCGTTGCCGTCGGCGCCGAGCCCGTGCAGCCAGATGACGCTGGCGGTAGGGTTGGGCGCGGTTTCGAGCTCGATACCGGGCAGCAACTCGGCGCTCATGACGCGGTCGCCGCCGGCGAAGGCCGCCGCGCCGCGGCGGGCATGGCGCTAGAGCGCCGAAGGAGCGTTCGCATGCAATCGGGAGGGGGCGGGCGCGGGCAGGGAACCGGCCGAATCCTACCTTGCCTTAAGCGTTTGCGCCACGCGCAATCCTGCCCGCGGTCGAGGCCTTGCGCGAGGCCCGCCTCCGGTGGCGCGCGCGCCGACGGGTGCTTCACTTGCGCCGGCGAAGGGGCCGATCAGGCATGACCAAAGACTGCACGCGGTGAGCTGCAGCGGCAGGGGCAAGCGGCTGCGCTCGGCAGGGGCGCACGCGGCCGCGATCCTCGCGCTTGCCACTCCGCTTGGGCTCGCCTTCGCCCAGGGCGGCCCGCCCCTGGTCACCGACGATCCCACACCCCGGGCGACGGGCGCTGGGAAATCAACCTCGCCACCCTCGGCAGCCACCGCAGCGCACGCTGGGAAATCGCCGCGCCCGATGCCGATATCAACCATGGCTGGGGTGAACAGGTGCAGCTCAAGCTCGATGTGCCCTGGACCTTTGCGCGCGAGGGCGATGCGGGCTGGAAATCGGGACTGGGCGCGGCCGAGCTCGGGGTCAAGTGGCGCTTTGTGGACCTCGAGGATGCGGGATGGTCGATGTCGACAACGAGCAGCAACGCGGCGTGTTCTACCTCGGGTTGCAGGATACGGCGTTGAGGCGACTGCGGCGCGGGAACGCATGCGCCCGGCCCTGGGTCCGACGCTTGTGCCGCCCGCGATCTTAAGTCCGCGTCGAGACAACGCCGGTTGGGGAGTGGGTCGGCCTTGCAGTCGAGGCCGGGCGACGCAAACTAGAGTAACATGCGCCCCGAACGGAGACGCTTCTCTGTCGCGATGGCCATAAGCCGTTGATCTGTCATTTTATTCCAAAAACACGATTTTTGGAGCCGCACGATGCCCCCTCCCCCCACCGCGGCCGCCTTGCGCAAGGTAAGTCTTGACGACAAGTACGAGCTCGAAACCGGCCGCGTCTATCTGACCGGCGTGCAGGCGCTGGTGCGCCTGCTCATCCTGCAGCGCCAGCGCGACCAGGCCGCGGGACTCGAACACCGCCGGCTTCGTCTCCGGCTATCGCGGCTCGCCCTTGGGTGGCCTGGACCAGGCGCTGTGGGGCGCGCAAAAATTCCTCGCCCGCGCGCAGATCAAGTTCCAGCCCGGATTGAACGAGGACCTCGCCGCGACGGCGATCTGGGGCAGCCAGCAGGTGAACATGTACCCCGACGCGACCTACGATGGCGTGTTCGCCATGTGGTACGGCAAGGGGCCGGGAGTCGATCGCTGCGGCGACGTGTTCAAGCACGCCAACTTCGCCGGCACCTCGCGCCACGGCGGCGTGCTGGTGCTCGCCGGCGACGACCACGCCGCCAAGTCCTCCACCCTTCCGCACCAGTCCGACCACCAGTTTTCGGCGGCGATGATGCCCGTGCTGTATCCGTCGTCGGTGCAGGAAATCATCGACCTCGGCCTGCACGGCTGGGCGATGAGCCGCTATTCGGGGCTGTGGGTCGGCTTCAAGTGCGTCTCCGACACCGTCGAGAGCTCGGCCTCGGTGAGCATCGACCCGGACCGGGTGCCGATTGTCATGCCCGACGATTTTCCGTTTCCGCCCGATGGCGTGCACATCCGCTGGCCCGACCCGTTTCTCGCCACCGAGACGCGGATGCAGGACTACAAGATCTATGCGGCGTTGCACTATTGCCGGGTCAACAAGCTCAATCGCATCGTCATCGATTCGCCCAACGCCGCGGCTGGGCATCATCACCAGCGGCAAGAGCTACCTCGACGTGCGCCAGGCGCTCGATGATCTGGGGATCACGGAAGCCGATGCCGCGGAGATCGGCATCCGGGTGTTCAAGGTGGCGATGCCCTGGCCGCTGGAGCCGGAAACGGTGCGCCATTTCGCCGAGGGGCTGGAGGAGATCCTCGTCGTCGAGGAAAAGCGGCAGATCGTCGAATACCAGTTGAAGGAGCAGCTCTACAACTGGCGCACGGACGTACGCCCGCGCGTGGTCGGCAAGTTCGACGAGAAGGGCGAATGGGTGCGGCCGCATGGCGACTGGCTGCTGCCGGCCGCCTCGGAGTTGACGCCGGCGATGATCGCGCGGGTGATCGCGCAGCGCATTGAACGGCTTAATCTGCATCCGCGCACGATGGAGCGACTGCGCGCCCGCGTCGATTGGATCAATGCCAAGGAGACGGCGCTCTCCAAGCCCAAGATCACGCTGAACCGCATCCCCTACTTCTGCTCCGGCTGCCCGCACAACACCTCGACGAAGGTGCCCGAGGGCAGCCGCTCGACGGCGGGCATCGGTTGCCACGTGATGGCGATCTGGATGGATCGCTCGACATCGACCTTCACCCACATGGGTGGCGAAGGCGTGCCCTGGATCGGTCAGGCGCCGTTTACCAAGACCAAGCACATGTTCGCCAATCTGGGCGATGGCACCTACTACCATTCGGGGGTCTTGGCGATCCGCGCCGCGGTCGCGGCCAAGGTCAACATCACCTACAAGATTCTCTACAACGACGCGGTGGCGATGACCGGTGGCCAGCCGGTCGACGGGCCGATCTCGCCCGCGCTGATCGCGCAGCAGGTGGCCGCCGAAGGGGTGAAGAAGATCGTCGTCGTCAGCGACGAGCCGCAGAAGTATCCGGCCGGCTATTTCGCTCCGGGCATCGAGATCCACCATCGCGACGAGCTCGATGCGGTGCAGCGCGCGCTGCGCGACACGCCCGGCTGCACGGTGCTGCTCTACGATCAGACCTGCGCGGCGGAGAAGCGCCGTCGCCGCAAACGCGGCAAGTACCCGGATCCGGCCAAGCGCGTGGTCATCAACGAGCTGGTGTGTGAAGGCTGCGGCGATTGCGGGGTCAAGTCGAATTGCGTATCGGTCGCGCCGCTCGAAACCGAATTCGGGCGCAAGCGCACCATCGACCAGTCCTCGTGCAACAAGGACTACTCCTGCGTCAACGGCTTCTGCCCGAGCTTCGTCACGGTCGAGGGCGGAACCCTGCGCAAACCGAAGAAGGCCAACGCGGCGGATTTTTCCAGCTTGCCCGCGCCCTCACCGGTGGTGACGGCGGCGGAGCCGTACGGGATTCTGGTAACCGGCATCGGCGGCACGGGCGTGGTTACCATTGGCGCCCTGCTCGGCATGGCCGCGCACCTCGAAGGCAAAGGCGTGTCGGTGCTCGACATGACCGGGCTCGCGCAGAAGAACGGCTCGGTGGTGTCGCACGTACGCATCGCCGACGATCCGGAGCAGCTGCATGCCACGCGCATCGCCGCGGGCGAGGCGAAGCTCGTGCTCGCCTGCGACATCCTGACCGGCGTGGGTTACGAAGCGGTGGCGAAGATGCAGCGTGGCGTCACCAAGGCGCTGGTCAATACGGCGCTGGTGATGCCGGCCGATTTCACGCGTGACGCCGATCTCAAGTTTCCGCTGGGTTCGATGGAGCAGGAGATTCGCGACGCGGTCGGCCCCGGTGACGCGGAATTCCTCGACGCAACCAAGCTCGCCACCGGCCTCATGGGCGACTCGATCGCCACGAACCTGTTCATGGTCGGTTACGCCTACCAGCGTGGCCTCTTGCCGCTGTCCGAGGCTTCCATTCTGCGCGCCATCGAGTTGAACGCGGCCGCGGTGGATTCGAACAAGCAGAGCTTCCAGTGGGGTCGGCTTGCCGCGGTCGACGCGCAGCATGTCGTCGATGCGGCAATTCCGGAGGCCAAGCCTGAGTCGCAGCGGTTGTCGACCTCGCTCGACGAGATCATCGCCCGCCGCGCCGAATTTCTGACCGCCTACCAGGACGCGGCCTATGCGCGGCGCTACACCGACTTCGTGGCCAAGGTGCGTGCCGTCGAAGCGCAGAAGATGCCGGAGAAGACCGCCCTCACCGAGGCGGTTGCGCGCTACTACTTCAAGCTGCTCGCGATCAAAGACGAATACGAGGTCGCCCGGCTCTATACCGATGGCGAGTTCATACGCCGGGTGGCGGCGCAGTTCGAAGGCAATTACACGCTGCGCTTCCACTTGGCCCCGCCCCTCACCAACAAGGCCGATCCGGTCACCGGCGAGGCGAAGAAGAGCAGCTATGGCCCGTGGATGCTGGGCGCATTCCGCGTGCTGGCCAAGATGAAGGGCTTGCGCGGGAGCGCGCTCGACGTGTTCGGCAAGACCGCGGAGCGCAAGGCCGAGCGCCAGCTCATCACCGACTACGAGGTGCTGATCGAGGAGCTCACTGGCCGGCTGGCCGCGCAGAACTACGCCCTTGCGGTCGAGCTCGCCAGCATTCCCGAGCACATTCGCGGCTACGGCCACGTGAAGGAACGGCAGCTCAAGGCAGCCAAGGTGCACGAGGCCGAATTGCTCGCGACATTCCGCGCCGCGAAGCCCGCCACCGCCGCGGTGGAGCGCGTCGCCGCATAGTGGTAACTGGGAGGCTTTTCGCGGGGCGCGCCGGGCGGCCTCGCGGCGGGCGCGGCCGATGCGTTGGGCGCGGCCGATGCGTTGGGCGGCCCTTACAATAGTCCGTGCCCGACGACCGTCCTACCTTGCCTCCGGGGCCTCTCGTCACCGACCGCGCCCGCGCGTGGTTTGCGACCCAGGGCTGGACTCCCTTTGCGTTTCAGGAAGAGGTCTGGGCGGCCTACGGCGTGGGCGAAAGCGGCCTGGTCCATGCGCCGACCGGCATGGGCAAGACCTATGCGCGCATGGCTTGGGCCCCTGCTGCGCGGACCCGAAGGAGCCGCAGGCGCGCCCCCGCCGCTTACCGTCCTCTGGGTCACGCCGCTGCGCGCTCTGGCAGGCGACACCGGCCTCGCCCTGCAGCGCGCGGCGCAAACGCTGCGCCCGCACTGGACGGTCGAGGTTCGCACCGGCGACACATCGAGCGCGCAGCGCGCGCGTCAGGCGAAACGTCTGCCCACCGCACTTGTCACCACGCCTGAATCGCTGACGCTGCTCCTGTCGCGCGCCGACTGGAAGGAACGCTTCGCGCATCTGGCTGCGGTCGTCGTCGACGAATGGCACGAGCTGTTGTCGACCAAGCGCGGCGTGCAGGTCGAGTTGGCCCTGGCGCGGCTGCGCGCCCTCGCGCTGCCATCGCGGCGCCGCGCTGCCGACCTGGGCCCTGTCGGCGACGCTCTCGAACCTCGACCAGGCGCTCGCATGCCTGGTCGGTATCCACGGACGCGGCCGCATCGTGCGCGGCCTCGACACCAAGCAGATCGTCATCGACAGCCTCATTCCAGCACAGATCCAGCGCTTTCCCTGGGCCGGACATCTGGGTTTGAAGCAATTGCCCGAAGTGATCGCCGCGATCGAACGCGCGCAGAGTACCCTCGTGTTCACCAATGTCCGCTCGCAGGCGGAGCTCGTGGTATCAGGCCCTGCTCGATGCCCGTCCGCACTGGGCGGGACAGATTGCGCTGCACCACGGCTCGCTCGAGCGCGAAGTTCGCGACTGGGTCGAGGAGGGCCTGCGCGCAAACCGCCTGCGCGCCGTCGTCTGCACCTCGAGCCTGGACCTCGGCGTCGACTACCAGCCGGTCGAACAAGTATTGCAGATCGGCAGCCCGAAGGGCGTTGCACGCCTGCTGCAGCGCGCCGGGCGCAGCGGCCACGCGCCGGGTGCGGTCTCGCGCATCACCGTGGTGCCTACGCACGCGCTGGAGCTCGTCGAGGCCGCCGCCGCGCGCCGCGCCGCGGAAGCCCGCAGCATCGAAGCGCGCACGCCGATCAGCTGCGTCAACATGCCGCCGCTTGACGTGCTGACCCAGCATCTGGTCACCTGCGCGCTCGGCGGCGGCTTCCGGCCCGAAGCCTTGCTCGCCGAAGTGCGCGCCACCCACGCCTATGCCGACTTGAGCGACGAGCAATGGCAGTGGGCGCTCAATTTTGTGGTTCATGGCGGCGCAAGCCTCAAGGCCTACCCCGAGTACCAACGGGTTGTCGCCGATGACGAGGGGGTATTGCGCGTGCCCGATCCACGCCATCGCGCGCCGGCATCGGCTCAACATCGGCACGATCGTCAGCGATGCGTCGATCACGGTGCAGCTCAAGCGTGGCCAGCGGCTCGGCCACGTCGAAGAAGCGTTCATCTCGCGCCTGACGCCTGGCGACTGCTTCGTGTTCGCCGGCCGCGTGCTGGAGTTCCTGCGCGTGCGCGAGATGACGGCGTGGGTGAAACCGGCACCGGCGCGCTCGGCCGTCGTACCGCGATGGAGCGGCTACAAGATGTCGTTCTCGACCCAGCTCGCCGCCGAGACGCGCAAGCTTATCGCCGAGGCGCGGCGGCGGCCATTACGCCTCACCCGAGCTCGCGTGCTGCGCGCCTCTGCTGCGCCTCCAGGCGCGCTGGTCGGCGCTGCCCGATGAACGCGAATGGCTGATCGAGCGCATCGCTACGCGTGACGGGCACTATCTGTTCTTCTATCCCTTCGAGGGCAGGCTCGTCCATCTCGGCCTGGCGACGCTGTTTTCGTATCGGCTCGCGCGCGGCGCGGCACGAAGCTTTACGATGACCTGCAACGACTACGGTTTTGCCTTGCTCTCGCCCGAGCCCGTAGCCGCTGTCCCTTGCCGAGTTGGGACGGCTGCTTGCGGCTCCCGACGTCGAGCGCGACATCCTCGCCGGGCTCAATGCGTCGGAGCTCGCCCGGCGCCAGTTCCGCGAGATCGCGCGCGTCGCGGGACTGATCTTCCAGGGCTACCCTGGCCAGGGCAAGACGGCGCGCCAGCTGCAGGCGTCGAGCGGTCTCATCTACGACGTATTTGCCGAATACGACCCCGGAAATCTTTTGCTGTCGCAGTCGGTGCGCGAGGTTCTGGAGCGTCAGCTGGAAGCCTCGCGTCTGCAGGTCGCGCTCGCGCGCATGCGCGGATCACGCGCGCTCCTCATGCGCCCGCGCCAGCCGACGCCGTTTGCGTTTCCGCTGATGGTCGAAGTATTCCGCGACCGCTTGTCTACCGAGGCGCTCGCGGCGCGCGTCGAGCGCATGGTG
This sequence comes from uncultured beta proteobacterium, assembly GCA_963711235.1. GTDB lineage: Bacteria > Pseudomonadota > Gammaproteobacteria > Burkholderiales > Casimicrobiaceae > PALSA-1003. Next base: position 2,057,686 of record CAVQDI010000006.1, on the reverse strand, counting down.
ACGGCGCTGGAAGCCGCAGCCGAGGCGTAGGCCCGCCGCGTTCAGGCACCAAAACCGGCATGCGATAATGCGCCCGACCCGAATGCACAGGGCCCGCGCATGGACCCGCCGTTCGATCTCTCCGGCAAAGTCGCGCTGGTCACCGGCGCGCATCGCGGCCTGGGCTTCGCCATCGCCCAGGGGCTGGCGCGCGCCGGCGCGACGGTCGTGCTCAACGGGCGCACCCGGGAAACGCTCTACGCGGCGGCGCAGTCGCTCGACGCCAAGGGACTCGCAGCGGACACGGCAATTTTTGACGTCACCGATGGCGCGGCCGTGCGCGAGGCCGTTGCCAAGATCGAACGCGCCCACGGGCATCTCGATATCCTGTTCAACAATGCCGGGATCCAGCGGCGGCATCCGTTCGCCGAGTTCCCGCAGGAGGATTGGGACGCGCTGATCGCGACCAATCTGACCGCGCCGTTCATCGTCTCGCAGGCGGTTGTCCCCGGCATGATCGCGCGCAAACGCGGCAAGATCGTGCACATCGCCTCGCTACTGAGCGAGCTGGCGCGGCCGAGCGTGGTCCCCTACGCGGCCGCCAAGGGTGGGGTGCGGCAGCTGACCCGCGGCATGGCGGTCGAGCTGGCGGCGCATAATATCCAGGTCAACGCCATTGCGCCGGGTTACTTCGCCACTGAAATGAATCGGGCGCTGATCGACAACGTCGAGTTCAACGCCTGGGTATGCAAGCGCACCCCCGCCGGACGCTGGGGCCAACCCGATGAGCTGGCCGGGCTCGCGGTGTTTCTTGCGTCGAGCGCATCGGATTACCTCAGCGGGCAGATGATCGTGATCGATGGCGGTATGAGCGTGGCGCTGTAATCGCCTGCACGTCGCCAAGCGCTCGCAGCTAGCGCACGGTCTTCATCCAGTCGAGCCCCGCCGAAGTGCCGGCGCGCGGGTGGTACTCGCAGCCGACCCAGCCGCTGTAGCCCAGCTCGTCGAGGAGCGCAAACAGATAGCGGAAGTTGACCTCGCCGAGATCAGGCTCGTGCCGTCCGGGAACGCCGGCGATCTGGATGTGGGCGATCTGTGGCAGCCATTGGCGCAGCTTGGCCGACAGGTCGCCCTCGACGATCTGCGCGTGGTAGAGGTCCATCTGCACCTTGAGGTTGGGCATGCCGGCCTCTTCGCGGATCGCGTGCGCGTCGGCCTGCAGCGTCAGGAAATAGCCCGGGATGTCGCGCGGGTTGATCGGCTCGATGGTCACTGTAACGCCCTGCTCCCCCGCTTCGCGCGCGGCGAAGCGCAGGTTGCGCACGAACGTCGCACGCTGGCGGGCGCGTTGCTCGGCGTCGGCCCCGGCGGGTAGCAGCCCGGCCATGAAGTGCACGCGCGGACAGGCGAGCGTCTGCGCATAGGCAAGCGCGGTCACGACGCTGGCCGCGAACTCGTGCTCGCGGCCGGGCATGGCCGCAAGCCCCCGATCCCCCGCGGCGTAGTTGCCGGGAGGGGCGTTGATGAGCACCTGCTCGAGACCGTGCGCGCTCAGGCGCGCGGCGATCTCCTTCGCCGTGAAGTCGTAGCCGAACCCGAACTCGACGGCGCGGAAGCCGTCATGCGCGGCGGCGGCGAAGCGATCGAGGAAGGGGACCTCGGTATACAGAAACGACAGGTTGGCGGCGAAGCGCGGCATGCAGTGCAAGGTTACAATCCCGGGGCCCATGTTGCCGCGAGAACGCGTGTTGTGCAACGAGACGGAAGCGGTGCTGCTCGCCGGCGAGCACGTCGAGTTGTTTGCCGAGCGCGCGCTTTACTGGCCGCGCCGGCGCACCCTGTTCGTCGCCGATGTGCATCTGGGCAAGGCGGCGGCATTTCGCGCGGGTGGTATTCCGCTACCCCGGGGGACGACCGCTGGCGATCTCGCGCGGCTGGCGCGGCTGCTTGCCGCGACGCATGCCGAGCGGCTGGTGGTGCTGGGCGATTTCCTGCACGCCCGGCACGGCCGGACGCCCGCAGTGGAGCGCGCATTCGCGGCCTGGCGCGATCGGCACCGGTCGCTGGCCATCATGCTGGTGCGCGGCAATCACGATGCGAAGGCCGGTGATCCGCCTCCCGCCTGGCGCATCGCAGTCGTCGCCGCAGCGCATCCCTTGGAGCCGTTCCTGCTTTGCCACGAGCCGCCTGCCGCCGCCGGCGGGAGCCTGTTTGGCTATGCCCTCGCCGGTCACGTGCATCCGGGTGTGCACCTAGCCGGCGCGGGCCTGCAGAGCGAGCGGCTAGCGTGTTTCGTGCTCGGCCAAAGCCGCGCCATTCTGCCCGCGTTCGGCCGCTTTACCGGGCTTGCGACCCAAACGTGGGCGCGCAGCGATCGCGTGGTCGCGATCGCCGGCCAACGCCTGTTCGCGCTGCCAGTTCAGGCTGCAAGCACATAGCTTCCCGGCCCGGACGCTTGGTGGCCACGCGATAGCGCCGGTGCCGATGCTCGCCTAACAGCTACCGGGCGATTGGCGGTGAGGTTCTTCATGTCCTAAGATCAACCGTTGCGCGACGGCGTGTCGGCCGTCCGGACGGTCGGAAAATCACCCGCGCAAGGGGCGACGAACAACTACCGAGCGAAGGATCATTCCATGTTCCGCAGGATTCTGGTTCCCATCGATGGCAGCCCGACGTCAAACCGGGGCCTGGACGAGGCGATCGACCTCGCCAGCGATCAGAAGGCGAAGATCTGCCTCATGCACGTCGTCGACGAACTGGTCGTCGCCACGGGCGCCGACGGCATGGCGTACATGCCGCCTAACTACGTCGACGATTTCCTCAAGGCGTTACGCGGCGGAGGCAAAAAGCTGCTCGCCCGAGCCGAGGCGAAGGTACGCAAGCGCGGGATCGAAGTCGAGGCGGTGTTGCTGGAAACGGTTGGTCGCCGGGTGGCCGACCTGATCGTCAAGCAGGCCAAGAAGTGGGGCGCGGACGTGATCGTGCTCGGCACCCACGGCCGCCGCGGGCTGACGCGCGTGGTCATGGGCAGCGACGCCGAGATGGTGCTGCGCGAGACACCGCTGCCGGTGCTCCTGGTGCGCTCACCGCTTCGTCCACGCAAACGCCGCGCCCGCCATGGTTGACGTCGGTGGCCAACAACGCCTGCCGGGCCGCTGCCGCGTCCGGTCGGCGACGAGCGCCACCCGCTTGGAGCTGGCGGCGGAATCCGCCCGCGCCGCTCCGAATCGATGCAATAATGCGGCCGCCCCTGCGCCAAACCGGGGCTTGGGTTGATCTCGGCATGCTCAACTGGTCGCCGTTGCGCTGTGGCTTTTCGGTTTTCCGCCTCCTGCCGGCGGCGTGCGTGCTGCTGCTCGTGGCCGCCGCGGTGCCGGCGCAACCGGTCCCGGCGCAGGACGAGGTCCGCGCGCTTATCGCGCGCGGCACGCTGTCGGAGCTTCGCTACCCGGATTTCGCGGATTATCGCCAGGCGCTCGACGATTTCTATGCGCAGGGCGGCTATGCCCCGCAGTGGTTCGGCCCTAGCGCGCCGTGGCGCCCCGGACTAGCCGAGCTCTCCGCAGCGCCCGAGCACGGCCTCGATGCCGCGGACTACTCGGTCGATTGGCTCAACGACGAGACGCGGGCGATCAGTGCCGGCGACCACGCCCCGGAGCGGGTCGCGCGCGCCGACGTGGCGCTGACCGTATCGTTCTGCCGCCTGCTCTCCGACCTGCACCGTGGACGCGTTTCGCCCGCGCGCGCCGGCTTCAAATTCAACCCCGGCGACAAACCGCTCGACTGCGCGGCGCTGCTTCGCAGTCGCATGGCGAGCGGCCGCCTGCACGAGCTCGTGGTCCTGGCCGAACCCTCATTCCCGCTCTACCGTCGACTGGAAGCCGCACTGGCACGCTACCGCGTCATCGCCGCAGCGCCGGTGCGCGCGCGCTGCCGCCGCTGCCCGCGGGGACGCGCAAGGTCGAGCCCGGCGAAGACTATGCCGGCGTGGCCGCGTTAGGCGCTCGCCTTCGCCTGGTCGGCGACCTCCCGGCCGATGCCGAGCTAGCGGAGGGCAATCGCTACGAGGGCGCGCTGGTCGAGGCGGTGCGCACGTTCCAGGATCGCCACGGCCTGAAGCCCGACGGCGTTCTGGGCGCTGACACCTTGGTCCAGCTGGCGACGCCCTTGGATGTGCGGGTGCGCCAGATCGAACTGTCGCTCGAGCGCCTGCGCTGGCTGCCCGAACTGCCCGCCGGCCCGCTGATCGCGGTGAACATACCCTCGTTCCGGCTGTGGGCCTTCGCCAACGCCCGCGACGACAACGCCGCGCAGTTGTCGATGCCCGTCATCGTCGGACGCGCGGTAAAGGCGCGCGAGACGCCGGTGTTCATCGGCGAAATGCGTTACGTCGAGTTCAGCCCCTACTGGAACGTTCCGCCATCGATCCAGCAAAGCGAGACAGTCCCGCACCTCGCCCGCGACCCCGGCTACTGGCAGCAGGAGAATCTCGAGGCCGTCCCGATCAGCGGCAAGGGGGAGCGCGATCACCACCCTCGACGCGGCGACGCTGCAGGGGCTTCAGACCGGTGCGCTGCGCGTGCGCCAGCGTCCGGGCCCCAACAACGCGCTGGGAGGCGTGAAGTTCGTCCTGCCCAACACCATGGATATCTATCTGCACAGCACGCCAGCGCAGCAGCTTTTCGAGCAGACACGGCGCGATTTCAGCCACGGCTGCATTCGCGTCGCCGATCCGCCCGCGCTGGCGCAATTCGTGTTGCACGATCAACGCGAGTGGACGCCCGAGCGCATTCGCACCGCAATGGCTGCCGGCAAGACGACCACGGCGACGCTCACGCAACCGATACCGGTCGTGTTGTTCTACACCACGGCGATCGTCGATTCCACCGGACGCGCGCTGTTCCAGTCCGACATCTACGGCTACGATCGCAGCCTCGAGCAGGCGCTGCGTACGCGCTAGCGCTGCCGCTCGGGCCGCGCCGGTCGACGCGTTACCAGCGACGAACGCGACCGGTGTCAATGTGGACGAAATCGGACTCCCGGGACGGGTAGTAACCGACGCCTCCGGCACGCAGCGACAACGCCGCATCGCGCAGGTCGGCAAGTGCCACGTCGGCCAGGCGGATGTCGATGGCCTGTCCCTGGAGGTGCAGGCTTTGCGCCGCGACGCCGTGTCCCTCCCGGCGCAGCATAGCGTTGGTCGCCGGTGAGCGATATCCTGAGATCACCTGGAACGGCGCCTGCGTGCGGTGCTGGCCGCCAGCAGGTGCAACTGATCGAGCAGGCCGGGGTCGATGGCGTGCGTGGCGCCGTTGCGAAAGTCGCGCAGGAAATAACGGATCAGGTCCAGGGCGCCGGAGACGTATTGGTCACCGACCGCGTAGACGAGCGCGAGCCGTTCGCCGGTATGGGTGTGCTCGAAGCGTAATGATCGCGGCTCTGCCTTCGCGTGCGCGCGCCGCGGCAGACACAGCATCGGCGCGGCGAGTGCGATGCACATGCCGGCGACCAGCCGCCGCCGGCCTTGACGGGCCGGGGCAACGTTGCAGCGCAGACTGGGGTTCGACCGCTGGCGCGACATGCGCGCATTGTAGCGCGAAGTACGCCTTGGCGTCCTTCGCCGCAGGCGGCACAGCCCGACTCCGGTCGCGGCGCGCAAGCCTGCTCGATCTCGATCAAGCTTTGTGCCCGCGACGCCGCTAGCGGCGCAGCACGCACTTGTCGTACAAATCGCCCAATGTGCCGCTCGGGTCGTACTTCGCCTTGAGCGCGGCGTAGGAATCGGCGTCGAAGATCGACCAGAACTCGGAGCGCGTGTAATACGAATCTGAGTAGAGTGACTTGATGCCGCCGAGATCCGCGACCTTGCGCTCGATTTTCCGGTTGATGTCGCCACGCGGGCGCGGCTCGCGCGCACGCACCACGTCCCAGAAGCCGAAGTTGATATAGGTGGTGCGCGGCGAAAGCGGATAAAGCGGAAAGCGCGCCGCCGCCGAGGGCGTCGCGATGGGACAGATCCACACCGGGAGGATGCCGACCTCGGCATGGAAAAAGTCAAGAAATTCCGCCGCGCGAGCGAGCGGGATGTCCACGTCCTGGATCACCGATTCGGTGCGCGAGCCGCGCAGACGGCCCAGCGCGCGCGTCAGGCCCCAGCGGCTGTTCCAGCGCATGATCTTCTGGTAGGTGATCGAGTTCAGCCGCTCGCGGCCGTAGAGCCGTCGCAACAGCGGGTGTTGCGCACCGACGTTCTTGGAACACCAGAACCAGTCGGTGTCCCAGCGCCACAGATAATCGGACACGTTCAGGCAATCGCTCTTCCGCTCGCGGATCGAACGATAGTAAATGTGCTCGAGGGTGTAATCGCTGGTGTACTGGGCGGCGTCGACGAATGATCCGCGCGTCAGGTAGAGCTCCCCCGGGGCGAATACCACACCGTCGAGAAAGTCGGTCGCCTTGTCAGCCGCAAGCCGTGGCAGGTCGGCGAAGCAGGCGGCCGCGTGCGGGTAGCGCAAGTGCTCGACTGCAACGTAGGGCTTGACCGGTACCGTTCGCTGCGTGACCTTGAGCGCGTAGCCGAGCGTGCCGTAGGAGTTGGCGAAGCCGTAGAACAGGTCGCGATGCTCGTTGTCGGGCGTGCAGATGACGATCTGGCCATCGCCGGTGAGGATCTCGAGCGCGGCGATCGTAGCGTGCACCAGCCCGTACTTGAACGATGTCGCTTCGATTCCGACGCCGGCGACGGCGCCACCGACGGTGATCGACTTGAGCTGCGGCACGACCTGCGGCATGACGCCGACGGCGAGCGTCGCAGCGGCGAGATTGGCGAAGGTGGTCATGCCCTCCGCCTCGACGGTTCCCGCCTCGCGGTCGACTTGGACCACGCGATTGAAATGCTTGAGGTCGATGCGCGGGCGTGACCGCCGGGCGCGATCGCGAAACAGGTTCGACGTCGATTTGGCCAGACCGAACTGCGCGCCGCGTCCGCGGCGCGTGCCCAGTTCCGCCTGGAGATGCGCGATCTTGTCGGTGTATGCGGTCAAGCGCCCGGCCGATACAGGAACCCCCGGCTCATCGGATAGTTCGAGCCGACGTTGCCCTTGCTCACCAGGACCTGGAACAGATGCGTGCGGCTGTTCCTGGAGCGAAACATTTCGGCGCACGCCCACAGGTAGGTGCGCCAAGTGCGGCGGAAACATTCGTTGAAGCGCTGCGGATCGAGGGCATGGATCGCATCCCAGTTGGCATCGAAGCGCTCGCCCCAGGCGTCGAGCGTGAGTGCGTAGTGCCGGCGCAAGTTCTCCACGTCAAGAACCTCGAGCCCGCTCGCCTCCATCGCCTCGATCGCCGCGGCAAGGCTTGGAATCCAGCCCCCCGGAAAGATGTGCTTGCGGATATAGAATCCGGTGTCGAGGCGGCCGACGTGGCCGATGAAGTGGATGACGCCGAGCGCGCCGGGCTTCATTGCCTCGGCGTGCGCCTTGACCACCGCCGGCAACTGATCGCGGCCCGCATGCTCGAGCGTGCCGATCGACAGCAGCTTGTCGTACTGGCCGGGGATTTCGCGGAAGTCGCATTCCACCACGGAGATGCGATCGTCCAGGCCGCGGGAGGCCACCTCGGAGCGCAGCTCGGCAACCTGTTCGGTTGTCGTGTTGATCCCAGTGCCCAGCGCGCCGTAATGCTCCAGGGCGTAAAACAGCAGGCCGCCCCAGCCACAGCCGATGTCGACGAAACGCTCGCCGCGCTTGAGGTCCACCTTGCGGCAGACATGCTGCATCTTGTTGACCTGCGCCTCTTCGAGGGTCCGCGTTCCCTCTTTCCAGTAGGCGCAGGTGTACAGCATGCCCACGCGATCAAGCCATGGCTGGTAGAAGCGCTTGCCCAAGCCGTAGTGAAAGCGTGCATTGCGCTTGGCCTGAGGCAGCGAGGCGTTGGAAAAACGGAATTCATGCCAGCGGTTGCGCAGCGCGACCGGCCAGCTCGAATCATCGTGGTCGAAACCCGAGTCAAAGGCGGTGCGGGCGGCGAGCGCGAGATTGCCGTCGATATCGACGCTGCCGTCGAAGTACGACTCCAGCAGGCCCACGTGGCCAAAGGCAAGGACGCGCATCTCGGCGCGCACGGCGTTGAAGGTGACGGTGAACGCCGGCCCGGCTCGGAGCGCATCGCAGTTGCTGTAGGCCGAGCCGTCGGCGAACACGGCGCGAAAAGGGATGGACGTCGCGGCACCGATCGCGGCAAGGCGGCGGCCGACAAGGCCGCCCAAGCGCGCCGGCGCCGTGTCGGCGCGGCCGTCGAGTGTGGGCGCGCCCCCCGGGCCGGCAAGCAGGCCGCCCATGTGGCCGGGGACCACCTCGTCGCCGCGGCGTAGCGCCCGGTGTTCGGGCTTGCTCGTCATGCCGGCGCTCGACCTGCGCTCGGCGCGCTCACCAGCGGCTTGGTCCGGGGCCGGCCCCGCGCACTTTTCCGCTTCGTTCACTGGCATGGTCTTGTTAGCTGCCGCCGGGAAACGACGAACGCGTAGCTTGTTTGGTTTCGCGCTTTCGCGCAATAGGCCCCGCGGCGCGGCGATTGCTTGTAGGTCAATGTCCGACAGAACCGTCGCCGCGACAGGTGCCAAGCGCGCGGCACCGGACGCGTAACACGGCAGCACTGGGCAGGCGCTTGGGGCCGATGCGAAGCGGGCAAATGGCCACCCAGCGCAGGACAGTGTGTGCTTGCGGCTCGCATAAACCTTGCCAGCTGTGGACAACATCGTGAATTTCCGGTGGACAGATGGTGCAGCGATGGCATGAAACGGCTTAGAACGCTGATTTTCTGATGCTTTTGGGGCCCCTTTTTTGTGCATTAAAAAGGGCTTGCGTCCTCCCACCCAAGCTACTATGATTAGTGTTGATTCAGCACTTGAACACAAGATATAGTAGTTTTTGATTCGTAAGGGAAATCCGGAAGCGTAGAAAAAACGCGGCGGCGTGCCATTGGCGCCGCAGGGGCGGCAGTGAGCGATGTTCCGGAACCCGGCGCCAGGGCTGGAACTGTCATGAATGGCCGCTTCCCCTGCGGAAGCGGGATATCGCACCGACAACGAATAAGATTTCGCCAGGAGACGTACCATGCAAGTCGCCAGCCCTGCCGTCGCGCCGTCCCTTGCCCCAGCGCACAATCCGACGGCCGCCGAGGCGAGTTCGCCGCTTGCAGTGAGCACCGATCCCCGACTTCTCCAGTACAAGGTTATCCGCCGCAACGGCGCGGTGGTCGCCTTCGAGCCGTCGAAGATCGCGATCGCGGTGACCAAGGCGTTTCTCGCCGTCAATGGCGGCCAGAGCGCCGCCTCCGCCCGGGTGCGCGAGCTCACGGCGCATCTCACTGACGCCGTCGTCGCCGCGCTGATGAGGCGCAAGCCCGACGGCGGTGCGATTCACATCGAAGAGATCCAGGATCAGGTCGAGCTCGCGCTGATGCGCGGCGGCGAGCACGAGGTCGCGCGCGCCTATGTCCTGTATCGGGAAAAGCGGGCGCAGGAGCGCGCGCACGAAAAGCAGAAGAGCGCGAAAGGCGATGCGGAGACGACCACGATCAACGTCGTCGACCAGGGCGTGGCGCGGCCGCTTGATCTCGCCCGCCTGAAGGAGCTCGTGCTAAGTTCCTGCGCCGGACTTGCCGACGTCGACCCCGAGCGGATCATGAAGGCAACGCTCAAGGACCTGTACGAAGGTGTGCCGATGGACGAGGTGCGCAAATGCGTGGTCCTCGCCGCGCGCACCCTGATCGAGACCGACCCCGCATACAGCTTCGTCTCCGCGCGGCTGCTGCTCGATGCGATCCGCTACGAAGCGCTGGGCGAGGAAGCAACGCATGCCGACATGGCGACCAAGTACGCCGATTATTTCCCGCGCTTCGTCAAGCACGGCGTCAAGATCGGCCTGTTGAACGTGGCGCTGGCGCAGTACGACCTGAAGACGCTGGGCGCGGCGCTGGTACCGCAGCGCGACCTGCAGTTCGGCTATCTCGGCCTGCAGACGCTCTACGACCGTTATTTCCTGGTCGACCAGTACATCGGCGGCCGGCGCTTCGAGCTGCCGCAGTGCTTCTTCATGCGCGTGGCGATGGGACTGGCGCTCAACGAAGTCGACCGCGAAGCCCGGGCGATCGAGTTTTACAACGCGCTCTCCACCTTCGACTTCATGTCGTCGACGCCGACGCTGTTCAACTCCGGCACGCACCGCTCGCAGCTTTCCTCCTGCTATCTGACCACCGTTGCCGACGATCTGGACGGGATCTACGAGGCGATCAAGGAAAACGCGCTCCTGTCGAAGTTTGCCGGGGGGCTGGGCAACGACTGGACCAACGTGCGCGCGCTGGGCTCGCACATCAAGGGCACCAACGGCAAGTCGCAGGGCGTGGTGCCGTTCCTGAAAGTGGTGAACGACACGGCGGTAGCGGTCAACCAGTGCTTTGCCCCGGAGACACCGGTCTACACCGGGCGCGGCGTGCAGCCGATTCGCGAAGTGCGCGTCGGCGATCTCGTGCTGGGAAAGAGCGGAATCTACCGCGAGGTGCTTGGCAAGCTCGTCTACAACCAGCATGGGCCGATGGTCGAGATCGACATCAAGCATGGGCTCAAGACGCTGGAAGTCACGACGGGACATCCGTTCTGGGCGATCCGCGGCGTGCCGCTGGAGCAGTCGATCGCGCGCACTCTCGCGTGGCTGCGCAAGGGCAAGGTGCGGGCGGAGTGGGTCGACGCGGGCAAGCTCGAGGTCGGTGACTACGTCGGTTTGACCATTCCCACCGAAGTCGTGAACGTGGCCGGCCTAAGCGAGGAGGATGCGCGCCTGTACGGCATTCTGCTCGGTGGCGGTCAGCTCTCGAAGAACGGCATGCAGTGGGGCGTGTCGGGCAATCCGGCCCGCGACGAGCATCTCGCGTTCGTGCGCGACTATCTGCGCGCGCGCGGCATTCATTGCTGGGAAACGGCGCGCGGCGACACCTACGCGCAAATCCATTGGGCCTCCGGGCGCGGCGTCGTGCGCGACGCGACGACGGGGCGGATCGCCGGGGCGGGCCCGACGACGCTGCCGTTCAGCTACGACGACCTGTACGACGACAAGCACCGCAAGCGCCTCGCGCCGCGTCTTTCCCACCTGCCGCGGTCGCTGACGCTTTCGCTTATCCGTGGCCTGCTCGAAACCGACGGTTGCGTCTCACGCGGCAAGGAAATCACCTTCACGAGCTCCTCGCAGCCGCTGGCAGAAGGGCTGCGCTACCAGCTGTTGCGTCTGGGCGTGCCGACGAGCGGACAGCACCGCGTGCGCCATAACGGGCATCGCGGCCGCCGCTCCGATGGCTCGGAGATCGTGTTTGCCGGCAATTCCGAAGCCTACGAACTGCGCATTCCCGCGGTACCGGAAGTCGCCGCACTGGTCGGCTGCCAGGCGATCGTCAAACGCAACTGGATCACGCATGGCGCAACGATCTTTTCGCGCGTGCGGTCGGTAGAACCGATGGTGGCGCGGCCGCTCGTCGTGGATCTCCAGGTCGCCGACGATGAGTCGTACATGACCGCCTCCGGTCTGGCGCACAACGGCGGCAAACGCAAGGGCGCGGTCTGCAGCTATCTTGAGACCTGGCACCTCGACATCGAGGAGTTCCTGGAGCTGCGCAAGAACACCGGCGACGACCGCCGCCGTACGCACGACATGAACACGGCCAACTGGATCCCGGACCTGTTCATGAAGCGGGTGATGGAAGGCGGTGAGTGGACGCTTTTCTCCCCCTCTGACGTGCCGGACCTGCACGACAAATGGGGGCGCAAGTTCGAGGAAGCGTACACGCGACACGAGGAGAAGGCAGCGCGGGGAGAGCTCAAGCTCTACAAGAAGATTCCGGCGGTGCAACTGTGGCGCAAGATGCTTTCCATGCTGTTCGAAACCGGGCATCCGTGGATCACGTTCAAGGATGCTTGCAACGTGCGCTCGCCGCAGTCGCACGTCGGCACCGTGCACAGCTCCAACCTCTGCACCGAGATCACCCTCAACACCAGCGAGCGCGAGATTGCGGTGTGCAATCTCGGCTCGGTCAACCTGCTCAACCACATGAAGCAGGTCGACGGCAAGTACGAGCTCGACCACGACAAGCTCAAGACCACGATCAAGACGGGCATGCGCATGCTCGACAACGTGATCGATATCAACTACTACGCGGTGGCCAAGGCGCGAAACTCCAATCTGCGGCATCGGCCGGTCGGCCTCGGCATCATGGGCTTCCAGGATTGCCTGCACCTGCTCGGCGTGCCGTACGCGACCGAGGAGGCGATGATCTTCGCCGACCGCTCCATGGAGGCGGTGTGCTACTACGCGTATCTTGCGTCGACTGAGATGGCCGAGGAGCGTGGCCGCTACAGCAGTTACAGCGGCAGCCTGTGGGACCGCGGCATCATGCCGCAGGATTCGCTCAAGCTCCTTGCCGAGGAGCGTGGCGGCTACGTCGAGATCGACGAATCCTCGACCATGGACTGGGACGCACTGCGCGCGCGCATCAAGCAGCACGGTATGCGCAACTCCAACTGCGTTGCCATCGCGCCAACGGCGACGATCTCCAACATCGTTGGCGTGGGCGCGTCGATCGAGCCGGAGTACCAGAATATCTACGTCAAGTCGAACCTGTCGGGCGAATTCACCGTCGTCAACGAGCACCTGGTTGCCGAACTAAAGAAGCAGAACCTCTGGGACGAGGTAATGGTCGCCGATCTGAAGTATTTCGATGGATCCCTGGCCAAGATCGACCGCGTGCCGGCGAATCTGCGCCAGCTCTACGCGACCGCTTTCGAGATCGACGCGACGTGGATCGTCGAGGCCGGCGCGCGGAGGCAGAAATGGATCGACCAGGCGCAGAGTTTGAACATCTACATGGCAGGCGCCTCGGGCAAGAAGCTCGACGAGAGCTACAAGCTCGCCTGGATACGCGGGCTGAAGACATCGTACTACCTGCGTACGCTGGCGGCGACCTCGGCCGAGAAATCGACCGGCCAGGGCGGGGAGCTCAACGCCGTGTCGGCCTCCGGAGGCGCCGCGACCGCCGCGGGCCTGGCCACGAGCATCCGCGCTTCGGCGCCGAGGATGCAGACGCCGGAGGCCGAACCGAAATACTGCAAGATCGATGACCCCAATTGCGAGTCATGCCAATAGGCGTGAACGTTCGCATGCAGCGTGTACAACAATACCGGCGTGGCCCAGACAGGAACTGGTTGCTTGAAACCGCCGGCAGTCGTGGCCCCCACTAGAGGCATTGGAGGCATAGCCAGAGAAGGTGTTCGAGCAACCAACCCGGAGGACCCGGTAGATGGCCCAGTACGAGCATGTGCCCTGTCATGTGGTGGATGTGCGGTATCTCGGTGACTACAAGGTTTGGCTGGAATTCAACGATGGAAGAAAGGGCGTGGTCGACCTCGCTGACGAGCTTTATGGTGAGGAGTTCGAGGGTCTGCGCGACCGGGAGCGATTCGCGCAGTTCTACCTCGATTACGGGCTGGCGACGATCGCCTGGCACGACGGCCAGGACTTCGCTCCGGACTATTTGTATGCGAGGTTGAGCGCAGTGCATTAAGGGACCCTTACTGACCAGGCGGTCGTGCTCCGGATGCGAGCGGGTGCGCTGCGCGCGTCGGCGGCGGGTTGCCGTGGTCAGCGCAATGCCTTGAAACGATGGCAAAAGGGACCGACCGGCAAGAGAAACCCCGCGCCGGTGGAGGAAGACCGGGGCGGGGCAAAGGGCACAGCACCAGGACAGGAAACCGGAGACAGTATGCTCACCTTCGAAGACGATTTCGTGACGCCCGCGCAGCCGCGGCCGTTCCCCGAATCGCCTGACGCGATCGGCGGCAAGACCTCGGCTGAGGTCTATGGCGGCATCCTTTCGCGCGAGCCGGTGCACGATCTCGACGCCGAAGCGCACGCCATGGCCAACGGCTTCCGCCGCGTGCGCGCCGAGGACAAGCGCGTCATCAACGCCCAGTCCGACGTCAACCAGCTCGTCCCCTTCAAGTACAAATGGGCCTGGGACAAGTATCTCTCGGCATGCGCCAATCACTGGATGCCGCAAGAGATCAACATGCAGCGCGACATCGAGCTGTGGAAGAACCCCCATGGGCTGACGGAGGATGAGCGGCTGATCGTCAAGCGCAACCTGGGCTTCTTCGTCACCGCCGACAGCCTCGCCGCCAACAACATCGTGCTGGGCACCTACCGCCACATCACCGCGCCCGAGTGCCGGCAGTACCTGTTGCGGCAGGCGTTCGAGGAGGCGATCCATACCCACGCCTACCAGTACGTTGTCGAGAGCCTGGGGCTCAACGAATCGGAGATCTTCAACGCCTATCACGAGATCAAGTCGATTCGCGACAAGGACGAGTTCCTGATTCCGTTCATCGACACGTTGACCAACCCGCTGTTCAAGACCGGCACCATGGAAGCCGACCAGGACCTGCTGAAGAGCCTGATCGTGTTCTCATGCATCATGGAGGGGCTGTTCTTCTACGTTGGCTTCGTGCAGATCCTGGCGATGGGCCGGCAGAACAAGATGACCGGCGCATCGGAGCAATACCAGTACATCCTGCGCGACGAGAGCATGCACTGCAACTTCGGCATCGACCTCGTCAACACGATCAAGATGGAGAACCCCCACCTGTGGACGCCGGAGTTCCGCGAGGAGATCCGCGCCTTGATGAAGCGTGGCGTCGAGCTGGAATACGCCTACGCCGAGGACACCATGCCGCGTGGCGTGCTGGGCCTGAACGCGACCATGTTCAAGGAATACCTGCGCTTCATCGCCAACCGCCGCTGCCAGCAGATCGGCGTTGACCCGCTGTATGACAAGGCAGACAATCCCTTCCCGTGGATGGCGGAGATGATCGACCTGAAGAAGGAAAAGAATTTCTTCGAAACGCGGGTGATCGAATATCAGACCGGCGGAGCGTTGAGTTGGGATTGAAGAGCCGATTCGACTGGGTTTTACCTAAGGGCGCTCGGCGCCCTTAGTTTTTTGCGCGCCGGATAGGAAGCAAGCGGTTTCTCGACATGAAGCTGGAAACATTGCGCGCTGGCGATCGATCGCATCCAAAGCATCAAACCGAGCCGAGACCTCATGCACAGGCTGCCCCTATTTCTCGCCGTTGCCGCGACGCTGCTCACAACCTGCTCCGCTTCGGCCGCCGACTCGCTCTGCCCTGACACGGTCAGCGTCAAGCAAACCGGCGCGCCGCCGGCACCGGAATGGTCGCTGTCGTACAGCGGGGCACCGAGCGAGCTCGAGATGGTCACGTTCTACAGCGGTCCGCCCAAGGAGGAGGCGTCCCTCGTCTACGACGACTTCGTCCGTGGGAAGGATTCGTCGACGGCAACCTGGAAGTTCCCGAAGGACCCGCGCGGGTACTGGGTGAAGTGTTCCTACCGTGGCACGACCCTCGAGCTGTCGAAGGCGCTGCCGCCGAGCCTGTCGTCTTGCCGCGTCAACTACGATCGCCAGGCTGCCTCGCCGTCCGGGTTGCCGGCGATCAAGCGCATCGCCTGCCAATAGCCGGATTGTCGGTGCGGCGAGCATGATCACGATCTACCACCTCGAAACGTCGCGCTCGGAGCGAATCGTCTGGCTGATGGAAGAACTCGGCCTCGAGTACAAACTGGAGGTGTATCCGCGCGAGATGACGGGCGCCGCGCCGCATCCGCTGAAATCGATCCATCCGCTCGGAAAGGCACCGGTGATCCGCGACGGGGGCACGTTGCTCGCCGAATCGGGAGCGATTGTCGACTATATCGTCCATCGCCACGGCGGGGGCCGGCTCGCGGTGCGCCCCGATGCCCCAAGCTACGCCCGCTACCTCTACTGGCTGCATTTCGCCGAAGGCAGCCTGATGTCGCTCATGCTCATTGCCCTCGTGCTGTCGCGCGTAGCGGAAGCGAGCGCGAGCCCGGTCACGGGAAGGATTCGCGAGCGGATGAAGCAGATGCTTGGGTTCGTCGATGCGGAGCTCGCCGACTCGCCCTGGTTCGCGGGTACGCAATTCACCGCAGCGGATGTGATGATGGTCTTTCCCTTCACGACCATGCGGCGCTTCCTCGACTACGACCTCGAACCCTACCCTAATTGCCTCGCCTACCTGCAGCGCATCGAGTCGCGCCCAGCCTATCAGAAGGCCATGGCGGTCGCCGGTCCGACCCACACCTACGTCTAAGCGGTGCGCTGCTCGGTGAGCAAGCCAAACATTCTTCTGATCATGACGGACCAGCAGCGGTGGGACGCGCTGGGATCGATTAGCCCGTGGATGAAGACGCCGAACATGGATCGCATCGCGCAGGAGGGTGTGCAGTTCACGAATTGCGTTACCAATTCGCCGGCGTGCATACCGGCGCGGCGGGCCATGGCTTCCGGACTCTACGCGCACAATACAAACGTGTGGGCAAATTGCGCCACGTCTCTGGATACCCCGACCTGGATGAGCTCTATCAGGAATGCGGGCTACCGCACGAGCCTGTTCGGAAAGACGCACCTGAACGCGCACCGCGGCGACCTGCGGAACGTGGCGCACCTGCTGCAGTCGCAGGGGATAGACGACGTGAATGAAACGGCCGGACCGCGAAATTGCGGGGTGACGCTGTCGCACATGACGGCGGAATGGGAAAAGTTGGGAATCTGGGAGGCCTACAAGAAGGACTTCGAGGAGCGCTACTCGAACAAGCCGTACCTCGTGCGCCCGTCTACGCTGGGGTTTGAGCAATACTATGACACGTACGTGGGCCGGAAGGCGAAGGAGTACCTGGAGGCGTACGACTGGAACCAGCCCTGGTTCTGCTGGGTTAGCTTCCCGGGCCCGCACGAACCGTGGGATGCGCCCGAACCGTATGCGAGCGCGTATGCTCCCGACGCGATGCCCAAGCCGCTGTCGGGTGATATGAGGGGTGGCGCCCAGCGGGCGCGGGGAGCGCTGGACAGGCAAATCGAAAACCTGCCCGGTGTGACGCCCGAGGACGTCGCTGCCATGCGCGCCAATTACGCCGGCAGCGTGACGCTGATTGACGATATGATCGGCGGCATTTTCGAGGCCATCGAAGCGCGCGGCGAGATGGACAACACGGTGATCGCGCTCGTTAGCGACCACGGCGAGATGAACGGCGACTATGGATTGATCTACAAGGATAACTTCCTCGACAGCGCGGCGCGGATCCCGTTTCTCATCAGAACGCCGGTGACTGCTGCAGAGGTTCGGGGTGGCGGAGCGCAAAGGAAAATCTGTGCGAGTCCGATCGAGTGGTTCGATCTGGGGCCGACGCTGGTGGAACTGGCGGGCGGCGAAATCGGGCATCGTCAGTTCGCCAAGTCGCTGCTGCGCTGCCTAGAGGACCCTCAGTCGCCAGTCCGGAACGGGTCGCTGTGCGAGCTGGCGGGAGAGATCATGATCCGGGATGCGCAGTGGAAGTTGGCAGTGAACACGGTAGGAAAAGCCTACCTGCTGTTCGACCTGGAAAATGACCCGCAGGAGACGCGCAATCTTGCCGGACTGCGGAACTACCAGGACGTGGAGGTAGCCCTGCGGCTGCGAATACTGCAGCGACTGGTGAGGGCGCAGTTGAGGCAGCCGTAGTCGTCGCGCGACGGGCGTAATGTCGCTCAGTCAGGACGGCGTGGGGATGCGGGAAACCACTCTCCCGCAGCAATGAGCAATCGTGGCGAGCTCGTAGGCTCCGATGCAAGGACTTGTCTAGCTCGAACCCCTGCCCGGCACGCGCCCGATGCCGGGCAGCTTGAGCGCCGGTCGGCGCAGATCGAGACCGAACACCAATCCGAATACGTTGAACTCGATGCCTTCGTCGCGACCGACGCTCGCGCCCAGGACGCCAGCCAAGGAAAACTGGTAGCCGGTGCCGCTCGGCGTGGGGGCGAAGATCTCGCCGCTCGGCAGATAATCCTTGCCGATCGCCGTCGACGGCAGGTTGAGCCGCAGTTCGGGAATCTCGCGCCCGAGGTAGGCGATGAAGGTATTGCTGTTCGGCCCGGGCCAGAGGTTGTAGACGCGCGCGTAGGGATAGGAGGCAACCGTCCGCGGCAGCCTTTCGATGACCGCTTCGGCCTCGGCGCCGCGCAGCTCATCGATCAGTTGCGGTGCGGCTCCAAACCACTCGGCGTCCGCCGCGCGCGTGGTGGAGACGGAAATGAGCGATTGTCCCCTGCCCGCATTCCAGCCGATCACCTCGTAGCGAGTGTACGTTTCGGCGCCTTTCGGCTTGGCAGCGAGCCAGGTATGAACGGCGAAGGCGCCGCGCCAGCTGAACGCGCGACTGGCGTAGACCTGCACGATCGCTTCCGGATGGGTTGCCGGGTCGGGGGCCAGGCCGACCGGGCGTTGACTCGCGGTGCGCCAATTGCCGTGGAGCGACGCGCTGCCGGAGGCGAGCGTCCACAAGGGTCCCGCGGCAAGCAGCAGCACGAACAGCAGCAGCCAGAGAATCATGCGCGGAACTCTCCTAGCGGTTGGCGCCATAATGGGGCGATGTTACTCGTATCGAAAGGATTGCCGTGAAGCTCAATGCCACCCTGTTCCTGCTCGTCCTGTTCGCGCTCGCCGCGCCGGTCGCCCATGCGGACGAAGTTGGTTGCACCTCGACCACCTTCCGCGTCTTCGGCGCGAACGACAAGATCTGCGTTTACGCCTTCGACGACCCTCACATCGCGGGCGTGGCCTGTCACATCAGCCAGGCGCGCACCGGCGGCGTCAAGGGCTCGCTCGGGCTTGCCGAGGATCCGTCGCGTTTTTCGATCGCCTGCCGTCAGGTGGGGCCGATCACGCTGCCCGACAAGGTGCCGAAGGAGGAGAGCGTGTTCAGCGAGAGTACATCCGTCTTCTTCAAGAACACCAAGGTGGTCCGCCTCTATGACAGCAAGCGCAACACCTTGGTTTACGTCGCGATCAGCCGCAAGGTGATCGAGGGTTCGCCGATGAATGCCATTTCGACCGTGCCGATTCAGCGCTGGGAGGCCCGCTGAGGGTGCATGGGGCAGCGGCAAGCTGCGGGCGGCCGCCGGCGCGGTCGCGCCGGTGTTCAGGCCAATCGCCAGCCGACCGGGCGCCGGTTACCCGCGCGGCTCGCCGTTGCCGTTGACGGTGATCGTCTGGCCAGGCGGGCGCGCTCAACTGCACCCGATGCTCGACGCCCTGGAAGTTGTACGTGACATCCCAGAATGCAGGCGGTCCCTGGTTTGGAACCGTCTCGCAGTGGCGCACGTCCTGGTCGGATACGGTCGGCCCGCTGCGGCCGACATTGGCACCGACCGCCGCGCCGGCGACCGCGCCGCCGGCCGTGGCCACGTCCCTTCCGACGCCGCCACCGATCTGGTGGCCTAGAACGCCGCCGAGGATCCCGCCGATGATCGCGCCACCCACGTTGGGGCCGCTATTGTTGACGACCTGCTGCTGCTCCACCCAGCAGCGCTGCTCGGGCGGGCCCATCACGGCGTGCACCGAGGTCACCGGCGCCTCGAAGAGCGGCTCGTCGGGACGCTGCGCGATAGGCGTAGTCCGGCGGCGCGCGTGGACGGCACGGGGGCCTGGTTCTCGTAGCGTGCATCCCAATCGACCGGTCGCACCGAGGAGATGTTCTTGCTCATGCCCATCGCCGCCCAGCGACGGATAGCTCCCCGGCCGCAGGACCACGCAGCGGCCTTCGAAGCGCGCGTCGACGCACACCTGCCAGGACCCGCCGTCGACGACCGCCGATTGGGCGCGGTCGTTAAATCCGGTCGGCTGGAAATCCCAGACCGTCTGCGTTGCACTAAAGGAGCGTCCCCGGAAATTCTCGCCTTCGTAGAAGGTGATCTGTGCCGCCGCCTGCGCGGCGAAGACAAGACCGACGACACCGAGCACCAATTTCCACATCGTGTTCATAGCACCTCCGAATTCCCTGCAGAACAAAGTTCCGATGCCCTAATCATAGCGCGTCCTGCATGGCGTTGCTGTCAGCGCGTTGCGACAACGCGCGTAGGACATTGTCCGAAAGGATATTTGAATCGATGCGCGCTTCCAGTAGACTTGCCGCACCATGAATCCAACCACGCTTCTTTCCGCGATTTCCGCGCAATGGGATACCGAAATCGTTGCGCAACTGACCGACTACGTGCGCATTCCGGCGAAGTCACCCCAATTCGATCCGCAGTGGGAGAAGAACGGTCATATCGAGCGCGTCATCCGCCTGGCCGAAGCGTGGGCGAAAAAGCAGCCGGTGCGCGGACTCCAGGTCGAAATCGTACGCCTGCCCGGCCGTACTCCCCTGCTCTATTTCGACGTTCCGCCGACCGGCAGCGGCACCGAGCGCACGGTGTTGCTCTACGGTCACCTCGACAAGCAACCCGAGATGAGTGGCTGGCGCGACGGCTACGGCCCGTGGAATCCTTTGTTCGAGGACGGCAAGCTCTACGGGCGCGGCAGCGCCGATGACGGCTATGCCGTATTCGCGGCGCTTTCCGCCGTCAGCGCGCTGCAGGCGCAAGACATCGCCCACTCGCGCTGCGTCGGCATGATCGAAACCTGCGAGGAGTCCGGCAGCTACGATCTCCCGGCCTATCTCGAGGCGCTCGCGCCGCGAATGGGACGGGTCGATTTCGTCATCGGGCTTGATTCCGGCTGCGGCGATTACGACCGGATGTGGGACACGACCTCGTTGCGCGGGCTGGTGGAGGGCTCCCTGACGGTCAGTGTGCTGACCGAGGGCGTGCACTCGGGCGACGCCAGCGGTGTGGTGCCCTCGTCGTTCCGTATCGCGCGCAAGCTCCTCGATCGGGTCGAGGACGCGACCACCGGGCGGGTGCTGCCGCCGGAGTTTCATGCCCCGATTCCCGCGGAGCGCGTCGAGCAGGCCCGGCGCGCGGCGGAGATTCTCGGCGATGCCGTGATCTGCCGCTTTCCGTTCGCCGGATCGACGCAACCGATGGTCGCCGATCGCACCGAGGCCCTGCTCAACCGCACCTGGCGCCCGGCGTTGTCGATCACCGGCGCGGACGGGCTCATGCCGATCGCCAGCGCCGGAAATGTGCTGCGTCCGCACACGGCGCTCAAGCTTTCGTTGCGCTTGCCGCCGACCATCGACGGCGCGCAGGCAACGCAAACGCTAAAACGGCTGCTCGAAACCGATCCGCCCTACGGCGCGACGGTACGCTTCGACAGCGCGCACGGCGCCACCGGCTGGAACGCGCCGCCGACGGTACCGTGGCTCAAGCAGGCGGTGAACGACGCCTCCGTGCAGTTCTACGCCAAGCCCTCGGCCGCGGCAGGCGAAGGCGGCACGATTCCGTTCATGGCCATGCTCGGCAAGCATTTTCCCGACGCGCAGTTCCTCATCACCGGCGTGCTCGGCCCGCATTCGAATGCACACGGGCCGAATGAATTCCTGCACGTGCCGTACGCAAAAAAACTCACCGCGTGCGTGGCCTTCGTCATCGCCGCGCACCGCGACAAGGCGTAGGCCTCGCGACGCAGTGAAATCCCGCGTTCACCGCCGTGCTGCGGGTGCTGCTGGTGGCGACGAGCATGGGCGCGGGGTTGACCGTCCCCGGTCACGCGCATCAGCCTGCTACAGCCGTCCGAACCACAGCAACGACAGGGTGAGCGAGGCGGTCAACAAGATCGCCGCGAGCGCGGCGAAAAGAAAGGTCATCTCGGTGTCCTTCTTCTCCAGCACGAGCTGTGTCGTCAGCCGCCGGTAGACTTTCTTAAGATCCTCCGAGGTGCCGGCGTAAAAGTACTCGCCGCCGGTCACGTCGGCCACGGTCTTGAGCGTCGCTTCGTCGAGGCGGACGTACGCCGACCAGCCTTCGAAGCCGATGGTGCCGCCCTGCTCGGTTCCGAAGCCGACGGTGAAAATGCGCACGCCCCGGTCGGCAGCCATCCTCGCCGCGTCGAGTGGATCGGGACCGGTCGTCCGGCGGCCGTCGCTTAGCAGGACGATCACGCCCGAGGTGTAGGATCCTGGCGCGACGGGCGGGAACGGCTTCGCTTCGGTTTTGCGCGCCGCGTCCAGCGACTTGCCGCGCATGCCGTTGGGCGAGAGCCCGCCGCGGAATATCAGCGATTCGAGATCGATTCCCGCATCGGGAAACAGCGTCTGCAGTGCGACATAGAGCGCGCTGCCCGTCGCCGTGCCGCGCTGCAGCTGGAAGCGGTCGATGGCGGCGAGCAGATCCTCGCGGCTGCGCGTCGGCGGCTGTACCAGCGACGCGGTCGCGCCGAAGGAAACGATGCCGATGCTGACATCGGGTGGGCGCTCTTCCACGAAGGCTTTCGCCGCCGTCTGCGCGGCGGTGATCCGGTTCGGGTCGACGTCGCGAGCGCCCATGCTGAGCGACACGTCCATGGCCAGGATGATGGTCTTGCGCTCGTAGGGAAGGGTGACGACGGCAGTCGGGCCGGCACAGGCGACGATCAGCGCGACCAGCGACAACAGGAAGAGCAGTGGCGGGACGTGGCGCCGAAGGCGCTGGCCCGGCCCCATCGCTGCCCTGATAACCCCGAAGCTCGCATAGCGAATGACATGCGGCTTGTTGCGTCGCAGGAGCGCCACGTAGGCCGCGACGAGGGCCGGCGCGACGAGCAGGAAGTACAGGATTTGCGGATGCAGAAACTTCATCTGTCAGCCCGGCTTGAGGGGCGGCAAATTCGCTCGCCGGCCCCGGGCACGCGCGGGGGACGAGCCTGGCCCGGGTCTGTGCTTTCATCGGCCGGCGCGAGCGAACCGAAACATCGCCATTCGACGCCGTGCAAGCCGCATTATAGTATTCGCCCAATCCTCGTTGATTGCGCTAAGAGCAAGATAATCGCAAGCCGATGAATACGGGCGCACTTCTCCTGGCGGGCCTGGTGTTCGCCTTCGTCGTCGTCATCGTCGTGGCGACGCTTCGTACCAAGTCAAGGCAGCGCAGCATACGCAAGGCGCTGGGCCTACCGCTGCGCATGGAAACCTCCACCGCCGAAGCACAAGCCAGGCAGGCGGTGCGGGTGTTCGAGCAGACCGACGTTCGCCTTACGACGACGGCGCCGCGGTTGTCGAAAGAAGAGCGACACAAGATGGCCGGTTCGATCGTCAAGGAAAAGGGATTGCTGCCCAAGGCCGCGGCGCGGCACAAGGGCGGTGGATCGGCGCGATAGCTCCTCCCTCCGCTTGAAGGAAACAAGCCCGGCTGCGGCGCGAAGGCGCCGTGGCGCTAGAGGCCCGCTGCGGTCAGAGGCGCCGGATCGCGCCGCAGATGCGGCGTCGGCAGGAGCGAGCGCTGCGCCTGGTCCTCCGCGCCGTCCAGCCGCTTCACGTCGCCGCTGAGCTCGCCGCCCTCGGCAACGATCAACTTGCCGTAGCGGATCGTGCCCGAAACCCTGCCGGTGCCGTGCACGACCAGCCGCGTTCGCGCGGTCAGCTCGCCTGCAAACTCGCCGTAGATTTCTGCCACATCGATGAGCGCCGTGCCGTGCAGCGTGCCCGGTGACGCGATCTGCATGAGCTTGCTGTGCACGGTTGCATCCACCTCGCCCTCGATGACCAGAACATCGCAGTCGGAGATTTCCACGCCTTTGAGCTTGATGTTGACGCCGATGAAAAGCTTGCTTCCCGGCGCATCGCCCAAGGCGAGCGCGGGGGGCTCGGGGGTGGTCGCGGGCGCCGGCGCGACCGCAGGCGAGGCGGGGTCATTGCCCAGCGCGGCGAGGGCGCCGCGGGCCTCGCGCGCCGGCGCGGCTGCAGCGGGCGCCGGCCGAGGCGCGGCAGCGTTGCCCCCCGGCGTGGCCCTGGGTGGGACCGGCGGGTCGTAGAGCGCAGGCTTGAGCGGCGCCTTGACGCCGTCCCTCAAGTCGGTCGAGCGGTGGAAACCGAGCATGGCGCCTCCTTCGGCGGTTGAACGAACCATGACGTTGTCATTATCGTCCCGGCACCGGCCCGACGCAAGGCGCGGTGGCGATACGGGGTTGGGCGATAATGGCTCGGCCCCGATCGGCAAGCCCCATGGCACGACGCATCCTCATCATCCTCGGCCATCCGGACCCGCGGCCGGAGAGCTTATGCCGGGCTTTGGCCGCGACCTACCATCAGGGCGCGACCGAAGAGGGACACGAGGTGAAAGTGGTCGACGTGACGCGGCTCAACTTCACGCCGCTGAAGAGCCGCCTGGAGTGGGAGGGGCCGGTGCCGGAAACGCTGCGCGGGGCGCAACATGCCATCCGTTGGGCCGAGCACCTGGTCATCGTCTTTCCGATCTGGCTCGGGACGATGCCGGCTCTGCTGAAGGCGTTCTTCGAGCAGGTGCTGCGCCCCGGATTCGCGATCGAGCAGACCAGCCCCGGCCGCTGGCAGAAGCTACTGAGCGGGCGCTCGGCGCGCCTGATCGTCACGATGGGCATGCCCTCGTTCCTCTACCGCTGGTACTTCCGCGCCCACGGCATCAAGAGCTTCGAGCGCAACGTGCTCGAGTTCGTGGGCATCGGACCGATTCACGAGACCCTTATTGGCATGGTGGAGGGCCGCGATGCGGCGACGCGCGAGCGCTGGCTGGCAAGGCTCGCCGAGCTCGGGCGGCGGGGCGATTGAACGCCGCGAGGCCCTCGCCTTTGTGCTGCCTGCGCCTGCCCCTGGCGCTGCCGCTCGCCCTCGCGCTCTACGGCTGCGCGGCAGTCGTTGTTCCCACCCAGGTTCGCTTTGCGTCGCTCACGCCCAGCCCGGAGTGGGTGCAGATGGTCGACGCCCGTCCCCGCTACTGCGCGCGAATACCGCGAGCAAGGCCGGAGCCAGACGTTCAAGTTCTTTGCCGACGACGCCATGCAGCCGAACGCAGTCGATCTGGTCGCCTCCCGCATCGCCGCCGCGCTGCCGGAGTCGGAGCGCGGCCGCCCGGTCGAGCTGCGGCGGCTTGACATCGGCTTTCTCGTCTCCCCGCGCCCGTTGTTGCCCGGTTCCTCCGACGTCAGCATCGCGCTGCCGTCGGGGACGCCTGCCGGCGCGATTGCCGCGGGCCTCTTGCTCGCCTATGGCATGATCGCAGCTTTCCACGGCCCGCGTGCGAGCGAAAGCGCTGTCGCCTACATCGAAGTGGCGATCGGTGCGGACGCGCTGCGCAGCGCGCAGACGGTCAGTGTAGGGCGCAGCGTCGGTGCGGCCGAGGCGGTCGAGACCGCGTTTGCCAGCGCGCTCGACGACCTCGCCGAACAGGCGCGCGGATTGACGCCGCGCGCACAGAGCGTACCGTAGGCGTCGGGCCGTTTATCCGGGGAGGCAGCCTTGTTCGACCGATTCACAAGAAGCTGGCAACTCGCCGGCGAGTGCCTGCGCCTGCTGCTGCAGGACAAGCGCCTGCTCGTCCTGCCGCTCCTGTCGTCGATTGCCATCGTGCTGCTCATCGCCAGTTTTGCCGTGCCGCTGCTGCCAACGTTGGGAGCGCACCGTGGCGGCGCGCGCGGATTGTCCACGCTGACCTACGTCGTGCTGTTCCTGTTCTATTGGCTGCAGTATGCGATCATCATCTTCTTCAATACCGCGCTGGTTGAAGTGGCGATGAAGCGCTTCGACGGCGAGCAGGCGTCGATTGCCGACGGCTTGCGCCGCGCCGCGTCGCTGCTGCCGGTGATCCTGATCTACGCCGCCATCGCCGCCTCGGTCGGCACGTTGCTGCGCCTCATCGCGGAGCGCGTTGGCATCCTGGGCAGGATTGTCATCGGCCTGATCGGCCTGGCGTGGAGCGTCGCCACCGCGCTCGTGGTCCCGGTGCTCGCGGCCGAGAACGTGGGCCCGATCGAGGCGATCGGCCGCAGCGTCGAGCTCATCAAGAAGGCCTGGGGCGAGGACATCATCGGCACGGCCGGCATCGGGGTCGTCTTCGGCCTGATCACGGTCGTCACGATCCTCGTCGGCGGCCTGTTGGCGCTGGCGGCCTTCGGCGCGCACCGCCTTACCCTGGGCGTCCTGCTCATGGTACTGGTGATATTGGCGGTGTGCCTGCTTGCCCTCGCCCAGGCGACACTGCACGGCATCTACGCGGCAGCGCTGTACCGCTACGCCAGCGGCGATCCCGCCCTGGGCGGCATCGACAAGGATCTGCTCGAGGGCGCGTTCCGCGCGCGCGCTTGACGCGCCAGACGGCGCCGCCTCAGCCGGCCGGATTCGGAAAGCGAGCCTGGATCGCAGCGATGTCGGAGAGTGTCTGGGCGTCGAGCTCGAATTGCGCCGCGGCGATGTCTTCGGCGAGCTGGGAGGGCGTCGTAGCGCCGATGATCGGCGCGCTGACGAACCAGCGGCTCCTGACGTAACCCAGCGCGAGCGCGACGAGCGAGATCCCGCGCTGCTCGGCCAACGCGGCGTAGGCATCGATTGCTTCCCTTACCATCGGTTTGCGGAAGCGCAGGCCCAGGTTGTCGAAACGGGTGAAGCGCGACCCGGTCGGCTGCGCCGCATGGCGGTACTTGCCGGAAAGCATGCCGCCGGCGAGCGGGCTGTAGGCGAGCAGCGACATGCGTTCGCGGAACAGCACCTCGGCCAGATCGTTGTCGACGCTGCGCGAAACCAGGCTGTAGCTGTTCTGGATCGTGACCGGACCGGCAACGCCGAGCTCCTTCGCGGCGCGCTGAAATTCGCACACACCCCACGCCGTCTCGTTGGACAGGCCGTAATGCCGGACCTTGCCCGCGGCGATCATCGCCGCCATGCCTTCGACCTGCGCCCGGATCGACGGGCCGTCCTTCTCTTTCGCCGGATCGAATTCGGTGGCGCCGAACATCGGCACGTTGCGCTGCGGCCAATGAAACTGGTACAGGTCGATGTATTCGGTTTGCAGTCGCGCCAGGCTCGTGTCGAGCGCCTCGACGATTACCTCGGGCGTGAGATCGGTGCGCCCGTTGCGGATCCAGTCGCGGCGGCCCGGACCGGCCACCTTGGAGGCGATCACCAGCCCGGCGCGCGGTTGCCGCGCCAACCAGTTGCCCGAGATAGACCTCGGTTTGGCCCTGCGTGGTCGCGTTCGGCGGCACCGGATACATCTCGGCGGTGTCGATGAAATTGATCCCCTGCGCCACGGCATAGTCGAGCTGCGCATGCGCTTCGGCTTCGCTGTTCTGCTCGCCCCAGGTCATGGTGCCGAGACAGACTTCGGAGATGTTGAGCTCCGTACCTGGAAGGGTGCGATATTTCATCTCCGAGTTTGGCGAAGGATTATCCGGCCGGTAGATTACCCGAACGCGTCGGGCGACGGCTAGAATGCGTCCTGGCGCAGGGGATTGCCGGGAGGGAAGGCCGATGTCGTCGCGCATGCTTCGCTATGGCCGGGCCGCGCTGTTTATGGCGCTGCCGTTTGTGGCCGCCGGCTCGGCCTCGGCGCAACCGGTCGAGGAGCCGTGCGTCATAGCCGGAACGCTCCGGGAGCAGCTGAAGTGATGCGCGCCCTCGGCGCCTGCCTCGTCGCCGCGATTCTCACCGCCTGCTCGACCCCGCCCGTGAATCCCTCGCCCGCCGCAATCGCCGCCTTGGCCCCGACGGGCAAGCTGCGCGCGGCGATCAATTTGGGCAACCCGGTGCTCGCCCGCGCCGATGCGACCACCGGCGAGGCGCGAGGGGTGACGGTTGATTTGTCGCGCGAGCTCGCGCGGCGGCTTGGAGTCCCGCTGCTCATC
The DNA here is from genome assembly GCA_963711235.1 of uncultured beta proteobacterium. Lineage (GTDB taxonomy): Bacteria > Pseudomonadota > Gammaproteobacteria > Burkholderiales > Casimicrobiaceae > PALSA-1003. The sequence goes on along the minus strand of CAVQDI010000006.1, from coordinate 2,030,025 downwards.
GTGAGCGTGCCCACGGCCGCGAAGTCGGTCGAAGCGCTCAAGTCCGGCGCCTGCGACGTGGCCTACGTCGCCATCGACCCGACGCGCGCGGTCGATCTCGACTACACAGCGCCCTACGTGCTGATCGAAGGGGCCTACCTTGTGCCGCAGGCCTCGCCGATCCGGGACAACGCCCAGGTTGATCGGCAAGGGGTGCGGGTAGTCGTCGGCGCGGCGAGCGCCTACGATCTCTATCTCGCGCGCGAGCTAAGGCAGGCGCAGATCGTGCGCGTGCCTACCTCGGCCGAAGTCGTGCCGACGATGCTCGCGCAGCACCTGGAGGTCGCCGCGGGCGTAAGGCAGCAGCTGCAGGCCGATGCCAAGCGCGTCGCCGGGGTGCGCCTGCTCGACCGCCGCTTCATGGTCATCAGCCAGGCGCTGGCCACGGCGAAGCAGCGTGCGGCCGGCGCGGCTTATCTCGGCGCTTTCATCGAGGAAATGAAGGCGTCGGGGTTCGTCGCCAACGCCTTGGCGCAAAACGGCATCGACGGCGCCGTCGTCGCCCCGCCGGCCGGACCATAGCCTCTACCCTCTACCGTGGCCATGCAGGGGGTATGGGACAGCCTACCAGCGCTGATGCAGCGCGCCGGCCTGGTCCCGAGCGCGCTTCTGGTGGTCCTCTTCTATGGGTTGCTGCGCGCGGCGCGCGCGTCGATGTGGCGCATCGCGCTGCTTTCGCTGCCGGGCACGGCGGCGCACGAAGGCGCGCACTTTCTGATCGGCCTGCTGCTCTGGGCGCGGCCGCACGGGCTTACGCTCTGGCCGAAAGCGGATGGCCGCGGCTGGAGGCTCGGCGCGGTGTCCTTCGGCCGCATCGGTCTTTTCAACGGCGCATGGGTCGCGCTCGCGCCGCTGCTGCTGCTGCCGCTCGCCTGGCTGGGGTTCGTCCACGTCCTGCTGCCGTTGTGGACGCAGCGGCAGTGGGGGTGGTGGTTGCTTGCCGGCTATCTGACCGCCACCGCGCTGTTCGCCGCGCTGCCCTCGTGGCAGGACCTCAAGCTCGGCAGCCGTTCCCTGCTCTTCTATGCGCTGCTCGGGGTAGGGGTTGGTCTGGTTTACCTGCAGCGCTAGCGCGACCGCAGGTCAACTTGCCGCGTCGACAAGCCGCCTATAATCTCGCGCCTCATGCTTGCACGGCGCATCGGCTGCCTTGGGCTTCTCACCTGGTTCGCCATCGGCATCGCTTGCGCGCAGAGTTCGATCGTGCGCGATCTCCGACCGGGCCTGCATGTCCCGGTGGCGGCGCAACCCGGGGCGCAGTTCGACGTGGAGCGCGCCACCGAGGCGTGGCTGGCGTTGCTCTCGCCCGAGCAACGGGCGCAATCCGACGCCTATTTCGAAGGCGGCTACTGGCTTGGGCTCTGGTCGCTGCTCTACGGGCTGGGCGTCATGGCGATCCTGCTTGGGTCCGGCATGAGCCGGCGCCTGCGCGATCTTGCCGAGCACGTCGCTCGCAACCCGTGGTTCTGCAGCGCGCTCTATGCCGCGGCCTTCCTCGTCGCAAACTTCATGCTCAGTCTGCCGCTGTCGATCTACCAGGATTTCCTGCGCGAGCACCAATACGGCCTGTCGAACCTCTCCTTTCCGGGCTGGCTGCGCGAGCAGTTGATCGGCCTCGCCTTAGCCGTGGTCCTGGGCTCGGTGGCAATAGCGATCGTGTACGCGTTCCTGCGCCGCGCCGGCCACCGCTGGTGGCTGTGGGCGACCGGCTTCGCCTTCGTCTTTACCCTGTTCCTGGAGTTGATCGCGCCGGTGTTGATCGCGCCTTTGTACAATGACTATAAGCCGCTGCCGCAGGGGCCGGTGCGCGATGCGGTGCTGTCGCTGGCGCGGGCGAATGAGATTCCAACCGCTCACCTGGAGTGGTTCGACGCCTCGAAACAGACCACGCGCATCAGCGCCAACGTCTCCGGTCTGGGCGACGTCGCGCGCATCAGCCTCAACGACAACCTCCTCGACAAGACGTCGCTGCCGGAGATCCGGGCTGTGCTCGGGCACGAGATGGGCCATTACGTCCTCAATCACCCGTTCAAGCTCGCCGTCTATTTCACGTTGCTCTACGGCATCGCCTTTGCCGTGGTTGCCTGGGTGTTCGACTTTGCGCTCGCCAAGTGGGGCGCCGCACTCGCCCTGCGCGACCGCGCCGATCCGGCGGCGCTGCCGCTGCTCGTCGCGATCTTTTCGCTGGCCTGGTTCCTCCTCAGCCCGTTTACCAATTCGGTCGTGCGCAGCGTCGAAGCCGAGGCGGACGCGTTCGGACTTAACGCCGCGCGCGAGCCGGAGGGCTTCGCCATGGCCGCGATGCGCCTTTCGACCTATCGCAAGCTGCGCCCGGGCGCGCTCGAGGAATTCGTCTTCTACGACCACCCGAGTGGCTACGAGCGCGTGCACCGCGCGATGATCTGGCTCAACGAAAACCAGAGCCTGTCGGCGGCAGGCTCCCCGGCGCACGCGCCGTAGCCGGCAGGGGCTCAGACGACAAGCCCCGCGGTTGCGCCGGCGCGGTTACGACCGGCGTGGGCGTCCTAGACGGGCGCCGTCGCGCGCTCCCGGGCCGGCTTCGCTTCGGCTGCCGGCTGTGCTTGCGGCGCCGGCGCAGGCGGTGGGGCCACCTGCTCGGTCTGCGGCGAGGGCTTCTTCGCCGGCTCGGCGCTGCGCGACGTAGTGAACCAGTGGCTGAATTCGTAGCACATGATCGGCTCCTCGGTGGTCAAGCCTCGCGCCAGCGGCGGCGGCTTGCACGAACCATGCTACCCCCAGCCCGGGTGCCAGGCCAGTGGGTGCTGCCGCTCTAGCGGCGCGCTGCCACGCCCGCCCGCAGCGCGCGCAGCTCGGCTTCCAGCTCCTCGATGCGCGCCAGAAAGCGCATCAGCACCGCCAGTGCGTGGGCGTCCAGATCGAGCTCCCGGCGCAGGCGGCCAGCAGTCCGCGCCACCACGGCGGTGCGGGCGTGAAAGCTCCAGGCCGGCGCCTGGGGCGCGAGCGGAACGAGCGTGCCGTCGTCAACCAGCTCGCGCAATTCCGACTCCGCCAGGCCCGACAGCTGGAGCAATTGCGTCCAGCTGATTTCGCCCCGCTCGTCGATGTGCAGCGCTTCGAAGGTTTCAATGTTCATGCACGGCCTCCCGTTCGAAGTGGGCACGCGGGTTGAAGTTCGATGTTTCCGCGAGCTGCTTGTAGAGCGCCCGCTCGCGCTCGCCCACTACCGAGGGCACGACGATCTGCACGATGGCATGCAGGTTGCCCGCAGCGGCGCCGGAACGCGCCAAGCCCCGGCCGGCAAGCCGCAGCTGCTGCCCCGCCCGCGTTCCCGGCGGCACCCTGAGCGAAACGGCGCCTGCCGGCGTCGGCAGGCGTACCGTCGTCCCGAGCACCGCTTCCCATGGCGCCAAGGGCAGATCGAGGTAGATATCCTGCGCGCTGACCCGATACCAAGGGTGCGTCTCGACCACGATGTCGAGGTAGAGGTCGCCGTCGCGTCCGCCATCGACCCCCTTGCCGCCTTTGCCGGGAATGCGCAACTGCTGGCCGTCGCTGACACCCTTCGGGATACGCACGTGGATGCGCCGGGGCACGCGGCGGAGGTTGCCCTCGGCATCGGACTCGAGCACGCTCAAGTCGAGCTCGATCTCGGTGCCGTGAAAGGCCTGGTCGAAAGTCAGTCGTACCGCGGCTTCGTAATCGCGGCCCGAGGTGAACGGGCTTGACCTGGGCCCGCCTGCGCGACGGTGTCCGGCGAGGCCGGCAAAAAGATCGGCCAAATCGAGGTCGTCGAACGCGCCCTGCGCGCCGGCGAACTGCTGCGCCCAGTCCGGCGGCGGCTGGAATTCCTGTCCCGGATCGTGCCGGCCGAGGCGGTCGTAGGCCGCGCGTTTCTCGGGGTCCTTCAGCGTCTCGTAGGCCTCTGCCATCTCCTTGAATTTCTCTTCCGCGTTGGGCTCCTTCGAAACGTCGGGATGGTACTTGCGCGCGAGCTTGCGATAGGCCTTCTTGATGTCCTCCGCGCTCGCCCCACGGTCGACTCCCAGGATGGCGTAATAATCCTTGTATTTCATCGCTAGACTCCTGCCTTCGCGGGCCGCAGGACGATGCCGGTCTTACTGCGCCAGCAGATAGCCGCGGCTATCCTCGAGAAAATGCGGACCGCTATCCGAGCGCACCGCCGTGCCGACGCCCTCGGCCGTCAACACTTCGAGCAGCAGCGCGCTGGGCACCCCGCCATCGATGATGTGCACCGAGCGCACGCCTTCGCGCACCGCCTGCAGCGCGGCGGTAACCCGCGGCCGCATGCCGCCTTCGACCACGCCTTCGGCCAGCAGCTTCTCCGCGTCGCTCGCAGTCAGGATGTAGGCGAGGTTCCCGGAACGATCGCGAACACCGGGCACATTGGTCATCAGAATCAGCTTCTCCGCCTCCAGCGTGCGCGCCAGCCGGCCGGCGAGCAGATCGGAGTTGATGTGGTAGGCCGCCCCGTCCGCGCCCACGCCGATCGGCATGATCACCGGAATGAAGTTCTGCGACAGCAGCAGATAAATGAGATCGGTATCGATGCTTTCAATGTCGCCGACGAAACCGAGATCCGGCGGCTGCTCCCCGGCCTCGTCGGGCGGCAAGCTCTTCTGCCGCGCATGGATGAAGCGACCGTCCTGGCCGTTGAGCCCGACCGCCCTGCCGCCGCGGGTGTTGATGAGCCCGGTCAGTTCCTGGTTGAGTTCGTCGAGCGCCATCTCGATGACCGTCAGCGTGCGCTCGTCGGTCACGCGCACGCCGCGGTACCTCCGGCTCTGCATGCCCATCTGCTGCATGAGCTCGTCGATGCGCCAGCCGCCGCCGTGAACGACGATCGGTTTCATTCCCACCGAGTGCAGCAACGCCACGTCGCGTGCAAAGCCGGCCTTGAGCGCCGCATCGGCCATCGCATGGCCGCCGAAGCGGATGACGAGCATCTTGCCGTGATAGGCGCGGATATAAGGCAGCGCTTCAGCCAGTACGCGGGCTTTGGGATTGGCAGCCATGGACAGGCGGGTCTGGCGCAGATGGTAACCCGCCGTGCGTGCCATGCGTAACGGCCCGGAACGCCCCGTTTCGATTCGTCCGGACTTATGCTATTGTCATAGCTCGGCCAGGACCGGAAACCCCATGCGAGCACGCACCCTCGTCACGCAGCGGCTGTACTTCGGCCTCGATGCGCTCAACCTGCGCGCCGCAACCGGCCGGGTGCTCGCCCGCGTGGTGGGGCTGCCGCGGGAGCGCGCGCGCGTGAGTCTGCGCAACCTCTGTCAGGACTTCGGCGTCGACGCGATGCGGGGACGGGCGCTCATCGATGAACTGGTCGCCGAAGGCCTGCTCGAGGCGCCCGACGAGCTGCAGGCCGACTATGGCCTGACTGCGCGCTTTCTCGAGTTCGCCGCCGCGCGGGTAGTCGATCCTCTGCCACGGGAGCGCGCCAAGCAGCTCCTCGTCCAGGCGGGCGCGCTGGCGACCCGGATCAACGAGGAGTGGACGCACAATCCGCTCGAAATCGAAGCCCTTGCGCCGTTCGGCGGCTACATGACCCGCGACTCCAAGCTCTCCGAGCTCTCCCTTGGCATCGTCGTGCGGCCGCGCGCCGCGGCGCGTCGCGCGCGCTGGGGGCGGATGCAGGAGAAGCGCGATGGAGGGCGCGAGATACGCGCTGCATTCCGTGCGCTCTCCTCGTTCATCCAGGTGCGCATGGTCAACGAGACGCAGCTGCTGCCACGCCCGTTCGCGATCGCCTTCAACGCCGATTCGCCGGTCGCGCTGGTCAACGCCTAAGGGTCGGGCGGACGAGGCGGCTCGCCCGGGTCGGGCGCGGCTGCGCCGAGGGCGCGCAGCGTGCCGCGGATGGCGGCGAGTTGCTCGAGTTCGCCTGCCTTTTCGTCGCGCAACGTCTGTCGCATTGCCGACAGATCGACACGCGTGCCCGCGGCCGAAAGCCGGTGCGGATCGGCGCCCTGCGCCTCCACCGCGGCGATACTCGTGTCCAGTGCCTCGATGCCCTGGTCGATCGTCTTCGTGGCGGCGGCCTGCTGGGCATCGAGCGTGGCCTGTGCCTGCTCCGCCTCCTTCGGCCCGAAGGTCGGCACGCTCACCGTCAACGTACTCTTGCGCCAGCTCCAGTGCGGCAGATCAATGTGCAGCGTCTGCTCTTCCCACTCCCACTCGGCGGCGTCGTAGTCCAGATGGTCACGCTGCATCGCCAGCACCGGCAGATCGGCGTAGACGTCGCGCCATTCGGTGCGGCACTGTTCGGGCAGTTCCCAGTCGGAGTACTTGCAACTGAATTCAAACACCTGCCCGAGCTTGAAGCGTTGGCTCTTCAGGTCGGGCAGCTCGTAGTCCCAGCGCCGCGCGCGCACGTGCAGCACCGGAACGTTGGCGACCACGGCGACGCGCTCGGTTGTCAGCTCCGGTACGTAGAGCGTCCAGACGTATTGCTTCGTGCCGGCGTAAACGGTTACCGGGGCCCCGAATGCGGGCGCGCTCTGCGCCGCCGCGTCGGCCGCGGGCGCCGTCTGCGCCGAGGCGAGGCCGCCGCCGATGCCCAAAAGCAAGCCGCAGGCGGCCGGCAACAATGAACTCTTCTTGCGCATATGCTTCTCCTTCGACACACCCGCGGCAGCAGCTACTGCAGCTTGATCTCCCCGTCGAAGCGGACGCTGACCTGCAGCCGCGGGATCTCGAGGGTCACATGCACGGGGAAGGATTCGCTACCCCCGATCTGTCTGCTGTCGATCGCCTTGGCGACCGCCTGCTCGATCTCGCGCTGCGAGTTGATGCCTACCATCTTCAGAAATTTGCGGATGCTTAGGTTGAAGGTTTCCTGATTCATTGCCGTCTCCTGGTCAGAACCGTACGGACGCAATCTTCACGCGCCTTCGCTCAATGCCACCCTGTGATCGCGCCACGCGCCGCGGCATTGAGCGGCCGCGCCAGCAAACCGGTGGGCGAGATCGAGACTTCATACTCGGCGCCATCCGCCATCGGCAGGTAAATCGCGCTGCCGTACAGGGCGTCGAACCCAGGGACGTAATCTTGCCACGTGCGCAGCAGCGTCCATACGTCGATGCGGTCGGGCGCGTGCAGCAGCTCGACCGTGTGCGCTGCCGTGCGCTCGCGGTCGAGGTCGTGGTAGCGGCCGCTGATGCGTTCGAGCCGGTAGGCGCTGTCGAAGCCGAGCAAGTTGGCGAAAGCGCGCCACTTGAGCACGCGGGCATCGATCTGCCACTCGTCGCCGCTTAGAACATAGCCGCGGATCGCGCCCGACGGGTAGGTAAGCGTCACGTTGTACTGCTGGGGGGCCGCCTGCGCGAGCTGCACCCGCAGGACCGTCTGCTCCCGCGTCAGCCGGTCGTAGGTTAGCAAATTAAGTCCGAGCAGCGCGACGACCGCAGCCGCGAGGAAGAACGCAAGCGACGCCAGGCCGTGGACGGCGCAGGCCGCGTAGCGGCGCCGGCGCAGCCCGCGCGCGCAGGCGAACAGGAACAGCAGCCCGACCAGGCCGCCGGCAGCGACAAGGATCGCGACGATCGTCGCTGCGGGCGTGAGAACCATAGGCTTTCGCGAATTATCCCATGCCGCGCTGCGCGCCCAGGCGATGCGCGCTTTGCACCCGCGCCCGCGGGGTTGGGAGGCAAGACGCGCCGTGAAAAAAACCGTGGCCTGGCGGATGCCGGGAAAGCCCTAGCTCCGCCAGCGGGCCGGCGTGCTGCGCCAGAAGCGCAGCAGGATGAAGCCGCCAACCAGACCGCCGAGATGCGCGAAGTGCGCCACACCTTCTTCCGTGCCGGTGACGCCGAGGAAAAGTTCCAGTGCGGCATAGACGAGGACGAAGACGCGGGCGGGCATCGGAATCGGCGGAAAGATCAGCATGACCTGGCTGCGCGGAAAGTAGATCGCGTAGGCGAGCAGCAGGCCGAACACGCCGCCGGAGGCGCCGACCGTTGGATACACCGCACCGGTCATCGCCGAGGTGAGCAATTGCACCAGCGCGGCAGAGAGCACGCACACGAGGTAGTAGGTCAGGTAGCGACGGGGGCCAAAAACCCGCTCCACGGGGCCGCCAAACATGTACAGCGCGAACATGTTGAAGGCGATGTGCAGCAGGCCGCCGTGGAGGAAGGCGTAGGTCAGCAGCTGCCAGGGCTGGAAGCCCGCCCCAATCGGCCACAACGCGAACGCCGGCACGATGCCCGGAACGGCCTGCTCGAGCAGGTACACCGCCGCATTGACGGCGATGAGAAGCGTGGTAAGCGAAGCCATGGGTTGCAGGTGGGGGCGAGGCGCCGGCTATCCAATAGCCAGGGCACGCGCGCCAGCGCTCGGACGTTCGCGGCCGGGGCTCACGCGCCGAGGGCGGCCTTGACCCGCTCCGGGGTGAAAGGTAGTTCGCGCAGGCGCACCCCGGTCGCGTCGGCGATCGCGTTGGCGAGTGCCGCCGCCGTGGGCCCCTGCGCCGCCTCGCCGGTGCCGAGAAACGGCTGCCCTGGTCGATCGATCACGTGCACCACGACGCTGTCGGGCATTTCCGGAAAACGCAGGATCGGATAGCTGCTCCAGTCGCTGCTGGTGATCCGCGTCGCATCGAAACGGACCGCTTCGCGCAGCGTCCAGCTCGACGCCTGCACGATGCCTCCTTCGATCTGGTTGCGGATGCCGTCGGGATTGACTGCTTGCCCGCTGTCGACCGCGGCGACGGCACGCACCAGCCGCGTCTGACCGCTGCCGCGCAGGACCTCGACCTCGACGGCGAGCGCGAGGTACGCGCCCAGATTCTTGTAGCGCGCGAAGGCCAGGCCCTTGCCGCGATCTTGCGCCCGTGCATAACCTGCCCAACCGAACCGTTGCGCCACCAGGGTGATGACCTCGCGCGCCCGGGGATCGTTGAGGTGGCGCAGCCTGAACTCGACCGCATCGGCACCGGCGGCGCGCGCGAGCTCGTCGATGAAGCTCTCGATGGAGAAGACATTCATGTACGCCCCGAGCGCGCGCAGCGCCGAGACGCGCACCGGCATCGCCGGAACGAAATGATGCACCACGCGCGCATTGGGCAGCGCATAGAGCGGGAGCGCATTACGATCGCCACCGCCTTCGGGCAGAGGAATGGGTTGCGGCTCGGGCGGCGCGAAGGGCTGGGCAAGATGCCATGCGGGCATGAGGCTGCCGGCAGCGCCCGGACGGGTGCTGTGCGTATTGCTCCACACGTCGTACTCCCAAGCGACGATGTTGCCTCCGCCATCGAGCGCCGCCTTGGCCTCCGTCAGCATCGCCGGACCGTACGGCTCCCAGGTATGTTCCTGCTCACGCATCCATTGCACGCGCACCGGCCGCCCGGGCAGCGCGCGCGCGAGCAGCGCCGCGTCCGCGGCCGCGTCGTCAGCGCCGTTGTGTCCGTAGCAGCCCGAGCCTTCGATATGCACGCAACGCACGCGCTCGAGGGGCATGCTCAGCATCTCGGCGATGGCTTTGCGCAGCGGATAGACGCCCTGGCTGTGCGTCCACAGCGTGAGGTCGCCATCCTTGAGCCAGCCGACCGCACACGAGGGGCCGATCGCGCCGTGAAGCTGATAGGGACGGAGGTAGCTTGCGGCAAGCGTGCGCAGGCCCGGATTGGCGCTCGAGTGGCGATCGAGATCGACCAGGGCCCGCGACGGCGCGCGACGCAGAAACGCATCGATCGGCGCTGCCGCGGCGAGGCTCGGCTGCTCGTCCCAGGCCGCGGCCGCGGCGAGCGCGCGCATGGCCACGACAGCCTGGTATTCGCGCTCGGCCACGACGGCAAGATAGCTGCCATCGCGCACCACCTTGAGCACGCCCGGAAGCTTCTGCACGCCGTCGCTGGCCACCTCGCGCAGTCGCGCCGCGTAGCTCGGCGGGCGGACGATGCGCGCGTGCACCATGCCGGGCAGGCGCAGATCCTGCACATAGGCAAGCCCACCGCTTACCTTGGCGGGCAGGTCGACGCGCGGCAGCGGCCGGCCCATGACCGTGTAGGTACGCGGATCCTTGAGCTTGGACTGCGGCTGCGCGTGCACCCGCGTTAGTCCCTCGGTGACCAGCGCGCCGAAGCCCACGCGGCGCCCGTCGTCGGCGACCACCATGCCGCCTTCTGCCCGTAACCGCTCGGGCGCGAGGTCCAGCCGCAGGGCGGCGCGGGCGAGCAGTATTTCGCGCACCTGCGCCGCCGCGTGCATGATCGCCGTGCCGCTGTCCTGCATCGAATGGCTGCCGGAGGTAAAGCCTTCGTCGGGCGTGCGGGCGGTGTCGGCGGTGACAAGCTCTAGGCGCGACGGCTCGATGCCGATCTGCTCGGCCGCAATCTGGATCAGGGCGGTCTTGATGCCCTGCCCCAGCTCCACCTTGCCGGTGAAGACGCTGACGCCGCCGTCGGCGTCGACGCGGATCCAGGCGTCGAGCATCGGCGTATGACCCAGGCTACCGATGGGCGGTGGCGAATCCGGGCCTTGCTGCCCGCGCAAACGCGTCGCCGGCAGCAGCGAGAAGCTCACGATCAGCGCTCCGCCCGTGGCGAGAAAGCCGCGCCGCGAAACGCCAACCCCGAATGTCGCGCCGCTCATGACTTGCCCGGCTTCGCGCCCGGCGCCGCGGCAGCGCGCATCTGCGCCGCGGCGCGGCCCACCGCGCGCAGGATGCGCAGATGAGCGCCGCAACGGCAGAGGTTGGGCGCCATGTGGCGGCGAATTTCGGCCGCGGAAGGTTCCGCGTTGCGCTCCAGCAACGCCTGCGCCCGCATGATCATTCCGGCGCTGCAGTAGCCGCACTGGGCGGCCTGCTCGTCGAGGAAAGCGCGCTGCAGCGGCCCCGGGTCCGCGAGCGTGCCCAGCCCCTCGACGGTCCTGACCTTGCGCCCTTTTAGGGTGGCGATCGGCGTGCGGCAGGAGAATCTTGCCTCGCCATCGACCATCACCGTGCACGCTCCGCACTGTCCCAGCCCGCAGCCGAATTTCGCCCCTGACAATGCCAGATAGTCGCGCAGCACATACAACAGGGGCGTGTCCGGGTCTGCGTCGATCGCGTGCACGCGGCCGTTGATGTCGAGATCGATCATCGGCGGCCGGTCATGGCGGGACCGCCCCGCGGTGATTCGCCGCGGGCGTGCGGGTCCGGCCCAGCGTTAGCCGCTCAAGCCGCGGACGGGGTCGATAGCTCTTAGGCTTCATGCTTGCGCGCGATGACCGCCGTGACGGCACCTCCGTTTGCGTCAGTGCGGAACAGGTGGCGTGACCGGGTTGTCGCTGCCGTTGGCGCAGGCGAGCGTCTGGCGCCAGTACGCGCTGCCCGGGGCGTAGAACGCGCCCAGGCGCGTCTCGACCGCGAATCCGGCGCGGCCCACGGCGCGCATCGTCTTCAGGCCCACGCAGTTGGCGAGGACCTCATCCTGGGTGGGAACGCTGGCGTGCGCGCACTCGTGAAAGAAGATGAAATCGTGCACCTCGGGCGGCAGGCTGCGCAGAATGGCCGCATTCCAGGCGATGCGGTAGCCCGAGCCGTTGCGCTCGACCAGACCGGCGTGGTTAGCCACGACCAGAGGATGGGTCGGCGGCGCGTCGTATTCCATGACCGGCTCTCCGGCGGCGAAGCAATGCATGGTCTTGCCGTCGCTGAACAGGAATGCGCCGGCCGCGCGCGACACAGCCATGGCGGCCACGCCCAGCACTACCCGACGCAGCGCATTGCGCATCGCCGCGCGGCGCGCGCCGCGCCGCCATTCTTGCCGCCGCGGCGCGGTCCGCCCGGGCAAACCTTCGCCCGCGCGCCCACGGCGGCCGAGGCCACCGGCGAGAGGTCCCGGCGAATCTCCTGCTGCACTGCACGAAACCGCGCTGCCGACATGGGCCGGAATTATAGCCAAGTGCAACCGCCGTCTGCCGCCCGAAAGTCCCCGGCGCGTGCGGTATCATCGGCCCTCCGCGCTGGCCATCCCTCCCGCCACGATGTCACGACTGTGCCTATGCCTGTGGGCCCTGCTGCCGCTGTTCGCGCGCGCCCAGGATCCGACACCCCTGGTGTTCGGCATCAATGAGGGGGTGACCTATCACATCTCGGCCGCCGAGGTGCGCGAGCGGTATCGAGAAATTGCCGACGATCTGGCCAAGCTGCTGCGCCGTCCGGTGCGCATCGAATTCATGGACGACTACGTGCAGATGGGCAAGGATCTGGCGGCGGTGCGCTATGACATCGCCTATGTGCATCCGGCGCACTACGCGATCCGGGCCATCGACAAGGCGCACTACCGCCTGCTCGCGGTGACCAAGGGTTATACCGATTACCGGGCGAGCTTCCTCGTGCGCCGCGACGCGGCGTTCAATTCCCTCGCCGATCCGGCCATCCATCAGGTCGGGATGCCCGACGCCGACTCGATTACCGCATGGATCGTGCGCGCCACGCTGCGCGATGCGCTCGGTCTGAGCGCGAAGCAGCTGCGCCTTCGCTACACGCGCTATCAGGATGCGGTGCCCTTCATGGTCGAGTACGGCTTTGTCGAAGTTGGCGCGACCGCGGCGGCGTCGGTGATCAAGGCCTTCACCGACCAGGGCGGCAGGGTTCTGCTGCAGAGCAGGCCGGTGCCGATCAAGGAGCTGATCGCGAGCCCGAGTCTTCCGCCGCAGGATTTTGCGCGCATTCAGCAGTATTTCCTGCGCCTGGATTTGACCGAGGACGGCCAGCGCCGGCTCGCCAAGCTCGGCTACAACGGATTTGCGAGCTACGACGAGGCGGCGTTGATCGGCATCGGCCAATGGCTCGAAGCCGCGCACTGAGGCGAGCGACCCGCCCGGGCGCCGGGCGCTAGCGCACGGCGCTCAAGACGGCGCGCTGCGCCTGCGGCGGCGGAAACATCGCTTCCATCTCGCGCCGCATCCTGACCGCCGGCAGCGCCTCGTCGACCGCGGCGTCGGTCCAGCGCAGCGTCTGTCCCGCCTGGACCGGGCGCACCAGCTTCGCGCCGGCGGCAAGGCCGAGCGGCAAGCCGCCCTGTTCGACCGACTTCCACGCCGGCAGGAGCTTGCCCCAGACCGTGTAGCCGCCCTCCCCGTCGAGGACTTCGCCGGCCTTAAGATCGCGTTTGGCCGTGGCAACGACATCGGCGTTGAAGCCGATCGCCGTGCCGGTCGCTTCGCCGCGCAGTCCGACCGAGGCCACCGAAATGCCGACCTCCAGGCCGATCAGATGCCAACGCTTGTAGAGGCAGGCGTAACGTCCCGTGGGGTCGGTGCGCACCATGTATTCCTTGAAGCAGTTGCGCACGTATTCCGTTTCGCCCTCGAAGACCACGAACACGCCGAAACGGATGTCGTAGCCTATCTCGCGCCCGTCGCGCTCGAGCGACGAGATCACCTCGACCTGGCCTTTCTGGTGCAGCACGCCGCCCTCGGCGATCGGACGGCAGACGCGCGGGATATCGTCGATGGCGGCCGGCGGATAGCTCAGGCCGTCGCGGCGGAGCAACGAGTCCGGTCGCGTTGCACACGGCGGTGCACTCGATCGCCGGTTTCGAGCCGTCGAGAAACGAATTGAACATCTTCGCGTTGAGGCCGCCCAGCTGCGCCTGCTCCGGCGTCAGGCCGTAGTAGCCCCACACCGTCTCCGGCGTCGACTGGGCAAAATGCGGCAGCCACTTGTGGCCGCGACCGGCGGCGACAACGGTGAAGCCCGCCGCGCGCGCCCAGTCGACGAGGTCGCAGATGAGCGCGGGCTGGTCGCCGTAGGCCAGGCTGTAGACAACGCCCGCCTCCGCCGCCCTGCGGGCGAGCAACGGCCCGCACAGCGCATCGGCTTCGACGGTGACGTTGACCACGTGCTTGCGCTGGCCGAACGCGGCCATGCAGTGCGCGACGGCGGCGATCGGATTGCCGGTGCATTCGACGACGATGTCGATGCGCGGGTGGCGCAGCAGCGCCTCCCAGTCGTCGCCGACATGCGTCGTTCCGTTCGCAAGCGCAGCATCGATCGAGCTTGCGCCGCAGCGCTCGGGTTTCCAGCCCACGCGGGCGAGATTGGCCTTCGCCGCCGCAGGGGCCAGATCGGCGATGGCGGCAACGTGCACGCCCGGCGTTTTGGGTACCTGGGCGAGATACATCGCGCCAAACTTGCCGGCGCCGATCAAGCCAACGGTAAGGGGTCTGCCCTGCGCGGCGCGCTGGCAGAGCTTGGTGTAAAGGCCCACGTCGGCCGCGGCCTTCAGGCGGCCAGCTCGGATCGCAGCGCCGCCGCCGGGGTGCCGTCGCGCCACGGCAACGGCACGTCGTAATCGCGCAGCAGGCAATCGTCGGGCAGGCAGACGAGCGGCGTGAAATCGCGGTGCGCGATGTATTCCGGGCGCTTGAAGCGCCGGATGTGGTTCGACACCGCGCACAGGCTTAGGTACACGCTGACGCGGTTCCACGGCGAGAGATTCGACGTCGATGCGTGCACCAGGCAGGAATGGAACAGGATCATCGACCCGGTCGGTCCTTTGGGAGCGACGATGCCTCCCCGCGCCACGAGCTTGGCGATGGTGCCGTTGTCGATCGTCCACAGCGGGTAGCTTGTCGTCGCGACGTCGTGTGCGGCGTCGATGACGCCGAGCTTGTGGCTGCCGGGAATGAACATCAGCGGGCCGTTGAACTCGTTGACCTCGTCGAGGAAGATCGCCACGTTCATCGCCCGCGGTTCGGGCATCTCGTCGTCGCGCCGCCAGGTGCCATAGTCCTGGTGCCACTGCCAGACATCGCCGTCGAATGCCATCTTGCCGTTGATCTTGAACTGGTGCATGTACACCGCTTCACCGAAGATCTGCACGATCGGCTCGACCATGCGCGGATGTCGCGCGAGGCGGGCAAACGGCCGGCTGTACAGGTGCGCGGCAAAATTGGTGCGCACGGCCTCGCGGTCCTTTTCGCGCACGTTCTCGGGGCGCTGCTGCGCGAACAGGCGCGGCACCTCGTCCTGCAGCCCCTGCATTTCCGCGGCGGAGAAAAGGCCGGGAAAAAACAGATAGCCCTCGCGCTCCCAGCGCTCGAGCTGTTGCGGCGACAATTGCATGCCCCCTCCTCCCCGCATTATAGAGCCGCGGGCAGGACGCGTCGTTATCCCGCCCGGGGCTCCGCGGTCAGCGCGAAACGTAGAGGTCGGGGAATTGCTGCTTGAGCGCCGCCAGCTTCGGCAAGTCGTAGATCACGATGTAGGGCTGGGTGTGATGCGTCGCCAGGTAATTCTGGTGATAGCCTTCCGCGGCATAGAACGCCGGCAGTGGCGCCACCTGGGTGACGATGGGATCGGCGAAAACCTTGGCGCTTGTTCAGCTGCTCGATGTAGGCCAGCGCGACGCGCTTCTGCGCGTCGTCGGTATAGAAGATCGCCGACCGATATTGGGTGCCGCGGTCCGGGCCCTGGCGGTTGAGCTGCGTCGGGTCGTGGGCAACGGAAAAGAACACGCGCAGCAATTCGCCGTAGGTAACCTGTGTCGGGTCGTAAGTGACCTTGACCGATTCGGCGTGGCCGGTCTCGCCGGTGCTCACCTCCTCGTAGTCGGCGCGCTGCGTGCCGCCGGCGTATCCGGATACCGAACTGTTCACGCCCTTGACGTGACGGAAGACCGCCTCGACGCCCCAAAAGCAGCCGCCGGCGAAGACTGCCGTCTGCGGGCCCTTGACCGAGGCCGCCGCAATGTCCGTGGCCGGCGCCGGCAGCGGCGCGGCGGCCCTGACCGCTCCCTGGGCGGTGATGAGCGCCAGCCCGAGCGCGGTGATGAAGCCCAGTCGCGAGATAGAAATCATTGAGTCAACCTCCAGTGTGTCACCGCTTAGTCGCCGGCGGCCGGCATTCCTTGCACCGACCTGTGCACCGCCCCCGGGATGCTCCGGGCAGTGACCGAGAGTCTTGCGCCTGCTGCCTCTTTGCAGCCGGCGGCACCCGTATGCCGGCGCTGGCATTGGAGTATATTCGCCGGCGCGAGTTCCGAAAGCGCTCACGATGCTGATGCTCGCCGCCGGCTTGATACTGTTTCTCGGCCTGCACCTCGTGCCGGCGCTGCCGGACCTGCGCGCCGCCCTGGTCGGGCGCCTTGGCGAAGCGCGCTACAAGGGTGCGTTTTCCCTGCTGTCGTTGCTCGGGCTCTCGCTCATCATCGGCGGCTACGCGCTCTCCGCACCCGGCGCGCGTCTGTTCGAGCCTTCGCCCACCGCGATCGCGATCGCACCCTATGCGATGACGCTCGCCTTCGTCCTGCTCGCGGCGGCGAATCTGCGCGGCCACATCCGGCACAGCCTGAAGCATCCGATGCTGCTCGGCATCGCAATCTGGGCGTCGATACACCTGCTCGCCAATGGCGACACGCGGGGCACGGTGTTGTTCGGGAGTTTTCTTGGCTACGCGGTGCTCGACCTGTTCTCGGCGCTACGGCGCCACACGGGCAAGCAGCTTCGCACCGAGCACGCGCCACGACCTTATCGCCGTCGTTGCCGGCACCATCGCCGCCATCGCGGTCATGGCGCTGCACCGCTTCCTGTTCGGCGTTGTGGCCGTCGCCTGGGGCGGCTGAGGACGCGCTGGCGGCCGGACCGGTGTCGATACGGTCGATGCCGCGTTAGCCCGAACTTGCCCCCGGCCGCGCGCGTCGCGCGTATGATGGTTCGAGCCCCGCGGGCAAGCCGGCAAGACTTGCGGCGGCAAATTGGAAAAAAGGAGAGCACACCATGGCCAAGAAAGGTTCGAGCGACGGCGTGTATCGCGTCATCGATGTGATCGGAACGAGCTCGATCTCATGGGAGGATGCGGCGAAAACGGCGGTCTCGACCGCAAGCAAGTCGCTGCGTGACCTGCGTATCGCCGAGGTCTCCAAACTCGACATGAAGGTCGAGGGCGGCAAGGTCGTCGCCTACCGCGCGCGGGTGCAGCTGTCGTTCAAGTACGAAGCCTGACCCGGGCCGGGCCGCAGGCATTGCGCTAGTGCGAAGAACGGGCGCGGGTGCGTGCGGCCTTGCGCGCCGCGGCGCTGCGCCCGACCGGTCCCTTGGTGCGTGCCGCGCAGCGTGCCGCGGCAGAGCGTGCGCCTGGCGTTCGCTTCGCTGCCGCGGACTGCGCCTGTCGCTTAAGCGCCGCCGCAGAGGCGGCGGCGCGTCCTTCGCGGCTTGAGCGCCGCCTTGGCCGCCTGCGCGCGGCGTCGCGACGGAAGCTTCGCCTCCCGTGGCGCGCCTTCGACCGGCCGATGGCGATCGCCTGCTTGGTCGATCGCGCGCTTCCTGCTTGACCGAGAGCTGAAATGAACCCTTCGTTGCGCACGTGCTGCTGCATTGCCGGAGGCGGCCCCGCCGGCATGATGCTCGGGTTGCTGCTGGCGCGCGCGGGGCTCGAGGTGATCGTGCTCGAGAAGCACCGCGATTTCCTGCGCGATTTTCGCGGCGACACGATCCATCCGTCGACGCTGGAGATCATGCACGAACTCGGTCTGCTGCAGCGGTTCCTGGCGCTGCCGCATGACGAGGTGCGGGAGATTGAGGCCAACGTCGGCGGCGTGCGCGTGCCCGTCGCGGATTTCACCCACCTGCCGACCCGCTGCAAGTTCCTGGCGTTCATGCCGCAGTGGGATTTTCTCGATTTCCTCGCCGCCGAAGCGCGTCGCTACCCGGGCTTCACCTTGCACCTGCAGGCCGAGGTGATCGACCTGGTGGTGAGCTCCGATGCGATCGACGGTGTCGTCGCGGCGACCCCCGAAGGGCGGCTCGAAGTGCGCGCCGACTTGGTCGTCGGCGCCGACGGCCGCCACTCGACCGTGCGCGAGCGGGCCGGACTCGCAGTCGATGCCTTTGGCGCGCCGATCGACGTGCTGTGGTTCCGCCTGCCGCACCGCGGCGATCAGGTGGCCGCCACGGCGGGCTATGTCGGTGGGGGCCACATTCTGGTCATGCTCGACCGCGGCACCTACTGGCAGTGCGGGTTCATCATCGCCAAGGGATCGTACGATCGCATCCGGGCCGAAGGACTCTCCGCGCTGCGCGACGAAATCGCGGCGCTTGCGCCGGTCGCCGGCGGGAAGCGTGGGGGAATTGAAGGACTGGGATGCGGTCAAGTTGCTCTCGGTGCAAGTCGACCGCCTGCGGCAATGGTGCCGGCCCGGTCTATTGTGCATCGGTGACGCCGCCCACGCGATGTCGCCCATCGGCGGCGTCGGCATCAACCTCGCGATTCAGGATGCGGTGGCGGCCAGCAACCTGTTGACCGCTGCGCTGCGCGCGGGGCGCCCCGCGCTCGCGCTGTTGCGGCGCCTGCAGCGGCGACGCGAACTGCCGACGCGCATTACCCAGCGCTTCCAGATCGAGATACAGAATCGGGTCATCGCTCCCGTTCTTGCCGGCGGTCGCGCCCGGCGGCAGACGCTCCCCTTGCCGTTGCGAGCGCTGCAGCGCCATCCGGCACTACGACGCATTCCGGCACGCCTGTTCGGGCTCGGGTTCCGGCCGGAACACGTCCGCGCCGCCCGGGTCGACTGCGCCGCCGGTCTCGACCCCGCGCCCTGACTGGGAAGGAGCCGGCGGCCTGAGCGCGCGTCGAGCGTTGGGCTTAAGGCGCAGCGGGACCGCTGCCGTTACTGCGCCGGCACCATCACCAGGCGATCGTTGCCCGACTCTGCGCCCCACACTTCGCCGCCGCGGCCGAGCATCTGCCGCACGTTGGCCTGGTCGCGATTGGACGGGAACGTGTCGAACTTTTCGGTCACCGGATCGAACCTGACGATGGCATTGAGCGACCAGTCGGTAAGCCAGACCTTGTCCCGCGCGTCGACCCACAGCGCGTAGGGATGCGCATTGCCAGGCAGCTTCCATTCACGCCAGGTCTTGGCAGCCGGATCGTACCTGCCGACCTGCCCGGTGTTCCAGTAGCTCACCCAGATGCGGCCCTGCGAATCCGACCACACCCGGCGCGCGCCCTGTCCCTTGGTGGGTGGCTCGATGACGGTTGCCGTACCGGTTTGGAGGTCGATATGCGCGATGTAGTTGCCAGCCAGGGAGGCGTAATAGACCTCGCCCGACGGCGTGGTGGCGATGCCATAGGGGCCGCCGCCGCGCGGAGCCGCCCACACCTTGACCTCCCCGCTCGCCGGATCGAGCCGACCGTAATAGCCGCTCTGGCCGGTAAACCAGACCCGGCCGTCGTGGTCGAAGGTGAGTGTGTTGAGGTTGACGTTGCCGGAATCGGCGGGCAGTGGCCACACCTTGATGGCATGGGTCTTCGCATCGACGCGCACGATGGCGTTCTGGCCGCCGTCGGTAACCCATGCGGCGCCGTCGGGTCCGACGATCACGCCGTGCGGCGCGGAATGCGGCCCGAGCGCGATCTCCTCGTACTTGCCGCTGCGCGGATCGAGGATGCCAAGCTTGCCGGTCATCTGCGCGGTGTAATACACCGGCGCCCCGGTGCCGGGCACCGCGGCGACATCGTGTGGATGCGAGCCGCGCGACACATCGAAATACGCCGGTGCTGGCGCTGCAGCGACCGGCGCCGCGGCAGCGCAGAGCGCGAGCAGCGCGCATTGCAACCGTCCGGGGATTACCATCGAAAGCCTCCTCATGCCGCCTTCGCCGCGCTTAGTTTACGGTGCAAAAGCATAGCGCGGATCGGCCCGCGTCGCGATGGTCGCGCCAGGCCCTGCCGGCTCGGGCGAGCGCTTTGACCCCCACCGGCGGCGATACGGTACGATGCGGCCTTTGATCGCGGCGAGACCACGAGGCCGGCGTTGAGTCGATTGCAAGCACTGACGCGCGCGGCTGAATATTTTGACTCCGGGGCCTTTCGCGCCGACCTCGCCCGCCGCGTGGCGTTCCGCACCGAAAGCCAGGCGGCGGAGCAGCACGCCGTGCTCGGGCAGTACCTCACCGACGAGCTGCTCCCCTGCGCGCAGCGTCTGGGCTTCACCGGACGCATCGTCGACAACCCGGTCAGCGGATGCGGACCGTTCCTGATCGCACGCCGCGTCGAAGGCCGAGACCTGCCCACCGTGCTCGTGTACGGGCATGGCGACGTGATTCGTGGCTACGCCGCGCAGTGGCGTGCACCGCTCGATCCCTGGTCGCTCTGCGTCGAAGGCGATCGCTGGTACGGGCGCGGCACCGCCGACAACAAGGGCCAGCATTCGATCAATCTCGGCGCGCTCGCAAGCGTGCTCGCGGCGCGCCAGGGTCGCCTCGGATTCAACGTCACGCTGCTGGTCGAGACCGGCGAGGAGGTGGGCTCGCCGGGGCTGCATGCGTTGTGCGCGGCGTCGCGTGACGAGCTTGCCGCGGACGTGCTGATCGCCTCGGACGGGCCGCGCATCAGCGCCGCGCGCCCAACGGTATTCCTAGGCTCGCGCGGTTCGGTGAACTTCACCCTCAGCCTGCGTCTGCGCAGCGGCGGCCATCACTCGGGCAACTGGGGCGGTGCGCTCGCCAATCCGGCGGTCATCCTGGCGCACGCCATCGCGAGCATGGTGAGTCAGCGCGGTGTGCTGCTCGTCGCGGGCCTGCGGCCGCCACCGATTCCGGATCCGGTCCGGCAGGCGCTCGCGCGCTATCGCGATCGGCGGTGACGCGGGCGATCCGGCGATCGATGCCGCCTGGGGTGAGCCGGGCCTCACGCCCGCAGAAAGGGTCTTGGGCTGGAATACGCTCGAGGTGCTGGCGTTCACCGCCGGCAATCCGGAGTATCCCGTCAACGCGATTCCGCCCGCGGCGCGCGCGCATTGTCAGTTGCGTTTTGTCGTCGGCACCGACTGGACGCACCTCGGCGATCATCTGCGCCGCCATCTTGACGACCGCGGCCTGGCGCAGGTCGAGGTCGAGGTCGCGCAAGGCAACGCGGCGACGCGCCTTCCTCCCGACGACCCGTGGGTGGCGTTTGTACTCGCCTCACTCGAGCGCACCGGCGGCAAGAAGCCGGCACTGCTGCCCAATCTGGGCGGCACGTTGCCCAACGACGCCTTCGCCGAAGTGCTGGGCGTGCCGACGATCTGGATTCCGCATTCCTATCCGGCATGCTCGCAGCACGCGCCCGGCGAGCACCTACTGGGCAGCGTCGCGCGCGAGGGCCTGCAGTTGATGGCCGGGCTGTTCTGGGACCTCGGCGAGGGCGCGCCCTCGGGCACGCGGAAGCAGGCATGAGGCGCAACGTCGCGGCGCTGATCGCGTGTCTCGTTGTCTGCTGCGGCGGCGACTTTCTCTGGCTCGGAATCGCCGCCCGGGATTTCTACGCCTCGCGCCTCGGCGCGCTGCTGCGGCCCGAGCCCTACTGGCTGCCGGCGCTGCTCTTCTATGCGCTCTACGCCAGCGGGTTGCTGGTGTTCTGCGTGACGCCGGCGCTTGCCGCGCGCAGCTGGCGCAAGGCGCTTGGCATGGGCGCGCTCCTGGGCCTGGTCGCGTACGCAACCTACGACTTGAGCAACCTCGCCACGCTCCAGGGCTGGCCGGTGACCGTCACGCTCGCCGATATCGCCTGGGGCATGGGCTTGAGCGGCGTGGCAGCGCTCTCGGGCTATGCTGCGGCGGTGGCGTCGATGCGCCGTGGCGAGCGACCTGGGCACGCCGCGCGATGAGTCGCTCCTGGCGCAGCCCTTCTGCCCGGAAGCGGCTCGCATGAAGCTCTTACTCGCGCTCGCCGCGGTCTATGCGGGCGTGCTCGGTGCGCTGTATCTGACGCAGGAGCGGCTCATCTTTCGCGGTACGCGCCTGCCCGCCGACCACCGCTTTGACTTCCCGCAGCGGTTCGAAGAAATCCGCGTCGCTGTGCCCGGCGGTTCGCTCAATGCGCTGCACTTCACCCAGCCGCAACCGCGCGGGCTGGTGTTCTTCGTGCACGGCAACGCGGGCAACCTGGCAACCTGGACCGCCGGTGTCGATTTCTACCGCCACGTCAACTACGACCTTTTCATCTTCGACTTTCGCGGCTACGGCAAGAGCACCGGCCGGATCGAAAGCGAGGCACAGTTGTATGCCGACGTGCGCGCGGCCTGGGATGCGATCGCCCCGGCCTACCGCGACAAGCCGGTCGTCATCTACGGTCGCTCGCTCGGCACGCCGCTGGCGGCGCGGCTGGCAAGGGAGGTCCAGCCGCGCCTGCTGGTGCTCGTGACCCCTTTTACGGGGCTCGCCGCGATCAGCAGGCGCGCGTACCCGTTCGTACCCGGATGGCTGCTGAAATACCCGCTGCGCACCGACGCGGTGATCGCCGACATCCGCAGCCCGATCCTGCTCGTGCACGGCACGCACGACGAACTGATACCGCTGTCCGAGAGCGAGCGGCTGCAGACGCTGTCGCGCTCGCCGACGGAATTGCTCACCGTCGCCGGCGCCGGGCACAACGACATCCAGGACTTCCCCAGCTACCGCGACGCGCTCGCCGCGCGGCTCATCGCCGCCGCGGGCGGCTGACCGCTCTTGGCGCGCGCGGAAGCGGCTTCGTTTCGCAACGCGACCGGGCGCGGCTAAACTGGCGCGATGGGACAGCTCCCCGAGGCCGGCCGCGCGGCGCCCGTTGCGGCGCACGAAATGCGCGCGGCGTTCCGGCGCGTGTTTCCCGGCGTCATGTTCGCGATGTTTCTCGCCGCGGTCGACCAGACGATCCTGGCGAGCGCGCTGCCCGCAATCGTCGCATCGCTCGGCGGATTCGCCGATCTGTCCTGGGTCGTCGTCGCCTATCTCTTGGCGGCGACGGTCGCCGCACCGCTCTACGGCAGCGTCGGCGACCGCTTCGGACGGCGTTCGACCCTGCTCGCCGCCTTGGCCGTTTTTACCATCGCATCGCTCGGCTGCGCCCTCGCCCCGACGCTGTTGGCGCTGATCATTGCGCGCGCCGTGCAGGGCCTGGGCGGCGGCGGCCTGATGACGTTGTCGCAGGCGCTGATCAGCGAGAACGTGCCGCCGCGGCAACGCGCACAGTTCCAGGGCTACTTCGCGGGCGTGTTTGCGGCCTCGAGCACGCTCGGGCCGCTGCTCGGTGCCTTGTTGACCGAGTATCTGAGCTGGCGCGCGGTATTCTTCATCAACCTGCCGCTGGGCGTGGTCGCCGCGGTGCTCGCGCTGCGCATTCCGCCGCAGCGGCCACCGGCACGCCCGCGCTTCCGCCCCGACGTCCCGGGCATCGTCCTGTTCGGTGCCGGCGCTCTGGCGCTGCTGTTTGCGCTCTCCTCGGCCGGCAATCGTTTTGGCTGGCTCGATTGGCGCCTCTACGTGGTCCTCGCGCTGGCGCTCGCCTGCCTGTCCGCGCTCGTGGCCTGGGAAGTGCGCGCGCCCGACCCGGTGATCCCGGTGCGCCTGCTCGCCTCGCCGGTGATCTGGCGCTCCAACCTGGTGGTCGTCTGTTTCGCGGCGGCCCTGTTCGGGTCGGTGCTCTATTTGCCGCTCTATTTGCAGCTCGGCCGCGGTATCGGTATCGGGGCCTCCGGCCTGCTGCTGCTGCCGATCACGCTATCGCTCGCTGCGTCGTCGACCTTGACCGGCCGGGCCATCGCCCGCACCGGCAGGCTGACGGCGTATCCCAAGCGCGGGCTGGCGGTGTCGACGCTGGCGTTCGTCGCGCTGGCCGCGACCGTAACCTTTGCCCCGACCTCGGTGGTGCTGGCGCTGACGCTGCTTGCCGGCGCCGGGCTCGGCACAACGATGCCCCCGACGCAGATCATCGTGCAGAGTGCCGGCGGCAGTGCGTCGCTGGCCTCGGCGGTCGCTTCGGTGTCGGTGTCGCGCTCGATGGGCGGCGCGCTGGGCGTCGCGATCGTCGGCGCGGTGCTGTACTTCCTGGTTGGCCGCCAGGATGCATTGCTCGCGTCGGTCCTGCCGCAGATCGCCGAATCGCGCGGCGCGTTTCTCGCCACGCTCCCCGTCGGCCAGCGCCAGGCGATCACCGGCCACCTGGGCGATGCGTTTCGCGTCGTCTTCCTCGTTCTCGCCGTGTTTACCTTTGTCGGCGCTTATGTGGCGTCGAAGGTGCCGGTGCAAAGGCTCTGACGCGATGCCCGGCACCCGCCCATGGCGGGGGTGCGGCGCCTTAGACAGAATGGCCGTGTGGTGGGAGGCTCGTCTCCGTCAACGTGGGTTGCGCACCGAGGTGCGCCGAGCCACATGCGGTTGGATGGGCCAGCCGCAGACCATCTGGAGACGAGCCATGGATGAGAATACCAAGTTCTTTGTCGGATTGGATGTTCACAAGGAAACCATTTCGATTTCGGTGTGTGAGGCGGGTCGGGAAGCGAGCCAGTTTCGGGGAACGATTCGGCACGACGTGCCTGCTTTGCTTAAAGTTCTGCGCAAGCTGGGGGCGCCTGCCGCCCAACTGGTGGCCTACGAGGCGGGTCCGACGGGCTACGGCCTGTACCGGCGCCTGGTTCAGCAAGGCTATACCTGCCAGGTCGTTGCTCCGTCGCTGATCCCGCAGCGTGCAGCCGAGCGCATCAAGACCGATCGGCGCGACAGTGCACGGCTGGCCGAGTTGCTGCGTGCCGGGGAGCTCACGCCCATCTGGGTACCGGACGTTGAGCACGAAGCACTGCGCAATCTGTGGCGTGCCCGCGAGGACGCGTTGCACACGCGCCTGAGGGCGCGCCAACAGCTCAAGGCTTTCCTGCTGCGCCACGGCCGGATCTATGCGGGCAAGACCTCCTGGAACAAGACCCACGCGAACTGGCTGGCCGATCAGTCTTTCGAACACGCTGGCGATCAATTGGCGTTCACCGAATATGTCCTGGCGACGCAAGGAGCCGACGAACGCCTGGGCCGCCTGGATCAGGCACTGGTACAGACCAGTAGCGGATGGCGCTTTACAGCGGTCGTGTCTGCCTTGCGCACGCTGCGCGGTATCGACACCGTCAGCGCCATTGGCCTGGTCGCGGAAATCGGCGACATCCAGCGTTTTGCCCATCCGCGGCATCTGATGAGCTACCTCGGACTGGTGCCCTCCGAGCACTCCAGCGGCAACACCGTGCGCCGCGGTGGCATCACCAAGACCGGCAATGCCCATGCGCGCCGCCTTCTCACCGAAGCGTCGTGGCAGTACCGCTATCCGGCGCGACTGAGCAAGCTCCTCAGTAACCGTCAGCAAGGCCAGCCCGAAGCCATCCGTCGCCATGCCTGGAAGGCCCAGGTCCGTCTGTGCGCTCGCTTTGCTCATCTGCAACGCCGCGGCGTTCACATCAACAAAGTCTGTATCGCCGTCGCACGCGAGCTCACCGGCTTTATCTGGGCGATCGCCCGCACCGCGACGTTGACATCGGGTGCTTGAGACCGAATTCGGGGTATTGGGCGATGCGCTACGAATCACGATAGGAAGAACCCTCAACGCTACTATCTCCAGACCCATTGGGTAACCTGCGCTATTAGACCGAGGCAGCTTCCGCGACGGACTCTCACACAGTGGTAACCAACCCACGGATATCAGTCTGATCCATCGTCGTTGCACTCAGACTTGTGGCCATCGGCCAATACCCCGATCGATGACAATCAAACCCCTCTGTTGACACCAACGGCCATATCAGTAGACGAAGATCCAGTACACCAGTGCCGCGATCAACGCGTACTTCACCGCCCGGAACAGGGTGCGATTCTTGCGCTTGAGCCGCGTCAGCAAGTTGCTGCCCGAGCCGAACAGGGCGTAGATGCGGTTGAGTGCGCCGACCTCTTCGGTTTCGACGTTCTGGGTCGCGGAGGCATGAATGACGTGCCGCGCCACCCAGCGGTTGAAGGCGGTCATCCAGCGCGTGCGCAACGGCCGCTCGACATCGCAGAAAAGGATGATGCGGGTGACATCGGTCTTGTTTTCCGCAGAGTGAATGAAGGTCTCGTCGAAGAGCACGTCCTGGCCGTCGCGCCACGAGTACGGTTCACCATCGACGAAGATGCGGCAGGCGTCCGAATTCGGCGTGCTCAGGCCAAGGTGATAGCGCAGCGAGCCTGCGAACGGGTCGCGGTGCCGGTTGAGCCTGCCGCCGGGGGGCAGCAGCGCGAACATCGCCGCGTTGACCGAAGGCAGCGACTCGACCAGTGCCACCGTCTTCGGGCACAGCGCTTGCGCCGAAGGCAGCGGCGCGCCGTACCACTTGAGGTAGAACCGCTTCCACCCTTGTTTGAAAAAGGAGTTGAAGCCAAGGTCGTTGTGCCCGGTCGCGGCGCGAATCTGCCCCTCGCCGGTGAGCGCGAGCGCCTCGTCGCGCATAACCCGCCACTGTTCGCGCAGCTGCCCGAGTTCGGGCAGCTTGTGCAGGTCGACGAACGGCCGCAACGGCACCGCCGAGAACAGGTACATGAGCGCGTTGTACGGCGCCATCAGCGTCGAATGGTCCTTGAGCTGGCGGATGAACGTGTGCCGGACGCGGCCGCGGAAATGCACGTACAGGGCCGCCGCCAGGAACACGTAGACGATGATGAACTTGGGCGCTAACAGCGCCGACAACCATTGCGTCAAGAGGCTCTCCCGGGGCGATTCGCCGCCGCGGCTGTTGCAGCACGAGCGCCCAGCCCCTTGATTATACCGGGCCGGGGCGCAGGCCCCGAAGGCGGTGGCGGCGCAGTGTCGGTACAATGGCGCTGCGCGACCCGCGACGGCCATGACGATTGCCACGCCAACCCTCGTTGAGCTCAAGCTGCGTGCGCGCGCCGCGGCGGAACACGCCTATGCGCCCTACAGCGGCTTTCGCGTCGGCGCCGCGGTCCTGGCCTCGAGCGGCGAGATTCACGCCGGGGCCAACGTCGAGAACGCGTCCTTTGGCCTGGCGATCTGCGCCGAGCGCAGCGCGGTTTTTCAGGCGGTTGCGCGCGGGGTGCGCAGCATAGAGGCGCTGGTCGTCTATACGCCGACGCGCTCGGCCACCACGCCCTGCGGCGCCTGTCGCCAAGTCCTGCATGAATTCGGGCCGGATGCGTTGGTTGTCTGCTGCACCGACGACGCCGCGGCGGAGCGCCGCTATTCGCTCGCCGAGCTGCTGCCGGGCGCTTTCGGGCCCGCCGACCTCGCCGGTCGGGCGTAGCCGGGCGCGCCCGCATTGAGCTTTCGTCCCTTCGAGGAGTCATGAAGCATGGCCACGCAAGCTAAGATCGCCATGGTTACCGGAGCCGGCACCGGCATCGGCAAGGCCGTTACGCTCGGGTTGTTGCGCGAGGGCTATCGCGTCGTGCTCGCAGGACGGCGCAAGGAACTGCTCGACAAGGTCGTCGGCGAAGGCGGGGCGCAACCGGGCAATGCCCTCGCCGTCGCGACCGACGTCAGCGATCCGGCGTCAGTGCGCGCGCTCTTTGCCCAGACGAAGGCAACCTTCGGGCGCCTGGACGTGCTGTTCAACAACGCCGGCGTCGGCGCGCCGGGTATCAACCTCGAAGACCTTTCCTACGAGCAGTGGAAGACCGTCGTCGATATCAACCTGACCGGTGCGTTTCTGTGCCTGCAGGAAGCCTTCCGGTTGATGAAATCCCAGGACCCGCGCGGTGGCCGGATCATCAACAACGGCTCGATCTCGGCGCATGCCCCGCGGCCGAACTCCGCACCGTATACGGCGAGCAAGCACGCGATCACCGGGCTCACCAAGTCGGCCTCGCTCGACGGTCGGAAATACGACATTGCCTGCGCGCAGATCGACATCGGTAACGCCGCCACCGATCTGGCGGCGCGGATGGCCAAGGGCGTGCCGCAGGCAAACGGCAGCATTGCGGTGGAGCCGCTGATGGATGTCCAGCACGTCGCCAGTGCGGTCTGCTACATGGCGAGCTTGCCGCTCGATGCCAACGTGCAGTTTATGACTGTGATGGCGACGAAGATGCCCTTCGTGGGTCGCGGCTAGGACGCGGCGGACCTGTCTTGCGGTCCCTATTGCCCGTGATCGGTCGCCGGGCCGATGGGGCATTGCCAGACCACGCCCCAATGGTCCGGACAGTATTTCAGCCGCAGCCGCTGTTCGCAGCCTGCGCGGCTGATCCAATCCTCGCGCCCACAGCGCGACAGTCCTTCGTTCATCGCCTGCCACGGGTCCGCCGGCGCCGCGACGACCGGCGGCGGGACGCTGCGCGGGGCCGGCGCCGGCTCGGGCGGCGGCTGCGGCGCAGGCGTGGGTACGGTGGCGGGGACCTCGACCCGGCTCGCCGCCTTATGCCGCGGCGCCTTGGGACCGGCTTCTTTCAGCGCCGCGCCTGCCTCGCCCTCCACGGTGCCCTGCTGGCCGGCTATTCCGCCGCCAGCGGCGGGAACAGGCAGCGGCGGGGCAGGCACGGGTGCGCCACTGGCGGCGGCAGGCGCGCTGAGGTCGCTTGCCGACTCGACGGGCGCGTTCGTATCAGCGGCTGACTGGGCATGCGGCGCGAAAAAAATCCGGACCAGCAGATAGATGACCGCGCTGGCGATGGCCAAGGCGAGCAGCAGCCACTGCACGCCAAGCGGTTTCTTCGCGACCGACTTGCCGTCCGCGGCCGAGGCGGCCATGGCAGCCTCGGATCGCGCCGCGCGGCGGCGGCCTTGCTCGCGCTGCGCGGCCGCGCCGGCCGCGGAGCGAACCGCGGCCGGCCGATGCTCGGGGCGCCGGCGGCGGCAAGCAGCGGCTGGGTGACCGTGGCGGCGAACGCGCGCTTCCGCGCGGCGGCACAATCACGGCACAGTTTTGCCCCTGGCGGGCACTCGCTGGCACAAATGCGGCACTTCATCCAGCCCTTCTCCTCGAGGATGGAACCCGGATCTGGCCTCCGGGCAACCCTCCCCGCAGCATGATAGCGGCAGAGGGACGCAGCCGGCCAGTTCCGACCATTAGGCTAGTGGCGTCAGGCCGGTTTGCGCGCGCGCGCCCGGCCCGGCTGGCAGACTGCAAGCAAGCGATGTGCCGCCCCGGGGCAGGGGCCGGCCCGTAGCCCGCGGCAAGCGCCTTTAATGCGGCCAGTTCGCGATCCTCCTCGCTTCTCCGGTCAATTCGAGGATGTGCAAGCCGGTATTGGCGCGATCGACGATGTAGATGTAGCCGCGGTCGTCGACCTCGACGTTGTTGGTCTGGATGGCGACCTTGCAACGGTCCACGCCGTCCACCTTGATGCAGCGCGGCTCGGTCTTGGCCGTGATCGGGGGAATGAAATAGGCAACTTCGCGCGGGTGGTACGGGTCGCGGATATCGAGCGCGCGCACGCCGGCATTGAAGTGCGCCAGAAACAGCAGGCGCTTATAGTAGATCGGCGTGAAGTTCTCATTCGACGAGTGGGTACCGAACCGCCCGCCGCGGGCGCAGAAGTCACCGCTGGCCTGCGGCACGGTAAAGGTCGCCACGCCGAACGGCCGCGATTCGGCCGTAATGTCGGCGACCCAGAGCATCTGCCGCGCTTCCTGACACTCGTTGACCAAGGCCTCGTCGACGACGGCAATGAAGTCGCGCGTGCTCCCTTCCTTGTCGCGCGCGAACTCGGCAACGTCCATTTTCAGTAACGGAAAGGCCGTATGCGCACCGGCGTTGGGCGGCAGGACGAGCCTTCCGACTTCCGGATAGAGCAGATTCGCCGGCGTGGGTTCTTTGGGCCCTTCGAGCAGCTTCGACCGATCGACGATCTGCACCATGCCCGCCGTGTCCGTGCCATAGCCGAAGTAGACGCGATTGCCCGCCGGTCCCGTGGATATGGGCCCGTGCAGCTCGACGGGCACCTCGCCCGTGGCTCCGGGCTGCTGCCCGGGCAGACCGAAGTTGCGGATGAAACGCGGCCGGGTCGGATCGGACAGGTCGTAGACCTGCGTCATGCGCCGGGTGCGCCAACCGGGGACCCCGGAAACCAGGTAGGCAATGCCGGTATCGCACTCCCACCAGTTCTTGTGCGTGCCCTGCAGCGGGCCAAGGCGCGTCACCAGGCGCGGCTTGGCCGGATCGGACACATCCCAGATCTCATGCCAGGTATTGCCGAAAGTCCGCAGCAGATAGAAACGCGCCGGATCGCCGTGCGGCAGCTCCTTGCCGGCGCACACCCGCACCATCTGTGCTCCGCCCGACTCGCTCAGCCCCTCTTCGCCCGGGATGTGGGCCAGGTAGCGGGGTGCGCGGGGATCGGTGACGTCGAGAACCGAGGTGCCGTTGAATTCGGCGTTGCCGGTCAGCGGATTGACCGGTTTGGGCACGCCCTCGGTGCCGCCATGATGGCCAACGTAGAGAATCCAGCGCCCGTTCTGCTCGCGCACCAAGGGCTGATACGCGCTGCGCGCCTGCAAATCGCTCCAGCCCACGAGCGCCATGTCCTTTGCTTCGGGCGCATCGCCAATCTGCGGCGCGGCGAGCGCGACGCCGCACACTGCCAGCGCGATAAGCGCGGCGCGCGCGGCGGCGTGCGGCGAGAGGTGCAACTTACTTGCCGCGATCTTGCGGAAGTCCACCGCCGCTCAGAGGACATTGCGGAACCTGTCCCCAATAGCCGTCGCAGTAGTGCCAGCGTTGTTTCTGCTCGCAGCCGAAGCGCGAGAAGAAATCGAGTTTCTCGCACTGCGCCAAGGCCTCGGCGTACATCTGCCAACGATCCGGTGCTGGCGCAGCGGCAGCGGTCGGCGCCTTCGCCACCATCTTGTTCGGCGACGCGCCGGCCGGCTGCGCCGGTGCTTTGGCGGCCGCTTCGCCGGCCGGTGCGCCCTTGGCCACCTTGGGCCGGGCCGCCTTCGGCTGGGCCGCAGCCGATTGGGTCTCCGCCGCACCCGCCGCTGCCGCGCCTGGCGGCGCCGACTCGGTCGTGGCGGGCGCAACCGTGCCCGCGGTGTCGCTCGGCGGGGCGGATGTCTGCTCCGGCGCAGTCCCGGAGGGCGGGGTCGTGGCCGTGCTGTCCGTCGAGCTGCCCGTCGTGGTCGACGCCGGCGCGGTGTCATTGCTTGGCGCCGGCGTCGCCGGCGCTTCCTCAGCCTTGGATGGCTCAACCGCAGCGACCGTTTCCTTGTTCTCGCCACCGAGCAAGCGATAGGCGAAATAGCCGCCGCCGGCGAGCACGATCACGACCGCGATGGCGGCGACGATCAGCCCGAGCCTGCTGGAGGAAGGCGCTGCCACGGCGGCGGCTGGCGCCGGCGCCGGCGCCACTGCAGCCGGTCGCGGCGCGCTCGGCGCCGGCTGCGCCGGCGTCGGTGCGCGCGGCGGGGGCGGCGGGGGCTGCTGCCGCCGCAGGCCGGGCACTTGCCGAGGCTGCGGCCGGTGGCGCGGAGACGGCGCTCAGCACGACCCCGCAGTGCACACAAAACTTCGCCCCCGGCTGGTTCTCATTCCCACAAGCGATGCACTTCATCGACAGTTCCTCCCTCGTGGATCGGGTCAGGGTCCAGATGCGCGCGGTGCTTCAGGAGGGTCTGGGTTCAAGCTGCCGGCGGTCCTGCGTCCGCAAAGCGATCCTGTCTGCAAGGTGGTCGGTATTATCGCCCGATCGTCGCTCGACTGTCACTCCGGCGAGCGCTGCAGCAGCACCTTGTCGGCCACCGACTAAGACGCGCTCCCCTTCACGTCGACCCCATTGGATGCCACCATAGCGTCCGCTCATCCGGCCGGCTGACCCGACGTCCCGGGAGGGTTAGCTTTGCAGTTTTCGAAACGCCATGTCCGATCCGGTTTCGCCCGCCGACCTCGCCTCGCCGCCTGCCACCGACGCCGACGGCAACCTGCTGCTTACGCGCGACGAAGCGCGGGCATTGTTGCGCCAATGCTGCGCGCAGTTCCTGTCGAGCTTGGTCGAGGTGGTGGCGGCGTCGATGGAGGGGACCAACGACCTGTTCGAGCAGAACAAGTTCGTCTCCGATGTCGAGGTCATGGATTTTCGCAACAAGCGCGCAGAGTGGATCAAGCGCTTCGAGCAAACGCTCAAAGATTTGTTTGAAAAACGGCTCAAGGGGCTGCGCCGCCAGGGCCGACGCCCGGACGCGGACAGCTCCGTTGCGTCGCTGCGGGTGCTCAACGCCTTTGATCACGAAAAACAGGCAGCGCTGACGACCGCAACGCAGTTTCTGCGCCGCTTGACCCGGCGCGAAGTCGACGCGCTCGATCTGCGCGTCGCCGTGCTGCTTTGCGAGCCGCGCGTACGCGACATCGACAATCCGTTCGCTCCCGACTACATCCTTGATGCCATTGGCGTTACCGCGCGCGCGCTGCTGCCCAATCCGCGCCTCTGGCGGCCCCTGATGGAGCGCGTGCTGGCCGACCTCACGCCAGCGGCTACCAAGACCTACATCCGGCTCAATCGCCTGCTCGCCGACCGCCACGTCTTGCCGGAGATCAAGGCCGAATTGCGCGCGCGCAGCGAGTTGCGGCCGGTCGACGATCGCGAATTGCTGCCGGTGTTCGGACGCTTGATCACGGAGGTTGCGCCGCCCTCGCTGGCGATCGACGTTGCGGTTCCGGCCGCGTCGGAGCCTGCCGCCGTGGCGCAGCTGTCGTCCGCGACTTCGGCGCCGGTCGTCGCGCCGGAGGCGACCGGAGCGGCCGCTCCCGGAGCGCTCTCCGCTTCGGTGGCCACGGGGACGGCTGCGAGCGCATCTCCGCCGCTGGCCTCGCAGACGGGCTCGGCACCGGATGCGGAGACGGGCGAACCTGCGTCGCCGGCGCCCGCGCCCTTCCCGGCTGCTGGCGCGCTGGCCGCGGTCATGGCGCCTCCTTCCGGGTCGATTAATCCCTACGCGGACGAACTGGCACGGGCGGCACCGCTGCTTGCCGCGGCGGCGGCCGCGGCGCCGAGCAACGCCTTCGGTTTGCCGCAACTCGATCCGCTGCTGGCGCTCGGGTCGCTGTCCGCCATCGTCGCCGCGCTCGACCGCTGGCAGCTTTTGGACCCGGCGGCGGCTGCCGCTGCCGCCTGCGCCATCGCGACCGAGACACCCGTGGCGCCGGGAGGCGCCGAAGGGGTGGTCGTGCCGCTGAACCGGATTCCGTGGATACGCGCCGCCGTCGCCGACAAGGTCGTCAATCCGACCGACAAGATCACCATCGACGTGATCGCCCTGCTGTTCAACTATATCTTCCGCGACGCCTCGATCCCCGAATCGCTGCGCAGCCTTTTCGGGCGGCTGCAGGTGCCAATCCTGAAGGCCGCGCTGCTCGATCGGACCTTCTTCTCCGACAAAAAGCATCCTGCCCGCCGCCTGCTCGATCATCTCGCGGCGGCGGCCATCGGCGCCACCAGTGATGAGGGTTATCGCGTCGGGTTCGAGCTCGTCGCCGCCGGCGTCATCGACGAAGTCTGCCGCGACTTCAAGGTCGACGTCGCCACCTTCGACGCGGCCGAGCGGAAGTTGCAGGAGTTCATCGATGCCGAGCAGCGCAAGGCCGCCGCCCTGCTCGGCGATGACGTCGCCGCAGCGATTGTCGCCGAGGAGAGCGAGGCCGACCGATCCCAGGTGCGGGCGTTGATCCGTGACAAGCTGACCGGTATCAAGGTGCCGTTCGAAGTGCGCGGCTTTGCCGAGACGATCTGGGTCGACTACCTCACGCTGGTGCGCGAGCGCGATGGCACCGAAAGCGATGCCTGGAACGGCGGGGTCAAGACCGTGGACGACCTGCTGTGGAGCATCGCCGCCAAGGAACGCAACGCGCAGAAGGCGCGCCTGACCAAGATGGTTCCCGGGCTCATTCGCAGCCTGCGTGCCGGAGGCGCCGCAGTCGAGGTGCGCGAGGACCGCATGCAGCCGTTCCTGGAAGCGGTGTATCAGCTGCACATCGCCGCGATCAGGCCCAAGGCCGCCGAGCGCGTTGCCGCGGAGTTGACCGAAGCCGACGCGGCGAACGTGCCCACGCTGACCAAGATCGTCAACGTCCATGACTTCGTCGCGGAAATGGTCGTCGGCACCTGGCTTGCCTTCGACGCTGAAGGCAGGACCATCAACGCCCGCTTGTCGTGGATCAGCCCGATGCGCACCAAATACATCTTCACGACCCGCTCGCGCGAACGCGCGCTGGCCGTATCGCCGGAGGAGCTCGCCTGGCAGCTGCGGGACGGCAGCGCGCGGCTGATCGTCGAGCCGGTGCCGCTGTTCGATCGCGCCGTGAGCTCCGCCCTGGACGAGCTGGCTGCCAACAAGCCGGGCCAGGCGGCCGCCGATTAGCGCCGGCACGACGCGCGCGGAGGCGGGCCTCGCCGGACCGCGTCCTGCTACAGCGAAAGCTCCCAGGTCTCGGCCACCAGTCGCTTGCCGAAACTCTCGTGCCTCTGCGCGCCGACGCGCCGGAATCCCGCGCGCGTGTACAGGTGCCGTGCGGCATCGAGCTCGCTTTGCGTCCATAGCGTGAGCTTGCGGTAACCGGCCGCGCGCGCGAAGCGGATGGTCTCGGCAACCAGTTGCCCGCCGATGCCCAGCCCGCGGGCGCGTGGCTCCACCAGCAGCAAGCGCAGCTTGGCCACCGTCTTGGTCTTGCGCACCAGGAATACCGAGCCGACGATCTCCCCCCGCCGCTCCGCAATCCAGCAACGTTCGCGCGCCGGGTCGAAGCGATGCACGAATTGGGCGATGATCTCCGCCACCAGCGCCTCGAAGCGTTGGTCGTAGCCGTATTCCCGCGCGTAGAGCGCGCCGTGGCGGTGGATGACCCATCCCATGTCGCCGCTTCGCGGCTCGCGCAGGACATAGGGTGGCTCCCGCGCGGCGTCCTCCCGGGCGCCGCGCCAAGCAGCCGGCTCACCGTCTGCATGGCGTCGACCAACGTCACCTGCTCGGCCGCGGAAAGTCTCGCCAGCAGGGTGCCGACTTCCTGCTGCGAACGCGCGTCGAGCCGAGCAAATTCCCGTTTTCCGCGGTGGGCCAGCGCGAGCGATTTTTGGCGGCCGTCCGCGGCCGAGCGCTGCTTGCGCACCAAGCCGCGCAGCTCGAAGCCGCGCAGGATACGACTTAAGTAGCCCTCGTCAAGCGCGAGCCGCGCGGCGAGCTCCGCGGCCGTCGGCGGGTCGCCGCGAGCCGGCCAATGCGCGAGCTCGTAGAGCACGCGCACGCCGGCGAGCGAGTACGCACTGTCGAGCAGGTGCTCGCGCAGTACCCCGATGCGCAGGGTGTAGAAGCGGTTGAAACGGCGCACCGCGGCGATGCGCTGCGTGCCCGCCGCGTCGCCTCCGCGCGCCAGGTTCTTCGTCGCTCGAACCATCCCTGCTAAGGTCAACCTTTTAGTTGCTTCTGTCAACTAATTGGTCAAGGGCCGCTCCCGGGTCGCCCGACTCAGCCGACGTAGCGACGTAGCCAGGCGAGGGTGCGTTCGCGCGCCAGCTGCGCCGAGGCGGGATCGTAGCTGCGGCGCTGATCGCAGTTGAAGCCGTGCTCCGCCGGGTAGAGATGGATTTGCACCTCGGGATGCGCGGCGGCCAGCTGTTTCACGCCGGCGAGCGGGATGGCCGCATCGCGCTCCCCGAAGTGGGCGCAAACCGGACAGCGCGGTTGCTCGGCGATCGCTTCGGTCATGCCGCCGCCGTAGTAGGTGACGGCACAGGCGAAGCCCGGTACCTGGGCGGCGCTCATCCAGCTGAGGTAGCCGCCCCAGCAGTAGCCGACGATGCCGACCTGTCCAGCGTCTGCGGCGGCCTCGCGCGCCGCCGCGATATCGCGCAGGGCGGCATCGCTCCGGGCGCGCGCTTTGAGCGCTCGGCCGCGGGCGACGTCTTCGGGCGCGTACCCGACGTCAAAGTCGCGCTCGTAGCGGTCGAACAACGCCGGCGCGATCGTGGCATAGCCGTCGGCCGCAAACGCGTCGCAGACCGCGCGGATGTGGCTGTTGACGCCAAAGATTTCCTGCGCCACCACCAGTCCACCGCGCGGCGGCGACGCCGGATCGGCGCGATAGGCGGAGAGCCGGAAGCCATCGCCAGCCGTAAGATTCTGCCATTGCCCCATGCCCTTCCCTCCCCGTGCGCCACCATGCGCTGCACGATGGTAACGCACGTCGCCATCGACTGCGACGAGCATGGGATAATTTGCTCGGAGCTTGGGCGCAGCCGCAGCACACGGCACCGGGAGATGGCATGAACCAGCACAAAGTCGAGACTCTGGTCCACCAGTTGCTGCTCGAGATCGGCGAGGACCCGCAACGGGAGGGCCTGGTCAAGACGCCGCAGCGGGTCGCGGCCGCGCTGCAATTCCTCACCTCGGGCTACCGCACCGATGCCGCCAAGCTGGTCAACGGCGCGATCTTCACCCAACGTACCAACAGCATGGTGATCGTGAAGAACATCGAGGTCTACAGCCTTTGCGAGCATCACATGCTGCCGTTCTTTGGCCGCTGCCACATCGGCTACATACCCAACGGTCGCGTCTTCGGCGTGTCCAAGCTGGCGCGGGTTGTCGACATGTACGCGCGGCGGCTGCAACTGCAGGAGCGGCTGACCGAACAGATCTCGCAGGAAGTCATGGAAGCAGTCGACGCGGCCGGCGTCGGCGTCATGATCGAGGCGCGGCATCTGTGCATGATGATGCGCGGTGTTGAAAAGCAGAACTCGGTGATGGTCACCTCGTCCGTGCTGGGAGCCTTTCGCGAATCCGTGGCGACGCGGGAGGAATTCCTGACGCTGATCGGCAACCAGCACATCTAGGTCGTCTCGCGCCCGCGGCAAGGGCCGCGCTGATCATCCGTTACCAATCCGAGTCGGCAACCTGCCCGGATGTACCTCGACAACGAGCCGCCGATCGCCGGCGGACGCGAGATCTGGGGCTTTCCAAAGAAGCACGGCCGACCCAAACTCGAGGTCGTGCACGATCCGCAGACCGGCACACTCGAGTATGCTGGCGCTTCAGGTCGCCGTGGGCGCCACGCGACCCGGCGTGAACCGACGTCCGCAGTCGCGGTCATATCCGCTTGCGGCACGATCGTTGCATGCGTGGGCAGCGGGAAGATGTGACGCGGCGGAAGGCGTGATCGAATGGCGCATCCGCCAAGGCAGGGCGCCGCGCGCAGCTTGTTTTTTTGTAAAACTTACCGGTGGTTGGGATTCGACCGGCCTGCAGCCCGGGAGGGGAACCGGAGTACTGATGAGCGCTCAGGACCGCATTCGTTCCATCCGTCTGTCGCTGCGCTTCATCGCCCCGCTGGTGGTGACCCTTGCGCTGCTCGCGTATGCGCTGGTGCCACTCGTCGACCGGCTGACGCTGCGCTGGTGGGTGAGCGACCTCGACATCCGCTCGCAGTTGATCGCCAATACCATGGAGGAGCAGCTCGCCGACCTGGTCGAGCAGGGCGCCGCGTTCAAGATCAACACGCTCTTCACACGGGCATTGCAGGACGAGCGCCTGTATGCGCTCGCCTTCTGCGACGAATCGGGCAAGCTGCGTTATCAGACATCCACCTATCCGCTGTCGCTCGGTTGCAAACCGCCGGTGGGGCCCGACGAAGAGCGCTCGGTGGTGCGGCTTCGCCAGGGACCGCTGCACGTCGTCCAGCGCCCGGTGTACAAGGGAAGCGATCGCATCGGCTCGCTGATCCTCGTGCACGACATGAGTTTCGTCGAGCGGCGCAGCGCCGATACCCGCCGCTACCTGATCGGCCTGTTTGTCGTCCTGGGGGTCGTCATTTCCCTGGTGACCGTGTTCATCGCCCACCTGTCGTGGCGCGGCTGGGTCGCGGGCGTGCGCGCGCTGCTGCGCGGCGAGGGCATCGTCCAGCCCTTCGGGCAACCGGCCTCGGACGAGCCGCATCCGCTGGCCAGCGATCTGCGTGCGCTGCTGCGCGACCTCGATCTGTCGCGGCGCAGCCCCGACCGGAATGCGATCTGGAGCCCGGAAATGCTGCGCGGGGTGCTGCGCGAAAAGCTGCTTGGCGATGAAATCCTCGCCGTCTCCAACCGCGAGCCGTTCCTGCATGTGCACACCGACCAGGGCATCCGCCTGCAGCGGCCGGCGAGCGGCCTCGTCACGGCACTCGAGCCGGTGATGCGCGCCTGCTCGGGAACCTGGATTGCGCACGGCAGCGGCAGCGCCGACCGGGAGATGACCGACCGCCACGATCGGCTGCGCGTGCCGCCGGAAAAACCCAGCTACACGCTGCGCCGGGTCTGGCTCACCGGGGAGGAAGAGCAGGGTTATTACTACGGTTTTGCCAACGAAGGGCTGTGGCCGCTGTGTCATATCGCGCACGTGCGGCCGGTCTTTCGCACGCCCGACTGGTCCCAGTACGTGCGGGTGAACCGGCGCTTCGCCGACGCGGTGCAGAGCGAGGCCCGCACCGACGATCCGGTCGTGCTGATCCAGGATTATCATTTCGCGCTGCTGCCGCGGCTCATCCGCGAGCGGCTGCCGAAGGCAACGATTATCACTTTCTGGCACATCCCGTGGCCGAACCCCGAATCCTTCGGCATCTGCCCCTGGCGCGAGGAATTGCTCGATGGCATGCTCGGCAGCACGATTCTCGGTTTTCACACCCGCTTTCACTGCCAGAACTTCGTCGAAACGGTCGACCGCAATCTCGAAGCACGCATCGAGCGCGAGTCATCGACGATCACGCACGGCGGCCATCTGACCCAGGTCGAACACTACCCGATCTCGATCCAGTGGCCGCCGGAGTGGGTCGACTCGCAGCTCTCGGTACCGTTGTGCCGCGCCAAGGTGCAGCGTGTCGAGCAGCTGCGCGACGACGTGCTCATCGGGGTCGGCGTCGATCGCATGGACTACACCAAGGGCATTCTCGAGCGCTTTGTCGCGGTCGAGCGCATGCTCGAATTGCACCCCGAGTTCGTCGACCGGCTGGTGTTCATCCAGATCGCGGCGCCCTCGCGCTCGTCGCTCGACGAGTATCAGAACTTCGAATCCCGCGTGCGCGCGCTCGCCGGGCGCATCAACGCCCGCTTCGGCCGCGGCGGCTGGGAGCCGATCCGCCTCAAGGTCGAGCATCACGAGCCACAGATTGTCAACGAGTACTACCGCGCCGCCGACGTATGCGTGGTAACGAGCCTGCACGACGGCATGAACCTCGTCGCCAAGGAGTTCATCGCCTCGCGCGACGACGAACAGGGCGTGCTGGTGCTGTCGCAGTTCACCGGTGCCGCGCGCGAACTGCACGACGCCTTGCAGGTCAATCCCTACCATAGCGAACAGTGCGCCCATGCCCTGTATCGGGCACTGACGATGCCCTCCGACGAGCAACGCGTGCGCATGCGCAGCATGCGACGGCTGGTGCAGGAATTCAATGTCTATCGCTGGGCCGGGGCGATGCTGCTCGATGCCGCGCGGCTGCGCCAGCGGCAGCGCGTTTCCGAGCGCATCTATGCCCACCAGCGAACCGAGGGCGCGGAACTGAAGTGAAATATGCGCTGGCAGCCGAGGGCATAGCGCGCATTGCGGCGTTTCTGACGCCCGAGACGCTGCTCGCCTTCGATATAGACGGCACGCTCGCACCCATCGTCGAGCGGCCGTGGGATGCCCGCGTGCCGGACGCGGTGCAGCGGGGGCTCGGCGCGCTTGCGCAACGCGCCGCGGTGGCGATCATTACCGGGCGCGCGATCGAGGACGCGCGGCCGATGCTCGCCTTCACGCCCCGCTACCTGGTCGGCAATCACGGCGCCGAGGGGGTACCGGGCTTCGAGCGGGCGTCGGCGCACTGCGCGCGTGTCTGCCGGGCGTGGCTCGACGCTCTCACCGCGTCGCCCGAGCCGTGGCGCGATATCCCCGGCGTCGTGCTCGAGGACAAGACCTTCTCGCTGACGTTCCACTTCCGGCACGCCCCCAACCACGACGCGGCCCGGCGTCTGCTCGCCGCCCGGGCCGGCCGACTTCTGCCCGCGCCGACGCTGCTCGACGGCAAATACGTGCTCAACGTGCTGCCCCCGGGCGCACCGCACAAGGGCGAGGCGCTCGCCGCCCTGCAGGCGCGTTCGCGCTGCGGTCGCGCGCTCTATGTCGGCGACGATGCCTCCGACGAGGCGGTGTTCCGGATGCAGTCACCGGCCGTGCTCTCGGTGCGCGTGGAGCGTGACCCGAAGAGCGCCGCCAATCTCTACCTGCGCGGACAAAAGGACATTACCCGCTTCGTGCACGAGCTGCAGCGCTTGGTCGGCAGTGCCAGCGCGCCGTCGCCGCCGCAGCCCAGGCCGGGCGCCGAGGCATGACTGCCGGCGCCGCACGCAATCTTGCGCTCGGTGTCGTCGGCAACTGCGCGTTCAACGCGCTGATCGACCCGCACGGGCGCATTGTCTGGTGCTGCCTCCCGCGCCCGGACGGCGACCCGGTGTTCAATGCCCTGCTCCGCGGCGACGAGGCCACGCCACGCGGCGCATTCGCCATTGAGCTCGAAGGCCTTGCCACATCACGGCAGGCCTACGTCGCCAATACGGCCATTCTCCAGACCGAGTTGGCCGATGCCCAGGGCAACGCCGTGCGCATCACCGACTTTGCGCCGCGCTTCCAGGATCGGGGGCGGACGTTCCGGCCGCTTCTGCTCGTACGCCGGATCGTGCCCATCGCCGGGCGCCCGCATATTCGCATCGTGCTCTCGCCGACCTTCAATTATGGCGGGACGCAGCCGGTGATCACCCGCGGCAGCAACCATGTCCGCTACGTGCACGCGACGCAGGCGCTGCGACTGACGAGCGACACGCCGCTGACCTACGTGCTCGACGCGACCTCGTACCTGCTCGACCGCCCCGCGAACCTGTTCCTCGGTGTCGACGAAACGCTGGGCAGCGGCATCGCCGAGACCGCCCGCGACTTCGAGGAGCGCACGGCACACTACTGGCAACATTGGGTGCGCGCCCTGGCGGTGCCCCTGGAGTGGCAGGACGCGGTGATCCGCGCCGCCATCACGCTCAAGCTGTGCACCTACGAAGAGACCGGCGCCATCATGGCGGCGATGACCTCGAGCATCCCCGAGGCGCCGGGGACCGAGCGCACCTGGGATTATCGCTACTGCTGGCTGCGCGACGCGCTTTTCGTCATCCGCGCCCTGAACGGCATTTCCGAAGTCGCGACCATGGAAAGCTATCTGCGCTATCTTTTCAATGTCGTCCATACGGCGACCGCGCGCGGACATCTGCAGCCGGTGTACGGCATCGGCCTGGAGTCCGACCTCGGGGAGCGCGGCATCGATACCCTGCCCGGCTTTCGCGGCATCGGTCCGGTGCGCATCGGCAATCAGGCATACCAGCACAGCCAGCACGACGTCTACGGCCACGCCGTGCTCGCGTCCACGCAGGCATTCTTCGATCACCGGCTGCTGCGCCCCGCGGCCGGCGACGACTTCATGCGCCTGGAGTGGCTGGGCGAGCGGGCCTTCGCGCTGTTCGACCGACCCGACGCCGGCATCTGGGAGCTGCGCACGCGCGCTCGAGGTGCACACTTCGTCGGCGACCATGTGCTGGGCCGCCTGCGACCGGCTGGCGAAGATCGCCGCCCATCTCGGCCTCGCCTCACGTGCGCAAGTCTGGTCGGCTCGGGGCGACAGCCTGCGCGCCGCGATTCTCGAGCGCGGCTGGAACGACAAGCGGCAGGCGTTCGTGGCCGCGTTCGGTGGCGATTCGCTCGACGCCAGCGTGCTCCTGATGAGCGAGGTCAACCTGCTGCCGCCCGACGACCCGCGTTGGCGCCGCACCCTGGAAGCGATCCGGCGTGAGCTCAAGCGCGGCAACCATATCTACCGCTACACCAGCGCCGACGATTTCGGCGTGCCCAAGATGGCCTTCACCGCCTGCACGTTCTGGTACATCGACGCGCTGGTACGCAACGGGGCGATCGAGGAGGCGCGCGAACTTTTCGATGGGCTCATCGAGTCACGCAATCCGCTCGGTCTGCTGTCCGAAGACATCGATCCGGCGACCAGGGAACTGTGGGGAAATTTCCCTCAGACCTATTCGATGGTCGGCATTATCAACGGCGCGACACGCCTATCGCGACGCTGGGACACCGTGCTGTAATCAATGCGCCAGGCGGGCCGACCCGGAAAGCGTCGGCCTTCGCGTCACACCCGGGAGGAACCATGTCCGAACGCTTCGACGCCATTGTCATCGGCGCCGGCCAGGCCGGCCCCTCGCTTGCGGTGCGCCTCGCCCATGGCGGTCGCAAGACCGCGCTTATCGAGCGCAAGGCCGTCGGCGGCACCTGCGTGAACAACGGCTGCATTCCGACCAAAACGCTGATCGCCAGTGCGCGCGCAGCCCATGTCGCGCGCCGCGGCGGCGACTACGGGGTGACAATCGAGGCCCCGATCCGCGTCGACATGGCGCAAGTGAAGCGGCGCAAGGATGCGGTCGTGCGCGCTTCGATCGACGGTCTGACGCATTGGCTGGGGAACACGGCGGGGCTCACCCTGATCCACGGCCACGCCCGTTTCGAGAGTCCGCGCACGGTCCGCGTCGGCGAGCGGGTGCTTGCAGCCGAGCAGTTCTTCATCAACGTCGGCGGCCGGGCATCGGTGCCGGCCATGCCCGGGCTCGCCGACGTGCCGTATTTCACCAACGCGACGATCATGCACGTCGACTTCCTGCCTGAGCACCTGCTCATCGTCGGAGGCAGCTACATCGGTCTTGAGTTCGCCCAGATGTATCGGCGTTTCGGCAGCCGCGTCAGCGTCATCGAAATGGGGCCGCGGCTGATCGGCCGCGAGGATGAGGATGTCGCCGCGGCGATCCAGGCCATCCTCGAAGCCGAGGGCATCGCCTTCCGCCTGAACGCGGAGTGCCTCGCCGTGGCGCGCCGGGATGACGGCGTCGCCGTGCGCCTGCGCTGCGCCGAGGAGCCGCGCGAAATCGCCGGATCGCACCTGCTGCTCGCGGTTGGCCGCGAGCCGAACACCGGCGATCTCGGCCTGGAGAAGGCGGGGGTCGCCACCGACACGCGCGGCTACATCGCAGTCGACGACCAGTTGCGCACGAACGTGCCGGGGATTTGGGCGCTGGGCGACGCCAACGGCCGCGGTGCCTTCACCCACACCTCGTACAACGATTACGAGATCGTCGCCGCCAACCTGCTCGATGGCGCATCGCGACGTGTGACCGACCGGATACCGACCTATGCGCTGTTCGTCGACCCGCCACTGGGTCGCGCCGGCATGACGCTGCGCGAGGTTCGCGCCTCGGGGCGCAAGGCGCTGGAGGCGACCATGCCCATGACGCGCGTGGGTCGCGCGCGCGAGCGCGGCGAGACGCTGGGCTTCATGCGCGTGCTCGTCGACGCGGAGACCCAGCGCATCCTCGGCGCAGCGCTGCTCGGCATCGAAGGCGACGAGGTCGTGCACACGCTGCTCGACGCGATGTATGCGGGCGTACCGTATACGCTGATCCAGCGCGCGATGCACATCCATCCGACCGTTGCCGAGCTCATCCCGACGCTGCTCGGCAGCTTCCATCCGCTGCCCTAGTCGAATCAGCCCGCCATGCGGTCGACGCAGGACTGCAGGAATATCCGCCGATGGTTCTCCGGCGTCTCCGGGTGGGCAAACACCTCGCGCGCGGCGGCGAGCAGGAATGCCTCGTCGTCGGCGTCGTGCACGAACCAGCGCAAGTCGCTGGGGAAACTCTGGATCATCTCAAAGTCGTCCTCCATGCGGCCGAGGAACGCTGCCTCCGACATGCCGGCGTCGCGCGAGCGCGCGGCGTTGGCGATGAAATCGGAGGCCTCGAAGCATTCGGCCAGGGAAGGTCGGCCTGCGGCGGCAAGCCCGGCGGCGAGCAAGGCACACACGGCGACACCGGTCGCGAGAAAACGGGACGCG
This sequence comes from uncultured beta proteobacterium, assembly GCA_963711235.1. GTDB lineage: Bacteria > Pseudomonadota > Gammaproteobacteria > Burkholderiales > Casimicrobiaceae > PALSA-1003. The sequence goes on along the minus strand of CAVQDI010000006.1, from coordinate 1,986,374 downwards.
CTGCGCACCCAGCCTCCTTTTGTCGCCGGCCCCGAGCATCGGGCCCCACGATTCATGCTAGCGCCTGCGCCCCGCGGCTTCAAGCCTCCCCACCCAGCCGCGCTACAATGCCGCAGCGCGCTACCTTGGGGGACTCGATGGCCATCAAGCGCTTCGCCGGCAAGGACGGGACGCTCGTCGTTCTGCAGCACGAATCGAAAGTACTCAAGGACAACCTTCTCGGCGACCCCCACGTGCGCAAGCTCGGCGTCTGGCTGCCGCCACAGTACGACGGGCGTGCCGCGGGCGGGAGCGGGCCGGGCCGGCGCTTCCCGGTGCTGTTCGACCTGGTTGGCTTCAGCGGTTCGGGCCTCGCACACACCGGCTGGCGCCCCTTCGCCGACAACGTGCCCGAGCGCGCTGCGCGCCTGATCCACGAGCGGCGAATGGGACCGGCGATACTCGTCTTTCCCGATTGCTTCACCGCGCTCGGCGGCAATCAATACATCAACTCCTCGGCGGTCGGCAATTACGCCGATTACCTGACGCGCGAGCTCATTCCCTTCGTCGATCGCGAGTTTCGCACCCACGCCTCGCGCGATCACCGCGGCTGCTTCGGCAAGTCCTCGGGTGGCTACGGAGCAATCATTCACGGCATGAAATACGCCCAGTACTGGGGCGCGATTGCCGACCACTCGGGCGACTCCTATTTCGACTTCGTGTACTGGCACGACTGGCCCAATACGCTCAATGAGCTGACCCGCTTCCGGCTGCCCAAGCGGCGGCCCGGCCGTTACGACGCGCTCGCCGCCAGTACCCGCAAGGGCCTCGGCGAAGGCCTCGATGACGGTCGTGTCAGGCGCTTCCTCGACAACGTGTGGGGCAAGGAGAAGCTTTCGTCCGCAGAGGGCCATTGCATCATGAACGTATGCATGGCGGCGACCTACGATCCCGACCCGAAGGCGCCGTTGGGCTTCCGCCTGCCGTTCAACCTGGAGACCGGCGAGCTGATCGAAAAACGCTGGAAACGCTGGCTCGAGAACGACCCGATCCTGCTCGTCGACAGATACCGCAAGAACCTCAAATCGCTCAAAGGCATCTACATCGACTGCGGCTGGCGCGATCAGTACCATATCCATTTCGGCACGCGCCTGCTGTCCAAGCACTTGGCGCAGGCGGGCATCGCGCACAGCTACGAAGAGTTCGACGACAATCATTCCGATGTCGACTATCGCATGAACGTGAGCCTGCCGTTTCTGTACCGGGCGCTCAAGCCGTGAGCTCCATGGCCGATGACAGCAACGTCCTCGGCGGCCGACTCGAGCCCTGCTCGGTCGAACCGCGCACCGGTTTCTTTCGCGACGGCTGCTGCAACACCGGCCCGGAGGATCTCGGGCTGCACGTCATCTGTGCTCGTATGACCGCGGCGTTCCTGGCCTTTTCCGCCGAGCGCGGCAACGACCTGTCCACGGCGCAGCCGGAGGCCGGCTTCGCGGGCTTAAAGCCGGGCGATCGCTGGTGCCTTTGTGCAGGCCGCTGGCGCGAGGCGCTCGATGCGGGCGTCGCGCCGCCGGTGGTGCTCTCCGCCACGCACGAGGAAGCCCTGGCGGTGGTCACGCTCGATGACCTGAAGCGCCACGCGGTCGATTTGAACTAGCGGCGCCCTGTGCTGGAGGCGTTGCCAGCCTGCTCTACCTGGACGGTCCCGGATGCATGGTCCCAGGGCCGATCACGTCAACGTCGCCGCGGCAATGGGGCTCGCTGGAGGTTGGGCCGCTGGCCGAATTGCGGCTGGCCCGAACCGGCGCGCTCGACCAGGCCGAGCGCGGTCGCAAGCGCGGTCTCGAGCTGACGATCGCGCCCTTCCCTGGCGTCCTGCGGTGCGTTGTCGATCTCGATCTGGGGGTCCGTCCCGTAGTTCTCGACGCCCCAGCCGACGTCATTGAACCAAAACGAATACTCCGGTTGGGTGGTCTGCGTACCGTCGACCAGGTTGTGCCGCGGCCAGATGCCGATGACCCCGCCCCAGGTGCGCGTACCGACGAGCGGACCGATGCCCATGAGCTTGAAGGCGTGAGAAAAGATATCCCCGTCGGAGCCCGCATGCTCGTTGGTCAGGGCGACGACCGGTCCTGCCACGGCCTCTTCCGGGTACGACGCGGTTTGCCCCCAGCGTGTGGTCGCGTAGCCGATGCGCTTGCGCGCGATTTTTTCGAGAAGAAGTTGCGACACATGTCCGCCGCGGTTGTAGCGGATGTCGACAATCAGGCCGTCACGCTCGCACTCGGCGATGAAGTAGCGGTGAAATTCGGCAAAGCCGGAAGACATCATGTCCGGTAGATGAAAGTAGCCGACGCGGCCCCGCGACTGTTCGTGCACCCAGCTTCGATTGCGTTCGACCCATTCGCGGTAGCGCGCCGGGACCTCGTCATTAAGTGTCGTTACCAGCACGTTGCGGGTCGGCGGCGCACCGCCGATCGTGGCCAGTGTCAGCTCGACCTTGGTCGCTGCCTGATGCACCAATAGCGCCTGCGGCGGCCGTTCGCGCGAGGTGCGCTGACCATTGACCGCAACGATGCGCTCTCCCGGGTTGGCTTCGACGCCCAGCGCATTCAACGGCGAGTCGGCGCCGGCATCCCAGGCGTCGCCAGTGACGATACGCGTGATCTCGTAGCTCCCGTCCGCCTCGACAAAGCGCAGATCGGCGGCAAGGTATCCCAGCGCCATTTGCGGTGGCCGCCGGTGATCGCCGCCCATCTCGTACGCATGCGACGTCCCCAGTTCCCCCTGCATCTCCCAGATCAGGTCCGAAAGCTCGGCCCGCGTCGCGACGCGGTCGAGCAACGGTTCGTAATGGCGGTAGACCGCTTCCCAATCGACGCCAGACATGTTCGGGACCCAGAAGTGATCGCGCTGCAGGCGCCACACTTCACGCAACATCTGTCGCCACTCCCGACGCGGCTCGACCGACAAGCGGACGCGCTCGAGATCGATCCAGCCGTTCTTGCGCGATGGCTCGTCCGAAGACTTGGCCACTTCGCGGTCGGTTTCGGGCTTGCGATTCGCGCCGATCGCACGCAGGCGCTTGCCCTCGCGCACGACAAGCGTGGTGTGATCGCCGGAGAGCGCAAACCGGTCGGCCTTCTCCAGCAGCGTCTCGGCTCGCAGGGTGTCGAAATCGAAGACTTCGAGGCGACCCGGCGTATCCTTGTGTCCCCCCCGTCCATGCGCGCCGGCGATGGGGAGGACCGTCCAGACGACCTTGTTGGCGAGCACACCTGCAATCTGGCCAAAGCGGTTCTCCGGTACGGGAAACGGCGCGATCCGACGCTCGATGCCCGAGAGTTCGACCGGTGGCAGTGGCTTGTGCGTGGCGGCCTTGGCTTGCGCCAGCGCCGGATCGTCCACTGACAATCCCTTCGGCTGCGGATCGAAAGGCGGCGACCCGCCGGCTTGCAGCGCAACCAGGTAAGGGCGTGCCGCACGAGGAAAGCTCAACTCGAACTGCACGCTGTCGTACACGGGATCGAAAGTCCGAATCGACAGAAAATAAAGGAAGCGTCCTTCCGGATCGAACGCCGGACTGTAATCGCGAAACTCCGGTTGCGTGACGAGCGCACCGTTCTTGTTGGCCACGTCGTAGAGCTTGATTGCGCAATGCCGCAGCGAAGTCCAGAACGGGTAGGCGAGCCAGGCGCCGTCGGCCGACCAGGCGAGATCGTCCGTGCGGCCGGCGTCGCTGCGGTCGATAACCGTCAGCGCGCCACTGTCGAGATCGCCGATCATTACTTCGTTGCGGTGATTGGCGAGCGCGATGCGACGCCCGCGCGGTGCCGACCGCATGGCGACGACGTGCCCGACATCCCATGCCAGGGAGCGCGCCTGCCCCTGCTCAAACACCTCCAGGCGCTCTTCGCCCGAACCGTCGCCGACCGCAACGAGCGTCGCACCGTCGGCGAGCCATTGCCCGTGTCGCAGCCGACCGGCCTGTTCGTCGCCGTGCTGGCGAACGGCGCCCTCCCACAGCGCGAAGCTGAACAGCTTGCCGCGTGCGTCGAGCGCCACGCTGTGACCCGCTGGATGCAGGTGGACCGACCCGAGGTGCTCGGCAGCGGGTACGAACCGGCGCGCGGCCTGCGTGCGATGCGACGCCAGCTGAATATCGACTCGCAAGGTACGCTCGTCGGCCGGATCGAACACCCACAGCTCGGCGCCGCACTGATAGACGATGCGTCGCCCGTCGGTTTGCGCATGGCGGGCATAGAAATCGTCGTGATCGCTGTGGCGTCGCAGGTCGGAACCGTTGGGAAGGCACGAATAGAGGTTGCCAACTCCCTCCGCGTCGGACAGGTAGTAGACCCTGCCGCCGAGCCACATCGGGCTGGTGATATTGCCGCCCAGCTCGGTCATCCGACGATAGGTTCCCGTGCCTTCGGCGTCGATCCACAAATGGCCCGCGGTTCCGCCGCGGTAGCGCTTCCACCGTGCCGGGTCCGCAGTGTTGCGACCGATGACGCGGATCTTTCCAGGCCCGAACGCCAGGTGATTGACCTGGCCCAGTGGCAGAAGCTGTGGCACGCCCCCGTCGAGTGGCAGCGTGTAGGCCCGATAGTTGCGGAAGAACGGCTGGGCGTAGGTTGTGACGAACAGGATCTGTCCTTCGGGCGTCCATCCGCGAACGATCACGTCCGGCCCGAGCCACGTCATGCGTCGCGCGGGGCCGCCTTCGGCGGACATCAAGTACACCTCCGGATGCTGCTCGTCGCGACCGACGAACGCGACCCACTGTCCATCGGGGGACAGGCAGGGCGTGGAGGGTTCGGATAGCCCTGCCGTCAGCCGGCGTGCGATGCCTCCGGATGCCGGTACTCGCCACAAGTCGTCGTCGCTCACGAAGACGATGGTGTCTTGGTGCAGGCTCGGGTAGCGCAGATAGCCGGGGCTGGCCATGAGTTTCTCGATGACGGACGGCGCGAAGCCGCAATTGTAATGAATCCATGCCGTCGCGCTTGCCCTCGCCGGTGGCCTGCGAGTTCCTTGCGGCGGCCACACCTGTGCAACGTCCCTTGAGTCAAGAGCGGTTACGGCACTGGCCGAATGAATGCGCTTGGTTGGCTTGAGCTTGAGACGACGCGATCAAACGCCCAACTCTGGCTCCGGGTCGCTCGCCGCCTGACAGGTTGCATGCGACTAAAATAGGCCCCATATCCGACGCAGCGCAATCACGCGGCACCGCTCGGTGGGCGAAAGGAATTCATGAAGTCATGCGGCAAGAAACCCGACGGCTTGCGCCTCGAGCGCATGAAATCCTCGTTGCTTTGGGGCGGGGAGGCATTTCGGAATGTCCATCCCATACTGCCTGGATTACGCAATACCGCGGTCTCGGCGCCGACCTTGAAGGAATTTCTCTGTGGCGGCGACCGACGCGTGCCGAGCGCGCCGCTGCCAGCAGCGGATCCGACTTCAGCTTGGACCAGGGCACCGGACACGAGACTGCGTGCAACCTGGCTTGGCCACTCCACGGTGCTCATCGAGATCGACGGCCTGCGCGTGCTGACCGACCCCATCTGGGGACTGCGCGCATCGCCTTCCCGCCTCGCCGGCCCGAAGCGCTTTCAACCCGTGCCGGTGCCATTGCGTTCGCTGCCGCCCGTGGACGTCGTGCTCGTTTCCCACGACCACTATGACCACCTCGACTACCCGACGATCCGCGAGCTGGCGCGACGGGAGGTGCCCTTTATTACCTCGCTCGGCGTCGGCTCGCACCTCGAAGCCTGGGGCGTGCCGCCGCAGCGGATCACCGAGCTCGACTGGTGGGAGTCGCACACCCTGCCCCATGCCGACCTCACCGTGACGGCCGCTCCATCACAGCACTTTTCGGGCCGCGGCCTGAAGGATCGCAACGCGACCTTGTGGTCTTCGCTGGTCATCCGCTCGACGCGGCATGCCGTATTCTTCAGTGGCGACACAGGTTTGACCACCGAATATGGCGTCATCCGGGAGCGGCTCGGCCCGTTCGACTTGGTGATGCTGGAGGTGGGCGCATTTCATCCGGCGTGGGGCGATATCCATCTCGGACCCGAGAACGCGCTCGAAGCTCTCAGGCTGCTCGGTGGAGGGCCGTTCTTGCCGGTGCACTGGGGTACCTTCAGCCTGGCGATGCACGCCTGGGATCAGCCCGCCGAAACCTTGTTCGCGCTTGGACCGGCGCGGGGTGTGCAACTCCTGATGCCCCGCCTGGGCGAGCCGGTCGAGCCTGCGCGGGCGGATCGGGTGACGCCTTGGTGGCGCGCCGTGGATGCGCCGCAGCGCAGCGAAGGTCCGACTGAGATTCCCGCGATGACGCTGCCCAAGTCAATGCCGTGGCCGCTTGACTGAGCGCGGCGCCGTGGCGGCAACTCGGGCGGCGGCGCCCGTGGCGCGAAGCGGTGACGGCAGCAGTCGGCGGCAAATGTTACAAACAGGGGTGATTATTCTCCGTTGACACACTCCGGTCGCGGGGAAGAGAATTTTGGTGCGCGCACCGATCGCCCAGAGAACCTCCGCAGTCGGGGGGATGTTTTGTCTTTTCCGAGATCGGTGTGACGCCTTAGCGATTTCCTTCGATGAAAGCTTTAGTCTGAACATTTGTCCTTCGATTATTGGTCAATGGGGCCCGGCTTCGTCAGTAGCAAAACACGCGCTCGGTCGGTTTGCTCTGGTTCGGTACTACTTTCTTGTCACAAGGTGAGGAATTCATGGTCACGCTGCAGGCGCTGTGGCTGCCGATTCTGCTCTCGGCGGTAATTGTCTTCGTCGTCAGTTCCATCATCCACATGGTGCTGCCATGGCATAAGAGCGACTACCCCAAGGTCCCTGAAGAAGACAAGCTGATGGACGCGCTGCGGCCTTTCGCCGTGCCGCCAGGCGATTACATGATTCCCCGGGCGTCGAGCATGCAGGACATGCGCTCGCCGGAGTTTGCGGCAAAATTGCAGAAGGGCCCGGTTCTAATGCTCACGGTCATGCCGAACGGCCCCTTCGCGATGGGGAAGAACCTGGTGTCCTGGTTCCCCTATTCGCTTGTCATCGGGATCTTCGCGGCCTACGTCGCGAGTCGCGCGCTGCCCGCGGGCGCAGAGTACCTGCGCGTTTTCCAATTGACTGGCGTCACAGCCTTCATCGCCTATTCGGTGGCGCTCTGGCAGATGTCGATCTGGTATCGCCGCGCCTGGCGTATCACGCTCAAGGCGACGGTGGATGGTCTGATCTACGCTTTGCTGACCGCCGGCACGTTCGGCTGGCTTTGGCCACGTTAGCTCGACCCTGTCTGGCCATCGCGTCGCGGCGGCGAGGTGGTGTTCGCAGGCGGGCGCATCAGGGAGCCTTCGGCCCTCCGTGGCGGCACTGAGCAGGAACATGGATCTCGTCCCGGTCGATCAGCGTTATTTCGAGGATTACCGCGCTGGCTCGGTGTTCGAATGCGGGTCGATCACCGTCGAACAATCCGAGATGATCGCCTTTGCCAAGCGTTACGATCCACAAGCATTTCACACCGACCCCGCCGCCGCCGCGCGCAGCATCTACGGTGGCTTGATCGCGAGCGGCTGGCATACCGCGGCGATGACCATGCGCCTGCTCGTCGCGAAGTACCTGTCGGGCATCGCCAGCCTTGGCTCGCCAGGCATCGACGAGCTGCGCTGGATCGGGCCGGTTCGTCCCGCCGATGCGCTGAGCGTCCGCGTGACAATCCTCGACGCGAGACGTTCGCGCAGCAAGCCAGATCGCGGCGTGGTCCGTTCGCTCATCGAGGTCAGCAATCAACGCGGCGAGTTGGTCATGAGCCTGAAAGCGATTAACCTGCTGCTCTGTCGCGAGCCGGCGCAAGGCGCCGGAGGAGCGGCGGGCCGCTAGCCCCGCGGGAACAATGACTCGCATCCCATCGCCATGCCCCGTTTCCTGATCACCCTTGGCATCATCATTGTGCTGGCCGGCCTCGCGTGGCCGTTGCTTGCAAAGCTGGGGTTCGGCCACCTCCCGGGCGATATCCGCATCGAGCGCGACGGCTTCACCCTCTACATTCCGCTGACGTCCGGTCTGATCGTGTCGGTGGTTGTCAGCCTGGTCCTGTGGCTGTTGCAAAAGTGAGGGACTGAACCCGGGCTACCCGCCGCCGGGCCCATCGCCTATGATAGCGGCGATGGACGGCACCAGCGCCGCATCGCCCGCAACGGTCAGCACGCCGCAGTTGTTTGTTGGGTTCCTCAAGATCGGGTTGTCCGGGTTCGGCGGAGTAATGCCCTTCGCCCGGCGCATGATCGTCGACCGCCGCAAGGCTGGCTGTCCGATCCGGAATTCCTCAACGTACTGTCGCTGTCGCAGTTTCTGCCCGGCCCCAACATCGTCAACGTTTCGATCATCGTCGGTCGCCGCTTCCAAGGCGTCGCCGGCGCCGTTGCCGCGTGCGCGGGCTTGTTGCTGATGCCTCTCGTGATCGTCCTCTCGCTGGCAACTCTTTATGCGCAGTTCTCGCAGATCGAAGCGGTGCGCGGCGCTTGCCGCGCCGTTTCCGCGTCGGCATCCGGCCTGATCGTCGCCACCGCGCTCAAGCTCGCCCGGCCGCTCCGGACCTCGGCCTGGCAGCTCGTTATCTGCGGCGTGGCGTTCGTCGGTATCGCGCTGTTGCGCATACCGCTGCTGTGGATGCTCGCCGCACTGTGCCCGGTGTCGATCGGGCTCGGATGGTGGAAGCGGGCATGATCCCACCGCTACTACTCGAGATCGCGTTGCAGTTCTTTGTCTTGTCGCTGCTCTCGATCGGCGGCGCGAATGCCGTGATTCCGGAGATCCAGCGGCGCGTCGTCGAGATGCACCATTGGATGACCGACGAAGATTTCGCGCAGCTGTTCGCGCTGTCGCAGGCCGCGCCAGGGCCGAACGTGTTGATCGTGAGCCTGGTTGGCTGGAAGGTCGCCGGCGTGCTCGGCGGCGTGGTGGCGATGCTCGCCATGTCCGGTCCATCGTCGCTGCTGACCTACGCCGTTGCGCATGCCTGGGAGCGCTGGCGTGATGCGCCATGGCGGATCGCAATCCAGCGCGGGCTCGCGCCGGTTACCGTCGGGTTGGTCCTCTCGTCGGGTTACATACTGGCCCGCGCGGCCGACCACTCGTGGGTCGCATACGCGATGACGGTCGCAACACTGGTGCCGGCGCTGTTCACGCGCCTGCACCCGTTGTGGCTGCTCGGTGTCGCGGCGCTCCTGGGCGCGCTGGGGTGGGTATAGCCTCATCGGCTGCACAGACGCATGCCGGAACTCCCCGACGTCGCGGTCTATGTCGATAGTCTCGAGCGACGCACCGTCGGGCAGCAGCTCGAGCGCGTGCGCCTGATCAGCCCGTTCGTGCTGCGCACCGCGGTACCGCCGCTCGCCAGCACCGAGGGACGGCGGGTGGTCGCCGTGCGCCGCCTCGGCAAGCGCATCGTGCTCGTCCTCGAGGGCGAGTTCTTTCTTGTGTTACACCTCATGATCGCCGGGCGGCTGCGCTGGCTCGGGCGCGGCGACCGTCCGCCCGCGCGCATCACCCTCGCGCTGTTCGATTTTGCGGCCGGTACGCTCGCGTTTACGGAAGCAGGCACCAAGAAACGCGCCTCACTGCACGTCGTGCACGGCGAAAGCGCCCTGGCCGCATTCGACTTGGGCGGACTCGAGGTCTCCGCCGCCGATCTGGCGGCGTTCCGCGAGCGCCTGCAGCGCGAAAACCATACGCTCAAGCGCGCGCTGACCGACCCGCATCTGTTCAGCGGCATCGGCAACGCCTACTCGGACGAGATCCTGCACCGCGCCAGATTGTCGCCGATCGCCCTGACCCACAAGCTCGGCGCGGAGGAGATTGCGCGCCTCCACCGGGCGGCGCGCGAGGTGCTGGAGGAATGGACGTCAAGGCTTCGTGCCGAAGCGGGCGAGGAATTTCCAACCCATGTCACCGCGTTCCGGCCGGGCATGGCGGTGCATGGCCGCTTCGGCCAGCCGTGCCCGCTCTGCGGCGCTCCGGTGCAGCGCATTGTCTACGCCGAGAACGAAACGAACTACTGTGCACGCTGCCAGACACGAGGGGTCATCCTTGCCGACCGCGCCCTGTCCCGCCTTTTGAAGGCGAGCTGGCCGAGGTCGATCGACGAACTCGGGTAGTGCAGCGCAGGGGCTCGCCAAGGGCCCTGCGGCGCCTCAGAGGCCCGGCGCAGGGCGTTGTAGCCAAAGCTCCTTTGCACCTATAGCGAACCGAGCAAACGGAGGTACCCATGAGATGAGTCCTCGCTTGGTTGGGTGGCTTAGTGCTCTTGGTCGGATGCTCGTCCGTGCCGCAGCAGGCGGTGCAGCCAATACCGCAGGTTGCCAGCACCTGCGACTACGCGCAGATGTCGCGCATAGACCGCGTGCAACAGCCGTACCTCTTAGGGCGCTACTGGGTCATTTGCCCGCAAAGGCCAAACCGCCGTTCTGATCGCCATCACGAACCGCGGTGGCGCCGCGTGGCGCCGGCCCCGATAGCCCGGAGACACCGGCCGGGGCGCCTTGACCCGGTACCGCGGCGTGTTGGCGCGAATGGCCTTGCTCCGGGTCGCGCTACGTCCCCTTGGGCAGCCTGCCGAGCAGATAGAACTCGTCGTTGGGTCGCATGGCAATCAAATTTGCCATGCGATTGGACAGCGCGAAAAACGCTGCGATAGCGCCGATATCCCAGATGTCCTCGGCGCCGAATCCATGTCCATGCAATTCCTGGTAGTCGTCCTCACCGAGCTCGACGGACTGTAGCGCCACCTTGAGCGCAAACTTCAGCATCGCCTTTTGCCGGTCGGTTATGTCCGCTTTGCGGTAATTGACCGCAACCTGGTCGGCCACGCGCGCATCCTTGGCGTAAACACGGAGGATTGCCCCATGCGCAATGATGCAGTACAGGCAATCGTTGGCCCCCGACGTCGCAACCACAATCATTTCCTTCTCCGCTTTCGTCAATCCCGATTCACGCAGCATCACCGCATCATGGTAGGCGAAGAATGCGCGGAACTCGTCGGGGCGGTGTGCGAGGGTGAGAAACACGTTGGGGATGAATCCGGCCTTCTCCTGCACTTCGAGCATCCGGGTACGGATGTCGTCGGGTAGGTCTTCGAGGTTCGGTACCGGGTAGCGGCTGATCGAAGGTGCGGTCATGCCAACGAGTCTACCAGCCAGAAACGGCCTAGGTGAAAGGTCGGCAGTTGGTCGCCCCGTACTATTGGAGATCGGCCAAGGCGGCCGCCCGCGAGGCGAGGCGTCGGCAAAGACGACCTCATAGAACGCGCTCTAATCGATTCATTGGGAGTCGGAGGGGTTTGGTGCCCCCAAAACGGGCCGAAATCGCGTTTTTACACAGGCTCGATGCAAACCAGCCTTTACGCGTTGTCCGGAGGCAGCCTTTCGGTATTCGGAGTAACGGGACGTGGCAACCATCATCAGCAACGTGGAACCGATCTCACGTTAGAATTTCCTCCCTCGCGGAGAGTGGAGAAAGGCAACCCATGAAGCAGATAATGGTTCCCCTGTGGAAGGCGCTGGCTCGGGGTTTGCTCATCGTTGTTCCGGTGTACTTCGCCGGCTTGCTATTGCTTAAGGGAATGAGCTCGGTTGTCAAGCTGGTACGCCCATTAGCTCAGCTTCTCCCCGACTGGGTTCCCGCTGACCAGTTCCTGTCGCTTCTCCTCGTTCTCGCGATCTGCGTCGCCGTTGGCGCTTCGGTAGGCACTCGCATCGGGCGAGGAGTCCGAAACTGGATCGAGAAGAACGTCTTTGAAAGAATCCCCGGATATGGGCTCATCCGGAGCCTCACGCAACAGGTGGCGGGGCAAAGCATGGAAAGCACTTGGAAGGCGGCGTTAATCGAGATCGAAGAAGCCTTGGTTCCAGCCTTCGTTATCGAAGAACTCGAGGACGGGCGCTACACGGTCTTCGTCCCCTCGATCCCCACGCCGTTTGCGGGTGCCGTCTACATTCTCGACCGGCAGCGGGTGCACCCCGTGCACGTGCCCTTCACTGACGCCGTCAGAGTCGTCTCCAGATGGGGCTCGGGTGCGAAGGACCTGGTTGCGGCCATGGATAGGGGGGACAATAACGGCGAACGAACACCGGAGCGCTAGCTGCTGCCGCGAGCGTTGTTGCAGCCGTTCTCGTCGATTATATCCGGCCTCTAACTGCCGCATCGATCTAAGCGAAGCTGGGCCATGATGGGCTATGCGCGCCCAGTTTCCCATTGCTTCTGCGTGCTGGTTCGCGAAACTGCAACGGCAAACGTCGCGTAGACTTCGAAAAGCGCTAGGCTCACGGAACGTTCCGACGCTCAGTGATGGCCTGTGTCATGGCAAATCAGCGCCGTTAACGTTGTCGCCGTCACGGAGCGAAGGTCGGCGGTAGTGAGGTCCCCGGTGAGGGTGATTCGCGCAACTGGTTTGACGCTTCTATTGTTTGTGGTTGTTTACGCGCCGCCATCGGCGCTAACAGCCATTCTCCATCTTCAGCTCGCCACGCTTGTACCGTTCGTAATGCTTTTTACGCTGGTTACAGCCGGTGTCCTTCTCCTGTTAATGGCCAGCCGCACACCCGGTGGGCTAGCGCGATACGGGTTTTGTGTGCCGACGCTGAGACATATTGGTGCGGCCACAATCGTCAGCGCCCCTCTCGCCGTCGTTACTGCGCTGCTTCTGACTCACGCGCACGAGGCTGGCCCACTTGCCGGCCTTTCGCTCGCGCCTTGGCTAGTGGCGCTCTACTTTGTTGTGGGCGCTCCCATACAGGAGGAAGTGATTTTTCGGGGTCTGCTCCAGACGACGCTGGCAACTGGCGTAACGCCCCCGACCGCGCCAAGCCCTAAGTATGGCGTTGTGGCGTCATTTCTGGTGGCTCTGCTCTTCGGATGTATCCATTTGGTCGTCGGTCGCTACACGGCAGTGGCCGCCTTTGTCCTAGGCGCAATCGCCGGCGAGTTTCGGCGTCGGAGTGGCAGTTTGGTGCCCGCTATAATTTGCCACGCCTTCTTTAATCTCGGCGGCATCATCTGGCCCTGACGCACCAACCCGTATGGAAGGCTCTCCGGCAAGCAACCGCTCGCCAATGGCAGCGACGGGTCTTGGCTAGGCGTTTTCCCTCGATATCATGTAGGCTACTTCTGCAGCAACCTAGACATCTTGCGAAGGAGTGACCCATGAGTGTCGAAGTCGACTACTTCTATGCCGACAATATTTGGCAAGACGCAGGATCCCCGTGGAATTGGAGTTGGCCTTTGGGACCACAGGATGGTCGCTTTTGGAGCGCCACCATCATCCCCGAATACGCTAACGTCGACGCACTTGCGATAACGGCGTTTTGGTGGAGCACGGACAACAACTTGATGATCAGCGCGAACTTCACCGTCAACGTGACATCCCCGGCAGGCTCGTTGCTCGGTTTCAAGGCGATACGCGCCCCGAGCGTCTAGAACAGACTGAGGAGGTTGGCCCATGAAACTGCACGTGATGCATGACAAATCTGGCAAGATCGTGGTGGCCGTTAGGCTCGATGAGGACAAGTCCAAGCCCCGCCATCCCGGTCAGAGAATTGCGCCCCCTCGCCCGGTCCCAAAGCCAGGCTTTACTAGCGTGGAGCTTGAAGTACCAGTCGAGCATGCGCACCTTTCCTTCAAAGAGGCATGCGAACAGCTCATGGTAGGCACTTCCGGACGTAAGCCGCATCTCCAATTAAGGCCTCGAGGTAAGCAGCGATAGGTTTCGTACCCGGACCTATACCGCTTGCCGCCTAGGCCGTTGCTCAACGCGGACCGAACTCGAACGTCCGCGTTGAGGCAGCCTTTATGACTGCTTCGGGTCGTAGAGCACTGACCGGGCAAGCGACCGTTCGCGACGTTTTCGTGATCGCGCTATTTGGGGTTAGCTCGCCGTGGCTTTGGGTCTACCTCGTGGGCCTCTTCGCGGTTTTCGAGGTACCGCTTCTCAGTGCGATATCTCGCAACCTTGTGTCCGTTGGCAAGACGTTCGTGTTCTCGTACCTGGTTGGATTCGACGTGCTTGCCGCGCTCCTTTGTGGAGCAGCAGTTGCTCTTCCGCTCGGCTATTTTCTACAGGCCCGACCGATCTGGGGATGGTTGCAGTTTACGTTGATATTCTGGGGCACCTTGGCTGCTGCGGCTTTCTTAGTGAGGAACCCTTTGACCTGTCGTACCTCTATGCTCACCGGGATGTATGGCTTTTCCTCGCCGCAAGCGCCCTGTTTATCGTGGTTGGCCATAGGTTGAGGCGGCATGCCCGGGAGGGCTGACTTCTTTGGAACCTCCGGATCCGCTTGAGAAAAAGATCCGCTTCGGTTGCGGTTTTGTCTTTGGGCTGCTTATCACGGGTCTTAGCGGTTTGTTGTGGGTTGTCACAACAGCCTACTCAAAAGGCTACTACGCGCTGGCTCTCTCCCTGGTATGCGCCTTAGTCTTCGGGCTGCTTGTCGTGCGGTACGGCGATCGCTTTTGGTACTCGATGAGGAGTTGGTTGTGGTGGTGGCCTTGGTGGTTCTGACGGTCCGCTTTTCCGAATAGGCTACGGCCGTCGTGGGTCCAAAGAGCGGTTATTGTCAGCGGCGAATTGGCCACCCGTGAGGGGACGTTTGCGGCTTGCGGTATAACGCTTCCGTGGGCGCCGGAAGAAATGGTTATATCGGGATGGTGGCGCTTGTGAACGCCAGTCACGGGGACTCCATGATGGTTATTAATTGGCGAGCGTCTCACGAACACCTCCGTTCAGACGATGTGTTTTTCTTCTGTATGGCCGTTGTGGCTGCGATTGCCATTCTTGTGGGATTTGCACGCACGTATTTCTTAGCCGGTATGACGCTGGCTCCGCTTCCGAGCTTGCTCGTGCACGTTCACGCCGTCGTTTTCTTGAGTTGGATCGTCCTGTTCGCAACGCAGATTTCGTTAGTCGCAACGCGGCACGTGAATCTTCATCAGCGGATGGGCGCGTTCGGGTTTGCGCTTGCCGCCATTATGATCCCGCTTGGTTTGTTGACCGCTAACGCGCGACTGGCGCGGCAACTTGTCGATCCCGGCGAGACCAGCATGGCCGACGTGTTGGACCTTTATGCCGCACCAATTTTCGACATGCTCATGTTCGCGGTCTTCACCTACTTCGCGTTTCGAAACCGAACGCGTCCCACTGTCCATAAACGGCTCATACTATTCGCTACCTTCTCCCTCATCGACGCAGGCTTTGATCGCTGGTCCGTCTTTGACCCTTATCCGCTGTGGCAAGTGAACCTCATCTGCTTCGTCCCACTGGTTCTGGCGACAATGGTTTATGACTGGTGGTCAACGGGAATCATCCAACGCGTCACGATATGGTCCGCCGCCTTCTTGTTGACGACACAAGAAATCAGACATTTCATTAGTCGGACTGAGCCCTGGGCACACTTCGCCCATTGGGTTGGGGCGCGCGTGCCTCCGTTTCTTTAGGCTGTCCCAAGCGTGTCCAGGCGTCCATTGAACCTGCCTAATTCCGGCCGGCAACATGCTTATCTCGGCACCTTGCAGGACCGCAATCGAACAAGACCGGAGATTCCTATGCATATAAGCGGTAAGTGCCACTGCGGCAACATCGCTTTTTCGCTTGAATGGCCTGGAGAGTCGCCGGAGATTCCAGCTCGCGCATGCAGTTGTTCCTTCTGCGTGAAGCATGGTGGCGTGTGGACATCAAATCCGGCGTCTAATTTAGTGGGCACGATCGATGATGCCGCGCTCGTGTCAAAGTATGCCTTCGGAACTGGAACCGCCACGTTTTACGTTTGTTCTCGTTGCGGAACGGTCCCATTCGTCACCTGCGAGATCGACAATCATCTGTACGCGGTCGTCAATATCAACGCCTTTGAGAATCTCGACCGATCACGCCTACGCCAATGCGTGGCACACCTCGAAAGTGAATCGGTTGAATCTCGTCTGGAGCGCAGAAAGCGCAACTGGATCGCGGACGTTGTGATTACCGATCGAACCGCGGTGTCCCAGAATGACGCCTAATCGGAGTTCAACGTGGATTGAATGTGCGGTTTTCGTGGGGCTCGTTATGGACAGCGCGATAGTCATTGTGTTGACCTCCGCCTTTATCTTTTTCTTGTAGTGCAAGCACAATTACCACACGGTATTTGTCGTGTAAGATGGTCGGAAGCCGATAAGAAACGCCGCGGTAATTGCGAACCTTTACGACAAAGCGAGCCTGAACATAATGACGCATTTGCTTCATGGGCCACATACCAGCTTTTTTTCCATTTGTCATCGGCGGCGGCGCCATTTGCCTGGGATTTGTATGGCGGAGAAGCTACTGGGGAAAGCGTCTAAGTCAGTGGACGGAAGAAAATAATTTGATTCTTCTCCATTTTCGGGGAGCCATGTTTTTTTGAGGGCCCTGGAAAGTGGATGCGTACTTCACATCAACAGACGTTTCGGGTTCAGGTACGTGACCAAGACGGAAAGGAAAAAAAAGGACGGGTCACCTATGGCAGCAATTGGAATGTGCTGTCGTCGCCTTTTAAATTTATCGGGGAAACGTGGGATGGAGAATGATGTTTAGGCGCGACCGGAACGGCTGCTTCCGGACAACGGGTATTCTCCTACTATGAGCGACCTCTTGGACGACGCGGCGAAGCGGGCAAGCCGCTACCTCGAATCTCTCGATACTCGTTCCGTCGCACCTGGGAAGGAGGCGATTGCCAGCACTTGCCAAGTTCGATCAGGCCTTTCCAGAAGCATACGTCTAGCGCGGAGGCGGTGCTCGCTGAACTAGATGAAATCGGTTCGCCGGCCACAATGGCATCGGCTGGCGGACGATTCTTTGGATTCGTGATTGGCGGGGCGCTTCCGGTGACTGTGGCCGCAAATTGGCTCGCCACCACGTGGGATCAAAACGCCGGTCTTGTGGTTACTTCGCCCATCAATGCTGCGCTCGAGAACGTCTCGCTGCGCTGGGCGAAGGATATCTTGCATCTGCCCTTGCAAAGCGCCGGGGGGTTTGTCACCTGTGCAACGGCGGCGAACTTTTCCGCACTCGCTGCCGCACGGCACACGCTGTTGGCACGCGCTGGCTGGGATGTTGAAGCACATGGATTGTTTGGAGCACCGCCACTCACGATCGTGGTCGGCGATGAGGTGCATGCGAGCGTGCAGAAAGCACTTTCACTCGTGGGATTCGGGCGCGACAGGGTTGTGCGTGTTCCCGTCGATGCACAAGGGCGGATGCGCCTCGAGGCATTCCCAGACGTTGACGACTGCACGATAGTGTGCGTGCAGGCAGGCAACGTGAACACCGGCGCCTTCGATCCCATCCCGGAGATCTGCGAGCGCGCTCACGCGCATGGTGCCTGGATACATGTCGATGGCGCTTTTGGCATGTGGGCTGCGGCCGCGCCCGCGCGAGCACATCTAGCCCGCGGTGTCGAAGACGCCGATTCCTGGGCCACCGACGCTCACAAGTGGCTCAACGTCCCCTATGACAGCGGCCTGGTGTTCACGCGCGACGCGGACGCTTTACCTAAGGCAATGTCCGTCGGCGGTGCATACCTCGCTCAGGATGAAGACCGTGTCCCGTACCAATATACGCCCGACTTCTCGCGTCGCGCACGTGGAATCGAAGTCTGGGCCGCATTACGCCAGCTTGGCCGTCGAGGACTGGCTGATCTGATCGAACGCACGTGCCGATACGCGGGCCAATTTGCCGAAGGGCTGCGCGCCGCAGGCTACCGCGTGCTAAACGACGTCGTGCTCAACCAGGTCTTGGTGTCGTTCGGGAGTTCAGAGCGCACGCGCGAGGTGATTGCGCGTGTCCAACGCGATGGCACCTGTTGGTGCGGCGGCACCGTCTGGCAGGGTAACGCAGCGATGCGCATCAGCGTGTCGTCGTGGGCAACGACTGACGCGGATGTGGAGCGCAGTCTTGCGGCGATCTTGCGTCTGGCGTCGTATTGATCGGAGTGCAAGCGCGTCCGCCAGTGAGTCTAGCTTGTAAGAACTCTGTCGACTTGTGCATTACAATTTGACATCGATTGCCGAGTTTACTAGCATTATTCGGCGCGCATGCGCCGTGGCCGACAGGTAGCGACCCAAGCGGGTTGTCGCAAGAGGGAACCCAGCAACAAAAGTCTTCCGAGGGCACTCGTTCACCGCGAAGGGGACCGGCGTTCGCCTCGCCCGCAATTTTCCCCGTGTGTTGATGCGAGCCAATCCCCGGGGGCTGTACCGGATCCGATCACGCTGCCGCTCCCCGAGATAGCGGGACTGCGTTCAGCCCGCGTTGCGCTTGAGAGAGATGGTAGGGTCGCTGGATGCTCCTGGCCGCCAAGTAGTGGACGAATCGAATGCAACGAGGAGATTGCAATGAAGGGTAAACCCTATCTCTATGCAGCGGCCGTTACGCTGACGCTGGCCACCGCCGTGTTGCTCTTCGTTTCTGTAACCCAGGCCGATCCCAAGAAGACACTCAAGGTACCGCTATTGCAGGTCGATCCAAGCTGGCCGAAACCGCTGCCGGTCGCCGGCCAGTTCGGAACTGCGCCGGCAATAAGCAACGCCACGGGCAAGCCCAAACCCTGGGTCACCGGCGAAGTCGCGGGAACCTGCGTCGATTCCCAGGACCACGTGTTCACGGTCAACCGCGGCAACCTGATCGCGCCGGAGACCATAACGGCCGTTCCGTCGCCGCCGGTCATCGAGTACGACACCGCGGGCAACGTCGTCAACGCGTGGAACCCTACCGGCACCCAATCACAAATTCACGGCTGCTTCGTCGATTACCAGGACAATATCTGGATCGCCGGCAATGGCGATGGCATCGTGGAGAAATGGACGCACGACGGCTCTGCGAAGCTGCTGCAGATCGGCACCAAAGGCACGTGCGACAACCCGACCAACCCCAGCGCGACGCCCCCCGTTCCCGCTCCTGGGGGTAGCTGCGGCAACTCGGGCGGCAATCCGCTGGCGAATCAGAGCCACACGCTGCTGAACGAGCCTGCCAACGTTTGGATCGATCCGAATCCGGATCCGGTGACGCATCAGCGCGGCAGCGTCTATATCGCCGACGGCTATGGGAACCACCGTGTTGTCGTGTTCGATGCCCAAGGGAACTGGTTGCGGCAATGGGGCTCCGTCGCGGGAACCGTCAACAATCCGCAGACCGATTCCCGTGGGGCTTTCGGCTCGGGCGACGGTGGTCATCCGCATTGCGTTGTGGGTGGCAAAGACGGGCTCATGTACGTCTGTGATCGCGGGGATGACCGTATCCAGGTCTTCGACAAGATGGGGAATCTCCAGCGCATCATCAACGTCGTACCGGGGACTGGCGCCACGCTGGGAATAGGGGGCGCTGCGGGGCTCGGTACTGCCGGCTCGGCGTGGGACCTCCGCTTCACCAACGACCCAGACCAAACTTACATGTTCGAGGTCGACGGCGGAAACGAGATCATGCACACCATGGACCGCATGCTCGGCACGATCGTCTCAGAATTGGGTCAGCCGGGACACGGGGCCGGCCAGTTCGCGTACCTGCACAGCAACACGGTCGACTCGAAGGGCAACGTTTACACCGGCGAGACAATCAACGGCCGTCGCATCCAGAAGTTCACCCACATCGAGTGAAGCAACGGCAATGGCCAAGGCAACGGCAACTGCAGCTGAAGCTTCGTAGAGGGCGGCCGGGGAAGCAGCATCCCTGGTCGTTTTCTCTCTGCAGTGCCTTGGTTAGAGCGGGCCGGCCCTGCCTAGTGGATTTCAAAGACACGTTTCGCCTCCGGGCTGCGGCGCCAACGGAAGAGCCTCCCATGATGCATCGCTGGCCGCGCCTCGAATTCTCACTCATCGCGCTGTGCGTTGCGGTCTGCGGCCCGCCGGTGCATGCGCACGAGTTCAAGCTCGACGCCGTGATCAGCACGTTCGTCACCGTCGAGCCGGGTGAGGCGCACCTTGTTGTTCGGGCGCCACTCTACCTTTTCCAGTCGGTGAAGTTCCCAGTGAAGAACATCGAGGTCGACGTCCCTCAGTCGGGGGCCGCCATGCAACGGGCGCTGGCCGCCATCCAGCAGGACATCGTCGTCTTCGAGGACGGGCGCAAGCTGACCGCGTCGAGGGCGACCGGCCGGCTATCGTTGCCGTCTGACCGGTCCTTCCAGAGCTACGACGAAGCGCTTCGACACGTTTCCGAGCCCGTCGCGCCCGACACGCAGATCTACGTCGACCAGGGGTACGTCGACGCGCACATCACGTATCCGCTGCAGACATCGAATCCGGAACTGTCCATCCGCTCGACAGCGGCGCCCGAGTTTGGCGACGCGCTCAAGCTGACCGTCCGCTACAAGCCGCTCGATGGGGAGGGTCGATCGATGATCATGACGACGAGCAGCGGCACAGTCGCGCTCGATCCGACGTGGTGGCGAGCGGCTACCGGTTTCGTCGCGCTTGGCATGCAGCATATCCTGACCGGCGTCGACCATATGCTGTTCCTTCTCTGCCTGATCATTCCCCTGCGGGACTGGCGGCAGGTTCTGGCGATCGTGACCACGTTCACCGTGGCGCACTCTTTCACGCTGATCGGCTCGGCATTCCACCTGGGTCCGGCAGGCTCGTGGTTTCCGCCGTTCGTCGAAACGACGATCGCCGCGTCGATCGTATACATGGCGCTTGAGAACATCATGGGCATCGACTTTGCTCGTCGCATGCTCGTCACCGGCCTGTTCGGCCTGGCGCACGGATTCGGATTTTCGTACAGCCTGCAGGAAAACCTGCAGTTTGCCGGCACCCACCTGCTGGTCTCGCTGTTCGCCTTCAACATTGGGATCGAGCTGGGTCAGCTATTGGTCCTGGCCGTGATGCTGCCGGCGCTTCTGGTGGTCCGCCGCTACGTGCTGCCTGGGAAGGTCGGCATGATCATCCTGTCGGCCCTCGTCGCGCAGACGGGATGGCAGTGGATGATCGAGCGCGGGGGCGTCCTGCTTAACACGCCGTGGCCGCGGGCGAGCGTAGCGGGGCTCGCAACGCTCCTGTTCTGGATCGCCGGCCTGCTGCTCGCCGCCGCAGGCATCCGCTCTATCTCCAGACGGCTGCGGTTCGGAGCCGGTTCCGTGGCCCCGCCGCCGCAGAGGAGCGTGGCAGACTGAGCGACTCACCATCGTTGGTCACAGCTGCGGGCTGGACCGGATGGCGCGTGCAAGTTGAGCGTCCGCATGCACGCTGTCGTGCGACCACTGCGTGCAGACCGTTACGTCTGCAATGGCAAGCGAAAGGCTATTTCCCTTTTGTCCCGTCGCGCTTCCTAGCGCGAGCCTTTGGAGGCAGCGACAAAACATGGGGAAGCGCCAGTCGGATGCACGCCTGTACCACGCGATCATCTAAAGCCGGATGATCGACATAGATGTAGCCTTCCATCGTCCGGCCTTTCATCTGCATCGGTCGCGCTCCCGGCAGGGCGAGCGCCTCGCGCTCGCGGGTGTGGCCGACGCGCACCAGCAGGCCGCGATTGGATGCTCCGGCGATCAGATTACCGTTCAGCATGAATCCGACCCCGCCAAACATCTTCACTTCGCGAACGGCGCCTGCATCCAATAGGGCGGCGCGCACCCTCGCGACCAGTTCCTGTTCGTTCACCTGCAGTGACCCTTTCTCCATTCAGCAATTGCCGCAAAACGAGCGAGCTCGCGCAACAGTTCTAAGACAGCTTCCAGTTGCCAGGAGGAGGCGCACAATTCTTACATCCATATCAGCGTATTAAGAATGCCCCAAACTCGTCCGGGCGATGGGCTAGCGTCAGAAAAATATTGGCGATAAATGCCGCTTTCTCCTGCACCTCGAGCATTCGTGCCTGGATGTCCTCGGGCAACTCTTCGAGTTTCGGTACCGCATAGCGAGTGATCGATGGCACGGTCATGCAAATGAGTCTACCCGCCAGGAACAGCCCGATCCGAACGTTTCGACGGTCTAAGCTAATCGACCCGCCGGTTCCGGCTTGAACGCGTCTTCAGGCCCCAGATACATGACGGGTCACAGTCATTGCCGGCTGTTGGCGTAGGGTCTGATAGACGACGCAATAACGCTCAGTCAAGCGCATAAGCGTATTCAACTCATCTTCAGATGCGTCGGTCTCCAAGTCAAAATAAAGGCGGATGCGCTGGAATCCAACTGGCGCGTCCTTGGCCACGCCCAAAGTGCCGCGAAAATCGAGGTCGCCTTCGGCTCTGACCGCGCCGCTTTGGACAACGACGCCTATCGCCGTCGCTACGGCGTTGAGCGTCACACCGGCGCAGGCAACAAGCGCCTCAAGTAACATATCGCCGGAGCACGCGCTTAGTCCATTCCCTCCCGATGCCGGATGCAACCCTGCCGCGACGAGTGCCTTGCCGGTTTGAACGTTGCAAGTGACCCCCTCGCCGAGACGGCCATGGGCCCTTAGGGTGATCAGCGCGGCATCGGGGTGCTCTTTGTAGCGCTCTTTTATTGGTGCCTGGATGGCTCGAAGCGCTTCTGTCTTCATTGGAGCCCTTCTGTCTCGTTGCGCGCCGAGCCTTGTGATCAACGCGTCGTAATATAAAAAGGGCCGGCTTGGCCTCCGAGGTTAGGAACGCAATATACCAGTGTCGTGGCTGAAACGTCACGCCGGGGAACAGCACCAGGTGGCGCTGCCTTTGGGGAAGAAATCGGCCAAAGGCGGCCATACGGTGTAGACACACGGAAGAAACCGGTTTAATTGGCACTGCATCGCGGTGCGCCCGTTGTTGCAAGAACCGGTAACGGTCCGCAGAATGGACGTTCTCGTTTGGCCTGAGCTGGCACTCTCTTCCATGCCGAAGCCGGATCGCGCTGACATCCAGGTGACGACCAGCGCGATGACGTTCCTGTTCACCGACATCGAGGGTAGCACCGCGCTGTGGGAGCAGGACGGCGCGCGCATGTCGCAGGCGCTGGCCGCGCACGACGTGCTCGCGCGCCGCGCGGTGGAGTCTCGCCGCGGCACGGTCGTGAAGATGACCGGCGACGGCGTCCATGCAGTCTTCGACGAGGCGCGGGACGCGCTTGCGGCGACGGTGGACATGCAACAGGCGCTCGCCGATCCGGCCGCTACCAACGGCGTTCCCCTGCGTGTGCGTTGCGGACTGCACGCGGGGGTCGTTGAACGCCGCGATAACGATTACTTCGGCATTCCCGTCAACCGTGCAGCGCGGATAATGACCGCGGCGCACGGTGGCCAGGTGTTGCTTTCCCAGTCCGTGGTCGATTGCGTGCGGGAGATGCTGCCGGCCGCGGTGTCGTTGCGCGATCTCGGCCGGGTTCGGCTCAAGGACCTGTCGACCCCCGAACATGTCTATCAAGTCGTGCACCCGGACCTGCGGCAGGAGTTTCCGGCACTGCGCTCGCTGGAGACCACCCCGAACAACCTGCCGCAGCAGGCAACGAGCTTCATCGGGCGCGAGAAAGAGCTGGAGGCGCTGAAGCGGCTGCTTGCCGGAACGCGTCTACTGACCCTTACCGGGGCAGGAGGCTGCGGCAAGACCCGCCTGAGCCTGCAGGTTGCCGCGGACTGCCTCGAACATTACCCTGACGGCGCCTGGCTGGTGGAACTCGCGTCGCTCTCGGACCCGGGCCTGGTGCCACAGACTTTGGCAACCGTGCTGGGCCTGAAGGAAGAGTCAGGTAAGGCAATCAGTCAGTCGCTCATCGCCCACCTCAAGGACAAGCGGCTCCTGCTTCTGCTCGACAATTGCGAGCACCTGCTCGACGGCTGCGCGCAGTTGGCCGATGCGCTCCTGCGCCAATGCCCGCCTCTGAGGATCCTCACGAGCAGCCGGGAAGCGCTCAGCATTGGTGGCGAGCAGACGTACCGGGTGCCTTCGCTGTCGCTGCCCGATCCGAAGCAGGCGCATACGCCGCTGTCCGTCGCGACCTTCGAGGCGGTGCAGCTCTTCACCGACCGTGCCTTGCTCGCACGCCCGGATTTTCAAGTGACCAACCAGAACGCTTCCACACTCGCTTCCGTTTGTTGTCGGTTGGACGGGATTCCGCTGGCCATTGAATTGGCGGCGGCACGGGTGCGGTCCCTCTCCGTAGAGGAGATCAATCGTAAGCTGGACCAGCGTTTTCTCCTGCTCGCGCGGGGCTCGCGCACAGCGCTACCGCGCCAGCAGACGTTGCGCTCGCTCATCGACTGGAGCTACGACCTGCTGAGCGACCGGGAGAAGCTAACGTTGCAGCGACTATCGGTATTTGCAGGAGGGTGGACTTTGGCAGCGGCGGAGCAGGTCTGCGCTGGCGCAGGTGTGGAGGACCGGGATGTGTTCGATCTACTGACTTCGCTCTGCGACAAGAGCCTGGTGGTGGTAGAGCAGAACGACCGACCTTCGCGCTACCGGTTGCTGGAGACAGTGCGGCAATATGTCCAGGAGCGACTCTTGGGGAGCGGGGGCGGTGAGGCGTTTCGGGAACGGCATCGCGATTATTTCCTGGAGCTGGCGGAGGCGACAGCACCAAAGCTCCTCGGCGCCGATCAGGCCGAATGGCTCCAGCGTCTGGAGGAAGAGCACGACAACTTGCGCTCAGCGCTGGAGTGGAGTCTCGTCGCGGCGGGATCGCAGGAGGATCTTCGCCTTTGCGGGGCATTGCACCGCTTCTGGTCGACGCGAGGGCATCTCGTCGAGGGCAGGGAGTGGTGCGCGCGAGTCCTTGCAAAGGAGAGAGCTTCGGAGCGGACATTGGAGTTTACGGGAACGCTCAGCGCTGCGGGCATCCTCGCGTGGCATCAGACCGACTATCGTGCCGCCCAAGCGCAGCTCGAGCAGAGCCTTGCGATTTCCCGGGAACTCGGCGACCGCGGCGGCACCGCCTCGTCGCTGAACAACCTCGGGAATGTGGCCATCGAGCAGGGGGACTACCCGGCGGCCCGCAAGCTGTATGAGGAGAGTCTGTCGATCCGGCGGGAACTGGGAGACCGCCGTAGCATGGCCGGCGTGCTGGGCAACTTGGCGATTGTCGCCTACGAGCAGGGCGATTTGACTGCTGCCCGGGCACTGTCCGAAGAGGCCCTAGCGATCTCGCGGGAACTGGGAGATCAGGGGCGCGTCGCCGACGCATTGAACATCCTGGGGACCGTGGCCTTCGACCTAGGCAATATCGCTGCTGCTCGCGCGCTGAATGAACAAAGCCTAACTATCGGGCGGGGTTTGGGCGACCGAGACGCGATTGCAAGCAGCTTGCAAAACCTCGGGGCCGTGGCTTATCTGGAGGGGGATTTTGCTTCCGCACGGGCGCTGTACCAAGAGAGCCTGTCGAACCGGAGCGAACTCGGCGACCGGCTGGGAGTTGCTCGAGCGCTGGAGGGGCTGGCGGCAGTGGTCGCCGCTCGCAGCGGCTCGCTTCGCGCCGCGCACATCTGGGGCAGGGCGGAGCGACTGCGGGAGGAGATTGGATCGCCGCTGTCGCCAGCCGAACGGTCGCGCTACGAACAGCGTGTAACCACAGGCCGCGCCGTCGTCAGAGATAACGCAGCCTTTGATCGCGCCTGGCGGGAGGGCCGCGCTTTGTCACTCAAGCAAGCGACAGAGCTCGCATCGGAGGATCCTCGGGCAGGTCTTCGAGTTTCGGGACCGGATAGCGACTGATCGAAGGCGCGGTCATGCGATGAGTCTAGCAGCGAGCAGTAGACCGATCCAGGACCAGGACGGTCTTCGCGGATGGGTAGGGAATGTGTAGGTCGGTCCCGTCTATTGAGACATCACCAAGGAGGCATTTTGAAAACCCAAACTCCATTTCGCTCGGTCCTGTTGCTGATCGCCGCCGTGGTGCTTGTTGCAGAGGCGCTGCCTGCGTTGGCACAGGGGCGGGGGGCACTCGACGCTGATGCCAGAAGGGCTTATGACCGCCTCGTCGCGAATGTGCCGACCGCGAAAGCGCTCAGCAAGGTAGCGGTCGCGACCCTCGTCTTCCCGAAAATCACCAAGGCCGGGCTTGTCGTGGGTGGCCAGTACGGCGAAGGCGTGCTGCTGCAGGGAGGCAAGGCAGCGGCCTACTACAGCACCGCCGGCGCGTCCTACGGCCTGCAGGCCGGTGCCCAGCAATTCGGCTACGCCCTATTCTTCATGAACGACCGGGCGCTCAATGCACTGACTCAAGCGAACGGGTTCGAGGTCGGCGTCGGGCCCAGCGTGGTCGTGGTCGACCAAGGGATGGCCAAATCGGCCACGTCGATCACCATGAAGGACGACGTATACGCATTCGTCTTCGGGCAAAGGGGATTGATGGCCGGGGTTGGTCTGCAGGGCAATAAGATCACCCGACTGGCCAATTAGCCAAGCCTGGTTCGAAGACGCGGTGAGCTGGGAGCCAGCTGGCCATTGCCCGGCTCGGACTGAGCAGACGTCATGCGGGTGGCCGTGAAGCGACCTTCGCCCGGAGCGGTCAGTTGTGTGCCGCGTTGCGCTGGGTCCGATGGCAGTCGAATTCGAGCGCTAACGACGACGCCGGGGGGTTATGAGGCGTCTGCCGCTGGATCGGCACGTGCTCCCGCGTCCGCCGGGGTTCGGCTGGTTTCGTTGGAGGCCTGCGTCGGGGATCTTCGACTGCCGGAATAGGTCCGAGACCGGCCCGTCGATAACCGCGGGGCAACCCGCCGTCAAGCGCGCATCGGGTCCCGCCGCTTTCCCCGCCCCGCGCCGAGGCATAAAATGCGCGTCTTTATCGCTGTGTGAGGCTCCCCATGACTCCGCGCCTGTTTCTTATCTCCGTGTTCGCCGTGCTGGCGTTTGCCGTCGTGCCCGCGCTGGCACAACATGGCGGCGGAATGGCCCAACCGCCGTCGAATCCGCAGGTCCCAATACCCCCGGCCGCCCACAGCGACTACTCCTGTGCCGCCTCCACCGGCCGCGTCGACGCAGACGCCCTCAGCGCCACGTGCCATTGCCTACGATTGCGCCGCCCAATTGCAAGCAGCCGGAGTATCCGGGAAGCCCGCGCGTCGAACTCCACGGTCACCGCCTTCAACAAGGATTACAAGGCCTACGGCGAGTGCATCAGGAAGTATGTTGACGACAACCGGGCTTGGATCGACGCCGTGGTCGAGACCAACAACAGGGCGGTCGAGGAATACAACAAGTACACCACCGACCTGAAGAAATTGATCGACGCGGCGAAGGAGTAATCGACCCGTGCCGCGCCCGCCGCGGCGGCGCGCCGCGCCGCTTCAGCGGATGACCGTGCGGTCGACGCCTTCTACCTTGCCGTTGGCGCAGACCACGCGCGTGCGCGTCGGGTCCGCGCTGCCAGCGGGCTCGTAGAAGTACTCGGTCGTCGGACCGCTCGCGCTGTCGAGCGCGGGCACATCGCGCTGCCGATCGGGCGGACCAAGCTCGGCGAGCGCCTGCTTGCAATCCTGCCCGCGCATAACGCCATGCCTCGATTCGCTTATCTTCGGGCTCTCCTGCATCGCGTGCGAGGTCTCGGTTACGGCGCGCGAGCTATCGGCCAGCACGTGCGACTCCGGCAGCGCGCGCGGCGCTTCCGCCGCCGCCTGCGCTTGCGCGGCCACGTGCGGCAGATCGGGCGCCGGGTGCGATTCCGCTACCGCGCGCGGCACCTCCGCTGCCGCACGCGTATCGGGCGCGGCTTGCGACACCTGGGCTGCAGCAGGGACCGGCTCGGACGCCACGGCCGCCGGCGGAGCGCTCATCGGCGTTTCGCGAACCCAGAGAACCTGATTGGCGAGTATTCCGACCTGCGTGCTGCGGTCGGGGAAGTTGTACAGCCATACCTCGTCCGCCCCCGCTGTCGCCGTGTTGCGCACCTCGATGGGCTCGCCGAGCGCCTCTCGAACCCAGTGCAGGGGCATACCGGCGACGACCCGATGCGCAGTTGCCTGGCGCTGCCATGCCGCGTCCTTCTCGGCGCGATCAGCCGTCCAGCTGTTGTCGAAGATGTCGACCCGAGTCGCCTTGGTGTTCTTGGGACAGGTCGTCGTTCTGATAGACGACGTTGCCCGCGTTGTCGCTGCACTTGAAGATTTGCGCCCCGGCCGGGATCGCAACCAGTGCCACCAGCGACAGGACGCACGCCGCGACATGGAGGAGCGGCGCGGCGCGACTGCCCGGCTGTGGAAGCGGGTTGGCGGCCATGGTGCCGCCACTGTACGCCGCCGCGGCGACAGCGTCACGCGTCGTCGCGCGGCAGGCAGGGCGCGAGTAAACTCGCGACAGCGCCGTGCCTTGACCATGCCCACGCCGAGCCCCCTGCACACCTCGCCGCGACCCCGCCCGGTCGACGTGTCCGCCGCTCGCCGAGCCGGCGGCGATCGCCCAGGCCACGCTGGAGGGTTTCAATCGTCACTACGCCCTGTTTCGCGACTGCGCCCGCGTCGCCAAGAGCCATTTCGAGGCCGGCAATTGGCTCGCCATCGCGCATACGTCGCAGGATCGCATCGATTTCTACGATCGCCGCGTCCTGGAGACCGTCGCGCGGCTGGAGCGAGAGTTCGGCTGTGACCGGATCGACGAGGCGAGCTGGGAGGCGGTCAAGCGCCATTACATCGGGCTGTTGATCGACCACAAGCAACCCGAGTGCGCGGAGACCTTTTTCAACTCGGTATCGTGCAAGATCCTGCATCGGACTTACTTTCACAACCGCTGCCTGTTCGTGCGCCCCGGCGTGTCGACCGAACACATCGACGCCGATCCGCCGTCGTACCGGTCGTACTATCCGCGCCAGCACGGCCTGCGGCAGGCGCTGATCGACGTTGTGCTCGACTTCCGGCTGGAGCCCCGCTTCGCCGATTTCCGGCGCGACTTGCGCACCCTGCTCCGGGCATTTCGATCCCGATTCCCGCGCCCGTTCACCCTCGAGGCCAACCACCAGCTGCAGGTCCTCTCGTCGCTCTTCTTCCGCAACCGCAGCGCGTACATCGTCGGCCGCATCATCAACGGCTTTCATGTCTATCCGTTCGTCGTGCCGATCAAGCACGACGCGAGCGGCCGGCTCTATGTCGATGCCCTGCTCATGGACCCCGAGCAGATCGCGCTCCTGTTCTCGGCCAATCGAGCCTATTTCCTGGTCGACATGGAGGTGCCGTCGGCCTATGTGACGTTCCTGCGCGGCATGGTGTCCGTGCGCACCGAAGCCGAGCTCTACACGATGGTCGGCCTGCAGAAGCAGGGCAAGACGCTCTTCTTCCGCGACTTCCTCCATCACCTCAAGCATTCCACCGATGCCTTCACCGTCGCGCCGGGAATCAAGGGGCTGGTGATGACGGTGTTTACGCTGCCTTCGTATCCGTATGTGTTCAAGGTAATCCGCGACAGGATGGCGCCGTCGAAGGAGACGACACGCGAAAAGGTCAAGGAGAAGTATCTGCTGGTCAAGCATCACGACCGTGTCGGGCGAATGGCGGATACGCTCGAATATTCGGATGTCGCGTTCCCGCGCGCGCGCTTCACGCCGGAGCTGATCGCCGAGCTGAAGGCGGTGGCGCCTTCCGTCATCGAGGAAGACGGCGAGATGATCATCGTCCGGCATCTCTACATCGAGCGCCGGATGACGCCGCTCAACCTGTTTCTCGAGACGGCATCGCCGGCGCAGCGCGAGCGGGCGATCCGCGACTATGGCGACGCGCTTAAGCAGCTCGCCGCGGTCAACATCTTCGCCGGCGATCTGCTGTTCAAGAACTTCGGGGTGACGCGTTTCGGGCGGATCGTCTTTTACGACTACGACGAGATCGAATACATCACCGACGTGCAACTTCCGGCGCATTCCTCCGGCGCCCGCCGGCTATGACGAGATGGACAACGAGGTCTGGTATCCGGTCGCGGCCAACGACGTCTTCCCGGAGGAATTCGCGACCTTCCTTCTTACCGACCCGGCTGTGCGCGCCGTATTTCTCGCGCACCACGCCGATCTGCTCGAAGCCCAGTGGTGGCAGGCGACGCAGCAGCGACTTGCCTCGGGCGCGCTGCCCGAGGTGCTGTCGTATCCGGACCACCTCCGGTTCACGGCCCCGGCCGCGGCGCGCTGATCGGCGGCGGTTCGGGTCTCAGCGCGGCGCGTTGCCGGCGGCGACCAGGCGGCGCGCGACGTCCTTTGCCTGCACCGCCGCGCCGACATCGCCCTGCCGCGCCGCCTGCACGTACCAGTCCAGGGCGCGACGCAAATCCTGAGGCACCCCGTCACCGTGCTCGTAGAAGCTGGCGATGATGTATTGCGCGCCGGCGTCACCATTCTTGGCCGCGGCCTCGTACCACTTGGCCGCAAGCTTCCAATCCTTCGGGGCGCCGCGGCCGAGGAAATACTGAGTCGCCAGCTGCACCTGCGCCTCGGTATGACCCTGCTCGGCGGCCTTCTGCCACCACGCGGTGGCGGTGGTCAGTGAGCGCTCCATGCCGATGCCGCTTTCGGCGAGCAGGCCCATGTTGTACTGCGCCTGCGCCATGCCCGCGTCCGCCGCCTTGGTCAGCCAGGCGACCCCGGCATCGATGTCAACCGCGTTGCCCTCGCCGCGCAGCAGCAGCATCGCGAGATTGAATTGCGCCAGCCGGTCCCCTTTCCGGGCACCGGCCTCGTAGCGGTCAAACGCCGCCGCGTAGTCGCCGCGCTGATAGGCTTGCCAGCCGCTGTCCGCGGCTTCGCCGGGGCTCGGGGCGCCATGGGCCGCCGTCGCCAGGGCCGCCACCCACAGCGGCCCCACCACCCAGACCCACCATGCTTTCACGGGCCCCACCAGAGTATCATCAATGATTTAGTCTACCATCGCGCACGGTTCCAAACCGACCTGCACCATGTTTATCAGCGTATTCGATCTGTTCAAGATAGGGCTCGGACCGTCGAGTTCGCACACCGTTGGGCCGATGCGCGCTGCGCAGCGCTTCGCCTACGAACTCGCTGCCGACGGCAAGCTCGAGGTTGTGGCGCAGGTCGTGGTCGATCTGTACGGCTCACTGGCGCTCACCGGCCGCGGCCACGGCACCGACCGGGCGATCCTGCTCGGGCTCTCCGGCGAGACTCCGGACCGCATCGACCCCGATCAGGTCGTGGCCAAGGTAGAGCACATCCGCGGCCACCGCGCCCTTCTGCTCGACGGGCGACACCCAATTCCCTTTGTCGAACAGGATCACCTGCGCTTCCGCGTCGACAAGACACTGGCCTTCCACAGCAACGGAATGCGCTTCACCGCCTTCGATGCGGCCGGCGCGATCATCGCCCGCAAGGTCTTCTACTCGGTCGGCGGCGGCTTCGTGGTTACCGAAGCCGAGGCCCAGAAACTCGCCGCACCGGTGGAAGGCCCGCGGGTCCCGTATCCGTTTGCCAACGCCGCCGAATTGCTTGCCCATGGCCATGCTGCCAAGAAGCGCATTCCGGAAATGATGCGCGTCAACGAACTCACGCTGCGCAGCCCCGCCGAGCTGCGCTCCGGGCTGCTCCAACGCTGGGCGGTGATGAACGACAGCATCGACCGCGGACTGCGTCACGAGGGGCTGCTGCCCGGTGGGTTGAATGTGCGGCGGCGCGCCAAGGGTCTGCGCGATTCGCTGCTCGCGCGCCGGGAAAGGAAGGAACAGAGCCCGAGCGAGGCGTTCGACTGGGTGAGCGCGTATGCGATTGCGGTCAACGAGGAGAATGCCGCCGGTGGCCGCGTCGTCACCGCCCCGACCAACGGGGCGGCGGGCATCATTCCGGCAGTCATCCGCTACTACCGCGAGTTCTATCCGGAAAGTAACGAAGAGGGCATCCTCGCCTTTTTTCTGACCGCGGCCGCGATCGGCGGGCTGTGCAAACGCAACGCCTCCCTCTCCGGCGCCGAGGTCGGCTGCCAGGGCGAGGTGGGCGTCGCCTGCTCGATGGCCGCTGGCGGACTCGCCGCGGCGCTGGGCGGCAGCAACGCGCAAATCGAGAACGCCGCCGAGATCGGCATCGAGCACCATCTGGGCATGAGCTGCGATCCGGTCGCCGGGCTGGTGCAGATTCCGTGCATCGAGCGCAACGCAATGGGCGCGGTGAAGGCGATCAATGCCGCGTCGCTGGCGCTGCGCGGCGACGGGACCCACCGGGTCGCGCTCGACACCGTCATCAAGACGATGTATGACACGGGCCGCGACATGATGGCGAAATACAAGGAGACCTCCCTCGGCGGTCTCGCCGTCAACGTCGTCGACTGCTAGCGGCGGCGGGAGGACTCGGCCCTGAGCCGAGTCGCGTGGATCGCGCGACGGCGCCGGCAGCGCCTCGCCTGGTTAATCGACCAGCAGGCGATAGCCGACGCCGGCCTCGGTGCGCAGGAAGCGCGGATTGGTCGGATCGAGCTCCAGCTTGTGCCGCAGCTGCGCCATGTAGATGCGCAGGTAATGCCCATGCTCGACGTGTGACGGGCCCCACACGTCGGCGAGCAGCTGGCGGTGGGTGCAGACCTTGCCGGCATGACGAACCAACGCGGCGAGCAGCCGATACTCGTTGGGGGTGAGGTGCACGTCGCTGCCCGCGCGCTGCACCCGCCGCGCGGCCAGATCGACGCGGACCTCGCCGAATTCGATGCTGTTCTCCGCGGCGACGCCGGCGTCGCGCGCGGCACGTCGCAGCGCGGCGCGGATGCGCGCCAGCAGCTCGCCGATGCCGAATGGCTTGGTCAGGTAGTCGTCGGCGCCGGCGTCGAGCGCCTTGATTTTCTCCTGCTCGTTGCTGCGCGCGGACAGGATGATGATCGGCCGCGTGTACCATTGGCGCAGCTCGGACACGACCTCGACGCCGTCGAGATCGGGCAAGCCGAGATCGAGAATGACCAGATCCGGCTTGCGCGTGGCGGCCTCGACCAGGCCTGCCCTGCCGGTCTCGGCCTCGAAAATGCGAAACGGCTCGGTCGACAGACCGCTGCGCAGGAAGCGGCGAATCTGCGGGTCGTCCTCGATAACGACGAGCGTCGAGGTGTTGGCGCTCACGGCGTGGTTCCGGTGGCGACGCGAGCATCTGCCTCCGGTTCCATGCTCGGCGGCTCGCCGGCCGGCAGTTCGAACCGGAACACGGCGCCCCCGCCGGGGCGATTGGCGGCGCTGATCGTCCCGCCGTGCGCGGCGACGATCGCCTTGCAGATTGCCAGGCCCAGGCCCACGCCGCTCTGTGCGGCCTCGCGTTGCAGGCGATAGAACTTGTCGAAGAGCTTGGTCTCCTCGCCGGCCGGGATGCCCGGTCCGCGATCGGCCACTTCGACTGCGACGCGCCCCGGCAGTACCCGCGCGGAAATATCGACCGGCGTCCCGCTCGGCGTGTACTTGGCGGCATTCTCGAGCAGATTCGCCAGCAATTGCCCAAGCAGCACCGGATCGACGTGCAGCAGCGGCAGGTCCGCGGGCAGCGCGACCTTGACCGGATGCGCTGCCAGCACATCGCGAAGCCGGCCAAGCACGCTGCCAACGATCTCTTCCAGCGGAGTCCATTCGCGCGCGAGCGCGATCGCACCGGATTCGAGGCGCGCCATGTCGAGCAGATTGTTGACCAGCGCGGTCATGCGCGTGGCCTCGTCGTGAACCGTTGCCGCCAGCTCCTTGCGTGCCGCGTCGGACAGCCGCTGGTCGTCGGTGATGAGACTCGATGATGCGCCGACGAGCACCGCCAGCGGGGTGCGCAGATCGTGCGATATCGCGTTCAGGAGCGAATTGCGCAGGCTCTCGGTCTCGGCCTGGCGGGCAAGCTTCGCGGCATCGGCGGCGAGCAGCACGCGCTCCGCGGCGGCCGCGATCTGCCCGGCGAAGGTTTCCAGCAAATGCCGCTGCTCGGGGATGAGCAGTCGCTCGCGCCGCGAGGGCAGAACCGCCAGCACGCCGACGAGCTTGTGCGCGGCAGTCAGGGGCAGATAGAGCGCCTCCGCGCCGGGAAGGGTGTTCGTACCGAGTCCCGCCGACCACGCGATTGGCGTACACCCAGCGCGCGATCCCCAGGTCGGCCCCATGATAGGAACCGTAGATACCCGGCGCGTGCGGATAGGTTATGGACCCGCCGGCATTGGGTATCAACACCACGGCCTGCGCCTCGAACACGCGCGCCACGTGCTGCACGGCGATCATCACCACCTCGTCCAGCCCGCCGGCGCGCGATAGCTCGCGGGTCATCGTATACAGGGCCTCGGTCCGCGCCTGCGCGGTGTTGCGCGACGCGCGCCTGCAGCCGAATGCTGGCGGTAAGACTGCTGATCGTCAGTCCGACCAACAGCATCACGGCGAAGGTGAGCAGATACTGCGTATCGCTGATGGCGAAGCTGTAGTACGGCGCGACGAAAAGAAAATCGAACAGCGCGACCGACAGCACCGAGGCGGCGATCGCCGGTCCGCGGCCGTAGCGATAGGCCACCACCAGCACGCCGACAAGGTAGACCATGACCAGGTTGGTCGCCTCGAAGCGGCCGAAGAGCAGCCATGCCAGCGCCGTCGCCACGGCGCAGATCGCAGCCGCCGCCGCGTACGCGGGCCAGCGCACTTTGCGCGAGTCGGCCTTGCTTTGGTCGATGCCGAGATAGGCCTTCGTGCGCGCGAGCTGATCGGCAAATCCGGCGCCGCCGAGGCGCGCTCGGTCCGGGTCGCCGACCAGCTGCAGGTCGAGACCGCGCAGGCGCGCCGTCACCGCGTCGATCACCGATCCGAGCAGCAAGCGCCGCCAGCCGGTTCGCGTCGGCCTGCCCATCATGAGCCGGGTCGCGTTCTGGTCGTGCGCAAAGGCGAGCAGTTCCTCGGCGACGGTCGGCGCCGACAGCACCGATGTCTTTGCCCCGAGCTGCTCGGCAAGCCGCAGGTAGCCCAGGATGCGGTTGCGCTCAGCCTGCGGCAGCCGCAGCAGGCGCGGCGTCTCCACGTACACCGCGTGCCATTCGGCGTCGATCGAGTCGGCCAGACGCTTCGCCGCGCGCACCAGTTGCTCGCCCCTTGGGTCAGGTCCGATCGCGACCACGATGCGTTCGCCTGCCGCCCACACCGGCGCGATCGCCTTCTCGTCGCGATACTCGCGCATCTGCGCGTCGACGCGGTCGGCCGTCTGCCGCAGGGCCATTTCGCGCAGCGCAATCAGATTGCCCTTCTTGAAGAAGTTGGCCAGCGCGCGCTCCGCCTGGTGCGGGACATAGACCTTGCCTTCGCGCAGCCGCTTGAGCAGCTCGTCGGGAGACAGATCGATCAGCTCGACTTCGTCTGCCGTCTCGAAGAACGTGTCGGGGAGCGTCTCGTTGACGCGGATGCCGGTAATCTGGCCGATCACGTCGTTCAGGCTTTCCATGTGCTGCACGTTGAGCGTCGTGTACACGTCGATTCCCGCGGCAAGCAACTCGTCGACGTCCTGCCAGCGTTTGGGGTGGCGCGCTCCGGGGACGTTGGTATGGGCCAGTTCGTCGACCAGGAGGAGCGCCGGACGGCGCTTGAGCGCGGCGTCGAGGTCGAACTCCTTGACCATCGTGCCGTGCACGTCGAGCATCAGTGGCGGCAGCAGCTCAAGGCCCTCGAGCAGCGCGGCCGTTTCCGCGCGCCCGTGGGTTTCGAGCAGGCCGACGACGACATCGGTGCCGCCGCGGCGCAACGCCTGCGCTGCGGCGAGCATGGAGAAGGTCTTGCCGACGCCGGCCGAGGCGCCGAAGAAAATCTTCAACCGCCCGCGCTGCGCGCGTGCGGCCGCCGCCTTCACCTCGGCAAGCAGTTGGTCCGGGTCAGGACGTTCGCTTTCCATTGCGCGCCGTCAGCATGGCAACGGCGCGTAGTGTACCGCGTGCGGCCGCGGCTTGCCGTCAGCGCGCGCGGTCGAGCGCGAGGTTCAGTTCCAGCACGTTGACCCGCGACTCGCCGAGGAGGCCGAAGGTGCGCCCTTCCTCGTGCGCGCCAACGAGCGCCATCACCTGGTCGATGGACATGCCGCGCACGCGGGCGACGCGTGGTGCCTGGTACGCCGCCGCCGCGAGGCTGATATGCGGGTCGAGCCCGCTGCCCGACGCGGTGACGAGATCGACCGGCACGGGCGCGGCGTTGCCGGGATCGGCGTCGCGCAGCGCCTTCACCCGCGCGCTGACCGCATCCGCGAGCGCCGGGTTGCGCGCGCCCTGATTCGACCCGTTCGACGCCATAGCGTTGTACGGCTGGGGTGAGGTTGCCGACGGCCGGCTCCAGAAATATTTCGGGTCGTCGAAGGGCTGGCCGACGAGCGCAGAGCCCACCGTCTTGCCATCGACGACGATGAGGCTCCCGTTCGCCGGCCCGGGAAAGGCCAGCTGCGCGATGGCGGTGACGAACAGCGGGTAAGCAACGCCGGCGAGCACCGAAATCACGACCAGCATGCGCAGCGCCGGCAAGACTTGAGCGAAGGCGAACATCGACGATTCCTTCAGGCGAGGTGGACGGCCGAGGAGCAGCATGTCGATCAGCTTGATGCCGATGAATGGCAGGAGGATGCCGCCGACGCCGTAGATCAGCATGTTCCGGCGCAAGATCGGCCCCGCGCCGACCGGGCGGTACTTGACGCCGGTAAGCGCCAGCGGAATGAGCGCCGGGATGATCAGCGCGTTGAAGATGACCGCGGAGAGAATCGCGCTGTTCGGCGTCGACAGGTGCATGACGTTGAGCGTCGTCGAGCACCGGATAGGTGCTGGCGAATGCGGCCGGGATGATGGCGAAATACTTGGCGACGTCGTTGGCGATGGAAAACGTCGTCAGCGCCCCGCGCGTCATCAGCAGCTGCTTGCCGATCTCGACGATCTCGATGAGCTTGGTCGGATTCGAGTCGAGGTCGACCATGTTGCCGGCTTCCTTGGCCGCCTGGGTGCCGCTGTTCATGACCACGGCCACGTCGGCCTGCGCCAGCGCCGGCGCATCGTTGGTGCCGTCGCCGGTCATGGCGACGAGCTTGCCTTCGCGCCTGGATGCTGCGGATGAGCTTGAGCTTTGCCTCGGGATTGATTTCGGCGACGAAGTCGTCGACGCCGGCCTCGGCGGCGATCGACGCCGCGGTGAGCTTGTTGTCGCCGGTGATCATGATGGTGCGGATGCCCATCTTCCGCAGCTCGGCGAAGCGCTCCTTGATGTGCGTCTTGACGATGTCCTTGAGTTCGACCACGCCCAGCACGTGGGCACCTTCGGCGACGACCAGCGGGGTCGAACCGCGCCGGGCCACCTCTTCCACGCGGCTGGTGACCTCGGCGTCGATGCGACCGCCCTGGGGCGCGATCCAGTCGCGCACCGCGTCGAGCGCGCCCTTGCGCAGCTCCCGTCCCTGGTAGGTGACACCGCTCATCCGCGTCTGGGCGGAGAAGGCAATGATGACGTACTGGCCCGGCGTCAGAGGCGGCGGCGCAATGCCGTAGGCGCGCTTGACGTGCACCACGATGCTCTTGCCTTCCGGCGTCTCGTCGCCCAGGGAGGCGAGCAGGGTCGCCTCGGCAAGCTGCGCTGCGGTGACGCCGGCGACCGGGTAGAGCGCGGAGGCCTGGCGATTGCCGTGCGTGATCGTGCCCGTCTTGTCGAGCAGCAGCACGTCGCAGTCGCCGGCCGCCTCGACGGCGCGGCCGGACGTGGCCACGACGTTGGCGCGCATCATCCGGCCCATGCCGGCGACCCCGATGGCGGAGAGCAGCCCGCCGATGGTCGTCGGGATCAGGCATACGAGCAGCGCCACCAGCACCGTGATGGTCACCGGCGTACCCGCTTTGGCAATCTCGACGCTATAGAGCGAATACGGCAGCAGGGTCACGGTGGCGAGCAGGAACACCAGCGTCATCGCGACGAGCAGGATGGTGAGCGCGATCTCGTTGGGCGTCTTCTGCCGCTTGGCGCCCTCGACCATGCTGATCATGCGGTCGAGGAAGGCTTCCCCGGGGTTGACGTTGATGCGGACGATGATCCAGTCGGAGAGCACGCGCGTGCCACCGGTGACCGAGTCGAAGTCGCTGCCGGCGGCGCGGATCACCGGCGCGCTCTCGCCGGTGATCGCCGACTCGTCGATCGATGCCACGCCCTGGATCACGTCGCCGTCGCCGGGGACCAGGTCGCCCTGCTCGACCAGGACGATATCGCCCTTGCGCAGGTTCGACGACGGTGTCGGCGTCTGCGGCGCGTCTCTGCTCCGGGCGCGGCAGGCGTTTCGCGGTCGTATCCTTGCGCGCACTCTTGAGCGAGGCCGCCTGCGCCTTGCTCCGCCCTTCGGCGATCGCCTCGGCAAAATTGGCGAAAAGCAGCGTCACCCAGAGCCAAAGCGTAACCGCGAGAATGAATCCGGCGGGGGCCTCGCCTTTGCCGCCGAGCGCCTGGAACCAGAGAATCGTGGTCAGGATGGCGCCAATGTAGACGACGAACATCACCGGATTGCGCCACTGATAGCGCGGCGTCAGCCGGCGGAAGCTGTCGATGAGCGCGGTCTTGAGCAGCCCGCGGCTCAGAAACCATGAGAGCGCGCTCGGCTGCGCGGTGGCCGTAGTCATGTCGATCCCTTTGCGAATCCTGCCTGGAGCATGCGATCAGTTGCCGGCGAAGAGCAGCAGGTGCTCGACCACGGGGCCCAGCGCCAGGGCCGGTACGAAGGTCAGGGCACCGACCGTGATCACCGTGCCGATCAGCACCACGACGAACAGCGGGGTGTGCGTCGGCAGCGTGCCTGCCGAGGGCGGCACGTGCTTGGCGGCGGCGAATGCCCCGGCCAGCGCGAGCACCGGGATCGCGAGCCAATAGCGGGCGAACAGCATCGTGATCCCCAGCGCGGTGTTGTAGAACGGCGTGTTGGCGTTCAAGCCGGCGAACGCGCTGCCGTTGTTGTTGCCCGCGGACGAAAACCCGTACAGGATCTCGCTGAAGCCCTGCGCGCCGGGATTGGAAGCGCCCGCCTTCCCGGCATCGACCATCACCGCCAGCGCGGTACCGCACAGCACCAGCAGCGGCGGGATGAGGATCGCGATCGAAGCCATCTTGACCTCGAAGGCGCCGATCTTCTTGCCCAGGTACTCCGGCGTGCGACCGATCATCAGTCCGGCGATGAACACCGCCACGACGGCGTAGACGATCATCCCGTACAGGCCGGAGCCCACGCCGCCGAAAATGACTTCCGAGAGCTGGATCAACCACATCGGGATCATTCCGCCGAGCGGCGTGAACGAATCGTGCATCGAATTGACGCTGCCGTTTGACGCCGCCGTCGTCGCGGTCGCCCACAAGGCGGAATTGGCCACGCCGATGCGGACTTCCTTGCCTTCCATGTTGCCGCCGATGTTGGTGGCGCTGGTTACCTGGTCGGCCCCCAGCTTGGTCAGGATCGGGTTGCCGTTCTCCTCGGCAAGGTAGGTGCAGGGCAACAGCGCGGCGAGGACGATGGTCATCGCCGCAAGCAGAGCCCAGCCCTGCCGCGTGTCGCCGATCATCCGGCCAAACGTGTAGCACAGCGCGGCCGGGATGAGCAGGATCGAGAGCATCTCGAGAAAATCGGTGAGCGGTGTCGGGTTCTCCAGCGGATGCGCCGAATTGACGTTGTAGTAGCCGCCGCCATTGGTGCCAAGCTGCTTGATGGCGATCTGCGAGGCGACCGGGCCCAGCGGAATCGTCTGCTCGGTCGCGGTGGCCTTCTCCGTGACCGGGTTGCCTTTCTCGTCCTTGAGCGGCTGCCCGTCCGGGCCGTTTTTCGGGTTGTCGTAGGTCACCGCCTGCAGCAGCGTGACGGTGGCCGCCTTGTCGAAGGTCTGCGGGATGCCGCGGGCGCAAAGCAAGAGCGCAAAGACGATCGCCAGCGGCAGCAGGATATACACGGTCGTGCGCGTAAGATCGACCCAGAAGTTGCCGATGCCGCTTGCTTCCTTGCGCACGAATCCCCGCGTCAGGGCGACAAGCATCGCCATCCCGGTCGCAGCCGAGGCGAAATTCTGCACCGCCAGCGCCAGCATCTGGGACAGGTAGCTCATCGTCGACTCGCCGGCGTATCCCTGCCAGTTGGTGTTGGTGATGAAGCTCGCCGCGGTATTGAAAGAGGAGTCGGGGCTTACCGGCCCGAGTGCTTGCGGATTGAGTGGCAGCCAGGCCTGCAGGCGCTGGATCGCGTACACCGCCAGCGCGCCGAGGAGGTTGAACCAGAGCATCGCCATGGCGTACTCGATCCACCCCATGTCCTTCGCCGCGTCGACGCCGGCGCCGCGATAGATCGTTCGTTCCAGCCAGCCGCCCAGGCGCTGCGCCCGCGACGCGCGGCCTTCGTAGACGGCCGCCATGTAGGCGCCGAGCGGCTTGGCCAGCAGCAACAGGACGACGAGGTAGAACCCGATCTGCAACCAGCCCTGCGTCTGGAATAACGCCGTCATTCGAAGTACTCCGGCTTGAACAGGCGATGACGAGGTAGACGAATATGCCGAGGGCAGCCAGGCCGCTCAACCAATATACCCAGTTCATCCACGCCTCCCATCCATGAGTCTGGCGCAGAAGCGGATCAACCCGCTGCTCAAGGCGAAGAACGCCAACAGGATGATCACGAAAACGAGATCCAGCACGAGGTCCGTCATATCGCCTCTCCGCATCGCCTGGTTTGCCAACCCGCCACGATAGCGGCCAGCGCGTCAAGAATCCGCAAAGGCGCCGTGGGCCGGCGTTAAGAGGCTGTAAATAACGCGCTTGTGCGAAGGCCGGGTTAGGCCGCGCGCCGGCCCGGATCGGCACCGGCATCCGGCCATTGGCGCGGGCTCGCTTCGACGCGATGCGCGAGCCCCACGTCCGCGCCGCTCGGCGATGCGGCCTGGTCGTGAGATGGTTTTTCCCCGACGCCCGGCCGCGAGCGCCCGCGGAAGACCGCCGCGGCGATGAAGAGCGGTGCGGCGAGCGTCAATACAAAAAGCGCTCGCAGGAGTGCCCAGTGATGCCAGAGTTCGAAGCGCATGGCTTGATCCTTTCCTGTTCAAGGATGGGGGCGGAGGGTCTCGCCGGCAAGGAGAAGGCGCGTCAAATTCGCAGGGAGGCGGCGTAAAGAACGCGTAAGGCACGCCCTTGTTTACAGCGCGTTTACAACCACGGCTGGGAAAAAAACGTCGATCTTACGCGCGCGGTATTAGGCTTGCGGCAGTCAAACTCAAACCCCAGGCCAACCCCATGTTCAACCTGCGCGCCCTATCGCCCGAACGCTCCGCCTCGCCACCGCCCGCCCCGCCGCGCAGGGCGGAGCGCAATTCGCTCGTCGGCCTGCTGGCGGTCGAGGACATCCTGCTCGATGTCGACGCGGCCACGCCAGAGCGTGTTTTCAGCCGCATCGCGACGTCGATCGGGACACGCCATGGCTTGCGCGAGGCGGACGTCGTCGCCGGTCTCGCCGCACGCGAACGGCTCGGTTCGACGGCGCTTGGGCATGGAGTCGCCATTCCCCACGCCCGACTGGCGGGGGTCGCGCGCGCGATCGCAGGCTTCGTGCGCCTGCGACCGGCGATCGATTTCGACGCGCCCGACGGGAAACCGGTGTCGTCTCTGCTCGTCCTGCTGGTACCCGAATTGGCGACCGACGCCCACCTGGTGCTGCTCGCCCAGGCCGCGAGCATGCTCGGCACCAAGGCGCTGCGCGAAAGGCTGGAAACCTGCATTGCCGCCCCCGAGATCCTAGCCGCCCTGGCCGGCTGGCGTTCGAGCTGAGGACTAAGCCCCGCGGCGATGGCTCCGGGACACCCGCCGCTCCTTCCGCAGGCGGTCGCACTCGACCTGGAGGTCGCACGGGAAGATGGCGCTGCTCCACGCGGCCGCGCAGATGCTCAAGGGCTTCTGCCGCATCGAGGCGGAGCCGATTTTTCGCGCCCTGCATCGGCGCGAGCAGGCCGGCTCGACCGCAGTCGGTGACGGCCTGGCCATTCCCCATGCGCGTATCCCCGGGATCGATCGACCGCTGACCCTGTACCTGCGCACCAAGGTGCCGCTGCGTTTCGGCGGACCCGACGGCAAGCCGGTGTCGGAGTTCTTCGTCATGGTCGTTCCGGCGGAAGGCGTGCCCGAAACGCAGCTTGGCCTCCTGCGCGAGGTCGCCGAGCGGTTCTCGCAACCGGCGTTTCGCGCCATGCTCGCCGCGGCATCGAGCCCGGCGGCCGTCGCCGCGGTGTTCGCGCGTGGAGCGATCCGCAGGACGACGAGCTCGAGGCCCTTCAGGGCATCAGCTGAAACGCCACCCCGCCGCATCGGGTCGGCATCCGGGCGCGCGGGTGCCTCTGGATCTCGCGCGGACCCGGCAATACACGGCGCAGTAATAGAGTGCTCGCACACTGCGGCCATGCGCACGCGGGCGCGCAGGGCGATGCTCGCGCGGACGACTGCGTCGTGCCGCCGGGCGTTTGGCTGCGGCGCAGGCCCGGATGGCGATACAATCCATGCGGCACCACTCAAGTGCGCAAGCACGTGCCGGCGAGGATCGGATAGGCGGATGATCCGTTGGCGCGCCGGCACCGGCCGGGCGGGATGCCGGCGCGACCGGTCGCGGTGGCTAGGCTCGCGTCAATGCTCGCTCAAGGGGAAGCCCATGGCCGCATCGCTTCAGACTGGAAAGACGCTTGCGGCAAGCGCGGTGGCGCATCGGCCTCGCGTTCGTCGCCTTGGCGTGCGCGGCGCCGGCCGCCGCGCTCACGCCGGTGGCCGACTTCGATCTGAATCGCTACTACGGCACCTGGTACGAGATCGCCTCGATTCCGGGCTTTCTGCAAAGCCATTGCGCGCGCGACACCCAGTCGGAATACACGGCTGCGGACAATGGCGCCATCGCGACCCGTGCCCGCTGCCTGCGCGCGGACGGAAGCATCGAAACCAACGAAGCGCAGGCGCGTCCCCTCGATCCCGCGCTGCCGTCGGTGCTCAAAGTGACCACCGTGCATTTTCTCGGCATCTGGTGGTATCCGTTCGGGCGCGAATCGATCGTGATCGCGCTTGGCCCCGAATACCGTTGGCTCGTGGCCGGACACCCGTCGCTGCGTTTTGGCCGCATTCTCGCGCGCGAGCCGTCGTTGTCCGCCGAAGCGCTGCGCACCATCACCGCGGCACTGACGAAGGAAGGCTTCGACCCCTGCGTTTTCGTGTTCACGCCGCAAACCGGCGGCCGCACCCGGAGCACGCGACTGTGTGACGAAGTGCACTGAAGCTGCGCGCCGCGCGCCGCGACCGCGCAGGGTGGTGATGCTATCCTTTCAACGACCTGGGCCGTATTTGCGACCGGAGGTTCGTTCATGCTTGGCTGGTTGCAGCGACTTGCCTATGCGTTCGTCATCGCGGGCCTGCTCGCCGCTTGCGCCGACAAGCCGGGCAAGGAAGAGGAGGAAGCGGCGAAGAACACCTTTGTCTGCCTGCTCGAGGGCGAGCGGCTGGTGATCCGCTTCGACTCCGGCACGGCGCGGATATTGCTGCCCACCGGTGACACGGTCGTCGCTCTACCAGATACCGGCCACGTCCGGCGTGCGATTCTCCAACGGCAACCTGGAATTGCGCGGCAAGGGAACCGATCTGACCCTGGTCGACCTCAATACGGCGACGTCGACCGCGCTTGCGGAGTGCGGGCCCTACACGTCGCCGACCAAGCATTAGAACGGCCGCCGCGCGGCTAGCGCCGCCGCTTGGCCTCGTCGATGTCCAGGTACATCCAGATGTCGGATCGGATGGGGTGCGGCTTGTAGTTGACGACCCAGGGCTGGATGACATGGTCTTCGAGCAGATGGTGCGTGAGCTTCCACGGCGCGTAGGCGACCACGAGCTCGGTCATGCGGTCGAAGATTCGCGTCCGCTGCGCTGAGTCGGGCAGCATGCGCGCCTGTTCGTAGAGGCGGTCGAACTCGGGCAGCCTGAAGCGCGAATCGTTGGCCTGGCCGACGTTGGGACCGTAGAGCAGCTGCATGAAATTCTCCGCATCGGGGTAATCCGCGTCCCACCCGTCGTGGCGCATTTGCAGCTTGCCGGCCCGTGCCATCTTGCGCAGCTCCGGTAGCTTTTCCTTCTTGAAGACCATGCGGATACCGATGCTGTCCATGTTCTTCTTCCACAGCTCGTCGACCTGGCGCTCGCGCGAGGTCGGCGTCGACCAGTGCTCGATGACCAGCGGCTTGCCATCGGGCAACTGGCGGTAGCCGTCGCCGTCGCGATCCTTGTAGCCGAAATGGTCGAGCAGCGCGCGCGCTGCCGCCGGATCGTAGACCTGCGCCTGCGTCCGAAGCGTCGGGTCGAAACCGGCGATATCCGGAGGAATCGGCCCCTGCGCCGGGATCGCCCGGCCACGAAACAGCACGCGGATGAACTCTTCGGTGTTGAACCCCATGCTGATCGCGCGTCGCAGCGCGATCTTCTCCGGCGTGTAGCCGCCGACGACCGGATCGTCCATGTTGAAGTACGCCCACCAGGTATTCGGGCGCAGCAGGAGCTGGTGCTCAATGCCCTTGGCCGCGAGCGCCGGCTTGAGCTTGCCGTCGTCGAGCAGTTCGCCGACGAAATCGAGCGGAAACGGCTGCAGATAGTCGAGTTCGCCTCTCAGGAACGCAAGCCAGCGCGGCTGGCCTTCCTCGATGACCGAAATCTCGATCCGCCCGATCGTCGGGAGTATCTTGCCTTTGAGTGCGCGCGCAATTGCAGCATCGGCCCGGTTCGCCGGTATGGACTCGTCGAACACCACCTTGCGATAGCCCGGATTGGCCTCGAGCACGATGCGGTTGCTGCGCTGGTACTCCTTGAGCAGGTAGGGGCCGGTGCCGACCGGGTGCGCGCCAAGGTCATTGCCGTACGCCTCGACCACTTCCCGAGCCACGGCCGCGGTCGCCGGCATCGCCAGC
Source organism: uncultured beta proteobacterium (assembly GCA_963711235.1). Taxonomy (GTDB): domain Bacteria; phylum Pseudomonadota; class Gammaproteobacteria; order Burkholderiales; family Casimicrobiaceae; genus PALSA-1003. The sequence goes on along the minus strand of CAVQDI010000006.1, from coordinate 1,941,601 downwards.
ACGTAGGGGAAGTTGTAATCGGGCTGCTTGAGGCGGATCCGCAGCGTGTACCGATCGACGACCTCGAGGCCTGGCAGCGGCGCATCGTAGTCGAACCTGCCGCTCGCTTTCGCCGCAGCCCGCAGTTCGTCGCCGCCGATGAGCTTGCCCTCGACCACCCACGTCCAAGGCGAGCGCAGCGCCGGATCGAGCAGGCGCTTCAGAGAGTAGGCGTAGTCCGCCGCGACAAGCTCTCGTGGCTTGCCTTTGAATGCCGGATCGGGGGCGAAGAAGATCCCCTTGCGCAATCGGCAGAGGTAGGTTGCTCCGCGATCCGACACTTCCGGCAGGCGCTCGAGCGTTTGCGGCGCGAGCTTGACCGGTCGCGCCAGGTATTCGTAGCCAAGCATCGATTCGGCGATCTCCTCGACTACCGAATTCGAAGCCGCATCCCAGGCGAGCGCGGGATCGAAGCTCGACTCGGCGATGGGAAAGGCGGTGCGCAGAACCTTGCCCGGATCGGCGGCGAAAGCGGCGAAGCTCAGCCCATAGAGCGCGACAACGAAGGCACGGGAGAGTCTCAACGGGGGCTCCGGCAGGCGGCGGTCGCGATGCCGCGACGGCGCTATAATCGTAGCATCTTGGCCATTTCATCCGGAGACGACCGATGGGCAAAGGCGACGTTCGCACGCGCCGCGGAAAGATCTTCAACGGCAGCTACGGCAAGAAACGGCCGCATAAGCCGAAGCAGCGCAAGAAGCACTGAGCGGAGCGGCGCGGGTGGAAATGAAGCGCCTCTCCGGGGGTAACCTACGCGCCGCCGGCTATGACGAACGCAATCGCGTGCTGCGAATCGAACTCAGCGGCGGAACCTTCGATTACTCGGGCATAACGCAGGACACCTGGCGCCGCTTCATCGGCGCGACCTCACCGTGGAGCTTCTTTCGCGACAATATCGAGGAAGAGTTTCCCGCGAAGCGGGTCCGTTAGTGCGGCACCCTAGGAAAATCCGATGACGAACCTCACCGCCCGAGAGCGCGACGAACTCGCCCAGCGGCTGACGAGTCGGCGGCAGACGCTGCGGGCCGAAGTCGAGCGCGAGCTGCAGAACAGCGACGACCCGAGAGTGATCGGGTTCAAGAACGAGCTCGCCGCGACCGCCGACTGGGTGCTGGCGGACATCCTTGCCGATCTCGACATCGCGATGGTCACCCGCGACATCTCCGAACTCGCCGAGGTCGAGGCGGCCCTCGCCCGCGTCGAGGATGGCCGCTACGGCACTTGCAGCGACTGCGGCGAGCCGATCGGCTGGCCGCGCCTGAACGTGCAGCCGGCCGCCGCGCGCTGCATTGCCTGCCAGGAAAAGCTCGAGGTGCGCGCGGGCCGTCGGGCCGCCCGGGCCATCCAACCCTGTAGCCCGGCCGCCGCTACGAAGGCGAAACGGTGGGCTAGCTGCGGCGGCCACCGCCCGGTGCGTAGCGGCGGATCCAGGCAAAGAACTCGTGGTACCACAGGCGCGAGTTCTGAGGCTTCAGTATCCAGTGGTTCTCGTCCGGAAAGTACATTAGCCGGGCGGCGATGCCGCGCGTCTTGAGCGTGTTGTAGTACTGCAGCGCCTGCGTTGCCGGCACCCGGTAGTCGAGCTCGCCGTGAATGACCAGGGTCGGGGTCTTGAATCGGCGCGCATAGTGGTGCGGCGACTGGCGCATCACCCGCTTCGGGTTGTCCCAGTGGAAGGCGCCGAGCTCCTTGGCGAAGAACATGTAGCCGTCGGTCGCCATCATGCTCACCCAGTCGTAGCAGCCGGCGTGGCAGACGAACGTGCGGTAGCGGTCGGTGTGCCCGTTCATGTAGGCGACCATGTAGCCGCCGTAGCTGCCGCCGGAGGCGACCAGGCGCTCGCGGTCGATGTACCGTTGCCGGAGCATGAAATCGGTCGCCGCTTCGACGTCGGTGAACTCGCGCGCGCCGTAGTCGCCGGTGATCGTCTCCAGCCAGCGCTGCCCGAAGCCCGAGGAGCCGTGGTAGTTGACGCCGACGACGACGTAGCCATGGGCCGCGAACACCTGCGCGTTCCAGCGAAAATGCCAGCCGTCGACATGCGCCGCGTGCGGCCCGCCATGGATCGAGTGCAGCAGCGGCCACTTGCTGCGCGGCGTGAAGTTGGGGGGTAGGTGACCCAGATCTGGACCGGATCCCCGCCCCAGCCTCGGATCGTGAACTCGCGCGTCGCCCCCATGCGCACCCGGCCGAGCAGCGTGCGGTTGAGGCTCTCGATCGGCCGTTGCGCCCGCCCGTCGCTGCCCCCGGCGAACAGTGCCGGAGGATGGGAGAGCGTGGCACGATCGAAAGCGATCCGCGACCCGTCGCGGGAGAGGGAGAAGCCGGTGATCGTACCGCCGCTTGCCACCCGGGTCGGCAGCGAATCGCCGAGGCCGAAGCGATAGATCTCCTGCCGACCGCGATCTTCGATGAGCGCGAACAGCGTCGCCCCGTCGGGCGCCCAGGCGTGTCGCGTCGTCGCCCGGTCGAGCTTCGGCAGCAGGCGACGGGTGCCACCGCGGCGGCGGTCGAAAAGGGTCAGCCGGCCTTGATCGTTGAACGCGCGCTTGAGGTTGTACGAATTCCACGCGATATGCCGGCCGTCGGGCGAATAGCGCGGCGCGGCGTCGCTCAAACCGCTGTCCGCGGTCAGCGTGCGCTGGCGGCCCGTCGCCAGGGTGACGACGACGATGTCGGTTTCGTTCATCATCGCTGGCTCGGCGTGGAGATCGACCGTCAGCGCAAGCTCACGGCCGTCGGGGCTGATGTCGTAGAGCTCCGCGGAGGGTTCCCACGGCTGCAGGGCAAGTCGCGTCCCGGAGAGCAGGTCGCGCACCCGGCCGCTGCCCACCTCCGCCGCGAAAACGTGCGGCTCGCGCCCGTCGGCGAGCCAGTGGTCCCAAAACCGGTACTCGCGGCGTTCGGACAGGTGCGCCTTGACTTTGGCTTCCTTGCGCTCCTTCCACCGCTTGGCTTGCTCCTTGTCGGTCTTGAGATCCGGCCAGACCCAGGAGACGAAGGCGATTTTTTTGCTGTCGGGAAACCAGCGCAGCCCCGACGTGCCGCCGGCAACCGTTGCCAGCCGCCGCGCTTCGCCTCCGTCCGGGGCGATCAGATAGACCTGCGCCTCTTCATCGTCCTTGCGCTTGGCGGCGAAGGCGATCCATTTGCCGTCCGGCGACCAGCACGGCTCGCTGTCCTTGTCGCCCGCGGTCAGGCGGCGCGACTTGCCCCCGTCGGTGGAGAACAGCCATAGTTCGGTGCGACCCTCGTTCTGCTCCATGTCGTACGTGGTTACCGCCGCGCAGGCAGCCTTGCCGTCGGGTGCAAGGGTCGGCGTGCCAATACGCTTGATCGACCATAAATCCTCGACGGTCAACGGATGATTTGTCTTCGGCATGGGTGGGTCCTGGGCTTAAGCCGGTGCGTTCCTGCGCGCCCTGCCGCGCGGGCAAAGCCGCGATTGTACGTGCTCGACCGCGGGATGGCGCGCTGCGATGCGGTAGAATTCCGTTGCGTCGCATTCGCGGGCCTTGCCGCCCCCGACCACGAAATGAATTATCGCCGCCTCGGTGCCTCCGGGCTTAAATTGAGCGCGCTGTCCTTCGGCTCCTGGGTTACCTACGGTAACCAGATGGGCGACGAACTGGCGCGCGACTGCATGGCCGCCGCCTACGCCGCCGGCGTGAACTTCTTTGACAATGCCGAGGTGTACGCCAAGGGCGCCTCCGAGCGCATCATGGGCAACGCGCTCAAGAAGCTCGGCTGGCGGCGCGCGTCCTACGTCGTCTCGACCAAGTTCTTCTGGGGTCTCAACGACGGGCCCAACGAGAAGAACACGCTCAATCGCAAGTACCTCATGGCTGCCATCGACGGCTCGCTCGAGCGCCTGCAGCTTGATTACGTCGACCTGGTCTTCTGCCACCGCGCCGATCCCGAGACGCCGGTGGAGGAGACCGTATGGGCCATGCACGACATCGTCCGCGCCGGCAAGGCACGCTACTGGGGCACCTCGGAATGGAGCGCCGCCGAGATCATGGCGGCGTGGCAGATCGCCGAGCGACATCATCTGGCCAAGCCGGTGATGGAACAGCCGCAGTACAACCTGTTCCACCGCGACCGGGTGGAGAAGGAATACGCGCGGCTGTACCAGGACATCGGGCTTGGGACGACGATCTGGAGCCCGCTGGCCTCGGGCCTCTTGAGCGGTAAATACAACGATGGCGTGCCACCCGGCTCCCGCGCAGCGCTCAAGGGCTTCGAGTGGCTGGCCGAGCAAATCGTCGATGCCGCGAAAATCGCCAAGGTCCGGCAGCTCGCGCCGATCGCCAAGGAATTAGGCTGCACGCTGGCGCAGCTGGCGCTGGCGTGGTGCGTGAACAATGCGCACGTGAGCACGGTGATCACAGGCGCAAGCCGGCCGCAGCAGGTCGTCGAGAACATGAAGGCATTGGACGTGGTGCCGAAACTTACTGCGGACGTGCTCGCGCGCATCGACGCGGTGGTCGGCGTCCCCGAGTAAGCGCGGAGCGGCAAATGAGCAATCCCCACGCTGCCTGGGTTGAGGAACAACGTTCCGCCTTCCTCTACCGCGCCTGCGCGGAAGCGGAGGCGGGAACGGCGCGCGCCGATCTGTTCACGCGTCTTGCCGGCGAGGCCGAGGCCCAGGCCGCCATCTGGCGCGCACAGCTCACCGCCAGCGGCAAGCCGGCGCCGCAGCCCTATGCGCCGGATCTGCGCACGCGTCTGGTCGCCCGGCTGGTCGAAAGGCTCGGCCCGCGGCGGCTGCGCGCGGTGCTGGCGGCGATGAAAGTACGCGGCATGGCGATCTACAGCCGGCGCGAGCCGGGTGGACACAGCGCCCCGGTCGCCGGCAACATCGAGCACCGGCACCGTGGCCTGGGCGGCGGAGGCAACCTGCGCGCCGCCGTGTTCGGCATCAACGACGGGCTGGTGTCCAACGCGAGCCTTATCTTTGGCGTCGCCGGCGCAAGTTCCGACCCGGCGGTGGTGCTCCTGACCGGGGTCGCCGGCCTGACCGCCGGCGCCTTCGCCATGGCCACCGGCGAATTCGTATCGGTGCGCTCGCAGCGCGAGCTGTTCGAATACCAGATCGGACTGGAGCGCGATGAACTGGCGGAGTATCCCGACGCCGAGGCGCAGGAGCTTGCACTCATCTACAAGGCGAAGGGCCTATCCGGCAGCGAGGCGGAGCGCATTGCCAAGCAGATCGTCGCTGACCCGCAGCACGCGCTCGACACGCTGGCGCGGGAGGAGCTCGGCCTCAATCCGGATGAACTTGGCTCGCCCTGGGGCGCGGCCATCGCGTCGTTGCTTTCCTTCGCCGTCGGCGCCGCCGTACCGCTGCTGCCGTTTGCCTTCGGCGCCGGCTCCCGCGCGCTGGCCATCGCCGGCGGCTTGAGCGCCGTGGCGCTGTTTGCCGTCGGTGCCACCCTGTCGCTGTTCACCGGCCGGTCGGCCTTCGCCTCCGGCGTTCGCATGCTCCTGCTGGGAGCGCTTGCTGCCTCGGTAACGTACGTGGTCGGCAGGCTGCTCGGAGTGAGCCTGACCTGATCTTGCGCCCGGATTTTGCCTGGCCCTCGGCGGATCGGCCGGCGGGTACGGCACCCAAAACAAGGCGGCTACCGGATCGCTCCGGCGCCGCCTCGTCAGTGCGGCAGGGTGGGACAGGAGATCACCCCGCCGTATTGGGCAACTGCTGCGGTCTTGCGGGCTAGCCCTTCATGCACTCCGAGCGCGCCTTGTCCGCGTCGGCCTTGGTCATGCCCTTGGTCTTGGCATTGCACTCGGCCATCTTGTTCTGCGGCTTGGCGGGGGCGGGTTTTGCCGACAGGCAGGTCTTCATAAACGTCTTGCGCTCGTCACCCTTCATGTCGCCGGCCTTGGCGTTGCAAGCCGTCATCTTGTCTTGCTGCGAATTCTTCGCCGCAGGCGGGGTGGCGCTGGTCGTTGTGTCGGCGGCATACGCGCTGGCGCAGGCCAACACAGCGAAAAGTGCCAGCATGAGCAATGGCTTCATCGAGTTCTCCCTGTTTGGTCGCTTGCAAGCAGGGCAAGCGGTTGGGGCGAGTCTACGGCATCGGCGCGCAGCGCGGCAACGTTTCCGCACGGCTTGCTGGCTTGGGTGAGGATGGCCGTGTCGCAAAAAGCCCACGATGCGATGCGGCATGGGTTGTGTCAAAATCCTCTGCTGTCCGCGGTGCGGACCGTTAAAATGATGTTTTTGCACTAAAAAGCATTTCCGAAGGAAGTCCACGTGCCCGCCCCCGCCAACCAGCGCAGCAAGATGGCCGTCGCGCCTGCCCCCGGCGCGAGCCTGCCCATCGACGACACCCGCATCCGCGAGATCATGGAGCTCGCGCCGCCGTCGCATCTGCTGCGCGAGTCCCCGGCCTCCGCGGTCGCGGCGACCACGACCTACGAGGCGCGAGCCGCCATCCATCGCGTGTTGCATGGCGCCGACGATCGCTTGCTCGTCGTTATCGGCCCCTGCTCCATCCACGACTACGATGCGGCGATCGACTACGCCACGCGCCTGGCCGCCATCCGACGCGAGTTGGCGGACGAACTCATTACCGTGATGCGCGTCTATTTCGAAAAGCCACGCACGACGGTCGGCTGGAAAGGGTTGATCAACGACCCGCGACTCGACGACAGCTTCCGCATCAACGAGGGCCTGCGGCTGGCGCGGCGCATTCTGCTCGAGATCAACGAACTCGAATTGCCCGCCGGGACCGAGTACCTGGACATGATCACGCCGCAATACATCGCCGATCTGATCGCCTGGGGCGCGATTGGCGCCCGCACCACCGAGAGCCAGTCGCACCGGCAGCTGGCGTCGGGCCTGTCGTGCCCGGTCGGGTTCAAGAATGGAACCGACGGCGGGGTGAAGATCGCCGTCGACGCGGTCAAGGCAGCCTCCGCGCCGCATCATTTCTTGTCGGTGACCAAGGGCGGGCATTCGGCCATCGTGAGCACCGCCGGCAATGAGGATTGCCACATCATCCTGCGCGGCGGCCGCGTGCCCAACTACGACGCCGCCAGCGTCGAGGAGGTCTGCGCCGAGTTGGGCCGGGCCGGACTGGCGGCGCGGATCATGATCGATTGCTCGCACGCGAACAGCCAGAAACAGTACGAGCGGCAGATCGAGGTTGCGCACGATGTCGCCGGACAGATCGCGCGCGGCGACGATCGCATTGTCGGCGTGATGCTCGAGAGCCATATCCAGCCCGGGCGGCAGGACCTGATTCCCGGCCAGGCGCTCGAATACGGCGTGAGCATTACCGACGCGTGCATCGGCTGGGACGCAAGCGTGGGCGTGCTGCACGAACTGGCCGACGCGGTGCGCCGCCGGCGCCTGCTTCTGACCGACGCGTCTTGAGTCGCGCCCGCGTCCCGGCCGCAGCGAGCAGCCCGATGGCCGAAGAGATCGAACTGAAGCTCTCCGCACCCGCGAACGCGCTGGCGGCGGTACGGGCGCACCCCGCGGTGGCTGCCATTGCGAGCGGCCGCCTGCGTACACACGACATCGTCAGCGAGTACTACGACACGCCCGAGCGCGAGCTCGCCAGCGCCGGCGTCGCCCTGCGCTTGCGACGGGACGGAACGCGCTGGCTGCAGAGCGTGAAGGGCAACGGCGTGGCGGCCGGAGGCGTGCATCGCCGCGCCGAGTTCGAATCCCGGCTTGCGGCACCGCGGCTTGACCTCGCCAAGCTCGGCCAGACGCCCTGGCGCAAGCTTTTCGCGCGTGCCGGCGAGCGCTGCCGACGCGTCTTTGTCACCGCGGTTCGGCGTCAGGAGCTGCCGCTGACGTTTGCCGACGGCACACGGGCAACGCTCTGCTTCGACCGCGGCGAGATCCGCGCCGGTCGCCGCCGCGAGGCCGTGCACGAGATCGAGGTCGAGATCGACCACGGCGATGCGTTGCGCCTGTTCGAGCTGGCCGCCGCCCTCGCCGCCGACCTGCCGCTCCAGGTTCTGCACGCGAGCAAGGCGGAGCGCGGCTTCGCACTGGCCAGCGGCGCGGCACCCAAGCCGCGCCGGGCGCGCAAGGTCGAGCTCGCAGCCGACGCGACGCCCCAGGCGGCGCTGGCCGCGATCGCCACCGACTGCGTGGCCCAGATCGAAGCCAACGCCGAGGCGATGCTTGCGCACGACGACCCCGAGTACCTGCATCAGCTGCGCGTCGGCTGGCGCCGGCTGCGCTCGCTGCTCCAGCTCGCCGCACTCATCACCCCGGAGGACGACGATCGCTCCCCTGGCGCAGGAGCTGCGCTGGCTGGGCTCGATTCTCGGTCCGGCGCGCGATTGTGACGTGTTCGCCGCCGAAACGCTGCCCGAAGTTGCCGCCCAATTTCGCGGCCAGCGCGGCATTGCCCGCTTGCGCGCGCGCGCAACGCGGCGCCGCAAACGGTTGACCGGGACGGCGCGCGAAGCCATCGCCACCGCGCGTTTTCAGCGCCTGCTGCTCGCTCTCGCGGCCTACTTCACCGCGCTCGGCCGCGGCCTCCGGGGCGGCGTCGGTCCCAACGCTGGCGCGCGACTGGATCGGGCCGGTGCTGCAGCAACGCCACGACAAACTCATCGCGACGGGCGCGGCATGTCCATCGCATCGGCGCCGCCGACCGGCATCGGGCACGCGTCGCGGCAAAAAAGCTGCGCTACGCGACCGAGTTCTTCGCACCGCTGTTTCCGAACAAGCAGAGCAAGGCGTACATCGCTGCCTTGTCCAAGCTGCAATCGATTCTCGGCAGCCTCAACGATCTCGAAATTGCCGCCAAGCTGCTCGACGAGCTGGCGCCGGAGGATGATCCCGCGCCAGGCGCCGCCTACAGCGCGGGCATCGTGCGCGGCTGGCTTGCGGCCCGGGTCGCGCCGGAACTCAAGCGCTTGCGCGTGGCGCAGCGGGCGTTCGCCAAATGCTCGCCGTTCTGGACCGGCTGACCGAAGCGGCGATGCGCGACCCGCAGGCGCCCGCAGCGCGCATTGCCGAGCCGGTCGCGGCAGGCGTCGCGCACCCCATGGGGATCACGCTGCCGCCGCGTCTTGCCGCGCGGGCGCCATGAATCGAGTAACGGCAGCTACCGCGCCCCCGCCTGGTTGCCCGGCGGACACGCGCAGACCATCTACCCGATCCTGATCCCGCGGCCGCGGATAAGCTACCGCCGCCAGCGGCTCGACACGCCCGACCAGGATTTCGTCGACTTCGACTGGCTCGACGTGCCGGGGGCGACGGAACAGACGCCTTTGGTGGTCCTCTTTCACGGCCTGGAAAGCAGTTCGACGGCGCACTATGCACTGGCGCTGATGCGGCACCTCGCCGCAATCGGCTGGCGCGGTGTCGTGCCCCATTTCCGTGGCTGCAGCGGCGAGGCGAATCGCCGTCCGCGGGCTTACCACTCCGGCGATTACACCGAGGTCGGGTGGATGCTCGCGACGATCCGGGCACTGGCGCCCGTGGCGCCGCTGTTCGCGGTCGGGGTGTCGCTGGGGGGCAGCGCGCTCATCAACTGGCTCGGGCGCGAGGAACATCGCGCGCAGGCGCTCGTGCGCGCCGCGGCGGCGGTGTCGACGCCATTGGATCTGACCGCAGCCGGGATGGCCATCGACCAGGGCTTGAATCGCATTTACGCCCGGTACTTTCTGCAGACGCTGGTGCCCAAGGCGCTGGCGATGGCGCGGCGTTTTCCGGACGCGCTCGACGTCGCCGCGATCCGCCGCGTCGATTCGATGTACAGTTTCGACGCGGCCGTCACCGCACCGCTGCACGGCTTCGCCGGCACCGCCGACTACTGGTCGCGCGCGAGCAGCAAGCCGTGGCTTAAGGCGGTCGCCGTGCCCACGCTCGTCCTTAACGCCCGCAACGATCCGTTCATCCCGGCCTCCTCGCTGCCCGACCGCGGCCAGGTCAGCGACGCGGTCACGCTGGAGCAACCCGAAGCGGGTGGCCACGCCGGATTCCTGGAGCTGCCCTTCCCGGGCCGCTTCGGCTGGCTGCCGCAGCGCCTGGTCGCATTCTTTGGCGCCGCCGGATTGGCGGCCTAGGAAGCGATGCACTTGCCGGCGGAAATCTTCAAGGCCTACGACATCCGTGGCGTGGTGGGCAAGACGCTGACGGCGCCGATCGTGCAGCGCATCGGCCAGGCGCTCGGGACCCTCGCCCTGGAGCGCGGCCGCGACACCCTCATCGTTGCCCGCGACGGCAGAACGTCGGGCCCCGAGCTCGGGCGCGCACTGGCCACCGGCATCCAGGCCAGCGGCGCGAACGTGATTGACATCGGCATGGTCACCACGCCGATGAGCTATTTCGCCGCCCACGAGCTCAAGACGCAGTGCAGCGTCATGGTCACCGGCAGCCATAACCCGCCCGACTACAACGGCCTCAAGATGGTCATCGCCGGCGACACGCTGGCAGGGGACGAGATTCAGGCGCTGAAATCACGCATCGAATCGGGTGCGCTCAACAGCGGAGCGGGCAGCCTGCGCCATGCCGATATCGTCGCGGCGTATTTCGACCGCATCGCCGGCGACATCACCCTCGTCCGGCCGATGAAAATCGCCGTCGACTGCGGCAACGGTATCGCCGGCGCCTTCGCGCCGACGCTATTCCGCCGTCTCGGGTGCGAAGTGACCGAGCTTTTCTGCGCCGTCGACGGCACGTTCCCGAATCACCATCCCGACCCGTCGCAACCGAAAAACCTGCAGGACCTGATCGCCTGCCTCGCGACGACCGATAACGAGCTCGGCCTCGCGTTCGACGGCGACGGCGACCGCCTCGGCGTGGTGGCCGGCGACGGCGGCATCATCTACCCGGATCGGCAGCTCATGCTCTTCGCCGCCGACATGCTCGCGCGCAATGCGCACGCAACCGTCATCTACGACGTCAAGTCAACGCGCAACCTCAAGCCCTGGATTGTTGCTCACGGCGGCACGCCCTTGTTGTGGAAGACGGGGCATTCGCTGATCAAGCAGAAGATGAAGCAGAGCGGCGCGCTGCTGGCGGGCGAGATGAGCGGCCACACCTTCTTCAAGGAGCGCTGGTACGGCTTCGACGACGGCCATGTACGCGGGCGCTCGGCTGCTCGAGATCCTGTCGCGCCACGCCAAGCCCAACCGCAGTGCTCAACGCCCTGCCGGACAGCCTGTCGACCCCTGAGCTTAACGCAAGCTGCGGCACCGAATCGCCGCACGCGCTCATCGCCCGGCTCGCCGCAAGCGCCGAATTCCCGGGCGCGGCGGAGATTATCCGCATCGACGGGTTGCGGGTCGAATACGCCGACGGCTTCGGCCTCGCCCGGGCTTCGAACACGACGCCGGTCATCGTCCTGCGCTTCGAAGCCGACAACGAGGTCGCGCTGCGGCGCATCCAGGCGGACTTCCGCCGCGTGTTCGGCGCCGCGGCCTCCGGCGTCACGCTGCCGTTCTGATCGCGCTGCGCCCGAGCCTACGCCCGCCACGCCGAGCAGTCCCACCCCAGCAGGCGCTCGAGCTCGCCGATTTCGGTCTCGAACAGGGCGCCCAGGTAGCGCTTCTCCTCGTTGCTCATCACCGTATCGTATTCGCGCACCTCGGCCCGCTTCTCGGCCAGCAGCGGAAACGGCGCGATGCCAAGAAAATCGGCAACCTTCGTCAGCACGGCGGTGTGCTCGGTCAACAGTTCCTCGCTCTTGAACACGATCGTCTGCTTCGCGCGGAACGTAGCGCCACAGACGCTGCAGCTGTCGGGTATAGAACCCGCGATCGATGTAGGTGAACGACTTCGCCACTTCCAGCGGCAGCGCGCGCAGTCGTTGCGCTTCGGCCTCGAGTGCCTGACGAAACGGCAGCGGCTCGCGCCCGGTGCGGCGCGACATGTTCCAGTGCGAAAAGGCGCGCGTGACCGGATTGCGCAGAACGACGATGAGCCGCATCGCCGGGTTGTAGCGGGCGATGCGCTCCGCCGCCGTCGGCCAGTAGAGATAGGCCGGCGTCGACCTCGCCCAGCAGACGGTGCCCCGGTCCCGGGTTGAAACAGGCGCGGTACGGCGCGTAGTCGACCGGCTCGGCGGCAAAGCAGTGGTCGGTATCGAAGAAGTGCAGTTCCTTTTCCTGCGGCAGGCACAGCTCGGCATGCTCGCGCAGGTAGTGGTCGAGCGCCGACGTGCCGCCCTTCTGCGCGCCGGCGACGATGAAGCCCACCTTGTCGAGCGCCTGCATCGGGGCTAGAACGCGATGCCCAGGCGACGATAGACAAATCCCAGCAGCCACGCCGGGCCGACGAGGAACGAGCGCACGTCCTCGAGAAACGATGGCCGGCTGCGCTCGATGGCGTGGCCGACGAACTGGCCGCCCCAGGCGGCGACGAAGACGATCGCTGAAACAATGAAGGTGCGCTCGCCGAGCCAGGTCAGCGCATACAGCATCACGGCGAATACGGCGGCCATGCCCAGCGCGATCGGCACCGACAGCCACAGGTAGAAGCCGAGCGCCGCGGCGATGGCCAGGTAGGCGGCGGCCGGCGCCGCCGCCCACAGCAGCCCCATCACACTCCACACGATCAGCGGCACGCAGACCCAATGGATCGCCTTGTTGCCCGGATGGCGGTGGTAGCCGCCGTAGCGGTCGAAGAGCAGATCAACAGGTCGCATGGAAGTGTTCGCGCACAGCGGCGTGAATGTTGGCACGGGTCCACGGGGGCGTCCAGCCGCCGCCTCGATGGCCTTGGCGTCGGCAACACGCGGCAACGAGCTAGCCTGCGCCCATCAGCTCCGGCCGCAGCGGTGCACGCCGGTCGAGCGCGCTGACATGCACCGGGAAGCTACCCAATTTGCGATCGAGAAAGAAGTTGCGCAAGGTGCGGGCGATGGTCCGAAACGCAAGCTCGCCCCAGGGAATCTCGGCTTCGTCGAAGAGCCGCACGTCGAGGCTTTCCGCTCCCGGGCCGAAATCGAGATCGACCAGCCGGGCGCGAAACATGATGTAGAGCTGGTTGATATGTGGCAGGCTGATCATCGTGTAGAGCGGGCCGACGTCGACATGCGCCTGTGCCTCCTCGGCGGTCTCGCGCTCGGCCCCGGCGAGAATCGTCTCGCCGTTTTCGAGGAATCCCGCCGGCAGCGTCCACAGGCCTCGGCGCGGCTCGATCGCGCGCTTGCACAGCAGCACCTGCTCGTGCCACACCGGCAGGCAGCCGACGACCACTTTCGGGTTCTGATAATGGACCGTGCTGCAGGCAGCGCACACGTACCGCGGCAGCGTGTCGCCGGCCGGGACGAGGAACTCGAGCGCGGACGAGCCGCAGTGGCTGCAGAACTTCACGGCCGGATAAAGTTGTCGCGATAGTATCGAAGCTCGTCGATCGACTCGTAGATGTCGGCTAGCGCTTCGTGCTTGCCTTGCTTCACCCAGCCTTTGGCGAGGTCGGGCTTCCAGCGCCGGCACAGTTCCTTGAGCGTGGATACGTCGAGGTTGCGGTAATGGAAGTAATCCTCCAGCGCCGGCATCCACCGGGCGAGGAAGCGCCGATCCTGGCAGATCGAGCTGCCGCACATCGGCGAAGCGCGCGGCGGCACGTATTCGCGCAGGAACGCGAGCATTCGCTGCTCGACTTCCGCTTCGTCGAGGCGCGAGGTCTTGACGCGCTCGATGAGCCCGGAGCGGGCGTGGGTAGCCTGATTCCACGAATCCATGCCGGCCAGTGTCACGTCGTCCTGGTGGACGACGAGCACCGGCGCCTCGGCCACCGCGGTCAATGCGCCGTCGGTGACGACGAGGGCAACTTCGATGATGCGGTCGGACTCCGGCCGCAGGCCGGTCATCTCCATGTCGATCCAGATCAGATGATTGGCGTCCCGCGGCATGTGAGGTAGCGTAGAATAGCGACGTCGTGGCGATATCGTATTCTCGCATACCCCTCCGCTTGCCCGCATTGAGCCTGATCGCCATTTGCCTGCGTTGCCGCTTGTCGGCGCCGGATTCATGACGGCCGGACTGTTCAGCGCGCTGTTCGTTCTCGCGCTCGCCGTCTCGGTCGGGCTGCAGCTCTGGCTCGCGCAGCGCCAGGTGCAGCACGTCCTGGCGCACCGCGCGGCGGTTCCCGCGCATTTTGCCGATCGGATCGGGCTCGCCGCACATCAGAAGGCGGCCGATTACACCGCGGCGCGCACCCGCGTCGCGGTCATCGATCTGCTGATCGATACCGCGGTGTTGCTCTGGCTGACGCTCGGCGGCGCGTTGGCGGTCATTGCCGCCTGGACCGCTACGCTTCCGATCGTGCCGCTGGCGCGCGAGGTCGTGCTCGTCGTCGCGGTCGTGCTGCTCGCCGGCGCGCTCGCGCTGCCGCTGGCGTGGTATCGGACCTTCGTGATCGAGGAGCGCTTCGGCTTCAACCGCATGACGCCAAGAATCTGGATCGTCGACATCCTCAAGAGCGTACTGGTCGGGTCCGCGCTGGGCGTTCCGCTGGTGAGCCTGGTGCTGTGGCTTATGGCGCGTGCCGGAGCGCTTTGGTGGCTGTACGCGTGGCTGGTGTGGGTTGGTTTTCAGATCCTGATGCTCGCGCTCTATCCCACCCTGATCGCGCCGTTGTTCAACACCTTCAAGCCGCTGACCGACCTCGGGGTAAAGGAGCGCGTCGAACGACTGCTTGCGCGCTGCGGTTTTGCCGCCCGCGGTCTGTATGTGATGGACGGATCGAAGCGCTCGGCCCACGGCAACGCCTACTTCACCGGATTCGGTGGCGCGCGCCGGATCGTGTTCTTCGACACGCTGCTCTCGCGCCTGGCGCCCGACGAGGTCGAGGCGGTGCTGGCGCACGAGCTTGGGCATTTCAAGCTCAAGCACGTGCTCAAGCGCGCAACCTGGTCGGCAGTGGGAAGTCTGGCGCTGCTTGCGCTGCTCGGCTGGCTGGTCGGCAAGCCGTGGTTCTACGCCGGCCTGGGCCTCCCCGGGCCGGTGCCGCGCTACGGCGTGGCGCTGGTGCTGTTCATGCTCGCCCTGCCCGCCTTCACCTTCCTTGCCTCGCCGCTGGCCGCGATGTATTCGCGGCGGCACGAATTCGAGGCCGACCGGTATGCCGCGCGCAACGCCTCCGCGTCGGCGCTCATCGCGGCGCTGGTCAAGCTCTACGAGGACAACGCCAACACGCTGACTCCGGACCCGTTGCATTCGGCGTTCTTCGATTCGCATCCGCCGGCGCCGGTGCGCATTGCCCGGCTCGAGCTCGCGCTGCGCTAGCGAGTGCGGGCACCGAGCGTTCCTGGCATGGCTCCTGAGCTCGCCGCCCTGTCCACCCTGAACTGCCGCCCCGGTGCCCCGTTGCTGTCGGTGACCGAGCTTTCGCAGCGTCTCAGGGCCCTGCCGGGGTGGGAGTACGAGGACAACCGGCTCACCAAGGACCTTCCGCTTCGCGGACTATTACCAGACGCTGGCGTTCGTCAACGCGGTGGCGTATATCGCGCACCGGCAAGATCATCATCCCGATCTGGGGGTGCGCTACAACCATGTCGTGGTCTCCTACTCGACGCACGATGCCGGCGGCGTGACGCTCAACGATTGCATCTGCGCGGCCAGGGTCGAAGTGCTCAACGCGTGAGCGCCACCGCGTCAGGGCTCGTCACCGGCGCCTGGAGGCGGCACTTTGCCGTCAGGCTCGATGACGGCAACACGATCAGCTGCGTGCTGCGCGGTCGGACTCTCGGCGTCGCCTGCGGCGACCGGGTGCGGGTCGCGCCGTCGGCAGGTGGCGAAGGCGCGATCGAAGCCATCGAGGCGCGCGGCACGTTGCTGTTTCGCTCCGATGCGCACCGCCAGAAACTGCTCGCTGCCAACGTCACGCAGGTTCTCGGCATCGTCGCGCCGGTGCCTCCCTACGACGACGAACTCGTCCAGCGCTGGATCATTGCTGCGGAAAGCAACGGCTGCCGCTTCGCGCTGATCGCCAACAAGCGCGACCTGCCTGGCTTCGCCGCGCTCGCCCCACGGCTCGACGCGTGCCGCGCGCTCGGCTATCCGGTCATACCGCTGTGCGCGAAGGGCGCGCCGGCTGACCTTGCGCCGCTCCATGACCTCGTTGCCGGACAGCGGAGCGTTCTCGTCGGCCAGTCCGGGATGGGCAAGTCGACGCTGATCAACGCGCTGCTGCCGGGCAGCGGCGCGCGCGTGGGCGAAGTGTCGGCAGCGCTGCGCGCGGGACGCCACACGACCTCGGAGACGACGCTGTACGTGCTCGGCCCGGACAGCTGGATTGTCGACTCACCCGGAATGAAGGAGTTCGGATTGGCCCATCTTGAAACAGCCGCGATCGCGCAGGGATTCGTCGATCTGCGTCCGTTCGTGGGTCGCTGTCGCTTCCGCGATTGCCGTCACGGCGCGGAACCCGGCTGCGCGGTGCAGGAGGCGGTCGTGCGCGGCGAGGTCAAGCCTTGGCGCGTCGCCCTGCTGCAGCGGTTGCTCGGGGAAAGCGAAACCCGGGCGCGATCCTGGTCGCGTTAATTCGCCCAGTAAGCGAGCGTCAGCAGCAGCAAGAGCGCCAGCCACACCAGCAGCGCGCGCCAGACGAGGCCGGCCGCGCTCGGCATGGCGTCGGCGTCGGCGCGCTCGCCCAGGCCCAGTTCGGGGCGGAATTCGGGTTCGCCGGTACGCCCGGTCAGCGTGCCGCCGATCAACACGCCGAGCGCGCCGGCGCCGCTTGCAAGCAGGATGCCAATGGGCTGTGCCGGCCAGGCTTTGGCCTGTGTGCGCCAGCAGTAGATCGCGTCTTCGAAATCGCCGACGACAGCGAAGGTCACCGCGGTCAGGCGCACCGGAACCCAGTCAAGCCAGAACAACAGGCGTTGTACCGGCCGGCCGAATTCGCCCAGCTCGTGCCCCAGCGGCGCCGCCGCGTCCACACACCAGCGCTCGGCGAGCAGCGCGGTGAGGCGGTAGAGCACTGCGCCCGCGGGCCCGGGCAGCACGAGAAACCAGAACAGGGTGCCGAAGACGTGGCGATACGAATCCTCGACACCCTGCTCGATGGCGAGTTTCGCGACTTCTTCCGCAGTCGCTGCGCTGGCCTCGACGCCGCGCCAGGCGGCGAGGATCCTGCGCGCGCCGATCGCGTCGCCGGCCTTGAGCGCCTCGCTGATCGCGCTGAAGGCGTGGCTGAAGTGGCGAAATCCGACCAGCATGAACAGGACGGCGACGTTCCACAGCAGCCCGAGCAATGGATGCACGGCCTCGAGCAAGGCGTAGAGGATGGCCGTGAGCGCCACGGGAGGCAGCAGGGCCAGTGCGGTGGCGATCGCCCCCTGCCGCGCCGAGCCGGCGTTGAAGCGCTGCTCCAGCGCGCGCGCGTAGCGCACGAAGGCGCGCTGCAAGCCACTGCGCCAGCGGAACGTTCGCCATTGCTCCAGCGAGAGCGCCATCACCACGGCCAGGAAGTTCATCGCCGCTCCGCGGCCGCGTCAGGCCTTCAATTCGGCGCGTTCCCGGAATTGCTCCAGGGCTTCGGGATTGGCGAGCGCTTCGAGATTCTTTACCGGCTCGCCATGTACAACGTTGCGCACGGCCAACTCGACGATCTTGCCGCTCTTGGTACGCGGGATATCGCTGACCTGGACGATCTTCGCCGGCACGTGCCGCGGCGTCGTGTTGGCGCGGATCTGCTGCCGGATGCGCTCGATCAATGCCGAGTCGAGTGTTAGGCCGTCGCGCAAGCGCACGAACAGCACGACGCGGACGTCGCCGACCGCTCCCGGCGGCCAATCCTGGCCGATGACGATGCTCTCCACGACCTCATCGAGCTGCTCCACCTGGCGATAGATTTCCGCCGTGCCGATGCGTACGCCGCCCGGATTGAGGGTCGCGTCGGAGCGACCGTAGATGATCATGCCATCGTGCGCGGTGAGCTCGACCCAGTCGCCGTGACACCAGACGCCGGGAAAGCGCTCGAAATACGCCGCGCGATACTTCGTCCCGTCAGGGTCGTTCCAGAAGCCGAGCGGCATCGACGGGAACGGCGCGGTGCATACGAGCTCGCCCTTCCGCTCGCGCACCGGCTTGCCGTTCTCGTCGTACACTTCGACCTCCATGCCCAGGCCCCGGCATTGCAGCTCGCCGCGCCAGACCGGACGCGTGGGGCAGCCCAGCGCAAAACAGGAGATGATGTCGGTGCCGCCGGAGATCGACGACAGGCAGAGGTCCTCCTTGACGCACTGGTAGACGTAGTCGAAGCCCTCGGGTGCGAGCGGACTGCCGGTCGAGAGCACGGCGCGCAGGGTTGACAGCGCGTACTCCTGGCGCGGCACGAGCCCGGTCTTCTTGACCGCGTCGATGTACTTGGCCGACGTGCCCAGGTGCGTCATTCGCTCTGCGTCGACCAGGTCCCAGATGATCCTGCCCTGGTGCACGAACGGTGATCCGTCGTAGAGCAACAGCGTCGCCCCGGACGCAAGCCCCGATGCGAGCCAGTTCCACATCATCCAACCGCAGGTGGTATAGAAAAACAGTCGGTCGCCGGCCTTGATATCGCTGTGCAGCCGATGCTCCT
Source organism: uncultured beta proteobacterium (assembly GCA_963711235.1). Classification (GTDB taxonomy): domain Bacteria; phylum Pseudomonadota; class Gammaproteobacteria; order Burkholderiales; family Casimicrobiaceae; genus PALSA-1003. The sequence continues at coordinate 1,923,051 of CAVQDI010000006.1, read as the reverse complement.
TGACGTGCTGCAGCAGGGTGCCTCCCGCGCCGTGGACGATGCATTTCGGCACCCCGGTCGTGCCCGACGAATAGAGGATGTACAGCGGATGGTCGAACGGCAGGCGCTCGTAGACTAGCGGCGCCGGCGCGAAGGGGGCGCCGAAGTCGTCCCAGCGTAGAGCCTGGGCGACTGACGAGAGATCGCTGGCCCTGATCTGCTCGTCCAGGTACGGCGTCACGACCACGCGCCGCAGGCTGGGCAGGCGCTTGACGATCGTCGAGAGCTTGTCCAGGACCGGCTGCGGCTTGCCGTTGTACCAATAGCCGTCGACGGTAAACAGCACCAGCGGCTCGATCTGGCCGAAGCGGTCGAGCACCCCTTGCACGCCGAAATCCGGAGATGCCGAAGACCAGATCGCGCCGATGCTCGCGGTGGCGAGCATGGCGATGATCGCTTCGGGCAGGTTGGGCGTGTAGCCGGCGACCCGGTCTCCACGCTTGACTCCGGCCGAGCGCAGACCCTGCGCGACACGCGATACGGAGGCGAGCAGTTCAGCGTCGGAGATGCGGCGCTTGACCTTGTCCTCCCCCCAGAATACCAGCGCGTCGGCTGACGCTCGGTGCTCGACGCGCGAGCAGATTCTCGGCGAAGTTGAGCCGCGCGTCGGGAAACCAATGCGCCCCCGGCATCGCCTGCGCGTCAACCAGGGTGCGCGCACCCGCTTCACCGACGATGCCCGCGTCGTCCCACAGCGCGCGCCAGAACGCCTCGGGTTCGGCGATGGACCAGCGGTAGAGTGCGGTGAAGTCCGCCAGCCCGACGCCATGCTTGGCGGAAACCCGTGCGGCGAACGCGGAGAGGTTGGCATGGGCAACGCGATCCGGCGAGGGTTGCCACAACGGCGCGTTCATAGCCACCTCGGCAGCACGCTCATGCGCGTGCATAGGCACGCATTGCGTTCGTGATTCATCGGCAGTGGCGAGGAAGAAAGCCAATTATAATGGCTACACTGGCAGAAAGCCCGGGAGAACGCTGGTGCAACGCGAAGCCATGGCGTACGACGTCGTCGTCGTCGGCGGCGGCCCGGCCGGACTGTCGGCGGCGATTCGGCTCAAGCAGCTTGCCGCCCAGGCGGGACGCGAGGTCGGCGTATGCGTACTCGAAAAGGGTTCCGAGGTCGGCGCGCACATCCTGTCCGGCGCGGTAATCGATCCGCGCGCACTGAACGAACTGCTGCCCGAATGGCAGGCCCGCGGCGCGCCGCTGAACACGCCGGTGCGCGCCGACCACTTGCTTGTCCTGACACCGGACAAGGCATACCGCCTGCCGAACTGGATGCTGCCGCCACTGATGAACAACCACGGCAACTACATCGTGAGCCTTGGCAATGTCTGCCGCTGGCTCGCCACCCAGGCAGAGGCGCTCGGCGTGGAGATCTACGCTGGATTTCCCGCCGCCGAGGTGCTCTACGACGAGCGCGGCGCGGTTCGTGGCGTAGCCACCGGCGACATGGGCGTCGCCAAGGACGGCTCGCACAAGCCCGAGTATCAGCCCGGCATGGAGCTGCTCGCCAAATACACGCTGTTCGCCGAGGGCTGCCGCGGTTCGCTGTCGCAGGAGCTGATGCACCGGTTCAGCCTGCGCGACGGGGTCGATTGGCAGAAGTACGGCATCGGCATCAAGGAGCTCTGGCAGGTTGCGCCGGGGAAGCACGACCCGGGCCTGGTCGTGCACACGCAAGGCTGGCCGCTGGACTCACGGACAGGGGGCGGATCGTTCCTCTATCACCTCGAGGATAATCTGGTCGCGGTCGGGTTCGTGCTGCATCTCGACTACGAGAACCCGCATCTGTCGCCCTACGACGAATTCCAGCGCTTCAAGACCCATCCGGCGATCCGCGCCACCTTCGAGGGCGGCAAACGTCTTGGCTACGGCGCGCGCGCGATCAGCGAGGGCGGCCTGCAGTCGATTCCAAAGCTCGTCTTCCCGGGCGGCGCGCTGATCGGCGATGCCGCCGGGTTTCTCAATGTGCCGCGCATCAAGGGCTCGCACAACGCGATGAAGACCGGCATGCTCGGTGCCGAAGCGGCCTTCGACGCGCTCGCGCAGGGCCGCGCGCACGACGAGTTGACCGCCTATCCGGAGGCGTTCCGCCGGTCGTGGGCGTTCAAAGACCTGCACCAGGTGCGCAACGTCAAGCCAGGCCTGAAATGGGGCCTCTGGCTCGGCATGCTGCACGCGGGCGCACACATGTGGCTCAACAACCTGGGACTGGGGGCGCTGGTCGGCTGGACCCTGCACCATCGCAGGGCCGATCACGAAACGCTCCAGCCGGCGGCCACAATGCCCCGGATAGACTATCCGCGCTACGACGGTGTGCTCACCTTCGACAAGCTCTCCTCGGTGTTCCTCTCCAATACCAGCCACGAGGAAAACCAGCCGGTCCATCTGCAGCTGCGCGACCGAGCCATTCCCGTCGCCGTCAATCTCAAGCTCTACGATGGACCCGAGCAGCGTTACTGCCCCGCCGCCGTGTACGAATTCGTCGCCGATGAGAGTTCAGGCGGTTTGGCGCAGCGACTGCAGATCAACGCCGCGAACTGCGTGCACTGCAAAACCTGCGACATCAAGGATCCGCAGCAGAACATCCATTGGGTGCCGCCGGAAGGCGGCGGCGGGCCGAACTATTCGAACATGTAAGGCACCGGCTCAAGCTGCGGCGCCGAGCCAGGCCGCCCCCCGGACCCCGCTCGAATCGCCATGCCGGTGGCGCAGCAGGCGGGTGTCGACGCGGTCGGAGAAAATCCACGGCCCCCACAGCGTCGGAACCCTGGCGTAGAGACGCTCCACGTTTGACATGCCGCCACCGAGCACGATCACGTCCGGATCGACGATGTTGATCACGTGGGCAAGGGCGCGCGCCAGTCGTTCTTCATAGCGCTCGAGCGTCGCCGCGCACGCCGCGTCACCTGTCGCGGCGCGAGCGACGATTTCCTCTGCGCCGAGCGCCTCGCCGTGCGCGCGCAGATGATCGCGTTCGAGGGCCGGGCCGGAGAGAAAGGTTTCGATGCAGCCGGAGTGCCCTGCAAAGCAGGGAAACCCCGGACGTTCGTCGTCCTTTGGCCAGGGCAACGGATTGTGGCCCCACTCGCCGGCGATCGCGTTCGGACCGCTGAGGAGCTCGCCACGCACGACGATACCGCCGCCGACACCGGTGCCGAGAATGACGCCGAACACGATCTCCGCGCCCTCCCCGGCGCCATCGGTCGCTTCGGACAGCGCGAAACAGTTGGCATCGTTGGTGATGCTGATCTTGCGCCCAAGCAGCCCTTCGAGGTCGGCCTGGATCGGCTTCGCATTGAGGCACACCGAGTTGGAGCCGCGCAGCAGGCCGGTGGCGCGCGAAATCGATCCCGGTGTACCGACGCCGACACTGCCGGTTGCGCCGAGCTCCCCTTCTGCGTCGCGCACCAATGCGGCGACCGCGTCCAGAACGGCATGGTAGTCCGCCTGGGGCGTGGCGCTGCGCCGACGCAGCAACACGCGCCCGTCTCGCGCGAGCACGATGATCTCGATCTTGGTGCCGCCGAGGTCGATGCCAATCCTAACCATGGTGCCTCGCGTCGATGCATTGTACTAAAGGCGGCGGGATCGGCTGCGCGAGCGCGACCCCGATGCGGATTTCGCCAACGCGCTGCGCACGTCCGTTGCATCGGCCCTCGCCTCGGCCAAGGCGCACCTGGGATTAGCGCCGGCCGCCCGTCGCCCGCCCTCGCGTCGGCAACGGGGCGATCCTCGGGCTTGTTCTCCCGGGGCGAGCCGATCGGCCGCCGCGTCGACGCCGTCCTTGGGTGACGGTTGACGCGCCGCATGCGTTGGGTCGACCATGGCAACCGCGGCGACAGTGATGGTGGCGAACGCACAAACGATGCCTCGGCGTAGCGCGCGCGCGTCCACGGCAGCGGCGCGGGTGAGTCCGCGGGCGCTGCCCAGCGGCCGGGCGCCCGGCGCGCCATCGCGGCGCTCGGATGAATGCCGCGGACATCGCCGGCCGCGCCGAGTTCGCGCGGCAGATCGCGCGCGAAGCGGGGGTGCTGGCCGGGCGCTATTTCCGGCGCGAGATCGACTTTGCTGCCGAGACCAAGGGCCCGCAGGATTTCGTCAGCGCCGCCGATCACGCTGTGGAGGCACTGTTGCGCAGCCGCCTGCAAAGCGCCTTCGCAACCGATGCCGTGCTGGGCGAGGAAGGGGGTGGCGAACTCGGGCGCAACCTCTGGGTGATCGATCCGATCGACGGTACGATCAACTTCGTTCACGGGGTGCGCTACTGGTGCATCTCGATCGGCTTCATTGCCACCGGCGAGCGCCAGTTGGGCGTCATCTATGACCCGACACAGGAGGAGCTGTTTTGGGCGACTCGCGGCGGCGGCGCGTGGTCCGACGAAACGCGCCTGCACGTTGCGCCACGCGACCGGCTCGATCATGCGCTCGTCGCCGCGGGGTACGTGCCGCGGCATTCGCTCGACGCGCACGTGGCATTGAAGCGCCGCCTGCACGAGGCGGGCGCGGCGGTCAAGGACATGGGTGCGGGCGCGCTGATGCTCGCCCATGTCGCCGCAGGCCGGTTCGATGCGTTCGTCGAGCCGCACATGCATCCCTGGGATGCGTGCGCGGGGTTGCTGCTGGTCGAAGAGGCGGGAGGCAGGATCCACCCCTATCCGGGGCCGGGCGGACTACTCGCCGGGGGTTTGGTCATCGCTGCCGCACCGGGCATTTTCGATAGCTCTGGAGCATCTCGCGCTCGCCGGCTGACGCGCGCTTCATTGCACCATGCACCGCTTTCTGCTCATCGGCCTCTTGCTCGCCGCCTTCGGCGGCTGGCATTGGTGGACGAGCGAGCGCAGCGTCGCGCGGCCGTCGGGGATCATCGCCCCGGACGAGCCGGTGCAGGTCGACCTCGATCCGGCGCCACGCTTCGAGGCGAAAGGCTACACCTTCATCGAACGCGCCAAGTACGACATCACGGCGCGCGTCTTGCGCAAGGAGATCTATCACCTCGACGGCGGCGCGGGCCTCGCGCCGGTCGATCTTGGCGTCGGCTGGGGCCCGCTTTCGGACAGCGCGATCATCGACCAGCTCGAATTCTCGCAGATGGGCCGGTTTTTTTACTGGAGACGGCGCACCGACCATTTTCCGCTGCCGACCGCGACCCTCATCAGCCACCTGGCGCAGATGCACATGATCTCCGCAACCGACAAGATCGAGGCGAAACTGAAGCGGCTGCGGCCGGGCCAGCGGGTTACGGCGAGTGGCTATCTGGTCGATATTCGTAATCCAAGCGGTTTCGTCTGGAACACCTCACTCTCGCGCACCGATACCGGTGACGGGGCGTGCGAGGTATTCTGGGTTGAAAGCCTCGAAACCGACTAAAGCGAATGCGCATGCAGGCGAGCCGGGCTTTGCCGCTGCCGGCAACGCAGGACCTTAGTGCTCGATCAGCAGCGCGACGAGCGGGGCGACGAGCGTGATCCAGGTCGCCGCCGCGAGCAGGCTGGCGACGAAGACCGCGGCGCTGCCGAGGTCCTTGGCGGCCTTGGAAAGGGGGTGGCGATCGTAGGAGATGCGGTCGATCGCGGCTTCGATGGCGGAATTGACGATCTCGATGACCAGGATTGAAGTCACCGAGCCGATCAAGAGCAGCTTGCGCACGGCATCGACGGGTAACCAGAGCGCCAGCGGCACCGCGAGGACGAGAATCCAGACTTCGAGCCGTACCGCGGGTTCCTGCCATGCCGCGCGCAGGCCGGCAAGCGAATAGAGAAACGCCTTCCAGAGCCGTATCACGTCGCGAAAATCCCAGCGCCGCGCGCAAATCTGCAAGGTTAACGGCCGAACGTGGAGGAATTGTTACCGATGCCGCCTCGCGCCGGCCGGCCGGCCGTGCACCCGGCGCGGCGTGACGAGGCATCAGAACTGCTCGTCGGCGAGCGCGAGTACGCTCTCGCCGGCGGTGACCACCGCGTGCTTCAGGGCGACGGTCTGCGGCAGGTAATAGTCGGCGTAGAAGCGCGCGGTCGCGATCTTGGCGCGATAGAACTCGCGGTCGCCCTTGTCTTCGGCCAGCCGCCGCGCTGCCACCAGCGCCGAGCGCGCCATCTGCCAGCCGCCCGCGGCAAGGCCCCAGAGTTTGAGGTACGGCACCGACGCGGCGTGCGCCGCGCGGCTGTCCTCGGCATAGGTGCGCACGACCCATTCGATCGCAGCCTTGAGTGCGGCGAGCGCCGCGGAGAGCTGGTCGCGGATCGCCGCGAACTCGGCGCCCGGCTGCTTGCCCAGTTCGGCCTCGACCGCCTGCATCTGCGCCACCACGGCCAGGGCGGTCTTGCCGCCGTCGCGCGCGGTCTTGCGCCCGATCAGATCGTTGGCCTGGATGCCGGTGGTGCCTTCGTAGATGGTGATGATGCGCGCGTCGCGATAGTGTTGCGCGGCGCCGGTCTCCTCGATGAAGCCCATGCCCCCGTGCACCTGGACGCCGGTCGAGGTGATCTCCTGCGCGGTCTCGGTACACCAGCCCTTGACGACCGGGATCATCAACTCGACGAATGCCTGGTGCTGGCCGCGCGCCTTGGCGTCCGGATGGGCCCGGGCATTGTCGAGCGCCGCCGCCGTCACATAGGCCAGGGCGCGCATCGCTTCGGTCTGTGCCTTCATCGACAGCAGCATGCGCCGCACGTCGGGGTGCTGGATGATCGTGGCCGTCGCGTCGCCCTGCTCTGCGCCCGCCGCACGCCCCTGCACGCGTTCCTTCGCGTAGGCGGCGGCACGCTGGTAGGCGCGCTCGGCGATGCCCACGCCTTCGAGCCCGACCGAGAACCGGGCCAGATTCATCATGATGAACATGTACTCGAGGCCGCGATTTTCCTCGCCGACGAGATAACCGATCGCGCCGCCTTGGTCGCCGTAGGCGAGAACCGCCGTGGGGCTGGCGTGGATGCCGAGCTTGTGTTCGATCGATACGCACTGCACGTCGTTGCGCGCGCCGAGCGACCCGTCGGCGTTGATCAGGAATTTGGGCACGATGAAAAGCGAGATCCCCTTCACTCCTTCCGGGGCGGTCGGCGTGCGCGCGAGCACCAGGTGGATGATGTTTTCGGTGTAATCGTGCTCGCCGTAGGTGATGAAGATTTTCTGCCCGTAGAGCTTGAAGCTGCCGTCGGGCTGCGGCGTGGCGCGGGTACGCACCGCGGCCAGATCGGAGCCCGCCTGCGGCTCGGTCAGGTTCATGGTGCCCGTCCACACCCCCTCGACCATTTTCGGCAGGAAACGCTCCTTCTGCTCCGCCGTGCCACAGAGCTCAATTGCCTCGATCGCACCCTGGGTCAGGAGCGGGCAGAGGTCGAAGGCCATGTTCGCCGCATGCCACATTTCCTCGACCGCGGTCGCGACCAGCTGCGGCAGTCCCTGGCCACCGAACTCCGGATTCTTGGTCAGTCCATTCCAGCCGTTGGCGCAATACTGCAGGTACGCCGCCTTGAAGCCGGTGGGCGTCTGCACCGAACCGTCGTCGAGGCGGCGCGCGCCCTCGCGGTCGCCGACCGCATTGAGCGGATCGAGCACCTCGGTCGCGAACTTTGCCGCCTCGTCGAGAATCGCCGCCACCGTGTCCGGCGTCGCGTCCTCGAACCCGGGCAGCTTGCCCACCTGCTCGAGTCCCGCGAGCTCGTTCAGGACGAAGTGCATTTCCTTCAACGGCGCGTGATATTGGCTCATTGCCTATCCAAGTTCGGCGGTAAGCTGGGGAATGATCTCGAACAGATCGCCGACCAGGCCATAGTCGGCGATCTGGAAGATCGGCGCATCGGGATCTTTGTTGATTGCGACGATCACCTTGCTGTCCTTCATGCCCGCGAGATGCTGGATCGCGCCGGAGATTCCGACCGCGATGTAGAGGTCGGGGGCGACGATCTTGCCGGTCTGCCCGACCTGATAGTCATTCGGTACAAAGCCGGCGTCGACCGCGGCGCGCGAGGCGCCGATGGCGGCGTGCAGCTTGTCGGCCAGCGCCTCGAGCAGCTTGAAGTTGGCGCCGTTCTGCAGCCCGCGACCGCCGGAGACGACGACGCGCGCGCTGGCCAACTCGGGGCGATCCGAAACCGTGAGCTCCTGGCCGAGCACCTGGACCCGCCCGCCGTCCGGCGGCGTGGCGACGGACTCGACCGCGCCGCTGCCGCCGCTCGCCGGCGCCGCATCGAAGCCGGTCGCACGCACGGTCACAACTTTCTTGGCGTCTTTCGACTGTACTGTGGCGAAGGCGTTGCCGGCATAGATGGGGCGCACGAACGTGTCCGCGGATTCAACCGCGATGATGTCGGAGACTTGGGCGACGTCGAGCAGGGCGGCGATGCGCGGCGCCACATTTTTGCCGAACCCGGTGGCCGGCAGCAGAATATGCGTGTACGAGGGGGCAAGCCCGACCACGAGCGCGGCGAGGTTCTCCGCCGTCGGGGTGGCGTACTGCGGCGCATCGGCGAGCAAGGCCCTGGCCACACCCGCGACCTGTGCCGCGGCCTGGGCCACACCTGCGGCGTCATGGCCGGCGACTAGGACGTCGATCGGCCCGCCGATCTTCTGCGCTGCGGCAATGGTGTTGCGCGTGGCCGTCTTGAGTGCCGCGCCGTCATGTTCGGCGATCACGAGGATCATGGGGTCGGCACTAGGGGATGATTTTCGCTTCGTCGCGCAGCTTGGCAACGAGCTCCTTGGCGTCGGCGACCCGTCCGCCGCCCTTGCGTTTCGGCGGCTCGACCACCTTGAGCGTCGCCAGGCGCGGCGTGACGTCGACGCCGAGCGCATCAGGCCGGATGACCTCGAGCGGCTTTTTCTTCGCCTTCATGATGTTGGGCAGCGTGGCGTAGCGCGGCTCGTTGAGGCGCAAATCGGTGGTGATCACCGCCGGCAGCGGCATCGAAAGCGTTTCCAGTCCGCCGTCGATTTCGCGTTTGACCACGGCCCTGCCCTCGGCGATGGTCACCTTGGAGGCGAAGGTCGCCTGCGGCCAGTCGAGCAGCGCGGCGAGCATCTGCCCGGTCTGGTTGGCGTCGTCATCGATCGCCTGCTTGCCCATGATCACGAGCTGCGGCCCCTCCTTGGCAGCAATCGCCTTGAGCAGCTTGGCCACCGCCAGCGGCTGCAGCTCGACGTCGGTTTCAACCAGCAGCGCGCGGTCGGCGCCGATGGCGAGCGCGGTGCGCAGCGTCTCCTGGCAGGCGGCGGGGCCGCAAGACACCGCCACCACCTCGGTCGCGACGCCCTGCTCCTTCAACCGCACCGCCTCCTCGACGGCGATCTCGTCGAAGGGGTTCATCGACATCTTGACGTTGGCGGTGTCGACGCCGGTCCCGTCGGGCCTGACTCGCACCTTGACGTTGAAATCGACGACGCGCTTGACGGCAACGAGAACCTTCACCGGAGATTCCGTACGATACGGCGAGCCTTAGGCGGCGCCGCAAAACGAAGGATTATAGCCGCAACGGACGCCACCCTGGCATCGGCCCGGGCGCGACGCCGGCGCGCGCTGCGCGCCGGTTCAGCCTAGCGCACGACGGTACACTGGGGATTCGAGGCCTGCATCGTGCCCTGCCAGAAAAGCACGTTGTTGTCGCGCAACGGGTCGGGTACGACGCGGTCGGGGTCGGCCACCACGGTGATGGCCACAACGTCATTGGCCGAGGCAGTCGTCGGCCCGAGCGTAAGGTCGGTCGTGTCCGGCACCGTCAACGCGCCCCGTTGCACGACGTCGATCAACTCGCGCGTGCCGCCGGTCGTCGTCACCACCGCCGCGACGCGGAACGCGCCCAGGTAGCCGGTAAGCAGCGGATTCGCGGGCACCACGTCCGCACCCTCATTGCGCACGTGGGCGTTGATGAGGAGCGAACCATCTTTCTTCGCTTCGCAATCGATCTGCGCCAGGTTGAGGTCGGAACGGCGGGGACCGTCGGGATACGGAAAGAAAAACATCGATTCGTCGGGGTACTTCAGGACGTACGTGGAATAGATGGGGTGCGGGGTCGGGCTGTCGCTGAAAGGCGAGGAGACCGATCTGCCATCAGATTCGTAAAAGCCCGTGTACACGCAGCCGGGCAAAAGCGAGGCTGCCGCAGCGAGCATCAACGCGATCAGTGAGCGCATACATGCCTCCTTGCCCAAGCTCGGCCACGGCCCGAAGGGGGGGTTCCCGCCAACGGACCCTGCCGAGGCAACCATGATGGGGCGTCGGGGTGCCAGGGTCAACCTCCAGCCGCTGCCCGGGCCTAGTCGCACGCCGGGCGGTTCACTGTGACCAGGGCAAGGAGCTCCGCAACGAGCTGCGCGGCGGCCTTGGCATCGCCAGCCGCCTGGCCCCGGGCGGCGGCTTCGGAGAGCGGCTCTCCGCCATCGGTCCAGGCGCGCGCATCGACCAGGACGCCGTGCTCGTAGCGGTATTCAGCCCGCAGCGCCCCGCCGGGGTGCCATGCGCGCCAGACGCCGTGCGGCCGGTCGTCGACGTAGGGTGCCTCGAGCTTGCGCCCGGCTTCGAGGGGCGCGTCGGGGGTGACGTACCACAGCGCCACCGTTCCGTTCCTGGCGTTGTTGTCGAACGGCAGGACGGCAGCGCGAGCACCGGCGGCAGTCCAGAAGATGAACGTCCCGGTCAAGCGCCCCTGGGCGAATGCGCCCACGATGCGCAGCCTGCCGTCGGCGTCGCGCAGTTCGTACGCCCCGTTGGGAACACCGGCGCGGCATGCACCGAGCGCGCGGTAGCCTTGGCCGCAGGTGACCGCCGGCAGCAACGCCAGCAGCAGCGCACCAAGGCCGGTGGCGAACGCCCTCAGCGGCTCCTCTTCGACCACCACGCCGAGAGCTCGCCGACGATACCGCGGCGGAACGCCAGCACGCAGACGACGAAGATCGCGCCGGTAATGACGGTTACCCATTCGCCGAAGGCGGCGAGGTAGTTTTCCAGGCTGACGATGACGAAGGCGCCGACCACCGGCCCGAAGATCGTTCCCATGCCGCCGAGCAGCGTCATGAGCACGACCTCTCCCGACATCGTCCAATGCACGTCCGTAAGCGAGGCAAGCTGGAACACGATCGCCTTGGTCGCGCCCGCCAGTCCGGCGAGGGCCGCCGAGAGAATGAAGGCGAGCAACTTGTAGCGGGCGGCATCGTAGCCCAGGGAAATCGCCCGCGGTTCGTTCTCGCGTATCGCCTTGAGCACCTGGCCGAAGGGCGAATGAATGACGCGATAAATGAGCAGGAAGGCGCCGAGAAAGACCACCAGCACGAAGTAATACATCGTCAGCGTGTCGGAAAGATCCACCACCCCGAACAGCCTGCCGCGGGGCACCGACTGGATACCGTCCTCACCATGCGTGAAGGGCGCCTGGAGATAGAAGAAATAGATCATTTGCGCGATCGCCAGCGTGATCATGGCGAAGTAGATTCCCTGGCGGCGGATCGCAAGCGCGCCGACAATCACGCCGAGCAGACCCGACGCCGCCGTTCCGGTGAGAATCGCCAGTTCCGGGGTGAAGCCCCATTGCTTGGCCGCATAGGCGCAGACATAACCCGCGGTGCCCAGAAACATCGCGTGACCGAACGACAGCAAGCCGCCAAATCCGAGCAGCAGATTGAAGGCGCAGGCAAAAAGCGCGAAGCACAGCGCCTTCATCAGGAACACCGGGTAGAAGCCCAGGAAGGGGGCGAGCGCGAGCAGCGCCGCGAGCACGGCCAGCACGCACGAGCACGCGCGGCGGCGCCGAGGGTACCGCGGCGATGGCCGGGACCGGTTCGGCCATGGCCGCTACCTTTCCCTTCCGAACAGGCCGGCGGGCCTGATCAGCAGCACGATGACCATGATCACGAAAATGACCGTGTTCGACGCCTCGGCGTAGAAAACCTTGGTCAACCCTTCGACGATGCCCAAACCAAAGCCGGTAACCACGGCACCGAGGATCGACCCCATTCCGCCAATCACCACCACGGCAAATACGACGATGATGAGGTTCGCGCCCATCAACGGACTGACCTGATAGATCGGCGCCGCCATCACCCCGGCAAAGGCCGCCAGCGCGACGCCGAAGCCATAGGTCAGCGTGACCATTCTCGGGACGTTGATTCCGAAAGCCTGAACCATTGCCGGATTCTCGGTCGCGGCGCGGAGGTAGGACCCCAGTTTGGTGCGTTCAATGACGAACCAAGTCGACCCGCAGACAATGAGCGAAGCGACGATCACCCAGGCGCGATACTTGGGCAGATACATGAAGCCAAGATTGAAGGCGCCGGCAAACTCCTCGGGCAAGCGATAGGGCTGACCGGAGCTGCCGTAATAGTTGGTGAAGATGCCCTGGAAGATCAGCGCCAGACCGAAGGTGAGCAAAAGACCGTACAGGTGGTCGAGCTTGTACAGCTTGGCGAGCATCGTGCGTTCGATAACGATGCCCGTGATGCCGACGATGATGGGCGCGATCAGCAAGGCCCACCAGTACCCGATGCCGGACTCGAGCAGAAAGTAGGCGCAAAACGCGCCGAGCATGTACTGCGCGCCGTGGGCAAAGTTGATGATGTTGAGCAAGCCGAAAATAACGGCCAGGCCAAGCGACAGCATGGCGTAGAAAGCGCCGTTGATCAGGCCGATCAAAAGCTGTCCGAACAGGGCCTGGATGGAAATGCCGAAGATTTCGGTCATCGCGAAGCGGTCTGGTTATCGGCCAGCATGGCGGCCTGAGCGCCGCTGCGCTGCTCGGGCCGCCTTCGACCGTGCCGTTACGGGATCCTTACTTCTTGACCAGCGGGCAGTCACCATCGGCCAGCGGGCGGAACGCCTGGTCCGCGGGGATCGTCGCTACGATCTTGTAGTAATCCCATGCGGCCTTCGATTCCGCCGGCGTCTTGACCTGGACCAGATACGCCGGATGGATCTTGCGGCCGTCGACCCGGATCGAGCCTTTTCCGAACAGCGGGTCGTCGGTCGGCATTTCCTTCATCTTGGCGATCACTTTGGTGCCGTCGTCGCTCTTGAGCGCTTCAACGGCCTTCAGGTAATCCAGAACGACGGCGTACACGCCGGCGTGGATCATGGTCGGGTAGATGCCCTTGTCGGCGGCTGCAAATCGCTTGGCAAAAGCACGCGTTTGGTCGTTCATGTTCCAATAGAACGTCGTCGTGAAGGTCAGGCCCTGCGCGGTCTGCAGTCCCAGTGCATGGATGTCGGTCAGAAAGACCAGCAATCCGGCGAGCTTCTGGCCGCCTTTGACGATGCCGAACTCGGCCGCCTGCTTGATCGAATTGGTCGTGTCGCCGCCGGCGTTGGCAAGACCGATGATCTTCGCCTTCGACGCTTGTGCCTGCAACAGGAACGAGGAGAAATCCTGGGTATTCAACGGCACCTTCACGCCACCGAGGACCTTGCCGCCGTTGCGTATGACAGCCGCCGTGGTGTCGCGCTCCAGCGCGGCGCCGAACGCATAGTCGGCGGCGATGAAAAACCAGGTATCTCCCCCCTGCTTGGTGATCGCGGTGCCGGTGCCATTGGCCAGCATCCAGGTGTCATAGGACCAGTGCACCGTGTTCGGCGAGCATGCCTTGCCGGTCAGATCCGAGGTGCCCGGTCCCACTGCCAGGAATGCCTTGCCTTTGTCCCGGGTGATCTGGTTGACCGCCAGCGCGACCCCGGAGTTCGGCACGTCGACGATCGCATCGACGTGGTCCACGTCGTACCACTGGCGCGCGATGTTCGAGCCGACGTCCGGCTTGTTCTGGTGGTCGGCGGACACGATCTCCACCTTGTAACCACGCTTCTCGATACCCGAGTCTTCGACCGCCATCTTCGCCGCGGCTACCGAGCCGGCGCCGGCGAGGTCCGTGTACAGACTCGACATGTCGGAAAGCACGCCGATCTTGATCACGCCGTCCGAGATCTGCGCCTGCGCCGCACCGGCGCCAAGCGCCGCCACGAGCGCGAGGCCGTAGATACCGCATTTGAAGCCATTCATCCTTCCTCCTTGGTGGTTGGTCAACGCGTGGCTCGCCACACGCTTTCTTCGGCACGCCGTCGTTTCAGACGCCGAGGTATTCATGCAACTTTGCCACGTTGGCGTCGAGCAGCGTGTTGGGAATCATGTCGATGATGCGCCCGTTCTCCATGACGTAGTGCCGGTCCGCGACGGTTGCCGCGAAATGAAAGTTCTGTTCGACCAGCAGGATTGTGAACCCTTGCCTCTTGAGCTCCGTGATGGTGTGGCCGATTTGCTGGACAATGACGGGGGCGAGCCCCTCGGTCGGCTCGTCGAGCAGCAGCAGACGGGCGCCGGTGCGCAGTATGCGCCCGATCGCCAGCATTTGCTGCTCGCCGCCGGAGAGCTTGGTGCCCTGGCTGCCGAGGCGCTCCTTCAGGTTCGGAAACAGCTTGAAAATCTGCTCGACCGTGAGTCCGCCCTCCCGCACCTTCGGCGGCAGCAGCAGGTTCTCCGCGACGTTGAGACTGGAAAAGATTGCGCGCTCCTCGGGACAGAGCGCGATGCCGAGGTAGGCGATCCGGTTCGACGGCAAGCGTATCGTTTCCGTGCCGTCGAGCAACACCGATCCCTCGCGACGGCCGACGATGCCCATGATCGACTTCATGGTGGTCGTCTTGCCGGCGCCGTTGCGTCCGAGCAGGGTCACCACTTCGCCCGGCGCGACATCGAACTCCACGCCATGCAGAATGTGCGATTCGCCGTACCACGCATTCAGGCCGCGCACGGTCAGGAGCGACTTGGCGCTCGCACCCTCAGGCATGCCCGGCTCCGAGATACGCCTGGATCACGTCCGGGTTCTTCGACGACCGACGCGTAGTCGCCCTGGGCGAGAATTTCGCCGCGCGCGAGCACCGTGATATGGTGCGAAAGCGTCGACACCACCGACAGGTTGTGCTCGACCATGAGCACGGTGCGGTCCGCCGCGACCTTGCCGATCAGCGCGGTGATGCGCTCGACGTCCGTATGGGTCATGCCGGCGGTCGGTTCGTCGAGCAGCATCATCTCCGGGTCGAGGGCGAGCGTGGTGGCGATCTCGAGCGCACGCTTGCGCCCGTAGGGCAGCTCCACCGCGGGCGTCGCGGCAAAGCCGCTGAGGCCGACCGCTTCAATGAGCTCCTCGGCGCGCCCGTTCAACGCGTCGAGCGTACTCATGGAGCGCCAGAACTCGAACGAACCGCCACGCTTGCTCTGCAGCGCGATGCGCACGTTCTCCAGCACCGTGAGGTGGGGAAACACCGCCGAGATCTGGAACGAGCGCACCAGCCCCTTGCGCGCGATCTCCGCCGGCCGAGAGCCGGTTATCGGCTGTCCGTTGAACAGGATCTGGCCCGAGGTCGGGGTCAGGAAGTGGGTAAGCAGGTTAAAGCAGGTGGTCTTGCCCGCGCCGTTGGGACCGATCAAGGCGTGGATCGTGCCGCGGCGCACGTCCAGGTCGACACCCTTGACCGCGACAAAGCCCTTGAACTCCTTGGTGAGTCCGCGCGTCTGCAGAATGATATCGTCGGCCATGCACCGCCGGGCGGCAGAGCCGCCAGGAGTCGCTACGGGAGTTGTCGCGGGATTATCCGCAAGCGGCGCGACCTTGGCAATGGATGGGCGCGCGATGTCGCGCCGGAGTCACTGACTCCATTGGGGCGCGCGCTTCGCGACGAACGCGTCGATGCCCTCGGCGGCGTCGGCGTCGAGCACGCTGCAGGCCATGACGCCGCCGGCATAGTCGTAGGCCGCGGCCAGACTCAGATCAAGCTGATGGTAGAACGCCTGCTTGCCCTTGGCGATCACGCGCGCGCTGCGGGCGATGATGAGGCGCGTGAATCCGGCAATCGCCGCGTCGAGTACGGCGGCGGGAACGACCCGGTTGACCAGCCCCCATGCCAGCGCGGTGGCGGCGTCGATGGGCTCGCCGGTGAGCAGCATTTCCATCGTCCGCTTGCGCCCGACGTTGCGGGCGACAGCGACCGCGGGCGTGGTACAGAAGACACCGACATCGACCCCGGGCAGGGCGAAGCGGGCGCTGTCGGCGGCCACGGCCAAGTCGCACATCGACACCAGCTGGCAGCCGGCGGCCGTGGCGATGCCGTGCACGCGCGCGATCACCGGCTGCGGCAGAGTCGTCAGCAACAGCATCAGCGCATTGCAGGCGGCGAAGTGTTCCTGCTGCCAGGCGAGATCGGCGTGGACGCGCAGCTCCTTCAGATCGTGACCGGCGCAGAAGCCCCTGCCCTCGGCGGCAAGCACAACGCAGCGGATCGAGGGCTCGGCGGCAATGCGCGAGAGTTCGCTCTGCAGCGCGGCAATCATGGCCCGCGACAGCGGGTTGTAGCGCTCGCCGCGATTGAGCGTTAGCCGGCACACCCCCTGCTCAGTATGCGTCAGGACGTAGGGCGCAACGGTGCTATCAAGTGGTGCATTCATGTCTCGACCTTAAGCGAACCGGGGCCAGCCGTCATTCTAGGCCGGCGGGCGCCGGGAGGGCGCTTTCCCCCGCCCCCGGGCGTCCCTTGGAGGCTGCCTGCAGCGACCGCAGCAGGTATTACCTCTGTCGATGCACCAAATGATGATAGTATTTCACTACGGCGATTTGATTGAGCAGCCTTTTCTAACTGTCCACCCCTTGCGATGCCGGCCCCCTTCGCCTTTGCTGCACCCACCGCCTTAGCCTCGCCGCTGCGGCGACGGATCACCGCCGCCTACCGTGGCGAAGAGGCCGCGACGGTGCAGGCCCTGCTGACGGAGGCGACCCTGCCGCCGCAGGCGCTCTCCGCCACGCAGCGCCTGGCCGCGACCCTCGCCGAGGGCGTGCGCGCCGCGCGCAGCACCGCCGGCGGAGTCGACGCGCTGATGCTCGAATTTTCGCTCGACTCGCGCGAGGGTGTGGCGTTGATGTGCCTGGCCGAGGCACTGCTGCGCATCCCCGACCCTGGCACCCGCGACCGCCTGATCCGCGACAAGATCGGCCGCGGCGATTGGCGCGCGCACCTTGGCCGCAGCCCCTCGCTGTTCGTCAATGCGGCGGCGTGGGGGCTGCTCGTCACCGGTCAGCTGGTCGAATCACGCCGGGACAGGGCGCTCGAGGCCGCGCTGACTTCGCTTTTGCGCAAGGGCGGCGAACCGCTGATCCGCAAGGGCGTGGATCTGGCCATGCGCCTGCTTGGCAAGCAGTTCGTGACCGGGCGCACCATCGCCGAGGCGATCGCCAATGCGCGCGAGCGCGAGGCGCGCGGCTATCGCTATTCGTACGACATGCTCGGGGAAGCCGCGGTCACGGCCGACGATGCACAGCGCTATGTCGCCGCCTACGAGCAGGCCATCGACGCCATCGCTGACGCATCGGCGGGTGCGGGGCCGTATGCCGGACCGGGCATCTCCATCAAGCTCTCCGCGCTGCACCCGCGCTACTCGCGCCTGCAGCGCGAGCGCGTGCTCGGTGAACTGTTGCCGCGCGTTGCAGGGCTGGTGCTACGAGCGCGCCGGCGCGACATCGGCGTGAGCATCGATGCCGAGGAAGCCGATCGGCTCGACCTTTCGCTCGAGCTGTTCGAGCGGCTTGCCGCCGATCCGGCGCTCGCCGCCTGGGATGGGCTCGGCTTTGTCGTGCAGGCCTACCAGAAGCGCGCCCGCGCGGTGATCGACTGGGTTATCGACACTGGCGCGACGCGAGCGCCGGCGCTTGATGGTGCGCCTGGTCAAGGGCGCCTATTGGGACAGCGAGATCAAACGCGCGCAAGTCGACGGCCTGGACGACTATCCGGTGTTCACGCGCAAGGTGCATACCGACGTGTCGTATCTTGCCTGCGCCCGCGCGATGCTGGCCGCCCCCGAGGCGATCTACCCGCAGTTCGCCAGCCACAACGCGTTCACCATCGCCGCGATCTACACGCTGGCCGGCAGCGCGGATTACGAGTTCCAGTGCCTGCACGGCATGGGCGAGAGCGTTTACGACCAGATCGTCGGCGCCGACAAGCTAGACCGCGTCTGTCGTGTCTACGCACCGGTCGGTTCGCACGAGACGCTGCTGGCGTATCTCGTTCGGCGGCTGCTCGAGAACGGCGCCAACACCTCCTTCGTCAACCGCATCGTCGACCCTCGCGTCGCCATCGCCGACCTGGTCGCCGACCCGGTGGCCCAGGCGCGCGCGGACGGCGGCACGCCGCACCCGCGTATCCCGCTGCCGGCGGCGCTGTACGGCGAGCGCAAGAATTCGCGTGGCGTCGATTTTTCCGACGAGTCCGCGCTGGCTGCGCTTGAGGTCGAGCTCACGGCGGTGCCTTCGCCCGCCGACGCCGCGCCGCTGCTGGCACAGGGTTTGGCCGACGCAGGGCGCGAACGTCTGGCGCTGACGAGCCCCGCCGATCGTGGCGAGCTTGTCGGCCATGTCGTCGAGGCGGTGGTTGCCGACGTGGAGAACGCGGTCGCCACCGCCGCCGCAGCGGGCATGACCTGGGCGCGAACCACGGTGGCCGCGCGCGCCGCCTGCCTCGAGCGGGCCGCCGACCTGTTCGAGCAGGAGCGGGCGGCGCTCATTGCGCTGGCGGTGCGCGAAGCGGGCAAGACCATTCCCGATGCGCTGAGCGAGGTTCGTGAAGCCGCCGATTTCTGCCGCTATTACGCGGCGCAGGCGCGGCGCGAGCTTGAGGCGGCCGCGGCGCGCGGCCCGTTCGTCGCCATCGCCCCCTGGAATTTTCCGCTCGCCATCTTCGTCGGTCAGGTCGTAGCCGCACTTGCCGCAGGCAATCCGGTACTGGCCAAGCCCGCCGAGCAGACCCCGCTGATCGCCGCCGCTGCGGTGGCGTTGCTGCATCGTGCCGGCATCCCGGCAGCGGCGCTGCAGCTGCTCCCCGGCCGCGGCGAGACGATCGGCGCCGCGCTCGTTGCCGATGCGCGCATTGCCGGCGTCCTGTTCACCGGTTCAACCGCGGTCGCGCACGCGATCAACCATGTCCTCGCGCGGCGCCACGACGACCCGGTGCTGATCGCTGAAACCGGTGGCCAGAACGCGATGATCGTCGACAGCTCCGCGCTGCCCGAGCAGGTCGTTACCGATGCGCTCGTGTCGGCCTTCGACAGCGCCGGCCAACGCTGCTCGGCGCTGCGCGTACTCTGCCTGCAGCGCGACATCGCCGAGCGCGTGCTCACCATGCTCAAGGGCGCGATGGCGGAACTGGTCATCGGCGACCCGTGCCGCCTCGACACGGACGTCGGGCCGGTGATCGACGCCGACGCGCGCGCCGCGCTCGACGCCCACGTCGCCCGCATGCGTGCCGCCGGCGCGGCGGTATTTCAACTGCCGCTCACCGCCGCCGCGGCCAAGGGGACCTTCTTTCCGCCCACCCTCATCGAAATCCACAGCGTCGCGCAGCTTTCGCACGAAGTGTTCGGGCCCGTGCTCCACGTCCTGCGCTATGACGAGGACCAACTGGCGGCGGTGATCGCATCCATCAATGCCACCGGGTATGGCCTGACCCACGGCATCCAGACGCGCATCGACGAGACGGTCGACGCTGTCTGCGCGCAGATCCGCGCCGGCAACATTTATGTCAACCGCAACATGATTGGCGCGGTGGTCGGCGTTCAGCCTTTCGGTGGCGAGGGGCTGTCCGGCACCGGACCGAAGGCCGGCGGACCTCATTACCTGCCGCGCCTGGTGCGAGACGCCGGGCTGCCGCCGGCGGTGCTCGCCGCTGCCGGTCGCGCTGCCCGGACCGACCGGCGAGTCCAACACCTTGACGCTGTGCCCGCGCGGCAGCGTCGCCTGTGTCGCCGACGACGAGGGGTCGCTGCGGGCACAGGTTCGGCTCGCACTCGCCAGCGGCAATACGGCGCTGCTGTCGCGCTCCGCGGTGGCGGAGCGCGTCGCCGCCGCCGCGGGGGGGCGCTGCCAGATCGTGCCCGATGCGCTGGAGGCGGCGCCCGATGCGGTGCTCTTCGCCGGCGCCGCGGAGCGTGCGCAGGAGATCCGCCAGGCGCTCGCCGCGCGCGACGGACCGATAGTGCCCATGCTCCACGTCGATCGCGATCGGCCCGGCGAGCCGATGCGTCTGGTCTGGGAACGCACCCTGACGATCAATACCACCGCCTCGGGCGGCAATGCGAGCCTGCTCTCGCTAGCCGAGTCCGAATGACGACGCACTTTGCCATGATGGAGGCCGCGGTGCGCGCCGGCGCAGGGCCGCGGCCATGAAGGAGCGGGCGATGAAGACGCTCGACGCGATCGATCTTGCCATCCTCGATGCGCTGCAGCGTGACGGGCGGCTGTCGGTCGTCGCCCTGGCCAAGTCCGTGGGCCTGAGCGCCACGCCGTGCGCGGAGCGCGTTCGCGCGCTCGAGGCCGCTGGCGTGATTGGCGGCTATGCGGCCAGCCTCGATGCGGCGCGACTGGGCCTTGGACTTCTGGTTTTCATCGAGATCGCGATCGATCGCACCTCGCAGGATGCGTTTCAGCAGTTTCGCCAGGCCGTCGCCAAGATCCCGCAGGTGCAGGAATGCCACATGGTGGCCGGGGGTTTCGACTACCTGCTCAAGGTGCGCGTCGCCGACATGAGCGCCTACCGCGTATTTCTCGGCGAGGTCCTGTCCCGGGTGCCGGGCATCCGCGAGACGCACAGCTACGCGGTGATGGAGCGGGTCAAGGAGTCCTCTGCGGTGGATCTGTCGCACCTGCTCGAGGCACCGACGGGCTGAGATTCGCCGCTACTCGATCGCGCTCGTCGAGCGCGCACGCTCGCGCAGGACGAATTTCTGGATCTTGCCGGTGGAAGTCTTGGGCAGCTCGCCGAAGATGACCTTTCTCGGCGCTTTGAAACGGGCAAGATGCCGGCGGCAGTGCTCGATGAGCTCCGCTTCGCTAACCGTTGCGCCGGCCTTGATCTCGACGAACGCGCACGGCGT
Source organism: uncultured beta proteobacterium (assembly GCA_963711235.1). Classification (GTDB taxonomy): domain Bacteria; phylum Pseudomonadota; class Gammaproteobacteria; order Burkholderiales; family Casimicrobiaceae; genus PALSA-1003. Next base: position 1,902,124 of record CAVQDI010000006.1, on the reverse strand, counting down.
CTCGCCCCATTTGGGATCGGGCTGGGCGACCACCGCCACGGCGAGCACGGCGGGATGGCGATGCAGCGCCTCCTCGACTTCGAGCGAGCTGATGTTCTCGCCGCCGGAGATGATGATGTCTTTGGCCCGATCCTTGATCTTGACGTAGCCGTCCGGCTGCATCACGGCCAGGTCGCCGGTATGAAACCAGCCACCGGCAAACGCCTCGGCGGTCGCCTTGGGGTTCTTGAGATAGCCCTTCATGGTGATGTTGCCCCGGAACATGATCTCGCCCATCGTCTCACCGTCCCACGGCACCATGGTCATCGTTTGCGGATCCATCACCGTCATGCCTTCGGCGCAGGTATAGCGCACACCCTGCCGCCCGTTGCGCTCGGTGCGCGCGCCGATGTCGAGCGTGTCCCACGCCTTGTGCTTGGCGCAAACCGCGGCCGGCCCGTAAGTCTCGGTCAGGCCGTAGACATGGGTGATGTCGAAGCCCATCTTCTGCATGCCCTCGATGACCGAAGCCGGCGGCGCCGCGGCGGCAACCAGGCAGCTCACGCGGTGGTTGATGCCCTGCTTCCATTCGTCCTCGGCGTTGATGAGCATGGCGTGCACGATCGGCGCCCCGCAGTAATGCGTCACGCCATGGGCGCGGATCGCGTCGAGAATCCGCCTTGCCTCGACGTTGCGCAGGCAGACATTGGTGCCCGCGTTGGCCGCCATCGTCCAGGGAAAGCACCAACCGTTGCAATGGAACATCGGCAGCGTCCACAGGTACACCGCGTGGCGCGGCATGCCCCAGTCGATGAGGTTGGAAAGCGCGTTGAGATACGCGCCGCGATGGTGGTAGACGACGCCCTTGGGGTTGCCGGTTGTTCCGGAAGTGTAGTTAAGCGCGATCGCCTGCCATTCGTCGTCCGGATGCTTCCACTCGTAGCCCGGGTCGCCGCCGCGGATGAACTGTTCGTAATCGGCCGAGCCGAGCCGCCGGCCGCCGGCGCCGAGTGGATCGACGATGTCGATGACCGGGAGCGGCGCGTCGAGCTTGGCGAGCGCGGCTTCGATCGTGGGCGAGAATTCGGTGTCGCTGATCAGCAATTTCGCTTCGCCGTGCTGGAGCATGAAAGCGATCGCGTCGGCGTCAAGCCGGGTATTGAGCGTGTTGAGCACAGCGCCGGTCATCGGCACGCCAAAATGGGCCTCGAGCATTTCCGGGGTGTTCGCGGCCATGAGCGCGACCGTGTCGCCTGTGCCGATGCCGGCGAGGGTGAGCGCGGACGCGAGCTGGCGCGAGCGCGCATACGTTTCGGACCAGGTATAGCGGCGCTCGCCGTGAACGACGGCCAGTTGGTTCGGATAGACGTATGCGGTGCGGGCAACGAGCGACAGCGGCGTGAGCGGCGTGTAGTTGGCCGCATTGCGTTCGAGATCGACGGCGTAGAGATTGGTCATGACGCGGCTCCCATTTTGCTCGCGGTCGCCAGTGGCGGGCTGCTATGGTAACCAAACCGCCCGAAAAGACAATTGCGGCCTCGCCTGTCGTAGCGCACCGCGCACGGGCTTCGACTTGCTGCCCCTGGCCGAATTCACTATGCTGGCCGCTCCGCCCGTCACCGCAAAGCCCGACGCGCACCCCTGCACCATGGGCCATCGACTCTCCAAGATCGTTACCCGGACCGGCGATGCCGGCACGACCGGGCTCGGCGACGGATCGCGCGTGGCCAAGGACTCGGCGCGCATCGACGCCATCGGTGCGGTCGACGAGCTCAACTCAGCCCTGGGTGTCCTGCTTGCCGAAGCACTTCCCGCCTCGGTCGCCGCCTGTCTGGTCGAGGTTCAACACGATCTGTTTGATCTGGGCGGCGAGCTGTCGATTCCCGGCTCCAGCGCGGTCAGCGACGCGCAGGTCACGCGGCTCGAGCACGCCATCGCAGGCTTCAATGCCGACCTGCCCCCGCTCAAGGAATTCATTCTGCCCGGCGGGACGCGTGCCGCGAGCCAGGCCCACGTCGCGCGGACGGTGTGTCGGCGGGCGGAGCGATCGCTGGTGCATCTGGGCAGCACCGCGGCGGTGGCCGATCCGCTGCGCAAATATGTAAACCGCCTCTCGGACCTGCTGTTCGTGCTCGCGCGCGTGCTCAACCGCCATGCGGGCTGCGCCGACGTCCTGTGGCAGAAGGACCGCCGGCGCGCCTAGCCGAGCGATCATGGCCAGCGACCCGGCAAAGCAACTCGAGCGCAACGCGCGCCTCATGCAGTTGCTGGCGCGCACGGCAATGAAGGATCAGCAGGCGTTCGCGGAGCTCTACCGCATGGCTGCGCCGCATCTGTTCGCCGTGGCGCTGCGTATATTGCGTGAAGCGGCCGCTGCCGAGGAGGTTCTGCAGGAAAGCTTCGTCAACGTCTGGCACCATGCCGCGTCGTACGTCGCCGCCAAGAGCCAACCTCTGACGTGGTTGACCAGCATCGTCCGCAATCGCTGCCTGGATCAATTGCGCCGGCGCGAAGTCGAAACCGTAACGATGGACGATGAGGAGGAAGGTTTGACGCATTGCGGCCCCAGGACCCACTCCGCTCGAGCTGTTGCTTGCCGGCGCGGACGCGCTCGCGGTCAAGGACTGCGTCGACGCACTGGAGCCCGCGCAGAAGCAGGCGATCGCGCTGGCGTTCTTCCAGGGACTGTCGCACTCCGAGCTCGCGCGGCACCTGCGGCAACCGCTCGGTACGGTCAAGTCGTGGGTCCGTCGCGGCCTCGAGCGGCTGCGCTCCTGCCTGGATCGCGCGGGGGTCACGCGGTGAAGCTGGGCGATCCCGAACGCGCCGACGCCGTCGCCGCCGAGTACGTGCTCGGCACGCTGCGGGGGCGGGCGCGGTCCCGCTTCGAGCGCATGGCGCGCGCCGAGCGCAGACTGGCCGATGCGGTGAACGCCTGGGAGGAACGCCTGCTGCCCTTGGCGGAGAGCTTGCCTCCGGTCACGCCACCGGCGCGCGTCTGGACCGCGATCCTCGGCCGCATCCACGGCACCGCCGTGAACGCGGAACGCGCCTCATCGCGTCTGGCCGCCGTTGGATGGTGGCGCGGTCTTGCGCTGACGAGCCTGGCGGTCGCGGTCGCGCTCGCCGTGGCGCTGCTCAAGCCTGCGCCGGAATCGCCGCAGGGCGCCCTCGTCGTTGTCCTCGCCGGGCAGGACGCCAAGCCCGCGCTGCTCGCGTCGACCGACCGCGCGAGCCGTTATCTTACCGTCGCCGCGATCGCGCCCATTTCGCTCGCCAGCGATCGCGCGCTCGAACTGTGGATGCTGCCCGGCCAAGGAAGCCCGCGCTCGCTGGGACTGGTTTCCGCCGTCGCTCCGGGCGGTATCGCGCGCGTCGCGCTGCCGGCAACGGCCGAGCAAGCGCTTAAGGACATTCCGGCGCTGGCGGTCAGTCTGGAGCCTGCGGGCGGCTCGCCCACCGGCTTGCCGACCGGACCGGTGCTCTACAGCGGTCCGGTCAGGCGCCTCTACTAGCCCGGCTGCCTGCCTCGGGCCCGCTTCGGCCTGTACGTTTGATTGCTTAGCCGGCCGCGGCTTAACTGCGCTTGAGCGCGTAGCCGTCGGCCCGGTCCTCCATCTCCCAGCCCGCGGCGTGCAGTTCGTCACGCAGGCGGTCGGCAGCGGCCCAGTTTCTGGCCGCGCGCGCGGCCGCGCGTGCCTCGGCGAGCGCGCGCACGGCCTCGGGAATGAATTCCTGTTTCGGCCGCCATGTGGCCAACTCCAGTCCGAACACGCGATCGAAGGCGAGCAAGGTGCCCCTGCGCGCCGCCTGCGGTAGCTCGCCACGCAGCACTTCCCAGGCGAGCGCGAGCGCCCGCGGCAGGTTCAGGTCGTCGTTGATCTCGGCGCTGAAGCGCTCGACGTAACTGGCATCGGCAGGACCTGCCTCCGGCAGCACATGGAAGCCGGCGCGCAAACGATCCAGTGCGGTCGCTGCCGCGTCGAGCGCATCCCAGGTGAAGTTGAGCTGGCTGCGGTAGTGCGCGGTAAGGCAGAGGTAGCGGAAGGCAAGCGGATCGTAACCGCGGTCGGTAAGTGCCTTCAGGCGCAGGAATTCGCCGGCAGACTTCGCCATCTTGGCGTCGTTGACCAGCAGGAAGTAGCCATGCATCCAGAAGTTCGCAAGGCGCGTGCCGACGCGCGCCTCGGTTTGCGCGATCTCGTTGGTGTGGTGCACCGGAATGTGGTCCTCACCGCCGCAGTGGATGTCGAAGAAGTCGCCCAGGTACTTCTGTGCCATTGCCGAGCACTCGATGTGCCAGCCGGGAAAGCCGACGCCCCAGGGACTTGCCCACTCCATCTGCCGCTTCTCGCCCGGGGGCGAAAACTTCCACAGCGCGAAGTCGGTGCCATGCCTCTTCTCCCCCAGCGCAACGCGCTTGCCGGCCTCCAGCCCCGCCTTGTCCAGCCGGGCGAGGAAACCGTAATCGGGTTGCTTGCTGGTATCGAAGTAGATGCCGTCGGAGGTGCGATACGCGTAGCCGTTCCTCTCGATGTCGGCGATGAATGCGATCTGCTCGGCGATGTGGTCGGTGGCGCGGCAGTACAGCGTCGGCTCTTCGATATTGAGCGCCCTCATGTCCTCGAGGAATGCCTCGGTGTAGAGCGCCGCGATCTCCCACGCGCTCTTGCCCGTGCGCCGTGCGCCGGCCACCATCTTGTCCTCGCCCGTATCCGCGTCCGAGGTGAGATGGCCCACATCGGTGATGTTCATGACGTGCCGCACCGCGTAGCCGTTCCACTCCAGCACGCGTTTGAGCAGGTCCTCGAACAGAAAGGTGCGGAAGTTGCCGATGTGCTGGTAGTCGTAGACCGTCGGACCGCAGGTGTAGAGTCGGACGGGCCCGCTGCCGAGTGCCTCGAAGCGGCGAAAGCTGCGCGTGTAGTTGTCGTAGAGCGTGAGCGCGGGCGCCATCGTCACTTCCAAAAAACGCAACCGCCAGGGGGACCCCGGCGGTTCGGGCAGGTTTCTTCCGTTGAGCTAGGCCAGGGCATGGTAGCGAATCGACGCCCTGCGGGCAAGACGAGTCAGCAATCCAACCGCTTGGCCATGATGTAGTCGTCCATCACGAAGCCGCCTCCGATGTCGACGACCACGGCCTCGCGCACGACGAAGCCGTTGCGCACGTAGGCGCTGATCGCCTGCGCGTTATTCTTGTTCACGTTGAGGATGACCGTTGCGCGATGCTGTGCCCGCGCCGCCGCCGCGGCCGCTTCGATCAGCCGTCGGCCCACCCCGCGGCGGTGGAAATCCTGATGGACGTAGAGCTTGTCGAGCTTGAGTTCGTCGCGGTCGTCGCCGCGATGGTAGGCCGAGAATCCGGCGAGGCGGCCGTCGACATGGGCGAGATCGAGTCCCGCGCCTTTCTCGGTAATGAACCGTCGCAGCGCCGCGCGGGAATAGCCGCGGTCGAGCATGTATTCGATTTGTTCGGGCGTGATGATGCCCGGATAATGCTTGCGCCAGATGATCCGGGCGAGTGCCGCCACGGCGTCAAGGTCGCCGTCGGTGGCGCCGATGATGTTGATCCGATCCGGATTGGACATTGGCGAACGGATTGGAGCAAGAACCTCGCGCATTTGTCCGCGGCAGCTTAACACGGTCGCGTGTGGCGCGAACGCGGTAGAATCGCCGCCTTCGTGATGTCCGTACCTTCAGCCCCTACCCCGGACCAGCCCGTTGCTCCGCTGACACAGCGCGGCGCATGGCTGCTGCTGGCCGTCTTTACCCTGGTCTGGTTCTCGAACCTCGATTACCGGAGACTGGTGCATCCGGACGAAGGTCGATACGCCGAGATTCCGCGCGAAATGACCGTCAGCGGCGACTGGGTGACGCCGCGGCTCGACGGCATCAAGTATTTCGAAAAGCCGCCGCTGCAATACTGGCTGACCGCCGCCACCTACGAAGCGTTCGGCGTGCGGCACTGGACGGCGCGGCTGTGGCCGGCGCTGTCCGGCTATCTCGGCGTGCTGTTCATCGGTTACGTCGGGTTGCGCCTGGGTGGATCGCTGCTGGGTCTGTACAGCGCGACCGCGCTCGGCGGTTGCCTCTGGTACGTGCTCAACGCGCACATCCTTACGCTCGACGCCGGGCTTACGCTGTGCATGAGCGTTGCCCTGGGCAGCTTGTTCATCGCCCAGGGCGCGGCCGCTTCGGCCGCGCGAAACGCGGTGGTGGATGTGGGCGGCGTGGGCGGCCATGGCGCTCGCGACGCTGTCGAAAGGCCTGATCGGCATCGTGCTGCCCGGTGCGGCGCTGGTCGTCTACACGCTGCTGCAGCGCGACTGGGCGCTGTGGCGGCGGCTGCACCTGGTCTCCGGTGCCATCGTCTTCTGCCTGCTTGCCGTCCCCTGGTTCGCCGTCGTGTCGGTGCGCAATCCCGAATTCTTCCAGTTTTTCTTCATCCACGAGCACTTCACGCGCTTTCTCACCACCGAGCACCGACGCGAAGGCGCGTGGTGGTACTTCGTGCCGATCTTGATCGGCGGCATACTGCCCTGGCTCAGCGTATTCGCGTGGAGCGCGTACCGCGCGTGGCGCGACGCACCTGAAGCAGCGAACCGTTTCAACTGGCAGCGCTTTGCGCTGGTGTGGGCGGCAGTCATCTTTCTGTTCTTCAGTGCGTCGGGATCGAAACTTCCGTCGTACATCCTGCCGATCTTTCCGGCGTTGGCGCTCGTCATCGGCTGGCAATTGCTCACCCTGTCCGACACGTGGCTCGCGCGGCTGACCCTGCCACTGGTCGTCGCCGGTGGACTCATCACGCTCTTGGTGATGCTCGCCTACGCGCCGGTGGCCGCCCATTTCGCCGATGCGCGGCAGCCGCTGCAGCCGCTTCTGCACTACGGGCCGTGGATCAAGGCCGGTTGCGCCTGCGGATTCCTTGGCGGCGCCCTGGGCTGGTGGTGGCTCCGCCGCGGCAAACGCACGGCCGCGGTCCTGGCGGTGTCGCTGACCTCGCTCCTCGGCGCGCAACTGGTGCTAACCGGCCATGACGAGCTTGCGGAGTCGCATTCAACCGAACCGATCCTGGCGCGCGTCGTCGCCGCTCACGGGCCTTTGCGCCGCGACGTGCCGTTCTATACGATCCGGATGTACGATCAAACCTTGCCGTATTATCTCGGACGAACGGTCATACCGGTCGATCATCGAGATGAGCTGGCGATGGGGCTCACGAGCGAGCCGGAGAAGGCGATCGACAGCGTTGCCGACTGGCGGCGTCGCTGGGAGGCGGCCGACCAGGCCTATGCAATCATGCAGCCGGAAGAATTCGACGAACTGCAGCGCGACGGCGTGGCGATGGTCGAGCTGGGACGCGATCCGCGCCGCGTTATAGTCGCCCGGCGCGGATGACCTGGGTTGCGTTTTCCTTTCTGCTCACCGGCGTGCTGCTCAACGCCGGTGCACAGCTCCTGCTCAAGGCCGGCACCAACGTTCTGGGTGTGATCACGCTCACCGCGGACAACTGGCCGGCGCAATTCGGCCGCATGGCGTTCGAGCCGCATATCGCCGGCGGACTCGCCTGCTACGTCGTGAGCGTCGTGGTGTGGATCATCGGCCTATCGCGCGTCCCGGTGTCGATCGCCTATCCGATGCTGTCGCTGGGCTATGTCGTCAATGCCGTCGCCGCGCACTACCTGTTCGGCGAATCGGTGACGCTCTCACGCTGGCTCGGCATCGGCTTTATCGTCGTCGGCGTGTGGCTTGTGGCGCGCTCGTGATGCCGGGCTACCTCAAGTTCGCCGGTCCACTGCTCGACGAGGCGACCATTGCCGGGGTCGGCGAGGTACTGCGTTCGGGACACATCGCCAGCGGACCGTGGGTCCAGACTTTCGAGACCAAGCTGTCGGCATTCTGCGCCGGCCGGCCGGTCCGGGTGCTGACCTCGGCCACAGCCGCGGTGGAGGTCGCACTGCAGCTTTCCGGCATCGGGCCCGGCGCCGAGGTGATCACCTCGGCGCAGAGCTTCTTCACCGTGCTTAACATGATTGTCAAGGTCGGGGCGACACCCGTGTTTGTCGATTGCGAACTCGTGACCCGCAATATCGACTTGCGCCAAGTCGAAGCCGCGATCACACCGCGCACCCGGGCGATCATTCCGACGCATTATCCCGGCGCGCTGGTGGACATGGATGCGCTGCTCGCGCTGGCGCGGCGACACGGCGTGCGCGTCATCGAAGACGCCGCGCTCGTCCTCGGCTCGCGCTGGAAAGGCCGCAACGTCGGTGCCTTTGGCGACCTCACCACCTTCAGCTTTCATCCGAACAAGAACATCACGTCGATCGAGGGTGGCGCGTTGGTCGTCAACGACGAGGCGGAGTCCAAGCGGATCGAGGCATTGCGCTTCCACGGCATCACCTACCTGCCCGACCGGACGCGTGACGTGGCCTACCCGGGGGGCAAATTCAACCTGCCCGACGTGAATGCGCGCGTCGGCTGCAGCCAGCTCGAGCGACTGCCGGAGTTCCTGGCGCAGCGCCGGGCTCTGGCCAAGCGCTATTTCGCCAATTTCGCGACCCAGGCGGTGGGCGTACTCCCGCCGCATAGCATCGACGACGAAGGCCATTCCTGGAACATGTTCTGCATCCTGCTGCCGCTCGACACGCTGACCATCTCACGCCGAGGCTTCCGCGACGCCCTGGAGGCGCGCGGCATCGCCACCGGCGTGTCCTACGAGGCGCTGCATCTGTGCACCCTGGGGCGGCGCTATGGAGGCCGGGAAGGACAGTTTCCCAACGCCGAGCGCATTGCGCGCGAGACCGTGTCGCTGCCCCTGCATGCGGAAATGACCGAAGCCGACGTCGATCGGGTCTGCGACGCGGTCGGCGCGGTAATCGGTGCCGCCCGGAAATGACCGTGTCGCCCCAGGTTTCGGTCGTGATCCCCGTCTACAACGAGGAAGCGGGACTCGTCGCGCTGTTCGACCGCCTCTATCCCGCGCTCGACCGTCTCGGCGTTCCCTATGAAGTGCGTGTTCGTCGACGACGGCAGCCGTGACCGTTCGGCGGCGATGCTCAAGGACGCGTTCTTGCGCCGGCCCGACGTCACCCGGGTGATTCTGTTCCACGCCAACTACGGCCAGCACATGGCCATCGTCGCCGCCTTCGACCATTGCCGCGGCGAGCGCATCGTCACGCTGGATGCCGACCTGCAGAATCCACCGGAGGAGATTGCCAAGCTTCTCGCCGCGATGGACGCCGGACACGATTATGTCGGAGGCATCCGCCGCACGCGCGAGGACTCGTGGTGGCGGCGCGCCGCGTCGCGGTTGATGAACCGCGTGCGCGAACGCGTCACCCGGATCAAGATGACCGACCAGGGCTGCATGCTGCGCGCCTACAGTCGTGACATCGTGCGCGCGATCGCCGCATCGCGCGAGGTCAGCACGTACATCCCGGCACTCGCGTACACCTATGCGCACGATCCGACCGAAGTCGAGGTCGAGCACGCCGAGCGCGCCGCCGGGGAATCGAAATACTCGATCTACCGGCTGATTCGGCTCAACTTCGACCTTATCACCGGTTTTTCTGTGGTGCCGCTGCAACTGTTCTCGATGTTCGGCATGCTGGTCTCGGTCGGCGCGGTCATTACCTACCTCATCGTCATCGTTGACCGTCTGCTGCGAGCCGGGTGGCGCGCGGGTTTCGAAACCCTGTGGGACCGCGACATCCTTGCCTTCTTTCTGCTCGGCATGGTGCTTTTCGGTCTCGGCCTCGTCGGGGAGTACGTCGGCCGCATCTACCAGCAGGTGCGGGAGCGACCGCGGTACACGATCCGGGCGGTGCTCGAGCGCGACGCAGGCGACGCGCCGCCACCGTGACCCGCGCCGTCGTCTTCGCCTACCACAACGTGGGCGTGCGCTGCCTCAAGACGCTGCTCGCGCACGGCGTCGAGGTGCCGCTGGTGATCACCCATGACGACCAGCCGCAAGAGCAGATCTGGTTCGACAGCGTAGCGGACAGCGCTGCCGACTACGGCATCCCGGCGATCGCACCGCTCGATCCGAATGCTGGCGATTTGCCCGCCCGCGTCGCCGCTTGCAGGCCCGATTTCCTCTTTTCGTTCTACTATCGCCTGCTGCTGAAGGCTCCGCTCCTGGCCCTGGCGCCGCGCGGTGCGCTCAACGTGCACGGATCGCTTCTGCCCAAGTATCGCGGCCGCGCGCCGGTGAACTGGGCGCTCATCCAGGGCGAGACGCAGACCGGGGCAACGCTGCATTACATGACGGAAAAGCCCGACGACGGCGACATCGTGGCGCAGACCGCGGTGCCGATTCTGCCCGACGATACCGCGAAGGAGGTTTTCGACAAGGTGACCGTCGCCGCCGAGCTCACGCTGCACGGCGCGCTGCCGGCGCTCGTTGCCGGCACCGCGCCGCGGCGTGCCCAGGATCGCGCTGCGGCCACGTATTTCGGCGGCCGCAAGCCGGAGGACGGCGTCGTCGACTGGTCGCAGGCGGCGGGAGTCATACACAACCTCGTGCGCGCGGTCGCGCCACCGTATCCTGGCGCGCGGACCCGCTTGCGCGGCCGGCCGGCGCGCCTGCTGCGAAGCCGCGTTCGCGACCCCTTGGCAGCGGCGACGGGCGCGCCGTCATTGACCATCGATCAGGGCGAAATGGTCGCCCACTGCGGTGGCGGCGGCACCCTGGCGCTGCGCGCGCTTGAAGTCGACGGCGTGGCGGTGAGCGCTACGACGCTCGCCCGCGTCTGCGGCGGCGTGCCGATCCCTCTTGGCGATTGAACCGCGCGGCGCGGTTTGGCCCTCCTAGGCGGCGCGAGTAGAATCCCGGTTCGCCGGGCCTGCCGCTGCCGGCATTCGCCCTTATGCGCAGAATCCTCATTCTCGGCGTCAACGGCTTTATCGGCCACCATCTCTCCCAGCGGATCATCACCGCGACCGATTGGGAGATCTATGGCATGGACATGCAGACCGATCGCATCGCCGATCTGCTGTCCGAGAAACGCTTCCATTTTTTCGAAGGCGACATCACCATCAACCGGGAGTGGATCGAGTATCACATCAAGAAATGCGACACCGTCCTGCCGCTGGTGGCGATCGCGACGCCGGCGACGTACGTGCGCGAACCCTTGCGCGTGTTCGAGCTCGATTTCGAAGCGAACCTCCCCATCGTGCGGGCTTGCGTGCGGCACAGGAAGCGGGTCGTGTTCCCGTCTACCTCCGAGGTGTACGGCATGTGCCGTGACGCCGAGTTCGACCCCGAAGCGTCCGACTTGGTCCTCGGGCCGATCGCCAAGCCGCGCTGGATATACGCCTGCGCCAAGCAGCTGATGGACCGGGTAATTCACGCCTACGGCATGCAGGAAGGACTCGATTACACGCTGTTCCGGCCGTTCAACTGGATCGGCGCCGGCCTCGACTCGATCAACACGGCGAAGGAAGGCAGCTCGCGCGTCATCACCCAGTTCCTCGGTCACATCGTCCGTGGCGAGGCGATCAAGCTGGTCGATGGCGGCACGCAGAAGCGCACTTTTACCTATATCGACGACGGTATCGACGCATTGCTGAAGATCATCGCCAACGATGGGCGTGTGGCCAGCGGCAAGATCTACAACATCGGCAACCCGAAGAACAATTGCTCGGTACGCGAGCTCGCGCGCATGATGCTCGACCTGGCGCTGACCTACCCGGAATACCGGGACAGCGCGGCGAAGGTGAAGCTGGTCGAGACGACGGCGGACGCGTACTATGGCAGCGGGTATCAGGACGTGCAGCACCGGGTGCCCAAGATCGACAACACCTGCGCCGACCTGGGCTGGCGTCCGGCGGTTACCTTGGAGGATTCGTTGCGGCGCATCTTCGACGCCTATCGCGGCCAGGTTGCGGACGCGCGCGCGCTCGTGGAATGACGCGACGCCGTTTCCCGCTAAACTCGTGGCGTAAAATTCTGCATCCGGGGGCCGCGCCATCCGTCCGGCGCCAGACCATGTTCCTCGCCCTTAAGATCGACGTCGACACCTTGCGCGGTACGCGCGAGGGCGTGCCACGCCTGCTCGAGATCCTGCGTCGCCACGATGCGGGCGCGACATTCCTGTTCAGCGTCGGCCCGGATCACACCGGGCGCGCGATCCGGCGCGTTTTTCGCCCGGGGTTCATGCGCAAGGTGCAGCGCACCTCGGTCGTGCGCCACTACGGCCTGAAGACGCTGCTCTACGGCACGCTGCTGCCCGGCCCCGACATCGGGCGGCGTGCGGGCGACATCATGCGCCGAACGCGCGACGAGGGCTTCGAAGTCGGGCTCCATGCCTGGGATCACGTCAAGTGGCAAGACGGCCTCGATGGCGCCGGCTCCGAATGGACCGGCAGGCAGATGCAGCTTGCCTGCGATCGCTTCGTCGACGTCTTCGGGGAGCCACCGCGCCTGCATGGCGCCGCAGGCTGGCAGATGAACGTGCACGCCATGCGCCTCACCCAGGAGCTTGGCTTCGAGTACTGCTCGGATGGGCGCGGGCAGCATCCGCACCTGCCGGTGTGGAACGCCGAGCTGATTCGCTGCCCGCAGCTGCCGACGACCCTGCCGACGCTCGACGAAATGATCGGCACCGACGGAATCGATGAGGAAACCGTCGCCGACCGGCTGCTCGCGCTGACGGCGACACCGCCGAAGGGCGGCCACGTGTTCACGCTGCACGCCGAGCTCGAGGGCATGCGCCTCGCGCCCGCGTTCGAACGCCTGCTCACCGGCTGGAAGGCGCAGGGCTACCAGCTGGTGCCGATGCGCTCGCTCTACGAGACGCTGCAGGCGCTCGCGCTGCCGCGCTGCGAAGTCGCTCTGGGCACGGTGCCCGGGCGCAGCGGAACCCTGCTCTGCCAGGGCAGGGAGTTCCTCGGCGACGTCGATCTGGCCCAAGCGGCCTGACCCCGCCATGGCCGCGAAGAAAGTCGACGATTTCTCGGTCCCCTCCACCGGCGGCACGTTCACGCTGTCGGCGCACCGGGGTCAGCCCGTGGTCCTGTATTTCTACCCCAAGGACAACACGCCCGGGTGCACGATGGAGGGGGCGCAGTTCCGTGACTTGTACAAGCAGTTCGGCAAGCTTGGCGCAGTGGTGGTCGGCGTCTCCCGCGACAGCCTGAAGTCGCACCAGAACTTCAAGGCCAAGATGAATTTTCCCTTCGAGCTGCTCGCCGATGGCGACGAGAAGCTGTGCACTCAATTCGGCGTCATCAAGATGAAGAACATGTACGGCAAGCAGGTGCGCGGCATCGAGCGGAGCACCTTCGTCATCGACGGCAAAGGGGTCCTGGCGCGGGAGTGGCGCGGCGTCAAGGTGCCCGGCCATGCCGCCGAAGTGCTCGAGGTCGTCAAATCGCTGTAACACGGCTGCCGGCGGGTGTGCCCTTCGCGCCACAATCGGCTAGCCTCGAAGAGCACCGGTAACCACAAAGTCTTGTGTTTTCGTCGGCGGGTAGTCTAGGATGCCGAGGAGCGTCGCTGTTCACCGCCACTGCCCCAAGGAGGCCCATGGTCGAGCGCAAACTTCGTCTCGCCCCGCAAATCACCAAAACCAGCAAGACCTCACTTCCCAAGCTGTTCGTGCTCGACACCAACGTATTGATGCACGATCCCACCAGCCTGTACCGCTTTGAAGAGCACGACCTTTATCTGCCGATTCTCACGCTCGAGGAACTCGACAACAACAAGAAGGGTGTCACCGAAGTCGCGCGCAATGCGCGCCAGGCGTCGCGCTATCTCGACGAGCTGGTGACGGCGGCGGTGGCCATCAGCGGCGGCAATATCGCGGCGGGAATTCCCCTCAAGCCGGCAAGCGGTGGTGCGGCGAGCGGCCGGCTGTTCCTCCAAACCGAGGCGATCTCGACGGTGCTGCCCCCGTCGCTAGCCGGCGGCAAGGCTGACAACCAGATTATCGCGGTGGTGATGCACCTGCAGCGCATGCATCCGAAGCGCAGCGTCATCTTGGTGTCGAAGGACATCAACATGCGCATCAAGGCGCACGCGGTGGGCATTGCGGCCGAGGATTATTTTAACGACAAGGTGCTGGAGGATACCGACCTCCTGTACAGCGGCATGCGCGAGCTGCCGGCGGATTTCTGGGATCGCCACGGCAAGGGCATGGAATCCTGGCAACAGGGCGGCCATACCTACTACCGCGTCACCGGTCCCCTGTGCCACAGCCTGCTCATCAACGAATTCATCTTCCAGGAAACGAAAGGCCCGGGCGAGACGCCACTGTTCGCGATCGTCAAGGAGGTCTCGGGGCGCACCGCCCTGCTGCAGACCCTGCGCGACTATTCCCATCACAAGAACAACGTATGGGGTATTACCGCGCGCAACCGGGAGCAGAATTTCGCCCTCAACCTGCTCATGAACCCGGACATCGACTTCGTGACCCTGCTCGGTCAAGCCGGCACCGGCAAGACGCTGCTCACGCTCGCCGCCGGGCTGATGACGACGCTGGAGTTCAAGGTCTATTCGGAGATCATCATGACACGGGTCACGGTCCCGGTCGGCGAGGACATCGGCTTCCTGCCCGGCACCGAGGAAGAAAAGATGAACCCGTGGATGGGGGCGCTCGAGGACAACCTCGACGTGCTCAACAAGACCGACGACGAGGCCGGCGAATGGGGCCGCGCCGCGACGCGCGACCTGATCCGCTCGCGCATCAAGGTCAAATCGCTGAACTTCATGCGCGGCCGCACCTTCATCAACAAGTTCCTTATCATCGACGAGGCGCAGAACCTTACGCCCAAGCAGATGAAGACGCTGATCACCCGCGCCGGACCGGGAACCAAGGTCGTATGCCTTGGCAACATCGCGCAGATCGACACGCCGTACCTCACCGAGGGGAGCTCGGGGCTCACCTACGTCGTCGACCGCTTCAAGGGCTGGTCGCACAGCGGCCATATCACGCTGCTGCGCGGCGAGCGCTCGCGGCTGGCCGATCGCGCGGCGGAGATCCTGTAGCCGGCCGGTCGCGCAGTACAATGCGCGGGTGAGCATGTCGCCGCGACTCGCTCGCTGCCTTGCGCTTGCTGCGCTGGCGCTCGCCGCGTGCACCAAATCGCCCGCCGGCCCGGATCTCGGACGGCTGTATCGCGCGGGTACGCAGTTCGCCGATACGACTCCCGTCATCCTCATACCCGGCCTGTTCGGGTCAAAACTGCGCGATCGCACGACCGGCGTCGAGGTCTGGCCGGGATCGGCGCGGATGATCCTGTTTGGCGACTACCACCAGCTCGCCCTCGATTTCGATCGCACGACGCTCGCGGTGCGGCCCGACAATCTCGAAGCGTTCGACATCGCCGATGCCGCCCTCGGCCGGGACTTCTACGGCAAGATCATCGCCACGCTGCGCGATTTCGGCGGCTACGTCCGCGGCGTCGTGGGCGTAACGCCGAAACCGGGCGAGCGACGCTACTACCTCTTCCCCTATGACTGGCGGCAGGACAACGTCGTGACGGCGCGCGAGCTCGACCGCCTGATCGAGATGATCCGGCGCGATTACGGCAATCCTTCGCTGCGTGTCGACATCGTCGCCCACAGCATGGGCGGACTCGTGGCGCGCTATTACCAGCGCTATGGCACGGCCGACGTGCTCGATGGGCGCGAGTCGCAGCTCACGCTCTACGGCACGTCACGTGTGCGCAAACTGATCCTGCTGGGCACGCCGAACATGGGCTCGGTATCGTCCCTGCACGCCTTCCTCAGCGGCGAGGCAATCGGCTTCGGCCGCATCCCGCAGGAAGCGCTGGCGACGCTGCCCTCCGGCTATGAGCTGTTCCCGCACCCGCTGGTGACCTGGCTGCTCGATGTTTCCGGGCACGTCCTGCATGATGATCTGTTCGACGGCGCAACCTGGCGGCGCTATCGCTGGTCGATCTTCGATCCCGCGGTGGAAGCGCGCATCCGCGCCGCGCGCGGTGCCGATGCCGATGCCTATTACACTGCGCTCGGTCGCTACTTCGACTACCGCCTGGAGCGCGCTCGACGCTTCCTCTGGGCGCTCTCGACGCCAGAGCCACCGACCCAGATCCGTTACGTGCTCTTCGGTGGCGATTGCGATCTGACGCCGGCGCGGCTGGTGCTGGAGAACATCGATGGCACGCCGGTGGCACGACTTTATCCCGACCAGATCCGCACTCGCGTCCCGGGTGTCTCGTACCGGGATCTGATGCTCGAACCCGGAGACGGCAGCGTGACGAAGCCGTCCTTGCTTGCGCGTGAAACGCTCGATCCGTCCGCGCCGCAGACCGAGGACAGTTTCATCCCGATTGCGTACTGGTTCTTTCTCTGCGAGCACCACGACAGCCTCACCGGCAACGTCAACTTCCAGGACAACCTGCTCAACGTTCTGCTCACGCGCAGCTTGCCGTGGGAAGTGGAACCGTCGGATTCGGGCGTCGTGCCCGGCGCTGAGGGCGCGCGCGCGAGGCCTGGGCCGGCGCCGCGCGGCCCTGGTTAGCGGCCCGGTGGCGGGCGCGTGTACGCCATCTCGAACACGACCTTGGGAGGCAGAATGCCTGCGCGCGCGCGCGCCGCGCGCGCGCGCAGCCGCTGTCCGCAGACCGGATGGGCAGCGAACTTCTCGCCCAGCCGTATCACGGCGAGGAGCGCCGCGCTGTCCGGGGCGCTGCCGCCCGCCGCGACGCCCTCGAACCATAGCGGGAACAGTGGATCGAGCGGCACGGCGACCGCAGGCCCGCCGAGCGCTGTTTCGATGCCGGCGGCCTCGAGCATGGTCTTGCCATAGCGCCTGGCAATGTAGCCGCGATAGGCGTCGTTGACGCTCACCGCTTCGCGCACGGCGCCACGGGCGAGGCAGACATCGGCCACCTTCGGCGCGAACGATTCCATGAGCAAGGTCGGTGCCAGCGCAAACGCGTTGGCGGCGGTGCAGTCGTCGCCCGCGGCAGCCAGACGGGCGGCCGTTTCAGCCGCCGCGACGAGGTGCCCCTGTTTGAGGTCGATCTTCGCCAGCGCGATGCGAGAGGGCCAGTACATCGATATCGCCTCGAGATAGAAGATGCTGCCGATTCGCGCGCAGGCCGCGATCGCCGCGAAGGCGCCCGCATAAAACGCCCGTGCACGCTGCAAGTCACCGCGCCCATGCCGCTCCAGATCCCCCAACAGATAATAGAAGCCAGGTAGAAAAAACGGCCCGATTCTGCCGTTCTCGACCAGCGTCGTGGCGGCAGCGAAGCGCGAGGCTGTTTTGGCGGGATCGAGCACGTCCAGGTCATGACTTCGCGCCACCGCGGCGCACAGAAGTTCGGCTACCCGCTGACCGTCGCCAAACTGGCCGGTGTTGACGAGGTCGCGCAGGTAGCGATAGGCGTACCCCTGCCAGACCGAGATGTCGGTATCCGTCGCGCCCAGTCGCGACTCCAGAAATTGAAAGTACGGGCCGCGCAGAGCGGCATAATCGAGGTTGATGTCGATCTGGCGCCGCGATGCCCAGAGGAATAGGCGTTCGTTCAACGCCAGAACGCGCACGTGCGGAAAGCCGGCTGCGCGCGCGGCATCCTCGAATGCCTGCGGCGAGAGCAGGAAACCGTGGAATCCGGGCGCGAGCGCAGCCAGGAGGGTCGTCGACCGGTTTTCCGGGGCAATGAAGTCCGCGTTGGGAGTTGTAAGGATCAACACGCCGTCGTCGGCCAACCAGCGTCCGAGCAACGCAACGAACGCCCGCGGGTCGGGGACATGCTCGATGACCTCCGATGCGTAGACGACGTCGAAGCGGCGACCGCTCAGCGGCGCGCAGCGCTCGAGGAGCTCCGAGTAGATCGTGACGCCAAGCTTCTGCGCGCCGATCGCGCCGTAATCCGCCAACTCGACGCCGCAGGCTTCGCCGCGGCCCGTGCGGGTCCAGAAATCGAGCGCGAATCCGAATCCGCATCCGACGTCGAGCAGCGAACCGCTCGTGGCGACAGCGAGGATCGGCCAGATCGTCTCCCACACCCCGCCACCGACTTCAACATAGAAGCGCCAAAAGTCGTCTCGCTGCTGACCCAGATCGCTGAAGTCGCGCATTCCCGGAGGGTCGTAGAACACGCTGCGGCAGGTTGTGCAACGCAGGAGCGTGAGTGTGAGCTGCGGATCGGCCAGCGACGGGACTTCCAGCACCACCGGGTGCATCGCCTCCGTGCCGCAGACGCCGCAGCGCCGTTGCTGGAGTGCGCTGCCGGGGATGAAGCGCACGCCATCGACGTCGATGGGGGGAGGGGGAGGCGAGGAAGCAAGCGTTGGCATGGGGACCAATCAAATCAGGTGCCGCGGCTCGCTGCCGGCGCCTCGTGGGAGGCATCCCGGCTGCGCGGCGTGGGCGGGACGGTGTCGCCTGTCAGGTTCGCGACGATCGCTCGCAGTTGCTGTGGAACGAGCACCTCGGCCATCCCCGCGCCGAGCAGCTGGATGACGAACAGTTGGCCCCAGTTCGCCACACACGGCGCCCATTCCGATTCGCTCGGTGCCGACGTTGTCGCCCATTCCAGATAATCGCGCACCACGTCGTCGGCCTCGACTTGCGCACGGGAGGCGGACTCGGCGATGGTGTTCGCGCCGTGCAGGCGATAGCGATAGGTTCGCGTCCGAACGTAGCGCGGCTCGGCAAAGCGGAGCGCGCGCAGGCAGAAGTCCCAGTCGTGGTTGTAGCGAAAGTCGCGAAAGCCGCCGAGCCGGTCGAATAACTCGCGCGAGAAGAACAGGTTTCCGCTCGATATCGCCACGTTGGCTTCTAACAGGGCGAAGCCAAAGCTGAGCTTGAGCGGAATCGCGCCCTGCAAGATCAGCGTCCTGAGAGCGCGCGCGTCGCGTAGCGGGTCCGCTGCCCGGTCGTCGGCGGCGATGACATCGACGTCGGAAAAGCCCCACGCGAAGCCCTGGGCGGCGATGGCGTCGACCATTGTCTGGAGACGATCCGGAGTAAACGCGTCGTCTGAGTTGAGGAGGTTCACGTACGGGGCATCGGATTGTGTCACGCCTTCGTTGATGGTCCCGGCCGCTCCCCGGTTCGGCCGGGACACAAAGCGTGACGGGAAAGGTGCGTCCTTGAGCGCGCGCCGTACCGCCACGGCCGAATCGTCGCTCGACCCGTCGTCGATGACGACAAGCTCGACGTGGCGATAGGTCTGCGCGAAGACCGACGCGAGTGCGCGCTCGACGAATGCGGCATGGTTATAGCAGGGGACGACCACCGCGACCTTGGGGGAGCCACCGCTACGGGCCGTCCCGCGCGTCGTGCGCCAGTCGCGGTAGCGAACTTGCGTGTTCCCGACTCGGCGCCTGTCGCTGTCGCCGGCAAGCCGACCCACGACGAGTCCCAGATTGTGCCGGTAGCTCCAGATGCCCCAGCCCGTCAACTCCAGGGCACGCAAAATGAGCGCGTGCGCCTCGGCGTCCTCGCCCAGCTCGTAACAGACAACCCCCAGCATGTGCAGTGCATCGGGCTCGTTCGGCGCAAGCGCAAGCGCCTTGCGGTAGAACTCGCCCGCACGCTGGAAATTGCGCGCCCGCTGCGCTGCCAGCGCCGCCTCCATCAGCGGTTTCAGGGCCGCTCGGGGGTCGGGCTCCTGCAACCGACCACAACATTCCTTGTATCTGCGACCGCTGCCGCAGACGCAGGGATCGTTGCGCCCGGGGACGTCGGCGCGGACAGGCGGCGTGGTCATTGACGCCGACGCGAAACAGGGGGGATGGTAGTGATGGCCTTTGCCATGGCATGTCAGGCATGCAGCGGGGCGATCTCGAGCAGGAAACGGCGGATCTGGTCCGCGGTGTCGCGCTGATGATAATGGCGGCGCACATCCTCCCCCGCGTTGGCGGCGATCGTGGCGCGCAGTTCCGGGAGCCGGACCATGCGATCGAGCGCGTCCGCCCAGGCGGCGACCGTATTGTCGACTAGGAGGCCCGTGATCCCGTCGTCGACATAGTCGACGTAGGGTGCGACCGCGCTGTAGACCCCCGCCACGCCGAACGCCCCATACTCGCGGTACTTGACCTGGGTCTTGAAGCCTTCGAACGGACTGCCGATCAGGGGTGCGATGCCGACATCCCAGCGGCGAGCGAGCGCGTGGGCGGTATAGTCATCGTAGTTGTCGATATGCGGATGCACCCGCACGTTGTCTGCGTTTGCCACCTCGTCCGGCGCCCAGCCTACGAACTCGAAGTACACGCGACCGGGGTGTGCTTCGCGCATCGCTGCGATCACCCCCACGAGCAGGCCGGTGACGGTGGTACGACGGGTCGTTGGATAGCCGATGCGCAGCTCACCCTTCGGACGCGAATCGGGCTTCACGCCGGCGGCGGACGCGGCAATCTGGTCGAGATCGACGCCTGGCACGATGTACTCGACGCGCGCCGTCGGATGGCGGCGCACGATGTAGTCGCGGAGTCGTTTCGACATCACCAGCACGACACCCGCGTCAGCAATGAATCCGTCGAGCGTCTCGATTACGGCGGGGTTGGTAAAGTAGGGTGCGAGATGGCGGTCAACCGAGGCATCGAGTTCCCAGAAGTTATCGTCCAGGAAGTAGCCGTAGCGCAGACCGCGCTCGTGGAGATAACCGGGCAACCAGCGGAATCCCGGGTCACAAAGGCGCGACACAACGATTGCATCGCGGTTTACATCTGCGCCCAAAAGCCGGTCCGCAATGCGGACTTCGACGTCGCCGAAGCCCTGGGTCAGGATGCGCGCCAGGATCCACGTCGTGGCGATGTCACCGTCGGCGATCAGCAGGGGTGCAATCAGTGGCTCCTGGGCGAGGCCAGGCTCTCGAAGCGCGTGTATTCGCCGAGAAACGCCAGCCGGATGGTGCCGATCGGCCCGTTGCGCTGCTTGCCGATGATGATTTCTGCGATGCCCTTGTCCTGTGTGTCCTCGTTGTACACCTCGTCGCGATAGATGAAGAGGATGACGTCCGCGTCCTGCTCGATCGCGCCCGAGTTGTGATTAACGATGCCATCGGCGAGCCACGATGCAGGCCCGGGAACCGTGAGATCGAACACTTCCGCCTCGCCATCGGGCTCGATACCGACCACACGATCCCAGAACACGTCAGACCGGGCCAGGTCACCCAACTCCGGGGCATCGAGCAGCGTGGCGTACTCGGACAGCAACGTGCGGGACGGCGCAAAGCTGAAGTGCGAGGAGCCTCCGTGGGCGGTACCGCGGCGAGCTGCCATAGCACGCTGACTGATGCCTCTCCTGCGCATGATGGACTTTACTTGTTGGAATACCTCGATCGGCATCGTATCAACGTTGGTGTTGGGCGTAGTTGCATCCAGTACGGTACGCAGCGCCAGCGCGGGCCCCACGCGCGGTCCGAACGCTCCCACGGTGTCGAGGAACCGAAGCTGCTGCGACGAACCTGAAACATCGACCGAGTAAACCGGTCGATAGCCCGTTTGCGCTATCATGCGAACGCGCGCAACGATACCAAGGCGCAGGAGCAGCGCGGAGACATCTGAGCAAAGGCCGGGGCTTGTAGTACTGAAATAGATCCTACCGGCGCCTTTGCTGCCGGCGCGGCGCGGCGAAATCGAGCCGTCCGTCGCCCACAAGTGCTGCAGCAGTAGCGCGGTCTGTTCGTTTGAAAGCCGGAACACGTCACCCGGCAAGCGCTTTTCGTACGACCGCTGGTTGAAGATCCCCAGCTCACGAAGCCATCGGTTGACACCTTCGGGAGCCCAGCGATTGCCATTCCCGCTGATCAGCAACTGGTGCCAAAGCCCACGCCCGCGATAGCGCGTGACCTTCGCGCCGAACGCTTCTGCCGCCTGACGGACGGCGCGGCTGTTGTCAGCAGACGCAGTGGTGTAACGCAGCGGCTGGTGATTCAGATAGCTGCCGTCCCCGACAAGCTGGCCCAATAATATGACATGGTGCTCAGGCCAGGCGACCGGCACGCGCGGCGGCGGCAGCTCGCGCGCCAGCGCGACCCGATCGCCGATGCACAGCGCATCCGCTCTCGTCCAGCCGCCCCCTCCATAAACTCGATGGCGTGCGGTAACCCGGATCGTGCGCCCGCTAGCGAGCACAATACGTAAGACTGGCCGTACGCCTACTGACCACACGCGGTCACTTCCCGCCGCGACGATCTTTTGCTCCGCAGACATGGCCCAAACCTCGGGCGTCGTGCCCACGAGTTCCCGTATTGGAACACGTCGTCCGTCGACGAGGAGCACCGGCGTATCGCCGGTCACGCATTCGCGCAAATCGGACATGATCGGCCGCTTGTTGGGCCGTTGCTCGAGGCTGCGGTTGAGCTGCGAGAGCGCCATGACCGGAACCTTGAGCTCCTTCGCGAGCGCCTTGAGCGAGCGCGAGATTTCCGAGATCTCCGTCGCCCGATTCTCGCCCTGGGCGACCGCCTGCATCAGCTGCAGGTAATCGATCACAATGGCGCCGAGCTTGCCGCCGTATTGGCGCGCCAGCCGGCGCGCGCGTGCGCGGAGCTCCAGCGCATTGAGCGCCGGCGTCTCGTCGACGTGGATCGCCGCTTCGGAGAGCCTGCCGAGCGCGTCTGAGAGCCGACCCCAGTCGTCGGGCAGGAGCTGCCCGGTGCGCACCTTGTGCTGATCGACCCGGCCCACCGATCCAATCAAGCGCATCGCGAGTTGCATCGAGCCCATTTCCATGCTGAAGATCGCGACCGGCAGCTTGGACGAAAGCGCGATGTGTTCGCCGATATTGAGGGCCAGTGCGGTTTTGCCCATGCTCGGCCTGCCCGCGATGACGATGAGGTCACCCTCCTGCAGGCCGGAGGTCATGCGATCGAGGTCGGTAAATCCCGTCGGCACACCGGTGACGTCGCTGGGATTGTCGCGGTGAAACAAGAGCTCGATGCGCTCGACCGCCTGGGTCAGCAGCGGCCGCAGCTCCTGGAAGCCCTGCTGCCCGCGCGCGCCGTGTTCGGCGATCTCGAATACCTTGGTCTCGGCCTGGTCGAGAACTTCGCGCACGCTGCGGCCCATGGGGTTGTAGGCGGCATCGGCAATTTCGCCGCCGGCCGCCGCAAGCCGGCGCAGGATCGCCCTTTCGCGCACAATCTCGGCGTAGCGCCGGATATTGGCCGCGGTGGGAACGTTTTCAACTAGCGCCCCCAGATACGCCATCCCGCCGATGTAGTCGAGCTTCTTGAGCGAGGCGAGGGTTTCCGCGACCGTCACCACGTCGGCCGGTTTGTTGTCGGCGATCAGGTGCATGATCGCGTCGAACACTGCGCGGTGCGCATCGCTGTAGAAATCGTCGCCGCCGAGGATGTCGCCGATCCGGTCCGCGGCGGCGTTTTCCAGCAGCAATCCGCCCAGTACCGATTGCTCCGCCTCCGGCGAATGAGGGGGTAGCTTGAGCGCTTCGAGCTGGGAGTCGTTGGGCATCGGCGGCGGCGTGCAAGCAACGCCGCAATTTTATCAGGTCACCGCTGCGGTCGGGCGACCGTGCCGACTTCAGGCTTGCTGGATGTCGAGACCCAGGCGTTGGTTCGCCGGTACGGCAACGTCGAGCAAGCGCGGTTTCGGCAGGTCGAGGGAGTTCATCAAGCGCACGAACTCCTCGCGTGTCTTGCCCGCAAGCCGCGGATTGCAACGCTTTTCCTCGCCGATCGTCGATACCGTCCGACCCTGGTAATCGTGCGCCGGGTAGACGCGCGTTGCCTCAGGCAGCGTAAAGAGCCGGCCGGTGATGCTGTCGTAGAGCGTTCCTGGATCGCCGCTTTGGAAGTCGGTCCGGCCACAGCCAGCGATGAGCAGCGCGTCGCCCGTAAAGACGCAGTCACGCCACAGATAGGACATTGATCCGGCAGTGTGCCCGGGGGTGTGCAGAGCGCGGATGGTCTCGTCTCCGAAGCAAATCGCCGCGCCGTCGTCGAGCTGCAAATCGGCGGGGAGGATTCCGCACTGTACCGGCGCGGCGGATTTGGCGCCGGTGCGCTGGCACAACAGGCCCGCCGAGGTCACGTGGTCGGCGTGCGCATGGGTTTCGAGCGTATAGCGCAGGGTCAATCCTTCGCGCTCGAAGAGCGCGGAGGTAGGCGTCGAGGTGGCTGTCGACCGGATCGATGATGACCGCCTCGCGGGTCCGCGGATCGACGAGCACGTAGGTGAACGTCGACGACGTCGTATCGAACAGCTGGTGGAAGTCGCGCATCGCCCTCGTCTCCCTAAAGCCGCCGGCGTGCGCTCCATGGTACGGGCCCGGGCGCGCTCGCCGAGGCGCGCTAGACGCTCCTGCTCAAACCTCAGGCGGGAACGTTGGTCGTGTCTCCGATCACCGTGACAGTGATTTGGGCTACGACGTCGGTCTGCAGCGCAATAGTCAACGGAAATTCGCCGGTGTGCTTGAGCGGCCCGGCGGGCATGCGGATCATCGCCTTCTCGACCGTGTGGCCCTTGGCCTGGAGCGCCTCGACAATGTCGACGTTGGTCACCGAGCCGAACAGCCGACCGTCGACGCCGGCCTTCTGCGTGATCTGGATCGCGGCGCCGTCGAGGTTGGCCGCCACCTCCTGCGCCCGCGTGAGCTTGTCGGCCGCAATCTTTTCCAATTCGGCGCGCTTCTCCTCGAGCATCACCAGGTTCTCCGGCGTGGCGCGCTTAGCCTTGCCCTGGGGGATCAAGTAATTGCGCGCAAAGCCGGGCTTGACCTTGACTACCTCGCCCAGGTCGCCCACGTTGAGTACCTTTTCGAGCAGAATGACTTGCATCTCGGCTCCTCGCGGTCAGTGCAGATCGGTGTAAGGCAGCAGCGCCAGAAAGCGGGCGCGCTTGATCGCGGTCGACAGCTGGCGCTGATAGCGCGCCTTGGTGCCGGTGATCCGGGCCGGCATGATCTTGCCGTTCTCCTGAATGAAGTCCTTCAGGACATCGACGTCCTTGAAATCGATTTGCTTGACGCCTTCGGCGGTAAAGCGACAGAACTTCTTGCGCTTGAACAGGTTATTGCCGCGTTCGCGGCGCTTGCCGTCCTTGCCTTTGCCTTTGGCGTTCCTGGAGTTCCTTCCCATCGGGCGGGGCATGTCAATTTCCTTCTAGTCGTTCGAATGCGTTAACGTGCAGCGCGACGCTGACGCCGGTCCGGTAGCGACGGGCCAGGAAGCCGCGGCAGCGAAGCTGTTCTCCCACCGCGATGGAGGCAAGCTCCTTGGCGATGGGTCCGAGGGCGACGGCCGCGAGCTCGCAGGCCACGCGCCGTTCGCCGTTGGCCTCGATCTGCATCGATTCGTGCGCCAGCTCAAAGTCGAGCGCCGCGACACCGGCCGGAGTGAAACGCAAGTCATCGCGGGCGGCGAGCCGCGCGTCAAGGGTGACGTCATTGACCGGCACCGCGACGGGGCCGCGCTCAATCGGCCACGTGCGCCGAGGTTGCCGGCTACCGGAGCCGCCGCGGCGGCGGCCGGTGGCGCACCCACACCGGGTGCACCCCCACCCTGGGGCGGAAGCGCCCGCGCCTTCTCTTCCTTCATCATCGGCGACGGGGTAACGACGGCCTCGCGCATCGCCACGATCAGATGGCGCAATACGGCGTCGTTGAACTTGAACGCGTGCTCGAGCTCGTTAAGGGTGTCGCTGCCGCACTCGATGTTCATGAGCACGTAGTGCGCCTTATGCACCTTGGCGATCGGGTAGGCAAGCTGACGCCGCCCCCAGTCCTCGAGGCGGTGAATGCGCCCGCCCTGGCTGGCGACCATCGTGCGATACCGCTCGACCATCGCGGGCACCTGCTCGCTCTGGTCCGGATGCACGATAAAGACAACTTCGTAGTGCCGCATGCAGATTGCTCCTTATGGACGTGGTTTAAGCAACCTCGCGCGAAGCGAGTGTTGCAGCGGCCTCCCCCGTCTGCGATAGGTGAGGCAAGGTAACTAAGCATTATGCAGCAAATTTCAAACCGGATCAATGGGCTACCGAATCCGGTGGTGGTGAGGCACTACCGCGAATCCGCGCGGCGCGGCGCCCAAAGCGCGCTCGGTGGCAGCGCAGCGTCCGAAAGCGCACGGTCCCGCTCGACTTTGGGCAGCGCCGCCAGCGCTTTGACCCGGGCATAGAAAGTCGGCAGGTCGCCGCCTGCGGCAGCGAGCAAGGCCTGGAACTGCGGCACTTTCTGGGTGTAGAGGCCGACGGCGGCGATGCTGGCGTTGTTGGGTCCCTGCGCAAACCAGGAGTCGTACGCAGCCGACCCACCCCATGTTTGCTTGAGCTGCGCGTAATCCGCGCGCATCGCCTCGAACACCGCCGCCTTGGCAGCCAGCTTGGTCGCGTCATCGGCATCGCTGCCGTAGAGCGCAGCGAGTTTCGCCCGCGTGCGCTCAATGAGTGCCTCAAAATCTTCGCGGTAGCGCTGGCTGATCGCGAATTGACGTTCAAGCTCGGGATCGTGCTGCGTGACAAGCCAGCGCCGGACGCCCTCCTCCTCGACCGTGACGGCGAATGATTCGTTGAAGACCGTGTCGTCCTTGGCGTAGACCACCTGGTGCGCAAGCTCATGGAAAATGAGGCGCGCGATCTCGTAATCCGGATAGCGCAGAAAGGTCGACGGCATGGGGTCGTCGAAATACCCGAGCGTCGAGTAAGCGGGGACTCCGCCGATGTGCACGTCGTCGCCGGCCGCCGCCAGCCGGGCGGCTTCGTCGTGCGCGTCCGCTTCGGCAAAATAGCCGCGATAGTTGACGCAGCCGGCGACCGGAAAGCACCACTGCTGTGGCTTGAGCGACAGCGCCGGCGTGGCGAACACGTTCCACAGCACGTAGCGCCGGTTAAGGTCGCTGTAACGCCGGTAGCTGTCGTTATCGGGCAGCCCCAGTTCGCGGCTGGCGTACTCGCGGATGGCGAGCACGCGCTCGAGCTTGTGCTTGACGTTGGGGTCCTGTGCCGTGTCGAGCACTTCGGGAATCGGCTGCGCGCGGCGCAGCAGATCGAACTGCCCCGAAATTCCCTGCCAGTAGAATTCGGCGCTCGAGCAACTGCCCAGCAGGACGGCGCAGAACGGAAGCAACAGGAAGCGGATCATCCAGGCTGCAGCGTCGGCAGCCATTGGGCCAGCCGGCGCACTCCTTCTTCGAGCAGCGGCCTTGCAATGGTGTACGCCATGCGCACGTGGGCCTCGGGCCGATGCCGTCCGAAATCGACCCCTGGCGTGAAGGCGACGCCGGTGGCGTGCAAAGCCTCGAGCGCGAAGCGCTCGCTGTCCATGCCGAAGCGGGAGCAATCCGCATAAACGAAGAATCCTCCGCTCGGGGTGACCGGAATGCCGAAGCCGAGATCGCGCAGTGCCGGCACGAGGAAGTCCCGCCGCGTCCTGAACTCAGCTCGCCGCGCCTCGAGGATGGCCAGGGTTTCGGGGCTGAAGCAAGCCAGCGCTGCGTGCTGCGCCGGCGTCGAGGGCGAGATGTACAGGTTCTGCGCCAGCTTTTCGATGTCGCGCACATGGCGCTCGGGTGCGACCAGCCAGCCCAGGCGCCAGCCGGTCATGTTGAAGTACTTGTAAAACCATTGAGCATTTGCGCTCGCTTCTCCTCATCGGGCGGCAGACGTGGGCGTATTTTGCCCGGCGTCACGCTGCCGGCAATCAGTTCCAGCGCCTGGGCAAGGTCCACGCTGAAACGGTATTCGGGCGTGTACGTGGCTCGCCCATTCGGCAGCTTTTTTTTCCAAATGAGGATGCCAGCATCGCGCCCTTTCGTGTTCCCCATCCCGAAGCAACAATCCAGCAGCGTCGATTTGTTCTCCTTCGACCACCAACTGGGGTGCTCGGCGACGTATGCCAACAAATCCGCCGTCATCTGCGCTCGGTCCTTCCGCACCCCGACTTCCGCCTGCTCCCGCTGGAGCTGCTCGATACGTGACCGGGCTTCCTCGTCCTTGTGATGCAAGTCGGCGAGCATCCGGCCGAAGGTCCGGATTCCATCCTCGTCGATGTCCTTGGTCTTGGCTTTGAACGCCCACAAGTCGCGACGTTCCTTCTCCCTGGCTGAGATGCCGCCCTGCTCCACGTCGATCAACCCCTCGTAGTCCGTTGTCGGGCGAGCCCCGCCCTTCAAGATCAGGGCCGGCAAATCCTTGTGTTTGAGGTACGTCTCCAAGTCGCGCCACACCGCCCACTCCAATTTCTCGGCATTGATTGCGCCGATGCAGTGCTCGTCCTTCCGCAGTGGACCGTTGGGGTGCCGGTACTCGCGCCTACCATCCCTGAACGCACCGGACAGAGTGGTGCCACAGGAGCATTTCAACTTCGGCGTGAGCTCGTACTTGTGACCACCCGTATGCTTGCCGGTCCTGTTCGCGTCCCACCGTTTCTTGATCGCTGCCAGTTCCGCGGCGGTGTAGAACCGAGGCGCTTTCGGAAAGGGGATTTTGTGGCGCGTGCCGGTCGCGAACTCTTCCAGGTCCAGCGTCGGGATGCCCATGTTGAGGATGCGTTCGCGCCACACTTGCGGACTGCCATGGCCGACCTTCGCCGCTACCCGTTCCAGACTCCACCCGCGGCGCACGATGTAGTCATAGACGCGATTGGCAATTGCTTGGTGGCCTTTCTTCTTGACCCAGTTGCCATCGTCGTCGTACTCGAGACCCCAGGGCATGCGGTATGGATAGCGCCCACCTCGTGCCGCCTTGAACTTGTTAACCATCACGTTCTTGCGCCGCCGTCTGTTTTCCCCTTGCGACTGTGCGTCCTGAAAGTCGGCAACCATCACTTGTTCGGGATCGCGCAGGTCCATCTTGTACGGACCCATCCACAGGTCTTTGTGATTCTCGGCCAGGATGCGGCGCATCATCGCGCCTTCCTCCGTGTCGCGGGTTCGACGTGTTGGTTCATACCCAACCATGACGCCATCCCACAAGTCCAGCTTAGCGTCAGCCAGCAAACGATTGAGGATCGGCCTGTCGCGTTTGCTGGCGGACTCCACGCCTTCGTACCACTGCGCGATTGTTAGTCGGCCTTTGCAGGCGAGTTCAATCGCCTCGCGCTGGACCGTGAGCGAGGTCTTTTGCGCGCCAGCCTGCTTCGCGCTGCTCACGCGGATGAGAGCGGCGACGCGATATGCTTTCGTAGTCATGGCGTACCTCTGCAGATTTTACACTGTGAAAAGGGCCGCAACATTCTGCGGCCCATCCTAAGGACTTTAGCGCGCGGCTTTGAACTCAGAGACGATAAATTTCACCCTGGCGAAAACTGCTCGCGCCCTCGACTCGTCGCACTTGATCCCCTTGCCCTTGGCCTTCGTAAAAAAGGCTTCGGGTTCGGCATTGAGGTTGCGGACGGCGAGTTGAACCAGTTGCCGCGATGCCGAGTCGCCGGACTTCTTGGCTGGCTTCTTGACCTTCGGCTTCGCTGCCGCCTTCTTGGCCGGCTTGGCTTTCGGCTTGCCGGAACCGTTGGTCACGACGGCCTTGCTCGGACGCTTCGATGCTGAGGTTACGCTTTGAACAGTCATTTGATGCTCCTGTGTGTGAGAGTGAGATAGAACTTAGCGCTTGAGTCTGTTTTCCACTGATCGCGCCATCAGGCTCAGCGTGATGCCCCAAACGGTGCAAACGAGGCCGAAGCCGGCGAGGAATGCGAGCGTCATTAAGTTGACGGAGGTCATGACTTCTTCCTCGACGTTGCACGATCAAACAGGGCCGCTTCTTCTTCCTTAGCCAGCGCCAGCTCCGCCTCGATCTGATCCCGCATCGCCTGCTCACTGACGCTGGCGACCTCGACCCAGGCGCACATCGTCTCGTCACCTACGCCAATCTTCCTTGCCAGCTTGCGCATGTGCGCCGCTGTTTCGGGCGTCGTCGCCGCGTGAATCGCGCGGACCTCATCTTCAAAGCTCGGGGGTGTGTTACTCTTACGATCAGGCATGATTCAATCTCCAAGTGGTTGAATTTGTGCTTAGGGCCTTGGCAGCGTTAGCGCGCTGCTGAGGTCCGAATTACGGCGAAGTCACTTCGCTGCCTTCAACGTCGCCTTGTACAGCCTGTTGCGTTGCTCAAAGGTCGCGTTTGGATCTTCCGTTGCTTTCAGGTATGCCGCTTCCGCTTTGGTCAGCGGGAGCGGGGGTTGCTTGCGCTTGCGCATTTGCTTGTTCATTTTCATACCTCTTTTTCGACGATGGCAAATGCCATCAACCCAATGATACGCCATCGGCGCGAGGATTCCTGCCTATGAATCAGGCACCTAGCCCCCGAAGCATGCGAAAAAGCGCCCCTACAGCGATTTGACCGGCATGGCGTGCCATTTGGCACGTCGCCAGCGCTGGCGGGGCACTACGCGCCGGCTTTTGCCGTTTCCTAGCGCCAGTTACTTGCGCTTGCCGTACCGCGTTTGGCGCATGTGCCGGATTCGCACAGGAATCGCACATCTGGGGCACCCACTGCCGCGCCAATGGTTGCTAGGGTACT
This sequence comes from uncultured beta proteobacterium, assembly GCA_963711235.1. Lineage (GTDB taxonomy): Bacteria > Pseudomonadota > Gammaproteobacteria > Burkholderiales > Casimicrobiaceae > PALSA-1003. Next base: position 1,871,739 of record CAVQDI010000006.1, on the reverse strand, counting down.
GATCGAAGTCGCCATGCAGGCGGCAGGTGATCGTGACGCGCTGCAGGTGACCCTGATACAGGACCGCGCCGTAGTCGTAGGTGTCGCCGTGCTCGCGCTCAAACCTGCGCAAGCACTCAGCCTGCGATAGCGGAGGATTCATTCAAGGTAAATCGCCGGCCTGTGCACCATGGGCACGCTGGGGCCGGCACCAACGCAGAAAGGAGGGACCGATCGCGTTACATTACTCACCGTCGTCCAGGCGCGAACGGTCTCCGGTGGCACACTGCCGGTTAAATGAACCCGGACGACGTTCGTTGCTCGAAAAAAGCGGACCACGATGGGAGGAGGAGTACCATCTGCCCGCTCTGCCGTTCACGCACCATGCGATTCTGAGCAACACCGTGACAAGCAGCTTTCCAGCACCTACCCCAACCAACTCAAACCGCGGTGACCAGGCCGAGGCGCAGATAGTCACTCAGCGTTTGCGCAAGCCGGTCATTCTGATGATAGAGCGCCTTCGCTGGCGAGTTCGCGTCGAACGTCTCACCCGTGCGTGCCAGTCGCCCTCGAAACAAATAGGCGCAATCCTGTCTGAGTTCACCGTGTACTTTGCCATTCGTTCTCCTTCAATGTACCGCCGAGCCAGTCGCCACCGCCAACCGGAAACGATGCAGAGTCGCACTGATCAGGTTTCGTCCCAACCTTCGTTCCTAAGATTTGCTTCGACAGCAGGAAGAGCACTTCGCTCCAGCCGAGTAGATTTGTCAGCTGTACCAGCGCTGCCACTTTCGCATCGCGAGAAGTCGCAGACCGGAACTCGCCGATGTGCCGCAGCACCCGCTCGCCTTCCTCGGCAGTGAGATCAATTTCTTGCGGCGGTAGATCATTCAAGACTTCCATTTATCTGCCCTCTACCTTCTTTTCCAGTTCGCGCAACTGCGTTTGCAATTCGCGAATGTGTTGCTCGAGGACGGCGACGTAGTCTTTTTCACTGCGCGCCGCCATCAGCACACCATCAGCGATCCTGTCCAGGCGCAATGTGATTCTGCCTTCCAAGTCGCGTACCGCCTGCGGTAGCTCCAGCTTGAGTACCATCCGCGCCACTCGCGACTCACGTTCGTCGGCCGCTCTGATTAGGCGCTCAGCGCTTATCGTCAGCTTGAGCGGCGCTGCCTTCATCCGTGCGTCTGCTTCTTGCGCCCAGCGAACCTCGTCCTGCGACGTCCCAGCTGGCGAGCGAGCGCTTAGCGCGAGCGCCATTCCTCTATCAACCCATTTTGCGCGGCCTCGTCCAGATCCTTCCAACCGAGCAATGCCTATCGTTCGTTCCCCAACCCGCCACCGAAGTACTTGCGCGCTAACTGCTCAACCTGTTCTTCTGTCTAGTAGAGTTCCATCAGAGTTGATTCCTCTGATCGTAGCGACTCCGCCAGAGCGCCTCAAAATCCAGTTGCAATACCGCGTGATTTTGCAGCCGATCAGTTAGCTTGCCAAAGCGAAGTCAGCGTTGCCAGCGAACCCAGCGCAGAGTCCAGCGCTAGACTAGTTTCCGCATACGGCTACGCTAGCGACACCATCATCAGCATAAGCCACAGATTGTGGTGCAGCAACACTATCAAACCTTCCGTTAGCGAGCCAGCTCCGAACGCACTACCACTGACGTAGTTAGCAAACCGAGCCATTCGCCATCTACGAGCTGAAATCTGAAACACTATCGCGCCTGTCGTGCTCTTAAGCGTAGCAAGCCACAACGCAACGTCAGACGTCATAACCCAGCAACACTCCGACAACGTATGCAGCCGCGTCTAGCACTCTCATCGCGCTCTTAGCGTCAGCTGTCAGTTCCGCAGCCGTCAAACCTGTGTACTGAATTTGTGCAGCACCGTAAGTGATGCTAGCAAGCGAAACGTAACCAACGCCGCTTGTTCTTAGTCCAATAATGCTTCGTCTAGTAATAACCCAGCTGCAGCGCAAATCTGCGAAATTAAGCCAAACGCGTCTTATGCGTCACTGCGCGCCAGCTCCGTCTAAATTGCGCTGATAGCCACTACCTTATAGTAGCCGAGCGTCAACGTATCTAGAGACAATGCTTGCACAAACACAGCACCTTAACCAGCGAACCCACCGCTATCACCGCCAGTGATGCAGCGAATTTGACGTTGAACAGAACCTTGCGCACCGAGATGCACCCAAATCTAAAGCAGCGCATATAAATCACTAACTACGAAGCCAAATCAGCGACAACCAATAATCTCACCCATGATGCATCAGTCGTCTTGCCCGCTGCCATCATCACCTTCCGCGTCATCAATCATCTAGCGTCACCGTGACTCCAGCATCACCTTCAACGCGAATTATACGCAGTGATCTCGCCAACATCCGATGCTGAGACTGCGTTACCGAGATAACCTTTAGCGCACTCTAAACTTGAATCATCATGCCAAAGTCGCTAGCTTCTCAATATCCTTCTTCATCTTGTATTGAAAAACTCACTCACCTTATGCGCTCCGCTTGTTCTATTAGCGAGCATTGTGCGCTAGCGCTATAAAACCGTCAGTCTTAATACTGACACTCTCATCATCTCACACTATCAATGCGTAGCCCCCGACGTTCTATAGCTGTTGCGTTTGAGCAGCAGGCCGAGTTGCGCGTGTCAATCCAAATGTATTGCCAGCAAGAGTTTTCAAATCGCCGACTTCTAAGTCATCCCTTGTCATCGCCCAGATCGCTGGCAGCAGTCTTTGCAATCTAGTAGCGTCAGTATCCAGCGCGCATCTAGCTTAGCTTCTATGCGAGCAGACGCGAGCAGCTCAGCGTCTGAAGTCGAACCGAGCATTAGTGTGATACACGCGCGCAAACATCTACCTGGTGAAGCGTTCGTGACCCAGCGCGAACACTATGCAGTATAGAACTCGCGCTCTGTCTTGAACGCCCTGCACAGGCGGCAGCGTTTGCGGATGACAGCGATAGTCATTGCGTTTGCAAATCGGCTGTCTACCGCGTTTTAGTTCTAACTTTATTAGCAGTGTATAGTCATGCCGAACCATGCCGCCATTTTCTTTAGCGCCTTCTCCTGCTTCTCGTTCATATCGTCACCGCGAGCATTCTCACCCAGCGCTCTATCGCGCACCCAAGCGTCTTCCGTCTCGTGTCTGTCCACTCGTTGAAGTCCCATATCAGGTTCAGAAAGCTGACGCCCGCGCAGATGATCCACTGCAGCAATTCTAACTCCATGTCAGTGAGCCCGCGTTCTAGGTAGCGCTCGCGCCACGCTTCGTACTCCGGCTCCTGGCCATTCCGCCAGCGAGTTAGGTTGTGTTCTATAGGGCATGCCATTGCAGCGCTGTCGTCTGTCTCGTAATCAGCACGCGATCAGAGTCCACTTCCGCCCAGTGCTCCTTCAAAAACTTCTTGAAGTCTGCACGTCGCCTTGTTTAGCGACAAAGCGGCTGCCGTGAAATTTTCCGTCCGGCATCTCAGGTTTTCCTTTCAGGTTAGCTCTTCTTCCGGTGCACACCAAGGCGAAATTGGAAGGCACGTTGCGCTCCTCAGAGGCCGCCTACTTTTTAAGCAACCTCCCCCCCGTGTAATAGCCCCCAGCGGCAGCAATGACGCTGCCAGCATGCCGAGCGTAGGGGCAGAGGGGACGGAGTGCCCTTGCTCTGGGCGGTGGAGCTACGACGCGACTACGAGATCAGAGCGCCGCAACGCTGCTATGAACCGTTGAGCAGCGTTGATCGCGCCTCGTCGTCTGGTGTGACTGCAATCGCACGTGATGGCGCTGTAACTATTTCTCAAGCGCCAGCGCCATCTCCCTAGTGTGTCTTCTAAGATTTCCAGAGTCATTTTTCTAGTCGCCTCCTTGATCGTCCCCTTGATCGTATGATTTCAGGCGTGGCCGCATTGAGTGTAGTCGGCACGCAATTCCGGCAGCCAGATGCGGCGCATGTCAGCCTGAATCCTGCGAACGCGACTAGCGCAGGCGACTATATCAACGGCAGCTAACTCTATCAGGTCGCGCCTCGCGGCGGTCAATTCACGCCGAGCGCGAGAATATCCGAGCGCGCTCGCGGAGATGGCAGGCGCAGGAAATGCGAGACGCCAAAGCGGTCGCGTCCCGCGTTCCTCGAGCGCTTTGCGTATCCAGAAGCGGGCGACAGTCTCATCGTACCGATCTAGCGAGTCGTAGTCGCTGTCGCGATCTTTTGCAGGATGCTTCATGTGTTCATCTCCTTCACGAAGAATTCACTGGCAACGGACAAATATGAAGTAGTTCTTCGAACGTTCGAAGCGTTACTAAAATTGATTAATACACCGAAGAATTGACTTTCCATAAGTCAATCGTTCGAAGAATTGCTTACTGTTTGTTCGGTGGAATTCAATCGTTCTGGGTAAACCAACTGCCAACTCCAACCATCCTGCATCCCAACCTTAGTGCGATTTATCTTGCCATCCTGACGCAAGTGGCTCGCCGCGTTCTGCATTTGCTTTTCTGTGAACCCTTGCGCCTGCGCGGCTTTGAATACCGCCTTGGCCTGCATCTGCCCATTGGCGAGCAAGCCGATTAGGAACTCTGACGGGCGCATGGTTTTATCTACCGCTGTCGCTAGCAGATCGTTGGCTTTGCCATCGATCAACCCGTGCCACTTCACAGCCTGAGCCTGCAAGTCTTTTTTGCCCGGGACTGGCACGCGTTCTAGGCGGTAATAGAAACCGCCACCGTCAGAGCCGATGTTCGTCGCCGCTCTGATGAACATGCGATCTGTAATCGGGGGACCATCTTTCTGCGCCTGCTCATCCTCCGGAGTGCGCACGTGCGCAACGGCAAACACTACGCGCGGCAGAGCGCCAAATGCCAGAGATCCCGTAATGCGCTCTACCGTATCCCTTCCCTGCGTGCCCTTCGTAAAGTCAGTGATCCCGATAACAGCGCAGGCATACTGATGCGCGAAGTCCACTACCGGCTGCAACCCGCGGCGCACTTCCGCGTTCTTGTGTGAGTCGCCGGCGACGCGACACAATTGGTCGACGATCAGGAGGCCTACACGGCCATCGATCTTGCTGACCGCATTGGCGAGCAATGGCATGTCGCCAGCCTGTCGAACGGGCGCTTGCCGCCTTCGTCCACTACCGTACTGATGAAGTGCACCTTGGTCATGTCTGCACCCATCGCCCGCATGCGTGGTGCCAGTGTGTCGTTCACATCATCCTCGCCTGACCAAATCACTACGTGCAAGGCTTCCAGGTTGCGCGTCTGGTCTGGCCATCGCGCATTGGCGCGAGTGGCTGTCGAAGCGAGCTTCAAGGCGACGTCTATTTGCCAACCCCTTTTGCTCCTACCATCATGTGCAACTTGCCGGCGACGAGATGGCCGTCCCACAACATCTCGTAATCTACTACTGGCACTGTGTCGCCACTCATTAGTTGCACCCCTCGCCGCATCCCTTGTTCGTACACCTCACTGCTCGCTTGGTACTTATTGACCACCTCATGTATGCGCTCTTGGTCCTTCGCCTCTGTCGCTGCGATCAAGTCCGCCAGTTGACGCTGCGCCTAAGCTACCGCGACGAAGGCTTGTGCCCGTTCGTAAACGAAATCTGGATTCCAGCCAGAGCTTTCCGAAATGGCTTCGATGGTCTCAAGCTCCGTCACCAATAGGCCGTCGCTGTCGTCGAGCTTGCTTTCGACTATGTCAATCAGGTGAATGAGTCCTGGTGCCTTGCCATGTTTGGCGATATAGGCGTACACCTTTTCGACCAGCGGCCGATGCACGTGATTGAAACAGGACAGCGGCACCTGCTCGGCGACTGCTTTGCAATGCTTGTCGTTCGTCGCCGCCAGCGTGATAACGTTTTGCGCGTCTGACGTGAAAGGCGGATCGGCTCTTTGCGTATGTCGAGCCACGTTGCCGAATCACTAGCAGTTGGAAGATTGACGCGCTTTTTAGTCCGTTGTATCTTTGCCATCGTTGTACTCCATGCTGTTGAACAAAATTAAAGGCCGCCTAGTCGCGGCCTTCTTCTTGCAATGAATCCGTGGGTCGATGATGCGAGGGAACTTGCGGCGCAAGGCGGCCTTCGCCTTCTCGGCCGCTTCGTAATTCGGCTTTCGGATGACGCTCATTGCACACCTTCCAAATGTCCAAATCGCATCCCCGGCCAGCGCCCATTTGGATAAACGCTGACCGGGCCGATTGGAGGTTTGCCAGCGGCAATGGGGCCGCTTGACGCGCCAGCAATATTTTGCGATCTCCAATCGCAGAAATCTAATTGCCTAAATCACGATTCCTCGCAATGAACGAAGTGCTGGGTGTTGCCTCAACGCGATTTCAACTCCATCCTGAAGGCTCGACATGCATCCCGGGCCGCGACCGCCTCGGGCTCGTATTGAGGATAAACGTTGGCATGTTTGCGCCAGCGGGTCGCGGCCTTGCGCAACTTCGCCAAGTAGCACTGGTCGCAGCAATGCGTAGCACCCCAGCACTGCACAAGTCCAAACGGGCAGACATCCGGTTTCAGTGTCAGCATTTCCCCTCTCCTCGTTAGTGAAAAAAGACGCGCCGAAGCGCGCCTCCAAATGTCGCATGGATGCGACGTTTATGCGCAACCTTCGCCCGCAGCCTAAATCTTACCGGCGAAGCGATGGCAAAAGCATCCCTGGAATTAGTTGAGAAGCTGCTGATGACGAACAGTTCGTCGGACAGGGCGAGCGCGGTCTTGGGCTGCCCGCTATAGGACAGGCCGAGATAGATTTCGTCGACGATCAACGCCCCGTCCCGCGCCGCGACGGTTTGCGCGATGCGCTCCATCTCCTCCCATGGCACGGTCGTTCCGGTCGGGTTCGACGGCGATGCAATCAATGCGCCCCGCGTGCGCGGCGTCCAGTGCGCGGCGATGAGGCTCGCGCTCAGCTGGTAGCTCGATTCGGGCCCGACCGGGATACCGACCGCTTCGCCTTCGAGCGTGCGCACGAAGTGGCGGTTGCAGGGATAGCCCGGATCGGCAAGCAGAATCTGCTCGTCGCGATTGACGAGCAACGCCAGCGTCAGCAGCAGCGCCGCGGAGGACCCGGCGGTGACGACGATGCGCTCCGGAGCAACAGTCACGCCGTAGTGCTCGGCGTAGTACGCCCCGATCGCCCGCCGCAATTGCGGCAGCCCGAGCGCCGAGGTGTAGTAGATGGCGCCGCCGGCAATCGCCGCCTGCGCTGCCGCCAGCACCGGTTCCGGCGTCGGAAAATCGGGCTCGCCGATCTCCAGGTGGATGATGCTGCGGCCGGCAGCCTCGAGCGCCCGCGCCGCGGTCTGCACCTCCATGACGTGGAAGGGCGCGATGTCGTGCACGCGCGCGGCGATCTGACTGCGGGCGTCCATCAAGGTCTGATTGTCGGCGAGGCAAAAAGTGCTATGGTAACCGCATCGGGTCACCGGAGTGCCGCACGTGTCCTTGCCGCTGTCCCTGCTGCTGCTCGCCATCGCCGTGCCGGCGCACGCTGAGGTCTACAAGTGCAGCGGCGACAAGGGTGGAGTGATCTACCAGGACGCCGAGTGCACGCCCGGCAAGGAACTGGGCAATGTCGATGTCGATCCGACGCACATGAACGTTATCCCGAGCGCGCCACAGCCCGCGGGCAAAGGGGCGGCGGCCAAGCCGGTGCGGCTGCAAGCGATACCGGCCCGAGGTGGCGATGCCAAGCAACGGCGCCTTCTTACCACCGGCATGAGCGAAGCGGAAGTCATTCAGAAGGTAGGCCGCCCCGACGTCGAGGGCAAGGCAGGCGCCAAGGCGCTGCTGCGCTGGACCTACCTGCCGACAGCCGGCGATCCCGTTACGCAAACGACGCTGACTTTCGCCGGCGGCAAGGTGGCTTTCGTCGAGCGCAAGGCGGTTCGCTAGGCCGGGCGACGTTCATGCGGGCCGTGGTCCAGCGCGTGCGTCAGGCTCGCGTCGATGTCGGCGCCTCGACGCTGGCCGCGATCGGACCCGGACTTGCTGGTTCTCTGCGGCGTCAGCCCTGCCGATGGCGACACCGACTGCAGCTGGCTCGCGCACAAGATTGCCCACTTGCGCATCTTCAACGACGACGCGGGGGTGATGAATCGCTCGCTCATCGAGGTGGGCGCAGAAGTGCTCGCGGTGAGCCAGTTCACGCTCTACGCGTCGACCCGCAAAGGCGCGCGCCCCTCGTACAGCGCAGCCGCGCCTCCCGCGGTCGCGGCGCCGCGGTTCGCCGCCTTCGTCCGGGCGCTGGAGCAGGAGCTGGCGAGGCCGGTGCCGACGGGACTTTTTGGCGCCGACATGCAAGTGTTCCTCATCAACGATGGGCCGGTGACGATCTGGCTCGACACCGCGGCGCGCGAATGAGGCGGCCGCGTCCGGCCCCGCCGCGCCCGCGCCCTGGGACGCGGCGAGGTCTCAGTCGATCAGCGCCGAGGTAATCTCGAACCTGCCCGACAGCGTCCGGTGCACGGGGCACTTGTTGGCGATCTCGAGCAGGCGCTCGCGCTCCGCCGGTGCGAGCGCTCCGACCAGGCGGATGTCGCGGCGCATGCGGTAGACGCCGTCGGCTTGGTCGTGGCTGACCTCGGCCTCGACACCTTCGAGACCCCAGCCCTTGTGTCGCGCGTAGAGCATCAAGGTCAGGGCGGTGCAGCTTGCCAGCGCCGCGTCGAGCAGCTCGTGCGGATTGGGGCCGAGATCCTCCCCGCCCGAGGGCTTCGCTTCATCGCTTAGCAAGACATGCGGGCCGATGCGCACCTCGTGCGCAATCGAACCCGCTTCGGCCCGGGCGGTGCGGACGACCCGCGAGGATTTGGCCATGCCTTGCCTTTCTCGTCGCCGCGGCCGGAAGCGGTCAGGCCTTGTCCAGGCTGTAGCGTCCTGGACCGAATCCGAGCAACAACAACATGCCGCCGAGGATCGTCAGGTTCTTCATGAAGTTGATCTGCTGGCCCTGCATCTGCTCCGGCGGCACCGCCCAGTAATTATGGAAGATCGGCGAGATGACGATCAGGAAGACGATGAACGCGAGTGCCGCCCAGCGGGTCTTCCAGCCGATGACGATGGCCAAGCCGCCACCGAGCTCGATCAGAATGGCGACCGCCGCAAGCACCTGCGCCATCGGCAGCCCCTTGCTTGCGATATAGCCCACCGTCCCGTCGAAGCCGGTCAGCTTTCCGTAGCCCGAAATGACGAACATCGCGGCAAGAAGGATGCGACCAACCAGCGCCAGCAAGTCTTTGTTCATGCGATTGTCCTTTATAGATGATGGGATGGCACCGGATCGGTCGCATCATCCCTGCCGCGAATGATAGCGCGGCGGTGCGTCAATGCGCCATCCGCCGCCAGGCAATCGTTGCGCCCTTGTGCCACCGGAACGCAAGCCGCGGCTGAGGCGACGTGCGCGGCCGATTCATAGTTTGTAGGCCTGCTTGGCCAGCGCGTACGCAAGTTGCGGCGCGAGTTCGAACGCCTCGTCCTCCTCGATGCGGTGCTCGGCAACGAGTTGGGCCAGAAAGCGGCAGTCGATGCGGCGCGCCACGTCGTGCCGAGCCGGGATCGACAGGAAGGCCCGGGTGTCGTCGTTGAAGCCGACCGTGTTGTAGAACCCGGCCGTCTCGGTGGCCTGGGCGCGAAAGCGCAGCATGCCTTCGGGGCTGTCGTGGAACCACCACGGCGGACCGAGCTTCAGGATCGGATAGTGTCCGGCCAGCGGCGCAAGTTCGCGCGCATAGACGGTTTCGTCGAGGGTGAACAGGATCACGGTGAGGTCGCGCTCATTGCCGAAGCGGTCGAGCAGCGGTTTCAGTGCGCGCACGTAATCGGTACGGGTCGGGATGTCGGCGCCCTGATCGCGGCCGAAGCGCTCGAATACTTGCGGATTGTGGTTGCGAAACGACCCCGGATGGATCTGCAGCACCAGCCCGTCTTCCAGGCTCATCTTGGCCATCTCGGTGAGCATCTGGCCGCGGAAGGTTTCGGCCTCGGCCGGCGTTGCGACGCCTTGCAGGGCCTTGGCGTACAGCGCCGCGCATTGCGCTTCGCTCAGATCGCAGGTCAGCGCGGTCGGATGTCCGTGGTCGGTCGCGGTCGCGCCCATGGTCTTGAAGAATGCGCGCCGACTCCGATGCGCGGCGAGGTAGCCATGCCAGGTGGCGGTGTCCTCGGCGGTCAGCTCGCCCAGGGTCGCCACGCGCGCGGCGAAGCCGTCGAACTCCGGGTCGACGACCGGGTCGGGGCGATAGGTCGTCACCACGCGGCCCTTCCAGTCCGAGGCGCGGATCTTGGCGTGCTGCGCCAGCGGATCGAGCGGCGACTCCGTGGTCGCGATGACTTCGATATTGAAACGCTCGAAGAGCGCCCGCGGGCGGAACTCCGGCTGGGCGAGCGCGGCGTTGATGCGCTCGAAGATGCGGTCGGCGGATTGCGCGGTAAGCCGCTCGCGAATGCCGAATACCTCATGGAACGCATGATCGAGCCAGATGCGCGTGGGCGTGCCGCGAAACAGGTGATAGCGTGTGGCAAAGCTGTGCCAGATCTTGCGCGCATCGCGTTCGACCGGGCCGCCGTCGCGGCGCGGTATGCCGAGATCCTCGAGCCGAACGCCCTGGCTGTAGAGCATGCGGAAGACGTAATGATCCGGGGTGATGAACAGCGCGGCGGCGTTCGTGAACGGCTCGTTGTCGGCATACCACTGCGGATCGGTGTGCCCGTGCGGGCTGACGATGGGCAGATCCTTCACCGTGGCGTAGAGCGCGCTGGCAAGCGCGCGCTGCGACGGTTCGGGAGAGAACAGGCGGTCAGGATTGAGGTGCAGCGGAATCATTGGCGCATCCTTGGGCGAAGGGGTGGGTTCAGCGCGCGGCGCGGGCGACCGTGCGCGCCGCGCCGTCGGCAAACAGGGCCGAAAGCCAGCCAGCAACCTTGCCGGCGAAGCGCGGATCGGCGGGCAGATCGGCACCGAAGACGGCGCACAGGCCGAGGAATTCGCGTGCCAGCGCGGGCGGATTGCCGCGCTGCGCGGCGGCAAGGCGCGCGAACGCGCCGGCCAGCGGGTCGCTGACCGTTATCTCCTGTCCGGACTCGTCGATCCCGCTGGCGTAACGCATCCAGCCGGCGACCGCGAGCGCGAGCAGGTCGATGCTGCGCCCGGAGCAGCAGATTGTCGCGCACCGTGCCGAGCAGCCGCTGCGGCAGCTTCTGCGAGCCGTCCATCGCGATCTGCTGCGTGCGATGCGGCAGCGCCGGATTGCCGAATCGCTCCAGCAGGACGTTCTGGTAGGCCGCGAGGTCGACCCCGGGCGGCGGCTTGAGGGTCGGCGCAACTTCCTCGCGCATCAGCCGCCGCATGAGCAAGGCAAAATCCGCCTGCGCGGCGACCTGGTAGATGAACTCGTAACCGGCGAGATAGCCCAGATAGGCCAGGGTCGAATGGCTGCCGTTGAGCAGGCGCAGCTTCATCGCTTCGAACGGTGCGACGTCACCGACCATCTGCGCGCCGGCGCGGTCCCACGCCGGCCGGCCAGCGACAAAATTGTCCTCGATCGCCCATTGCCGGAACGGCTCGTGCACGACCGGTGCTGCGTCGTGCAATCCGAGCGTGGCATCGTTCTCGACCATGTCGGCGGCGGTCGTCGCCGGCACGATGCGGTCGACCATGGTCGACGGAAAGCTCACCTTGTCTTCGATCCAGCGCGAGAGCGTGGGATCGCGCGCCGCGGCGAAAGAGAGCACCAGACCACGCACGAGGGCGCCGTTGTGCGGCAGGTTGTCGCAACAAAGCACGGTGAAGGCCGGCGCGCCAGTGTGTCTTCTGGCGTCGAGCGCGGCGACCATGAGCCCGATCGCGCTTTGCGGTCGCGCGCTGTCGCGCCAGGTCGTGCACGATGTCGGGGTGCGCGAAGTTGAGCTTGCCGGTGGCCGGATCGTGGCAATAGCCTTTTTCGGTGATGGTCAGGGTGATGATCCGGGTCGATGGCGCGGCAAGCCGCGCCTGCACGGCGTCGCGCTGATCTTGCAGAAAGAGCACTTCGCGCACGCTGCCAATGATGCGCCGGCGCACGCCCGAGGGACTCTTTTCGACCGCCGTGTACAGACCGTCCTGCGGCGCGAGCCGGTCGCGCACCTCCGCCGAGCGCAGGCTCACGCCGCAGATGCCCCACGCGCCGCCCTCGAGCGCCAGTGCATCGTCGCTGTAAACGGCCGTCTGCGCGCGATGGAAGGCACCGATCCCCAGGTGGACGATCCCGATATCGATTAAGCGCGGGTCCCAGGCCGGCCTTGCCACCGCGGCCGGGGCCGCAGCAAGCGTGGCCAGGGATAGCCTGCTCATAGCGCCGGCTGCGGGTGCTCTTTGACGCGCGAGACGAGCTGGGTCGGATTGACGAAGCGCAGCGCAATGAGCAGCCACACCAGGGTTACCAGCATGTACACCATCGCCATGGCATCGACCGACTGCGGGGCACGCACACCGGCAGCGAATACGGCGTAGTACAGCGCGACGACCAGGGTCTGCGAATCGGGACCGGCGGTGAGGAAGGTCAGTTCGAACAGTGCGATCGTACGCACCAGGACCAAGAGCGAGGCCGCGAGAATGCCCGGCCCGAGCAACGGCACCAGGATGTGCCGGAACATGCGGCCGGTGCCGGCGCCGAAGACGCGCGCCGCCGATTCGAGGTTGGGATCGATCTGCTCGATGAACGGCGTCATCACCAGGATGACGAAGGGCGCGGCGGGGATGAGATTGGCAAGGATCACGCCGTAGATCGTGCCGGCGAGCTGCAGTTTGTAGAGGACGGTGGCAAGCGGGATGCCATAGGTGATGGGCGGCACCATCAGCGGCAGCAGGAACAGCAGCATGAGCAGGCGCTTGCCGGCGAAGTCGCGCCGCGCCAGCGTGTAGGCTGCCGGCACGCCGAGCAACAGCGCCAGCAGGACGACGGCGAAGACCACCTGCCCGGTGACCCAGAGCACCGAGTCGAGCTGGAATTCCTTCCAGGCCGAGCTGTACCAAGTCAGCGTCCAACCTTCCGGCAGCCAGGTGCCCAGCCACCGCTTGGCGAACGAGCTCGTCGCCACCGCAGCGATCATCAGGCCGATATTGACCACGAACAGGGTCATCAGGCCCAGCAACAGGCCTTGCCAGACGCGGTCGAGCGCGACCTGCAGCCTGGCGCTCAACCTTTACCCCCGCCAGCCGGGCCGCGGTAGAAGGCGGTGCGCAGCCCCAGTACCGCGGCGACGATGGCGAGCTGCACCAAACCCATGACCATGGCGATGGCCGAGGCCAACGGGTAGTCGTACTGCTCGAACGCCGCCTCGTAGGCGGCAATCGAGATCACGCGGGTGGGCCCGGCGGGCGAGCCGAGCAGCACCGCGGACGGAAACACCGAGAACGCCTGCACGAACGCGAGACAGAAGCACATCGCGAGTCCGGGTGCGAGCAGCGGCAGGTAGATGTAGCGGAACTGGGCCAATTGGGCCCCGCGCCGAGCGTGGCCGCGGCACGGGCAAGCACCGGGTCTATGCCGGTCACGTACGACAGAAGGAGCAGGAATGCGAACGGAAATCCCGAAACGACCAGGGAAATCAGCACGCCCCAGTAGTTGTGCGTCAGATGGATGGGGCCGTTGTAAAGGTGGAGGAGCTGGAGGAAATGCGACAGCCAGCCCTTCGGCCCGAAGTAGGTCAGCATGCCTTCGGCGATCAGTACGGTGCCCAGGGTGATCGGCACGACGAGAATCGTCGTCACCCAGCGCTGGTAGCGTGTCTTCACGCGCATGCGGTAGGCGATGGGCAGCGCCAAGCCGACGTTGACCAGCGTCGCCGGCAGCGCCAGCCGGAGGGTGGTCCAGATCGTCGGCCATTCGTTGTCGGTGGTGAAAAAAAAGTGGTAATTCGCCAGCCACCCGCCCTCCTTGGGGTTGAACGAAAGCACGAGCCCGTAGAGGAAGGGATAGACGAAAAGCAGCAGCATGAATGCCGCCGCCGGCAGGACCAGCAGCAACGTGCGGTCGAAACCGGCGCTGCGCGCTGCGGTGCTCGACGTCGTCATCGGCGCGGGCTCCGGCGTCAGGCCGCCGGGTAGACCAGCGCCCGCTCGACGGGCACGTACACCCGTACCGTGTCGTCGCGCGCGGTGGTCACCGGCCCGCGCACCTGGAGCAAGGTCCCCGCCGCGGTGATCACTTCGAGCAGCGCGTCGCGGCCGCAATATTCGACGTTGCTCACCCGACCTACAAGCGTGTTGACGCCATTCGGGCCTTCGCCGACGGTGATCTCCTCGGGTCGTATCGCCACCGTGGCCCGGGTGCCGGCGAGCGGCTGCCGGCGCACGCCGGTGAGGGCGATGTCCTGCCCCTTGACCTCGACCCGGTCACCGCTTTCGCGCACGACGTCAAGCTCGAGCACATTGCGGTAGCCCATGAAACGGGCGACGTGCAGATTGGCCGGTTGCGCATACACCTCGGTCGGGGTCCCGATCTGCTGCACCACACCGTCCTTCATCACCACGATGCGATCGGCCAGCGACAATGCCTCGTCCTGATCGTGGGTCACGTACACCGTGGCGCGATCGAGCTCGCGGTGGATGCGCCGAATCTCCGCCCGCGTCTCGACCCGCAACTTGGCGTCGAGATTGGACAGCGGCTCGTCCATGAGGATCAGTGGCGGCTCGATGACGATCGCGCGGGCGATGGCCACCCGCTGCTGTTGTCCGCCGGAAAGCTGTCCGGGCAGCTTATGCTCCTGGCCGGTGAGCTGCACCAGCTTGAGCGCATGCGCCACGCGCGGCGCGCTGTCCGCCGCGGAGACGCCGCGCATCCTCAAGCCGAAGCCGATGTTCTTGGCCACGCTCATGTGCGGAAACAGGGCGTAATTCTGGAACACCATGCCGAAGCCGCGTTTCTCGGGTGGCAGGGTGTCGATGCGCTGCGCATCGAGCCAGATGCTTCCGCTCGACAGCTGCATGAGCCCGGCGATGCAATTGAGTGCGGTCGACTTGCCGCAGCCCGATGGCCCGAGCAGGCAGATGAATTCACCGCGGCGCACGGTCAGGGTCAGGGCGTCGAGCGCGTTGAACGCTTTGCCGCCGGCGGCGGCAAAGCGGCGCGTCACGCGGTCAAGCTTCAGTTCGTTGAAATCGTGTTTCATCGGCTATCCGCCATGGCTTCCCCCGTGCCAGCCGCGGCGCGGCCGCAGCGCGAGCACGCGGCCCAGCGCGGGAGGGTCCGTTCCCACGCCGGGCGCGGCGGGTCACTTCGTCTTCTGCGCGCCCACCTGCTGGTCCCAGATGCGGAACGCGTCGACCTGCGCCTTGGGCACCAGCGACTGGGTGTGCGGAAACTGCGCGATCCAACCCTCGTATTCCGGGCGCCCGAATTCCTTGATCGCGTCCTGACTTTCCTTCGGCGCCATCGCGAGGGTCACGCCCTTGACCGCTGGGCCGGGATAGAAATAGCCCTTGTCATAGGTATATGCCTGCGCTCCCGGCGTGAGCAGATAGGCCATCAGGTCGAGCACCACGGCGATTTTCTCCGGCGCGACCCCCTTCGGGATCACCATGTAGTGCGCGTCGTTGACCCAGGTCATGTTCTTGAACGGCGCCACCTTATAAGCTCTTGGGCACGATGCCCAGCACGCGCGGATTGATGTCCCAGCCGGTCATGGTGATGGTCAAGTCACGCGAGCCCTCGCCCAGCTCCTTCATGACCGCACCGGTTCCGGTCGGGTAGTACTCGATGCAGGAATCGAGCTCCTTAAGGTAGGCCCAGGTCTTGGTCCAGCCGTTGACCGGGTCCTTCGGGTCCTTATCGCCGAGAAGGTAGGGCAGGCCCATGATGAAGGTACGGCCGGGCCCGGAGTTAGCCGGTCGCGCGTAGATCAGACGGTTCGGGTGGGCCTTGCACCAGGCGAGCAACTCCTGCGGCGTGGTCGGCACCTGCTTGACCTGGTCCGGGTTGTATTCGACCAGCGGGCCCGCCGGCATGAACACCACCGTGATGCCGTAATCCTGCGCCAGCTCCTGCATCTTCGCCGCCGCGGGGATATAGTTGCTCATCAGATTCGGAAACTTTGCCGCGTAGGCCGGAAGGAGCTTCACCAGCACGCCCTGCTCGATGCCCGCGGCGAGAAAGTCGGTGCCGGTCAGCACCATGTCGATGTCGCTGCGGCCCGCGGACTGCATGGCCTTGAGCTTTCCGGGCAGTTCCGGCGCGGGGGCCTTGGTAAAGTTGATCTTGGCGACCAGCTGCGGGTGTTTCTGCTGGTAGGACTCGATGGCGTCCTGGGTGAGCGCCAGATTGCCGGCGACATCGACGATATTGATCGTTACCGGGCTCGTCGGCAGTGCGGGCACCTGGGCGCCGACCGGCGCGCAGCCGAGGCAGAGCGCCACGGCGCCGAGCACGGCTGCCGCGAGGTGCCCCGCGGCGCGGTGGGGCGCGCTGCGGGTCCGATTCCATTCTTTGCTTGATCTCATGGGCTTCCTCCTAAAGGTGGCTGCCGCTTGGGAGCGGGCGCGGACCCGCGGCGGTGCCGTTGTGGCGCAGCCGTCCGGACGACGGTGCTTGAGGGCGAACATTCAGCTGCGGGCCCGGCGCGTGGCGGCCGCGGGCGCGCCCCGATGCCGCCGCGACTCGTGTTCACGGTCTTCCAGGCCGCGTTGAAACTCGCGCACGACCCGGGCGATATGGCGCTGCATGGCGCTGCGTGCGGCATCCGGATCATGCGCGGCGATGGCGTTCAGAATCGCCACATGGTCGCGGATGGTCTTGCGCGCCAAGTCGGGCGTGTGAAAGTGCTGCTGCAAACGCCCCCACAGCTCGGCGCGTTGTGCCCACAAGCCGGCGACGGCGAGCTCCAGCGAACCGTTGCCGGTCGCCTTGGCGATGCCCAGGTGGAATGCCCGGTCGCTTGCCTCGCGCACCGCGAAGTCCTCGACGTTCGCCGCCATTCGCGCCACGCATTGGCGCAGGTATTCGAGGTCTGACGGCGCTGCCTGCGCCGCGGCCACTGCCGCGATCTCCCCTTCGATGAGCTTGCGCGCCTGCAACAGCTCGAACGGCCCCGGACCGGCATCCTTCGCCACCGCCGGCTCGGCCGCCGGCGCGGTCACGAAAATGCCGCTGCCCACGCGCACCTCGACCAGGCCGCCCATCTCCAGCGAGATGATCGCCTCGCGCACCGACGCCCGGCTCACGCCGAGCGAGGTCGCCAGCTCGCGTTCTGCCGGCAGGCGCGCGCCCGGCCGGTATTCGCCATTGGCGATGAGCTGCGCGATCTGGTCGGCAATCTGTCGGTAAAGCCGCCGTGGCTCGACCGCCTGCAGGGGCAAGGTGGATTCCTCCGTCGCCGGACTTAAGGCTGTGCTCCGTGGCTGCCGCTTCGGCCCGGCGCGGCAGTCCATCGCTGCCGCATCTTACCATCGCGCGGGTTGTGGTCAAGTGGCCTAGCCATCGGGCCAACAGACCAGTTACTCCGCCCGGTAGTGTCCCGAGCGGCCCCCGGATTTTTCCAGCAGCCGGACGTTGTCGATGCGCATGCCGCGGTCGACGGCCTTGCACATGTCGTAAATCGTGAGCAGGCCGATCGCCGCCGCGGTCAACGCCTCCATCTCGACGCCGGTACGATCGCGTGTCTCGGCGACGACTTCGATGGCCACCGCACTGTCCTTTTCGTCGAGCACGAATTCGACCGCGAGGCGCGTCAGCGGCAGCGGATGCGCCAGGGGAATGAGTTCGGCGGTGCGTTTGGCCGCCTGGATGGCGGCGATGCGCGCGGCCCCCAGCACGTCGCCCTTGCGCGCCGCTCCGCCGCGGATGAGCGCGAGGGTCTCGGGACGCATGGCGATGCGGCCGCCGGCACGCGCCACGCGGTGGGTCACGGGCTTGCTGGCGACATCGACCATGTGCGCCTGCCCTGCCGCGTCAAAATGGGTAAAATATGCACCCTGTCCGGCCATCGCCCGCGCCCATTGGTTGTCGCCGTGCACCCGAAACTTAACCCCTGCCGCGGCCATCATAGCACCATGTTTTCGCCGCTCTCCATCCACCGCGAGGCGGGGCGCGTGCGCGCCGCGGTCGTGACCTGGATTGCCGCCTCGCTCGCGCTGGCGCCCCTTGCTTCGGCGCAGCAGGTGCCGCCTGATCCGGGCGCTCCGTCACAGGTCCCCCTCTTCGGTGTCCAGGAGCACAAGCCCGGGGAAAGCACTCCGGCGAAGAAAGCGCTGCCTGATCTGGGCGCTCCGTCACAGATCCCCCTCTTCGGTCCCAGGAGCACAAGCTCGGGGAAAGCACTCCGCCGCAGCAGGCGCTGCCTGATCTGGGCGATCCGTCACAGGCCTACCTCTCCGGTGCTCAGGAGCGCAAGCTCGGCGAGAGCATCGTGCGGGAGATTCGCAGCAGCGGCGCCTATCTCAACGACCCGGAAGTCAATGGCTACTTGAACGAGCTCGGCAATCGGCTTGTCACCGCGATTCCGGGCGCGCAGTTCGATTTCGAGTTCTTCGCCGTCGCCGACCCGTCGATCAATGCCTTCGCGCTGCCGGGGGGGTTCGTCGGCGTCAACGCCGGGCTCATCCTGCTCACGCAGACCGAATCCGAGCTCGCCTCGGTGCTGGGCCATGAAATCACCCACGTCACGCAGCATCACATCGCCCGCAGCATCGGCAACCAGCGCGATGCGATGCTGACTACGCTTGCCGCACTCGCTGCGGCCGTGCTCGCGTCCCGGTCGCACTCCTCTTCGAGCGGTCAAATGACGGAGGCAGCGATGGCCTCGGCGCAGGGCCTCGCCATCCAGAGCCAGATCAACTTCACGCGCCAGAACGAGGAAGAGGCGGACCGTCTCGGCTTCGGGCGCGCCTATGCGGCGGGTTTCGATCCCAATGCCATGGCCACCTTCTTCGAGCGCCTGCAGCGTACCGCGGCATGGTTTGAAGGCAACTCGCCGTCGTATTTTCACGACCACCCGGAAACCTACCAGCGCATCGCGGAGGCGCAGGCCCGCGCCTTCAGCAAGCCGTTCCGGCAGGTTCCCGATTCGCTCGACTTCCAAATGGTGCGGGCGCTGCTCAAGAGCTACGAGGGCACCCCGGACGAAGCCGTTTATTTCTTCCGCGATGCGATCGCCGAACGCAAGTTCAACAACGAGGTCGCGGCGCATTACGGACTGGTCGCGTCGTTGCTGCGCAAGGAGGATTTCAAGGGCGCGCAGAAGGAACTCGCCGCATTGGAAAAGTTCGCGCCGCCGCATCCGATGATCGAGGGGATGGCCGGACAGGTGCTCATGCAGTCGGGTCAGCTCAAGGCCGCGATCGCGCGCTACCAGGCGGCGCTGGTTCGTTATCCGCGCCAGATGCAGCTCATCTACGACTATCCCGACGCGCTGCTAAAGGACAAGCAGGCGGAGAAGGCCGCCGCGTTCGTGGCCGAGCAGCTGCAGCGCTTCCCGAATGACGGTCCGCTGCACCAGATTGCCGCCCGTTGCTACGCCGAGCTCGGCAAGCACCTGCTGGAGCATCAGCATCAAGCGGAGTTCTATGCCTGGCAGGGCAATCTCAAAGGCGCCATCGTGCAGCTCGAGCTCGCGCTCAAGGCCGGCGACGGCGACTTCTATCAGATCTCGGTGGCCGAGAGCCGCCTGCGCGCGGTGCGCCAGGAGCTCGCAGACCAGGACAAGAGCCTCGCCGGATGACCCCGCGCCGCCTGGCGCGGGCAGCGAGGCCAATGGCCGTCAGGCGCTCTTCTGCGGTATGAACCGGAGTGCCACGCCGTTATTGCAGTAGCGCAATCCGGTCGGCGCCGGGCCGTCATCGAAGACGTGCCCCTGATGTCCGGCGCAGCGCACGCAATGGTATTCGGTGCGCGGAACGATCAGCTGGAAATCTTCCTTCGTGGCAAGGCTGCCGGGAATCAAGGTGAAGAAGCTCGGCCACCCGGTGCCGCTGTCGAATTTCATCTGCGAGCTAAAAAGGGGCAGCGCGCAGCCGGCGCAGACAAACACCCCGGCCCGCTTCTCCGTCGTTGAGCGGGCTCGTGAAGGGGCGCTCGGTGCCTTCCTGGCGCAGGACGTTGAACTGTGCCGGCGTCAGGAGCTGTTTCCATTCGGCGTCGGTCTTGGTGACCGGCTCCGTGGTCTTCGCCACGTCCGCGCCCGGAGCGAGCAGGCGCATCCAGTTTTGCTGGATGTCGCTGATCGATTTGCCGCCCGCCAAGGCCGCATAGCCCGGTTCGGCCAGGGCCCAGCCCAGCGGAATCGCCGGCAGGGCAGTCAAGAATTGGCGTCGCTGCATCGACTTCTCCTCAAGTTATCCTCGTAGCATGGTCGGCCTGGGGCCGCGCTTGCTTACGCTCCGCCCGGGCCGGGTGCGAATCGGCACCCGCGGGGGAGAAGGGGCCGGGCAGCCGGTGTGTTACCTCAACCCGGGCAGCCGGTGTACTACCTCAACCCCATTATACGGCGCAGGCGTGGCCGACGCGGCGGGAGGCGGATTGGCCCGGACGCAGGGAAAAAAAAGCGCCCAAGGTTGGGCGCTGGAGGACAGACCGAGTTCGGGATGACCGGTTAGGGTCGTCGGGGGGTAAACCCGGTCCGTAGGCCGTCATGCCCCTGCCCAGCGGAACGTGCAATCCGCAGTGACAACGGCATTGATAAGAGCGGTAACGCACAAGCATTCATGGGCAGCGCAGCGCCGCTGCCGGCGCGCTCGCGCCATCGCAGCGGCCGCCGAGCGGCGTCGCGGCGCCGGCGATTGCGACCAGCGCGACCCAAAGCACGACGCCGGCCAGCAGCGTCGCCGGCCAGCGCCAGACATGCCACCACAGGCGGATCGATTCCCCGCCCCGATCTGCTACCAACGCGCCGCCGCTGGACGCGATATTTTCGCGGCGCTTGTTGCCCTCGCCCAACTTCACTATCTCCTCGCCCCGGTTTGCGACCGGCGAATTGCTCCGC
Source organism: uncultured beta proteobacterium (assembly GCA_963711235.1). GTDB lineage: Bacteria > Pseudomonadota > Gammaproteobacteria > Burkholderiales > Casimicrobiaceae > PALSA-1003. The sequence continues at coordinate 1,850,806 of CAVQDI010000006.1, read as the reverse complement.
AGGCCGCATCAATATGCCGCTATCCTACCAGCATCCATGCCATTGTCATAGGGTCTCTTGCGCCTGCCGCCCTCGCCGGCCGGGGCATTCCCCGTATTAACCGCCTAACAGGCTGTATTGGCTACGGTTTTTGTCTCTCGCGGGCGAAAAAAAGCCCGGCTGCGTGGCGCGCCGGGCGGTAGGGACCGGCTGTGGGCCGGCCGAGGACGACGGAGTGAAAGGCGGCGGCGCAGGCCTACTCGGTCGGGACTCGGCGCCGGGCCACCATGCGCGGCCCGACGTGCCGCCATCGCGATCGAGGCCGGCCTTGATCGTATCGCGCGCCAGAGCCTTTTGCTCGGGCGTGAAGTTCGCATACAGCGCGAGCCACGCGTCGCGTGTCTGCTTGCGCAGCGTCTTCGTTCTGTTGCCGCACGCCGTCACTGAGCGTAGCCACTGCGGCGAGATCCGGTTCGGGCTTTGCGAGTTCGGTTTGCAGTGCCGTTTGGACCTGGGCGAAGCTCGCGCGCGCCGTGGCGTGCGCAGCCTTCTCCTGCGCGAGCACCGCGTCCCATTGCTGCTCCTGGGACGTGTTGAGCTGGAGCTGGGACTTGATCTGCTTCAGCATCTGCAGAGGACTGCCTCCATGCGCCAGCACGGGCATCGCGACGGCACTCAGAAACACGGCGAGCGCCACGGAGTAAAAAGTGCTTTTCATTGAGGGCCTCTTGGCCGGCAAGCTGCCGGACACGGCCATTATCCGGCATCGCGAGGGACGATGCAGCCGCCGCTGTGTAACGAATCATTGCCGGTAACGGCGAAGGTTACAATTCGAGACAACCCGGCAGGGCCGTTGCGACGCCGCCCGCCTACGATGCGATGCGATGAAACCAGTTAGCCCGAAGATTCTCGTTATCGACGACGATCCGCGCCTGCGCGAGCTGCTGGTGCGCTACCTCACCGAGCAGGGCTTTCAGGTCCAGGCGCTAGCCCGATGCGCGCGAGCTCGACAAGAAATTGCAGCGCGACCCGCCGCACTTGCTCGTCCTCGATCTGATGCTGCCGGGCGAAGACGGTCTCGCCGTCTGCCGTCGCCTGCGCGCATCGGGCGAAACGGCCCCGATCATCATGCTGACGGCGAAGGGGGAGGACGTTGACCGCATCGTGGGCCTGGAATTGGGCGCCGACGATTATCTTCCCAAGCCGTTCAATCCGCGCGAGCTGGTCGCGCGCATTCACGCGGTCCTGCGGCGGCGAACCGAGCTGCTCGCCCCCGGGGGACCGGCCGCGGACGGAAGGATCGTGTTCGGGCCCTATCTGCTGGATCTCTCCACGCGAACGCTTCTACGCGGCGAGACACCAATCCCGCTGACGACCGGCGAATTCGGTTTGCTCAAAGTGTTGGCCACGCATCCGCGCCAGCCGCTGGCGCGCGAACAGCTGATGCTGCTCGCTCGCGGCCGCGACCACGACGTGTTCGACCGCGCGATCGACGTGCAGATTTCGCGCTTGCGCAAGCTCGTCGAGCCCGATCCCTCGACGCCACGCTTCATCCAGACGGTGTGGGGTTTCGGCTACGTGTTCGTGCCCGACGCGACCAGCGCAACCGATGGGGCCGGTGCTTGAGAGTGACCCTGTGGCCGCGCTCGCTGTTCGGGCGGCTCGCACTGTTGCTGTTGCTGGCGATTCTATTGAGCCAGGCGGCGGCCATTTATCTTTTTCGCCAGGACCGCGCCGCGCTGCTTGCGCGCCAATTCAGCGATACCAAGCTGGTGCAACTGCGGGCGTTGCGCGCAGCGCTGGCGGCGATCGATCCGCGCGCGACCGACGCGACGCTGGCACGGTTTGGCGAAGCGTATGGCGCGCGCATCGTGCCCGACGCGGAACGGCAGTTTGTGGGCGGACCGCCGCAGAACCCGCTGCTGGTCGATTTGGAGCGCCGCCTGAAGGCGGAGTTGGGGCCCGGCACGGAGCTGCGCATCCAGCCGCGGCTGCAGTTGCTCTGGATCAAGCTGGTGGCAGGGGACAGCGCCTATTGGGCGGGTTTCCCGCTGCCTCGGCCGGCGGAGGATGACGCCGTCGCTTGCCTTCGAATGGAGCTTGGTGATTCTGGTCGTGATGCTCGTCGGAGCCTATCTCTTCGCCCGCTATCTGGCACGCCCCCTGCGCCAACTCAATGAGGCGGTTACCCGCGTCGGCGAGGGCAAGTCGCCACCGCCGCTGCCGGAAAACGGCCCGTCGGAAATCGTCAACCTGAGCCGCGGCTTCAATCGCATGCTTTCCAACCTGCGACAGATCGAGCAGGATCGCGCCCTGCTGCTCGCGGGCGTCTCGCACGACTTGCGCACCCCGTTATCGCGTCTGCGCCTTGGGATCGAGGTCGAGACCCGCGATGAAAAGGCGCGCCAGGGCATGGTCGAGGACATCGAAGAAATGGACCGCATCATCGCCCAGTTTCTCGATTTTGCGCGCGACGGGCGGGAAGCGGGGCTGGAGCTCAATGATCCCAACGACATCATCGCCACGGTCGTCGAGCGGCACCGCCGCGCGGGGCAGGAGATCCGCTTCGTGCGCGGCGAGTTGCCGCGAATGCCCCTGCGCCCGACGGCATTCCTGAGGCTGGTGAGCAACCTCGTCGACAACGCGCTGCGCCACGGCGCGCCGCCGGTCGAGATCGCAACCCGGATGGACCATGGCGCGGTGGTGCTCGAGGTCGCCGATCGCGGCCCGGGCATTCCGCCGTCACAGGTCGAGCACCTGAAGCGACCCTTCACCCGGGGCGAGGCCGCGCGCAGCGGCGCGTCAGGGGCGGGTCTTGGCCTGGCCATTGTCGAGCGCATCGCCCGTCTGCACGGCGGCACGCTCGATCTGCTGCCGCACGAAGGCGGCGGCACGCGGGTGCGGCTGACGTTTCCGGCTGCTGGGCCCGGTGCCGGCGCCTGATCGCCCGCGACAAGCGCTTTAGCGCGGCTCGTCCTCGGCGCGTACCAGCAGCACCGTCGCCAGCGCGGCGATGCCCTCGGCACGGCCGATGCAGCCCAGGTGATCGGTGGTCGTGGCCTTGACATTGACCCGCTCGCGCGGCACGCCGCAATCGGCGGCGATGTTGATGGCCATCTGCGGCGTATGCGGCGCAAGCCTGGGTGCCTGGGCGATCACGGTCGCGTCGAGATTGCCGAGCACGTAACCGGCGTCGCGCGCCTGGCGGCAGACGCGGCGCAGCAGGCCGCGGCTGTCGGCGTCCTTGTACGCTGCATCGGTGTCGGGAAAGTGGGCCCCGAGATCGCCGGCGCCGAGCGCGCCGAGCAACGCATCGCAAATCGCGTGCAGCAGCGCGTCGGCGTCGGAATGGCCGTCGAGGCCGCGCGGGTGGGGTATGGTGACCCCGCCGAGCACCAGTCGGCGGCCTGCGACGAGCGCGTGGGCATCAAAACCTTGGCCGATGCGTAGCGGCAGCGCGCTCATGCGCCTTTGCGCCGCTGGCCGAGGATCGCCTCGGCGAGCGCGACGTCCTCGGCGTAGGTGACCTTGATGTTCGACGGACTGCCCTGGACCAGCCGCGGCTTGACGCCGAGCGCCTCGATCGCCTGCGCTTCGTCCGTGATCTTGTCCAGATCGGCGCGCCGGAACGCGTGCTGCAGAATGGCGTAGCGAAACATCTGCGGCGTCTGGGCGCACCAGAGGCCCTCGCGCCCTTCGGTCGAAATGGCGCGCAAACCCGTGCCGCTTTCCGCGCGCTTCAAGGTGTCCGCCAGCGGTACGGCCAGCAGCCCTCCCACTGGCTCGGCGTCGAGTTCGTGCAGCAAGCGGTTGAGTGTGGCGACGTCGACGCACGGCCGGACGGCGTCGTGGACGAGCACCCAGTCCTCCGCCGCGATGCGCCCTGCGATCGCGGCGAGCCCGTTGCGCACCGACTCGGCACGGGTCATGCCGCCGCAATACAGCGGCTCGACGCCGCGAACTTGGCCGATGCGCTCGGCGTAGAGCCGGTCCTGGGGCGCGAGCACGATGAATATGGCCTCGAGCACGATCGCATCGTTGAGCGCGTCGATCGTCTGCCTGAGCAGCGGCACACCGGCGAGCAGCGTGTATTGTTTCGGTACGTCGCTGCCGAAACGCATCCCCGTCCCCGCGGCTGGAATGAGCGCGAACCGGCGCGGGGCGGTCATGTCAACTCGGGTGCAGACGCGTCGCCGCGCAGCAGCCGATCGCCACGGCGAGGAACAGCGGCGCGCAGAGCGTGCCGTCCGTGGCCAATACCGACTTGGCGGCGCGAGCGAGTCCGAAGCGCGCGCGCGCATGGGCCAGCGCTGCGGATCGGCATCTTGCCTCCACGAGAATACGCAAATCGCATGCAGTGATTCCGGCGGCCGGATTGTACGCCGGTTCGGTGTGCTGCGGTTCAAGCCGCCGATTGCGCGACGGTCTCTGCGTTCCGCGTTCGCCGCGGTGGCGCCGTTCATCCCGGCGCCACCAGCGCCGCGAGCGCGGCGCGCACCCGCGCCGGAACCGGCGTCGGGCGTCGGCTCGCGCGATCGACCCAGACATGAACGAAGTGGCCCGTCGCCGCGGGCTCCTCCTCGGCCTGGCGAAAGAGCGCGATTTCATAGCGCACCGACGAGTTGCCGACCCTGGCCACGCGCAACCCCGCGTCGATCACGTCGGGGAAGGAGAGCGCCTTGTGGAACCGGCATGAGGTCTCGACGACGAGCCCGATCTGCGGCCCGTGGTGGATGTCCAGGCCGCCCTCACGCATCAGGTGCGCGTTGACCAGCGTATCAAAATAGGAGAGGTAGACGACGTTGTTGACGTGACCGTAGGCGTCGTTGTCCATCCACCGCGTCGGGATGGAGAGAAAGTAGGGATAGCCGGCGCGGCGCTGCACCGCTTCCCGTGCCGCGTCAGCCACCGCTGCGCAACCTGCCTTCGAGCACTTCGATCCAGTGCCGCACCGGGCGCTGCGTGCCGGCGCCGATATGGAGCAGGCAACCGATGTTCGCGGTGGCGATCAGGTCGGGCTCGCCGGCTTCGAGCGCGGCCACCTTGTTTGCGCGAAGCTCCTCCGCCAGCGCCGGTTGCAGTAGCGAATAGGTGCCAGCGGAGCCGCAGCAAAGATGCGCATCGGCGACCGGCGTGAGTTCGAGGCCCAGGGCCTCCAGGATTTCCACGAGCTGCCCGCCGAGCCGCAAACCGTGCTGCAGCGTGCACGGCGTGTGCAGGGCGACGCGCTCGGGTCCGCGGTCCATGGTCACCAAGCGCGTGAGTCCTTTCCATTCCGCGGCGACGATTTCCACCGGATCGCGGGCGAGCGACGCGATGCGCTGCGCCCGCTCGGCGTACACCGGGTCGTCGCGCAGCAGCTCGCCGTAGGCTCTGACCAGCACACCGCAGCCGCTGGCCATGACGACGATCGCCTCCGCGCCGCGCTCGACGTGCGGCCACCAGGCATCGATGTTGGCGCGCATGAAACGGCGCGCCTCATCGGGTGCCGCAAGGTGCTGACTGATCGCGCCACAACAGCCCGACCCGGCTACGTAAACCAGCGACACGCCGATGCGATCGAGCAGGCGCGCCATCGCCGCGTCAATCGTCGGCGCGAGTGCCGGCTGCACGCAGCCGCGCAAGGCAAGCATCGTCCGGCCATGCCGGGGTGGCGGCCAGGCGCCCGCCTTGCGCCGGCGCGGCAGCTTCTGCGCCAGCGCGCGCGGCAGGAAGGGTCTCGTCGCGCGGCCGGCAAAGAGCGCAAGCGCGAACAGCGGCCGGGAGAGCAATGCCCTGCGCAGCATCCAGCGGCGAACGCGCTCGCGCGCCGGGCGCGGGGCGAGTTGTTCGACCAGGTGGCGTCCGATATCGGCCAATCGTCCGTAGCGCACGCCGGAGGGGCAGACCGTTTCGCAGGCCCCGCAGGAGAGGCAGCGGTCGAGATGCAGTTGCGTCTTGGCGCTGACGGTCGCGCCCTCGAGCATCTGCTTGACAAGGTAGATGCGCCCGCGCGGACCGTCGAGTTCGTCGCCGAGCAGTTGGTAGGTAGGACAGGTCGCGGTGCAGAAGCCGCAATGCACGCAGGCGCGCAAAATCGCCTCGGCTTCGCGGCCCTCCGCGGTGTCCCGGACGAAAGCGGCGAGATGGGTTTCCAAGGCTAAAAGTCGAGATACATGCGATGGCGGTTGAATATCCCGCGTGGATCGAACGCCGACTTGAGCTCGCGCAGTATTCGCAGCAGCGGTTCATCGGGGCGCTGGAACGCACCGGCGGACTTGTCGGCGGCACGGTATAACGTGGCGTGGCCGGCGTGCTCGCTCGCCCACAGGCGCAGTTGCGCCGCATCGGTTTGCGGGTTTGCCTTGAGCCAGCGCAGGGCGCCGCCCCATTCGAGCAATTGCGCTCCGCCGAGGGCGATAAACGGCGCGGTGGAGCGCACCGAGAGCCGCCACAGCGGCACGTCGGGATCGGTGGTGAAAAACGAGTGCCCCTGCTCGCGCAGTGAAGACCAGAATGCCTCAGGCTCGGGCAAGGGCACGCCCCCTACCACGCCCGCGGCCGCGGTGACGGCACTCGGTGCGCCAGCAAGCCGAACGTAGAGGCGGTCGTCGTAAAAGCATGTGCCGCTGATCGCCAACGCCTGCCCGCCCCACTTGTTCATGCGCACGATCGCCTGCTCGGCGGTCAGTTCGAGCACGCGTGACGCCTCGGCTCGGGGCAACGGCTGGCACTTGAGCGACACCTCCAGCATGACCCCCAGCGTTCCCAGCGACCCGGCAATGACCCGCGACACGTCGAAGCCGGCGACGTTCTTTATGACCCGGCCGCCGAAGCTCAGGTCTTCGCCGCGGCCGTCGAGCAAGCGCACGCCAAGCACCAGATCGCGCACCGCACCGGCGTAAGGACGCCGCGGCCCCGAAAGTCCGGCCGCAACGCAGCCGCCGAGCGTCGCGGTACGACCGAATTGCGGCGCCTCGAAGCCGAGCATCTGGCCCTCGGCGCGGAGCGTTTGTTCGATCTCGGCGAGCGGCGTGCCGCAGCGCGCGGTGATGACCAGTTCGGTGGGATCGTAATCGACCACGCCAGCATAAGCGACGGTCTCGAACGGCTCGCCACAGAGTTCCTGGCCGTAAAAATCCTTGGTACCCCGACCGACAATCCGCAGCAGCGTGTCCGCGGCGGCCGCCTGCCGGATGCGCTCCTGCCAGGCACAAGGCACGTCGCTCACCTCGACCCTGCCATTGCTCATTGCGGCTGCACGCTCAATGGCGGCGCATCGAATCCGGGAACGCGTTCGCTCTCGCGCGCCGCGGCCTGCGCCCAGTCCTGCATCGCCGGCAACGCGCGCAAGGCGCGTCCGTAGTCCGCGGCGCTGGCGTCGAGCGCGATCGCGTAAGTCTGGAAGCGGAAGGCAACCGGGCAAAAGAAGGCGTCGACGGCCGAGAAGGCGCCGCAAAGAAAATCGCCGCCCCGCCCGAAGCGCTCGCGGCCTTCGCGCCAGATTTCGACCACGCGCGCAATATCCGCGGCGGCGGCGGCCGAGGGTGTTCTATCCCGCCGCAGGCGAACGTTCATGCCCAGCTCGTCGCGCAGGCGGACAAAGCCGGAGTGCATTTCAGCAGCGGCCGAGCGCGCCCATGCCCTCGCCACCGCGTCGGCCGCCCACACGCCGCGATGGCGTTCGGCGAGATATTCGGTGATGGCGAGCGAGTCCCAGACGACGGTCGTGCCGTCATGCAGGCAGGGCACCCGACTGCTGGGCGAGACCTGGCGGATGTGCGTGGGGGTGTCCGGCTGGTAGAGCACCAGGCGTTGCTCCCGGAACGGGATGCCGAGTACCTTCAGCAGCACCCAGGCGCGCAGCGACCACGTCGAGTAGTTCTTGTTGCCGATGTAGAGCGTATAGCTCACAAGGGCACGGTTTTCCCGGGGTTCATGATGTTCAGCGGATCGAGTGCCCGCTTGATCGCGCGCATGAGGTCGACGGCCTCGCCATGCTCCCGGGCGAGCACGTCGAGTTTGTGCCAGCCGATGCCGTGCTCGCCGCTGCAGGTGCCCCCCATGGCGATCGCGCGCAGGCTCACCGCATGCGCCAGCGCCTCGGCGCGCTCACGCTGCGCGCGGTCGTCGCGATCGAAGAGCACGACGAGGTGAAAGTTGCCGTCGCCGACGTGACCGACGATGGGCGCGATGAGGCCGCTGGCCTCGATGTCGGCCTTGGTTTCAAGAATGCAATCGGCGAGACGCGAAATCGGCACGCAGGCATCGGTTGCCAGGCCCATCGCGCCCGGTTGGAGCGCCAGCGCGGCGTAATAGGCCGCATGGCGCGCCTTCCATAGGCGCAGGCGGTCTTCCGGCTGCGTCGCCCACTGGTACGCGCTGCCGCCGAACTCGTCGCTGATCGCCTGCATCGCCTCGGTCTGTTCGCGCACCCCTGCGGGCGAGCCGTGGAACTCGAAAAACAGGGTCGGTCGCACGGCGAAGCCTTCGAGCTTGGAATAGCGGATGCATGCGTCCATCTGCACCTCGTCCAAGAGCTCGATGCGCGCCACCGGGATGCCGGTCTGCATGGCGGCGATTACGGTGTTGACGGCGTGCCCAAGGTCGGGGAACTGACACACCGCCGCGGCGATCGCTTCTGGCACGCCGTACAAGCGCAGCTGGATCTCGGTGATCACACCCAGCGTGCCTTCGGCGCCGACGAACAGCCGCGTCAGATCGTAGCCCGCGCTCGACTTGCGCGCGCGGCCACCGGTGCGGACCGACCCGCCCGTCGGCGGTGACCACGGTGAGCCCCAGCACGTTGTCGCGCATCGTCCCGTAGCGCACCGCATTGGTGCCCGAGGCGCGGGTGGCCGCCATCCCGCCGATGGTCGCATTGGCGCCCGGATCGATGGGAAAGAAAAGGCCGCTGCCCTTCAGTTCGGCGTTGAGCTGTTCGCGCGTCACGCCGGCCTGGACGCGGCAATCAAGGTCCTCGACGCTGACTTCGAGCACGCGATTCATCTGCGACAGGTCGACGCACACGCCGCCGTAGAGCGCGGCAACGTGGCCCTCGAGCGAGGTGCCGACGCCGAACGCAATCACCGGTACCCGCGCGAGGTGACACAGGCGCACGATGGCGGCGACCTCGTCGTTGGAGTGCGGGAAGACGACGATGTCAGGCAATGCGGGGTCGGAGAGCCCTTCGCCGTGGCTGTGATGCTCGCGCACCGCCCGCGAGGTGAGCGCACGCTCGCCGTAGTCGCCGCAGAGCTGCCGCACCAGGCCGGCAACCGCGCCGGGATCGGGTCTCGCGATCGCGTCAATGGCCATCGTTCACTCCGCGGGGTGTGCCTAGAAGCGCGGCAACTCAGGGTGCGCGAGCTGGCCGCGGTGGACGTGCATGCGGCCCATCTCGGCACAACGATGCAGGGTCGGCACCGCCTTGCCCGGATTGAGGAGGCCTTCCGGATCGAAGGCGCGCTTGACGCCATGGAAGCGCTCGAGCTCCGCGGGCGCGAACTGCATGCACATGTCGCCGATTTTCTCCACCCCGACACCGTGCTCGCCGGTGATCGTGCCGCCGACCGCGACACAGAGCTCGAGGATCTTCGCCCCGAACGCCTGGGTCTTCTCGGCGTCACCGGGACGATTGGCGTCGTAGAGGATCAGCGGGTGCAGGTTGCCGTCACCGGCATGAAAGACGTTCATGCACGGCAGACCGAACTCCTGCGACAGCTCGGCGATGCGCAGCAGCACCGGACCGAGCGCACGCCGAGGGATCGTGCCGTCGATGCAGTAATAGTCCGGAGAGATGCGTCCGGCCGCGGGGAAAGCCGCTTTGCGGCCGGACCAGAACTTGTGTCGCTGCGTTTCGCTGTTCGATACCTCGATGCGTGTCGCGCCCTGGCTCTGCCATCAGCCGTTGTATGGCGTCGATCTCTTCGCTGACTTCTTCCGGCGTACCGTCGGATTCGCACAGCAGAATCGCCGCCGCGTCGTTGGGATAGCCGGCGTGGACGAATGGCTCGACGGCGCTGATGGTGAGCCGATCCATCATCTCGAACCCCGCCGGAACAATGCCGGCGCCGATGACCGCGGCCACCGCCGCGCCGGCCTGCGCCACCTCGTCGAACGCCGCCATGACGCATCGGGCGTGGCGCGGCGTCGGCGTGAGCTTGACCGTAACTTCGGTGATGATCGCGAGCAATCCCTCGGATCCGATGATCAAAGCCAGCAGGTCGTAGCCCGGCGCATCGAGTGCTTCGCTGCCGAACTCGACCACTTCGCCGGTGATAAGCACGCCGCGCACGCGGCGCACGTTGTGCAGCGTGAGGCCGTACTTGAGGCAATGTACGCCGCCGGAGTTCTCGGCGACGTTGCCGCCGATCGTGCAGGCGATCTGTGACGACGGGTCGGGCGCATAGAACAGGCCGTGCGCGGCGGCAGCCTCGGAGATGGCCAGATTGCGCACGCCCGGCTGGACGGTTGCCGTTCGCGCCAGCACATCCAGCGCCAGGATGCGCTTGAACTTGGCGAGCGACAGGATCACGCCCTGGCGATCGGGAAGCGCGCCCCCGGACAACCCGGTGCCCGCGCCGCGCGCGACGACCGGCAAGTGCGCCGCGTGGCAGAGCTTGAGGATCGACACCACCTGGGCTTCGTTTTCGGGCAACAGCACCGCAGCCGGGCAGTTCGCGGAACAGCGTCAGCCCGTCGCATTCGTATGGCCTTGTGTCCTCCGGCGCAGTGAGGATCGACGCGGCGGGGAGAATGGTGCCGAAGGCAGCGAGCAGGGCCGGATTGAGCATGGGCGACCACGGACAATGGGGGGACGATTATTCCATAAAGACCCCCGCCTAACCACGCGCCACCGCCGCTGCACCGCGTTTGGACCGCGCCGGCGCGTCCGCTTGCGCCCCGAGTCCGGCAGGGCAGGCTTGGCTGCTTCGCGCGCAGCGGCGGCCGTCGTGGCGCGCAAGTCCTGCTTGCGCCCGCGCCATGCATGGCCGTCGCTTACGGCCACACGGCGCCGCTTTCTGCAGCGTACCGGCGGTCGTCTATAATGTTGCACAAAAATGTCGGGGCGCAGCCCACTGCGCGGGACCGGGATCCGCCGATGAACGCAGGAGAAATCTACGCCAAGACCGACGAGGGCGTGCGCGAACTCAAGGAGCGCAAGCTCAACCTGCCCATCGCGCTGCGTAGCGTGCTCATCATGGTCGATGGCAATCGCACCGTGGGCGAGGTACTGGAGCGTGCCCAGGCGCTGCGCGTCGACGCGAGCACGCTGGCCGCACTCGAACGCACCGGGCTGATCGCCAAGCGCTTCAGCGCCCCCTCGGGCGCCGAACGTGCGCAGGCACCCGCAGCGCGCTCCGCCGACGAAGTCGAGCGCTTCATCGCGGCGCAAACACGGCTGTCGGACCTGATCAACAAGCACCTCGGCTTCCGTGGCTACCTGATGATGATGCGCCTGCAGCGGGCGGAGAATCTGCGCGACCTGCACGACTTTCTGCCTGATTTCGCGCAGGCGCTGGTCAAGCGCATCGGCATGGAGGCCGCCACGCCGATCGTTTCGGAACTCGAGCGGCTGATCGTCGTCCGCGGGGCAGCGCGGCTGCCTTTCGCGCTTGCCCCTGCGCGGGGCGTAACCGATTGTAACTGCTTGGCGGCGAACGGAAACTCCGCGTCAACGCGCGCTGTCTATCAATCGTTGCTGGACTAGTGGACACCAGCACAAGGAGACAGCAAATGAAACGACATCTGGCCATGCTTGCAGCCGTCCTGGTCATCGGCGTCGCCGCGAGCGGCACCGCGGCCGCGCACAATGCTTTCGCCATCTCGATCGGCGTACCGGGGTTTGGCGTCGGCTATTCGAGCGCCGGCTTGGGCTATGCGTATGCGGCGCCAGCGGTGGTGGCCGCGCCACCGGCCGTCTACTACCCGGCGCCTTACGCCTATTCCTACTCTTATTCGCGGCCGGTCGTCTACGGCCCGTACGGGCGCTATCGCTATTGGCATCGGTAGCAGCGCGAAGGCCCGTCGCGCGTAATCTAGAACGCTCCGGCGCAAGCAGCTACCCGTCCGGCACGGCGATCCGGTCGACCGGGCGCTGCGATCTTGGCTTTTCATCCGCCCGGGCGGGTAAAGCAGCGCCCGCTTGAGGATGTGATCGTCGGCGCCGCATGCACGCTTCAGCCGATGGCGCCGCGTGGCGTGCCTGCGCGGCGGACGGCAAAATCCCTGGCGAGAACGGCGAATTCGCGCGCGCGGGCCGTGCCGACGCGGGTCGGCGAAGCGCAATCGAAGGTTAAGTACAATCTGCGGCCGGCGCATCGCGGCGCGCGAGTTTGCCGCCAGCGATTGACAGCGCGCGGGGTGGTTTCTATGCTTGGCCCCGGATATGAAGCGAATGGCACCATGAACGCCCCCGCTGCCACCACTGCCATCGTCCCGCAACTCGTCGCTTTTGACCTGATCCGGACCCTGGTCTCCTACGACACGACCAGTCGCGAGTCGAACCTTGCGCTCATCGACTGGGTTCGTGACTACCTGGCGAGCCACGGCATAACCTCGCAGCTGACCTACGACGACGAGCGGCGCAAGGCCAACCTGTTTGCGACCCTGCCGGCGCAGGATGGCAACACGACGCTCGGCGGCGTCGTGCTCTCAGGGCACACGGACGTCGTGCCGGTCGACGGCCAGCCATGGGACACGCCGCCGTTCGACGCGACCCTCGTCGGCGATCGACTGCACGGACGCGGTGTGACCGACATGAAGAGCTTTTCGGCCACCGGACTGGCGCTGGTGCCCGAGCTCTTGCGTCGCGGGCTGGCGCGACCGCTGCATTTTGCGCTCTCCTATGACGAGGAAGTCGGCTGCATCGGGGTGCGCCGTCTGATCGCCGATGTCGTCGCCCGCGGTATCAAGCCCTCGGGTTGCATCGTCGGCGAACCGACCGGCATGCAGGTGGTTGTTGCGCACAAGGGCAAGCGGGCCTATCGCTGTCGCGTCCGCGGCCACGAAGCGCATTCGTCGCTGACGCCGTTGGGCGTCAACGCGGTGCAGGTGGCGAGCGAGATCGTGAATTTTCTCATCCAGATGGCGCGTCGGTTTCGCGACCGCGGCGGCTTCGACGCCGCCTACGATGTGCCCTATACCACGGTGCAGGTCGGGCTGATCCGCGGCGGCACCGCGCTCAACATCGTGCCGCGCGACTGCCAATTCGACTTTGAGATTCGTCATCTGCCCTTCGATACCCCCGATGAACTGCTCGCCGAGGTCAGGCGTTTTGCGGCCACGCTGCAGCCGGAGATGCACGCCGTCGATCCGCGGACCTATATCGAGTTCGACCACCTTTCGACGCTGCCCGGGTTCGACAGCCATGGCGGCAGCGAGATCGCCGCCATGGGCAAGGCCTGCAGCGGAACGCAGGAATTCGGCAAGGTGTCGTTTGGCAGCGAGGCGGCACATTTTCACAGCAACGGCATTCCGGCGATCATCTGCGGCCCGGGGCGCATCGCGCAGGCGCACCAGCCGAACGAATGGGTGACGCTCGAACAGTTGGCGCAGTGCGAGGCTTTCATGCGCCGCCTCGCCGACCGCGTCTGCGTCGCCTGAGCCGGGTGCGCGGCAGCGCGCTTCGGTTACGCTCCGAGCCCATGGCTGTCGCCGCCCCGCCTGCGGTGCCACCGATCGAGATCGCGTTTCCGGCGCTCTCGCCCTACGCCGCGGGCAACGCCGGCGTACCCTACGCGTGGACCTTTGCCGCCGGTCGTCCCGGGCCGCATATCCTGGTGCAGGCCCTGACCCACGGCAACGAGGTATGCGGCGCCATCGCGCTCGACTGGATGCTGCGCGAAAACCTGCGCCCCGAGCGCGGAACGCTGTCTCTGGTGTTCGCCAACGTCGCAGCCTACGAACGCTTCGACGCCAAGGATCCCTACGCGTCGCGCTGCGTCGATGAGGATTTCAATCGCCTCTGGTCTGCCGCTGTGCTCGATGGCCCGCGTGCCAGTGCCGAGCTGCGGCGGGCGCGCGAGCTGCGGCCGTTGTATGACCGCGTTGATTACCTGCTCGACCTGCATTCCATGTCCGAGGCCTGTGCGCCGCTGGCCATGGCCGGCCGGCAGCGCAAGGGCCTGGCGCTCGCGCAGGCGCTCGGCACGCCGCGGCACGTGGTGATCGACGCTGGCCACGGCGCCGGGCGGCGTTTGCGCGATTACGCTTTTTTCGACGACCCTGACGATGCGCGTGCCGCACTGCTGGTCGAATGCGGCCAGCATTGGGAAGCCTCTGCGCCGGCGGTCGCCCAGCAAACCGTGCTGCGCTGGTTGCGCCACTTCGGCATGGCCGCCGGCGGGCTTCTCGACGCCTACCTGGACCCGGCCCCGGTTCCGCCGCAGGCGTTCATTGAGGTCACGACCACGGTCACGATCGCCACCGACGCCTTTGCCTTCACCGTGCCGGTGCGGGGATTGCAGACGATTCCGCGTGCCGGAACGAGCTATGCGATCGACGGCGACACCGAAATCCGCACCCCCCACGATGACTGCGTCCTGATCATGCCGACGCGGCGGCCGCGCAAGGGCGAGACCGCCGTGCGACTCGGGCGCTACGTGGTTTGAGCGGCGGCGCGCGTTAGCGCGGCGCCGCGACCACCGCCTCGGCGGCGCGCACCAGATCGGGGCCGACCGCGGCTGCCCAGCGGTCGTAGACGGCCTGGGTGGCGTCGCGGAAGGGTTGCTTTCCGGACGGTGTCAAGCGCGTGACGCTTGCGCCCTGGCGGGCGAGTGCTTCGAGCGCCGCCGTATCGGCTTGTTTGCGTGCGAGCGCGCTCGCGTCAGCGGCGGCGTCTTGTGCCGCCTGGCGTACCAGGTCGCGGTCGGCGTCGCTCAAGCCGTCCCAGAGCTTGCGATTGACCGCGAACAGCAGTGCGTCGGCCTGCGCGCCCCAGACCAGCAGGTGGGTCATGCCGGCCGCGTAGAGGCGGGAGACGCGATAGGCCGCGACGGTGGTCACTTCGCCATCGAGCACTCCGCTGCGTTGTGCCGCCAGCGCGGATTCGGCACTCATCATGGCGGGCCGGGTACGCAGCGCCAGCAGCGTGTCCTGCAGCACCGGTGACGCGTTGGCGCGCAGCGCCAGCCCGTTCAGATCGGCCGGCGCGTGAATGGGGTGGCGCGTGGCGAGCGCACTGAAGCCGGCGCCCGCCCATGCCAGGGGAACCACGCCGGCGGCTTGAACGCGAGCGGCGAGCATCGCCGCGACGTCGCTTTGCAGCAGTACGTCGAGTGCATCGGCATCGGGCACCAGCCAGGGCAGCGCGATGAGGTTGAGCTCGGTCACCTGCATCGCCCAGGCTGCCGCGGAGCCCACGGCGAGGTCGATCCCGCCGTCGCGCAGCGCCGCGAACTCCCGCGCCGGATCGCGCTGCGCCAGTGTTGCGCCGGGAAAGAGCGTGACGCGCAGGCGTCCGTCGGATCGTTCGCGAAGCAGGGCGGCCCAGATTTCGCCGGCCTTGCCCTCCGGATAGGCCGGGCCGAGCGCGGTTGAGAGTTTCCATTCGCTCGCCGCCGCGGCGGGCGGTGCGGGCGCACCCGCCACCGGCAGGGCGAACGCGACGACGAAAAGGCCCGCGAGCAGCGCGAGGATGCTAAGGCGCACGAGCCATAAGGCACGCGGCCGGCTGGCGCCGGCGCCGCGTGTCGGGCCCGTCATGGGGACCACTGGCGTTCAATCCGCGCCGCCGACCGGGCCGGAGGCCAAGCTACAAAGATTGCGCCGGCTGCGCCGCGATCGGTACCGGGCGACGCCACCGGGCAGCGTAGCGGCGGATTATTTCTTGCCGCTCTGGTCCAGCATCTGCTGGATCTTCGATTCGAACTGGTCGTAGGGCATCGCCCCGACCATCCGCACGCCTTCGAGCTTGTCGTTATCGAGTCGGCCGATGACAAACGACGGGGTGCCCTGCACGCCGGCGACGCCGCCTTCGGCAATATCCTTGTCGATCTGCGCCTTGTACTTGTCCGAATCAAGACAGGTCTTGAACTTGGGAACGTCGATATTGATGTTGCCGGCGTACGTCGTGAGGTTGTCCTCCTTGAGCGCGCCGGCATTGACGATCATGACATGGCGCATTTCCCAGTACTTGCCCTGCTCGTCGGCACAGCGCCCGGCTGTCGCCGCGCGGCGTGCGTTTTCGTGGAAGTCGAGCGGGAAGTCGCGGCTGACGAAGCGCACCTTGCCGGTGTCGATGTAGTTCGCCTTGATCTGGGCGAACGCGGTGTTATGAAACTGCTGGCAGAACGGGCACTGAAGATCCGTGTACTCGACCATCACCAGCGGCGCCTTGGCATCACCGATGGAGAACCCGCCGGGAGCGAACTTGTAGCTCACCTTGTCGCTGGGCGCCGGCGCGGGCGCCTGCGCCTGCTGCGGAGCCTGCGTCTTCTCCACCGCCTTGCGGATTGCCTTCAGTTCATTGAGCATCTCCTGCGCCTGCTCGGTGGTCATGCCATCGGCGCGCGCGAGCGAGGTGCCCGCGAGCAGCACCGCCGACATGGTCAGTGTCACCAGCCAGCGCAGATAAACGGTTGCCTTCATCGCCTTGCCTTCCTTTCCATTCGTGGCCCTTGCGGGCGGACAATTTTGCGCGCGAAGCACAGCAACTGACTGCCTCGCCACCGATTCGTTCCACGGCAGCAGCGCCGTGAGCAGGCCTCGATCATAGGGCGCAACGGCGTGGGCGAAAGCCCCGCCCGATTGGAGGTTACTGCGGAGGAACAAACGGTTAGCGAGTGGCAGCGGGCGCCGCGCCGCGCCGCGGCCACAGGACAAGCTGGGTACAGCGGAAGAGCGCAAGCTTGCGCGCCGTGGCGCGGTCGGTTACGACGGCATCCCAGACCTGGGTCGTGTTGCCAAGATGCGCCGGCGTGGCGACGCAGACGATCGTCCCGTCACGGGCGGTGCCGAGGAAATTGGTCTTCAGCTCGACGGTTGTAAAGTTCTCGGCCCCATCGGGGAGATGTGCCAGACAGCCGTAACCACAGGCCGTGTCGGCGAGCGCGATGACCGTGGCGGCATGCAGGTAGCCGTTCGGTGCGAGCAGTTCCGCTCGGATAGGAAGCTCGGCTTCGATGCGGTTTTCGGCCACAGCGGTAAAGCGCACGCCGATGAGGCCCGGCAGGCGACCCTCGCCGCGATGGACGAACTGGTCGAGCGTGGCGTCGGCGCGCAGCGGCATCGGCGCTCGAGCTAGCGCACCCAGCCGGGCACGACTACAACCGTTGCGCAACCCACGTGGGTACCGATTGCAGGGCCGCGGCCAGTCCTGCCGGATTGGTTCCGCCGGCCTGGGCCATGTCCGGCCGGCCGCCGCCTTTGCCACCGACCTGGACGGCCACGTGATTGACGAGCTCGCCGGCCTTGATCTTGTCGGTGAGATCCGAGGTCACGCCGGCGATGAGCATCACCTTGCCGCCTTCGGTTGAGCCGAGGACGATGGCCGCCGACCTGAGCCGGCCCTTCAATTGATCCAGCGTCTCGCGCAGGACTTTCGCATCGGCACCGTCGATGGTCGTGGCCAGAACCTGGGCGCCGTTGACGTTGACCGCTTGCGCCGCGAGATCGCCGCCCTGGCTGGACGCGAGCCTGCCCTTGATCCGCGCAAGTTCCTTCTCCAATGCCCGCACCTGCTCGAGCACGTGCGCGATTTTCGACGGCACTTCCGCCGCGGGCGCTTTGAGCATCCGCGCCGCCTCCTGCAGACGCGCCTCGGTTTCGTGGGTATAGGCGAGCGCGCCCTCGGCCGTTACCGCTTCGATGCGGCGAATGCCTGCCGCGACCCCCGATTCGGACACGATCTTGAACAAGCCGATGTCGCCGGTACGCGACACGTGCGTGCCTCCGCACAGTTCGGTCGAGAAATCGCCCATGGTCAGGACCCGCACCTGCTCGCCGTATTTTTCCCCGAACAGCGCCATGGCGCCCGCCTGGATCGCTGCATCGTAGGGCATGAGCCGCACTTCGACCGGGTAATTGGCCCGGATCGCCCGGTTGACGAGCGCTTCGACGGTGCGGATCTCCTCCTCGCTCAGCGGCTGAGGATGGGAGAAGTCGAAGCGGGTGCGATGCGCATCGACCAGCGAACCCTTTTGCGTGACATGCGCTCCGAGCACCTTGCGCAACGCCGCGTGCATCAGATGCGTGGCGGAATGGTTCCACGCCGCGCGCGTGCGCGCGTGCGCGTCGACCCTGGCCGCGACGGTGTCCCCGACCTTGAGCTCGCCCGTCTTCATTTCGCCGTGGTGGCCGAAGACGTCCGGCTGGAGCTTTTGCGTGTCGTGCACGGCGAACAGCGTGAGGCATGCCCCGGTCTTCGACAGCTCGCCGCGGTCGCCGACCTGGCCGCCCGACTCGGCATAGAACGGCGTGCGGTCAAGCACCACGACGCCCGCTTGTCCGGTGGAGAGTGCATCGACGGAACTTCCGTCGCGATACAGCGCGACGACGCGGGCGTCCTCGGCGAGCGTGTCGTAGCCGTCGAAAATGGTCTTCGCACCGTGATACTCGAGACCCTCGGCCATCTTGAAGGTCGAGGCGGCGCGCGCCTGCTCGCGCTGTCTGCGCATCGCCGCGTCGAAGCCTGCCTGGTCCACGCTGACGCCGCGCTCGCGGCAGATGTCCGCGGTGAGGTCGAAGGGGAAGCCGTACGTGTCGTAGAGCGTAAAGGCGGTAACGCCGGAGAGCGTTGTGCTGCCCATGGCCTTCGCCTCGGCGAGTGCTGCGTCGAGGATCTTGATGCCGTGCTCGAGCGTTTCGGCGAATCGCTCCTCCTCCGCGTGCAGCACCGACATCACGAACTCCTGCTTGCGCCGGCAGCTCGGGGTAGGCCTCGCCCATCAGTCGCGAGAGTTCCGGCACTAGCTGGCTGAAGAAGGGCTTTGTCTGGCCGAGCTTGTAGCCATGGCGGATCGCGCGCCGGATGATCCGCCGCAGCACATAGCCACGGCCCTCGTTGCTCGGGATCACGCCGTCGACGACCAGGAAGGCGCAGGCGCGGATATGGTCGGCGATCACCTTGAGCGAGGGCGAGCCAAGATCGGTCGCCCCGGTGAGCTTCGCCGCGGCGGCGATCAGGTCACGGAAAAGGTCGATGTCGTAGTTGCTGTGCACGCCTTGCAGCACCGCGGCGAGGCGTTCGAGTCCCATGCCGGTATCGACGCAGGGCTTGGGCAGCGGCGTCAGCACGCCGTCGTGGTCGCGGTCGAACTGCATGAAAACCAGGTTCCAGATCTCGACGTAGCGGTCGCCCTCGTCCGCCGAGCCCGGCGGCCCACCCGCGACCGTCGGGCCGTGATCGTAGAAGACTTCGCTGCACGGGCCGCAGGGGCCGGTGTCGGCCATCTGCCAGAAGTTGTCCGACGCGTAGGGCGCGCCCCGGTTGTCGCCGATGCGCACCACGCGCTCCGGCGGCATGCCGATGGCGTCGGTCCATGCGGCGTAGGCCTCGTCGTCGGTCTGATACACCGTGACCCAGAGCTTGTCGGCGGGCAGCTTGTAGACCTCGGTCAGCAGCTCCCACGCGTAGGCGATCGCCTCGCGCTTGAAATAGTCGCCGAACGACCAGTTGCCGAGCATTTCGAAGAACGTGTGGTGGCGTGCGGTGTAGCCGACGTTCTCCAGGTCGTTGTGCTTGCCCCCCGCGCGCAGGCAACGCTGCACGTCGGCGGCGCGGACATAACTGCGCTGGTCGGTGCCCAGAAAGACATCCTTGAACTGCACCATGCCGCTGTTGGTAAAAAGCAGTGTCGGATCGTTGCTGGGCACGAGCGACGCCGACGGAACGATGGTATGGCCCCGGGCGGAAAAATAGTCGAGAAACTGGCGGCGTATGGCTGCGACTTGCATCGAAATCCAACCCGGAGAGGGATGCCGGAGGGCTGCGACCTCACCTTAAGTGAGGGTTGAAAATCAATATCTTAGCACAAGGGCGGCGCTGCAGACACTAGCTTGGCGCGCGGGGCGCGCAGGCGCGCAGCAGGCGCAGGATAGCCGCCACCGCGAAGCCGCGCGCCTGCAGGAAGCGCACCTGGCGCGCCCGCTCGCGCGCGTCGACCGGGGCGCGGCCGAAGCGCCGCTGCCAGAGGGCGAGCAGCGCGGCGTCGTCATCGAGTGCCGCTTCCGTCAGTGCCACCTCGATGTCGGGGCGCGCCACGCCTTTGGCCTTCAAGGTTTCGGCGATGCGGCGCCGGGCGAAGGACTTGCTCTTGTGCGCCACCGTCACCCGCGCATAGCGGGCGTCGGACAGATAACCCTGGGCGATGAGCTCGTCGAGCAGCGCACCCACCGCGTCCGGCTCGCCGCCCTTGGCCAGAAGCTTCTGTTGCAGTTCGGAGCGTGCGTACTCGCGACGCGCGAGCAGCCGGATCGCCTGGGCGCGAAGCGAGACGGCCGCCAAGTCACCCCGCGCTATTCGTCGCCTACCGCAACGTTGCGCGCCGGTCCCGGAAACGGAACACCGACCGCGGTGCGGATCTTCGCCTCGATCTCGGCGGCACGCTCGGGGTGCTCCTTCAGATAGTCGCGCGTGTTGTCCTTGCCCTGACCGATCTTCTCGCCCCCGTAGGCGTACCAGGCGCCGGATTTCTCGATGATGTTGTGCGCCACGCCGAGCTCGATCATTTCGCCTTCGCGCGAAATGCCCTCGCCATAGAGGATGTCGAACAGCGCTTCGCGGAAGGGCGGCGCGACCTTGTTTTTCACCACCTTGACCCGCGTTTCGTTGCCGACGACTTCTTCCCCGCGCTTGATCGATCCGATGCGCCGGATATCGAGCCGCACCGAGGCGTAGAACTTGAGCGCATTGCCACCGCTGGTTGTTTCCGGATTGCCGAACATCACGCCGATCTTCATCCGGATCTGGTTGATGAAGATCACCAGCACGTTGGCGCGCTTGATGTTCGAGGTGAGCTTGCGCAGCGCCTGGCTCATCAACCGCGCCTGGAGGCCGGGAAGCTGGTCGCCCATCTCACCTTCTATTTCGGCCTTGGGCACCAGTGCCGCAACCGAATCGATGACGATGATGTCGATGCCGCCGGAGCGTACCAGCATGTCGGCGATCTCCAGCCCCTGCTCGCCGGTGTCCGGCTGCGAGATCAGCATCTCGCCCACATTGACGCCGAGTTTGCCCGCGTACACCGGGTCGAGGGCGTTTTCGGCGTCGATGTAGGCCGCCGTCCCGCCCGCCCTCTGCACCTGTGCCACCACCTGCAGCGCGAGCGTGGTCTTGCCCGACGATTCGGGTCCGTAGACCTCGACCACCCTGCCCCGCGGCAGGCCACCCACCCCCAGCGCGATATCCAGGCCCAGCGACCCGGTGGAGACGACGGACAGATCGTTCTGCACCTGCGCCTCGCCCATCTTCATGATCGAGCCCTTGCCGAATTGCTTCTCGATCTGCGCCAGGGCGGCGGCCAATGCCTTGCTCTTGTTGTCGTCCATTGCGTTCATTCCGTTGGCTTTGGCGTTGTGTCCGGTGCCGGTTGCGGTGCTCATGGCGGATCCGATCGTCGCGTTGTATTGGCCAATTATGGCATAGAACGATCGTTCGATAAAGGGGTTTTTGACGGCTTAAAGCAGGCGCTCGAGCAAGCCTTTAAGCGCGATGTGCACCGACTCGCTGCGCACCCCTGCCCGATCCCCCGGCAGCTGGGTTCGCAACGCTTCCGTCACTCCCGGTCCGGTCCACGCAAAGCATACCGTGCCCACTGGTTTGGTGGTCGTTCCCCCGCCCGGTCCGGCGACTCCGGTCACCGCCACCGCCCACTGCGCGCCGCCGCCGCGCAACGCTCCTTCGGCCATGGCCAGCGCCGTCTCGGTGCTGACCGCGCCAAAGCGCGCCAGGGTGGCGGAGGGGACGGCGAGCAGATCGACCTTGGCGGCGTTGGAGTAGGTTATGAAGCCGCGATCGAACCAATCGGAGCTGCCCGCCACGGCGGTGATGGCGGCGGCAACCAGGCCGCCGGTGCACGATTCCGCCGTGGCAACGCGCACCTGGCGCCCCAACGCGGCCTGGCCCAGTGCCGCGGCCAAGGCGTAGAGCTCGTCGTCGCTGCGCATGGTAGCCGTTGCTGCGGGGCTTTAGTGCTGCTCGCCCGCACGGGCACGATACCAGTACTCGTACGCTGGCGAAAAGCCGAAGTGGCGGTACAGGGCGAGGGCCGGGGCATTGCTGGCGGTTACCTGCAGGTACGCCGTCGTGGCGCAGCGACGGCGCGCTTCGCCGAGCAGCGCCGCGACCACGGCCCGGCCGAGGCCGCGGCCACGCCAGGCAGGAGCCGTGAACAGGGCGAACAGCCCGGCGTGATCGGCTTCGAGCTTGAGCAGCCCGCAGGCGACGACCTCGCCCTCGCGGCGGATGAGGGCACCGGCGTGCGGCAGCGGAAAACTTGCGGCGCGCTCCACCAGAGCGGGCAGCGCCTCGCTGTCGATGTCGAGCAGTTGCGCCACCAGCGGTTGCCAGGCAGCCGCGTCGACGATGGCGACGCTGGCATCCGTCGCCGCTGGCGGCGGGGCCGTGGGCAGGCTCGATCGCAACACCAGCGTCGGCTCGAACCGCAGCCAGCCGTTACGGTCCAGCCAGCGGTCGAGTCGCGCCGGCTTCGAAAACGGCAGCACGCGGAATACTGCGGGCAGCCCTGCTGCAGCATAGAACGCGGTGCAGAAGGCGACCTTCTCCTCCAGCGGCAGGGTTGAAGCATAGAACGCGTTGACACAGCGCAGGCGCTTGGTCGGTCCGGCCCGGTAGCCGATAAGCCAGCCATCGTAGACGAGCGACTGCAACGCGCCGGAGGCGTTGAGCGCCCGTTCCTCGAGGCGACGCGCGAGCGCCAAGGCCGCCGCCGCCGCGCGTGGCTGAGCGTTCATCCGAACACCCTTTGCCACAAGGCAAGAACGATCAGCGCGTAGAACGCGGCGACAATGTCGTCGGCCATCACGCCGAACCCGTGATGCCATTCGCGGTCGATCAGTCGCGCCGGGGGCGGCTTGACGATGTCGAAGAAGCGGAACAGCAGAAACGCCAACGCCTCGCGCCACGGCTCGGCACCGACGAAGAACAACACCAGCAGAAACGCTGCCACCTCGTCCCAGACGATCGCGCCGTGATCGGGGACACCCAGATCGCGGCCGGTACGCTGTGCCGCCCAAATGCCCAGCGCGAAGCTGGCGACGATGGCGAGCAGATAGCCGAGGTCATTGGTGAAGGCGCGCAGCAACGCGGCCAGCGGCAGCGCCAGGAGCGTACCCACGGTCCCGGGCGCGACGGGCGACAGGCCGGTGCCGAAGCCGAGCGCGATGAAGTGCGCGGGGTGCGAGAACAGGAACCTGAGCGACGGCGCGGATCGCATCGGATCAGGCGCGAAAATGATCGAACGCCTGCGGCAGCGCGCTCGAGCGCCTGGCCGGCTTCGTCGCGCACGGCGAGACCGGCGCCCTCTTCGACGCGGCCGATCGGGGTGAGCGGCAGCCCGAGCTCTGCGCCCAGGGCTTCGAGCTGCGCCGCGGCGCGCCGCGGTGCGGTGAAGCACAGTTCGTAATCGTCGCCGCCCGCGAGCAGGCAGTCGAGCGCGTGCGCGCGCGCGCTGCCGGCAAGAAGCCGCGAGAGCGCCGGCGAGCGGGGCAGCGCCGCAAGCTCCAGCGTCGCGCCAACGCCGGAGGCGTCGGAGCAGGTGACCGAGGTCACCGACCAGGCCGTCGGAGAGGTCGATCGCCGCGCTTGCTACGCCACGCAACCGCTGCCCGAGCTCGACCCGCGGCTTCGGCCAGAGCAGCGCCCGCTCGCATGCCGCGAGCTCCGCCGGCGTGAGCGCAATCGTGCCGCGATGGTGGGCGAGCGCGAGCGCGGCGTCGCCGAGCATGCCGGAGACGAAGATCGCCTCACCGCCGCGGGCGCCGCTGCGCCGCAGCGCTTGCCCCGCGGGCACCTCCCCGAGGATGGTCAGGCACAGGTTGAGTGGCCCGCGGGTCGTGTCGCCGCCGACGAGCTCCACCGCGACGGTATCGGCCAGGGCGAAGAAGCCCCGGGCGAAGGCGGCAAGCCAAACGGGGTCGGCCCGCGGCAGGGCCCCGGCGAGCAGCGCCCAGCGCGGCAAGGCCCCCATCGCCGCCATGTCGGACAGGTTCACCGCCAGCGTCTTGTGCCCGAGCGACTCGGGATCGACGTCGGCGAAAAAATGCCGTCCGCAGACCAGCATGTCGACCGATACGGCGAGCTCGCAGCCTGGCGTGGGGGCGAGCAGGGCCGCATCGTCGCCCACCCCGAGCACCGCATGCGGGGCCGGACGGCGGAAGAATCGGTCAATGAGCTCGAATTCGGATAGCGCCGCCACCACGGCCAACCTGTCGTTATCTTGCGCGGCTCGCAGGGTGCGGGCGGGGCCGCGCTTAAGTTGCCACGCGCGGGGTCCCGACCTCGGCCGCCCGGATCGCCGTCGCCAGGCGGTCGAGCACGCCGTTAACGTACTTGTGCCCGTCGGTGCCGCCGTACGCCTTGGCCAGCTCGACTGCTTCGTTGATCACGACGCGATAGGGAATGTCGGGGGCGCGCAGCAACTCCCAGGCGCCGATCGCGAGCACGCCTTTCTCGATCGGCGACAATTGCTCCGGGGAGCGGTCGAGATAGGGAGCGAACGCGGCGAGCAGCGTGTCGAATTCGCCGGTCACGCCAAGCCAGAGGCCGTCGAAGAAGCCGGCATCGCACTTGCCATAGCCGCCGGACTCGGCCAGTTGCGCCCGTATCGTTGCCGGCGGCGTGCCCGACAGCAACCACTGGTAGAGACCCTGCAAGGCCAGTTCGCGCGCGCGGCGACGGCTGCTCTTCATTCTGCGTCGTCGATTGCCGTGAGCATGTTGGCCATCTCCAATGCGGCGAGCACGGCGGCATGACCCTTGTCATCGGCGCGTGCCTCGGCCTGGTCGTCGGTGTCCGTGGTGAGGATGCCGTTGCCGATCGGAATGCCGAAGTCGAGCTGGACGCTGGCGATGCCGGCGGCCGACTCGTTGGCGACGATTTCGAAGTGATAGGTCTCGCCGCGGATCACCGCGCCCAGGGCAACCAGGGCATCATAATCGCCGCTTTGCGCCATCCGTTGCAGGGCGAGCGGCGCTTCGAGCGCGCCCGGTACCGTGGCCAGCGCAATGGCGCCCTCGCCCACCCCCGCCTCGCTCAATGCCCGCAGCGCGCCCTTAAGCAACCGTTCGCCGACCGCCGCATTGAATCGGGACAGCACGATGCCCACGCGCAGGTGGTCGGCGCCGGAACGGGGAACAATTTTGCGCATGGCCAGGATGATTCGAACAAAGGCAGGGCTTGGCACGCCGCGCGCGCGGCAGCGCTAGCGCCGCTGCGGGGGCGGCGCGGACGCAACGTCTTCGTAGCCGACGACCTCCAAACCGAAACCGGCCATGCTCGGCATCCTGCGCGGTTTGGCGAGCACGCGCATCCGACCCACGTTAAGATCGCGCAGGATCTGCGCGCCGATGCCGTAATTGCGCAGATCCATGCGCAGTTCGGTGGGCGGCTGGTCGCACATCGCGCGTTGGCGCAGCTCCAGCGCCGATTCGGGGCGGTGCAACAGGACCAGCACGCCGCGCCCGGCCCGCGCGATCGCGGCCAGTGCGGCGGGGATCGTCCACGAGTGCGAGCGGCTGCCGTAATCGAGCAAATCGACCACCGACAGCGGCTCGTGCACGCGCACCAGGGTCTCGAGTTCGGGCACGATCTCGCCGCGCGTCAGCGCCAGGTGCGTCGCGTCGCTCAGCTTGTCGCGGAAGGTAACCAGGCGGAAGTCGCCCTCGGCGGTGCGAATCGGTCGCTCGCCGACGCGCTCGATCAAGCGTTCGGTCTGGCTGCGATAATGGATCAAATCCGCGATCGCGCCGATGCGCAGGTCGTGCCGGCGCGCAAACTCGATCAGATCGGGCAGCCGCGCCATGGTGCCGTCTTCGTTCATGATCTCGCACAGCACCGCGCAGGGCGAATGACCGGCCAGGCGCGCCAGATCGCAGCATGCCTCGGTGTGTCCGGCGCGGACCAAGACGCCTCCCTCCTGCGCCACCAGTGGAAAGACGTGTCCTGGCTGGACGATGTCCTCGGGCGTCGCGTTCGCCGCGCACGCCACGCGGATGGTGTGCGCCCGGTCGGCAGCCGAAATGCCGGTTGTCACGCCCTGAGCGGCCTCAATGGAGACGGTAAAGTTGGTGCCGTGCAGCGAGCGATTCACCGCCGTCATGGGTGCGAGGTCAAGCTGCCGCGCGCGTGCCTCGGTGATCGGCATGCAGATCAGGCCGCGGCCGTGCTTGGCCATGAAGTTGATCGCCTCGGGCGTGACGCAATCGGCGGCGATGATCAGGTCGCCTTCGTTCTCGCGCTCCTCCTCATCGACCAGGACCGCCATGCGGCCGGCCTTGAGCTCGGCGATGATCGCCGGAACCGGGCTGATCGCGCTCGCCGCCGCGGGCGCGGCAGGCGACTCGCCACCGTCGACGGCATGCAAATGCGCTGTCACAAGGCTCCCGACACTGCGTATGGGACTTCGCATTATACTGCGCCGCGCGCATCACGCCGCTCTGGCGCCGGCGTTGCAACACGCTAGAAGACGGAGCGCACCGCCTCGGCCAAGGTGCTGTTCGGGTCACCCAGATCGGTCAACACGCTGAAATGATGGCGCTCGGCGAGCAGCAGGGGACCGTCGCGCCCAAGGGGGCGGCATTCGGGCCAGCGCTGCCAGAGCAGCCACGATTGGCGGATGAATTCGCGCGTCTCGTCGGCGCCCGCCGCGATGACCAGCGGCACGGCCGCGTGCGGCCGCAGATGGATCGGGCTCAGAGCCCGCGCCTGGGCGGCATCGAGTTGCAAATCGTCGTTGAACGAGACCTGCAGCAGCGGCTCCAGGTCGAACACGCCGCTGATCGCCACCGCGCCGGCGACGGCGGCGGGCAACCCGCGCGCGCGCCAGTCAGTCGCCACGAGCATCGCCGCCAGGTGGCCGCCTGCAGAGTGGCCGGCGACCACCAGCCGTCGCGCCGGGACGCCGTAGCGCGCGCCTTCGCGGTGCAGCCAGGCCACGCCTTCGCGGCATTGTTCGACGATGCGCGCGATGCTGACCTGTGGGCAGAGATCGTAGTTGATGACCGCGACCCCTATGCCCTGCGCGACCAGCGGCGGGGCCACGAAGGAATGGTCGCTCTTGTCCAGGGCGCGCCAGTAGCCGCCATGAATGAACAACAGCGCCCCGCGCGGATGGGCAGCCGGGAACAGATCGATGCGTCTGCTTCGGCCCGCTGCCGTAGCGAAGGTTCAGGCTTGCCGCGAGGCGTTGCCGTGCGGCGGCGCTGTCGGCCGCCCAGCGGGCAAACCAATGCGGGTGATCGGGGAAGGCGGCCCGCAGGTTGTATTCGCGCTCGACCGCTGCGGCCGGCGCAGCGCTCATGGCGCGGCGATGCGCACGCTAAGCTGACCCAGGCTTTCGATCCTCCCGACGAGAAGATCGCCGGCGACGACCGGGCCGACGCCGGCCGGCGTTCCGGTGAAAACGAGGTCGCCGGGAAGCAGCTCATAGTATTGCGACAGGAAATGCAGGACGTGCGGCACATCCCAGATCATGTCGGAGAGATCGCCTCGCTGCCGCGTCTCCCCGTTCACGTCGAGCGAAATTCGACCCCGCTGCGGATGGCCGACTTCGCTTACGGCATGCACCGGCCCGATGGGCGCGGCGGCGGCGAAGGATTTGCCGAGATCCCAGGGACGCTTTTTTTCGCGCATGTCGATTTGCAGGTCGCGCCGCGTCATGTCGAGGCCGACCGCATAGCCATAGATGAGTTCGTTGGCGCGCTCGGGTGCCACCTTGACGCCGGCCGTGCCGATGGCCGCGACGAGCTCCAGCTCGTATTGGTAATTCTTGGTTGCCAGGGGATAGGGCACGCTGCCCACCTCCGGGGCCACGATGGGCACGATCGCGTCGGCGGGCTTGGTGAAGAAGAACGGCGGCTCCCGGGCTGCATCGCCACCCATCTCCTTGGCATGCTCGGCGTAGTTACGGCCGACGCAGTAGATGTGGCGCACGGGAAAGCGCTCGGCGCGGCCGGCGATGGGAAGCGAGGGAATATCCCAGGCAGGTATGACGTAGCTCATGAATTTTTCTCGCCTGGCAACCATGCGTGATGCCTCATACCGCATCCGGTTGCCGCGGCGGCGCGGCGGCGGCGAAAGCCGGCAGCGCCGCACACGCGGCCTCGATGCCCAAGAGCGTTGGATAGGCGTCGAGCGGCAGGGGAACACGCCGCGCGTTGGCCAGCTGCGGGATGAGACAGATGTCGGCGAAGGTCGGCAGCGCGCCATGGCAGAACGGACCGGTCGCCGGGTCGGGAGCGAGTTGCGCCTCGAGGGCCGAGAGCCCCAGCTCGATCCAGTGCCGATACCAGTTGTTCTTCGCCTCTTCGCTCGCTCCCAGCGTGCGCGTCAGATACTGCAGCACGCGAAGATTGTCGAGCGGATGGATGTCGCAGGCGATCGCGAGCGCGATGGCGCGCACCCGGGCTCGCGCTTCCGGCGCGTGCGGCAGCAGCGCCGGTTCCGGATAGCGCTCCTCCAGGTACTCGAGGATGGCCAACGACTGGGTGAATGCGCCGCGATCGTCGCAAAGGACCGGCACGAGCTCCTGGGCGTTGATCGCCCGGAACGGCGCCGCCCGTTGCTCGCCCTGGCGCAGGTTGACCGGCAGGTATTCGTACGGCTAGCCCCTTGAGGTTGAGCGCGATGCGCACGCGGTAGGCTGCCGAGGAGCGGTGGTAACTGTACAGCTTCATGAGCGGATCGCCGGCCGGGCGTTGCGGATTCGAGCGGCGGCGCGAGGGTGGCGCATGCGTAGCGCGCGTTGCGAGGTGGAAGTGCACACGTGACGGGCCGCCCGGCAGCGGCGCCCTTTAGAAGGCCGCGATGCCGGTCTGGGCGCGGCCCAGGATCAGCGCATGCACATCGTGCGTGCCCTCGTAGGTGTTGACCGTCTCGAGATTGAGCAGGTGGCGGATGACGTGGAATTCGTCGACGATGCCGTTGCCGCCGTGCATGTCCCGGGCTGCGCGCGCGATGTCGAGCGCCTTGCCGCAGGAATTGCGCTTCATGATCGAGGTAATCTCCGGCGCGGCCTGGCCTTCATCCTTGAGCCGGCCGAGGCGCAGGCACCCCTGCAAGCCGAGGCTGATCTCGGTCTGCATGTCGGCGAGTTTTTTCTGCACCAGCTGGTTGGCCGCGAGCGGGCGGCCAAACTGGCTGCGGTCGAGCGTGTACTGCCGCGCCGCGTACCAGCAGAACTCCGCTGCGCCCAGCGCGCCCCAGGCGATGCCGTAGCGCGCGTTGTTCAGACACCCGAACGGTCCCTTGAGCCCCTGCACGCCCGGGAGGAGGTGGTCTTCGGGTACGAACACGGCGTCGAGCACGATCTCGCCGGTGATCGAGGTGCGCAGGCTGAACTTGCCCTCGATCGTGGGTGTCGCCAAGCCCTTGGCGCCGCGCTCGAGGATGAAGCCGCGGATGACCCCGTCATCGGTCTTCGCCCAGACCACGAACAGGTCGGCAATCGGTGCGTTGGATATCCACATCTTCGAGCCGCTAAGCTGGTAGCCGCCGGGTACCGAACGCGCCCGCGTCACCATCGATCCGGGGTCGGAGCCATGGTCGGGCTCGGTCAAGCCGAAGCAGCCGATCCACTCGCCGGTGGCGAGCCTGGGCAGATACCTGCGCCGCTGCGCCTCCGAGCCGTAGGCGTGGATCGGATACATGACGAGCGAACTCTGCACGCTCATCATCGAGCGATAGCCGGAATCGACGCGCTCGATCTCGCGCGCGATCAGGCCATAGCACACGTAGTTGAGTCCCGCACCGCCGAACTCGGGCGGCAGCGTCGCGCCGAGCAGGCCCAGCGCGCCCATTTCGCGAAAGATCTCCGGATCGCTTTTTTCGTGCCGGAACGCTTCCGTCACCCGCGGCATGAGCTTGTCCTGGGCGTAGGCCTGCGCGGCATCGCGCACCATCCGCTCCTCCTCGCGCAGCTGCGCGTCGAGCAGCAACGGATCGGACCAGTTGAACGCCGCCTGGGTTGACGGCCTGACGATTTCGGGCGCGTTCATAGGAGAGCGGATTATCGCGTGCGTGCGGGAAGGCGTCCATCGCCTTGCCGCGAGGGCGGCGTCGCGGACCCCGCCCCAAGCTCAAGGGCGTGCGCCCCAGGCACCGTTCCGGGCCGCTGGCGCCGCCAGGCGCCCGTCCGGACTGCCCGATCGACGCATGGGCGTCAGGCTGCATATTCCCCTATGATGGGGGTTGGTCGCGGTGCGCTGGGAGCGGTCCCAAGCCGGTGGGGCGGGGTGCTGGCTAACCGTCTGTTCCGCCAGCCATGCCTCATATCGGGCGGTTTTGCCTGTCCCTTGCCGGCGACTTATCATCCCCCATGTCAGCAAGGGAAACTCGGCCATGAAGCGTCCTGGAGTGCGTCCATCGTTGCGCTCGCTCGCGCCGGCGTGCGGCGGGCTTTACCATGCTCGAAGTCATGATCGTGTGCCGCGATCGTGGCCATCCTGGCTGCCATCGCGCTGCCCAATTACGCCGACTATGTCACCCGCGGCAAGATCACCGAAGCGACCACGGGTCTGTCGGACATGCGCCAGCGCTACGAGCAGTTTTTTCTCGACACCCGCAGCTATCTCAACGGATGCGCAACCGTGGGGCCCTTGGTCCCGCCAGCCAGCCGGATTTTGCCATCAACTGCGGTGGCGCCAACGGAAGTACGGAGTCGGCTATCGGGCTATACGGTCACCGCGACGCGGCGCCGGGTCGATGGCCGGGTTCAACTATTCGGTTGACAATACCGGCGCGAAGGCCAGCCGGGGCCTGGCGCATGGAGCTGCCGCGGCGAACTGCTGGCTGATCCGCAAGGGCGGCGGATGCGAGTGAGACAAGCGATGGACCTCAACCGTACGCGACCGCGGCTTCACGCTCATCGAGCTGCTCGTTGCCGTGTCGCTGTTTGCCTTCCTGATCGCGCTCGCGGTGCCGATGTACGCCGACTTTCTGGGCAACTCGCAGGTGCGCAACGCCGCCGAGGCCATGCTCAACGGCGTGCTCTCGGCCCAGACCGCGGCGATCAGTGCCAACACCCAAGTGCAGTTGGTCGTGACGCCGGCCACCGGCTGGACGATCGCGGAGGTCAACCCGGACCTCTCGGTGCGGCACGCCGATTCTGCCGGCGCCGTTTCAACTGGCGAACGGCGCGCCCAATGCGGCCATCCGTGCCACGCCGCCCGGCGCGACCGAAATCACCTTTGACGCCTTCGGCCGCATCGTCCCCAATCCGGATGCGAGCGCTTCGATCAGCTGCATCGACGTCACCAACAGCCAATCGCCAGTGCCCGGGCGTTGCGTGGTCGTCGCATCACGCAATGCGACCCCGGCGACGGCACCAAACTCTGCGACCCGGTGGCGGCCGCGACCGAGCCGCAGGCTTGCCCGGTAGGCGTCTGCAGTAATGCCATGACAACCTACCTCAAGCCGCGCTACCGGCAGACGGGCGCCTACCTGCTCGAGGCGCTGATCGGCATTCTCATCTTCGCGCTCGGGGTGCTCGGGATTGTCGGTCTGCAAGCCGCCTCGCTGCGCACCATCAACCGACAACAGCCTGCGCGCCGAGGCGGTCTTCGCCGCGACGTCAGCTCATGGGACAGATGTGGGCCGACGTGGAGGGTAACCTCGTCACCAACTACTCCAGCGCAGCCGCCGGCCCGACGTATACCGCTTGGGCGGCCGAGCTCAAGGCCGCGCAGGGCGCGGCGTGGTTTCAGGATCCGACGGTCGATTTCGCCAATGCGCTGCTGCAATGCCCGCGCCATCGCCAACGAGCAGCAGCGTCTATATCAAGATCGTCTGGCAGTCGACGGACGGCACGCCACACAACTACACGACCTGCGGCCTGATCGGGCAGAACCTAACATGAAGCCCATCCTCGGCGGCACCCGCGCGCGTCGGCGCAAGGCGGTTTCAGCCTCATCGAGATCATGGTCGGCGTGGTCATCGGGATGATCGCCGTGCTGGTCATCTTCCAGGTCTACAACGTTGCCGAAGGGTTCAAGCGCAACACGACGGCCTATGGCGAGGCGATGCAGGGCGGCCTGCTCTCGACCTTCGTTCTCGGCGATGGAGTTGGGCAACGCCGGCACGGGGCTAAACGCGGCGGCAACCGACCTGCAGTGGTGCGCACCGCCGGCACCCATCACCGGCAACGTGAGCGACATCGCCAATACGTTTCGACCCATCCCCGTATTGATCGCCGATAGCCCCAGCGGCAACACGAACTTCGATTCGTTCGCCGTCAGTTACAGCGTCGCGTCGACATTGGTGACTTCGGCGCCGTTCACCGCGAACGCGGGCCTCGCCGCGAGCTATCAGATACAAAGCGCCGGAGGATTTCACGCCGGCGACCTGATCGTGGGCATCCAGGCGCCTGGCACCACCGCCACCGGTTGCGCGAGCTCGACCGCGACGGCAGTGACTGCCCCCAACGCCTTGGGGGTGGTAACGATTACGCAAACCGGCACCGCCCTGAACTTCACGGCTGCGTCCGTGCTGTTCAACATGGGGCCGTGCGATCGCGCGCAGAAAGTCCAGTACAGCGTCGCCAACAATGTGCTGTTGAGCACGCCACTTTTGAACCCGAACAAGCTACCCGCCGCCACCTGCGGACAGCCGGTTGCGGTTCACCGTGCCCAGCCCGGTGGCCTCCAACGTCGTGGTCATGAAGGCCGAGTACGGCATCAATACCAGTCTAAGCCAGGAGCGAGAGCTCGACACCTGGGTCCAGGCAACCGTGGGCGGAGGCTGGGATCCGACGACGCTGCTGCAGGCGCCCATTACGACGATCAACCAGATTAAAGCGGTACGCATCGGCGTTATCGTGCAGAGTGAGCAGTTCGACAAGACCCTCGGCGATTACAACTGGGTGCTGTTCGACTGCTCCGACGTGAACAAGGCCAACTGCCCGGGCCGCCTGACCGGAACCATAGCGGCGACGCGCTAACCCCGCCGGCAATTGGCGTTTCCGCAAGTACGAAACGATCATCCCCTTGCGTAACTCGATCTGGAACCCGACCTGATGCCCGAGAACCTTTTGCGCGCGAGCGCTGCACCTTCGCTGCCGACGCGCCAGCGCGGCGTGGTGCTCTTCATCGCCTTGATCGTCATGGTGGTGATGAGCCTGGCGGCACTCGGACTCATCCGCTCGGTCGATACCACAACGGCGGTGCTCGGCAACCTGGCGCTGCGCCAGGCGGCGATCCTGCCGGCCAATTACGCCGTCGAGGAAGCCGCGTCCGGGCTGTTTGCGGATGCCGGCGGACCGCGCATTCCCGACGCTCACCGACCGATTGGGCGCGCAGAGAATTATTTCGCGAGCACGACAATGGCGCCCGACGGGACGATCCGTACGGCGTGCCGGGGCCGCTGCAGACGCAGTTGGCGGCGCAGGGGCTCCCGCGGCAGTTCTCCGCTCGACGCGGATAACAATCGCATCACCTATGTCACCGAGCGCATGTGCGTAAACCGGGGCACCCGGGAGTCCCGGCAACAACGTCGCGAAAGAAAGCTGGTGCGACATGGGACAGCCAAAGCCGGCGCCGGGCACCACGGTCAACCAGGCAAACCCGTTGACCCTGCCGCAGCAGGTCTTCTATCGCGTCACGGTACGAGTCGACGGTCCGCAGAACACGGTTTCCTTCTTGCAAGCGATGCTGCGCTGATGAGGGCAGGGCCGGCGCCATCGCCAACGACAGCCGCAGTCGGCGTCACCGCAGCCGAGCAGCAGCGGTAACGAGACCTTCACGCGAAGTGAACTGTGAACGTTCCCGTTCTCGGCGCAGCGCATGTCGTGGCGCCTGCAGGGGCAATAGAGCGCTGCAAACAACGGCGGCTGCCGACTTGCCGGCCCCCCGTGGCCGCTCCACAATCCGGGAGCGGCCATTTTTCATGGTACCGTGAGCCGATCGAAAGTGTATTCCGTGACCCGCGCCACGCTCGTTTTGGACGCTAGCGAAGGGCGCGCAGTCGAGAGGCGGCTCACGGCCGCGGTCGGCGCGTCGATCGTGATCCATGCGCTGGTGATGACTTCGCTGCGCACGCTCATCCCGCCGCCCCCGGCGCAGGATGTAGGCGCACGCAACAACTTTGCCACGCTCCAGGCAGTTCTCGCCGGACCGCGCACCGAGGTCGACCCCGAGCCGTTGGCGCCGCTCGAGCAACCCGCGCCGCCGGCGCTGTTCCTGCCGCCAGTCGCGGTGCCGATCGAGACCACATCCCAGCGCGCACGCCTGCCCGCGCTCGCGCCGCCGCCCGGACCCGTGCCGCGTTCGGGTACCGACCGCCCGCAGGTGATCATTTCCGTGCGCCTGATCGACGATCCGTCGTGGCTGGGGAGCCGATTACGCGCTCTCCCTGGCGCAGAGGTTTTCGCGCCGCGCACAGAAGCCGCCGGCGCTCATCGGATCGCCGGCCTTGGTCTATCCCAGCGCGGCGTTGGAGGCGGGGTCCGGCGGCAGGGTCGCGGCGCTGCTGACCATCGACGTGCAAGGACGCATCCTCGAGTCGACGCTGTTGCCCGCCGACGGATTGTTCGCTCCCGCGGTCGCCAACGCACTCAAGACGGCGCAGTTCACGCCAGCAGAAATCGACGGCAAACCGGTCCCGTACTGGGCGATCGTCGAGTATTACTTCAGCGTTGCTCGTCCTTTGGCAACCCCGCATCAGCCCAGTGTCGGCAGGTGAAATCCCGGCGCCGCGCTGCCGTCGTCGGGCCAGCGCGCAGTAACCGCCTTGCCGCGGGTGTAGAAGCGCACGCCGTCCATGCCGTGCACGTGCAGGTCGCCGAACAGCGAGTTGCGCCAACCGCCGAACGAGTAGAAGGCCATCGGCACCGGGATGGGCACGTTGATGCCGATCATGCCCGCTTCGGCCTGCTGCTGGAAGCGGCGCGCCGCGTGGCCCGAGCGCGTAAACAGGGCCGCTCCGTTGGCGTAGGCATTGGCGTTGATGAGCCCGATCGCCTCCTCCAGCGACTCCACGCGGACGATGACCAGAACCGGTCCGAATATCTCCTCGCGGTAGATCGCCATATCGGGTGTCGCCTGGTCGAATAGCGTCGGCCCGACGAAGAACCCCGGGTGCTGCCCCGGGCGGCGCCCGTCGACGACGAGCGTCGCCCCTTCGGCGACACCGCGATCGATGAGGCCGACAATCCGGTCGCGCGCAGCAGCAGGTGATCACCGGGCCCATTTCCGACTCGGCGCGATCGCCCGGTCCGACGACGATTCGGCGCGCGCGCTGCGCAAGCTTGTCGCGCAGCGGGTCGCCCGCTGCGCCGACCGCGACGGCCACCGACACGGCCATGCAGCGCTCGCCCGCCGATCCGTACGCCGCCCCGATCAATGCGTCGGCGGCGAAGTCGAGGTCCGCGTCGGGCATGACGACCGCATGGTTCTTCGCGCCGCCGAGCGCCTGAACGCGCTTGCCGTGCGCCGTTCCGGTCTGGTAGACATAGCGCGCGATCGGTGTCGAGCCGACAAACGACACCGCCTTGATGTCTGGATGCTCGAGGATTGCGTCGACCGCTTCCTTGTCGCCGTGCACGACATTGAACACCCCGTCGGGTAGCCCCGCATCTTGCGCGAGTTCGGCCATGCGCAGGCTCAAGCTGGGGTCGCGCTCCGAGGGCTTGAGCACGAACGTGTTACCGCAAGCGATCGCAATCGGGAACATCCACAGCGGCACCATGGCCGGAAAATTGAACGGCGTGATGCCGGCGCAGACGCCAAGCGCCTGGCGCAAGGAGAAGCTGTCGACGTCGCTGCCTACGCTATCGCTGAATTCGCCCTTGAGCAGATGCGGTATCCCGGTCGCGAACTCGACCACCTCGATGCCGCGCGTGATCGAACCCTCGGCATCGCTGTGTGTCTTCCCGTGCTCTTCGGTGACCAGCCGCGCCAAGTCCTTCTTCTGCTCCTCGAGCAAGTCTCGGAAACGCATCAGGATACGGGCGCGGCGCAGCGCCGGTGCCGCGCGCCAGGCGGGCCAGGCCTCGACCGCGGCGGCGACCGCGGCGGCAACATCGGCAGCCGTCGCGAGGGGTACGTGCCGCAGCACCTCGCCGGTGGCGGGGTTGGTCACCTCGCCGTAACGGGTCGTGCGCGCGGGCGTCGCCCGCCCGCCTATCCAAAGCGGCAGCCGATCCAGTGTGGTCAGATCCATCGCGCTCCTCCTAAGGCCCGCGCCCGATGGCAAGCCTTGGCATCAGCCGGCTTCATGCAGGCGCGCCACATACCGCGCCAGCAGGTCGACTTCCAGATTGACCCGCATCCCGCGGGCGAGTCCACCGAGCGTTGTTGCCGCCAGTGTATGCGGGATCAGATTGGTCGCAAAGCGCCGCCCCAGCACGCGGTTAACCGTCAAGCTCACGCCGTCGACGGCGATCGACCCCTTGGGCGCGATGAAGCGTGCGAGCTCCTCCGGCGCGTCGACCTCGAGCAAGTGGCTGCCCCCGGTGGCGCCGACCGCATCCATGCGCGCGACGACGCCGACACCGTCGACGTGGCCGCTGAGCAGATGGCCGCCGAGCCGGTCGGACAGCCGCAGTGCCTTTTCCAGATTGACCCGCGTGCCGCCGTCCAGTCCCGCGGTGCAGCGCAGCGTTTCCGCCGACACGTCGAAAGAAAGCGCATTGCCTTCCGCGGCAACGACGGTCAGGCAGCAGCCGGCGACGGCTATGCTGTCGCCCGGTTTGACATCGTCGAGCCCCAAGGCGCCGACCTCGATGACCAGGCGCAGGCCGTCACCGTGCGGCATCGTCCGCGCGACCTGACCGACCGCCTGCACGATGCCGGTAAACATCAGCCCGTCCCCCGCGCCACGCGCGCGAGCAGCCGCCAATCGTCGCCGACACGGGTGCTGTCGCGTAGGTCGAGTTGTACCCGTTGTGCGAGCTTGGACAGCGCGCTAGGCAAGGCGAACATGCCGCGCGAAGGGTCGCCGAGCAGGCTCGGCGCCAGATAGAGCAGCAGCTCGTCGACGAGCCCGGCGGCCAGCAAGGCACCGTTGAGCTTGGCGCCGGCCTCCACATGCAGCTCGTTGACGCCCTCTGCGGCGAGGAGCGAGAGCATCGCATCGAGGTCAACCCGGCCGTCAGGGCCTGGAAGCCGCACGTGGCGCACGTTCTCCGGCCATGCCCCGTTTCGCGCTGCCGTCGAAACGACAAGCACGGCGCCCTCCTCGAGCACCCGTGCCGTAGCGGGCAACTCGCCGTGGCGATCGACCACGACGCGCAGCGGCTGCCTCGAGGTTTCCACACCGCGCACGGTCAGCCGCGGATCGTCCTGAAGCACCGTCCCGATGCCGGTGAGGATGGCGCAGGAACGAGCCCGCCAGCGATGCGCGTCGGCACGCGCCGCCGCACCGGTGATCCATTGGCTCGCGCCGTTGTCGAGCGCGGTTTTTCCATCCAGGCTCGCCGCGACTTTGACCCGCACCCAAGGCCGCCCGGTGACGAGCCGCTGTATCCACCCGATGTTGAGCTCGCGCGCCTCGCTTTCGCACAGGCCGAACTCCACCGCGACGCCGGCGGCAAGCAGGCGCTCGCCACCTTGCGCCGCAGCCGGGTTCGGGTCGCGCATCGCGGCTACGACGCGACCGATGCCAGCCGCGAGCAACGCGTCGGTACAAGGCGGCGTCCGGCCGTGGTGGTTGCACGGTTCCAGGGTGACGTAGGCGGTTGCCCCGCGCGTCGCTTCACCGCGCGCGCGCGCTGCGGCGAGCGCCATGACTTCGGCGTGAGCCTCGCCCGGCCGCTCATGCCACCCCTCGCCGATGGTGCGCTCGTCGCGCACGATGACGCAGCCGACGCGCGGATTGGGTGTCGTCGTAAACAGACCCCGCGCGGCGAGTTCGAGCGCCCGCAGCATGCGCTCGCGATCGCGGTCGTTGAACGCCGTCATGCCTGCCGCCACGCAATGCCGTTCAACGCGGCTTGCGCCGCGGCGACGCCGGCTCGACTTCCTTCAATGCATCGCGGAAATCAGCAGCATCCTGGAAGCTGCGATATACCGATGCAAAGCGGATGTAGCCGACCTTGTCGAGCTTGTAGAGCTCCTGCATGACCATCTCGCCTACCTGCCGGGACGGTATTTCGCGTTCGCCCAGGCCAAGTACCTGCTGCACGATGCGCTCGACGGCCTGGTCGACGTACTCGGTGGGCACGGGCCGCTTATGCAGCGCGCGCTGAAAGCCGTTGCGAATCCGGTGCACGTCGAAGTCCGCGCGGGTGCCATTCTGTTTGACGATTTGCGGCAGGCGCAGCTCGGCATTCTCGTAGGTCGTGAAGCGCTTGTGGCAGGCGACACAGCGGCGGCGGCGGCGGATCGAGTCACCGCCTTCGGACACGCGCGAATCGACCACCTGGGTGTCGGGACTGCCGCAGAAAGGACACTTCATTGCTACGGACTTGGTGCATAAACGGGAAACCTCGCCGTCAGCGCCTTCGCCGCGCTGGAGGTGCGGGCGATGGTGGCGGCGTCGGTCGGCGCCTCGAGGACGTCAGCGATGAGATGCCCGAGTTCTTCGCATTCGATTTCAGTGAACCCGCGGGTGGTAATGGCCGGGCTGCCGACGCGAATGCCGCTGGTCACCGCCGGCTTCTCCGGGTCGTTGGGAATGGCATTCTTGTTTACCGTGATCTGCGCCCGACCGAGCGCCGCTTCGGCCTCCTTGCCGGTGATGTGCTTGGGACGCAAATCGACCAGGAACATGTGCGAATCGGTGCCCCCGGAGACGATGCGCAGGCCGCGATCCTGGAGCACCGTGGCCAGTACCCGCGAGTTCTCCAGCACGCGCTCCTGATATACCTTGAACTCGCGCGTGAGTGCCTCCTTGAAGGCGACCGCCTTGGCCGCGATCACGTGCATGAGCGGTCCGCCCTGAAGGCCGGGAAAGACTGCGGAGTTGATCAGCTTGGCGTGCTCGGCGCCGGCGAGAATGAGTCCGCCGCGGGGGCCGCGAAGGGTCTTGTGCGTCGTGCTGGTCACAAAATGCGCCACGCCGACGGGGCTCGGATAGAGCCCGGCCGCAATCAGTCCGGCGTAGTGCGCCATGTCGGCCATCAGGTAGGCGCCGACTGCGTCGGCGATGGCGCGAAAGCGCGCCCAGTCGATCACCCGTGAGTACGCCGAGGCCCCGGCGATGATGAGCTTCGGCTTGTGTTCACGCGCTAGCCGCTCGGCGGCATCGTAATCGATCTGCTCGGTCTCCGGAACAAGGCCGTAGGCCACGACGCGGAACCACTTGCCCGACAGGTTGACCGGCGAGCCATGGGTCAGGTGTCCGCCGTGCGGCAGCGACATCCCCAGGATGGTGTCACCCGGCTTGAGCACGGCGAAGAACACCGCCTGATTCGCCTGCGCGCCGGAATGGGGCTGAACGTTGGCGAATTCGGCGTCGAACAGCTTCTTGGCGCGGTCGATCGCAAGCTCTTCGGCGATGTCCACGAACTCGCAGCCGCCGTAATAGCGTTTATGCGGATATCCCTCGGCGTACTTGTTGGTGAGCTGCGAGCCCTGCGCCTCCATCACGGCGATACTGGCGTAGTTCTCTGAGGCGATGAGCTCGATATGCTGCTCCTGGCGGAGGTTCTCGCCGGCGATCGCCGCCGCCAGTTCGGGGTCGGTTTGGGCAAGGCTCAGAAGACGGTGGGGCATGGCGCGGCGGGTGGCAAAACGATTATTTTACCATCGCCGTGGTGGCCGACCGCGGGCGATCGCCGCCGCCCGGCCCCCGCCATGAGGCGGGGCGATGGTGGCGGCGCGACTCGCGCTTGGCGGATGCCTGGCTGCTACTTCCTCGCCGCTGCAGCGCTCTGCATGCCGGCAATGACCATGAACTGGTCGAAGCCCTCTTCGGCAACGCGAAACCAGAGGATTTCCTCATCGCGGAACTTCTTCCACGGCTCGTACACCTTGCTGAACTTCGCGTTCTTGGCCGCGAACTCATCGTAGACCTCGACCGCAGCCTTGTACGAGGCGAGCATGATCTCGCGCGGGAACGCGTGCAGTTGCACGCCCGCGGCCACCAGCCGGCGCAGCGCCGCCGGATTGCGCGCGTCGTACTTCGCCATCATGTCGACATTCGCCTCGGCGCATGCCGCCTCGAGAATCGCCTGGTAGGCCCGCGGCAGGGCCGCCCAGGCCTTGCTGTTGACGAAGAGATCGATCTCCGGGCCGCCTCCCCACCAGCCGGGGTAGTAGTAATGATTGGCGATCTTGTACAACCCGAGCCTCTCGTCGTCGTACGGGCCAACCCACTCCGCCGCATCGATGGAGCCATCGGCCAACGCCGCATAGATATCGCTGCCGGCAAGCTGCTGCGGTATGACGCCGAGCCTTTGCATCACGACGCCAGCGGAGCCTCCGATGCGCATCCGGAGCCCCTTCAAGTCGGCCAGGGTTCTCACTTCCTTGCGGAAGAATCCTCCCATTTGCGCCCCGGTGTTGCCGGCCGGAATGTTGTAGACGTTGTAATCGCGCATGAACTCGCGCATCAGCTCGAGCCCGCCACCGTGGTACATCCACGCGTTCTGCTGCCGTGCATTCAAGCCGAACGGGACCGCGCAGGCAAAAGCAAAGGTCGGATCCTTGGCGAAGAAGTAATACGGCGCGGTATGCGCGCACTGCACCGTCGCATTCTGGACCGCGTCGAGCACTTCCAGCCCGGGAACGATTTCGCCGGCGGCAAACACCTGGATCCGGAACCGGCCGCTGCTCGCGGCCGCGCAGCGTTGGGCGATGAGATCGGCAGCGCCGAAGAGCGTGTCCAGGCTCCTGGGGAAGCTCGACGCCAGCCGCCATGTGACGTCGGGCTGCGCGCCCTGAGCGATCGCGGGCGCTGCGACCGCGCCGGCGGCAAGGCCGCCAGCCGCGCGCGCCAGGAACGAACGACGTTCCATGGATACCCTCCTCCGTTGGCTGAACATCCGCTGCAATCGTTGCGCCGCCCACCCCGGGCCCGCAACCGGTTGGCGGGCGATTTTAGCTTAGCTTGTCACCGGTGCACGCGATTACGCCGAGAGCTTGCGTACGGCGTTGAACAGGGACCAGCCCCAGCCGGCCTGCCGCTCCAGCGTTTGCGTGAAGCGGATGAGATAGCGTGCATTGCCGGTGTCGAGTTCGACCATGCCGCCGGGCAGAAAGCGATCATCCGGTCCAATCAGGCTGCGTTGCGCCGACTGGCGATTATCCGCATGCCCGGGAAGGTAGATGCCGAAGAACGGGCGGTCGACGCCGGCGCGCTGGGCATCGAGCGGGGCGACCCAGCTTCGCAACAGCACGCGCACCATCCTTCGGGCGATGATTTCGACGCCACAGATCACCTCCTCGACCTGTTCGCGCTGCATGCGCCGCACCACCGCAAGCTCCCA
This sequence comes from uncultured beta proteobacterium, assembly GCA_963711235.1. Lineage (GTDB taxonomy): Bacteria > Pseudomonadota > Gammaproteobacteria > Burkholderiales > Casimicrobiaceae > PALSA-1003. Next base: position 1,809,305 of record CAVQDI010000006.1, on the reverse strand, counting down.
GCGGTCGTTGTCCTTGATGGCGATGATCTCCCCCAGCCGGGTCGGCGCATCCTTGGCCGGCGCGATCAAGCGCACGCCGCTTTCGCTGCGATTGACCATCTTCCATTGCGAGCCGCGAATGCGTCGCGCGATCGACTCCGGGTTGGTGTTGGGGCTCACCAGTTGGGTGATTTCGTCGTAGCTGTGCATCGCCCCGGAGCTCTTCGCTTCCGGTGCCAGGTGCTCGACCTCGGCGACGGCGCGCGTGAGCGCCTGCAGGCCGACCACCACGCGCACCTCCATGTCGCTCGCCTTGCGCGGCGCGCGCGGCGAGAACGCGAGCGCATCCGGCCCGTACAAGGCGGCAAGGCGCATCAGCAGCAGCTTCTGCTCGCGCGGCGGCAAGGCCCCCGGCAGGCGGGGATCGGTGTCCTGTTCCGGCAGCAGGCGCATGCGCTCGACCACCCGGGCATAGACCGGGGTGGCGTCGAGGAACATCAGGCGGCCACCGGCACGCGGCTTGTCCTGGCGCTTGAGGCCTTGCGTGCCGGACAAATCGACATAGAAGTTCGCCCCCGTGCCCGGCGGCGGCGTCAACGTCACTGAGGGCGTCCACTCCTCGAGCGAGCGCGCCACCCACTCGACCTGATCGGGCGTGAAGTTGCCGCTGTCCAGCCGCATGAGCAGCAGTGACTGGATGTACTCCTGCTCGAGCGACCGTTGCGGCTGGCTGAATGCACCGGAGCCAAAAGCCAGCGGTTCGCGTTGCCACCCGCGCATGCGCGCGAATTCGTAGAGCTCGTGCAGCTCGCGCCATTGTGCGGGAATCCAATGACCGTAGCGAAACAGCCGGTATTTGCCGTCGATGGCTTTGTAATGCGCCAACCTGACGAGCACGCGCGGCAGCACCATCTTCCATCGTTTCTGCTCGCCTGCGGCGTATCCGGCTTTGAGCGTTGCCTGGTAGGCCGCGGTGAATGCCTTGACCAGATCGAACACGCCGTGCCACAAGCGGGTCTCGACGCTGCTCGAGCGCTGGTAATTGGTCGAGTACTGGGCGGTGAGCTGGGCGACGATCGGCTCGCAGCGCGCGTCGATGCGCAGCAATGCCTCCGCCTGCGCAGGCCCGATGCGCCGGCGGCCACCGGGAAACGACGCGACGAGGTCGAGCGCCTCGTGCTGCAGCTGCAGCGGATCGCCTGTGGGCAGCGAGGCAACCCACCTCGCTGCCGCGCCGCCACCGCGAAGCGGGTCCTGCAGCGAGCGTTGCCAAGCGCGGATTCGTTCCCGCAGCGGCCGCTTGGGGACCATGGCGCCGCCCCGACGCCTAATTTCCCGCCACCGTCATGGCCCCTATGAGAATCGAGCCGCAGTGGCGTGAGCCGCGGCGATCCACGTCGTTGCCCACGGCGACGATGTCGCGATACATGCGGCGCAGGTTGCCCGCGATTGTTATTTCCTCGACCGGGTAGGCTATGACACCGTCCTCCACCCAGTAACCCGCCGCGCCGCGCGAATAGTCGCCGGTGACCGGGTTGACGCCCTGGCCGAGCAACTCGGTGACGAGAATCCCGCGCCCCATTCGCCGCAGCAGTGCCGGCAGATCGTCGCTGCCGTGCGCAACGACCAGGTTGTGGTTTCCTCCCGCGTTGCCGGTCGAGACGAGCCCGAGTTTGCGCGCCGAATAGCTGCCCAGAAAGTAGCCCTGGACGACACCCTCGCGGACGATGTCGCGCGCCCGGGTCGCGACACCCTCGTCGTCGAACGGCGCGGACGCCTGGCCGCGGGGGAGATGCGGCTCCTCGCGAATGCTGATCTGCGGTGCAAATACGCACTGGCCGAGACTGTCGAGAAGAAAGGAGGATTTGCGATAGAGGCTGCCGCCGCTGGTGGCGTTGACGTAGTGGCCGATCAGGCCGGTGGCGACCGGCGCCTCGAACACCACCGCGCATTCGCGGGTGCCGAGCTGGCGCGCGCCCAGCCGTCGCACCGTGCGCTCGCCGGCGAGGCGGCCGACCTGCGCCGCCGGCTCGAGATCGTGTGGCGACCGCGCCGCGGTATACCAGTCGTCGCGTTGCATGGTTGCGCCGTCGTCGGCGATCACGGCGCAATAGATGCCGTGGCGAGAGCTCGCATAACCGGCGCAGAAGCCGTGCGTGTTGGCGTAGGCAAACTCGCCTTCGTGCACCGAGACGGTCGCGCCTTCGGAATTGGTGAGGCGGCGGTCGACCGCGAGCGCCGCGGCCTCGCATTCCCTGCCCAAGGCGATCGCTTCCTCGACCGCAAGGTCCCAGGGGTGATAGAGCTCCAAGTCGGGCCAGCTGCGGGCGAGCAAGGCCGGATCGGCCAGACCGGCGCAGGGATCCTCCGCCGTGTAGCGCGCGATCGTCAGCGCCTTGCTAACGGTGTCGTCGATGGCCGCAGTGGAGAAATCGGCGGTGCTCGCGTGTCCGCGTCGCGCGCCAACGTAGACCGTCACGCCGATGCCCTTGTCGCGGTTGTAGGCGATGGTTTCCACCTCGCCCTTGCGCACGGTGACCGAAAGGCCGAATGCCTGCGAGACGTCGGTCTCCGCCGCGGTGGCGCCGCGCGCCTGAGCGGCCGTGAGCACCTGGTTGGCAACGGCGGCCAGCGCGTCGGCGGCCAGAGGAAAGCGGGTCGCGGGGGCAGCAAGCAGGGTGGCGGCGGTATCGGTCATCGACGGACTCTGGGCGGTCGCCGCGAGGGCGATCGGCTATCATAGCAAACGCCCCTGCCCCCAACCGTCTGCGATGCGTCCACCCGACGAAACACCCCTGCCGGCCGTACCGGTGGCCGCACGCCAGTCCAAGACCCGGCGCAAGGAGGAGATGACGGCACTGCAGGCCCTGGGCGAAGCGCTCCTGCACATCGGCCCGGCGCGGCGCGCCGAGTTGCCGCTGCCCGAGCGCCTGAAGGAGGCGCTCGATGCCGCGCAGCGGATCAGCCAGCGCGAGGCGAGGCGGCGGCAGCTGCAGTTCATCGGCCGGCTGATGCGCGAGGTCGATGCCGCGCCGATTCGGGCCCGTCTGGCCCAGTGGGCAGACGCCCCCAACGCCGAAAAGGCGCGCCTGCATACGGTCGAGCGGTGGCGTGAGCGGCTGCTGTCCGAACCGGCCTCGCTGGAAGCGCTCTGCGCCGAGCAGCCGCATGCGGATCGGGCGCGGTTTGCCGCGCTGGTCGAAGGCGTGCACGCGCAGCGGGCCCATGCCCAGCCGCCGCGCGCCTATCGCGAGCTGTTCCGAGCCCTCGACGCGCTTTTTCGGTCGGGTAACTGATGCCGCTGCGCGATCGCGGCAGGGTTTTCGGCGACAGGCCATGAACGCGCCGCAATCGCTGTTGATCGGCCTGGTCTCGGTCAGCGACCGCGCCTCGGCAGGCGTATACGAAGACAAGGGCATTCCGGGCCTCGTGGAATGGTTCACCGCCGCCCTGCGCACGCCTTGGCGCATGGAGACGCGGCTCATCCCCGACGAGCGAGCCCAGATCGAGCGTACGCTCATCGACCTGGTCGACACGGTCGGCTGCAATCTGGTGCTCACCACCGGCGGCACAGGGCCGGCGCCGCGCGACGTGACCCCGGACGCCACGCTGGGCGTCGCGGACAAGGTGCTGCCCGGATTCGGCGAGCAGATGCGTCAGGTGAGTTTGCGCTATGTGCCGACGGCGATCCTGTCGCGCCAAGCGGGTGTCGTTCGCGGCCGGGCACTGATTCTCAACCTTCCCGGCCAGCCCAAGGCGATCAAGGAAACGCTCGACGGCATCTTTGCCGCCGTCCCGTACTGCCTCGATCTGATCGGGGGACCGTACGTCGAAACGCACGACAACGTGTGCAAGGTGTTCCGGCCGAAATCCGCGCTCAGGGGTTGAGCCGGCGCCCTGGCGGGTGCATCGTCAGCGAGCTAGTAGAATCGTCGCGTGAGCACCGCTGAAGCCAATCAGCCGCCGCCGTTCGAAGGCCGCAACCTCTTCGCCACCGATGCGGCGCTGCAGGCAGCGGTGGTGCGCGAAGGCGCCGCTTGGGCGCGCGAGCGGCTGTCCGCCTGGGGCGAGCGACTCGGGCGGAGCGAGACCTTCGCCCTGGCGGCCCGCGCCAACCGTTTCCCGCCCGAGCTGCATACCCACGACCGCTTCGGCAACCGCCTGGACGAGGTCGCATTCGACCCGGCATGGCATGAGCTCATGACGCTTGCCATGCGCGAGGGCGAGCACTGCGCCCCGTGGCTGGAATCGCGCCCGGGAGCCCAGGTCGCGCGTGCCGCGGCTTACCTGCTCCACGCCGAGGTCGAGAACGGAACGCAGTGCCCGTTGACGATGACCTTCGCCGCGGTGCCGTTGCTTCGGCGCCATGCCGGCGCATTCGCGGCCCTGTCCGAGACCTGGCTGCCGCGCAGCCTCGGCCTTGACTACGACCCGCGGCCACTGCCGGTCGCCGACAAGACGTCGGCGCTGTTCGGCATGGGCATGACCGAGCGCCAGGGTGGCTCGGACGTGCGCGCAAACCTGACGCGCGCCGAACGCACCGGCGACGGCATGTACCGATTGACCGGGCACAAATGGTTCTTTTCCGCGCCGATGTGCGATGCGCATCTGGTGCTCGCGCAAGCCGCAGCGGGACTGTCTTGTTTTTTTCTGCCGCGATTGCTGCCCGACGGGGTTCGCAACGCGGTGCGCATCCAGCGCCTCAAGGACAAGCTTGGCAACCGCTCCAACGCCTCCGCCGAAGTCGAGTTCGACGGCGCCTGCGCGTGGCTGCTCGGTGAAGAAGGACGCGGTGTGCCGGTCATCATCGAGATGGTGCAGCGGACGCGACTCGACTGCGCGATCGGCAGCGCCGGCCTCATCCGTGGCGCGGTAGCCCAGGCGCTGCATCATGCGACCTACCGCCGCGCCTTCGGCCGAACGCTCGCCGCGCAGCCGCTGATGCAGAGTGTGCTCGCCGACCTGATGCTCGAATCGGAAGCGGCGACCGCGCTCGTGTTGCGGCTCGCGCGCGCCTTTGAAGCCGACGCTCCGGATGGTGAAGCGGCGTTTGCACGCCTCGCCACGCCGGCGGTGAAGTATTGGCTGTGCAAGCGTGCGCCGGCGGTGGTTGCCGAAGCCCTGGAGGTGCTCGGGGGCAACGGCTACGTCGAGGAATCCGTGCTGCCGCGGATGTACCGCGAGGCACCGCTCAATTCCATCTGGGAAGGAGCGGGCAACGTGATGTGCCTCGACGTGCTGCGCGCGGCACGGCGGGAAACGACGGCGGTCGAGGCCGTGTTGTCCGAGCTCGCCGTCGCCCGCGGCGCCGACGTCCGCCTCGATCGCCACGCGGCAGCACTCGAAACCGCCCTGCGCGACCCGAACCTCGCCGAGCGCGACGGGCGGCGAATCGCTGGCAGCATCGCGGCCGCGCTTGCGGCCGCGATGTTGGTACGACACGCTCCGGCAGCGATCGCCGACGCCTACTGTGCCTCGCGGCTCGACGTCGCTTACGCCGGCGCGCTCGGCGCGTTGCCGGCCGGTGTGGACTTGGCTACGCTCGTCGCGCGCGGGCGAGCGGACTGAAGCGGCCCGCCCCGGGTCGGTCGCCCGAAGCCGTTATCGCGCCGGCAGCGCGGACTGCGTCAGTTGGTGGGGATGCCGAGAATCTTTTCCGCCTTCGCCAGGGTGTCAAGCGATTCCTGGTGCTTGCCGGCCTTGTGCAGCGCTTCGCCATCGGCGCGATACTTCTTCACGTCAGCCAATTGCGCTGCGCTGAGTGACGGATTCTTCGCCAGCGCGTCGTCGATTTTCTTCATCTCCATCGGACAGTGAAACGCGAACGCGCTGCTGGTAAAGAGCAGCGTGGCCGCAAACAGAGCGCTACGAATGTTCATGGTTTTTCCTTCTCCTTGGGCGTGGCGTGCGAGCCGGCCGCCGAAGCAGGCGACCTTGGCTAGGATATCGCAGTCTGCTCCTTTTGCAACCCCTGACGCGCCCCGCGGTCTTGTCACGGCTCGAGCAGCAGCTCGGTGCGACTGCCGGGGTCCTGGCGATAGAATTGTGTAAACAGGCGGTATAGGGCCGGGTATTCCGTCTGCAACAGCGTCGGCTCGGCGAAAAAGATCTCCGACAGCACGGCAAAGAACTCGGCCGGGCTCTCCGCCGCATACGGATCGATTTCGGTCTCCTCGCCGTTTTCCACGCGATTCCGAAAATGCTCGTAGGCGGTCGTCATCGTCTTGCGCCATGATCGGCGGGGCATATCCGGGTGCAATGGCGGACAACCGTTCGCCTCGCCGTTGCTCATGTCGATCTTGTGCGCAAACTCGTGAATCACCAGATTCATGCCGGTGCTCGACCAGTCGGCGCTGGCCTCGACGTCAGGCCACGACAGAATGACCGGGCCTCCGGGGACGGCTTCGCCCGCGAGCGGCTCATCGCGCCGGTGCACCACTCCCGCCTCGTCCTCGTATTCGAGTCCGGTAACGAATTCGTCCGGGTAGACGACGACGTTCTCCCAGCCATCGTAGTAGTGCGGACCGAGGTTGAGCGTCAGCACGCAGGCCTGGACCGCGATCATCACGCGCATCAGTGGCGTCACCTCGAAGCCGCGGGCGGCGACAATGCTCTTCGCCGACAGGAACAGCACGACGTGCTGGCGCAGGCGCGCGAGCTCCGCCTCGGTGTAGATGGCCAGAAACGGCAATGCTTCCAGCGCCTCGCGCCACATCGGCTCGGGAATCGCCGACGTCGCAAGGATCCGTTTCTGCCTCCATCGGCGGATGGACTCGAACACGGAGGAGATGGCCCGTCAAGCCGAGGTGATCGGGTCGTCAGCGTGGCAAATCATCGGCTAAGGGGGGCTCGACTTCGACCTCCGAGTCGTAGACCATGCCCTCGCCGCCGGCCAGCAGGCGGTCCGCTTCCGCTTCGGGCATCGCCTCGACGTCGCGCAGCTTGCGCGCGATGGCCGAGCTTTTCTTCCCTGCCTCGTCGAGCGTCTTGCCCACCGCATCGAGCCGATCCTTGGTTTTGACCAGCAACTCGCCAAACTTCCCGAACTCGGTCTTGACTGCGCCGAGGACGCGCCACACCTCGGTCGATCGCTGTTCGATCGCGAGCGTACGGAAACCCAGCTGCAGGCTGTTGAGGAACGCATGCAGGTTCGAAGGGCCGGCCAGCATCACGCGACAATCCCGTTGCAACGCGTCCGCCAATCCGGGCCGGGCGAGCGCTTCGGCGTAGAGTCCCTCGGTCGGTACGAAGAGGATCGCGAAATCGGTTGTGTGCGGCGGCTCGATGTACTTGTCGCGGATCTTTCTCGCTTCGGTCTTGAAAAATTCCTCCAGCGCTCTGCGGCTTGACTCCACGGCCGCCACGTCGGCGCGATCAATCGCATCCTGAAGGCGCTGAAAATCTTCGAGCGGAAACTTGGCGTCGACCGGCAGCCAGCACGGCGTTCCGTCTTCGCCACGGCCCGGAAACTTGATCGCATACTCCACGCGCTCCGACGAGCCTGGACGGGTCGCGACGTTCTTTGCGAACTGACCCGGCGCGAGCACCTCGGCGAGCAGCGCGCCCAGCTGCACTTCGCCCCAGCCTCCACGCGACTTGACGTTGGTCAAAACCCTCTTGAGGTCGCCGACGCCGGTGGCAAGCGTCTGCATCTCGCCCAGCCCCTTGTGCACCTGCTCCAGGCGGTCCGAGACCAGCTTGAACGACTCGCCGAGGCGATGCTCGAGCGCCGCATGCAGCTTTTCATCGACGGTCGCCCGTATCTGCTCCAATTTCTGCGCATTGTCGCCGCGCAGAAGCTCCAGGCGCTGCTCGACGGTCGCGCGAACCGACTCCAGTCGCTGTTCGTTGCTCTGCGTGAGCGTCGAGAGCTGCTGCTGCAGCGTGCGCGTGAACTCGCCCAGGTTGCCCGTGAGCTCCTCACGCGCGGTCTTGGCCGTCTGGGCCGATTCGCTTCTCGACTGGGCGAGTTCGGTGCGAAGCTCGCGCTCCAGGCGCTCGATCTGCATGCCAACCGTCTCCAGCCTCGATCGCACCGTGTCCTGCTGTTCGCCGCTGCGCGCCAGCGTCGCCACTTTGGCCAGTAGAAGGGCAAGCAGGGCGCCAAGCAATGCAAGTGCGGCGCCAAAAACCGCGACGAGCCAGGGGGATTCCACGCGACCGAGTTTACGTCGTCAGTGCGAGAACGGCAAAGGTCGCGAGCCAATGCGTGCCGACGTAGTCGCCGCTGGCGAGCGCGGGCAGTCCCGCCTGCAAGTGCACTGTGGCCGCGACGCGGGCGATCGCCTGCCGTGGGTCAGTCGCAGGAAGCGCCGCCGCGATGTCGCGCCAGCACCACGCGCGCGCCAGATTGAGACCGTCGAGATGCACCAGGTAGGGGTCACTGCGGTCGCTGACGATGACCGGCGTGAACAGCGCGCGCGGCAGGCTGCGTTCGATATGCGGCAGAAAGCGGGCAAGCCAGGCGCCAAATTCATCCGGCTCGAGAATCCGCCGCATCAGGGCGGCTTCGGTAAGCGATGGGGAGAGAAAATCCGCGCCCGAGGGTTCCCATGCCGCGGGCGCGTCGGCGTCCTCCAGGTACCACGCCCGTGCCTTGGTCGCCACCGCCTCGCGCAATACTCGCACCTCGCAGCCGGTGGCGTAATCGCATGCGAAGGCCAGGGCAAAAGCCGTGTTCGCATGCACACCGTGACGAATGGGATAGGTTGCGACGCGCAGCCAGTCCAGATAGCGCTCGACGATGGCCGCGGCAAGCGGCGCGACAGCGCGCGCCCAGCGCTGCGCGTGGGCGTCGCGGCAGCCGGCGAGCTCCTCCGCGAGCTTCAGCAGCCATGCCCAGCCGTAGCTGCGTTCGAAAGCGCGGCTAGCCGGTCTGCTCAGATACGCAACTTCAGCTTCTATGTTCGCCGCGGTGAGATGCGCATCGAGCGCGGTCCGGATCTGCGCCGCTGCGGAGATTTCTTGCTCCATGCCGAGAAGGCGAACGAGCAACCAATGCGCATGCACGCACGAGTGCCAGTCGAAGCTGCCAAAGAATGCGGGGTGAAGCGCTCTCGGGGCCGCAATGTCTCCCGGGCCGGCGATGACGTGGTCGAGCTTGTTCGGGTATTCGCGCGCTATGTTCGCCAGCGCCAGGCAGGCGAATGCTGACGCCCGCTCAGGCGTCAGAAGGTTTGCGCTCGACATGGCTTTTCGGCGAAAGAGAACAGCGGCGCTGGAAAGCTCCGCTTGCCGTGTCTAGGCTGCTTCGCGGCTTGCCTTCTTGCGTTCGTGCGCCACCAGATGGCGCTTCCGGATGCGGATCGAGCCGGGGGTGATTTCCGCCAACTCGTCGTCGGCGATGAATTCGACGGCGTATTCGAGCGTCAGCGGGATCGGCGGCGTGAGCAGGATCGCTTCGTCCTTGCCGGCGGCGCGGATATTGGTGAGCTGCTTGGTCTTGATCGGGTTGACGATCAGATCGTTGTCACGGCTGTGGATGCCGATCACCATGCCCTCATACACCCGGTCGCCCGGGCTCACGAACATGCGGCCGCGCTCCTGCAGCTTCCACAGCGCATAGGCGACGGCCTCGCCATCGGCGGCCGACACGAGCACGCCGTTACGCCGCTCGGGAATGTCGCCCTTGACCGCCGCGTAACCGTCGAAGACGTGCGAAAACAGCCCCGTGCCGCGGGTCAAATTCATGAACTCGCCCTGAAAGCCGATCAGGCCGCGCGCCGGAATGCGGTAATCGAGCCGGGTCCGGCCGCGGCTGTCGGAAGCCATGTTCAGCAACTCGCCGCGGCGCACTCCGAGCGCTTCCATCACCGCCCCCTGATGACCGTCGTCGACATCGACCGTGAGCTGCTCGAAGGGCTCGCTTCGCTCGCCCCCGCTGTCGCGGTACACCACCCGCGGCCGCGACACGGCGAGTTCATAACCCTCGCGGCGCATGTTCTCGAGCAGGATGGTCAGGTGCAGCTCGCCACGGCCGTAGACCGTGAACACGTCGGTATCGGCCGTGTCCTCGACCCGCAGCGCCACGTTGGTCATGAGCTCGCGCGCGAGGCGCTCGCGCAGGTTGCGGCTGGTCACATACTTTCCGTCGCGACCGGCCAGCGGGGAGGTGTTGACCTGGAACTGCATGGACAGCGTCGGTTCGTCGACGTGGATCATCGGCAGCGCCTCCGGCGCGTCGACCGCGCACAGCGTCGTGCCGATGTGCACATCGTCGATACCGGTAACGAGCACGATATCGCCCGCGGTCGCGGTGTCGACCGGCACACGCTCGAGGCCCGCGAAGCCAAGCACCTGGCCGATTTTGCCGCGGACGCCCTGTTCCGGGCCCTGCAAAACCATCACCTCCTGGCCGGGGATGATGCGCCCACGGCGGATGCGGCCGATGCCCAGGCGACCGATATAGCTCGAGTAGTCGAGGGCGCTGATCTGCAGCTGCAACGGCGCGTCGACATCGCCGACGGGCGCCGGCACGCGCGCAATGATGGCGTCGAACAACGGGCGCATGTCGGTCCCCGGCGCCTTGGGGTCCGTCGACGCATAGCCATGCAGAGCCGAAGCATAGATCACCGGAAAGTCGAGCTGCTCTTCGGTCGCGCCGAGCTTGTCGAACAGTTCGAAAGTCTGGTTGACGACCCATTCCGAACGCGCACCTGGGCGGTCGACCTTATTGACGACCACGATCGGCAGCAGTCCCTGGGCGAGCGCTTTGCGGGTGACAAAGCGCGTTTGCGGCATGGGGCCTTCGACGGCATCGACGAGTAGCAGCACGCCGTCGACCATCGACAGCACGCGCTCGACCTCACCGCCGAAGTCGGCGTGGCCGGGCGTATCGACGATGTTGATGTGCGTGCCGTGGTACTCGACGGCACAGTTCTTGGCGAAGATGGTGATGCCGCGCTCGCGCTCGATCGCGTTGCTGTCCATCATGCGCTCGGCTAGCTGCTGGTGGGCGGCAAAGGTCCCGGACTGGACGAGCAGCTTGTCGACCAAGGTCGTCTTGCCGTGGTCGACGTGGGCAATGATGGCGATGTTGCGCAGGGGCCGGAGGGTGGCCATAAAAAAACGATGGTGCGTCGCGGAAAATGAAGCGGACTATTTTACCAGTCCGCTGCGCCTCGAAGCAAAAAAATTTGCAAAATCCGATATTTAGGTTACAATGCGAATCATTCGGCGGCCGTTCCGGTCCCCGCCGACCCGTTGGGCAGCGATGTTTCGGCTGCCTTTTCATTATCTGTTGCGTCGCCGCCTGGACCGGAGCTCGCGTAAAGCGAGCGGGCCGCGTCCAGGAGTCCGTTCTGATGGGTAGTACCCCGAGCTTTGCCGAGCTCGGCCTGCGGCAGGAGTTGCTCCGCGCCGTGGCCGATGCCGGTTACACCACGCCCACGCCGATCCAGGTGCAGGCGATTCCCCTGATTCTCGCCGGCAAGGACGTGATGGGCGGTGCCCAAACCGGTACCGGCAAGACCGCCGGCTTTGCCCTGCCGATCCTGCACAAGCTCGCCCCGACCGCCAATCCCAGCCCGTCGCCGGCGCGTCACCCGGTGCGCGCCCTCATCCTCACGCCCACGCGCGAACTGGCGATCCAGGTCGAGGAATCGGTCCGGACTTACGGCAAGTACACCGGGTTGCGGTCGACGGTCGTCTATGGCGGTGTCGACATCAAGCAACAGTTACCGATTGTGCGCGGCGGCATCGAAATCCTGGTCGCCACGCCCGGGCGCCTGCTCGATCACATCGAACAGAAGTCGCTGTACCTGGGCCAGGTCGAGATCTTCGTCCTGGACGAAGCCGACCGGATGCTCGACATGGGCTTCATCCCGGACATCAAGCGCATCATGGCGCTGCTGCCGGCCACGGCAAAGCGTCAGAATCTGCTCTTCTCGGCGACTTTCTCCAACGAGATCAAAAAACTCGCCGATGCGCTGTTAAATGAGCCACAGCTGATCGAGGTTGCGCGGCGCAACACCACGGCCGATACCGTTGCCCAGACTGTGTACAAGGTGCCCGCAGACCAGAAACGTGCGCTGCTGGAGCACTTGGTGACCTCGCGCAAACTGTGGCAGGTGCTCTGCTTCGTGCGCACCAAGCACGGCGCCTCGCGCTTGGCCCGCCAGTTGGAGAAAGACGGCCTGAAGACCACCGCGATCCACGGCGACAAGAGCCAGATCGCGCGGCTGGAGGCGCTCGATGAGTTCAAGGCCGCCAAAGTCCAGGTCATGGTCGCCACCGACGTCGCGGCGCGGGGCCTCGATATCGACGACTTGCCGCTGGTAGTCAACTACGAGATGCCCTACGTGCCCGAGGATTACATCCACCGCATCGGTCGCACCGGACGGGCCGGCGCCAGCGGCGAGGCCGTGTCGTTCTGTGCCCCCGACGAGGAGAGGCTGCTCGCGGAAATCGAGCGGCTGCTCAAACGCAGCATTCCGGTTGCGCCGCCGGAGACCTTTGTCGCGGCGCGCCGCGGCCCCCGCGTCGCGCCCGCCGCGCGTCCGCCGCAGCCAGCGCAGGAGCGGGCGCCGCGCGGTGCGCCGCCGCGCGTGGCGGAGCGGGAGAGCCCCGATCGCAATCCGGACCAGGCGCCCCATGCGCATGCCGCACCGCGCCGCGAACCGCCGGCCGCGCTCACCGCGAACGCCGGCGCTCCCGGGCGGCACTGGCACAAGAAGCCCGCCCCCGTTCCCGCCCTGCTGATGAAGCGTCGGGTCACCGAGGCCGAAAACGCCTGAGCGCAGCAGCGCGCTTCGCCGTGGCGCGAAGCATCGTCGCGCACTGCCGTCCGGGTTTCGAGGCGGAGTGCGCCCGCGACCTGCTTCGCATCGCCACGCGCGCCAATACGGTAGTCCGCTGCGAGCCCCTTGCCGGCAACGCGTTCGTCGTCGCCAGCTGCGGGGCATTCGACGCGGCACGGTGGCAGTCGGCGTTGCGGGCTGCGCCGGCCTGGTTTGCGCGGTCGATCTTCGTCGGCGACGGTCCGCACCGGTTTTCGTCGCGCGATCGTCTGACACCCTTGCTGGCGCTCCTGCACCAGCACCAGCCGCCGTTCACGGCGATCTGGCTCGAGACCCCTGACAGCAACGAAGGCAAGCTGCGCTCCGGCCTGTGTCGTCGCCTCGCGCCCCTGCTGGGGGACGAGGTCCGCGCCGCCGGCCTGCTCTGCGCCGACGCAGAGCGGAGACTGCATGTGCTGTTCGCCGACGCCGACAGCGCATGGGTGGGCGTCAGCGACGCGGCCACGGGCAGTCCCTGGCCGATGGGTATTCCCCGCCTGGCGCTGCCGCGCGGGGCACCGTCGCGCTCGGTCCTCAAACTCGCTGAAGCGCTGTTGACCTTCCTCACCGCCGACGAGCGCGTGCGCCTGCTCCGGCCGGGCATGCGCGCGGTCGACCTGGGCGCCGCACCGGGCGGCTGGAGCTGGGAGCTTGCCAAGCGCGGTCTGCACGTCACCGCCATCGACAACGGGCCACTGAAGGGCGAAGTCGCGCAGGTTTCTCGTGTCGAGCATCTGCGCGTTGATGGGCTCCGCTGGCGCCCGCGCCGGCCCGTCGACTGGATGGTCTGCGATATCGTGCTGCAGCCGTCGCGCATTGCGGCGCTGATCGCCACGTGGATCGCGGACGGTGCCTGCAGGCGCACCATCTTCAATCTCAAGCTACCGATGAAAAAGCGTTACGCCGAGATCGAGCGTTGCGCCGGGCTGATAGGCGATGCGCTCGAGCAGCGACGCACGGGCTACACGCTCGCGTTCAAGCAGCTCTACCATGACCGCGAGGAGATCACCGGGTATTGCGCCCGGTCGGCCTGAGCCTAAGCTGAAAGCCGCATGCGCTGCGCCTTGAGCTTCTCCAGTGTCGCTTCGAGACCGGCCAGCCGGTCGCGCTTCTGGGCAACGATTTGCGCCGGGGCGCGCGCGACGAATGCTTCGTTCGCGAGCTCCGATCGCACCTTGGTCGCCTCAACCTCGTGCCGCGCGATATCCTTGGCCAGACGCTCGCTTTCCGTGACACGATCGACTTCGATATGCAGCATCAGCTTCGCTGCGCCGGCGACGACGACCGGCGCGTCGGTCTGCGGCAAGGCATCGGTGATCCTGACTTCGGATAGCTTGGCCAGCGGCAGCATGTAGTGAGTCGTTGCCGCCAGGCTGGCGCGCTCTTCATCGCTGCCCGGCTCCGCCCAAAGCGCGACGCGCGATGCCGGCGAAAGGTTCATTGCTCCGCGCAGCGCGCGTACCGCCAGCACGCGCGCCTGCAATCGCGCCATCTCGGCCTCGGCGGGGGCGTCCCGCCGCTCGACTTGCGGCCTGGGATAGGGCTGCGTCGAGATCGACAGGCCTACCTTGCCCGCCAGCGGGCCGACGCTCTGCCAGAGTTCCTCGGTGATGAACGGGATGAAGGGGTGCGCCAGCCGGAGGATGGTCTCGAGCACGCGGACCATGGTGCGGCGCGTGGCGCGCGCCTGGGCCTGGTTGCCGAGCGGCGAGCTGGACCTTGGCCAGCTCGACGTACCAGTCGCAATACTCGTCCCAGACGAATTCGTATACCGCCCGGGCCGCAAGGTCGAAGCGATACGCTTCCAGATGCTGCGCAACAAGCGCTTCGGCTTGCTGCAGCCGGCTGACGATCCATCGGTCGGCGAGCGACGGCGCCGAGGGCCTGCTCTCATCGAGCCCGACGTCCTCGCCGTCCACGTTCATCAGCACGAAGCGCGTGGCATTCCACAGCTTGTTGCAGAAGTTGCGATAGCCCTCGCAGCGTTTCAGGTCGAAATCGAGCGTCCGGCCGAAGGTCGCCAGGCTCGCGAACGTAAAGCGCACCGCATCGGCGCCGAACGCGGGGATGCCCTGCGGGAACTGCTTGCGCGTGCGCTTCTCGATCGCCTCGCGCTGCTTCTCCAGCACCAGGCCCGAGGTCTGCTTGGCAACCAGCGTCTCCAGGTCGGTACCGTCAATCAAATCGAGCGGGTCGAGGATATTGCCCTTCGACTTCGACATTTTCTGCCCGTCCTCGTCGCGCACGAGCGCATTGATGTAGACGTCGCGGAAGGGCAGTCTGCCGGTGAAGTAGGTCGTCATCATGATCATGCGCACGACCCAGAAGAAGATGATGTCGAAGCCGGTGACGACCACCGAGGTGGGCAGAAACATGCGCAATTCCCGCGTCTGCTCCGGCCAGCCGAGCGTCGAATGGCTCCACAGTGCCGACGAGAACCAGGTGTCGAGCACGCCCTCATCCTGGGTGAGCGCGCTCGCGGGTTTGTTCATTTTCGCTGCCGCTTCGGCCGCGCTGCGTGCGACGACCACGTTGCCGGCGTCGTCATACCATGCGGGGATGCGATGACCCCACCAGAGCTGGCGCGAGATGCACCAGTCGCGGACGTTGTGGAGCCAGCTGTTGTAGGTCGAACTCCAATGTTCGGGAACGAAGCGGACCCGCACTTCGCCAGGCGGATGGTCGAGATCGGGCACGCTCGCGTTGACGGCGGCGAGGCAGATTTCCTGCAGCGACTTGCTCGGGAAAGAAGCGGTGATTCGCCGGCGCCGGCTTGGTCATCGCGACAAACCACTGGTCGGTCAGCATCGGCTCCACGACCGCGCCGGTCCGATCGCATCGCGGTACCACCATCTTGTGCGGTTTCTCGGCTGCGACGAGCCCCGCGGCGCGGAGGTCGGCCAGCACCGCCTTTCGGGCCGCATAGCGGTCGAGGCCGCGATAGGGCTGCGGCGCGTTGGCGTTGAGCTTTGCGTCCAGGGTGAAGATCTCCAGCGGCGCGAGGCCATGCCGCTGGGCGACGTCGAAGTCGTTGAAGTCGTGCGCCGGCGTGATCTTGACCGCCCCGGTGCCGAATGCCTTGTCGACCGACGCGTCGGCAATGACCGGAATCCTGCGTCCGGTGAGCGGCAGATCGACTTGCTTGCCGACCAGGCCTGCGTAACGCTCGTCGTCGGGGTTCACCGCAACCGCGACGTCGCCGAGCATCGTCTCGGGCCGCGTTGTGGCAACGGTAATGAAGCCGGATTGTTCGGCGAGCGGATACCGAATCTCCCACAGGGTGCCGTTCTCTTCCTCGCTCTCGACTTCGAGATCGGACACGGCCGTACCCAGCACCGGATCCCAGTTGACCAGCCGCTTGCCGCGGTAGATGAGCCCGTCTTCGTGCAGGCGGACGAAGGTCTCTAGCACCGCGTGGGACAGGCCCTCGTCCATGGTGAAGCGCTCGCGCGACCAGTCGGCCGATGCGCCGAGCCGCCGCATCTGGTGGGTGATCGTCCTGCCCGATGTCCGCCGCCAGTCCCAGACCCGTTCGATGAAACGCTCGCGTCCCAGCTCGGCGGCGCGATGTGCCCTCCGCCTTGAGCTGGTTCTCGACCACAATCTGGGTGCCGATGCCGGCGTGGTCGGTGCCAACCTGCCAGAGCGTGTTGTCGCCGCGCATCCGATGCCAGCGGATGAGCACGTCCATCAGGGTCTGCTGGAACGCGTGCCCCATGTGCAGCGTCCCGGTGACATTCGGCGGTGGGAGCGCGATGCAGTACGCGGGTACGTCCTCGCGCAGCGAAGGCTTGAATAGCCCGTTCGCCTCCCAGAAGGGGTACCACTTGGCTTCGATTGCGCGCGGTTCGAAGCTCTTCGCGAGTTCCATCGGCCTGCCGTTCATGCAAAACGGCAAATTATAGCGGATCGACGCCGCCCATCCGGGGCGTCAGGCCCGCCCTCGATGCGCTCGAAGGTCCGACCCGCATGCTCCTACAGCTCGCGCCCGATCGCACGCGCTACCGCGCCCAGCTGCCCCATCAGTGTCGCGAATTCGCCCGGCGTCAGGGCCTGGTCGGCGTCGCACCACGCCTCGCACGGATTCGGATGCACTTCGATTAGCAAGCCATCCGCACCTGCGGCCACGGCCGCGCAAGAAAGCGCCGGCACCAGCCACGCCTTGCCGCCGGCATGAGACGGGTCGACGATGACCGGCAAATGCGTCTCGCGCTTGAGCACCGGCACCGCCGTCACGTCGAGGACGTTGCGATACGCGGTCTCGAAGGTGCGAATGCCGCGCTCGCAAAAAATGATGTTGTGATTGCCACCGGCGGCGATGTACTCGGCGGCCATCAGCCATTCGCTGATCGTCGCCGACATGCCGCGCTTCAGAATCACGGGCTTGGTCGTACGCCCTACTTCCTTCAGCAGGTCGAAGTTCTGCATGTTGCGGGTGCCGATCTGAATCACGTCGACGTCGTATTGCA
Source organism: uncultured beta proteobacterium (assembly GCA_963711235.1). Taxonomy (GTDB): domain Bacteria; phylum Pseudomonadota; class Gammaproteobacteria; order Burkholderiales; family Casimicrobiaceae; genus PALSA-1003. The sequence goes on along the minus strand of CAVQDI010000006.1, from coordinate 1,792,081 downwards.
GGAACGCCTCGAGCATTCGCGGGTCCATCAGTTCCGTGACGATCGGCAAACCGTGGGCGTCAGCTGCGGTGCGCAACAGCTCGAGACCCTCCACGCCCTTGCCCTGGAAAGCATAGGGACTCGTCCGTGGCTTGAAAGCGCCACCGCGCATCAGTCGCGCGCCGCCCGCTTTGACGCCGGATGCGGCAGCTTCCATCTGCGCTTGCGTTTCCACCGAGCATGGACCGGCGATGATCTGCACCGTTGGCCCGCCTACCGGCACGCCGCGGACATCAATGACCGTGTTGGCCCGGTGCCATTCGCGGGCGACGATCTTGTATTGTTTGACGATGTGCATCGATTTCTCGACGCCAGGCATCGGGTCAAACATCTCCGGATCGAGCTTGCGCTCATCGCCGACCGCACCGATAAGCGTGCGTTCGGTGCCACGCGAGATGTGAACCTGAAGGCCATGGGCCCGTATCTTGGCCTCGACGGCCTCGATCGCCGCCTCGCTGGCGTCCGGTTGCATGACAATGATCATGGTCGAATCTCCCAAAAAGATCGGGCGGCCCCTGGGCCGCCCGACAGTGCTTGCAATGCGATGGTTTGCTGCTAGCGGCGGATCGGCCCCTGGGCGCTTGGCCCGGTGTAGACATAGCGGCCATAGCGGCCAAACGCCACCGGCACGCAGCCGTTGCGGTCGGTCACAGCGTATTGGACGACGGACGTGATGGACGAACTCATGGGGCGCAGTCTAGCACAGCCCGCACGCAGCGCAGTCTGGCGGCGGCGCGAGCGCAAGCCCCCGGCGATCGCCCCGGCCGCGCGGTGGCGCCGGACGGCGGAGCGGCGGGAGGAGGTTCAGTGCCTGCTATTTGTTCTGTTGTCGCCACTGCGCAATCTCGCGCTCGATCGCTTCCGCGACGTAGGTGCGAACCAACTGCCCGACATGGTCGTTGATGGCTTCGACCAGCTCGGCGCCGGCGCGCACGACGATCGGCTGCAAATGCGCGGCGAGCTGCGCCTTGAGGCCGGTATCGACGAACAGATCCAGACGCTGCAGCACCTGCATCGAAATCTGTTCCGCGAGCGCCTGCCACCGCTCGTCGTCGCCGCCGACCGCCGCTGCGACGGGCTCGCGCACGGCGGCAATCTCCGGCGACACCAGTGGGGCGGAGCCTTTCGGCGGCGGAGTCGGCGCCGAGCCCGCAGCACGGAGCGTTCGCGTCACGGTGGGATCGTGATCGTCGCTGAACGGCGCCGGTTCGGGTTGCAGATCGGGGGCCCGCAGCGTCACCGGCGGGACGACCGCGACGGTGTCCGGGGCCGGGCCGGTAATGCTGTGCAGCGCCGGATCGATGGTATCCGGACCGAGCCATGGCGACAGATCGCTCTCCACGGTGGCGCGCGGCAGCGGCCCGATGGCATCCGCCATGTCCACGACCGCGTCGGTGAGCAGTGGCGGCTCGATCTCGTGTCCACTGCGCTCCGCTGTGGCGCGCGGCAGGGCCCCGATGGCATCCGCCATGTCCACGACCGCGTCGGTGAGCAGTGGCGGCTCGATCTCGTGTCCGCTGCGCTCCGTGGTGGCGAGTGCATCCGGTCCGTGCATGGCCGGCTGGCCCGGCGGCGAAATCCGCGGCGCGCTTTCCACCGTACTGGTGGGGCGTGGAGCTTCGGGCTCGCGGCGGTAACCCTGTTGCCCGTTGTCCCGCGACGGGCGTGCATCGGCGGCCTGCGCCCGCGCGTCGGGGCCGGTGCGCTCGGGCGCCGCCGATCCGCGCCCGGGTGCCACCGCGACCTCCGGAACGCTATCGGTAAGGACCGGAATGCCGGTATCGCCACGGTTGCGTCGCATCAGTGCATCGGCCTGCTCGAGCAGTTCGCGCGCGGTCGGCATGGTCGCCTACCGTTCCCCTAGGTTGTGCGTGCGCAGCGCGTAGCCGCGCTCGCGGTAGAAACGATAGCGCTCGCGGCCGGCCGCGGCATCGGCGGCATCGACGCCAACGATCTCGGCTAAGCGCTCAAAGCGGGAAAAGAACGGCGGCGGGGCCAGGCCGAGATTGATCAGTACCGCGGCAGGACCCGGGTGCTCGTCCACGTGATCGACCCAGATCGGAGTTGCATCGGCCAGCGCGCTGCCGAGGCGGCAGTGCGGCAGGAACCCGATCGCCGGATGCAGCCACAGCCAGCGATCGAGCTGCTCCGTCGTCGCCGCGTCGGGGGTCAGTACGCGCACGCTGCCGTGCTGGGCAAATGCCTTGCCCACCAATTTCCCCGCCACCTCGAGGCGATCGGCAACATGGGTGTAGAAATCGATGGCGGTCATGATCGCGTCAGATGTTACGCCACGGCCTCCTGCGCCAACAGCCAGGTCGCGAGCAGCGGCACCGGCCGCCCGGTTGCGCCCTTCTCCTTGCCGTCTTTCCATGCGATGCCGGCGATGTCGAGGTGCGCCCAGTCGTACTTGCGCGCAAATTTCGACAGGAAGCAGGCGGCAGTGATGCTGCCGCCGGCGCGGGTGCCTATGTTGGCAAAGTCGGCGAAGTTGCTGTTGAGCCCTTCGTGGTATTCCTCCCACACCGGCATTTGCCAGCAGCGGTCAAACGCCTCCTCGCCGGCATTGATCAGCGCCCGCGCCAGGCTGTCGCTGTTGCTGAACACGCCGCAGGCGACGTGGCCCAAGGCAATGACCATCGCCCCGGTGAGGGTCGCGATGTCGACCACCGCCGCGGGCTCGTAGCGCTCGGCATAGGTAAGGGCGTCGCACAGGATCAGTCGGCCCTCGGCATCGGTATTGAGAATCTCGACCGTCTGCCCCGACATGCTGCGGACGATGTCGCCCGGCTTGGTGGCCCGGCCGCTGGGCATGTTTTCGCAGGCGGCAATGAGCCCGACCAGGTTGATCTTGGCCTTGAGTTCGGCCACCGCGCGCATGGCGCCGAGCACGCTCGCCGCGCCGCACATGTCGAACTTCATCTGGTCCATGTCGAGGCCGGGCTTGAGCGAGATACCGCCGCTGTCGAACGTGATGCCCTTGCCGACGAGCACCAGCGGCTTCTGTTTCTTCCCCGCACCGTTGTACTCGAGCACGATGAACTTCGGCGGCTGGTCGCTGCCATTGGTGACCGACAGCAAGGAGCCCATCTTGAGCTCCTCGAGCTGCGGCCGGTCGAGAATCTGGCAACTGAACTCCAGCTCTTTGGCCAAGGCCTGGGCGCGCTCGGCCAGGTAGGTCGGCGTACAGACGTTGCCGGGCAGATTACCGAGATCGCGCGTGAGGTCCATGCCATGCGCGATCGCCAGCCCGCGCGCCGCCGCCGCCTCCCCGGTGGCGAGGTCGCTGCGCTGCGGCACCGACAGGGTGAGCTTGCGCAGCGGCCGGCGCACTTCGGCCGGCTGGCTCTTCATTTCGTCGAAGCGGTAAACGGCCTCCATCGCCACGACCACCGCATGTTCGACGCGCCAGGCAACCTCGCGCCGCTTGACCTTTTCCTCGGTGAGATAGACCACCGCTTCGTAGGAGCCGGTTTCGTTGAGCAAGCGCACCGCGGCGCGCATGGCGCGGCGGAACTCGCGCTCGCGGAAGTCGCGTTCCTTGCCCAGGCCGACCAAGAGGACGCGGTCGGCGAGGGTGCCGCGAACGTTGTGCAGCAGCAGGGTGCTGCCCAGTTTTCCTTCCATGTCGCCGCGACGAATGATCTCGCTTACGTATCCTCCCGAGGCGCGGTCGATGAGCTCCGCCGACAGGCTCGGCTTGCGGTTATCGAAAACTCCGACCACCACGCAAGCACTGCGCTGCTTCTCCGGGCTACCGCTTTTTATGGTAAATTCCATCGCCGCTCCCACGAACGATAAGTTGCCTTTAGCTTGGCGTTTAGGGGATATCAGCGGCATTATCGGCAAATCAGGCCGAAAAAGTCAAAATATTTCCGTCGTCATGGTCTTCCGCCGCAGCTTGGTGCGAGAGCTGACCGCGACCGCGGTCGGCCTTTTCCTCATTCTTCTGGGCATTCTCTTCACCAATCTGGTGCTGCGGCTGCTCGCCCGCGCGGCCGGCGGAACGATCGCCCCGGAGGCCATTCTGGCGCTTCTCGGGTTCAACGCGGTGTTCTACTTCAACATCCTGTTTTCGGTCGCCCTGTTCGTGACCGTATTGCTCACCCTGTCGCGCTGGTACCGCGATAGCGAGATGGTCGTCTGGTTTACTTCCGGTCAGGGTCTGACCGCCTGGCTCAAGCCAATCCTGCTGTTTGCCACCCCGTTCCTGATCGCCATCTTCGTGCTCTCGTTGTGGCTTTCGCCTTGGGCGGAGCGGCGACGGCTGGAATACGAGCGGCAGGTGGAATCGCGCGAAGAGGTCGCCCTGCTCACGCCCGGACTGTTCAAGGAATTCCGGCAGGCGCGCCTGGTCGTGTTCATCGAGAGCATCAACAGCTTCGATAACACGATCCATAACATCTTTCTGCACTCGGTGGACAACGGCAAGGACGTGACGACGGTCGCCCGGTCCGGCCACCTGGAGGATGCACCGAACGGCGACCGATTCATCGTCCTCGAAGACGGCCGGCGTTACGAGGGACAGCCTGGAACCGCGGAATTTCGCACCATTGGGTTCGAGCGGCTGGGCCGGCGCATCGAGCCGGCCGAGGTTCGCGCCGGGCCGCTCTCGGTCAAGGCGCTGCCGATCGAGGCGCTGATCGCGAGCGGCGGCGCGGTCGAGCGCGCCGAGTTGTTCTGGCGACTGTCGGTGCCGATCAGCGCGGTGGTGCTCGTCCTCCTGGCCATTCCGCTGTCCTACGTCAATCCGCGCATGGGTCGCTCGTTCAACCTGATCTCGGCGGCGTTCATGTACATGGTCTACAACAACTGCGTGAACTTCGTGCAGAGCGTCATCGCGCAGGGCAGGCTGTCCCTGGCCGGAGGACTGATCCTAACCCACAGCGTGGCGATCGCCATCGTCATCGTCATGTTCTGGAACCGGCTGTCGATATCCGGCCTGATGCGCCGGCGGCGGATCCCCGGGTGAAAACCCTTTCCCGCTACATCGGACGCGAGGTCCTGTTCGCGACGATCCTCATCTTTATCGGTCTGTTGATGCTGTTCGCATTCTTCGACCTGATCCACGAGCTTTCCAACGTCGGCAAGGACGGCTATCCGCTCGGCAGGGCGCTGTTGTTCGTCGGCCTTTCGATCCCCGGCCACATCTACGAGCTCGTCCCCACCGCGGCGCTGATCGGGACGCTGTCGGCGATCTCGGGTCTGGTGGCGAACTCCGAATACACGGTCATGCGCAGCTCGGGCGCATCGCTGACGCAGATCACGCTGGCCATCGTCCGCGTCGGGGTGCCGCTGGCGATCGCCACGTTCCTTGCCGGCGAGTTCCTGGCCCCTCCCGCGGAGCGCCTCGCGCAGCAGGTCCGGGTGCAGGCGCAAGGCCAGGCCAATCGCATCGTCGCGCAGCAGTTCGAGTCGGGGTTCTGGTTCAAGCAGGACCGGACGTTTGTCAACATCACCAGCGTGTTGCCGGATATGACCTTGCTCGGCGTGCGCATCTACGAGTTCGACCACGACCTGCAACTCAAGTCGCTGCGCGTTGCCGACTCCGGCACCTTTGTCGACGAGGGGCTGTGGCGGCTCTACAACGCGCGCACCACCGCTTTCAGCGCCAGCGGCGCCACGCTCGCGCGCGCCGATCAAGTCGATTGGGAAACGGTGCTCAAGCCGTCGATCCTGACCGTGTACCAGGTCGAACCGGAAAAGCTGGAGCTGCCGACGCTCTACGACAACATCCGCGTGCTCGGCGGCAATCAGCAGAAAACGTCGCGCTTCGAGATAGCGCTCTGGAACAAACTTTTCTATCCCGCGGCGGTGGTCGTGATGATGGTGCTCGCGCTGCCGTTCGCCTATTTTCAGCGCCGCGCGGGGGGCGCGGGATTTCGCATCTTCGCCGGGACGATCATCGGCCTGTGTTTCTTCCTCCTGGGCCGGTTGTTCTCGTACCTCGGCGTCATTAACGACTGGCCGCCGCTGTTTTCGGCGGCCTTCCCCGTGTTCGCCTTCGTCATCGTCGCGGTGACGATGCTGTGGTGGCTGGAGCGGCGCTAGCCACCGCGAGCGACGGCAATAAAAATCCCCGCCGCGGCGGGGATCTTCGATCGCAGCGAGACCGGGGCGTGCCTAAGCGACCGGCACCACGCTGACGATGGTTTTCTGGCCGGCGCCCTTGACCTTGAATTCAACCCGGCCGGCGACCAGCGCAAACAGGGTGTGATCCTTGCCCATGCCGACGTTGACACCCGGATGCACCTTCGTCCCGCGCTGGCGGATGATGATCGCGCCGGCGCTGATCGGCTCGCCGCCGAAGGCTTTCACGCCCAGCCGCTTGGCCTGTGAATCGCGGCCGTTGCGTGAGCTGCCGCCTGCTTTTTTGTGTGCCATGTCTGGTTACCCTGTTGCTTGCGTTGCGACCGGTTCGTTCAGCCGACGATGTCGTCGATCTTGAGTTCGGTAAAACCCTGGCGATGACCCTGATGCTTCTGATAGTGCTTGCGCCGGCGCATTTTGAAAATTTGCAGCCGCTCGCCGCGGCCGTGGGCAAGCACGGTGGCTTTCACCGTCGCGCCGGCAACCGTCGGTTGGCCGAGACGGACCGAAGCGCCGTCGCCGACCAGCAGCACCGGGCCCAAGTCGACCTGCGCCCCGACGTCGGCCGGCATCAGTTCCACCCGGAGTTTTTCACCCGGGGCGACCTTGTACTGCTTGCCGCCGGCCTTGATGACCGCATACATAGGAACTCCCTGTGCAGTGGTGCAAAAAAGGTAAGAATTTTAAGCTGTTAGAGCTGCGTTGTCAAAGTACGCACCGCGGCGCCGCCGCCGTCCGCTCGCCGCAGTGGGCATCGGGTAGAATACGCGGCCGTGGCAAAGGCGGCGCGCCGGCGCAATTCGTGTTTTCGGCGGCGCCTCCGACGGTCGCCGGGCCGCCATCGCTGCACACCCTCATCCCGTGACCATCCCGCTGCTCGAGCGCGTTCTGCACGACGACATGCAGGCGGTCGATCGTGTGTTGCGCGCGAGCCTGGCCTCGAACGTCGCGTTGATCCGCCAGGTCGCCGAGTACATCATTGGCGGCGGCGGCAAGCGGCTGCGGCCCGCGCTGCTCGTCCTCGCCGCGCGGGCCTGCGGACATCGGGGCTCGCACCACCATACGCTGGCAGCGGTAATCGAAATGATCCATACCGCGACGTTGCTGCACGACGACGTCGTTGACGAGTCGTCGCTGCGTCGCGGTCACGCAACCGCAAATGCGATGTTCGGCGACGCCGCCAGTGTCTTGGTCGGTGATTTTCTCTACTCACGCGCGTTCCAGCTGCTGGTCGCGGTCGATAGCATGCGCGCGCTGCACATCCTTTCGGACGCGACCAACGTGATCGCCGAGGGTGAAGTGCTGCAGCTGCTCAATACCGGCAATCCCGATATCAGGGAGGAGGTCTACCTCGACGTGATCCGGCGCAAGACGGCGAAGCTGTTCGAGGCAGCGGCGCAGCTGGGCGCCGTTCTCGGTTCCGCCGAGCCGGCCATCGAAGACGCGCTGGCGCGCTACGGCATGCATCTGGGGACCGCATTCCAGTTGATCGACGACGTGCTCGACTACTCCGGCGACCATGAGGCGATCGGCAAGAACCTCGGCGATGACCTCGCCGAGGGCAAGCCGACCCTGCCGCTGATCCGCGCCATGCGCGTCGGGTCGAGTGCGGATGCGGCGCTGATCCGCGACGCGCTCGCCCGCGGCCGCCGCGACGATTTCAATCCGGTGCTCGCGGTCCTCTCGCGCACCCGCGCGCTGGAATATGCGCGGCATTGCGCCGAGGAAGAAAGCGCGCAGGCAGCGGCATGTCTCTCCGTCCTGTCCGATTCTCCGGATCGCGAAACTCTGCTAGAATTGGCGCGTTTCGCAGTGAAAAGAATGTATTGAAGCAAGCCGCCGCTGCCGTCTTTCGCTGCGGCCGTCGGGGTGTAGCTTAGCCTGGTAGAGCGCTACGTTCGGGACGTAGAGGTCGGAGGTTCAAATCCTCTCACCCCGACCAAAAAATCAATGTGTTACGTTCTATGCCGAGCGATCGCTACGGCATCGTAAACGCCACGTAAACGCAGCGAACCGAAGCGCCGCCAGCGGTGTCGCCGTGCTCCTTGGCACGTGCAATGTGCCACGCCCCCGGCAACCCCCTGGAAAACCCTTGCCAGTGGTGCCATTGAACGCCATGCGAGCGGCGCTATGGCGCGAATCCCGATAGCGCACGCACCCTCACCCAGCAGCGTTAGAATGGCCCGCTTTCTTTTGACGCGACGCACAATGATGCTGTACACGGGATCGCCTGGACCCATGGAGAGGAGACGCAAAGAGTCTCACTTGGACACGGTTAACTACGAAATCGAGATGCTCGACTTCTGCTTCAAGAAGACGCGAAGAAAGAACAGCAAACTAGAAGGCTATCTCGCGATGGAAGGGTTCTTACTTCACTATCGCAACTTGCTTGAATTCTTCAGTGGAAAGCACAAGAGTTCGAATGTCAGCACCTACAAGCCGCGCACATGGGCCGGAAGAGAGTTAACCGATTTAGAGAAGGCAGCCTTCGTTGCGCCTTCACTCAAGCTGAACGCCGACTATTACGGCAAAATTTCTACGTTCCTTCAACATTGCACCCGTGCTCGGCACGAAGAAGTTCAGGGATGGGACCCTGATGAGATGAAACGCGCCATGGACGAAGTCATCGCGGGGTTTAGGCGCACGTTTCCCGCCACAGAGTAAAGAAGGATCTGCCATTGGCGGCGACGTGCGCTGAGTACACTATGCTCCGGGTCTATCGAACCGGGGCGGCAGAAGCTGGCTTGCCGAGCGAGAACTGGCGGAATTGAATGAACCTTACTCTCTGTGTGTTTACAACCGCACTGATATTCGCGTGGCAGCCTTGTGCTGCAACCGACCTGGACAAGCCTATCGAACCAACGAAGCCGACTATACGAACCGAAATCTACCGCGGCAAAGAGGCAGCAAGTGACTGCGGAATTCACACAACGGGCTTGCAAGAATGCGTTTGGGCCATCCAAAACAGTAATGTGCAGAAGAACACGGCCACCGACGCATTCAATGCGGGTTTGTACTTTGATGCATGGTTAATCGCCGTAATTGAAGTCAAGGTTAAAGGTGGAGATGAGGACGCAGCGTTAGCAATGCAGTTGTTCAAGAAGACGAAGGAATACCAAGCCAACCTGCGGATCGACAACCAGGCGCTCTGTGCCGCTACGAGAGTGAACTGCGTAGTCGTGTTGCGCGATATGGAACAATGGGAAGCGAGACTCAGAGCGCGTTAATGGGAGTTGCCAGCCGCGCGCAAGATTGGAACGCCGCTGGCTCTACGGGGCGGCGTAGCCCCGGCGGCACCGCTGCAACCCCCACTAAGCGCCCAACTATCCAAGCCCAGCCCTTCCGGGGTGGCGCTGGGGCTACAATCGCGGGCAACCGTGGGAGCCGCTCTGTGACGCTCGTCTTCCAAATCGCGCTGGGGATAGTCCTGGCAGCGCTGATTCTCCGTTACCTGCCTGCCATCATCGGCGGGGCGGCTGCTTTGGCGGTGCTCGTGGTATTCGTGGGCATCGTACTTCTTGTTGTCTGGCTGGTCTGGGCGCACATGGACACGGTACTTAGCATTGTCGCGGTCATAGGGATACTCGTCGCGCTCATAACCGTTCCAATTGTTCTCAAGGAAAAGATTGCGACGCAGTATCCGCAATTTGGTGAACTCCTTCATGGAAAAGCGCCATATGATCGTGCCGGGAAGCAACCGCTGAGACTCGCGGTGATGGCGCTTGTTGCAATCAGCGTCGCTGCGGCTGGCATAGGTTGCGTCTATTGGGCTGGCTACCTCGTCGACGCCATCATTCACCTAATGCCTAGCCCAACATGACAACTCCAACCCAGACCGAGCAAGCGGCACCACGTTGCTTCATCATCATGCCGATGGCGCCAACAGTCGAGCGGTATCCGCAGGAGCATTTCCAGCGGGTCCTCGCCGAATTGATACAGCCCGCATGCGAGAAGGCCGGGTTCACGCCCATTTACGCTAAAACAAGTGGCGCTAGCGAAATCATCATGGCCGACGTGCTACGGCAGCTCATTGAAACTGAGATGGTCGTGTGCGACATGAGTCCCGAAATCCCAACGTGTTCTTCGAACTTGGGCTTCGCCAAGCGTTCGACAAGCCAGTCGCGATAATCAAGGATGAACTTAACCGAGCCATTCGACGTCCAAGGGCTTCGGGACTACGTATACCGCTCTGCGCTAAGAGTCGACGAAGTACGCGAAGATATCGACGGTATCGCCAATATCATTAAGGACGCATGCGAAGCACGGCGCGGGAGCAGCCACGTTGCTCCATCGGATCAATATGCAGTCCGCGACCGTGCCGCGAAAAAAGCACCCATCTGGCGACACGGCGGTCATCCTGAACGCGCTTAGTGCCATTGCACAGCGCCTAGAAAGAGTGGAGTTACAGGGCATGATGATGTTGACGCCGCCTCCAGATTATCAGCGAACCTGGGAGATAATTCAGGCGCTCATGGAACAATCGCCCACGACTCTGGGGGATTAGCGCGCGGTTTGTCGAAATCCCCGGCTGAAGGATTCAACCCGCCTCGCCGAAGGCTACGACGTGGCGCGGTTGTGCCACCGAAACTGCCTGAAAAATAGGAATGTAAAGAGCACACCAGCGCTCCAACGGGCAACAAAAAGCCCCGCATGCGACGGGACTGGTGGGGCGGGGGCGCGGACGCGCCGGTCAATATGCAATGGCAAACGGTAAAAGATGCCAAGGCTAAAGACAAATGGGAGCGGAAGGCTTGCGGCAAATAGGCGGCTTGCCTACGCTTTGTGCGCGGCCCAAATTTTCCGCGCGGCAATCAGGGCGTGTTAAATATCTGGCGAACGTGCGGCTTATCCCACGCATCGGATTGCTGCAATTCGACGCATATTCTTGCTGGCACGCCACCACTCTTGGTGGAAATGGCTATGTTAAAACGATAGATATTTCTATCAGTGTCATTGGCTAAAGGAGAATATTCCTCCTCAAAAATACGAATCATCTTTTCATTTTCTGCAATAAAAAACAGGTCTAGCATCTGAGGTATGGCGTACATTAAATCAATTGGCTCCCATCCGCCATGTACCCGGTTGAGGACTGGCTTATCGGCAAAATGGGGTTACTAATTTACCATCTTCTAACTTAACGCGTCCACTACATGTCCTGACATCCGAGCGCCCCGGCTTCATTCATCGCTGTAACCAGAACACGAACATACAAGTGCTTAATGCCATGCATTAGCGCATGTGCTACGCACGGCGGAGACTTCGTGTCATCAAATTCGGCCAGCAATCTCGTTCTGGTAAGCGAAAGAGACACCTACAAGCGCCTTTTAAAGCCTCTTGTTCTGAGGCTAGTTTGCATATTCTCGCTCGGCGCTTCCGCGTCAAGCTGAGCCGGCGCAAGGAAGCAACGTCGCAAAAAAATCAATAGCCACACCAAAACAACGGACACCACCTCAGACCAAAACCGAAGGCGGTGGTACCCTCTACGGAAGTCGGGGCATCCATCTTCAACTGGAAATACCAAGCACCAGGGCAGCAATGATTGCGCCGCCAAAAACCGCGCCGAGCGAACTGCCGTAACCCCACGATCCGCGCCAAGCGCGTTTAAGGCAGCGCAGTCGGAAACGAAGCTGGTTCCACATGCCGCGCGATTTTACGCCCCGCTTTACGGGTATCACGTCCTGCGTGATCGCCCGGGCCGCTCGGGCCTTAACAGGGGCTGGGGTGCTCGTGCTCGAAGGACGATTGCTCGGCTCACGTCATCCTTGCGGCCTATGCGAAGCGGATGGTCAGTCGCGCAATAGCTCTGCCAGCGCCGGGTCGTTCCTAATTGCGTTGGGACAGCTTCGTGGAACTCGCTGATTCAACCAATCCATTGTCCAGTAGTATGCGAACGACCCTATCGACCACCTGATTCTTCTTGCTAGCTAATCCGCTTCACTAAAGTAGTGACTATGGACGCATCAATCCGACCCTCGGGATGTTGAAGCTTCCAATCGTCAATTAACCCTTGAAGCGATTTCCTCATCCTTCTCGTGAACCGAGACTGCGCAATATCACCAACAACCTTCTCAATCTCAGTGTCCATTTCATTCCGAGGCCAATCTTCCGTGCCAATGCGCGAATACATCTGGCCTACGAGCCACCCCAATTTAGCGCGGAAATATTTCGTCAGCGTCAGGCATCGAGACCTAAGACACGTTTCATAATGAAGCTCGCTCTTAATTGCTATAGAAAGGGCGAGAAAAGCACGGAGCCGTCGGAAGTTCTTCGTCTGGCTGACGCCTAAGATAAAAGTACGCCGCCTCGTTGTTATTCAGGGCGCTCTGACCGATGCCTCAGTTTCGTCTCGGCCTGCCGGGTATAGATGGGGACGGCCTTCACATTATCGGTCAGTTTCGCGTACAATTTGCGTTGAAGCGCGACCTGCAGGGGCCGCACCGGTGCGATGGCTATGTATCGCGTTGCGCATCGGTTATTCTCTCGCCGTACTAGATCACACGTTTGCGTGAGGACCAGGAAGTGCCGATTTTCCTCTTTGGCAGCGTACAGCGGGTAATAGGAACGAAGCAGTCCTTCCAGCTCGGCGGTTCGTTTCAGTAGATCGCCTTGCTGCAGGTCCGGTGCATCAACGTTATCGTGATACGTCCAGTGCAGACCCATACCCTTCCCTGAGCAGTACTACTACTTGGATGCCGTTGACTCCGATTGCGGCACTGGCTCGCCTCTGAGCAACTCGATTGGCCCTGCGAATAGCCTCTGTCGCCGAAGATCTCAGGCCGACGTTGAGTTTTACTCTGACTCCAGTCTGTCCCCGATACACTACCGAGACGTCGTAGATTCCCGATACTAACCGATGTCGCCGTGCTCGTAATTATGGGTTGCGCAACTCCGATATCGGCCGCGTTTGTATCGCGTCGCTCTTCCACCTGTACATTAATCTCGTTCGCATTCGGTTGTGTTTCAGTGGGCATCTGCAGTGGCTTCCTCTGTGTTAACGTCGACATGGTATAGGTCCCTTACGATTTGTTGCGTTCGCCGATAGTTCTGGAGGAACAGACCATCTTGTTCACGCAATAGTGCAAGCGCCGCCTCAGCGCTCGGACAGTCATAGTGAAAGTTGAAATTGATGTTAAGGCCTTGACCCGTTCTCTCCCGGGTCAGGTTGAGCACGTGGTTGTCAAACGTTAGCTTGGCACCGACGCTAGAAGCTGTAATCTCATGCTGAAAGTCAAGGTTCGCCAAGTCACGCGTAGCTTGCGCAAGCAAATTCAGGTGATCCTCAGTAGGATTCCGCTCCTCTACTGCGAAATTTATCCCGAATGCGGTTATGGGTGTATGACTTAGATTCCTGGAGAATCCTGATAGCTGCGGCCTCTATGGTGTCCAATCCCGCTTCCGAGAACCGGCGCGGCAGCATTACTAGGCGGTCCCGTGCCGGCGTAAACACAATCTCCCGCATTGTATATCGAGGCGGCAACCGACCACCAGGAGCGAACTCCAGAACAACAGGTTCGGCAACGACATTCTCGTTATCAAAGACATATCTGGTGATCCATCCCGGATTCAGGATTGCCGGGTTCCAGACGCCAACCACCGTCAGATTGGCGGAACCTCTTACTAGGAGCATGCTTCTCCGGTGCAGTGATATATGCGTCTGACCAGCTCGGGCTTTAGCTACACGGCCCCAACCTAACCTTCGCGTGACGAACTGATAATCGGAAGGCGCTTCGGACGCGCAGTCTAACGCTTAAGACCCCAACTGTCACTTCAAACCGACGCCCGGCGGCCAGCCACACAAGCATGACCGATCACGGGAGCAACGGATTGCCGTCGTCTGGACGCGATCAGTGCCGGGTGCTGCCCTGACCGTTTGTCAATGAACCCGACGACGTTTGAAAAAGCGCCGGCCACGCGTTGAGGAGACAGAAACGCTGCCGGCCCTGCGCTTTGACCCGAATCGCGCAGCTTCCCTACCACCGACCAACCCTCCCTCATTGCAGCGTGGCCTGTCGCTCCGGACACTCATTGGCCCGGGAGAAGAATTCGGCCAGGGGTATGCAAACGCGACCCTGAGGACCACCCTCGACTCGGAACAGGATGATGACCGCCTCATCGGCGACGCAGTAAACGACGCCCGTGATCTCGACGTGGTCCTCGACCAAGAGTTCGATTGGGTCAGCGTCATCCATCCGGGAACCCTTTTGCTCTGTCGCTCTCCCAGGCGGCATTCGCGACGCTGCAGATGAGCGCCACTTCCACCCGAACACTTTCGACGAGTTCTTCGAACAGGATTGCGATGTCCGGATTGCGCGACCAATCGTCGCCTAACTGCTGCGTGAATATGCTGGCGAGTTTTGCCGGCAGCTCGACTTGGACGAAGTATTGCTGGTCGCATTTGATCCCGGCGATGTAGGCGTCGAGGGCAGCGTCAGACGTCGGCATAATATCTCGCACTAGGAGTTGGCTCACCTTTCAGCCGCGCAATTTCCCACGCCAGCTGGTCGTTATGCTCGCGTAGCACGGAAATCTTCGCGCTCTTGATGCTCATTGCGCCTTTATACTGTTTCTCGACCTGCTGAAGCGTCGCGTTAAGCACCCGCTCGATTTCGGCTGGCTCCTTCGCTTGGAGATTCGCAGTCAGCTCCTTGTTCTTGGCACTCTCGGCCTTGTATTTGCCAAGCAGGTTGTTGTGCGCATCAACCAGTTTGTTGTATTTGGCAACCTGTGGCTTGATGAAACGTTCGCGCACAGTGGCCGACATCGACCTCAGTATGATCAGGACGGTTGATGCGGCAACAGTGGTACCTTGCGGCATAGCAGCAAGCTGATTCTCCATGTCCTTGATCGAACTTATTTTGAGCTCATGCATGATTAGAGATTGATCCCTCTCACGATGGCAACCGCAACGTCGCGGCGCCTGATGAAGTTGGCTGCCATTACTGCACGCACTGCGATAAGGTTCATCTGCCATAGCGATACATTGCTCGTGGCTCCGGTCGCCGGGTTGTCGAGCAGCTGCATCGACCCGCTTTTGGAGATATCAAGCACCGGCGTGTCATCCTGCGCAATCGCGACGCTGCCAACGTCGAGTAGAGTGAAGAAAGATTCCGTCGGACTGTTCGATTCGATTTCCGCACCGGAAGTCAACACATCCAACCCAAACCACGTGCCACCCTTGGCGCTCATCGTTGGGAAAGCTAATGCTTTGGTTGTTGTGCGGAGGCGGCTGATGTAGCCGGCGAGACGTTCCGACATGACCCAGACGGCGTTTGTCAGCGGGACACCGGCAGTGGTCAGTTGGTCCATCGCCACGCCAGCATCGTCACTCAGGTTGTCGATGCTCGTCCCGCTCGACTGGATCTGGTTCAGTCCATAGGTCAGGCTGGACGGGGATTCGCCGATAACGCCTGCGTGATCTGGATCGAAGGCCGCAGTGTTTCGGAACTTGGCGAGTGATTCCGTCATGTCCTGCGAAATCGTCGTCGCCACGTCGAGGAAGGTCGAGCGGGCAAGCTCTTGTGTCAGGACCACGATGCCGGCGGATTTGAAAATGCCGAGGCTGATCGTGTCGAGCGATTGTCTAGAAACTGGAACTGGTTTGCCGGCTGCCGCCCAAGCGGCGCTTGTGCCGACATTCACTCGCGGAAAAAGGATATTGAATGGCACCCGTCTCGCGCCCCGTGCCAGCAATTGACTGATCACGTCAACGGGGTAAAGGAGACGCACCAGCTCGCTGCTGAGTGGAGTCGGCAGAGCGATAGGCGCGGCCCAAGTTGCGTCCGTCGTGGTGCCTGGATCAACGGAGGCCTTGGTGAGGAAGTCATCCAGCCATGGCATCTTGAAGTGCTGATTGGCGAAGGCACACGCCTTCATTGGGTCGCCGCGTCCTACCACCAAGCACTGAATTGCTCGACCTAGATTCAGCCCGATCGTTTTCTGTTGCTGCTCTTTGAACCTTGCATACTCTGACTGCATCCGTGTCACTCCCGTGGTTTCGATGGCGCATCATCGCCCCTATGCTGCGGGCCGCCTATCGGAGTCAAACTCCACTCCCTCACCGAGCGAGACTTCGGCAATACATCGATGCGATAGCCGGCTACCGTGCGGCCTACGTTGCGGAGTAGCAATTTGCCGACCTGATTCGCTGATAGGCCGCCGAAGTCGACAAATCCATTCAGATCGCCGGTCTGAAACTTCCTGCCCTCGACCTCTTCGGCAATCGCCGGAATCAACCTAATGAGCCGCGCAGTGTCCGGGTCGAGGAGCGAGATGATGTGATCCAGCTTCAACTCGAGGCGGGCGAAGTCAGCGTCGGTCATTCGAATTTGCCCGTTCTCAACATTTCGATACCCGCGGGCGCAATCCGCTCGGCGAGCTTCGCTAGGATTTCTTCGCGCTTCCTGTTCCACTCGTCGAACCCTGGCTCTTGTCCGGCTCGCCAGCGGGTTAGGTTGTGCTGGACTAGGGTGTGCCATTGGAGATCGGTTTGCGGTCGCGTGATCAACTGATCAGGGTCATCCTCCGCGAACTTGTGCTCGAGGTATCGCCGCATGGAGTGGCGCTGCCGTTCACTGGCAATACGCCTGCGTTCGCGAAAAGGTTGCGATGCCGCCTTGGCTTGACGTTTAGCCTGCGCTCGTCTGCCCATTAGAATTCCTCATTACGGTTTTCTCCGTTTGATAGCCGCCCGTTAGTGGTCCTGCTTTTGCTCGCAGCGCTAAGCGCCTAAGTGTTGGATTTGTATGGCCTATCCCCCCGATCTAATCCCGCCGCTCGGCAACAATGACGCTGCAAACGCCCCTAGCGACGGCAATTCAGGGGCATGGCGCCCTTGTGGCGGAGGCGGTGTGGCAATGACGCTGACCACTGGATCGCGCTGTCGCAGAGCGCGTATGAAACGCTGGGCGGCCTCAATCGCGAGTCGGCGACGGCAGTGGCCGCATGCCTCGGTGATGACATGCCGACCATGCCTGATGCGCCAATGCCATTGCGTCGGTGATGCTTGGAAGATTTCCAGGGTCATTCGTCTTCTCCTTCGTCGTGTGAGAAATGCAAGCGTGGGCGTACTGGATGCAGTCGCGATAGCACCTGCGGTAGCCAGATGCGACGGCGGTCGCATTGAATGCGCCTAACGTGTCGCGCGGCGGCGCGGGGATCAACTGACGCCAGTTGGATCAGGTCGCGCTGGGCGGATTCCAATTCCTGGCGAGCGTGAGTGAATCCGAGCACGCTGCCGGGTTCAGGTGGGGCTGCGTATGCCAGACGCCAGCGTGGCTTGGGTGCTTTGCGGGCTGCGCGTTCCGCCAGACTATCGAGTAGAACGTAGTACGCTTCCTCAGGAGTTATCTTGTTTCTCATCTAGGCTTCTCCTTTCACAGGGTGAACTCCCCGGTTCCGCAGTTGAAACATTCCGTGCAGATATATCGGGGATTAACTTCTTTATATAGTTTCAAAAGCATTTGACGTTGAATATCTATATTCAATTAATCTCCGATATATCTGCAGCAAATGTTTCAACTCGATTTTTCAGCCAACGAGAAATCGTCATCTGACTCACTCCTAACGCTGCCGCAATCGCACGCTGCGACTCTCCTGAATCACTCAGCCTGCGGGCCTGCGATTGCTTCGCCTGACGGCCACTGGCGTCAACCTGATCCACGCCTTCAACTGCTCAGGGTCTAGGCCATTTCCACCCGGCCTGATTGGCGCGAGCGTGTACTTGCGGGTGTACGTGTTCCCTTTCTGCCTGAGCAGGCCCTCCTCGACCAACGCATTCATGCCGCGCTGTATCCAAGCATCACTGACGCCTGCCGGCAGATCGCACATGGCGCGCGCCCAAGGTGGCGCGAACGGGAACCACTTGTAATCCTCGCCCACCCACGCCCACTGCCGCCTGAATCCTTCCACCAACGGCAAGAGGCTAAAATGCAGGTGGTGCTTGGGTATACGAACCAGCGGCAGCGGAGTGAGCCGCTTACCTAAGAGGTAGTCGACGCGCTGGCGCAAGAGCCGCAAAGCGCCTGGACCCAACCAATAAACCAGACCGCAGGCCATGCCATAAGCCCGCCCGAGTTTAGGTTGAGCACGACTGGCTTCCCCTTACGCACGAGCTGCTTGCCAGTGACCTTGTCCTGCTTGCGCACGTTGATGAGGATGCGGCCACTGTCACTGCGAGTGATGCTAGCGTTGCCGTGCAAGTGCTTCCACCGGACTTGGAATCGACCTGAGTACTTACCGGCTTGCGGCGCGTTTGGATTGCCACCGAGCAGCGCCACGATCTCGGGGAACAGATACACAACGTCGTGCGCCAGCGCTCGCAGCGTGTCAGTTTCATTCGGACGTTTCGCATTGGCAGTATGAAGATTGCTTGTCAGTCTTGGTCGTGCCATACTTTTTGCTCCCGGTAGTTGAATGACTCAGGCCCGTTCGCTCTCACAAAGCTCGCGGGCTTTTTTTTGCGGTAGTGCTCGATTGGATCGCAGACGCGCGGATAGCGACGTGCGACAAGGCGCCGCGCGGCCGCTGCCGCAGCGTGATTGATTGACCTTCGGGTGTTGCTCGTCACCGTCACGTCCCCCACATTGGGTGGCTGCCGCCAACCTCCGGCCCGTGATGTGGGCACGGACCGAAGGCGGCAAACAGCGGCGACGTGTTTCCTGGTTCCGCTAAAGCCTTAGCGGACGGTTTATGACGAGCCGAAACGATAGTAACGTCTTGACTGCGACTGTCAACCTTGGACGACTGGTGGATTTTGTTTCAGTTCGACGCGCTCGATGCAACGTCGACCGCTATGGAGAAATGTTGCAGACGGACACCCATTCTGCAACGTTTGAAACGCGATTTAACCGCGGCGGATTTCGTCCTCGCTGATCACTCCGGCGGAGATGAGTTTCTCTAGCCGACGCCACACTGTGGTCCGACTCAGATGGAGTTGATCGGCGATTTGTTCACGCGTATGACCTTGCTTGACGAGCGCCACTAGTGCCGCGTCCCCGTTCTTGCGCTCGGCCTTGATCGGAGTAACCAGAAGTACGCGCGCTGCTTTCCGATCACGGTAGCAACTGCGGCAGGTTTCGAGGTTCGTGAGCGCTTGCCGGACACTGCCCTTGGCCTGAGCGACGCACAATTCCAGGACTTCGGGATCAACATCGAGTCCTTCCTTGCGGGCGATCTGTTGCAGGTGGTCGAGCAGGATGGATCGCCCGACCGGGCGCAACGAGTAGCGATGGCATCGGGTCAGGATCGTTTCGGGGATCCTGGCTGGCTCCGTCGTGCAAAGGATCCAGTGCATCCACGTTGCCGGTTCTTCCAAGGGAAGGAGCAGTGCTTGCCACGCTGGGGCAGTAAGCCCCTGCACTTCCTCGAGGATGATCGTGCGATGGGGCTTCCCGAGTGGATAGTAGCGGGTCAGCATCACCAACTGCCGGACGGTTTCGATGCCACCGAAGGATGCCGCGTCGACCTGCACCAGATCAGAATTGAGGTTAGCGGCGATGATCCGGGCGACAGTCGTCTTGCCGACGCCCGATGGACCGGTGAACAAGACCGCGTGCGGGATGTGTTGATGGGCGAATGCATCTCGCAGAGTGGCGACGACAGTCGGCTGCCCGATCACTTGATCGAGAGTCCCCGGACGGTACTTCAGGGCTAGGCTTTCCATGAATCGACCGCTTAGATCGCTCTACAATCGATTCAGTTTTGGCCTGAGGGGTTTGCGTACACCGGATTTCAACTGGGCCTTGAGCTTCTGATACTTCTGCTCAGCTATTAGGGCCTCGGCTTCAAGATGAGGATAGATGGAGGCAGCTTTGCGCCAACGCTTCGCGACGCGCCGCAACAACTTCACCTGGACTTCCGGCTTGCTCGGGTCGAGAAGTTCACCACTGATGTAGACCATCTCTTTCAACATCGGTCGATTCCCTGAAAAAAAGCGCGCCGAAGCGCGCCGCGAATCGGTGGATTGGCTAGGCGGTTTCGCGAGCCTGATACTTGATCGGCTTGCCTTTGTCCGACGATCGCTGCAAGAAGTCGACCCATGCGCGCACAGCTTCCGGCCGCGCAAAGCGCCGGCGGCCGACTATGAACGTTGGCAGATGACCGGCCTTGATGGCCTTGTGGATGTTGTTACGGCTCTCGCCAGTCGCTTCGACAATGTCGTCGATGCTGAGCTTCAATCTCTCCATCGCTTGCTCCTCGTGTCGTGTGTCGTAGCAACACGATGCAAGCGTACACGGAGAAATCAGAGCATAAGGCGTCGTTAATGATTAACAATGGATGTGCTTAGAGCGCGTTTTTGCGTGCGCGCGCTAGGCGTTGATTGAAGCTAGCCCGCGAGATTGTGCGCCCGCTATCACGGTCGTAGATTAGGTCATCCTTCCGATAGACGTGCTCCCGTGGGTCGGTCGAGATCGCTTCGAATAGATCGTCGTTGGAGCGCGACAAGTCGTGTTGTTTGATTAACGCGTCAAGCGCCGGTGCTTTGCTGCCGCGCTTCTTTCGCGAGCCTGCCAACCGCGCCTCATCCCGTTCGATGAACTTCAGCGCGATGTGCCGCCAGCGCTGCAACTGCGTCAGTGGCGATGTTCTGCGGTTGGCTTTGCTCATCGCTTTGCGCTCCGCATCTTTCGCGCGATCACTTCCTTTGAAGGCAGTTCCAAAGTACCCCACGCGAGAAGCATGTCCACATTTTGTGAGTCGAATCCCCCATGCTTTATAAGAGCCATCGCGATCTTGCGCACGTCTGCCTCTCGCGCAGATACGATCTCGACAGCGCGTTCTCTTGCGGCAGTGATCCGTCGATGATTGCGGCCAAGGCGGGCAGATGCTTTATCGTAATCGTCCCAAGCCCCATGTTGTGCAGCAGACCGATAACTCATGTCGCCCACTCTAAGCAACACGACAACTGCAGCGTGGCCCGCGTAGTCGATGATCGCCTGCCGTGCAGCCCAAGCGCGGAATGCCCGCTCGTTGTCCGGTGACTTCCAATCCGTCCCCGGATGAATCGGGAATCCATCGTCGTCTTCCACGCCAACGCGGCCGGCGCGATGGTCGGTGGGAACAATAGAAATGCCATCGAACTGAACATCGAGTTCCAGCGCCGCGACGGCATGCCCAGCTTCGTGAAAAGCTGTGTGCTTGCGTTCGTTCATCGCTTGCTCCCGAGCTTCGCGACAGCATCGGCGAGATGCTCCGGCGCCAGATGCGCGTAGCGCGCAGTGAGCTTCGAGTCACTGTGCCCGAGCAGCGTTTGTATCGCGAACAAATTGACGCCGGCCATTGCGAGCCGCGAAGCGAAATGATGCCTTAAATCGTGGAGCCGGAAATTCGTGATCCCAGCCGCTTCGATGAGCGAGCCCCAGCTACGATTGACGTGCCCCATCCGCTCGCCATCGAGCCCCGCGAACACATGGCCTTTGCCTGAACCTTGCTTCCTCCAGCGCGTAAGCACGTCGAGAGCTTCGGCGTTCAACGGAATATGCCGCGCGCGCTGCGATTTCGACGTGATCGCGGTCACGGTCACCTGCTTGCGTTCCAATGCGACGTTCTCCCACGTCAGCCCGAGTACTTCGGAACGCCTGCAGCCTGTATTCATCGTCAGCAAGACGAGCGGCATTAAGTGATCGGTGAACTCGTTATCGGCCCACATCGGCCGCGGTTCGAGCTTCCGCAATCGGAGCCGCGCGTTGGCGCTTTTGCGCTGCCGCCGCCGCTCCTTCTCCCGGTCGGCAAGCGCTTTGCGCAACGCCTTCTCTTCGTCGGCGCTCAGATAGCGGACGCGCTTGTTATCGAACGTCGGGCGGGCAACGTCGGAACGGGATTACGCTCGATCAGCCCGAGCTTTACCGCCACATTCAGCGCGGCTCGAATGCGGTCGAGATCACGGGCGATGGTCGCTGGCTTGATGCCAGCCTTGCCTCGTGCCGATTTGATCCGTTCGACATCCCATGCCGTGATCTGACGCAGTGGCTTGTCGAGCCAATCTTTAAAGACGCTTTTGATCGCCGCAATCGTCGCTTTATGTGCGCGCCGGTGGGCGATCGCTTCCGCGTACCGATTGTCGATAAACTGCTCGAACGTGCGCACTTCTCCGGCAGTAATCTTCGGCCTGATGCCGCTCGGCACGCCGCTTTGATCAATCTCCGCGAGCGCTTTCCGCACGCGCTCCCGCGCATCCTCGAGCTGGAGCGATGGGTAACGCGGCGCGAATGTGACTACCCGGCTCCGGCCCCAGCGCAACTTAAACGCCTTGATCCCGCTGGGCTGCACGCGTAGGACCAAACCCGGTTGCTTCGTGTCGTGGATCTCGAACGGTCGCGCTTGCGGCGCGAGCCGCTCGATCATCGTTTCCGTTAACCTGGCTTTCATGGCGTTGCCCTCCCTTTCGCTGTAAACGCGCGCTGGCAGAACGTAGGCCAAAGCGTTTACGGCGCAGCTGTAAACGCGTTTATGCGCATTTTGCAGCATATTGCAACGCAATGCAACGATGCTATACTGTTGATTAATAACGTATGTTGTTGATGGCTCTGACGGTAGGAATTACGTTCGGGACGTAGAGGTCGGAGGTTCAAATCCTCTCACCCCGACCATAAAATCAATATGTTAAGTAAGCTCTCCCGACTCGATTGGACTCACGTAAGTGCCAGGTGATTACGGCGGGTAGCATGTCGGAGCGGTTGGGACGGCATCGTAGCCGCCCCGCCCGCGCATTTACTTTATAGAACTGTGACCCGAGTTCCGGGCGTCCTGTCCCGCGGTACCGCTCAAGATCAACGCCGGCAAGTTCCGGGACATTCTTATAGTCAACGGCTCCTCCTCTCCAGCATTGCGTAACAATCGCTAGGTTAATCGTGCGCCTTGCATGGCTCCCGATTTCAGGACGCGAACCCCAGGCTCTGCGTCGAGAATGGCCGCCAGCAGCGCGGACGCGACGGCGCGAGCCTGGACCGGCCGCACGCTCCTAGGCATGATCCAACCGAGTAGCGCAAGCAGCCTTGCCGACCATACTTCGCTACTGCGCGGCGGTTGCCCCAAGGCCGCGCGGTCACCCAGCAGCATGGACGGCTGCGCAATGACCACCGAGTCGTAGCCGAGTTGCATGATGGCGGTCTCCATCTCGCCTTTCACGCGGCTGTAGAAGATACGCGACGTCGGGTCGGCGCCCAAAGCCGACACGACGGCCAGCCGCGTCGCCCCAGCAGCCTTGGCGGCCCGCGCGATATTCACCACGAAGTCAAAATCCACCTGGCGAAAGGCCGCTTCGGACCCGGCGATCTTGATCGTGGTGCCGAGCGCGACGAACACGTCATCCACCGCTGGGAACGCTGCGGGCAATCGTGCGAAGTCGACTTGGCGAATCTCCAGCTTTGCACTCGACTTGATGTTCGGCGACGTGCGGCGCAGCAGGACATGCACCCTGCGGTAATGCTCGCTGGCAAGCAACACGGTCAGAAGAGCCTGCCCGACGAGGCCGGTAGCGCCGGCAAGTAGCGCAGTTCGCGTGGGTGCAAGGGCGTCGGCCATGCGACTACTTTACCCGCGTCGTAGCTGTCGCGGAATGGGCGTGACGCGCCGCGCGATGTCTCAGTTCGGCCATAAGCTGCCCGTCGTCGCCGGTTCCTGATTCGCTGTAAATCGGGTAGCCGTACCTACGCCGCTAGCCTAGCTGGCGGTCGTCAAGGGCGACGCGCGTGCTGTGAGCCAACGATTGCTGAGCCTCGCGGGACTGCGCACGTCAGTCCTCCCGGACGCAGGGGAACTCAGGCGTCATCCGTCAAAAGCAACTTGCAGGCCTCTTCATCGGTGAGGTCCGCGCCCTCGGTAAGTAACCGCTGCATCTCTACGGACGCGAGCTTCTTGCACAATAGTTCGTGTAAGCGGGTGCGCGCGCGTGCTTCATTCCCGGATCGGCGCTGGCTCTTGGCCTGAAACATGGAATCCGCATAGCCCATTACGCGCGCAGCATCGCCGATTCTGCCCGAAAGTGCTGCCCTTAGCGCGGCGCAGTCCAGATAAAGCCAGGCATAGCCCCCGTCCTGCAACAACGGCAGGCCCTCGCGCGCCACCACCAGTGCTTCGGCTAGTTCGCCACGTTCGACGTGCACCCCTAGCAGACCCATTAGGGTAACTCCGAATACGCGGCTTGTGACTGACGCAATCCTCATCAGCGCCACCGCCTCTTTGAAGCCTTTGAGCGCAGCATCGAGATCACCGAGTTCCCAGTTCAGATTGGCAAGATCGCCCAGAGTGGCCAGCGCGTTACGTTCCGAACCTGCAAGGCGGTACAGCGACGCCGCCTGCTGGAAGTGGTTCTTGCCACCCGCCGGATCGCCTACATGTACGTCCAGGAACGCCAACGCGCGATGGTAATGGGCGAGAACTTTAGGCAGTCTTACGCGTTCGAGCAGGCGCAAGGATTCCTTCAGGCACTCAGCCGCGGGCCCGAACTGGCCGCCGCGCGTAAACGCGATGCTCAAGCGCGCCAATGTATGTACTAGCGCGGTTGCGTCGCCTAGTTGCCGGTATGCATCCGCCGCCTTTTCGAAGACGGCTTGCGACGATACAGCGGCCCCCCACAGCAGCGCCTGCCAAAGCCACAACCGCGCGCGATCAGTGTCTGATGTCTGTTCGTTGATGCCGCTGACGGCTGACTCGAATCGTTGTTGGCCCTCGTTGAGCAGCGAGAGTTCCGACCAAAGGGGACCGGTCGCCGCGATGAGGGTAACGCCGAGCGCACGATCGCCTCGCGGTCCGAAGGCCCAGTCGAGCGCGTCGCGTATGTTGTCTCGTTCCGGCAGGTAAGTCGAACGCCAATCTGCATCGGTAAGCTTGAGCCAGTCATCGGGTGCCTGAGCGAAGTGGTGACGGAAATATTGCGCGTGCCGTTTCGCGACTAGCTCAACTTCGTCGAACTTGGTGCGATGTTCGGCCGCATAGGCACGAATCGTCTCGAGCAGCCGATAGCGGTCGCCGTCCTCATCGGCAATGACTAGTGATTGCTCGATCAGCCCGATTAGTACATATGCCACCTCGTCGTCTGCGATCGGCTCGCCACCGCAAACCGCTTCTGCTGCGGCCAGCGTCCAACCCCCGGCGAACACCGACAGCCGCGCGAAGAGCGCCTTCTCTGTGGCGTCGAGCAGGTCGTAACTCCAGTCGATCATTGCGTGCAGGGTCTGGTGCCGCGGCAGCTCGCGGCTCCGCTGGTCAACAGTCGAAAGCGCTGGGCGAGCAAGCGTACGATCTGCTCCACAGGCAACACCGCGACCCGTGCCGCCGCCAGTTCCAGCGCCAGCGGAATCCCGTCGAGTCGCACACAGATCTCCGCCACCGCGTGCGCCCGCTGCTCCTGCAAGTCGAAGTGCGGTCGGTGCTGACGGGCGCGCTCCACGAACAGCTGCACCGCATCGGAGCGGGCAATGTTCTGCACGTCGGCCTGCGCATCGGGCAGCGGCAGCGACGCCACCGGGTAGCTGTGCTCGGCAGCCAAGTGCAGTGGTTCCCGGCTCGTAGCGAGCACGGTGACCTGCGCCGTCTCGCGCAACAGCACCTCGGTGAGGCGGGCACAGGCGTCGAGCACGTGTTCGCAGTTGTCGAGGATGAGCAAGGTTTCCTTCGCGCGCAGATGGTTGCACAGCGCCGTAGTCAGGCTCTGGCCGGCCGACTCCGTCACCTGGAGCACCTGCGCCAGCGCGCTCGGCACCAACGCCGGATCGCGCAACGGGGCGAGGTCGACGAACCAAACGCCGCCACGGTAGGCATCGAGCATTTCGGCGGCCGCCTGCTGCGCGAGCCGGGTTTTGCCGATGCCGCCGGTCCCGGTCAGCGTCAGCAGGCGCGACTTGGGGAGGAGCCGCTTGAGCTCGGCCAGTTCCCGCTCGCGCCCGACGAACGAGGTCAGCAGCTCCGGAAGATTGGTGCGCTTGTGATCGGCGGCGACCGGCGCGGCGACCGGCCGGCAATGGCGGTCACCGGCCCGACGAAGCGATAACCGCGTCGCGCCAGCGTCTCGATCCAACCTTCGCCACCCGGCACGCGGGCGAGCGCGCGGCGGATGGCCGAGATCTGCACGGCGAGGTTGGCCTCCTCGACCACTAACCCCGGCCACGCCGCGTCCAGGATGGCTGACTTCTCTACGTACTCGTTGGTGCGGCTCACCAGCGCCGTGAGCACCGCCACCGCGCGCGCGCCGAGGCCACCGCCGCACCGTCCTGCGTAAGCACACGGGCTTCCGGATCGAGTTGCAGCGGACCGATGTTGTAGAGCGTACTCATTTCATTGGAATCCATGGCCGCACGGGCTGTGCAAGCGGCGGCGACCCCTTCGAACCGGCGTCGACGGGCGGACACGGATAGTGACCTTTTATAAATCCTTTAGGGTTCCTTTGAGACTTCGTCGGGGAGTTCCACCGAAGATTCGTGTCAGGTGATCAGCATAGCAAAGCAGGAGTGAAACGTGACGGAAGACACAATGCGCAGCATACCGCGGCCCTGTTCTCACGAAGATGCCCGCAACTGTACCGGCGCGGTGCATCGCATAGCAACAGATGGTGAAACGACACCTCGACGACGACCTCATGACGGGCCAACGAGCAATCGCACATCCGGCCATCGCGCGAAACCCGGGGTCGACACGATGGCTCATCGCCCAACATGAGGTGACACTCCGTGCTCAATATGCGGCGCTCCGGAGCGGGAATATTCGAGTGAATTGCGCTGCGATGAGCACCCACGATTGCACCTAGTGAATTCTGAGATTCAGAGATGAACGACCACGATTTTCTCGGCTTTCTCGCGTCTGGCCGGTGCTCACGGCCTTCTGGATGCGCGACATGCTGTCACTGCGCCTCGTTGCGATCGCAAGCAATGTCGCGTTCATCGGCTACGGCTATGCCGCTCATATTCTTCCGGTCGTGGTCCTGCACACCATTCTGCTTCCCGTTAATCTGTGGCACGTCCTACCCGATGCTGCGCCGAACTTTGGCCGAGTGGCTCGAACGCAACGCCGGCGGTGTACGCACACCGCGCACGGCTCGGGAGGAGTAATGGATTCCATCGGGGCTAGCCGCACTCTCGGCGCTTATCACACGAATCCTGCCCGCGGGATACTTGCCAACGATGACCCTGGAGCAATGAAGCAGCTGCCAGGCACCGTTGACGCACGGGTGAGTGAACATTCGTTCGTCTGCGGGCGCAATTCGCACAAGAATGATTGACCCCGCACTTCGAAAGGATTGCCAATGGAAAGCAAGTTTGAGAATCGAGTGCCCGGCCACATCCAAGGTCAGATGCTGCGGCTAAGCGAACATCACGCCGTTGCCATCTACCTTCGGGACGGCGTGATGTGGATCGCCGACTTCGTCGACGGTCAGGGCACGCTGGTCGACGCCAACACCTGGTTCCGCTTCAACTGCGGAACGCTTGCGAATTCGCACGCGCTGCGCAGGATGGCACTCGAGTCGGCAACGCCGATTTCACTGGAACTCAGTGAGCGGATCGAGGCATTGCATCGCGCCGCCGTCAATGGGAGAGGGCAGGACCTATTAAAGCTGGTCAAAGCCCTTATCACAAGTCTACGTCGAGGCCGGCTGGTGGCGCTGGTCGCGGGTCGCTTTCGTCGACGCAGTTCGCGTGCGGAGTTTTCGGCGCGATGAACTTGGGCGTTCCGTAACAGCAAGTCAACAGGAGATGATCATGGCAATAGACAAGACAGCGCGGCACTTCGGTCACCGCAGGCTTGCAGGATGGCGCAAGACTTTGGCCATCGCGCTTGGGTTGATGGCGGTCGGATATGTCGCCGTCACACTGAATGACGACAGAGTTCCGCCGCTGCACGCGTTTGCGGCGGCAGCGGTGGGCGGCGCGGATGCATCGGCGGCGAACCCCACGGCACTGCAAGGCGAACGATTGCCGACGGCCGAACAAGACTCGGTCAGCCCGAACGCCAAGATCGACTCGTCCAAGACCGAGCCACGGGAGTGCCGACCTGGACCAGGGCATTGTCACCGACTGCACTTTCGATTGACTTGGCAATGCTGCGAGAATCTGTGTCCTGAGCGGGCAATGAGTGAGGCCGCTCACGCGAGGGCAGCCTGCGCAGGCGTCCCGGAAGGGGTATTGGCCTCTCCCAGGAGTTCCTCCACGCCGTGCTTTTCGCGAGAATGGCGAAATGCACGGTGCTTTTTTTGCGGGATGGTGGATAGCGCCGCGCGTGACTTTCGACCTAACGCTTGAAGTCGCGGCCAGCAGTGTCGGCATTTATCAACCCTTCGGGAATGTCCGCTCACAAGCGATGCGAACGGCGGCTCAGGGTCGGTTTGCGACGGTCGGGCGACGGTCGCTGATCGGCCAGAATCGGGCGTTCAATCGCTCGGCGTTTCGCTAGGTCCGAGTCGCGTCAAACTCCAGCATTTACCAAAGGGAGAGTCATGAAGCGTCTGTTGCGCTGGATTGGCATAGCCTTGGGAAGTCTTGTCGGGCTGTGCATCGTCGCGTACGCTGTCGTGTACGTTCTATCCGAGCGCATTCTGCGACGCACCTACGAGGTCCCTACAGTTGGCTTGTCGATTCCGACGGACCCCGCATCGATCATCGAGGGGCGGCGGTTGGCCACCGTCCATGGCTGCTTCGGCGGTTGCCATGGGAAGCAGGCCGAGGGAGTTGTCATATTTGACGAGCCGATGATCGGGCGTGTCGTCGCGCCCAATCTTACTGCCGCCGTCCGCAAGTACAGCGATGCGGAGCTCGTCGGCGTCATAAGGAATGGCGTGCGGCCGGGAGGTCGCAGCACCATGAGTGATGCCCTCGGAAGAGTTCGTGGGGCTGACCGACGAAGACCTGGGCCGCATCATTGCGTTTCTGAAGTCATTGCCAGCGGTCACCGGTCCGGTCCCAGTGTCTCGCTGGGGCCACTCGGGCGCGTTGGCGTTGCAGTTGGCAAATTCAAGACGGTGGCGCAGCTCATCGCCGAAACGGTCCCGCCTCCCGTTGCAACGAGCGAAGAGGCCGCTTACGGGCGGTACCTTGCGCGCACCAGCTGCTCCCCTGCCACGGGACAAGCCTCGGCGGCGATTCCAATCCCGATTTCACCAGTCCAAGCCTGCGGGTGGTGGCTGCTTATTCCCCGGAATCATTCGCTCAGCTATTGCGAACGGGCGTGGCGCTCGGGGGAAGAAAACTTGCACTATGGGTCACAGGCACGTGACATTCTGTCGCACTTCACGGATGCAGAGATCGCCGCTCTTTACAGTTATCTGCACGTGACGGCGGATGTCGACAACAAATTACCGCCGGGGAGTTTAATTCCGGGGGGGCCAACCACCCTTTCGGGTTGTGGGTTTTGGTT
This sequence comes from uncultured beta proteobacterium, assembly GCA_963711235.1. GTDB lineage: Bacteria > Pseudomonadota > Gammaproteobacteria > Burkholderiales > Casimicrobiaceae > PALSA-1003. The sequence continues at coordinate 1,762,612 of CAVQDI010000006.1, read as the reverse complement.
TGGGATTTCACCGGTTGGAGGCACCGTTTTGTGGTTTGTTTCACTGGGGTTTTGGAGTTTTATTTTTTTTTTGGGCGCTCGTTCAATTGCCTTGCCACGGCGTTGAGCTTAGCTTGCGAGTAGCCTGATAGGTCTGTTTCTTTGGGGAGTACTGCCTCAATAGTCCGTTCCTGTTCTTGTTGCTCCCACGCTGCCATGGATTCTGTGGATGGCAGCAGTAGACCTGGATGTCGGTCGCCAGTGTGAAGCGCTTGTGATCGGCCATTTCCTTGCCCCGATCCCAGGTTAGCGACTTATAGAGTTTCCTCCGGTAACTTGTGCGCATGCTTGATCAATGCGTTGATGACCGTCTCCGTGTTTCCGGTTGATCGGGTCGCTTCCACATTTGTGACGCCCCGCGCCTGCCTGACTCAGCAATCTATGAGCGGCATTAGCGCGTCAGGTCAGCGGTAATCAGTCGGTCCTCAGCCCTTTTGGCACGCCACGGACGCCCCCGCGATCGCTGCGCTCATACTCGGCTATCACCTGCGCCCCGAGCAGGAGCACCAGGGCTGCAATTTCCAGACTTAGCAGGACCACGATCGTCGTCGTGAGCGATCCGTACACCATCTTGATTTGCGACAGCGTGGAGAAGTACCACACGAGCACATGGCGTGTGAGCTCCCACAGCAGCCCGGCTGTGATGCCGCCGATTAGTGCGTGCCGCCACGACGGGCGCCCAACCGGCATCACCATGTAGATCGAAGTCAGCACGACGATTTCGCCAGCCACGCCCATTAAATAGAGCAGGAACCCGGAAACTCCGACTAGCGAGCGTGTGCGGCCGAGAAACTCGACGCTCTCCTGACCCATCGCCTGCAATGCGCTGGACACGAATGTGACGATCAGCGCTCCAATCCCGAGGAAGAGGATGCAGAAGAACGGGATCAGCGCCGAAGTGAGAAAGTGCCTACGCTTGATTTTCACACGGTGGTAGAAGATCACCGACATTGCATTTTCAAGCACCGTAAATGCGAGCGAGCTGAAGAATAGCAGGGTGGCAACGAGCACCCATCCGATGACGTGGCGATGCTCGAGGAACAGCGCGAGCTCTCCCATGATCGCCTCGGACTGGCCGGGCACGACTAAATCGAGGTAGCGGTCGAGCGTGGTCAGTAACGCCGTTTCGTCGACAAAATTCGCCAACACGATTAGGATGAGGATCAGCAGCGGGAGAATCGAGAGCAGCGTGTTGTAAGCAACTGCGCCGGCGAGCAGGTAGCCTTGGTTGGCACGAAAGCTTTTCAGCACTCGGATGGTAAAGGCAGCGGGGTGCTTCAGGACAGTCGCGGCGCGCGTGCGGGATTTAAGCATGTGCTGTCGGGGTGCGGCAGTTGTAGAGAATGCAGTGTAGCGGGGAAAGTGCGGTAACGGTTCCTGCCCGTTGTCTCGGCGATCAGCTCTGGCACGATCCATCGATCTTCCAATGTACCGATTCGCTTCCGTGACCCGCTAGCGAAGTGGCTAGCGACCGGTCAAGCTCAGGCGCCAGCGTTGCAGTGCTGCGACCGAGAGCGGGAGATAACCGACGCGTCGGACGTTCGACACCTCTCCGCGGCGACACCTGAGCAGTTCAGCCCCTTCGGGATGCCTGCGCAAACCCGTACTGAAGTTTGCGCCGGTCGCCTGCGGTCTGATCTTTTGATCTGACGGCCTCTTTTCCCCTTGTATTTATCGCGCAAACTGCGCCGCCGGATTGAGCGCCTGATCTCCCTGATCCCTCCAATAGGCGCTATCTGCCTGGCGATCGGATGTGGATGGATAGCAATCTCCCGCGAGCCTTGCACGCGGACGAAAACCGACCCGTTACCGGCGGTGACAATCGGCGCGAGCGGACGTTATGCTGGCCAATTCTTGCCTCGGTCACAAAGTTGCGCATGCATCAAACGCGACACGTCGAAGCGTCGCCTCGCCTCAACGCCGGCATGCAGCGCCGCCTTCGGGCGCACCGGTCACTCGCCAAGCATCGGCAAGTTCAGATCCATCGCCCTGGCGACTTCGATCGCCCTGCCGTAGCCTGCATCAGCGTGGCGCGCAACGCCGAGTGCCGGGTCGTTCCACAGCACGCGCTCGATGCGCTCTGCGGCAGCCGGCGTGCCGTCGCAGACGATCACCATGCCCGCATGTTGCGCGTAGCCCATGCCGACGCCGCCCCCATGATGAATCGACACCCAGGTCGCGCCGCTGGCGGTGTTGAGCAGGGCATTTAACAGCGGCCAGTCGGACACCGCGTCGGAACCGTCGGCCATCGCTTCGGTTTCCCGGTTCGGGCTTGCCGACCGAGCCGGTGTCAAGGTGGTCGCGGCCAATGACGATCGGCGCGTCGAGTTCGCCCGCCGCGACCATGGCGTTGAAGGCAAGGCCTGCCCGGTGCCGCTCGCCCAAACCGAGCCAGCAGATGCGCGCCGGCAGGCCCTGAAACGCGATCCGCTCGGCGGCGAGATCCAGCCAGCGATGCAACCGTGAGTCGGCCGGAAAGAGCTCCTTGACCTTGCGATCGGTCCGCCGGATGTCCTCCGGGTTGCCCGACAGCGCCACCCAGCGAAACGGCCCCTTGCCCTCGCAGAACAGCGGCCGGATGTACGCCGGCACGAAGCCGGGGAAAGCGAATGCGTTCGCCTCCCCCTCGTCCAGCGCCACTTGCGCGGATATTGTTGCCGTAATCGAAGGTCGGCATGCCCAGGCGGTGAAACGCGAGCATGGCCTCGACATGCGAGCGGATCGACCGCCTTGCCGCCGCTGCGAGTTCGGCGTGCGCCGACGGGTCCTGCTGGGCAGCGCGCCATTGGCGCAGCGTCCAGCCGGCAGGCAGATAGCCGTTGAGCGTCGTGGGCGGAGTCTGGTCGGTGACCAGATCCGGTCGCACGCCGCGGCGCACGAGCTCAGGCAAGACTTCCGCGGCGTTGCCGAGCAAGCCAGACCGATATCGGTTGCCGTGTCGCGCACGCGTTCGCGATGAGCGCCAGAGCGGCATCCAGGTCCGGGGCGATGCGTATCCAGTAGCGCGTCTCAAGCCGCATCTCGATGCGCGAGGCTCGGCACTCGATCGCCAAGAAGCGAGGCGCCGGCCATCGTCGCGGCCAGCGGCTGCGCGCCGCCCATGCCGCCCAGGCCCGCCGTCAGGATCCAGCGTGCCGGCGAGGTCACCGCCGTAGTGCTGCCGCCCGGCCTCGGCGAACGTCTCGTAGGTTCCCTGCACGATCCCCTGGCTGCCGATGTAGATCCACGAACCGGCCGTCATCTGGCCGTACATCATGAGGCCCTTGCGGTCGAGTTCGTTGAAATGCTCCCACGTCGCCCATTTGCGGCACGAGGTTGGAGTTGGCGATCAGCACGCGCGGCGCGTCGGCATGGGTCCGGAATACGCCGACCGGCTTGCCCGACTGGACGAGCAGCGTCTCGTCGTCCTCGCAGCGCCGTCAGCGCGGCGACGATGGCGTCGTAGGCGCCCAGTTGCGGGCGGCCTTGCCGATACCGCCGTAGACGACCAGGTCCTGCGGGCGCTCGGCCACCTCGGGATCGAGGTTGTTCATGAGCATGCGCAGCGGCGCTTCGGTGAGCCAGCTTCTCGCGTGCAGCGTCCGCCCACGAGGCGCGCGGATCACGCGCGGCGTAGCGCTATCGGAAAGCGTACCGGGATGATCTAGCTTCATGGCTTGCTCCACTGTCACGGGCGCCGTTTGTCGCGCGCTGCCGCGGCGTTACGTTAGGGCGGCGCCGACGAGTGGCATGAAAGCGCCCTCCTCGACGAGCGAGCGCATGCGCGCAAGGTCCGGCGCAAACGCCCGGTCGCGATCCCAGAATGCGGCTTCGCGCCGTATCCGCTGCAACGCAGACTGCAACCGGGGTGAGGTTGCGAGCGGCGCGCGCAGCTCGACACCCTGCGCCGCCGCGAGCAGCTCGATCGCGACGATTGCCGCAGGTTCCCGGCCATTGGCGCCAGGCGCAGTGCGGCGTAGGTCGCCATGCTCACGTGATCTTCCTGGTTGGCCGAGGTGGGCAGGCTAGTCCACGCTCGCGGTGTCGCAAGCGCCTTGTTCTCGCTCCGAGTGCTGCGGCCGTCACCTGCGGGATCATGAAGCCCGAGTTGACGCCGGCCTTCGCGGACGAGAAACGGCGGCAGGCCGGCTCAGATTGGCATCGGTCAAGAGGGCTGTCGCGCCGCTCGGCGAGCGCGCCGATTTCGGCGATTGCGAGCGCCAGACGTCGGCCGCCATCGCAACCGGCTCGGCGTGGAAATTGCCGCCCGAGAGCACCTCGTCGCTGTTCGGGAAACACCAGAGGATTGTCCGATACGGCGTTGGCCTCGCGCCCGAACGCTTGCCGCGTAGCGCAGCTGTCAAGGCAGGCGCCCATGACCTGCGGCTGGCAGCGAAGCGAATAGGGGTCCTGGACGCGCGGGCAGTCCTGGTGCGAGCGCGAATCGCGCTTCCGGCGAAGAGCCGCGCAGCATTCGGCCGCACGCTGACCGGGCTGGCCCCGCACTGCTGGATGCGCGGGTCGAAGGGCGTATCGGTGCCCAGGCACGCGTCGACCGACAGCGCGCCGGCGACGAGGGCAGCGGCAAGCGTTCGCTCAGCAGCGAAAAGGCCGGCAAGCGCCAGCGCGGTCGAGACCTGGGTGCCGTTGATGAGAGAGAGCCCCTCCTTCGCCGCAGCTCGATCGGCCGAGGCCCGCACGTGCCAGGGCCTCTCGGCCGGCACTGCGCCCACCCGGGCCTCGCCGTCGCCGATCAGCACCCCGGCCAAGTGGGCGAGCGGGGCCAGATCGCCCGAGGCGCCCACCGAGCCTTGGCCGGGACGATCGGATAGACGCCCGCGTTGAGCAGCTTGAGCAGTGCATCGATGAGTCGTACGCACGCCGGAATACCCGCGCGCGAGCGAGGCGATCTTGAGCAAGAGCGTAAGGCGCACCACCGCGTCGGAGCGGGGCCCCCGTGCCGGCCGAATGCGACAGCACGAGGCGCGCTGCAGCTCGGCGAGCCGCGTGGGTCGATGTGCGTGCGCGCGAGCAGACCGAAGCCGGTATTGACGCCATAGACGATGCGCCCGTGGCGATGACGCGGGCAATGGCATGGCCGCGGCATCGACCCGCGCCTTGGCTTCCCGGTCGAGCGCGACCGGGACCGGATGGGCCCAGACCGCGCGCAAGGCGTCGAGAGGGAGTTGCCCCGGCGAGATTTGCAAAGCGGTCATCGATTGAGGTGGCGCTTGCAGCGCCCCAATGCACGCGCGATTGTGCCAGAAACGCCGCACCGGGCCGTGCGGGCGCGTCCCCGGCGTCAGCTCAGGGCGCGCCGCATCGCCGCCGTTAGGCGCTGGCGACGCCGCTCATAGTCGGCCCAGGGATCTTCCTCTGGCGATACGTTCGAGCACGGTGGCAATCGTCCACGCGCCCGGTGGAGTTGCGCGCTCAGTTCGTTCCACGCCAACGGCGTGGCGACGGTCGCTACCGGCCGCGCACGCAGCGAATAGGGTGCGACCGCAGTCGCACCACGCGTATTGCGCAGGTAGTCGACGAAGATCTTGCCGTGGCGGCGTACCTTGCTTGGTCGCCAAACTGGTCGGGCCGGGTTTTTTCGAAACGCGCCGCAACGCCCTGCGCAAAATCCTTGACCTCGTCCCACCCGTGGCGGCGCTGGAGCGGCACGACAACGTGCACCCCTTTGCCGCCGGTGGTCTGGACCAGCGCAACGAGCCCGAGCCTCAGCGAGTAGACTTCGGGTTCGCCGCGCTCCCGCCACGACCAACGCCCACGGCAATCCGGGATCGGATCCAGATCGAAGATCAGGGTATCGGGTCGCTCGATGCGCGCACCCTTCGCGCCCCAGGCGTGAAGTTCGAGCGCATGCATCTGCGCCAACCGACGAGCGCGTGCGTCGTATTGGCAACGATGTAAGGATTGCGCCCAGCGCTGTCTTCGATCATCGCCACTTCGACCCCCGGTATCGCATGCTCACCGACGTGCTTTTGGAAGAAACACGGGGCGTCCGTTCCCTCCGGACAACGCACGATGGACAGCGGCCTGCCGGCGACGTAGGGCAGAAGCCGCGGCGCAACGCGCTCGTAGTATTCAGCGACCATGAGCTTGGTGATCCCGGCCGCCGCATACACGACGCGGTCGGGATGGGTTATTTTCACGCCGGCGACCGTCGGCCCCGGCGCGGCTCCGGTGGCCGATCGGCTACGCCGCCCGATAGCTGCCTTGGCGACGCGGGAAGGAGAACCGCGAGGGAATGTTTTCTTCACTGGTTGCAACCTGCCCAGGGAGTCGCCTCAGCAGCAGCGCAGCGCGAGCCCTGGCAGCATTCTACGAGCACCGCGGGGAGGGGTAGGGAGGAGAGGGGAAGGGAAGGAGAAAGAGGGAGAGGGGGGGAGGGGGGGGAGGAGGAAGAGAGGGGGAGGAAGGGGGGGGGGGGAGAGGGGGAGGAGGGGAGGGATGGGGGGGGGAAGGGAGAAGGGGAAGGGGGGGGGGAGGGGGGAGGAGGAGGAGGGGGGGGGGGAGCCGACGGTGTGCCATTAGGGTTCCCTGAGCCGTTCGATCAGTGGCGAACGTGTTCTTGCCTTAGCCTGGAATCTCCGTATTGCCCTAACGCAGATCCGGCGGAAGCGATGGCATGAATGCGCCGCTGCGAACGATCCCGTAGCCGATCCACAAAGCGGCGAGCGTATAAACAAGACGTGGTGCCCATTCCGCAACCAGGTCGTCGAATTGGTTGATTGCCATTGTTTCACCTTCCGAGTAAGCGAACAAAACTTCCGGTAAGGCACCAGCCGTTTCGCCGGCCAGAATCATCGCATGCGCTTGTGCACGTCCGGCAAACGACAACTCACCAACTGCCTGCGCAAACGAGGCGCCTCCTTCGATTCGAGGCTTGATCCGCGAAAATCGCTCCTTGATCGCTGGGCTCTGGACGGTGTCCACGGATAACGGCAAAGCCTCCAGGATCGGCATCCCGGCCTCCAGTAGCAGCGCCAGGGTCTCAAAGCAATCTCGAACGGTGCGGCGTACATACATCGAGCCGAACAGCGGCACCAGCGGCAAGACTCGATCAAACTGGATGTTCCAGGTTGCCACCCCACCCGTTTGCAATCGGTACGGAAATACTGCCAACAGCCACACGGTTCCGCCAAGGACAAGCAGCCCGAGAAAACACTTGATCAGGAAGCCGCCCGGACTCAAGGTACCGGCGACAAGACTAGGCAGCGGGCGCACGAATATTGCGAGCACAAGCATGGCTAGGGGAAGCATCATCCGCGACTTCATCGAGGCAACGTGTGCCGCCCGTCGTGCGTAATAGTCGGAAAGACGGTGGTAAATGTGCACCAGATTGCCGGCACTGAAGGCCGCATGCAGCAGCGATGCCTCCAACGGCGTGAACAGCCCGCTCTTCAAGCCTGCCTCGGCAATACCCAACCCCTTGCTGAGGCACTTCCGCATAGCGGTCAGACGCAGTTGCGCACGTGGCGGCAATCGCGTGAGACTAAGCGCCGTTTGGATCGGAAGGCCAGCTTCCTCCATTGCCCCCAGCTGCTTGAACAGGTCAGCCCTGATATTGAACTGCAGCGGCGAAAGCGAAGCGCGCGACATGGGCATCAGACAGCACTTCGCGTACGTTTACGCACGCAACTGCGGAGCCGAAAGGCATACATCAACTGCAGGGCTCTTAACCAGGGTTGGCTTCCCTTCCATGTCAACCGCAAATTTTAGCGTGCATTCTTGCGCCCGCGCCACATCGAGCCCCTCTGCAGGAGGCTGTCAGGGCTGCGTAGCCGAACTCTGCTACCAACGTTGGTCACCGCTCGCACTAGTCCTTATCATAAGCGACTCGTACAGCTGGCGGCGCAGTCAATAAGGACGGATTCCGTTTCAGTGTCGGTGGCTTTTACGGACAACCATTTTCTGGAGATGTGTGATGGAAGCGAATTACATCATGAAGCAGGACCGTCGCGGATTTCTCCAGGTCGCCGGGGCTGCCTCGGCAACTTTCGCCTTAGGTGGTGTGCCCTTCAAAGCAGGCGCCGCGAGTAATACAACGGGATTGAGGATTGAGAAGGTCGGTCTGATGAGCCCTGGAGACATGGGGCAGGCGCTAGCGATACAGATCATGGCGAAGGGCTTGAATGTCTATACCGCGCTGGAGCAGCGCAGTGAGCGCACCCGTGCGCTTGCGCGCGAGGCGGGATTGACCGACGTCGGCACCATTGCGCGACTCGTTACCGAATGCGATGTCGTGTTGTCGGTTATTAACCCCGGTGCCGCACTCGATTTCGCGCGCGAAGTAGCGAGTGCGCTGCGCGCCACTGGCAGCCACACGCTGATTGTTGACTGCAATGCGATCGCCCCTGACACCGTAGGTGAAATCGCGGGCGTGATCGAAGGAGCGGGTGGGCGTTTTCTCGACGCCGGCATCATCGGCCCGCCACCGCGCGGCAAAGCGAAGACCAATTTGTACGTGTCGGGCCCCGGCGCCGCCGATCTCGAACAACTCGCCGGGCCGCAGCTTATCGTGCGCGTGATTAGCGACCGCATCGCCGATGCGAGCGCGCTCAAGATGTGCTACGGCGCCCTCAACAAGGGCACGCAGGCGCTATGGCTGGATGTATTGATAGCGGCTCAGCGCCTTGGCGTCGATGGCGTACTGGAACAGCAGCTGCGGCAATCGCAGGCAGGTTTTTATGATTGGGCACTAAGCCAATTTCCGATCCTACCGCCAAAGGCCTATCGCTGGGTGCCGGAAATGGTCGAGATCTCCAAGACACTCTCTACTGCAGGCATCACGCCAAAAATGTTTCAGGGGGCGGCGGACGTGTATCGCTTTGTCGCCGGAACGGCGCTCGGGAAGGAGACACCGGAGAATCGCGACAAGGCGCGGGATGGCAAAGATGTCGTGCGATTGCTGGCCCAAGAGCGCAGCCGATCATAACGGGCGCGGGAAGCTGGCAGACCGGCCCGCGCGGCGAGCCGAAACAATTCATCGAGGAAGCAAAGATGGATGCAATGGGAGTAAGTGGGTTAGTCTGGTTGGCGCTGGTCATCTTCGGTCTCATTCTGGCGATTGCGTGGATAGTCCTTCCGTTTGCTCTAATCGGCACGAAACCGTTGTTGCGACGCATTCTTGACGAGCAGATCCGGATGAACGCGCTGCTTGCCAGCCTCGCCGCAGCTCGGCGCCCGCAGACTCCAAAGCCACCCTCACGACGCGAGCCTTAGGGCGCGGCAGTAGGGCTTTGGACCACCTGCTTGTGCCAGGAAGCGTCAGACGACGCCGTGAATTGTCACGCTAATACAAAGCCCCGGACGGCACGGGGGAGAGCCGCCCGGGGCTAGGGTCCGGTCGAGGAGGAGAAAAGGACCGGATGCGACGTCTGCAGCAAGGCATGTGCCAGCGGCCAGGCCTACAGGCTCCGCAGGCACCGCGCAATTCGATCACCGCCCCCACGGCGGGCGCCGAGCACGCCATGGCTCGGGTATCTGCGTCCGACACCCCACGGCGGGCCACCGCACTTCCTGCAATATTGCCGCAGCGAGGACCTGTTCTCGTGCAGCCTTTTACAAAGTACCACCCTTCGACCTCGGTACCCTGGACAGGTACGAAGGGCTTGGCCGGCCCGATCGAGCCGGAGCTCAACCCACGGCATTCTGGGACCCTTGAAGCCGATGCTAAGACCTCAAGAGTACAGAGCCAACGACAACAAGTCGGCGATGACATGATGTGCGAAAATAGGTCCGAGAAACGCTCGAGTTACATCCAACAGCGGAGAGGGAACATGCGCCGTACTATCTTGTTTGCCGCATTTCGTTCTGATGCTGCTGGACGTTCGCTGCTTTCGAGCCAGGCTGCTGACTTCTGGCCGATGTCAAAGCCTAAGAATTGCCGTCCAACGTTAAGACCGGCCGTCGCTGCCGACCTGAAGCAGCTGCTGCCGGGATACCAAGGTCGTCAATCACAATCCTTTCTGCGGGCCACTCCCGCGCCGTCTGGGAGTAACACGCTCTTAGTGGGGACCTTTCAGCCTCGAGCGACGGTAGAGGCAACACCGGCGGCCATGCCATGCCCGGCTCGGGCTCAGGCAGCTGGAAAATCGACGACAAGGGTACGTATTGCGTACAAATTAAGTGGAACTGGATGGGGAGATCTGAAGACTGGTGTCGTTACATCTTCAAGGCGGGCGACAATTATTACGCCTTCAACACGCTCCAAGACACGGCGCAGGCCAACGAGTTCGAGATTTCCAAGTAGCGGTCACTATCCTGCGAGTCACTGCCCGGTACCGATCCCCGGCACCGGTCTGGGCAGTTTGGTACCGGGTCGTACTCGGGCTCGATGGCCACTTCCATGTCCGTGAAGATAGTTTGTAACTCCATGTTCTATATGGAGATAGCTGATTGAACCTCAAGTCGAATCAAGATACCTGCTGCCGCCGATCTTCCCGCACACACGCCCATGATGCAGCAGTATCTGCGCGTCAAGGCGGAGCATCCGGACAAGCTCGTCTTCTACCGCATGGGCGATTTCTACGAACTGTTCTATGACGACGCCGAGCGCGCGGCGCCGCTGCTTGACATCACGCTCACCGCGCGCGGCGCCTCGGCGGGCGCGCCGATCCCGATGGCCGGCGTACCGTACCATGCGGTTGAGCAATATCTTGCCAAGCTGATCAAGCTCGGCGAGTCGGTGGCGATCTGCGAACAGATCGGTGACCCAGCCACCAGCAAGGGGCCAGTCGAACGCCGGGTTACACGCATTGTCACGCCGGGCACGGTCACGGACGCGGCCCTGCTCGAAGCCAAACGGGATTGTCTGCTGGTGGCACTCGCGCCATCGAACCAGCGTATCGGACTTGCCTGGCTCGATCTTGCCGGCGGGCAACTGTGGCTGCGCGATCTGCCCGCACCCGAGCTGGCGGCCGAGCTCGAGCGCCTAGACCCGAGCGAGCTTCTGTATCCCGACGGAATGAGCCCCCCCTCGAGGCAGGCCTGGCGCGACGGCGTGCCTTCGCGCGCGCTGCCCCCTTGGCAGTTTGATGCCGACGCGGCGACGCGGCGTTTGGCAGCGCAACTGGGCACGCGCGATTTGGCCGCGTTTGGTGTGACCGACGCGCCGCTCGCGGTGCAGGCAGCAGGCGCCCTGCTGCACTACGCGCAAGCGACGCAGCAGTCTCCTCGTTGGAGCACATTCGCTCGCTCGGCGTCGAGCGGGGTGGCGATCATTTGGCCCTCGATGCCGCGACACGGCGCAATCTCGAGATCACCGCAACGCTGCGCGGCGAGCCGGCACCGACGCTGCTGTCGCGGCTCGACGCCTGTGCGACCGCCGCCGGCAGCCGGCTCTTGCGACACTGGCTCGCCAACCCGCTGCGCCCACGCGAGGTCCCGCTCGCGCGCCACGCGGCGATCGCCGAACTGAGGGCCGCTGGATCGGTGCGACAGCGCCTGGTCGCCGAACTCAAGCGCACCGTCGACGTGGCGCGCATCGCGGCGCGTATCGCGCTCGGCAGCGCGCGCCCGCGCGACCTCGCCGGCCTGCGCGATACGCTCGCCCGCATGCCAGCGCTTGCCGCCGCCGTCGCCACCATACCGGCAGCCTTGCTTGCCGATGCGGCGGCTGCGCTCGCGCTCGACCCGCGTTGGGGGACGCTGCTGGAACGCGCCATCGCCGCCGAACCGGGCGCCATGCTGCGCGATGGCAAGGTCATCGCGCGCGGATATGACGCCGAACTCGACGAATTGCGGGCGATTCAGGACAACTGCGGTGCATACCTCATCGAACTCGAAAATCGCGAGCGCGCGCGCACGGGCATCGGCAGCCTGAAGGTCGAATACAACCGCGTGCACGGCTTCTACATCGAGGTCACGCACGCGCACGTCGAGCGCATTCCCGACGACTACCGCCGTCGCCAGACGCTCAAGAACGCCGAGCGCTACATCACGCCCGAGCTCAAGGCATTCGAAGACAAGGCGTTGTCGGCCCAGGAGCATGCGCTGGCGCGCGAAAAGGTGCTCTACGAGGCATTGCTGGCGGAACTGGCCATGTCGATTCCCGCGCTCCAGGGCGCGGCCCAGGCGCTTGCCACGCTCGACGTGCTCACGATGCACGCCGCGCACGCCGAGGCTCACGGCTGGGTACGGCCGACATTCGCCGCAACGCCCGGACTCACGATCCGCGGTGGCCGGCATCCGCTGGTCGAAAGAGAGGTGGAGCATTTCATTGCCAACGATGTCAGGCTCGACGCGTCGCGACGAATCCTTATCGTGACCGGGCCGAACATGGGCGGCAAATCGACCTACATGCGCCAGGCTGCCGTCATCGCGCTGCTCGCGTGCTGCGGGCTTTTCGTGCCCGCCGAGGCGGCCGAAATCGGCCCGCTTGACGCGATCTACACCCGCATCGGCGCCGCCGACGACCTTGCCGGCGGGCGCTCGACGTTCATGGTCGAGATGACCGAGGCGGCGTATATCCTCAACCGCGCGACGCGCGAAAGCCTGGTCATCATCGACGAGATCGGTCGCGGCACATCGACCTTCGATGGGCTCGCCCTGGCGTGGGCGATCGCCCGCGCGCTGGCGCAGGACAATCGCAGCCTGACGCTGTTTGCAACGCACTACTTCGAACTCACCGCCCTGCCCTCCGAGCTCGAAGGCTGCGCCAACGTCCATTTCGACGCGGTCGAGCACAAGGATGGGATCGTCTTCCTGCACGCGGTCGCCGAGGGTCCGGCCAGCCGCAGCTATGGCGTGCAAGTGGCGAAGCTCGCCGGTGTCCCGGCCGACACCATCCGCCAGGCCCGCGCCTACCTCGCCCGGCTGGACCGCTTTAGCGCGCAGCGCGATGCGCATGGCGACCTGTTTGCGGCGAGCGGGCCCGTGGATGCGCCGCAGAACCCTACCTCCGCAGCGTTGGATAGGCTCGCCCTCCTCGATCCGGACGCGCTCTCTCCGCGCGAGGCGCAAGTCGCGCTCTACGAGCTCAAGCGCTTGGCGGAACGGTAGTTCGGCGCCGGGATGCGGGACCCGCGTGGAGCGGCTGCCACCTTGCCGTCAGTGGTGGGCTCCGGGGCCGTGCACGTGTCCGTGCTCGAGCTCGTCCGGCGTGGCTTGGCGGACGTCGAGCACCCTGCAATCGAAACGCAGCCGCTGCCCGGCCAGCGGGTGATTGCCGTCGACCACCACCTTGCCATCGGCGATATCGGTCACGGTGAAGACCCTGGTTGCGCTTTCGTCGTCGTCGACTGCTTCCTCGAATTGCATCCCGACCTTGACGTCGTCGGGAAACCGGTCCGGGGTTTCGACCCGAACGAGTTCCGCGTCGTATTCGCCGAACGCGTCTTCGGGCTCGAGTGCGACCGAGCAGACATCGCCCGCCTGCTTGCCCGTGAGTGCGTCCTCGATCCCCGGAAAGATGCCCTGATGTCCGCCGTGCAGGTAGCTGATGGGCGCGCTCGTCTCCTCGATCAGTTCGCCGGCCCCGGAATAGAGCTTGTAGCTAAGCGTGACGACGGTGTTGGCGGAAATCTGCACGATGCATTTCCCAAGGGCGATGGCCGGACGGCGCAGCGCAGGGCGCGCGCCATTGTACCCCAGCGCGGCAGCACGGCCTGGCCCGCGCCAGAGCCTGCCCCGGTCGCTATAATCAGTCCATGGACCCTGCGCTCCTGGGTGGCGTGCCGCGGCGTTTTCTGCAGTGCTACTGGCAACAACGGCCGCTCCTGATTCGCCAGGCGATGGCCGGATTTCGCGGCCTGTTGTCGACGCGCGAACTGTTCGCGCTCGCGGCGCGCGACGACGTCGAGTCGCGCCTTGTCTTACGCGAACGCGGACGCTGGTCGCTTCTGCATGGCCCGTTCCGGCGCGCCGACTTGCGCGCGCTGCCGGGACGCAACTGGACGCTGCTCGTCCAGAGCGTCAATCTGCATCTCGCCGCCGCGGACGCGCTGCTCCGCCGCTTCGCCTTCCTTCCCTATTCGCGCCTCGACGATTTGCTGATCAGCCACGCCGTTCCGGGAGGGGGCGTGGGCCCGCACTTCGACTCCTATGATGTGTTCCTCCTCCAGGGCCCGGGCCGGCGCCGCTGGCGCATCGGAAGGCCACGCGATCTTTCGCTCAAGGCGAATCTGCCGCTCAAGATCCTCGCTCGTTTCCGGCCCGAATGCGACTGGGTACTCGAGCCCGGCGACATGCTCTACCTGCCCCCGGCGATCGCCCACGACGGCGTCGCCATCGATACCTGCAGCACCTATTCGATCGGGTTCCGGGCGCCTTCGGCGCAGGAGCTCGCAACGTCCTTCCTCGATTGGCTGCGTGACCGCATCGCGCTCGGCGGGCATTACGCCGATGCGGGCCGTAAGCCGGTGCGCCACCCGGCGCGCATCGACCGCGACCTGCAGGCCTACGCGAGCGCCACCTTGCGCCGCCTTGCCTGGGATGAACGTGTGGCAGCGCGGTTTTTAGGTTCGCATCTAACCGAACCCAAGCCCGCGGTTGCGTTCACCGCGCCCGCGCGCGTTCTCCGCCGCGAGAGCTTCATCCGCCGCGGCGCGCGGCACGGGCTGCGCCTCGATGCGCGCACGCAGCTTCTCTACGATGAGCGCAACCTTTTCATCAACGGCGAAGCACTCGCCTGGCCGGATCGAGGCTGGGCCGTGCTCAAGCGCATCGCCGACCTGCGGCGTCTTGCGGCCGGCGAGATTGGCGACGGCGCATGGCCGTCGCTCTATCGTTGGTACTGTGATGGCTTCCTCCATATCGACTGAGGTGCCTCCGGAGCCGCCACCGGGACCGCGCAGCGTCGAGCTGACGACCGTCGCCGAGCAGGTCAAAGCGATCGACGAGCTCATCCTCCTGGCGCGCCAGCGTATCCGCGTCTTCGACCAGGACCTGTCGCAGACCGGGTGGAGCCGGGCGACGCGCGTCGACCGCCTGGCGACATTCCTGGGCGGTCTACGCGGGCGTCGCTTGGACATCATCGTGCACGACACCACCTACCTCGAAAGCGCGTGTCCGCGCATGCTCAACCTGTTGCGCACCTACAGCCACGCCATGACGATCTATCGCACCGGCACGGAAGCGCGGCTGGCGACCGATCCGCTGCTCATCATCGATGATCAACACTATCTGCACCGATTCCACTTCGATCAGTCGCGCGCGGCGATGGGAATCGCGCAACCCGAACAAACGCAGCCGTTGGCGAATCGCTTCGAGGAGATCTGGGCGACCGGCGAGCCCGGCATCAATGCGACCGTGCTTGGACTGTGAGCGGCTGCGGGGTTGCCCGATTGAACCGGTCATGCTTTGTGAGTACAATTGGCCCGTCGGCCGGGGCGCCGATCGTGTTCGATCCGATCGTGTTCGATCGTGTTCGCGGTGCACCAGTCGAGCAGGGGAGTCGGGAGTTGTCAGGCCCACGTGTGTCTCACTTCATAATCGAGTAAGGGAACGATGATGAACAAGTCAGTATTGATTGCTGCGGCTATGGCGCTGGCGGTCGCCGGCTGCGGCAACAACCAGCAAGCGCAGGACGCCAAAGCCGCGGCGGACAAAGCTGCCGCAGCCGCCAAGGACGCCGCCGACAAGGCCGCCACTGCCGCCAAGGATGCCGGTACGGCTGCTGTTCAGGCCGGTTCGGCTGCTGTCGATGCGACCAAGTCGGCGGGGTCTGCCGCCATGGACGCCACCAAGTCGTCCGGAGATGCGATGAAGTCCGCGGCGCCCGCGCCGGCACCGGCGATGACGCCGGCTCCGACCGAGCAGCCGAAGAAATAAGACGCGGCAGCACAGAGCACAAAAAGCCGGCCACCCGGTCGGCTTTTTGTGTTCCTTCGCGCCCGATGCTACAGCGGCGCGCCGATGCGCTTTGCGACCTCGCGATACTTCTCGATCACGCCGCCCAGATCGCGCCGGAAGCGATCCTTGTCCATCTTCTCGTGCGTGGCGTTGTCCCAGAGGCGGCAGCCGTCGGGCGTAAACTCGTCACCCAGCCATAACGGCCCCTGCGGATCGTTCAGCGGGTGCCCGAACTCGAGCTTGTAATCGACGAGATCCATGCCGCCGGCGGCGAAGAGCGGCTTGAGAACACCGTTGACCTGATGCGTCAGCGCCCTCATTTGCGCGATCTCCGCCGTGGTGGCCCAGCCGAGCACGCGGATGTGATCGTCGTTGACGAGAGGATCGTGCAATGCGTCGCTTTTGAGGAAGAACTCGAAGATCGGTTCAGGTAGGCGCGTGCCTTCCTCGATGCCATAGCGCTTGGCCATCGAGCCGGCGCAAATATTGCGCACGACGCATTCGACCGGAATCATCTTTAGCGCGCGCACCAGTGATTCGTGCTCGTTGAGCACCCGGACAAAATGCGTCGGCACGCCCGCCGCGGCGAGCTTGCCCATGATATAGGCGTTGATCTTGTTGTTGGTCTCGCCCTTGCGCTCGAGCTGGTCCAGCTTGGCGCCGTCAAAGGCCGATACGTCGTCGCGATAATGCATGACCAGTAGGTTCGGGTCGTCGGTTGCATATACCGTCTTAGCCTTGCCGCGATAGAGTTCTTGCCGCTTCTCCATGTACCGCTCCCTTCAGACGAATTCACGCCAGCCAAAGCCCAGCCGCTGATCGGCGATGCCAATCCAGTCGGTGGCGCAGCCGAGCGACGCCGCGAGCGCCGCACGGGCGAGCTCGGGCCGGTTGTTGTGCTGGCTAAGATGCGCAGCGATCAGGTGCTTCAGTCGCGACGTATCGATCCTGGCCAGCAGTCCCGCCGCCGCGCCGTTATCGAGGTGCCCAAACTTGCCGGCGATGCGCTGCTTGAGCGGATAGGGATAGTCGCCATTGGCCAGCATGTCGAGATCGTGATTGCACTCGAGCACCAAGGCGTCGCAACCCGAGAGGCTCGACTCGACGTACGCGGTGCTGGTGCCAAGGTCCGTCAGCACGCCCAGACGCCAATTGCCATCCGAACAGACGAACTGGACCGGCTCGCGCGCGTCGTGCGGCACGGGAAAGGGCCGGACTTCGATCGCGTCGACCGCAAACGTGTCGTGACTGTCGAAGCCATACACGCGGTCGAGTCGGGCAAAACGTTCCGCGACGACGGAGAGCGTGCCGAAAGTGAGCCACACCGGTGTGCCGAACCGGGCCGCGAACGCGGCGACGCCACCGATGTGATCGCTGTGCTCATGCGTGACGACAATCGCCGTCACCGTCTCGGCCGCCACGCCGATCCGGGAGAGCCGGGCCATGGTGTCGCGCACGCCGAAGCCACAATCGACCAGCACCCGCGTGGAATCGACTTCAACCAGCAGGCCATTGCCCTCGCTCCCGCTTCCCAGGCACGCGAAGCGCATGGCGAGGCTAGTTGCGCCTCGTCGCCGCGCGGCAAAACGCCGTCACTTGAGCTGATCCTGCAGCAGTGCCAGTATCTTGTCGCCGTTCGCCGAGCGATCGGCGGCTCCCTGCGGGTCCTCGACGGTTACCACGCTTGCCGGATCGGCCTGGGTGACGACGACGCGGTACTGCTCGGGCTTGTCCTTGTCGTCGCTCCTCCAGAACGCCAGCTTGTCGAGAAAACCCTTCGTTTTGCTGGCGTCGAGGTCGGGGTTGGAATAGCGGACGAAATAGAGGCCTTTGGAGCGATCGCGGTCGACCACGGTGAATCCGGTGCGGTCGAGCGCGAGCCCGACGCGGCGCCAGGCGCGATCGAAGCTGTCGTCGACGACGAGCCGGCTCGCCCCGTCGCCTGCCTTTTCGATGCGCGCGCGCGCCGGTTGCTTGGGCAACTCCGCCACCGCGGTCGCCGCAGCCGGGGGCGAGCTGCCGAACTTCAGCATCAGCTTGGACAGAAACTCCGCCTCCAGTTCCGGATCCGGCGGCGTCGGCGTCCACTGGAAATCGTCGCCGTACTTCGTCAGCCTCGAATCCGGCTTGGTCGGGACCTGTACCGCGCCGTAATGCGTGACGTAGATCTCGACGGTCCCCGGCTCGGCACCCTGCTCGATGCGCGAGCGGAACTTGTCGCGGCGATAGGTATCGGTGAGCAAGTCGACGTACTTGTCGAAGAACTGCCCCAGCCAGCTGCGCGGCGCGGAGGCTCGGTTTTCCGCCCAGTCGGTTTCCATGATGCCGAGGGTGGGCTGCTGCACCGCCAGGACGAAGCCGTTCGCGGGCCAGAATTCGCTCAACGTAGCCCACGCTGCTTCCGGCGTCGCCTTGACCACCAGCCAGCGCTCCGAACCGGCGCGTGCCAGGTGGGCATCGGGGTTGGACGGCAGGATATCGCTCGCCTTGCCGGCGGCGCGCGCCGCGGCTGCGCCCGAGGCGGTTGTTGCCAGATAGCGATCGTCGTAGTTGGGCGTGGTCAGGTCCGGCGGTATCTCCAGCGGCGGGGTGGTGGTGGCCGACTTGTAATCGATCTTCTTGCCGAGCGACACGCTCGTTTCACACCCGCCGAGCAGCACGCCGAGCAACAGGCCGAGCAGCGCCACGATCAGTGCCGCCGGCAGGCGGCAGCGAAGGAAGGAAGAATGCAACATGCTTTAAGTCTCCGTCAGAGGCAAGCGGCTTCGCGCAATGCGGCGCGAACCGTTTCATGATGTCCTGGCGCAAGCGGGGTCAGCGGCAGGCGCAGATCGCCGCCAATGAGCCCCATTTCCGCCAGCGCCCATTTCACCGGAATCGGGTTCGCCTCGACAAACAGGTTTCGGTGCAAAGGTAGCAGGCGGTCGTTCGCCGCGCGTGCGCCGGGGGATGTCCCCGGCAAGCGCCGCGGCACACATCTGCGCCATCAGTTTTGGCGCAACGTTGGCGGTGACCGAGATCACGCCGTGGCCGCCCATCAGCATCAGAGGCAGCGCGGTAAGGTCGTCGCCGCTGTACACCGCGAAGTCGGTCTTTCCGGCCGCGCCCAGGCCTCGGATGAGCTCGCTGCCACGACCGAGATCGGCAGTCGCATCCTTGATGCCGACAATGCCCGGCACTTGCGCCAGACGAAGCACGGTGTCGTTGGCGAGATCGGCGACGGTGCGGCTCGGTACGTTGTAGAGAATCAGCGGCAACTCGACCTTCTCGACGATGGTGCGAAAGTGGCGGTAGAGCCCTTCCTGCGTGGGCTTGTTGTAATACGGCACAACGGATAGGCAGCAACTCGCGCCGACCTGCTTCGCGAAACGGGTGAGTTCGACTGCCTCCGCCGTAGCGTTGGCGCCGGTGCCGGCGATCACCGCGATGCGCCCCGCCGCACTTTCGACCGCCGACCTGATCAGCAGGCAGTGCTCTTCGAAGTTGACGGTCGGCGATTCGCCGGTCGTGCCGACGATGACGATGCCCGAGGTGCCGTTGGCGACATGAAAATCGACCAGCTTGGCGAGCCCGCGCAGATCGAGTGCGCCGCCGGCTTGCATCGGCGTAACGATCGCGACAAGGCTTCCTTTCAGCATCGAGACAAACCCGAAAAAGCCGATATTTTACCCCAAAGCTCAATCCGGCAGCGGCGGAGGCCACGCTCTTGCACGGCCGACCGCAGCGAGCCTCTGCATGCACTGCAGGTTGCGGCACAGCCGACGAGACCCTGCTCGAACGCAACGACCGTCAGTCGATCGCGCGCGAACTCCAGCAGTTCGCCCGGCGCGAGCAGGAAGGCGGGATTGGCCGGTCGGCCATAGCTTTCGTTGCCGGCGGCAAATGTTTCGTAGAGCACAACACCGTCGTCGGCAAGCGCGGCGAGCAGATGCGGAAATAGCGCGCGGTGCAGGTAGCGCACGGCGACGATGGCGTCGAAACGCTCGCCGGCAAACGGCCACGGTCCTGTTTCCAGATCGACGGCACGGGTCTCGACACCGGGTGTCGCAGCGAAGGTCGCCAGCGCGGCCGGGTCGCGATCCACGGCGACGACGCGCGCCTGGCGGGCGGCGAAAAACACGCGCGTGCCGGCCGCTGCCCGGCCGCGAGGTCGAGCACCCGCGCTCCTCTGGCAATGAGCGGTGCGAAGCGAACCACCCAGGGCGATGGGGCGTGGTCATTCATGGCCGGCGCTTTCGCGGCCGCGCCAGCGCCTGCCTTGCACCGGCGTTGCTTTCATCCGCTGCGGCCACCAGCCAATCGACCACCGCCTGCGCCTCCGGCCGTTTCGCGCTGGCCGTCGAACGCACGATGAAATAGGCGCGCGTCGTCGCGTGCGTGTTGCGAAACGGCGCGACGAGCTTGCCTTGCTCGAGCAGGCGGTCGACCAGAGGGCTCCTGCCGAGCGCCACGCCTTGCCCGTCGATGGCCGCTTGGATGAGCAGATCGAACTGGTTGAAGCGCATCGCTCCCACGCCGGCAATCTCCGCCATGCCGATGGCCGCGAACCACTGTCCCCAGTTGAGCCAGGGAAAGCGGCCGCGCTCGTCGTCGAGGTGCAGCAGGACGTGCCGGGCGAGGTCCTCCGGCCGCCTGAGCGGGCGCGCGCGCTCGGCCGCGAGCGCCGGGCTGCACACCGGCTGCAGGCGCTCGCCGAACAGCCGGTGCGCGCCCGGCGGCGCCATCGCTTCGGGACAATAGCGCACCGCCAGATCGATGCGTTCGCGGTCGAGATCGAGGATGCGGTTGTCAGCGGAGATGAAAATCTCGAGCTCCGGATGCCGGGCGCGGAACTGCGGCAGGCGCGGCAGCAGCCACAGCGCCGCAAACGGTATCGCCGTCGACAAGGTCACCGGCCGGGCGGCCTGCTCGCGGCGCAGGCGGGCCACCGCCTGCTCGACATCGCCCAAAACCGCCTTCGCCGTGCCCAGCAGTATCTGACCGGCTTCGGTCAGCAGCAAGGCACGATGCCGGCGTTCGAACAACGGCATGCCGAGCTGCTCCTCGAGCGTCTGGATCTGGCGCGACAGCGCCGATTGGGTGAGGTAGAGCTCCTCGGCCGCGCGCGTGAAGGACAGATGCCGCGCCGCGGCCTCGAAGCCTTTGAGCAGATCGAGCGACGGCAGGCGCGAGCGCGGCCGCGCGGGCTCCGGAATCGCCTTAGCCATTCCATTTTCGCATGCTAATGATGCGCCGAATGCGTTTGTGTTGCCCCGCCTATGCAACGAAAATCACACCTGCAGATCGCGGCTTGCGTCGGGCCGTCCGAATGGAGTCGACGCATGAATTATAGGCATAGATTAGGAGAAACACCATGGCCCGCCTCCCCTCGCTCCGCCGCCGCACCCGGCGCACGGTTCTCAGTCCCCGCGAAGCGCTGCTGCTCGACCACGCGCAGGGCACCGTCGTCGTCGTCGAACGCGGCTGTCTGTGGGTTACGCTGGAGCGCGATCCGCGGGACATCATTCTGGCCCAGGGGATGCGCTTCGAGATCGATCGCCCGGGTCGCACGATCGTCGCCGCCGAAACGCGCGAGCACGCTGCGGCTGCTCTCGCCGCTAGGCCGGCGCGAGCGGCTCGCGGTCGCGCTGGCGCGCGCGGCGGCGCTGCTGCTTGCCGCCTGGTCCGGCCGGAGCATGCGCGGCACGCTGCCGCACGCCTGAAGCGCTTAGCGCCGGCAGCGGTTTACTTGCGCGCGAAGGAGATGCCGTCGCGGCCGGCGGTGATCACGATGGTATCGCCGGCGGCGAACTTGCCGGCGAGGATCTCCCGCGCCAGCGGATTCTCGATCTCCTGCTGGATCGCGCGCTTGAGCGGGCGCGCGCCGTAGACCGGATCGAAGCCGACCTTCGCCACTTCCTTCAGCGCCGCGGGCGCGGCTTCGACTCGGATTTCGAGCTTGGCCAGCCGCGCTTCGAGCGCCTTGAGCTGAATCCGGGCAATCGACTCGATGTCCTTTTCGGACAACGCGTGGAACACCACGATCTCGTCGATACGGTTGATGAATTCGGGCCGGAAAGTGGTCTTGACCTCCGCCATGACCGCGAGCTTGATCAACCCGTAGTCGTCGCCGGCCATCTGCTGGATCATCTGCGAGCCTAGGTTGGAGGTCATCACGATCACGGTATTCTTGAAATCGACCGTGCGCCCCTGACCGTCGGTCATGCGCCCGTCGTCGAGCACCTGCAGCAGTACGTTGAACACGTCCGGGTGCGCCTTCTCCACTTCGTCGAGGAGAATTACGCTGTACGGCTTGCGCCGCACCGCCTCGGTCAGATAGCCGCCCTCCTCGTAGCCGACGTAGCCCGGCGGGGCGCCGATCAAGCGCGCCACCGAATGTCGCTCCATGAATTCGGACATGTCGATGCGGATCAGGTGCTGTTCCGAATCGAACAGGAATTCCGCCAGCGCCTTGCACAGCTCGGTCTTGCCGACCCCGGTCGGCCCGAGGAAAAGGAACGAGCCATAGGGGCGGTTGGGGTCGCCCAATCCCGACCGCGAGCGGCGGATCGCATCGGCAACCACCTGTACCGCCTCGTCCTGGCCGACGACGCGCCGGTGCAGGGCTTCCTCCATGTGCAGGAGCTTGTCGCGCTCGCCCTGCATCATTTTCGACACCGGGATGCCGGTGGCGCGCGAGACGACCTCCGCAATCTCCTCGGCGCCGACCTGCGTGCGCAGCAGCTTGGGCTTCTTCGCCTGCTCCTTGGCGAGCTTGGTGTCGGCCTTCTTGAGCTGGGCTTCGAGCTGCGGCAGCTTGCCGTATTGCAGCTCCGACATCGTCTGCCAGTCGCCTTTGCGCCTCGCCTCCTCCATCTGCAGCTTGATCTTGTCGATTTCCTCCTTGATATGCTGCGCGCCCTGGACCTGCGCCTTTTCGGCCTGCCAGATCTCGTCGAGATCCGCGTATTCGCGCTCCAGCCGCTTGATCTCCTCCTCGATGGCCGACAAGGCGCTTCTTCGACGCCTCGTCCTTTTCCTTTTTCACCGCTTCGCGCTCGATCTTGAGCTGGATGATCCTGCGCTCGAGTCGGTCCATCGCCTCCGGTTTGGAGTCGATTTCCATCTTGATGCGCGCCGCCGCCTCGTCGATCAGGTCGATCGCCTTGTCGGGAAGAAAGCGATCGGTGATGTAGCGCTGCGACAGCTCCGCCGCGGCAACGATCGCCGGGTCCGTTATTTCCACGCCGTGATGGATCTCGTAGCGCTCCTGCAGGCCGCGCAAAATCGCAATGGTCGACTCCACCGACGGCTCGCCGACGAGCACTCTCTGGAAGCGTCGCTCGAGCGCGGCGTCCTTTTCGATGTACTTGCGGTATTCGTCCAGCGTGGTCGCGCCCACGCAATGCAGCTCGCCGCGCGCCAGCGCCGGCTTGAGCATGTTGCCGGCGTCGATCGCACCTTCCGCCTTGCCGGCGCCGACCATCGTATGCAGCTCGTCGATGAAGACGATCGTCCTGCCCTCGTCGGCGGCGATGTCCTTGAGCACCGTCTTGAGTCGCTCCTCGAACTCGCCGCGATACTTGGCCCCGGCGAGCATTGCCGCCATGTCCAGCGCCAGCACGCGCTTGTTCTTCAGACCCTCGGGTACTTCGCCATTGACGATGCGCTGAGCGAGGCCCTCGACGATCGCGGTCTTGCCCACCCCCGGCTCGCCGATGAGCACCGGGTTGTTCTTGGTGCGCCGTTGCAGGACCTGGATCACGCGCCGGATCTCGTCGTCGCGGCCGATGACCGGGTCGAGCTTGCCCTGGCGCGCGCGCTCGGTGAGGTCCACGGTGTACTTCTTGAGCGCTTCCCGCTGCCCTTCCGCATCCTGTGAATCGATTCCGGCGCCGCCGCGCACGGCCTCGATGGCCTTCTCCAGCGCCTTGCGATTCAGGCCATACTCGCGCACCAGCCGACCGGCCTCGCTCTTGTCGTCGGCCAGTGCGAGCAGAAACAGTTCGCTGGCGATGAACTGATCGCCGCGCTTGGTCGCTTCCTTGTCGGTAAGATTGAGCAGGTTGTTAAGGTCGCGGGAGATCGAGATCTCGCCGCCCTGCCCTTCGACCTTGGGCAAGCGGTCGATCGCCTTGGTCAGCGCGGTCTTGAGCGCCGCCACATTGACGCCGGCGCGCGCGAGCAGCGATGCGCTCCCGCCGTCTTCCTGCTGCAGCAGCGCGGCGAGCAGGTGGTAGGGCTCGATGAAGCCGTTGTCGTTGCCCAGCGCCATGCTCTGGGCGTCGGCCAGAGCCTGCTGAAACTTGGTTGTCAATTTGTCGAGGCGCATCACGCTCACCGTTTGGGAAGACCCTGTTTAAAATGAGGTTTTCGCGAGCCGGTTTCAAGCCCCTCCCGCACCCTCGGCCGCGCGCGGCGCCACCGCGTCGACCGCGCGGAAACAGCCGCATTGCGCGCCCGGGGCTCAACCCCTTACCATCGTACTCGCCCATGACCGAACCAGGGGACCGGATCGAACGGCCGACGCCTCCGCCTTGGCGCGCGCGGTGGGTCCGGTTGGGCCCGCTCGGCCGTGACCTCACCGTGGTGCTGGCGATCAAGTTCGCCGCCCTCTTCCTGCTGTGGTGGGCCTTCTTCAGCCATCCGGTGGCACCGCGCATGAGCCGTCGCCGCCCCGCGCGTCGAAGCCCACCTCATTCCTTCTACGATTCCGGAGCAATCGCCGCATGCCAACCGCTGAGATCGTTGATCTGTCGCGGCTGCAGTTTGCCGCCACCGCGCTCTATCACTTCCTGTTCGTCCCGCTCACGCTCGGCTTGTCGTGGATCCTGGTCATCATGGAATCGGTGTACGTGATGACCGGCAAGGAGATCTATCGCGACATGACCCGCTTCTGGGGCAAGCTCTTCGGCATCAATTTCGTCATGGGAGTGACCACCGGCATCACGATGGAATTCCAGTTCGGCACCAACTGGGCCTATTACGCGCACTACGTGGGCGACATCTTCGGCACACCCCTCGCCATCGAGGGCATGGTGGCGTTTTTCCTCGAGTCCACCTTCGTCGGGCTGTTCTTTTTCGGCTGGGAGCGGTTGGGCAAGGTGCAGCATCTGCTGGTCACCTTTCTGGTCGCGCTGGGCTCCAATCTGTCCGCGTTGTGGATCCTGATGGCCAACGCCTGGATGCAGAATCCGGTCGGCGCCGAATTCAATCCCGACACGATGCGCATGGAGCTTTCGAGTTTCACCGACTTGCTGTTCAATCCCGTCGCGGGCGTGAAATTTGTGCACACCGTCGCGGCGGGCTACGTCACTGCCTCGATGTTCGTCCTCGGCATCTCCTCGTATTACATCCTACGTCTTCGCGACCTG
Source organism: uncultured beta proteobacterium (assembly GCA_963711235.1). Lineage (GTDB taxonomy): Bacteria > Pseudomonadota > Gammaproteobacteria > Burkholderiales > Casimicrobiaceae > PALSA-1003. Next base: position 1,737,437 of record CAVQDI010000006.1, on the reverse strand, counting down.
CCCTTTGCCGTACGCTCTTTCGCGGTGGCGGCCGGATTCGGGCTGGCATCGGCGCTTTCGGTCATCGTGCTGGGCGATGAATCGGGCTACACCGCGGGCGAAGTGCAGAAGGTCAAGCTCGCGGCGATCGAGGCCGAGTGGGAGACACAGCCCCCTCCGGCGTCCTTCACCGCGTTTGGCCTTCCCGACCAGGCGAGCGAAACGACACGTTATGCGATCCGGATCCCGTGGCTGATGGGCCTGATTGCGACGCGCTCCGTGGATACTCCGGTCAAGGGCCTCAAGGATCTGAAGCTCGAGCATGAGGCGCGCATCCGCGGCGGCATGAAGGCGTACGCCGTGCTGCAGAAGCTTCGCGCCGGCGACCGCTCGGCAGAGACCCTGGCCGAATTCGAGCACACCAAGGCGGACTTGGGATACGGGCTGCTGCTACGCAAGTACGCCGCCAACGTCGTCGACGCCTCGCCCGAGCAGATCAAGCAGGCGGTCGACGACACGATCCCCCTGGTTGCGCCGCTGTTCTGGTCGTTCCGCCTGATGGTGGGCCTCGGACTGTGGCTGCTGTTCGTGTTCGCTTCTGCGTTTTACGTCATCGCCCGACGTCGCCTGTACCGCAACCGCTGGATCATGCATCTCGCGCTGTGGAGCATTCCCTTGCCCTGGCTCGCGGCGGAGCTAGGCTGGATCGTGGCGGAATACGGCCGCCAGCCGTGGGCAATCAGCGAGGTGCTGCCGACCCACTTGTCGGTGTCGTCGGTTTCCGCCGGGCAGGTGATCTTCAGCCTGGCCGGCTTTGTCACCTTCTACACCGGGTTGCTGATCGTCGAGCTCTACCTGATGTTCAAGTATGCGCGTGCGGGGCCGTCGAGTCTGGCCACCGGCCGGTATCACGGCGAAGCGGGCGGCGGCCAAGCGGGAGCGGCAGCATGATCTACCTCTTCGATTACGCAACCTTGAAGCTGATCTGGTGGCTTTTCGTCGGCCTGCTGCTGGTCGGCTTCGCCATTCTCGACGGCTTCGATCTCGGCATCTGTATCCTGCTTCCCTTCGTCGGGCGCAGCGACGTCGAGCGGCGGGTGATGCTCAACGCCATCGGGCCGACGTGGGAGGGCAATCAGGTCTGGTTCATCAGCGCCGGGGCCGGGCTATTTGCCGCCTGGCCGCTCGTCTACGCAACCGCGTTTTCCGGTCTCTACGTGGCGCTGATCCTGACCCTCTTCGCGCTGTTCTTCCGCCCGGTCGGAATCGAATACCGCGGCAAGCTGGAGGATCCGCGTTGGCGCAACGCCTGGGATTGGGCGCTGTTCGCTGGCTGCGCCGTGCCGACGCTGATCTTCGGGGTGGCCTTCGGCAACCTGCTGCAGGGGGTTCCGTTCCATTTCGATGCCGACCAGCGCGTGTTTTATACCGGCTCGTTCTTCGGCTTGCTGAACCCGTTCGCGCTCTTGGCGGGCGTCGTGAGCCTGAGCATGCTGACGATGCATGGCGCAATCTACCTGCAGCTGCGCACCGATGGTGTGGTGCAGGTGCGCGCGAAGCGCGCTGCGCTGCTGTGCGGGGTCGTATTCCTGATCGCCTTCGCGGCAGCCGGCATCTGGATCGCCTGGGGCATCGACGGCTTTCGCATCCTGACCATGCCATCGCCGGAGTCCGCTTTCGTCCCCCAGGCGAAGACCGTCGAACGCCTGCGCGGCGGCTGGCTCGGCAATTATGCGCAGTATCCCTGGACAGTGCTGGCGCCGGTACTCGCCTTCGGCGGAACGCTGCTCGCGCTCGCCGCGTCGCGGGCGCAGCGAGCGGGCATCGCGTTCGTGCTCTCCTGCGGCGGTGTCGCCGGCGTGGTGCTGACCGCGGGGCTGGCCCTGTTTCCGTTCATCCTGCCCTCATCGAGCGACCCGGGCAACAGCTTGACGATTTACGACGCGGTGTCGAGCCACCGCACGCTGCAGATCATGTTCTGGGTTGTGGTCCTCGCCCTTCCGGCAATGATGGTCTACACCAGCTGGGTCTACCGCGTCATGCGCGGGACGGTCACCGAGCGCAGGGTCCGCGAAGCCGGACACGGCATGTACTGAACGCCAAAGGAGAAATCATGTGGTATTTCACCTGGATCCTCGGCATCGGCTTGGCGCTGGCCTTCGGCATCATCAACGTGATGTGGCTGGAAGCGTCCTATGTATTCGGTCATCTCGACGAGGATGACATCTACAACCGCTTCCGCGACACCGACGCACAGGCCAAGCAAGACCCGGGCGGTCCTTAGCGGACCGTCCGGGGAAGATGCGCCGCGGCGCGACCTCGCCACCGCGACGAAAGCCGCCTACTGACCGACGATTTGCGGCTTCAGCGGCCCCAGGATACCCAGGAGCTCGCCCTGCTCCTTGGCCGGCACATTGAACTTGTTGAGTGACTTCGTCAGGTCTTCCACCAGCGCATTGAAGTCGGCATCGCTGATACCCATGCCCTTGTGTGCGGTCTTCATGTCCTTGCCGGTATAGACGCAGGGCCCGCCGGTTGCGGAGCATATCTGGTCGACGAGATTGCGCTTCAGGCGTGGAATATCGGCCTTGGCAAAGAAGCCGTTGATGCGCTTGTCCGCGGCGACATTGCCGACAAAGTCGTCGACCACCGCGGTGATGGCGTCTTTGCCGCCGAGACGATCGTAGAGACTCTTTTGCATCATCGGCTTCATGCTCGTGTCCTGGCAGGCGCCGAGCAGCAGGCCGGCGAACAGGACGAGCGCAAAGGCGAGCTTGTGTAACATGGTGTTCATCGGGTGGTTCTCCTCTCCTAGGTAACAGCGTCAAGGCGCTGTACCCGCCTATACGCGCGCAGGTGCCGGGTGGATGCGCAGGAGGGAGTCAGAGCGCCGGCATGGTAAGGTTGCCACGGCCCAAGGCGACCACTCTCGCGATGATCCCAAGCGACCCCGACACCCCTCGCAGCGACGAACCCGCACCGCGGGCGGCCGGCTTTCTGCAGGTCCTGGGCGCGGTGTTCTGGGGCTTCCTCGGCATCCGCAAGCGAGCCTCGGGCGAGCGCGACATGGTCACGATCAAGCCGCTGCATGTGATCGTCGCCGCTGTGCTCGCCGCCGCCGCCCTCGTCACCGCGCTGGTGGCGCTGGTGACGATCGTCACCCGCAAGGGATGATGTCAGATGTTGCGATCGACGAGCACCGCGGCGAGTGTCTGCGCCGTGGCAATGAGCTCGGCATCCGTGGTCAGCGCATCCGGGCACAGACGCAGATAAGGTCCACGCGCATCGACCTGAATGCCGCGTTCCCGCAGCACCGTCGCAAGTTCCACCGCATCCGCGTCGGCAATCACGGCGAAGGCGCCCCGATCCTGGGTGCCGCCTTGGGCGCGGATACCGCGTTCCTGCAGCAACGCGACCAGTCGCTGCAGCTGCCGCAGTGAGTAGTCGCGCAGCCGCTCGGCGCCGATTGCCAGGGTAAAGACCTGTCCCGCGCGGGCTTGGTAGAGCGGCAAGACCGACGGCGTCGATTCGAGGAAGGCGTCGCCGCCGGGTGCGAACTGGGGTGGGTCGGGCCGCCGGTAGGCGAACGGCTCCGGCTTGGCGAACCATCCCGTATCGAGCGTCGACAGCGATCCATCGAGATAGCGCGGATGCAGATACAGAAAACCCGCTCCCGGGCCGCCGCGCAGGTACTTGTAGCTGCCGCCAATCGCAAAATCGGCATCGAGCGCGCCGATGTCGACCGGAAAAACACCGAGGGAGTGATAGACGTCGAGGAGGACCCGGGCGCCCGCCGCCTGCGCCTCGGCGACAAGCGCGGGGAGCTCGGGCAGGACCTGGCCGGTGTTGAACATCACCTGCGAGCAGACGAACAGATCGACGCCTCGGCGCAGCGCCGCGCGCAGATCATCGGCCGCGAACAGGTCGTCAGCCCGCGGCTCGACCAGGGACAGCGCGATCCGGCCGCGCCGCGCGTACTGGCGCAGGATCAGGTCGATCGAGTCGAACTCGCCGCGCGTGGCGACCACGCGCGGTACGCCGTCGTAGGTGTTGAGCACCGCGCGCAAGCCCTGGCCCGCGCTCGTCTTGGGCACCACGCAGTCAGGCCGCGGCGCATTGAGCAGTGCGCCGAGCCGCGCCCGATAGGCGCGCATTTCCTCCAGCCAGGCGTCCCAGGCATCGCCGAGCTGCTGCTGCCAGAGCGCGATCGCCTCGGCGACGTCGGCGGCCGTCGCGTCGAGCGGCCGGCCGAGTGAGTGGTTGGCCAGGTAGATCGCGGTTTTTCGGCGCTCGAGCACGCGCGCGAACAACGGCGCGAGGTGCGCTTCGACGCCCGCCTCGGACAACGGCCCGTCGCCAAGCGCGGCCACCGCCCGGGCGATGGTGGCGGCCGTGCCGCCGAGCATGTCGTTCGGGAGCATTCATCGCTCCCCGATCGTGGTGCGCACGTCGATAAGTTCGGGAAAAAACGCGTAGTCGAGTGCTTTTTTGAGGAAGCTCACGCCGGACGAACCCCCGGTGCCGGGCTTGTGACCGATGATTCGCTCGACAGTCTTGAGGTGGCGGAAGCGCCAGAGCTGAAAGCTCTCCTCGACATCGACCAGTTTTTCGCACATGTCGTACGCGTCCCACCACCGCTGCGGATCCTCGTAGACGGTCTTGAAGACCGGGAGCAGATCGGGATTGCGCCGGTACGGCTGGGTAAAGTCGCGCTCGATGCACGCCTGCGGCACGGGCAAGCCGCGGCGCGCGAGATGGCGCAGGAACTCGTCGTAGAGCGACGGCGCGTGAAGCAGTGCGTCGAGCTCGGCGAAAGTTTCCGCGTCGTGGCGGAAGACTTCGAGCAGCGCCGCATGCTTGTTGCCGAGAAGGAATTCGATGGCGCGGTACTGCGGCGACTGCAAGCCCGACGACTGGCCGAGCATCGGACGAAACGCCTCGTATTCCGATGGCGTAAGCGTTTCGAGTACCGCCCATTGCTCGAAGAGCTGCTTCTGCACGAGCTTGACCCGGGCAAGGATCTTGAAGCACGCGTCGAGCTCGTCGCCCTGCACGTGGCGAATCGCTGCCCTGAGCTCATGGATCATCAGTTTCATCCACAACTCCGCGACCTGATGCTGGATGATGAACAGCATCTCGTCGTGGCGCGGCGGCCGCGCCACGGTCGCCGACCGCGGCTGCTGTGCCGACAGCAGTCGGTCCAGACGCAGATAGCCGGCGTAGCTCAGACGGTCGTGAAAATCGGTGACGATGCCTGGCTCGAGGGGGTCTTGCGCCATGGTCAATGCGTGCAGGTGGGAGGTGCAGTATAGGAACCGGCCCCGGTCGTGTCCACCGCGGACGGCGCGTGATGCCTTGCGCGGCGCGATCCGTTCGCGCCTGCACGCCGCAGGCACGGGCTGACGCACTGGGCACTGGGCGCTTGGTGCCTGCCCCCGCGCGAGGCGGTTCCAACTGCGACGTCGTCTAGGTCGATTCGCGCAGCACCGCAAGCGGCGGCTGACGTAACGTGCTGCGAGTACCCAGCCAGCCGGCAACGGCGACACAGGCCGCCGAACCGACGATCCCGATAAACCAGAGCGCCGGATTCCAAGCGAACGCTATGTCGAACACGCGATCGGCGAGCGCGTAGCCGGTCGCCGTTGCGCCGGCCGCGGCGACCAGGCCCGCGAGCGCACCGAGCGCCAGGAACTCGGCAACCTGTGCCGCGGACAACTGCCGCTCGCTCGCGCCCAGCGTGCGAAGCACCGCCGCGTCGTAGCGGCGCTCGTCCTGCGTCGTCGCGATCGCCGCCTCGAGCACCAGTACGCCACCCAACAACGTGAACAGGAATACGAATTCGACCGCGAGCGCAACTTGGTCCATGATCGATTGCACCTCGCCCAGGATTTCGCCGACGTCGATAACCAGCACGTTGGGGTAGTCGTGCACGAGCGCTGTCAACCATGCCGCATTGGCCGCATCCGCGCGCACCGCCGAGATGTACGTCTTGGGCATCGGGTCGAGCACGCCCGGTGGGAACAGGGCGAAGAAGTTGACGCGGAAGCTGTCCCAGTCGACTTTGCGCAGGCTCGTTATCTTTGCGCTGACGCGCGTGCCGACGATGTCGTAGGTCAGCGTGTCGCCGAGCTTAAGCCCGAGGGTCTTGGCGATGCTCTCTTCGAGCGAGACCCCGGACGTGACGCCGTTTTCCCCGGGCTTCCACCACTGACCGGCGACCACGCGATTACCGGGCGGCAGTGCCTCGCTCCAAGACAGATTGAACTCGCGTTCGCCCAGACGCCGCGCGCGCTCGTCGCTCAACCCTGCCGTGGCGAACGGCGCACCGTTGACCTCGACCAGCCGCCCGCGCACCATCGGGCGCAAGCTGGCGTCGACATTGAGCTCGTGCCGAAGCAGCGCGCGCACCCCGTCGACCTGGTCGGGCAGCACGTTAATCAGGAATGCATTCGGCGCGTCCGGCGGCAGGCTGGCGCGCCAGTTGCGCAGCAGATCGTCGCGGACCAGGGTGAGCAGCAGCAGGGCCATGACGCCCAGCGCCAGCGCCCCGATCTGCAGGCTCGACGCGAGGGGACGGCGGCGCAAGTTGGCCAAGCCGTAGCGCCAGCTGTAACCGCGTTGCGGCAGCCATCGCAAGACCGTCATCAGGAGCCACGCTGCTGCCGCCGCCGCGGCCAGCAGCGCGGCCATGCCGCCGATCACAATCGCGCCCGTGCGCAGATCCTGCGCCTGCCAGGCAACCAGCGCGGCGATGGTTGCGGCACCGACGCCGTAGGCAAGGCTGCTACCCGCCCGCGGCATGCCCAGGTCGCGGCGAAGCACGCGCAGCGGCGGCACGCGCGACAAGGCAATGAGTGGGGGCAACGCAAAGCCGAACAGCAGCGCCAGGCCCGTGACCATCGATCCCGCTGCCGGCAGAAGACCCGGCCGCGGCAGGTCGGCATGAATCACCGCGCCGAGCAGCGAGACGAGCAACTGCTGTCCGCCGAGCGCGACCAGGGTGCCAACGGCGCTTGCGCCAAGGCCCAGCACGCCGAACTGGATGACGAACAGCCCCAGGGTCTGTCGCTGCGGCGCGCCGAAGCAGCGCATCATCGCCGCCGCGTCAAGATGGCGACGCAGGTAGCGTGCTGCGGCCAGGGCCACCGCAACGGCGGCGAGGATCACGGCGACGAGCGAGGCGAGGCCGAGAAACCGGTCGGACCGCTCGAGGGTTTGGCGGATTTCGGGCCGCAGGTCGCGGATCGATTCCAGCCGCTGCCCGCGCTCCAGACGCGGCAAAGCCCATGCGCGATAGGCGTCGATCGCATCGCCGGCGACGAGCAGGCGATAGGAGGCGCGGTTTCCCGGCTGGAGCAGGTTGGTGGCCGGGACGTCGTCGAGGTTGATGAGCAGCCGCGGACCGAGCGAGAGCAGCCCGCCGACCACTTCGGGGTCCTGCTGCATGATGGCCGTAACCGTGAGTGTCGTCTCTCCGACCGCAAGCGCAGAGCCCGTGCCGGTCCCCAGCCGTGCCGCGAGACGCGTATCGACCCACGCCTCGCCGCGCCGTGGCACGCGCTGCGCAGCCAGGCCCTCGGGCGCGCCCGGGGCGACGAGCGAAACCGCGCCACGCAACGGATAGCCGGCGCCAACGGCCTTGACGTCGGCGAGCACCGCGTCGCTGGCGGTCGTCTGCACCATGCTGTTGAAGCGGATGACCGGCACCGTGGCGAGGCCAAGTGCCTGCGCTTCGCGGGCATATTCGGGCGGCAGCGGACGGTCTGCGGACAACATCAAGTCGGCGCCGAGGAGCACATTCGCCTGCGTCGCAAGGGCTCCCTTGACACGATCGGCGAAGAAGCCGACGGTGCCCACGCTCGCCGCAGCGAGCACTAGCGCCGCGACGAGGACCGAAAGCTCGCCCGCACGCCAGTCGCGGCGCAACATCCGCAGTGCCAAGCGGATCGTACTCATGGCGCGGATGGCAGGCGCGTGATTTCGTCGCCGACGAGCCGGCCGCCCGCGAGCGAAAGCCGTCGGCCGCAGCGCGACGCGAGCTCCGCATCGTGAGTGACGAGCAGTAGCGTCGTCCCGCGCTCGCGGTTGAGGCGAAACATCACATCGGCGACTTCGGCACCGGTCGCGGCATCGAGATTGCCGGTGGGCTCGTCGGCCATCAGTACCTGCGGCTCACCGCAGAAGGCGCGCGCGATGGCGACACGCTGCTGCTCGCCGCCGGAAAGCTGCTTCGGATAGTGCGCCAGACGTGCCGAGAGGCCGACGCGTGCGAGCCACTCGCGGGCGCGCCCGGACGCGTCGTTGGCGCCGGCAAGTTCGAGCGGCAACATGACATTTTCCAGCGCAGTCAGCGCAGGCAGGAGCTGGAAGGACTGAAACACGAAGCCCAGCCACTGCCGTCGCAATGCCGCCCGTGCGTCCTCGGACAAGCCGTTGAGCGCCGTAGCGCCGAGCCATACTTCGCCCGTGCTCGGCCGGTCCAGGCCGGCGAGCAAGCCCAGCAACGTCGTCTTGCCCGAACCCGACGCACCGACGACAGCGACCGTCGCGCCAGACGCCGACCTCGAAGCTCACCCCGTCGAGAATGGTCAGCGGCACATCGCCGCTTTGGACGGTCTTGGAGAGATTTTGGGCGCGAATGACAGGATCAGCCATGACCAGATGCCGGCATGTAGTGCCGTACTGCTTGCACATGGGGCCGCAATGCGGTCAAGGCAAGCCCGGGGCCGCGCGGTGCCGAGGCGCTCCGATGCGCTCCGGCTCGTCGCTTGGTGGCCGCGGGCGCTCTTCAAAAGAGTTAGGGAATCCGATCCGTGTCCGGCGGCAACCGCCAGTGGACCCGGTGCGGCGCAACAATACCGTCGCTCGGGAAGGTTGAGCGGCAGGGCCGGCACCGCGGACATGTTCTTCACATCGTGCCAGACCTGGTGGGAACCACAATCCGCGTCGGTCGCGCGCTGCCGCACCGAAAGACGTCGACGCGACCCTTCCGTCTGTTCGCCAATCATGGAATGGTCAAGGTCGTCTTGCACGATGCGCGCCCGGATTCTCCGACGCATGGCGACGCGACCGATCGCACCTGCCAGGCCGAGATGCCACCCGGCTCGATAGTCGCCGCAGGAACTTCGCTGTGGGTAACCGGATCCATAGCCGTGGCGGCGCATTGTACCCGCCGCCGCGGCTTTGCGCCGTGCAATCCCCGCCTCTACAATGCGTTGTGAGCATCTTCTCGTGGTCCTGGCTCCGATGCGGGTTGCGCCCGATCACGGCGCTCGCGTCCGTCCTGCTCTGCACCGCCGTCGCCGCGGCGCCCGCGGCGCCGACGATCCTGATTGTGGGCGACAGTATTTCAACCGGCTACGGGCTGCCGCCGGATGCGGGCTGGACTACGCTGCTGCAACAGCGCCTTGCGGCACAGCATTACCCACACCGCGTCGTCAACGCCAGCATCAGCGGTGACACCTCCGCGGGCGGCCGGGCGCGCCTCGACGCGCTGCTCGCCCAGGATCGGCCAGCGATCACTGTGATCGAGTTGGGCGGAAACGACGGCTTGCGCGGCGGCAGCCTCGATGCCATGCGCGCCAATCTCGACGCGATGGTCGTCGCCGCGCAGAAGGCGGGCTCGCGCGTGCTCCTGGTCGGCATGCAGTTGCCACCCAATTACGGTCCGGCATACGTGAGTCGTTTCGACGCCACCTATGCCGACGTCGCCAAGGCGCGCCACGTCGCGCTGGTGCCGTTTCTGTTCGAGGGTTTCGGCGACGACAACGCGCTCTTCCAGCCGGACCGCATCCACCCGATCGTCGCCGCACAACCGCGGCTACTCGACAATGTCTGGCGCGAACTGCAGCCGCTGCTCGGCGCGGCCGGGAAAACGCCGTGAGCACACCGCATCCGGGTATGCAGCGCGTCGACGTCAGTGCGCTTTGCGCCTATCGCGACCGCATCGACGTCCGCAGTCCCGCCGAGTTTGCGCAGGACCACATCCCGGCTGCGGCGAATCACCCGGTCCTCGACGACGCCGAGAGGGCACGGATCGGAACGCTGTACGCCGCGTCGCCATTCTCGGCCCGCAGGCGCGGGGCGGCACTGGTTGCGCGCAATATCGCCGCGATGCTGGAAACCGCGTTCGGCGACCGCGGTCGAGACTGGCGGCCCCTGGTCTATTGCTGGCGGGGCGGCCAGCGCAGCCGGGCGCTGGCGCAGGTCCTCAATGAAGTTGGCTGGCGCGCGGTACAGCTCGACGGCGGGTATCGCGCCTACCGCCGCCACGTCGTCTCGGAGCTTGCCCGGCTGCCGCAGCGCTGCCGCTTTGTCGTGATCTGTGGCCTGACGGGCTCGGGCAAGAGCCGGCTGCTCTCCGCGCTCCAGCGCGCCGGTGCCCAGACCCTCGACCTGGAAGCGATCGCGCGTCATCGCGGGTCGCTGTTGGGCGACTTGCCAGGAGACCCGCAGCCGTCGCAAAAATGGTTCGAAAGCCAACTCTACGACGCGCTCGAAGGGCTCGACCGGTCACGGCCGGTGTTCGTCGAATCGGAAAGCCGACGCATCGGCGGCGTGCAGATGCCCGACGCGTTGCTCGCACAGATGCGCAGCGGCCGCGTGCTGAGGCTCGTCACGCCGTTGCCGCAGCGGGTCGCGTTGCTCAAGGACGAGTACGCACACTTTCTCGACGCGCCCGCGCAGCTCGCGGCGTGCCTGCAGCCGCTGACCGAGCGCTACGGCAAGGCGAGCATTGCGCGCTGGCAGGCCATGGCGGCGTCAGGCGACTGGGATGGGTTGGTCGCCGCCCTGCTCGAGGCGCATTACGACCCCCTGTACGCCCTTTCGCTCGAACGCAACTTTCCGTCCTCGCGCGATGCGTGGGTGGTCGAAGCGCACGCCGTGTCAGCCGAGGCGTTTGCAGCGCTCGCGGGCGAAGTGCGCGCAACGCTCGATATGGCGGCAGAGGTCGCGTCATGAGCGCGGCCTACGCTTTCCGCCTCGTCAACGTCTTCGCCGAAGAACGCCTCGGTGGCAACCCGCTGGCGGTTTTCGAAGACGGCCGCGGTCTCGATGATGCGACCATGCAAGCGCTGGCGTTGCAGTTCAACCTGTCGGAAACGACGTTCATTCTGCCGTCAACCCGGGCGGCGGCGCGCGTGCGCATCTTCACCCCGACCTTCGAAATGCCGTTTGCCGGGCATCCGACCCTCGGCACCGCGCACGTCGTGCGGGCCTTGCGCGGGGGCGATGCGCAGACCCTGGAGATGTCCGCGGGCATCATTCCGGTGCGCGCCCGTGGCGACGAGTGGACGCTGCAAGCGAACGCGCCGCGGACGCGTCCGGTAGCCGCAACGCGCGAGGATCTTGCCGCCATGCTGGGCCTCGAGCCTGGCGACGTCGGCAGCAACCCGCTCTGGGTCGATACCGGCAGCGAGCAGCTCGTCGTTCCCCTTGCCCATGCCGGCGCCGTGGGCCGCTGCGAGCCGAAAGCGGAGCTGCTCGCGCGCCATGGCAGCGTCACCCTGCCGGGAGGCGGGTCGCGCGCGATGGCCTATGTGTGGGCTGATGCCGGTCCGGGCGCGGTGCTGGCGCGTTTCTTTTTTCCCAAGCACGGCGCCGTCATCGAAGACCCCGGGACCGGTTCGGCCGCCGCCAATCTCGGCGGCTGGCTGGTCGCGACCGGCGCGCCGCGGCCGCAGACGCGAGTCCATCACGCAGGGCGAGGCCGTCGGGCGCCGCTGCCGGCTGGGGGTTACCGTCGACGCGGACGGCCAGATCTTCGTCTCCGGGCGAGTGATCGAACTCGGCCGGGGCACGATCAGCCTGTAACGCCGCGATGCGCAAGACGGCAACGGCTCGTAACATGTTGGCGCTGCGGTTGGGCCAACCGCTCGCTAGACTGCCGCGTTGTAGGCGGAAGGTGCCTGTCCTGATATCGATGCCCAAGCTGACCGTTTTCGGATTGTGCTTCGCCGCGGCCGTCGCGCTGCCGGCGGCGGCGTCGGCGCCGCTGTCTTACGACGATGCCCGGCATCTGCTCAATCGCACCGGTTTTGGGGCGACCGACGCGGAGATCCGGCGCTTCACCGGCATGTCGCGTGAAGACGCCGCGCGCAAGCTACTCGCGGCGACGCGCACCGTGGCGGCCACGCCACCGCCGGCTTGGACAGCCGAGCCCGGGCCGCTGCGTTATCCGCGCGGCGGCGTCGACGCAGTCGGACAGGGACAAGAAACAGTTCCAGCAGGAGCAGATCCGCGAGGGACTGCAGCTGCGCGGCTGGTGGGTAAGCGAGATGCTCACCACCTCTTCGCCGCTGACCGAACGCATGACGCTGTTCTGGCACAACCACTTCGTGTCGAGCCAGCAGAAGGTACGGCTCACCGAACTCATGTATCGCCAGAACGTCACGCTGCGCGCCAATGCGCTCGGCCATTTTGGCGACCTGCTGCACGCCGTCGCCCGTGACCCGGCGATGGTGATCTACCTCGACAACGCGCGCAACCGCAAGGGCACCCCGAACGAGAACTTCGCGCGCGAGGTGATGGAGCTGTTCACGCTCGGCGAAGGTAACTACAGCGAGCAGGACATCAAGGAGGCGGCGCGGGCCTTCACCGGCTGGAGTATCGACCGCGACAGCGGCGCATTCGTGTTCCGCCCCTTCCTTCACGACTATGGCATGAAGTCCGTGCTCGGCCGTAGCGGCAACCTCGATGGCGACGACGTGCTCGACGTCTTGCTGGCGCAGCGCGCAACCGCGGAGTTCATCACGCGCAAGCTGTGGCGCGAATTCGTCTCGCCCGACCCGGACGAGGCGCAGGTGAAGCGCATCGCCAACCGCTTCCGCGATTCCCGGTACGATATCAAGGTCGCGCTCTACGAACTGCTGACGTCAGACGCCTTCTATGCGAAGGATAATCGCGGCGTGCTGGTCAAGTCGCCGATTGACCTGGTCGTCGGGACCTTGAAGCAGTTTGACATGAGGCCTTCCCAACCGGTCCCGTTTGCGGTCGCCGCCGCGACCATGGGCCAGAATCTCTTCTCGCCGCCGAACGTCAAGGGTTGGCCCGGCGGCGAGGCGTGGATCAACAGCAGCACCCTGCTCGCGCGCAAGCAGTTCCTCGACCGCCTGTTCCGCGCCGACGATCCGGCAGGAAGGGCGGCGATGGCGCCGGAGGCGATGGCGCCCGTACCAAAGCAGGTTGTCGTCGCCGGCGGAGTGCAGGAATCGGACGCCGAGCGCCAGATCCGCTTCCTGCGGGCGATGGATCGCGGCGTGAGAAGCGTGCAATTCGAAAGCGATACCGTGGCTCGCGCAGCTGCATGCGAGCGACGCCACGCGCGTCGACGCCGCCGAGCGGCTGTTGCTCGCCTACGCGCCGCAATCAGCGCCCGATCCGGCGAGCGAGCCTCTGGCGATGGTGCGCCACATCGTCCTTGACGCCGCCTACCAGTTGAAATGAGCCCCGGGTAGATTCCGCAAGCCATGAAGCGTCGCGATTTTCTCCAACTCGCCGCCTGCTGTCCCTGGTGGCCGGCCGCCTTGCTTTCGCCCTCCGCGGTGGCTTGGGCAGCGGCACCGGCGGCCTCGCGCTACCGCAACCTGCTGGTATTAATCGAGCTCAAGGGTGGCAACGACGGGCTCAATACGCTGGTCCCCTATGCGAACCCGGCCTACTACGCCCTGCGCCCGAAGCTCGCCATTGGGCGCGACCAGGTCGTCCAATTGTCGGACAGCGTCGGCCTCCATCCGGCCCTGGAGCCGCTGCTGCCGTTGTGGAAGAACCGCGAGCTGGCGGTGCTCCAGGGCGTGGGCTACCCTGATCCCAACCTCTCGCACTTCCGCTCGATCGAGATCTGGGATACCGCCTCGAGCAGCGAGCAATACCTGCAGGACGGCTGGCTCACGCGGACCTTTGCCGCGCGCACCCACGCCGGCGGATTTCGCCGCCGACGGGGTGATCATCGGTGCGCCCGATCTGGGCCCGTTGGCCGGCGGCGGTACGCGCGCCATTGCGCTTGCCAATGCGGAGCAGTTCCTTCGCCAGGCGCGACTCGCCGTCCCGGAGGGGCAAACGCGCAACCACGCCTTGCAGCACATCCTGAAGGTCGAGGCCGACATCATGCAGGCGGCCTCGCGCCTTAACGCCGACTACGCGTTCCGGACCGAGTTTCCGCCGGGAGGATTCGGCAACGCGATAAAGACTGCGTGCCAAGTCATCGCCAACCAAGCCGGGGTTGCCGTCGTGCGCGTGACGCTTACCGGCTTCGACACGCACAGCGGGCAACTGGCTACTCAGGCGCGCCTGCTGGGCGAGCTGGCGAGCGGTGTGGTCGCGCTCAAGAGCGCTCTGGACGAACTCGGCCGATGGAACAGCACCCTGGTCCTGACCTACGCCGAGTTCGGCCGCCGGCCAAAGGAGAATCTATCCCTCGGCACCGACCATGGCACGGCGAGCGTGCACTTCGCCACCGGGGGTCGCATTGCGGGCGGCTTGTACGGTGAACAGCCCTCGCTCAACGGCTTGAGTGCCGATGGCAATCCCGCCTTTGCCATCGACTTCCGCAGCGTCTATGCCACGGTGCTCGACCGCTGGTGGGGCGTGCCGTCGGCGGAGCCGCTCGGCGGCCGCTTCACGCCGGTGCCGATGCTGCGCGCGTAGGCCGAATCAACCCGCCCCGACGTCCCATGCGGCGATGAATTGACGCCAGTGCGGCTCTCTGGCCGCCGCTATCTTCTCCCGGGCGAGCGATATCTCGGCCGCGTACTGGCCCGCCGAAAGTGTTCCACGAAGCTGCTGAAAGCGCAGATACAGCAGATAGGTATTGAGGACGTCGGTCTCACAATAGTGGCGGATGTCATCGATCCTGCCGGCCGCGTACGCGGCGTAGACCTCGGAGCCATCGAATCCCAGCTTGCCGGGAAAACCGCACAGCCGCGCCATCGCGTGCAGTCCGGCGCCCGCACGCGGCTGAAACGAGGCGAGCACGTCCATCAGGTCCAGGTGCCGCGTGTGAAAGCGGCTGAGATAGTTGTTGTAGCGGAAATCGCGGTCTTCGTCGCCCCAATCCCAGTAGCGCGGCGCCGCCACGCCGTGAATCAGGCTACGGTGGTTCAACACCGGCAGGTCAAAGCCGCCGCCGTTCCATGACACGAGTTGGGGTGTGTAGCGCTCGATGCCGTCGAAGAAACGGCGAATGAGCTCCGCCTCGGCGTCGGCCGCTTCCCCCAAAGACCAGACGCGAAAGCCCGCCCCCTCGCGCAGCGCACAGGCGATGGCAACGACGCGGTGCAGGTGCAGCGGCAGAAAATCGGCGCCGGTCGCGGCGCGCCGCTGCTGCAGAGCCCAACCGAGGACATCGGCATCGGCGAGCGCGGCCGGCAGGGCGTGGATGCGGCGCAGCCCGGCGATGTCGGGAATCGTCTCGATGTCGAAGACGAGCGTGGGCGTCATCGCGGCTCAAGCCGGTGGGCGTTAGCCAGGCAATCTCGGGCTAGGTCGAGCCGCGGCTTGCGCACCGAGGCAGCGGCCAAACGCCTGCCGTCATCCGGGAAAAACGCCCGTCGACAAGTATCGGTCGCCGCGGTCGCAGACGATGAACACGATCGTCGCGTTCTCGACTTCGCGCGCGATACGCAGCGCAACGGCGCAGGCGCCGCCGGAGGAGATGCCAGCGAAGATGCCTTCGTCGCGCGCCAGCCGCCGCGTCGTGTCCTCGGCCTCGGCCTGCGACACGTACTCAAGGCGATCGACACGCTTCGCATCATAGATTTTTGGCAGGTAGGCTTCCGGCCACTTGCGTATGCCCGGGATCTGCGAGCCCTCCTCCGGCTGGCAGCCGACAATGCATATCGCCGCGTTCTTTTCCTTCAGAAACCGGCCCGCACCCATGATCGTCCCCGTGGTCCCCATGCTCGACACGAAATGCGTGATGCGGCCTTCGGTGTCGTGCCAGATCTCCGGACCGGTGCCCTTGTAGTGCGCGAGCGGGTTGTCGGGATTGGCGAATTGATCGAGGATGATGCCCTTGCCCTCGGCGCGCATCTTCTCGGCGATATCGCGCGCGCTTTCCATGCCGCCCGCCTTGGACGTCAACACAATCTCGGCACCGAACGCGCGCATCGTCTGCCGTCGCTCGAGCGACAGATGCTCCGGCATGACGAGCACCATCTTGTAACCGCGCATCGCCGCCGCCATCGCCAGCGCGATGCCGGTGTTGCCAGACGTCGCCTCGATCAGTGTGTCACCCGGCTTGATCGTGCCGCGTCTTTCCGCCTCGACGACCATCGACAGCGCGGGTCGATCCTTGACTGAACCGGCCGGATTGTTGCCTTCGAGCTTGGCCAGCAGCACATTGCTCGTCGCTCCAGGCAGGCGCTGCAGTCGAACGAGCGGCGTATTGCCGACAGTGTCTTCAATGGTCTGATACACGATGCCCTTTTGGCGCTTGCAGGCGCCTTCTACCGTCGACAAAAATCCCGCCGTGCAGGCGGGGCGGGCAGCGAACGCGCGGCGGCGAGCCGGCGCGCACGGCGACGCCGGAACGATGTTAAGCGTTGCCCGGGGGACTGGCAAGCAAGGCCCTGACGCAGCGCGCGACTCCCTCCTCGACGGCCAGGAGGGGAGCCGCATACCCCGCGGCGCGAAGGCGCGAGAGATCGGCCTGGGTAAAGCTCTGATACTTGCCCACCAATGCCGGCGGGAAGGGGACGTATTCGATCGCGCCGCTGCGGTGCAGTTCGCTGAACGGCAACTCGGGCTCGCCCCCCGCCGCGCGGCAAGCATTGATCGTCGCCGTCGCGACCGCATTGAACGTCGTCGCCGTGCCCGTGCCGAGATTGTAGATGCCCGAACGTTCGGGATGGTCGAGGAAGTCGAGGTTGACCTTGACGACGTCCTCGACACTGACGAAATCGCGGCGCTGCTCGCCGGCTGAATAACCGGCCGAACCCTCGAACAGCTGGACCTTGCCGGACGCGCGGTATTGGTCAAAGAGGTGCCACACGACCGACGCCATGCGTCCTTTGTGTGCCTCGCGCGGGCCGTAAACGTTGAAGTAGCGGAAGCCGGCGATTTGCGCGGTGCGCTCCGGCAGCAGGCGCCGCACATACTGATCGAGGAGGAACTTTGAATAGCCGTACACATTGAGCGGCGACTCACAGGCGCGCTCCTCCCGGAATTCCCGACCGTCGCCATACACCGACGCGGACGACGCATAGAGGAACGGAATGTCGTTGTCCTGGCAGTGGTCAAGCAGACGGACCGCGTAGCGGTAGTTGTTGGCGAGCATGTACCGAGCATCACTTGCCATCGTGTCGGAGCATGCGCCCTGATGCAGCACTGCGGCGATGTCATCGTCGAAATCGCCATCGACGAGCCGCGGCAGAAACTCATCCTTGTCGAGGTAGTCCGCGATCTCACAGTCGACCAGATTGCGAAACTTGAGATCGGCTGTGAGCTCGTCGACGGCAAGAATTTGCGTTTCCCCGCGCGCATTGAGCCCCTTGACGAGGTTCGATCCGATAAAGCCGGCGGCGCCGGTGACGACGGTGTACATGATGGTCCTGTCAGAGTTCGATGTCGACCTTGCCGACCTCGGTGGTCACGAAGGGAACCCGCGGGGCGACCGCGCACAGCAGTTGGTACCCCACCGTGCTCGCCGCGGCAGCGACGTCGTCGACCGGCAGGCCCTCGCCCCAGAGCACGACCGGGCTGCCGAGGGTGGCCTCGGGAACATCGGACAGATCGACCGTCAGCATGTCCATCGACACGCGACCTGCGGTGCGGACTTTTTTTCCGCACACCAGGACCGGGGTACCGTTTGGCGCATGCCGCGGATACCCATCGGCGTACCCGCAGGCCACCACACCGACGCGCATGGCCCGCGCCGCGGTGTACGTGCCGCCGTAGCCGACGCTCTCGTTGGGCTTCAGGTTCTGAATCCCGATGAGCGCGCTCTTGAGCGTCATCACTGGCTTGATTCCGAGCATTTCCGCGGTATCGTAGGGAAACGGCGATGAGCCGTACAGCATGATGCCGGGACGAACGTACTCGCCGCCGACCTCGCGGTAGCGGATCACACCCGCCGAGTTGGCGATTGATCGCGGATAGGGCAATCCCGTGCACGCCTCTTCGAACAGATCGAGTTGGGCGCGAAGTCCCTCTTCCTCATCGGCGCGGGCCAGATGCGTCAGCAGGCGCAGCACCGCGACGCTCGGCGTGTGCGACAAGCGCTCGACGATCGCATGCGCGTCTGAGGGACGAAACCCGAGGCGGTTCATGCCGGTATTGATCTTGACGAAGACCTCGATCGGGCGCGGCAGCGAGGCCGCTTCGAGCATTTTGACCTGCTCCACGTGGTGTACTACAACGGCCACCCTGCGCGCGGCAATCTCGGGCAACTCCTGCGCGTCGAAGAAGCCCTCGAGCAGCAGGATGCGGCGCGCGTAGTGCTGCTTGCGCAGCGCCAGCGCGGGGTTGAGTTCGAGCAGCGCCAACCCATCGGCGTCGGCGAGCGCCGGAAGGATGCGCTTGAGGCCATGACCGTAGGCGTCGGCCTTGACGACGGCGAGCACCTGCGCGTCGGCAACCTGCGCGCGCACCCGCGCCAGATTCGCGCGCAGCGCCGACAGATTGACCTGGGCCAGGAGTGGACGGGCCATGACGATCAAGGCGGCGGAGGAATTGGACCCGGCCGGTGCGGGTTTGGTCTGATGGGGAAAACGTGGTATAAGGCGCGAGCCGCATGCGCCGGCGAATTTCGCCAATTATATACACAACCACGCGCAGCGAAGCTCCCCGGCGCGGGCTGCCGGTCACACCGAGACAGGAGCGATCGCGCCATTTTCGAGGACGATGCAAGCCGGGTTCTACATCATCATGGCGGCGCAGTTTTTCTCGTCGCTCGCCGACAACGCGCTGCTCGTCGCCGCCATCCAGATGCTCCGCGATCTCGATTCGCCGGCATGGATGACTCCCTCGCTCAAGCAGTGTTTCGCCATCTTCTATGTCCTGCTCGCCCCGGTGGTCGGCGCGTTCGCCGATTCGATGCCGAAGGGACGCGTGATGTTGATCGCAAACAGCGTCAAGATCGTGGGCTGCGGCATCATGTTGTTCTCCCTGCACCCGCTCGCGGCGTACGCCATCGTGGGCCTGGGCGCGGCTGCGTATTCACCGGCGAAGTATGGCATCCTGACCGAGTTGCTGCCGGCACGGCAGCTCGTCGTCGCCAACGGCTGGATCGAGGGCACTACCGTCGCCTCGATCATCCTCGGCGTGCTCCTCGGCGGCGTGCTGATCAGCGGCCCGGTATCGAGCTGGCTGCTCGCGATCGACATCCCGAAGATCGATACCGGCATCGATACCCCGCCGCAGGCGGCGATCACGGTCATCATGGGTTGCTATGCGCTCGCGGCGCTGATCAATTGGTACATACCCAACACCGGCGCCCAGCGCCGCGTGCCGAGCAGGAACCCGCTGTTCCTGGTGCGCGAATTTGCTCATTGCAACGGGCTGCTGTGGCGCGACAAGCTGGGGCAGATCTCCCTGGCCACGACCACCCTTTTCTGGGGCGCGGGTGCAACCCTGCAGTTCATCGTCATCGACTGGGCGGCGACGCACCTCTGTTACAACCTGTCACTGGCCTCGTACCTGCAGGTCGTTGTCGCCGTTGGCATCGCACTCGGCGCGGGACTGGCGGCACGGTTCATCGCGCTCAGTAGCGCGGTGAAGGTCCTGCCGCTCGGGGTGATGATGGGTGTCAGCGTCATGGTGATGATCGGCGTGAACAGCTGGAGAGTGCAGTGGTGCTGCTGACCCTCATCGGAGCTTTGGCGGGATTCTTTGTCGTGCCGATGAATGCCTTACTGCAGCATCGCGGCCATGTGCTGATGGGCGCGGGGCACTCGATCGCGGTGCAGAACTTCAACGAGAACATTGGCGTGGTCGTCATGTTGGCAATGTACGGCGTGATCATCCACGTCGGGTTGTCGACCAATGCGGCGATCGTACTGTTTGGACTGTTTGTTTCTGGGGCGATGCTGCTGGTCATGTGGCGGCATCGGCTCAATCTCGCCGCGGGCGACCTGCTGCACCTGGTCGCGGCCGAGCGCGCAAAAGCCCCACGCTAGAGCACCACAGGCTGGTCGGGCAACTCGTTCGGGCCGGCGTCGCCGCTGCGCGGGAAGTGCGCAGCGAGAAGCTCGCTGATGGCGTTGATGCCGGCGATGGTACCTTCCTCGAAGTGCCCGTCGCGGAACGCCGTCTCCATCGCCCGGCAGATCACCTGCCAGGTCGCCTGCGGTATCTTGGCGCTTATGCCGCGATCGGCCACGATCTCCACATCCTTGTCGGCGAGCAGCACGTACACCAGCACCCCGCTGTTGTGCTCGGTGTCCCAGACGCCAAGCCTGCCGAAGAGTTCCAGCGCCCGCTCGCGCGGCTTCAGGCCGTGCAGTATTTCGCTGAGCGGCAGCGAGCCCTCGACGACGAACCGGACCTGGCCGGCATGGAGACGCTCGCCCGCGGCAATCGCGTCCTGGATACGCTGCAGCGCCTGCGCCGAGAACTTGCGCCGGGCGCTGTGATGGTCGGTGACGAAATGTCGCCCCAGCCGCAGCGGTTTGCCGAGTGCCATCGCTAGTTCCACCCGCCGGACGCGCCGCCGCCGCCAAACCCGCCGCCGCCACCGGAAAAGCCACCGCCGCCACCGCCGAAACCGCCGCCACCGCCGCCCGGAATCCAGACGCCCGGCCCGCCGCGACCGCCAAACGCCGAAAAGCTGATCACGATGAAGGCGATGACCCCCGCGATGCCGGCCACGAGCAGGGAGCCGGCGAAAAACCAAGCTGCCGCGCCCACCAAGCCGCCCCCTGCAACCGAGCCGCCGACGTTGCCCAGGATCGAACGCAGGATCGCGCCGATGGCGGGCACGGCGACCAGCAGGATCAGCGCGAGCGTGCCGATGTCGAAGCCGTGGGTCGGCGCACGCCCGGCGCGGTTGGGCAGGCGGCAGAGGCTTGCCTTCGCTCACCACGCTGATGATGCGGTCGACCCCGGCTTGGAGGCCGGCTGCAAACTGTCCCTTGCTGAACAGCGGAGCGATGGTCTCGGTGATGATGCGGTGCGAGGTGATGTCGGTGAGCACGCCTTCCAGACCGTAGCCGACCTCGATGCGGGCCTGCTTGTCGTCCTTGGCGATCAGAAGAAGCACGCCGTTGTCCTTGCCCTTTTGCCCGAGATGCCACGCGTCGGTGACCCGAATCGAATAGCTCTCGATCGGTTCCGGCCGGGTTGTGGGGAGGATGAGGATCGCAAGCTGATTGGTCGTTCGCGCCTCCCAATCGGCGAGCTTAGCCTCCAGCGCTTCACGCTCCGGCGCCGAGAGCGTCCCGGTCAGATCGGTGACCCGTGCCTTCAGCGCCGGCACCGGCTGCAATCCGTCGCGCGGCGTCTCCCACGGCACTGCGCCCGTAACGCCGAGAAGTGCTACGAGTGCCAGCGCCGCCGGCCAAAGGCGCCAGAAGGCCACGGAACAACGGGGCGCGGTGCGGGCGGGAGCCAAGAGACCAGCGCGCGCGATGCGCTATTTTGTCGCCGGGGCGGGGGCGGGTGCCGGGGCAGGAGCCGGTGCGGGCTTGCTGAAGTCGACGCTAGGCGGCGCGCTGATTGCCTTCTCGTTCTCGACCGAAAAGTTCGGCTTGATATCCATCTTGAACAGCATCGCCGTCAGGTTGGTCGGGAACGAGCGCACGGTCGTGTTGAACTCCTGCACCGTTTTGATATAGCGATTGCGCGCAACGGCGATGCGATTCTCCGTACCTTCGAGCTGTGCCTGCAGGTCGCGGAAGTTCTGATCGGATTTGAGCTGCGGATAGTTCTCAGCGACCACCAGCAGACGCGATAACGCCGATTGCAGTTGCGTCTGCGCGGCCTGGAACTTGGCGAAGGCCTGAGGGTCGTTGATCAGCTCCGGCGTGGCCTGGATGCTGCCGACGCTGGCGCGCGCTTGCGTGACCTCGGTCAATACGCGCTCTTCCTGCGAGGCATAACCCTTCACCGTGTTGACCAGGTTGGGCACCAGGTCGGCGCGGCGCTGGTACTGGTTGAGCACCTCCGACCATGCGGATTTGACCTGCTCGTCCTGACGTTGCAGATCGTTGTAGCCGCAGCCGGATAGCGCGACGGCGGCAATCGCCGCCGCGGCGAAGGCAAGAATCGTACGCATCGTGGCGCTCCCTCGGGGGTTCTTAGTTCGGTTTCAAGGTGGGTCTGACCGTCGCGGTTTGCAAGCCCGCGCCCGGATCGTTCTCGGATTGCAATCGGCGCATGGTGGCGCGTGCCAGACACAAATCTTCCCATGCCTTCGCCTTGTCGGGCAAGTTGCGTAACAGATAGGCCGGGTGATAGGTGACGATGAGCGGCACGCCCTGATAGCGGTGCACGCGGCCGCGCAGGCTGGCGATGCTGGCATCGACGTTGAGCAGGGTTGTCGCCGCACTCTTGCCCAGGGCGACGATGATAGCCGGGCGGATCAGCGCAATCTGCCGGTCGAGATACGGGCGGCAGGCTTCGGCCTCGAGTGGCGTAGGCGTGCGGTTGCCGGGCGGGCGGCATTTGAGCACGTTGGCGATGTAGACGTTCTGAGCGCGTTTCATGCCCAGCGCGGCGAGGATGTTGTCGAGAAGCCGCCCGGCCTGGCCGACGAAAGGCTCGCCCTTGGCGTCCTCTTCCGCACCCGGCGCCTCGCCGACGAACAACCACTGCGCATGGACGTCGCCGACACCGGGCACCGCCTTGTTGCGCGTCCTGCACAGACCGCATGCAGTGCAGGCGGCGACATCGGCGGCAAACTCGGGCCAACCGAGGGTCGCGATGTGCCGCAGGCGATCCGTCGATGGTTCAGGCATCCCCTGAAGCACGAGTGCATTACCGGTTGCTGTCGTGCCCGCGGCACTCACCGTTACGGCCTGTGCGCCGCTCGAGCGTGTTGACGCCTTAGCGGGTGCGGCACGGCGCAGGCGCCACAGCGGCAGCAACCCGAGCTCGCGCAAGATCTCAAAGCGGCCAGCCACGTCAGTTGCCGCCAAGCGCCCGCCGCATCACCAGTGCGTCCTCACGCGCACCCGCACCTTGTGTCGGATAGTAGCCGGTACGGCGCGCGACCGGCACGAAGCCTTCCTTCGCATACAGCGCGATCGCCGCAGCGTTCGACACGCGGACTTCGAGAAAGCATTGCTCGGCGCCGCGCGCGCGGGCGTCGGCGAGGAAGCGCAAGAGCAGAGACCGGCCAATACCAAGGCGGCGGGCCTGAGGGGCAACGGTGAGGTTGAGCAGCTGGACCTCGCCCGGCGCGTACAGCAACACCCCGTAGGCGATCACGACGCCGTCGATTGCGCCCACCGCCACGCCGTAACCCGCGGCGAGCGCATCGCGAAAGTTGCCCGCCGTCCACGGTGCGGCATGGGCTTCGCGCTCCAGCGCCACGACCGTCTCGATGTCGGCGTCTGCCAGGGGACGCCAGAGAACGGACGTCGCATCCACGCCACGCGCCAGCGTCGCGTTCACAGCCGCACTCCCGCCGCACGTTCGGCACTGGTCAGCGCCACGCGATGGCGCAGGTACAATGGCGCGGCATCGCGCGCAGGAATCCCCTCCCCGGCCGCGAATCGCGGCAGGGCGAGGACGCCGATCGCAACCGCCGTCGGCAGAATGCCCTCATCGCACGACGCCAGCGCCCCGGCCAAGCGCTCGCGCAACGCCGGAAATGCGGCAAAGCCGTTGCCGACGCCGCACCAGCTCTCGCCCGTCGGCAGGGGCGCCTCGCTGGGCGCGACAACGCTGGGCGCGACATGGGCGCACCAGCGGCTTCCGTCGTGCTCATAGGCGGCGAGGTAGACCTCATGCATGCGTGCGTCAAGTGCTGCGATCACCCGCGTGCAACCACTGCGGCTGCGGGCCGTTTCTGCCATGGCCTCGAGCGTGGCCACGCCGATCAGCGGCAGGTTGGCCCCAAGCGCCAGCCCCTGCGCCACGCCACAGGCAATGCGTAGGCCCGTAAACGAGCCGGGGCCCGCGCCGAAGGCGATGCCACCCAAGTCGGGCAATTCGAGCCGGGCCTCGCTGAGCAGCGCCCGTACCATCGGCAGGAGCAATTCGGAGTGCCGCTGCCCGGCGAGTTCCATGCGCTCGACCCAGGACGCGCCGTTGCCAAGCGCGGCGGCGCACACATCGGTCGAAGCGTCGAGCGCGAGAATGTGCATGCCGCAATTCTACCGCGAGCCCGCATCGATCCGCGGCGGCGGTGACCGGTACAATGGAATGGCATCCATCGGCCCTCCGTCCGTCGCCCCCGCCGCATGAGCACTCGGGGGCAAAACACAGGCCGTCATGGTTCCCTTTTCATGCCCGCAAGCAGGTTAGCTCCCTCGAACGGCAGTAAGCATGGACCCCGTCGTCATCACCGCGCTCGATCAGGAAGGCCGCGGAATCGCCCGTATCGACGGCAAGGCGGTGTTCGTCGAAGGGGCGTTGATCGGCGAACGCGTCAGCATCGAAGTCATCGGGCGCAAGCGCAACTATGATCTTGCGCGGATCACCGAGCTCCATGCCGCGAGCCCGGCGAGGGTCACGCCTCCCTGCCCATATTTCGGCGTTTGCGGCGGCTGCAGTCTGCAGCACCTCGATCCCGCGGCGCAGGTTGCCGTCAAGCAGCGCGTCCTCGAGGACGCCCTCTGGCACATCGGCAGGGTAAAGGCAGACGAGGTCCTCGCGCCCATCCACGGCAGCGCCTGGGGCTATCGGCATCGCGCGCGCTTCTCGGTGCGCGACGTGGCCAAGAAAGGCGGCATCCTCGTGGGATTTCACGAGCGAAGATCAAGTTATGTCGCCGACATGGCGAGTTGCCTGGTCGTGCCGCCGCGTATTTCGGCACTGCTGCCAGAGCTGCGCGCGCTGGTCGCCCGGCTGTCGATCCGGGACCGGCTGCCGCAGATCGAGCTCGCGATCGGTGAAGATGAACACGAACCGGTCGATGCACTGGTGCTGCGCATCCTAGCGCCGCTCGATGCCGCCGACCGGCGCGAGCTAGCGGCCTTCGCCGCGGCGCACGGTGTGCAGCTCTACTTGCAGCCGGCGGGTCCGGCCAGCGTGCAGCCCCTGCATTCGCCTGGACGCGCGCTCTCATACCGCTTGCCCGAATTCGGCGTGGCCCTTGAATTCGAGCCGACGGACTTCACGCAGGTAAACGCAGGGCTCAATCGCGTGCTCGTGCGGCGCGCGATCGGCCTGCTCGATCCGAAGCCGGGCGAAAACGTGGCCGATTTTTTTTGCGGCCTCGGCAATTTCACCCTCCCGATCGCGCGCCGCGGCGCGACAGTGCTTGGCGTCGACGGCAGCCGCGCCCTGATCGGGCGTGCCGAGGCAAACGCGGACCGCAACGGCCTGGGCGCGAGCGTTCGCTTCGCAGTCGCCAATCTATTCGAAGCAACCCGGGAGAAAATCGCCACACTTGGGTCGCATCGACAAGGCGCTCATCGATCCACCGCGCGAGGGCGCGATCGAACTCGTGAAAGCGCTTCCCGAAGAGGGTCTGGCGCGCATCGTCTATGTCTCCTGCAACCCGGCCACGCTCGCCCGCGACGCGGCCGTCTTGGTCCACCAGCGCGGCTATGCGCTCTCCGCTGCCGGCGTCGCCAACATGTTTCCGCATACGGCGCACGTTGAATCGATCGCGCTGTTCACGGGCGGCTAGCGGGTAGGGGACCGGGTCACCCCGGTCGCCCTCCCACACCACCGTACGTGCGGTTCCGCATACGGCGGTTCACGAAGTGCGCTGGAGGCGCTGCACCGTATCGAGCAACGACACCAGCCCCAGAGTATCGAACCAGGACTTCGGAAAGGCGGCGTGCATGTGGGGCGCGCCCGCATTCCACCACGGGCCACGCCCGTTGGTGGCCGAGCGCCATGCCCGCTCCTCCGTCAGTCCCCGCTGCTTCAAGTTGCGTGCACGCGTAGCGGATCGTTTCCATTGTCGCCACAGGATGCAGCGTAGCTTATGCCGTATCCATCCATCGCACTCCTCCAGTGCCCGCTTGGTTTCGGCCAGCTTGAAGTACACGGCCCAGCCGCGCAGGAGTGGGTTGAGGGTCTGGATCGTAGCGCCAAGGTTGCGACCTCCTGCGCCCTGCAATAGTACTTTCACTTGCTCCGTCAGCCGCTCGAGGCTTTGCCTGGCAATGCGCAGCTTCGGTTCCCGGTGCCCCGTCAAGCTGTAGCCCAGAAACTTCCGCTGCCACGGCCGCGCCACCGCGCTCTTGGCTGCATTCACCTTGAGTTTGAGTCGCTTGGCCAGAAACTCAGTCAGACTATGCATCAGCCCTTCGCCCGCTCGCGTGCTCGCGACGTAGATGTTGCAGTCGTCCGCGTAGCGGCAGAACGTATGGCCTCGCCTCTCCAGTTCCCGGTCCAGCTCGGTGAGCAGGATGTTGGACAGCAGCGGCGACAGGGGTCCGCCTTGCGGCGTGCCCTCCGTTCGCGGCTGCACCAGTCCGTCCGCCATCATGCCCGCTTCGAGATACCGCCGGATCAGTGCCAGCACTCGTGCGTCGCCAATCTGGGTCGCCAGCTTGCTCATCAGTTGGTCGTGGTTGACCCGGTCGAAGAACTGCTCCAGATCGATGTCCACCACCCAGCGCTTGCCCTGCGCCACATACTGGCGCGCCCGGCGCAGCGCCTGATGCGCATTCCTGCCCGGCCGAAAGCCGTAGCTCGCCTCCGAGAAGGTCGGCTCGAAGATCGGTTGCAGCACTTGATTCAGTGCCTGCTCGATGAGCCGATCCACCACCGTCGGGATGCCCAGCGTACGCACCCCGCCTTGCGGCTTGGGTATGTCCACCCGGCGTACCGGCTGCGGTTGATAGACCCCCGCCAGCAGTCTGGCCCGAATCGTCGGCCAGTGCCGTTTCAGATGGTCTTTGAGTTCGGACACCGCGAGCTGATCTACACCCGCCGCGCCCTTGTTCTCGACCACTCGCTGATACGCGAGCTTGAGGTTGCTGCGTTCCACTACGGCTTCCATCAGGCTCGTTGTCGCTACCTCCGCTTTCGTCCGCGTGCGGGTCGCCACGTCTGCCTCGGCGCAAGCCGCTGCGTCCACCGAATTCCGTCCAGTGTCCGCCGCGCCCGCCTGATCTGCCCGATCAGCTTCTGCCTTCATTGGCTTCCTTGAGAATCCCGCCGCCTACTCGCGGCCCTTCATGTTCGGCCCTTCGGTTCGCGTTGACACCTACTATGGCCTCGGCTGACTTCTGGCGGTCCATCCCAACACCTTCCGATGTCAGTAGCACAAGGCAGACCGCCAGATCTCCCCGGGTATTGCGCACGCACCTTCACGCTTATGCCCGTCGGACATACGTCGCAGCGTTCCGTGCAAGTATCGGGCTTTACAGATATTCGCCTGCTCACCCCGCTGCGCCGCCTCTATCCGCTTCCTGTTCGTCAGGCCAGCGCTTTGCCTACAGCTTCCTCCGGATTCGCAGTCGCCCGCGACACCCTTGCCGTTCGGCTAGCACTTCCCCTTGCCGGGTATGTAGAGGACTTCCACCTCCAAGTGCGTGCGCCCTGCCGGGCGCACAAAGAAAAGGGCGGCCTAAAGCCGCCCTTGGTCGAACTTGTTGCGCTGTCAGTCGCGCTGCCCGCTAAAGATCATCAACAGGTTGAGCAGCATCATGAACAGGTTCAGAAGATCGAGGAACAACCGCACTGTCGCGGTGATGTAGTTCGTCTCGCCGCCGCGGACAATCGCGCTCACGTCATAGAGCAGGAACAGCGAGAAGATCAGCGCACCGACTGCCGACAATGTTACTGCCAAGGCCGGTATCTGGAAGAACAGGTTCGCCAGCAGGCCGATAAACAGCAAGGAAAAGCCGACCCACAGGAACTTGCCCAGGAAGCTGAAGTCGCGCTTCGACACCGTAGCGATGGTCGCCATGATGAAGAAAACTGCCGCGGTCATGCCGCCGGCGAGGGCGACGAGTTGGCCGCCGTTTCTCAACCCCGCGGCAAACTGCATCATTGGCGCGAGTGACACTCCGGCAACAAAGGTGAAGCCGAATACGGCAACCACGCCCCATCCACTGTTGCGCAGCGCGGAGACGACGAAAAGCGAACCGATCATCGCTCCCAGCATCAGCAGCGGCGCCATGATCGGCGACGCGCGATAGTACCCGCCCAAATTGAGCGACATGCCCACGAGGGCGCCGGCGACCGTCGGCAGCATCGACAAGGCGAGCAACCAGTACGTTTGACGCAGGACCTTGTTGGGCTCGGCCGCCGGTACGGCTACCGCTCCCGGCATCGTCCACTGGTTGGTCGAGTTACCGGTCGGGATGGGTTTTAATTGCGGTTCCATGGGAATCCCTCAAAAACGATTGGTTATTACGCCACTATACGCTGTGTATGCCTGATGCTCGCTTAGAGTAGCAGAAAACCTTCAAGTTTCAATGGTTACTGGAACGTTTTAAACCGTTGAATCGGAAGGTGAAGCCTTTTATAAACTTGGGGGACGATGCTATGATTTCAACCCCCTCGGAGTAGGCATTAGGGGGATCGGATGGGTGGCCGAGCGGTTGAAGGCACCGGTCTTGAAAACCGGCAGACCCTCGCGGGTCTCGTGGGTTCGAATCCCACCCCCTCCGCCAATTCCAGGTCTGTACGGCCCGGATACATCGGTTACAGGCCGTACCTAAGACATAGGTGACAACCGCGTGCCGAACGGGTTGTCCAGAGGTTGCAAGGTTTGCTGCTCCAAGTCGATGTAGCCGAGATCGTACTGCATAAAGCTGACGATCCAAATCCCCTCGTCGACCTCCTTGATGCCGACGCGCTAGCCCAAGGCGCAAAGTCATTCCCTTGCAACGTCGAGGCCGGTAAGCCAAACATTCGCGCCGCGCCTAGGTCCACTCGGTCGTAAACTCGTAGGACCGAGATCGGCAGGAGCAGTCCTCGGGATCTCCCGTTTGAACGTCCGCAACAGACGTATTCTGTTGAAAAACTCGTTTGGCGGAGCGGAGACGGACAGCGACAAAATTCGACCTCATAGAATGGCCGCTGTTCGACGCTACGCGGTCGGGTGATGGTTTATGACCCCCGGCAAAACCGCGTTGATCAAGTCTTGAACAGTTTTTCAAGTGCGCCGGTAAAACCGGCAAGGAGTAGGTGGTGCAAGTCCGCTGCACTGAAGGTCTAGCAAACCACAGTGGCCCCGAGTCATGCACGGGCATCCGTGAGGGTGTCAGTGAAGCGTTGACAGGGGAGCGCGCAGGCCAGCCATGGAGCCGCGAAAGACTGATATCCCGGGTGCTGACACGGTTTGAAACGTGGAAGGCAATACGGACGGGTGCGCTAATGCGAGCGCCCGGACGGACCGGCGTGGTCGGAGACCCTGGCATGCGCGGACGCTTCTTGTACGGGAACCGGGAGATCTTGGGTTTGGCCGGCGGCACATTGCCGGTCCGTGCCGGGAAGGCGAGGAGCCGTAGCCGGTGATGCACGAACCCAAGAAGTCTGACCTCGCTGTAGTAGCCGTGAAGCCGACGAACAAAGCCGGAAGTAACGCGGCGGCGGAGCCGGTGGAGCCAAGGGCGGGGACCGAGGGAAACGTGGGCCAGCAAAGCACGCACCGGACGCAGATCCGGGCTCGCGTGTCACAGGCGCTGGAACGCGTACGTCAAGCCGCAAAGGCAAGGAAGAAGGAACGGTTCACCGCGCTGCTCCACCATGTCGATCTTGATCTGCTTCGGCTATCGTTCTTCGCTCTCAAGCGACAGGCGGCACCCGGCGTGGACGGGGTGACATGGCAGGATTACGAGGCAAATCTGGAGAGCAATCTCCAAGACCTGCACTCGAGAGTCCACCGGGGCGCGTACCGGGCGCAGCCCAGCCGGCGCAAGTACATACCCAAGCCGGACGGGCGGCAGAGGCCGCTGGGCATCGCCGCAGTGGAGGACAAGGTTCTCCAACGCGCAGTGGTGGCGGTGCTCAGCGCCATCTACGAGGAAGACTTCCTGGGTTTCTCGTACGGCTTCCGGCCGAAGCGCAGCCAGCATGATGCATTGGATGCGCTGATTGTCGGCATCACACGGAAGAAGGTGAACTGGATCCTGGATCTCGACGTCCGAGACTTCTTCGGGACGGTCAGCCATGAATGGCTCATCCGTTTCCTGGAACATCGGATCGGAGATGAGCGCGTTCTCCGGCTGATTCGCAAATGGCTGAAGGCAGGAGTGCTGGAAGAAGGGATCGTGACGGAAGGCGAGGTTGGCACGCCACAGGGAGCTACGGTTTCCCCGTTGTTGGCTAACGCCTACCTGCATTACGTCCTCGATCTCTGGGCACAACAGTGGCGCAGGCGCCACGCCACCGGCGACATGATTATCGTCCGCTACGCGGATGACGTGGTGCTGGGCTTTGAGCACGAAGCTGAGGCCAAGCGGTTTCTGGAAGAATTGCGCACGCGGTTGCAGGAGTATTCGCTGTCGCTGCATCCGGATAAGACCCGATTGATCGAGTTTGGCCGCCATGCGGTGGCACGGCGCGAGCAAAGCGGTCTTGGCAAACCGGAGACTTTCACCTTTCTGGGTTTTACGCTCATCTGCGGGCAAACACGTAAGGGACAATTCCAGATTCTCCGGAAGACCCGAAGTGACCGCATGCGGGCGACGCTCAAGAGAGTGAAGGACGAGCTGCGGCGGCGGATGCACCTGCCCATCCCCGAACAGGGCAAATGGCTACAGCAGGTCACGACGGGATTCTTTGCCTACCATGCCGTGCCCACGAACTCCCGGGCCCTCATGGCTTTCCGCCACCACATCTCGGTACTCTGGAAACGCACGCTGTCGCGACGTAGCCAGAAGGCCACCCTGACGTGGGCGCGGATGCTGAGACTCGTCCAAGCCTGGCTGCCGCCGCCGCGCATCCTTCATCCATGGCCTACGCAGCGCTTCGACGTCACACACCCGAGGTGGGAGCCGAGTGCGTGAATGGCGCTCGCTCGGATCTGTGCGGGGGGTGCGCAGCAATGCGCATCCCTACCGCGAACAGAATAGGCCGATCTCGGTCAGCCACGGCCGCGACTCCGCCAAGCGCGGAGGGCGCGCGAATAGAGCGCCCCGATCCTAAGTCGTCAATTTAGGACGCGAGGTCACGATGCGCCATGTCGCGGGCCGCATCCGGGTCAGGCACCACAACTGACCATGATTCATATACGGCCTGCGGAGGAGCCTTCCAACGCAGCATCCAGATGTCCGGCCTCTGAAAGACCAACTCTCCGTGTTCGCCATCGGTACCCCTTAACGCAAATCCCTGCTGCGCTTCATTAGGCAGGCCGCAAAATTGAATGAACGGGTTCCAATGCGCCAGGTGCGAGAAAGCGAGCGACAGAGCCTCATCGAGACACCGGTGTATGTTTTCGCGCACGGCAATGGGTTGTCGGGGCCGCTCCGGGAAAAGGATAAGAAGTTGCGCCCACCCCGATTCAGCAGCAACGGGCCAATCGAGAAAGTGAGAGTCACGCTGCTGTGTACTATAGCGGGATGCGCGCTCAGTTCTCGAAAGGAGGTGACCATTCACGGCCACCAATTGCAGGGCATTGGAGGCGTCGACGCCGTACAGAGTCTTGCGCAATACCGGCTCGCCATGCGCATTGCAACCGATGATTACGTAAGTGTGCGTCTTTCGATCGGGCAGGAGCTCGTAGCCAAACAGCCCACCTTCGACGATGGGCAAGAGGTCAATTGCCAATCCGGTCGGTAACGCATAGTGAGAGGCAGTATCGACGAGGTGCTTTCGCAGAAGCGGCAGAAAATGCATCGCTTCAGAGAGTCGCGGGCAGAACAATTCGGCCATGCAAGACCCCAGATTGACAGGCGGCGGAGCACCTCGTAGCAAAGGCCGCAGGCTATTGGAAACTAAGGCTACCGAACTGCGCCACTCTTTTCGGGGCAGTCTTAAGTCCATGTCATAACTATTTGAATCCAATCTGACCGTGTCCTGAAAGATTTGGGCAGTTCGACAACAATATTTAACACCACGTGCGATTAGACTTCTGCGAAATAGTCCTTCGACTGGCCCGTGAATTTTCTGCTTGCTTTTGTTACTGCGCTGCCGACCGACCCGTGTTGGGACGAACCGCGAACATACGTGATCCGCTGTACTCTACCCGAGCGAGGTGCCAGTTTCTTGTTCTCGGCTTTCGTTGCTCCTCGTAGTGGGCTATGCTTCCTGTGCTCGTCCACGCAGGATGCCTGTGCTCACGACGAAGCCTCGGCCGCTTCTTGCCTCGATCCTCATCGCGCTATCAGCGATGGTCCCGCAACTTGGCTCGGCCGCGACCTGGGCTGATCCGGCCAAGGTCCTGCGCTTCGCCATGCCGACGGACATCAACGGCCTCGATCCGGTTGCGACCAACGATGGTTATTCGAACACGGTTCAACGCGAGATTTTCGACGGCCTCTACGATTGGGACTACCTGCAGCGACCTTATCGCCTAGTCCCGAGCGTCGCGCAGGGGATGCCGGAGATCTCGCCCGACGGGAAAACCTGGACGATTCGGCTCAAGCACGGAATTTTCTTCGCCGATGACCCGGTCTTTGCGGGCAGGAAACGCGAGCTGACCGCGACGGATTTCGTCTACTCTTGGAAGCGCAACGTCGACCCGCGCCTGCGTTCGCCCTGGGCCAGCCTTCTCGAAGGCAAGTTCGTCGGTCTGGAGGCGGCCGTTGCCCGAGCCAAGGCCACCGGGCGCTTCGACTACGATGCGGATATCGCGGGATTGCGCGCCAACGACCGCTACACCTTGCAGATCCAGTTGGTCGAACCCGACTACACTTTTCTGGCGACCCTCGGCGCTGCGCGGCTGCGGGCAGTGGCTCGCGAGGTGATCGAGAAGTACGCCGACGCGAGCGGCCGGGTGATGGACCATCCGGTTGGCACCGGGCCCTACCGCCTAAAGGACTGGCAGCGGGGTCGAAAGCTGTTGCTCGAAGCCAATCCCGGGTTCCGCGAGGTGCATTTCCCGCCCGCACCCGCGACGGCCGACGCCATGACCCGGTCGATGGCGACGGCGATGAAGGACAAGCGCCTTCCACAGATTGGCGTCGTTGAGGTGGAGGTGGTTGAGGAATCGAATCCGCGCCTGCTGATGTTCAGCAAGGGAGAACTCGATCTCGTCGATGTCCCCTCTGATCTGGCGCCCAAAATGATCGATCGCGCCGGCCACCTCCTGCCGGAGTACTCGAGT
The DNA here is from genome assembly GCA_963711235.1 of uncultured beta proteobacterium. Classification (GTDB taxonomy): domain Bacteria; phylum Pseudomonadota; class Gammaproteobacteria; order Burkholderiales; family Casimicrobiaceae; genus PALSA-1003. The sequence continues at coordinate 1,704,178 of CAVQDI010000006.1, read as the reverse complement.
CGTGGCGTGCAATTGCACAGCGGGATGGAGCTCGGGGTCACGTTTGCCTACTTCAATATGGAAGACCCCGTAGTCGGCGGATACACGCCGGAGCACATCGCGCTACGTCGCGCCATTTGCAGCGCGTATGACGTTGGCGATGAAATCCGTGTGCTTCGCAACGGTCGTGGAATACCGGCGACGCAACCGCTCTCGCCGGAACTCAACGGGCACGTGCACGGGTTCAAGGGGTTCGCGCCGTACGACCCTGCACTTGCGCGCGCCCTGCTTGACAAGTTTGGCTATCGTCACCATGACGGCTATCGCACACTGCCCGATGGCAGGCCGCTCGTCCTGCACATGGCATCGGACCCTAGTGCGATCTCGCGCCAGTACAACGAGCTGTGGCAGCGCAGTCTCAAAGCGGTTGGAATCAAGGTCGAGTTCGATGTGCAGAGGTTTCAGGACATGCTGAAGGCAGCACTGGCGGGGCAGCTGCAAATGGCGAGATTCTACGACTTCGGAAACACGGCTGACGATATCATGCAGGATTTCTATGGACCCAATGTGGGCGCATCAGGCAACATCGCGCGCTTTTCGAACGCGCAGTTCGACGCGCTATACGTCCAGACCCGACGGGTTTCCGAGGGGGTGGAGCGCGACAAGCTATACGAAGAAATGACGACGCTTTTGGCTGTCTACTCGCCGTGGTGCCTCGACGCTTTCCGCCTAAGCGATACCGTGGTGGCGCCTCAGATGCGCGGATACGTGAAGAGCGCTCATTACACTTATCCCCCATGGGAATATCTTGATATCGAAATGGGGCGCTGAAGCTCCCACGGTAAGAACCAAGCGATCGCACTTAGAATTTTGTTCAAGGTTCGAGGATCGATTGCCCAGTGCTAAGAATTTTGGATTGAGCGACTCCAGGTGAGCGCCGATCCGACAGGATCTGTTGCGTTGAGTCAGCAGGTCCTGCTCGTAGGGCCGGAAACGACCCGTTGCTGCCTGTCGTGCGCTAGAGAAGCGGACGTTCGCGGAGTACGCTGAACGGCCAACTCCGTTCATTCGCGCCGAAAACAACATGAGGGACCCTACAGAGCCTGACGGCAGAAACAAAAGCCCCGCCGGAGCGGGGCCTTTGGTGGCGCTGAATCGGCTATTGCTTGCGCCGACGCCAAGCGAGGCCGAGCGGCTGAGCCACCCATAACGCTTCCCCAATTTGTGCGTCACCCCGTCGCCGTCAGCGTGCCTCTCGTCACTTGGAATCGCCAGGAGAGGGAATCGCTAAGAAAGCCCGGAACACGAAAGGGCTTGGCATCCACGAACCGGAGATCTCGCCGCGAGAATTGATGCCGCTTGCCTCGAACAAATACGAATACAAAGGTGAGCTAGTAGGGATGAGTGCGTTGAGATCCATCATTGTGCCATTCTCCCAGAGGAATGCACGGCAGTTCCCGTTCGCATCGCAGGACTGCCCAACCACCTGGCCTTGGTTGTTAATGGCGTTGCTCTCGGATTCAACGTCTCCAGGAACCGTGCCGAGGTCTGTGAACACGCCGTTTTGCCAAAGGAAGGCGTGGCTGAGATTGAAGTCATTCCCGGTCACTTGACCGCGGTTATTAATGGCGGTCGGATCGATGTTGCTACCGAGATCGGTGAACTCGCCGTCCTGCCAGAGCAAACCGTGAACTGTATTGTAGTTGCAATCACCCGACACGCCGACGGCTTGGCCGTTGTCGTTGATCCCTTGCGCGGTCCCATTGGGGTAGCCAGGGACGGTTGGGAGTTCCCGGGCCTGACCATCTTCCCAGATGACGGGCTTGAATTGAAGTACCTGCGGCGCTACGCAGGTCGGGTCATGGATCGTATTCTCTGCTATCCCAACCACCTGGCCTCGGTTGTTGATGCCATTTGCTATGCCGTTATTCCCGCCCAGCGTGGGGAGCACTGTGATCTCGCTCCCCTGCCACAGGGTCGGTAGACAGACAAGGCCATCCATGTTCCCGCAAAAGGTCGTCTCTCCCAACGGATCGGTAGTACCGGGTTCGGCATAGCCCACAAATTCGTCCCTCTCGTTGAGCGAGTTTGCTTCACTGATGATGCCACCCAGCATGTCGAGGGCCGTCATCCGGCCTTTTCGCCAGAGGAAGGCAGGAGCGGTTGCGTCGCCCACGAGCGAGGAAACGCCAACCACCCAACCTTCGTTGTTGATGCCTTTTGCTTGCGCATACACTCCGCCCAAGGTGCCGAGGTCGATTACGGTGTAGCGGTCGAAGTGCCGCCCGTTCGTTGGTGTAAGTTGCTGTTCCTGCGCGGCGAGCTGAATTGGAATCGCCAGCACGGCAAGTGAAGTCACCGCAATAATCCACGGCAGCGCATTGGATTTCATGATTGCCTCCCCGATTGCTGTTGTTGTCCGCCGGACGGGCTTGCGCGCCTCGGCGTGGCGCAATGCGCCTATGTGTCGGGGTAGAGCGCTAAGGCCGGTAGCTGCTTGGCGCCTTAGGCAAAGTTACTCCGATTTAGGTGGGTGTGCGCAATCCTTCCGTGAACATTCGCTGACGGTCTCCTGACGGAAAGTTATTGCTAGCGTTGCCGTTCCGCCAATATTGAACTGTGACGGCACAACGCCAAGCGGACAGGCGCTGGCGGCAGCCGCTTAACCCGATGTAGAAGGGCTCACGATCCCGCAGTCACAATCAAATAACTGCTCGTGGCCGCCCGTTGCCTTCGAGTGGCCGCTTTCGCGGACAAGGCGCTGTGACCGCAGTTGGCCGATTCCTGCCGACGCCTGTGAACTGCTGAATGGCCGCTTCCTGGCTGGAGACCCTCCGCATGGAAACCACGAGGGGCCGCTAGTTGCCGCGACCACAAACCCTGCGCAACTTTGGCTTCAAGACCTGTTGCACGTGTGTTCCTAGGCTGTAAGAACGAATCCGATTACGCCCGTCGTGTGTGGGATTTTTTCGCCCGGTATGGCGGGCGGTGCTACGCTTACCGGCGTGTGCGCTCGACTTGCCATCGTCGCTTTTGCTCTCGGAATCGCGGGCTGCGCCTCGGCGCCGGCCGCCACCACGGCTTACGTCGGCGAATTCACCGGCGAATTCGTCGACGGAGTGCCGCTTTACCGGTTCCCGGCAATCGAAGTAGTCGGTACGCGGCGCAGCGTGGATAAGGACATGTAAGCGAGCGCCGGGAAAAAGCGCCGCGCAAGCTTTCCAGTCATTTCATCAATCTGCCTGACCGTTTGGGGGAAGTAACGCCATGCGATTCGTCATTTGTTGCACGCGGCTGTTGTTATTCGTCGTCGGGACAGCGAGTTGTGGATCGAGTCTCGCTGGCGTCAATGAAGGCGTGGCGGCCTTGCAGAAAGCGGACTACGCCACAGCACTGAAGGAATTTGAGCCGCTGGCCGCACGCGGCGACTCCGAAGCCCAATATCGCTTGGGCCGGATGTACGAATTCGGCAGAGGCGTCTTGACGAACATGCCGCAAGCCATGATCTGGCTGCGCAAATCGGCCGCGCAGGAGAACGCCTCGGCGCAGACTGAACTCGGCGCGATCTACGCGTCGGGCTTCGGCGGTGTACCGCAGGACGACGCGCAAGCCGTAGCGTGGTTTCAAAAGGCGGCAAACCAAGGGAACCCCACGGCGCAATACAACCTGGGCCTGATGTATGCAAAGGGTGGCGGTGTGAAGCAGGACTTCGCACAGGCGGTGGCGTGGTATCGAAAGGCGGCCGACCAGGGACAAGTCGAGGCGCAGTTCAAAATGGGCTTGCACTACGAGAAGGGGGTGGGCGTCGCGCAAGACAATGTACTCGCATACGCCAACTATGCGATCGCCGCGCGCAGCGGCGATGCGGATTCCGTAGCGTTCCGCGACGCCATGGCCAAGAAGCTTGCCCCTGCGAAACTTCGCGAGGCCGAGACGCTGGCAGCAGACTGGCAACTGGGCAAACCTACACCCGGGGGTAGTGCCGCCGCGAAATCGCAGGCGGTCCCGACCGCGGCGGCCTCCGCGTCGAGGCCGGACAAATGTTCGTCCACCGGGCTCATGGAAGGCGAGAAATTCACGGCGAACAATTGCGTCGTTGCGCTGTACGGCGACCAGCACAGCGTCGCCATTTGGTTCAACGAAGACGCCATCTCACCGGCGGAGGCAGACAGTTTCCGACTTTCCTCCTACGCCGACGGTAACAAGGGGGGCAAACCGCGAACGCTGGTGCAGATCATGTTCTGCCCGGGCGGAGGCGCGGACACTGCCTCGTCTACCGCTGTGAAGTCGATCGACGTCAACACCAATCACGCCCGATCGCCAACTGCCGGCTTGCAGCGGGTCGCGCAATCACCCAAGGATTTCAAAGTCGAAAAAATGACGGGCGAGATCAAGCCGGGCTCCATGCTGACCGGTAGGATCGTGGGTGGAATGGGCAAGACGACGTGGATTTTCGATTTCGACGTGAAGTTGCCCGAAAAGGATGCGGCTGCAGGGATGACCTGCGGCAAGTGAGCGCGGGGTCGGGCTTGGATCCGCGAGGGCTCGCGGGAAGATCTGCTTTCGGGCAGATTGAGAAGCCGTGGTTGACGAGGAACCCTGTTAAGAAAGCGCCGGAGGCGGACGCTACATCGGTCAAATGACCGTCTTTCGGCGACTTCTTCCGATGTCCGGTCATGGGCCGATGTCGGTCCTACTCTGCGGTCGACAGCCACCAGTCACTTCCCGCGTACCAAACCGACTCGCCAACGGGCACCCGCCGTTTCAGACTGCGAACTTGGTCCTGCCCGCCCAAAAGCAGCAGCCAGCGGGCGCGACGAGGCATCGTCGGCGGCCCCTATACACGGGATGTACCAGGCGCGAGAGAAAAATTGCGCCGCATAGTCATCCTCGGACCGTCTTGTATCACTGCCGCCGTCCTGTCAGCATTCATCGCCATCGGACTGCTCACCGCCGTCACCGGCCTGTTCCAGCGCGACGGCGCCCCGTTCGAGCAAGTGGTCAGCGCCGAGCACGCCTGCGCCAATTACGCCTTCGTATCTGAGCGTGAGACTTGCGTGCGTCCATACCTTGCCACATCACGCGTCCAGAACGTCGCGAGTCGCTGAAGCTCTACCCAGCGATCCATCGACGCCCGGTCGCCGCGGTACGAACTAGGCGACCAAAGGCCGCAGGTGTACGTTGCATCACAACTTGTAAAGGAGAATGACATGAGCGTAGATCGATACATGAAACGTGGCTGCCATGCACTCGCCGGGGCGCTCGCACTTGCAGCGACCGCCGCGTTGGCGAACCCCTTGCCTTCGCAAGCTTCGGTTCCCCAAGATTCTATGCGGCTGGCCGTCGCTGATAGCGGCCAAACGGTGGCGCAGGCGGTCCGGTCGGGAACACCGCGCAGCTATCCTGCGAACGAAGCAGGAGTCCGTCGGGCACGCGTTGCGGGTGGCCTCTTCCTAATGCAGGGGCTGCGCACCGTTAATGACTGAACGACACGCACGTTCCAGTTCTAGACAAGAGCCATCTTGTACAGAGCGACCAGCTTGCTCCACGCACGTTCGGCTTCGGGCAGGTCCATTGACGACCGCAATATGCCTTCGATCGCACTCGTCTCGGTTCGGCCACTTCCTGTCATTCGAGGCGCTAGAATGCCCGCCCCAAGCGGCCATTCATGGGCCTCCTGAAGCAACACGGCCCGCTGCAATCAGTACGCGAGGGCCTGTACGAGCTGCAATAGCTCCGACTGACGGTGTGTTTGAGTTTTCGCAAAGATATTCTTCAGATGTGTTCTCGTGGTCGAATGACCTATGCCCAGTCGTATGGCCACTTGCGGCAAGGCCGCGCCATCGAGCATCGAAGCGACGAGCTTTGTTTCAGCGGCAGTAAGCGTGTAAACATCGCGCAATCGTGCAACCGCGAGTTCGAGCGCCCGCTTCTGATCATGAACGATTACCAACGCTCTGGCGTGCTCGACGCTCAGTATCCGACCGTCAACTTGTGAAAGCGGCACCACGGTGACCGTCATCGAGCGTCCTGTCGTCCGCTGTGGAACCCGGAATGTCTGTCCCGTTCGCGCACCATCCGGCGTTACCGTCCCCGCCGCCTCTCCAATCGCCCTCGCGAGTTGATCCGTGTGCGTTGCGTCGGTCGCGACGAGGTGCAATCCATCGCTGCTCAGTCCGTCGTTCTCACGCAGTAGCGCCTCGGCCGCAGGATTTGCGTAACGAACGTGCGCGTCCGCCGTACAAGCGAACATCGGAGTCGGGACCGCTCCGAGCATGGCTTGCAAGACGACGCGCTCTGACGCTGCGGACGAGAGCAGGCGCCCGAGCTTGAGGCTGCGCAAGACATGGGGCTGGATTGTACGCAGGAACGCAAGCGTGTCCTGGTCGAAGTGTTGCGATCGGCGCGGGCGATAGACGGCAAGGTACGTTCTGGTTCCGGGAGATGGTCCTGAGTTCTCAACTGTTACGCACGCGGCGCGAAATACGTCGATCGGCCGCGTGAAATCGTTCCAGAATTCGGATTTCAGAAATTCCGCTTCGCTTACAACCATCTGGTCCATGTTTGTTGAGCCGGGGTTCGTTAGACTGTCGTAACCACGTAGCGCCCAGAGATCTCTGTGGCAGTAGTACTCGGCGTAGCCTGCCATCATGCCGGGGTCGATGTCGTGCGCGGCCCAGAACTCGCGACCGGATTTCATTTCGGGAACAAACATCAGGGCACGATGCGCGTCCAGGGCGCTGGCGATCCGGCCCATCGCGGTTTGCCACCGCGCGACATCGAGGGCGGCCTCGTAGATCGATCCGACCACATCGATCAATGCTTCGCCGTTAATCCCCTTGAGCGGCTTGCGTCGGCGAGGTTTCATTTTGCCCCCCTAGACTATCCTTTGCGCGCGAAGCCCCGCAGGCAGTTACCCCCCACAGAGTTATGGGCGTGGTACTCTCCGACTCCACATTCTTACAAAATGCTGACGGCGACTTGAACGTCAACATATGGCTTATCTCCACCATTTGGGGGAAGACGCAGTCGCGCGCCGATTCTAGTATCTAAACGGGGCTACTACTAGCGTTGCCGTTAGTTGGCGGGGATTACTCACGCACGGCAGGTAGCAGTTTGACAATTTGAGCGCAGCGCGGCCTTGCGATCCAAGAACGAAGCAGTCCGCCGGCCGTGCTGCCAGACGGGTTGGGAGTCCCGCTCCAGCGCAACGATGATGACTCGCGGGAGGAGTCTTGGCGAATCGTTGGTGTCTCGGCATTTGGCCCGCTTCGCTGATTTGCGCGTGCCTGTTGGGCGTGCTTAATCCCGTCCCGCAGGCAACGGCGCAGACACCGGGGGTTTGCCCTCAGTGCGCCGATAAACAGAAAGCGCTCGAAGCAGTGCCCGCCACTGCGCCGACGACTCACCCTTTTCCTGTGGCCGCCTGCTGGCAATGCGAGCGCGACGCCAAGAGGGCGCAGGGAGCGCTGTCCAACGTACTTCGAGACGAAGCCGCTGTCGCGAGGGCTCGCTTACGAATTTTCGAGCTCAGAGGGTGGCTTTCCGCACACGCAGGCGACCAGAACACCGAAGCTTACAAAGATAACGCCAAGAACCTCGGCGACTACGAACGCGACTTGAAGGATTCGGAGGCTAAGCGCGTAGAGGACCAGCGCCAACTTGATGAGCTAATGGCGAGCCTCGCCAGTTGCAACGCCAAATACAAGGACAAGTGTAAGCCGCCGGCGACAACGCCACTGGATGGATCGCCGTTTTCCCCGTTGCCGGAGGTGAGGGCGGAATGCCCGGACTGCGAAGGCCTCGCCCTCAAGCTCGAGGCGGATATTGCAGAGTTGCGTCGCGCGGAACTCCAGCTCGCGCTCGACCAAAACAGATTAAGGGTCCTCCTATCGACGGCAAGGACGCGAGACGAGAGAAAAGCGATTGAGAAAGCCGAAAAAGATCTTGAAAATGATTTGGCCGTGGATAAGAAGGCGATCGAGGACATTGCGCAAGTTATCGTGAACGAATTCAAAGCGCTGGACGAATGCAACAAAGCGCACCCCAGTGCGTCGTGTCCGCCGCCAGCCGGACGAAACATGTTCCCCGGCGGCGCGCCCGGTCCGCAGACGCCAGGAGGCGGGCCGCAACCGATGGCGCCCAGCGGGCCTACGATCCCACCCCCGCTTGGAGGCGGGGCGCCTGGACCCACACCTCCTGGAGCCAAAGGCGAACCGGGCGCGCCGCCGGTACCTCCGCCGTCCGGAACCCTCCCGGGCATCACCACGGAACCGGCACCAGCGCCTCCGCTTGAAACTACGCCGATGGGCACGGGCGGGTTCGTGAGTCCGCCTAGCGCGTTCATGTTTTCCGCGGGGCCTGGTTTGTTCATCGACAAGCCGATTTCTCTCGCCGTGTATCCGGTGACTGATAGTGCGGTACTTCGTGGTCCGATGCGAATCGATACGATCGCCCTGAACGTGGGAGTGACCAACTTTGCGCCGTCTTGGCTTCCCAATTACGGTTTCAATTTTGGCGGGATGGACGGCAACCGGTCGACCAGCACGCAGGTGCCGGTGGGAATACAGTCCGGGTGGACGTATCAGATAGCCGCGCCCAACGGCAGCACCGGCATTTCCAGCAATGGGGGGTTGAACGCAAGTCTCAAGACCACCTTCTACGACATCAATTTCGGTTTCACATTGCCGCCCCAAGCAATCAAGGATGAAGATAGCTCGAAAATCTGGCTCGACCGTCTGGCCTGGATCCGATACGCCAAGACAAGATACGGCGGCATGGTCAGCATTCTTTTGAATCCCGACATCTCGAGCACGACGGATCAGAACATCCACGAATACGACCTTGGCGCAGGCATCGGCCTACGCGGCGAACACACGTTTCCGAATCGATTCGTAGGCTCGGTCGGAATCGGAGCCGATCTGATCCTCTACCACGCTAATTACAGTGGCTCCCAGGACAACATATGTCCCGTGTGTTCGCCTGCAGAGCAGAACTTCAACGTATCGACCAGCGACAGCGCAAACAGGTTTGCCTTTGGTGCGTCGGCGACTGCTGGGCTCTCGTATCCCATCAGCAACAACGCGGCATTATTTTTCAAAGTCATGTATCAAGCCGAGTTCGCAGCCCCGATACTCGTCAACAAAATCAGTCCGAGCAACGCTGCGCCGCACCTGAGCACCGGCACTCGTCAGTTTGGCAGCGGACTGTTTGGATTCAGGGTGAATTTCTGAGCGGGATCAACAGGCAGTGCGCAAGCCCGTAAAGTTGCTCGGCGAAGGCCCAAACAGCGCTCGAGAATCGGGCGGAAGTAACCCTAGACACCGCTGCGGCCCGCGCGCGGACGAGGCCAGAGAGCCGAGAATCGGAAGGGCACGGATAGCCCCTTCGGTGCGCGGCTCCCGTGCAGGGCTATTTCACGCCGCCGGCCGCCTGTTCGATCAAGGCGGCGACTGCATTGGGGTTGGAGACATAGATCGCGTGGCTGCCGGGTACCTCGACGACGGTGGCGCCGGCTCGCTTCGCCATGAATTGCTGTGCGGGATAGGGGATCATCCTGTCGTCGCGAACTAGGAGATACCAGCTGGGCTTCGACTTCCAAGCCGGCTCCGTGATCGCGCCGGCAAGGGCGTCGATGCCCCACGGTACCTGGGAGTCGGCCATGAAAGCTGCAGTCTTCGGATCGACGTCGCCGGCGAAGGACTGCGCGAATTTGGCCTTGTCAAGAAACAGGTAGCCGTCCTTGGGCGGCAAAATCGGTGGTACGGGCGCGCCGGGCGGCGGATTGGCGATCAGGCTGTTGACGGACTCGCCCTTGTCCGGGGCGAACGCGGTGACGTACACCAATCCGGCGACCTTCGGGTGCGTGCCCGCTTCGGTGATGATGGCCCCGCCGTAGGAGTGCCCAACCAGGATCACGGGGCCTGGTTGAGAATCGACGATCAGCTTGGTAGCGCCCACATCTCCCGCCAGCGAGATCGTGGGATTCTGCACGATGCTGACTTCGAAGCCGTCCTTCTTCAGGATGTCATAAACACCCCTCCAGCCCGCGCCGTCCACGAAGCCTCCGTGGACAAGCACGATATTTTGGATCTTTGCCATGGCTCCTCCTTATGCATGAACGGGCCCGGTACGCACTATGTCGCGTGCGGCGCCACTCATCAGACCGAGTCTGGCCACGAGCCCACGTTGTCACGAAAGCGCAGTTGGCCTAGCCGCGCCACTCACCGTGCTCATACCTCATCCACCCAGTAGTCCAGGCCGCGGTCTGCGCGCGTCATATGGCGCAGCCCGCCGCCGAAAGCGCCGATCTTCTTCGAATCGGGGTATTCGCAGACTTCCGCCGGCAACATGGTGCTGACCGATAGATAGGCGAGCTCGGCGTCCGAGTCGTTGACGATCTGGTGCGCCGTTTCCGGGCCGCCGATCGGGCAGCAGATCACGTCGCCCGCGCGGATCTTCCTTGTCTCGTCGCCGTAGCGCAGCGTGCCTTTGCCCTTCACGACAAAGAACATCTCCTCTTCTCCGCGATGACTGTGGAAAGGGCACGAACGCTTTCCCGGCGGGACGACGTCGTAGGAATAACCGAGGTCCTTCGCGCCGAGGAGCGGCCCGATGCGCACAGCGTTGCACTCGAACTTATCGCCCTTGGCGAAATGCTCGAGCTTCAACGCGTCGATGTTGACAACTCTCGAATCGATTACGTTCATCGGTCCATTTCTCCGCACAGGTTGGAGGATAAGGATTTCAACGCACCAAGCGCCCGCGGTTCACTTTATCATGGGCTAACGCGACCGGGCGCTCTCAGCCAGTCACCACTGTCGCAGTACGCAAAACCAGACATGCCAAGACGGGAAGTAAAATGTCGGAATTTGACCTACTAAAGCCAAAAGACGTTGGGCGCTTAGACACTTATGCCGAAAGCTCTTCCTTCCAAGGTGATTATTCGCCGGGCCGCGCCGCGAGACGAGAAGCGCTGGCGCGAGTTGTTCGACGACTACTGCCTCTTCTACAAGCGCACCCCCTCGAAGCCGCTCACCCGCCACACTTGGGAGCGCATCATGGACGACGCGTCGCCTATCCATGCGATCGTCGCCGAAAAGCGAAACAAAGGCGTCGTCGGTATCGCCAACTACGTCGTGCACGAACACACGCTGGGCCTCACCCCAGTCTGCTATCTGGGCGACCTGTTCGTCGATCCCGCGCAACGCGCGGCCGGGGTCGGCGAGCATTTGATCGGCTGGCTAGTGGCCGAAATGAAGCGCGAGGGCTGGTCCAGGCTTTATTGGCATACCAGGCTGAACAACTACCGGGCCCGGGGCCTATATGACAAGTTCACGCCGCATAGCGACTTCGTTCGCTACACCGTGTATCCGGAAGAGTGAGACTTTGAATGGTTAAAAGGGGGCCAGTCTAGATTTATTTCCGTCCGGAAACTAGACACTTCACCAACACAATCGATGGCTGATTGGGGGCAACCCTGACGGCTGCTTTGGGTCGGATCGCGCCTGCCGACCAACGTGCAAGTCGTGGCGGCTGGCAGAGTTTGCAGGTTATGAATTACGTGTGCGATTGGCGCAATGGGAGAACACGCTGCCTGGGCCTGCGTGTCGACAAGGAGTCGACGAGCTGCGGTTGTCGAGAACGGTGTCAGGTGGGGTAATATTTGGAGGACACAGCAGTCTTTGAGGCGCAGCAATGGCGAGTGGGCGCGGCAAGGAACTTGGCTTCGGCTTGGCGCATGATGTGCCGATCCCCTACTTGCAGCGAATCCGCGATTATTACGGGGCGCTGGGTTACGGCGCGCCGTACGAGTGGGCACATTACGCTACGGTACCCTTCCAAGCGCTGGAAAAGCCGCTTTCCAGGAGCCGAGTCACCATCGTAACCACGGCGTCGCCCTACCAACCGGACAAGGGAGATCAAGGTCCGGGGGCGCCCTATAATGCGAAGGCCAAGTTCCTCACCGTCTATTCCGGCGACACCGCGAAGGACCACGATCTGCGCATTTCGCACGTCGCCATCGACCGGAAGCACACGACGGCCGAGGACCTCTCCACCTACTTCCCATTGGCCGAGCTGCGGCGGAGGGTGGCCTCCGGCCGCATCGGCGCGGTGGCGCCACGCTTCCACGGTGCTCCTACCAATCGCAGCCATCGTGTGACGCTTACAGTCGATGGTCCGGAGATCGTTGCTCGCTGCAAGGCCGATCGAGTCGATGCAGCAATCCTGGTTCCCAACTGCCCCGTCTGCCACCAAACCGTTAGCCTGGTCGGCCGAATGCTGGAGGAAAGCGGCATCGCCACCGTCGTCATGGGTTGCGCCAAGGACATCGTCGAATACGTTGGGGTGCCACGCTTCCTGTTTTCCGATTTTCCGCTGGGCAACGCGGCGGGGCGGCCCAACGACCCCGCGTCGATCGCCTTCACACTCGATCTCGCGTTGAGCGTTCTCGAAACAGCACCGGGACCGCGGACCACCGTGCAATCGCCGCTGCGATGGAGCGTTAGTCCCGACTGGAAGCTCGACTACTGCAACATCGAGCGTCTAACGCCTGACGAGATCAAACGGCGGCGCGCCGAATTCGATGAGGGAAAGGCGCAGGCCAAAGAATTGCGCGAGGGGGCTGGTAGTACTCAGCCCAACGCAGAAGATGAAATTGCCTGACCGTAGCGGACACAGCGTTGAACAGTGTCGCAGCATTGCGGGGCGCCGGCTGGGCGTGGCGTTCGTGGAGGCCAATGAGCATCCGCCTCATCCGGGGCATCCCTTGCGCATCAAGGACGGCCTTCGTGAAGATGAAGGACCTGCCCAAGGAGATGGGCGGCGTCAGGGAATTGAGGTCAGACCCTGCTTCTTCGGCTAGCGGAGCGTCCCTTAGCAGTTTCTAACCTTGAATTCGACACGCCGATCGAGCGCATCGCGTAGATCATCGGTGCCGGATCCCACAAGGTTTTCCCGGAAGCCTACGCCAACCGATACGAGGCGGCCCGCAGTCTCGGGAGCCTGGGCCTCGATCTTGTGTTGGATGGTGAGCGCCCTCTGCAGCGAAAGCCTCTCGTTGAACTGCTCCGTTCCCGTGTGGCTTGTGTGACCGGTTATGGTAAGGCAGGTTTTCGACGCCGCGACTTCGTGCGCAATGAGGCGCAGCCACATGTTGTACGGGCCGCTGACTTTTGGATCCGCAATGAAGTCGACAGAGCCGGGGCGGAACAGGAATTTGACCGAAAGACTGTTGGTCGCAAGACCGAGGGCGACGATTTTCGTGAAAGCTTTTTCTGCGTCGTCGGTACGTCCGAGTTGCGTGTTGGCAAGATAAAGACCGTTGAGGACGCGTAATTGCTGTCCGTCGGGACGAGCCACGGCTGTCTCATAGTAGCGCAGCGCCTCTGCGTAGTTACCCGCTTCATATCGGCTGGAGCCTTCGCTGATCAAGGCGTTGATGGGTAGCCGCGACATGTAGATTTCGTCGGCCGCGCCGCCGGTTGGCGTCTGTGCCGTGCGGATCTGCCCTTCGACGACCCGATCCTTGGTCAATGAAGGGCTATCTCGATAGAAGGGTGTCGGCGTGGTATCGACTCCCTCGCTGCGGATCCTTGCTGCAGACTGGGCCACCACGAAGCCCGTCTTGATATCGGTCAGCGAAAGGCTTATCCGGAATGTCCCGGTTGCCTTCGCCGCATCGATCGGAGTCAACGTCGCGGCCAGGAGATACTGCGCCTTGCCAAGAATCGTCGAGTTGACCGCGGCCACATCGAACTGCGCGAACTTGTCTGATGCGCGTTGCAGCAGTCGCGAATCGAGGGCTTTGCATGCGATCGTCTGCTGCCCGGTATTCCCGTCGATGGCCGGGTCGACCGCGATGACACCGCGTGGTACGTCCGACTCTTTCTTGAACAAGCCCGGTGCGGCACTGAATGCCGGCAGCCTACGTGCCTGAACCAGCAGATCGTCGATCGCGTAATCGACACCCGCGTCGAATGTCAAGTCGGACGACGGCGCCGATGGACGCTCGGGCGGCGGCGGGGGCGCTGCGCATGAAGTAAGCAGCATCACAGCAATCAGGCTGGCGGCGGTCAGCCCGCCTATCACGCACCGCGGCAGACTTAGCGACATGAGCTTGCAAGCTCCTTCTTTTCGTCCGTGGATAGCGCCTCGCCAAGCGTTGCCTTTTCCATGATGCGACTGCAACGCGGGCTGCTCCGGTCAGAAGTGGCATCTGCCGGGGCGGGCGCGGCCGGAGATGGATCAGTCCTCGACTTGATCTTGGCGCTCGCTGTCGCCGTGCTGCGGTCGGGGCCGTCACCGGCCGCATCAAATCGGGCGTGGGCGAACCTTCCGCTCCGCGTGCCGCGCGAACCGGCGGCGCTGCGTCGGGCTCGGGCGCGCTTGCGGGCAAGGTCTGGGAATCGGCCGCGACTCCTTGCGTTGATGTCGGTGACGCGACTACCTGTTTTGGCGTGGCCGGAGGCGCAACTGTTTCGCTCGTTGCTTGCGGACTCTTCGAACCGTTAGACTCAATAAGTTTCGTGCCCACGAATAGCGACGCAATGGCGAGCGCGATCACCGCGATGACGAGGAGGGCGGCCTTGCGAACGACCTCGACCGCACGGCGCGATCCGGTCTGAGAATCAGTGGCGACCGAGTTCGCCGACTCCCGCTTCGCCCTGATCGTCGCGTGACCGTTCGCGGCAAATTCGGCGGACTCACGAGTGGCCGCGCCGAGCTCGAGCTTGAGTTTTTCCAGCACCGTCGTGCTCGAGGAGATGGCGTACATCTCGTGCGCTCGCCCATGCTTGTCGTCGGGAGCACCCACATGCCTGAACAGGTCGGCGTACGCGGAATCCAGGCAGGCTACAGCGTCGAAGAACGCTCGCGAAGCCGTGATTTGCCCAGGAGCTGCAAAGTCCATGATCCGCTTGGCTGCGTTGATGCCATCTCCGACGAAATTTGGCCGTGCTTCGAGGTCGGTCGACTCTTTTACTGATCCAAGGTGGATGCCCGTACGCAACCTGTTGGACGGAAAGCCTCCTTCGCCCGCGGCCCGTCCGAAATCCTCTGCAATCGCCAGCGCCATGTAGAGCGCGTGCTCGGGGCTGGAAGTAAACGCGATCAATGCCCCGTCGCCTGTGTCCTTGATCCGATAGTCGACGTCTCGGAGCGTTGCAAGATTGCTGCGCAGAATCGCCGACAAGGTGGCCTTGGCCGCGTATTGCTCAGCCGCCGTCCCCTTCGAGTATCCGACTAGGTCGGTGAAGAGGAAACTCGCGACCAGCGTGCGGCTCGTCGGATGCCGCTCGGTTTCGGTCACGGCGAACTCAACAATGGAATATGCAGGGGAGGCTGAATTGTGCTTAGGCGAAGAACCCGAGGTAACTATTCGGTCAGGAACGCTCCTCTTCCAAGGTGCTATCGAAAGCCTAGCCAGGCGTCGCGCCTGCGATCGCGCCGAAACGTGAAGTAGTCTAGCGGAAAAGCCTGCCGGGAGCGACAGTACCTGAAGGTATGAGCATCCGCCTCATCCGGGGCATCCAGAGCACGGAAACGAGCATTCATCTCAAGCGCTGCCGGGTTGAGGCGGACAGATGGACACGGCGACCAAGACCTACTCCTCACCATGGACTCCAACGGGTCGAACTAAGACCATCTACGATCAAGTCAGAGTCCGGCCAGGCCTAGCCAATCAGAGCGCCCGCAAGGCCTGAGCGGTATACTTTTCAGGGAAGCTGGATCGTCCGGGAAATGTTCATCTACAGGGGAAACCGCCATGTCGGAAAAGCATGATGAGGCAACCCACGCCACGCATGACCATCACGAGTGCGGCAGCCTGTTCGGATGCGGCGACGAGAAAGGCACAGGGGTGCTGCGCGAGGACATTAAGGATGCCGCGTTCGACAAGCGCTCCGCGGATCGTCTGCTGCACATGGACGAGGTAGACCGGGAGAAGCTGGACGCCTACCTGACGATGCGCGGGCGCTCGCGCCGCAAGCTGATGCGCGCCAGCAGCTTCATGGGCCTGTTGGCAGCGGTAGAGCCATGGTTCGGCAAGCTCGCTCAAGCGGAGGAGGGGCCCGTGGCAAAAGCCGCCACCGGCAGCCGGCGCAACGATCAGGGCCGGGTGCATGTCGTCGAATCCAATAGCGACACGGTGCACCTGGGAGTTTTCGACGCCAATCTGGCGCCGATCGTCACCGTCGATTCGGGCGACACCATCAGCTTTCCTGACACCTGGTCGCATTTCCTGAACGAGATGCAGCCAGGGGTGCCGGTGGCGGTGCTGGCCAGGCTTCGCGTCAGCAATCCGGGCAAGGGACCGCACTCGATCATCGGCCCGATCGCGGTGAACGGGGCCGAGCCAGGCGACGTGCTCGAAATCCGCTACAAGAAGCTGCAGCCCTACACGTGGGGCGCGGTCTTCAACAACCCGGGCTCGCTGGGGACCGGCCTGCTGCCACAGGATTATGCGGAGGGGCAGGTCAAGTACATGGACCTCGATCTGCACGCCATGAAGGCGAAGTTCGCCCCCAACATCGGCGTGCCCCTCAAGCCGTTTCAGGGAACGCTGGGCCTGGCGCCGCCAGATGGATACTTCGCTCCGCTGAGTCCCGGAGTCACCAGCTCCGTTCCCCCCGGCCCTCACGCAGGCAATCTCGACCTGAGCGAGCTGTCCGAGGGCTCGTCGCTGTTCATTCCGGTGTGGAAGCCGGGCGCACTCATCTTCACCGGCGATTCCCACGCGGTGCAGGGCGACGGCGAGATTTCTCTCACCGCGCTCGAAACGCGCATGAAGGAGATGCGCATCCAGGTCGTCCTCCACAAGCAGAAAAATTTCGCCTGGCCGGTGGCCGAAACCCACACGCATTGGATCGTCCTCGGGCTGGACAAGGACCTCAACGCCGCGATGACCTTGGCCGCGCGCAACGCCATCAAATTTCTGGCGACGCGGGCCAAGCTCAGCGAGCTCGACGCCTACGCCCTGTGCAGCATCGCGGTGAGTTTCCGGGTTACGCAGGTGGTGGACATCGTGCGCGGCGTCCACGCAATGATTCCGAAGAGCTTGTTCGCAGACCCGCTGCGGCGGCAGATCAGTGTCGTTTGATTGCGCGCCGCTCTTTCCATGGTAATCCCGGCCGGCAGGGTAACCTGACGGACGGTGTTTCCCCTTGCTTACCATCGCCTGCGGGTTTTCGTTGCCATAGCGGTCCATCCAGGCGTAGAGCGCCGCGTTGCGATGCAGGGTGGGATGTCCGTTTCGGTCGCTACAGCCAGGCCAGCGAGCTACCTTTTCTCCGGGCTGCGGGTTGCCAGCCTGCGTATTTCGCCCAGTCCCAGGATGGCGAGACCTGGAGCCCTGTGGGTCGGCGCCAGGGCGGCGACTCCGGCAGTGGCCCGCGGAGTAAGGCCAGGGCAAAGAGGGCCGAGATGGCGGTAAGCCGTTGCGCATGGCGTCTCCGCCAAAGTCCAAGGCTCGGCAGACTAGCTGCCGTCGGTCTCGGTGCGCGGCCGCAGTCCATTCCCTGCGCCATGTCGGTCGCGGGCAGCTTGAGATCAAAGTTCAAATCCCACGTCGTTTTATGCCACTTGCCGACGATCCTGCCGGCCAATGTGCCCCCTGGCTTGACCTCTCCGGTCAGGTTTTCCACCTTGAAGTCCTTGGGCGATTTGACGGTCCACTGAATCCCCACAAGCAGCGACTTGGCGTGGTTCGTCGTCAGAGTCATCGCCTTCACGGCTCCCGCCGATACCGCGGCGGCACCGCCGCCCGGACAGAACATGATCAGTACCAACGTTCGCTGTTTGCCGTTCTTGGTCCCATCGACGGCGCCGGAGGCCTCGAAATCCTGCGCTTCCTCGGCCGAGATGGGGTCCTCATTGAACCACACCGCAACGCTGTGCTGGCCACTGGATAGGGCCGCGGCGCAATGGCTCGCCGCGAACTTCAGGCCGGCCATAACACCTGTAGCGGAACACTTGTTCTGCGCTTGCGCGCCAAGGGCGAAAGCGGACAACAGGATGGCGATCGATAAGCGGCAGGCCCATCCAGTGGGCACAGCGATGCGATCGGACGCAGGGTGCATGGCTTGTCTCCTTGGCGAAAGACGTCCCGCTAAAACGGACGGGGCACTTTAAGTCTGGGGGCGTGGCAGTTTGTTAGAGTCAGGGCGCCGTCTATCCCGACGCCTTATAGGGCAACGGACCCTTCTGCAGAAGTATGTGAGTGATCACCAACATCCAACCCCGCGAGACGCTCGAGGATGGGCCGGTAACTTACCCTATATATACTGCAGCAGCCCGCATATTGGATCTTTTCCGCCTGTGCATGCATCGCCCCGCGGAACGCGAGAGGCTTTCGCGCGCCACCCCCTTGCGCCCGGCTTCGTGCAACAGGCCGGAACCGGGTTCGCAGCGTGCAAGAGCGCCACGCGCGAAGCGTCGCCGCAGAGCCGGCAAAGCAAGTTTCTTGTCGAGGGTTCGCGCTATGCATACCGCCACGACACTGGTAACGGCATTGGTCTTCTCCCTGATTGCGCAAAGTTCTGCCGCGCCCGCGGCACCGGAAACGGCATCCACCATCGAGCAATGCGCCCAACTTCTGCCCAAGGGTAAGCGCTATACATTCGTTGTCGATGGCACCATTGACTCCACTGCCGCGGCACCGGTCGTGCACGGCCAGCTATCGCTGAGCGACGGCACGAATGAGGACTTGAGCAAAGAAGCGGGTCCCTTCGCCGCATGCTTCGCCAGGCTCGTACGTTGAGAGCCTATGCAGGGCCGCAGTCGGTCTACAAGCAATCGGCGTTGGTCGGGGCGCGCTTGCATGACGCAATGCGCCGTTGCGGTGGATCAAGGGCAACCGCGCAGTGCATGACTGCAGTGCGCCCGCGGTTTCCCATGTTTCAGCCTGTCATTCCTCCAGCCAGCGCCGAAACCGCGCCTTTTCATGGGCCCCCGCCGCATCGCGGTGCCATGCGGCGAACGCCGCGCCTTCCTCCGCGAACATAAGGACCGCATCCATCCCCTTCGAGCGCCGCAAGGTTTCGTTCGCCTGCTGTGCGGTCCGGGCAGTGGGACCGGCGCCATTGAAGGACGTATTCACCGCGAGCTCGACGCCAATCCTCCGGCGCAGGGCCGAGCATCGCGGCTCATTGCGCGGCGAGCCCGGCTCGTCTGGCGCGGATGAGGTGCTGGGCCTCGATACACCAATGCTTCTTGATGCTGAACCACACGTCGGCCGCCCAGAACGCGTGGTCGTCGTGCCCGTCGCTGGCACCCGGAGGCTGGCCATTGTCAGCGCCAGGCACGAACGCGTTCAGCCAATCGCGCATCTTGGGGTCGGCCGCCAGCCCTTGCGTCACCGGCACGAAAACGTGGCTGTAGGTGCCCGGCAGCGTTACGTTGCGCACATGTGCCGTGCCGTTGTGATGGTAGAGATTGGAATTCGTCAGGACCCGGAAATGTCAACGCGATGAAGTCGTAGTCAATCGAAAACCCGGTGAATTCGTCGACGGTATTGGGAATGGTATGAAGGCGCTGGGCCATGTCCCAGTGCACCGGTGCCGCCAAGGCAATACCGCCGGCCCCCACAACCGACGCGTACGACAGGGAGATGCCCACCACCGGGCGCTCGGCGCCGGTGAGCGGATCGACGATTGAATAGCGCGCTTCGGCCGTGTCCGTGATCGGATTCCAGACGGCGAGCTTGTCGGTGAACGCGCCGTTGAGTTCGTAGAGCACCTTTACCGTCTGGATCCCGCCCTGACTGTGCCCGACCATCATGGGGCGCACCCCATCGTGCTCGTAGTACCAGGCGATTTCGCCGGCCAGCCTCGCCGTGCTTCCGAACGGGCTCTGCGAATAATCGCTGTCCGACGGGTCGCGAATCTTCGCCTCGGGATATCCCATCCCGATGAGAAACTTTCCAAACGACATCATGAGCAGGTGCGTGCCGTAGACACCACCGTGCACCAGAATGATCTGCGGTGACGGTCCCCGCTCCAGAGTTGCCCTTACGTCGTGCTCGGTAATGTGCTCCGGATCGAGGGCAAGAATGTGCTCCTCGACGCTGGCATCGATCGCCGGCGGTGCCGGCATCGCGGCCGCCTTGTGCCCACCTTCAGTCCCCGACGAATCGAGCCCGTGCGCTCCGGCGCGTTCGGCGGCTGCGTCGCGCAACCGGCGAGCCCAAGCGCCGCGCAGCATAGGATCCCCGACGCCAGCGCAAGGTACGCACGGCGTGCGGATGAAGCCTTTGTCACTGCCCCGGATACCCTGTCCGAGCACGCCTTGCGCAGGCGACTCGTCGCGTCAACCCTTGCAGGTGTTCCGGGCTTGCAGAGCCTTTCCTTAGCGTCGTCGTCCACGGTGAGTTAGCCGCTGGCACAGGCGAATGGGTTGGTGACGCAAGCGTCGCGCACGAGCCGCCAAGGCTCCACGGTCGTACCCTACTTGGACCGATACTGGGCGCGAACCGCCGTCACCGCGATGTTACGGGCTCCAGGCCACTTTTGGCGATAGCCGTTGCCGCCCCCGGCGAGGAAAGAAACTGGAGTAGGGCCCGGGCCGCCTCCGGCTCCTTGGCCCCTGCCGCCACGCCGCCGGAGAATACGGTAACTTTTTGAATTTCCGGCGGCAACGGGCCAACCAGGTCGACTCCCGGGATCGGCAGCAGCTCGCTGATCTGCTGGAAGCCGAGCTGGGCCTCGCCGCGGGCGACGACCTTGGCGACGGGCTCGGCCGGGATCATCCGACTCTTGCTGCGCACCTGGTCGGCGATGCCGAGCCGCTCAAAGAGCACCGTGGAGAGATAGACACCGCTTGCGCTGTCGGAGTAGGCGATCGACTTGGCTTCGATCAGCGTGCGCTTAAACGCGTCGACCGAACTGATGTCCGGCTTGGGTTCACCGCTGCGTACGACCATGCCGATTTTCGACCGCGCCAGGTCGACGCGGCTGTCCGGTACAACCTTGCCCTGCTTGCGCAGCTCGTCGAGCGCCGTATCGACCATGATCAGTACATCCGCGGGCTCGCCGCGCTGCAGCCGATTGGGAATCGCTTCCGGCGTGTTCCCCATCGACGGCCCGAAGGCGGTCACGACCGTGTTGCCTGTTGTTCGTTCGAATTCTGGAATCAGCACGCGATACGCTGCCGAAAAGCCGCCGGAGATCATGACCTTGACCTCTGCCCCGTCGGCGGCGCCGGCAAGGAGCAGCGTGGCGGCGACGAGCCAGGCAAACGCTCTGACGATGCTCGATCCGGTTTTCATGCTGGAATCCCCGGCATTGGTGAGGCTTCGAATTGATAGCGCCCGTTCTCAGGTCGCTCGCTCCCGCCGCGCACGGCGCAGCAGCAGCAAGGTCGCGACGAGGCTGCAGGCGGCGGCAAGGCTCATCCAATAGGCGGGGGCTGCCTTGTCGCCCGTCAGCTTGATCAGAAACGTCGACATTACCGGTGTCATGCCACCGAACACCGCCGTGGCGAGACTGAAGGCGAGCGAGAAGCCGACAACCCGCACTTGCGCCGGCATGACTTCCGTCAGCGTCACCACCATGGCGCCGTTGTACATCCCGAAGTAGAACGAAAACAGGAGCAGCACCAGCAGCAGCCTCTGAAAGCTTGGCGCGGCAACAACCCACGACAGCAGCGGGTAGGCGGTAAGAATCGCCAGGACGGTGATTGCGATCAAAAGAGGCCGCCGGCCGATTCGATCCGACAGCGCGCCCCCGATGGGCAGCCAGCAGAAGTTCGTCAACGCCGACGCACAGGGTGACGACGAGGCTGTCGGCGGCGGTGAGCTTCAGCACAACCTTGCCAAACGTCGGGGTGTACACCGTGATGAGATAGAAGGTCGTCGTTGTCATCGCCACGAGCAGCATCCCCTCAAGGACAACCGCCCAGTTGGCAAGCATGGTACGAAAGATCTCGCGTGCGTCGGGATGGTGCTTGCGCGCCAGAAACTCCTCGGTCTCCAGAAGCGAGCGCCGGAGCATGAAAATCAACGGCACGATGGAGCAGCCAACAAAAAAGGGTATGCGCCAGCCCCACGCGGTGATCTCGTCCGCCGTCAGCCAGCGATTGACCGCAAAGCCGAGCGCCGCGGCCATGACGATGGCAACCTGCTGGCTTGCCGATTGCCAGGCGGTGTAGAAGCCGCGGTGACCCGGCGTGGCCATTTCCGCCAGATAGACCGAAACACCGCCGAGCTCCGCGCCGGCCGAGAAGCCCTGGAGCAGGCGGCCGATCAAAACGATCACCGGGGCGAACAGGCCGATGGTCGCGTACCCCGGCACGAAGGCGATGAGGATCGTCCCGCTGGCCATGATCGACAGGGTCACGATGAGTCCCTTGCGGCGTCCGACCCTGTCGATGTAGCCGCCCAGGACGATCGCGCCGAGTGGCCGCATGAAGAAGCCCAAAGCGAACCCGCCGAAAGTCCACATGAGCGCAACAAACTCATTCTGGGCCGGAATGAACGTCTTCGCGATATACGTCGCGTAGATGCCGGCCAGGAAGAAATCGAACTGTTCGAGAAAGTTCCCGCTGGTGACGCGAAGAACCGCGCCGAGTTTTGACTGGCGAGGCCTTCCTATGTCCGCAGTCGCTGCTGTCATGGGCTTCCTCCTCGAAATAAGCGTTTCATTTCGCGACCGGGCAGGTCATGGAGACCTGGCGCAGATCGGTGCAGCGCACGCTCCTGCCTTATTCCGGTCCCAGTTCGGGCAAGGGTCGGCGCCGCTCCACATGGTAACGGACGAGCGCGGTAAACCGATACACCGCATGCACGAACTTGCCGTACGGCAGGGTGATGAAAAATGCCATCACGACGCCGAGATGAACCGCGAGCACGATGCCCATCCCCGCGCTCTGCCGCAGCGCGAGCAACAAGAGACCGGTGCCGCTGACGAGCACCAGCAGTACCAGGAATCCCACGTCCATGCCAGTTTGCTTCTCATCTGCCAATGCCGCATCACGTCGTGCCTTGAGCCCGAGCAGCCCTGCCGGCCCTATCAGCAAGGCAATTCCGCCGACCGTGCCGAGCAGCGTGGGCAGGCTCCACAACGCGTACGGCGCATGGTACCCGAAGGCGTAATGATAGACCGTTGCCACGCAGGTGGCGGCGAAGCACAGCAGGAATCCGTAGAAGGTAATTTGGTGATAGGCCCTGCGCTGCGGCGAGGGCCGGTCGTCGGAATAGGTGCAGCCATCGCCGCCTCCCGCGAAGATACTTCAGCCGCAAGACCGCATCGATCGACTGCCCCAACGGGCCGGCACTCAGGAAGGTCCCCGGGTCCTCCCCGACGTCGCGCCAGAAACGCACCGAAGCGATCACGAGCGCGACGACGGCCAGGGCGAAGGCAGCGCCGAAGGTCCACACCATCGCGCGGTGCGACAACACGGCGTAGAAGGCGCCGTCGCTGTCCGGATGCGCGGACAGCAGCGTCTGTCGATCGACGGCGACAGCCATGCCCAGCACGAAGAGCACGAGGCATGCGGCGGTTATCAGGCTCAGCGCCAGGCCATTGCGCTTGAACAGGGCGGAGAGCAATCCCGGCCACGCATACTTGCTGTAGGTTGCAGCGCGGATTTCGCCCATCATCTTGGGAAAATTGAGCTGGAACTCGTGTGGCGGCGCGTATTGGCAGGCGTAATAGCACGCGCCACAGTCGTGGCACAGATTGGCGAGGTAAGCGAGGTCGCCCTCGTTGAAGGACAGGCGCCGCTCCAGCGCCGGGAACACGGCGCAGTACCCCTCGCAGTAGCGGCAGGCGTTGCAGATGCTTGCCATGCGCCTGCCCTCCTCGACGAGATCGACGGCAATCGGTCTAGCCGGCGACAACGCGTGCGGCCTCCTGGCCCGCAATGTGCCCGAACGCGGTGCCGATGGCCATGCCGATGCCGGCGATGTAGCCCTTGCCGAGCACGTTGCCGGCCATGATTTCGCCGGCGGCGAAAATGTTGGTCGCCGGACGATCGTCGCGCAGGATAACCTGTGCGCGTTCGTTGACGGTCACGCCGAGGTAAGTGAACGTGATGCCGGGGCGCAGCGGGTAGGCGAAGAACGGCGGCGCATCGATGGGCCGCGCCCAGTGCGTCTTGGGCGGCAGGAGTCCCTCCGTCGCGCAATCGTCGAGCACCGTGTGATCGAAGGTTCCCGGTCGCAGCGCCGCATTGAATTGCGCCACCGTTGCCTCGAGGGCCGGCGCATCGAGTCTGAGCGCAAGCCCAAGCTCCCGGATCGAATTGGCCTTGAACGGCGGGAATACCGGCGGGATGAACTTGCCCATCGACTTGGCGTCGATGATCGAGTAGGCGATCTGATTCGGTTGCTCAGCCACCAGCCGGCCCCAGATGGCATAGCGCTTGGGCCAGAAGTCCTCCCCCTCGTCGTAGAAACGCTGCGCGTGCTCGTTGACCACGATCCCGAGCGACACGCAGTCGACTCGCGTGACGATGCCGCCGTCGAACTTCGGCGCGCGGGCGTCGATCGCCACGCAGTGGCCCTGCGTGGGGTCGCCGATCGATTTCGCTTCGTTGTCGAGCAACAGGCGCAGCACCCGCCCCATGTTATATGGCGTGCCGCGAATGAGGAAGTTGTCGGCTGTCGGGCCCCACGCCTCCTTAAGCCAGGCGAGGTTCGACTCGAACCCGCCGGCGGCCGCGACGACCGCGGCGGCGCGGATCTCGTGGTCGATGCCCTGGCATGTCGCGGTGGCCGAGATGAACCGCCCGTCCCGGATCTTGAGGTCCGTCACCTCGGTTTCGTAACTGATTTCGACGCCGAGCGTCTCCGCGGCTCGGTAATAGGCGTTGACGAGCGCCTTGCCGCCGCCGAGAAAGAAGGCGTTGGTGCGCGATACGTGCAGCGTGCCGCCGAGCGACGGCTGAAAGCGCACGCCATGTTCGATCATCCACTTGCGGCAGGTCGCGGTATGGCGGATGGTCATCCGCGCCAGCTTCTCGTTGGTCTGGCCCCCCGTCACCTTGAACAGGTCCTGCCAGTACTCCTCCTCGGGATAGGCACCGGTCAGCACGTCGGCCGGCGCGTCGTGCATGCAGCGCAGGTTGCGCGTGTGGCGGCTGTTGCCGCCGCGAAAATGCTTCGGCGCGCACTCGAGCAGCAGCACGCTGCGCCCAGCGCGGCGCGCAGTGATCGCGGCGCACAACGCCGCGTTCCCGCCGCCTAGAATCAGCACGTCGTACGTGCGCGAGCTATCCATTGCAAAGGCACACCAGGTCGCGACATGGTATCCCTTGAGGCTGGAATCGGACAGCCGCAGGAATTTGGGCGATCCTTCGCTGCGTCGGTAGGTCGCGTGCAGCCATGCCGCGCCGGTGCAACGGGCGGGACCACTGGGTATAATCGACGCTCCTTGCCGACCACGCCGGGATCCACTGCCGATGTCGATGCCATGGTTTCGCGCCTGGGTCACGCTTGTCCTGGTCGCCGCCACGTGGAGCGTGCGCGCAGAGATCAAGGCGGCGTCGAG
This sequence comes from uncultured beta proteobacterium, assembly GCA_963711235.1. Taxonomy (GTDB): domain Bacteria; phylum Pseudomonadota; class Gammaproteobacteria; order Burkholderiales; family Casimicrobiaceae; genus PALSA-1003. The sequence goes on along the minus strand of CAVQDI010000006.1, from coordinate 1,678,715 downwards.
CGACGGCTTTGTCGTTGTCTACAGCCAGCGGATCAATGCGGCGCCGGCGACCGTCTTCGCGGCGCTGCCAGCCATTGACCGCTGGTGGAGCAGCGACCATACCTGGTCGGGCAATGCGGCCAATCTGAGCCTGAAGGCCGAGGCCGGAGAGCTGCTTTTGCGAGCGCTGGAAGGACGGCAACGTCGAACACGGGCGCGTAATCATGGTCCTGCGCGACCAGATGCTGCGCTTGCAATCCGCCCTGGGGCCGTTGCAGGCCGGAGCCGTAAACGGCGTGCTTACGTTCCAACTCGCGCCGGACGCGAAAAGCGGCTCCGCGGCAACGGTGCTGACCCTGACCTATGTGGTAAACGGCGCCAGCGGGAGCGCCCTCGACAAGATCGCGCCTGGAGTCAACGCGCTGCTTGGCGAGCAATTCGGCCGGCTGGTGCGCTTCATTGAGACCGGCCAGGCGACCGCGCCCTGACAGGACGCAATCAGCCCAGCGGCGCGACCTTCACCACCTCTTCGGTCGTCGACAGCCCGGCGGCAATCTTGCTCGCGCCGGAGACGCGCAGCGGTTTCATGCCCTCGCGATACGCCTGCTCGCGCAGCTTCGCATCATCGCCATCGGCGTGGACGAGGCGGCGCATTGCCGGCGTCAGCGTCATGATCTCGTACAGGCCGACGCGGCCGAAGTAACCGGTCATCCGGCATTCGAGGCAGCCCACAGGCATCTTGGTCTCCTGCGGCAAGTCGGCGCGGAACGGCGCCGTCAACATCCGCCAGGTCTCCTCGTCCGGCGGATCCCCGGGCGCCTTGCAATGCGGGCAAAGCGTGCGGATGAGCCGCTGCGCCATGACACCGAGCAGGGTCGAGCTGATGAGATACGGCGGCACGCCGAGGTCGAGTAAGCGCGTGACCGCGCTCGGCGCGTCATTGGTGTGCAGGGTCGACAGCACCAAGTGCCCGGTCAGTGCGGCCTGCACCGCCATATCGGCCGTGTCACGGTCACGGATTTCCCCGACCATGATAATGTCCGGGTCCTGCCGCAACAGCGTACGCACGCCATTGGCGAAGTCGACGTTGATCGCCGGCTGCACCTGCATCTGGTTGAACTCCGGCGCAATCATTTCGATCGGGTCCTCGACCGAGCAGACGTTGACCTCCGGCGTTGCGAGCTGCTTCATCGTCGAATAGAGCGTCGTCGTCTTTCCGGACCCGGTCGGGCCGGTAACCAGGATGATGCCGTTGGGCTCGCGGATCATCTTGTCCCAGCGCGCGTAGTCATCGCCGCCAAAGCCGAGTTCCTGGAAGTCGCGAATGAGTACTTCGGGCGTGAAGACGCGCATGACGACCTTCTCGCCGAAGGCAGTCGGCATCGTCGAGATGCGCAGCTCGATCTCCTGCCCTGTCGGCGACACGGTCTTGATCCGTCCATCCTGGGGCCGCCGCCTCTCGACGATCTCCATGCGCGCCAGAAGCTTGATCCGGCTTGTCATCGCCAGCAGCACCGGATTGGGGATCGCGTAGACCTGGTGCAGAACGCCGTCGATCCGAAAGCGGACGATGCCCGCGTCGCGTCGCGGCTCGACATGAATGTCGGAGGCGCGCTGCTCGAACGCGTATTGCCACAGCCAGTCGACGATGTGAACGACGTGCTGGTCGTTGGCATCGAGCGCGCCCTGCCGTCCCAGTTCGACCAGCTGCTCGAAATTGCGCGCCAGCGACACTTCCCCGCGCGTGGTCTCCTGCGCCTTCTTGATCGAGCGCGCAAGGGTGAAGAACTCGCCCACAAAGCGCTTGATGTCCTGCGGGTTGGCGAAGACGAGCTTGATGCTCTTCAAATGCAGGATCTTTTCCAGCTCGTCGGCCCACGCGCGCACGAACGGCTCGCCGGTTGCGACCGTCAGCTCGCCATTGGCAAGCGCGACCGGAAGGATGCGGTAGCGCTCCGCGTAGGCGTTCGACATCGTGTTGGTGACCGCGACCAGGTCGATCTTCAACGGGTCGATGTGGTGGTAGGGAACGCCGAGCTTCGTGGCGAGCCATTCGACCAGCGTTTCGAGCGTGAGCTGCGGCCGCGGCGGGAGGAGTGAGCGCCACTTTTGGTCGGCGATCAATTCCAGCGGATGGTCGAAGCGCTGGGTGCGGGAACGAGCAAGCCGGTCGGCGTCGGCGGCGGTAACCAGTCCGTCGGCAACCATCAGCTTCAGGATGTCCTCCAGCCGCAGGCGTCGGTCCGCAGGCGCGCGTCGGGCGCACTGCCGGACGCATCCACCGCGGCGGCGGGCGCGGGTGGTGCGTTGATCGGATTGGGTGAGGCCATCGCGCTACTATAAACCCAAGCGGCTGACGGCGACAGTCGCCTGATCCGGCTTGCTATACTGGCGGCCGATGGCCGCCTCACTGCATGCCGTTCTGGCCGATATTACCCGGCTCGACGTCGACGCTATCGTCAACGCGGCCAACAGCACCCTGCTCGGCGGCGGCGGCGTCGACGGCGCGATCCACCGTGCCGCCGGACCGGAGCTGCTTGCGGCATGCCGTCGGGCTCGGCGGCTGCCCGACGGGCGATGCGAAAATCACCGCCGGCTATCGGCTGCCCGCAAGGCACGTGATCCACACCGTCGGACCGGTATGGCGCGGCGGTCGCAGCGGCGAGGCGCAGCTGCTCGCGTCGTGCTATCGGCGTGCGCTGGAGCTCGCCCGCGCCAACAATCTCGCCTCGATTGCTTTTCCGGCCATCAGCTGCGGGGCCTATGGCTTCCCGCTGGAGCTGGCGGTCCCGATCGCGATCGACGCGGTGCGTGGTTTCGAGGGCCTCGATGCGCTCGAGCGAGTCGTCTTCGCATGCGCGCAACACGAGGTCCTTGCAGCCTACACCCGCCGCCTCGCAGTCCGCTGACGCGCCGCCGCCCGCGCGCGATGCTCAGTCCGATTCGACGCTCGCGGTCTCGGGCGATAGCCGGCTGCTCCGGCACCTGGAACACCTCGCGCAGATAGGCGACATAGGCCGGGTCGTAGTCCATCGCCTTCGACGGCTCGTCGCTGATTTTCGCCACCGGCTGGCCGTTGCAGCGGGTCATCTTGATCACGATCTGCAGCGCTTCGTAGCCTAGGTCGTTGGTCAGGTTCGTGCCGATCCCGAACGCGGTCTGCATGCGACCGCGAAAGTACTCGAACAGCTTGATCGCCAGCGGCACGTTGAGCGAATCGGAGAAAACCATCGTTTTCGTGCGCGGGTCGATGCGCATCTTCTGGTAATGCGCGATCAGCTTCTCGCCCCATTCGAACGGGTCGCCTGAATCGTGGCGCACGCCGTCGAACAGCTTGCAGAAGAACAGATCGAAGTCGCGCAGGAATGCATCCATGCCGCAGACATCGGAGAGGGCGATGCCAAGGTCGCCACGGTACTCGCGGGCCCAGGTATTGAACGCAAACACCTGCGAGTCGCGCAGCCGCGGGCCGACCGCTTGGCACGCCTGCAGGTATTCGTGCGCCATCGTACCCAGCGGCGTCAGCCCGTGCTGAAGGGCGAAATAGACGTTGCTCGTGCCGACGAACTTGGCGCCGATGCGCTGCTTGAGCGCAAGGATAACCTCCTCCTGCCAGCGGCCCGAGAACCGCCGCCGCGTGCCGTAATCGGCAATGCGAAATTCCGGATCCGACACGGCGTTGATCCGCTCGATCTTGGCGTTGAGTCGTCGCCGGCCCTGCTCGAAATCGGGCTGCGGCTGGGTGTTACGGAAATAGACTTCGCTTACGATCGCCAGTACGGGGACCTCGAACAGGATCGTGTGCAGCCAAGGGCCCTTGATCACGATGTCGATTTCGCCCGGCGCCAGCGGCGAGGGCCGCACCTTGATGAACCGCTCGTTCATGTGAAACAGCCCGAGCAGGTCGACGAAGTCGCTCTTGAAGAAGCGCCAGGAGCGCAGGTAGTTAAGCTCGCGGCGCGTGAAGGTCAGTCCGCACAGCGCGGCAATTTCGCGCTCGATCTGCCCGATGTAGGGCGTCAGGTCGACGTCCGGCGTGCGGCACTTGAAGTGATATTCGACCTCGGCCCCCGGAAAATGATGCAGCACGACCTGCATCATCGTGAACTTGTAGAGGTCGGTGTCGAGCAGTGACTCGATGATCATGCGCGCTGGCACGAAGGCGGGCCGCCGGGCCTGCCATGTTACGCGCAGGTGCCGCGCGCGGCCAGCCTGTCCGGTACACTCGGCCCCGGCGACCGGGAGCGCTCCCGCGTCGGCCACGCCGCGCCGGCGGCGAACATGGCGCCCTCGGGCTTAAGGCAGCTGCTGGCGCCGTCGGCGCCGAGGAGGCCTAATGCACGCTCGGCGTGTCGTCGGCCGACACCGGTGTCAGCGGAATCACGCGCTTGCCGGGAAGCGGCGAGCACCACGCCGGCTGGAGCGTGACGTGATCGATGCCGAAGCGCTCCGCGAGCAGGCGTCGCGCGGCGGCCAGGGTATCGGGCCATTCGACGGCGTCGCGAATGAGCAGATGGGCCGACAGCGCAGCGCGCTCGCTCGTCATGTGCCAGACGTGCAGATCGTGAACGGCAGCCACGCCGGGTACACGTGTCAGTGCACGGCCGATCTCATCGTAGGAAAGATGGGCAGGAACGCCCTGCATCAGAATCGGCGTCGCCGCCTTGAGCAGCAGCCACGTCGAGTGCAGTATCAGCACCGCGACAAACAGCGACAGCAAGGGATCAATCGGCACCCAGCCGGTTGCGGTGATGACTGCGCCGGCGACGAGCGCGGCGCCCGAGCCCGCCATGTCGCCGAGCAACGTGCACCAGCGCAGCACGGCTGTTCAAGCTGCGACCGCCGGACAAGAGCCACGCGCAAAGGACGTTGACGGCGAGGCCCGCCGCGGCCACGGCGATCACGATCCCGCCTGCGACCGGAGCCGGCGAGAGCAGGCGCCGCACCGCCTCGAAGGCAATCCAGCCCACGACCGCAAGCATGATCAGCGCATTGCTGAATGCGGCGAGCACCTCGGCGCGCGCATAGCCGTAGCTTGCCCGCCGCGACGGTGGCCGCTGCGCGAGATGTTGGGCGAACAAGGCGATGGCCAGCGCCGCGACGTCGGTGACCATGTGCCCGGCGTCGGAGAGCAAAGCGAGCGAGCCGGCCCACCATCCGCCGACCGCCTCAACGACGGCGAATCCGGCCGTCAGCACCAGCGCAATCCATAACGCGCGCCGCTCTCGGGCCGACGCTGCGTGCGGCGCGTGATCGTGGCCCCGGTCGGCCGAGTGGGAGTGGGGGGACATGCCGTGGCGACAAACCTGCTGCGGGCATTCTCGACCAACGCGCCACAACACGCAACGCCGGGGTTACATCTGCCGGAACCGATGGGCGAAGGCGCGGCTCACGGCGAGCATCTCCGGGCGAGACTTGAGCCGGACCTGGATCCGGCCCGAGAGATCGCGCGTGCTGCTGGCGACATGGGCCAGATTGACGATGGTGCTGCGGTGAATCTGCCAGAAGCGCGCCGGGTCGAGCTGCTCGGAGAGTTCCTTGAGCGAGGTTCGGATCAATGCTTCGCCCTCGCGTGTGAACACGCTCGTGTACTTGTCGTTGGCCTTGAAATAGCAGACTTCGTCGACCGCGATCAGGCGCACCTGATTGCCGATCGCCGCGCGAACCCATGCCAGACGCTCCGCGGCGCCCGGGACCGATCCGGCGAGCGCGGGCAGCATGCGGCCGAGCGTTTCGAGCGCCGCGGCAAGACCCTCTGGCGGCGCTGCGCTCCTGATCCGCTCGCGCAGGCGACGCACCGTCTCGCGCAGGCGTTCGTCGCTGACCGGCTTGAGCACATAGTCGATCGCCTCGCGCTCGAACGCGCTCACTGCGTACTGGTCGTAGGCCGTGACGAACACGACGTGGACCCCCGCGGCCACGCGGCGCGCCACCTCGAGGCCGGTCAAGCCGGGCATGCGTATGTCCAGAAACAACACGTCGGGGTCGTGCGCATCGATGAGGCGCAGCGCCTCTGGGCCATCGCCGGCGACGCCGACGATGTCGAGTTCCGGCCAGATCGCGGCGAGACGCTCGCGCAGATAGGCGGCGAGATGCGGCTCGTCGTCGGCGATCAGAGCGCGCGGCGCCGCTTCGCTCATGGCGTCAAGCCGATGGGGAGGGCGAGCGTCACCATCGTTCCCGGCTGGGTATCCTCGATGGTCATTCGCGCCCGCGCGCCGTAAAGGCTCTCCAGGCGCGCGCGCAGATTGGCGAGGCCCAAGCCGCCGGTACCGTCACCGCGCGTGGTGCGAAAGCCTAGACCGTTGTCCGCGACAGTCAGCATGAGCAGCGAGTCTTCGCGCCGGGCGCCAACGCAGACCTGACCCCCGGCGACCTTCGGTTCCAGACCATGCTTGATGGCGTTTTCCACCAGAGGTTGCAGGAGCATCGGCGGCAAAGGCAGAGCGGCCACGTCCGGCGCCATCTCGACCCGGTAGGAAAGACGCGCGTTGGTGCGCAGGGCCATCAAGTCGAGGTACGCCTGCAACAGCTCGATCTGTCGCCCCACCGTCGCCTCGCCCGTCCCTCCTGCCTGGGCGGCATAGCGCAGGTAGTCGATCAGCCGCGCCACCATCCGCTTCGCCGCCGCCGGGTCGGCGTCGACCAGGCTGATCACGTTGGCCAGCGTGTTGTAAAGGAAGTGCGGCTCAATCTGCGCTTCGAGCATCTTCAGCTGGGCGAGGTGGAATTGGTGCTCCGCCGCCTCGACCCGCGCGCGCTCGCGCTGAAACGCGGCCTCGGCCCTGCGCCTGGCGCTCGCGGGCGAGGAAGATCGACGCCAGGATCGCCGAGATGATGAAGCTCAGCAAGCCGATCTCCCCCGCGCCTTGCGCCGAGAACACAAACCCGCGCGCATCGCTCCATGCCAGCAAAGCGAATCCAAGCCAGTACCCGCCGAACACGCCAACGATCGTGATGCCGGCGTAATAGGCGCTGCGCAGCGCGAATCCGCGCTGCCAGATCCGCGTCGCCAGCAAGGTATTGCCCAGCGCGAACTCGCCGTGGATCAGATAGCCGATGCAGTTGGCGATCACGAAGTTCGCCCAGAGCAAGTGCTCCAGATGCACCTTGGGCCCGAACAGCAGACCGAGCACCGTGAACACGACCACGAAACCCATGTTCCAGATAAACGTATAGATCACATTGCGCAGGACGCTCGGCCGGAAGCGGCGAAAGAACCCGATCAACTCCAGCGGATGACCGGAATGCTCGGGGCACTCGGGGCCAGATACAGGCGGCAGGTTGATCGGCCGATGTCATCTTGTGCATAGGCGCTCCCTCGGTCATTGGAGCACATCGGATCGGGCCGGGCCACCGGCATCGCCGATCGATCTGCCCGCCATTTTGGCGACCGCCCTGCGCGGCACGCCAGACGCGGGCGACAAGCCGCAGCGATCCGGGTGGCGAACCGGGCCGGCACGGCGCGGGCTGTGGCCGACGGCCGGCACCTCGATCCCGGGTACCGCCTCGGGCGCTTCGCCGGCTCGCCCGGCAGCAACGGTAGAATGGCGGCATGAACCAAGATGCCCCGGCCGCGCTCGTCGAGCGCATCGATGCGCTGCTGCCGCAGACGCAATGCCGGCGCTGCGGCTACGACGGTTGCCGCCCCTATGCTCGAGGCGATCGCGCAAGGGGCCGCAGCGATCAATCGCTGTCCTCCCGGCGGCGAGGCGACCGTGGTGGCCCTTGCGGCGCTGCTCGAGCGTCCCGCCGCTGCCCCTGGATCGCTCTCGCGGTGAACCGGGGCCCTGCGTGTCGCGCGGATCGACGAAGCGGTGTGCATCGGCTGCACGCTCTGCATTGCGGCCTGCCCTGTGGACGCGATCGTCGGTGCCGGCAAGCTCATGCATACCGTGCTCGCCGTGCACTGCACGGGCTGCGACTTTGCCTGCCGCCCTGCCCGGTGAACTGCATCGCGCTGCTTGCGGACGGGACGCGAATGGACGCGTGCCGACGCCGACCTGGCGCGACAGCGCTACGCTGACCACGTCGCGAGGCACGAACGACGGGACCCCGGACGTGGTGCTCGTGAAGGCGCCTCCCGACTCGATCTCCGGCACCGACCCTGCGCGCGCGCGGCGACAGGCTGCGGTCGCCGCCGCGCTCTCCCGTGCCCGTGCCCGGCGCGCGGCGAGGTCGGCGGCGCGTTCGCGGGCGTAGCGCACGCCTCGGGCATGGGTCGCGGTGCGGCGCTGCTGCTGACGATTGCATTCGGGCTTGCCATGCCGGCTTTGGGCGCAACCCCTGCCGCCGCCGCGCTTGACGTGGCCTGGCTCGATCGCGCATGGGACTTCGATCGTCCGGCCGCATCGGAGGCGCGCTTCCGTGCCGAACTCTCCGCCTTGCCGCCCGGCTCGGCGGCCCAGCTGGAGCTTCTGACGCAGCTCGCGCGGGCGCAGGGCTTGCAGCGAAAATTCGATGCGGCGCAGGTCACGCTCGATGGTGTCGAGCGAGCCCTGCCCGGCAGCCCCGAACGCGTGACGGTGCGCTATCTGCTCGAGCGCGGCCGGGTATTCAATTCCTCGCAGCAGGCGGCGAGGGCGGTGCCGCTGTTCCGCGATGCGCTCCAGCGCGCCCGGGCGGCGGGCGAGGATTTTCTCGCCATCGATGCCGCGCACATGCTCGGCATCGCCGCACCCGCCGATGAGCGCCTGCAGTGGAACCTTGAAGCGCTGGCGATGACCGAAAGTACGCGCGACCCGCGCGCCCGGCGCTGGCTTGCGTCGCTCTATAACAACATCGGCTGGACTTACCACGATCGCGGCGATTATTCGACCGCACTGGCCTATTTTGAGAAGGCATTGCCGGCCTGGGAGGCACGCGGCGATCCGCGCAACGTGCTCGTCGCGCGCTGGGCGATCGCGCGCGCCTACCGCTCGCTCGGCCGCTATGACGAAGCCCTGGCGATGCAGCGGCAATTGGCGGCCGAGTATGCGGCGATGAACGCCCCGGACGGCTATGTCTACGAGGAGCTGGGCGAACTCCTCCTGGCCAAGGGCGATGCCGCGGCCGCACAGCCGAACTTCGCCCGGGCCTACGAGCTGCTCGCGCCGGACGCCGGCCTGCAGGCCAACGAACCGGAACGGCTTGCGCGGTTGCGCCGCTTGGGTGGTCTCGATTGAACCCGGCCAAACGCCTGGAGATCTTTCGCCGCCTGCGCGCGCAGAATCCGCATCCGCGCAGCGAGCTCGAGTATCGGTCGCCGTTCGAACTGCTCGTTGCGGTTGTGCTCTCGGCGCAGGCCAACGACCGCAGCGTGAATCTGGCCACGGCCAAGCTCTTTCCGGTCGCGAACACGCCACGCGCGCTGCTCGAGCTCGGCGAAACGGGCCTGATTCCCTACATTCGAACCATCGGCCTCTATCGCACCAAGGCCAGGAACATCATCGCGCTGTGTCGGCAACTGCTCGAGGTGCACGGCGGCGCGGTTCCCGCCGACCAGGCGGCGCTGGTCAAGCTTCCGGGGGTCGGACGCAAGACCGCGAACGTCGTGCTCAACGTGGCCTTCGGGCAGCCAACGATCGCGGTCGACACCCATGTTTTTCGCGTCGCCAACCGCACCGGCCTGGCGCCGGGCAAGACGCCCGAGGAAGTCGAACGCAAGCTCGTGAAGTTCACGCCCAAAGAATTCCTGCACGACGCGCATCATTGGCTGATCCTGCACGGGCGCTACGTTTGCCTGGCGCGAAAGCCCAAGTGCCCGGAGTGCCGGATTGTCGATCTGTGCGAGTACCGCAGGAAGACTCCCGGCTAGGATGGCCAGGGGCGCGTGGCGCCCGGATGCGCGGGTCAGTGCTTGACGACGAGCACCGCCGGCTGCGCCGCGTAATACGCGGCAAGGTTGTCGATGTCCTGGGTTGTCAAGGCGCCGGCAAACGCGGCCATGATGGCGTTCTTGCGTGCGCCCGACTTGTAGTCACGCAGAGCCTTGGCGAGGTAGTCGGGGCGCTGGCCCCCGAGCTTGGGATAGTCCGGTGTCGGCGTATTACCATCGAGGCCGTGGCAAGCTTGGCAGACCTCCTTGACCTTGGCTTCGCCCGCTTTGAGGTCGGCGGCGCCAACCGTTGCGGCCGCGCCGAGCCCCAGCGCGGCGAAAAGCCAGCACAGGGTCGCCTTCATCGCCACCTCACTTGCTCGCGACACCGGTCTCGGTCCCGCCGTAATACGCGGCGAGGTCCGCCATGTCCTGGTCGGAGAGCGACGCCGCGATGGCGCGCATCGACGGGTGGTTGCGCTCGCCGCTTTTGTATTCCTGCAGCGCCTTGACGATATAGGCCGGATGCTGGCCACCGATCTTGGGCACGCCATAGACCTCCGGATAGGCGGTGCGCCACCCGTCGATGCCGTGACAGCCGCCGCACATCTGGTTCTTTTGCTCGCCGGCGACCGGATTGCCAGTGAGCGCAGTCTGGCTCCAGGCGAACGCCGGCACGAACAAGAGCGCAAGGGTGGCGCAGAGCGACGTCAATTTCATCGTGGAGGCAGACGCCAGCCGGGGGCGAAACCGGCGCATTTTACGTGTTTGCGCCAAGGGCGGTCAACGCTCGAGGAGGTGCGCTTTAGGCTTGACGGTCTTCCATTCGTCGGCATCGGCCGGCGCTGGCTTGCGTTCGATGATCGGCTTCCACAGCTTGGACAGTTCCGCGTTGAGCGCCTTGTACGATTGCTGGTCGGCCGGCACATCGTCTTCGGCAAAGATCGCCTCCACCGGACACTCGGCCACACACAACGTGCAATCAATGCATTCGTCAGGGTCGATTACCAGGAAATTCGGCCCCTCGCGGAAGCAGTCCACCGGACAGACGTCGACGCAGTCGGTGTACTTGCAGCGAATGCAGCTTTCGGTAACAACGTAGGTCATCGGCCTTCAACTCCGGCATTAGCCGAGATATTGATTCTACCAAATCCGTCCCCAGCTTGGCCGTCGAACAGGGCGCGCGAGGGGTCAAGTCTTGCGCGGCACACACCTTTCAGCTAACGTACGATCGGTTCCTGCCTGGCCGGTTCGTACATCATAGCCATGATGGCCGCCGCGCGAATTCCAGCGAGGATTGCATGAGCGAAAACATCAAGCACGTAACCGACGCGAGCTTCGACACCGATGTCCTCAAGGCGGGCACGCCGGTGCTGGTCGACTACTGGGCGGAATGGTGCGGGCCGTGCAAGATGATCGCCCCGATATTAGACGAGGTCGCCAAGGATTACGCCGGGCGGGTCACGGTGGCGAAGCTCGATGTCGACGCCAACCCGGGTACACCGGCCAAGTACGGCATCCGGGGCATCCCCACCCTGATCCTGTTCAAAGGTGGGCAGGTTGCGGCGCAGAAAGTCGGCGCGCTGTCCAAATCACAGCTGACCGCCTTCCTCGACAGCCAGCTCTGAGGTCCTCCGGGCTCGACGCCCGATTTGACAGTCCCCATCGAACCGGCTAGGCTTTTAACGATTTGCCGCGCCCGCGGGCGCGGGCTAGACGTGGATCCGAGCTGAGTCGGACCGCACCGCGGGTCGCCATCACCGGCGCTGCCTGCTTCCGGCGCCAAACCCCAGATTAATTCGAGCGGCCGTCTTTTTCGCGCCGCGCTTGCTCACCCCGCCACCCGCACACCCCTATGCACCTGTCCGACCTCAAGTCCAAACCCGTGACGGAGTTAGTCGAGATCGCCAACGTCAACGAGATCGACGGCGCCAACCGGATGCGCAAACACGACCTCATCTTCGCCCTGCTCAAGAACCAGGCGAAGAAGGGCGAGAGCATCTTCGGTGACGGCACCCTCGAAGTCCTGCCGGACGGGTTCGGCTTCCTGCGCTCCCCCGATACGAGCTATCTCGCCGGGACGGACGACATCTACATCTCGCCCTCGCAGATCCGCCGCTTCAACCTGCACACCGGCGATACCATCGAGGGTGAAATCCGTACCCCGAAGGACGGTGAACGCTACTTTGCGCTGGTCAAGGTCGACAAGGTCAACAGCGAGCCGCCGGAGAATGCGAAGAGCAAGATCCTGTTCGAGAACCTGACGCCGCTGTTTCCGGATGAGCCGCTCATCCTCGAGCGTGACATCAAGGCGGAGGAGAACATCACCGGGCGCATCATCGACATCGTCGCGCCAATCGGCAAGGGCCAGCGTGGCCTCCTCGTATCCTCCCCGAAGTCCGGCAAAACGGTGATGCTGCAGCATATCGCGCACTCGATCGCCGCCAACCATCCGGACGTGGTTCTCATCGTGCTGCTGATTGACGAACGGCCGGAAGAAGTCACCGAAATGACGCGCACCGTCCGCGGCGAAGTCGTCGCCAGTACCTTCGACGAGCCGGCGACCCGGCACGTGCAGGTCGCCGAAATGGTGATCGAAAAGGCGAAGCGCCTGGTCGAGCACAAGAAAGACGTGGTGATCCTGCTCGATTCGATCACCCGTCTCGCGCGTGCGTACAACACGGTCGTGCCGGCCTCGGGCAAGGTACTGACCGGCGGTGTCGACGCCAACGCGCTGCAGCGCCCCAAGCGCTTCTTCGGCGCCGCGCGCAATATCGAGGAAGGTGGCTCGCTTACCATCATCGCCACCGCCTTAATCGACACCGGATCGCGCATGGACGACGTGATCTACGAGGAGTTCAAGGGCACGGGCAACATGGAAATCCACCTCGATCGACGCATGGCCGAGAAGCGAACCTATCCGGCCATCAACGTCAACCGCTCGGGGACGCGCAAGGAGGAACTGCTGCTCAAACAGGACGTGCTGCAGAAGGTTTGGGTTCTGCGCAAGCTCCTGTACCCGATGGACGACCTCGAGGCCACCGAATTTCTGGTCGACAAGGTCAAGCAGACGAAGAATAACGCGGAGTTCTTCGACTCGATGCGCCGGGGCTGACCGCCCCCGCCCGCCTGTCCACGCCCGCTTGAACGCGGCCGGTTCGACCGCATATCCTGTTGCAATGCAGCGCAATCACGCGCATACTGCGCTGCTTCGGTTGCAGGCGTCGGATGGTAAGTCGTTGAACAGGCAAGCTATTTTGCCTACAGTTCGGCCCCATGCGAACGAGGAGGCAACTCGGCCGCGCGCTCGGCCCATGGCACAGGTGTTTCGATGAAAACCGGTATCCACCCGCAATACAGCGAGATTCAGGTCACGTGCAGCTGTGGCAACACGTTCACGACACGTTCGACGGTCAACAAGCCGTTGCACGTCGAGGTATGCTCGGCCTGCCATCCTTTCTACACGGGCAAGCAGAAGATTGTCGACACGGCGGGCCGGGTGGAGAAATTCCGCCAGCGCTACGCCGGCAAGAACAAGGCCGCGGCGTGACCAGCGCGCCCTGCGCCCCAGCAAAAAAGGCAGCTTAGGCTGCCTTTTTGCATTGCGCCGCGCGCGGCGTCGGGCGATGCAGCCCAAGCAATTGCCGCGGCCGGACGTGAGCCGGACAATGCCGGCATGAGGAACCCGTGCCGCTCTCTGCTGACCTGAACCGCGCCGACGGCGACGCGGACCTGTCGCCTTCCGGACCTTATCGGGGCTTGAAGCAACTCGGCTTGGTGCTGCTGTGCGTGGCGTGGATCGTGCTTGGGCTGTTCGGCCACGATCCGTGGAAGGCCGACGACGCAACCACCTTCGGCATCGCCTACGACATGCTCAAGCAAGGCGATTGGGTGGTGCCGCACCTGGCGGGCATGCCGGTGCCGGATCGCCCCCCGCTGTTGCCCGCCATGGCTGCCGCCACTCGCCTGGGCGTTGCGCGGCATCATGCCGTTGCACGATGGCGCCCACGCCGCGGTCGGACTGTGCGTCGGCGCCACGCTGTGGCTGCTCGGGCTCGCCGGACGCGAACTCTATGGCCACGCGTTCCGCTGGCTGCCCGGACTCATCTTCGTCGGTTGCGTCGGCCTCTGGGACCGCGGTCATCTACTCTCCCCGGAGATCGGCCTGCTGCTCGCCGATGCGCTCGCGCTGTATGCGCTGGCGTTGGCGCTGCGCCGTCCCCTTGGTGGCGGCGCGTTGCTCGGGCTCGCCATCGGCGTGGCCTTCCTTTCCCGCGGACCGATCGCGGTGGCAATCATCGCCCTCACCGCCGCGTCGCTGCCGCTGTTCGCTCCCTGGCGAACCCGCAGCTATGCACTGTGCGTGGCATCGGCCTTTGTCGTCGCGGTGCCGCTGGTCGTCGCCTGGCCGGCGGCATTGTATCTGCGTTCGCCGACGCTTTTTGCGCAGTGGGCAGACGCGCAGAGTATCGCCCACTACTTCGGCCTGACGGCGAACGCGCCGCCGTGGGAGCCGCTCTATTACCTCAAGAATCTGCCCTGGTTCGCATGGCCGGCGTTGCCGCTGGCGCTGTGGGCGCTGTGGGTTCGGGGGCGCGGTTACAACGGCAGCCTGTCGACACCGGGGGTGGAACTGCCCGGTATGATGTTCTGCATCCTGCTCGTGGTCCTGTCGGCCGCGCCGGAGCCACGGGCGAGCCTCGCCCTGCCACTGCTGGTGCCGCTGGCCTTGCTCGGGGCAGCCGAGGTGGACACGCTGAAGCGCGGCTACTCCGGAGCCCTGGATTGGTTCGGGATCCTTACCTTCGGCCTGATCGCCGTCTTGCTCTGGGGCCTGTGGCTCGTATCCTTGCGCAGCGGCCTGCCCGACGCGGTAGCGCACCTGTTTCTTGATACCGAGCCGGGTTACCGGCCGCCGTGGCAACTGCTGCCGGCGTTGGCATCGCTGTTCCTTACCCTGTTGTGGCTGGTGCTGGTGCGTCCGGCGCGCCGCTCCAATCGGCGGGCGGTGCTCAATTGGGCGGCAGGCATGACACTCGCCTGGGGCCTCTTCGCCACCATCTGGCTGCCCTATGTCGACTCGCGCCGCAGCTATCGTTCGGTTGCCGAATCGCTCGCTGCCGCGCTTCCCGCCGGAACCTGCATCGCCGGTCGCAACCTCGGCGAACCGCAGCGGGCATTGCTGGAATATTTTGCCGGCATCGTCACCGTCCGCGACGATGCACTGGGAGCGAAACGTTGTGCCGCGCTGCTGCTCCAGGTCGGGCGCGGCGACGCGTCGGAGCCGCCCAACTCTGGCTGGATCAAGATTTGGGAAGGTCACCGCCGCGGCGACGACACCGAGCGCTTGATACTCTTCCGCCGGTCGCTGGCCACGCGCCCGAAAACGTGAAGTTCTTCGACGAAGCGGCGATCGAGGTCATCGCCGGAAACGGCGGCAATGGCGCGGTGTCGTTCCGGCGTGAGAAGTACGTTCCGCGCGGAGGGCCCGACGGCGGCGACGGCGGACGCGGCGGAAGCATCTACGCGCTGGCCGACCGCAATCTCAATACGCTCATCGATTATCGCTATGCGCGCATTCACCGCGCCAAGTCCGGCGAGAACGGCCGCGGCGCCGACCAGTACGGACGCGGCGGAGCCGACCTCGTTTTGCGCATGCCTGTCGGCACGGTGATCACCGATGCCGCCACGGGCGAGTTCGTTGCCGACCTCGCCAGCGATGGCGCACGCGCGCTGGTCGCCAAGGGTGGCGAGGGGGGCCTGGGCAATCTGCATTTCAAGTCGAGCACGAACCGCGCCCCACGCCAGGCAACGCCTGGCCAGGCAGGCGAACAGCGGCGGCTCAACCTGGAGCTCAAGGTTCTCGCCGATGTCGGCCTGCTGGGCATGCCCAACGCGGGCAAATCGACGCTGATCCGCGCGATCTCAGCCGCGCGACCGCGCGTGGCCGACTATCCGTTCACGACCCTGGCGCCGTACCTGGGCGTGGTTCGGGTCGACCCCAGCCGCAGCTTCGTCGTGGCAGACATTCCCGGGCTCATCGAGGGCGCGGCCGAAGGCGCCGGACTCGGCCATCGCTTCCTACGCCATCTGCAGCGCACGCGCCTGCTGTTGCACGTGGTCGATCTCGCGCCGCTCGATGGGGCAGTCGATCCGGTCGCCGAAGCGCGCGCGATCGTCAGGGAGCTCAAGCGCTACGATGAGGCGCTCTACAACAAGCCGCGCTGGCTGGTGTTGAACAAGCTCGACCTTATTGCCGCAGACAACCGCGAGCAACGGGTAGCGGCGTTCGTTAAGGCCTATCGCTGGAAGGGCCCCGTTTTCGGCGTGTCGGCGATCAACGGCGAGGGTTGCCGGCCACTGGTCTACGCGCTCATGGAGTGGCTTGACCGGCACCCGGCGCAGCCTGCCGTCGCCACCCTGCCATGAGCGCGATCCCCTCCGCATCGACGGTCGCTCGCGCCAAGCGACTGGTCGTCAAAGTCGGCTCAAGTCTGGTGACCGCCAGCGGCCGCGGTCTCGATCACGCCGCGGTCGGGCGCTGGGCCGAACAGATCGCGGCGCTGCGGGCGACGGGCAAGGAAATCGTGCTCGTTTCGTCCGGCGCCATCGCCGAGGGCATGCAGCGGCTGGGATGGACGCAGCGGCCGGCTGCGATCCATGCCCTGCAGGCGGCGGCTGCGGTGGGCCAGATGGGGCTCGTGCAGGCCTACGAGACCGCGTTTTCGCGCTTCGGGCTGCATACCGCGCAGATTCTACTCACGCACGAGGATCTCGCCGACCGTCGCCGCTACCTGAATGCCCGCTCCACGCTGCTCACCCTGCTCGGTCTGGGCGTGATCCCGATCATCAATGAAAACGACACGGTGACGACCGACGAGATCCGGCTCGGGGACAACGATACCCTCGGCGCGCTGGTGACGAATTTGATTGAGGCCGACGTTCTTCTGCTGCTCACCGACCAGGAGGGGCTCTACAACGCCGACCCGCGCAAGGACCCGGCGGCGACGCTCGTTCGCCAGGCGAGGGCCGGCGATCCGGCGCTGGAGTCGATCGCCACTGGCGCGGGCTCCGTGCTCGGCCGTGGTGGCATGCTGACCAAGGTGCTTGCTGCCAAGCGCGCGGCGCGCAGCGGCGCGTCAACGGTGATCGCCGAGCGGGAGGGCCGAACACGTGTTGACACGGCTCGCCGCGGGGGAACGGATAGGCACTGAACTCGTCGCCGAAACGCTCACGCTCGCCGCACGCAAGCAGTGGCTCGCCGATCACGTGCGGCTTGCCGGCCGGCTGACGCTCGACCCCGGCGCGGTGTCCGCGCTCGCCCGCGACGGCAAGAGCCTGCTGCCGATCGGCGTGGTCGCTTGCGCAGGCAAGTTCGAGCGCGGTGAAATCGTCGCTTGCTGCGATGGCGACGGCAAGGAGATCGCCCGCGGGCTTGTCAATTACAGCGCCGCCGAGACGCTGCGCATCCTGCGCAAGCCTTCGTCTGAAATCGAGGCGATCCTGGGCTACGTCGACGAGCCGGAACTCATTCACCGCGACAATCTGGTCCTGCTAGCCTGAGCCTGAGCGAAACCGGCGGCACGCGTTAGACAGCTCCGCCCCGTTGCCCTAAACTCCGCTCCCTCCCCGCGCCAGCCTGCGCGACGCCGCTCGATACCAACCCCAAGGAGGAGACGTGAACCTCATCGCACGCGTCAAGAATATTCTGCTGCAACCGAAGGTCGAGTGGCCCCAGATCGCGGCGGAATCTGCGACGCCGCAATCGATCTATCTCGGCTACGTCGCGATCCTGGCGGCGATCGGTCCGCTGGCGATGCTGCTTCGAATGAGCATTGTGGCGGCGTTGGTGCAGTACATCATCACGCTGGTCGTGACTTTCCTGCTGGCGCTGATCGTCGACGCGCTCGCTACGACGTTCGGGGGCGAGAAGAATTTCGTCCAGTCGTTGAAGCTCATAGCCTATTCCTATACCGCGGCGTGGGTTGCCGCCATTCTCCTCATCATCCCGATTTTGGGCGGCATCATCGCGCTGCTCGCCGCGATCTATGCCTGGTATACGTTCTATCTCGGCGTACCGGTGCTGAAGAAATGCCCGCAGGACAAGGCTATCGGCTACACCATTGTGGTCGTGATTTGCGGCATCCTGCTCGGCTTCGTGCTGACCGCATTCCTCTTCTCGAGGGTGATCGGCGGCGGCGCCATGTACATGGGCGGGATGGATCTGTTCCACTGACCCGGCCGCGGTTCGCCAATCGCGGCGACACCGCGATCCGGCCCGCGCCCGCCTCAGGCCTCGCCGGAGGGCTTGCCGTAGGGCGAGGGAACGACCGCGTGTGCCCAGCCGTACAGGCGCTCCCGCCGGGTCTGCGGGTGATGGTGCAAGAAGCGCTCGAGCTCGGTCAAGGCTCGGCGATACACCTCGCGCTTGAAGTCGATCACGCTGTCGAGTGGAATCCAGTAATCGTGCCAGCGCCACGCGTCGAACTCGGGATGGTCGCTCGCGCGCAGGGACACGTCGCTGTCGCGGCCGACGAGGCGCAGAAGGTACCAGATCTGCTTCTGGCCGCGATAGCTGCCGCGCCATTCGCGCTTGATCCAGTGCGCGGGCACCTCGTAGCGCATCCATTCACGCGTGCGCCCGAGAATCTTGACGTGCCCGGGGGCCAAGCCCACTTCTTCGTTCAGTTCCCGATACATCGCCTGCTCGGGCGTCTCGCCGGGATGAATGCCGCCTTGCGGAAACTGCCACGCGTGCTCGCGGATCCGCTTACCCCAGAACACGAGGTTCTTCGAGTTGACGATGACGATGGCGACGTTCGGCCGAAAGCCGTCACGGTCCAGCATCACAACCACCTGTGATTCAGCAAGTTGACCCCATTTTTCCACAGTTCGGGGGCCCTTGCCAAGCCGACGCAGGGGCGAGCCGCTCGCCGGACGGGTAAGCCCGCCGGGCGGCGCAATCAGGCGGACGGCACCGATTCGCGTGGCGTAACGGCGAGTTGCAGGCGCTGGTCGCGGCGCAGCACGCTCGCCTAGCACGGCCTCACCGATGCGACCGCCGGTAAGCACGCGCTGCAGGTCATCGACACCCGTGATCGCTGTCTCGCCAAGGGCCACGATGATGTCTCCGGCTGCGCATGCCTGCGAGTGCCGCGGGCGAGTCCGGCGCGACGGCCTCGACGCGTGCCCCGGTTTCGTGCGGCAGATTGAAGTGGCGCACGACGCGCCGCGGCAGCGGCAGATCCTGGGCGCTGATGCCCAGGTAAGCGCGCCGCACGCGTCCTTCGCGAATCAGCGCCACCGCGACGCGGTCGGCGGTGTTGGAAGCGATCGCAAAGCAGATCCCCTGCGCGGGCAGAATGACCGCCGTGTTGACGCCGATCACGGTGCCGCTGGAATCGACCAGCGGACCGCCCGAGTTGCCGGGATTGAGCGCCGCGTCGGTCTGGATGATGTTGTCGAGCAGACGTCCTGTCGCGCTGCGCATTGAGCGCCCGAGCGCGCTGATGATGCCTGCGGTCACGGTGTGCTGGAAGCCATACGGGCTGCCGATGGCGATCGCGACTTGGCCGACGCGCAACCGCGATGAGTCGCCCAGCTGCGCATGCGCCAGATGGTCGGCGCCGACTTTCACTACCGCCAGATCGGAGTCCGCATCGTCGCCGACGAGCTCTCCGGTGACGACGCGTCCATCGGGCAGCGTTGCCTGCAGTGCCATGGCGCCGGCCGCGACATGGCTGTTGGTGAGCAGATACCCGTCGGGGGTGATGAAGAAGCCGGAACCTGAGCCGTGCTGTGCCTTTCCGCGACGTGCGACACGTTCGACCCCGATGTGAACCACCGAAGGCCGCACCTGGGCAACGGCGGTGCTCACCGCGCGCGAATACGCGTCGAGCAGTGCGGCGTCTGGTTCGATTGCCGGCGAGCGGGTCGGCAATTCCACGGCTTTGGCATCCGATTCATCCTGCACCGCCCGCAGCCTGGGTAGGAAATACCGGTCGAGAGGCGCCATTTGCACCGAATTGGCGGTCAACCCGAGGAATTTCAAGCTGCCGGCAACGCTTCGCCGGAACGGACTTGGGCCGCAGCGCTCCTCGCCGGCCCTGGAGTTGCGCGCAGCCCGGACCAGGCGCAGCAGCGTTACGCTCCGGCTCGGTGGCCGAGTGTTGCGTGCTCGATTGAACCCTACCGCCGCGTGTCGAGACTTCGCCGTCGGGCGGGTGCGCCTTTCCTCTATGCGCTGCTACAGGCGCGCGAAGCGCCCGAGCAAGTAACCGACGATAAGCGCGCCGGCGACGATGGCGATCGGACGAGCGCGTATCGAAGCGCTGGCCGCTTCGGTCAGTCGCGTCTGCGCCTGCTTCGCTTGCTCGGGAATGCTCGACGCCCACCCCGCTGCAGACCTTGCGGCATCGGCGGCGCTATTGACTGCACGGTGCATGGTCGCGCTGACCCGATCTACCTGCGCCACGGCCTTGTACGCGATCTTGTCCGTCGTTTCGTGGGCTGCCTGTGCGGCGCCTTCCACCTTGGCGTTAACGGGGTTCGGGGGGCTGCTGCCAGCGGCAAAATGACCGCCGATTGTCGTGGTTCGGTCCATGGTGGGTCCTTTCGAGGATGAGTTACGTCGGCCATCGCAAACAGACACAATGCCTGGCCCAAATCAGTTCCGGCAGCGTCCGTTCTCCCGGCCATGATCCGTTCTCCTTTCAGGCCGGACCGCGTCGCCGGCGCTGCGGCGCTGAATCTAGTGCGGCTTCTCCCTGTCACGGACTTGTCGCTCCACCTCATCACGGGTTATCCCATATGCTTCCTGGATCTTGCCCACCAGCTCGTCGCGCTCGCCGTTAATCTCGATAAGCACATCGGCCGTAAGCTTGCCCCACTGCTTCTTGACCTTGCCCGCTACCTGTTTCCAATTGCCTTGCACACGATCCCAGTTCATTGCCGACTCCTTGTTCAATCACGCATGAAGGCGCGCCACCGGGCGCGATAACGAGTCGAACGCAACGCGCGTGCCAGCTCGCTTTGTTGCTCCAACACAACGGGTTACGAACTCTTTGCGACCGACTCGGCGCGTTCGTCTGGCAATTTTTTCCGTCCGCTGCCATTCCTGGCAAAGCGTACACAACGATTCATGGCCCAAGCAGCGCGCCCCAGCCGCGCAGCGCTTGGACGTGATCGCATGCCGTCTTCAACGCCAGCATGATCGGCACGCCGAGCAGCAGCCCCCACACGCCCCACAACATGCCCCAAAAGAGCAGCGCGACAAAGACCGCCGGTGCGTTCATTCTCGCCGCGCGACCCATGAGCCACGTTTGCAAGCCGATGCCGAGCACGCCGGCAATGGCGAGCACCACGCCGATGGCCAGCAACGCCGGGGCCAAGGCCTCCGAGCTGAACATAGGTAGCGAGGCCCGCCGCCGCCGCCAGCGCGGCGGCACCCAAATAGGGAATGATGCACAGCACGGTCGCCGCCACACCCCAGACGAGCGCCCGATCGACGCCGATTGCGTGCATCGCCAGCCCAGTCGCTGCGCCAACCGCGAGATTAACAACCAGGATTACTAGGAAATAATGCTGATTCAGGCGATGCACGTCGTCGAGAATCCGCAACGCGATCTTCCGCCGTCGCAATGAACGGCCGACGACCTGGATGAGCTTGTGACGGAACAGGTTGCCGGCAATGAGCAGAAAGAAAGTCAGAAACAGCACCGACACCACCTGCCCCGCGACGATGATCGCGGTTCCGGTACCGACGACGAGGATTGAACGCACATCGAGCGC
Source organism: uncultured beta proteobacterium (assembly GCA_963711235.1). Classification (GTDB taxonomy): domain Bacteria; phylum Pseudomonadota; class Gammaproteobacteria; order Burkholderiales; family Casimicrobiaceae; genus PALSA-1003. The sequence continues at coordinate 1,657,150 of CAVQDI010000006.1, read as the reverse complement.
CGGGGGGGCCGCCGGCTTCGCCGGCGGCTCGGATGGCGCAGGCTGCGCTGCCACGGCAAGCTTCTCGAGCTCGGCGGCGGTCTCCTGCACATGATGCAACGGATTGAGGCCATCGTGCTGCCAGGCCGCGAATGATAGGCGCACCTTTTCGACCGCTTGCGGCAACAGCTCGAGCAGATCGGCGGCGTCGCTGCCAGCGCGATACACGGCTGCTGCGCACAGCGTGACGAAGACCGACATGACGACGGTAGCGCCGACTACGCGCGGTACGCGCCACGCTTGCAGCCGCGCGACCAACGGCGAGAGCGTGTAACTAAGAAACACGCTGACGACGAGCGGAATGAAAAACGCCGCCGCCATGCGAATAGCGACCAGCACCACCACCAGCGCGATGACGACCAGCGCCGTTGTTTGCAGATCCGCCGGGCGCCCGGCCGTCGCGCGTGCCGCGTCCGGGCGCGCATCCGCCGCCGCGGCCGTGTCACACGGCGGCTCGCTCGCGTCCAGCGCGTCGGTAAACTCCAAGGCGATCTTCCAGTGCCCGGGGTGTTCGTGGCGGTCCCGCCAACGGCTCCGAACCCGCCGTTACATCTTGTGCTCTATGTCCTTGGATTCCTGTTGAATCTTCTGACCGCCCGCCTCGATGTCCTTCCCAACCCCGGTCATCGTATTGCAGGCGCTGAGCACCAGCACAGTCGCTAATGCGGCAAAACCGTAGGTCAATTTCGTGAGCATGGCAGTTCCTTCGCTCAAGATTTAAGTAGTGCTGGATCTCACCCAAAGAGACGTCGGCCTCTCCGGCAAGCGGGTGCCCATAGGGCCTGTCCGCTGCAGTCGACGCGGACAGGCGGCAAACCTGCGCATCGCCCTTCTACCGTCGGCCGCCGCCCATCACCTGCTGCAAAGCCCGCTAGATGCGCCGGAACAGGCCCACCACGAGGGATACAACAAACAGCACCAGAAAAATGAAAAACAGCACTTTCGCGATTTCGGCCGCACCGGCGGCGATGCCCCCGAACCCGAACAGCGCCGCGATCAGCGCGATGACAAAGAACACGATAGCGTAATGCAACATGATCGTCCCTTTCGCAAAGATTCCGACTTCGATGCCGCGCCGGATGTTGCAAAGAATACCCCTGCGCCCACGCATCTGCAGTCGATAACGCAAGCGGCGTGCCAAGCGGCAGCTGGGCGTTTTAGAGTGACCGCGACGCGTGACGCTCATCGCCCTCCCGCGCGGCGCAGGCAAGGATTACAACGGCATGGCAGGATTTGCGCGTCGAGCTGCGCTAGCTGCGCAGCTGGCATATCAGGCGTCGTGCTGCAAGGCGTCGAGAAAGCGGTCGTACTCTCCCGACTTGTCGAAGAAATTGTCGGCACCCACCAGCTGGCACTGGCGGCGATACTCGGCGTTGGCGTAATTCGAGAGCACGTAGATGCGAGGCCGCGGCGCAAACCCCTTCTCGCGCAGCTGGCGCACCACTTCGATGCCGTTTCCTTCCTTGAGTCGGATGTCGGTAACGACAACGTCGGGCTTCGCTGCGACGATCGCCGCCACCGCAGCATCCTCCGCTTCCGCAAAACCGACGACGTCGAACCCGCCCAGGGTCTGCAGGTTTTCGATGATTCGCTTGCGAATCAGCGGCGAATCTTCGACGATAAAGACACGCACGGGCGGCATCTTTCGTTGCGCCGCCGATTCAGCCCATGAGGCTGTGTTTTAGCGCGTATGCCGTCAGATCCGCATTTCGGGTGCATTCCATTTTTTGCAGAATGCGTGTGCGATAGGTGCTGATCGTCTTGACCGACAGATGTACCTCTTCGGCGATCTGTGTCACCGTCTTGCCGCACGCCAGCTGCACGAAGATCTGAAATTCCCGGTTGGACAGCTGCCGATGCGGCGGCTCGGGCGCGTGTCCTGATGCCTCGAGCGCCAGCGTCTCGGCCAGCGACCGGCTGATGTATTTGCGACCCGACAGGATGGTGCGAAGAGCCTCCAGCAGGTCCGCGGCTTCGCCCGCCTTGGAAAAGAAGCCGCTCGCCCCGGCCCGGAGCAGATTGACGGCATACTGCTCCTCCGCGTGCATGCTGACGATCAGAATCGGAAGATTCGGCTGCCGCCGCTTGAGCACGGTAACGGTTTCGACGACCGAGGCGTCGGGGAGCGAGATGTCGAGCATCACGACATCGAAATCCTTGGCGGTCGCGAGTTCAAGCGCGGATGCGGCCGTGCCGGCCTCGCCCGCCACGACGAGATCGGCGGTGGCGTCGATCAGCTCGCGAAAACCCGCACGAACGAGCGCGTGATCGTCGACGACCAGGATGCGCTTCTTCTGCGCACTGGCGACGCTTTCCATTTTCAATTCCTGCGTGCGTTCATCGCTTCGGTCAATCAGCATTCTAGTCTCCCTTAGCAGAAGAACCAAATCGTCAGGTCAAGCAGCGAGCTGCACTTCGCCGCGTTCGTCAGGCAGCGCATCGAACGTCGCGCGCGCCACCCCGCCGTAGGCGTGCAGGCGATTGTAGAGCGTCTTCAGGCTGATGCCGAGAACCTGCGCCGCCTTCGACTTGCTGCCGTCGAGCGCGCTCAAGGTGGCCATGATCAGTGTGCGCTCGGCGAGCTCCAGCGATGTTCCGACCCGGATCGTGATCTCGTTACCGGTCGCGATCTCGGCACGCTGTGCCGCACTTGCCGCCACGGCCGGCGGAAGCTCGCCCCCGACATCGATGTGAACTTCGTCATCGGACATGACGTAGGCGCGATGGATGACATTCTTCAGCTCGCGCACGTTTCCGGGCCAGCGATAGGACGCAATCTGTTGCTGCGCCTCCGTTGTCAGTTTCTTGGCGGTGTCGTTCTCGGCGTTGAGGCGATCGAGGAACATTGCCGCGAGTAGCAGCGCGTCGGCGCCTCGCTCGCGCAGTGGTGGCACGGAAATCGGAATCACGCACAGCCGATACATGAGATCTTCGCGCAGCTTGCCGGCGGCGACTGCCGCGCGAACGTCGCGATTGCTGGCGGCTATGACGTGCACGTCGGTGGCGATTTCCTGATCCCCGCCGATGCGCGCAAAGCGGCCCGCTTCGAGCACCCGCAACAGCCGCACCTGCATGTCGAGCGGCATTTCGGTGATCTCGTCGAGGAAGAGCGTGCCCCCGCTGGCGCGCTCGAAGCAGCCGCGATGCCGGCGCGCCGCGCCGGTGAAACTGCCGCGCTCATGCCCGAACAGTTCGCTTTCGATCAGTGTTTCCGGCAGCGCGCCGCAGTTGATGGCAACGAATGGACCGGCCCGCCGCTGCGAAAGCCGGTGCAGCGCGTTGGCCACCAGCTCCTTGCCCGATCCGCTTTCGCCCAGGACGATGATGGTGGCACTCGCATCGGCAACCCGGTCGAGCGCGTCGAAAAGGGCGCGCATCCCGTCGCAGGCACCGTAGAGCTCACACAGGCGTTGCAGGCGGCCCTGGCACCGACGCTTCGGCCGAGCGAGGTCGGATCCGCGTGCAGAGACTGGCGGCAAGTTTTGCCCGTCGGCACTGAACACGGCGGGGGGCTCAAACATGGCGGTCTCCCGTTACTTTTTTTCAACGTCCGCATGTTCGCCTGTGAAGTTTTTTCCCGGTATCGGTCGGCGTCCGTTTCGGCTGTAAGCGGCCGCGTCCTGCTTGTAGGACTGAGCCCTACAATGCACGACCGCTCCCCCCGCGCGGATTTGCGGCCGACGGCGGCAAGTCGCGCCAGCGCGGCGCCAGTCAGGCCATCTGGATTACGGCGGGAGTCCTCAATCCCACCGCTCCGTTGGCCGTGGGCGGGCGCGAAGTAAATGCCTCCCCGAGGCACAGGCTCCCGGTGCCAAACAACTCCGCTGCGCATCCGATTGCCATCGCGGTCGCTGCGGCCTCACCTGCTGGCATGGAGCCCCCGCTCCACGTGACCGCAAGCGCTATCAGCGCGAGGACCAGAGCGGCGACCAGGCCCGGGGGCATGCGTTCGCGGTGTGCTTGCCAGCGCGCGACGCGAAGGGCAGCCCCGGCGCCGAGTAGCGCGCTGGTCAGCAGGCGCAGACCGGTCAGGTGCAACAGCGGGAGGTCGAGTTGCATCGCCGCCAATGCGAGCCAACCCGCTACGAGCGTACCCCAGCCGGCAATGCGCCAGCCGCGATGGCGGTCCGATTCGAGGAGCTCGAGTGATGCCGCCAAGCCCGCTCCCGCGCTCAGGGCCAGTGCGGCCAGGGCGCCGAAAAGCGACGCGGCCATCATCGCCGCGGCGCCGGCTGCCGGTGCCGCCATGAGTGCGAGGACGCCGACGCCAGCCTTGATCGAGCGGGTGTCGAGCGCGGCATGGTTCACACTGCTGTCCATCGCTGCGAACCTCCGAGTCTTTGATGCAGCGGGTCCAGCGCTGGGCCCAGCGTGGGCGCGAGAAGGGAAACGCTTCGCCGGGTGCTGGCCCGCTGCGCTCTCGCATCTGCAAGCTGCGTGCCACCTTGTCCTGCGCCATACGGCGCCGCGGGCGCCTGCGCCAACCCGCTGCGCCGTGGAACATTTGGCGTAGCGTTTGTACAAACGGATGCCGCGGGCACGGCGTATCGCTGTCACGATTGCCGGCTGCGTGGCACGAATGCTGCCTCGCCTGGGTGGCAGACGCACATCGCCGGGTGCAGGCTTGGGTCGATCCGCGTCGGTGCCAGCCTTGGAGGCCCCCTCGCGCCGTGGGTGGCGTGAGGTATAAGATCAGCGCTGCCGTCACCGCGCGCCAAACGTGGTCTTCCCGGTGATCTCCCCTATCGACCGCATCCGTCTGTTCCCCTGGGCCGCGCTGCTCCTTGCGCTGCTCGGGTTGGCGGTCGCTTTGGTCGGCGCCTGGTGCATTGCCGCGTGGCATGAGCTGACGACCACGCCGCCCGGGTTCGAGCGCCTTCAATATGACACCGCCTGGGCGTTTGTTTTCGGGGGCGTAGCGCTCGCTGCACACGCGTCGCGCCTGAGCCTCGTTGGCCGCTGGTGCGCCGTAGTCCCGATCCTGCTGGCCGCGCTTCGGCTGGTCGCTTACGCGGTACCGGGCTGGATCGACGCCCACCCGCTGATAAACGACCCCTGGCTTCCCTACGGCGCCGGAAATTACAACGACATGGGGGTGCTGACCGCGCTCGTCTTCGTCCCGCTGGGTTGCGCCCTGGCCGCCGTCGATCCGCGCGCCAACCGTGCGCTCGGATCGGTGCTGGTTGCGATGCTTGCAGCGATCGCGCTCGCGCTCGCATCCCTGCTACTCTTCGGCGCCTGGACCGGGGGCATGTTCGCATCGCAGTGGCTGCTCCTGAGCGGAGGCGAGCGCACCAGTGCCCTGTTGTTCCTGCTGCTCTCGGGCGGCGTACTTGCCCTCATCCTGCTTCGCAGCGAGGACGAGCAGCAGGCGGTCCGCCGCTGGATGCCAGGCATCGTCTGGTTCGCCGCGTTCGCGTGCGCCCTCGTGCTATGGCAAGCGCTGAGCCTGCAGCAGGCCGGCTATGTCCAGAACAGCACCCTGCTCGTCGCCGCCGATGTCAGAAACCGGATCGAGCGCGCGATCGGCGCCAGCATTCGGCAGCTCGATCGCCTCGCCCAGCGCGCGCCGATCTATGGTTTCACCGAAGAGCAATGGCAGCAGGATGCCAGCGCGTTGCTCGACGAGCCCCCAGGGTTTCGCGGGATCGACTGGGCGGGCGCGGATTTGCTCGTGCGCTGGGTTGTGCCGGAATCGCAGGCAAGCCGCGTCGGTGCGTCGCTGCGCTCGAGTCCCGGCCGAGCAGCGGGTGTCGACGAAGCGCTGCGCACGCGTCGCCCGGCATTGACACGGCTGGTCGAACTGCGACGCACCGGCGAGCAAGGGATTCGTCATTTATGCGCCTGCTTTCGCCGGCGAGACGCTGCACGGCGTCGTCGCGGCCGGCCTCGCCAGCGACTGGTTATCGTCGCTGCTCGGCGACCGATTTTCCGATTACTACATTGCGTTACTGGAGAATTCGCAGCTCGCCAATGCCGTCGGCAGCGGCGATAGCGCAGCGGGCTCGGAATGGACGCAGGAACAAACGGTCAGCATCGCCAACGCGCGTTGGTCGCTGCGCGTGACGCCGACACGCGAACACCTGCAGCAGACGAATTCGCGCCTGCCGGAGGCGGCGTTGGGCCTCGGCACGGTGCTGGCGACCCTGCTGGGGCTCTGCACCTATCTATTTCAGACGGCCCGGCGTCGCGCCCGCGCCGTCGCGGTTGCCAACGTGCGCCTGCGCGAGGACATCCAGGCGCGGCGGGAGACCGAGCAGGCGCTGCAGGAAAGCGAGCAACGAACGCGACTGATCATCGACGCCATCAAGGATTGCGCCATCTACATGCTCGACCCGGAAGGACGCATCGCCAGCTGGAATCCTGGGGCGGAGGCGCTCAACGGCTATACGACGCAGGAAATCCTCGGCCGCCACTTCTCGATCGTCTATCCGCCGGAGCGGAAGACGTCGCCCGAAGATGATCTCGCCATCGCGGCACGTCAGGGTTGGTTCGAAGAAGAATGCTGGCACATTCGCAAGAATGGGACGCGCTACTGCGGTGACGACATCATCTCCCCCATCCGCCGCGAAGACGGCGCATTGCAGGGCTTTTCGGTCGTGACGCGCGATGCCACGCCGCGCATCGCCCTGCGCGAGCAGACGGAACGCTCGCGCGATTTCTACTTCGCATTGTTCTCCGGCTTTCCCAATCTGGTGTGGCGGTCCGACGCGACAGGGGCCTGCGACTACCTGAACCAGAGCTGGCTCGATTACACGGGGCGATCGCGGGAGGCGGAGCTTGGCAACGGCTGGCTGGAAGGCATGCACCCCGAGGACCGCGCGCAATGGTGCGAGACGTACGATCGCGCGTTCGCGGCGATGTCGCCCTTCGAGATTGAATTCCGGCTGCGCCGCGCCGACGGCGCCTTCGGATCGATGATCTGCGTTGGCCGGCCCTACCACGACATGGAGGGGAAGTTTGCCGGCTATCTGTGTTCCTGCTACGACAACAGCGCGCGCCGCGATGTCGAGCGCGCTTTGCGGGAAAGCGAGGCGCGCTACGAAGGCATCGCCGCCAACGTGCCCGGCATGGTCTTCGAGCTGATCCGCGACGGCGCCGGCCGGATGTCGTTTGCCTACGTGAGCCCTGGGGCCAAGGCGCTGACGGGCCTGCACGAAACGGAATTCACAAGCGAAGCCGAATCGTTCTTCCGACTTATCCCTGCCGCCGAGCGCACGCATCTCTTGGCCACGCTGGACGCGTCCGCGGCTCAGCTGACCAACTGGAACTGGGCCGGGCGCCTCGTTGCGCGGGACGCGCCGGGGGAGAAATGGATCAACATTCGCGCCCGTCCAAGGCGCCTGGACGGCGACGCCGTCCTTTGGGACGGCTTGGTATTCGACGACACGCAGGGCCGGTTGGCGCAACTCGAGATCGAGCGCTCGCGCGAAGAGCTTCGCGCCCTGTCGCGCCACCTGCAGACCGTGCGCGAAGAGGAGAAGGCGCGCATCGCGCGCGAGGTGCATGACGAACTCGGTTCGACGCTAACCGCACTCAAGATGGATCTCGACATCATGGCTGAGAGGTGGCGCGACGCGCCCGAGATCATCCGACATAAGCGCGCGGCAATGGACAAGCTCGTCGATGCCGCCGTCGCCACCACGCGCCGAATCGTCACCGACCTTCGGCCAAGCATTCTCGACGATCTCGGCCTTTCCGCAGCACTGCGCTGGCAGGCGGCCGAATTCGGCAAGCACAGCGACGCACGCGTCCACGTCGAGGCGGCCGATACCGATCACCAGCCTGGCCGCGACGTGGCGCTGGCCTTGTTCCGCATCTTCCAGGAAACGCTGACCAATGTCGCTCGGCACGCCAAGGCAACCGAGGTCTGGGTCAAGCTCACGGCCACTGCCGACGCCTTCGTGCTACAGATTCGCGACAACGGCGTGGGGCTCAGCGCCGACGATCTGAGCAAGCCCGCGTCGCACGGCCTGCGCGGCATCCGCGAACGGGCGCAGCAGGTCGGCGGCGACGTAACCGTCTCGAGTCAGCCGGGGGCCGGGACGACGGTCGTCATCTCGGTCCCCCGGATCAGGTCCGCGGCGTGACGCTCCGCGTCGCGGACTCGCGGCGTCAGGACGTCGCTTGACGCTGAGGTTGTCGACGACGTCTCTGACACCCTCGGTCGCCATCGCGATCTGCTTGGCCCGGTCGCGCAGCATATCGGAGTCGACGTTGCCGCTTAGCGTTACCGTGGCATTCTTGGTATCAACGTCGATCTGCAGCGACTTCAGCCCGGGTTCGGCGAGGATGGCCGCCTTGACCTTGGCCGTGATCGCCGCGTCGTCACCCTCCGTTGCAACCTTGTCCACGGCCTGGGCGACCTTGGCTTGCATTGTGTCCGTGCGCTGGCTTGCCGTGCTCTGGCCGACGCTGCGACCGACGCCATCGGCAGAGCGTTGTTCACAGCCCACGGTTGCCAGCGTAGCCGCTGCCAGTGCCGCTACAAGTAATGTCGGTTTCATGCTCATGTTGCACTCCTCAGCAAGAATCCCTTCCCGTCTCGTCGGGCCCCATTTCAAGACCCGATCCTAGCCATGCCGCACGCATGACCCCAGCAAGCCTGGCGCCGAAACGAGTACAAGCATGCACTGCAGCTGCACTCAGGACTATCGGCTATCGGCCGTTTCTCCCGTCGGAGGATGGGTAGCTGGCGTCGGACGGGCGCCGACGGCGTCGCGGGATCCGACGCGGCAGTAGGCGCGTTACGCCGCGAGCAGGACGCCGGAGGATGGCGTCTGCAAACGCACGAGCCGAGGAACGCCGTCGCCAGGCTCGACCAGCGGACTCAAACGGCGCAACCGTGCCGAACCGAAGAAGGTCGCAAACGCCGTCTCCGCCGCGTCGCGGCCGATGCCGATGCGCACGATGCTGTCGATCCGGGCCAGTTCGGTCGGATCAAATAGCAGCCAGCGACCACCGAGATGGGCCTCGAACAAGGCGTGAAAATCCTGCGGCGGCTCCTCGTAGCGGGTGTACCCGCTGACGAAGCGCGCGGGAATGTTGAGCGCGCGGCACATTGCCACCGCGAGATGAGCGAAATCGCGGCATACACCCGCCTGATTGGCCAGCACATCGCGTGCCGTCGTCGCCGGCGAGGAGCTCCCGACGCGGTAGGCGATGTGGGCGCGAATCCAGGCGCAGACCGCCTGCACCTGCGCATAGCCCGGAGTGATTTGCCCGAACTCGGCACATGCCAGAGCGAACAGCTGCTCCACCTCGCAATAGCGGCTCGAGAGAAGATAAGGGATTGCCTCTGGCGCGACGGTGGCGAGCGGGATTCGCTCCGCGTGCCGATCGACGGCCGGTGGCTCGACGTCGACCGCGGCAAGGTAGCGGATACCGAAGCGTCCGGGAGCAACGTTGACGCGCAGGAGCCGATTGACGCCACCCGCATCGTGGAACTCTTCGACCGGCAGCGCCGGCTGCGTCGCGATGGACTCGCTGCGCACGTGTTGGCCGAAGCCGGTCGGTACCGCGATATTGAAGATGAACAGGGTCTGCGCGGCGACGTCGTACTCCAGCTCGCAGTCGATATGAAACGATTTCACTTGTTGCTCCGATCTCCCTGCACCTCGCGCCATGACGCGAAAGGCGGCGGGTTTGAGCACGAATCGTGCCGGCCGAACGACAGCCGGCCCGGGCATATGGCACGCCCGCCGCCAGCCCGAGGAGGCAAAAACCTGCCCTGCAATTCCTATAACGCCCAAGTAAGGATCGGCTTCGCCGGCGGCGTCTCAGAGCAGCGCGCGCTGGCGCTCGACACTGGCATCGACGACAGTCAACGCCGTCATATTGACGATGCGGCGCACGGTCGCCGATGGCGTGAGGATATGCGCCGGCCTGGCCACGCCAAGCAGGATCGGCCCCAGCGTGAGGCCACTGCCGGCGGCCACCTTGAGCAGATTGAACGAAATGTTCGCCGCATCAAGCGTTGGCATAAGCAGCAGATTGGCTTCACCACTTCAGGCGCGAGTTGGGGAACATGGCACGGCGCACCTCGACCGACAGAGCGGCGTCGCCGTGCATTTCGCCGTCGACCTCGAGGCCGGGCTCCAGCGCGTTGATCAGCGCTAGAGCCGCCTTCATCTTTGTGGCCTGCGGGTGCGTGCTCGAACCGAAGCTGGAGTGCGATAGCAGCGCAACTTTGGGCGTGATGCCGAAGCGGCGGATCTCCTCCGCGGCGAGAAGGGTGATCTCGGCGATCTGCTCCGCGGTCGGATCGGCATTGACGTAGGTATCGGCGATGAAGACCGTGCGGTCGGGCAGAATCACCGCATTCATTGCCGCGCAGGTCTTGGTGCCCGGACGCAGCCCGATTACCTGCTCGATGTAGCGGCGGTGCGAGTCATACGTGCCATAGGTGCCGCAGAGCAAGCCGTCGGCATCGCCCTGGTGAATCATCATCGCGCCGATCAGCGTCAGCCGCCTTCGCATCTCGATCTTGGCAAGTTGCTGCGTCATGCCCTTGCGTTCCATCAAGCGGTGGTACTCCCTCCAGTAAGCGCGGTAGCGCGGGTCGTCCTCGGGGTTGATCATCTGGAAATCGACGCCGCAACGCAGCCGCAGGGCATAGCGTTCGATGCGTTGTTGGATTATGGCCGGACGACCGACCAGGATCGGCTTGGCCAAACCCTCGTCGATGACGACCTGCACCGCGCGCAGTACGCGTTCATCCTCGCCTTCGGCGAAGACGATCCGCTTGGGCGTGTTTTTCGCCGCCTGAAATATCGGCTTCATCAGCAGTCCGGAGTGATAAACGAACTGCAGCAGCCGTTGGTGATACACCTCGAAATCGGCGATCGGACGGGTCGCGACCCCCGACTCCATCGCAGCCCTGGCAACGGCTGGTGCGATGTTGACGATTAACCTCGGATCGAACGGTCTCGGAATCAGATAGTTCGCACCAAACTTCACGTCCTCGGTGCCGTAGGCTGCGGCTACGATATCCGATTGTTCGGCCGTGGCCAGATCGGCGATCGCATGCACTGCCGCAAGCTTCATCGCTTCGTTGATCGTTGTCGCGCCCACGTCGAGTGCACCACGGAAGATGAACGGGAAGCAGAGGACGTTATTGACCTGATTCGGAAAGTCGGAACGGCCGGTGGCGATGACTGCGTCAGGTCGCGCCTGCTTGGCGAGGTCGGGCATGATCTCCGGCTCGGGATTGGCCAGCGCGAGAATCAGCGGCTTGTCGGCCATCTGGACGACCATCTCCGGCTTGAGCACGCGCGCGGCTGAAAGACCCAGAAAAATGTCCGCACTGCCGATGATCTCGCCCAGTGTTCGTGCCGCGGTCGCCTGCGCGTAACGCGCCTTGTTGTCGTCCATTTCCTCCTTGCGCCCGGCATAGACCACACCCGCGATATCGGATACCCAGATGTTCTGTTTTTGAATGCCGAGACTCACCAACAGATCGAGGCAGGCGAGCGCGGCCGCTCCTGCGCCGGAACAGACGAGCTTGACCTTGCCCAGGTCCTTGCCGACCACGCGCAGGCCGTTGAGCACCGCGGCACCGACGATGATCGCGGTGCCGTGCTGGTCGTCGTGAAACACCGGGATGCGCATGCGTTCCCGGCACTTGCGCTCGACGTAGAAGCATTCCGGCGCCTTGATGTCCTCGAGATTGATGCCGCCGAAGGTCGGCTCGAGCGCACAGATGATGTCGATGAGCTTGTCCGGATCGCGTTCGGCAAGCTCAATGTCAAAGCAATCCAGGCCGGCGAATTTCTTGAACAGGACCGCCTTGCCTTCCATCACCGGCTTGCTCGCCAGCGGCCCGATCGCGCCCAGTCCCAGCACGGCGGTACCGTTGGTGACCACGCCAACCAGATTGCCCCGCGCCGTCAGGTTGCCTGCCTCGGCTGGATCGCGGACGATTTCGTCGCAGGCGGCGGCGACTCCCGGCGTATAGGCCAGCGCGAGATCGCGCTGGTTAGTGAGGTCCTTGGTCGGAAGGATCGATATCTTGCCCGGAGGATATGCCCGGTGGTACTCGAGCGAGGCTCTCACGGATATCCTGGTCAGACATGGGGACCCTCTACGCTTCGACCGGATTGGTGTAGTCGAGGAATCGCTCCGGCGATACGCGCAGCGCCGCGCCGGTCGGGCAGGCACTGACGCAAGCCGGGCCGTGCGGCAGGTCCTTGCACGTGTCGCACTTCACCGCCTTCTTGACCATCGACTTGTCATAGACCTTCGTCTCGACGCCCGGCTCGTCGCCGACGCCCTAAGCAGCCACTGCCAGAAATCGCGCTCGCAATTGCCGCAGCCGATGCAGGTGTCGCGGATGTAGACCTCGCCGTTCGGAGCGCCGGGCAGCAAATTGTGGACTCTATGGCCAAGCCCGGCAACCTGGGCGCAGGGCCTCCGGCGTGGGCAGTCCCCGCTTCGCCCGCCGTCGCGCCACCGCGGGTCTCGCCGCGCGACAGTGCGCGCTGAAGGCGCCGGTATAATGCGGTGGCCCGCCGGCGCCTTGTTGCCGCAGCAAGCCACCCTCCGCATGCCGTTCGCGTCCATCGCGTTTGCCCGATGCTGATCTTCTGGTCGCTTGCGACGCTGCTTCTCTGCGTGACCCTGGCCGCGCTCCTCTGGCCGCTCTTGCGCGTCCGCCACGGCGCGGCCGCGCCCGACGCGGAGAGCGCGGCGATTGCGATCTATCGTGACCAGAAACAGGCTCTCGACGCCGAATGCGAGGATGGCGCCATTACCGCGGAGGAGCGCGATGCGGCGGTCGCTGAGCTCTCGCACCGCCTGGGCGATGAGCTCGCGGCACTGCCGCTGGCGATTGCCAGCGGGCGCGGCCAGCGCCGCGCATGGGCGGTTGCAGCTGGCACTGCTGCTGCTCGTTCCGGCCGCCGCGCTCGTGCTCTACGCGCGGCTCGGTAATCCGGGCGCGACGAGCGTCATCGCCGCGAACGACAGCCGCAACGCGCACGAGTTGTCGGAGGGCCAGATCACGGCGATGGTCGACAAGCTCGCGCAACGACTGAAATCGCATCCCGACGAAGCCGAGGGCTGGGTGTTGCTGGCGCGCTCGTACGCAGCGCTGGGCCGCTTCGCCGAGGCTGCGGACGCGTACGCACACGCCGACACCCTCATCCCCGACAATGCAGACCTGCTGGCCGACTACGCCGATGCGCTTGCCATGGCGCAAGGCAAGCGCCTCGCGGGCAAGCCCACCGAGCTCGCCCGGCGCGCGCTCGCCATCGACCCGCAGCAGCGCAAGGCGCTGGCGCTGGCGGCGACCGCGGCGCTGGAGGCAGGCGATCTCGACGGTTCGGTCTCAGCCTGGCGGCGACTGCAGGCGCAGTTTCCGGAAGGCTCCGATGACGCGCGGCAGATTGGCGCGATCGTCGCCGCGATCGAATCCGACCGCCGCGACGGGCAGGGCCTCGCCGTTGCGCCCGGCAAGCCAGCTCGGCGGTCCGACCAGGCTGCCGCTACTCCGCCCGCGCCGGCCGCGGCGACAATCGCCGGCGAGGTCGACATCGCTCCAGCCTTGGCCTCCAAGGTGGCGCTCAGCGACACGGTGTTCATCTTCGCGCGAGCCGTCGACGGGCCGCGCATGCCCTTGGCGGTGCTGCGCTTGCCCGCGCGGGAGCTGCCCAAGCAGTTCCGCCTCGACGACAGCATGGGCATGGCCCCCGGTGTGAAGCTTTCGAATGCGGCGGCAGTAATCGTCGAGGCGCGCATTTCCAAGAGCGGCAATGCCTTGCCGCAGCCGGGCGACCTGAGCGGCAAGAGCCCGCCGGTCAAGCCGGGCGCCAGCGACGTGAAGGTCACCATCGATCAGGTTGTGCCCTGATCCCGGACTGGGACCGCACCCCAACGCCTGCCTGCAGGGTCGGGTTTCGCGGGGCTGCAAAGCCCCGGCTCCAGGGACCTACCAAACCCTCGGCTATAATCCGCGCCGTCATCGTCCCCGCGGAAGGGTGCCCATGCTGGAAGCGCACGATCTGGCCGCGCGGCGCGGTGACGCGGCGTTGTTCGCCGGCCTCGACTTCGCGCTCGAGCCCGGTGCCGCACTGTTCGTCCGCGGTCCCAACGGCAGCGGCAAGACGACGCTGCTGCGCATTCTTGCCGGCGTATCGCGGGCGGTGGCGGGTCAGGTGCGCTGGTGCGGCCGCCCCGTCGACCCCTTCGACCGCGGCTTGCGCGAGAGCGCGCTGTTCATCGGTCATGCGCCGGCGTTGAAGGATGAACTGACCACCGAAGAAAACCTCGCCTCCCTTGCAAGCCTGCACGGCGCTGCCGCCGATCGCGCCACGGTGCTCGAGGCGCTGGGCGCATGGGCGCTGACCCGGCAACGGGCGCTCCCCGCACGGGTTCTGTCGCAGGGACAGCGGCGCAGGACGAGCCTCGCGCGCCTGCAGCTCGCGTCGCGGCCGTTGTGGCTGCTCGACGAGCCCACGACCGCGCTCGACGACGCCGGCGCAGCGACGCTTGGAGGCGCCCTGGCGGCGCATCTCGCCGGGGGCGGCATCGCCGTGATCGCAACCCATCAGGACTTGCCGCTCGCCGCCGGCGTGAGCCGGTCGCTGCGCCTCGAATGACGGCAGCCGCGCCAAGCGACGGGGCGGTCTGGCCCGGCTTCGCGTGGGCGCTTCGGCGCGACCTGCGGCTGGCCCTGCGCTCCAAGGCCGAACTCGGCGTACAGCTGCTGTTCTACGCCATCGTGGTCACCCTGTTCCCGCTCGGCGTCGGTGCCGACCCCACGTTGCTGCAGGCGCTCGCCTCCGGCGTACTGTGGGTCGCCGCGCTGCTGGCCTCGCTGCTGTCTCTGCCGCGGCTGTTTGCGGCCGATTTTGCCGACGGTACATTGGAGCAGATCGGGCTCTCGCCCTACCCGCTGCCGGCACTCATTTCGGGTAAGATAATGGCGCATTGGCTCACTTCGGGCGCGCCACTTACCTTGTTGTCGCCGCTGCTGGCGCTGCAGTTCGGACTAAGCGCTACGGAGCTCGGAGTCCTGGCGCTGGGGTTGTTGCTGGGTACGCCGACGCTGTCGCTGCTCGGCGCGATCGGCGCCGCGCTTACGCTGGGATTGCGGGCCGGCAGCGCGTTGCTCGCGCTGCTGATCCTGCCGCTGTACGTTCCCATCCTGATCTTCGGCGCAGGCGCGGTCGAAGCGGTGCGCTCCGGTCTTGGCGCGGGGGCGGAGCTCTCGCTACTGGGCGCGGCGTTGCTCGCCGCGATCGTCGGTGCGCCGTTCGCCGCCGCCGCGGCGGTTCGCATTGCGCTGGATTGAGATGAATTCGCGTTTGATCAACTGGTTCAGGTTCGCGTCGCCCGCGTCGTTCTTTCCGCTTGCCGGGAAGATCGCGTGGTGGTTTGCCGTGCCCGCGGCCCTGCTCGCCGGCGTGGGCCTATGGTTGGGTCTGTTCGTCGCGCCGACCGACGCGCAGCAAGGCGACGCGTATCGCATCATCTTCATCCACGTTCCGGCAGCCTGGATGTCGATGTTCATCTATCTGGTGATGGCGGGCTGGTGCGCCATGTCGCTCACGTTCAACGCGCGTCTGTCGGCCATGATGGCCCAGGCGCTGGCGCCGACCGGGGCGCTGTTTACGCTCATTGCCCTGTGGACCGGCGCGTTCTGGGGCCGGCCGGCGTGGGGCACGTATTGGGCTTGGGATGCGCGCATGACGTCGGAATTGATCCTGCTGTTTCTGTACCTGGGCTACCTCGCGCTGCGCCAGGCGATCGACGATCCGCGTCGCGCCGATCGCGCCAGCGCCGTGCTCGCGCTGGTCGGCGCCATCAACGTGCCGATCATCTATTTCTCGGTGCGCTGGTGGAATACGCTGCACCAGGGCGCGTCGGTGAGCCTGACCGCGGCGCCCAAGATGGCAGCCATCATGCTCACGGCGATGCTGCTCATGGCTTTTGCCGCGTGGTTTTATGCCATCGCGGTGGCCATGGTCCGGGTCCGCGCCATCATCCTCGAGCGCGAGCGGCGGACCGCGTGGGTGGTCGCGTTTGCCGGCGCGACGCAATGAGCGTGGCCGATTTCTTCGCCATGGGTGGCTACGGCTTCTACGTCTGGGGCGCGTATGGCGTCACCGTCGCGCTCGTGACGCTGGAGATCGTCGCGGTGCGCGCGCGCTATCGCGCGGCGCGTCGGGCCGCGCGGCTGCCGGAGACGGCGGGATGAAACCGCGCACGCGGCGGCTGGCTTGGATTGTCGGTGGTCTTGCGGTGCTCGGCGTGGCGGCGGCGCTGGTGCTCAACGCCTTTCGGTCGAACCTGGTGTTCTTCTTCACCCCGACGCAGGTCGCCGCGCACGAGGCGCCACAGGGACGTCCGTTCCGCATCGGCGGCCTGGTCGAATCCGGGAGCCTTTCGCGCGAGCCCAACAGCCTCACTGTGCACTTTCGCGTCACCGACACGGCGCAAACGATCGCGGTCAGCTACACTGGGCTGCTGCCGGATCTGTTCAAGGAAGGCAAAGGCGTCGTGGCGCAGGGGACACTCGGCCCGGACGGTACGTTTCACGCCAGCGAAGTTCTGGCCAAGCACGACGAGAACTACATGCCGCCGGCGGCCGCCGATGCCGTCAAGCAGGCGCATGAGGCAATGGTGACCAAGACGCTCGTGAAGCCAAGCGGGAGTGGCCAATGATTCCGGAACTGGGCCACTTTGCGCTCATTCTCGCCCTGCTGGTGGCCATCGTGCAGAGCACGCTGCCGCTTGCCGGCGCAGCGCTCGGGGCGCCGCGGCTGATGGCGCTTGCGCGGCCCGCGGCGCGGGCGCAATTCTTCCTCGTGGTAGTGGCGTTTGCCTGCCTGGCCGCGGCGTTTGTCGGCAACGACTTTTCGGTCCAGAACGTGGCCACGAATTCGAACTCCGAGCTGCCGCTACACTACCGGCTTGCGGCGACCTGGGGCTCGCATGAAGGCTCGCTCCTTTTGTGGACGCTGATGCTCACCGGCTGGACCTTCGCGGTGACGCTGTTCTCGCGCCACCTGCCGCCGGTGTTCCTCGCCCGCGTGATCTCGGTCATGGGACTCGTCAGCGTGGGCTTCCTGCTGTTCCTGCTCTTCACCTCCAATCCCTTCGCCCGTCTGGTGCCGCCGGCGCCGGAAGGGCGCGATCTCAATCCGCTCTTGCAGGATCCGGGGATGGTGATTCATCCGCCGATGCTCTACATGGGCTACGTCGGCTTCTCGGTCGCCTTCGCCTTCGCCATTGCCGCGCTGCTCGGCGGCCGGCTCGATGCGACGTGGGCCCGCTGGTCGCGGCCGTGGACGACCGTGGCGTGGGCGTTCCTGACCATCGGCATCGCGCTGGGCAGCGGCTGGGCGTACTACACGCTCGGCTGGGGCGGCTGGTGGTTTTGGGATCCGGTCGAGAATGCCTCCTTCATGCCGTGGCTCACCGGGACCGCGCTCATCCATTCGCTTGCCGTGACCGAAAAACGGGGCGCGTTCAAGAGCTGGACGGTGCTGCTCGCGATCGTGGCGTTTTCGCTCTCCTTGCTCGGTACCTTCCTGGTCCGCTCGGGCGTGCTGACCTCGGTCCACGCCTTCGCCACCGATCCGGCGCGCGGGGTGTTCATTCTGACGTTTCTCGCGCTCGTCGTCGGCGGTTCGCTGGCCCTGTTCGCATACCGCGCGGGCAAGGTAGGCCTGGGCGGTATCTTCGGCATGATCTCGCGCGAGTCGGCGCTGCTTGCCAACAACATCCTGCTTATCGTCGCCATGGCGAGTGTGCTGCTGGGCACGCTCTACCCGCTGTTTCTCGACGCACTGAATCTTGGCAAGATCTCCGTCGGTCCGCCATACTTCGACGCCGTGTTCTATCCGTTGCTGGCACCGGCGCTGTTTCTCATGGGTGTCGGTCCAGTGGCGCGCTGGAGCAAGGCATCGTTGCCCGGCCTCTGGACGCGGCTGCGCTGGGCCTTCGGAGTCGCGATCGTCGCGGCCGTGTTGTTGCCCTTCACGCTGGGTCGCTGGTCACCGTTGATCGCCGCCGGCCTGTTCCTCGCGCTGTGGATCGCAACGAGCAGCGTGGTCAACCTGCGCGACCGGCTCGCGGGTTCGCACCGAAAAGGCCTGCTCGCCAAGCTCGCCGCCAACTCGCCCTCCTACTACGGCATGCTCCTCGCCCATCTCGGCGTCGCGGTGTTCATCGCCGGCGTCACACTGGTCAAGGGGTACGAGGTCGAGCAGGACGTCCGGCTCGAGGTCGGACAGAATGTTGCCGTCGGCGGTTACGAGTTCCGCTTCCTCGGGGTGCAACCCGGGCCCGGTCCGAACTATCGCGCGTTGATCGGCACGGTCGAGGTGCGCCGGAACGGCCGCCTGCTCGAAACCCTGCATCCGGAAAAGCGTATCTACAACGCGTCGGGACAGACGATGACGATTGCCGCCATCGCCGTCGGCGTATTCGGCGACCGTTACGTATCGCTGGGCGAACCGCTCGCTGCCGACGACTTGAGTGGCGCGTGGGGCGTGCGCATCTATCTGAAACCGTTCATCGACTGGATCTGGGCGGGCGCATTGCTGATGGCACTCGGAGGCCTGATTGCGGTCTGTGACCGTCGCTACCGGCTCGCGATGCGGCGCAAGGCCACCACCGGATTTGCCGGGTCGGGCTCTGCGGCGCCGGCCGATTGAGGCGGGGCGATGCCGAAAGCGCTGCGCTGGACGATCCCTTTCGTCATCTTCGCCGTCCTCGTCGCTTTCCTCTGGGTCGGTCTAAGCCGCGATCCGCGCGAGGTCCCTTCGCCGCTGATCGGCAAGCCGGCGCCGGTGTTCCAGCTCTCCAAGCTGCACGCCCCGGGCGAAACGCTGGCCACCGCCGACCTCAAGGGCACGGTCTGGCTGCTCAACGTGTGGGCGTCATGGTGCGTGTCCTGCCGTGTCGAGCATCCGCTGTTGGTGCAACTCGCGCAGGAGAACATCGTTCCGGTGTACGGCCTCGACTACAAGGACAAGCCCGATGACGGTCGCGCCTGGCTAGCGCAACACGGCAATCCGTACACCGCGTCGATTGTCGATCGCGATGGACGCGTCGGCATCGACTACGGCGTGTACGGCGTGCCGGAGACCTTCGTAATCGACAAGACTGGCATCATCCGCTACAAGCAGATTGGCCCGTTGACAGACGAGGCGCTGCAGAGCGAAATCCTGCCGCTGGTGCGGCAGTTGCAGCGGTGATTGCGCGTGTCGCGCTGGCGCTGCTGCTGCTCGCCGGCGCGGCGGCCGCGACCAAGATGGATCCACTGCCGCAGGGCGGTGATGCGCCCGGGATGAGCGCGCTCGACGTCAGGCTGAAGCGTCTGGAAAGCGAGCTTCGCTGTCTCGTGTGCCAGAATCAAACGCTCGCCGATTCGAACGCCGACCTCGCCGATGATCTTCGACGCGAGGTGCGCACGCTCGCGCTCGCGGGCAAGAGCGACGATGACATCAGGGCGTACCTGGTTGCGCGCTACGGTGACTTCGTACTGTACGACCCGCCGGTAAAGCCCGTAACCTGGCTGTTGTGGTTCGGACCCTTTGCCCTATTGTTCGGGGGCGGCGCAGTCTGGTGGGTCGTGCTGCAGCGGCGCCTACGCGCCGAAGGCAAGGCCGCGACCGATTCCGGCGCGAAGGCGGACGAGAAGGCGCGCAAGCTGCTCGACGACGACGCCTAGAGATTTCCGCCGCAGCGCCAGCACAACTCGAAATTTACCGGATTGTCCTCGCCGCAAGCAGCGCAGTGCATGGTCCCGCTTTGCCTGCGTTCCGACTGCAGGTCGGCGAGCACGCGTTCCGCTCGCTGATCGATCGGCTGGCCCGTTCAAGCCAGACTTGCGGCTGCGCGACGTCCGGCGGCACATAGCCGACGATGCTCTGCACATGCTCGTTGAAGACGTGCGCCGCGATACCAGCCTGCTGCAGCCTATGCAGCAGCAGGTACGCGTCGAAACGATTGAAGGCGGTGTAGAAGCGCTCCATGTCGCGTTGCTGCGACGGATAATGCACGTCGCTCGCCGCAATGTGTCAGCCGATCGGGTCCACGTCAAGGCCAGCGGACGACGCGGCCGCCGCGCACGATGCCGGTACAGGGATTCGCACCGACCGCGTAGGCGAGCTCCGCCGGGTCGTCGATATCCCACAGTGCGAGGTCGGCGCGGGCGCCAGCCTCGAGTCGGCCCCGGTCGGCAAGGCCGAGCGCACGGGCAGCGTGTTGCGTCACGCCGGCCAGCGCCTCGCCCGGTGTGAGCCGGAACAGGGTGCAGGCCATGTTGAGCATGAGCAGCAACGAAGTGACGGGCGAGGTACCGGGGTTGCAGTCGGTCGCTATCGCCATCGGAATGCCGTGCGCACGCATGCGCGCAATTGGCGGCAGGCGGGTCTCGCGCAGGCAGTAGAACGCACCGGGAAGCAGCACCGCGACCGTCCCGGCGCGCGCCATGGCGGTCAGGCCGATATCGTTGGCGTGCTCCAAGTGATCGGCCGAAAGCGCCGCGAACTCGGCGGCCAGCCCCGCGCCGCCGCTATCGGAGAGCTGATCGGCGTGCAGCTTGACGGGCAGGCCCGCCGCCCGCGCCGCGGCGAAGACTCGGCGCGTCTCCGCCGCTGAAAACCCGATTCGTTCGCAAAAGGCGTCGACGGCGTCGGCGAGCCGCTCGCGCGCCACCGCAGGAATCATCTGTTCGCAAATCAGGGAGACATAGTCGGCGGCACGGTCGGAATATTCCGGCGGCAGGACGTGCGCGGCGAGCAGCGTCGTGCGCACGTCGACGCCGCAATCCGCTCCGAGCCGCCGTGCGGCGCGCAGCATTTTAAGCTCGCTGGCCAGGTCGAGTCCATAGCCCGACTTGATTTCCACAGTGGTCACGCCCTCTTCGAGCAGTCGCCGGAGGCGCGCCGTGGCGGCGCGGATCAACGCCTCCTCGGGCGCCGCGCGCGTCGCCTGCACCGTCGCCAGGATGCCGCCGCCCCTGCGCGCGATGTCTTCGTAACTTGCGCCGTGCAGCCGCTCCTCGAATTCGCGCGCGCGGTTGCCGGCGTAGACCAGATGCGTGTGACAGTCGATGAGCCCCGGCGTCAGCCACCCGCCCTTGGCGTCGAGCTCGGCTCGCGCCCGAAGCGCCGGCGGAAGATCCTTGCGCGCACCGACCCAGTCGATGCCGGTCGCGCTTGCGGCGAGGGCGCCATCCCGAATCGCGCCGCAATCGGCGCCGCCGGTCATGGTTGCGAGATCGGCATTGACCACCAGAAGATCGCTCTCGATCATGCGAGCAGGTGCTTCAACGCTTGGCGATAGCGCGCGAGGATCGCCTCTTCGTCGGCGTGGTGTCCCTCGCCGATCACCCATCGTCCGGCAACCATGACGTCGCGGACGATCTGCCGACCGGGTCCGAAGATCGCCGCATCGAGCACGTTCTGCGCCGGTTGTTCGACCAGCGCCGGATCGTCGCCGTTGAGGACGACCAGATCGGCGCGTCGCCCGGCGGCAATCCCGCCAATGGGCTGCGCGAGGGCCTGTGCACCGCCGGCTAAGCGCGGTCTGATAGAGCATGCAGCCGCTGGATTCGCCGTCGCGGGCGAGGACGTTTCGTTGCTGCAGCACGAGCCGCTGCGCGGTCTCGACCAGGCGCAACTCCAGATAAGGGTCGACGGCGACGTGGCTGTCCCCCCCGACACCCAGTCGCCCCCCGGCGCAGAGAAAAGCACCCGTCGGGAACAGCCCGTCGCCGAGATCGGCTTCCGCGCTCGGGCACAGGCCAACGACGGCGCCGGTCGCGGCGAGGGCTCGTGTTTCCTCGGCAGTCATGTGCGTCGCATGCACCACGCACCAGCGCGCATCGACAGCCGCGTGTGCTAACAGCCAGGCGACCGGCCGAGCGCCGCTCCAGGCGACACAGGCGTCGACTTCCTTGCGTTGTTCGGCGACGTGGATGTGGATCGGCGCAGCATCGAGCTGCGTGCGCGCGAAGGCGACGATCTCGACCAACTCGTCGGGGGAGACCGCCCGCAGGCTGTGCGGCGCGATGCCCAGGGTCCGCCCTTGCTTTTGCGCCAGCACGGCGACGAGGCGCAGAAAGCCGTCGGTGTCGTGGATGAAGCGGCGCTGCGCCGGCAGCGGAGCTGCGCCGCCGAAATCGGAGTGGGCGTAGAAAACCGGCAGCAAGGTCAGGCCGATGCCGGTTGCGGCGGCGGCCGCGCCAATTCGCTCCGCCATCTCGGCCGGATTGGCGTAAGGCCGCCCGGCCGGATCGTGATGCAGATAATGAAACTCGCCGACGCTGGTGTAGCCGCCCTTGAGCAGCTCGAGATAGAGCTGGGTCGCAACCGCTTCCTGCTCGTCCGGGCCGACGCGCTCGAGGAAGCGATACATCTCAGTGCGCCAGGTCCAGAAGTTATCCCCACTCGGTCCGCCGCGCTCAGTGAGTCCCGCGAGCGCACGCTGGAACGCATGCGAATGCACGTTCGGCATGCCGGGAACGAGCGGGCCCTGCACATGCTCGGCGTCAGCCGGGGCTGCGAAGGCAACATCGACCGCGCGAATCGCGCCGTCCGCGCCGACGTCGACGACGACATCGTGCGCCCAACCCGTAGGCAGGAGCGCATCGCGGGCGAAGAGCTTCATGGATTGCTACGCCTTAGCCTGCGCCCGCCCAGCAGCGCAGGCGCGACACCGCCCGCTGCGGCGTCGGCTCTCATCGAACGCGGGCGAGATGCCATCGCCACGCGTCGGCGCAGATCGTGTCGAGGTCGCGCCGCGCGCGCCATCCGAGCCGCGCGTTGGCGTGCGCCGGGTCTGCAAAGCAGCTTGCGACGTCGCCCGGCCGACGCGCCACGACGCGCCGAGGCAGCGTCTTGCCGCAGGCACGCTCGAACGTGGCGATCACCTCGAGCACCGAATGGCCACGGCCCATGCCCAGGTTGAGGGTCGTCACCCCGGCGTGGCGCGACAGGTGCGCGAGGGCCGCCACATGGCCCTCGGCGAGGTCGCTGACGTGGATGTAATCCCGCACGCCGGTACCGTCGGGCGTTGGATAGTCGTCGCCAAACACCTCGACGCAGGCCCGGTGCCCCGCGGCCACATCGACCAGGAGGGGCACGAGGTTGGCGGGCGCCGACGTCGGCGCCTCGCCGATTGCGGCCGACGCGTCAGCGCCGGCGGGATTGAAATAGCGCAAAAGCCCGATGCGCCACGACGCATCGGCCGCGGCAAGCCCTTCAAGGAGCAACTCGACGCTGCGCTTGGTGCGTCCGTAGATGCTGGCGGGCTGCATCGCCGAGTCCTCGGTGACCGGGTTTTTCTCCGGTTGGCCGTAGACCGAGGCCGAGGAGCTGAAGATCAGGGTCTTCGACCCCGCCGCAGTCATCGCGCGGGTCAATGCAATGGCACCGGTGACGTTGTTGTCGTAGTACGCCAGCGGCCGCGTCTCGCCCTCGCCGACGGACTTGAGACCGGCGCAATGAACGACCGCGGCAACCGGGTAGGTGGCAAAGGTGTGTGCCAACGCGGCGGAGTCGCGGACGTCGCCGGTCACCAGCGGCACGGGCTGTCCCGTCAGCCGCCGCAGCCGGGCCACGACCTCGGCCGAGCTGTTGGCAAAGTTGTCGAGAACCATGGGCGCGTGGCCGGCACGGGCCAGCTCGACGACGATATGCGAGCCCACGTATCCGGCGCCGCCGGTGACGAGAACCATGCCTCCCATAGCGTGATCTTACGCGACCGATGTGCGCCGTGGCCGCGCACGAGAGCGCCGGGGAGCGCGCCCCGGCAGGCGCAACTCTAGGCCTTGCCGCCGGCCGCCGTCTTCGGAGCCTTCGCGCTCTTGGGCGCCTTCGCCGCTTTGGGCGGTCGCGCCGCCTTGGCCGCCTTCGCCGCCTTGGCCGGCTTCGCCGCCTTGTCGGCCTTCGCGCCCTTGGTCCCCTTCGCGCCCTTTGCCGGCTCGGAGTCTGCCTCCGCCTCGGCTGCAGAGTCGGGGCGATCGAGCAGTTCGACGAGCGCCATCGGCGCGTTGTCGCCAACGCGAAGCCCGAACTTGAGGATGCGCAGGTAGCCGCCGGGACGTTGCGCATAGCGCGGGCCCAGCTGGCTGAAGAGCTTGTGCACCACGTCCCGGTCGCGCAGTCGATCGAACGCGAGTCGGCGATTAGCCAGCGTTGGCGACTTGCCGAGCGTAATCAGCGGCTCAGCCACGCGCCGCAGCTCCTTCGCTTTCGGCAGCGTGGTCCGGATCGCCTCGTGGGTGAACAACGAGTTGGTCATGTTGCGCAACATCGCGAGGCGATGGCTGCTCGTGCGGTTGAGCTTGCGCAGGCCGTGACGGTGACGCATGGTCTTTTTCCCTAGGGCCGGTCGAGATTCGGTGGCGGCCAGTTCTCGAGCTTCATGCCGAGCGAAAGCCCGCGCGAAGCAAGGACTTCCTTGATCTCATTCAACGACTTGCGGCCGAGATTCGGCGTCTTCAACAGCTCCGTCTCGGTGCGCTGGATCAGGTCGCCGATATAGTAGATGTTCTCGGCCTTCAGACAGTTGGCGGAACGTACGGTAAGCTCCAAATCGTCGACGGGCCGCAGCAAGATCGGATCGACCTGCGGCATCGAGCGCTGCTCGATGGGCGCCTCGGTGCCCTTGAGATCGGCGAACACGCCGAGCTGCTCCACCAGGATGCTTGCCGCATAGCGGATCGCCTGTTCGGGCTCGATGACGCCGTTGGTCTCGATGTCCATGACGAGCTTGTCAAGGTCCGTGCGCTGCTCGACCCGCGCGCTCTCGACCGAATAGCTGACGCGACGCACGGGCGAGAACGACGCGTCGAGCAGGATGTTGCCAATGCTCCGGCCGCCCTCGGGCTTGATGCGCACGGTCGCCGGCTGGTAGCCGCGGCCCTTTTCCACCTTGATTTCCATCTCGATCTTGCCCCCGGCGGTCAGGTGCGCGATGAGATGATCCGGATTGATGATTTCGACGTCGTGATTGGGCTCGATATCCGCCGCCGTTACCGGGCCTTCGCCGGTCTTGGCGAGTTTGAGCGTGACGTGGTCGCGGTTGTGCAGCTTGAGCACGACGCCCTTGAGGTTGAGCAGCACGTCGACGACGTCTTCCTGCACGCCGTCGAGCGCCGAGTACTCGTGCAAGACGCCGGTGATCTTGACCTCCGTCGGCGCGTAGCCGGGCATGGACGAGAGCAGTACGCGCCGCAGCGCGTTGCCCAGCGTGTGCCCATAGCCGCGTTCGAACGGTTCCATCACGACCTTGGCGTGAAACGGCGACGTGCTCTGCACGTCGATGATGCGCGGTTTTAAGAAAGCATTGCTCTGCATGCGGAGTCCTTAGTGCGAAATCCTGGCGGATTGCGGGCCAACCGGTTTATTTCGAGTAAAGCTCGACGACAAGGCTCTCGTTGATGTCCTGGCCGAACTCGGCGCGATCAGGCGCGCCCTTGAACGTGCCGGTCATCTTCTTGACGTCGACCTCGACCCACGACGGGAAGCCGATCTTCTCGGCGAGTTGCAGCGCATCGACGATACGCAGCTGTGTCTTGGCGCCTTCCTTGACCGCGACGATATCGCCGGCCTTGACCAGCGCCGACGGGACGTTGACGGTCTTGTCGTTGACCGTCACCGCGCGATGCGTGACCAGCTGCCGCGCCTCAGCCCGCGTCGAGCCGAAGCCCATGCGGTAGACGACGTTGTCCAGCCGCGATTCAAGCAGCCGCAGCAGGTTCTCGCCCGTCGAGCCCTTGCGTTGCGCCGCCATCGTGAAGTAGCGCTGGAATTGCCGCTCGAGCACGCCGTACGTGCGGCGCAGCTTCTGCTTCTCCCGCAGCTGTTTGCCGTAATCGGACATCCGCATTCCCGACTTCACGCCGTGCTGGCCGGGCTTGGAGTCGAGCTTGCACTTGGAGTCAAGCGATCGGCGCGCGCTTTTCAGGAACAGGTCGGTGCCTTCCCTGCGCGCCAGCTTGCATTTCGGTCCAATGTATCGAGCCACAGTAGCTATCCTTTGTAATGCCTCAGATCCGGCGCCGCTTCGGCGGCCGGCAGCCGTTGTGCGGTACCGGCGTCACGTCGGAGATGCTCGTGATCTTGAGACCAAGCGCGTTAAGCGCGCGCACCGCGGATTCGCGTCCGGGTCCCGGGCCCTTGATCCGCACTTCCAGATTCTTAACCCCGCACTCCTGGGCTGCCCGGCCGGCCGCCTCGGCAGCCACCTGCGCCGCGAATGGCGTCGATTTGCGCGAGCCCTTGAAGCCGGCGCCGCCTGATGTCGCCCACGACAGCGCATTGCCCTGTCGGTCGGTGATCGTGATGATCGTATTGTTGAACGACGCGTGTATGTGCGCGATCCCTTCCGATACGCTCTTCTTGACCTTCTTGCGCGTGCGCGTTACCGCGCCGGGCTTCTGTGAGGGTTGTTGTGCCATCGAATCGTCCTATCAGGTCTTCGCCGCGGACGGCTTGTTGAGCGCGATCTGCTTGGCTTTGCGCGGACCCTTGCGCGTGCGCGCATTGGTGCGCGTGCGTTGGCCACGTACCGGCAGCCCCTTGCGGTGGCGAACGCCGCGGTAACAACCGAGGTCCATGAGGCGCTTGATGCTCATGGTGACCTCGCGGCGCAGGTCACCCTCGACCGTGTAACGCCCGACGAGCTCGCGCAGCTTGTCCATTTGTGCGTCGGACAGGTCCTTGATCTTGGCCGCGTGGCCCACGCCAGCGGCGTCGCAGATGGCGCGGGCGCGCGCCCGGCCAATGCCGTAGATCGCGGTGAGCGCGATCTCCGCGTGCTGGTGATTCGGAATGTTGACGCCTGCAATGCGAGCCATGTGTCTGTCCTATCGAGAACGTAGGTCCTGATGTTTTCCTGTCAGCCTTGCCGCTGCTTGTGCCGCGGATCCTTGCAGATCACGCGCACGACGCCCTTGCGTCGGATGATCTTGCAATTGCGGCAGATCTTCTTCACCGATGCCAATACCTTCATGTCAGCCTCGCTACGGTCCCTATTTGGCGCGGAAGATGATCCGCGCCCGGGACAAATCGTACGGCGTCAGATCCACGGTCACCTTATCGCCCGGCAGAATCTTGATGTAGTGCATGCGCATCTTCCCGGAGATATGACCAAGGACCACGTGGCCGTTCTCAAGCTTTACCCGGAACGTCGCGTTGGGCAGCGTCTCCAGGACCTCTCCCTGCATCTGTATCGTCTCTTCCTTCGCCATCCGGCGTTCGCTCAGCGTGACGGGAATCCGCCGCCCTTGAAGTTAGCCTTCTTGAGCAGGCTCTCGTACTGCTGCGACATGAGATATGCCTGCACCTGTGTCATGAAATCCATCGTGACGACGACGATGATCAGTAGCGACGTTCCACCGAAATAGAAGGGCACGTTCTTCCACGCGATCAGGAAATTCGGGACGAAGCACACGACCACCAGGTAGAGCGAGCCGATCAGAGTGAGGCGGAGCGTGATCTTTTCGATGTATTTCGCCGTCTGATCCCCGGGACGATAGCCGGGAATGAACGCGCCGCTCTTCTTCAGGTTCTCCGCGGTATCCTTCGGGTTGTACTGCAGCGCCGTGTAGAAGAAGCAGAAGAAGATGATCGCAGCAGCGTAAAGAATCTCGTGTACCGGCTGCCCGGGCGCGAGCGACGCCGCGAGATCGCGCAGCCAGATCGTGCGCTCGCTCGACCCGAACCAGGTGGCCACCGTGGCCGGGAAGAGGATGATCGAGGACGCGAATATCGGCGGAATCACGCCGGCCATGTTGAGCTTGAGCGGCAGGAACGATTGCTGACCTGCATAGACCCGGTTGCCGACCTGACGCTTAGCGTAATTGACCTGAATCTTGCGCAAGGCGCGCTCGACGAACACGACGAATCCGGTGACCACCACCACCAACGCCGCAATGCCGATCACCAGCAACACCGAGTAGGCGCCGGTGTTGACCTGCTCGAGCGTCTGGCCGATCGCGCGCGGCAGTCCGGCGGCGATGCCGCTGAAAATGATCAGCGAGATGCCGTTGCCCAGGCCGCGCTCGGTGATCTGCTCGCCAAGCCACATCAGGAACATCGTCCCGGTCACCAGCGTCACCGCCGAGATAAACTGGAACGCGATCCCCGGGTAGAGCACCAGTCCGGGCTGCTGCTGAAGCGCAATGGAGATGCCCAGTCCCTGGAAGAACGACAGGAACAGCGTCGCGTAGCGCGTGTACTGCGTTATCTTGCGCCGCCCCGACTCGCCTTCCTTCTTCAGCGCCTCGAGCGTGGGCACGACCACGGTGCACAGCTGCATGATGATCGACGCCGAAATGTAGGGCATGATGCCCAGGGCGAAGATCGAGAAGCGCTGCAGCGCGCCGCCGGAAAAGACATTGAACAGCCCGAGGATGCCGCCCTGGTTCTGGCGGAACAACTCGTCGAGCACGGACGCGTTGATTCCCGGTACCGGGATATGGGTCCCAATCCGGTAGACAACGAGCGCGCCGAGCAGAAACAGCAGACGCTTTTTCAGGTCCGCGTAACGGTTGCCGCTCTTCTGTGCCGGATTGATCGTAGCCAACGTCCGTTCCCCCGCTCTAGCCCGCTTGCTTAGCGGGTAAATCGGCGATGCTGCCGCCCGCCGCCTCGACCGCGGCGCGGGCGCCCTTCGTCAACGACAGACCCGAGAGCTTGACTGCCTTGTCGAGCTTGCCGGTCTTGATTACCTTGGCCGTCTTCGCTGCCGCAGGCACCAATCCGGCGGCCTTGAGCGCCAGGATGTCGATGTCGGCGATCGGCAGCTTGCCGAGGTCGGACAGGCGGACCTCGGCGCAGTCCCGGCGCAGGTGTGACACGAAGCCGCGCTTGGGCAGCCGCCGCTGCAACGGCATCTGACCGCCCTCGAACCCGACCTTGTGAAAGCCGCCGGCGCGCGATTTCTGGCCCTTGCTGCCGCGACCGGCCGTCTTGCCGTGGCCGCTGCCGCTGCCGCGGCCGACGCGACGTCGCGCTCGCTTGCTGCCGGCAGCCGGCTTGATGCTATTCATCCGCATGGCGTGGTCCCTGTTGGTCAGCCCTGTCCCCGGGTGCCGGCGCTGACATGGAGCATGTAGCCGACCTTGGTGATCATGCCGCGCACCTGCGGCGTGTCGTCGACCTCGACGCTATGGCTGCGCCACTTGAGGCCGAGGCCGCGCACGGTCGCGCGATGGTCCTCCCTCTTGCCCCGCAGGCCCTTGATGAGCGTGATTCTCAACCTTCCTACTTGCGTGTCTGCGGCCACGATTTCAAGCCTCCATGAGCTGCTCGACGGTCATCCCGCGCTTGCTCGCGATGTCCGCCGGTGCGTTGCCGTTCTGGAGCGCGTTGAGCGTCGCCCGCACCACGTTGTACGGATTGGTCGGGCCGTGGCACTTGGCCAGGATATTGGTCACCCCGACGACCTCGAACACCGCGCGCATGGGGCCGCCGGCGATGATGCCGGTGCCTTCCGACGCCGGTTGCATGAAAACCCGGGTAGCGCCGTGACGGCCCTGTACCGGGTGATGCAGCGAGCCGCCTTTCAACCGTACCTTGATCATTCTCCGGCGCGCCTCTTCCATCGCCTTCTGCACCGCGACCGGGACTTCCTTCGCCTTTCCCTTGCCCATGCCGACCCGCCCGTCGCCGTCGCCAACGACCGTCAGCGCCGCGAACGCCAGGATGCGCCCGCCCTTCACCACCTTCGTGACCCGGTTGATGCTGATCATCTTTTCCCGCAGCCCGTCTCCCCGATCGTCCTGCTGCTGTCGGTTCTGCTGCTGCCTGCCCATTGGCTTCGCCATGTTCGCTCTCGTCCGTTAGCCGGCGCTAGAACTTCAGGCCGCCCTCGCGGGCGGCGTCGGCCAGCGCCTTGACGCGGCCGTGATATTTGAACCCCGAACGGTCGAACGCGACCGCCTCGATACCGGCGCTCTTGGCCTTCGCCGCGATGCGCTTGCCGATCACCGCCGCCGCCGCTCGGTTGCTGCCGCGTTTCAGGTCCTTGCGCACTTCGGCCTCGAGCGTCGATGCGCTCACCAGCACCTTGTCGCCCGACGGCGCGATGATCTGCGCGTAGATGTGGTTGTTCGACCGAGCAACCACCAGGCGATTCGCGCGCTGCTCGGCGATGCGTATCCGCGTCTTGCGGCTGCGCCGCGCTCGAGCTTCATTCTTGTTCATGATCCTTCTCTCCTATGGTTCTCGTCGCAACGACTACTTCTTCTTCGTTTCCTTGATCGTGACCTGCTCGTTGGCGTAACGCACGCCCTTGCCCTTGTACGGCTCGGGCGGACGGTAGGCGCGAATTTCCGCCGCCACCTGACCAACCTGCTGTTTGTCCAGCCCCTTGATGACGATCTCGGTCTGTTGCGGTGTCTCGACCTTGACGCCCTTGGGCATTTTGTGCACGACCGGGTGCGAAAAACCGAGCGCCAGATTGAGCTTGTCGCCCGCAGCCTGCGCGCGGTAGCCGACGCCGACGAGCGCGAGCCTCTTTTCGTAGCCGTCGGTCACGCCCCGGACCATGTTGGCGACCAGCGCGCGAACCGTGCCGTGCATCGCGTTCGCTTCAATGTTCGCGGCCTTGAAGGTCAGCGTATCGCCGTTCTTCTCGATCGCAATGCTCTTGCCAAAGCGCTGCGACAGGGAGCCCAGCGGGCCCTTGACCGAGATCTGGCCCTCGGCCAGCGCCACCTCCACCTTGGGCGGCAGTTTGATCGGGCTGTTTCCGATGCGCGACATGGCAGCGTTCTCCGTCAGGCGACGATGCAGATTACTTCGCCGCCGACACCGGTGGCGCGCGCCTTGCGGTCGGTCATCACGCCGCGCGAGGTCGAGACGATGGCGATACCCAGCCCGTTCATGACGCGCGGGATATCGTCCTTGCTCTTGTAGATGCGCAGTCCGGGTTTCGACACGCGTTCGATCTTTTCGATCACCGGACGGCCCGCATAGTATTTCAGCGCAATCTCGAGCTGCGGCCGGTTCTCCTCGCCGACCACGGCGAAACCCTCGACATAGCCTTCGTCCTTGAGAACCTTGGCGATCGCCACCTTGACCTTGGACGACGGCATCTGCACCGTAGCCTTCTCGGCGAGCTGCGCGTTGCGGATACGCGTCAGCATGTCAGCGATCGGATCAGTCATGCTCATGTGTCACCTCACCTGCCTGGAGCTTGCCTTGTCTTTCATGGATGCGCTTGGCGGCTACCAGCTCGCCTTGACCACGCCGGGAATTTCCCCGCGCATCGCGATTTCGCGCAGCTTGTTGCGGCCAAGGCCGAACTTGCGGAAAACGCCGCGCGGACGGCCGGTGAGCTGGCATCGATTGCGCAGCCGCGTCGCGCTCGAATCGCGCGGCAGCTCCTCCAGCTTGCGCCGCGCCACCAGTCGCTCCTCATCGGAAACCTTGGCATTGCGTATGATCGCCAGCAACTCAGCCCGCCGCTTGGCGTATTTCTTTACCGCCAGGCGGCGATTCTGGTCGCGGTTGATGACAGCAGTTTTCGCCATGATGGCCTCTAGCCCTTGAACGGGAATTTGAATGCGGCGAGCAACGCCTTCGCCTCGGCATCGGTCTTGGCCGTGGTCGCGATGGTTATGTTCATGCCCCGGATCGCGTCGATCTTGTCGTATTCGATCTCCGGAAAAATGATCTGCTCCTTGACACCCATGCTGTAGTTGCCGCGGCCGTCGAAGGCGCGACCCGACAAGCCGCGGAAATCGCGGACGCGCGGCAGCGCGATCGACACCAGCCGGTCCATGAACTCGTACATTCGGTTCTGGCGCAGCGTGACCATGCAGCCGATCGGATAGCCGGTACGAATCTTCCACACGGCGATCGACTTCTTGGCCTTGGTAAGCACCGGCTTCTGGCCGGAAATCTTGGTCATGTCGCCGACCGCGTTGTCGAGAATCTTCTTGTCGGAAACCGCCTCGCCCACGCCCATGTTGAGCACGATCTTGGACAGGCGCGGCACCTCCATCGTCGACTTGTAGCCGAACTGCTTGATCAGCGCCGGCACGACTTCCTTCTTGTAGACTTCCTTCAGGCGGGCCATGTCAGGCTCCGATCACTTCGCCGTTCGACTTGAAGAAGCGGACCTTGCGCCCGTCCGCGAGCACGCGGAAGCCGACCCGATCCCCCTTGCGCGTGACGGGGTTCCAGATCGCGACGTTCGAGACATGGATCGGCACTTCCTTGGTGACGATGCCGCCGGGCTGGTTCTTCATCGGATTCGGTCGGGTGTGGCGCTTGACCTGGTTGATGCCCGCGACGAGCACATAGTCGGCGCCGACCGTATGTGACACGTCGCCGCGCTTGCCCTTGTCGCGGCCGGCAATGACGACGACGTTGTCGCCCTTCTTGATCTTGCGCATGGTCAAAGCACCTCCGGCGCCAGCGACACGATCTTCATGAACCGCTCGGTGCGCAGTTCGCGCGTGACCGGTCCGAAAATGCGCGTGCCGATCGGCTCCAGCTTGGGGTTGAGCAGCACCGCCGCGTTGGTATCGAACTTGACCTTCGCCCCGTCATCGCGGCGCACCCCCTGCCGCGTGCGCACCACGACGGCATGGTAA
Organism: uncultured beta proteobacterium; assembly: GCA_963711235.1. Classification (GTDB taxonomy): domain Bacteria; phylum Pseudomonadota; class Gammaproteobacteria; order Burkholderiales; family Casimicrobiaceae; genus PALSA-1003. Next base: position 1,624,539 of record CAVQDI010000006.1, on the reverse strand, counting down.
ATCTCGCCCTTCTTGACCCGGCCGCGCGGGGCGGCATCCTTGATGCTGACCCTGATCACGTCGCCGATGTGCGCATAGCGGCGCTTGCTTCCGCCGAGTACCTTAATGCACATCACTCGCCGGGCGCCGGTGTTGTCGGCGACTTCCAGCATCGTTTGCATCTGGATCATTGCAACTCTCCAACTTAACCCGCCCGGCGATGCTTCGCGCATCGCCCGCGTCCTGCGTCAGCTGCGGCGGCCAGTCTTGGAACCCGTTCGGGTAGAACCGCCGGGGGCAGGCGCAATGCGCGTAACCCTGCCGCGGCGGGGAATCCAAAATTATGGCAGGATTTATGCTTATCCGCAACTCCATTGTGCGATCAATGACTTAGATGATCTTTGCCTTCTCGACCAGGCGTTTTACCCGCCAGGCCTTGGTCTTGGCGAGCTTGCGGCAGGCCTCGATCTCGACCAGGTCGCCCTCTTTGTATTCGTTGTTCTCGTCGTGCGCGTGATACTTCCGCGACCGGGTGACGACCTTGCCGTAGAGCGGGTGCTTGACCCGGCGTTCGACGAGAACCGTTACCGTCTTGTTCATCTTGTCGCTGATGATGCGTCCGATCTGGGTCTGGATCAGGCTGCCCTTGCCGGCGCCGACGGCAGGTTGCGCCGCCGTATCGAGTGCTTCGCTCATGCTTGTCCTGCCTTCTGATTGAGCAGCGTCTTTACCCGCGCGATGTCGCGTCGCACGCGCACCACGCCGGCGTGGTTGGTAAGTTGCTGCGTTGCCTTCTGCATGCGCAGGCCAAACTGTTCCTTGAGCAGCGCGTGCAGCTCGGTGCGGAGTTCGTCCGCCGACTTATCGCGAAGATCCTTCTTGCGCAGAGATTGCTTCATGTCCGTTCCTTCCTACCCGAGCAGACGGTGCACGAACGTCGTGCGGATCGGCAACTTGGCCGCGGCGAGCGCAAACGCCTCGCGCGCGAGCGCCTCGTCGACGCCGTCCATTTCGTAGAGCACCTTCCCCGGCACGATCTCGGCGACGTAGTACTCCGGGTTGCCCTTGCCGTTGCCCATGCGCACTTCGGCCGGCTTCTGCGATATCGGCTTGTCGGGGAAGATGCGGATCCAGATGCGGCCGCCGCGCTTGATGTGCCGCGTCATAGCCCGACGAGCGGCCTCGATCTGGCGCGCCGTGAGGCGCCCGCGCCCGACCGCCTTGAGCCCGTACTCGCCAAAGCTGACCTTGGCGCCGACCGTGGCCACGCCCTTGTTGCGACCCTTCTGCTCCTTGCGGTATTTCCTTCTAGCTGGCTGCAGCATTCTTCGCTCCTGCACTCTTGCGCGCGCGCTTCGGCGGTTCCGGCGCCGGCACCGGCGCGGCCTGAGGCTCGGCGTTGTGCGGCAGCACCTCGCCCTTGAACACCCAGACCTTGATGCCGATCACGCCGTAGGTCGTCTTGGCCTCGGCAAATCCGTAGTCGATGTCGGCGCGCAGCGTGTGCAGCGGCACCCGCCCTTCGCGATACCACTCGGTGCGCGCAATCTCGATGCCGTTGAGCCGGCCCGAGCTCATGATCTTGATCCCCTGCGCGCCAAGCCGCATCGCGTTCTGCATCGCGCGCTTCATCGCCCGGCGGAACATGATCCGCTTCTCGAGCTGCTGGGCGATCGAGTCGGCGACCAGCTGCGCATCGATCTCGGGCTTGCGTATTTCTTCAATGTTCAAGCCTACTTCAGTGCCCATCATCTTGCGCAGGCTTGCCCGCAGCGTCTCGATGTCCTCGCCCTTCTTGCCGATGACCACCCCGGGGCGCGCGCTATGGATGGTGATGCGCGCGTTCTTCGCCGGACGCTCGATCGTGATCTTGCCGACCGAGGCATGGGCGAGCTTCTTGCGCAGGTAGTCGCGGACCTTGATGTCCTCGTTGAGCGTGGTCGGGAAGTGCTTGCTGTTCGCGTACCACTTCGAAGTCCAGTCGCGATTGACCGCGAGGCGAAAGCCGATCGGATTGATTTTCTGGCCCATGAACTGTCCTTGGTTGACGCTACTTGCCGTCACCGACGGTGACGTGGATGTGACAGGTCTGCTTGAGAATGACGTTACCGCGGCCCTTGGCACGGGCGGTGAACCGGCGCAGGCTTTCCGCCTTGTCGATACAGATCGTCCTCACCTTCAGCTCGTCGATGTCGGCGCCGTCGTTGTGCTCGGCGTTGGCGATCGCCGACTCGAGCACGCGCTTGATGATCTTGGCGCCCTTCTTCGGGCTGAATGTGAGCACGTTGAGCGCCTTGTCGACGGGCAGGCCGCGGATCTGGTCGGCCACCAGCCGGCCCTTCTGGGCCGACAGACGCACGCCGCGCAGGATCGCTTTGGTCTCCATGGCTACCTCCCTACTTCCTCGGCGGCGTCGTCGGCGCGACCACTTTCTTGTCCGCCGAGTGAGCCTTGAACGTGCGCGTCAGCGCGAATTCCCCGAGCTTGTGACCGACCATATTTTCCGAGACGTACACCGGAATGTGCTGCTTGCCATTGTGAATGGCGATCGTCAGGCCCACGAAATCCGGGGTGATGGTCGAGCGTCGCGACCAGGTCTTGATCGGCCGCTTGTCCGAGGTCGCCCGAGCCGCCTCGACTTTCGCCTGGAGGTGGTGGTCGACGAACGGACCCTTCTTGATCGAACGTGCCATGGCAATCAGCCCTTCTTAACGGCGTGGCGGCGGCGGATGATCATGCCGTCGGTGCGCTTGTTCTTGCGCGTGTGATAACCCTTCGTCGGCGTACCCCACGGCGACACCGGATGGCGGTTGCCGCGGGTGCGCCCGCCGTGCGGGTGATCGACCGGGTTCATCACCTCGCCGCGAACGGTGGGTCGGATGCCACGCCAGCGGGTCGCGCCGGCCTTGCCGATCGAGCGCAGGTTGTGCTCTTCGTTGCCCACCGAGCCGATGGTCGCGCGGCAATCGACGTGCACTTTGCGGATCTCGCCGGAGTGCATGCGCAGCTGCGCGTGCGCGCCCTCGCGCGCCAGCAGCTGCACCGATGCGCCGGCCGAGCGCGCGATCTGCGCGCCCTTGCCGGGCAGCATTTCCACGCAATGAATCGTGGTGCCCACCGGGATGTTGCGCAGCGGCAGGCAGTTGCCAGGCTTGATCGGCGCATCCGCCCCGTTCATGAGCGCCGTCCCCACGCCCACGCCGCGCGGCGCCACGATATAGCGGCGTTCGCCGTCGGCGTAGAGCAGCAGCGCGAGATGGGCGCTGCGGTTCGGGTCGTACTCGAGCCGCTCGACCTTGGCGGCGATGCCGTCCTTGTCGCGACGAAAGTCGACGACGCGATAGTAGCGCTTGTGCCCGCCGCCCTGGTGGCGCATTGTTATATGGCCGTTGTTGTTGCGGCCCGAACCGCGCTTCTTGCTCTCCAGGAGCGGCGCGAACGGACGACCTTTGTGCAGGTCGCGATTGACCACCTTCACCAGCCCGCGGCGGCCTGGGGAAGTCGGTTTGACTTTGACGAGAGCCATGGTGTTAGGCCTCTTGCGCGAAGTTGATTTCCTGGCCCGGCTTGAGGCTCACGTACGCCTTTTTCCAGTTGCGGCGCCGGCCGCCGTAGGCGCCGAAGCGCTTCTTCTTGCCGTGAACGTTGACGATCTGCACGCTCGCCACCTCGATCTTCTTTTCCTTCCACAGCAATTCGACCGCGGCCTTGACGTCCTTCTTGGTCGCGTCCTGACGGACCCGGAAGATGATCTGATTGTGTCGATCGGCGATCTGCGTGGCCTTTTCCGACACGACCGGCGCCAGAAGGATCGTCATGAGGCGTTCCTCGTTGCCTTTCGGCGGCGCGACTTTGGGTGCCGCTTTTTGCGCGTTCATCCCAGGATCTCCTCGAACTGCGTCACCGCCGCCCGGGTCAGGAGCACGTTCTCGAACCGGACCAGGCTGACCGGGTCGACCTCCTTGGCCTCGAGGACGAGGACCTGCTGCAGGTTGCGCGAGGACAGCCGGACGTTGGCGTCGACCTTGTCGGTCACGACGAGCACCGTCCCGGAGAGCCCGAGCGCCTTGATCTTCTGCGCGAACAGCTTCGACTTCGGCGCCTCGAGCGCGAGCTGCTCGACGACCGCCAACCTGCCCTCGCGCACGAGCTGCGACAGGATCGAAGCGATTCCGGCGCGGTACATCTTGCGATTGACCTTGTGCGTGAAGTTCTCGTCCGGCGAGCTGGGGAAGATCTTGCCGCCGCCACGCCACAGGGGACTGTTCGCCTGGCCGGCGCGCGCGCGTCCCGTGCCCTTCTGCGCCCAGGGCTTCTTGTGCGACTTGTTGACCTCGCCGCGGGACTTCTGGGCCCGGGTGCCGCGGCGCGCGTTGGCCTGGAACGCGGTCACCACCTGGTGGATCAGCGCCTCGTTGTACTCGCGCCCGAACAATGCGTCGGAGGCGGCGAGGGTCGCGGCCGGCTTGCCGCCGTCGTTGATGAGCTTCAGGTCCATGCTCAGGCCTCTTTGCGTGCCGGCGCCTTGACCGCGGGCCGGACGATGATGTGGCCGCCGTCGGCGCCGGGCACCGCGCCCTTGACCAAAAGCAGCCCGCGCACGGCGTCGACCCGGATAACCTTGAGCGTCTGCACCGTGCGCTCGACATGACCGTACTGGCCGGCCATGCGCTTGCCCGGAAACACCCGGCCGGGGTCCTGCGCCATCGAAATCGATCCCGGCTTGTTGTGCGAGACCGAATTGCCGTGCGAGGCGCGGTTGGAGCGAAAGTTGTGGCGCGCGATCACGCCGGTGAAGCCGCGGCCCTTGGTCGTGCCCGACACGTCGACGAACTGTCCCACCGCGAAGGTCTCGACGCTGATCGTCTCGCCGACCTTGAGCTTGGCGAGATCTTCCGCGCTGACCGGGAACTCCTTGAGCAGCTCGCCGGCCTCGACGCCGGCCTTGGCCAGGTGCCCGGCCTGCGCCTTGTTGACCCGGCTCGCGCGGCGCTTGCCGTAGGCAACCTGCACGGCGGCGTAGCCGTCCGCTTCGGGCGTCTTGATCTGCGTGACGCGGTTGTTGGCGACGTCGAGCACCGTTACCGGCACGGCCGCGCCGTCGTCGGTGAACACCCGCGTCATGCCGACTTTGCGGCCTACCAATCCGAGACTCATTTGCATCATCCTTTCCTTGCCGTCGCTGGCGTTTGCCCGGCGCGGCAGAAAATCACTGCAGCTTGATTTCCACGTCGACCCCGGCCGGCAGATCGAGCTTCATCAGCTGATCGACCGTCTTGTCGGTCGGGTCGACGATATCCATTAGTCGCAGGTGCGTGCGGATCTCGAGCTGGTCGCGCGAGGTTTTGTTGACGTGGGGCGAGCGCAGGATGTCGTAGCGCTCGATCTTGGTCGGCAGAGGCACCGGTCCCTTGACCACCGCGCCCGAGCGCTTGGCCGTATCGACGATCTCCTGTGCCGACTGGTCGATCAGCTTGTAATCGAACGCTTTGAGACGGATGCGGATTCTCTGGTTTTGCATGGTGACCCTTCAGTCATGCCACAATGAGCCTGCTGTTCTACCTAAGCGCCTGCCGTTACTCGATGACCTTGGCGACGACGCCGGCACCGACGGTGCGGCCGCCTTCGCGGATCGCGAAGCGCAAGCCTTCTTCCATCGCGATGGGCGCAATCAAGGTCACCGTCATCTGGGTGTTGTCCCCAGGCATCACCATCTCCGTGCCCGCCTGCAACTCCACACTGCCGGTCACATCCGTGGTGCGGAAGTAAAACTGCGGCCGATAGCCCGGAAAGAACGGCGTGTGCCGGCCCCCCTCCTCCTTCGACAGCACGTACACCTCGCAGGTGAACTTGGTGTGCGGCGTGATGCTCCCCGGCTTGGCCAGCACCTGCCCCCGCTCCACCTCCTCCCGCTTGGTGCCGCGCAGCAGCACCCCGATGTTGTCCCCCGCCTGCCCCTGATCCAGGAGCTTGCGGAACATCTCCACCCCCGTGCACACCGTCTTGAGCGTCGGCTTGAGCCCCATGATCTCCAGCTCCTCCCCTACCTTCACCACCCCGCGCTCCACCCGCCCCGTCACCACCGTCCCCCGCCCGGATATGCTGAACACGTCCTCCACCGGCATCAAAAACGGCCCATCGATCAGCCGCGTCGGCGTCGGTATGTACGTGTCCAGCGCTTCAGCCAAACGGTTGATGCACGCCTCTCCCAGGTCCGACTTGTCCCCTTCCAGCGCCAGCTTCGCACTGCCTATAATGATCGGGATCTTGTCCCCAGGAAATTCGTACTTGCTCAACAACTCCCGCACCTCGATCTCAACGAGCTCCAAAAGCTCCTTGTCATCGACCATGTCCGCCTTGTTCAAAAACACCACGATGTAGGGCACCCCCACCTGCCGCGCCAGCAGAATGTGCTCCCGCGTCTGCGGCATCGGCCCATCCGCCGCCGATACCACCAAAATCGCCCCATCCATCTGCGCCGCCCCCGTGATCATGTTCTTCACGTAGTCCGCGTGCCCAGGACAATCCACGTGCGCGTAGTGCCGGTTCTTCGTCTCGTACTCCACGTGCGCCGTGTTGATCGTGATCCCCCGCGCCTTCTCCTCCGGCGCATTGTCGATCTGATCGTAGGCCTTCGCCTCCCCTCCAAACTGCCGCGACAGCACCAGCGTCATCGCCGCCGTCAGCGTCGTCTTGCCATGATCCACGTGCCCTATCGTCCCCACGTTCACGTGCGGCTTCGTCCGCTCAAATTTGCCCTTGGCCATGATTGCTTACCTCATTCTCGGAATTACGATTTCTTATTGATCACTGCTTCGGCGACGGTCTTCGGAGCTTCGCTGTAGTGCTTGAACTCCATGGTGTAGGTCGCGCGACCCTGCGACAGCGAGCGCAGCGTCGTCGAGTAGCCGAACATCTCGGACAGCGGCACTTCGGCCTTGATCACCTTGACCCCGGCGACGTCTTCCATGTCCTGAATCATGCCGCGTCGACCGGAGAGATCGCCGACGACGTTACCCATGAAATCTTCGGGCGTCTCGACTTCCACCGCCATCATCGGCTCGAGCAGCGCCGGATTCGCCTGCCGCATGCCGTCCTTGAACGCAATCGACGCGGCCATCTTGAACGCGTTCTCGTTCGAGTCGACGTCGTGGTAGCTGCCGTCGAACAGCGTCACCTTGACGTCGACCACCGGGAACCCGGCCAGCACGCCGTTGGGCAGGGTCTCGCGCAGGCCCTTCTCCACCGCCGGAATGTATTCGCGCGGCACGGTACCACCTTTGATCGCATCGACGAATTCGAAGCCTTTTCCAGCCGGCTGCGGCTCCATCTTGAGCCAGACGTGACCGTACTGGCCGCGGCCGCCCGACTGTTTGATGAACTTGCCCTCGACCTGTATCGGCTTCTTGATCGCCTCGCGGTACGCCACCTGCGGCTTGCCGACGCTCGCATCGACGCCGAATTCGCGCTTCATGCGATCGACGATGATCTCGAGGTGGAGCTCTCCCATCCCCGAGATGATCGTCTGGCCGGACTCGTCATCCGTGCGCACGCGGAAGCTGGGGTCTTCCTGCGCCAGGCGATTGAGCGCAATCCCCATCTTCTCCTGGTCGGCCTTGGTCTTGGGTTCGACCGCCTGCGAGATCACCGGCTCGGGAAACACCATCCGCTCGAGCATGATGATCTTGTTCGGATCGCACAGCGTCTCGCCGGTCGACGCTTCCTTGAGGCCCACCGCGGCAGCGATGTCACCGGCGCGAACTTCCTTGATGTCCTCGCGCTGGTTGGCGTGCATCTGCAGCAGGCGCCCGATGCGCTCCTTGCGATTGCGCACCGAGTTGTACACGGTGTCGCCGGAGTTGAGCACGCCGGAGTAGACGCGGATGAAGGTCAGCTGGCCGACGTACGGATCGGTCATGATCTTGAACGCAAGCGCCGCGAAAGGCTCGTCGTCGGAGGCCTTGCGCGAGGCCGGTCGACCCTTGTCGTCCTCTCCCTCGACCGGCTTGATGTCGACCGGCGAGGGCATGTAATCGATCACGGCGTCGAGCATCGCCTGCACGCCCTTGTTCTTGAACGCCGAGCCGCAGAGCATCGGCACGATCTGGTTGGCAATCGTGCGCTGCCGCAACCCGCGCTTGATGTCTGCCTCGGAAAGGTCGTGGCCTTCGAGGTACTTGTGCGTGAGCTCGTCATCGGCTTCCGCCGCCGCCTCGACCATTTTCTCGCGCCACCGCTTCGCCTCATCGACGAGGTTCGCGGGAACGTCGCGGGCCTCGTACTTCATGCCCTGCGTCGACTCGTCCCAGTAGATCGCCTTCATCTTCACCAGGTCGACCACGCCCTCGAACTTTTCCTCGGCTCCGATCGGTATCTGGATGGGCACCGGGTTGCCCTTCAGCCGTGTCCTGATGTGCTCGAAGGACTTGAAGAATTCTGCCCCCTGGCGATCCATCTTGTTGATGAATGCCAGCCGCGGCACCTTGTACTTGTTGGCCTGGCGCCAGACGGTCTCCGATTGCGGCTGCACGCCGGCGACCGCGTCGTACACCATGCATGCGCCATCGAGCACGCGCATGGAGCGCTCCACCTCGATGGTGAAATCGACGTGTCCCGGCGTGTCGATGATATTGATGCGATGCTCGGGGTAGCCGCCGTCCATCCCCTTCCAGAAGCAGGTCGTCGCCGCGGAGGTGATAGTGATGCCGCGCTCGCGCTCCTGCTCCATCCAGTCCATGACGGCCGCGCCGTCGTGGACCTCTCCCATCTTGTGCGAGACGCCGGTGTAGAAAAGGATGCGTTCGGTAGTCGTGGTCTTTCCGGCATCAATGTGCGCACTGATGCCTATGTTCCGATACCGTTCGATGGGAGTCGTTCTGGCCACTTTTTTTTGCTGCCGCTGTATGCAGGAGGGACATCGTTACCCGGATTCGCTCGCCGCTGTCTCGATCTCTCTAGGTCTAGAACCGGAAGTGCGAGAAGGCCTTGTTCGCCTCGGCCATGCGATGCACTTCCTCGCGTTTCTTCACCGCGCCACCGCGTCCTTCGGACGCCTCGAGCAGCTCCGCCGCCAGGCGCTGGCCCATCGACTTTTCGCCGCGCTTGCGCGCCGCCTCGCGCAGCCAGCGCATGGCCAGCGCAACGCGTCGCACCGGCCGGACTTCGACCGGTACCTGGAAGTTCGCGCCGCCGACGCGGCGGCTCTTCACCTCGACCATGGGCTTGGCGTTGGAGAGGGCCTGGGTGAAGACTTCCAGCGGATCCTTGCCGCCTTTCTTGGCGATCGAATCGAAGGCGCCGTAGACGATGCGCTCGGCAACCGACTTCTTGCCCTGGCTCATCAGCACATTGACGAACTTGGCAACGTCGCTGCTCGAATACTTCGGATCGGGCAGGATCTCGCGCTTGGGAATCTCTCGGCGTCGGGGCATGGGACTTTAGTCTTTCACTAGGATGGTTTCGGGGTTCAGGCCGCTTTGGGCTTCTTGGCGCCGTACTTGGAGCGTCCCTGCTTGCGATCCTTCACGCCCGCCGTATCGAGGCTGCCGCGCACCATGTGGTAGCGCACGCCGGGCAGGTCCTTCACCCGGCCGCCCCGGATCAGGACCACGGAGTGCTCCTGCAGGTTGTGACCCTCGCCGCCGATGTAGCTGATCACCTCGAAACCGTTGGTGAGCCGGACCTTCGCCACCTTACGCAGTGCCGAGTTCGGCTTCTTCGGCGTGGTGGTATAGACGCGCGTGCACACGCCGCGCTTCTGCGGGCTCTGCTTGAGCGCGGGCACCTTGCTCTTCGATACGGGGGCCACCCGGCCCTTGCGCACCAGTTGATTGATCGTCGGCATCCTGATTGTCCGTTTCGTGCGCTCCGCTGGTCTGGAGCGCAGCCTATCGTTTGGCGAAACTGCTACGGGCCGCGACTGCAGGCCACTTAATTGCGCCGCAACAAATCAAAGTGGCCCAAGCATCGCCTGCTCAGGCCACTCTTCTCGCGCCTCGGCCGACGCCTTGGACACCGCCGCCCTCAACGGGCTTCCGTTGAGGCCGCAGGCAGCCAAGGACGGCCGGGTACGCGCGCCCTGCCGGTCGGCGATTCTCGGCGCCCGGCGCAAGGCGAAAAGACTTTGGATTTTAAGGCACTATCGCATTTGTGTCAACGCGTTAACAATGCGACTCCGCCCGGACGCGCCAAACCCGGATCGCTCAAGGCAGCCGCGAAACGGCCGCCCAGTTCGGAGGCCAGGCGCAGGCCGGGGAATCGTAGCCCCGGCCCTGCGCCTGGACGCGATAGAACATCGCCTCCACGGGTCGGAGCAGCCGTTCGCCGTAGCCGGCGAGCGCGCTGAGCGCCGCCGTGCAGCCTCGCTCGGCGTCGCCCGCCAGAGCGAGGGTCACGAACAAGCCGTTCGTTGCATCGACCTCGCGCCCGCCGAGTGCGCTGGCCACGGCGAAGGTTTGCCAATCCTCCATGCGTGCGGTGTGGAACAGCGATCCGCGCAAGGCGATGGCGACCAGCGCGACCTGGCGCGCCACGTCGGGTTGGGGCGGGCTGAGCTTAAGATACAACTGGGCGAGGTTGCCGGCCACGTCGGGGTCGCGCGGGTTCGCCCCGAACGCGCGCAGCTGACTGTTGAACGCTTCCAGGATATTGCGCCTCGCGACGAAGACGCGCGCCTGGTCGTTGAGGCGGCGCGCTTCGGCGGGCGCCAAGGTGCGCGTACGAAGCGCCGCCTCGTCCGGCATCGCTACCAGGCGCGCGGCATCGGCGACGTTGCGCTCCTGGATCGGATGATAGGCGTTCGCGGCCAGCCAGAGCACCCGGGCCACGCCGGGCTCGATCTGCGTGGCAAGTCGTGGAACCGGGTCCAGCAGCGTTCGGCGCGCTTGGTCTGCGAAGTCGACCGCCGCAGTGTGTTCGGCTGCAGCCGGCAGATGCGGCTCGGGCACGGCTGCCGCCGGAGCGAGCGCCAACGCCACGGCGCCGCTGCGATCCTCGATCGGCGCGGCCGCGCGACATGGCAGGTGCGGCGGCCGTCAGCGCAATGGGCCCATTGCTCGTGGCCGCGGCCGCGGCAGGAGCCGTTGCCGGCGCCGCGGCGGGAGCGGCATGCGCTGGCGGCGCAGCGGTCAGCGCCCTGTCGCTGCCTGCGCCATCCATGGCGGCAACCGTTCCCGACGACACGCCGGCGATCGAGGACGTCGCCGGCGCAGCCGGGTAGCGTTGGCGCGTCTTCGCACCGGGCGGCTCACCCGGGCCGGTGCCGTGCAGCCACGATGGCGGCTGCAGGCTCGCCCACCACGCGTGCGGCCGACGCGACGGCGTCGACGAGGGGCTCGGCGCAAGGTGCGCCTCGGTTGGCGTCTTCACCGTTTGGCCATGCGCCGACGGGCTCGCTGCCCGTCCCGTCGTGGCCGCCTGTCTGGTCGCGGCGGTGGCGGTCGACCCGCTGCCCGTCGCCGCGCGCGTCGGCAGGCGCTGCGCGGGTCGCGGCGTCTCTGCCTCGTGCGGTGCCTGGATCGGCGCGCTCGCCGCGGCGGGAACCGCGCCCGCACTGCCGCTCTCGGCCGCGCGCGCGGGCCAGGGGCGGCGAGCGTTGGCTTGACCGACGCCGGCGCCGCAGGTGCACCCCCGGCCGGCAAGGGCGGGGCCGCTGCAGAGGGCGGCGCCGTCGCGTGTCCGGCTACGCCACCTCCCGCCGCGGCCGCGGGTTCGCGCTCGACAAGCTGGCGCATCGCGTCGGTTGCTCGATTGGCCGCCAGTCGAATCGGCTCGGCGAGCGCCTGCACCCGGCTGCCCGATAGGTGCGCGCGGTCGCTCGCGTTCCACAGCACGGCGCCGGCTGTGCCCAGTGCGATCAGCGAGGCGAGTGCGAGCGGGAGACGCGCAAGCGGACGCCGCGGTCGTGCCAGGCGCGGCTGCTCCGTGCCGTGCGCGTCGTTTCGACTCGTGACCGCCGTGACGGCCGTGGTCCGCCCGGAACGAGTGACCGGTATCGCCGGCGCCAGCCGCGTCACGGGCGTCAGCGGCGAAGCCGGCGCCGGCGACACGGTCGCCTCGCGTGCCAGAGTCCATCCCAGTTGAAGCGATCGCGCAAGCTCGTCCTCGCGCAGCCGCTCCGCGCACAGCGCGATCAGCGCCGCGTGCGGCCGCTCCGCCGGGAGCTCACGGTCGTGGCAGTCGCGAACGCGCAGGATCAGCGCCTTGGCCGCATCGTAGCGCTCCGCTGACCACCCCGCCGCCAGCAGCGGCTGCAGCGCATGATTCTCCTCGGGCAGGTAGCGCTTGAGCATGGCGGCGAGGCTGTACATGTCGCAGCGCCAGTCGAGTTCCCGCGTCAGCTGCAGTTCGCCGTTGCGGCCCGCCTCGAGCGCGGCCAGCAAACGTGGCGACTGATAGTCGTAATCCTTCTGCCAACCAATGGGCAAGGGTGTGGTGAGCCGCTCGCGCGAGATCAGCGCAAAGGCGAAATCGATCAAGGCGAGCTGCGCGAAAACCGGCTGCAGGTACAGGTCCGGGGAATCCGGGTCGAAGGCGCTCGGCGCGTAGGGAATGCACACGTTGTCGCCCTTGACGTCGAGGTGCACCAATTCCAGCGGGTGGATCACGTTTAGGGCGAGCAGGCAATGATGGGCCAGTGCCCACCAATGTGCGCAATCCTCGAACACGTGACGGTAAAGGCGTCCGTCGCGCTTGACCGGCAACAACGTAGCCCATTGGTCGACCGTCACGCCGGCGTCGTAGGTCTGCACCAGCTGCATCCCGCCGAGCCGGCCGCGATCGAACTGGACCACGTCGGGCACGCAGGCAATGCCGTGACCGATCAATCGCGCCAGAATCCGCCATTCGCGCTCGGTCCACTGCCCGAAGTCGCCCTCCTGCGTGTTCAGGAAGCGCTTGGTGTAGCGCCGCCGCTCCCCCGGCGCGACCGCCTCGCGGAACACCTCGACGTGCTCGCCGGTCGCCATCTTGAGGCGGCCGCGGCCAAATACGCGATCGATCTGTTCGGGCCTCATAGCGCCACGAGGAATGTCAGCAGCAGCGCAGCAAGGCATACGCCGCCTGCGGCGAACCAGGCTAGGCGCGCCTGGCGTGGTTCGCGGCGCACCACGAGCACGGTCGCATCGTCGCTGCTTCCGCGTGCGCGAGCGAGCGCGAGAAGCCTGTCGCAGCGGCGTGCCAGCGGCGCAGAGCCCTGCAGCACGCTGCTCAAGTCGCGCGCGGCGACGTACTTGTGCACGCCGTCGCTGCAGATGGCCAGCATCTCGCCGCGGCGCAGGGCGACCTGTGCAACGTTGGGCGCCGTAACCGCACCGTTGCCGACCATGCGTGCCGGGTCGTCGCGTGATCCGCCCAACGGCGGCGGTTCACTCAAGTGGCGATAGGTATCGTCCACCGTCAACAACTGCGCGGGCTCGTCCGCTGCCGCGCCGATGCGATAGACGCGGCAATCGCCGACCCAGGCCACCAGCCAGCGCGACAGCAACAAGCCCTTGCCTGCGCACAACGCCACCGTCGCCGCTCCGGATGCATCGGTCTGTGTGGCGATGCTGCGGCCCACCTCACGGTCGGCGCTCAACAGTGCGTCGCGTATCGCGCCGGCATTGATTCGGCAACCGTCGAGCCGGTCATGCAGGCGCCGCACGAGCTCGCGACTGGCCCGCGCGGCCATGGCGCCGCCTCCTACGCCGTCGGCGACGACGAACAGTGGCGCCGATCCGTTGAGCGTGCTGTGCCAATCCTCGTTGACCGCGCGCCGCCCGCCACGAACGCTCGCCGCGGCGATCTCCAGGCGAACCCACGGCGTCACGCGCACTGCGTGCCGGCTCGTCGCGGCACGGCCCCTTCGCGCCAGCTTGCGCTGCGAGGAAGCCGGGTCGTATGGAGTGGCGTCGTTCATGTTCGCGGGCGAGCCTGGCGAGGTTGGACAGCGCGCCCTTTCATTGGCTGCGCGACAGAGTGAGCCGGCATTCCGGCTCGTGCCCGACAACCCGGCCCAGGGCCATCGACTCCCCAGGTTTCCAGCGCAGGCGCGCCCCCGGCGCATAAGGCGTTCCGGCGAGGGTGACACCGTTGTCGCCGTAAACCACGACGGTAGCCCCCGCCGCGTCGAACTCGCTGATATCGATATGATGGCCCGACACGCCTTCGTGCGCCCAGTCGATCACCAGCGCCTGGCTGCGCGAGCGGCCAACGGAGAACGGCAGCTTGCCCGAATGAAGCTCGACCGTCCGCACGCCGGAGGCCATGCGTGCGGCGATCGTCAACGCGCCCTCGCGCAGTCGCGTCGTCACGATCGGCGTGGACGGTGTCGCCGGCGATTGCGCCCCGGGTGCGATCGGTGTGGCCAACGCCGCCGCGCCGTGCCCCACGTCGAGCATCAGACGCGGATATTCCGCGGGGCTGCCGCTCGCCTGCGCGGAGAGCACGATGCGGGTTCCGGGCTTGACCTCGACCACCGCCGCCTCAGGCGTGGCGTTTGTGCCTGAGCTGCTGCGTCCGAACACGCTTGCCGCCCCCTCGACGCGGATGCCGTTGGTCGACCCGATATCGGTGACCCACCATGCGCCGCGCTCAAGCCAGACCTCGCAATGGCGACGGCTCGCGTAAACCCCATTGACCACGATGTCGCATCCTTCGCCCTTGCCAATTGCATAGCGGTGGCCGGGCCAAACCGAGTGCAGCGTGACCTGCCGGCTGCCGTCAGCGTCCTCGATACTGATTTCGACCCTGCGTCCGGCGGCCAGCACCGGCGACGCCGGCACTCGCGCGGCGTCGCTCGCGGCGGTGGCGGGCGAGAGCTCCGTCCAATGGCCGACGAGGCTCACCTCGTATGGGCGTATCGCCGGGGTCGGCTTGGCGCTACGCAGCTCCGCCAGGAGCTCGTGGTAGCCCTCGTCGTCTTCCGCATCGTCGTCGCCATTTCCGGGATTGAGGCCGGCAAATTGCGACAGGTCGATCGCACTGGCATTGGGTAAGCCGCCGATCAATTCCTTCGCGACGTAACGCTTGATCTGTTCCGGCTTGAACTCCGCGATGAACCGGCGCAGCAGCTCCGCCGAATCATCGGCAGCGGTCGCGCGTACCTCGATCGAGGTGAGCCGATAGCGGTCGCGCTCGGCGATCGCCAGATGCAGCCGGACTTGGCTGACGACGAAGTGCTCAAGCTCTTCGCGAATGGCGCCGACGAGCGGCGCATACGGACCGAGGTGCACGGCCGCCGGCGGCGTCCCGTCCACCGCCGGCGCGTGGCGACGCGCCTCGCGGATCGCCGGGGGCGGCTCGACCGCACCGGTGCGCAGCACAGGGCTACGCGGCAGATCAGTGCGCTCGGTCAGCCCATGCATCTTGTGCAGGATCCAGTTCTTGAGTGACATGCTCTTAGCTCCGGTAGGCGATCCACAGCGTGGCCAGCGGCCCCTGCGCCCTGACCGGGCGCAGCCGTGGCGCGCTGGGTAGCCCGTAGCGCCGGGTGAGCGCCTCGAGGAAACGCCCCCACGCCGGCTGAATCACGTCGCCCGACTCGACGCGCCTGCGCAGCGTGGGCAAGGACAGCTCGATCATAACGGCTATGCGCGACACATCGCCGACCTGCACGATCGTCCGCCGCAGCGTGTCTTCCATGTCGAACAGACAGGTGCTGAACGGGCCGTCGAAGGTCCACACCAGCGGCGCTTCAACCGTCGCCGCCCGCCCGTCCTCGTTGCGCGGCGGCGAGCCCCGAGCCTGGCCGCGGGTCATGGCGGGGACCCCGCGACAAAGCCCGTGTCATGGCCTGCGATCTGCATGGCGATCTCGGCGGCGGGATTGGGGCCGTGGTCACCGGCACCGTCGATGCGCCCGGTGTCCTTGAGCCAATTGCGTTCGGTGAGAACGGCGATGACTTTCGTCCAGCGCGGATCGCCCGGGGCGCTGCGGTAGGCCGCGACGTACCACTTGTAGGGCCGCAGCGGCGCGCACGCCGCCTGCTCACTGCGCGTCCTGGCCGCGCCACGCCCGCAGAGACGCCAAAGCTCGTCAAGGGAGCGGTCGTCGTTGGGGAATGTCGGCGTGCCCGTCTTGCCGGCGATCCAGTCCATGCCCTGGCAGGTACGGGCATCGAAAACCTGCTCGCAGGCCAGCCGCGAGGTGCCCACACGGTGGCTGTAAGACAGTCCGCTCAGGATGATCTGCGCGGCGTCGTGAGACAAGGGATTGTGCCGTGCCGCGTCGAGCCCGAAACGGCTCACTGCGGACTCGAGCCGACCGTCGCCTGCGCTGCGCACGCCGCGCAAGCCGCTCACCAGATGCGGCTGGCGCAATTCGGTCTGTCCATTCGCCGCCGCGGCAAGGGCCGCCATCATGCCCGCCACGCCGAGCGCGGAAGCGCGGGCATGTCCCTGTCCCCAGCCTTCGGCCACCACGTCCACGACACTGCCGCCGCTGCATTTCTCCCAGTCGTCGCGGGTCAGCCGCCGCCGGTCTGCGCCCGCGGCGCAAGCACGCACCTTGTTGCTGTCAAGCACCGTCGCCGGACGCAAGTAGAAAGGCGCGTCGAGCTTGCCGCCGACGGGCTCGACCAGCAGCCGGCCGTACGGAATCAGCGTGGCGAGCGGTGCCACGTGCCCGGAGGCGGCCCCGGCATCGACGGCGCGCCCGAACAAAAGGTCCTCCTTGCCGCAATCATCGCGCGGCGTGGCACAGCCGCCGTTCCACCCGAACGCCGCAGCCATCGCTTGCACCCGCCACGGTCGCTCGCAGTGGAGGAAATCCTGATCGGCACAGAACATGCGGTCGAGAAAGCGTGCGGAATTCGATCGTGCCAGCTGGCCACGCAGGCTGTCGGCGGCCGGTGGGCCGGGATTGCGCATCGCCGCGCGCTCCGCTTCCAGCCAGCGCGGGCCGACGTCGGAGTCGGTCAGGAACGCCTCGGCCATGATCGGCTTGATCACCGATCCGGGCATGGCGTCGTGGAAGACGGCGGGGTTGAGCAAGGCGTCGGGCCGATAGCGCGGCGTGTACGGCAGACGCTTGTCGCAGCCCTCGGCGCGCCCGGGTCCATCGTACTCGTGCCGGGCGCACGGCGAGAGCGCGCCGGCCAGCGCCTCGATGCGCCCGCTGGCCACGTCGACCACCGCGACGGCCGCCATGCGCACGACCGCCCGTTCGAGCATGCGATGGCCGAGCGCGTGCCCGGCATCCTCGGCGCGCGCCATGCCCAACGCACTGCAGACGTCCTGCCGCCCGGTGTAGCACGCCGCGGTCCTCTGCGCGAACGCCTGCAGCGATGGCTCGATGGTGAGGTCGACCGAAAACCCGACATCGACCGCCGTGCCGCCGACATCGATGCGATTGGGTCCGTAGCGATAGGCAGTGGGCGCATCCCCGTCCAGTGCAGCCTCGGTGTAGAGCCGGTAGAGCGCACCGGATGGCCGGCGCAGTGTGGACAGGGGTTGGAGCAGGGCGTCGAGCGAGGGCGGAACCTTCCAGCGCTCGTCGTTGACCGGGAGGTCTGCCGTGGCCTCGCCTTCGATGCGCATCGGGACCGCACTGTCACCCTCCCCGGCCGCCGCCACGAACATTTCCCGGCGCGTGCACCAGCCTTCGTCGGGCGCGCCGGCGGCCGTCACCACGTACGCCGGCTGCGATACGGAGGCCGCGGACTTGCCCATGAAAACGCAGCCGAGCAGGCCCTGCCAGGGATTGGCGCGCGCAACCTGCCGTGCGGTCACCTCGACGAACTGGTCGGGGCGCCAGCGCGCGATCGTCCGCGTGCCCTCGCTGCCGCGCCAAGACAACACGCCAAGCAGTCGGCCGTTCGCGCGCGCGAGCATCGCCACGGCGTTGACGATGTCGGCGCATTGCACGGTGAACGCATGTCCCGGGTATTCAGCCGCCTCGATGGGCAACTGCAGGGCGAGCCCTACCGCGTCGAACCAGCGCGCCGAGTCGAAGCCCACCGCTTCGCTCACCCGGCGCTGCGGCCCCGTGCTGAAGCGCAAAAGTTCCGCGTCGAGATCGGCGAGCTGCGCGGCCAAGCGCTGCGCCGGCGACGCCACGGCCGCACCGCCGCGCCCGAGCGCGCGGCGCAGGCGGGCGAGCACACCCTCGTGGCCATCCCACGCCGCGCGACAAGACGGCACCCGGTCGAGGATGAGGATCGGGGGGGGCGGGCCCACGGTTACGTCGCGGCGGCGCACGACGGCGCTCTCAAAGGTCTTGAGCGCGGCCAGCTCGCGCACGCTGACGTGGCGATCGGCGTTGCTCGCCGCCGTCGGGGCCGGGTCTGGCCGGTGCGAGAGCGCGACGGCGAGCAGCACGACGACGAGGACCGGCACCACGGCGGCACTCGCCGCGATGGCGAACTCGAGCAGCGTCCTCGCGCGCCGGTCAGGCATACGCCGGCGCCGCGGGTCGGTTGACGTTGATGCACAGCCCGAGCAAGGCCATGTTGACCACCAGGGAGGTCATGCCGAAACTCACGAACGGGAAGGTGACGCCAGTCAGCGGCAGCACCGCCAGGTTGCCCGCCACGGTTACCGCCAGCTGGCAGAGTACGAGCACCACCCAGGTCAGGCCCACCCAGCTTAACAGCGCCTGATCGTCGTTGACGATGCGCTGCCCGACGACGATCAGCCGCGGCTCGCCACGGGTGACCCGGCCATGGTGACGAATCAGGCGATGCAGCCAGATCGCCGCGCCGAGGACAACCGCCCCCGCCGTCGTCCAGCCGAATACGCCGACCAAGGCGGTCAGCGTGTAGTCGCTCTGAATCTGCGCCGGGACGCCGGAGCAGCCTGCGGCGCTCGCATGGCCGCACCACGGCACCGCGCCCAGACCGAAGCCGGCCGGGGGCGCCGCGCGCTGGAACCAGGTCACCAGCGCCAGCTGATCGTTGGCTGACGCCAGGGGCGCGGCGAGATTTTCCAGGCGCCCTGCGGTGACATCGTCTAATCCGCCCAGCGCGAACAGGGCCACGGTGATCGCCACAATCCACGCCACGAACAGCAGCATGGCGACCGCAAACGCCGTGCGATAGGCGCCGCTGCGCTGGTGCCACCACATCGCGATCGACGCGGCGATGAAGGCTCCGGCGCTGTAGCAGGCGATGAGCAGCGGCCCCAGGTAGCGCGTGATCAGCTGCACGCCGATCACCACCAGCGCCACGCCCAGCAAGGGTGAAACGTAGCGCAGCAGCGAGCCGAGCGAGGTCCCGCTGGCGGCAAGCCGTTCGGCGAGCGGGTCGCCGCGAAGGAAAAAGAACCAGGCGGCGCCGCCAATCAGCCACAGCCGGCCGATCTCCGAGCTCAGCTGCTGCCGGTCGGGCAGCAGCGCGCCCACGATGGCCACCAGTCCGAGCAGCAGCAAGAGCGTGGTGCCCATCGCGAAAGGACCCAGGCGTCGGCGCAGGCCGCCGGCCAGCGCATCGATCGTCGACAGCGTCCAGCCGAGGCCACGGCCGATCGACTGGCGCAGAAAGGCGGCAACAGTCAGGCTCAGCATGGCGAGCCAGAGGTGCCCCTGGTGATAGAGCGCAAGGTAACGGTTGTTAAAGCTGCCGTTGGCCGAAAGATCGAGCAACACCAGCCATCCCAAGCCCGTGGCGAGGACTAGCCCCGGATAGCCCACGCGGGAGGCGATCGTTTGCGCACCCGATGGCAAGCGCCGATCCAGCCACAGCGACGCAACCAGCGCCAATGCTGCGGCGCCGAGCAAGCCGAGCACAAACGGCGCCGGCGCGGCGAAGAACGTGCTGGCGACGCGCCCCGGCTGGAAATCGCGATCGGCGCCGAACGGCCAAGGCACCCGTCCGATCCACGCCGCGAGCGCCCAGACCAGAAGCGCCAGTGCGATGCCGGCGAGTGCGACACGGCCTCGCCGGCTCAGTTTGAGCAGCAGCAGCCCGGCGAGCATCCACGCCGCCCACTGCCAGCCCGCGGTGCGCAGCAGGTCGCGCATCGCTTGGTTTTTCGCCGCCTGCAGGCGCGCCGCGCGGGCCTCGCCCATGACCGCCGCGGATTGGGCGAGCGCATCGCCCAGCGCCACCCCGGCGCAAGGGCCGTTGGCGGCGTACGCCGTCCCGGGCAGGTTCGCCGTTGCCGCCATCGCCGGCACCGCTCCTTCACCGTCAAGCGCCGCGCCGAGCAGCAGCAGCGTCGTAGCCGGCGCGCCGTCGTCGCGTTCCGGACTGAGTGCGCGGTGCCGCGCCAGGCTCTCCTTGACCAGACCGACCGCGCAGGAAAGCGGCAGGGGTAGCCCGTCGCTGCTTCGGTCGAGCGCGTAGCGATCGATGTACGGTTGCGTCTCGGCGTCGATCGCCGTGATGGCGTTATCGAGCGCCGGTAGGTTGCCCAGGCCTTCGCGCTGTTGCAGGCGCAGGGCCGCGCGCCGCGCTTCGGCTTCCGCGAGCGGCCGCTGAAACGCGTGTGCGGTGCGCGCCACGGCATCGACCAGAGCCAGCGGCAAGCCGTCCACCTGCGCCGCGCCGGGCGGCAGGCTGGAGCGCCGGCACAACCGATCGCGCACCCTCGGCTCGGCAAGCGCCCCGTAGTTCGTGCACAGAGAAGGAAGAACGCGACCGGGCAGACCGCCGATGGCGATGACCACGTCGCTGAAGCGCGCGTCGCGTCCGCTGTCGCGCACCGCGACACGCTCGAAAGACGGCAGCAGCGCGACAATCGCGACCACCGCCAGCAGGGATTCGATCAGCGACGGCCATTTCGTCGCCGTATGCGTCACCGGTGCAACAGCAAAATCTGCCACGTTCGCTAGGCCCACGCGCGATCCCTCGTCGTGGCCGTGGCGTCACAGGCTCTACCTCGCGTAGAGATGTCGTGCCGTCGCACCCGTCGGCTCCAGGCAAAGTGAAACCGAGACTCTCTCCCAACAGTTGTTCAGCGCGCCTTTGTTACAAACTGTTACAGCGCAGACCCCGTTGTTCGCGCCCCCTGCAGCCGCTCGAAATTTGTAGCAACTGCAGGTTGCGTTGTCAAGCCGACAGCCGACGCCGCGTTCGCCGACGCGTCCTCGATGCGGCGGTGTCGCGTGGTGTGGCGCCTCTGCAGCGAGCCTGCGCCGCACGCAAAAAAAAGCCGGCGGTTACCCACCGGCCCGCAGTAGCGCTTTGCGCCGGCGCTACGCCGCGTCGGCGCTGACCTCGGTTGCCGGCGCCGGCACCTCGGGCAAGCCGAGCAAGGCAGCGGCATCGGCTCCCGCCTTCTGCTTCTTGCGCGCGTTGTGATACGCCAACCCGGTTCCGGCGGGAATCAGGCGGCCGACGATCACGTTCTCCTTCAGCCCGCGCAGTTCGTCCCGCTTGCCCATGATGGCCGCCTCGGTCAGCACCCGGGTCGTCTCCTGGAAGGAGGCGGCGGAGATGAACGAGTCGGTCGACAGCGATGCCTTGGTGATCCCGAGCAGCATATGCTCGTAGGTCGCCCCCTTCTTGCCCTCGGCGACGACCTTGTCGATCTCGTCCAAAAGCTCCGAGCGCTCGACCTGCTCGCCGGGGATGAAGCGCGTGTCGCCCGCGTCGAGAACCTGCACCCGGCGCAGCATCTGCCGCACGATCACCTCGATGTGCTTGTCGTTGATCTTCACGCCCTGGAGCCGATAGACGTCCTGCACCTCATCGGTGATGTAGCGCGCGAGCGCCTCCACGCCGAGCAGGCGCAGGATGTCGTGCGGGTCCGCCGGGCCGTCGACGATCGATTCGCCCTTGTTCACCACCTGCCCGTCGTGCGCCGTCACGTGCTTGTCCTTGGCGATCAGATACTCGTGCGCCACGCCGTCCAGGTCGGTGATCACCAGCCGTTGCTTGCCCTTGGTGTCCTTGCCGAATGAGACCGTGCCCGTGACCTCGGCGAGCAGGCCCGCATCCTTGGGCGAGCGCGCCTCGAAGAGCTCGGCCACGCGCGGCAGCCCGCCGGTGATGTCGCGGGTCTTCGACGTCTCCTGCGGGATGCGCGCCAGCACCTCGCCGACGGCCACGTCCTGGCCGTCCTTGACGGTGATGATCGACCCCAGCTGGAAGGTGATGTTGACCGGCTGGTCGGAGCCGGCCAGCTTCACCTCGTCGCCGCGCTCGTTCAGCAGCTTCACCTGCGGGCGCACGCCCTTGGCCGCGGTACCGGCGCGCCGCTTCGGATCGATGACGACCAGCGTCGACAGGCCCGTCACGTCGTCGACCTGCTTGGCGACGGTCACGCCTTCCTCGACGTTTTCGAACTTCACCCGCCCGGCGTACTCGGTGATGATCGGGCGGGAGGTGGCATCCCAGATGGCGAGCACCTTGCCCGCCTTCACCACCTCGCCGTCCTTGACCAGCATGGTCGCGCCGTAGGGCACCTTGTGCCGCTCGCGCTCACGGCCGTTGTCGTCGTGAATCATGACCTCGCCCGAGCGCGCGATCACCACCATCTCGCCCTTGGCGTTGCTGACGTAGCGCATCGCCATCGAGAAGCGCACCGTGCCGCCGGACTTGCTTTCCAGCTGCGAGGCCGCGGCGGTCCGCGACGCGGCCCCGCCGATGTGGAACGTGCGCATCGTCAGTTGCGTCCCCGGTTCGCCGATCGACTGCGCGGCGATCACCCCGATTGCCTCACCGACATTGACCACGTGCCCGCGGCCGAGATCACGGCCGTAGCAGCGCGCGCACAACCCGTAGCGGGTGTCGCAGGTGAGCGGGGTGCGCACCTTGACCTCGTCGATGCCGAGCGCCTCGATCTGCTCGACCTCGTCCTCGCCCAGCAGCGTGCCGGCCGCGAACAGGGTCGCCTGCGTCTCGGAGTTGACGATTTCGGCGGCACAGGCGCGGCCCAGGATGCGCTCGCGCAACGGCTCGATCACTTCGCCGCCCTCGACTAACGCCTTCATCGCCACGCCGTTGCCGGTGCCGCAATCCTCCTCGGTGACGACCAGGTCCTGCGTCACGTCGACCAGCCGGCGCGTCAGATAGCCCGAGTTCGCCGTTTTCAACGCGGTATCGGCGAGCCCCTTGCGCGCACCGTGGGTCGAGATGAAGTACTGCAGCACGTTGAGGCCTTCACGGAAGTTGGCGGTGATCGGCGTCTCGATGATCGAGCCGTCCGGCTTCGCCATCAGCCCGCGCATGCCGGCCAGTTGCCGGATCTGCGCCGCCGAGCCCCGCGCTCCGGAGTCCGCCATCATGTAGATGGAGTTGAACGACTCCTGGCGCGCAGGCTTGCCGTCGCGCGTCGTGACGTCCATGGTGCCGAGCTGCGCCATCATGGCCTTGGCAATGTCATCGCCGGCGCGGCCCCAGATGTCGACCACCTTGTTGTAGCGCTCGCCCTGGGTTACCAGCCCGGAGGTGTACTGCGCCTCGATCTCCTTCACCTCGTGCTCGGCCTTCTCGATGATCGTGTGCTTCTCCTCGGGAATGAGCATGTCGTCGGCAGCAAACGAAATGCCGCCGCGGGTAGCCAGGCTGTAGCCGGCCTGCATCAGCCGGTCGGCGAAGATCACCGTTTCACGCAGTCCGCAGCGGCGGAAGCTGGCGTTGATGATGCGCGAGATCTCCTTCTTCTTTAGCGGCTTGTTGATCGTCTCGAAAGGCAGGCCCGCGGGCAGGATCTCGGAGAGCAGCGCCCGGCCAACCGTCGTTTCGTAGCGCGTGATCGTCTCGGTCCGCTCATCGTTGGGGCCGACCTGCGTTTCCTTGATCCGGACGCTGACCTTGGCATGCAGATCGACTTGCCGCGTCTCGTAGGCCCGGGTGACCTCGGCGATATCGGCAAACAGCGCGCCTTCGCCCCTGGCGCCGATCAGCTCGCGCGTGGCGTAGTACAGGCCGAGCACGATGTCCTGCGAGGGCACGATGCACGGCTCCCCGTTCGACGGCAGCAGTACGTTGTTCGACGCCAGCATCAGCGTGCGGGCCTCCATCTGCGCCTCCAGCGACAGCGGCACGTGCACGGCCATCTGGTCGCCATCGAAGTCGGCGTTGAACGCCGTGCAGACGAGCGGGTGCAGCTGGATGGCCTTGCCTTCGATCAGCACCGGCTCGAAAGCCTGGATGCCGAGACGGTGCAGCGTCGGCGCACGGTTGAGCATCACCGGATGCTCGCGGATCACCTCTTCCAGGATGTCCCAGACGACCGGTTCCTGGCTCTCGACCATCTTCTTCGCCGCCTTGATGGTGGTGGCGAGGCCCATCGTTTCGAGCTTGTTGAAGATGAACGGCTTGAACAGCTCCAGCGCCATGAGCTTGGGCAGGCCGCACTGATGCAGCTTAAGCTGCGGGCCGACCACGATCACCGAGCGGCCCGAGTAGTCGACGCGCTTGCCGAGCAGGTTCTGGCGGAAACGGCCGCCCTTGCCCTTGATCATGTCCGCCAGCGACTTCAGCGGCCGCTTGTTGGCCCCCGTCATCGCCTTGCCACGGCGGCCGTTGTCGAGCAGGCTGTCCACGGCTTCCTGCAGCATCCGCTTTTCGTTGCGCACGATGATGTCCGGCGCCTTGAGCTCAAGCAGGCGCTTCAAGCGGTTGTTGCGATTGATGACGCGGCGGTAAAGATCGTTCAGGTCCGAGGTCGCGAAGCGGCCGCCGTCGAGCGGCACCAGCGGCCGCAGGTCGGGCGGCAGCACCGGCAGCACCTCGAGGATCATCCACTCGGGCTTGATGCCCGACTTGTGGAATGCCTCCAGCACCTTGAGCCGCTTGGCGATCTTCTTGATCTTGGTGTCGGAGCCGGTCGTCTCGAGATCCTTGCGCAGCTTGCTGATCTCGGTGTTGACGTCGAGCGAGCGCAGCAGCTCGCGGATGCCCTCCGCACCCATGCTCGCCGAGAAGTCGTCGCCGTACTGCTCGACCTTGGACAGGTAGTCGTCTTCGGTCAGAAGCCCGCCGCGATTGAGCGGCGTCATGCCCGGCTCGGTGACGACGTAGGCCTCGAAGTAGAGCACGCGCTCGATGTCGCGCAGCGTCATGTCGAGCACCATGCCCATGCGCGAAGGCAGGCTCTTGAGGAACCAGATGTGCGCTGCCGGCGACGCCAGCTCGATGTGTCCCATGCGCTCGCGCCGCACCTTGGTCAGCGTGACCTCGACACCGCATTTCTCGCAAATGACGCCGCGGTGCTTCAGGCGCTTGTACTTGCCGCACAGGCACTCGTAGTCCTTGACCGGCCCGAAGATCTTGGCGCAAAACAGGCCGTCGCGCTCGGGCTTGAAGGTGCGGTAGTTGATCGTCTCCGGCTTCTTCACCTCGCCGTAGGACCAGGAACGGATCTTCTCCGGCGATGCGAGCCCGGTCTTGATCGCGTCGAACTCCTCTTCCTGGGTGACCTGTTTGAACAGATCGAGCAGTGCTTTCATGCGTCGTTACTCCTGAATATTCCGTGGCTGCTGGGTTTGGGCATCCATCGCAACGGCCGAATCAATAGCGTTCCAGATCGATATCGATCGCCAGCGAGCGGATTTCCTTCACCAGCACGTTGAACGATTCCGGCATTCCGGCCTCGATCTTGTGCTCGCCCTTGACGATGTTCTCGTAGACCTTGGTGCGTCCGTTGACGTCGTCGGACTTGACCGTGAGCATCTCCTGCAGCGTGTACGATGCGCCGTAGGCTTCGAGCGCCCAGACCTCCATTTCGCCGAAGCGCTGGCCGCCGAACTGCGCCTTGCCGCCCAGCGGCTGCTGCGTGACCAGGCTGTACGGTCCGGTAGAGCGCGCGTGCATCTTGTCGTCGACCAGATGGTGCAGCTTGAGCACGTGCATGTAGCCCACGGTGACGGGACGGTCGAACGCCTCGCCCGAGCGGCCGTCGTAGAGCTTGACCTGGCCGCTGCGCGGCAGCTCGGCGAGATCGAGCATGTCCTTGATCTCGGCCTCGGTCGCGCCGTCAAAGACGGGGGTCGCGAACGGCACGCCGTCCTTCAGATTCTCGGCGAGCTCCAGCGTCTCGACGTCGTCGAAGGTGTCGATGGCCTCCGGCTTGCCGGTCGTGTTGTAGATCTTGTTCAGGAACTTGCGGATCTCCGCCGCGTTGGCCTGCGCCTTGAGCATGGCGCCGATTTTCTGGCCGAGGCCCTTCGCCGCCCACCCGAGGTGGACTTCGAGGATCTGCCCGACGTTCATCCGCGACGGCACCCCCAGAGGATTGAGCACGATGTCGACCGGTGTGCCGTCGGCCATGTAGGGCATGTCCTCGACCGGGACGATCTTGGACACCACGCCCTTGTTGCCGTGCCGGCCGGCCATCTTGTCGCCCGGTTGCAGCCGGCGCTTGACCGCGACGTACACCTTGACCATCTTCTGCACGCCCGGCGGCAGCTCGTCGCCCTGCGTGAGCTTCTTCTTCTTCTGCTCGAACATCTGGTCGAACAGCACACGCGTCTGCGCCAGTGATTCCTTCATCGCCTCGAGCTGGCGCGCCGCCTCCTCGTTGGCCAGCCGGATGTCGAACCAGTCGTGGCGGGGAACGCCTTCGAGATAGTCCTTGGTCAGGCGCGAGCCCTTGGCCAGCCGCTTCGGGCCGCCGTTGGCGGTTTTGCCGAGCAGGAGCTTTTCAATGCGCGCGAAGGCGTCGTTCTCGACGATGCGCAGCTGGTCGTTGAGATCCTTGCGATAGCTCTTGAGCTCGTCGTCGATGATCTGCGCCGCACGCTTGTCGCGCTCGATGCCCTCGCGGGTGAACACCTGCACGTCGATTACCGTGCCGGAGATCCCCGACGGCACGCGCAAGGAGGTATCCTTCACGTCGGAGGCCTTCTCGCCGAATATCGCGCGCAGCAGTTTCTCTTCCGGCGTGAGCTGGGTCTCGCCTTTCGGCGTCACCTTCCCCACCAGCACGTCGCCTGCCTCCACCTCGGCGCCGATGTAGACGATGCCCGACTCGTCGAGCCGGCCGAGCTGGGCCTCGCCCAGGCTCGAGATGTCGCGCGTGATTTCCTCCGGGCCGAGCTTGGTGTCGCGCGCGACCACCGACAGCTCTTCGATGTGGATCGACGTATAGCGGTCGTCGCCGACGACGCGCTCGCTGATCAGGATCGAATCCTCGTAATTGAAGCCGTTCCAGGGCATGAACGCGACCAGCATGTTCTGACCGAGAGCCAGCTCGCCCATGTCGGTCGATGCACCGTCGGCGATGACGTCGCCTTTGGCGATCACGTCGCCGACCTTGACCAGCGGCCGCTGATTGATGTTGGTGTTCTGGTTGCTGCGCGTGTACTTGGTCAGATTGTAGATATCCACGCCGACCTCGCCCGCCGCGGTCTCGGTATCGTGCACGCGCACGACCATGCGGTTGGCGTCGACGTAATCGACCTTGCCGCCGCGACGGGTCAGAACCGCCGTTCCCGAGTCGACTGCGGCCGTGCGCTCGACCCCGGTGCCGACCAAGGGCTTCTCGGCGCGCAGGCAAGGAACCGCCTGGCGCTGCATGTTCGAACCCATCAGCGCCCGGTTGGCATCGTCATGTTCCAGAAACGGGATGAGCGACGCGGCGACCGACACGATCTGGGCCGGGGCCACGTCCATGAATTGCACCTTGTCGGCGGTCGACAACATGAATTCGTTGCGAGAGCGGCAGGAAACCAGTTCGTCCTTGAGCCGGCCCGCCTTGTCGAGCTGCGCGTTCGCCTGGGCGATCACGTACTGGCCTTCCTCGATCGCCGACAGATAATGGATCTCGTCGGTAACCTTGCCGTGAACCACTTTGCGGTACGGCGTCTCCAGAAAGCCGTACTCGTTGGTCCGCGCGTACAGCGCCAGCGAGTTGATGAGGCCGATGTTCGGCCCTTCGGGCGTCTCGATCGGGCACACGCGGCCGTAGTGCGTCGGGTGCACGTCGCGCACTTCGAATCCCGCCCGCTCGCGTGTCAGCCCGCCCGGGCCCAGCGCCGAGACGCGCCGCTTGTGCGTGATCTCGGACAGCGGATTGGTCTGGTCCATGAATTGCGACAGCTGCGACGAGCCGAAAAACTCCTTGATCGCCGCCGAGATCGGCTTGGCGTTGATCAGGTCGTGCGGCAGCAGGTTCTCGCTCTCGGCCTGGCCCAGGCGCTCCTTGACCGCGCGTTCGACGCGGACCAAGCCCGAGCGGAACTGGTTCTCCGCCAGCTCGCCCACCGAGCGCACGCGCCGGTTGCCAAGGTGATCGATGTCGTCGATCTCGCCACGGCCGTTGCGCAACTCCACCAGGATCCGAATCACCGCGATGATGTCGTCGTTGGTGAGCGTGGGCGAGCCGGTGAGCTCGGTGCGTCCAACCCGGCGATTGAATTTCATCCGCCCGACCGGCGACAGGTCGTAGCGCTCCTCGGAGAAGAAAAGCCCGTGGAACAGCGCCTCCACCGCTTCCTCGGTGGGCGGTTCGCCGGGGCGCATCATGCGATAGATGGCGATGCGCGCCGCACTCTGGTCGGGCGTGTCATCGAGCTTCAGGGTCTGCGAGATATAGGGCCCCTGATCGAGGTCGTTGACGTAGATCGTGTGTATCTTGGCGACGCCGGCCTCGAGGAGCTTCTGCAGCAGCTCCTCGGTGACCTCGTCGTTCGCCGAGGCGAGGATCTCGCCCGTATCCTTGTTCACCACATTCTCGGCCAGCGTGCGGCCGAGGATATAGTCGTTGGGCACCGCGATCTTCTTGATGCCGGCGTCGGACAGCTCCCGGATGTGGCGGGCGGTGATGCGCTTGTCCTTCTGCACCAGCACCTTGCCATCCTTGCCGAGCAGGTCGAAGCGGGCAACCTCGCCGCGCAGGCGCTCCGGCACCAGGTCCATGTGCGAACCCTTCTTGCCCAGATGAAACGCGTCGAAGGCGAAGAATCGTTTCAGGATGTCCTCGTCGGTCAGCCCGATGGCCTTGAGCAATGTCGTCACCGGCATCTTGCGGCGGCGGTCGACGCGGAAATAGAGGTAGTCCTTGGGGTCGAACTCGAAATCGAGCCACGAGCCGCGATAGGGAATAACCCGCGCCGAGAACAGCAGCTTGCCCGAGGAGTGGGTCTTGCCGCGATCGTGCTCGAAGAACACCCCGGGGCTGCGATGCAGCTGCGAGACGATGACGCGTTCGGTGCCGTTGATGATGAACGAGCCGTTGTCGGTCATGAGCGGAATCTCGCCCATGTAGACCTCCTGCTCCTTGACCTCCTTCACCGTCTCCTTGGCGGCCTCCTTGTCCATGATGATCAGCCGGACCTTGGCCCGCAGCGCCGAGCAATAGGTCAGCCCGCGCTGCTGGCACTCGGTGACGTCGAACGCCGGCGGGAGCAGCGAATAGCCGACGAACTCAAGCCGGGCATTGCCCGAATGGCTGGAGATGGGGAAGATCGACGTGAACGCCGCCTGCAGGCCCTGGTTCTTGCGCGCTTCCATGGCCAACGACGCCTGCAGAAACGCGCGATAGGAAGCGAGCTGGGTTTCCAGCAGGAATGGCACCGGCAGCACGCTGGCGCGTTTGGCGAAGCTCTTGCGAATGCGTTTCTTCTCGGTAAACGAGTACTGGGTCATGGGCCTTAACCTCTCCGGCTTGCGCGGGCGCGCCCCTTGGCGCGCCCGTCGGGCATCGACTCGCCGGGGACCTTGCGTCCCCATTAAGGATGGTGGCTGGCCACTACCAGCCGCTGGCGGACGACGGCGCTTGAGCTTGCTGCACCCGCACCGTCCGACCAAACCTGTCTTCTGCAGTCGGGTCAGAAGACGAAGACAAGCAAGCTTATTTGGAGACGGCTTGAGCGTTCTCAAGTCGTCTAAGCTCGCTTGTCTTCGGCCTCTGGAAGCGCGGACGCGCCGCGCCTCCCCAAGCCGAAGGCGGTGGCACGGCGCCCTCGCGCTGTGCCACCGCAACCGGTTACTGCCTACTTCACTTCGACCTTGGCGCCGGCGTCTTCGAGCTTCTTCTTCGCCGCGTCCGCATCGGCCTTGTTAACGCCTTCCTTGACCGGCTTGGGCGCGCCGTCGACCAGATCCTTGGCTTCCTTGAGCCCCAGGCCGGTGAGTTCGCGCACTGCCTTGATTACGTTCACCTTGTTGTCGCCGATGGTCGCCAGAACGACGGTGAATTCGGTCTGTTCCTCCACCGCGGGCGCGGCGGCGGCGGCGGCGGCTGGCCCGGCCACGGCGACCGCCGCAGCGGCGGAGACGCCGAACTTCTCTTCCACCGCCTTGATGAGCTCGGAGAGCTCCAGGACGGTCATCGACGCAATCTTGTCGAGGATTTCCACGTGTGCAACAGCCATGTTCTGCTCCTGAATCGTAAAGGGTTGATAGGCGGTCGTTTGGGTCAGGCAGCCAGCTTCGCGTCGCGCACCGCGGCCAGGGTTCGCACGAACTTGCTCGGTACGGCGTTGAGCGTTTGGACGAACCGGGACAAGGGTGCCTGCAGCGTGCCGAGCAGCCGGGCGATCAGCTCTTCGCGCGAGGGCAGCGCCGCCAACGCGGCAACGTCCTTCGCCGACATCACCAGGCCGGGCATGGCACCGCCCGTAATCACGAACTTCTCGTTGCCCTTGGCGAAGTCGTTGAGGACTTTTGCCACGGCAACCGGATCGGGGCCGATGCCGTAGGCCAGCGGGCCGACCATGCGCTCGGCGAGCTGGGCGAACGGCGTCTCGGCCACCGCACGGCGCACCAGGGTATTCTTGACCACCCGAAAGTACACGCCGGAAGCCCGTGCCTTCGCGCGGAGCCGGGTCATGTCGGCGACAGCCATGCCGCGGTTCTCGACCATGACGATGGCCTGAGCCCGCGACACCTGCTGCGCGACTTCCGCGACGACCGCTTGCTTCTGTTCCAGATTAAGACTCAAGGTCTATCTCCGTATCACTGCTGCGCTCGCCTAAGCGTTCAGGCTCGCGCTCTCGGTGACCTTACGTCAGGAGATCATCATCCTGTCTTCGGGCACCATCTGCGTAGGACGCCTAAAGCTGCCGGCGATTAAGCACTCGCTCCTACGGTCTTTGACGGCACGCCGGACGCAGTTTCCGCCCGGCGCTCCCTCAAATTCGTCAATGCGCCGGCGCCTGCTGCGCCAGCCCCGTTGTATCGATGCGCACGCCGGCACCCATGGTGCTCGACACGCTGATCTTCTTCAGATACACGCCCTTGGTGTCCTTGGGCTTCGACTTGTTCAGCGCCTCGATCAAGGCCAGCAGGTTCATCTTCAGCTGATCGGGCGTAAACGAGGCGCGGCCGATCGTGCATTGCACGATGCCGGTCTTGTCGGTGCGGTATTGCACCTGCCCCGCCTTGGCGTTCTTTACCGCCGTGGCGACGTCGGCCGACACGGTTCCGACTTTGGGGTTGGGCATCAAGCCGCGCGGCCCGAGGATCTGGCCCAGCTGGCCGACGACCTTCATCGCGTCGGGCGTGGCGATCACGACGTCGAAGTCCATGAACCCTTCCTTGACCTTGGCGACAAGGTCGTCGAAGCCGACGATGTCGGCGCCCGCATCCTTGGCGGCCGTCGCCTTGTCGCCCTGCGCGAACACCGCGACCCGCACTTTCTTGCCAATGCCTGCAGGCAGGACGACCGAGCCGCGCACGGTCTGGTCGGACTTCTTCGCATCGATGCCCAGATTGACCGCGATGTCCACCGATTCATCAAACTTGGCGACCGCCGTTTCCTTGACGAGCTTCAGGGCGTCGTCGACCGGATAGGCCTTGCTGCGATCCACCTTCACGCGCACGGCCTTCATGCGCTTCGACAGCTTGGGCAGTCTCTGTTCGGCGGCCATGGTCACTTCACTCCTTCAACCACGATGCCGATGCTGCGCGCGCTGCCGGCGATCGTGCGCACCGCGGCATCCAGATCGCCCGCGGTCAGGTCGGGGGTCTTCAGCTTGGCGATTTCCTCGGCCTGCCCGCGCGTGAGCTTGCCGACCTTGTCCGTGTGCGGCTTGCTGCTGCCCTTTTCCACCTTCGCCGCCTTGAGGATGAGCACCGTCGCCGGCGGCGTCTTCATCACGAAGGTGAAGCTCTTGTCGGCGTAGGCAGTGATCACGACCGGGATCGGCAGGCCCGGTTCCATCTTCTGCGTCTGGGCGTTGAACGCCTTGCAGAATTCCATGATGTTCAAGCCCCGCTGCCCGAGCGCGGGCCCGATCGGGGGGCTCGGATTGGCCTTGCCCGCAGGCACCTGCAGCTTGATGAAGCCGACGATTTTCTTCGCCATACCTGTCTCCTGTTCGGGTTCCAGCGGACGCTGCGCGTCCTCCCCGCATCACCGTCGTGTCCAATGCCCGCTACCCGTCGCCCGCGGCGCGCCGGAGCGTCAAGCCTTCTCGACCTGAGAAAAATCAAGCTCCACCGGCGTCGAGCGACCGAAGATTGTCACCGACACCCGCAGCTTGCTCTTCTCGTAGTTCACGTCCTCCACGTTGCCATGGAAGTCCGTGAACGGCCCTTCCTTGACCCGCACTGCCTCGCCCATCTCGAACAAGACTTTGGGTCGCGGTTTCTCGACCCCTTCCTGCACCTGCTGCAGGATCGCATCGACTTCCTTCTGCGAGATGGGCGTCGGCTTGTTGGCCGTGCCGCCGACGAACCCGGTCACCTTGGGCGTGCTCTTCACCAGGTGCCAGGTGTCGTCGGTCATCTCCATCTCGACTAGCACATAGCCGGGAAAGAACTTGCGCTCCGAAATCGCCTTGGCGCCGTTCTTCATCTCCACCACTTCCTCGACCGGGACGAGGATATTGCCGAACTGCTCGGCCATGCCCGACCGCTTGATGCGCTCCGTCAGGGCACGCTGAACGCTCTTCTCGAACCCCGAGTAAGCGTGCACGACAAACCACTTCTTATCACTCATCCTTCGCCCCGTCCGGTCACCAACTTGACCAGCCACGCCAGCGACGAATCGATCGCGAACAGGACCAGCGCCATGACCACGACGAACGCGAACACGACCGCGGTCGTCTGGATCGTTTCCTTGCGCGTCGGCCAGGACACCTTGCTTGCCTCCTGCCAGGCTTCTTGGCCGAACGCGAACAACTCCCGGCCCGGCGCGGTGAAGCGGGCGACGACGCCGGCAGCGATGAGCCCGCCCAGCACCATCAGCAAGCGCAGCACGACGGCCAGGTCGCTGAAGTAGTAGTAAGCCCATAGCCCGGCGATCACCAACGCCACCGCCAGGCCCATCTTGATTTTGTCGACCATTCCCGCCGTTCTTTCTCGGCTATCCTCGGTTGCTTCGATGTACCCGTTCACCTGCCACCCCACGCGCCGCCGCGGATGGCAGGCCAGGAGGGAATCGAACCCCCAACCTGCGGTTTTGGAGACCGCCGCTCTGCCAATTGAGCTACTGGCCTATGCGTATCCATCCGTTCGGCGTCGACGAGCCTGCCCCGTAGCGTGCCTTCTCCCCGCCGCCGCCCGCGTTGTGCGCGCCTGCCGTTACTCGATGACCTTGGCGACGACGCCGGCACCGACGGTGCGGCCGCCTTCGCGGATCGCGAAGCGCAGGCCTTCTTCCATCGCGATGGGCGCAATCAAGGTCACCGTCATCTGGGTGTTGTCCCCAGGCATCACCATCTCCGTGCCCGCCTGCAACTCCACACTGCCGGTCACATCCGTGGTGCGGAAGTAAAACTGCGGCCGATAGCCCGGAAAGAACGGCGTGTGCCGGCCCCCCTCCTCCTTCGACAGCACGTACACCTCGCAGGTGAACTTGGTGTGCGGCGTGATGCTCCCCGGCTTGGCCAGCACCTGCCCCCGCTCCACCTCCTCCCGCTTGGTGCCGCGCAGCAGCACCCCGATGTTGTCCCCCGCCTGCCCCTGATCCAAGAGCTTGCGGAACATCTCCACCCCCGTGCACACCGTCTTGAGCGTCGGCTTGAGCCCCACGATCTCCAGCTCCTCGCCTACCTTCACCACCCCGCGCTCCACCCGCCCCGTCACCACCGTCCCCCGCCCGGAAATGCTGAACACGTCCTCCACCGGCATCAAAAACGGCCCATCGATCAGCCGCGTCGGCGTCGGTATGTACGTGTCCAGCGCTTCAGCCAGACGGTTGATGCACGCCTCCCCCAGGTCCGACTTGTCCCCTTCCAGCGCCAGCTTCGCACTGCCGATAATGATCGGAATCTTGTCCCCGGGAAACTCGTACTTGCTCAACAGCTCCCGCACCTCGAGTCTCAACGAGCTCCAAAAGCTCCTTGTCATCGACCATGTCCGCCTTGTTCAAAAACACCACGATGTAGGGCACCCCCACCTGCCGCGCCAGCAGAATGTGCTCCCGCGTCTGCGGCATCGGCCCATCCGCCGCCGATACCACCAAAATCGCCCCATCCATCTGCGCCGCCCCCGTGATCATGTTCTTCACGTAGTCCGCGTGCCCAGGACAATCCACGTGCGCGTAGTGCCGGTTCTTCGTCTCGTACTCCACGTGCGCCGTGTTGATCGTGATCCCCCGCGCCTTCTCCTCCGGCGCATTGTCGATCTGATCGTAGGCCTTCGCCTCCCCTCCAAACTGCCGCGACAGCACCAGCGTCATCGCCGCCGTCAGCGTCGTCTTGCCATGATCCACGTGCCCGATCGTCCCCACGTTCACGTGCGGCTTCGTCCGCTCAAATTTGCCCTTGGCCATTGGTCATGCTCCTTGCGATTCCTCAACCTGCATCGTGCAGTACGTGGTGCCCATGGCGCGGATTGAACGCGCGACCTCTCCCTTACCAAGGGAGTGCTCTACCACTGAGCTACATGGGCTCGTGTCGCGCGCAGCCGCTCTTAATCTTCCGTCACGCCGCCAACCCAGGCTCGACTCGTGCTGGAGCGGGTGAAGGGAATCGAACCCTCGTCGTAAGCTTGGAAGGCTTCTGCTCTACCATTGAGCTACACCCGCGTAACAGCCTGTGCGCCTCGAGCCCCGGCACCGCCAGGTCGGCCCCCGTTGCCACCGCACTCCGGTAACTCCTGACCTGGTGGAGGGGGAAGGATTCGAACCTTCGAAGGCAGAGCCGGCAGATTTACAGTCTGCTCCCTTTGACCGCTCGGGAACCCCTCCGACGAAACCGTATATTCTAGCAATTTCCATACCGAAGTGTCAAACCGAGCGCCTCGTGCGGTGGCAGAAAACCGGCCTTCCGACCGCGCAATTGAGCGCGATTGGCTAGACTCTGCTCTTTCGATGCGTTTCCGAGCCGCCCCAAGCCCGGCGTTGCGAGCCAAGCGATGGCCTTTGCCACGGCCGATTACGTGATTGTCGGCGCCGGCTCGGCCGGCTGCGTCCTCGCCGATCGGCTCTCCGCAGACGGCCGTCATTCGGTGCTGCTGCTGGAAGCCGGCCCGCGCGACGTCTATCCGTGGCTGCACATCCCGATCGGGTACGCCAGGACCATGTTCAACCCGCGCGTTAACTGGTGCTTCTACACCGAGCCCGAAGCCGGGCATGCAGGGGCGCCGGATTTATTGGCCGCGGGGCAAAACGCTCGGCGGCTCGAGCGCGATCAACGGCCTGATCGCCATCCGCGGCCAGCGCCAGGATTACGACGCCTGGGCGGCCGCGGGCAACGCCGGCTGGGCCTACCGCGACGTGCTGCCGTATTTCAAGCGGCTGGAGCACGTGCCCGGCGGCGACGCGGCTTTCCGCGGTCGCGGCGGACCCGTCTGGTGTTCGCCGATTGGCCGCAAGCACGCGCTCGTCGAGGCGCTGATCGCCGGCTGTGCCGAGCTCGACATCGCCCGCAACGACGATTTCAACGCCGCCGTGCAGGAGGGAGCAGGCTACTACCAGCTGACGACCAAGCACGGCTGGCGCTGCAGCACGGCGAGCGCCTATCTCAAGCCGGCGCGCCGGCGGCGCAATTTGCGCGTCGAAACCGAAGCGCAGGCAACCCGGGTCGTGTTCACGGGCCGGCGCGCGACCGGGGTCATCTACCGCCAGGCCGGCGCCGAGCGGGCCGTGACGGCGCGGCGCGAGGTGCTGCTGTGCGCGGGCGCGGTGCAGACGCCGCAGTTGCTGCAGCTCTCCGGCGTGGGCCCCCCCGCGCTGCTTGCCGCGCTGGGCATACCCGTGGTGCAGGGGCTGCCCGGGGTGGGTGAGAACCTGCAGGATCACCTGCAAGCGCGGGTGATCTTCGAGTGCACGCAGCCGATCACGACCAACGATGACCTGAAGAGCCGGTGGCGGACGCTGCGCATGGGCCTCGACTACCTTTTTACCCGCGGCGGCCCCATGGCCGTCGGCATCAACCAGGGCGGCATCTTCACCCGCGTCGATCCGGCGAGCGATCGGCCGGATGTCCAGTTCCACCTTGCCACCCTTTCCTCCGACATGGCCGGCTCGCCGCCGCATGCGTTCTCCGGCTTCACGCTGTCGGTGTGCCAGTTGCGGCCGGAATCGCGCGGTTTCGTACGCATCCAGTCCGCCGATCCGCTGCAGCCGCCGGCCATGCAGCCCAACTATCTGAGCACGGCGAACGACTGCCGCACACTGGTCGCCGGCATCAGGCTGGCGCGCCGGCTGGCGTCGACCCGGGCGCTCGCGCCTTTCGTCAAGGCGGAATATCGGCCGGGGCCGGCGGCGACGAGCGACGAGGCGTTGCTCGAATTCGCCCGCGCCACCGGGGCCACGATCTTCCACCCCAGCGGCAGCTGCCGGATGGGGGTCGATGCGCTCGCGGTGGTCGACCCTGCGCTGCGCGTGCACGGCCTGGAGGGCCTGCGCGTGGTCGATTGCAGCGTGATGCCCACGCTCACCTCCGGCAACACCAACCTGCCGGTGATCATGATCGCCGAAAAGGCCGCCGATCTGATCCTGGCGGATGCGGCGGCGTGACGTCGCGAAAGCCGTGGCGCAGCGCCGCCGCCCCGGTGCGCGGGTCGGACCGTGGCGGCGTGATAACGTTGTCCCCAGCGGAGTCAACGCCATGCCCTGCTGCCACGCCGATTTCGCCCTGACCGAAGACAGCGACAAGGCCTTCACCGTCGCCATGCCGGCGTTCACCTTCGGCGCCGGGTGCCTCGCCGAGGCCGGCGGCCAGGCGCTGGAGCTCGGCTTGCGCCGCGTGGCGCTCTTCACCGACGCGCAGCTGCGCGATTCGGCGCACGTCGCCGCGGTGCTGGCGTCGCTCGCCGGCGCGGGCATCGACGTGGCGATCTACGACGAAGTCGCGCATCGAGCCGACCACCGCATCGCTCCAGGCGGCGGCGCGCTTCGCCGCCGCGGGCACGCTTCGACGGTTACGTCTCCGTCGGCGGCGGCTCGGTGATCGACACCTGCAAGGCGGCGAACCTCTACGCCACCCATCCGGCCGAATTCATGACCTACGTCAACGCCCCCATCGGTGGCGGGCAGAAGGTTCCAGGCGCGCTCAAGCCCCACATCGCCTGTCCGACCACCGCGGGCACCGGGTCGGAGACCACCGGCATCGCGATCTTCAACCTGACCGAGATCAACGCCAAGACCGGCATCATCTCGCGGCGCCTGGTGCCGACGGTCGCCCTGGTCGATCCGAGCGTCACGGCGACGCTGCCGCGCAGCGTGGTTGCCGCCAGCGGCTTTGATTGCATGAGCCATGCCCTGGAATCGCTGACCGCGCGCCCCTGGCCGCGGCGGTTCAATCGCGCGCGCGGGCTGGGCCGACCGGTATCGCAGGGTGCCAATCCGTTTTCGGACGGCCTCGCCAGCGAAGCCTTGAAGGGCGTGGGCGCGTACCTCGTGCGGGCGGTGGCCGACGCCGGCGACGCCGAGGCGCGAACCGAGATGATGTACGCCGCGATGCTCGCCGGCATTGCCTTCAATGCCGCCGGTTGCCACCTGCCGCACGGCCTGTCCTACGCTGTTTCCGGGCTGGCGCGCGATGTGCACGTGCCCGGCTATCCGGCGGGCAAGACGCTGGTCCCGCACGGGATGGCGGTCGTGCTCAACAACCCCGCGGTGTGGCGCTACACCGCGGCCTGCAGCCCTGAGCGCCATGTCCACGGTGCGGCCTGCCTGGGTGGCGAGACGCGTGACGTCCGCCCCGGCGATGCGGCCGAGGCCGGGGAGGCGCTTGCCGCGCGCGTCATCGCCCTGATGCGCGCCGCGGGCATGCCCAACGGTCTGGCGGATCTCGGCTTCGCAAGCGGCGATCTCGATGCCCTCGTCGCCGGTGCGGAGCCGCAATGGCGGGTGATTCGCAACGCACCCAAGGACGTTTCGCGCGACGATCTGAAGGGACTGTTCAGCGCGGCGATGCGCTATTGGTAGGGGCGGGCGAGCCCTCCGCGCCTGCGCCTGCCGGACTCGCCTCGGCGCTGACCCGGATGCGGCGGGCCGGCAAGCGCACGGTGAATCGGCTGCCCTGCCCCGGCGCGCTGTCGATGAGCAGTTCCGCCTGGTGGCGCAGGAGCACGTGCTTGACGATGGCGAGCCCCAGACCGGTGCCACCGGTCGCGCGCGAGCGGCTGCGGTCGATGCGGTAGAAGCGCTCGGTCAGGCGCGGAATGTGTTCGGCGGCAATGCCGATACCGGTGTCGGCGACGGTGAACTCGCCGCCGTCCGCGGTGACGCGCCAGTCGAGCGCCACGCGACCGCCGTCGGGCGTATAGCGCACCGCATTGCTGACCAGATTGCCGAAGGCGCTGACCAGCTCGTCCCGGCTGCCGAGCACGCTGGCCTGCTCGCGGATATTGAGGGTGATCTCGTGCCGACCGCCCGAAAGGGCCTTGGCGTCGGCCGAGACCTG
Source organism: uncultured beta proteobacterium (assembly GCA_963711235.1). GTDB lineage: Bacteria > Pseudomonadota > Gammaproteobacteria > Burkholderiales > Casimicrobiaceae > PALSA-1003. The sequence continues at coordinate 1,585,953 of CAVQDI010000006.1, read as the reverse complement.
CAGCAGCAGCGGCACCACCGCGAACTCCGATTCCTGCAGCGCGCTGTGCTCGCTTTCGAGCGCGGAGAGCGCCAAAAGGTCATCGACCAGGCGCTGCATGTTCTGCGCCTGCTCCTGCATCAGCGCCAGGTAGCGCTGCTGCTGGCGCGCATCGAGTTGCATGTCGGCAAGCGTTTCCAGGAAGCCGCCCAGGACGGTCAGCGGGGTCTTCAACTCGTGCGAGACGTTGGCGATGAAGTCCCGCCGCAGCCGCGCCACGGCCTCGAGGCGCGTGATGTCACGACTCATCAGGAGCTTTTCCTCCACGCCGAAGGGGACGATCTGGATCGACAGCATCAGTCCCGCCTCGCGTTGTGATTCGAGGATGACCGGCTCGCGGAAATCGTCACCCGCGAGATACTGCAGGAACGCCGGCTGGCGCACGAGGTTGACGATCGGCGCCCCCGCATCGTGCTTGAGATCGACGCCGAGGTGCAGCCTGGGCACGCGGATTGGCCCAGCGGATGCGATGGGTCCGCGTCGAGCAGCACCACGCCCTCCGGCAAGGCCTCCGCACCGCTGACGAAGCGATCGAGGGCGAGGCGCAGGTCGCGCTGGCGCGCCGAGCGCAGGCCCACGCGGCGATAGAGCGCAGCGTAGGCGAGCGCCCACGTGCCGCGACCTTCGGGGACCGGTTCTTCCAGCGCGCCACCGGCCCAGCGCGTCAGGGCGTCGAGCTCGCGCAGATGCCAGACGCGCGACGGCGAAAAAACCCACGGCCAGCAGCGACAGTCGCCGCGACCTCGCCGGCGAGCGGCCACGCCAGCAGCGCTGCCACCACCACGGCCAGCGGCGCGAGGAGGCCGCGACGCCAGACCGGGCTCATGGGCGTGTCGCGCTGCGCTCGCTCAACGCGGCGCGGCCAGCCGGTAACCGCCGCCGCGCACCGTTTCGATCAAGTGCGCGCAGGCGAAGGGCTCGAGCGCGAGGCGCAGCCGCCGGATGTGCACATCGACCGTGCGCTCCTCGATGTAGACATGGTCGCCCCATACCTGGTCGAGCAGCTGGGCCCGGCTGTGTACCCGTTCCGGTCGCGCCATGAGAAACTTGAGCAGGCGGAATTCGGTCGGACCGAGCTGCACCGGCGCCCCGGCCACCGTGGCCCGATGCGTCGACGGATCGAGCTGCAACGGCCCCACCGTGAGCGTTTCCTGCGCCGCCTCCGGCGCCCGGCGCCGCAGCACCGCCTTGATGCGCGCTTTGAGCTCGCGCGGGCTGAACGGCTTGGTGACGTAATCGTCGACCCAGGCCTCGAGCCCGGCGACGCGGTCGGCTTCGTCGCCGCGCGCGGTGACCATGATGATCGGCAGCTCGCGCGTACGCGCCTCGCCGCGCAAGCCGCGGGCGAGCGCGAGACCCGATTGCCCGGGCAGCATCCAGTCGAGCAGCAGCAGGTCGGGCAGCGCGCGCTTGATCTCGCCCAGTGCCGCCTCCGCGTCCGCCACCGCGCGCACCGTAAATCCGGCGTCCTCCAGATTGATGCGGAGGAGTTCTTGAATCGCCGGCTCGTCTTCGACCACCAGGATCGACGGCATCATCGTGCTGCCTCCCGTTTCATTCGGCGACCTCGGCGCGGATCTGCTCCGCCGTGGCGTGGCGCACGTCCTTGCCCTTGACCGCTTGCACCACGTCCTCGGCGATGTTCTTGGCGTGATCGCCGATGCGCTCGACCGACTTGGCGATGAACACGATCTCGAGCGCCGGCGTGATCGTCCGCGGGTCTTCCATCATGTAGCTGATCAGCTGCCGCAGGATGGCGAGAAAGGAGGCGTCGATGGCTTCGTCGTTGCTGACCACCGTCGCCGCGGCGTTGACATCGAGGCGGGCGAAGGCGTCGAGCGCCAGGCGCAGGTTCTCCTCCGCCAGCCCGGCAACCCGCGTGACGACATGCACGCGCACGGTGGTCAGGCGCTCCGGCTGCTGCATCTGCTGTGCCTTGTAGGCGATCTTCTTGATCTCGTCACCTACGCGCTCGAGGTCGTTGACGATCTTGACCACGGTCAGGATCATGCGCAGGTCGCCCGCCGCCGGTTGCCGCTTGGCGATGATCTGGCTGCACTGTTGATCGATGTCCATCTGCATCTGGTTGATCGCCTGCTCGTCGCTGGCCACGAGGGAGACGATATCGTCGTCGTCGTCGTTGCCGGGATGTCGCAGGGCCTCGATCGCGCGCCGGAATTGGGTCTCGACCAGCCCGCCCATCGCCAGTACGCCGGAGCGGATTCCCTCCATCTCGGCGTCGAATTGCTTGGATGTATGTTCGTTCACGTTGTGCTCCCGCACTCTATTCGCTCATGTCAGCCGAAGCGGCCGGTGATGTAGTCCTCGGTTTCCTTGCGCCGCGGCTTCAGGAACAGATCATCGGTCGCCCCGAATTCGATCAGTTCGCCCAGGTACATGTAGGCAGTGTAGTCGGAAACGCGCGCCGCCTGCTGCATGTTGTGAGTGACGATGGCGATGGTGTAGTCGGCCTTGAGTTCGCTGATCAATTCCTCGATCTTGGCCGTTGAAATCGGGTCGAGTGCGGAAGTCGGCTCGTCTAACAACAACACCTCCGGCTTGACCGCCACGGCGCGAGCAATGCACAGGCGCTGCTGCTGGCCGCCGGACAGTGCCATCCCGCTTTGCTTGAGCTTGTCCTTCGCTTCCTCCCACATCGCCGCCTTGGTGAGCGCCCACTCGACCCGCTCATCCATCTCCCGCGGGCTCAAGCTTTCGTACAGGCGCACGCCGAAGGCTATGTTGTCGTGGATCGACATCGGAAACGGCGTCGGCTTCTGGAACACCATCCCGACCTTGGCCCGCAGCATGTTGAGGTCGACGCCGGGATCGAGCACGTTGCGGCCGTTGAATTCGATCTCGCCCACGGCGCGCTGCCCCGGGTAGAGGGAGTACATCCGGTTCAACGTCCGCAGCAGCGTCGACTTGCCGCAGCCCGACGGCCCGATGAAGGCGGTGACACGGCGCTCGGCGATGTCCAGGTTGATGTCCTTGAGCCCCTGGAACTTGCCGTAGAAGAAGTCCAGGTGCCGGACGGCGATCTTGGTCGCGCCGGCGCGGTCGCTTCGGGCCTTGCCGCGACCTCTGGCCCGCATTCGCGGAGATTTCGAGGTTCATGGGCACTTCTCTCAAGCGTTACTTCGGCGCCGACTGGCGGAACAACACGCGCGCCATGATGTTGAGCACCAGCACGGCGAGGGTGATCAGCAGCGCGCCGGCCCACGCCAGATGCTGCCACTCCGTCGAACGGGCTCGCCGCAAACTGGAAGATGACCACCGGCAGGTTGGCCATCGGCGCATTCATGTCGCTGCTCCAGAACTGGTTGTTGAGCGCGGTAAACAGCAAGCGGCGCCGTCTCTCCGGACACGCGGGCCACGGCCAGCAGCACGCCGGTGATAACCCCGGCGCGAACCGCTTTCAACGTCACCATCAGGATCACCTTCCACATCGGCGCGCCCATGGCGACCGCCGCCTCGCGCAGGCTGTTGGGTACCAGCCGCAGCATGTTTTCGGTGGTGCGCACGACGACCGGGATGGCCAAAAGCGCCAGCGCCAGCGACCCCGCCCAGCCAGAGAAATGCTCCACCTTCGCGACCACGACCGTATAGATGAACAAGCCGATGACGATCGATGGCGCGGAGAGCAGGATGTCATTGATGAATCGGGTCAGACTCGGCCACGAGGCCGTTCTTGCCGAACTCGGCGAGGTAGATTCCGGCCAGGATCCCGATCGGGGTGCTGATGAAGGTCGCGACCGCCACCATGGCAACGCTGCCATAAATCGCGTTGGCGAGGCCGCCGTCGCTGCCGGGTGGCGGCGTCATCTGCGTGAAAAGCATGGGCGAGAGCGCCTGGAAGCCGCGCGACGAACAAGGTGGCGAGGATCCAGAGCAGGAACATCATCCCGAACGCCATCGTCAGCATCGACATGGCAAGATTCCAGCGGTTGATCCAGAGCCGGCGCAAATAGAGCCGGTTGGGTTCGGCCATCGCGCGTCCGGTCACGTCTTTTGCCCCTCACCCTTGGCAAGTTGCGTCAGCAACAGGCGTGAGCATGCCAGGACGATAAAGGTCAGTATGAAAAGAATCAGCCCGAGCGCAATCAGCGACGACAGGTGCACGGGGTTCGACGCTTCGTTGAATTCGTTGGCGAGCGCGGAGGCGATCGAATTGCCCGGCTCGAACAGCGATGAGCTGATCTTGTAGGCGTTGCCGATCACGAACGTCACCGCCATCGTCTCGCCCAGCGCGCGCCCGAGGCCAAGCATGATGCCGCCGACGACGCCGATCTTGGTATAGGGCAGGACCACGTTCCAGACGACCTCCCAGGTGGTGCAGCCGATCCCGTAGGCTGACTCCTTGAGCACCGGAGGCACGATCTCGAACACGTCGCGCATCACCGAGGCGATGAACGGAATCACCATGATCGACAGAATGAATCCGGCGGCAAGCATGCCGATTCCGTTCGGAGCTCCCTGGAACAAGGCACCGATCAACCACACGCGGCCGAGTGTATTTTGCAGAGCCGGGCTGGACGGTGTCGGCGAAGACCGGCGCGAAGACGAACAACCCCCACATGCCATAGATGATGCTCGGAACCGCCGCCAACAGCTCGATCGCCGTGCCCAGTGGCCGCTTGAGGATCGGCGGACACATCTCGGTGAGGAACAGAGCGATGCCGAAGCTCACCGGAATACCGATCAAGAGCGCGATGGCCGAGGTGACGAGCGTGCCGTAGATCGGCGCGAGCGCGCCGAACTGGTGCTTCACCGGGTTCCAGACGCTGCTGACGAAAAACCCTGGACCGAACGTCGCGAGCGCCGGAATCGACGCCGTACACGAGTGAAGCGATGATCGCCGCCAACAGCGCCAGCACGAACAGCGCGAAGAACAGCGTCGTCTTTTCGAACAGCGTGTCTTGCCAGTGCGCCGACCCTACGCGCTTCTGCGGCGGAGACGGCTCGCGCCGGGCCAACTGGCGCGCGGTCGCCGGAGGTCAGGATGGCGGCGGTGGATGCCAGTCAGTCGACATGATCTACAGCGGCTCGACCAGACCGCCCCCGTCAGACCTTCTCGGGGCCGATCTTGGCATGCACGACAAGGCCGGCCGCGCGGGCGCTACCAAACGGGCTTGCCCGAGGCGTCCCTGATTTCCGTTTTCCAACTGCCCTCGATCTGCGCGACCAGCGCTGCCGGCAGCGGCACGTAGTCGAGTTCCTCGCGCCATCTTCTGGCCGTTCTTGAACGCCCAGTCGAAGAACTTGAGCACTTCCTTGGCGTTGGCCGGCTTGTCCTGGACCTTGTGCATCAGGATAAAGCTCGTGGCCGCGATCGGCCAGGAGTCCTTCCCCGGCGAGTTGGTGATGATCTGATAGTAGTCCTTCGCGCCCTTCCAGTCGGCGTAGGCCGCGGCATTCTGGAACGTATCGTTGTCCGGCTTCGGATACTGGCCGTCCTTGTTCTGCACCAGCGCATAGGTCATGTTGTTCTTCTTCGCGTACGCGTACTCGACGTAGCCGATCGACCCCTTGATCCGCTGCACATACGAGGATACGCCCTCGTTGCCCTTGCCACCGATGCCCTCGGGCCACGCCACTGCCGTGTCCGACCCGACCTTGTCTTTCCATTCCGGGCTGACCTTCGACAGGTAATCGGTGAAGTTGAAGGTCGTCCCCGAGCCGTCGGAGCGGCGCACGACCGTGAGTGGATCCGCTGGCAGCTTCAGACCCGGGTTCAACGCCGTGATGGCCTTGTCGTCCCACGACTTGATCTTGCCGAGGTAGATGTCCGCCAGCACCGGCCCGGTAAACTTGAGCGTGCCCGGCGCGATGCCATCGATGTTCACCACCGGCACGATGCCGCCGATGATCGCCGGAAACTGCGTCAGCCCCGCTTTGTCGAGCTCCTCGGGCTTGAGGGGCTTGTCCGAGGCGCCGAAGTCGACGGTCTTCGACTCGATCTGCTTGATGCCGCCGCCGGAGCCGATCGACTGGTAGTTCATACCGACGCCGGTCTTGGTCTTGTAGGCATCGGCCCACTTGGCATAGATCGGGAACGGGAACGTCGCACCGGCACCGGTGATGTCCGCGGCAAGGGCAGCGGTGCCGCAAGCGAGCGCGGCAAGGCCGAGCATGCCAATCAGGTACTGTTTGCAATTCATGGGCGGTAGTCCTAGGTGGGAGCGCAGGGACGAAGCTCGGGCCATTGTCCGGCTGCCGTGTTACAGCGACGTGACCGCCGTCACATTTCAAAACAGACCCCATGAATCAATCACTTGGGCGGTGGCTTGCCCGCCCGGCGCGCCCCGGCCGGGCATCTAGCTCGGGACCAGGGTCTGGCCCGGACTGACGCGCGTGAAACGAACCGGGATCTGCTCGCAGGCCAAGGCGCCTTCGCTGCAGGCGCACGCGCGTATAGGTCGAGCGGGCAAGATCGCCGGCGTCGGGGTAATCGTCCCGGTAAGTGGGCGCCGCGGGAGTTCTCGCGCGCCCGGGCGGCGCAGACGATGGCGCGCGATACCGCGATCAGGCTGCCGAGATTGAGCCAGTCGTGCCAGGCGAGGTTGAACCCCCGATCGCGCCCGGCGAAGGCAGCGCATAGGCCTGGTGCTCGGCGTGCAATCCGGCCAGCGCGGCTTCGGCTCGAGCCAGGCTCTCGGCGTTGCGCACGATGCCGGCATCGTCCCACATCGTCGCGTGCAGGCGCTCGCGCAGCAGACCGAGATCAACCTCGCCGCCGCCGCGCGCGGTGAAGGGCATCTCGGCCTGGTCGATCGCGGCGGCGACCGCGGCCGGGTCGGGTTCCCGGGGCGCACCGTCGCCGGAGAGCCAGCGCGCCATGGTCGCGACCGGCGATGCCGCCGAACACGGTCGAGTTGGCCACGCCGTTGCCGCCGAGGCGATTGGCGCCGTGCACTCCACCCGAGTCCTCGCCGGCAACAAACAACCCCGGCAGCTCGGTCGTGCAATCGGGCGCGAACTCGACGCCGCCCATCAGATAGTGCGCCGTCGGCACGACTTCGACTTTGCCCGCGGCGAGGTCAAAGCCGCAGTCGGCGCAGCGTTCGACCATGCCCTTGAACTGCCGGCGCACGTTCTCCGCTCCGAGATGGGCCATGGAGAGGTACACGCCGCCCTCGGGCGTGGTGCGACCGGCACGCATTTCGGCGTAGATCGCCCGCGACACGATGTCGCGCGTCGCGCGCTCGGCGCGGGCATCGACATCGAGCATGAAGCGGCGACCCGTGCCGTCCAGAAGCTGCCCGCCGGCGCCGCGCAGGCCCTCTTCGAGCACGGTCCCGGTCATGCGCGTGTCCGGCCCGGCCAGAAGCCCGGTCGGATGAAACTGCACCATTTCCATGTCGCGCAGCGGCAGCCCGGCGGCGAGCGCCAGCGCCAGGCCGTCGCAGCTCTTGTCGCCGGAAGGGGTGTGAAAGCGGTACATCGTCGGCCCGCCGCCGGTGGCTAACAACACCGCCCGGGCGTGCACCAGGACGTATTCGCCCGTGCGCAGGTCAATGAGCAGCGCGCCGGCGATCGCGGCACCGTCGCCGCTCTTCAGCAGCGCGTGCACGCGATGTTCTTCGAGTCGGGCGATGGGGCGCACCCAGACCGCCTCGGCGAGCCGGTTCATGATCTCGATCCCGGTCAAATCGCCCTTGTGCACCGTGCGATCAAAGGTCTGCCCGGCGAAAGCCTTCAGATGGATACTGCCGTCCGGATTGCGATCGAAGAAGCAGCCGAGCTCGTTTTCCAGCTCGCGCACCCGCTCGACCGCGCCGGTGACCAGCGTCCAGGCGAGGTCCTGATCCGGCAACCAGGCGCCGCCTTCGATGGTGTCCATGAAGTGCCGCTCGACGGAGTCGCCCGCGCCGAGCGCAACGTTGTAGCCGCCCTGGACCATGCGCGTGCAGCCGCACTTACCCAGCAGACCCTTGACCGCGACGGTGATAGCGAGGGACGGATCGACCTGATGCGCGTGCAGCGCGGCGAACAACCCCGCCCCTCCGGCGCCGAGGATCAGGATATCGGTGTGCAGCCGGCGCATGGCCCCTTGCAAAATTCGCAACCTCAGCGGGTTTTCACGCCCAGCGCGGCAAGCGCGGCCGCGCGCTGCGCCCGCGCCCCGGCATCGACGGCCGCATAGATGCTGCCGCCGTGGCTGTCCATGGCGACCCGCAGCGGCCCGAAGCCGCGCACGCGGAAGCGCCACAGGCTCTCCGGATGCAGGTCGTCGAGATCGACCGCTTCGATTGCCTCGACCCAGGTCGTTTCCAGGGCCGCGGTGCCGCCGACGACGGCAAGATAGGCGCCGCCCAGTTCGCCGAAGGCGGCGAGCGAGGCGTGGCCCAATCCGCCCTTGCCGATGATCAGCCGCACGCCACAGCGCGCAAGCAACGGCCGCGTGAAGCGCTCCATGCGCGCCGAGGTCGTCGTCCCGATGCATACCGGCGCGTACCCCGTCGGATGCTCGGCGCTCGGCGGCACCTTGCGCACATTGGGCGCGGTGTGAATCACGGCGTGGCCGGCAAGGTCGAAGCGCGTGCTGCGCTCGCGGTCGAAGAGCGCGATCTGGGTCGCATCCCGGATGCCGAACAGCGTGCCTTGCAGCGTGACGGTATCGTCAATGCGCAGCGCCCGCACCTGCGCCGGCACGAGCGGCGGCACGAGCTCATAGTGCGCGATGATCGCTCCCTGGGTCACGCAGCGCACGACGGCACTCCAGCTTCTTGGCCGCGAGCGCCAGACCGGCGTGACCCGATGAACGTCGCTTGCGTCACGCCCGGGCTAGAAGCCATAACGCACCCCGTCGCGGGTAATCGTCGCGCTCGCCCGCCGCGCCGAATGGCACTGCATGTTGACCGCCACCGGGTTCATCGTGATATGCGTTGCGGCGAGCTCGACGTGCACGGCGAAGGCAGTGGCATCCCCGCCCAGGCCCTGCGGCCCGACGCCGAGCAGATTGACCGCCGCCGAAAGCTCGTCTTCGAGCTGTGCCCCTTGCGCATCGGGGCAATGGCTGCCGAGCGGGCGGACCGCCGCGCGCTTGGCCAGGTGAACGCACAGGTCGGCGGTCCCGCCGACGCCGACGCCGACGATAGTCGGCGGGCAGGTCCGGCCGCCGGCATCGAGCACGCAGTCGATGACAAAGGTCTTGACCGCGTCGGTCCCGTCCGCCGGCACGGCCATCTTCAGCCAGGAATTGTTCTCCGACCCGCTGCCTTTGGGAATCATCTCGATGCGCAGGCCCTCGAAGTCGTCCGCGACATCGATCTGGATCACCGGTACGCCGATACCGCAGGACGTCTGCGCATTGTGTCGCGTCAGCGGATGCACGATCGACGAGCGCAGCGGATGCTCGCGCGTCGCGCGCTCGCAGCCGCTGCGGATCGCCGCCTTGAGCGCCATGCCGTCGTGCGCGTCGAGCTCGACGCCGCGGCCGATGATCACGTTGTAGATCGGAATGCCGGTGTCCTGACACAACAGGTTGTCGGTTTGCTCCGCCACCGCGATGTTCCGGATCATGGTGCCAAGCACCGACTGCGCGGTGCTGACCGTTTCGCGCGCGGCAAGCATCTCGAACCCGTGCTTGACGTCATCGGGCAGGATCTTGAGGGCCCGAATGTAGAGCTCTTTTGCCGCCGACTCGATGGCTTGCGGGTCGATGCGCATGGGGGCGTTCAGAACAGGTTGAGGGCAAAGGCCAGGGCGCAGAATGCCGCCGCGCCACCGGCCAGCGCGAGCAGCGCGGGCTGCGCTTCGCGCCGCCAGCCGCCGAATTCGATGAGCAGCAGACGCAGACCGCCGGTGCAGTGGGCTGCGAGCAGGAACACGAGCGCAACCTCGGAGGCCTCGACCAGCGGCGTCTGGCTCCAGCGCAGGAAGGCGGCCAGCGCGGCTTCGCCGCGCAGCGCCTGCGCGAGGACCACAAAGTGCAGCGGCAGAAACACGGCGAGCAGCAATCCGGAAATGCGGTGAACGAGGAATGCCCAGTATGCCGCCTGGCCGCGGTTGCGCCAGCTCGTGGCGGTCATTGCGTCACCGCCGCTATGGCGCCGGCACCGAGGAGGAGCAAGGCGATGCCGCAGACCGCGCACGCCGCATCGGCTGCGCCTCCGCGCCACCCGAGCCACTCCGCGGCGACCGTGCGCAATCCGATCGGCACATGAATGGACACCGCCAGCACGAACAAGCCGTAGAACGCGGCCCAGCCGAAGCTGCCGCGCGTCCGGCTCAGGATATCGGCCGCGGACAGTCCGCCGCGCACGGCGGCGATCATCGTCGCCAGATGCACCGCGACGCACAGCGCCAGCACTGCTGCGCTCGCGCGCTGCGCGAGCCATAGCCGGGTTGCGATCGGAGCGCTCACAGTTCCCCGCGCAGCGCGGCGATCGTCGTCGCGCGTTTGAGTCCTGCAATCGATGCGGTCGGTGCGAGCTGCATTGGGCATCGCGCGCTGCAGGTCTCGTGGGTGTGACAGGCATGGCAGCCCGCGTCGCCGGCGACCGCGGTGAGCCGCTCGCGCCGCGCGCCGTCGCGCCGGTCGTTGACCAGCGTCCAGGCGCGGTTGAGCGCCGCCGGCCCGAGATAATCGCGGTTCCAGGCAACGACGTCGCAGGCCGCGTAGCACACGCCACAGCCGATGCATTCGATCGCGCTATCGATCGCGCGCCGTTCCGGGGAGGAGGGCTCGATGCGCGCCAAGTCGTCGCGACGGGTCGCGGTCGGCTGGAACCGAGCGCGTGCGCGCGCCCACTTGTCGAAGAACTCCCCCATGTCGGTGACGAGATCGCGCACGATCGCCAGGTTGGCGAGCGGCGCAATCTCGAGCCGGTTGCCCGGCGCGACCTTGGCCACGTGGGTGCGACACGTCCAGCGCGGCCGGCCGTTGACGGTCATCGCGCAGGAGCCGCACATGCCGACGCGGCAGGCAAAGCGATAGGCCAGGGTGGGGTCGAGGCGGCGCTGGATATAAGTGACCACGTCGAGCACCGTTTGCGCGTCGCGCCGAGGTACATCGAAGGTCTGAAAGCGCCCGGCGGCACCGCCGCGCCAGACCCGCACTTGCAGCTGCGCCGTCATGTTCGAGGATCGCCGTGATACAGCCGGACCGTATGCCTGGCTTCGGCGAAGAAAAGCCAGCGCTCGATCAGCAAGCCGATGATACAGCAGGCCACTGCCGAGAGCGCGACCTGCCAGCGCGCGATCGCGGTGATGAGCCAGGCGAGCGGCAAGCCAAAGCCAAGGGCGAGCGCCACGCCGCGCAGCACCCGGGCATGGCGCTGCGCCAGGACGAAGCCGAATTCACGGCTGAGGAAGGTCCCGTGCGAATGCCCGACGTCGAGCAGGCGCGCGTGGGCGACGCTCAGCGGACCGGGTCCGCGCACCCCCTCCTCGACCCCGATCGCACGCTCCAGCGTCAGCGCCGGCGAGGCCGCGCCGATCGCCTGCCAGTAGGCGAGCTTTGCCGCCAGCGCGGCGGCGCCGAGGATGGCCGCCAGCGCAAGGAAAGCCCCCGGCCGCGGCGCATAGGCACAGGCCAACGCGGCGAGGAGCAGCGCGCCGGACCAGTGGCCGAGCAGAAGGTAATTGGCCGGCGTCCAGCGTGTGTGCCATTGCCGGATAGGCTTCAGGCTCGCATAGATCATTGCCGTGCAGACGAGGACCGCCCAGGCGAGCACGCACGTAGCCCAGCCCAGCAACACGCGCGGCGCGCCGGTGTCGCCGTGGACCAGCAGCGCGACGTAGGCCGCGCCGACGGCAAACAGCGCCATCGCGGCCGCGGCCTCGCGCGACAGCCAGGAGGTGCGCACGCGCGCCATGGTGCGCCAGGCGTTGCGCGGATTGGCCAGGTGCAGCAGCGACGATGCGAGCCCTGCCGCCACCAGCCCCAGACCGAGCAGCGCTCCCCGCCACAGCGCCTGCGGCGGCAGGCTGCCCGGCGCCAGCATGTCGACGAGCGCAATCAGTGCCAGCAGGCCCAGTCCCGCGCCCGAGCTCACGGTGAAAAAAATGATGCTGAACGCCGGCTTCATCCGGGCGTCGGCCGGAGCTTCAGCGCCGGATCACCGGACTCGCGAGGCTCGCCAGCCCGCGCTCGAGCAGCTCGCGTGCGTCATCCTCACCGAGGACGGGCGGTGGCTGCCGCGGCGGGAGATAGCGGTTGACCGGGGCGTAGCCGAGCTCGGGCAGGAGGCCGAAACCACCGCGTGCGGCGGCCAGGCGCGAAACCTCGGAGCCCGGGTCGTCGAAATCGCCGAACAGCCGCGCCCGCGTCGGGCAGGCGAGCACGCATGCCGGCTGCCGGTCCGCCGGTGCCAGCATCTCGTCGTAGATGCGATCGACGCAGAGCGTGCACTTTTTCATCGTCCCCGATACCGTATCGAGCTCGCGCGCGCCGTACGGGCACGCCCATGCGCACAGATTGCAGCCCATGCACTTGTCCTGGTCGACGAGCACGATGCCGTCGGCGCGCCGGTACGACGCCCCGGTGGGGCATACGGTGATGCAGTCGGCGTCGGCGCAGTGCATGCAGGACAGCGGAAAATTGATCGTCTTGGAGGCGGGATAGTCGCCGACCTCGTAGTGGCGCACGCGGTTGAACCATACGCCGGAGGGCTCGGCGCCGAATGGCTCGTAGTCGGAAAGCGCGCCGCTGACCTTCGACGACGCGTTCCACTCCTTGCAGGCGATCGCGCACGCATGGCAGCCGACGCAGGTATCGAGGTCGATGAGCAGTCCGAGCTTCATCTCGTAACCGACCTCGTTAGGCGTGATAGCGCCAGACGCGCGGCCGGTAGCCGTTATCGCCCGGCAACGGCGGCGCTGCCGTGAACAGCGGCCAGACACCGGTTTCGCCCGCAGCGCACTTGCTCACCTTGACGCGCAGGTCAAACCACGCCGCCTGGCCGGTGACCGGATCGGAATTGGTCAAGCGGCGCGCGTCCGAGGCGCTGCGCGGCAGCAATTCGGATATGAGATGGTTGAGCAGAAAGCCTGCGCTGGCCTCCGAGGCGTCGGGGGACAATCCCCAGGTACCCGGCTGCTTGCCCACTGCGTTCCAGGTCCACACGGTGTTCGCCTCGACCCCTTCCATCGTCTTCAACCGGCAGCGGATCTTGCCGTGGTGGGACTCGACCCAGATCCAGTCGTCGTCGGCGAGTTCGAGCGCGCGCGCCGTGGCGCGATTCATGTACAGGCTATTCTCGGACATGATCTGCCGCAGCCAGGCGTTCTGCCCATCCCAGGACTGATAGAGCATCATCGGCCGCTGCGTGATCGCGTGCAGCGGATACTCGTCGGCCACGGTGTGACCGCCCGCGCCCACCGCGGTCATGTGCGCCTGCGCGCCCTCCAGCGGTGCGTACCAGAACGGCAACGGATCGAAATACTTCGCCAGCCGCTCGCAGTCGACGAGCGCGGTGGGCTGGGGACCTTCGTAGAGTCCCTGGCCGGCGAGGCGGAACTTCTGCAGCGGTTCCGAGTACATCTGCAATACCACCTGCACCGGCAGGCGTCCCGAACAGTGCGTGCTTCTCCGCGAATTCGAGATAGTCCTTATTGGCGTAGCGGTAGTAGCGCATGCTCTCCGGCCAGGGATAGCTGAAGAAGGCCTGGTTCTCGATGTACTTTTCCCACTGTTTCGGGTTCGGTTCGCCGCGCAGCGATTTCTCGCCGTCCTTGCCGCGCCAGCCGGACAAGAGCCCGACGCCAGGCACCTTTTCGTAATGGATGACGAAATCCTTGTAGTCGGCGAACTTGCGCGAACCGTCGGCGAGAGTGAAGGCCGGAAATTTGAGCCGCGAGGCGAGCTCGACGAGCACATCCTGCCACGGCCGCACGTCGCGATCGGGCTCGACGACGGGATGGCGGATCGCGTCCGCCGCGGCGTTGGGTTCGGAGATGGGCCGGTCGAGCAGCGACATCGTGTCGTAGCGCTCGAGGTAGGTGGTGTCGGGCAGCACCAGATCGGCGAAACCCACGGTTTCGGAATGGAACGCGTCGACGACGACGACGAAGGGGATCGCGTACTCGCCGTCGCTGTCGCTTGCGTACCAGCATTTCGCGCGTTTCGCCCGTGTTCATGGCCGAGTTCCATGCCATGTTCGCCATGAACAGCAGCAGCGTGTCGATGGGGTACGGGTCGCGGTTGACGGCGTTGGTGATGACCATGTGCATCATGCCGTGCGCGGCCAGAGGCGACTCCCACGAATACGCGCGGTCGATGCGCAGCGGCCGGCCCTCACGGTCGATCACCAGCTCCTCCGGACGCGTCGGATAGCCATAGGCGCTGCGGTTGAGCGGCGTATCCGGGGCGAAGATCACCGCGGGATCGTTTTCAGGCAGGGTGCGCATCGGGATGCGGCGCGGATAGGGGGCCCGCGCGCGGAAGTTGCCGGGTCCATCGAGTGCGCCGAGGAGCATCTGCAGCACATGCAGCGCGCGGCAGGTGTGGAAGCCGTTGGAATGCGCCGAGATGCCGCGCATGGCATGCATCGCAACCGGGCGGCCGACGACCCGGTCGTGCCTGCGGCCGTGCATGTCGGTCCAGGCAATCGGCAGCTCGACCGCCTGGTTGAACGCGATGTGCGCCATTTCCAGGGCCAGGCGATGGATCGTCTGCGCCGCGACACCGCATTCGGCGGCGACGGTTTCCGGTGCATAGCGGTCGTCAAGGTAGCGTTCCGAGACGAGCGAAAAAACGCTTTTCGCGCGACGCCCGTCGGGGAGATCGACCGTCGAGAGCAGCGCCGGCGCAATGTCGGGCAGATGCCCGTTGACGAAGCGGTGCTCGAGGGTATCCCAGACCAGGGGATTGCCCGCCTCGTCGCGCGCAAACAGGCCGTCTCCGGGCATGCCGGGCGTCTGCACGACAAGCCAGGGTGCGTTGGTGTAGCGAATGAGGAATTCCCAGTCGACGAGCCCGCGCTTGAGCAGCACGTGCACGATGGCCAGGGCAAGCAGCCCGTCGGTCCCGGGCCGGATGGGTACCCACTCGTCGGCAATGGCCGAATAGCCGGTGCGCACCGGATTGATCGACACGAACTTGGCGCCGCGGCGCTTGAGCTTGTCCAGGCCGATCTTGAGCGGATTCGACGAATGATCCTCGGCAACGCCCCAGAGGATGAAATACTTGGCGTGATCCCAGTCAGGGGCGCCGAATTCCCAGAACGAGTAGCCGATCGTGTACAACCCCGCGACGGCCATGTTGACCGAACACAAGCCGCCATTCGCGGCCCAGTTCGGGGTGCCGAACTGTTGCGCCCAGAGGCTCGACAGTGCCTGCATCTGGTCACGGCCGGTGAAAAAGGCGAGCTCGGTCGGGTTGGTGGCGCGGATCTTTGCCAGCCGCGTGGTGAGCAGGTCGAGCGCCTCGTCCCAGCCGATCGGCACGAAGTCGCCCGCACCGCGTTCGCTCCCGGGGCGGCGCTTGAGCGGCTGGCGCAGGCGTGCCGGCGAGTACTGCTTCATGATGCCGGCAGCGCCCTTGGCGCAGATCGCGCCCTGATTGACCGGATGATTACGATTGCCCTCGATGAAGCGCAGCTTGCCGTCCTCGAGCGTGACCTTGATCCCGCAGCGGCACGCGCACATGTAGCAGGTCGTAAACTTGGTCTGCTGGCGCGAATGATCGTCGAAAGGGATGGCGCGGGTCATGCGGATGGCGGTCCTCGCGGCCGAGGCCGAGGTGTTGCGCGATGCCGGGCCATTCTACACGAGCGTCGGTAGCGCCCCGTGCTTGTGCAAGGCCTGCTCATTGCAGATCGAGCAACTTCAACCGCTGCACCTTGCCCGACGGGCCCTTGGGCAACGCGGCGACCAGGCGCAGCAGGCGCGGCGACTTGTAGCGCCCAAGCTGCGCCAGGCAATGCGCGCGCAGTTCCGCCTCGTCGCACCGCTTCCCGGGCTTGAGGACGACGCAGGCGAGGATGTCCTGGCCGTAGACCGGATCGGGAATCCCCACGGCCGCCGCTTCGAGCACGGCGGGATGGCGCAGCAGCGCCTCGTCGATCTCGCGTGGCGCGATGTTCTCGCCGCCCTTGATGATCAGCTCCTTGCGCCGGCCGACGATGAAATAGTAGCCGTCGTCGTCCCGGTAGCCGAGATCGCCGGTGGCAAGCCAGCCATCCGCCGAGCGCACCTGCGCCGTCAGCTCGGGCGCCCGGTAGTACTCTTTCATCACGTTCTCGCCGCGCAGCTGAATTTCGCCCACCTCGCCCGTTCCGAGCGCGGCGCCGTCGGCAGCGACGACGCGTGCTTCGAGGCCGAGTGGCAGGCCGGTCGAGCCATACTTGCGCCGCCTCGCGTCGAGAGGATTGGCGAACGCCACCGAAGCGCACTCGGTAAGCCCCATCGCCTCGATGATCGCCACGCCGAAGCGCGTCTTCGAACGCGCGCTGCTGCTCGACCGGCAGCGGTGCGGACGCCGACCGGACGAAGCGGATCGCGCGACAGGCGGCCGCCTGGGCCGGCGTCAGATCGGGGCCGTTGAGAAGGTAGGCGACGATGGTCGGCACCAGGTTGAGCCAAGTCGGACGGTAGCGCTCGACCAGAGGCCACCATTGCGAGGCGCTGAATCGGTGCGGCATGACGATGCTGCCGCCCGAGACGACCGGACTCACCGTGGCGATGCATTGGCCGTTGATGTGATACAGGGGCAGCGCCGAGAGCACGCGATCCTTCGCGCTCAGCGCTTGCGCCGCCGCGACCGTGCGCCCGGCGTAGACCATGTTCCAGTGCGAGAGCAGCACGCCCTTCGGTTCCCCGGTCGTTCCCGACGTGTACATGAGCATGGCCGGCAGGTCGGGGCTGACCGCGGCTAAGGGCGCGTCACCGCCCGCGGCGAGCCCGAGGTCATCCGGATCGGTCGCGCGCACCGCGGCCGCGCTTTGCGCGCGCTTAAGCAAGGCGCGCAGCCGATCGAGGTGTTCGGGCGCGGCAAAGACCAGCCGGGTGCGCGAATGGGCCAGGGTGTACTCGAGCTGCGCGTCCTGGGCGATCAGGTTCACCGGCGAGACGACGTAGCCGGCGTACATCGCGCCGAGAAAGACGCTCGCCGCGGCGATGCCGTTGGGGAGCATGAACGATACGACCGCGCCGGGAGCAATGCCGGCCTGCGCGAGATAGGCGCCGAGCGTGGCGCCGCTGCGCTGCAGCTCGCCGTAGGTGAGGATCGCGTCGCGTTCCGGCGCGACGATGCAGGGGGCATCCGGCTGCGCCGCCGCGTAAGCGTCGATCGCATCGCGGAACGTGCGCATCGATACCCGTCCGGCTCTAGAGCTTGAACTTGCGCCGGTACGAGCCGAACAGCGCCTCTTCGGTGGGTTCGCGCACCTGGTCGGGCGAGAACGGGCGCACGACGCGGGTGATGTTCAGGAAGTGCCGGTAGTTCAGATTGTCCGAGATGCTGTTGCGGCCCCAGGTTCCGCAACCCATCGACAGCGAGAACGGGAGCGCATTGTCGAACGAACCGCCGGTGGCGAAGCAGTGCGCCTGGTTGACGATGACGCGGCAGACCGGCAACGAATGTCCCAGCTCGAGCGCGCGCTGATCGTCGCGCGTGTGCAAGCCCACGGAATGTCCGGCTCCCTGATAGTGCAGCAGGGCCTTTGCCAGCGCGGTGGCGGCGGCGAAGTCGGGCACGCGGTAGAACGCCAGCACGGGCGAGAGTTTCTCGCCTGAAAACGGATGGTCCGTGCCGACCCCCGTTTCGGCGACGATGAGGAAGCGCGCGTCGAGCAGCGCCGGGCGCCCCAGACCGGCGCGCAGGGCGATCGCCGCTGCGCTCTGGGCGACAAATGCCGGCAGCGGACGCGCGGCGGCGAACATCGCCCGCTCCAGCACCCGCGCCTCGCCGTCCTCGAGCAAGGCGCCGCCGGCCGCTGCCAGGGCGGCGAGCAACGGCGCGGCGATCGCCTCGACCGCGATCACGCTGTTCTCCGACGAGCAGCTGGTGGCGTTGTCAAACGTCTTCGAAGCAGCGATCTTGTCTGCAGCGCCGGCGAGGTCGGCGGTCTCGTCAACGATCACCGCCACGTTCCCGGCGCCCACGCCGATCGCCGGCGTGCCGCTCTCGTAGGCTGCGCGTACGTTGGTGCGCGAGCCGGTGGCGATGACCAGGTCGACCTGGCGCATCAGCTCGGCGGTCACTTCGCGCGTCACCGGCGAGGGCAGCTGTTGCACGAGGTCGCGCGGCACCCCGACCCGATCCAGCTCGGCGTGTACGTAGGCGAGCAGCAGCGACAGCGTCGAGGCGCCCTTGGGAGAAGGCGCGACGATGATGGCGTTGCGTCCCTTCAACGCGTTGATGATGTTGTTCGCCGGTGTCGCCGCGGGGTTGGTCGACGGCGTGATCGCGCCGACGACGCCCACCGGGCGCGCAATCTCCACCAGGCCCTTGGCGGAATCCTCCGCAATCACGCCCACCGACTTGCTGCCCGCGAGGTCGCGCAACAACCCCATGGTCTTGCGCCGGTTCTTCGCCATTTTGTCGCCGACGTTGCCCAAACCGGTGTCGCGCACGGCCAGCTCGGCGAGTGCGCGGTTGTGCTCCGGATCGACGATGGCCCAGCCGACGGCGGTGACGACCTCGTCGACCTCGTCCTGTGTCGCCGCGTCGAACGCCGCCTGCGCGGCGCGTGCCCGGGCGACGAGCGCGGTCACGATCGCTGCGGTGCTCTCCGCCACAGGCAGTGGGTCCTTGCCACCCATGTCATTCAGCCCTGATCTTCGCTTCGTGAATCACGTAATCCCACTGCTTGAGCTCGGCGCGAATCCTTTGCTCGAATTCGGCCGAGGTCGATGCCGTCGCTTCGGCGCCCTGCAGAAACAGCTTCGCCTTGACCTCCGGCTGTGCCAGCACCTGCGCGAAGGCGGCCTGCAGCTTGGCGACGATCTCCGGCGGCGTCTTCGCCGGCGCCAGCGCACCGTACCACGAGTTGACCACGCAGTCGGGTACCCCCGACTCGGCGATCGTTGGCACCTCGGGTGCCGCCAGGCTGCGCTGGTCGCTTGTTACCGCCAGCGCCTTGAGCCTGCCGGCCCGAACGTGCTGCAGCGCCGCCGGCAGCGAGACGAAGAGAAGTTGTACCTGCCCGGCCAGCGTATCGGCGACCGCAGGGCCGCCGCCCTTGTACGGAACGTGCACCATGTCGATGCCGGTCTTGAGCTTGAAGAGTTCGCCGGCGATGTGCCCCGGCGATCCGGTGCCGACCGAGGCATAGTTGAGCTTGCCCGGTTCCGATTTGGCGAGCGCGATCAGCTCGCGGACATTGTTCGCCGGCAGCGACGGGTTGGCCACGAGTATCTGCGGAATCAGCGCCGCAAGGCTGATCGGCACGAAGTCCCGTTCGACGTCGAACGGCAGCTTGTCGTAGAGTTTCGGGTTGATCGTGTGCGAGGAGAGCGTGAACAGGATCGTGTAGCCGTCTGGCGCGGACTTGGCGACGATGTCGGTGCCCAGAATGCCGGCGGCGCCGCCGCGGTTTTCGATGATGATGGGCTCCCCCAGCACCGCGGCGAGCGGGTCGGCTAGGATGCGCGCGACGATGTCGGTGCCGCCGGCGGGCGGATAGGGAACGACGAAGCGAATCGGCCGGTTGGGATAGCCCTTCGTCCCCTGCGCGCCGACCGGGCCGGCGCCGACCAGGCACCCGAGCAGCAACAGGGCAGCGATGCGCGCGACGCCGAGCGACCGGACCTGGGGGTTCAACGCGTCGCCACCGTAGCCTGGTACTTGGCGAGGTGGCGCGTCGGCAATTCGAGCGCGTCGCGGCGGAACGGATCGCCCAGCTCGGGCGTGACCATCATCTCCAGCACGGTCGTCTTGCCCTCGCGCTGCGCCTTTACCGCGGCGCTTAGTGCCGGCCCGACGTCGGAGAGCTTGTCGATTCGCCGCCCCTCGGCGCCCATCGCCGCGGCGACCGCCGCCCACGAGGGCTGGTGGTCGAGGTTCACGCCGACAAAGCGCTGGGCGTAGAAGTCGACGTGATTCTTCTTCTCCGCGCCCCACTGGCCGTTGTTGAATACCACCGCGGTGACGGCGATGCGCTCGCGCGCGCAAGTTTGCAGCTCGCCGAAGCTCATCCCCCACGCGCCGTCGCCGACGTAGGCGATCGCCGGGCGGTCGGGCGCGGCGACCTTGGCGCCCATGATGGTTGGGAAAGCGTAGCCGCAGTTGCCGAAGCTCATGGCTGCGAACATCGATCGGGGTTGCTCGAAGCGAAGATAGGAATTGGCCACCGAGCAGATATTGCCGATGTCGGTCGAAACCATGACTCGAGGCGGCAGTGCGCGCTCCAGCTCGCGCAGCACTTGCCTCGGGTGCATGCCGCTCGAGCCCTTGCTGACGGCCAGCGACCAGGCATCGGTTTCGTGCGTCCAGGCCTCAAGTTCGGCCGCCCACGCGGCTTTCTCGAGCTTGACTGCGGCCAGCCGCGCGGCAACGTTGGCATGGCAGGCAAGCGTCCTGCCGGTCAGGCGCGCGAGGAGCGCCTGCGCGGCGGCCTTGGCGTCGCCGCAGATGCCTGCCGCGATCGGCCTGACCAGCCCCAGCATTTTCGCGTCGGCGTCGACCTGGATGATCTTGGCGTCCTTGGGCCAATAGTCGAGCCCGTATTGCGGCAGGGTACCGAACGGCCCCAGACGGGTGCCCAGCGCGAGCACGACGTCGGCCTTGGCCATCAGCTGCATCGCCGCCTTGGAGCCCTGGTAACCGAGCGGGCCGCATGCCAAGGGGTGTTGTGCCGGAAACGAATCGTTATGCAGATACGAGTTGCATACCGGCGCCTGCAGCAATTCGGCGAGCCGGACCGCCTCGTCCTGGCCGTCGCCCATGACGATGCCGCCGCCGCAGAGAATCACCGGGAAGCGCGACTCGGCGAGCAGCGCGGCCGCGTCGGCCAACGCCGTTTCGCCGCCCGCGCCACGCTCGATGGCGAGCGGATGCGGAATCTCGCACTCGATGTCGCCATAGAAGAAATCGCGCGGGATGTTGAGCTGCGCCGGTCCCATTTCGAGTTGCGCGCGGTCGAACGCGCGCGAGGTCAGTTCGGCCATGCGCGCCGGGTTGTTGACGTGCGCCTGGAAGCGGGTGATCTTGGAGAAGATCGGCAGCTGCTCGGTCTCCTGGAATCCGCCGAGACCGAGCCCCATCGATCCGGTCTCCGGCGTGACCACGACCACCGGCGAATGCGCCCAATAGGCGGCGGCCGTGGAGGTGACAAAATTGGTGACACCCGGTCCATTCTGCGCGATGCAGACGCCGTGCCGCCCGGACACCCGCGCGTAACCGTCGGCCATATGCCCGGCACCCTGCTCGTGCGCGACCGAGATGAAGCGGATGCCGGCGAGCGGGAACAGATCGAGGGCATCCATGAAGGCCGAGCCAACGATGCCGAAAACGTCCTTGACGCCCTGCGCGACAAGGGTCTCCACGAATGCCTCCGACGGCGTCATCTTCTGCTTGCCGACGACGGCAAGCGCCGGGCCCTCGGTCATGGTGTTCATAGCGATTTCCTCTGCGATTCGACGGTCCGCATGGTTGCCGCACGCCTGCAGCGCCGGCCGGTACCCGCGCGAAGAGCGCGGGCGGAGACAGCCCCAGCTACAGCACGGTTTCCGGTGCAGTGTACTTGTAGCCTAGCGCGTCGGCGACCGGTTTGCACGTCACGTGGCCGAACGCAATGTTAAGACCGCTCTTGAGGTGACGGTCGTCGCCGAGCGCTTTCTGCCAACCCTTGTCGGCGAGCGCGAGCACGAACGGCAGGGTGGCGTTGTTGAGCGCGAAGGTCGAGGTGCGTGGCACGCCGCCGGGCATGTTGGCGACGCAATAATGCGTTACGCCGTCAACCACGTACACGGGATCGGCGTGCGTCGTGGGACGGGAGGTTTCGAAGCAGCCCCCCTGGTCAATGGCGACATCGACGACCACCGAGCCCGGTTTCATCCGCGCGATCAAGGCGCGCGAAACGAGCTTCGGCGCCGATGCACCGGGGATCAGGACGCCGCCTATGACCAGGTCGGCAGCCGTAACGTGCTGCTCGATGGCATCGTGGGTTGAATAGACCGTATTGAGCGGGCGGCCGAACTGGCGCCACAAGGCCCGCAACACGTCGACGCTGCGGTCAAGGACCCACACGTCGGCGCCCATGCCCAGGGCGATGTGGCAGGCGTGCGAGCCGACCACGCCGCCGCCAAGAACCACGACCTTGGCCGGATCGACGCCCGGCACGCCACCGAGCAACACGCCCAAGCCGCCGTGCGGCTTCTCCAGGTAGTAAGCGCCAGCCTGCACGGCCATGCGGCCGGCCACTTCGGACATCGGCGCGAGCAGCGGCAATCCGCCCGACGGCGAGGTCACCGTTTCGTAGGCGATGCACACCGCGCCGCTGGCGAGCAGATCCTTCGCCTGGTCGGGATCGGGCGCGAGGTGCAGGTAGGTGAACAGCACCTGGCCTTCGCGCAGCATGCGGCGCTCGATTGCCTGTGGCTCCTTGACCTTGACGATCAGCTCGGCGCGGGCGAACACCTCCGCCGCGGTGTCGACGACGACGGCGCCAGCGCGGCGATACGCCTCGTCGTCCATGCCAATGCCCTGTCCCGCGTTGCGCTCGACGACGACTTCGTGCCCGTGATGGACTGCTTCACGCACACTGGCCGGCGTGAGCCCGACGCGGTTCTCCAGAACCTTGATTTCCTTCGGTACGCCGATGCGCATGGGGCTCTCCCTGAAAATAAGGTAACCCGAAGCGGTCATGCGGGCTAGGGGTCGTCTCTATGACCGGCAAGCGACCCATAAGCTCAAGTTAAGACCGCGATCAAAATAAACAAATTGAATTATCCATTGCCGATCCATAACTTATCCTTCGTGCTCATTCGCGAGCCAATCGCCAACCCTGCGCGGCGCAAAGGCGCCCGCATTGAAAAGGAGCAGTGCATGAAAACCGTAGGTCAGAAACTGGAGCCGTTTAGCGTCGTCGGAGTCAAGCCGGGTTTCAATCGGCATGAGGAAAACGGTGCATCGGCCTTCGCGCCGCTCGACGAGCGGTCGTTTCCGGGCAAGTGGAAGGTTATCTACTTCTATCCGAAGGATTTCACCTTCGTCTGCCCGACCGAAATCGTCGGTTTTGCCAAGCTCGCCAAGCAGTTTGAGGACCGCGACGCGGTCGTGCTCGGCGGTTCGACCGACAACGAGTTCGCCAAGCTCGGCTGGCGCCGCGATCATGCCGAGCTGAGGAGTCTTAACCAGTGGCAGTTCGCCGACGTCACCGGCTCGCTGGTGGACCAACTCGGCGTGCGCGACGCCAAGGAAGGGGTGGCGCTGCGGGCGACGTTCATCGTCGATCCGGACAACGTCATCCAGCACGTTTCGGTGAACAACCTCAATGTCGGCCGCAGTCCGGAAGAGGTGCTGCGCATTCTGGACGGCTTGCAGACCGACGAGTTGTGCCCGTGCAATCGGGCGGTCGGAGGCGGCACGTTGTAGCCGCTCGACCCGCCAGGTGGACATGACCCTAATCTAAGCTAAGTGAGGCTTCGCCATGGAGTGGTTGCAAACGATCAACGACCGCATTCCCGATTACGCCAAGGACCTGCGGCTCAACTTCGACGCGGTGCTCAGCCGCTCGAGTCTCGCCCCCGCGGAGGCTGTCGGCGCGGCGCTCGCCGCCGCATTCGCCGCCCGGTCGGCGCCGCTGGTCGAGGCGTTACGCGAGGCGCCGCCGCTCGACGCGACGCACGCCCAGGCTGCGCTTACCGCCGCCGCCCTGATGGGGATGAACAACGTCTGGTATCCGTTCGTGGAAATGGCGGCGGATCCGGAACTCAAGACCATCCGGCCTGAGCTGCGCATGAACGCGTATGCGACGCATGGTGGCGTCGAGCGCAAGAGCTTCGAGCTGTACGCGCTCGCCGCGTCGATTGTCGGTAAGTGCGACTTCTGCATCCAGTCACACGCCAGGCTGCTGCGCGAGTCCGGCTTGAGCACGCAGCAACTGCGCGACGTCGGACGCATCGCCGCCGTGGTCAACGCAGTCGCGCAGGTGCTCGCCGCCGAGCCGGTTACGACCGCTGCGGCGCGTCGCCGCCTGAGTGTTCCGTCCAACCCGTGGCCAGGGGTGCGTGCGCGCGCCGCGGCCTGCCCCGCCTCGGCGCGGGGGTCCGCCGCCGCCTTCGACAGGTGGCTCTAGCCGAGCGACCGGATTAAGGACTAAAAAGCAGGTTGTCGCGTGGCCTTTCAACTGCCCGCGCCCGACCTGGAGAACATGATGGACCATGCCGAAATCACGCGGCGCGACCCCTCGCAACCGCGCCAGGCCTCGCTCGACGAGTACTGGATGCCCTTCACCCCCAACCGAGATTTCAAGTCCGATCCCAAGATGGTCGTGCGCGCGGAGGGCATGTTCTATTGGAACGATCGCGGCGGCAAACTCATCGATGCCTCGTCGGGCATATTTTGCGTCAATGCCGGTCACGGTCGGAAGGAAATCGCCGAGGCCGTGTCGAAGCAGCTCATGGAGCTCGATTTCATCGCCCCGTTTCTGCGCGCGCACCCCAAGAGCTTCGAGCTCGCAACGCGAGTGGCCGAGCTCACGCCAGGCGACCTGAACCGGATCTTTTTCGTCAACTCCGGTTCCGAGGCCGTCGACACGGCGATGAAAGTCGCCCTGGCCTACCACCAGGCGCGTGGCCAGGGCGGCCGCAACATGTTCGTCTCGCGCGAGCGCGCCTACCACGGCGTCAACTTCGGCGGCGTTGCGCTGTCGGGCATCGTCAACAACCGGCGCAAGTTCGGCCCCGGCGTGCCGGGCGTCGTGCACATGCGCCACACGCACTTGAAGGAGAACTTCTTCGTCAAGGGCGAAGGTGCGCAGGGTGCCGAGCTCGCCGAGGACTTGCAGCGCCTGGTCGCCTTGCATGGAGCGGAAAACATCGCTGCCTGTTTCATCGAGCCCATCGCGGGCTCGACCGGCTGCCTGGTGCCGCCCAAGGGTTACCTCAAGCGCGTGCGCGAGATCTGCGATCAGCATGGCATTCTGCTGGTGTTCGACGAGGTGATCTGCGGGTTCGGCCGCACCGGCAAGCCGTTCGCGGCGCAGAGCTTCGAGGTGACGCCCGACCTCATGACGATGGCCAAGGGCCTCACCAACGGCGCCCAGCCGATGGGTGCCGTCGCGATCAGCGAACGGATCCACGACACGGTCATCGCCGCGGCGCAGGACGGCGCGATCGAGTTCTTCCACGGCTACACCTACTCGGGCCATCCGGCGCCGTGTGCCGCGGGTCTGGCGACGCTCGACATCTACCGCAAGGAGGGCCTGTTCGAGCGCGGCGCCGCGCTGTCGGCGTATTTTCTCGACGGCCTCTGGTCGCTCAAGGATCTGCCTGCGGTTGCCGATCTGCGCGGCTACGGCATGCTGGCGGCGATCGAGGTGCATCCGGCGGGCACGCCGGGCGCGCGCGGCCATCTGCTGCAGAAGAAGCTGTTCGACAACGGTCTGCATCTGAAGACCACCGGAGACTCGGCGATCATCGCGCCACCGCTCATCGCCGAGCGGCAGCATATCGATATGATCGTCGATTGCTTGCGCAAGACTCTGGTGACCGTCTAGCATCACCCGGCACTCGGATCGTCGGCAAACATTCCGGCGGCAGCTCAAGGGAGGAAATATGCATCGCTTGCTGGCAGCAATGACGTTCGCCGCCGTTTCGGCACTGGCCGCCGCGCCGGCGTGGGCGCAGAAGACCGTAACCTTCGCCTATCAGGACATGATGAATCCGTGGCGTTGGGTGCAACAGAGCCAGGAGATCGAAAAGGCGACCGGATTCAAGATCAACTGGCGGCAGTTCGGCGGCGGTGGCGATGTGATCCGGGCCATGGCCTCCGGCGACGTGCAGTTGGGGGAGGTCGGCTCGACCGGCGTCGCGACGGCAATCAGCCAGGGCATGGACGTCGAGCTGTTCTGGATTCTCGAGGACATTGCTGCGGCCGAGGCGCTGGTGGCGCGTAACGGCAGCGGCATCAACACCGTTGCCGATCTGAAGGGCAAGAAGATCGGCACGCCCTTCGTGTCGACCTCGCATTTCCAGCTGCTCTACGCCATGCAGCAGGCGGGACTCAAGGCGTCCGACGCACAAGTGCTCAACATGCGACCGCCCGAGATTGCGGCCGCGTGGAGCCGCGGCGACATCGACGCGACTTTCATCTGGGATCCGGTCCTGTCCGAGGTCAAGAAGAGCGGCAAGGTGCTGCTCACCTCCGGCGACATCTGCAAGAAGGGCGCCTGCACCTTTGACGGGCTGATCGTGACCCAGAAGTTCGCCAAGCAGAATCCGGAGTTCATGGTCGCCCTGGTCAAAGCGCTGGCCAAGGCCGACGCCGACTATCGGGCCAATCCCAAGGCATGGACCGCCGATCCGGCCAAGGTGGCGGCGGTGGCCAAGTGGTCGGGTGGCAAGCCGGAGGAGGTGGCCGCCGCGATGGCTCTGTACGGCTTCCCGAGCCTGGCGGAGCAGGCGTCGCCGGCATGGATGGGCGGCGGCGCGAGCGGCGCCGCGAGCAAGGCGCTGGCGCAGCAGGCGAGCTTCCTCAAGGACCAGGGCCGGCTTACCGCGGTGGCACCCGACTTCAGCAAGAACGTTACCATCGAGTGGGTGACCAAGGCCATGAAATAGCCCTTTCTGGGCACCCGGTCATGGTCGCGGCGGCGCCCGGTGCGCCGCCGCTTTTCTGTCAGAATGGCCTCGCGCCGCCGCCAAGCCGGCGAAGGGACCCCGGTTGCCCCAACTCGACATCCACCACCTCGGCGTCCGTTACGCGACCAAGATGGGCATCGTCGATGCCCTGGCGGACGTCAATCTGACGCTGCGCGACGGCGCCTTCCTGGTCGCCATCGGCGCCTCGGGGTGTGGCAAGACGACGCTGCTCAACTGCATCGCCGGCTTCCTGCCCGCTACCGAAGGGACGATCGAGCTCGACGGCCACCCGGTCGACGGTCCGGGCGCCGATCGCGGCGTCGTGTTCCAGAAGCACGCCCTGATGCCCTGGCTCAACGTCATCGACAACGTCGAGTTCGGCCTGCGCATGCGTGGCGTCGCCCCCGCCCGGCGGCGCGAGGTGGCAATGGAAAAGCTCAGGCTCGTCGGGCTGGAGGACTTCGCCCGGCGCGCGATCTACGAGTTGTCGGGCGGCATGCAACAGCGCGTCGGCATCGCCCGCACGCTGGCCTCCGATCCCGAACTGATGCTCATGGACGAGCCGCTGGGGGCACTCGACGCCTTCACCCGCGAGTCGATGCAGGAGCTCATCCTCGACGTCTGGCAGCGCACCGGCAAGATGGTGTTC
Source organism: uncultured beta proteobacterium (assembly GCA_963711235.1). Classification (GTDB taxonomy): domain Bacteria; phylum Pseudomonadota; class Gammaproteobacteria; order Burkholderiales; family Casimicrobiaceae; genus PALSA-1003. Next base: position 1,558,571 of record CAVQDI010000006.1, on the reverse strand, counting down.
TTCATCACCCATTCGGTCGAGGAGGCGCTGTTCCTTGCCACCCACCTGGTGGTGATGACGCCCCGACCGGGGCGAATCTCGCACGAATATCGCCTCGACTTCGGCCGGCGTTTCGTGGCAACGCGAAACGCTCGGGCGATTAAGTCGGACCCGGACTTCATCGCCGTGCGCGAGGAGGTGCTGGCGGTCATTCAGCAGCGCGAGCCCGAGCGCCCCGCGATCGTCCACGAGGCATGACCAGCGCCCAACCCGCCGGTGCCAGCCGGCCGAAAACCTCCTCGTTCGCCACCCCGGGCGAGGGCTCGAGCACCGCGATCAGCGCGCTGACCATGGTCGCCCTGTTTGCCCTGTGGTGGCTGGCGAGCCATCTGCGCTGGGTGCCGCCGCTTTTTCTGCCCACGCCGGAGACCGTAGCGGCGCGCCTGTACGAATCGGCACTGGGCAAGCTCGCCGATGCTCCCTTGGCGGAGAATTTCGGCTGGTCGATGTTCCGCGTGTTCAGCGCCTTCGTCGCCGCCTGCGCGACCGCCATTCCGATCGGCATCGCCATGGGGGTGTCGCGAATTGCGCGCGGCATCTTCGATCCGCCGATCGAGTTCTACCGGCCGCTGCCGCCGCTCGCCTATCTGCCGCTGATCGTGATTTGGTTTGGCATTGACGAATTGTCCAAGGTGCTGCTGATCTACCTCGCCTGCTTCGCGCCGCTGGCGATGAGCGCACGCGCCGGCGTGCGTTCGGTGTCGCAGGAGCAGATCCACGCGGCGTACTCGATGGGCGCATCGAAGTGGCAAGTGATCCGGCACGTGATCGTCCCGGCCAGCATGCCGGAAATCCTGACCTCGATGCGCATCGCCATCGGCTTTGGCTGGACCACGCTGGTGGCTGCGGAAATGGTCGCCGCGACCAAGGGCCTGGGCCAGATGGTGCTCAACGCGTCGAACTTCCTGCGTACCGATATCGTGATCATGGGCATCGTCGTCATCGGCGCTGTGGCCTACCTTTTCGACCTGCTCATGCGCTACGTCGAGAAGCTCGTCGTGCCCTGGAAGGGGAAGGTGTGAGCAGCAAGCGAGGGTTACACTGGCGAGGTGAAGCGCGCGCAGCGAACGACCGGCGACCGGCCGCGCGGTGGCGGCGCCCTGTCGCCGCCCGGGCAAGTCGGCGTCGGCTCGAGCCCGCCGCGGCCACGCCAGCCCTGCGTGCGCCAGGATGCTGCGACGGCTGCCCGCTGGCAAATGCCGGCCATCGGCGCAGGGTTGACAGCCTCGCCCCGCTTTGCCACGCTGATCTCATGGCCACTCGCCCCCACTTCCAGCGCCTCGTCGATCGGGTCCGCAATCTCGCCCCGCTCGCGGCGGCGGTCGTGTATCCCTGCGACAGCGATTCGTTGCAGATCGCGCTGTCGGGACAGTTCGCGGGCTATCTCGCGCCGGTGCTCGTCGGGCCGGAGGGCCGCATCGCCGACGCCGCCGCCCAGGCCGGCCTCGACCTTTCCCGCATCGATCTGATCGACACCCCGGACGAGCCCTTTGCCGCCGCGCAGCGTGCGGCGGAGCTGGCCAAGAATGGCGAGGTGCGGGCGCTCATCAAGGGAAGCCTCTACCCTGACGATTTGATGCGGGCGGTGGCGACGCCGGAGTCCGGGCTGCGCGGCGAACGACGCCTAACGCATGCGTTTTTTGTCGACGTGCCGGGCTACCCACGCCCGTTCGTTCTCTCCGATGCGCTGCTCAACATCGCCCCCACGCTCGCGGCCAAGCGCGACATCGTGCAGAACGCCATCGACTTCGCGCACGCGCTCGGGATCGCGGCGCCCTTGGTCGCCGTGCTGAGCGCAGTCGAGGGCGTAACGCCGGCGCTGCCGTCGACCGCCGATGCGGCGGCGCTCTCCAAGATGGCCCTCCAGGGCATGATTACCGGAGGCGTAGTCGATGGCCCGCTGACCGCGGACAGCGCACTCTCCGCCGCCGCCGCGCGCGCCAATGGCGTGGAATCGAAGGTCGCGGGCGCCGCCGATGTGCTCATCGTACCCGGCCTCGAGTCCGGCGCACTGCTGCTGCGCACGCTGATCGGCATAGTCGGCGCGCTCGCCGCCGGCGTGACCCTTGGGGCGAAGGTGCCGGTGGTGCTTTTCGGCCGTGGCGAGTCGATGGAAGTTCGCATGGCGGCGTGCGTGCTCGCCTCGCTGACGGCGCAGGCGCCGCTGCCGGCCGGCAGCGCGACCGAGCCCAAGTCCGAGTCGGCGTCGGCAACCGTCCGCGTCGCGGCCTAGCGTCGCACCGGCGCCGCGTCGATCGGCGCCCTAGCCGGCTTGCCCCGCCTTGGCGGCTGCCGCCTGTGGGTAGAGCACCTGCCAGACACGGGCCGAAGTCAGCGGCATCTGCATCGCGTCGAGGGCTCCGCCCACGCCGTGGCGAGTCAGGGCGTCGATGACGGCATTGACCACGGCCGGTGTCGCGCCGATCGTTCCCAGCTCGCCGACGCCCTTCACCCCCATCACGTTGTTCAAGCACGGCGTCGACTCATCCATCGTCATCGTAAAATGTCCGACCGTGGTCGCATTGGGTAGCGCGTAGTCGAGCAGGCTCGCTGTCAACGCCTGGCCGGACTCGGGGTCGTAGACGAAGCGTTCGCACAGTGCCTGGCCGATACCCTGAGCCGCGCCCCCCTCGAGCTGGCCGACAACGATGAGCGGATTGATGACGCGTCCGACATCGTTGACCGACCAATAGGCGGCTACCTCCACCGCACCGGTCTCCGGGTCGATTTCGACTTCGCAGATATGGCAGCCGTTGGGCCAGGTCGCCCCGTCGACTGAGCTTGTCGAGTCGAGAACAATGCGCCGCGACGGCTGCTTTCGTGCCAGCTCGAACAGGCCAATGCGCCGGTCGGTCCCGGCAATGCGGAAGAAGCCTTCGCCATACACGAGGTCGGCCGCCGCCGCCTCCAGCGCTTCGGCCGCAAGCTGCTGCGCCCTGACGACCGTGCGCTCGGCGGCCACGCGCACCGCCGAGCCGCCCACGAACAGCGACCGTGAGCCCGCGCTGCCGAAGCCGGTACCGCGGTCGGTGTCGCCCTGGACAATCTTGATCTTCTCGATCGGGACGCCAAAGACGTCGACGGCCACCTGGGCGAACGTCGTCTCGAGTCCCTGCCCCATAGCCTGCAGCGCATGGAAGATCTCGATCTCCCCCTCGCCGCTCACAGTTACGGTGACCCGCTCCTCGAAAACTTCCGCCCCGGTCCACTCGAGGAACGTCGCCATGCCGCGCCCGCGCAGCCGCCCGCGCTGCTTGGCCTCGGCGGCGCGCGCGTCAAACTCATCCCAGCGGGCAAGCGCAACCGCCTTGTCCATGACCGCCTCGAACTGGCCGCTGTCGTAGGTCTGGCGCATCGCATTCGTGTACGGCATCTGTTCCGGGCGGATCATGTTGCGCCGACGCAGCTCTCGCGGATCCATGCCCAATTTGCGCGCCGCCGCGTCCATCAAACGCTCGATGATGTAGATGGCCTCCGGCCGGCCGGCACCGCGGTAGGCGCTGGTCGGCGCGGTGTGGGTGAGCACCCCTTGAATGCGGATGTCGATTACCCCGATGTCGTAGACGCTCGTCGACACCCAAGGCCCTATCATCAGTTGAATCACGACCCCCGCCGGCGTGGCGTAGGCCCCGAGGTTGGCGAGGGAGGAGATCCGCAGTGCGAGGATGCGCCCGGACGCGTCGAGCGCGAGTTCGGCCTGGCTCGTCACGTCGCGTCCATGGGTCGCCGCCAGGAACTCCTCGATGCGCTCGGCGCGCCACCTGACCGGACGCTTGAACTCGCGCGCGCAGAACGCCACGACGACGTCCTCCGGATAGAGCCCTGTCTTCATCCCAAAGCCGCCGCCAACATCGCCGACCCGCACGCGCACTTTCTCGGGCGGTATGCCGAGCACCTCGTTGCACAGGGCGTCGCGCAATCCGGTCGGTGTCTGGCAGCTCACCCGCAGCGTGATGCGATCGGTCGGGGCATCGTAGCTCGCCAGCACGGCCCTCGGTTCGATCGGACAAGGGGCAACGCGCTGATTGATGAGGTCCAGGGCCACGACATGCGCGGCCCGGGCAAACGCCGCCGCCGCGGCAGCCGCGCTGCCGTGACGGATTTCGGCCGCGACGTTGCCCGACGCCGCGGGCCACACCAGCGCTGCGCCCTGCGCCACAGCGCCGACGGTCGTGGTGACCATCGGCAGCGGTTCGTAGCGGACGTCGATTGCCTCGGCCGCGTCGCGCGCCTGCACCACGCTCCGGGCAACGACTGCGGCCACCGCCTCGCCTACGAAGCGGACGGTCCCGACCGCGAGGGCGTGCCGCGGTGGCGATGCGGAGGGCGTGCCATCGCTGCGCTTGAAGTCCGCTGACGACGGCAGCGGCCCCACCCGCGCCCGGACCAGATCGTCGCCGACGACCACCGCGATCACGCCCGGCATTGCCGCTGCGGCGCTGACGTCGATACCGAGCAGCCGCGCATGCGGGTGCGGCGAGCGCAGGAAGTAGATGTGCGCCTGATCGGGCAGCGCGACGTCGTCGGCAAAGCTTCCCGCGCCAGCGAGCAGTCGCTCGTCTTCGACCCGCAGCACGGACTGCCCGCTGCCGAAGCGTCGGTAATTGGTTTCCAGGCTCACGCCGCAGCGGATCGCAACGCGCGCTTGGCTAGCGACGGTCGAACGCAGTCGATGAAATAGCGCAGTTTGCCACCATCGTTCTGCTCGACGAGACCGTGAATATCGGTGTCGAAGCCCGGGAACTGCTGGTTGAAGCTGCGGGCGAACTGCAGAAACTCCACGATGGTGCGGTTAAAGCGCTCGCCGGGTATGAGCAGCGGGATGCCCGGCGGGTACGGCGTGAGCAGCACGCTGGTCACGCGGCCCTCGAGCTGGTCAATCTCGACGCGGTCAATCTCGCGATGCGCCATGCAGGCAAACGCGTCCGAGGGCTTCATCGCCGGCAGCATGTCCGACAGATACATTTCGGTAGTCACGCGGGCCACGTCGTTGGACTTGTACATGTCGTGGATCTGCTGGCACAGATCGCGCAAGCCCACGCGCTCGTACGACGGCTGTGCGGCGCAGAACTCGGGCAGGATCTTGCGCAGCGGCTGGTTCTTGTCGTAATCGTCCTTGAACTGCTGCAGCGCGGTCACCAGCGTGTTCCAGCGCCCCTTGGTGATGCCGATGGTGAACATGATGAAGAACGAATAGAGCCCTGTCTTCTCCACGATGACGCCATGCTCGGCGAGGTACTTGGTTACAATCGACGCGGGAATGCCGGTCTTGGCGAACCTGCCGGAGACGTCGAGTCCCGGCGTGATCACGGTCGCCTTGATCGGGTCGAGCATGTTGAAATTCGGCGCCAGATTGCCGAAGCCGTGCCACTTCTCGTTCGCGCGCAGCATCCAGTCGTCGCGCTTGCCGATGCCCTCGGCCGCAAGCTTTTCCGGTCCCCAGACCTTGAACCACCAATCCTTGCCCCACTCGTCGTCGACCTTGCGCATGGCACGGCGGAAATCGAGCGCTTCGGCGATCGACTCCTCGACCAGCGCCGTGCCGCCGGGCGGTTCCATCATCGCCGCCGCAACGTCGCACGAGGCGATGATCGCGTACTGCGGCGATGTCGATGTGTGCATCAGATAAGCCTCGTTGAACACGTTCACATCGAGCTTGCGCGTCTGCGACTCCTGTACCAGGATTTGCGAGGCCTGCGAGAGCCCCGCCAGAAGCTTGTGCGTCGAATGCGTGGCGAAGATCAACGCATCCTTGCTCCGCGGTCGATCTTTCCCGATCGCGTGCATGTCTTTGTAGAATTCGTGAAAGGCGGCATGCGGTAACCACGCCTCGTCGAAATGCAGCGTCTCGATCGTGCCGTTGAGCGTGTGCTTGAGCATCTCGACGTTGTAAACGATCCCGTCGTAGGTGCTCTGCGTGATGGTGAGGATGCGCGGCGTCTTGTTCTTCGCCACGCGCGCGAACGGGTTGGCCTCGATCTTCTTGCGAATGTTCGCCGGCTTGAATTCGTCCAGATGAATCGGCCCGATGATGCCGAGGTTGTTGCGGGTCGGCGTCAGGAACACCGGAATCGCGCCGGTCATCGTTATCGCGTGCAGGATGGACACGTGACAGTTGCGGTCGACGACGACGATGTCATCGGAGGCAACGTTGGCGTGCCAGACCATCTTGTTCGAGGTCGACGTACCGTTGGTGACGAAGAAACAGTGATCGGCATTGAAGATGCGCGCCGCGTTTCGCTCCGACGCGCCGACCGGACCGCTGTGATCGAGCAACTGGCCCAGCTCATCGACCGAGTTGCAGACATCCGCGCGCAGCATGTTCTCGCCGAAGAACTGGTGGAACATCTGCCCCACCGGGCTTTTCAGGAACGCCACGCCGCCGGAGTGCCCCGGGCAGTGCCACGAATAGGAGCCGTCCTGGGCGTAGTGGACCAGCGCGCGGAAGAAAGGCGGTGGCAGCGAATCGAGGTAGGCCTTCGCTTCGCGGATGATGTGGCGGGCAACGAACTCCGGCGTGTCCTCGAACATGTGAATGAAGCCGTGCAGCTCGCGCAGGATGTCGTTCGGGATGTGGCGCGAGGTCCGCGTTTCACCGTAGAGGTAGATCGGAATTTCCGCGTTCTTGAAGCGGATTTCCTCGATAAAGGCGCGCACCTTCAGGATCGCTGGATCGAGTTCCGGTCCCGGTGTGAATTCCTCGTCGTCGATCGAAAGAATGAACGCCGACGCGCGCGACTGCTGTTGCGCGAACTGCGACAGGTCACCGTAGCTGGTGACGCCGAGGATTTCCAATCCTTCCTTCTCGATCGCCGCCGCGAGCGCGCGAATCCCGAGCCCGGACGCGTTCTCGGAACGAAAGTCCTCGTCGATGATGACGACCGGAAAACGGAATTTCATGCCGCGGCTCCTGCAGTGCCAAAAGAAAGCGGGGTGTCGGCCGGAGGCCACACCCCTGTCAGGGCCGCATTGTGCACCGCGGCCGCGCCCGATGCGAGCGCTTTGACGGACCTTCGCCCCGGACGCGGCGGCGGCGGCCGGCAAAGGCGCCGGCAGGGCCGTCCCGGGCCGGCCGATCAGAAGGTCAGGGCGACGAGGGCAGTGCCCCAGGCGATGAGCCCCAGCCCCAGCGGCGTGCGCAGGCGGCGGCCCCAGGCCAGGTTCTTTTCCGCGGCCATGGCGGCGGCAACGATGAGCATCCAGCCCAGGTTGCCCATGCCGACGACGAACGTCACCAGCATCAGCGCCCAGCAGCAGCCGACGCAGAACGCGCCGTGCGCGAAGCCGATGTGAAATGCCTCGCGCGACGGCCGTCGCCCGTGCCAGCGCGCGTTGACGAAGGCGAAGGGTGTGCGGCAGCGCTCGAGGCAACGATACTTGAGCCGGCTGAATTGAAACGCGCCGGCGCCCACCAGGACCAGCGCCCCGACGCAGCCCGCCGCGCGCGACCAGCCAATCGGACTTGGCGGCGGCGAGGTGCAGCGCGCTGTCCAGGCCGTGGGCGAGCAGTCCGAATCCGAGCCAGGCGAGCGCGTAGCCGAGGACGACCCACGCCAACAGCGTTCCGGCGTCGGGCCTGGAGGCGGTCATGCGGCCGAAGATGCGCAGCAAGGGCAACGTGGTCGGCAGCATCATGGCCGCGATCATCAGCAGCCACGCCAGCGCATAGAGCAGCGCCGGAATCGCGAGCCCGCCCGGCAGGCTGCGACACAGCACCCCGAGCCAACCCGGCTCGCCCCAGCCCCCGTGATCGAGATAGCGTGCGTAAGGACTCGCACTCCAGATCGCAAGCGCTGCCCACGCCGCCGCCGACAGCGCCGCGATCAGGCCCAGGCGCAACGTCGCTCGGTCAGCGCCGGGGGCGCGGTCGCGCGCAAGGGTCATGCGCCACCTGGCCCGAAGGGCCCCACTCGACACCCGCGACGCGCTCAGGCGTCGAACACGAACGTGCTTTGCAGCGCGTTGTGACCGCTCATGTCCAGATTGATGCCGAGCTTGTCGTTCTTCGACCGATAGTGCGGGCTCTTGCCCACGAACACCGGTGCGCCGGGCACGGTCGAGAAGACGGTGTCCAGCAACGTCGTGGTCTTGCCGGTCGCGCCCTGATAGGGCTCGAGCTCGGCGTAGCCGGCATTACCGACCTTGAGCGTTCCCTTGCCGCCCTGGACGTCGAACTGGATGGGCACTTTCTCGACCGATACGACTTCGCCGACCAGCTTGGCCAGATCCGCCACCGGACCGCCGAGCTTGCCCGTGTAGACCCCGAGGATTGCCTCTTCCTGCTGCGGCGTCACCCGGTCGTCGAGGTACACCGCGGCACGCCAGTTGCCCTGAAGAATGTTGCCCGGGATGTGGGCGATCATCGCGATCGTGCGCCCGGAGACATCGACGCCGTTGATCGTACCCTTGTCGAAATGCCATGAAACGATGGTGTCGCAGGTGCCGAAATCCGGATCTTCCCCGATCCAGCACGGGCAGAGCACGCGACAGTTGCAGACTTCCAGCAGCCGTCCTTCCAGATGATAGGCCACGCTTTCCTCCCTGACGAAGTTGCCTGGAATTCCGGCGCGCTCCCACAGCGGCGACTGCCGGAACAATCCGAATGCTACGCCGGGGAAGCCGCGGCTGCCACGTGAATATCTGACAGCTCGTCAACGCCGGCCGCCCGCCAGCCTGACCGACCGCGGATCGGCGCGCAACCGGGCCATGGCCCAGACGCCGACCGCCGGCCCGATCGCCAGCGGCACGAACGCGTAGCGCCAGCCCATCGCCTCGACCCAATGCGGCAGCAGGTGGATCGTGACCAGCGTCAGAGTGAAGCCCAGTGCGGTTTGCGCCGTGAGCATGGTGCCCACGCGCGCCGGGTCGGCGAGCTCGGCGATGGAGGCGGAGAATTGCGCCGAGTCGGCGACCACGCTGATGCCCCAGATCAGGCAAATGACCATCAACCAGGTGGGGGATCCGCCGTAGAAGAGGCCTATCGTTGCCGCGCAGCTGCCGCTGATCGCCATGGCGACGATGGTCACCGTCGTCCGACCCACGCGATCGGCGAGCAAGCCGGCTCCGACGCAGCCGATGGCTCCCGACGCAACCGTGGCGAAGGCCGCAAGCTTCGCCGCGAACGGCGCGCTCGCCGGCGGCAGGGAGAGGGCGAAACTCGCATTCAGGAATACGGCGATCCACGCCCACATCGCATAGAGCTCCCACATATGCCCGAGGTAGCCGAGATTGGCGAGCCGCAGCGGCACGTCGCGCCAGGCGACGAGTACCGCGCGGGCGTCGAATCGCGGCGCGGCAGCGCGGTTGGGGCCGATCCCGGCGAGGCCGATCAGCGCCGCAGCGACGAGCGCCGCTGCCGACGACCCGGCGACCGTCGGCCGCCAGTCCAGGCCGCCCAAGGCGTTGAACAGGTGCGGCGATGCCGACCCAAGCGTCAGCGCCCCGACCAGGATCCCGACCATAAGCCCCATGTCGCCCTTCGCCCATGTCGCGACGAGCTTCATGCCGACCGGGTAGACGCCGGCCATGCACACCCCGGTCACGACGCGCAGCAGCGGCGCGGCCGCGGTGGACGGATCGATGGCGAGGAGCAGGACGTTGGCGAGTGCGCCGACGACGGCCGACGCCGCGAACAGGCGCCGCGGATCGACGCGGTCGGGAAGGCCGAGAATGGCACTCGCCAGGCAGCCGATGACGAAGCCGGCCTGCACGCCGCTGGTGAGTGCGGCCTGGGAGAAGTACGAGAGGTGAAATTCGGCGGCGAGCGCGGGCGTGACGGCGGAGGCGGAAAACCAGAGCGCCATCGCCGCGACCTGGCAGATCGCGATGATCGCGACCGAAACGCGCTTTGACTCGGCCCAGGTCGCGAACATGCAAGCTTCCCTCTACGGTCGAGTCAAGGCACTTCGTCGCGCGTCGGCCGCGCCCGCGACTCGCGCGCGAACTCCGTAGCCTCGCGACCCGCGCAAGCGCAGCTGCCTAGATCTTCGGCAGCGTGACGCCTTTCTGCCCCTGGTACTTGCCGCCGCGGTCCTTGTACGACGTCTCGCAGACCTCGTCGGACTCAAAAAAGATCACTTGCGCCACGCCTTCGTTGGCGTAGATCTTGGCCGGCAGCGGCGTCGTGTTCGAGAACTCCAAGGTCACGTAGCCCTCCCATTCCGGCTCCAGGGGCGTCACGTTGACGATGATGCCGCAGCGCGCGTACGTACTTTTTCCGAGACAGATGGTGAGGACGTTGCGCGGAATGCGGAAATACTCGACCGTGCGCGCAAGCGCAAACGAGTTCGGCGGGATGATGCACGAATCGCCCTGGAAGTCGACGAACGACTTCTCGTCGAAGTTCTTCGGGTCGACGATGGTCGTGTTGAGATTGGTGAACAGCTTGAATTCGCTCGAGCAGCGGATGTCGTAGCCGTAGCTCGACGTGCCATACGAGACGATCTTGCGGCCGTTCACCTCGCGCACCTGGCCCGGCTCGAAAGGCTCAATCATGCGCTGCTCCGCCGCCATGCGGCGGATCCACCGGTCGGACTTGATCATGCGATTAGACTCCCCGCGTGGTCATCGCCGCCGCAGCGAAATCCGGCGTGCGGGCCCGGACCTACTTGCGCGCAGACGACGCGGCTTTTCTAGGTGTTCTGAACGACGATGCTTGGAAACTTGGCAGAGAAATCCTCAGCCCTTTGCGCGACGAAGACAGCCGTCTTGCGCGCGATTTCCTTGTACACCGCAGCGATCTTGCCGTCCGGATCGGCGACCACTGTCGGCCGGCCCGAATCGGCCTGCTCGCGAATGCGAATATCGAGCGGCAGGCCGCCGAGAAACGGCACGTTGTAGTCCTTGCACATCTTCGCCGCGCCGCCCTCGCCGAAGATCGCTTCGGCGTGGCCGCAGTTCGAGCAAACGTGCATCGACATGTTCTCGACCACGCCTACGATCGGCACACCGACCTTTTCGAACATCTTGAGACCCTTGCGCGCGTCGATCAAGGCAATGTCCTGCGGTGTCGTGACGATGACCGCTCCGGTCACGGGCACCTTCTGCGCCAGCGTCAGCTGAATGTCGCCGGTGCCCGGCGGCAGGTCGACGATCAGGTAATCGAGGTCGCGCCAGTTCGTGTCCTTGAGCAATTGCTCCAGCGCCTGCGTCACCATCGGTCCGCGCCACACCATCGGCGTGTCGGTGTCGATCAAAAATCCTATCGACATCGCCTGCACACCCCAGGCCTCGAGCGGCTCGAGGGTCTTGCCATCCTTCGATTCTGGGCGGCCGGCGATGCCGAGCATCATCGGTTGCGACGGACCGTAGATGTCGGCGTCGAGCACGCCGACCTGGGCGCCTTCGGCGGCGAGCGCCAGGGCGAGGTTGACCGCCGTCGTCGATTTGCCGACGCCGCCCTTGCCGCTGGCGACGGCGATGATGTTCTTAACGCCGGGAACGAGCTTCACCCCTCGCTGCACGGCATGCGACGCGATCTTGTGCGTGATATTGACCGTGATCTTCCCTATCCCGGGCAATGCCGAGAGCTTATTCTGCACGAGCTTGCGCAGCGCCTCGTGCTGGCTCTTGGCCGGATAGGCGAGCAGCAGGTCGACCGTAACGCTCGATGCGTCGACCACCACCTTGCGCACGACTTTACCCGCAGCGAAATTGCGGTCGGTGTTGGGATCGACCAGCGCGTTGAGGCTGGCCAGGACGTCGGCCTCGGCTATGGGCATGAACGACGAATGGAGCAACGACATAAGGGGTTCCGAGTGTAACGAAAAAGCGACCCGGCCGGTACTCAGGGGGAGACCGCTTTGCTAGAATCGCAAGATTCCCCTGTCGCTGCAAAGGTTTCTTGCTGCATGGCGCGCCGCACGCTGTTCGTCACCACTGCCCTGCCGTATGCCAATGGACCGTTCCATATCGGTCACATCATGGAATACATCCAGGCGGACATCTGGGTGCGCTTCCAGCGCATGCAGGGTCATGCCGTGCACTTCGTCTGCGCCGACGACGCGCACGGCGCGCCGATGATGCTCAGGGCGGAGGACGAAGGCATAACGCCGGAGGAGCTGATTCGCCGCGTTGGTGAATCGCACCAGCGCGACTACCCGCGCTTCCATCTGAGCTTCGACAACTGGTACACGACGCACAGCGCCGAGAACGTCGAGCTGTCGCATGGCATCTATCGCAGGCTCCAGGCCGCGGGCCTGATTTACGCCAAGCCGATCGAGCAGTTTTTCGATCCGGTCAAGAACATGTTCCTTGCCGATCGCTACATCAAGGGCGAATGCCCGAAGTGCGGCACCCCGGACCAGTACGGCGATGCATGCGAGAACTGCGGCTCGACCTATGCGGCCACCGAGCTCAAGCATCCCTACTCGGTGCTGACCGGCGCCAAGCCCGAGCTGCGGCGCTCGGAGCACCTTTTCTTCCGCCTCTCCGATCCGCAGGTCGTGGACTTCCTGCGGCAATGGACCTCGGCCACGCCGCTGCAGCCGGAGGTGAAAAACAAGATCGCGGAATGGCTGGGCGGCAACGCAACGGTGAGCAAGCTTGCCGACTGGGATATTTCCCGCGACGCACCGTATTTCGGCATCGAGATCCCCGACGCGCCCGGCAAGTACTTCTATGTCTGGCTCGACGCGCCGATTGGCTATCTCGCGAGCCTCAAGAACTACTTCGACACCGGCAAGGCAAGCAAGAATGGCGAGAGCCGGTCGTTTGACGAGTTTCTCGCGGCACCCGACGTCGAGCAGTATCACTTCATCGGCAAGGACATCATTTATTTCCACACGCTGTTCTGGCCGGCGATGCTCAAGTTCGCGCAGCGCAAGCTGCCGACGAACGTCTTCGTCCACGGCTTCATTACCGTGTCGGGCGAGAAGATGTCCAAGTCGCGCGGCACCGGCATCAGCCCGCAGCGCTATCTCGACGTGGGCATGAACCCCGAATGGCTGCGCTACTACATTGCGGCGAAGCTCAGCGACAAGGTCGAGGACATGGCCTTCAATCCCGACGATTTTGTCGCCCGGGTGAACAGCGATCTGGTCGGGAAATACGTCAACATTGCCAGCCGTGCGGCGAAGTTCATCGTGGAGCGATTTGACGGCCGGCTCGCCCAGGTCACCGCCAGCCAGTGGCCCGCAGGCCTGCTGCCGCGGGACCGAATCATGGCCGAGATTGGGTCGTGCTACGAGCGGCGCGAATTTGGCCGGGCGATGCGCGAGATCATGCAGGTTGCCGATCACGCCAACAGCTTGTTCGACATGGCGGAGCCGTGGACACTCGCCCGCAACGACGATCCGCCGAGCCGGACCCGGTCTGCACGAGGTCTGCTCGGCAGCGATCGATTACTTTCGTTTCCTCACCGTGATGCTGGCACCGGTTCTGCCCAGCCTGCACGAGCGCGCCGCACGGTTCCTGCGCGACGATCTGTCGCACTGGAGCAGCGCCGAACACCCCCTGCCGACGGGGCATCGCATCGGGCGCTACTCGCATCTTCTGACGCGGGTCGAACCGAAGCAGATCGACGCGCTGTTCGACCTGCAAGCCGCCGCCGGGGCGCCGCCCCAGGTCGCTTCCACCAAGCCCGAGGAAGCCGCAGTGCAAGCGGATGCGGCGGAGATTTCCATCGCCGACTTCGCCAAGGTCGACCTGCGCATCGCCAGGATCGTCAACGCGGAATATGTCGACGGCGCGGACAAACTCTTGAAGCTCACGCTCGACGTCGGTGATAGCCGTCCGCGCACCGTCTTTGCCGGCATCAAGGCAGCCTACCAGCCCGCGGATCTGGTCGGACGTCTGACGCCGATGGTGGCCAACCTTGCGCCGCGAAAAATGAAGTTCGGACTGTCCGAAGGCATGGTGCTGGCGGCGTCGGGCGACGGTCCGGGAATCTTCCTGCTGGCGCCCGATTCGGGTGCAACGCCCGGAATGCGCGTCAAATGAGCCGTGCGTGGACGCCGCAGCGACGGCGGACCAACACGCCGCTCAGCACTGGCGCCTGGTGATCAGCGCGCTCCCCTTGATCGTCGCTGCGATCGCCGCCTGGCTTGCGATCGGGGCGCTGGGTCTGGTGCGGCCGCGCAACCTGATCTATGTCGGCCGGGTGCTGTTCAGCGCCGGCGCCCTGGTCGGGCTTTTTGTCGCCGGCGTCGCGCTGTTGGCGCTGACCCAGGTCGCGCAGACCGCCGTGCTCCCGCTTGGGCTACCCGATCTGCCCTTTCACCTGCGTCTGGACGCGCTGTCCGCTTTCTTCCTTTTCCTGCTCGGCGCCACCGCGGCCGGCATCTCGATCTTCTCCGCCGGATACTTCCGCGCCAGCGAAGGCACTGCGCCGGGCTTGCTGTGCCTGCAATACCACACGTTCCTCGCCGCGATGGCCTTCGTGCTGATCGCCGACGACGCGTTCGTATTCATGATCGCCTGGGAGACGATGGCGCTCGCGTCATTCTTTCTGGTGACGACCGATCACCGCATGCCGGAGATTCGCCGCGCCGGCTTTCTCTATCTGCTGGTCGCGCACCTCGGCGCGCTGTCGATCCTGTTCTGCTTCGGCGTACTGCAGGGAGGTGGCGGCGACTATACGTTCGGCTCGATGCGTGCGGTGGAATTGCACGGTGCTTGGCCGTCGATCGCGTTCCTGCTCGCGCTCGCCGGCTTCGGTGCCAAGGCCGGACTTCTCCCGCTGCACGTGTGGCTGCCGGAGGCTCATCCGGCCGCGCCTTCGCCGGTGTCCGCGCTGATGAGTGGCGTGATGCTCAAGACCGCAATCTACGGATTACTGCGCGTAACCTTCGATTTGCTGCAAGGCCAGCTCTGGTGGTGGGGCGTGATCGCGCTCGTGCTCGGTCTCGCGACCGCACTGTTTGGCGTGCTGTTCGCCACGGTACAGACCGACATGAAGCGGCTGCTGGCGTACTCGTCGATCGACAACATCGGCATCATCGTTGCCGCAATCGGCCTGGCCATTCTGTTCAAGACCTACGGCAAAACCTTGCTCGCGGCGATCGCGCTCACCGCGGCGCTCTATCATTCGCTCAATCACGCGTTCTTCAAGAGCTTGCTGTTCCTCGCCACCGGCTCGGTGCTGCATGCGACCAAGGAGCGCAGCCTCGGCAAGCTCGGGGGATTGATCCACCGCATGCCCTGGGTGGCGTGGCTGGCGCTGGTCGGAACGCTGGCGATCGCCGGCCTGCCGCCGCTCAACGGCTTCGTGTCGGAATGGCTGTTGTTGCAGGCGTTTCTGTTCACGCCCAGCCTGCCGCAGTCGTTCATCAACATGCTCGTTCCATTGGCCGCCGGCGCGCTGGTGCTCGCCGCCGCATTGGCGGCATACGTGATGGTCAAGTTCTACGGGGTGGTCTTTCTCGGCCGTCCGCGCGAACCCAACCTCGCCTACGCGCACGACGCCGGACGCTTCGAGCGCGCGGCCCTGGCCTGGTTCGCCGCAGGTTGCGTCCTGCTCGGTCTGTTTCCGGTTCAAGTCATCGCCAGTATCGACGCGGTGAACGCGATGCTGATCGGTGCTACCGTCTACCGCCCGCAGATGAGCTGGTGGCTGCTGGCACCCATTGACGCCCACCGCGCGAGCTACAGTCCGCTGATCGTGCTCCTCGTCATCGTCGCGGTGTTGCTGCTGACGATCCAGGTCGTGCATCGCTTCTACCACGGTCGCGTGCGCAGGGGACCAGCGTGGGATTGTGGCTTTCCGTTGCAAACCCCGCGCATGCAGGATACCGCGGAGGGTTTCGGCCAGCCGATCCGGCAGATCTTCGAGCAGTTCTTCCGCATCGAGCGCGAATTGCCCACGCCGTTCGACGTCGCGCCGCGATATTTCGTCAGCGCCGAGGATCCACTCTGGTACTGGCTCTATGTGCCCGTCGCGCGCGCCGCGGACTGGGCGGCACGGCGGGTGGGTCTGTTACAGCAGGGACGCATCTCGATCTACCTGATGTACAGCTTCCTGACCCTTCTCGCTCTACTCTATTTCGTCCGCTGAGCCCGCGATGACCGCCAGCGGTTTCCTATCCCAGATGCTGCAACTTGCTATCGCGCTGCTGCTTGCGCCGCTGCTGCTGGGCTGGGTCAATCAGTGTCGCGCGTGGCTGCAGAACAAGAGCGCACCGCCGTTGCTGCTTCCCTATCGGATGATCCGCAAGCTATTCCACAAGGACGCCGTGGTCGCAGAGAACGCCTCGCCGGTGTTTCGCATCACGCCCTACGTCGTGTTCGCGGCGATGGCGCTGGCTGCCGCGATCGTGCCGTCGCTCGCAACCAATCTGCCCTTCGCGCGCGCCGCCGATGCGATCGCGCTCGTCGGGCTGTTTGCACTCGCCCGCGTATTCATCGCCCTTGCCGCAATGGATCTCGGCACCGCATTCGGAAGCATGGGTGCGCGACGCGAGATGTTTGTGGGCTTTCTCGCCGAGCCCGCCTTGCTGATGGTTCTGTTCACGGCGTCGCTCATCTCCGGCTCGACGCTGCTGCCCACGATTGTCGAGACGTTCGCCCAGCGTGACCTCGCCATCTACCCCAGCCTGGCCTTCGCCGGCGTCGCCTTCACCATGGTCTCGCTGGCCGAGAATGCGCGCATTCCGGTCGACAATCCGGCCACCCATCTCGAGCTCACGATGATCCACGAGGCGATGATCCTCGAGTATTCGGCGCGGCACCTGGCGCTGATCGAGTGGGCCTCCGCGCTGAAGCTGTTCAACTACTCCTGCATCGGTCTGGCCTTGTTCCTGCCCGTCGGTATCGCGCAGGGCGATGCCGACGTGGGCGCCATTCTGGGTGCGACCCCGGTGCTGATCGCCAAGCTGGCAGTCGGCGGCCTCGCGCTGGCGTTGATCGAAACCCTGTCGGCCAAGATGCGTATCTTCCGCGCGCCGGAGTTTCTCGGCACGGCGTTTCTGCTCGCCGTGCTGGGCATGCTGGTCAACTTGCTGCTGGGAAGCTAAAGAGCGCTTGATGACGGGCATTCCGCTCTGGGCCCAGCTGATCAACCTGCTCGCCGCGGTGCTGCTGCTGCTCGCCTTCGCGATGCTGGCGCAACGCAGGGTGTTCACGTTGATCAACCTCTACGCCGCGCAGGGCTTTGCGCTCGCGTGCTCGACGGCAATCGTGGCCTGGGCAACCGGCCAGCCGCATCTGTACGGTTCGGCCGCGCTGACACTGATTCTCAAGGTCGCCCTCCTGCCGTGGCTCCTGCACCGCTTGGTGCAGAAGCTCGACGTGCGCTGGGACGTGGAAGGGCTGCTCAACATCCCGACGACCATGTTGATCGGCATCGTGCTCGTCGTCTTCGCGTTCAACCTTGCGACTCCGATCGAGCAGCTGGCGAGCACGATCACGCGATCGACACTGGGCATCGCGATGGCGAGCGTGATGCTGGCTTTCCTGATGATGATCACGCGCCGCAAGGCGATACCCCAGGTGATCGGGTTCCTGGCGATGGAGAACGGCCTGTTCTTCGCGGCGACCAGCGCTACCTACGGCATGCCGATGGTGGTCGAGTTGGGAATCGCGCTCGACGTCCTGGTCGCCATGCTGATTCTCGGCGTGTTTTTCTTCCAGATCCGCGAACAGTTCGACAGCCTCGACTTAAAGCACATGGAGAAGCTCAAGGAGGACGAGTGATCGAAACCCTCGCGCTGCTGGGCTGCCCGCTCGCCGGCGCGCTGTTGCTGGCGATAGTCGGCGAGCGCCCCGCCGCATCGCGGGTCAACGTCGCAGTCAGCCTGCTCACCTGGCTGGCGTCGCTGGCGCTGAGCCTAAAGTTCGTTCGCGACGGCCCGCTGCTCGTCGTGAACAAGCTCTTCTTCGTCGACTCGTTCAATGTCTTCCTCATCGCGCTGACGGCTTTTGTGGGTTTCACCACCGCGCTTTTTTCGCGGCCATACATGCAGATCGAGCGCGCCCACGGCCGCCTGACGCCGGGTCGGCTCAAGCTCTACCACAGCATGTTCCAGGTGTTCAATTTCACCATGCTCCTTGTGCTGCTGAGCAACAACATGGGCATCCTCTGGGTCGCTCTGGAAGCGGCGACGCTCGCCACGGTGTTGTTGGTGTCGCTCTATCGCACGCCGGCAAGCCTCGAGGCGGCATGGAAATACTTCATCCTCTGCGGTGTAGGTATTGCCCAGGCGCTATTCGGCACGATCCTGCTCTATTTCGCTGCCGAGAAGGTGCTCGGCGCAGGCGGCGGAGCGCTGCTCTGGACGGAGCTCAACGGCGTGAAGGCGGAACTCGAGCCAACCGTCCTTTCCCTCGCCTTCGTGTTCCTGCTGGTCGGTTACGGCACCAAGGTCGGATTGGTGCCGTTGCACAACTGGCTGCCCGATGCGCATGCGGAAGGGCCGACGCCGGTGTCTGCCGTCCTGTCCGGCCTGTTGCTCAACGTCGCGCTGTATGCGGTCATCCGTTGCAAGGTCCTGGTCGAGGGCTCGCTCCAGACCTCGTTCGCCCGGGAGCTCTTGATGGGCTTCGGCCTCGTCTCGGTTGTGGTGGCCGCCTTCCTGCTGTCGCGACAGAAGGATGTCAAGCGGTTGTTCGCCTACTCGTCGATCGAGCACATGGGGATCATCACCTTTGCCTTCGGCATGGGCGGCCCCATCGCGAATTTTGCCGGCCTGCTGCATATGACGGTGCACTCACTGACCAAATCCGCGATCTTCTTCGCCGTCGGCCATGCGGCGCAGAAAACCGGGACGCAGCTGATCGAAGGCATCCGGGGACTCATCACCGTGAGCCCGTTAATCGGCTGGGGGCTCGCGCTGGGCTCGCTGGCGATTCTCGGCATGCCGCCGTTTGGGGTATTCGCGAGCGAATTCCTCATCCTGACCTCCGCCATGCGCGAGCACCCATGGACAACCCCGCTGCTGTTGCTTGCGCTCGGCATCGCCTTTGCCGCAGTTTTTTCCAAGGTGCAGCCGATGGTGTTCGGCGAAGCGACGGCGGCCCGCCTGCCGCATCGTCCTGCGATGACACCGGTGTTTGTGCACCTTGGTCTGGTGCTCATGCTCGGGATCTGGATTCCGCCGTTTCTTGCCGACTGGTATCGTCAGGCGGCCCGGCTCATCGGATGACGCGCCCGTGAACGTCTCCGCCCTCGGCATCGCCACGGCAGCGCTTCCCGGCGGCGTCCCCACGCAGCGCGCTCCGGTGAGCGCGGCCCAGCTCCTCGCCGCCTGCCGGCTGGCCTGGGAACAGGGTGGGCAGCTCGTCGCCCTGTGGGCGAGCGACGAGCGCGATCGTGCGCGCGGCTTCACTTTGCGCGTGCTGCTCAAGGATGCCGGAGGACTGATGCTGCTCGAGCACACCCTGTCCGACGAGGGCGCGCGCTATCCCGACCTGGCGCCGATATTCCCGGCAGCGAACCGGATGCAGCGCGCCGCCTTCGATCTCGTCGGGGTCGAGTGCGATGCCGACGATCGACGACCGTGGCTGTGGCAGGCCGCATGGCCGATCGATCGTTTCCCGTTGCGCCGCGATTTCGAGAGCTCGCCCCGCTGGGAGCCAGGCGAGGAGGATTATCCTTTCGTGCGCGTCGCCGGCGATGGCGTGCACGAGATTCCGGTCGGACCCGTGCATGCCGGAATCATCGAGCCGGGCCATTTTCGGTTTCAGGTCGTCGGCGAGAAGGTCCTCCGTCTGGAGGAGCGCCTGGCCTATACCCACAAGGGCATCGAAAAACGGTTCGAGGCGTACTCGCTCGCCGACGGGCATCGGCTCGCCGGCCGGGTCTCGGGCGACAGCACGGTCGCCTATGCCTGGGCCTACGCGCAGGCCGTCGAGGCGATCACCGGCGTCGGCGCTCCGGCGCGCGCCGCCGCATTGCGCGCGCTCTGCCTCGAGCGCGAGCGCATTGCAAACCATCTCGGGGACCTCGGTTCGCTCGGCAACGACGCCGGGTTCGCCTTCGGCCTGGCCCAATTCTCGCGCCTGAAGGAGGACGTGCTGCGCCTCAACGCCGAGGCTTTCGGCCACCGCCTGCTGATGGATCTGGTCGTTCCCGGCGGGGTCGCGCGCGATCTCGATCCCGCCACCGCGGCCGCCATGGCCGCCCAATGCGGCCGCCTTGCGCGCGAGCTGCGACTGCTGCGCGACATCTACGATGAACATGCCGGATTGCAGGATCGGTTCCGCAACTGCGGTCAAGTCACGCGCGAGCTGGCCGCCCAACTCGGGTTGACCGGTTTTGCCGGTCGCGCCAGCGGGCTCGCGGACGACCTGCGCTGTGATTTTCCGACGCCACCGTACGACACGCTGGCGGTGCGCCGAGTCACCCGCGCGGACGGGGATGTTGCGGCGCGGGTCGCGGTTCGCTTCGACGAGACGCAGGAGTCGTTGCGCCTGTGCGAACGGTTGCTCGCAGCGCTGCCGGCCGGCAGAATCGCCACGCCGCTCCCCTCGCCTGCGCGGCCTGGCCTCGCCCTGGGCATGGTCGAGGGCTGGCGCGGGCCGGTGGCGATCGGCCTGGAAGGCGGACCCGACGGCATCATCCGTCGCTGCCATCCGCACGACCCGTCGTGGCAGAACTGGCCGGTGCTGGAGCATGCGGTCATCGGCAACATCGTCCCCGACTTTCCGCTGATCAACAAATCGTTCAACCTTTCCTACAGCGGCCACGACCTGTAGCCGCGCCGACGCCATGTTGACCATCCTCCGCCAGATCGCGAAGATCGGGATCAAGACCGAGCCGGCGCCCTCGCCGGCAGAAGAGATGGTGCAGGTCGCCCGCCTGCAGCAGCGCATTCTGCGCACGCTCGGTCGCGCCCTGACGATCCGCCACGTCGACGCCGGCTCGTGCAACGGCTGCGAGCTGGAAATCCACGCCCTGGGAAACCCCTATTACAACCTCGAAGGTCGCGGCATCAAGTTCGTCGCCAGCCCGCGGCACGCGGACATGCTGCTGGTGACCGGGCCGGTCTCGAAGCACATGGCGATCGCGCTCAAGCGCACCTATGAGGCTACGCCGGACCCGAAACTTGTCGTCGCAGTGGGCGATTGCGCCTGCTCCGGCGGCATCTTCGGCGAGAGCTATGCCAGCTGCGGACGCGTCGCGAACCTCATTCCGGTCGATGTCGCCGTGCCCGGCTGCCCGCCGTCGCCGAGCGTGCTGCTGCGGGGGATACTCGCTGCGATCAGCAAGGCCGGGCACCCGGACCCGGCGCGCGAGGTGCCCGGGTCCGGGCGGATAGCTCCCCTTGAAATCGACCCGGCAGTCGCCATCTTGCGGGCATAGGCGGCATCCGACTGCCGCCCACGATTTCAAAAGGAGAGCTAGGATGAATTCATTGTTGCGTTACCCGAGCCCGCTCGATCGGGCGGTAGGTGCGTTCTTTGCGCCGGTCAACGGCGCGGTAAGCGGCGGCGGGATTGATCTCGACGTCGTCGAAACACCCGAAGCGTATGTCGTCAAGGCGGCGGTGCCGGGAGTGGCGAAGGACAAGATCGAAGTCAACGTGGACGACCGCGATGTAACGATCGCCGTCGAGTACCGCGAAGAGCTCGAAGCCAATGGCAAGATGCTTTGGCGTGAGCGTAGCCTGGGCAAGGCCAGCCGGGCGATCCGTCTGCCGGAGGCGGTGGATGCAAATGCCGCGCAGGCAAAACATAGCGACGGCGTTCTGCAACTGACGCTGCCGAAGTTCGCCAAGGCGAATTCGAAGCAGATCACGATCCAGTAAGTTGCAGTAGTACGGCGACCCAAGAGCGCGGCTGCGGCCGCGCTTTTTTTCGGCCGCGTTGCGTCGACCGATGCCCAGGCATAGACTAAACTTGCGCTACATTCCGGAGGGGATCGGCAATGGTTTATCTGCATCGCAGTCTCGCCCTTGCTGCGCTGGCCACAGCGTTCCTCGTTGTCGCCTGCAGCAAATCGGAGCCGCCCCCGCCGCCGAAGACCCAAGCGGTCGCCGCCCCCAGCGTCAACGAGGAGATGAAGAGGCTTGCGACCGAGGTTTACGTCTACGCATACCCTCTGGTGCTGATGGATGTGACCAAGCAGGTGCAGACCGCGAAAGTCCCGATCAACACATTTCAGCACCGGCGCTTCTCGCCCGAGGCCACCGAGGTCGTCAACCCGAACCCCGATGTGGTTTATTCGGAGGCCTGGCTGGATCTAACGGAGCCGATGGTGCTTTCGCTGCCGGACACGCATGGACGCTACTACGTCATGGCGATGCTCGATGCCTGGACCGACGTCTTTCAGTCGCCGGGCAAGCGCACGACGGGCACGAAGAAAGGCGAGTTCGCAATCGTCGGGCCGAAGTGGAAGGGCGAGCTGCCGAAGGACGTCGACGAGATCAAGTCTCCGACCACGATGGTCTGGTTGCTCGGCCGGACGGAGACCAGCAGGGCTGACGACGCCGCGGTTGCGAAGCTTGTCGAGCAGTACAAGCTGACCCCGCTGTCCCAATGGCACAAGCCCGGCGCGAAGCCGGCGCATGTGGCGGGACGTGCCGGAGCCGACACCAAGACAGCGCCCACCGAGCAAGTCGCGAAGATGGACGCGCAGACGTTCTTCACACGCTTCGCCGAGCTCTTGCCTGGCAATCCGCCGGCCAAGGAGGACGCGGCCGTGGTCGAGAAGATTCAGAAGCTGGGAATCGTCGCTGGCCAACCGTTCACCCTGAGCAAGCTCGATGCCGCGTCGGCGAAAGGCGTCGAGGACGGGGCGAAGGCTGCGCTCGACGCGATCGTCCTGGCGGCAAAGGGTAGCCTGGGCGAGCTGCGCAACGGCTGGACCATTCACTGGGACCTGGGCCGTTACGGTACCAACTACGGCCTGCGTGCGGTCATCGCCTTTGTGGGTCTCGGCACCAACGCGCCCGAAGACGCGATCTCTCCGACGACCCACCTCGACGCGGGAGGCCGCCCGCTCAATGGCGCGAACAAGTACGTATTGCATTTCGACAAGGGGAAGGCGCCGCCGACAGAAGCTTTCTGGTCGCTTGCCATGTACAACGACAAGCAGGCCTTTGTCGCGAACCCAATCGACCGCCACGCCATCGGCGATCGCGACAAGCTCAAGTTCAACGCCGATGGCTCACTGGATCTTTACCTCCAGAACGAGGACCCGGGCACGGACAAGGAATCGAATTGGCTGCCGGCGCCAAAGGAAAACTTCAGCGTGATCCTGCGCGTTTACTGGCCCAAGCAGGAGCTGCTCGACCGGAGCTGGACCCCGCCGGCGATCAAACGCGTCGCCTGAGCCGGTCGCGGCCGCTCAGCCGAGCAGGTCCGCCGCCTTCTTGCCGCGGCCGTTGCGCTCCTGCTCAGGCGGCGGGCGCACGGCCTTCCGCCCCGCCTGTCGCTCGAGCACCGGCTTGAGGTAGCGTCCGGTGTAGCTCGCAGGGACGGCCGCCACCTGTGCGGGCGTGCCCTCGGCGATGATGCGTCCGCCGCCGGCACCACCCTCGGGCCCAAGGTCGATAATCCAGTCCGCGGTCTTGACCACGTCGAGGTTGTGCTCGATGACGACCACCGTGTTGCCGTGATCGCGCAGCCGATGCAGCACGGTGAGCAGCATTTCGATGTCGTGGAAATGCAGCCCGGTCGTCGGCTCGTCGAGGATGTAAAGGGTGCGGCCGGTGTCGCGCTTCGACAGCTCCAGCGCCAGCTTGACCCGCTGCGCTTCGCCGCCGGAAAGCGTCGTCGCCGATTGCCCGAGGGTGATATAGCCCAGGCCCACGTCGAGCAGCGTCTGCAGCTTGCGCGCGACCGCAGGCACGGCCTCGAAGAAAGCGTACGATTGCTCGACGGTCATCGACAACACGTCGTGGATGTTCTTCCCCTTGTATTGGATCTCGAGCGTCTCGCGGTTGTAGCGCTGGCCATGACAAACATCGCAGGGCACGTAGACGTCAGGCAGGAAGTGCATCTCGACCTTGATGAGCCCGTCCCCCTGGCAGGCCTCGCAGCGGCCACCCTTGACGTTGAACGAAAAGCGCCCTGGCCCGTAACCGCGTTCCCGCGCTTCTTTGACCTGCGCAAACAATTCCCGGATCGGCGTAAACAGCCCGGTATAGGTAGCCGGATTGGATCGTGGTGTACGCCCGATCGGGCTCTGGTCAACGCTTATCACCTTGTCGAAGAACTCCAGTCCGAGGAGCTCTTCGTACGGCGCCGGCTCGGCGCTGCTGCCGTACAGATGGCGCGCGATCGCTTGATAGAGCGTGTCGTTGATCAGCGTCGACTTGCCCGACCCGGACACGCCGGTCACGCAGACGAACAGGCCGACCGGCAGCTTCATCGTGATGTGCTTGAGATTGTTGCCGGACGCTCCGGTGAGCGTCAAGCAGCGCGCGGCGTCGAGCTTGTGGCGATGCGCGGGAATCGGAATCTGTCGATGCCCCGCAAGGTACTGACCGGTGAGCGAATGGGCCGCGTGCCGGATGTCCTCCGGGGTGCCCTGCGCGACGATCTGCCCGCCGTGCTCCCCCGCGCCGGGGCCCATGTCGACGACGTGGTCTGCCGAGAGAATCGCATCGGTGTCGTGTTCGACGACGATCACGCTGTTGCCGAGGTCGCGCAGGTGCTTGAGCGTCGTTAGCAGGCGGTCGTTGTCGCGCTGGTGCAAGCCGATCGACGGCTCGTCGAGCACATACATGACGCCGGTCAGGCCCGAGCCGATCTGCGACGCGAGTCGAATCCGCTGCGCTTCGCCGCCGGAGAGCGTTTCTGCCGAACGGTCGAGCGACAGGTATTCGAGTCCGACGTTGTTGAGGAACTGAAGCCGGTTGACGATCTCCTTGATGATCTTGTCGGCGATCGCCTGCCGCTGGCCTTCGAGCTTGAGGCCGCGAAAGAACTCCCCGGTCTCCTTAAGCGGCCAGTTGCTCACCTCGTAGATCGCGCGCCCGCCCACCTTCACGTGGCGCGCTTCGCGGCGCAGCCGCGTCCCATCGCATTCCGGGCACGGCTTGGAATTGAGGTACTTCGCGAGCTCCTCGCGCACCATGATCGAGTCCGTCTCGCGATAGCGGCGCTCGAGGTTGGGGATGATGCCCTCGAAGGCATGCTCGCGCACCATCGGCTTGCCGCGGTCCGAAAGATACTGGAACGCGATCTTCTCCTTGTCGCTGCCGTACAGGATCATCTGCTGCACGCGCTCCGGCAGCCGATCGAACGGCCGCTCCAGGTCGAAGCCGTAATGCTTCGCCAGGCTCTGCAGCATCTGGAAGTAGAACTGGTTGCGGCGGTCCCAGCCTCTGATCGCGCCGGAGGCGAGCGAAAGATGGGGAAAGCCGACCACGCGTCGCGGATCGAAAAAGCTGATCGAGCCAAGCCCGTCGCAGCGCGGGCAGGCGCCCAGCGGGTTGTTGAACGAGAACAGTCGCGGTTCGAGCTCCTGCAACGAGTAGCTGCAGATCGCGCAGGCGAACTTGGCCGAGTACAGGTGCTCCTCGCCGGAGTCCATGTCGACCGCGAGCGCCCGGCCGTCGCCGTTGCGCAGCGCCGTTTCGAACGATTCGGCCAGCCGCTGCTTGAGCTCGGGGCGCACGCGCAGGCGATCGACGACGACCTCTACGGTGTGCTTGCTGTTCTTGGCGAGCTTGGGTACCGCGTCGATCTCGTACACCTTGCCGTCGACGCGGACGCGCACGAACCCCTTGGCTCGCAGCTCGACGAGCAATTCGAGCTGTTCGCCTTTGCGATTGACGATCGCCGGCGCGAGGATCATCAGCTTCGTTTCCTCGGGCAGCATCAGTACCGCGTCGACCATCTGCGAGATGGTCATCGCCGCGAGCTTCTGCTCGGGGTGATTGGGGCAATACGGTTCGCCGACGCGTGCGTAGAGCAGGCGCAGATAATCGTGAATCTCGGTGACCGTCCCGACGGTGGAGCGCGGGTTGTGCGACGTCGCCTTCTGCTCGATGGAGATCGCCGGCGACAATCCCTCGATCAGGTCGACGTCGGGTTTTTCCATCAACTGCAGGAACTGACGGGCATACGCCGAAAGCGACTCGACGTAACGCCGCTGCCCCTCGGCATAGAGGGTATCGAAGGCCAGCGAGCTCTTGCCCGAGCCGGAGAGCCCGGTGATGACGATCAGCCGGTGGCGCGGCAGATCGAGATTGATGTTCTTGAGGTTATGCGTGCGTGCGCCGCGGATGCGGATGTATTCCATACCTTGCTTGCGAGCCTCGGAGGGGCCAGGCCAACCTGCTAATATACTCTTTTTCGCTCGCTCCTTCTAAACACTTCCCGCGCCGGACTGTGGCAACCGCCGGCCAGGCCGCAGGGCCGGGCGCCTCGGCGACCATCCGGCCGACGATTGAGCGACCGCTTCGAGAGGAGAACTTGCATGGCATCCGTAAACAAGGTGATTCTGGTCGGCAACCTCGGCCGCGACCCGGAGACGCGCTACACGACCAGCGGCGACGCGGTGACCAACATCCGGCTGGCGACGACCGACACCTGGAAGGACAAGGCGGGCGAAAAGCAGGAGCGCACCGAGTGGCACAACATCGTCTTCTACGGGAGGCAGGCGGAAATCGCCGGCGAGTACTTGAAAAAGGGACGCCAGATCTACGTCGAAGGCCGGCTGCAGACGCGCAAATGGCAGGATAAGGAGGGCCAGGACCGGTACACGACGGAGATCATTGCCGACCGCATGCAGATGCTCGGTAGTCGCGAAGGCGGTGGCGCGCCCGTGGCCGCCGAACCGTCGGAGCGCGCATCGGGCGCGGAAGCGCGTGCCGGCGGCAAGGGCAGCGCTCCGGCGGCGAAGAAGAACGTGGACGATCTGGACGACGACATTCCGTTCTAGGCAAGCCCAGGACCGCGCCCGGCTCGGGTTTCAGCCGGCGGCCAGCGCCGCGCCTGCCGTCGCAAGGTTGCGTCGTGACGTTGAATCACCGCTCCGCCAAGGCACCGGTCACCGTCGTAGACAACGAGATACTGGCGCGGTGCAGCGCCCACTGCGCCGCCTACTCGCTCGACCCCGCCGATGGTTCGCTTCGCAGAACAAGGAGCCGCCGCGGCTTCGCGCGCCGTGGATCCGCTTTCAGTTTCGGCGCGTTGCCCCACCGTCGCCTAGCGCGGAGCGTTCCCGACGGCCCGCGCCAAAAGCAAAAAGGGCAGGACCATCGCCCTGCCCTTCGCTGCGGTTGGATGCTCGATCGCTCAGGAACCAGGCCCGGCGTTCTTTTCCGTTTCCTTCAGCGCCTTCTGTTTCGCCGCCGGCGTCGGCAGCGGCTTGGGCTCCGACTTGTGGCGCGTTGATTGCCTTTTGTTGCCCAGGCGTGATGGGAGGATTGGGCTGAGCCAGAGCTTCCTGCGCCTGCAGATCCATTTGCCGCTGCGCCTTCATGCCCTTCTTGTACATGGCCTTTTGTTCCGGCGTCATGGTGGCGTAGGCCGCCCTCGCCTTCGCGGCGGCTTCTCTGAGCTCCTTGCTCTCGGCAGCCGTAGTCGGAGGCTGGTTCGTAGCCTGACTCTCAATCAACTCTAGATCGTGCTGCCTCTGCGAGGCCATGCCCATCTTGTAGGCTGGATTGTCTTCGTCAGCGGCCATCGCGGCGACTGAGCCGAGCGCGAACGCGCCGGCGATCAATGCGGCAATCAACTTGTTCATCAGTTTGCCCTCAGAGAGAAAATTCATTTTTGATCGGCCACTTATGCGTGCCAACGATGTGGTAGGCAGAAATCGGGGAAAAGCTTTGATTATATTGAATTTTGCGAAGCGACGCAACGATGCGCCTTCCTCTTACTGCTGGTCGTGCTGTCCTTGCTCATCCGGCCCGTCGTGCTGTCCCTGCTCATGCCGCTGCTACTGTCCTTCGACGATGCGAACGCGCGCCCGTGGCCGGCGCGCATCGGGCGCGAAAGCGCGTGCCGGCGGCAAGGGCTCCGACGGCGAAGAAGAACGTGGACGATCTGGACGACGAAAATCCCGTTCTAGGCAAGCCCGGGACAGCGTCCGGCTGCCGTCTTCGCGCCGGGTTTCAGCCGGCGGCCAGCGCCGCGTCCGTCTCCCGCGCGCGCGGCGCCAAGGTCGCGTCGTGGCCTTGAATCACCGCTCCGCCCAGGCAGCGGTCGCCGTCGTAGAGCACGAGATACTGCCCCGGCGTAGGCGCCCACTGTGCCGCCTCGAAGGTCGCCCGCCAGCGACCGTCGGCGAGAGCATCCAGTCGACAGGGTGCGTTCGCCATGCGATAGCGGGTCTTGGCGGCCAAGCGGATTTCGGGGGGCGGCGGTCGACCGGCAATCCAGTGCATGGCGTCGAGCTCCAAGGTGCTTCGCATAGAGGCGCGGATCGTCGTGCCCCTGCACGACGATGAGCGCATTGCGCGCCGCCTGCTTGCCGACGACGAACCAGGCAGCCCGGCTTCGCGCCACGCATGCCCCCGATGCCCAGCCCCTGTCGCTGCCCGAGCGTGTAGTAGGCGAGCCCCTGATGCTGACCGAGCACGCGCCCTTCGGGGGTCTCGATCGGACCGGGTGCGCGCGGGAGATAACGCTCGAGGAAGGCGCGAAACGGCCTCTCACCAATGAAGCAGATGCCTGTTGAGTCCTTCTTCGCATAGGTCGGCAGCTTCTGCTCGCGTGCGATCGCTCGCACCGCGCTCTTGCGCAGATGGCCGACTGGAAACAGTGTCGGGACGAGCTGCTTCTGGTTGAGTCGGTGCAGGAAATAGGTCTGGTCCTTCGCGCCGTCGACGGCCTGTAGCAGCTCGACGCGGTCATCGGCCGCCCTCAGCTGCGCGTAGTGTCCGGTCGCGATGCGCTCGGCACCCAGTGCTACGGCGTGGTCGAGGAAGGCGTTGAACTTGATCTCGCTGTTGCACAGCACGTCCGGATTGGGCGTGCGACCGCTTGCGTATTCGGTCAAGAAGTGGGCGAACACCCGCTCGCGGTATTCGCGAGCGAAGTTTACCGCCTCGATCTCGATGCCGATCACATCGGCGACCGCTGCCGCATCGACCAGATCCTCACGCGACGCGCAGTAGGCGTCGGTGTCGTCGTCTTCCCAGTTCTTCATGAACACGCCGACGACCTCGTGCCCCGCGCGCTTGAGCAGCCAGGCTGCGACCGACGAGTCGACGCCGCCGGAGAGGCCGAGAATGACGCGATGTTTCGAGCTCATGATGACAGGCGGAGCCGAGCACGGGGGGCGCCAACCAATCGGACCCGCGCCTCGTGCTTTTCGGTCAACTGACTGTTGTCGCGGCTTAGCGCCGAGGATCCGCTTTCAGCGTGGCGCGCCAAAGCAAAAAGGGCAGGACCATCGTCCTGCCCTTCGCTGCGGTTGGATGCTCGACCGCTCAGGAACCCGGTCCGGCGTTCTTTTCCGTTTCCTTCAGCGCCTTCTGCTTGTCCGCTGCGAGTCGGCAGCGCCTTGGGTTGCCCTTTTGAGCGCCTTGAGCTCCTTTGTTTGCTCGCCGCGTGGTGGGCGGTTGGTTCGTAGCCTGAGCCTGCTGCTCCTGCAGATCCATTTGCCTCTGCGCCCTCATGCCCTTCTTGTACATGGCCTTTTCTTCGGGTGTCATGCTGGCGTAGGCGGCCCTCGCCTTCGCGGCGTTTTCCTTGATCTCCTTGATTTCGGCAGCCGTCGTGGCGGGCTGGTTGGTAGCCTGACCCTAAATCAGCTGCAGATCGTGCTGCCTCTGCGAGGCCATGCCCATCTTGTAGGCTGGATTGTCTTCGTCAGCGGCCATCGCGGCGACTGAGCCGAGCGCGAACGCGCCGGTGATCAATGCGGCAATTAACTTATTCATCGGTTTGCCCTCAGTGAGAAAATTCATTTTTGATCGGCCACTTACGCGTGCCAACGATGCGGTAGGCAAAAATCGGAGAAACGTTTTTGATTATATTGGATTTTGCGATGCGGCGCAACAGTTCGGGCAAGTGATCGCTCCCGAACTGTTGCGCCGGCGCAACGACGCGTCTTGCTCTTACTGCTTGGTCGTGCTGTCCTTGCTCATCCCGCTCGTCGTGCTGTCCTTGCTCATCCCGCTGCCGTGTCCTTGGCCGCGGGCTTGGTCTTCGACGTCGTTGGGTCTTTGTCGTGTGGCGTCTTTGTCGTGTGGGTCTTTGTCTTATGCGCCGGCTTCGTCGTCGACTTCGTAGCGCCGGTTGACGCGTCCTTGGTGGCCGGAGCCTTCGCGGCGGGAGCCGCTGCGTCCGGCGCCGGTGCTGGGGTTTGCGCCGCAGCAGTCAGCGACACGGCAAAGGCGCCTGCAAGCAGCGCCGACATCAACTTGGTCATATTTCAGTCCTTTGTTTAGTGGGTTACAAAATGACACAAATTCGCGTGTCAGGCGCATTAACGCCGTTCGCGCCTGGCGGTTGACAAATATTTCACTATCATGACCGGTAATGCAAGTGGGTCTTTACACACTTTACCGCGCCGGACTCAGCCATCGCGCACTTGGCGCACGATTTTTACTTTAAAATCATGCTATTGCGCAACATAGCCGTCACGGGCCTTACGGGTCTTCAAGCGCGCCGCCCGGCGCGCTGGACGGGTGCTGGTGCCGCAGCCACAGCTTGAGCAGTGGCACCGTCACCGGGCGTTTGGCGGCGAGCGACAGCCGGTCCAGTGCAGACAGGGTCGCAAGCAGGGTGCGCATGTCGCGGCGGCCGTGCCGCAGCAGATAGTCGATGACCTCGGCGGAAAGGTGGAAGCCGCGTTGCGCCGCATAAGAAACAAGCGCCGCGGCCTTGTCCTCGTCAGCGAGCGCCAGCACTTCGTACACCAGGCCCCAGCCCAGACGCGTGCGCAAATCCTCGCGCAGCGGCAGTGTGGCGAGCGGGACGCGGCTTGCCGCGAGCAAGCGCCCGCCGCGCTGCTTTAGCCGGTTGTAGAGCGTGAAGATGCGCGCCGCGGCCGCCGCATCTGCGGCATCGACGCGATCGATGGCAACGAGTCCCTCCGCTGCGCCCTCGTCGTTCGCGTCGACCGCCCCCGGCTCGGCGTAGAAGCGCGCGCCGATGCCGCCCTCGGCAGCGAGCGCCGCCGCGGCGCGCAGCAAATGCGTCTTGCCGGCGCCGGGCGCGCCCCAGAGCAGAAAACCCGTTTCGCCCCCGCGCTCGGTGGTAAAGCGCGCCAGCGCGGCGATCAGCTCAACGTTGCGGCCCGGCAGGAAATTGGCCATTCGCGGCGGCTCGGGCGCCGCGAGCTCGAACACCAGTTGTTCCAAGTCAGCGATACAAATCCGAAGTGAAATAGGTCCTGGCGCAGGTGGCGCAAGCCCACGAGCAGGGCCGCGCTTACCGGCAGCGCCAGCAAGACGCCGGCAAAGCCGAACAGCTGCCCGAAGGCCAGAAGGGCGAAGATGACCGCCAGCGGATGCAGTCCGATACGATCGCCGACCAAAAGCGGCACAAGCACGTAGTTCTCGAGCAGCTGGCCGAAGCCGTAGACGGCAAGCACGGCGACGAATCCGGGCCAGCCGGACCACTGCAGGAGCGCGGCGAGCACACCCAGAATCAAGCCCAGCCCAAAGCCGACGTACGGAATGAATACCAGCAGGCCAGTCAGAATGCCGATCGGCAGCGCGAACTGCAATCCGGCGAAGGTGAGCGCCACCGAGTAATACACGGCAAGCACGCCCATAACGACGAGCTGGCCGCGCAGAAACTCCGCCAGCACGCGATCGATTTCGCGGGCAATGGTATGTACGCGCGGCAACCAGCGCCGCGGCAGCAGATCGTCGAGGCGCGCCACGATCCCGTTCCAGTCGCGCAGCAGATAGAACATGACCACCGGAATGAGCGCGAGATTGATGAAGATCGCCAGCACCAGCGTGCCGCCGGCTTTGACGCCCGACAGCAGTTTGAGGGTGAGCGACTGCGCGCTGGTCAGATTCTCGGCGATTAACTGCTTGATCGACGCGAGATCGAGCGGAAGCTCGATGCCGAAGCGCTCGCGCAACCATGGCACAAGCTGGCCGTAGGCGTCGGTGGCCATTCCGGGGAGGCGCCGGGTAAGCTGCGCCGCCTCGCTTTCAACCAGCGGTATCAGCACCAGCAGCAACGCCAGCAGCAGCAGCAGGATAACCGTGATCACGAGCAACGTGCCCAATGCGCGAGGGATGCGGTGCCGTTGCGCCCAGCTCACAAGCGGGCTGCCGAAATAGGCGAGGATGGCGCCGATCAGGAACGGCGTCAGAATCGGTCCGAGCCAATGGACCAGTGCCGCCATTGCAAGCGCGGTACCCGCAATCCAAAGATAATGCACCAGTCGCAGCGGCGCCGGCGCCCGCGGCTGTGCGCCGGCTGGCACCGACTCGGGCACGCTGTCGAGATCCGGGCCGGAAGCAGTCATTTTCGGTAAGATTGCGGGCAAAGCGTTGCACTTTACCCCGCCCTTTGCTGCGACTCAATCCGATGCCCCCCACCGCCCCCGGCCGGACACTGACCTACCGCGAGGCCGGCGTCGATATCGACGCGGGGGACGCCCTCGTCGACGCGATCAAGCCGTTCGCCAAGCGCACGCTGCGGCCCGAAGTCATCGCCGGCATCGGCGGCTTCGGCGCCCTCGTCGAGCTGCCGAAGCGCTATCGGCAACCGGTTCTGGTCGCCGGCACCGACGGCGTAGGCACCAAGGTCAAGCTCGCCTTTGCCCTCGGCCGACACGACACGATCGGTATCGATCTGGTCGCGATGAGCGTCAACGACATCCTGGTCCAGGGTGCCGAGCCGCTTTTCTTTCTCGACTATTACGTCTGCGAGCACCTCGACGTGGCCGTTGCAACCGAGGTGATCAAGGGTATCGCGCTGGGCTGCGAACGGGCCGGCTGCGCGCTGATCGGCGGGGAGACCGCCGAACATCCGCAGGCATTTGTTGCCGGTGAATACGACTTGGCGGGTTTCGCCGTCGGCGTGGTGGAAAAAACGCGCGTGATCGACGGTCGCGCGATCGTGGACGGCGACGTGCTGATCGGGCTCGCATCGAGCGGGCCGCATGCCAACGGTTTCTCGCTCATTCGCCGCATCCTCGAAACGAGCCGCGCCGATCTTGCGCGCGCGGTGCCGGGCGTCACGGGCTCGCGCACGCTGGGCGAAGTGTTGCTCGAGCCGACGCGCATCTATGTCAAGCCGGTGCTCTCGCTCTTGGGCGAGATCGAAGTCAAAGGCATGGCGCACATCACCGGCGGCGGGCTGACCGAAAACACGCACCGGATGTTGCCGCCAGGGCTCGTCGCGCGCATCGACACGGCGCGCTGGCCTGCGCCGCCGATTTTCGACTGGCTGCAGCGCACCGGTAACGTCGCGGCGGCGGAAATGCACCGGGTATTCAACTGCGGCATCGGCATGATCCTGATGATTGCCGCCCGCGACGCCGAGGCGACGATCGCGCGCCTGAGCGCGCAGGGTGAAACCGCGTTCGTGATCGGCCGCGTCGAACGCGGTCGATCGGGTGCGGCGGCGACCGTCGTCACATGAGCCGGGGCCGGACAGGGCGCGGACGATGAAGCGGCTGGTAATCCTCATCTCCGGCCGCGGATCGAACATGGCGGCGATCGTCGACGCCGAACGCGCCGGCACGATCGCCGGCCACGTGGTGAGCGTCATCAGCAATCGCTCGGACGCAGCGGGGCTCTCCCTCGCTTCGGCTCGCGGCGTGCCGGTCAGCGTCGTCGATCAACGCCATTTCCACGCCCAGGACCCGCTCGGTTTCGAATCGGCTCTCGCCGCCGCAGTCGATGCGCTGTCTCCCGACCTGGTCGTGCTTGCCGGATTCATGCGCATTCTCAGCGCCGAATTTGTGGCTCGATACGAGGGACGAATACTCAATATTCATCCTTCGCTATTGCCCGCCTATCCGGGGCTGCACACGCACCAGCGCGCGCTCGCCGATGGCGTCAAGGTCCACGGCTGCACGGTGCACTTCGTGACGACCCAAGTCGACCACGGACCCATCGTGGCCCAGGCCGCGGTCGCGGTGAGCGACGACGACGACGCCGCGAGCCTGGCCGCGCGCGTTCTTGCCGCCGAGCACCGCATCCTGGTAGCCGCGGTGCGCTGGTTCTGCGACGATCGCTTGGTCATCGACGGGGCGAGGGTTCGGGTGCGCAATGAAGTCGCCGGGGCCGCTGCGCTGCTGTTGCCGGCGTTGCCGTAGGCCGGCGATGAAGACGACCTCGATTGAGCCGAGCGCGTCGCGCGTAAGGCGGGCAGGTATGTGGGGATGCCTGGGGTTGTCCTCGCGTCCCTGGCGCGTCCTCGCCGGTGCGCTCTTCGCTTCGCTTCTCGCCCATCTGCTGGTGGCGAGCTTGCCGGAGCCCTCCGCGCCCGCCGCCGCGGCGGAGCCGCCGTTGGCGGTGTCGATTACGGCCATGCCTCCGCCACCGCCCCCGCCGGTGGCGGTGGTCAAGCGCGTGCCACCGCAACCCAGGCCCAGAGCGTTGCTCGCGTCGTCGGTGACGGCCGCCCTCGCTGCGATGGGCGAGCTGTCCCGGGCCGATGCCGTGGCCGAGCTCGCGACACCCGGGCCCGCGGTCGAGATACCGACTTCCGCCGGCGCCGACCGAAGAAACGCTGCCGCCCGCAGCGCCCGGTCCTGCATCACCGCAGCCGCTGCCGCCGCGCATCGAGCTCGTGTACCGAGGCTTTCTTGGCACGCAAGGATTTTTCATCGGCGACGCGACGTATCGCCTCGAACATGCCGCGAATCAGTACCGCATCACCACCGTCGGCGAAGCGCGCGGTCTGGCGGCGCTGTTCCTGCGCGGCCAGGGCCGGCTGACGAGCACCGGAACCATCACCAGCGCGGGCCTGCAGCCGAACCTTTACACGGCGGAGCGCAGCAGCGATGGGCACCACGAAGCGGCGACCTTCGACTGGGAAACCGGCGTCGTGCTGTTGAACGATAACAAGACCGCCGGACTCGAGCTGCCGACATTCGATCCGCTGACCGTCCTGTGGCAGTTCTATTTCGCGCCACCCGAGCAGGACGACGCCGAGTTCGATGTCGCGACCACGCGCCGCGTGTACCACAGCCGCTTCCACCGTGTCGGCACGGAGACAGTCAAGCTGAGCTTCGGCGACGTCGAGGCTCAAGTCTGGGAGCGCAGCGGTGGCGACGGCAACCTAACCGCCCGGGTGTGGCTTGCGCCGTCGCTGCACAACGTGATGGTCAAAATGCGGATGTCCAACGGACGGATTACGGGCGAGGCCCTGCTCGACAGTATCCGGGTCGACGAAACCGTCGCCCGGCAATGACGGTCCCCGCGGGCCAGCTCGCGGCGCTCGCCGAGGCGATTGCCGCCGTGTCGCCGCTGTCGATTCCGGCCGATGTTGCGTTACGCGATTTCTTCCGCCACCACCGGCAACTCGGCCAGCGCGACCGCGCATTCGTCGCCGAAGGCGTGTTCGCGGTCCTGCGGCGACGGCGCTCGCTGACGATCCACGCGGGAACGTCTGCGCCACGTAGCCTCGCCATTGCGGCGAGCCTGCGCGAGCTTGGCGTGAGCCTGCGCGAGCTCGAGTCGGCGCTCGCAACCGGCGAGCAAGCGTGGGCGCGGGAGTTCAAGGCGCGCAAGCCCGAGCTCGCTCCAGCCGAGGCGGCGGATCTCCCGGATTGGCTGTGGGCCGTGCTCGGCGAGGCGCTGCCCGCGGAGCGCGATGCGCTGGCGCGGGCGTGGCTCGCACCGGCACCGCTGGATCTGCGCATCAATCCGTTGAAGACGACCCGAGACGCCGCCGTGGCGGCGCTCGCAGCGGACGGCATCCGGGCAGCGCCGACGCCCTACTCCCCGCTGGGCCTGCGCGTGGCGGGCAAACCGGCGCTGCAGCGCCACCCGCAATTTACCAGCGGCGCAGTCGAGGTACAGGACGAAGGCAGCCAGCTGCTCTGCTTCCTGGTGGCGCCGAAGCGCGGGCAGATGGTGGTGGACTTCTGCGCCGGCGCCGGGGGCAAGACGCTGCTCCTTGGCGCGATGATGCGTTCGCAAGGTCGTCTCTATGCCTTCGACATCTCGCCGCGGCGCCTGGCCAACCTGAAGCCGCGGCTGGCGCGATCGGGCTTGTCCAACGTGCACCCGGTGCGGATTGCCGACGAGCGCGATCTTCGCATCAAGCGTCTCGCCGGCAAGATCGATCGTGTGCTGGTCGATGCCCCGTGTACCGGCTTCGGCACCCTCCGCCGCAATCCCGATCTCAAGTGGCGTCAGGCACCGACCGCGATTCCGGAGCTCGCCGCGAAGCAGGCGCGCCTGCTTGCCGCGGCTGCGCCGCTGGTCAAACGGGGCGGACGACTGGTGTATGCGACCTGCAGCGTAATCCCCGCCGAAAACGAAGCGATCGTTGAGGCGTTCCTGACCGCGCACCCGGAATTCGCCCTTGGCGATGCCACCGGGGAACTCGCGCGCGCGGGCATCGCGCTCGAGGCGGGGCGCATGCTTCGGCTCTATCCCCATCGCCACGGCTGCGACGGCTTTTTCGCGGCGATATTGGAGCGCGAGTGATGAGGCGCGGTGGCGGCGGTAGGCTGACGGCAGCCTGCTAAACTGGCCGCCATGCTGGCCCCGCTGGAACTCGACCGCATTCAGGAAGCGCTCGGCACGCCCTCCGGTCTGGCTGACCTTGCCGCCGTGCTGGGCTGTTTCGCCGTCGCGTGGTGGGTCGATCGTCGGGTGCGTCTCGGCGGCGGTGCGGAATCGCGCTTCGCCCGCATCGGCGCAGGCAGCGCCAACCGCATGATCTTCCCGCTCACCGCGTTGTTGCTGCTGCTCGTCGCGCGCGCCGTCTTGCGCCTCTGGCACCCGCCGCTGTTCTTCTCCATCGCCGTGCCGCTGGTGATCGCGCTGGCGTTCATCCGCCTGTGCCTGTATGGCCTGCACCATCTGTTCGGGCCCAGCCCGTGGCTGCCGATTTCGGAGCGGGCGATCAGCTTCACCATCTTCGCTACCCTCTTGCTCTATTACTTCGGCATCCTGCCGGAGATTGGCAACGCGCTTGCCGACGCCAAGCTGCCGCTGGGCAAGTCGGAATTCAGCGTGCTCGACCTTGGACGCGATGCCCTGGTTCTGATTCTGGCGATCGTGGCATCGCTGTGGATCTCCGGCGTGCTCGAGCAACAGCTCCTGCGTCATGCCAGTGGCGATACCAACGTCCGTACCGTGCTGGCCAAGCTGTTTCGCGCCGTGCTGCTTCTCGTCGGCATATTGGTCGCCTTGTCGATGGTGGGCATCGACCTCACCGTGCTGTCGGTTTTCGGCGGCGCGCTCGGTGTCGGCATCGGGCTCGGATTGCAGAAGCTTGCGAGCAATTACATTGCGGGGTTCACGATCCTGCTCGACCGTTCGGTGCGCATCGGCGACATGATCACCGTCGACAACCGCTTCGGCATCGTGAGCAAGGCGACCGCCCGCTACGTGGTGCTGCGCAGCCTTGACGGCGTCGAGGCCATCGTGCCCAACGAAACCATGGTCACCACGACGGTGCTCAACCACTCGTACACCAGCCGCGACATCCGGCTTGGCGTGCCCGTCCAGATAAGCCACGACAGCGATCTCGATCTGGCGATGCAGCTCATGACGGATGCGGCGCTCTCGGAGCCCCGCGTGTTGCGCCAGCCAAACCCGCCGACGGCGCTCATCCTGCGCTTCGCCGAAAGCGGCATCGAACTCGAACTGGCGGTCTGGATCAAAGACCCGGAGAACGGCCAGAACAACCTCCGCTCAGCCATTTATCTGCGCATCTGGCGTAGCTTCCGGGCGCGCGGCATCCGCATTCCCTACCCCCAGCGCGAGATCCGCCTCGTCGCGACTGGCGCGGCAAGCGGGTCGGAAACGCCTATGAAGTGAGCGTTTACATTGCAGTGAGCGCACGCTTACGAATCGTCATATTGGCCACACCTGAAGCGTGTAGAATCTGTTCCAGATCACTTGTCGTGCAGCGTTGTGCTGCCGAGCGCGGTCTGACCCCTCCGAAACCCGGTTCTCATGAATCCAGACCTTCTGTCCTTTCTCTCCCACGGCCTGCTGCAGCTGCCGTGGTGGGGCTACATCGTGGTCACGCTGGCGTTAACGCACGTGACGATCGCTGCGGTGACCATCTTCCTGCATCGGTCTCAGGCGCATCGTGGTCTGGATCTGCATCCGCTGGTCAGCCACGTTTTCCGCTTCTGGCTATGGCTTACGACCGGAATGGTGACCAAGGAGTGGGTTGCCATCCATCGCAAGCACCACGCCCGGGTCGAGACGGACGAGGATCCGCACAGCCCGCAGACGCGCGGCATCCGGACGCTCTTGCTGCGCGGCGCGGAGCTGTATCGCGAAGAGTCGAAGAATGCGCAGACGCTCGAAAAATACGGTGCCGGGACTCCGGACGACTGGGTCGAGCGCAATGTATATAGCCGCTACACCTGGGAGGGCTGCGGCCTGATGCTGATGGTCGATCTGGTCCTCTGCGGACCGCTTGGACTGACGGTCTGGGCAGTGCAGATGGCGTGGATTCCGGTGACTGCGGCAGGGATCGTCAACGGCATCGGCCACTACTGGGGCTATCGCAATTTCTCCTGCGCGGATGCCAGCCGCAATATCGTGCCCTGGGGTATCGTCATTGGGGGCGAGGAGTTGCACAACAATCATCACGCCTATGGCAGCTCCGCCAAGCTGTCATCGCGCTGGTACGAGTTCGACCTTGGCTGGACGTACATCCGTTGTCTCGAAGCAGTGGGTCTGGCCAGTGTGCGCAAGGTCGCGCCTCGGATCCGCTTCGATCGGGAGAAGCTGCACGCCGACCTGGAAACGCTGCAATCGGTTATCACCCACCGCTACGCCGTGCTGACGCGCTATGCCCGCTCGCTCAAGCACGCTTTTGCCGGCGAGGTGGCCGCCCTGCGCGAGCGCGCCCGGCGCGGCGAACTGTCCTTGGACAGGTCGAGCTTGCGCCGGCTGCGCCGCTGGTTCCACACGGACGGGGGTGACCTTCCGGCCAGCGATCGGGCACGGCTTGCGTCGGCGCTGGAGAGCAGCAAGGCGCTGCAGACCATTTATGCCATGCGGCAGGAGCTGACTGCATTGTGGGAGCGCTCGAACGAGTCGCGCGAGCAGCTCTTGACGCGGCTGCAGGACTGGTGTCACCGCGCCGAGGCAAGCGACATCGTGCCGCTGCGCAATTTCTCGCGCGAGCTCAAAAGCTTCAGCTAGCTCGCACAGCCTGCAGCGGATAAGAAAAAAAGCCCGCCATTCGGCGGGCTTTTGTTTCCGCGGTCGTCTCCGCTTGCAGGCATTGGCAAGCGGACGCAATACGCATCACTTGAGCTTGGTTTCCTTATACAGGACGTGCTTGCGGGCAACCGGATCGAACTTCTTGATTTCCATTTTCTCCGGCATCGTCTTCTTGTTCTTGGACGTGGTGTAAAAATGGCCCGTCCCGGCCGAGGATTCCAGCTTGATCTTCTCGCGCATCGTCGGTCTCCTTTGTCGTCGCCTCTAGACGTGCTCGCCGCGCAGGCGCAATTCGGCCAGAACGACGTCGATGCCCTTCTTGTCGATCGTGCGCAGCGCCGCATTGGTGAGCCTCAGGCTAACCCAGCGGTTCTCGCTCTCGACCCAGAACCGGCGCCGTTGCAGGTTCGGCAGGAACCGGCGCCGGGTCTTGTTGTGGGCATGCGAAACATTGTTGCCCACCATCGGGGCCTTACCGGTTACGGCGCAGACTCGAGCCATCGCTCGCTCCAATCGTTGGACGCTCTGGCTGTTGCAGCCTTTAAGCGTCGGCCAAAAAGGATGCAATTTTAGCTCAAAACGAGCACTGATTCAAGCGCTTGCGTGCGCGACCTTTCGCGTGCTTCGCGGCGACTTCGGCAGCCCGCCGCCCCAGGCGCATCGCGCCGTCTTGGCCCCTGTACCGGGCTGGCGGTGCATATTAAACTGCGCGACGCTTTCGCCCCGACGGCTGAACGGTATGATCATCGCATGACCCAGGCACCGACCGCCCGCGCCTTGCATCGCATCGTGCTCGGGATAACGGGCGGCATCGCCGCGTACAAGGCGGCAGAGCTGACCCGCCTGCTGGTCAAGGAAGGCATCGCGGTGGACGTCGTCATGACGCCCGCGGCGACGCAGTTCATCGCGCCGATGACCTTGCAGGCGTTGTCGGGCCGTCCGGTGCACACCGATCTCTGGCATTCCGGCGCGACCAACGCGATGGGCCACATCGACCTGTCGCGCCAAGCCGCGGCGATCGTCATTGCCCCTGCGTCGGCAGATTTCATTGCCAAGCTAGCGCACGGGCACGCCGATGATCTGCTCTCGACGCTATGCCTTGCGCGCGACTGCCCGCTGCTCGTCGCGCCGACGATGAACGTCCATATGTGGAACCACCCGGCGACCCAGCGCAATGTGGCGCAGCTCAAGGCCGATGGCGTCGAGATTCTCGGCCCGGGCCGCGGCGGCCAGGCCTGCGGCGAAGTCGGCGACGGGCGCATGATCGAGCCGGAGGAAATCTTCGCCGCGTTGATCGCCTGGGCGCAGCCCAAACAGCTTGCGGGCAAACGCGTGCTCCTCACCGCGGGCCCGACTTTCGAAGCGATCGATCCGGTGCGCGGCGTCACCAACCTAAGCTCAGGCAAGATGGGTTTCGCCCTTGCGCAAGCGTGCGCCGAAGCGGGGGCGAGCGTGACCCTGGTCGCGGGGCCGACGTCGATGGCCACCCCGTCGGGGGTGGCGCGGATCGATGTGCGTAGCGCCGCCGACATGGCCGCGGCAGTCGATTCGGCAGTCGGTGCTTGCGATGTATTCATTGCCGTTGCCGCGGTCGCGGACTACGCGCCGGCGGAGACGCGCACGACCAAGCTCAAGAAGGGCGACCAGCCCTTGACGCTGACGCTCAAGCCGACGCCCGATATTCTTGCCGCGGTCGCGGCGCGCCCGAAGCCTCCGTTCTGTGTCGGCTTCGCGGCAGAAACCGATGCCGTCAACGACAACGCCGAAGCCAAGCGCCGGCGCAAGAAACTGCCGCTTCTCGTGGCCAATCGCGTGCAGGACGCGTTGGGCCAGGACCATAACGAAGTGACGTTGCTCGACGATGCGGGCGCGCATCCGCTGCCGAGGATGGAGAAGCTCGCGCTCGCGCGGCGGCTTGTCGGGGAGATCGCGGCCAGGTTGCCGCAGCGATGAACGGTGCGCTTTGGCTCGTGCGCGGCGTGCCGCTGCAGTGGTGCACGACTCGGCCGTATGGGGTTGTCGTCCCGCAACCGCCTTGGGCGTCGGTAAGCATCGGCCAAGAGCCCACCAGTTCGCTGGTGCCTAACCACAACCTGGCGTCGGTGTCGTCGAAACCAAGCGCCAAGCTTGCGCCATGACGATCGCAACCATCGCCCTTAAGGTCCTCGACGAACGCGTGCGCGCCTACCTCCCGGCGTATGCAACGTCGGGCTCAGCTGGCCTGGACTTGCGCGCCTGCATCGATGCGCCCAGGAGTTTGCGCCCGGGGCACACCGAGCTGATCCCGACCGGCGTCGCCATCCACATCGCCGAACCCGGTATCGCCGCGCTGATCCTTCCCCGGTCCGGCTTAGGCCACAAGCACGGCATCGTCCTCGGCAACCTGATTGGACTCATCGACTCGGACTATCAGGGCCCCCTGATGGTGAGCTGCTGGAATCGCGGCAGCGCCGAATACCTGCTGCAACCGCTGGAGCGTCTGGCGCAACTGGTCTTCGTCCCCGTCGTGCAGGCCGCATTCCAGGTGGTTGAATCGTTCGAGGCGAGTTCGCGCGCGGAGGGCGGCTTCGGCAGCACCGGCGCCTGAACTCACCGCTCCGGACGCGAGGCCTTTGTCGCCGATCGCCCGGTTAGCGTTTTCTTAGCAAATAGAGCCGCCCCGCGAGCGGCGTGCCGGACTCTTTGCGGATAGTCACCGCACTTGCATCGATAACCGCGAACGCTGCTTCCGCGAGGCGCACGATGTACGATTGCGACTGCGCATAGCGTCCCGTGAGCAGCAGCGTGTAGTCCGCAACCTCGCATTCCTCCGTTGAGAAGGCGAACCAGCCGCCGGTCCTCAGGACACGCGCCACTTCGCAGAACAACGCTTCCAGTGCGCCGATGTACACGAAAACGTCCGCCGCGATTACCGCGTCGAAGCGCGCCGTGGCAGCACCGCACAGCCAGGCATAGATTTCGCCGAGATGCAGTTCGTCATAGATGCCGTGCGCGCCGGCCTGGACGAGCATTTTCTCCGAGAGGTCGACCCCGACGAGATGACCCTTCCGTTGCACCAACGCAAGACCGCACTGGCCGGTGCCACAGCCCAGGTCGAGGATATCCAACGCCGCCGACGTACGCGATTGCAGCATGGCGGCAAGCCGTTGTGGTGCATCGTACCCAAGCGCCCGCAAACGCGTGTCAAAAGTCGGCGCGAAGTCATCGAAAATTGCCCGTACCCAGCGATCAGGAGCGCGGCTGGTGTGTTTGCCTGAAGCGGCAGCCAGACTGTGGCCGAGCCGCTCCGCATCCAGGCCACGGGCAAGCGCGCGTTCATAGAGTTCCACCGCTTCTCGCACCTTGCCTTGCTGTTCAAGCAGTTTACCCAGATTCAGGTAAGGTGGAACGAGGTCCGGCCCAAGCTCGAGCGCGCGTCGGAACGCTTTCTCGGCATCCTCCAGGCGTCC
Source organism: uncultured beta proteobacterium (assembly GCA_963711235.1). Taxonomy (GTDB): domain Bacteria; phylum Pseudomonadota; class Gammaproteobacteria; order Burkholderiales; family Casimicrobiaceae; genus PALSA-1003. Next base: position 1,515,961 of record CAVQDI010000006.1, on the reverse strand, counting down.
AAGCTGTTGCAGGGCGGAGCCTCGATTGTTGTGGGCACGGGCATTATCCGGTTGCAGGTTAAGCGTGGTGTCCAACGCATCGAGCGCCTCCCCTGGTCGCCCGGTGTCGATTAACAGCAGTCCGAGGCGGTAGTGAATGAGCGGATTGCTCGGTGCGAGCGATCGTGCGCGCGCAAGCAGCGCGTGGGCTTCCTCGAACTGACCCGCTTCAAGACAAACGTAGCCTTTCTCGCAGAGACGTTCGGCATCGCGAGCTTCTGCCGGAGGAATCACGGCGATGAAGCCTTTGAAGCGCGTGGTATGTCTTGCCGGTGGCGAACAGCGGCATATCGATGTCGCGACTTGTCTGTTGGAGCATTCAACCCTTACGCACTCTCCGAGGGCGTTCGCGTGTTGGCATCTGCTTTTCTGCGCTCTTGGCCGCGTTTCTCGAGGCAGCGCCGTGCAGTACGAAGTTGCTTTTTCCGTTCACTTGGCGGCGAGCCTCGTGACGATTTCCTTGGTGGCGTTTTCCACGAACTCACCGCTATATCCGAGTTCCTTCAACTTCCAGCGGAAGACATTACCCAACTTGGCCTTCTTGTAAATGCCTAGTTTGTGCTCCTCATGATAGCGCAGGGCACGCGCTGCTAATCCCTCGAGAATCACCTTGCGTTGGTGTACTGCACCACTGTCGGTTCGCTTCTCGGACGCAGGCGGAAAGCGTCGTCCCAGATCATTCGCAAGCCCTGCCGCGAACTCCTCGAGTTCCTTGGTACTTAGAAACTTAAACATTATTCCCTTTGGCGACAGACCCGGAATCGCCATGCGCCCCAAAGGGTCTTGCGCACCAGGATCAATCATATCTCCACGCACCTGTCGAGGTCGATCTCGGGACCCGCTTCTTCAGGAATAGCGAGCATCGGCGCTGCCTGCCCGGAAAATGCCCGCCCCACCCCGATTGAAGTTGCTACGGCTAACCAATGCGGTCTCGTGTTACCTTCGCGCCCGATGCCCGGGTGCTGGACAAGGCGCTTTGTCGTGAGCAGAGCGTTTGCACGGTACGAGCAGTTTCGAAAATCAGCGCCATGACTGCATTCTGTTCGCCGCATCGACCTGCGATCCGGCCATGGCCTCCCGGGCCGAGTCAACGATCATTTCTGCCGCTGCGCCACTCAACGAGAATTCCGGAGTCTTGGAGCAGAGTTAACAATGTATGGGCATCGAGACACTCGGCACCACGTCCTAAGAAGCAAAAGATATGCTCGAAACAACGTGGAATGCCACCTTGGGACGGGGCAAATTCACCGGCGGTCGGCAAACCAGCCCGAAAAGAGCGGGCGGAAATAGGTTCAGCCCTAGGATTGGAAGTTCGCGCCGTCAAGCCGGCCAAAACCAGCTATCGCCCGACCTACCACGCCAACGATACCGCGAACAAGGAGTAGGTTCAAGTACCTTGCCATGGTCGTGAGAGCGCACGTTCAAGACGCAAGCGGTCACCCGCTTATCCGTGGTTACGGCTGCGCAGGGCAATCGCTGGAGTCGCGGCGACGATCGCGCTATATTCCGCCGGTTCCACCCGACTTGAACCCGGCCCGCGAACATATCCAGCGCTTGCACCGGTTGACGCTTCGTTCCGGGACTTCCATGCTGCAGTAACTCCTGCTGGTGCATTACGAGCGCTACAAAATGGCCGGCGATTTCCCGACGACTGGCGAAACCGAGGTTTTACGCCTGCTGCGCGAGGCGGATTCGTTTCGCGCCAAGGGTGACCTCGATGCGGCGATCCTTAGGTATGGGAAAGCGGCCGCAATCGCACCCGACAACCAGTACCCGTGGTACTGGCTCGCTACCTGCCATGAGCAAAGAGGAGACCTCGGCTTGGCGCGCAAGCATTGCGAGGCAGGCCTTTGCTTGGTTCCGAGCAGATCGGCCTTATCTTGCGCATGGCGTCAATCGCACACCACGATCTCGATCATCGCTTAGCGCTCGACTGCTATCTCAAAGCTGCGGCGCTCGACCCCGACATCCCCGATATCGACGCCATGATCGCCGATCAGTACTGCTTTATTGGAGAAGTTTCCAAAGGCGTGGCGCACTTCGATCGCGCCCTGGTTCAAGATCCGGATTCCCCTACATTGCAGAGCAATCGGCTTTTCGTTCTCAACTATGCTCCGCTGCTCACTGCGGCACAGCTATTTGCGGAGCATCGCCTCTGGGGTGAACGCCACGAAAGGGTCTTGCGGAAACAATGGCGCCCGCATTCCAATCCGCGCGTCGTGGACCGCAAACTTTAGGATTGGCTACGTCTCGGGTGATCTGCGCGACCACGCGGTATCTTTTTTTATCGAGCCGATCTTGGCGCGTCACGACCGCCAGCAGTTCGACATTGTGTGCTTCGACACGTCGCGCTACGCCGAAGACGACGTTACGGCGCGACTGAAGGCACATGGTCATACCTGGCACCGCATAGCTCATCTCAGCGACGACGAATTAGCGAGCGCGATCCGGGCCGAAGAGATCGATGTTCTTGTCGATCTTTCGGGGCACGCGGTGATGAACCGCTTGCTGACTTTCGCGCGCAAGCCTGCGCCGGTCCAGGCAACATGGTTAGGCTATCTCAGTACAACGGGGTTGACGTCAATAGACTATCGCCTTACCGACGCTTACCTGGATCCACCCGGTGCGACGGAGCGTTACCACGTCGAAACGCTGCATCGCCTGCCGAATGCCTCGTGCTTTGCGCCCTATTCGAAGAGCCCAGAGATCGGCAAGCGCGTCGACCGGCGGGATGACGGGATGATCTTCGGCTCGGTCAACCAATGGTCCAAGGTCAACGGCGATGTCCTGTCAGCGTGGTGCGAAATCCTGCGCGCGGCTGCCAACGCCCAAATCATTATCGTCGCCCGTAGCACCCATAATCCGTCATTCGTCGCGGACACGTTGGCGGCATTCGCCTCTCGCGGGGTCGATCGGGCACGCGTCTCGGTCCGACCCACGATGGGACTGCCCGAATTCCTAGAGTTTCTGCCGCAACTTGACGTGGCCCTTGACCCCTTTCCCTACGGAGGGGGGACCACGACAATGCATTGCCTGTGTATGGGTCTACCCGTGATCACACTCGCTGGCGCGACCGCCTTCTCTCGAAATTCAGTCGGGCCTCTGCTGGAAATGGGCCTCGATAGCTTGGTCGCGACGAGTCCGGCAGGGTACGTTCGTGCCGCGATAGGCCTGGCCCGCAACCCCTCGGCGCTGGCCGGGACGCGGCACGGATTGCGAGAGCGTATGCTCAACTCGGTGCTAGTCGATCAGGGGTCCTTCACGCGCCACATCGAGGCTGCCTATCGGCACATGTGGCGGCGGTACTGCGAAACAGGCTGATTGCCGCTGGTCCCCTGCGCCGATCGGGTCGAACGCGGACCCACGCCCCCCAGCGGGGGAATCGACACGAATGAGCTGTGAGCGGCTCATCCTCTCACCTTGCGTCCAAAACCCGCAGCGACGACTTCCCGACCCCCGGCTTAGGCTCCCCTGCAAGGCGAGTTTGCTGTCAAGACAAAAAGCAAAAGGGCGACGGGGAAACCGTCGCCCTTGCCCTGGGACACAAGTCTTAGCGGCAAATCGCCGGAAGGTATTTCGGGGCAATGCTGGACCCCGTGCAGCTCCATACCGGTGTGTTCGTACCCACTCGTGAGCGGTGTGAGTATGTACGTGTTACCCGTCTGGGACGGATTGCCCCCGACGTCGGCGGAGAGGCAACCACCGTGATAACGCCGGCGGCCCCGACGTCTACCGAAGTCACGTACTCGTTGGGATGTTCGAACACCCTGACTGCGTGAGATCCGCAGGCAGTACATTCTTCGACGCCGTGTATTCCGCAACCGAAGTCTTGCATGCTGCGGCAGCGGTGGCGAGCTCCGTTACCTTGGAGCGCACGACATAGTCCTGATAGGCTGGCAGCGCGATAGCCGCCAAGATGCCGATGATCGCCACCACGATCATCAGCTCAATCAGGGTGAAACCCTGTTGTAACCGTTTCATATCAATCTCCGTTAGTGAGTAGCTACTCCCAATCCCTCCAAGACCCCGGGTGCCCATCGCATGGAGCAATTGCTATGCCATTGGGTATTCGCTCTTGTGGTCGAGGATCGCTTATTGCGAATGCAGGCACGTGCGAGTCACGGAGACGGAGGGACTCTCCCGGATGGGCCAGTCCGAACAATCCGTGTACCCAAAAACAGGGGACGCTTTCTGGCCGTTCACCCGCACTTAAGAGGTGACGCTGCAGGGCACATTTTGACGGTAAACGTTGACCCGGTCGCCGCAACCCGACACTCGCAGCTGCCTGCTCCATGCGAACAAGCCTGCTTTTTTTTTTTTTTTTTTTAAAAAAAAAGTCGCACAGCGCCCAGCGTGCAAACCAATGGGGCCTCAAATCGACCCTCCGTCGACGAACTCTAGCCGCGTACCGGCGATTTCGATGACGTCGCCCCGGCCAAGCTCGGCACCGTCCCTGCCCACCGGTTTCCCATTGAGTGTGGGCGGCGAAATTCCTTGTTCGACCGGTATCAGCTTGAATAAGCTGCCCGATCGCAATGCCGAGCGATTCCGGCTTCGAACCAGGGACGTCCGATGGTCGTCTCGTCCTTGCGCAGGGGAATCGAGGCTCCCGCGTTGAGCCCCGACAGCACTTTGATCGAGGCGGGTGGGTCCGGCAATGCGGCCGCCGGCACAGACGGGCTGTTCGCCTGCGGAGCGGCCGGGGCGCCGGTGTCCACCACAGCAGCTGCGAGGACCGAGGCCTGTGGCTCGGCGGCGGCGGATGGAGCGGCTGGAGCGTCGCTTGCCGCTTTCCCCCTCTCCTGCACCACACGCTCGCGCACGAAAGGCTTCGCCGTCTCGACGCGTTCGCCGAAGTCGCGCGCGTTAATGCGCGCCATCCCGACGACCTCCGAGGTCATGGTCGCATCGTCGTCGGTGCAGTAGACAAGTCGATGGTGCCCAATTTCAATCTGGTCACGATCGCGCAGGAAATGCTTACCGATGGCCTTGCCGTTGACCAGCGTACCGTTGGTGCTGCCGAGGTCCTCGAGAAACGAATCGGCGAGGATCGTGACGACGACCGCGTGTTCACCACTTACGGCCAGGTCGGGAATGCAGATATCGTTATCGGCTCGACGGCCGATCGTCGTCCGCTCCCGGGCCAGCGCCACATCGAGCGTGTTGCCATCGGGCACGAACAGGACGAGTTTGCTCACCGCGGTCCGCGCGCGATCTAGGCGGGCTTCTTAACCATCCAGCGCTGCAGCCAGCCGCCGGTCGGCAGGAACCCGGCTGGAACGCGCACCAGGATCACCGAGACATTGTCGCGCCCGCCATTCTGGTTAGCGACATCGATCAATTCGGCCGCCGCCTCGGCGAGGTCGCTGCGCTTGGTGGCGACGACCTCGCGCACGACCTCCCCGTCGACCATGTCGGTAAGACCGTCCGAACAGAGCACATACAAATCCTCGGTCTCGACCCGATATTCCGAGATATCAGCCGGCACGACCGCTTCGATACCGAGCGCACGCGTAACCAGGTTCTTGTTCAGCGAGTACTTTGCCTGCTCCGGTGTCAGCATGCCGCTGTCGATTTGTTCCTGTAGCAACGAGTGGTCGTGCGTGAGTTGCTCGAATCTGTCGCCGCGCAGGCGATAGCAGCGCGAGTCGCCGATATGACCGATACTCACGCGGTTCTGAAAAAACACCGTCGCAACCAGCGTCGTGCCCATGCCGGCGCATTCAGGCCTTGCCTGTGCGGCCTCGTAGATGCCCTTGTTGGCGAGCGCGATCTGCTGCTGCAACAGCAGCGCCGCATGGGTGAGCCCGCTGGCAATATCGACTTTGGACAATTCGCGTCCCGAATTGAGCTCCTGCAGCATCCCCTTGCTGATCACGTTGACAGCGATGCCACTCGCCACTTCGCCCGCGCTGTAGCCGCCCATGCCGTCGGCAAGCACGGCGAGCCCGGCATCGCCGTCGACGAACGCCGAGTCCTCGTTGTGCGTGCGCACCATCCCCGGGTGCGACAGACTGGCAACGTCGAGGGGGGTACGGCTTGCTCATCGGGGCATGCGCCGGTCGGCGTCCGATCGAAAGTTCATGACAAGTCCATTAGAGCCGCCCATCGGCGGCGAGTGTAACCTGCAGGCGGCGGCAAGGCGAGAGTCCATCGTCAATGCTGAGTCGCCCGTTCGCGTCGCCGCGCGAGCACGCGGCCGGCGGCGACGACGGCTGCGAGGCCCACAAACGGCACCAAGGGCGCAAGATCGCTTGCGTTGGCCGCAATCCAGGGTTCGATCACCGGATCGTCGAGGGCCATCTCACCCCCGATATACCCCAGCATGCCGCCTCCCGCGTAGACGAGCGCCGGAAAGCGTTTAATCAGGGGCATGATGATCTGGCTGCCCACGACCACGATCGGGATGCTGATGGCCAGCCCGAACACGATCAGCCAAACGTCGCCTCTGGCCGCCGCCGCGACCGCCATGACTTTGTCCAGAGCATCACCAGGTCGGCGACAAGGACCGTCGCCACCGCGGTGAGCAGCTTATTGCTGGCCGTGACCGGGCGCAGGCTGCTTGCGTCTTCGGCGATGAGTCTGACGCCGATCCAGAGCCAGGAAGCACGGCCCCAACGAGCTTGAGCCAGGGATCGACGAGCAGGCTCATCACGAAGAACGTCGAGCACAATGCGCAGGGCGATGGCGCCAAGGACGCCCCAGAAGATGCCTTGCCGCCGGGCCCACGGCGACAGGTTGCGACAGGCCAAGGCAATCACGACCGCGTTGTCGCCCGACAGCAGGATATTGACGAAGATGATCGCGACGACGGCGAGCCAGAATTGTGGCGTGGTGAACTCAGGCCATCCGGGGCCTGCTAGAGCAAAGCGCTACAGCAACGATTGCAGCAGTTTGCCCATTTCGGACGGGTTGCGCGTGACCCGGATTCCGCACGCATCCATCATCGCCAGCTTCTCCTGGGCTGTGCCCTTCCCGCCCGAGATGATCGCGCCGGCATGCCCCATGCGCTTGCCGGGCGGAGCGGTGACGCCGGCGATGAAGCCCACGACCGGCTTTTTCATGTGCCCCGACCCAGTCGGCGGCGGTTTCTTCGTCGGTGCCGCCGATCTCGCCGATCATGACGACCGCGTCGGTGTCCGGATCGTCGTTGAACAGCCTCAGCACGTCGATGTGCTTCAAACCATTGACCGGATCGCCGCCGATGCCGACCGCGGTCGATTGCCCGAGCCCAGCTCCGTGAGCTGAGCCACCGCCTCGTAGGTCAACGTGCCGGAGCGCGACACGACGCCGATGCGGCCCTTGCGATGGATATGGCCCGGCATGATGCCGATCTTGATCTCCTCCGGCGTGATGACGCCCGGGCAGTTCGGCCCGAGCAGGCGGGCTTTTCCTCTGCATGCGATCTTGTCGCGGATCATGTCGCGCACCGGAATGCCTTCGGTGATGCAGATCACCAGATCCAGGTCCGGCATCACCGCTTCCCAGATCGCCTCGGCCGCGCCGGCGGCGGCACGTAGATCACCGAGCCGTCGCGCCGGTCTCTCCTTCGCCGCCTTGCGCGTGGCGAAGATCGGAATGCCCTCGAAGTCCTCGCCCGCCTTCTTTGGGATTGACGCCGGCGACGAAGCATTGCTGCCGTTGGCGTATTCGCGGCACATGCGCGTGTGGAACTGTCCGGTCTTGCCGGTGATGCCCTGGGTGATCACCCGCGTGTTGCGGTCGACCAGAATCGCTCATCTCACAGTCCCCGCTGTCCTGACGGCGGCCACGACCTTCTGCGCCGCCTCGGCCATTCGTTCGGCCGCGATGATCGGCAGCCCCGAGTCGGCCAGGATCTTCTTGCCCAGCTCCTCGTTGGTGCCCTTCATCCGCACCACCAGCGGCACTCTGAGCTGGACCTCGCGCGCCGCGGCGACCGACGCCCTCGGCGATCGTGTCGCACTTCATGATGCCGCCGAAGATGTTCACCAGGATCGCCTTCAGCTGCGTATTGCGCAGCATGATCTTGAACGCCTCGGTCACCCTCTCGGTGGTCGCGCCGCCGCCGACATCGAGAAAGTTCGCCGGCTGCCGCCGTACAGCTTGATCATGTCCATCGTCGCCATCGCCAGCCCGGCACCATTGACCAGGCAGCCGATGTTGCCGTCCAGTGAGATGTAGGACAGATCGAACTTCGACGCCTCGATCTCGGCCGGATCTTCCTCGTCCAGGTCGCGCATCTCGACGATGTCGGGATGGCGATACAGCGCGTTGGAATCGAAGTTCATCTTGGCATCCAGCGCGACGCACGCGCCCGTCGCCAGTCAAGACCAGCGGATTGATCTCGGCCAGCGACGCATCGCACTCCCAGAAGGCGCGATACAGGCCCTGCAGCGCCGCCCGCGCCGGCCCCGCGCCGCCTGCGGCACGCCGATCTTGCGGGCCATATCGTCGGCTTCGGCGCTCGTTCAGGCCGGCGCCCGGATCCACCATCACCTTGTGGATCTTCTCCGGGGTGTGCGCCGCCACGTCCTCGATGTCCATCCCGCCTTCGGAAGAGGCCATCAAGCGACCCGCTGGGTGCCGCGGTCGACCACCAGCCCGACATACAGCTCCTTGCGGATGTCGGCGCCCTCCTCGACCAGCAGCCGGCGCACTGTCTGGCCGGCCGGCCCGGTCTGGTGTGTGACCAGCTGCATGCCCAGGATCGCGCCGGCGCTGGCGCGCACCTCGTCGATCGACGGCCACCTTGACGCCGCCGCCCTTGCCGCGCCCGCCGGCATGGATCTGCGCCTTGACGACGCACACCGCACGGCCAGCTCGCGCGCCGCGGCCACCGCCTCGTCGACACTGAAAGCAGGCAAATCCGCGCGGCACCGGAACGCCGAAGCGGCGCAGAATCTCTTTGCCCTGGTATTCGTGGATCTTCAAGCTTGCTCCCCGCGCGGTCGTCAGACGACGCCGCGATACCATTGCGGATAGTATTGGCGCACCGTTTCGGTCGTGGTCTCGAGGGCATGACAGCGATCGAGCTGAAAGGGCTTGCCCTCCCCTTCTTCGATTTCGCGTCGCAGACCCGCGAACATCTGGATCGCCGCGGTCGGCAGATGCGTCAGCAACTCGGTCACATGGCTGCACCCGCGCACGCCGCCCATCGTTTCGCGCAGTGTTTTGCGAAAGCCGTGCATGATGCTGGCGCCGACGAGCTTGTCATACGCCGGTTCGATGCGGTCGCAGGCACCCGGGTAAGGCATTGCGTCGGTGCGCACTTCGATCGCTGCGGATGAGGTAGTCGTACCCCACCGTGACGCGTGCCCACATGTCGTGCACCGGGTCACCGGCGCGGCGGACACCGGTCAGCAGCGCCGTAGTCGTGATCCTTGACATCGATCAGATGGCCTTCGAGTTCGAAATGGTCGTCATCCCGGCGGAAGCACTCATACGTCACCCGGCGGGTATGCAGACGGGTTCGGGTTAGCGGCGGTCTCGAGAGCGGCATGGGAGGGCGTTGCGCGGGTGTTGTTTGGCGGCATATCCGCCCGCTGCGGCGGTTAGAATACTCCCCCGCAATACCGCCCCATTTTACGTGGCGGCGCATTATCCGACAAACCGTGCCGAATCGCGCCCGCGACGCCATGCCCTTCGTGTTGGCGCTCGATCAAGGAACGACCAGTTCCCGCGCCATTCTCTTCGACCACGGCGGGCGATCCGTCGCCGTCGCCCAGCGGGAATTCGCGCAGATCTTTCCGCAGCCCGGCTGGGTCGAGCACGATCCGAGGAGATCTGGGCGACGCAGTCGCGGCGTGCTCGGCGAGGCGCTGGCGTCGGCCGGCGCTCGCGCCGCGCGACGTCGCCGCGATCGGCATCACCAACCAGCGCGAGACCACGGTGGTCTGGGACCGCGAGACGGGCGGCCGATCGCCATCGCCATCGTCTGGCAGGACCGGCGCACGGCGGCGCTTGCGACGCGCTGCGAGCGCGCAGGGCCACGAGGCGAGCGTCGCACGCGAGACCGGCCTGTGATCGACCCGTACTTCTCCGCGCACCAAGCTCGCTGGCTGCTCGACCACGTGCCGGGCGCGCGCGCGCGGGCCGAGCGGGCGAGCTCGCCTTCGGCACCGTCGATCAGCTGGCTCATCTGGAACCTCACCGGCGGCGCGCCCACGTCACCGACGTCACCAACGCCTCGCGCACGCTGCTCTTCAACATTCGACTCGCGGCGACTGGGACGACCGAGCTGCTGCGATCTGTTCGACGTTCCGCGCGCCGTGCTGCCGAAGAGTCGCCGGCTCGTCGGGCAGCTGCGGCGAGTCGCCAGCCGTGCTCGGCGCGGCGCGTGCCGATCGCCGGCATCGCCGGCGACCAGCAGGCGGCGCTCTTCGGCCAGGCGTGCTTCGGCGCGGGCATGGCCAAGAATACCTACGGCACCGGCTGCTTCGTGCTCATGAATACCGGCGCCGCACGCCGTGCGTCTCGAACACGGGCTGCTCACGACCGTCGGCTTGGAGCCGCGGCCGACGACGCGACTACGCGCTCGAGGGCAGCGTCTTCATCGCCGGCGCGGCGGTGCAGTGGCTGCGCGACGGGCTCGGTCATCGCGCTCGGCGACGGAGTCGAGGCGCTCGCCGCGAGCGTGCCGTCAACGGCGGCGTGTCATTCGTCCCCGCGTTCGCCGGGCCTGGGCGCGCCGCACTGGGACCCGACGCGCGCGGCGCGTCCTCGGCCTGACGCGCGGCACGACCGCGGCCACCTCGCGCGCGCGACGCTCGAGGCGATCGCCTTCCAGACGTGCGACTTCTGCGCGCGATGGAGAGCCGACGCCGGCCTGCCGCTGAGCGGCTGCGGGTCGACGGCGGCGCCGCCGCGAACGACCTGCTGATGCAATTCCAGGCCGACCTGCTCGGTGTCCCGGTGGTGCGCCCGCAGTTCGAGACCACCGCGCTCGGCGCCGCCTATCTGGCCGGGCTCGCGGTCGGCTTCTGGCAGCGACACCGCCGAGTCGTTGCCAACTGGCAGGTCGACCGCCGCTTTGAACCGGCCATGTCGCGCGACGAGGCGACTGCGTTGACCGCGAGTTGGGACAAAGCCGTTGCGCGCGCCAAGGACTGAGTGTGGCCGACGCGCTCGCCCGCGCGATTGAGAAGCTACGATCTGGTCTGGTACCTTTCGATCGCGCTTGGCGTCGTGGCCGGTTAGCTCAACCTGCCTATCGACGAGCGCGAGACCAAGCGGCCGGCGAGCGCCAAACCCGCGACGCAGCGCGTGCCGCGTCGCGCTACACTGGTCGCACGACGTCGATCGCGTCGGTGATTATCGCGTCCACGCCCCACGCGGCGAGCTGGGCGACCCGCTGCGGATCGTTCGCCGTGTAGGTCAGCACCCTGTAGCCGGATCGGTGCCCCGCCGCGACCAGTTCCGCATCCAGCGCGCGCCAGTCCGCATTGAGGGCGTCGCACTCCAGCCGCTCGAGCCGCGCTCGCCAATCGGGAGGAACCTCGTCGACGAGCAGCGCCCGCGGCAATTCCGGCACGCGCGGCGCGTGCCGCAGCGAGGGCTTCTTCGGCGAAGGACGACAACAGGGGCGGCACGGCGCGCCGCGCGCCAATGTGCGCCGCCGCGCGCGCGACTGCGGCCCCGGTCTCGCGCTCGCTGCCAGGGCATCGGCTTGATTTCGATGTTGCAGGCCACGCCGTTGGCGAGCGCCCAGCGGGCGATGGCGGAGAACGTCGGCAGCGGCTCGCCCGCGTAAATGGCGGAATGCCAGCTGCCTGCGTCGAGCTGGGCCAACTCCGCCCACGGCAGCGCGTCGGCGCGACCGGCGCCGTCGGTGGTGCGGTCCAGCGTGTCATCATGGAGCAGGAACGGCACACCGTCTGCCGACAGCTTGACGTCAAACTCGACCATGCGATAGCCGTGCGCATAGCCCTCGCGCATCGCCGCGAGCGTGTTCTCCGGCGCGAGCTTGCCGGCGCCGCGATGCGCAACGTAGCGCGGATAAGGCCAGTCCTTCATGCGATTCGTGCCCCGCTGCTGGCATCGAATAGATAGACCCGCGTCGGCACCGCAGCAAGGGCGATCGGCTCGCCAACGGTCGCCGCGGTGCCGGGGGGCAGCCGGGCGATGATCGACCCGCCGGCAACGGCGACGTGAATGAGTGTATCCGCGCCGAGGGCCTCGATCATCTCGACGCTGCCGACCAGATTGGCTCCGCTCGGCGCGCACGGCGTCAGATGCTCGGGCGCACCCCGGCGGTGACTTTGCGGCCTTCGCCAATTTCGTCCCCGCGCCGATCGCGCCCCCGGCATCGAGCACGATCCGGCCGCCCGCTTCGACCTTGGCGGCAAGGAAATTCATCGCTGGTGAGCCGATGAAGCCGGCCACGAATACGCTCGCCGGGTTTTCGTAGACTTCCATCGGGGTACCGATCTGTTCGGCGCGGCCCGCGTGCATGACGATCATCCGCTGCGCCAGCGTCATCGCCTCGACCTGGTCGTGCGTGACGTACATGCTCGTCGTCCCGAGGCGGCGGTGCAGTTTCTGTATTTCAAACCGCATCTGGACGCGAAGCTTGGCGTCGAGATTCGACAGCGGTTCGTCGAACAGAAACACCGCCGGCTCGCGCACGATCGCGCGCCCCATGGCAACGCGCTGCCGCTGCCCTCCCGAAAGCTCCCGGGGCCGGCGTTCGAGCAGCGGCGCCGAGTTCGAGAATCTCCGCCGCGCGCTTGACCTTTGCCGCGACGTCGCCCGTGCCAGTCCGCGGATACGCAGTCCGTAGGCCATATTGTCGAATACGCTCATATGCGGATAGAGCGCGTAGTTCTGGAACACCATCGCCACGTCGCGATCCTTGGGCTCGAGCCGGTTGACGATGCGATCGCCGATGACGATCTCGCCGGCGGTAATTGTCTCCAATCCGGCGACCATCCGCAGCAGCGTCGACTTGCCGCAGCCCGACGGGCCGACGATGACGATGAATTCGCCGTCGGCCGCGTCGATGGACACGCCGTGAATCACCTCGGTGCCGCCGTAACTCTTGCGCACGTCGCGCAGCTGCACCTTCGCCATCGCCTATCGCCCTTCCCGCCGGGTCATTTTTCCGTGTCCACGAGACCCTTCACGAACCATCTTTGCATCAGCAGCACCACCGCCACCGGCGGCAGGAGCGCCAGCGTCGCCGTCGCCATCACGAGCTGCCATTCGGTCGCCGCATCGCCGCCCGCCATCATGCGCTTGATGCCGATCACGACGGTGTACATGCTCTCCTGGGTGGTAACGAGCAGAGGCCAGAGATACTGGTTCCAGCCGTAGATGAACATGATCACGAAAAGCGCCGCGATATTGGTGCGGGAGAGCGGAACGACCACGTCCTTGAAGAAGCGCAGCGGCCCGGCACCGTCAATGCGCGCCGCTTCGGCCAGCTCGTCGGGAATCGTGAGGAAGAACTGGCGGAAGAGAAAGGTCGCGGTCGCCGAAGCGATCAGGGGCAGCGTCAGGCCGGCGTAGGTGTCGACCATGTGCAGCTGGGCGACGACCGCGTAGGTCGGAAAGATGCGGACCTCGACCGGCAGCATGAGGGTCAGGAAGATGAGCCAGAAGCAGGTTTTGCGCAACGGAAAGCGGAAGTAGACGATCGCGAACGCCGACAGCATGGAGATCGTGATCTTGCCGATGGCGATCGCGAGCGCCATGACCAGGCTGTTCCACATCATCCGCCGCCACCGGGGCGCTCGAGCCGAGGGTGCTGCCGTGGCTTAGCACCTGGGCGTAGTTGTCCAGCAGGTGGCTGCCGGGCAGCATCGGCATCGGCACCGTGATCACCTGGTCGAACGACAGCGTCGACGCCACGAACGCGACGTATAGCGGCAGCGCAACCACGGCGACGCCGGCAATGAGCAGCAGATGGCTTCCGACCGTCAGCAGCGGACGATGTTCGACCATGGCGTCAGTATTGGACCTTGCGTTCGACGAAGCGGAACTGAAACAGCGTCAGCGCGATGACGATCGCCATCAGCACCACCGACTGCGCCGCGGAGCTGCCCAGGTCGAGCGCCTGCTGCCCGTCCTGATAGACCTTGAGAACGAGGATCATCGTCGCCTGCACCGGCCCCCCGTGGGTCGAGGCATCGACGATCGCGAAGGTGTCGAAGAAGGCATAGACGAGATTGACCACCATCAGGAAGAACGCCGTCGGCGAGAGGAGCGGCAAAACGATGGTCCAGAATCGCCGCCCCGGGCCCGCACCGTCGATGGCCGCGGCTTCGATCAGCGAGCGCGGCACCGCCTGCAATCCGGCGAGGAAGAACAGGAAGTTGTAGCTGATCTGTTTCCAGACCGCAGCGATGACGATGAGGATCAACGCGTGCGTCGGATTAAGCAGGTAATCCCATTCGACGCCGAGCGCGCGCAGCAGGTGGGTGAGGACACCGAGCGTCGGATTGAGCAGAAACACCCATAGCACCGCCGCGACCGCCGCCGCCACGGCGTAGGGACAGATCAGCAATGTCTTGTAGAGCATGGCGCCGCGAACCACGCGGTCGGCGAACACGGCCAGCAGCAGCGACAGGGACAGCCCCAGCGCGGTGACCAGGACCGAGAACAACGCGGTGATGCGGAACGAAGCCAGGTAGAGCGGATCGTTGAACAGGTCGCGGAAGTTGTCGAACCCCACGAACTGCTGCGACGCGGCGAACGCGTCCTGAACGAACAGTGACTGCCAGAGCGCCTGCGACGCCGGCCAGAAAAAGAAGACGAGCGTGATCAGGATCTGCGGGGCGACCAGCGCGTAGGGTAGCCACGTCGAACCGAAGACGACCCGCTTCTCCATTGCTCCCTCGACCGACTGCTTGCCGCCCGGCCGCCGCAGGCGCCGCGCCCCCATAGGGCGGCGCCTACGCCGGCGCGACCACTCACGGATTGGCCTTGCGGAAGCGGTCGATCTGCTCGTTGCCGCGCTTGACCGCGTCGTCCAGCGCCGCCTTGGCGGTTTTTTGCCCGCTCCATACCGACTTCGAGCTCCTCGTCGATGATGTTGCGTATCTGCACGAAGTTGCCCAGACGCAGGCCCTTCGAGTTCGGTGTCGGCGGCTTGTTGGTCAGTTCCTTGATCGCAATGTCGGTGCCCGGGTTCTTGTCGTAGAACCCCTGCTTGCGCGTCAGTTCGTACGCCGCAAGCGTGATCGGGACGTAGCCGGTCGACTGATGCCAGTCCGCCTGCACTTCCGGCGAGGACAGGAAGGTGAAGAACTTGGCAATGCCCTTGTACACGCCCGGGTCCTTCTGGTTTAGCACCCACAGCGTCGCGCCGCCGATGATCGTATTCTGCGGCGCTCCCTTGACGTCGGACCAATAGGGCAGCGTGGCCACCGCCCAGTCGAACTTCGCGTTGGCCTTGATGTTCGCGTACGAGCCGCTGGAGGTGGTGATCATGCCACATTCGCCGCTGGTGAACTTGGCCAGCGGCTCGTCCTTGCGCCCGGCGTAGGTGAACGTCCCCTTCTTCGCCCACTCGCCGAGCGTCTGGATGTGCCTCACCTGCAGCGGGCCGTTGAACTCCAGGCGCGTGTCCGAGCCGCCAAGGCCGTTTTCCTAGGTGCTGAACGGGACGTTGTGCCAGGCGCTGAAGCTTTCCAGCTGAACCCACGACTGCCAGCCGGTGGTGAAGCCGCAGGCCATGCCCGAGGCTTTCAGCTTCTCGGCCGCCGCCCCGACCTCCGGCCAGGTTTTCGGCGGCTGGTTCGGGTCGAGGCCCGCCTTCTTGAACGCGTCCTTGTTGATGTAGAGCACCTGCGTCGAACTGTTGAACGGCATCGAGATCAGATGCCCCTGGGTGTCGGAGTAGTACGACGATACCGCACCGAGAAACGATTTCGGGTCGAATTTCTCCCCGGCTTCCGCCATCAGCTGGTAGACCGGCTTCACCGCGCCCTTGGCCGCCATCATGGTTGCCGTCCCCACCTCGAATACCTGGACGATCTGCGGCGGATTCCCCGCGCGATAAGCCGCGATCGCAGCGGTCATCGACTCGTCGTACTGGCCCTTGTAGACCGCGGTAACGTGATAATCCTTCTGGCTGGCATTGAATTTCTCGGCCAGCTCGTTGACCTTGTCGTTGAGCTTGCCGGTCATCGAATGCCACCACTGGATCTCGGTCGCGGCCTGCGCCTGCGTGGCGAGGCAAAACAGCGCGGCAACAATTGCGCCGCGTACCACGCTTAGTGTGCGGCGATGCATGGCATCCCCCCGTTGACGAACCCGTAATCTTGGACTTTCCGGGTGACGATTCTATTGCAAACCGCCCCGGCCCGCGCGCCGGGCCCTCGCGCCACCTTGGTTTCGTGGCGGCCGCACGGGAGGCGCCCGGGTGGGTCGGGCGCGGCAAATCGCCGCTGC
Source organism: uncultured beta proteobacterium (assembly GCA_963711235.1). Classification (GTDB taxonomy): domain Bacteria; phylum Pseudomonadota; class Gammaproteobacteria; order Burkholderiales; family Casimicrobiaceae; genus PALSA-1003. Next base: position 1,499,548 of record CAVQDI010000006.1, on the reverse strand, counting down.
GCTGCTGCTAGAATCTCGGCGGACCTTCTTCCTCCCCAGTGGGCTTTTGAACCAGCACCCGATGTGGCGGCATTGCCTGCGTGCCCTGCTTGCCTGCGCGCTCGCCGCCGTTGTGGGCGCTCCGCCGTCCACCGTTCGGGCACAGGACTATCCGACTAGACCCATTCGCCTGGTCGTGCCGTTTCCCCCCGGCGGCTCACTCGACGTCGTGGCGCGGGCGATCGGCCAGAGGCTCACTGCCGCCTGGGGACAGCCGGTCGTCATCGACAATCGGCCGGGTGCCGGCGGCAACATCGGCGCGGATCTCGTCGCCAAGAGCAGCCCGGACGGTTACACGATCCTGGAAGGTGCGTTGTCCACACACGCGGTCAACGTGAGCCTGTACCGCAAGCTGCCCTACGACCCGGTCAAGGATTTTGCGCCGATCACGCTGGTGGCGATAACGCCGAACGTCCTGGTAGTCAACGCGGCCTTCCCGGTGAATTCCGTGTCCGAGTTGATCGCCTACGCCAAGGCACATCCCGGTGCGCTGTCGTTCGGCTCGGGAAGCAACGGCAGTGCAGGCCACCTTGCCGGCGAGCTGTTCAAGACCGAGGCCGGCGTCGACATGGTGCACATTCCGTACAAGGGCGGCGCCCCGGCGCTGCAGGCGCTGCTCGCCGGCGATACGCAGCTCATGTTCGACAACCTTGCCAACTCGACGCCACAACTCAAGGCAGGCAAATTGAAGGCGCTCGCAGTCACCACCGCCATGCGCTCCCCGCTCGCGCCGGAGTTGCCGACGCTCGCCGAGACCGGGCTCCCCGGATTCGACATCTACACCTGGTGGGGCTTCATGGCGCCGGCAGGAACCCCGGCGCAGATCATCGCCAAGTGGAACGCCGAGGTTACGCGTATTCTAGGCACGCCGGAGATGAAGGCGTTCTTCGCCCAAGAGGGCGCGCAGCCGGCACCGACGACCCCGGAAGCGTTCGCGGCGCTGATCAAGCGTGAAATCCCCAAGTACGCAAAGATCGTCAAGGACTCCGGGGCCAAGGTGGACTGATTCGACCGCGGCCGGAAGGCTCGGGAAATGGAGGAGACTATGAACCGCATTGTTCAGCGCGCCACGCTGTTCGTCCTGCTGGCGCTGAGCGCCGCCGGGGCTGCGGCGCAGCCCTATCCAAGCAAGCCGATCCGCCTCGTTGTGCCATTCCCGGCCGGCGGCACGACCGACATCCTCGCGCGCGAGGTCGGGCAGCGCCTCTCGCTGTCGTTGGGGCAGCCGGTGGTCATCGACAACCGCCCGGGCGCGGCCGGCAACATCGGCTCGGAGCTCGTCGCCAAGAGCGCGCCGGACGGCTACACGCTGCTCATGGCCACCGTTGGCACGCACGCGATCAACCCCAACCTCTACGCCAGGATGCCCTACGACCACGTGAAGGACTTCGCCCCGGTGGTGCTGGTCGCCGGCGTCCCCAACGTGCTGGAGGTCACCCCGTCTTTGCCGGTCCATTCGGTTGCCGATCTGATCAAGCTGGCGAAGGAAAAGCCGGGGCAGATCAACTTCGCTTCGTCGGGCAGCGGAACGTCCATTCACCTGTCGGGCGAACTGTTCAAGACGATGGCGGGTGTCGACATGACGCACGTGCCCTACAAGGGCAGCGCCCCCGCGATCACGGATCTAATCGGGGGTCAGGTGCAGGTGATGTTCGATAACCTTCCGTCCTCGCTGCCGCAGATCAAGGCGGACAAGCTGCGGGCGATTGCCGTGACCTCGGCACAACGTGCGCCCGCGTTGCCCGATATCCCGACGATCGCGGAGAGCGGCCTGCCAGGGTTCGAGGCATCGTCGTGGTTCGGCATTGTCGCGCCGGCCGGCACGCCGCCGACCATCATCGCGCGCATCAACGCCGACGTTAACCAGTGGCTGCAAAGTCCGGAAGCCAAGGAAAAGCTGCTGGCGCAAGGGGCGGTTGCCGCGGGCGGATCTCCGGAGCAATTCGCCGCCTACATTCACGCCGAGACCGAGAAGTGGGCCCGGGTTGTCAAGGCCTCGGGCGCCAAGGTCGATTGACGGACCGCAACTGGCAAGCCTGTTACGCCGGCGTTCGTCTACAATGACGGCCTTACTCTCGGAACGCGTCATGTCCGTCCCACCCTCCAGCGCACTGTCAGCAGAGCCGATCCGGCGCGTCGCCGCGCCGCCGCTCACCGCGCTTCCCGTCACGCGCGCGCTGTTTGATCAGGTGATGGTGCCCTGCTACGCGCCGGCGGAATTCGTGCCGGTGCGCGGCCTGGGCTCGCGTGTCTGGGACCAGCAGGGCAGGATGTACATCGATTTTGCCGGGGGCGTGGCGGTCACGGCACTCGGCCATTGCCATCCGGTGCTGGTCAAGGCCCTAGCCGAACAAGCGCACACCCTCTGGCACGTGTCGAACTGGATGACCAACGAGCCGGCGCTGCGACTCGCCAAGAAACTCGTCGACGCGACGTTCGCCGAGCGCGTGTTCCTTTGCAACTCCGGCGCGGAAGCGAACGAGGCGGCGCTAAAGCTCTCGCGCCGTTATGCGCACGATCGCTGTGGGCCGGAGAAATTCCGGGTGATTTCCACCCTGAACGCATTTCATGGGCGGACGCTGTTTACCGTCTCGGCAGGAGGACAGGCGAAGTATTCCTCCGGCTTTGGCCCGCCGCCAACCGGTTTTACGCACATTCGCTACAACGACATTGGCGGCCTCGAGGCGGCCTTTGCGGAAGAAGGCGGTGATGACGTCTGCGCCGTGATCCTGGAACCCATGCAGGGCGAAGGCGGCATGATTCCAGGAACGCCCGAATTCCTCGCCGCCGCGCGGCGCCTCTGCGACGAGCACGATGCGCTGCTCATCTTCGACGAGATCCAGAGCGGCATGGGTCGCACCGGCGCGCTTTTTTCCTACATGCAGAAAGGCGTCGTGCCGGACATCCTTACCAGCGCCAAGGGACTCGGTGGCGGCTTTCCCATCGGCGCGATGCTCACCACGAGCGAGATCGCGAGCGCGTTCTCGGTTGGCGTTCACGGCTCGACCTTCGGGGGTAATCCGCTTGCCTGTGCGGTCGCGGGCGCGGCGTTCGACGTAATCAATACCACCGAGGTGCTCGACGGGGTGAAGGCGCGGCACGCGCTGTTCATGGAGGGTTTGCGCACGATCAACGCCCGCCGCGAAGTGTTCAGCGACATTCGTGGAGAAGGCGTGTGGCTCGGCTGCGAGCTCGCCGAGCGTTGGCAGGGCAAGGGCATGGACGTTATGCGCGCCGCGGGCGACGCCGGATTGCTGGTGCTCATCGCCGGACCGGACGTCGTGCGCATCGCACCCTCGCTGGTCATCAGTCTGGACGAGATCTTGGAGGGTCTTGCGCGGCTGGAGACGGCCTTGGGCAAGTCGCTGACCTGAGATCACGCGTTAGGCCGATGTTCTACGTCCGGCCGATCGCGCGTGAGGACCTGCCGGCGCTGCTCGCGCTTTCCGAGCGCACCGGTTCGGGCTTGACCACGCTGCCGGCCAACGCGGACCGGCTGGCGCAACGCATCGAACGCTCGCTCGCTTCGTTCGCCGGCGCCGCGGCCAAGGCCGACGCGTGCTACGTCTTCGTGCTGGTTGACGACGGCACGGGCGGCGTGGTGGGCATCAGCGCCATCGAAGCGGCCGTGGGCTTGTCCGAGCCCTGGTACAACTACCACGTCGGGACGCAGGTGCATGCCTCGCGCGAGTTGGGCGTTTACACCGCGGCGCCGACGCTTTTTCTAACCAATGATCACACCGGCGACAGCGAGTTATGCTCGCTGTTTCTTGATTCGCGCCACCGCCGCGCCAAGAACGGGCCCTTGCTCTCCAAGGCGCGCTTGCTCTTCATCGCCGAATTCGCTCCCTTGTTTGCGCCGAAGGTCATCGCCGAGCTGCGCGGTCGGCTCGATGCCGATGGCAAGAGCCCTTTCTGGGAGGGCCTCGGGCGGCATTTTTTCGTGATGGATTACTCGCGCGCCGACTACCTGACCGGCATTGGCCAAAAAGCATTCATCGCCGAACTGATGCCGCGCCACCCGGTCTATGCCACGCTGCTGCCTGCGGCCGCGCGCGCGGTCATCGGCGAGGTGCATGCCGATTCGCAGCCGGCGCGCGCCATGTTGGAGGCGGAGGGTTTTCGCTACGAAGGCTACGTCGACATCTTCGATGCCGGGCCGACGCTGGAGTGCTTTCGCGACACCATACGCGCGGTGCGCCAGAGCGAGACGTTCGCGGTCAAGGTCGGCGAGCATGACCCGGTCCCGGATAGCCTGACCGACGAAGTGCTCTGGCTGGTTGCCAATCGCAGCTTCGAGCGCTTTCGCGCCGTCCTCGCCTGGGCGCCGGCGCGCATTGCCCGGTTCCCGCTCCTGCCGCACGCCGCCGCCGTGCTCGCTGTGGGCGACGGTGACGCCGTGCGGGCGGTGCCGCTATCGGCACGAGACCCGCTGTGAAGGCCGCGACGGCAACCGTGGAAGCCAATTTTGACGGCTTGCCGGGGCCAACGCATAACTACAGTGGTCTGGCCAGGGGCAACCTGGCCGCCGAGCGGAACAAGAGCCTGGTCGCGAACCCGCGCCGGGCGGCGCTGCAGGGGCTTGCCAAGATGAAGGCGCTCGCCGCACGCGGCTTCGTGCAGGCCGTGCTGCCGCCGCACGAGCGTCCGGACGTCGCCGCCTTGCGCGCGCTCGGCTTTACCGGCAATGACAGCGCGCTGCTCGCGGCGGCCGCGCGCCAGGCCCCTCACCTGCTCGCGGCATGCTCGTCGGCCGCCGCGATGTGGGTCGCCAACGCTGCGACCGTGAGCCCCTCCGGCGACACTGCCGACGGCCGCGTGCACTTCACCCCGGCCAACCTCGTCGCGCATTTTCACCGCTCGCTCGAGGCGGCGACGACGACGCGGGTGTTGCGCGCGATCTTTGCCGACGAGAGCCACTTTGCCGTGCACGACCCGCTACCTGCGGCGCCGCAGTTCGGCGACGAGGGCGCCGCCAACCATACGCGCTTTGTCGCCGCAGAGAGTGCCTCCGGCGTCGAGTTCTTCGTCTATGGGCGCACCGCCTTTGCCGCCGATGCGCAGGCGCCGCGGCGTTTTGCGGCGCGGCAGACGCGCGAGGCCTGCGAAAGCGTTGCCCGCCGCCACGGGCTTGCGCCGGAGCGCACGCTATTCGCCCAGCAGCACCCCGAGGCGATTGACGCCGGCGTATTTCATAACGACGTGATTGCCGTCGGCAGCGGTGCCGTCCTTTTCTGCCATGAGCGCGCATACGTGGGGCAGGACGCGCTGCTGGCCGCATTGCGGGAGCGGATCGGCGCCGGGTTCACGCCCATCGTCGTGCCGGAACGCGAGGTGAGCCTCGAGCGCGCGGTGAACACGTATCTGTTCAACAGCCAATTGCTCACCCGCCCCGACGGCGGCCTGCTGCTGGTCGCGCCGGCCGAATGCCGCGACGAGGCGACGGTAAGCGCGCTGCTTGATCGACTTACCGCGGGCGAGGGTCCGATTCGCGAGGTGCAGACTTTCGATCTGCGGCAGAGCATGCAAAACGGTGGGGGACCGGCGTGCCTGCGCCTGCGCGTCGCCTTGACCCCGGAGGAGCGCGCGGCCATCGGCGCGCGGATCTGGCTCGACGACGCACTGTATGCCGCGCTCACCGCCTGGGTGGAGCGGCACTATCGCGACCGGCTCACGCCCGCCGATCTGGCCGACCCGTCGTTGCTCTCGGAGTCGCGGCGCGCGCTCGATGAGCTGTCGCGGCTCCTCGGCCTACCCAACGTCTACCCGTTTCAACGCTGAGGCTGGCGCGGAAATCCGTTAGCCGGTGGCGGCGAGGCGAAACAACAGCGGCACGTCGAGCGTCTTCTCGTGCGAGACGCCGTGCTCCCAGAGCCCGTCCTCGCCCCAGCAGTCGCCATGATCGGCGCAGACGATGATCGAGTCGTTGGCGAAACGCGCGAGCAGCGGCTCGAGGACCTGGTCGCACCACTCCACGCACGCAACTTGACGCCGCCGGCATTCGGCCGCGTCATTGTTGTCGCCGAAGGCCGTCGCCGGGTTATAGCCGGGATCCCATGGCGCGCCGGCATGGAAATACGGCACGTGGGTTTCGGCGAGATTGAGGAACACAAAGACGGGCCGACCGGTCTCGACCTGGGCGAGCATCGAGTCGATCCAGCCGATCTGGGCCTTGAGCGAGGGCCCGGCGGAGTAGGCAAAGCTGTCGAAGTCGGCGCTCAGGACCCGCCCCGTCGGACGCTCGGGATTGAACCAGTTGACCGCCCCGGTACCGATGGCTCGGTAGCCGCTCTGCTTCAGGCCGTCGATGACGCTGTGCCCGTCGAGGGTCAGATACGCAGGCGCCGCACCCGGATGCCCGCCACCGCGCATGCGAAAGATCTTGCCGTACTTGGGATTGACATAGGGCTCTTTTCGCCTGGCATCACCGGGCGTGAAGCCCATGAAGAATGCAGCGTGCGAGCCGTAGGTGAAGTGCGACGGCGCCTGGGCGCGGTGCAACGGCGCGAGCGATTTCAGATTCGGGGCACGGGCCTCGACGAAGGCATCGTAGCGGCAGGAATCGAGGGTGATGAAAAGGATCGACGGCGGCATGACAGAGGTTCGGGCGGGCGCACGCGCCCTACCGCGGCATGTGCGACGCGGATTCTAACCGGTTTTCAGGCACGGCTTCGGCCTTAGTCGGCGACGGGCGCGGGCAGCTCGCGGTGCTGCCGCACCGGCGACCAAAGTACCGCCGCCGCGGCGAGCGCCAGCCCGAGCGCGCCGACCGTGAGCAGTGTGCCGCGCAGACCAATGCCGGTCGCCAGCGCCCCGCCGACCAGTGAGCCGAGCGGCGCCGAGGCAACGGTCAGGAAGCGCATCGTCGCCGTCATGCGCCCGAGCAGTCGATCCGGCGTGATCGCCTGCCGCAGCGCCAGATAGTTGATGCCGTAGAGGATCGCGCCGAAATCGAATACCAGCATCGCCAGGCCGAGCGCAAGCGTAGCCGGCCACCCCGAGCCGCCAAGCAGTCCGAACGCCTGCCAGCCGAAGGCGGTGACGATCAGACCGTGCACGATGACCGGCCCGACGCCCACGCGCGCGGACAGCCGTTCCGCGAAGGCCGAGGCAAGCACGCAACCCAGGCCCCCGAACGCATAGGCGATCCCGATGGCGCCGGCGGACAAGGACAACTCGCGCGTTGCAAACAGAATCAACACGGCGATTTGCATGTGGTGCAGAAACTGCCACAGCCCCGCCAGCCAGGCGAGCCCCCACAGCGTCCGGTTATCCCAGACGAGCTTGAGGCCTTCACCGATTTCGCGCCAAACGTTGGCCGTGCCGCGGACGTGCGCGATGTCGTTCCTGGCTTCGACGCGCCGCAACATCAGCGCCGAGACAAAGAACGTGAACGCGTCGAATACGATGGCGAACGGTGCCGTCAACGCCTGAATCAGGCCGCCCGCCATGCCGGGCCCGACCAGTGCAGCCGACGTCTCACCCAGTGAGATCTTGGCGTTCACTTCGACCAGGCGCTTGCGTCCGGCCATCTGCGCCAGCAACACTTGGTAGGCAGCACCGCCGACGACGTTCTGCACGCCGCACAGGAAGCCGACGCCGAACAAGAGCCCCATCGACAGAGCGTCGAACCAGGCGGCAATCGGGATCACCACCAACGCCAAGCCACGCCCGAGGTCGGCGGCAATAACGACCGGCCGCTTGCGCACCCGGTCGAGCAGCACTCCCGCATGCAGGCTGAAGAGTGCAAAGGGCAGCGTTTCCAGCGCCACCAGGACGCCCATCTGCATGGGCGTCGCGTGCAGCAGCAGCGCGGCGGTCAGGGGCAGCGCCAGGTTCGTGATCTGCGCGCCGAACGACGTGATCGTGAGCGACACCCACAGCTTCCGGAAATCGGGCGAAAGCCAGAGGCCGCGGAATCTACGGCGAAGGTGCATTCTGATTCGGTCGCTTATAGGCATCGCTTATTCCTCGAGCCGCCCAAACAAAGCGGACGGCCACCGGTCATCCGGCACCGGCGGAAAGCGAGGTTCGGGATCTGCCCGGACTTCGGTTCCCGCCACACCCGGCGGGAACGCGCACGGGCGGCTAACGCAACAACGGCAGCGGCGAGACCCCCGACGCAAGGTCGGAGAGGTGCGCGCCGCCGGGCATGCCCCATGCAAACGCGCGCGCCGCGATCGCAATCGCGGTGACGGAGTTCGTCGGCGTTCTGGTCATGGGAAGCATTCCTTGAGCAAGATTGCAGTTGCGAGTCAGTATACGTGAAGGCGGCGCTCCGACGCAATCGGCGCCAGGCCGCCGGGGCGACGCAAGTACCCGTCTGTCGTATCGGCGCAACGCATGGGCGAGCAAGTCTACTTCCTCTCCCGCATCGCGGCATCGATGTCCAGATATTTCCACGGATGCTCCCAGTAGGCGTGCTTCTTGTAACCCATCACCCATCGGCTGCAGCAGCGTGCTTTCGATCGTATAGACGCCAAGCCACCACGGATTGTAGGCGGCGACCAGTTCGGACATCTGGCGGTAGATCGCGTTGCGCTCCGGCCCATCGGGCAGGGTCCGTGATTGGCGATACAGCTCGTCGTACTGCGGCAACGCAAAGCGCGCGTAGTTGGTCTGGCCGATGTTCTTGCCGTAGAGCAGCTGCGCAAATGCATCCCCCTCGCCATATAGCGTGATCCAGCCGATGCGCCACATCTGCAACTGGCCCGCCTTGCCCATCTTGATCAGATCCGGCCACTTCTGTTTCATGAATTCGATGCGGATGCCGATGGCTTTCATGCTCTTTTGCCACAGCTCGTCCAACTCGCGCTCGCGGCCCGACGTCGCGGAAGCCATGACGATGGTCAAAGGCTTGCCGTCGGGCAGCTTGCGATAGCCGTCGGCGTCGCGCGCCGTGTATCCGAACTTGTCCAGCAGCGCATTCGCCGCTTGGGGGTCGTACTTGACACCGACATTCCACGCGTCGTCATGGCCGGGAAGACCGGGCGGAATCGGCTGCGTCGCGGGAATCGCCTGGCCCTGGTAGACGACCTGTATCAGGTCGGGCGTATCGAAGCCGATGGCGATCGCCCGGCGTAGAGCAATCTTGTCCTTGGTATACCCGCCTACGACCGGATCTTCCATATTGAGGTAGGCATATTGCAGCGCCGGCTGGGTGATGCGCCAGAGGGAGACGCCCCGGCTGGCAAACTCCGGCCGCAGGTGGTTGCCGGCGTCGAGCACGTGCTCAGCGAGGTCGGACGGAACATTGACGTAATCAAGCGCTCCGCTGGTAAACGCAAGCAGGCGCGGATTCGATTCCTCGATGACGTCAATCTCGATGCGGCCGACGATTGGAAGTTTCTTGCCACGCATCGTGGCGACCAGGTCGCGGTCGGCCGGATCGTCGCTGACTGGGAAGGTCTCGTCACGATAATTCGGATTGGCCTCGAGCACGATCTGCGCTCCGCGCCGCCATGACTTGAGACGGTACGGCCCCGTGCCTACCGGATTGGCCATGGCCCAGCCGTTGGCGTCGCCGTAGGCTTCGATCACCTCGCGCGCCACCGCGGCCATCGGCGTCTGGGTCAGGTAGCCCTGCATGATGAAATCGGGATCCTTGAGCTTGAGGCGCAGGGTGTAGCGGTCGAGGGCCTGCAAGCCTTCGATCGGTGCGTCGTAGTCGAAACGGCCGCTCTTCTGCGCCGCTTCGATCACCGGCCCCGCACCGACGACCTTGTCCTGCAGGTACCAGGCAAACGGCGAACGCACGCGTGGGTCGAGCAAGCGCTTCCATGAATAGACGTAATCGGCGGCAACGAGCTCGCGCTTGCGGCCCTTGAATGCCGGGTCGTCAGCAAAATAGATACCGGGGCGCACGCGCATCGTCCAGGTCCGGCCCCCGTCGGCTATCTCGGGCATCGCCGCGGCCGTCTGCGGCACACGGCGGTACGGGCGCGAAAGATAGTCGAAACTGTAGAGGGTTTCGAAGATGGCGCGCGAAATGCTGTCCGAGTAGAGGTCGCTCGTGGCTGCCGGATCGAATCCGGTCTCCGGCGCAATGATCGCGGTGCGCAGGGTCTTGCTCATATCCGCCGCGCAAGCCGGAAGCGCAGGCGCGCCCAGGATAATCGCGGCGGCGGCAAGGAATGCGCGGCAGCTGCGCGGCAGCCACTGCGTGCGGCGATTCATGTTACTTGCCGGCGGCGCTACGTCGGTCGAGATCGATGTCGTAATACTTCCAGGGGTGCCAGTCGAACACCGTGTACTTGTAGCCGAGCACCCATGGCTGCACCAGGATATTCTCGTAGCGATAGGCCTGCAGCAGCCAGGGCGCGTAGGCGTTGACCAGTTCGGACATCTGCGCGAAGAGCTGCGTGCGCTCGGCTCCGTCGGGGAGCGTCCGTGCCTTTTCGTAGAGCTGGTTGAATTCGGGCAGATTGAAGCGCGACAGGTTGGCGAAGCCCGCATGCGGTCCGTAGAGCAACGACATGAAACCGAAGCCCTCAGGCGTCGTGTTGATGTTTCCCAGGGCCCACATCTGCAGCTGCCCGTAGCGCGCCATCTTGAGCAAGTCGGGCCACTTCTGTTTGACGAATTCGACCCGGATGCCGACCGCGCTCAAGCTGCGCTGCCATAGTTCGTCGTACTGCCGCGTGAGTCGCCGGAGGGGTCGGACGCGATCATCAGCGTCAATGGCTTGCCATCGGGCAGATCGCGCCAGCCGTCGCCATCGCGATCAACGTAGCCGAACTTGTCGAGCAGCGCCTTGGCGCCGGCGGGGTCGTACTTGGCATGGCCCTTGATATTCGGATCGTAGCCGGCCACATTGGGCGGAATCGGCTGCGTCGCCGGCTCCGCCTGGCCCTGGCGCAAGACGCGAATCTCCTCGTCCACGTTGTACGCCATGCTGATCGCCCGGCGCAGCGCGATCTTCTCCTTGGTATAACCGCCGACGACCGGATCGTCCATGTTGAAGTAGGTGTAGGTGATCGCGGGCTGCACACCGTGCGCGAGCACGATGCCCTGCTTCGCAAACTCCTGCTTGAGCTTGTTGTCCGGTCCGAGTATGTTGCCGACCAGATCCGGCGGCACGGTTACGTAATCGAGCTCACGGTTCTGGAACGCAAGCAGCCGCGGATTGGATTCCTCGATGATGCTGATCTCGACGCGACCGATGATCGGCAGCTTCTTGCCGTGCATCTTGGCTTCGAGGGCCCGGTCCTCCGGCGCCGAGCTCTCGGGAAAGGTCTCGTCGCGATAGCCCGGATTGGCCTCGAGCACGATCTTCTGCCCACGGCGCCACTCCTTCAGACGATACGGCCCGGTGCCAACCGGATTGGCCATGACCCAGCCGCTTTCATCGCCGTATGCCTCGACCACCTCGCGCGCGAGCGCCGCCGTCGGCGACGTTGTCAGGTCCGCGAGCAGTTCGTACGACGGGAAGTTGAGCTGCAAGCGGATGGTGTAGCGATCGACCGCCCGCAGGCCTTCCATGGGTGCGTCGTAGTCAAATTTGCCCGTTGCCTTCGCCGCGGCGACAACGGCGTCCGCGCCCAGAATCTTGCCATCGAATACCTGGATGTTGTTCGAGCGCATCTTCGGATCGATGATGCGCTTCCACGAATAGACGTAATCGGCGGCGGTGAGCTCGCGCTTCTTGCCCTTGAACACGGGATCGTCGGCGAAGTAAATACCCGGGCGGATGTGGATGACCCAGGTCTTGCCGTCGGCGGATATCTCCGGCAGGGCGACCGCCGTGTTGGGTACGATCCGGTACGGTCGCGCGAGGTAATCGTACTTGTAGGGCGGGTCGAAAATCGCGCGATTGACATACTGCGAGTAAATGTCGCCTACCGGTGTGGGATCGAACCCGGTTTCCGCGACAGGAAATGCAACACGCAGCGTCTTGTTGAGATCGGCCGCCCGGGCCGAGAAAGCCAAGGTTGAGAGCGCGATCGCGACGATGGCGACCCCAATGTGTCGCCGCGCGATCACAGCAGTTTCTCGATGTCGGCGGCGATCGCCTCAGGCTCCGTGTTCGGCGCGTAGCGCTCGACGACGGTGCCCCCGCGGTCGACGAGGAACTTGGTGAAGTTCCATTTGATCGCCTCGGATCCGAGCAGCCCGGGTCTTCGCCTTCTTCAGGTACTGGTACAGCGGCGCCGCGGCCGCGCCGTTGACCTCGATCTTGGCGAACAGCGGAAACTTGACGCCGTAGTTAAGTTCGCAGAACTGGGCGATCTCCGCCTCATTGCCGGGCTCCTGGGCGCCAAACTGGTTGCAGGGAAAGCCGAGAATCTCGAGGCCGCGCGGATGCAGCTTTTCGTATAGCGTCTCGAGTCCCTTGTATTGCGGTGTGAAGCCGCACTGGCTCGCCACGTTGACGATCAGCAGCACCTTGTCCTTGTACTGGTCGAGTTTCAGGCGCTTGCCGTGAATGTCGTCCACGGCGAGGTCGTAGATCGCTGCGCTCATTGCCGCTCCTCTTTGTGTTGCATTCAATTATCCGCCAGCCGCCGGTGGTTGCGAAAGCCTGTCCGGTGGCAGGCCGAAGCCACCACCGCCCGGTGTTTGCACGACGAAGACGTCGCCGGCACCCATCTGCACTTCGCAGGTGGCGCCGAACTCCTCGCGCGTCCCGTCAGCGCGCTCGACCCAGTTTCGACCGACCGCTCCCGGCTGCCCGCCATCGACGCCGAAGGGCGGGACGCGCCGATGATTGGCAAGCATCGCGGCCGTCATCGGCTGGAGAAAGCGCACGCGACGCTCGCCGCCGTCGCCGCCGCGGTGCCGGCCCGCGCCACCGCTGCCGCGTCGGATCCGGTAGCCGTCGAGCCGGACCGGAAAGCGCCACTCCAACACTTCGGGATCGGTCAAGCGCGAGTTGGTCATATGCGTCTGCACGACGCTCGCACCGTCAAAATCGGGGCCCGCCCCGGCGCCTCCCGAGATCGTCTCGTAATACTGGTAGGTTTCGTCGCCGAAGGTAAAGTTGTTCATCGTGCCTTGCGAGGCGGCGAGCACGCCGAGCGCCCCGTAGAGCGCATCGGTCACCGCCTGCGAGGTCTCGACATTGCCCGCGACCACCGCGGCCGGATACCGCGGGTTCAGCATCGACCCCTCGGGAATGACGATATCGAGCGGTTTCAGACACCCTTCGTTCATGGGGATCTCGGCATCGACCAGGGTGCGAAAGACGTAGAGGACGGCCGCCTTGCAGACCGCTGCCGGGGCGTTGAAATTGGTCGGCTGCTGGGCGCTGGTTCCGGTGAAGTCGATTCTTGCCGAGCGCCTGCGCCGGTCGACCGCAATCGTGACCACTATCGTTGCACCGCTGTCCATCTCGTACTCAAAGTGCCCGTCTTGGAGCGCCCCGAGCACGCGCCGCACCGCCTCCTCGGCGTTGTCCTGCACATGCTTCATGTACGCACGCACAACGCCCAAACCAAAGTGCGCGACCATTTTCTCCAGTTCGAGAATGCCTTTGGCGCACGCGGCGACCTGCGCCCGCAAGTCGGCCAGATTCTGCTCGATGTTGCGCGCTGGAAATCGTCCCGAGCCGAGGATCGCGCGCATCTCGGACTCGAGAAAGCGCCCTTGGGCAACGAGCTGGACGTCGTCGAGCAAGATGCCTTCCTCATCGACATGGCTGGAGTTTGGCGGCATCGAACCCGGTGTGATGCCGCCGATGTCGGCGTGGTGCCCCCGCGAGGCGACGTAGAACTCCGGATGGTCAGCACCGGCTAGAAACACCGGCGCGATGACGGTCACGTCCGGCAAGTGTGTGCCGCCGTTGTACGGTGCGTTGAGCACGAAAACGTCGCTTGCACGCATCGTGCCCCGTCGCGCCTCCATAACGGTTTTCACGCTCTCGCCCATCGAGCCCAGGTGGACGGGCATATGCGGCGCGTTGGCGATGAGGTTACCCTCGGCATCGAATAGGGCGCAGGAGAAATCCAGCCGCTCCTTGATATTGACCGAATACGCGGTATTGGCCAGCGTCACCCCCATCTGCTCCGCGATGGCCATGAACAGGTTGTTGAAGACCTCGAGCAGCACCGGGTCGGCCGTCGTACCGAGCGCATGCTCGCGGCGGATCGCGACGACGCGCTGGAGCACGAGGTGGTTGCGCACAGTAAGTGTTGCCTCCCAGCCGGGCTCGATCACCGTCGTTGCGTTCCTTTCACCGACTACTGCCGGGCCGGCGATACGGTCGCCCGGGCGCAGGTCGTCGCGCACGTATACCGGTGCGTCGTGCCAGGTGCCGCCCGTGTATACACGCTGTGTTTTTGTCGCAGCGAGCGCGCCATGGCGCGGGGCGAATGCAGGCGTGGTCTCGTCGGCGCTCACCGATGCGCCGATTGCCTCCACGGCCACGGCCTCGATCAAAAGCGCCCTGCCCGGCATCAGGAACCCATATTGGGCCTGGTAGCGGCGCTCGAATAGGGCGACGAGTGCCTGTATCTGCTCGTCCGTGGCGCCAGCAGGCTTCAAATCCAGAGGTATTTCGAGGGTCGTATCCGTGCCGTCGTATTTCACATGCAACGACCGCTCGACCGCGATACGGTCTGCGCGAATGCCTTGTGCCTCGATCTCCGCCGTCGCGGCCAGCGCGAGCGCGTCGAGCACGCCGGCGCATGCACCCAGGGTTTTGCTCGTAAGCTCGGCCTCGATCGCCTTCTGGCGCAACGCCCTCACGTCGGCCAGCCCCATGCCGTAGGCCGACAGCACGCCGGCGAGCGGGTGGATGAACACCCGGGTCATGCCCAGCGCATCGGCGACCGCGCAAGCGTGCTGGCCGCCCGCCCCGCCGAAGCAGCACAGGGTGTACTCGGTCACGTCGTAGCCGCGCTCGACCGAAATGTGCTTGATTGCATGCGCCATGTTGGCCACGGCAATGTGCAGAAAACCGGCCGCGATCTCTTCGGCCGTGCGCACATGCCCGGTATGTGTCGCCAGTTCGGTTGCGAGCGAGGCGAACCTCTCGCACACCAAGTCGAGATCGAGTGGCAGATCGCCGCGTGGCCCGAATACCTTGGGAAAGAGATCCGGATCTATCTTCCCCACCATCAAGTTGCAATCGGTGACGGTAAGCGGGCCGCCACGACGGTATGCGGCGGGGCCCGGATTCGCGCCCGCCGATTCCGGTCCGACACGCAACCGCGCGCCGTCGAAGCTGCATATCGAACCGCCTCCCGCCGCCACCGTGTGGATGCGCATCATCGGCGCACGCAACCGCACCCCCGCTACCTCGGTAACGAACGCGCGCTCGTATTCCCCTGCGAAGTGGGTCACGTCGGTTGACGTGCCTCCCATGTCGAAGCCGATTATCTTGTCGAAGCCGGCAAGCCTCGAAACTTGCACTGCGCCAACGATGCCGCCGGCGGGGCCGGAGAGTATCGCGTCCTTGCCCTGGAACCGCCGCGCATCGGTAAGTCCGCCGGACGATTGCATGAATTGCAAACGCACCCCGGGAAGGTGCGACTCAACGCGCGCCACATAGCGGCGCAGAATTGGGCGACAGATAGGCGTCGACGACGGTCGTATCGCCGCGCGAAACGAGCTTCATTAACGGACTGACTTCGTGGCTGACCGACACTTGCGGGAAGCCGATTTTGCGCGCCACCGCGGCAAGACGCTGCTCGTGCTCCGGGAAGCGATAGCCATGCATGAGCACGATCGCGCAGGCACGGATGCCATCGGCGTACGCCGCGGAAAGATCGCGCTCCGCGCTTTCAAGATCAAGCACACGCACACATTCCCCTTGCGCGCCCATGCGCTCATCGATCTCGACCACGCGATCGTAGACGCTGTCCGGCAGGACGATATGGCGCACGAAAAGCTTCGGCCGGTTCTGATAGGCGATGCGCAGTGCGTCGGCAAAGCCGCGCGTGATGGCAAGCACGGTGCGCTCACCCTTGCGTTCGAGCAAGGCGTTGGTGGCAACGGTGGTTCCCATCTTGATGGTTTCCACCGCGTTGGTCGGGATTGGTGCGTCCGCGGCGAGGCCGAGCAATTCGCGAATCCCATGAACCGCCGCGTCGTCGTAGCGCCCGGGATTCTCGGACAGCAGCTTGTGGGTGGTCAGCGTCCCGTCCGGGCGGCGCGCAACAATATCGGTAAAAGTCCCGCCCCGGTCGATCCAGAATTGCCAGCGGGCCGGCGGCGAGTCTGTCATGATCTCTGGGAAGGCGGAACGGACACGTACGATGCGCGCACGGCGACTCGCCACGCGACCGCATTATAGCGGGGCGACGCCTGGCCCCGCTCTTCCTGCCGCGGGTGGTGACTTTCCGCTCGCGGCAGATGAAAATGCAGGACGAAGGAGCGTAGGCATGAAGCAGGCGTTGCCCCGGGCAGGAGTTTTCGAGCGCATGCGAGAAGGGCCGGGCAACGGCGCCGCCACGCAGCGCCGCGCGGCAACGGTCGGCCCTGCAGTCTATGCGGCAAGAATGCGTGCGCCGTTCGCCGTGTTGGGGATTCGCACGGCGGCAACGGTCGTCACCGGCATCGACTACCTGCCACTCACGTGAGCGGGCGCAGGCCCCGACCGACGCGCTCGCCGAGCGGGCTTGCCGCCAGCTCGAGCGCTATCTTGCCGATCCGCAGTTCCGCTTCACGTTGCCGCTGGCCCCGGGCGGCACCGCCTTTCGGCAACGGGTCTGGCAAGCGCTCTCGCAGATCCCGATCGGCGAATCGCGCACCTATGGGGAGCTTGCGCGTCAGCTGCGCTCGGCGCCGCGGGCGATCGGGGGGGCCTGCGGCGCGAACCCGATCGCGCTGGTGATTCCCTGCCACCGCGTGGTCGGCACGCACGGCTCGCTCGGTGGTTTCATGGGGGTAACCGAAGGCGACCCGATCGCGATCAAGCGCTGGTTGCTTGCGCATGAGGGCTACCGCTTCGGCGCGTGACGATTCCGCGCTGATCGACGCCTTCTGCGACCAGGTGTGGCTGCAGGACGGCCTCGCCTCGTCGAGCCTGGCGAGCTACCGGCGCGACCTCGTGGCCTGGGCACACTGGCTCGAGCACGACGGGCACAGCGGGCTGCTCGCGGCCGGGCGCGGCGAGGTCGAGAGCTTCCTGGCCATGCAATTCCGGGCCGGGGCGAAGACCTCGTCGATCGGCCGCAGGCTGTCTTCCTTGCGCCGCTTCTATCGCCTGCAGCTGGTGCAGGGCACGATCGCGGCCGATCCGACGCTTCGCGTGCGTGCACCCAAGTTGCCGCGTCGCTTGCCGAAGAGCCTATCCGAGCGAGCAGGTCGAGGCGCTGTTGGACGCGCCGGACCCGGAAACGAAACTTGGATTGCGCGACCGTGCGATGCTGGAGACGCTCTACGCCACCGGCCTGCGCGTCTCCGAGCTCGTCGGCCTCAAGCTGGCCCAGCTCAGTTTTGACGCCGGCATCGTGCGCGTGCTGGGCAAGGGCGGCAGGGAGCGCCTGGTGCCGCTGGGCGAGGAAGCCGTCGCCTGGCTCACGCGCTACCTTGCGACGGCACGGGTCGATCTCGCCAGGGGAGGCAAGTCCGACGCGGTTTTCATCACCGCGCGCCGCGGGCCACTGACGCGGCAGGCCTTCTGGCAGCTCATCAAACGCTACGCGCTGAAGGCGGGTATCGCGGCCGCGGCCCTCTCGCCGCATACGTTGCGCCACGCCTTCGCGACCCATCTTCTCAATCACGGCGCGGACCTGCGGGTCGTGCAAATGCTCCTCGGCCATGCCGACATCACGACGACGACGATATATACGCACGTAGCTCGGGAGCGCTTAAAGCAATTGCATGCGCGACACCACCCGCGCGGCTGATAGCCTGCGGCGTTCGATCTCGCCGCGCTAGCTTCGCCCGCCGCGCTCGATGACCACGCCGAGCCGCTTGACGCCCGCGACGGGCGCCAACTTGGCGACGCTGACGCGGACCCAGGGCGAGCCGAACTCGGTGCGCAGCAGTTCGGCCAGCGCCTCGGCAAAGCGCTCGAGGAGCTTGTGCGGATGATCGGCTGCGAATGCCTGGATGCGCTTGACAACAGCCGCGTAGTCGAGTGCGTCGGCGAAATCGTCGCTGGCGAAGGCTTTCGTCGAGGGCAGGGCGAGCTCGAGGTCGATGAGCAGCGTCTGGGGCAGGTGCTGCTCCCAGGCGTAGACGCCGATCCGCGTGTCGACGCGCAATTCGTGCACAAAGATGGTATTCATCGACGGGCGATCGACAGCGTCGGTTTGTTAGAATCCTCAGCCTTAGCCGCCGCTGAGCGCGCATTGTAGATGAATTCGTCGCTGCCCACGCTTGCCGTCATCGTCGGCGCCTACCTGGTCGGATCGATTTCGTTTGCCGTCGTGGTGAGCAGGCTCTTCGGGCTGCCCGATCCGCGCAGCTACGGCTCCGGCAATCCCGGTGCGACCAATGTTCTGCGCAGCGGCAACAAGACCGCGGCCGCGCTGACACTCGCCGGAGACGGCTTCAAAGGCTGGTTTGCAGTCTGGCTCGCCACTCGCCTGGGCGCGAGTTGGGGCGATGCATCGCTTGCTACCGCCGGCGCCGCACTGGCCGTGTTCCTCGGCCACGTCTACCCGGTGTTTCATCGCTTTGCCGGCGGCAAGGGCGTCGCGACGGCCGCCGGCGTGGCGCTCGCCCTCTCGTGGCCGCTCGGGCTCATCCTGGCGGGGATCTGGTTGGCCGTGGCGCTACTGTTCCGGATGGCGTCGCTCGCGTCGCTTGCCGCCGCCGTCGCCGCGCCCCCACTCGCGTTGTATTTCATAGGCAACTGGCCCGAATCCTGGGCCCTGTTCCCGATCGCACTGCTGCTCGTCTGGCGTCATCGCGGCAACATCAGCAAGATTCGGTCCGGGCAGGAACGCCGAATCGGCAGTTAGCGTCGGTTCGGCGGGGTCATTACGACGGGGAGAGCGCCATGCCGGTTGCGGGCACCGATGACAGCGCCCATCGCGGACGCACGGTAAAGGTGTAATCGTCGCCCTCTCCGCGTTGCAGGCGCAGTGCGCCGACGAGAGCAATCATCGCCCCATTGTCGGTGCAGAACTGCAAGTCGGGGAAGAATACCGTGGCGCCGCGTTCCCCTGCTGCGGCAGTCAGACGATGGCGTAACGTCTGATTGGCGCCGACACCGCCGGCGACGACGAGTCGGCTCAAACCGGTGACGTCAAGCGCCGCCAGCGCTTTTGCCCGCAGCACGTCAACAATGGCATCCTGGAAAGCACACGCGATGTCGGCCCGACGCTGGTCGCCCAATGCTTGGCTGCGCACCTGGGTGAGAACCGCAGTCTTGAGACCGCTAAAGCTCAAGTTGAGGTCGCCACTTTCGAGCATCGGCCGCGGCAGGGTCACCACTCCGTGCCGGCCGCGGGCCGCGAGCTTCTCCAATGCGGGTCCGCCGGGATAGGGGAGGCCGAGCAGTTTCGCGGTCTTGTCGAAGGCCTCGCCGGCGGCGTCGTCGAGGGTTTCGCCAAGCAGCGTGTAATCGCCCACGGCGCGTACGGCGTAAAACTGACTGTGACCGCCGGAGACAAGCAGGGCCACGAAGGGAAACGAAGGTCTCGGCGTTGCCAACAGGGGCGAAAGGAGATGGCCCTCGAGATGATGCACACCGACGACCGGTTTGCCTAACGCCAAGCCCAGACCATTGGCGAAGCTTGCACCGACGAGCAGCGCGCCGGCAAGCCCCGGTCCCTGCGTATAGGCAATGCCGTCGAGATCGGCAAGGCGGCAACGCGCCGCCGCGAGCACGCGCTCGGTCAGCGGCACGACGCGCCGGATGTGATCGCGTGATGCGAGCTCCGGGACGACCCCGCCGTAGGCTTCATGCATCGCGACCTGGGAGTGCAACTCGTGCGCAAGCAGTCCCTGCTCGGTATCGTAGACGGCAAGCCCGGTCTCATCACAGGATGTTTCGATGCCGAGCACCCTCACGATCGCGCATCCGCAGGTCTAAACGCTGTGAGTATAGCGCCCCTTGCGCGCATCGCTATCAGCCGCTAAAATAATGAGTTAACGTAATACATCATGGCGTCGGCAGACGCCGCTGCGAAAGGATTGCTTGTCCATGCCCAGTGTTCGCGTCCGCGAGAATGAACCATTTGAAGTGGCCTTGCGCCGCTTCAAGCGCACGATCGAGAAGACCGGCCTTCTGACCGAGCTTCGCGCGCGCGAGTTTTACGAAAAACCCACCGCGGAGCGCAAGCGCAAGCTCGCCGCGGCGGTGAAGCGACACTACAAGCGGCTGCGCAGCCAGCAGCTGCCACCCAAGCTCTATTAGAGCGGATCGGGTCGCACCGGTCCGTGGACCAAGGGGCGAAACGATTCGCCCCTTTTTGTTGGCATCGACAGCATGGCGCTTAAGAGTCGCATTACCGAAGACATGAAGGCGGCGATGCGCGCGCGCGAAAGTGCGCGACTTTCGGCCATCCGTCTGCTGCTCGCCGCGATCAAGCAGAAGGAGGTCGACGAGCGGATCGAGCTTTCCGACGCCGACATCGTCAACATCATCGACCGGATGATCAAACAGCGCCGGGAGTCGATCGCCGCCTTCGACGCAGGCGGGCGGCCGGAGCTCTCCGCGTCCGAGCGGGCGGAAATCGAAGTGCTGCAGGCCTACATGCCCTTGCCGCTCACCGCCGCCGAGGTCGAGGCGATGATCGACGCGGCGCTAGCGAGTGCCGGCGCGTCCGGTCCTGCCGCCATGGGCCGGGCAATGAGTGCGCTGCGGCCGCAGCTGGCCGGCCGCGCCGATATGAGCGAGGTCGCCGCCAAGGTAAAGGCCCGTCTGGCGGGTTGAGCCGGCATAGCTCGCGTTGAATCCTCGCCTATAATGGGTTTATGGGCCTTGCGACCGCTTTCGCTTAGGTTCGTGGTGAGCGGATACTAAGCCCATGATTCCAAACGAGTTTGTTCAAACCTTGCTGTCCCGGGTCGACATTGTCGAGGTCGTCGACCGCCAGGTCCCGCTTAAGAAAGCGGGCGCTAACTACACCGCCTGCTGTCCCTTCCACAGCGAAAAGACGCCCTCGTTCACGGTAAGTCCGAGCAAGCAGTTCTATCACTGCTTTGGCTGCGGGGCGCACGGCACGGCAATCGGCTTTGTGATGGAGTATGGCGGCAAGTCATTTCCCGACGCCGTCGCCGAGCTGGCTCGGGATGCGGGCCTGGAAGTGCCGCGGGTGGCCGGCCCCGCCCAGGAGGCACAGCGCGAGCAGGCGCAGGATCTTTTCGAACTCTTGCTGCGGGCGGCCAAGTTCTATCGCGCGGCACTGAAGGATGCCCCCCAGGCCATTGAGTACTTGCGTGCCCGCGGTCTGACAGGCACCGTTGCCGCGCGTTTCGGCATCGGCTACGCGCCCGACGAATGGCAGCCGCTGTCGCGCATCTTTCCCGACTATTCGGACAAGGCGCTCGAAACCGCCGGGCTGGTCATCTCGGGCGAAGGCGGCAAGCGCTACGACCGCTTTCGTCACCGCATCATGTTCCCGATTCACGATGCAAGCGGTCGGATCGTCGGCTTCGGCGGTCGGGTTCTGGATGACGGGGAGCCCAAGTACCTCAATTCCCCGGAAACACCGGTGTTCGCCAAGGGTCGCGAGCTCTACGGCCTGTTCCAGGCGCGGCCGGCAATCCGCAGCGCCGGGAAGGCACTGGTGGTGGAAGGCTATATGGATGTGGTCGCGCTGGCTCAACACGGCATTGAATACGCCGTCGCGACGCTGGGAACCGCAACCACGCCGACGCATGTGCAGAAGCTATTCCGCATCACCGACAGCGTGATCTTCTGTTTCGACGGCGACGACGCCGGCCGACGCGCCGCCTGGCGCGCCCTGGAGCACGCGCTGCCGCTGCTGGCCGACGGCAAGCAGGCCCGGTTCCTCTTTCTGCCCGACGGCGAGGACCCCGATGACACGGTGCGGCGACGGGGCAAGGCCGCCCTCGAAGCGCTCATCGAGGCGGCGACGCCGCTGTCGGACTTCCTGCTCGCGGAACTCGCGCAGCGCTGCCCACCGACTTCTACCGAAGGACGCGCCGCGCTGGTCAGCGCCGCCAAGCCCTTGCTGGCACAGCTCAACGCGCCGGTTCTGGCGGCACTGTTGCGCCGCCGCCTGGCGGCCATCGTCGGTCTGCCGGAAGCCGAGCTTGCCGCGCTGCTCCCGCCCGCGCCCGGCGCCGCCAGCCAGCGTCCGACGCCTGTGGCCTCGGCGCGAAGCGCACCGTCATTGCTGCGCGACCTGATCAAATGCGTCCTGCTCGAGCCGGCCCTGGCGCGTCGAGTCGACGTGCCCAGGCCCGTTGATGCCGGGGCGGATGGCGCCGCACTGGGCGCGCTCATCGGCTTCTGCCTGGATAGCGACGCGCCGCTGACCACCGCCGGGCTCATGCAGCACTTTGCCGGCGGTGTGCACGATGCGGTGCTGCTTGCCGCCCTGACCGCCGGGGAAAGCGAGGGCCTCAGTGCCGAGTCACTGGAAATCCAGCTCGTTGAAGGTGTCAAACGCTATTGGACGGTGCGGCAAAAGCGCGCCGGCCCGACGCAAGTGCAAGGCGCGGGGCCGATAGATCTCTCGCCCGAAGAGGCCGAGCGCGCGCGCCAGCGCAGGCTGGTTCAGGAGCGCCTGGGTCGCGGCGGTTGAAGTATTTGCCGGCCTAAGGGTATGTTATGATTTGAGGTTTTCCCGAGCGCCCCCAACTGGGGACCATCGGACAGCGGCGCCTCGCGGGGCGTCCAACCCAGCAGGATAAACATGGCCAAGAAACCCTCCAAGCCCGCCAAGAAGTCCTCCGCCCGGAGTCGGGGCAAAGCCCGGCCGTCGGCTACCCGCTCGGCCAAGCGCCCGGCGCGTCGCGCGACCACGGCGGCGCGAACCACGCGCGGCAAGCGCGCGGCGAAAAAGCGAAGCCCCGGAAAGCCAGCTTCCCGGGGCTCGGTGCGCGGCAAGAAGCGGACGGCGCCGAAGGTTTCGGCGCGGACGGCCAGGAAGGGCAGGACTTCCTCGCTGGCACGCGACAAGGCGAAACCCACCAGTCGCAAGGCACCCGCGCAGCCCAAGGTCGTCGCCAAGCCGACGCCGAAGGCGGCTAAGCCGCTCGCCAAGATTCCGGCCAAGGTTACCGCAGCGCCCGGCAAAGCCGGCGTTGCCGCGGCTCCGGGCAAGCCCAGCGCCGGCGAGATCGCCGCGCGCCTTTCCGCCAGGCGGACGGAAAAGGCGCTCGCCGAGGGCAAGGTCAGGAGCGGCAAGAACGGCGGCGTCGAGATGCGCAAGGTCGAGTTGACCCCGGCGGAAGCCGAGGCGCGCAAGACCCGGCTCAAGAACCTCATCGTGCTCGGTAAGGAGAGGAGCTATCTCACCTACGCCGAGATCAACGATCATCTGCCCGACGATATTCTCGACGCCGAGCAGATCGAGGGAATCATCTCCATGATCAACGACATGGGGATCCAGGTTTACGACGAGGCGCCCGACGCAGAGACGCTGCTGATGTCCGAAGCGGCGCCGGCCACGGCTGCCGACGATGTCGACGAGGAAGCTGCCGAAGCAGCGGCGTCGACGCTCGATTCGGAATTCGGCCGCACGACTGACCCCGTGCGCATGTACATGCGCGAGATGGGCTCGGTCGAGCTTCTCACCCGTGAGGGTGAAATCGAGATTGCCAAGCGGATCGAGGAAGGCCTCAAGCACATGATCATGGCGATCTCGGCTTGCCCGATGACGGTCGCCCAGATACTCGAGCTCGCAGCCAAGATCGAGAACGACGAGCTCAAGATCGACGACGTCGTCGACGGGCTCATGGACTTCAACGAGCAGCTCGAGGCGATGGACGACGAGGACGCGCTCGAGGAACTCGATGAGGAAGAAGCCGACAGCGGCGCGATCGCTGCCGAAAACCTCGAGCGGCTGAAGGTTGCGGCGTTGCAGCGCTTTGCGGCCATCCGCCGACTGTACGCGCGCATGCTCGTGGTGCTGCAGAAGGACGGCCACAAGGCGAAGAAGTATCTCGACTTGCAGAAGAAGATCTCCGCCGAGCTCATGCAAATCCGCTTCGCCGCGCGGCAAGTCGAGCGGCTGTGCGACAGCGTACGCTGCGAAGTCGATAACATTCGCCAGATCGAGCGCAAGATACAGGATCTCGTCGTCAACAAGGGCGGCATGCCGCGTCCGGACTTCATCAAGAAGTTCCCGGAGCACGAGACCTCCCTGCGTTGGATCGACCGTGAAATCGCCGCGCACCACCCGTTTAGCGAGACGCTTGCCAAGTACCGGCAGGCCATCGTCGAGCAGCAGCAGAAGCTGCTCGATCTGCAAAAGCGCGTCATGATCCCCTTGAAGGACCTGAAGGAGATCAACAAGCAGATGTCGACGGGCGAGGCCAAGGCGCGCAAGGCGAAGCGCGAGATGACCGAAGCCAACTTGCGCCTGGTGATCTCGATTGCCAAGAAGTACACCAACCGCGGCCTGCAGTTCCTTGACCTGATCCAGGAAGGCAACATCGGGCTGATGAAGGCCGTGGACAAGTTCGAATATCGTCGCGGCTACAAGTTCTCGACCTATGCCACGTGGTGGATCCGGCAGGCGATCACGCGCTCGATCGCCGACCAGGCGCGCACGATCCGCATCCCGGTGCACATGATCGAGACCATCAACAAGATGAATCGCATCTCGCGCCAGATCCTGCAGGAAACCGGACAAGAGCCCGATCCGGCGCTGCTGGCCGACAAGATGGAGATGCCCGAGGAAAAGATCCGCAAGATCCTCAAGATCTCCAAGGAGCCGATCTCGATGGAGACGCCGATCGGCGACGACGACGATTCGCATCTTGGCGATTTCATCGAGGATGCGAGCACGGTTGCGCCAGTCGACGCCGCGGTCAACGCGAGCCTGCGCGATGTGTGCAAGGACGTGCTGGACACGCTGACGCCGCGCGAAGCGAAGGTGCTGCGCATGCGCTTTGGTATCGAGATGAATACCGACCATACGCTGGAGGAAGTCGGCAAGCAGTTCGACGTGACGCGCGAGCGCATCCGCCAGATCGAGGCCAAGGCGTTGCGCAAGCTCCGCCACCCATCGCGATCCGAGAAGTTGCGCAGCTTCCTCGAGGGCGAGTAAGGCTGGACGGCGCCGCGGTTAAGGCAGATCGCGTCCGCAAGTGGCGTTGCTGGCACCCGACAGCGCGGGGCCTGTAGCTCAGTTGGTTAGAGCAGAGGACTCATAATCCTTTGGTCGCTGGTTCGAGTCCAGCCGGGCCCACCAGTAACAACGCGCCTTTCGAGAGATTGGCGCGTTCTTATTTGACCCGTTTGGCACACTGGTGGCACACCGTCACTAGATCGCGAGACTCTGCCGTCCACCTTCGCGCTAAGCGCTCGCCGTTCCTCGTCACCCGTTTCTATGCTCGTGGGAGGGACCGACACCCCGTGGGAGATAAAATGGAGAAATCCGCTGTGAAGGCGCGGTCAATAGGTCCTCTTATCGTGTGCGTAATTCACGTAGGAACCTTTGCGTTGCCAGTCGCGACGGCGTAGTCTGATCGGACCCACATACGCTACGCGTATTGATCATGACTTCAAAAGCGTCGTTGCTCTTCTTGCAATCGCTTGTCTTGGTAGCGTCGTCAACGCTCGCCGATTCCGCCAATATTGTGCTCGTTCCGACGGCCTCAGTTTCCGGCCAATCGCAAGGAGAATGGTCCCAAAGATGGTGGCAATGGGCTTCGGGGTTTCCTGATGAGACCAGCCCGGTTGCCGATCGGACCGGTGACCGATGCGAGGCAGGTCAATCTGGGCCAGTTTGGTTCTTGGCGGGCGCATTCCGTTCCGCGCTGGTGGAGCGCCATTGCACCGTGCCGAAGGGCAAGTACTTGTTCTTTCCGCTCATCAACTATGCTGTCTATCCACCACGAGATACGCCGTTGACTTGCGAGCGGGCGACTGAAATTGCGAAGGAGTATACGGATTCTCCCTCGGTTCTCGTGGCTGTGGTCGATGGAGGCAAGATACCCAACCTAATCAGGTACCGACAGATCTCGCCCGGCTGTTTTGATCTTGCGGCGAGATCCAACGTTGGGGTCGCGATCTCGCCATCGGCGGCGAATGGTTACTACCTGATGCTTCGTCCGCTCACACCCGGCCACCACTCGCTCCGTTTTGGGGGCGAGCTGCCGGATCTCCGCCAAGCGATTAGCTACGAACTTTTTGTCGAATGAAGTGGCTGATTCTCGCTGACGCCTCGCCAGCTGCGAGGTCGCTCCCTAGATCGGACTCGTCGAATCACTATGTCGACACAAAGCTTCTTCAGAGACGTCAGGAAGACTCTTGTGCAATTCGCCCAAGAAAAGGGCGAAACCAATCTTTCCGAGCCGGACGAGGCGGCTGAAATTGTGATCCCATCCGCCTTCCAGGATGCCAGCGGGCAGCCACGCTTTACCATGGAGTTGCCCGTTTCGCTCGTTCTGAGCGACTTGGGGGCGGCACATTTGTTTTATCACGAGGTCGCCGGCCGCGGTTATGAGTTTGACCTGCGTTGTTTCCTTGACTTCCACTTGGTCTCCGACGACGTGTTCATTGACGTGGGCGCGCACTGGGGAATCCATTCCCTGAACGCCGCAACCCGCTGGCCGAGGCAGGTCAGTGTCCTTGCGATAGAAGCTCACCCCGAGAACAGCGCACGGCTGCGCCAATGGGTGGAACGAAACCAGCTCGGAAGCGACATCGAGGTGATCTCAAAGGCGATCGGTAATCGTGCTGGCTTAGCCCGCATGTGGACTAGCGCGTCCAGTATGGGTCACCACCTTAGAGCAGATCGAAGTGAAGCTGGCTCGACCGCCGTCGACGCTCCGATAACCACACTCGACCTCTTATTGACTGATCGCCCCCATTTGCGTTGGCGGCGCGTGTTCCTTAAACTCGACGTCGAGGGCTGTGAATTGGAGGTGCTACAAGGGGCAGGGCAGTTATTTTCAAGCGGCCACGTTGTGGCCGTCCTTTGGGAGAAAGGCTCGCTGCACGAACAGGCCGTTCAAGCTTGGCGCAACCATGCAATTTTTGAGTTTCTGAGCTCGCGCGGGTTTGCGCATTTCTACATGGAAGACGGCGACCTCGGCGGACGGCTGCTGCCCTTCGAGAGAGGCGATAGGCTATGCAACGTATTCAGTCTGGCGCCGAATTTCGAGCGAAGGATGCGCTACGCTTGACGCGGGCAGACGTCCCAGGGGTGTGCCTGGCGAGTAAGACCGAAGGTCACTTCACGCTGCGGGCAGCTATCTGCCGGATAGCGAGTCGGCGATATAGCGGAAATCGGCTACGTTGCCATAGCTCACCTCCTCCGGCGGCGTTCTACGCTTCTTCTCGATTACCAATACACTGGTGTAGAAATGAAGGGAATCAGTCGTTCGCGTAAACTCGTCCGGCGCAAATTGTGATTGATCCTGGCTGTAAAACAAGTTGAGACGATCGATCAAAGACTTGGCAGACTCAATAAAAGTCTGCGGTTGCCGGTAGCCGCCACCGTAAATGGGCATATACGATGTGTGGGTGTCTTCGCACAGGTAAACTCCGTCTGACCCTATACGGGGATACAGTTCCTCGAAGGTGGCAATTTGTTGGTGCATCCGGTGCCCGCCGTCGTCAACGAGGATGGCGAAGTCAGGATAGCGATCGGCGAGGGAACGCAGAAATGCGCGATCCCCCTGATCGCCGATAACAATGTCGATTCCCGGCTCCGAGAACTGTTTGCATTCCGGATTGACGTCTACGCCGACGATAGTTGCTTGCGGCCCGAAATAGTCTCGCCACATCCGCAACGAGCCTCCATTGAAAACGCCGATCTCGATCATAGTCAACGGCTGATGCCGAAAGCCGGCGAAGTGACGGTGGTAGATGTCGAAGTAATGGCGCAACCTGTGGACCATCCGGCCGCCCGAGTTGTTTTCCAAGTATTCGATGAGAGGGTTGCCACGTTGATTGTCTTGCTGTTCGCCCGAGACTGGACGAACGCCACACAACATCTCACATATCAATTTCTTCAGTATGCTCATCGCAAGGCTCTTTGCCTCGTGTTCGGGTTTCGTACGAACCAGACCAGTACTATCCAGCCTAATTTGCCCTGGCAAGGCGAGTGTCGCCTAAATCCGGGCTGGACAGGAAGCTCTAACTCCCCAATCTCAATTTGATCGATTAGGGGAGGCATTGAGGAGCCACCTCGCCGTCACCAGCCCCAAACGTAACTTTACTTCCGTCGCGAACTATCGTCTCACTGCCGCGATGCGAGTCGCCATTTTGCGACACTGGACAGGTTCAAAATTCCTCGATAGGCTCAACTTCGCTTTGGCTTGGCTTGGAAAGACGTCCGGGAAATGCTACACGACTCCTCGCTGGTCAGTATTGCTGTCCCGCGCTTTGTGATCGGCGCTTAACGAACTGGGCTTTAGCCATTGCTGCGGCGCGCCCCCGTGCGCGCCGATACTCCGGACACACCTATGGAAAGAGCTCCGCCGCAACAAGCCTTGTCCGTGCGGGAGCGGGAAGAGGGCCAAGCATTGTTGTCATCTGCTCGCAGGAGATTGGGTGCCGGCGGACGGCGCCTTCGTCGTGACCGCGACCAACCCTCAGAACGCCTTCGCGCCCGCAGCAGCGGACGCGGGTGGCCATTTCGCGCGGGCGACTGACCTGCTGAAGCAGGGCAAGCTGGAAGCAGCGGTGAGGCATCTGGAGCGCGCGCTCGCCGTGAGGCCCGACTATGCCGAAGCGCACCTGACTCTCGCGCAGGCGCTCTGGCAACAAGGCAAGCTTACTGCGGCGGCTGCGAGCCTGGAGCAGGGGTTGGCGCTGATGCCGCATCTTGCGGAGGCCCACAGCAATCTGGGCCTGCTCTATGGCGCGCTGGGCAAGGGCGATGTGGCAGTCGAGAGCTTCAAGAAAGCGCTGTCGATCAAGCCGGATTTCGCGTGGGCGCACTGCAACCTCGGCAATGTCCTGGCCGAGCAAGGCAATCTGCCCGCGGCAATCGAAAGCTATCGAAATGCGCTGGCGACAAATCCCGATCATATTGAGACTTGGGTCAACCTCGGCAACACGTTCAACGCGCAGGACGATCTCGACGCGGCGGTTGAGTGCTATCGCAAGGCGCTCTCGATCAAGCCCGACCACGCTCTTGCGTGGGTCAATATCTGCGTACCGCTGCAAGCGCAGGGCAACATTGATGCGGCGATCGCCAGTTTCCGAAAGGCACTGGCGCTGGGACCCGATTTCGCCGCCCACAGCGGCCTGTTGTTCTTGTTGAGCTTCCATCCGGGTTACTCGCCGGCTCAGCGCCTTGCCGAGGCGCGGCGCTATGGCGCGGACGTAATGGCACGCGCCAAGCCGTTCCAACGTTGGCTGGCCGATGCGAACGTTCGCACGCCGGCCGCCGGGCCCCTGCGCGTTGGGCTGGTTTCCCCGGATCTGCGCACGCATCCCGTTGGATTCTTTGTCGAAAGCATCCTCACGCATCTCGATCCCGCTCGGGTCGCGCTGGTAGCTTACCCGACCCTGGCGCGGGAAGACGAGACAACGGCACGCCTAAAGCCCCGCTTTGCCGCCTGGAACAGCATCGTCGGTCTGAGCGACGAAGCCGCGGCCGTCCGAATTCGCAGCGACGACATTCATGTCCTCATCGACCTGGCCGGACATACCGCGCATAATCGCCTGCCGGTCTTTGCCTGGAGGCCGGCCCCGATACAGGCGACCTGGCTCGGCTATTTCGCTACCACCGGGGTACCCACAATCGACTACCTCTTGGCCGACCGAGTTTCGGTTCCGGAGTCGCTCCGTGCGCAGTTCACCGAAACGATCTGGTATCTCCCGGATACACGGTTCTGCTTCACTCCCCCCGCCGACAGCGCGCGCCTGCAGCCGACAGCCCTGCCTGCCGCGCGCAATGGCTACATCACCTTCGGCTGCTTTCAGAATTCCCTTAAGCTGAACGACGCGGTACTGGCAGCGTGGGGACGCTTACTGACGACGCTGCCCGACGCGCGGCTGCGGTTGCTGAACCGCCAGATGCGCTACCCCGCAGCACGGGAGCGTCTGCGCGACCGGCTGCGCCATTTCGGCATCGCACCCGAACGCTTGACGATGGTCGGCCATGTGCCTCGCGAGGATTACCTGATCGCACACGCTGACGTCGATATCATTCTCGACACGTTTCCGTATCCCGGCGCGACGACCACGTGCGAGGCGTTGTGGATGGGCGTCCCCACGGTTACGCTCGCGGGCGATACGCTCATCTCTCGCCAGGGGGCGAGCCTGCTCGCATCCGCGGGGCTAGAGGACTGGATTGCTGTTGATGTGGACGACTACGTCGCGCGGGCGCTCGCGCATGCTGCCGACGTGGATCGTCTGGCCCAATTGCGTTCCACGCTGCGGGGGAAAGCACTCGCGTCGCCACTTTTCGACCCGGTCCGCTTCGCGCGCAATCTCGAAGACGCGCTAGAAGGGATGTGGGAGCGGAGGAGCATATCGCTCTGACCGCCGGAAGCGCCGCCGCCGGACCCGAATCTGGTGAAGTGCTATCTTGTCAACGCCAGTGTCGCACCGGAGACAACGGTGCCGGCTACGCCATACCGCCTCGCCGGGTATCTTGGAGGCAAGCGCTTCTTTGCGTTAGGGTGCGCCCATGCTCATCAACGTCGTGAAGGATCTCTTCGGGCGCCGCATGGCGCCGCTTGAGAGCGATGTCCTCCGCCTTGCCCTCATTCTAACCAACAGATCTCGGCATGAGGAGGCGATCAAGATCCTGACGACCCTTATTGAAAACAAACCCAATTGCGTAGAGGCGCTGATGTTACGCGGTGCCACCAGACGGGCAACGGGTCAGGCAAAGGAAGGACTTCCCGACCTAATGCGGGCGGCGACCCTGGCCCCGGACAATGCGCCATGTCTATACGAAATTGCGCTGGCATACAACGTGCTCGGTGACAACAGCGCCGCGCTTAAGTACTGCGAGCTCGCGCGCCAGGTTTCGCCCGCGTTCACCGAGCCACGTTGGCTGCAGGCTCAACTCATTCTTGGCGGTGAAAATTATCTTGATGTCCTCAAGCGGGTTCACGCTCAATTGAAGCCGCGTACCTACGTCGAAGTCGGCGTTTTTCGGGGTGAGTCGCTCCGGCTCGCCAACCCGCCCACTCAGGCGATCGGCATCGATCCGGCTCCCCAACTGGTCTTTCCTTTGGCGGCGAACCACAGGATATTCACCGAAACCAGCGATGCATTCTTCTCCAGCCGCGACCTGCGTGCTGAGTTGGGCGATTTGCCGTTGGATCTGGCCTTCATCGATGGCATGCACCACTTCGAGTTTGCGTTGCGCGATTTTGCCAATCTCGAGCGCCATTGCACCCGCGATTCGACGATACTGATTCATGATTGCTACCCGCTTGACCGGGAAACGGCTGAACGCGACGGGTCCCCTCCCTTCTGGAGCGGCGATATATGGCGCCTCATCGTGCTGCTGAAGAAGTATCGCCCCGACCTTGCGGTGCGCACGATCGGCGCGCCGCCGACCGGGCTGGGACTGGTGCGGAACCTTGATCCGGAGTCGCGTCTCCTGACCGAGAACCGCGACCGGTTGTGCCAGGAGTTCCTGGCACTCGATTATGCGTACCTTGATACAGACAAGACGGAAAAACTGAGCTTGGTTAGCAACGACTGGGAGAAGATCCGCATCTTGCTCGGCGCTTCCTGAGTGCTTCCCGAGGGGTGAGGTCCGCAATTGAATGCATCCTCAACGAAGCCGCAACGTCCGGCGCACATTGCGCCAAGCTGACCCAAGTTCGACACGAGTGGCCACGATATCCCGAAGCCGGCTCGCGTTGGTTCGTGAGAAAGGAACCAATGCTGCTGCCGCGCCGGAGGCGGTACATTGTGTCGGCCAGCTTGCGGGGTGGCGCGCCGCGCCGCACTCGTCTCGTACCGGGTCCTCTCGGATCCGGGTCGGTAGCTTTCGCGCGAAGTAGCGGGCAAACCATCGCGCCGCGCTATCGGTCGACGTGAGTCAGCCTCGCACGGTTCCAGCTTTGCGGTCCTAACTGCGAAGCACCGCCGCCGCCAAAAAGTTCTCCGTCGCGCGGATTACTTCCATATCGCGATACAAGAGGTGGCGCGACAAGGCCATCGCGTCTCGCACCGTTGATCGGAATGAATGATCTCTTGCGAGGCGTACGGCGATTTCAATATACGCGGCTTCGGAGCTTGCAACCAAATGCGGTAAGCCGATGCGCTTGAGAATGCCGCTGGCAAACCTTCCGCGCATGAATTTGCCTTCTCGGGTCACAATGGGCAGTCCGCAGTCCACCGCCTGTATTGCTGTGTTGAAACCGGAAAAGCCGATGGTATCCAAATATACCGATGCCCGTTTCATCAGTCCGTAGAAAAGCGGCGGCGCCAGCCACGGAACGAACACCAGATATTCCTCCGGAGGCAATCTGGCTCGGGTAAACGCAATACTCAGGCGCTGCCGAGCTTCTCCGATCGCTCCGGCCAGCGGGACGAGAAGAAAATAAACTGGCATGGTCCCAGCTCGAGACCGATCTCCGTCAGGACTCGATCGTGTTCCGGCGCATATTTGAATGGACTTCCAGGACACAAGAGAATCGGCAATTGAGCATTGATACCAAGCGCGGACAAATCCGGTTCAATCGACGTCCACCAATTGCGGTTCGTAGGCGCACCCGAGATGAGGCAACAGGACCAGCTGTTCGGTGTAATTGAGCTGAGCATCCGCCGGTTCAAAATCTGCCGCGGAGAGGTAGTAATCGATCGTTGGTAGCCCCGTCGTCTCAGGGTGTCCCCACGTGGCTACTTGAACTGGCGCGAGGCGCAAGCTGGCCAACTTCACTGTCATGGGTCCATTCCGACTTCGGGATAGATCAGAACATCGGGCGTCCGGGCAAGAATTGATTGGACCCATTCATCCACCGACCGCTTTCCAAATTCGAAATATGCAGCCCTGGACTCGGCAAACAGAGTCTTTTCGTCAACTTTGGTCTCGTAAATGGAACCCGCAAAGCTCGAACCTGTCCGCGTCCATATGATGGAACCAGCCTTTTATGATTGCGTTCCATACTGAATGATTACGCAAATGGGCAGACACGATGCCCACCCTGATGCGACTTCCGCCTGTCCGCGTCATCGGGGCGATTTTCGTTCGTTCCTGCCATCGGCGCGCTAGGCGAGCGCAGAGATTCCCGTATTGAGCTAGCAAATCCCTGTTGTTTCGTCTCCTGATAGGCAAGAAGAAAAGGTTGCCAGCTGCCAACCGTATCAAACCCGCGTTCACTTCGTTTGTCATCGAACCACGTGTCCAATTCGCCCAGGGCTGCAGCGAAGGCGCTTCGATACCGGTCCGGGTGGCAAATTGCCATCGTAGATCCATGGCAACTGCGACATGGCATATCCCCAACGCGCGCGGCGAACTCCGGATTGATTCGCAATGGCGCTGCGAAAACATGCAAGCGCTTCCTGATGTCTATCCTGCTCGGCCAACACATGGCCCATGCCGTACTGTGCGATATGCATGCTCAGGCTTCAGCTCTAACGCGCGTCGGTAGCACGCCAGGGCTTCCTCCAGCTTATGCGTGTCGCGCAGCAAAGTTCCAAGCGCAACGTGGGCTTCGGCGTAGCTTGGTTGCAGGCGAAGCGCGTCCTCGTAGCACTTCCGTGCAGCCTCGAGTTCGCCCTTATCTCGGTGAATATTGCCCATATTGACGTGGGCTTCGACTAAATCCGGTCGAATCTTGATGGCTTCTTGATAGCAAACCCAGGCATCATCGAGCTTGCCTGCCCTCTGGAGGATGTTACCCAAATTGAAATGCGTTTCCGTAATCGAGTTCGGCCGCCAACGCCTTGGATGCAGATCAATGGCTTCCTCAAATTTTCTTCGTCCGCGAGCAGCATGCCCAAGTTGCTGAGTGCTTCTGTAAATGTCGGTATTATTGCGAGCGCTCGCTCGTAATGCGCTTGGGCCTCGTCCAGACTGCCTTGCTTTCTGGATAACACCCCAAGTTATTATGAGCAGCGGCCAGGTTCTTGTTGAGGCTTAAAGCCTGCTCGTAGCACGCGCGCGCTTGCTCGATCTCGCCCTTTTGCTCCAGCAAAACGCCCAGGTGGTAATGCGCCTCCGCACTTGCTGGATTTATCGAAATCGCCTGGGCAACCTTTTCGGCCCCCTCTTCCGATCGACCCGTTTGGTGTAGCAATAAGCCCAGCAAGTGAAGCGCATCGAAGTTGGAGGCATCGGTCTCAAGCACTTGCAAGTACGCCTGCCTGGCTTCTTCCACGCGCCCCGCCTGGTGATGCGCAAGACCGATTTGCACGAGTTGCACTGCTCGAATCGTGCGGACCGGCGCCGCTCCGAGCGCTCTCCACACGGCGTTATGGTTCCCGAACTCTCTTTTTTCCTGAACAATCGACTGAACACGCCAGAAAACCTCATTTTCTGAAAAAAGCCGGCACGGACAACAGCAACCCCACCCGCCATCGCCTAGACCTGGAAATCCTCCAACACTCTGGCCGGCACAACGTTGTCGGCTGCGCCGATTTTGCCTGTCGCGGTCACACGTCAATTATGGTCTATCGGGTACACACCTAGCAACGGATCGCTTCCCCGCCGCCCCTGTAATTGCTGGCCTGATAACCTGCGGCAAACCCACGCCTGTCTGGGCACGACGCAACGGAATCCCCGATCCCCGCGATTGCAGCGACGGCAGTTTCGAAGATCATGCTCATTTGTAGTAAATTATTGAGGGAAGAGACGGCGCTAATCCGCCAACGCCGGCCTCGTTCGTGAATCCATGGGTAGCTGATGAAACGGCTAGCCTATCTCAGCCAAGCGCGGCGAAGCCAGACTTTCATAGGGTGTAGCGATGTTCGGTCGATGGCTCAAGAAGAGGGACGGTTTGATTGCGACGGAGCCAAAGTCAGACGTTCCCTCGTCGGCAAAGTCCAGCAGTTTCGAGCAAGGTCTCCGCCGGAGCAGCGACTACGCGCGGGGCTCGCGCATCACCAAGCTGGGCGCATCGAGGAAGCCGAGCAAGCGTACCGGCAAGTACTTGACATGGACGCACAAAATTTCGATGCGCTGCACCTGCTTGGATTGTTGCTGCACCAGACACAACGGTCGGAACAGGGCGCGACCCTCGTAGCGCAGGCAACTGCAACAGATGGCACCAATGCCGTGGCTTGGAACAATCTCGCGGAGATTTACCGCTCGTTGGGGCGATTGGAGGAAGCGACGCGCTGTTCCGAGAAGGCCCTAATCTTGCAGCCGAACTATGTCGAAGCTCATTACAACCTAGGGGTGTTGCTTGACCAACAAGGGAGGCTTGACGCGGCGCGCAAATGCTTTGAGCACGTCTTGGCGCTTGACGCGGGATTTGCTCCGGCTCACAACTATCTGGGCCTGCTGAATAAGAAGTTGGGTTTTTTCGATGAGGCGCAGGAGTGCTACGAGCGAGCGCTGAGCCTTGACCCAAACTTCGCCGATGCATTGAACAATTTGGGGGCGGTGCGCGCCGAGCAGGGTAAGCTCGATGCCGCGGTCGAGTGCTATCGTAGGGCACTGGCGATTCGTCCGACCTGGTGGAGGCTTATGTCAACCTTGGTAACGCACTACGAGAACAACGTCGACTCGACGAGGCGACCGCATCCTATCGCAGCGCCATTGCGTTGGCACCGTCAATGGCTTATGCGCATTACGGACTCGGACACGTCCTCGCCGAGCAGGATAAATCCGAGCAGGCGCTGGCCTGCTTCGAGACAGCCCTAGCATGCGACCCTACCCTCGTCGAAGCGCGGTGGGCGCACGCAATGGCTCAGCTGCGCCACGTTTACGAACGAAACGAAGAGCCGCGCGTCTGTCGAATCGCTTTCGTGTCCGAGTTGCGTCGATTGGCCAGGTGGTTTGATGCCAACGGTGATGATACTGGACATAAAGCGGTCGGAACCAAGCAGCCCTTCATGTTGGCGTACCAGGAAGAGAATAACCGCGAACTCTTTGCGGAATACGGGAATCTTAGCGCGCGTTTGATGCGCGCTTGGCAAGATCGGGAGGGACTTAGTCCCCTCCCGCGCATGCCACATGACCCCGTCAGGGTCGCCATCGTCTCGGCACATATCCACGACCATCCGGTATGGAATGCGATACTCAAGGGTTGGTTTTTACACCTCGATCAAACTCGCTTCGCGCTGTACGTGCATTACTTGCAATCACGGTTCGACGAGGAAACTGAATTTGCCCAAAGGCGGGCGGCACACTTTGAGTACGGCGGAAGGGGTTTGCGCGAATGGGTGGTTGCAATCCTTGGAGCTGAGCCGGATGTGCTGATTTATCCCGAAATTGGAATGGACCCCATGACCGCCAAGCTTGCAAGCTTGCGCTTGGCCCCGGTTCAGGTGGTGACATGGGGCCATCCGGAAACTACCGGGTTGCCAACCATCGACTACTACCTTTCGGCTGCAGCATTGGAACCTCAAGAAGCGCACCTTAATTACACCGAGCGCCTCGTCGCCTTACCACACCTGGGATGTGCCTACGGACGCTTACAAACTGTCATCGCGAAGCCCGATTTCGCCAAGCTTGGACTAGTGCAGGATTGTCCGCTGCTCGTTTGCGCAGGAATGCCGTTCAAGTATGCACCCGAGCACGATTGGGTTCTTCCTGAAATTGCTAGGAGGCTGAGTCGATGTCAGTTTGCTTTCTTTTTCACGGCGACCTATCCGGAATGGACCCAGCGTCTTCAGGATCGCTTGCGCACTGCATTTGAGAGGGCCGGAGTGCCGTTCGATCGCCACGTGGTGTTCATCGCCTCGCTCCCACGGCCCGAATTCTACGGTCTTATGATGCGGGCGGACGTGTATTTGGATACGATCGGATTCTCCGGATTCAACACCGCCATGCAGGCCATCGAGTGCGGGTTGCCGGTGGTAACGCGCGAGGGTCAGTTTATGCGCGGCCGGCTAGCGAGCGGGATTTTGAAGCACATGGGGCTGGCTGAACTCGTGACGGACACGGAAACGGCCTACGTCGACTTGGTCGTGCGGCTGGTACAGGACAGCGGGTATCGCGAGAACGTGAGACGACGCATCGAGCAATCACGCGAAGTCCTGTATAACGATGTCGTGCCGATTCGTCGCCTGGAGGAATTCCTGCTCAGCGTGGCGGGGTCCGGCGTTGATCGCGCCTAGTGCAGTTGGGTAGCTGACATGTATATGGCTGTTTCGCTTCATTGCCGCCGCGACGCCGAGGGTAATGGCCACCCGCGATACCCCTATACCCAACAGGAATCCTATACCGGCGCCTATGCTCGTGGGAAGCAACATAGATGTTGCGGCCATCGGCGTCGACTTCGTACCGCGGTGCTTTACGTCACGATCCAATCATGCTCATAAACGTCCTGAAGGATCTCTTCCCTCTCCGCAGAACACCGGTGGAGCGTGACGTCCTCCGCGTTGCCCGCGAACTGTGTAGCGGATCGCGCCACGATCAAGCGATTAAGCTCCTCACGACGCTAATTGAGCAAAAACCGGACTGTGTGGAAGCATTGATTTTACGTGGTGCCGCCAAGCGTGAAGTTGGTCGGGCGAAGGAGGGCCTTGCTGACCTGTCTCGAGCGGCGACCCTGGCTCCGGACAAGGCGCAGTGTCTGTACGAGATCGCCGTGGCTCACTATGCGCTTGGCGACAATCGACTCGCACTCGAGTATTGTGAACGCGCTCGAAAGGTTGCACCCACGTTCTATGAGCCACGTTGGTTGCAGGCTCAAATCATTCTTGGGGGTGAGTTCTATTTTGACGTTCTCAAGCGGATTCATGCTCAGCTGCGGCCGCGTACCTACGTTGAGGTGGGGGTCTTCCGAGGTGAATCGCTTAGGTTCGCAACGCCGCCCACTCAGGCGATCGGCATCGATCCGGAGCCGCAACTCATTTTTCCATTGGAGGCGAACCACAGGATATTCACTGAAACTAGCGACGCATTTTTTGCCAATCGGGACCTAGGTCTTGAGCTGGGGGGACTGCCGGTCGATCTGGCTTTCATCGATGGCTTGCACCACTTCGAGTTCGCGCTGCGCGATTTTGCCAATCTCGAGCATTACTGCACCCGCGAATCGACGATACTGATTCATGATTGTTATCCCCTTGACCGGGAAACTGCGGGACGCGAAGGATCCCCCTCCTTCTGGAGCGGTGATATCTGGCGCCTCATCGTACTGCTGAAAAAGTACCGCGCCGATCTCGCGATTCACACGATCGGCACCCCGCCGACGGGCTTGGGGATGGTACGAAACCTCGATCCGGACTCGCACGTGCTGACCAAAAACCACGACCAACTGTGCCAGGAGTTTCTGGCGCTCGATTACGCGTATCTGAATGACGACAAGGCAAAAAAACTAAACTTAGTCACGAACAATTGGGAGGCAATTCGCGCCTTATTAGGCGCATCCTGAGCACGGTTCATGGGTTACCGTAAGATTCATCTTCCCCACGCGCAGATTTTTCTTGCGCATTTCGTGCGTTCGATCCCTGCCCGACTCACGAGTCACTTGAAATGACTTCGAATCGGTACCTTAGCGCGGTGACGAAGTATTGGTACGCTGGCTCCGCGGCGGCGCGGTTGTGAGCTTCTCGATTCGCACTTTGCTGAAAATCGGGGTTTCGGATGCGGAGCCGCTGAGCCGCGACCACAGGCTTGCGCAGAAGCTCGTAAATCGTGGCAACGCCGAAGAAGCGTCCGGCAACGCCGCCAAGGCATTTCAGTATTATTGTAGGGCTGTGGAAGCAGATAATGGCTGCGCTCCAGCTCACATGAATGTTGGAATCGCGCTGCAAGGGGCAGGTGACTTCGCTGCCGCGATTGCATCCTATGAACGGGCAATCGCAATCGATCCCGGATATGCCGCCGCGCACTACAACCTTGCACTTGTGCGGTTATCGCATGCGCAATATTTGGAAGCCGAATCCGGGTTTCGTTCTGCGCTGCGTTGTCGAGATGATTTTCCCGAGGCATGGGTGGGGTTAGCTGGTGCGCTGGAGGCTGTTGGCCGCAACGAGGACGCGCTTTCGGCGCTCGAAAAGGCGATCGCTTTCGCAACAATTATGTCGGTGCGCTTCTCAATTCGATCGCCCTACTGCAAAACATGGGGCGACTGGACACCGCCGTTGAGAATAGTCGCCGCATACTGGAGACGGAACCGGAGAACCACTTGGCGCATACGGCGCTCGGGATGAGCCTGAAGCTCCTTGGGCGGCTAACCGATGCCGAGACCAGCTATCGCCAAGCGCTTGCATTCAACCCGGATTGTTTCGAGGCCAAGATCAATCTCGCATCGGTGCTGCAATTGATGGGTCGCAATCA
The DNA here is from genome assembly GCA_963711235.1 of uncultured beta proteobacterium. GTDB lineage: Bacteria > Pseudomonadota > Gammaproteobacteria > Burkholderiales > Casimicrobiaceae > PALSA-1003. The sequence continues at coordinate 1,460,150 of CAVQDI010000006.1, read as the reverse complement.
AGAAGCGATTCGGCTTCTTTTTGACTTGGCCGACAGTGAGCCGACCAATCTTCAGGTACGCAGGAATCTTGCGGAGCGCTCGACGGTTTTGCGATCGTTGGGCTTGGAGAGAAGCAACGAAAAGTCCTCTTGGACCTTTGCCTGGACGATGGCATCTCCATACCATTTCTCAACCCTTCTATCACCGCAACGATAAAAGGCAACGAAGGATTTCTGAGATTGCAGATGCACGCTCGGCGAGGTGAAGACCCTTCAATTCAGTTAATCCGGCAGTTACGGCATTCTTGCGCGACCCACTCCTGTTGGCTATGTTGCCTCGCATTCCAGTCGCAGATCTTGAAGTCGAAGAGGTCTTGACGCATGTACGCCGATGTATCCTTTCGCGATTCAACGTAGAAGCGGGCTTGGAGGCTGTCGCTCCAGAGGTACCGACCGAATTTATTTGCGCGATGGCTCGGCAGTGTTATGTTTCGGGGTACGCCTTTTTCGGCGAAGAAAATGAGCTTCAGCGAGTGGCAAGACTGCGCGAGGCCCTTGAGGACGCGCTGCGCGAAGCGATCGTGACCCCTCGACCCCTTGAGGTGCCGTTGGCGCGTAGCGTCACTTTATGGATCCTTGCACACTCTTGTCCGGTTTCGGAGCGGCTGCTGGAATGTCCGCTGCCCGAGTGGAGTGAGGCATTTCGGCCAATCGTCCAGGAACAGCTTGAGAATCCGAGACGCGAGCGGGAAATAGCCAGGAAGCTACCGTCGATTACGAGCCATCGACAACGAGGTTTCCGTTGCCGTGCGCGCGCAATATGAGGAAAACCCCTATCCTCGATGGATTCAGCGATTCCCAATCCGGACATTGATACGATAGAAAAGCTATGCCGCCGACTGCGTCCCGATCAGGAGGTTCGCATCCGGCCACGCCCGGTACAAATACTCGTCGCCGGATGCGGCACCGGCAGGCATCCGATTGGGCTGCTAAGGCTTATCCCGACAGCGAAATCTTGGCTGTCGATTTGAGTCTGGCAAGTCTTGGCTACGCCGTGCGAATGACCGAACGGCTCGGGATTTCCAACATTACCTACCGACAAGCCGACATCCTCAAGCTTGGCGTCTGGATACACGCTTCGCCATCGTCGAGTGCTGCGGGGTGCTCCATCATCTCGAGGACCCAATGGCGGGTTGGCGGGTATTGGTCGGCCTGTTGGAACCTGATGGCCTGATGAAGATCGCCCTCTACAGCGAGAAGGCGCGCAGTGGCGTTCGAGCAGCGAGAGAATTCGTTCGGTCCCAGAATTTCCGGCGACTCCCGAGGGCATTCGCCGCTGCCGCCATGCCATCACCAAGTTGCCCGATGGATCATCCGGCAAGAAATGTAATGGATTTTCGCCGACTTCTTCGCGCTTGACGAATGTCGTGATCTGATAATGCATGTCCAAGAGCACCAATTCACTTTACCGCGGATACAAGAATGTGCTTGACCAGATGGGATTGCAGTTACTCGAACTCGAATGCACGCCAACTGTGCGCAACCGGTTCAAGGAAATGTTTCCTGACATGGATGCACGCACAAACCTTGCAGCATGGGATAAGTTCGAAGACGCCTACCCTAAGACGTTTAAGAGCATGTATGTGTTTTGGTGCTGCAGGAAGCAGAGCTAGCGCGCGGTGCCGTCTTGTTTACCGCGACCACTCGTAGGACGTCGTTCCGCTCGTGGCATTAGCACCAAACTTACGTGCCTGGCTGTTGCTCTCGTTCGGAATATCGAAGGTACCGGGCCCCGGAAATAGATGAGCAACACCGACGGACCACGACTTAGACCGCTTCTGCTGAGTTTCAGCATCGTAGCGGTGATTTGTGCACAACTAACGATAGCCGAATCTTTCGAGAGCAAGAAAATTAGCTCGGCATTAGAGTCTAAAGCAACTGCCCCGACCAGATCACGTGGTTATTGTCGTCGAAGAAAATAAGTCCTATAAGCAGATTATCGGCAACCCGGCGGCGCAATACATAAATCGACTCGCCAATGAGGGTGCGCTATTTACGAATTCGTTTGCCGTTACGCACCCCAGCCAGCCAAATTACCTGATCCTGTTTTCCGGATCGACACATGGCATATTGAATGATCAATGCCCGATTTCTGTATCGGGTGAGAACCTGGCCAGCCAACTTCGAAAGAAAGGCTCGAGCTTCGGGATCTTTTCGGAATCCATGCCTTTCACTGGCTATTCCGCATGTTCATCGCCAGACAATTATTACGCGCGAAAGCATAATCCGGCCGTAAACTGGCAGGCCAATAACATCTCGTCAGACATCAATATACCGTTTGCCAATTTTCCGTCTGAGTATGCACAGTTGCCGACCGTCTCGATGATTGTTCCCAATTTGGTTAACGATATGCATGACGGTCGCACCCTTCTCGACCAGATCGCTCGCGGGGACGCTTGGCTAAAGGTCAATCTGGACGCATACGTACAGTGGGCCAAGACCCATAACGGCCTTTTGATCGTGACGTGGGACGAGGACGATGGGTCAGGTGAAAATCGGATTCCGACCCTGTTTATCGGTCCGATGGTGCGCCCGGGCAAGTATGCCTACCGTATCGATCATTACAATGTACTGCGGACGCTCGAGGAGATGTACGGATTGCCCCCCTTGGGTACTGCCGCCGATGCAGAGGCGATTCGAGGCATTTGGGTTTCCCCCGAATCGGGAGCAAGATGAGGTCCAGCAGGCCGGCGGTCGCTAAGCGACGCACGAACGTGGATGTGGCGAAACGCGAAAGGAATGTTAGCAGGACTGTAATCTTCGATCCGGCACGGCCCCATTCCACTCTCACGTTTTCCCCATGTCTGACCCGCGCGTTTTCTTTGCAGCCGAACGCACTCTGCTGGCTTGGATCCGCACCGGTCTCACCGTCATGGGCTTTGGCTTCGTCGTGGCCCGCTTCGGCCTTTTCCTGACCCTGCTCGCCAAAGAGCGCACGCAATCCGCCGCTCCGGTCGCCTCTCCGTCACATTTCTCAAGCGGTATTGGAATCGCGCTGGTATTGCTTGGCGCCGTATCCATGATCTTCGCCGCGATCCAGCACCGCGGCTTTATTTTGTCCCTCCCGGTCGACGATATACCGCGGCTACATAGCCGCGCCTTTCCGGTCATCTTGGCGCTCATCCTTGGTTCGCTCGGTCTGCTCCTCGCAATCTACCTTGCGGCCTAGTCATGCGATTGACTGGCGCCGTCACCGGCGGCGTTGTACCTTCGCTGGCCCAAGATTCATGGCTGCCAATTGCTGTTGATGCCGCCAAGGCCGCCACGCACGCGCGAAAAGAGGCTTGCCTTCCGGCCCGCGCAAACCACGCGATCGCGGGCACACGCACCGTGGGGCCGGTGTGGCAGGGCATTTTCCGCTTCACCGGTCGCTGCGATTCGAAGGGGGTGCATTATGCGACGAGTGCATTGGACATTCGCGGTCATGTTGGGCGTTGTGACGATAGGCTCACCGGAGGCCTCTGCACAGTATCCGGGCGGGCACGGCCATACGCCGCCGGGATCGAGCGGCACGAGCGGTCGCGCCGCGACGGATCCGCTGCCGAGCAGTAGCGCTCCGGTTCTGGTCCAACTCGATCAATTGGAGAACGAGCTAAAGCCCAGCGCTGAGCAACGCGCCGCGTGGAACGCGTACGCAGACAAGATTCTGCACCTCGCGGATGATATGACGCGCAGCCAGTTCGCGGCGCGTATTGCGCCGCGGCCGACGGACGCGACCGCGGTGCAGCAATTGGATCAGCTCACGGACCGTGAGCGCAACCGGCTGACAGCAATTCAGGATATTGCCGACGCGGGTAAGGCACTTTACGCGACGCTCACTACGGAGCAAAGGGCGATCGCTGACCGCAAGCTCGTGCTCCCCATCCGGCCATTGGCGAGCGGCGTGGTGCTGCCGGGAACAGGCGATGCCGGTCGCGCCAGTGGTTCAGCGACGCCCTGACGGCGGCGTTGCAGGTCTTCGCGGGCGGCCATCGTCCAGCGCCGCTCGATCCGGTCGCGGTCGCGCATCCGACCATGCCGGCGGCTGGCGGCAAGACGCCATCTCGGGAAATCGAGGAAGAGTGCATGCCATTACGGCGAGGCAGCAGCCGCCGCGCCTGCCTTTGCCAGCACGGCGCGGCGCACCAGCCCGATATGCTCGCGCAACGTGTAAGCCTCGCTGGCAAAGCTCGCGGGGGTGTGGATGTGCTTGGCCGCCTGCTCGACCCGATCGAGGTCCTGCAACCATTGCTCAACCGGCAAGGCTCCCTGCCGGGTTGCCACGTCGCGCTCCAGCAGTGCCAGCTCGCCGTACCAGCGATAGATGCGCGAGCGCACGCGCCAACGCAAGAACTGCGGCAGGAGTTCATCAGTGGAACGAGGACTACGATGAGCGGGACGATAAGGATGATTGCCCGCTCGACGAAAGTGGCAAGCCAGAACGGCAAGTAGCGGTGCAGATAGCTCGGACCGAAGCGCTTGTGCTCGTCGGCAAAGGGCGAGACGGGGATGTCGACCTGCGCGGTTCCTGGAAACTCGCCTGCGGTCTCAAAGTATCCCTGGTGTCCGTGAATCTCGCGCGCGGCGTCGACAAGCAGGTCAACTAGCGCCGGATGCAAGCTGTCATGCGCGACCAGCATTGCCTTGGTGCCGACCATCGACACATCCTGATCCGGGACATTGATCGCCAGATCGATTGTCCCATACGGCAACGTGAGCTTTGTCAGAAACGGAAAGCGCCGCGCATAGGCGTCGGCGCGCCTGAGACTCATGAGCTTGAGCAAAGGGTCGCGCAGCGCCTGCTGGATGGTCGGCGTGTCCGCACCGCCGACAAAGAGGGCGGCATCGATCTCGCCCGCCTTCAGCGCACGCAGCGCGTCGTCGCCCCCGAGTGCGACGATGTCGGTGTTGTCACGCCCGACGCCGCTCGCGGTGGTCAAGCCGTTGGCGGCGAACAATTGGGTCACGAGCGCACGCGTGCCGCTGCCTACGGTGCCGATGGCAATCCGCTTGCCATGCAGCTCGTTCATTCTCGTCAGCGGCTCGGTGTTGTGATAAAAAATCCATACCGGCTCGTAATAGAGGCTCGCCAGCATCTCCAACCCGTCGGCCGCCGGAAAACTGGCGACACCGCCCTGCATGAAGGCGACGTCGACGCCTGACTTCGGGTCGAGCAGCAAGCCAAGGTTATCGGCCGCGCCCTGGGTCATGCGCACGTCGACGGCGACCCCCTCGCGGGCGAGGATCTCCTTGTAGCGCAAGGCATACTGGTTGTAGATGCCGCTCGCGGGCCCTGACGCGAGCACGATATGGCGCGGCGGTCCGGGCTCGACAAATTGCGCCGACACCCAGACCAGTGCCACCACCAAGGCCGCGACCAGCAACGCCAAGCGCACGCGGTCGCGACGGGAGAGTGCGGCGAGATCTTCAAATGCCATCGGAAACCTGCTCTAGGCGGACGCAACGGCCACCGTGGCGCTTCAGGTGCCGCGGCGGCCCGTATCAAGGCGAGTCATTATATTGACGTTTGCCCGACTTGCCCCAAAATGTCCCGTGCCGGCCACCGGTATCCTCATGCCGCCATGCCGCAACGCTAGAATAGCGCCATGTGCGGACGCTTCACCCTCACTCAGCCGGCCCAAATCGCGGCAAAGTTCGGCCTGGACAATTTTGCCCCGGTCGAGCCCGAGTTCTACACCCCGCGCTTCAACGTGGCACCGACGCAGCGCATCGTCGTGATTCCAACGAGCGATATGCAGCGCGAGGCGCGGCGGATGCGCTGGGGGCTCATCCCCCGCTGGGCCAAGGACAGCTCGATCGGTGCACGTCTCATCAATGCGCGCAGCGAAAGCGTCGACAGCAAGCCGGCCTTTCGCGCCGCGTTCAGACAGCGGCGCTGTTTGATTCCTGCCGATGGTTTTTACGAGTGGCTGCAGACGCCGCGTGCCAAGCAGCCTTATCGGCTCATGCTGGCGAGCGGGGAGCTGTTCGCCTTCGCGGGGCTGTGGGAGCGCTGGAAGGATCCCCACGGCGAAAGCGTCGATTCGTGTTGCATCATCACCTGCGAGCCGAACGAGCTTGCCGCCAAATTCCACAATCGCATGCCAGTCATCATCGCTCCCGAGGATTACGAAACCTGGCTAACCGGCACGCACCAGCAGGCGCTGGCACTGCTCCGGCCGTATCCGTCTGAAGCCATGCGCGCCTATCCGGTAAGCGCGAAGGTCAACCGTCCCGCCAACGACACGCCGGAGCTCATCGAGCCGCTCCTCGAATGACGCGCGGCACCACGCGGATGGGCGCGCCGGATTCTGTCGCGAAGTGACGCGCGACGGCGCGCGCCAAGCCTACGCCGGTGTCGCGAGGTCACTGCGCACACTGGCACAGCCCTTGCTGTTCAATGCATACCCGGGCGGGACGGCGCTCCCCTGGTTCACTCCTCGCCCTTCGCGCCGTCTCCGCACCGGGACCACCCACAGCGATCGCGCATCGGCGAGTGTATGCGCAAATTGTAGTGCACCGACGCGGAATCATTACACCGACAAGTGGGCGCGGACGTTGTCCTCGTCCATCGTCGATCCTCTCCCCTTGGCGACGACTTCGCCGCGCGACAACACGACGTAGTGGTCGGCGAGCGACTTGGCGAAGTCATAGTATTGCTCGACGAGCAGGATGGCCATTCCACCGCCCGCAATCAGCTTGCGGATGGCCCGCTCGATATCCTTGATGATCGACGGCTGGATGCCTTCGGTTGGCTCATCGAGGATGAGCAGCCTTGGTCGCATCGCGAGCGCTCGACCGATGGCCAGTTGCTGCTGCTGCCCACCCGATAGATCGCCCCCGCGACGGTGCAGCATGCTCTTCAATACCGGAAACATTTCAAAGACGAACTCGGGGATGCCCACGCCGCGGTCCTGGGTGGCAAGCCCCATGAGCAGATTTTCTTCGACTGTGAGGCGGGGAAAGATCTCGCGTCCCTGCGGCACATAGCCAATACCCAGTGCCGCCCGCGCATAGGGCGGCAGCGCGCTGATGCTCGCGCCGTCGAGCTTGACCTCGCCGGAACGGATCGGGAGCAAGCCCATCAGACACTTGAGCAACGTGGTCTTGCCGACGCCATTGCGGCCGAGGAGCGTCGTGCAGGCGTTCGGCGCTACGTCGAACCCCACATTGCGCAGGATGTGGCTGCCGCCGTAGTACTGGTTCAGCCGCGCGACCGAAAGCATTGTTTCAGCGCCCAAGAAAAACCTCGATCACCTGTTCGTTCTGCTGGATCTGCTCCATCGAACCTTCGGCGAGCACGCTGCCTTCGTGCAGGACCGTAACGCGTTGCGCAATGCGGGCGACGAAGTCCATGTCGTGCTCGACCACGATCAGCGTGTATCTGCCCGCGAGCGATACGAACAGCTCGGCGCTGCGCAGCGTCTCCTCGTCGGTCATGCCGGCGACCGGCTCGTCGAGTAGCAGCAATTGCGGCTCCTGCATGAGCAACATCCCGATTTCCAGCCACTGTTTCTGGCCGTGGGAGAGCATTCCCGCCGGACGCGCGGCCTCCGGCAGCAGCTTGATCGTCTCCAGCGTCGAAGCGATACGTTCGCGCGCCGGCGCGTCGAGGCGGGCACGCAACGTCGGTCCGACGCGTTTGTCGGCCTTCATCGCCAGTTCGAGGTTTTCGAACACCGAATGCTGCTCGAACACGGTAGGCTTCTGAAACTTGCGGCCGATGCCCGCGCCGGCAATTTCGGCCTCGGTGAGCCGGGTGAGATCGATCGTCTGGCCAAAGAACGCGCTGCCGAGGTCCGGGCGCGTCTTGCCGGTGATCACGTCCATCATCGTCGTCTTGCCTGCGCCGTTGGGGCCGATGACGCAGCGAAGCTCGCCGGCGTCGATCAGCAGCGACAGGTTGTTCAGGGCCTTGAAGCCGTCGAAGCTCACGCTGATGCCATCGAGGTAGAGAATTCCGCGATGGGTGGTATCGACGCCCTCGGTAAGAACGCGGGCGCCAGAGGCTACCGGATCGTCCCAGTGCTCGCGTGTCTCGGCTTCGCTCATGTCCGCCCTCTTGCGCGAGAGTAAGCCGGCGAGACCGCGCGGCAGAAACAGCGTCACCAGGATGAATAGCAGACCCAGTGCGAACAGCCAGTATTCGGGAAACGCCTTGGTAAACCAGCTCTTGCCGAGATTGACCACCGCCGCGCCGAGCACCGGCCCGACCAAGGTGCCGCGGCCGCCGACGGCGGTCCAGATGGCGATTTCGATCGAGTTGCCCGGCGACATCTCGCTCGGATTGATGATCCCGACCTGGGGCACGTAGAGCGCCCCGGCGATGCCACAGATGACAGCCGAAAGCGTCCAGATGAACAACTTGAAATACACGGGGTTGTAGCCAGAAAACATGACTCGGGTTTCGGCATCGCGGATCGCGGTCAGCACCCGGCCGAGCTTGGACGTCACGATCCAGCGACCGAGCAGGAGAAATCCGAGCAACGCGGCGGCGGTGATCACGAACAGCGCCATGCGCGTTTGCGGCGCGGTAATCGGAAACCCGAGGATACGCTTGAAGTCCGTGAATCCGTTGTTGCCGCCGAACCCGGTGTCGTTGCGGAAAAACAGCAGCATCGACGCATACGTCAGCGCCTGGGTGATGATCGAGAAGTACACCCCCTTGACGCGCGAACGGAACGCGAAGTAGCCAAAGATCAACGCCACGAGCCCGGGAACGAGCACGACAAGCATTGCCGCGTACCAGAAGTGATCGGTGAAGCTCCAATACCAGGGGTATTTTTTCCAGTCCAGAAACACCATGAAATCGGGCAGATCGCTCTGGTAGACGCCTTCGTGCCCGATCGATCGCATCAGATACATTCCCATCGCATAGCCACCGAGCGCGAAGAACAGGCCGTGCCCGAGGGAAAGGATTCCCGTGTAACCCCAGATCAGATCCATGGCGAGTGCGACGATGGCGTAGCACATGATCTTGCCGATCAGCGTTACCCAATAGTCCGAGAGGTGCAAAGCGCTGTCGGCGGGTACTGCCAGATGGAGCAGTGGAAACACGACGAAAAGAACAAGGGCGGCGAGACCGTAAAGCGACCAGCCGCCGGCGCTCAACAAGCCGATGAAGCGCGGGCCACCAATCGCTCCCGCCGGTGCGAACGCGGTCCCCATCAGGTGCCCTCCGCGATCCGCCCCTTGAGCGCGAACAAACCCTGCGGCCGCTTCTGGATGAAGAAGATGATGAACACCAGAACCGCGATCTTGGCGAGTACGGCTCCCGACCAGGCTTCGACAATCTTATTGACGATACCGAGCCCGAGCGCCGCGTAGACCGTGCCGGCGAGTTGGCCGACACCGCCGAGCACGACGACCATGAACGAATCGACGATGTAGCTCTGGCCGAGGTCGGGCCCCACGTTGCCGATCTGCGACAGCGCGCAGCCGGCGAGCCCGGCGAGGCCCGACCCAAGACCGAAGGCGAGGGTATCCACGCGTTTGGTCGGCACCCCGGTGCAGCTTGCCATCGCCCGGTTCTGCGTGACCGCGCGTACGAACAGGCCCAGTCGCGTCCGCGTCAGCAACAGCCACATGAGCAGCAGCACGAGCGCGGCAAAGCCGATAATCACGATGCGGCTCCAGGGCAGCACGATGCCGGTCATGGCGACGAAGCCGCCGGACATCCAGGACGGATTCTCGACCTGGACGTTTTGCGCGCCGAAGATCGTGCGCACCGTCTGCATCAGGATCAGGCTGATGCCCCAGGTCGCCAGCAGGGTTTCCAGCGGCCTGCCATAGAGGAACCGGATCACGCTGCGCTCGAGCGCCATGCCGACCAGCCCGGACGCAGCGAACGCGACTGGAACCGCGCAGACGAGGTAGGCGTCGAATGCGCCCGGCGCGTAGCGGCGAAAAAGGTCTTGCACGACGTAGGTCGCATAAGCGCCGATCATGATCAGCTCGCCGTGCGCCATGTTGATGACGCCCATCAGGCCATAGATAATCGCCAGCCCCAGTGCCGCGAGCAGCAGGATGCTGCCCAGGCTTATGCCGCTGAAGACCCGGCCGATCATCTCTCCGGTGGCGAGCTTGCTCTCGACCGAGCGCAGCGACTTCTCCGCTGCGGCGCGGACTTCGGGGTCGGATTCGACGTAGCTGCCGTTCTTCTGCTCGAGTACGCCGAGCAGCAGTGTCTTGGTGTTGGGATTGCTGCTTTCGGCGAGCTCGCGGATGGCGCCGATGCGCGTTGCCTTGTCCTTGCTCGAGAGCTGGATGGAAGCCCGCGTCAGCGACAGGAGTTCCTTGATCTCGGCATCGTGCTCCTGCGCCAGCGCCTTCGAAATCAGCGGCAGCATGTCCTCGTCGGCATCGTTCTGCAGCGCGCGGGCGGCGGTCAGGCGGGTCGATCGGTCCGGGGAGGTGAGCTTCAATGCGGCGATCGCCGTACCCAGCTCCCTGCGCACGCGGTTGTTGACGACGATATCGTCCCGGTTCGCGGGCACGGGGCTTACCGCCTTGCCGGTGAGCAGATCCGTTGCGGAGTCTCCTTTGACGAGCAGCACCTGATCCTCGCCCACGGTCTGCACTTCGCCGTCGAGCAGCGCCTGCAGCAGCGGCAGCGCCTGCTCGTCACCGCTGGTCGTCAGCGTGGCGATCGCGGCGATCTTCGCGTCGCTCTCGCCGAAGGCGAGGTCGCGCACCGTCTGCGGTGCGATCGCGGCCGTGGCGGACGTCACCAGCAGGACGGCGCCGCATGCCACACACGCGCGCAGCCATCCGGCGATGATCCGGGTCATCGCGGCTCCTTGCCACCTGGGGGAAACTGCGGCCAGCACAACGCGGCAGCGGGTGATCACAGGCCGCCGCCGCGCTGTGCCTTGGAACGTGCCCGCGCTATTTCTTCTCGGGTTCGTCCTTCTTGCCCTTGTCTTCCGGAATGTAGGGGCTCCATGGTGTCGCCCTGATCGGTCCCGGAGTCTTCCACACGACGTTGAACTGACCGTTCGCCTGTATCTCGCCGATGAACACCGGCTTCCACAGGTGGTGGTTCTTCTCATCCATCTTGATGGTAAAGCCGTCCGGCGCCTTGAACGTCTGGCCGGCCATCGCGACGATCACCTTGTCGACATCGGTCGATTTGGCTTTCTCGACGGCCTGCTTCCACATGTTCATGCCGATGTAGGCAGCTTCCATCGGATCGTTGGTCAGCGGCTTGTCGGCATTGGGCAGATTCATCTTCTTGGCATACGCCGCCCACTTCTTCTTGAACTCGTCGTTGGCCGGGTTCTTCAGCGACATGAAGTAGTTCCAGGCCGCCAGCTGTCCGACCAGCGGCTTGGTGTCGACGCCGCGAAGCTCCTCTTCCCCGACCGAGAACGCCACCACCGGCACCTCGGTCGCCTTCAGGCCGGAGTTGCCGAGCTCCTTATAGAACGGAACGTTGGAGTCGCCGTTGATAGTCGACACCACCGCGGTCTTGCCACCGGAGGAGAACTTCTTGATGTCGGCGACGATCGTCTGATAGTCGCTGTGCCCGAACGGCGTGTACGTCTCCATGATGTCCTTGTCGTCGACGCCCTTCGAGTGGAGGAACGCGCGCAGGATCTTGTTGGTCGTGCGCGGATAGACGTAGTCGGTGCCGAGAAGGACCCAGCGCTTGGCGCCACCGCCCTCCTTGCTCATCAGGTATTCAACCGCCGGGATCGCCTGCTGATTGGGTGCCGCCCCGGTGTAGAAAACGTTCTTCGACAGTTCCTCACCCTCGTACTGCACCGGGTAGAAGAGCAGGCCGTTGAGCTCCTCGAACACGGGCAGCACCGATTTGCGCGATACCGAGGTCCAGCAACCGAAGACCACGGCAACCTTGTCCTGGGTCAGCAGCTGGCGCGCCTTTTCGGCAAACAGGGGCCAGTTCGACGCGGGGTCGACGACCACCGGCTCGAGCTTCTTGCCCAGCACGCCCCCCTTGGCGTTGATTTCGTCGATCGCCATCAGGGTCACGTCCTTGAGCACTGTTTCGCTGATCGCCATCGTTCCGGACAGCGAATGCAGGACACCGACCTTGATCGTATCGGCAGCAAGTGCTGGCGGGGTGCTCGCGAGGCCACCCGTGGCCAGCGCGGCGGCCAGTGCCAGTCGTTTCAGAAAGCGTCTACGTTGCATGGAGTTACCCCGTTTTCGTGTGGTTGAAAAACGCTACCCTGAGGTGTGTGGAGGGCGAACGCGCATCGCGCAGCAATGGTGCGACAAACGCCCCCGCACTTCATGTATCGCACGATCCATGCCATGGGGTGGCCGTTCACCGTAACGCGCTGATTTTGCTTTCGCCGCCCGGTATCAACCGGCCATAAACGCCGCGAATGATGCAGGGGAAGATGAGCGCGACAGCCCCACCGCGGTGCGTACGGGGAGGGCGCGCACTGATTTGGAACTTGTCCAAATCCCCAGCTTCACCGGGTTGCCATGCCGAGCGGCCAAGTCCGGCCGGGTGTGAACGCGCCACGGTCCGAGATCCCGTGGGCGCCAAGGCGAGCAGGATCGCTGGGATCAGTCGCTCGCCGCTCCCGCTCCAGGGACCGGCGCGATGGCCACCATGCCGCGATCTTCGATGAAGCGCACGACGACGTCGAGCCCCTGCCCCGTCTTGAGGTTGGTGAACACAAACGGCCGCTCGCCACGCATCTTGCGCGCGTCGTGCTCCATGATTTCCAACGAGGCACCGACCAGGGGCGCCAGATCGATCTTGTTGATCACCAGCAAATCGGACTTGGTGATGCCCGGCCCGCCCTTGCGCGGGATCTTGTCGCCGGCCGCGACGTCGATAACGTACAGCGTCAGGTCCGAGAGCTCCGGAGAGAACGTTGCGGCGAGGTTGTCGCCGCCGCTTTCCACGAAGACGATGTCGAGGTTACCGAAGCGCTGTGAGAGCCGATCCACCGCTTCGAGATTGATTGACGCGTCCTCGCGGATGGCGGTGTGCGGACAGCCTCCTGTTTCCACGCCAATGATCCGCTCCGGTGGCAGCGCTCCGTTGCGCACGAGAAATTGTGCGTCTTCTTCAGTATAAATGTCGTTGGTGACGACTGCCAGCGAATAGCGATCGCGCAGCGCCCGGCACAGAGCGAGGGTGAGCGCGGTCTTGCCGGAGCCGACCGGACCGCCGATGCCGATGCGCAAGGGTTGGGCGATTTGCGTTGCCATGGCTAGGAGCGGAACAAGCGTGAATATTGCGTTTCGTGGCGGGAAGACGCGAGGGCGAGGCCCGGCGCGAAGGAACTCACGTCTTCGGCGGCGAGCGACCGCGCGATCGTCAGTGCGGCCGGAATCCGCGCGCCGAGGTCGAAGAGCAGGCGCTGGCCGGCGAGCTGTCCGAGCGGGATTGCCTTGATCGCGGCGAGTACCTGGTTCTCCAGCCACGACCAGACGTACGCGGTGAGCGCGGCCTCCACCGCGACGCCGAAGCCGCGCACAACGAGCGCATAGGCCCCGGGGAGCGTGATGGGCGAGAGCGCGTTTGCGGCACTGCGCGCCGGCGCATCGAGCAGTCCAAGCTCGGACGCGAGCTTGTAGAGCGACGTGCCCATTTGCTCGGTCTCCGCGCGCAGCTCCGCCGTTTCGCGCGACGCGCGGAACCAGTCATTCCATTCGGCGAGCTCCGGCCAATCCTCGGCTTGCACGGCGTTCAGTGCGCGCCAGGTCACGGCGGCCTCCCCGGGCGCGACGCTGTGCTCGAGCGCACCGCCGATCCAGGTGCGCGCGGTGGCGGCGTCGCGGACAGCGCCGACGGCAACTGCCCACTCGAGCCCCTGGGAGTAGCTGTAAGCGCCGATCGGCAACGCGGGGCTCGCCAGCTGCAGCAACCGCACCAGCGCGAGCGTCGGGTCGGGAAGCGACGCCGGCTTCATCGCGGCGGCCCCGTGCGGTGAGCGAAGTCGTGGATGATGCCGGTGTGCTTCGCGGCGCTCGAATGGTGATGATGCCCGGCCGCGTATGCGCCGGCCTCGGGCTCGAACGGCGCCGACACCGCGGTCGCTTCCAGGCCCATGCCGTGCAGCATTTCGCAGAGCACGTGATCGGCAGCAAAGCGCAGCCACCCGGCGCCGATGGCGACCGGACAATGGCGGTTGCCGAGGTGGTAGGCCGCGCGGGCAAGCAGGCCCGGATCCATGCAGCTGCACCTCCATCAGCGCCTCCGGCGCAGCGACGATGCGCACGATGCGGCCGTCGTCGGCGACCAGACAGTCGCCCCCGCGCAGGATGGCCCCGCGTTCGAGGAACAGCCCGATCTCTTCCCCCGATTGCAGCCGCGTGCGCAGGCGGCTTTTCTGCCGCTGCTCGAAGGGCAGCAGTAACTCCTCGTCGGCACGATCCCGGGCCGCGGTCCGCTGCCGCACGATCAGCATGGCCTCAAAAAAGAAAGTAACGTTGCGCCAGCGGCAGCTCGGTGGCCGGTTCGCAGGTCAAGAGCTCCCCGTCGGCATGAACCGCGTAAGTCTCTGGATCGACCTCGATGGCCGGCAGGGCGTCGTTGAGCTTGAGATCGGCCTTGCCGATGCGCCGCGTGTTCTCGACCGCGACTAGCGGCTTGCTCAGCTTGAGCTTCGCCAGTGCACGGTTCTTGAGCGCGGCCTTCGACACGAAGGTCACCGATGTCGCGAGCGCCTTGCCGAACGCGCCGAACATGGGTCGGTAATGCACTGGCTGCGGCGTGGGTATCGAGGCATTTGGATCGCCCATGGCGGCTGCGGCGATCATTCCTCCCTTCAGTATCAGCGCCGGCTTGACGCCGAAAAAGGCGGGCTTCCACAGCACCAGATCGGCAAGGCGCCCCGGCTCGACGGAGCCGACCACGTGGCTGATGCCGTGGGCGATCGCTGGGTTGATCGTGTACTTGGCGATGTAGCGCTTGACGCGAAAGTTGTCATGCGCGGTGGGATCCGGGGCAAGCTTGCCGCGCTGGACTTTCATCTTGTGCGCGGTCTGCCAAGTGCGAACGATCACTTCGCCGACCCGACCCATCGCCTGCGAGTCCGACGACAGCATCGAAAACGCCCCGAGGTCATGCAGGATGTCCTCCGCAGCGATCGTCTCGCGCCGGATGCGCGACTCGGCGAAGGCGATGTCTTCGGCGATGCCGGGGTCGAGGTGATGGCATACCATCAGCATGTCGAGGTGCTCGTCGATGGTATTGACCGTGTACGGGCGGGTCGGATTGGTCGACGACGGCAGCACGTTCGGCTCGCCACAGATCCTGATGATGTCCGGCGCATGCCCGCCGCCCGCGCCCTCGGTGTGGTAGGTATGGATCGTCCTGCCGCCGATCGCTCGTATCGTGGTCTCGACAAAACCCGACTCGTTGAGCGTATCGGTGTGAATGGCGACCTGCACGTCCATTGCGTCGGCGACCTTCAGCGCGGCATCGATGGCCGCCGGGGTCGTACCCCAGTCCTCATGCAGCTTGAGGCCGATCGCGCCGGCCTCGACCTGCTCGGCGAGCGGCGCGGTGCGGCTCGCGTTGCCCTTGCCGAGAAAACCGAGATTCATGGGAAACGCCTCGGCCGCCTCGAGCATGCGCCCAATGTGCCATGGCCCGGGCGTGCAGGTCGTCGCGAACGTCCCGGTCGCCGGACCCGTGCCGCCACCGATCATCGTCGTTACGCCAGCCATCAGCGCCTCGTCGATCTGCTGCGGGCAGATGAAATGAATATGCGAGTCGATGCCGCCGGCAGTGACAATCATGCCCTCGCCGGCGATGATCTCGGTGCCCGCGCCGATGACGATGTCCACCCCCGGCTGGATGTCGGGATTACCCGCCTTGCCCAGCCTCGCGATCGCCCCGTTCTTGATTGCGATATCGCACTTGACGATGCCCCACCAGTCGACGACCAGCGCATTGGTGATCACCGTGTCCGCGCTGTCCTTGGCGCTGCGCTGGCTCTGGCCCATGCCGTCGCGAATCACCTTGCCGCCACCGAACTTGACCTCCTCGCCGTAGAATGGTGAGGTCGCGCTCGACCTCGATGATGAGGTCCGTATCGGCCAGGCGAACGCGATCACCGACGGTCGGGCCGAACATCTCGGCGTACGCGCGCCGGTCCAGTTTCATCGCTTCCCTCGCTTCGTCTTGCGTCCCGGCGCGGGCCGCTTGCCCTTGCCTGGCGGCGCCCGCCGCGCCGCCTTGTCCAGCGGTCCCATCACCGCGCCGGAAAAGCCGATCACGATGCGGTCCCCGCCGAATGCGACGAGCTCGATCGTCCGCTTCTGTCCCGGCTCGAAGCGCACCGCCGTGCCGGCGGGGATGTTGAGGCGATAGCCGCGCGCCGCGGCGCGATCGAAGGCCAAGGCCGCGTTGGTCTCGGCAAAGTGGTAGTGCGACCCGACCTGGATCGGGCGATCGCCGGTATTCGCCACCGCGAGCTTGAGTGTCGGGCGTCCGACGTTGAGCTCGATTTCTCCGCTCGCGGGCAGGATCTCTCCGGGAATCATGGAATCGGATGATGCACGGTAACAAGCTTGGTGCCGTCGGGAAACGTGGCTTCGATCTGGATCTCCGGAATCAATTCCGGCACCCCGTCCTGCACCTGGGAGCGGCTGAGCACGGTCGTGCCGTAGTGCATGAGTTCGGCCACCGTGCGCCCGTCGCGCGCGCCTTCCATGATCGAGGCGGTGACGTAGGCCACCGCCTCGGGGTAATTGAGCTTAACTCCGCGCGCCAGCCGGCGTTCGGCCAGCAGCGCGGCCGTGAAGATCAGCAATTTGTCCTTTTCGCGGGGCGTCAATTCCATGGTCGACGGATCCGAAAGTCAGGTATTCCAGATGCGCGGTGGCACCGCCTGGCGCCCGGCCAGAATGGGACGGGTGCACGCCCAGAGTGCGGCAAAATAGTTTCGCGCCGATTCCGGCGCGGCACCGCGGTACCGCGCGAGCAGAAGTCCGGGCAAGCGCGTGATACCGCTGTCGCCATTCTCGCAGATGACCTCGCGGCAGGCGAGGACCAGTGCATCGGACACCTGCGGCGCGGCCGCAAAGAATGTGCCAAACACCGGCTCGCCATTCAGGCCGACCGGAGCCTGCAGCAGCGCCGCGCCGCCCGCCACAAGCGCGCGCTCGGTCCATTGCCGTCGACCGTCGCGCATGATAACCACTTCCTGCCGAATGCCGCCGTGGCGAAAAGTCTCGCCGGCGAGGCGGCGGCCCAGGCAGGTGATGTCCCAACCCATGAACCGCGCGTCCGGGTGCAAATCGACACGGGTTTCCAGCCTGGCAACGGCGCCGTCAAAGACGATGGTTTCCTGCGGCAGCCATTCGAGGGTCGCCTCAGCTCCGACCGAGAACGCGAGGCGCTGCTGTGCCATCGGGCCGGAGGAGCGATACCACTTCGCAGCGCCCGGCGTGGTCAGTTGCGCCCAGGCACCCGCGCCGACCGCGACGTCGAGCGCCAGCCGGTCACCACCGGCGACGCCCGCCGGCGGATGCACGATGATGCTCTGGCAGACCGCGTCGCCTTCCGGATAGAGCGCCTTCTGCACCACCAGCGGCCCGCGATGCGCGCGCCGGGTGAGGACGCTTCGATTGCCGCTGCGCTCGTAAGCGAGCGCCAGCTCGCCGTGCCAACCGTCGCCGGCGGTGGCGGCAAGCACGCCCTCGGCCGCATCGTTCATGGCTGCAGTTTAGCGTAGCGAGGGCATTTCCCCCTCGCACCGCACCGGCACGGAACTGCGCGAAATTGGTGCGCGACAAAAGTCACGGCCGGCGTCAACGGACTTCAACGCCGGGCCGCCTGCGCCAACGCCAGGGCGAGCGCATACACACGCTTGCGTGGCGTCCCGGTGAGGCGCGTTGCCAGCCGCACCGTCTGCGCCAACGGTAACTCGGCGAGCAGCGTCGTGAGCACCCGCTCCAAGGTGTCTGCAGCGCCATCGACGTCGTCTGGCGGGTCAGGCGCGTCAACGATCAGGACAAACTCCCCCCGGTTGCGGTTTGCATCGGCGGCCAGCCAGGCGCCAGCCTCCCCCAGAGAACCGCGATAAATGGACTCGAAGCGCTTGGTCAGCTCGCGCGCCAAAACAAATCGGCGCGGGGGTCCGAGTGTCGGTGACGAGTGCGTCGAGCGTGGCCGCGATGCGGTGCGGCGCCTCGTAGAAGACGAGCGCGAAGGGAAGGTCCTTGAGACGCGTAATCGCGGACCGGCGTGCCGCCGCAGTCGCCGGAAGGAAGCCGCAGAAAAGCCATTGCGGCGCCGCGAGGCCCGATACCGAAAGCGCGGCCACCACGGCGCTCGGACCGGGAATGGGCACGACTGCATAGCCAGCGGCCGCCACCGCGTGCACGACCGCCGCGCCGGGATCGCTCACTCCCGGCGTTCCCGCGTCGCTCACCAGCGCCACGCTTTTGCCGGTGGCGAGCAGGGCGACGATTTCCCCCGCGCGCCGGCGCTCGTTGTGGGCGTGCAAGGACAATTGTGCCGTGGTGATGCCGTGGCGTGAGAGCAACCTGGCCGTTACGCGCGTATCCTCCGCGGCGATGCGGTCGACCTGAGCGAGGACGTCGAGCGCGCGCAAGCTGATGTCGCGCAGGTTTCCGAGCGGTGTCGCCACCACATATAATGCCGGTCCGATCGCCGGCAATGCCTCAACCGTCGTCACGGCGAAAATCCCCCTCCGATGACGCTGAACTTTGGAAACGCAACACCGGCGCAGGCCGCTCTGGCGCTGCTCCTGACGGCATCGCTGCTGCTGACTGCGTGTGCCGGACCGGGGCCATTGTCCGGCTCGCGCCCTCGTGCCGCAACCACGGCGCCGGTGCCGGCGGCACCGCCGCCCGAGGCGGCCTCACCGCCTGCCGCGCCAGCGGTTGGCGCGGCGCGGTCAGCGGCCGAGGCCGGTGGTGCCGTCGGCGCCGCCGCGACTGCGCCTGTGAGGCGGCCGACAAGCGACGCGATCTGCCTCGTCCTGCCCCTCGAATCGTCGCCTTACGGCCGCGCGGCGGCGGCGGTCAAGGCCGGGTTTCTCGCCGCCGCCGACGCGGCCGGAAGCACGGCGCGCGTGCACGTCATCGCGCATGGCGACGACGGCGTACTGCCTGCGTTTGCCGCAGCGACCGAGTCTGGTGCGGCACTGATCGTCGGACCGCTCACTCCGCGACGATGTGAAGACCGTTCTCGCGCTGGCTCCGGCAAGGCCGCGGGTACTGGTGTTAAACCAGGCCGAAGACGGCTCGCCGCTGCCCGACGACGTCTTCGCCTTGACGCTATCCATCGACAGCGACGCCATGCTGCTGGCCGGTCAGGTGCGCGCCGACGGCGCCCGGGTCGTGGCGAGCGTGGTCAGCGACGCGCCATTGCAACGCCGATTCAAGGCCGCCTTTGCCGTGACCTGGGAGCGCGCCGGAGGCGAGCCACTGCACAATTATCGCTTCGACCCGAATCCCGAGGTTCTTCGTGTGTTGCGCCATGAGCTCGCGGCGCGCCCGGCGGACGCTACCCTGCTTGCGGTCAACGCCAGCGACGCGCCCCTGGCCAAGTCGTTTCTACCGCCGGGCCC
This sequence comes from uncultured beta proteobacterium, assembly GCA_963711235.1. Lineage (GTDB taxonomy): Bacteria > Pseudomonadota > Gammaproteobacteria > Burkholderiales > Casimicrobiaceae > PALSA-1003. The sequence goes on along the minus strand of CAVQDI010000006.1, from coordinate 1,440,597 downwards.
GGTCTACGCCAGCAGCCAGATTGCCGACGGTTTGCCGCCACCGATGCTGCGCGATCTTGAGGGCGTGCGCTACGTCGAGATTCCCTGGCTTGCCGACCCCTCGAGCCCGGCGCTCGCCCGCCTGCCGCATGCCGACTTGGGCGACCCGGTGCTCGAGCGCCTGTATGCGCTCGGCCTTGATGCGTTCGCGATTGCCCAATTACTATCCAGCCCCATCGCGCCGGATCGCGTCGAGTTCGACGGCGCCACGGGGCACCTCTCGCTGACACCGGCGCGCGTCTTCGCGCGTGAAGGAAGGCTGATGGTGATCCGTGACGGCCAGCCCATGGTTTACATCCCACCCCAGTAGCGGACAAAGCCGCTGCAGCGCCTGCGCCAGGGCGAGCGGCGAAGCGCCGCAAGGGGCGGGGTAGCCAAAGTTGCTACAATTCCTGTCCTGCGGGGTGCCCGGCGCCGGTCGCTCCCGCTGCTGACCCGATGGACACGACACGCCGTATCCGCGCGCACTTCGCCGACAGCGCGCAACTCAAGCTCGCGGCGGTCGACGAGTTGACGCCGCACATCGCCCGTGCCGCGTCGCTGATGACCGACTGCCTGCTGGCCAACGGCAAGATCCTTGCCTGCGGCAACGGCGGGTCCGCCTCCGATGCCCAGCACTTCGCCGCCGAGATGGTCGGTCGCTTCGAGCGGGAGCGTCCCGAACTGCCGGCGATTTCGCTTGCGACCGATACCTCGATCCTGACCGCGCTGGCCAATGATTACGATTTCGCGCAGGTCTTTGCCAAACAGGTACGGGCTTTGGGCGGCGCGGGCGACGTCCTGCTGGCAATTTCGACCTCCGGCAATTCGGGCAATGTAGTCGCCGCGGTGGATGCGGCGCACGAGCGCGGCATGCGCATCGTTGCGCTTACCGGCAAGGGCGGAGGCCGTGTCGGTGAACTGGTCACGGCCGACGATGTGCATATTTGTGTCCCGCATACCGTTACCGCCCGCATCCAGGAAGTCCATCTGCTCGCCATCCACTGCCTGTGCGACGCGATCGATGCGAGCTTGCTCGGAGACGAAGCCTGATCATGCATCGGCTTGGCCGCGCCGCCTTGTTCCCGCCGCACCTTCCTGGATGACGACGCGCGGAAATGTTGCGTCGAAGCCGCGATTCGCGGCCAAGATCGCCACGCGCGAGTCCCAGGCCGTTTGTCTGGCGGCGCTGCCCAGGCCGCGAGTATTCACCAACGGCGTGTTCGACATCCTGCACCGCGGGCACGTGACCTACCTCGACCAGGCCCGCAGCCTCGGCGCCTCGCTCATCGTCGGCGTCAACACCGACGCCTCGGTGCGCCGCCTCGGCAAGGGCGTCGATCGGCCGATCAATTGCCTCGATGACCGGGTCGCGGTCCTGGCCGCGCTGGAGTCAGTCAGTCTGGTCGTCGCCTTCGATGAAGACACGCCGCTCGCGCTGGTGCTGGCGTGTCACCCCGACATCATCGTCAAGGGCGGAGATTACTCGGCCGAGACGACCGTCGGCGCAGCCGAGGTGATTGCCTGGGGCGGTCGCTTCGAAGCGATTCCGGTTGTTGGCGGCCGTTCCACCTCGGCGTTGCTGGCCAGGATCCGACGTTAGCCGCACGGTCGGCGCTGCTATACTTGAACCTGCAACGTTCTTCGCTCAAGCATGCATCCGAGGCGATGGTTCAAGCGCTCGATCCGGCCGGTTTACGCGCCTTGCTCGAAAGTGCCGCGCCGCCGCAGCTCGTGGACGTGCGCAGCGCGGCCGAAGTTTTGCGCGGCGTGATTGCCGGTGCCAGGCATATCGAGCTCGGGACCCTGCCGGCGCGCGTGGGCGAACTCGACGCCGACGCGCCGTGCGTGCTGTACTGCCTGTCCGGCGCGCGCTCCGCGCAGGGCTGCGCGTGGCTTGCACAGCGCGGATTCCATCGCCTTTATCACCTCGACGGCGGAATCGCCGCTTGGGCCAAGGCGGGGTTGCCCGTTACGGTATAGGCTCAGGCGATGGAGCAGATCCTTCAGGCCGACCGCGAAGTGGACGCGCGGGGACTCAATTGCCCGTTGCCGATCCTGCGCACGAAGAAGGCGCTCAACGATATGGTCAGTGGACAGGTGCTGCGCATTTTGGCCACCGATCCGGCGGCCGTGCGCGACTTCCAGGCGTTCGCCAAACAAACCGGCCACGAGCTGTTGCAGCACGTCGAGCGCGACGGCGTGTTCACGTTCCTGCTCAGGCGCAAATAGGCCTGCGCCAAAGCCGGCTTGCCTAGAGCCATGGATGGCGTAGCCAACGCCGTGCCCGCGGTCCTGGAACTGACCAAGGACAGCTTCGCGCCAGCCATCGACGGCTGCGCCTTTGCCGTGGTCGATTTTTGGGCCCCCTGGTGCGCTCCATGCCGGGCTTTCGCGCCGGTCATCGCGGCAGCCGCCGCACGGCACCCGGAGACACGGTTTGCGAAGGTCAACACCGAACAGGAGCATGAACTCGCCGCGCATTTCGGCATCCGATCGATACCGACCCTGATGATCTTTCGCGACAACTTTGTCGTGTTCGTTCAAGCCGGAGCGTTATCCGCGGCCGCGCTCGACGAAATCCTTGCGGCGGCCGCGGCGCTCGACATGGACGCAGTGCGCAAGGAAGCCGCGGCAGAGGAGAACACGGAGAAGACGGCGAGCAGCTAGCGCTTCTTGGCCGCGCCCCGCGGGGCTCTTGCGGCGGCACCAGGCTGCGCCGTTCGCGGACCGGCCGGCTAGCGGCGATAGCGGTTCAGGAAGTCGAGCACGATCCCCCTCTGACTTTTCTCGATCGCGCTGTCAAGGCTGCGATCGCCCGGGTCGTACTGCTCGGCCTTGCGGAAGGCGTAGATCGCATCCTGATGATAGCCCTGCGCCTGCAGTGCGTAGCCAAGGCAACGCCACGGCTCCGGACTCCAGAATTCGAGGTTGGACCATGCCTCGCACAGCTCGGCCGCCCGGCGCCAGTTACCCGCGCTAAGCATGCGCGGCCCTTCGCCGCGCAACAGCGCAAGCCGCGCCTGTCGTTCCGCAAACAACGCGCTCGTGTCAGTATCGTCGACGTCCGAGCCACGGGTGATCGGCCCCGAAGCACTTGGCGCCGGGGCGGCGAGGATGCGCTGGATCGACCCGAGCTTACCGACCTCGCCCTGCAAGCCGTGCGGCAACAATTCCGGGGGCGTGGGAACCCACGAAATGATCGCCGTCTTCGCCAACGCGATCGACTCCGCCATGGGTTCGTGCCAGGCGACGCCGTAGAGCCAAAGCATGGCGGCGAGACCGACGACCCCGGTGACGATGTTCAGGGCGCCGGGCGGGCTGTGCGTGACGAGGCAGTCTTCGGCGAAATCCCAATCCGTTTCGCCGTTCTGGGCTACCGACTCGTAGGCGACCGCGATCAGGATCGGCGCCAGCAGGGGAAATCCACAGCCGATGCCCTCCCACCAGACCCGGAAAGCGCGGCGCAAGGCGCGTTGCAGCTGGGCTTGCACGTCGCGTCGCGCGTAGGCATCGCTGATCGAGAATTGCAGGTAGACCCCGAACAGCCACTTCCCGGGTGTCTGCTGCAAGGCCGCGATCAGGAGTGCCTCGAGCGGCACCCAGCTCGCGGTGATGAGTATGGGTGCGACGAGCGGATGGCCGACCCAGAATGCTGCCTGGTCGCTGATCAGTCCCGCGCTGTGGAGCTCGGAGAGCAGCAGCGCCAACATGAGACCCCAGATCGCGTAATCGAACAGGCGCGCCGCGAGGCGATTCCAGGGGCGCGGTTCGCTCGTCCGGCCGGCCTTGGCGCGCTCGAGCTCGGCCATACGCAGCTGGAAGATCCAGCTCGCGTCCTCCTGCGGCGCATCGGTGCCGAGGAAGACGCTCTTCTCGCGCCGCCAGTTGAGGATCGCGATGTCCGTCTGCGGCACCAGCGAGGGCATGGGCAAGGCCCGACGGCGGCGCAGGAACGCAATGCCGTGGACGATGCCGTAGACCAGGGCCAGGACGAGCAAGGTGAGCGTCAACCACACCAGCACCTGCTTGGCTACGAGCACCGCGTCGGCGGGTGTGACGATTACGATCGCGCCGGCGATGAAGGCTCCGAACAGCAGGCAAAGTGCGATACGTCCAGTGATCGAACGCCCGAACGATGCGACAACGCGCTCGGTCAATCCCGGGTGGTGCAGCATTTTTTCCGGCCGTTCGCCGGGCGTGGTAAGAATCCGCTCTTCGGCAATGTCGATCACGTCGTCGCCGGCTTGGGTTGCGGTTCCGGTACCGGCTTCAGCCGCCACGTTGGAAACGAAATGGGCGATGCGCTGCTCGGTATTCGCCTCCGTCGTGACCGCGAGCTCCTGATCGTAGCGCTGGCGATGGTCGCTATCGCTGAGTATGCGACTGGCATGATTGATGAAGCGCAACGCTTCTTCGACGTTGCCTTGCCCGTCGCGCGTCTTCGCATAATACTTGCGGATCAAACGACGCAGCGCGGCGCGGACCTCCTCGTCAGAGGCGGCCTGAGGAATCCCGAGCGCTTCGTAAAGCGTTGCTTTCATGGCCGCGACCGCGGCAAAACGCAACGAAATTTGACGTTGGAATATTCCGGTAATTGGCCCGCCATTGCAAGCCGCATGCGCTGCGCGGGGCACAACGCACCGGAAAGCTGGCGCTGCGCGGCAAACGCTGCCGCTGTACGTCACGCAAGCGACAAAAAGGCGGCCTGGTGGCCGCCTTTGCCTGCACCCGATGAGGCCGGGCTCGCCCCGGGGCTTTAAGCTACTCGCCCTGCTTGCCTTCGCGCTGCGCCAGCTTCTCACGGATTCGCGCCGATTTTCCGGAACGCCCGCGCAGGTAGTAGAGCTTGGCGCGGCGCACGTCTCCCTGGCGCTTGACCTCGATGCTCGCAATGAGCGGCGAATAGGTCTGAAACGTCCGCTCGACGCCCTCCCCGCTCGAAATCTTGCGCACGACAAACGACGAATTGAGGCCGCGATTGCGTTTGGCGATGACCACCCCTTCGTAGGCTTGCACGCGCTTGCGCTCGCCCTCGACCACGTTCACGTTGACGATGACCGTATCGCCCGGCGCGAACTCCGGAACGGTCTTGCCCAGACGGGCGATTTCTTCGCCTTCCAGCTGCTCAATGATATTCATATCGATCTTCTCCGCTTTAATCCCGTTCTCAAGCGCTCCCGCCGCAGTCCGCGCTCGCCGCGCAGGACATCATCCCCGGCGCATCGGGCGCACGTCAGCGCGCATTCTTGCCGCCCTCTCGCTCCTGCCTGAACTCGTCGAGCAGAAGCAACTCTTCCTCGCTCATCCCGCGCGCGGCAAGCAGTTCCGGGCGCCGCAGCCAGGTTCGCCCGAGCGCCTGCTTCAGCCGCCAGCGCGCGACGGCCGCATGGTCGCCCGACAGCAGCACCGCCGGCACCGCGCATCCCGCGTACACCTCCGGCCGCGTGTAGTGCGGGCAGTCGAGCAAGCCGGCGACGAAGGATTCCTCGACGCTTGACTGCGCGTCGTTGAGCACGCCGGGCAACTGCCGCACCACCGCATCGATCAACAACAGCGCCGGCAACTCGCCGCCCGAGACGACGAAATCGCCGATCGCCAGCTCCAGATCCACCGCGCGCTCAAGCAGCCTTTCGTCGACGCCCTCGTAGCGGCCGGCAACGACAACCAGGCCAGACTCGGCCGCCAGGGCGACGACTCGCGCGTGCCGCAGCGGTTCCCCCTGCGGCGACATGTAGATCACCCGGGGCGCCTTCACCCCGTTCTGCACCAACCGCTCGCGCGCAGCGCCGATCGCCTGGTCCAGCGGCGCGGCCAGCATCACCATGCCCGGCCCGCCGCCGTAGGGCCGGTCGTCGACGCTCTTATGACGATCGGTGGCGAAATCGCGCGGATTCGTCGTCCCGAGCGTCCACAGGCCGCGCTCGCGTGCCCGGCCGGTGACACCATGCGCCGCGGCACCCGCCACCAACTCCGGAAACAGCGTCACGACCTCGATGCGCATCGCTCTCGCGTTCCCGCTCTTGTCGCCCCGCGTCCCGGCTCGGGCGCGGCGCGCTACGTCAATACTCCGGCTGCCAGTCGACGACGATACGGGCCCCGGCAATGTCGAGTGCGTCGACATACGCCGGCACCAAGGGGATCAGCCGCTCGCCAGCCGCGGCCTCGCCGGCCGGCGCCACCCGCAGCACCGGATGGGCCGCCGTCTCCAGCACCGCGGCGACCCGCCCCAGGACCACGCCGGCGCGGTTGATCACCGCCAACCCCACCAGGTCGGCCCAGTAAACCTCGCCGGCAGCGAGAGCCGGCAGCATGGCCTTGGGCACACCGATCGCCGCGCCGCGCCATCGCGCCGCATCTTCGCGCTGATCGAGTCCCTCGAGCCGCGCCAGCACGCTCGCGGCATGTATCCGTGCCTCGAGCACCGCAAACTCCCGCCAGCGATCCTCACCCGATGCCAGCCACCACCTCGGGTAGGCGAGCAAACCGTCGGGTTGGGCCGTGTAGGCACGCACCTTGATCCACCCTTGAACGCCGTAGGCAGCGGTGACGCGCCCCATGACCACGAGGTCGGTCCGGGCGCGGTCGCCGGGTTCGCTAGCCAGCGCTTGCCTGCCCTGCCGCAGCCGCCGCGGCGGCGCGCTTGACCAGTCCCACCACGGTGTCGGAAAGCTTGGCGCCCTGGTGTTTCCAGTGATCGATGCGGTCAAGCGAGAGCCGCAGCGACTCCTCGCCCTGCGCGGCGATCGGGTTGTAGAAGCCCACCCGCTCGATGAAACGTCCGTCGCGGCGGTGACGCGAGTCGGCCACGACGATATTGTAAAAGGGCCGCTTCTTGGCGCCGCCCCGGGCCAGTCTGATCACCACCATTTCGAGTCCCTGCCGGTAGCCGGAAAAAAGACTTTGATTATATGGCGAAATCACACCCCTTGGCAACCCGTGCCGGGGGGCGGTCCCGCGCCCCTAGCGCAGGCCGGGAAATCCGCGCTGCATACCGCGTAACATCTTCTGCATACCCCCCTTGGCCACCAATTTCATCATTTTCTGCGCCTGTTCGAACTGCGCCAGCAGGCGATTGACTTCCTGCACGCTTACCCCGGCGCCGGCGGCAATACGACGTTTGCGCGACGCTTTCAACAGTTCGGGGCGCGCGCGCTCCACCGGCGTCATCGAGTCGATGATGCCCTCGAGTCGGCGGATCTTGCGGTCATCGGTTCCCGCGGCCTGAGCCGCCCGCGCGAGCTCGCCCGGGAGCTTCTCGAGCAGGCCCTGCATCCCTCCCATGTTGCGCATCTGGCCGAGCTGCGCCTTGAAATCGTCGAGGTCGAACCCCTTGCCGCCGCGGACCTTCCGTGCGAGTCGGGCGGCTTCGTCGCGATCGACCTGGCGGTGCGCGTCCTCGATCAGCGTCAGCACGTCACCCATGCCCAGTATGCGCGACGCCATGCGCTCGGGATGAAAGACTTCGAGTCCATCGAGCTTTTCGGCAACGCCTGCGTACTTGATCGGGGCGCCGGTCACCTGGCGTACCGACAGTGCCGCGCCACCGCGCGCATCGCCGTCGAGTTTGGTCAGCACCACGCCGGTGAGCGGCAATGTCGCGGCAAACGACTTGGCCGTATTGACCGCATCCTGGCCTTGCATGGCGTCGACGACGAACAACGTTTCGATCGGACGCAAGGCCGCATGCAACGCTGCGATTTCCTGCATCATCGCCGCGTCGATCGCGAGCCGTCCCGCGGTGTCGACGATGAGCACGTCGTGGTAGTGCTTCCGGGCCCAGTCGAGCGCGGAGAGCGCGATCGGGACGGGCTCCGCCGCAGGCGGGGCCGTGTAGCAGGCAATGTCGAGTTCCTTGGCCAGCGTCGCGAGCTGCTCCATTGCCGCCGGCCGATAAACGTCGCAGCTAACCAACAGCACCTTCTTGCGCGCATCGTCGCGCAACAGGCGGGCGAGCTTGGCCGCGGTGGTCGTCTTGCCGGCTCCCTGCAATCCGGCAAGCAGGATCACGGCCGGCGGCGGCGTGGCCAGGTTCAGCGGGGTCGCAGCCCCACCCATCAGGGCGGTGAGCTCGCGCTGCACGACTCCGATCAGTGCCTGGCCCGGCGTAAGCGAGGACAGCACCTCCTGCCCCAGTGCCTTGTCACGTATCGCAGCGATGAATTGCCGCACCACCGGCAGGGCCACATCGGCTTCGAGTAGCGCAAGGCGGACCTCGCGCAAGGATGTTTCGATGTTGTCTTCGGTAAGGCGTGCTTCGCCGCGCAGCGCCTTCACGACGCGCCCAAGGCGCTCGGTCAGGTTGTCGAGCATCGCAGAGTGATCCTGGTTCGCGGGGGAGGTGCGGCGGTCACGCCGTACCGTTGGTGTAAACTCGATCGGGCAAGACGCCGGCCCGTGACGATTCTACTCTACCTGCTGGTCCCGGCCGCCTACCTCGCCGCGGCGGCGCTCGCATGGCGGCAGCTCGCGCCGCCTAGCGGCGTTGCGCCCCAGTCCCACCGGGCGCTGGCGGCGTTGCTGGCCGCCGCCGCCCTCGCCGGACACGCGACGCTCGTCGTCGGCGTGGTCTACTCCCGCGGCGGTCTCGACGTTAGCCTTGTCAACGCACTTTCCGCGGTCGCCGGGCTGACGGCGCTGTTCGCCTGGGTCGGCAACCGCGCGCGCGCGCTGCCCGGGGTGGCGATCGTCGCGCTACCGGTCGCTGCACTCGCTGCGCCTCTGCCCGCGCTGTTCCCGAATCCCCACCGTTTCTCGCTCGTCGACGAGCCCTGGGCCGCATTGCACATCGCCGTCGCGCTCAGCGCTTACGCGCTGCTGATTGTCGCCGCGCTGCAGGCGCTGCTGCTGCTGGGACTGGAGCGGCGGCTGCATCGGGCGTTGCCCGATCCCGTGGCCGAAGGGCTGCCTCCCCTGCTCACGCTCGAGCGCTTTCTGTTCCGGCTGGTCGGTATCGGCTACGTCCTGCTGACGCTGACACTGCTAAGTGGCGCCCTGTTCTCCGAGCAGCTGTTCGGCCAGCCGCTGCAGTTCACGCACAAAATCGTGTTTTCGTTGCTTGGATGGCTCGTATTCGGGGCGCTGCTCTTCGGACGGCATCGCTACGGCTGGCGCGGACGCGCCGCGCTCCATTGGATCGTTGCGGGAACCGCGCTGCTGTTCCTCGCCTATACCGGCAGCAAGTTCGTGCTCGAGGTGATTCTCGGTCGCTGACGGCAGACGCGGATGCCTTGACAGGGGCTCGCGCGCGGCCAAATACTGGCTCCAATCGGTAACCGTCTATCCGGGCTTGGACGACACTCCCCTGAGCAGCCTGCTCGCGACCATTGTGGCGCTGCTCGTGGCATCCGGATTTTTCTCTATCGCCGAAACCGCGATGATGGCGGTCAATCGCTATCGCCTTCGGCATCGAGCCAAGCAAGGGGCCCGCGGCGCGAAGCTCGCGCTCTCGCTGCTGGCCCAGACCGATACCCTTCTCGGCGTCATCCTGCTCGGCAACACGCTGGTCGCGGCGGCCGCGGCAACTTCTGACCGCAGTCATCACCAAACGCCTGTTTGGCGAGGGGGAGACGGCATTGGCGCTGGGGACGGTCGCGATCTCGTTCGCCCTGCTGGTCTTTTCCGAGATCACGCCGAAGGTGATTGGCGCTGCGCACGCGGATCGCCTCGCGCCCCTGGTCAGCTTCGTCCTGGCGCCGATGCTCAAGATCGCGACGCCGGTCGTCTGGTTCGTCAATTTGTTCGTGCGCGGGTTGCTGAAGCTGTTGGCGATCCGTCCTGGCGGCGAGGGCCATGCGCCACTCACGCAGGAGGAGCTGCGCTCCCTCGTGCTCGAAGGGCAATCCTTCCGCGGCAAGCACCGGGCCATGCTCGCCAATGTGTTCGATCTCGACGCGGTGAGCGTCGACGACGTCATGATGCCACGCAGCCAGATCGAAGCGATCGATCTCAATGCCAAGCCGGCCCTGCTCGCGCAGCAGCTTGCCAACTGCTATCACACGCGCCTGCCGGCGTTCGAGAACGAGCTCGACAACATCGTCGGCATCATCCACGTGAAGCAGGTCCTGCGGCTGCAGCAAACCGACCCGTTCGACGCCGCGCAGTTGCGGACGATCCTGCGGCCGCCGTATTTCATCCCCGCGGGAACACCCTTGCTCGCGCAGCTGCAGCAGTTTCAGGCAACGCGGCAACGGCTCGGGCTGGTAGTCGACGAATATGGCGAGCTGCAGGGCCTCGTATCGCTCGAAGACATCCTGGAAGAAATCGTCGGCGAGTTCACCACCCAGACGCCAGGCGGCATCGAGATGTTCCAGCGCGAGGCCGACGGCAGTGTTGTAGTGGACGGAATGGCATCCCTGCGCATACTCAACCGCAAGCTTGGCACGGCGTTTCCGCTCGACGGTCCCAAGACGCTCAATGGCCTGATCGTCGACCATCTCGGCGAGATTCCCGACGCCGGCGCGAGTTTTCGCCTTGCCGGCCAGGCAATGGAAATCCTGCAGGTCCAGGACCGGGCGGTAAAGGTCGTCAAGCTGCTGCCTCCGGTTGGCCGAAACACCGTGCCAGCTTTACAAACCAGTGGGGAGCAGGCATCATCATTCAGTTAAGTTTTATGCGCCTGGAATAAACCGCCGCGGGCGATTCAGGGTATCGTCGCAGCGGTTTGGACCGCGCCGCGAACCAGCGTCACGACCATGGCAACACACGCCGCATCACGAACCGTCAGCGGGCTCGGCCGAGCCATGGTGCAACACGGCCTGTTGTCCGAATACGACGCGGAACTTTTTCAGAGCCAGGCCCAGGCAGCCAAGATTGGCTTTGTCGAGCAGATGCTGCTGTCGAAGCGGATGACCGCGGCGCAGGTCGCGATGTTCGCATCGCGCGCCTTCGGCGCGCCGATCATGGACCTCAACGGCTTCGATGTTGAACAGATCAACAAGGAACTGGTCGACCCCAAGCTGGCGGCGAGCCGCCGCGTGCTGCCGCTTCAAAAGCGAGGCAACCGGCTGTTCGTCGCCGTATCCGATCCTGCCAATCTGCAGGCGCTCGACGAGGTACGGTTCAAGACTAACCTCGTTATCGATCCCGTGGTGGTCGAGGACGACAAGCTCGGCCAAGCGATCGCCAAATTCGCCGAGACCGTGGGACAAAAGCTTTCGGATATGGTCAGCGACGGCGACCTCGAGTTCGAGGTCGACGTGGGCGGCAAATCGTCGGAGGATGAAGCCAATCCCGATGTCGACGATGCGCCGGTCGTCCGCTACCTGCAGAAAATCCTCGTCGACGCGATCAGCGCCGGCGTCTCCGATATCCACATGGAGCCGTATGAGAAGTTTTACCGCATTCGCTATCGGCTCGACGGCCAGTTGATGGAAGTTGCGCAGCCCCCCCTTGCCATCAAGGACAAGCTGGCGTCGCGGATCAAGGTGATTTCCAAGCTCGACATCTCCGAGAAGCGCGTGCCGCAGGATGGCCGGATGAAACTCGTTCTTTCGAAGACCCGCGCCATCGATTTCCGGGTGAGCACGCTGCCGACACTGTATGGGGAGAAGCTGGTGCTGCGGATCCTCGACGTGGCAGGCATCAAGCTGGGGATTGAGGCACTGGGGTACGAGCCCGAGCAGCAACAGATCCTGATGGACACGATCAAGCGTCCCTATGGCATGATCCTGGTCACGGGTCCTACCGGCAGTGGCAAGACGGTGTCGCTCTACACCTGTCTTAATATCCTCAACCAGCCCGGGATCAACATATCGACCGCCGAAGACCCGGCCGAAATTCAGCTTGCCGGTGTCAATCAGGTCAACGTGAACGAGAAAGCCGGGCTCACCTTCGCCACCGCGCTACGCGCGTTCCTGCGCCAGGATCCGGACATCATCATGGTCGGTGAGATCCGCGACCTCGAAACGGCCGATATTTCGGTCAAGGCCGCGCAGACTGGGCACCTGGTGCTGTCGACGCTGCACACCAACGATGCGCCGGCGACCTTGATGCGCCTCGTCAACATGGGCGTCGCGCCTTTCAACGTCGCGTCTTCCGTCATGCTGATCACGGCGCAAAGGCTGGCACGCAAGCTTTGCACGCAATGCAAGCGTGCGGAGGATATTCCGCCGGAAGCGTTGCTCCAGGCGGGATTCACCGATGAGGATCTCGACGGCTCGTGGCAAGCCTTCGGTCCGGTGGGTTGCGACAACTGCAAGGGCACCGGCTACAAGGGTCGCCTGGGCATCTACGAAGTCATGCCGATCACCGATCCGATGCGCCAACTGATCATGCGCGGTGCCAACGTGCTCGAGATCGCTGAGCAGTCGCAGAAGGAAGGTGTCAAGAATCTGCGTCAATCTGGCCTGCTGAAGGTGAAACAGGGTGTGACCTCCCTCGAGGAAATCGAGGCGGTCACTAACGAGTAACCAACCGGATACCATCATCATGGCCGTCGCGATCACGCAGCAACCGCGCCGCCCCACTGGGATCAAGGAATACACCTATCTCTGGGAAGGCCTCGACCGCAACAACCGCAACGTGCGCGGAGAGACAAAGTCCGCCTCCGAGGCCGTCGTGCGGTCGAATTTGCGGCGCCAGGGCATCCGCATCACCAAGCTCAAGCGGCAATCGTTTCGCGGCGGCCGCAAGATCAAGGAGAAGGACATCACGTTCTTCACGCGTCAGCTGGCGACCATGTTGAAGGCCGGCGTGCCGCTGCTTCAGTCGTTCGAGATTGTTGCCCGGGGCCATAGCAACGCGCGCTTTGCCCGATTGATGATGGACATCAAGGGACGTATCGAATCGGGCTCCAGCCTGTCGCAGGCGTTCCGCGAGTATCCCGCGCACTTCGACTCCCTCTACTGCAACCTCGTCAGCGCGGGCGAGACGTCCGGCATGCTCGACGGCATCCTCGATCGGCTTGCGACGTACAAGGAAAAGATCCTTGCCCTTAAAGCCAAGATCAAGTCTGCGCTGTTTTATCCTGTCGCGGTCATCACGGTTGCGATCGTAGTCACGTGGGTGATCATGGTCTTTGTCATTCCTGCATTCAAGAAAGTCTTCACCAGCTTCGGCGCCAACCTGCCGGCGCCGACTCTGTTTGTCATGGGAATCTCGGACTTTTTTGTCGCGTATTGGTGGCTCATGCTCGGCGTCATCATCGCCTGCTTGTTCACCTTCTTTTTCCTGTTGCGGCGGTCGGAGAATTTCCGCTACGCGGTCGACCGCATCAAGCTGAAGATTCCGATCGTCGGACCCATCGTCGAAAAGGCGACGATCGCTCGCTGGACGCGGACACTGGCAACGATGTTTGCCGCCGGCGTGCCTCTGGTCGAGTCGCTCGACGCGGTTGCGGGAGCATCGGGGAACGCCGTATTCGCCAATGGCACGCATAAGGTCCAGAATGAAGTGAGCACCGGTACCAGCCTGACCAACGCAATGCACAACACCGGCCTGTTTCCGAGCATGGTGCTGCAGATGACACAGATCGGCGAGGAGTCGGGGGCGCTCGACAACATGCTGTCCAAAGTCGCCGAATTCTATGAACGCGAAGTCGATGACGCGGTAGGTGCGCTGACCAGTCTTTTGGAGCCGATCATTATTGTGTTTCTCGGCGTCGTGATCGGTGGCTTGGTGGTCGCGATGTACCTCCCGATCTTCAAGCTGGGCCAAGTGGTCTGACGCTAGCGCGCAACCGCGCATGCAGGTGTTATTGAGCGAACCGCTGGTGGCGGCGGTCGTCGCCGGCGTAGTCGGCGTGTGTGTCGGCAGCTTTCTTAACGTCGTCATCCACCGCCTGCCGAAGATGCTCGATCGTGGCTGGCGAGAACAATGTGCCGAACTCTCAGGCAGTCCTGCACCCGAGTTGCCGCACTACAACCTGATCACACCGCGGTCACAGTGCCCGGCGTGTGGCCATCAGATCGCGGCATACGAAAACATACCCGTCGCGAGCTACTTTTTCCTGCGCGGGCGCTGCTCCGCCTGCCATGCGCCGATTTCGCAACGCTATCCCTTGGTCGAGCTACTTACCGGCGCACTGACTGTAGCGGCGGTGATTCGCTTCGGGGCAACGCCGGCCGCCGTTGCGGCGTCGGTGCTTCTCTGGTCGCTCATCGCTCTGACGTTCATCGACTTCGATACCCAACTGCTGCCGGACAACATCACGCTACCGCTGCTCTGGGCCGGACTGGTCGCCAACGTCGCGGGGTTTCTGCCGGGCGTCAGCCTGCGTGACGCGGTCATCGGTGCCATCGCCGGCTACCTTTTGCTGTGGACCATCTATTGGCTGTTCAAGCTGATCCGTGGCAAGGAGGGCATGGGGTACGGGGATTTCAAGCTGCTCGCGGCCCTCGGGGCCTGGCTCGGCTGGCAGATGCTGCCGCTGATCGTTCTGCTCTCATCGGTCGTTGGCGCGGTGATTGGCCTCGGCCTGGTCGCGTTCAAGGGTCGCGATCACCAGATTCCACTGGCGTTCGGCCCCTATCTCGCCATCGCGGGCGCGATTGCCCTGTTCTTCGGCAAGCCGCTGATCGCCCTCTATCTGCCAGGCTCATCTTGAGCTACGTCGTCGGGTTGACCGGCGGTATCGGCAGTGGCAAGACGGCGGTGGCCGATGCGTTCGCCGCATTGGGTGTCGAGGTCATCGATACCGACCTGCTCGCGCACCGCTTGTCTGCCCGCGGGCAGCTTGGCTTCAACGCGATCCTCGCCGCGTTTGGCAACGGCATACTTCAGCCCGACGGCGAACTCGACCGTGCTGCATTGCGTCGCCTCGTTTTTGCCGATGCCGCGGCGCGCGCACGGTTAGAGGACGTCTTGCACCCGCTAATCGGCGCCGAGGTCGCGCGCCAGATCGAAAAGTGGCGTGACACCACCTACCGGCTCATTGTCGTGCCGCTCCTGCTCGAGCGAGCCGGCCTGCGCTCGCTCGTCGATCGGGTTCTCGTCGTCGACTGTCCCGAAGCGGATCAGATTCGGCGCGTGGTCGCTCGCAACGGGTTTTCGCCGGCCGAAGTCCGCGCCATCATGGCGGCGCAGATCGATCGGGAACACCGCCTCGCTGCCGCCGACGATGTGCTCCACAATGGCGGAACGCTCGACGCCATTGCACCCCAGGTCGAGGCGCTCGATCGCCGCTACCGGGAACTGGCGGCCACGAACCGCGCGTCCACCTGACCCCCAGCGGGCCCTGCCGGCTGCCCTGCACAGTACGGATGGTGCACAATGTCGCCACCGCCCTGGCCGGCCAACGCCGTGATCCGTTACGAACATCCGCTCAATGAGCGCATCCGAACCTTGATGCGTCTCGAGGATTTGTACCGCCGCGCCTTGTTCTTCACCGGGGAGGCCACGCCTGCAGATCATCATGCGGCTCTGACCGCGCTATTCGAGATCGTCGACGTTGCCGCCCGCGCCGACCTGAAAGCCGACATCCTGCAGGAGTTGGAACGGCAGCGCCAATTGCTTGCGCCCCTCAGGCACAATCCGGCAATTGAGGCCACCGCGCTCAACGACCTGCTTGCCGAGATCGACGCTGCCGCTGGCAAACTGCTCGCCCAGACCGGCAAAGTCGGGCAGCAAATTCGCGATAACGAGTGGCTCATGGCGATCAAGCAGCGCACGGGGATCCCCGGCGGTGCGTGCGAATTCGACCTGCCAGCGTACCATCACTGGTTAAACGTCGAGCCGGTTGCGCGACAGCGCGATCTGCAAACCTGGCTCGCACCGCTGCTGCCGATCTTCGCGGGCCTTTCGATCATCCTGAGGTTACTGCGCGACAACGGCAAGACCACTAGCCACACGGCCTATCACGGCGTCTTTCAGCTGATGCTCACGACCGCAAAAATCGCGCAGTTGCTCCGCTTATCGGTGGCACAGGATCTTCCATGTGTTCCCGAGATCAGCGCCAACAAGTACGCGCTTAACATCCGCTTCGTCGGGGTGGCCGGCATGGACCGCGGCTCCGTATACGATGGTGACGTCGAGTTCGACCTCATGTTCTGCAATTTGTGACTTGGGTCCCGGCGGTGGATGGCCGCGGACAGGGGCAATCGAGGACGCATTCGGAAATGCCGGACGCGCGCCGCACTTCCCGACGATGAAACTCGAGCATGTGGGCGCTGATTGAACGACACCGCTCGGCGTCAATCTCTAAATGCTCATGCACACACTCGGCAGCGCAGGAATGACGGCGACGACAAGCGCGCAGAATGCGCACCGGATTTTTTGCTTCGACCGAACGTGCAGCAGCCCAGCCGTAGCATCGCGAAGATGATTGATTTGAGTCAATACGTCACCGGTTTCGCCGGCTTAGCCCGCTTGCTCGAATCGGGTATCGATTTTTCGGAATTGGGCTCGCGCCTGGAAGCGCGTAGCCGAAGCGATCCGTCCGACGCCAATGCACTGATGGACCTGTCGACGATGATGCTGATGACGGGGAATCCCGACTTTCGGGAACTCGCCTTCAAAAAGCAGCACCAGGCGCTGCAGATTAGTCGGATCTATCGCCTGCCTCCGACAACGGCTGCCGTGGCACTTCGACTCCTGGTAATCATGGCGCCGGGCGACATGACCGCCAACACACCGGTCGACTGTCTGCTCGAAGACACGGATATCGAAGTAACGCTGCTTTACCTATTGCCAGGCCGCCCGTTTCCGGAATCCCTGCCCGACCATGATTTGATTTTTATCGCGATTGGGGAGTCGGACCAGAGCCAAGCTCTGCTGGGGCAGCTGGAGGCCCTCCCCGGCCTGTCTACCAAACCGGTGCTCAATTCCCCCGACAAAATCGGACTCCTGACTCGGGATCGCGTCTCATCGCTCTTGAAATCCATCCCGGGCGTCGTTATGCCGGCTACAGCGCGGGTGGATCGCCAAGTGCTACTGAACATCTCTCAAGAACGCCTTGCACTCGCCGAGGTACTTGATGCCGGGCGGTTTCCGATCATTGCGCGGCCGGTCGCTTCGCACGGTGGCAAGAACCTTGCCAAAATCGACGACGCCGCGGATCTATCGACCTATGTGGCCCCGCTTTCGGAAGGGGAGTTCTATATATCCAATTTTATTGACTATCGATCAACCGATGGCCAATTCAAGAAATATAGGGTTGTGCTGTTGGCAGGCCAACCTTTCGCCTGCCATATGGCCATTTCATCGCATTGGATGATCCATTACTTCAATGCGGACATGGCCAGCAGCGACCTCAAGCGCAAGGAAGAAGAGCATTTCATGAACAATTTCAAGCGAGAATTTGCGCTGACTCACAAGCAGAGTCTCGCATCAATAGACCGCTTGATCGGCCTGGATTTCGTCGTCCTTGATTGCGCGGAAACGAAGGACGGAAGCTTGCTGCTGTTCGAAGTGGATAACGCCGCAATCGTCCATGCGCTAGACGATCCCAAACTGTATCCCTACAAGCGGACGCAGATGCAAAGAGTCTTCGCAGCGTTCCGGGAAATGCTGCTTGCTCGGGGTGGCGGCCGCGAGGACGGTAATCCCGAGTCACCTAGTCCCTTGGCGCGGCGGATAATGTAGTCATGGCGAGAGCCTCCCCTCTTCTCGCTGAGTTGCTATATTGTTTAACGCTGCAGCCGGCTGGAAGCTTCAAAAGGACCTGACGAACGTGCGAACGGTAGCCTGCCCGAACTGCGGCGAGACAGTCCAGTGGACGGCCGAAAGTCGATTCCGTCCGTTCTGCTCGGAGCGGTGCCGGCTGATCGATCTGGGCGCATGGGTGACCGAGTCGTACCGGGTTCCGGTCGCAGAAGAAAAGCCGGAGGCGGGAGATCGGCCGCCCGAGACGCCTTGACCTAACCTGGCCACGCCGCGCGGCGTAGCGCGATGCCGTGTGCACCGTGCGCGATCGCCGCGTCGAGATCGGCATGATCGAGCCCACCGAGCGCATATACGGGCAGCGATGTCCCGCGCAGCAACGCCGCGACGCGCGGCCAGCCCAACGGTACCGCCGCCGGATGCGACGGCGTTGCCGCGACCGGACCCAGGACGGCGAAATCGAGCTTGAGCTCAGCCGCGCGCGTAAGCTCGGCGCGATCGTGACACGATGCCGCGCAAAGCATCCCCAGGGGCCGGGCGCTGGCCTCGCGCAGTGTGGCGGAGGTCCAATGCACGCCGGCACAACCGAGCCGCCGCGCCAGCACGGCATCCCCGTTTAGCAATACCCGCGCACCCGCCGCCTGGGCCAACGGCAGAAGGCGCTCCGCCAAGCGCTCGACGCGCTCGACTGGCCAAGATTTTTCTCGCAGTTCGATCAGGCGCAGGCCGCCGCCAAGCGCCCTCCTGACGCGGCGCAGAAAGTCCTCTTCCCCGAGATCCCCGGCCATCGAGATGCCGTAGATCGGCGGCAGCGACAGCGCGCCCAGAATCGGGGCGTTCGCGGGCAGCAGCGGCGCAACTTCGAACGCGCCCGGCACCTGCCAAATGATCGCTTGCCCGTCGCGGCCGATCGGCTCGCCGCGCCAGGCGAAGACCCGAAAGAAATTGAGCTCGACATGCGCGTGCGCATACAGATGCCGCTGAATCAGCCACGGAGCCGCGCGCACGATGGTGATACCCAGTTCTTCGTCCAGTTCGCGCGCCAGCGCGTCCTGAGCCGACTCCCCTGCTTCGAGCTTGCCACCGGGGAACTCCCAATACCCCGGATAGGGGGTGCCAGCGAGTCGCTGCGCGAGCAGTACCCGGCCATCGGATCGCAGCAGGATCCCGACGGCCACGCGCACGATCGACGCGCCGGTCAATGCGATCTGGCAGCCTTCAACGCGCGCTGGCCGGCGTGTGCCCGCGCGAATTGCCACGCGACACGGCCGCTGCGCGATCCGCGCTGGAGCGCGAACTGGATGGCTTCGCGATGCAGCGCCTCGAGCGCGGCAACGTCACGCGGCAAGGTCAGCTTGTGGTAGCGCAGCCACTGCTCGACGGCGGCAAGATAGTCGTCCTGGCTGAACGGATAGAAGGATATCCACAGGCCAAAGCGCTCGGACAGGGAAACCTTCTCCTCAACCGATTCGCCCGGATGGATTTCTTCTCCCATGTGCCGGGTGTCGAGATTCTCGCTGAAGTACTCGGGCAGCATATGCCGCCGATTCGACGTTGCATAGATCAGCAGGTTTACCGACGGCGCGGCGATGCTGCCGTCGAGCATCACCTTCAGAGCCTTGTAGCCGGGTTCGTTGGCATCGAACGAGAGATCGTCGCAGAACACGATAAAACGCTCCGGGCGGCCGTCGATCCGTTCGACGATGTCGGGCAGATCGATCAGGTCACTCTTGTCGACTTCGATCAGCCGCAAACCCTTGTTGGCGTACTTGACCAGCATTGCCTTGACCAGCGAAGACTTGCCCGTACCGCGCGAGCCGGTGAGGAGCACATTGTTGGCCGGCAGCCCGGCGATGAACTGTCGGGTGTTCTCGTCGATGGCGCGCTTTTGGTCATCGATAGCAACCAGATCGTCGAGCCGAATCGCCTGCGGGTGGCGCACGGCTTGGAGGAAACCGCGCGTCGCGTGCTTGCGCCACCGGAATGCGCGTGCCGTCCAATCCGTTTCTGCCGGTGGCGCCGGCAGCAGCGCTTCGATGCGCGCAAGCACGTTCTCGACACGGTCGAGCGCGCGCATGAGCGGATCTGCCGCAGGCTTGCGTGTCATCAGCTTCGATAATCCGCGTTGATCCGGACGTAGTCGTGCGACAAGTCGCAGGTCCAGAGTGTCGCGCGCGCCGGCCCGCGGCCGAGCGCGACCCGGATACCGATCTCGGAGCCGGCCATGACACGCTTGCCATCCTCTTCGCGGTAGGAAGTTGCCCGGGCACCGTGCGCCACGACCAGAACGTCATCAAGCCAGAACGACACGCGTCCGGGATCAAGGTCAGGAATTTCCGCGTTGCCGATGGCGCAGACAATTCGGCCGAGGTTCGGATCGGAGGCGAAAAATGCCGTCTTGACCAGTGGCGAGTCTGCGATCGCGCGCGCAACCCGATCACACTCGCCGGCGTCACGTCCGCCCTCGATGACGATCGCGATGAACTTGGTCGCACCTTCGCCGTCGCGCACCAGCGCCTGCGCCAATTCCACTGCTACGGCGGAGATTGCCGCTTTGACCGCGGCAAGGCGTGGATCATCTCGCCGTGCCAGCGGCGATACCGGAGCGCGATGTGTCGAGAACAACACGAAGCTGTCGTTAGTCGACGTGTCGCCATCGATGGTGACGCGATTGAACGAGACGGCAGCGACCTCTCGGACGATGGCTTCGAGCAGCGGGCGGGCGATGGGTGCGTCGGTGGCGATGAAACTGAGCATGGTCGCCATGTTTGGGGCAATCATCCCGGCACCCTTGGCGATGCCGGTCACCGTGACCGACCCGCCTTCGACTCGGATGCAGCGCGACGCCCCTTTGGGCACGGTGTCCGTGGTCATGATCGCACGCGTGGCGCTCGGCCATCCATCTTCGGCCAGCGCGTCCCGACACGCAGGCAACGCGGCAACGATGCGTTGCACAGGCAGCGGTTCCATAATAACTCCCGTTGAGAACGGCAGCACGGCGTCCGCGGCGCAGTCGAGCAACCCGGCAACGGCGGCGCAGGTTGCGCGTGCATCGGCAAGGCCGCGCTCGCCGGTCCCGGCATTGGCGTTGCCGGCATTCACCACCAGGGCGCGCACAGGGGCATTGCGCGCAAGGTGCTCGCGGCAGATCGTGACCGGCGCCGCGCAGAAGCGATTTTGGGTAAAGATGCCGGCTGCCTGGGTTCCGGGCGCGAGGCTCACGAGCAGGAGGTCCGCCCGCGACCAGTTCTTGATCCGGGCCGGCGCGGTCCCCAGCGCGACGCCGGGAACCGGAAGCAACTGCTCCGGCGTCGGAGGGGCGTAATTGACTGGCATCGGCAGTTAGCGCAACTAGCCCCGAATTCTACGGCATGACCGCTCAGCGGCGGCCCGAAAAGTGATGGCTTAAATCCTGCCGTGACAATGCTTGTACTTCTTCCCCGACCCACAGGGACAAGGGTCGTTGCGGCCGACCTTCTGGCCGACGCGTGTGAACGGCGGTGGCGCGACGGCGGCCGGCGCCGCCCCGCTGGCGGCGGCCAGCGCTTCGTCGTAATCGGCGTGCTGATAGCGCACGTTGGACACGGCGGGCGCCTCCTCGACCGCCTGCACGTCCTGCGGCGAGCCCACCTGCACCGTGAGGACGTACTTCACCACGTCCTCCTTGATGCGGTCGAGCATGTCCGAGAAGAGCTCGAACGCCTCGCGCTTGTACTCTTGCTTCGGATTCTTCTGCGCGTAACCACGCAAATGAATTCCCTGGCGCAGGTGATCGAGCGCGGCCAGGTGTTCGCGCCAGTGCTGATCAACCATTTGCAGCATAAGATTGCGTTCGAACGGATGAAACAGTTCCGGCCCGACCTGCGAGAGTTTCCTTTCGTACAGTTGAAGGGCGAGACCGCGCACGCGTTCCCGCAGCGCGTCGTCGACTAGCTCCGGTTCGGCCTTGATCCATTCGCCCAGGTCTGCCTTGATCTCGTATTGCGCGGCCAGTGCGCCCTCGAGCCCAGGAATGTCCCATTGTTCTTCGACGGATTCCGGGGGGACATACAAACGGGCCGTACCATCGATCTGACCGGCGATCATGTTGCGGATCGTGTCGGATACGTCTTCTGTTTCGAGCAACTCGTTGCGCTGCTGATAAATGACGCGACGCTGATCATTGGCGACGTCGTCGTATTCGAGCAGCTGTTTCCGGAGGTCGAAGTTGCGCGATTCGACGCGGTTCTGCGCTTTGGCAATCGAGCGATTGACGATCGGGTGTTCGATCGGTTCGCCTTCGGGCATCTTCAGGCGCTGCATGATCCCCGACAGCCTTTCACCGCCGAAGATTCGCAGCAGGGGATCCTCGAGAGACAGGTAGAAGCGTGACGAGCCCGGGTCGCCCTGGCGGCCAGCTCGGCCCCGTAACTGGTTGTCGATGCGGCGTGATTCGTGGCGCTCGGTGCCGACGATGTGCAGGCCGCCGGCGGCGATGACCGCATCGTGGCGAACCTGCCATTCGGAGCGCAGCTTACTTATCTGCAGGTCCCGTTCGGCTTGGGGCAGCGCTTCGTCTTCGCGAATCGCCAGGATATGCGGCTCGACGGAGCCTCCGAGCACGATGTCGGTGCCACGCCCCGCCATGTTGGTCGCAATGGTGACCATCTTCGGGCGGCCTGCCTGCGCGACGATTTCCGCTTCGCGCGCGTGCTGTTTGGCGTTGAGCACCTGGTGCGGTAATTTCTGCTTCTCCAGGTAACCGGAAAGCAACTCCGAGTTCTCGATCGAAGTCGTGCCGACGAGTACCGGCTGGCCGACCCTATAGCATTCCTTGATGTCGCCAATGATGGCGTCGATCTTTTCCTGGAGTGTCCGGAAGACGAGGTCGTTTTCGTCTCCGCGGATCATTTGCAGATGGGTCGGGATCACCACCGTCTCGAGATGGTAAATCTGCTGGAACTCGAACGCCTCGGTGTCGGCGGTGCCGGTCATGCCGGCAAGGCGCTCGTACATGCGGAAGTAGTTCTGGAAGGTGATCGATGCCAGCGTTTGGTTCTCGCGCTGGATCGGCACACCTTCCTTCGCCTCGACGGCCTGGTGCAGACCATCCGACCAGCGTCGGCCGGCCATCAAGCGTCCCGTGAACTCGTCGACGATGATGACTTCGCCGTTCTGCACCACGTAGTGCTGGTCGCGGTGGAACAGCGCGTGCGCGCGCAGCGCGGCGTAGAGATGATGTACGAGTGAGATGTTGTGCGCGTTGTAGAGACTCGTTCCCACGGGCAGCAGGCCGGCATCGGTCAGGATATTCTCGGCGCGCTCGTGACCTGCTTCCGAAAGCAGCACTTGGTGCGCCTTCTCGTCGACCCAGTAGTCGCCCGCCCCTTGCTCCTCGGTCTGGCGCTGCAGCTTGGGTGCCAGCTCGTTCAGGCGATAGTAGAGCTCGACGTTGTCGTCGGCCTGGCCAGAGATGATCAGTGGCGTTCGCGCCTCGTCGATAAGAATCGAGTCGACTTCGTCGACGATCGCGTAATTGAGGCCTCGCTGGACGCGCTCGGAGGCCTGGAACACCATGTTGTCGCGCAGGTAATCGAAACCGAATTCGTTGTTGGTCCCGTACGTGATGTCTGCCGCATAGGCCACCTGCTTGTCCGGATGGCTCATCTGCGACAGATTGACGCCAACGGTCAGGCCCAGGAAGCGGTAGATCCGACCCATCCAGTCGGCGTCGCGTTGGGCGAGGTAATCGTTGACGGTGACGATGTGCATGCCTCGCCCTGCCAGCGCATTCAAGTACGCCGGCAGGGTGGCCACCAGGGTCTTGCCCTCGCCCGTGCGCATTTCGGCGATCTTGCCGTAATGCAGCGCCATGCCCCCGATTAGCTGCATGTCGAAGTGCCGCATTTGCAGCGTTCGCTTTCCGGCCTCGCGCACGATGGCGAATGCCTCCGGAAGCACCGCATCAAGGCCTTCGCCGCTGCCCACGCGCTCGCGCAGGGTAACGGTCTTCGCCCGCAGCTCCGCGTCGGAAAGTGCAGCAACTCGCCGGCTCGAGGGCGTTGATCTGGCGCACAACCTGGCCGTACTGCTTGAGCAGCCGCTCGTTGCGGCTGCCGAACACCTTAGTGAGGATATTGGAGATCATCGCTCGCTAGCTGACGGCGCCGACCGGAAAAAGCAAGGGGTGAGGATTTCCTCACCCCTGCCTTGGATTGACGCGTCGTTTGGATCAGCCGGTCGACTGCAGGAACCGCGCCGGGTTCTGCGGCACGCCGTTCAGGCGCACCTCGAAATGCAGGTGCGGCCCGGTGGCCCGCCCGGTCGACCCCACTGCGGCTATCCTTTGGCCTCGCAGCACCAGATCGCCCTCTTTGACAAGCAGCATCGAGCAATGGGCGTAGCGCGTCACAAGTCCATTACCGTGATCGATTTCGACCATTTTACCATACTGTGCCTGCACATCCGCGAAGATGACCTTGCCGCTCGCGGCCGCCATGATCGGCGTTCCCGGTTCAGACGCGAGATCCAGACCTTCGTGAAAGCTTTTCTGACCGGTGAACGGATCGATGCGCCAACCAAAGCCCGCCGAGAGCCAGCCTCCGTCCAGGGGCGAGAGCGTGGGCAGGAATTTCTTGATGGCCGAGCTGCTGACGAGCAGCGCCTCGAGCACGCCAAGCTGATCGGAACGCTCGTCGACCCCGCGCGACAACTGACCGAGCAGGGTGCTGAACTCATCGACGGACAGGTCGCTCGACAGCGTCGGCGCCGGCCCCCCGCGACCGGGCGTCTCGCCCGGTTCGGTCGGCGGCAGGTCTTTCGGCTTGAGTCCCGCCATCTGCGCCAGGCGGTCGCCCAGGCCGTTGAGCTGTAACAGCTGCGCCTGCAGCTCGCCCAGCTTGATGGCCATGGCATTGAGGTGCCCCTGGACGATTTCTTGCGCCCGGCGTGCCTCCTGCCGCTGGTCGTCGAGCAGAATGGCCTGCAGCAGGGGGTGCTTGACCGCGGCTGCGTAGCGCAGGGTGACGTAGTTGAAGAGCAGTGTGAAGGATAGGAACAGCACCAGCAGGCCGAAGCCCCCGAGCGTCCAGTGTCGCCAGTCCAGGGTAAGCGTTCGAGCCCGGCCCAGGGCGCTGGAAACGACAATAATGTTCAAATTGACCCTTCCTCCGCCCTCGCGCGGGTTGCGTCCCGTCCAGGGCGAGTCATCCAAAGGCGCTACACTACCCGTCGCATGCGCCCGCTGCGACAAATACTATCCACCGAAGCGACCCTCGCCGGTCTTCTGGACCGTCGCCAACGGGAAGTCGCGGTTCTACAGTGCGTTAGGGACAGCCTGCCGCCAGCCCTCGCCGCACAGGTCGGGGTCGATGACGCCCGCCCGCCCGATCTTGCCCTGGTCGCTGCGACCGGCGCCGCCGCCGGCCTGCTGCGGCAGCGCGTTCCGGCCCTCGTCAACACACTGCAGCGCGCGGGGTTGGAATTTACTGGAATACAGGTCCGCGTGCAAGCCCGCCCACGCGGCGATTCCTCTCATAAAACCGTTGCAAAACAATTGGATAGCGCGTCAGCCGCGACATTGCGCGGGCGTGCCGGGGCGCTTGCTGACGCCGAGCTCGCCGCCGCCCTGCGGCGGCTGGCCGACCACGCCGACGAACCCGTTTCATCCGCCGCGCAGCAGGCGGTTGAAGGCATAGAACAGCAGCACCCCGAGTAGGAGCACGACCGTGTATTGGGCGACCTTACCGATGAAGCGCAGATAGCGGCGGTCGCGCTTGAGCACAAACAGTCCCAAAGCGATGGCGACGGCGGCGAGGGCAAAGAAAAGCAGCAGCCGTACCAGGACCAAGGATTGCTCTTACCGCGGTGGATCGAATGCAACCGTGACGCGCAGCCCGGCCAGGGCCGGCGGCGCGAGCGCAAGGTGGCCGCGGCGTAAATCAGGCCGGCTGCAGCTGCCAGGCGAGAAAGGCGCTCGGCACCTCATCGGGCGCGGCGAAGGTCACCAACTCCCAGGCGTGGGGTCGGGCGAGCAGTTCGCGTGACAACGCGTTGTTGAGCGCATGCCCGGACTTGTAGGCAGCGTAGATGCCGATCAGCGGGTGGCCGAGCAGATAGATATCGCCGATCGCGTCGAGCACTTTGTGTTTGACGAATTCGTTGTCGTAGCGCAACCCTTCGCTGTTGAGCACGCGCGTCTCGTCGAGAACGATCGCGTTCTGCAGGCTGCCACCAAGCCCGAGCCCCGCTTCGCGCATTGCCTCGAGGTCGGCCATGAAACCGAAGGTGCGGGCGCGGCTGACTTCCTTGGTGTAGGAGTGCTCCGCGAAATCGATCACCACGTGCCGGTTTTCGGTGCCGAACACCGGATGCGGAAAATCGATCGTGAAATCGAGCTTGAAGCCGTGGTATGGCTCGAAGCGCGCCCATTTGTCGTCAACCCTGACCTCAACCGGCTCCTTGATCCGCAAATAGCGCTTGCGCGCCGGCTGCTCCTCGATTCCGGCTGACTGCAGCAGGAAAACGAATGGGCCGGCACTGCCATCCATGATCGGCAGTTCGGGCCCGGCGACGTCGACGTGCAGGTTGTCGACGCCCAATCCGGCGAGCGCCGACATCAGGTGCTCGACGGTCGAGATCTTCGCGCCGTCCTTCTCCAGCGACGAGGAAAGCCGGGTGTCGCCGACGTGGCTGGCGTGCGCCGGAATCGCAACCGCCTGAGGCAGATCCACGCGGTGGAACACGATGCCGGAGTCGGGAGGCGCCGGGCGCAATGTCAGATCGACGCGGGTACCGGTGTGCAACCCCACGCCGGTCGTCTTGATCGATTTCTTGAGTGTCCGCTGTTTGAGCATCGTTGTCGTTCGCTGCCGCGTCGAGGGCGCAGCGCCAGTCATCGCGCGCCGCGTGCAGGGCCGTTATTTTAGCACAGGACCCTCTCGAACACGGTCGCGCTCCTAGTCGGCCTGCTTCCTCAGGAAGGCCGGGATGTCGGAGGGATCGAACCCAGGCGCAGGGACCCCACCCGGCGCCGGCGTGCGCCCGCGGCGGATGACCGCCGGCGTTCGTTCCAGCCGGTCGTAGTCGACTGGCTCGACGCTCGACCCAAGGCCGTCGGTGCCGGTCCGCTCCAGCATCGGCTCGACGACTTCCAGCCGCGGCGCACGCACCTTCGCTGCCGTGCTGCCCAGGCCGGTTGCGACCATCGTCACCCGCAACCGGTCCTCCATCGCCTCGTCGATGACCGTACCGACGATCACCATCGCATCCTCGGCGGTGAACGCCTTGATCGTATTCATGACCTCGTGGTACTCCTTCATCTTGAGGCCAGCCGATGCCGTGATGTTGACGAGCACTCCGCGCGCGCCGGCGAGGTTGACCTCCTCGAGCAGCGGGCTTGCGACGGCGCGCTCGGCGGCCTGGTGCGCGCGATCCGCGCCGGCGGCAGTCGCCGATCCCATCATCGCCATCCCGACCTCTGACATGACGGTGCGCACGTCGGCGAAGTCGACATTGACCAACCCGGGGTTGTTGATCACCTCCGCGATACCGGCGACCGCGCTGTGCAGCACTTCGTTTGCCGCGGCATAGGCGTCGAGGACCGATACCTCTTCGCCGAGCACCTGCATCAGCTTGTCGTTCGGAATGATGATCAGCGAATCGACGATCTTCGCCAGTTCGTCGATTCCGGCCTGAGCTACTTTCTGCCGTTTGCCCTCGAACTTGAACGGCCGGGTGACGACCGCCACCGTGAGGATGCCGTTCTCCTTGGCTACCTGGGCCACCACAGGTGCTGCGCCGGTGCCCGTGCCGCCGCCCATGCCGGCGGTGATGAAGAGCATGTCCGCACCGCCGATGGATTCGACGATGCGCTCGCGGTCTTCCATCGCCGCATCGCGACCGATCTCCGGTCGCGCCCCGGCGCCCAGTCCGCGTGTCAGGTTGGTGCCGAGCTGGAGCTGTGTTCGCGCCGTGGACCGCTTGAGCGCCTGCGCGTCGGTGTTGGCGGCGATAAACTCCACGCCGGCGAGACCTTTGCCGATCATGTGTTCCACCGCGTTGCCGCCGCAACCGCCCACACCGATGACTTTGATTACTGCATCCTGAGGACTCTGGTCGATGATCTCAAACATATGCACTCCTTTCCTGTCTGGTGTTTATCCTGCTGTTTGTAGCCGCCTTGCGCCAAGCCCTGAACAGCGCGTTCAGAAATTGGCCTTGAACCATTGCTTCATCCGCCCCGCCATGTTGGTAAGACCGCCCCCCTGCGCACGCAGTAGCTCCGCACGCAGGAAATGTTCGCGCCCGTCGAGCAGCAGGCCGACTGCAGTCGCATAGCGCGGACTGCGCACAACGTCCGCCAGGCCACCGACGTATGCCGGCACTCCGATGCGTACCGGCAGGTGAAAGACTTCCTCGCCCAACTCGACCATGCCGGCCAGGAGTGCCGAGCCTCCGGTGAGCACGATGCCCGACGACAGGAGCTCCTCGAACCCGCTGCGGCGGAGCTCCGCCTGTGCGAGCGTGTAGAGCTCCTCGATCCGCGGCTCGATCACTTCGGCCAGCATTTGCCGCGAGAGCTTGCGCGGGCCCCGCTCGCCGACGCCGGGAACTTCGATAATGTCGTTCGGATCGGCGAGCTGCCGCAGCGCGCAGCCGTGGCGCAGCTTCAGCTCCTCGGCATCCTTGGTGGGTGTGCGCAGCGTCATCGCGATGTCGTTGGTCACTTGATCGCCAGCGATCGGGATCACGGCGGTGTGCCGTATCGCACCGCCAGTGAACACCGCCAGATCGGTCGTGCCGCCACCGACATCCATGAGGCAGACGCCGAGCTCCTTCTCGTCGTCATTGAGCACGGCCAACGCCGAGGCCAGCGGCTGGAGCATCACATCCTGGACCTTCAGCCCGCACCGCCGGACGCACTTGGTGATGTTCTCCAGCGCGGAGACTGCCCCGGTGACAATATGAACCTTTACCTCCAGGCGCACGCCGCTCATGCCCAGCGGCTCGCGTACGTCCTCCTGCCCGTCGATGATGAATTCCTGTGGCAGGATGTGCAGAATCTGCTGGTCGTTCGGGATCGCGATCGCCTTGGCGGTTTCGACCACGCGATCGATGTCGGCCTGGGTGACCTCTTTCTCCTTGATCGCGACCATGCCGCTGGAATTGAGGCTGCGGATATGTCCCCCGCCGATGCCGGTGTACACGTCGGTGATTGCACAGTCCGCCATGAGCTCTGCTTCTTCGAGTACGCGCTGAATCGAGGCCATCGTGGCCTCGATGTTGACCACGACGCCCTTCTTCAGTCCGCGCGACGGGTGCGCGCCCAGGCCGATGATGTTCAGCCGCTTCTCGCTCGTCAGCTCGGCGACGATGGCGACGATCTTCGAGGTTCCGATATCCAGGCCGACGATCAGGTTCTTGCTGTCTTTCACCATGTTCGCGTCCCTATCCCGTCTTCCGCGCCGGCTTGCCCGTGGCACTGGGCACGCGCACCGCGAAGCCGTTGCGGTAACGCAAGTCGACGTAATCGACCGCAGTGCCGGCGCGCGCCAGCGCGCCAACCGTTCGCGCCTGATACGCTCGCGAAGCGCGACAGTCGCTCGCTCGGTTCGTTGCGCCCGAGCTCGATCGAAAGCGCGGCGCTGCCGGTAGTCCGCAGTCGCCAGCCACCGCGCGGCGACAGCCGCAGCGCGGCGATGGCCAGAGCACAGGGTGCGAGGGTTGCGCTGAACTCGCGGAAATGTTGAGCGAGCTCGGTCGAGGTGCCGTCGGGTCCGGTGAACTGCGGCAACTCGCCGTCAAAATCGGCGCTGAACTCCTCGCCCTCGGTATCGACGAGTGCCGCCTCGTTCCAGCGCGCCAGCGGCTCATGCTCGACCACCGTGACCTCGAGCCGATCGGGCCATTGCCGCCGCAGGGCCACGCTTTTGACCCAGGGGACGCGCTGCAGCGAGGCGCGCGCGTCGGCGAGGCTTAGCGTAAAGAACGTTCCCTTGAGTTCCTCGCGGATCACCGTTTCGAGGTGTGCGCGGCTGGTGCGGGCGAGGTTGCCGTCGACGACGACATGCCGCAGCGCGAACACCGGCTGCCGCGCCGTCCATGCGATCGCGCCGCAGGCGAGCAGCACGGCCGCCACCACCGTCAACGACCAGGCGAGCAGATTGAGCGCTCGTGGGCTATCCCACATGGGCACCCCGCAGGATCTCGACGCAAAGGTCGGGGAAGGTCATGCCGTCGGCCTTTGCCGCTATCGGTACCAAGCTGTGGGCGGTCATGCCCGGCGAGGTATTGACTTCGAGGAACTGCCACGTGCCATCGGGCACGACGATGAGATCGAGCCGACCCCACCCCGAACCGCCGACGAGTGCAAACGCCTCGAGCGACTGGGCGCAGATCGCGTTCTCGGTCGCCTCCGGCAGGCCGCAAGGGCAGTAGTAGCGCGTCTCGTTGGAGAAATACTTGTGGTGATAGTCGTAGTTGCCTTGTGGGGCCTCGATGCGAATGAGGGGCAGCGCGCGGTTGCCGAGAATTGACGTGGTCAACTCGACACCGGCGACGAATTCCTCGACCAGCACCAGGTCGTCGTGCTTTGCCGCCAGGGCATAAGCCAGCGCCAGCTCGCCGTCGTCGACCGACGTCACCTTGGATAGGCCGATGGTCGAACCCTCGCGCGCCGGCTTGACGATCAAGGGCAGGCCGAGGGCGGCGACCACGGACCACCAGTCGGTTTCGGCATCGACGATGCGGTAGCGCGGCGTCGGTATACCGCTGGCAATCCACACCAGCTTGGTCCGCCATTTGTCCATGGCCAGTGCCGAGGCCATCACGCCGCTTCCGGTGTATGGAATGCCGAGCACTTCCAGCGCGCCCTGCACGGTGCCGTCCTCGCCGAAGCGGCCATGCAGCGCGATGAACACGCGCTCGAATCCATCGCGCAGGAGTTCGTAGAGGGAGCGTTGGGCAGGATCGAACGCGTGCGCATCGATCCCCCTGCTCTGGAGCGCGGCAAGCACGGCGTTGCCGGAGAGCAGCGAGATTTCGCGCTCGGCCGACGGGCCGCCCATGAGCACGGCTACCTTGCCGAACTCGCTCATGCGGCGTCTCCGATGATCTGCACCTCGAGCTCCAGCATCACGCCGGTCTTGGCGGCGACGACGCGCCGCACCTGCTCGATTAGCGCCTCGATGTCCGCTGCGCTCGCAAGGCGCTGCGCATTGACGATGAAATTGGCGTGTTTCTCCGACACCCGCGCCCCGCCGACGGCAAGGCCCTTGAGGCCGGCGGCTTCGATGAGTCGGGCGGCGTGATCGCCGGGTGGATTGCGAAACACGCTGCCGGCGTTGGGCAGGTTAAGCGGTTGGGTCGCGATGCGCCGCGCCAGCAGCTCGCGCATGCGCAGGCGCGAGGTCTCGCCGTCGCCGGCGAGGAAAGCGGAACCACGCCGCGGTAAAGATGCCCTCTGTCGCGCGGCCATCGGCGCGCCTGACGCTGCGGTAGCCGATCGCGTAGTCGGCCGGCGTGCGCACGGTGAAACTGCCGTCACGCAGGAGCAGCTCCACCTTGGCCACATGGGGCCAGGTCTCGGCTCCGTAGCAACCGGCATTCATCGCCAGCGCGCCGCCAACGGTACCCGGCACGCCGGCGAGAAACTCGGCGCCCGCGCAGCCGTGGCGCGCGGCGAAGCGCGCGAGCTTCGGGCAGGCGACGCCGGCGTCGGCATAGATCAGGCCGTCGGCAACCGCCAGCGCACCCCCGGGGTTGTGCATCAGGATCACCGCGCCGCGCACGCCGCCGTCGCGCACGAGAACGTTGCTGCCGAGACCGAGAACGGTCACCGCCTCGAAGATCGGCAGCTGGCGCAGAAACAGCGCCAGATCGTCGCGGTCGGCGGGAACGTACGCGATGTCGGCGCAGCCTCCCGCGCGCCAGCTCGTGTAGCGAGCAAGCGATGCGTCGAGCGTGAGGTTGCCGCGGAGTCCGGCGAAGTGCCGAGGTTCGACCATGTTCATGCGGTTTCTTGCATGAGTTGTTGGGGTACGCTGCCGATCGACCCCGCGCCCATCGTGAGCACGATGTCACCGTCCCGCACGACTGCCCGGATCGCCTCCGCCACGCCGCCCACGTGTTCCACGAACACCGGCTCGATCTTGCCCGCGACGCGCAACGCGCGCGCGAGCGCGCGTCCGTCTGCGGCGACAAGCGGGGGCTCGCCGGCGGCGTAGACATCGGTCAGAATCAGGGCGTCGACGCTTGCCAGGACCTTGACGAAGTCCTCGAACAAATCGCGCGTTCGGGTGTAACGATGCGGCTGGAAGGCAAGCACCAGGCGCCGTTCGGGGAAGGCGCTGCGGGCGGCCTCAATCGTTGCCGCCATTTCCGCCGGGTGATGGCCATAGTCGTCGATGAGCGTGTAGCTCCCCCCTCGAGGCAGACGAACCTCGCCATAGCGCTGGAACCGGCGTCCGACGCCTTTGAATTCCGACAGCGCTTTGGCGATTGCCGCGTCGGCAACGCCGGTCTCGCGCCCGACTGCGATGGCCGCGAGCGCGTTTTGCACGTTATGCCTGCCGGCCAGGTTGAGCTCGACATCGAGGTCGTCCCGGCCGGCGCTGCGGGCGACAAAACGCATGCGCCCTGAAGCGGCTACGATCGCTTCGGCGCGCACTTGCGCATCGGCTGCAAAGCCATAGGTCACGATCGGCTTGGTCACCGCGGGCAGCATGTCGCGCACGTTGGGATCGTCGAGGCCCAGGACCGCAACGCCGTAGAACGGCAGCCGCTGGGCGAACTGCAGAAAGGCCTCCTTCAGGCGCGCGAAGTCATGGCCGTAGGTTTCCATGTGGTCGGCGTCGATGTTCGTAATGACCGCCAGCACCGGCTGCAGGACGAGGAAGGAGGCGTCGGATTCGTCGGCCTCGGCGACAAGAAACTCGCCGCTGCCCAGCCGCGCATGCGTATCCGCGGCAAGCAGGCGGCCGCCAATAACGAAGGTCGGATCGAGCCCACCCTCGCCAAGCACGCTGGCAATCAGACTCGTCGTCGTCGTCTTGCCGTGCGTCCCGGCGACGGCGATGCCCTGCTTCAACCGCATCAGCTCGGCGAGCATCAGTGCGCGCGGCACGACCGGAATCCCCTGCTCCCGGGCTGCGACGACCTCGGGATTGTCCGCGGTAACAGCGGTGGACACGACCACGACGTCCGCCTCGGCTGCGTTTTCCGCCGCATGACCGAGATAAACGCGCGCGCCGAGCTCCTTAAGCCGCCCAATCACCGCGCCATGCACGAGGTCCGAGCCCGTGACGCGATAGCCCTGGGTCAGCAGCACTTCGGCAATGCCACTCATTCCGGCACCACCGATGCCGACGAAATGCACGCGCTTGACCTTGTGCTTCACGGGCTGGCCTCCGCGACGCACGCCTCTGCGACGCGCTCGGCCGCATCCCTGCGCCCGACACGCCGCGCCGCGACGGCCATTTCCAGCAGGCGCTCGCGCGAGATGCCGCGAAGGAAATCGGCCAGGCGTTCGGGCCGGAGCTCGTCCTGCGGCATGAGCACCGCGCCGCCGGCGTCGACGAGGAAGCGCGCGTTGTGGGTCTGTTCGTCGGCGATGGCCCCCGGCAGCGGCACGAGTAGCGCCGCCACGCCGACCGCCGCCAGTTCGGCGACGGTCAGCCCGCCGCTGCGCGCAATCACCAGGTCGGCCAGCGCATACCGACCCGCCATGTTGGCGATGAATGGCACGCACTCGGCTTCGACGCCGGCCGCAGCGTACGCGGCGCAAAGCGCTTCGATGTGGCGTTCGCCCGCCTGATGGGTGACGATAGGGCGCGATGCCGAGGACAGCAGCGCGAGCGCGGCCGGCAGAAGCTTGTTCAACGCCACCGCGCCCAGGCTGCCGCCGAGCACGAGCAGCCGCATCGGCCCCGAGCGGCCGCGATAGCGTGCTTCCGGCGGCGCCACGGCGGCGATATCGTCGCGCACCGGATTGCCCACCCACTCGGACTTGGCGCCATGCCGCCCCGAAAACGCGCCTGGAAACCCGACCAAGATGCGGTCGGCGCCGTAGGCGAGGAGGCGATTGGCGAGCCCCGCAACCGCATTCGCGTCGTGGATCACCAACGGCTTGCCGCAGGCCACGCCCATGAGCGCGCCGGGAAAGGAAGCAAACCCGCCAAAGCCAAGGATGACATCGGGCGTCCGGCGGCGAATGATCGCCAGGCTCTGCTGAAAGGCGCTCAGCAGCGCAAACGGGCCGAGCAGCAACCGGCGCACGCCCTTGCCGCGCACAGCGGCGAATCGAATGCCCTCGAACTCCAACCCGTGCTGCGGCACGAGCTTCGCCTCGATGCCCTCGCGCGTGCCCAGCCAGAACACCCGCCAGCCGCGGGCGATAAGGCGCGCGGCCACGGCGAGCCCGGGAAAAACGTGGCCGCCGGTACCGCCGGTCGTGATCATGACCGTTCCGCTCATACCGCGAACCCGCGCAACAGGCGCCGGTTCTCGTAATCGACGCGCAAGAGAATCGCGATCGCGAGGCAGTTCGCGACGATGCCGCTGCCGCCGAACGAGAGCAGCGGCAAGGTCAGGCCCTTCGTCGGCAGCACGCCCATGTTGACGCCGATGTTGATGAACGCCTGAACGCCAAGCCAGATGCCGATACCGTGCGCGGTAAGCGCCGCGAACGGGCGCTCGAGCCGGCCTGCCTGCCTGCCGATGGCGTACGCGCGCAGGAGCAGCCACACGAACATCGCGATCACCGCCACCACGCCGACAAAACCAAGCTCCTCGGCAATCACTGCGAGCAGGAAATCGGTGTGCGCTTCGGGAAGATAGAGTAGCTTCTCGACGCTCGCACCGAGCCCCACTCCGAACCACTCGCCCCGCCCGAAGGCGATGAGCGAATGCGACAGCTGATAACCCTTGCCGTATGCGTCGGCCCAGGGGTCGAGGAAGCCGGTGAAGCGCTGCAGCCGGTACGGCGCGATCTGGATTAGCACCCACAAGGTGATCGGCAGCAGGACGCTCAAGCCGAGCAGCAGCCGCCAGTCGAGAGCACCGAGGAACAGGATCCCAAAAGCGATGGCCACGATCACGACGCAGGCTCCGAAGTCAGGCTCCTGCAACAGCAGTGCGCCGATGGCAACCATGACCGCGAGCAGCGGCAGAAACCCACGCAACAGGGTCTGCTTGAGCGGCTGCTCGGCGTGCAGGAAGTCGGCCCTGCGCACGGCATAGCTCGACGCGTAGAGCACGACGAAGAGCTTCATGAACTCCGACGGCTGCAGGTTGACGATGCCCAACGACAACCAGCGCTTGCTGCCGTTGATGGCACGGCCGACCCCTGGGACGAGCACCGCGCCGAGCAGCACGGCGCCGACGATAAACAGATACGGCGCCAAGGTACGCCAGACACTGACTGGAATCTGGAAGGCGATCAGGCCGGCGGCAAGGCCGGCGGCGAGGAACAGCGCGTGTCGGGCGAGGAAGTACCAGGGCCGATAGCCGGTATACGCCGACGCCTCCGCGGTCGCGATCGAGGCCGAGTAGACCATCACCAGGCCGAAGGCGAGCAACAAAAGCGCCGTCCAGGCGAGCGTCGGATCGTAGGTGAGCATGGTGCGGCTGTTGCGCGGCGCCCCAGCCGGCGCAGACCAACGCGGCAGCGTCGCCAGCAGCCCGTCCCTAGGCATGCGCAACCTCCCGTGCATGCGCCGCAACGGCGGCCTTGAAGCGCTCGCCCCGATCGACGTAATCGCGAAACATGTCCAGGCTCGCGCACGCGGGCGACAACAAGACGACGTCGCCCGGCCGCGCGAGCGCGATCGCCCGGCCGACGGCGACCTCCAGCGCCGGCGCAAACTCCACCGCAGGGGTGATGCCCGAGAGCGCGGCGGCGAGCGCCGGCGCGTCGCGCCCGAGCAGCACGACCGCGCGGCAATGCGCTGCGACCGCGGGCTTCAGCGCGGCGAAGTTCTGTCCCTTGCCATCGCCGCCGGCGATGAGCACAACGGGGCGCCCGATGCCGTCGAGCGCCGCCAGCGTTGCCGCGACTGTCGTGGCCTTCGAGTCATTGACGAAGCGCACCTCGGCGATGTCGGCGACGCGCTCCATCCGATGCGGCAGGCCGCGGAACGCGGTCAGCGCAGCCAGGATTTTCTGGTCGATCTTGGCGACCGTCGAGGTGAGTGCAAGGGCCGCCAGCGCGTTCAACGCATTGTGCCGCCCCAGCAGGGCGAGATCGTCTGCCGCAAGCAGCAGCCCGCCACCGCGGGCGAGCCATGGCGCACCGGAGCGCTCGACGAGCCCCCACTCGTGCTCGCCTTGCGGAACGCCGGTCCCGAAGGTCTGCATGCTGCGACCGGGTCGGGCCATCGCCAATGAGCGGGCATCGTCGCGATTGAGAATCTGCTCGCCGCCATTGCGGAAGATGCGCGCCTTGGCGGCTGCGTACTCGGCCAGGCCAGCGTAGCGATCCAGGTGGTTCTCCGTGACGTTGAGCACGGTCGCGGCGACCGGCTTGAGGCTCGACATCGTCTCGAGCTGAAAGCTCGACAATTCGATTACGAGCACGTCGGGCCAGCGCGCCCCCCGCTCAAAGTGGGAAAGCACGTCGAGCACCGGCTCGCCGATGTTGCCCGCCGTCGTCGCGAGCAGACCCGCAGCGCGCAAGAGCTCCGCGGTGAGTACGGTGACGGTTGTCTTACCGTTGGTGCCGGTAATTGCCAGGATCTTCTGGCCCGGCGGCAGCGCGCGGGCGAAGAGCTCCACGTCGCCGACCAGTTCGGCCCCGCGCGCGACGGCGTCGCGGATCGGCGGCTGGTCCTTGGCGAGGCCCGGGCTGATGAACGAGGGTCTGCGCACCCGACAGCGTGGCGTCGACGATCGGCCCGGTCGTCAACTGGACCTGTGGCAACTCGGCGCGCAGCTGCGCGGCGCACGGTGGATCGGCGCGCGTATCGGCAACCCTCACGCGCGCACCGCGGCGCACGGCCCAGCGCGCCGCCGACAAGCCGGTGATCCCGAGGCCAAGCACGACTACGCGGCGATCCTTGAGGGTCATCGTCAGCGCAATTTCAGGGTCGAAAGGCCAAACAGCACCAGCAGCATGGTGATGATCCAGAAACGCACGACGACCTGATTTTCCTTCCAGCCCTTCAGCTCGTAATGGTGGTGGATCGGTGCCATGCGGAATACGCGCTTGCCGGTGAGCTTGAACGACGCCACCTGGATCATCACCGAGAGCGTCTCGACGACGAACACCCCGCCCATGATCGCCAGCACGATCTCTTGGCGGACGATGATGGCGATCGCGCCTAGCGCGGCGCCCAGCGCCAGCGCACCCACGTCGCCCATGAAGACCTCAGCGGGGTAGGCGTTGAACCACAGAAAGCCCAAGCCTGCGCCAACAATCGCGGCGCAGATCACCGTCAGCTCGCCCGCGCCCGGGATATGGGGCAGCAGAAGGTAGGCCGAGAAGTCGGCGCGGCCAGTGACGTAGGCAAAGATCCCGAGCGCGAAGCCGATTAATACCGTGGGTCCGATGGCGAGCCCATCGAGCCCGTCGGTCAGATTGACCGCGTTGCTCGCGCCGACGATCACGCAATACGACAACACGATGAAGCCCCACACCCCCAGCGGATAGGTCACGCTCTTGAAGAACGGCACGATCAGATCGGCCTTCGACGGCAGGTCGAGGCCGAAGCCGCTGAACAGCCAGGCCAGGAACAGCTGCAGGAACTGGGGATTCGACGGCGTGGAAACCGAAAACGCGAGATAGACCGCGGCGAGCAGTCCGATCGCGGATTGCGACCCGAACTTGGCCCGCGCCGAGAGGCCCTTGGGATTGCGGTAGACGACTTTGCGGTAATCGTCGATCCATCCGATCGCGCCGAAGCCCAAGGTCACCAACAGCACCACCCAGACGAAGCGGTTGCGCAGGTCAGCCCAGAGCAGCGTCGTGATCGCGATCGACACCAGGATCAATGCCCCACCCATGGTTGGGGTCCCGGCCTTGATCAGGTGCGACTGCGGACCGTCGTCGCGTATGGACTGCCCGATCTTGTACTCGGTGAGTTTGCGGATCATGCTCGGGCCGACGACGAACGAGATGATCAACGCCGTCATCGTCGCCAGCACGGCCCGCAACGTTATGTAACCGAAGACGTTGAAGGCCCGCACCTCGGGTGCGATCCAATTGGCGAGCGCGAGCAGCATCAGTGACTCCCGCCGGCGACGACACCGGTCAGCGCGGCGACGACGCGCTCCATGCGCATGAAGCGTGAGCCTTTGACGAGCAGGGTGATGCTGGTCGCGCCATTGCCGCGCAGCCTGGCGTCGGTCGCGGCGATCAGCGCGTCGATGTCGCCGAAATGTTCGCCGCCCGGTCCAAACGAGGCGACCGCGTGCGCCGCGAGCTCGCCCGTCGTGAGCAGCCGATCGATACCCGCCGCGCGCGCGTATTCGCCAATTTCCCGATGAAAGGCGATGCCCTGGCTGCCGACTTCACCCATGTCGCCCAGCACCAGCCAGCGCGCGCCGTTGGCGCGAGCGAGCACGGCGATGGCCGCGCGCACCGAATCCGGGTTCGCGTTGTATGTGTCGTCGATGACGGCGGCGCCCTCGGCGGCGGTTTTCGCCTCGAGCCGGCCAGCCAGCGGCCGAAACGCGGACAGGCCCCGCTGCGCCGCGGCGAGGCTCGCGCCGGCCGCGGTCGCGGCGGCGATCGCCGCCAGGGCATTGGCGACGTTGTGCCGCCCGGGCGCACGCAATTCGAAGCTCTTCGCGGCCCCCGGGGTCTCGACCTCGACCAGGCTGCCCCAGGGCTCCGCGCGACAACGTGCGGACACCACGGCCGGCGCAAGCAGGCCGAAATCGCGTACCGTGATGCCCGCGCCCTCCGCGTTTCGCCGCGCGACGACCCCGTTCCAGAATGGTGCGTAGTCGTCGTCGGCGTTAAACGCGGCAACACCGTCGTTGGGCAGGGCATTGATGGCCGCGGCGTGCTCCGCCGCAACATCGGCAACACTGCGCATGAATTCCTGGTGCTCGCGTTGCGCATTGTTGATGAGGGCGATAGTCGGCTGCGCGATGCCGGCCAGCGCCGCCGTCTCGCCGGGATGGTTCATGCCGATTTCGAACACGGCGACGCGATGCGCAGTGCGCAGACTCAGCACCATGAGCGGCAGGCCAACCTGGTTGTTGAAGTTGCCGACCGTCGCGAGCACCGCATCGGCTCCGAACTCGACACGCAGGATCGCCGCGATCATCTCCTTAACCGTCGTCTTGCCGTTGCTGCCGACAACCACGATGACCGGCAGCACGAAGCGCCGGCGCCAGAACGCGGCGAGCGCTCCCAAGGCCGCCAGCGGATCGGCGACCGCGAGCAAGCTGCCGTGGCTGGCAAGCGATCCGGCGCGGTCAGCGGCGACGACCGCCGCGACGGCGCCGCCCTGGAACGCCTGGGCGACGAAATCGTGGCCATCGAAGCGCTCGCCCTGGAGCGCGACGAAGAGATCACCGGGCTTGAGCGAGCGCGAATCGGTGCTGACGCGATCGAAGGTAATGTTAGGTCCGGAAAGCGCGCCGCCGATTGCGCGAGCGGCGGTTGCGGTGTCCATCATCGGCCGCTCCGTGAGGCGAGAGCGCGCGTGGCGTGATCGGCGTCAAGAAACGGATGGCGCACGCCCGCATGTTCCTGGTATGTCTCGTGTCCCTTGCCTGCCAGCAGCACGACGTCGCCGGCCTTGGCATCGCCAATTGCCGTGGCGATCGCCGTCGCCCGATCGAGTTCAACCGCATAGCGACGATTGCCGGTGTCGCGGATACCGTGCACGATGTCGCTGACAATTGCGCCTGGATCCTCGCCGCGTGGGTTATCGCTGGTTACGATCACCCGATTGGCCAGCCGCGCCGCCACTCGGCCCATTTCGGGTCGCTTGCCGCGGTCACGATCGCCGCCGCAACCGAACACGCACACCAGTTCGCCGCCGGCGCCGACCGCGGAGCGTAACGAAGTGAGCACCTTGTCGAGCGCGTCGGGCGTGTGGGCATAATCGATGACGACCAGCGGGGCGCCGTCGCCTCCCAGACGCTGCATGCGCCCAGGCGGCGCTTCGACGTTGGCGAGAAATCCCAGTGCGGCTTCCAGCCCAACGCCGCTGACCAGCAGGGTGCCGAGCACGGCGAGAAGGTTCGCGGCATTGAATGCGCCAACCAGGCGGGTGTGGATCTCGCCCTTTCCCCAAGGCGTTTCGATGGCAAACGCGAGGCCCGAGCTCATTGCCGTTAGGCGCGCGCCGACGATGTCGGCGGCGCCAAACCCGTAGGTGAGAATCTTGCGGCCCTTGAGGCGGGCAACGTCGATCAGGCTCTGGCCGAACGGATCGTCGGCGTTGACGATGCTGACGCGCAGCCCTGGCCACGCGAACAGGCGTGCTTTCGCCGCGCCATAAGCGGCCATTGTCTGGTGGTAGTCGAGGTGATCGCGCGAAAGATTGGTGAACAGCGCGAGGTCGAAGGCAACGCCGTTCACGCGTCCCTGATCGAGGCCGTGCGAGGACACTTCCATCGCCACCGCGACTGCACCCCTGTCCCGTAGCCCGCGCAGTAGCTCCTGGAGCTCCGCCGCGTCGGGTGTGGTGTGGGTTGCCGCGTCGAGCGCGCCCCACAATCCGTTGCCCAGCGTGCCGAGCACCGCGGCGCGTCGTCCTGCCGCGTCGAGGCCTGCCGCGATCCAATGCGCACAGGAGGTCTTGCCGTTGGTGCCGGTGACGCCGACCATCCACAGTTCGCGCGAGGGATGGCCGTAGACCCAATCGGCGATGTTGCCGAGGCGGGCTTTCAGATTATCGACTGGGACATGTGGAACCTTCCACTCGCGGTTCCAACTGAAGCCCTGCACGTCCCAGAGAATCGCGCCGGCACCGCGTTCGATCGCGTCGGCGATGAACCCGCGGCCGTCCTTGTGCGCGCCAGGATAGGCGGCAAAGACGTCGCCCGGGCGCACGCGCCGGCTGTCGGACGTGATGCGGGTGATCGGAACCGCCAGCTTGGAGAGCAGTGCCGCGATCTCGGTATCGGGCGCGGGTACGATTGTCGCCGCGTTGTTCACGTCTCCTCCCGTACTTCGTCGCCATTCGGCAGCAGCGGGGGCTGGTTGTTCGGGGCGTCGGTCGGTACCCCGAGCAGGCGGAGCGCCGCCCCCATGACGTTGCTGAACACCGGCGCAGCAACGCTGCCGCCGTAGTATTGGCTGCCCGAAGGCTCATCGATCATCACGGCGATCATCAAGCGCGGATCCGATACCGGGGCGAAGCCGACGAAAGAAGACACGTACTTGTTCACGTAGATGCCGCCTTCGAGCTTGTGCGCGGTGCCGGTCTTGCCGGCGACGCGATACCCGGGCACCTGTGCCTTCGGCGCCGTTCCGCCCGGTTGGGTGACCATCTCGAGCATGTGCCGAACGGCGCGCGCGGTGGCCGGCTTGATAACCGGCGGGCCGGCGACCGGACCGGCCTCCTTGAACAGCGTTACCGGCTTGAGTTCCCCATCGGTCGCAAAGAGGGTGTAGGCGCGGGCGAGTTGGACGAGATTGACCGCAATGCCGTGCCCGAACGCGATCGTCGCCTGCTCGATCGGCCGCCAGCTTTTCGCCGGGCGCAGCCGGCCGGAAACCTCACCGGGGAACCCCGATTTGGGCGGCACGCCGAACCCAGCGCCGGAGAGTGTTTCCCACATTTTCTCGGCTGGCAGCGAGAGCGCGATCTTGGCCGCACCGACGTTGGAGGATTTCTGGATGACCTGTTCGACCGTGAGTGCGCCCTCACGGTGTGCATCGTGGATCGTCGCGGCGCCGATCGTCAGAGTCCCCGGCGCGGTGTCGATGACGGTAGACGGCTCGACCTTGCCGGCTTCCAGCGCGGCCGCAATCGTGAACGGCTTGAGGGTCGACCCAGGTTCAAAAATGTCGGTCAACGCCCGGTTGCGCATGCGCTCGCGCGGGACGTGGTTGCGATTGTTCGGGTTGTACGACGGCCAGTTGGCGAGGGCGAGAATCTCGCCGGTCCTCGTGTCGAGAATGACCAGGCCGCCCGCTTTCGCCTGGTTGTTCTCGATCGCGGCCTTGAGCTCGCGATAGGCGAGATATTGCAGGCGGCTGTCGATGGACAGGGCGAGGTCGCGGCCTTCCCTCGGCGAGCGAATGTTGGCGACATCCTCGACGACTTCGCCGCGGCGGTCGATGATTACGCGGCGGCTGCCGGGTGTTCCGCCCAACCATGACTGCTGCGCGAGCTCGATCCCTTCCTGGCCGATGTCGTGGTCACCGGTGAAGCCGAGGATGTGGCTCATCACCTCGCCGCTCGGATAGTAGCGTCGATATTCGTCGTCGTCGTGCAGGCCCTTGATGCCCAGTGCGGCGACGCGCGCGGCGACTTCGGGCGCAACCGCCCTCTTGAGGTAGACGAAATCGTCCCCGGCACCAAGCCGTGCCGCCAGTACGCCGGGGTCCAGGTCGAGGACCGCAGCCAGTGCCCGCAGCTGGGCGGGGGTCGCCACGACCTGGTCCGGCCACGCCCAGATCGCCTTGACCGGCGTGCTGATGGCGAGCGGCTCGCCGAACCGGTCGAGAATGCGCCCGCGGTGTGCGGGTACCTCGAGGTCGCGGCTGTAGCGCGATGAGCCCTGTTCCTGCAGAAATTCATTGTCGATCCATTGCAGATACAGCGCCCGCGTCACCAGCAAGCCGAATAGTGCGATCAGCACGCCGAACAGAAGCGGGGCGCGCAGCCATGGCGCCCTGGGTGGGCCCGCGCCGCGCACTGCGCTTGCCATGGTCATCGCGCCACCCCGTCGAGAGCGCGAACGCGACCGGGTGCCGGCAGCTGCATTTTCAGTTGCTCGCGGGCGATCTTCTCAACTCGCGCCGGCATCGCCCAGGTACTTTGCTCAAGCTGCAGCTGTCCGTGTTCGACTTCGTAGCTGCGCGAGAGCGCTTGCTCGCGCTCGAGCTCGACGAAGAGCAGGCGCGCCTGATGCCGCGACGTGACGAGCGACAGCGCGCAGGCAACCAGCGCGGCGAGCAGCAGCAGATTGAGCCTTACCATGAGGTGATGTCGCTGCCGGTCCGCTCGGCGACGCGCAGGCTGGCGCTGCGCGATCGTGGGTTGGCCGCCACTTCGGCTGCGCGCGCACGGATCGCACGTCCCACCAGACGCAGCGGTGGTACCGGCAGCGCGTGCTCGGCGATGGGCAACCGCGCCAGGCGCGCGTTACCGCCGTAGGGCTGACTGTGGCGGCGGAGGAACTGCTTGACGAGCCGGTCCTCAAGCGAATGAAAGCTGATCACCGCGAGCCGCCCGCCTGCGGCGAGGCGTGGCAGGGCGTGGTCGAGGGCTAGCGACAATTCCGCGAGCTCCTGATTGATGTAAATCCGTATAGCCTGGAACGTCCGCGTGGCCGGATCCTGACCCCGATCACGCCCCCGGCGCGCGCCGACGGCTTTTGCCACGACCGCGGCCAGTTGCCCCGTGCGGACGACGGGCTGGTGCGCGCGAGCCGCAATAATCGCTCTTGCAATCTGTTGAGCAAACCGTTCTTCACCATAGTCCGCGATCACTTCCTTGAGTTCGCTTTCCGTGACCTGTGCGAGCCATCCCGCCGCGCTCTTGCCACGGGTCGGGTCCATGCGCATATCGAGCGGTCCGTCGGCGCGCAGCGAGAAACCGCGGTTCGGGTCGTCGAGTTGCGGCGACGAGACGCCGAGATCGAGC
Source organism: uncultured beta proteobacterium (assembly GCA_963711235.1). Taxonomy (GTDB): domain Bacteria; phylum Pseudomonadota; class Gammaproteobacteria; order Burkholderiales; family Casimicrobiaceae; genus PALSA-1003. The sequence continues at coordinate 1,397,290 of CAVQDI010000006.1, read as the reverse complement.
AGGAGCCCGTCGATTGCCGCAATGCCCTCCGCGTCGAGCACTTGCGGCAACTCCGAGAACCAGGCGCGATGAAAGCGAAACCGCGCGTCGCGCCACGCGCCCGCGACGGCTTCTGCTTCAGGATCGCGATCGAGCGCGAGCAGCCGCGCGCGCGGGCCGAGCTGCGTGAGGATGCCGCGGCTGTGTCCGCCGCGGCCAAAGGTTGCGTCGACGTAGACCCCTTCGGACTTGATCGCCAGCGCGGCCACGGCTTCGTCGAGCAGGACCGGGAGGTGGCCGCCATCCGGAATCAAAGCGAGAAGCCGTCGAGCTCGGGTGGCAGCCCGCCGGCTGGAAACGCAACCGCATGCTCGGTTCGCTCGAGCCACTTGGCTTCGTCCCACAACTCGAACTTGTTACCCTGCCCAACGAGCACGACACGTTTGTCGAGGGCCGCGTATTGGCGCAGCGCAGGAGGTACGAGGATGCGACCGGCGCCGTCGAGCACGACATCGTCGGCATGACCGACCAGAAGGCGTTGCAGCGCGCGCGTTTTCTCGTTGAAGCTGGACAGGCCCATCAGCCGCTGCTGAATCGGCTCCCACGCAAGCAGCGGATAGAGCAACAGACAATGGCTGGGATCGGCGGTGAGGACCAGGCGCCCTTCGGCGTGGCGGGCGAGCGTCTCGCGATGCCGGGCGGGAATGGCCAGCCGACCCTTGTTATCGAGCGCAAGATGAGTAACGCCTCGAAACACAGCCCCTCCTTTAGCCACGGCACGATGGGGTGAGTGCCCACTTTATCCCACTTTTTCCCACCCAGCGCCACTATATGTGAATGCAGGCAGAGGGTCAACAAAATTTCAGTTTCCGAACAAAGACTTAGCTTGCATGTTGCATAAACAACAAAGTACTTGGATAAATAATAGTTTAGCGATGATATTGAAAGTAAATTCATACATTGGGCGGAAGACCGCCGGGGTAGCGTCGAACCGCGGGGAGCGACCCACGGCGGTGGCGATATATGCCAACGGCATCGGAGTTAATTAGCGATGGGTTGCCAGTCGGGTATGCGGAGAACTCGTGCGGCGACTACGTGCACCGCGACAACCAGCCCTTCCTGACAGAGGGGTAACACTTCATTCCGGGCAAGCTCCCCGTTTGGTGGCTGTGGCTGGGCATCGTCATCGAGCGCATCAGCCCGGCTCTTAGAAATTCCTAGCCTCCATTCCAAGAACACATGCGCGGGCGCGTAGTTCGCCCACGTCACGCCGCCAACCGCGACGCCATACCGTGAAAGCGATGGAGCGCGTCCGAGGTGAAGGCAATGCGCTGGAGGAAAAGGAACGATAGGCATGCACGGTGACTGGGTGCCTATAATGTGCATGCTGTGTCTCAAGCATTCACGATCCATCGCGCGAACTCGGAGGCGACGCAGGCGCGGATCGAGGGCGGCGAGGAAATTCTGGTCGGCGTTACGCGATCTTGGGAGCAGCTTTCGGTTTCAGCACCTTGACTGTTCTTATTCGAGTTGAACGATGAATGGTTCCGAGGTGGCCAAGACGTGGATACGCCCGCTATTGATACCTGCCTTTCGCGTATATATCCGCTACGCGCCAGTCGCCCTCGGTAAGCATTTTGTCTGGAATGCGCTCAGCCACCTCTTTCAGTTCGCAGATCACCGGTTCAAAGCGCGCACCGTCTTTGGTATGGACATTTCGGGAAATACAATCGATCACATTCAACGGCGTATTTATTATTTCGGGATCTGGGAACCGAACTTGACAGCCTTCCTCATGAGGCGTCTCTCCCCAGGTGACTTGTTTGTAGATGTTGGAGCAAACATCGGTTATTTTTCACTGTTGGCAGCCAAGCTCGTCGGCACGTCGGGAAAGGTGCTCGCCATAGAAGCATCGCCGTCCATTTTTGCAAGATTAGCGAACAACCTCAAACACAACGATCTTGATAACGTGGTGGCGCTCAACCTAGCAGCATCGGACTCCTCCGGCGTTACAAACGTCTATCTCGGGCCGGAAGTCAACATCGGACAAACAACGGTGCTCAAGACAGACCGCTATAGAGTTGAATGCGAAATTCCATGCAGGCGCCTTGATGACATTCTGTCGTCTAAAGATCTGCAACGCGCCAAGATAATCAAGATAGATGTCGAGGGATCGGAGTGGGCAGTCATGGTTGGCATGTTGCCGTTGCTCAAATCGTTCCCGCAAACCCTCGAGGTCGTCATCGAGATCAGTCCGAGGCGCTTGGCAACTCTTGGCAAGAGTGCGGGGGAGATTCTACAAATGTTCGAGAGTACCGGTTTTAATGCCTACGAATTGGAAAATGACTATTCCGACGCAAGTTACTTGCCAAGCCTATCTGAGAAGAGACCCACTCGACTGAAGCATCCTATCGACGAGCGTGCAGCGTTGATCTTGTTTTCTCTAAGAAGGACCTAGATGTACTTTGACGTCGCCAACCGGTGTCGGAATGGAGCAAAGCGGGACGGTGGGCAAACCCTCGACTGGCGTCACGGCCCTTGCACAAGGGCGTCTTCGGTGCAACCGAGTCGCGCCAACCGCACCCACCTCAAACAGCGCGGCGGAGTTCAAACTGGATCTCAAATCGGGACTTCTACCGGCTCGAACGATGGTGTGGCGGTCGGGCTGTATCGCCAAGGTCACATCGCGCGATGTAATTATTCGCCCACCAACCGCCAAAACCAGAGACTTGGTAGGCATTTTGATTGGTCCGAAATTGGGGCCAAAGGCAGCTTTGTCATTTTCCGATGTGGCTGACGAACCCACCGGGGGTGTCAAAGGGCCTCCGTTTAATGCTTTCGGGGCGACCGCTCCAAGGTGTCAAATCCCACGAGTCAGCTACCTGGCCAAGGTACGCCTCGGTGACCCAGTCTCGTCGACGGCCGCCAGGGTCAGCGTTGAAGTCGTTAGAAAAACGACAAACTCCACCGGATTGAACTATATTTGTCGAAGGTGAGGGCGACCATGTTGCGTCAGGGAAGTGCGCTTGCGCATTCGGTTTGAAAGCCCGCGAAATTGAAGGTCAGACCCAGTCACCTGAAGTAGGGAGCGCAACGTCCGCGTGGGAACCGCAAGTTCGCCTCTACGGTTGGCCATAATCGGCTGTGGTCTGGCCGTCGAGCAGTGCCATCTTCCGGCCCTGCGGAAAATCGCCGGCCTTGAGTTGGTTGCGCTCGTTGACAGCGACCTTGCGCGTCTTAACCGGATTGCGGATCGCGCCGGGGTACGGCGACGTCACACAGATTATCGGGCGATGCTAAACGATGCGGATGTCGATCTAATTGCGGTTTGCGCTCCGCCTCACCTCCATGCCGAAATCGGGCTTGCCGTGGTCGATGCTGGCAAGCACCTCTTCATGGAAAAGCCGATGGCCCTGAGCCTTCACGACGCGGACCGGCTGGTCGAGCGTACGAGCCGCCGCCGGTGCCAAAGCCTTGATCGGGTTCAATTGGCGCTGGCATCGCCTGATTCGTCGGGCGTCGAGCATCATCGCTGGCGGAGGTCTGGGGCAGCTGGCCACGATCCACACAACGTTCACGTCGGCGAGCGGGTTTCCGCGGGAGGATTCGGCCTGGAGGCAGCGGCAAGATTGGGGCGCCGGCGTGCTGTTCGATCTCGGCATCCATCATTTCGATCTGTGGCGGTTCCTGGTGGGATGCGAGGTCGAGGAGCTGTTTGCACAGCGTCGCGACGACGGCCCCGGCCATGAGCGTGCTACGGTCTGCGCCATGATGGCTAATGGAGTTCTTGTCACCTCGTCGTTCTCTCACGGGGTGAGCGACACCAACGAGTTGGAGATCTGCGGAGCAAAGGCCAGCTTGCGGCTGTCGTGCTACCGCTCCGACAGCCTGCGCGTCGATGAAAATGGCGCGCCACGCGGCGCGGTGCGGCATTGGCCGGGCGACGCAGTCCGGGTCTTGCGCAATGTGCCGCAGGCGTTTGCCCGGCTGCTTGACGGCGGCGACGTGATCGCCTCGTATCGAGCGCAATGGCAGCACATCGTCGACGCCATCCGCAGCGGCGCGCCGATCAAGCCCAGCTTCGAGGAAGGCCGCAGCGCGCTCCAAATTGCGTTGGCTGCGGCGCAATCCGCGCGCAGCGGACGACCGGTCAGAGTAGCCCAGGCCGCGGGTGCGATCGCGCCCCTAGCCACGGCTGCGCCGGGTACGAGCACCGCCGGTTAGAGGCGCGCGTGATTGATCAAGTTCAATTAGTCCCAAGCGGCCTTCCTGCGATGTCCGTCGTGGTGATCACGCCGGACGGGTATGACACCATTAGCGCGGTTTTGCGCCACGTGAACGCTCAGTCCGTCAAGGAAGAGCTAGAGATTGTCATCGTCGCACCGACGGTTGATACGATCCCGCTCGACGCGCCAGCTATGCAAGGGTTCCGGTGCGTGCGTGTGGTGCCATTTGGCGCCGTTGCGGCCTCCACGGCGGCAGCGCGAGCCGCAGGAGTGCGGGCCGCATGCGCGCCAATTATCGCATTCGTAGAGGACCATTGCTTTCCGCAGCCGGGATGGGCCGCAGCGCTGATTGCCGCATACCGCGAGCCGTGGGCGGCGGTGGGGCCCGCAGTTGGCAACGCAAATCCGCACAGCGCCATCAGTTGGGCCAACCTCCTGATCGAGTACGCGCCCTGGCTGGAACCGGCGACGGCAGGAGCTGTGCAGCATCTGCCGGGACACAATAGCAGCTACAAGCGCAACCTCCTGCTGGAATACGGTCCCGCTCTGGAGACCATGCTCGAAGCCGAGAGCATCCTGCATTGGGACCTGCGCGCCAAGGGGTTTGCTCTGCTTCTGGAACCGGCGGCCAAAACCCTGCACATGAACTACACCACGATTGGTGCTTCGATGCGATTGCGCTTTCACGGCGGACGACTGTTCGCCGCCGCGCGCGCCCGCCGCTGGCCGTTACGGCGGCGGCTTGTATATACCGCGGCTGCGCCGCTCATTCCCCTGGTGCGCTTGCGGCGCATCCTTGCGCAGGTCTGGCAACGGGACGAGGCGTCGCTGCCCGCCAATGCCCTTCCCGCGCTCGCGTTTCTGCTTGCCTGTGCTGCTGCCGGAGAAATGGCGGGATACCTCTTGCGCGCGGGCGCCGAGGCACAACGCGCCGGCGAATTTGAATTTCATTCGGACCGTCACGCAACCGCGGCGGCGCGACGCGAAGGCCGCGATCCGTGAAGCAGGTGGGCCTGCCGAATCAAGCCGGCGATGGCTCTGCGCTTTTTGCGCTGGAGCACGCGAGCGTTGGGCATTCGCCCGCAATGTCGGTGATCGTCACGACGCCCGACTCCTACGACACTATTCGCCAGCTCGTCCGGGCTTTGCGCTTGCAAACGGCACGCGATGCGCTCGAGGTGGTGATCGTCGCGCCATCGGCAGCTGCAATACGCGTGGGTGTCGCCGACCTCCAGAGCTTCTGCTGCTGGCGCATCGTGGAGTTGGGGGTTTTTCGCACGGCGGCGCAAGCCAAAACTGCGGGTATCCGCAGCGCGACCTCCCCGGTCGTAGTGCTGACCGAGGACCATTGCTTTCCGGATCCGGGCTGGGCGCACGCGCTGATTGAAGCGCATCGCGGGGATTGGGCGGCAGTTGGTCCCGCAATGGACAATGCCAATCCGCGGAGCCTGATTAGCTGGGCGGATTTCATCCTTGGATACGGTCCCTGGTTTAATCCGCCCGGGGCGGATGAAGTTGATCTGCTGCCCGGGCACAACACTTCCTACAAACGCGACCTTCTGCTCGGTTACGGCGAGCGCCTCGAAGCACTGCTCGGCGCGGAGTCCAACCTCCATCAAGACCTCCGGGCGCGGGGTTATCGGCTTTATCTGGAACCAGCCGCGAAGGCCTTCCACACCAATTTCACCGAGCCGTCGCGCTGGATACCTTACCTGTTTTACTCCGGACGACTGTTTGCGGCGGAGCGCGGGCGCAATTGGCCCCCGCTGCGCCGCGCGGGATATAGCGCGGGTGCGTGGCTGATCCCGCTCGTCCGGCTCATGCGCCTGCTACCGGGGGTCGTCCGTACGCGTCCCGACCTGGCTGCGGGCATATCTGCTCCCCTGCTGTTCGCGCTGGTTATCGATGCCGTGGGCCAGGGGGTTGGCTATGCCCTGGGTGTCGGGCAGGCCGCAGAGAAGGTGGCGCGCCTAGAATTCCATCGCGAAGCACGGTATCGGAACTGATGGCATCGCGGCGACCGTTTTTCTCGGTCATCATCCCGACCTACTCGCGTCCAGCGGAATTGCTTGGATGCCTGGAGGCGCTGGCGCGGCAGCAGTTTCCCACCGATTCGTTCGAGGTGATCGTGGCTGACGACGGCAGCCCGTCACCGCCGGATGCCACCGTGCAAAAGTTTCAGAATCGCCTTGCCGTCAGGCTGGTCACGGCCGGCCACGGCGGACCGGCCGCGGCGCGAAACCATGGCGCCCGACGCGCGGCCGGCAGGTTCTTTGCCTTTACGGATGATGACTGCCGCCCCGCGTCGGAATGGCTGCCGGCGCTTGCGGCGCGATTTGCGTCTCTGCCGCATCACATCATCGGGGGGCGGACGATAAACGCACTCGCTCAGAATCCGTACGCGGCGACGAGTCAGCTTATCGTTGACGTTGCGTACCGCCATTTCAACGGTACAGGCCCTGGCGAGGCGCAGTTTCTTGCCGGCAATAACCTGGCGCTGGCAGCGGACCGCTTCGGGGCTATCGGCGGTTTCGACACCACGCTTCACGACGTCGGAGGACCGCGAGCTGTGCGACCGCTGGTTGCGCAATGGACACCCCATCACCTACGCGCCGGAGGCCATCGTGTTCCATGCGCATCCGCTCAACCTGCGCCGCTTATGGTGGCAGCACTTCGGATACGGACGCGGCGCCTGGCGCTTTCACCGTCTTCGCGAGCGGTATGGTCACCCACGATTCCGGCCCGACTGGAAATTCTACCGGCAGTTGGCGATGGCTCCGTTCGCGCAGGAGCGCCGGCTCCGGACACCGGCAATCGCGGCCTTGATGCTGGTTACGCAAGTGGCAAACTGCGCCGGCTTTTTCTACGAGAGTCGCCGGAGCACTCCCGATCAGCCGGACCCTATCAAAGACTGGTAAACAGCGTGCAATTGCGCACCAACGACTTCTGGCGAAAAGCGTTCCCTCGCAAATTGGGAAATCCGTTGGCGCGAGTACAGGTGCAGATTGTTGAACATCTGGTCCAGCCCCTGAAACAGAGCGTCAGCATCTCCGCAGGGCACCAAGAAGCCGACGTCTTCGACTATAAACTCCTCCGGTCCTCCGCAGCGCGTGGACAGTACGGGTGTACCACAAGCCAAGGCTTCGGCGGCCGGAACGGAAAATGTTTCGGCGAGGCTGGGAAGCACGAACAGATCAGCCCGCCGCAGGAACTCCGCCACTTCCCGCCTGCTCCTGGAGCCATGGAAGGTTACCATGTCGCCAAGCTTCAAGTCCGCCGTCAGGCGTTCATATTCAACCCGTTCCTTTCCGTCTCCCACGATGTCCAGATGCCAGTCATCCCGCTTGTTGCGTAAGTGGGAGGTGGCTTTGAGGAGATAGTGAATACCTTTGATCGGCACAAGCTGCCCTACAAACACTATCCGTTTGACGCCTGATCCATTTCGAACCTCCAGGGGAGGAAAGAACAGCTTTGTGTCGACCACATTGGGTATCACTTTAAAGTGCGCGCGCAAACCATACCGTTCGATCGCATGTTGTAGGGCACGACTAACCGGAAGGACCATATCGGCCCATCGAAACGCCAGCCAGGCTTTGGCGAGATCAATGCGACCGAGCAACCGCCTTGGAAAAACGGAAAAGTGTTCAGCAACTACGACGGGGATCCGGTTGAGTTTGGCGATAAAGACCGCGGGCGCCCCGGCGTCATAGACGTGCACATGAATCATATCCGGGCGAAATCCTTCACGTGCTATATGCTTGACGACCTGGAAGATACTCCACAGATAGATCAAATACGTAGTCCGTGGAATTGGTGAGCGCCGATAACCCATTCGGTAGGTCGGAATTCCTTCCCGCAGATCTTCGTCGTTCTCAGACTTGATCCGCCAGAGCTTACTGAGCTTGGCCGCGGGCGCGACACAATGGAGCACGGCCACATCGTCATGGAGCTGCACCGCTTTGGCGTACTCGCGGACCCAGATCGCCTTCAGCGGCTCCTCGCGGCTCGGATACCAATTGGTAATGAAAAGGACCTTCAGACGCCGGGAGGCCATTATCGTTTCATCTATGGCAATGCGGCCCGGGATCGATCTTTCAAGCGGCTTTGACCTTGGATATTTTGCGCGTGAAATCAATTAGCAATCCAGCCGCTAGACCCACGATGGTAGAGATGATGGAGTAGTTGCAGAAAGAACCAGCACGGGGCGCTCTTTTAAACACGCTTCAAGACCAGTTGATCGCGATGAGCTGATTGAAGCGCGATTCTTAGCGCCTTGAGATCGGCGGCCGAAATCGCAGGGGATCGCAAGGCTTGGCTGGGCATTGCGAAGACCTTATCAGGGTGCGGGATTTGCGCGCGTCTACCCCTGCCTGGCGCGATCGAACCGATACGCGCCGGCCTATCTTTTACACGGCGCGCACCGTCAGGCCAGCGCGGCGGGCAGCCCCGAGTTGGCGCGTGTCGGCCGAAATAAACAGCGAGGGCGCGTAGGCGATTGCACAGCCAAGTTGGAGGGCGTCAAGGGTCCTCAGCGGTGCGGATTCCAATTGCACCAAGGTGTGCTTCATGACCTCTGGCGTAATGTCGCAGATATCGACATCGGCAAGATCCGTCACAATTAACGCGTGCAACTCGCCGTACTTCGCTTTGGACAGTTTGCGCTCCCGCATCAGCCGACAAAGCGTCGACGTCAGCTCAGGCAAGCAGAGAATGCTCAAGCCGATGCTCTCAGCTTCCTCGCACAACACGAGTACCGCGTCGCTCCCGGTCTCTGCCACATAACGCTTCGCGAAAGCAGAGGTGTCAAAGAAGAGCTTCATGCCCGCGATTGGACTCGATCTCTCAGGATCTCTGCGCTCATCGAGACACCCTTAACGACCAGAGGTTGGGCAGCGCGCCGTTTCCAGGACGGGGTCTCCGATACAACCGGAACGATGTCCGCAATTGGCTTTCCGTTGCGAAACACCCGGACGACCTCGCCCCTTTCGACGGCGTCGAAGAAGGTCTTCGCCTGATTACGCAGTTCCGTGAACGTTGTCTGCCGCATGATTTGCGCCTCCGTGTCCAGATAGGAGATACTGTACATCAAAATGTACATATTGCACATACCCATACAGCGCGCGAATCCGCCGGCCCGTTCGTCGGCAGGAAGGACCCTAACGTCTCCGGTCAATCCAATTCATGAGTCCGCACGCGTAATTTTGGGTCGTGGACCACGCGGCCAACTCATTCCGCGTTGGCGCGAACCATCATGGACGCTCGAGGAGATGGACTTTTTCCCGCGGTAGGAACAGGAGGTCTTCGATGCGGGCGCAGCTTCCCCAGCCGTCGAGCAGCGCGGAGACCGAGTCCACGGCGACCGGTTCGCAAGATTTCCGGTCGAGCACATACAGCTGGTAATCCATGCCCGCGATCCAGTGGAGATAGTGCTCCGGGGACACTTGGGAAACGCGCCGCGTCATCTCCACGCTGAATTCGCTGACGATAGCGGGACGGCTGCGCGACAGCAGCGCCTCACCGCCTTTAAGGGCCTTGTACTCCGCGCCTTCGACGTCGACCTTGATCAAGTCGACATTCGGCAACGGCAAGCCATCGAGCGCGAACACCGGCACGACGGTGCCGTGCCCGTGCAGCGCGACGAACTGCTCCGTGATGAAGCCACCGTTCGAGCCGATGTGCGAGGAGAAATACTCCCAGCCCGGCTGGTCGGACAGGGCAACGGGCATCAGGGTGATATTTGACAGGCAGTTGCGTTCGCACCCGAGCAGGATCAGGCGGCAGTTTTCCGAGTTCGGTTCAAACGCGTAGCACTTGCCTTCGCTGCCCGCTAAGGTCGCCAGCAGCAGTGTGTGATAGCCAACACTCGCTCCGATGTCGAAGACCACGGAACCGGGCCGGCAGGTCTTGCGGAAGCAGGCTACGAGATGTGGCTCCCAAGATGCTGACGAAGCGCTGGGCAGGCAGACGGAGATGTCGTGGCGATCGACAGGACACTCGATGCCGTTGATCGGCACAAACCGGACGTCCTCCGGCGAAAAGCGAACAACTACCGGCGTCGGATACGTCTGCCGGTCGAGCGTCATGGTCACGGTGCGAATATCGGCCATCGTTTCCACGACGTCCTTGCCAAGGGCGGCACGCAGCGTCCGCAGTACGCCGTCGTTCACGTCGTGGTTGCCACCGTAGAGGAGGCGCAGGATGTCGCCCAACGAAATTGGGCGGCTCATGGCTTTTCTGTGGCGATTGCGGGACGACTCGGCGGCACTAGGTGAGTTCGATCTCGGGGAGCCGACGGCACATCATCAGGCGCATTCGAACTTGAGGCGCATTGCGGGTGATCGTTTCGTGAACGTGGCACCCATTGCGCGTGCCAATGCCCCTCGAGGATCACATCGGCGAGCTCGCGGGCGCTATCCCGCCAAGTCAACTGCCGCGTAGCATTGGATTTCGGCGCGCCCCCCCTCTCCAGCGAGGGCTCAAACGTGCCACCCATCAGTGCGCTCGGTCGCTCACGTAGTCGGCCTAGCGCAGCATCGAAACCAGGCGCGACGCCATCGCTCGCCAGGTTGGCGACGATGTCGTCCCCTAGATGGAACCACCCGATCCTGAAGGGGCGGTGCCGCGAAGGTTGCTCACCGTTCAGCCATTCGACCAATTCGTCCGCCACCCTGCGCGAGATGCACACCGCACCGTCGGCAACCTGGGCGACCATTTGCAGCCAGCGCCGGAACGCTTCGGACCGGCCGTCGAGGAAGTGGTCCGCGTGCTGCAACGGCAGCAAGTCATGCACCACGAAATAAATGCTGATGCCGCGCTGGCGCAAGCATTCGTAGATCCCGCGCCGCTCCGGCAACATGTGCACAAACGGATCGAGCGCCAATAGGACATCACCCGGCCGAGACTCGATCGGCTCGTCGACAAGCGCAGGGGCGTCGATCTCCAGCAATGCCGTGGCGAATCGGCGAGCATAGCGGTAGATCCCGTCCTCGTCGCAATAGACCGGCTCTACGCGGAACCCGTCAGGTGGTTCGTGTAGCCACGCCAGAACCGCGGCCCGCTCGACGCGTTGAATTCCCGACTTGGTGTCACGCCTCACCAATTCCGAGATCTCCACCAGCCACTGGCGCGGGCCACGGCCGTCACAGGACTGATTCTGAGCAATGCACTGCGCCAACGCCAGCCAGTCGCAATCGGAGGGTGGCACCGATGTGTCCAGCCGGGCGATCTCCTGGACTAATCGCGCGGTACGGCTGTGCAGGCCGTATTGGGCAAAGCTTTCGATGGCATCTCGATATCGGTTCGCTACGAGGCGTGGATGATGGTACGCGCGCACTCGCGCCCGGGCACGTTCCCCCAGCGCCTGCCGCAAAGACGGCTCGCGCCAAAGCTGTACCAGCGCCTCCTGCAGCTCCACGTCAGAAAATTCGTCCGGAAGTTGGAGGACGCAATCTTGCGGCAGATCCACTGCGGTCCCGTGCGCATTTACGATGGTAGGCAACCCGTATCTCATGCAGTCCAGCGCGCTCGCCGACGTTTCGCCGCGGGACAACGCGCGCAGTTGCACCGCGGCATCCGCCGCCGCGAGGTATCTGCGGTAGAGTGCGGGCGGCGCGAAGCCGGTAAGTCGGATGGGCCTTGCAGCCGCGGTTTTGGCAATCGAACGGAGAAGCTCCGCCCCATACGTGCCGCTGTCCTTTTCGCCTACGAACACTAGATGACAGCGCGGGTCGTGCGCCAGCGGCGACGCAAGCCACGCCCTTAACAGGCGATGATTAAGCTTGGTCGGGGCAACCATACCGAACGAACAGACGAGGAAATCCTCATCTCGCAAACTCAACGAGGCCCGCGCCGCGATCCGGTTTGTCGCTGCTACCGGCGTGCGCGCAAGTGCGATGCATGCCCAATCGGCCGCGTAACCCTCGCCATACCACTTGCCTGCCAGCTCACGCGAGAAGTCAGAGTGAACAACTACTCCGTTGGCCTGCTGCAACACGGGGAGATTGGCCGGATACTTCCGCACTACCTCGGCTGCACTCTGGGCAGCCAATCTTTCTCTGACGACGTGATAACCATGCGAGGCATACAACGCCGCCCCCCATGCACCGGGGGCGCAATTGCTCCACTCCATGTGGGCGAGGGCACCGCTCAGGAAGAAATCGTGCAGCACCACCGTACCGGGATGCCGCTCCAGCAGTCCGAACATGTGCACATGGAAACTAGAGTTGCCGAATTGATAGAGCAGGCGATCATAGCGGTGGGCATTCTTGTCTAACCATTCAGCGCTGCGGATGGTGGTGTTGGCGCGAACCCAGGCATCGGTGACCTCCGGCTGATTCACGATGACATCAATGTCGTAATGGCGCGCGAGCTCCGGTAAGAGTTCGGCGCTGTAATCGGCAATACCACTCTGTTCCGGCGGCAAGGGTGACACATAGGCCAGACGAGGCCGGCCTGGCGCAGGCGTATAGACGCGCGTGGCCTCCAGGACCTGGTTATGGGCGTGCAGGCGCTCGAAAGCCTCCATCGCGCAACGGGCAGTGTTGATCCACGAAAATTTCTTGGCCTGTTGCAGCGCATGGCGCTTGAGTTGCTGCCGGAAGGCGTCATCCGTCAGCACGGCGTGGAGCTTCGCCGCCATATCGTTTTCATCATGGGGATCGAACAGCGCATCGGCTCTGCCAATCACCTCCGGGATGCCGGAGGCATTGGCCCCGATTGCAGCGGCGCCGCAGCTCATGGCCTCCAGCGCGGGGAGGCCGAACCCTTCGTGCCACGAGGGAAAGGCAAACGCTTTGCACAGATTGTACAGCTCCACCATGTCCGCATCCGGAACGAACCCGGTAAAGACGACTTCGTCGCGCGCAAGACCAACCCGCGCCGCCAGACGTTCTAACGCATCAATCGCCGCTTCACTGGTTAAGCAGACAACCGCCAACTGATGGCCTGCGCGTACGGGCGCCGACAACCTGGCGTAGGCACCGATCAAGCCCTCGATATTCTTGCGCGGATCAATGCCGCCCGTGTACATCACAAAAGGCCGTGTCAAACCATAGCGCCCTCGGAGCGCTTGCTGCTCTTCGGCGCTGGCCGTAATCGGCCGAAACATGGCATCGGCGGCAGTGGATACATTCACGACCCACTCCCCGGGCAAATCCAGTCGATCGATCCCCTCGCGTCGCGAGGATTCGGAGATGGCTAACCAGAGCTGGACGCGTCTTAGGCTGCTCAGCTTGCGCTCGTACCAGGACTCCACCGCCGGATTGGCGAGATAGGAATCGCGGCGGACCAGCGGGATAAGGTCATACAGAGTCACCGCCGTAGGAAGCATGCCCTCCAGTGCACTGACGCTAGTGAGCGCGTTATCATCGAGCCCCTCAAACAGGCTGGACACATGAACCGCATCCGGCCGGAGGCTGCCGAGAAACGCCTCGCGCACTCGCTCGCCTGCCTCCCGCCGCCAGTGATTGGCAGGTTCAATCGCTGCCACCGGCCCGCAAGCCTGCCACACGACGATCCGCCGTTGCGGGACCAAGCCGTCGAATGCAGCGCGCAGCAGTTCGATGGTGTCGGGGAAAAGACCATTGAGCGCAATCCAGACCTCATGGTCGCCAGCTTGGCGAGCCATTTCCTTGGCCAGTGCCAGCGAATAGCGTCCGATGCCCCGTAAACGGCTGCCTGTGGATTGCGCGCCCTGCAGATCAACGACAATTCTCATGTCGCTATCTCCGTCGCGTTACTCCGAGCCGCAGGAGCATCGACTTTGGCGCGAGCGTGCATGAGTTGTTGGTGGACGCGACGTACCGAGGGGGGATAGGCTGCCCAGCGGATACCGTCATTGCGTTCCTGTCCGGAAGAGGCCGCCACGATCGTCGGCATCGCAGCCGAGGTCGCAATGTCGGAGCGGGCAGGCGAACGCACGAGGTCCCGCAGGCGCGCATCCAAACGAGGGAAGCCCGCAAGCAAACGAGCGATTTTGGCTTTGCGTTCCGGTCGCGATTGTAGATGTGTCAGCACGAAAAGCAGCATCCGCCGCGCGGCGCGGCGCGGTAGGCTGGTCAGGGTTGAGATGCCGGGTTCCGCCATGCGCGCAAACTCATTGACGAAGAAATCGACCTTGCGCAACGGCGCAGTCAGACGCCACGAGCGGCTGGCATGAACCGCCTGCAGTGCGTGGCTCAAACCGTCGGCCATCGCCCACCAATCATGGACGTGACGATTCAGTTCGTCGATCTTGGCTTTGGCGGCATTCCATTCGTTTTCAAGCCGCTGGGCGCGTTCCCGGCTGGCGGCGAGTTCTTCGCTCCGAGCATCCGAGTGGGCACGTGTTTCGATGAGTTGATGTTCCAGCCCCTGAAGCCGTTCACAGGCCTGAGTAAGTTCGCCATCGACTCGGGCAGCATGTTGTCGGGCAGCGGCGAGTTCTTCGCTCCGGGAATCCAAGTGGCCACGCGCTTCGGCGAGTGCATGGCCCAGCGCCGCGAGTCGTTCGCGTGCCGCAAAGAGTTCGCTTTCGACACGGGCAACATGCTGTTGGGCAGCGGCGAGTTCTTCGCTCCTGGAATCCAAGTGGCCACGCGCTTCGGCGAGTGCATGGCCCAGCGCAGCGAGTCGTTCGCGCGCCGCAAAGAGTTCGCTTTCGACAAGGGCAACATGCTGTTGGGCAGCGGCAAGTTCTTCGCGCTGAGCTTCGCCCAGGCGCAGCGCTTCGGTAAGTCTACCGTCCTGCTCAGCCAAGGAGCGCTGCACCTCGGCTAAGCAGTCCCCGTTCCGGATTGCGACCTCTCGCAAGCGGGAAGCTTGTTCAACCATGTCGCGCAATGACGGTTGAGATTTCAGTCTGTGGCGAATGCGAAGTTCAATTGACACCTCAAGATCGTCCTGCTTGTAGCCGTGCCGTAGGAACAGGTCATGGACACGCTTTTCAGTATCCTCAAAAAATGCTCTATCGCGTTCGCTGAATCTCGCTTGAGCAATTTTGCAGTCGGAGAAATCCAGGCCAGATATGCCGCTGTCCGCTAAGGCGGCAAGCATGTTCTCGCGATAGGCTGCCGATGAACTCAACGAGTCGATGTTGATCGATAAATGCGCGACCTTTTCGGTCGCAAGAAAAGAATAGAGCCATAACGCATAGAAAGCGAAGTAACCGTCCCGGGCACCAAGCCGATGGGTCAGGGCATGGCCAATCTCCTGCTCGATATCCGGATCATGAAAGTCAGCAATTCCGCAGACATGCTTCACGTCAGCCAACACAGCAGGAACCCTCAGCGCATTGAGTATCAACAATGTCGTGGCATCGAAGTAATCGCCCACCTTGTACGACCACCATTGGTCCCAGGGATTGCGCCATAGATGTGTATGCGTGCCCCCACAGATTTTTCGCAGCGACGCTGCACGACCATAGCTGCGGCAGCACTGTAATACCGGCCTGCCCTTGGCCGCGTTGATCAGGCATTGCAGATAAGCAGTCACATCCGGGAATGCCGAATGCTCTTCGCCTATAAAGAACCAGTCGTAACTGAATTCCTTCTTGAAAAGCGGGGCGATTTCGTCCTTAATCTGATACAACTCCCAGAAGTACGGTCTTTGCAGCGCAGGATGATGCCATTGGGAATTGTAATTGGAGTCGATTTCGAGCAGGCGCTCCGGCGCATCCTTGGCATGGCGAATATGTTCATGCAATGGTTCTTGGTAGCACCAATAGCCCAGATTGGAACGGCGAAACACATTAAAAATATATGTACTTCCAGAGCGGAATAATGAATGAACAAAGATTGGTTTCGCATTCATCGCCGATCAGCCGGAAGCCTGGTTCCCAGATGTCACTGTCATCCGCGCCGTCATGTCCAGCAACCCTAACACGACTGTAGACGCGGCACGTTGGGTAATCCTCACAAGTGCCGCGTCGACGCGACGGATGAGAAACTCTGCGCCGTTCTCATGATCGAGCTTTACACCGCAATTCAAATAATAGACACCAGGCGCCAAGGAATTGGAGAGTTCGAAGCGAACGTCGATGATCTGCCCCGGCGAATAGCTGCGTTGAGGCGTGCCCAAGTGGCCCGAGTCCACCCCATACAGGGCCACCCCCTCCCTTGTCTTGAGCATCATGGCAAAAATGGGATTGGCGACGCGCTCATTGAATTTGACGCGGTAGCGCCACACGAAGGGGTGCCCGGTCTCGACAACATTGATTCGCTGCCCGTCCTGGGTTTCCAGCCAGCATGACTCGATGTCGGCCTTGCCATTGCCATAGACAAGTTCGCACGCGGCAGCCGCCAGCACTGGATCGAACTTCGTGGCTTCGATTGCCTCGGGTTGCGTTTGTCGAACATTATCTTTCCCTCCGAATAGATACCTTTCATACTCATCGCACACCTGCTTCGCGACGCCGAGAAGTTCAAGGCGACCATTCTTGATGAACAAGGCACGGGAACATAATTTTTTTACGGTCTCGATGTCATGGCTTACGAAAAGCAACGTCGTTCCCGCAGCACGAAACGCCTCGATGCGTTGGAAGCACTTGCGCTGGAAAGCCGCGTCGCCAACGGCCAGCGCCTCATCGACGATCAGCAGCTCGGGACGGAATGCAGTGGCTACGGCAAAGGCCACACGTACCTGCATGCCGCTCGAATAGATGCGCAACGGTTGGTCGAAGTACTCGCCGATGTCCGCGAAGGCCTCGATGTCGCGCATTGCGCACTCTATCGCAGCGCGACCGAACCCCATGAGCCCGGCGGCGTGAAAAACATTTTGCCGGCCGGTAAATTCGGGATTGAACCCCATGCCAAGTTCCAGGATGGCAGCAATACGGCCGTTCATCCGCACTTCGCCTTCACTGGCGCGAAGTGTGCCGGTGATCAGCTTGAGCAGCGTGCTCTTGCCCGCCCCGTTTTGCCCGACGATGCCGACGGCCTCGCCGGACGCCACAGAAAACGAAACGCCGCGCAAGACCCAGTGTTCGACTGCCGGCCTGACCGAGACGCCAAACCAGGATAGTACTCGTTGCCATTCGGACCGGTAGGCGCGAAACGCCTTGCCAAGGCCAGCAACCGTCAAGACGTGTGCGCTCATAGCACATCCGCCATCTCGGCACTGGCACGCCGGAACATGAAGAGGCCGCCGCCGAGCAATACGACGATGGCGAGCGCAAGCTCACCCAAGGCGACGAGGTCAGGCGCCGTGTTGAACAGCATGGCGCTCTGGAAACTCTGCACGATGGTGGTCATGGGGTTTAAGCGAAGAATCACGCGCAAGTCCGCTGGCACGATATTCGCCGTGTAGACGATCGGGGTGAACCAGAAACCCAGTTGCAACGCCACCGGTACGACCTGACCCACGTCGCGCACGAATACATTGAAGACGCCAAGCAGCAGCCCGACGCCGAGCCCCAGCGCCAGCGTGAGCAGCATCAGAAGCGGCACCCACGCAATCTGGGCGCCGGGGACGTGTCCGAGCACTCCGAACACGGCAACGACAGCAAGGAAAAGCAGGACATTGTTGAACAGCGCGGAGCCGGCGACGATCAACGGCAGCGTGATACGAGGGAAGACAACCTTCTTGAGCAGGTTGCCGTTGTCGATGAACAGCGTGAGGCAGCGGCTCACCACCTCCGAGAACAACGACCACCCCAGCATGCCCGATAATAGATAAATCGCATAGGCATACTTGTCGTTGGCCATACCCTCAAGCTTTGCGGCCATGACTTCGGCCAATATCAACGCAAATATGGCGGCTTGAGCCAAGGGATGAATGATCATCCAAAGCCCGCCGAGCCGACTGCGGACGAAGCGCGCGCGAAACTCGGACTGGATCGAGGAGACAATGAAATGGCGATAACGCCAGGCGTTAAGAAAATTCTGAGAAAGCATGTCGAACGATCAAGCTACGAATTCGAGGTCGAATAGTCGACCGGCCCCACGTCGCCATCGGCGGAAACGCTTCGGGAGAAATGCTGCCGGCGCAACCGAAAAGCGCCGCCGACGCATCCGCGCCGATTTCCTGCAGTCGACGGTTATCCCCGGGCGACTTGTGGGGGAGGGTTCGCTTCGCCTGCCTCCCATGGGACAACGCCGAATTTGCGCAGCGCGGTCTCGCGCAGCAATCCAAAATACTTCTTGAGGTGGGCGTCCTTGCTCCATTGGGTGTTCACCGTACGGTATCCGTTCGCGCCCAGTTCCGACCGCAATTCCGCACTGTGCGCGAGCCGGGTGAGAGCCGCCAGCAACTCGTCTTCGGTCCGGTAGAGCAGGCCACCACCGCTTTGCTCAATCATTTCCCTGAGAGCCCCGCGATCGCGGGCTACGACCGGCACTTGGCGGGCAAACGCCTCCAGCACAACCAACGGAAACACTTCGTACATCGAAGACGGCACGATGCAGGCCACGCAGTTTGCGTAGAGAGGGCCCAATGACTGTTGGCTCACCTTACCGAGGAATCGGATGCGCGGGTTGGATGATGCCCGCGCCCGCAGCCCGCGCAACTCGGAGCCGGTGCCGGCAATCAGCAGATCAGCTCCCGGAAACCTAGCCCAGGCCTCGATCAACGAGCCCGCATTCTTGATCGCTTCCAGCCTGCCGACGAACAGAAAATACGGCCGGGGATGGGGAGAGGAGAGGTCGTCCCGAGCGGAATCTGGGCAGTCGACAAACAGCGGAATCTGGGTGATCCGGCGCTTGAACCCGTACCGCTCGTGCATTTCGATGGCGAAGCGGCTCGGCGCGAGGAACGCATCGACTTCTTTGGTGCAGCGTTCGAGCATGCCGTTGTAACGCCAGATCTGCGGCGGGCGTCTTGCCATGACGGTACAGCGCAGACAATCCGCCTTCTCGCACGGTCGACGGTTAAATTTCCACAGCACGTGGGTCGGGCACACAAGCCAATACTCGTGCATCGTATAGAGCTTCAATTCCTTGCCCCCCTCGGGGCGCAGCGCCAGGACTTCGGGACCGAACAGCGAGATATTGTGATAATGAATCACATCCGGCTGACTGCTGTTGAGTATTTCGCGAATGGGTCCCGCTTTCAGGTACGGCCGCCCGGTCTGGTGTGACAGGAGGGGTGAGGCAAACCCGTATCCGCTGCGCAGGCGGTGCACGGATAGGCCTGGAAGGTCCTCGCCGGCCATCTCGGGCGCGCCGGGATGCAGCAGGTTGTAGGAATCCTCGCAATGGATCACGTCGACACGATGCCCGGCGGCGGCGAGTGTGCGCGCGAGCGTATGCACATGAATGGCATCGCCGCCGAAACTGTAGGGCGGGTAAAATGTCGTCAGCAGTACGAATCGCAGCGAACGACTCATAGCGTCGTTACCGCGCTGGCCACTCTCCGCACGAATAGGCCTCTCCGCTAAAACGATTTGTTTGCACCCGATTATATCGCTGTATTCTGCCATTCTACTGGATTGTTGTTCACTTGATGCAGCCTGCATGCTCGACGAGTCACCAAGGTGGCCCTCTATATCGAAGACTTCAGCCGCTTCATTACCTCTACGACTGCTCCGGTTACTACCGGCTGGAGCGAGAGTTGCCGGGTGGGCCTATCCCCACTGAGAGATCGCGCCTTTCCCACGGCGCACTGAAATATTCAGGCTAAACGGAGGCTAGATAAGCGTCTGCGCACGCCATCTGATTCGTCGCTCAGCCCTAAACCGGAATCTCAGGCATAATTTGGTGCTCCGCGAGGGGCATGTCGCGAAGCGCTTTTGAAGCGATACCACAAGCGAAGCGCAAGGAATCTGCTGGAGACACCGACGCGTTCACGCCTAACCACACGAAGGCCGGATCACCGGTCCGTGCCGCGCGCCGAATGACGAAAGTGCCCGCCACCCTCCCCTGTCCCACCACAGACGACGGGCAGCCGCGCGGCGTGGCGACTGCCTTGTCGCCGCCGGTACCCTGGTGAACTCGCTGCTCCCTGCCGGTATCCTGGCCCTCGCGTACCTGACCGGTCGCTGGGCGCTCGGGCGCCGCCTCGCGCGCGGCTTGCGTGATTCGACGCTGGCGCGTACGGCACTCGCCATGGTCGTTGGCGTGGCACTGCTCACGCCGCCACTCGTCGTGCTCGCGGCCCTAGGGGTGTTTCGGCCGTCCTGGTTCGGCGCGCTGGGCTGGATCGCCACCGCCGTAGGGCTTGCGCGCCGGCCGTCCACTCCTGCGCAGCGTCCGCGCTTCAACCTGGCGGACCTCGTCGCGCTGACTGCGGCGGCCGTGTTTGTCATTATCGCCGCCGGGGAACGTGACGAGACGCTCGGTGCGGGGCGCGATCAACAGGTATACGCCGAGTCCGCCGTTGCGCTCGCCGAGCGCGGAAATGTCCGGGCAACCTATGCGCCGCTTGATGACGCGGACCGGGCGCTGTTGCGCAACGTAAGCGGTGTTCAAGTGCCGGGCGCGGCTAAAGGACGCAACGGCGTCGACCAGCCAATATTGCTCGCCCATCCTCTCGCGTGGCCGGCATGGCTCGCGATTGCACATTCTATCTTTGGCATCGAGGGTGTTTATGCCGCGAACGCGGCCGTGTTCGCATTCGGCGGGCTGCTTTTCTTCCTGTTGGTGCGATGCGTGGCACACCCGGCAATCGCAGTCGCGGCGAGCATCGTGCTGTTCGCACTCCCGAGTTCCCTCTGGATCAGCGGCATCTCGCTCAGCGAACCGCTGGCGATGTCGTTGCTGCTCGGTGTCCCCCTGCTCGCGGTCTCGGGCGCGGCGCGCTCCGGCCCGCTGGTCGCAGCGATCTTGCTAGCCGCCACGCTCGTCCGCATCGATGCAGCCATCGCTGTGCCCGTGACAATGGCGGGAGCACTGCTCGCCTGCGTCGCGGCGCCAACGCGTGCCAACATCGCCGCGACCCGCCGCTTCGCGGTAATTCAGTTGCTCGCATTTGCCGTGGCCTTCGTTGTCTATTGGGCGCTTTTTCCAGCTTACCTTCCAAACAAGCTCCAATACATCGCGGCCATCGCGGGGGCATGCGTAGCACTGACGCTCGCCGCTGTGTTTCTGACCCCGGCAATGGCGGGTCTCGTTCGACGCGTAATCGATGCGCGCGCAGCCCGTTTGACAGCCATCGCCATTCTCGTCCTCCTCTTCGCCTACGCAGTCGAGATCCGGCCGACGCTGCCGCCCTTCAGCATCATCCGGCACGGGTCGGGCCTTGACGGCACGCGGGATTTTCGTGAGGAGTCGGTGTTGAACCTCGCGACGTACCTCTCGTGGCCGCTTCTTCTCGCCGCGCTCGGCGGCATTTGCTACAGCATCTGGAATGGTTGGGCAAAGCGCGGCGGCTTGTTGCGGCCGCTGCTGCTTGCGCTTGGGGTCGGGCCCGCTGTTTTGTATCTTTGGTTTCCGCTGGTAAGCCCCGATCATCCCTGGGCGTTCCGCCGGTTCGTACCGATAATTGTTCCGTATGCGCTCCTGTTCGCGGCGGTGTTCGTCCACATGCTTAGTCGCCGACTTGGCCGCGCCGGTCCCGCCGTCGGTGCGCTCGTCCTCGTCCTGCCGTACGCCCTTCTTGTGGCTATACACCCACCGGCGCTGCTGCTCCTGCGCGAGAATGACGGTATGACAAGCCAGATTGCGGCAATCGCGAAGCAATTGCCCGAGGCATTGATCGTGGCTGTCGGCGTGGACGAGAACGTTGTGCCGCACTTTTCGTTGCCTACGGCAAAGCGGTGGCCCTCATCGACGGCAACCTGTCCAGCGTCACCAATGTCGAGCAAGTGACAAAATGGATCGAAGCGAAAGCCGAGCTTGGGCGGCCGGCGTGGCTGCTGCACGGCTCAGAGCTTTGGCGCACGGGGCTAAGAATCTCGCAGGCGAGCGAATGGTGGTTGACGCGGCAATTCCTCGTGCCGACCAGCCGGCCACCTGTCACCGCGCGCGCGAGGCAGGATTTGCAGCTCATTCTCAGCCGGGTCGACGGCCTCGACCCGTCGTTCGCGACCCGGATGTTCGGCGGCGAGCGGGTATGGGGGGCGCGCGAGGGGGGCTTTTTTGGCGCCGACGTCGCGGCGTTCGGAACGTTCCGCTACACCGACGGCAACGCGTGGATCGAGGTGCCTGCCGAGGCGCTGCGCAATGCCGAGGCGCTCAAACTTGATGTCTTCTCCTATGCGAACGAAGGCGCGCAGCGTCGGTTGCATGTGACAATAGACAACGAGTCGGCCTGGACGGGCAGCGTCAGTGCCGGCGTCTCGACGTTGCGGGTCCCTATATCAAAGCCTCTTCATGGTGACCTGGCGCGCATCGGGCTCATCAGTGAACCCCTCGACCCTATGGAGATCCCTATGGAGAGGAGTGAGCACGACTCCCGCGTCGGGATCGGCATCGGACTGATCGGCATACGCCCGTTGCGGGCCGGCGAGCCAGTGACGAGCAACCCTGGGATGCAAGGCTTCCGGTCCCGTCTCGCGCTGGTCGGCCTGCCCCCGGGGGCTTTGCCAATGCCCGCTAATGGCGAAACGAACTTAGTGCTGGACGTTGAGAATGCGGGCGCCGCATACTGGCCCACGGTCCGCGAGCTAGGCGGCCCCGTCGGCGCCGTTCAGATCGCCCTGCGGTGGCACCGCCGCGACCAGAAGGAGCCGTTCCTCGGCGACAATCGATGGCCATTGACGATTTCCATGCTTGCAGGTGATCGCCTGCGCCTTAAGGTGCCGTTGAAGCCGATCGGGCTCGACGCGAAGCCGCTGCCACCGGGCGAATATGATGTCCGCATCGGCATGGTGCGCGAAACGGTTGCACTGTTCGCCGACAACGGCGATGCGGTCCTGTCGATTCCCGTCGTGGTCACGCCATGACCGACACCACGCCTCGCCATCGCCGCTCCACGGCAACACTGGCGCTCGAACATGACGCGCTCTACGACGCGCGCTACTTCGACCAGGAACTGCATCGTAACCATTGGTTCCGCAACAACGCAGCGAAGCGCGAGCTTCGCTGGCGCGAGGTACTACGAATGCTTGAACCGACCGCGGATGATCGTGTCCTCGAACTCGGCTGCGCGGTGGGCGAACACACGCTGCGGCTCGCCCCACTATGCCAGGAGGTCGTCGGCGTCGATCGCGCCCCCGCCGCCATCGAGCGGGCTAAAGCACGGGCGGTGGCACAAGACATTACCAACGCACGTTTTCTGCAGCTCGATGCCGCGGATCTCGCGCCCTTGGCCAGCGGGTCGGTCGACAAGGTGGCGGCGATCGACTTTGTCGAGCATGTCGACGACCCCACGCTCGTGGCCGTGCTGCGCGAAGTGCGACGGGTGCTGCGGCCCGCCGGCCGGCTCGCCATCTTCACGCCGTGCGCAACGCATTATGTCGAGCGCCTGAAGGCACGCAACCTGGTGTTGCGCCAGTTGCCCGGGCACATCGCCGTGCGCGGTTTGGAAGCGTATCGGCGACTGCTACCGGAGGGTGGGTTGGAAATCGCGTCAGTGCATTTCTCGCCTTCCACTTATCCTGGCGCAGGACTCTTGGATTGCTGGCTGTGGAAGGTACCGGTGATCGGGCCGCTGTTTCGTTTCCGCTTATGCATCGTCGCTCGCCCGGGCGCAATGCCATGAAGCTCGTCATCCAGATCCCCTGCTACAACGAGGAGGCGCAGCTGATGCGGACGGTGAGCGAGCTGCCGCAGGCGATTCCCGGCATCGACCGCATCGAGATCGTGGCGGTCGACGACGGCAGCGCCGATCGCACCGCGGAAGTCGCGCGCGAACTGGGCGCCCACGTAGTATGTGTGCCTTGCAATCGCGGCCTCGCGCACGCGTTCATGAGGGGACTGGAGGCGAGCCTGGCGCTGGGCGCCGACATTATCGTCAACACCGATGCCGACAACCAGTATCGCGGTGCAGACGTGGCCGCGATTGTCGCACCCATCCTCGCCGGGAACGCAGACCTCGTCATCGGCGCTCGCCCGATCGGCGAGATCGCTGATTTCTCGGCGGTGAAAAAGATCTTGCAGCGCGTCGGCTCATGGACCGTAGGCCGGCTTTCGGCAACGCGCGTGGCCGATGCGACGAGCGGATTCCGGGCAATGAGTCGCGAGGCTGCGCTGCAGCTCAACGTCTTTTCCCGCTATACGTACACGCTCGAGACCATCATTCAGGCGGCGCACCATGGGCTGCGCGTGGTTTCCGTCCCGGTCCGCGTCAACGAGAGCACGCGCGCCTCGCGCCTCGTGCGCGGCAACCTCGACTACATGTGGCGCACCGCCAGCGCCCTTATGCGCGTGTTCGTGGTTTATCGGCCGTTCCGGTCCTTCATGGTGCCTGCACTCGCGCTGTTCACGGTCGCGACGATCATCGCGCTCCGGTTCCTGTACTACTTCCTCGAGGGCCGGAGGCAGCGCGGGCCACGTACAGAGTCTCATTCTCGCTGCGATCCTGTACGGACTGAGCGGCGTGCTGATGGCGGTGGCATTCTTGGGTGACCTGCTCGCGATAAATCGCCGCCTACTCGAGGAACTCCTGCTCGACGCGCGTCGCGCCCGGCTCGGGGCGGCCGAGCGCGAGCGGGCGGATGGCTGAGGCTGCGCGGCGGGGGCGCGGCGCACGCGCAATGACGTGGTTCGTGACTCGCAAGTATCCGCCACGCGTCGGCGGTATGGAGCTTCTGAGCATGGAGCTGACGACGCGTCTAGGAAAGCGACGACCGTCGCATGTATTGGCGCTGCGCCGCGGCAGCTTCTGGCTACCTCTCTTCCTCGCATGCGGCGCGCTTTCGCTCCTCGCCGGCGCTGCGCGCGGCAGGATCTCGCTCCTTCATGTGGGCGATCCCGTGCTTGCGCCGCTCGGGTGCCTTGCGCAGCTCTGCGGCATTCCCGCGTGCGTAACCGTGCACGGGCTCGACGTCACCTACGCACATCCACTCTACCGCCTCTGGCTGCGTGCGTTTTTCCGGAATCTTGACGCGTATATCTGCATCAGCGCGGCGGCGCGAGATGCCGCGGTCGCGTGTGGCGCACCGTCCGCGCGCACCTGCGTGATCGGCATCGGCTTGACACTGCCGGCCGGTTCCTTGGGAGCGAACGCGCGCGAGGCCGACCTGTTGCTATTCGTCGGGCGCCTCGTCCCGCGCAAGGGGCTCGGATGGTTCGTCCAGGAAGTGCTGCCAAGACTCGCCGTGCGCCGCCCCGGAATCCGCCTCGCGATCGTTGGCGAGGGCCCCGAGCGCGTGGCCGTGGAGTGCGCCGCAGTAAGCGCCGGGGTGGCTCACCGCCTCGTTTGGCTGGGCATGCTGCCCGAGGCGGACAAGTGGACGTGGTATCACCGCGCCTCCATCTGCATCATGCCAAACGTCCCAGTGCCACATGACATCGAGGGCTTCGGCCTCACGGCACTCGAGGCGGCGGCCGCCGGGTGTCCGCTTATTGCGGCTGACCTTGAGGGGTTGCGTGACGCGATCGAGGATGGTGAAGGGGGCCTGCTCATCGGCACGAGAGACACGGGCGCCTGGGTGCGTACCGTCCTCGGGTTGCTGGACAACCCTGATGCCCGATCCACGCTGGGCGAGCGGGCGCGGGATTGGGTGCGAGCGCACCGTGGCTGGGACGCAGTCTGCGACCGCTACGAAGCGCTGTTCGCCTCGCTCGAGGCAGGGACGACGCGATGAGGGCGTTCCGGGCATGGCAGTGGGCGGCCGCTGCGCTGATCCTTACGGGGCTCGGATGGCAGTTCGCGGCCCACGCGCCTCCAGATTGGTCCGTGCTCGGCGCCCCATCGCTTGCGCCGCTCGCAATTGCGGCGGTGCTGGGCACCGCGAGCTACGTCGTGCTCGCCACCGCGTGGGCGAGTCTGCGGGGGGGCGGCGAGTCTTGGCTCGACGTCGGCGGGACTTGGTTCGCTTCGCTCCTCGCGCGCTACGCGCCGGGCGGCATTTGGCAAGGCGCCGTCCGCGCGTCCGGCGATCACGCTCGCGGCGAGCGCCTGCGCGACGCGTTGGCGCGCTATGCCACAGAGCAGGCGCTCGGATGCTTTAGCGCCGCTTCGCTCGCGCTCTTGCTCTTCGCAGTCGGGCCTCTTACGCATCCGGCCCTCATCGTCGGTGTCGCCTTCGTCGCGATCGCCGCGGCACTCGCGCCAAGAGCTCTGACCCGGTTCGGTGCGATGGCGACTTGGCCTCTTGCCGCTGTCGGTTGGACATTCGTAGCCCATCTGCTGATGGCGTTCGGCTTCTCCGCATTCGTTGCGAGCGTTACGCCGGTCGACTCGGTCGATCTACCACTGAACGCGCGCGCGTTCCTTGTCGCGGGCCTTGCCGGGGTACTCGCCGTCTTTGTGCCGGCCGGGCTGGGCGTGCGCGAGTTCGTACTCGCCTGGCTGCTCACGCCGCGGCTCGGCATTGCCATCGCGGTCGCGATCGCGCTCGCCGCGCGCGCAGGGCTGCTCGCATGCGAGCTAGCCGCATGGGGCCTTTGGGCCGTGGCTCGACGTCACGAAGCGCGACCGTGAGTTCGCCCACGCCCGTGCGCGATCCCAGCGGTATCGATCGCTACGGCTTCCTTAGCGATCCGGAAAGTCGGCGCGTGCGCGGCCGGCGCATCGCGGCCGTGCTTACCGATTTCGGCGGCGTGCGCCTCGGGACCGCACGCATCCTCGACGTCGGCTGCTCGGCTGGCTTGATCACGGTCGAGATCGCCGCGCAGGCAGGGTTCGTGGTCGGCGTCGATGCCGACGCCAGCGCCATCCGCTATGCGACGAGGGCGAATACGGGTGAACATCGCCCATCTTTTCTCGTCGCTTCGGGGGAGCAGTTGCCGTTTCTCGATGACGCCTTCGATGCCGTCGTATGCAACCACGTCTACGAACACGTCGCCGATCCCGACACTCTCATGCGTGAGATTCGCCGCGTACTTCGGCCGGACGGTGTGTGCTACTTCGCGGCCGGCCATACGCTGCAGTTGATCGAGCCGCATCACCGGGTGCCGTTTCTGTCGTGGCTGCCGCGTCCGGCGGCCGATGCGCTGATGCGCGCTACCGGGCGCGGGCAGCGGTACGAAGAGCGGTTCCTGCCTCCCTGGCGATTGCGCTCGCTGTTTGAAGGTTTCGCGCACGCCGAACTCGTGTCGCCCGCAATGCTGCGCGATCCGCTGCGCTATGGATTCACGTCCATCGCCCGCCTGCCGAGTCCGCTGCGCAACGCGATCGGGGCACTCTCCCGTCCGCTTGCGCTCGCCGCGACAACATGGATCTGGCTGCTGCGGCGTTAATTAAGCAGGCAAGAACCGGTTGCGGCGCTCGCGTTGGGCGTGCACTGGCCACTTGGGAGGACCTACTGCTGGTCAGGGGCGGGCATCCGTGCGGAATCGTCGCGTGTCTCACTCCGCATCGGGGGCCCTGGTTGATAGACGATAACGGGGCTTGGACCATCCTCGGCAAAGGGGTCTATCGCCACGGATGCACCGGGCGGGAGGTTAAGCGACGGGTTACTGCCAAGCGCACGCGGCGTTCCCGACGGCGGGGTCGATGTGTCAATCGCTGCCCGTGAAGGGGGCGCCACTTCGCCCCGTACGTCGGCAGACGCTGGCGTCGGCACGCGGTTAGGGATCTTCCCATCCGGCAAGGGTGCCGGTCTGACGGATGCAGGTTGGACAACGTTTTCGCTGAGCAGCCAAAGCGATCCACCCCAAAGCAACGCAAGCGCGCCTGCTACGGCGAGTACCACCCAAGTGGTCGGTCGCATGACGGCATCGTACCCCATCAAGGATTGGTTCCGGTCAGGCAGGGCGTCCCGGACCGACATTATGGCCGCGGTGACGGGTCCCGACTGGCAGTCTCGCGCGGTACTTAAGTTTGATGGCTCCTTTGCGGCTGCCCGGAGGTCTTGAGCTTCTCCAACACCACATCCATTTCGGCGCCAGAAAACAGTTTGCGGTGTCCCGATCTGCAACGCGTACCAGTGGTGCTAGGCCAGCGCTTGGACCTCCACCGCGACCGCCAATGCCTTCGAGCAAGGTGCGTCTCTCTCTGGCGCTGTAGTGCCGCGAGCTGGCACCGATCACGCGTCATCTGCAGAATCGGTCACTTTTTTCAGTAGCATTTGCGCGCTGTCGGACCAGGACAACCACGGTTGCGCTCGGCGATCCAATGACGCGCTCAACGGATGCGCCAGCTCGAACCGCCGAATGGCCTCGTGAAGCGAGTCTTCTTGGTCGGGTTGGAAGTACTCGGGATAGTCGCCGCCGATCTCCCGGAATACCGCAATATCGCTGGCGAGCACCGGAAGTCCGTACTGCATGGCTTCGACCAGTGGCAGGCCGAAGCCCTCGCAGGAGGACGCGAAGATGAGCGCCGATGCGTGGCGATACGCGTAATCCAGCTCTGCGTCGGATGCCGCCTGCAACCAGACAAGGCGGTTCCCGAACTGGGGGTGCGTCCGGATCCGCTGCGCAAGTTCGTCCGAGCGCCAGCCAAGTCGGCCCATGATGAGCACCTTAGTCTTGCTGCCCTCGCTCCATAGGCGATCGAAGATATTCAAAATCCGGGCGTGATTCTTTCGTGGCTCGACGGTTCCGACAACGAGATACACGTTGCCTTCGAGTCCTCGGAAAACTGCGGTCACCGGCTCCATTGCACCAAGCCGGGCGTTTGTGCGATCGAGCCCGGCGCCGAGATAGAAGTGATCGACGCGTAGCGGGGACAAAGTCCCACGAACGATTCCGGCGCGCGAAAGATGTGCGCGGAGCGCGTCGGCCACCGCGCGCGAGATGCCGAGCATGCCCGAGGCCCAGGAGACGGTGCGCCGCAACCACTTGTCCAGCAGGATGGAAGACCCCTCCGGGGCAAGATCGGGATGCTCGATCGGTATCAGATCGTTAATCACAACCCAGATCGTCACACCCGCCACGTGGGCCCGGCGAAGCTCCCCGGTGAGATCAACGCTCCACGTCGCGTCGAGCAACACCAGGATATCGTCGGACCGGAACTCTATTCGCGGAGCTCCGCGCGTGCGAAACGAGCGGAGCCACCGCCGCTCCATTCTGCGCGGCGTAGACGACCCGGCGCAGCCCGTATTCCATTCGCTCAGAATACAGGGCTTCGCGCAGCGAAAGAGCAGGCACGATGCGGGTGAGGTCCTTGCGCACGCGATGAAAAGCGCGACCAAGCCAATCGATACCGCTTGTGGTCGGCAGCGGACCGCCATCGTCCGCCCAGTGCCCGGGAAATCCGGGGAGGGGCTCGAGGTAACGGCCGTTATAGACGACTGCGATACACGTCCAGGGACCCGGCGCCGCCAGCGACGCCCTGACAAGATTGCGGACCGCGCGCTGGATGCCCGTGTTGTATCGGCTTGCGTGCGTGCTCGTGCATTCGAGGAATATGCGTCGAACGCCCGCATCGAGGCCGGCCTCATGCGTCGATACGGTGAGTTCTATCAACGGTTATCGCTGGTGCGCAGGATTGTCGCGGCAGGCAAGCGGCGAGCCATGGACTCGCCGGGCTATATCACTCGCGGGCCGCCTGCCGCTTATACATGCTCGGCACACCAAAAAAAGCCCGCAGCGCGGGCTTTCGAGATCGGGTGGACTTCGGTACCTAGCTCGGCTTTCTCCACCGCACCAGGCCAAGGACAGCCAAGCCGAGTCCCAGGAGCGCCATGGATGCCGGCTCCGGGACCGGGGCGGGATCAGAGATGCTATTGAGGATGAAGTGAAAACTGTAATCCGTCCCAGTTTGGGCGTCGATGAAGGCGAGGTAACCAAACTGTTGCTGCGCCGCGGACAGGTCGATGGTTTGTCCGTAAGACGCGTCGCTGGTCATGGCGCGGAAGAACACCGCCGGTAGCAGACGCCGTCGCATACCAGAAAAGCTCTCTGAGTTGGACCTCATTGCCGGAACTGTCATCAATGCTCTGGCCGACGTCGAAGGGAAGATAATAGTCGCGTTGATCGCCGAATCCGCTATAGCCATTCAACACGTAAGACGAGCCGAAGTTGTAGTTGCCGATATCACCTGCCGGCACAGTCAAATTATTCTGGAACGTCTGACCCGCGAACTGCGCGGTCACCTGCCATCCATGTGGGACTCCACGGCGTCGAATAGCTGGCCCCGGCAAGGGTTTGGGCGTAGCTGATGCTGCTGCCGTCTCCGCCTGTGAACTCTGCGGTGGACGGGTCAAAGGTCGCTGTCCCGGTGATGGTCTGGCCCGCGTAACTGCCGGTGGTAATCGTGCCCGAGAAGACGATATTGACCGGAGTCGGCAGCGACCGAGCCTGCAAGCCCTAGCAGCGCCGCGGCCAAGATTATGCGTGGTTGTATGCTTCATAAGAGCAGGGCTCCTCTGGTCTAGACCATCCCACCCCCTTGCAGTCTTAAGCACAGTCCATGCCGAGTCGTTGTATTAGATTGATAAATAATAGTATTATTACTCGGTGCACCCCTCGGATTCGGCGATGTGTAAAAATTCCTGACAGCTTCCCCATCGGTCTGAACCGCGTTTGTAGGAGACCGTCCGACGTCCGGTTGTGCTGAACAACATGAAATAGGGGCACTGAATGACCCGCGAACGGTGCTGCGGACACCAAATGTGGCCGTAAGATTTTCCGACAATTCCGAATTAGGGCACGCGACGGGTGCTTTCCCGCGCGGCCGTTTGAGCACGCGTGCCGTCAGAACCCGCGCGGCACGTTGTTGGATTCGACCCGATAGGAGTTGCCGGTACCGTTGCCGCTATCACAGCGGATCGAATAGGGCACGGGCGTCGTCTGGTCCCCGGTCAGGGTGACCTCGACTTCCAGTTGTAAAACTCCGTAGAGCCGTTATTGGTGAGGCTTCGTGCACCGGTATCGTAGGTGAACGTGTTCAGATTCGTGCCCCCGGCGAGGACGGTCCCCGCGCCATATGGCCCCGCCGCCATAAGCGCCATTTCCAAGTCGGCCGCTCGGCTGCCAAGTATCGTACACGTGACGACATCAGGCGGACGAATCAGCAGGCGGAACGCGTCCATTTTGGTCGGATCCGTGATCGTATATGGGGATGCGCCGACGTCGGTGCAGTTCGTGTTCCCAGTCGGACAGGAGACGCGCCTTTGGCTGTTGTCGGCCCCATCGCGCGATTTGGCAACGCGAAAGTCCGCGCCGAAGTAGACGTTGTCCTGTACCGTGCAAAACCCGAGCAATGCCGGCACCGCCGGGCTATTGGTGGCCGTAAACTTCGCGCGCGCGTTGGTGTAATCGCCAGCAGCTGCGCCCGCCGCACTGAAGATATCCAGGTAGCGCAGGATCTGCCAGGCGGCCCAACGATCCGGTGATCGCCGTGCCAAGGGTCGCACCGGTGTGATCCAGAAGGTCGATTTGGTAGTTGACAGCCTCTCCCAGCGAAGCAACAAAGCAATTGGTTTGAAAACCGGGCGCCGCGGCGACTCGTTTGAGTCCGACCGCGTTCGCGATCTGGCCGGAGAAGTTACCCGCCGGGAACCCCTCGATGCTGAAGCCTTGTTGCGAACCAACGCTCTGCGTGCGGTTAAAGGCGTAGAAGTAATTGACCGGCGGATTCGCCGCGTCCTGCAGCACGAGCAGCCCGAAATGATTCCCAGCACCCAACGTGCATTGCGTGGCCAACTGGAAGCTCTGCGTTTCGCCGATCGCCAAGGTGAGCGATGTACACGGCTTGAGGCCGGGTGAGCTAAGGTTGTTGGCCTCGTAGTAAGACACGTTGATACTGATCGACGTCGTGGGACCCGAAATGGGGCCGGGGTAATACACCGCGACCTCGCTGATGTACGAACCGGTCGACGCCACCACCGGCACGACGATCGTGGTACCTGCCCCTGCGGTCGTGACAGCGCCGCAGAGCGAAGCATGCATGGCAAGGCAGACAGCGACCAGCACTCCTGGGAGATGACGCACGATAGATTTTCCCTGATTTGAACAATGCGGCGCCCCATCGTGTCGCGTGCACAGCGCGCGGCGCCCCTATCGAAGGATGCCTGCATTTCCCTCTTCGATCAAGCTTCATCAGCAGAAATGTTCGTCAGCTGAAATCGTGAGCGAGTTCTAGTTCGGGAAGCGTTCTAAGTACAACTTGAAGCATACACACTGATCTGCACTGCCAGCAACGGCCTCGAAGGCGCGGGGGTTTCGTGTTCTGACGCTAACCAAACCGATCGCTATGATCGAGCATCGCCGAAAACCCTGGCTTGTAGCAGTTCGTCCGACTTCGCAAGTCTGGCTCGGCTAAGCCGAGGGTTTCAACCATTCCCGATGGGGACACTGATGTTTTGGAGAAGAACGTTCAGATGATCAGCATGCCACCTGTCGCGTCTAGCGGAGTTGAACGCAAGACTCAAAGTGCCGTCGATCGTCGCTCGACTGAACGGGACTTTACTGCAGCACGATCATCTTGCGCTACAACGTCACTAGTGCGGCACAGAGATTTTGCGGCGAGCGATTACTTGCAAGGACAAGTAAGAGAGGAGTGGCGCGCCCGACAGGAGTCGAACCTGTGACCTTTGGCTTCGGAAACCAACACTCTATCCAACTGAGCTACGGGCGCACGGCGTGCGATTCTACCGCGCAATGCGAAATGACGTCCAATCGTCGCCCCACGTCGCCTCATCAGCACGTCGGCAAATTCCGCCGGCGCGAGCAATGAGCGACCGGCAGCGCAGGCCTCACAACGCAAGTCGTGATCATGTTTCTGGCCCCAGACACTCTGCTTCTCCGGACGCGGAGCGCGCGCTATACTTTATGTTTTGTCTCGCCGTTGGAATGCGCAGCGCGTAGCTCCGACCGTGTGAGAAGACAATCCGGATTCCGCGATGAGTGACGAGCCCAGATCCTTCATCAAGACCCCGAAGCAGCTGGTCATCGTCGTCTTGCTGGCCTTTGCCGTGCCGATCGCGCTGTTCGGATTGGTGTCGCAGCTCGTCACCGGCGTGAAACCCGCGGGGAGAGAGGAGGCCGAAACGGGCGTGCTCAATCGCATCAAGCCCGTCGGCGCGGTCACGCTGGTCGATACGAGTGCGCCGCAGGGCACCCTCAGCGGCGAACAGGTCTACCAAACCGTGTGCAAGACCTGTCACGAGGCCGGCCTGGTCGGTGCGCCCAAGATGGGCGATCGGGCGGCCTGGGCGCCGCGCATCAAGAAGGGCGTGGATGCGCTCTTCGCTTCCGCCCTCAAGGGCACCAGCAAAGGCATGCCGCCCAAGGGTGGAGATCAGAATCTGGCCGACGTCGAAGTCCAGCGCGGGGTCGTCTACATGGCCAACCGCTCCGGCGCGAGTTTCAAGGAGCCGGCCGCACCTGCGGCGGCTGGCGCAGCGACGGTTGCCGCCGCCACGCCCGCTCCGGCGGCCGCGCCTGCGCGGCTCCGCCGGCCGCGCCTGCGGCGGCTCCGCCCGCCGCCTCGGCAGCCGGTGCGGCGGCGGCCGGTGCCGTTGCGCCGCTCGACCTCAAGACGGGACAGGCGATGATGCAGAAGTATGGCTGCTCTGCGTGTCACGCCGTCGACAAGAAGGTGCTCGGCCCGGCATACGAGGACGTTGCCGCCAAGTATCGCGGCGACGCTGGCGCGCTCGCGAGGCTCACGCAGAAGGTGAAGTCGGGCGGAACCGGCGTATGGGGTCAGATTCCCATGCCCCCCAACACGCAGGTGCCCGACGCCGATATCAAGGCGCTGGTGAGCTGGATCCTCACCCTGAAGAAATAACGCCGGGGAGCGTTGTGAGCGGCTGCGGGAGCCCGGCGCAGCGCCCCGCGCTTCGCCAGCGCGATCCTCGCGCATGAGCCACTACGTCGTCGGTGATATCCAGGGTTGCTACGCCGAATTCGCGCAGCTGCTCGACCTGATTGGCTTCGACCTTGCGTGCGATCGCCTGTGGCTGGTCGGCGATCTGGTCAATCGTGGACCCGACTCGCTGTCCGTGCTGCGCCGCGTGAAGTCTCTCGGCGCCGCGGCGACGACGGTTCTCGGCAATCACGATCTGCATCTTCTGATTGTCGCCGCGGGGCATCGTGCCGCGCATCGTCTGGACACGCTCGCACCGATTCTCGAAGCACCCGACCGCGATGACCTGCTCGACTGGCTGCGACGGCGTCCGCTGGCGGTGCAGGATGGAGGGTTGCTGCTCGTTCACGCCGGGCTTCTGCCGTCGTGGACGCCGGCGGACGCTGTCCGGCATTCGCTCGAGGTCGAGACGGTTCTTGCCTCGGCTGCGTATGACGACCTCCTGCGCTGCCTCTATGGCGACGAGCCCGCGCGCTGGGACGAGGCGCTCGTCGGCCACGACCGCCTGCGTGTCATCATCAACGCCTTTACCCGGCTACGCTTCTGCTCCGCGGACGATGCGATGGAGCTCAAGGAAAAACGCGGCCCGCGGCATTCACCGCCGGGATTTGCGCCATGGTTTGCCCAACCGGAGCGCAAGTCGGCAGGGGTCACGGTCCTGTGCGGACACTGGTCGACGCTCGATCTGATGTTTGCGCCGAACGTGATGATGCTCGATTCGGGCTGCCTGTGGGGCGGAACGCTCACCGCGGTCAGGCTTGACGATGGACGCGTATTCCAGGTGCCGAGCCGCTCGGGGATCGCTCCCAAACCGACGGAGTGAGGATCGCGGGACCGAAGGCCAGCAGGGGCCGGTGCTCGGGACGAGCGCGGGATCTGGGCCGTGGTCAAAACAACGGCTGGCCGAAGCACTCCGTCATAGAGCGCTGCGATTGCCTCGCGGCTGAGCGCGTGGTTCTGCCCGCCCCGGGCTGCGATCTTGACCGATCCCAGGAGCGAGGCGAGGCGGCCTGTGCGCTGCCAATCCCAGCCATGCCCGATGCCGTAGAGCAGACCGGCGCGGTAGGCGTCTCCGCAACCGGTCGGATCGACCACCCGGCTCGGTTTGACCGCGGCGATGTCGAGTATTTTGCCGTCGGCATAGATGCGCGAACCCTCGCTGCCCAGCGTCACAATCAGGGCCTCGACGCGCGCCGCCATCGTTTCGAGCGAAAGCCCGGTGCGTTCGGCGAGCAGCCTTCCTTCGTAGTCGTTGAGTGCGAGGTAATCGGCGCAGTCGATCATCTCGATGAGCTCGGCGCCGGAAAACAGGGGCAGCCCCTGCCCGGGATCAAACACGAACGGGATCTTCGCCGCCGCGAACTCGTGCACGTGCGCGCGCATGCCTTCGCGGCCATCGGGCGCCACGATACCGAGCGCGATGTCTGCGACGTCGGTCACGCGGTTGCGGTGCGATTCGTTCATCGCGCCGGGGTGGAAGGCCGTGATCTGGTTGTCGTCGAGGTCGGTGATGATGAATGCCTGCGCGGTGTAGGTCTCGGGAATCACGCGCACTCCTTCGGCGGCGATCTCCTGCG
The DNA here is from genome assembly GCA_963711235.1 of uncultured beta proteobacterium. Lineage (GTDB taxonomy): Bacteria > Pseudomonadota > Gammaproteobacteria > Burkholderiales > Casimicrobiaceae > PALSA-1003. The sequence goes on along the minus strand of CAVQDI010000006.1, from coordinate 1,361,796 downwards.
CCTTCAATCGCTCGACGTAGGTGCCGCCGTCGTCGCCCACCGTCGCCATCACCACCGGCTCGCCACCGAGGCGCTTGAGGCTGTAGGCGATATTGCCCGCGCAGCCGCCCCATTCGCGTCGCATCTCGCCGATCTGAAACGACACCGAGAGCACGTGCGCCTCGCCTGGCAGGATGTGCCGGGCGAAGCGGTCGGGAAAAACCATGATCGTGTCGAGCGCAAGCGAGCCGCAGATGAGGGTGCGCGGCGCGGACACTGTCTTCACGCGTCGTTTTCGCGGCCGATCTCGCGCACGATGAACTGCTGGCGCCGCGACACGGGCAGTGCCTCGGGCACGTCGCGCAGGAGAACTTCCCAGTGTGCGTCGCCCTCGGCACTCACGTGCCGCTCGAAGCCGCGGATCGCATCGCGCGCAACCAGACAATTGCGGTGCACCCGCACAAAGCGCGGACCGAATTCTTCCTCCAGCCTGGTCAGCGATTCTTCAAGCAGGTACTCCCGCTCGGATGTGCGAATCGTGATGTATTTGAGCTCAGCCTTGAGGTAGATCACTTCCTCGATCGGCACGAGCACGACACGTGAACGCTCGGTGACCGACAGAAAGCGGCGCGCCGCTCCGGGCAAGCGGTCGAGCCGCGAATCCGACAGGGGCCTCAGGCGCGGGACCTTGTGCAACGCCGCGAGCAGGCGCTGCACGCGCACCGGCTTGACCAGGTAATCCACCGCATGTACCTCGAACGCGGCAATCGCGTGCTCGTGGTACGCAGTCGTGAAAATGAGCACCGGCGGCTGCGGCAGCTTGAGCAGGTGGCGCGCCAACTCGATGCCGTCCATGTCGGGCATGCGGATATCGCTCAGCACGAGGTCGGCCGCGGCACCGCCCAACAGATCCAGCGCTTCGCGACCGCTTCCGGCTTCGCCGATGACCACGAGGGGCAGCGCGCCGGCACAATCTTCCAGGAGCTCGCGCAGGCGGCGGCGCGCGGGGGCTTCGTCGTCGACAACGAGTATCTTCAGCGGCGCGTCAAGCATGTGCCCTCTCCATCCGCGCCGCGGGGCGGTAGGGCATGCGGATGTGGACCTCGTAGCGATCCCTGCCGGCACGCGTCTCGAGGCTTGCCTCGGCATCGAAGTGCAGTGCAAGGCGCTCGCGAATGTTGTCCATCGCCATCTTGTTGCCCGCGTGGTGGTTGCCGGAGAATTTATACGGATTGCGCAGGACGGCGTGAATCTCGCCGCGGCGCAGAAAGATGTTGATCGCGATGGCCCCGGGCGCGCCGGATGGCTCGACACCGTGATAGACGGCATTCTCCAGCAGCGGCTGCAGCACCAGCGGCGGCACGAGTGCGTCACCCGGCATGTTCTCCAGGTGCCACTCGACCTCCAGTCGGTCCCCCAGGCGAAGTTTTTCCAGATTGAGATACTGCCGGCACAGTTCGATTTCGTCGGCGAGCGGCGCAAGCTGCCGGTTGTCGCGCATCAGCACCCGAAACAGGTCGGCCAGGTCCTCCAATGCGGTCTCCGCGCGCCGAGGCTCGGAACGGACGAGCGATAACACGGCGTTGATGCTGTTGAACAGGAAATGCGGCCGTATCCGCGCCTGCAGCGCCTGCAGCCGCGCCTCGGTGATCGCCGGCGACAACGCCTTGGCGCGCAGATGAAAGTAGCCGAGCAACAGGCCCGTGGCGAGCAGCGAGAACACGGCATGTCTGAGCGCCCCGGTCGACCCGACCTCTGCGCCGAGCGTTGCCAGCAGGGCATCGAGCGCGATCGTCGTTCCCAGGTTCAAGGCAAGGATCATGATCACGCCGGTGCGATAGGGCATGCGCTCGAGCCACGGCGCGAGCGCGTACAGCAGCAGCAGGTTCGCCAGCAGGTACGGCTCAACGATCGCCGCGGTGTCGAACCACGCCGCAGAAAACGCGTCCCAGCGCGGCTCGCGGTCGAAGGCCGCAACGAGCGCGAGGCCGTTGACCGCGAGCAGAATGCGCAGCACGGTCCCCAGATTGCGTAGCTCGGGGAGCCGAGGCGGAATCGGCTTTTGATTTATAATCGCGCGCATCGTTTGCTGCTGTCGGCCTGGCGCCGCAGTTGTCACGCAAATCCGCCGCTGCAGGCGGCGTGAACGGAGCTTCGCCGTCCGGCTATTGTGGGGAAGAGCCTGCGGCGAGGCAAGCTATGTCCAAAGACACGTCCCGCGACAAGCCAGATGCTGGCGCAGCGCCCGAGCGCGCCCGGTCGGGGCGCTTCGGCGAACCGATGTCCGAGCGCATGCAACGCTTTAACGCATCGGTCGACACCGACCGCCGCCTGGCCGCCGTCGACATTGCCGGATCGCTTGCGCATGCGCGCATGCTCGCGGCCACCGGCATCCTCTCCGCCACCGATCTCGCCGCCATCGAGCGTGGCCTGAAGCAGATACAGGGCGAGATCGAGCGCGGCGAATTCGTCTGGAAGCGCGCGCTCGAAGACGTGCACATGAACATCGAGATGCGGCTGACGGAGCTCGCCGGTGATGCCGGCAAGCGGCTGCACACGGCGCGCTCGCGCAACGACCAAGTCGCGACCGACACGCGGCTGTGGCTGCGCGGTGCCATCGATGCACTGGTCGTGCGCTTGCGCGCGCTTCGGGTCGCGTTCATCGACCTCGCGGAGGAGCACGCTGCCACGGTCATGCCGGGCTTGACCCACCTGCAGGTTGCCCAACCGGTGACCTTCGGCCATCACCTGCTCGCCTACGAAGCGATGCTGGCCCGCGACGCCGAACGCCTCGGCGATTGCCGGCGTCGGGTCAACCGCTTGCCCTTGGGCAGCGCTGCGCTCGCCGGCACCAGCTATCCGATCGATCGGCAGCGGGTTGCCGAGGAGCTCGGCTTCGAGGCGCTTGCTGCCAATTCCCTCGACGCCGTTTCCGATCGCGATTTCGCGATCGAATTCGCGGCCGCCGCCGCCCTGATCATGGTGCATCTGTCGCGCTTTGCCGAAGAACTCATTATCTGGTCGAACCCGCGTTTTGGCTGGGTGACAATCGCGCGACCGATTCTGCAGCGGCAGCTCGATCATGCCGCAGAAGAAGAATCCGGACGTCGCCGAGCTGGTGCGCGGCAAGAGCGCGCGCGTCATCGGCGACGTTACGGCGCTGCTGGTGCTGATGAAGGCGCAGCCGCTGGCCTACAACAAGGACAACCAGGAAGACAAGCGGCCGCTGTTCGACACCGTCGATACGGTGGACGACTGCCTCGCCATCATGACCGACCTCGTGGCGACCGGGCTCGAGCCGGAGCCTGAGCGCATGCGCGCGGCGGCGATGGAGGGTTTCGCCACGGCGACCGACTTCGCCGATTATCTGGTGCGCAAAGGCCTGCCGTTCCGCGACGCGCATGAGGCCGCGGCGCGGGCCGTCCGTCACGCCGAGAACCAAGGCCGCGAGCTGTCCGCGCTCGCGCTCGCCGACTTGCGCCGCTTCGCGCCGCTCGTCGGCGATGACGTCTATGCCGTGCTCACGCTCGACGGCTCGGTAGCCAGCCGCAATCACCCGGGGGGTACCGCGCCGCTCCAGGTACGCGCCGCCGCACAGGCCGCGCGCGCGGCGCTCGACGTGCCACGCCCGGGCGCGGCAGGCGAACGCCGCAGCGGGGCGCAACGCCAGCCAACCAGTCAGGAGTAAGTCCAATGTCCCCGAACGCAAAGAAAACTGCCTTCATCGGCTTGGGTGTGATGGGGTTCCCGATGGCAGGTCACCTCGCCCGCGTCGGCCACGACGTCACCGTCTACAACCGCAGTCCGGCGAAAGCGGCGCAGTGGACCCAAAAATACGGCGGCAAGTCCGCCCCGACGCCGGCCGCCGCCGCCATGGGCGCCGAATGCGTCATGCTCTGCGTCGGCAACGACAACGACGTTCGCGCTGTGGCGCTAGGCGAGAACGGCGCACTGTCGGCGATGGCCTCGGGCACGATGCTCGTCGATCACACCACGGCCTCGGCGATCGTCGCGCGTGAACTCTATGCCGCGGCGAAGGCGCGTGGCGTCGGTTTCCTCGACGCGCCGGTCTCGGGCGGCCAGGCGGGGGCGGAGAATGGCAAGCTGACCATCATGGTCGGCGGCGATGCCGACGTGTTCGCGCGCGCCGAGCCGATTATCGCCGGCTACGCGCGCGCGGTCACCCTGATGGGTGGGCCGGGTTCGGGTCAGCTCACCAAGATGGTCAACCAGGTCTGCATCGCCGGCCTGGTGCAAGCCCTCGCCGAGGGCATCCATTTCGGTCTGCGCGCCGGGCTCGACGTCGAGCGTGTCTTAGACGTCATCGGCAAAGGCGCGGCGCAGTCGTGGCAGATGGACAATCGCGGCAAGACGATGGCCGCAGACAAGTTCGAATTCGGTTTTGCCGTCGACTGGATGCGCAAGGATCTGGGGATGGCCATTGCCGAAGCAAGGACCAACGGCGCCGTGCTGCCGGTCACCGCGCTGGTCGATCAGTTCTACGCCCGGATTCAGGCGCGCGGCGGCGGTCGCTGGGATACGTCAAGCCTTATCCGCCTTCTACGCGACGCGGCCTAGCGCAGCCCTTCGCGCATCCTTGCGCCGCGGCAACGGCGGCCGGCTACGGCGGGCCGCCGCGGCCGAGCGCACCCTGCACGGGCCGCGGTGCGCGCCGCTACTGGGCGGCAAGGTCGTCGAGGGCGATCTCGAAGGTGATCTCGGCGGTCTTGGCCAGCATTAAGGTCGCCGAGCAGTACTTTTCCTTCGATAGCTTCACGGCGCGTTCCACCTGCACCGGATTGAGGCCTTTGCCCGCCACCCGGTATTTCAGATGGATGCGGGTGAAGACCTTGGGCTCGACTTCGGCCCGCTCGGCCTCGGCCTCGACCACGCAGTCCGACACCGGCTGGCGCGCCTTGCGCAGGATCCAGACAACGTCAAATGCGGTGCAGGCCGCCGTACCCGCGAGCACCAACTCCATCGGTCGCGGGCCCAGGTTGCGGCCGCCGGCTTCGGCAGCGCCGTCGACGATCAGGGCGTGGCCGCTGCCCGTTTCGGCGACGAAGCGCACCCCTTCGACCCACTTGATTCGCGCCTTCATGCCCTACCTCCCGGCCAAGGACCACACGATTTACGCTACGCAATCAAAGCCTTGGTGACTGTTGCATTCATGCCAGCTGCGGGGCGGTGGGACCCGGCCGAAGACTTGCGTTGTGCGCTGCAATATGCGACGATCTTTTCACCCTTGTGGCCAAGGCCTTTGCGCCTCGGTTACAGGTCATTCCTCCATCCTCCTCCTATGGCGGAATGCTTGCGCGGCCTCTAGGCCGCGTTTTTTTGCACTGCGGCGCACTCGCCTCGGCGCGGGCCCCGGTTTGACACCCGGAGCAGCGACGTATTATGATCTAAGACTTTGCAAAATTGAACCCGGAGGACCTCTTGGCACGGGGTCCCGACCTTTTCCGGACTTTTCGGAGTATTTCGGCATGAAGACCTATTCCGCCAAACCGCAGGATGTGCAGCGCGATTGGTACGTCGTCGACGCGAGCGACAAGGTGCTCGGACGTCTCGCCAGCGCCATCGCGCACCGCCTGCGGGGCAAGCATAAGCCGATCTATACGCCGCATATCGATACCGGGGATTTCATTGTCGTGACCAATGTCGACAAGATCCGGGTCACCGGCAACAAGCTGGAGGACAAGCTCTACCACCGCCACAGCGGCTACCCTGGCGGGATCCGGACAACCACCCTGGGCAAGCTGCAAAAGCGCTTTCCGGGCCGTGTGCTCGAGAAGGCGGTCAAGGGCATGCTGCCCAAGGGGCCGTTGGGCTACGCGATGCTCAAGAAACTCAAGTGCTACGCCGGTGCGGCGCATCCGCATGCGCCGCAGCAGCCAAAGACCCTTGATCTTTAAGGCTTATCGATGATCGGCAATTACTACTACGGTACCGGCCGGCGCAAGAGCGCCGTGGCGCGGGTGTTCATTCGCCAGGGTTCGGGCAAGTTCACGGTAAACGACAAGCCGGTCGACGAGTTCTTTACCCGCGAAACGGGACGCATGGTCGTGCGCCAACCGCTCAAGCTGGTCAACCACGAGGCGACCTTCGACATCATGGTCAACGTGCACGGCGGCGGTGAGTCGGGTCAGGCAGGCGCGGTGCGGCACGGCATTACCCGGGCCCTGATCGACTACGACGTGCAGCTCAAGCCGACGCTGTCGAAGGCCGGCTTGGTAACCCGCGACGCGCGCGAAGTCGAGCGCAAGAAGGTCGGTCTGCACAAGGCGCGACGGCGCAAGCAGTTCTCCAAACGCTAAGCGATAGGCCGCTCGCCGGTCGGATCCCCGGGGCCGCCGCGACGCGGCCCTTGGCTTTTGTGGGAGGGCGGTTGCGGCACCGAAGCTGCAACGCGTTATATTCCATTGTCATAAATTGGTGGTGCGGGTGTTAGAATTCCCCACGGGCTTAAGGACATCATGATCAAGGTCGGCATTGTCGGCGGGACCGGCTACACCGGGGTCGAACTGCTGCGCCTGCTCGCCCGGCATCCCCAGGCGGAGGTGCGCACGATCACCTCGCGCAAGGAAGCCGGGATGCCGGTCGCCGAGATGTTCCCCAGCTTGCGCGGCGTGGATCCGGGGCGGGATCTTCGCTACAGCGACCCGGCACAAGCGGACCTGAAGGGCTGCGATCTGGTGTTTTTCGCCACCCCGCATGGGGTGGCGATGGCCCAGGCGCGCGAGTTGACGGCGGCGGGCGTAAAGCTGATCGACCTTGCGGCCGATTTCCGGCTCCATGACCCGGCGGAGTTCGAGCGCTGGTACAAAATGCCGCATGCGTGCCCGGAGCTGCTAGCCGAGTCGGTGTATGGCCTGCCGGAAATGCATCGCGAGGCCATCAAAGCCGCGCGCATCGTCGGCAATCCGGGGTGCTACCCAACCGCGATCCAATTGGGCTTCCTGCCGTTGGTGGAAGCCGGTGTCATCGATCCGGCGCACCTGATCGCCGACGCCAAGTCGGGCGTTTCCGGCGCGGGGCGCAAAACGGAGCTCGCGCTCATGTTCAGCGAGGCTGCCGACAACTTCAAGGCCTACAGCGTTGGCGGTCACCGCCATCATCCTGAAATCGTGCAAGGCTTGAACGGCCTCAGCAAGCGACCCGTTACCCTGGTGTTCACGCCGCACCTGACGCCGATGATTCGCGGCATCCATGCCACGCTGTATGGGCGCCTGACCCAGCCCGACATTGACCTGCAGCGCCTCTACGAGGTGCGTTTCGCCGGTGAGGCGTTCGTCGACGTGATGCCTCCGGGAAGCCATCCCGAAACGCGGTCGGTGCGCGCATCGAACATCTGCCGGATCGCCGTGCATCGCCCGCAAGGCGGCGACACGGTGATCGTCCTTGCGGTCGTGGACAACCTGGTCAAGGGGGCGGCAGGCCAGGCGGTGCAGAACATGAATCTGATGTTTGGTCTGCCCGAGACAACAGGCCTGCTGGCGCCGCCGGTGCTGCCCTAATGTTGCCGACCCTGCGTGGCCTCGGGCGACGGGTGCGCCAGACCTTTGGCATCAGCGCACCCCGCATGGCGGTGCGCACCCGCCTGTCGTGGCGCTGGCGTCTGCCCGCGCTGCTCGGATTGGTCGCACTGATCGCCGGCATGTGGTGGTGGGGCTTCGACTTTGGCCAGTTTCTCGGCGGCTTCAACCGCGGCGCGGTGGCCGAGAAGCAGGCCAAGCTGGAAGCCGACGCGGCCGCGCTCAAGGCCGAGAATATCCGCCTGCGCGCCCGGCTCGCGGCGCTCGAAAGCGAGCTTAACGTGACCCGCGGCGCCCAGACGACGCTGTCGCAGCAGGTGCTGAACCTGCAGAGCGAGAATACCCAGATGCAGGAGGATCTCGCGTTCCTGCGTACGCTGTTCAGCGATTCGGGCAAGCCGGGCACGGTTTCGATTCAGCACCTCAAGGCGGAAAAGGATCGCGACGACGTGTATCGTTTCAGCATGCTGGTGGTGCGTGGCGGCAATCCAAGCGATGAGTTCTCCGGGCAGCTGACGCTACTCGCCAACGTCGCCGCGGGCGGGCACAGCTCGACCTTGACACTTCCCGACGACCAGCCGGACACCGCGACGGCGCTGACGCTCAAATTCAAGTATTATCAGCGGGTTGAAGGAACCTTCCACGTTCCCCCCGGCGGTCAGCTGCGGAGCCTTCAGGCGCGCGTCGTTGAACCCGGACAGTCGCTGCCCAAGGCGACACGGAACTTGAATCTCATGTAGGAGAGTCCCATGTTTGAACGCAAGAAGCCGCCCCAGCCCAAGCGCATTGACAGCCTGATCGGCGCCGGCACGGTCGTCGATGGCGATGTGACCTTTTCCGGCGGCCTGCGCGTCGACGGCGCAGTGCACGGCAAGGTTGCCACCGTCGACAGCCAGCCGGCGACCCTCGTCTTGAGCGAGCAGGCGCGGATCGAAGGCGAAGTCCGTGTCTCGCACGTGGTTATCAACGGGGTCGTCAACGGGCCGGTGACGGCCAACGACTATTTGGAACTGCAGGCGAAGGCGCGGGTCAACGGTGATGTGGTGTACCGCACGCTGGAAATGCACGTCGGCGCGATCGTGCAGGGCAAGCTGATGCACGCCGAGCAGGAATCGGCGGCGGTGGTCGAGCTCAAGCGCGCGACCGGCGAGTGAGCTCTCGCCGCGCGGCGTTGACCGCACCATCGGCCGTCTGTTAAGTTGTGTCGTAGTAACCGAGGAGTTGGCAATGAATGCAATGACGGAGATGCCCGCCCCGCTGGTCTTTACCGACGCGGCGGCGACGAAAGTGAAATCGCTGATCGATGAGGAAGGCAACCCCGAACTCAAGCTGCGGGTGTTTGTCACCGGCGGTGGCTGCTCCGGTTTTCAGTACGGCTTCACCTTTGACGAAGAAGCCGCGGAAGACGATACGCGCATGGAAAAGAACGGCGTCACGCTGCTGATCGATGCGATGAGCTACCAGTACCTGGTCGGCGCGGAGATCGACTACCAGGAAGGCCTCGAAGGGGCGCAGTTCGTGATCAAGAACCCGACCGCGACCAGCACCTGCGGCTGCGGTTCGTCGTTCTCAGTCTAAGACCGCGCGGACGGAAGTCAAACGGGGGCGCGACGCCCCCGTTTTGCATTCTTTCACGGTTCCACCGCCGACCTAGGCCCGGTAGATCGCCCCGAGAACGCGCGGGCCGCGCGCGCCGGTCACGCCGGGCAGGCCCGGCGGCGCGCCCGGCAAGTGCTTCGCGCGCAAGCCAGGCGAACGCAAGCGCCTCCACGTCGTGCGCCGGAACGCCGAGCACGGCGGTGGTGGCCAAGCGTCGCGGCAAGAGCGCGGTCTCGAGGGCGCGCATCAAAGCCGTGTTGTTCGTCCCCCCTCCGCAGACCAGGACCTCGGTCGCGGCGCCACAATGCACCGTGATCGCATCGGCGACGGTCTGCGCGGTCAGCGCCATGAGCGTTCGCTGCACATCCACCGGACGCACCGTCGCATGCAGCCGCGCCAAGTGCTGTTCAACCCACGCCAGGTGGAACCGGTCGCGCCCGGTGCTCTTCGGCGGCGGCAGCGCAAAATAGGCGTCGGCCTTGAAGGCGGCGAGCAGCCCGGCGATGACCTGGCCGGCGACTCCCCAGGCACCGTCGCGATCGAACGGCGCGCCGGTGTGGCGTTCGCACCAGGCGTCGAGCAGCGTGTTGCCCGGGCCGGAGTCGAAGCCGCGCACGCGCCCGCCAGGCGCCAGGTCGGTGAGGTTGGCGATGCCGCCGAGATTGACCACCACGCGGTGGCGGTCCGCGGCGCCGAACAGCGCCGCGTGGAGTGCCGGCGCAAGCGGCGCGCCCTGGCCGCCCGCGGCGACGTCGCGGCTGCGAAAGTCGGCGACGACGGTGATGTCCGTGAGCTCCGCCAGCCGCGCCGGATTGGCGAGCTGCGTGGTGTAGCCCAGCTCGGGGCGATGGCGTACCGTCTGGCCGTGGAGGCCGATCGCGCTAATCGCGCGCGCAGCCAGGCCGGCCTGGGCGAGAACGTCGCCGACCACGACCGCGCAGCAGTCCATCAGCGCGTTGGCGGCGAGGGCCGCGCGATGGATCTCGTCGACCCCGGAGCGTTGCAGCGCGTGGAGTTCAAGTCGCAGCGGATCGGGGAATGCGGCATGCGCCCGGGCGAGCGTGCGCGGCGGAACGGCGCTGAAATCGGCAAGGACCGCGTCGACCCCGTCGACGCTCGTTCCCGACATCAGGCCGATATAGTGCTCGGGCGCCAAACCGCGATCACTCGCCGCCGGCGAGTACCATGCCCCGCCCCAGAGCGAGCTCTTCGCCCAGGGGCGCGATCTGCGCCCGATACGCGGCCCGCTCTGCACCAGGGACGGGCTGAGCGTTGGGCAGCGCGATGGTAAGCGGATTCTTTTGCACGTTGTCGACGCGAAATTCGTAATGCAGATGCGGGCCGGTCGCCCAGCCGGTCATGCCGACATAGCCGATCACCTCGCCCTGGCTCACGTGCATTCCGCGCTTCAAACCGGGCGCGAACCGGGACAGGTGCGCGTAAACGGTCGAAAACGCGCCCGCGTGCTGCAGCATGACCACGTTGCCGTAGCCACCCTGCCAGCCAGCGAATGTCACCTTGCCCACGCCCGCCGCATGTACCTGCGTTCCGGTCGGCGCGGCGAAATCAACCCCCTTGTGCGCGCGCCAGATTTGCAGGAAGGGGTGAAATCTCTCCAGCGAGAACCCCGAGGTGATGCGCGTGAACGCGACGGGCGAACGCAGAAAGGCCTTCTTCAGGCTCCGGCCGTCCTCGCCGTAATAGCCGTCGCTGCCGTCGGGCGAACGCCACAGGAAGGCCCGATAGGTGGCGCCCTTGTTGACGAATTCGGCCGCAACGATTCGTCCGGCTCCGGCAGGCTCGCCGTCGCTGCGGCGCACTTCGTAGACGACGCTGAACCGGTCGCCGCGGCGCAAATCGTGCAGGAAGTCGACATCGCCGGAAAAGATGTCCGCGAGTTGGGTCGTGACCGCGTCGGGCAGCCCGACCGCATCGGCCGCGGCGAAAAGGGAACTGCGGACTTCGTTGGCGCGCAACTCGAGGCTTACCGCCACCTCCGGTTGCAGCGATTGCACAAAGAAGAGCGCACCGTCTCGATCAATGGCCAGAAGCTCGCCGTTCTGCGCCGGGTAGCGAAGGCTGAGCAAGCGTCCGTCGGCATCGGTCTTGACGCGCAGGGCCTTGCCCGGGCGAAGCTGGTACAGCAGGCGCGCTCGGGCATCGGTGCGAAGGAAGTTCTGCGCCGCCGTATCGGCCACGCCTAGCCGCGCCAGCACGCTGCCGAGCGTGTCACCGCGACGGACGCGCTCTTCGCGCCAATACGTTTCGTCCACCGCCAGCGGCGCAACATCGGGCCGAGACAGTTCGCGCACGATGCGCTCCGTCGGCACGATCTCCGTCGTCGTCCCCGGTGCGAGGCCGAACGCCGCCACCGCGCTCAGCGCCGTGATCACGATGGCCGCCACGATACGCGGAGCGCCGCAGCGCGCAACGAGGACCGAAGCGCTTTGCGCTAGAATTGCGATGAACCTGTTCAATACGGCTCCGGCCGATCTGCTCCCATGCGCCTCGCGCGGTGCGGATTGTAACAGAAGAATGACGCGATGAAATCCGACCTCGCCCACCAAATTGCCGTGTTCAAGCGCGGCGCCGACGAGCTGATCGTCGAGGCCGAGCTCGTCGAGAAGCTCGGGCGCGGGAAGCCTCTGCGCATCAAGGAAGGATTCGACCCGACGCGGCCGGACCTGCACCTCGGGCACACGGTGCAGTTCAACAAATTGCGGCAGCTGCAGGATCTTGGCCATCACATCATTTTCCTGATCGGCGACTTCACCGGCATGATCGGCGATCCGACCGGTCGCAATCTGACCCGACCGCCGCTCACCGCGGAGGAGCTCGCGGCGAACGCCAAGACCTATACCGACCAGGTATTCCTCATCCTGGATCGCGACAAGACCGAAGTTGCGTTCAACTCGAAGTGGCTTGCCGCGCTCGGTGCCGACGGCATGATCCGGCTCGCGGCGAAGTACACGGTTGCCCGCATGCTCGAACGGGACGACTTCGCCAAGCGCTATCGCGACGGCCAGCCGATCGCCGTGCACGAGTTTCTCTATCCGCTGGCGCAGGGCTACGACTCGGTCGCCCTGAAGGCAGACGTCGAGCTCGGCGGCACGGACCAGAAATTCAACCTGCTGGTCGGCCGCGAGTTGCAGCGACACTACGGCCAGGAACCACAGGTCATCCTGACGCTGCCGCTGCTCGAAGGGCTAGACGGTGTAAACAAGATGTCGAAGTCGCTCGACAATTACGTCGGCATCACCGAGCCGGCGGCAGAAATGTTTGGCAAGCTCATGTCGATTTCCGACGAACTGATGTGGCGTTACTACGATCTGCTGTCGTTTCGACCGCAGGAAGAAATCGCGTCGCTCCGCCGCGCATGCGCAGAAGGACGCAACCCGCGCGACGCCAAGGTGATGCTGGCGCAGGAGATCGTGGCGCGCTTTCATGGTCGGCCGGCCGCGGAACATGCTCTCGCGGAATTCGAAGCACGTTTCAAGCAGGGCGCGCTTCCGCAAACGATGCCGGAGGTCACGCTGCGTACCAACGGCGCGGGCCTGCCCATCGCCCAGCTGGCCAAGCAGGCGGGGATTGTAGACTCGACGTCTGAGGCACTGCGCCTGATTACGCAGCGCGGTCTGAAACTCGATGGCGAAGTGATTACCGACAAGTCGCTCGTCGTGCCCTCGGGCGCAACGGTGATCGTCCAAGCCGGGAAGCGCAAGTTCGCGCGGGTCGCGATCCTTTAGCCCGGTTACATGACCCCGGGATTGCCCGCCATGCCGACGAGTCTCGGGCGACTGGGGATCCGTGGCACGATCGTTTTCTGCGCCTTGAGGTAGCGTCCCACCAGCTCCCAAATCGGCTCGCCTCCGCTCGTGCGTGCATCGTCCGTCACCGGGGCCCAGCCGGCTACTTTGTAGCGCTTGCCCGCCTCGATGGGCCTGCCACGCAGCCGCATGCCGCTGATGCGCGCGCCCATGCGTGCGCCAGGATCACACGTGTACTGCAGGCCACCCACGCGCACCATGTCTCCGCCTTGCTGGTAATAAGGATCCGGATTGAAGAGGTTGTCGGCAACGTCTTCTAGAATCGCCTTGATCGTCTCGCCGCTGAAGTCAGTCACGGTGACCGTGGGATAGGTGATGGCCGTTTGTTCGAGCAGATGCTCGTAGGTGATCGCCTGACCGGGCAACAGCGTGGTGCCCCAGCGAAACCCGGGTGAGAAGGCAATCTCGGCGTCCTTCTCAGCCATCAGCGCTTCAAGGAGCAGCTGATCGAATGTGCCGTTGAAATTGCCGCGGCGGTAAAGCAGGCCCTCGGTGATCGCGAGCGGCTCTGCAAGCCTTGATGCGTAAGGCGCGCGCAGCCTGGCAATCAGTGCTGCCATGTCGGCATCGGCAGTCAGGAGATTCGAAAACACGGGTAGCAGCTTGTAGCGGATATCCGCGAGCGCGCCGTTGCGATAGCCGATGTCGACCACCGCCAGGAACTTGCCGTTGCAACCCGCGTTGGTAACCAGCGTCTTGCCGCGGGAATTGGCGACGATGATCGGCTGCGGCACGCCGTCGTGGGTGTGGCCGCCAAGGATAAGGTCGATGCCGCCGACGCGCGACGCGAGCTTCAGATCGACGTCCATGCCGTTGTGCGACAGCAGCACGACGATCTGCGCGCCCTTGCTCCGCACCTCATCGACCGCGGCCTGCAGCTCCTCTTCACGGATCCCAAAGGTCCAATCGGGAACGAAAGAACGCGGGTGTGCGATCGGTGTGTACGGAAACGCCTGACCGATGATCGCGACCAGAACTCCGTTTGCCTCGCGCAGCGTGTAGGCGGGAAATACCGGGTCGCCGAAATCCGTGGTACGCACGTTTTGTGCGACGAAATCGATGCGACCGTTCAACTCGCGCGCAATGATCTCCTTGACCCGCTCCGCACCATAGGTGAATTCCCAGTGCGCGGTCATGACGTCAACCCCGAGCAGGCGCGCCGCCTCGACCATGTCCTGGCCCCTGGTCCATAGCGCCAAAGCCGAGCCCTGCCAGGTATCGCCGCCATCGAGGACCAGCGCGCCGGGTCGTTCGGCCTTCAGCTGCTTGATCAGGGTCGCGAGGTGGGCAAACCCGCCAACCGCACCGTACACGCGCGCCGCGTGCGTGTAGTCGACGCAGCTCAAGGCGTACGCATCACGGCTTCCGGCTTGAACGCCGTAGCGCTTCAGCAGCGCCTCCCCGACGAGATGCGGTGGCCGCCCCGCCGCATTGCCCACACCGAGATTGCAGTCCGGCTCGCGGAAGAAATTGGGCAGCAGCTGTGCGTGGCAGTCGGTGAAGTGCAGCAGGTGAACGTTGCCGAATCGCGGCAGCGCGTAAAACGCTTCCGCGTCACGATTTGCGCGCCCGGGGTCCGCAGAATGCGCCTCGACGGCGAGACCGGCGGCCGACGCGGCGGTCAAGACGTGCAGGAACTCGCGGCGGTTCACTGCCCGACTATAGCATCGCTGCTCGGGCGCAGCCGGTCACTCATTGGTTGACGGGCGACGCCGGATCGAGCAACAGCGCGGCAACGTCCTTGATCTGCTGTTCGGTCAGAATCCCCTGGTAGCCGAAGCGCGGCATATTGGAGCAAGCGGCAAACGCCTCCGAGTTGTAGATCTTGCCAAACGTGTAGCGCTGCACTTCGACGCCAGTGCCACGAAGTTTGCCATACTGGTAAAGGCTGGGCCCGAGCGTGCCGAACGCCAATTCGGTCCCCGACAGCCGATGGCAGGCGTAGCAGTTGCCGCCGACGGGGGCTTTGGGGTCGTCGGAAAATTGCTTGCCGCGTCCCTCCTGCGCGATGCGCTCGCCATTCTTCCAGTCGCCGAGGAGCTTGCCGTCGGCCGGGTAGCGGATGGTCGCCAGGTTAGCCTGCTCGATCCGCGCGGCAACATCCGGCGCCAGCGTTTTGCCGCGCGCAGCGCTGCATGCCCGCTGCGTGTCGTCCTGCTGCAGGCGATCGATCCCCGCCTGGCCGGCGGAGACAAACGACCCATTGAGGGCGGCCGCGACGCGGGGCGCAAGTTCGCCCTCGCTGGCGGTCGTATGACAGCCGCCGCTGACCAACACACCCACGCCTAGGAAACACCATCTCAGCGGTCGTCGCATCGGGGCGCAATCATCGCTTGATGGCGGGTGCATCGAACGGCGCGCCGTTGGCGTTGTGCGCCAGATACATCGTCAGCGCGATCGCCGCGTCGGAGCCGAGCACGAGCTCGGGAAATCGTTGCTGCCGAAAGCAATCGTAGAGCCGCCACTCGAAGGTGCGCAGCTCGCCCTGCGAGACCCGATACGCAGGCCATGTCGTGTACGCCTTCTGCGCGCCCTCTGCCGTCATGAGGTCTGGCAGATCCTGCAACCGAATGCGCTTGCCTTCCTCGCCATGGCAGGTGGCGCAGCCGAAATCGTGGGTTCCCGCGCGAAAGAAAAACAAAGCTTCGCCGACGCGGTAAGCCTCGATCTCCTTCGGGTGGCGCAGTGAAACATCCATTTTCGCGCCCCGCGACTCGGACGCCACGTAAGCCGTGAGGGCCTCCAGGTCGGACTTGTGCTCGTTACCGTCGCCGAAGGGGTTGCGCCTGGCGTCCGCCTCGGTATAGCCCTGCAGCCGGACCATGCACCACATCAGGCGGGTCTCGAGATCCTGCACCCGGTCGGCGTCGGGGAAGTAGCGCGGCAGCCGCGCGTACGCGCCCTTGACCACGCCCTCGCCCAGGCCAAGATCGCAGCCTTGCAGCGACACCTGCCTCGGCCCTCGCTTCTGCTGCCACAGATCGGCCCCGCGCAGCTCCCATAGCTCGGCCGGATTGCCTTCCTGCAGCAGGGCGCGATACTTGGCGATCTCGTCGCTGGTCGAGCCCTGCGCCAGCGCGGCCGACGCCAGCGCCAGCGCGCACAACGCGACCAGACCGCGCCCGGTGTTCATGCGACTGCTGCCACGTCGGTCCGCGTGTCTCCGCGGCTGTCGGTCCACGACACCGTTATCCTGTCGCCCTTCGCCCCGCCCTTGAACTTGAAGGAGAGAAACGGATTCTTCGATACCGCGGTTCCCCATTGTGCTGAGAGCACCGTCTTGTCGTTCCAAGTGACGGTGACGGTTTGGATAAACCACGCCGGAATCGTCTGGCCCTGTGCGTCCTTGCGCTGCCCGCTCTCCATTTCGTGGCTCATGAGCACCTTGACCTCCGTCGAGTCGCCGACGAGGCTGGCGCGAATCTTCATCGGTTCGCCCATCTTCAGCCCCCGCAGCCGCCCAGGGTGACTTTTACCTCCTTGGTTGCGAGGAAGTATCTTCCGTCGGCTCGCACCAAGGCGTAGATGTTCGAGCTTTGCGCCATCTTGACCCGCGTCGAGATGGCCGGCTCGGTACCCAGGGGTATATCGAAAACTGCGGCGAGAGGGTTCGGATTTTTTTCGATCAGAATCGCGATCGACTCGGTCTTGGGGATGTTGCTGATGACGCCGACCGGAACCACTGCGCCGTTCTCGGCGATTTCCGGCGTTTGCAGGAAAATGATGTCCTTGCTTTGCTTTGCCTCGACGCTTCCCAGCGCCTGCATCGCCTCGGCCGGGCTGTGCGTGTCGAACGCGGCACGGTCCCAAGGCGGCGCCCGTCCCTCCGCGGCGTCTGCGGGCTTGGGCCATCCGGCCGCCGCAAGCAGGCCGAGAAGCGTCACGCCCGCCCCCGATTGCACCAGTACCCTGCGGCGTCGATCCATTGCGCATCTCCGGCTATTGGCCACGCCATTCTAGCAAGCCGCGTCCCGAGCTCCCACGACGAACGCTCCGGCTCGCGCCCACGTCGTCGCGCGCGGCGGCGCCGAGGCGCAACGGTCAGTGGATCGTTGCGTTGGCGAGAAAGCGCAGCAGGGCGCCGGATTTGAGCCGGTAGGCGCCATCGCCCACGTACTCGGCGTCGTCGAGATCCTCGCGCACAAACGTGACCTCGGTTTCGCCGAGCTTGAGCTCCATGACGACGTCGTCGGCCACGGTCATGCTATCCGGTACGCGCACGTACTCGGTTTCGAAGACGATGCCGTTCACCTGCACGAAATCCGCGCCGCGCATCGCCTCGGCCAAGGGTATGGAGCCAGCCTTCATCGCTTCGTCCCCGGCGGTGCCCGGGAAGGGCCGCCGACGTCGTTAAGGTTAGGCTGTTTGTCGGCGGTTCAAGCCAGGCCCGGTGCGCCACCAGGTACCTGGCGGCTCAGGCGGCGCCAACCAACTCGCGGACGAAGTTGGGGAGCGCGAAGCCGGCGCGGTGCACGTCGCCGTTGTAGTACTGCAGGTCGCGAATCTTGCGTTGGGCGATACGGCGATCGACGTCAAGTGGTGTCAGGTAGGCCGGACTGAGCGTAGCCGACGCGCTCGCCATCATCCACATCCCGCCGTACAACGGTATCGAGACGAGGTACGGGGTGACGATGGCGAACGCGGCGCGCAGGCTGGCAAGCCCGGCGCGAATACGCTGCGGATGCGCGACGGGCGAGGCGAGGTGCAGCGTCAACGCGCCGGTAGGATTGAGCCTTGCGGCACATGCGCGGTAAAAATCGGCAGTGTAGAGTGGCTCCGACGGCCCGCCCGGATCGGTGAGATCGAGCACGATCAGGTCGAAGGTCTCGGTCGCGCTACGAACGAACGCCAGCCCGTCCTCGACCTTGAGCGTGAGGCGGGGATCATCGAGCGCGCCCCGGTGCACCCGATCGAAGTACTTGCGCGCGATATCGATGACCGCAAGATCGATCTCGACCATGGTCACCGACTTCATCGTCGCGTATTTCAGCAGTTCTTCCGCCGAGCCGCCGTCGCCGCCGCCGATGATGAGCGCCCTTTCCGGCGCAGGATGCGCGATCGCTACGGTATGGACGAGGTTCTCGTGATAGAAGAACTCATCCTTTTCCGAGGTCATGAAGTGGCCATCGAGCCGGAACAGCGTGCCGAAGGCGACGGTGTCGTGGACCTCGACCGCCTGGAAGGGCGACTGAAAGCGCTCGAACTCGCGCGCCGAGCGCACGAAAAAGCCGGTATCCTCGGTTAGGTATTCGGTGAGCAACCCCGGCTGCACGTCGCCGGAGGACTTGCCGTCAGGCATCGCGTCCTCCTCGATGGATCGCCTGAAATCTCGTGTGTTGCGGTGCGAGCGCGTCCTGCATCGTGCGGAACAGCCGCTCGGCCTTGGCTGTATTGTCGGTCGTGTAGTTGCATACATACACGTCGATCGTCACGAAGCCGTGCTCCGGCCAGGTGTGGATTGCGAGATGCGACTCGGCCAGGAGCACCGTGCCGGTCACCCCCTGCGGCTCGAATTGAAAGAAGCGGTCCCCGACGACGGTCATGCCCGATGCTTCGGCAAGACGCAGGCACAACGCCCGCAACGGCTCCGCACCCAGCATCTCCGGCAGTTCGGCCGGGCAGCCATACCATTCTCCGAGCAGATGGATCCCGTCCATTTTTGTTCTCCCCCAGCGCCATAGTGCCTGGTTACAGTTTAGTGAAACTGGATATTATTGCCCAAAATCGGTGCTTAGGCGATAATTTTAATGCTGTGCAGCAGCGCGACGTGGGCCCGTATATTCCGGGGCGCCGACCCGCGTCCCGACCGTGTCGTTTCCTCGCCCATGACCGCACCGTTGACCGTACCGACCCCGGCGTCCGCTACCGCCACCAAGCTGCTCCCGGATACGGTCTTGCTCGCTAATGCCATCCGCGCGCTTGCGATGGACGCGGTGCAGGCGGCGAACTCCGGGCATCCCGGCATGCCCATGGGCATGGCCGAAATTGCCGTTGCCCTTTGGCAGCGCCATCTGCGGCACAACCCCGGCAATCCGCACTGGCCGGACCGCGATCGCTTCGTCTTGTCCAATGGCCACGGGTCGATGCTGCAGTATGCGCTGCTCCACTTGACCGGTTACGCCCTGCCGCTCCACGAGCTCAAGCGCTTCCGCCAGCTGCACTCGAAGACGCCCGGGCATCCCGAAGTCGGCGTCACGCCCGGCGTGGAGACCACCACCGGTCCACTGGGCCAGGGCCTGGCCAACGCGGTCGGCATGGCGCTCGCCGAGAGGCTGCTCGCGGCAGAATTCAACCGTCCCGGTCACCGCGTCGTGAATCATCACACCTATGTTTTCGTGGGAGACGGCTGCCTGATGGAGGGCATCTCGCACGAAGCCTGCTCGCTCGCCGGCACGCTCGGCCTGGGGAAGCTCATCGCCTTCTATGATGACAACGGGATTTCGATCGACGGCCACGTCAAAGGCTGGTTTACCGACGACACGCCGCGGCGGTTCGAGGCCTACAACTGGCATGTCATCAGCCACGTCGATGGTCACGACGTTGACGCGGTCGACGCTGCCATTCGCTCGGCGCAGGCGGTGACCGATCGTCCGACGCTCATTCAATGCAAGACGATCATCGGCAAGGGTTCGCCGAATCGCGCCGGCACCGAACTGGCGCATGGCCAGGCGCTGGGAGAAAAGGAAGTCGCGTTGACGCGCGCCGCACTCGGATGGAGCTACCCGCCCTTCGAAATTCCACCGGCCGTGTACGATGGGTGGAACGCGGCTGACTCCGGGGCACTGCTGGAGGGCGATTGGAATGCCCGCTTCGCCGCTTACCGGGCGGCGCATCCGGGGCTTGCAGCCGAATTCCAACGGCGCACGGCGAGCGCTTTGCCGGCGGCATTCGCAGCGCGCGCGGCGGCGCTGGTGCGGCAACAGAACGACCGAGCCGAGTCGATTGCGACGCGCAAGGCGTCGCAGCAGACGCTCGAAGCGCTCGCTCCCGCGCTGCCGGAGTTGATCGGCGGCGCCGCGGATCTGACCGGGTCGGTGTTCACCAACTGGTCGGGCAGCAAGACGATCAGCGTGACCGAAACGGGCAATTACATCTATTTCGGCGTACGCGAGTTCGCGATGAGCGCGATCGCCAACGGCCTGGCGTTGCACCGCGGATTCATTCCATACGTTGGTACCTTCCTGACGTTCTCGGACTATGCGCGCAACGCGGTGCGCATGGCTGCACTGATGCGGCTGCGTTCCCTGTTCGTGTACACGCACGACTCGATCGGCCTGGGCGAAGACGGCCCGACGCACCAATCGATTGAACATGCCGCAGCGTTGCGCCTCATTCCCAATCTCGACCTATGGCGCCCTTGCGATACGGTCGAAGCGGCTCTGGCCTGGATTCACGCGCTCGAGCGCGACAACGGCCCCACGTGCCTGCTTTTCACCCGCCAGAACGTGCCGTTTCAGAAGCGCGACGAGGCGCAGATTGTGGCGATCCGGCATGGGGGATATGTGCTCGCCGACTGGGCCGAGGCGGAGGCGGCGAAACGCGTCATCCTCATCGCCACCGGCTCTGAAGTCGCGCTGGCGATGGGCGCCCGCGACGCGCTGGCGGCAGAGGGGGTCGCAGTGCGCGTCGTCTCGATGCCCTGTACGAGCCTGTTCGACCGCCAGGCAGCGGCCTACCGTGACTCGGTGCTGCCCCGCGGCATTCCGCGGGTCGCAGTCGAGGCCGGTGTAACCGACTACTGGCGCAAATACGTCGGCCTCGACGGCGCGGTCGTCGGCATCGACACCTTTGGCGAGTCCGCGCCCGCCGCCGCGCTCTTCAAGCACTTCGGGTTTACCGTCGACAACGTCGTCGCCACCGTGCGGCGGGTGATCGGAATAGCTCTTCTATCAGGAAAGAACCATGACCATCAAAGTCGCGATTAACGGCTACGGACGTATCGGCCGCAATATCCTTCGCGCCCATTACGAAGATGGCAAGAAACACGATCTCGAGATCGTCGCCATCAATGACCTCGGCAGCGCGGAGACGAACGCTCACCTGACCCGCTACGACACAGTACACGGCAAGTTCCGCGGCAAGATCGAGGTTGAGGCCGATGCGCTGGTGGTCAACGGGGATCGCATCAAGGTGTTGGCCCTGAAGAATCCGGCTGACCTGCCATGGGCTGCCCTTGGCGTGGACGTGGTGCTGGAGAGCACCGGGTTGTTTACGACCAAGGAGAAGGCGTCCGCGCACCTCAAGGGCGGTGCGAAGAAAGTCCTGATCTCCGCGCCGGGTGGCAAGGACGTCGACGCGACGGTAGTCTATGGTGTCAATCACCATACCCTGAAGGCTGCGCATACCGTCATCTCGAATGCATCGTGTACGACCAATTGCCTCGTGCCGCTGGTCAAACCGCTGCACGACGCGATCGGCGTTGTCAACGGTCTGATGACGACCATTCACGCCTACACCAACGATCAGGTGCTCATCGACGTCTTCCACGAGGACCTGCGCCGCGCGCGTTCGGCTACGACGAGCATGATTCCGACCAAGACCGGTGCGGCGGCGGCGGTCGGACTGGTCCTCCCGGAGCTTAACGGCAAGCTCGACGGTTACGCGATCCGCGTACCGACAATCAATGTCTCGATCGTCGATCTGTCGTTCATTGCCGCGCGCGACACGAGCGTCGACGAGGTCAACGCGATCATGAAAGCGGCCTCAGAGTCGGGCCCTCTCACCGGTCTGCTGGGCTACAGCACCGGGCCGCTGGTGTCGGTCGATTTCAATCATGACCCGCGCTCGTCGATTTTCGATGCGACGCTCACCAAGGTGTCCGGTCGCCTGGTGAAGGTATCTTCCTGGTATGACAACGAGTGGGGGTTCTCGAACCGGATGCTGGACACGACGATGGCCCTGATGGCGGCGAAATAGGGCCTGTTGCTGCCATGGCCAATCCCTTCACCGCTCATCCCGCCAGCGTTGGCGAGACTTACGCCCAGCACTTTCGTTTTGCTCTGACGTTCGGTGTGCGAATGATACTGGGTGGGCTTGCGGCGGCAATCCACGCGCTGCTTCCCTTCCTGTTCATGACGAGGGCCAGCCGAGCACTCGAAGAACTCAACGCCATGCGTGACCGCAACGACGCGCGCGCGGCGCGCGCCGGACCGCGCCCGCGATAACATGCCGACGTTCATGCGCCTCGCCGATGTGGACGTCGAGGGCAAGCGCGTCTTCATCCGTGCCGACCTCAACGTGCCGCAGGATGATCGTGGGGCGATAACCGACGACACGCGCATCCGTGCATCGGTGCCCGCGATCCGCGACGCGCTCGAGCGCGGCGCCGCCGTGATGGTAACTTCACATCTTGGCCGCCCGCAGGAGGGGCAGTTCAACGGACGCGAATCGCTCGCGCCCATCGCCGCGCGCCTGGAAGAGCTGCTGCGGCGCACGGTTCCCCTGATCGCAAACTGGGTCGATGGCGGAGCCTGGCATGAGAAGCTGCGGCCGGGCGATTTCGTGCTGCTCGAGAACTGCCGTTTCAACAAGGGCGAGAAGGGGGACGACGAGGCCCTGGCGCGGAAGATGGCGCGGCTGTGCGACGTCTATGTCAACGACGCCTTCGCGACTGCGCATCGCGCCGAGGCGACGACGCACGGAATCGCCCGGTTCGCTCGCCTCGCCTGCGCCGGCCCGCTGCTGGCTGCGGAGCTCGACGCGCTGGGCCGGGCGCTGGCGCAGCCGAAGCGGCCATTGATCGCCGTCGTCGGCGGCGCCAAAGTGTCGACCAAGCTCGGGGTCTTGGCCGCCCTCGCGGGCAAAGTCGACTGCCTGGTCGTGGGCGGCGGCATCGCCAACACGTTTTTATTGGCCGCCGGCGGCGATATCGGCCAATCGCTGGCAGAGCCCGACCTCGCGGGCGAGGCGCGGGCGATCCTCAATGCGTACCCGGGCAAGATACCTCTGCCAGTCGATGTCGTCACCGCGCACGAACTGTCCGCGACGGCAACCCCGACGTTGAAGGCGGTCAGCGAGGTCGGTGATGGCGACCGGATTCTCGATATCGGACCGCAGAGCATCCTGGCACTGCGCTCGACGATCGCCGGCGCCGGCACAATCGTCTGGAACGGCCCGGTTGGCGTATTCGAGTTGGATGCCTTTGCCGCGGGCACGCGGGCGCTCGCGCTCGCGATTGCCGGGTCGAGCGCCTTTTCGATCGCCGGAGGCGGCGACACGATTGCCGCAATCAACAAGTTCGGCGTCGCCGGACGCATCGGTTACATCTCCACCGCCGGCGGCGCCTTTCTCGAGTTCCTCGAAGGCAAAACCCTGCCGGCGGTGGCGATTCTGGAACAGCGCGCCCTGGCGCCATGAGGCCCCCCGCGACTTATCTCCATCTTCTGCGCCGCCTGACGCGTCTCGGATTAGGCGGGCCCGGCGGCGACCGGGTCACGCCCGAGGATGTGGTCGACCACGGCAGCAGCTACTCGCTCTACGTTGCCGAGCCCGACGGCAATCCGGTGGAAATCACTACTTACGATCACCGCGCGGTCGAACGCGCCCTGAAGTGAAGTGCTAGGAGAGACAATGCAGCGCGCTACCAAGATCGTTGCCACCATCGGACCCGCGAGCAGCACTGCCGACGTGCTGACCCGCATGCTCGCCGCGGGCGTTGACGTCGTGCGACTCAACTTCTCGCACGGCACCGCAGCCGACCACGGGCTGCGGGCGAAGCTGGTGCGCGACGCAGCGCGCGCCCTCGGCCGCGAGGTCGCCATCATGGCCGACCTGCAGGGCCCCAAGATTCGCATCGGCAAGCTCGCCAACGACAAGGTTACGCTCAGGACCGGGCAGGGCTTCATCCTCGACGCCGACTGCGAACTCGGCAATGAGGAGCGCGTCGGGCTTGACTACAAGGAACTGCCACGCGACGTCGCTCCCGGCGCGGTTTTGTTACTCGACGATGGCTTGATCCGGCTGCGCGTCGAGTCCGTGCTCGGCAACGAGATCATGACCCGGGTCGAGGTCGGCGGCGTGCTCTCCAACAACAAGGGCATCAACCGTCAAGGGGGCGGCCTGACCGCGCCGGCGCTCACCGCCAAGGACATGGATGACATGAAGACCGCGGTCGCACTCGAGGCCGACTACGTTGCCGTTTCGTTCCCCAAGAACCGGGAAGACATGTACATGGCGCGTCAGCTGCTGCGCGCCGCCGGCGGCCGGGCGCTGCTCGTGGCCAAGATCGAGCGAGCCGAGGCGATTTCCGCGCTGGAAGAGATCATCGATGCCTCCGATGCCATCATGGTTGCCCGTGGCGACCTGGCAATCGAAGTCGGCAACGCCTCGGTTCCGGGGCTGCAGAAGCGGATGATCCGTCTGGCCCGCGAGCGCAACAAGCTGACGATCACGGCGACCCAGATGATGGAGTCGATGATCGTTAACCCCGTGCCAACGCGCGCCGAGGTGTCTGACGTCGCCAACGCGGTCCTCGACGGCACCGACGCGGTGATGCTCTCGGCGGAAACCGCCGCCGGTCGCTATCCGGTCGAAACCGTGGAGGCGATGAGCCAGATCTGCATCGAGGCCGAGAAGACCGATGTAGTCGAACTCGAGCGCGATTTTCTCGACCGGACCTTTACCCGTATCGACCAGTCGGTCGCGATGGCCGCACTGTTCACCGCGCATCACCTCCGGGTCAAGGCGATCGCGGCGCTGACGCAATCGGGGTCGACCGCGCTATGGATGTCGCGTCACAACTGCGGCTGCCCGATCTTTGCCTTGACCCCTGAGGTAGCGTCGCAGCGCAAAATGGCGCTTTTTCGCAACGTGCGCCCTCTTTTCCTCGAGCAAAGCGCGGACCGCGACTCGGTCCTGCGCGCTGCCGAAGACCTGCTCGTGGCGAAGGGGCAAGTGCGGCCGACCGACCTCATCGTCCTCACGATCGGAGAGCCGATGGGCAAGTCCGGCGGCACCAACGCGCTCAAGATCGTGCGCGTGGGCGAGCACCACTAGTCGTCCAGAGGCTGGTGAACAATTAACTATCTAGTTACCTACTTAGCGGGCTGAGAATGAAACCATCCTGGTGGAGTCCGCGTCGTTTTTTCCGCATGGTTGCGCCCGATCCTGCTCATCATGGCGTTGCTGGTTCTGTGGGAGCTGGTGATCCTGGTATTTCGCATCCCGCCGTATCTCGTTCCGACACCAATGGCCGTCGTGAAGCAGCTGATCGAAGATTGGCCCAAGCTGCTGCGGGAGAGCATGTTCACGACCTATGCGACGCTCGGCGGCTTCGGGCTGTCGATCGCCTTCGGGATCCCGATGGCATTGCTGATTGCGTACTCAAGGACCGTGGAGAGCTTCGTCTATCCGTTGCTCGTGTTCTCGCAAAGCGTCCCGAAAGTCGCCATCGCTCCGCTGTTCGTGGTCTGGTTCGGCTTCGGTATCATTCCCAAGGTGATCGCGGCGTTCCTGCTCGCCTTCTTTCCGATCGTTGTCGCGACGGTTGTAGGCTTCAAATCGGTCGAGCGTGACATGCTCGATCTCGCGCGCTCGATGAAGGCGACCAGGCTGCAAGTATTTATGCGCATCAGCCTGCCGCAGGCCCTGCCGTCGATCTTCGGCGGCCTGAAAGTCTCGGTGACACTGGCCGTGGTCGGCGCAGTTGTCGGCGAGTTCGTGGGCTCGAATTCGGGAATCGGTTACGTGCTGCAGATTGCCAACGGCAACTTTGACCTGCCGCTCATGTTCGCGGCGCTCACCGTGCTCTCCCTGATCGGAGTCCTGCTTTTCGCGGCGGTCGACCTGGTTGAGCGCATGATGATTCCCTGGCATCCGTCGCAGCGGAACGAATTCCACGCCACGGCATGACCCCAACCCGCAAGTCTAGGAGGAAACCATGTTCAAACGCGTAGCTGCGCTGGCGATAGCTCTGAGCGTGCTCGGCGCCGTTCCGGCACTCGGCCAAGGCAAGGAAAAGGTGGTACTGCTTCTCAACTGGTACACGTACAGCGAACACGCGCCGTTCTATCTGGGCAAGGAGCGCGGGTACTTCGACCAGGAAGGCATCGATCTCGACATTCAGGAAGGCCGGGGCTCGGCCCTCACGGTGCAGGCGGTGGCGGCAGGAACGGCGACGTTTGGCTATGCCGATGTGCCGACAATGATCAAGGCGGCCTCCAAAGGCGCGCCGGTCATGGCCGTCGGGGTTGCGCTGCAAACGAGCCCGATGTCCGTGATGGGATTCGCCGACAAGAACGTGCGCAAGCCGGAAGACATCAAAGGCAAAATCGTCGCGGTAACCCCGGGCGACTCCATGTCACAAATCTGGCCCCTGTTTCTGAAGAAAACCAATTTGCGGGAGACCGACTTCAAGCAGGTCGCGGGCGACGCCCAGACCAAGCTCAACGCGGTGATCAACGGCCAGGCGGACCTCCTGCTCGGCTACGTAATGGACCAGGCGATCAAGCTGCAGGATGCAACGCACAAGGCGGTATACCCGATTCGCTTCGCCGATTACGGCGTCAACCTGGTCAGTTCGGGCATCATCGTGCAGAAGGACTTGCTCAAGAGTAAGCCGGACCTCGTCAAGCGCTTCATGCGCGCGTCAACGCGCTCGCTGGAGGAGGCGGTCAAGAATCCGGAGGCGGCGATCGACGCGATGCTCAAAGCGCAGCCCAAGTCCGGCGTCAAGGACACGGCGCTCGTCGGGCTCAAGAACGCCATCGCGCTCTACCACGGTCCCGATAACCCGCATGACCGGC
Source organism: uncultured beta proteobacterium (assembly GCA_963711235.1). Lineage (GTDB taxonomy): Bacteria > Pseudomonadota > Gammaproteobacteria > Burkholderiales > Casimicrobiaceae > PALSA-1003. The sequence goes on along the minus strand of CAVQDI010000006.1, from coordinate 1,335,114 downwards.
CGTTTCGCGTCGGCGCGAAAAACATGGCCGAGACCATGCAGCTTCTCGTCGACTACGGTGGCCTGGACAAGAGCACTGCCGGAAAACCCGAGGACTATTACACCAACGACTACCTCCCCTGACGGGTCCTGTTGCGCTCGGCATCCCTTTCATGAAGACCGCATTCGAGCGTACCGCACGCAGCGCTGCCAATCCCCCGGCCGCGGCGCGCGCGTTGATTCGCCTCGACGCAGTCAGCAAGACCTACCACGGTGCGCACGGTGCGGTCGAGTCGCTCAAGCCGCTTACGTTTGACATCGGTGAGGGAGAGTTCATGGCGGTCGTCGGGCCGTCGGGTTGCGGCAAGTCGACGTTGCTGAAACTCGTCGCCGGCCTGCTTTCGGTATCGGCGGGGCAAGTCTGGCTCGACGGCACAGCGGTGGACGGGCCACCGGACAACGTCGGTATCGTGTTCCAGAGCCCTGTGCTACTCGCTTGGCGCAGCGTTCTCGACAACATCCTGCTGCAGATCGAAATGCGGCGCTTGCCCCGCGCCGAGTATCTGCCCAAGGCGCGGGCGCTGCTCGAAATGACCGGCTTGAAAGACTTCGCCGGAAAATATCCGTGGGAGCTTTCCGGCGGCATGCAGCAGCGCGCCGCCATATGCCGTGCGTTGGTTCATGACCCGGCGGTTTTGCTGATGGATGAGCCGTTCGGCGCGCTCGATGCGATGACGCGGGAGAAGATGAATCTCGAACTGCAGCGGATCTGGTTTGAGACGAAGAAGACGGTCCTGTTGATCACCCACAGCATTCCCGAAGCGGTCTTTCTTGCCGACCGCGTTCTGGTCATGACTGAGCGCCCGGGATCGATTGCGGCGATCTACGACGTCGATCTGCCGCGCCCGCGATCGCTCGCCGTGATGGGAGACCCGGAATTTGTCCGCCTCGCACAGACGATTCGTCGCCACTTCTACGCGCAAGGCACCCTTGATGCCTAGCCCCGCGACACCCCGATCTCGAGCGTCGCCCATGTTGTGCCCCGCCTCGCTTAGTGTCGTCGCCATCGACTGTTTCGAACGGCCGGTTCGTCTGCGCCTGCCATTCCGCTTTGGTGCGGCGACCTTGACCGAGGCGATCCAGGCATTCGTGCGTGCGCGCATCCGGCTAGCGGACGGACGCGAGGGCGTGGGTGGCACGGCGGAGCTTCTGGTTCCGAAGTGGTTCGACAAGAACCCGGCGTTGTCCAACGCCGACAATGTCGACCAGTTGCGCGGCTCCCTTGCGCTCGCGCGGAGCGCATACCTGGCCGACATCAACCCGCGCAGCGCCTTCGGCCACTTCGTGGCGCACTATGCCGAGTGCTTGGCCGAGGGCAAGCGCAGAGGGCTGCCGGAGCTCGTCGCCCAATTCGGTGCGGCAGAAATCGACCGTGCGATCCTCGACGCGCTTTGCCGGGTACTCGAGGTTTCCTTTCCGGCCGCGGTCCGCGCCAACCTGATCGGGTTCGACGCCGCCGCGATCGCGCCGGACCTCGCCGGCTTCGACAGCGAGGCGTTCTTGCGCAGCCTCGCACCCCGCGCGCAGGTCGCACTGCGGCACACCGTCGGACTGCTTGATGCGATCGAGGGCCACCCGCGCTTTGCCAACGATGGATTGCCCGAATCGCTCGAGGAGGTCATTGCGGTCTACGCTCCGACCTGGTTCAAGCTCAAACTCTCGGGCGAGCTTGACGCCGATCTCGCCCGGCTCGTCGAGGTCAGCGCCGTCCTGGACCGGCAGCCGGTCTACCGCGTCACGCTCGATGGCAACGAGCAGTTTGCCCATCCTGGGCCCGTGGCCGAATTGTTCTCCCGGATCCATGCCGAACCGCGCCTGCGCCGGCTTGCTGCCGCGACGGCATTCATCGAGCAGCCGATCTCCCGCCAGTGCGCGCTCGACCTTTCGCTCGTGCACCTCGTCGACCTGGCTCCTCTTTTGATCGACGAATCGGACGCGACACTGGATGCGTTTCCGCGCGCACGCGCGCTCGGCTATAGCCGGGGTATCGAGCAAGAGCTGCAAGGGGCTGTACAAGTCGCTCGTCAATCTGGCCCGCTGCCGGTGGTGGGAGCGCGACGCGGTCACCCCCCGTTACTTCATTTCGGCCGAGGACCTTACGACACAGGCCGGCCTCGCGCTGCAACAGGATCTCGCGCTCGCCGCGGTGCTAGGAATCGCGCACGTCGAGCGCAACGGGCACCACTACGTCAACGGCATGGCCGGCGCGCCGGAGCCTGAGCAACGGGCCTTTCTCGCTGCTCACCCGGATCTCTACGAGCGTTCGCACGGCACGGTGCGTCTCGCCGTTCGCGCCGGAGAGCTCTCGCTGCGCTCACTTTGCGGACCAGGCTTTGCGAGTGGCGCGCTGCCCGATTGGTCGTCGCTCGTGCCCCAGCCTGCACCAGAGCGCCCGCCAGCGCCCCGCCGCGCAAGCGCCGTCCCTGGCGGGTCGGGCGGCACCCGCTTAATTGCTTACGGAGCAGGCGTATGGCGACGCAACGACTCGGCATCATCATGAACGGCGTGACCGGACGTATGGGAATGAACCAGCATCTCATCCGTTCAATCGTCGCCATCCGCGAACAGGGCGGCGTCGCGCTCGCGAACGGCGACCGTGTGATGCCGGACCCGATCCTGATCGGCCGCAATGCGGCAAAAGCTCGGCGCGCTCGCGCGCGCCTATGGCATCGAGCGCTTCGACACCGATCTCGGCCGCTGCGCTCGCCAACCGTGATGACAACGTATTTTTTGACTCCGCCACGACCCAGATGCGTCCGGCGCTGCTCCGCGCAGGCCATTTCCGCCGGCAAGCACGTTTACTGCGAAAAACCCATTGCGGTTAGCCTCGCCGAGGCGATCGACATCGCCCGCATCGCCGAGGGCGCCGGTGTTAAGCACGGCGCCGTGCAGGACAAGCTTTTCCTGCCCGGGTTGCTCAAGCTCAAGCTGCTGCGCGACGCAGGCTTTTTCGGGCGCATGCTGTCGGTGCGCGGCGAGTTTGGCTATTGGGTGTTCGAGGGCGACTTGCAGCCTATCCAGCGACCATCCTGGAATTACCGCGCCGAGGATGGCGGCGGCATCATCCTCGACATGATGTGCCACTGGCGTTACGTGCTCGACAACCTGTTCGGTGAGGTCAAGCGGGTTTGCTGCCTTGGTGCGACACACATTCCCGAGCGCTGGGACGAGCAAGGCAGAAGATACCAGGCGACCGCTGACGACGCCGCGTACGCCATGTTCGAGCTCGAGGGCGGCGTCATCGCGACCCTCAACAGCAGCTGGTGCGTGCGTGTGCGCCGTGACGACCTGGTCACCTTTCAGGTCGACGGCACGCACGGTTCCGCGGTTGCCGGGCTCACCGACTGCCGGACGCAGGCTCGCGTCAACACGCCAAGGCCCGTCTGGAATCCCGACGTCCGCGCAGGCAATCGACTTGTACGCGGGTTGGGCAGACGTGCCTGACACGTCGACCTACGACAACGGCTTCAAGGTGCAGTGGGAGCTGTTCATCCGTCACGTCGCCGACGGCGCAGCGTTTAAGTGGACCCTGCGCGAGGGTGCCAAGGGCGTGCAGCTGGTCGAATGCGCGTTGCAGTCATGGCGGGAGCGGCGCTGGGTTGATGTGCCGGCCCTGCCGGCCTGATTCGAATGGGTCGCGGCCTCAGGAGATGATGATGAATGCCCCTGAACGACTTGCCCTGAAAATTGCGCTGCCGAGCGCCGCAGGCCGCATCGAGGCCTACGACCTTCGCGCGCCGCGTGCGTTCCCGAGCCGGTCGCCGCGCGCCTTCACCCGCATCGCCTATGCCGCGGCGCATGTCGTCGCCGACGCGCTGGCGGTGACCGATCCCTGGCTCGGGGCGACGGTCGATTGGGACGCGACGATCGCCTACCGGCACCACCTGTGGTCGCTGGGGCTCGGCGTCGCGGAGGCGATGGACACCGCGCAGCGCGCGATGGGCCTTGACTGGCCCGACTTCGCTGGAGCTCATTCGACGCACGCTCGCCGCGGCCCGCGATGTGCCCGGAGCCTTGGTGGCAAGCGGCGCGGGTACCGATCATCTCCCGCCCGAAGAGGCGCGCAGCATCGACGATGTGATCCGCGCCTACGAGGAGCAGATCGGCGCAATCGAGGCGCTGGGCGGCCGCATCATCCTCATGGCCAGCCGCGCGTTGGCGCGCGTTGCACGCTCGCCCGCCGATTATGAACGGGTGTACGACCGGGTTCTCGCCCAGGCAAGAGCGCCGGTCATCATTCATTGGTTGGGGGAAATGTTCGACCCCGCGCTCAAAGGTTACTGGGGTGACCCGGATCTGCGCCGCGCGATGGACACGGCCGTCGGTGTCATCAACGCGCACGCGGCGAAGATTGACGGGGTGAAGGTTTCCTTGCTCGATGCGGACCAGGAGATCGCCATGCGGCGCCGGCTCGCGCCCGGCGTACGCATGTATACCGGCGACGATTTCAATTACGCCGAGTTGATCGCCGGCGACGCGCAGGGTCACAGCGATGCCTTGCTCGGCATCTTCGACGCCATTGCGCCGGCAGCGAGTGCGGCGCTTGGCGAGCTTGCCGCCGGCCACGTTGCGGCTTACCACGAGATCCTCGCACCCACGGTGCCGCTGTCGCGGCACATCTTTCGCGCGCCGACGCGCTTCTACAAAACTGGCGTGGTCTTTCTCGCCTGGCTCAATGGACAGCAGAAGCACTTCACGCTGATCGGTGGCCAGCAGAGCGCGCGCTCGATCCTCCATCTCGCCGAGGCGTTCCGTCTTGCCGACGCGGCAGGGTTGCTGCGCGATCCCGAGCTGGCTTGCACCCGCATGCGCGCGCTGCTTGCCGTGCATGGCATTGCCGGCTGACTGAGTGTGGCGATGGACCCGCCGCGTCGCGAATTGCTGTCGATCAATACTGCCACCGTGCGCAAGCAATGGGCGCTGCCGGAGATTATCGCCGGTTGCGCCCGTCGCGGCATCCACATGATCTCGCCTTGGCGCGACCAGGTAGCGGCCGCGGGCCTGACCCAGACCGCGCAGCGCCTTCGTGATGCCGGTCTGATGCTGTCGGGCTATTGCCGCGGCGGCATGTTCTCCGCCCAGAGCCGCGCCGGCCGCCAAGCGGCGCTCGACGACAACAAGCGCGCGGTCGATGAAGCGCTCGCGCTTGGCGCACCCTGCCTGGTCCTGGTCGTCGGTGGCCTGGCCAAGAACACCGAAGGCCGCATTGTGTCGAAAGACCTCACGGGGGCGCGGGAGATGGTTCGCGACGGTATCGGCGAGCTGCTCGAGTACGCCCGCCCGGCATCGATGCCACTCGCCATCGAGCCCCTGCATCCGATGTACGCGGGCGACCGCGCCTGCGTGAACACCATGGAGCAGGCGAACGATCTCTGTGACGAGCTGGCGCCGGGTGCCAACGCGGGCCTTGGCATCGCGGTCGACGTCTACCACGTATGGTGGGATCCGAACCTCCAGCGCGAGATCGAGCGCGCCGGCGGCCACGCCGGCCGGCTGATGGCATTCCACCTCTGCGACTGGCTGGTGCCAACCACCGACCTGCTGCTCGACCGCGGCATGATGGGGGACGGCGTGATCGACCTGCGCGTTAATCCGCTCGTGGATGGAGGCTGCAGGCTACCGGGGGCCGCACGAAGTCGAGATCTTTTCAGCCAACAACTGGTGGAAGCGCCACCCCGAGGAGGTGCTCACCACCTGCATCGAGCGTCATCAGAGCGCATGTTAGACACGCCCCACGCTCAACCAACGGGTGCGGACCGGCCTACCGCGCGCCGCCACACCGCTGCATGAGCGCAAATGCACCGAGCCACGCAAAAAAGAGGCCCCGGTCAACCCGGGGCCTCGAGCCTGAACTTCGCGCTGGTCTGGACCTAGTTGGTGATGAATTCCGACTCGATGTCGCGGTCCTTGTGGTCGCGCAGGAAGATCAACCCGATCACGAAGGTCATCAACGCCACAACGATCGGATACCACAGGCCGAAGTAGATATCGCCCTTCGCCGCGACCATTGCGGTCGCAAGCAACGGCAGCATCCCGCCGAACCAGCCGTTGCCGATGTGATACGGCAGCGACATCGACGAATAGCGAATCCTGGTCGGGAACATTTCGACCAGAAATGCGGCAATCGGCCCATACACCATCGTCACGTAGATCATCATGATGACCAGGATCAACAGCGTCATCGGATAGTTGATCTTCGATTTGTCGGCGCTAGCCGGGTAGCCCGAGGCCTTCAGCGCTTCGTTGTAAGCCTTGTCGTCGAAGCCCTTGAGCTCGGTGTTGCCAATCTTCGTAATAACCGTATCGGCCGACCCGGCGGGCAATTCGCTAAACGTGAACGAAAGCCCCGATTTGGTCAGCAAGTCCTGGGCCTTGTCGCAATCGCTGAAGGTCGACCACGGACCGACGAAGATATGGAACTGGCAGTCTCTGGCGCTGACGTTGATCGGAGTGGTCGCCTGGTAGTTCTCCAGGGCCGGATTGACATAATGCGTCAGCCCCTTGAACAGCGGGAAATACGTGACCGCGGCAATGAGACAGCCGAAGAGGATGATCTTCAGGCGGCCGATCCTGTCCGACAGTGCGCCGAACACCAGGAAGAACGGTGTCCCGATCAGCAACGCGAGCCCGATCAATAGATAGGTTGTGGGGCCGTCCAGCTTCAGCGTGATGACGAGGAAGAACAGCGCGTAGAGCTGGCCCGTATACCAGACCACGCCCTGGCCCGCCGTCGCGCCCAGGAGCGCGAGCAGAACGTACTTGTTGTTCGGGTACTTGAGGAAGCTGTCGCGCAGCGGTGCCTTCGACCCCCTGCCTTCCGCCTTCATGCGCTGGAACACCGGCGACTCGTTGAGCTTGAGCCGGATATAGACCGAGAAGACCAGAAGAATCAACGACACCAGGAAGGGAATCCGCCAGCCCCACTCGGTGAAATCCTTCGGCGCGATCCAGCCGGTAAAGCGGCAAAGATAGATCACGATGAGCGCCAGAAACAGGCCCACGGTTGCGGTGGTCTGGATCCACGCCGTGTCGTAGCCGCGCTGATTCTGCGGTGAGTGCTCGGCCACGTAAGTCGCCGCGCCGCCGTATTCGCCGCCGAGCGCCAGTCCCTGCAGCAGGCGCAAGGTCACGAGCAGGACGGGCGCGCCCCAGCTTAGCGTCTGGAACGTCGGCAGCAGGCCGACCGCGAAGGTCGAGAAGCCCATCACCACGATCGTGACTAGGAAGGTGTACTTGCGGCCGACCAGGTCGCCGATCCGGCCGAACACCAGGGCACCGAAAGGCCGCACCAGGAAGCCGGCCGCATAGGTCGCGAAGGCGGACAGCAATGCGGCTGTCTCGTTGCCCTTGGGAAAGAACAACGCAGCAAAGAACGGGGCAAGAATCGCGTACAGGTAGAAGTCGTACCACTCGAAGACGGTGCCGAGCGATGAGGCGAAGATGACCCGGCGCTCCTCGGACTTGGTGCTCAGCTGAACGTGAGCGACTCCCGGTCGGGCTGTCGAACTCATGATTCCTCCTAGTTTGTGCCGCAATCCCCCTCGCGTCGGGGCAGAGGCCGCGCGCGATGCCGCAGTGCAACGCGAGGGCATCCCTCGGTTGTCAACTGCGAGCGCAATTTACGGCAATTTCCCGAGCGGCGCAACGGCCAAGCCCAGTCAGGCGAGAAGGGGAAAGGCGTCTCCGATGGAGCGCAGAATCTGCCAGTGCAACGTTCGCGGCCGACCGCTCAGTGGTCGCAGAGCGCCAGTGCGAGCGCCTGCAGCACGTCGCCGTTCTCGCCGTCTTCCGCCAAGGCGACAACTTCCAGCGGCCCGCTGTCGCTGGGCAGCGGCAGCTCGAAGCGCTGCTGCAGTTCGCCGCTTGCATCCACCGCGAGCCCAGACCGCCACGCGCGCACCACGTGATCGTGGACCAGGTGCTTGCCTTCGTTTTCGCCGGCCTTCACATCGCTGGCGAGGCCGCTCTGGACCAACGCCACGGCAACGACCGCATGCGCGCGCTCCGGCGCCTGCAGGACTCGCACATGGACGTCGACGGCGATTGCCGCGTGGTCGGTTCGCGTCGCCGCCAGCTCGATCGTAGCCTTCGGTGGTCGCGCGTTGATCATGGCGAGCGCCCTTGTGGGCTGTCGCGCATCGCGCCAGGAAGCAAAGTCGTTGCCCTCCAGCAGCACTTGCGGGGTATAGACGAAACTGGTGTCGTGGCGCCGCATCTGTTCGTATTGGCGCTGGGTAAACTGCCGCGCTGCTGAAGCGATCGTGCCAGCCGAGGCGATCCCAGTAGTCGACATGGAATGCAAGCGCCGCCGCGTGGGGCGTGTCAGGACCGAGGTGCAGCGACGAGAACCAGCGGTCGGCTGGCGGACAGCTGTCGCATCCTTCGGAGGTGTAGAGCTCGAGCAGCGCGACGGTGTAATCCGGGCTAACTGCGCGGCAATCGGCTTTGCCAGCCGCCGGCCACACCGCGATCGCCGCAACGGCGACAGTGCCGAGCTTCCGTTTCCAGGTCGTGTTCATCGCAGCCTTTCGCCTTCCTTAGCCCTTGGTCGCACGACCCGGCGCAATCCTTACCGGAATCGGGTGTCCGTTTGTGCTAGCATGCGCCCGTTCAGCGGCCGCAGTGCCGAGTCAATGTCTGGCACCAATCTTTCCCGAGCCAGCATCATCACTGGAGGGCGCCCTATGGGGATCATGTCGATTATCGGAACGATCATCGTCGGCTTCATCGTCGGCGTGCTGGCGCGGTTCTTCTACCCAGGCGCGGTACCCATGGGCTTCCTGATGACGGTGGCGCTCGGCATTGGCGGATCGCTCGTCGGCGGCTTCATCAGCAGTCTGATCTGGAAGACGCCTGACGGCAAGTTTCATCCCGCCGGTTGGATCCTGTCGATCATCGGGGCATTGATTCTGCTCTGGGCCTACCTCAACTTCTTGCGATGATGCGGCTGCCCTAGGCAAGCTCGTTGCTTCCGGCCGGAGCGAACGCGGCCGAATTTCCCGCCCGAATTTCGACGCCGCAGCGCAGCGCGGCGTGCCTATAATTCGCACATGCCAAACTCTTCCTTCTGCCGAAGTAATGTACCGTGCGGTTGTCGCGCACGATCCCTCCTTCGAAGGCATTTTCTTCGTCGGCGTCGCGACCACCGGTATTTTTTGCCGCCCGACGTGCCGCGTGCGCACGCCCAAGCGCGAAAACGTCGAGTTCTTCGCCTCGCCGAGCGACGCGCTGCATGCCGGCTACCGCCCGTGCCGCCGCTGCCTTCCGCTCGATCGCGGGCGCAGCGCGCCGCCGCTGGTGGGGCAATTGCTCGCCGCGGTCGAGGATGAACCGGAGGGCCGGTTGCGCGACGTCGATCTGGCGCAGCGCGGCATCGACCCTTCGACCGCCCGGCGCACGTTCAAGCGCTATTGCGGCATGACCTTCCACGCCTATCATCGCGCGCGGCGCATGGGCCTGGCGCTGGCCGGGGTACGCCAAGGAAGGTCCATACTCGACCTGCAACTCGATCACGGCTTCGAATCGGGCAGCGGCTTTCGCGGTGCCTTCAACCGCCTCGTCGGCGCCCCACCGAGTCGTGCGCGCGACGCCGACTGCCTGTATGCGCAGTGGTTCGAAACGCCGCTCGGTGCGATGCTCGCGCTGGCCGACGACGGCGGCCTCGCGCTGCTCGAGTTCGTGGATCGCCGCGGGCTCGAGCGCGAACTCGAGTCCATCCAGCGCCGACTCAAACGCCGCATTCTGCCTGGAGCGCATCGGTTGCTCGCGCAGATCGGCGATGAGCTCTGCCGCGTACTTCGCGGGCCGCGCGCTGACTTTCGCCACGCCGCTTGCCCTCGCCGGATCGCCATTCCAGCGCGCGGTCTGGAACGAACTGCTTACGATTCCGGCCGGCGCAACGCGCTCGTACGCCGACATCGCCGCGTCCATCGGCCGCCCCGCTGCGGTGCGCGCGGTTGGCCGCGCCAACGGCGACAACCGTCTCTGCATCGTTGTGCCCTGCCATCGCGTTATCGGCGCCGACGGCACGCTGACCGGTTACGGTGGCGGGCTGTGGCGCAAGCAGTGGTTGCTGGAACACGAGCGCGTGCACGCCGGCGGACGCGGTCAGCTCGCGCTCGAGGTGGTGCCGCGACCCTGCGCGGCAACCGCAACCGCCGCCACCTGACTCCATGCAGTCCGGAGACCTCGCCCGGCTGCTGCTTCTCGCCGGGCTCTGGGGCGGCTCGTTTACGTTCATGCGCGTCGCCGTGCCGACCTTGGGGCCGCTATGGCTCGCCTTTTCGCGCGTCGCGCTCGCCTTCCTCGCGCTGCTGGCCCTGGCGTGGGTGCGCCGCGCCGTACCGCCGTTCTTCGCCCATTGGCGGAACTATGTCTTTATCGGCGTGGTGAATTCGGCATTGCCCTTTGCGCTTTTCTGCTTCGCCGAGCAATACGTCGGAGCAGCGGTGGCGGCGATTCTCAATGCGACAAGTCCCTTTTTTGCGGCCGCCGTCGCCAGCTTGTGGCTCAAGGAGCCACTGTCACGACGCAAGCTCGGTGGAATGGTGCTCGGCCTCGCCGGCGTCGTGCTGATCGTCGCCTGGTCGCCGCAGGCCCTGACAGGCATCATGCTGCCGGCGACGCTCGCCTGCCTCGGCGCGGCCTTGTGCTACGGCGTGGCAAGCGTCTATGTCAAACGGCGCATGGCGGACACGCCGAGTTTCGCCATCGCGCTCTACAGCCAGTTCACCGCGGCGGCCGTGCTCGCTCCGGCGTTGCCTTTCGTCCCCCGGCCCGGACCGTTGACGCCGCTGGTCGTGGGCAATGCCCTTGCCCTCGCCCTGGCATCGACCGCTCTTGCCTACCTGCTCTATTTCCGGCTGATCGCCACGATCGGTCCGGCGCGCGCGCTGACGGTGACCTTTCTGGTCCCCGTGTTCGGTGTCCTGTGGGGGTTCCTTTTCCTCGGCGAGCCGGTAAGCGCCAATGCGCTCTCGGGCTGTGCCTTGATTCTCGGCGGCACTTGGATTGCGGTGCGCGGGGCGCCGGCGCGGTCGCGCGCGAGGCCGAGTACCGATCAGAGCGCCGCCTAGACGCTATTACCTTCGTCGACAGGGTCGTTGCCGCGTCTGGCGCGGGTCAAACCAGTTCGGCTGCGGGACCGAGGATCTGGGCGCGCAATTCCCGATAGCGCGGCAGCGTCGGCGGGTAGACGCAGATATACTTGACCTGCGCCGCCTGCAGGCAGCGCTGCTTGATGATCTCGAGCTTCTGATCCCTGGGGTTCTGCACTTGCTCCGGCTCTTTGGCGTCGACGATCGCAACAATGGTCATGTCGCGGTCGCAGACAACGAAGCCGACGTGCTGGTTGGCGATCTTGCGAAAGGCGCGCAGCCGCTCCATGCCTTGCGGACCGATCTTGACCTGCAGCACATCGGCCAGTCGCACGCGGGCGAAAATTTCATGCCGTGGAAACGCCGCTTTGAGCAGCAGATAGACAACGTTCTCTGCCTTGGACAGGAAGCGCGAGCGAAGCAGGTAGAGCCCGGGAACCTCGGCGCTGGACAGCAGCCGAGTCGTTTCCCCCTCGGTCCATTGCGCGACCGTGCTCTGCGCCTCGGGTGCGGCCCGCCCCCGATTCAGGCTCCGGCTGCGTCGAACCAGGCCGACGAGCACGAAGACGACAAGCGCGCCAACCCCCAGCGCCAAGACGAGCATCCCGGAGTTCATGCAAGCGGGTCCCTGAGTATCGTGGTCCGGTGCGCCTGGCACTCCGCCTGCGCTCGGCGTTTGTCGGCGCGCATCCATGCCGCCGCGATGCGCTGCATGGCGCCTAGTCTAAAGCATTTTGCGCACGCGCGGGGGCTCTCCCCCTGCACCGCCGCGTGGCTTGCGCGGTGACAATCCGTGCGCCGTGGCGCCTCGGTGCGGCACGCCCCGCTTTGTACCTGCCTCACCGGGGGGCTTGACGGCGTTGGGCTGGCGACCACACTTGCCATCGTCGCGCGGGCTCCCATGCCAAGCACCCGCCCTTGCGGCGCCTGCGCTGCCTGTTTAAAATCGCGCGTCCCCGACGATGAAGACACGAAGCCCTGGCGCTCCGCGAGCGCCCCTTTTGACTCGCCTTGCGGGAGCGGCGACGGGGCTCATCGCATGCGCCGCGTTCGTGCCGCAGGTGCACGCCGCCTCGCTTGAGCCGGACGGGTTGGACCTCACCGCCGGCCAGGGTCACAGCGTGTTTATCTCCGGCGCAGGGCTGCATTGGAACTCGCTGTGCGAATGTGCCTACCTGAAGGACAACGGCTTCGACACGCGACTCGTGGCGCAACTCAATTACTGGCACGCGCAAGAGCATCCGACGGACAACGGCTCGCTCTGGGACGTCGGTGTCACCCCGATGCTGCGCTGGCTGCCGCCATGGGGTACGACCGTCCAGCCCTATGTGGAAGCCGGCATCGGCGTCCACCTTTTGTCGCACACGCGCATCAACAACAATCGTGACTTGAGCACGGCGTTCCAATTCGGCGAGAACGCCGGGGCGGGCATTGCCTTCGGTGAAAATCACCGCTTCGAGCTCGGCGTATACGTTCAGCACGAGTCGAATGCGAGCATCAAGGAGCCGAACCCCGGCCTCACCTATTTGGGCGTCGTGCTGCGCATCGCGTTCCGCTAGCCCGAGGCGCCGGCGCCACCCCCCGGGTTGGCAATAGGCGCAAAACAAAGCCCCGCCGCAGCGGGGCTTTGTTGTTCTAGGCTAGCTTGCCTGGGGTCACATGTCCATGTCGCCCATGCCGCCCATGCCGCCCGCCCATGCCACCACCCATTGGCTTCTCGTCCTTGGGTAGCTCGGCAACCATGGCCTCGGTTGTAAGCAACAGGGACGCAACCGACGCCGCGTTCTGCAACGCGAACCGGGTCACCTTGGTCGGGTCGACGACGCCCATTTCGACCAGGTCGCCATAAGTCCCGGTCTGGGCATTGAAGCCGAAGTTGCCGTTCTTCTCGACCACCTTGTTGACGACGACCGACGGCTCGTCGCCGGCGTTGTTGACGATCTGCCGCAGGGGCTCCTCGAGCGCGCGCAGCACGATCTTGATGCCCGCTTCCTGGTCGGGGTTGGCGCCGTGCAAGCCCTTGAGGTTCGCACGGGCGCGCAGGTAGGCCACGCCGCCACCGGCGACAATGCCTTCCTCGACCGCCGCGCGGGTCGCATGCAGCGCGTCCTCGACCCGTGCCTTCTTCTCCTTCATTTCGACCTCGGTGGCGGCACCGACCTTGATCACCGCCACGCCGCCGGCCAGCTTGGCGACGCGTTCCTGCAGCTTTTCCTTGTCGTAATCGGAGGTTGCTTCGTCGATCTGGACGCGGATGTTCTTCACCCGTGCTTCGATGGCCGACTTCTCGCCCGCGCCGTCGATAACGGTCGTGTCTTCCTTCGCCACCTCGACCTTTTTCGCGCGCCCAAGATCCTTCAGCGACGCGTTCTCGAGCTTCAGGCCAAGCTCCTCGGCGATCACCGTCCCGCCGGTGAGGATCGCGATATCTTCCAGCATTGCCTTGCGCCGATCGCCGAAACCGGGCGCCTTTACGGCAACTGTCTTCAGGATTCCGCGGATGTTGTTGACCACCAGCGTCGCCAGCGCCTCGCCGTCGACGTCCTCGGCGACGATCAGCAGCGGCTTGCCGCTTTTCGCCACCTGCTCGAGCAGCGGCAGCAAGTCGCGGATATTCGAGATCTTCTTGTCGTGCAGGAGAATATACGGATCCTCGAGTATCGCCACCTGCTTGTCGGGGTTGTTGATGAAGTATGGCGAGATATAGCCGCGGTCGAACTGCATGCCCTCGACGAGCTCAAGCTCGTTTTCCAGGCCCTTGCCGTCCTCGACGGTGATCACGCCTTCCTTGCCCACCTTGTCCATCGCGTCCGCGATCGTCTTGCCGATCGAATCGTCGGCATTGGCAGAGATCGCGCCAACCTGCGAGATTTCCTTGCTGGTCGTGCACGGCTTGCTGATCTTCTTGAGTTCCTCGACGACGGCAAGTACCGCCTTGTCGATGCCGCGCTTGAGATCCATGGGATTCATCCCGGCGGCGACGTACTTGAAGCCTTCGGCGCAGATCGCCTGCGCCAGGACGGTCGCGGTCGTCGTGCCGTCTCCGGCGACGTCGGAGGTCTTGGATGCGACCTCCTTGACCATCTGCGCGCCCATGTTCTCGAACTTGTCCTTGAGCTCGATTTCCTTCGCTACCGACACGCCATCCTTGGTGATCGTCGGCGCACCGAAGCTGCGCTCGAGCACGACGTTGCGGCCTTTCGGACCCAGCGTCACCTTGACGGCGTTCGACAGAATGTTCACACCGCTCATCATCTTGTTGCGGACGTTCTCGCCGAAGCGTACGTCTTTGGCTGCCATTTTCGCTGCTCCTAAACTGTATGTGATCGCGCGACCGGTCACGCGATGATGCCGATGACGTCGTCTTCGCGCATATGCAGGTAATCGTGTCCGTCCATCTTGAATTCCTGGCCGGAGTACTTGCCGAACAGAATCTTGTCGCCGACTTTCACGCCCATCGGAATCAACTTTGCCGTTATCGTCGAGTCTTGCCGGGCCCGGCAAACATGATTTCACCCTGCGAGGGCTTTTCGGCCGCGGTGTCGGGTATGACGATGCCACCAGCGGTCTTGCGTTCCTCCTCAAGCCGCTTGACGATCACGCGATCGTGTAGGGGACGAATCTTCATGTTAGTGCTCACTCCTCAAAGAAATTTGCGAAAGTCCGATACCCTTGTCCGGGACGAAAGGGGCGAGGCCCAAACAATTGTTAGCACTCGCCGCCAACGAGTGCTAATAATAAGGGACATGGGCGTTGAAATCAAGCCCGACGTTGGTTCGTATTGCTCGAATCGGTCCCGCGTCTCCGCCGGACCGGCATTGACTTGGCCTGCACCCAGGGCCCCGTCGGCCCCGGCGCGACCTGCTTCCGGCCCCGGGGGCGAGGCTCTCGGCACGCGGACGCGGCGGGGCCCAAGCTTTCTATGGCGGCAAGCCGCGATATGCTAAGGTTTCCGACCCATCCGATCCGGCCATGCGCAGGGGAAGCACGATGGCGAACGCACCCACCTCACCGGTAACGGGCGCAGGCGGCGGTGGCAATGACTGAGCCGCGCGCGGTCGACGCCGGGCGCGGCGCTACCTGGTGGGGCGAGGGTTGGCGCCTGTTCACGCCGGCCGTCGGGCGTATGGCTGCTCACCATGCTCATCCTCATCGTTCTCTATCTGGTCGGCAGCCTCGTCCCGGTCGTCGGCACCCTGGCGATGCAGGTCCTGTACCCCGTCTTTGCCGGCGGCCTGATGCTCGGCTGCCGTGCCGTCGATCGCGGCAACCCGCTTACCCTCGGCCACCTGTTTGCCGGATTCAGCCAATGCACCGGGTCGCTGGTCGTGGTCGGGTTGATCTATACCGGCCTGGGCGTCCTTATAACCCTCATCGTCGCCGGCATGATGGTGGCGCTCTTTGGCGTGGCGATTTTTGGCATGCTGACCGGAGCGGTGGATCCGGCGCAGACCGGCATCGCGCTGGACAGTGCGGTGGTCGCCGTTCTTCTTGGCGCCCTGTTTTTCTTGCTGCTGCTGCTGCCGCTCATCATGGCGATTTGGTTCGCGCCCGCCTTGGTCATGCTCGGCGGGTTGAGCCCGGGTGCGGCGATGACGGCGTCCTTTCGCGGCTGCCTGCGCAATATCGTGCCGTTCCTGGTCTACTGTCTGATCGGCATCGGGCTTGCCATCGTGGCGTCGATACCGTTCGGCCTTGGCTGGTTCGTGCTCGGCCCGGTTACGATCGCCACCGTGTACACGTCGTATTGCGACATCTTCGAGGACCAAAGCGCGGCGTAGCTTAGGCTGGCCGCGGTCCGCCGCCCGGCTGGAATTTAGTTCAGGGGAGGTTGATTGCCGACAACGCCCCGTATGCGCGTCGCGACCGACGCCGGAGCGTTAGCACGGACAAACCAGCGCAGGTGCGTGGTGTCACCGGCGTGGTCGAAGCCATACGATTTGAGCAGGTGTTGCACCGTGGCCCCGTAACGGGAGCCGCGGGGGATGCGAACCACCCACGTCTTCTTGCCCGGCGGTGTGGCGAACAACGCCGTAAGCAGCGCGCGCCCCTGGCCCCCGCCGCGACGCCCGAACTCAAGGCCGGCCAACCAGAGCTCGTAGCCGTTCTCGAGCGCGCGAAACAGACCGAATCCGACCGGTGGCATGCCGCTGTTCCGGTCGTCGGGCCAGAATACGTAGCCGGGGACCGCAACCGCTTCGATGCGCCCCGTCTTCGGGTCTTCCTCGACAAAGTAACCACAGACAAGCGCGCGCTTAAGTCGAGCGAAGAATTCGACGGCGGCCGGCGTATCGGCCGCCAAAACCCGGTCGAAGCTGCCCTCTGCCGCCGCCTCGCGGATGAGCGTTCGGAGCATCGCCAAGTGGCCGACATGAGCCGGAGCAAGCACGGGATAAAGCGCGCACGCACGCGCGTGAACGTCAACGAGCTACGTTAACGTGCCCCACCGCTGGGCGTGGTCTCAGACTTACCAACGGCGTGCATTGGCATACGAGCGGTCGACTGAATTTGTGCACAACAACTTGGCGCGCCGCGCCATCTAATGCGCCCGCTCCCAATTGCGCCCGCTGCCCACGTCGACAACCAGCGGCACGCGCAGGCTCGTGACGCCCGTCATCAGCGCCGGCAGTTCGCCCATTATTCGCGCCGCCTCCGCCTGCGGCACTTCGAATACCAGCTCGTCGTGCACCTGCAGGATCAGACGCGACGCGAGCCCTTCGCGGTCGAGCCAAGCCTGGACCGCGACCATTGCCAGTTTGATCAGGTCGGCAGCGGTGCCCTGCATGGGCGCGTTGATCGCGGCGCGCTCGGCGGCCTGGCGGCGCGGCCCCCCGCCGGCGTTAATGTCGGGCAGCCACAAGCGCCGGCCAAAAACCGTTCGCACGTAGCCCTGGGCATGCGCCTGCTCCCGCGTCTGCCGCATGTACTGGGCGACGCCCGGATAGCGCGCGAAATACTTGTCGATAAATTGCTGTGCGGCGCCGCGCTCGATATTGAGCTGCGCCGCCAGCCCGAACGCGCTCATGCCGTAGATCAGTCCGAAGTTAACCGCCTTGATATACCGGCGCTGCTCGGAGGTCACCTGTTCGATCGGCACCGCGAAAATCTCCGCCGCAGTCGCGCGGTGAATGTCCGCGCCTTCGGCGAACGCCGCAAGCAGCGACGGATCGCCGGAGAGATGCGCCATGATCCGCAACTCGATCTGCGAATAGTCAGCCGAAACGAGCACGTGGCCCGGCGGAGCGATGAAGGCCTCGCGAATGCGCCGACCCTCCGCCGTGCGCACGGGAATGTTCTGCAGATTCGGATCGGTGCTGGCGAGCCTTCCGGTCACCGCGGTTGCCTGCGCGAAGTTCGTGTGCACGCGACCTGTGGTCGCATTGATCATTTGCGGCAGCTTGTCGGTGTAGGTCGACTTGAGCTTCGACAGCGCCCGGTGCTCGAGCAGAAGCTTCGGCAGCGGATAGTCTGCGGCAAGCTCCTGCAACACCTCTTCGTCGGTTGACGGCTGGCCGGTCGCAGTCTTCTTCACAACCGGCAGCTTCATCCGCTCGAACAGTACCTCGCCCAGCTGTCGCGGCGAGCCGAGATTGAACGGACCGCCGGCGAGCTGATAGGCATGTTGTTCCAGCGCCGCCACCCGCTCTCCGAGCTCCCTGCTCTGGGCGGCAAGAAGCCGTGGATCGAGCAGCACGCCGTTGCGTTCCATGCGGAATAGCACTTCCCGCGTCGGCAGCTCGATATCGTGGTAGACATGGCCCAGCTCGACGTCAGCGGCGAGGCGCGGGTAGAGCACGCCATGCAGCTGCACGGTGATGTCCGCGTCCTCGGCCGAGTATTCGGTCGCGCGGTCGACCGCGACCTGCTCGAAGCTGATCTGGGCAGAGCCCTTGCCGGCGACTTTCGAATAGGTGATCGTGTTGACGTCGAGATGCCGCCGGGCGAGGCTTTCGATGTCGTGCGCACGATGCGATTCCAGCACGTAGGACTGCAGCATCGTGTCGTGCGCAACGCCGGCGAGGACAATGCCGTGGTTTGCCAGCACGTGCTGGGCGTACTTGACGTCTTGCCCGAGCTTCTTCGCGGCCGCATTCTCGAACCAGGGCTTCAGTCGCGCGAGCACGGCGTCGAGCGGCAGCTGGACGGGCGCACCGGCGTAGCGGTGCTCGAGCGGCACGTAGGCGGCGCGACCGGGCACGATGGCGAAGGAGAGTCCGACCAGGCGTGCCTGCATCGGATCGAGGCTCGTCGTCTCCGTGTCGAAGGCGACAAGATCCGCGCCTTCGATCGCGGCAACCCAGCGCTCGAAGGCCGCTTGATCGAGCACGGTCTCGTAATGCCGCGCCACCGGCAGCGCGCGGCGGAGCCTGCCTCGGGTGCCGCCGCAACCTGCGCTTCGGCCCCGGTCCCGGCCGGTTTGGCCGGCGCGCCGTCCGGATCCTTAAGCCAGCTCTTGAACTCGAAGCGCGCGTAGAGGTTCTTGAGCGCGGTGCTATCGGCGGGCCGGGTGACGAGGTCGACCGGTTCGAACGGCAAGGTGCAGTCGGTCTTGACCGTGAGCAGCCGTCTGCCTTGCGGCAACCAGTCCAGCGCTGCCCGCAGGTTTTCTCCGACAACGCCGCCGATCTCCTGCGCGTGCGCCATCACGTTCTCCAGCGTGCCGTATTGCGCCAACCACTTCGCGGCGGTTTTCGGCCCAACCTTGGCCACGCCGGGCACGTTGTCGACCGCGTCGCCCGTCAGGGTCAGCAGATCGAGCAGCTGCTCGGGCCGGACGCCGAATTTGGCTACCACGCCCGCTTCGTCCAGGGTCTCGTTGCTCATCGTGTTGACGAGCGTGACCCGCGGCGTGACGAGCTGGGCGAGATCCTTGTCGCCGGTGGAAATTACCGCGTCGATGCCGCGCGCTTCGCCCCGCCGCACCAGCGTGCCGATCACGTCGTCCGCTTCGACGCCTTCGATCATCAACAGCGGCCAGCCGTGGGCGCGAATCAGCTCATGCAACGGCGCGATCTGAAGCGCCAGGTCAGGGGGCATCGGCGCGCGATTCGCCTTGTATTGCGGATACCAATCGTCGCGGAAAGTCTTGCCCGGCGCGTCGAAGACAACGGCGAAGTATTCCGGGTTGCCGTCCTCGAGCAAACGGCGCAACATGGCAATGACGCCGCGAATCGCGCCGGTCGGCTCGCCGCGCGACGTGCGCAGATCGGGCAGAGCGTGAAATGCCCGATACAAATACGACGAGCCGTCAACGAGAATCAGTTTTGACATGATTTCGACAAGCAAGATTCCCGAGTTGATCGACCCTCAGGCGATGTACTCGACCAACGGGCAGGAAGCGTGGCGGGTGCTGGGCATTATGGCAGAATTCGCCGTCGCGACCGAGCGACTGCGGGGCGTGCGTCCGGCAGTCAGCATGTTCGGCAGCGCGCGTATCAAGCCCGATCACCCGTACTTCCGCAAGGCGGAGCAGCATTGCGCGGCTCCTGTCCGACGCCGGGTTCGCGGTGATCTCCGGTGGCGGCCCGGGAACGATGGAAGCTGCGAATCGTGGCGCCTACGGCGGGCGCTCTCCCGCCGTCGGTCTCAACATCCTGTTGCCGCATGAACAGACCGGCAACCCATATCAGGACGTCGGCATCAACTTCCGCTACTTTTTTGCACGCAAGATGATGTTCGTGCGTTTTGCCTCCGCGTACGTCGTCATGCCCGGTGGCTTTGGCACGATCGACGAGCTCACCGAGTGCCTTACCCTGGTGCAAACGGGCAAGAGTCGCAAGATTCCGATCATCCTCGTCGGTGGCGAGTTCTGGCGCGGGCTAATTGACTGGATGCGGGACCGGCTCGTCGGCGAAGGCATGATCGCTCCCGCGGATCTCGATCTTATGCAGATCATCGAGGAACCCGAAGCGATAGTCGAAGCAATATTCGACTATTACGAGACGCGCGGGTTCCAGCCGACGCGAACGGAACGCGACAAGATGCTAAACCTCTAACCGAAAAGTCGCACCGAGCGACGCCTCCGAGCGACGCCAATCCTGCTAGAATCTGTTCGGGTCTGGTCAATCCGCACCATGCGCCAAATTCTCGCTCCGATGGTTGCCGCACTGGCTGTCAGCCTGGCGCTGACCGCAGCGGCGCAGAATGCGCCCCCTCCGCCGAAGCTCGAGCCGCTGCCTGAGGCGCAGCCGCCGCCGCCGGAAATCGCTGCCGACCCGGAACTCCAGCCCCAGGTCACGACGATCCAGCGCGAAAACGAAACCGTCGAAGAATATCGGGTCAACGGACGGCTGAACCTGGTCAAGGTGACGCCGCGCCACGGCCACCCGTACTACCTGGTCCCGGACAATGCCAAGGGCGGCTTCGTGCGCTATGACAGCCTCGATTCGGGACTCAAGGTCCCGCTGTGGGTGCTGTTTTCGTTCTGAGTTAACCTTATCCCGCAGCGAAGGTCGCGGCCGCTGTGAGGCGGACGCGCGGGCTGATGTCTGTCTATACCCCCGTCACCGCCGATGAACTTGCCGCCTGGCTGACGCGCTATGCGCTCGGCACGGTGTACGCCTTCGAACCGATCGCTGCCGGTATCGAAAACAGCAATTTCTTTCTCACCGCCACCAAGGGGCGTTACGTGCTGACGCTCTACGAGCGCCTGCCGTCGGAAGAGCTGCCTTTTTATCTCAACCTCATGGCGCATCTTGCGCGCAGCGGCGTGATGGCGCCCGCGCCAGAGCCGGATCGCACCGGCGCCCTGTGGAGTTTCCTCAATGGCAAGCCTGCCGGGCTGGTCGCCCGACTCGAGGGCGCACCGGTCGAGCGCCCGGACGCATTGCACTGCGCCGCCGTCGGTGCCGCGCTGGGCAAGTTGCACCTCGCCGCGAAACAGTACCGTGGGCGCCTGACCAACCGCCGCGGTCCCGGCTGGTGGCGGCAGGCGGCGCGCGTGGTGCGCCCGCTGCTGACGGCGGAGCAAAACGCCCTGGTGGCGAGCGAGCTCAAGTACCAGGCCGGATTCGCCAAGACGAAACTGCCGCGCGGGGCGATTCACGGCGACCTGTTCTGTGACAACGTGTTGTTCGTCGACGGGCGCGTTTCCGGCATCATTGATTTCGGTTTTGCGGCGACCGATGCGCTGGCCTACGACCTGGCGATCACGGTCAATGACTGGTGCGTGCCGCGGGACGCTCGACCCGTCGCCACGCTCGATGGCGAGAGCGTTCGCGCGCTGATCGGTTCCTATGCGGCCGTGCGGCCGCTGACGTTCGAAGAGCGCGCGCTTTGGGGACCGTTGCTGCGCGCCGCGGCGCTGCGCTTCTGGCTGTCACGGCTCTACGACCTTCATCTTCCGCGCCACGGTGAGCTGACGCACGCCCATGATCCCGCCGCATTCGAGCAAGTCCTGCGTCATCGTGTTGCCCACGAGCCCCGGTTTCCCGACCTCTGATGCAGACACCGCCGGCAGCGGCAATTCCGTTCGTGCGCCATGATGCGTGGCGCGGGATGTTCTGGCTCCGCCAGGCCTATTCGATGTTTCGCGCGGCGCCGCTGCGGTGGCTGCTGCTGATCGCGGCATACTATGTGCTCGTCGCCGGCGCGCAGCTTGGACCCTGGCCGGCGCTCGGCAAGTTCGCCGCGGCGATCCTCAAGCCTGTATTCGCAGTCGGTTTTCTCGCCGCTGCGTGGGGACAGGAGCGCGGCGGCAAGCCGCAATTCGCGGATCTGTTTCGCGGCTTTCGCAGCAACCTCAGAGCGCTGCTTTCGCTCGGTGTGGTTTTTTTCGTCGGCATGACGCTTGCGGTAGGCGCAACCGCGGTGATCGACGGTGGAGCGCTTATCGCCTGGGGATCCGGCGGAGAGGAACCGAGCGAAGAGGTGCTTTCGAGCGGCAGGCTGCAGCTCGCGATGCTGTTTGGCATCCTCTGCGCTCTGCCGACACTGCTCGCGCTCTGGTTCGCGCCGGCGCTGGTCGTGTTTCATGATGCGGGCGCGCTGACGGCGCTGAGCACCAGCCTGCGCGCGACGCTCGCCAATTGGCGGCCGGTGGCGGTATTCGGGATCGCGATCCTGTTCTACGGCGGCATGGTGCCCGCGCTCGGCGATGCGCTCGCGCGCCTGCTCGACACGCCGGCCAGCACGGTGCTCGGGGTGGTCCTGCTGCTCCCCTACGGGCTCATCTTTCTCGCAACCCTACAGATCGCCGACTACGTCGCGTATCGCGACGTCTTTCATGCCGACGAACCGACGCCGGTCGACGCGGATCAGGCCGGCTGAAGCTTGGCGTATTCCAGCGCCAGCCATTTCACGCCGGCATCGCGGAAGTTCACCTGCACCCGCGCGTCGCTGCCGCGGCCTTCCGCATCGATGATGATGCCCAGACCGAACTTGGCGTGCTGCACGCTTTGGCCGATGCGCCACCCGGGCCGATCGGCCGCCTGCGCATCGCGCCGCGCCGCGACGGCGAGCTTGCTCCACCTCGCGCGCAAGCAAGCCGTCGGCCCGCTGTGGCGACAGCCAGCGCACCAACCCGTCGGGCAGTTCGTCGAGGAAACGCGAGGCGATGTTGTAACGCAGCTGGCCGTGCAGAATACGGCTCTGCGCATGCGTCAAATAAAGCCGCCGGCGCGCGCGGGTGATGGCGACATAGGCGAGGCGCCGCTCCTCCTCGACCCCGTCAAACTCCGACAGGCTGTTCTCGTGGGGGAACAGCCCTTCCTCCAGGCCGGTGACGAAGACCGTATGAAACTCAAGGCCCTTCGCCGCATGCACGGTCATTAGCTGCAACGCCGCGTGCCCCTCTGCAGCCTGGGTCTCTCCGGCTTCGAGCGCGGCATGCGCCAGGAACGCGGTCAGGGCGCCGCCGGCCTCGAGCTCGGCGTCGCCGGCAACTTGCCGCTCGACTTCGCGCACGAAACTCTCCGCCGCGTTGACCAGCTCCTGCAGGTTCTCGATCCGCTCCTGACCATCCTTTTCCGCGCCGTAATGGGTGAGCATTCCGCTCGCCTGCACGACGTGCTCGACGATCCCCGAAAGCGGCAGCTCCGCGGTCGCGGCGCGCATCGCCTCGATCTGCTTCACGAAGGCCGCGACGCCGGCGCCCGCCCTGCCGCCGAGATGCGCCCCACATGCGGTCTGCCACAGGCTCGTGCCGGTTGCGCGGGCCCGGTCCTGGAGTACCTCAAGGGTTCGCGCGCCGATCCCCCGCGGGGGAAAATTGGCGACGCGCAGAAATGCCCCGTCGTCGTCGGGCGCCGCAATGAGGCGCAAATACGCGAGCGCATGCTTGACCTCGGTGCGCTCGAAAAATCGCATGCCGCCATAGACCCGATACGGCATTCCGGCGTTGAACAGCGCATGCTCGAGCACGCGCGACTGCGCATTGGAGCGGTAGAGCACCGCGATTTCCGCCGGCGACACGCCATCGTCGACGAGGCCCTTCACGACGTCGACGACAAAGGCGGCCTCGTCGACGTCGGACGGTGCCACATAAGCGCGTACGGGCTCGCCCTTGCCATCCGCCGTCCAGAGGTTCTTGCCCAGCCTTGCCTGGTTGTGCCCGATGAGCGTATTCGCCGCGTCGAGGATGTGGCCGTGGGAGCGGTAGTTCTGCTCCAGCTTGATCAGTTTTACCGGCGCTTCGGGCCGTGGCGAAATCGCGCTCGAAGTGCTGCATGTTGGCCACGTTGGCGCCGCGAAATGCGTAGATCGACTGGTCGTCGTCGCCGACTGCGAACACCGCCGCATGCGGTCCGGCAAGCAGCCTGAGCCAGCGGTATTGGAGTGCATTCGTATCCTGGAACTCGTCGATGAGCAGATGCGAAAAGCGCCGCTGGTAGTGCTCGCGCAGCGCCTCGTGGCCGGAAAGCAGCTCGAAGGTCCGCAACAGCAATTCGGGGAAATCGACGACACCCTCACGCCGGCAAGCCTCTTCATAGAGCGCAAAGTGCTCGACCTGGCGACGCATGAACTCGTCGTGGGCCTCGACCTGGTTCGGCCGCGAGCCCTCCTCTTTGGCTGCGTTGATGACCGCCTGCAGCTGGCGCGCCGGGAAGCGCTCCTCGTTGATGCCGTGCGCCTTGTACACACGCTTGATCAACGCCAACTGGTCTTGCATGTCCATGATCTGGAACAGCTGCGGCAGTCCGGCATCGCGGTAATGCGCGCGCAGCATGCGGTTGCATAGCCCGTGAAAGGTGCCGATCCACATTCCCCGCGTGTTCACCGGCGTCAACGCGGACAGCCGCAGCAGCATTTCCTTGGCCGCCTTGTTGGTGAACGTAACCGCGAGCACCGACAGTGGGCTGGCCTGGCCGGTCGCCAGCAGCCAGGCAATCCGCGTCGTGAGCACGCGCGTCTTGCCGCTGCCCGCGCCGGCGAGAATCAGCGCCGACCCGTGCGGCAGGGTGACCGCGGCGAGCTGTTCCGGATTGAGATTGGCTAGAAGCGGGGAAGGCATGCTGGGTAAAGCGACGCGCGCCCATTATATAGTCGAATCGATGCCGCATTGAGTATCGCGCAGGAATTCAATAGACTCTGCGCCGGTGGCCGACGCTATGCAGATGATCGCTCCATACACGATCCGAAACGGCGCGGGCGGCCGGCACCGCGGCTAAGCGTGGCGATGCGATTCGATCCGCAATCCTTCGTGCCGTGGATACGCGCGGCGGCGCCCTACATCCATGCCCTGCGCGGCCGGACGATCGTCATCGCCTTCGGGGGCGAGGTCGTCGCCGACGAGACCTTCCTCGGCATCGTGCACGACTTGAACCTGCTGCACAGCCTCGGCACGCGGCTGGTGGTGGTGCACGGCGCACGCCCGCAAATCGAAGCGATCCTCAAGCAGCAGAACATTCCGAGTCGCTATCACAAGGGACTGCGCATCACCGACGTGGAGACGATGGATTGCGTGCTCGAGGGAATGGGCCATGCCCGCAGCCGCATCGAAGCGCTGCTCTCGCTCGGACAAGCCAATTCACCGATGGCCGGCGCACGCATCCGCGTTGTAGGCGGCAATTTCATTACCGCCAAGCCGATCGGGATCGTCGACGGCATCGACATGGGATTGACCGGAGAGGTTCGGCGCGTCGACATCGAGGGACTCCGCCAGCGCCTCGACGACGGCGACTTGGTCTTGGTATCCCCGCTCGGCTATTCGCCAACCGGGGAAATATTCAATCTGGCGCTCGAGGAGGTAGCCACTCAGGTCGCGGTGCGGCTGTCCGCGCACAAGCTGATTTTCCTGATGGAAACCGAGGGCGTGCGCAACGGGCGCCGGCAGCTGCTGACCGAACTGTCCACGCGCGAGGCCGAGGCGCTGCTCGCGCGGCACACCAAGCTACCGCCTGACGTCCTGCACTATCTGCCGTGCGCGATTCGCGCCTGTGACAACGGCGTCAAGCGTGCACACCTGATCAGCCGCCATCGCGACGGATCCCTGCTGCTCGAGCTGTTCACCCGCGACGGCGTCGGGACGATGGTCGCCGCCGCGCCGCTGGCGCATCTGCGCAGCGCGACCATCGACGATGTCGGCGGGATCCTCTCGATCATCGAGCCGCTGGAGGAGGAGGGCGTGCTCGTGCGCCGCTCGCGCGAGCGGCTCGAAATGGAAATCGAGCGCTTCGTCGTCGCCGAACACGATGGCGCCATCGTCGGCTGCGCCGCACTCTACGCGTTTCCCAAGGAGCGCACCGGCGAACTGGCCGCGCTCGCGGTGCATCCGGATTTCCGCCGCGAGGGCTATGGCGAGGCGTTGCTGCACGAGATCGAGCAGCGGGCGAAGAAGCTCAGGTTGTCGCGCCTGTTCGTCCTGACGACGCGCGCCTCCGGCTGGTTTCTCGAGCGCGACTTCGTCGAGAGCGATCCCTCACGTCTGCCGAAACAGAAGCGCGATCTGTACAACTGGCAGCGTCGCTCGCTGGTGTACGAAAAAACGCTAGCCTAGCAGGACGTGCGATAATCGCCGCCGGTCTTGCTTTGCACCAGGGGTATTCCGATGGCACGGATGGTTCATTGCATCAAACTCGGCCATGAAGCGGAAGGTCTCGATTTCCCGCCCTACCCGGGCGAGCTCGGCAAGCGCATCTACGAGAACGTCTCCAAGGAAGCGTGGCAGCAGTGGTTGAAACAGCAGACGATGCTGGTGAACGAGAATCGGCTGAGCCTTGCGGACCCGCGCGCGCGCAAGTATCTGGCAGAGCAGATGGAGCGCCATTTCTTCGGCGCCGGCGCCGACGTGGCGTCCGGCTATGTACCACCGCAGTCCTGATCGCGCCAACGCAAACCGCGCCTACTTGGCACCGACGGGCGGGACCGTTGCTATGACCTGCTGCCTGCCGCCAACGACTTTGACGATAAAGCTTTCGCGATCGAGATCGCCCTTCTGATCAAAACTCACGTCGAGCAGAACACCTGGGTTGTCCTTGGCAGAAATTTTCGCCCCATGCAACGCGGCCGCTAGTGCCTTGGAATCGAATTTGCCGATCCGCTCCGTCATCGCCTTGACGATGTAAACGGCGCTATAGCCCTTCATCCCGTTGTGATCGGTCCGCTGTTTGTATTCCTTAAGATACTTCTCATCAAACGCCTTGATAGCAGCCTGCGGCGCATCGGGCGTCAATCCAACGTGACCCAGGATTCCTTCGGCGGCAGGGCCCGCCAACTCGATAACCTTCTGTCCAATGATGGTGGTTTCGCCGATGATGGGTTTGTCGAATCCCTGTTTCTTCAATTCTCGAAGCAAACGAGCGCCTTCCTCTTCCGTCAGGTAGGCAAACAGCGCGTCCGCGCCGCTTTGCTTGATCTTCAGGGCTGGCCCGGAGAAATCGACCTGACCTGGGTCGGTCGAGATGTCGGCAACAACCTTAATGTCCTGCGTTGCCAAAGCCTTCACCATCTCGTCGCGGCCCCCCTTGCCGAAATCATTGTTGGTAAACGCAATCGCCATCGACTTGGCCTTCAATTGGTCCTTGATGTAGCGCGCCAGTTTCGGCATCGAGGTCGATTGCGTAAAGGACGTGCGAAACACATAGGGATTGCCTTGCTGCGTAATAACCGCCGCTTCGCCACCCGTGAAATTCGTGATCTCTGCCCGGCGTGTCTCGCCCATGCTCACGATCATCGATCCTGAGTGGACTGGTCCGAGCACGACATAGGCGCCGTCGTCGATAGCCTTTTGAGTCACTGCTTTGGCGACCGCCGGATTGGTTTGCGTATCGATGGAAACATAGTTGATTTTGCGGCCGAGGATACCCCCGGCAGCGTTGATTTCCTTAACCGCAAGCTTGACGCCATTGTCGAAGTTGGTGCCCGGCGTTGCCCCGGTTCCTGACAGTTCCATGATTCCGTAGAACAGTACGGGAGCCTGCTGTGCGATCGCACTAAGTGAAATGCTTGCAAGGATGGCCAGAACCAGCGACTGAAGTTTCCGCATGATCTCTCCTCGTGTTGTTTTCATGTCTGGCTTGCGTTGTCTCTTACCCACATCAGGCGAATCCCGTTGCCGAACTTAAGTTCGGTGTCGCGATCCCGTCAGGGCACAGATTTCAGCTGTTCGGCCAGAGCGGTGAGCGCGAGCTCATATCCGATTGGACCAAGTCCGCAGATGACGCCCAACGCGGCCAGCGACACAAGCGACTTGTGGTACATCGATTCCCGGCGATGAATGTTGGTGATGTGTACTTCGACAATTGGAAGATCAAATGCCTTCAGCGCGTCGAGAAGGGCCACAGACGTGAAGGAGTACCCCGCGGGGTTGATGACGATTCCCGAGGCGTGCTCCCGGGCGTCGTGAACCCATTCAACCAACTGGCCTTCGTGATTGCTCTGCCGAAACACCAGGTTCAGGCCAAGATTCGAACAGGTTTTCTGGCAGCGCTGCTCGATCTCCGCGAGCGTGGTGTGACCATAGATGCGGGGCTCGCGCGTTCCCAGCAGATTGAGGTTGGGACCATTCAGAACGTAGACGCTGTGCAACGCCATCTCCAATACGATCTACTGGAATGAGCGGCCCCCAAGGGTCGCCAGGTAATGGATCCATATGATAGTACAATTGCAATTTCGTATGAGGCTTCTTGTATTCTCATTTAAACGACGCATCGCGAGCTGATGCGTTGACTGTTGTATCATATTGATATGTCAACAAAATATTCGGCGACAGGCTCTCTGCCGTGGCGGTAGCCATAGTGCAAAGCAACGGCAAGATCGGCGAACCCGTTGGCGAAGCTGCTTACCGGCGGATTCGCACCGACATCATTTTCGGAAGACTGGCTCCGGGTCAGAAGCTAACTTTGGACCGGATGAAGGAGGCTTACGGCGCGAGCGTCAGCACGCTGCGCGAAATCCTGAATCGCCTTGCTTCGGAAAGCTTGATCAAGGCTGAGGGGGCCAAGGGCTTCGAGGTCATGCCGACCTCGGCGTCAAACCTTCGCGAGGTGGCGTCGATGAGGCAGCTACTCGAATGCCACGCGCTGAAGGAATCGTTCGAAGCGGGCGACATGGAGTGGGAGGGTCGTGTCGTCGCGGCTCACCATAAGTTGGCGCAGATGGAGAAGCGTATGGCGACGGGCGACTGCTCCGACGCGGAGACTTGGAAACGCTATGACTGGGAGTTTCATCATGCGCTTATCTGCGCCTGTGGCTCCCAGGTTCTGCTCGACACGCACGCGATGATTTACGACCGGTATCTGCGCTACCAGCTGATAGCGGCTGTCTACAGAGGCGAGGCCGCGTCGGGCGAGCACCGCAAGTTGCTCGAAAGCGCCCTTGCGCGCGATTGGCGGAGCGCCCAAAAAGCGCTGATAACGCATGTTCAGGATTGCGTTGATCAGATGGTCAGCGGTGGCTTGATCGGCTAGTTGTGCTTCGCACCGCCCGGTTGGACCCTAATGGCTCGGCTTCATGCCTCGTGCACGACCTGTCCCGCCCACCAGGGTATAGCGCGCCCTTCCCGCCAGCTCGACCCCGAGAAACGGGGTGTTCTTGCCTTGGCTCTTGAGCGCCGCGGGCTCGACCACCCAGCGCAAGTCGGGATCGAATATGCACACGTCGGCATCGGCACCGGCGCCGAGATGACCCGCATCGAGTCCGAGAACGCGCGCCGGCTCGGCGGTGATGCGTGCGAGCGCCGCGGACAGCGGCAGCCTGTCCTCGTGGGCCCACTTGAGGGTCAAGGGCAACAGCAGCTCCAGGCCCGTCGCGCCGGGCTCGGTCTCCGCAAACGGTACTTGCTTGGCGTCGTCGTCGACGGGGGTATGGTCCGAACAGATGACATCGATCGTGCCGTCGGCAAGCCCCGCGCGCAGTGCGGCGCGATCGCGCAGCCCGCGCAGCGGCGGCACCAGGTGACAATGCGCATTGAACCAGCCGATATCGACGTCGCACAGGTGCACGTGGTGGATGGCGACGTCGCAGGTGACCGGCAAGCCCGCCTTCTTGGCCGCACGCACTCGCGCGACGCCGTCATGGGTCGAGAGCCGGGCCAGATGCACGTGCACGCCGGTTGCCCGCACGAGTTCGAAAATCGTTTCGAGCGCAATCGTTTCGGCGAAACCGGGAATCGCCGGCAGGCCCAGCCGCGTCGCCACCTCGCCGTCGTGCGCGACCCCGCCCCGGCCAAGATGGACATCCTGCGGCCGCAACCACACACGATAGCCGAAGGTCGCCGCGTATTGCAGCGCGCGCAGCATGACTTGGGTGTCGACCAGCGCCGCATCAGCGTGCGAAAACGCGATACAGCCGGCCTCCGTGAGCTCACCCATTTCGGTGATCGTGTGGCCTTTGAGGCCGACCGTGAGGGCGCCGATCGGGTAGACGTGCGCCAGATTGAGCTCGCGTGCGCGATGTTTTAGCATCTCGACTAGACCCGGCTCGTCGAGGGGCGGGTCGGTGTCGGGCGGACACGCGAGTCGTGTAACGCCGCCGGCGACCGCCGCCGCGACCTCCGATTCGAGGGTCGCCTTGTATTCCAACCCAGGCTCGCGCAGTCGCGCCGAGGCATCGATCAGGCCGGGGCAGACGATCGAGCCCTGCCGCGTCGATCACGCGGTCGGGGCGCCAGCCGGCGGGTTCCTCGCCTACCGCGGCGACCTTGCCGGCAGCAACATAGAGCGACGCCTTGCGGTCGATCCTCTGCCTGGGATCGATTACGCGGCCGTTGTTGATCTCGATCTTCACCCTAGTTTCCCGCCAGAATGCTCATCACCGCCATGCGCACCGCGATGCCGAATGTAACCTGCGGCAGGATTACCGAATGCTTGCCGTCGGCAACCGCGGAATCGATCTCGACGCCGCGATTCATCGGCCCCGGGTGCATGACGATGGCGTCGGGCTTGGCGAGCTGGAGTTTGTCGACGGTCAGGCCGTAGTGCTTGAAGAACTCTCCCGCGGAGGGCAGCAGGGATCCCTTCATGCGCTCGCTCTGCAGGCGCAGCATGACCACCACGTCGCAGCCGGCGAGTCCGGCGCGCATATCGTGATACACGTGCACGCCAAGTGACTCGACCGCGGTTGGCAACAGCGTCTGCGGCGCGATCACGCGCACCTCGGGCGTGCCCAGCGTGGTGAGGCCGTGGATCAGCGAGCGCGCCACGCGCGAATGCAGGATGTCGCCGACGATGGCGACCGTCAAGCGACGAAAGTCCTGCTTATAGTGGCGGATGGTGAACAGGTCGAGCAAGCCCTGCGTCGGGTGACCGTGGCGTCCGTCGCCGGCGTTGACGACGTGAATGTACCGGCGGTCGGTCGCGGAAAGATGCTGCGCAATGAGATGTGGTGCACCGCTCTGCCCATGGCGCACGATGAACATGTCCGCGTTCATCGCCGCCAGGTTATCGACGGTGTCGAGCAGCGTTTCGCCTTTGGCGGTCGACGACACGCCGATGTTCAGATTGATTACGTCGGCGGAAAGGCGCTTGGCGGCAATTTCAAACGTCGTTCGGGTGCGCGTGCTGTATTCGAAAAAGAGGTTGAAGACCGTCTTGCCGCGCAGCAACGGCACCTTCTTGACGTCGCGCTCGGCGACCGATACGAACGGCACGGCCGTGTCGAGAATGCGGTCGATTATCCCCGCCGGCAGTTCTTCGAGCGTGAGCAGATGCTGCAGCTTGCCGGCGGGGTTGAGTTGCGGATTACGCATCGGGCGCGCCCCCTGCTGCCTCGACCGACAGCTCGAGGCTGCCGTCGGGATGGCGCTGCAGCACGATCGACAGGTCGCGGGCAACCGCAAGGCGCGCGCCGACGTAAGTCGCTTCGATCGGCAGCTCGCGGCCGCCGCGGTCGATCAGCACCGCAAGCTCGATTGACTCCGGCCGCCCATAGTCGAACAGCTCGTTGATCGCGGCGCGCACCGAGCGCCCCGTGTACAGGACGTCGTCGACAAGCACGATGCGGCTGCCGGCGACCGCGAAGGGCAGCGTAGTCGTCGCCGGCTTGGCGCGTAACCCTTTCTGCGCGTAATCGTCGCGGTAGAACGAGACGTCGATGTAGCCGACCGGATGCTCGCCGTCGAGCATCTGCGCCAGCCGCTCGGCGAGCCACGCGCCGCCGGAGTAGATGCCAACCAGTCGGGCGTCGTGGGCGATGGCGCCGCGCATCTTGTCGGCGAGCCGGCCGAGCGTGGCTTCGGCGTCAGGAAGGGCCGCGCTGGTCAAGATACGCCTGGAGGATCAGTTGCGCCGCGACCTGGTCGCGTACCGACTTCCGGTCGCGGCTGCCGGTGCCCTGCATGGCCAGCGCGGCGGCTTGCGTCGTAAAGCGTTCGTCGCAGAAGGCAACGGGCAGGCGGAAGCGGCCTTCGAGCTGGCGCCCGAACCGCCGCGCCCGCGCCGTCATCGGGTGCGCCGTTCCATCGGCGTGGGTCGGCAGCCCGACGACCAGGAGAACGGGACGCCACGTCTCGACCAGGGCCGCGATTGCCGCGAAGCGCCGGCCGCCGTCCGGCTCGGCGAGTGTTGTCAGCGGATGGGCGATGCCCGTGCTCGTCTCCCCGATGGCGACACCGATTCGCCGCGTTCCGAAGTCGAAGGCGAGAACACTCCCCGCCGGGCTCGCGGTGGAGATCACCTCCACCCCCACGCATCACGCGTGTCCGACGGCGTCGGACAGCCGGGAAAAGTCGATACCGAGCAGCTTCATCGCCGCCGGCAGCCGCAACTCGGCCGGTTCGGCAAACAGGACGTCGGGATCCGCGGCAACGGTGAGCCAGGCATTCTGCGCGATTTCCTGCTCGAGCTGGTCGGCCGACCATCCCGCGTAGCCTAGCGTCACCAGCACGTTGGCCGGACCGTTGCCGTGCCCGACCGCTTCGAGAATGTCCTTTGAGGTCGTCAGACCCAGTTCGTCGCTGATGGCCAGCGTGGATTGCCAGCTGCCCAGGGGCCGGTGGAGGACGAAGCCGCGATCGATCTGCACCGGGCCGCCGTAGTGCACCTTCGCCGCGCGCAATTCCGAGTCGCCGAGAGGGATGTTGATCTGCTCAAACAGAGCCGAAAGCGTCATGTCGATCGGCTTGTTGACGACGATCCCGAGCGCTCCCTGATCGTTGTGCTCGCAGATGTAGATCAGCGTATGGGCAAAGTGCGGATCGGCCATGCTGGGCATGGCGATGAGGAAATGGTGGGTCAGGCTGACCCGGGAGTCGCCCATGGGCCCAATTGTAATCTCCACCCCGGCCGGGCACAAATGGCCCGCGCCGACGTCCGCCGCTTAGCGCCAAGCCCGTTGCCATGCCGCTGCGGGTGGCCGAGCGGCGAGCGGCGATCACGCACGGCCCGGTCATTCCTCTTCGTGCCGGCGATGCTTGGCGTAATCGGCGGCCAGCTGTTGCTGGAGATCGGCAGGTGCCGGATCGTAGTGGGAGAGGGTCATCGTCCATCCCGCGTGGCCCGCGGTCATGGCCTTCAGCCGCGCGGCGTAGCCGTCAAGCTCCGACAGCGGCGCAAGGCCGTTGACGGTGAGCGTTCCTGCCTGCAGCGATCGCGTGCCGGTAACCTGGCCGCGACGGCCGGACAGATCGCCGGCTATATCGCCCATGTTCGCCTCCGGGCATAGCACCTCGAGACTCACGATCGGCTCGAGCACGATCGGTCGTGCCTTTTCAATCGCGTCGAGGAAGGCCTTGCGCCCGGCCGTCACGAAGGCGATTTCCTTGGAGTCGACCGCGTGATGCTTGCCATCGTAGACGATCACCCGCACGTCCTGAAGGGGGAAACCCGGCGATCGGCCCAGCAGCGAGCACCTGCTCGACGCCCTTCTGCACGGCGGGGATGAACTGGTTGGGTATGGTGCCGCCTTTGACCTGATCGACGAATTCGAAGCCCGAGCCCCGCGGCAGTGGTTCGACGCGCAGGTACACCTCGCCGAACTGGCCCGCGCCTCCGGTCTGCTTCTTGTGCCGATGATGGCCTTCGGCCTTCGCCGTAACCGTTTCGCGATACGGAATGCGCGGCGGCCGGGTATCGATCTCGAGCTTGAATTGTGACTGCATGCGCTCGAACACCGAGCGCAGATGCAGATCGCCTAAACCGCGCAGCACCGTCTCGTTCAAGCTGGCATCGTGCTCGAGGGTGAGCGTCGGATCCTCGGCAATCATCTTGTGCAGGACGTCGGAAATGCGCTGTTCGTCGCCACGCTTCTTCGGCGTGATGGCGAAGCCGTGCATCGGTGTCGGAAACACCAGCGGTCGCATGTGGATCTGGTCCTCGTCGTGCGAGTCATGCAGCACACAGTCGAACTCGATTTCGTCGACCTTGGCGACCGCGGCGATATCGCCGGGCACGGCGCGATCGACCTCGATCTGCTTGCCTCCCTGCAGCATCAATAGATGGCTGACCTTGAATGGCTTGCGCCCGTCGCCAACGAAAAGCTGCGTGTCGCGGGTGACCGTACCTTGATGGACGCGAAAGATGCCGAGCTTGCCGATGAAAGGATCGATGACTACCTTGAACACGTGCGCGAGAACATGCTTCTTGGGGTCGGGCACGGCGGCAAATTCGACTGCGTCGATCCCTCGCCCTTGGTGAACAGGGGCGGGTTGCCCTCGGTCGGGTTGGGAGCGAGCTTGACCAGGATATCGAGCAACTCGGCAATGCCCGCACCGGTACGCGCGGAGACGAAGCACACCGGCACGAGATGTCCCTCGCGCAGCGCCTTCTCGAACGGCGCGTGCAACTGCTCGGGCGCGATCTCGCCCTGCTCGAGGTAGAGCGCCATCAACGCTTCGTCGACTTCCACCACCTGGTCGACCAGGGCACCGTGCGCTTCGGCGACCGACGAGAAATCCGCTTCGCCGGCGGGGTTGAAAAAACAGTCGACCACGCGCTTGCCGCCGTCGGCGGGAAGATTGATCGGCAGGCATTCCTTGCCGAACGCGGCCTGGATGGCGCCCAGAACCTGCTGCGCGTCAGCGTTTTCCGCGTCAATCTTGTTGACGATCACCAGGCGGCAAAGCCTGCGTTGCGCCGCCCACTCCATCATGCGCGAGGTGATCATTTCGATGCCTGCCTGCGCGTTGACCACGATGGCAGCGGTCTCGACTGCGTCGAGCGCTCCGATCGCCTGACCGATGAAGTCGGGAAAACCGGGCGTGTCGAGAAGATGCACCCGCGTACCATCGATGTCGAAATGCATCACGGACGAGCGTAACGAGTGCTGCCATGATTTTTCGAGCGCATCGAAATCGCTGACCGTCGTGCCGCGCTCGACGCTGCCTGGCGCCGGAATGACTTTGGCGCGGGCCAGCAATGCTTCCGCGAGCGTGGTCTTGCCGGAAGCGCCGTGCCCGACCAGCGCCACGGTGCGGATGTTCTCGGTAGCGTACTGCACCATGCCTGCCCCTGGTAAATCGGATCGTGTCGTTCATTCTAAACGAGAGCGCGGCGGGCGCGAACGAAAACCGGTTGTGCAGCGACCAAGGTCAAGCGGCGCGGGATTACCGCGCCGCTTGGCGATGCTCGAGTGCTGCAGCGCAGCGCGGGTCTACGCGGTGTGCAACGCCAGCATCTCCCGCAGGTTACGAAGCAGCTCTTCTTCCTGGAACGGCTTGCCCAGGTATACCTCTACGCCGAGTTCCTGCGCGCGATTGCGATGCTTTTCAGCGGTGCGCGACGTAATCATGATGATCGGTATGTGGGCGGTCCGGGCGTCGGACTTCACCGTCTTGGTAAACTCGAAGCCATCCATCCGCGGCATCTCGATGTCGAGCAGAATTGCGTCGGGTATGCGCTCACCCAGTACTTGCATCGCATCGAGGCCGTCCTTCGCGGTGACGACCTCGAAACCCTCGCGCGTAAGCAGCCGGCTGGTGATCTTGCGCACGGTCAACGAATCGTCCACGATCATGACCAGCGGCGGCCCGGCCGCCGCGGCGCCGGGCGGCAGCCAGGCCTTCCTGCCCCGCCGTCACGACCAGCGGTGCCTCGGCTTCGGTATCGACACGCTGTGCCAGCTGCACCGGATTGATGATCAGGACGACCTCGCCGGTGCCGAGCACGGTCGCGCCGGCGATGCCGGAGACGCGGGCGAGCTGCGGACCGATGTTCTTCACCACGACTTCTTGGTTGCCGATCATCTCGTCGACGTGCACCGCGGTCATATTCTGGCCGCTCTTCAACAGCAAGACCGAGTTGTAGCGCAACGTCTCCGGGTTATGGCCGACGTTGCCAAGCAGGCGCGGAAGGTAGAAGAACGGGTACTTCCTGTTCTGCCAGGTGACCTCGCGCGTGAGATAGAGGTTGATCAGATCCTTGTCCTTGATCTGCTGCACCTGCTCGACCATTGGCGCGGGCAGTGCCCACAGCCGCCCCCCGGCCCGGACGAGCACGGTCTGCGCAACCGCGAGCGTCAGCGGGAGGAAGAGTGAAAACGTCGTCCCCTTGCCACGTACCGTGGCGACTTCGACGCGGCCGCCCAGCGCGGCGACGTCGGAGCGGACCACGTCGGCGCCCACGCCGCGGCCCGAGATCTGGGTGACGGTCGACGCGGTCGAAAAGCCGGGCGCAAAGATACACTCCGTGAGCCGCGCCTCGGTGGGCTCGACGTCGGCGGCAATGAGGCCCAACTCGCGAGCCTTGGTGCGAATGCGCTCGAAATCGAGTCCCGCGCCATCGTCGGCGATTTCGATCGCGATCTCGTTGCCCTGCTGGCGCACGGTCAGCGTGACTTCTCCGGTCTCGGCCTTGCCCCGCTTCAGCCGCTGCTCGCGGCTCTCGATGCCGTGATCGAGGGCGTTGCGCAGCAGGTGCTCGAGGGGACCGACCAGCTTCTCGAGCACCGAGCGGTCGAGTTCGACCTGCGTCCCGCGGATCTCCAGATTCGCCCGCTTGTCGAGCTCCTTCGCCGTCTGCCGCATGATCCGGTAGAGCCGCTCGGACAGGCTGCCGAAGGGCACGGTGCGAATCGAGAACAGCTGCTGCTGGACGTCGCGCGACAGGCGCGCCTGCGCCAACAGCGCCGCGTCGGCGTCATCGATGTTGCGCAGCAGAGACTGCTGCACGGTCGAGACGTCGTTGACCCCCTCGGCGAGGCTGCGGGTCAGCTCCTGGAAGCGCGTGAAACGGTCGAATTCCAGCGGATCGAAGTCCGCTTCGCCGGGCTTGACATGCGAGGCCCGCGACTGGATCTGCGACTCGCCCTGGATCTCGATTTCGCGCACCTGCGAGCGC
This sequence comes from uncultured beta proteobacterium, assembly GCA_963711235.1. Taxonomy (GTDB): domain Bacteria; phylum Pseudomonadota; class Gammaproteobacteria; order Burkholderiales; family Casimicrobiaceae; genus PALSA-1003. The sequence continues at coordinate 1,298,331 of CAVQDI010000006.1, read as the reverse complement.
AGCCGGATGACGCTGGTGGTTAGCTCGAGAAGGTTGCCCTTGAGCGAGCGCAGCTCGCCCTCGACGCGGGCGCGCGCAATGGCGACTTCACCCGCCTCGTTGACCAAGCGATCGATAAGATCGGCGCGCACGCGCAACATCGCGCGTTGCGCGACTTCTGCCTCCGGTGCGGCGGCAGACCTCCGGCGCTGCGGCCGTCGGTCGCGGCGCGGGTGACCCGGCCGTGGGCACCGCCGCGAGCGGCGGCGCAACCGGCACTACCGGCGCGGTGCCAGAGGCGGGCGCCATTTCCGGCTCCAGCCAGGGCAGGGACGAGTTGAATTCTCGCTTCTGCAGGCGATCGAGCACGAAGGCGAGCCGATCGAGGTCGGTGTCGAGCACATCGAACAGTTCGGGCGTCGCTGCGGCGGGCACGTCGCCGGCGAGAAGCCGGCTCTCCATCCAATGGGTAAGCTCGCCCAGGCGCATTGCGCCGGCCATCCGCGCGCTGCCTTTGAAGGTGTGCAGCGTGCGTCGCAGCGCCTGTGCGGCCTCCAGGTTGGCGGGGTTGCGTTGCCACGCGCGCAGCTGCTCGCCCGCCTGGGGAAACAATTCGGCCGCTTCGTCGAGGAAGATCGGAAGCACCTGCTCGTCGACGTCGTCGTGCACGTTGCTGAGCGTCTCGTCGGCTGCGGGGGCCGTGGTCGCGGCCTTGGCGGCGGCCATGCTCTTGACCTCGGCCACCGGCGCAATCGCGACCGGTGCCGCAGCCCGCGCCCGCGCCGCGGCGCCGCTCGGCGCCGCGACGGGAATGAAGGGCACCTCGAGCGTACTCGAGGCGAAACTGGGCGGTTGCGGCGCCGGCGGGGGCGGTGGCGACTGCGCCTCCTCTTCCGCCGCCGCACGGGCCGCGAGACTCTCGCTGTCATCCGCGGTCGATGCCGGCGTGGCTTCTTGGCGCAACGCGTCGAGCTCGGCCACGATCTCGCCGGCTTCCGCTTCGTCGGCGGCACCAAACACGGCCCGGGATCGCACCCGGTCGGCCAGCGTGCGCAGACCGGCGACGGCGCGCGCGAGCACCGGCTGCGCCCTCGAGGGTAGCGGCGGGCCGCGCTCCTCGAGTCCGAGCAGGCATTGCTCGAGTGCCTTGGCCACCGTCGCCAGCAGCGGGAATCCGCCCGTGCGGTGGATCCCGCAAAGGGTGTGGGCGGCACGCACCATCGCCTGCGATGGCGTTGTCGCGGCGCTAAATTCCAAGGCGTGCAACTCCGCGTCCAGGGTCGAAAGATGCTGCTGCGCCTCGTCGCAAAGGATCCGGTACAAGGCCGTCGACAGCATCACATCGCCGATGGTCACTTCCTCGGGCTCGGGCGCCAGCGCGGAGACCGCGGGGCCCGGGGTGGCGGGCGGCGCGATGGGCGCTGCGCGCGGCATGAATTCGATGATTTCGGCGGCGCTGCCCGATGCCCCCGTCTCGGCCATCGCTCCGGCCTCCGCCAGCGGCGTCTCGTCGAGTTCGATCACCTCGATGTCCGGCGCCATTGCCGGCGCCGCCGGCTGGATCACGGCCATTACCGGCGGCGGCGCCTCGGGCGCGCTCATTGCGCTCGCGGGGGGTGGCGGGAACTCGGCCTCCACCTTGGCGATGGCCGCGCGCAGCGCCGTCGCATCCGGTGTCACGCGATGCTTGCGTCGCAGCGTGTCAACCCACACGCGGAAGCTCGTTTGCGCTACGTCGATCAACGACAGCACCGCCGGCGTCACCGGCAGGTCATCCTCCAGCATCCGGTTGTGCACCTTCTCGACTTCATAGGCGATCTCGCCGAGTTCGGTCAAGCCCACCATGCGCCCGCTGCCCTTGAGGGTGTGGAATCCACGACGCACCGTGATCAGCGCTTCGCGGTCGTCGGGCTGGGCCATGAGCGCCGCCGCGTTGGTGGCCACGCTGTCGATGACCTCGTCGGCCTCGGTGAGATAAATGTCGAGCAGCTCCGCGTCGAGTTGCGACGCGTCGGTTTCGAGCAGGCGCAGCGTCTCTTCTGACGGCGGGGCTGGCGCCGCCAGCTCGCCCCCGGCGATCGCCGCGATCGCTTCCTGCAATGCGGCGGTGTCACCGGTGCCGGCACGGGTCAGCAGGTCGAGCGCGGCTTCCGCATCGGTTTGCAGCTGCGTGTCGCCGAGCAGCTCGGCGTCGTTCTTCAAGGTGGTGAGTTCTGCCGCAAGGCGCTCGCGGACACTGTGTTCGCCGGGCGAGCGCTGGAACGCGGCCAGCGTCGCCGGAAGCGCTGCCTTGACGTCGGCCACCGCCGCCTCGACGGTATCGTGCTCGTCGACCCGGGGCTTCGCCGGCACGCCCAGCCGCTTCGCGAGCAGCGGCTCGATCAGCCGCTCACGATCCGGCCTCTGCTGCTCGACCGCCTCGATGTAGAACCCGAGTCCGGACAACGACTCCGCGAGCAGCTCAAGATCCACATTGGCCACTGCCGTCTCGGGCTTGGCGTATTCGTCAATCTGCTGCTGGCAGAGCGTGAGCAGCTGCTCGGCGTGGCCGAGGCCGAGAATCCTGAGCGCGCCCATGATCTGCTTGCTGTCGTGGGCGAGGCTTGCGAGATCGGCGCGCTTGTCGTGATCTCTGAAGAATGCGTCGAGCACCTGTTCCATGTGGCGCAGGTTGGCCTGGATCTCGCGCGCCACCTGGGCGAGAAGCAGGCGTTCCTGGGCGCGGCGGGCCATTTCGTCGAGCACCGGTGCCGCGCCCTGTGTCGCCGGCTTACTGGGGTCGAGCCGGGCGATCATCGTGTCGACCTGCTTGGGCACCTCAGGCGAGAGGCTGGCAAAGTTCTCGACCAGGGACTCGGCAAGCAGCAGGCCGGTCGCGTACTCCATCGCCACGCCTTCGGGGATCGCGCCGCTGGACAGCTGGTCCAGGCGACTGGCCAGCGCGCTGGCGAGTTTCGACAGCGACGGTTCGCCGATGGCGGCGGACTTGTCGCGCAGGGTGGACAGGGTCTGCTTGAGTTTGGGCAGATTCTCGGCCCGGCCGCCGGTCAGCTTGAGCCAGAGATCCTTCGCCGTTGCCAGCAGGTCGCGCGCCTCGCGCAGGCGGGGCTGCACGCGCACCACGTCGGCGGAAAGCACGTCCGCCGTCGGGATCAGGCCCTGCAGCCGGTACGCCCGCTGCACTGCCTGCACCTGCGGCCCGACCGGGGCGCTGATGGCGACAAAGTAGAGCACCTCGCGACGCATCCGGTCGGCGACCTTCGCCGAGCCTTCGACGAAGCGCCGGATCTGCAAGTCGACACGCCCGCAGAGCTGTTTCACGCCGAATCCGCTCTCTACCCCTTTTTCGACGATGCCTTCGAGCAGCGCGCCGACCGCCCACCAGAAGGCACGCTGTGCCGAATGCGTCTGCACGTCCTCGATCCCCTGAACGGCATCGCGCATGACCCGCGCGCCCTCCTCGTCGCCGCGCAGCCATGCCAGCAGGCCGCGCTGGAACAGCCGCCGCTGCTTGACCAGGTAGGACTGCAGTTTCTGCGGCGTGACCGACTTGGCGTTGGCGATCCGGGGAGCCCGCGGTGAAAGATCGGGATAAAACAGGTCCGTCGGCGCCGCGGCCTTGGCCCCGCGCGCCTGCTGCATCAGTTCGTATTCGGGAAACAGCTTCAGGGGTACCGGAACGGCCCCACCGACCAACTCGTCCAAAAAGATCTTCAGCTTGCGGCAGGCACGGTCGATGAGCTCGCAGCTCGCCTGGGCTTCGGGCGGAGCGAGCTCCTCCAGCCGTTGGAGCTGGCGCTCGATTTCGTCGGTATACGCGGTGACGGCATCGAGTCCGACCATCTGGATCGCGCCGGCCGCCTGGTGGATGTGCGCGCGCGCGTGCTTGAGCGCGGTCGAATCCTGCGGCGCGGCCTTGAACGCCGCGAGGCCTTCGATGCCGCGGGTCAGCGCCTGGTCGATTTCACCCTGGACCCAGGAAAGCGGGCCAAGATCGAATTCCGGAGCGGTGTCGGTGGCCATGAGGTTAGGGATGGACGAACTCCCAATGCGGTTAGCAAGAAATGCGCCGCAACTGTGCACTACACGCGGCCGCCCCCGACGGGCACGTCGCGTTGCCGCGGGTCGCGCCGCGGATTCATACCTTGAAACCGGCCACGGAGCTGCGCAACTCGGCGGCCAGCTTCGTCAGTTGCGAGATCGACACATTCGTCTGCTTGGTGCCCTCGGTGGTCTCTTCGGTGATCTTGAGGATGCCCTGCATGCCCCGCGTGACGTCCGAAACCGAGGCCGATTGCCGTTGTGTTTGCGCGGAGATGCCACCGATCAGCTCGGCGAGTTCACGCGACACGCGCCGGATTTCGTCCAGCGCCTGCCCTGCCGCGTCAGACAGCTTGGTACCCTCCACGACCCCGACCGTGCTCTTCTCCATCGCCGCCACCGCATCCTGCGTGTCGGCCTGAATGGTCTTGACGATGGCATCGATCTGCTTGGTCGCCTCGCCCGACCGCTCCGCGAGGCGCTGGACTTCTTCCGCCACCACCGTGAAACCCCGGCCGGCCTCGCCGGCCGAGGCGGCCTGGATGGCCGCGTTAAGCGCGAGCACGTTCGTCTGCTCGGTAATGTCCGAAATGAGCTCCACGATCTCGCCAATTTCGAGCGAGGATTCGCCCAGGCGCTTGATCCGTTTGGCGGTATCCTGAATCTGGGTCCGGATTTCGTTCATGCCCGCGATCTGGTTTTGCACCGCTTGCCCGCCCTTCTCGGCGGCCGCCAGCGATTGCTGCGCCACGCGGGCGGACTGGGCGGCGCTTTGCGACACTTCGTTGATCGACTGCGCCATCTGCAGCACCGACCCGGATGCCTGCTGGATTTCCTTGTTCTGCCGCTGCGAGGCCTCGAACAGCCGATGCGAGATCGCCTGCGCATCGGTGGTCGCCTTGGCAACCTGGTCGGTGGCGTTGTTGATGCCCTTGACCAGCGTGCGTAATTCCTCGATCGTGAAATTGATTGAATCGGCGATCGCGCCGGTCACATCTTCGGTGACCGAGGCCTGCACCGTGAGGTCGCCATCGGCGAGATTACCCATTTCGTTGAGCAGGCGCAGAATTGCTTCCTGGTTGCGCTTGTTCTCCTGTTCGCTCTCCATCGCGGTCACCCGCTGCTCGTCATAGAGCACCTTGGCGAACAGGGCCGCGAAAAACAGCGCCAAGATGATGGCAACTATCGCCCCGACCAGGCTTAGCAAGCGGCCGGCGTTCTGGGTCTCGAAGCCGTTGGCGAGTGCGGTCGTGCCGTTGAGCAACGGTTCGGACTCCTGGTTGATCCCACGCGCGGCCTGCTTGGCAATCACGAGCCGCTGCATGTTCTGCAGGATGGCATTGACACCCCCGTCGTAGACGACGAAGCGCTTCTGCAGCTCGGCCAGCGTGGCCCGCGCCTCGTCGTTTCTCACGCCGGAGAGGCGCAGCGCGTCGCTGCCCTTCAGCAGGCCGTTGAGAACGTCGCGGAACGTTCCGGCATCCTTGCCCAGCAGGAAGGCGATTTCCGGATCGATATCGTCCCCCGAAACAAGGGAGTTCGCGTTCTTCGCGATACGCTGCGAGAGCATCGCCAGCTGATTGGTGAAATCAATTTCACGCACGCTGCCGCCACCGGCGGCCGCCTGCGACGCCGCCTGCTCCGCGAGTTCGAGCAGCGTGGTGTTGCCATCGTTGATTCCCGCCAGGCCCTTTGACAACGACAGCAGGCTCTGCTGATTGTCGAGCACCGAGGTCGCGTCTTTTTCGACCCGGTCCCAGCGGGTGCCGATGTCGTTGAGCAGCGTTTGCATCGCTTCGCTGCTGGTGACATCCACCCGCACGCCGCGGACGGTGCCGCCTTTGCTCAGGGACTCCAGATCGGCGCGAAAGCGATCGCGGGAGTCCCTGACGCTGTCGAACGCTTGCGCGTTGCCCTGCACCGCGAGCGAGGTGCCGCGGGCAAGACGCTGCGAGAGCATCTGCATTTCGGTCGCGATACCGGCGCTGGCAGCGTTTTTTTCCGCGAGCGTGATGTACAGGTACAGCATGATCCCGCCCAGGACCAGAAAGATCAGCGTGAGCGCGCCCAGCAACTGCTCCTGCTTGCCGACCGGCAGGTGGCCGATGAACCACAGGCGGTTCGGCTGCCGCGCCTCGGACGCGGCCGAGCGCAGCTGCTCCATGATCGACACCGACGCAAGCGGGTCGTAACCCGGCGGCGGGGCGTTCATCTTGACCTGCGTCGTCGTCGGCATCTCGAGCTCGGCGCCCTGTCGCGGATTTCCCCCGCGCCGGATCCTGCACCGAACACGCTTTTCAGACTAAGCGCCATGTTTTCTCCCGCCGTGAAGGGTCGCTCCGCCTCGTCGCATCCGGGTCACAATCCCACCTGCAGAAAGCCGGGATCCTGCGCCAGCCGCGCCAGGTCGATTTCCTGCCACAGGTCCCCGTTCGTTTCCGCCCAGCGCGCGCCGTACCAGTCCGGCGCGCCCGCCGGCGCTTCGCTGCGCGCCAGCTCGGCCAGGTTGCGCAGGCCCAGCACGCGATGCACGATCAGGCCGACGTGGAGCTCGCCGACCCGCGGCCCGAAGAGCACCATCCGGGTCAGGCTCGCGCCGGGCGTCACCGGCTCGAGCGGGCGCCCGAGGAAGCCGGCGAAGTCGATCACGCCGTAAAGATTGCCGCGGATGTTAGCCACGCCCAGGTACCATGGCTTGGTCAGCGGCACGCTGGCCAGCGGCGGCACGGCGATCACCTCCCCCGCGTCGGCGAGCCGTATCAGCCACTGGTCCCCGGCGCAGGCCAGCCCCAGCCGCGATTGCTCGACCTGCGCCGTGGTCTTGGCGGCGAGCCGCGTCGCCAGCTCCCGCTGGAAAGCGCGAAGATCGAGTTTCGCGGCACGGGCCATCGCGCAGTCGCAGGCCTCAGCCGAAGGCGGTGATCTTCGCGAGCAGCTCGTCTCGCTTCACCGGCTTCACGATGTAGTCCCGCGCGCCCTGGCGCAACCCCCAGATCTTGTCGGTCTCCAGGCTTTTGCCCGTGCACAGGATGATCGGCACCGTGCGCGTCGTGGGGTCCCTGCTGATCGCCCGCGTCGCCTGGAAGCCGTTGAGGCCCGGCATGACGACGTCCATGAGGATCAGATCGGGCTTGACCGTCCGCGCCTTGAGAATAGCGTCCTCTCCGTTGTCGCTGGCGACGACTTCGTAGCCGGCCTTGGTCAGCATGTCATTGAGCACATGCCGCTCCGTCGGCGAATCGTCGACGATAAGAATTCGCTTGATCGCCATCGCTTCCTACCCTTCCATGCCACCATGCCGCGCCGCCGTTCGGCGCGGACCGTTCGCACTATGCCGCAGTCTTCACATGCGTGGTGACCGCTCGCAACAGACTCTCTTTGGTGAACGGCTTGGTAATGTACTGATCCGAGCCGACCATCCGGCCGCGTGCACGGTCGAACAGCCCGTCTTTCGACGACAGCATCACGACGGGCGTCTGGTGGAATTTGGTGTTTTTCTTGATCAGTGCGCAGGTCTGGTAGCCATCGAGCCGCGGCATCATGATATCCACAAAGATCAGGTCGGGCTGATGATCGGTAATTTTGGCCAGGGCATCGAAACCGTCGTCGGCGAGTATCACCGTGCAGCCGGCCTGGAGCAGAAAGATCTCGGCGCTTCGACGAATGGTGTTGCTGTCGTCGATCACCATGACCTTCACGCCCGTCAGCGCACTCGGTTCAGGCAATTGCTCGCTCCTGACATCTTGGCTCAATGCAGCGCTCGCCGCTGTCGATTCCATATTGGCCTCATCAAAGTTTGCCACGGATACAACCAAATGCCTAGAGCATAATCCTTGCCAGAAGGGGCAAAACTGAGACTTCTGAGGGATTTGCAACAACGATTGGGTCGAAATCCTCCCCCGAAGTGCCGTTTTGCGGCAGTTCGGGGAGTGCTAGCGACCGAGGAACATGCGATACGCCGGGTTGGCGGACTCGTCGATGAAGCGGTAGCCGACGCGCTGAAGAAAGCGCTGGAATTGCCTCTGGTCGGACGGCGGGACCTGCATGCCCACCAGGACGCGACCGTAATCGGCGCCGTGGTTGCGGTAGTGGAACAGGCTGATGTTCCAGCCCCGGCTCATGCTGTTCAGGAACTGCATCAGCGCGCCTGGCCGCTCCGGGAACTCGAAGCGAAACAGAATCTCGTGTTCGGCCGCCGGGGCGTGCCCGCCGACGAGATGGCGCACGTGGAGCTTGGCCATCTCGTTGTCGGACAGGTCGTAGGCCTCGATGCGACGCTGGTGCATCGCGCGCAACAGCGCCGCAGTTTCGCGGCGATTCGCGACCTCGATGCCGACAAACAAGTGTGCGCTCCGGGCGTCGCCGTAGCGGTAGTTGAACTCGGTTATGCTGCGCTTGCCGAGCAGCGCACAGAACTGGCGGAAGCTGCCCGGGCGTTCGGGAATGGTCACCGCCAGAATGGCTTCCCGCTCCTCGCCGAGCTCGGCGCGCTCGGCGACAAAGCGCAAGCGATCGAAGTTCATGTTGGCGCCGCCGGCGATCGCGACATAGGTCTTGCCCCGACTGCGATGACGTTCGCAGTAGGCCTTGACGCCGGCGATGGACAGTGCGCCGGCCGGCTCGAGAATGGAGCGGGTGTCCTCGAATGCATCCTTGATCGCGGCGCAGATCGCGTCGGTGTCGACCCGCACCATCTCGTCGACGAGCGCACGACAGATGCGGAATGTCTCCTTGCCCACCTGCCGGACCGCAACGCCGTCAGCGAACAGCCCGACCTGATCGAGCATCACCCGCCGTCCGGCGGCCAGCGATTGCGTCATGGCCGACGAGTCGACCGGTTCGACGCCGATGATCCGGACCTCGGGCCGGACGCGCTTCACATACGAGGCGATGCCGGCGATGAGGCCGCCACCGCCGACGGCGGCGAAAATCGCGTCGATGGGTCCTGGCTGCTGGCGCAGGACTTCCACGCCGATCGTGCCTTGGCCGGCGATCACGTCGGGGTCGTCGTACGGGTGCACGAACACCGCCGCGGTGGCACGGGCGAGCGCAACCGCGCGCGTATAGGCCTCGTGGTACGAGTCGCCGTGCAGCATCACCTTCGCCCCGCGGGCCTCGACGGCGTGGATCTTGATCGATGGGGTGGTGACCGGCATGACGATGGTCGCCTCGCAGCCGAGCTTTTGCGCCGCCAGCGCCACGCCCTGCGCGTGATTGCCGGCCGATGCCGCCACGACGCCGCGCGAGCGCTGCGCCTTGGTCAGGCGCGCCATCTTGTTGTAGGCGCCGCGCAGCTTGAACGAGAACACCGGTTGCTGGTCCTCGCGCTTCAACAGCACCCGATTGCCCAGCCGTGCAGAGAGCGTCGGCGCGAGCTCGAGCGGCGACTCGATCGCCACGTCGTAGACGCGGGCGGTCAGGATCTTCTGCAGATAGTCAGCCGGCATCGGAACGGCGCAGGGCAGGGACGCGTCGACGTCGAGGGTAGCAGAATCGTCGCGACCGCCAAAGGCGTCGGGCGCGGGCTTTTCTGTTAGCCTTGGCATCCTTCGTCAGGCTAGTCGCACGACGCTCGTGCCCACCGCGCCCGCCACCCTGCTTGCCGTCGTCGATCTGGGCTCGAACAGCTTCCGCCTGGAAATCGGCCGCGTCGAAGGCGACCAGATCTATCGCCTCGATACCTGGCGGGAAACGCTGCGTTTCGGAGCCGGCCTCGATCCCGAGGGTCGCATCCGCGCCCCGGCCAAGAAGGCCGCGCTGGAGTGTCTGGCCCGCTTCCGCGAGCGCCTCGCGGGGCTGCATCCGTCGGCGGTGCGCGCCGTGGCCACCAACACCTTTCGCGTTGCCAAGAATGCGCGCGAGTTCCTGCCGCAGGCCGAGCGCGCGCTGGGCTTTCCCATCGACGTCATCGGCGGGCACGAGGAAGCGCGATTGATCTATCTGGGCGTGGCACACGAGCTGCCGCGGTCGCTCGACCCGCGCCTGGTTGTCGACATTGGCGGCGGCTCGACCGAGTTCATCATCGGCCGCGGGCTCGAGCCTGAACGCCTGGAGTCGCTCAAGATCGGCTGTGTCGGCTTCACGCAGCGCTTCTTTCCCGACGGTATTGTCACGGCGGATGCATTTGCAGGCGCTGAAACCGCGGCCCGCGTCGAAATCGAGGCGATCGCGCAGGAGTTCGGCCCGACCCGCTGGCGGGAAGCCTACGCCTCGTCGGGCACCGCGGCAGCGCTGGCCGAAATCCTCGAGCAGAACGGCTTCTCGGGCGGCGGAATCACCCCCCTGGGCCTGGCGCGGCTCAAGCAGCGCATGCTTGCCGCGCGGCATATCGCGCGCCTGTCGCTGCATGCGCTCAAGCCGGAGCGCGCACCCGTCCTGGCCGGCGGACTGGCGATCATGACCGCGGCCGTGGATGAACTCAAGATCGAGCGCATCGATCCGGTCGGCGGCGCGCTGCGCCTCGGCGTGCTCTACGATCTGCTCGGCCGGACCATCGACGCGGACATCCGCGGCGTCACCGTCGAGCGCTTCGTCGGTCGCTACGCGATCGACCGCGCCCACGCCGCCCGGGTGGCGACGCTGGCCGCGCATCTTTATCGCCGCGCGCTTCCCGGCGCCGAGGCGGGCGATGTGGCCCTGCTGCAATGGGCCGCCACGCTGCACGAGATCGGCATGTCGGTCGCGCATCTCGGGTTTCACAAGCACGGCGCGTACATCCTGCAGCATGCCGACATGCCCGGATTTTCCGCCGGGGAGCAGAGTCGCATCGCCCTCCTGGTCTTCGGCAGCCGCGGCGGCCTGGCCAAGGTCCAGGCGGCGCTGAGCGACGACCAGCTGCGGGCGCAGCTGCTGGCGCTCCGCCTGGCGGTGTTGTTCCACCATGCGCGCACGGCAATCGCCCTGCCGCGGATCGAGCTCAAGATCGCAAAACGCATCGCGCTCACGGTAGCCGCGCGCTGGCTGGCGGCGCATCCATTGACTGCGCATCTGCTCGAAAAAGAGCGCGCCCAATGGGCCGCGCTCGGCTATCCCTGGAAAACCGGCCGCCGCTGAGCGGCCGCTCGGCCCTGCGGCGCGGGTCGGGCGTGGTTGCCTTGTCATCCCCCCGCCATGATTCCGTCATACGCACGTCGCATCGGCTCGCTACTGTGCCCGCGACTCAATGCGCACAGGAATCTGGCCGCGATGGCTGCAACCAAGAACAAGTTTCGCGCCGAATCCGCGTCCCGTCCTGACGCCGGGCGGAAGCGATCGGCCAGCGATCGGCCGGCCCGGCAGCAAGGTTGGCCGGACGGGCAGGAGTTCGCACGCACCGCCATCGGGCCCCCCCTGCTTCTGCCGCGCGCACTCGTCGCTGCGCGTACCGCGCGGCCCTTCCGTGGCGCGCGCGCCGCTGCCTAGCCGGGCCGTCGCCGCGGCCAGCGCGCCGCGATGAGCCCGACCGCCGACGCGCCGCTGCGTTTTCGCACCATCTGGATCTCCGATACCCATCTTGGCACCTCCGGCTGCCAGGCCGGGCGGTTGCTCGATTTCCTCCGCCGCACCGAGTCCGACCACCTCTACCTGGTGGGCGATATCATCGACGGCTGGCAACTCAAGCGGCGCTGGTATTGGCACCAGTCGCATAACGACGTCGTGCAGAAAATACTGCGCAAGGCGCGCAAGGGCACCGAGGTCGTCTATATCCCCGGCAATCACGACGAAGCGGTGCGCCATTTTCTAGGCGTCGCCTTCGGCGGCATCGCCATCCGCGACGAAGCCGTGCACACGACCGCGCGCGGGCTGCGCCTGCTGGTCACGCACGGCGACCTTTTCGACGGCGTGGTGCAGTACGCGCGCTGGCTCGCCTACCTCGGCGACCGCCTGTACACCCTGTCGCTGCACTTGAATCGATGGTTGAACGCGCTGCGCGCGCGTCTGGGCCTGCGCTACTGGTCGCTGGCCCAGTTTCTCAAGCACAAGGTCAAGAACGCGGTCAGCTACATCGTCGCCTTCGAGGAGGCGCTGGCGGCCGAGGCGCGGGCGCGGCAGTTCGACGGCATCGTCTGCGGTCACATTCACCAGGCCGAGATTCGCGACATCGGCGGCATTCTGTATTGCAACGATGGCGATTGGGTCGAAAGCCTGACGGCGCTCGTCGAGACCGCCGAGGGCGATCTTTCCATCCTGCACTGGCACGACGTGCTACCCGAGCATTCCGCCCCCGACGCAGAGGACGAAGTCCATGCGCATTCTGATCGTCACCGACGCCTGGTCGCCACAGGTTAACGGCGTCGTCACCACGGTGAAAAACACCGTGCGCGAGCTCGAGGCGCTCGGGCATACGGTCGGTCTGATCACGCCCGAAGGCTTCACCACGCTGCCCTGCCCGACCTATCCCGAGATCCGTCTCGCGCTGGCCGCGGGCGCGCGCGTCGCGCGCATGATCGAGGAATTCGAGCCCGACGCGGTTCACCTCGAGACCGAGGCGCCGCTGGGACTGGCCGCCCGCCGCCATTGTCTTGCCAGCGGACGGCCGTTCACGACCGCGTATCACACCCAGTTCCCGGAATACGTGCACGCGCGCTGCAGGTTGCCGCTGGCGATCAGCTACCGCTGGTTGCGCTGGTTTCACGGCGCAGCCGAGGCCGTACTCGTCCCGACCCCGGCCATTTACCGCCGCCTCAGCGCGCGCGGCTTTACCAACCTTGCCTACTGGTCGCGCGGCGTCGACCTCTCGGTTTTCGCGCCGGCACAACGCGAGCCGCGCATCCAGGAACGGCCGATCTTTCTCTACGCCGGACGCGTTGCGATCGAGAAGAGCCTGGAAGATTTCCTCCGCCTCGACCTGCCCGGCACGAAGTGGGTCGTCGGCGACGGGCCGGCGCGTGCGGGGCTCGAGGCAAACTTTCCTCAGGCCGTATTCCACGGCATGAAGTACGGCAGCGAACTGGCGTACTTCTACCAGCAGGCCGATGCCTTCGTCTTTCCCAGCCGCACCGACACCTTCGGCCTGGTGCTCGTCGAAGCGATGGCCTGCGGGACGCCGGTGGCCGCCTACCCGGTCACCGGGCCGATCGACGTGATCCGCGATCCGGCCGTCGGCGCCCTGAGCGAGGACCTGCGCGCTGCGGCGCTCTCGGCCCTGGCCCTCGACCGCGGGGCAGTGCGCGATTACGCGCAGCAATACTCGTGGGCGAAAGCGACGCGGCAGTTCCTCGAGCAGTTGCGCCCGGTCGCCTCCGCCGTGGCGGCCTGACGCTGCCGCTCCGGCCCGGGCGGCCTGTGCGCGGGCGCTCAGGCATCCGCCGGCGGTTGCCCGGTCGCGAAGCCGGGGCGATCAAACAAAATCCGGGCCGATGGCGACCTTGAGGACGACCGCGGCGTTGCCGTCGCGCACGCGATTGGACAGCCACCAGACCGCGCCCTTGCGCATGCTCCATGCCAGCGGATCGCCGGCGAGCAGCAACGCGGAGACCTCGCCCAGCGTCGGTTGATGGCCGACGACGAGTACCGGCTCGCGGCTGTCCGGCCAACCGGCGACGGCGAGCACGGCGGACGGGGCCGCTCCCGGCGCCAATTCCGGAACCACTCGAAACTTGCGTTTGAGGGCGAGCGCGGTTTGCTGCGCGCGATCGGCGGGACTGACCAGCACGCGCGTCGTGTCGGGCAAATGGCCGTCGAGCCAAGCGGCGACCCGCTCGGCCTGCTTGATGCCCTTCGCCGTCAGTCGCCGCCCGAGATCGGGTTCACCCGCTTCGGCTTCGGCGTGGCGCCAGAGGATCAGGTCCATGCCCGTGGTCGAGGTCAGAACCCGGTGGCGGTCTTGTCCGCCATCCGCTGCAGCAACTCCCCCTGCGCCGACACCGGCGTTGCGCGGCCCTTTGCCCTGGCCCGGGTATAGATCCCGTCGGGCCCAAGCTCCCAGGCATCGTGGCTGTCGGCCAGATAGGGCGTGAGGCCCTCGTCGATGACCCGCGCCTTGAGCGCCGGATCGAGCACCGGGAACGCAACCTCGATGCGGCGGAACAGGTTGCGGCCCATCCAGTCGGCGCTGGCGAGGTAGACGTCCTCGGCGCCATCGTTTTCGAACAGCCAGATGCGGCTGTGCTCGAGGAACCGGCCGATGATCGAGCGCACGTGAATGTTGTCCGAGACGCCCTTGACGCCCGGCCTCAACGCGCAGGCGCCGCGCACGATCAGATCGATCTTGACGCCGGCCTGCGAGGCCGCGTACAGGGCCTTGATCACGGCCTCCTCGACGAGCGCGTTCATCTTGGCGACGATGCGCGCCGGTTTGCCCTCCTTGGCGTGGCGCGCCTCGCGCCGGATCGCTTCGAGCAGATGGCGATGCATCGTGAACGGCGCCAGCCACAAGCGCTTGAGCCGGTTGGCCTTGGCGAGGCTGGTAATGTGGAGGAACACTTCGTCGACGTCGGCACACATTTCGGGATTCGCGGTCAGCAGCCCGAAATCGGTGTACATGCGTGCGGTGCGCGGATGGTAGTTGCCGGTGCCCAGATGGGCATAGCGGCGCAGCCGCGTCTGACCGCTCGGATCCCTCTCGCGCCGCAGCAGCAGCGCGAGCTTGGCGTGCGTCTTGAACCCGAACACGCCGTAGACGACCTGGGCGCCCATGTGCTGCAGCCGCTCGGCCCAGTTGATATTGGCCTCCTCGTCGAACCGCGCCATCAGCTCCACGACGACCGTGACTTCCTTGCCGCGACGCGCGGCTTCGACCAGCGCCTCCATCAACACCGAGTTGACCCCGGTGCGATAGACCGTCTGCTTGATCGCGACCACGTCCGGATCGTCGGCGGCCTTGCGGATGAACTCGACCACCGGCTCGAACGACTGGAACGGGTGGTGCAGCAGGATGTCGTGCTGGCGAAGCGAGGCGAAGATATCGGGCTGGTCCCGCAGGCGGTCGGGCAGCCCGGGCAGGAACGCCGGATACTTGAGTTCGTCGACGTCGACCTGGTCGATGAGCGCCGACATCCGCGCCAGATTCACCGGCCCCTCGCAGCGATAAAGATCGAAGTCCTGCAGCTCGAACTGCTGCAGCAAAAAGGTGGCGAGATGTGGCGCGCAATTCGCCGCAACCTCGAGCCGAACCGCCAGACCGAACTGCCGTTGCGGCAACTCGCCTTCGAGCGCCTGGCGCAGGTTCTTGACTTCTTCTTCGTCTATCCACAGGTCGGCGTCGCGGGTGACCCGAAACTGCGAATAATTGATCACCTGACGGCCGGCGAAGAGCTCGTGCAGATGAGCGTGCATGATCGACGACAGCAGCACGAAGGCATTGTCCGCCCCGGCGACTTCCCGCGGCACGGCGATCACCCGCGGCACCAGGCGCGGCGCCTTGACGATCGCGACGTTGGTTTCCCGCCCGAAGGCATCGTGGCCGGAGAGCTCGACGATGAAGTTGAGGCTCTTGTTGACCACCTGCGGAAAGGGGTGCGCCGGGTCGAGGCCGATCGGCGTCAGCAACGGCCTGATCTCGCGCTGGAAATAATCGGCGATCCAGGCCCGCTGCGCCGCGTTGCGATCCGCGTGCCGCAGGATGCGGATACCGGCCGTGGCGAGCGCCGGCAGGATCTGCCGGTTCAGCACGCCGTACATCTCGGCCGCCAGTGCCTGGGCGCCCTGGCTGATCTCGCCCAGGTTGGCCCTTAGCTCCTGCATCGTCATACCCACGAGCGGGGCCTTCAGGCGCAGCTGTTCGCGCAAGCCCGCGACCCGGATCTCGAAGAACTCGTCCAGGTTACTGCTCACGATGCACAGAAAACGCAAGCGCTCGAGCAGCGGCGTCATTGGATCCTCAGCGAGGGCAAGGACCCGGCGGTTGAAGGCGAGGGCCGACAGTTCACGATTGATCGGCGATGGGTCCGCCTCCTTCGCGGTGCCTGGGCCATGCGCGGTCAACGTAACCGTCGGGGAGGGGCGGGCGGCGAAGCCGCCACAGTATCGGAGTTGCGCATGACAGGCTCGTTACGCGAGAGGGGTCAGTTCGGATACCGGCACCGACCGCAGCGCCCGCTCGAGCGCAAGCCAGATGCAGCGCCCGCCGGCTTCGCGATCGACGTCGACAAGATAGGCGCGATGCGCCGCGAGCTCAGCGGTCGACGGCTCGAGCACGCGCAGCGGCGGCAGGTCCGCGGCGCTGAGCTCCGTGGGGGCTGCGGAGGGGATGGCGATATCGATGGTCAGGGTCTCCTGGCCGCGCGTCATGGCCAGATAGACCTCGGCCAGCAGGCGCGCATCGAGCAGCGCGCCATGCACCGCGCGCTGCGCGTCGGCGATGCCGAAGCGCTCGCACAGGGCATCGAGGTTGTTCTTCTTGCCCGGGAATTGCTCCCGTGCCAGGGCGAGGGTATCGACGACTTCGGCGCAAACGCTCGCGCTCGACGGCAGATCCAGCCGCCTGAGCTCCTCGTCGAGAAAGGCCAGGTCAAACGGCGCGTTGTGAATGATCCAGCGCGCGGCGGCGGCAAAATCGATGAACTCGCGCGCGATGTCGCCGAACCGCGGCTTGTCGCGCAGCATGTCCCAGGTCAGGCCGTGCACGTCGCTCGCACCGGCGTCGATCTCCCGCTCCGGATTGATGTAGAAGTGCACGTTTCTTCCGGTCAGCCGGCGATCGACGACCTCGACCGCGGCGAGCTCGATCACGCGATGGCCCTGTTTGGGATCGAGCCCCGTCGTTTCGGTGTCAAGAATGATGCAACGCATTTTACCTGCGGTAGCGTTTGATGGTGGCCTGTATCTCCGCGATCGCGCGTTCGATCTCGTCGTCGGTCAAGTCGCGCTGCGCGCCCTTGCGGTCGGTCAGGGTGAGCGTGCGATCGATCTCGGTCTGGAACTCGCCCAGGCCCAGGGTCTCGGTGATCGTCGTCGCCGGCTCGTCGACCGCGGTCTCGGGACCCCAGCGGACGATGATCGCGGACAGGTTGTCCCCTTCAGCTCCGCCGCGCAGTTCCGCCTCGCGCATCATCGTCGGAGAGGACTTGAGAATCGCTGTGCCGGTCAGAGCGCGCGCGACCTCTTCCTGCGGATACACGCTCCACAGGCCGTCGGTGCAGAGCACGATCAGGTCGCCGGTGCGCAGCGGCGTCCGGCGCGACAGGTCGACGACGGGATCGACGAGGCCGCCAAGGCAGCTGAAGATCTTGTTGCGGTCGGGGTGATCGACGATCTCGTGCGCCGAGATGATACCTTGATCGACCAGGTACTGCACTTTGGAGTGATCCTTGGTCTGTCCGATCAGGCCGCCCTGGCGAAAGAGGTACAGGCGCGAATCGCCGACGTGCGCCCAGTACGCGTAGTTGGACTGAATCACGCATGCCACGCAGGTCGTGCGTGGCGTCTCCAGCATCGAGAACTGGTTGGCGTAGGAGCCGAGCGCCTGGTGCCCGCGCAGCATCGAGTCCTGCAGAAACTTGAGCGGGTTCTTGAGGGTGGGCTTCGCCTCCTGCTGAAAGCGCTCGATGAACAGCCGCACCGCGATCTGAGCCGCGATCTCGCCTCCGGCGTGGCCCCCCATTCCGTCGGCAACGACGAGCAGCAGCGTATCGCGGCTATAGGTATAGGCGAGCCGGTCCTGATTGACCTTGCGCTGGCCCTTGCGGCTCTCCTGAAAGATGGTGAAACGCACGGTTTGCGCTGCCCCTACATGACCTCGCTGAACAGCTTTTTCTTCAGCGTATCGAGGAACGTGAGCTTGCGCTTGCGCGGCGGGATATCGCGAATCGTCTTCTGCAGCGCAAACACGCTTTGCGGCCGTTCGAGCGGGTCGAGGCGCAGGCACCAGTCGATGACCTCGAGCAAGTTGTCGGAGTAGCCGCCGGCCCAGATTTTTTTGGCCGACACGAGGTGGTCTTCCGACAGCCGCGCGTCGGCGGCCTGGGGCGCAAACGCGGCCAGGCAGGCGAACATGCTCGCGCCGATGCCGTAGACATCGGTCCACGGCCCGAGCCGATCCGGCTCGCGGTACTGCTCCGGCGCGGCGAAGCCCGGCGTGTACATCGGCGCGAGCTTCGGTCGGGTATTGGTCAGCGTCTGCCGCGCCGCGCCGAAGTCGAGCAGCACCGGCGTGCCGTCGGTGCGCAGATAGACGTTGGCTGGCTTGATGTCGAGGTGCAGCAGCTTGTGGGTGTGGACCTCGCGCAACCCGTTCAAGAGGTGCATGAATACGTGGCGCACGAGCCGCTCCGATACCTGATCCTGCCGCATCTGGATCTGCTGCTGCAGGGTGCGCCCGCGTTCGTAGCGCATGACCATGTACACCGTCTCGTTGGCGCGGAAGAAGTTGAGCACGCGCACCACGTTGAGGTGATTGATCTTGGCCAGTGCGCGGCCTTCCTCGAAGAAACATTTCATCCCGTAGCGGAATGAAGTGAGATTTTCCGCCGTGCTGGCGCGCACGATGTCGCCCTCGGTGCGCAGCACCAGGGACGACGGCAGGTATTCCTTGATCGCAACGGGGCCGCCGCTGTCGTCGAACGCGCGATAGACGATCGAAAACCCGCCGCGGCTGATCTGGCGATCGATCCGGTAATTGAGCAGCTGGTAGCCGGAAGGCAGGGCCTGGTTGGTTACGCCCATGGGTCTGGCAGTGACGCGCGACGCGTCCGGCCTCTACTTGCGCGTGGGATTGATAACCTCTACATTCTCGGCAACCCCGCGCATAAAGTAAAGATTTCATTGACTTTCCCTCGCAATTGGCCGTCGCAGCGCCCGCGGAGCGGGAAGCGATGATCCTGAGCATGACCGGGTTCGCCGCGGTTGCGGCCGAGCTGCCCGGGTGTTCGCTGACCGTCGAATTGCGCGCGGTCAACCATCGCTACCTTGATCTGCAACTGCGTCTTCCGGACGAGTTGCGTGCGCTTGACGCTGTGCTGCGCGAGTTGCTTACCGCCGAGCTCAAGCGCGGCAAGGTCGAATGCCGGGTCGGACTCAGCCATGCCTTGCCCGGAACGGCGTCGCTGGCAGTGAACGCCGCGCGCGTCGCGCAGTTGCGCGATGCCGCCACCGAGGTTTTGCGCCACGCACCCGGCAGTACGGCGCTTTCGGTCGTCGACATACTGCGCTGGCCCGGTGTGCTGACCGAGCCGTCGCTGCCGCCGGCAACGCTGGCCGAGCGCGCCGTCGCGCTGGTGCGGCAGGCGCTCGCCGACCTCGCCGCGTCGCGTGCCCGCGAAGGCGACAAGCTCAGGGCCCTGCTCGAAGCGTGCTGTGTCGGCATCGAGACCCAGCTCGCCCGCGTCAAGCCGCGCATTCCGGTGCTCCACGACGCCTACGTCGCCAAGCTCGGCGCGCGCCTGAAGGAAGCCGGCCTCGACCCCGACACGGAGCGGCTCAAGCAGGAGCTCGCGCTGTTTGCGACCAAAATCGACGTCGCGGAGGAGGTATCGCGGCTGGGCATGCATGTGAGCGAGGTGCGGCGGGTGCTCGCTGCCGGCGGCAGCAGTGGCAAGCGTCTCGACTTCCTGATGCAGGAGCTCAATCGCGAAGCGAACACGCTCGGCTCGAAGTCGGTCGACACCGAGCTCTCACAGGCGGCCCTCGAGCTCAAGGTGCTGATCGAGCAGATGCGCGAGCAGGTGCAGAACATCGAATGAATGCGGCAGGCAATTTGTTCGTCGTCGCCGCGCCGTCGGGCGCCGGCAAAACGAGCCTGACCCGTGCCCTGCTGGAGCGTGAACCCGGCATCGCGCTGTCGGTCTCCTATAGCACGCGCCCGCCACGCCTTGGCGAGCGCGACGGCGTCGATTACCACTTCGTGACCCCGGAGCGCTTCCGGGCGCTTCAGGACGCGGGGGAGTTTCTCGAGCATGCGCAGGTGCACGGCAACTGGTACGCCACCGGCGCCACGTGGCTCAAGGCGCAGGTCGACTCGGGTCAGGACGTGCTGCTGGAGATCGACTGGCAGGGTGCCCGCCAGGTGCGAGCGCTCGTCCCGGATTCGGTGCATATCTTCGTCCTGCCGCCGTCGTTGGCCTCGCTGGAGGAGCGATTGGTGCGTCGCGGTCAGGATGACGAGGGCACGATCGCGCGCCGGCTCAAGGCCGCGCGGGAGGAGATGCGGCACTGCGAGGAGTTTGACTATGTTATTATTAATCAGGACTTTGCTTCCGCAGTCGACGACCTCGCCGCGATCGTGCGGGTGGCGCGCCTGCGCAGCGAACGACAGCGCGTCCGGCATCGGGCGCTGCTCACGCAATTGACCTGACTGGACCGCTCATGGCACGCATCACGATTGACGACGCACTAGCCAAGATCCCCAACCGCTTCGAGCTGACGCTGGCGGCGACCAACCGTGCCCGGCAGATCAGCGCCGGCTCGGAGCCGCTGCTCGACGCCGATCGCGACAAGCCCACCGTCATCGCGCTGCGCGAAATCGCCGCCGGCAAGGTCGGGATCGAAATGCTCCTGAAGCCCCAGAGTTGAATTACGCTCGGGGCGCCTCAAGGTGACCAGGCATGTCGGAAATTGCGGAGTTCACCCGGCACCTCGGCCACTACTTGCCAGCTCCAGACGTCGCGCTGGTCGAGCGCGCGTTCGCGTTCTCCGAAACCGCGCATCAGGGGCAGTTCCGCAAGTCCGGTGAGCCCTACATTTCGCATCCGCTGGCCGTAGCGAGCATCCTGTCGCAGTGGCGGCTCGATGCCCAGGGGCTCGCCGCCGCGCTCCTCCACGACGTCATGGAGGACACCGCAGTAACCAAGGTCGAGATCGAAAGCTCGTTCGGCAAACCGGTCGCCGACATGGTCGACGGTGTGTCCAAGCTCGACCAGATCGAGTTCCAGTCGCGCGAGGACCTGCAGGCGGAAAGCTTCCGCAAGATGCTGCTGGCGATGGCGCAGGACGTTCGCGTCATCCTGATCAAGCTCGCCGATCGCCTGCACAACATGCGCACGCTCGACGCCATGGCGCCCGCGCACCGCCAGCGCATCGCCCGGGAAACGCTGGACATCTATGCGCCGATTGCCAACCGGCTCGGTCTGAACGCGCTCTATCAGGAGTTGCAGGACCTCTCGTTCAAGCATCTTTATCCGGTGCGATTTCGGGTGCTGGCCAAGGCGATCAAAGCAGCGCGCGGCAACCGGCGCGAGGTGATGAACCGCATCCTGCAGTCGATCCGCGACGGCCTGAAAGTCGACGGCATCGCGGCAACGGTGACCGGGCGCGAAAAGACGGCCTACAGCGTGTACAAGAAGATGCGCCAGAAGCACTACAGCTTCTCGCAGGTCTTCGACATCTACGGCGTGCGCGTGCTGGTCAAGGACGCGACGGCATGCTATGCCGCGCTGGGCGTGCTGCATCGCATGTACAAACCGATCCCGGGCAAGTTCAAGGACTACGTCGCGATCCCCAAGGCGAACGGTTACCAGTCGCTGCACACCACGCTGTTCGGGCCGTTCGGCACGCCGCTGGAAGCACAGATCCGTACCCACGACATGCACCGGGTGGCCGAGGCCGGCGTCGCCGCGCACTGGCTGTACAAGGCAGGGGGCCAGCTCGACATCGCCGAAGCGCAGCAGCAGACGCATCGCTGGCTGCAAAGCCTGCTCGAAATCCAGTCGGAATCACGCGATTCGAAGGAATTCCTCGAGCACATCAAGGGCGACCTTTTCCCGGACGAGATCTACGTTTTCACTCCCAAAGGCAAGATCATGGCGCTGCCGCGCGGCGCTACCGCCGTCGACTTCGCCTACGCGGTGCACACCGACATCGGCCACCATTGCACCGCGGCGAGGATCAATTACGAGCTCATGCCGCTGCGCACGGAATTGAAGAGCGGCGACCAGGTCGAGATCATGACCGCGGCGACGGCACGGCCGAATCCTTCGTGGCTGAGTTTCGTGGCCACCGGCAAAGCGCGATCGCGCATCCGGCATTTCCTCAAGACGCTGCAGCAGAAGGAATCCGCGGCGCTGGGCGAACGGCTGCTCGAACAGGCGCTCGCCTCGCTCAAGGTGCCTCCGGAAACGATCGTCTGGGATCGGTGGGAGGCGCTCACGCGCGAATACGGGGCGAAGAGTCACCTCGAGATTCTGGCGGACATCGGCAGCGGTAAGCGGCTGTCGTTCGTGGTTGCCCAGGCGCTAACCCGTGCCAGCAGCAACATGCCCGAGGTCGCAGCGCAAGGCCCGATGCGCCATGCCGCGCTCCAGTTGCGCGGCGTCGAAGGGGTAGCCATCCAGTACGGCAAATGCTGCCGGCCGATCCCCGGAGACGCGATCGTCGGCCAGTTCCGCCGTGGCCAGGGCTTGTTGGTGCACACGCGCGACTGCCAGACCCTGCGCAAGGCGCGCGTTGACAGCGACCAGGTCGTCGACGTCGAGTGGGCCCCGCAGGTGGAAGGTGTATTCGAGGCCGGCATCCGCATCCTGGTCGACGACCAGCGCGGCATGCTCGCCCGGCTTGCGACCGAGATTGCCGACGCCGGTGCAAACATCGAATACGTATCGATGGAACGCCCTGACGGCGACCGCGTCGTCAACATGTTCTTCAGCGTCCAGGTGCGGGACCGGCGGCACCTAGCGCACGTCATGCGCGCCCTGCGCAGGCTGTCCGAGGTCAAGCGCGTCCACCGCGCGCGCACCTGACGCCGGCCGCCACAAACAACAACGGCGGGACTTTGCCCGCCGCGGTTTGAGTGGCCCTGCTGGCGACAGGTCAGGCGGCTTGCCTGGCGAGCAGCTGCTGCAGTTCGCCCGACTCGTACATCTCGCGCATGATATCCGCGCCGCCGACGAATTCGCCGTTGATGTAGAGCTGCGGGATCGTCGGCCAGCTGGCGTAGTCCTTGATTCCCTGCCGGATTTCCGGCTCCGCCAGGACGTTGACGGTGAACAACGTATCGACGCCGCAGGCCTGCAGCATCTGCACCGCGGCGCTCGAGAAGCCGCACTGCGGAACCTGCGGCGTCCCCTTCATGTACAACACGACCGGATGCGTGGTGACTTGCTCGCGGATAGTATCTTGAACGTTCATTTGCGGCGACCTCAGCGGGATTCGATGCGGATTGTACCGCAAATGGCGTCTCGCCGCGCCCCTTTCAAGCCTTCTCCGGGCTACTCCTTCACGGCTCCGGTAAGCCCCGAAACGTAGTACTCGACGAAGAACGAATACAGCGCCGCGACCGGCAGTGAGCCGAACAGCGCCCCGGCCATGAGCGAGCCCCAGTGATAGATGTCGCCTTCGACCAACTCGGTGACGACCCCCACCGGAACGGTCTTCACCTCCGACGATGAAATGAAGGTCAGGGCGTAAACGAACTCGTTCCACGACAGGGTGAAGGCGAATATTCCCGCCGAGATGAGGCCCGGTACGGCCAGCGGCAGCACGATCTTGACCAGGATCTGCAGTCGGCTTGCGCCGTCGATCAACGCACACTCCTCGAGTTCGAACGGGATGGTCTTGAAATAACCCATCAGCAGCCAGGTGCAGAACGGGATCAGGAACGTCGGGTAGGTCAGGATCAGCGCCAGCCGCGTGTCGAACAGGTGCAGCTGGTAGACCATGGTCGCCAGCGGAATGAAAAGGATCGACGGCGGCACGAGGTAGGCGAGAAAGATGCTCACGCCCACGTAGCGCGAGCCCCGAAAGCGCAGCCGCTCGATGGCGTAGGCAGCGAGCACGCTGCAGAACAGGGACAGCGCCGTTGACACCACTGAAACGAGTACCGTGTTCCACAGCCACTCGGGATATTGGGTTTCGAAGAGCAGCTTCTTGACGTGGGTAAGGGTCGGGTTGTCGATCCAGAACGGATTGCCTTCGTGCGACAAGAGCTCGGCGTCCGGCTTGAACGCGGTCATCGTCATCCAGTAGAAGGGGAACAGCAGGACGAACAGGAAGGCGCCCAGCGGCAGGTAGATCGTGAACACCCGCCGTGGCAACGACACCAGGTAGTGCATGCCCTGGGAGTCGACCGGTTGTTGCGCTGCTTCGGCGGCGCTCATTTGTCGGAGCTTCCCTGCTGCCAGGCCCGTCGTTGCAAGCCGTAATAGCTGATCAGGATCGCCGCCAGCAGAAACGGCACCATCGCGGTCGCGATCGCCGCGCCTTCGCCGAGATTGCCGCCGGGGATGGCGCGCTGGAACGACAGCGTGGCCATGAGGTGGGTCGCGTTGAGCGGCCCGCCGCGCGTCAGCACATAGATCAGCTGGAAATCGGTAAAGGTGAACAGCACCGAAAAGGTCATGACCACGGCGATGATCGGTGTCAGCAGCGGCAGCGTGACGTGGCGGAACTGCTGCCACGGCGACGCGCCGTCGAGGCTGGCCGCCTCGTAGTACGAGGGCGAAATCGTCTGCAGCCCGGCCAGTAGCGTGATCGCAACGAACGGTACGCCGCGCCAGACGTTGGCGGCGATGGTCGCAAAGCGCGCGTTCCACGGGTCGCCGAGAAAGTCGATGTAGCGGTGGATGAGGCCCATCCTCTCCAGCACCCAGCTGATGACCGAGAACTGGGAATCGTAGATCCACCAGAACGCCAGCGCGGAGAGCGCGGTGGGAACGATGAACGGCAGCAGCACGACGGCGCGGAAGAACGCCTTGAACGGCAGGTGCTGGTTGAGCAGCAGCGCGAGCCACAGGCCGAGGGCGAACTTGATGATGCTCGCCACGGTGGTATAGAAAATCGTATTGAACAGCGACCAAGCGGGTGACGCTGTCGCCCCAGAGAAAGACGTAGTTGTCGAGCCCGATCCACTCGCCGGCGCGGCCGATCTTGGTGTCGGTGAAGCCGAGCCAGGTCCCGAGGCCGAGCGGATAGGTCAGGAACAGCAGCAGCAGCGCCGCCGCCGGGAAGCATGAACAGCGCCCCGAGCAAATTGCGGTTGTCGAGCGCGCGTGACAGCGCGCTAGCGGCTGCGGGCATGCGCAGTGCGACCCGTTGCGCGGCAGGATGAGGACCGCCGGTCGGGCGCCGTTGAAGGCGCGGCCGGCCGACCCCACGCCGGCGCGCGGCGAGCGGCTCGACCGGCTTTGACCGGATGCAGGGTTGCCGATCGCGCTCGGCGCCGTTCCGACCGCAAGCTTAGACCTTGTAGTAACGCTCGGCGCGCTTCTGCGCCCGCTCCGCGGCCTCTTTCGGCGATTTCGAGCCCGACGCCGCCTCGGCGACCATGTTGACCATGATGAAGTCGGCCATCGTCGCCGCCGACGCGTAGCCCATCTCGCCGGCGTAGCCGTTGGGCAGCATCCTCTTCATCACGTCGCGATACGGCGTGTGCTTCGGATCGGAGGTCCAGATCGGATTGGACTCGTAGGCCACCAGCGGCTGCGTGACGTAGCCGATCGACGCCTGCTGCCAGGGAATGTACTGCTCCTTCTCCATCATGAAGCGCAGGTATTCCTTGGCGGCGTTCGGGTACTTCGTGTACTTGAAGATCATCATCGGGAACATCAGTTGCAGCTCGGTCGGCTTCCCGACCGGACCGATGGGGAAGTTCGCATGGTTCATGTCCTGGGCGATCGCCTGCAGCTTCGGATCCGGCGAGGTCTTGGCCGCGTAGTAGATCGAGATGCCGTTGTTGGTCAGGCCGATCTGCCCGTCGAGAAAGGCCTTGTTGTTGCTCGGGTCGAGCCACGACAGGGTGCCGGGAACAAAGGTCTCGTAGAGCTGCTTGCTGTATTCCAGCGCGGCGATCGTCTCCGGGCTGTTGATGACGACGTTGTTGTGGCTGTCGACCATCTTGCCACCGTGCGCCCAGACAACCCAGTGGCACCAGGTGTTGCCGTCACCGGTGGCGTTGCCCAGCGCGAACCCGGGCGGCAGGCCCTGGGCCTTCATTCCCTGACAGAGCTTGAGGAAGCCGGCGAGGTCGGTGGGGAAGGTTTCGAACCCGGCGGCTCGCATCGCGGCCATGCGATAGTTCATGCAGGCGCCGGCGCAGCCCATCGGGATCGCGATCCACCGCCCCTTGCTCGTGCAGTAGGCCTTGGCGACGTCGTACCAGCCGCCGTATTTGGCGCCCAGGTAGTTGGCAAGATCCGACACCTCGACCAGCTTGTCCGGGTACTGCTGCGCGTCCTCGAAGGTGCCGATGATGATGTCCGGTCCGCTGCCGATGTTGGCCGCGACCGCCGCCTTCGGCCGCACGTCCTCCCAGCCCTCGGCGTCGATGCGCACCGCGATGCCGGTCGCCTGGGTGAATTTCTTCGTATTCTCGGCCCACACGTCCTCGTCGGCCTGAACGAAGCGCTTCCAGCGCAGCAGGCGCAGTGTCGCCCCCTTCTCCGGGACGGCCTTGTAAGCCTGCGCCTGGGCATCGCCGGCGAACAATCCCGCTCCGGCACCAAGCGCCTGACCGGCTGCGACGCCGGCGGTGGCTTTGAGAAAATCGCGCCGCTTGAATAGATCCATGTCTCCCCTCCTCGGTAACGGTTATAAAAGTGAAGTGACGGCCGGCCCGCCTCACCTAGGCTACCAGCCGCGCCCCGCTCGACGAGTCGAACAGGTGCGCGCGCGCGAGATCGGGCTTGAGGCTGATCCGGTCACCGGCGCGACAGGTTACGCGGTCACGTATCAGCGACGTAATTTCCTGGCGGTTGAAACGGCAATAGAGCTGGGTGTCGGCCCCGGTGGGCTCGACGACGACGACCTCGGCCGGCAGCCCGGCAGCGTCGGCCAGAAGGCAGTGCTCAGGCCGGATGCCGTACAGGACCGCCTGACCATCCGCGCCGCGGGCGCCCAGCGGCAGAGGCAGGGTTGCCCCGCCGTCGAACTCGACCCTTCCGCCGCCGCCGTTGACCCGCACGGTCCCCGGCACGAAGTTCATTGCCGGCGAGCCGATGAAACCGGCCACAAACGTATTGTTCGGCCGATCGTAAAGTGACAACGGGTCGCCGATCTGCTCGACCGTGCCGTCGCGCATCACGACGATCTTGTCGGCCATGGTCATGGCTTCGATCTGGTCGTGAGTGACGTAGATCGAGGTGGTCAGCAAGCGCTGGTGCAATTCCTTGATCTCGGTGCGCATCTGTACGCGCAGTTTTGCATCGAGGTTCGACAGCGGCTCGTCGAAGAGGAATACCTGCGGGTCGCGCACGATCGCGCGGCCCATCGCGACGCGCTGGCGCTGGCCGCCAGAGAGCTGTCGCGGATAGCGATCGAGCAGAGCCGAAAGCCCGAGAATGTCAGCCGCTTTCTTGACCCGTGCCTCGATTTCGGCCTTGGACTGCTTGGCCAGCATGAGTGCAAACGACATGTTGTCGCGCACGGTCATGTGCGGATAAAGGGCGTAATTCTGGAATACCATGGCGATGTCGCGCTCCTTCGGCGGCACCCGATTCACCACGATACCGCCGATGGCGATCTCACCCTGGCTGATCTCTTCCAGCCCGGCGATCATCCGCAGCAGGGTTGACTTGCCGCAGCCCGACGGACCGACCAGCACGCAGAACTCGGCCTCGGCGATGCCGAAATCGACGCCGCGAATCACGTGCGTCGAGCCGAAGCGCTTGTGTACTGCTCGGATCTCTACCGCTGCCAAGCCGCCTCCTTCACCCGCGCCGCGGCGCGACACGCATCGGTCGCGTTGGCGGCAGTTAAGCCGGGCGTCTGGTGCCCTGAACGACCACGTATTCGGGTCGGCCGGTCGCCAGCCAGCTGACTATATTCTGCGCCGCTTTGCGCCGCAGCTCGACCTCCGCCTGCACGCTGAAGAACGCGGCATGCGGGGTCAGGATCACCTTCGCATGGCCGACTAGCGGACTTTCGGCGGGAACCGGCTCGACTGGCAATACATCCAGGCCGGCCCCAGCAAGTATTCCACTATCGAGTGCGGCAAGCAAATCGTCAACGACGACGATTGCGCCGCGCGCGGTATTGACAAGGTACGATCCGGCGCGCATCCGGGAGAGCAAACGCGCATCGATCATGCCGCGGGTCTGCGCCGTGAGCGGGGTGTGAACGCTGACGACGTCACTCGCGGCAAACAGGCTCGCCAGATCAGCGGCCCGCTCGACATAGGCTGGAAAATCGCCGTCGATGATATAGGGATCGCAAGCGAGCACGCGGCGGAATACGTTGCGCGATACGTGCGCCATGCGTTTGCCGATGCGGCCGAGGCCGACAATGCCCAGCGTCATGTCCCCGGCGCGTCGCAGCGGTCCGGATGACTGGTAGTGCCAGCGGCCGGCACCGACATCGCGGTGATACGCCACGACGTTGCGCAGCAGGGCCAGCGTCAGCGCCAACGCATGCGTCGCAACCTCGCCCACCCCATAGTCGGGTGCATTGGCGACCCATACCCCATGGTGCGCGCAGGCGTCCGTATCGACGGTATCGACACCCGCGCCGATGCGGCTGACGATGCCCAGTTGTGGCAGGGCGGCGACGACCTTCGAGGTGATGGGCGCCGCCTGCAGCAGAATGCCGTCGCAGCCCGATGCGGCTGCGATCACCTCGGCCTCGGTCCGGCAGTGCCCGACGACGAACTCGACCCCGGCCTTGGCGTAGAGCTTGCGCTCGAGGTCGAGGTCCGGAAATTCGTGATCGGCTAACAGGACGCGGGGCATCGACGGCAGCGGCGCGGGCAGTGGAGCCGCGCCAAGTTACGTGGCCGCCATCGCGCGGTCAAGCCTCGCCCCGTCGTAATCCGCGCCTGCCGTCGGCGGCTATAATCGCCAGCGCTTGCCGTTGCCGATCCCGCCCTCGCCGATGCCCGCCCTTTTTCCGACCACGATTGCCGGCAGCCTGCCCAAGCCGGAGTGGCTGGCGCCGCCCGGGCAGCTTTGGGCGCCGTGGCTGCTCGATGGCGAGCGGCTGGCCGCAGCCAAGCGCGACGCGGTGCGCCTCGCGCTATGTGATCAAGAGCACGCCGGTATCGACATCGTCACCGACGGCGAGCAGACGCGCCGGCACTTCGTGACGACGCTCATCGAGCATCTCGAGGGCGTCGACTTCGAGCAGCGCAAGACCGTGCGCATTCGCAACCGTTACGATGCCGAGGTGCCGGTCGTGGTCGGCCCCGTGGCGCGCCGCCGGCCGGTGTTTGTCGACGATGCGCGGTTCCTGCGCAGCGCCACCGAGCGTCGGATCAAGTACACGCTGCCCGGGCCGATGACGATGGTCGACACCCTCTACGACGCGCACTATGGGAGCCGAGAGAAGCTCGCCTGGGCCTTTGCCGAGATCCTCAACGACGAGGCGCGGGCGATCGAGGCAGCCGGCGTCGACGTGCTGCAATTCGACGAGCCGGCTTTCAACGTCTATTTCGACGAAGTCCGCGACTGGGGCATCGCCGCGCTGCAGCGCGCGGCGCAGGGCCTGCAATGCCTTACCGCGGTGCACATCTGCTACGGCTACGGCATCCAGGCCAACATCGAGTGGAAGCGCTCGCTGGGCGCCCAGTGGCGCCAGTACGAGCATACTTTTCCGCTGCTCGCGCGCTCGACGATCAACCAGGTCTCGCTCGAATGCGCCAACTCGCACGTGCCGCTCGAGCTCATGGCCTTGCTGCAGGGCAAGGATGTGCTGGTCGGCGCCATCGACGTCGCGACCGAGCGGGTGGAAAGCGCCGAGGAGGTCGCCGCGACCATCCGCGCCGCGCTTAAGTTCGTGCCGGCGGAGAAGGTCTACCCCTGCACCAACTGCGGCATGGTTCCCCTGCCGCGGGAGGTTGCCCGCGCCAAGCTGGGGGCGCTGGGCGCCGGCGCGGGGCTCCTGCGGCGGGAATTCGGGGCCTGAATTTTCGCCCTGGACTGCGGTTTGACCTCCGGCCCGGCCCCGCGTATAGTCCGCTTTGTGTTTTATTTCAAGTACTAAAGCACGACCTGTCCGGCTCGTTGGCAGTTGCCGAAGCGCCGTACTTTCCTGTCCTTGAGATCGAAACATCGGCCGGGTACGACCCGATTTTTTTCTTGATTATTAGGACTGGAAAACATGCCAACTGGAACGGTTAAGTGGTTCAACGACGCTAAGGGCTTCGGCTTCATCACCCCCGATGGCGGTGGCGAGGATCTGTTCGCCCACTTCTCGGCGATCAACATGCCGGGATTCAAGTCGCTGAAGGAAGGGCAGAAGGTGAGCTTCGAAGTCACGCAGGGCCCCAAGGGAAAGCAGGCGTCGAACATCCAAACCGTGTGAAGCGTCGTCGCCACGACAGCGCGACAACAAGAAAGCCGGGCTAAATCCCGGCTTTTTTGTCGCCCGCTGCCGGTGCGCGGCGCCAGATGAGTCCGAGCATGGTCCCGAGCAGCACCCAGAACAGCAGCGCATTGCCGTAGACGACCAGGTCATTGGTCGAGTTCTTGACCAGCATCGCCAGCACCAGCGCCACGGTGGCAGCGGCCCATGCCCTCTCCCGGTCGCCGCCTTCGCGGGCCCGCCGCACGGCCAGCCGCATGATCTCGAGGTGCAATCCCAGCCAGACGGCGAGCCCGATCAACCCGACCTCGAGCACCATGTCGAGGAGCACATTGTGGGCGTGGATGGAGGCCTGAGGGTCGATGCGCCGCAGTTCTGCGTCCTGGTCGAGATGATAGACGCGTGACGGCACGCTGCGGCCCAGGCCGACACCCAACCACGGCTGCTTGCGCGCCAGCTCGAGATAGGTAGCCCAAATCGCCGGCCGGGTATCGGCCATGATCATTGCGACCGCGGCGCTGCGATCGCTGGGCTCGGTCACCGGCAAGCGAATGCGGGAAATGATCTCCACGCAAATCGCCGAAACGGCCAGGCCGATGGCGACGACCACGAGCACCGACTTCCAGCGCAGTCTGCCGCGCAAGACCCCGAGTACGACCAGGAACCCGACAAAGGATACGAACAACGCCGCGACCAGGGTGCGGCTCTCGCTCAGGAACCCGATCGCGGCGAACACGGCCAGCCAGGCGGCCGCGGCCCAGCGCCGCCATGGGTGGCGCGAGGTCAGCAGGATGAGGAACAAGGGCACCGCGACATAGGCGACGTAGGTGCTTGAATCGGGGCTGTAGCCCGCCCTCCAGGCAAGCCAACCCAGGACGCCGGGTGCGGCCGCCGGGGCGTCCGGGTCTGCGCCGAGCCACGCGGCGGCGAACATGGCCGCCAGGCAAAGTAGCGTGCCCCCAGCCGTACCCAGCGCCACGCTCAACCGCCCCCAATAGGACTGGGCAACCTGGAAGCTAACCAGAAAGAGGACGAACGGATAGAATTGATCGCGGCGAAAGGTCTGAAACGAGGCGTCCGGCAACGCCGACCAGCCGATCGAGGCCGCGGCGTAGGCAAGCCAGACCAGCCATGGGACTAGACCGGGAGTGTTTCTGGACGCCGCAAGTCCGAACTGCAGCAACG
Organism: uncultured beta proteobacterium; assembly: GCA_963711235.1. GTDB lineage: Bacteria > Pseudomonadota > Gammaproteobacteria > Burkholderiales > Casimicrobiaceae > PALSA-1003. Next base: position 1,267,047 of record CAVQDI010000006.1, on the reverse strand, counting down.
CGAGTCCCCCGACCACGCCGACCAGGATGTTGCGCAGCGCGGTGACGTGAGCGAGCGGCAGGATCGCGACCAGCACGCCGAGAGAGACGTTGAGCGCGCGCAGCGCGGGCGGGTCGTCGGCGATGCGGTGGCTGCTGGCCGGTAGAATCAAAGCTCGCATCGAGGACGGCCGCGGCCGAGGCGGGAATTCTAGGAGCAATCGCGTGCCTTTACAAATCCGGCGCCAAGCCGTCCACCGGTCGCCGGAAGGGGTAGCGTACCCGCGCGACATCGCGCAGCGGGGACGCAAATGAAGGACCTCCCGGGCGTGCTCTTGACCGCGACGATCTGGTCCTACTGGTTCGGCGTGGGCCTGTTGATTCTCCGCACGCGGCGTCAAACACATCGCTTCGCCGGACTCGTTCCGGAGGGGCGCCTGGAGCAACTCATGTGGATCCTCTGGCTGCCGCTGGTCGCGCTGTGGATCGTTCTCCCCTATCTCGCCCTCGTGCGCGGTCAGGGAATTGTCGCCGCCACGCCGGCCTTCACGCGCGGCAACGGCTACGCGATGTTGCGCTGGGTCGCCGCGATCACCGCCCTTGCCTGCCTGCTACTGACCAGCCTCTGCTGGTCGCGCATGGGCCGGCACTGGCGCATGGACGTGCCGCTCAAGGGCGAGTTGCCCCTTTTCACCGACGGGCCGTTTCGCTACGTTCGCCACCCGATCTATACCTTGTCGATGCTGCTCATGATCTGCTCGGCCGTGGTCGTTCCGACCGTGCCGATGCTTGGCATCGCGATCGTTCATCTGGTGCTGATGCAACTCAAGGCCCGGCACGAAGAGCAGCACCTGCTCCGCGTGCACGGCGAGGCCTATCGGAGCTATGTCGCGCGCACCGGGCGGTTCTTCCCCAGGCGCGGCTAGCGCTTCCGTGCCCTTCCGGTCGCGGGGAATGCTCGCGCGGGCGCTGTCGTCGAACGCGGCCGGCGTGGCGGCAACACGCCGCGCCGCCGTCATTGCGCTTGTGGCCAGCGCATGTGCAGCTGGCACCCCCGCAGCGCAAACGGTCGGACGCGAAACCACGCTGGATGCGGCGACCGAGGATCGGATCCTGGCGCTCGTTCCCGAAAGCATCTCGGCGCGCGACGTGGGAGAGGTGCTGTCGCAGGCGCCGGCGCCGCGCATCATCAGCCTGCAGGGCAGCGTAGCGATGGTGACAATGGCCCCGTTCGCGGAATTTCTGGTCGCGATGGGCTACCCGCGGGAACAACTCACGAACCCGGATGACGGCTCGCTTACCTACAGCAGCTTTGTCGACGCGCGCCAGCTCGCCGGCACGCTGGCCTGGTACTACGAGCGCGAGGGCATGATGCCGATGCTGATCGGGCACAGTCAAGGCGGAATGATCGCGATCCGCGTCCTGCACGAGCTCTCGGGCGATTTCGGCGACGCGCTGCAGGTGTGGAATCCACAGCGCAAGGCGGCGGAGGACCGGATGGCGATCGTCGACCCGCTCACGGGCGCGCAACGCCCGGTACTCGGCCTCAAGGTGGGCTACGTCGCGGTGCTGGCCACCGGCACGCTACCGCGGCTGCTGCTCGGGCAGTGGTCGATGCTGTCGCGGCTGCGGGAAATTCCCGATACGGTCGAGGAGTTCACCGGCTTTTCGCTCGAGTGGGACCCCATCGCGGGCAATTTCGGCACCGCCGATACCTATCGCGCGACGGGCTCCGCGCGGGTGCGCAACGTGACGCTGCCACGGGGCGCAAGCCATATCACGCTGCCGCAGGCGCAGGAATACGCCCTCGATCCGGTCACGCGCGATTGGATCGATCGTTATGTCCCCGGCCCCGGCACACCCGAGCTGCCGACCGACACGCAGCTCGACGTGGCCAATCTGCTGCACGCGGCGGACATCTGGTACAGCGTCAAGAAGCACTGGTGTCTCGAAGCACAAGAGCTCATCCGCAGCCGGCGAAGGCAGGCGGTGCCGCTACAATAGCCGGCGCGATGCGAGGCAAGCTCAATCTGTTTCAAACCACGATGTTGCGTTGGCGGGAGCTGCATCCATACAACGCCGTGCATGTCGTCGTGGTGGGGCAGGCGTTGGAGCCCGCGCGTCTTACTGCGCGCATCGCGAGTGAGCTCGAGTCGGCCGGCCTGACAGGGCTCTTCCTCTCCCGGCAGCGCGCACGCTTCGAGTATCGCGGCGGGTCCGAGGCCGTCAGCGTATCGATTCTTCCCAGCGCAGGCGACGCGCGGCGCGTGGTGGAGGAGCAGATCGAGCGAGAGCTCAACCGGCCCTTTGCGCCGGACGGCGCCATCGTGCCCTTCCGTTTCTTTGCCGTCGACGCCGGTGACTCGTTTCACCTGGGCCTCACTTACGATCATTTCATTGCGGGCGGCGACTCCATCGCGCTGTTGCTGCACAGGCTCGTCGAGAGCTATCGCGCCGAGGGCGGGGCCGCCATGGCGCCCTGGACGCCCCGCCTCTATCCGCGAACCTACAGCGCCCTCTTTCTGCGTCACGCCGGCGCGGCGATCCACGGCCTGCGCCGGTTACCGGCGCTGGTGGCAAGTTGCCGCAGGTCGTGCCGGGCGCCGTGCCGCGCCGGCGGCGATGCGGGCAACGCTTTCCTGTCGCGACGCGTCGTCGCGTCGGACGTCGCGCGGCTCGTCCGTACCGCGCGCGAGTGGGGCGTTACCCGCAACGATCTGTTCCTGGCGATGCTCCTGCAGGCACTCGCCGCGATCACCCCGGAGCGCAGCATGGCGCAGCGGCGGCGAGAACTCGGCGTGGCGGCGATTGTGAATGTGCGCGGCGATTTCGAGGCGGATGCCGCCCATACCTTCGGACAATTCCTCGCTTCGCTTCGCGTCTCGCACCCCGTTCCACCGGGCATTGCGTTGCGCGAGCTTGCGCAGGCAATCCACGCCGAGACAGCGCGCATCAAGTCCGAGAAGCTCTACCTGCAGACCTTGCTCGCCTTGGGCGAGGTGGCCATCTTGTGGCGCTTCCTGAGGGCGGATCGGCGGCGGTGTTTCTTAGCCAAGCATTATCCGATCTGGGCAGGGGTCTCGAGCCTCGACGTCGGCGCGCGCGCCCCGCCCGGCGGCGAGGCGGTGACCGAGTACCTGCGGGCGGTCCCGCCCGGGCCGCTGGCACCGATTGTGTTTGCAATCACCACGCTCGATGGCGTCATCGAGCTCGGCGTCTCCTTCCGCCGCGCTGATGTCAGCCGCGAGCTCGCCGCTGGACTCTTGGCCGAATTTCTCCGCCACATCCGCAGTCTTGGCTGATTTCAGCGTCGGCGCAGCCCCGGCGTGCTTCACAACGGCTCTATTCCGGACCGACCTGCCGATGGGCAGTGGCCGTTTTTGAAGTGTGCTCTTGTTACATCACGCTCGGCCCACGCGGCGACATGGCCACGAATGGTGCATCAGGATTCACGCCTTGCGCGCAAGGCCCGGACGATGTTTGTGCTCGGTCCAAGCCCCATTGGCGCAGACTTGATCGAGTGGCACGCGTCATCATTGTATGATCCGTCACTGCGGCGTCTGCGGTGTCTGACTCTTCGCTGCGCCGGAACACGGACCATGAGCAGACGCGACAAGGGCAGAGCGTTCGCGATTTCAGGAGCTAGCGATGGCTGCACGGCCGCACATGCTTATTCTGATGACGGATCAACAGCGTGCCGACTGTCTTCACTGCGCCGGTCACCCGCAGCTCCAGACGCCCAATCTGGACCGTCTCGCGCGCGAGGGCACGAGGTTCGCGCAGGCCACGACGGTTGCGCCGCTTTGCATGCCGGCCCGCGTATCGTTCGCCACTGCCCTCTACCCGCACAACCATGGCATGTGGGCGAATTATGGAGAAATGCCTGCAAGCGACGACACGCTATTCCGCTTGCTTCAGCATTCAGGGTACCTGACGGCCCTTGTCGGAAAGGCGCACTACTACGTTCATTCCGCCGGCACGGATCTCCGGCAGCGCGAGGACTTCATGCATGCGCGCGGCTTCGAGTACGTCCACGAAACGACCGGGCCGTCTGCGAGCGCCAACACGGCTTCGTACGTGACACAGGAGTGGGAGCACAAGGGCCTCTGGGAGCGCGTCAAGCAGGACCACGCGGAGCGTCTCGCCCTGGGCGGCGAAGTGGTGCGGGCGAGCCCCTTGCCGGTCGAAGACTTCCTCGATAGCTACATCGGCCGTAAGGCCGTGGAGTTCGTGGACGCCTATGCGGATCTCAGGCCCATGTGCCTGTTCGTCGGGTTCGGCGGCCCGCATCCTCCAATGGATGCGCCGGGAAGCTATGCCACGATGTATCGGCCGCAAGACACGCCCCCCCCGATCCCGATCCCGGCGAAGCACGCGACGCGTCCGGATTGGTTGAGGAAGAAGTACCCTTCGCAGATTGCGAGCCCGACCGTGTTCGAGCTCATCGCGCCCATCCGCGCCAATTACTATGGCAAGATCTCACTGATCGACTACCGCATTGGTTGCATTCTGGAAGCGTTCCAGAGCAGGGGATGGCTCGACGACTTGTGCGTCGTCTTTCTTTCGGACCATGGCGAAATGCTTGGCGACCATGGACGCTTTGGAAAGGTGTCCTTCCACGAGTCGAGTATCCGCATTCCGCTCATCGCCCGGTGGCCGGGTCGAATTGCGGCGAACGCGGTCAGCGACGCTCTAGTCGAAAGTATTGACATCTTTCCTACGCTGCTTGAGGCGGCCGGTTGCGCGCCTCCGCCGCAATGCCTGGGCCGATCGCTTTGGCCCGTGCTGCGGCAGACAACTGCGTGCCTGAGGGAAAGCCAGCTGTGCGAAATCGGACGTGGCGAGAAGCAAATCATGCTCCGCACGCGCCGCCACAAGCTCGCCGTCGATAGCGAGCGCCGTGCCTACATGCTCTACGACGTCGAATCCGATCCTCAGGAGCAGGATAATCTTGCGGGCGACCCGGCCGCACGCGGGCTGGAGAATGAACTCCGACGCCAGATGCGACGAGCGACTTGAGCACGTCGCGCTACGTCCCATAACCCCGCCAGCCGTGGGAGAGCCGTGATCTGGAAGGCTCGGTAGCCTCCTTTGTGGATGCGTGATCTTCTCGCCGACACTTCCTGTGCACGGGCGACAACCGGCTTGATCCTCGTCGCGGTCGCGCCGCGCTGAATGCGGCCGTTAGGGTCAAGAGGATGGTGCTCCCTTCCACGCTACCTCTTTCGTAGTACAAGTACCCGTCTCGCTGCCCGTGCACTTCCCGGGTGCGGGTAGCGGTCGGAATCACCACGGGCTGACGCGGCTCATTGCCGAGACCCGGCCGGTCGTAGGATAATGATGGGTTTTGACGAGGGCGCATTGCTCGTCCTCCTCGGCCCGCGGGCCTGACAGCACATGAACGCCATCACGCCAGGCACCCTCGCCGGGAAAGTCGCGCTCGTCACCGGCGCCTCCCGCGGCATCGGCCGCGCCATCGCGCAGAAGCTGGCCGCGGCGGGTTGCGACATCGCCGCCAATTACTACAACAGCGCCGGCGAGGCTGAAGCGCTGTGCAACGAGCTTCGCGCCATGGGCCGGCGCGCGTGCGCCATTCAGGCCAGCGTCGGCATCCCCGACAGCGTCGACGACATGTTTGTCGAGTTCTCGCGCCACTTCGATCGTCTCGACATCGTGGTCAGCAATGCGGCGAGTGGCGTGCTCAAGCCGGCGCTGGAGATGACCCTCAAGCATTGGCGCTGGTGTCTCGAAACCAACGCGCTGGCCCTGAATCTGCTGGCGCAGCACGCTGTGCCGCGGATGGCGCCGGGCGCCAGCATCATTGCCATGTCGAGCCTCGGCGCGTCGCGGGCGATGCCCGATTACGGCTTCATCGGCGCATCGAAGGCCGCGCTCGAGTCGCTGGTGCGCACCCTTGCCCAGGAGCTCGGCCCGCGGCACATCCGGGTCAATGCGGTCAGCGCCGGCGTTGTCGATACCGACGCCTTGCGCTACTTTCCGAATCGGCAAGAATTGCTGGCCAACTTCGCGCGGCGTACGCCCGCCGGCCCGGTGCTCACGCCGCAGGATGTCGCCGGCGCGGTCTACCTGCTCTGCCTTCCGGAGGCGGCGATGATCACCGGACACACGCTCGTGGTGGACGGCGGATTCTGCATTTCGGGCTGAGGGCGACGCATGGACGCACGACTGAGCGACAAAGTGGCCATCGTCACCGGGGGCAGCCGTGGCATCGGCCGCGCCATCGTCGAGCTCTTCGCCGCCGAGGGCGCCGACGTGACGTTCTTCTACCGCGGCCATGCCGCGGCCGCCGCGGCGGTCGTCGGCGCGGGCAAGACCGCGGGCCGGCGGATCGTCGCCGACCAGGTCGATATCTGCGACTCCAAGGCCTGCGCCGCGGCGGTCGATCGTGTCGTGGAGCGCTGCGGCCACATCGACATCCTGGTTAACAATGCCGGCATTATCCGTGACAACCAACTGGCGGCGTTCGACGACGACGACGTGCAGGCCGTGCTCGATACCAATGTTGGCGGAGCATTCAATGTCGCCCGCGCGGTGGTGCCGCATATGATCGTCCAGCGTTCGGGCAAAATCATCAACGTCAGCTCGGTTGCCGGCGAGAAGGGCGGCCGCGGCCAGACCAACTATGCCGCGAGCAAGGGCGCCATCAACGCCTTCACCCGCGCGCTCGCGGTGGAGCTCGCGCCGCGCCGGATCACCGTGAACTGCGTCGCGCCGGGGGTGATCGAAACCGAGATGTCGCAGGCGGTGCGGGAGCTCTCGGGCGACGAGGTCAAGTCGCGGATCCTGCTTAAGCGTTACGGTAAACCCGAAGAGGTGGCATACGCGGTGTGGTTTCTCGCCTCGCCGTATGCAGACTACGTGACGGGTCAGATCTTCAATGTCGATGGCGGCTTCAAAATGGAGTGAGCGCAATGGCGAACACTGATATCACCAAGGAAGAAATCCAGGCGGTCTTTCCCAAGGTCGCGGAAACCATGGCGGACGCCCTCGGCTGCGACGTCGAGGACGTCAAGCTCGACGTGTCGCTGATTGAGGGCCTCGACGCGGAGTCGATCGATTTTCTCGACATGGTCTTCCGCCTGGAGCGGGCGTTCAAGATCAAGATTCCGCGCGGCAAGATTATCGAAAACGCGCGCGGCGACATGCCCGAGGCGGAGTTTGAGCAGAAAGGCGTGCTGACCGAGGCGGGCCTGGCGCAGCTGCGGACGTACCTGTCCGAGATTCCCGCCGAGCGCTTCGGCAACCCGATGAAAGTCGCCGACATCCCGCGCCTGTTCACGCCGGAGACGTTCTGCAAGCTCGTCATCCACGCGCAGAGGGAAGCGCAGGCGGCTGCCTGACCTGCGCCAACCTGCCAGCGCATGAGCGATCACTTCGCCGCGTTTTCTTTCGTCGATCGGATCACCGCGCTCGAACCGGGTGTGCGCGCTCGCGCGAGCTTCGACGTGCCCGGCGATATCGGCGCTTTTCCGGCGTGCCTGGTCGCCGAGGCGGTGGGCCAGCTTGCCGCCTGGATCGCGATGGCACGGATCGATTTCCGCGGCCGACCGGTCGCGGCGCTTGCCACCGAGACGCTGTTTCATGGCGAGGTGGCGCCCGGCGCACGACTTGAACTCGAGGTCGAGATCGAAAGCTGCGATGACGACGCGGTCGCCTACGGCGGCGGTGCCTACGTCGACGGCGCGCGGGTGATCGAGCTCAGGCATTGCCTGGGTCCCATGCTGCCGGTACAGGAATTCGACGCGCCGGAGGCGATGCGCGAGCGCTTTGGACTGCTGTGCGCGGCGGGTGCGCCCGGCGGTCGCTTCCGCGGCGTGGTGGTGCCCGAGCTCATCGGGCTCGACGGGGTGGCGGGCAAATCGGCGCGTGCGCTCCTGCAGGTACCGCAGTCCGCGCCGTTCTTTGCCGATCACTTTCCGCGCCGCCCGGTATTTCCCGCCACGCTGCTCCTGGACAGCCAGATCCGGATGGCGATGGACCTTGCGCGGGGGGCGATCGGCACGGCGGTGAAGTCACCCCTTGCACCGCGACGCATGACCCACGTCAAGATGCGCTCGTTCATCGCCCCTGGTCAGGCGGTGGAGCTCGGGGCGGAGCTCGTCGCGGCCGAAGGCGCTGCCGCGCACACCCTCCGCCTTTCGGCAACGAGCGACGGACGCGTGGTCGCGACGGCACGACTCGACGTCGGTGCGCAAGGCGCTTAAATGACCGCTCGGCGCCGCGTCGCGATCACCGGCCTGGGCCTGGTCACACCAGTCGGCAACGATGTGCAAGCGACCTGGGCGGCACTGCTCGCCGGGCGCAGCGGCGGGGCCGCGATCAGCCTATTTGACGCCTCCGGCTTTCCGGTTCGCATCGCCGCGGAGGTCAAAGGATTCGATGCGGCGGCGGCGCTCGACGATCGCAAGCTGCTCAAGTTCGCCAACCGCTCGCACTGCTTTGCGCTCAGCGCCGCGGAGGAGGCGTTTGACGACGCCGGGATCCGGCCCACGGCAGCGACCGCGGAGCGCTGGGGTTGCGCGGTCGGCACCGGCATGATGGGCGTCGATTTCGCGGAGCTGGTCGCCGTGCATGAGCACAGCGCCGCAAGCGGCGAGCTCGATCCCACGCAGTTGTTAAGCGATGCGTCCGCGAACAACCCGCTGGTCTTCTGCCGCAGCCAGTCGACCACCGGACTGTCGCTGCTCACGCGCCGGCATGGCATTCGTGGCTACGCGACCTCCGTCCACACCGCCTGTGCCTCCGGCGGTCAGGCAATCGGAACCGCGCTCAAGCTCATCCGCCGCGGGGCGGTTGATTGCGCGCTCGCGGGTGGTTTCGATTCGATGATCAGCCCGGTCGGCGTCGCCGGTTTCTGCCTGTTGTCGGCGCTGTCGACGGACAACGAAACGCCGGAGCGGGCGAGCCGGCCGTTCGATGTCACGCGCAACGGCTTTCTGCTCGGCGAGGGCGCAGGCTTCCTCGTGCTCGAGGAATGGGACTCGGCGCGGCGGCGCGGCGCGCACATCTACGCCGAGCTGGCTGGCGACGGCAACTCGCTGTCGAGCTACCGCATCACCGACTCCCCGCCCGATGGCGACGGGCCCATCCAGTCGATGCGTCAAGCGCTCGCCAATGCCGGCGCGTCACTCGACGAGGTCGACTACGTCAACGCCCACGGTACGTCGACGTTCATGAACGACCGCAGCGAAAGCGCGGCCCTTCACGCCGTGTTCGGGGCCGGAGTCAAGAACGTCGCGGTGAGTTCCACCAAGAGCTCGATGGGCCACCTCATCGCCGCCGCGGGCGCGGTCGAGGTCGCGGTCTGCGCCTTGGCCATTCGGCACGAAGAGCTGCCCATCAACGCCAACCTGCGCGAAGCAGATCCGGACTGCGATCTCTCGCTCGTGCGTGACGTGCCCGAGCGGCGACGCGTACGCATCGCGATGTCCAATTCGTTTGGCTTTGGCGGCTCCAACAGCTGCGTCGTGCTGCGCTCGCCCGAGGCCGTCGATGGCGCGGGCTTCAAGGCGTGACGCCGTTGCCGCCAGAGCGCGCACCGTGAGCGAGCGCACGGTCGTCATCACCGGGACCGGCGCGGTTTGCGCCGCAGGCCGCGATCCGGCAGCGATCCTCGAGGCGGTGCGCGGCGGTCGCTCGGCCATCGCGCCGATCCGGCAGTGGGATACATCGCGCTGGCCGATGCGAATGGCAGGCGAGATCGCGCCGCTCAATGCGCGCGAGATGGTGGATGACCGCAAGCTGCACAAGCTCATTCGTCGCACCGATCTGTTTGGCCTGTATGCCGCCGACCGCGCCATCGACGCCTCCGGGTTTAGCGCCCAGCGTGCCGCGCTCAGCGCCTCCGACGCCGCAGAGTACAGCGATCGCACCGGGGTCTACGTCGGCTCGGGCGGTGGCAACTATGAGAGTCAGTACGATTATTTCCCGTTGTTGACCGTGGCCGAAGATAAGCTGCCGGCATTCGGCCGAGAGCTTTCGAGTACGGTCAATCCGATGTGGCTGTTGCGCACGCTGCCCAACAACGTGCTCGGCCATATCGGCATCCGCCACGGGTTCAAGGGAGCCAACGCCTGCATCACCAACCATAGCATCGGTGGCACGCTGGCCGTTATCGAGGCGATGGAGGCATTGCGCACCGGCGAGGCCGATCGGGCGCTCGCGGTGGGCCACGACGCCCCGATCGAGCCGCAGATGGTGCTCTATTATCACGACGTGGGCTTGCTGGCGAAGGACACGATCCGGCCGTTCGACGCACGCCGCGACGGCAGTCTCTTCGGCGAAGGTGCGGCTGCGCTTGCACTCGAGACCGAAGCCTCGGCGCGGCAACGTGGCGCGACGATACTGGGCGAGGTGCTCGGTGGTGGCGCCGCGACGGACGCGCAGGGCCTGCTCGCCATCCGCGACGACGGCGACGCCTTGGCGCGGGCGATCGAGGGGGCGCTCGACGACGCAGGCCTGCGCGCCGTCGATGTCGGCATGATCGCCACACACGGCAACGGCACGCCGCAATCGGATGCCTCGGAAGCTGCCGCGATTCGCCGCATCTTTGGCGCGAACGCTCCGCCGGCGACCGCGTTCAAGTGGGCCTTCGGCCACCTGATCGCGGCAGCCGGGATCATCGAGGCGGTGCTGGCCCTGGCGAGCCTGCGCGAACGCGTCGTACCCGGCGTTGCCACCTACGCGATGCCCGATCCCGACTGCGCCGGCGTGCCGGTGCGCCCCGAGCCGCAGTCGCCGCGAAGCGCCGTCGCGCTCGTCCTGTGCCGCGGCTTTGCCGGAACGAACGCGGCGCTGCTGCTGCGCGCCAGGGACTGAGCGTCGGCATGGCCGAAGGTCCTGCGGCGACTTCCGATGTCGCCACCCGCTGCGGCATCGACACGGTTGAAATCGCGCGCGTCGAACGCTTGCTTGCCACGATCGCGCCGGCAGACCTGCAGCGCCTGTTTACCGCCCAGGAACTCGACGACGCCGGCGCCGGTGCAGGCCGCGTCGCCAGCCTTGCGGCGCGCTTTGCCGCCAAGGAAGCCTGCGTCAAGCTGTTTCCGCGCGAAGCCGCGCTGGGCGCCATCCAGCCCGCGGATTTTTCGGTCGCGCGCGATGCCTACGGCGCACCGCGCGCGGTTTGCAGCCCCGAAGCGGCGAGCGTGCTGGCAAAGAACCGGATCCGCAGCATCGCGCTGTCCCTGACGCACGACAGCCTCAGTGCCACCGCGGTTGCCCTGGCGCTGCCCGAAGCGGTGCGAGTTCCTTGGTCCGGCCGGCTCGTGTATCGGCTGCTGCCTTTCCGGCGCTCTGTCGTACTCGACAATCTGCGCCGCGTGTTCGGCGAAGCGGTATCCGAGGCCGAAATCGAGCGCCTCGCGCAGGCGCACTACGCGCATCTTTGGCGTCTCGGCGCGGAGTTCCTGAGCTTCCGTTCGATGAGCACAGCGCGCAAGAGGGCAATGGTCGATATCGAAAATGTCGACGTCTTCAGGCGCGCTTACGAGCGCGGCAAAGGCATCCTCGTGCTCACCGGGCATTTCGGCAACTGGGAGGTCGCGACCGTGGCCGGCTTGAACTGGTTCCCGCAACTGCGCGGCCGTATCCATTTCGTGCGCCGGGAAATCAAACCCCGCTGGCTTGATCGCTTCGTTACTCGGCGTTTCCAGCGCGCCGGTTTCGGCGTGCTGCCGAAGCGCGGGTCGCTCGACGCGATCCTCGACGCGCTCGCGGCCGGAGATGCCGTCGTCTTTCCATTCGATCAGCACGCCGGACCGCCGGACGGCATCGAGGTCGACTTCTTCGGCCATCCCGCGTGGACGTTCAAGAGCCTGGCGCTGCTCGCCCTCGCCTCCGATGCGCAGGTACTGCCCGCGGCGAGCTGGCGCAAGCCCGACGGGCGGCATGTGCTGCGCTTCGAAGAAGCGCTCCCTTCGCTCACCGCTGCCGACGTCGGCACGGAGATCCGGCGCAATACCCGGGCGTACAATGCCGCGCTGGAAAGGCTGATCCTGCGCCACCCAGAGCAATGGTACTGGGTGCATCGGCGCTGGAAGAACGTCCGCCGGGCGGCGCGGCGCCGGGGAACCGCGCCTAACTATGCCGGCAGCAGGCGATGAGGCTGCCCGCGCCGCGGTCGCGATGAGTGCGCGGCGGTCCGCTTCAGGTCGTCATGGTCCGGCGGCGATGCGCCGCGTCCTGCCTGCGCTCACCGGGGCGATACGCGGGCCTGTGTTGACCTACTCCGGCGACCCGTTCCAGCGCGGCGTCGGCGAGACACTGCACTACGAAGCGGATGCGATCGTCGCCATGGCGGACGGCCGTATCGCCCAGGTCGGGCCGGCGCCGGCGGTGCGTCCGCAGCTGCCCTCGGGGATGCGGATCACGGACTACGGGCGAGACGCGCTCATCATGGCCGGTTTCATCGACTGCCATGTCCACTTCCCGCAGACGCAGATTATCGGCGCGGGCGGCGAACAGCTGCTCGACTGGCTCAACCGCTACACCTTCGTCGCCGAGCAGCGCTTTGCCGACGGCAAGCTCGCGCGCGCCGTGGCCAAGGTCTTCCTGCAGGAAAGCCTACGCAACGGCGTCACGACCTCCGCGGTGCATTGCACGGTGCATCCGCAGTCGGTCGATGCGCTATTTGCGGAAGCCGAGAAGCTCGGCCTGCGCACGATCGCCGGCAAGGTCCTCATGGACCGCAACGCGCCGCGCAATCTACTCGATACCGCCCGCAGCGGCTACGACGAGTCCAAGGCGTTGATCCGCCGCTGGCACGGGCGCGGGCGGTTGCTCTACGCGATCACGCCCCGCTTTGCGGCGACGAGTTCCCCCGAGCAGCTCCAGGCCGCCGGGGCGCTCAAAGCCGAGCATGCGGACTGTTTCGTGCAGTCGCACGTCGCCGAGAACCGGCAGGAAGTGGCCTGGATCCGGACGCTTTTTCCGGAGCGCAAGGGGTACCTCGACGTCTACGACCATTACGGACTGCTTGGTCGGCGCGCGATCTACGGCCATGGCATCTGGCTCACCGAGAGCGAACTCCTGCGCTGCCATCAAACGGGTACCGCGATCGCGCATTGCCCGACGTCGAATTTCTTCCTCGGCAGTGGCTGTCTCGATGTCGGCAACGCGGTCCGGCGGGCAGCGCCCGGTCCGCGTCGGACTCGCCACCGATGTCGGCGCCGGAACGTCCTTCTCGATGCTGCAGACCATGGGCGAGGCGTACAAGGCCGCCCAGCTGCATGGTCGCGCGCTGTCGGCCACCCATGCCTTCTACCTCGCCACCCGCGGCGCGGCGCACGCGCTTTATCTCGACGACACGATCGGCAGCGTCGCGCCCGGTATGGAGGCCGATCTCGTCGTGCTCGACCTCAAGTCGACACCGCTTATCGCCTATCGGATGCGTTACGCCGAAAATCTCGACGAAGCGCTCTTTATCCAGATGACTCTCGCCGACGATCGCGCGGTACGCGCAACCTATGTCGCCGGGCGCAAGGTGTACCAGCGCGCCTAACGCACGGGCGGGAGCTCGCCGGGCACGATTTCGTCCACGAAGCACCATATCCAGCCCTCGCCCGGCTCAACCGAACGCATCAGCGGATGGCGGCTGCGACGGAAGTGCTTGCTCGCATGCTGGTTCGGCGACGAGTCGCAACAGCCGACATGCCCGCAGCTCAGGCACATGCGCAGGTGCAGCCAGCTGTCGCCGGTTTTGATGCAGTCCTCGCAATAGGTCTTGTCGGTTTGCGTGACCTTGATCTGATCGAGATGCGCGCATGCGGCGGCCATCGAACCCTCCTGCCAAATGATGGCACCGTGGGCACGGTGCCGTGACCCAGGGCACCCTGTCGTCCCCGCTACCCCCGCAGGCGGCGCGCTAGGCGCACGATGTGTCGGCCAGCGGCAGTCACCTACCCAGGCGTCGCTACCCTCGGCAATCCCATTCTCGCACGGAGCCGCCCGGTGTCGCCGCGGCAACCGGCCGGGCGTCGCCGCGGGCGGGCGTTCTCCCGAGCGACGCGGCATGGTTCTTGCGGCGAGCCTTGACCTTTGCTTAGTGGGTAACCGCCCGAGGCGGCGTCAATTGTACGCTACACGACAATGCGTGCTTTGTTACTAACACTTAACCGATCCACGCTCGCCACCCGGACGGCGACCGCGATCTCGGTCTTGTTTCTCACTGCCATCCTAGCAGTCGGCATGGCATCGATGCATTCGTTCCGCACGCAGCTGATGAACGTGATGGTCGCCGAACAGAATACCCTGGTCGAGCGCATTGCCGATAACGTGGACCAGAAACTGCTAGCGCTGCAACGCATCCTGTCGTTGAGCGCGAGCGAAATCACCGAGGCGGACGTCGCGTCCTACGACGCCGCACAACGCTACCTGGACCGCAACAGCGGCCTTTATGCCGCGATCGATCGATCCGTCTTCCTGTTCTCGGCCGAAGGGATCCTGCTCGCCGAGCGTCCGTTCCGGTCCGGCCGGCGGGGTGAGGACGCGTCTTGGCGTCCGTACATCCAGCATACGATCATGACGCGGCAACCCGTCATTTCCGAGCCGTTCCTCACCAACGTCGGCGACGCGAACATGGTACTGGTCATGACCATGCCGGTTCTCTCCAAGGACGGGCGGATGCTGGGCATCCTTAGCGGCAGCCTCGGTCTCACCCATCCCGGCATGCTCGGCAACATCGCCAAGACGGTGATCGGTAAGACGGGCTATGTCTATATCGTCACCGGCGAGGGCAAACTCATCATGCATCCGGACCGGATGCGCCTGTCCCAGGTCGCCTTCGCCCCGCAGACCAATCCGCTCTTCGATCGCGCGCTGGCCGGCTTTGAGGGCACCGAAGAGACGGTGGACGCGAACGGTCGCGAGGCGTTCGTCTCCTTCAAGCGTGTTCCCTCGTCGAATTGGATCGTTGCCGCCGTCTACCCCAAGAACGAAGCCTTCCTCGCGGTAAACGACCTGATCGTCCACTTCCTCGAATTCCTGCTCGTGGCATGCGTGATCGTGGTCGGCGCCATCTGGGTTCTGACGCGATATACGATGCAGCCACTCGTGTCCTTGACCCGACATCTCACGAGCTACACAGCGAACGAGGAAATCGCCCCGTTGGCCGGCGACAAGGGCACTGGCGAAATTCGCGCGCTGACAACGGCGTTCAATCGCCTCACCGCCCGCGTGAAGGAGCGGGAGGAGGCCCTGGTGGAATCGATGCACCGCTATCAGCTCATCACCGAGAATTCCACCGACCTGATCACGAAGCACACGCCTGAGGGAATGATCACCTATGCTTCTCCCGTGGTTAGCAACTTCCTCGGCGTATCACACACGGCTATCGTTGGTCATTCGCTGTTCGAATACGTGCACCCGGAAGATTGTGAAGTCGTTCGCGCCGTGTTCACCGAAGCGATACAGACGAAAGGCCCACTGACGATCATGTATCGCGCGCGTCATGTAGATCAACATTACGCGTGGTTCGAGACGACGGTGCGGGAGATGAAGAAAGCCACCGGGGAAGAGACAGGGAGGCTGCTATGTATCTCGCGCGACATCAGTGATCGCAGGCGGATGGAAGAACGTCTCCATGATCTGGCTCGAACCGATCATTTGACCACGCTTCCGAACCGGTTCCTGCTCGATGAACGCTTCGCGAGCGGATTGGTCCAGGCCCGTCGCGAAGGTTCGACGCTCGCCATGCTCATGATCGACATCGACCGTTTCAAGAACATCAACGACACGCTCGGTCACGGCATGGGCGACGCATTGCTCAAGGTTGCCGGTGCGAGACTCAAATCCTGCATCAGGGATGGCGATACGCTGGCGCGCTGGGGTGGCGACGAATTCGTCCTTCTGCTCCCAGGGCTTCAGGATTCCGCCACCACGGTCACCGTCGCCCAACGCTGTCTGACCGCGTTGAAAGAGCCCTTCGTGGTCGACCGACAAGCGCTGCACGTCACCGCCTCGATCGGCATCAGCGTGTCAGTGGACGCTAACGCCGAAGCGGAGACGCTGCTCAAGAATGCGGACACTGCAATGTACAGGGCCAAGGCCCGCGGCGGGGATTGCTACGTCATGTACAGCGCGGATATGAGCGCTGGCGCGCAGAGCCGGCTGTCCATGGAGAATGCGCTGTTTCACGCCCTCGAACGCAACGAGCTGCTGCTGCACTACCAGCCGTTTATCTCAGCCCGAACGGGCCGCATTGCGGGCGTTGAGGCGTTGCTGCGCTGGAAGCATCCGGAATACGGGCTCGTTTCGCCCGGACAATTCATCCCGATAGCGGAAGAGACGGGCCTTATCGACTCGATCGGCGAATGGGTGCTGCGCAGCGCCTGCAAGCAGATGGTTCGCTGGTACCGCAGCGGCTTGCCGCGCATTGCCATTTCGGTCAACGTCTCCAACCGCCAGTTCCGCCAGCATGGTCTCGTTAACACGATCAGAGCGGTGCTCAATGACACCGGGTTCGATCCGAAACTACTCGAACTCGAGCTCACCGAATCCCTGCTGATGGACGATATCGATGGCAGTAAGACGATTCTCGAGGGACTCAAGGCGCTGGGGGTTTCGATTGCGCTCGACGATTTCGGCACGGGTTATTCGTCGTTGAGCTATCTCAAGGGGTTGCAGCTGAATACCCTGAAGATCGACCGCACGTTTATCGCCGAACTGACGACCAGCGACGCAACCGCATCGATCGTTCAAGCCACGATCGGGCTAGCCAAGGGATTGCGCCTACGAACTATTGCGGAGGGCGTGGAAACACGCGCGCAAGCAGATTACTTGGTGGCGCAAGGCTGCGACGTCTTGCAAGGCTTCCTCTTCGCCCGGCCTATGGAGCCGGCCGCGTTCCTTTCCTTCGCGACCGCAGCGCACACCTATCTGCTGTCGAGACCGCCAACTCAGGAAGCCGAGAAAATCGGCTGACTTGGCGCTGCGGCGCTCGGTGATCGAACTCTCGGCGCCCACAATCACGCCCGTGCCAACCCGAGTGCTGCCGCGATAACGGCGTTCTGCTCGGCCGCGTGCTGCGCCGGCTTGCATACCGCAGTCGCCGCCGCCGCGGGGCGACCGGCATAGCGCAGCGACACATCAGGCGGCAAAATCGTTTCGAGCGCATCGCGAAGCAGATGCCAGGCACCGTGGTTCTTGGCTTCCTCCTGCGCCCAAACCACCTCACGCAGAAGCGGATGACACCGCAATCCGGCCGCGAGCGCATCGGCCGGAAACGGGTACAGTTGCTCGAGACGCAGGATCGGTACGTTGGACAGTTCGGCCTGGGCACGCCGCTGCACAAGGTCATAATAGAGTTTGCCGCTGACGATGACCGCACGGGCGACCGTCGCCGGATCGATCGCGGCGTGCTCCAGGAGAACCGGACAGAACTCGCCCTCCGCCAGGTCGCGCAGGCGCGCGTAAGAGCCCGCGTTGCCGTAGAGCAACGTCTTCGGTGTCATCACGATAAGGGGCTTGCGTTCAACCGTCAGCGCCTGACGGCGGAACAGGTGATAGCACTGGGCGGCGGTCGATGGCATGACGACCTGCATGTTGTCCTCGGCACAGAGTTGGAGGAACCGGCCTAGGTAGGCGCAGGAGTGCTCTGGACCTCCCCCTTCGTGCCCATGCGGCAGCAAGACGACCAGGCCACTCTTGTAGCCCCACTTGCGTTCGCCGGACGCGATGTACTGATCGATGATCACTTGCGCGTTGTTCACGAAGTCGCCAAATTGCGCTTCCCAGATGACCAGATCGCGTCCGCATTGAAGTGTGTATCCATATTCAAATCCCAGGACGGCTTCCTCGGAAAGCGGCGACTCGAAGATCGAGAAGAATCCCCCCGCCGCCGCGACATAGCGGAGGGGAACGTGCAGATGCTGCCCGTCCGCGTCGGCCGCTTGATCATGCCAGACGTGGTAGCGATGAAAAAAGCTTCCCCGACCCACGTCCAGGCCTGAAAGGCGGACATTGAATCCGTTCGCCAGCAAGGATCCATAGGCGAGGTTTTCGGCGAGGCACCAGTCGACGCACCGATTGTCATCGTCCAAGGCAATCCGCCAGCCCTCAAGCAGGTCCTGGATCCCGACATGAAGCGCAAAGCCCGCCGGTACGACAGTCAGTTTCTGCAAAATCGTTCGCAACTGATCGAGTGGAATCGCGGTGACCACGGGCCTGGTCCCGGACGGAGGCGGAGGGAGGCTCGTCGGCAACGGATGCATCGGCGCCGTCGCAGTTCCATCGTCATCGCCTGCCGCGGCGAGTTCGGCCGATGCCACCGCCTTCAGCCGCTCTACCTCGCCATCTCGTACTAGCCCGGACTGCGCCAGCTTGTCGGCATAGAGGCTGACAATACTCGGTCGGCTGCGAATTCGACGCTGCATCGCCGGCTGCGTCATCGTCGGATCATCGCCGCCGAAGTGGCCGTGGCGCCGATAGCCGACGTGGTCGACGACGATATCCGCGCCGAATTCCATGCGATACCCGGTTGCGAGCTGCGCCGCGAACGCAACCGCCTCGGGATCGTCTGCATTCACGCGCACAATAGGCGCGTCGATCGCGCGCGCAAAGTCTCCGCAATACGGCGTCGAGCGCGAATCCCCGGGATGCGATATGGTCGAGCCGATCTGGTTGTTGAGAATCAAATGCACCGTTCCACCCACGCCATAGCCACGAGTCTGGGACAGATTAAGCGTCTCGGTGACAACGCCCTGCCCAGAAAAGGAGGCGTCGCCATGAATGAGAATCGGCATTACTTTCTTGCTAAACCCAACCCGCTTGCGATCCTGCAATGCGCGCGCCATGCCGCAGATGACCGGCGATACGCTCTCCAGGTGGGATGGATTGTGTGCGAGCAGAAGATTGATGCTGCCGTGGACGGTCTCCCGTCGCGTCGAATACCCGAGATGGTCCTTTAGGTCCCACGCCGCCAGCGCCGGATCAGGTGAACCGGCAAAGAGCGAGAACAGTTGCCGGGCGGGCACGCGGAAGACATTCCTGAGGATGTTCAAACGGCCTCGATGCGGCATGCCCAGAATTGCATCTTCGACGCCGTTGCGCGCCGCCTCCTCGATGACGCCAATGAGCAGCGTGACGATGGATTCGCTTCCCTCCAGGCTGAATTGCTTGTGCTTGGGGTACCTTGCCCTCTGATGGTGTTCGAACGCTTCGGCCGCGACGAGCTGTTCGAGAATGCGCCGCGCCTCGCGGTCGATCAGCGGCGCTGTTCCATACCTGTTCTCGAACTGCGTGTAGAGCCAGCGCCGTTGGTCGCCGGCCCGAAGATGGGCACAATCGATGGCAATCGTGCCGCAGTAGCACGAGTGCAGGCGACTGAGGAGCTCGGTGAAATTAAGGGTGCGCGCAACGCCGCCCAAATCGACCAAATACCTGGTGCGCTCATCGTCGGCGTCGCCATAGGTATGCGGATCGAGTTCGGCGATGGACGAAAAATCCACCGGGCCGGTCCGGAGGGGATCGATCGACGCCAAACGATAACCGTGCGCACGATAGCCGGCGATGAGCGCCTCGGCCACAACGCGGGAGCCCTCATGAACGCTCTCGACCCGCGCGAGGTTCTTCCGTCGCTCGGCATCCGGTTCCGATTGGGCGGTCGACGCAAGGACGCGCATGCTTGGATCCGCCGCTGGCACGAGGTCAGGGACCGCCGGTGCACCGTGACCGCTGAAGCGCGGCGATGGGGCTCCCACGAAGCGGGCGCAATGCCTGCTTGTCGCAACCGCGCCGGCTTCTCCATTCGGGATGCGTCGCTCTGTAGCGCACGATCGCACGGTTCCTGATGTCGCTGCGGGGGTTCGATTGTCGCCTGAGCGCCATGGGCTCTTTCGCTGCCGCCATGATCCCGGTAGGCTACAGATTACCAGAAGATGGCATCGCGCGCCGAAGTCGGCATCGGGATTGAGCGGCGGTGCATCCTGCGTGGGTCGCGGGCGAGTCAGCGTCCCGTGCCGTGCGCTACGCTGCCTCGCGGCGTAGGATGGGCAGCTGCCGTCGCCCTGGGGCCCGAGCCGAGGCTAAGCTGCGAGGCGCATTGCCATGACGGACAGCCCTTCGATCGACCGCTATCGCACCAACCTGCAGGGCGAGTTCGACAGCGCCGGCCTCTACCACGCCCTGGCGGAAGCCGAACCCGACGCGCACTTGCGCGAAGTCTATCGTCGCCTGGCTGCGGTCGAGGAGGCGCACGCGGAGTTCTGGCGGCAGCAACTGGCGAAAACCGGGACTCGAGCCGGGCCCCTGCACTTGGGTTGGCGCACGAGCGCGCTGGCGTGGCTGGCGCGCCGCTTCGGGCCGCAATTCGTGCTCCCCGCCTTAAGCAGTCTGGAACAGCGGGACAGCACGCAATACGACCCGCAACCGGAGGCGGTTGCTGGCGGGCTGCCCGTTGCCGAGCGCTCGCACCATCGCATCGTGCAGCAGATCGCCGCGTCGATCCCCGGCGGCCTGTCGGGCAGTACGCTGGCCCAGCTGGAAGGGCGCCACCGCCGCGGTGGCAATGCGCTGCGTGCCGCGGTGCTCGGGGCCAACGACGGGCTGGTCTCGAACCTGAGCCTGGTTATGGGCACGGCGGGCGCCATCAGTTCCGGCACGACCATTCTCACCGTCGGCCTCGCCGGGCTCATTGCCGGTGCATGTTCGATGGCGATCGGCGAATGGCTGTCGGTGACCAGTTCGCGCGAGATGAGCCAGCAGCAGATCGACGTCGAGGCCGAGGAGCTCAAGCGTGCGCCCGAGGAAGAAAAGGAAGAGCTGATCCTCATTTATCAAGCCAAGGGACTGGAGGAAGCGCAGGCCCGCGCGCTGGCGGAGCGGTTGATGTCCGACAAGGACACCGCCCTCGATACGCTGGTGCGCGAAGAGCTCGGCATCGATCCGGAGGAGCTTGGCGGCTCGGCGTGGGCGGCGGCGGGTTCCTCGTTCCTGCTGTTCGCCGTGGGCGCGATCTTCCCGGTTGCCCCCTTCTTCTGGCTGCAGGGCCCGGCGGCGCTGGTCGCAAGCCTCACGCTGTCCGGATTCGCGCTCGCGCTCATTGGCGCGGGGTCCTCCCTGTTTACCGCCCGCAACGTGGTCTTCACCAGCGTGCGCTCGCTCTTGCTCGGCTTCGCGGCGGCCGCAATCACCTACGGCGTCGGGCGGCTTGTCGGCGTTACACTCGCCTGACGACGGAGAGGACTCGCCTGCAGACGCGACACGCCGGCAGGCGCATTGGGCAACGACTCCGATCTCGAGCGCATCACCACGACCCTGACTTCGCCGCGCCAATCCAATGCCGCACCACGCCGACTTCTACGACTGCCTGCCGATCTTCGAGGGTTTCGCCAACATCATGGATCCGGCGCACTATCGGCCGCTGCCCGACGATTGGCTGGTGGGACTGACCGATGTCGTGAGCTCGACCAAGGCCATCGGCGCTGGCCGCTACAAGGCGGTGAACACGGCCGGGGCATCGGTCATTGCCGCGGTCTCCAATGCGCTGCAAGGGCGCAAGTTTCCTTTCATCTTCGGCGGCGACGGCGCGAGCTTCGCCATTTCCAGCCGCGACGCAGACGTTGCGCGTTCGGCACTCGCGGCCACCGCCGCCTGGGCCCGCGACGATCTGGGTCTGGAGCTGCGGGCCGCGCTCGTTCCCGTGTCTGCGGTGCGCGAGCACGCGCTCGACCTGCGGGTGGCCCGGTTCGGGCCGTCGAAAAACGTTTCCTTCGCGATGTTCTCGGGCGGTGGATTGGCGTGGGCCGAAGCGGCTATGAAGGAGGGGCGATTCGCCGTCCCGCCGGCCGCACCGGGGACCCGTCCGGACCTGAGCGGATTGTCTTGCCGCTGGGACGACATTCCCGCCGCGCACGGCCTGATCCTGTCGCTCGTCGTCGCGCCGGTGACACACGGCGACCCGGCGTTCCGCGCCCTGGTGCAGGATCTTCTGGCCGATCTTGAGGCCAGCTCGGAGGTAGCGCGACCGGTGCCCGACGAAGCGCCCGGCGTGAGCTGGCCACCACCGGGAGTGGACCTGGAAGCCCGCGCGTCGCGCCAGGTTGGCGAGTCGTTCTTCTTTCGCCGACTGAAGGTACTCATCGGCACACTGATCGCCTACGTCATCATGAAGCTCGGCGTTCGCGTTGGCGATTTCGACCCGGCCCGTTATCGCCGCGAAGTCGTGGAGAATTCGGACTTCCGCAAGTTCGACGACAATCTGCGCATGACGCTCGACTGCACGCCCGTGGTTGCGGACCGAATCGAAAGACGCCTGAGCGCGGCCCGGACGGCGAACATCGCGCGCTTCGGGCTGCATCGCCAGCCGGCGGCGATCATGACCTGCATCGTGCCGTCCATTTTTGAGAGCGACCACGTCCACTTCGTCGATGGTGCCGCGGGCGGATACGCGCTGGCAGCGCAACAGCTCAAGCTGGGCGCGCTGCCACAATCAGGCAACCGGTCCTAGTCAGGCATCGACTTGTCACGGCCGCCGCCGTTTCGTGACTTCGCCCGCCGGTGCGCAGAACGATGCGCATTCGCCGGTAGATGCCGCCCGTCGATTGCGCAGGCGCCGGGCTGAACCGCGCCGCGCCGCGGGCGATCAGCGGAAGACCCAAAGTCGGTAGGCCAGATAGTTGCCGAACGTCAGCACGACCGTCGTGGCGATCTGTGCTGGCCACAGGCTCGTCCCGAGCGCGAGCAGGCCCGCGAGCAGCGCGCTGTTCGCGGCAAGCTGCGCAGCGATGACGACGACGAAGCGTATGCTGGCAACGGCGACGCCGCGCGTCGGTTCGAAGATGTGCCAATACGACAGTGCAAATCGGGTCAACGCGCCGGCGAGAAACCCGACCGCGCTGGCCGGCACTGCGGCCATTCCGGTTCGCAGCAGCGCGTACATGACCGCATAGTGCGCGGCGACCGCGAGGAATCCGGTCGCAACATGCAGGGCGAAGGTGTGCATCCAGTGCAGTGCGCTGTTGGCGGAGGCCGGGCTGCGCAGGAGCTTGGGTAGTGGCATCGCGGATGGGAAGGAGCGACAAGACGCCACTACCCGGTGCGCTTGGCGACCGGAGCAAACAGCCGGTGCCGGTAAAGGCCGCAACGTGCGGCGAAGGCGAGGAGGGTCGTCCCGACGACGCCGAGACCGTAGCGCAGTGAGCGCGACAGGTTGATCGAGCTCGCTGCGGCAAAGTAGTGCGTCGGCACCGAAATCTCCCCGATGCGGAATCCGGCAACGATCGCCTGGGCGAGGAGCTGGTTGTCGAATACGAAGTCGTTGGAGTTGCCCGTCCACGGCAGCGCTTCGAGCAGGTCGCGGCGATACGCGCGAAAGCCCGTGTGGTACTCGGAAAGCTTGGCGCCAAGCAGCAGGTTCTCGAACAGCGTGAGGATCCGGTTGGCGACGTATTTCCAGCCGGGCATGCCGCCCTTCAGCGCCCCGCCACCCAGGATGCGCGAGCCGAGCACCATGTCGTAGACGCCGGACGCAATCATGCCGGCCATGGCTGTAACCAGGCGCGGTTCGTACTGGTAGTCCGGATGCACCATGACCACGATATCGGCGCCGCGCCCGAGCGCCGCGGTGTAGCAGGTCTTCTGGTTGGCGCCGTAGCCCAGGTTCTGCGGGTGCAATATCACGTCCAGTCCGAGCCCCCGCGCCACGGCGACCGTATCGTCATCACTGGCGTCGTCGACGACGACGATCGCGTCGACCACGTCGCGCGGCAGTTCGCGCCACGTCGCCTCCAGCGTCCGGCCCGCGCGGAAAGCCGGCATGACCACGACGATGCGCTTACCGTTGAGCATGCGGCGACGGCTCAGTCTGGCGCGAAACGCGAAATGCGATCAGGTGTGGATCCTCAAAAGCCGGCGCACCGAACCTTGCGCGCAGCGCGGGCTCGCAGTGCGCCGTATCGTCGCCGATCGACTCGGGCTTGCCTCTACTGGTCTGTAAGTAGGGTTTCTGCCAGACGACGTAATCGATTTTCCGCTGCGCGAGCGACCGCTCATC
Source organism: uncultured beta proteobacterium (assembly GCA_963711235.1). GTDB lineage: Bacteria > Pseudomonadota > Gammaproteobacteria > Burkholderiales > Casimicrobiaceae > PALSA-1003. The sequence continues at coordinate 1,243,059 of CAVQDI010000006.1, read as the reverse complement.
GGCGAGATGCACCGCATTGCGGAAGTCGAACAGGGGGCTTTCCGGCACCTCGCCACTGCGCTGGTCGACGCACAGCCCCGTAAGATAGCCTGGTAGCACGCGCTGACGACTTACGCGCTCCCATCGTGCCGCGTCCCAGTTGTAGCTTTCGAAATAGAACGGTGCCGCGGCGATACGTATGCTTCCAGCGGGCTGCGCGGCAAGGCTTTGCCAGAACGGCGACAACGGGATGGCTTCGGTATAAGGGAGAAACGGATTCTTGGCCGGTCGGAAATCCATGTAATACACGAGCCCCAGGGTCTGCGTGCTCGGGTACTGCAGCATCGGCACAAGTGGCGAGTCGAACGCCAGCGCGGCGCATGGCAGCGCGGCCATGCCTGCGGCCAGCACCCGACGCGCCCCGGTGCCCGGGGTCGCAATACGACGTGCGGCCCTGATCGCGCCGGCCGCCACCGCGAGCAGCAGCAGCGGAAGGAACGGCAACAGATAACGCGCGAGCGTTGCCGGGTTTGCGCTCCACGCGGGGCGCGTCAACATCACGCCGAGCAGCGTCAGGGCGATGCCCAGCGAGCCGGTGTGTGCCTCTGGCAGCGCGCGCCAGATTTCGCCCGCACCGTAGGCGGCCAGTGCGAGGCAAATGACGAGGACGCTGGTGTACCCGGTTCCCAGCCACGCGTACCACACCCCGATCAGCGTTCCGAGGTTGGGTGCGTCGACCCCGCTCTTGCCCAGCAGCGACTCGGGGTGTGCGACCATGGGCGGCAGCAACAGCACCGCGATCGCGAGGGAGGTAGGCAGCGCGACCCAGACCAAGCGCAGCAGGCGCTGGCGTCGATCGGCAGCCACCGCGTGGCGCAACTGCAGGCCTCCCCAGAGCAGCGGCGCGAGCACGAACGGACCGACGATGGGGTGCAGCCACAACGCGAGGGTCGTGGCCGTTCCGTACACGACGCCGGCTCGCGCCTGGCCGCGCGGTGATGCGTGGTAGCGCACAAAGGCACCGTGGGCGATCCATCCAAGCAGCAGCGTAATCGCATACGGGCGCGCCATCCGGCTGTAGATGATAAGGAGCGGCGAAATCGCGAGGAGCACCGCAAATACCGACGCCGTCGCGCGTCCGACGCGTCGTGCGACGTAGAGCGGCAGCACAACCAGTGTCGCGAGCCCGCAGGCGAGCATCGGAGCCCGAAGCACGATCTCGGACAGCCCGAACCAGCGGGCTTCGTACCAATCCAAAATTCCCAGCGGGATGCTGTAATCCGCCCAGCCGAAGTCAACGAGCATTGCGGCGGGTGTCCGCTGGAGCACCTCGTGCACCGCGTGCCATTCGTCGTCGATCAGCACCTGGGAGAGAATCTGGTCGAGACGCAAGTACGCTCCGACGAGGACGGCGGCGCCGAGCGTTGCTGGCCAGAGCGCAGCCAGGCAAGGACAGGAATTCCGACTCCACGAAGCGCGCACGAGGGCAGCGTATCACGGCTTGCTCCGACCGGGCCAACGTGCCGCTCGACGGGCTGACGCGTGTCAGCTGCGCGGATCCTTGCTAGACTTTCGCTAGCAGGCCGCGTTCAACCACCATGCCAGGCGCTGCCTGCGCGGCAACGGTCGGACGACGCTTCGCGTCGTCCGAATCGCTTGGTCGTTCCAACCTACCGTGAGGCGAACATGAAGCTGCATCCCGGCCTATTGGTACTTGTCGTCGCGGCAATCGTCGCGGCCAACGCGCATGCCCAAATTGCCGTCGTTCCGCGGGCCGATCATGAGCAAATGCTCGCCAGCGCCGATCCGCGCCTCGCAGCCAACAAGCGGCTCGTGTACGACTTCTGGCGCGAAGTCTTCGAGGCCGGTCACATGGAGCGGGCCGATTGGTACATGGCGGAGAACTACATCCAGCACAATCCCAATGTGCCGACCGGCAGGGCGGCATTTATCGCCTTCTTTTCCAAGAATGTCGTGCCGCAACCAATCGAACCGAGGGTAAAGGCGCCGTTGGTTGCCATTGTCGCCGAAGGCGACCTGGTGGCTCTCGTCTTTGTGCGCGAAGTGACGGATCCACGCGACACCGCGCAGAAGTACACGACGACGTGGTTTGACATGTTCCGAGTCGAAGCGGGAAAGATAGCGGAGCATTGGGACCCGGCAACCAAGAAGCAATGAGAGGGAGGCGTCTTGCAACCCCGTGTCTCAACTGCATCAACGGCTCCGTTCGGCGGGCGTGCAGACATCGGCGGAACCTCGTAATCTGTCACAGAAAGCGTTCGTAGGCCAAAAAGGACTGGCTCAGGCGCAGCGCGGCAATGCAGAAACTTCGTTCGAACGGGCGCACCCGCGCATCGCCTTCACGACAACAGTTCCGCAGGATCTGCACGAGGCTCGGTCATCCGACGCAGGAGCGCCCCGTACGCCGAAGCCATCTCTTGGACATCAGGTTTCGACCACAGCGCTGCGTTGGCGATGACGGCGCCGGAGAGCCTGCCGGCGTTGTTGCGAAGCACGAAAAGCAGATCGTGGCTGTTCCAGTAGGGATACCCAGCTGGAGACAATGCGGCTCGGCCCAATGCGCGCACGCTGAAACCATCCCATGCCGACAACATAGGTTGCGTGCCAACCTCGACATAGTTGAAGAGCACTTGGAAGACACCGGTCGCAGGATAGAGCGTCGCCGGGAGATCGCTGGTCGCGATCATCCGCGAGACTTCCCTCCTCGCCCGTCCCAACAGATCGGAGAGGGTTGCGACCCCAGCCAAGTCGATCCTGAGCGCGCACGTGTTGGTGAGCATTCCGAACACGTCCCGAAGCTCCCGTTCGCGATTTCGGAAGTCGTAAGAGCTCGATATCGTGATGTCCGAGTCTCCGGACGCTCGCGCCAAGAGAAGGGCGAAGGCACTGTAGTAGAAGACGAATGAGGTGCAACCGTGCCGCATCGCGGTGCGGCGAGCCTCCGCGCTCACTGCGTCTGGGACGTCGAGGAACGCGCGGTGGCAGGGAAAGGGTGCGAGCGCATTGTCTCTGCGCTTGCCTGCTCCCTCGGCGCCCCGCCACTCGTCCGCCGCGCGTCGGGTCGGGGGAGCGCTCCCCGCGAGGTGTTGCGCCCAATGCTCCTTGAGCCGTTCGGCGTGCGGGCCCGCCAGCAGTCGCTCATGCCAGTCGGTGAAATCGATGTATTGCAGCGCCGGCCGCGGCGGCGGGTCCCGTCCGGATGCGATTGCGGCGTAGATCGTGCGCAGATCCGACCAGGCTAAGCCAACCGAAGCTGCGTCCGCAATCACGTGATCGAAGACGACCAGGAAGAAGTAGCGTCGCTCCGCCAGCTTCACCACCGCCGCCTTGAGCAACGGTGCGCCGGCGAGGTCGAAAACCTGCCTGACCTCGTTGGCCAGAATCGAAAGGCCACTGCGCCGGCGGCTCCGCTCGGGTAGCCCGGTGAGGTCGTGGACGTGGACGTCGATTGGCAAGCGCGGGAGAATGACCTTCGAGTCCCTTCCGCCCGAGAATGAAAACTTCGAGCGTAGGACGTCGTGCCGCATCACGAGCTCGCTAAGTGCGGCGGTGAAGGTGTCCGGCCGGAAGGCTCCGTCGGCCTCGCCTCCTAGCCAGACGTTACGCCCATCGGCGTCTGGAGCGGCACGCGACAGCTGCAGGCGCCGCCGTTCGAACTGTGAGACGGGAGTCGAGGCGTCGGGTGAGCGGGGAAGAATCGGGGACGACCATCGTTGGGCGTCCAATGCCTGCTCGCTCGATTGGCGTGCGTCAGACGCGTGGGACCCCGCGAGGTGGTCGCTCAGTGCCGCCAGCGTCGGGTGGCTCCATACAACCGAGTAAGAAACGCTTTCGCCAAGCCATTGCCCCAACGCGGCGATCAGGTCAACGCTGCCGAGCGAATCCAAACCATACTCAGCGAGTGGGCGGGTTGGGTCGATCGCGGGCGCAGCAACCGCGAGCATTCCGGCGAGCGCGTCGCGAAGCCACACCTCAATTTCGGCTCGACCGGGCTTCGCGGCAATGGGCGGGTTGACGAGCAGCTGGGGCGATAGCTCGGGCGCCCGGCGCAAAAGCTTGCCGTTGGAGGTGGCCGGCAACGAGGACACGAAGTGCACCACCATGGGGATCATGACCGGAGGAAGGAGCGTGCGCGCGTGGCGGATCAGCGCTGGCCCATCGGCAAAACCGTCTCGGCCGACGACCCAGGCGACAGGTGCTGCCTCTCCACCGGGCCCGACCTCGGGCGTGACCAGACACTTGAGCACGTCAGGGTGCGACTGGATCGCCGCTTCGACCCGCTCCGGAATCACCTTTTCGCCGAAGCGTTTGAAGATTCCGTCGACCCGCCCCAGGTAGCTGAAGAGATCGCCGTCGACCTCGAAATAATCACCGGTTCTAAGCTTTCCTTCGGGAAACCGAACCGCGGTCGCAGCGGGATCATCCAGATAGCCTGCCGCGACGTTGGGTCCCTCGACCCACAGTTCTCCGTCGGCCTCGACCCAGGCCCGAACACCTCGAATCGGCCGGCCCGTAGCGCGTGGCCGCTGGAAGAACTCTTCGTGTCCAAGCCACAGCACGCGCGTGGACGCCTCAGTCAGTCCATAAAAATACAGGTAGGTTGCCGAGGACCGCGACGACGCGAACAGCTTCCGTGTGTCCGGTTCGGCGCCTTGACCGGCCAGCGTAATCAGTCTGGCCTCGGGCCGTGCGCCGAGCTCGTACAAGAACCTCAACTTTGACGGAATGGTTGGCAATACCGTCGCGCCGCCGAGCCAGCGCGGCAGGCCGGCTTGCGTCGGCTGCCCTCCCGGCAGGTAAAGGCACGCGCCCGAGACCATTGCCAACCACAATTGAGACAGCCCGTATGTGTGGTGCAGGGGAAGCCCGCCATGAACACGGTCCTGCGGTGTGTATCGGACGCGCTCTTGTATGGCGGCGGTAACATGTGCGACGGAGCTCTCGGTGAGGACGACCGTTTTCGGTGGCCCGCTGGAGCCGGAGGTCGCGACACCCCAAGCGGAGGCGCTCCCTTGCGCGATCGGGAGTGAAGGGCCGGGCTCGACGAAGAGTGCGCCCACGTCGATCGTATCGACGCCAGGCACGCGCCCGGCAGCGACCACCAGGCGCGGGCGAATTCGCGCCGCTTGCCCTTCGACGTCCGCCGGATCGATGGGGCATACCAGCGCACCCGCAGCGCGCGCCCCGAGGAGGGCAGCGACCACGCGTTTGTCGTCGCTGGTGACGATTGCGACGCGGTGGCCGATGCCGATGCCGAGGCGGGAAAAGTAGGCGTGGGCATACTGAACACCGCGGCGGAGATCTCCCCGCGTCCAAGTGCCGTTCCGATCCTCGATTGCAGGCAGCTTTTCCGACAGATTCGATAGGTTTGCGAGTATTGAGTCCACGAGGATGCGCGCTCCGTTTCATGGAGCCTTCGATCATGATCGTCGATCTCCGAGGCGTTGTGAAGTGCAGCGCGCGCGCCGTTTCTCGCACGCCGGGGCGTACATGAGACAGCGCCAGGGCGCTTCCGCTGTAGGCACATTCTGGTTTAAGCTCAGCTCGTCAATGATCTTCAGAGGGAGATCCGTTCGGTAACCATGAACGTCGCGTGCTTGGAGGACAAGAATCTCGAGACCTACGGCGACTACGACGCGCTTGTCGTCGGCAGTCGCACGTGGACGAGCCGCGCGCTGCATGACCACTGCTGTCGCTTGGCCGGAGCGCTGGCCCAACTCGGTCTCGCACCCGGCGATCGCATGGTGCTGCTGCTACCCAGCGGCTTCGAGCTGATGGTCGCGTTCACGGCTGTCCTCCGCGCCGGAGGTGTACCGGTCGTCTTGTATCCCAATTCCCAGTTCTCGGAGATCGAGCGGGTCATCGCGCACTGCGGCGCGAAGGGCCTGATCGTGACCTCCGCTCGGGTCTCCTCTTTGACCGCTGAGACGATTCCACTCCAAATCGTCGTGGGCGCGAACGGTGGAAATCGGGCATTGCCCGCGGGGCCGCACGCCTTCGCGCGCCTGCTCGAATACGACCGACCGTTATTTCAACCTGTGCTCCGCGCCGCTCACGATGCCGCTCAGCTCATCTATACGAGCGGAACGACGGGTACCCCGAAAGGGATCGTCTACACCCACGGGGAGATCGCCCTGCGCTACCCATTCCGCAAGGTGATAAGCCCCATGAGCAGAGCTGCCGCGAGGCCATTCGTCCGGCTGATGGCGATCCCGCCCGCGCACGCGCTGGGCGGAAGCTTCTTTTTCTTGAGACTCGTTTCGAAGAGCACGATCATTTGTCAAGACACGTTCGAGGCACGCCAGTTCTTGTCTGCCGTGAGTCGACACCGCGTCACGTCGACGGTGCTTGTACCCTCGATGTGTGAAGCATTACTCACTGAAGGAGAAATTGGCGCCTACGATCTTTCTTCGTTGCGAACGATCGTCGTTGGGGGGGCCTTCGTTTCGGCTTCGCTCGTCGAGCGGTTTGAGGCAAAGTTCAAGAAGCGCCTGGTCATCAGCTACGGCCTGACGGAGGTCCCGGGGCTAACCCTGGGGTCGTTGGACGCCAAACCGGGTTCTGCCGGGCGCCTGCCTGCAGCCGTTGACGTGCGTTTCATCGACGCAGACGGTCGACCGCTCGCGCCGGGCGAAATCGGAGAGATTCAGTTCAAGAGGCACTGGGCGAGCAAAGTCTATCGTCCCGGAGAGGAGGCCTCGAAGCGCGCCGAGAGCGATGACGAGTGGTTCTCTACGGGGGACATCGGTTATCTCGACGCCGATCGCGAGCTGTTCGTCACCGGCCGGATCAAAGAGCTCATCAACCAAGGCGGGGTGAAGCTCAATCCCCGGGAAATAGTCGACCTCATCCTGCGCCTCGGTGTCCGGGAATGTGCCGTCGTCGGGCTCCCGCATTCCTTCCTTGGCGAGGAGGCGGTCGCGTGTGTCGTTCCTGGAGCGGGAGTGCGAACTACCGAAGAAGACGTTCTTGCGCATTGTCGAGCGAACCTCGACAAGCGAAAGGTCCCAGCGAGCGTGCTGTTCTTCGACGGCCTTCCCAAAACCGAGCTTGGCAAGATCAAGATCGAGTCGCTGCGCCAGGAGGTCTTGCGCAGGCGCGCCGCCATCGTAGAGACCGACCTGATTCGTAGGCTTCGGTCGGCGCCGCCGGCTGGACGCCGGTCGTTGCTGAAGGAGGAGATTGGGAAGCAGTTGCGACGCGTTCTCCATCGCCAGCCGCCGGACTCCCTCAGTTCGGAGCTCGACAGCGGGGCAACGTTTGGTCAGCTTGGCCTGGACTCGCTCGGAGCCCTCGAGCTTGCGAATTCGCTCAGCGTTGCGATTGGCCGACCGCTGTCTGCGACAGTGACCTTTGATCACCCCACGGTCGATGCCGTCTGTGACGAACTCCTCAAGGAGCTGTTTCCGTCCACGGACGCGGGAGCAACGGTCAAGCCCCCCAGGCGATCGGCGCAACGCGAGCCCGTGGCCATCGTCGGCATCGGGTGTCGCTTGCCGGGGAAGGAAGGGACGCTCGCGGACCCCGAAGCGTTCTGGAAGTCGCTTCGTGACGGTGTCGACAGCACACGCGTCGTCCCGTCCGAACGCTGGAACGTCGAGCCGTTCTACGACCCGGCGCGCGGCGCCCCCGGCAAGACGTACACGCGTCACGGTTCGTTCATCGATGGCGTCGACCGGTTTGACGCCGACTTCTTCGGCATCACCCCTTCGGAGGCAAAGGGGCTCGATCCGCAGCACCGGCTCCTGCTTGAAGTCTCCTGGGAGGCATTGGAGCACTCCGGTCACGACCCTTACAGTCTCAGCAGGAGACACACGGGAGTGTTTTTCGGTATCACAGGTTCCACCTACCCGAGCGCCAACTTCCTCGGCGTGATGCCTTGCATGGCGCCGGGGCGGGTGTCTCAATTCCTGAATTTGCGCGGCCCCTCGTTGGCTATCGATACGGCCTGCTCGTCGTCGCTGGTGGCAATTCACCTCGCCGTTCAGAGCTTGCGCAACGCGGAATGTGACGTCGCCCTTGCCGGCGGCGTCAACGTAATGACCTCGCCGAGGCCCTTTGTATACCTATCAGCCATTCAAGCCCTCGCCGTGGACGGGCGCTGCAAAGCGTTTGACGCGCGCGCCGACGGCTATGGCAGGGGCGAGGGATGCGTCATCGTGGTACTCAAGCCGCTGTCGCTCGCAGTCGAAGAGCACGATCGAATCATTGCCGTCATCCGTGGCAGCGCGGTCTGCCATGACGGCCGGCGTCAGAGCCTGACGGCTCCGAACGGACTGGCGCAACAAGCGGTCATCGACGCCGCGCTAAAAGACGCCGGGGCGGAAGCACGAGAGGTTGACTATCTGGAGGCGCACGGTACCGGCACACCCCTAGGCGACCCGATTGAGGTGAAGGCAGCCTTGGCCGTGCTCGGGCAGAATCGAGAGCGCCCTCTCATCATTGGCTCGGTGAAGACCAACATCGGCCACGCCGAGGCCGCTGCCGGGGCATCGGCGTTGGCCAAGGTTGCCCTTGCGCTCGAGCACGGCGAGATTCCGCCGCTTCTCCATCTCAAGCAGCTCAACCCACTCCTCGGGCAGCTGTCGGAGCGCTTCAGCATTCCGACGTCACTCCAGCCATGGCCGAGCACATCGGGCGGTCACCGCCTGGCTGGCGTGACCTCCCTGGGATTCAGCGGCACGAACGCGCATGTCCTGATCGAGGAGTCCCCAGTTGCAGCGACGACGCAGCGCATGCCGCCCGAGGAAGCCGACCGACCTCACTTGATGTGTCTGTCCGCGCGGACGGAGCCCGCCCTGGGGGAGCTGGTGAAGGCGTACGCCGCGTATCTTGAGCGTGGCCCCACCCAGGCGTTCGCGGATGTGTGCTTCACTGCCAACGCCGGTCGCGCCCACTTTCCGTACCGGCTCGCCGTCGTCGCCTCGACGGCCTCCGTCGCGCGCGAGCGCTTGGCGGTGCGCGCCTTGCGCGCGCCACCGGCCGACGGACGCTCCGCCAAACGCCCGAAGCTGGCCTTCCTGTTCACTGGACAGGGATCGCAGTACCCCGGCATGGGACGGCAGCTCTACGAAACACAGCGGACGTTTCGCGAGGCGCTACAGCGCTGCGCCGAAGTCCTCCAGCCCTTGCTTCCTCGCCCCCTGCTGGAAGTGCTTTGCCCCGACGCCGCGAAGGATCGAGCAACCGGCCCTCTGCTGGACGATGCTGCGTTGATGCAGCCTGCGCTGTTCGCGTTCGAATGGTCCCTGTCCGAGCTGTGGCGGTCGTGGGGAGTAGAGCCTGATCTGGTGCTTGGACACAGCCTGGGGGAATACGTCGCGGCATGCGTCGCGGGGTTGTTCTCCTTGGAGGATGGTTTGCGCCTCGTCGCCGAGCGCGGGCGGCTGACCCGGGAACTGGCACCCAATGGCGCGATGCTTGCGCTGGTCGCCACGGCGCAGCGTGCCAAACAGGCGATCGGTGCCCACCGCGACCGCGTGGCGATCGCCGCAGTGAACGGTCGCGAGAGCACGGTCATCTCTGGAGATGGGGACGCCCTTGCGGAGATCGAGCGAAGTCTAACGGCGGAGGGAATCATCAACCGGCGGTTGGTCGTCGCCTATGGCTATCACTCGCCGCTCATGGACCCGGTCCTGGACGTATGGGAGCGTTTCGTTTCCACGCTCACGTTCTCTCGACCAAGGTTGGGTCTGGTTTCGACTCTGACCGGGTCACTCGCTACCTACGACGAGATATCTCGTCCGGAGTATTGGCGCCGTCACTTGCGAGAGCCCGTCCAGTTTGCCGCCGGAATGGATCGATTGGTCGCCGAGGGTTGTGGCGCCTACCTCGAGATCGGACCGAACCCCGTCCTCCTGGGAATGGCCCGCCAACACCTGGCTGAACAGGCGGACGCCCATGCCTGGCTGCCGTCCTTGCGCCGAGACCGGGGCGCGCTGGAGCAGATGCTCGAGAGCCTCGGCGCGCTTTACGTGCGTGGCGTGGACCCGATCTGGAGCGGATTCTACCAAGACGGACCGTTAAGAAGAGTCGTCGTACCCGGCTATCCGTTCCAGCGAAAGAGCCATTGGAGCGTGCCGCTCGGTGTGACAAGCGATGTGGCCGACGCCGCGGAACGGCTCGGCCGCATGGCGCCCAATATGGTGCCGCTGCGGGCGCAGCTCAGTGCCTCGCTGAGAGAGCGCACGGAGCAGCTCACCCACCATCTGCGCCAGATCGTCGCTCAGGTCCTCGGCTGCGAGCCGGAGTCCTTGTCGCCCGATATGAATCTGCTCGAATCTGGGCTCGATTCCCTGCGGGTCATGGAGGTCCTGTCCGGCCTCAGTCAATCCCTCAGCGTCGTGTTGTCGCCCGCAGATTTCTTCGCGCGGTCCACGCTCGCTGACTTCGCCGCAGACCTCGCGGTGAAGGTGAAGCCGGGCGAAACGGCCGACATCGGCCAAGCTTCTGCGTTGTCGCAGTCAGCGTTGGTGTCAAGTCTGCCCCCAGCATCCGTTCGCGCGAAGGGCAACTCGCCGTTGGTCGTGCTGCATGAACCGGGAGCGCGGGTGCCGCTCTTCTGCATCCACCCGGCCGGCGGGCAAGTGACCGCCTACCTGCGTCTGCGCTCGTTGCTGGGCGACGAGCAACCGCTGTTCGCCATCCAATCACGCGCTTCCGAGTCGCTGCATCGGGAGCAGCCTACCCTCGAGGCGATGGCCATCGATTACGCGACCGTCATCCAGGGCGTACGGCCGACCGGCCCTTACCGCCTTCTCGGATGGTCGATGGGCGGTTTCATTGGCCATGCGATCGCCCGCGAGCTCGAGCTGCGCGGGGAGCTCGTCGAACAGATCGCGATGATCGATTCGCGGCCAGTCGCGGAATTCGACACCCATGACGCCGGGCTGGCAGTCATGGGCGTGATGCACGATCTCCAACTCTCCCCCGAGATCGGAGCTGTGCTGCGGGAGCTACCTAAGCTGGACGCCAAATCGCTGGAAGGCGCCGACCTCCTGAAGTGGTGTCAGTCGCACGGACTCATTCCCGAAGCAGCCATTTCTGTTGCTGCTTTCAGCAGCGCAGTGTGGCGCTACCGGAGGCACTTCCAGCTGCTGCGCGATCACCGACCGGTCACCGTCCATGCCCCAATCGTTGCCTGGTGGTCCGGCGACTCTTCTCCAGGGAGCTATTGGTCGAAGTACACCAAAGGAGAAGTCAGGGAGAGGGTGGTTGGAGGAACGCATTTCACGGTGATTCGACCCCCGCATATCGAGGTGATTGCGGCAGAATTGCGATCGATGCTTGGATGCAATAGAATCGCACGCAAACCAGAGGAGTAGAGTAACTGCAAATGGTTTCGGCGAGCACAGCACCAAGCGTGGCGACCATTCGCGAATTGCTCGTGGACGTATGGACCAAGGTCTTGGGGGTTAAGGCCGGTCCGAGCGACGACTTCTTTGCGCTGGGCGGCGACTCCATCGCCGCGGTTCAAGTGATGTATCCCATTTCTCAACTGATCGGCACCGAGATTCCTCCCACGCTGATTTACGCGCATACCACCCTTGAGCAGCTCGCGATCGAGGTCGAACGGTTGCTGAAAGCCGCCAGAAATAGGGATACTGCCGTCGGCTCGTCCTGATCCGCAGTCGTCAGGAGTGAAAATCCGATGCGTGTTTGAGCTACTACGTAGCTGGAAACGGATCCTCGATTGGCCCCATCGTTCCGACGGCTGGACGAAACTACCTCCGAGCAATGGATGGAGATTGCGGCGGAGGCGACGCAGAACCGGCACCGCGTAGCCGAGAATGTGCTGCAGATGCTGCGCTCGCTTGCATCGCTCACGGAGGGTTTTCCAGTCAACCAACTCGTGCACTCCTTGCAGACAGCGGCCCGCGCGGAGTCCGCGGGAGCTGACGACGAGATGGTCGTCGCGGCACTCTGTCACGACATGGGCAACCTGATCGAACCGAGCAATCATGCGATGATCGCGGCGGAGATCCTAAAGCCGTTTGTGCGGAAAGAAGTCTATTGGGTAGTCCGCGTGCATCAGGAGTTTCAAGGCAAGTACTACTTCCACTATTTCAACTTGGACCGAAACATCAGCGACCGGTACAAGGGCCACCCATCCTACGAGCTGGCGAGGCGCTTCTCCAGCGACTGGGATCAGATGGCGTTCGATCCCGACTACGAGACGCCGCCGCTCGAGCACTACGAGCCGTTGGTGCGAAAGCTCTTTTCGCGGACGAACGCGTTTACCGGCGGCGGATAACGACCGGAACTGCAGCCGCCGGTCAGAGGACTTTTCCTGGGTTGAGGATCCCCAGAGGATCCATCACTCGCTTGAGTGCGCGCATCAGGTCGATCTCGGCCGCGCTGCGGGTTTGGGCGAGCCAGGCTTTCTTGAGCAGACCGATCCCGTGCTCGGCGCTGACGCCTCCCTGATAAGCGCGGACTAGATCGAACATCGCCGTGTCGAAGGCATGGCAGCGTGCGAGGAACGTGCGCTTGTCCAGCGCTTCGGGTTTGATGATCCTGACCTGGAGAGTGCCGTCGCCAACATGAGCGAAGAGGCACAGCTCCCAGTCGGAGTAGCTGCTCGCGTGCAGCGTTTCGAGCTCGGTGTAGAAAGCGTGAAAGCGCGAGATCGGCAGCGCAATATTGTGCCCGTGCATGAGGCCGGCGGCGTTGAGCGATGCATCGATACTCTGGCGATAGGCCCACAACTCTTCGGCTTGTTGCGAGCTCCGGGCGTGCGTGGCAGCGGCCACCAGACCCGCCTCGAACAGCGACTCCAACCAGCCGTCGATGGCGCCGTGATCGGCCTGCGTCACCTCGAGGAGCGCATAGTGGTTGGACGGCACGTCGAAGGGCGGTTTGAGCTGGCGGTAGCGGATTACATGCGCAAGGCAGCGGTCCGTGAAGGATTCGAACGCCATCAAGGTGAATGACGCTACTGCGGGCGCGCTCGAATACTTGGAGCACCGCTTCGAAGGAGGGCACGGCGAGAAGCAGGACGTCGACCTTGCCGGGAGGCAGGGTGAGCTTGAGCGTGGCTTCGGTAATGATGCCGAGGATTCCTTCGCTGTCGATGAACAGCTGCCGCAGATCGACGCCCGCGTTGTTCTTCTCGAGGGCTCCGTTGAGCTGGAGCACTTCGCCGTTTGCGAGCACGACGGTCAAGCCAAGCACCCATTGCCGGGTTAGCCCGTAGCGGACGACACGCATTCCTCCGGCGTTGGTGGCGATACTGCCGCCTATCTGGCTGCCCGTGGAGTGCAGCGCAATCGGCCACAACAGGCCCGCTTCCGCGCAGTGCTGATGGACTGCTTCGATCACGGCTCCCGCCTGGACACGAAGCGTGCGACCGAGGGAATCGACAGGCTCCATTCGCCGCATCCGTTCGAGTGAGAGGATCAGCTCGCCACGCGTCGCCAGCGCGCCGCAGGCAAGGCCGGTGCGTCCGCCCGAGGGGATGACGGGAACGCGATGCTGCGTGCATAAGCGCATCAGGCGGGAAACTTCGTCGGTCGTACGCGGGCGGCACAGGATGCTCGCGCGCGGCGGAAACACCTTCGTCCAGTCTCGGCCGTAAGTCTCGAGGTCCGACGGCTCGATCGACGCGAAGTCGACCGGAAACTCGCTTCCGATCGATTCGAGAAAGCTCGGAGGGAGCGCCGTCGCGGTTCCGACGCTCATAGACGAACCACTATGGTGCCGGCCGGAGGCCTTGGCTCACCCGACGCGACGTCGCCTTTACCAAAATCCTCGACCAGACTCGGACTCATCGTAAGCCAGAGCGCCGCCCGTGCTGCACCCGGAGCGCAGTGTACCCCTAACCCCACGACAATCTCGGTTCGGCTCAGCGCGCTCACGGATTTGCACGCGCGAAGACGTTCTGCATCGCGCCGCGGATCACCTGTGCCAGCTCGACGATATGGCGCGTCACGAGCGTCGTGTGGTCGCCGGGAAGATCATGGATCTCCACCGTTGCCGCGAACCGGGACCAGCCGAGGTCGCGCGGCGGTTCGTCGCGCTCACGTGAACGGAGGAGCACGAGGCGCCCGTTGTACGGGCCGCCCGCGTACTTGTCCATTGCCTTTACATAGCGCAGTTGGGTCTTGCTCTCCGAGTCATGCGGTTCGAGGACGCGATATCCGCCACCACGATCGAGGACGACGTACTCCTCATCCGCCCGCGCGGGCGCACCACGCGGCGCGCGCGCGAGGATCGCGACCACCATCGGCACGTCGTCACCCGCCGCAATCAGTTGCCGCGCCATCTCGAAGGCGACAAACGCACCGTTGCAGAAGCCACCGAAGCAATACGGACCGTGCGGCCGGATTGCCCGAAGGGCGCGAAGGCGATCGGCCGCCATCGCCTCGATGGTGTCGGGAATAGCCGAGTCGTCGAATGTGTGCGGCTTCACGACGAGCACGGGCTGGTCGGACCCGAGGGCATGCGCAAGTGACCGGCTGTAGAACCCGCCGCCGTGCAGGTCGCCATGCAGAAACACGAGCGGTGGCCGGTCTCCGGTATTGTTGATCGTCACGATCGGCGCGTCGAGGTCCGTTGGGTGCTCCCGAAGCAGCCGCGCCAATCCGGCAATCGTGTCTTCCATAAAAAGCGCTGAGAGCGGCGCGGTGAGACCGGTCTCGCGCTCGACTTCATCCAAAAATTGTGCCGCCAGCAGCGAATGGCCGCCGAGCTCGAAAAAATGATCGAAGACCCCGATCCCATCGACTCCGAGCAGACGCTCGCAGATGCCTACAAGCAGTTGCTCGAACATATCGCGTGGCGCAACGCGAACGGCGGCAGGCGACGCATCGGGCTCACTGACGGTTGGCAGCGCGCGCCGGTCGATCTTGCCGTTCGCGTCGAGCGGCAGCGACTTCAGCCAGACGATCGATGCGGGGAGCATGTATTCCGGCAGCAGCGGCTTGAGGTCATTCCACAGATTGGCGGGCGGTGCCCCGGAACTCGCGGCTGCCACCACGTAGGCAACCAGTCGCCGTGTGTCGGTTGTCTCGCCACGCATCACGACCACCGCGTCGCGCACTTGCGGCAGCCGTGCGATCGCAGCCTCGACTTCCCCGAGCTCGATGCGATGGCCGCGGATCTTGACCTGCCGATCCAGCCGGCCGAGGAATTCGATTGCGCCGTCCGCGCGATAGCGGACGCGATCGCCTGTGCGATAGAGCCTGGCGTTGGGATCATCGCTAAACGGGTTCCGGACAAAACGCTGGGCCGTCAACTCCGGCGCATTGAGATACCCGGCGGCGAGCCCGGGTCCGCCGATATAAAGCTCCCCTGGCAACCCGAGCGGCACTGGCTCGCCCTCCGCATCCAATATGTAGACCTCGGTATTCGCGATCGGCCGACCGATCGGGATGGTGATCGCATCGGCCGGCACGGCGCGCACTTCGTGCCACGTTGCAAATGTCGTCGTCTCCGTTGGTCCGTAGGCGTTCAGCAGGCGCGCGGGCGGTGCTGCGTCCAGCACGGCTCGCACCCAGCGAGGCTCGACCGCTTCGCCGCCGACAAGCACCGTACGGCAACCGCGAAACGCGTCCGGTGCGTGGCGCACGATCTGGTTGAACAGCGCGCTCGTCAGGAACAGCGTCGTAATTCCCGCGTGCTCCAACATCGCCACGAACGTTCGCGGTGACAACACGACCATGCGCGGAACGATGACGACCCGCGCGCCGTTGACGAGCGCGCCCCAGACTTCGAACGTTGCGGCATCAAATGCCGGATTGGCAGCGTGGGCGAGCGCATCGGTTGCCTCGATATGAATGTAGTCGCTACCGGACGTCAGGTGCACAATGGCCCGGTGCGCAATCAGCACGCCCTTCGGCGCGCCGGACGAGCCTGACGTGTACATGATGTATGCGAGCTGCGACGCCGATTCGGCATGATCGTCATTGCGCATCGGCTGCGCTGCGATCACCGGCGCGTCGCGATCGACGCATAGGACCCGGTCCCCGGACACGGGGACCCGTGAAAGCAGCGAGGTCGTGGTAACGAGCAGCGACACGTCGGCATCGTGGAGCATGAACACAAGTCGCTCTACCGGTAGCTCGGGATCGAGCGGCACATATGCGCCGCCCGCTTTCAGGACACCCAGCATGGCGACGATAAGCTCCGCGCTGCGCTCGAGGCAGAGGCCGATCCGCGGCGCCGACCCCGGCGCCCGCTGGCGCAGCAGGTGCGCAAGTTGATTGGCGCGCGCATTGAGTTCGCCGTAGGTGACTACGCGCTCGCCATCGATCACCGCCGGCGCTCCCGGCGTCCGGGCGGCAACGGCCTCGACCAGGCGATGCACGCAGATCGCTTCGGGATAAGGCATCGCGGTCTGGTTCCACCCCACAAGCAGGCGTTCACGCTCGACTACGCTCTGCAGTGGCAAACGGTCGATCCTTTGACCGGGTTCGGCCACTATCGAACCAAGCAGCGTTCGATAGTGGTCCGCCATGCGCTCGATTGTCGCCGCATCGAACAGCGCGGCCGCATAGGTGACGTCACCGCGTAGCTCGCCACCCACCTCGGTCAGAACGAACGACACGTCGAATTCCGCGGTTCGATCGCCCGTAAAGTCGCATCTCGACGTTTCGGTGCCCGCAAAATTCCACTCGACCGACGATGTGTTCTGCAAACTGAACAGCACCTGGAACAACGGATTGCGCGACGGGTTGCGCTTGGGGGCGATATGCTCGACCAGTTTTTCGAAAGGGAGATCCTGGTGCGCGTAAGCATCGAGCGCGGTACGCCGGACGCGCGCGAGAAGCGCGGCAAACGTGGGTGCGTCGCGCAGGTCAACGCGCAGTACAAGGCGTGTTCACAAAAAAGCCGATCAGCTGCTCGAACTCCGGGCGAGTTCGGCCCGCGGTCGGCACCCCGACCGCGACGTCGTCCTGACCCGAATAACGGTGAAGCAGCACGGTGAACGCCGCAAGCAGCGTCATGAACAGCGTCGCGCCTTCCCGACGACCGAGTTCGCGCAATTGGCGCGTCAGCGTCGCGTCGATTTCGAAGCTCAGCCATCCACCACGCAAATCGGCCTGCGCCGGTCGCGCCCTGTCCGTTGGCAGGTCAAGCACCGGCAAATCCGCGAGCACCGGTTTCCAGTACGCGAGTTGCTGTTCGAGCACATCGCCTTGCAGGTACTCGCGCTGCCACACCGCGTAATCCGCATACTGTAGCGGCAGATTCGGGAGAGGAGACGGCGAGTTGACGTGGTACGCGTTGTACAGTAATGAAAGCTCGCGCCCGAGCACGGCTGCCGACCAGCCGTCGGTTACTATGTGGTGGAGCGTAAGCACAAACCAGTGCTCGTGGTCCGCCAGCCGCAACAAGCTTGCGCGCAGTAACGGGCCGCGCGCCAGTTCGAATGGGGTGTGCGCCGAAATCTGCGCCTGGCGTTCGGCCTCGGCCACTCGTTCGGCCGCGGGCAACGCGCGAAAGTCCCGGACCTCGAGATCGAGGTGCAACTCCGGCGCAATGACCTGCATCGGCACGCCCTGCTCGACGCCGATGTGTGTGCGCAGTACCCCGTGGCGCGCGACAACGTCATTGAGCGCGCGATGCAATGCAGCCACGTTAAGTGCGCCGACCAAGCGCATCCATCTCGACACGTTGTAGACGGATCGGTCGGCCGCCATTCGATCGAGCAGCCACAGTCGCTGCTGGGCGAAGGACGTCGGGAAAACGTCAACGCCGGCAGTCGCCGCCGATGAGATATCCGGTGCTGGGCCGCGGTTCGCCGACGCGCTTGCCGTTGTCATCGTCTCCTCATTCCACGATCCTTAGCCCGCAGGCGTATTCGGCAATCGGGTGGCCAAGGGCGGAATTGAACCGCCAACATACGAATTTGCAGGAAGTCGCTCCATTGGGAAGATATTTTCCAATCAGACTCTTGCAACACACACCAAGTTTCAAACGCAGCGGCACACAGCCTAGATCGAACCTTGCAAAGGCAAGAAAAGTTACAGAATAGCCACGTTGCTCATTTTGCCGCAAGGTAATCGCCCCCCCTGCTCGCGCGTGCCTTCGCGTCAACCATTGCTCAGGGGAAGGCGTACGACGTTATAGGGTAACACTTCCTCCCCGCCGAATCTGTATTGGAGCCGCCAATAGCGCGCGCCCGTGGGGTGACTTCGAGATACAAACCTGCGCCGTCAAACAGCTTATAGGTCCTTCCTCGGGGTTGTACAAATCGATCTTCGTCAGTCCCGGTACTTCGAGACCATTCTCGATGGGAATGAATTTGAATCCCTTAACTGCCGTCCGCTAGGCACTCCCGCCCGACCATGTGGTACGGTTGAAATTTTCATTGATTCATATCAACCATGACGACCTCCGAATCAGCGCCGGCAACGCCGTCTCCGGCTTCAATCACGCAATCAGAATTTGCCGCGCGCTTCGGCCGGCCAGAAGGCGGGTGGCGCCTACGGATCTACACGGTCATCTTCGAATCCGACACCGGCACCGGCCGGCTGTTTGATCTCCTGCTGGTTCTGGCAATACTCGCCAGCGTGATAGTGGTGATCCTCGACAGCGTGCAATCGATTACCGCGACCCATGACATGCTGTTCGACGTGCTCGAATGGGCATTCACGTTGCTGTTCACCGTCGAATACGCGCTACGGCTCGCGTCCGTCCGCCATCCGTTGCGATATGCGACAAGCTTCTACGGGATTGTGGACCTGCTGTCCGTGCTGCCGACCTACTTGGTCTTCTTCGTGCCGGAAATCAACTCACTGATCAATGTGCGGCTGTTGCGCCTGCTGCGCATCTTCCGAATCCTCAAGCTCAGTGAATACGTGTCCGAATTCGGCTTCCTCGCTGCGGCCATGGTGGCCAGCCGGCGGAAGATTATCGTTTTCCTTGGCTTTGTGCTGGTCACCGTCGCGGTCCTCGGGACCGTGATGTACGTCGTCGAAGGCCCCGAAAATGGCTTCACCAGCATTCCGGTGGCCATCTATTGGAGCATCACCACGATAACGACCGTCGGCTTCGGCGACATCACGCCAAAGACGGACTTAGGCCGCTTCATTGCCTCGTGCATGATGCTGCTGGGGTGGGGCATCCTCGCTGTCCCCACAGGCATTGTAACGGCCGAGATGACTGCCCGCCGCATCGCGAGGCCGGAAACGACGCGTCGGTGCCCTGATTGTTCGGCCGAAGACCACGACGCCGATGCTGGGTTCTGCAAGCACTGTGGCAAAGTGCTGCCCGTCTACCGAAACGCTTGAAACGGAGTGGCAGGTTTTGTCAAAGCTCGAACTGGACCATGGACTGTGTTCGCGGGACGGCTGCCGCATCGGCGAAGCAGCCGCTCAACGTGGCAGTCTGCGGCCGCGGCGCGATCCATTTGACCCAATCAGATGACGGTCACCGCCTGCGTTAAATTTAGGTCGAAAGCTGAAATTCATAGGCCCGGCTTGGTGGCGGTGTCTGGGCTCCACGGTGCTTAGAAGGTCACGCTGATCAACCCTACGAAAACCTGCTCGTTCGAACCCGGGTTGAACCAGTAGCCGCCGATCGTAATTCGGTCCCACTTCAACTGCGCGAACGGCCCCCGCTGGAACTCGCGGTCGCCGCCATAGATCCGGGTGCGTTGCCCGGCGATCCCGACGCGAAGCCACTCGACCGGCCGATATCCCAATTCGCTCCAGGCGTAGGTGTAGCTGTTGGCTCGCTCGTTGCTGTCGCGCACGTATTCGGCCTCGACGTAAAAGTCCAGCTGGCCCCAGGCCACGCTGGCCTCCAGCCCCGGCGCGAACGCCTGTGTCGTTCCCCAGGCGCCACCGAGCAGCGGCGTGAACTCCCATGTAACGGTCTCTTCGCCAGAAAACGTCCAGCCTACGAAGGCCGAGCGAGCGCCGACCGATTCGTAGTTGTACCTCGCCTCGAGGTGCAGCGGGCCGCGATCGGCAACCGCAATGGCCGACGTATAGCTTTCACCGCCGCGAACGACCGTGGGGTAGGCGCTAACAGCGAGCTCCCACGAGGGATTTGTGGGAGGGGAAACGGTGCTCCCGCTGCGTTCATCTTCGCCAGCGAACGCTGTCGTTGCTGCGACGGCCGTAACTAGGGCCAAGATCCACATTACGACCTTCATCCACCGAGCGCGATGATAGCGGCCACGAGTGCCGTGCCGAGTCCTGCCATCAGGAGCCCGACCTTCCAGCTGCCGTACCCCGCGTATCGGCCAAGGGCTAGGCCTCCGATAAACAGCATCGCCAGCGCGATGGCGCGCGATAGTACCTTTGCCGTTCTCACATCCTCGACTATCGCGAAGGGCAATACGACGGGAAATGTCGCCGCGACGACGATCAGGAATACCCCGAGGGCGGCGAGCAGGTCGTTCCGCTTCAGGGTCGGTCGCTCCGGCACGGACGGCAGCGCGACGATTCGCGCGCGAATCGCTTCGATTTCCGCCTCCGAGACGAGACCTGCCGCGGGCCGCGACAGGGAACTCTCGACGAGCCTGCGCCCGGTTTCCGCGTCCGTGGCCGCGCGAACAGAGCGGATGAGCGTAAGCGATCGCCCACGATCTGTCACCGTGCGAACCAGGTACATGACCGCGTCAGCGAGGCCCCAGGCAAGGTTGCAGCCCAAGGCAGCGGCGAACATTGCCCGGATTTCCTGGTGACCTGCCTCCGCGACCGACACTGCGCCGACAAAGGTGAGTGCCATGAACAGTCCGAAGAGCAGTTCCGATACTCGGTCCACCGGACTGAGCACCGGCTCGCGGAGTTCTTTCTCGACGGCGGTCTCGGTGCTCATTGCAACCCCCTCACCCTTGGCGTTTTTTTCCCCGCGAATTCCTGCAGGAACCGGGTGGCCGATTGAGGCCGCCCGCATTGTTCTTCACTCGGATCGTTCGCGGAGCAGCGCGCTGCTCGTCCAGTTGAACCGGACGGTGAGCGCACGCACGATGAAAAACAGCGCAATTGTCACGAACGCGGCGTGCGTCGCGTCCATGTCGAGCGCACGGCTGAGGCCTACGAACGCAAGGCAGGCGGCCAGAACGACCAACGCCGAATACTGGCCAGGCAGCAGCAGGCGCGGCGTCTCGCGCACAAGCACATCGCGTAGCAGCCCGCCCCCGACTCCGTTGATCACCCCCACGAGGACGACACCGGGAATCGAGATTCCCTGCGCCAGCGCTATCTGCATGCCGACGATCGCGAACGCAGGCACGCCGACGGCGTCGATCAATTCGACGAGCTTGTCCATCCAAGCTCGGTTGAGGACCGACACGAGCCTCCTCGCGGCGAGGCCGACGAGAGCAGTCGCGAGGATGATTAACACCAGGTAGACGCCGTCGGACAACAGAGCCGGAGTTCTATGCAGCAGGAAGCCGTCACGGACCAGTCCACCCCCGGTGGACGACACCAGTGCAATGACGAACACGCCTATGATGTCGTAGCCGCGGCGAGCGCCGACGACTGCGCCTGAGAGTGCCCAGGCAAACGTGGCGAAATAGTCGAAGTACAACGGAATGGCAAATTCGCCCTGCATCGGTCACGCTCCCGGTGTCGTCAGAATCAGCTCACCTAGGCGAGGCGGTTTTGAAGTGAGAAACAGCGACGACGAACTGCGTGCGGCCAAACACTGCCCGATCTTCGACGGTCTCATTACGACCCCAAGCCGACGGCGCAAGCGCTCGGAAGCGCCCTTGAAGCCTGCGGTAGCAAACGCTCGGATCGTTGCAACGATGCAGCGAGCGTTTTCGCGCTGCCTTTCGCATGCTTGTTGCTCCGTGTCCACGTCGCCTCGCGCCTACATGGGTTTCACGATTGCTAAACAAGCTGATCTTCGTCGGGCGCAGACCCGCCATCTCTCCCGCCTCGGTGGCGTGGCGAAAGAAATCGAATGAAGGCACCAAAGACTTCGCGTCCTTGGGCGGCAAACCGCGCGCTTCAGCGCCTCGGAGTCAGCGTGCGGCTGCCTTGTCGGGCGCCTCAAAATTACCGCCGAGCGCGAGGTGCAGATTGACGCGCTGCGCGAGCTGCTCGCTTTGCACGTGCAGCCGCGACGTGCGTGCGCCATACAGTGCGAGCTGGCGTTGCTCGACCACGCGCAAATCAATCTTGCCGACCTTATACTGGATCCGCGCAAGTTCCAATGCACGCTCATTGTCCTTAACGCTTTGGACAAGGATCGCATCGCGGTCACGTAACGTGACTTCCGCCGACAGTGCACCCTCGACGTCGCTGAAAGCGCGCTGCGCGACCCGGGCGTAATCGGCAACCGCGAGTTTCTGTTCGGCAGTACGAATCTCCACTTGCGCTCGCAGCGCGCCCCCCTGATATAGCGGCGCGACCAGATTGGCGCCCAGGCTCCACACCGGATTGCTGTGGTTCTGGAGCACGAAGAGCTCGCTCGACACGGTGCTGCCGCCGGCGGTCAGGCTGATGCGTGGAAGCTGCGCGGCCTTCGCCTCTTCCACCCGATTGAACGCCGCAGCGACGCGCCGCTCCGCTGCGATGACGTCCGGACGGCGCTCGAGTAGCTCCGAGGGCAGGCCGACCGGCACCGGTGCCGGCATGCTCGCCAGCTGGCTGGCCACCTCAACTTCCGCGGCCGGATACCGACCCAGCAGCGATTCGAGTGCCCGCAGCGCCTGCGCGCGCGCAAATTCGACCTGGCGCAAGGTATCGCGATAGCTGCCGACGCTAGCCCGCGCCTCGGCCACTGCCTGCTCGTCGCCGGCACCGATGCGCTGCCGCTCTTGCGCAAGGCGCAGCAATTCCTCCGCTGCGTGCAACACGTCCTGCGCGATCGCCTGCTGCAACCCGGCCTCGATGGCCAGGAAATAGCCCTTCGCGACGAGCGCGGCCAACGACTGCCGCGCGAACGCGTAGTCGGCATCGGCCGACGCATACTGCGCCTGCGCCGCGGCCTGGCCGTAACGAATCCGGCCCCACACGTCGAGCTCGAGCGAAGCGTTGAGGAAGACACCCCGCAGGCCGGAGCCGTCGCCGCCGGCCTTGCCGCCACCGTGAGCGAGCACGCCTACCGCCGGATAGAGCGATGCCTCCGCGACTTCCACATACCCTGCGGCCTGTTCGACCCGCGCCGCCGCGACCTTCAGATCGGCGTTATAGGTCAGCGCTTCGTCGACCAACGCGACCAGAGCCAGGTCGTTGAACGATTCGAGCCAGCGGTCGGCGACCGGTTGCGCCATCCCGCCCCCTGCTTTCCAGCCGGCAGGCACGGTCGTGTGGGCGAGCGCTTCGCGCTGGATATCCGCCGCCGCCGGCGGCTCCTTGATGGCACAGCCCGCGATCACGACCACTGCCCCGACCGCCAGCGCCCAGCCACCCACGATGCGGCTCGCCTGCATCAGTGCAGCTTCAGGATGAGGTAGTTGGTGATCGACCCGACACGAATGATCACTTTGCGCAGAATGTGGAGCGCGGCCAGGTGCTCGGTGTAGATCGCAGCGTCGCCCGTGGCGCCGGCGGCAAGGAAGAGCTCGCGATCCTGGTCCGCGACGTCGAGCTTGACCGGAAAGCGGCCCGGAGCCGCAGGAAACACCCCCGTCTGCGGGAGCACGCCTGACTGCGCGACCTGGCCCTGCCCTTGCGCCCAGACAATGGAATTCACCTTCGCCTTGATGATGCGGCCGGGGTGGGTCAGCAGGGCGATCTCGGCTTCGTTACCCGGCTCGACCACAGTCAGCTCATTTTGATAATAGAGCGCGATGACCTGGTAGATTTCCTCGACGAAGCTCATCGCCGGAGCAACCGGGAACGCGGTGACGAAAGACCCTGGCCGCAACTGCACGTTGATCGCGTAGCCGTTCGCCGGAGCGTAGACCGACGTCTGGTCAAGATCCCACTGCTTGTTGGCAACCTCGGCCCGGCTCGCGTCCACCTGTGCCTTGGCCGTGGCGAGCTGCGCCCGCGCCGCGGCGACCGACGCCTGTTCGCCATTGACCTGTCCCGACAGCCGTTGCGTGACCTGCGCCTCGTTGGCGGTGGCCGTCGCAAGCTGCGCCTCCAGCTCGGTCACGTTGGCCTCGGCCTGCTCCAGCGCAAATCGGTCGCCGGCGCCGGAGGCGACCAATTCCCGGTTTTGCTGCACCCGCAGCCGCGCCAGCTCGAGCCTGGGCTGCAGGGCACTGACCTGGCCACTGGCCGCCTTCAATTGTTCGCGCAACTCGCGCGCACCGGCGGATGCATCCGCCAGGTTGGCGCCCGCCTGGGCGAACTTCGCCTCGTCCGCCGCCAGCTTGCCCTTCGCAATGTTGAGCTCGTTCTGATACGGCGTCGGGTCAATGCGGAACAGCAACTCGCCCTTCTTGACCAGCCGGTTGGGCTCGACCGGCACTTCGAGCACGCGCCCCCTCACCTGCGGAATGATCTGTACGACATATTTCAGGACCCGCACGTCATTCGACGAGGGCGCCACCACGTTGAGCGTCAAGATCATCGCTGTAAGCGCGACGATCGGGATGATGACGACCGTGACTTGTGACGTCGTATTCCACGGCAGCCATTTGAACTTGATGAAGATCAGCCAGACAAAAAACGCGTAGATCCCAAGTAGCAACAGGTCCATTACGCGCCCCCCGCCTTCGCCTCGGCAGTCGTCGGCTCGACCCGCAGCGCGTCCAGCTCGCTGCGCAGCGCCTTGAGTTGCGCCGGAAGCGTGCCCTTCGCCGCCATCGCATCGAGTTCGTGCTGGAGATGGACGATCTCCTCACGCAACAAGGCTCCGCCTTTCGCCTTGTCCCCCAGCTCCAGGTAATAGTCGTCGTGCTTCTCGGTGCCGTAGGCAAGCCGGTAGCCGACTGGCTTGGTGTAGACCCATAACCACGCCAGCGGCCACAGCAGGCCGCCAAACAGCAGCGACAGCAGGCAAAGCGCGTGGATCGCGTCCTTCTGCGGATGGTGGCGCTTCTCGGCGAGTTTTTCGGGAATGACGTGCACCATCCAGAACAGGACGATGAGAACGATCGGGACGACGCACACAACAACCCACGAGATGATGCTCGCCGCGGTATCCAACGCCTCGCCGGAGAGGAACGATGCGGAGGCAGGCGCCGCACCAGCGCAGAGCGCCACCGCGGCCGCGAGCTGGGTCGCGACGCGGCGGGCGTTAGCGAGTATGGATTCCATCTTAGGTTACGTGCGGCTGAAGCGCTGAGCGGTCATAAACTCTATCACACCGCAGGGCATGTCTGACCGCCTGTGGCTCCATCGCGTCTAGCAACCCGCTTGCGGACACCGTCTTGTCGAATGCATTGTTGATGTCCGTTCGCGATTGAGTTTGGCGTCGGGAAGATACGGGACGCCCACCAATTCCTGCAATAAACGCCGCTCAGTCGGCGAAATAGGTGCCATCCAGCAATGTAAACGTGTCGGCGCTATGGCGTAACAACCGAGCGAGGCCACTACTGAAGGCAGCGAGGTGTATTAGAAAAACACGCGGCACTAGATGAGACTAGGCACCCACGACGACAACTTGCTCGCCGACAATCTGAACTTCGAAGGTACTTAGGCGGAGTGCCGGGATTCCTACGACGGAGCCGGTCATGACGTCATAGCGCCAGTCACAGCCACCGCATGTGACGATCCCATCATGGAGGCCTCCTTCCGCAAGGATCGCCCCGCAGCGAAGGCACCAGGCTTCGGTCGCGTAGACAAGGCGGTCGACCTTGAACAAGGCGAGAGTGTTATCCCCGATCGTGACGACAGTCCCCTTGCCGAGATCGAACCGATCCAGGCCCCCGGCCGCGATCAATGTTGGTTTGAGTTTCTTCTTCGGTGACATCGCTACCGAAGTCGCATCGGTTTGGCGGAAACGCTTGGACTCACCTCCGCAGCGGGCCGCACAGTCCCGGCAGGGTCCACGCATGATGTCGAGCAAAGGCCGCGCCGTCCTCTCATTTCTCGACTTGCTCATTTGTTCTCGAAGCCATGGAACCGGCAGCGCGGCCGCCCCTGGCTCAGGAGAACTGCCGGAGCCTGTGAGTGGCTGTAGCCGACAAATTGACAATTCGCGACATTCAGCGGAACAATTATGTCGCGAGTCAGCCAGGGGGACGTCATTTTGACGCCAGGGGAAGCTGCTAGAAAGGCTTGGGGAGGGAGCGCGACCCAGGGCAACGTGTGGCGTCAGCGAGTCGGCGGATTTACCGCCGTGCCCGACCTGATCCGCCAATTCGGGCAGGATCCAATCTCGATACTTACGGACGTCGGGCTAGCTCCGGACTGTTTCGACCGGCCGGAGCAAAGGATTCCGTATGCCGCGATGGGCGCGCTGTTCCGGGAGGCCTCCAGGAGGACGGGTTGCGCCCATTTCGGACTGCTCTGCGGGCGCGTGTGGCATCTTTCCGACCTGGGTCTGGCAGGTCAAGTCGTGCGGAACTCCCCGACGGTCGGCAGAGCACTGCGGACGCTCACGGTCTACCAACACCTCAACAGCGAAGGGGCGCTCGTGTACATCCTGCAGCGTGACCGCGTAGTGGACCTTGGTTACGCCATTTATCACCCCGCTGTGGAGGGGGTCGGCCAGATCTACGACACGCTCATGGCAGGGGGCTGCAATTTCATGCGTGAACTCTGCGGCGTGGGCTGGACGCCGTCCGAAGTATTCTTCCCGCATGCGAAGCCATCGGACGTCAGCCCCTATCAGCGCCTCTTCAGGGCGCCGCTGCGCTTCGACGCCGAATTCTGTGCGCTAAGGTTTCCCGTGCATTGGCTGGACCAGCCCATCCAGGAAGCGGATCCTGCGTTCCTTCGTGTCGCGCGGAAAGAAGCCGATGCCGCCGGGCACGCCGAGTTGTTCCAGCAGGTCTATCGGGCATTGCGCTTTTTGCTTCTCGATGGCAAGAGCTCAGGCAACGACGTGGCACAAATGCTTAGTATGCATCGCCGGACGCTGAACCGGCGCCTGAAGGCACAGGGCGCGACCTTCCAGCAGGTTCTTGATCTGGTCCGCTTCGAGGCCGCACGCCAGCTGCTCGCGGATACTCAGGTCACCATCGACGACGTCGCAGCAACGCTAGGGTACACCAGCGTAGGTCCCTTTATGCGTTCTTTCCGACGGTGGAGCGGCACGACTCCGGGGCGATGGCGGCACGCCGCCAACGCAAGAAGCGACGTGAGCTCAGGCGGAAGCGTACAAGCTATCGCACCCAAGGTCGCGACCACCTGCCACTCGGCGCGGCCGCTGCGCGCAGGCCCGGGTGACTCACGTCGATGATAACGGCGGCGGCAGGGCCGATACTGCCAGTCATCACCAAGCCGCCGGCGGCAATCAACGCGAACTGGAAGCGGGCCAGGTGAAGTCCAGATAAAGGTGCCAAGGAGCAACACCGCGGCCATGACTGCCGCTGCTGCCGGAACGTAGAGTCGCGCGCACGCCAGGCGCGCCGTGAGCTGGCCTGCGATGATGCTCCAAAGAACTGCGCCAAGCCCGCCGATCAAGATTACCAATCCGGTCTTGACACCTGCCTGATCGGCGGGCAGGGCATGTCGAGAAAGGAGAAGACAACGGTGGCGCGGCCTTGCAGCATGGACAAGTCGTAACGACCTCCATACCGCGAGCGGTATCCCGCTAATTGTTGTCCTTCGCTCGATTGAAAACAAACGGTAATCTTTGATCAGGGCCAACCTTGTGTCGGGAGCTGATGCCATGACTTTGGATCATTTCTTTTCCACCACGGCGGCACGGCTGGACCGCTGGCGAGAGCTTGAATGCGAGGGCGCAAGGCTGGGCGGCTGAGGCGCAAGGCGGCAAGCCGCGCAGCGGACGCGCCGCAGTGGAAGCGGCGCTCGTGGAGTTGTATGCCCTCGAGGAGTTCTTCGCCTATCCCGGGCTGCGTTTGATGAAAGCCCTCGCTGAACGCATCAGCAGCGACGACGCGCTGGGCGTAGGGCGTCTGGTGCGGCGCCTGAGCGGCGCGCTGTTGTCGGGCAGCTATCGCTACGACAGCGGCGAATGGGAGACGGCGGACGATTCCGACGAGATGGCGTCGGAACGCTTGTCGCCAACGCTCAGTGGCGGCGACAATCACCGGCCATACTTCGAAAGCTTGTTCGTGACCCCGACGCCGGCGGCAAATCGGGCCAAAACTGCCCAGGAGATCCGCCGCCTGCGGCGCGCCCAGGACACGATGGTCTATGAGCCGGTGCTGGTCGGCAGCGTGGAGGATGCCCTTCTCGCCACGATACTGAATGGCAAGATCGAGGCAGTGGTGATCTTCGACGGCATCCCGGTACCATCGCAGCATGACGTGCCGTTGCTGCGCGATTTTCTGAGCGCCCGTCACCAGCTGGATACGTCGAGCTTTGCGCCACGCGAAATCGGCGTGACATTGGCGCGGCTCATCAAGCGCATCCGCCCTGAGCTCGATATCTACCTGCTGACTGACCGGCAAGTCGAGAAGCTGGCCGGTGATCCGAGCGCCTCGATGATTCGGCGCGTGTTCTACGAGGTCGAGGAGCTGATGGAGGTGCACCTCAACATCCTCGAGGGCATCGCCGACCGCTTCTCCACGCCGTTTTTCGACAACCTCAAGCGCTACGCCGCCCGGCCTATAGCCACCTTCCACGCCCTGCCGATCGCGCGCGGCAAATCGATCATGAAGTCGAATTGGATCCGTGACATGGGCGAGTTCTACGGCCAGAACCTGTTCCTCGCGGAGACCTCCGCGACCACCGGCGGCCTGGACAGCATGCTCGAGCCGACCGGCAACATCAAGGTTGCCCAGGAGAAATTCGCCCGTGCCGTGGGTGCAGACCACGTCTTCTTCGTCACCAACGGCACGTCGACGTCCAACAAGATGGTTTACCAGGCGGTGACCGCGCCGGGCGATATCGTGATCGCCGATCGCAACTGCCATAAGTCGCATCACTACGGTATGGTGCTGTCGGGCGCCCAGCCTCTGTACGTCGAAGCGTTCCCGATGACGGCATACTCGATGTACGGCGCGGTGCCGCTGCGCACCATCAAGCAGGCAATGCTCAATCTCAAGGCCGAAGGACGACTCGATCGGCTGAAGATGGTGACGCTCACTAACTGTACGTTCGATGGGCACGTCTACAACACTCGCCGAGTGATGGAAGAGTGCCTGGCGATCAAGCCAGATCTCATTTTCCTGTGGGATGAGGCGTGGTTCGGTTTTGCGCGCTGGTCGGCGTTCCTGCGCCCGCGCACCGCCATGGGCGCGGCCGACGCGCTCGAGGAATGGCGGGCAAGCCCGGCGGCGCTGGCGGCATGGCAGGCACAGGCCGCCGAACTCGGCGAGGATCTCGACCCGAAGGATGCGCGCCTGCTCAAGCGGCGCCTCGTTCCGGACCCGCGCAAGATGCGCATCCGCGTCTACGAGACCGACTCGGTGCACAAATCCATGTCGGCCTTGCGCCAAGGCTCGATCGTGGCGGTGCGGGACGAGGATTACAACCACCACGTCTCTGCCTTCCGCGAAGCGGTGTTCATCCATGCCTCGACATCGCCCAATGCACAGATTATCGCGTCGCTCGACCTAGCCCGGCGCCAGATGGACCTGGAGGGCTACGAACTGGTCATGTCGCGCGACCGAGATTGCGCTGGCGATCCGTAAGGCGGTAGCCGAACACCCGATCATCTCGAAGTACTTCCGCGTGCTAGGCGCCGACGCGATGGTCCCGGCCGAGTTCCGGGCCTCGGGTTTTCGCGACTTCCTCACCCCGGGCGGCAGCTGGGTAACGACGCTGAAGGCAGTGCGAGAGGACGAATTTTTTCTCGACCCCACGCGCATGACGTTGGTGTGCGGCACCGCCGGGTACGACGGCACTTCGTTCAAGAACCTGCTC
Source organism: uncultured beta proteobacterium (assembly GCA_963711235.1). Taxonomy (GTDB): domain Bacteria; phylum Pseudomonadota; class Gammaproteobacteria; order Burkholderiales; family Casimicrobiaceae; genus PALSA-1003. The sequence goes on along the minus strand of CAVQDI010000006.1, from coordinate 1,213,258 downwards.
GCCGCCAAGTACAACATCCAGCTCAACAAGACTTCGCGCAACAGCGTGCTGCTGCAAAGCAATATCAACAACACGCGCAGCGACGTCGCATTGCTGATCAAGGTGCTGCTCGAGATCGCCCTGGAGATCGACGCCCGACTCGACGAGGGCGGCGAGCCCGAGCGCGCTGCATTTGCAGCACGGGTCAAGAGCCTGATGGAGGACGTGCCTGACTTGCCGAACTTCAGCCGCTTCCACGACGGCTACCGCGACAACCCGGGCAGCATCACGCTCGAGGGCGATATGCGCAGCGCATTCTTTGCGGCCTATGAAGAAGACGACTGCGAGTACCTGCCGCTGATGAGCCCGAAGATCGATGAGCGGCTGAAGAGCGGCCCGGAGATGGTATCGGCCAATTTCGTGATTCCATACCCGCCCGGCTTCCCGATCATGGTGCCGGGGCAAGTGATCGAGGCAGACACGATCGGGTTCATGCGCAAGCTCGATGTCAAGGAAATCCACGGTTACAACGCAACGCGGGGCCTCAAACTGATCAAGCTGTCGGCCATCGGCGAAACACGGCCGGGACGACAGCCTCCGCCGCCGCCCTCGGCCTCAACCAAAAGCAAGACGGCCACCAAGCAAGGGAGATAGCCGGTGCCAAGCAGGCACCCTCTTGGTACTGATTGATTGCCCAAGCAAACTGCCGATCGACCAAGCCGAAGCACCGGCCAAACGGCGTCATCGAAACGGAGTAAATCATGATTGATTGGTTCTTTGAAACGCTGCGCCAATACCCCGAGATCGCGATTTTTCTCGCGCTGGCCTTCGGCTACTACTTCGGCAAGTTCACCTACAAGGGGATCGGCCTCGGATCGGTGACCGCCACCTTGATCGCCGCCGTCGTGATCGGGCAGATCGGGATCACGGTCAACCAGCCGCTCAAGGCGTTTTCGTTCCTCATGTTCCTGTTCGCCGTCGGCTACGCGGTGGGGCCGCAGTTCGTGCGCGGAATTGCCAGCAGACGGCCTGCCGCAGGCGATCTTCTCCGCGGTGCAGTGCGTATTCAGCCTGGTCGCCTGCGTGGTGGTCGCAAAGCTTGCCGGCTACGACCTTGCCTACGCGGCCGGACTCTACTCGGGCTCGCAGACGATCTCCGCCGCGATGGGGCTGTCGACTGACGCCATCAACCGGCTGGGCCTGCCCCCCGATCAAGCCAAGACCCTGCTCGATTCGATGCCGATCGCCTACGCCGTGACCTACATGTTCGGCACGATGGGCTCGGCAATCGTGATCGCGGTCATCGGCCCGAAGCTTCTCGGCATCGACCTCGTCGCTGCCTGCAAGGATTACGAGGAGAGGCATGGAGGCGGCAAGAAGGAGCTGGGCGGGCCGGGCACGGGCTGGTACCGCTGGGTGCTGCGCGCGTACAAGGTGCAACCGGGCGGCAAGGCGGCAGGTCTGCGCGTCGCCGAGGCCGAGGCGATGGTGCCCGATGCGCGCCTGTTCATCCTGCGCATTCGCCGCGAGGGGCAGATCGTGGATGCGACTGCGGACACCGTCCTGAAGGAAGGCGACGTCGTGGCGGTCGCGGGCGAACGTGAAGTGCTGGTGAGGGTGCTGCAGAACGCGGTCGAAGTCGAGGATCGCGAGTTGCTGGCCGTGCCGGTAGAGGGCGTCGACGTCCTGGTGACGAACAAGGAGGTCGACGGCAAGACGCTCGCCGAGCTGGCGACGCTCCCTGCGGCGCGCGGCGTGTTCCTGCGCAAAATCACGCGCGGCGCTACCGCCACCGATATCCCGATCCTGCCGGGCACCGAGATCAATCGCGGCGACTTGCTTACGCTCGTCGGCCGCACGCAGGACACCGCCGCCGCCACCAAGATGCTGGGCGTCGCCGACCGTCCGACCGACGTCACCGACATGGCGTTCGTCGGCGCCGCGATCGTGGTCGGCGCGCTGATCGGCGCGCTGGTCTTCAAGGTGGCTGGCGTGCCGCTCACGCTGTCGACCGCCGGCGGCGCGCTGATCGCCGGGATCATTGGTCGGCTGGCTGCGCTCGGTGCGCCCGTCCTTCGGGCGTATTCCGACGCCCACCGTCTGGTTCATGAACTCGGTCGGCCTCAATATCTTCATCGCAATCGTCGGCATCTCCGCCGGTCCGGGTTTCGTCAATGGTCTGAAAACGCAGGGCATCGGTCTGTTTCTGTGGGGCGCGCTCGCCACCACGGTCCCCCTGGTTCTCGGCATGTTCACCGCCAAGTACGTGTTCCGCTTCCACGACGCGCTCAACCTCGGAATCGTTTCCGGGTCGCGCACGACGACGGCATCGCTTGGCCTGGTCTGCGATCAAGCCAAGAGCCAGATCCCGGCGCTCGGTTACACCGTCACCTACGCCGTGGGGAACACCCTACTGACGATCTGGGGCATGGTCATCATCATGCTGCTTTCATGAGTCGCGCATTTTCGCTTACCGACCCCACAAGGAGGATCGAATGGACGACCTGAAACTTAAACAATACGAGAAACTCGGCCCATTCGAGATCAAGGATTTCCTCCAGAAGGTGGCATCGAAGGCCGCGCTGGAATCTTCCACCTCCTATCTGAACGCCGGCCGAGGTAACCCGAACTGGGTTGCGACGGAACCGCGCGAGGCGTTCTTCCTGCTTGGGCAATTCGCGATCACCGAGAGCAAGCGCGTGCTCGACTTGCCGCCGGGCGTGGGCGGCATGCCAAAAGCGTCCGGCGTGGCCGGACGGCTCGAGGCCTGGCTCAAGAAACACAACGACATGCCCGGCGCGCCGTTCCTGCAGCGAATGGTGCCGCTGGACGGTGAAGAAGTTCGGATTTGACCCGGACAAGTTTGTGCACGAGTTGGTGGACTCCATCATCGGCGACCACTACCCGGTGCCGGATCGAATGCTGGTGCATAACGAGCAAATCGTCCACGAATACCTGCAGTGGGCGATGTGCGGGAACCCGAGACCGGAAGGCAAGTTCAAGATCTACGCGGTCGAGGGCGGCACCGCCGCGATGTGCTACATCTTCAAGTCGCTGAAGAGCAATCGGATCATCAATCCCGGCGACACGATAGCGCTAGGCGTGCCGATCTTCACCCCTTACATCGAGATGGCCCACCTCGAGGATTACGACCTCAAGTTCGTCGAGGTGCACGCGAAGCAGGATCACAGGTTCCAGTACCCGGATGAGGAACTCAACAAGCTCCTCGACCCGAAGATCAAGGCGTTCTTCATCGTCAACCCGGGCAACCCGTACGCCGTGGCGATTTCGCCCGACACGATCAAGAAGATCGGGGCCGTGCTCAAGAAGCGCCCCGATCTGATCCTGTTGACGGATGATGTTTACGGCACGTTCGTTCCGGGCTTCCGTTCGCTGATGGGCGAGTTCCCGAAGAACACTATCGGCGTCTACTCCTATAGCAAGTATTTCGGCTGTACCGGCTGGCGCCTGGGCACTGATCGCGGTGCACGAAGACAACATCTTCGACGAGATGATCGCCAAGCATCCCGAGCCCATCAAGAAGCTGCTGGACAAGCGCTACGGCGGGCTAACGCTTGAGCCGCGCAAGCTTGCATTCATCGACCGGATCGTGGCCGATAGCCGCGACGTTGCGCTCAACCACACGGCGGGCCTGTCGCTTCCGCAACAGGTGATGATGACGCTGTTCTCGCTCTCCGAGTTGATGGACGAAAAGAAGGATTACCAGAAAGCCTGCATCGGCATCGTCAAGAAGCGGGTCGAGGCGACGATCGAGGGGCTAGGCATCGAAGTCAGCCCGAACGAGTACTTCGACTACTACTACGGCCTGATCGATTTCGAGTTCTGGGCCCGGAAGTACCTTGGCGAAGACGTGGTCAAGTGGATGAAGGCGAACGTGCATCCGCTCGACATCGTGTTCCGGCTCGCAGAAGACCACGGCATCGTACTGCTCAATGGCAGCGGCTTTGCGGCTCCGGACTGGTCGGTGCGCATATCGTTCGCGAACCTGGACGATCATGTCTACGACGACATCGGCCGGGCAGTGCGGGCCATTGCGCGCGGTTACAGGCAGGCTTATCATGGCTGCCACGGGCAAGACCGGCGAACCGGCCGGGGCGAGAAAAGCTAAGCCGGCTACGGCCAAGGAGAAGTGAACCGGCTCGATTCCTGGGGACCGGCCATGACTAACAACGACGGTCATCATTGATGCGCCGCACAACGCGTCAACCCCAGGGCGGCCGCTTCCGATCCGGCGCAAGGTGTCCACCCCAATTCCATCCATGCACCGGACGCGGCGAAAGAGATCAAGGGTCCACGCCGCCATCGGCTCCTGCTGGTAGCCATGCGGTTTCCCGACTCCTGCAGACGGTTTTCGGCGGCTTTGTAAATGAACCTGTCGCAGCACGCCGCAGCGTACTAGCGCACAGGCGCAGACGATGGACTACTTTGTACACGCGCTGCGAAACAATCCTGAGCTTGCGATATTTCTTACTCTTGCGACTGGCTTCCTGATCGGGCGCGTCAAGTTCGGGAGCTTCAGCCTCGGAATCGTTGTTGGATCCTTCTGGCCGGAGTTCTGGTCGGGCAGCTCGATATCAAGGTCCCAGCCATCGTGAAGACCATCTTCTTCGATCTCTTCCTCTTCACGACCGGGATACAAGGTTGGACCGCAATTCTTTCGCGGGCTCAAGCGCGACGCCGATTCCCCAAGTAGCACTCACCGTCGTTCTATGCGTGACGTGTCTGCTTACCGCGTTTGGGTTCGCGAAGCTTCTCGGCTATGACGTCGGCACCGCTGCAGGTCTCCTGGCCGGGGCGTTCTCGGAGTCCACCGTAATCGGCACCGCGGGTCGAAGCGATCCAGCGCCTGGCGTCTCCGGATGCCGAGAAAACTGCGTGGCTAAACAACATTCCGGTCGCCTATGCCGTGACCTATCTCATCGGGACCGCCAGTCTCGTCTGGTTCATTCCCACGATCGGGCCCAAGCTGATGCGGATCAACTTGCGCGAGGAAGGTGCACGGATGCAGGCTGAGATCGCGGGATGCGCGGAGGTGGGACTCGGCGTCGTCTCAGGGACCCGCTACTTCGATATCCGTGCGTACCGAGTGACTAACCTAGCCCTGGCGAACAAGACCGTGGCGGAGCTCGAGGCATTGCCCGAGGCCGACGCGGGTCTTCATCGTGCGCATCCGCCATCGCGGCGAAATCGTCGAAGCCAACGCCAGCCTCGGTCGTTCACGAGAATGACGTAGTCGCGGTAATCGCGCGGCAAGAGATACTCGTGGATCGAGGGACCAGGATCGGCCCGGAGATCGACGACAAGGCCTTGCTCGACATACCGATCGAATCACTGGACGTGGTGATCACGAGCCGGTCCGCGGTCGGAAAGAGTCTGACGGAGCTGGCGCAGATTGAATTTGCTCGCGGGGTTTTCCTGCGAAAGACTCACGCGGGCCGGACAGGAGATCCCCATTGGTAGCATGCACCCGGGTCGACCGTGCAGACGTCCTGCGCCTGATCGGCCCGACGGCTGCAGTTGGGCGGGTGGTCGGCGAGCTGGGATATGCCGACCGGCCGACCACGGCGACGGACATGGTGTTCGTCGGGACCGGGATCGTGCTTGGAGGCTTCGTAGGCCTGCTGTCAGTCACCGTCGCAGGCATTCCACTGACCCTCACTGCCAGCGGAGGTGCCCTGATCATGGGGCTCGTTTTTGGCTGGCTGCGGTCGACGTATCCGTTCTTCGGGCGCATCCCAGAGCCTGCGATATGGATCTTCGATACCGTTGGACTGTGCATCTTCATCGGAGTCGTCGGCCTGAGTGCAGGTCCGAGCTTTGTCGCGGGGCTTCAAAAAACCGGACTTAGCCTGGTCATGGTGGGTTTCGTATCGGCACTGCTGCCTCACACCATAGGGATCCTCTTTGGTCGCTACGTCATGAAAATGAACCCTCTCATCGTTCTCGGCGCCTGCGCGGGAGCCGGGACAATTACGGCCGCACTTCGCGCCGTCCAGGAAGAAGCGAGCAGCAGCGTTCCGGCGTTGGGTTACACGGTTCCCTATGCCATCGGGAACATTCTGCTCACTGCATGGGGACCGGTCATTGTGGCGATGATGACCCTGGGAAAGTGAGCTCAGCCCCATACTGCACGGAGCGGAGCGGCGTTGCGCCGGACGCGTGCTTGGCGCGCCGTCGTACGCACCCCATCGCCCGCCGACTGGCCATCGATATCTCGACCGCCGCAATCTGACTAGAATCCGGAGGCAGCTGAAATGCGTATGAATCGATTCGAAGCAACCGGCAGCAGCATATCGGCCAAATGGTTTACTGCCATCGCCATGGGCCTGGCGATCGTATTCGCTGCGCATGCAATCGCGCAGGCACCGGCCCCTACGGGTTCCGCGGCGGCGCCCTTATCCACCGAGGAGCTGAGCAAGCTCGTTGGCCCAATCGCACTTTATCCGGACGACCTGGTCGCGATCATTCTGCCTGCCTCTACCAATCCGCTGCAGCTCGTGCAGGCGGATCGCTTTCTAGACAAGCGGAAGACCGATCCCAAGCTTCCCGTCGACGACAAGTGGGACGATGCAGTCAAGTCCCTTCTCAACTACCCCGATGTCGTGAAGATGATGAGTGACGATCTCGACTGGACGACTGCGCTGGGCGAAGCGGTCGTCGCCGATCAGGGGGCTGTGATCGAGGCGGTGCAGGCCTTTCGCCGCAAGGCGAAGGCGGCCGGCAACCTCAAGTCCGACGACAAACAGGTGGTGAAGTTCGAGCAAGAGATGGTCAGTATCGAGCCGGCCGATCCACAGGTGATCTACGTGCCGCAATACAACCCGACAACGGTCGTCGTATCCGGTGCGCCTGTTTACGGCTATTACCCGACGCCCTACCCGTCGTATTACTACCCGTATGCGCCAGGCGCCGCGCTCGCCGCGGGCGTCATCTGGGGTGCAGCGATCGGAGCCGCCTGGAGCGGCAACCGATATGGCTGCTGCGGGGACACCAACATCAACATCGATCGCAACACGAACATCAACCGCCCCGGCGGCGGGACCGGCCAGAGACCGGCAGGCGGTAGATCGGAATGGAAATCCAACAAGCAGCCCGGCCAAGTCAGCAACTCCATCGGCAAGACGGCCCCTTCCACCCGAGTCGGCGATGCGCGCGGGGGGGAGGTGGCTACGGGTCGGCTGGGCGTACGGCAGGACGCCCAACGACGCAGCCTGCCGGTGGCGGAATGGGCGGCGGTGGCGGTCCAGGTGGCGCTTCTGGCAACAGCGCCTTCGGCGGCTATGGCTCGGGGCGACAAACCCAAATGGATAGTTCCCGCGGCGCCGCGAGCCGCGGGTCGATGTCCGGAGCAGGGGCGAGCCGCGGTGCTTCGCGGTCAACGCCGAGTGGCGGCGGTGGGCGTGGCGGTGGTGGCGGCGGTGGCCGCGGGGGCGGCGGAGGCCGTGGCGGCGGGCGTCGTTGAGGGCCGGAGCAAAGTCATGCACCCATTTCTAATCTTAAGGCAGGCATCTCTCATGAACAGCACCCGCCTCTGGTCGTACTTGCGCCGGCTCGCGCTGGCGTTACTCGTGGCCGCTCCACTCGTCGTGGCCGCTGCTCCACAGAAAACCTTCGCGACCCCGGAAGCCGCGGTCGACGCGCTGATGGCGGCGCTCAAGGCCGACAGCGATTCGGACATGATTGCGATCTTCGGGGAAGAGCACAAGGATCTGGTCCTCAGTTCCGATCGCGCAGCGACCAGTGCCATCCGGGCGAAGATCCTCGCGGCCATGGAGACGCTTCGCGTGTTGCAGGAGCCAAGCTCGGACCGTCGCGTTCTGTTAATCGGCGATGAGGCTTGGCCCGTGCCCATTCCCATCGTGCGCGCAGGCGACCGCTGGCGCTTTGCGACTGAAGATGGCGAGGCTGAGATCGTCAATCGCCGCATCGGTGGCAATGAACTCAACGCCATTTACGTCTCACGTGCGTACATAGACGCCCAGCGTGCGTACGCGATGCGGGATCGCGACGGCGACGGAGTGCTCCAGTACGCGCAGAAACTTGCCAGCGCGCGTGGCAAGCATGACGGCCTGTATTGGCCGGCTGACGCCGCGAAGGGTGATGAAGAGAGCCCGTTCGGGCCCTTGATCGCGGAAAGCGCCGCCTACCTGAAGGGTCACGGCGCGGGTGACCCCTACCGTGGCTATCAGTTCAGGATTCTGACACGCCAGGGAAAGAATGCCCCGGGCGGTGCCTACAACTATGTAATCAACGGCCGCATGATCGCGGGCTTTGCGATGGTCGCTTATCCCGCCGAATATGGCAGGAGCGGCGTGATGACATTCATCGTCAGCCACAATGGCAAAGTCTATCAGAAGGACCTCGGCAAGGATTCCGCTGCAATCGGCGCGAAGATGGCAACCTTCGATCCCGGGTCCGGATGGCAGGAAGTGGCGCGCTGACGCGACACGGGTCCCGTCCGGAAGCCTTGCCTTCGCCTTCTACCAAACGAAACGGCATCGACTGCTTCGAACGCCTCAGCTAACCATCGACCGCATTGGCTTGGCTCCGCGCGGCGAGACCACAAATGAATCTTCCCACGCCGGCGTCTAAAGACGGGTCGGCCCTGCTTCGGGACACACCGGACTTCTCGCTGGTCCTGGGCGGACCACTCTTCCAACTCCTGCGTCGGGCGCACTTGTCCGATAACGCGATGATGATGGCCCGCCGACGCATCATCGTCATCTCGCTCGTCGCCTGGTTGCCGCTCCTGATTCTCTCGACGCTGGAAGGACACGTCCTTGGCGGCAATGCGGTCGTGCCGTTTCTGCTCGATGTAGAAGTTCACATCCGTTACTTGGTGGCGCTGCCCCTGCTGATCGGCGCCGAACTCGTGGTGCACCGGCGCATGCGCTCCCTGATTGTGCAATTCCTCGAGCGCGAGTTGATTCCCGAGGACGCGCTGCCCCGTTTCGAGGCCGCGATCGCATCGGCATTGCGGTTGCGCAACTCGACGCTGGCCGAGATTCTGCTGATCGGCGTCGTTTATGGATTCGGCATTCTGGTCGTCTGGCGGCAGTACATTGCGCTCGACGCGGCCACTTGGTACGCGACACCGGCTACGGAAGGCTCCAGCCTCTCGCTTGCCGGGATGTGGTACGGCTACGTGAGCCTGCCACTCTTCCAATTCCTGCTGTTCCGCTGGTATTTCCGACTGTTCATCTGGACGCGCTTTCTCTGGCAAGTGTCTCGCATCGACTTGAGCCTGATTCCCACGCACCCGGACCGACTCGGCGGGCTGGGATTCCTCTCGAGGACGGTGTATGCCTTTGCCCTCCTTGTGGTAGCGCATGGCGCGATTCTCGCCGGACCGCTCGCCAACCGCATCTTCTACCTCGGCGCGAGGCTGCTCCAGTTCAAGGCCGAGATCGCAATCATGGTTGTCTTTGTGCTTGTGCTGGTCCTTGCCCCCCTGCTGGTCTTTACCCCCCAGCTTGCGAAGACAAAGCGGACGGGATTGCGCGAATACGGAACGCTAGCTGAGCGTTACGTGCGTGAATTCGACGTCAAATGGCTGCGCGGCACGGCGCCCGCCAACGACGCACTCGGCGCCAGCAGCGACATCCAAGGGCTCGCCGACCTGGGAAGCGGCTACGATGTAGTGCGCACGATGCAAATCGCACCGGTTACCAAGGAAATGATCGTCCAACTTGTGGTAGCAACGCTCCTGCCGATCGCTCCGCTGGCGCTGACTATGATGCCCCTGGAGCAGTTGCTCAAAACGCTGCTCGGCGTCCTGTTCTAACGCCACCGATACTGCCCGCGCAGCCGTTAGCAATCCCGCACCTTATAGTATAGATATGCGCGATTTAGGCTGCGCTCCTCATTGCGTGGCGCGCCACGGCGGCGTTGGTAAATACCCCTGACGATAGCGTCGACCAGGCGCGTCGTAGCATCGGCGAGGCGCGGATCCACCCGCCGATCGACATCCTCCGTCTCATCGCGCGTCACGCACGTTCGATCGGTTCCGCAGGCGTCTATGCCACTGCCATTGGGTGTTCACTTCGCCAGTGTTTGGCCCATCGCATCGCGGTGACACAGCCGAGCTTATCCTCATTGGCGGCCTGGTTCCAGCAACAACGTGATGTGTACGACGCCACCGTCGCGATGTCTCCGCATTGACAGTCCGCTCCGCGTGAATACGGCAAGCATGGACTTGTTCTGCGCCAGAACGTCGGCTTCGAACGCAACGATTCCACGTCGTCGGGCAATGTCCGCCAGATGGCACAACAGGCGGTTGGCGATGCCAAGTCGACGGTGGTTTTCTTCAACCACGAATGCAACTTCAGCAGTGCGGTTGTCGCCATGCGCGCTCGCCGCGACGTAGCGGCCAGAACCGATCACGATTTCCTCCGGTCCCGAGCCCGTTGTTACCAGCAGCGCCATGTCGCGATCCGGGTCGACTGTCATGATCCGGCTGAGCGCGGCATCGGTCAGCTCGGTCCTGTCGCCGAACAGCCTCGAATAGATCGATTCCCGGTCGAGCCTCCCTACGGCTGCCGCGACCTTGTCGCGATCATCGGGACGCATCGCCCGAATCGTCACCGCGAGGCCGTTCCTTAGTGTCTCGGCACAGATGAAGGAGGAGGGATCCATCATCGTCTGCGCGACAAACCGAAGAGGGTTCGATGAGGCGAAGGCTTCAGAACTTCTCGGGGACCAACTTGTAAGGGCGGTCCGGTTCACGATAGCCGCCGGCTTTTTGCCGCTTTGGCAGCTTAACCTTCTCGCGTGGCGCCTCTTTGTAGCGAATGCTGCTAAGTAGGTGGCTGATGATGTTGAGGCGCGCCTTCTTCTTGTCGTCCGAGCGGGCGACATACCACGACGCCCAGGACGTGTCGGTCGCCTGGAACATCTCGTCGCGCGCCTTCGAATAGTCGTACCAACGACTATAGGATTTGACATCCATCGGCGAGAGCTTCCAGATCTTGCGGCCGTCGCCGATGCGCGCCTCGAGTCGGCGGGTCTGCTCGTCGGGGCTCACTTCCAGCCAGTACTTGAGCAGGATGATGCCGGAGTTGATGACGACCTTCTCAAACAGCGGCACCATCTTCAAGAAAGCCTGCGCCTGCTCCTCGGTGCAGAAGCCCATGACGCGCTCGACACCGGCGCGGTTGTACCAGCTGCGGTCGAAAATCACGACCTCGCCGGCCGCCGGCATGTGCCGCAGATACCGCTGCGCGTACATCTGGGACTTCTCGCGCTCAGTCGGGGCCGGTAGCGCAACAACGCGGAAAACCCGTGGGCTCACTCGTTCCGTAATTGCCTTGATCGTGCCGCCCTTGCCCGCACCGTCGCGTCCCTCGAACACGATGCACACCTTGAGGCCCTTGAACTTGACCCACTCCTGAAGCTTGACTAGCTCTACGTGCAACTTCCGGAGCTCGCGCTGGTAGTCCTTTTCGGAAAGCTTCTCATCTAGCGGGGATTCGACCGGCTTGCGCTCACCCGCCCTCTTGTGAGAACCTTTCCTCGACTTACCCTGCTTCGCATCCTTATTTTTGCCTTTGCCTTTTGCCATTCTCCGCTCCCGGGTAGTACCGCGGCAACTCGCGAGTCCGATGTAACGCCACTTTAGTGTCCGCGCAAATCCGCGCCACGTCGTGCAGGTGGGCAAGCTGGCATCACGAGCTCAGTCCGATCTTACCGGCAGGCGAGTCCCGCTTTCTTCCAGTAGATGCCGTTCAAACGCCTGCTGACGTTTTCAGTCGAGCCCCTCGATCCACCGGCAAACCCGAACATCGCGCCGAAGCGCGAACTGGTACCCAACTTCAGGTTCACCCGACAAGGTCACTAAATGGACATCAAAAGGTCCGTATCCATACTGCGAGGCGGCGCCTTTTATTGTCTTCTCATTTCTCGACAGTCCGATACGACGCCGGTCACGAATGGATGCATGGGCCTGGCCGCGCGTCGAGGCGCTGCATTGATCTAGGGCAGCAAACGAAGAGAGGTGGCAGCTGACACTTGTGCTTGTGCCTAATGAGCGGGGACGCGCCGTCAGACGATGCCCGCATTGCGCGCTACTTCGGCTGGCGCAATCAGACTGTCGAGAAATGGGAAGACAAGCATGGCGCGGTCTCGCAGCATTCCTGCTTGGCCCTTTCTCCCATAGAGATTGGCCGTCAGCTGTCGTTTAGGTTGTCGGGGCCGCGGGGCCGCTGAAAGGCAGCTGGAAAACGGGCTTGGAAGTTGCGGAAGGATGGTTGGTCAGAAGCGCGTCTGCCGTCGCTGCTGACCTTGGTTGCGCGTCGGACCTAACCACCTCCGAGCGAACAAGCACAATTGCACCGCTCATTATTTCTTATAGGGGAAAGCCAATGCGCAAATTTTCCGCAGTTATCTTGATCTCCGCCGCCCTGGGCGCCGGCGTGACCAATGCCCAGACTGCGCCTGCCGCGCCACCCACGCGCACGGTGACGGCCGTCCAGCCCGGGCTCCTCGAGGTTACCGGGCCTCACGTGAACGATGTCTATGGCGCTGGCATCCAGAAGATCACGGCGAGCCCGGGAAGAACCATCGCGGTTCAGTCGCCGTGGGGCAATATCCACTTCGATTGGCCGAAGGACGTGAAGCCTGTGGCTTTCACAATCGAGACCGCCAAAAACGGGGGGGTCACGATTTCGGCGCCTGGCTTCACCGAGGCGAATAAGGCTGACTACAAGGCGGCGATCGAAGCTGTCGTTCAGATGGCGATGACCAAAGCGCAGGCGCAAAAGGAAAGCAAGCTGAAGCGCTAACGCGGCGAGCACCGGCACACGGGAGGAGCTGGCCGCTGGCGAATTCAGGCTGACGAAGCGGCGTGGAGCTGACCAGTTACCGTCGGCTCACCGCGTTGGGCTATTTCGCCATGACGCTGTCCCAGTGAATAAGATGAGCGTGAAATTGTTTTCGCTTAGCCTGCGCCGAACGCTCAGCCGTACCCTCTTTTTTCCCTTGGCACTCGCCGTGGTTGCGTGCGGGTCGACCGTGGAGCCGCCAAAGCCCGCGACCGCATCGGCTGAATGGCGTGAGTTCGAGGGCTCCTGGAATGCCACCGGCAGCCGGCGCACGATTTTCATCGGCGCCGAGCGAAAGGCCTCGATCGTTAATCTCGAGGGAACGATGTTACTTGTAGGGGCGGGGCGTCCGGGCGTGGGCTTCCGCGCCGAAGTCATCGCGCTCGTCGACAGCAACACGGGTCTTGTGGGCCGAAGCGTCTGGACGGACGAGCACGGCGACCAGGTGTTCAGCGAGCTAAATGGTGAAGGCACAGCGGAGCGAAACCACGTCACTGGCACGATTCTGGGCGGCACGGGCCGGTATGCCCACGCGATCGGGTCTTACGAGTTCTCCTGGCAGTTCGTGATCGAGTCTGAGGATGGCTCGATCCAGGGTCGAGCGGCCGGCCTCAGAGGCCGTGTCCGACCCGGCCAAGCGAACGCAGAAGGCTCACCGTCATGATCGCACCCGGTCTGCTCGCAAAGCGTGCGACGCCCTTCGCGATTGCGATTGGCATCTGGTTCGCGCCGATTCCGGCCGGGCTGACGGCGCCGGCGTGGCACCTGTTCGCAGTCTTCGTTGCTGCAATTGCATCGGTGCTCCTCGGCGCCTACCCGCTCCTCACGGCCGCGATGATGGCCGTGGGAACGGTTGTCCTCACCGGGACGATTACACCGAAGGATGCATTCTCGGGTTTCGCCAATACAAGCGTGCTGCTCGTGGTGGTCGCGTTCGTTGTCGCGCAGGCGGTCGTGAAGTCAGGGCTCGGCCGGCGGATTAGCCTCTTCATGGTGAGCCGCTTTGGGGGTTCGTCGCTCGGCCTTGCCTACAGCATCGTACTGACCGACGCGGCCATCGCGCCTGCGTTTCCCAGCAACACGGCGCGCGGTGGTGTGCTCTTTCCGATTGTGCTTTCGGTTGCCAAAGGAGTAGGCTCCAATCCCGACGATCCCGAAGGACGGCGCCTCGGCGGCTACCTGATGTTCTGCGCGATGGCGAGTCTCGCCGTTTCGTCTGCGCTCTGGTTGACAGCGACCTCCGGTAACCCGATTGGCGTGCAGATTGCTGAGCAAGTCGGGCTCAAAATCGGATTCGGGTCCTGGATCCTTGCATCCTCCGTACCCGCGCTCGTCGCGATCATCATGTTGCCTTTGCTCGTCTCGAAACTGTTCCCCCCGCGCGTCGGCAAGACACCGGAAGCTCCCGCAGCGGCACGCGCGGAACTCGCCAGCATGGGTCCGATGTCGCGAGCCGAGTGGATCACGGCGCTAACCTTTGCGGTGATGGTCGCTGGTTGGGTGCTCGCCGACAGGCTGAAGATCAACGTGACCAGCGTCGCATTTATGGGCCTCGGTGTGCTGCTGTTGGCGGGTGTGCTCACGCTCGACGACATCTCCGAGCAGGGGGACACGCTCGCCACGTTTCTTTGGCTCGCGGTGCTTTTCGCCCTTAGCGGGCAGCTGAACGAGCTCGGCTTCATGGGCTACGCGGGCGAGCGACTAGCCTCCCACCTGGGCGGCCTTTCCTGGCCGACGCTTTACGTTACCCTTATCGTGCTCTATGTCGGCATCCACTACCTCTTCGTGAGTCAGTCGTCGCAGATACTTGCACTGCTCGGCGTGTTTCTCGACGTAGGCGTTCGCGGTGGTGTGCCCGCGCCGCTGATGGGGTTTGGTCTGCTCTTCGCGAGCAGCTATTTCTCGGTGATCACCCCACAGGGCGGTAGCCAAAACATCATCTTCGCGGCAAGCGGCTACCTGACACAGCGCGAGCTGTACCAGCTGGGTTTCTTCACCACGCTCGCGTTCCTGGCGGTATTCCTGCTGATCGGGACGCCGTGGGTACTCTTCGTCGCAGGATGACGACAGCGGCCGGTTAAGCAATTTGCCAACAATGGCGGTGAGAACCCCGGTGCGCGGGTGGCGCGCGGCTTTTCCCCCGGCGCAGTGGGTCGCCGGATATCACCCACAATGGCTCCGGCACGACGCGATTGCCGGCGTGACACTTGCTGCCTACGGAATTCCGGTGTCGCTCGCCTACGCCTCGCTCGCCGGCCTGGCGCCGCAATATGGCATCTACTGCTATCTAGTCGGCGGCCTCTGCTATGCGCTGTTCGGTTCGTCGCGCCAGCTTGCGATCGGTCCCACCTCCGCGATCTCATTGCTTGTTGGCGTCACGGTTGCGGACATGGCGGCCGGCGATCCCGGACGATGGGCAAACATCGCGGCGCTGACTGCGCTGATCGTAGCAGGTATGTGCATTCTGGCGTGGCTTCTGCGCTTGAGCTCCCTCGTCAACTTCATCAGTGAAACCATTTTGCTCGGCTTCAAAGCCGGTGCAGCGCTGACCATTGCAATGACCCAGTTGCCCAAGCTGTTCGGGGTCAAAGGTGGTGGTGAAAACTTCTACGAACGCGTCGTCATCTTGGCCGGCCAGCTTTCCGGGACCAACCTCGCCGTGTTGGCTTTTGGTCTCGTCGCTCTTGGGGTGCTCCTGCTCGGGGAAAAATTTCTGCCGGGCCGCCCGGTCGCGCTATTCGTAGTAGTGATTTCCATCATCGTGTTATCGGTGACGCCGCTGGCCAATCTTGGATTTAAGGTCGTCGGCGCACTGCCGACCGGTTTGCCTGACTTCCACCTTCCGCAGCTGCGAGTGCGCGATGTGGACGGGGTGATTCCCCTTGCCTTCGCGTGCCTGCTGCTGGCGTACGTTGAAAGTGTTTCCGCAGCACGGGCCCTGGCGCAGGCACACGGCGACGAAATCGATCCACGCCAAGAACTGCTCGGCCTGGGCGCGGCGAATCTGGGCGCGGCGCTTTTCCAGGCCTACCCGGTGGCAGGCGGCCTGTCGCAATCCTCGGTGAACGACAAGGCAGGCGCCAGGACTCCACTGGCTCTGGTGTTCGCCTCGGCCACAATCGCATTGTGCCTGATGTACCTGACGGGATTGCTGGCCAACCTGCCCAACGTGGTGCTCGCAGCTATCGTGCTGGTTGCCGTCAGTGGACTGATCAACATCACCGAGCTGCGCCACGTATGGCGCGTAAGTCGCTTCGAATTCAGCGTATCCATGGTCGCATTCGCTGCTGTGCTGCTTCTAGGCATTCTCAAGGGCGTAATTGTGGCGGTCCTGGTGTCGCTTGCGTTGCTGATACGACGCGCTGCAAATCCGCATGTGGCCTTCCTCGGCCATATCCCTGGCACCCGGGCCTACTCTGACATGGAGCGCAATCCAGACAACGAGGCAGTTCCAGGTGTGCTGGTATTCCGCGTCGAGGCGTCGCTGTTTTACTTTAACGTGGAGCATGTTCGCGATGCCGTCTGGCAGCAACTCCGCTCTACCACCGCACCCCTGAAGCTTGTGGTATGCGATCTGTCCACATCCCCCACCGTCGACCTGGCTGGTGTCCGCATGTTGGCGACCTTGTACGCGGAACTGCAGGCGGCGGGGATAAGGCTGCGGCTCGTCGGGGCACGCGCGACGGTGCGCGATATCCTGCGCGCCGAAGGAATGCAGGACCTCGTCGGCTACTTCGGTCGCCGGATCTCGGTAGCCGATGTCATCGACGAATTTCAGGGGAAACCAGGTACGGGCAGCCGACCTGATTGAGCTGATTCCGCTTCTTCGAGCCAACCATTTCGTGGGAAATGACTCATGCGAAGCAAAGGCAATCGGCTCCCCAACCCGGGCAAATCTGGGCACTGGGTCCAACAGGTGAGGGTCTCATAACGACCGACGCGGTCATCGGCGAGCGGCCGGTTTTCGAGAAATTCAGTTAGTGGGCGCGCGACCTTTGGGTATCCTGCCACCGTTATCGCGCGAATAGCGACGCCGCATATTGAAATACCGGCTGCATATCGGCTGGAAGTACATCTCCTTCGTAAATTGCCAGATAGTTGACATGCCGGCCGGCATTGTTCAGCGCCATCCCTTTGTCGATTGATCTTCTCAGAGCTGACGGGGGATCGCCATCAGCGCCCATAACCTTGCTGGGGCCGGGGCCTTGGGAACTGCCGCGCATTTCGAAGCCGGTGATAATCCGTCCGCTGTAGCTATTGATAAAATCGGTGAAATCAGGAGCTTCGACTTGTGCGTGCCCGGCATGAAGATCGTTCGACTGAATTGCAAGCCGGGGTCCAAAGGCACGTAATGCCCGCTCAACGACATCTTGCCTTGCGCGTAAATGTGCAGCACGATCGATTCTAGCCCCGCTCAAGAATCGGGAGATTCGGGCCTGCGAGCGAAACGCACTGATTGGGAAACGATTTAGCATAGATGTGAAAAGTCTCTTCCCACGCGCCTAGATACTTGGCGGGTGTATAGGAAGCGTTGATCCACTTCTGCATAGCCTCGCGAGAGTGAGGCAACGTCATCTCTTCGGAAACCGATGTCGGTCCGGCAGCTGCAATCACTCTAAACGCGGGCGAGTTTCCGTATCTTTCGCCTAGTTGTTTGACGAATGCGAACCAACGGTCGAGGTACACGCGGTCCCATGGCATTGGAAGCCTCGCAACGGTGCCATGGCCCGGCCCATATGGAATCTCGAACAGGTCGGTCTTTGCGCCTTCCAGCGCCCATGCAGGAGAAAAAAACCGGGAAAGATTGCGAGTTGTACCCATTTCTTCGATGCCTCGGCGGCAGCGAACAGCTTATCCAGCTTCGACCAATCCGGCTTTCCTTGGACCGGCTCGATGTCGCGCCAATTGATCTGCACCGAGACGCCACTCATGAACGGATTGTTCAGGGTTTGCAAATTCATAGACTGATAATTTTTTTGTCCGAGGACGAAAGCGAGCCCTCTCGGTATCGTGTCATGGGTTGATGCGCACCGCGGCCCGGGTGTTGCCAATGTGGCGGTCGGAAACAGCAACCACGCACCCGCCAAAGCAATAGCAATGTGAACAGCAAGTCTCGCAAATCGTGGCGCACGGTGCATCAACATTTATGCCTCGAAGCGGTTGCATTGATCCAGCGATGCTTTGATGCGTTCGCGCTCCCAGAGATGCAGACTTTACCGTAAGTGAGCATTGGCGTTCGTTCGGGCAGCCCGCCAATGGGTGGCTGCTTTGGAGCAGGCACTTTGACCCCTTGAGTGACTCAAGCTCGTCGTGGACGCGAAGTCCGACCAGATCGCACCGGCGCAACTTGCTGTCGATTGCGAGATTGAATAATGCTAGCTCGCGCGCTCGATGGTCCAATTGCAGCCGAATTCGGATGGCCCAGATTTCTTTCAGCTTCAGAGGGGGCTTCTGACCAAGCGGCTTACCCTTATTCCACGGACTAACACGTCCGTACGTTGCCGTTGTCGTATCCATGAGTTGCTCCTTTGTTGCGTGAAAGGAGACTCATGTTGACCTCGACCGACGGACGCTTCACGACCCTGCGGTCCAGGAACAGCGATTCCGAGATTGACTACAACGCTGACGCATTTTAGCCCTAGCGGCGTTGACTGGCCTTAGCCTCCGATTTCCTCCGACTCGCTTTTGACTTTGGCACGCCCCTTGCGGGAAGCCGCCTAGGTGGCAGTTTACTAGCGTGTGAGTTACGCCCGCTGACACTGCTCGTCACATCGCGACCGCGGTGGCGCTCGCCGACCGCAATCCCCGAAAGGCAAGGAGAAAGCAATGGGCATCAACGAAATCGACCTCACGATCTACCCGTACACGGTCGGCCGTGAAGATTGCAAAGTTTTACCGCGATCATTCAAGACGCTGGCCGAAGCCGAAGCGTATCTCGCTGAGCAGGACAAGGGTGCGCTGGAGCGCGGCGAGTTCTATCTCGACGGACCGGAGCAGGACAAGGCAGCGTCTGACGGAGATACGGGTACAGTCGAATACGTTCAGTACGCGTAAGCAGCGCAACATCGGAACAATCCGGAGCGCCGTAGCGTATACGGCGGCGAAACGCGTAGATCCTCAGGGGTGCAAAGGCGCTGAAGCCTAGTCGGCGCGTAGCACCGTCATCATCCCAACACCGGCGGTCAGCCGATTGTCGCTTGTCGACCCTGAGCGGCCGTAGCGTCTTACGAAAGCGGACGTTGTTTACCGCCTCCGGCGAGCGGTCCCGTTAAGCGAGAGGCTAGACACGTGGCTATCGATTGGCTTGAACATTTCGGTAATCGTGGGGCGATAACCAAGCTTTTCGTACAGAAGCTGAGCCGCGGCGTTATGTCCCATAACACTTAGCGCAATGCCGGAAAGCCCGCGGGACCGGACCAGCGCTTCGAGTTCGAGAAAGGCGCGCGCCGCGTGCCCCTTCCGCCGATGACCGGGTTTGACCCTGACATCGTAGACGTATGCAATACGCTGGCCAGCCCGGTCTTGCATGGCGATCCAAAGTACGCCGACGTTGACGTTGCGCTGTTCATCGCGCACGGTGAAGAGAAGATGGTCCGGTGTGGCCAGTCCTTGAGGCAGGAGCTTCGCAAAACCGCTACGCGATAGGGCAACGGATTCACCTTCAGTCCAGTGACCAGAGGCAACTCTATCAGCAGCGTAGGCGAGCATGGCGTCCTTAGCGAACTCGACGAACTCACTCTCGGTCATGGGCACCAGAACGGTCATAGCTAGTCTTTTGCGTGCCTAACGAACCGGGGGCAGACTGCTCCAGCGCAAGTCCGGATTCATGTTCTCCGACAGCTTGATATGCACGACGGGATCGATCACGGCGAATGCTAAGGCGCCCGGATGTGGCCGCCATCGGTAAAGACGGTGCTCGTCAGCTCCATCATGCTTATTTCCAGTGCGGCAGCACGGTCTGCTCGAGGAATGGCAGCGTCTCCATGCGCACTTTCCCCGGCGAGGGGAAACGCAACGGCAACACCGCGTGGGTGGTGCAAGGTGCTGTCAGGCCGGTGGCGACTCGTTCGCGATGTCCACCACACAACGCCACTCACCATCCGGATCGCGCCGCCAGATCGATATTCCCCGCATGTGTACCGTCATGATCGCTCCGCTGGGCCCTGGCACCGTCATCTCGTCAACGCCCGGCATGTAGGCCATCTCCCCGTCCGGAGAGAACACGGGGTTTTCGGACACCCAGTGGATCTTGAAGCCGGGAGTTTTCAGACTGGCGATGACGTAGGCGCGAATCGCCGCCTTGCCTTCGTACACCGGCTGTCCCGGTTCGATCACCCGCGCATCGTCACTCCAATACGAGACGATCTTGTCGATATCCTTGCCGTCGGAGGCAGCTTGGGCCCATTCGGCGTCTCGCTGCAAGAGCTTGCGAGCTTCGGCCGCCGCGTCGAATGGAGGCGGGGAACACCCGCCAGTGAACAATACCCCCAGAAGAGGCAGGACAAGGTATAGGCGTGGCATATGTGTGGATCTCCGCTGTCGAGACGCTTCAAAGAATGATCGTTGCAGGGGAACGGCGTGACCATACTACGCCTCCGTGTACCGAACTGAACACCGCCTGTGAAGGGCCGGTTGTGGCCGCACCGAGACGTTTGCATCAAACTCCGTCATCGAGTGGTCGACTCGTGGGCGTAGGTGATTCGCCATCCCTCGGGCCGCTTGTTCCATAGCGCGGTAAAGGCTATCCGACGCTCGCCAACCTGACCGTCGGGCAAGTGCTTTCGGCCGTCCATGAGGAGCGTCGTTAGCCCTGAGTGCTCGCCGAGGGTTTCGTAGCTCGGCTCGCCGACGTACTTATATGTTCCAACGGCTCGGCCGTCATCCCACCACCCGCGCTGCTTGTCGCGATAAGTCTCCCAACCCCGGATGATTTCGCCGTTGATGATGAAGATCAAGCCAGGATCGCGGGCGTAGACCGGCAAGTGGCGATCCGTGTATGCGCGTTGGCCGATGCATACAATTCGGCAACCAATGGCGCGACGTGCTGTTGAAAAGTGTTCGGCATCGATTTCATCCTACCCCAATGGCTGCTTTCGGTGGCTCAAGCGATTGGCTGTTGTTGGGCCGACAGCAGCCTCCGTTCAATGGCGGCGCACGACCCGTTGCTGTCGGTCGCGCGCTACAGAAGCGGGCGCTCGCGGACTTGGCTGAACGGCCAACTCCGGACATACGCGGCAACGTCCATCGTTATCTAAAGTGTCGTTAGACTGTCGGTCGGCCTGAGTCCGCCGACAGCGTAGCGATGATGGGGCATGACCTCGGTCGCTGACCTCGTGCGCATTCCGCTATCAGGCTCTTGAGCATTCGGCGCATACGGTTCAGGTCGGCGATGCGCTCGTCGATCAACGCGAGCTTGTGCTCGGCCAGTAGCCGGGTCTCGCGACAGCTTTGGCCGTCCTGCAGTCGCAACAGGCCGGTGACCTCCTCCAGCGTGAAGCCGAGTTGCTGCGCGCGTTTGATGAACCGCACGCGCGCCGCCGCCGATTCGGCGTAACGCCTCTGGCCGCCGGGGGGCTTGTAAGGTTCGTCCACCAGACCCCGACGCTGGTAGTAGCGAACGGTCTCGACACTTACGCCAGCCTCTTTGGCGAGACGTCCTATGGTCAGTTCTTTGCTCATCGGCCACCCCCTTGACTCCGTACTATGGTACGGATTGCATGCTACTCTGGGCGTGAATATTTTGGAGGAATCGCAGTGGCGGTACTGAATGCGAAAGGGTCGCTGGTGGCGGGGACTTTGGCTGCCATTGGCGCGTCGGTGTGCTGCTTGGGGCCGCTGGTGCTGCTCGCGGTCGGCATTGGCGGTGCATGGATCGGCAATCTCACGGCGTTCGAGCCCTACCGACCCGTGTTCATCGGCCTGACCTTGCTCTTCCTCGGACTCGCCTTCCGCAAGCTCTATCTCGTGCCGCGGGTCTGCGCTCCCGGTATGGCGTGCGCTGACCCGCAGATCACCCGGCGTCAGCGGCTGATCTTCTGGTTGGTCGCGATCCTTTTGCTCGGGCTGTTGGCCGTGCCATGGGTCGCGCCGCTGTTTTATTGAAAGGACATTTCCATGCGTAGATTGTTCTTTGCCGTACTCCTCGCGACGCCTCTTGGCGTCTTTGCGGCGGACCCCCAAACGGTCGTTCTCGATGTTCACAACATGACCTGCGAACTCTGCCCATTCACGGTCAAGAAGGCGCTGGACAAGATGCCCGGCGTAGCCTCGACCAAGATCGATTTCGAGAAGAAGACGGCGACCGTGAAGTTCGACCCGGACCGGGCCGACGTGGCCGCGTTGATCAAGGCAACAACCAATGCGGGCTATCCGTCGACGGCCCACTACTGAGCTTACGATGAACGGGGTCGTGCTTGAATCGGTAGTGACCTGCCCGCATTGCGGCGGGGCCACGCTGGAGACCATGCCGACCGATGCCTGCCAGTTCTTCTACGAGTGCAGCCGGTGCAAGACGCTGCTGCGTCCCGAGCCGGGCGACTGCTGCGTGTTCTGCTCCTACGGTTCGGTGAAGTGCCCGCCGATTCAGGAATAGCACGCTTATGTCCGAGCTTCACCGGATCCCGGAAGTGGACACGATGCGACATGCACTGAGGTTCGTCGCCTTCACTGTGCTCGCGGCCGCACTGGCCGGTGCCGCGTTCGCGCAGTCGCCGGCGTACCCGACCAAGCCGATCAAGCTTATCGTGCCGTTCCCGCCCGGTGGTGGCTCAGATCTCACTGCACGCCTGCTCGCACAGAAGATGAGCGAGTCGATGGGACAGCCGGTCGTCGTCGACAACAAGCCGGGGGCCAACGGATCGATCGGCGCGAATCTCGTAGCCAAGGCGACGCCGGACGGCTACACGATCGTGCTCGCGGACCGTGGCGTCTTTGGCGTCAATCCGGCGCTCTACGCGAAGCTTCCGTACGACTCGACCAAGGATTTCAGCTACATCGGCATCGCGACCGACGGCCCATACGTGCTGGTCGTGAACCCGTCGCTCAACGTGAAGACGCTGACCGAGCTGGTTGCGCTCGCGAAGAGCAAGCCGGGCGCGCTCAACTACGCGAGCTTCGGCATTGGTAGCATGGCGCAACTTAATCTCGAGGCGCTCAAACAGCGGATGGGGATCGACCTAGTGCACGTGCCGTACAAGGGCGCCGGACCGGCTGCGCAAGCGGTCGTCACCGGCGAAGCTGGAGTCACGATTTCCTCGGTGCCAGCCGTGCAAGGGTTCATCAAGGACGGTCGACTGCGTGCACTCGCTGTCGGCTCGGACAAACGCTTCGCCGTGCTGCCCGACGTGCCGACGATGGCGGAAGCAGGCGCGGCGAACGACATCCTGATTCCGACGTTCTTCGCGCTCGCAGCGCCCGCGGCTACGCCGCCGGCGATCGTCGCGCAGTTGAACGCCGAAATGAGGAAGGCGCTTGCCGATCCGGCGGTCGCCGAGAAACTGACGGCCGCCGGTCTCACCGCGACGGGCAGCACCCCCGAAGCGATGACGGCGATCGTCATTCAGGATCTGCCGAGGTTCAGAGACCTGGTGAAGCTGATCGGCATCAAGCCTGAGTAGGTCCTCGGCCCAACCCTCCCCCTCTAGCGGAAGACGGAGAGCTCCGGGCGCGCCCGACCAATGGCTGATGTGGGTCGCAGTGTTCTGCGCGGACACCTGACTGGCGCTGCGGTTGGGCACGGAAGCGGCGCTGATCGAGCGAGTGCGCATCCGTGAGGTCTCGTTTGCCTATTACAGCACTAGTTCTGTTTCCCAGGATCCTTAACGTCAGGGTATTTGTCGAACTCGACGTTATAGAGCAGGCCATCGACCCTTTCGACGCGACGGATGTACACGGTCTGCACGATGTCGCGGGTTTCCGCGTCGATCGCGATCGATCCGCGCGGACTCGTCAGGTGCATCCCTTTGAGCGCCGCGACGAACCTCTCTGCGTCGACGGAGCCGCCGGTCTTCTTCAGCGCCTCGGCGATCGCCGCCATGCCGTCGTAGCCGGCGCACGCCATGAAGTTGGGGCGCAGCTTGTTGCCATTCGTCTCCACGTAAGTCTTGATAAACGCCTTGTTCTCCGGCGAATCGTGCGCCGCGGAGTAATGGAAGCTGGTAATGAGCCCGAGCGCAGGCTCGCCCATCTCCTGCAACACGCCATCGTCGGTCAGATCGCCGGTTGCGATGATCCGGATGCCGACCTCCTTGAGGCCACGCTCCTGGTAACCTTTGATGAAGCCGATCGTCTGGCTGCCGGGCGGAAGGAAAACGAAAACCGCATCCGGCCGGGTGTCCTTGATCCGCTGCAGAAATGGCGCGAAATCGTTGCTCTGCAGCGGTGTCCGTACGCTGTCGACGATCTCCCCGCCCGCCGCCTTGAACGTCTTGACGAACGTTGTTTCCGCGTCAACGCCAGGACCGAAATCGGATACGAGCGTGAATACCCGTTTAATGCCGTTCTTCGCCGCCCACTGCGCGATCGGCTGCGTGTCCTGCGGCAGGGTGTGCGAAACGCGAACGATGTAGGGCGAGCGCGTCGTAATGACCGACGTTGCCGCGTTCATGATGACCATAGGCTTCTTCGCTTCGGCGGAAATGGGCGCCACCGCGAGCGCGTTCGGGGTGAGTCCGAATCCGGCGAGGATGTCCACGTTGTCGCGTGTCACCAACTCCTGCGCGAGGCGCTTGGCAATGTCCGGTGCCGCGCCGGTCGTGTCGCGGATGATGAGCTCGATCCTCCTTCCGCCGTAGACTTCTCCGTTCTGCTTGAGATAGGTTTTCATGCCACCGACGATCTGCGCACCGTAGTCGGCGAACGGGCCTGAGAATTCGGCTATAACGCCGATACGCACCGCTTGCTGGGCGATAGCCGGGCCGCCGCCCGCCAGCACGAGGATCGCAATCAACGCCACCCGGATGAATTGCTTCGCTCCAATCATGGCTTGATTCTCCCCCGGGATCGCCGGCGGTCGCGCCGAAATCCGTTCAGCATGCGTTAGGTATGTATTCATATTGAATGTATACATACGAAAATAGTACACTCCCGGCATCCCCGGATGCAATCATCCCGCACGCCGGCGCAAGGAAGCTTTTACGGCATGAAGACTCTCGGCACCCTCGACGAGCTCCCCCGTGACTACGTCGCTGCACTGACGCGCGCCAACCTCGTGCCTCTGTGGCCGAGCCTGCGCGCACTGCTGCCGCCGCATGGGCCACGCACAAGCACCCTGCCCTCGCACTGGCAATGGAAAGCGATCCGGCCGCTGCTGCTGCGCGCAGGAGAACTCACGCCGATGGATAAGGCGGAGCGGCGGGTGCTCGTGCTCGCCAACCCCGGCCGCGGGCTCGACAACCTGCAGGCCTCGGCGACGATCTACCTCGGCATGCAGCTCGTGCTGCCCGGCGAGATCGCGCCTAGCCACCGACATACGCCCAATGCCGCTCGCTTCGTGGTCGAGGGTGAAGGCGCGTTGACACTTGTCGACGGCGAGGCTTGCGCGATGGAGCCGGGGGATCTGATCCTGACACCCACCGGCCTGTGGCACGAGCACCGGCACGAGGGGCGCGCACCGGTTATCTGGCTCGACGTGCTCGACCTGCCGCTGATGGTGTACCTCGACGTCTCTTATGCCGTGGAAGGGGCCGTACATGCGATGCGCCGGCCGGAATACGCCTACGCCGCCGGCGGACTGACGCCGCTGGTGCAAGGTCGCCGTGCACAGGGAGCTTATCCGCTGCTGCGCTACGAGTGGCGGCGCACGCGCGAGGCGCTGCGGCAGCTCGCCGGCCGCTGTGAGATGGGTGAGACAGTGCAGCTCGCGTACGTGAATCCGGAAACCGGGGGTGACTGCCTGAACACGCTCGCGTTCGCGGCACTGCTGCTGCGTCCCGGCGAGGAGATCGTCCTGCCTCGAGCTTCGGCCGCACGCGTGTTCCATGCGGTCGAGGGTGCCGGGCACGCGCAGGTGAATGACGCTACGATCGTGTTCGAGCATGCCGACACGTTCTGTGCGCCGGGATGGGCTGCCATTCGTCTTGCCAACCGGTCAAACCAAGCGCCGGCGTATCTCGTCATCGCAGACGAATCACCGCTGCAGCGCAAACTCGGCGTGTACGAGCAGCGCTGACCCGAGCGCGGTGGTGAGCACGCGTTCTACCCGCCCGGCACGAGTGCTCGTCGTCGGCGGCGGCATCGGCGGCATGGCCACCGCGCTCGCGTTGAGTCAAACCGGCTTTTCCGTCGAGATGTTCGAACAGTCGGCCGAGATTGGAGAGATCGGCGCCGGCCTCCAGCTCGGCCCAAACGGGTTCGCGGCCATGGATGCGCTCGGCGTGGGCGAGCGGGCCCGCCGACGCGCGGTGTACACCGACGAGCTCGTCATGATGGACGCGGTCGACGGCAGCGAAATCGCCCGCGTGCCCGTCGGCGAAGCTTTCCGAAGGCGCTTCAACAATCCGTATGCTGTCATCCATCGTGCCGACATCCATCAGTCGTTGTACGAGGAAGTTCAGCTCGTCGCAGGTATTCGCATTCACACCTCCGCACGCATCACCCGCGTCGATCTCGACGAGCATGGTGTACGTCTGGCTGACGCCAACGGCAGCATCCATGAAGGCGCTGCGGTCGTCGGCTGCGACGGCGTGCATTCCGTCGTACGCCAGCGGCTGGTCGGCGACGGCCATCGTGTGTCGGGGCACGTCGTCTATCGCGCGGTCGTGCCTCGCGCCGACATGCCTGCCGACCTGCGCTGGAACGCGGCAGCAATCTGGGTCGGCCCGAATTGCCATCTCGTCCACTATCCGCTGCGTGGCGGCGAGCAGTACAACATCGTGGTGACGTTCCACAGCCGGCAGCAGGAGCAGTGGGGCGTGCGCGAGGGCTCGCGCGACGAGGTCATGTCGTACTTCACCGGGATCTGCGACCGGCCGAGACAGCTGCTTGACAGGCCGACCTCGTGGAGACGCTGGTCGACCGCCGACCGCGATCCGGTTGACCGCTGGGGCGAAGGACGGGCAACGCTCCTCGGCGACGCGGCACACCCGATGCTGCAATATCTGGCGCAGGGCGCGTGCATCGCTCTCGAGGATGCGGTCACGCTGCGCGAGGCGCTCAAGACCTGCGAGGGCGACCTGGAGCCCGCACTGCGGCTCTACGAGTCCAAGCGCATTGTGCGTGGGGCTCGCCTCATCATTTCGGCGCGGGAGATGGGGCGAATCTATCATGCGAAAGGCGTCGAGCGGCTGGTGCGCAACTCACTCTGGGTTGGCCGCACGCCGGAGCGATACTACGACGCGCTCGAATGGCTGTATGGCTGGAGGGTCGAGAAGTGCCTCGCCTGAATTCGCCGCGACCTGCCATGATTGAAGGCAACGTCAGCTACGCCGACCCACGTGCCAGCGACCTCTTCATCCACCAAATGCCCGGTCATTTTATCCGCCGGCTGCAACAGGTCGCCGTCAAGCTGTTCTTTGCCCACGTAGGTATGGACATGACGCCGGTCCAATTCGCCGCGCTCGCGGCGGCGACGCATCGGCCGCGCATCGACCAAGCGACATTGAGTGCACTGATCGGCTACGACCGGGCCAGGATCGGAGGCGTGATTGACCGCCTCGAATCGAGGGGCTGGCTCGCGCGATCGGCCTCGCGCGCAGACAGGCGGCTCAGGCTCGTGCGCATCACACCCTCAGGCAGGAAGGCGCTCGCGCGGGCGCTACCAGCGGTCAGGTCAGTGCAGGAGATGTTGCTGGAATCGCTCGATGCCGCCGAGCGCAAGCGCTTCGAGCGCCTGTGCCTGAAAATCCTTGCGCATCACCTCGGCTAGGTCCTTAGCGGCCGGCTTCGCGTTGCAAGCGTCTCCCTCAAGATGCCGAGCCCGCTTTGGACGATTTTGTGATATTCGCTCGCACACGTCACGATCAGCGTGCCCCTCGTCACTTGGAATCGCTCGGAACGGGAATCGCTAAGAAAGCCCGGAACTCGCCGGTGCTTGGCTGGATCTAGCTTTCTCGCAAGCGGACATTCATTCAAGCCCGTGCAGCCACTTCATCGCCTCAGGCTGGGAAGTATAAATGTCTGCTGTCAAGCCAAATTCCGCAGCGACCTTCACACCAAACTTCTCGGGGTGAATGTATTCGGCGCGGACGACCAGCACTACGACAACCATGCCCTTCGCTTTCTGTGCCCACTCTTCAACCATCAAAAAGCGGTCAACTAGCGACGGGATCGGGACCCCCACCACGCCTATGGCATCGATGAGCAGCTTCTTTGCCCTCTGATCCCGACAATATGCGATTGCCCTCGAAATGTGGTCAACCGCTTCAACGAGAGAGCATTCGCCGGAGAGACGAATCCGGCGGATGCCTTCTATGACTTCCACATGCTCTTGTAGCGGCATTAGTCGTATCGGTGACGCTGCCTAACGGCGCGAACCGTTGCGGAGCGGACGGCCATTATCGGCTCGACAGCAGCATGGGGCACGGGCGCAAAAATCGCCTCGGACGTATCCACGTCGCCTTAATACCGTGGCACCGACAGCTCATGCTCATCCCTGGAGCAGAAGGGTGCGTCCTTTTTTCGTGGCGCCAGGCTACACGGCTGCGAAGTTATCATGCGAGCACTTCGAGCATAATGCGCGCATCTGCAACAATGTCAACCATAGAAAGCTACAGGTGCGCTAGATGCCCCAAGTTCGTCATTCTTCGACGTCTTTTTGGTTCCCGGAGCCCAGTTGCGCGAACTCAACTTCTCTCGACGTTCTGCGCACCGGGTCCTAAGAGCCTCGAATCAAGTGCGTCGACTTAGCGCCAACGAAAGCGCACCATTGCTGGACAAACGTCCGTAATCGTGAAGGGAACACTTGTGACACGGCTCGCGAAACTAAGAGTATTGACCCCGTTGTTCGTGTCGATGTTTGCCCTTGCTGCGCCAAGCGCGCAGGCCATTGACCTCGTCGTGCACGCGTCGACGGTCGTGAAGGCCCTGAAGGCGCAGGTCTTCAAGGACCGGGGCCGCTATTATCTGCAGCGACCTGACCGGTGTAATGATCCGTATCTAGAGAACCCCACGGTATCGTTCAAGCAGGGCCGCGTTTATGTCGGGGCGCATTTTGCCGGGCGGATCGGCGCACTGATCGGGGGAGTATGCCAATCGGCAGCAGAACCCAGCGCCATCATGCTCTCGGCCCGGCCCGTCTTGCGCTTGCAGGAAGCGGCCCTCGAAGACGTGCGCCTGGAAGCCGCTGACAAGCCGATGGTGGCCGCGGCAATGCAAAACCTGATCGGCGCCAATTCGCTCTCACGTCTGCACATCGACCTCCTCGAAGCAGTTCGGGCCCTCACTGCCCCGGATAAGACAGCCCCCTACGCAATCGTTGTGCGCGCGCTGAAATTGAATAACCTTGTCGTGCAGAACGAAGAGCTTCACGTTACAGTGGACGGTGCCGTTGAAATCCGCTAAGGAGCCGGGCACTGAGTGCTTCCGCCAAGCCTCTGTACCTTCGAACGAAGGCCTTCGTGGTAGTTCGAAGTTCTTAGTCGTCGTGCGAAGTCAAAACGGGCGCTCCTGTATTCTCAGCTGCAGCAGATCCCACAGGTTGCCATAAAGATCCCTAAACACGGCGACAGTGCCGTAGCTCTCTTCCCTCGGTTCCCGAACGAAGACAATTCCCTTGGCCTTGTACGAACGAAAGTCGCACCAGAAATCATCGGTGTAAAGGAACAGGAACACGCGCCCACCCGTTTGGTTGCCGATTCGCGACAACTGCTGGTCGCCAACAGCGCGCGCCAGAAGGAGGCGTGCAGAGTTCAAGCCAGGTGGGGCCACCACCACCCAACGTTTATTTTGTTCACAGATACGAGTGTCTTCGATAATTCGGAACCCTAGTAAGTCGACATAGAAGGCAAGCGCTTCGTCGTAGTCACGAACAACAATCGCTATTTGGCCGATCGATTGGGTCATAATGATTATCGCTCGGGAGTCCGAGCCAACCGCTTCGGTTCCGTAGGCGCGCCAGGATATAGAGGGCTAGAGCAAGTATGCCTGCTGGCAAAATGCATGTCGACGAGGCGAATGTCGACGCAATTCTCGTGCGGGGATTGCTCGCCGCGCAGTTCCCGCAATGGGCGGACCTTTCGATAGAGTCGGTCCATCCTGCCGGGACCGACAACGCGCTTTATCGGCTCGGTGGCGATAAGGTCGTACGGCTCCCTCGCATTCAGGCGGCGGCTGGGCAAGTGGACAAGGAGTACCGGTGGTTGCCAAGATTGGCCCCATTCCTACCGCTGCCGATCCCCGTCCCGTTGGCGAGGGGGATACCCGGTGAGGGCTACCCGTGGCATTGGTGCGTCTACAACTGGCTCGAGGGTGAGTCAGCGGCTGCCGAGCACATCGCCAATCCCTGCGCAGTAGCGCTAGAGCTGGCGCAGTTCATCGCCGCCCTTCAGCGGATCGATCCTACTGGGGGGCCGCCCCCTGGGGCGCACAACTCCTATCGTGGCGAGCCACTGGCTGCGCGGGACGACGTCACCCGCGCGGCGATCTCCATACTGAACGAAGCGGTCGATGCTGCCGCCGCAACTTCGGCGTGGGATGCAGCCGTCCAAGAATCGGCATGGAGCGGTGCGCCCGTCTGGATCCACGGAGACCTTCAACCCGGGAACCTATTGGCGCAACACGGGCAACTCAGCGCCGTCATCGACTTTGGATGCCTGGGGGTTGGCGATCCCGCATGCGACCTGATGGTCGCGTGGAATCTGCTTTCCGCCGATTCTCGGGAGGTGTTCCGCACCGCCCTTCATGTCGACGATGCTACATGGGCCCGCGGGTGCGGCTGGGCACTGTCGTTCGGACTAATCGCGCTTCCCTATTACCAGAACACAAACCCAATGCTGGCCCAAATAGCCAGATATGCGATCGATGAAGTAGTCGCTATGCACAAGCAATCCACCTGACTCGGCACCTAGCGCTCCGCACCCCGTACCCGGTGCTCAGTGCTCCGAACGACGCTTCCGGGTACTTGCTGAGTGCGTCGTGCGATGTCTCTAGTTCGGCCAATAGCAGCCGGCCAACGTCGCCGGCCAACCCGCCCCGCGAGACGTGATCGGCTAAGGTAGCTTTGCCCGGCGTACGGTCAGCCCCGGTTGCGCAAGCAGCGCGTGGCTCGCAGAATGAGTTCCCGGGTCATTTCCGCTCCAAACCCCTTAATGGCGAACCCTCGCGGTAAAACCATGCTGCAGACTGGCACGGTCACGTTCCTGTTTACCGACATCGAGGGTAGTACCCGGCTGTGGGAGCAGGACCCGGAGCGAATGTCGGCGGCCCTAGCCGGGCATGATGCGCTCGCACGTGCCGCAGTCAAGGGTCACCGTGGGACGGTGGTAAAGATGACTGGCGATGGGATGTGCGCCGCTTTCGCCGATGCAGTCGATGCTCTCAACGCCACGCTTGCCCTGCAACGGGCCTTGGCCGATCGGGCGACCACGAACGGTGTTCCCCTGCGCGTGCGCTGTGGGTTACACGCGGGCATCGTTGAACACCGCGACAGCGATTTTTTCGGTCCGCCCGTCAATCGTGCCGCCCGCATCATGAGTGCGGCCCACGGCGGTCAGGTGCTACTTTCCCAGGCAGTGGTGGACTGCGTCCTCACGGTCCTTCCGCCAGCGGCTTCGCTGCGTGACCTTGGTAAGGTTCGGCTCAGGGACCTGGCGACGCCTGAGCACGTGTACCAACTCGCGCACCCGGATCTGCGGCAGAACTTCCCGGCGCTGCGCTCGCTGGAAGGAACGCCCAACAACTTGCCGCAGCAGGTTACCTCGTTCATCGGACGCGCGCGCGAAATGGCGCAGGTGAAACAGTGGTTGGGAAATACGCGGCTTCTAACACTACTGGGCGTTGGCGGCATCGGCAAAACGCGTATGTCGCTGCAGGTGGCGGCAGAGGTCGTGGACGAGTATGCGGACGGGGTTTGGTTCGTGGAGTTGGCGCCGGTGTCGGATGCGCGGCAGGTGGTGCAAGCGGTGGCGTCGGTGCTGGGCGTGAAGGAAGAGCCGGGGCGGCCGGTGGTCGAGGTGCTGGTGGCGCAGATACGGGACCGGCAGCAGTTACTGCTTCTCGACAATTGCGAGCATTTGGTGTCGGCGTGCGCCGAGCTTGTCAACGTGCTGTTCCAGGCGGCCCCGCAGCTGCGCGTCCTCGCCACCAGCCGCGAGCCGCTGCACGTGGCAGGCGAGACTATCTACCAGGTTCCACCGCTGTCAGTTCCCGATCCGTCGATGAAGCAGGGTCCGGGAGTCTTGACCGAATCCGAAGCAGTGCACCTGTTCGTCGAGCGTGCACGCGCCGTCCAGCCGGGGTTCCTGGCAACGCCCCAGAACTCGGCGCAGGTGGCGGCGATTTGCCAGCGACTGGATGGCATTCCGCTGGCGCTCGAGCTTGCCGCCGCGCGGGTGCGCGCGCTCGCAGTCGCCGATATCGCCTCGCGGCTGTCCGATCGGTTTCGGCTGCTGACCGGCGGCGCAGGCACCGTGCTGCCACGCCAGCAGACGTTACGCGCCTGCATCGACTGGAGCTATGAGCTGCTTTCCGGAACCGAACGCGTGCTGCTCAGCCGGCTTTCCGGGTTCGCCGGCGGCTTTACGTTGGCCGCGGCCGAGGCGGTCGGTGCGGGGCGCGAGATAGAGCACTCCGACGTTCTCGATCTGTTAGCGCAATTGGTGGACAAATCGCTCGTTGAAATTGATGCGGGAACGGGGCGCTACCGGCTACTGGAGACGGTGCGGCAATACGCGCAGGAGCGCCTGAACGAAGCGGGCGATGGGGCCGAAGTGCGGGCGCGCCATCTGGATTTCTTCCTCGCGCTTGCCGAGGAGACCGCACCGGACCTGGTTGGTCCCGAGCCGGCGCAGTCGCTGATGCGGCTCGCCGACGAGCAGGAGAACCTTTTGCTCGCGCATCGGCATTGCGCGACCGGCGCGGACGGCGCGGAGAAGGGCCTGCGGCTTGCCCATGCGGTGACCCATCTTTGGCACGCGATTGGCCGGATGGAACTGGGGTTCAGCATGACAGCGGAAGCATTGACCTGTGCGGGGAGCGCGGCGTCGGATCGGTTGCGGGGCAAGGTCCTGGGGGACGCCGCCTACTTGTCCTGTTCGCTGGGCCGGTACGCGGAAACGGCAGCGTACGCGCAGGAGAAGCTGGCCATCGCCCGGGCGGCCGCGGACGCCAAGGGTGCCTCGGTCGCGCACTACTGGCTGGGTGCGGCATCCATGGTGGAGGGCGACCGGCCCGCGGCGCGCGGACACCTGGAAGACGCGGTCGCGCTGACGCGCGAACTGGGCGATCGCGGGAGTCTGGCGGGTGCACTGAGCGGCCTCGCCGATGTCATTCGCGGCGATGGCGACCTCGACACGGCGCGGTCGCTTTACCGCGAGGCTCTGGAGCTCTTTCGCCAGGCGGGAGAGCGCGGCAGCTTCGCCGTCACGCTCATCAACCTCGCCATCGTCGCGATTGCCTCTGCGGACCACGCGGGTGCGCGTGAACTGCTGCGCGAGGCGGCGGCGATCGCCACGGAGATTCGGTCGAAACATGTGGAGCAGCTGGTGCTCGAGATCTTGGCACAGCTGTGGGCATCCGTTGGCGAATGGGCGCGCGCGACGCGCCTCGACGCGACGGCAGCGGCGCGCCTGGCGGAGATGGGACTACGCCGCTCGCCGGTCGATGAGCAATCCCGGGCGCAGATGATGGCGAAGGCGCGCCAGGCGCTGGGCGAGGCGGGCTTCGCCAGCGCCCAGTCTTCGGGCCGAGCCGCCAGCTTCACGGAGACGCTCGCCGACGCGCACGCATGGCTCGAAGCCCCCGTCCAATCGGGTGATCGCGGTTGAAATGGGAGTGCCGGGGTGTTTGTCGGCCGACGGCGTTGCCGTGGCGTCAACGCGAAGGAATTTTCGCCAAGCCGTCGTCTGGAACGTCAAAGGTCGCAGGCAATACGCCTTGGGCAAATGGGTGAGCGCTTTCGGAGCACGGCGTCTGGCCGGTGGGTCGTTTCCGGTCCTATGAGCAAGGCCTGCTGACTCAACGCAATGGATCCTGTCGGATCGGTGCTCACCTGAGTCGCTCCATCCAAAATGCTTGGGTCTCGGCAATCATGCCTCGAACCTTGTACGAAGTCACTAAGTGCGATCGCTTGGTTATTGCCGTGGGGGCTTCGCTGCTCCGACTTCGATATCAAGATATTCCCAAGGCGGGATCAAGTAATGAGCGTTTTTCTCGTATCCGCGTATCTTGGGCGCCACCACCGTATTGCTGATGCGGAAGGCCGCCACGCACCACGGGGAGTAAGCAGCCAAAAGCAGCGTCATTTTTTCGTACAACTTGTCGCGCTCCGCGTCCTCAGAGACCTGTCGGCTCTGAAGGTATAGCGCGTCAAACGGCGCGTTCCGGAAGCGCCCGAGGTTGCGACCGCCTGAATAGGGTCCATAGAAGAGTTGCATGAATTCATCAGCTGTGTTTCCGTTAAAGGCAAACGAGGCCATTTGGAGTTGTCCCGCATATGCGGCTTTTAACGTGTCTTGAAATTTCTGTACTTGGAAATCGATTTTGATTCCAACTGCGTTAAGACTACGCTGCCATAGCTCGCTGTATTGGCGATAGACCCCATTCGTGAACGATGCCAGGTGCAGGGCGAGCGGCTGGCCATCGGGCAAGGTGCGATAGCCGCCGCCTTCGCGGTCACGGTAGCCAAACTTGTCAAGCAGTGCGCGCGCCACTGCAGGGTCGTACGGTGCGAATCCCTTGAACCCCTGAACGTGTCCGGCGATGTCCGGTGGGATCGGCTGGGTTGCCGCCACGCCCTGACCGTTCCGAATCACCTGAATTTCATCGGCAATGTTATACGCGCTGCAGATGGCGCGACGCAGCGCAACGTGCTCCGGCGTGTATCCGCCTACTACGGGGTCTTCCATATTGAAGTAGGTATACGTCACCGTGAGTTCCATCCCGCGCTGCAATTCGACACCACGCCTCGCGTATTCTGGTACCAGGTGACCGGTTCCATCGATTACTTTCGGCGCGAGATCATAGGGAATGTCGATGAAATCCAGTTCTCCCCCGCTGAACATCAGCAGGAGCGGGTTCGATTCCTCAACCACCTCGATGTCGACCACGCCAATCTGGGGGATGCGCTTGTCCTTCATCGCGGCTGCCATGGATTTGGTCGCCGCGTCTGCGGTAGCTGGCACCGGCGGAAAGCGCAACTCACGGAACCCGGGATTAGCTTCGAGCAACAGCCGCCGCCCCCGTTGCCAGTCCTTCAGGCGATAGGGTCCGGTGCCAACCGGATGGTCCATCACTCGGCCGCTCGCGTCGGAATACTTCTCGATCACCTCACGAGCGACGGCCCGCAGCGCCACGCTGTCGAGAGCTGTTAGGAAGGTGTAGTCGGGCTCGACCAGTTGAAACTGCAAGGTGTAGCGGTCGATTGCGCGCAAACCGGCGATATCCGCGTCATAGTCGAAGCGACCGGTAGCGTTGGCTCTGGCAACTGCGGCATCCAGGCCGACGAACTTGCCTTGGAGGAGGTTGACCCTGGGCGAGCGCACGCGCGGGTCCACGACCCGCTTCCAGGAATAGACGAAATCCGCGGCGGTCAGCTCGCGTCTCTTGCCCGCAAAGACGGGATCATCCGCGAAGAAAATCCCATGCTGCAGCCGAATCGTCCAGGTTCGCCCGTCGGACGAGATATCCGGCATCCCTAGCGCGACACTCGGGGCATAGCGATAGGGCCGCTCCAGATAATCCCAATGGTAAAGAGCATCGAAAATCTTTCCACCAACTGCGTTGGAATAGCCGTCGTCCACCCCAGCCGGATCAAGGCCGGTAATATCCACCGGCAAGGACACCCGCAAGACTTTGGCCGGATCAGCCCAGGTCGCTGCTGAGCTCACATGCGAGACCATCGCTGATAGCGCGATGAGGGTCGAGGCAAGAATTGCACGAAGTTTCGTCGCGAGCACAGGCATTGTCGAAGCCCCTGCGTGGACGAGCACTTGAAGCATAGCTCAATGAAAGCTGAAATCAAACCTGGTCCGGGGCGCTGGGTGCATCGTGCCTTGAACGAGGCTCTGCATGCGTGGTTGCGTCATGTAACACTGCATTCGGCCGAGACTGTGAAAAAAACGCTGAACGGAATGAGGTGTCGTCGAAGACCACGCCGGCGACGTGCGGTGACAGCTGCTATCATGCCCTCCCCCGTACCCTCAGGCGACGGGCTTATATACAAGGAGACACGACATGCCCAAGGTGGTAATTACAGCGCAGGTGGAAGACCCAGCGAAGTGGGAAAAGGGCTTCCGCACCCACGGTAACCTTTTCAAGAGTCAAACCGTTACCAAACCCATTAATTTCGCGACCATCGCAGGCAATCACGTCGCGGTGTGTGCGGAGCCCGATGACTTGGGCACGTTCATGAAGATCCTGGATTCCCCAGCGACGGCGGAAGCCATGGCCTTTGATGGCGTCAAGCGAGAGACCGTCAAGGTGTTCGTCTTGGACAAGGAGTTCAAGGTCTAGCGCGCGTACATCAAGCCCATTCGATACTGCGCGACCCTGCTGTCATAAATTGCTCGACCATCGGCCGCCTTGCGCTACCAGCTCGCGGCTTCCGCGTAATCCTGCGGCACGCCCTTGCCGGCGAGCCGCTGAAAGGGCGCGGCCGTGCGAGACCACGCCATCTGCTAAGCGCTGAACATCTGCCTCAGCGGCTCGACGCGCCAGGTTCATGCGCGTGCGCCACCTGCTTGGCGGTCTCGACGCGTGGGTCGCCGCGGGGTATCCGGTCGAGCTTAACGATCAGTCAAACACGGTGATAGCCGACGCTCGGCGCCTCAACGATCAAGCTCAGAAGCGGCGGCCGCGACTCCACGGGGCGAGGAGGCCGGCTACATGATCATCATTCAGCGAATAAAGGTGTTCGGCGCCAAATGTCGCGCCGCGAGCGCGATCCACGGCAATCCGGACAGCAATGGGGAGGGCGGCGTCAGTAATAATCCCAACAGCCCGCGCTACCATACGGAACGGGGCCGCGGCCCAACTGGATCGTTCCGGACGCGCCGCTACTGCTTCCCCCGGTAAAACTATAGCTCAACGTCGCATCCCAACAGTCCTGGAAAACTAGCGTTGCGCTTCCAACCGCCACGGTGCTCGGAATGGGCGGCAGAGTGTTGAACATTCCCCCGGTGGACTCGTAGAGTTGCACGGCAATCGAGCGGGAACCAGCCACAAACGGTCCCTGCCCCGTGTACCAGCGTTGTCCGGCCGCCCCGGCGTTAGCGCCGTTTGGCGCATACGTCTCCCAGGCAAAGAAGAGCACGTTCGAAACGGGGTTAACCTCCACGGTGATACCTTGCCCCGCCGTAGTGGCGTCGTACCAGTTCGCGGAGAGAATAAAGTCAAGGTCTATGGGACGCTCGGACGTGGTCGAGCAGGTCACGTTCTGCGTCAAGCGCTGCAACG
Source organism: uncultured beta proteobacterium (assembly GCA_963711235.1). Taxonomy (GTDB): domain Bacteria; phylum Pseudomonadota; class Gammaproteobacteria; order Burkholderiales; family Casimicrobiaceae; genus PALSA-1003. The sequence continues at coordinate 1,175,894 of CAVQDI010000006.1, read as the reverse complement.
GTATGGTTCCCGATCGGCCGGATCCGTCGGTGAAGGTATAAGAAAGCTGACCGCTGATGCATGAATCGAAGCTCAATGTCGCCGTCCCCACCGGAATCGATTCGGTGATTGGCGGCGCATTGAAGTTGCCGCCAGTGTTCTGGTAGATCGTCAGCGAAGCATTCGGCTGCCCGCTCACTACCGGGCCGCTCAGTGTGTACCAACGCTGGCGTTCCGCGCCACCGACGACGCTGTCATACGTGAACCAGCTGACGAAGGCGAGACCGGTTCCGGGCGACAACAGGTCGGGAAACACCTCCGCCTCGAAGCCCTGACCGCTGGTCTGCGGGTCATACCACGACCCTGTGAGTCCATGTTGATTGAGATCGACGCTTATTGCGTTTGACGAACCGGAGACCTGGTATTCGAAAAGACCCGTGTATGACGCAGTCCGTAAGATTGAACCGGTCTGGTCGATGGAAATACCCCAAACGAAGAGACTCGTCAGACCGGAATTGATCGGCGTCCAGCTCACCGCGCCGTCGGTGCTCATGTATACGCCATAATTCGTGACGGCATAAATCCGCGCGGGTGAACTGCGATCGATCGCCAGCGCCGTTACCAACCTTACCCCATTCGTATCGGTCGGTGGGTTTTGCGCGGCGAACCACGTTTCGCCGCTGTCGATGCTCTTGAATACGCCCGCCTTAACCAAAGTATCGTTGTCAACCACACCATACGTAGCATAGACGATCGACGGTGTCGCTGGATCGATTGCGAGAGAATATATGCTTGCTCCAGCAGGCAAAGAAATCGGGACCTGCAGCCATTGATCTGTGCCCGGAGTCAATTTGAAAATCGTGTCGGATAAGGCAAGATACACGGTGCCCGCATTCGTCGGGTCGATGGCCAACGCAGAAGCGCCGAGCGCAGTCAGTCCGTTGTTGATCTGCGCCCAGGACAACCCGCCATCGATGCTTTTCAGGACCCCCTGGTCCCCTACGGCGTATAGCGTTGAGCTCAACGATGGCGCAATGGCCAATAACCAGGCTCCCGAAGCGTCCAGTCCATTGGACTCCGTCGCCCAATTCACTCCTCCATCAATACTCTTGTAGATGGATTCACCGTAAATGTTGGGCTGTCCTCCGACGGCATAAATCGTGTCTGGGGAGGAAGGATCGATCACCAAGAATTCGAAATGCGCAGGGCTATTTGCCAAGTCAGCCCAATTATCGCCGCGATCGGTGGTCTTCATGATGGTAGTACCATTCACCACAGAATAGATCGTGGACGGCGACGAGGGATCGACCGCAAACGGGGCGCCATAGGAGTTGTTGGCAACGTCAGGTCCGATCGCCGTCCAACTATTTATGCCCGCAGCTGCGGGCAAGGCAAGTAGCGCCGTGGCGAGGCAGCCAACGCAAGCGATACCGAACGAAATAACCAGACGAATATTGCTATGCATGGACCTCTCCCTTGGCGGCAAGTTTGTCCTACAGGTCCCCGTGCCGGAGTCCGCATGGCGCGTCGCGGCTTTCAATATGCCCCTGCGACGCCAGTCAACAATTTGCCTCCTGATCCATTCCTCGTACGGCAACAGCGTTGGGACTTGATTTGCCATTGCAGGCGCATCGAACGCGAGCCTGGATAAGAAAGTCCCGAAGTGACTATCAAGCCTAGCTTCGAATACGGCCCTACGCGATGGATGATCCGCTGAAGGGTGATTCGTGTCATTGGGGCGAGGATTAATTGTTATTAATCGTGCCTGGAGGCGCTTTCCGCGCGACGCCAACCGGCCTAATCTGACGGCCATGGACGACACCAGACCGAATGGATCCAATAGCAGGTACCGGAGCGGCGCCATCGAAATCGATGCCATGCTGCGGAGTGTGTTGATCGATGGGTCGCCCGCCAGGCTCGGTGCGCGGGCGTTCGATGTGCTGCTTGCCCTCGTGGAGCGGCGCGAGCGGGTGGTGCCCAAGCGCGAGCTGATGGATTTGGTGTGGCCCAGGCTCGTGGTCGAGGAAGGCAACCTGCTGGTGCATATGGTGGCGCTGCGCAAGCTGCTCGGTCCGCGGGCGATCGCCACCATCCCCGGGCGTGGCTATCGCTTCGTGATGCCGGTCGACGAGGTAGACGGCCGCGGATCGGCTGATTCTGCCCCGCTCTCGGTCACGGTTCGCGGCAACATGCCAGCCTCGCCAGCGCTGTTCGGTCGCGCGCAGGATTTGGACGCGGTGGAGGCCCTTCTACGCGAACACACGGTCGTAACGATCGTCGGCGCCGGTGGCATCGGCAAGACGTGCATGGCGCTGGTCGCTGCGACGGCCGCTAGGATCGAACTGCCGGACGGACGTTGGTGGGTCGAGTTGGCGCCGGTCACCGAGGCTGCCCAAGTACCGACCAGCATCGCCGGAGCGCTTGGCATGCAGCTGTCCTCGGCTCAGTCGCCGAATGAAGCGCTCGCCATGGCCCTGGCGAGTAAGAGCCTGCTATTGGTGCTCGACAACTGCGAGCATCTTGCCGATGACATCGCTCCGTTGATTGACCTGGTGCGCGCGCGCGCACCGCACGTACGGCTGCTCGTGACCTCGCAGGAATCGCTGAAGTGTCACGACGAGCACGTCTATCGACTTGGGGCACTGGCCGTACCGGCGAGCGCGCAGCTTGAAGAGGCAACCCAGTTCGGCGCCGTGACGCTGTTCGTTGAACGCGCGCATGCGGTCGACTCCCGGTTTCGACTCGCGAAGGATAACGTCGAAGTGGTGGTCGACATGTGCCGGCGATTGGACGGCATTCCGCTGGCCATTGAACTGGCCGCAGCGCGCGTCCCACTACTCGGTGTGCACGGCTTGCACGCGCGGCTCAACCAGATGTTCAACGTATTGACCGGCGGCACGCGCATGAAACTGCGGCGGCACCAGACGCTGCGTGCCGCACTCGAATGGAGCTACGGTCTGCTGTCTGCCGAAGAGCAGGCCGTATTCCGCCGACTTGGCGTTTTCGCCGGCGGCTTCACTCTCGAACTGGCACAAGAGGTCGTCAAGGATGGAAGCATCGATCAATGGCTCGTGCTGGATCTGCTGGGCCATCTGATCGATAAATCGCTGGTGATTGCTGACGGCGAGGTCGAGCCTCGCTATCGCCTGCTCGAGACCACGCGCGCATTCGCGCTCGAGCAGCTCGCGGCCGCCGGCGAGTCCGAAGCGTTGCTGCGGCGTCACGCGCATGTGATGTGCGAGCTTACGGCGAAGACAGATGCGAACTGCTGGAATCTCTCGCCCGCCGAACGGAGGCGTGCGGTGCAGGAGCTGGGCAACGTTCGGGCCGCGGTCGATTGGGCCATGGCCGCTGCGGATGAAGACACGTTGCGCTATGAGCTGCTGGGCAAGTGCTGGCTCGTATGGATGCATAATGGCGCGGTCGGCGAAGGCATGGAGCGCATGCTTAAGTTATGGCCGCCGGCGTCGGATCTACCGATCAGCGTCGAGGCAGATTTCTGTCTGGCCCTGGCGCGGCTCAATGGAGGCTGCGCGCGCGAAGAACACTGGCAGGCCGCGCGGCGCGCCGCGGCGCTATATCGGCAGCTGGGCGACTCTGACAGACTCGGCGATGCCCTGCTTCTTATGGGAACAACGGGTTGGGGTCTAAAACACATGCCCGAGGCTGAGCAGGCGCTTCGCCAGGCCGAGGAATTGGTTGACGATGCGACAGCGCTGCGCAAGCAGGCGGCACTCGCCGCGACGCAGGGAGAGCATTATATGCGGCTCGGCGCGCCTGAACGCTCGATCGCAGCTTTTCGGCGGCAAGGCGAGCTGTATCACCGGGCAGGCGCTGAGCTCGGCGAGTACCTGGCGCTCGGCAACCTGGGTACTGCCCAGCTCCAATCGGGCGACGTCGATGCGGCGGTCGAATCGCTGCGCCAGGCGGTCGATGGTCTAGGTCGAATCAACGCACCGTACGGCAAGGAGTCACGCCTCGCTTGGTTGTCGGTGGCGCTGGCTTTGCGTGGCGATGACGTCGACATTGTTGCGCTCGCGCGCGAAGCGTTCGATCATCTCCGAGGGCTCGGTACAACGAGCTACACGGTGTTGGCCACCGCGCTGCATCACGCCCGATGCGATGATCTGCAGCGTGCCGTGCTGCTCGCCGGCTACGCGCTCAACGCGTTGGCCGTGCCCAGTCAGAAGGTATTGCCGATTTGTCTGCAGGTGCAGCAACGGGTGCGCGACCGCGCCGCTGCCACGCATCCCGCCGCTACAATCGACGCCTGGCTACACGCGGGTGAAAACCTGACCGAAGAGCAGGCGGCAGCGATCGCGTTCGATGAGGCTCCGCTCGACGGGCTGTGTACTTGATCGGATTCGCGCAATAGCACTAGGTGCCGATGATGCACAGCGATGCCGAACGAAGCTAGGCAAACCGCTCCTGGCGGCCGCCGCGAAGTAGTCGCGAATGGTAATTCCGTGCGCGCCAATCTGCTCCGAGGAGGACGCCGGCATGGCTTTCGGTGAGGTCATCTTGCCTCCGAGGCCTCACAGAGTCGCGTCCACATCAGTCGAAAATTCGCCAGCAAGCTTTCGAAAGTTACTTTGCAACCGGTAGAGAAACTCACGCAAATGAATTACTGCCACTGCTTTTCCTAGTGATTCACGGGCGGTCTGATTATTGCCGAGCCGGGCCGAACGAGCAGAAATCCAGCCCCAACTGGGCCCGAGACGATTGCGATTGGACGCGCACGTATCGAGGTAGTTTGCCGATTCTGCGAGTCGTGCATGTGTCTATTTTGTCTCGTTAGTTCGAAACCAGGCCAAGCTCGGTTCCGTTATGTGTAAGCTTCTTGCCCGGCGGCAACTTCAGGTAGGGACTGGCTTCCTCCACGCTGAGCCCGTAAGCAAAACTCATCGAGCCTCGACTGAAGCTACCATCGCCGTAGCCGCAAAACATGTTCAAGCGCTGAAAATGAAAGGTTGCGGTGGTGCCGTCGCTGCAGTGAAGTTGCCCCGAACCACCCAGCTCGGCGCTTGACGTGAAATCTCCCAGGCAGGTGAGGGCCCGGTCCTTCTGCGCATGAATGGCGAGTGTTCCCGCACCGCTGAGATGGCCTTCGGCCTCACCTATGAACAGATCATCGGCCAGTATCGCAATGACGATGCCCTTCGCTGACAACAGCTCTCCATTTACCGGAGTCGCTGAGCCGGCGAGTCCGATACACGTGACAAAAAGCGCAATCCCTATCGTGCGCATCAAAGTCGATTCTGATCAGGATTCCGTCGATAGTCTGATGCTTGCACTCTGAAGCCGTTTGTCAAGATTTCGACTTATTGCCCTTCTACTCCGCCGCGCCTGCACGTCGCGCGCATCATCCTGCACTATTGGGATCCGTCATTGCAGTGGCATCGGTTTGCTCGCTCTCGTCAGGCAGAGCTGCTTTTAGGCTGAACCAGTGGTTACGATCGTACTAGACGGCGTGGGAGACGGCGCCAGATTGCCGCCTTCGTTTTCCCATTCATGGAGTTGGGCCTTGTGTGCTTGTTTCTCTTTGTGGCGTTTGCTCCGCAATAGCGATGCGAAGGCGGCACCCCCACAAGCAGCAAACAACACGATCCAAAGCTTGTCGATCTTCATAATTACCTCCATTTACCGAATAGGAGTTTGGTCGCAATAGCCGCTGCCGTCGGTTCGGTGGCGCACATGGGCGCTTCAAGCCATCCACTAGCGTCCAGCGGCGCTCACAGACCAGGGCACCCCGAGGAGACGGACGCTAGCCACGCTCAAATGCCTCGGGGGTGAACCCGCTCACGCTAGATGCGGCAGACCATCTAGATGAACTGCTGCCTGAATCCAGCAGTGCGTAACCTCCTTATATCTCGACGTGCCCGAGAGCATCCGGCCTCGGACCAACTTTTGTGGAAGAGAACATGAAATCAACCCAACTTGCAGCAATGAGTCTTGCCTTTGCGCTTGCATTTCCCACGTCTTATGCGAGCGCACAAGTGATGGTTGGCGGCGCGCCGATGTACGCCAGCAAAGACATCGTCGACAACGCGGTCAACTCCAAGGACCGCACAACGCTTGTAGCGGCCGTCAAGGCCGCTGGTTTGGTGCCGACCCTGAAGGGAACTGGACCGTTCACCGTCTTCGCCCCGACCAACGAAGCATTTGAAGCACTGCCGGCGGGTACCGTCGACACGCTGCTCGAGCCCCAGAACAAGGCCATGCTGACGAAAGTGCTGACGTACCACGTGGTCTCAGGCAAATTCACGGCAGCCGCGCTAAGAAAGGAAATCAGCGCAGGTGGCGGCAAAGCGACCTTGAAAACCGTGGAAGGCGAGACTCTGGTCGTGACGACCAGCGGCGATGCGCTGATGGTCACCGATCAAAAGGGAAGTACGGCGCACATCATCATTCTGGACGTGACCCAATCGAACGGAGTCATTCTGGTCATCGACAAGGTTCTGTTGCCTGCCTGACGCGGGATCCAGGGACATTGGGCCAAGGACTTGACTATGAGACAAGGCGGGCGCTGGTCGCCCCCGCCGACCTTCTTCGTGGTTTCGTATCCACGGGGAAAATGACCCCATTGACCACAAACGGCGCGCGAATGAGACCGCGATCCGGGGTTATCAAGACAACCCGTCAGGTCGAAACTTGTCGTCCGATCTCAACAACGCTATCAGTTGGCAAGTGATAGAAATCAGTGACGTGCGCGGCGTTGCGTTCCATGAGAGCAAATAGCGCTTCCTGCCAAGCTGGCATTCCCTGGCCATCGTCGCGAGGTATCACGGTCTCGTGGCTGACGTAGTAGGTCACATCGTTGAGATCTACATCGCAGCCTTGCGCGTGACAGGTGGCCAGAAGCGCGGGAATATCGGTTCGCTCCATGAATCCGTAGCGAGCTTCCGCGCGCCAGAACTGGGGCACTACCTCGGTCACCGTGACGCGCTGGCTATCGACCCGGGGAATCTGCTCGATCGTGACCTTTAAGACGAATAGCTTTGCGTGCAATGCCCGGTTGTGCTTGACGTGCCACACCATTACCGGCGGGGTATCCCGCGTTGTACGTGTTAGGAAGACGGCGGTACCAGGTACACGGGGAATATGTTCTGCCTCAAGTTGCTTCATAAACGCGCCAACAGGCGTCAACGATTCATGCATTCGGGCCTCGACCATCGCCACTCCACGATGCCATATCCACATCAGGGTGTAGATACCCGCGGCAAGCAGCAGCGGCACATAGCCGCCGTCCACGACCTTGACCATGTTCGCCAGAAAAAACGCAGCGTCAACTAGAAGAAAAACGGCGGCGATCGCACCGGCGGCCAGGATATTCCAGCCCCACACCTCTCGCATGGCAATGAACAGAAGCACCGACGTCATTAGCATCGTCAACGAAACTGCGATGCCATAGGCGGCGGCCAAATTGTCTGATTTGCCGAAGCCCAGGGTTAGTCCAAGGGTCACGATCATCAATAGCCAGTTGACGACGCCGACATAGATTTGTCCATAGCCCTGCGCCGAAGTCTGCTTGATCCGCAGGCGCGGTAACCAGCCGAGCTGGATCGCCTGGCGTGTCATGGAAAAAGCACCCGTGATAATCGACTGGCTGGCGATGATCGTTGCTACCGTCGCTAGGATAACCATTGGAATCAGCAGCGGTTGAGGGCATAGTCGAAAGAAAATATTGCCACCCGTTGATGCACCCTCGAGCACCAGTGCAGCTTGACCGGCATAATTGAGGATCAAACTGGGAAATACGACCGCCATCCACGACAACCGGATCGGCCGCGCCCCGAAATGGCCCATGTCAGCGTAAAGAGCTTCGGCGCCCGTTACACAAAGGAACACACCGCCGAGGACCAGGAAGCCCGTAATGCCGTTGGAAAACAAATAAGCGAACCCATAACGCGGATCGAGCGCCGCCAGCACAGTAGGGTGCTCCCCGATGCCCCACAGGCCCATCGCGGCTATCGCTATGAACCACAACAACATCACCGGCCCGAACGCCTGACCGATCCGCGCAGTGCCTAACGGCTGAATCGCAAATAGGGCGAACAGGATAACGGTAGCGGCCGGTAGAATGTATGGCTGAAAAATCGGTGTCGCCATGTTGAGCCCTTCTAGGGCTGATAAGACGGAAATCGCTGGTGTTATGGCACCATCGCCGTATATCAAAGCCGCCCCAACTAACCCGAGAGCCACGATGGCCGGGCGTTGTTGCTTCTTGATGCTCAGCAACGACATGAGCGCCAGGATGCCACCCTCGCCATCGTTATCGACACGCATGGCAAAGGAAACGTATTTCACGGTCGCAATCAGAAACAAAGTCCACACAATAAGCGAGAGCGCGCCGAATAGTGCGGCGGTGTCTGGTCGCGCGCCGGTCAGATTAAGGACCGTCTTGAACGTATAGAGGGGGCTCGTCCCGATATCGCCGAACACGATGCCGAGCGCCACCAGAGACAGGGCTGGAAGCTTCGATGGCGAAGCTGCTTTGGCCGCTGTGTTAGGTAATACCATTCAAGAACCTAACTTTGTAGTCGTGGCTCGGTCTGGGTATTTGGTGGCTCCATTATTGTGCCTGAGGGTTCTGGCCCATGCTCGAGGCAAACTGCTGGTGTTCGCTGTTACGTGGTCCTAATGATACCGGCCCAGCCTGGTAGATAGCGCGCGTCCTGCTTGTGTGAAAGCTTCATTGCAGCCTTGGTGGCACGCCCGTAGTGATTGCTCAAAAGCGCTCTTGACACCTTTTCACGAAAATATTCTGCCCATAGAAACTCGCTGTACGGCGCAGTGTCCTTTGCGAATCCACCTGCACGCTGTACTTCTCCGGCGAGGCTGCGATAAGGGTCATCGCGGAGATCCTGCAGGTGCGAGGGCAACGCACTAAAGTCTTGTCTCTTACCATCGGCATCGTAAGGGTGGACCCATTGCCAGTATTCCATCGCACTCCAGAATTGGGACGGCTTTAGCCAAGACAGGTCGTCGAGTTCCACCATCCAAACGGCCTTAACGCCCTCTTCGTGCAAGGCGAGACCGAAGTGATGGTGATCGACAATGTAGTGGCGCCCCCTTGCTCCGAGCACTACTGGGAAACAGTGTTGTTGCAACTGTTGTTTTCGTTCCTTACTTTTGAGCGCACTCCATTCGCGCCGCTTTATCGCCACCTCGCGTCGGCCGACCGTCATTTGAGTCGGATGAAGAGCGCTTAGGTTGCCAACGACTAGATTCGGGCGGGCACGATTTATCATCTCTCTGACTCCTGTAGGGACTACCGAAGACGACTGAAGTTACTGGCAATCATGCACCTGCCCGAACGGAGCATCTCTAGTCCCCACGAAACAATCGCTCTGCTGCTCCGTTGGATCTGCAGACAGTAAGAATGGGAGTTCGTCGCTCAGCGCGTCGGACTATGCAACAATGAGATGGCATGGACACCGCCCTCCCTCCGGGGATGAAGGGCGCGGCAACAAATAGGGGGCCCTCCAGGACCGAACGGCATCGATGTGCCAAAGTGGAGTTTCGACCACCACTTGAGGAACGGAGGGCCCGAAATGAATGCTACGACATATGGATTGGATGTTGCAAAGCGTGTGTTGCAGATGTACTGGGTCGATGCCCAAACCGGCGAGATCGTGAATCGACGCTTTGGACGTGACGATTTGCTTGCGTTTTTAGCGCAGCGGCCGGCAGGCCGGGTAGCGTTAGAAGCATGCGGCAGTGGGCATTGGTGGGCGCGCAAGATCAAAGCGCTTGGGCACGAGGTCGTGCTATTGCATGCGAGGTTTATTCGCCCCTTTGTGCAGACGAACAAGACCGACGCGGCGGACGCGCGGGCGATCTGGACGGCGGTGCAGCAGCCGGAGATGCGCACGGTGGCGGCCAAGACAGAAGATCAGCAGGCGATGCTTAGTCTGCACCGGATGCGCGCCTTGCTGGTCAAGTTCCGGACCATGCAGGTGAACCAGTTACGAGGGTTGTTGTACGAGTTTGGCGCGACGTTTCGGGCAGGACGCGTGGCTGGGCTGGCCGAGATCCGCGCCCGCATGGCCGAGTTGGAAGATGCGCTGCCGGGAGCGATGATCGACAGTCTGCAGGACCAGTTGCAACGCATCGACGAGCTTGGGCAAGACATCGATCAGCTTGAGAAGCGGATGGGCACTTGGCAGAAGCAGGAAGCAGCGTGCCGCGCGATCGCGGCAATACCTGGCATCGGCAAGCTCACCGCCACGGCGCTGGTAGCGACAATCGGTGATGCCAAGACGTTCAAGTCGGGACGTGAGTTTGCTTCGTTTCTAGGACTGGTGCCACGGCAAAGCGGTACCGGCGGCCGGATCCGCTTGGGATCGATCTCCAAGCGAGGCGATCCGTACTTGCGCACGCTGTTGATCCATGGCGCGCGAGCAGTGATGTACCACGCCAAGGTACCGACGACATGGCAGACCGCGATTCAGGCGCGACGACCGGCCAACGTGGCGGCGGTAGCCTTGGCCAACAAGATGGCACGAACGGCGTGGGCGATTCTGGCTCACGGACAGGCTTATCAAAAGGACTACGTGAGCGTGAAGCCTGCGTAGCTGACTAACCTTGAACAGGATGCAGATGAACCGATAGGTTGCTCAGGTTGATTGCCGTGTGATGGCAAGACAGGTCGGACCGCAAGAACGCAAACCTGAAAACGCCCGTGTGCTTAGAGCACGTGAATGAGATGAGGACGTTCTTGGCGAATTCCATCAGGGCCCGCAGGCTTCGGCCTGCATGAAAAGGCCGGATATAAGACTGCAGCCAGTACCTCGTCGCGGCATCACATCAAAATCAGCTTGACAAACCGGGCGGTGTCCATATAAGTGGCGTTTCAGCCAAGATTCGGATCTCGCGGAACGCTGCGTACCATTGATGTATAGACTGCCCGCCTTGGTTCCAGTACGCGATGCGGAAGTCGTTACCGGTCGCAAACGGCGGGCGCACGCGGCACGAAATGCGGCCGGGAGGTGAAATTCCCGGCCGCGACACGCGATGTCCCCCCGCTATCCGTTATGACGCTCGGCGAGGGAGATTTGCATCGATCTTAAGACTTGCCGTATTGCGACTTTGCGTTACTAACGCATGTATCCTTCGCGGAGCCCGCGAGTGCGTCGCACTTCTCGATCGCGACCTTGAAATCTGCGTCACGCTTGTCCGCGTTCGCCTCGTTGCGGGCGTTACCCTGCTTCGTCGCCGCGTCCTGGTGCGTGTCGGCTGTGACACGGTCGACCTTGGCGTCGGCCTTACCCTTGACGAGAGCGGCATCCGCTTCCTTTACGCACACGTCCTTAGAATTGCCCGAAAGTTTGTCACATTTCTCCTTAGCAACGCTGTGGGTCGCTTCGGCCCGGGTAGCACGCGCATCCTCGCGCGCCGCTGGGGTGTTCTTGTACGCGGCTTCGGCGTCGGCCTTAGCAACCTTCTCCTTACCGTTGGCTTCCGCGAGGCAAATGTCCTTGGCGTTACCGCTTCGCGAAGAGCAGGCATCCTTGTCCATCTTGCTTTGCGTCTCGGCGTTCTTGACCGCCATGTTGTAAGCATCCTTGGATATCGGCGTCGACTCGATCTTCGGGCCGTTCATCTGCGCCGCGGCAGGTCCCGCTAAACCGAGGCTGCCAGCGACAAATAGTGCAATCATCGTTTTGGACATGTTGCTTCCTTATGGTTCGATTATGGTGCGAGCAGCCTTGTCAAAGGCTAAAACGCCAAGATTGCAATTCTTGCAGCTCGACGACCCTCAGTGTCAAACGAATCGACATAGAGGCTCCTTAGCGAGAAGGACGCCTTTCCCCTCTGATCTGAACGATAGGCGCGATACCCAATTGCGTCTGTACGCCAGCGCACCCATTCCGTGCGGGATCCGCCGAGAGAGTAGGTAAGTCCGTCGCTTAGCGCGCCGGGCCTTGCAACTTGACCTCGTCAGTCCATACCTTGAAGCTGGTCAGTATATTGGGTCCGAACGTACTACTGATCGCGACGTCGCATGCGTCACGCCCGCGTGCAATGAGTACCCTTCCAATGCGCGGCATGTTGTTGCGGGGGTCGAAGGTGTACCAACGGCCTTCGAGAAAGGCCTCGAACCAGGCAGCGAAATCCATCGGGCCGTACGGGGGCGGCACGCCAATGTCGCCGAGGTAGCCAGTGCAGTAGCGTGCAGGAATATTCATGCACCGGCAAAAGGCGACTGCGAGGTGTGCATAGTCTCGACAGACCCCGGTTTTGTCGTAGAAAGCCTCGAATGCCGTGCGGGTCATGCGCGCATGCTCATAGCCGAATGCGATATGTCGATGGACATAATCGCAGATCGCCTGAACGCGACTCCATCCCGTTGGAATGTGCCCAAACAGATTCCATGCCGTCTCCGACAATCGGTCAGTTTCGCAATACCGGCTTCCCAGTAAAAACAGCAGCGTTTCCTCAGGGAGGTCTGCCACGGCTAGCTGTTGGGCCTGGGGAGCGATCACGTCCGGCGCTCCCGTATCGTTCACGATAGCATTGGCCGAAAGACACGTCCGGCCCGTCGGCGCGACGATGCGGGTACACCAGTTGCCAAAGCTGTCCCGATAGGCTGCCATCGGTACCGGTGGGTTGACCACCAAATCATCGCGGCCGATGAGATCGGAAACACGCGTGAAGTGGACGTTCAGGTTGAATACCATCGGAGTCGGCTTCGGGCACTCGTAGATCATTTCGAACCCAACGCGTATCTGCAAAGTTGACCTCGAGCATGCGCAAATGAAAACGAGAATCTTCTCCCTAGGAATCCACGAGCGCGCACTTATGCGAACAATACTGGCGCCCTGCAGAACGTCTCGCGCTACCTACGCCGCTATGCGTAACGCGCTATGCAAAATTGCATTCCGGGACGGAAGCGCCCCGTCACAGCCAACTCGCCGTCAACGCAACGGGAACCCGCGCGCGGAGCTTTATCCTCGAGGTGTCAATGGCCGCCGCCCTGGCCGGTAGAACGCCTTTCTAAGCATGGCCCATGCAATTTTTCTCTACGCGCACCGGTCGGCACGCATTCCCTGACTTACACCCTACATCGTCCAATGTAGTGACGCCCGCGACCGCCCGCAATATTCCACTTCACCAGTTGAGTTACCGGCGCGCTCGGGCTCAAAGAAATAAGCGTACTCACATCTTCTGTTGGGCGTCCTTTGCCGTGTCGTGAATCGCCTGGCCGCCACGCTCGACGTCGGTGCCCGCGCCGGCGATGGTATTGCAACCTGAGATCGTGCTAATCGCGCCGACCAAGCCGAGCAACATCAGTACTGCGAGCATCTTTCTTGTCATGATTGATTTCCTCGTGTTATGCGTCCCACGTTCGTCAGACAAGTGTCCAAGGCGTTGGAACCGTTTTCAGATCTTCCCAAGTAATAACAATACAATCAGAACGACAACGATCAGCCCTACCCCTCCGCTGGGTCCGTACCCCCAGCTCCTACTGTGCCCCCAGGTTGGTAACACGCCTACCAGCGCTAAGATAAGAACGATAAGAAGGATCGTGCCGATACTCATTTGTTTGCCCCGGAAAGAGTTGTCTATCGATGCCGGCCCCGATCCGGTCTAACGCGCTCGCATTGTGGTGACGTAGCGCACTATTAGCGATACCTGTCGACGCTTGATTTCCTCCGCTGCATGGTCGCCGACAACGGGTTTCTTGGGTTCACTTCGGCTTGCCTCGGGGCCCAAGTATGGTGCGCCGGTCTCGTCCCCGGCGCCGATCGGCTTTGCGTCGCCAGATACCCCGAATCTGCTAGTCCAGCCCATTGCTGTTTTCCTCACCATAGTCAACATTTGGCCCTCCGCCGATGGCCGGGTCGATTTCCTGCACTCCGCGTCGGTCAGCGAGCTTTCCTGTCTGCCTTCTCAAGTGCCTGCTCGACATTTCCCACTCTCTTTTGTACGTTGCCTTCCACCTGCTTCGCAACGCCTTTGAGCTGCTGGGTCTTATTGCCCGTCAGTTGTCCGACCTTCTGCTGAACCTTGCCAGCAACATCCTTTGCAATGCCTTTCACTTGATCGCGGTTCATGGCGTGCTCCTTAAGTGCGGCTCAGGCTCCTGGTCCAGGCCCCGTTGCCGCTGTTCGCGAAATCGTTGACTTACAGCCGCGCTAAGCGACCGATCAAATAGCCGACGACGAGCGCGCCAGCAACCATGGCGATCGGACGCGCTCGTATCGAAGTGCTTGCCGATTCTGTGAGTTGTGCGCGTACTTGCTTAGCTTGACCGGCTATGGTCGACGCCCATTCAGCCGCAGACATTGTGGCATCGGCGGCGTTGTCGACTGCACGATGGACGGCCTCAGAGGAACGATCCACTTGCGCAGCAGCCCTATACGCAATTTTGTCCGTTGCCATGTGCGCCGTCTGCGCTGCGTCATCTATTTTCGAGTTAATTGGATTGGCAAGGTTACTGTTCGCGGTAACACTACCGCCCATTGTCGTGGTTCGTTCCATGGAGGGGCCCCTTCGAGGAAATTGCGTTGCCGATACGGTTAATACTCCAATGCCATTTGCGAAAATATCAACCCTTTACAGCCATTCAGTCAGCGGACCCAGTCTGATTCTGTCGTAGGACAAATGCGTACCTCTAGTAGATACAGATAGATACGCGCGCGCTGGAATGGCTACGACCGTTAGAGAGTATTAGAGAGTACGGCGGAGCTGGCGCCGCGTCTGCGCGCTAGCGCACATAGGGACTCAGCGCGATGCTTACCGTGCGAAAAAAAAGCAATGGCTCGAAGAGCTATCAGGCGATGTGCGGCAGGAGATGGTCAACCCCGTCTTGAGCACTTGGTAGCACCACAGGTTCGAGCCTCAGACCCGGTCGATTCGGGCACAGTGATCCTGCCTCGCTGGTTAGGAAAAAATCCCCCGCGTCCTGCAAACTCCTGCCGACTTCCGCAACCTTTCGTGTCAGGCGGCCTTGCCACGGCGACGAGCAGCTTATTCGGCATACAGCCAACGCGCGCGCGAGTCGTGCCATAGGCGCCGCCTTCGATGAGCATTGCGGGCGCCTGCTGTTCGGGCGGCTCCGTACGCGGCAAGGCCGGCCGTCCTGACGTCTATGATGGCGACGTCAACTGCCCTTATATGCTGCCATTCGAAACGGCTCATCGCTCCTTGACGATGACCGTTACCTCATACTGCAAAGGCACTAGGCGAGGTTGTCGGCGGCAAAGCCCCAGTTGATCAGTTTGTCGAGCACGGCATTCACGTAGTCCGCGCGACGGTTCTGATAATCCAGGTAGTAGGCGTGTTCCCATACGTCGATAGCCAACAGCCGATTCACGCCCTTCGTCAGGGGCGTCTCTGCATTGCCAGTCTTGACCACTTTCAGCTTGCCTGCTTCCTGCACGAGCCATGCCCAACCGCTGCCGAATTCGCTCGTCGCCGCCATCGCCAGGTCCCTCTTGCACGCATCGAGATTGCCAAATGAAGCCTCGATCTTTTGCTTCAGTGCCGCCGGAGGCTCACCGCCGCCCTTTGGTCGCAAGCTACGCCAATAGAAGGTGTGGTTCCACGTCTGCGCTGCATTGTTGAAGATCGCAAGCTTGTCGGCTTTGCCGGTGGTCTCGGCGATGAGTTTCTCCAACGAGAGGCCGGCCAGTTCGGTCCCTGCTAGAAGATTGTTTAAGGTATCGACGTACCCTTTGTGGTGCTTGTCATAGTGGAACCCTATCGTCCTACCGGAAATTACGGGATCCAGCGCGTTTTCCGCGTAAGGCAGGGGCGGTAGAACATGCAAAGCTGTTTTTTCGATCACGTCAATGTCGCTCATTTGATCTTCCTTTCCAATAATGTTTCACCCGATGTTCGCAGACTATGAAGCGACGCACGGGAACCGGCTGCACACTTTCAAATTACTCAGAAGTAGGACCGCCCGCGACCATGACTCCTAAGTACCACATCCGCTTTGCGGTCGATCTTGGCACGGTCTTCTGCACGCAGGCCCCACCGCGAAACTGCTGCGCGGCGCAAGCGGCGGCGGAAATGCGCTCAGAGGCGTAACCCGCTGCTGGCGAGTTCCCCGGGGCGGATCCGTCGTCGCGCCAGGTGGAATGCCCACCCTTCCTGATTCCCAACTTCATCATTAAACAAAGGTTCGCATCCGTTCACGAAAGTGACATAAACGGTCGTGCGAGTTTCAAAGAGACAGCAGTCGTTCAAAGAACGAGCGATAACGACGCAGGGCAACGCGTAAATTCTCCGTAGACGCCTTGTCCGTTTGGTCGATCTCACTCTCAAGCTTTGTGCGTTCATTGGAAAATGTTTCCGCTAAGCCTTTCATGACCTGAGCAACGAGCTCATCCGCTTGCCGGACAGCTTGGCTCGGGTCATCGACAAAACCTCTTTGAACCGCGTCCCCGCGCGAACGAAACTCCTTCGCTGTATCTGGCAAGAAGAGCGCGGCAAGCTGCTTCTCCGCACTCCTCACATCGGAGTTTTGAGTTTCATTTCGCGTACCATCTCGTGGGACAGTGGGCAAAGCAAGCGCGATCTCTTCTGCCGTTGCTAAGCGTGGTGTCGTAAGACTTCGTTCCTCCTGCTCTCTGTCTAAGATTGTATTCATGATTGCGTCTCCATTCGCTTTACTGACATGGCCCTTTTACGGTATTAGCCGTCGTTGTAGCCGTCCGACGTCGCCGTCACATAACGGGGTCTCGCACAGCCCGAGCAAGCGGCGAAATTAAGTCCAAGCTGCTTGAGAGATGCGCTGAATCCCGACACGCTTCACGCGCCAGGACAAGCGTTTAATGCTGATTCGGGTAGTTCAAGGATTGATGAAACGAATCGCGCTGCCAGTCTGGCCTTTCGCCGTAAGGATACTCGCTCGAAATCCGGCGACCCGACGCGATGCCGTTGTATAGACCTGGAAGCGATGCATAGTCGCCCGGGCCGAACGTTCGGCATTCGCCGCGGAAATTCGCATCGCTGCAGAAGATCCAGTAGCCGCGGTCGACCCGCAGCGACGACGCTCGATCGTTGAACCTGTCATACAGGTTATCCTGGCCCTCGCCACTGAGACGGAGTTCACGGCCGGTGAGGTTGGGTCCCGAAAACAGCGTCGCGCTGGCGCGACCGCGTATTCCGTCGCGTGGCATTTCGCCACGCTGATCGTAGGACGGGCGAACCGAACTGATACGACCGCTGAGACCGCCGAGTTCCGCATATCGACCCGGAACGAAAATTCGACAACCGCCGCGGAAATCGGCGTCCACGCAAAGCTCCCAAGCGCCGCCCTCGACGATCGCCGATTGATATCGGTCAACCGCGTGCGATGAAGCAAAATTGGAATCCGGTTGGTCTATCATAAATTTGCTTCCGCCAAAATTCTCGGACTCAAAGAATATGATGCCTCCTTTTGCTCGCAGCGTAATGGCCGGCGGTAGCAGTGTCGCCATCGGCACCGAAAGCGGACGCGCAGAGCTGATGCGACGCGACCAAGCGTCGAGAGTCGGGTAGCGGCCCGGACCTAGGGTCGTGCAATCGCCACCGAAGTTAGAGGCGGCGCAGACTTCCCACGCTCCTCCTTCCACGACTGCCGATTGGGGCCGGCCATTAAAACCGCTCGGACCGAAATTTGACAGCGTCCGGTCGGTCGAAATTTGATGGCCACCGAAGTTTTCGTTTTCATAGAATGTGATGCTACCGGTCGGCTGTATCCCTACGGGTGTTGTACCAACCGGCCGTGCGGAGCTGACCCGCCCTGACAGCCCACCGAGGCTTGGATAACGACCGGGCGTGAGGACCGTGCAGCCACCACCGAAATTCTGGTCGAGACACAGCTCCCATGAGTTGCCGTCGACGATAGCCGATTGCGCACCGTTGTTGAAACCGACGACGCTGAAATTCGGTAGCGATTGGTCAACGGTA
Source organism: uncultured beta proteobacterium (assembly GCA_963711235.1). Lineage (GTDB taxonomy): Bacteria > Pseudomonadota > Gammaproteobacteria > Burkholderiales > Casimicrobiaceae > PALSA-1003. The sequence goes on along the minus strand of CAVQDI010000006.1, from coordinate 1,158,008 downwards.
ATTTGGTGCCCGGCGAAGTTCTCAGTTTCAAAGAACGTAACGTTGCCCAGCGCCGTACCGGAGGCAAATGCCACGATGCCAAAGATGAAATGCTGCAATAGTCGGTTCATTGCTGTTGACCCCTCGTTTTTGTCCACGAACTTTAGCGTTCCGATCGAGCATAGCTGCTTGATAGTTTCAAAGTCTGGCGGAAGCACTGGCGGGCGTCTGTGCGGGATCGCACACAGCGAAAGGCTTTCTACAGCGGCTCTTGAGCGAAAGAAAACTCCGCCTCGATGCCTATTGCCCGTGGATATGCGATAAGACACGGCGGCAGCCGTTACCCGACTGACGCCGTCAGCTTGGCCTCCCGTTTGTTGTAATTTTCGACCTTGCTTGGGCAGCATCCAGTATTGGCACACCGCATCCTAATCAAACCGCCCATTGTCGACGAGCATTTTGATCTGTCGTAATCCCGCGGCATCATCCGAGCTCAACGCATACCTGATGGATCTGGTCATCGTCGACCAGGGGAATCCGTGCAACACTCTTCGCAATCTCCACGCCGTCAAGCTCCAGGCGAACAACGCCGCAACCCACCCGACTAGGGTTTTTAACTGTAATTTCGTAGCGCGTGATCGTGTTTCGCCTTCCGCGGCGGCGAAACACTATTTCGTAGCCGGGCCACACCTTCGGCAAACAAGGGTCGATTGCTAGCGTATTGCCGTGCACACGGAATCCAAGAATGGCTTCGAGCCCGGCACGGTACAACCAACCCGAAGAACCGGTGTACCACGTCCACCCACCGCGGCCGATGTGCGGCGCCACGGAGTATAGGTCGGCGCACGCGGCGTACGGCTCGACCTTGTAGCGCGCAACCGCATCCGACGTGCTGCTGTGGTGGATGGGATTGAGAATGGCGAACAGATCGCCAGCCCGATCGCCTTGGCGCAGCGCAACGAATGCGAAGATTGACCAGATCGCACCGTGCGTGTACTGCCCCCCATTCTCTCGAATGCCTGGCGGATAGCCCTTGATGTAACCAGGGTCGTGCGGCGAGCGGTCGAATGGAGGGGTGAGCAACAGCGCAATCTTGTAGTCGTGTCGGATCAAATGCTTTTCAACCGCATCCATCGCCAGTTCCGCATGGTTCGGGGCCGCCGCGCCCGAGATTACGCTCCATGACTGTGCGATCGCGTCGATTTTGCATTCGCTACTCTCGTTCGAACCCAACGGTGCGCCATCGTCGTAGTAGCCGCGACGATACCACTCGCCATCCCACCCTGCGCTTTCGAGCGCGCTCCGCATTGTCGCTGCGCACTGTCTCCAGCGCGCCACTCGGCCGTTTTCATGGCGCGCCTCCGCATAAGGCGCAAATGCGGCCATCGTCGCGAGCAGAAACCAAGCCAGCCAAACGCTCTCGCCACGGCCCTTTTCACCGACGCGGTTCATGCCATCATTCCAGTCGCCGGTACCGATCAGCGGCAGGCCGTGCCCGCCTAGCAGAAGGCTGATATCGAGCGCACGGGCGCAATGTTCATACAAACTAGCCTCATTGCGCGTGACCAATGGCTTGAAGAACGCCTCAGTCTGGCCGTCCTTGAGCACATCTCCTTCGATGAACGGGAGTGTCTCGTCGAGCACTGCGGCATCCGCAGTAACTTCGATGTAATGGACGGCGACATATGGCAGCCAGATCCTGTCATCGGTTATCCGCGTGCGAATTCCCTGTCCGGAGGGCGGTAGCCACCAGTGCTGGACATCGCCCTCCGCGAATTGCCGCGCCGCCGCCCGCAGCAGATGCTCGCGCGCGACCTCGGGCTTGGAGACGCACAGTGCCATCACGTCCTGTAACTGATCACGGAACCCGTAGGCACCGCTGGCTTGATAATAGGCCGTGCGTGCCCATACTCGGCAGCCGAGTGTTTGATACAGGAGCCAGTCGTTGAGTAGAACGTCCATTGCGCGATCAGGTGTGCGCACTTGCACGGTATCCAGCACCTCATCCCATCGTGCGCGTGCTTCCAGCACCACGGCGTCCACATCGGCCGTACGGTATTTTTCGATCAGTATCTGCGCTTGCGCGTATGAGTCCGCGTCGCCCAACACGAACACGATATCGATTTGTGCAGTGGGCTCCAGTTCGACCCGCGTCTGCAGCGCGGCGCATGGGTCCATGCCGGGGCCGACCCGCCCTGACAGCGAAGAAAAATTGGCTAGTGCGGCAGGCCGCTCAACCGAGCCGTAACGCCCGAGAAACTCGGTGCGGTCTGCAGTCAAGGACATCTGCATGCCACCGAGGTCGACAAACGCAACTCGCTCGCAAAACTCGGCTCGCCACAGATTGCGTGCAAATAGCGCGCCGCTCGCGGCGTCGATAGCGGTGACGACAAACGGTGCAGGAACGGTTCCATTTGCGCCGAGTGCCCATTCGACGTACCCCGTGATAGATAACCGCCGCACGCGTGCTGAACGGTTGCGAATGCGTAACCGGGATAGTTTGATCGAATCAGCGACGGGCACGCATTGCAGCAACCCAAGTTCGATCTCGTGAGCGTCGTTTGAAAAGTGCGTGTAGCCCTTGCCATGACGCACGGCGTAATTTGCCGAAGGCACACGAATCGGCAGCGCGGTGGCGCTCCACAGGTCGCCGCTGTCCTCGTCGCGGAGGTACAGCACCTCATGCGGGGTGTCGCTGACCGGGTCGTTTGGCCATGGCGTGAGCGGATTCTGCTGGCTGTTGGACGACCAAGTGTAGCCGCCGCCTTCGGCCGACACCATGAATCCGAATGAGGAATTCGCGACTACGTTGATCCATGGCATCGGCGTGCAGCAGCCGTCAGCGAGCGTAATGGCATATTCGCGGGTCGCACAGTCGAAACCACCGCGACCGTTGTCGAACTCAAGTGCTCCTCCTTGTGCAATCGGCGACTGCGCGGTCGTGTTCTTGGCACGAGGCCACTGTGCGCTGCTCGGCCCAGTCCTTGAAGCCGGCGTGGAATCGGTGTCACTTGCTCGTTTGGGGGGCTGGTCCAGCCCGTCGCCAGACGCGTCGAGGACGACGCGCGCTGCGGTGGCGAGTCCGTCGCGTAAAGCGCTCGAAATTTCATTGTCATGCAACACGAATATCTCGGGTTGCGCGTCGCCGGTGCCTGCCGGCAATAGACTTCGGTGCGCTTTAAGCAGCGTGTCCAGTGCTACCCGAAGACGGTCATCACCTGCCCCGGTAGCGCAGTTGAGAAGAGCCACATCCACGTCCAACCGTTGCGATCGCCAATACAACTGCGCGCGCAAGAGTTCTTGGACGCGATCGAGGCCGGACTCGCCGGCGATGTGGAGCAACACGATCGGACGATCGCCGGAAATTCCACACGTCCAGAGTACTGGGGGGCCGCCTCTGCCACGCTCGAGCACCTCGGGCGCGGGACGCCAAGCGGCATCTGCGGACAGCAGCGGACCAACGAGACGCCCATATCGTTCGGCATCTCCGGGGCCAATGCGGAAACGCGCTCGTTCCGCAGCCGCGTGTGTGGCAGCTCCGCTGAGCGCCCGTTCGCAGGCCTCCGCCGTGCGCAGCGATCCGCAAAGCCCGAGCGCCGCATCGCGCGACTCGGACAGCAGTGTCCAGAATGTGACCCTCGCGCCTCCACGCGGCTCGACGCGTACCCGCCGTCGCAGGCTGAATATTGGGTCGAGTACGGAGCCGGCGGTATTGGACAGCACCTCGCCATCCTGCATCGCCCGAGCATTGCGCAGTATCCGGCCGCGCCCGAGAAAGCGTTCACGATCGGTTTCGAACTCTATGGCGCCAGATTCTTGTCCCTCTGCAACGACGAAGTGCGCTGCCCAAACTTCGGGCTCCCCTGGCGCACGGCGTCGGCGCGTTGCCAGCAGGACGTGATCTTCCTCAACCCATTCGGTCTGCACAAACAGCTTAGAAAAAACCGGATGTGCAGCGTCCGCGGCGGCGGAACCGAGCACCAGTTCAGCATAGGAAGTTAGCGTGATATCGCGAGCAGCATCGCCGTGGTTGGTTATTGTCACGCGCCGAAGTTCGGCGTCCCGATCGTTCGCGACTGCGGCTACCAAGGTAGTGGTGGTAACGTCGTCGTGGCGTACGAATTCGGCGTGCGATTCGGAAAACGTCGCAACGTGCGCGGCTGAGTCGCCACCACAGGGTTGGAGAGACGCCGACCACACTGCGCCGCCGGATAGATCGCTCAACAGCACGTAGCTCCCCCAGCTGTCGCAAGTCGGATCTTCACGCCAGCGGGTAACTGCAAGGTCGTCCCAACGGCTATACCCAGAACCGGCGGCGGTCAGCATCACGGCATAACGGCCATTCGACAGCAGCCGTGCTTGGTGCGACGCTACGGGGATCGATTGCGGGCGAAAGGACATGTGACAGAATACTGCTTGTGGACGTCGCCTATCTGGGACGTGCGATGGTCAGGATAGCACGCCGCGTCAGACCTTGACGCTCAGGGGCCATGCTCTGGGCTCCTCTTATACCCGACCGCCCTTTACTCCTTTATGATATTAGCAATGCTTCCTCGATGGATTTGCCATGGCATCTGAACGCCGCTCGGGATTGTCACGACGCGCCCGCATCGAGTGGAGCTTGAGATTCTGGAATGACGCGCTTGGCTGACGTATCTGTAGCCGCGGATGAAACGTTGCTCGCTAAACTGCAGCGCGCCGCGTTCGGTTACTTTCTGGAAGCGGCGAATCCGACGAACGGGCTGGTCGCCGACACCTCGCGCGAGAATTCGCCATCCAGTATTGCCGTTGTCGGGTTCGCTCTGTCCGCCTATGCGGTGGCGGTGGAGCGCGGCTGGATGGCGCGGGCCGACGCAGTCAAACGCTGTCTCTCCGTGCTCCGTTTCTTCCGTGACAGCGACCAAAGTGGCAGCCCGGAGGCAACCGGCTACAAGGGTTTCTATTACCACTTTCTCGATCTGCACACGGGTACTCGCGTCTGGCGCTCCGAACTGTCGATGGTCGATACGGCACTCTTGATCGCCGGTGCGCTGACCGCGAGTATGTACTTCATGTCGGATACGCCGGCGGAAACCGAACTGCGCGAACTCGTCGAAACGCTATACCTTCGTGTCGATTGGCAATGGTCGCAAGGTGAAGCTGCAACGATCAGGCAGGGCTGGAAGCCAGAATGTGGATTCCTGCACTACGGGTGGGAGGGTTACAACGAGGCGACGATCCTATATGTCCTCGCGATGGGCTCGCCGACGCACGCGCTCACGGGGGATTGCTATGAGGCCTGGACGGCAACGTATCAATGGGAAAACCTGTACGGTTACGATTTTCTATATGCGGGTCCGTTGTTCGTGCACCAGTTCGCACACGCGTGGATCGATTTTCGTGGAATTCGGGACCGCTTCATGCGCGAGAAGCGCTGTGACTATTTCGAGAACAGCCGGCGCGCGACGCTCGTCCAGCGCGCATACGCCCAGCGCAACCCGAACGAATTCGCAGGTTACGACGAACACTGCTGGGGTCTCACTGCGTGCGACGGACCCAGTGACTGAATTGCCTAATGTGATCGGCGAGCCGCGACGCCTGTTCGGCTATGCCGCGCGCGGCGTCCCTTACGGGCCAGACGATGGCACGCTCGCCGGATGGGCGTCGCTCGCATCGCTGCCATTCGCGCCCGACGTCGCCCTTGACGCCGTGCGTAACATGCAGAGGCGCCATCCGGAGATGCTCTCCGAATCACGCTACGCCAGCAGTTTCAACCCAAACCTAGCGAGTGCGGGCCATGGTGCCTGGGTGTCCCCCGGCAACTTTGGGCTCGACCAGGGTATTGTGGTCATGATGATCGAAAACTATCGCACCGGACTGATCTGGCGCTTGATGCGCGACTGCCCTTATGTCCGCGCCGGCTTGCGCCACGCCGGCTTCCGCGGGAGCTGGCTGTAGCGCTTCCTTACTCCTTGGATCCGTTTAGATGCAGCAAGACAGCAACCTAAGTACAACGTCCCTTTTGGATGCATACGAGCAGGAGCGGATGGAAAACGTTCGCCCTTCGGGATGGCGGAATCCCAAACCGGCTAGCCGCTACCACTTGGCGGTTGTCGGAGCCGGTCCGGCGGGACTGGTCGCGGCGAATGCGGCGGCGGCGATGGGCGCGACGGTCGCGCTCGTGGAGCGAGCGCTGCTCGGCGGTTGTTGCCTAAACGTCGGTTGCATACCGTCGAAAGCAATCATACGAACGTCCCGCCTGTACGCCGAAATGCGTAACGCCGAACACTACGGCGCACAAGCTACCGGCGATATCCACATCGATTTTCCGGCGGCAATGCAGCGCATGCGCCGCATCCGCACGCGCATAAGCCGCGTCGATTCGCTTCAACGTCTGAGTGCCGCCGGTGTCGATGTGTTTATCGGTGAAGCGCGCTTCACCGGAACCGATACTCTTTCGGTGGACGGCACGAAACTGCGTTTCAGGAAGGCCGTGCTCGCCACGGGTGCGCGACCCGACACACCGTCGATTCCCGGCCTCGTCGAGGCAGGCTATCTGACCAATGAAAACGTATTTGACTTGACCGAGTTGCCTCGCCGACTATTGGTGATCGGCGGTGGTCCGCTAGGCTGCGAGCTGGCGCAGGCGTTTTGCCGCTTTGGCGCACACACTACCATCGCCCAGGGCCTGCCGCTGTTTTTGCCCAAGGAAGAACGCGACGCTGCACAGCTTCTTTCGGATGTCTTTGCGCGCGATGGCATCGAAGTCAGACTCAACACGGAAGCCGTCAAGGTGCGGACGGAAGGCGGCCAGAAACTTGTCGACTTGGTCAGCGCTGATTACCAAAGCACGGTGGCTGTCGATGCCATCCTGACAGGCACCGGTCGCATACCCAACGTCGAGCGCCTCGATCTGAATGTTGCGGGCGTCGACTACGACGCCGCCACTGGCATCCGCGTCGACGATCGCCTGCGGACCAGCAATCGGCGCATTTTCGCCGCCGGGGATGCCTGCCTGGAGCAGAAGTTCACCCACACCGCCGATGCGTCCGCACGCATTGCGGTGCGCAACGCACTGGCGCACGGCCGACGCCGGCTTCAGCGCGCTGACGATTCCGTGGTGCACCTATACCGACCCCGAGATCGCCCACGTCGGCCTATACGTCCGCGAGGCGCGCGAGCAGAACATCCCCGTGAGAACCTTCACCATACCGATGCACGACGTGCACCGCGCGATTGCCGACGGCGAGGAAGTGGGTTTCGTGAAAATCCATGTCAAGGAAGGAACCGATCGGATTCTCGGCGCAACGATTGTCGCTCGTCATGCAGGCGAGATGATCAACGAGATTACGCTGGCCATCGTCGCGCGGATCGGACTTCGAACCCTTGCCAAGGTCATCCATACCTATCCCACCCAGGCGGAGGCAATCAAGAAGGCGGCCGACGCCTACGTGGATTCTCCGGGTAGGCCCACGATCAAGTCGCTGTTGCGGCGCTGGGCGACGTGATGAATCCTCGCCGGCTGTGTGAAACCTGCTTCGCGCGCTGGATAACGCACGCACTGGGCGGGCTTCAACGCGACCCCATCCCCGCAATCGCTCGGAAGGAAACCCTATGGAACTCGGCATGATCGGACTTGGGGCGCATGGGCGCCAATATGACGGAGCGGCTGGTCAAGGGTGGCCACCGCGTGGTCGGATTCGACCCCAAACCCGAGGCGCGCACACGGGTCGAGGACAACGGCGCCGAATCCGCGGCGTCACTCGATATGCTAGTGGCGAGCCTCAAAGCGCCGCGCACACTTTGGATGATGGTCCCCGCCGGCGACATCACCGATGACACCGTAACTGCGCTCTTGCCTCTGCTTGCAGCCGGCGACGTGCTCGTCGACGGTGGCAATTCCAACTACAAGGACACGCTGCGGCGTTCAGACACCGCCGCCGGCAGAAAGATTGCTTACGTTGACTGCGGCACCAGCGGTGGGGTTTGGGGGCTGGCCAGGGTTACAGCATGATGGTCGGCGGCGACGATGCGGTCGTCGAACGTCTGAAGCCGATCTTCGAGACGCTCGCGCCGGGCCGAAGTCAAGGTTGGGGAAGGGTTGGCCCGGTGGGCTCTGGTCACTTCACCAAAATGATTCACAATGGGATCGAATACGGACTGATGCAGGCCTACGCAGAGGGCTTTTCCATTCTGCAGCACAAGCGTGAGTTTGACCTCGATTTGCATCAAATCGCCGAGATCTGGCGCTACGGCAGCGTAGTGCGGTCGTGGCTGCTGGATCTCACAGCGGAGGCGCTACACAAGAATCCAGCCATGACCGGCATCGCCCCTTATGTGGACGATTCCGGCGAGGGACGCTGGACGGTAAGCGAGGCGATCGATCTCAACGTTGCAGCGCCGGTAATCGCGCTGTCATTGCTGGAGCGCCTGCGTTCGCGCGACGCGGATTCTTTCTCCGATAAACTGCTCGCCGCCATGCGCAACGAGTTCGGCGGCCACGCGATCAAACCTGAATGAGCATCCAGGATTCGCACACCGGACGCGAGTCCGGCGACGTCCGCTGGATTCGGCACTACCGATGCAATGGCACTGCGACAATCGGCGTTTCAACGCATCGTCGGCTCCGCCCGACGTGCCATCGAACGGCGCGGGCGATTCTTAATCGTGTTAGCGGGTGGAAACACGCCGCGCGGCGTGTACCATCTGCTGCGCGCGGCTCCCACCACTTGGTCGTGCTGGCACGTGTACTTCGGCGACGAGCGCTGCTTGCCGTCGGACAACGTCGGTCGCAACAGCTGGATGGCCGCCGACGCCTGGCTCGGACATGTGCCGATTGCCCAAGATCAAATGCACGTAATACCTGCTGAACTAGGCGCCGAGGCGGCGGCGCTCGGCTATGCAGACACGCTGAGCGGCGTGGGCGACTTCGATCTGGTGCTGCTCGGTCTCGGCGAGGACGGGCACACGGCCAGTCTGTTTCCCGGCCACGACTGGGGTGTCACGGCGAACGCCTCGGACGTAATGGCGGTATTCGACGCACCTAAGCCCCCGCCACAACGGGTGTCGCTGAGCGCCGCGCGGTTGAGCCGAGCACGCGAAGTTTTGTTCTTGGTCGAAGGGATTTCCAAGCGCGATGCGGTGGCGCAGTGGAGGATGGGTGCCAACATCCCTGCCCGCTCGATCCGGACCCGTGCCGGCATCGATGTACTTGTCGAATCGCGGCTGCTGGATGCCGATGGACGGTGACTGCGCAATTTCTTGTCTCGGTCCGCTGCCGTGACAATGACACAGCCTGCCTGCCGCGATCCGAGCGGGTAAAGTGCCGCTTTGACCTAAACCAACAGCGTCTTCGCTCGTGTGCAGACGTTGTCGACGGTGAAACCGTATTCGCGCAGCAACACCGGCCCAGGTGCCGAGGCTCCGAAATGTTCCAAGCTCACCACGTCGCCGGCAGCGCCCACGTAGCGGTGCCAGCCCTGCGCCACCCCCGCTTCGACCGCCAAGCGCGCCCGTACCGACGGCGGCAGCACAGCATCCCGCTCCGCTTGCGGCAGAGCATCGAATAGCTCCCAGCTTGGCATTGACACGCAGCGCACAGCGATTCCCTCTCGCCGCAGGCGTTCCGCGGCGGCCAAGATCAGGCTGACCTCCGAACCGCTGGCGATCAGTATCAGCCCTGGCTTGCCATCCGCCGCGTCGGACAGCACATACGCGCCCCGGCGCAATCCGTCCGCCGAGGCGTAGCAGCTCCGATCGAGCGTGGGCAGCTCCTGCCGGCTCAGCACAATCACCACGGGACGATTGCGCGTCTCGATTGCGACCCGCCAAGCGACCGCGGTCTCGTTGGCGTCGCTAGGGCGTATGACGGTCAGATTCGGAATTGCGCGCAGCGCGGCCAGGTGCTCCACCGGTTGGTGGGTGGGGCCATCCTCGCCAAGGGCAATGCTGTCGTGCGTGAACACATGGATGACATGCAGGCCCATCAGCGCGGCCAGCCGGATCGGAGGACGCATGTAGTCCGAAAAAATCAGGAAGGTCGAGCCGTACGGCACGGTTCCTCCGTGCGCCGCCATGCCGTTGACGATCGCGCCCATCGCGTGCTCGCGCACGCCAAAGTGAAGATTGCGCCCGGCGTAGCTCCAGCCACCCCCGTCGGAGCCCTGCGTGTCTACGCCCCTGCCCGCCGCCGGATTGAAATCTCCAAGTCCTTTGAGGGCGGTATAGGTCGAGGGGTCCAGATCCGCAGAACCTCCTGTCAACGTCGGGAGGCGCGGCGCGATCACGTTCATGACCTTGCCCGAAGCCACGCGCGTGGCCATTCCCTTCGCGTCGGCGGGAAACACCGGCACGTCCGCATCCCAGTCGCGTGGCAGCTCGCCGCGGATCGTTCGCCGCAGCTCCTCGGCCAGATCGGGGAACGCTTGTGCATACGCCGCCATGCGCTCGTTGCTTGCCGCTTCAGCGCGCGCCGCCTCGGGCCACTGCTTCGCGGAAGTGTGAGAGCGCCGCTTCGGGAATCAGGAACGGCGGCTCGATTGGCCAGTCGAGGTTTTGCTTGGTCAGGCGCACTTCCTCAACTCCGAGTGGAGAACCATGTGCCTCGAATGTGTCGTGCTTGTTCGGCGAACCGTAGCCAATATGGCTGCGTACCAGGACCAGCGACGGTCGCGCGGCTTCCGCGCGTGCCGCACGCAACGCAGCTTCGATTCCGGCAAGGTCGTTGCCGTCCGTCACCGACACGGAGTGCCACCCGTAAGCTTCGAAGCGCCGGGCACGATCTTCCGTAAACGTGATGTCGGTGCCGGCGGACAACGTGACACGGTTGTCGTCGTAGAGACAGGTCAGTTTGCCTAGCCGCAAATGGCCGGCCAGCGAAGCCGCCTCCGAGGCCACTCCCTCCATCAGGTCGCCGTCGCTGACGATCGCGTAAGTGGCGTGATCGATCACCTCGAATCCGGGCCGGTTGTAACGCGCCGCCAGCTGCGCTTCGGCGATCGCCATGCCGACAGCATTAGCGAATCCCTGCCCGAGCGGCCCCGTGGTGATTTCGACGCCGGGCGTCGTGTCCGCGCTCTGGGTGTCCCGGCGCCCTGCTGCCGAACTGGCGAAACTGCATGATGTCGTCCAGAGAAAGGTCATAGCCGGTAAGGTGCAGGAGGCTGTATAGCAGCATCGAACCGTGTCCTGCGGAAAGCACGAAGCGATCGCGATCGAACCAATCCGGATTGCGCGGATTGTACTTGAGCAGGCGCGTCCACAACACGTACGCCATCGGCGCTGCGCCAAGTGGCATACCCGGATGCCCGCTCTTCGCTTTCTGCACGGCGTCCACCGACAGAAAGCGCACCGTGTTGATGCATAGCTGATCGAGTTTATCGACCATCGTCGCTCCTTGGCGATGCTCAAAACACCGTGCGCGTATCCCGCGTCACCGTTCTATCAGCGCGCGGTCGACGATATCCTGCGCTTCTCGTACCAGAATTCGCAAATGACTCCACGCTGTGGAAACTCTCCGCGTAGATCTTGTAGATGTCCTCGGTGCCGGAGGGGCGTGCCGCGAACCATCCGCTTGCCGCGATCACCTTGATGCCGCCGATCGGGGCGTCATTGCCCGGCGCCCGATCGAGTACCTTATCAATCGGTTCGCCGGCCAATTCGGTTATCCGGATCTGTTGCGGCGAGAGCTTCGCCAACCTCTGCTTTTGCTCGGCGGTTGCCGGCGCCTCGACGCGGTCCGCCACCGGCGCACCGAGATCGAGGGTCAGATCGCGATACAGCTGGGAGGGATCGCGGCCGCTTCGCGCAGTCATCTCCGCCGAAAGCAGTGCCGGAACGATGCCATCCTTGTCGGTCGTCCATACCGCTGCCGTCGATGCGGCAAAAGGAAGCCCCCGCGCTTTCTTCGCCGCCGAAACCAAGTGAGCCGTTGAGCAACCCGTCGACGAACCATTTGAAGCCGACGGGAACCTCGTAGAGCCGGCGACCCAATCTGGCGGTCACGCGGTCGATCATGGCGCTGCTGACCACCGTCTTGCCGACTGCCGCCGTTCGGTTCCAGTGGACGCGGCTCTGAAACAAGAAGTCGACTGCCACTGCCAGATAATGATTGGCAGGAACCAAGCCTTCGCTGGGACTCACTATGCCGTGACGATCGTGATCGGTATCGCAGGCAAACGCTATGTCGTAACGATCCTTGACGCCGATCAGGCGCCGCATCGCGTAGGCGACGACGGATCCATGCGAATGCGACCATCCCAGTCCAGGCGTCATGAATCTGAAGGTCGGATCGACCACCTCGTTGACCACGGTCAGATTGAGCTTGTACCGCTCGGCGATTCGGGCCAGTAATGGACTCCAGCGCCCCCATTGGGTCGACGCCGATGCGAATGCCGGAGCTCCGAATGACATCAAAATCAATCACGCTGCCGAGGTCGCCAACGTAGGCGCTCATGAAATCGTGTTCTCGCGTGGCCGCAGCATGCCGCGCCCGATCGAACGGAACGCGGCGCACGTCTTTCAACCTGCCTTCGAGCAATGCATTCGCCTTCGCTTCAATCCAGCCGGTCGCGTCGGTGTCGGCCGGACCGCCGTTCGGCGGGTTGTATTTGAACCCGCCGTTATCGGGCGGATTGTGCGAAGGCGTCACCACGATGCCGTCGGCCAGCCCGGTTTCGCGTCCGCGGTTGTAGACGAGAATGGCGTATGACACTGCTGGCGTTGGCGTGTATTGACCACCCTCCGCGATCCGGGTTTCGACGCCGCTGGCTGCGAGTACCTCGAGCGCGCTCTTGAAGGCAGGCAGCGACAAGGCATGGGTGTCGATGCCGATGAATAGTGGTCCGTCCGTTCCCTGCCTATCGGCGGTAAAGACAGATCGCCTGTGTGATGGCGAGCACGTGCGCCTCGTTGAAGCTCTTGTCGAACGAGGTGCCGCGATGTCCGGACGTGCCGAAGGACACTCGTTGTGCCGGCACCGAGGGATCGGGCCGCAGGCTATAGTAGGCGTCGACCAGCTTCGCGACATCCACCAGTTGCGCGGCTTGGGCGGGTTGTCCGGCCAGCGGACTGATATTCGTACTCATCGACATCACTTGCGCAACGCGCGATAGCGCCGGATCAGCGCATTCGTCGAGCTGTCATGTGCGAGGGCGGGCTCGGTCGGGCAGGAGATTTCGGCGGCGGTGCGCTTGGCCAAAGCCTTGCCGAGCTCCACACCCCATTGATCGAACGAGTCGATGTTCCAGACCGCGCCCTGCACGAACACGCTGTGCTCATAGAGCGCGACCAGCGCGCCCAGCGTGCCCGGCGTGAGCTGCTCGGCAAGCAAGGTGTTGCTTGGACGGTTGCCCTCGAAAGTACGGTGCGGGACCAGGGCGTCGGGCGTTCCCTCGGCTCTCACCTCAGCGGCGGTCTTGCCGAACGCCAGCGCCTCGCTTTGCGCGAACAGGTTCGCAATCAGCAGGTTGTGCTGGTCGCCGAGAGGGTTTAGAGACCGGCAGAAGCCGATGAAGTCGCAGGCGATGAGCCGCGTTCCCTGATGGATCAGCTGGAAGAACGAATGCTGTCCGTTGGTGCCGGGCTCGCCCCAGTAGATCGGCCCGGTCTGGTAATCCACGCGTTCACCAACGACGGTGACGTGCTTGCCGTTGCTCTCCATCGCGAGTTGCTGCAGGTAGGCCGGGAAGCGCTTGAGATATTGCTCGTAAGGGAGCACGGCAACGGTCGGCGCATCGAGAAAATTGCAATTCCAGATTGCCAGCAAGCCATGCAGCAGCGGCAAATTCCGATCCGGCGGCGCGCTGCGGAAGTGGTCGTCCATCGCATGAAACCCAGCCAGCATCGCGCGGAAACTGTCGGCGCCGATCGCGAGCATGGTCGAAAGCCCGACCGCAGAATCCATCGAGTAGCGGCCTCCGACCCAGTCCCAGAATCCGAACATGTTGTCGAGATCGATGCCGAACTTGGCGACTTCGTCGGCATTGGTCGAGACGGCGACGAAATGCTCGGCCACCGCCTTTTCATCGCCCAGTCCTTGCAGGCACCAGGCGCGCGCAGAGCGCGCGTTGGTCAGCGTCTCCAGCGTCGTGAAGGTCTTGGAGCAGATGATAAATAGCGTCTCGTCGGGTTCGAGGTCGCGTACCGCTTCGCAAAAATCGGTGCCATCCACATTGGAGACGAAGCGAAACGTCAGCTCGCGCTGGCTGTAATGACGCAGCGCCTCGTACGCCATCACCGGGCCAAGGTCCGAGCCGCCGATGCCGATGTTGATGACATTGCGAATGCGCCTGCCGCTGTGACCGGTCCACTCGCCGTTGCGCACGCGAGCGGAAAATGCAGCCATACGGTCAAGCACCGCATGCACTTCCGGCACGACGTTCCTGCCATCGACGAGGATGCGCTCGCTCAACGGCGCGCGCAAGGCGACGTGCAGCACCGCTCGCTGCTCGGTGACGTTGATCTTCTCGCCACTGAACATGGCATCGATACGTTTGCCTACGGAGCAGGCTTCGGCAAGTGCAAGCAGTAAGCGACGCGTCTCGTCGTTGATGCGGTTCTTCGAATAGTCAAAATAGAGGCCGGCCGCTTCCGCGACAAACCGCTCGCCCCGCGTGGGATCGGCGGCAAACAGCTCGCGCAGGTGACGGCGCTTGATTTGCCGACAATGCTCCGTAAGCGCCACGCCATTGAGGACGCTCGGTCAGAGAGCTGCGGTTCCGGAATTGCGGAATTGGGCGATGTCAGCCATGATCGCCGCGCTAACCGGCATGGGCGAGCGCGTCGCTCTTGTCCGCGATGCGCGTCATCAGCTCCTTCCATGACTTCACGAACGCCTGCGCACCGTCACGCTGCAGTTTCGGCGGCCAGCGCGTCGGTATCGATGCCAGCCTTTGCGAAGCTCGCCAGCACGGTTTCGGCATCTCCGCCGTCCTCGGCCATCACGCCATTGAGTCTTGCCGTGGTCAGCGAACGCGCGCAGAGTCTTTTCCGGCATGGTGTCGATGGTGTCAGGCGCCGCCAGCGCCTCCACGTACAGCGTGTCCGACGCCTTGGGATCCTTGGTTCCGGTGCTGGCCCAAAGCAGGCGCTGCGGCCGTGCGCCGGCCGCGAGGAGCTTGCGCCACCGCGGCGACGCGAGCAGCTCACGATAGGCGCGATAGGTTCGGCCGGCAATCGCGATGCCGAGTCGATTGCGCAGCTCGGGCGGTGCACTATCGCCTACCGCCTTGTCCCATCGGCTCACGAACAGCGAGGCCACCGACGCGACACGCGGGTCGCGCTTGGCGGAAAGCCGCCGTTCGATGCCGCGCATATAGGCTTCGGCTGCGGCGAGGTACTGCTCGCGCGAAAACAACAGGGTTACGTTGATCGGCACCCCGTCAAAGATCGATTCCTCGATCGCCGGAACGCCTGCTGCTGTGCCCGGAATCTTGACATACAGGTTCGGTCGCCCTGCTTGCCGATGCGTGCGCGCGGCTGCTTCGATGCTGCCCGAAGTGTCATTCGCGAGCAGCGGCGATACCTCCATCGACACCCAGCCGTCGACACCTTCGGTACGGTCAAAGACCGGGCGGAACAGATCGGCGGCCCGACGCAGATCTTCGAGCGCCAGCTCCATGAACAGGGATTCACCGGACTTTCCCCGCCTTTGCCTTTTCCCGGATCCCGTCATCGTAGGCGTCGGTGTTGCCGATCGCCTCGTCGAAAATGGTCGGGTTCGAGGTCAACCCTGTTATCGAAAACTCGTCTATGTAGCGGCGTAAGCTGCCATTGTCGAGAATCTCACGGGTAATGTTGTCCAGCCAGAGGCTCTGGCCGAGGCTGTGCAGTTCTTGTGCATTGTTCATATTACTTCCTGGTTCATAACCGCGATGCCGGTAGATGGAGCGGCGAGAAATCGGACAATTCGTGATCCGAGTAAATCGCTGATCTGCTCGATCTCGACGTCCGGGGACGGCTCAATCACTGCGTGGGCCGATTGTGCCGCGTAATGACCTTGATGCACGAAGACTGTCGTCAGCTTCTGGCCTAGCACTATTTTCATCGCCGCCAGCAGTTGCACCTTGTCATCGACCATCACATAGTGTCGAGCCGGGTACCGTCGCTGCATTGCGTCGAGTGCGCGCTCTTTGTGGATATCGATCAACACTCGGCCCTGTACCGCGTTCCAAATCCCCGAGCGCTGGATCTTGCGTGGCTGGAAAACTACATCGCCGTCAGACAAAACCACGGGCAGTCCTAGCGTACTCAGATGCTCGACCACTTCGAGCGCATGCGCGTACAGGCAATCTGCGAACGGATAGTCCAGCATGAAAGAAGACATCTGCAGTATGTCCGGGGCGTCCTCGCACCCGATACGAAATTTTTACAACGCACCCAGATAGTCCGCATAGGACACCTCGTCGCGAAGCGTGGCGAAGATGGCCCAATATCGATCGCGCTGATCGGCACCGAAAGCTTGTTCCAGGCGCGTGCCGAGATCGGCGCCGAACCGATCGTTGTCGAGAAGAGTGTTGTCGACATCGAGCAAGAAAACGACCTCGCTTGCACTCAGCATGGAGCAGGCTCCTCGGGCTTCGGATCGTGCCAGCCTTCCTTTCCGGCGACAATTGCGCGTGCCGCCGGCGGACCCCAGGTATCCGGTTCGTATTCTGCGACCGACGACACGCGCTGCAGTATCGGGCGCAACCACGCGCCACGCGGCCTCGACACTGTCGTCGCGTGTGAACAGCGAAGCGTCGCCGCGAATGGCATCCCCTAGGAGCCGTTCGTAGGGAGATTTTTCGGCGACAAGGGATCGATGGGCGACCAGCTCCACGGGCTCTCCGACCATTTCCTCGCCCGGCAGCTTCACCCTGGCTCCCACGGAGATCACGACCTCAGGGCTCAGCCGAAAGCGAAAGTAGTTCGATTGCGCCGGCTTGATTGGATCGAAGATCGCTAGCGGTGGGCATTTCAGATCGACGATGACCTCGGTGGCCGTGATCGGCAGACACTTGCCGGTGCGGATATAGAAGGGCACACCCGCCCAGCGCCAAGTGTCGATATGACAGGCACAGCGCAGCAAAAGTCTCCACCTGCGAATCCGGTGCAACGCCGGGTTCATCCCGGTAGCCGCGAAACTGGCCACGAACCACCTGCTTCGGATCGAGTGGCCGCATGGCGTGGAGCAAGCGCAGTTTCTCCGCACGCATTGCGTCCGCATCGCCGCCGACCGGCGCGTCCATCGCCAGTAGCGTTATTACTTGCAGCAAGTGATTTTGCACCACGTCGCGGATTGCGCCGACCTCCTCGTAGAAGCTGCCACGACCCTGAACGCCAAAGTTTTCAGCCATTGTTATTTGGACACAATCGACGAAATTTCGGTTCCAGATCGGCTCGAGGAATGCATTGGCAAAGCGGAAATAAAGCAGGTTTTGCACCGCCTCCTTGCCCAGATAATGGTCGATACGGTACACCGCTGATTCGGGAAACACTTCGTGCAGCGTGCGATTGAGTGCCTGCGCCGACGCAAGGTCGCGGCCGAACGGTTTTTCGACGATGACCCGTGCGTCCTTGGCGCAGCTTGCCTTGGCCAGACCCTGCACCACCGTTGCGAACATGCTCGGCGGAATGGCCAGATAGTGCAGTGGCCGAGCCGGTCCGCCCAGGGCCTGCCGCAGATGCTCGTAAGTCGCCGGGTCCTGGTAGTCGCCGTCGACGTACTGCAGCTGCGCCGACAGTTTCCCGAACGCAGCGGTATCGACGCCGCCATTGTGCTCGATGCTGTCGCGCGCGCGATCGCGTAATTTGTCGAGCGTCCAGCCGCCACGGGCCACGCCGATGATTGGCATATCGAGATGGCCCGGCTGCGATCAGCGCCTGCAGCGCAGGGAAGATATGCTTATAAGCCAGATCGCCGGTAGCACCGAAGAAAACGAAGGCATCCGAACTTGCGGGAGCTGCCATGCGATGTTTCCACTCGGACCGCCCGTCGCCACATATCAGCGCGCCACGCGAAGTCGAGCGGGCCTTTCGTCGGTTGGTGCAACGAAGATGCCCCGAACGAGGCACCTCATTCGAGCTTTAGGGTCCCCTTCATCTTGGGATGCAGCGTGCAGATGCAGTGAACTCGCCTAACTTGCGCGCCGTGAACTTCCACGACTTGCCGGTAGGCATGGCGAGGGCAACGTCGGCATCGAGTAAGCCACACGCGTAGAAGAGCGCGACCGTCCATCTCGCACATTGACTTTAACCCCGCCGCCTAACCGCGGCGAGGAGGCCGGCTACATGATTATCATTCGCGGAGCTCGCCGAAAGCCAAACCAAGTGCGATACGTTGACGTGCATTGATCCGCTCCCGGCACAAGTACAGGTTGACCTCTCCTGAGGGTAGTCCTACGCCGGTACCAGCGCTACACCTTTCGATCCCGCGGTCCGAGGAAAAACCAGAGGATCAGCCCCAGCACTGGAAGTAGCACAACCGCGATTGTCCAAATCAATTTTTTTCATTTGAAGCGGAGCTTTGGAAAATATTAATAATTGCCCATATGTCACCGGCGAGTATCAGGACGCCCAATAGGCCGTTGTAGCCGAGGTTCATCATTCTTGGATCCTTCCGTTTTATGCCGAAGCTTTGAATCCGCGCCGCTAAAGCCATCGCGCTGGCTTTAGCGAAAAGCAGAGCCATATGTACCACAAGGTTCCGGGCACCTGTGGCGCCAGCCAATTACGGCCGAGCGCGGCTACTTGCGTTTGATGACCAACAGCACAACGCCAGCGACAATTACCACGACACTCGCCCAACTCGGAATGACGGTTGTCTCCTTTTCGGTGACCGAGAACTTGAATGGCCCGAAATTGCCCTCGTGCGTTTCCTTGGTGTAATCGAAGTGGCCATAGAGCAGTCCAAAAATGCCGCCAACCATGAGGACGATCCCGAGTATTTTTGTGCCGGTCATATGTGTCTCCCCTAAGACAATATTGGTTGATCCCAAGACGACGCGCAAATCCAAAACCAATCTACGCTAGACGATCTTGAGGGTCAATGCAGCATTGCTATTGAGAGTGGGAGATAACCGGCGCGGCTCCGAACTGCGTCATTCGCAGCCGGCCGAAATTGGTCTTACCCACGAACGACGGACACCTTGCCAGGCGACTTCATCGCCTCAAATGGTAGCGGGGCCTCGTAGTTAATGGACGAGTGCCGTCGCTGCCGGTTGTAAAACACCTCCATGTAATCGAACAAGCTAGCTCGCGCATCGTCGCGCGTCTTGTAGTCGCAGTGCATGACCAATTCGGTCTTGAGCGTATGGAAGAAGCTCTCCATAGGCGCATTGTCGTAGCAATCACCCTTGCGGCTCATGCTCTGCCGGATGCCATAGCGGTTGACGATCTCCCGGTAGCTTCCGGTGGCGTACGTTGACCCCTGGTCGGAGTGCAGCGTTACCGGTGGACCCCGATGAGCGATCGCCATGTTCAAAGCGTCCATCGCCAGCTTCGTGTCCAGAGTTCGGCTCATCGCCCAGCCCACCAAAGCTCTCGAGTACGCGTCCAGAACCGCAGCCAGGTAGAGCCAACCTTGCCTCGTGGGGATGTAGGTGATGTCGCTCAGCCAGAGGTCGTTAGGGTACTGTGCGCCGAAGTCTCGGTTGATCAGGTTCGGCGATGCCTGGGTCCTGCGCGAGTCGGTGGTCACGCGGAAGCGCCGGATCGCCTTGGGCAGGATCCCGGCCTTGTGCATCAGCTTGGCCACCGTGTTGCGACAGCACGGCACCTTCTGGGCCAGCAGCTCGACATGTACCCTGGGAGCGCCGTACGACTCGCGGCTGGCCTGGTGGATCGTCCGGATCCGAGCGGTGAGCTCAACCTGGCGCTTCTGGCGGGCACTGGGACCGCGGTGCCGCGCAGCGTAGTAGCCGCTGCGGGAGACCTGCAGCGCCTCGCACAGGGCCGGCACGCCGTACTGCCGTCGATTCTTCTCGACGAAGGCGTACTTCACTTCGCTTCCCGAGCGAAGTAGATGGCCGCGAGTTCAACCGGTCAGTGCAACGCTGGCCTCGAGTCTATCGGCAGGCGTGCAGAAGCGCAAGGTCTTCCGAGGGCGCTGATTCAGGCGTCGGGCGACTTTGTTCAAATCGGATTGGGAGTATCCCGAGAGATCCGTGCCTTTCGGAAAGTACTGGCGTAGCAGGCGGTTTGTATTTTCATTCGTGCCACGCTGCAAGGGCTTTGTGGATCGCAGAAGTAGACTTGCACGTCCGTCGCGACAGTAAATTGCTTGTGTTTCGCCATCTCCATGCCGCGGTCCCAGGTCAACGATCGACGCAGTTCGGTAGGCAGCTTGCGGACTTGCCTGCTCAATGCGGCCACCACACTGTCGGTTTGTTTGTCTCGGACCTTCACCAACATTGTGAAGCGTGATTGGCGCTCGACTAACGTCGCAATATGGGTATTCTTCGAGCCGGTAATCAAATCGCCTTCCCAGTGACCGGGGATCGCTCGGTCTTCAACGTCAGCTGGACGTTCTCGGATGGACACCCCGTCGACGATCTGTCCGCGTGGCTGGCCGTCGGTACTGGCGTTCTTTGAGCGCCGCATCATCCGCTTCGATCGCAGATGCCCAATCAACTCCCTCTTAAGCACGCCACGGGCCTGAATGAACAAGCTACGGTAGATCGTTTCGTGCGACACGCGCATGCTTTCGTTGTCCGGGAACGCCTGTTTCAGCCACCCAGCCACCTGCTCGGGCGACCAGTCCATACTCAGCTTGTTCGCCACGACCCTTTGCAACCGGTGATGAATCGCCAGCCGACACGGCTTGGGCCGCCGAGCCTGATCCCAGGCATCTGCATCGGCTTCAGCGGCACGATACCAATTTCGACCGCCATGGCGTGTAATTTCACGGCTCACCGTAGATGGCGACCTGCCGATCCCGGCTGCTATCTGCCGGATAGACGCTTGAGCGGCAATTCCACGAGAAATCTCTTCGCGCTCAGCGAGCGTGAGCGTCAGGCGGGAACGGCGACGGCCCGCAGGAACAATCCCGCCGTTAGACGAAACAACGCAGTGGATCGACCCAGCGTGTTTGCCGAGCGCGCGGCCAATATCGCTCAGCGACTGCCCACACTTCCATCGATGCCACAGCTCTGCCTTCTGGGAAACGGACAGCCCTGGTCGCCCCATTTGTGCCATATACACCACCCTCCAAACCTAAATTAGAACAGATGGTGTTGCATCGACCAGTTGAATCCGCGGCCGCTTTTTTTAAAATCTCGATCTCCATCTTGAGCTTGGCGTTCGAGTTGGTCAGCTCCGTTCTTGTTTCTGATCATTAATTCTGTGTTCTGAGCATACGATCGACCGATCGGCTCATTTGTTTCAAAATAAATCCAGGCGCCACGCGACTCATCATTTTTAGCTGATTCGCCTGACCTGGACGAATTTCAAATCGATCGGTTTGCATTCCTTTGACGGCGACTTTAACCATGTCTTCCACGTTCATGATAGAAACGTCTTTCATGTCTTCAGAGTCAAAGGCACCCAAGAGTTCGGTTTGTGTCGCCGGCGGTGCTAGCTCAAATACCTTCACTTTGGTGTTTTTCAGTTGCACACGAAGAGACTCGGTGAACGAATGCAGACCGGCCTTGGTGGCGCAATAAACCGGTGAAATGGGCAATGGAACAAACGCCAATCCCGATGAAACGTTCATGATTGCGGCTTCTGATTTTGTTTTCAAATGTGGCAAGAATTGTTTCACCATGCGAATCGGCCCGCTCAAATTGATTTCAATCTCTCGAGTGACATCTTCGAGGCTTCCAGTTTTGTCGTGAACATTGATCATTCGCATGATGCCAGCGTTGTTGATCAAAATGTTGAGCTCGGGAAATTGGTTGGTGACCTTTTCGTAAAGAATGGCGATCGCTTTCGGATCGGAAACGTCGCTTCGAAAGGTGTGAATTTTTGGAAAGGCCGCTTTCGCACGGTCCATCTTAGCTTGATCGCGGCCTGTGATAAGAATCGTGTTACCAAGTGCCGTGAGTTGTTTGGTGAGTTCGTAACCGATGCCGCTGGCACCGCCGGTGATCAAAATTGTATTGCTCGTGAGTTTCATAATTAAAATGATCCAGTTGACCTGGCCAGGGAAGATGACGGGCCGGCAGATGCGGACTTGCTGGCAAGCCCTTTACCAAGCAGGTCCGCCTCCAACTTCCGCGCAAAAGAAGCGGGCACGAGGGCGTTCATGATGCGGTTCAGCCGGCCTGGAACGATTCTGGAGCGGTTTCTGAGCAGACCGCTGAGGCCCTCAGATACGCACTGCTCGACGCTCATCGGTTTCATGGGCATGGTCTTCGGATCGAGGCCGAACTTTTCGAGCACCGCCGTGTTCGTAAACCCGGCTGCCAGTACAGTGACGTAGACACCTAGAGGTTTGAACTCATAGTGAAGCGCCTCGCCAAGGCTGTGTACATACGCCTTCGCGGCTCCGTCATTCGCCATACAGGGAACGCCGTTTTCCGCACCCATTGCCCCCGCGAGGATCAAGCCGCCTCGCCTCCGCTTGGCGAGTTTCGCGCCGAAATGGTGGGCGATGTCCAGATGCGCCATCGTACCGAGCCGCAAAGTCGCCTGAAGCAACCGCCGATCAAGCTTCAAGAACTCGCCGGGATTTCCGGTGCCGGCGTTGGAGACGACAAGGCCGATGTCGAGATCGTCAGTGGCGGAGGCGAGTTGCCCGATGAAATCCTCCCGAGAGACATCAAGCACGACGACTCGATGCTCCACACCGTAACGCTCGCTAAATTCAACGCCTACTTCCTTAAGCAAGTCCTCCCGTCGCGCAACGATGACTATGTTGATTCCTGAAGCTGCGATTTGCCGCGCAAATTCCTTGCCTATTCCGGACGAGGCACCCGTGACAAGTGCCCAGGGGCCGAACCTTTCTTTATCAAGTGCTGCGCTCATCTTTTTGCTCCGTTTTGCCTGCTTAGGGCTTGTTGTGTCATAAATCATCCGGCAGCCAATCGCCGTGGGTTTATCAGTCAGTCTGAATATCGCCAGAACCCCAAATGCCATTCATCCGATCATCTCGCCATTCCGGGTATGTCAGTTTGACTAGCTCACTGCGATGCGCACTTTGCTCGGCCCGCTGAAGGCTTCGCCGTGTGGGCCTGCGGGTTCAGCCCGCCTGGTGTCTCACAAGCTTTGAATCCAACTCTTGAGGCGCTTGGTCTCCGTCGCCACAAGACCGGAGTCATGAAAGGTATGAGCCAGGATCGAAACGCCTTGCATGGCGGAAAGCAGGTGGACGGCAAGGCCGTTGGAGTCTTTCCCCTTCCCGAGTGCCCGAAACTGGCTCTCGATCCAGGCCAGGTGTTGAGCGAAGATCTCGGTCGCTCGGGTGGCGACCGAGCCGCCCGCCTTGTGGAGCTCGGAGCAAAACGTCCCGACCGCGCAGCCGCGCTGTGCCAAGAAATCCTTGTTCTCGAAGACGCCTTGGACGCAGGCGCAAAGCCGATCCTTGGCCGATCGAGCTTCGTTCCATCGCTGCCGCTGCGCGGACAGCTGGGCTAGCCTCAACTCGACGATCGCCTCGCCAATCTCGTCCTTGGTCTTGAAGTAATAATAGACGTTGCCCAGAGGAACCTCAGCTTCGCGGGCGATGTCGGCAAGCGAGGTGGCGCCGAACCCGTTCTGGTACGCCAAGCCCACTGCTGCACTAACCAGCCGCGATCGTTTATCGATATGTGTCCTAGTCATGTTCGTGTATAAGGCAGTCAACTAACTTAGTATGACGGGGATAGGCAGACCTGTCAAGCCGATTAACAGTCCGTCGATCCAGACGTCGAAATAAGAACGGCAAGCGGCGCAGCACCAGCGCGTGGTACCGAGCCATCAAACGCGTCGGGTTACAGAACTTCAGATATCACGACTTAAGACACGTTTGGGCAAGTTGGCTTGTGAAATCGGGTACGCCGCTGTTCGCGCCGCAGGAGTTGGCCGGGTGGGAAACCGAGCGCATGCGCATCTCAGCGGCGAGCACTTAGCGCCGCATGCAGAACGTATGGCCGAACATTTGGGCACGTTTTGGGCAACAGCGGGAAACGACAACAAGAAAAGCCGCCCGACGAGACGACCGCATGATGTTGTTTCCACAGCTGTGCGTAGCGACAGTTAGTTTACAGGTTATACCGGACACATCCTTTACAGTTGGCATAGAGAGGAGGACTCGCTATGCCGTGGAAGGAGTGTCAGAAGATGGACGAGAAGCTGAGGTTCGTGTCCCGGTATCTTGACGGCGAGAAGATCGCAGCCCTGTGTCGAGAGTTCGGGATATCGCGGGTCACTGGCCATAAGATCATCGATCGGTACCGGGAAAGCGGGATGGAAGCCTTCACCGACCGAAGTCGCCGACCGTATCGGCAAGCCAACCGGCTGCCGTTTCAGGTGGAGAAGCGGATCCTGCAGATCAAACAGGAGTGGCCGCACTGGGGAGCCCCCAAGATCCGGGAACGGCTGCTCACGCAGATCCCGTCGCTCCACCCTCCGGCCAAGAGCACGGTTCACGCCGTTCTGGCGCGCCACGGCTTGGTGCAGAGCAAGAAGCGGCGGCGTAACAAGGCCGCAGGCACCGGGCTGGGCCTGGCGAGCGCTCCCAACGAGCTCTGGTGCACCGACTACAAGGGCGAGTTTATGATGGGCAACAAGAAGTACTGTTACCCTCTGACCGTCACGGACTTCACCACCCGCTTCCTGATCGGCTGTGAGGGTCTGGAGAGTACCCAGGAACAATACGCCTTCACCGTCTTTGAAAGACTGTTCAAGGAGTACGGGCTGCCCGGTCGCATTCGCTCCGATAACGGCGTTCCCTTCGCCAGCCCGAATGCCCTGTATAACCTAAGCCGCCTGTCGGTGTGGTGGTTGCGCCTGGGCATCCAGATCGAGCGCATCAAGCCAGGCCACCCGGAACAGAACGGTCGCCATGAACGGATGCATCTAACCCTCAAACAGGCCACCACCAAGCCACCCGGTGCCAACCTCCTCCAGCAGCAGGCCAAATTCGAGGACTTCATCCACGAGTACAACTACGAGCGTCCGCATCAGGCTCTGGACATGAAACGCCCCGCCGACCTCTACCATCCATCTCAGCGCCCGTACCGCGGCTTACCCGATATCGAATATCCGTTCCATGAGCGCACGGTCACCGTCACCCAGTGCGGGCGGATCTGCATGGGCACAAAGAAAGTCAACCTGAGTCAGGTATTTGCCGGCCAGAATGTCGGCATCAGGGAGGAGGAAGACAACATCTGGCTGGTCAGCTTCATGCAGTACGACATCGGCTACTTCGATCTCGAGGCCTGCCGCGTCGAGCCCATGGAAAACCCCTTCGGACCGAAGGTGTTAACGATGTCTCCGGTATAAAGTGTTAAGTATGTGCCCGGTACACACCAGCAAAAATCTGGTGGCCAAGGGCGGAATTGAACCACCGACACACGGATTTTCAGAATTGAACTTAGCAAGTATCGTATTCTAAATCAAGCTCTTGCGACACACGCCAAGTTCCAAGAGCAGCCACGCGCAGTCTAAGACTACTTGGAAAGAGTCATATGGAGTTACGAAATGGCTACGCTGCTTATGACGCAGCACTTCGTGTACGGTTTGTCCGCTCCAGCGTCATCACTAGATCGTGGCGCTCCACGTCGGAGAACTGTGTCGAGATTGGTCGTGTAGCGTTCGAACCTTCGGCCAACAAGCCACAAGATCCGCAAGCTTCCTCCGATTTTCTGGCCAATTAACGAATTTAGCGTCGGAGGCCTCTCAGCAGATCAGCGAGATCATCCGCGTGCTCCTCCTCTTCGGCCTGGATTTCCTCGATCATTTTCCGCGTCGTCGAGTCGAAGGCCGCGAAATAGGTTGCAATTTCTCGGTAGCTGTCGACGGCAATTCGCTCGGCGACGAGATTTTCCTTGATCATTTCGACGAGATCGTCCTTCGCCTCGACGTACTCGGTGTGGCTCCGGGTCAGTAAGCCCTCGGGCGAAAGGTTTGGGGCGCCACCGAGCTGCACAATGCGCTCGGAAATGCGGTCGGCGTGAACCTGCTCGTCATTTGCATGCTCAAGAAACTCGGCGGCAACCGGTGCTCTGTGAATTCCCTTGGCCATGAAGTAGTGTCGCTTGTAACGCAACACGCATACGATCTCGGTCGCCAACGCGTCGTTTAGGACTTTGACTGCGGTTGCCGTATCGCCGCCGTAGCTCGACGTAACCGCGCCCTCCTCGATATGCTGGCGCGCGCGCTTGCGTAAAGTCTTTACATCGGTCAGAAACAGCTTCTTGGTCATCGTGTATCTCCCGTTAGTTAGACTCATGCGCGCGGTTTACGTTACTGCGATTCCTAGGAGCGTATCGGGCTTGAGATCCGGTTTTGAGGGTCAGGTTGGCAGCGATGGGCTAGTCTTGCCACTAATATGTTCGACTACGAGAGAATAGTACCGCCGCGTGCGAGCGACGGCTGACGTGGAGCTTCTGAAAGGCGTTGCTCAGATAGTTCTTAACGGTCTTCGCGCTTAACCCGAGAGTCGCCGCAATTTCCTTGTTGGTCTTGCCTTTGACAACGAGCTCCAGAATGCGAGCTTCCTGCGGCGATAAATCGTCTATTGAGCCCGCCTTTGTTGCGCGCAATTTCCTGGTCAAAGTGGCAACTTCGCCGACGACCGTTTGTGTCACCTTAGGATCGAGAATGGATTGCCCGCCGGAAACGGTCTCGATTGCATGGATTAGCGCCTCCTGTCGAATCTCCTTGAGCACGTAACCGGCTGCACCGGCCAGAATGGTAGAAAGGACCGCTTCCTCGTCCGAGTAGGAGGTTAGGAACAATACGCGCACTGTCGGATGAGCGGAGAGAATTTCGCGGCAGGCATCAACTCCCGTACCATCTGGAAGGCGGAGGTCCATCACCACAACATCGGGATCGACACGCCCCGCCTGCAGGATCGCCTCCGCAACGGTGCCCGC
Source organism: uncultured beta proteobacterium (assembly GCA_963711235.1). GTDB lineage: Bacteria > Pseudomonadota > Gammaproteobacteria > Burkholderiales > Casimicrobiaceae > PALSA-1003. Next base: position 1,131,054 of record CAVQDI010000006.1, on the reverse strand, counting down.
CTCCCCAACGACCTCGATATGGTTTGTCTGGCCGAAGAGGGCCCGCAGTCCAAGGCGCACGACCTCGTGGTCGTCGACGAGCATGACTCGGATGGACGAGGACTGTGTCTGCTTTTTCATCATCGCTTCAGCTGGATTTCCACTACAACACGAGTGCCACGACTTGGTGCGGAGACGACCTGCGCTCGGCCACCGAGCTTTCGCGCGCGGGCATTTATGTGATGCAATCCCATGCCACGTTTGCTGGGCACAGTTGTGTCAAACCCTATTCCGTCATCGGCCACCTCGAAACAAACGATTTCGTCCCGCACTCGCAGCGATAGCTGTCCGCTCCGGGCATTCGCGTGACGGTTGGCGTTGCTGACAGCCTCGCGGGCGATCTGCAGCAACTGAAAGGCTTGCTCCGAGGTGAGCACATCCTCAACGGCGGCATCAATGTCCAACGCGAATGCAAGCCCATTTTCTCCAGCGGCCCGGACGGCCCTTTCAATCTCCGCTCGCAGATTGCGAGTGGTAGGAAGCTGCTGCCTGCGCTCGGTCATGAAGGAGCGCAAATCCTGAATGACCAGATCAAGATTCGCTGAAGCCGCCGCAATGACCTGCGCGGCCTTGGTGGGATTCCCGTCAATAAGCGGTCGACACGCTTCCAAGTTCAAACCAACGGCATAAATGGCTTGAATGCAGCCGTCGTGCATGTCCTGAAAGAAATGCTCCTGCTGTTCTTCGAGAACGCGTAATTGATCGTTCGCGCGTTCTTGTTCCGTGATGTCATCGACGATAATAACGATTCCGTTATTCACGCCTGATCGATCAGGGAGCGGACGCGCCGAAATGACCGCCCGAATGATACTTCCGCTCTTTGTTTTCCGACGCCTCAACTGTCCCTTGAACGTACCGCCGGCGAGCACGCGGCGAATCTTCTCGTGGAAGTCGTCCATCTCCGCATCTGGCACGGTCGGATTGATGCGCCCTATTACTTCTTTTTCGTTCCAGCCGAACATTCGCTCGGCGCCTTGACTCCACGCGAGGATTCGACCCGCGCGGTCCACGGAGATGATCGCGACCGGAGAGGCGTCCAGGACGACCTGCATTCGTTCATTCGCGTCCTGTAGCGCCAGCTCCGCCACCTTATGGGCTGTGATGTCCGTCAAGGTTCCGATCGAACCCGTCACCATCCCGTCCTCACGCTGAATCGCAATGGTCCTTGCGGCGACCCACACAGATTGGCCATCTTGGCGCCGAAAGCGGAATTCCAGGTCGACCTCTCGGTCGGGGTTCACCGCCTGGCCGATGCGGCTCAATGCGTCATCTCGATCGTCGGGGTGCAGAGCCTTGGTCCAGCCTTGGCCGATCGCATCTTCCAAAGACAGGCCAATAATTTCACACGCGCAGCGGTTGAAAAATGTGCAGTTTCCAGTGGCGTCAGCTACGTAGATTCCGACGGGTGCATGCCTTACCAGCGTTCCAAACCGTCTTTCGGTTTCGCGCCGGGCTGCGTCCGAACGCCTGCGCGCCGACCCCTCGTTTTGCAACTCCGCTTCGACCTTCTTTAGGTCATCGAAGCTCCTAATCGCATAGAGCTTATCGCTTTCATCTCCCTGAATTACGAGGGCATCGATTTGCCCAGCCCGAATCGCATCGATTGTTTCCTCTGCTTCGGTCGACAAGATGCGGCGCGTGCCCGTTGCGCGCGGAACGAGCCTGCGGTCGAGTGGCGTCACAGGCGGGTAGCGATCCTTGTTCCGCTTGGTCACTGAGCACCTCTCTCGCGTTGCAGCAGCAGACTTCCTACACCTTTGCCCTGACTTCAAGTCCGACCAGCACCCGTTCGGTATTGGATAGATCGCCGATGATTTTGCGAAGCGGTGGCGGTAGTTGGCGCACCAACGTCGGGAGTGCCAGAATCTGGTGATCTCTGGCGAGCCGCGGGTTTTCGACAAGATCAATGACTTTGATCCGGTATCGGCCATCCAGGTGCTTGCTACAGATTTGTGTGAGGTTGTTAATTGCGGCCAGCGAGCGATCCGTTTTCCCAGCCACATACAGCCAGAGATCGTACGTCGGGGGCTTTGGTTTGCGCGGTCGTGCGCTTTTTTTCGACGTCACTCTCTTCTCCCGGGGCTTGCCTCGCGCTTGAATTCGATTCCTCTTTTAGACAATTCGAACTCCTGGATCTTGTTCGAGTGCGCCATGCCTCGCACCTTCACGACGGAGAGCGTCCGCACGCGCTCACCATTGGTCTCCTCATTACGCAGTAACAACCACCCATCAACCAGCGACGAGATGTTGACACCCGATACTTCGGCTTTGCCCCCGGCCTCAAGCAGCGCTGTCATGCATAGCGTGATCTGCTCCATTTTGAGAAAGTCGACCAGGCGAGTCATCATGGAAGTAACTTCGGCTACGGAGCCAACAGCCAGCAGGCTGGTGATCGCGTCGATAACAACAACCCGCGGACGATAATCCGCAACGAGCTTGTGAAGGATCGTCAAGTGCAATTCCAGCCCGTGGGCGGTTGGCCGCGACGTATAAAAGCGCAGTAGGTCTTTGGCCACAGGGGTAGACAAATCAACACCGACGGAGGTCATGTTGCGCACCGTCTCGCTTTGCGACTGCTCCAGCGCGACGTATAGGCATCGTTCACGGCGTCGGGTTGCCGCTGCGACGAGCTGTCCCGCCAAGGTGCTCTTACCAGTTCCCGCTGCGCCGGAGATCAGAATAGTACTGGCCCGAAAATAACCCTTTGCACCCAGCGTCTGGTCCAAGGCGGGCACACCAGTGGAGATCACTTCAGTCGACGCCGTGTGGCACAAGCCCAGGGACGTAATGGGCAAAACCGAGATGCCGTTCTCGGCAATCAAAAACGGGTACTCATCGGTTCCGTGGGCGCTGCCGCGGTATTTGACGATTCGCAGGCGGCGAGCTGTCAGTTGATTCACCACCCGTTGGTCGAGCAAAATCACACAATCGGAGACGTACTCTTCGAGACCGTGTCGAGTCAACGTCCCGTCACCGCGCTCGGCGGTAATGATCGCGGTAACCTGTTTCTCCTTGAGCCATTCGAACAGTCGGCGCAGCTCCGCCCGCAGGATCGCGATATTTGAAAACCCTCCAAACAAGGCTTCCAGGGTGTCGAGAACGACGCGTTTGGCGCCGATCGAATCAATGGCCATTCCAAGCCGTATGAATAGCCCGCCAAGATCAAAGTCGCCGGTCTCCGCAATCTCGTTGCGGTCGACGCGTATATGGTCTACCAGAAGCTGGCGCCGCGCGATTAGGCGCTTGAGGTCGAAGCCCATGGACGCAACATTTTGAGCGAGGTCGTCGGCGCTCTCTTCGAAGGAGACGAAAACGCCTCGTTCTTGAAGCTGCTCGGCACCCCGGACCAGAAACTCCACCGCCAACATTGTCTTGCCGCACCCGGGACCTCCACAGACCAATGTTGGGCGTCCCCTGGGTAGGCCGCCGCCGCTGACCTCATCAAGTCCTTGGATGCCGGTGGATGCCTTGGGCAGCGACGACAACGTGCTCATGCCGCCGCGCGAAATGCTGGGTTGGCGTCTCTTCTTGGTATCAGGCATGGGCGTCAGCTAAGAAGCATTGCGAGCGTGGGGCCGGATGCCGCACCGGCGCAAGGGAAACCAGGCCCTATCGCGCTAGGGCCATGTGGGACTTGGCGCCCCAGACAGTCATTGTATATCGTTGTACCTAACATCATCGAACGAATACGCGCTCTTGGGTGCCGTGCGTTCGGGACGCGAGTCAATTTTCTTGAGATCAAAGACATGTCGAGTGCTGCTGAGCAACTTGCCTGCGCCGCCAACGCCGAAAAGCACCTCTGTGAACAGGCGGGGCCTCTGATCGCTAGAATCATCGAGGAAATAGAAAATCGGCTTGATATCAAGATCGGTGAGGTCCGACTAACGATGAATCCATCCGAGATCAACACGAGTTGGGGCGGTATTAACTGCGTCATCACACGAGCAGATTTCGGGCCCGGCGCGCATAGATGCCGCACCGCTGCGGACGACGTTCAAAAGGAGGCAGGACCATGTTGACCCAACTGACGCTACCGGAAGTGATTTGGGTGGGTGTCCTGTGCGTATTCGCACTTGGCACGGCCCGTGCCGCCGATCCCGCGGCAACGGATCGCAATAACGAATACAAGGTCGCGATCGCGCATGCCTACGCTGATTACAAGGCGGCGAAGGAGGCGTGCGAATCCAGGCAGGGTAATGACCGCGATGTGTGCCTGCAGCAAGCCAAGGCGGATCACGTCAAGGCAACTGCAGAAGCGAAGGCGCGGCTGAAATCGAAAAAAGCGATGGCTGATGCCCGCGACGACACAGTAGATGCGCAATATAAGGTCGCCGAAGAGAAGTGCGACGCACTGTCCGGTGATGCGAAGGATTCGTGCATCAAGGAAGCGAAACTGAAGTATCACCAGTAAGGGTCGTCGGTCGCTGGTACAGCTCCGGACATCGAGCTCGTCGGTTGCGACGCTGGCTACTGGGTGCGGCTGTGACGTATCGGCGGGCATCTCTTGCGCCTACTTCAGTTGGTTCAGGCTACGCGATCGCGCCTCTGCGCGGACCCTGTGGTCCCCATCGAGCAACGCGCGACTATCCTACGACAAAATAGGACGACCTCTGATAGTGAAATGTTGCCAGGCGTGCGATCTTCCGGCGAGCATTTTTCGCCGTTTTATGCCGACGTAGTCTCTTCGAAAGGATAAACCATGGATCGCAGCACGATGACAACGAGCAGTCTTGCCAGCGGCAGTAGCGCCGCCAATCCAGTCAGGGCCAAGGTGGAAGGGGCAGCGAAGTCGGCGCACCAGGCAACGGACCAACTCGCTGACAAGGCTACCGCCGGGGTGGACCGCCTGAGCGGCGCCACCCACCGCGCAATCGATAGTGCCGCCGATGCCGCAACGTCTGCGGCAGACTGGGCGTCGGCGATTCCCGGGGAGGCGCAGCAGGTACAGACCCGACTCACGGAATCGGCCAGCGCTTCGATTCGTGCCCGCCCGATCGCCACGGTCGCCGGGGCACTGGTCGTCGGCTATCTAATCGGTCGTCTTGCGCGGCTCTAAATCAAAAAGGAGAAACGCGATGTCCATCTCGCTCATTCTGCTTATTGTCCTCATCCTCCTGCTCGTCGGTGCGCTTCCGGCGTGGCCGTACAGTTCCGGATGGGGTTACTGGCCAAGCAGCGGGCTAGGTCTCGTTTTGCTCGTGATCCTTATTCTGTTGCTGATGGGTCGTATCTGACCGCGTCGCGACTGGCCATGGCAGCGTTGACAGGCACTCGCCTGGCGAACGTCGCGACCGAGCGCATCGGGGCGAAACCTGGGGAGACACTATGGACGTTATGGTAGCGAGTTCGGTGGCAGCGAGACCCTACGCCATGCCGAGCGACGAAGCGAATGGGTCAGGCCTATCGTGGGCAGCCGTCATCGGCGGAGCGTTCGCTGCGGCGGCGTTGGGGCTGATCCTGCTCCTGCTGGGCGTTGGCTTGGGACTGTCGTCGATCTCGCCGTGGTCCCCCGCGGGAACGGGGTCGACCGCGATCGGAGCAGCGACCATTGTCTGGTTGATTCTGACGCAGGTGATTGCATCCGCGATGGGCGGTTATCTAGCCGGCAGGCTGCGTACCAAATGGGTAAGCATCCACAATGACGAAGTCTACTTCCGCGATACTGCGCACGGGTTTCTGGCCTGGGCGGTAGGCGTCGTCATTACGGCTGCCTTCCTAACCTCGGCGGCGACATCGATCGTCGGCGCTGGCGTCCTACTGGGTGGAACCGCGGTGGCAGGCGCAGCGACGACCAGGGCATCCGTGGCGCCTGGGACTCGATCCGCGATAGACGCTCCTGCGCTGCGACCAGAGACCCCCCTGCGCCAGGGCGAATCCGGGCCGCCGGCCGACGCGACAGCGTATTACACCGACGCGTTGTTGCGGAGCGATCACCCTGCAGCAGACAGCAGCAATACCGCGCCTGCCGAGTTAGGACGGATCCTATCCGATGGCGTTCGCAAGGGCGATCTATCGGCTCAGGATAGAGCCTATGCGGTGCAGGTCGTGGCGGCGCGGACGGGGCTTAGCCCGGCCGATGCCGACAGGCGCATAAGCGACGTATTGGCGCAGGCGAGGGCGGCCGCATCCGAGGAAACGGCGGCGGTTCGGGACGCGGCGGACGCTGCCAGGAGAGCGGCTGCGAAGACCTCGCTATGGCTCTTCGTCGCGCTGCTGATTGGCGCCTTCTGCGCAAGCCTGGCGGCGACGCTTGGCGGGCGGCAACGAGACCGGGTCATGCCAGCCGTCGGTATCGAAGCAGAATCGTGCCGTTGACGCCGGGACTCGATCCGGCGCCCACGGTATCTTTCGTCACCTTTGTGCAGAGACCCTACCATGCGATCGATTCTCCTTCTTCTGCTTGGTGTGCCCATTCCGATCGTCATTCTCATCGGCCTGTTTTCGCATTTCTAGCGGACACTTCGCCCGGTTCAAACCATGCTTGATCGCAGGTTGAACGCATCGCAGCACACGATCGCCCAGACCGTATGCCGTTGCGAGGCGGGCGGCGCTCCGGGTTCAGGAGGACTACCCATCATGGGACATCAGGCTGGCAATGTCACCGTACTACCGACCGCGAAGGCGGGTCTGCAAAACAGCGAATTGCAGTTCCGCAGCCTGCTCGACAAGCTGCCGGCCGGCGGCTACACGTGTGACCCGCATGGCTTGATCACGCATTTCAACGAACACGCCGTCAAGCTCTGGGGGCGCGCACCGAAGCTGAACGATCCGGTGGATCGGTACTGCGGGTCATTCAAGCTGTTCGCAAAAGACGGTTCGCCGATTACTCATGGCGCTTGCTGGATGGCGCGGGCGCTGCAAACGGGCGAGGAATACAACGGCGAAGAAATTATCATCGAACGGCCCGATGGCAAGCGCCTGACGGTCTTAGCGCATGCCAATCCGATCCGCGATGGAGCGGGCAAGCTGGTTGGCGCAGTGAACGTACTCGTTGACATTACCGATCGGATACAGGCGGAGACAGTACTACGCGGTGCTCGGGACGAACTTGCAAGAATGGTGGGCGAGCGCACCGCACAACTCACGAAACTGTCTCAGCATTTGCTCCAGGTTGCCGAAGACGAGAAGGCCAAGCTTGCAGCCGAGGTACATGACGACCTCGGCTCGAACCTTACCCTTTTGTCGCTCAAGATTAGCGCTATGGGCAAGCGTCTTGCGGGCGCCGCCCCGGACTTGGTGGCGGAGCATCGGAAATTACAGGGTTGCTACGCGACTTGATGCGTAGCCAACAACGCATCGTGGGCAGTCTGCGCCCCCTCTTGCTCGATAGCTTCGGACTGGGGCTGGCGGTGCGCCACCACATTGAAGATTGGTCGAAAAATACAGGGCTCGATGTACGAGTCGACTTACCAACAGTCTTGCCGGAGTTGGGTCCCGATCTGTCGCCTGCACTTTTTCGTGTAATTCAGGAGTCGTTGACAAATATCGCAAGACACGCCAAGGCAAGTTCTGTGCGAGTAGCCTTAGTCGTTGACCCGCCCGAGATTCAACTCAGCATTGAGGACAACGGGGTCGGAGTCTCAGAGAGCAAAACGCAGAGCCCGAGTTCGCACGGCATGATCGGCATGCGAGAGCGAGTAGCGCGCTTTGGCGGACGCCTCAGCGCGGACCCAAGCCCTCATGGATGTGGGACCAATGTTGTCTCAGTTGTGCCATTCGGCATGCCTTGAAGGATGTCCCGTCTCCTGTGTCGCCGCATCCGTCTGAAATCGACAAACGCGCGTGTTCCACGACGAAAATCAGACGTGGCGCGACGGCAAGGAACAATGGAGGGGTTCTGACCGTAATGGCACGCGCATTGCTAAGGATCTATTGGTCGCGGAAGCCATCACTCTTTCAACCTCGGCGAAGGGGCTTCAATGTTCAAGAAATTGATCCATACGTTTGGCACGTTGCTACCGTGCTTGCGCTCAGTGCTTGTAATGCCATGACGGGCGTGGGCAAGGACGTCGAGAAAGGCGGCCGGAGGGTGCAGGAAGAATCCAAGGAAATGCGGCGGAAGCTGTGAGACCAGGGCGCGAGCCGCCTCCGAATACCGGATGCGGCTCTTGCCAGCCGGCAATGCACCTTGGAAAAAACGGCCGCTTCGTTGCAACCCCGACAATGTCGCGCCCTTGTGGGGCGTATTCATCACTATCAAACGAGGAGCTGAGAATGAATTGGGATCGTGTGGAAGGCAACTGGAAGCAGGTGACAGGCAAGGTCAAACAGCAGTGGGGCAAACTCACCGACGATACAATCACCCAGATCAACGGGAAGCGCGATGAGTTGGTCGGAAAGATCCAGGAAGCTTACGGTATATCCCGCGATGAGGCTGACCGCCAAGTCCGGGATTGGGAGAAACTGCACTAGATCCGAGGGGCGCTCCGCTAAAGGCGGTGCGCCCTGATCCCGAGGCTACGGATCGCAAGAACGAATATAAGCTCGCGATCGCACACGCCGACGCCGACTATAGTGCGGCCACGAGTGCGTGCAAATCCAGGCAGGGCAATGATCGCGACGTGCGCCTGAAACAAGCCAAGGCGGATCACGTCAAGGCGACCGAAGAGGCGAAGGCGCGGCTGAAATTAAAGACAGCGATGGCTGATGCCCGCGACGAGACTATGGACGCGCAATACAAGGTTGCCAAGGAAAAGTGCGACGCGTTGTCGGGTGATCCGAAGGATGCGTGCATCAAGGAAGCGAAGCTCAGGTATCACCAGTGAGCGCTGGTAAGTCTCGGCGCTGCTTCGTGAGGTCATCCGCCTTGGGATTGAAAGGCGAGTACATACCAGACCGCCGCGGCGAGCACTGGGTGCCGCATAGATGGGGGAACGCAACGGCCGCTACCATCTTGATGAGGTGCACTGGGGGCGGGGTTAGTAATCCGGACGAGAGGCGATTCCGACGAAGCCCGGGCCTGCCGGGGCTTTACCATGAAAACGATGACCGCACGCACCGCGCGCAATGTCGGGTCGAGTCTGAGCCAAAGCCACCGTTCCGCAGGCAGTATCAAGTCTGGCTGGGGCTCGAATCGAAGCTCCAGTCGCGGGCATTTATCCTACAGACTCGCCCAGTCGCCCTACAAGAAAACAGGATGGCTCCTGATAGCGATCAGTGCATCGATGCGCGAGCATTAGCCACCAGTCAAAAATCGAGAGGTTACAAATGCTTCACTTCGCAGTCGTGTTCTTCATCATCGCGATCATTGCCGCGTTGCTTGGCTTTGGCGGGATCGCGGCAGGGGCTGCCCAAATCGCCCAAGTTCTCTTTTTCATCTTCCTCGTGTTGTTTCTTGTCTCCCTGGTCGTGGGTCTTCTTCGCCGTGGCGGCCCTTAAGAGGGTGCTGCGAACACCACCGCATTGGCTGTGGAACGGGCATCGAACAGGGTCTTTCAAACAGCGCCAACGGAGTTGCCGAAGCCCAGATGAGACGGACGAGCGCGTCACCTTGAACGAGATGCGGGCGTGGCGGAAAGGAAAGGTGTCAGAATGGGTCGATACGACAAGAAGGCTCAAAGCAAGGTAAAGAAGGTCATGCAGGAGCGAAAGCGAGGCACTCTGAAGAGCGGCGGGTCAGGAAAGAAGGTAACAAGCCGCAAACAGGCCATCGCAATCGGACTTTCGGAAGCCCGGAAGGCAGGCGCCAAGGTCCCGCGGCAAACATCTTCAGCCAAGCAAGGCTAGTGCGGGGAGCCCTGCCGCCATTGGCAACGGCTTTCTTGCTGTCGCCTTGAGCTGGCTTCGCGCGATGGAGCTAACCAGCAACGAGTTGTTGGAGCGCCGTGAGGACGGGCGTCGCCCAGTTGAGACGGCCATTTCGATTGCCAATACGACGCGCACACGTCGGAGTAACACGAATTTGTTCTATCGCCTGTGGTGGGCACGAGAAGCGCCCAAAGCGCCATTCCGGGCGAACGCATACCTGGGTCGGCCGACGCCCCGTTCAGCCGGTGCCGTGGAAGAGCATGTCGACGACCTGGCCGATCTGCTGCACAACCTGCCAAAGAACCTGACCAACTAGGCAGTTGGCTTCGCGTCATTGCGCGCGGGCTGGCCGACAGCCGGAGAAACGAGTGAAATCGTTCAATATCGACTGCGAGCTGGAGTACGAGGTGACCCAGCAGACGCTTTTCATCTTCAATGTCGCCGTGCCGACCAACCCCGGCCAACGCGTCCGTTACGAGGCGATCATGCCGCAGCCGGGCATACCGATCGAAGAGTTCCATGACCGGGGCGGCGCCAATCGCTTCCTGCGGGTCAACGTTGCCCCGGGTCGCTTCAGCATACGATATCTTGCCCTGGTCGATGTCGATCCGCCGGCGATCGATTTGGGTGCGGAGTGCATCTCCCTCGCCACGGTTCACCCAGAGGTGCTCCCTTACGCGCTGTCGAGCCGGTATTGCGAGGCGGAGCAACTGTTCGCCCTGGCCTGCGCCGAGTTCGGCCACATCGTTCCCGGCTATGCCCGGGTAAAGGCGGTTTGCTCCTGGATTCGCGCCAATATCGCCTACCGTGTCGGGACGTCCTCACCGACGACGACCGCGCGCGACGTGCTGAAAAACCGGGCCGGCGTGTGCCGCGATTTCGCGCACCTCGCGATTGCACTGTGTCGTGCGCTCAACATCCCGGCGCGGTTCGTGACCGGATACACGCGCTACGAGGAGCCACCGCAGGACTTCCATGCTGTGTTCGAAGCCTACCTCGGGGCGCGCTGGCAGCTCTTCGATCCAACCGAATTGGCCCCGATTGACAGCATCGTGCGCATCGGTGTCGGCCGCGATGCAGCGGATGTCGCGTTTGCAACGTTCTTCGGCTCGGCGCGGTTGCGCCGTTTGAGTCCGCTCGTCGAGCCGTACGACGGGTTTGCGCGGCTCGCGCACTTGCAGACGCCGACCTCGGGTATCTTGCTCGCCGCATAGTGTACGGCGAGTTCGACCGTGTCTCCAGCATTTTGAGTCCCAACCGCTCGGCTAGCTTGGGTTCACGCGATCGGCCGCTTTTTGCCGGCTCGCGGGCCGTCAGACGCCGCCCTACGGTAGATTTCACTTTGCCGACACGAAAAACGGATATCGGCCACTCTCGAAACGTGTTCTTGCCATTCTCGGTACTACGGTTTTCGATCGTTGCCATCGCAGTCGTCCTCATATCCATGGAAGGATCCTGTCTCCGAAACGGAAATCAGGTCAGTCGCGCAAGCACCCGCCATAACGTGTGGCAGCCGGTGCGCGCTGATCTAAGTAACTGCGTGTTTTGAGGCACGGGTGGACGACTCGTTGGGCGAGCGTCCCGCCAGTGTCCCCGACTGGCAACGAGAGGCTTTGCATGCAACGCGTTGAATGCCCTTCCTGAGAGAAGGGTAACACTTCATTCCGGACACATGGGTAACACTTCTGCACTTTGCGGGAGCGCAAAGTGCCCTGGCAGGAGTGTTACAAGATGGATGAACGGCTACGGTTTGTGGCCCGGTTGCTCGACGGCGAGAAGATGGCGGCGCTGTGCCGCGAGTTCGACGTCTCGCGCAAGACCGGCTACAAGATCTTCCAGCGGTACAAGGACTGCGGGCTCGAAGGACTGACCGATCGCAGCCGGCGGCCCTACCGGCAGGCCAACCAGCTGCCCTTCCAGATCGAGAAGCTGATCGTTCAGCTTAAGCGAGAGCGACCCAGCTGGGGCGCGCCGAAGATCCGCGAGAAGCTCAGGCGGCTGCACAGCGATATCCAGACCCCGGCTATCAGCACCGTGCACGCGGTGCTCGATCGCCATGGCCTGGTCAGCCGCGGCCGCAAACGACGCTACAAGGCCCAGGGCACCACGCTGTCCAGGCCGCTGTACTACCCAACGCTCTGTGGTGCGCCGACTACAAAGGCGAGTTCATGCTCGCCGATCGGCGCTACTGCTACCCGCTCACCATCAGCGACTTCGCCAGCCGCTACCTCTTGAGCTGCGAGGCCCTGTCGACCACCCAGGAGATCTACGCCTTCACCGTGTTCGAGCGGGTGTTCAAGGAGTTCGGCTTGCCCCAAGCGATCCGCACCGACAACGGCGTGCCCTTCGCCAGTCCGCACGCGCTGTTTGGCCTAAGCAAGCTCTCCGTGTGGTGGCTGCGCCTGGGCATCGACATCGAGCGCATCAAGCCCGGCCATCCCGAGCAGAATGGCCGCCACGAGCGCATGCACCTGACCCTGAAGAAGGAGGCCACCAAGCCCGCCGCTCAGAACTTCCTCCAGCAGCAGGCCAGGTTCGACGACTTCATCGACTGCTACAACCATGAGCGCCCGCACCAGGCGCTCAACATGAAGTATCCCGCCGAGCTCTACCAGCCCTCACCGCGCCCGTATCACGGGCTCGACGAGCTGCACTATCCCTTCCACGACCGAACCATCACCGTCACCCAATGCGGCCGCATCTGCTTCGGGCGCCGCAAGATCAATCTCAGCGCCGTCTTCGCCGGGCAGAACGTCGGGATCAAGGAAGTCAGCGATAAAATCTGGCTCGTCAGCTTTATGGACTACGACCTAGGGTTCTTCGACCACGAAACGGGTCGGCTTGGCACTGCCGAGAACCCCTTCGCCGCGAAAGTGTTACCCATGTGTCCGGTATAAAACGTTACCTATGTGACCGGAATGGACCGAAAAAATCTGGTGGCCAAGGGCGAAATTGAACCACCGACACACGGATTTTCAGAATTCGCCTCACGAAGCATCGTATTTTAAATCAAGCTCTTGCGACACACGCCAAGCTTCAAGAGCAGCCGTGCACAGCCTGAAATGAGCGTCGTGAAGGCAAGAAGAGTTACGAAATAGCTACGCTGTCTTTCCGAGACCGGTCACTTTCGAGTTCGTCACGCGAAGACAATCGAAAGTCGACCGTCTCTCCGGGAACGGGGCGTCGCCTTCACAACGATCTGTACGTCGCGTCCAAGTTTGGTCAGGCAGTTCATCAACCGCCGCTCCGAGAAACCGCGGAATTGTCCGCGCAGGAGGTTGGAAAGCTTGGGCTGAGGCATCTCTAGCAACGCAGCAGCCTGGGTCTGGGTAAGGCCCTTCCGTTTGATGATCTCGGCAATCTTGCTCATGAGTTGAGCTTTGATCAGCATCTCATCAGCATCGGCATAGCCGAGATCGGCGTAAACGTTGCCGGAGCCCTTCTCGACGTCCACAGCCCGCACTTTGCGCCTGCTCATTCTCACAGCTCCTTCGCGACCTGCTCAGCGGCCTTGAGTCGCTCTCTGATCAACTCCATATCCTGTTTGGGCGTGGCAGTTCCACTCTTCGCCTTCTTCTGAAACACGTGCAACACAAACACCGCGGCAGCAAAGCGCACGGTATAGACCGCGCGGTACGCGTTCCCACGCCAGTCTTCGACAATCTCCAGGACGCCTGCAGACCCGAAGCCGTGTAGCGGCTTCGCCTGCTCGTGCTTCTTGCTTGTTTGGGCAAGGTACAGGGCGTACCCGAACGTGTCGATCACCTCGTCAGGCAACGCCATCAAGTCCTTCTTCGTGCTTGCAAGCCATACGACCGGCTTGAGCTCAGAGGGAGACTTCGACGGCATGGCAAATTATACCCATATAGATATAGACGCGCAACACCGTCGCCCGGTCACCGAGGGGCCATGTTGTAGCACTATTGCCTCGGAGAATCTGTCCTGCCAAGGCTCCGTCGCGACCCAACGCGACCGATCAGTACTATCATCACACATAGTGCATGCCACCGAGCGGTCAGCCGGTTAACCTGAACGGGTTAGTAGCCATTTTCAACACGCCTGAGACGCTGTTCCAAGCCGCGTTTATCGGCATGGCGCTGCACATCGTATGTTCGTTGGCGCTGCGCTTCAGCGTCGAGGTAGACAGCGACCTATTCGGAAAATTGTTTGCGGAACCGCTCCTGGGAGACATCTTCCGAACGCCGTGGCTATTGCGAGCGAAGTACTTCCTCCCATGGATTCCATCGCCCGAAGATCTAGCCGAGTACACGGTCTTTGTCCGATTACTCTTCTGGGGAGCGCGTCTAGGCGGGACGGTACTTTTGCTTGGATTGATCGGGTTCCTGTCGAGCGAGGTGTATATCGTTGGAAGCAGGCAGGATGCGACTTGATACGCCGCTTAGCCCGGACACGTCACCAGCTAATAGCCCCGACTACGGTGATGGTCGAACGCTACACATATCTGGCGCCTGACATCTCGCGAAAGCCGCCAACCGGATCGAGTCGCTGGTCGGTGGTTACGATTTGGCTACGCTGGAAAAGCCTGTAAGTGCTTGCCCGCGCTAACAGGCTGAATTTGGTGGCCAAGGGCGGAATTGAACCACCGACACACGGATTTTCAGTCCGCCTCTCAGAAGAGTAATTTAAACGTTTAATCAACTGCTTGTATGGTGGGGGGTGGTGTTTTCGGCTTTCTTCTGAAACAGTGAAGATGCCGGGGTGGAGGGGCCAGCGTCCGCATCTGCTCTCTCGCTCGAGAGACAGACGCCCGAAGAATCCCCCCACCCACACCGCCAAGCGTCGATGAGGAATCTAGCGGCTACGACCGCCGATTTGAACGCAAGCTTACGCCGGTGTGTTCCACCCCAGCACCCCTAAGCTTAGTCAAGGGAAACACATCATGCAAACCCCATCCGTAGTGCTCAATATCGGCGCCGACGTCGCCAAGGACGAGATCGTGGTGGCCTGTTCTGAAGGCAGCTTCCCCGTGCGCAAGGTCGCTAATCAGCGCACTGCGGTGCTTGCCTTTCTCAAGGGTCTGCCTGCGGGCAGCCGCATCGGTGTGGAATCCACGGGTAGCTATCATGAGTTGTTCGCGGATGCTGCCCACCAGCTCGGTTTTCTGGTCTTCCTGCTCAATCCCAAGGATACCCGCCACTACGCCAAGGCCGTTGGACTACGTGGCAAGACCGATCGGGTGGATGCCGAGCTCATCGCCCGCATGATCGCCCACGAGCACACCAAGCTGCACGCCTGGATCCCGCCCACACCGCAGCAACGCGAGCTTGATCGACTGATCAAACGCCGCGCGACGCTAATCTCCCTGCGTGAAGCAGTCGAAATGTCGCTCCATGAACTGGACGGATTCGCCGCCGATCTCAAGGCGCTAAGAACGCGCTTCAATCAGCTCATCGCGCGCCTCGACCTGAGAGTCAAGGCGTTGGTCGAAGCGAGTCCCGAGCGCAAACAGAACTTCACGCGCTTGTGCACGATCACCGGCGTCGGCCCGGTCATCGGCACCGCTCTGGTCAACACCCTCGAGCGGGTGCCCCTGAAGAGCGCGGATGCTTTCGTCGCCTTCACCGGCCTGGACCCCCGACCGGATGACTCGGGACAGCATCGCGGCAAACGGCGCCTCTCCAAACGCGGACCAGCCGAACTGCGCCGGCTGCTCTACATGGCTGCGATGTCAGCAATAAAGACGAAAACTTGGAGGCCGCTCTACGACCACTACCGAGCCAAGGGCCTATCCAGCACCGCGACCCTCGTCATCCTCGCTCGGCGCATCGCCCGTACCGCCTGGTCGATCTACACCCACAAAACCGAATTCGATCCCGGCGTCTCACAAAGCCCTTGACATGAACCATAGAATCTTACGGCGTCCGCGCACCTTCGCCATCGCAGTCGAATGCAGCGCAACACAGGGGCTAGCAAAGCAGCGCTGCTACGTTTTTGTCTACAGCTGGGAAGTGCTCCCGGGAGTCGCGCTACCTCGCTCTGTGAAAAGACCAGCAAAGCGAATCCGGTCCGCGGTCTGCCTAGCCGTGTCCGGCAGCTTGGAGGATCAGATTCGCAATCGTGTCAGGCTGCGATATCAGCGAAACGTGGCTCGCCTTGACCTCGATCGTCTTGGCGCCCATGCGCTTGGCCATGAAGCGCTCCAGATCCGGGTTGATCGTCCGGTCTTCGATGGACACGGCATACCAGCTCGGTTTCGAGCGCCAGGCCGCGTGCTTGGTTTTTCCGGCGAGAAGCTGCTTATGGAACGGCCACTGGACCGCGTAGAGCGCCTTTGCCTTTACTTCCGGCAAATCGCCCGCGAAATCACGCAGGAAAGCCTCCTCGCTTAGGCGTCCTTCATCGCCGTCGAATATGATGCCGGCCGACGCAGGCGGCGCCGGAAATTTTTTGGCCAAGGCTGTGTAGTCTTCGCCAGCATCCGGCGCTCGCGCAGCCACATAGACAACCGCCGAGACGTTCGTATGCACGCCGGCATCTGTGACGATCATTCCGGAAAACGAATGTCCGGCTAGAACCGTCGGACCATCCTGTCGTGCCAGAACGCGCAGCGCAGCGTCAACCGCTTCGGGGAGCGTCGTCAGCGGGTTTTGCACAGACGTCACGTTGAGCCCCGCTGCCTGCAATCGCGGAATGACCTCGGACCAGCTCGATCCGTCGGCAAAAAGACCGTGCACCAGGACGACATTTTTCGCCCTGGGCGCGGTCTGCGCGTGAGCGGTGCCTACGAGAAGTGAACTTGCGGCGGCGGCAACCGTTGTGCGCACGAAAGTACGTCGATTCATGGCATTCCCCGTCTCTGTTGGCACCGGTAGTCATGTTTGCTGAGCCTTCCCCACACCGTGTTTTACGATTTGAGGTAGGCCAAAAGGTCCGGATTGATCACGTCCGCCTGCGTCGTCGGCATGCCATGCGGGAAGCCCTTGTAGGTCTTCATGGTGCCTTTCTTCAAAAGCTTGGCCGCAAGCGGGCCCGCAGCGACGTAGGGAACGATCTGGTCGTCCTCGCTGTGCATTACCAGCACCGGGACGTTGATCTTCTTGAGATCTTCGGTGAAATCGGTCTGCGAGAAGGCAACGATGCCGTCGTAGTGCGCCTTGGCGCCCCCCATCATGCCCTGCCGCCACCAGTTCTGGATGGTCGCCTCGGCCGGCTTGCCGGTCTTGTTGTAGTTGTAGAAGGGACCGGCGGCGACGTCGCGATAGAATTGCGAGCGGTTGGCCGCGAGGGCCGCCTGCAATCCGTCAAAAACCTCCTTGGGCTGGCCGGTTGGATTGGTGGCCGTCTTGAGCATCAGCGGCGGCACTGCACTGATGATTGCCGCCTTCGACACCCGGCTTTCGCCGTGGCGCGCAATATAGTGCACCACCTCGCCGCCGCCGGTGGAGTGGCCGACGTGGATGGCGTTCTTCAGGTCGAGATGGGCGGTCACCGCCGCGAGATCGTCGGCGTAATGATCCATATCGTGACCTTCGGCGACCTGGCTGGACCGGCCGTGGCCGCGGCGATCGTGGGCGATAACGCGATAGCCCTGCTTCATGAAGAACAGCATCTGCGTGTCCCAATCGTCGGCCGACAGCGGCCAGCCGTGGCTAAACACGATGGGCTGACCCTTGCCCCAGTCCTTGTAGAAGATCTCGACACCGTCTTTGGTGGTAATCATGCTCATGTGATGTTCTCCTTTTGCGGGTGGTGGAATGGTGCCAAAACGCGGTCTAAAGGAGTTGTTCCGGCACAAACGGCGCGAGCAGCATATTGCGGAATTCCTTGATCGGCGTGACGTCCGGCTCCGACGTAAAAACCTCCTCGGGTTGCACGCCCATGAGTCGCCATTCCAGGCTCTGTCCGTCGGGGCCGAATGCCACCAGGTACGAGCTGTGCAAGCGGCTCATATCGATGGCGCGGGTCACGTCCCGCGCGAGCTCCGGACCCTTAACGAAGATACCGAGCTCGGTATTCGTACTCTCGGATCGTGGATCCAGGTTCATCGAACCGATATAGACCATGGACAGGTCGAGCACCGCCGCCTTCGCATGCAGCCGGCCGAGCGACATGCTCGGGATAGCGACAGGCTCCTCACGTTCGACGCCCGAGCGACTCAGCTCGTAGAGCTCGACGCCCGTCCGGAGCAAGGCCACGCGATAACGGGCGTAGCCTATGTGCACGACGGGGACGTCGTTCGCGGCGAGCGAGTTGGTCAGTATGACGACCTTGACGCCGCGTCGCCTCAGATCGGCGAAAGCGTCCACACCCACGGTGCCCGGGACGAAGTACGGGGACGAGATGACGACCTCCCGCCTCGACTCGGCGACCCGATCCATGACGTTCATCTGCACGCTCATGGCGCTGGCCTCTTCGACCGAGGTCGCCATCACTTTTGCGGGTTGATCGGCAAATGCGTTGGCCGTTCCCCAGGCGAGCTCGAGACGTCCGGAATCCAGATCAGTGCCGATCAGTCGATGCCCCATCATGTCGCTCTGCGGTACCCTCACCGACATCATCTGGTCGCCGTCGTCGACGAGGTGGTTGAAGCTCCGCCGGGCTTCGTCAACGTCCGCGAATTCGCCCAGAATCGCCCCGACCGGATAGGCCTCGCGGCTGTTCCAGTACGCATCGAAGATCGACGCGAGGTGCGGAACGACATTGCCGACGACGAGGACGTCCATGTCCACGAAGTTGCTGGTGGCGCTCCGGGCAAAGTATTCGTCGGCGATGTTCCGCCCGCCCATCACGGTCATCGCTCCGTCGGCGATGAAGAGCTTGTTGTGCATCCGGTGGTTGAGCCGTCGGAACTCCCCCAGCGACGCCGCGAATCGGGTCGCCACGCTCTCGCGCGCACAGCAAAAAGGATTGAAGAGCCGCACCTCGACATTGGAAAACGCCGCCAACCCGCGAAACATCGGGTCTCCGCCCACGGTGTTTAGATCGTCGACCAGCAACCGCACGCGCACGCCGCGCAGCGCCGCGTCGCGCAGGCTGCGCATGAACAGCCGTCCTGTGCGATCGTTCTGGATCAGGTAGTACTGGACGTCGAGCGAATCACGCGCTCTCCGCACGAGCTCGATGCGGGCATCGAGCGAGTAATACCCGCCCGCCATGAGCCGAAAACCGCTCAGAGACGGCGCGAGCGTGGAGTCGTGCGCGATGCGCGCGAGGGGGCTGTCGGGCGAGGGCGGCCGCGCATTCGACAATGGCCGGTCGCCTTGCGTCGGCAGCGCGCCACATGCCGCGAGCAAGGCGGTAGCAAGCAGTGCCACCGCAGTGCTAAGCCAGATCCGAGTCAATGCCAAGTACTCCCGCCGGGCGGCAACAATCAGCTTGTCGGGGTTGGTCCCTTGCACATCATAGCGCTCTGTCCAAGGAACGAGCGAGCCCCGAAGTTGCGTCTTCGACTGCGGAATCTCGCTCAGCCGGGCGACGCGGCAATGTCCGGAGAAGTGGGCATCGTGTCAATCGACACGAAGTCAATGCTGCAGCGCGAGCAGCGCTCGCAGGAACTCGCGTTCGCACTGTGCCTGCAACAGGTTTGCCGCATGTCATGTGACACAAGGCGATTCAAGAGCGACATATTGCGGTTCGCATCGCCGCGCACACTCCTCTCAAGCCTTGTCTTTGCGTGGGGCCGAAAGATGGGTATTGTTCGTTTCTCGTGGCCGACTCGGCACGGCCTGCTTGCCGCTTCGGCAGCCGCGCTTTCGGCCGGCCTGTTTGTGTTCGCCGCGTCCAGCTACGCGCAGACGACTCCGACCGGCGATACCACCATCCGCCCTTTCAAAATCCAGGTACCGCAAGCGGCACTCGACGACCTTCGCCGGCGCATCGCCGCCACGCGCTGGCCCGACAAGGAAACGGTCGACGATCGGTCGCAGGGCGCGCAACTCGCGAAACTGCAGGAGCTGGCTCGGTACTGGGGAAGCGGCTACGACTGGCGAAAGGTGGAAGCGAAGCTCAATGCATTGCCGCAGTTCATGACCAGCATCGATGGGGTGGACATCCACTTCATACACGTCCGTTCCCGTCACAAGAACGCGCTTCCGGTGATCATCACGCACGGTTGGCCGGGATCCGTCATCGAGCAACTCAAGATCATCGGTCCGCTGACGGATCCAACGGCGCACGGAGGCAGCGCGGAGGACGCGTTCGACGTCGTCATTCCGTCCTTGCCGGGCTACGGTTTTTCCGGCAAGCCAACGGTCACCGGCTGGGACCCCGATCACATCGCGCGAGCCTGGGCGGAGCTGATGAAGCGCCTCGGATACACCCGCTACGTAGCGCAGGGTGGCGACTGGGGCACGCCGATCTCCAGCGCGATGGCGCGCCAAGGGGCGGCAGGCCTGCTCGGCATTCACATCAACTTGCCGGCGACGGTACCGCCCGAGGTGGCCGCGGCGCTGGGAGGCGCCGCCCCCTTGCCGGCGAATCTCGCCGACAAAGAACGTGCGGTCGTCGAAGCGCTCATGACTTCCGGCAAGCAGGGGAACTTAGCCTATTTCACGATGCTGACCGCGCGGCCGCAGACCGTCGGCTATGGCGCGACGGACTCGCCGGCCGGCCTCGCGGCATGGGTCCTCGTGCATCCCGGCTTCGCGCAGTGGACGTACGGCGCCGATCCTGAAAAGTCGCCGACCAAAGACGACGTGCTCGACGACATCACGCTGTACTGGCTGACGAACACAGCGACCTCGTCAGGCCGGCTTTATTGGGAGAACGGCGCACGAGGCAGCGTCATCGTTGCGGCCGCGCAGAAGACGAACGAGATCTCGCTCCCGGTCGCCATCACGGTATTTCCGGAGGACGTTTATCGACCCCCGGAGACATGGGCGCGGCGCGCCTATCGCAACCTCATCTACTTCCACGAGGTCGACAAGGGCGGACACTTCGCCGCGTGGGAGCAGCCGGAGCTTTTCAGCGCCGAGCTACGAGCCGCGTTCAGGTCACTTCGGGCGGCAAACTGATCGCTGGATTTCGATGGAACCATCCGAAACGGTGAGCGCATAGGAGTGCGGGCATGGCCAGGCTCGGTCGACAAGGGGAGAATTCCGATGAGACAGATCGCATTCTCGGTGGTTGCAGTTGCCACCGTGGCCGTTGTCGCCTCCATGGCCGCCACGTCCGGACGCGCCGATGAAGAGGCCGCCCCGATCTACGGAGTCAAAATCCCCGCTGGATACCGCGATTGGAAATTGATCGCGGTGGACCACCTAGTGATAGGCAAGGTCGACCAGTTGCGCGCCCAATTCGGCAACGAGATAGCGATCAAGGCCTTTAAGGAAGGGAAGGTCCCGTTCCCAGACGGCACAATCATCGCCGCGCAGCATTGGACTCGTGTCCCGTCGGAAGAAAACAACAAAGTCCTGGACGGTGCATTCCCCGGCGCTCAATCTTTCGTCGTCGGGTCCGCCGTAAATGTTCAGTTTATGGTCAAGGACTCAAAAAAGTACGCCGCGACGGGCGGCTGGGGGTTCGCTGACTTTAAGGACGGAAAACCCGGCGACGAGGCATTGCACAAAACCTGCTTCCCCTGCCACGCGCCCGCGAAAGATCGCGACTATGTCTTCACCCACTACGCACCCTAACACCCAAGGCCATGGACGCCACTCAAGACAAACCCACGGAGGCCACGATGAGCAGCACGCCGATGGGCAGTGAAGACGCCCCTGGGAGCCCGAACGCTGCCGCGGTGGATATGAAACTCGAAGTCGTCGTCATTCCGGTGTCCGACGTCGATCGCGCCAAGCGCTTCTACGGGGGCCTGGGGTGGCGGCTGGATGCCGACCTCGTCACCGGTCCAGACCGTCGCGTTGTGCAGTTGACGCCTCCCGGCTCGGATTGCTCGATCCACTTCGGCAAAGGGATGACGAAGGCCGCGCCAGGCTCAGCGCAGGGGATGATCCTCGTCGTCTACGACCTGCAGTCGGCGCGTACCGAGCTCATCGGCCACGGCGTCGACGTGACCGAGGCGTTCCACATGGGGGCGAACGGACGCGTGCCGGGCGCGGATCCGGAAGGCCGCTCCTACTTCACACGGGCCTCGTTCAACGATCCCGATGGAAACGGTTGGGTGCTCCAGGGGATCAAGACGCGGCTTCCGGGACGAGGGCTCGGCAATGACGTCGCGACTCTGACGGAGCTTCTGCGCGAAGCGGAAGAGCGCCATGGCAGCTACGAAGCAACCGCGCCGAAGCACCACTGGTCCGCGTGGTACGCCGCCTACGTCGTCGCGCGGGAGCGCGGCGGGACGGCCGACGATGCAGCCAAGGATGCCGCGGTCCACATGGAAAGTGCCCGCCGATGAGGGCCGACATCGTCCAACCTGTTACCGAGCAGCGGATTAGTTGCTACGGTTGTCTACAGTGCGTAAAGGCGTGTATGGACAAAACGCACGCAATCGTTTGAATACTCAACGCGACGAGCCGGACGAGGGGAACACGAGCAGCGGATTCTTGCTACGTTTTGGTATACAGCGCACGATAAGCTAAGGGCCAGCAGGTAAGCTAAGCCTTTGTTGTGCGTAGCGACAGTTAGTTTACAGGTTATACCGGACACATCCTTTACAGTTGGCATAGAGAGGAGGACTCGCTATGCCGTGGAAGGAGTGTCAGAAGATGGACGAGAAGCTGAGGTTCGTGTCCCGGTATCTTGACGGCGAGAAGATCGCAGCCCTGTGTCGAGAGTTCGGGATATCGCGGGTCACTGGCCATAAGATCATCGATCGGTACCGGGAAAGCGGGATGGAAGCCTTCACCGACCGAAGTCGCCGACCGTATCGGCAAGCCAACCGGCTGCCGTTTCAGGTGGAGAAGCGGATCCTGCAGATCAAACAGGAGTGGCCGCACTGGGGAGCCCCCAAGATCCGGGAACGGCTGCTCACGCAGATCCCGTCGCTCCACCCTCCGGCCAAGAGCACGGTTCACGCCGTTCTGGCGCGCCACGGCTTGGTGCAGAGCAAGAAGCGGCGGCGTAACAAGGCCGCAGGCACCGGGCTGGGCCTGGCGAGCGCTCCCAACGAGCTCTGGTGCACCGACTACAAGGGCGAGTTTATGATGGGCAACAAGAAGTACTGTTACCCTCTGACCGTCACGGACTTCACCACCCGCTTCCTGATCGGCTGTGAGGGTCTGGAGAGTACCCAGGAACAATACGCCTTCACCGTCTTTGAAAGACTGTTCAAGGAGTACGGGCTGCCCGGTCGCATTCGCTCCGATAACGGCGTTCCCTTCGCCAGCCCGAATGCCCTGTATAACCTAAGCCGCCTGTCGGTGTGGTGGTTGCGCCTGGGCATCCAGATCGAGCGCATCAAGCCAGGCCACCCGGAACAGAACGGTCGCCATGAACGGATGCATCTAACCCTCAAACAGGCCACCACCAAGCCACCCGGTGCCAACCTC
Source organism: uncultured beta proteobacterium (assembly GCA_963711235.1). Lineage (GTDB taxonomy): Bacteria > Pseudomonadota > Gammaproteobacteria > Burkholderiales > Casimicrobiaceae > PALSA-1003. The sequence continues at coordinate 1,107,862 of CAVQDI010000006.1, read as the reverse complement.
CTCCAGCAGCAGGCCAAATTCGAGGACTTCATCCACGAGTACAACTACGAGCGTCCGCATCAGGCTCTGGACATGAAACGCCCCGCCGACCTCTACCATCCATCTCAGCGCCCGTACCGCGGCTTACCCGATATCGAATATCCGTTCCATGAGCGCACGGTCACCGTCACCCAGTGCGGGCGGATCTGCATGGGCACAAAGAAAGTCAACCTGAGTCAGGTATTTGCCGGCCAGAATGTCGGCATCAGGGAGGAGGAAGACAACATCTGGCTGGTCAGCTTCATGCAGTACGACATCGGCTACTTCGATCTCGAGGCCTGCCGCGTCGAGCCCATGGAAAACCCCTTCGGACCGAAGGTGTTAACGATGTCTCCGGTATAAAGTGTTAAGTATGTGCCCGGTACACACCAGCAAAAATCTGGTGGCCAAGGGCGGAATTGAACCACCGACACACGGATTTTCAGTCTGATAGTGAGTGAAGTGAAGTTAGTGTTTTTATCAATTAATCAATAGCTTGCGAAGCTTGCCGCTTCCTCCGTTTTCGCCAATTCCAGCCTCATTCAGGCTGATTTTGGGCACAGCCAATCTCAGTTCGTCACAAACGCGTCTATAAAACGCAGCACCGCAGCGCGATCCGTGTCTCCCAAAACGTCGAAGGGCCGTCAGAGTCCCGTATGGGAGGGTAGTGCGCCTGCGATTGAACGGCGTTTCAATTCGGGATTAGTGACCGGCCGGAGTCGCCCTAAGCGGACCCACGGTCAGAGACCCCCACGGTTTCCAATTCGAGCGGCCGCTGCAAAACGCACAGCGCCCATCGAGGCGCGAACGGCCGGTGTAGATCGTAGAGGCGCCGCTCATCGCGCGGGACCGGGCGGCCAACCCGACCCGAAGCTGCCATCGGCCTACCCGGACCGAGCGCCCGGAAGCAGACGCTCATCCGGTCGAGCAGCGTATGGCTTCCAACCGATTCATCGTGAAGCCCCCGTCTGGTGACGCGTGTGGCCTGTACTGCGTTCAGAGTTGCGACCAACCCCCATCGACCGGAAGTTCGGCAGCCGGTCGTGAAGGTCGCGTCGAACGCAAGGAAGAGGACGGCCTTGGCGATTTCCTCCGACGTCCCCCAGCGCTTCATCGGGATCATACCGGCCATCTTCTCCCTAATCTGGGCGGCCTCGTCTTTACCGGTAAACACTTTGCCGATGATCGGCGTGTCGATGGGACCGGGCGTCACCGCGTTGACGCGAATCTCGCGAGGAAGCAACTCGGCGGCGAGCGTCCGAGCGAATGATCGCACCGAGGCCTTGGCCGCTCCGTATGCGGCGTTGCCGGGCATTCCCTTGACGTTGGCGACCGAGGTCGTGAAGACGACAGAGCCTCCCCGGTTGATCAGCGGCGCGAGCTTCTGCACCGCGAAAAGCGGTCCCTTGGCGTTCAAGTTGAACATCTCGTCGTAGACAGCCTCGGTGATGCTCTCAAGAGGCGCTCGGATGCTGAACCCGGCGCTGACGGAGAGCAGGTCGAAGGTGTCGAACTCGGCCTTCACCCGAGAGGCGAGGGCGTCGATGTCCGTCAACGACCGCGCGTCGCTCGAAACCACGATGGCGTGCTTGCCAATCTCTTTCTGCGCCGATTCCAGGCCGGCCTTCGAGCGACCCGTCACCAGAACACGCGCACCCCCATCGAGGAGCATCTTCGCCGTCGCGAGCCCCATGCCGCTCGTGCCGCCGATAATCACCACCTTTTTACCTTGGTACCGTTCCATGTGTATTCTCCTCGTGAGGTTAGGGTTGCTTTGCTGATTTTGAACTGTTTGGTACGATAATAGACACGATGACCGTGGTCAAGGACGTTTTGAACTATTTATTTCAAAATACCGTAAGACCCCGTGGACGATCATGTAGCTCCGCAATCGCCTGCTGATCTGGTCACCGGGATCAGTTCAGCCGCGATCGGGCTCTCCTTCAGGACACCGCTCTCAATTGCTGCGGAACAGACGGACAGGAGAATCGACGCCAGAGACCTTGACGACGGCCTGCCACGCGGCTTCCTGGCTGGCGCGATCGTGGAGGTGTGGGTGGCGCTGCGCCTCAATTGGGCCTGTGAACTTCCCTTGAGCCGAGGCGAAGAATTGCCCTGAGACGTCGGTTCCGAACTCCGACGCCTGGAGGTACCGACGGGCCGCGGTCTCCGGCGTCTGATTCATGCCGGGAATGAGGTTCACGATTGGGATAAACAGATACTTCAACGCCGGGCCAGCGTTTCGCACCACCTTGGTGTCGGTCGCCGCACCGGGCGAGACAGCGTACACGGCCATGCCGGAGGGTAGCCGGCGCGCCAGCGCCGCGACCCACCAAGCGATAATGAGCTTCGCGTCGGCATACGCATTGTTGGGCACGTACTTCACGTTCGGCCCGTTGCGCATCAGGGCTTCCACAGCGGCGGTTCGGTCACCCTGGTGGTATTTGGCCGCGAAGGCTGGCACGTCGGTGTAGCTGAACAGGGGTACGCCCCCTCGGGCAGGTTCCGCGCCGGCGATAACAATCCGCGCGTTGGGGCTCAGCAGGTTGGCGCGGAGCAACCCGACAGTCAGTTGATGATGGCCGATCAGCGGGGCCTGAGACGCCTCGACGCCCGCCGCAGTGATCACGCGCTTCTTACCTGGGACCATCCCGGCATTGAGCAGCAGGAAATCGATCGGCCGACCTCGCTTGACGAGCTCGGCAAGGGCGGACTGAACGCTGGACGGCTTGTCCAGATCCAGCGCCAGCGGCGTGAAGATCACTGTTTTGTTCTCAGCCGCGAGTTGAGCGGCCGCTTGCTGGGCCCCGGCCAGGCTGCGCCCGGTGACGATGATCTCGCGCCAGCCCTCTCCGGCAAGAGTGCGGGCTGCCGCATAACCGAGCCCGGAGGTGGCGCCGGTGACGAGAGCGATCGAATGTTCCATAGGCGTCTCCGTGGTGAAGGGTGAAGGCCGAGTCGTGAGGCCCCGCGAGGCCAGGGCCGGCTTGCTAATTTCGAACTATTCAGTTATATATTGGTGCGATGACCATTGTCAATGAGTTTTGAACCAAATGATTCAAAATACCGCTAGGCCGCGGGGTCGACCGCGCAGCTTCGACGAGACGGGGGCGCTGGAAAAGGCGACTCAGGTGTTCTGGTCGAAAGGCTACGACGGAGTGACGATTGACGATCTCGTCGCCGGGATGGGTGTGGGACGGCCGAGCCTGTATGCCGTCTTTGGGGACAAGCGGGCGATATTCTTGCGCGTCCTTAGGGCGTACGCAGAACGGAAGGGCGCATCAGCCGCGAAGGCACTCCTCTCGCCACAGGGTCTTCGCGACTCGATCGCGGACTTTCTGAGGTACGCCGTCGAAAGTGCGACCGAGAAAGGGTCCGCCCGGGGCTGCCTTCTGGTGTGCGTCGCGCCGCTTGTGAACGACGCTGAGGTTCGGCGGTTCCTGCAGAGCACGGTCGCGGGCGGCGCGGCGCTGGTGGAGCGCCGTTTCCGGGACGGGATCAGTGCGGGAGACATCCCGCCTGACTTTCCGGTAGCCGTGCGCGCAATCCAAGTCACGGATTTTGCTCGTGGCCTGACCATGCGTGCGCGGATAGGCACGCCGCGCAAGACGCTCCTCAAAGATGCTGAGGAAGCGGCCGACTTGGTGCTCCTGCCGCGGCGTGGAAACGCGGCTCGTGTCCGATAAGGCTTCTAGGGTTCAGTGTAGGTTACTCCGAAGCGGCCCTTCACGACCGGCCGCTGTTGGCCAGTCGCCGGCATTGACGCGATTCGACCGAGCGGCCGCTGAATGACGTACAGCAGCCGGTCATGCGTCAACGGCCGCTGTGAATCGTTGAGCCGTCGCTCAGCACCGGCGAGCGGATGAGCGTGAACGACCCTAACCGGCCGTACCGCCATTCAAGAACCGGACATTCAACCGCATTCTTCGTGCCTCCTTTGGGCCTTCGCCGAGCAACTTTACGGGCTTGCGCACTGCCTGTTGATCCCGCTCAGAAATTCACGCTGAATCCAAACAGCCCGCTGCCGAACTGACGAGTGCCGGTGCTCAGGTGCGGCGCAAGGTTGCTCGGGCTGATCTTGTTGACGAGTATCGGGGCCGCGAACTCGGCTCGATACGTGACTTTGAAAAATAATGCAGCGTTGTTGCTGACGGGATACGAGAGCCCAGCAGTCGCCGACGCACCAACGGCAAACCTGTTTGCGCTGTCGCTGGTCGATGCGTTGAAGTTCTGCTCTGCAGGCGAACACACGGGACATGTGTTGTCCTGGGAGCCACTGTAATTAGCGTGGTAGAGGATCAGATCGGCTCCGATTCCGACCGAGCCTACGAATCGATTCGGAAACGTGTGTTCGCCGCGTAGGCCGATGCCTGCACCAAGGTCGTATTCGTGGATGTTCTGTTCCGTCGTGCTCGAGATGTCGGGATTCAAGGCAATGCTGACCATGCCGCCGTATCTTGTCTTGGCGTATCGGATCCAGGCCAGACGGTCGAACCAGATTTTCGAGCTATCTTCATCCTTGATCGCTTGGGGCGGCAACGTGAAACCGAAATTGAAGTCGTAGAAGGTGGTCTTGAGATTTACGTTCAACCCGCCATTGCTGGAAATGCCGGTGCTGCCGTTGGGCGCGGCTATCTGATACACCCACCCGGACTGTATTCCCACCGGCACCTGAGTGCTGGTCGACCGATTACCGTCCATCCCGCCAAAATTGAAACCGTAATTTGGAAGCCAAGACGGCGCAAAGTTGCTTACCCCCACGTTCAGGGCGATCGTATCGATTCGCGTCGGACCGCGAAGTACCGCACTATCAGTCATCGGATACACGGCGAGAGAAATCGGCTTGTCGATGACCAAGCCAGGCCCCGCGGAAAACGTGAATTGCGGAGTCACGACCCCGCCCGTGCTCATCGGCTTAGTTTCAAGCGGAGGCGCTGGTGCCGGTTCCGTGGTGATGCCTGGGAGGGATGGCGGAGGCACCGGCGGCGCGCGCGGTTCGCCTGTGCCGCCAGGAGCTCCGGGTCCAGGTGCCCCGCCACCAGCGGGCGGTGGGGTCGTCGGCCCGCTGGACGCTTTCGGCAGCGTCCCGCTTCCTTGCGTCTGCGGGCCGGGCGCGCCGCCGGGGAGCATGTTCTGTTCGGCCGGCGGCTGACACGTCGTGCTAGGGTGCAATTTGTTGCATGCGTCGAGCGTAGCGCGATCCGCTGCGAGTCGTTTTTCCGATTTCGCAATCAACTCCGACGAGACCTTCATGGCCTTGTCGAGGTCAGCGTTTTCCTTGAGTGTCAAGGGTCTTTCGTGAATTATCGCCGCCCTCTCGAGAGCATCCCTCCCCAAAACTGCCTTGTAATATGCCACCCATGCAAGATCGACCTTGACCTGGAGGGCAGCTTCTTCGCATTCCGGACACGCGGCTCTGGGCTCTTCGTCGGCCGGCCCCGTCGCTGGGGGCGTTACCATATAGGATTCGGATTCCTTGCATTGAGCATTGCATTTCGCGAGTGCATTCATCGCCTCGTTGAAATCTGCTCCGTCGTTCTCAATTGAACGCGCGTTCGATCGCATCGCCTCCAAGTCTCTGAGATAAGCGCTTAAGTGTCCGAAATATTGAGCACTGGTTTTTGCGTGGCCGCTAAGCCACGAAAATTCAATGAATGCGACGTGTCGTTTCATTGAGTAAGACAATTCGAGGCTGGATAGTGTCACCAGGGCGGCACTCGCCGTCCGCGCCGCCTCCTCGCACGCGACATCGACACATGCGGCGACCGGTTTCGCGTGGTGACCAATCGGAATTGCAGTCGGGAAAGGCGGCAGCGGCCGTCGCATCGCGCTTCGCTCATCGCAGGGCCGGTGGCAGCCCTCCAGTTTCGCCAGATCGTCGCTCAAAACCCGCTGCCTCGCGTCAACTTTGGCTTGGGCCTGTGCGATCGCAGCGTTGGAATTCTTCACGTCGGGCGCGAGCCCCTTCCCCATCGCCGCGGCTGCTTGCGCCTCCTGTAGGCTGGCCTTTAGCCTGTCAACTTCCGCCTTCAGCCTCTTGATTGCCGCGTCGTCGTCGTCAACCTGCCGCAGCAGCGAATCACACTCGGGACAGTCTGATGAGGTGGCCGTTGACACCCCTTGGGCGAGCACGTGCAGCGATGCAACCGCGCAGAGAAGCGCGAGCAAGGACGAAACTACGAAACCGCGTGACAGACGCATGGCCCCTCCCTGCTATCGGTCCGGGGTTTTCAGTACCCCCGTGACGTTGTCGCGTGCGCCGGCCTATCCTTAGCAACTTTCGATGCTGGCGACGCGTCCCCTTCCGACGGAAACCACCCTACACCTTCTCCCGGGCGAAGACAACGCGGGCTGACCCAGGGGTGCGGGGCATGGTAGAGCGAAAGCGCTGCTCGATTCGTTCCGGGAAGCGTTTCCCACAACCTTTTGCTACCCTTGACGTCGTCCAGCGAAGGTTCGCTCTTGGCCCGCGTGCGGCCATTTGCGTCGAGTCGAGTTGGGTTGGAGCAGTCCGAGTGCCTTCGCGGTCTTCAGGTTGAGGAATAACTCGATCTTCGTGGACTGCTGAACTGGCAGATCGCCCGGCTTCGCTCCACTGAGCAGACGACCGGTGTAGACGTCGAGTTGGCGGTGCGAGTCGGTGTTGCTGGCGCCGTAACTCATCAAGCTCGACCACGGGGAATGGCCGCTAACGAGCAACTTGGGGGCGCCCATCGACCGGCTGGTTGTGGCCGGTCGCCGGCATTGACGCGATTCGACCGAGCGGCCGCTGAATGACGTACAGCAGCCGGTCATGCGTCAACGGCCGCTGTGAATCGTTGAGCCGTCGCTCAGCACCGGCGAGCGGATGAGCGTGAACGACCCTAACCGGCCGTCGCGCCGTGCACGGACCGGACACTCAATCGCGATCAACTTGTGGCGTCCGGCGACTGAATCACCTCGTCCACGTGCCGCAGCTTCAATCTCCTGCCACATGCGCAAGTGGTCGCGCATTGCGCACGTGGCGATTGAAGGTTGTCAGAATGGCGAACAGGAGATTCCAGAGTGTGAGGGCGAGGATCGTTGGCACGGCGCCGATCCATTCGAGCAGGAAGCCGGAAATCGCCGCGCCCAAAGGCATGAAGCCAAACGCGATCAGTCTGAACGTACTGTTGACACGGCCTTGCAAAGCATCTGGAATGAGCGAAAGTCGACAGCTGAACTGAACAACGTTATAGATCGGGGACAAAGTATAGATCAATGCGTAGATCGCCCCGAGCAGAAAGAACTGAGGAACCAGCGCATAAAGAGGAAAAAGCAGAGCGTCCAGCCAGATCAAAGCGATGATGACTTGGCCGAATGAGAATCGCTTCTGGATTCGTCCGCCGATCAACGAGCCGATGATGCCGCCAATTCCGCCGATGCTGAAGATCAACCCGATCTCGACATCGCGCGCGCCCATTTCCTTCGCGAGGACGATCACAACCAGCGGGATCGCAGCATTCACGAGATTCAAGCCGCCCGTTAGAAATGCCATGTATCGGATCAGCGGCTGGTGCCACAGCCAGCGCAAGCCTTCGACAATGTCGACCCGCAAGGGAGTTGACGGAGCGGCTTTGGCCAGTCGAAATTCCGTCTTGATGAGCAGCAACGAGACGACTGACACCAAGTATGAGATCGCATCAGCGAGAAAAGGCGCGCTCTTTCCAAGGGTTTGATACAGGAACGTACCGATCGAGGGACCGACGATGTGCACGGCGCCGAATGCGGCCTCGTTCTGTGCCGCGGCTTGTGGTAGCTGCGCGGTGGGAACGACGCGCGGCAAAGCAGCGACCTCCGCGATATTGAAGAATACGAAAAGGCTTCCTTCGACGAAAGCCACCAGGTAGATTTGCCAGATCGTCAGGGCGTCCAACCACAGGGCGACCGCCACGCTGAGGACCGCAATCGCGCGCCCTACGTCGCAGATGATCATCACCCGCTTGCGGTCCCAACGGTCTATCAGCGCCCCCACCGGCAACGAGAAAATCAGATACGGGGCCGCGCGAAGCGCCGAGGCGATGCCCGCTGCCGCAGGCGAATTCGTCAACGCCAGTATCAGCAGCGGAAAAACTATTGACGATGCCGTTGAACCGAGGGTCGAAACGACCTGCCCGCTCCATAGGAGCATGTAGTCTCGGGTTTTCCAGAGCGGCGTTGCATGCGCCATGGGTCTCCAGCGTCTTTGCGAAGGGCTGACTATCCGACACTACGCAGCGCGTAGTTCATACCTGCCATCTTAACGGCCTGCACTGGAATCAAACTGGCGCGACGACACCTAAGCGCTTTCGAGTAGCCCAAGGTAGTCAGGCCGTCGAAGGTCCGCTTACCGGCAATCTAACTTACGACCGCTCTGAACTTACCCACGTTTGATGGACACACCGGAAAGAGCAATACTTGCTCTGGGAGGTGTTCATGCAACGCAAACCGTACACAAGATACAGCCGTGAGTTCAAGCTCGAAGCGGTGCGCCAGGCGGCTCTGGGCGAGAAGCCCAAGGCACAGATAGCGCGGGCGCTGGGGATTCGGGTCGGCCATTTGCGCGACTGGCGACTGCAGTTCGAAGAGAAGGCGCGCACGGGGGTTACCAAGCCCCCGCCGGCGGTGGGCCAGGACCTGGAGCAATTGCGGCGCGAGAACGCAAAGCTCAAGGTCGAGAATGAAATTTTAAAAAAAGCGGCCGCGGATTCAACTGGTCGATGCAACACCATCTGTTCTAATTTAGGTTTGGAGGGTGGTGTATATGGCACAAATGGGGCGACCAGGGCTGTCCGTTTCCCAGAAGGCAGAGCTGTGGCATCGATGGAAGTGTGGGCAGTCGCTGAGCGATATTGGCCGCGCGCTCGGCAAACACGCTGGGTCGATCCACTGCGTTGTTTCGTCTAACGGCGGGATTGTTCCTGCGGGCCGTCGCCGTTTCCGCCTGACGCTCACGCTCGCTGAGCGCGAAGAGATTTCTCGTGGAATTGCCGCTCAAGCGTCTATCCGGCAGATAGCAGCCGGGATCGGCAGGTCGCCATCTACGGTGAGCCGTGAAATTACACGCCATGGCGGTCGAAATTGGTATCGTGCCGCTGAAGCCGATGCAGATGCCTGGGATCAGGCTCGGCGGCCCAAGCCGTGTCGGCTGGCGATTCATCACCGGTTGCAAAGGGTCGTGGCGAACAAGCTGAGTATGGACTGGTCGCCCGAGCAGGTGGCTGGGTGGCTGAAACAGGCGTTCCCGGACAACGAAAGCATGCGCGTGTCGCACGAAACGATCTACCGTAGCTTGTTCATTCAGGCCCGTGGCGTGCTTAAGAGGGAGTTGATTGGGCATCTGCGATCGAAGCGGATGATGCGGCGCTCAAAGAACGCCAGTACCGACGGCCAGCCACGCGGACAGATCGTCGACGGGGTGTCCATCCGAGAACGTCCAGCTGACGTTGAAGACCGAGCGATCCCCGGTCACTGGGAAGGCGATTTGATTACCGGCTCGAAGAATACCAATATTGCGACGTTAGTCGAGCGCCAATCACGCTTCACAATGTTGGTGAAGGTCCGAGACAAACAAACCGACAGTGTGGTGGCCGCATTGAGCAGGCAAGTCCGCAAGCTGCCTACCGAACTGCGTCGATCGTTGACCTGGGACCGCGGCATGGAGATGGCGAAACACAAGCAATTTACTGTCGCGACGGACGTGCAAGTCTACTTCTGCGATCCACAAAGCCCTTGGCAGCGTGGCACGAATGAAAATACAAACCGCCTGCTACGCCAGTACTTTCCGAAAGGCACGGATCTCTCGGGATACTCCCAATCCGATTTGAATAAAGTCGCCCGACGCCTGAATCAGCGCCCTCGGAAGACCTTGAGCTTCTGCACGCCTGCCGATAGACTCGAGGCCAGCGTTGCACTGACCGGTTGAACTCGCGGCCATCTACTTCGCGGGAGAATCGAAGTGAAGTACGAGTTCATCGACCGGCATCGACGCAGCTATGAGGTAAAGGCGTTGTGCGATGCACTCCATGTGTCGCGCAGTGGCTATTACGCAGCCCGTGGGCGTGAGCCGAGCGCACGCCAGGAACGACAGGCCGCGCTTACCGCAGAGATACGTAAGATCCACACGGCAAGCCGCGAAACCTATGGCACGCCACGGGTCCACGCCGAGCTCAGCGCACAGAACGTGCTCTGTTGCCGGAACACGGTCGCCAAGCTTATGAGGCTGGCGTCGATCCTGCCCAAAAGCATTCGCCGGTTCCGGGTCACCACGGACTCGCGCAGGACCAAGGCGTTACCGAACTTGATCGGTCGGGTGTTCACGGCAGACGGTCCCAATGCGTGTTGGTTGAGCGACATCACCTACATCCCGACCCGCGAAGGCTGGCTTTATCTTGCGGCTGTGTTGGATGTGTACTCGCGTGCCATCGTCGGCTGGGCCATGAGCCGAACCCTCGACTGCAAGCTGGCCAAGGATGCCCTGAGCATGGCGATCGGTCGGCGTGGACCACCAGCAGTCCTGCACTCTGATCAGGGCACGACCTATGCGGCAGCTGAATACCGGGAACTGGTCGGCCGCTACCCGATCCGGCAGAGCATGAGTCGGAAGGGAGACTGCTGGGATAATGCTCCGATGGAAAGTTTCTTCCACACACTCAAGACCGAGCTCGTGATGCATTGCGACTACAAGACCCGTGACCAGGCACGAGCAAGCCTGTTCGATTACATGGAAGTGTTCTATAACCGCCAGCGGCGTCACTCGACGCTGAACTACGAGGCTCCGCTGGTCTTCGAGGCGACGCAAATCGCCTAATCACCGTGTCCACGGAACGTGGGTAGGATCAGTCTGACCGTTCCTGACCGTCAGCAGCAGCCCCCTATCGCCGACGGTCGCATAACGACCCTTAGGATACAGTCGGACCTCTCGGAAGCAGACGGTCAGCGCCAGGCGCTACCCGTTGCCGAGATTGTCACAGCTTGCGCGCTTCTTCCCAGAGGTTCTCGTTGCCCCTTGCACGATTCCAAGAAGCAAACCGCGATCTGAAGCTCTCAAACGGCTCGGCCAGAGGTGTGCGCGGATCTTCACTAAGCGAGTAGGCCATTCCGTCGATAAACCACTCGGGTTCGAGATACATGCGGATCGTGCCTAACTCCTGAGCCTGGAGCCGGTGGATTATCTCGTGCCTGACAATGTATGGCTTCCACCCCCGAGGGCTTATGACGATCGCAAAACTCCCAACCGACTTGGCTGTGGCATTGCTAAAGCCCAACGCGTGATAGCACGACTCGGTCGAGCAAAAGATGATTAGAGGCTTCTCGCTCAGCGGGCCGACGGAGCTAGAGACAAACGACAAAGCCTCCCCGTACAGCGCTTCGGCTTCGCTGATGCGCGAGCTATCGTCGACACAAACGATCCTTTGAACGCAAGAGACGCCGGCGACAAGGTGAGCCACTCGATCTGGCATCGTATACGCAACGGCAACAAGCGGTACGAGAACTACGGCGGCAGCCACTATTCGTTTAAGCATGTCGCTCCTTGGCGCGTAACGTACCTAAATGGTACCCGAATGGCTGCTATCGGCGGCATTGCCGTATGGCTGCAAGTTGGCCGGTCGCCGGCATTGACGCGATTCGACCGAGCGGCTGCTGAAGGACATACAGCAGCCGGTCATGCGTCAAGGACCGCTGTGGATCTTGGAGCCGCCGCTCAGCACCGGCGAGCGGATGAGCGTGAACGACCCATACCGGTCACTTACTCTGCCCTGAAGCGGACACCCGCGTGTCGTGGTAGCGGGGCGGTTGTCATGCTCATAGCACCCGCTTCGGGAGCGCCAGCCGTCTCAAAAAGCTTCGGGCACGATCTGAAAATTCCGTCCACCAGGAAGCGTTATCGTCGCGGTCGTAGGTGACGTGAACGTGATGCTGATCGTTCCGTCATTTCCGTTGATCGCCGCCGGTTGATATGCGCAGGAAACGCACTGCCCGTTCTGATACTTGTCGAGTGTCGACGTGAACACATTATTTGTCACCGGACCCGACGCCAGATACCACAGTGGCGCACCGGCCACCGTGTAGCTGTAGACGGTGACCACTAGTACGCCATGCTTGTAATCGAGCGCATAGCCGGTTCCGGATTCAGCGGGGTTCCACCATAGTCCGACTTGAGGCGCTATGAGCGCCGTGGGTTGCCCTGTCCCGCAACCCGATAACGATGTGATTGAATCAATGGTGATCGAAGGTTTATTGACCAGAACTCCCGAGTACACAACCGACTCGGCGATGGTCGCGTATGTCCACGACGATGCTGCAGGCAATACGGGCGGCAGCAAGCCGTTCGGTAATAGGCCAAAAGGACCTTGAAGTGTAACCACTGCGCTAGCGATAGCGTTGGGAGGGTTTCCCGTTTGGCCTGCACCCAATTCGAGGGATACCGTCAGCGATGTAAAGGACGGATTGTTGCCGATTGTTAATGTGAAGCTGGAGTCCGAAAAATTGGTATCGCTTCCGGTGCTTCCACCGATCTGGCCGGAAGCACTATTTCCACTCAGCGCACCGAGATCGTAGATAAAATACTCGGTGCCAAGATCATCCAGGATGACCACCGGCCCCGGTAAACTAGTTAGATTGAGCGTGAGACTTGTGTCCGCTAGGCTAGACGTGAACTGATAGCAAACCTGCGAACTCGCGCCGAAGCTCGCTAACATGGAAAACGTTGCAACGAGAGCAAGAACCCATCGTTCCGCGACCACTAGTGCCGCCAGAGCAATGTAGACCGCGCTCAATCTTGGTGACCGCTTCATCTTGGCCTCCCTTGGGTCCGAGACCCAGCCATGATACTGCGATCTTGGATCTCAAGCCGGCGGCCAAGGGCCTTGCAGGATGAAATGACAACAAGATCGAATGGCCGCAATGGAGGAAATACTCGACCGTCTGCACTCCGGCCGGTCGGCCCTCTCGAAAGCAGACGAAACGTGCTAGCCAGCGACCGCAACACGCGGTACGAATCCTGTCTTCGCCGCGGCATGCGCGATCATTGAATCTCGTCGTCCACCCGCACCAGCGCCGACTGCGGAATCGTGATCACGAGCGCCTTGGCAGTCTGCATGTTGATGACCAGCTCGAACTTGGTCGGCTGCTCGACGGGCAGGTCGCCCGGCTCGGCGCCGTGCTGGCCTCCGATGCCGAGTTTGCATCCGTGGAAGCGTGCTTCGACTATCCCGATGTGCTCGGCGTGGCGGCGCCAGTGGCGCTCCTGGGCTCTCTTCTGTCAATGGGCGTTGCGTTCATCCAAGCGATATGACCGGCGGTTCTCGCGAAAGAATGGTCTGAGGCCGCGTGCGGGTGTAGAGTGATTGACCGGCAGCAGGGAGCGCGACGCGACAGCGCCGTTCTGGCGGATCTCCTACGACGAGATTAGGAGGAACGTTCATGCTCAACATCCGTGCGCTGACGCAACGGGACCTCTCGGCGGCTGATCGCATCATCAGCGTCGCGTTCGGCACGTTCTTGGGTGCACCAGAGCCCGAGAATTTTTGGGCGGACCTTGCCTATGCCAGAACGCGCTGGCCGGCTGATCCGACTGCTGCCTTTGGCGCCGAATTGGACGGGGAAATCGTCGGGTCGAATTTCGCCACCCGATGGGGAAGCGTGGGATTTTTCGGGCCGCTGACAGTCCGCCCTGACCTCTGGGATCGCAAGATCGCCCAGCGCCTCATGGATCCCATCATCGAATGCTTCGACACGTGGGGCGTCACACACGCAGGGCTGTTCACGTTTGCCCAGAGTCCGAAGCATCTAGGACTTTATTACAAATATGGCTTCCGACCCCGCTTCCTTACCGCGATCATGTCGAAACCGGTCCAGGTGACGACGCGACGCAAGTCTGAATGGTCAGCGTATTCTCACATCTCCGAGCGCGAGCGCGAGGAGAGCCTGAAGGCTTGCCATGCCCTGACGGCGTCGATATACCCCGGGCTCGATGTAACGCGGGAGATCTTGGCGGTCCAGGCGCAGGGCTTGGGGGAGACCGTGCTGCTCCGCGACGGTGAGGACCTCGTCGGGTTCGCCGTCTGTCATTGTGGTCCTAAGACCGAGGCTGGAAACCAGAAGTGCTACGTGAAATTCGGCGCCGTGAAGCCGGGCGCAGGAGCAGATGCATGGTTCGATCAGCTGCTGAACGCGTGTGAAGAACTGGCGGCGACGCGGAGCCTCGGGCGCGTCGAGGCGGGCACGAATCTCGCCCGTCACGAGGCATACGGGAAACTCCTCGCACGCGGCTTCCGCACGGACATTCAAGGTGTCTCGATGCACCGACCGAATGAGGAAGGGTACAGCCGCGCTGGCGTGTATGTCATCGACGATTGGCGCTGATCCGGATCGTGGTTAACGACTTCGCGAGTGTCCGGTATGGACGGTGGATCGCTACGGCCGGTTGTGGCCGGTCGCCGGCATTGACGCGATTCGACCGAGCGGCCGCTGAATGACGTACAGCAGCCGGTCATGCGTCAACGGCCGCTGTGAATCGTTGAGCCGTCGCTCAGTGCGTCGCGTCTGTCGACGACACGCGACAACACTGAGACAATTCAGGGCGGAAGAAGGCCGCGTAGTCGACCTACCCTTGAAAGTCTGTCAGTGTCTCCCCAGATGGGTATCCGGGCGGCTGAGCCTAGCCCTACAGAGGACGAGCGGAAACGTGGAAACGATCGGCGGCGATTTACGCCAAATGCAGCGAACCCCGCTGTCCCCATCTCACGTGCAGGCGTTGCGCGAGGCGGGCAGGATAGCTACCTATCCTGCGGGTACGTTTCTTGCGCGGCCCGGCGAGCCGGTAGATCGTTTTGTCTATGTTGAAGAAGGCGAGATTGAGGTGGTCAATCCCTATACCGATAAACGCCATTTGCCATTTACCTTAGGTCCGACACAGTTCATGGGCGAGATCGCCTTTTTGAACGGCGGCCCCTGGTCGCTGCCGATGCGCACGGTTCGAGACACGCGGGTAATCGAGGTGCCGCGTGAAGCGATGCTGACGCTGATGTCTCAAATCCCAGAGATGTCAGACATCATCATCACAGTGTTTTCCGCGCGCCGTCGACGTCAGCTTGACGATCGTGACGGCGTTCTACGATTGATTGGCGAAGATGAGGACCGCAACGTTCGCCGTATCGCGGAGTTTGCCAGCCGTAACCGCATTCCCTACAGCTCGCTGCCACTGCGGAGTCCTGAAGCAGAAGCTACAGCCCGCAGCTGCTCAATCGATCCGACCGTGCCCGCGGTGATCTTCGGGCAGAACGCTGTCGTGACTGATCCCACGCCCGACAAGGTCGCGCGGCTGCTCGGCCTGCATCTCGACTTCCGGAACGACGAGACGTTCGACGTGCTGATCGTCGGTGGCGGGCCCGCTGGGGTCGCTGCGGGAGTTTATGCGGGAGCTGAAGGTCTGTGCGCGCTGGTCGTGGAAGACGTTGCGATCGGCGGCCAAGCCGGGACCTCGAGCCGCATTGAGAATTATATGGGCTTCCCGACGGGCATTTCGGGTGCGGACTTGGTCTGGCGCGGCGAGGTGCAGGCGATGAAGTTCGGGACGCGCTTCGCGATGCCGCGACGGGTGACTCTCCTCGAGAAGCTCTCGGATCAAAGCTTCTGCGCCACCTTCGACAACGGGCAGCGCGTTCGTGCCAGAGCAGTGGTGGTCGCGACCGGCGTGCAATATCGCCGGCCGCCGCTCGACCGCCTAGCCGACTTCGAAGGCGTCGGCGTTTATTATGCCGCGACCGAAATCGAGGCGCGCTATTGCAAGGGAACGGAAGCGGTCATCGTTGGCGGCGGCAATTCGGCGGGACAAGCAGCGATGTTTCTCAGCCGTTCGGCGAGTTGCGTGCGCGTACTAGTCCGCGGGCCTTCGCTTGCAGCGTCGATGTCGAGCTACCTCTCCAGCCGGCTCGACGCGGATCCCAAAATAACAATTGAGTATGGCGCCGAGGTAAGTGCGTTGCATGGCGGCGAGCATCTCGAGGCGTTGACCATTCGTGACGTGAAGACGGGAGCGGCCCGCCTCGTCAACACGCGCGCGCTGTTCATCATGGTGGGCGCTGCGCCGAATACCGAATGGCTCTCTGGCCTAGTGAAACTCGACGGTAAAGGTTTCGTGATCACCGGTTCCGGCGAGGGCTCGGCATCGTCGCCCTTCGCCACCTCGCTGCCCGGCATCTTCGCGGTGGGCGATGTGCGCGCAGGCTCGGTCAAACGCGTTGCATCCTCGGTCGGCGAGGGATCGGTCGTGATCTCTAAGGTGTGGGAGTTTGTCAACAGCAAAGCCTGACGATGACGCTCGGCAGGCAGCGAAATGCTATCTTCGAATTAATCCTTCGATCAGACGTCCCTGCGGGGCGCAAAGAACAATTCTCGGCAGGCCAAAAGCAACACGACAGTTATATGCAGAGCAGAAGCCCACCTTGACAAGCTGTAGGTACGCTGCTGGGTCATGACTCTTGGTGGAGCTCTTGCCAAATCTGGTGTCGCGGCCGTGCGGCGTCGGATCGAACGGGTTCCGAGTATGTAGTTGATACTTGCGACTCCCCTTTGGTCTTAACGCACCAGACGAAAGGCTTTTCGCATCTCTTCGGTGAAGAGCCCCCTAGATCTAACCGCACCTGACGAAACGCCTTGCGCAATTCGCTAACGAACAACTCGGGCTGCTCGAGCGCAGCGAAATGACCGCCTCTGGGGACCAGGTGCGGGTTGCGCCCCTTCATTCGCTGCCTGGGGATCGTCCAGGTCGCGTGCTCGAAATCGACCTCATCCCGGCATGAAATGCATTGCGTTCGAGAGCAGAAGAACCGCCCTTTGGAAATGTCTATTTTCCAAAGGGGTTGAATAGGGCTAAGTCGTACACCGAGCCCGCCCTCGCGTCACTTGCAGCAGCTTGAAGGTTGATCGGGCAGGATCTGCGCGGGGAAGGGGGCCGGCATGATCTGCGGCGGCTCGGTCGAGCGGGGCAGCACCAGCGCATGGTACCGAGCCATCAAACGCGTCGGGTTACAGAACTTCAGATATCACGACTTAAGACACATTTGGGCAAGCTGGCATGTGCAATCGGGTACGCCGTTGTTCGCGCTGCAGGAGTTGGCCGGGTGGGGAACCGAGCGCATGGTGCGACGTTATGCGCATCTCAGCGGGGAGCACTTAGCGCCGCATACAGAGCGTATGGCCGAACATTTGGGCACGTTTTGGGCAACAGCGGGAAACGACAACAAAAAAAGCCGCCCGACGAGACGACCGCATGATGTTGTTTCCACAGCTGTGCGTAGCGACAGTTAGTTTACAGGTTATACCGGACACATCCTTTACAGTTGGCATAGAGAGGAGGACTCGCTATGCCGTGGAAGGAGTGTCAGAAGATGGACGAGAAGCTGAGGTTCGTGTCCCGGTATCTTGACGGCGAGAAGATCGCAGCCCTGTGTCGAGAGTTCGGGATATCGCGGGTCACTGGCCATAAGATCATCGATCGGTACCGGGAAAGCGGGATGGAAGCCTTCACCGACCGAAGTCGCCGACCGTATCGGCAAGCCAACCGGCTGCCGTTTCAGGTGGAGAAGCGGATCCTGCAGATCAAACAGGAGTGGCCGCACTGGGGAGCCCCCAAGATCCGGGAACGGCTGCTCACGCAGATCCCGTCGCTCCACCCTCCGGCCAAGAGCACGGTTCACGCCGTTCTGGCGCGCCACGGCTTGGTGCAGAGCAAGAAGCGGCGGCGTAACAAGGCCGCAGGCACCGGGCTGGGCCTGGCGAGCGCTCCCAACGAGCTCTGGTGCACCGACTACAAGGGCGAGTTTATGATGGGCAACAAGAAGTACTGTTACCCTCTGACCGTCACGGACTTCACCACCCGCTTCCTGATCGGCTGTGAGGGTCTGGAGAGTACCCAGGAACAATACGCCTTCACCGTCTTTGAAAGACTGTTCAAGGAGTACGGGCTGCCCGGTCGCATTCGCTCCGATAACGGCGTTCCCTTCGCCAGCCCGAATGCCCTGTATAACCTAAGCCGCCTGTCGGTGTGGTGGTTGCGCCTGGGCATCCAGATCGAGCGCATCAAGCCAGGCCACCCGGAACAGAACGGTCGCCATGAACGGATGCATCTAACCCTCAAACAGGCCACCACCAAGCCACCCGGTGCCAACCTCCTCCAGCAGCAGGCCAAATTCGAGGACTTCATCCACGAGTACAACTACGAGCGTCCGCATCAGGCTCTGGACATGAAACGCCCCGCCGACCTCTACCATCCATCTCAGCGCCCGTACCGCGGCTTACCCGATATCGAATATCCGTTCCATGAGCGCACGGTCACCGTCACCCAGTGCGGGCGGATCTGCATGGGCACAAAGAAAGTCAACCTGAGTCAGGTATTTGCCGGCCAGAATGTCGGCATCAGGGAGGAGGAAGACAACATCTGGCTGGTCAGCTTCATGCAGTACGACATCGGCTACTTCGATCTCGAGGCCTGCCGCGTCGAGCCCATGGAAAACCCCTTCGGACCGAAGGTGTTAACGATGTCTCCGGTATAAAGTGTTAAGTATGTGCCCGGTACACACCAGCAAAAATCTGGTGGCCAAGGGCGGAATTGAACCACCGACACACGGATTTTCAGTCTGATAGTGAGTGAAGTGAAGTTAGTGTTTTTATCAATTAATCAATAGCTTGCGAAGCTTGCCGCTTCCTCCGTTTTCGCCAATTCCAGCCTCATTCAGGCTGATTTTGGGCACACTCAATTTGAATTGGTCACAAAGGCGTCACACCCAAAATGAGCTGCGTAACCCGGATTCATCTGTCAGGTAACGGCAACTGCGCTTGCAAAGGCTGCGCAAAACGCCGGCCGGCTACCACGGGTGATCCAGCCCGGTCCGCCTTGGTTACTGCCACCAACGCGCGGTCTTGGCAGATCGGCTATGCGCGAGCATGGCGTGACGCCCGTGCGGCCCCTCCCCCGGGTTAAGTTGCTGATGGACGTGCCTCCCGTTTCTTCGGTTGTAGTACCACGTGAAGTACACGTTGCGAACGTGGAACCTGAAGAAAGCGAACCGCAGCCTTATGGGCATGCGATTGTGGCCAAGATGATTTGGTCCGTGTGTGCTCCCGGTTGACTACTGTGTCGGCTCTCCCTGCCCCACCGAATCCGATTTACGCGCGTCCTACGATGATCTGCGATATCGTCGCAGGTGCCTAAATGTTAATGCCTGCGCTCGCCACCGGTTAGCACTCGGATCATTGCATCAAACAATGCGACCACGGCGCCGGCAGCCCCTTTAGCGAACCTCGCGCGCAGCGTCATCACTGCGGCGATGCTCGCCGCATCCTCCTCTGGCGGTATCGTTGCGAGGGGTGATAGCAGCGGCAAGTCAACGCCAGCACGGCGATGCAGTTCCCAATCGCAAGCATGTCCGATCCACGTCAACAGTCCCGGTACGAGTTGTGTGACATTGTTTGTCGAGTCGATCAGCACGCACAGTTCGGTGTCGTCGAGTTCGGTGAGTGCAGCCTCAACGGCGCTTAGATCACTGTCATCGCTGCTCAGACGCATTCTTACCGGTGCCACCGGCAACGCGCTTCCTCGGATCCTTACACGCGGATAGGACACGGCGCCTGCTTTTCCCGGGACGCTCCGGTGCGGTTGGACTACGGCCGACCGAACGTCCCTGCGATGAGATCCAAAACGAACTCGGTAACCCACGCTCGGCCCGGTCCACTGAGATAGGTCGCGCAGCGTCCGGTATGAAGGTTCTCAACCGTCATCGCGAAAGTCGCGGACACCGAATGGGCCGATCGTTTGCCGGGAAACCGCAGGATATCGAGAGCGAAATCGGCAGGGCAAAACCCGAAACGAACAACCTCGGCCGCAAATGCGATTCTGTCAGCCTTGGCGATCACGTAATCACGTGGATCGCCACGAAGAAGCGGTTGTCTCAGGTCTTTGAAGCCCTCATGGACTCGACCCGTGGTCTGGGTCGTGTTGCGCGCCCTAAGCATGCTGTCGGCTTCCTTGTCGAGACTAAGAAAAGACTGGTGCGCCTTGCCTAGTCCGCTTCGTTAGCAAACTTCGAGCCATCCGCACTTTTTATTTATCTTCCGATGGGTTACGACTTGCCATGGGAAACCTCGATGAGCCCTTTGTAAAGAACGCCGTCGGTGAGCACGTTGTAGCATGCACCCCGTCGACGAACGTGCGGGGTATGGATGGCAATTACTATCTGAAACGCCCCTTGGTTACTCAGGTTGGCCTCGTTGCCAACCTGCCCGAGGACGGGATCTATCCACTGAACCTCGCCGACGACACCGGTAAGCCGGCACTTCAACGGCGCGCGTGTGCGAGCACGGCGTCGAGCGCGCGCGGGACGCAACACAGGTCAAGTGCGTTTGTCAGCAATGCGCCGTAGCGAATCTTGCGCCGGGCCCGCGTACCCATGAACCGCCGCAGCTGGGCATGGCCATCCCTTGCACGCTGAGCGGGTTGGTCCTGAAAGCGGCGGAAAGACTCGAGTTCGCCTTGAACAGCAAGCAGCCGCTCGACCGCAGGGGCGCCAAGCGCGCGGATCAGTTCGTCTTCGAGGTCCGCGTCGCACACGAAAAATCCAAGCGCCTCCGCTCCCGCGCGACCGAGATTCGTTCCAAGCCCCACGCGCTCGAGATCGCGCCAAAGGTGCTGTTCCTCGTTTGCGTCGACCAGTCCCGCCAGCCGAACTCCTAGCCCTGGCGGGCCCAGTGCATCCAGGAACTTGCCGGTGTTCGTTGCGCCGCCGACGGGAAGGATGACGATCCGCTCGGCCGCGAGGTCCAAGCCGCGCCGCTGTGCGAGTGCCTCAAGGGCCGCTTGATCGCTCCAGCCCTCCACGAGGATTGCCACGATCGCACCGCTGCGCACAACCATCTTGCAGGCCGCTTCTGTAGTCAGCAGTGTCCGGGGACCAAAGGCTTCATCGATCGTGGGCATCGAGCGGGCATTATCCACCGCGCGGCGCGAGCGGCTGCCACCAGCTCGTAGCGCTCTCCGGTCAACGATCGCTACGCGCAGTGCCGAACCTCCGCACTGTCCGCTGCTCGGCCGACCATGCGCACGGAGCAAGCGTCGGCTTCCGGCCGAGGTTAAGGGTATGGACGCGGTGTTGTCCAGAATTTCGAACGACCCAGTCAAGCAGCTTTGCAGTAGTAGAAGTTTAGCGTTCCACCGAGCCGCGCGCGGCGATAGACCGCTCCGTCATTTGCGGTTACCGCCGCGGGTACATGGATCAATCGGTTTTCAAGACCCTGGTGGTTGCGTTCTCCGTGGTAATGGTCCATGTATTCGGCCACGGCACGGCGCAACGATGCCTGCCCGATGAAGATCATCCGATTCAGGCATTCGTCTTTGATCGAGCGTACGAAACGCTCGGCGTATGCATTCAGATTCGGCGACATCGGTGGTAAGCGTATCACCTTCGTTCCGTTATCGCGAATTAGCCGCCGGAATTGTTCCGAGTACTTGGTATCACGATCGATGATCAAGTACCGCTTGGCGTGCAGTGCGCCGGCCTCCGAATCAGTTACGTTGCGGGCAATCTGAAGCATCCACGATTCGTCAGGTCGGGTAGTGATTCCCGCAATGTTAACAACGCGATCGGCAAGACTGATCACGAAAAGCAGGTAGTGAGTGACCAGACCCCTGCCCGTCCATACTTCCACCGTTAAGAAGTCACTGGCAGCCAGCACCTTCCAATGCGCCTTGAGAAAGGTCGACCACGGCGTTCGTCTGCTGCGCTCCGGCGACGGCTCAATCCCATTGCGCTTCAATACGTTGGCGATCGTCCCGCGACCGACCTTGTGACTGAGATTGGCCAACGCTCCTTGAATGCGGCTGTAACCCCACCTCGGATTCTCTCGCGCCATGCGCACGATCAACTCCGAGATATCGCGCATGATGCCCGGTCGGCCAGGGCCGCGCCGGTTGGTGAAGTCCCACTTCTGGGCAACGAGGCGCCGATGCCACCGCATCAGCGTATCGGGAGAAACAACGCTGTCGAGTTCGAGGAGGGCTTTGCGCCCTACCGCCCTGGCCTTGCGTGCTAGAAGCGCACGCTCAGCGTCTGTGAACCGGATTCGCTCGCCTCGCAGCCGTTCTTTGAGCAAGCGGTTCTCGGCTTGGAGAAACTCGATGACGAGCAGCTGATTCCGGTGGACCCAGCCCGACACAATTACCAGCAGAAACGACAGTAACGGCGGCACCGAACCCATGCCGACATTCTACCGGACCCGTCGTTCGAATTTATGGACAGCACGGGTTCAATCGCCCCACTTCTGTTGCTGTCTTATAGCATCCAGCGTTCTGCTCATGTCCCTCAACTGGGTCGAATCTACTGACTTGGCGCCACTTCTTATGGAATCTAGTGTTCCGCTTATTTCGTTCAACTTGTTCGTTTGACGCACTGAATCGCCCCACCTCTGGTCCTGCCTTATTGCATCCAGTGTCGAACTCACGTCTCTCAGCTGCCTCTCTTGCTCTGCCTCTTCCGCGCGAGCTATCGCCGCCGCATTCGCTGCTCTTATGCGGGCTTTGCGATCTTCCTCTGCTGCATTCGCCGCATTTATGCGAGCCTCAGCCGCTTCCCTCGCCGCTTTGGCTTGCTGTGCTACGCCGGGATCACAAGGCGCGCTTGCGTGGATGGCCGCCGCGTCATAATCGGCGTGTGCGTTGGCGGCTTCCGTTGCCGCCTCGCGCTTCTGCTTTCCGCTGATGACTTGACTGTGTGGATTGTTGTGCAGGTCGGCCCACTGCGCGCGGTCTTCGGCTTGAGCCAGCCCCGCATTGGCGGACTGAATGGCATCGAAGCTGCACCCTGATCCTTGACTCGCTTGTTCCGCCGTTTTCCGCCTCACAATCTCTCGCTCAAGGGCACGGCCATCTATGACGGCGTTCTCAGTGACCGTCAATGCGCTCACGTCTCCCGTCATGCAGGGAATTCCGCTATAGGTAACGGCCTTCGTTTTTTCATCAACGCATTTGTACAGCCCGGCGGCGTGAGCGAGCGCGGGTAAGCAAACAAGCATAACGACAGCAACGCAGTGGATAGGCGTCTTGACGTGGCACAGTTGGCTCATTTCCTCACCCTGTTCGTTGGGTTTATGAATGCGGTGCTTCGTGTCACCGCATAGCTGACGCTGGGCGGCAGGACGTGCCTCCGCTGGGCGTCAATCTGACACCCCTCACGGCTAGGCACCCGCTCGCCTGCGTCATGCGGGAGATAAGCGATTTCCATGCCATTGGCATACCGCTTGCTTGCCCTTTGATTACTGGTACTGCGAGTACCGACGAACTTGTGAAGCAGTTTACGTGTTCGACTTGCGGCTACGTACCTTCGTCGCGCGAACGCATCAAGCCGTACTTTGGGAATCAGAAAGGGGCGCAACATGAACCCGTTTCGCCTTTTGATCATTGCGCTGCTGCCGCTGCTGATCGTGAACGTGCTGTTGTGGGGGTTGTACGCCCACAGCGTTGTTGCATCCATGGGGTGGGGCGTTGCGAGCATCTTCAGCACCAAGCTGGCGACGTGGAGCGAAGCATGACCGCTCGAAGAGTTCATGGACGGCCTACGTGGCCGCCAGCAGGGCGGATCAAGGCCCTCGACGCCGCCGGGATAGTTAATCGCACCGCACATTCAGTCGAAACGCAGATCGTTTCTCTCCGCTGGAAGTGAGTCCCCGGCCCTCGGCGCGTCCACCGCGCGTCGGGGGCTTTGTTTTGCAGCTTACGTGTGGACTGGCGGGCGATGCCGGACGGCCCAGATGACGCCCGGCTGTGCCGCTAAGCGGCGGCGTTCACTGGTCGCGCTGCGCTCCTGCCCTACGATTCTGACCTACTCCGGCAACCCTGCCTTGCGCCACGCAGGAACAAACTTATTTTCGAAATAGTCCATGTATGCGGGAGTCCGGTCCGAAACTCGTTTTCGCCACCAAGATAACGTCTCGTCGGGATCAACTCGGTGCAGCTCGGCTGCCATTGCACGCGCCTTGGCATCTTCCCCTTTAAGTGCATATGCCATCGCCAGAAACGCGTATGCCCAGTCCTCTCCGGTATTGGTTTCCACGCACTTCTGAAGCCACTCTATCGCAGCATCGTTATCACCCAGCATGAAATACGCATGACCCATCCAAAACAAAGTATATTCGGCGGGGTGCTTCGGATTCATATTGATGGCGCGGGTGAGAAGTTCGATTGCCCTTTTGGGTTCCCCCGCGAGGATGAACTCATATCCCAGACTGGCGTACGCGTTCGGGTTCATCGGGTCAAGCGAAAGCCTAGTCTCCGCAGCGCGTCGAGCCGCATCCCAGTCACCCCCAGCATGGGCTGCAATAAGCACGTAGACATCGGGGTTATCAGGATCGAGTTCCTTGGCCCTGAAGGTAAGGCCGTGCGCTTCGAGGTCTTTCTTCTCTTGGGCGCTTTGCTCCAGTTGGGCACCGAAGTTGCTCGCTTGAGACGTCAACGAATGGGCCAAGCCGACCATCGCGCTGGAGTTGTTTGGCTCCAGCGCCAGCGCCTGACGGTACAAGTCCTCCATCTGCTGCTCGTTTTTCAGAGATGCGGGTTTCAGGTTCAAGGCCCTGGCGCGCAACATCAGGTCGGCTACCTTCGGACTGCTCTTGCGGCTCTCGCTTTCGCGGGCGGCCACGATGACAATCTCCCGTCCGATGCTGCCGGCAATGC
Source organism: uncultured beta proteobacterium (assembly GCA_963711235.1). Classification (GTDB taxonomy): domain Bacteria; phylum Pseudomonadota; class Gammaproteobacteria; order Burkholderiales; family Casimicrobiaceae; genus PALSA-1003. The sequence continues at coordinate 1,083,123 of CAVQDI010000006.1, read as the reverse complement.
GTGCAGTGACTTGGTCTTGCAGTGCGAATAGATCGGACTGGTCACCCTCGAAGGTATCCGACCACAGTAGTGCGTTGGATGTGGCATCCGCGAGCTGGGCGTTGACGCGAATCTTGGTGCCGTTGCGCTGCACAGTGCCCTGCATCACGAAGTGGACGCCAAGGTCTTTGCCGACCTGTTGCGCTGTCACCGGCTTGTCCTTGTAGGCGAAGGCGGTCGCAGCGTTAACGATGAATGCATCCCTTATGCGGGATAGGTCAGCCGTGAGGCTGGCGGTCAGCCCGTCGGCGACGTAGGCTTGGTTCGGGTCGCCAGTTAGGTTCTGGAACGGCAGCACCACAATCGAGAGGGGGCCAGCGTCCGCCGTAACTGCCACCGGGGCTGTGTTCGGAACAACGACCTTCTGGACTGTCTGGTAGGCACTCCAGTAGCCGAGGAAGCCGCTAAGGACTGCACCGAAGGCGGCAATGGCAGCAATTGGCCCGCGAAAGCGTTTGAGCTGTCCCCATAGCTTCGCCCATCGACTGACAGCGGGACTCGCTGCCGGCGCAGGGGGAGATGCATCTTCCGGCGGGGTGGATTCGGCCATCTTGGTGCCAACCCTCGTCTAATCCGGGCTTGACCCGCGCCAAGTGTACCGGGCGCACCGACTGGCGGCCATTGGCAGTGGCGGCGGCCCTAATCGGGACGCGAAAGGCTCTTGCCCAGTTTGCATTGAGCCTCTCTCGGTATCACACTTGACTCGCGTCGCGCGACGGCGGCGTGGAGGGCCATCTATGAACAAGCTGCTGGTTGTACTTTGCGCCAGCGCGTTCGCGCTTGGTTCGCTCGCCGCGATGGCCGATGACGATAAGAACCAAGCCGCCTACAGCATGGGCATGGCCTCGCAGAGGGAGCACGATCTGCGATTACAAGAGGCTCAGGGGATGATTAATCCTGCCACACCAGAATCGAAGGCGATTGAAGAGGCCGCTATGAAAGCGAGGGCCGCCTACCCCCGCATGACGCCGGAAGAAAAGGCCGCCTACAAGAAGGGCATGCGGGACCAGAAGGAAAAGGATGACCGGATCGCCGAAAAGGAACCGGCCAAGGAACCGAGCTGGACGGTGGAAGACGCCCACCGCCGAGATAATGAGCTGAGCACCGCCAAGCCGAAGCCCATACCTTCTCGGTAAACAGTTGTTAGCACCTGTTAGCAATGTCGCCGACGCAAACGTAATCATGGCCCTCACCCGGCTTGGGCACGCTCAGCTTGGGCCACAGAAGCCAAAGCTGCCTGCGCATCGAAGCGGACTCCAGCGTATCCAGCACACTGACAGGCGCAGGCTGGTAGCGACGCCATCCACGGTCGGCACCGCGAACGGCTGCACAGCCGGGGCAGAGGCGGGGTTAACCGTCATCGTAGCTTGGGTCATCGTCATCATGACAGACATCATCGAGATAGCCATCGAATCGCGTGGAGTAAGCGTTCCCGAAGGCTTTCATCGCGTGAAGGTCGCCGTTGCGTCTCTCCCTGCAAATGGCATCAGCCGCAGCCCTAATGTCCGGCGGAATGACGATTCTCTTGTCTCTATCACACAATTCGAGCAACTCAATTAGAACGTCCCGTTGGTAGTCAGTTAGTTGGTAGTCAGTTAATTCGTCGGCCTTTACGAGTTCTATTACGCGCTGCTGCATTTGAGAGCGCCATTCATCAACCGCCATTTTTGGGCCCTCCCTTTGAGTTGGGAGGGCTAGCGCGACTGGCGCTGCCGGGGTCGCGGGTGCGGACGGCGGCGTCGGCGCAAGCGCGCCGATAGCCGGCGTCGCGGTCGAGGCCGGTACAGTCGCTGCGCTCAGCTACCGGCGCGGCAGGCGTCGGGGCAGCAGCCGGGGTAGAGGCAGACAAACCGAGCAGAGCCGCGATCATCGCGGACTTCTCCGCGTCGCTGAAGTTCGCCATTACGGCCACTTCCGCGACCCTGTCCATCAATGCTGTCATGGCTCCGGTCCGTCGAGATAGAACTCGTTGCGCTCCAGCGCACCCTTGTCCTGCTCAGCGAGATATGCTTCGGCTTCGGCGAGCGTCTTGAACGACCGCGGTAAGACTTTGCAATCTTCACGCCCGACCGTGTACGGGCAGATCGTGTGGTCAATTTCGTTGATGCCCATTGCATTCCCCTTGCCTTTCGGCGATTGCGGTCGGCAAGCGCCACCCTCGTTGCTTTATGACGACCAGCGTCAGTGGGGGTAGCTCACACGGTAGTAAACCGCCACCTAAGGCAGCTACCGCAAGGGGTGTGCCAAAGTCAAAAGCGAGTCGGAGGCCAAGGTCTTCTTGGCGGGGCCGTCCCGGCGGCAGTGCTTAGGCCTTGAACGACCTTCTGCTGGCGGCCACGCAGGCAGGGCGGGCGCTGGGCTGCCGGGTTGGGTGGCCCGCCCCCTCGCACCCCGCCACGCTATCTGCGCGGTCGGGGCGAACATTCTCCTGTGTCGGCGCGAAATGCTGCGTCCGGTAAGGCTACTCTTGTCTAATGACAATCAGTCGGTAGCCCCGCCACGCGGCCGCCCAAGGCGGACAACATCTGGATAGCGCGCCCCGCCCACGGTCGGCCCGGAACGGCGACACAGGAAGGGCCGGTGCCTGTCTACCTCGCCGCCTGTAAATCCACCCCGCCATGCGGTTTGCAGCGGCGTTCCTTCAGATGTCGCGCCGATTGGAGGCGAAACCGTTCCCGCAGCTTGGTGTTGATTTTGGGGTTTGGGGTGTGGATGACTCTATTGAGAGCCAGCCCTTTCCTTCACTACGGCACGAAGCGCCTCCGCATCCGCACGTCTTCGCCTTGCATCATCCCCGGCCAGATTTTTTTCGAGATCGGTCATTTCCCCGAGAAACCTGAATCCATCGACAACGCGCTGAATAAGTTCTTTAAGGTCAGGCCGCTGGTCTTTCCGAAGAAGATTATGGAGATCAGCAATGTCGTAATCGCCGCCGTCCATGATCCGCTCCCGGAACCGGCCGTAGTCGAGATTCGCACCATCGCTTTCCCACAGTTTGAGCACCACCAGTGAGCGAATAAGGTCGCGATCAAGAACCCGAATCGCAATTTCGGAAAGATCGTGAAGGTCTCTGATTTTGGAGCGCTGGGTCGCAGCCCGGATTTTCTCTGCCACCACCTCTTCGAAAGCCAGACAGGGAACCGCAACCGGATCAAATTCCAGTAGCTTGAAATAATCCAGAGTTATCTGGGGCATCGGACGGATTGTAAGAACGGGCTTCTCGCGCATGCTGACCTGAAGTTTGATCTTCACGCCCTTCTCGTTCTCCGCATGTGCACAGATGGGATTGGCTGCGCAGCCCTCATCGGTAAGATACCAGTCCTTGTCACGGTCAAACCGGAATGAAATGCCGTGATAGGGATGTTCAAGGGCCTCCAGCATCATCATCATCAAATCGTCGACGGCAATATCCGAGCGGCACGTAAAATCGAGATCGGTTGAAAGCCGTCCGCGCGCTCCGAACACTGTTTTCCGCAGCATCGTGCCGCCCTTGAACCCAACATGATCCATGATGCTCTTCTCTGAAAAGAGCTGGATCAGATATGTGAGGATGACATCGATTTCGACGTTGCCAATGTCTCTCGCGCCGGATCGGCCCGCAACCTGACGAAGTTGGTTTGCTGTCAACATGGCTCCCCGCTCCCGCCCTTCATTCGAGGCACCTCGGCCAGCAGATCGTTCTGGCGGGCATACACAAACAGGCCCCATTCGGCGACGTAGCCAATATCGCCATCTTTTCGTTTTCGCCTGCCGAAGATTGAGCGTGTTGACTTAGGAATCGCGTTCCTGACCTTCGAACGCAATTCCTCCGGCAACTTCCTTCCTGCAAGATCGGTTAGAAAGCCAAACCGCTGGAGCAATGCGGTTGATTTCATCGTAAGCGCTGCGGCGACCAGTTTGTCGTGATCAACTTCTCCCATCGCGCTGTAAACGATGCGCGTGAGTTCGGCAGGGCCGCCCGCAAGATCGGGGCGGTCGATACAGTCGATCACAGTCTTTTCCGGGTCGGTAATCGCGGCGCTGCGACCGTAGACGTTGTATTTCTTAAACCCGGAAAACTTTCGCGCAGCGATTTTGATAAACCGCACTTCCGTGCCCTCGATCGTCCGTGCCGGTATTTGCCGCAGCGTGGCCACGGTGACCGTCATTGGCTTCTGCGTGGTGAACCCGTGAAAAGCGGCTGCTGACCACCACCCGATATAGGATGGCTCGGTGGCTGCGGCGGCAAGCGCGATCGGGTTGTTTTCGCCGAGATTCTCAGGCCCGTGCTCAGGCGGGAGTAGCATGTAGCGTCCACCAACTAGCCGGGCCAGCCAACCCTTTCTGATCAGGTTGCGGATTACCTTGCGGGCTGTTGGCTCGGAGCCAAGAAGGCCGATGATGTCCGCAGCTTGCACGACGTCGCGGCCCTGTTCCCGGAAGGACAGAATCACTCTTGTTTCTTTAGGGCCAAGTGTGCGTAGATTTGTTTCCATTTGTTTTTGGCCCTGTTAGGGCTAATTGACTATACGAAACAATCTAATTCAGATAGGCGCTTCGCGTCAAGGTAAGATTGTTTCATATAGTAAAAAGGCCTTAAAACGGCCAATATAATATAAACTTTAATCTACCTGAGCCGCAATGTCGATCCTGCGTGCAACAGGTTGGGCTGCCCCGCCTGCTACGCGGCGCGCTTGGAGGTGAGGAAGCCCACCCAGCCGGCAGAGGCGGCGACAGGTTTAGGGGCGACGGCAGGGCAGGAGCCAGCGCCGGGTTAACTAACGTTGGCACTTTCCGGCGCCAGTAGCTGGTCTGCGTTGACCGCCCCCCTCGCGCCCCGCCGCTGACAAGCGCCGACCAGCGCGCGACCAGCAGGCCCGCCGGCCGGTTGACCGTCCAGCAATGTAAAGTGATAACAACTGGCATCCATTGCAAATGTAGTTGATCCGCACGATCATATCGGAATACAGGCTACTAAGCTGCTGTATAATCCACGCAAGGCGTTGCTTTACACTTTTGGCTACCTCCCTAGCTTGACTCCCTGCCAAGCCCGTTGCCGGCCCGATTTGGCCCATTTGCGGGCCTGTTTGGCGAACCAGACCGCGGCATTTACAGGTAACTTCGGCTAACTTCGGTCATCGTCGCAGTCGCTGACCAAACCGCCCGTGGTCAAGTGGGCGGTGTTGTCCAGCAGTTACCGCCACGTTACCGCCCTATCCTTGGGGTGCTGCAGAGCCTTGGCATCCTTATGCACGCGTAAGCGCATGTTTTTCAAGAACTCGTCCCGAGCCGGGCGAGCGCGGTTGACACGGTTAGTGTCACCGCCACGTAACCCCCTTATCCTTGAGCGTTCCCAGAAGGACTGACGTGGCCGGGCGGTGCATTTGGGGGTGCAGCCATAGCAGGCCAGGAGCACCGCGCAACCACCGCCATACCACCCCCTGTCCTTGGGCGCGCCCAGAAGCACTGAGGCGGATTGCGCCCTGGTTCAGGAACTCGTCCAGGGTCAATTCCTGCTGTCGCTTACCCTGTCGCCTGACAAGAGCCCCATCAGAGAGCCCGCCACAGCGCCATCAGAGCCCCTTCAGAGAGTCCAACGAGGCTCAGAGGCCTATCAGAGAGCCCAACAGAGCCTCATAGCCGAACGACAGGCATGCCCCAGAGCAGCGTAGAAACCAGCTACTGCCGCGCAGCCGGGCAGAGGCGGCGACGGGCGCATGGTCGGGTGGGCAGTGGTCGAGAAGGCGCTGTCTTTAGAGAAGGACGCTATCTTGGCTCCTGAACATGCCGAGTGGCTGCGCCAGTTAGGCGAGGCCGAGCACGCCGACGCTGAGGAAGCGCCGCGTTAGTTTCCTCGACTTCCGTCAAGTGAAGTACGAAGGCAAGCAAACGTCTGTCGCTCGGGACGGTGTCATTGACCCAGCAGGCGCGCTGCATGGAATCAAGGACACCTCGCTCGCCGGCCGTCAGGCCGAAGTACGCCTCGTTGGCAAGATCATCAGACGCATACACCTGATACGCGGGAGGCCGGCGCAAGATTTTATCGGCCATGTGTTCCTCCTACGCAACGGCGCCGAGTTGCCCCTTGCCAAAATCCGCAGTCGTGGCACAATCCCCGCGTAGTCTCTTTGCAGTTGAATCTCACGCCCTCGCCGCTCGTAACGGTGGGGGCGTTGTTTTTATCGACAGTCATACCTGCACCTCCGCTGTCGCGGTGGCGATCAGCGCCCGTATGGCTTCGACCCTCCATGCGGTCGTGCGCGGCCCCAGCTTGACGGACGGCGGATACCGGCCGCTCTTCACTCCCGCCCACCACGTAGACTTACCAACCGGAATCAGCGGCGGTATCGGAGGGTCTGCTTTGCGATCACCGATGATCTGTTGCAACCGCACGAACCCCTCTTCGGGCAACTGGCGGTACGGCATCGACGCCATTCGCAACTCGTCGCGCTTGGCGCCGGTAACTTCGCTAACGTACGTTTCAGGCTTTCCGTTCATTGTCGCCTTCTCTAATAGTGAAAATTGGCGCTCCATGTTTAGCCTTTGTTTTGCGTCGCGGCAATTGGAGCTAAATTGCGACGGAGAAAAGTTCAACTAACATCTACATCATAAGGCATGATGCGGCAGCAGCTATGGCACCCGTCCGACCGATACTGGACTGGACGAACCTGGACGAGTCTGGACGAGACGAGGAGCGCCGGGAAAGGGCGCGAACTGGCTGGGCCAGCAGAACGCACCACCCTTTGCAGGCCAGGGCTGCTGGCGGGCAATTAGCAATGCCGGAACGCCGTCGCGCCGAACAGGCGCTCCGCAGACCTTGCCCGCTGGCCGCGATCTGCGGCTCGATCCACTGGGTGATCGAAGCGTCCGAGCGCGAGAGTCCTGTGCGCGCTTTAACGACCGGGAGCCGGAGAATTACATGCGGCATGTTCGTTCCTTGTTGGAAGGTATCCATACCTCCAAGTGTACGAACATTCTGCGGGGGTAATTACCCCTAATTTCCAGCTAATTACCACTAATTTCCGGCGCTCGTCTGGCCGGGATTCAGTGATCGCCTGGCGCAGTAGCGCGGCCTGTTCTGGCGATAGCCGCCGGTGAATCAGCCGGGCCGGTACGGACTATTTGGTGCGCTTCAGCGGCAGAATCTTTGCGCCTTGCGCGAGCGCGTCGAGCGTGTTGGCGTACTGCTGCATCATCGCTCGCCGTTCCGGTAGGTACTCGGCCCGGTTGTAGGCGGCGCGGACCTTGTTGCGCTCGGCGTGCGCGAGCTGGCGCTCGATAACCTCGGGCTTGAATCCCTGTTCGTTCAAGATCGTGCTTGCCGTCGCGCGGAAGCCGTGGCCCGTCGCGCGAGAGTGGTAGCCCATCCGGTAAATCACGTACAGGCCGTCGCGTTGCGGGTGCGAGGCTCTACGGCTACGCAACGGCTACGGCTGTGTGCACATGGGGTTAGAATCCGACGTGACTCGTTCTAACCAATTGATTAATCTGGTGGCCAAGGGCGGAATTGAACCACCGACACACGGATTTTCAGTCTGATAACAGGTGAAGTAAAGTTGTTCGGTTTTTCAATTAATCAATAGCTTGCGAAGCTTGCCACTTCTCCGTTTTCGCCAATTCCAGCCTCATTCAGGCTGATTTTGGGCACAGCCAATCTCAGTTCGTCACAAACGCGTCTATAAGACGCAGCACCGCAGCGCGATCCGTAAGGGCCGTCAGAGTCCCGTATGGGAGGGTAGTGCGCCTGCGATTGAACGGCGTTTCAATTCGGGATTAGTGACCGGCCGGAGTCGCCCTAAGCGGACCCACGGTCAGATACCCCACGGTTTCCAATTCGAGCGGCCGCTGCAAAACGCGTCGGCTCCCAGCTTCCGCCGGGACCGCCTTCCGAGAAACCTAGCCTTCCATGGCCTTCAGTGGCATCACCTCGATTGTCGCCTGCGGGATGCCGAAATGCGGATGGTCCACGAACATCTTCGCCGCCTCATCGGCCGAGCTCGCCTGGACGATCTGATACATCATGATGTCGTTGCGTGCATCCTTCACGCCCGATGAAGACACGACTTTGGGCTTTCCGGCGCCAGCGCCCTTGTCAGTAAACTTGCTGGCGTTCGCGCTCATCCATTTTTTCCACGCGTCCATCATCTTGGTCTCGTCGGGCTTGCGCTCTTGCTCGGGCTTCTTCATCCATTCATCGATGACCGCATTGGGCGCCTTGTAAAGAACCAGAAACTTGTCCATCGTTGCCTCCGTGGTGAGGCTCTATGTGAGCCGTGAACTGCTATTGTCGCCGAGGCAGGCGCGGTCGCCAAGCCTTCGTGATTGCAGCCGGTCATCAAACCCGCGCAAGCCATCGATGCGCAGAACCCTCGAAGTCAGCATCAGCTTGTCAGATCGGTAAGGCCCAGCTTGCAAACGCCACGCACGCGCGGGTCGCAAGTCAGGCGGCCGCTTTAAAGCTCACGCGCCTAGGTCCGTATATGGACTCCCCCTCGTTTGCAAGCATTCCGTTCTCTGGCGGTTAGGTACGACTGCTCACGTATATCCGGCCTCTTGTTGCAGCATCGAGCAATCGATGCACGGCCATGATGGGCTATTCGCGCGCCAGCTCCCAATCGCTTCTACGTGCTTCTCGCATCTGGACCTTCGCGGGTTTTGCTGGCGCCGGTTCGACCTGTTTGCCATCGTTCGGCTTGCTTTGCAATCGTGAGTTGAAGCGCTCCTATATCAACTTGTACGGTTGATTTCCTGGCCTTCCACCCCTCAGTGGGTGGCGATCAGATCGGGTTGGTAATCGGTGCCATGCCTTAACATCGCCCAGGCAATCCGTGCGGTCTTGTTAGCCAGTGCCGTTGCTACGACGTTGGGGTGGCGCCGCGCTGCCAAGGCCATCACCCACTGGCTTAGCCGATCGGGCTTGCCCTTGGCGGTGCGGATGGCCGATCGCGCACCGTGGATCAGTACGGTCCTCAGATACGCATCACCTCGTTTACTGATACCAAGCTGTCTTTCTTTGCCACCGGAGCTGTGCTGTTTCGGGGTGAGCCCCAGCGCCGCCGCCATTTGCCGACCGTTCCTAAACTGCCCACCATCGCCCACCGCCGCTACCAGCGCAGTCGCAACGATCGGCCCGACTCCGCGCAGCTGTTGCAGCCGGCGAGCGGCAGGGTCGCTGCGCGCGATCAACGCAATCTCGCGATCGAGCTCAGCCACCCGCTCATCGAGGACTCGAAGGTCGCCCCACAGCGCATGCAACAGCCGCCGAAACCGGTCGCTCAAGCCATTCTCCGCGTCCTCCAGCCAGACCGACAGTGCCCGCCGCAGCTGCACCAACTCGCGTGGCGCAACCAGCCCATACTCCGAAACCAGGCCGCGGATCTGATTGCCCTTGGCCGTGCGTTGCTCGATCAGGCCTGAGCGAATACGGTGCACCGCCTGAATGTCCTGTTGCTCGACCGTCTTCACCGCAACAAAGCGCATCTTCGGCCGGCTCATCGCTTCGCAGATCGCCTCCGCATCATTGGCATCGTTCTTATTGCTCTGCACGTACGGCTTCACGAACTGCGGCGCAATCAGCTTCACCCTCAAACCCCGCTCCTGCAGCTTGCGCGCCCAATAGTGCGCTCCGCCGCACGCCTCCATGCCAATCTCGCAGCCTGGCTCGACCGTCTCCAGCAATACCTGCAGCCAATTGTCGCGCGTCAACCGCCGGCGCCACACCGGCTTCTCGTTCCGCTCCACGCCGTGCACCTGGAACACGTTCTTTGCCAAATCGACCCCAACGCGAATAAGCTTCATGGCGACTCCTCCTCTCCTGCGACTGGTGGATGACACTTCCAGTCTGGCACATAGATGCCGGTTGGGTGAGGGGGAGTCCATCCCATTGCTTCTGGCCATGCAGCCATCGGCTATAACGGATTGAACTCGCACCCCAACGCCGCCGTTTTGACAGAGAGCTGCAGGGCTACGCCGTCGGCTTTCCCTTTCGACCGGCGGCTCGAGGCGGGACATAACCTGATACGCGGCATTGCCACGCGTCAATTCTCTTGCCAAGTTCGAAGCGGGTCAAAGTGCACGTCATGATTTCCCCCGTAGCCGCCAGGCCAGCAAGCCGTTGGCGCACCGTTGCAAGCGGTACACCCATCTCTTTGGCAATCTCCAAATCGAGTCGCTGACCGTATTTCTTCAAGCACTGCAGGGTTTCACTCACGGCTCATATCCTCAAAAAGATCAATAGTGTAACAGCGCTGGGCGGAGTCGGTTCCTTGTTCGCTTTGACTAAAGGTAGAATATGCGCTTCCGCTTGTTCGTCTTTTTCCACTTCAAGGATTTCCAGTGACTATTTCCATGTATCAGGCAAGCATTCCGCGTTTCGTCAACATCCTCGGCAACCTGTCAAACATCCTTGACAAGGCGCAGGCCTATGTCGATGCCAAAAAAATCGACACTGTCACGCTGACTACATATCGGTTGTTCCCCGACATGCTGCCCATGACGACGCAAATTCAGATCGCTTGCGATACCGCCAAAGGCGTGGTAGCGCGCCTAGCCGGAGTGGAGATTCCAGTGTACGAGGACAACGAGAAGACGTTGGCCGATCTCAAAGCGCGTATCGCTAAAACTGTTGCCTTCATCCAGACCGTGACGCCGGGACAGATCGACGGCACCGAAGACAAGGAAATCGTGATCAAGCGCGGCGACAAGGAAACCCATTACAAAGGCATGCAATTCCTGCTCGGCCACGCACTGCCGAATTTTTATTTTCATGTCACCACCGCGTACAACATCCTACGCCACAACGGTGTCGAGATTGGAAAGCGCGACTACTTAGGCAATCCTTAAGCGACGTCGGCGGCGGTGGAATAATATGGGCCGCCCAAAGTGCTGCGCGATTCGACTACGAGCTGGAGGGACTCTGATTCAGCAGGCGCAATAAATCGCATCCGACAACAGCAACGACAGCCCCGCCCCGGCGGGGTTCGTTGTTTGTCGTACCGCTGTTACCGATTGCCATCGTCCTTGACGCGGCCCACGCCCCGCACGCAGCACTTCGAACTTTGTGCGTCGATTCTTCTGAATTTGGTTGCAGGTTTCCGACAAGCGGTCTCTGAATCCCTAGTCCAAAGCCTAAAGCCCAAAGCTCAAAGTTTCTCCATCCCGGATACTTGGAACTCGGCAACTTTGAGCTTGGTACTCTGGGCTATGAATCACGGGAGCCTGGGGTAGTTGGCTGCCTCCGACCGCGCCGTGAGGCTCCTCGCCTCATAGTATTATCCCGCAAGATCCCGGTAGATTAATGTTTGGCCTCGATACCTTATTCTCTCCAACGATGATCGCTGCATTGGTCGCGATCATCCTCGTCGGCGCCATCGCGCACGGTGCGGTCGGTTTTGGCTTTCCCCTGATCTCCACGCCCTTGATCGCCTTGCTCATGGACCGGAGGCGATGAACCGCTTGCCTTTCAGATGCACCTTTGCATCAACGGCGCGCAGCCCTTCGACGTCGTAGGGCTTGGCCGGCAGCGAACGCCCGCTTACCTCGCGCTTGGCGGCTTCCTGGTTCTGCGCGGTCGTCCTCTTTTCGGTAGGCGCGCTTGGCGGCGGCAGCCCGACAAGGCCTCCGAGGTCCTTGTAGCTAAGGTGCTGCGAAACGAGCTCGGCATCGACTATCGTTCGCTGACTCTTGCGCTCGACGCCGAAGTGGCCGGCAAGATCGCTGTCGCCAACCTTGCCGCTAAACTCCCGAAACGACCATACACCGCTGCCGTGCTTGAGGTTGCCGCTCAGTCGATACGGTGGCGTCCACGGAAACGGCACCGGAAGGATGGGATAGAGCTGCGACAAGTCGCGTCCCTGCAGTGCGAGAGCGCCGTCGACGTTGTCGATGGTCGCCGGAACAATCGACCCGTTGAACTTGGCGAGGGTCGACCCCGCCTCCGCTTGCACGTCGAGACGATACGGCCGATCGATGTTCTCCAACGCGAGCAGCGATGCCGCCGTGCCTTCGATCGTGAACTCGTTCTTGCGCAAGCGGCCGGAGCCCTTGAACTTTACCGGCATCTCACCGCTCTCATCGAGAGCCGATGCGACGTTGACGGTGACGTCGGTCCCGGGCGTGGGTTCGACAAAACGTACGACGCCGCGGTCGATGTTCAAGCGTCCGATCCGCGGAATTTCCGGCACGCCGCCGAAGTGCCAATTGTCGCGGCCTTCGGCGTCGCGCTCGAGCAAAAGCACTGGCCGGACGAGGCTCAGCTCGGGCAACGAAACGGTGGCACCGAACAGCGAGAGCACATCGACCCGCACACTGAGATGCTGCGCGCGCGCCATCACGGGCTCGGTGCTCCATGGGGCGTTGGCAAGCGTGACATAGTCTGCGGTCAGCCGCGGCTTGAGCGACAATTCGCCATGGAGGTCGCCATTGATGACAAAGGAACGGCCGAGCTTCGTGCTCATGTAGCTGGAGATCGGCCCGCGCAGCCAGTTCCAGTTGAACAAGGCAATGACCACCGCTACCGAGGCGGCGATGGCGATCAGGATCCGGGCCGTTCGGGAGATTTGCATAGACGCGCGCAATTGTGCTCCGCTTTGTATCAACCCATGCATAGATAGTTCGCGGCCATAGCTCACTAGCTTGATCGAGTATGATGCATCTGGTTAGTCTCGCCACAGCACAACGTGAAGAGCTTTAATTTTAATGTTCCCATAACTCGCCATACTTGGACGGCTGGTGCGCGCCGCAATAACTGGATAAGACCATTCGGAAGGGCTGACACACGCGCGGCGATGGCATCAGCGCGTAATCGCTTTCCTTCAGATCGTTTTGCGGTCGTGCGCCGATCTCGCCGGCTTGGCCGTGCTCGCGATCAGGCCCCGGTGTTCACTCGACGCTGAGAACTTGATGCAGCGTCGCCAGCTCGGACTCTTGGAGCGGGGCTGGGCGCATCGATGCTGCGACTCGTCGTTCGCCCGGAAACGGTAGTCCGATGGCACGCACATGCAGGAGCGCCAATCGCACAACCGCGACAACAAGGCCACGCTCACGCCTCCAAGGCACCCTCTCCTGACAAGCTAGCTGTTCGGGTCCGACGTGGACGGCGCCTACCGGCGTCGGTGAGCAGAGCGAGAGATTGAGCTTGCCCAGATTACAAATCGGCAGCCATTGGGCCTGGCGGGCGCTAGCAGCTATGCCGAAGGTTGCATGAGAGCAGAAGTGAATCAGGTCTCAGGAGCCGCATCCCATTTGGGCTTCATTTCTTTGCCCCATTTCTTCGGATCTTCGTTGTGCATTTTTTCCATCTGTTTCGCCACATCCGGGTGCTTCTCCATGACGTGCTTCGTCATGACCTGAACCATTTCGCTCCATGATCCAGCCGACAACTTCTGGTCACATTTTCCGCCGAGATCCCTACATGTCATCGTTTTCATAGCGATCATTGGATTACAAGGACCTCCAGAGATGGGCACTAGCTATCCCTGAACCGCGTCCAAGTTTAGCGAGCACGCACCGCCGCGATGTAACGTACTACCAAAGATACCTGTCGACGCTTGACTTCTTCCGCGATATTCCCGTTCGGAGGGGCGCTGGCAGTCGCAACTTGTTCAACGCCACCTTGAGTTACCTTGTAGGGATCATACGGCGCGTTGTTGATCACGGTCTCGTCCCACGGGTTGGCCGGTTCCGTGTCTCTAGATTCGCGAAATCTGCTAATCCAACCCATCGTTGTCTCCTCTGCGCCAATCCAATTGGGGGTCTGCAACGTTCGGGCGATTTTAACGCTGCCCCGCCCTTCGCCTGATACTCAGCCACGACGGCGATATTACAGCCCAACACTACTGCAATCTTTAAGCGCTGCGTATCGGATTGCGTCCGAACATGATGTAGGACGGCGCGGTAGTCAGGCGCGCGATTGGGGGTCCAGAAGCGGTTGACTGTCGAGATAGAGTTTAGCGGCGCGGAGTGGATCGAGCCCGCAGAAAAGTGCGCTACACCGCGAGCCGGCTGATCCTCCTGGCGGCACACTGCATGACGCTCATCGTAACGCATGATCAGGAAGGGCGATGAGTCTCGCCGACGAGATCGTGATCATGGACCGTGAGCGCATCCTACGGCAGGGAGTGCTTCAGCTATCTACCACGCCCCCATTCGCGCGCGATGGAAGCTATCTTGGGACACGAAATTCGTCGCGTCTATCCGAGATCCGGTGTCCGACCTTCAGCGCTGTGGGTAGCTCCGATCCGGTGGCGCCACAGTCCTAAGACGCTGCCTACATGAACGCATCGCAGGATCGCAGCTGCGTATCTACCTTGCGCCGGTGGCGGCCAAGAATCGTTCACGGCAAGCTGCCAGAAACCGGGAAGGGTTGACCGTCGAGTATCTAACCCGGAGGTCGAAAATGCGCCCGCGGTGGCCTGTCTATTTACCCCGAGGACTCCCGCTTAGCTTTGCGGAATCCCCGCCGCATCACATTTCTTAGTTTGATTTGAACACCACGCGCATTATGACTCGCTTGTCGTATTCGGCCTCGATCTGCTGAGTAATCTCGACACCGTTGCTCGAGTAGACGCGCCCGTTACTGCGGCGGCAAACATCACGCTCGTACTTGCAAGGGCCCATCTCCGGATGCTTCCTGCAAAGGGCAGCGACCTTCTGGGAAAACTCGATCGATGTCTGCTTACGCCCGTTGTTCGTTTCCGAGACGCAGACATACTGCGTGTTCGGAGGAACGACGATTGCGGCCAGCGGAGCATACGTATTTGGCGCGGTCGCCGGCTCGCCTGCAACCGAGGGCGGCGCCGGCTCAGGAATGGGCCGCCTGACGACCGCTGCGCCATGAATTTCATTGTTCGCCGTAATCGGTACTGGCTGCCGTTCCAGGGGCGCCACGGTACAGGCCACGGAGGCGATTGTGATTACCAGCAGTGGAAATACCCGATTCATGGTCGCCTCCTTTAAAGGTTCGAGCGCTAGCGCGTGTCAGCCATATGTATGCTCCCACCTCCGCGCCAACCTACGCAAAAGCATTGCGGCACACGCCGCGCCAAACCCGCAATCGGCGAATCGCCATTTCGACGTAGGAAATTTCGCTTGTATGAGCTTGCGCTTTGACACTTCGGCCAGGTTACTCCAGTGCAGCCCGGTGGCGAAATGCCGCCAAGCAAATGCCATCACAGCGTCCGGGTCAAAGACCGCTTGGTGCGGAACCTCGGTTAAGCCCGGCTGTGGCTTTCCGATCCGCTACCCGCAGTCGCATGCGCGGCCGCCGCATGATCGCCCCGCATCACTCTAATCAACTCCAGAACCCGCAACATTTCGAAGGACTTGTCATAGAAGTGGTTCGCTCCCAGACGCAAGCTGAGAGCCCTGTACTCAGCAGTCGCATGATTCGTAAGCACCACTTTCGTTGCCGATTGAGCGATGCCCCGATGCCGCAATAGCCTGAGCACATCGAATCCGTTTCCCCGATTCAGGCTGATATCGATCAGAATCAGGTCCGGCTGAAGCACGAAAATGTCATTGATCGCCCGCTGCGAGCTGTCGCTGTGACCCACCAGCTCTGCACCGCCCGCCTCAATGGTCGAGGCGAGCATTCGCACGAGAACCGGGGAGTCCTCGACAACGTAGACTTGCAACTGTTGCGAAAGCTTGGTCATACCATGAGCTCAGCTGCGTCCTTATGCAAAATCCATCCCTACCTATAATGCAGCGTGGTCGCACTTGCCTTGGTCGCCAATCAGCGCTTGTCCGAATTCGCTGTAGGACGGCTAAGAAAATCTTGCCGGCGCACGGCGATCTATCGGCAGCCGTGGATGTTGGGTGCTCGGCGTTCGGATTCGGTGCTAACGCGCCGATTGCCGCTTGCAAACATCCGCTGTATATGAAAACCCGATCTATCACGCGTTCGTGACTTAGATCCCGAGTGATAGACCCGATCGACTCGAGACTGGAGATCCGTCGGGTTGGTGATTCTCAATCCGAGAAATTACCAAGGTTCTCGCATTCTAATCATGCGACAACTCTCTTGACACTCCGCGCCGCAGATACCGCAACCCAGTCCGGGGAGGCATTCTTCACCAAGATGTCGTGACGAATGCGACCGGCGTTCTTACCGCCTGCGCTCAGCCTTGGATTTGTACATCGCCTCATCCGCCGCGTGGAGAAGGTCCTCGCTACTGCTCCCCGAATCCGGAAATGTCGCAATGTCAATACTTGCCGAAATGTTAATTGTCGATTGATCAATTGCGTAGGGCATTGAAACACTCCCTGCCAGCTTGCTCTTAACTATTAATGCCCCTTCCATGCCCGTATTGATGAGAACGATGGCGAACTCGTCCCCACCAAGCCGGGCAGTGACGTCGGATGGCCGAATTTCACTTTCAATTCGCTCGGTGACCCTGCGCAGTAGCTCGTCACCCATAGCATGACCGTACGCGTCATTAACGGCCTTGAATCCATCCAGGTCAACATACAAGACGGCTAGTGGGGCGCCAGTCCTTTGACAAACCGCTATTTGTTGGTTGACGATTTCGTCGAGCAGGGTGCGGTTTGGGAGACCCGTCAGCGCATCGTGATAAGCGCGATGCTGAGCCTCCTGAAGCATTTGGATGCCTTCATCAGGGCCTGGCCCACTTCGTCCGCCTCCTTCAGATGGAGCGCAGGCACGGTCACTTCTCCACCAAAACCCAAGGCCGGCGCCGGGCCCGAGAGGCCACGAACCGACCGAGAGATCCTGCCTCCAATGACGAGGGTGGCTGTCAGGCTGATTAAGAGCATGAGCAATACGCCGAGACTGACCGACCAGAGCAAACGTCGCAACTCGCTAGTCAGTTCTCGCGTCGGTCCTATTGCGACCGTCCAGTTGGAAACGCTCGATCTGCTGAAAACGGACAAGACAGAAATCCCCTCCAACGAGGTGGTCTCAAGGGCATCCTCGTTGATTTCCGCCATGCGCTTGATAAGGGCCGGGGCGCCCTTCACCGAGCCGAAACCAGGTAGACACCCTTAAACTCGGCGGCTTGTGGGATTCGTACTTCACCTACTGGTCCGCGATAAGCGATCGTAACCGCCCGCAATTGATAAATTTTGCATGATCGTTCACACGCGGGTCGCCAAGATACGGCTCGTCGCGGGCTTCATGCGCGTGCGCCCCGGCTTGGCGGTCTCGACGCGTGGGTCGCCGCGGGGTATCCGGTCGGCTTAACGATCCCCTGTAGACCTTCCACCGATCGGCGGACTAATTGCTACGGCTGTCTACAGTGCGTGAAGGCGTGCGTGGACAAAACGCATCCAATCATTTGGGTACTCAACGCGGCGAGCGTGTCGGGAGGAGCACGACCAGCGAATTTTTGCTACGGTGGCTCTCTCTCTCGGCGCGTTCGCCGCGGACCCAAAGCCAAACCACCTAACCCTCAAGCAGGCCCGCGAAAGGGCCGACGAGTACCGGCGCATCCACAAAGCGCCCGACTCCCGCGACGTGCGGGCGCACTTCAAGTGCGAAGAAAAGGCCAGGGCGGAGGCCCGGCAGCTGGCAGCCATCCAACTGGAACAGGCAAACGCGGCCGCAGATGCCGCCCTGCGCTACACGGTGCGGGCGCTGGTCGCGGCCTACATCTCGCACCTCGAGAACAGAGGGAAGCGCCGCTCTGCTCTCGATGCGCGCAACATCTTCAAGAACCATTTGGACGTGACGGAGTTTTCCGGGCTTCCTGCGAAGGAATTGACCGCGAAGAATGTAACCGAAATTGTGCGTCGGGTTGTGGAAGCCGGCCATGGCCGCACAGCGGCAAAGCTTCGCTCCTATTTCCGCGCCGCCTATGCGCTCGCGCTTGGTGCTGACCTCGATCCCGCCACGCCATCAGCCTTCATCGGTTTTCAACTCGAATCGAATCCAGTGGCTGCCGTAGAAGCCAAATCGCTAAGGAAGTTCAACCGCGTGAAGGACCGGACACTGAGCCAAGACGAGCTATTCGCCTATTGGAAACGTCTGGATGGCATCGTATCGTTACCGGCGCAATCCGCCCTGAAACTTGCATTGCTGCTCGGCGGCCAGCGCCCAACCCAACTCTTGCGCCTGCACCGTGCAGACGTGGACACGCGGGCCGGTCGCCTCACTCTTTACGACCCCAAAGGCAAGCGTGACGAACCCAGTCCCCATGAGCTGCCAATTACGGAAGCCGCTAAGAGGACACTGGAACCCTGCATAGCCGCAGCGGCGAAGCTCGCAAGCGAATGGGTGTTCACTACGACCGGGAGCGCGCCCACGACCCCGCACACGCTAAACCACGAAGTGCGCGAGATTGCTGCAGCGATGCTCGAGGCCGGCGAGGCTGCAAAATCGTTTTCCCTGAGCGACGTGCGCCGCACCGCGGAGACTACGCTTGCGAGCCTCGGCGTAACGCAGGACGTGCGAGCGCAAATCCTATCGCACGGCCTCGAGGGCGTTCAGAACAAATCCTACAATCGCCACGACTATCGGCCCGAGAAGCGTGCCGCGTTGGAGATGTGGACGGAGTGGCTGCTTGCCGGCCCGACCAGGCAGCCACGGTCATCTCGGCGCGCGCCAGGAGCAAAAAGAGCAGGACAGTCTAATGCGATAGCCGTCCCGGCGGCTCCGGGATTAAACGATAGAGGTGCTCACCATGCATGGCGATGACGATCTTTCAGAATGGACCGACAAAGAATTTGCGGCAGAGGCAAAGCGGCGGGGATACGAACGCCGAAATGACGTTCTCGACGAAGTCAACGCGGCAATCTCCGCCGTGATGGCAATTTCTAACGCAAGCGACAGCGCGCGGAGAGCCAGCGCAGCACGGTCACCTGGGGTGTCACAGGGCAAGAGCCGGCCGGCCCCACAACGCGCCTCACGTTCGCATCGCATTCAACCCCCCCGAGTCAACTCGGCGGCGCCGGACCCGCGATCGCAATCAGGCCCGTTCGCAGTACAATTGCCGCAGGCGTAGTGCGGCTACCGGCAGGACAGAGTGCGCCACAGTTGCGCGAGCGTGTTCAAACGGTACGCAAGAGCCGCGCTGCGCCTTCCTTGAAATTCTGGTTCCCCTGCTAGAAGCCCTCGTCGATGACTACCCCAACGTGGCGACAATTCGAGCTACTTGTTGCTGAGATTCAATCCCAATTGGCACCGGGTTTGCAAGTTCAACACGACGCGCATTTGCGCGGGCGGACCTCAAACGTCGATCGGCAGGTAGACGTATTGCTGTCTGGCTCCGTCGGTCAATTTCCGATTCAAATAGCCATTGATTGCAAGGACTACGCCATCCCAATAGATGTTACGCACGTAGATGCGTTTGTAGGACTTATCCAGGACACGGGGGTCCACAAAGGCGTGATGGTCGCGGCAAAAGGCTTCACGCGAGCCGCGAAGTCGAAAGCCGCGGCGGCTCAGGTGGACCTGTACACGGTTGTCGATACCAACGATCACCAATGGCGGGCAAAGAATCTGGGCCTTCCGGTTCTGTGCGACTTTCGGGAGGCAAACATGCAGATAGGATACCGACACTCGGCGCCAGCGCCACTGGCAATGCCGTCCGACTTCTTGTTTGAGGCATTCGTATTTGACGAATCCGGCGCCAAGATTGGCCGTGTCGTCGAGACCGCGACGCAGCGATGGCTTCGCGGAGATTATTCGATTGAACCTGGTAGGCACAGTGAGCGGGTGTTCAGTCAATCCAAGACGCTGCTCGACAACGGCTCCGGGCAAATGGTCCAGTTTGAGTTGTCGGTCAATCTTGACGTGCGATAGGAGCTGTACGTTGGACATTTGCCTATTGTGGAGATTCGAGGGTTCCGTAATGAGACAACCGGCGCAATTCTTACTAACGCCTTCACAACCCTCCTGCACCCAAAAGCAATTGCTGAGACTTGGCAAAAATTTGCGCCAGGTGATCGCCTCCCCTTTAACCCGGTGCTCACATTAACCGGCTGGATTTGTGGGTCGATCAAGTAAGGCGCCATGCGCTGCCTTCCAGGGTTAACCATCGCGTCGGACAACCCATTCTGGGTGCCGCGGAAATCATTCTTAGCCGAGTTTGATCAAGAGGACTTCCATCGCCGCGAGGCCAGGAATGTTACGCCTGCGTACCTTACCGATTGGTTCTCGCCCGGCGACCCACCGCGCTTTATGCTTCCGGCGGTCCAGTTCGTGGGCGGCCAGACGCAGTTCATCAGCGGGCGACATCGGATCGCCGTGCTCTTGCCCTATTTGTTCGAGTTACCGATGTCCTTCACATGCCATGAACTATTCCGACGAAGGGTTTGTGGCGCGCCTTACAATGCGTCCCCTTGCGCTTGACGAGTGGATCGAACTGCCAGACCTCCCTACGAGGGCGCATTTACCGTAAACGCGTTGACAAGTTGTCCCTTCCAAGTCCCTGTCGGTGGCGATTCGGAGGTCAAACTACAGCGGCGTTGCTTGTGACGGCAGCCTCGTCGACCAGTGTGCTTTTACCCTTGGCGAAATTTGGTTCCATTTTGGTATGTATTGTCTCGTTTTTACATTGCCAATGAAGCAGTTAGCTTTGAGGTATTGGATTCGTTGCTTGCACAACGCTGCTAATACGTGCAGCCTAGCTGGACGGAATCAAACGGGGGGACAGGCATGCCAACAAAACAGCGCCAGGCTGAGTGGGTCGCGCTCTCGGGTGAATACGTGGACGCCGGTTGGCAATGCGTGCTTGCTCGACACGAGGCGCAGAAATTTCCGGTGACGGCGGACGTAATAGCAGCCTACGTTAAAGCATCAGAGCGTTGGGTCGATCTTGTTCTGAAGACAAGCGATTTCGTCCGAGATTGCCGCGTCTAACGCGCATTCGCCTGCTTGACTGATGCACGAGGACGAGGTGCGGGACGTACGCCGCACTATCCTGGCGCAGTTTAATAACTCGAATACGAAGAACGACAACAAACCATGAAGCTATATGCCACATTGAGGAAAATCAGAGAATTTGAACGACTACAATTGCCATTCCTCAAATCCCTCATCGACTTCGACATAATCATCGAGATTGGATACGCACACGAGGAGAGGCAGCCGCTCACCCCGAAGCGACTCTTCCGCCTGCAACTCGGTTCGCTAACGACGGTGCGCCGCAGAGTGGCAAAACTCATTGAGCAAGGAATCGTAATAAAGCGGACAAATAGGAACGATCGTCGTTCCTCGATTCTGACCCTCGCTCCATCCACTCATAGGCTGTTTGCCAAGTACGGCAAGCTATTTGCTGTCCTTTTCGTTCTGACTTGATAGGTTTTCGCCAGTTGGTTCCGCGGATCGCCATGCAAACGATTAGAGCGAAATCAACTCAGCGCAGACCAATGCCCAACGTAGCATTGATGTAGTCCCGGGAGGGCGACCATGACAGCCCAGAAACTCACTTTGGCCGCAAAGGCTGAGCAGATTCTAAACCGCACACTCGCATATCAAGCTGCAATCGCAGTGCACGACTTAAAGGATCGGCTCGATTTGGATGTGGCCGAATTGCGGTTGGTCGTCGCGCCCGAGTCTCCCGACGTGCCCGGATGCTATCGCGTCATCTGCACCATCGCAAGGTTGGCGGAGCCCGGGTCTCTAACGTTGCAGGCCATGGTACGACCTGACCAAGCTGCTACCCCGATCGGAAAGATGACAAAGGCCACAGCTAAGGGCCGACATGCAAAATCAACTTCACATGGAGGCGCTCGATGATCCGGGCGTTAGCCGTCGTGCTTTCACTCGCCGCAACGGCCTCGTCGAGCAGCTTGCGGTTATAGATAGGCGCGGTACTCTGCCTTCGTTGCCGGGTCGCGTCCGTGCTCGCGTTGGAATGCACGAATGACGACCTCGTGCAGCAGCCGAGTCGCGGCGTCGCTCCCACCAACTACTAGTCGAGCCCAATTGCTTCCCTATATTAATTCACTACTGTCCGGTTAAACCCCGAGCAGATTCAACTGGTTGGGGTTGACGAGGTTGTTTGAGGGGAGTGCATTTTCGGTAAGGGCCTGTTGCAGAGGCATTTTTTCGAAGATGGTCACGGAGATAATCTGTAGCACCGTGTAGAGCGAGGCATCGAGGTGCAACTGCTTCTTGACGATGGCGATGAGCACGTACGTGGCGACGGCGCACCACACCTGCGTCTTCACTGCGTTCTCGCTGTTGCCCAGGAAATGCTTGATGCGCAGGTGCTGCTTGATCCATTTGAAGAACAGCTCGATCTGCCAGCGACGCTTGTACAGCGCGCAGATGGTCAGCGCCGGCAGTGCCGTGTTGTTGGTCAGGAAGACCAGCGTCTTGCCCGACTCGGGATCCTTGAACCGAATGCGCCGCAGATGCTCGGGATACTTCTTTGCGGAGTAAAAGCCGTTGAGCATCACGCGTTGGTCGCAGAGCACACCGGTGGTGCGGTCGGTGGTCGCCGAGTACACGCGTCTTGCGTCCATGGGCGACTTGGCGCGTGTGACGAAGAAGGCGCCGGCCTGATGCAGCGTGTACAAGCGCGGGAAGTCCAGGTAGCCGCGATCCATCACGTAGAACGCGCCGGCCTCCAAGGCCAACATGTCCAGCACGTTCACTTCGTGCAGCTTGCCGTCGCTGATGTGGATGAATGTGGGGATCGCGCCGCGCAGATCCAGCAGTGTGTGCAGCTTGATGGCGGCTTTGGTCGAGCGAAACGGTGCCCAATCGAACAGGCTCAGGCACAGATCGATGGTGCTGGAGTCCAGCGCATACACGGTGTTGTCCAACTCGACGCCGAGCGATTCGTTCGCGTAGAGCTTGCGCGCGCGACGAATCAGCACGGCGGCCAGATCGGCCCAGATGCGCCAGTCGCGCAATTCGTTGGCATCGGCCAGCGTGGAGCGCCTGACCGCGGAGCGAAAGCCCATCGCGTAGAGCTTCGCTGCATTGGCCGACAGGCTCGCCTCGATGTCGCGCAAACTCTCGCGCCAAGTCAGCTGCGCGAAGGCCATCGCACGGAACTGCTCGGCACACGACAACGTGCGCGCACCGGCGTTGCCCGAGTAGCGATGCACGATGCGCGCGAAGCTCGTCCACGGCACGAACTCCATGACTTGGGCGAACAACGTCTTGCCAACATGCATGCGCACTCCCCGGGGCAGTCAACCCGGGGAAACTACGCCATTCTGGGCAAACGAAGTTCAAATCGGCACCAAAGGAAATCGGCCTGCAACCCGCGCCAACGCTCGTTCTCGGGCTCGGCACAGGCCATTTAACCGGACAGTAGTGATATTAATTAGACAATTTGGAGAGTTGCCGCGCGTACAAAATCACGCCGGATATTGACCTACCGCTTTGATTTAGTTGTGGTACTGCTACGGCGCGAACGCGTATCCATAAAGCGAACCTTCGCTCTGCGCACAGTCCCCTTGAGGCCCTTGATGCTCTCTTTAATCGTGGCAACCGCGGGGAGGTCTGTGCCGGGGTGCAACGTCGCTAGTTCGGCGCGGACTTGCGCAGCGATAACATTCAGTGGCCTCTTGCGGCGACCTGCGTCGATGTCGGCGCGCCAGAGCTTAGCGGCTATCTCCCGGCGCTCTTCCGGCTTGGGCTTGGGCTTAGGCCGGCGCTCGAACACCTCTTGCATCTTGTTGAGCTTGTCGCTCCACTCCTTGGCGTCCTCTGCGAACTCCACAAACATCCGCTCGTCTTCACTCTCGCTAACATCGCCGCCTGAGTCCTCGACATACGTTGCGCCATGCCACTGGTCGCTGAGCATGCGGTGCGCTCGTAAAGCCATTGCTTCGTTGTCGTTGTCGATGTTCGGCGTGTCCTTGGTGTTTTCAATGTGCTCGTCTTCGGCGGAGTCCTCGTTGTCCCCGTCGGGGGGCACCTCATCGCTCGGCGACAGCCCCCCCAGGTTCTTCCGCGGCCCGATACTCAGCAGCCGGTCGGTAGCGTCATCGTCCAAACCGACTGCAGTCAGCGCGAGCGGCAGCCTCCCGGCTGCGACGAAGTAATTCTTGGCCGTGTTGATACCTATGCGGTACAACCATGTATAAAACTCGCTCTCGCCGCGAAATTTTCGCAATGCCTTGTAGGCACTGATGAAGGTGTCCTGCACAACGTCGTCGATCGCCCCATAGTCCCTGACAATCGACGAGAGCTGCCGGGCGAGCTTGCCCTTGTACCTCAACATCAATTGCTCGAAAGCTTGCTTGTCGTCCTCCTGCGCACGCTCGACTAGTTGCTGATCGGCAAGGGCCGTGAGGCTGTGGTGCTCCGATATCGGGACTCCATCTGTGCCGCTGACGGCTGCTGCGCCGGCGGAGAATTTGCCTGCTGTGTAGCTCGAGTAACTCGGTTTCGATTCGCGCCAACTATTTTACTAGGTCGCCTGCTAGCAGCGCCGGAAGCACTGTCGATTCATTAGCTTGGGCGCTTAGAACTTGCGTGGGCGAGGCATCGTCGCCCCGAGGAGGAACAAAAGACGGGCGGCTTTCGTCACTCGCTCAGCGGCGCCCAGACCACGAGCTTAGCTACTCGTGGCGAGGCTGGCGATTGTGCATGTGACGCGGTAGCATCCGGGCAAACTTGGAGACTCGGGCGCAACGACGAGTCGTAATTCCCACACGTCCAAGTTAAGCAGTGCCTTCAACTCGTGCACGGCCATGGCCGCTTGATACGCGAGCGTTCGATTGAGGATATTCTCGGCCTCGGCAATCGACGTGAGTTCCGCAGCGGTTGGCATTCTTCTCTCCCCTGATACCCCGAACCGCTTGATGCTCCCTTCCAGGCGTCGCGGTCATTGGTGACTCTAAACGCCATGGATGCATCACTGGGAGGTCGCAGGAGTCAACGGCTACGTAACGGCTACGGAAGTAGCCTCTAAGGTCAATCGGTTGGCAATTATTTCGCTAACCTATTGAAAAATCTGGTGGCCAAGGGCGGAATTGAACCACCGACACACGGATTTTCAGTCTGATAACAGGTGAAGTAAAGTTGTTCGGTTTTTCAATTAATCAATAGCTTGCGAAGCTTGCCATTTACTGCTCTTAGCTCAATCCCAGCCTAACTCAGGCTGATTTTGGGCACACTCAATCTCAGTTCGTCACGAATTCGTCTTCTCGAGGCAAGAACGGTCTCAGGCTGAACGAACACCAGCACTTACCGCCACCTTGCCCAGCGACGCGACGGCCAAGACCAAGGATGCGACTTTCGCCCCGGTGGCCACTTCAACTTCCTCCACCTGTGGCCGGGCGTCCGTAACAGTAACCACAAAAACTTTTTGCAGCAAAAAATCTAGAGAAAATCAAAGTTCGAAGTGCTGCGTGCGGGGTGCGTCGTGCTTGGTGCGACGAGTACCGCTGCAGTCGGTCAACATGCCCGTCGGTCGGCAGTGCGGTAACAAAAGCAAGCAGAAAATTCACGGGCCAGTCGAAGGACTATTTCGCAGAAGTCTAATCGCACGTGGTGTTAAATATTGTTGTCGAACTGCCCAAATCTTTCAGGACACGGTCAGATTGGATTCAAATAGTTATGACATGGACTTAAGACTGCCCCGAAAAGAGTGGCGCAGTTCGGTAGCCTTAGTTTCCAATAGCCTGCGGCCTTTGCTACGAGGTGCTCCGCCGCCTGTCAATCTGGGGTCTTGCATGGCCGAATTGTTCTGCCCGCGACTCTCTGAAGCGATGCATTTTCTGCCGCTTCTGCGAAAGCACCTCGTCGATACTGCCTCTCACTATGCGTTACCGACCGGATTGGCAATTGATCTCTTGCCCATCGTCGAAGGTGGGCTGTTTGGCTACGAGCTCCTGCCCGATCGAAAGACGCACACTTACGTAATCATCGGTTGCAATGCGCATGGCGAGCCGGTATTGCGCAAGACTCTGTACGGCGTCGACGCCTCCAATGCCCTGCAATTGGTGGCCGTGAATGGTCACCTCCTTTCGAGAACTGAGCGCGCATCCCGCTATAGTACACAGCAGCGTGACTCTCACTTTCTCGATTGGCCCGTTGCTGCTGAATCGGGGTGGGCGCAACTTCTTATCCTTTTCCCGGAGCGGCCCCGACAACCCATTGCCGTGCGCGAAAACATACACCGGTGTCTCGATGAGGCTCTGTCGATCGCTTTCTCGCACCTGGCGCATTGGAACCCGTTCATTCAATTTTGCGGCCTGCCTAATGAAGCGCAGCAGGGCTTTGCGTTAAGGGGTTCCGATGGCGAACACGGGGAGTTGGTCTTTCAGAGGCCGGACATCTGGATGCTGCGTTGGAAGGCTCCTCCGCAGGCCGTGTATGAATCATGGTCAGTTGTGGTGCCTGACCCGGATGCGGCCCGCGACATGGCGCGTCGTGACCTCGCATCCTAAATTGCCGACTTAGGATCGGAGCGCCGTTCGGGCCTGAGGCCGAACCCTTCGGAGGTCGTCATGTACAGACGTTCCTTTCTCCAATCAGCGACGCTGCTCGCACTCGCTCAAGTTGCCATTAACTCCGTGACCCGTGCGGCCCTTGCGTTCACGGTAAAGGAAGGCAACCCGCTCCTTGACCCATGGATCGGACCTCACGGCGGCTTTCCCCGCTTCGACATGGTGAAAGTCGACGCGTTCAAACCCGGCATTCTGGAAGGCATGGATTTGAACCGGGTTGAGATCGCCACGATCGCCGGCAACAGCGCTGCGCCAAGCTTCGATAACACCTTTGCGGCACTCGACGACTCAGGGCGCCCCTTTAAGCGCGCGACGCAAATCTATCAGATTTATACGTCGGCAATGAACGACAAACGCACGCAAGCGATCGAGGCTGAGATGGAGCCGCTGCTCGCCGCCTTCGGCGACGAAATCGTGCAGAACGAGGCGTTGTTCGCTCGGTTGAAAGCAGTTTACGCCGCGCGCGCGAACGCGGACCTTTCGCCCGAACAACAACGGCTCGCCTACGTCGTCTACACGAACTTCGTCCGCCAGGGCGCGGCACTTGGGAAGCCGGAAAAGGCGCGACTGAAGAAGATCAACGAGCGCCTCGCCAGCCTCTTCACGACCTTCCGTCAGAACGAATTGGCCGACGAAGAGAACTACACGCTCGTCATCGACAACGAAGCCGACCTCGCAGGATTGCCGGGCAACCTTCGCGTTGCCGCGGCAGGCGCCGCGGAAGCGAAAGGCCAGAAGGGCAAGTGGGTCTTCAGCAATACGCGCTCGTCGATCGAGCCATTCATCACTTACGCCTCACGCCGCGATCTGCGTGAAAAGGGGTGGCGCATGTGGATCATGCGCGGCGACAATCCGGGCCCGCACGATAACAAACCCGTGATTGCCGAGATCTTGCAGCTGCGTGCCGAACGCGCCAAGCTCTTGGGTTTTGCCAGCCACGCACATTGGATCTTGGACGACAACATGGCCAAGACGCCTGATGCAGCGATGGCTCTGATGATGAAGGTGTGGAAGGCGGCTGTCGCCCGCGTACGCGAAGAAGTCGCCGACATGCAGGCCATCGCCGATAGCGAAGGTACCGGGATCAGGATCGAACCCTGGGACTATCGCTACTACGCGGAGAAAGTACGCAAGGCAAAATACGATCTCAACGAATCCGAGATCAGCCAGTATCTGCAGCTTGAAAAGATTCGCGAGGCGATGTTCTGGGCCGCAAGCCAGCTTTACGGGCTGCAATTCGTCCGTGTCGACGATGTGCCCGTTTATGATCCCAACATGAGCGTCTACGAGATTCGGCGCGTTGGCAAGCTCGTCGGCCTTTGGTACTTCGACCCCTACGCGCGCGACGGCAAGAACTCCGGTGCCTGGATGAACGAATGCCGCAGCCAGGAAAGATTCAGGACCGAGATCACACCTGTCGTGTCCAACAACGCAAACTTCGTGAAAGGCAAACCGGCGGAGCCGGTTCTGATCTCGTGGGACGACGCCGTCACCATGTTTCACGAGTTCGGCCACGCTCTGCATGGCCTCAATTCGAACGTCAACTATCCCACTCTGGCGGGCACTTCTGTCAAGCGGGACTTCGTGGAATTCCCGGCCGAGCTCAACGAGCGCTACGTGCCCACGTCGGAGGTTCTCAACCAGTTTGCACTCCATAATCAGACAGGCAAGCCGATGCCAGCGGACCTGGTCGCTAAGATTCAGAAGGCCAAGAATTTCAATCAGGGCTTCTCGACCGTCGAATACTTGGCCGCAGCAATTTACGACATGAGAATCCATCTCACCGCCACGCCGGATCAAAGGATCGACGCAGGAGTATTCGAAAAGCAGACGATGGCCGAAATCGGTTGTCCGACCGAAATCGTGATGCGCCACCGCCCGACCCAGTTCGGCCACATCTTCTCCGGGGACGGCTATTCGGCAGGTTACTACGTGTACATCTGGGCGGACACGCTGACCGCCGACGTCTTCGAGGCGTTTAACAAGGCGGGAGGCCCTTACGACAAGTCCGTGGCAAGGCGCTATTACGAGACGATCTTAAGCGTTGGCAATTCGGTACCGCCGGACGAAGCATTCCGCCACTTCCGCGGCCGGGATGTCGACACGGACGCTCTGATGCGAGAAAGGGGCTTTCCGGTGACGAAGAGCTAGCGCGAGATCGCTTATTCAGGACACGGCCGTGCGGCAGGTGCCATCCGTCGCGGCTTACTGGCTCACTGCTGACTGCTGCTCCGAACGATGCTATCGAATACTTCACCCAATCGAGGGCGCCGCGTCCGGTGTCGGATGTCTCAGTTAACCTGACACCAGCCGTTCGGTCGCTGCTCATCAATGGGCGCGTTCGACCCTGAGCGGACCTAGCAGGTTACGGAAACGGACGTTCACCGTCCACGTCAGTCGTGCCAGGCGAACTGGTCGACCGTCGCGATAGTACTCATCAGCCTAGGGTTCGGCATAGATCACTGCGTTTGCGTGCTCTTTCATGGTCTGCGCATCTTCGGCCTTAGTCAGAGGCGTGATCTTTTGGCCCTCCGGAACGGACTCGGCACGCATGAAATCCTCGAAGCCAGGAGCAGAGAACACGAAGACGCAGCTAATCGCGTCGGTCCCGATATTGGTCACCGCAATCCAAGTGTTCGCGGGGATGAAGACCGTAGCGCCGCCATGCACGTCCCTTGTCCCGTCGCCCAAGCTCACCCGTGCAGTACCGTTCTGCAGCAGGAGAATCTCATCTGCGCCCGGGTGCCTGTGGCGATCGATCGTCGCCCCAGGCGGCAGGTCCTCGGTTCCGAAAACCAAGTGAGACGAGCCGCCGTTGTGCCGATCGACTTTCAAGATAAATGGGCCAGGCTCGGCGTCCCAGCCCTTCGCCCCTTCGATGGGCCTCCAGATGCGTCTCTCACCCTCGTTCTTCTCGAGGATAAGAGGTGTGACGCTGCTTGTGCTGATTGGTTCGTTCGACATGACACAGGACGCGCTCGTGGCGACACCACCCAAAATCGCACAGATAGCCACAGCCTTAAGTGCCGTTCTCATGGGGCGTCTCCTTAGGTCAGATTCCCTCTCTGGCCTCGATTGCTCAGCGAATAGAAGGGACTTCCCCTACTCGAAGCGGCTTGAGCCGCACGGCATCGAAGTGCCAAGATTGAAGTGTTAGCCATCAATCTGAACGAGAGGGGAAGTCATGAACGAGATTACTACGGTGGGTGTGGATTTGGCAAAGGAAGTGATAGCGGTGTGTGGTGCGGACTGCGCTGGCCGGATCGTGTTCACGCGGGTGTTTCGTCGCGAGGCATTCGCTACGTGGGCGGTGCGACTGCCGCCGTGTGAGTTCGGGCTGGAAGCTTGCGGCGCTTCTCATCATTGGGCCAGATGGCTCGCCGCCCATGGCCACAGAGCGCGGATCATGGCGGCGGAGTTCGTGAAGCCATTTCGCAAGAGCCAGGGGGCGAAGAACGACCGCAACGACGCCGAGGCGGTGCTCACTGCGGTGCGGCAACCCAACATGCGCTTCGTAGCCGTCAAATCGGTGGAGCAACAAGCGGTGCTGGCGTGGCACGGTATGCGCCAGGGTTGGATCGAGGAGCGCACGGCGCTAATCAACCGGATACGTGGCCAGCTCGGAGAGTTCGGCGTCTGGGTGGGTCGGTCGGCAGATGTACTGACTCGGGTGTTGCCGCGGTTGGAGCAAGACGAAGCGCTGCCAGTGTTGGTGCGGCGTCTCCTGGGGCAAGCCCACGAACAGCTGCGCGTGCTCGATGATCGCATCGGCATCTGCGAAGCGGAAATAAAACAGCACGCCAAGGCGAGTGAGGCCGCACAGCGCATCGAGGCGATCACCGGCGTTGGTGCGATTACTTCCGGGGCCATCGTGGCGACCGTGACCGATGCCCGTGATTTCAAGAATGGACGCCAGTTCGCGGCCTGGGTGGGCCTCGTCCCCCGGCAGACCAGCACCGGAGGCAAGACCCGCCTGGGCCGGATTACCAAACGCGGCAATACCTATCTGCGCTGCCTGCTGACACAAGGCGCCCGCTCAACCCTGCAAGTGGCCCTGCAGCGCTTACCCGATAAGCGCTCCCGACTCGAGCAGTGGATCGTCGCCCTCTTTGCGCGCGTGGGCTACCACAAGACCATGGTGGCCATCGCCAACAAACATGCACGGATGATCTGGGCGATCCTCGCCAAGGGCGAAGCCTACGATCCGGACGCCTGGCAGCGCCGCACGGCAGCACCTGGGGTTGCCAACGCCTAATGACCCAACTTGTTCCCGCGACGGCAGAGGTGAGATAGGAAACGAGGTCGGACCGAGCGCTGCCAGAACCTGGCTAACCTCTGGGCGCACACTTTCCATGCCGGTGATTGATCGTCACCCCATGGTGACGCCGATGAGCGAATGAGGAGGCAGCGCGCGGCTTATATCTTGGCCCGGATGAGGCACTATCAGACGTCCAACAAGGCCGTGTAGAGAGATGCAGTCACTACCTCGCCTTCCAACCACTATGCCATCGCATACTACCCGCAGCGAAGGGCTGCCGATGCGACCGCCTTGAACTATCGCCGCTGCGTGCGTGGCTGCATCGAATACTTGCTTTTACGGGGAAGTCCGTAGAGAGAAGTTAGGCATCCTTATGTAGAGCATGGATCTCTCAGAGCTTCGCGGCAAAGGTGCCGTATATTCCTCGTCGGCCCGTTCGATGGCGCTTCACGACCCTGAGCGGTCATCGAGCCTTACGAAAACTAGACGTTTAACCCTCCGATATAGGGGCCAACGGAGGCCGTTGGGCGTCACCACGTTAACGCCACCATTCTGGGAGTTCAGCAAAGCGCGGGAGGTCATCTCCGTCGCAGGACCAATTGACTCTGGAATCCCAGAAGATCCTTACTTGTGGTTTCTGCTTTGGCTGCTTGTCTAGTGAGCCGGCAGGGACGACGATTTCACGACCACTGCGCGTCCGGTGGGGTAATGGACAGCCACAGCGGCAACAGAACACAGTTGCGAAGCTCCGTGCGGACGGGAGATCGTATCGAGCGACAAGGTCTTCTCCAGTGAGCCAAGTAAACCGCTCGGGAGCGCAATAGAGATTTGTGGCGTGACCAGTACCTGTGGCCTTACGGCAGCGGCTGCAATGGCAATGAGCAAAGCGGAGGAACGGCGAACGCACTTCATATGTGACCGCACCGCACAGACAACCGCCAGTAAGGAGCTCAGGTTCCACCGGCGCAGCCAAGCTCGTGGTGCCTACAGTGCGCTGGCGACGTTGATGGGCGCCGTGCTGCTCGTGCGTCCCGGCGCACACTCAGTTGCTCGCGACGGCAGAGATTTCAACCAATGCGTCTCTCGGCAAGCGCGCCACTTGCACGGTCGCGCGCGCGGGCGGTTTGTCTTTGAAGTAGGTTCCGTAGACACCGTTCATCTTGGCGAAGTCATTCACGTCCTTGAGATAGACGGTCGTATTGACGACGTTTGCCATAGACATGCCACTCGCCCTGAGGACTGCATCGAGATTCTCGAGAGCTTGTTTCGTCTGCTCTTCAATGGAGCCGGAATTCATCTGGTTGGTCTTGGGGTCGATTGAAATTTGTCCAGACAGGAAGAGCAAATTGCCGACCTTAACCGCTTGTGAGTATGGACCTATTGCCGCCGGAGCGTCTTTCGTGCTCACCGCTTCCTTCATGGGGCCGGAGGCACAGCCGGCCATTGCTACCACGACGAGCAAGAGTGCCGGGAACGTGAGCCGCGCAGGTACGCAAAGATTGATCTTCATTGCATTGCCTCCATGATTTGTCGGACGCACCCGGTCCGATACGCAAATTCTAGGCGTGACCGGCTGCTTTGCGGAAAATTCTCGAACTTCCGCTCCTGGCCGAGAGATACTATGAAGGGCTGTTCGTGATTTGCCCCCTTGAGTTAAAACGAGAGTTCCACCAACTCGATTTAACGGAAGGAGAGCGAAATGAATGCGTCTGGAACAGCCCTTCACGGAAAGCATACGGTAGAAGCGATCGAGCTGTACATGGCCTTCGAGCTGAGTGAGAAGAACTGGAAGCTGGCGCTGAGCGACGGGGAGCGCAGCCCGAGCCGCTATACAGTGGTCGCAGGGGACACCGCGGCGCTGCTGGAGTGCATCGCCAAGGCCAAGGCGCGTTGCGGGCTTGCGCCAGAGGCGAGCATGCACAGCTGTTATGAGGCCGGGCGCGATGGCTTCTGGTTGCACCGCTGGCTCGTCGTGCACGGTATCGACAACATCGTGGTGGATTCGGCGAGCATCGAAGTGAACCGCCGCGCGCGGCGGGCCAAAACCGACCGGCTGGACGCTGACAAGCTGCTCTCGATGTTGATTCGCTACCATGCGGACGAGCCTCGGGTGTGGTCGGTGGTGCGGGTGCCCACGGCGGAGGAAGAAGACGCGCGGCGGGCGCACCGGGAACTGGGGCGGCTGGGGCACGAGCGCACCGCTCACATCAATCGGATTCGTGCGCTGCTGGTGTTAAACAATCTGCGGGTGAAGTATGTCGGCGGGCGGCTGTGGCAGCGCTGGTGGACCTCCCACGCGGGGGAGCTTGGGCCCGGGGTGCGTGCCGAGATTGAGCGCGAGAGCGAGCGGTTGTTGCTGGTCAAGAAGCAAATGGACATGATCGAGGCCGCGCAACGCCAGGCGGTGGCCGCTGGCACCGAACCGCAAGTCGCTGGGCTGGCGCAGCTACGCGGGATCGGGATAACCAGCGGCTGGGTGTTGGCGAAGGAGCTGTTTGGTTGGCGACGCTTTCGCAACCGGCGCGAGGTGGCGGGCTGTCTCGGGCTGACGCCCTCGCCTTACGCCAGCGGGGAGAGCGAAACCGAGCAGGGCATTTCCAAGGCCGGCAATCGACGGGTGCGTACTTTGATGGTGGAGCTCGCTTGGAGCTGGCTGCGCTACCAGCCGCAGAGTGAATTGAGCCAGTGGTTTAACCGACGCTTCGCCAGTGGTGGCAAGCGCATGCGACGCATCGGCATTGTGGCGCTGGCCCGGCGCCTGGCCATTGCCCTGTGGCGCTACCTGGAGGACGGGCTGATCCCCAATGGGGCGCAGCTCAAACCCATCGGCGGGTAGGTATTGCAGGTTTAATGCCCACAACTCAGAACGGTGCATGGTGAGAATTGAAGGTCAACGCGCCCGGAACTGGCGCGGGTCGCCTGCGAGCGACCGTCCGCAAAGATGGGGCGCGTTGGTAACCGGGGTTTGGACCCAGCGCTTCGCGCGCATGTGGTATGTGGTGACCGGCCTGGTGCCGGCACGGATAGAAGTTCGACCGAGCAACGGGCTCGGCTCTATACACCCCGACCTTGAATCTCGGATGCAACCGTATCACGAGGAGACGATCCACTGAACCGCTGAACATCTGAATTCAAGGGGGCTTGACAAACGCCCTTATATGGACACCGCCCGGTTTGTCAAGCTGATTTTGATGTGATGCCGCGACGAGGTACTGGCTGCAGTCTTATATCCGGCCTTTTCATGCAGGCCGAAGCCTGCGGGCCCTGATGGAATTCGCCAAGAACGTCCTCATCTCATTCACGTGCTCTAAGCACACGGGCGTTTTCAGGTTTGCGTTCTTGCGGTCCGACCTGTCTTGCCATCACACGGCAATCAACCTGAGCAACCTATCGGTTCATCTGCATCCTGTTCAAGGTTAGTCAGCTACGCAGGCTTCACGCTCACGTAGTCCTTTTGATAAGCCTGTCCGTGAGCCAGAATCGCCCACGCCGTTCGTGCCATCTTGTTGGCCAAGGCTACCGCCGCCACGTTGGCCGGTCGTCGCGCCTGAATCGCGGTCTGCCATGTCGTCGGTACCTTGGCGTGGTACATCACTGCTCGCGCGCCATGGATCAACAGCGTGCGCAAGTACGGATCGCCTCGCTTGGAGATCGATCCCAAGCGGATCCGGCCGCCGGTACCGCTTTGCCGTGGCACCAGTCCTAGAAACGAAGCAAACTCACGTCCCGACTTGAACGTCTTGGCATCACCGATTGTCGCTACCAGCGCCGTGGCGGTGAGCTTGCCGATGCCAGGTATTGCCGCGATCGCGCGGCACGCTGCTTCCTGCTTCTGCCAAGTGCCCATCCGCTTCTCAAGCTGATCGATGTCTTGCCCAAGCTCGTCGATGCGTTGCAACTGGTCCTGCAGACTGTCGATCATCGCTCCCGGCAGCGCATCTTCCAACTCGGCCATGCGGGCGCGGATCTCGGCCAGCCCAGCCACGCGTCCTGCCCGAAACGTCGCGCCAAACTCGTACAACAACCCTCGTAACTGGTTCACCTGCATGGTCCGGAACTTGACCAGCAAGGCGCGCATCCGGTGCAGACTAAGCATCGCCTGCTGATCTTCTGTCTTGGCCGCCACCGTGCGCATCTCCGGCTGCTGCACCGCCGTCCAGATCGCCCGCGCGTCCGCCGCGTCGGTCTTGTTCGTCTGCACAAAGGGGCGAATAAACCTCGCATGCAATAGCACGACCTCGTGCCCAAGCGCTTTGATCTTGCGCGCCCACCAATGCCCACTGCCGCATGCTTCTAACGCTACCCGGCCTGCCGGCCGCTGCGCTAAAAACGCAAGCAAATCGTCACGTCCAAAGCGTCGATTCACGATCTCGCCGGTTTGGGCATCGACCCAGTACATCTGCAACACACGCTTTGCAACATCCAATCCATATGTCGTAGCATTCATTTCGGGCCCTCCGTTCCTCAAGTGGTGGTCGAAACTCCACTTTGGCACATCGATGCCGTTCGGTCCTGGAGGGCCCCCTATTTGTTGCCGCGCCCTTCATCCCCGGAGGGAGGGCGGTGTCCATGCCATCTCATAGAAGCGCCAGTTGGCAACCCACGACCGAACCGTCGCTATCGCTTGCATTGCTGCCGTTGGCAGCACGAAGCTCAACGGCAGCAAGGGGGGCAATTTCGGTCGAACAAGGTCTTAGCATTCACTGAAATTTTGACCATACCCTTTCACCGAGCCGAGACCAGGTAGACACCCCGTAATGGCCAATGCATTCGGTCACAACTGACCGGGGTCTGGCGATTCGAGCCGATCATTTCTAGCGATTAGATCGACGTACGCATCGGTGCGATAGCCGACCCACGGATTGAAAATCCGTGGGTCGGCTACGATAAGTTCTTGCGTCGAAAACAAAAACGGCGCCGCATGGACGCCATTTCGGTCATATGTAGCACACTTTGGGTACAGTTTTCGGCCCACGTTAGCGAATGCTATCGCGGACCTGCTGAATTTGGTGGCCAAGGGCGGAATTGAACCACCGACACACGGATTTTCAGTCTGATAACAGGTGAAGTA
Source organism: uncultured beta proteobacterium (assembly GCA_963711235.1). GTDB lineage: Bacteria > Pseudomonadota > Gammaproteobacteria > Burkholderiales > Casimicrobiaceae > PALSA-1003. The sequence goes on along the minus strand of CAVQDI010000006.1, from coordinate 1,047,400 downwards.
AAGTTGTTCGGTTTTTCAATTAATCAATAGCTTGCGAGGCTTGCCACTTCTCCGTTTTCGCCAATTCCAGCCTCATTCAGGCTGATTTTGGGCACAGCCAATCTCAGTTCGTCACAAACGCGTCTCGGGGCAAATTGAGCAGTTGAGCGGTCGCAATCTTCCTTGCTGACCGCGGCCCGACACATCGCTCCGCGCAATTCCCTAGCGTACTAGAACCCGCTTCCTTCTCGATCACACTTAGAACGCGTTCGCCACCAGCTCTGCCTGCGATGGGGACAGGTTGAATGTCGCCGCGATATGGCGCGCGGCGGCCGGAGCGGCGGCTGGCAATGGCCGCCGCGTTTTGCGCTATGAACCTGCGTGCAATTCTGACCAGGTTAACGCGGCAGACCGCGCTTCTCCCATCCATCAAATGAAATCCGATACCGAAGAGCCTTCAAATAACCGTCCTACCCTGGTCAATGTTGGACGCCGGAAGGTGGTGCAACCGCCGCCCAAAGACATAACTTCAGAATGTTGATTTCGAGGGCCGGACGAAGATGTTCGTCTCGCTATTCCAGATACGGCGTCAGCACATCTTCGATCCATTTCATGAATGCGCGGACTCGGCGCGACAGATTGCTCCGATGTGCTACGACGAGGGACACGGCGAGCGCCCGGCGACGAAAATCGGGTATGATCTCCACAAGCGCTCCACTCTCTAAGTATCGGCCAATCCCCAAGAGTGGCGCCTGAATCAGGCCAAGGCCGGCGAGGGCAGCGGCTTCGTAGGTCTGCGCGCTGTTGACGTGTAGCGCACCTGGCAACTGAAGCGTCGCGTAGCTGTCGCCGTCCGGATATTCCCATCCATAGGGTCTTGCGCCCAGCATCGTCGAAAAATGAATTGTCCGATGTTCCTGACGCTGGAGATCTTCTAGCGATCGAGGGACGCCATAGCGCGCCAGATAGGCGGGACTGGCAGCGTTGACCATGCGCAACAGGCCCAGTGGGCGGGCAATCAGCGTCTCGTCCCCTATGGGTCCAAGCCGCAATACACAGTCGAACCCCTCTTGAACCAGATCGACTTGCCGATCCGTACTCGACACCTCCAGCTCCAACTCGGGGTGAGTCGCCATGAAATCCGGCAAGGCCGGCACGATCGTTGTGCGCGCCACCTCGGTCGGAAGATCGACCCGTAAACGCCCGCGAAGTGCCACGCGATCGCCTGCGAACATCGAGTGTAGGTCATCGACTTCAGCAAGCAGATCGCGGGCACGGGCATGAAATGCGCGTCCGTCCTCCGTCAACTGCACGCTGCGCGTCGTCCGGTGCAGAAGCCTGACACCGACATCTTCTTCCAGCTTCCGGACCGCCGTTGAGGCCCTTCCCTTCTGGATGCCCAGGCTATCGGCTGCGTGGGTGAAGCTCCCCATTTCCGCTACCGTTATGAAAATGAGGATGGGTTCGAGATTCTGCATTTTCGTGCCTCGGTATTGTTCACCACAGAGAGAACAGTGAGTTCATTTCCTCGGTGTTTATCATACCTAAGAGACACAGTAAGCTCCGAATATTGGGATCCCCCCATCGGAGAATGACAAATGTCCGAAACTATGAACCTGCATCAGGTGCCTGAAACTATGACCTTGCATCGCGCCCTGTGGGCCGGCCGGATAATGAGCGCGTTTGTCGTTATCGCTCTGGTGGCAGACGGCACTATTCAGCTTTTCGCGCCGGCACAGATCGCGAGCATGTTGCAGGAAACCGGGTTCGCGATGGACCTGACCCGTGTCGTGGGTCCGATCATACTCGCCTGCGCCATCCTTTACGCCATCCCGGCCACCGCCGTCCTCGGCGCGATCCTAGTGACGGGCTTTTTGGGAGGCGCCATCTGCGCCCATGTCCGCATTGGTGAGTTGGGGTCGCCGCCGGAAATCATTTCCCTGCTTCTGGGCGCGATGACATGGGGCGGCCTCTACGCGCGCGATCCCCGTATCCGGGCCATTCTGCCGCTCATCCGTTGAACCAACAGGGGCAGTGCTCTGTCCCTCAAGATCAGGAGAAAACGCATGTTTTTAGTAATGGGAATCACGGGAAAAGTGGGCGGCGCAACGGCAGAACATCTGTTGGCGCACGGCAAGGAAGTACGCGCGCTAGTCCGCAATCGCGAGAAGGCGTCAAGCTGGGCGAACCAGGGCGTGGAACTGGTTGACGGTGATTGGAATGATTCGGCAGCCATCGAGCGGGCGCTCAAAGGCGTCGAAGGCGCGTTTGTCATGTTGCCGGCTGTCTGGGCCCCCTCGCCCGATTACAAAGAAGCCAAGGGCGTGATTGCGAACTATGTCGAGGCGCTCACCAAGGCAGCGCCGCCGCGGGTGGTAGCGCTTTCGTCGATGGGTGCGAACAGGACCAGCGGGCTTGGGATGATCACGGCCTTGTCGCTTCTGGAGCAAGGTTTTCGCGACCTGATATCGCCAATCGCATTTGTGCGCGCAGGTGGATTCTTCGAAAACTTCCTCTACGGCTTGCAGGTCGCCCAGGGCGGAACGCTACCGGTCTACTACAATCCGACAAACCGGAAATCGACCATGGTCGCGACGAACGACATCGGCGCGGAGGTCGCAACCCTTTTGACCGGGCCAGCGTGGTCAGGGCAGCGCGTCGTCGAGCTTGGTTCGATGGTCACCGCGGATGAAGTCGCGGAGCAATTGGGTGAAGTCCTGAATCTCGACGTGAAAGCCTTTGCAGTCCCGCGTGCAGGGTGGGCGGAAGCGTTCGAGCAATTCGGCATCCCGAAGGGCCACACCGGACCTGCCGAAGAAATGTTTGAGGCCGTGAATGCAGGATGGATGGACCTCGGAGTCGAGGGTACGGAGCACGTAGCGGGTACGACGTCCGCACGCGACGTCTTCGCGGCGGCCCAGAAGGCCGTGACGGCGTGAACCGCGACGTTCACACCAATGAAGATCGAGATCGAACATGAAGGTTCTTGTTTGGGTGCAACGGGCGGAACCGGACGGCTGATCGTCCGCGACGCCGTGGCGAAAGGCCATTCCGTCGTTGTCCTGGTTCGCTCGAAGGCCCGCGCCCTGGACCTCCCCGGGCGGAGCATTGCTGTTCCACCTGATCAGCAACCTCTCGAAGAGCCTTCAAATAACCGTCCTACCCTGGTCAATGTTCGACGCCGGAAGCTGGTCAGCTTTGCGCGCCGGTTTGACATTTTGCGCGCCATGAACCTGAAAAAGGGGATATCGCGACCCGAGCTGGACCTTACCTGATCGGAGGCAGCGATGAAAGCACACACGTTCGAGACCTATTGCGACAAATACGACAACGTCAGAATGAGGCGAGAGGACGGCATCCTCGAGGTGACTCTGCACACTCAAGACGGTCCTCTTGTGTTCAACGGTTACGTGCATGAGGCACTGGTTCACGCCTTCCGCGACATCGGTGACGATCCTGACAACCACGTCGTGATCCTCACCGGCACAGGTGACGAGTTCTGCACACAAATCTCGGCAGACGGATTCGATTTCTTCACGCCGATCTTCTTTGCGACGTCATCCTTGCCGCTGAAGGAGCCTACTTTCAGGATGCACCGCATGCGGCGTTCGGTATCGTGCCAGGCGACGGTTTGCACGTTGTGTGGCCCGAGGTCATCGGTGAGATTCGCGGCCGATATTTTTTGCTGACCGGCCAAAGGTTGAGTGCTGCCGAGGCGCGCGAATACGGCGCCGTGAACGAAGTTGTTCGTCGCGAAGCGCTCCTTCCGCGTGCTTGGGAATTGGCGCGCTATTTCAAAAGGCAGCATCCGCTAACGCTGCGATACACACGCATGGCGCTCTCGACTCGCTTCCGCCGCCGCCTACGCGAGAGTTTGTCCTATGGACTCGCGCTTGAGGGCATCTCGGCGGCACAGGTCGCGGCATCGAATTCGAGGGCGAGCCCATAGCACAATCTTTCCTGAAGCCTGCGCCGGAAGCAAGTTGAAGTGCCCACACGACGCGAGCGTAATCGGAGCGAAGGTACGGCACATCAGTACGTTTCGGTGAGGATCGGGACCGGTCGCAAGCCACCGCGATTCAACCGCCGCTGAGCGGCTGTTGCGTCGCGTCTGTCGACGACACGCGACAACACTGAGACAATTCAGGGCGGAAGAAGGCCGCGTAGTCGACCTACCCTTGAAAGTCTGTCAGTGTCTCCCAAGATGGGTATCCGGGCGGCTGAGCCTAGCCCTACAGAGGACGAGCGGAAACGTGGAAACGATCGGCGGCGATTTACGCCAAATGCAGCGAACCCCGCTGTCCGCATCTCACGTGCAGGCGTTGCGCGAGGCGGGCAAGATAGCTACCTATCCTGCGGGTACGTTTCTTGCGCGGCCCGGCGAGCCGGTAGATCGTTTTGTCTATGTTGAAGAAGGCGAGATTGAGGTGGTCAATCCCTATACCGATAAACGCCATTTGCCATCTACCTTAGGTCCGACACAGTTCATGGGCGAGATCGCCTTTTTGAACGGCGGCCCCTGGTCGCTGCCGATGCGCACGGTTCGAGACACGCGGGTAATCGAGGTGCCGCGTGAAGCGATGCTGACGCTGATGTCTCAAATCCCAGAGATGTCAGACATCATCATCACAGTGTTTTCCGCGCGCCGTCGACGTCAGCTTGACGATCGTGACGGCGTTCTACGATTGATTGGCGAAGATGAGGACCGCAACGTTCGCCGTATCGCGGAGTTTGCCAGCCGTAACCGCATTCCCTACAGCTCGCTGCCACTGCGGAGTCCTGAAGCAGAAGCTACAGCCCGCAGCTGCTCAATCGATCCGACCGTGCCCGCGGTGATCTTCGGGCAGAACGCTGTCGTGACTGATCCCACGCCCGACAAGGTCGCGCGGCTGCTCGGCCTGCATCTCGACTTCCGGAACGACGAGACGTTCGACGTGCTGATCGTCGGTGGCGGGCCCGCTGGGGTCGCTGCGGGAGTTTATGCGGGAGCTGAAGGTCTGTGCGCGCTGGTCGTGGAAGACGTTGCGATCGGCGGCCAAGCCGGGACCTCGAGCCGCATTGAGAATTATATGGGCTTCCCGACGGGCATTTCGGGTGCGGACTTGGTCTGGCGCGGCGAGGTGCAGGCGATGAAGTTCGGGACGCGCTTCGCGATGCCGCGACGGGTGACTCTCCTCGAGAAGCTCTCGGATCAAAGCTTCTGCGCCACCTTCGACAACGGGCAGCGCGTCCGTGCCAGAGCAGTGGTGGTCGCGACCGGCGTGCAATATCGCCGGCCGCCGCTCGACCGCCTAGCCGACTTCGAAGGCGTCGGCGTTTATTATGCCGCGACCGAAATCGAGGCGCGCTATTGCAAGGGAACGGAAGCGGTCATCGTTGGCGGCGGCAATTCGGCGGGACAAGCAGCGATGTTTCTCAGCCGTTCGGCGAGTTGCGTGCGCGTACTAGTCCGCGGGCCTTCGCTTGCAGCGTCGATGTCGAGCTACCTCTCCAGCCGGCTCGACGCGGATCCCAAAATAACAATTGAGTATGGCGCCGAGGTAAGTGCGTTGCATGGCGGCGAGCATCTCGAGGCGTTGACCATTCGTGACGTGAAGACGGGAGCGGCCCGCCTCGTCAACACGCGCGCGCTGTTCATCATGGTGGGCGCTGCGCCGAATACCGAATGGCTCTCTGGCCTAGTGAAACTCGACGGTAAAGGTTTCGTGATCACCGGTTCCGGCGAGGGCTCGGCATCGTCGCCCTTCGCCACCTCGCTGCCCGGCATCTTCGCGGTGGGCGATGTGCGCGCAGGCTCGGTCAAACGCGTTGCATCCTCGGTCGGCGAGGGATCGGTCGTGATCTCTAAGGTGTGGGAGTTTGTCAACAGCAAAGCCTGACGATGACGCTCGGCAGGCAGCGAAATGCTATCTTCGAATTAATCCTTCGATCAGACGTCCCTGCGGGGCGTAAAGAACAATTCTCGGCAGACCTTCGGCAAACATCCGGAGCGCGTCTTCACCTACGACGGCAAGCCGATCGAGCGGGGCAGCACAAGCGCATGGTACCGAGCCATCAAACGCGTCGGGTTACAGAACTTCAGATATCACGACCTCAGACACGTTTGGGCAAGCTGGCATGTGCAATCGGGTACGCCGTTGTTCGCGCTGCAGGAGTTGGCCGGGTGGGAAACCGAGTGCATGGTGCGACGTTATGCGCATCTCAGCGGGGAGCACTTAGCGCCGCATGCAGAGCGTATGGCCGAACATTTGGGCACGTTTTGGGCAACAGCGGGAAACGACAACAAGAAAAGCCGCCCGACGAGACGACCGCATGATGTTGTTTCCACAGCAAAAATCTGGTGGCCAAGGGCGGAATTGAACCACCGACACACGGATTTTCAGAATTAGCTTTAACAAGCATTCTATTATAAATCAACCTCTTGCAACACACGCCAAGTTCCAAGAGCAGCTACGATCAGCCTAAGCGTACCTGCAGAGAGCCACACGAAGTTACGAAATGGCTACGCTGCCTCCGAGCCGTCGCGCAAGCCCGCTGACAACTCGTTGGCGAGCAGCTGACTGTCGGCGGCGCCCCACACGAGCCGCACACGCGCACCAAGCTCAGGCGGCGTGAAGGCGGCGTCGTCCTGGCAGGTTACGATCAGTTCTTGGCCGAGCGCCTGCACGATGCAGCGCAGCGACGCACCTAAATGCAGGTAGCCACAAAAGGTACCCCACACCGCGTTCTCGGCCGTGTCACCGTCGACGGCAAAGCGCATACGCTCGGGCCGGACGCACACTGTCCCCTGCCCGCCCGATCCGCCGGCGCCAAGCGCGCCAGACACATGTACGGGGCCGATTGAACCATCGGAATAGGTGACGACGGCGTGAGTACCATCGTTGCCATGCACGCGTACGTCGAAAAGATTGGCCTCACCTAGAAAATCGGCGACGAACCGAGTGCATGGGTATTTGTAGACATTCGTCGGCGTGTCGATTTGCTGGATCCGGCCGGCGCACATCACCGCCAATCGGTCGGACATGACCATCGCTTCTTCTTGATCGTGGGTGACGTGCAGTACCGACACGCCGGTCTCGCGCTGGATGCTTTTCAATTCGATTTCCACCTGTTGCCGCAGCCGCCGGTCCAGCGCACCCAGCGGCTCGTCGAGCAGCAACGCAATGGGATCGATGATGAGCGCCCGCGCTAACGCGACACGCTGCTGCTGGCCGCCCGAGAGTTGTGCCGGTGTACGCTGCGCAAACTCCGGCAGGCCCACACGCTCGAGCATGCGCTTACCGCGGCGTTTGCGCTCGGCACGCGGCATCTTGCGCATGCGTAGGCCGAATTCCACATTTTCAGCGACCGTCAAATGCGGAAATAGCGCGTAGTTCTGAAACACAATACCGAGATTGCGGTGGCGTGGCGATAGGCCAACGATCGAGTGATCCCCTATTCGCACGTCACCGTAGTCAGGATCCACGAACCCGGCGATTATTCCCAATGTCGTGGTTTTACCGGAGCCACTCGGCCCGAGTAGCGTCAAGAACTCGCCGTTACGCAGCGTGAAGCTAACGTCGCGCAGCGCGTGAACCGCACCATAGAGCTTGCCCAGCCCGCTTACGTCGATGTCTTGCGAACCTTTGAAGGCCTTCCTGTTACGCATGGCGCTCGTCGTTTTGTGCTTGGTGATTGTCATCCATTATCCGCGTCAGGCGCCCGTTCGGTCTCCGAGGGCGACGCGGTACACGGTGCGATGCGCGCCAAGCAACAACACGCCGACGACCACCGATACCACGACGGCGACGAGCAGAAGAGTGGATACTGCCATGATCACGGGTGAGAGATTGAACTGGATCTCCGTGAACAGTCTCACCGGGAAGGTGATCGCGTCCGGGCCGGAGATAAAGAAGGCGATCACCACCTCGTCGAACGACACCACGAACACCAGCAACGCACCTGAAAGTAATGCGGGCAGGATCGCCGGCAGGTAAACCCAGCGCAACACGGACCACGTACCGGCGCCCAGGCTCATGGCCGAGCGTACGAGTGCGATGTCTAGCTTGCTGAGCGCGGCACGCACCGTGAGGAACACATACGGCACGCCAAGAACGCCGTGCGCAATAGCAATGCCGAGCAGAGTGCCGGTGAGCTGCAACTGGTTAAAGAACTGGAAGGTGCCCAACGCGAGCACCACAACGGGCATCGCCAGCGGAACGAGGATAACGGCTGCGATGAAGCCTTCGCCGCGCACTTGCAGGCGTGTGAGACCGATGGCGGCCAGCCCCGCGGTCGCCACCGACAAGAACACGGCCAGCGCCGCGACCTTGAGTGAAAAGATGATTGCCTGGCGCCAACCATCGTCAGCGAACAGCTCGCGGTAGGCGTTAAGACCCCATGCAGAGGGCGGAAATTCAACCACGTGGCCGGCCGTGAACGACATTGGGATGACCGGCAGAATCGGCAAAACCAGGAACAAAAGTGCCGGAATCGCCAGGATTAGCACCAACGGCGTGCCCGCAGATCGGCGCCTGCGGCCGGCGGGCATCGGTGTTGGCGTTTTGCGCATAGCAGTCTAGTGCGTCGCGCGCTCGGTGCGCTGGTAGAGCACGGTAAGTATGCCAACGACGGCTATCAGGATCATCGCCACCGCCGATGCCACTTTGAAATCCACCAACTGCAATGCGTAGAGGGCGACGATGTTGGCGAGCAACTGATCACGTGGTGTGCCCAACGTAGCCGGAATCACGTAGAAGCCGGTGCAGATTACGAACACAAGCAGCGCCGCGGCGATGACGCCCGGCAGCGTCAACGGCAATACCACGTGTACGAACACGCGCCATGGCGAGGCACCGAGGCTTTCGGCCGCCTGCTCCACGCGCTTGTCCAGACGCACCATCACGCCGAGAATGGGGAAAATAGCAAAAGGCACGGCGAACTGAATCATGCCAATGATCATCGCCGGTCGGCCAGGAAAAAGGTGCAGTGGCTCGTTCACCGCGCCTAGCGCGATCAACAGCGTATTGAGCACACCATTGTCACGCAGCAAAGCGTTGAAGGCGACGATCTTCACGAGTACCGTGGTCAGGAACGCAATCACGACCAGGGTTGTCAGCAACGCCCGCATGACCCGACCGCTGCGCCAGATAGCGGCAGCGAGACTGTAGGCTAGCAGCACGGCCACGACGGTGATCTCGGCGCTGTCGACTGCAGTGTTCAGGGCCGCGCCGGTAAATAGCGAATTGCGCAGTAGGTCGCTCCAACCAACAGTGCCCAGTTCGAAGGCGCGTTGCGCGGTAATGCCAAGCGGCAGTATCAGCCCTGCGCCATATAGAGCCAGGACCGGCAGCAGCCAAAGCAGGTTGCCCCAGCGGTCGCGGCGGGCGGCTATCGCCGCGCTTTCTGTTCCTTGGCCGGCCGCATCGGTTCCCGTTTGGCGCAATACCGTCATCGTCGCCGGTTGGCGCGCAAAACGTGCATGGACCAGCGACTAAAGGGTGAACGCGTGGTTACCCTGCGAAGCATGGCAATCGAGTAGGCAGACGATCGTGGTCGCCAGGGTGAGGGCACCTATGGCGTCGCGCACGATCTCGTAAGCTTGCCACTTCGTCAAGCGCCGGTCTGCCATGCGACGTTCCCAGCTCGTCGTAGCGATTCTCCATTGCGGTGTCCGGGCCAAGGTAAAGTTCGCGTCGCAAGGGTCCGATGGTACTCATCGGCGGAATCTCCTCGTCAATTTCGTTTGCCTCAGACACGCGTTAGGCCACTTCTCATGAAGCGATGAATTGCTGGAAGCGCACCGTGACGGCGGGGCCGTTCTCGCCCCACCACTGAAAATCCTTCTGGAAGTACTTCCCCTGCATCGTCGGACTAGTCGGCAGCTCTGCGGCGACGTCCGGTGGCATCATCGCGACGGCACGATCATTGGAGATGGTGTAGGTGGTCTCCGTCATCCAGTTCACCGCCGCCTGGTCGTTGTTGAGGATGAAGTTCATAAGTCGGAAAGCTGCCTCCCTGTTCTTGGCGCCCTTCGGCACGACGAGATAGTCGCCATTGAGCTGGAGCTGGTTGTAGACGAATCCGATCTTCGCGCCTTTACTGTTAGCGATGGCGACCCGCCCGCTGGCGATCTGGGCGATTGGGCCGAGCTCCTGAGTGAGGAAATCCACCGGCTCCTGGTTGTTGTCGAACCAGAAGACATTCTTGATCCCGAGCTTCTTCAGGCTGGCGAAGGCCAGATCCACATTGAGTGGATACAACTTGTCGATCGGTACCCCAGCCGCCAGTAAGGCGATTTCCAGCGTTCCAGTATCGGAGATGTGTTTGGACAGCCCACGCATGCCTTTGTAACGGGAGAGGTCCCATACCTCCGCCCAAGTTTTCGGGGCGTCGGCATCGGCGATCTTGCGCTGGTCATAGCCAATTCCGGACAGGAACAACGCGTACTCAATTCCGAATTTGTGCCGCGCGAAAGCTGGTACCTTGTCCAGTTTGACGATGCTGGTATCGACGGGCTCGAACAGGTCCTCGCGCAACCCAGTCAGGAATTCGCCGCCGGGGAGCTCGACCAGATCCCACTGCACATTCTTCGACAGCACCTGTATCTTGACCGGGGCCAATGCCTGATTGACGCCCTGCCGCACGGTCAGGCCAGACTCCTTCTCGAACGGTATGACAAGGTGCTTGTTGACGGCCTCGCCATACGAGCCGCCATAGGTGACGAAATTGAGCGGCGCAACCTGTGCCAGGACGCGTGGTGCGTGCGCCAAAAGACTCGCTGCTGCCAAGCCACGGACGAGCTGCCGGCGGGTGACTTTTGGCGGAACCTCGGTATCTTCAGCTGCCAGCATCGATTGCCGTTCATCCTTGGTGAACTTTGCCATAATCCTATCTCCAAAAAACCTGGCACATTAGAACACTTCTAGGGCCTCACCTCATACAACGTTTAGCGGAGCAAGTTCTCGCGCGAATGCTGCACGTCGTTCGCTGTCGGCCAGATCTTTGAACTTGAGGTGCGCCTCGGCGATCCGCCGCGACGTTTCGAGAATCAGCGCCCGGTCATCGCCCGCGCCCTTGGGCACCCGGACAATGGTGTCGCCAGCGAAGGTCGGGACCAATCCGCCGGCTGCTGCTTCCGGACGCACCGGCTCGATGCCCTGCTGCAGCTTGCGAATTGCTTTCCGTAACGCGTTTCGAAGCAAGCGCACGCCCCGATCGGTTACGCCAAGGTGCTCGCGCTGATGGCTGTTGATCGGTCCTTGGTTCACCCAGGCGTCCCAATCTCCAGGGTTGGTGTGTCGCTGCAACTCGGGACGATGGGCGCTCTGGCCATAGAAGTCGACCGACTCCCAACCGATTTCGTCGCGCTTGGATCGTCCCTCGGGATCATCCAAACGGTTCAGGTTGCGCCAGGCGATCACGTACGTATTGGTGTCGTCAATCGGCACGACCCAGCGGGTCAAGCTGGCGCGGCCGAAATAGCGAACCGCTTCGCCGCGCTCATAGAGTCCGCCGTTCTGGGAGAAATTCGGCAGCAGGTGATCGTGTACGCGAACCCAGATGTTATCGCCGCTGCGACGTGCATTAGTGTAGAAGAAGCCGAAATCGCGCTCATGGAAATCGACAATCGGAAGTTCCCCCCAAATCTCCTCGAATTGCACACCAGACATTTGTGTATGCAAAAATGGCGTGTGAAACGGGTCCATCGAGTTCTCGCTCACCTGCAGCCAATTGCAGGGTGAATGAATCTGCCACGGCACCGCCTCGTTGTTCGTAAGCTCCATCATGTCCAGACGGGGAAACGCCGGCCTCAACTCCGGCGGGCCGAGGTACGAAAAGATCAATCCCTTGTACTCCACGACAGGGTATGCGCCGTGAAAAATGCGCTCTTTCAACAGGCTCTTCGGTGGCTCGCCGGGTGTTTCCAGTATCTGGCCATTGGTGCTGTAACACCACCCGTGATATGCACAACGAATGCCGTGGTTCGCGATGATCCCGAACTCGAGCGACATGCCACGATGGCTGCAATGCTTGTGTACCAGCCCCACGTCGCCCGAGAGATCGCGGAAGAGGACAAGGTCCTCCCCCAGGATACGCAGCGGCAGCGGCCTATCGGCAATACGCGACGACATCATTATCGGGTGCCAGAATCGGCGCAGATATTCTCCACACGGCGTGCCAGGACCGATTTTGGACAACTCATCGTCTGCCGGACGGTCCTTCGGTTTGTAATAGCCGCCGAAGGCTTCGTTGCCGATTCGATGCCCGTCGTTCATCGCTTTCTCCTCAACTAGCTAGAAGTCTTCGCAGACAATCGTTCAGAAATCTCGCGTCAGTCGGATTGTTTGCCGGATTGCCCGCTCGGTGGCCCCATGCGGATGCAATCGGCATTAGCTCCGCGCGTTGCATGTGCATCACTTCACGTCGATTGTCCTCGACCGTGAAATAAAGATCGGTTTCGCTCGGAATGATGAATGAGCGCGCCGTGATCGACGAAAGCGCCAACGAGAAATCACCGCGATACCGGTCGTTGGCACTGATGTCGGCGTTCTGCCACGTCCAGATATGTGCGAGCAGATCGTTTGCGTCGCGCCGCAGAAAGTTCCCTTCCCAGGACTTCACCAAAAAGTCGTCGAGCGAGGAAAACCCGAGTTCGTGCCACATCGCCTCGCGATAAAACGCCTGTGACAGTGCCCATCCGGCGTAGACACGGCCCATCGCACGCAGCCCGCGCTCGGGTTTGGCCACGAACCATCCATCCTGAAAATTCACGTCGGCCGTCAGCGCAGACTTTACGCCTTCCAAAAATACGAAGTTATGCGGTGAGCACCGCGCCGCGCCACACACGACGCCTATTCGTTCAACCATTTCTGGAAACAGCGCGGCCCAGTGGTACGCCTGGATGCCGCCCATGGACCAGCCGTAAACCAGCCGAAGCTTGGCGATTCCCAACACCTCGGTCACCAGCCGCCGCTGGATCATTATGTTATCGTAAATGGTGAAATGCGGGTAACGTCCCCGATCGAAAGGTGGCAGCGTGTTCGACGGCGACGACGAGAGTCCATTGCCGAACAGATTCGGAATGATGATGAAATACTTTCCCGGGTCCAGTGCCGCGCCCGGACCGATCATGAACTCGATGTCCGCGTGTTGAGCACCGAAGGGCGTGCAATACACGATAGCGTTGTTCCGTTCTGCATTGAGTTCACCGTATGTCTTGTAGGCGAGCCGCGCTCCGCGGTACATGTGCCCCGACTGCAACACAATGTCCCCCGCCTCGAATATCGGAAAAGCCGCCTCGTTGCCCGCGCTCATGCCGCCGCCAACACCTGGCTCGCCCACTGACGCACCCGCAGCAACAACTCATCTGCGCGGGTTACAGCGCTCATTTGCACGCCAGCGATACGGAAGTGAGTTTGCCGGGATGGATCCGATGCGCCGCCTCGCTTGCCGTGAGTTCGCGAATCATGTCTTAAGCCACGTTTCAGAAAAGGCCAGAAAAGCAGAACTTGCCATTCTGCCCATGAACGGTCGCGGATACGGCCGACCGTGCAACCTACGGCCGTTAACGATGATCGACGCATCAGCGCTTTCGACGAACACGCTGTACATTTCGTGCGCCCCAGTGGCCGATTGTTCGGGAAGCACGTCCGCCGCGAACGGTTTCCCGAGCTTGCCCCAAATCAACTCAACCTTAAGGCCTGCCGCGGTCACCGAAATCCCGGTCGACGTCATGTTGTCGCCGAACGCCTCGTTGTCTTGCATTGGCAGGTACGGGAGCGCAGCGAACGCTCTGGCATCCCTAAAGACACCGAACTTCTTGCAGAAATTTTCTACTAGGTAGCGCGCCAGGGGTTCGTTGTCGCAGATACAGAAATTCGCTGTTTCGGGCCATGCGGCCGCGCGCGCCGGATCTTCGAACAGCACCAACGCATGCCCCTTCCCGTAAGCTGACAATGCGATTCGAAACCACACCATCAACGAGAGGAAAGGGCCGTCCACGCTATCCTTCAGGTAGATCCCTGGATTGTCGCCGGACCACTCGACCGCACCGTCGGGAAAAGGATGGGTGATCATTTATTGCCCCTCAGTTGAATGCGGTGCCAATCTTACTCGTGGTTTCCATGCGTTGGATCACCACGGAAGTTTGACGACTGCTAATAGCCCACCGCTCGCTTGATGGTACGACGCCGGCGCAATATGCCGGCGCACCCTCCCCTACTCCTGCCGCGCTTGATCGTCACGCTTGGCGGCAATACTGCCGCGGCCTGTTTCAGACCCCGATTGCGGCTTGATCGGGAATTCGCCACAGGTTGCTCAAGCTCCGTCGGTTCCCCGATAGGGCACCACCGGATTGAGGAAGTTTAAGGCAGTCTATAATGGCTGTAATGGCGCTCAGGGAAACATGTGCGCCCCACACACTGACCCGCAACTTGCCCTTCCTCCAGGGATCCAAAACTAGCCACCCAAATGCGTGGTAAGTCTACGATATTCGCGGACGCGGCGGCGTTGCAAGATTAGCTTTGCGTGCGGGAAGCAGTTTGCGGCGGTCACTCTATGCTAACGCCTGCCCGAATTTCAGGGGTCAGGACTGCAGAAAAGGTGCCTGCGATCGGGAACGAGTCGAACGCTACGCACATCTGGCGCCCGACTATCTCGCGAAGGCCGCCGACCGGATCGATTCGCTGGTTGATGGTTACGATTTGGCTACGCTGGAAAAGCCTGTAAGTGCTTGCTCGCGCTAACAGGCACTATGTGTTTGGTGGCCAAGGGCGGAATTGAACCACCGACACACGGATTTTCAGTCTGATAACAGGTGAAGGAAAGTTGTTCGGTTTTTCAATTAATCAATAGCTTGCGAAGCTTGCCACTTCTCCGTTTTCGCCAATTCCAGCCTCATTCAGGCTGATTTTGGGCACAGCCAATCTCAGTTCGTCACAAACGCGTCTATAAGACGCAGCACCGCAGCGCGATCCGTGTCTCCCAAAACGTCGAAGGGCCGTCAGACTCCCGTATGGGAGGGTAGTGCGCCTGCGATTGAACGGCGTTTCAATTCGGGATTAGTGACCGGCCGGAGTCGCCCTAAGCGGACCTACGGTCAGAGACCTCCACGGTTTCCAATTCGAGCGGCCGCTGCAAAACGCACAGCGCCCATCGAGGCGCGAACGGCCGGTGTAGATCGTAGAGGCGCCGCTCATCGCGCGGGTCCGGGCGGCCGTACCCGACCCACTCCGGTCGTCCGGCTTACTCCGAACCGGACACTCAACGGGGCGGAAGCTGACGTAGCTTGGCCGAGCTTAATCAGAAGCTGAGTGAAGCCGCACCCGCCATCAAGCGCTCATGCATCGCGCTTGCGCCTTGGATCTTTACGCCGTCGATCAGATCGTCCTGCGTATAGCTTCGAGCCTTGACGCAGGGCGGGCAGGCCCAAATCGTGCCACCTCGGCGCAGGAAGTCGTCGATCAGTGCCTTGAGTGGGTCCAGCGGCGGAACATGCGGCACATCGGCTGCGCGCTTGCGTACAAGATCGACCGAGGCACTCGTCAGGAAGGCATAGACCTTGAGACCGGCCGTAATGCCGCCGTTGGCGATGGTGAACGCAACCGATGACAGCTCGTGATCGGCGCCCTTGGTCATCAGGACAACCAGCTCCTTCTGCGGTTCGGACATTTTCTCTCCTCATCGGAAACAAGTGAGACACGGCCAGTGAAGGCCCGGTTGAAACCGCAGCCGGTCAGCGACCTTCGCCCGACCGTCGCAAACCGTCAGATCAACTGCCCGTTAGCGGACGCTCCACGAGCAGTCACAGGGGTCGACGGTTGATGGTTAGGGTGCAGCAGCACAGTCGAAATTTGCGGCATTGTCCGTGCTGCCCTCGCCGCGATAGTGCGCAACGTTTGGGAAGGCACAAAGCGGGCGGGTCCGTGTGACTTCGCTGGTTGGGTCCTCGTCGTTCTTGCGCTTAGTCGCGACGATTCGTTCGGGCGCAATCCCTTCCTCGACCCAGCGTTGCAGCGCAGCCCCTATCTTTGTATTGGGGTCACCCGTGCCTGCTGCGAACTGCCCGAAACTGTTGGGTCCAGGCCCACCCTCGCAATGCAGCATCCCGGGTACCATGAATAGCCGCACAGAGTCGGCGATCGCCTTCTGGCCAATTGTGTCGCGAACTCGATGATAGTAATCCACAGTTGTAAGCGGCTGAAGCCCTGGATCAGCCCAGCCGTGGTACAGGATCAGCTTTCCGCCATGTGCCGCGAATTTGCTCAGATCGGGGTCGGTTGCGTTCAGGATGGGTGCGAGTTTCTGATCGGCCACCCGGACATCACGATCCGGGTCGAACGTATGAAAATCCCATTTGGGATCGCCGAATACGAAGCCGCTGAAATAGCCAACGGCAAACTCATAGAAGCCACTTTCTTCTTGCGGAGACCCTATTATCCAGTCGCCCCAACCATCGGGCTCAGCTTCCGCGCCCGGCGAGTAGCCGCGTAAGATCGTCCCCCCTGCAAGAACCTGACCGGCGTAGATCGTTCGCAGTGCGGCGAGTTGAGGTTGGGTCAGACATCGATCCGTTTCTACCCCTTGGCACAGCAACGCCGATGGGTTAAAGGTACAACGCTGGGGATCCTCAATCACCCCGTCCTTGACGCCGTCAAGGCCATCACACGCTGCCAGCGCCGCAGACTGAATGGCGGGAAGCTTGCCCGGTGGGAAAAAGCCGGCCTTTTCTCTAAACCAGACAAATTCGATCGATGCGAACCCGGCAATCAGGTGCGTTTCGTCAAGCGCGGGCGCCCCGGCGATAATTCCATCGTAGTCATCCGGGTAGCGTTGGGCTTCCATCAGCCCCTGGCGTCCACCATTGGAGCAGCTGCTGAAATACGAATGGGTGACTTTGCGCCCGTAGAAGGCGGACAGGATCACCTTGGCGCGGACCGCGACCTCGTGGATCGCCCTGTACCCATAGTCAATCACCTTCTCGGGATGCCCAATCGCCCGCGTGGCGTCAACAGGGCCAGCCTCGTGCCCCGTGTCGGTTCCGACCGCTGCGTACCCTTCGGCGAGTCTGGCTACGAGGCTTCCATAAGGCATATAGCCTGCAAAATTGCCGTTGCCTGCTCCCCAGAGCCGACCGTTCCATTCTGTTGCCGGTAACCAAACCTCAAACTTGATGTCCGAGTCATCCGATGGCTTGGCGACACCCGCAACGCGACAGAATGCCTTCAAATTGCGAAGCGGGTCCCCGCTCGGAGGCTTGAAGGTTCCCGCTTCGACAAGCTCCGCACTGACAATGGTCGTTCGTGGAACTTTCACGCTCGCGAGGTTCTTGCAGTCCGACGCGGGCGAAGCTGCGAAGGCACCGGGAGCTGACAGCAAGAGACACCCGACTCCAATAACCAGCGGAATGTACCTCACACCATTATTGGTTGAAGTCATCCTGCGTCCATCCCATTTGGGTATCGCCGGTGGAATGCGGAACTTATCGATTCAATGTCCGCTATGCGGCGATTCTCATCCTAATCGGGAGCGGCTGCAACTGGCCGTTCAGAGACTTCCACCTTTCCCATACGAACGGCCGCTACACAACTCACACCGGCCATCGAGGCGCGAACGGCCGGTGTAGATCGTAGTGCCGCCGCCCATCGCCCAGGACCGGGCGGCCGTGCCCGACCCGGACCAGCCGTTCGTTCTTCTCTAGAGCAGACCTTCAAAAAATCAAGTTGGCCAGCAAGGACCGCGAGTCGGCCACGGGCGACCTGTGACCCTCCAATCAAGCCATCCTATCCGCGCCAAGCGTTAACCGTACGTGAGCGTGGTGCTTTGTCCAACCTCGATGATATAACCGTCAGGATCGCGGATGTAGCAGCGAATCTCGCCGTACTTGGGTATAGGCTCCGTGATGAACTCGGCTCCTCGACTTTTCCACAACTTATAGCACGCCTGAATATCCGCGACGCGGAAATTCATAAAGCTGTTGATGTGATTCGGGTCGGGGACACTGAGCGTTACCGTCGGCTTATCCGGCGTCGGCCCGCCCCCAACGTTCAGAATCATCCAGATATTCGCAAGCTGAAGGTACCCAGGCGCGTTGCCGTCGCCCAGGCTCAGTATGCGGGCACCGAAGACCTTTTCGTAGTAGCGGGCCGATCGCTCGATGTCGGCGACGGTGAGAAACTGCGCGATGCTGATCCCCTCCCGCGGGGGCATCTCATAGCTCTTCTGTTCCAGTTGCACGGCGTTCATTGATGGCTCCTTTTCGATACGTTGCTCATTACCAATATGGTGTCCGGAGTCCCGATCCATTCACAAAAAAGAACCGACGCCAGCTACTGCAACAGCGATTCCCAATTGGCTGGCACCCCTCCGGCAGGCCCCGGTACTGGCTGATCCTGCGGATGCGAATGCGGCGGAAGCAATTCCACACCCTTGATCATCCCCTGCTTCTCGTAATCGTAGAACCAGTCTTCACCCGGCTCGAAGCTGGCAATGATCGGATGCCCTGTTGTCGCCGCATGCTTTGAGGCACGCTGACTCGGAGAACTGTCACAGCATCCGATGTGCCCACGCTCCGCACACCGGCGGAGATAGTGAGCGTCGACACTATTATGCGGCTCGGGCCGCAGAGTACGACCGCAATCAAGCGCACCGCGCTAAGAGGCCTCGTCGGAGTTCTCCGGCAGCAGCTTCAGCTTGTCCACCATTCGGCAGAGTTCTACGAGCGATGCGGCCTTGATCTTCCGCATCATGTTGCTGCGATGTACCTTCACCGTGGTTTCTGTGATGCCCATCTCGCCGGCAATCTGCTTGTTCAACCGGCCCTGCGCAATCTGAATCAGAATCGCGCGCTCACGCGGAGTGAGTACTTCGAATCGCGCTCTGAGCGCTCTCAAAGCCTCTTCATTCTCGCGGCGTGCGCGGTCGCGAGCGAGCCCAACATTTACAGCATCCAGAAGATCCTGGTCTCGGAACGGCTTCGTGAGAAACTCGATGGCGCCGTCCTTCATCGCCTGCACGGTCATCGGAATGTCGCCATGTCCGGTGATGAAGACGATTGGAGGTTTGACGCTCGCCGCGGCGAGCTCGCGCTGAAAATCCAACCCGCTCCGCCCGGGCAATCTCACATCGAGGATCAGACAGGTGGGGCTATCGGGCGGTTCGGACCCCAGATAGTCGGCAATCGACGCAAACAACCGGGAATGCAGACCCACAGACCGCAACAGTCGTTCGAGCGATTCGCGAAATTCTGGATCGTCGTCGATGACCATCACGCAGGCATTTGAATCCCGCACCGTTTTCGCTCGCGATCGTAGGTCCACGGCAAACCGCCCCCTAAACCATTGCAAGTTGCCACCCACGGTTCCAAGTCTAGCCCCAACTAATCCAGTTGGACAGTGTGCATCCGGCTGAATGGTCTAAACCAAGGTTTAGAATTACAGGGTTGTTACAGCGCTATTCTTGGGGGGCAGAAGTGGCGCCCAACCGCGCTCTCGGGCGCGACGTTGTGGCTGCGAATAACGCGCAGGAGGCGGTATTGTCCGAGCAATCACTGATCTCGATTGTCGATGACGACCAGTCCTTTCGCGACTCCATGCGAAGGCTGCTCAAGTCGCTGGGCTACGCCGTTGCGGTGTTCCCGTCCGCCGCGGAATTTCTGGCATCCCCCAAACTCGCTGCCACCGCCTGCCTGGTCGCCGATGTTCACATGCCTGCAATAACGGGTGTCGAGCTTTACAGCCATCTGATCGAAGCAGGGCACGTGATCCCAACGATCCTCGTTACTGCCTATCCGGACGATAGCGACCGGGAGCGCATGCTGCACTTGGGGGTCGAGTGCTACCTTCGCAAGCCGTTCGAGGAAGCCCACCTGATCGGCTGCCTTCGTTCCGCTTTCGCGCGCGGCAAGACACCCCGAGAGGCGCCATGAAACTGTCTAGCGGAGCCCGACAGATGAGAGCATCCGCCTCGTTGGGCGCTGGTGGGGAAAATGACTCTTTAGAGGTGTTGTGGGAAGACGCTGAACGTGTCTTCTGCAAAATATGGCGCGATGATGCTGAGGGCCATACGCATGCTTTCATACCCGTTCTTTCCGGCGCTGAGCATCCGACGCTTGAGAGCATCAATCGTCTCACACACGAATACGAACTTAAGGACTACCTCGACTGTGCGTGGGCGTTGCGGCCGGTGGAGCTCGTACGCGAGCGCGGGCGGACGATGCTGGTTGTCGAGTACGCGGGAGGCGAGCCCCTCGATCGCCTTATCCGGCCAGCCCATGGAGACCGGACGATTTCTACGACTCGCAGTGGCCCTGTCTGCCGCACTGGGCCAACTCCACGGACGTGGGCTCATCCATAAGGACATCAAGCCAGCCAACGTGCTCGTAAATTCCGCGACTGGGCAAGTCTGGCTCACCGGATTCGGCATTGCATCTCGCCTCCCGCGCGAGCGCCAGTCACCGGAACCTCCCGAGTTCATCGCAGGAACGCTCGCCTACATGGCGCCCGAGCAAACGGGACGAGTGAACCGCTCTATCGACTCCCGGAGCGACCTTTACTCGCTTGGAGTCACCTTTTACGAAATGTTCACCGGCAGTCTTCCGTTCACGGCATCCGATCCGATGGAGTGGGTGCACTGTCATATTGCGAGACAGCCGGCGATACCAAGCGAGCGGCTGAGGAATGTCCCGGCCTCCGTCTCCGCAATCATAATGAAGTTGCTCTCCAAGACCGTCGAGGAGCGATATCAGACGGCGGCGGGTGTCGAGAGCGATCTTCGGCGCTGCCTCTCTGAATGGGAGACCCTGGGGCGCATCCGCGATTTCGCGCCGGGCGATCATGACACCCCGGATCGCCTCATGATTCCTGAGAAGCTGTACGGGCGAGACCGTGAGGTCGACACCCTTCTTACCGCTTTCGACCGCATTGTTGCCGGCGGCAGGCCAGAGTTAGTACTTGTCTCCGGATACTCCGGCATCGGCAAATCCGCTGTTGTCAACGAGCTCCATAAGCCGCTTGTTCCTCCCCGCGGTTTGTTTGCATCGGGCAAGTTCGACCAGTACAAGCGCGACATTCCGTATGCCACGCTTGCGCAGGCCTTTCAGAGCCTCATCCGGCCACTCCTGAGCAAGAACGAAGAAGACTTGCGCAAATGGCGCGACTGCGTTGCGCGAGGCTCTGGATCCGAACGGACTGCTCATTGTCGAGCTCGTCCCGGAATTGAAGCACATCATTGGCGAACAGCCGCCGGTACCCGAGCTTCCACCGCAGGAAGCGCAGAGACGCTTTCAGCTGGTCTTTCGACGATTCATCGGCGTATTCGCGCGACCCGAACATCCGCTTGCGCTCTTCCTCGACGACTTGCAATGGCTGGATGCAGCAACACTCGACTTGCTCGAAGATCTGTTGACTCGTACCGATCTGCAACACTTGCTGCTGATCGGCGCGTATCGGGACAACGAGGTCAATGCCACCCACCCGCTGGTACGCAAGCTCGACGCGATCCGCCAGGCCGGAGCGGCATTGCAGGACATCGTTCTCACACCGCTCGGACGTGACGATCTGAGCCAATTGCTGGCAGACTCCCTTCACTGCGAACCGGAGCGCTCCGCCCCCCTGGCTGAATTGATTCACGAGAAGACGACGGGTAACCCGTTCTTCGCCATCCAGTTCATTTCTACGCTGGCAGACGAGGGCCTCCTCACATTCGATTACGACGACGGGCGTTGGGTCTGGGACCTGCGCCGCATTCACGCCAAAGGCTTTACGGACAATGTCGTAGAACTGATGGTCGGCAAGTTGAATCGCCTGCCGGCAGAGGCGCAGAAGGCACTCCGGCAGTTCGCCTGCATGGGCAACAGCGCGGAGTTCTCGATGCTGCGAATGGTATATCAGGATTCTGTCGAGGCCATGCACAGCGATCTCTGGGAGGCGGTGCGGTCAGGGCCTGATCTTCCGCTCAGATGATTCCTACCGGTTTCTCCACGACCGTGTTCAGGAGGCTGCGTACTCTCAAATCCCGGCGGAGCCGCCGCGCCGACGCTCACCTCCGAATCGGGATGTTGCTCGCCGAGCACACCCCCGAGGAGAAACGTGAAGAGGCTATCTTCGAGATCGTAAACCAATTGAATCGAGGCTCTCATCTTATCGCCTCGGTCGAAGAACGCGAACGGGTGGCGGATCTGAATCTGATCGCAGGCAGGCGCGCGAAGGCATCCACGGCATATGACTCGGCGCTTAAATACCTGAGAGCCGGGCGCGCGCTGCTCACGGAGGAAACGTGGCAGCACAATTACAAGCTCATGTTCGCAACGGAATACTTGATGGCCGAATGCGAGCTGCTGACGGCGGACAAGCGCGCAGCAGAGGCCAGAATGCTGAACCTGGCGCAACGCTGTTGTAACCGGCATGACTACTGTATCGCGACGCGCTTGCGGCTAACGCTCTACATGACTCTCGATCGATGTGATCTCTGCATCGAAGTCTTCCTCGACTGGCTCCGGCGCGAAGGAACAGTGTGGGCGACGCATCCCACTCGCGATGACGTGATGGTCGAGTACGACCGCATCTGGTCCCTGCTCGGTGATCGGCAAATCGAGGACCTGATCGATCTGCCCTTGATTGCCGATCCTGATCTCCTCGACACGCTGGACGTATTCACGGAGATCATGACGCCGTCCCAGGTCTTCGATGACAACCTGTCCTCGCTGGTCATGTGCCGGATGGTGACTTTCAGCCTCGAGCACGGCAACTGCGACGCTTCGTGTTTCGCTTACGTGTGGTTTGCCATGTTCGGTGGTCCGCGATTCAACCACTATAAAGAGGGCTTTCGGTTTGGCCAGCTTGGTTTTGACCTGACGGAGAAGCGGGGCCTGACGCGATACCAGGCTCGAATCTGGATGAACATGGGTTCGGCCGTGCTGCCGTGGGCGAGACACCCCGCCAAGGGTCGTGAACTGGTTCGGCGGGCGTTCGATGCGGCGTATCGGACAGGCGACCTGACTTTTGCTTCTTACAGCTGGACTGAACTGGTTACCGTCCTCTTGGCGGCCGGGGATCCGCTCGCAGGAAGTGCAAACCGACTGCGAAAACGGCGTTGCATTCAATAAACGCATGAGTTTCGGGCTTATCCTCGAACTCTGCGCGCAGCAACTCGGTCTCGTACTGTCATTGAGAGGGCTGACATCGACATTTGGACGGCTGGATCACCCGGGGTTCGACGAAGCGGAGGCTGAGCACCGCCTGGCCAGTTCGCCCAATTTGGCATTTGCTGCTTACTGGCATTGGACTCGAAAGTTGCAGGCGCGCTTCTTTGCCGGAGACATCCCGGCGGCGGTGGAGGCCTCGCTGAAAGCGGATCAACTGGTGTGGACGTCAGCGGCCATGTTCGAAGGCGCGGAACATCGGCTGTACGGCGCGCTCGCGCATGCAATAGCGTGGGATTTGGCGCCTCCCGACGCCAGGCCGGAACATTTGGCCTTGATAGTCGACTACCACCGGCAACTTGAAATCTGGGCCGAACACAACCCTATAACTTTCGAAAATCGCGCGGCTCTCGTGGCCGCGGAAATTGCGCGGATCGAAGGTCGCATGCTTGATGCCCAATGATCTCTACGAGCAGAGCCATTCGGTCGGCCCGCGTGAATGACTTTGTGCACAACGAGGGGCTGGCGAACGAAATGGCGGCGCGTTTCTACACGCAACGCGGCTTCGAGAGAATTGCGAACACCTACCTGCGAGATGCCCGCAACTGCTACCTTCGCTGGGGAGCTGACGGAAAGGTTCGCCAACTCGAGCAGCTATATCCGCACCTCAGAGCCGACAAGCCGACCTCGGATCCCACAACCACGATACATGGCGCCGGTCGAGCACCTCGATCTGGCTACCGTGATCAAGGTCTCGGAAGCGTTGTCCGGCGAGATCGTGCTGGAGAAGCTGATCGACACGCTCATGCGCACGGCAATCGAGCACGCCGGCGCCGAACGAGGTCTGCTGATTCTTCCGCGAGGAGAGGACTATCGGATAGAAGCCGAGGTCACAACGAGCAGCAACGAGGTGAAAGTCTATCTGCGACAGGCGCGCGTCACCGCTGCAGATCTGCCGGAATCGGTGTTCCGCTATGCCCTCCGGACGAAGGAAAGCGTTCTGCTGCACGATGCTTCCGGCCAGAGCGCATTTTCGGCCGATGACTATATTCGCGAGCACCACGCACGGTCGGTGCTCTGCTTGCCGATACTCAAGCAGACCCGGTTGCTCGGGATGCTGTATCTGGAGAACAACCTCACGGTTGACGCGTTTACCCCGGGTCGGATGGCCATCCTGAAGCTGCTTGCCTCGGAGGCCGCCATCTCAATGGAGAACGCTGCGCCTCTACCGGGATCTCGCCGAACGCGAAGCCAGAATCCGACGCCTGGTGGATGCCAATATCATCGGGATCATCATCTGGGATTTCGAAGGTCGGATTCTCGAGGCCAATGACGCGTTTCTTCGCATCGTGGGATACGACCGCGAGGATCTCATTTCGAGCCGCGTACGCTGGACGGATCTGACGCCGCCGGAATGGCGCGACCGTGACGAACAGCAATGGGTGCCAGAGCTGAAGATAACGGGCAGCTTGCAGCCGCTCGAAACGGAGTTTACTCGGAAGGACGGCAGCCGCGTACCCGTGTTGATTGGTGTGGCAACCTTCGAAGAAGATGCGTACCAAGGTGTCGCGTTCGTGCTCGACCTGACCGAGCGCAAACGCACTGCTGACGCGCTGCGCGAGCTGCAGACGGAACTGGCGCATGCGAACCGCCTGGCAACGATGGGCCAGCTCGTCGCCTCCATCGCGCACGAGGTCAATCAGCCGATTGGTGCAACACGCAACAACGCCCATGCAGCGTTGCGCTTTCTCGCCGGAGACCCACCGGACCTGACAGAAGTCAGGGAGGCGCTCGAGTGCGTGGTGAACGAGACCTATCGAGCGGGCGACATCATTGGTCGGATCCGCGATCAGGTCAAAAAAGTGCCTCCCCGCAAGGAAGCCGTTGACCTTAACGATGCCATCGAAGAAATCATCACGCTCGTGCGAGGCGAGCTATCGAAGAATCGCGTATCGATCCAGACGCAGCTCGCGGAGGGACTGTCACCGGTTCTTGGAGATCGAGTTCAACTGCAGCAGGTCATGCTGAATCTGATCCTCAACGCGATCGAGGCGATGATCAGCGTCGATGATGAAGTGCGGGAATTGGTGATCAGCACCGAATCGAGTTCGTCGGAGGCACTGCTCGTCGCGGTAGGCGACTCGGGACCCGGCGTCGCCCCGGAGGATCGCGAGCGGATTTTTGAATCCTTCTACACTACCAAGGCTAGCGGAGTGGGGATTGGACTATCGATATGCCGCTCCATAATTGAAGCCCATAGAGGACGATTGTGGGCGGACGCGCAACAGCCTCGTGGGGCCGTTTTCCGATTCACGCTGCCTGCGCACAACTAAACCAAGGTTCAGTGCTCCCAATAAGTCGATCCTCCCAGTCCACTTGTTGAATTTGACAAACAACTATTCCGAGTCTCCGTCGGACTCGCATTCTCGGTCCTGTTGAAGCCAAGGAAACACCCGTCAAAGCTGGCGCTGAGCATTCGCTCTTAGCTCCTTCAGCACCAATACTCGAGACGTAGAAAGCGGTCCGCACGACGGTCGATAGAAGGGGCGTGCCTCCGAAATCATTCGATCTCGAACCACCAACGTCACCTGCGTTTCGCGCGGGGCGAGTTGTGACAGCCTTTACCAACGTGTAGACAAATAAGCCATTGCGCAATCGACGCGGACCTCCGTGTGCGCTGTAATCGCCCCAGATTGGGAGGCTTTGCAGGCATACCCGAATCCAACCAACAGTTGCTAAAGAGCTCGGTATGCAAAAGATGCTCGGCCTCAATTGCCGTCGCTTTTGCGGTGCTGTGCGTCAGCCGTTGCTGCGGGTCCGCTAGGTCTTCCCGGTCTTCTTTTTCCGGAAGGAGTACAGCTATGAGTGACGTTGCACAACAGACGCGTAGTGATAAGACCGCTGTTCGTCCGTTTCATGTGAATGTTGTTCCGGAGGCGGAACTTACCGAATTGCGCAGGCGCATTAAGGCGACGAGGTGGCCCGAACGGGAAACGGTCGCGGATGCATCGCAAGGCGTGCAGCTCGCGACAACTCAGGCGCTCGCGAAGTATTGGGCGACAGACTACGATTGGCGCAAGGTCGAGGCGAAGCTGAACGCCCTGCCGCAGTTCATCACCGAGATCGATGGGCTGGACATTCATTTCATTCACGTTCGTTCGAAGCATGAGAATGCATTGCCCGTCATCGTCACGCATGGATGGCCCGGATCGATTATCGAGCAAATGAAGATTATTGACCCACTTACCAATCCCACGGCGCATGGCGGGAAAGCATCGGACGCTTTCCATATAGTGATTCCGTCGATACCTGGCTACGGATATTCAGGCAAGCCGACCACGACCGGTTGGGATCCCGCCCACATCGCACGTGCCTGGGTGGTGCTGATGAAGCGCCTTGGATACACGAAGTTTGTGGCGCAAGGCGGCGATTGGGGCGCGATCATCACCGAACAAATGGGTGTGCAGGCGGCTCCGGAATTGCTCGGCATTCACACCAATATGCCTGGCGCGGTTCCGGCCGACGTTGACAAGGCGGCAGCCACCGGTGCGCCAATGCCCGACGGTCTCTCATCCGAAGAAAAACTCGCGTTCGAGCGGTTGACATTCGTCTACAGCAAAGGCGTCGCCTACGGCTACCAGATGGGTTTGCGCCCGCAGACGTTGTACGGAATTGCGGACTCCCCCGTCGGCCTGGCCGCCTATTTTCTGGACCACGATGCGTGGAGCTACGCGCTGATCTCACGCGTCTTTGCGGGAGAATCCGCCGGCCTCACGCGCGACGACATCCTCGACAACATCACGATCACCTGGTTGACGAACACGGCGATTTCCGGAGCGCGCCTCTACTGGGAAAACAAACTCTCGTATTTCGGTGTCAAAGGCGTTTCCATCCCGGTTGCCGTAAGCTCCTTTCCAGACGAGATCGATCTGTGCCCGCGCAGTTGGGCGGAGCGGGCGTATCCCAAACTGATCCACTACAACAAGCTCGACAAGGGCGGGCACTTTGCGGCCTGGGAACAGCCGCAACTCTTTTCAGAAGAGGTGCGCGCGGGCTTCCGATCGCTGCGGTAGGGTTCTTCACAAGAGGAGATTCGACATGAATAGAAATAGCAACTGGAACTTCGCTTGGGGTCGGGCGACGATTGCTGCGCTCGCGTTGCTTGCGTCCGGGATGATTGTAGCCCCCACCGTCTACGCCGCCGACGTCGCTACGTCCCCGCCGGCCAGCTTTAAGAAGTTAAGTTCGCTGGTGAGGTTTCCGGATTGGGCGCCGGGGTTGGGAACGCTCTACATCGAGCCTTCGACGCTGCCCATCGGGCCGTTCCTCGGCTACAACCACCAGGGGAAGCTCGTCAACGTTACCTACATGGTGCCGCTCAAGGATCTCGATGCGCATAAGAACTTCGAGACCCTCGGCGGGGTCGCGGCAGGAATGAAGCTCGACCATACCGACCTTGAGTACAACCCGGGCCATCCGGGAGTCGAGGAGCCGCACTATCACATCGTCCAATGGTTTATCAGCCCTGCGGCCGTAAAAGCAGAGATGCAGTAGATGCAAGGCGTGCGGAGGCGCATATGGACACGCAATCGAGGTCGGTAAGAGTCAAGGCGGTGATTGGAATCGCCGTCAAAGTTTTTCTGGCGGCGTCCGTCGCCGGCACCGCAATGCTCGGCCAAGCGGCGCCTGCGACAGCCGCCTTGGTGGAAATAAAGTTGGTGCAGACACCGGCCGGCAAGGTGTATTTCGATCCGGTGGGTGTGCGCATCGCCCCGGGGGATACGGTGCGCTGGGTTCAGCTCAGTGGGTTCCATTCGACTACTGCCTATCACCCGAGCAACGACAATCATGAACTACGGATCCCAGCGTCGGCGAAGCCTTGGGATTCCGACATTCTGCTAGCAGAGTCTCCCAAGCGTGGCGCGACCTTCGAGTATGTCTTCACAGTGCCGGGGGTTTACGATTATTACTGCAAGGCACATGAATTGGCCGGCATGGTGGGGCGCATCGTGGTTGGCAGCCCCGGCGACGGTCCCGGGACGAAGCCGTTTGGCTATGCACCGAACGAGCACTGGAAGTCAGTTCCGGAAGTAGCGCGCAATGCCTTTCCTTCGGTTGCCGAGATTATGCAGAAGGGAACGGTGCGGGTTCCGTGAGCACCCTGGACAGCCAACCAGAGTGGATACACAAGGTCTGCCATGATCGAGCTACAACGGATTTATGAGCAAAGCCGGACGCACGGAACTCGCTTCCTAGTGGCAAAGCTATGGCCGCGCGGGATCAGGAAAGAATCCCTGCACTTCAGCGACGGGCTCAACGACGTCGCGCCCAACGATGCGTTGCGCCGTTACTTCAACAAGCTCCCCAAGGGCGGGCACTTTGCCGCATGGGAACAGCCGAAGCTCTTTTCAGAAGAGGTTCGCGGGGCTTCAGATCGCTGCGGCAAGGTTCTTCACAAGAGAGAGAAGACGATCCCGAGAAGGCAAAAGTACGGAGGCATGGAACGCGGGCGACTTGTCACGCTTCCACGGCTGGAACAAGCGAGGCGCCGAGAAGGCGCCCTCTGCAGGACGGAAACAGTAACGATGACTGCCGGTGATGAACCCTGCTCTCAGGGCAGGCCGTTTTCTTGAGGCAAACGCAATTCTAGACTGTTGAACGGAGGAATCATGAGCATCGCAACTGGCGCCTCTCCCATCCAGCCCGAACCGGGACTCCTCGGACAAACTGTCGTCGTGATTGGGGGCAGCGCCGGCATCGGACTCGAAACGGCCCGGCGAGCGCGCGCTGAGGGAGCCAAGCTGATTCTCGCGGCACGCAACCCGGAACGCCTGGAACACGCGTCACGCGAACTCGGCACTCTAAGCAGCGCGGCATTCGATGCCACCAACTTCGATCAACTCCAAAAATTCTTCGACGGACTCCCGGCACCGATCGACCACGTGCTGGTCACCGGTCCCGGTCCCTACTACTCACCGCTGGCGGAACTCGAGATCGAAAAGGCGCGCCAGGATGTCGAAGCCCATCTCCTGCTGCCGTTGCAGGTCGCTCGCTACGCCGCAAAGAAGGTTCGCCCGGGAGGCACCCTGCTCTTCATGGGCGGTACCGGTGGCCGCCGCACGGCGCCAGGACTCGCTCTAGTCTCGGCTCTCACCGCCGCGCTTCCAGCCATGACCAAGAACCTCGCACTCGAGCTAGCCCCGGTCCGCGTCAACCTTATCGCCGCCGGCTTCGTCGATACTCCGCTTTCAGCATCCCTGCTCGGCGATCAGTTGGATGCGCGACGCGAGCAACTCCGCGCGACACTCCCGATCCGCCGCGTGGTCGGCCCAGCAGACGTCGCCGCCCTAGCCGTCCACCTGATGACCAACACCGCCCTGACCGGCGGAACCTACGACATAGACGGCGGCCAGCAGCTGGTGGCGTAGGAGCCGTGCATGACACAGGAGAAACCGCAGTAGCCACCGGGATGCGACGAGCTTGTTGTTTCTCGAGGTCCATTTCCCAAGACGCCGCTGCCTTCGTCGCTGACTCGACGTGACTTTCTCGTCGGTTCGGCAGCCACGCTTTCCATCGGTACACTTGCCTTCCCCTCTCTCAATTTTGCAAAAAATATGACCATGACAACAGCTGAAACTGATGCGCCTTCTGTCGCTACGCCGAGGCAGTTCCACATCGACCGCACCTATCCGGGTCGGTGGACGATCACCTTCAGCAATCCGCCGATCAACATGTTTGTTCCCACAACGATCGTCGAATTGGGAGCGCTGATGACCGACCTCGAGGCGAACCCGTCCGTGAACGTCGTTGTGTTTCAGTCGGCGAATCCCGATTTTTTCATCGCCCATCTCGACGTATTCAAAGCAGTTAAGCGCCCAGAGGTGCTCGGACTTTGGCGCGACTTTGTGCTGCGCCTCTCGTCCGCGCCCGTCGTCAGCATCGCGAAGATTCGCGGCCGCACGCGAGGCATCGGCAATGAGTTCGTTCTGGCCTGCGACATGCGCTTTGCTAGCCGGCAAAGCGCCCTCTTCGGCCAACCCGAGGTCGGCACCGGCTTGGTCCCGGGCGGCGGTGCGCTGGAATGGCTCCCGCGCTTGGTCGGCCGCTCGCGGGCACTTGAGATCGTGCTCAGCAGCGACGATTTCGATGCTGATATCGCCGAGCGCTATGGCTGGGTGAACCGCACGCTGGACGATGCCAACCTCGACTCGTTTGTCGATGCGCTCGCCCGGCGTCTGGCCTCGTTCGATCGTGAGCCACTAGCCGCGGCGAAGGCCCAGATCAATCGGTTCGGGACGCCGACGGCTGCCGAGCTTCAGTCGAGCAACGATTTGATCTTCAAATTGCTGGCCTTGCCCCGTGCGCAGGCGCGCGGCGCCAAGATGCGCGCCGGTTACGGCGTTCCGGGCGACTTCGAATTGAACTTCGGTCGGTACCTCCCTGCGCTCGGGCCGGCGGATGACAAATGACACGGATAAGCGGCCCGGCTGATCGTCGCCCTCGGCTTTGCCTTTTGGCGCAACGTGGAATCACTGTCTAGGGATTTGAGGTCAACATGTCATCCGCTTTCCGCTTCCAGGACATCTTCGTGCGAGGGGTCCAAGACCCTTACCCTTTCTACCACTGGCTTCGCACCGAGGCGCCTGTCTACTGGAACGCCGAGATCCTGCCGGCCTGGTTCATCTCCCGCTACGATGATGTGGTGGCCATCACCGAGGGCGATCGGCGGTTCGGCAGCCAGGGAGGGATTGAATCAGCCGTCCAAAAGGAGCGGAGCGGTTGTCTCTGGCACACCGAAGCCGCGGGGGTCCTGTTCACCGACGGGGTAGCCCACAACCGAAGGCGTGGCCTGTTGGAGCAGTCGTTCCCCCCCCAGCACATCGCACAGATGCGTGGACGCATTCTCGAACTCGCAAATATCCTCCTCGATCGGGTCCGGGGGGCCGGGACGATGGAAATCGTGACCGATTTTGCCGAACCCCTCTCTTATACTGTCTTCAGGGAGTTCGTTGGGGCTACCGATCTGGATTTGCTCACGCTCCATCGATGGGCCATCACCATTCATGCCGCCCTCGACCCCCTCGGAGGGCCTGAAGAAGCCGCGAGCGGCCAGCAAGTCTGCCGCGAGGTGTCGACCTACTTCCGCGACTTGATCGGCCGGCGCCGGGAGAGTCCGAGAACCGACTTCGTGAGCAGCATGCTCGCAGCCGAGCGCGGCGGCACTCAGTTCACCGACGAAGAGATTCTCGGCAACCTGATTCAGATCATACCCGGCCCGGACGTCCTGATGATGCTGATCAGCAACGCGGTGCTCGCCCTGCTTCGCCACCCCGACCAACTCGCCTTGCTGAAGAAGGACCCCGCGTTGATTGGGGGTGCAGTCGAGGAGTGCTTGCGGTACGACGGTGTGGTACGGGGGTTCCCACGCGTGGCGACGGAAGACGTCAACGTCCGCGGCCAGTTGATCCACAAAGGTCAGCAGGTGTTTCCTCTTCTCCGGTCCGCCAACCGCGACCCAGTCCGATTCCCGGACCCTGACCGCCTGGACATTACGCGCAAGGACCTCGGGCAGTTGACCTTTGGCCACGGCGTCCACACCTGCATCGCTGCGCCTCTGGCTCGACTGGTGGGGCAGATCGGCATCAGTACGCTGGTGCAACGATTGTCTGGGCTCCAACTCGCCGCGGATACGCTGGAATATCGCAAGCATTTCATCTTCCGCGCCCTGCTGGCCCTACCGATCAGTTTCCAGCCTGCGTCGTAATCGTTCTCGGGAGACCGACCTTCGTGCATTTGGGACAGCCATGTTGAACGTCAAAACGTTGCGATCGATTTTCACTGTGGCGAAGGCCAGTACAACTGGCTCGGGAGTCGCATCCCGATGAAAGGACAGTCCATGAAACAGCTCTCAATCTTCGTGATCGCAGCCGCCATGGCGGTAAGTGTTAGCGGTGCAATGACACTCTCGGCTAGAGGCGCCGATGACGAAAGCCCCCCTATCTTCGGAGGCAAAATGCCCCCAGGATACCGCGATTGGAGGTTGATCTCCGTGGCCCACGAAGAAGGCAACCTCAACGATTTGCGCGCCATTCTGGGTAACGACATAGCGATCAAGGCCTATCGGGAAGGGAAACTCCCGTTCCCGGACGGCACGATCATCGCCAGACTTGCGTGGAGTTCCGTCTCTTCAGAACAAAACAACAAAGCCTTTGGCCGTCCCCAATCTTTCGTGGCCGGCCCCCCCACGAATGTTCAGTTTATGGTCAAAGACTCAAAAAAGTACATGTCAACCGGCGGGTGGGGGTTCGCACAATTTAACGACGGCAAACCCGCCGACGTGGCGGCGCAAGAGTGCTTTTCCTGCCACGTGCCCATCAAAGCTCGCGACTTTGTCTTCACCCGTTATGCGCCTTAAAGGCCGCCGCAGACGAGGTGATCGCGAGGTGGCAGGCGACTCTCGACTATGCAACGTTTCGTGTAAGCGGCGGCTTAGAGACTGACAGGAGAGGGAGAGGCGAAATGGTTGGCCGAAAGGTCGTGGTTTATTACGCGTGGAGCCGGCCGGAAGAGGCCGGAGCGCCACTCGAAGTTATTGAGAACCGGTATCCGACGCTCTTTGAGAGCCGACGAATGCTCTACCCTAGATTTGAAGCGTTTTCGGACCCTGCTCGCTTTGACCAAAGCATCGGTGGCTTTTTGGATCATATCATGAAGCAAAATTTCGCCGCCTTTGTGGAACAGGCCGGCGCGCAGACCGGTCACCCGGTCGTCGAGATCGAGCGGGTGGGCGACGATGGCGCGCGAACCTGGCTCGATGCGGCCCTTCTCGACGCGGCCGACACGCTCATCGTCATCAGCTTGGACTCGTTACGCACCCGCCAAGATGCAAGTGCCGCCGAAGTGGGGGCTGTCCGCCGGTTTCTCGCGCACCCGGACCATCTTGTCTTCATCTGTCCCCATCACGACATCGGTGACGTGCCCGATCTACCACATGACGAGCGATTGGAACGGCAAGTAGCAGACTTCCTGCACCACGGAGATAAGCTAATTCCGCCCCAGCAGCGCCTCAGCGGTTTCGCTCGCTCGCTTTTGGCTGGGCTCGGCGTGGGCGTAGAGAACCGCTTCGGGCTGCATGCCGCTGCGGAGAGCGATGGATCCCCTGCCGCGATCGAGGCCGAGAGCGAACTCGATCGTCTTCACTTGCTGCGAGGCGTCGATACCTTCAATGTTCACCCGCACTTGCCGCAATTCGAACGTCTCCAGGGCGCCGTCACCAAATTGGATGTCCTCGTTCGGCAGAAGATTGATTTGAGAGCTCCACCCCATCCCTTCACCCGCAATGGGCGCACAACATTCGATGCCTTGCTCCAATCGA
Source organism: uncultured beta proteobacterium (assembly GCA_963711235.1). Taxonomy (GTDB): domain Bacteria; phylum Pseudomonadota; class Gammaproteobacteria; order Burkholderiales; family Casimicrobiaceae; genus PALSA-1003. The sequence continues at coordinate 1,013,927 of CAVQDI010000006.1, read as the reverse complement.
GGCCTGGCATATTTGCCGGAAATCTGTTTGTCGGCGACGTGACTCTTTGGTTCTCGACCTTCGGTGGCATCGACAGCCTACGCCAGCTCTGGACCAATGTCGTGGAGCGCCCGCTGCACACGACCGTCGCTGGGAGAGCATGATGAAAGTGACATACGACCAGCAGCTCACTGCACTTGTGATGATCGATCCGTATAACGATTTCCTTTCAGAGGGCGGCAAGAGATGGGATCGCCTTAGGGCTGTTGCGGAGGCCAATAGTTGTATTCCTCATATGTTGCAGGTTCTGAATGCTGCGCGAAAAGCGGCGCTTCGCGGCTTCTATGCACTGCATCACCGATACCGCCAAGGCGACTACGAGACCTGGAAGTACATTGCGCCTATCCAGAAGGCGGCCTGGGTCGGAAAGACCATCTGCGGTAGTGACCCACGTTTACCGCGGCGTGTCCATGATCGAGGGACGACCGGGACTGATACCTACGCCGCTTCGCCGTCGGCGCTCAAGTTAAGCGAGTTCTACAACGACGAGGCAAAATTGGGACTCCATCAGGTCGGCGGTGACGACGCACAGGGTAGCTCGAGCAAGGCGGATCTTTCACTGAGGAGTTGATTATGAAGCGATTCATACTTGCATTTTCCTTGGTTGCAGTCGGCGTCGTGCAGGCATCGGCAGCGGAGACACCGGCCATGGTCGATGCCGACCGGATGAAAAACGCCGACCAGGATGCCGCGAATTGGCTGAGCTACGGGCGAACTTACAGCGAACAGCGCTTCAGTCCCCTGACCAAGATAACGTCTGGCAATGCAAAGCAGCTCGGGCTGGCCTGGTACGCGGACCTCGATACCAATCGCAGTCAGGAGGCGACACCCTTGGTCATCGACGGTGTAATGTACTTGTCGACGGCATGGAGCAGGGTCAAGGCGTACGACGCCGGGACCGGCAAGCTACTCTGGTCCTACGATCCACAGGTGCCGGGCGAGTATGGCGTCAAGGCCTGCTGCGACGTGGTCAATCGCGGTGTGGCTGCCTGGAACGGCAAAATTTATGTCGGCACCATTGACGGCAGGCTGGTGGCACTCGATGCGCGGACTGGTAAACCAGTGTGGAGCGTCGTAACCGGTGACCAGAGCGCGGCCTTTACCATCACCCAGGCGCCTCGCGTCATCAAGGGACGCGTCGTGATCGGCATGAGCGGCGGCGAATACGGTGTGCGTGGTTACATCTCGGCATACGATGCGGAAAACGGCAAGCTGGCCTGGCGCTTCTACACTGTCCCGGGCGATCCATCGAAGCCATTCGAAAACGATGCCATGGCCATGGCCGCCAAGACCTGGAACGGCGAGTGGTGGAAGCTGGGCGGAGGCGGCACGGTATGGGATGCCATTTCGTACGACCCTGATACGAACCTCGTATTTTTCGGCGTCGGTAACGGCGTCGAGTGGGACCAGCGCGAGCGCAGCGCCAGCAAAGGCGACAACTTGTTCCTGTCCTCGATTGTGGCACTGAACGCCGATACCGGAGCGTATGTCTGGCACTATCAGGCAACTCCCGGAGAGGAGTGGGACTACGACGCCGTCGGGCAACTGACTCTTGCTGATCTCACGATCGACGGTAAGCAGCGCAAAGTCATCATGCAGGCCAACAAGAACGGGTTCTTCTACGTCCTTGACCGCAGGACGGGAAAGTTGATTTCCGCCAAGGCCTACGTTCCGGTCAACTGGGCGAGCGGCATCGACACCAAGACCGGCCGGCCGGTCGAGAATCCCGGGATTCGCTACGACCAGACTGGAAAGTCCGTGAAGATGATGCCCGGGCCTGTGGGCGCCCACAGTTGGCAACCCATGGCCTATAGCCCGAAGACGGGACTCGTCTACATTCCGGCGCAGGAAGTCGGCATGGATTTCACTCCGCTCAAGGATTACAAGCCGTCGCCAATCGGCTGGAACCTGGCCGTCGATGTAGTGGGCACGCCCGAACCGAAGAAGGGCTATCTTCTGGCTTGGGATCCGGTACGGCAGAAGGAGGTGTGGCGCGCGAATTACATCGGGCCATGGAACGGCGGGGTGTTAACGACAGCCGGCAACCTTGTCGTGCAAGGCGACGCCGCAGGCGGCTTCAACGTGTACCGCGCGGACTCGGGCGAGAAGCTCTGGTCGATGTCGGCGCAAACCGCCGTGATGGCTGGCCCTGCCACTTACGAAGTCAATGGCGAGCAGTACATCGTGGTGATGGCCGGCTGGGGCGGAGTCTTCTCGCTGCAGGCGGGCAAAGCCGCCGCCCAGTCTGGCAACCTACGCAACGTGAGTCGCGTGCTGGCATTCAAAGTGGGCGGCACGGCGACGCTTCCGCCGCTCCCACCCGAGCAGAAACTCGTCCTCGATCCGCCGCCCGCGACTGCCGATGCAGCAACTGTCACCGCCGGCGGAGAGCTATTCGGACGGTATTGCAGCGTCTGCCATGGCGAAAATGCGGTGGGTGGTGGGGTGATTCCGGATCTCCGGGCATCGGGCTACCTCACCAACGACTTCTTCTACGAGATTGTGCTTAACGGCGCTTTGAAGAGCGCCGGCATGGCACCGTTCAAAGAGGTGCTCGATCGCAATGACGCCACCGCGATCCGCGCCTACCTGATCCAACGGGCCAACGAGGACAAAGCCGCGAGCAACAAGTAGCTTACCCAGGCTCAGGGAAAAGGGCGCGAGTTGAAGGCCGCGTTGCGCAGGGCTGCTTGAAGCCCGCGCCATGAGTGCCGCATTGCAAAGAACCGATCCTGGCTGTGATTGCAAGACAAGCGAACTCCTCGTCCTCGCCATCCACTGTGGCCGGCGATTGTGATCCCTAAGCTGCCTTCTGGCCATGCGCCATTTCGACTACGAGCGGGTGGTGATACGCATACCAACAATTCGCGATTTCACGTTCTGAAGCGTGCGGGCGCTGGGGAAACGTACCGAGACCAATAAGTGCTCCATTCGCGGACCAAATGGCTAAGGCCTCCGCCCTCGCGCACCACGAGGAAAGGTAGTCAAGCCGCACGAAGCACCCCGGCGCATTCGCGTACTCACCAAAGACCAGGCCCAGCAGCTGATCGCGGCGTTGCCGGAACATTTAGCGGACCTGACGATCTTCTCGCTTTCGACGGGATTGCGGTCAGCCAATGCGGCCCGCATCACCTGGCCGCAAGTCGACCTGGAGCGGCGGTTCGCATGGATCTATCCGGACCAAGCGAAAGCACGAAGGGCTATCCCGGTTCCACTCAACAGTGCGGCCTTGGCGGTGGTAATGAAACAAATCGGCAAACACCCGGAGAGAGTCTTCACCTACGACGGCAAGCCAATTGAGTGGGGCAGTACCAGCGCGTGGTATCGAGCCATCAAACGCGTCGGGTTAAAGCACTTCCGCTATCACGACTTAAGACACGTGTGGGCAAGCTGGCATGTGCAATCGGGTACGCCGTTGTTCGCGCTGCAGGAGTTAGCCGGGTGGGAAACCGAGCGCATGGTGCGACGTTATGCGCATCTCAGCGGCGAGCATTTAGCGCCGCATGCAGAGCGTATGGCCGAAAATTTGGGCACGTTTTGGGCAACATCGGGAAACGACAACAAAAAGCCGTCCGACGAGACGGTCGCATGATATTGTTTCCACAGCAAAAATGGTGGCCAAGGGCGGAATTGAACCACCGACACACGGATTTTCAGTCCGCTGCTCTACCAACTGAGCTACTTGGCCGTTCTGCGACGAGGATGTGACCTTGCTCCCAAGGGAATTTCCGGCTCGGCTCCCGCGTTGCTTTTTTCTATATCATGGGGAGCTGGCATTCCCTCAATCCGCCCAACGACAGATTGTCACACCCTTTACTCCTCACCAACGTCTCGAAGTAAATCATTGACCTGGCGAAGCCCGCGTATTGTAACTTATCGCCAGTTTTTGCGGTGTTCGGGGGAGACCAGGCATGGCTGGATTCGACAATCCGCTTGAGACATGGAACGCGCGTTTCGCGCGTGATGACTACCTTTTTGGCGAAGAGCCGAACGTATTCCTACGCACGCACGCGCATTGGCTACGGCCTGGTGGCTCGATGCTCTGCGTAGCCGATGGCGAAGGCCGGAACAGCGTCTGGCTCGCCGAGCAGGGCCTCAAGGTCAGCGCATTCGATTTTGCACCCAACGCCGTGGCCAAGGCCAAGCGCCTGGCGCAGCGCCGCAACGTTAACGTCGCCCACGAGCTGGGTGACGCTTACACCTGGCCGTGGACGGCCCAACGCTACGACGCGCTGGTGGCGGTGTTCATCCAGTTTCTGCCGCCGGAGTCCCGCGATGGTGTGTTTGCCGGGATGATGTCTCGCCGTCGAACCCGGCGGGCTGTTCCTGCTTGAGGGTTATCGTCCCGAGCAGGTGGACTACGGCACCGGCGGTCCGCCGCGCCGGGAGCACATGTACACACGCCAATGGCTGGAGACGACGTTCACTGGCTGGGAGATTCTAGTCCTCAAGGGCTATGACGCCGTGATTCGGGAAGGAAAGGCACACAACGGCATGTCGGCGCTCATCGACTTGGTCGCGCGGAAGTCCTGACACCGCAAGGGATCGCATCACCGACGTCACCGCCATCGCGTCGGCGCATTCAGGGCCAGCGGTCCGTCGACCTTCGCCCTTGATTCACTGCGCGAGGGTTGCAACCTCGGCCTTGTCGACAACCGCAAACGAGGTCCAAATGAACTCGAATTGTTGTTGGATCGGCGCGTTGAGACGCAACGTGTAGGTTGCATCAGAAGACAGCAGCGTCACGGTGCTATCGACCTTGAAATTGCAGGCAGGAAGAAGCAAGGTGCTTATGGGCATGGTCGGTTGCCGTTCGCTTGGCGGCAGATACAGTGCCGCGAAGCAGCGCTGAGCCGAGTCCGGCGACTCGTCGCTAGGGGGGCCGCCGGGGCATTCGGTTACCAACTTGACGAAACGCGGGCTGCGACCGATATGTTCCACGCCGATCTCGACATGGTCAACCATGAGTCGCCTGAATCGGCGCACGACCGACACGGTCCACGGAGCATCGTCAGCCTCGCGAAAGGCAAGCAGCGAGCCCGGAATGATGCGATTCAAGTCGTCGATCTGCCCGCGCAGCCGAGACCCGGAATCGCTGCGATCTCTTAGCTGCCAGACTTCCGGCACCACGCCCAAGTTGTCCGCGATCGCAATCGACGCCCGACCGGCGCCGGTACTGCGCTCGGCGACGAGTACGTTGCTCCACCGAGCGCTGAGCTGGCGATCCGCACCAGTTGCGGCACCTGCAGCGGCATTTCCTTCGCCCGCGCGACAGCTTCGTCGTGCAGGACTTGGATGATGGAGGAGGCGCTGAATATCGTCTGAACGGCCAGATCAACGGAGGTTCGCTCCTCAAGCCGCGCCATGCGACTGGAGCTCGGATCGAAAACAGCCTTAAGCTTGCCCAGCAACGCAACCTGTCCCGCGCTGTCCGCCGATGCCAATCTCCCGCGGGGTGGATCAGAATCCCGCAGCGACTGCAGTTCCTTATCGATCATGGTCATCAGAGGCGACGGATCCAGGAACAGAGGATTGCCCACGTTCGCGGTAGATGCCCATTGCAGACCTTCGGTAGCGTCGAGATCGATGACAAAGGCTTTCTGCTCGGCGCGGCTTCGGCCCATGACCTCGGGTGATTGGAGGTGCACCAGCTTGCACCAGCGCTTGAACCAGCGATCTGCCCACAGCGCCTCGCGTGGCGAGAACTGCCCGTCGTTGAGCGCCTCGAGCAGCAGGAGCCGGATGAACTGCTGTTCCGGCGTCGTTGGCACTTCCTGTAGGTCGTCGCTTTGGCTTGCGGCAACGCTATGCATTGCGATGCCACGCGTTCTTGCAAACCGGTAGGCCTCGTGGAGCTCTTTCCACTGCCCAGGGATCCGCTTTTTGAAGCGAATGAAGCGGAGTATGAATTCCGTCTGTCGATGATGAAACAACTGGACGACAACGGCGTGCGCGTGCGTCAGCCAATAGGCATCGGCGGTACCTCGTATGTGTCGCAGAAAGCGTTCGTAGGCCTGGAAAAAGGACTGGCTCAGGCGCAAGGCGGCAATCCAGAAACTTCGTTCGAACGGGCGCACCCGGGCATCGCCTTCGACATACAGGTTGAGCAACTGATGGCTCAAAGGTTCGGCGTGCCGGTCCAGCGTAAGCAAGGCTTCAAACTGCCTCGCACTGGGCTGGTTATCTGCCAGAAGCTTGCCAATCGATCCGCAAGTGAGGTTCTGCGCCTGGATCGAGTCATGGCTCGACAAGGCCTGCCACAGGCTATCCACCGCCGTCCCGTTGTGGGAACGCTCGGTTTGGCCGATACCAACGCGCGCGACAAAATCAGCAGTGCCCATGTGCGATCAACCCGCCGCGATTGCGGCACCGCGTACTGATGCACAACTCGTGCCAGCAGATTTCCCGATGCCGGTGAGGCTGCTCAGATCCGCGAGTGCCGACCTGCAGACCTGTCATGCGCCAGGTTGGAGTGCACAACTTGCTTCACTCAGGGTACGGCGAACGACATGGGGAAGGCCACCCACTCGTGCTCGTCCCCGGTGATTGCCGCGGACACAGCCCCGCGGTACGTCCGTCAACGCGTATTGTTCGTTCCCCAAGCGTCCGTCGTGCGCATAAGGCGTCGCCACGCAATGAACCCAAAGTCGCTGCCTGAAATCGACTGCGCCACTACGCCGTGCGAAGTCCTACTGCTCCGAGCACCTGAAGGGAGCCGTCCGGCGCGGTGACGCTTTGCGGCAATACGGGAGAGATCGCGCGCGAAGAAGGTCGTAGGCGAACTGGGCTCGTCAAGCGTCATGACGGGCGGCGGGCGCTGAGTTGGCGCGACCGCCGCAGGCGACGGCCGCTCAAAAAAAGTGGGGAGCGTCGAAAGCCGAATCAAGGTTTCGGTGTAATGATCCTGCGCGTCGCCAGTTTCAAGTTCCTCGGCAGAGAGGAAATAGTCGACGTTGCAAATGCCCGTAGTCACCGGATGGCCAAAAGTGACGCACTGCACCGGCGCGAGCCGGCTGAAAGCTAGAAAATACGTCGTCGGATCCATGCCGATATCGGTATAGAAGAGCACGTCCAGGCGCGCCTGTGCGATCGCCTGACGCGCTGCCGCGAGATCTCCGTCGAGCACGGTTACTGGCGTGTCGGTGCCGAGCAGCGTTGCGCTGGGTCGGTCGAAACGGAATGCGGTGGCGTCGAACTGGCGGCGATCGAGGTTTTCGATGATCCCGTAGAAAAGCTTTGTCATCGGATGTTGCGGGTGAAAGTGCCTCGAAATGAACCCAATCCGGATCCTGTCGCCGGGGCCGGCGTAGTTGTCGCAGTGCGGAGCGCGCCATGCGAGGTGAGGACTGGTACGAAGGTAGAAATCCGCGAATCGCTGGCGTAATTCGCGGTCGTTGCGGCCATGGTAACCGGTGTAGAAGATCGAGTTGCTGGCGTAGCGCAATGGATCCTCCAGCCGGATACCTTTCGCCGTGAGCGCCGCCATGGCGGTGAACAGGCGCTCGCGCGTCTGATCGATTTCCTCCACCGACATCGGTATCACCGGCATGAGGAATGCAAGCTTTACCTCGATCCCGGGTTGCGGCCAAATCGCCAACGCCTCCCAGTAGGCGCTCGCCGCGTCGGCCGTACGTCCCACGTCCTGTAGGGCATCACCGAGGTAATGAAAGGCATCCGCGGCTTCCTCCCTGCGTCCGCGAATGAGAAGCAGCTTCGCTAGGTTATTGAGCGCGCCGGTGTGGTTTGGCTGCAGGGCGATGACGCGCCGGTAGGCCGCGTCGGCATCGTCGTACCGGTGTTGTTCGCGTTCGATGTTGGCGAGATTGAACCACGCCATATCGTCAGCTGCTCCCAAGCACGACGGCATAGGGAGCGCTCGCGCTAGGCTTTAGGTGTGGCAAAACCGCGTTCGCGCATCAGGGCGTCCGTGTCGACATCCCGGCCACGGAAACGGCGGTAGGCTTCGTGTGGCGGTACCGAATTGCCGACGCTCAAGATCGTCTCGTAATAGCGCTTTGCGACAGCCCTGTCGTAGGGGCCTCCCGCCTCGTTGAACGCCTCGAAGACGTCGGCGGTCAGGGTATCAGCCCAGATGTAGACATAATAGCCGGCCGAATAGGCGTCACCGGCAAAGATGTGGCCGAACTGGGTCGGGCGGTGGCGCATCACGATTGCGCTCGGACAGCCGATTTCGGCCATCGTCTGCTTTTCGAACGCTTCCGGGTCGATCCTTTGCTCCGGCGTAGCGGCAAGATGAATTTTCAGGTCGTAAATCGCCGCAGCCAAGTATTCGACGGTCGAGAAGCCCTGATCGAAGTTCTGCGCCTTCTCGATCTTGGCGACCAGGTCAGTCGGGATCGGCTTGCCCGTCTGATGATGCAGCGCAAACTGGTTGAGAACTTCCGGCGTGGGCAGCCAGTGCTCGTTCAACTGGCTGGGGAATTCCACGAAGTCGCGCTTCACCGCGGTGCCCGCGAGCGTGGGATAGCTGACGTTCGAGTTGAGACCATGCAGCGCGTGGCCGAATTCGTGGAACATGGTGACGGCGTCTTCCCACGAGATCAGCACCGGTTTGCCCGCCTCGCCCTTCACAAAGTTCGTGTTGTTGGAGACGACAGGTGTGATCTCGGTCCTGAACTTCTCCTGGCTGCGATAGGCGCTCATCCATGCACCGGAGCTCTTGCCCGTGCGGGCGTAAGGATCCAAGTAGAACAGCCCGATGCGCTGGCCGTCGCGCTGGACCTCATACACGCTTACATCGGGATGGTAGACGGGCACATCGTCGACCTTGACGAAATTGCAGTCCGTAGAGCTGGCCCGCCATCCAGAACATTGCCGCGTGCATTCTTTCAAGCTGCAGATACTGGCTGATCTCGGTTTGATCGATATCGTATTTTGCCTTGCGTACCTTCTGCGCGTAATAGCGACAGTCCCACGGTTCGATCGTGATCCCGGCGCCTTCGCTGTCGGCGATCGCCTGCATGTCGGCGATTTCTTCGCCTGCACGCGCGACCGCTGCCTGCCACACCTTCAGCAGCAGCGCCATGGCTGCAGCGGGTGTATTGGCCATGTTGTTGTCCAGGACCCAATGCGCGTGGCTGGAGAAGCCCAACAGCCGCGCGCGCTCGGCGCGCAGTCGCAGGATCTCGGCGATCACCGGCTTGTTGTCGTGCTCGCCCGGGTTGTCGCCGCGCATGGTCCACATGCGCCACCCCTTCTCCCGCAGATCGCGGCGTGAGGCGTAGGTGAGGAACGGGGCTATCGACGAACGGGTATTGCTGAAGACCCATTTGCCTTGCCGACCTTTCGCCTCTGCGGCGAGGGCCGCCGCGGTGCGAAGGTTGGCGGGCAATCCTGCGAGATCGGCTTCGTTGTCGATGACGAGCGTGTCGTTCTCTTCGTCGGCCAGTACGTTTTGGCGGAAGGTCGTGAACAGGCTGGCGAGGCGCTGGTTGATCTGTTTCAGCCGCGCCTTTTCCGGTTTGCCAAGTGCCGCGCCCTGGCGGGCAAAGTTCGTGTACACCACCTCTGCGAGTCGTTGTTGCTCCGGCGAGAGGTTCGCGTCGGCGCGCGCGGCGTAAACCGTTTTCAGGCGCGCGAACAGTTCCTCGTTTTGCACGATTTCGTCGCGAAACGCCGCGAGCATCGGTGCCAGCTCGGTCTCGACCGCCTGGGTGCGCTTGTCGTTCATGGTCGTGGCATAAATCTGAAAGATCTGAGTCGCGCGCTTAAACGGGCGGCCGGAGTCGTCGAGCGCCGCAAACGTGTTCTCGAAGCTCGGCGCTGCGCGGTCGCCAGCGATCGCGGCGATCTCAGACCGGTTCAATTCCATGCCTTCCAAGATGGCGGGTTTGAAGGCATCGACTTCCACCTTGTCGAAGCGCGGAAAACCGCCGTGAGGCCCGGTCCACTCGGCAAGCAGCGGCTTGCCTTCGTCCGTGCCCATGGCTGCGAGGGCTGCCGGCGTCATGGCGTTACGCGCGACGTAGGCGGGCGCGGAGCGCCGCCGATTGGAGCCGCGAGATCTGCGCATGTGGACCCCCGGGTTGGGTTCGGCATAGGACGGCGCACGGAGCGCGAGACGGTTGACTTGCCGGACCGGCGACAAAGGCGCAGAAGGCATTCTAGCCATTCCCGCCTGCGTGCGGGGTGGCGCCGGCGCAATGCGGGGCGCGGAAAAAAGCCAGAAGCTCGGCGCAGGTCTCGTCCGGCACTTCCTCGGCAAGATAATGTCCGGACGGCAACGCCTTGCCGCGCACGTCGCTTGCGACCTGCTGCCAATCGGCGATGGGGTCGAACAGGCGGTGCACGACGCCCTTCTCGCCCCACAGCACCAGCAGCGGGGCACTCGAGCTTGCGCCCCGCGTCGGCCGCGTCGTGGTCGAGATCGATACTCGCCGCGGCGCGGTAATCCTCACACGTGGCGTGGATTGTGGCCGGATCTCGAAAGCAGCGTTCGTATTCCGCCCGGGCCGCCGGGTGGAATATCGCAAGGCCTGCGCTTCCCCAGCCAGCGATTTTCTTGCGCAGGTAGTAGTCAGGGTCCGCGCCGATGAGTCGCTCCGGCAGATCGTAGGCCTGGATGAGGAAGAACCAGTGGTAATACGCGGTGGCGAACGCCTGGTCGGTCTTGCCGTACATGATCGCCGTGGGCGAGATGTCGAGCACGGCCATCCGTTCGATCCTTTCCGGGTGATCGCGTGCCATGCGGTGGGCCACGCGTCCGCCGCGATCGTGCCCGGCGACCGCAAAGCGGGTGAAGCCAAGCGCCTGCATGACCTCGACCTGGTCCTGGGCCATTGCCCGCTTCGAATAGGTCCGGTGATCGGGATCGCTTAGCGGCTTGCCGGAATCGCCGTAGCCGCGCAAGTCGGCGCAGACGAGGGTGAAATGCGCGGCGAGCCGCTCGGCGACCCGGTGCCACATGGCGTGCGTTTGCGGATAGCCGTGCAGGAGCAGCAGGGCCGGCCCGCTGCCGCCGACAAGCAAGTTGATTTCGGTGCCGGAGGTTCGTATCCGGCGCGGTTCAAAGTCGGGAAACAGGGTCATCGTCGCGGGCGCGGCGCGCGGATTCGCCCCATCGCCTCAAGCGATCAGCGCTTCGGCCTCGTCCCGGGCGATACCCACCGACACGGCGGCTGCGATGAGATCGGCCCGCGTCTTGGCGTCGATCGGAATTCCCTGGGCGGTCCGTTCTGCCCGCGTCTTGCGCTCGATTTCGCCGGGCAGCAGCACCGGCACACCGGGGCGCAGCGGCGGCGAAGCCTTGACCCAGTCTAAGAACCGCGCCACTTCCTGCGCGACGGTGCCCGGTGCGTCATAGACTTCGGGTGCGATGTAGATCGAGAGCATGTTGTTGCGCAGGATCTGGTCCGACGGATCCGAGCTTTTGCCCGTCGCGATCGCCCCGGCGAGCAGGTCGGTGACAATCGACAGCCCGGAGCCCTTGTGGCCCCCGACCGTCAGCAACGCGCCGCCGGCGTAAAAATCCTTCGGGTCGGTCGTCGCTCGTCCCTGCGAGTCGATGATCCAGCCTTCCGGCACCGACTCACCGCGATTGAGCGCCACCATCAGCTTGCCCTCGGCGGCCATCGACGTGGTCATGTCCATGATGACCGGGTCGCCGCCGGCAACGGGGATGCCGATGGTGATCGGGTTGGTCGACAGGCGGCGGTCGCTGCCGCCGAAGGGCGCGACGCGCAGCCCGCTCGAGGTGTTGAGAAAGTGCAGCGAGACCTGGCCGGCGGAGGCGGCGAGTTCGGCCCAGTCGCCGACGCGGCCGAGGTGGCCGCAGTTGCGCAGTCCGATCATGGCAATGCCCGTCCTTGCCGCCTTTTGGATGCCGCGACCGCCCGCAAACTCGCCGACGACCTGGCCGAAGCCGCGGTTGCCGTCGACGATGGCGATCGCGTCGCTTTCGAAAACAATCGTCGGCGTCTGATTGGCCTTAACCCAGCCGTTGCGCATCCATTCTAGATACCTGCCAACCCGCAGCACGCCGTGCGAATCGTGGCCGACGAGGTTGGAGTCGACCAAGCGCCTGGCTGATCGTGGCGGCTTCGGTGGCGTTGCAGCCGGCCGCGCGCATGATCGCAGTCGACCAGCGCCACGAGCTTGGGCGCGGCAACGGTGCGCACGTCAGTGAATCTCCGGTTCGGCCGTGGGTGCGATGCCTTCGAGAAAATCGAAGTCGCAGCCCTGGTCGGCCTGGGTAATGTGCTGCTGGTAGAGAGCGCCGTAGCCGCGCTCGTAGCGCGGTGCGGGCTTTTTCCACGCCGCGCGGCGGCGCGCGAGCTCCGCCGCATCGACCTTGAGCTCCAGCCGGCGCTGGGGCACGTCGAGTTCGATCAGATCGCCGCTACGCACCAGCGCCAGCGGACCACCGACGAAGGACTCCGGCGCCACATGCAGCACGCACGCGCCATAGCTCGTCCCGCTCATCCGCGCATCGGAGACGCGCACCATGTCGCGCACGCCTTGCGCCAGCAGTTTCTTTGGAATCGGCAGCTGGCCCCACTCCGGCATGCCCGGCGCGCCCAGGGGACCGGCGTTCTGCAGCACCAGCACCGAGTCGGCGGTAACCGCCAAGGCGGGGTCGTCGATGCGCGCCGCCATGTCGTTGTAGTCGGTGAAAACGACGGCCGCTCCGGTGTGCGTGAGCAGCCGCGGCTCGGCGGCGGCGGGCTTGATCACCGCGCCATCGGGCGCCAGGTTGCCGCGCAGCACCGCGAGGCTGTCGCTTGCCACCAGTGCCTTGTCCCGCGGCCGGATCACGTCGTGGTTGAACACTTCGCTGCCGGCGATGTTCTCGCCGAGGGTCCTGCCGTTGACGGTGCGGGCATCGAGAAAGAGCAGGTCGCCGATTTCCCGCAGCAGCGCCCGCAGCCCACCGGCGTAATAGAAATCCTCCATCAGGTACTTGCCGGCGGGGCGGATGTTGGCGACAAGCGGCGTTCTGCGCGCGAGCTCGTCGAAGCGGTCGATCGACAGCGCGATACCGGCGCGCCGTGCCACGGCAACCAAGTGCACCACGGCGTTGGTCGAGCCGCCCAGCGCGAGGACGGTGGTGATCGCGTTGTCGACTGCGGCCGGGGTGAGAAAATCGCGCGGCTTGAGGTCCTCCCAGACCATCTCGACGCTGCGCCGGCCGGTATCGGTCGCCATGCGCGCATGGCGCGAATCGGCGGCCGGAATCGACACCGCACCGGGGAGCGTGAATCCCATGGCCTCGGCCGCGGAGGTCATCGTCGACGCGGTGCCCATGGTCATGCAGTGGCCCGGCGAGCGCGCGATGCCTTCCTCGATCTCGGCCCATTGTTGGTCGCTGACATTGCCCGCGCGTTTTTCCGCCCAGTACTTCCACACGTCGGAGCCGCTGCCGAGTGGCTCATCGCGCCAGTTGCCGCGCAGCATCGGTCCGGCCGGCATGAAGATCGCCGGCAGGTTCATGCTGATCGCGCCCATCAGCAGGGCCGGTGTGGTCTTGTCGCAACCGCCCATCAGCACCGCGCCGTCCACTGGATAGGAGCGCAACAGCTCCTCGGTTTCGAGCGCGAGCAGGTTGCGGTAGAGCATCGTGGTCGGCTTCTGGAACACTTCGGCAAGCGCGATCGCCGGCATCTCCAGCGGGAAGCCGCCCGCCTGCAGCACGCCGCGCTTGATTTCCTCCACTCGCTGCCGGAAATGGGCGTGGCAGGCGTTGATGTCGCTCCAGGTGTTGATGATGGCGATGATCGGCTTGCCGAGATAGTCGCTGCGGGAATAGCCCATCTGGGCGGCGCGGGAGTGATGCCCGAACTGGCGCAGGTCGCTCGAACCGAACCAGCGGTGCGAGCGCAGCGCCTCGGGTCGCTTGCGCAGGCTCATGCCGCCTCGGCCGCCGCGGGGCGTGACAGCGCCCGGTCGTGCCGCGAGCAGCGCCTGCGCCGCGCTGCGCACCGCGGGGTGATGCTCGACGCCGAGGTTCGACAGCTGCGGCAAAAGCGGCCCCATGTCGGCGATGCCGGCAAGCGTAACCGCTTCGTGCAGCACCCGGATCGGAGAGAGCGCGTCGCGCAGGTCCTCGAGCGGCAGGTACGCGCTGCGCAACGACTCCGCAGTCACCCAGTCGCCGGCCTTGAGCGCGGCGAGCAGGCGGGTCGAGCCGTTCGGCCCGACGCACACCGACCCCGAGGTGAAGCCGGAGAGCCCGAAGTGGCGCAGGTGCGCCGGGGCCGGCCGCTCGCCAATGCCGCTGACGACGAGTGCCTTGTCGACCCGATCGAGCAACTCGCGCAGGTAAGCGTCCTGCGTCGGGTCGGCGCGCACCACGGCATACTTGATCCCGGCCACGACCCCCGCGTCGACGAGCCGACCCACATGCGAGGGCGTGAGGAAATTCTCCGCCTTGAGGTAGACGATGACGCGCTGGCCGAAGGCATCGGCAAAGCGCCGGATCGCCTGCTCGCTGCCGTCGGGCGTCGCCGGAAACGTCTGCGGCAACACCATCGCCGTGGGAAAGGCGCGAACCCTCAGCACGCGAGCCTGATCGAGCAGCTTGCCGAAGTCCGGCCCAGCCGAGGGGATGACCCAGGTATCGGCGGCGACGGCCTGCTCGAGGAAGTCGAGAATGGCGGCGTATTCGTACAGGCCGACGTGGTAGAAATTCGCGTTGCCGCCGTACATCAGGGTGCTCACGCCGCCGGCCTCAAGATGGCGAATCAGGGCCACGTTGGCCGCCGGGTTGAGCGCAAGGTCGGGCAGGCGCGCGAACGGCGGCACGGCAATCACCGAACGCGCCAAATCAGGCGCGGTTACCGCGCGGGTCTGCACAGGGAGTCTCCTCGGGAAAGGCGGCGCTTGGCGCGCAGCATGCGTGACGTAGGCCATTATATAGCGACGGAACCCGGCCGAAGTCCCTCGGTCGAAACCGGGAAGCGCTCGCGGCTGCGACGCGCGCTGGCGGCGTTGGTCGTATCAGGGTTGGGTCCGGGAGGCCGTGATGATTGCTCCATGCTCGCGTTCCACCTGGCTTGCCTGGTTGCTCGTGGCGGGATTGGCGAGCGCCTCCGCCGCGCTGGCGGAGGGCCGGCCTGATGTACGTGATCAGGCGGGGATCGACGCCGAGAAATTCTTTGGCGCCATCGTCAGGGTGCAGGCCACGGCGCTGCCCGATGCACGCAGTGCCGCTACGCTCGGTACCGAGCGCGAAGGCACCGGGATCGTCATCGACGGCGATGGTCTGATCGTCACCATCGGTTATCTGATTATCGAAGCGGAGGAAGTCACGATCGGCGACGACCGCGGGCGGACATTGCCCGCCACCGTCGTCGGCTATGACCCTGCCTCGGGTCTGGCGCTGGTGCGCTCGATTGTGCCGCTTGATGCCGCGCCCCTGCCGCTGGGCGACTCCACCCGGCTCGACCCCAGCGACCCGGTGCTCATCGTGAACTTTGCCGGGCGCAGCGACGTGACGCCCGCTTACGTCGTGTCGCGGCGAGACTTTACCGGTGATTGGGAATACCTGCTGGAACGGGCCATCTTCACCTCGCCACCAGCCACGAACTGGAGTGGAGCCGCGCTCGTCGGCGCGGACGGCTCGCTGCTCGGCGTCGGTTCGCTCATCGTGCGCGACGCAACCGATGCAGAGCCGCATCTGCCGGGCAACCTGTTCGTGCCGATCGATTTGCTCAAGCCCGTGCTCCCCGACCTGGTGCGGTCGGGGCGGCGCGCCGGTCCGGCGCGCCCGTGGCTGGGCGTCGCCGCCGACGAAGCTCAGGGCCGGCTGCTTGTGACCCGCGTCTCGCCCGAGGGACCGGCCGAGCGGGCAGGGGTTCGCGCCGGCGACATCATCCTCGGCGTTGGCGGTGACGCGGTGCATTCGCAGGCGGAGTTCTATCGCAAGGTTTGGGGACGCGGAGCCGCGGGGAGCGAGATCCCGTTGCGCGTCCTGCAGGACGACGCCGTGCACGAGGTCAAGGTGCAGTCGATCGACCGCGGCGATTATTTCCGCCAGAAGCCGACGTATTGACCATGGGCGGACGCGTTGCGCCGCTGACGGCGTTCGTCGCGCGCGTCGGGGCGCCGGCGGCAGCGGAATAACGCGTACAATGCGCGCTGCCCGCGCCGGTGGCGCTAGGCGTGATGCCCTTCCCCGCCCATGCCGCTCTACGCAGCAACGATTTTTGTCAGCGCGTTTCTGCTGTTTCTGCTGCAACCGATCACCGCCAAGCAAATCCTGCCCTGGTTCGGTGGCTCGGCGGCGGTGTGGACCACCTGCCTGGTCTTCTTTCAGACCACCCTGCTGCTCGGTTACGCGTATGCGGACGCGGTCTGCCGGCGTTTATCGCCGAAGGCACAGGCTTCGCTGCATGTCGCCCTGCTCGCGCTAAGCTGCGTGCTGCTGCCAATCGTTCCGGGCTCGCAGTGGAAGCCCGTTGGCGGCGAGAATCCTGCGTTGCTCATTCTTGGTCTGCTCGCGGCGACGGTCGGCCTGCCGTATTTTCTGCTGGCGACGACGAGCCCGCTGGTGCAGGCGTGGTTTGCGCGCAGTCACCCCGGACGAAGCCCCTACCGTCTGTTCGCGTTGTCGAACCTGGCATCGATGCTGGCGCTCCTCGGCTATCCGCTGGCGCTCGAGCCGTGGGTGCCGACGCGCCTGCAGTCGTTAGGCTGGTCGGCTGCCTATCTCGTCTTCGCCCTGCTTACCGCCGGGTCGGCTTGGCTTAGCCTGCGCGCGGGCCGCGCCGGCGCCGGCCGGGGTCGTGGCCGAAAAAGCGCGCGACGCGCCGCCCGGGTTCGGGCGGCAACTGCTGTGGGTTGTGCTGGCCGCGACGGGCTCCTATCTGTTGCTCGCCGTGTCGAACCATATCTGCCAGAACATCGCGTCGATCCCGCTGCTTTGGATCGCCCCGCTTTCGATCTACCTGCTCACGTTCATCCTCGCCTTTGACGGCAAGCTTGAGAATTGGCGGGAAATATTCCTGGCGCTGCTCGCCGCGGGGCTGGGCGTCATGGCCTGGACGCTGGCCGATTCCGACCTCACCCAACAGCTCGGGCTGCAGATCGGCGTGTTCTGCGCGGGACTCTTCCTCGCCTGCATGTTCTGCCACGGCGAGCTCGCGCACCTGAAGCCCGCGCCGCGTTATTTGACGCGTTTCTACCTCATGGTCGCGCTCGGCGGCGCGATCGGTTCAGCGCTGGTCGGCCTGGTCGCGCCACATCGTCCTGCCCGCGTATTTCGAGCTGGCGTTTGGCTTGGTCATCTGCGCTGCGCTGCTGGTGTTCCAAGTGCGGCACCTGCCCGTGGTTTTTCCGATCCTGGCCTCCGCGGCGTTGCTTTTTTCAATCGGTGCTGCGGGCTGGGGGATTCACCACTTCTACGACAGCACGATCTTGGCCACGCGCAATTTCTACGGCGTTCTCCGCGTGCAGGAGTGGGATGTGGGCACGGCCGAATGATCACCGCTCGCTCATCCACGGCACCATTCTGCACGGGACGCAGTACCTGAGCCCGGAGCTCGCACGGGAACCGACGACCTATTACACGCAGACTTCGGGCATCGGCCGCGCGATCGAGTCGTTGCACCCGTCACTGCGCCCGCTCAAGGTCGGCATCATCGGGCTCGGAACGGGCACCATCTGCCGCCTACGGCAGCAAGGGCGACGTCTACCGCTTCTACGACATCAACCCCGCGGTCATCGCCATCGCCCGGCGCGATTTCAGCTATCTCGGCAAGAGCGATGCAACCATCGAGATCGCGCTTGGCGACGCGCGCCTGAGCATGGAGCGCGAAGCGCCGCAGGGCTTCGACGTGCTGGCGATCGACGCCTTCTCGAGCGACGCGATACCGGTACACCTGATCACCCGCGAAGCGCTCTCGGTCTACCTGCGACACATGAAGCCGGGCGGCATCATTGCCTTTCACGTCACGAACCGTTATCTCGACCTCGCCCCGGTGGTGCAGCAGCTGGCTGCGGCAGCGGGCCTGCACGCGGTTCTGGTCGCGGACGACGGCGACGGCGCGCTCGGCAAGTCGCAGCGACTGGGTGTTGCTCTCCGACAGCGAGGCGGCGCTCGCCAAGGGTCTGATCGCCGAGGTGGCCGAGCCCGTAACCGCGCACCCCGAGTGGCGACTGTGGACCGACGATTTCAACAATGTCGTGCAGGTTCTCAAACGCAATTCTGAGGACTGAGGTATTAGCGACGGGTAAATACCCGCTCCATGACTGCGATTGCGACCCGAACCTGACGCTCCAAGTTGTGTTCACAAGCCTACTTACAAGATCAGCTTGTCCAATCGGATCGGTCGTCGCCCACGCGGCAACAGCGGTGTACTGTTTTGGACCGCGTTAAGCGAATCCATGGGCGCGCGGCAGGTCGCAACTCGGATCGCAGCCCCGCAAAACGCCGCAATGCGCCCAATTACGACGCCAACGACGCCTGCTCACAGTAGCCACGCCACGCAGCGCGAAGCGTATGCTCGAGGTTGCGCGTGAATCGCGGGCCGTCGCAAAGCGGGGACAGGCGCATGCGCTCGCGCTGGGATTGCCGAACCGCGTCCAGTCGCTCGCGCTCCCCAGCCCAGCGCGCCGCTAGCGCGACATATTCGTCCCGATTCGACGCAATGAACGGCGCCGCGCCAATCAGCCGCAGCATCGCCGAGGTCTGCCGGGAGATCATCCGTTCCTCCTCGATGGCGACGATCGGCACGCCCTGCCACAGCGCCTCGCAGGTCGTGAGGCCGCCATTGTACGGAAACGTATCGAGCCCGAGGTCGATGTCGCCATATTCGGCGAGCATCGCCGGGTGCGGGGACTTCTCACGCAACTCGACGCGCTCCGGGGCAATGCCGTGCTCGGCAAAGCGCCGCGCCAGCTCGGACCGGGCATACGGAACGGCGATGGCCGAATTCTTGACGACCAGGCGCGACCCGGGAACGCGCCGCAGGATCGCCGCCCAGCAGGCGATGATTTCCGGCCCGAGCTTGTCATAGCGGTTGAACGATCCGAACGTGAACCACCCGCGTTCGAGGCAGGGCGATGGCGATACCGCCGGCGCATAAGGTACCGGCGCATAGCAGAACCGGCTGTCCGCCAAGCGCAGCGGAACCTCGGAAAAGCGTTGCGGGCTGTCGCTGGGTGTCGTGTTGGCGTCCGTCAGGATGTAATCGATGGTCTGCATCCCCGTCGTATTCAAGTAACCGAGCCACGTGATCTGTACCGGCGCCGGTTTGCGCGCAAACACGAGCAGGCGTGAGTTCGGCGTGTGGCCGTCGAGATCGATCAGGATGTCGATCGCGTCCTCCCTCACCTGTGTTGCAATAGCGTCTTCAGCTAGGGCCTGGATCTCGCGCCAGTGGTCGAACGCCGGGCGCAGTTCCGCCGTGAAGCCGTCGGGTTGCCTGGTTGCCGAATAGGCGTACACGGTGAAGCGCTCGCGATCGTGGTAGCGCAGCACGTTGCGCAGGAAGTGGCCCAGGATGCGGCCATCGAACCCTTCCGACACATACCCGAGGCGCAGCCGGCGCTCCGGCTCCTTCGAGTTTGGCCACGACGGGTGCTGTGGATAGAAGCGCGCCGCGTGGCGCGCGGCCCACGCCACATGCCGCTCGTACAGCTCGTCATGGGAAGTCGAGTAGTCGTAGTAAAGCGAAATCAACGCATTGCTGTGAAGGACCGCGTTGCCGGGATCGGCAGCGACGGCCCTGTCGTAGCAAGCGATGCTTTCGGCAAGGTTCCCGAGATATTTCTCGACGTTGCCGAGATTGTTCCAAAGGCCGGCGACGTCGGGTGCGAGCTGCCAGGGCGGCGCGATAGCGCGCGCGCGCGCGGGCAAAGTCAAAGCGCTTGGCCTGGTAGTTGCCAAGCGCAAACAGTGCGTGTGGGTTCTTTGGATGCACCTGGGCGAGACGCGTGTGGTAGTGCAGCGATGCCGCATCGTCACCGGCCCCTTCCGCGAGCAACGCCATGCCTAGCAGCGCTTCGATGCTACGTGGGTCGCGCTCGAGGGCCGCGAGATAGGCGTTTTGCGCCTCCTCCATGCGCCCTGCCGCCCTCGCTTTACCCGCAATGACCACCAAGCTCGCCGCAGGAATAGCCTCGGAGGCTTCGAACCTATGCATTGCCGGATTGCCCGCGCCGTGGCAGTTCTTGTATTTCTTTCCGCTGCCGCAAGGACAACGATCATTGACGCCCGGACGGCGAGTACTCAATGCGTCTTTGCGAGTCATAAATCGACGCTTGATAAGCTGCCACGTAGACTACGCCGACATTGTCGCGCACTCCTTGTCACGGGGAGCTAGCTGGTCTGGCGAAGAAAGCATTGGACCCGATTGAAGGCGCCGGGGTGCGAATCGAGGCTTTGCTTATCCGCGGCAAGCCCGGACGGCTGCCTAGCGATATCCAGACCCCGTGCGGCGTGACCTTTGAGCCTGAAGGAAATTGGATCGGCCCCTGCGGCCTAATACAATGACAATGTCACCATGAGGTTGCCTTGCTCCGAGTTCGCGCCGGTGAAGGCCGAGGCGCCTCGGTCCTCAACGGCCTCGTCGCTTAGGCTAAGCTCAGGATGCCTTGAGAGGTAGCGGCGGTCGCCCATCTCAGGCCTGGCGCCTGAGGCTGCCGCCATGCTCTTGCCGCTTGGAGCTGAGCCGTACGGACGAATAGGCGGTCGCCATGATTCGTATGCGGTGCCGACGGGACATACCGTCATCTGCTCCAATTGTAACAACTAAAGGTCAAATCTGATCGTGCAAACATTGCAGGTTCTATCCGGCGGCGATGGCTGAAGCCTAAATGACCGAGCTCGCTGCGTTGTTGCCCGTCGTGCGCTAGAGGCGCGGACGTCGCGGAGCGGCCTAAACGCCGCCGCGAAGGTGGGAGCAGCGGCAGGAGCTCGCTTCGGCGGATAATCCGGAGCAGGGTTTGCGGGAGGATCGTGAGCAATGAGTGACGCCAATCAGGACGCGCAACTGCAGATGCGCAATATGCTCATGGGTTTCGTCGTGTCACGGGCTGTGCAGGTTGCGGCGGAATTGGGGTTGGCGGACGCGCTGGCCGCTGGGCCCAAGGATCGTGATGCGTTGGCCCGAGAGGTCGGCGCCCACCCCGATACGCTGCGTCGCTTGATGCGTGCATTGGCAAGCGTTGGCGTGTTCGATCAGCTTCCCGACGGACGCCTCGCCAATACGCCGCGCTCCGAATGCCTTCGCAGCGACGTGCCGGGGTCGTTGCGCGGTTTGGCTCGCATGCATGGCGGCTCCCCTCTGTGGCAAGCCTGGGCAGGGCTGGAGCACAGCGTTCGTTGCGGCGAGCCGAGCTTCACCCACGTTCACGGATCCCCGATGTTCGACTATCTCGCGGCGCATCCCGAATCGGCGCGCCGCTTTGATGAGGGGATGGTCACCTCGTCGCGGTTGATGAACGAAGCCCTTGTCGGGGCGTATGAATGGGGCCAGTTTGGCACCCTGGTCGATGTCGCGGGCGGTGTGGGAAGCACGCTCTGTGCGATTCTGCGCGCGAATCCGGGCATGCAAGGGGTGCTCTTCGACCTGCCTCACGTCATCGAGCGCGGTCGCGATTACCTGGCCCAGCAGGGCATGGCAGCACGGTGCCGGACGCAGACCGGAAGTTTTTTCGATGCGCTTCCGATCGGGGCAGACGCCTACTTCATGAAGCACATCATTCACGACTGGGATGACGACGACTGCCTGCGCATCCTGCGCAATTGCAGGGCGGCGATGTCCGACCAGGCGAAGCTGCTGATCTGCGAAAAGGTGGTCCCGCCGGGTAACCAGCCAAGCATCGTCAATACCATGGATCTGGTCATGCTGGTCCTGACCGATGGCGGCAGGGAGCGCACCGAGCAGGAGTTCCGGGATCTGTTTGCCGGCGCAGGCTTGCGCCTCGCGCGCGTGGTGCCGACCCGGGTTGAAAACGTTATCTTCGAGGTCACCAAGTAGATCGCGAAACAGCCGCGGCTGTTCGCAGAAGATCTGATTGGTCGTGTTGCGCATCATTGAGTCACGGGACACCACCAGGAACGATCGTTCTTGATTTCTATGAAGCGGATACTTTACTTCAGCCACGATATCACCGTCCCACGTGGCGGGATTGGCGAACTGTACGAACATGTCGCGGTCCTTCGCCGCCACGGATTCGACGCTTTCATCGTGCATTCGGCGCCGAGATTTCGTTATCCGTTCGGACCGCCTGATGTGCCAGTGCTGGCTGCTAGTACTGGCCTGGACGTTTCGCGCGATGACATCTTGGTAATCCCTGAGGATCATAAGATTGCGTTGGGGTCGTGCCGCGATGCGCCATGTAAAAAAGTGCTCTTTTGCCAGAACCATTTTTATATCTTCGACGGTCTGGCGCCTGGAGAGACATGGAAGGACTTCGGATTTTCGGGTTACCTCTGCGTGTCGAATCCGATACAGCAGGCGATGCGAACATGGTTTGGTGTCGACGCGAACGTAGTAAGGCCTGGTATCGATCCAGTCTTCTTTGACGAAGTGCCTCCGCGCGCGGATTCCCCAATTACCATCGCCTGCATGCCACGCAAAGGTCGTGACACGCTGTCCCTGGTGCAAGGCTTGCTCGCCGCGGACGGATTTGCCCAAGCGGCAGGGCTGTCCTGGATCGAGATCGATGGCATGTCGCGCGAACAGGTCGCGGCGCATTTGCGCAAGTCGCACATCTTCGTGTCGACCGGCAGATTCGATGGGCTTGGACTGCCGCCTCTCGAAGCGATGGGCGCACAGTGCCTGGTCGTGGGCTTCGCCGCCGGCGGAGGCCTGGACTACGCGTCAGACGAGAACGGTGTATGGGTAATGGACGACGATCCATGGGCTTTGGCAGCGGCGCTTAGACAGACTGTTGCCGATCTAAGCGATCCGAATACGCGACCTGCACTAATCGCCAAATGCACTGCCGGCCACGCAACCGCACTAAAATACAACCGCGCCCAGTTCGAGCGTGACCTTATCCTTTATTGGACAGCATGGCGATAGCCAACGTGTGGCGGGGTAGGCGGTTCGGCGCGTCCAGTTCGAGCGCCACCGAGGTCGCCAAGAATCTCTCGTTTGATGGAGACGGCGACCTCGTCGACAGGCGCAAGGTATTCGTCCTCGGGTGCTGCGCGCAGGCGGTGAAGAGTCCCCGCAAGGATTAAGCTGTGGCGGTCATTCCGCTCGAGACCCTCCCTCACGAATCACGCGCGCAGACTCCCGACCTCTGCACCCTGCGTTGCGGGCCGGGCGGCGATCTTGTCGAGATCCTCGATCAGACGCGGCTGCCGCATGAGCGGTCGACCGTGTCGCTTTGCACCGCCGACGATGCCGCGCGAGCGATTCGGACGATGCAGGTGCGCGGGGCGCCGCTGATCGGTGCCACCGCGGCCTACGGCCTGGCCCTGGCGTTGCGTGCCGATCCATCCGATGCCGGTCTGGCGGCGGCACATGCGCTGCTGCTCGGCGCGCGTCCGACGGCAGTCAACCTGCGCTGGGCGCTCGACCGCGTCCGGCACAAGGTGGCGGGGCTCGCCGCTTCCACACGAGCCGCCGCGGCCTGGGCCGAGGCCGGCGCGATTGCGGCCGAGGATATCGCCACCAACCGCGCCCTCGGTGGGCACGGCCTGCGCGTGCTCGAACGCCTTGCCGCCGGGCGTCGCGAGCCGCTGCAGATACTCACGCACTGCAACGCGGGCGCGCTGGCGACCCTTGGTTGGGGCACGGCGACGGCACCGATCTACCTCGCGCATGCTGCCGGCCTGCCGCTGCACGTTTGGGTGAGCGAAACGCGGCCGCGGCTGCAGGGTGCGAAGCTGACCGCGTGGGAGCTCGGCACGCTCGGCGTGCCGCACACGCTGATCGTCGATGCCGCCGGCGCGGCGCTGATGCAGACGGGACGGGTCGATCTGGTGCTCGTTGGCGCCGACCGGGTAACCCGCAACGGCGACGTCTGCAACAAGATCGGGACCTACGAAAAGGCATTGGCGGCGCAAGACAATGACGTGCCGATATACGCGGCCGTCCCTTCGTCGACGATCGATTGGACCCTCGCCGCGGGCACCGAGGTGACCATCGAGGAGCGCGACGCGGGCGAAGTGCTCGATCCCGGCGGCGGCGAGTCGATCGCCCCGCAGGGAACGCCGGTCGCCAACCCGGCGTTTGACATCACGCCCGGGCGCCTTCTCACGGGGCTCATCACCGAACGCGGCCTTTGCGCGGCGTCGAGGTCGGGACTTGCCGCCCTGTTTCCGGAGTTTGCGCGTGGCTGAGCGCGCGCTGCGCGCACAGATCATCGCCACCGCACGGCAGATGAATGCCTGCGGGCTCAACCGCGGCAAGTCCGGCAACGTCAGCGCCCGCTGCCACGACGGCTTTCTCATCACCCCCAGCGGCTTGGCCTACGCGTCGACCCGGCCGCAGGACATCGTGGTGATGACCCTCGACGGCGAGGCCCGAGGGCGCGCTGCCGCCGTCGTCGGAATGGCGCTTTCATCGCGCCATCTACGCGACACGACCCGAGGTCGGCGCGGTGGTGCACGCCCACGCGTCGTTTGCCACCACGCTTGCCTGTCTCGGCCGCGATATTCCGGCGTTCCACTACATGGTCGCTGTCGCCGGCGGCAACAACATTCGCTGCGCCCCGTATGCGACCTTCGGCACGCAACAGCTCGCCGACCACGCGCTGTTCGCCTTGGAAGGCCGCAAGGCGTGCCTGCTCGCCAATCACGGCATGATCGCAGTCGGCTCGTGGTTGCAAGGCGCGTTGGCGCTTGCGGTCGAAGTCGAGGCGCTGGCCGAGCAATACTGGCGCGCGCTGCAGATCGGGCCGCCGAATCTGCTTTCCGAGGCGGAGATGGAGCGGGTGCTGGCCAAGTTTGCGACCTACGGCACATCCTCGGCCCGGGGCGGGATGCGCCCGGGCGGCCGCCCCCGCCGGGGCACCTAGGCCCCGCCCCTCGGCGCGCCAGATTGCGCCGTTTCGCGGCAACCGCTCCCGCCGACCGGGGGCATGGCGGACCTCCGGAAAACTGCCGTTCGTCTGCTGCAAAAGACCCCTAAGCCTCCGCGCCCTGCACGTAACCTATTGATGGCGTTACCTTGCTTGCCGCATGCCGGGCGATGGGGCGCTGCCGCTGGAGCGCGCCGGGCGGTAATCGCGGCCGAGCCTTCCGCTCTTCGGCATCGGCCTTGCTTCACAGCCGAGGGGCGGACCGAAAGGCCGCCTCACGGAGGCGGCGACCGCTCAAACCGGCCCGCGGCATGCGGCGACGTGTAAGGGTGGCCATGCTGCTGGCATAATTCGGCCAGGCAGTCGGGCGTCGTTTGCCGACCCGACCGATCGTTTTCGACAGAGAGGGACTGCAACCATGAACATGCGACCGCTGCGACTGCTGGCGGCTGTTCTCTTCGCCGTCTTGGCGGCAACCGCGGCGCGGGCCCATGACGCGCAGGCGCCAAGTTCGCTGGCGAGCTCTTCCGCAGGCGACGACCGCGGTCATCACGGGTAGCGTCGACGAACTGGTGATCGATGATCGCGTCAATGGCACGCTCGTTCACCTCCACGCGCTGCGCCAAGACGATGGATCGGTGGTCGCGCTTTCCGGGGCAGGGGCAGAGACGCTGCAGAAGGGCACGCGGGTCGAGGTAACGGGCACGCTCCGGGGCGCAGCGCTCGAAGTGACCGCTTACAGCGTCCTGGCCGCGGCCTCGATGGTCGACAAAGCCGGTCGTGCCGCCGGCAGCCGAGAGGCAGGTGCCGGGCACGTTGGTGGTCTGGCACAAGGATTACTTCGCCGAGGGCCGGGGCGAGTACGGTTTCGGCGTCTATAGCGATGCGGCGCAGATGACGCCGCTAAACCTGGCGGCGGTTTCCCCTGGCGTGCTGCGCCCTGGCATGACGGTGAGCGCTTCCGGGACGACAGCCGCCGACGGGGTAACGCTGGATACAAACCAGATCACCATCCTGGCGATGCCGCCGGCCCAAGCGCAGCCACTTGGCGTGACCACGACCAACAATGTGCTGGTGCTGCCGATCAAGTTCTCCGACTCCCCGGCGCCGACCCGTTCCCGCCGGCCCAGATCGATCAGGTCATGCGCACCAATACCCTCAGCACGGCGGCCTACTACAACGAGGTCTCCTACGGCCAACAGGCGCTCAACGTTACCGTGGCCTGCCAGACCACCCAAGCCGGCGAGGTTGCGCAGCCAAACTCGACGCGGGCGGCTGGTTGCTGTCGAGCTCGACCACCCCTGCGGGCTGCGACTTCACCACCATGGCTAGCCTTGCCGACGCCGCTGGCGACCGCCGCAGGCTACACCATCGGCAACTACAACAACCGTTTCTACGTCCTTCCAGGCGCCTCCCGTTGTGGCTGGGCGGGGCTTGCCTATGTCGGCTTCCCGTACCAGGCGTGGAGCGCCGGCTACAACGCGCTATGGGTCTACGGCCACGAGCTCGGGCACAACTTCACCCTCTACCATGCGGGCAGCGTCAGCTGCGGGTCGCTGGTGCTCAGCGTCGGTTGCAGCGTTGCCGAGTACGGCGATCGGTTCGACGTCATGGGCAACAATACGAACGCCGGCCAGCAGATGCACTTCAATGCAACGCAGAAGGCGCTCCTGGGCTGGATCCCGGCAAGCTCGGTGGTGACACACACCTCCGGAACCAAGACCTACAGCCTTTCGCCGCTGGAGGCTGGCGGCCAGTCGACTTACGCGGTGAAGATTCCGGTGGCGGCGGACACCAACCGTACCTATTGGATCGAGTACCGGCAGCCGATCGGTCTGTTCGACGCGACCCTCTCCAGCTACCCCAACCAGGGGGCCATCATCCACGTCGCCGAACCGTTCGACAATCCGTGCACGGGGAGCTGCTTCGCGGACGACACCGAGATACTCGATATGTCGCCCGCGAACGGGGATAACTTCTTCGACGCGGCGCTTCTCGTTGGCCAGACCTACACCGACAGCACCTACGGCGTCAGCATCACGGTCAACAGCGCCAACTCCAGCACGCTCAGCGTCACCGTCAGTGTGAGCGGCGCCGCGCCGGCCCCAACCACGACCACGATGACGAGCTCTTCCAATCCCTCGACCGTGGGCGCCAGCGTCACCTTCACTGCCAGCGTGACCGGGAGCAATCCGACCGGCAACGTCAACTTCACCGACGGCGAGGCCTCGATAAGCGGCTGTGCGGCGGTGGCGCTCACCGGCGCCGCCGGCAACACCCGCAGCGCGCCGTGCAGCACCAGCGCGCTCACCCAGGGCACGCACTCCATCGTCGCCAGTTACGGCGGCGACAGCGGCAACGCCGCCTCGGCCAGCAGCGCGCTGTCGCAGGTCGTCAATGCCAGCAGCGGCGGCAGCATCGATGTGGCGCTGGCGACGAACGGCGGCGTGGCCTCGGCCTCGAGCACCTACGTCGCGGCCGGCTTTCGTTCCCGGTCTCGGCCATCATCGACGGCGATCGCGCCGGCCTCAACTGGGGGCACGGCGGTGGCTGGAACGACGGCACGCTTCAACGTCTGGCCGGATTGGGTGCAGATCAACTTCAGCAGCGCGCAAACGATCGATAAGGTCATCGTCTACACGCTGCAGGACAACTACACCAACCCGGTCGATCCGCCGGACAGCTTGACCTTCACGCTCTACGGTGTCACCGCCTTCCAGGTGCAGGGCTGGAACGGGAGCAGCTGGGTCAACCTCGGTGCGGCCGTGACCGGAAACAACCTGGTCAAGCGCGCGGTGAATTTCTCCGCCTTCACGACCAGCCAGATCCGGGTCAATATCACCGCGGCGCTCGACGGCTACTCCCGCCTGACCGAAGTCGAAGCGTGGACGGGCACCGGTTCGGGTTCGCAGTCGTCGGGGACGACGCTTTCGAGTTCGCAGAACCCCGCCAAGGCTGAGCCAGAGCGTGACTTTCGCCGCCACGGTGACCGGCACCAATCCGACCGGCAGTGTCGGCTTCACCAGCGGCGGCAGCACGATCTCCGGCTGCGCCGCCGTCGCCCTGACTGGCTCGGGCAATTCGAAGACGGCACAGTGCGCGACGAGCTTCGCTGTCGCTGGAGCCTACACCATCGGCGCGAGCTACAGCGGCGACGCCACCAACTCGCCGTCAACCGCAGCCACGCTCTCCGAGCTAGTCAGAAACAGGCATTGAGTCAGGCAAGCAAAACGCCCCGGCCTTGGAGCCGGGGCGTTTGCTTTAAAGGGTGCCTGACGATGACCTACTTTCGCACGGGTAATCCGCACTATCATCGGCGCGCCACCGTTTCACGGTCCTGTTCGGGATGGGAAGGCGTGGTTCCAGCGGGCTGTGGTCGTCAGGCATTGATCAGCGGTCGGTGCAAGGCAGCCTCTGCCACGGACACCGGCCGACGAAGGAAGAAGCAAAGTTTGGATTAGATTGGCGCAAACACCCTGACCGCTTGCAGGCAATGCCCACGGTTATGGGATCAAGCCGCACGGGCTATTAGTATCGGTTAGCTCAAGGCATTACTGCCCTTCCACACCCGACCTATCAACGTGGTGGTCTGCCACGACCCTTCAGGGAGGTTAACCCTCCGGGAGATCTCATCTTCAGGCACGTTTCCCGCTTAGATGCTTTCAGCGGTTATCGCTTCCGTACATAGCTACCCGGCAATGCGACTGGCGTCACAACCGGTACACCAGCGGTACGTCCACTCCGGTCCTCTCGTACTAGGAGCAGCCCCCGTCAAATCTCCAGCGCCCACGGCAGATAGGGACCAAACTGTCTCACGACGTTTTGAACCCAGCTCACGTACCACTTTAAATGGCGAACAGCCATACCCTTGGGACCGGCTTCAGCCCCAGGATGTGATGAGCCGACATCGAGGTGCCAAACACCGCCGTCGATATGAACTCTTGGGCGGTATCAGCCTGTTATCCCCGGCGTACCTTTTATCCGTTGAGCGATGGCCCTTCCATACAGAACCACCGGATCACTATGTCCTGCTTTCGCACCTGCTCGCCTTGTCAGGCTCGCAGTCAAGCACGCTTGTGCCATTGCACTATGAGTACGATAGCCGACCGTACCTAGCGTACCTTCGAGCTCCTCCGTTACTCTTTGGGAGGAGACCGCCCCAGTCAAACTGCCTACCATGCACGGTCCCCGAACCAGATAATGGTCCTGGGTTAGAACCGCAATGACGTCAGGCTGGTATTTCAACGTTGGCTCCACGAGAGCTAGCGCCCTCGCTTCAAAGCCTCCCAGCTATCCTACACAAACCTCATCACAGTCCAATGCAAAGCTACAGTAAAGGTGCACGGGGTCTTTCCGTCTAGCCGCGGGGAGATTGCATCTTCACAAACACTTCAACTTCGCTGAGTCTCGGGTGGAGACAGTGTGGCCATCGTTACGCCATTCGTGCAGGTCGGAACTTACCCGACAAGGAATTTCGCTCATATGTTACGTCGAGAATCGACGGGCTGGTCATTTCTGCCAACCTCTGCATGTCGCCATGCAGCTCGGACTATATCTTCATCTCTATCGAGACGCTTGGCGTGTAGTCTCTGAGGATTCTTGGATTTTGCGTCCAAGCCTTTCCTGCTGATTGTCTGCACCGCGCGGATTGTCACGCTATTCGCGTACCGTCGGATGCACCAGAGTTTCCAGCATTTAGCCAAGTTTTACTAAGGCTAGCAATTGTTAACCTTAGGACCGTTCGTGATTGTTACGCGACGAGTCATGCATTCTCCGACTCATCGGGCGCGGACATTTCTGCCGCGCTCTGCATGTTGCCATGCAGGCCGGACTGTATCATCCGCTCAGTTTCGAGCGGTCTGGCGTACAGTCTCTGAGGATTCTCGAACCGGCCGAGGATGTCCTCGTCCGTATACCGTCTGTTTCCGCCATCGTTCATGTCGCGTCGGATCCGAAGAATTTCCTCGATTCCTTCGCGGCATAAATGCTTCCCTGCCTTGAACAGTTCAGCCAATTCGACGAACTTCGCGAAGTCACGCTTCTTCTTCGCCGACAGGAAATGAAATCGGCGAAAAAACGGAATCACGTTGTCCAGAATAGACTGGAAATTGTTCACCTCGTAGTACCAGACGCCGTCCTGGCGCTGGCGCATCGTCCCGCATTCCAGATACCGCTTGAATTGCGACAGAATGACAGGATCGCGCTGCGAGATGTTAAAGCAGAGCGACACTTTCCATGGCAGAGGGTAGTCTTGCCGAGGTCGAAAACTTACGTTGAAGCTTCCTTCCCCATCCGTGAAGCCGGCCAAGTAGCAGCCGATCTCCAGCGGAATACCCTTTACGTTCAGCATTCGAGCCTTTCCTGCTGATTGCCCGTCCACGAGGGATTTTCACTGCCGCCTTGTTCGACCTGAATCAGGTCTAGCGGCGAGTACCCACGCTTCAACCGGGGATTCCAGCATATAGCCAGATTTTACAACTACAGTGGTCCGATTCTATAGTTACGGCCGCCGTTTACCGGGGCTTCAATCAAGAGCTTGCACCCCATCATTTAACCTTCCGGCACCGGGCAGGCGTCACACCCTATACGTCCACTTTCGTGTTTGCAGAGTGCTGTGTTTTTGTTAAACAGTCGCAGCCACCTTTTCACTGCAACCCCTATCGGCTCCCGCTGTACGCGTTCACCTACCAGGGGCGCACCTTTTCCCGAAGTTACGGTGCAAATTTGCCGAGTTCCTTCACCCGAGTTCTCTCAAGCGCCTTAGAATACTCATCCTGCCCACCTGTGTCGGTTTGCGGTACGGTCGACTTGGCACTGAAGCTTAGAGGCTTTTCTTGGAAGCAGGGTATCAGCAGCTTCAGGCGAGCAAGCCCGCCATCGTCGTCACGCCTCAGCTAAGACCCCCGGATTTGCCAAAGGGCCACGCCTACACGCTTAAACCGGGACATCCAACACCCGGCCTGCCTAACCTTCTCCGTCACCCCATCGCATGCCAGATCGGTGCGGGAATATTAACCCGCTTCCCATCGACTACGGCTCTCGCCCTCATCTTAGGGGCCGACTCACCCTGCGCCGATGAACGTGGCGCAGGAAACCTTGGGCTTTCGGCGAGCGGGCCTTTCACCCGCTTTATCGCTACTCATGTCAGCATTCGCACTTCCGATACCTCCAGCAGCCCTCACGAGCCACCTTCACCGGCTTACGGAACGCTCTCCTACCATCAACACGCTCCGAAGAGCGTGATGATCCCTAGCTTCGGTACACAGTTTGAGCCCCGTTACATCTTCCGCGCAGGACGACTCGACCAGTGAGCTATTACGCTTTCTTTAAATGATGGCTGCTTCTAAGCCAACATCCTGGCTGTCTGAGCCTTCCCACCTCGTTTCCCACTTAACTGTGGCTTGGGGACCTTAGCTGAGGGTCTGGGCTGTTTCCCTTTCGACCCCGGACGTTAGCACCCGGAGTCTGTCTCCCACGCTCGCACTTCACGGTATTCGGAGTTTGCCATGGTTTGGTAAGGCGCCATGCCCCCCTAGCCATAACAGTGCTCTACCCCCGCGAGTGATACGTGAGGCACTACCTAAATAGTTTTCGGAGAGAACCAGCTATCTCCGGATTTGATTAGCCTTTCACCCCTAGCCACAGCTCATCCCCTACCTTTTCAACGGTAGTGGGTGCGGCCCTCCACGAGGTGTTACCCCCGCTTCAGCCTGGCCATGGCTAGATCATCCGGTTTCGGGTCTACGCTATGCGACTGATGCGCCCTGTTCGGACTCGCTTTCGCTACGCCTCCCCTATTCGGTTAAGCTCGCCACACAACGTAAGTCGCTGACCCATTATACAAAAGGTACGCCGTCATCCCTTGCGGGACTCCGACTGTTTGTATGCATGCGGTTTCAGGATCTATTTCACTCCCCTTCCGGGGTTCTTTTCGCCTTTCCCTCACGGTACTGGTGCACTATCGGTCGATCACGAGTATTTAGCCTTGGAGGATGGTCCCCCCATCTTCGGACAGGATTACACGTGTCCCGCCCTACTTGTCGTACCCTTAGTTCCACTTCCGACGTTTCACGTACGGGGCTGTCACCCGCTATGGCTGCCCTTTCCAGAGCATTCCGCTAGGTCGAAAGCTAAAAGGTACCGGCTGCTCCCATTTCGCTCGCCACTACTCTGGGAATCTCGGTTGATTTCTGTTCCTGCGGGTACTGAGATGTTTCAGTTCTCCGCGTTCGCTCCAGCCACCCTATGAATTCAGGTGGCGGTGACCCTTGCGGGCCGGGTTTCCCCATTCGGACATCCCCGGATCAAAGCTCGTTTGCCAGCTCCCCGGGGCTTAACGCAGGCTGCCACGTCCTTCATCGCCTGTGATCGCCAAGGCATCCACCACATGCACTTAGTCGCTTGATCCCATAACGCTGCGCACTGCTGCACACGCATCACGGGTGTTTGCGATACCCGTTCCCTCTGAACTCGAGAAGGACGGGTCGATACAATCTAACCCAGCACACGACGATGCTCCGTCGTGTGCGCTTTACTTCTTCCGTTTTGTTAAAGAACAACCGAATGCTCTCGGTCCGATCAAAGATCAGAGGTAAGCCTTGCGGCTTGCCTGTGTACTTTGAGAATGCCACGTTGCCAGAATGCCCCCTCCTCATTGGTGGAGCTGAACGGGATCGAACCGATGACCTCCTGCTTGCAAAGCAGGCGCTCTCCCAACTGAGCTACAGCCCCTGATCGCTGCGATCCGCGCGCGCCTTCCCGGGCCCGACCGCGTCTCCAAGCGCTGGTGGGTCTGGATGGATTCGAACCATCGACCCCCGCCTTATCAAGACGGTGCTCTAACCAACTGAGCTACAGGCCCGCTTCCGGCATCCTATCGCCGCCGCCATGTTCGCGGCGGCAACAACCGATAAGCGTGGGCACTTGGAAGAGGCTGGAAGAGCAACTGACCGCGAACCTCAAGACAGCTTTGCGCGCTGTCCTTCGGTCCATTGTCGGTTGTCTTCTGCTTCCGAGAAAGGAGGTGATCCAGCCGCACCTTCCGATACGGCTACCTTGTTACGACTTCACCCCAGTCATGAAGCGTACCGTGGTAAGCGGCCCCCTTGCGGTTAGCCTACCTACTTCTGGTGCACCCCACTCCCATGGTGTGACGGGCGGTGTGTACAAGACCCGGGAACGTATTCACCGCGACATGCTGATCCGCGATTACTAGCGATTCCGACTTCATGCAGTCGAGTTGCAGACTGCAATCCGGACTACGACCGGCTTTCTGGGATTGGCTCCGCCTCGCGGCTTGGCAACCCTCTGTACCGGCCATTGTATGACGTGTGAAGCCCTACCCATAAGGGCCATGAGGACTTGACGTCATCCCCACCTTCCTCCGGTTTGTCACCGGCAGTCTCCCTAGAGTGCCCTTGCGTAGCAACTAGGGACAAGGGTTGCGCTCGTTGCGGGACTTAACCCAACATCTCACGACACGAGCTGACGACAGCCATGCAGCACCTGTGTTACGGCTCCCTTTCGGGCACACCTAGCTCTCGCTAGGCTTCCGTACATGTCAAGGGTAGGTAAGGTTATTCGCGTTGCATCGAATTAATCCACATCATCCACCGCTTGTGCGGGTCCCCGTCAATTCCTTTGAGTTTTAATCTTGCGACCGTACTCCCCAGGCGGATCACTTCACGCGTTAGCTGCGGTACTGAGAAATCGCTTCCCCAACACCTAGTGATCATCGTTTAGGGCGTGGACTACCAGGGTATCTAATCCTGTTTGCTCCCCACGCTTTCGTGCCTGAGCGTCAATCTCAGCCCAGGGGGCTGCCTTCGCCATCGGTGTTCCGCCACATCTCTACGCATTTCACTGCTACACGTGGCATTCCACCCCCCTCTGCCAGATTCAAGTCCCCTAGTTTCCACTGCCATTCCCAGGTTAAGCCCGGGGCTTTCACAACGGACTTGCGGGACCGCCTACGCACGCTTTACGCCCAGTAATTCCGATTAACGCTCGCACCCTACGTATTACCGCGGCTGCTGGCACGTAGTTAGCCGGTGCTTATTCTGCCGGTACCGTCAAGGACCACGGGTATTAGCCGTAGCCTTTTCTTTCCGACCAAAAGAGCTTTACAACCCGAAGGCCTTCTTCACTCACGCGGCATGGCTGGATCAGGGTTTCCCCCATTGTCCAAAATTCCCCACTGCTGCCTCCCGTAGGAGTCTGGGCCGTGTCTCAGTCCCAGTGTGGCTGATCATCCTCTCAGACCAGCTACCGATCGTCGCCTTGGTAGGCCGTTACCCCACCAACAAGCTAATCGGACATCGGCCGCTCCCATAGCGCGAGGTCCTTGCGGATCCCCCGCTTTCCTCCGTAGAGCATATGCGGTATTAATCCGGCTTTCGCCGAGCTATCCCCCACTACGGGACACGTTCCGATGTATTACTCACCCGTTCGCCGCTCGCCGCCAGGGTTGCCCCCGCGCTGCCGCTCGACTTGCATGTGTAAAGCATGCCGCCAGCGTTCAATCTGAGCCAGGATCAAACTCTTCAGTTTAATCTCTGCAAGAACTCATACTGACGTTGACCAATCCACCTTACCCCTTGCGCGCGCCACGGTCGCCCGCGACGCGTTTAAAGGATCTATGTCTTGGCCACGGGCCCGACAGCCGTGACAGCCGTCAGACCCGCTTCCTTCAGTGTGAGTACAACGAAGTTCGAGCACCCGGTTACCCGGGCGACCTCACCCCAAGCACCCACACCTATCGGTTGTTCATCTTGTTAAAGAGCGGCGCCTGGAAAAACTAGACGCGAAGAGGCGCGATTATACCTTATAAACCAGTCGGGTCAACAGTCCTTCGGCTTGCGCCGAGCAGGCGAGCGCACGCCGCCGCCACAAAAGCCGCGCCGCATGCAGCCTGCCTCTAGCCTAAGAAGATGAACGCCACCGCGCCGAGCATGCAGATCGCCGCGGCAAGGGTGTTCCAGCGCAGGGATTCGCCCAGGAAAGCGATTGAAAACGCTGCGAATACGAACAACCATGATCACTCTGCACGATCGCCGGCGCGCATCCGGGCGTTGCGCCTAAGGCGCTGCCAGACCGCGGCCTGCCCGCGGCGGCAGCAAACGCGCGGGCGAAGCAAGGCGGCCGGCTGCACCCGCGCTGCGCCGCGCCTGGCAGCATGGCTGTGCCCTCGGCTTCGGCGGCATTCAACGCGTCAAGCGCTGCGCTCGGCGGCGGGCGGCCAGCGTCGCGGTTCGGCCCGAGCGCTATCCGGCGACGATGGCGCGCAATCGTCGCCGGCGCGACGATTCCCGCGCGCAACGTTTCGAAGCGCACGCCCAGCGCATCGCCGCGGCAGCATGCCGGAGCAACGCGGCGCGCTTCGCGCCGGAACACTTTCGCCAGGCGGTGCGCGCGTTGCTCGACAAGGTGAGCTCATCGCGGCCATGAGCCGCCGCCGCGCTCTGACGCCCGCCAAGCGGATACAATACGCTCGGTGCGACATTCCTAACCGGTGGGCGGAGTCCGCAGGACACATCCTTGCCATTCCGGTGGGTCCCATTCTCTGCAGCCGCAACGCTCACTAGGTTTCCCCGTGCCTGTTGCATCCGCCACGCCGGCCAGTGCGCCGGCGACGGCCTCCCGGGCGGTGCTGCTCGCGGCCTGCACTGTGCTCGCTTTCGCGCTGGTCGGGTGCGTGGTCGGCTACCTTGCTCTCGCGGTGCCCGGATCCTGGTTCGGCGGCGCACCGCAGTTGCAGTGGACCGGGCGCGCACTGTCGCTCACCCGCGGCACGGGAGGGTTCGCCGGCGACGTTCTGGCGCTGACCGCTCCGGATGCGACGCGCACGGTGGTGGTCTCGTTCAGCACGTCATTGCGCGCGCAAGACTATCCGGTGATCGCCTGGCACGTTGGCGGAATACCCGAGGGCGTCGAGGCGGGGCTGCTCTGGTACAACGATTACGAGCCCTCGCGCGTGTTCTCGCGCCCGTTGACCGTCGAGGCCGGGCACATTGCCCCGGCGCTGGTCGCCGGGGAGCCCCACTGGCTCGGCCGCATCGGCGGCCTGGCACTGGTGCTGCGCGGTTCGTTCACCGGGCCGATCGCCGTGCACGGCGCCGTGGCGAGGCCGATGACCGCCATGCAGGTGCTCGCTGACCGCGCCCGCGAATGGCTGGCGTTCGAGCCGTGGAACGGCACCTCGATCAACACGCTGACCGGCGGCGCCGACGCGCAGGATCTGCCGCTTCCGGTGTTGCTGGCCACCGTGGTCGGCGTAGCCGCCTTAGCCTACGCCGGGCTGGCGCGCTGGAAACCCGTCGCCCTGCGCCCGGCGCGAGGCTGCGTCATCGCCGCGTTTTTTGTCGGCGCGTGGCTCATTCTCGACGCGCGCTGGCAGTGGAACCTGGTGCGCCAGGTGGAGCGCACGCAGCAGCAGTACGCCGGCAAATCGTGGCGCGAGCGACACCTCGCCGCGGAAGACGGACCGCTGTTCGCGTTCATCGAGAAGGTGCGCGCCAAGCTGCCGCCGCCGCCGGTGCGCGTGTTCATGGTGGCCGACGCGCATTACTTCCGCGATCGCGGCGCCTATCACCTCTATCCGTACAACGTCTACTTCTCCCCCTGGAACGACACCATTCCGCCCTCCTCGGCGATGCATTCCGGCGATTACGTGGTCGTCTATCTGCGCCGCGGCGTGCAGTACAACGCCGCGCAGCAGAGCCTGCGCTGGGACGACTCGCCCCCGGTGAAGGCCGACCTGGTGCTCCTCGACGGCGGCGGCTCGCTGTTCCGGATTCTTTGAATGGCCTACCTGGCGCTCGCCTGCGGACTGCTGCTGCCCTGGCTGCTCGGGTTCGCGCTGCTCTGCGCGCTGGACTGGCCCCGGCAATCCGCCCCGCCGGCCCCCCGGAGTGCCGGCGGCACCGCCTTGCGTTTGGGTACCGGCTATTTTGTCGGCGCGCTGCTGCTCACGCTGTGGATGCGTGGCCTGTCGGCAGCCGGGGTCGGCTTTGGCCGCCTGTCGATCGGGGCGCCGCTGCTCGCGATCGCCGTGGCGCTGCTCGTCTGGGCGGCGCGACGACAACGCCTTCCGCTTGCCGCGCTGCGCGCTGCCCCGCGCTTTCTGATCCAGCCGCCGCTTGCGCGCTGGCAGCGGCTGGCGTGGAGGCTGCTGCTCGCCTGGCTTGCCCTGCGCTTCGCCCTGCTCGCCGCCGAGGTCGCGTGGCGACCGCTCTATCCCTGGGACGCGTGGGTGCAATGGGCGACCAAGGCGCGCGTATGGTATGAACTGGGACGTATCGTACCCTTCGTGCACGCCGACGCCTGGCTCGCCGGCGCGCCGGGCGCGTACTTTGACGCCTCGCCAAACGACCCGGCGACCGTGCCGCTGCTGCAGGTCTGGAGCTGCATTGCGCTCGGCGGCTGGGACGATTCGGCGATGAACTGGCCGTGGCTGCTGATGCTCGTCGCGCTGGCCCTGGCGGTCTACGGCGCGCTGCGCGACGCCGGCCTGTCGCTACTCGCGGCCCTGGTCGGCGCCTATCTGGTCGCCTCGCTGCCCCTGCTCGACGCGCACGTCGCGCTCGCGGGCTACGCCGATCTCATGCTGGCCTGCGTCTACACCGTTGCCGCGCTGGCGTTTTATCGCTGGACGCTTGGCCGCGACCGGCGCGACGCGGCCGTTGCGCTCCTCCTGGCGCTCTGCTGCCCGTTGATCAAGGTTCCCGGCGCGATCTGGGCGTTGACGCTGCTGCCGGGAGTCGTCATCGCCCTGCTGCCGCGGCGTGGACCGCGGGTGGTCGCGCTCGCCTTTGCCGCCGGCGCGCTGCTGCTGCTCTATCTTGCCCAGTTCTCGCCGCTGATCCTCGGTCACCGTCTGCACCTCGATTTCGAGCCGCCATGGCGCGCGCTCGGCGAGGCCTATTTCCTGTTCAACAACTGGCACCTGCTGTGGTACGCCGTGGTGGCGCTCGCGATCATCGGCGCGCGGCGCCTGGTCCGCCCGCCGCTCGCCCCGCTGTCTGCAGTCGTGGCCTCGGGCCTGGCCTTCCTGGGCGTGGTGTTCACGTTCACCAACGTCGCCGCGTGGGTCGCCGATTTCACCGCCGTCAACCGGGCCGACGCTCCACCTCGCGCCCCTGCTCGTGCTCCTCTGCGTCCTGCTCTGGCGCGAGCTGTCTCAAGCGCAACCCGCGGCGATGGAGAAACCCGTTTTCGTCACCGCCGATGCGTGAGCTTCCCGGCGTCACGCTCTGCTGCGTCGACACGGCCAATCCGGCCCTCGCGCTGAGCGCCCTGCGCCACTCGATGTCGGGCATCCGCTTCGCACGCACGCTGTGGCTGACCGACCGTCCCCAGGCGGCCGAAGACATCGAGGTGCGCATCATCGCCCCGCTCGGCTCGCGCGAGGCGTACTCCCGCTTCGTCCTCAAGACGCTCGGCGAGTACGTAGAAACGGCGCACGTGCTGCTGATTCAGTGGGACGGATTCGTCGTCAATCCCGAGGCCTGGCGGAATGAATTTCTCTCCTGCGATTACCTCGGCGCAAAGTGGTTCTGGGGTGACCCGACCATGCGCGTGGGCAACGGCGGCTTTTCCCTGCGCTCACGCAAGCTCCTCTCCGCCTTGCGCGACCCGCGCATCGTGCTCAGCGGCGCCGAGGACGAGACGATCTGTCGCATTTTCCGGCCGCTGCTGGAGCAGGAATACGGCATCGTTTTCGGGTCTGAGAAGCTCGCCGACGCGTTCGCGTTCGAGGCCGCGTATCCGATCGGCAAGCCGTTTGGCTTTCACGGCTTGTACAACTTCTGCCGCGTGATGCCGGCGCACGAACTCGTCGAACTGACGCCGGCGTTCACCCCCGCGATGGCCCGCTCGCCGCAACTCCTGCAGCTCGGCCGCAACTGCCTGGCGCTGGGCCAGTGGCAGCCGGCGGCGGCGATATTCCAGCGCATTCTCGAGCAGGCGCCGGATCACCTCGAGGCGCAGGCAGGTGTCGCGACCGCGGCGGCGCATGCCGCCACGGCGCCCGCGGCAGGCCGCAACGATCCCTGTCCCTGCGGCAGCGGGAAGCGCTACAAGTATTGTCACGGAGCGCCCGCCGCCCGTGCCCGGGCGGCGCCGCCGGAGTCGAGCGCGGCGCAGAGGATGGAGCAGGCGCTGCGCCTTCACGAGCGCGGCGACGCCGATGCGGCGCTCAGCATCTACCGGGAGGTGCTCGCGCAGCATCCGGACAGCCCGCTGGCGCAACATTTCATCGGCGTGATTCATTACCAGCGCGGCGACTGGGCCGCCGCGCTGCCGCTGCTCGAGCGTTCGCTCGCGCTGCGGCCCGAAGAGCCCGAGTTCCACAACAATCTCGGGCTCGCCCTCGTCGCCGCCGATCGCCCGGCCGATGCGATCGCAGCCTATCGCACCGCCCTGGCGCTCAAGCCTGACCATGCGCCCGCCTGGAACAATCTCGGCCTCGCGCTGCAGCTGCAAAACGAGGTCCGCGCGGGCATCGACGCGTTTCGGCGTGCGCTCGCGCTCAAACCCGATTTCCCCCGCGCACGCTGGAACCTGGCGCTGGCGCTGCTGCTCGACGGCCAGTTCGCCGAGGGCTGGCGCGAATACGAGGTCCGGCTCGCGCTGCCCGAGCTCGGCGGCAATCAGTCGCGCCTCCCGGGTCCGCTCTGGGATGGCGTGGAGCCCGGCGGCAAGACGCTACTGCTGCCGATCGAGCAGGGCCTTGGCGACACCGTGCAGTTCGCCCGCTACGCAACGCTGCTTGCCGACGCCGGGGCGCGCTGCGTGCTGCGTTGCCCGGACATGCTTGCGCCGTTGCTCGCGACGATTCCCGGCGTGGTTGCGGTCAGTGTCGAGGGCGAGCCGCCGCCTGCCTATGATGCCTATGTGCCGCTGCTGTCGCTGCCGCGCCTGTTCGGCACCACGATGGCAACCATTCCCGCGACGGTGCCCTACCTCGCGCTGGCAGAGACGAAACGCGCCGCGGCGCGCGCGCTGCTCTCCCGGGCCGGTGCGACGCGCCGGGTGGGCCTGTGCTGGGCGGGAAACCCCGCGCACGGAAACGATCGCAGGCGTTCGCTGGCGCTCTCCGTGCTTGCCCCCCTGTTCAGCGTGCCGGGCATCAGCTGGTTCTCGCTGCAGGTAGGCGAGGCCGCAGCGCAACTTGCGACCACCCCCGCCGCGCATCGCGTCGTGCCGTTGCCGGCGGGTACCGCGCTCATTGATACCACCGCGCTGATCGCCGAACTCGACCTCGTCATCAGCGTCGACACCGGCATCGCGCATCTGGCCGGCGCGCTGGCGCGACCGACCTGGCTTCTGCTGCCCTTCGCGCCCGACTGGCGCTGGCAGCTTGGCCGCGACGACAGCCCCTGGTATCCGACGCTGCGGCTGTTCCGCCAACCGCGGCCGGGCGACTGGCCGGCCGTCGTGGACCGCGTCGCGGCGGCGCTGCAGGCGACGCCGCGTTGAGGCGGATGGCGGCGCGAATGAGCGCTCGCAGCCAAAGTAGTGCGGTCAGGGCACTGCTGGAGGAGGCCGTGGCCGCATGGGAGGGCGGTGATGCGGCGTTGGCGGAGTCGCGCTGCCGCGACGCCTTGGCACACGAAGCCGGAGGATGTCGCGGCATTGCTGCTGCTCGGGGTCGTGCTGCGACAGCGCGACCCGGCGGCTGCCTATATCGCGCTCGCTGCCGCAGCCAAGCGCGATCCGCGCAATGCCGACGCGTGGTTTCATCTCGGCAACCTGCATCGCGAGCAGCAGCGCTTTGCCGCAGCGGTCGCGGCGTACGAATCGGCGACCGCGTTGGCCCCCTCCCACCCCGGCCTGCACAACAATCTCGGGCTGGCGCTAGAGGGCGCCGGTCATCCCGAGCGCGCAGCCGCAGCCTACCGTGCCGCGCTGGCGGCACAGCCGGGCCATCGGCAGGCACTCGGCAATCTCGCGCATCTGCTGTGTCGACTGCACCGCTATACCGAGGCGGCGCGCCTGTGCGAGGACTATCTGCGCCGCCATGCCGATGCAGACGCCACGGTTTGGACCGATCATGGCATCTGTGCCCAACATGTGCGCGACCTGGACACCGCGCGGACAAGCCTGGAGCGGGCACGCAGCCTGGCGCCGAACGATGCGCTGATCCTGGTGAATCTGGGCTCGGTGCAGGTCGAGCGCGGCGACTATGAAACGGCGCAGGAGCTGCTCGCGCAAGCGACCGCGCTCGAACCCTCCCTGCTCTACGCCTCCTCGCTGCTCGCCTATTGCCAGGCCCAGCTCGGCAACTGGACGGGGCTGTCGGCGCGCCACGAATCCATCCGGCGCGCGCTCGAGGCCGGAAGCGACCAACCGCTCAATGCGTTTGCGGCGCTCGCGCTCCCGCTCTCAGCCGCCCTTCAGCTGCGCGTGGCGCGACGCTGGGCGCGCGACCTCGCGCCCCCTGCGCCGCTGCCGCGACCGGGACCCGAATCCGGCGCGGCGCGACATTGCGCCTCGGCTACGTCTCGTCGGACTTCCGTACGCACGCGACGGCAGCGCTGCTGTGCGAAGTATGGGAGCGCCACGATCGCGGGCGATTGACGACGCACGCGTATTCGATCGCTCCGCGCGAACACTCCGCGCTGCGCCACCGCATTGAATCCGCCTTCGACCGCTTCGTCGATTGCGCCGAGGACGCGATCGAGCAGACGGCGCGCCGCATCGCGGCGGACGGTATCGAGGTGTTGATTGATCTGAACGGCTATACGACGCATGCGAAGAGCGAGATCTTTGCGCTGCGGGCGGCGCCGGTGCAGGTGAGCTGGCTCGGTTACCTGGGCACGCTGGGTGCGGACTGGTACGACTATGTGCTCACCGATCGCTTTGTCGCGCCGCCGTCGCAGCAGGCTTTCTTCACCGAGCGCCTGCTCTATCTGCCCGACTGCTATTGTCCGAGCGACACGCGCCGTCCGGTGGCATCCCTGGGGGCTGACCGTGCCGCCTGCGGCCTGCCCGCCGATGGGGTG
This sequence comes from uncultured beta proteobacterium, assembly GCA_963711235.1. Classification (GTDB taxonomy): domain Bacteria; phylum Pseudomonadota; class Gammaproteobacteria; order Burkholderiales; family Casimicrobiaceae; genus PALSA-1003. Next base: position 971,946 of record CAVQDI010000006.1, on the reverse strand, counting down.
GTGTTCTGCTGCTTCAACAACAGCTACAAGATCCTGCCGCCGGTGTTCGACATCTGGATGCGGCTGCTCGCCGCGGTGCCGGGCAGCGTGCTGTGGCTGTCTCCCGGACAGGCCACCGCGTGCGCCAACCTGCGCCGCGAAGCGAGCGTGCGCGGCGTCGATCCGGCGCGGCTCGTCTTCGCGCCGCGGGTGAGCCTGCCCGAGCACCTGGCGCGCCATGCCCACGCCGACCTGTTTCTCGACACCACGCCCTACAACGCCGGCACCACCGCCAACGATGCCCTGTTCATGGGCGTGCCGCGTGCTCACCTGCGCCGGCGACACCATGGCCAGCCGGGTCGCCGGCAGCCAGCTCACCGCCATCGGCCTGCCCGAACTCATCACCACCAACCTGGCTGACTACGAGGCCCTGGCCCTCACCCTCGCCCGCGACCGGACGCTGTTGGGCCAATACCGCGCGCGGCTGGCCGCCAACCGCCACACCGCGCCACTGTTCGATATGGCGCGCTTCACCCGGGCGCTCGATGACCTGCTGCTCGCCGCGTGGGAAAATCGCCCCTCGCCGCCCCCCGCCTGATCCGAAAACCCATGCTGCCACTCCCGCCCCAGCGCGACCAGCGCCGCCGCCGCCGAGCTGGTGCAGCGGGCGCAAACCGCGCTCGCCGCGTGGTGGCGCGCGCGCCGCGATCGATCTGCTGCGACGGGCGATCGCACTCGATCCGGCCGATCCGGAGCCGGCGTTCCATCTGGGCAACCTCCTCGCCGTGCAGGGCGACGCGGCGGCCGCCATTGCCACCTATGAGCGCGCCCTGCAGGTTGCGCCAGAGCACGCAGCGCTGCGGGTGAATTTGGGGATCACCTTGGGCCAGACCGGCGACGTCGCCGGCGCCGAGCGCTGCTTCAACGAAGTGCTGCGCCGCGAGCCGGCGCATGCCGGCGCACTCGGCAACCTGGCGCAGTCGCTGTTCCAGCGCGCCGCCTTCGCAGCCGCGCTGCCGCATTACGATCGCCTCCTGGTGGCCATGCCCGCGGCCGAGGCCGAGATCTGGAACAACCGCGGCGTGTGCCAGCAAAACCTGGGCGATCGCGCCGGCGCCGAGCAAAGCTTCCGCCGTGCGTTGGCCCTCGAGCCCCATTCGGCCGCGATTGCCGCCAACCTCGGCCTGTTGCTCTACGACGGCGGGTGCCTCGAGGCGGCCAAACCCGCCCTCGAGCGTGCGCTCGCGCTCAATCCGCGGCGTGCGCTCGTCGCCGCACAGCTGTTCCATGTCGACCTGCAGTTGGCCGATTGGAAGGACTTCGAGCGGCGGCGGGACGAACTCGTCGCCACCGTGGCCACGCTGGAGCAACGGCCGGGCGAGACGGTGCCGCCGTACGTGCTGCTCGCCGTCTCCGACGACCCGGCGCTGCAATGCGCCGCCGCGCGACGCTGGGCCTGGCCGGCGCGTGGCGAGGAGGCAGCGGTCGCGGGCCGTGCGCAGCGCGCGCACGACCGCCTGCGCCTTGGTTTCGTCTCGTCCGCATTTCACGACCACCCCGTGCCGCGCCTGCTGGTCGATTTGCTCGGGCGCCTGGATCGAGCGCGCTATCGCATCCACGCCTACGCGCTGGGCCGGGGGCCGCAGGATGCGCTGCGCCTGCGCGTCGAGCGTAGTGTGGACGCGTTCATCGAGCTTGGACACCTGGCGACAGCCGACGCGGTGGCGCGCATCCGTGGCGACGAAATCGACCTGCTGTTCGATCTCACCGGCCATACCGGACAGGCCCGCCCGGACGTGTTCGCCGCCCGCCCGGCGCCGGTGCAGATCAACTACCTCGGTTACGCCGGCACGCTCGGCGCGCGCTATTGGAATTACATGCTCACCGACGCTTACACAACGCCCCCACCGGAGCAGGCCCACTTCAGCGAGCAATTCTGCTATGTCGGCCCCTGCTACCTGCCGAGCGATACGCAGCGGACTTTGGCCCAGCCGTCGCCGTCGCGTGCCGACTACGGCCTGCCGAAGGCCGCCTTCGTCTTCGTCAGCCAGGCCGCCGCCTATAAGATCCTGCCGCCCCTGTTCGCGCTGTGGATGCGGCTGCTCAAGGGCATTCCCGACGCGGTCCTGTGGCTGCGCGCGTTCGAAGCGACCGCCGCCGGCAACCTGCGCGCCGAAGCCGCGCGGCACGGCGTCGATCCGCAGCGCCTGATCTTCGCGCCCACCGATCCGGTCCCGCTCTACCTTGCCCGCTATGCGCTGGCCGACCTGTTTCTGGATACCTATCCGTTCGGTTCGCACACGAGCGTGAACGATGCCTTGTTCGCGGGCCTGCCCGCGTTGACCCTGGCCGGACGAGGCATGGCGGCGCGCGCGTCGGCCGCGCAGTTGCACGCGGTGGGTCTGCCCGAGCTCGTCGCCGCGTCCTACGACCAATACGAATCGATCGCCTGCAACCTTGCCGCCGAGCGCGACCGGCTGCAGGCGCTGCGCGCACGGCTCTCCCGCGACGGGATAGCCTCGCCACTGTTCGACATGGCCGCGTATACGCGCAGCTTCGAAGTCGCGCTCGAGCGTATGGCCAGCGCAGCCGGGATAGGCAGCGCCGGCGCGGCGACGGACGGCCCACCCTCGCCCGCAGTGGGCGCATGAAGTCCGCCGCCATCGCGCGCAATGCGCCCTGCCCCTGCGGCAGCGGCAAGCGCTACAAAGACTGCCATGGGTCCGTTGACCGGCCCGCGCCTGGCCCGGTCACGCCGGATGAGTTGCTGCGTCGCGCTCGCTTCGCGCTCTCCGGCGGCCAGTTGGGCGACGCGGGCGCCCTGCTCGATGCCGCCATCGGCCTCGCCCCGGAGCGCGTGGATCTCCTGCGCGAGCGCGCCCGCGTCGGGTGGTTACGCGGCGATGCGAACGCCGCGACGACCTGTCGCGCCGCGCTGACCCGCGCGCCGGACGATATTGCAGCCTGGAACCTGCTGGGCGAGATCCTCCAGGCAAGCGATGCGGCAGGCGCCGAGCGTGCCTGGGGTGAAGCGCTGCGCCTCGACCCGCAGGATCCCGAAGCGCTGTTCCATCTCGGCAACCGCCTGCGCGAGCGTGGCGAGTACGCCGCTGCGATCGGCCACTACGAACGCGCGCTGGCGCGGGCTCCGGGTCATGTGGGCCTGCACAACAACCTCGGGCTCGCGCTGGAGGCCTGGGGTCAGACCGAGCGCGCGGAGACCTGCTATCGGGAGGCGCTGGACGCGCAACCCGGGCACGCGGATGCGCTTGCCAACCTCGCCGCGCTGCTGCAAAGGCAGCAGCGCTACCGCGAGGCGGTTGCCGTGTACGCGCAGGCGGTGGCGATCCGCCATGATTTTTCGGCGGACTTCTGGATTTCCCGTGGCATCAGCTTGGGCGAGACCGGCGCGCTAGCGGAGGCGGAGACAAGCTTTCGCGAGGCGGCGCGGCTCGATCCGGAGCGTGCGCAGATCCAGATGGATATCGGCTCGATGTGCGTGATCCAGGGCAAATTCGACGCGGCGCAGATTGCGCTTGCCCGCGCCACGGAACTCGATCCGGGCAATCCGTACGTTGCGACCATGCTTGCCTTCAGCCGGATGCAGTGCTGCGTTTGGGACGGCCTTGACCAGCTGTTCGCCAGCGTGCGTGAGTCCATCAAGGGTGACACGCCGCATGCTCGCTATCACGCGGTACCGTTCCCGCTGCTCGCGATGCCGCTTGGCCCGCGCCTCGAGCTCGCCGCCGCGCGCCGCTGGGCGCAACAGATCGCGACGCGGATCGCGCCGCAAGGCGAGTCCACGCTGTCGCGCCGCGTGCCGCCGGGGTCGCGCTTGCGAGTGGGCTTCGTGTCCTCGGACTTTCGCGATCACCCGGTCGCGCACCTGCTGATCGAATACTGGGAGCGCGTCGATCGCAGCCGCATCGAGACCTTTGCCTACGGTCTGGTACCGCAGGACCCGAGCGCGTTCGGACAGCGCGTCGCGCACGCGTTCGCGCATTTCGTCGTCGTAAGCGGCGAGTCGGGTGCCGAAGTGTCGCGGCGCATACGTCGGGACGGTATCGAGGTGTTGATTGATCTGAACGGCTATACGACGCATGCGAAGAGCGAGATCTTTGCGCTGCGGGCGGCGCCGGTGCAGGTGAGCTGGCTCGGTTACCTGGGCACGCTGGGTGCGGACTGGTACGACTATGTGCTCACCGATCGCTTTGTCGCGCCGCCGTCGCAGCAGGCTTTCTTCACCGAGCGCCTGCTCTATCTGCCCGACTGCTATTGTCCGAGCGACACGCGCCGTCCGGTGGCATCCCTGGGGGCTGACCGTGCCGCCTGCGGCCTGCCCGTCGATGGGGTGGTGTTCTGCTGCTTCAACAACAGCTACAAGATCCTGCCGCCGGTGTTCGACATCTGGATGCGGCTGCTCGCCGCGGTGCCGGGCAGCGTGCTATGGCTGTCTCCCGGACAGGCCACCGCGTGCACCAACCTGCGCCGCGAAGCGAGCGTGCGCGGCGTCGATCCGGCGCGGCTCGTCTTCGCGCCGCGGGTGAGCCTGCCCGAGCATCTGGCACGCCATGCCCACGCCGACCTGTTTCTCGACACCACGCCCTACAACGCCGGCACCACCGCCAACGATGCCCTGTTCATGGGCGTACCCGTGCTCACCTGCGCCGGCGACACCATGGTCAGCCGGGTCGCCGGCAGCCAGCTCGCCGCCATCGGCCTGCCCGAACTCATCACCACCAACCTGGCTGACTACGAGGCCTTGGCCCTCACCCTCGCCCGCGACCGGACGCTGTTGGGCCAATACCGCGCGCGGCTGGCCGCCAACCGCCACACCGCGCCACTGTTCGATATGGCGCGCTTCACCCGGGCGCTCGATGACCTGCTGCTCGCCGCGTGGGAAAATCGCCCCTCGCCGCCCCCCGCCTGATCCGAAAACCCATGCTGCCGTCGCCCTCCCGCACCGAACGCTGTCCCTGCGGCAGCGGCAGGCGCTTGTGACCCCCGCCGCCGTCACTCCGCCCCCGTCGCGCAACGCACGCTGCCCCTGCGGCAGCGGCCAACGCTACAAGGACTGCCACGGCAGGCTGCAAGCGCAGGCACCGCGTTCGCTCGACGCGAATGCGTTGCTGCAGGAGGCACAGCAGCTTGCCTTCGTTGCGGGCCGCCCCGCGGCCGCGGAATCGCTGCTGCGCCCGCTGCTCGAGGCCGCTCCCACGCTCGTTCCGGCTTGGAATCTTCTGGGCGAGATCCTCCATCGCACCGATCCCGCCGCTGCGGGCGAGGCCTGGTGGCAGGCGCTGAGTATCGACCCGGACAATGCCGAGGCGTCGTTCCATCTCGGCAATCTCAATCGTGAACATGGCGCGCACGACGCCGCCATCATCCATTACGAGCGCGCCTTGCGTTTCGTGCCGAATCACGCGGGGCTGCTCAACAACCTCGGCCTGAGCTACAAGGCGATGGGCGCGACCGATCGCGCCGAGGCCTGCTTCCGCACTGCGCTCGCCGCCGAACCGCAGCATGTCGACGCGCTTGGCGAATCTCGCGAATACGGCGTTTCAGCGCGAGGCCTATGCGGAAGTGATTGCGGCCGTCGATCGCTTGCTTGCCTTGAAGCCCGACGCACCGCCGTCGCTCCGCTTGCGGCGCGCGCTGGCCCAGGAACGCCTCGGCGACACCATCGGCGCCGAAGCAAGCCTGCGTCAACTCGCGGCTCAGCGCCCTGACGACGCGACCATTCAAGCCTACCTTGGAACGCTTCTCGTGCGCACGCGCCGCTACGCCGAAGCGGAGACCGCGCTGCGCCGCAGTCTCGAGCTCGCGCCGCAGAGCGCTTACGCCCTGTCGATGCTCGCCCACGCGCGCCAGCAGCAATGTGCCTGGGAGCAGCTGCCGACGCTGTTTGCGCGCCTCGAGACGCTGCTCTCCGGCGAGGGTGGCGAAGGCGCCGTTCCGGTGGATGCGTTCTCCGCCCTGTCGATGCCGCTCTCGCCGCTGGCGCAGCTGCATGTCGCGCAGCGTTGGGCGAAGAAGTTTGCGCCGTCGCGACGCAGTGACCCGCCGCTCGTCGCTAGCGCGCCCGGCGAGCGGCTGCGGGTGGCGTTTGTTTCGGCCAATTTTCGCGATCATCCGACGGCGCACCTGTCGCTGGAGTTCTGGGAGAAGATCGATCGCTCGCGGCTGGAGATGTTTGCCTACAGCCTGGGCGGCGACGCGGCCGATGCGTTCCGGCACCGGGCCCAGGCGGCCTTCGAGCACTTCGTCGACGTCGGCAGCCTGGCGGTGGAGGCGATCGCGCGGCGCATCCGCGACGACCGCATCGCCATCCTCTTCGATCGCAACGGCTACACGCTGAACGCGCGCGAGGGGATCTTCGCCTTGCGTCCGGCCCCGGTGCAGATCAACTGCATCGGTTATCCGGGAACGCTGGGCGCGCCCTGGTACGACTACATCTTCACCGACCGCTTCAGCCTGCCCGAGCATCTGACGCCGTTCTACAGCGAGCAGCCGCTGTACATGCCGCACATGGCCTTTCCCAGCGACACCACGCGCCTGCCGCCGGGACCGCCGCCCTCGCGTGCCGCCTGCGGCCTGCCGCAGACCGGCTTCGTGTTCTGTTGCTTCAACAACGCCTACAAGATCCTGCCCGATGTGTTCGCGCTGTGGATGCGCCTGCTCGCGGCGGTGCCGGGAAGCGTGCTGTGGCTGCTCGAGACCGGCGCCGAGGGCAATCTGCGCCGCGAAGCCCAGGCCGCCGGGGTCGATCCGGCGCGGCTGATCTTCGCCCCGCGGCTAAGCGTGCAGGCGCACGTGGCGCGCAATGCCGCCGCCGATCTGTTCCTCGACACCTATCCCTATGGCGCGCACACCACCGCCAACGATGCCTTGCTCGCCGGCTTGCCGCTGCTCACCTGCGTGGGCGATACCCTGGTCAGCCGCATCGCCGGCAGCCAGCTCGCCGCCATCGGTCTGCCCGAACTCATCACCACCAGCTTCGCCGACTACGAGGCGCAGGCGCTCAAGCTCGCCACCCAGCCGCCCCTGCTGCAAGGCTTGCGCCACCGCCTCGCCGCCAACCGCCACCGCTCCCCTCTGTTCGACATGGACCGCTACGCGCGTGACTTCGAGGACGCCATGGCGCGGATCTGGGCCGCGCATCAGCCACCACCGTGACCCGCGCCGCCGTCACTCCGCCCCCTTCGCGCAACGCACCCTGCCCCTGCGGCAGCGGCCAACGCTACAAGGATTGCCACGGCGCGCTCGGGACTGCTGCTCCGGCGGCCACTGCGGATGCGCTGTTGCGCGAGGCCCAGCAAGCGGTCCTTGCGGGCCAGCTCGGAGCCGCGAAGCGCCATTTGGATCGTGCGCTCGCGCTTGCGCCCGAACGCACCGACGTGCTGCGCGAGCGGGCGCGGGTCGAATGGGCCCTGGGGGACCCGACTGCCGCCGCGACCTGCCGCGCCGCGCTCGCGCGTGCACCCGGCGATGTCGTTGCCTGGAACCTGCTCGGCGAGATCCTCAACCCCAGCGACGCCGCCGCGGCGGGCGCTGCCTGGTGGCAGGCGCTGAGTCTCGACCCGGACGATCCGGAAGCCTCGTTCCATCTCGGTGACCGAACGCGCGAGCACGGCCAGTACGACGCCGCGATCATCCATTACGAGCGCGCCCTGCACCGGGCCCCGGGCCATTCCGGCGTGCTCAACAACCTGGGGCTCGCCCTGGAAGCCACCGGTCAGCGTGATCGGGCCGAGAATTGTTATCGCGAGGTCCTGGCGCGCGAACCGCAGCATGCCGACGCGCTCGCCAATCTCGCCAACATCCTCTTCGCGCGCGAAGCGATCGACGAAGCAGTTGCCGCTTTCGATCAGCTCTTCGCGCTGCGCCCCGACCTGCCGGCGCCGATGTGGATCCGACGCGCCATTGCCCAGGACCGGCAGCAGGATGCGCCTGGCGCCGAGTCAAGCTTCCTGCAAGCAAAGAGGCTCGCGCCCGATAGCGTGCAGGTGCACACCGACGTCAGCACGTTCTATGTGCGACACGGGCGCTTTGCCGAGGCGGAAGAGGCGTTGCGCCGTGTGCTGGAACTCGATCCCGGCAACGCTTATGCGCTGTCGCTGCTGGCGCACGTCCGCCAGCAACGCTGTATCTGGGCCGGCCTGGGCACGATGTTCGACCAGATCCGCAACCGCCTCGAAGCCGACAGCGCGGACAGCGAGAATCCCGTGGCCCCCTTCAACGTGCTGGCCATGCCACTTTCGATCCGCTGTCAGCTCCATGCGGCGCAGCGCTGGGCACGCACGCTCGGTACGCCCGCGGCGCCGCCGGCATGGCCTGCGAGCGCGCCCGGCGAGCGGCTGCGGGTGGCGTTTGTTTCGGCCAATTTTCGCGATCATCCGACGGCGCACCTGTCGCTGGAGTTCTGGGAGAAGATCGATCGCTCGCGGCTGGAGATGTTTGCCTACAGCCTGGGCGGCGACGCGGCCGATGCGTTCCGGCACCGGGCCCAGGCGGCCTTCGAGCACTTCGTCGACGTCGGCAGCCTGGCGGTGGAGGCGATCGCGCAGCGCATCCGCGACGACCGCATCGCCATCCTCTTCGATCGCAACGGCTACACGCTGAACGCGCGCGAGGGGATCTTCGCCTTGCGTCCGGCCCCGGTGCAGATCAACTGCATCGGTTATCCGGGAACGCTGGGCGCGCCCTGGTACGACTACATCTTCACCGACCGCTTCAGCCTGCCCGAGCATCTGACGCCGTTCTACAGCGAGCAGCCGCTGTACATGCCGCACATGGCCTTTCCCAGCGACACCACGCGCCTGCCGCCGGGACCGCCGCCCTCGCGTGCCGCCTGCGGCCTGCCGCAGACCGGCTTCGTGTTCTGTTGCTTCAACAACGCCTACAAGATCCTGCCCGATGTGTTCGCGCTGTGGATGCGCCTGCTCGCGGCGGTGCCGGGAAGCGTGCTGTGGCTGCTCGAGACCGGCGCCGAGGGCAATCTGCGCCGCGAAGCCCAGGCCGCCGGGGTCGATCCGGCGCGGCTGATCTTCGCCCCGCGGCTAAGCGTGCAGGCGCACGTGGCGCGCAATGCCGCCGCCGATCTGTTCCTCGACACCTATCCCTATGGCGCGCACACCACCGCCAACGATGCCTTGCTCGCCGGCTTGCCGCTGCTCACCTGCGTGGGCGATACCCTGGTCAGCCGCATCGCCGGCAGCCAGCTCGCCGCCATCGGCCTGCCCGAACTCATCACCACCAGCTTCGCCGACTACGAGGCGCAGGCGCTCAAGCTCGCCACCCAGCCGCCCCTGCTGCAAGGCTTGCGCCAGCGCCTCGCCGCCAACCGCCACCGCTCCCCTCTGTTCGACATGGACCGCTACGCGCGTGACTTCGAGGACGCTATGGCGCGCGTGTGGGCTGATCACGCCGGCGCTGCGCCGGTCTGAAGCACCGCCTGCAGCGCCGCGATCGCGTCGGGAACGTCGAACAGCCGATGCTGCCCGGCGCGTATGCGCAAGGCGCACTCGCGCCGCCAGGCGGCATCGCCGCCAAGCCGCGCCGCAATGGCCAGATAATCGGCGCGGTCGCGCGCGATCAACTCCGGCAGGCCGAGCAGGCCGAGCATCCCCGCGCTCTGCCGGCCGCGCATGAATGCCCCCGGCAGGGTGACGATCGGCAGTCCGCAGGCGAGCGCATCGAGGCTCGTGTTGCCGCCGGACCAATGCAGCGTGTCGAGCATCGCGTCGCAGACAAGATTGATGCGCAGGTAATCGTCGTGCCGCAGCGGCGGCAGGACCCGCACGCGTTCGCGTACTGCGAGCCCATGCCGCGCGAAGCTGCGTTCAAGGCGGCGCATGAACTGGTCCGTGACCGCCGGATGCCGACCGCTGAATAGCAGCAGCAGGGCGTCGCGATTGGCCGTCAGCACGTCGGCGAAGAGCGCGTCGTTGTCGGGATGGATCTTCCACAGCGACTGCGGGCAGAGCAGCAGCACCCGATCCTCCGGAAAACCAAACTCTGCCCGCGCCGCGTCCGGCGGCAACGCGAGCCGCTCGTAGCGCGTGCCGATGCCCGGCAGCCTGATCAGGTGCTCGGTGTAGTACTGTTGTCCCTGCGCCGGCTCCATCGCATCGCAGCTGATAAACGCGTCGATCATCGTCTGACCCGTGGTCACCGGGTGGCCCCAGCCGGCATACTGCCGCGGCGCGAGCCGGAGTGCGGCCAAGCCGAAGGAGCAGGCATCCATGCCAAGCTCAGGATAGACGAGCACGTCGAGCTCGTCGCCGCGAATCGCGGGCGCGACGATCGAGGGCCGGGCGCGGGTGCCGCCGAAGCTAGCAAAGCAATCCGCGCGATCCTTGATCGCCTGCGCCACCGTGTCCATGCCCGGGAAAAGGTGGTAGACGAAGACCTCGAAGCGGTCGCGGTCGAGATCGGTGACCCAGCTCTTGAAATAGCGGCCGCAAGTGCCGTCATGAAAAAACGCCGACGCGAAGCCGACGCGAAGGCGCCGGCCGCTGGCCGGGCGCGCTGCGACCGGGGCGCGCCAGTGCGGTGCGACGGTATCGACCGCGCGCGCCGCGAGCGCAGCGTAGCCCGCCTGCAGGGTGCGATCGTCCTCGCCCTGATAGGCGAGAAAGAAGTTCGTCCAGCGCAGGCCGTCGAGAACCTGGTCGGCGGACAACCCGTGCAAGGCGTCGGGCAACGCCCCGGCGAGTGCCTCCAGCCCGGACGCAAAATCGGTCCGAGCCGCATGCACCGCGTCGGCGTCCGGATAGATCATCGGCAGCGTCAGATGCATTCCGAAAAAGTTGCGCAAATCGCGTCCATCGACCATCCGCGCCTGCCGGTAGGCATCGCGCGCCGCGGCGATGTCTCCGCGTTGATGCAGCACCCAACCCAGGTTGTACCATTGGTTGCCGGACTCTTTTGGCGCAAGCGCGATGGCCTGCCTGTATAGCTGCGCGGCTTCGTCGAGCGCCCCACGCTCGCGCAGCAGCCCCGCGAGCAGCACCACGCCTGGGCGATACAGCGGCCCTCCGCCCTTGCGCGCCAGAGCCGCGCGCAGCGTGGCTTCGGCGCGCTCGACTTGGCCCTGATCGCGTTGTACTTCGCCGAGATTGGTCGCAGCCAGAGGATAGTCCGGGCGCAATGCGAGCGCACGGGAGAAAGACTGCTCGGCATCGGCGAGGCGCCCGAGCGCGCGCTGGGCGGTGCCGAGGTTGTTCCAGGTGCGCGCATCATTCGCATCGGTGCGCACGGCGGCTTCGAATGCGGCAATGGCGCCCTCGCCCTCGCCGCGCTCGCCAAGCAGGATGCCCAGGCGGCGCTGCGCATGGGCGAAACGGGGTTCGAGCTCGGTCGCACGGCGCAGGCTCGCGATCGCACCCTGGGCATCGTCGGCGGCCTCCTGCAGCTCGGCGAGCGCGTAATGGGCGAACGGATCGCGCGGTGCGCAGCCGACGGCGCTTTGTGCGTGGGTGAGCGCGGCGGCGCCCTCGCCACTCTTCTCGCAACACGCCGCCAGCACCAGGTAGGCAATGCCGCGCTCGCCCGCACCGGGGGCACCGGCGATGATCGCGTCGGCCTCGCCGCGCGCGCCGGCGAGGTCACCGGCAGCAAGGCGCCGTTGCGCCTGGGCGGCGCGCTCGGGCCATGGCGCCGTTTCAGCCATGGCGTGTGCCGAGCGCCGCCGGATAGCGCTGCGCCAGGGCCTGCAGGTAGGCCTGTTCGAGGTGCCGGGTGTGCGCCGCCATGTCGGTCAGTGGCGAGCGCTCGATCCCGGCGCGGATCGCTGCTTTGACCTCGGCCTTGAATGCCGGGTCGGTTGCCAGCCGCACCGCGATGGCGACGTATTCGCTGCCGCTTGCGGCGACGGTTTGCGGCACGCCGAGGTTGGTGAGAATGCTGTAGCCGCAGCGCTCGCTGTGCTTGCGCCCGACCAGTGTCACCACCGGGACGTTCATGTCGAGCGACTCCAGGGTGCCGTTCACCCCGCCATACGGCATCGGGTCGAGCGTGAAATCGACCAGGCCGAAACGCGCTTGATTCTCTGCGTCGTCGCGTCCTTGCGGCAGCGCGCGCACGCGCCCCAGGGAAATGCCTGCTGCAGTCAGCAGCCGGCCGTAGACCTCGCGCAGCTCGGCTGACGACGGCGACAGGGCAAGCACGGCGTTGGGAATGCGCTCCAGCACCTCGCGCCACAGGGCGAGGCAGCGGCGGGACAGCTTCAGCGGATTGACGAACGCGCCGATGACGACTTGGTCGGGCGCGATCCCCAATGCCTCGCGCTGGAACGGGTGCTCGGCGGCGGGGGGCAAATGGCGATAGGGATAGACACAACCCGCCATCGGCAACAACGTTTCGAGCTGGAACGCCTGGTTTTCCGGAAGATCGGCAAACGCGTCGGTGAGTTTGAAGTCGATCGTCGATAAGCCGACCACACCGGCGCTCGCGACGTGCGTGATCTGCACGCGTGCAGGCTTGAGTGCAAGGATGCCGGGTTTCGCGTCGAGGGTGTTGGTCGCCAGGTCGACGAGAATATCGAGATCATCGGCGGCGATGCGCTCTGCCGCTTCGCGTGCCGAGTTCTCCGCGACCACCTCGAAATGATCGCCGAGCCCGCGGAAACGCTCAGTCCATGCGTCGCTTATCGTCGACAGCGAATAAAGGAAAATCTCGAAGCGATCGCGGTCGTGACCCTGCATCGCCTCCCACATCATTTTGCCCATCACGTGGTTGCGCAGGTCGCCGGAAAGATAGCCGATGCGAATGCGGCCGGGGCGGCGCGCTTGCGGCAAGGGCAGCGGCGTGCCGTAGACGCGGGGCGCGACGGTGTTGTAGACCTGATAGAGACTGAATTGCGCCTCCTGCTCGACGTCGAAGAAGAGCAGCAGGTACAGCAGTTCCTCCAGGCAATCGGCCAGCTCGGTTTCGCTTCCGGCTTTGAATCGATTCTGCTGCAGCCGCTCGAGATAGCGATCCAGCGTGGCGTAGTCGGCGCGGTACTGGCAGGCTTCGAGCGCCTGGACAGCCAGCGGCAGCGCGTCCGGGCACATCGCTTCGAAGCGATCGAAGGCCTTGAACCAGGCCCCGAGACGGCGCGCGCCGAGCAGCGTTTCGGCCAGCGCCTTGTGGGCAGGCACGTGGCGCGGATTGCGCGCGAGCACGGCTTCGAACGCCTTGATCGCTGCGTCGATCGAGCCTTGCTCGCGGAAGATCACGCCGATGTTGAAGTCGGCGGCGAACAGCTCCGGATTCAACGCCAGCGCGCGCTGGTACGCGCGCAACGCCACGCCGCGCTGATGCAGCATTTGCAGGGCCACGCCGCTGTTGTAATGCGTCGTGGCATCGCCGGGGTCGATCTGGAGCGCGTGGCTGAAGGCCTCGCGCGCAGCAGCGCCATCGTGCTGCGCGAGCCGCGCCATCCCGAGCGCGCGCCACAACGAGACGTCGTTAGGCGCAAGCGCAATGCCTTGCTGGCAAAGCTCGGCGGCTTGGCCCGGAAAACCGTCCTCGCGCTGGAGATTGGCGAGCGCGGCGCGCGGCTCGATGTACGCGGGCGCAGCGGCAAGCGCGGCGCGGAAGGCGATCGCGGCGTCGCGCCGCTGGCCGCGGTCGCGCAGCAGCACGCCGAGCAGATGCTGCGCCGGTGCATAACCCGGCTGCTCGGCGAGCAGTTCCCGATACCCGGCGATAGCCGCCTCGATATCGCCGGCCTGATGCGCGGCCACAACCCGGCGCCAGAGCGCGGCGAGTTCAGCCGCCGAATGCGCGGCGACGTCGGCAAACCAAGGCTCGGCAGCGCAGGTATCGAGCAATGTCGCCTCGAGCGCAAGCCGGTGCTGCGCGAGCGCCTCCTCGCTGCCACCCCCGGGGGTGGGCAAGGCATGCGTGATCAGCGGCGCGACGTTGCCGGCGGCAAGGGCCGGATACGTCCACGCGGTACGCGCCGGTCGTTGCGCGAGCAGCGGTCCGAGCGCGGCGTTCATACCCACCAGGTCGATCACCGCGTCGGGGTCGGTCGCACCCAGCATGCGCGCCATCTCCGGCGCGGGCGTCGTCCCGAGCGCCACCAGCGGCAGGTCCGCGGGCAACAGCAGGCCCAACTCGCGCAGAGACGCGTTGCCGACGACATACACCGCGGCGGCCAGGCGCTCGCGCGGGTGCTGCGCAATCACCGCGCGCAGGTAGGACTCCGTCGCGATCGCGGCGCCGCCCGCGTCGATGCCTCTTTCCGGAGCGATCAGGTAGACGACGCGCAGCGCCCTGCCCGCGGTCCGGCGCGGCCAGCGCACCGGCGCAGCGGAGGCAAAGAGCGCGGTGCAATACACGCGCGTAGCATTCGGCCCACCGGCCCGGCGCTCCGGCGTTCGCCGCCGCGAGCGCCAGGCGGCGCACGACCTCCGGATCGTCGACCGTCGGCAGCAGGCGCTCGGCCTGTGCCAGCGTGTCCCGTGCCCGGTCGCGTGCGCCGGCCTCGATCTGCGCCTCCGCGGCCGTGGCGAGAAGGCGCGGCGGCAGCTCGCCGGCGCGCGTCGCTGCAAGCTGCAGCAGCAGCGCGCTGCGGGCCGCCGACGGCGGCGCCGCCGCGAGCACCTGTGCCAGTTCGTCCCAACGCGGCCGGGGAGTCCCGGCGGCAAGCACGGACTCGAGTTCTGCGTATCCCGCTCTTCGCCGAGGCCGATGCGCGACAGTGCATGGCCGAGGAGCGCTTCCGGATTGCCGGGGCTCGCCGCCAGTACCCGGCCGTACGCCTCGCGCGCTTCGGCGTACGCGCCGCTGCGGCGCGCAATTTCGGCGGCACAAATGAGCATGCCGCCATGTTCGGGCGAGAGGGCGAGCCCGGCGCGCCACGCGCGCCGGGCCTCGTCCTCGTGGCCGATGTCGCGTAACGCTTCGCCCAAGCGATATTGCGCCTGGACCGCATGCCGGTTCGATTTCAACGCCCGCCGATAACAGACGATCGCATCGATCGGTCGGCCGGCCTTTTGATGCGCCCGGCCGCGCGCGAACCATTGCCCGTAGTCCTCCTGCATGCTGCCCAAGCCCGCGTTCACAGCCGCTGTTTCAGCGCATCGACCAGCGACCCGCGGTGCAAGGCGATGGAGCAGCCTCCCGGGAGGCGTGTGGCGCAGCGCAAGCGCAGCGCGCGCCACGACCAGCAGTGCGCCGTTCGGCTTGGCGGGTGCGGGGGCCGATGCGCTCGATTGCGCGGGGGGGCTCCATGGTGCGTAGTGCAGCGCGCGAAGACAGCGCCCGGCCGCCATGGGTTGGCCGGGCGCGCGCTCCGGCGCGCACGCCAATGCCTCGTGCCAGACGTCCATCGACGCCCGCGCCATCGCCGAGGGCGCTGGCTGCGGCGCCGCCCGTGGCACGCGCCGCCGCCGCGCTCCACGCGGCGGCGTTTTCCGCAGCGAGCAGGGTCACGATGCGGTCTAGCAGGCGCGCTTCATCCTGCCACTCGTCCTCGTCCAGCACCCAGCCGCCGCCGCTCGCCGCAACCCGCTCGGCGAGCGCGCCAATCGGTGGCACGAGTGCCGGTCTCCCCGCGGCCCAGGCCTCGGAGAGCGTGAAGCTGAACGTTTCCGGGCCCGCCGACGGATAGGCCACCAGCCGCACGCGATAATGCTCGAGCAGCGCGCCGATCTCGCGCGAATCGTACGGGCCGTGCAGCGTGAACACCGCGTCCTCGCTCTGCATCTGCTCCCGGCAGCTATCCAGATAGCCGATCAACACCCAGCGCAGCGCAGCGCCGCGTTGCCGCGTGAGCTCGACCAGACGTTCCAGTCGGCGCGAGCCCTTGTCGCTGCCGATCGCGCCGATGACCGCCACCGTCGGAATGCCGTCAGCGGGCAGGTCGAGCCGCGTGTATACGGCGTCCTCGCGCGCCATGCCGGTGCCGCTGCCGTGGGCGATGACGGTGACCGCGGGCACGGGGAAATAGCGCCGGATCATAGCCGCGGCCCATTGCGACGGTGCGATCACGAACGCCGCGCGTCCCAGCAGCGCGGATGCCCGGCACGCCAGGCGTCGATGTCGACGCCGGCGAAGTCGCTTTGCGCGGCCAGGCATGTGGCGCAGGTTGCGCCGTCGGTCACCGCGCCGCAATAGCGCCCGTCGCTTGCGAGGAAGGTGATCGTCGGGCAGGCGAAGTTGAGGTCGTGAACCGTGTAGCCATAGGGAATCGGCAACGCCGCGAGTGCCGCCAGCATCGCCGCCCGCGAGCCGGAGATGTTGTGCAGGTGGATGAGGTCGACGCCGAAGCGCGCGACGAGACCGCCCAGGAAATCGCTCCAGCCTTCATCCACCTCGCGGCGAAAGTCGTAGGCGGTGATTTCGCCGTCGCCGTGTTCCTCGAGCCGCCAGTCATCGCCGACCGCAATCAGCAGATAGTGGCGGAACGCCGGGGACGTTGCCGCGATCAACGCGTGCACGTGGTATTCGGTGCCGCCGCCGTGGCCATGCAACACGTGCAGGATGCCGTGTTTGGCCCCGGTGAGGATGCGGTGCTCGCTGCGCGCGAGCTCGCGCAGCGGGCGCAGCGGATCGGCGGCGATATAGCCGTGGACGAGATCGAGATATCCGGGATGGCGCTCGAGCAGCAGCGCCGTGTTGCGCCGCGACAGCTCTGCTCGCTTGTCGCCGAACGAGCTGCCGCCGAGATGCAGCACGAAGGCGTCCTCGCACAGCACGTTGCGGTAGCCCGCCGCCGCGGCGCGCAGGCAGAAATCGTTCTCCTCGCCGTAGCCCAAGCCAAATGCCGGATCGAAGCCGCCGATCGCCGCGATCAGTGCGCGGCGGATGTAAAAGCAGAAGCCCACACCGGTCGGCAGGTCCGGATACGTCGGCACGCAGGCGCGCTCCAGGGCCGCCAGCAGCGGCTCGGGGTCCTGCGCCGACGGCCATGGATTGTTGTGGCAGAACTTCGGCCACGAGCAGATTTCCGCATTGTTCGAAAACGGCGTGATGGTGCCGATGCGCGGGTCGGACGCGGCACAGCGCGCGAGCTTGCCGAGCCAGTCTCGCGTCACCACCGTGTCCGAATTGAGCAGCACCACATCGGCATCGGCTCGCGCTTCGCGCAGGCCGCGATTCGCGGTCAGCGTAAAGCCGAGGTTCTGTTCATTCCGGTGCAGGCTGACCTGCGGCAGGCGGCGTGCCTGCAACCCGGAGAAGTAGGCGCGGATGGCGATCTCGGGCGAGGCATCGTCGATCAGCAGCAGCCGCCAGTCGCCGCTCGAATGCGCGAGCACGCTATCCACGCAGCGTGCGAGGTGGCCGGCCGCATTGTAGACCGGAACGACGATATCGATCGGCATGCGCCGCACCGCCGGAGCTAGCCGCCGAGCCACTGCCGCAGATGCCGCCACGGCCAGGCAATCCAGCCGCGAAAGCTGTCCAGGTAGGCGATCCGGGGCTGTTCCGCGGCCAGTTCGATCTGGAGCCGCTCTTTCTCGGCTTCGAGGGCGGCTGAACGTTTTCCTAAGCCGGCGATGGTCTCGGCGCGGTGCGCCAGTTCGGCGTCGCGTTCCTCCTGCGCCGCGTTCGCGGCGGCAAGCTGCCGGTCGCGCTCGCCGAGGGTTGCATCGCGTTCCCCGACCTGCGCCTCGAGCGCTCGCAGCTGCGCGGCATCGCGGGCGAGCGCCGCATCGCGCTCGACGATGAGCCGTTCGCGCTCGGCGACGATTTGTTCGAGGTGATGGATGTGGTGCGTGTGGCGCGCGACTGCTGCGTCGGATTCGCGCAGCAAGGCGTCGAGGCGCAACACTTCGCGAGCGTTGGCGTGGGCGCGCTTGAGTTCGCTGTCGTCGACGTCGGTGAACAGCGATACGTTCGTCGACTCGAACGGTAGCGCCCCCGCGTCGCGCGCGGCGATGACCACGAAGTACATCGCCTCCGGTCCCGGGTAGGGCAAGATATTCGCCGCGTCGCCGACCCAGGCCTCGAGGCCTGGCACGACCGGCGACGGTTCGTCGCCCTCCGCCGGTACGGGCTCCGGCCAGATGCCCGACCAACACGCCAGCCGCTGGTGGTACCAGCGCTGCGCCGGAAAGCGCCGCCCGAGCAGGCGGGCGAGATCGTCGCGATACAACTCCTGCAGGTGGAATGGATTGACATAGTCGCGCGCATCGCTGTAGAGATGCTTGTTGGGCGAGGAGATGATCAGCAGACCGTCCGGTGCCAGCACGCGCGCAAATTCGGACAGCATGTCAGGTTGTTCTTCGGCGGACAGGTGCTCGATGGTTTCGAACGACACGACCAAGTCGAACGACGCGCTGGGCAGCGGCAGGCCGGTACACGCGGTGGCGACGAAGCGCACGCGGTTTCCCTCGCCATAGGTCGCGCGGGCGTGCGAGATCGTCGCCATGTCGAAGTCGATGCCCACGGCGCTCTGCGCGACGGACCCCAGCAGCGCGGTGCCGTAGCCTTCGCCGCAAGCGGCGTCGAGCACGCGCTTGCCGGTCGCGAAGCGGCGCGCGAAAGCGTAGCGGTGCCAGTGCTCGTAGGCAATTTCGCCGCTGCAGCTCGGCAGGAAACGCTCGCCGGTGAACGCTGCTGGCGGCGGGTGATGGGACGGGAACTGTAGTGGACATGCGGCTAGCAAGCGCTGCTTGCGGTTATCGCTTGGCGTTTGACAGCGAAACAGATCATTTTACCGCATCCGAATCCTGCCCTCGCTGGTGATCCTCCCAGGCCCTGAAGAACAATGCTTCGAGGGCTCGCGTGTAACCCGCGACATCGAACAGCGGCTGCGTGCCGCGGTTGACGGCCAGTCTTGCCCCAAACTGCGCCAGCAGGGCGGGCCGTAGCGCGAGCTCGAGCGCGAGCGCTTCGTACGCCTGGAGCGAATCGGTGACGAGCTCCGGCAAGCCAATCGCACGCAGCTGGCTTCCGGCCACGCGACTGGCAAAGGTTTCACCGGCGCAGGTAACCAGCGGCAGCCCCGCGAACAGGGCGTCGTTGGCGGTGGTATGCGCGTTGTAGGGAAAGGTGTCGAGGAACAGGTCGGCCAGCGCGTGCCGCGCGAGGTGCGCGGGTAACGGCACGCGGGCGGCAAAGACCAGCCGCTCCGGTGCCAGGCCCTGCCGGCGCGCCTGCTCGCGCAGGTTCGCACTCGCCTCCCGGTTCGTTTCCAGCAGCCACAGCACGCTTCCGGCTACGCGTTGGAGCAAGCGCACCCAGATTGCAAAAACGTCGGGCAGGATTTTGTAGCTGGCATTGAAGCAGCAGAAAACAAAGCCCGTCTCGGGCAGGCCGCATTGCGCGCGCGTCGGCGTGGCATCGATGACACGGCGCGTGTCAGCGGGTAGGTAGCAATGCGGAAGGAGCAAGAAGCGCTCGCTGAAGAATGGTTGCTGGTCGGGCGGCGTCACGAACGAGTCGGTGAGAATAAAGTCGTAGCAATCGGCACCCAACGTTGCGGCGAAACCGATGCCGTTGATCTGAACCGGCGCTGCCCGGAGCGCGAAAACGTCGTTGCGCGCGTGCAGTACGTAACCGTTGGTATCGATGAGCACGGCGATGCGATCGTCGCGGACGCGCTGCACGATCGCTTCGTCGGCTCTCGCGGCGGACGTCGGCGAAGTGATCGAATGCGCGCTCGAAGCGCGCCCGTGCCGCGCTGCCGTCGTCGGGACCGAGGGAGTAGGCGAACACCTCGACGCGCGTGCGATCGTGTCTTTCGATTACCTCGGTCAGCAGGTTTGCCAGCGGGTGCGCCCGAAAATCGGTACTGGCGTAGCCAATGCGCAACCTGTCCTCGCCGCGGCGTGTTCGCGGCGGCGGAGCGCCAGCGGGTGCGCGCAGCTGCTGCCGCGCCCAATGCCGCGCCGCGGCAAACTGCTCGGCCGCAGTGAAAGGCAGCGCGAGCAGATTGTGCGGATTGACGGGCGGC
Source organism: uncultured beta proteobacterium (assembly GCA_963711235.1). Taxonomy (GTDB): domain Bacteria; phylum Pseudomonadota; class Gammaproteobacteria; order Burkholderiales; family Casimicrobiaceae; genus PALSA-1003. The sequence goes on along the minus strand of CAVQDI010000006.1, from coordinate 952,070 downwards.
GCGCCGGGCCGGTTGAGGAGGGCGCGCTGCCTGGCGATGCTCGCATCGATATCGTCCCAGGCGCAGGTCTGCTGTTGCACGTAGAGCAAGGCGCTCTGCGCCTGGGCATGATCCGGGGACAGGGCCAGGGCCTTGCGCAGCAACGGCAGCGATTCGGCGTAGCGGCTCTCCGCATTGAGGCTTGCCGCAAGGTTGACGAGCGCGTCCGGCGCATCCGGGTCGAGCGCAAGAGCACGCTCGAAGCTTGCGCGCGCGTCGGCGAGCGCGCCCACGCGATGCTGGCAAACGCCGAGGTTGAGCCATAGGCGCGCAACATTGGGCGCGAGCGCGCTCGCCCGGGTATACGCTGCGATAGCCTCCGTTATCCGATGCTGCGCGCGCAACGCATCGCCGAGGTTGGCGTGCGCGGGTGCCATGTCAGGCTGCAACCGCGCTGCCGCCCTAAAACAACGGGTCGCTTCGTCGAGCTGTCCTTGCTCCTGCAAGGCCAAGCCGAGGTTGTTCAACAGCACCGGATGCTGCACGCCGGCGGCGAGCGCGACGCGATAAGCACCGATCGCGGCGGCATAATGGCCCCGCCGGCGTTCGAAGTCGCCGATTCTGAAGTGCGGTTCCGCATCGTGCGGGGCGAGCGCAATGGCCTTCTGCCACGCGGCGAGCGCCCGTTCGGGCTCGAAAGCCTCCAGGCAGAGGCCGAGCAGCGTCCACGCCTGTGCGTCGCCGGGCGCGGCCTCGACGGCGCGCTGGGCGCTCACGACGGCTGCCTTGCGTTGGCCGCCCACGAGTTGGGAGCGCGCCAACTCCTTGTCCGACGTGCCCGGCATCAGCTTGGATCGCCCCCGTTCCAGCCGTGAGCGATGCGCACGAAACCCAGTTCGCGCGAGGCGCCCTCGACGACGAACGCCTGCTCGACGTTGTCGAACAGGCGCACGCCCTCGGGATCGAGCGCATGGGCGCGGACGAGGTACTTGCCGGGCAGGAGGGGAAGCTGTGGAAAGGTGAGTAAGAACGCGAAGCGGTGGGCGCCGATCCGCTCCGGCGCGACGCCGTCCATCTCGGTGGCGATGCCATAGATGGGCGTTCCGTCGGCGCGGACGAGCCCGACCAGGACCACGGGCGGGCGGTCGTCGGGCGAATACACCTCGCCCGCCACGACCAAGGTACGCGCCCGCAGCGAGGCGCTCCGGCGGGTCGAGGCGAAGCGACTGGATGGCGTAGTAGCCCGCCGCGCGCGCCAGTGGCGGGGCGATCGGCTGCCCCGTGCGGGCGCTTTTCTCCTCATGGTAGGCGAGATAGGCTTGGGCGACCTCGCCCACCGGGCCGTAGCGAACCATGCGCCCGTCCTTGAGCCAGAGCGCGGCGCGGCAGAGCTTCTGCACGTGATACATGCTGTGCGAGCACAGCAGCAGCGTACCGCCGTCGGCGAGATAGTTTTCCATCCAGGCAATGCATTTCTTCTGGAACGATTCGTCACCGACCGCGAGCACCTCGTCGGTGATCAAGATATCCGGCCGCAGCGCGGTGGCGACGGCAAAGCCGAGTCGGACCACCATGCCCGACGAGTAATGCTTGATCGGGTCGTGGATGTGCTCGCCGATGTCGGCGAAGGCGACAATTGCCTCGCGTTTTGCGGCGATCTCGTTGGGCATCAGGCCGAGCAGTGCCGCGGCAAGGTCGATATTGGCGAGCCCGGAATACTCCGGGTGGAAGCCGGAGCCCAGCTCCAGCAGCGCGCTGATGCGTCCGCGCACGTCGACGCGGCCACGCGTCGGCGTGATCACGCCGGCGACGATCTTGAGTAGCGTCGACTTGCCGGCACCGTTCTCGCCGATGATGCCGAGCGATTCACCCGCTGCGAGATCGAAGGACACGGCGTCGAGGGCGCGAAAGGCGCGACCGACGCCGCGGCCGCGCAGCAGATCGAACACGAGCTTGATTCGCGCCGCATCGGTGTCGAGCTTGGCGTAGTCCTTGCCGACGCCGGAGAGATGAAGCAGCGGCGCAGGCGTCACACGAAGTCCTCGAAGTGCGGCGACAAGCGGAGAAAGATCCAGCGCCCGCCGGCAAACAGCGCCAGCGCGACGACGACCGCGACCGCATCACCCCAATGGACGGCAAGGCGCCCGTCGAGCAGCGCGTCGCGCAGCCGGTCGACGAGGTAACCAAAAGGGTTTGCCGCGACCCACGGCCGCATGCCTTCCGGCACGAGCGACAGGGGATACAGGATCGGGGTCAAGTACATCAGGATCATGAGCACCGGCAGCAGGATGTGTTCGATGTCCTTGATGAACACCTGCAGCGCCGCCAGCCCGAGGGCAAGACCCATGATGGCCACAGCGAGAATGAGCCATAGTGGCACGGCGAGCAGCAGCCCTTCGAAATGGACCGGCTCGCCGAATAGCGCGAGCACGACCAGGACGACGAGGTAGCCTGCAAATTGCAGCAGGAGCGTTGCGGCTACGGAGGCGTAGACGATCAGCTCGTGCGGAAAAGCGACCTTGCGGATCAGACCCGAATAACCGCCAATAGAGACCGTGCCGCGCTGCAGCGCCTCCTGCGCAGCGAGCCAGGGCCAGAGCGCGACGGCGACGAACAGCAGGAAGCTCTTGCCGTCCATCGCACCCGCGCGAAACACCGTCGTGAACACAAAGTGATACACGGCGAGCAACGCAAGCGGATGCACAAACGCCCACGCCAATCCGGTGATGCTCCCGAGGTAGCGCGAGAACAGTTCGCGGCGGAAGAATTGCGCGAACAGCACGCGGTCGCGCCCAAGGCGCGATGTCATGCCCCTTGCAACGCGTGCTGGCGCGCTTGGATGAGGCGTGGAAGACATGGTTGGAGGATAGCAGCGTTGCGACCGGTACACCGAGCGGATTTTGATATCCTGCAGACGCTAAATCGCAGGCTGCGCGGCAGAGGGTTCGGCTTGGTCCGTCCGGCGCGGCGCTCGGATGTCGCGTCGCGGTGGTTCGGCGTGATGAAGCGGAAATCCGGCCGAGCCGAACACCTTGTGTCGATTCCTGTCCCGCTCTGGCAAATTCATGAGGTCACACTCAAGCCCGCTGCGGCAATAGCTTGGTGCCGTTATCGGGACGGGTGTCGCCTTGCGTTCAAAGCGTGTAATACCTCGGCGCGGCGGACGCTGCCGGACGCTGCTGCTCCGCAGCAATCAAGGCTTCGGTGAAGCTGCATCAGCAGCGGCAGTGGACCGGGCACGACATCAACGCCATAGCGCTGCTCGACGACAAGCGCAACCGGGTCCTCGACCAGTTCGATCGCTGATGGCGATTGCACCATCTTTGCAGGCAATCCGTAATTGCACGCGATCTCGCGCAGGCGCTCCTCGGGCAGCGCCGCACCGGCGCGCAGCTCCGCATACAACTCGCGCCAGTGATGGACCAGTTGGCGATCCCGGGGTTGCGTCGCGAGGTGGGCGAGATACCCGACTATGATCTTGCCTTGGAGCTGGGACCGGCTGCGCACCGGGCAATGCGCCAGCGCGACGACGTCCTGGCGCAGGCGCGCGTGCGGGTGCACCGCCACTTCGCCTGGGCCCCGGACACCGTGGTTTCCCATCACCACCATGTCTTCCGGCCGCTCGAGCAGGCCGCGTCCGACGATGACTTTGAACAGGCTGCGCCGCTCGGTCTTGAGGCGCCACCACAGGTGCCCAGGGCCGAATGCGCCCGGGAAGCCTTCGAATGTGTCGGGCACATAGGTGAGCCAGCGCATCACAGCGTGCGTCCCGGCAGGCACCTCGGAGAGCGCGCGATCGAGTGTTGCGCGCGCATCGAGCTTCAGAAATTCGTCCGCGTCGAGTGCGAACACGAAGTCCGCTGCGTCGTGCGCCAGCGCTTCGCGCGCGAGCCGGGTCATGGTCGCCGATTGCCGGTATGCGGGATCCCGCTCCGACATGACCCGCAGTGGCAACCCTTCGGCTTGCAGCTTGGCGAGGATCTCGGACGTGCCGTCGATCGAGCCGTGATCGACGACAATGAGCCCGTCCAGCACGGCAAGGTTGTGGCGCACGAAGGCTTCGACGACGTCGGCCTCGTTGCGCACCATCGACACGCCGAACAAGCGCATCGATGGCGCGTTAATCAACCGCCGGAAGCGTGGGTCTGGGCACCTCGGGCAGCTTCACAACGAGGGCGTCGATTGCGGCCTGGTTCACCTTGGTGTGCGAGTCGGTGAGGATTGCTTGGACGCGTGCTTGGCGCGTTTCCCTGACGTAACGCTCCCGCAACTCCGCCATGATTTGTTTGCTGGCTTGCTCGAACGACCGTTTCTCCCCGGGGCGCCGGCCGTCGAGCCGGATGATGTGGTAGCCGAATTTGGTCAGGACCGGCTGGGAGAGGTCGCCCACATTTTTCAGCTCGAATGCAGCCTTGCTGAAGGCGGGATCCATCTTGGCCGCGGGGAACCAACCGAGCGCTCCTCCGTTGGCTTCGGCGCTCTGATCATCCGAGACCTCGCGTGCCAGGGTGCTGAAATCCGCTCCCGCCTCGAGCTTCGCACGCGTTGCCTTCGCCAGCGTGAGTGCCGCGGCGTCACCGCGTTTGGAGGTCTCGAATAGAATATGCGACGCGCTGACTTGGTCGGGCACGCGATACTTGTCCTTGTCGAGCAAATAGTTCTCGCGCGCCTTGGGCAGATAGTCGCTTGCGTGGGCGTCGAAATACGCGCCCGCGTCCTGTTCGATCTTGAGTACCTCCGCTTGCGCATAAAAGCGGTTGATTTCGTGCGCGAGGCGCGCTACCAGCTCGGGGTCGCGATCGAGGCCAGTGTCGCGCGCCTGCTGTGCCAGAGTCTTGTCGACAAGAAGCTGGTTGAGCAGCGTCGTGAGGCGTTTCGGGCTCGCGGCGAACTCGAAGCGCATTTCCTCCGGCACGCGCATGAGTTCCAGTTCGTAGTCGGCACGGGTGATTTTGATTGAGTCGTTCTCGACGAGCACCTCGTCGGGGGCGCCCTTCGTCTGCGCAATGCAATCGGCGGCGACGAGCAGAACGGCGAGGAGAATGGCTGGAGCGATGCGCTGCATGGAACCTCTTATTGGCCTTTGTTGCGGAAAGTGAATTATGGTGCGGTGCGGCTGTGCGCGTCTATTGCGGCGGGCCGACAGCGACTGCGTCGCGCACACCTAGCAAAAAGCCCCGCCGGAGCGGGGCTTCCTGCGTCGTGCGTCGTGCGCCGGGCGCGTTCCCTGCTCTTAAGTCCCGGGCTGTTTGGTCAGCGTTACCTTCGCGTCGCAGGTCGAGGTAGCGGCGCACGTGAGTGTGCCGTTATAGATATTTTCGACGTTCATGTAATACGTGGTACTCGGCTGCAGCTGGATGATACCCGCCGACCTTAACGCCAAGCGTGAAGTAGACTTTCGGCTCGGAGTCGACAAACGCGGACGACACGCCCGGCTGACCCGTGATACCGGTGGTGAAGTCGCAGGGCGTCGTCGAGATCGAACCGGTGCGCGTAGTTGGCGGCCCCGAGAATTCGACCAATTGCATGCTGCCCATGCCTCTGCTGGGAGGACCGGTGACTGCGGGCGTCGTGAACTGCACGACCAACGCGCCAGTTGCAGCGAAGCCACCGGTGTTGTAGGTCGTGAGCGACGTATTGCCTATGCCATTGGCGCCGTCCCACGGCAGGCTCTCCGACAATGTCTCGGGGAAGCCAGGGCACACGACAGACCCGCCGCCGCCGCCGCCGCTGATCGTGACCGTCGCTGCAGCAGCCGCCGAGGTGCCGGTTGCGTTGCTCGCTGTCGCCGTGAAAGTCGTGGTCGCGTTGACCGTAATAGGCCCGACTGCTTGCGTCGTCTGGCCCGCCGCGCCCGTGCCGGTCCACATGTACGAGGTCGCGGCTCCGCCTGCCGTGCAATTCATGGTAAGCGTCGCTTGGTAGCCGGCGGCTTGCGCGCCCGCGGGTGCGCCGGAGATGCTGCAACCCGACGGTGCTGCCGGCGGCGTGTTGCTCCACGTGACCGTCTGTTTCACCGGCGTTGACGTGCCCAGAGTGCCCACGGCGGTCACGGTGTACGAGACGGCGGTCGGACTCGTCGGATATTCTCCAGCGCCGCCAAGATCGGTGCACGATTGCAGCGTTGAACTGGCGCAAGCGCCGCCGCCCCTTGACTGACCGTCCACGCCCAGCTTGTCGCGCCCGAGCAATTGGCGACGAGCGTGATGGGCGTGCCGATCAGCGCCGCGCTAGGGCCAACGATCGTGCAAACCGGCACCCCGGTGGCGGCGCAAATGCTGCCTGCGGTGCCCGCCGCTACCTGAACAAGCGTTGGAGGTACTGTTGCAACGACGCTGAAAGGCGCCATGCCTGCTGGACAGCTCTGTGCCAGCGCGCTGGCGGAGGTAAGCCAAGGGTCGCGGCGGAACACGCAAGCGCGGCCCAGCGGATAAACGATCGATTCATCAGTAACTCCCTGGCCAAACGCCTGTCATGCGGTGATTCAATGACGCCTGCAATTTCCGCGCCAGCTTTTCAAACAAAAACAATTAATTATACTCCATTTCTCTCCTAGATCACAAGCCAATCAGGAATCCGTCCGTCAGTAAAACGCCGCCGCTCGGCACATTAACTCGATAACTCGAAATGTTGCGCATCGCAGGCGGCGCCGGCGTGGCGCGAGCGATCATTTCCCGACCTTGCCGAAGTTAGCCGCGAGAGCATCGCCAAGCGGCGTGAAGCGTATCCCTGCACGAGAAAAAAAGGGCGGAACCGAAGTTCCGCCCTTGCTTCAAGTCCACATTCGATCAGTTGACGATGGTCGTCGTCGCCTTCTGCCCGAACTTGCTGCCGTAGTTCGCCAGCACCGCCGTACCACTGACCGTCAGCACGCCGTTGGTATACGAGGCCACGGCAAAGCCGACGACCGGCAGACCCAAGTACGTCTTGGTCTCGCTAATGGTAGAGCCGCCGGTGGCACCGTAAATGTGCGTCGTGTTGGTCGTATTAGCCAGCGTGTGATAGGTCGCCGGAGAGCTCGGCGGCGCGAACCCCAGGTTCAGCCACCCGTGCTGGAAGCCGGTGTTGATGTTGGCCGAGTTCTGCGATCCGAGGACGTTGCTGTTGTTGAACGTGATGACATTCGCTTCCCAGCAGATCGAGTTGGTCAGCGTCGGCGGCGGCGGCGAGAAGGTCGTCGGCGACGATGTCGTCTGTTCTTCGCGATCGTAGATGTTCAGCGTGACGTCGTCACAGGATCCAGCCGCGTTGTTGAAGTTGCGCTGGAACAGCTTTTCCGCCGGGCCCGTGCCGGTTTCCACATAGAACCGCTTGGTCGGGAAGGTCACCACCCAATCCGTCCCCGAATGGGTGACGGCATCGAGAATGAACTCATTCATGACCGAGTCATGCATCAGCACCGCGCTGACCGTGTCGGCCGAGAAATACGTCGGCGTCGGCCAATTCGAGATGTAGATGTTGAGGTCCGACCCTTTTGGAAATGCCTTTGTGTCTGCGCGTCGAAAACGACGCTTACTTTCGGTTGGGCATCCGTCAACTGGGGCGAAACGCTGTTGGAGAACTGGTAATTTCCGTCGACGTTACTGAACCGCTCCAGCGCCACCGCGTCCGCGTCGTAGTCCCCACCGCTGTCGACGTTGATGATCTGCACGGCTCCAAAAAGCCCGCCCGTCGCGCTGCCCGAATCGGATTGCGCCTGCGCGTCGCTAATACCCGCACAGTCTTTCGGAACGCCGGCGATGTGCGTGATGTCCGCGTATGTGCAGGTATCGGTAAAGAAGATCGACATCTCGATCATCTCGACGTAGCCTTCCTTCGTCCGGTCCAGTCCCTGATCGGCTCCGTCCGAAGCACTGCCGGTGTACGCGAAATTGACAAAGTCGACACCCGCCTGCAGCAGCGTGTTGGACGGGATCGTGCACGATTGGTCGGTCGTAATCACGCGCCCGCCGGCGGTAACCGGGCTTGGGATGACCGCCGCGGTCCACACGTCGTACTTCGACAGGAACAGGTTGAAGTCGAGCACTTCACGGCTGTCCTTGCCTTCGAGGAAGCGAACCTTAACCGCCTTCGCCGAATTGGTCGAGTTGACCACCGAGATCAGCGAGTTGAACGCGTTGCCTCGGCCATCGGTGTTAACGGTGTAGTAGGGATAGATCAGGACCTGGCCCAGGCTGTTCGGATTGACGTTTACCGCATCAGCGGTACCCGTCACGCCCAACGCGCCTACACCGGCCAGAGCCGCGTACAGCGATTTTCTTTGGAACGAGTTCATGGTTTTTGATGACTCCTCTGTTTCGGATTTAAAGTGATCACTTTAGATTCGACAGCGCGTCGAGTTTATTACACCCTGCCCAGGTTGACAAACAAATCCTACACCCACTCGGCCCAGCGTGCCGGCCATCTGTCTGATATTTGCAACGCCTCGCACCTCTTTCCTAGCGATAAACGTACCAGGCCGAACCTTGTTCGATGATCCAAGTCTCCCAAACCGGGGTGGTTATACCCTTCATCATCCGGTTGTCATAGGTGACAGAAAGCTGCGCCTTGCAAATTTCCGCCTCGCAGTCGACTTTGTCCACCTTAACCTGCCGCCACATCCCGGGCTTGATCGTTCTGGCGTACTCCAGCAAGGGCGTCGCCTTTTTCGACGCCGGGCTCAAGAATGCGTACGCCGCATCCAGATCGCCCTTCATGAGCGCCTGCCACCGCGCTTCCGCCCGCTCGGCCACGACTTTCTGTTTGGCCTCCGGGGCGGAGTCCGCGTTGAGCGACGCGCAGCCCGCAAGGCCCCGCCAGAACCGCCGCGAGCCACGCCGTACGTCTCAGCCCGGCCACAAGAGGGGGGTAGCGCCGCCGTTTTCCCCTGCTCCGCCTTCGTGCATTCGCTTTGAAGCCTATATAAGCGCTTTTCCATCGTCAATCGCCTCATTCTCAATTTTCCCTCTCACTCCCGTTTGTTGCATTCTCGCAACATTGATGGCGTCGCCATTTGGCGACGGTTTATGGCGTTGCACCGCCTTCCGGTGCAGTTTTCTGCTTTGGAAACACGTCATCGAGCCGTTCCATCTTGCGCCGCAGGTCGTCGATTATCCGCGTGACATCCTGCTCATTCTCGACCACACGGGGCGTAATAAACAGAATCAGCTCGGTACGATCGTTTTGTAGCTGCTGATTGCCGAACAGCCCCCCCAGCACCGGGATCCGCGAAATGAGGGGCAAACCGGCCGAGTTGTTCTGTTTGCTCTCGATGATCAAACCGCCCATCACCATGGTCTGGCCGCTAGGCACGGCGAGCAGCGTCTGCACCGAGCGGGTGTTGATGGGCGGCGCCAACGTCGGGTCCGAAGACGTTCCGGGCGTGCTCACCTCGGCGTCGACTTCCATCGTCACCAGCCCCCCGACGTTGATATGCGGCGTCACCTGCAGCAACACCCCGGTATCGATGTACTGCGAGGTGGTCGTGATCACGTTGGTCGTTCCCCCCACCGTGCTGTTCGAAGCGATCGGAATGCTGTCGCCAACCTTGATGGTCGCCTTCTGGTTGTCGAGCGCCGACAAGTACGGATTGGAGATCACCTTGGTGCTGCCGTAGGTGTCGAGCAAATGCAGCGCCGCCTGCACGCCACCGGGGAAGTTGGCGTTGTTGATGAGGTAATTGAACCCCGTCGCCACCGCGAGACCCACCGGACCACCCGCCGCGCCCGCCGCGGCCGCCACGGCCGGATTGAATGGCGTCGAGGTGTTGAACTGCCCGCCGCTGCCACGGCCCGAGGGCGCGGCTCCCTTGAATAGCCATTCGACCCCGGTCTGCAGCTCGTCGGTTAGCGTGACCTCGGCAATGGTCACCTCGATGGACACCTGGCGCTGCGGCACGTCGAGCTTCTTGAGCGCCGCCTCGATCACCGAATACTCGGCTGGCGTGGCGACGATCAGGATCATGTTGTTGTCCTTGTCGGCGACCACCTGCACGTTGCGGATCACGCCGGTCCCCTGGCCCGGAAGCGTGCCCTGCCCGGCGAGCGTCTGCGGCAGCGTCTGCGTTGGGGTCGGCGTCGGCGGCGCGAACGCGGTCGACGGCGCGCCGGAAGGGTTAGTAGGCTGGAAGCTGGGCGCCGAGACGATCGTTCCCGCCGGCGTGCTGGGGGCGAGTTGGGGTGCTCCCGGGCCCGGCGCCGGCTGTGTCACGCGCCCGGTGAACGCCTGCTGCAGGAGCGGCCCCATCCGTTCGGCACGGCCGTTCTGGACGCGGTAGATGTAGAAGCGAATGCCCGTGGTGTCGTTGCCGGCCTTGTCCAGCCGCTCGATCCACTTCTTCGCCTCGTCCAAGTATTCCGGTTGCGGTGTGATGATCAGAAGGGCGTTCATGCGCTCGATGGGAACGATGCGCAGGATGCCGGCGAGCGGGCTCTTGTCGGGCGTGCCGAACGCCTTCTCGAGCTCCGTCATCACCGACTTGACGTCCGCGCTCTCGAGCGTGAACACGCCCGCCGACATGCCCGCCATCCAGTTGATGTCGAACATGTCCACTGCGTCGATGAGGTGCTTGAGCTCCAGTTCGGTGCCGGAGAGGATCAGCAGGTTGCGGATATCGTCGACGCGGACGGTCGTCTGGTCCTTGACGAAGGGCTCGAGCAGCGTCGCCATCTGGTGCGCACCGACATAGTGCAGCGGCACAATGAGCACTGAGTAGCCAGCCGGCAGCGGGCGGGTCGACCCGCCGAGCTGCGGCGTGAGGTTGCCGCGCACGGCGGCGGCGGCCGGCAGTATCTTCCACACGCCGGCTTCTTTGACCATCGTCGCGCCGTTCATGCGCAGCAGCATTTCCATCGTCGCCGGCAGCGCCTGGCGCGGAATGCCCGACGTCGTCCGAATGGTGACGGTGCCGCCGACGTTGGCATCGATCGTATACGACTCGCCCATGATGTCGCCGATGATGTTGCGCACCACGTCGCGGATATCGGCGCCCTCGAAGTTGAGCGTCACCGCCGGTCCGGTAGCCGGTGGCGGCCGCGGTGTCGGCGGCACCTCGCCGCCCTCGACCTGCCCTTGGACGAAAATGCCCGACCCCTTGTACACCTTCGCTTCCGGGGGTTTCGCGGGCGTGGTCACAACGATGGCCGTGCTGCTGTCGCGTCGCGGCGGCAGGTGCCGCGGACGGCTGCGGCGGCGCCTGCCGGTCACCATGGGTGATGGCGCAGGCTGCCAGCAGGAGCGAGAGCGGCAGGGCGAGCGTTAGCTTGGCATAGCGTTCAGTCATCATTTTTCCGTGTTGTTGGCGACCCTGGCGCCCGCCATTGCCGAGGTCGGCTGGCGCTCACTTGCCCTGTCCTGGCTGCATAGCGCCGGACCCCTGGTTGGCCCCTTGCGACGCCGCCGCACCGCGCCCGGCGCGGCGCGCAGCCCGGGCAGCCTCCACTTGCTGCGCTCGCCCCGGGACTGGCGCGCCGCCCGCAGCGCGGCCGAAGGGCGCGCCGGCAGCCGCCGCGCCTGCTCCCGCCGCGGGTGCGGCGGTCACCGCCGCGACCGGCGGCGGCGGCGGGGCAGCCAGCGTCGTCTTCGGTCCCCTGGCAACCTTGAGGACCAGCTCCTCGGATTCATCGCCCAGCGTCAACTTCACCCGCTCGGCGGTCACCGCGGCGACCAGCATACCGTTGATCTTGTCTCCTTCGCGCACGGTGCGCGACTTGCCTCCCGCGACCTCCTTCAGGAAGGCAATGTTGTGCTCACCGCCCAGCGCCGTTCCCAAGAGCAGAAATTGCCCCGCCTTGAGGGTCCGTGGTCCGCCCTCGCCGGCAAGCGCCGGCGCCGGGCGCCGCGTCGCGTTGAACAGCGTGCGGCTCACCGTCTCGCTGTTGGCGACCAGACCGCCCTCGATCGCATATTCGGGCAGCAGCAGCGGCGTGACCGGTTTGGGGTCGAGCGGCGGCGGCGCGGACGGGACAGGGACAACCTGGCGCCCCCAGTCGATCTCCCAGCCGACGAGCAGCCCGAGAAGAAGCGTCGGCACCAGCCACCAGGCCCAGTTGCGGGCACGACTCGCCTCGAACATCGAGGGCAGCGCGCTCATTTCTTCGCACCCTCGGCGAAGGTGAAGGCGGAGACCTCGAGCAGCACCGAAAGCTCCGGGTCGTTGCCCGGCGCCGGCTTGAATCCCCGGAACGCGTTAAGCGGGCGGACGGTGAGGCTCTCGATCAGGATGTAGGGCCTCTGCGTTTCCAGCCCAAAGAGTATCTTCTGCAGATTCGGCGTCGTCGCAAACAATTGCACGTTGATGCCGATCTGCCGGAATCGCCCGTCGTCGCGCGGCTGCGCACCCTGGATGGTCGTGATGCGGCCGCCGTTGTTCTCGATTGCCGCGCGGACGATATCCTGCAGTTCGGCGGCGGCTAAATTCGGCGCGGTGTTGTGCAGGAAGAAGCGCCGCCCGTCCTTGGCGCGCACGGTGTCGAGCGCGCGCTTGAGCTCCGGCATCTGCGCGGCGACGCGACGAAAGCGTTCGAGATGGTCCTGGGTCGCTTCGATGGCGAGGTCGTAATGCCGATGCAACAGCAGGAAGGGCGCGAGCAGCAGGCAGATTCCCAGCACCACGGCGGCGACCAGCAGCGCAATGGCCAGGATGCGGCTTTGCCGCGGCGCGAGCGGCAGCGCGAGCGTTGCCATCAGTTCGCCCCGCCGGGCTGCGGGGGCGCAGGCGGCGCCGGGTCGTTGCCGGCCGGCGCCTGTCGTCGCCGGCCGGCGCGGGCGGGGGCGGTTCCGTAGCGACCGGAGGTGGCGCCGCCGCGGGCGGCGGTGCGACGACCGGCGGCTGTGCTGCCGCAGGCGGGGCCGGCCTCACCGCCGGCACGGCTTGTTTTGGCGCGTTGGCCGTTGCGTCCGGCGGCGGTCCAAACCCCCACGCATGCGGCGGTTGCACATCGCGCGCGGCTGGCGCAGCCGGTGCGCTCGGCCCCGGTACCTGCGGCGCCCGGCGCTGGCCGTTCGCGGCTCGGCGCCGCGGCTGGTTCCGGGGCTGGCGCCGCGGCTGGCTCCGGCGCGGGCGCCGCTTCAGCCGCCGGAGCGGCCGTCGGCGGCGGTGGCGCATTGGCCTTGGGCGGTGCCGGCGGCGGCGAGCTCGGCGCCGCCAGCTCGGCCACCTCGACGGCGACCGGCGCGGGGAGCGAGAGCGAGCGCAGGCGCGCGCTCAAGTCGAAAACCTCGCCGCTCGCGCCTTGGATCTTGGTCGTTGGCGAGCGCGGCGCGGCCTGCTCCACGAGCTTCGAATCCTCGAGCAGCGCGATCAGCTTGCCCGCATCCGCCGTTTCCCCGCGCAGGTACAGATCGCGCTGCGTATCCTTGCCGCGCCCGATCGTCTTCAATTCGAATTGCGTAAGCCAGGTGTCGTCGGGCAGCACGCGCGTCACCTCATCGAGCACGTGCACGATGCTGGGATAGGCGTATTTCCTCGCCAGGATGTAGTTGTAGTCGTTCTGCATGCTGTCGAGCTGCTGCCGCACCGCGTCCGCCGCCTGCGCCCGCTGTGCCGCTTGCGCTTCGGCCGCCATGAGCGCGATCGCGTATTGCCTCTTCTGCACCAGCGGCACCAGCACGGCCGCGAAGGTTACGGCAAAGACGAGCACGAGCGGCGCCCACACCTGCCAGCGCCGCCAGTGCAGCGGCTGCCGGCGCGCTCTGCCGGGAACGAGGTTGAGCCGCGTTGCGCCCGCTGCCGGTGGACCCGGAACGACCGCAACCGGCACCGCGCCCCATTCCCCGACTTGCTTGCAGGCGTCGTCGACAACCGTCTTCAGCGCCGCGACCCAGTCGACACGAATCGTTCTCTTTCCCGTGTCGCGGCCGACGACGACTGCATCGAAATAGAGCTGCTCGGGCCGAAATGGCGTGTGCCGATCGAGATCGTACGCCAGCGTCTGCGCGAGATTGTCCTCGACCGCGGCGGGGAGCGCGAGTTCCTTGCGCAGCACGCGGCGCGGAGCCAGGGCCACGGTAACGCGGGGCATGGCGATGCCGCCGGACGCCCTGGCGGCGATGCGCGCGATCGCGGCGCGACCCGCGGCAAGCACTGCCGAAGCGTCGCCGATCAGCGACACTCGCTCGGCGACGGCCAACCGCGTCGCGCCGTTCGTGAATTCGGGCCGCCAGATCACCGCCTCTCCGTCCGCGAACTCGATTACCGGACGCGTGAAGCGGCGCTGCAATGCCGCGCGCCAAGCGTCGGGAAGCAGCGGCGCGAGCTCGCTCATCCACCAGCGCCAGAAGCGCGGGAGCCCGATGCGGTTGGCCGCGTCGCGAACGCGTTGCCGCCAGCGTTTGAGGTCAAGCTTCATGGCTTCGCCATCGATGTTTGCTCATGCTTGTTGCGCCGCATCAGTTCAATCCTCCGGCGCGCACGATACGAAATGAGCACAGGCTCAGGACAGCCCGGCACGGCAATGGTTCGCTCGCGCAACCGGCGCATCGCGGTCCAGGCCGCGACCCGGGGCAACTCATTGTGGGGCCGGGGGTGGTGGAAGCAGGCGTTGACTGCCTTCCTGCCACAACAGCACCGTCACCGGATGCAGTGCATCGCCGCCCTGGCGTATCACGGCGTCACGGATGAACGTCGCACCATCGGCCGTCGTTACTTCGGCGCGAATCCTCCACACATTAACCTGCGCCGCGCCCGCGCTTGCAAGCGGAAACGCCGGGGCGGGTTGCCCGTTACTGAGCGCGTTATTCCGCTGCGCGATGTACGCGTCGACGATCTCCGGCGTCGCGTTCGGAAACGCCAGCAAAATCGTCCGTGACGCATAAGCGGGATTTACGCCGGCCTGGTGGCTGAATACCGTCAGGCTGTCGGCGACAGAAGCATAGATCGCGGGCGTCATCCCCAGCACCCGCTGCAGGTCGGCGACCGTCTCGAAGGGCGCGTTCGCCGGTCCGTACGACAGCCCCGCCGCCTGGTAGTCGGGCGCCTTGGCCCCATTCGCGCGCTTCACATCGCCGGGAGACTTCCAGTCGTCGATCGCATCGACCAGATGTGCCGCGGTGTCAGCGTCGACGCCTCCGGTCGTCTGCAACAGGCTTTTCAGCAGCGCGTCCGACGTCGTGTTCAAATCTATTTTACCAGATTCGTCCATGGCGCTGACGGCGATGCTGGCTCCCTCTTCGCTCCAGTAGTGCACGCCGCCGTCGGCGTGCCAGGTTTCGCCCAGCACCATTCGCGGCCGCATCAACTCGAAAGCGGTACGCGAGATCGCACCGTCGGCAAGTGTGCGCGCCTGCGCCATCGCGATCGCGTTGCGCGCGGCGAGCGCTTCGGTGCGCATGCTGTACGCGAACCCGGACGCGATCACGGTGAGCAGGATCGTGAGCCACAACACGAGGACCAGGGCGATCCCCGCCTCGTTGCGCGCTCTGCGCCCGCGGTTCACCGGAATCGCTCCCGGCAGAATTCCCACAGCTGCGGCCACACCTGCAGCGCTCTGCCGTAGGCAGCGGCGAGCGGGCGCGTGGCGGACGGCGCAAGCACGCGACCGCGCACCGATGCGGCGTCGACGGCGAGCGCCGGCGAGCTCAGCCAGGGCACCAGCTGCGCCTTCCACTGCGGCGGCGTATCCGGGTCGTCGAGTTGCTCGGCGATCGCGAAGAGCGTGCGGCTGCCGGCGTCGCTCGCGTGGTGCGCCAACATCTCGGACAGTGCCGCATCGTTCATCGCCGCGACGTCTTGCAACAGCACGCCGGCTGCGGCCAGCCGCCGCTCCGGCGCCTCGGCTACGACGCGCGTGGCGTGTTCGTCGAGCAATGCGTAGAGCACGTGCAACGGCTCCTGCATGAATGCCGCAGTCGGCGGCAGCCACTGCTTGGCCGGCGAGCGCAGATGCGGCAACCCAAAGGGCAGGTCGACCAACCAGCCCTGCGGATACATGAACTGCGCCACGATGCCGAGCAGCACGTCTTCGCTGCGGTGGACGCGCGCCGCCGGTGGCATGAGGCGCGAATTGTCGCAGCCCGCGAGCGTGGTCAAAGTCAGCACCCGGCGCGGTGCGAGGCGCAGCCGCGCCTGGCCGCGCCAGTGGGTGCGCTGCGCGAAGGCCGACGCGGCGGCCCGCGGATCGGCCGCAAGCCGCTGCCGCGACCGAGGCGGCAACGTCAGCAGCTGCAGCGGCAACACGGAGGATCCCGGATCGCCACAGGCGTGATTGTGTGTGAAGAGCACGCGCGCCTCGGGCGCGAAGCGCTCCGCCTGCACCGCCGGAAAGCGGATTTCCGCGACGGGCCCGGCTTCCGCTTCGGCGCGCGCCCACGCCGCTGCCAGCGGCATGCCGATCCAGCTCGCGTGCGCGGCGAGCGGATCGAGCGCTAACGGGGGGCAGTCTTGCCACAACGCGTCCTCACCGTCGTAGCAGAACAGTTCATCGGCATCGTCGCTGACCGCGAACCCCGGCTGCGCGAGTGCCGGTCGGCGCGCATCGAGGACCACGTCGTCGTCGATACTGAGGAAGGCTTGGCCGGCGAAGCGCAGCAGCGCATGGTTGAGCGGGCGGCCGTAGGTCGCCTCGGTGGCCGATCCCGCGCCCAGAAGCCAGGCGATTTCGCGCTCCAGGTGCGGAAACTCGGCGCGCAGTTCCGCCTCGAGCGCCGCCGACTCGACTCGCCCAACATGCGCAATGTCGAGCGTCCGGCAGTTCGCCACTGCGGCGCGGTTGGCAAGCTCGTGCGCCGGATCGCGCGAGTCGTCGAAGACGAACCAGCGCCGCGGCGGCGTCCCGCGCGCGGCGAGCGTCTGCGCACTCGCCAGCAGTCGGGCGAGCAGTTCCGGCCGGTCGGCGGTGCGGATTGCGATGCCGCCCAGCGGCGCCGGCGCCGCGGCGGCGGGCGGGCCCAAGCGCGCGACCAGGTCGGGCAGGGAAACGAACAGTCCCTGGTCAGCGCAGCGCTCGAGCAGTTCGCGAAACGCCGGCCGGTGCTCGGCCGGCGCAGACAACTGCAGCGCGGCGTGCGCTTCATGCGCCGCGAGCGGCTGGCAGCCTTCGCACGCCGAAAAAACCGCGTATTCCCCGGCGGACAGCTCCATCGTTGCGCCGTTGAGCGGGTTACGCACCAGGCAGCGCTGCGCGGCGAGCGGCCAGGCGTGCGGCGCCGGCGCGAGCCACGACATCGCCGCGGCGTCGGTGTCGCTCATGCAAAGCGCTCCCGGCAGTGGTTCCAGATTTGCGGCCAGACCTCCAGCGTACGGCCGTAACGTTGCGCTTCGCCACGCACCGCCTCCGGCGCAACAAGGGATGCACGCAGCGAGGAACGATCGAGTCGGAATGCGGGCCCTTGCAGCCATTGCTGCAAGACCGCGTGCCAGGCGACGGGCAAGGACGAATCGGCCAACTGTTCCTGGATGCTGAACCGGATCCTGCCGCTGTAATCGATCGCTTGCTCCTCCTGTAGGTTGCGCAGGGTGCTGTCGCTGGCGGCGGCGAGATCGAGCAGGCATGCGCCCAGCGTCCGCATCCGCTCCGCGGCCGCGTCGGCCCGAATGGCCGGCGACATGGCGCGCGCATGCGTGATCAGCAACAGGCTTGGGCCGAGCGGGAGCGTCTCGTCCGGTCGCAACCATTGCCGGCGGGCATCGCGCAGGTGCGGCAGCGCAAAAGGCAACTCCGCGTGCCAGGCGGCAGGATACACGCAGCGCGCCGCTTCTCCGAGCAACACGTCGGCGTCGCGCGTGCAGCGCTCCGTGGGTGGCAACAGCACCGAGTCGTCGAATCCGGTAAGGGTCGTCGTGCTCAAGGTCTGGTGCGGAGCGACTCGCAGCGCGACCCGGCCGCGCCAGTGCACATGGCTTGTGAACGCGTAGCGTGCGGCAGCGGGATGCGCGGCGAGCCAATGCCGGGTTTCCGGCGCCAGCACCAGCAGCTGACTGGCGAATTTCGCCCATCCCGGGTCGCCGAGGACGTGGTTGCGCGTGAACAGGATGCGCGCATCGGCGGCAAAGGCTGCGCCGCAGGCTGCCGGCAGATCACCCACGCGCAGGCCGCCAGGATCCCGCATCGCCTGCGTCCACGCCTGCGCGAGTGGCAGGCCCAACCATCGCGCGTGCGCGGCGAAGGGATCGACGTCGAGCGCCGGACAGGCGCCCAATGCCGCGTCGGCACTTTCGTACCAGTACGCCACTTCGGGCGCCAGCGAGACCTCGGCGCCGCGCGGCGAAAGCGCGGGCCGACGCGGATCGATGAGGACGTCGTCATCGAGCATGAGCAGCCGACGGCCGGCGAAACGCAGGAGCAGGTAATTGATCGGTCGACCATAGGTCAACTCTTCGCCGCGCGGCGCCGCAAGCAGGAGGCGAATTTCAGCCTGGAGCTTGGGAAATTCGCCGCACAGCTCGGTTTCGAGCGATTCCGGGAGTGACAGATCGTGATGCATTGCGCCAAGCGCGCTGCAGCGGGCGATTGCCGCGCGATTGGCGCGCCGGCTCTCTTCGTGGCGCGAGTCATCGACGACATGCCAGCGATAAATGCAACCGGCGCGGGTGTGCAGCTTTTCGGCGCCCTGCAGCAGTCGCAGCAGCAGCTGCGGCCGATCGGCGGTGCGAATGACAATCTCCGGCGACGGTGCCGGTGGCAGCAATTGCGGCTGACCGAAGCGAGCCACCAAGTCCGGCAGCGACATCAGCAGGCCCTGCCGGGCGCAGCGTTCGAGCAGCTCGCGAAACGCCGGCCGATGTTCGCCCGGCGCGGAGAGCTGGCGTGCGGCGCGCGCTTCATGCGCGGCAAGCGATTGGCAACCCTCGCACGCCGAGAGTACCGCGTATTCGCCGGACGAGAGCTCGACTGCCGCGCCGTTGAGCGGGTTGCGCACCAGGCAGCGCCGTGCCGCGAGCGGCAGCATCGATAAAGACGGCACGAGCCACAGGGCAGCCACCGTTGCATGCGCGTCCGGGGTGGGGTCCGCGGCACGCGCCGCAGCGACGGTGGCTGCTGTCACCGCGGCCTGATCCGAGGTACTCACGCAAAACGCTCGCGACAGCAAGACCACCGCTGCGGCCAAGCGAGGGGCGCGCGGCCGTAGTCGCGCGCCATGCTGCGCACGATGGTCGGCGTCGGAAGGCTGACGCGCAACGAGGCGGCATCGAGCTGCAAATGGGGCGAGTCCACCCAGCCGCGCCGTGCGTCCAACGTCGCGGCGGCACGATCGCTTGGAGCAAGGTCGGTGTCGAGCATGGTCGCGATCAGCCGCAGCGCTGCGCCGCGGGATTCCAAGTCGGGCAGCCCACCTCGGGCGCGAGCCGCGGCTCGACCACCAGCGTGGGCCATGGCGTCCCGCGCACCGGCGTCACGTCGATGCTGATCAGGTCCGGCAGGCGCTGCGGGTCGTCCCAGTGATCACGCCAGGTGGGATCGACCAGGTTCGAGGCGCCCGCATCGCGCCCGAAATAGCCAAAGCGGACTGCGGCGATGTCATCGGCGAGCACCGAGAAGTCGCTGCCGAATTCCGGCACTTGCGTCGCGGCATAGTCGGGAATGACGCGCGCGAGCGTCAGGCGCGAGCTGTCGCCGTTCGGCGTGACGGCGACGCGGAAATAATACATGCCCGCTCCGGCGCGTCCGGTCAGCGCCGCCGCGTAGGCGAGTGTGTCGTTGGTGCCGAGAAAATACAGCGGTTGCGCCACCACCTTGTGTAAGCGCAGCGGATGCTGGGCGGTCAACGTGCGCCGCAGGAAATCCTCGGTCAGGCGCATCTCGCCGGTTTGCTGCGCCTTCGCCTCGCCCCGGTTCCAGCTGGTGCCGGCGAGCGACAGCGAGCCGTAGAGCACCGAGGAAATCAGCGCCAGAAGGACCAGGGCCACCGAAAGCTCGATCAGCGTGAAGCCGCGGGCGGCGTTGCGGAACGGGCCGTGGGTCATTATTTCGACCTCAGTCCGGGTTGATTGGGCGCGAGGCGCACGGTCGACAGCGCAATGGAGCGCTCGTTGCCCAGCGTGCCGGGCCAGGAAACGCTCACCGCAATGCGCCACAGCCGCACCGTCGCTGCATCCCCGAGGCGCAGCTGATCGGGTGTGGAATCGGGCGCCACGTAGGCGGCAGTGGTCGTCGTCCACGCATACCGCCCATCTTCCGACTTGCCTTGATCGCTTGCTTCGCGCAGCGGCGCCACTGCCGCCGCCGCGGCGAGGCGGCTTTGCGCCAGGACCACCGCCCGGCTGTACTCCTCGGCGGCGCTGGCGTTGTTGAGCGAGGCACCGAACAGCCGGAACAGCACGGTGCCGACCAGCGCCAGGATGAGGAACGCGGTCAGCACTTCGAGCAGCGAGAATCCGCGTGCACGCATTGAGGCAATAGGGCCGGCAGCGCCGATCATGGCTACTCCAGGATCGCGACGCGGCCGGTCAGCCAATCGACGTCGACGTCGTAATGGCGCTCGCCTGCGGCGAGCGTGACCCGGCCGCCGTTCGAGCCGCCATCGGGATAGAAGCGGATTGCGCCAATGCGGTCGTTGACCAGGTCGCTCTGGGCGGTGAACAGCTTGATATCGATGCCGGGCGGCAGCGCGTGCACGCGCGGGTCCGGCAGCACGCGAAAAGCGCGCGCGGTGACGTCGAGCTCGAGCACCGCCTCCGCACGTCGTGCGATGGCCTGGCCCCGGGCGATGCGCAGGCCGGCGGCCACTTCGCGCGCCGCGCTCTTAAGCTGGGTGGTCGACACGCCGCCGCGGAAGGTCGGAACCGTCAGGGCGGCGATGATCCCCATGAGCATGAGCACGATCAACAGCTCGAGCAGCGTGACGCCCGAGGCGTCGCGCGCCGCACCGCCGGCGCGTCTCACGCGGTGACCGGGCAGCCGTCGCGCGCGTTCACGGATCCCAACTCGTGATGGCCTTGTTGGTGCCTTCACCGCCCTGCTGCCCTGTGGGCCCGTTGGAGATCAGGTCGTAGTCGCCATGCTGCCCGGGGAAGACATACTGGTAGTCGTTACCCCAGGGATCCTTGGGCACGGTGCCCTGCTTCCAGTACGGGCCGTTCCAGTTGGTGACACCCGCGGGCGCGGTAACCAGCGCCAACAGGCCCTCCTGCGAGGTCGGATAGCGGCCGATCTCGAGCTTGAACAGGTCGAGCGACTGGCTGATCTGTCCGATCTGGATCTTCGTCGCCTTGCGCTTGGCCGTTTCGCCCTGGCCGATGAAGTTGCCGCCGACGATGCCCATGACGATGCCGATGAGCACCAGCACGACCAGGATTTCGATCAGGGTCATCCCGTTGCTGCGCGATTGCGCCAGGGGTGCGGCGAGTCGCCGCAGTCGCTCCGTATGCATGAATGTTCCTCCTCGATCGTCGCTCAGGCCGGGCGCTATTGGACGCCAGCTCAAACGACAAGTTCGCTCATGGCCAACACGCCCATGAGGATAGAAAGCACGATGCTGCCGATCAACACCGCGAGGCTCAGAATCAGCACCGGTTCGAGAACGGCCAGAAAGCGCCTCACCGCCACCGCCACTTCGCGGTCGTAGACGTCGGCGACCCGATGCAGCATTTCCTCGAGGCGACCCGATTCCTCCCCGACCAGGATCATCTGTGTGGCAAGCCGCGGATAGAGCCCGGTTTCGACCAGTGGACGACCGAAGCCTTTGCCTTCGCGCAGCCGCGTCACCACGCCGTCCAAGGCGTTGGCGAGCACGCTGTTGGTCATCGTCTCCTTGACGATCGACAATCCGGCGAGCAGTGTCACGCCGTTGGCAAGCAGCGTCGCCAGTGTGCGCGCGAGGCGCGCCACCTCGATCTTGGCCAGCAAGTCGCCGAGCAACGGCGCCCGCAGCAGACGTCCGTCCCAACGAAACCGCACCTCGGGGCGCGCCAGCCGCCGGCGGAACAGCCACACCGCGGCGGCGACGCAAAGCAGCATGAGCCACCAGTAGCGGCGCAACCCCGTGCCGACGACGATCACCACCTGCGTCGACAGCGGCAATGCCTTGCCCGCCTGCGCGAAAGTCTGCTGAAACTGTGGCACCACCACCACCAGCAGGATCATCACCGAGGCGACCGCAACGCAGATGAGGATGGTCGGATAGATCAGCGCCGACTTCACGCTTTCGCGCAGCTCCTTGTTGCGCTCCATCGTCTCGGCCAGGCGCGACAGTACCGTGGCCAAGGCGCCGCCGGCCTCGCCGGCGCGCACGACGTTGATGTAGAAGCGGGAGAACACCTCGCGATGCATCTCGAGCGCCTGCGACAGCGACTTGCCGCCGCGCACGCTGTCGCGCACGGCCTGCAGCAGCGTCGCGACCGGCGCCGCAGTGGCGAGGCCGATCAGGACCTCCAGCGCGCGGTCGAGCGGAAGTCCCGCGCGCAGCAGCGTCGAGAGCTCGCGCGTGATGGCGAGCACGTGGTCGCGCGTGACACGTCGTGGCGCGAACCACGACCGGCGCGAGCTCTTCTGCGCCGCCGGCGAGCGATCGCCAAGGGCCGCCACGACCTGCATCGGCATCAGGCCCTGATCGCGCAGGCGATCGACGATCTCCGACTCGTTGGCGGCGTCAAGCTCGCCCGCGGCGACATCGCCGGCCGCGTTTACCGCCTTGTAGCGAAAGACCGGCATGGCGCGGACGGAATCAATCTTCGCGCGTGACGCGAAGAACTTCCTCGAACGTCGTCACGCCGGCGACCGCCTTGCGCACGCCGTCTTCGTACATGCTCACCATGCCGCCCTTGATCGCCTCGGCGCGCAGGTCGGTCGAACTAGCGTGACGCATGACGAGGCTGCGCAGCGGATCGGTCATCGGCAGCATCTCCAGGATGCTGATCCGGCCGATGTAACCGGTGTTGGCGCATTCCTTGCAACCGGTGGCGTGATAGAGCCTCATCTCGCCGTTGCCGGCGAACTTGCGCAGGTCCATTTCCTCGACCAGCTCGGGCAGCGCGACATACGGTTCCTTGCAATGCGGGCACAGGGTGCGCACCAGGCGCTGGGCGAGAATCCCGATCACCGTCGAGGTCAGCAGATAGTCCTCCACGCCCATGTCGAGCAGGCGGTTCACCGTCGACGGCGCGTCGTTGGTGTGCACCGTCGAGAGCACGAGGTGGCCGGTCAACGCCGACTGCACCGCGATTTGCGCGGTCTCCAGGTCGCGGATTTCGCCGATCATGATCACGTCGGGGTCCTGGCGCACGATCGAGCGCAGCGCATTGGCGAACGTGAGATCGATCTGCGGCTTGACCTGAATCTGGTTGATCCCCGGCATCTGGTACTCGACCGGATCCTCGACGGTGAGGATTTTGACGTCGGGCTTGTTCAAGCGATCAAGCGCCGTGTAGAGCGTGGTCGTCTTGCCGCTACCGGTCGGTCCGGTCACGAGCAGGATGCCGTGCGGCTCCAGCAGCACGTTGAGGAAGACCTTGAGCGTATCCTCCTCGAAGCCCAGCCGCTTGAAGTCGAGTGCGACGCCGCCCTTGTCGAGGATCCGCATGACGACCGATTCGCCGTGCATGGTGGGCACCGTCGAGATGCGCAGGTCGATATCCTTGCCTTGCACGCGCAGCCGGATGCGCCCGTCCTGCGGCAGCCGCCGCTCGGCGATATCGAGGCTGGCCATGATCTTGATGCGCGAGATCACCGCGGCCGAAAGGCGGCGCGGCGGCGATTCGACCTCGTGCAGCACGCCGTCGATGCGGTAGCGCACGATCAGGCGGTTCTCGAACGGCTCGATATGGATGTCCGAGGCGCGCATCTCGAGCGCATTGGTGATGAGCAGCGACACCAGCCGGATCACCGGCGCCTCGGAGGCAAGGTCCTTCAACTGCTGAATGTCGGCGTCAAAGGTGAGCTCGTCACGCTGCTCGACGTCGCCCACTAGCTGTCCCAGCACGGATTTGCCTGCACCGTAGAGCCTTTCGAGCGCGGCCTCGAGCTCGGTCGGGACCGCCACCCGCGGCCTGACGGTGCGCCCGGTCACCATCTCGAAGGCATTGACGGTGTAGCTGTCGGTCGGATCGGCCATGGCCAGGGCCAGTTCATGCTCGTCTTCGGACAGCGGCAGGGCGCGCGCGTCACGCAGGAAGCGCGCCGACACGCGCTCCTCGAGGATCGGCAGCTCGGGGTAGCCGCTGGCTTCGACCAGCGGCATGCCCAGCTGCTGCGCCAGCGCTTCGGCGACGTCGCGCTGGGCGACCAAGCCGAGCGTCACCAGCAGGCCACCCAGCTTTTCGTGGGTTTCCTCCTGCAGGCGCAACGCCCGCTCCAGGCCGGCGGTGTCGAGCTTGCCGCGCTCGATCAAGATCTCGCCGATTCGTTTCCGCGCCGAGGTGTCCAAAGTAACGCTAAGTCCCCGTTAAAAATACGAAATTCTACCACGCGGGGCAGCCGCGCCGCGACCTTTGGACGCCCGCGCGGGCCTACAGTTCAGCTTTGCGCCACAACGCGCGCCGCACGTCGCGCTGCCTCCGCGTCCGACGCCAAGCCGATCGCCTCCTAATTGCCCAAGTTCCACGCCATCCCCGGGAACAACGCCGAGCGGGGGTCCGGGCTTCACCGACTGAACGAATGTGCGCCGGGCGCGGCCGAACTTATGCCACGGTCGTCGACCAGACGCGCCGCACGCGCACGCCCGATGAGCGGTTGGTCTTCATCAACGCCTGGAACGAATGGGGCGAAGGTTGTTAGCTCGAATCCGACGCGCAATACGGCCGCGGTGATCCGAATGCAACGCTTCCGGGCTCTGAACGCACGTTATGCGAGCGTGGCAGCGAATGCCTGCGCGGCGATCGTTGACTGCTCGTGGTCTAACGATTCAATGCCGTTTCTGGATCCATCAGCCGAAACCCCAAGCGTTATTATTTCTGAGTGATTTCTTCAGAAAACATACCTAAAATGAGCTATGGCCAGATTCCATTTGATGCACTGTATTCATCCTAAAATGCATGGGTTAAACGGCTACAAGGAAGTTATAGAATCGGTTGCTTGGGGCCTTAAACAGTTGGGGTATGACGTGAGTTACGCCGTCAACCGAGCCGAACCCGACGCAACAAACGTTATTTTTGGGGCACAAGTCCTGTCTACCGAGTTTCTGAAGTGCTTGCCCACAGATACCGTCGTGTACCACCTTGAGCAGCTGCGTGATATTGACATACAGCAACTACGGGACTCGGTTCGCTACTGTGCGGAACATTTTAGGATTTGGGAATACAGTCACTATAACCTTGATTGCTGGAAGCGATTGGGCGTCGAAAATGTCGCACACGTTCCTGTTGGATACGCTCCCGTCTTGACTAGAATTCCGAAGGCACCTCGGGAGGACATTGAAATACTTATGTACGGACACTCCGGAAGCAAGAGAGGCAACGCATTTCACCTGCTGTCGCACGCAAATCTCAGTATCCTTTTTGTAAGCGGAATGTATGGCGAAGCGCGAGACAGTCTTATTTCCCGTTCAAAAATTGTCCTAAACGTTAATGACGACCGCGGAGACATATTTGAAATTGTTCGAGTGTCTTATCTGTTGGCCAACAAAAAGGCCGTGGTTTCAACATTAGATCCAAGAACTGCCATTGAAGACGACATCATTCCCGGCGTGAAATTTACGGAAATGGATAAACTTGTCGATGATTGCATGAAACTGATCGACGACGACAATGCAAGATCAACACTTGGGGCTGCCGGGTTCGAGTGCATCTCGAATCCGAAACGTGACATTAGAAATATATTGAGAAATGTTCTTGGCTGAACGGAATCCAAAATGATGCTGGATGTCAGCGATAACCGGCGTGCCCGAATTTTCGGCAGCGTGATCGAAACGAACGCGCAGCCGCTCAACCTGATGGGCGAATTCTACGAGAAGATCACGCTAATGGAAGGAAACCGTCAAGCCCACAGCTGCGTACATGGCTAAAGAAGCGCTCACGATTGGCTGGATCCCCGAGAAGAGGATGTCGGTAGATGTCGCGGAAGAATCGGGACAGTAGTTGCTCTATTTCAAGCCGAGTCGACAAGCCGCGGTCTGAGAATGTGTTTGCACCGTGCACGCGGTAGATGTAAAGCGGTTGATCGACCATGGCCAGCGCCGTATGGTAGCTCGCGGCCAAGATGAAATCCCAATCGTGGCAAACGCGCAGTGCGCAGAACCCGCCTGTCGCCTTGAGAAGCTCTCTTCTAAAAACAAAATTTCCGCTCGAAATCGCGATATTTGAGCGAATCAATGCGTACACGGGATCCGGGGCTTGAAATCCACGAGCAACGGTCTCGCGTAGCTGAGCCACGTAGCGATCGTCATCTCCGATGACCGCACCCGCCTCGTTCACAAATGACGTAGCGGAAAAGGCGAACGATGCATCGCGTTGAGCCATGGCCTTTAGACAAGACTGGAGGCGTGTCGCCGCGTAGAGGTCATCCGAGTTGATCAATGCCACGAACTGGCCACGCGCCAGTGCCAGCCCACGATTGATCGCGTCATGGGCGCCGGCATTTTGTTGGTGCAATACGGTCAGCGGATGCGTAGTGCAACGTCGCGCGTACTCATCGAGCACTTCGCCGGTTGCGTCACGCGAGCCGTCGTCAACAACGATGACTTCCAAAGTGCCGTACGTTTGGGCAAGCACGGAATCGAGCGCCCGGGTGACAAAGCTCTCGTGATTGTAAGCTGGCATGACTATGGAAACCGTTGGGCCTTGCCCGATCATCGGCTGGTTGGCGATTGAACGAACTACCCTCGTCTGCGCCAGCCCATTGCCGACGTGGCTCCAGTCACCGCTGGCCGGCCACGTTGGGCGTTCCGGTGCACCGCAATTGGCTTGCTCAATCGCATCGCCCAACGCAACAAGATATTGCTGACCGTAGCGCCGGTCCGGTTCGAGGTGGCAGCCAACGTCCCATTCGTTCCAGGATCGGACGAAAATCAGACGCTCGTCGCCGACGAGACGCAAGATCGCTTCTTGCGCGATTCTTTCAACCCAGTAACCAAACGCTTCGGGAGATGACCCGGCGAAGGTGACACCTCGAAGTCCCTCACATGGAGTGTTGTCCCATCCTGGCATGGCGGTGCGAAACAGCTTGTAGCTTGGTCGCGCGCGACCAAGCAACTGCGCCGCCAAACTCCGATAGGACCGTACGTCGCCACAAAACGCCGGATCAACTGGAACTACGGTACCCAGCACGCTTTCCGGCGGGAAGCCCAACGGCGGCAGCTCGACCGTCGCATCGAAGCCAGGTGCCGTGCTGCGCACGCCACTGGCGCCGACCAGATAGGGATCTCCCGCATCGCTTCGCGCGCAGTCTTCTCGATACGTGGCAATGACGGACGCGAGGTCCTCGAGTAGTTCTGGCACGGCTACGATCAGTATCGGGCGTCCATGGACACGCAAGTAGTGGGGATCTGCGAACAGCGGCAGCAGGGTGCGAAGAAAGACAAGAGACTCCGCAGCAGGGATTTGGCGACGCGTGATGCTTTGCGACGGGGTGGAGCCGGAAACATGATCCGGGACGGCATTTTCCCAACACACACAGTAAGGAAACGCCGCGGACGAGTCGCGTATCGCGTTGAGCTCGATCTCAGGAGACGGCGTCGCCCCGGTCCATTCGCAGAAATAACAAAACGCGTCAATGCCGTATGAACGAGCCAACGCTACCTGCGCCACCTTCACGTTAGCGTCACACCCCGCGTAATACCCAAGCTCGGCAGGAACATGAGGTTGATAGTGGCCCACGAAGTTTGCTTTGGCTCCGGTGACACGCAGCCATGCGGCCGAAGCGGCTTCATGCGCAGCACCGCCCATCGCGTGGCGCGAGGCGCCAACGCGATAAAATGCGACTACGCGGAGGCCTGACGTCCTACAGCTTGCAGCGGGAGATGGGGTCGTCACAGGCTTGCATTCGTTGCGCGCGGCGCTAACGCGACGATTATTTCGGTAACAAACGGCAGCCTGTACGCAAGCGCGGCGCCGCAGCAAAGCAGTCCGACTCGATGGCTCCCCTCGCAAGACAATTCCCGAATGCGATCAAGGAGCGGCCCTGGTTCATCGCGAGTGACGACGAGCAGGCTTAGCTCGGGACGCGCCCTATCGAGCCACTCGATGGGTGAGAATTCAGTGCCGAAAAGAACCAGCACCCCACCAACGGGGTGAGCTCCCCCCGAGCGGTCGATGGCACACGCATTCCGAAAATCGGACGCCCTCGCATCCGCCCACAGGCGCATCGGCGCTGCGCCGCTCGTCGCGATGATCGACTGGAGAAATGCTTCGTCG
Source organism: uncultured beta proteobacterium (assembly GCA_963711235.1). GTDB lineage: Bacteria > Pseudomonadota > Gammaproteobacteria > Burkholderiales > Casimicrobiaceae > PALSA-1003. The sequence continues at coordinate 923,893 of CAVQDI010000006.1, read as the reverse complement.
AGTGGCGTGAGGATTTGCATGATAACCAGGTGCACGACCGACGCCGAAGCCGCGAGGGCGGCGAGGTTGTCAACCTGCTGGACGAGTGGTGCGAGGCGCGGCAGCACGCCGCGACAGAGTTCTTCCTCCCTCCGCCGCGCAGTCTGCACTATATCGAGATTGCCCCATGCTTCGGCGACGTTGGGCTGTAGTTGGACTGCTCGCGTAAGCAAGCGTAGCGCATCATCGAAGCGCCCGCGATGATACTGAACCACGCCGAGCATGTGCGTGGCATCGAAGTGCAACGGATCGAGCTTAAGCACCTCCTCGTAGCGTTCAGCCGCTTCAAGCAATCGGCCACCAACTTGCGCCGCGAATCCCAAGTGAACGAGATCTGAGATGGCTGCACTGGGCGCTTGCGTTACCATGCAAGTTCACGCAGCCATGGATTGCGCATGCCGGGGCGCAGCCACCCGCGCCGGGCCGGCTGCTTCGGGGTTCGCGCCTTGATGGACCACGCTGCTCTCCGATGCTGTGCCGTCGCGACCCATGGTCAGGTGAACCGGGCGCCTCAGCCAAGCTTGCGAAAGGCCGCAGGCGGCAAACTGCACCGTGGCCTGGATGTCTGCCGCGGTATGCGCCGCGGACACGAATCCGGCTTCGAACGCGCTCGGCGCAAAGTACACGCCGGCGTCGAGCATGCGATGGAAGAAGCGGTTGAAGCGTTCGCGGTCGCAGGCCATGACGGTGGCGAAGGAATCCGGAACGGCGGGCGCGAAATAGATGCCGAACATCCCGCCCACGGCCTGGGCCGAGAACGGCACCCCGGCCTCGCTCGCCGCGGCGGCGAGTCCATCCGCCAGGCTGCGCGTGCGCGCCGAGAGCTCGGCGTAGAAGCCGGGCGCCTGGATTGCCTTGAGCGTCGCCAATCCGGCCGCGACGGCGACCGGATTCCCGGACAGCGTCCCCGCCTGGTACACCGGACCCGAGCGGCGCGATTTTCTCCATGATCTCGCGCCTACCGCCAAACGCGCCCACCGGCATGCCGCCACCGATCACCTTGCCCAGCGTGGTGAGATCGGGTCGCACGCCGTAGAGACCCTGCGCCCCGGACCGATGCACCCGGAATCCGGTCATCACCTCGTCGAAAATCAGCACCGCGCCGTAGCGATCGCACAGCTCCCGCAGGCCCGGCAGAAACCCCGGCGCCGGCAGGATCAGGTTCATGTTGCCCGCGACCGGCTCGACGATGATGCAGGCAATGTCGTCGCGGTGCGCGGCGAATGCCGCGGCCACGCCCTCGAGGTCGTTGTACGAGAGCACGATCGTCTCGCCGGCGATCGCCGGCGGGACGCCGGCCGACGAGGGCTGGCCGAAGGTGAGCGCGCCCGAGCCTGCCTTGACCAGCAGGCTGTCGCCGTGGCCGTGATAGCAACCCTCGAACTTGACGATCTTGGCCCGACCGGTATGGCCGCGCGCGAGGCGCAGCGCGCTCATCGTCGCCTCCGTACCCGAGCTCACGAGCCGCACCCGGTCGAGCGAGGGCAACAGGCCGCACAGCGTTTCGGCGAGCTCGACCTCGGCTTCGGTCGGCGCCCCGAACGACAAGCCGAAGCGCGCCGCCTCCTGCACCGCGCGCACGGTGCCGGCGTGCGCATGTCCGAGGATCGCCGGTCCCCAGGAGCCCACATAATCGAGGTAGCGCTTGCCGTCGGCGTCCCACAGGTAGGCGCCCTCGCCGCGGGTGAAGAAGCGCGGGGTGCCGCCGACCGAGCGAAAGGCCCGCACCGGCGAATTCACGCCGCCAGGAATGCTGCGCTGGGCGCGCGCGAAGAGTTCCTCGTTACGGGTCATGCTGCAGCCCACGCTGCTCGTTCGCGATCCGGCGAGCGCCAGGCGCGAGGGAAGAGCGGAGCGCAAACGCGGCGCGGAACGCCGCCGCCGCGGCCGCAATGTCGGGCGCGTCGAACACTGCGCTGATGACCGCCACGGCGTCGGCGCCGGCCGCGATCAGCGCCGGAGCGCTCGCCGCGGTGATGCCGCCGATGGCGACGACGGGCACGTTCCACCGCGTCTTCGCCGCGCCGAGCAGGGACAGCGGGGCGCGCACGGCTTGCGGCTTGACGCGGGAAGCAAAGAAGCTGCCGAAGGCCAAGTAGCTCGCCCCGGCCAGCAGCGCGCGCTGCCCGGTCTCGAGCGAGTCGTAGCAGGAAGCACCGATGATCGCATCGGCTCGGAGCTGCTGTCGGGCGGCAGCCAACTCGCCGTCGTCGCGGCCGAGATGCACGCCATCGGCGGCGACCTCGCGGGCAAGACCGACGTCGTCGTTGACGATGAAGGTTACACTGCGCGCGCGGCAGAGCGCGCGCAGCGCGAGCGCCTGCTCGCGCCGCAAGGCGGCAGGGCCGAGCTTGTTGCGATACTGGACCACCGCCGCGCCGCCCGCGATGGCGCAGCTCACCCGCGCCACCAGCAAGGCGGTGTCCGCAAGCTCTGGCGTGAGGACATACAGTCCGGCGATCGGCGGTCGCCTCGCCGTCGGGGCGAATGGACTCATCAATGGCGATGCAGGTTCGGTGTGCGCGGCGCCTGATCGTCATCGAGCGGAGGCTCGGCGTCGTCTTCGCGCGCCCAGAACAGCCGGTCGGGCAGGTGCTGGCCCATGCCCGGACGGTAGGCCTTGGCCAGCGTGTGCCAGGTGTAGTCCTGCGCCTCGCGCACCGCTTCCGGGAGTTCCAGACCGTTGGCGAGCATCGCCGCGATCGCCGACGCAAGGGTGCAGCCCGAACCGTGATAGCTGCCCGGCAACCGTTCCCAGCTGTCGCTGCGCACGACCCCGCCCTTGCCGTAGAGCGTGTTGATCACCTGCACCGTCGGCTCGTGCGTGCCGGTGATGAGCACGTGCTCGCACCCGGATTCGATCATGCGCTGCGCGCAAATGGCGAGCGTCGGCTCTTCGTCGTCGTCGGCATCGGCCAGACGCCGGGCCTCGGTGCTGTTGGGCGTGAGAATCGTCGTCCGGGGCAGCAGCAGCTCCCGCAGCGCGTGCAGCATGTTGTCGCTCGACAGCTCGTCACCGCGGCCCGAGGCGAGCACCGGGTCGAGTACCAGCGGGACGTCCGGATAGTCGGCGAGAATCTCGGCGATGGCGGCGATGTTCTCGACGCTGCCGAGCACTCCGATCTTGAATACGTCGACCGGCATGTCCTCGAGCAGGCAGCGCGCCTGATCGGCGACCCATTCCGCGTCGAGCGGCTGCACGCCCTCGACGCCGAGGGTGTCCTGCACCGTGATCGCGGTGAGCACCGACAGCGGATGACAGCCCATGCTCGCCAGCGTCAGGATATCGGCCTGCAGGCCGGCGCCGCCGCTTGGATCGGAGGCGGCGAAGGTGAGCACGATCGGCGGAAAGACGGCAGCTTGCTCGGCGGCTGGTTGCATGAACAATACGTTACGTGCGGCGAAAGGCGCGGAGCGCGAGGAAACAGAACTCGTGCACGACCGGGACGAACCCTTCGTGAGCAGCCCCGGCGCGGGTGAACTTGGTAGAATCCGATTTTACTCCAATCGTCTTCGCACCAATGAAGAAATACATGTGCCTGATCTGCGGCCACATCTACGACGAGGCGCTCGGCGACCCCGAAACCGGCGTCGCGCCGGGAACCAAGTGGGAGGATGTGCCACCGAACTGGACTTGTCCGGACTGCGGCGCGCGCAAGGAAGATTACGAGCTGGTGGAATTCTGATGCGCATCCTGCATACCATGTTGCGCGTCGGTGATCTCGAGCGCTCGCTGCGCTTTTACACCCAGGTGCTCGGCATGCACCTTTTGCGCACCACCGACCGGCCGGAGCAGAAATACAAGCTCGCGTTCGTCGGCTACGGCGATGAAGCGGAGCAGGCGGTGCTCGAGCTGACCTACAATTACGGCGTGAGCCGCTACGATCTGGGCAGCGCGTACGGCCATGTCGCGATCGAGGTGCCCGACGCGGCGGAGGCCTGTGCGGCGGTGCGCCGCGAAGGCGGCAATGTGACGCGCGAAGCGGGGCCGGTCAAAGGCGGGACGACGGTCATCGCCTTTGTCGAGGATCCCGACGGTTACAAGATCGAGCTCATCGAGCACAAGGCGAAGCCGTCGTAAGCGCAGTCAGACCTGCCGCTGCATGCCTGCGCGCTGCAGCTCGTCGTAGATTCCGATCAGCAGCGCTTCCCAGTCGCGCGTAAAGCCAGCCGTATCGAAAAGCGGATTGCTGCCGCGCGTGGCTTCGAGTGCGGCACGGTACGTACGCAGGCGGTGCGGATTGGCCACCAGGGCGAGCAGCCGCGACGCGTAGTCGGGCGGTGAATTGGCGATGAGATCCGGCAACCCGCTTGCCCGGAGCAGGCTCGCGCCGACGCGCCCGGCAAATGTCGGACCGCGACAGGTCAGCATGGGCACGCCCATCCACAGTGCGTCGCATCCGGTCGTATGTGCGCCGTAGGGCAGCGTGTCGAGCGCCAGGTCGGCACAGGCCAGGCGCGCGATGTGCGCGTCCTGGGCGAGCGTCGGCGCGAAGATCAGCCGTGCGGGGTCAACGCCGGCGCGCTCGGCCTCGAGGCGCAAGTTCATCTGCATGCGCGGATGACCGGCGAGCAGCCACAGCACCGCGTCGGGCCGTGCGGCGAGCGCGGCCAGCCAAGTCGCGAACAGCGGCCGGCGCAGCTTGTAGCTCTGATTGAGACAGGCGAGCACCAGCGCGTTCTCGGGCAACCCGTGCGCGGCGCGCGGTGACGGCGCCGGGAGCCCGCGGCGACTGTCGTTGACGTAATAACAGCGCGGCAAGCGCCAGACGCGCTCGTGAAAATATGGCCTCGTCGGCCGGCGTGATCACTTCCGCGTCGGCGATGAGGCCATCGATCGCGTCATAGCCTAAGGTGCCTGGAAAGCTCATGTAGTGCAGCTGCACCGGGGCCGGTCGCGAGGCGAGGATGGCGAGCCTTCCGCCCTGCGTGTAGCCGTGACGGTCGATCAGGATGTCGATGCCGTCGCCGCGAATCAGGCGCGCCGCTTGCGCGTCGCTGACGCCATTGAGGTCGCGCCAATGCTCGAACGTCGCGCGGATGCGCTCGGCCACCGCCCCGCCGCCCTCGCTCCCGTAGCTGTAGCCGTGGACTTCGAAGCGCTCGCGGTCGTGCTGCTCGAACAGGCCCGCCATCAGGCGTCCGGTCGGGTGGTCGCGGAAGTTGCCGGAGAGATAGCCGATCCGCAACCGCGCCCCGCGCGACGGCGCGGAGCGGCGCGGCGCCACCGCCGGCAGCGTCGCGTTCGCCCAGCGCCGCGCGACGACGAGCTGCTGCGCCGGCGTCGTCGGCATCGCCAGCGCGATCCAGGGCGACCAGCGCGGGTCGCCGCGCGCGTCATCGAGGGTCGCGGCAAGCTGCAGTTCGCATGCTTCGAGCCCGTCCCAGGCGCACAGGGTGTAGCGCGCATAGACGCGGTTGGCCAGCGCCGGCGTCAGCGAGGGCGCGGCGGCCGCGGCGCGCTCGAAGGCGAGCAACGCCTGCTCATCTTCGCCCAACCGCCGCTCGGCGAGGCCGAGGTTGTCCCAAACCTCCGCCTCGTCGGCGCCGAGCGCCTGTGCGCGCTGCAGGTGGGTGCGTGCTGCCATGGCCCGGCCTTCGTCGAGCAGGGTTGCCGCCAGACTCACGCGCAGCGCGGCGCTGTCGGGAGCCAGCGCGACGCATTGCTCGAGCAATTCGCGGGCGGCAGTCGCCGCGCCCGCGGCTTTGAGCTGCGCGGCGATGCCGTGCACCCGCCCGAGGGCTGCGTCCGCCTGCTCGCGTTCGCCGCGAGCAAGCCCGACGCGGGCGAGCGCAAGCCAGATTTCCTGCTGCGGCAGCCCTTGCGTCCGCGCCGCGGCCGCCGCGCGTGCGAGCCGCTCGCCCGCCGCGTCGTGGCGGCCGGCGGCCAGGTCCTGCAGGGCGATCTTGAGCAGCGCCCCGGGGTGCTCCGGCAGCGCGGCGACGATCTGCTCGTAGATGGCGCGCGCGACGTCGTCGCGGCCGGCCGCCTCATGCTGCGCCGCGAGCGCGAAGGCTTCCTGAACGGTGAGTTCCATGGTCGCAAACCGCGCCCTGCGGGCGCGCCATCCGTGGCCGAGGTTCTAGCCCGAGGATTTGAGCAGCTCGCCGATGTCGTGCGCGAAGGCGTCCGGACCCTGGCTAAAGCTCTCGTAGACGCGAAGCCTCCCCTGCGGATCGAACAGGTACGTCCCGGCGGAATGGTCCACGCTGTACGTGCCGGGCGTCGGGCCGGGTTGCTTTTGGTAGATGATCTTGAATTCCTTGGCCGTCGCCGCCGTCGCCGCCGCATCGCCGTAGAGACCGAGAAAGGTCGGGTTGAAGGCCGGCACGTAGCGCGACAAAAGCTCGGGCGTGTCGCGTTCGGGATCGACGGTCACGAACAGCACCTGCACGCGCGCGGCATCAGCGCCCAGCTCCTTGACGGCCGCGGCGAGCTCGGACAAGGTGGTCGGGCAGACGTCCGGACACTGCGTGTAGCCGAAGAAGAGCACCACCACCTTTCCGCGGAAGTCCGCCAGGGTTCGCACCTTGCCGGCGGGGTCGTTGAGGCGGAAGTCGTGCCCGTAGCCTACGCCGGTGATGTCGGAGCCGCGGAACTTGGGGGCTGTGGGCCCGCAGGCGGCGAGACCGAGCGCGAGGAGCACCGCGACCGGCGCGAACAGGCAACGCATCAAGGCCAGAAATGGTCGAGGAGCAAGGCGGAAAACAGCGCGGCGAGATAGACGATGGAGAAGCGGAAGGTGCGCCGCGCCAGCGCGTCGCTGTAGCGGCGGTAGAGCCGGACCGCGTGGGAGAGGAACATCGCGCCAAGAACCACTGCGGCGGCCAGATACAAGCCGCCGCTCATGCGCACGGCGTAGGGGAGCAGGGTCACGGCGAACAGCGCCGCGGTGTAGAGCACGATCATCAGCCGCGTGTATTTGGAGCCGTGCGTCACCGGCAGCATCGGCACGCCCGCGTTGGCATAGTCCCTGACGCGGTAGAGCGCCAGCGACCAAAAATGGGGTGGCGTCCAGACGAAGATGATCAGAAACAGGAGCAGCGCTTCCGGGGCCACGTTGTTGGTGACCGCGGCCCAGCCGAGCACCGGCGGCATGGCCCCTGACGCGCCGCCGATCACGATGTTCTGCGGGGTCGCCGGCTTGAGCAGCACGGTATAGACGATGGCGTAGCCGACGAAGGTCGCGAGAGTGAGCCACATTGTCAGCGCGTTCACCGCCGCGTAGAGGATCGCGAGGCCCGCGATGCCGACGACAGTGGCGAACAGCAGCGTCTGCAGCGATGAGATCTCGCCGCGTGGCAGCGGCCGACGGCGCGTGCGCATCATGAGCGAGTCGATGTTCTGCTCGATGAGGCAATTGATCGCGGCTGCGGCGCCCGCGACCAGCGCAATCCCAAGGGTACCGAACACGACGGCGTTGAGCGGCGGCAACCCCGGCGCGGCGAGGAACATCCCGATCACCGCGGTGAATACGATCAGCGACACCACGCGCGGCTTGGTCAGTGCCAGAAACTGGCGCGCGCGGCGAAGACGGCCGTGGGTGAGGGCGAGAGTGGTCATCGGCGAGAGTTGATCGCCCCCTCGAGGGGGGAGGACAGGTGCGCGAGAGGCCGAAGTGGTTGCCCGTACGATAGAGGGAATTTTACCACTCGCCAGCGGTCGATTGACGATGCTCGCAGCATTATCTAGCTCTTGGGGCAGCCTATGGCGGGCAGCCCGTCCTCGCGCGCGCCTGCTCTTGCCTGATCGTGGTCATCGGGTGCAGGATTGGCATTAGGTGACTTGTCCCATGTGCCACACAAACACTACACACCGCATGCAGCGCTCGAGAGGGGCTTCGGCGCCCGTCAGGAATCTTTAGGCAAATCCTGATTCGCAAGGTGCAGGCGGGGCGGACAGATTTGCTTTCCGCCCTTCCCGTAACCAAGGGGCGTGAATTCAAGTCAAGTATCGCGGCCGGAGCAGTTAACAAGGGGGAGTAGTTCATGAAGATGTTAAGACACTATTTTATCAGCGACGACCTCGACGACCTGGAACGCTTTGAAGAGCAACTGGAGGCCGCTGGCGTTTCCACACCGCAGATCCACGTACTCAGCCGGAACGACGCAGAGGTGCATAAGCATCGTCACCTTCACGAGGTCGAGTCATTTATGAAGAAAGATATCGTCCGCTCGACAACACGCGGTGCCGTGGTCGGCCTTTGCGCGTTCGTGCTGATTCTCGCTGTCGCTTATTTTGCCGGCTGGACGCACACCGCGATCGGCTGGATGCCCTTCATTTTCCTCGCCATCGTGGCGCTAGGCTTTTGTACGTGGGAGGGGGGATTGTTTGGCATCCAAACGCCCAACAAAAACTTTGCCCGCTTCGAAAAATATTTGAGCGAAGGCAAGCATGTCTTTTTTGTGGATCTTGCCCCACACCAGGAAGCGGTATTGGAGAATGTGCTGAAGTCTCACCCGAAGGTGGAGCTAGCAGGGACGGGATCGTCCATCCAGCCGTGGATTATCAGATTGGAGGAAAGTGTTTTCAAGAGTCTTTCGCACTTTGGTTGGCGGTAGCCCGCCCACTTCGTACTCGCGATGTGTCGTCGCAATCGTGCCGCGACCAACATCAGCGCCGAATAACCGTCCGGAAAGACGCCGACACCCCGCGTTCGTCGGCGGATCTCGCGGATGATCCGCTCCAGTGGTAGACCGACGCTCAGAACAGGACAAGATCGGCGAGGTCATCGCCAAGCTCAAAGCGATACGTTTGCCGAAGGCAGAGTTAGTCGAAGCGAAGGCGCACGAGACGTTGACCTACTTGGTTTTCCCAAGCACCGGCGACAAATCAAAACGAATAATCCTTCCTGGGCGTGTATCGCTTTGAGCGTGCGCGCCGTGGCCCGCACTCCGATCGGAAATCCTGCCGTTGTCCTGCGAACGCCGCCTACTGATGCTGCACCGGCGCCGCAGATGCCGCTCCTTGCACCGGCGCCGCAGATCCCGCCCCTTGCGCCGGCGCGGCGGATCCCACCCCGAAGAATGTGCCACGCGTAAAGAAGGTGTAGTCCCCTTCAATGGTCCCAATACCCAGAAGCGTCAGCAATAACAGCGGCGGAACCAGAATGGCATACACGATAGCCAGCCGCTCCCAAAGCATGTGCATGAAGACGGCAACGATCAACCCCGCCTTCAGCAACATGAAGGTGAGGATCAGCGTCCACCTGAGGTAGCCATGGAAGTGGAAGTAGTCGACGAGATACGACGCGGTGGAAAGAACGAAAAGCAATCCCCAGATCTTGAAATAGATGCCGAGCGGATGCTGTTGCCCTACCTCGTGACTGGCCGCGGCCGCGGCGTGAGGCTGCCCCGCGGCCGGATGATGCTGTCCCTCTGCGTGTGCCATGGTGGTAATTACCAAAGATAGAAAACCGCGAAGATGAATACCCACACCAGATCGACGAAGTGCCAGTACAGACCCATGGTTTCGACGATCTCGTAGTTACCTTTCCTGCCGGTCAGGAAGCCTGGCCTCTGTTTGTCGAGGTCTCCCCGCAACACCTTGATCGCCACGATGATGAGGAAGATCACGCCGATCGACACGTGTGTTCCATGAAAACCCGTGATCATGAAAAAGCTGGCGCCAAACTGGGGAGCGCCCATGGGGTTGCCCCAGGGACGTATCCCCTCATGCACGATCAGCTTGGTCCACTCGAAGGCCTGCATCCCGACAAATGAGGCGCCCAATGCCGCGGTGAGCAGCAAGAAGACAAATGTCTTGACCCGTTCCTTTCGGTAGCCGAAGTTGACGGCCAGGACCATGGTCCCGCTGCTGCTGATCAAGATGAAAGTCATGATCGCGATCAAGAGCAGCGGTACTTCCTTGCCAAACAGCGTCAGGCCAAAGACCTCGCTGGGATTGGGCCAAGGGACCGTGGTCGATATGCGCACGGTCATATACGAGATCAGGAAGGAGCTGAAGATGAACGTATCGCTGAGGAGAAAGATCCACATCATCGCCTTGCCCCAGGGGACGTTCTTGAACGCCCGCTGATCCGAGGACCAGTCGGCGACGATGCCTTGCAGGCCTTCAGGCCGCGGGAGAGCCTCTCCCGTGCTCGTCAGCGCGGGTTGCGCCATTTACTTTGACCCCCTTCAGGTATGTGTGTGCAAGAGCACGGCGAACAAAACCAGCCATACCAGGAAAAGATAGTGCCAGTACACCGTGCACAGTTCCACGCTCAATCGTACCTTGCCGACCTCGACGCCGCGCAACACCCTGGCGGTGGTCCTGCCCCAGACCCAGAGGCCACCCAGCAGGTGCAATCCGTGCAGCGCGGTGAGCAGGTAAAAGAAAGCGTTGGCTGGATTCGCCGCGACGAAATAACCTGAGGCGTTCAGTTGTTGCCACGCCCAAAGCTGGCCGGCCAGAAAAGAAAAGCTGAGCACGCCCGCGGCGATCAGGCCGCTTTTCACGCGCTCCAGCTCTCCCCGTCGTGCCGCCACGCGCGTGCGTTGCATCGCGACACTGGCCAGAAACAGCACAGCCGTGTTCAGCCACAGCACCTTCGGAACGGCGAGCCGGGTCCAGTCCTCCCCCATCATCCGCATGTGGTAGGCACTGATGAGCAGCGCAAACAGAGACGTGGCGACCGCAAGAAAGACGCCAAGACCGACTTTCACCGGGGGCAGAGAAAATGCGCCGTCGCCTTGAACGACTTCAATCGGGCGCCGCTCCATCCAGGGCTTATGCAGCGTTTGTCGAACCAGCCACCCGACGACAATGGCCATCATGCCGCCCAGAAACAGCAGTGCGTAGGTCACGTCTTACGCTCGCTTGACGCCGCTAGCTGTCATACCCGGTGGCTGGTTTTGCGGTATGAAGTCCTCGGCGGCACCCGGTACGCTGTAATCGTAAGCCCAGCGATAGACCACCGGTAATTCAGCGCCAAAGTTGCCGTGCTTCGGCGGTGTGTGGGGGGTTTGCCACTCCAGCGTGGTCGCACGCCAGGGGTTGCCACCGGCCGGCTTGCCGTTGAAATAACTCCAGATCAGGTTGTACAGGAACACCAGCTGGACCGCGCCCACGATCAACGCCGCGATGGTGATGGCCTCGTTCAACCTCTGCGCCGACTCAGGGAATATGAATGTGTTTCCCATCGCATAGTAACGGCGCGGCACGCCCAAGAAGCCCAGGTAGTGCATGGGATAGTAGATGGCATAGGTACCGAGGAAGGTGACCCAGAAGTGAAACTTGCCCAGGGTATCGTTCAGCATGCGCCCGGTGACCTTGGGGTACCAGTGGTAGATCGCGCCGAACACAACCAGGACCGGCGACACGGCCATCACCATATGGAAGTGGGCGACCACGAACATGGTGCCGGAAAGCGGGATGTCCACGGGCACGTTACCCAGGAACAGTCCGGTTAAGCCCGCCGTTGATAAACGTGAAGACGAAGCCGATGGCAAACAGCATCGGGACGGTGAGGTGGATATCACCCCGCCACAACGTCAGCACCCAGTTGTACACCTTGAGGGCGGTGGGCACGGCGATGATCAGCGTGGTGGTGGCGAAAAAGAAGCCGAAGTACGGGTTCATTCCGCTGACGTACATGTGGTGCGCCCACACCATGAAACTGAGGCCGCCGATGGCCAGAATCGCCCAGACCATCATCCGATAGCCGAAGATGTTCCTTCTTGCGTTGATGCTGATCAGGTCGGAGACGATGCCGAAAGCCGGCAGGGCGACAATGTAGACCTCGGGATGGCCGAAAAACCAGAACAGGTGCTGAAACAATATCGGGCTTCCCCCGTTGTAGCCGAGGTGTTGTCCCTTCGAGACGAGGGCGGGCATGAAGAAACTGGTGCCTAGCGCTTGGTCCAGCGTCATCATGATGGCGCTGACGAACAAAGCGGGAAAGGCCAGCAGCGCCAGGATCGTGGCCATGAAAATGCCCCATACGGTCAAGGGCAAACGCATCATCGTCATCCCACGCGTACGCGCCTGCAGCACGGTCACCACGTAGTTCAAACCGCCCATGGTGAACCCAATGATGAAAAAGACCAGGGAAATGAGCATCAAAATAATTCCCCAGTTCGCCCCGGGGGTGCCTGAGAGGATGGCCTGGGGCGGGTACAGCGTCCAGCCGGCGCCCGTGGGCCCGCCGGGCACGAAGAAGCTTGCCATGAGTAACAGCACGGCAAACAGATAGACCCAGTAACTGACCATGTTTACATAGGGGAACACCATATCACGGGCGCCGACCATCAGCGGGATGAGGTAGTTGCCGAACCCCCCCAAGAAAAGCGCAGTGAGCAGGTAGATCACCATGATCATGCCGTGCATGGTGACAAACTGAAGGTAGTTGCTGGGTGTGATAAAGGAAAAAACGTGCGGGAACCCCAGTTGCAGGCGCATGATTCCCGACAACACCAAAGCCACCAGCCCGACCGAGATCGCGGTGATCGCATACTGGACGGCGATGACTTTTGCGTCTTGGCTCCAGATGTACTTCCCGACGAAAGTTTTCGGATGGTAGAGCTCTGGCTCTTCCACTTCGGCAGGTGGGACGTAGGCCGATTCGTCATGCGTAATAGAAGTCATCGATGGTTCCTCTTCGCTAACTCTTCATGATGCTCGAATCGTTTGAGCTTGAGCCGCTTTATTATAATGAAAACAGTTTGAAAAGTATTCCGCTCCGGCTGGCCGGTCAGTGGAAGGTATCGATGTAGGAGACGACGTCGTCTCGTGCCCGGTCATCGGTGAGAATTGCGGCCATGGATGCCATCTGCCGACCGTACAGGTCTTTTGGATGGCCGCCGCGAATACCCTGTTGGAAATTTTTCAATTGAGTGACCAGATACCAATCACTCATACCCTCGAGCCGGGGGGCATTGGTTGCCTGTATGCCCTTCCCGTCAGCGCCGTGACAAGCAGCACAGGTCACATAAGGATCTTGGCCATGCTTCGCGTCCCCTTTCAGCGTGGCCGGGGCGGGATTATCCGCCAGCGTCTTGATGTAGGCGACGACGTTATCGATGGCAGCGTCATCGACCAGGGTCTTCGCCATCGGCGCCATTACCTTGCCAGAAATATCTTTGTCGTCCGTACCCCGCACGCCGTTCTTGAAATTTTGCAATTGCCGCTTCAGATACCAGCCTCCCTGGCCACTCAATTTCGGCGCATTCAGCGCAGGGTTACCCTCCGCTTGCACGCCATGACAGGCACTGCACACCGCGAACAGTGCCTTGCCTGCCGCGGCATCGCCGGGAACCGGAACTCTCGATTGCGCATACGTTGGATAGCCGGCTAACCACGCCTTGAACGCACTCTCATCTTCGACGATGACTTTGCCGCGCATGGCGAAATGGGCAATGCCACATAATTGTTCACAGAAGACGTCGAAGCTCCCGGTCCGGGTGGGAGTGAACCAGACATAGGTGACCAGGCCCGGAACCATATTCATCTTGGATCGAAACTGTGGCACCGTGAAGTCGTGCAGGACGTCTAGCGAGCGGAGCTCCAACTTGACCGGCTTGCCCATAGGCAGATGCAGCTCCGGGCTTGCTACCAAGATGTCGTCCTGCCCGTTGGGATCGTCTGGATTCATACCAAACGGGTTTTCATTGCTGACGTACTTGGCATCGACGGTGCCTAGAACGCCGTCCTTCCCGGGGAAGCGATAGTTAAAGTACCACTGCCGCCCCACGACCTCGATCACCGTTGCGTCTTTCGGGACCTCGATGAACTTCGCCCAGGCGAATAAGCCGGGGGCCAGCATGGCGATGACTCCCAGCGTGGTGGCGAGGATAAGTGCCACCTCCAATTTTTTGTTTTCGGGTTCGTAGCGCGCCACTTTTCCCTTCCGGTGACGGTAGCGCAGCACGCAATAAGCCATGAACAAATTGACGACGACGAAGACAAATCCCGTGACCCAGAACGTGATGGTCACGGTTTGATCGATCGTGCCCCAATTGGAGGCGATCGGGGTGAAATACCACGGGCTCAGGTAGTGAAACAGGACGGAGCCAACGACCAATAAAGCCAATACGATTGCTAAGACCATAGCGGTGGCCCCGGTTGATTGGACAGAATTTCAAGTGGCTCCTCGCAGCGCTACCATTTTACCATTCCGGAGGACGCTGGTCGGGCCGCCGAGCGCTCGGCGCATCTTAGCCGATCTGCGAGGCACGTAGCAGGCGTTGGAGATCCTTCGCCAGCCGCTCGATGTCCGGATCGTCGCCATAGCGCAGCACCAGGTTGCCGTGGGGATCGAGCAACAGAATGCTCGCAGCGCCACCCTGGTCGATCGGCAGCTGGGCGAGTTCGATCGGAGCCGCGCGTGCCGCGACGAGCCCCGGTTCCCAGGCCAGCAGTTCGGCCGGAGGCGGCGGCGCGGCCGCTGGCTGCAACCAAGCGCGCACGACGCGATCCTGCTCACTGCCCTGGATCGTTCGCGCCACGCGGGTGGCGTGCAGCGCGCGCCGGCACGCCTCGCCGCAGTCGGTCCCGCTGACGACCAGCAGCACCCATTTGCCGCGTAACTCGCCAAGCGCAAACGGCCTCCCATCCGCGTACTTGCCGGCGATCGCCGGCGCCGGCCCTGGCTCGAGCAGCTTGCCATAATTCACGCGCTTGGTCGGTGCGAACCCGTAATACGCAACATAGGCCGCGACGATCGGCGAGAGCGCGACCAGCGCGAGCAGCAGCAACATGCGCCGGCCTCTGGGTGGCCGCGGTGAAGGTCCAGCGCTCGACGAACCGTCACGCGTCGGCTGCGACGGCGACTTCGCAACGCGCGATCCCCGCGCGCGCCAGTTGAGCGCAAGCCACAACACGATGCCCAGTCCCGCCAGCGAATACCACTGCACCATGTAGCCCCGATGTTGATCGATCCCGAAATCCGGCGGCGGCCAGTCGCGGACCAGGCTGTCGCCGGCATCGCCGGTTTGTTCGATGATGAACGGCAGCAGCGGTAACCCGGTCGCCGCCGCGATGCGGTCGATGTCGAGGTTCTGACGGACCGGGCCCGGCGCCGTGTCCGGCTTGAGTTCCAGATAATGCGCCGGCGGCAGGTTGATCCGGCCCTCGACACGGATCTCTCCCACGGGCGGCGGAACCTGCGGCAATTCGGAGCGATTCGCCCCCTGCGCGATCCACCCGCGGTTGACGAGGACATAGCGCTCTTCGCTGGAGAGTTTGAGCGGGGTCACGACGTCAAACCCCGGGCGGCCCGCGTGGACCTTGTTGTCGATCAGAACCTGCCGCCGTCGGTCGAACTCGCCGCTCGCGCGAACCGGCCGAAAACGCAGCGCCGCCACGTCGGCCGAGGCCGCAGTCAATTCAAGCGCCGGCTGGTGCGCGGCGAGTTCGTATTGCTCGCGCAGCGCTTCTTTCTCCGCGCCACGGTGCCGCTGCCAATTGCCCAGGCCCACCGTCGCGCTGACGACGACTGCAAGGCCCAGCGTCGGCCATAGCGTCGGCCGGAAACGCCAGCGCGCAAAGAATGAGCCTATCGGGTTTGGCATCGCTCCGTATCTGCTCTAGACTGGGCCATCGGCAGGTCATCGCTCTGCCCCGGTCGCGAGCGCGCCTTGATCAGAATCATCGTTATCACCGCCTTGGCCCTCATCGTTGCCAGCCTCGGCTCGGCGCTGTATTACCTTTACCACGACCGCGGTCGCGGCACGCGGATGGTCAGGGCGCTGGCGATCCGCGTCGCGCTATCGGCAAGCCTACTCATCTTCCTGGTCGTCAGCTACAAGCTCGGCTGGATCGGCGAGAGCGGACTGCGTTAGCGTTTAGCGGTGAGAAAAAGAGCCGTGCCTCGATGGCGGCTCTTTCTTGGCCCTCTAGCTTGCTGGTCAGAGCCAATACACGAGTACGAACAGAAGCAACCACACGACGTCGACGAAGTGCCAGTACCACGCTGTCGCCTCGAACGCGAAATGGTGCGCGGCGTCAAAATGGCCGCGGAACGCGCGCCCAAGCATCACCGACAGCATGGTCGCGCCGATCGTCACGTGGAGACCGTGGAAGCCGGTCAACATGAAGAACGTCGAACCGTAGACCCCCGTCGACAGCTTGAGGTTCAGCTCGCTGTACGCGTGCACATACTCGTGTGCCTGCAGCGCAAGGAATGTGAAGCCCAGCACGATCGTGACGAACAGCCAGAACTTGAGCGCGCCCCGGTGACCCATTTTCAGGGCGTGGTGTGCAACGGTCAATGTGCCGCCCGACGAAACCAGGATGATGGTGTTGAGCAACGGTATGCCGATGGCCGCCATCGGCGTGAACAGGTCCTTCCTGTATGGACCGCTGCTGGGCCACATCGCCGTGAAATCCGGCCACAACAGTTGCTGCTCCGGGCTGCCGAGGTCCGGAACCGACATGTTGCGCACGTAGAACAGAGCCCCGAAGAAAGCGGCGAAGAACATCACCTCGGAAAAGATGAACCAGCTCATGCCCCATCGGAAGGAGATGTCCACCTTCTTGTTGTAGAGCCGGTGCTCGGACTCGCCTATCACGGTGCCGAACCAGCCGAACAGCATCGTCAGCAGCACCGCGGCGCCGGCCAGCACCAGCCACGGACCGATTGCATACGCGTTGAACCAGGCCGCGGCGCCAAGCGCCATCAGCAGCAGCGCACACGAACCCGTGATCGGCCAGTACGATGGCTGCGGCACGTAATAGTAGGGCTTTGCGCCAGTGGGCGTAATGCTCATCGCTGCTCCTTGTTCTTGCGTAACATGTCCGTTCGCGGTCGCCGCAGCATTTTCTATGCTCAGTTGCCTTCGACCTCGAAGAACGTGTACGAGAGCGAGATCGTGTTGACGTCGCGCGGCAGCCTGGGATCGACGACGAACACGACCGGCATCTGCCGCTTCTCGTGCGGCCGGAACGACTGCTTGGCGAAACAGAAGCAGTCGAGCTTCTTGAAATACTGGGCGGCGAGCTGCGGCCCGTAGCTCGGAATCGCCTGCCCGGTCATCGCTCGTTCGGTGCTGTTTTCAACCTCGTACAGGACCTGCGTCACCTCCCCCGGATGCACGTTGACGACCGATACCAGCGGTCGGAACGTCCAGGGCAGTTTGCGCACGTTGGCGTCGAACTCCACCCGCACCGTGCGCGCGCGGTCGACCTGCGAGTTGTCGAGCCGATCCGGCGTATCGATGTCGCGCAGCCCGGTCGCCTTGCAGATCTCGTCGTAGAACGGAACCAGCGCAAACCCGAAACCGAACATGACCACGACAACGACGCCCAGCTTGATGAGCAGCGTCCGGTTCGATTGCCGGAGATGGCGGGGCTGGGTGTCGTTCATCGGCGCACGTCGCGCAGGATCGCGACCAGCAGAAAGCCGATGATCGCCAGCCCCAGCACTCCGATGCCGGCGCTCGACCCGCCCGCGTACCGGACGACGATGACGCCGCCGAAAAAGACCATCGCGATCGACGAGCAGAATCAGCGCGGTACGCACGTTGGCTCCGCGTTGCGCCGGCGCCGGCCGAACCCTTCTCGATGCGTGTTCCATCATCATCCGCTCGCTTCGTTCAGGCCAATGCGCTCAGCGGACATGCGGCGGGGTTTCGAATGTGTGGTAGGGCAGCGGCGAGGGCAGCGTCCACTCCAGCGTATCCGCGCCCTCCCAGGGCTTCGCGGGCGCGGCTGGCCCGCTGCGGATGGTTTTCAGTACCGCATACAGAAAGATCAGCTGCGACAACCCGAAGCCGAACGCGCCGATCGATGCCACCATGTTCCAGTCGGTGAACTGCGTCGCGTAGTCAGGCACGCGTCGTGGCATGCCGGCCAACCCGAGGAAGTGCATGGGGAAGAACGTGATGTTGAAGAAGACAAACGTCATCCAGAAGTGCCACCGGCCGAGGGTCTCGTCGTACATCCGGCCGCTCCACTTCGGCAGCCAGTAGTAAATCCCGCCGAAGAACGCGAACAACGAGCCGGCGACCAGAACGTAGTGGAAATGCGCAACGACATAGTACGTGTCGTGCAGAACGATATCGACCGGGACCAGCGCCAGCACCAAACCGGTAAAGCCGCCCACGGTGAACATGAAGATGAAGCCGATGGCGAATAGCATCGGTGTCTCGAAGGTCATCGATCCCCTCCACATGGTCGCCACCCAGTTGAAAACCTTCACCGCCGTTGGTACCGCGATCAGCATGGTCGCGTACATGAAGAAGACCTGCCCGGCCACCGGCATGCCGACGGTGAACATGTGGTGCGCCCAGACGAGGAACGACAGGATCGCGATCGAGGCGGTCGCATAGACCATCGACGCGTAGCCGAACAGCGGCTTGCGCGCAAATGCGGGGATGATCGTCGACACGATCCCGAAGGATGGCAGGATCATGATGTACACCTCGGGGTGACCGAAGAACCAGAAGACGTGCTGGAACAGCACCGGGTCGCCACCACCGGCCGCATTGAAAAAACTGGTGCCGAAATGGCGGTCGGTGAGCAACATCGTTACCGAGCCGGCCAGCACCGGCATCACCGCGATCAGCAAATAGGCGGTGATCAGCCACGTCCACACGAACAGCGGCATCTTCATCATCGTCATGCCGGGCGCGCGCATGTTCAGGATGGTGGTGATGATGTTGATCGAGCCCATGATCGACGACGCGCCCATGATGTGGATGGCGAAGATCGTCATGTCCATGCCCATCCCCGCCTGGACCGACAGCGGCGGATACAGCGTCCAGCCCGCGCTGGCCGCACCACCCGGAGCGATGAACGACGAGAGCAGCAGGACTGCGGCGAACGGCAGCAGCCAGAAACTCCAGTTGTTCATGCGCGCGAAGGCCATGTCCGGCGCGCCGATCATCAGCGGCACCTGCCAGTTGGCGAAGCCCACCGCCGCCGGCATGATCGCGCCGAAGATCATGATCAGCCCGTGCACCGTATTGAGCTGATTGAAGAATTCAGGTTCGATGAGCTGCAGACCCGGCTGGAACAACTCCGCGCGGATCGCCAACGCCATCACGCCACCGGTGAGGAACATGATGAACGAGAACCACAGGTAGAGCGTGCCGATGTCCTTGTGGTTGGTGGTCATGATCCAGCGCATGATCCCGCTCGGATGATGCGCGTGCTCGTGGTCGACGTCGCGGCCTGCAGCGTGATCGTGCGGGATGCTGCTCATACGCTTGCTCCTGGCTGACTTTCGCAGATTGCTGTATCGCGATTCGCTACGATCGATCCGCTTTCACCTCGGCGGGCTGAATCGCCTCGCCGGTGTGGTTGCTCCAGCTGTTGCGCGTGTAGGTGATCACCGCCGCAATGTCGACGTCGGAGAGCGTGCCCTTCCAGGCGACCATCGCCGTCGGCTGGCCGTTCTTGACGACTCCGTTCAGGACCGTCTTGATCTGGTCGTCCTTGGGGCCGGTAACGACCTTCGAGCCGTCGAGCGCCGGAAATGCGCCGGCGACGCCCTTGCCGGTCGCCTGATGGCAGGTAGCGCAATTCGCCGCGTAGACCTTCTCGCCGCGCGCGATCAGCTCCTTCGCATCCCAGACCTTGTTCGCATCGTCGGCCGCAGCCGCCGCGGCTTGCTTGTGTTCGGCGAGCCACTTCGCGTAATCATCGGCGCTCTTCACCTCGACCACGATGGGCATGAAGCCGTGCTCCTTGCCGCAGATCTTCGCGCATTGGCCGCGGAAAATGCCCGTCTGGTCGAATTTCATCCAGTCGTCGCGGACGAAGCCCGGAATGGCATCCTGCTGTACCCCGGCTGCCGGCAGGAACCAGGCATGGATGACGTCACTCGAGGTAATGAGCAGGCGAACCTTCTTGCCTACCGGCAAGACCAACGGCTGGTCGACTTCGAGCAGATAGTGCTCGCCCAACGGTTCCCGGTCTTCGAGCTGGGCGAGCGGGTGTGCTGAGATTGCTGTAGAAGTCGAAGCCCTCGGCGAGATAGCTGTAATTCCACTTCCACTGCGAGCCGGTGACCTTGACGGTCAGGTCGGGCACGGAGGTGTCCTTCATCGCCAGAATGGTCTTGGTCGCGGGAATCGCCATGACCAGCAAGATGAGGAACGGAATCACCGTCCAGATGATCTCGACCAGCGTGTTCTCATGGAACTGGGCAGCCTGATGGCCCTTGGACTTGCGGTGCGCGAAGATCGAATAGAACATCACCGAGAACACGCCGACAAAGATGACGGCGCAGATCCCCATGATGTAGGCGTGCAAGTCGAAGATCTCCGTCGCAATGGGAGTCACAGGCGGCTGCAGGTTGTACTCCTTCGCAGCCCGCGCCAGCGTCGGCGCCAGCCACGCAGCGAACGCCGCAGCGCTCGCCGCTCCCCTTGCCATCGCCCCCTTGCGTCCCATGCTTGCCCCGAAGTGTTTGCTGATCCCCGCGCTTCTTGAATGACCGCTAGCGCAGGGCCAGCACGCGGTGCAGGTCGCGTGCCACGCGCTGGCGCTGCGCCGCCGGCAGCTCCTCGCCGAAGGGCACGTCGCGCCCGGCGAAGCGCAGCTTGAGCCGCGGCGGACGACTGAATCCACCGTCTTCGACTTCGACCCGCGCCCAGCAGCGGTTGAATTCCTGCCGCATCCGCACTCCGGCCCGCTCGCGCTCGACGATCACGCGGTCACCGCAGACGCTCACCCGCTCCCAATCGGTGGCATGGCGCTCGATCCAGCGGAACGCCCAGTACAGTACGGCCATCTCGAGCGCGGAGTATGGCAGCACCAGCCACGCGCCCAGCGCGGCGCACCCGAATCCGAGGCCGAGCGAGACGAAGCACAGCGATGCGAACAGCGACCAGCGCCAGAGCGAGCCGAGCGAATCGTGCCGCCGCGAGACCACGCAGAACTCCGGTTCCGTGGCAAGCGGTGGGATTTTGACGCCCGGCATGCAAACCTTCTCGCGCGCGACTCGACAACGACGTCGCAAAACGCGGAAATCTTAGCATGGATGACTGCGCCGCAACACGCTCGTTGGTGTGACGTGCCGCTCACGCCAGGCCCAGCGCCGCAGCGCCCGGACCCCACTGCGGCGTGTCCATTCTGCCCCAGAACAGGGTCGCAACGCGCGGCGCGGGCAGGCGCGCCTCGAGTGTTTCGACGTTGCCATCGAGCCGCGGCAGCTGCGGTTCGACCAGGTTTGCGACCCAGCCTGCAAACACCAGCCCGCGGGCATGGACGGCGTGAGCGGAAAGCAGTGCGTGATTAAGACAGCCCAAGCGGACCGCGACGACCAGCAGCACCGGCAGCGACAGGGTGCGCGCGATATCGAGCATGTCCCGTCGTGCGTCCAGCGGCACCCACACGCCGCCCGCGCCCTCGACGACGACGCGGTTCGCGCGCGCGGCGAGAACATCGTAGGCCGCGCGAATGCGTTCGAGATCGATGCTCGCCCCGGCCTCGGCCGCGGCCAGATGCGGCGCGATCGCCGGCGCGAATGCAAACGGGTTGTGCGCGCCAAGCGGCGCCTCGACGTTGCCCGCCGCCACCAGCGCGGCCACGTCGTCGTGCCCGGCCGTCCCAGGCGGGATGCCAGCCGCCACCGGCTTCATGCCCACCGCCCGCTCGCCTTGCGCCACCCAGCGCCGCAGCAGCGCGCACGCCACCACGGTCTTGCCGACTCCGGTGTCGGTGCCGGTGACGAAAATCCCCGCCGCGCGCGGCCGCATGGTTTCAGGCCCCAGGGCGCGGCGCAAAGCGCACGATCGCGCGCCCGTCGGCGGCAAGGCGCGGCTCCGGCTTCCAGGCGTGGCCGTACACGACCTCGTAGGTCGCCGGCAGCCGGCCGTCGCGGCGAAACGCCTCGAGCGCGGCCAGAACGCGCTGCCAGCGCGCGCGCCCGATGAGCCCGCGCGGCCGGCCGCGGGTCGCGTTGTGCGCACCGATGGCCTTGAGTTCGCGCATCATGGTCTGCGCGTCGTCGTAGGTCAGCGTGATCGTCTCCATGTCCATCACCGGATCGGCAAAACCGGTGTGCACCAGCATGTCGCCGAGGTCGTGCATGTCGATGAAGCGGCTCACGTGCGTTGCCTGGTCGATGCCGGCGAACGCGCGGCGCAGTTCCTTCAGCGTGTCGGGGCCCAGCGTACTGAACAGCAGCAACCCACCGCTCTTGAGCACGCGACCGAATTCGCCAAAGGCGACGGAGGCATCGTTGACCCACTGCAGCGCCAGGTTGCTCCACACCAGGTCGACGCTGGCCGCCGCAAGCGGCAGCCCACACGCGTCACCACAGACGAGCGAGGGCTCCAGGCCGGTCCTCGTCTTCGCTGCGAACCAGCGTGCGAACAGCGAGCGCTCGGCCGCGCGCGCCGCGGCAGTGCGCCGGCGCGCGATCTCGAGCATGGCGTAGGCGCTGTCGAGGCCGAGCACAAGCGCTTCCGGATAGCGGGTGGACAACTCACCCAAGGCGTCACCCGTGCCGCAGCCGACGTCGAGGATCGCCGCCGGCTGCAGCCGAACCAGGGCCAGGCGCTCGGCCAGGCGTCGGCCCACTTCGCGTTGCAGCACCGCCGCGCTGTCGTAGGTCGCGGCGGCGCGCTCGAAGGCGCGCCGCATGCGCTGCGGGTCGAGCCAGTGCGGATCGGTGCTAGACGCCATCGGCGATTGCGGCGACGAACGCGTCTGGATGCGACAGGAAGGCGGCGTGGGCGGCGCCGGGTATCAGCCGGAATGCGCCGTGCGGAAGGGCCCGGGCGAGCCATTCGCCGGCCGCCGCAGGGGTGAGTACATCGCGGGCCCCGGCGATGACGGTGGTCGCCTGGCGGATCGCGCCCACCTCGGGGCGAAGATCGGTGTCGGCGAGCAGCTCCAGCGCGTCCTGCAATGCCGCGCGCGAGGGGTTGCCGCGGGCGAAGAGTTCGCCGCGCAATTGTGCCCGCAGCGCGCGTGCTTGGTCGCTGCCGTGCACCTGCAGGGCGACGAAGCGTTGCAGCGTCAGCCGATAGGAGACTGCGAGTTCGTCGCCAAACCGGCGCAGCGTCGCCGCCGTCATGGCATGCGGCCAATCGGGCCGCGCCACAAAGCACGGCGTGGTCCCGGTCAGGATCAGCCGGGCGATGCGCGGCGGTTCCTTAAGCGCCCAGCGCAGTGCGACCGCACCGCCCAGCGACCAGCCGAGCAGGGTCAGCGGCCCGTCGGCGTCGCCCGCCGAGCGGCGCAGCGCCGCGGCGACCGCGGCGATGATCGTGTCCAGCGCATAGGGCGCGACGGTGGCGCTGCGGCCGTGACCCGGCAGGTCGACCCGATGCACGCGATAGCGGGCGGTCAGGCGCGGCAGCAGGGGCGTGAACAATCCGGAATGCATCGCCCAGCCGTGCAGCAGCAGCAGCGGCGGCCCCGCTCCCGCGGAATCGATGTACAGGCCGCTCACGGCGATGCCGCGACCTCGGCGAGCGCCGAGAGCAGTCGGGAAAGGTCGGCATCGGCGTGCGCCGCGGAGAGCGTGATGCGCAGCCGCGCCGTGCCCTGGGGCACGGTCGGCGGCCGAATGGCGGGAACCCACAGACCACGTTGCCACAGGCGCTCGCTTAGGCTTACCGCCTCGGCATTGGCGCCGACGACAAGCGGTTGAATCGCGGTCTGCGAGGGCAGGACCGGCCACGGCAGGGCCGCGGCCGCGGTGCGGAAGCGCGCAATGAGCGCCTGCAGGCGCTTTCGGCGCTGCGGCTCGTCGCGGATGAGCGCGAGGCTCGCCTGTAAGGCGCAGGCGAGCAGCGGCGGCGAAGCGGTGGTGAAGACGTAGGTCCGCGCCGTTTGCAGCAGGGTGTCGATGACCGCCTGATGCGCCGCGACGAAGGCGCCGGCGACGCCGGCGGCCTTGCCCAGTGTGCCCATATATACAATGCGCGCCGAGGCGAGCCCGAAGTGCGCCACCGTGCCACGGCCATTGCCCAGGACACCGAAGCCGTGCGCATCGTCGACCACCAGCCATGCGTCGTGCCGCTCGGCAAGATCGAGCAGTGCCGGCAGTGGCGCGATATCGCCGTCCATGCTGAACACCGCATCGGTGCAGATCAACTTGCGCGGGGCCGGGCACCTGGCGAGGCGTCGATCCAGCGCGTCGAGATCGCCATGGCGGTAGCGGATGAACTCCGCCCGCGACAGGAGTGCGGCGTCGTTCAGGCAGGCGTGGTTAAGGCGATCGCCGAACACGGCGTCGCCGCGGCGGCAGAGCGCGGTCACGATCGCCAGATTGGCGAGGTAGCCGGCCGAGAAGAGCAGCGCGCGTGCGTCGGCACAAGGCGCGGCCCATGCGGCCAGTTCCCGCTCGAGCGCCTCGTGCGCCGCAAAGTGCCCGGAGATGAGGTGCGCGGCGCCGGCGCCGACGCCGTGCCGTGCCGCGCCGTCCTGTGCCGCCGCGATCACCCGCGGATCGGCGGCGAGGCCCAGGTAGTCGTTGCCGCCGAAGTGCAGCAGCTCGCGGCCATCGACGGTCAGCCGCACGCCCCGGCGCGATGCGACCACGCACCGATGGCGGCCGAGGCCGGCGGCTTCGCGCGCGGCCAGGTCGTCGGTCAGCTGTTCCAGCGCGCGCGTACTCAAGCGCCCGAGTAAGCGCCGGCTTCCTGGGCCGAGAGCCCGAGGCGACGAAACAACGCGCGATCCGCCGCCACCTCGGGATTGCCGGTCGTGAGCAGCTTGTCGCCGTAGAACACCGAGTTGGCGCCGGCGAAAAAACACAGTGCCTGGATGCCGTCGCCGAGCTCGCGCCGGCCGGCGGAGAGGCGCACCATCGCCCGTGGCATGGTGATGCGCGCGACGGCGACGGTGCGCACGAACTCGAGCGGGTCGATCGGTTCGGTGCCGTAGAGCGGCGTGCCTTCGACCTGCACCAGGTTGTTGATCGGCACCGACTCCGGGTACGGCTCGAGGTTGGCGAGCTGGGCGATCAGGCCGGCGCGCTCGGCCCGCGATTCGCCCATGCCCACGATGCCGCCGCAGCACACGTGGATGCCTGCTGCGCGCACGCGCCCCAGGGTCTCCAGGCGATCGCGATAGGCGCGCGTGGTGATGATCTCGCCATAGAATTCCGGCGCGGTGTCAAGGTTATGGTTGTAGTAGTCGAGCCCCGCCTGCTTCAACGCCTCGGCCTGCCCTGGCTTGAGCATGCCGAGCGTGGCGCAGGTCTCGAGGCCGAGTGCCTTGACCCCGCGCACCATCGCCAGCACGGGCTCCAGATCGCGTTGCCGCGGGCCGCGCCAGGCCGCGCCCATGCAGAAGCGTGTGGCCCCGGCGGCCTTGGCCGCGGCAGCCGCCGCGATGACCGTGGACAGAGGCAGCAACGCCGCGCTGGCCACGCCGGTGTGATAGCGCGCCGCCTGCGGGCAGTAGGCGCAATCCTCCGGGCAGCCCCCGGTCTTGATCGACACCAGGGTCGAGAGCTGCACCGCGTTGGGCGGGTGATGGGCACGGTGCGTCTGGTGCGCCCGCGCCAGCAGATCGTTGAACGGCAGGGCGAAGATCGCTTCGATCTCGGCGACACTCCAGCGGCGTCGACGCGGGCGCCGCTTCGAAGCTCGCCGCCGACGCGGACGAAAGGGTGGGCTGCATGCGCGGGCGATGTGGTTAGAATGCCGGCCAGTGTCGGGTGCGCAGGTGTGGTTGTCAAATTTTCTGGCGCTTGCGCTTGACAACTTGCGCCGCGGGCTGACAGCGTCTAAAGCCACCTTTTTTCCGAAACCGCCCATGGTTGCGATCGTCCTGGTGCAGCCGGAAATCCCGCCCAACACCGGCAACGTCATCCGCCTCTCGGCCAACACCGGTGCCGAGTTGCACTTGGTCGAGCCGCTGGGATTTCGCCTCAGCGACCGCGAACTGCGGCGCGCCGGACTCGACTACCACGAGTACGCGCGTGTGGTCGCCCACCGCGACTGGGCGAGCTGCCGCGCCGCCGTCGACGCGCAGCGAACGCGCCAGTGGTACGCGCTGACGACGCGCGGCGCGCGGTCGCTGTTCGACTGCGCGCTTCGCCCCGATGACGTGTTCGTGTTCGGCTGCGAGACGGCGGGACTGCCGTCGGCAATCCTGGCCGAATTCGCGCCCGAGGCGCGACTGCGCCTGCCGATGCGGCCCGAGATGCGCAGCCTCAATCTTTCCAACGCCGTCGCGATCACCGTCTACGAGGCGTGGCGCCAAGCCGCCTTCGCCGGCTCCGCCTAGCGCATGCCGAGGCTTGCGAAGATAAAGCGCAACTCGACCTCGCGGTCGCGGATCAGCTGCTCCTTCGCCTTGCCATAGCCGTGGCCGCTGTCGAAATCCATGTACAGCAGGAACGGGTCGATCTGCCCGCCATGGTTCTGCACCGCGGCGACGAACTTCTTCGCATGCATCGGATCGACCCGCGAGTCGTATTCGCCCGCGCTGACCAGCGTTGGCGGCAGGTTCACGCCGGCGCGAATGTTGTGGTAGGGCGAATAGCGCAGCAGGTAGGCGAAGTCCTCCGCCCTGTCCGGGTCGCCGTATTCGGCGATCCAGTAGCGGGCGATCAGGAATTTGTGAAAGCGCACCATGTCGAGCAAGGGCACCTGACAGATTGACGCGGCGAACAGATCCGGGCGTTGCGTGAGCATGGCGCCGATGAGCAGGCCCCCGTTGCTGCCGCCGCCGAGCATCAGCTTCTCGCGGCTCGTGTATTGCTCGCGCACCAGCCACTCGGCGGCGGCGGC
This sequence comes from uncultured beta proteobacterium, assembly GCA_963711235.1. Classification (GTDB taxonomy): domain Bacteria; phylum Pseudomonadota; class Gammaproteobacteria; order Burkholderiales; family Casimicrobiaceae; genus PALSA-1003. Next base: position 897,211 of record CAVQDI010000006.1, on the reverse strand, counting down.
GAAGTCGTCGAAGCTCGTCTGCTTGTGGCCGAACTTCGCCGCCTCATGCCAGCGCTCCCCGTATTCGTCGCCGCCGCGGATGCCGGCGTCGGCGTACACGCCGCCGCGGTTGATGAACGTGGCCCAGCTGCCGACGTAATCCGGGCTGATGCCGACGTTGAATCCGCCGTAGCCGTGCAGAAACACCGGGTTCGAGCCGTCCTGCCTGCATCCCCTTGCGGTAGCACAGGAACATCGGAATGCGCGTGCCGTCCCTGGACGGATAGAACACGAGCTGCGTTTCGACGTCCTTGGTGTCGAGCGGTGGCTTGTCCTCCCACAGCAGCGACCAGGCCAGCGTCTTGCCGTCGATCTGGAAGAGCCTGCCGGGCGCGGTAAAAGTCGACAGCGTGGCGTAAACGACGTCCTGGTCGATGTCGTAGGCGCTGCCGCTGACGTTGCCGAGTTCCGGCAGCGGGAGCTCGCGCACGCGTTTGCCGGACAGATCGTGCACCCAGAGCCGCGTGAGCACATCCTTCTTGTCCCGCACCAGCACCCAGTCGCTCGTCACGTCCACGCCGTCGAGCACGCTTTCCTGCTCGGGCCAGAGCACCTGCCAGTGCTCGAATTCCGGCGCCTCGTAGCTTGCGGCCATCAGCTTGAAGTTCGGCGCATGATCGTTGGTGACGATATAGATTCGCTCCGCGCGGAAGTCGGCGCTGGCGCGGAACTCGTTGCTGGTATAGATCGTTTTCGGCTCCGCGGTCGAGCCGAGCGGCCGGATGCGAATGGTGTTGGAGTAGAAGTCGCCGGTCTCGAACACCGTGAGCTCGGCGTGCTCCGGCTCGTACACCGCGCACCAGTCCTTGGCATCGGTCATCGACAGCAACAGCTCGTCGCTGCTCGGGTCGGCGCCGAGGCGGTGCCGGTAGCAGCGCTGCGGCTCCTGCCGCTCGATGGACTGCTTGGTGCGCGGCGTAACGAAGGCGCAGCGCTCGTCGCGCGCCCACTGGAACGACGCGATTCCCGGCAGCAAGGCGCCGATCTGCGCGCCGGTGAAGGTGTCGATGACGCGGTAATCGGTGATCTCGGAGCCGCGGCTGTAGGTCGCCACCGCGGCGCGGCTCGCGGCGCGGTTGAGGACCACGGCCCCGACGCTCGTTTTCCCCGATGGATCGAGGGCGAGCGGATCGAACAGCAGCAGCTCCCGTCCCGCCAGTCGCGTGTAGACCTTCGCCTGCTCCTCGCCCTTGCGCGTGCGGAAGAAGAATTCGCGCCCCATCTTGAAGAACGGCGGCTGCGTGATGTCGCGGTCGAAATAGGCCACCAGCTCGTCGTGCAGGCCGGCGACCGGCGGCGCGTTGGCATCGAGCCAGGAAAGCGTCGCCTCGTGCTGGCGCTGCGTCCATGCCTGCACTTCCGGGCTGCGACCGTCCTCGAGCCAGCGGTAGTCGTCGCTGAGCTTCACGCCGTGGACGGTGTCGACCACGGGGCGGGCCGGTGTCGGCGGCGGATCGAAAACCGGCGCCGCGACGGCAAGCGTGCCCGCCATGGTCAGTGCGACCGTGCCGCCCGGGCCCGCACGGCGCGGTCGATGCGCCATGGCAGAGCCTCCGGCATCAGTCGAACTCGGGGCCGTGCTCGCGCGCGAGCAAGGTTTCGACGGCGCGCCGCGGCTCCAGGTTTTCGTACAGGACGCGGAACACCGCTTCGCAGATCGGCATGTCGACGCCCAGCGCGCGACAGAGCACGCGCACATCGCGCGCCGCCGCGACGCCTTCGGCCACGTGTCCGAGTTCGCTTAAGATGGCTGCCAGCGGCCGCCCCCGCGCCAGGCCCAATCCGACGCGGCGATTGCGCGACAGGTCGCCGGTGCAAGTCAAAACCAAGTCGCCCAGGCCCGCCAGGCCCATGAGCGTCTCGCGCTTGCCGCCGAGGGCTGCGGAGAGCCGTCCGGTCTCGGCCAGACCGCGCGTGATCAGCGCCGCGCGCGCATTGTCGCCGAAGCCCAGGCCATCGCTCGTGCCGGCGGCGATCGCCAGCACGTTTTTGACCGCGCCTCCGACCTCGACCCCGGTCAGGTCGTCGCTGACGTAGGCGCGGAACGTCTCGCCGCGCAGGCGCTGTGCCACCGTCTCGGCGAGGCGCGCATCGGTCGCCGCCACCGTGACCGCGGTCGGCAGCCCGCGTGCCACCTCAGCGGCGAAGCTCGGCCCCGAGATGACACCGACCGGTGCCGGCCAGATCGGCGCGAGGACGGTGTGCGCGAGGGCAACACCGGGTGGGCGGTCGGTGGCGACGAACCCCTTGCCCAGCCAGAACAGCGGCGCGGAGGCGATCCGCCGCGCTGCCGCGGCGACGTCGATGAGCGCGCCGATCGGCGTGGCCACCAGGATGAGCGAAGCATTGGCGAGCATTTCCGCCAGCGCGGCACCGACGCGCACCGCCGGCGGCAGGGCGGCGCCCGGGAGATAGCGCACGTTCTCGCGCGCCGTAGCCAGGGCCTGCGCTTCGGCCGCGTCGCGCGCCCAGAGGCGCAACGCCGGCGCCGGGCGCGCCCGAGCGAGATGGATCGCAAGCGCCGTGCCCCACGAGCCCGCCCCCAGGATGGCGATGGTATCCATCGTGGTTGGCCGCCGGCGGGCTTCCGGCTACAGTCCCCAGACTTGCTGGATGCGCACGAACCCGACTTGACCGTCGCGGTGCCTGACCTTCGCCCAGCCGGGCGTCGCCGTGACGTAGTCGGTATCGACGAGATCGAGCAGCACGTTCTGCTCGGCCCTGAACACCACCGGGGCCGAGGCGTCGGGGCTGGCGAGAACGTCGGCAACGGGGGCGCGCACGACGAGCACGCGCTTGTCGGCGAGCGATTTTTTCTCGATCCAGGCGACGGTCCCGCCGACATCGCGGACCTTGAGCCAGCCTTCGACGTTGACCACGACCTCGAGCGGATAATCGCGGCCCAGCGCGTACAAGGGCCTGGCCTTGAGCGAGGGCGCGTCGTAGAGAACGGCTACTTCGGCCGTCGCCCGGTAATCGGCTGCGGCCGCCACGGCGCACCCCAGCGCCAGCGGCAAGAGCAGGTAGCGCCGAGCGCGCCGTGCCATGCGGCCTTACGCCTGCGCCGCCACCTGCGGCTGCTGCATGCTCGCGAGCTGCTGTTGATAAAGGCTCTCGAAGTTGATCGGATCGAGGTGCACGGCAGGGAATCCGGCGCGCAGCACGGCGTCGGCGATCGCCGCGCGCACGTAAGGGAAGAGCAGGTTCGGACAATGGATGCCGAGGATCGGCTGGATATCCGACAGCGGCACGCCTTCGATGCGGAACAGCCCCGCCTGCGCCGCTTCCACCAGAAACAGCGTCTTGTCCCCGATCCGCGCCGTCACGGTGACGGTCAACACGCATTCGAACATGGTCTCGTCGAGCTGCTCTCCGCGGCTGCGCAGGCCCACCTCGACCTGGGGTGTTTCCTGCGGCGCGGCAAACGATTGCGGCGCGCCCGGATTTTCAAGCGACAAATCCTTGAGGTAGATCTTTTCGATCTTGAGCTTCGGTCCGGCGGGAAGGTTCGGGTCGGCCATGCGATGTTCCTGTGGGAGCGGGTTGAAGGGCGAAACCAAATATTATACCGGAGCGCCAGGGCGCGCGCGGTGGGCTCCGCTAGGGCGCGGCTTGGGCCAGAAGCGGTGCGAGTTTGCCGGCGCGGTCGAGCGCCACCAGGTCGTCGTAGCCACCGACGTGCAGCCCGCCGATGTAGATTTGCGGCACGCTGCGGCGACCGGTTCGATCCATCATTTCCTGGCGCCGCGCGGGCTCGAGGTCGACCCGCACCTTGGCGATATCCGCCACGCCCTTGGCGCGCAGCAGCCGTTCTGCCTGAACGCAATACGGGCATATCGCCGTGGTGTACATGGTAATGGCCGCCTTCGTCTCGCTCCGGACGTTCCGCCGTCGCCACCTAAGCCCCCTTCTCAAGCGGCAATCCGGCTTCGCTCCACGCGCGCAGCCCGCCGCGCAGCGTATACACCTCGGTGAAGCCCAGCCGCGTCAGCGCTGCGGCCGCGCTCCGGCTGCGCTGACCGCGGTCGCAATAGGCGATGACCGGCCGCGCGGTGAGCTTCTCGAGCTCGTGGGCCCGGCTAGCGAGTTGCGACTGCGGCAGATGCACCGCGTTCGGGACCCGCCCCCCTTCGTACTCCTTGGTTTCTCGCAGATCGAGCATCAGCGCGTCGCGGCGGTTGATGAGTTGGGTTGCTTCCATGGCCCCGATCTCGCGGATCGGCGACCAGCGGTGGCGAACTGTCAGCCACAGCCACATCGCGCCGGAGCCGATCATGGCCACGAGCAGCAGCCAGTTGTCCTGAAGGAACTGCAGGTCCATGTGGATCCGGGCTTGCATCGAGTCAAGTGCGAGTTGAAATAATAACGCAGTCTCGGCGACGCTTCGGCCTGGCTGCGGCAAGCGGGAACCAACTGCCGTCGCCGGGGTCCATGGCGTTAGGCCGCGACCTCGGTCGCATGGGGTGGCGGTCGCCAGCAAGACGGTTTCTCCCGAGGCGGTGCACGCGGGCACGGGTTTGCGTGATCGCCGCGTGGCCGCCGTCGGTCGGGCCGTTGCCGACGCAGGGCGGGTTCGGCCAGGCAGCATATGTTCTCGCGGTTCTAGCATTCCGGTTCGCGGCGCAGTGGCGCCAAGGCAAGCGGCGAGGCGTGCGTCGAGCGTTTCCCGCCGCGCAACCGTCGTCACGTGCGGCAAGCGCGAGTTGCGCGGCGGAAAACGGGCGTATACTCGGGTGCAGTATTTAGTGTCATGCGATCCGCGCTCGCGGGTTGCGGTTCTACCCATGAGGTTTGCGATGCGTGACGGCTGGAAGAAAGCGGGTTTGGTCGGTCTGGGAGCGGTGCTCGGGCTGCTGCTGAGCCTCAACTTTTCGGCGATGGCGGAAAAGGAAGCCAGGCTGCCGATCCCTTATGACGACCTGCAGCTGTTCTCGGCCGTTTTCGGGCGGATCAAGAGCGACTATGTTGAGGCCGTGCCCGATGACAAGCTCATCCGCGGGGCCATCAACGGCATGGTCCATGACCTCGACCCGCATTCGGATTTTCTCGACGAGGATGCGTTCCGCGAGCTTCAGGTCTCGACCCAAGGCAAGTTCGGCGGCTTAGGCATCGAGGTCGGGGTCGAAGACGGCATCATCAAGGTGATCTCGCCGATCGAGGATACGCCCGCCTATCGCGCCGGCGTGAAGGCTGGCGATCTGATCGTCAAGATCGACGACATCGCGACCCGCGGCATGCCGCTCAGCGAGGCGGTGCAGAAGATGCGTGGCAGGCCTGGGACGCAGATCGTGCTCACGATCGCGCGCAAGGACGTCGACACCGCGCTCACCTTTACCCTCACCCGCGAAGAGATCGTCGTCAAGAGCGTCAAGTACAAGATGATCGAGCCCGGTTACGGCTACATCCGTGTTGCCCAATTCCAGGAACGTACCGGTGAGGACCTTGCCCGGGCGATCAAGGAACTGTACAAGCAGGGCAACCTGTCCGGACTGGTGCTCGACGTGCGCACCGATCCGGGCGGGCTCTTGCCGACTGCGGTCGGCGTCTCCGCTGCCTTCCTGCCGCAGGACGCGCTCGTCGTTTACACCGACGGCCGGACGCCCGATGCCCGCATGCGCCTGAGCGCGAACAAGGACAACTACATGCGCAGCCGGGGCGACGACTACCTGCGCGATCTGCCGCCCGGGATCAAGTCGGTGCCGATGGTGGTGCTCGTCGACGGCGGCACGGCGTCGGCGTCCGAGATCGTCGCCGGCGCGCTGCAGGACCACAAGCGGGCGATCGTGATGGGCACGCAAACCTTCGGCAAGGGGTCGGTGCAGACCATCGTCCCGCTCGGCCACAACACCGGCCTTAAGCTCACGACGGCGCGTTACTACACGCCGAATGGGCGCTCGATCCAGGCCAAGGGCATCGGGCCCGACATCCTGGTCGACGATGGGCGCGACTCACCGAACCGCCTGCGCGAGGCCAATCTCGACCATCACCTCGAAACGCCCTCTGGCGCGTCGCCGGCTGAAGCGCTGAACATGAAGGGCAAGAGTGCGACCGCGCAACCTACGGCGTCGAAGAACGAGGGCAAGCCGGTGAGCAAGGTCGATGCCGAGGTGCTGCCGCCGCGGTTCGAATTCGGTTCCAGCGACGACTTCCAGCTCAAACAGGCGCTCAACCAGCTCAAAGGCCAACCGGTCTTCGCCTCCAACAAGGCGGTCGCCGCGCAGGCGAAGCCGCAGTAATCGCGCCGCGGAGTGCAACGAATAAAACGCCCGGTTCGTCCGGGCGTTTTTGCCTTGGCTCGGCATTAACAGGCTCTTCGGTTACCTGGCTGCCGGAGCTGGTGTAGGTCAATGTCGCGTGCCACGCTGGTCAATGAGAACCTCATCAATCACCTGCAGCGCGGGGTCGGCTTCAAGCGCGTTCGTAGTTGAGAGGCCTGCGGCCACTATTGACGCTTTCCACAAGGTCCAGGCGCGAGCGCGAGTCCATGTATCGGCGTCAAGCGGAAGCAGCGACCGGAAGGCTTCCCGGACTCCCCCACGAAACAACGTCCAGGAAATGCTCAGGTCGCAAGCGGGGTCCCCTACACCCAACAGGCCAAAATCAATGACCGCGCTCAATCAGCCGTCGTGGACCAGAAGGTTACTCGCAGTGACGTCCCCATGTATCCAAACCGGTGGTTGGCGCCAGCTCGTGGCCAGTGCGGCTTCCCAAACTTCGGTCGCACGTCGAGTATCGAACCTCCCTTCGAGGGCGGCGATTGCCTGCCTCGTTTCCTTGTCGTACGTCATCAGTGACCCACCACGATAGAAATTGTGTTGGCCCGGCGCTGGTCCGCCCGACGGATTGATTTGCTGAAGAGCGACAAGGAACTGCGCGAGACCGGTAGCAAACTCTGGCGTGTCAGCTAGGGACTCATGCGAGGCCGTGTGTCCGTCAAGCCACCGGTAAACTGCCCAGCTCCACGGATACCCACATCCCGGCGCGCCAAGCGCCAAAGGCGTAGGGATTCGGAGTGGCAATGAAGGCGCTAGTATGGGAAGCCACCGATGTTCCTTCTCTACCTGCTCCGCATACGCTTGGGCATTTGGCAAGCGCACGAGCAGGTGCTCCCCTAGGCGGAGGTCTTGTTGTCCCATCCGCCAGGTTGCACTGGCTCGATACACAGCTCAGCCCACCGCGGAAACTGGCTGGCCAACAGCGAACCCACCAGTCTGGCGTCTATTGTCAGGTTCACGACAGCGCGGCGGGCCTACGATGCTCTGCTAACTCGTCGGTCTGCGCTTCGTTCTTCGCTTGCAAAGACCAGTACCCCTTGAACGCCGACTGGACGGCCTCTTCCACTCGCGTCACTGTTGCGTCGTCGAGTAGCGGGAACTGCCCGCGCTTGTTATTGGACAGCTTCCCCTGGTTCTGCGCGATGTAGCGGAGAAGGCGGTCGAGCTCTGCTGCGGCGCATCCAGCCATTGCTGGACCTCCTCGACACTCCGGTCATAGCTACGCAGATATTCAAGCTCAGTGGCAGCTCGTGGTCGATGGACTGGGCAATGCACTCGCACACAAACTCGCATAGGGAGGTTGCATCGAAGTACGCGTACAGATAGCGCGGCTGTGGCGATGAAACCTCGATGCGGTCATTTTCGGACTGCAAGCTGTAGGTAAGCTTCGCCGTTCGCGGCGCCGAGTACCGGTTGAGCACGGCGGCATATTGCTCGGCGCACTTCTCCATCACCATGGACACTGGAACGACAATGCCAGGCGGCGTGAACTTCGCCAGCCGCAGCAGGTGGTGCAATAGGAAGCGGTGCAAGCGTCCATTGCCGTCCAAGAATGGGTGAATGAAGACAAACCCAAAGGAGGCACATGCGGCGGCCAAAACACCCGGGAAGTCACTTTGCTTCGCCAGCTAGCCACTACTGCAACACCGTCAAGCATGTCCACGTCCGTGGCGCAGGGCCGTCGTCGCGATGTCGCGCAGTCACCGCCGCAAGCCATCTGCTGCCGTCGATATGAGACTTCGCCCGCATTTTAGTCACACAGCGTTCTGCCAATCCAGTACGTGTCTTCCGTGAGCGCACATCATCACCGCACGCTCAGAAGCACCCAGCGCTCGCACGCGCCTGTCGCACTTCGTGTTCAATGCAACACGAGCATCTCGCGAGTAGAGATAATCGACGCTCGCGCGAGCAGTTCAGCGCGAGCTCGCCCACCATCTTAGTAATTTGTTCGTTCAACTGCGCTGTAACCACTCTCGAGCGCTCGTCCGTCGCACCAATACAGAACGCTGTCGTACCGAGTGTGTGACCGAGTACTTCGTCCGCGTATCCGCGCCACGAATAGAGCTCAGTCGAGCACGCACTCTAGTACCCCAGTCGCGCGTGTAATTCAACGCCTTCCTCGTGAGCCATTCGTACAGTCGCTCAGCCGCGCATATTTCGAGCGTCTCGTCGTCGAGCCACGCTTGCACTTCGCTGGCCGATTGCCTCGATAGAGCTGCAAACTTGAAGATTTATTCCCTCGTATTCCCCCACCCTCACTCAACAACCTACCCTACCCCCCACCCACCACCCACCCCCCACCCCCCCCCCTCCACCACCACCCCACCTACCAACAACCAAACCCCCCCTACCCCAAAACATATACCCCCCCTCACCAACCCCTCCCTTACACCTCATCCCATCCCCCCCACACCCCCTCACCATCATCATCTAACCTTGGCTTGCCGCCGGCGCTGCTTTAAGTTCAATACGGCCACGCCGATGGATGACACGCAACTGCTGCGCTACAGCCGGCATATCCTGCTCGCCGAACTCGGCGTCGACGCGCAGCAGCGATTCGGCGCGGCGCATGCGCTCATCGTCGGCATCGGCGGCCTCGGCAACCCGGTGGCGCAATTTCTCGCCGCGGCGGGCGTCGGCACGCTCACTCTGGTCGACGCCGATCGCGTCGATCTGACCAATCTGCAGCGCCAGACCCTGTTCGACATGGGGGCCGTGGGACAGGCGAAGGTCGCGGCGGCGCGCGCGCGCCTTGGCGCGATCAATCCCGAGGTGCGCGTGCTGACCCGACCCGAGCGGGTCGGGCTGCTCGAATTGGCGCCGCTGGTTGCGGCTGCCGACGTCGTGGTCGACTGTTCGGACAACTTCGCCACCCGGCACGCGGTCAACCGCGCCTGCGTGGCCGCAGGAAGGCCCCTGGTCTCGGGCGCCGCCATCCGCTTCGACGGCCAGATCGCCGTCTTCGACAGCCGCGACCCTGGCAACCCCTGCTACCACTGCCTTTTCGGCGAGGGGGACGAGTTCGAGGAAACCCGCTGTGCCACGATGGGCGTATTCGCGCCGCTGGTTGGCATTATCGGCGCGACCCAGGCAGCCGAGGCGCTAAAGCTCCTCGCCCCGGCCGGGCGCACGCTTGCCGGGCGGTTGTTGCTGCTCGACGCCTTGAGCATGGAATGGCGCGAAGTGCGGGTCGCGCGCGATCCGGCGTGCCCGGTGTGCGCACCGCCGCGGCCGCGATGAAAGCGCCGCCATCCCCGGCGCGGCGTGCCTTGATGGCGCGGGCCCTCGCCAGCGCGCTTTTGAGTGCGGGGTGGCCGCTCGCCGTCGCCGCCGAGCCGAAGCTCGCCAAGTCCGAGTGGGAGGCGATCCGCAAGGTCATCATGCGCCAGCTTGCCGCGCTGCGCGCCGGCGATGGCGCGCGTGCCTTCGCCTACGCGAGCCCGGGGATCCAGGCCCAGTTCGGCGATGCGGCGACGTTCCTGCTGATGGTGCGCAGCGCGTACGCGGCGCTGCTCGTTGCCCGCTACACCGAATTTCTCGACGGTGCACAGGTCGACGGCATGGTCATCCAGCCGCTGCGCCTGGTCGCCCCCGACAACACCGTGCAGGTCGCGCTCTACACCCTGGAGAAGTTGCCGGGCGGCTGGCGCATCAACGCCTGCCGGCTGGCACCTTCCACCGTGCAGGCCGCCTAGGCGGAAGGTTCCCTTCAGCGCCAACCCTCAACTCTCCCAATAATCACAAATACCCTATTAAGCGCAGAGATCGAGATAGGCGCTTTAATCCGGCGTACCCCGCCGGATCCCCAAGCTTGCGTTTCTTGCAATCGACGCCCGCCCATCCAATCGGCATCGTTCTTGTTCGCCTCGATCGCTCTAGGCTGCTGCTACGGGCCGCGGTAGAATCCGGGCTGTTGCGAGACCGTCCGACTGATCGGCAGGGAATTCGCCGTTTTCATCACCAGCTCGCGGCGTAACGCGCATGATCTATCATCTGAAGAACGTGCTACGCCCGACGAGCTGCGCCAGTTGCGTGATCTTGCCAGTCGCGTGCGCTGGGACGATGGCCGCAAGACGGCCGGCGTCATCGCGGCGCCGCACAAGCACAACACCGAAGCTCCGCGGAAAGTCGCGAGGCGCAGGCGGCAGCCGAGATAGAACAGATACTTGCGCTGCGTTTCCCAATACTCCTGCGGCAGGCGCTTGAAGCCTGACTTGGCGAACAGGGCCCAGCGCCCGAGCACGAATGCGAGCAGGGCGTTGGCTTCGGCAACCGGGTCGCCGCTCCAACCGCCGCCCGCCTGCGCGATCTTCAGTGCCTGCCGCAGCGAAGCCTCGACCCGCTCGTAGAGCTGGTTCATGCGCACCTGCAGTCTTTCGTCTTCGTTGACCAGTGCATCGCCGATCAATACCCGCGTCATGCCGGGGTTCTTTTCGGCGAATCCGAGCAGTACCGACACGATCTGCGCCGCCTGCGCGACCCCGTCGGTGGTGTCACTGGTGATGCGGTTGACGAGCGAGAATAGGGTCGATTCGATGAACTCGATCAGCCCTTCGAACATCTGCGCCTTGCTCGCGAAATGACGATAGAGTGCGGCCTCGGAGACTTCCAGGCGCGCGGCGAGCGCGGCGGTGGTGATCTTCTCACCGCGCGGACTTTCGAGCATGGCCGCCAACGTCTGCAGGATCTGCAGCCGACGTTCGCCAGGTTTGGTCGCCATCGAGATGCTCCTTCGCGTACCTTCAGTCCGCCTTGATCATGGTGCCTACGCCTTCGTTGGTCAGCACCTCGAGCAACAACGCATGCTCGACCCGGCCATCGATGATGTGCGAGCTGTGCACGCCGTTCTTGACCGCGTCGAGCGCCGAACCGATTTTGGGCAGCATGCCGCCGTGGATCGTGCCGTCGGCGAAAAGGCGCTCGATTTCGCTTGCGCTCAATCCGGTCAACAGCACGCCGTTCTTGTCCAGCACGCCAACCGTGTTGGTCATCAACACGAGTTTTTCCGCCTTCAAGGTCTCGGCGAGCTTGCCGGCCACGAGGTCGGCATTGATGTTGTAGGCCTCGCCATCCGCGCCGACGCCGATGGGTGCGATCACCGGCACGAAGTCGCGCGAATCGAGCAGGTGAATGAGCTCCGGATCGATGCGCTCGATTTCGCCGACCAGGCCGATGTCGACCGACTCGTCGCCGTCGGGTTCACTCTTGAGCAGCATCTTGCGGGCGTGGATGAATGCGCCGTCCTGGCCGGTCAGGCCGACCGCACGGCCGCCGTGCTGGTTGATCAGGCCGACGATCTCCTGGTTGAGCTCTCCCAAGACCATCTCGACCACGTTCATCACCTTTTCATCGGTAACGCGCATACCTTGGCGAAACTCGCTTGGAATGCCCATCGTTTTCAACAGGTCGCCGATCTGCGGTCCGCCACCGTGCACGATGACCGGGTTCATGCCGACGAGCTTGAGCATCACGACGTCGCGGGCAAATCCCGCCTTGAGCAGGGACTCGGTCATCGCGTTGCCGCCGTATTTGATGACGATGGCCTTGTTGTGAAAACGCTGGATGTAGGGCAGGGCCTCGGCCAGGATCTGAGCCTTGAGCGCGGAAGCAGCCTCGGGGGGCATGGCGGCGGGGGTCGCGGCAGATAGGCTCGGGGTCGCGACGATTCTACCCGATCGCGCGCGAACAAAGTAACCGCGCCGCTTGCTCGACAAGTAAGCCCTGACTGGCGGCAGCATCAACCTGTTTGTAACCGACAAAGCGCTTTGGTATCTTGCGCCAATGCAAGACGCGCCGCCGGATGCCATCGACCCGAACCTCGTGCACCACGCGCTGGTTACCAAGTTGCGTCATCACGGCGACGTCCTGCTTGCCTCGCCGGTGTTCACGGTGTTGCAAAGCGCGTTGCCGGCGGCGGAGGTCGACGCCCTGGTCTATCGCGACACCGCGCCGCTGCTCGCGGGTCACCCGGCGATCGCGCGCTTGCATACCATCGACCGCGACTGGAAGCGACGCGGTTGGGTGCGCCAGTGGCGCGCCGAAACGGACCTGCTCCGCGCCCTGCGCGAGCGTCGCTACGACCTCGTGGTGCATCTGACCGAACATCCGCGCGGGGCATGGCTGTGCCGCCTGCTGCGCCCGCGCTATGCGGTCGGACGCGAGTTGCCGCGCGCGCACTGGCTGTGGCGCACCAGTTTCACGCACTTCTACCGCCTGCCCCGGGCGCGGCCGCGGCATACGGTCGAATGCAATCTCGACGCGCTGCGGCGGCTCGGATTGCAACCGGGCGGCGCGAGCCGGCGCCTGGTCCTGGTCCCGGATCCAGGCGACGTCGAGCGGGCCGGCGCACGGCGCGCGCAGCATGGCCTCGAGGCGCGGCGCTTCATCCACCTGCATCCGGGCTCGCGCTGGCAGTTCAAGTGCTGGACGGTCGAGGCCTACGCGGCACTGGTCACCGGCCTGGTCGACGACGGCTGGCCGGTGGTCATCACCGGCGCACCCGACGCGGCCGAGCAGCGCTTGGTGGCGGCCATCATGGATCGGCTGACGCCCGCGGCGAGGAAAAAAGTGGTCGACCTCGCCGGCACGCTCAGCCTGCGCGAGCTGGCGGCATTGACGCGCGAGGCGCGCGCGTTCGTCGGCGTCGACTCGGCACCGATGCACATCGCCGCCGCCATGCAAACACCGGTCGTGGCGCTGTTCGGGCCCAGCGGGGAAATCGAATGGGGTCCGTGGCAGGTGCCCCACCGCGTGGTCACTTCCGTGACGCACCCCTGCCGGCCCTGTGGCAACGACGGCTGTGGCGGCGGCAAGGTATCCGAGTGCCTCACCACGCTCCCCGTCGAACGGGTGCGCGCGGCGCTGTTCGACCTGTTGACTGAGACCGAGGGGATGTCGCGATGAGGCTGGCGATCATCCGCCAGCGCTACACGCCCTACGGCGGCGCCGAGCGCTTTGTCGAGAGCGCACTCGAAGCCCTGCTCGAGCGCGGCATCGCCATCACGCTCTACACCCGGCGCTGGCCGCAGACACGCTTGCAGTTGATCGAACCGGTGCTGTGCAACCCGCCCTATGTCGGCCGCTTGTGGCGTGACTGGAGCTTCGCCCGGGCGGTTTGCTCCACCATCGCCCGCAAGCCGCCGGAACTGGTGCAGTCGCACGAGCGGCTGCTGTGCTGCGACGTCTATCGCGCCGGCGACGGCGTGCACCGGGTCTGGCTCGAGGAGCGGCTGCGCGACGCGCCGCCGCTGGCGCGGCGCCTGGTCGCCTGGAGTCCCTATCACCGCTACGTCCTGGACATGGAGGAGCGACTGTTCGCGAGCCCGTCGCTGCGCGCGGTGATCTGCAACTCGAAGATGGTGAAGGACGAAATCCGCGAGCGCTTCGGCCTGCCGGAGGAGCGGCTGTCCGTCATCTACAATGCCGTCGACAGCGACGTCTTCTCGCCGCAATTGCGCGCGCATCGCGCCCCGGTGCGGACTAAACTCGGCGTGCCGGAAGAGGCGACCGTGTTCCTGCTCGTCGGCTCGGGTTATGTGCGCAAGGGCGTGGCGAGCGCGATCGCCGCGCTGGCGCGTCTGCCGGGCGACACCTATCTGTTCGTCGTCGGTCGCGACAAGTCGCGTCGTCACTACAAGAGCCTGGCGCGGGAGCACGGTGTCGCGCATCGGGTCGCGCTGCTCGGAGCGCAGGAAGATCCGCGGCCCTTCTACGGCGCCGCGGACGCGTTCGTGCTGCCGACCCTGTACGATCCCTGCCCCAACGCGGCGCTCGAGGCGATGGCCTGCGGTCTGCCCGTGGTCACGAGCACGAAATGCGGCGCGGCGGAGCTCGTCGTGGAGCACGATGCCGGGTTCGCGTGTCCGGCGCGCGATGTCGATTCACTCGCCTGGCACATGATGACGCTCACCGACCCCGGGGCGCGGGCTACGCTGGGCGCGCGCGCGCGCGAAGCGGTGTTGCCGTTGACTCCAGCCGCGATGACGTTGCAGCTGGTCCTGCTCTATCGCGAGCTGCTTGCCGCGGCGCACGCCGCGATGCCGCCGCCGCGGCGGTAAACGGCGGCGACACACAGGCGCTGCGCTATAATCGGCGCAACTTTTCGCCGCTGCCCCCGCGCTGGCGACAGGCGCCACTCCATCATCGTGTCGTCCGGCCCGCGTTCCTACCTGCGTCCGCAACGCCACGCCCGGCCCTCGGGGTGGACGTTCGCGCGGCCGCGCCAGCCGATCGGCGAGCGCGCGGCGGCGTTCTAAGAGGCCCTTCATCGCCCTGCGCATTCTGCATACGGAGTCATCGCTCGGTTGGGGCGGCCCGGAGCTGCGCATCCTCACCGAAGCGGCGGGCTTGCGCCGCCGCGGCCACGACGTGCGCATCGCCAGCCCGCGCCAGGCGCCGATCTTTGTCGAGGCGGAGCGCTTCGGGATCCCCGTGCTCGCCTTACCCATTCGCCGCGCCGGAGCGCTCGGCTTGCTCGCGCTGCGCCGCGCGCTGGAGAGCGAGCGCGTCGACATCGTCCACAGCCATGGCGCGGCCGACAGCTGGCTTGCGGCACTGGCCTGCCGCGCCGGCTGGCTGGGCAAGCGCCGTCCACCGGCGCTGGTGCACACCCGGCACCGGATGTCCCCGCTGCCGCGCGGCGCCGCCACTGGCTGGCTGTATGCCAGGGCGATGGCCGAGATCGTCACCACCGGAGAGGTGATCCGCCAGCAGCTCATTCAGGCCACCGGGGTGTCGCCGGCGCGGGTGGCGTCGATCCCCACCGGAATCGACCTCGAGCGCTTCGCGCCCGGCGATCAGCTGGCGGCGCGCCGCGCCCTGCAGCTGCCGGATGGCGTGCCCCTGGTCGGCATCGTCGCCCCGCTGCACCGCGCCAAGGGCCACCGCTACCTCGTCGAGGCAATGACCCTGCTCAGGCGCCGCGAAACGCGGCTGCTGATCGTCGGCGACGGTCCGGAGCGCGCCGCCATCCAGGCGCAGGTCCGCGCCCTCGGGCTTGGCGCCACGGTGCGTCTGGCCGGCGCGCAGCAGGACGTGGCGCCGTGGCTGCGCGCGCTCGACGTCTTTGCCCTGCCTTCCTACGCCTATGAGGGCGTGCCGCAGGCGCTCCTGCAGGCCATGGCGGTAGGCATCCCCTGCGTAACCACCGATGCCGGCGCGATCGGCGAGATTGCGATTGACGACACGACCGCACTGGTGGTGGCCAAGCAGAATGCGGTGGCGCTCGCCGCCGGGATCGAGCGCCTGCTCGACGCCGCGGCATTGCGGGCGCGGCTTTCCTGGTCGGCGCGCGAGCGCGCGCAGTCGAAATTCGGCATCGAGGCGATGCTCGATGCGATGGAAGCGGTGTTGCGGCGCGCGGCCGATGGCAACCGCTACCGCTGACGGCCGCGGCCGTCTGGCCGGGCGCGCCCAGGTCGTCCTGCGCGCACTGTTCTCGCGCCTGGCCAGCGGAGGACGCCGCGTGCGGCCTGTCGCTCCGCAGCGCATCCTCATCGCCCATCATCTTCTGCTCGGCGACACGCTGATGCTCACCCCGCTGGTGGCCAAGTTGCGCGAGCGCCATCCCGCGGCCGACCTCGTCATGGCCGTGCCGGAGGCCTATGCGCCGCTCTATGCGCGCGCGCCCTATGGCTTGCGCGCCATCGGCTGGGACCCGCGGCGCCCCAGCTTGTCGCCGCTGTGGCGTGAACGCGGATTTGATCTCGCGTTCATTCCGGCCGACAACCGCATGAGCTGGCTCGCCCTGGCGCTGGGCGCGCGCTGGATCGTCGCTTTTGCCGGCGATCGTCCGCCAAGCAAGAGTTGGCCCGTCGACGAGCAGTGGGAGTATCCGAACCGTCCTGCCGCCTGGGGCGACATGGTAGCCGGCTTGATCGCGGGCCCGCCCCCGGCCGCCTATCGCCCCGCGGCCTGGCCGGCGCCGCCCGCCAATGCCATCGCGCCCGCGCTCGCACCGCCCTACGCGGTGCTACACGTTGGCGCCAGCACGCCACTCAAGCAATGGGAGGCCGCGCGCTGGGCAACGCTGGCGCAGCGTCTGTCGGCCAAGGGCATCGAACCGGTGTGGTCCGCGGCAGCGAGCGAAGCGGCCATCGTGCACGCCTGCGATCCGGAGGCGCGGCATCGTTCCTTCGCCGGCGCGCTCTCGCTGCCCCAGATCTGGCAACTGATCGCCGGCGCCGCGCTGCTGGTGAGCCCCGACACCGGCATCGCCCACCTCGGGCGCATCGTCGGGACGCCGACCGTGGCGCTGTTCGGGCCCGGGGCGGTGACGCTCACCGGGGCCGGTGCGTTCTGGCGCGAGGTACCCTATCGCGCGGTTACCGTCGACCCGTTTCCCTGCCGCGATCAACGCACGCTGTTCAAGCGCGAGATCGCCTGGGTGCGGCGCTGCGAACGCTCGCCTGCCGAGTGCCCGCATCCGCGTTGCATGGATGCGATCGGCGTCGAGGCGGTCGCCGCGGCGGTCGCCGCGCTCGGGATCGACTTAGGCTAGCGCCGCCACGGCGCGCGTCAGCGCGCCCGGCGCACCACGACCCGGTCCGCGCCGGCAGCCGCTCGGGGCGCTTCGCCCGGCGGCACGTATTCGGGAATCCACGCCTTGAGCCAGGAACGAACCTCCGCATCGCTCGCGACGCGATCGCGTTCGAGCCAGGCGATCATCTGATCGATTGCGTCCGCCCCGTTCGCCCGCGCCTGCGCGATGTAGAGCTTCGGATGCGGGGTGGAAAGCGGCGTTTCCTCCGTGGCAAGCGGTTCCTCGTAGAGTTTCTCGCCCGGGCGCAGCCCGGTAAACACGATGCGAATCGCGTCCGGATCGGCGCCGGAGAGCCGGATCATGTCCCGCGCCAGATCGACGATGCGCACCGGCTCGCCCATGTCGTGCACCAGCACTTCGCCGCCTCCCCCCATCAATCCCGCCTGCAGCAGCAGCTGGCTAGCCTCGGAGAGCGACATGAAGTAGCGCTTGATTTCCGGGTGCGTGACGGTGACCGGGCCGCCGCGCGCGATCTGCTCGCGAAAGCGCGGGATCACGCTGCCCGCGCTGCCGAAAACGTTGCCGAAGCGGACGATGACGAACTGCGTGCCGCCGTTCTGCAGACTCTGGCAGATCATTTCGGCAAGGCGTTTGGAGGCGCCCATGACGTTGGTCGGATTGACCGCCTTGTCGGTCGACACGAGCACGAACTTCTCCACCTTCGCGGCGAGCGCCGCGCGCGCCAGTACCCACGTCCCGTAGGCGTTGTTGCGCACGGCCTGCCAGGCGTTGGTCTCCTCCATCAATGGCACGTGCTTGTACGCCGCGGCGTGAAAGATCACCGACGGGCGCTCGCGCGCGAGCACCTGTTCGACCAGCGTCGCATGCTTGGCGTCGCCGACGATCGTGACCACCTGCAGGCCCGGGAAATCGTCCTGCAGCGCCTGCTGCACCTGGTAGAGCGCGTATTCGGACAATTCGAGCAGCACCAGCCGCGTCGGCTGGTAGCGCGCGATCTGGCGGCACAGCTCCGCGCCGATGGAGCCGCCCGCCCCGGTGACCAGGATCACGCGATCACCCAGCCATTCGCGCAAGCCCGCACTGTCGAGCACGACCGGGTCGCGCCCGAGCAGATCGTCGAGCTCGACGTGGCGTATCGTCGTCAATTGCGAGCGGCCGCTGATCAGGTCCTCATACGGGGGCACGGTCAGCGCTTCGAGACTGGCCGCGGCGCAGAGCTCGGCGACGCGCCGGCGCACGCCGTGCGCGGCCGACGGCAGGGCGATGATCACCGTGCGCACGCCGAAGCGTCGTACCCAATCGGGCAGCTCGGCGATCGGTCCCAGCACGCGGATGTTGCGCAGCAGCCGCCCCTGCTTGGCGCGGTCATCGTCGAGCAGGCCGACCACGCGCCACTGCCGGCTGTGCGCGAGCTCCTTGGTCAGTCGCGCCCCGGCCTCGCCCGCGCCCAGGATCAGCACCGGCTCGCCGAGCGCCGCCAAGGGGCTGTACAGACGGTGCTCCTTCCACACGCGATAGGTGAAGCGGCTCCCCGCCATGAGGAAGATCAGCACCGGCGGATAGAGGATGAGCACGCTGCGCGGCACCACCGAGGTCAGCTGCAGCATCACCAGCACGAGCGGAATCGCGACCGCGCCCAGTCCGGCGGCGAGCACGATGCGTTGCAGGTCAGGCAGGCTTGCGAACCGCCACAGGCCCCGATAGAGGCCGAAGGCGAGGAAGATGCCGGCCTGCAGCGGCAGGATCCAGGCCAGCGTATGCACCATGTCGGACAGCTGCGGCTCGTGCAGATCGGTATTGGAGCGCAGCCAATACAGCCCGGCCCAGGCGATTGCCGCCGCACAAACGTCGTGCACAAACGCGAGCCAGATCCGCCAGTTAGCCCTTACTTTCTTCACAGCGCACCCTCGCCGCCGCCAATGATACTCGATCGCGGCGAACACGAGGGCGAGAATGGCCCCCCAGAGCGCGACCAGGGCGACCCCGGCGCGAGGCGCCCACGCCAATGCCGCCACGCCCGACCCCGCCGCGCCGAACATGAGCAGCGCGTAGAGCACCAGCGTGCGGCCGTGCCCCCAGCCGATCTGCACCAGGCGCTGGTAGTGATGTTCGCGATGGGCGTCCCAGAAGCGCGCGCCGCGCAGCAGGCGGTAGCACAGGGTCACGCTCGCATCGGCGATGAAGGGCAGAAACACCAGGATGGGGAACCAGGCGGGCCACCAGTGCGCCTGCCAGCCGCTCAAACCGAAGATCGCGGCCAGGAAGCCAAGCGGCACGGCGCCCACGTCGCCGAGGATCACGTGGGCGGGAGGCAGGTTGGAGGCGAGGAACGGGACCGTCGCCGCGGAGAGGGCAAGAAAAAGCGCCACGTCCGCCGCCCCGGCGAGCGCCGCCGCGGCGGCGTAGGCGGCGAACCCGATCACCGCCATCGCCCCGGCCAGCCCGTCGCTGCCATCCATGAAATTGTAAAGATTGGCCATCCAGACGATGCCCAGCACGGCGAGGACGGCGTTCAGCGGCGGCGCGGCGAGCCACACCCAAGCCGTCGCCGCCCCGGCGTGCACCAGAAGCCGGAGCGACGGGTGCATGCCGCGGCGATCGTCGAGGAGCGAGATGGCGATGACCGCCAAGAGCGGCCCGAGCCATGGTTTCGCGCCGGGAAGCCACAGGGTGGCGGCGAACCATCCGGCCCATATCGCGAGGCCTCCCCCGCGCGGAACCGGGTGCGTGTGCAGCGAGCGCGCGTTGGGCCGATCCAAGGGCAGCAGGCCCGCGCGCCCAAGCAACGCGCGCAGTGCCAGCCAGCTGACCGCGGCGGCAATTATTGCCGCCAAGCCCGTCATTGCCTTCCCCCGCCCCGCAAGGTCACGCGCGGCAACCGGCGCAGCCTCCGCAAGCTGTTGTTTGCGACCATTTTGTCGCCCGTGGCGTCCGTGCGCCGCAGAGGCGATCGGCAGGGAGAATTATACGCCGCGGGCCGCTCGGGACGCATGCGACCGGAAGCGGGCTCTTGTTGCAATTAAACAACATGCTTCTCAGGGTGTTTTGGGGTCGCGGGTTTTAGCTTGCCAATGGATTCGACGGTTTGGCACAATGGCTTTAACTTCTCGCTTATCCAATTGAGAAGGTTCCGATGGCAGGCGCAAACGCAGGTCACTTGCCTATTTTTTCCGTTAGAGGAGAAATTCCATGAATAAAAAGCTCGTCGCTCTTGCCGTCGCTGGCGCATTTGCGCTGCCGCTGGCTGCGCAAGCGCAAACCGCGAACGTGACGCTATACGGGCGCGCGAACTTGGACCTGGAATTCGTTCGCGGCGCGCAGGCAGCGAGCGTCGCCAACGGAATTTCAGCCGGCGAAAATCCGACGGTGGTCCGGGTCAGCAGCAACACGTCGCGCTTCGGCCTTCGCGGCCAGGAAAGCCTGGGCGGTGGGCTGCTCGCGATCTTCCAGCTGGAGTCGAACGTAAGCTGGGACACCGGCAATTCCTCGAGCTCGGGCCTGGCCAGCCGTGAAAGCTTTGTCGGCCTGCAGGGTAGCTGGGGCAAGGTCACGATGGGCAAGTTCCTGATGCCGCAGGACGACGTGCACGCGGTCTTTGGTAACGTGCCGACCCTGTTGACATCGATCCTGTCGACCGCCGACGTGTGGGCGCAGGGGAACTTGAGCAAGGGCGCGGGCGGCTGGGATGCGCGCACCGGCAACAACGTGCGTTATGACAGCCCGAACTGGAACGGCTTCACCATGGCGGTGCAGTACTCGACGCAAAGCGCCACGGGCGGGTTCAACGACACCACCGTCGGAACCGTCGCCAACCAGCCACCCAACGGTGTGACTCCAGGCTGGAACGGCAGCAACGGCAGCCAGGCCCAGGGTGTGCGCCACGCCAACGTGATCGGGGTAAACGGGATTTACACCAACGGTCCGTTGCAGTTGGCCGCGTCGGGCGAGTTTAACCAGAAGGTCCGGCAATACGAGAACACCGTCGCTGCCGGTAATGGCTGCACCACGGCGTCGCCATGCATCTACAACGCCAACGACTACGACTACACGGTTACCGGGGCGTACGACTTCGGCACCATCATGAAGACCTTCGGGCTGCGCGTCGGCATCGTCTACGAGCACACGCAAGTACGACGTGCAGAACCTCGATGCGACGACGGGCCACCCTGACGCGCAATTTCTGGGGCGTTTCGGGGACGGTTCCGATCGGCGGCGGCACGATGTACCTGTTCTGGGGCAAGGCGGGCAACGGTGGAGGCAGCGCTCCGGACGGCACAACGGTCGGCTACGTGGTGCACGGTGGCAACACCAGCACCCAGCAATGGGAACTGAGCTATAGCTACAGCCTGTCGCCGCGGACGCTGTTGTACACCGGTTTCGTGAAGATCGCCAACAAGGCGTACAACCCGACCACGTTCAACATCAACCCGTACACGATCCAGACCTGCGAATACGGTTCGAACTGCAATTCAGGGCAGCCGACCGGCGTGGTGTTCGGGATGGTGCACTTCTTCTAATTTGTTGCACACCGCAGTTCCCAGGTTCATCTGGGTTTGAAGTGATCACGCGGGCGTCCAAAGGGCGCCCGTTTTTTTTGCCTGCGGGCGGGCGGGGTGACTCGCGGCCGCCGCAACAATTTGTCGCCAGCGCGAAGGCGCGGTTGTACTCTGCGACGGGCGGATCTCCATGATCGACCATCTGATCCTCGGCTTCGACCGCGCACTGCGCACTCTCTCCGGCGGCGCCGTGAGCAGTCGCCCGCATCCGGCCCGCGGCTTGCCGGAATCCGACCTGACGCCCGACGAGCGGCGCCACGCGGCGGGGCTGATGCGGGTCAACCACACCGGCGAGGTGTGCGCGCAGGCGCTCTACCAGGCGCAGGCGCTGACCGCGCGCGATGCCGCCACGCGTGAGCGCCTGTCGCACGCAGCGCGCGAAGAGGAAGAACATCTCGCCTGGACGCAACAGCGGCTCACCGAACTCGACGCTCGCCCCAGCCTGGTCAACCCGCTGTGGTACGCCGGCTCATTCGCCATCGGCCTCTTGGCCGGCACCACCGGCGATCGCAGCAGTCTGGGGTTCGTCGTCGAAACCGAGCGCCAGGTCGAAGCGCATCTGACCACGCACATGGATCGTCTGCCCGCGGCTGACCGCAAGAGCCGGGCCATCGTCGCGGCGATGCGCGACGACGAAGTGCGCCATGGCATGGCCGCGCGTGACGCCGGCGCAGCCGATTTGCCCTGGTTTGCGCGCGCGCTCATGCGCAGCGCCGCGCGTGTGATGACCTTCGCCGCGTATTGGGTGTAGCGCACCGCGCGCCGCGGCCGGTGCAACGTGGGACAATGGGTGCGGCCGGAGGTCGGGTGTGCCGTGGCCGTGACAATCGGATGAAGAGATCCCTCGTCGCCCTCATCATCGCCTGTGCCGCCGTTCTGGCGCCGGCGGCGCGGGCGCAGCTCGCCAATGTCACGCTCTATGGCGACCTCAACCTCGACCTCGAGTTCGTCAGCGGCAAGCAGTTCGATGGCACCAATCCGACCGTCGTTCGCGTCAGCAGCAATACCTCGCGCTTCGGCATCCGCGGCCAGGAGTATCTCGGCGCCGGCCAGGTCGCGATATTCCAGCTCGAATCCTCAGTTCAAGCCAATACGAGCGGCGGCGCGCTTGCCAGCCGCGAGACCTTTGTCGGCTTGCAGGGCGATTGGGGCACGCTGAAGGGCGGCAACTTCCTCACGCCCTACGACGACATCCTCCCCATCTTTGGCGATGTGCCGACATTCACCACGTCGATCCTCTCCACTGCGGCCGTCTGGGCCCAGGGACCGCTGTCAAAACTCGAGGGCGGTTTCGACGCGCGGCTGGGCAACTCCATCCGTTATGAGACACCGCCCCTGGACGGGTTCAGCGGCGAATTGCAGTACGCGACGCGCTCTTCTTCCGGTAACGACGACCCCACCATTGCCGCCAATAGCGGCGATCAAGCGTCGGGACTGCGCCACGCCAACGTCGTGAGCATGGGGGCGTTTTACAGCAAGGGGCCGCTGGACTTCGGTGTGGCGTTCGAGCAAAACAACAAGGTCCGCTTCGCCAATGCCAACGACTACGCGCTGTCGGTTGCCGGCGGCTACGACTTCGGCACCCTTGCCAACGGCGTGGGGCTGCGCATCGGCGCAGTCTACGAGCGGCTCAAGTACGACACCTTCACCGGCGACCTGCGACGCGATTTCTGGGGCGTTTCGGCTACCGTACCGGTGGGCGGCGGTTCGTTCTACGCCTTCTGGGGCAAGGCCGGCAATGGCACCGGGAGCGCCGAGAACGGAACGCAGGTCGGCGGCCTGACCAAGGGCCCGGATTCCTCCGCGGTGCAGTGGGAGCTTTCCTACACCTACTCGCTGTCCTTGCGCACGATCGTCTATGCCGGATACGTGCAGATCAACAATCGTCCCAACGCCAACTACGGCTTCAACATCAATCCGTACGACGCGGTCCAGGGCACGAAGCTACCCGGGGTCGTCTTCGGCATCGCGCACTTCTTCTAAGCGCCGTGCCGAGCCCGTGCCGTACGGCCTCCAGCGCGCGTCGCACTTCGCGGCGCTGGCTTGGTGCGCGTCGCCCGCATCCAGTCGCGCAGGGCCTGCAGGCGCGCCGCTCGGATGCGGCGCGGAAGATCCTTCCCGCGCGACCTTGACAGGGCGCCCGCATCGACGCCACGCACCACGGCGAGCGCGGCCGCGAGTCGCGCCTGCACGGCGTCTGCCCCGCCGCGCGCGCCTTCCGACCCTTGGGCGAGGACGCTCGCGCGCACGAGTCCCTGCAGCCGCTCGGGGCGGCGCAGTGCGTCAGTGGCGAGAAGGAGGTCGAGCAGCGCCGCCGGTGTGAGCTCGGCGGCGCGACGCACCTTCGCTGCATAGCGCGCGGTCAGCCGGGCCAGCTCGCGACAGGCCACCGGCACCTTGAGGCGGTTGCTCAGGGCTATCGCCCTCGCCGCCGAGCCGAGACCCGCCGCGAGGACTGCATAGCGGACCGGCAGCGGTTCGGCGGCGGCCGCTGCGCCGTCCAACGCCTGCAGGCAATCGACGCCTTTATCGAGCGCGGCATCCGGACCCGGGCGACGCGCTCGGGCGAACAAGGCATCGACTTCGGGAAACAGCTGCGAGAGCGCGCCGCAGCGCCGGAGCACGGTGAAGAAGCGCGAGGGCTTGGCCGTCATGAGGGCGCGGGAGAGCTCCTGCCAGATGCGTTCCGGCGTCAGCGTCGAAAGCTCGCCGCTCTCCGCGATCGAGCGCATCAGCGCCTCGGTTTGCGGCGCGAGCGCGAACCCGAAGCGCGCCGCGAAGCGCGCGACGCGCAGCACCCGCAACGGATCCTCGGCGAAGGCGGGACCGACGTGGCGCAAGATTCCGGCGCGCAGATCCTTCTCGCCATCGAAAGGATCGATCAGGCTCCCGTCTTCGGCGCGCGCCATGGCATTGATCGTGAGGTCGCGCCGCGCCAGGTCCTCCTCCAGCGTGACGCCGGGGGCGGCGTGAAAGCTGAATCCCTGGTGTCCGCGCCCGGTCTTGCGCTCGGTGCGCGCCAGCGCATATTCCTCGTGCGTTTCGGGATGGAGGAACACCGGAAAATCGCGCCCGACGGGTCGAAATCCGCGCCGCAGCAGCTCCTGCGGTGTGGCGCCGACGACGACGAAATCGCGATCCACGAGCGGCCGTCCGAGCAGCTCGTCACGCACCGAACCGCCGACGCGATAGATCTTCAGCGCCCGCCCTGCGCGCGCAGGCCCGAGTGACGAGTGCGCAGCGCCGCCGGCGCGAGGTACTGCGGCGCCATGGCCTCGAGCGCGGTCGGATGCGACCCCAGCAGGTGCGGAAAGCCGCCGTCACAGACGCTGTCGAGCTGCATCGACGCCAGGTTATCGCGGCTCATCAGTTTGCCCGGCAACAATTCCAACAGGCGCGCCTGAAACCTCCCCAGCACGGGCGAAAGCGGCACGATGGGGCGCCGGCGACCGGTGATCTCGCCCACGTAGGCAACCAGTTCGCGCAACGTATACACCTTAGGCCCACACAGTGCGTAGCGCTCCCGATGCGTGCGGTCATCGCCGAGCGCGCGCATGAACCCTTGCGCGACGTCGCCGACATAGACCGGCTGGAAGCGCGCGTGCGCGCAGGCGAGGGCGATTACCGGCAGCACGCGCTCGAGGCGGGCAAACAGATTGAGAAAGGAGTCCTCGCGGCCGAAGATCACCGAAGGGCGGAAGATCGTCCAGGCCAACTGCGACCGGGCCACCAGCGCTTCGGCTTCGCCCTTGCTGCGCAGGTAACGGCTCGGCCCCGCGACGTCGGCATGCAGTGCGCTCATGTGCAGCAGGCGCGCCACGCCGGCTTCGTGACAGGCGGCGCAGAGCTTGCGCGCGAGTTCGATGTGTATGCGCTCGAAATCACCGTGGCGCGACTCGTTGAGAATGCCAACGAGGTTGACCGCCGCATCCGCGCCGGCGGCAAGCCGCGCGAGCACGACCGGATCGTGCACATCGGCCTCGCGCACGTCGACCGTCGGCAGCACGATCAGGTGCTTGGCGCGCTCCCGTTGCCGCGTCGGCACGACGACCCGCCAGTCCGCGGCGACGAGCTGGTTGACCAAATGACGGCCGACGAAACCGCTGCCACCCAACACCAGGATTGATCCGGCGCTCATCGCAGACTTTCGCTGCGTTCCTCCGGCGCGGCAGCGTCGCCGCC
Source organism: uncultured beta proteobacterium (assembly GCA_963711235.1). Taxonomy (GTDB): domain Bacteria; phylum Pseudomonadota; class Gammaproteobacteria; order Burkholderiales; family Casimicrobiaceae; genus PALSA-1003. Next base: position 871,658 of record CAVQDI010000006.1, on the reverse strand, counting down.
GCCGTTATCCGCCCCGCCGCTCCCGCGGGCGGCGATGATGCCGAGACGATCCTTGAGCGCGACGTAGTGCAAGCCGAGCCGAGCCTGGTAGAACATCGCGTTCGCCAGCACTTTTTTCGCGTAATCCCGCGTCTCGTTGAACGGAATCGTCTCGACGTAGATTGCGCCTTCCAGCGGCACCGACCCCCGCCACGCCTGTGCCCGTCCCGGACCGGCATTATACGCGGCGGCTCCGAGCGCCTGCAGCCCGTCGAGCTTGTCGAGCACGTAGCGCAGGTAGTAGGCGCCCAGCTGGATATTGAGATCCGGGTCCTCAAGCTGGGGCGCGCGCACCGACGTGCGCCCGGTCTTGTGCGCAACCCAGCGCGCCGTCGGCGGCATCAGCTGCATGAGGCCGACTGCGCCGGCCCCCGAAACAATATCGGCAACGAAGCGGCTTTCCTGGCGCATCAGACCGTAGACGAAGGCCGCGTCGAGACCGTTCTCCCGGGCCGCGTCCTCGACCTCGGTCCGATACGGTGTGGGATAACGCAGGCCGAAGTCATGTCGCTCGCGCGTGCGGTCGGCGGTATTGATCGCGCGATCGTAAAGGCGATGGGCTTGCGCGAACGACGCGGCGAGCAGCAGGCCCTCGTCGTCGAGGCCGCGCACGATGGCGACCCACTCCCGTTGCGCGTCCGAGCGTAGGTCGAGTGCGGAGAGCTTCACCACGCGCTGCACGGCCTCGCGTGCCCCGAACGCCGCGAGCGCGACCGGATCGGGCGCAAGCGGCTCGCTCAAGGGCGTGATGTTTGCTCCGAGTGCTTCGGCGGCTAGGATGGCGTAGAAATGATGCTCGGTCGCGAGGCCGCCGAAGAGCCGGGTCGCGTCTTCGCTTTCTCCGCCTGCGCTCAGCGCGCGCGCCTTCCAGTAGCGCCACGCGGGGTCCAGCGCCTGGACAGCCGGCATCGCATCGATTGCCGCACCCACATCGGCCCAGGCGCCGACACGCAAGGCGGCGCGCACCTGCCAGGCATGCTCGGCATCGGTGAAGGGCGCTCCTTCGGCTTCGTGATACCAAGCGTTCGCCGCCGGCAGCAGCTGGCGTGCGGCATGGTAGGCGACGAGGAGGTTGCCGTAGAGACGGTCGGCGGGGGGAAGTCGTCCCCGCCAGCCGACCCATGCGTCGTGGGCGGCGAGCGCGTCGACTTGCGCGACGCGGTCGAGCGCGTAGAGGGCCAGTTCGCGACCGGCTTGCGAGGCGAGGCGAAAATCTCCCTTGGCGAGCGCTGCGCGCGCGCCCCGGTCGACGTGCTCGATGTCGCGCGCCGGGGGCCGCTCGGGTGGCGCCAGCACGGCCGTGATCTTGGCCGCGAAGCGGAAGTTGCCGGCCTCATGCGCCAGCCGGAAACGGGTCCAGACGTCTTGCTCCGTCAACGCGCCTTGTGCGAGCAACAAGGCAAACACCGGCTGACACGATTCGGGTTGTTCCTGCCCGCTGAACCAGAACTGCCTCGCCGTCCGTCGCGCCCTCGCCCTCCGCAAGGTCCTTGCGCTGGGCTCGAAACTGGGCCGCATAACAGGCGAGCTCGACGTCCTCCGCGGTCCGCTTGGGATACTCGGCGGCGAATACGGTCCAGTCGCCGCGCTTGCCAAGCGCCTTCAGCCACTCGCTGCGCAGGCGCCCGGCGAGCGGCAGTTCCGCATAGCGGTCGAGAAAGCCCCGTACCGCGGCCGGATCGGCATCGTCGAGCTTGAGCCGCAGGCGCCAATAGGCCACGTAGGGCTCGAGCAGATAGCCCGCAAGACGCGGCGCGAGGCGTTCGAGCCGGGCCGCGTCGCCAGCCCGGTAGGCATCGCGCGCCGCGGCGAAATCGGCATCGGTGGGCTGCGCGTACGCCGCAACGGTGATGCAAGCGGCGGCCGCGGTGGCCGCGACACGACGCAAAGAACGAAGCAATGTCCAGGGCATTGGTCGCATTGTCAGCGAGCGCTCTTCGTCCGACAAGTCTTCGCCCAAGGCGTGCACAGGGCACGCTCAAGGCCGATGGTAAAATCGCCACAGACACGTTGCGCCGCGGCGCAGGTTCCGCGCCGCCGATCGACAGGGGATATCCATGGCTCGACGCAGCAGGCCTCCCAAGGTGGGCGTGGTGATGGGCAGCGCCAGCGACTGGGACATCATGCAGGAGGCTGTGGCGCAACTGGTGGCGTTCGGGGTCGCCCATGAAGCGCGGGTGCTGTCCGCGCATCGAACGCCCGACGACGCCATTGCCTACGCCGAGAATGCACTGGCCAATGGCCTGGCCTGCATCATTGCCGGAGCCGGCGGTGCAGCCCACTTAGCCGGCGTTCTCGCGGCCAAGACGACGCTGCCCGTGCTGGGCGTCCCCATGCCGTCGAAATACCTCCGCGGCGAGGATTCCTTGCTGTCGACCGTGCAGATGCCCAAGGGCGTGCCGGTAGCGACGTTTGCGATCGGAGAGGCCGGAGCCGCCAACGCGGGGCTGTTCGCCGTCGCCCTGCTCGCCCGCACCGATCCCGTGCTGGCCCGGAAACTCGCCGCGTTCCGCGCCAAGCAAACTGCAGCCACCCGGGCCGTAACGCTCCCGCCGCGGGGGAAGTAAACCCGGTCGGGCGCTAGTTGCGCTTCGCGTCGCGCTCCGCTGCGACCGGAAGACTCGCCACCCGCGCCATCTCGGGGTCCGTGTAGCGACAGCCCTGCGCAATATAGTCCGCCGCCATCGCCGTCGCGTCGGCGCCCCAGAACAGCTCGTCGCCGATCGCCAAGGTCGGCACGCCGAAGACGCCCCGCGCGATCGCTTCGTCGGTGTTTCGGCGCAGCGCCGCCTTGACCTCCGCGCTCGCGATACGCGCGGTCGCATCGGCAAGCCCGAGCTCGGCCGTGAGCTCGGCCCATTCGATCGGCAGGTCGCCCAGGCGCCCGTCGCGCCACACGAAGCGGAAGATGCAGCGAATCGCTTCGGGCTCGCAATCCACGGCCAGCGCAAGGCGCAGCAACGGCAGCGGATTGAACGGGTGCGCGGCAGGAAACTTGAGCCGGATACCCAGCTGCCGTGCCTGCCAGACGACGAAGCGGTAGGTAAAGCGACGCTTGGCAGGGATCTCGGCCGGTCCGCGCTGGGCATGGGCCTTGAGCACGGCGGCGAACAGGATGGGCCGGTAGCGCACGCGAATCGCCTGCTCCAGCCGCGGCAATTGCTCGCACTGCAGGTACGAGAACGGCGAGACGAAATCGAAGTACCAGTCAGCGCTCGCCATCGGTGACGAGCCGCGACGCGATGGCCGTGGCGTGCAGCGCGCGACGGGCGGCGGCGTGGTCCACGATCGCGCGGCGCTCGTCGCCTGACAGGTCGATCCAAGCGGCGATTTCGTGCAGCGTCCGATAGCATCCGGCGCAAAGCCCGGTCGGCGCGTCGATGAGGCACAGGTGCACGCAGGGGGACCCCACCTCGGCTTGCTCTTGCACGGGCCTGTTCAAGCGGGGTACCGTCCCGGCAGCGGATCCTTGGCGTCCAGCGCCCGGGCGACGCGCGAAACCGGCGCCCGGCCAAGAAAGGCGGAAATGTAGTCGCCTGCCACGCGCAAGCGCGTCATGTCGACCCCGGTTTCGATGCCGAGGCCCGAGAGCAGATAGAGCACGTCCTCGCTCGCGACGTTGCCGGTCGCACCCTTGGCATACGGGCACCCGCCCAGACCGGAGACGGAACTGTCGAAAGTCGCTACGCCGAGTTCCAACGCCGCGTAGATGTTGGCCAGGGCCTGCCCGTAGGTATCGTGAAAGTGCCCCGCCTGGGCGGCAATCGGCACGGCTTGAGCCACCGTCGCGAGCAGCTGCTGTGTCTTGCCTGCCGTCCCCGTCCCGATCGTATCGCCGAGCGAAATTTCGTAGCATTCCATAGCCCAAAGGGCGGCGGCGACGTCGCGCACCCGTTCCGGCGCGATCTCGCCTTCGTAGGGACAGCCGAGGACGCATGAGATGTAGCCACGCACGCGCACGCCGTGTGCGGCGGCCGCATCCGCGACCGTTTGCGCTCGCTCGAGGCTCTGCGCGATGGAGCAGTTGGTGTTCCGATGCGAAAACGTCTCCGACGCGGCGACAAACACCGCGACCTCGTCGCAACCGGCGGCGAGCGCGGCTTCGAAACCCTGCCGATTCGGCGTCAGCACCGGATAGCGCACCCCGGGCTTGCGCCGGATTGCCGCCATCACCTGCGCGCCATCGGCCATCTGCGGCACCCATTTGGGCGAAACGAAGCTCGTCGCTTCGATCGCTGGCAGGCCGGCGTCGGTGAGCCGATCGATCAGGCCAACCTTGACCTCCGTGGGCACCATCGCCTGCTCGTTCTGCAAGCCGTCGCGAGGGCCCACCTCGACCATGCGCACCCGCTGCGGCAGTTTCATCGGCGCGTACGCGCAGAGGCGATGGCGATCATCGGGGCGTCTTTTAGTATCCGCGGTCGCGGACGACGACGCCGGTGACGGGAAGCCCCGCCTCGAGCCGGCGGATCTTCTCGGCGATCTGCACGACCGCCTCTTCCACGAGCGTAATCGCCGCCACATGCGGTGTCAGTGCGATCCGTGGATGATGCCAGAAACGATGCGTCGGCGGCAGCGGTTCGTCGTGAAAGACGTCGAGCATCGCGGCGGCGAGGTGGCCGCTGTCGAGCAGGGCGAGCAAGTCGTCGTCGACCACGAGCGCGCCGCGCGAGACGTTGACTAAGCATGCGCCACGCGGCAGTCGCGACAGGGTTGCCCGGTCGAGCAGGCCCTGCGTTTCAGGCGTCAGGGGCAGCAGGCACACCAGGACCTGCGTCGCGGCGAGAAAAGCGTCGAGCTCGCTCGTCCCGGAGAAGGTCGCGATCCCGGCCCTCTGCCTGCGGGTACGGCTCCACCCGCGCAGCGGAAATCCGAACGGCAGCAAGGCCGCCGCAACCGCCATGCCAAGCAACCCGAGGCCGAGTATCCCGACCCCAAACCCCTGTTTGCTCGGTCGCGGCCGCGCATGCCACAGGCCGGCGCGCTGCTGCTCGGCGTAGAGGTCGAATTCGCGATAGCGGCGCAGCACCGCGTGGCAGACGTACTCCGCCATCTGTTGCGCCATGCCGGCATCCTCGAGGCGCACCAGGCGCACACCTGTTGGCAGGGCCGCGTCGCGGGCGAGCGCATCGACGCCGGCGCCGAGATTGAAGATCGCCTTGACGCCGTCGAGGTCGCGCCACAGTTGCGGCGGCGGCTTCTAAACCAGCGCGTAGTCGGCCCCGTTCGCCGCCGCCGCAGGCCAGACTTCGACCCGGGCCTCGGGAAGCACGTGGCGGAGCGCGGCGACCCAGGCGGCCGTGTCGTTGCCGTCGCTATAGAACAGCAGCCTCACGCCGCCGGCGTCGCCGCATCGCCGTCGAGGTCGATGAGTGCAGCGCCCTCGGCCACCTGCTCGCCTTGGCGGTAGTGAACCGCGCTGACCTTGCCCGACGCCGGGGCTTTGATCGTGTGTTCCATCTTCATCGCCTCGAGAACCAGCAGTGGCGCGCCTTTCGCCACCGCTTCGCCCGCCTGCACCAGCACCGCAACGACGGTGCCCGACATCGGCGCGGTGAGGCGTCCGGCGTGGGCCTCCTCGACAGCGGAGTGCGCCAGCGGGTCGACACAGCGCAGCCGGTGCATCTCGCTGCCGCAGAACACGTAGCGCTCCTCGCCCTGGGCTACGTAAGCGGCGGCCCAATCGCCGCCGTCGAACTGGACGCGAAGATCGCAGCCCTCAGAGGTCACGCTCGCCGCGACGTCGCGCCCGCCGAGCTGGAGTGTGACGGCATCGCCGTCGTTGCGCACGCGCACCGGATACGCGCCGCCGGCAGCTTGGAAGGTCAGCGCGATCGCGTGCTGGTCACTGTTCGGCCACCACGTCGCGACTTCATGCCAGGGCGACCCGGGATCGCCGGAAGCGTGCGCTCGCGCCAGGGCGGCCGCACGCAAGCGTGCAAGTTCGCCCAGCGCGGCAACCGCGAGCACGCGCTCGGGCGGAGGCGACGGAGGCGGAAACAATGCCGCGTGATGACGCGCGATCAGCCCCGTATCGACCCGGCCGCTGGCAAAGGCGTCATGGGCAAGCAGCCGCTGCAGGAACGCAATGTTGGTGGTCACGCCGGCGACGCGATAGGCGGCGAGCGCGGCCTTCAGGCGACGCAGTGCGGCGGGCCGGTCTTCGCCCCAGGCGATGAGCTTGGCGATCATCGGATCGTAATAGCGGCTGATGGCGTCGCCCTCGCGCACCCCGGTATCGATGCGGACCTGCGCCGAGGTTTCCGGCGTGCGCAAATACACGATGCGCCCGATCGAGGGCAGGAACTCGCGGTCGGGGTCCTCGGCGTAGATGCGTGCCTCGATCGCGTGGCCATGCAAGGCGATCTGTTCCTGGGTCAGCGGCAGGCGCTCGCCGGCGGCAACGCGCAGTTGCCATTCGACGAGGTCGACTCCGGTGACCATCTCCGTGACCGGATGCTCAACCTGCAGCCGCGTGTTCATCTCCATGAAATAGAACGGCGCGTCGGGACCGGGCGGCTCGGCGACGATAAATTCCACCGTACCGGCGCCGGTGTAGCCGATCGCCTTGGCCGCCGCGACCGCTGCCGCGCCCATCCGCTCCCGGCGCGGCAGCGTCATACCGGGCGCCGGCGCCTCCTCGAGCACCTTCTGGTGGCGTCGCTGCACCGAGCAGTCGCGCTCGAGCAGATGCACGCATTGTCCATGCGCGTCGGCAAAAACCTGGATTTCGATGTGCCGCGCCTGGGGCAGGTACTTTTCGAGCAGCACCCGCTCGTCGCCGAATCCGGCCTGGGCTTCGCGCCGCGCGGAGGCGAGCGCGGCGGCGAATTCGTCGCGCCGCAGGACGACGCGCATGCCCTTGCCGCCGCCCCCCGCGGACGCCTTGATCAGCACCGGATAGCCGATCGCGTCGGCTTGCGCCTGCAGCACCGCGTCGTCCTGCGCCGCGCCGTGGTAACCGGGCACGACCGGTACGCCGGCCCGGCCCATGATCGCCTTGGCTTCCGCCTTCGATCCCATGGCGCGGATCGCGGCGGGTGGCGGACCGATGAAGACGAGCCCGGCCGCCGCAACCGCCGCGGCAAACGATTCGTTCTCGGACAGAAAACCATAGCCGGGGTGGATGGCCTGCGCCCCCGCCGCGGTGGCGATGGCCACGATCTTGGGCGCGTCGAGATAACTTGTGCGCGCCGGCGCCGGGCCGAGCCGATAGGCCTCGTCGCAAGCCGTGACATGCAGCGCGGCGGCATCGGCATCGGAGTACACCGCCACCGTGCGGATGCCCATGCGCCGGGCGCTCCGCGCGACGCGGCAGGCGATCTCACCCCGATTGGCGATGAGGATCTTGTCAAACATCGCTTGCCCGGCGCGGAGGCCGTCGTCGCCGGCGTGGCGCTCCCCGTCGCGTGGCCGAACGCGCGCGCGATCCGCGCGCCGAAATCGCGCAGGAACCGCCACAGCTTCGGCAGCAGCCAGACGCTGAGCGCGAGCAGCGCCGCGAGCACGAGCAGCAAGGCAATCGGGTGCGCCAGCGCGAGGTAGAGGAGCACGCCGACGAGCAGGTCCTCGCCAAAGGAAGCCGCCCAGTTGGAGAACGGCTCCGGCGAGGTATTGATCGCCATGCGCGCGCCCGCCTTGGTGAAGTGGCTGCCGGCCGCCAGCGTGCCGCCGATGATTCCTGCGGCGAGCGTCCATGCCGGAGGCGAGTTACCGAACACGCTCGCCGCGAGCGCGGCGCCGGCGGGAATGCGCACCAGCGTATGGACGACATCCCACAGCGTATCGACGCCCGGAATTTTGTCGGCGAAGAATTCGACGCATACCATGAACCCCGACGCGGCGAGGACCAGCGGGTGCGAGAGGATCGCCAGATGCGAAGGCAGCTCGAACCAGCCGAGATACCCCAGCGCGCCGACGATGAACAACACCGCGTACAGGCGAATGCCGCTCGCCCAGCCGAGTGCCGCGGCGAGCGCAATCAGTTGCAGGGTATCGAGTTTTTCCATGCCCGCGCCGCCGCGCTAATCGCCGCGCGGCACCCACGCCGCCTTGCGTTTGGCGAGAAAGGCGGCCACGCCCTCCCTGCCTTCCGGCGAGGCCCGGACGCGCGCGATGCGGCGCGCGGTGTCGGCGACGACCCTTGCATCGAGCGGCCGGTTCACGATCGCTCGCAGCAGCAACTTGCACTCGGTCTGGGCGTGCGGGCCGCCGATCAGCAGCGCGCCGAGCAGCGTTTCGATCCGGGCGTCGAGTTCCGCCGCCGGCGCGAGCTCGTGCAGCAGGCCGAGGCGGTAGGCCTCGGCGGCGGAAAATCGCTCGGCGGTAAGGAAGTAGCGGCGCGCCGCGCGCGCGCCGATCGCGGCGACCACATAGGGACTGATCGCCGCGGGAATCAAACCCAGGCGCGCCTCGGAGAATGCGAAGGTGGCCTCCGGAGTGCCGATCGCGACGTCGCAACACGCCACCAGGCCGGCCCCGCCGCCGAAAGCCGCGCCGTGGACGCGGGCGATCGTCGGCTTCGACAGCCGCTCGAGCGTGGCGAGCATGGCAGCCAGCGCGCCGGCGTCGGCCAGGTTTTGCCTCGGACTGAAGGCGGCCATCTGTTGCATCCAGTTCAGGTCCGCGCCGGCGCAGAAGCTCGAGCCCGCACCCGCGAGCACGACCGCGCGCACGCTGGGGTCGGCGTCGAGCGCCCGCAGCAGCGCGGTGAGCTCGGCGATCAGCGTCGCGTTGAACGCGTTGCGCACCTCCGGGCGGTTGAGCAGCACCCAGGCCACGGCGTCGCGGTAGGTGACCTCGAGCGTGGTGCAGGCCGTCGCTGCGACCTTCCCGCTCTGGGCGCGGCGCCTGGGCTCGCTCTTGCCGGTGCGTTTGGCCATCGCCTTAAGCTACATGCGGAAGACGCCGAAGCGCGTCGCCTCGATCGGCTTGTTCAGCGCCGCGGAGATCGAGAGCCCCAGTACGCGGCGGGTGTCGGCCGGATCGATCACGCCGTCGTCCCACAGGCGGGCGCTCGCGTAATAGGGATGGCCCTCGCGTTCGTACTGTGTCCGCAGCGGCGCCTTGAACGCGGCCTCCTCCTCGGCGCTCCATGCCCCGCCCTTGGCCTCGATCGCATCGCGACGGATTGTCGCGAGCACCGTGGCGGCCTGCTCGCCGCCCATGACCGAGATGCGCGCATTCGGCCACATCCACAGAAACCGCGGGCCGAAGGCGCGCCCGCACATGCCGTAGTTGCCGGCGCCGTGCGAGCCGCCGATGATGACGGTGAACTTCGGCACCCTGGCGCAGGACACCGCGGTCACCATCTTGGCCCCGTCCTTGGCGATGCCTCCCGCCTCGTACTTCTGCCCCACCATGAAGCCGGTGATGTTCTGCAGGAACACCAGCGGCAGCCCGCGCTGGGCGCAAAGCTCGATGAAGTGCGCGGCCTTCTGCGCCGATTCGGAGTACAGCACGCCGTTGTTGGCAATGATGCCGACCGGATAGCCCCAGACTCGCGCGAACCCGGTCACCAGGGTGGCCCCGTAGCGGGCCTTGAATTCGTCCAGCTCGCTGCCATCGACGATGCGCGCGATCACCTCGCGCACATCGTAGGGCTTTCTCAACTCGGCGGGAATGATCCCGTAGATCTCGTCGGCGGCGTAAAGCGGCTCGCGCGGCGTGGCCAGTTCGAGGGCGACCTGCTTCGGCCGGTTGAGATTGCCGACGATCTGGCGCGCGATCGAAAGCGCATGATGGTCGTTGAGCGCGTAGTGATCGGCCACACCCGATATGCGGGTGTGGACGTCGGCGCCGCCGAGTTCTTCCGCGCTGACGACTTCTCCGGTCGCCGCCTTCACCAGCGGCGGCCCGGCGAGAAAAATCGTTCCCTGATCCTTGACGATGATCGATTCGTCCGCCATCGCCGGCACGTAAGCGCCGCCCGCGGTGCATGACCCCATGACCACCGCGATCTGCGCGATACCCTCGGCCGACAGCGTCGCCTGGTTGTAGAAGATGCGGCCGAAATGATCGCGGTCGGGAAAGACGTCGGTCTGATTGGGCAGGTTCGCCCCGCCCGAGTCGACCAGATAAATGCACGGCAGGTGGTTTTCACGCGCGATGTCCTGCGCCCGCAGGTGTTTCTTGACCGTCATCGGATAATACGTGCCGCCCTTCACGGTCGCATCGTTGCAGACGACCACGCACTCGCGACCGGCGACGCGGCCGACGCCGGTGATAATGCCGGCCGCGGCGATGTTGTCGTCGTACATTCCATAAGCGGCGAGCTGCGAGAGTTCGAGAAACGGCGCTCCCGGATCGAGCAGCGAGCGCACGCGCTCGCGCGGCAACAGCTTGCCGCGCCCGGCGTGGCGTGCGCGCGCCTCTTCGTCGCCGCCCTGCTCGATCACGGCGACGCGGGCGCGGAGGTCGGCGACGAGCCCCGCGAGCGCGTCGCGATTCCTGGCGAAGTTCGCGTCGCGGGTATCAAGCTGCGTCTCGATGATCGGCATGCAGGCTTCAGGCCGGGCGGGGCAAGGGGTGCCCCGGCATCAGTTCGTAGGGATGAACCCAGCGCGGCTCGGCGCGGATGCGCTCGAGCCAATCGCGAATCGAGGGATAGAGCGACCAGTCGACCCCGATCTCGTCGGGCCAGAACAGATAGCCGCACAGCGACAGGTCGGCGATGGTCAGGCGATCGGCGACAACATAGTGGCGCGAGGCCAGATGCGCGTCGAGCACGCCCCACGCGCTTTCCGCCCGGCCGCGCAGAAACTTCATTACGCCTTCGTCCGGCGCCTTGGTGAACGTGCGCAGGAAGCGATAGGTTGCGGTGTAGCTCGTCAACTTGTGGTTATCCCACAGAAGCCAGCGCAGCATCTCGCGCCGCTCGTCGGCATCGCGCGGCCCGAAGCGCCCGAGCGTGTCGGCCAGATAGTCGAGGATCGCGCCGGACTGGGCCCAGCGCCTGCCATCGTGCTCGAGCACCGGCGCCTCGCCCATCGGATTGACCTGCCGATACGCCGCGGTGCGCGTCTCGCCACCGAAGTAGTCGACGTAGCGCGGCGTCCAGTCGGCCCCCGCGAGCTGCAGCGCGAGCGCGGGCTTGTAACAGTTGCCCGATTGCGCGAAGCAGTACAGCAGGAACGTCCGGGCGGCGGCCACTACCATCCCCCCGCTCGCCAGCCAGCGCGCGACCTGGACGAAGGTCGAGGAAACGAATAGAAGTCGAGCGGCGGTTTCATGCCTGTCTTCCGCGCCGTGGTCATGCCGCCAGCGCGCGGCCGATCACGAGCCGCTGGATTTCGCTGGTGCCCTCGTAGATTTGGCAGACGCGCACGTCGCGATAGATGCGCTCGACCGGAAAATCGGCAACGTAGCCGTAGCCGCCGTGAATCTGAATCGCCGCCGAGCACACCCGCTCGGCCATCTCGGACGCGAACAGCTTCGCCATCGATGCTTCCTTGAGGCAAGGCTCTGCCGCATCGCGCAGCACCGCGGCATGCCACACCATCTGCCGGGCGACCTCGATTTCGGTGGCCATGTCGGCGAGGCGAAAGCTGATCGCCTGGTGCTCGAAGAGCGGCTTGCCGAAGGACTTGCGTTCCCCGGCATAGGAGAGCGCCGCTTCGAAGGCCGAGCGCGCCATGCCCACGCTCTGCGCCGCGATGCCGATGCGGCCGGCTTCCAGATTCGCGAGCGCAATGCGATAACCCTCACCTTCGCGGCCAAGCCGATTCGCCTCGGGCACGCGGCAGTTCTCGAATACGATCTGCGCCGTGTCCGACGCACGTTGCCCGAGCTTTTCCTCGATGCGCGCGACGGTGTACCCGGGCGTGTCGGTGGCGACGATGAATGCGGAGATGCCCTTCTTGCCGGCGGTCTTGTCGGTGACCGCGAAGACCAGCGCGAGGTCGGCGTGCTTGCCCGAGGTGATGAACTGCTTCACGCCGTTGAGCACGTACGCGTCGCCCTGGCGTTCCGCCCGCGTCATGATCGCCGCCGCGTCCGATCCGGACTGCGGCTCGGTGAGACAGAAACACCCGAGCTTCGCGCCGCTCGCGAGCGGCTTCAGGTAGCGTTCCTTCTGCGCCTCGCTGCCGAAGGCGAACAGAGGGCCGCAGACGACCGAGTTCTGCACGCTTAAAATGGTCGACGTCGCCCCGTCTCCGGCGGCAATCTCCTCCAGCGCGACGGCGAGCGAGACGGTGTCGAGCCCCGCGCCGCCGTAACGCTCGGGAATCGCGATGCCGTACGCACCGAGCTTTCCCAGCTCGGACAGCGCCGCGCGCGGAAAGACATGGTTCCGATCCCACTCGGCGGCGAATGGCGCAAGGCGCTCGCGCGCGAAACTGCGCATGGTGTCGCGAATCATTCGCTGTGACTCGCTCAGCAGCATGGGACGGCCTTTCGCCCGACGCCGCGGTCGATCGCCGTCCTCACCACGGCACCTCCTTGCCGGTGTAGTCGAAGAAGCGCCCGCTTTCGCGCGCGCCCGCCCGCTCGATCACCGCCCGCATGCCAGCGACGCTCGCCTCGGCCTCGATATCCGCGCCTGCACCGCCCATGTCGGTGCGGACCCACCCCGGGTGCAGCGCGATCACCACCACGCCGCGCGGCGCGAGCTCCAGCGCGACGGCCTTGGCGATCGCGTTGAGCGCGGCCTTGCTGGCGCGATAGAGCGCGCTGCCGGCATTGGTCATCGTCGCGATACTTCCCATGCGGCTCGACAGATAGGCGATCTTGCCGCCGCGCCCCCCGCCGCCCGCGGCGATGCGGTCGGCGAGCGCGGCGGAAAGCCACATCGGCCCCAGGACGTTGGTGTGCATGACGGTGTCGAAATCGGCCTGAGTCGTCCCGGCCAGCACCGGGTTACGCGCGCCGGCGATGCCGGCGTTGCAGATGAACAGGTCGATCGGCGTTGCCGCCAGGCGCTTCGACAGCGCCGTCACGTCGCGGGCGTCGGTCACGTCGAGCTTGACGACGTCGGCGCCGCTGCCCGCGAGCGAGCGCGCCGCCTTCGGGTGGCGGCAGCAGGCGATGACCGACCAGCCGTCCGCGCCATACTGGCGCACGAATTCGAGGCCGAGGCCGCGGCTCGCTCCGGTAATCAGGACGTTGCGCATCTTAGTCGGCAGCACGGGTGGGGCGGGATGCGAGCCGGGGGCGTCAGGCCGCGTAGCCAAGCGCACGCACCAGCGGGCCTGCCGCGTCCTCCAGCAGCTTGCGCTCGGCGGGCGTCATTTCGCGCCGCCACACCTCGAGCCGGTCGCTGTCCGGCGCTCGGGTCAGATTGGCATGGATGCGCGTTCGCTCCTCGCGCGCGATCATCGCGCCGCGTGCGTGCAGGCGGCCCTGCAGGCGCGAGAGCCGAGCCGCGCCCTGGGCGCGATAGTCGAGCATCTGCGGATCCCAGGCCAGGGAGAGATACGCGCACAGGCGCTTGAGCTCGCCTTCCGCGTCGCGCACCAGATCCTCGAAGCGGACCTCGATGTAACGGGGCACCAGGTTCCGCGCCCGCTGGCCGGCCTCGACGTGTTTGCGCCACTCTTCCCCGAGCACGCGCAGGTCCGTGCTGGGCGCGAACCAGGTCTTGCGCCAGGACAGGGCCGTGTCGCCGGGATCGCGAATGACGTGGATGAAATGCGCTTCGGGCAATAGTGCCGCGATCTGCGGCAGCAGAAAGACGTAGCCTGGGGTCTTTTCGCCGTATCGCGGCTTGCCCTGGCCCTCGGCGTAGAGCGCATAGAAGGCGCGCAATCCGGCCGTGACCGTAAACGGCTCGATCGCGACCAGGCGCCGCCACAGCACCTCGCGGTCCAGGCCAAAGTCCGACCAGTTGGAGATCGGAATCCGGTCCGCGGTCACCCAGTTGAAGAAGTCGCGTCGCGGGTCCCGCGACGCGCCCGGTGCCGAGGCGATCGTCAGCCAAGAAGGAGGTCTCCGGAGGAATGGCCAGTTGCGGATGGCTATCGAGCATCACGGCCAGGAGCGAGGTGCCCGAGCGCGGGCAGCCGACGACCACCGGCAACGGGCTTCGCGGGGCCGGGCGCGGCGCCGCGCCGCTCGACACCACGACGTGGGGCGACTCGAAGACGATCTTGCTCGCCATCACGCCACTTCAGGCGAGCTCGATCGCCATGGCGGTCGCCTCGCCCCCGCCGATGCAAAGGCTCGCCAGGCCGCGCTTCTTGCCCGCCTGGCGCAGCGCCCCGATCAAGGTGACGACGATGCGTGCGCCCGACGCGCCGATGGGATGGCCAAGCGCGCAGGCACCGCCGTGCACGTTGACTTTTTCAGGGACCAGGCCGAGTACCTGCATTGCGGCCATCGGTACGACCGCGAACGCCTCGTTTATTTCATACAGATCGACGTCGCCCGGTTTCCAGCCGACTTTCGCCAAGAGCTTCTGCATCGCGCCGATCGGCGCGGTGGTGAACAACCCGGGTTCCTGGGCATGGGTGGCGTGGTTGAGAATCAGGGCCAGCGGTCGCCACCCGTTGCGCTCGGCGGTGGAACGGCGCGTCAGAACCAGCGCCGCGGCGCCATCGGAGATCGAGCTCGAATTCGCCGCCGTGACCGTGCCGTCCTGGCGAAATGCCGGTTTGAGGGTCGGGATCTTTTCCGGGCTTGCCTTGGCTGGCTGCTCGTCGCGGTCGATCACGACCTCCCCCTTGCGTCCGCCCACCGTCACCGGCGCGATCTCCCAGCGGAACGAGCCGTCCGCCGTGGCCGCGCGGGCGCGCGCGAGTGAGCGCAACGCGAACTCATCCTGCTGTTCGCGCGTGAAGCGAAACTCTTCGGCGCATGTTTCGGCAAACGCTCCCATCAGCCGGCCTTTGTCGTAGGCATCCTCGAGGCCGTCGAGGAACATGTGGTCGTAGACCGTGCCGTGGCCCATGCGCATGCCGCCGCGCGCCTTCGGCAGCAGGTACGGGGCATTGGTCATGCTCTCCATGCCGCCGGCGACGATGATTTCGGCGCTGCCGGCGACGAGCGCGTCGTGCGCGAGCATGGCCGCCTCCATCGCCGAGCCGCACATCTTGTTGACCGTCGTGCAGCCGGTGGCGGGGGGCAGGCCTGCCTTGAGCGCGGCCTGCCGTGCCGGGGCCTGGCCCTGTCCTGCGGGCAGCACGCAGCCCATGATGACTGCGTCGACCGCGGCGGCCGCGACGCCGGCGCGCTCGAGCGCGGCCCTGATGGCGACGCCGCCCAGATCACTGGCGGACAGGGTGGCGAAGTCGCCCTGCAAGCCGCCTATCGGCGTCCGCGCGGCGCCGACGATCGCAATGGGGTCGTTGTGCATCCTGCTCCCGTGTGTTTCGACTCGCCCCTCGCGCCCGCAGCGGCCGCAGTCGCCGCCCGCTGGCAGGAGCCGCTACGCGCCCGCCTGCGGCGCCGGCCCGCCCGACTTGCGCACCCGGCGCGGACGGCGCACCAGTTCGCCGCCGCAATTCCGGCACACGCCGTTTAGCGCGTTGGCGCAGGTCGCACAGAACGTGCATTCATAGCTGCAGATGTAGGCCGTGTCGTCGTCGACCGCCAGCGGCCACGCGCAGCGCTCGCAGCGTTCGCGCATTTCCAGAGCCATGGTCGTCCCCGTTACTTCGTATCGTTGAACAATTCTCGCCCGATCAGCATGCGCCTGATTTCCGAGGTGCCGGCGCCGATCTCGTACAATTTGGCGTCGCGCCAGAGTCGACCGGTCGCATAATCGTTAATGTAACCGTTGCCGCCCAAAGCCTGGATTGCCTCACCGGCCATCCACGTCGCTCTTTCCGCCGCGTAGAGTATGGCGCCCGCCGCATCCTTGCGCGTCGTCTCGCCGCGGTCGCAAGCCTGGCCCACGGCGTAGACGTAAGCCTTACAGGCGTTGAGCGTCGTGTACATGTCGGCGATCTTGCCCTGCATGAGCTGGAATTCGCCAATCGGCATGCCGAATTGCTGCCGCTCGTGCACGTAGGGCAGTACGATGTCCAGGCACGCCACCATGATGCCCAACGGTCCGCCGGCGAGGATGGCGCGCTCGTAGTCGAGACCGCTCATCAGCACGTTGACGCCCCGCCCTTCCGCGGAGAGTACGTTCTCCGCGGGCAACTCGCAATCTTCGAATACCAGCTCACAGGTGTTGGAACCGCGCATGCCCAGCTTGTCGAGCTTCTGCGCCGTCGAAAATCCCTTCATGCCCTTCTCGACTAGGAATGCCGTGATGCCGCGCGGGCCGGCCTGCGAATCGGTCTTGGCGTAGACGACCAGGGTGTCGGCATCCGGACCGTTGGTGATCCACATCTTGCTGCCATTGAGGACGTAGCGGTCAGCCTTTCCGATCGGCGCGCAGACGCATCGACACGACGTCGGACCCGGCTCCCGACTCGCTCATTGCCAGCGCGCCGATGTGCTCGCCCGAGATGAGTTGAGGCAGATACTTTTGCTTCTGTGCGGCGGTGCCGTTGCGGCGGATCTGATTGACGCACAGGTTCGAATGGGCGCCGTACGAAAGGCCGACCGACCCCGAGGCGCGGCTGATTTCCTCCATCGCCACGACATGGGCGAGATAACCCATGTTCGTGCCGCCATACTCTTCTTCAACGGTGATCCCGAGCAGGCCGAGATTGCCCATCTTCCGCCACAGGTCCGGCGGGAATTGGTTGCTGCGGTCGATCTCGGCGGCGCGCGGCGCGATTTCAGCTGCCGCGAACTGCTGCACCGTGGCGCGCAGCATGTCGATCGTCTCACCGAGATGAAAATCCAGGGCGGGAAAGTGTTCCATGATCAACGCTCCGGCATGCCGGCCAGGACCGATGCGGGTTGGGACGTCGCGAACACGCGAGGCGATGGACGGCGCGGAAGGGGATTGTGAATGACGTTTACGTAAACGTCAATTCCGCCTCGGGGCGAGCCGGGGCGCGACTACCCGTTACCGCCGTTCGCGCCGTGCCGCAGGCGCTTGCGGCACTGGCGCTCGAGCGCGTCGATTTCTTCGAGCACGATCGCGATGTCCTCCTGCTGCTGCTTGAGCATGGCGCGGCGCTCGGCAAGCACCTGCAGGAACTTGACGAGCTGCGGGCGCTCGCTCCGGGTTGCCGCATACAGGTCGAGCAATTCGCGAATTTCCGACAGCGTGAGCCCCAGCCGCTTGCCGCGCAGGATCAGCTTGATGCGCACCCGCTCGCGTTCGCCGTAGACGCGGCTGCGGCCGCTGCGGCGCGGCGCGAGCAGGCCCTCGTCCTCGTAGAAGCGTATCGCGCGGGTGGTGAGCGCGAATTCCCGGGCGAGGTCGGAAATGGTGAACGTTACGGAATCGGCGCGGGAGGACATTGCGGCACAGGCGCCAGGCGCGGCGAATGGGCCCAAGATACCATAAAGGTCGGCGCGCCCCGACTTGACAGGGTGGGACGGATCGATGAGGATGTTGCGTTGCACCATCCTGCCCGTTTCGGGGCGCTGTCCGCTCCGCGCCATGACCTCCCCCGTCGCGACAGCCTCCGTCGCCGCACGCAGCGAAAGCGCGCTGCGCATGCCCTGGCTCGAGCCCCCGCCGCCCGGGATGGCGATCGAGGTGGCTGCGGGATTGAAATGGCTGCGCATGCCGTTGCCGTTCGCACTCGACCACATCAATCTGTGGTTGCTCCGCGCGAATCAGGGTTGGACCGCGATCGATTGCGGTTACGGCGATGCGCCCACGCGCGCCCTTTGGGAACGGCACTTTCAAGACACCCTGGCGGGCGAGCCGATCGGCGAGGTGATCGCCACCCACTATCACCCCGATCACCTGGGCAATGCCGCATGGCTTGCCACCCGCTGGGCCTGCGCTGGTCGCCATGCCACAGGCGGAATACCTGACCGCGCACGCCGTCGCCGACGAGCGCGGCGGTTACGGCGTTGTTCCGACCTCGGACCTGTTTCGCAGGCACGGCCTGGCCGAGGAGCACATTGCCGCGATCGAAGCGCGCGGCAACTTTTATCGCCGCGGCGTGCCCGAACTGCCCCATGCCTACCAGCGCCTGCAGGCTGGCGACGAGATTGCCATCGGGCTCGGGCAGTGGCGAATGATCCCGGGCTACGGTCATTCGCCGGAGCACGGGTCGCTCTACTGTGCGGCCTTGAACGTGCTCATCTCCGGCGACATGCTGTTGCCCAAGATCAGCACCAACGTCAGCGTCTGGCCGGTTGAGCCGGACGGCGACCCGCTCGGCCGTTTCCTCGAATCACTCGACCGATTCGCCGAACTGCCGCCGGAAACCTTGGTCCTGCCTTCGCACGGCCTGCCCTTTGTCGGCATTCGCACCCGGGTCGTGCAGCTGCGCGCCCACCACGTCGCCCGCTTGGCCGAGCTCGAGGCGGCGGCGAGCCAGCCGGTCACCGCGGCCGAAATGCTGCCGGTCCTCTTCCGCCGTCCCCTCGATCTGCAGCAGCGCTTCTTCGCGATGGGCGAGGCGATCGCCCACTTGAACCATCTCTGGCATGCCGGGCGACTCGTCCGTTCGTCCCACGGCGGCGTCCTGCGCTTTGGCCGCCGCTAGCGAGAGCCGACTACAATACGGCCCGAGGAGATGCCCAAGATGACCGCCGCGGAAACCCGCCCCGGGAGCACGACCGACGCCGCCCAGCAGTCGCAGCAGTCGCAATACGACCCGGTGGCGCTGGCCGAGTCGTTTGCCAGCGCCGCCGACAAGAGCGCCAAGGTGCTCGGCGATTTCGTCACCCGCCAGGCCGCCAGCGGACAGTCCGCTGGTCAGCGACGAGTTTGGCCTGACCAAGGCGTTTTTCGAGCTGGCGGCGAAAATGCTGTCCAATCCCTACCGTCTGGCCGAGACGCAGATGAATCTGTGGTGGGAGTATTCGGCGCTGTGGCAGTCGTCGATGTTAAAGCTCCTTGGGCATTCGACCGCCCCGGTCGTCGAGCCGGCGAAGAGCGACAAGCGCTTCCGCCACGAGGACTGGGAAGAACACTTTCTGTTCGACTACATCAAGCAATCCTATCTGATCACCGCCCGCTGGCTGCACACTGCCGTCGCCAACGTGGAAGGGCTCGACGAGCACACGCGCAAGAAGGTCGATTTCTTCACCCGGCAGTACATCGACGCGCTGGCGCCGTCGAACTTCGCGCTGACCAACCCCGAGGTATTCCGGGAAACGATCGCGTCCGGCGGGCAGAACCTGGTCCGTGGCCTCAATAACTTGCTCGACGACATCGAGCGCGGCAATGGAAAGCTCAAGATATCGATGACCGACAGCAAGGCCTTCGAACTCGGTGTCAACATCGCGACGACGCCGGGACAGGTCGTGTTCCAGAATGACTTGATGCAGCTGATCCAGTACGAACCGACGACGGCGAAGGTTTCGAAGCGGCCCCTGCTGATCATTCCGCCGTGGATCAACAAGTACTACATCCTCGACCTGCGCGAGAAGAACTCTCTGGTCAAATGGTGCGCCGCGCAGGGGCTCACGGTGTTCGTGATTTCCTGGGTCAACCCTGACGAGCGCCACGCGGCGAAGGATTTTGAGGATTACATGCTCGAAGGGCCGCTGGCGGCGCTCGACGCCATCGAGAAGGCGACCGGGGAAAAGGACGCCAATGTCCTCGGCTATTGCCTCGGCGGAACCCTGCTGGCGTCGACGCTCGCCTATCTCGCGGCGAAGAAGGAGAAGCGTATCGCGAGTGCCAGTTTCATGGCCTCGCTCATCAACTTTACCGCGGCGGGCGAACTGGAGGTGTTCATCGACGAGGAACAGGTGGCCTCCCTCGAGCGCAAGATGAACGAGCGGGGCTATCTCGAGGGTGCGCACATGGCGAACACCTTCAACATGCTGCGCAGCAATGATCTCATCTGGTCGTTCGTCATCAACAACTACCTTCTCGGCCGCGACCCATTTCCCTTCGACCTCCTGCATTGGAACCAGGATTCGACGCGAATGCCGGCCAAGATGCACAGCTTCTACCTGCGTAACATGTACGTGAAAAACAAGTTGCGCGAGCCCGGTGGCATCTCCTTGGCCGGGACGCCGATCGACCTGTCGAAGGTCACCGTCCCGGTGTACTTCGTATCCGCGATCGAGGATCACATCGCGCCGTGGAAGTCGACCTATGACGGTCCGCGGCTGCTTGGCGCCAAGGCGCGGTTCGTGCTCTCCGGATCGGGCCACATCGCCGGCATGATCAATCCGCCGGACGCCAACAAGTATGGCTACTGGACCAACGACAAGCTGCCCGCGAGCGCCGACGAGTGGTTCAAGGGCGCGCAACAGCACCAGGGATCGTGGTGGAACGACTGGCTGGCCTGGCTTGCGCCGCACCTCGGTCCGCCGGTGAGCGCGCGCGAGGTGGGCAAAGGCGGCCGAGGTCGGCTGCCGGCGCTCGAGGCAGCGCCCGGCAGTTACGCGCGGCAGCGCGTGGATCCGCGCTAGCTGACCCTGCGCACGAGGTCGGCGTCGGTTTGCTATATTACTGTGCTGCACTTTTTTTCTTGCGCTTCGATTCGGAGGTCGTGATGAAGCACATGCTGATGGCAGCCGCGCTTGCGCTCGCGGCTGCAGGTAATGCGGTGGCCCAGACACCCCCGGCGCCGCAGGCACCGCTGCCCGGCGCCCCGCCTTGCGACACCTGCGGGGTGGTCGAATCGGTCCACTACGTGGAGAAACAGGGCCAGGGCTCCGGCGTGGGATTGATCGCTGGCGGCGTGGTCGGCGGCGTGCTCGGCAACCAGATCGGGTCGGGAAGAGGCAACACGGCGGCGACGATAATCGGCGCCGGAGCCGGTGCCTACGCCGGCAATCAGGTCGAGAAGAATGCCAAGAAAACAAGCTACTGGGTGGTGTCCGTGAAGCTCGACAACGGCGCGCACAAATCGATCACATCGAGCGCGCAGCCCGCGTTCAAGCACGGTGATCGGGTCAAGCTCGTCGACGGCAAGCGTCTCGCGCTGATCGCCAACTAAGGCGCGTGCGGCGCGTTCCGCCGGAATAGCTTGGGCTGCTTACGCGAGCCAAGGTCCGGCCCGCCAGGCGCCTCCGGTTGCCAGGCGCCGTTTCCCGGTTGCAACCGCCCGCGGCACGTCGCGCGTTTTGACATACAATCCAATCCGCCCAAACAGGTTGCCGAGCGACCGAGGAGGAGATCATGCGCGGGATGAAAAAAAAGGGCCTGCTCGCGGCAACGCTGGCCGCCGCTCTAGGGTTGGTACACGGTGAAGCAGCGGCCCAATTCAACAGTTTTTTCTTTTTCGGCGACAGCCTGACCGACGCCGGCTTCTACGGCTCCCGCTTCACCGTCAATCCGGGCCAGGTCTGGGCGCAGGATCTGGGTCGCGCTTCGGTGTGACCGTCACCCCGGTCAACCAGGGCGGCAACTGACTTCGCGCAGGGTGGCGCAGCGGGTCACCATGCCCTCGCCGCTCACGCCACCGGGCGCGCCGCAACGGCCGCTGTCGACCCAGATCGACGAGTTGCTGCAGATGACGCCGACGCTCAATCCGCATGCCCTCTACACGGTCTGGATCGGCGCCAACGACATCTTCGTCAACCTCGACGAGGCCGGCGCCGGCCTGATCACGCCGGCGCAGGTGCAGGCCAATGTCGCCACCGCGGCCGCGCAGACGCTGCAGCAGATCGCGCGCTTGCGCGACGCGGGTGCGCGCACGATCATGGTGTTCAACCTGCCGGACATCGGCAAGACGCCGGCGGGGCTCGCCGCACCCACCGCGCCGTTTTCCGCGCTCTCGACCCTGTTCAATTCGACGCTGGAGGCGGGGCTCGGGTCGCTCAACGTCAATATCATCCCGGTCAACGTCTACGGCCTGCTCAACGAGGTGATCGCCAACCCCGCGGCGTACGGCTTCACCAACGTCGTCGCGCCGGCGTGCACGACCGCGAGTTCGATCAGCTGCACCACCGCCACGCTGGTCGCACCGAACGCCGCCCAGACCTACCTGTTCGCCGACGACGTGCATCCGACGCCCGCCGGGCATCAGATCATCGCCGACTATGCCATCGCGGAAATCGAGGCGCCGCAGCAGATCGGTCTGCTGGCCGAAGCGCCGCTGCAGGTCGAGCAGGCCAATTTCCGCGCCCTCGACTCGCGCATGATCTCCGGCATTGGCGGCCCGCGCGCGCTGAACAAGTTCGACGCCTACGCGGTCTACGACTACGGCAATTACGATCGCAGCAACGACTTCGGCGGCGGCCGCAGCTACACCAATTCGCGTCCTCATCGGTGGCGACATGAATGTCTCCGAGCGGATGCTGGTGGGCATCGCCTTCGGCTACACCGAGGACAAATCCTCGCTTGGCGGCAGTGCGGGCAGTTTCAAATTGAACGAGGCCACGCTGACCGCCTATGCGGGTTACGGCGAGGGCCCCTGGTACGTGGGCGGAACCCTGGGCGCGGGCGAACTCGATTACAACAACATCGACCGCAACATCACCCTCGGTCCCGCCAACCGGACCGAAAGCGGCGGCACGAACGGCACGCACTTCATGGCCCGCCTGCTCGGCGGCTACTGGTTCAATTACCAGAGCTGGATTCACGGCCCGTTCCTGCGCCTGACCTACCAGCAGGCCACTGTCGACGCCTATGCCGAAACCGGCACCAGCAGCACGGCGATGACTTTCGGCCAACAGGAGCGCAATTCGCTCGCGTCGAGCTTAGGCTGGCAGGCGGACGGCAACCTCGGTTGGGGCCGCCCCTGGGGGCGCGTAACCTGGGAGAAGGATTACAACAACGACAATCGGACCGTGCGCGCGGGCCTGGTGTCGATGCCCGGCAATTTCGCGCTACCCGTGTACAACATGAAAAACAGCTACGCCCTGTTCGACATCGGCATAGCCAGCGAGCTGGGCAACAGCAAGGTCACCGGCTTCGTCGCCGTCAATGCCACCGCAGGCAGGAGTACCGGCAACTACCAAGCGATCACGGTCGGCATTCGCGCGCCGCTCTAGTCGCCAGCGGCTGGCTGGCGCGACCTGGCCCGGGTACGCCTGCGCTAGACGCCGGCGCGTGGCTTGCGCAACGCCTCGGCCAGCATGCGGTCGAAGATCGGCCGTGGCAGGATCGAGAACAGCCGCCCTATCCATCGCATCTGCCAGGGCAGAATGTAGAAGCGCCGGCTGGCGGCGATGGCGCGCACGATCAGCGTCGCGGCACGCTCGGCCGAGAGCAGGAACGGCATGCGATACGGGTTGCCCGCGGTCATCGGAGTCGCCACGTAGCCCGGACAGATCGTGATCACCTTGATGCCGCTGTCGACGAGCTCGACGCGCAGGCTCTCAAGGTAGTTGATCGCGGCAGCCTTCGCCGCTGAATAAGCCCCGGCTCCCGGCAGGCCGCGAAAGCCGGCCACACTCGCAATACCGACCAGCTTGCCCTTGCGCGCGCTGTGCATGGCCGGCAGAAACGCCTGAAATGTGTGCAGCATGCCGAGTACGCTGGTTTCGAGGATGGCGCGAAACACGGCGTTGTCCTCGACGTATTCGGTCAGCGTTCCGTGCGAGATGCCCGCGCTGGCGATAACGATGTCGGCCGCCCCGTGGCGGGCCGTGAAATCCGCGGCGGCGGCGCGTAACGCGCCGGCATCGCGCACGTCGCCGACGTACACTGCGGGCAGCGCGGGAGCGAGCGTCGCGGCAATCACCGCCAGCGCATCCGCACGGCGTGCGAACAACCCGAGTTGCGCCCCTTCGGCTGCGTAGCGTCGCGCGAGCGCAGCGCCGATGCCGGACGAGGCGCCGGTCACGAAGACGGCCAGGCGCCGCGGCGCGTCGTGCGCCACCGCTATCCCGTTCGACGCCGGAGCGTTCAGCTCTTCGCGCGTTCGGCGCGCGCTTTGATGATCAATGCGTCGAGCACCGGGGGCAGCTTCGCCTGCGTCCCGACTCTCGGATGAGGTCACGAACTTGCCGTCGACGATGACCGTCGGCACCGATTCAATGTTATAGGCCTGCGCCAGCGCCTTGGCGCGGTTGAGCTTGCTGTTCACGCCGAACGAGTTGTACACCTCCACGACGCGGGCGCGATCGAGCCCATGGCTTGCGGCCCAGTCGAAGAACGCCTTGTCCTCGTACAAAGACAGGCCGTCGACGTGTATCGCCTTGAACACCTCGGGCGAAAGACGCGTCTCCTCGCCCATCGCGTCGAGCGTATAGTAAATGCGGGCCAGCGTCCTCCCAGCGCTGCTGGAAAACCACAGGCACGCGGCGGAATTGCACGTCCGGAGGCAGCGTTCGTATCCACGTCCTGCAGGATCGGCTCGAGATCGTTGCAGTGCGGGCAGCCATAGGAGAAGAACTCGATCACCTCGATCTTCTTGCCGCTTTCCACCGGCTGCGGATTCTTCAGCCGCTCGTAGTCCCTGCCCTCGACAAGGTCGGCCGGCCAGGCCGTGGTCATGGCGAACCAGGCGAGCAACCCCAGAAACTGCATTGTCAGACGCTTCATCGATACTCCCGCAACACAATGATGTCGAAAATGGACCTTGGGCCTTGGGTCGGCGCCAAAGTTCAGGCGCGGTCGGTCGCCGCGGTTACTGGTTCTTGATGACGGACACGTCGAAGCCGCGATTGCCGAGCTCCGTCTTAACGCGATTGAGCTCGTCGGTATTGTCATAGGGGCCCAGGCGGACGCGGTAGCGCTGCGACTTGTCGGGCAGCGACACGGGCTGGACCACCGCTTCCCAGCCGGAGAGCGCCAGGCGCGCTTTCATGTTCTCCGCGTCCGAAGGGCTGGCGAAGGCGCCGGCTTGCAGCCAGAAGCGATCGCCGCTCGCCACCACCGGCTCGGCGGACTTACTCGCCATCGCCGCCTTGTCGGGCGGGCGCTCCGGAAGCTTATCGAGGGCGTGCCGATCGGGGCTCGGTTTGGATTCGTCGGCGCCCGGAAGGATCTTGTAGAAGTCGAAGCGTGGCTTGTCCGGCGCGGTCGCCTGCGCACCCAGGTCCCCCTTGGCGCTCTTCGCCGCGTCCTTGTTCGCGCCGGGCGCCGGCAGCGGTGTCGTCAGTCCGCTGCGACCGAGGAAGAATGCCACCGCCGCGGCGATGGACAGGCCCATGACCAGGCCGATGAAGATGCCCAGCACCGTGCCGCCGCGACCGGTGTTCCGGGATCCGGGTATGGCGCGGCGGCGCCGCGTCGCAGGTCGATGGGCCATACGTGTTGAAGTCACATCTTTTCCGGCGCGCTCACTCCGAGCGCGCCCAAACCGTTGCGTACGACCTGCCCCACGGCGACGACCAAGGCCAAGCGTGCCTGGCGCAGCCGAGGATCGGGAACCAGAAATTGCTCCGCATTATAGTAGCTGTGAAATTGGGCCGCCAATTCCTTCAAATAGAACGGGACGAGATGCGGTGCCAGGTCGCGCGCAGCGGCTGCCAGTTCATCCGGATAATCTGCGAGTCGGCGCAACAACGCCTCTTCGTACGGGTTGGTCAGCGCCGACAGGTCGGCGGCGGCGAGCTCCGTCGCTGCCGTTGCCGCTGCCATGCCCGCCTTGTCCAGCACGCTGCACACGCGCGCGTGCGCGTATTGCACGTAATAGACCGGATTCTCCTCGCTGCGCGAGCGTGCGAGGTCGATGTCGAAGGTGAGCTGGGAATCGGCCTTGCGCATCAGAAAGAAGAAGCGGACCGCGTCGCGGCCGACCTCGTCGAGCAGATCGCGCACCGTGACATAGTCGCCCGCGCGCTTGCTGATCTTCATCTCCTCGCCCCCCTTCATCACCGTGACCATCTGGTGCAGCACGTAATCGGGGTAGCCATCGGGAATGCCCATCTCGAGCGCCTGCAATCCGGCTCGCACGCGCACGATCGTGCTGTGATGATCGGCGCCCTGCTCGTTGACGACGCGACCGAAGCCGCGTTCCCATTTCGTTACGTGATAAGCGATATCCGGAACGAAATAGGTATAGTTGCCGTCGGAGCGACGCATGACGCGATCCTTGTCATCGCCGTAGGCGGTCGTCTTGAGCCACAGCGCACCGTCCTTCTCGTAGGTCTTGCCGTTGGCGACCAGCCGGTCGACGACCGCCTGCACGCGGCCGTCGGCGTACAGCGAGGACTCCAGGAAATACTGGTCGAAGCGCACGCCGAATGCCGCCA
Source organism: uncultured beta proteobacterium (assembly GCA_963711235.1). GTDB lineage: Bacteria > Pseudomonadota > Gammaproteobacteria > Burkholderiales > Casimicrobiaceae > PALSA-1003. Next base: position 845,546 of record CAVQDI010000006.1, on the reverse strand, counting down.
GGTCCGCATCCTGGTCTTTGCGCAAGGCGGCCACCGCGAAGCGCCGGACCGCCTCCTCGTCATCGCGCTGCGCGATCGTCCGGATGCGCCGCGCAATAGGCGGCGGCAAGGTCACGGATGTAGTCGCCACGATAGCCTTCGTCGGGAAACGGCACCGCGGCGTCCTGCCGCTGGCGCACCCGAGCCTGCACCGATGCCACCAGATTGGCGATCTGGGCACCGGCATCGTTGTAGTAGAACTCGCGGTAGACGTCCGCGCCCTGGTAGGCGAGCAGCGTCGCGATGGCATCGCCGACCGCCGCGCCGCGACCGTGGCCGACGTGCAGCGGGCCGGTAGGATTTGCCGACACGAATTCAACCATCGCCCGACCGGGTAGGACGCTTGCCGAGCGGCCGTAGCGCTCGCCTTGTTCGAGGATGCGGGCGACGATCGCCTGCCTCGCCGCGCGGCGAAAGAAAGACGTTGATGAAGCCGGCGCCGGCAACCTCGACCCGATCGAGCCAGGGCGAGGGCGCGAGCGCGGCCGCGATGGCGGCGGCGAGCTCGCGCGGATTGCGCTTGAGTGCCTTGCCGAGCTGCAGCGCCGCGTTGCTCGCGTAGTCGCCGTGCTGGGCGAGTTTGGGGCGCTCGAGCGTCAGCGCGGGCGGCGTGACGCCGGGCGCGACGCGGGCAATCGCGGCGCGCAGGCTGTCAGCAAGCAGGGTTCGGGGGTCGATCAAGGCAGCGCCACGAAGCGTGGCGGGCGGCAAAGCATTGCATTATAGCGTGGCGCCACGCCTCGCCCCAGCGGCGCATTCAGGCGAACGCCAGCGGGTCGACGTCGACCTCCCACCGCACGCGCCGCTGGCGCAAACTCTCGAGCTGCGCCCGCCAGCGCGGCAGAAACTCGTGCAGCGCGGCGCGCTCCGCGCTCTGCACCAGCACCTGCCCGCGTTCCAATCCGGCGCGCCGCGCCATACCGGCGGCGACCGGCGAGTACACCTCGCAGCGCAGGGAATGGGCCCGCAGCAGCGCGCGCCCCTTTTCGGCCGCCTGCTCGAGAAACGAGCTGACCGCCTCACGCTGCGGCGCCTCGGCGCTGAGCAGCGCCAGGTGCGTGAACGGCGGCAAAGCGAGCGATTCGCGCTCGGCAAGAAGCGCGGTGGCGAAGCGGTCGTAGTCATGCGCCGTCAGCGCTGCATACAGCGGATGCTCGGGAAAGTCGGTTTGCACGAGGACTTCCCCCGCCAGCTTGCCCCGTCCGGCGCGGCCGGCCACCTGCTCGAGCAGCGCAAACAGGCGCTCGGTGGCACGGAAATCGGCGCTATAGAGCGCATTGTCCGCGCCAAGCACACCGACCAGCGTGAGCCGCGGGAAATCGTGTCCCTTCGCCAGCATCTGCGTTCCGACCAGGATATCGACCTCGCCCGCGGCGATGGCACGCTGCATCGCCACGAACGAGCCTTTGCGCCGCGTGCTGTCGCGGTCGACGCGCAGCACCCTTGCCGAAGGATAGAGTTCCGCGAGCGTGCGCTCGAGTCGTTGCGTCCCGAAGCCAAGCGGCAGGAGGTCCTGGTTGCCGCACGCCGGGCAGGCGACCGGAATGGCCTCCGCGTGAGCGCAATGGTGGCAGCGCAGCAGACCCGCCTCGCGGTGCACCACGAGCCTGGCGGCGCAGCGTGGACACATGGCCTTCCACCCGCAGGCCACGCACAGCAGCGAAGGCGCGAATCCCCGACGGTTGATGAACAGCAGCGTCTGCTCCCCCCGCGCCAGGCGCTCGGCGATGCCCTCACGCAGCGTTGCGCCGAGGCCTTCGCGGCTGGCGGCGGCACGGTTGGGCACAATTCGCACCGCGGGCAGGGTCGAACCGGCAATCGCACGGCGGGGCAGTCGCAGCCAGCGGTAGCGCCCGCGACGCGCGCTGGTGTAGCTTTCCAGCGACGGCGTGGCGCTGCCGAGAATGATCGGCACGTCGCGCAACCGCGCCCGATAGATGGCGACGTCGCGCGCGTGATAACGCACCCCTTCCTGCTGCTTGAAGGAGGCATCGTGCTCCTCGTCGACGACCACGAGTCCGAGCCGCGGCAGGGGCGCGAACACTGCCAGCCGCGTGCCGACGACCAGCTGTGCTTCGCCGCGCGCCGCGGCGAGCCAGCGCGCGAGGCGTGCGCCCGAAGGGAGCGCGCTGTGCAGCACCGCCGTGGTGATACCGGGCAGCGCCTCGGCGATGCGTGCTTCGAGTTGCGGCGTGAGATTGATTTCGGGGACCAGCATCAGGGCCTGGCGCCCGGCTGCAATCGCGCGTGCCGCGGCGGCAAAATAGACTTCGGTCTTGCCGCTGCCGGTAACTCCCTGCAGCAGAGAGGGCGCAAACGCCCAAGATTCGGGCAGCGCGGCGCCCAGCGCCGCCTGTTGGTCGGCGTTGAGTGCCGGGCTCGGGGTCACATCGGGGGTCGGCGGTGGCGAAATCGCTTCGACAAAGCGCGCGCCACGCCATGCGCTGAAGGTCCGCCAAGCTTGTGCGCCGCAGGCGCGCAACTCCGCCAGCGCCGCGCCGCCGGGCGCGCCGAGGGCGTCGTGCAGCTCTCGCAGACGCGAGCCCGGTTTCGCATCGCGTGACGAGAGCGCAAGGCGTCCTTCGGGCGTCAGCCGATAGCGCGCCGCAAGCGGCTCGCGCCCGCGCGTGGCGCCGAGCGGCGGCAGCATCTGCGCCAGGCACTGCCCGATCGGCTGCTGGTAGTACTCGCTTACAAAGCGCCCGAGGGTGCGCAAGTCCTCGGGTAATGGCGGCAGGGTCGTGACCATTTCGTCGACCGGCGCCAGGCGTTCGGGCGCAATCGCGGTGGCGTCGACCAAGTCGACGGCCACGCCGAGCATGCGTCGCCGCGCGAGCCTGACGCGCAGCACGCTCCCCGCCTCGACGGCGAGGCCGGCAGGAAGCCAATAATCGAACAGCTGGTCGGTCGCTACCGGCAGCGCAACGCGAACGATGGCCACGACGGCGGTCGACTCAAGCTACGCGCAGCGCCAAACGCGAAAGCACGTTGCGGTTGTAGTGTTCTGAATGCTGACAGCAGACAACAAGTTCGCAGGCCAAGTCATTCTTTTTTCGGCATTCCAGCAAAAGCCCCGCCGGAATGTGGATAAGTGTGTGCATAAGCGAAGCGCATTTGCACGGCTTCGGTGCATGATGCCGCCCTCGGTACCTTCCCAGCCTGGGAACGGAGCCAATTTGCGCATATCGTTCATTGAGTTGCAAGCCTTGCTCTGCGGCGCCGGCGGCGAGCCCTCCCGGCGCGCGTCAAATCGCGCTCCAATGTGCATAAGTAGCCACTGGGAAAGCAGATTTCGGCCCTTGTCAAGCACCTCGGAGAACCAAGCGCAGCGCGGTCCGCAGCCGATTGGGGCTAGCGCGAAGGTCCGCCCGGGTGACGTAGCGCGCGCGACTCGGCGTGCACGAATGCGATCAGGGCGGCGATGTGCTCCGGGGGCGTCTGCGGGAGTACGCCGTGTCCGAGGTTGAAAATATGACCCGGTTGCGGGCCCGCGGCAAGCAGAACCGCGCGCGCCTCGCGCTCGATGGCCTCGCGCGCCGGCGAGCAATACCTGCGGATCGAGGTTGCCCTGCACGGCGACGCGCGCGCCGATGCGCGCCCGTGCCGCGCCGATGTTGGTGGTCCAGTCGATCCCGACCCCGTCGCAGCCGCTCGCGGCGATTTGCTCCAGCCACTGCCCGCCGCCTTTGGTAAAGACGATCGTCGGCACGCTGCCGCAGGCGCGGCGCAAGTCCGCCAGCACGCGCTCAATGTAGGCGAGCGAGAACCGCACATAGGCGTCCGCGGCGAGCAACCCGCCCCAGGTGTCGAAGATCATCACCGCGTCGGCGCCATGACGGACTTGTTCGATCAGGTAGGACCCGACCGCGTCGGCGTTGATTGCCAGGACCCGTTGCAACAGGTCCGGACGCGCATACAGCAGCCGGCGCGTGCGTCCGAAATCGCCGCTCGCCTCGCCGTCGATCATGTAGCAGGCGAGCGTGAACGGGCTCCCGGCAAAACCGAGCAGGGGTACGCTGCCGTCCAGTGCGCGCTTGACCGATGCCACGGCGTCGAACACGTATTGCAGGCGTGCCAGATCGGGCACTTCGAGCGCGCGAATCGCCGCTTCGTCAGAGAGCGGCCGCTCGAAACGCGGGCCTTCACCCTCGGCAAACGCCAGTCCCAGGCCCATCGCGTCGGGCACGGTGAGTATGTCGGAGAACAGGATCGCCGCGTCGAGAGGATAGCGTGCGAGCGGCTGCAGCGTGACCTCGGTGGCAAGCTCCGGGTCCGTGCACAGCCCGAGAAAGCTTCCCGCGCGCGCACGGGTCGCGTTGTACTCCGGCAGATAGCGCCCGGCCTGGCGCATGAGCCAGATCGGCACGTGGGCGGTTTCTTCGCGCCGAAGCGCCCGGAGCAGCGAATCGTTGCGCAGTCGCGTCATCGCTTGGGTGGTGGACAGCTTGGGGCGACGCGGCGGTCCCCCGCCCCTGCCGCCGCTTCAGTGCGCCGGCAGCAGGCGGCGCCCGCAGATCCGCTGCAGGATCGCGAGCGGGGAGCTCTCGGGATCGTAGAGCGCCGTCACCGGCAGATGGATTGTCTGTTCGAGCATGTGCTGCCCCGACACCGCAGCGTGCATCACCTGGTCGGTGAAGCACAGCCAGGTCGAGCCCGGGGGAAAGCGAACGGTCTGCTGCGGGCAGCTCTTCTGGTATTCGCGGTCGGCCTTGGCGCTGTCGTGCAGACCGAGCATCAGGTGATCGTATTCGCTGCGCACGCCCTTGGTCACGCGCAGCAGCGCGAGCAACGCCGGCGTCCCCGGCAACTGGCGGCGAAGCCGTGGCAGGAAAGTTTGCGCCATCGGCGCAAACGAGTCGCCGACGCGCCACACCCGATCCGCGGCCGGATTCACGTTCGCGAACACGCGCAGGATCCGTTCGCCGTGGTTTGGCCGCGACGGAAAGGCATCGATGTGCAGGCGCGAATCGTCCTTGCGCCAGGACAGGGCCCTGCCGGCTGCGGGTTGCGGCCGGAAGCTGGTGCGGGCCCGCTTGACGTACGGGGCGTAGCGCGGAAAAAGCGCGGCCACCAGGTCGCCGGCGCATGCCGCGAAACGCCCAATCATGCGCGCGAGTTGGTCGAGATCCTTGGCCTCGCCGCGTGCGCCGTTGAGGATGCCCGCTTCGAGACTGATGTTTTTTGCCCGTGCGTCCGACCACGCGGGCGAGAGGAAGCGGCGCTCTTCCGCCGTCAGTTCGAATGCCAGGTGCGGCAAGCAGCAGAACATCCCCCTGTTCGAGGGCGCGGATGGTGTCCTGCTGTGCCGCGCTCTCATGCGGCACTTGCCACTGCGTGAGGTCGAGGGAGACGATGGTCGTCATGGCGCGAACGGGTGCAGCGCAAGCGTGGCCATTGTGCTGGGCGCGGGAAAAAACGTCGACGCCGCGGCAGCGATTCGCTAGCGCGGCAGCTCGGAGCTTCCCATGAGGAATTCATCGATTGCCCGCGCGCATTGCCGGCCCTCGCGAATCGCCCACACGATCAGCGATTGGCCACGGCGCGTGTCGCCGGCGGCAAACACCTTGGGCACCGAGGTGTGGTAGGTCTCGGTGTCGGCGGCGACATTGCCCCGGGCATCGTACTTGACGCCGAGCTGCGCGAGCATCCCCTCGTGCACCGGGTGCAGGTAGCCCATGGCGAAGAGTACCAGGTCGGCCTTGAGCTCGAATTCGCTCCCCGGCACGTCGGCCAGCTTGCCGTCCTTCCATTCGACGCGGCAGGCGCACAGTGCCTTGACCCTGCCCCCCTCGCCCTTGAAGGCCTTGGTCTGCACTGCCCAGTCGCGCTGGCAGCCCTCCTCATGCGAGGCGGAGGTGCGCAGCTTCATCGGCCAGTAGGGCCATACCAGGGGCTTGTTCTCGTGCTCCGGCGGCTGGGCCAACAGCTCGAACTGCACGATGCTTGTGGCGCCCTGGCGGTTCGACGTGCCGACGCAGTCCGAGCCGGTATCGCCGCCGCCGATAACGACCACATGCTTGCCGTGCGCCGTCAGCGGGGTCAGGTCCGGGTCGCCCGCGACGCGCCGATTCTGCAGCGGCAGAAAATCCATCGCGAAGTGAATGCCGTCGAGCTCGCGTCCGGGAACGGCAAGGTCCCGCGGCTGCTCCGCGCCCGCGGTTAGCGCCACGGCATCGAACTCCTGGGGCAGCGCGAGCGCCGACCCGCCGCCGCCGATGTGGGTACCGAGTCTGAATTCGACGCCTTCGGCGCGCATCTGCTCGACGCGGCGGTCGATGTGAAACTTCTCCAGCTTGAAGTCGGGGATGCCGTAGCGCAGCAACCCGCCGACGCGGTCATTCTTCTCGAACAGCACCACGTCGTGACCGGCGCGCGCGAGCTGCTGGGCGCAGGCCATGCCCGCGGGTCCGGAGCCCACCACCGCCACCCGCTTCCCGGTGTGCGCCCGCGGCGGTTGCGCCACCACCCAGCCCTCTTCCCAGCCGCGGTCGATGATGAAGTGCTCGATCGACTTGATGCCCACCGGGTCGGCATTGATATTGAGCGTGCAGGCCGCCTCGCACGGCGCCGGGCATACGCGGCCGGTGAATTCGGGGAAGTTGTTCGTCGAGTGCAGCACGTCGAGCGCCTGGCGCCACTGGTGCCGGTAGACCAGGTCGTTCCAGTCCGGAATGACGTTGTGGATGGGGCAGCCCGACTGGCAGAACGGTATGCCGCAATCCATGCAGCGCGCGCCCTGACGAGCCGCCTCCTCATCCTTGAGCCTGAGGATGAACTCGCGGTAGTGGCGCACCCGCTCCCCGACCGGCTGCGCAACCTCCTGGACGCGCTCAAGCTCCATGAAACCGGTGATCTTGCCCATCACGCGGTCTCTTTGTGCCTGCTTTCGACCGCCTTGTCCGCTTTGACCTGTGCCAGGTACTGCTCGCCCAACGCGCGCCGGTATTCGTGCGGGAACACCTTGACGAACTTGCCGCGCGCCGATTCCCAATGATCGAGCAGCGAGAGTGCAAGCGTACTGGCGGTGAAGCGCAGGTGCCGCTCGATCAATCCGCGCAGCAGCAGCTCGTCGCACTGCCCGGCATGGAGCAGGCGTCCCTTGCCCGCCGCCGCGAGCTCCAGCTCGACCTCGGCCTGTGCCGCCTCCGCGACGACGCGTTCCAGCGTCACCATCGCGCTGTTGCAGCGCTGGGCGAAGGTGCCGTCGGGGTCATAGACGTAGGCGATGCCGCCGCTCATGCCGGCGGCGAAGTTGCGCCCGGTGCGGCCGAGCACGACGACGGTGCCGCCGGTCATGTATTCGCAGCCGTGATCACCGCTGCCCTCGACGACGGCGGATGCGCCGGAATTGCGCACGCAGAAGCGCTCCCCCGCCACGCCGCGGAAGTACGCCTCACCGGCAATCGCGCCGTACATCACCGTGTTGCCGATGACGATATTCTCCTCCGGCCGCGCCGGCGATTCCGGATCCGGATAGACGACCACGCGGCCACCCGAAAGGCCCTTGCCGACGTAGTCATTGGTCGCGCCCTGCAGCTCGAAGGTAACGCCGCGGGCAGAGAAAGGCGCCGAAACTCTGCCCCGCGATGCCGGTGAAGGCGACGTGCAGCGTGTCCTCGGGCAGGCCCTCGTGCCCGTGGCGGCGGGCGATTGCGCCGGAGAGCATCGCGCCGACCGAGCGGTGGGCATTGCGAATCCGGTATTCGAGCCGCACCGGCGTCTTTTGCTCGATCGCGGCGGCGGCGTCGGCGATGAGCCGATGGTCGAGCGCGCGCTCCAGGCCGTGATCCTGCACTTCGCAGTGGTGGCGCGCGACCGTTGCCGGCATTTCGGGCTGATAGAACACGCGCGAAAAATCGAGCCCGCGCGCTTTCCAGTGCTCGATGCCGGCGCGCGTGTCGAGCAGGTCGCAGCGACCGATCAAGGCGTTGAAGTGGCGGATACCGAGCTTGGCCATGATCTCGCGCACTTCTTCGGCGACGAAGAAGAAATAGTTTACGACGTGCTCCGGCAGGGCGGCGAATTTCTGTCGCAGCTGCGGGTCCTGCGTCGCGATGCCTACCGGGCAGGTGTTGAGGTGGCACTTGCGCATCATGATGCAGCCGGCGACGACCAGCGGCGCGGTGGCAAAGCCGAATTCGTCGGCGCCGAGCAGCGCCCCGATTGCGACGTCGCGTCCGGTCTTCATCTGGCCGTCGACCTGCACCGCGATGCGCCCGCGCAAACGGTTCAACACCAGCGTCTGCTGGGTCTCCGAGAGTCCGAGTTCCCACGGCGTGCCCGCGTGCTTGATCGACGATTCCGGCGACGCGCCGGTGCCGCCGTCGTGCCCGGCGATGGTCACGTGATCCGACTTGGCCTTGGCGACGCCCGCGGCCACGGTGCCGACGCCGACTTCGGAGACGAGCTTGACGCTGATCGAGGCCTGGGGATTGGCGTTCTTCAGGTCGTGGATGAGCTGCGCTAAGTCTTCGATCGAGTAGATGTCGTGATGCGGCGGCGGCGAGATCAGGCCGACGCCCGGCACCGAAAAGCGCAGCTGCGCAATGTAGGGCGACACCTTGTGTCCGGGCAGCTGCCCGCCCTCGCCCGGCTTCGCCCCCTGCGCCATCTTGATCTGCAGCTGGTCGGCGTTGACCAGATATTCGGCGGTGACACCGAAGCGCGCCGAGGCGACCTGCTTGATCTTGGAGCGCAGCGAATCGCCCTCCTTGAGCGGGACATCGACCACGACCGCGTCGATGCGCGAGCCGAGCGTCTCTCCTTTGCGCACCGGCGGGTACCGGCGCGCGTCCTCGCCGCCTTCGCCGGTGTTCGACTTGCCGCCGATGCGGTTCATCGCGACCGCGAGCGTCGCGTGCGCCTCGGTCGAGATCGAGCCAAGACTCATCGCCCCGGTGGCGAAGCGCTTGACGATCTCCGCCGCGGGCTCGACCTCCGAGAGCGGAATCGCCTCGGGCGCGAACTTGAATTCGAACAGGCCGCGCAAGGTCAGCATGCGCTTGCTCTGGTCGTTGATCAGCCGCGCGTAGTCGCGGTAGGTGGCGTAGCTGTTCGACCGCGCCGCGTGCTGCAGCTTGGCAATCGAGTCGGGCGTCCACATGTGCTCTTCGCCGCGGATGCGATAGAGATATTCGCCTCCGGCGTCGAGGGCGTCGCGCAACAGCGGGCTGTCGCCGAAGGCGAGCTGGTGCAGACGGAACGCCTCCTCCGCCACCTCGAACAGGCCGATGCCCTCGATGTTGCTCGCCGTCCCGGTGAAGTATTTGTCGATGAATGCCGAGCTCAGCCCCACCGCCTCGAAGATCTGCGCGCCGCAATAGGACTGGTAGGTCGAGATGCCCATCTTGGACATGACCTTGTACAGGCCCTTGCAAATCGCCTTGACGTAGTGCTTCGCCGCTTCCTCGGGGGCTACGTCGGTCACGTACTCGTGCAGTTGCGCGAGCGATGCCAGCGCCAGGTAGGGGTGAATCGCCTCGGCGCCATAGCCGGCCAGCAAGGCAAACTGGTGCACCTCCCGCGCCGAGCCGGTTTCCACCACCAGCCCGGTGCTGGTGCGCAGTCCCTTGCGCACCAGGTGCTGGTGCACCGCTGCGGTGGCGAGCAGCGCCGGGATCGGCATGAGCTCCGAGGACACCTTGCGGTCGGAGACGATGAGGATGTTGTAGCCCTGCCGGGTCGCGTCCTCGGCGTGCGCGCAAAGGCTCGCCAGTGCCGCTTCCATGCCGGCCGCGCCCCAGGCCGCCGGATAGCAGATATCGAGCTCGAGCGAGCGAAACGCCCCGTCGGTGAACAGCGCGATATGGCGGATCTTCTCCATCTCCTCGGCGGTGAGGATCGGCTTCTCGGCTTCCAGGCGCATCGGCGGATCGGAGCCGTCGGCCCCGGTGTCGACGGCGAGCAGGTTCGGCCGCGGGCCGATGAAGGTGACCAGCGACATGACGAGCTCCTCGCGGATCGGGTCGATCGGCGGGTTCGTCACCTGCGCGAAGAGCTGCTTGAAATAGTTGTACAGGACCTTCGGCCGGCTCGACAGCACGGGCAGCGCGGCGTCGTTGCCCATCGAGCCGACGGCCTCCTCGCCGTTCTGCGCCATCGGCGCGAGGATGATCCTTAGGTCTTCCTGGCTGTAGCCGAACGCCTGCTGCCGGTCGAGCAGCGGCACGGTCGATTGCGGCGGCGGCGCCGGATCGGGCAGCGAGTCGAGCGCGACGCGGGAGCGATCGATCCAAGCGCGATACGGCTTCGCCGTCGCCAGCGTGTGCTTGAGCTCATCATCGTCGATGATCCGGCCCTGCTCGGTGTCGACGAGCAGCATCTTGCCCGGCTGCAGCCGCCATTTCCGGATCACCTTGCGCTCGGGGATGTCGAGCACGCCCACTTCCGAGGCCATGATCACGTAATCGTCATCGGTGACGATGTAGCGCGCGGGGCGCAGGCCGTTGCGGTCGAGAGTGGCACCGATCTGCCGCCCGTCGGTGAACGCCATCGCCGCCGGCCCGTCCCAGGGCTCCATGAGCGCGGCGTGGTACTCGTAGAACGCGCGTCGATCCTCGTCCATCAGCGGATTGCCGGCCCATGCCTCGGGGATCATCAGCATCATGGCGTGGGCGAGCGGGTACCCACCCATGAGCAGAAGCTCGAGCGCGTTGTCGAAGGAGGCGGAATCGGATTGACCGTCGTAGATCAGCGGCCACACCTTGTCGAGATCGGCACCGAGCACCGAACTTGCGATCGCCTGCTGCCGGGCGCGGATCCAGTTGACATTGCCGCGCAGGGTATTGATCTCGCCGTTGTGGCACACCAGCCGGAACGGGTGCGCGAGGTCCCAGGTGGGAAAGGTATTGGTCGAGAAGCGCTGGTGCACCATGGCCAGCGCCGAGACCATGCTCGGTTCGGTGAGGTCGCGGTAGTACTCGCCCACCTGGTGCGCCAACAGCATGCCCTTGTAGACGATGGTGCGCGTCGACATCGAGGGCACGTAGAATTCCTTGCCGTGGCGCAGCTTGAGCGCCTGGATCGCGTGCCCGGATTTCTTACGGATGATGTAGAGCTTGCGCTCCAGGGCGTCTTGGTCCATCTCGCTCGCGCCGCGGGCGATGAACACCTGCCGGATCACCGGCTCGACTTCCTTGGTCCGCTCGGACAGGCCCGAATTGTCGGTTGGCACGTCGCGCCAGCCGAGCAGGATCTGCCCTTCGCTGGCGATCGCGCGCTCGATTTCCTGCTCGCAGGCAACGCGCGAAGCCGGTTCCTTGGGCAGGAACACCATGCCCACGCCGTATTGCCCGTTGGCCGGCAGCGTCAGGCCCTGGCGGCCGCACACGCGGCGCAGGAATGCGTCGGGCATCTGGATAAGTATTCCGGCGCCGTCTCCCTGCAGTGGGTCGGCGCCGGTCGCGCCGCGGTGGGTGAGATTTTTGAGCACCTGCAACGCCTGGGTGATGATGGCGTGGCTTTTCTCGACCCTTGATGTGGGCGATGAAACCCAGACCGCAGGCGTCGTGCTCGTGGCGCGGGTCGTACAGGCCCTGCCTGGGCGGCGGCAGATGCTGCGGCTTGGTTCGAATGCTCGCTCACGTCGTCCTCACGCTGGGGCGTTGCCGGCGCGTCGCCGCGGCCGGCCACGCGACGCCGACACGATGTGCGCCGCAGGGCCGCTGCCCCTTTTCATACTAGCGGCATTGTTGCATCGCGGCAACCAAGGCCGTCGCTTGCGCCAACGGCGCGTTTCGGCCGCCGAAAGCACTTGCGCCCGCCTAAGACTTGCGCTTTAATCTCAACAAAGTGCCCTATATACTTGTAGCAACGTTCAAAACCGCCGGCCGGCGGCCAATGTTTAGGACAACATCATTAGGGATTCGCTCATGGCGCCAAACCGTTTGAATGCTCGCTGGCTGCGGCCCGCCCTCGCCACGCTGGCGCTCGCTGCGCTCGCGTTACTCGGCGGTTGCGGTGGCGGAAGCGGTGCGCCGAATAATCCCTACGCCCCGAAGCCGGTCGCGCCCGGCCCGCTGCTTATCATCCCCTCGACCATCACGGTCTATGCCAACACGCCGGCATTGCTGACCATCATCGGTGGCGTCGCACCGTATTTCGTCACCTCCAGCAATCCCGCGCTATTGCCCTTGGGGTCGTCCACGAGCACCGGCACCGTCGTCTTGCTGCCCGGAAACGTGGCGATGACCGAATCGGTGCTCATTACCGTGACCGACTCGGTGGGAACCCAGGCCCAGGCCACGGCGACCGTCCAGCCGGCGCCCATTTTCAACACCCTGACCATCACGCCGGCATCGGCTGCGTGCGGCGCGAATACGATTTGTTCCGGCCAGACCGGAACGGCGGCGGTGACGGTCACCGGACCCGGCGGCGCCGGGATCCCAGGTCGTCAGGTACGCTTCGATGTCATCAGCGGTGCCTTCGCCATCCAGAGCAGTGACCCGGCGAATCCGCTGGTCGCGTCGCTTACCGTCGTGTCGGACCAGTTTGGTCACGCCCAAGTGATTCTTCAGGCGAATGTCGCTGCACCCACCCAGCCGGCGCAGCTGCGCGCCACCGACGTTACGAGCGGCGAACAGCAGACCGCCCAGTTCATCATCGTGCAGACGATCAACGGGTCGACCGTCCTGTCGGTGGTCCCGGCCACCGCGACGATTACCGGGCCCGACACCGCGACCTGTTCGAGCGGCTTCACCGTCACTTACTACATTTACGGTGGCACGCCGCCCTACACCGTGGCGTCGACCTTCCCCAATGCGGTGGGCATTTTCGATGTGCCGGTGCTGATGAGCGGTGGTGCCTTCAGGGCCGTCACCAACGGCACCTGCGTCAACCCGCTGGTGTTCACGATTCGCGATGCGACCGGACTGCAGACAACGGCGACCCTGCTCAATCTGGTCGGCACCGCGACACCCCCGACACCGCCGCCGACGCCGATCGCGGTCTCGCCGCCTTCCTATAGTGTCGGGCCGGGCGTGAATACCTGCACCGGAAAGACGTTCAATTTCACGATCAGTGGAGGCACAGCGCCGTTCAGCGTCGCATCCTCCGGCGCAGTCATCGTACCGAATCCGGTCACGACCTCGCCCGGATCATTCGGCATCAGCAACTTTGCCGACGGATCGGGCAAGCATACGATCCTCATTGGCGATACGAGCAAGCCGCAGCTGACCGCAGCCGCATCGGTGACGTGCAATTGACGACGAGCGCCGGCGCGAGGCCGGCGCGGACGACTACGACGGCGCCTTCAGGCGCCGTTTTTTTGTCTAGGCGACGATCGCGCGAACTTCCGCCAGCGGAACGTCGCGTCGAGCGATCGCCCGTCCCAGCCCGGAAAGAAGAACGAAACGCATTGCGCCGCCTTCGACTTTCTTGTCTCGAGCCATCAGCTGCATGTAGCGTTGCGCCCCGAGCGGCGGCGCTTGCGTCGGAAGTCCGGCGCGCTCGAGCAGCAAACGCAAGCGGTCGGCATCCTTCGCAGGAAGACCCGACATGCGCACCGAGAGCCGGGCAGCGAGCACCATTCCGGCAGCGACCGCCTCGCCGTGCAGCCAGCTGGCGTATCCGGTTCCCGCTTCGATCGCATGTCCGAACGTATGGCCGAAATTGAGCAACACACGCTCGCCCGTTTCGCGCTCGTCCGCCGCGACAACGTCCGCCTTGATGCGGCAACATTCCCTCACCGCGTGCGCAATCGCGATCGGGTCGCGGGCCAGCAGAAGCTCCATGCTCGCTTCAAGCCACTCGAAGAGTGCCCGATCGCGGACGGCGCCGCACTTGATGATTTCGGCGATCCCGGCGACGTACTCGCGCTGCGGCAGCGTGCGCAGCGTATCGGTGTCGCTGATCACCAGCAGCGGCTGATGGAACGCGCCGATCATGTTCTTGCCCAGCGGATGGTTGACGGCGGTCTTGCCACCGACCGCGGAGTCGACCTGCGCAAGCAGCGTCGTGGGGAGCTGCACCAGGGCAACGCCGCGCTGATAGGTCGCTGCGGCAAAGCCGGTGAGGTCGCCGATCACGCCGCCGCCGAGCGCGAGCAACGTCGTCGAGCGTTCCGCGCCGAGCTCGAGCAGGCGCGTATGGATCTGATGCAGCGTTGACCAGTCCTTGTACTGTTCCCCGTCGGGAACGACGATGACGTCGTGGCGCAGGGTGGCGGCGGTCAGCGCGCGTTGCAGCGCTTCGAGGTGATGCTGGGCGACGGTCGGGTTGGTGACCACCACGACGTGCGCGGCCGGCAGCGCCGCGAGCAACTCGCCGCTGCGAGCCAGCAGCCCGGCACCGATGTGAATCGGATAACTGCGCGCGCCAAGCGCGACGGTGAGCGCCGGCATCGGCGGTCACGCTCCGGCCGCGGCCCGCAGCTGTTGCTCCAGCCGATGGGCGAGGCGGCTAACCTGCTCCCGGTCCGACTCGACCACCGCGTCGGCGACATCGCGATAGAGCGCGTCGCGCGTCGCGTAGAGCTCCTGCACACGCGCAAACGGGTCGGGAGCCTGCAAAAGCGGCCGGTGCTTGCTGTGCCGCGTGCGTTCCCACAGCGTGGCCGGCGTGGCATGCAGGTAGAGCACCGTACCGCCCTGCTTGAGCCGCTCCCGGTTCGACGGCCGCAGGATGACGCCGCCGCCGGTGGAGACGATGACGTTGCTCTGCAGGACGAGGTCGGACAACACGGCTTCTTCGCGATCGCGGAAGCCGGGCTCGCCCTCCAGCTCGAAGATGACCGGGATCGTCACCCCGAGCCGGCGCTCGAGCTCCACGTCGGCATCGTAGAACGGCTTGTTGAGTCGCTTGGCAAGCAGGCGGCCGAGCGTTGACTTGCCACAGCCCGGCATGCCGACCAGAAAAAGATTGCCCCGATGCAGCTGCATCGGGGCATTGTAGTTTAGCGTCGCGGCCGACGCGAGTTAGCGCCGCCTAGCGTTCCGCAGTGACCGATTCCTTGACCACGCGCGGGGTCAGGAAGATCAGGAGCTCGGTCTTCTCGATATCCTTTGAGGTCTGCTTGAACAGGTAGCCCAGGATGGGGAGGTCGCCAAGGAACGGCACCTTGGTCACGTTGTTGTTGACCGTCTCCTGGTAGATGCCGCCGATGACCGCGGTGTCGCCGTTGTTCACCATGATCTGGGTGACCACGCTCTTGGTATCGATCGCCGGGTATTCGCTGCCCTGGATGATCACGGTCTGGCCCACCGTGTCATCACGCACCTCGACCTTCATGATGATGTGGTTGTCAGGCGTGATCTGCGGCGTGACGTCAAGCGAAAGCACGGCATTCTTGAACTCCACCGTCGGCGCGGTCGTGAGCGTGCCGTTGACGATGTAAGGAATCTCCGTGCCCTGCTCGATGTGCGCCTTGCCGTTGTCGGCGGTCACGACCCGCGGCCGGGACACGACCTTGCCCAGCGTGTCGGCTTCGAGTGCCGACAACTCCAGGTTCACCAGGTTGCCGCTGCCGAGATTGATGAGCGTCAGGGCCAGCTGGCCGGCAGGGCTTGGGACCGGCAGATTGACGTTGAGCTGCTCCGGATTGGAGTAGCCCGCGCTGGCGATGCCCGAGGCCAGCTCGAACGGGGTCTGGGTGTTCGTGGTCCGGGTGCAGGTCTGGGCCGAGCCGGTGCCCGTCGAGGTGCAGGTCACGACCGGCTGCGTCGACAAGCTGCCGCCGATGCCGCCGGCGTAACGGCTACCCAGAGTGAAGCCGGTCTGGACCCCGAGACGTATGCCAAGCTGGCGACTGAAGGTGTCGCTGGCGATGACGATGCGGCTTTCGATGAGCACCTGCCGCACCGGGACGTCGATCTGGCGGATCAGGCGCCGTACTTCCTCGAGGCGGGACGCGGTGTCCTGCACGAACAGCGTGTTGGTGCGCTCGTCGAACACGGAGGTGCCGCGCGCGGAGAGAAAGCGCTGCCCCCTGTTGCCGCCCGATGAGACGGCGGCGGTGTTACCCTGGGGGCCGGTAATGTTCGCGCTCACAGCTCGTCGATACGCCATCGAGCAGGTTCTTGACGTCGCGGGCCTTCTGGTAGTTGAGCTGGAAGCTCTCCGTCTGCAGCGGCTCGAGGTCGCTAATCTGCTGCCTGCTTTCGAGCGCCTGCTTTTCCTTCAGCGCGAGCTCTTCGCGCGGCGCGATCAGAACGACATTGCCGTTCTTGCGCATGTCGAGGCCCTTGGTCTGCATGATGATGTCGAGCGCCTGGTCCCAGGGAATGTCCTTGAGCCGAAGCGTCAGGCTGCCGGTCACCGTGTCGCTGGTAATGATGTTGAGTCCGGTGAAGTCGGCGATCACCTGCAGCACCGCCCGCACCTCGACGTTCTGGAAGTTAAGCGACAGCTTCTCGCCCTTGTAGCCCTGGCGCGAGCCCTGGGTAAGTTTGTTCGGATCCTCCTGGATCGGCTTGATTTCGAGGATGAAGCGGTTGTCCGTCTGGTAGGCCGAGTGTTCCCACAGGCCGCGCGGCTCGATCACCATCCGGGTGTTGCCGCCCTGCGTGAAGGTATCGATCGTCGCCACCGGCGTGGCAAAATCGCCGACGTCAAGCCGGCGCTCCAGGTTGCGCGGCAGCGTGGTCTTGAGGAAATCGACGACCAGCGTGCGCCCCTGCTGGCGAATATCGATGCCGGTCGTGCTGTCCGACAGGTCGACGATGATCCGGCCCTCGCCGTTCTTGCCGCGGCGGAAATCGACGTCACGCAAGGTGTGCGAGGCCTCGCCCGGTCGCGCTTCGGCGAAACGCGACACCACCGTCGTCTCCGGGCTCCCGGCGACCCCGCCCTGATCGGCCAAGGTCACCACCACCGTGTTGCCCTCGACGTGGGTCTCGAATGTCTGTGGCTTGTTGAGGTTGAACACGACCCGGGTCCGGGACCCCGCCTGGACCACGTTGACGCTGCGCAACGTCGGATCGCCGATGTCCTGAGCTGACCGGCCGAGGCCGTTGCCGGTATCGAGAAAATCGAGCGCAATGCGCGGCGGATTGGCGATGGTGAAACCCGCGGGCGGGTTCGCCAGGGGAGCCTTGAGGGTGAACTTGACCACGGTGCGACCCGAGCTCGCCTTGGACACGCTCAAGTTATCGATACTGTTGAGCGTCTGGGCGAGAACCGGCGCGGTACCGAAGGCAGCCAAGGTTGCGGCGGCAAGCATGATTGCCCAGACGCGGCAGCGGCGGCGTAGGGATCCGGTGGATGGCAAGGGGCTCATCGTCTTCGCTCCTGTCTTTGATCCGTCGCTTCCGCAAGTTGAAGGGTGCTCGATCGCTCGGTCCAGTCCCCCGTGCCGTCCTGGACCAGTTCCTTGAGCCGAATCTCGCTGTCGGTAATGCCCACAATCACGCCAAAATTTTGGCCCAGGTAATTGCCGACCTTGACCTGGTAGATGTCCTTTTCCGTGGTTCGCACCAGCGCAAACGTCGCCTTGCCCCGCTGCAGCGTTCCCACCATCTGCAGCGATTCGAGCGGATACGCCTCCAGCGGCTCCTTGCGCCGGGTGAGATCGGGCGCCAGGTTGCTACCCCCCTTGAGGGGCTCGATCTTTCGCGGCTTGAACGGGTCCGGCAGATCGAAGGCGTTATAGGTAAACGGCTCATAGGGCTTGACCTGGGGCAGGGGGTCGAGCTTGCCCTTGACTCCCTTGCCCTGCTCCTGCATCCAGGCGCGCAAGTCCTGATGGCTCTCGCCTCCGCAGCCGGCGAGGAGCAGACCAATGCCAAGGTAGCAGGCAAGCCGCGGGCTTCATTTCTTCTTGGCCTTCGCATCCATCGCCGCCTTGCGCTGCTTGGCCACCTCGTCTTCGTCGAGATAGCGGAAGGTCTTGGCCACCGCATCCATGGTGAGCGTACCCTTGTCGGCCTGGATGCTGATGTCGTTGAGCGTCACGATCCGCGGCAACTGCGCGACGTCGCTCGCGAACGCGCCCATGTCGTGGTAGTTGCCGGTGATCTTGATGTTGATCGGAAGCTCGGCGTAGAAGTCGGCCATCTTTTCCGTCGTTGCCGGCTTGAACAGCTCAAACTGCAGGCCGCGGCCGAGTCCGGCCTGGTTGATGTCCGTCAGCAGGGCATCCATCTCGGACTTGTTGGGCAGCTGCTTGAGCAGGGCACCGAAGGACTGTTCGATCTCCCTCAGCTGCTGCACGTAGAGTTCCAGATTGACCGCCTTGGCTTTCTTCGAGGCGTACGCCTCCCGCAGCTTGCCCTCCTCGGCCTGCGCCTGGTCGAGCGCGTCGAACTGATCGCGCCAGTCGAGCAAACCGCCGGCGACGAGGATCAGCACGAAACCGAGCGTAAGCGCCACGATTTTGACCGGCAGCGGCCAATTACCGGCGTCGCGAATGTTAAGGCGGCGGATGTCGTCGAGCGTCATGCGGGTGGTCCGTTAACGGACGTGGACGCGGTCTTGCCGGCCGGAGCCTTCTTCGGCGGCGGCGTTGCCGGCTTGCCGCCGCCCAAGGTGTCGGCGGCCGGCTGCGCACGCTTGATCTGCATGGCGAGCGTGAATTCATTGACCTTCTGCTTGTCCAGCGCCACCGAGCGGATTTCGATGAGATCCGGCGCCGTGAGCCAGGGCGAACCCTCGATGTTGCGCATCAACGTCGAAACCCGGGCGTTGGATTGGGCATACCCATCGAGCGTGACCCTCGTGCCGTTTTGCTTGACCGACTTGAGGTAAACCCCGTCGGGCAGCTGGCGGACGAGCTGATCGAGAAGATGCACCGCCTCGGTCCGGTTCGCCTGCAGCGTTTCGACCACCTGCTTGCGCGCCAGCAGCGCCTGCGTCTGGTCGCGGAGGCGATCGATTTCCTTGATCTGGTCGTCGAGCTTGGCGATTTCGGACTTGAGCAGCGCATTGCGGCTGTTCTGATCCTCGATTCGCGCGGCGATGATGATATGGACGAGCCCCACCACGGCAATCGCCAGGATCACCAGCCCGACGGAGAGCGAGATGAATTGCCGCTGCCGGGCCTGGCGCTTTTGCTCCCGGTGGGGGAGCAGATTGATGCGGACCATGTCAGTCAAAGCCCCGCATCGCCAGACCGCAGCTGATGAGGAGCAACGGGGCATCGGCGGCAAGCTGCCGCGGCCGGATACGATCCGACACCGACATGTTCGCGAACGGGTTGCCGATGATGGTGTTGACGCCGGCACGCTTCCCGACGAGCTCGTCCAGGGCGGGAACCAACGCGCAACCGCCGGCGAGCACGATCTGGTCGACCTGGTTGTACGAGGTCGAGGTGAAGAAGAATTGCAGCGCCCGGGTCACCTCAAGGGCCAGCGTTTCCATGAACGGCTGCAGCACATCGGCGTCATAATTCTCCGGCAGGCCCGCATTCTTCTTCGCCGACTCGGCTTCCTCGGGCGACAGGTTGAAGGCGCGCTGGATCTCGTGCGTGAGCTGGTTGCCGCCGAAGGCCTGGTCGCGGGAGAACAGAATCTGGTTGTTGCGCACGACGTAGAAATGCATCACATGCGCACCGATGTCGACCAGGGCGATGTTCTGGTCGCGGCCGTTGGCCGGCAGCGACGGCGCGATCATCTGGAACGCTTCCTCGGTCGCGTAGGATTCGACATCCATGACCCGCGGCTTCAACCCGGCAGCCTCCGCGATCGCCACCCGGTCCTCGACCTTTTCCTTGCGCGAGGCGGCGATCAGGACCTCGACTTCGTCCGGATTGTTCGGCGCCGGGCCGAGAATCTGGAAGTCGAGATTAACCTCGTCCAGGGCGAAGGGAATGTACTGGTTGGCCTCGGCCTCCACCTGCAGCTCCAGTTCTTCCTCGGTCTGGCCGGCCGGGACGATGATCTTCTTGGTGATGACCATCGCCGTGGGCAGGGCCATGGCGACGTTTCTATTGCGCGAACCCAGTCGCTTGTGGGCGCGGCGCAGGGCCTCGCTGACCTGGTCGAGGTTGGCGATGTTGCCGTCCGTGACCACGTCCTTGGGGAGCGGTTCGACCGCATAGCGCTCGAGACGATAGGCGCCCTTGCCGGCTTCCGACAATTCGACCAGCTTGAGCGCGGACGAGCTGATATCGACGCCGATCAAGGGCGGCGAAGTCGTCTGCAAGAATGCAAAAGCGGGGGCGAGTTTTTCCTTCAGCATGGGATGCTTAGCCGCGTTACATATAAACTACATTAAATCCTAGCAGCAAGTATAAACCATGGCAATTTCTTTTTTTCAAGTTTATCTTGCTTCTAACCCTGCATATAATCGCGGCTCCTGTCCGCTCCTCCGGTAACTTTCATTCACCCATGCTAAAGCGGTGGCTTATCTACCTGGCGTCCGTGCTTTTTGGCTTGGCGCTGGTCGGGACGCTGCTGGTTGCCTTTGTCTTTGCCCTGCTTTATCCCACTTTACCCTCGCTTGAGGCCCTGACCGACTATCAACCCAAGATCCCCCTACGAATCGTCTCCGCGGAAGGAGAGCTTTTGGGGGAGTTCGGCGAGGAGCGGCGGGCCTTGGTAAAGATCAAGGATGTCCCCGCCGTGATGCGCGAAGCGATCCTTGCCGCGGAGGACGAGCGTTTCTACCAGCATGGGGGTGTCGATTACCTTTCGGTGCTGCGCGCGGCGCTCTCCAACGTCGCCGGGGGCAGCCAGCAGGGTGCCGGCACGATCACCATGCAGGTCGCGCGCAACTTCTTCCTTACCCGGGAAAGAACCCTGACGCGCAAGCTGCGCGAGGTCCTGCTCGCCTACAAGATCGAGGCCAACCTGTCCAAGGACCAGATCCTCGAACTCTACGTCAACCAGATTTTCCTCGGCCAGCGGGCCTATGGCTTTGCCGCGGCTTCCCAGATCTATTTCGGCAAGCCGCTGGCCCAGATCGACATCCCTGAGGCGGCCATGCTGGCGGGACTGCCGAAGGCGCCCTCGGCCTACAACCCGGTGGCTAATCCGAAGCGCGCGCGTACGCGCCAGTTCTATGTGCTGCGGCGCATGCACGAGTTGCACTTCATCACCGACGCCCAATTCGAGGCGGCGCAGGCGACACCGCTGGTGGTCCGGCAAACCATCCGCGACACGACCACCCACGCCGATTACGTCGCCGAAATGGTGCGCCAGACCCTGTTCGAAACCTACGGCGAAGACAGCTATACCCGCGGCCTGACCGTTTACACGACCATCCGCAAGGCCGATCAGGAAGCCGCCTATGCTGCAGTGCGGCGAGGGGTAATGGACTACGATCGGCGCCACGGCTACCGCGGTCCGGAAGGCTATGTGAGCCTGCCCGGAGACGCGGCGGAATTGGAGCAGGCCTTGGACGCGGCCTTCCAGGACCTGGCCGAGAGCGACAACCTCGATCCGGCAATCGTCCTCGAGGCCGCGCCCGCCGAGGTCAAAGCGGTGCTAAGCGACGGCGACACGGTCGCCATCAGTGGCGACGGGCTCAAGTTCGCGGCGCGGTCGCTGTCGGACAAGGCGGCGGCGGGAAGCCGCATCCGCCGCGGCGCGGTCATTCGGGTAAGCCATGACGACAAGGGGCGCTGGCAGATCAGCCAGATGCCGCAGGTCGAATCCGCGCTCGTCTCGGCCCGACCCTCCGATGGCGCGATCCTGGCCCTGGTGGGCGGCTTCGATTTCGACCGCAGCCAGTTCAACCATGTCACCCAGGCCCTGCGCCAGCCGGGGTCGGCATTCAAGCCGTTCATCTACTCGGCGGCGCTGGAGAAGGGTTTCAGCCCGGCCACGGTGGTCAACGACGCGCCGCTGTACTTCGATGCGGCGCAGACCGGCAGCGAGCCCTGGGAGCCGAAGAACTACGACGGCAAGTTCGAGGGACCGATGCGCTTGCGCACCGCCCTGATGAAGTCGAAGAACCTGGTCACCGTGCGCGTGATGCAGGCCATCGGCCCCAAGTATGCGCAGGATTACATCGCGCGCTTCGGTTTCGACCCCAAGCTGCATCCGCCGTACCTGCCGATGGCCTTGGGCGCGGGGAACGCAACCCCCTTGCAGATGCTCGGGGCGTACGCCATTTTCGCCAACGGCGGCTACCGGGTCACACCTTACCTTATCGATCGCGTCGTCGACAGCCGCGGCAATATTCTTTCCAGCGCGCAGCCCGGCGTGGCGATGCAGGGGGCCGAGCTGGCGATCGATGCGCGCAACGCCTTCATCATGACGACGATGCTGCGCGACGTGGTGCGCGCGGGAACGGGCGCCCGGGCGATGCAGCTGGGACGGCAGGATCTCGCCGGCAAGACCGGCACCACCAATGACAACGTCGATGCCTGGTTCTGCGGCTTCAACGCGTCGAGGGTGGCGATCGCGTGGATCGGTTTCGATCAGCCGAAGACGCTCGGCACCAACGAGACCGGCGCGGTGGCCGCGCTGCCCACGTGGATGTATTTCATGGCCAAGGTGCTCAAGGGCGTGCCGGAGCTTCCGCTGCAGCCGCCCGATGGCATTCTGGTGGCCAAGATCAACCCCGAAACGGGGCTGCGCGAGCCCAACGATCAAGGCGGCATCAGCGAATACTTCTACGCCGAGTTCCCCCCAAAGACCGGGACGATGCGCTCGCACCGGGGAGCCAGCGAACCCCGGGCGAAATCCGCAACCAACTCTTCTAGCGCTCCCCAAGTGCCTCGCCCCGACTCCTTGCGCGCGCTTCGCAATCGGGCGCGAATCGCCCAGGCCACGGCGCGGCTGATTGCCGAGCACGGCCTGAACGACTGGCAGGCCGCCAAGCGCAAGGCCTGTCGCCAGCTTGGCCTTCCCGACCACGAAGCCTTGCCGGGCAACGAGGAGGTCGAGCAGGCGTTGCGCGATTACAACACCCTGTTCCAAGGCACCGCCCAGGAGGCATCCTTGCGTGCCCAGCGCCTGGACGCGTTGGGCTGGATGGAGCGCCTGGCGCAATGGAAGCCGCTGCTCACCGGCGCGGTCGCGGCCGGCTGGGCCACGGCCCACAGCGAGGTACGGCTCGAACTCGAGGCCGAGGACGCCAAGTCGGTCGAATTGTCGTTGATCAACGCCGGGAGTCGCTTACGCTGCGGTGACCACGCCGGGGCGGGAGCCGCAGCTGCGGCTGGAGTCGCCGCAGGCGACGCGTGCGGCTGGTGATCCTTACCCCGCAGCAGCGCCGTAACCGGCCGCGGCGCGACCGGGCGGCACCGCCCGAGGAACGCCTGACCGTAGACCAGCTGCGGGTGCTGCTTGGCGCGCAGAAGGACGGCTAGCCAGACTTGTCCGAGCGCAGCCAGGTCGCGGCATCCAGGGCAAAGTAGGTCAGGATCGCGTCGGCGCCGGCGCGGCGAAAGGCGGTAAGGGTCTCGAGCACGCAGGCGCGCTCGTCGAGCCAGCCGTGCTGCGCGGCGGCCTTGAGCATCGCAAACTCACCGCTCACCTGATAGACCGCAGTCGGCACCCCGAAGGCATCCTTGACGCGGCGCACGATGTCGAGATAGGGCAGCCCCGGCTTGACCATCACCATGTCGGCGCCTTCCTGCAGATCCAGGTAAACCTCCCACAGCGCCTCGTCCGAGTTACCGGGATCCATTTGATAGGTGTATTTGTCGCCGCCCTGGAGATTGGCCGCCGAGCCCACCGCATCGCGGAACGGCCCGTAGAAGCTTGAGGCGTATTTGGCGGAATAGGCGAGGATCCGGGCGCGATCGAAGCCCCCCCGGTCGAGCGCGGCGCGCAAGGCGCCTATGCGGCCGTCCATCATGTCCGACGGCGCCACGACGTCCGCGCCGGCCGCGGCGTGGCACATCGCCTGCCTGGTCAGCGCCGCCACGGTCGGGTCGTTGACCACATACCCGCTGGCATCGACCAGCCCATCCTGGCCATGGCTTGTGTACGGATCGAGCGCGACGTCGGTGATGACGCCGAGCGTGGGGAACCGGTCCTTGAGCGCGCGCACGGCGCGCGGCACCAGCCCTTGCGCATTCCACGCCTCGGCGGCGTCGAGCGATTTCAATTCCGCGCCGATGACCGGAAACAAAGCGATCGCCGGCACGCCGAGCTCGAGGCAGCGTTCGGCATCGCCGAGGAGCCGATCGATGCTTTTGCGCGCCACGCCCGGCAGGGACGGCACCGCGTCTTCGCGCCCGTGGCCCTCCTGCACGAACACCGGGTAGATGAGGTGGTCGGGGCCGAGCCGACTTTCGCGCATCAACCGGCGCGAGAAGTCATCGCGCCGCATGCGGCGCGGTCGTCGTTCGGGGAACTTTCCCGCAAAGTGCATCGCCGCAGGTCGTCTATCGACGCCGGCGCGCGGGCACGGGAGCGCCGCGCGGCGCCGGCTCGCCGCATCCTAGCGCGCGCGCTCCATCAGGGGCAAGCTCGCCCGGCGCAAAACGGCTTTGCCGTTAACCCGACGCGTATCTCGACTATTGCGTGCGCGTTCGCGGCGAAGGAACTCTCATGCCGGTCGGCGGTCCATCGCAATGGACGGTTGTAACGTCTCCCGCTTTCCTCCCTGAGCGGGTGTCCTACGGTTGTGAGTGTTCACCAATCGCAGGGCGTTTTTGGCCCCGTGTCACTCCCCTTGATGCCGGGGCCTTTCTTTTTCCACGCCACCGCTTTGCGGGGGCGCGAGCCAGAGGCTAAGCGCGGCCTCCGCTTCGGCGAGGCCGACATGCTTCGTCGCCGAAAACAGCTGCACCTCGATCCAGCCGGCGGCAAAGTCGCGCGTCAGAACGCCCTGCGCATTGCGCAGCGTGTCGCGTTGCGCGCTCGTGCCGAGCTTGTCGGCCTTGGTGAGCAGGATGCGCACCGGGCGCCCGCTGGGGAGGAACCAGTTGAGCAGTTGCCGGTCGAGCAGGGTGAATGCGTGCCGTGCGTCCATGACCAGCACGAGGCCCACCAACGGCGCCCGCTGGCTTAGGTAACGGGCGACAAAGGCCTCCCAGTGGCGGCGGATTTTCGGCGGCACCGCGGCGTAGCCGTAGCCCGGCAAGTCGGCCAGCAGGACGCCGGAGGGCGCGCGGAAGAAATTGATGTGCTGGGTGCGCCCTGGCGTGCGACTGACGTAGGCGAGCCGGGAGCGCTGCGTGAGCGCGTTGATAGCCGATGATTTGCCGGCGTTGGAGCGACCCGCAAACGCGACTTCGGGTGCATCACCGCCGGGCAGCTGGTGCCAGTTCGCAGCCGTTGTCACAAACTCGGCGTGTTGGAACGGATGCTTCAAGGCTTTGCCCTTCCCTGGCAGCAGGCGGATCGCGACCTGCATTTCGCCGCATCGGGCCTTTTGGGTAAAATACGCGGCGCGCATAACCCGTCCGGCAACAAGGCTATGGCCGTGTCCGGCACGGTCGAGCGAAACAGCGGCAGCGCGAGGGGAGTTTGGGAATGAAGCAAACGTGGGTGCTGCTGGCGGCGTGCGCAGCGATCGCGTCCGGCGTTTCGGCGCAAGAGAGCGGCGGCAAGCCCGATCTCGCCAAGGCGCAGCAGATCGTCAATACGGTCTGCGCTGCCTGTCACGGCGCCGATGGCAACAGCGCGAGCGCTGCCAATCCTTCGCTGGCCGGACAGCTGCCCGAGTATATCACCCTGCAGTTGATGCACTTCAAGAGCGGGGTTCGCAGCAACGCCATCATGGCGGCGATCGTCGCCAATCTGACGCCGGAAGATATGCAAGCGCTCGGCGCCTACTTCGCCGCCAAGACGCCCAAGGGTCTTGCGGCGAAGGACCCGGCGCTCGCGGCAGCCGGGCAGAAACTCTATCGCGGCGGCAGCGCGGCGAACGGAACGCCCGCCTGCGCCGCATGTCACGCCCCGAACGGCAGCGGCGTTCCGGTGCGCTACCCGCGCCTTTCCGGCCAGTACGCCGATTACACGTTCGCGCAATTGCAGGCGTTCAAGGCCGGCGAGCGCGGCATGGACAAAGAGGGCAAGGACACCAACGGCAAGATAATGAACCAGATTGCCGGCCGCCTGAGCGAGAGCGACATGCGTGCGCTTGCCGAGTACACCGCCGGGCTGCACTGAGGCCCCGGGTTCGCGACGGTGATCCGAAGGCGGCCCCGAGGCCGCTTTTTTTTCGCCGCAGCGGGCGCGTCGCCCGGGTGTCGGTTCAGGTGCCTGATCTAGTCCGCTGCGGCCAGACAGCGCCGCAGCGTGTCGCGCCAGTGCGGCAGGCCGAAGCCGAAGGCCTGTTCGAACTTGGCCGTCGCGAGCACGGTGAAAGCCGGACGCACGGCAGCGGTCGGATACTCGGCGCTGGTGATCGGCACGAGGCTCGGCCGCGCCGCATCGCCGAAGATTGCCTGCGCGAACTCGAACCAGCTCGTCTGGCCATGCCCGCTCAGGTGATACAGCCCGGCGCGCGCGGCCAGCGCAGGCAGGCCGTCGGCGACGATCGCGGTGGTCGCCTCGGCGAGCTGCCGGCTCCAATTCGGCACGCCGAACTGATCGGCGACGATGCGCAACTGATCGCGCTGCGCGCCCAGCCGGCGCATAGTCAGCAGGAAGTTGTGCCCGCGCCGCGCGTACACCCAACTGGTGCGCAGGGTGATGGCGGCGGCGCCCGTCGCGAAGATGGCCTGTTCTCCGTGCAGCTTGCTGCGTCCATAAGCATTGAGCGGACGGGTCGGCGCCTGCTCGTCATAGGGTTTCGATGCGCCGCCGTCGAAAACATAGTCGGTCGAAAAGTGGATCAATACCGCGTCCCGGCGCTTCGCTTCCTCGGCCAATACACCCGCTGCCCGCGCATTGATCGCCTCGGCAACCTGCTGCTCGCGCTCGGCCTGGTCGACGGCAGTGTAGGCCGCGGCGTTGACGATGAGCTGCGGCCGGATCGCCTCGACGGTGGCCCGGATGGCGTCGACGTCGGCGAGGTCGAGCCGCAAGCGGTCGAGCGCCGTGACCTCGCCGTGCGCCGGGAGGAGCCGCGCGATTTCGTAGCCGAGCTGCCCGTTCGCGCCCGTGACCAGAATCGTTGGCCGGGTCACGTCGTCACGCAAAGACGTCCGCGAGCGCCAGCGGCTGCCCCGCCGCATCCTTCCTCGCCAACGTCGGCGCGGCCGGCAAGCGGCCAGGCGATTCCGAGCGCCGGGTCGTTCCAAAGCAGGGTGCGCTCGTGCTCGGGGTACCAGTAGTCGGTGGTCTTGTAAAGGAACTCCGCCACCTCGGAGAGAACAAGGAAGCCGTGGGCGAATCCGGGCGGGATCCAGAGCATCTGCTTGCTTTGGGCGGAAAGCGTCATGCCGACCCAGCGGCCGAAGGTGGGCGATGCCCTGCGCATGTCGACGGCCACGTCGAACACCGCACCGCTGCAGACCCGCACCAGCTTGCCCTGCGCGTGCTCGATTTGATAGTGCAGCCCGCGCAACACATTGCGCACCGAGCAGGAGTGGTTGTCCTGCACGAAGCCTGCCTCCAGCCCTGCGGCGGCAAGCACCCGCTTGTTCCAGCTTTCGAAGAAGAATCCGCGCTCGTCACCGAATACCTTGGGCTCGATCAGCAGCACGTCGGGCAGTGCGGTGGGGGTCACGTTCACGGCAGGGTCGAGACGCGGTGCGGATAAGCGGGGCGGGAGCCGGATGCGCTTTCAGCGGATGAGCGGCTCGCGCAACAAACCGAGCAGGTAGCGGCCGTATGCGTTTTTGGCCATCGCCTCGCCGAGCTTCTCCAGCGCGGCGGCGTCGATATAGCCCAGGCGATAGGCGATCTCCTCGGGGCAGGCGATCTTGAGGCCCTGGCGGCGCTCGATGGTCTCGATGTACTGGGCGGCCTCGAGCAGCGATTCGTGGGTCCCGGTATCGAGCCAGGCCATGCCGCGTCCGAGCACTTCGACCGCCAGCTCGCCCTTCGCGAGGTAAGCGCGGTTGACGTCCGTGATCTCGAGTTCGCCGCGCGGCGACGGCTTGAGCGCAGCGGCGATGTCGAGCACCTGGTTGTCGTAGAAATACAAGCCGGTCACCGCGTAGCGCGACTTCGCATGCTCTGGCTTCTCCTCCAGGCTTAGCACCCGGCCGTTGCGGTCGAACTCGACCACGCCGTAGCGTTCCGGATCGGCGACGGGATAGGCGAAGACGGTGCCGCCCTCGGTACGCCGATTGGCCTGCTGCAGCAGCGGCTGCAGCTCGTGGCCGTAGAAGATGTTGTCGCCGAGCACCAGCGCGGAGGGATCGCGCCCGACAAAGTCGCGGCCGATGATGAACGCCTGGGCGAGCCCGTCGGGCGAAGGCTGTACGGCGTAGGAGAGGCGAATGCCCCAGCGTGCGCCATCGCCCAGAAGCTGCGCGAATCGCGGCGTATCCTGCGGCGTCGAAATGAGCAGGATGTCGCGGATGCCGGCGAGCAGGAGCGTCGACAGCGGATAGTAGACCATCGGCTTGTCGTACACCGGCAAGAGCTGCTTCGAAATGACCTGCGTCACCGGGTACAGGCGCGTTCCGGAGCCGCCGGCGAGAATGATGCCTTTGCGCGCGCTCATGCGGCGGTGGAGCAGGCGGCGTAGTTAAGCGTGATCCACTGCTGGTATTCCCGGCTCGTCACCGCGGCCAGCCAAGCCGCGTTGTCGATATACCAGGCCAGGGTGCGCGCGAGACCGGTGGCGAAGGTTTCGGCCGGCGTCCACCCGAGCTCGCTGCGGATCTTGCCCGCATCGATCGCATAGCGACGATCGTGGCCGGCGCGATCCTTGACGAAGGTGATTTGCGCCGCGTAGTCGCGCCCGGGCCTGAGCTCGCCCAAGAGCTGGCAGAGCGCGCGCACGACCTCCAGATTGGTCATCTCCGCATTGCCGCCGATGTTGTAGGTTTCGCCAGGCCGTCCGCGCTCGAGCACTGCGCGCAGCGCCGCGCAATGGTCGCCGACGTAGAGCCAGTCGCGCACATTGAGTCCGTCCCCGTAGACGGGCAGCGGCTCGCCTGCGAGCGCGCGGTGCAGCATCAGCGGAATCAACTTCTCGGGAAATTGCCGCGGCCCGTAGTTGTTCGAGCAGTTGGTCGTCAGCGTCGGCAGGCCGTAGGTCTGGCTGTACGCGCGCACCAGATGATCGGCGCCGGCCTTCGACGCGGCGTATGGGCTGTTCGGAGCGTACGGCGTCGTTTCGCGAAACGCCGGCGCGGTCGGATCCAGCGAGCCGTATACCTCGTCGGTCGAGACGTGCAGCAAGCGGAAGCGCGCGCGCTCGGGCG
Source organism: uncultured beta proteobacterium (assembly GCA_963711235.1). Taxonomy (GTDB): domain Bacteria; phylum Pseudomonadota; class Gammaproteobacteria; order Burkholderiales; family Casimicrobiaceae; genus PALSA-1003. The sequence goes on along the minus strand of CAVQDI010000006.1, from coordinate 816,409 downwards.
CGGGCATTGCGTTCCAATAGCCGCGGACCGCCTGGAGCAAGCCGAAGGTGCCCACCAGGTTGGTGGCGATGAACTCGGTCGGGCCGTGGATCGAGCGGTCAACGTGGCTTTCGGCGGCGAAATTGAGGACCGCCCGCGGCCGGTACTGCGCCAGGAGCGCCTCGACCTGCGCGACATCGCCGATGTCGCCGCGCACGAAAACGTGGCGCGGATCGCGCGCAAGCGGAGCCAGATTGCCGAGATTGCCGGCGTAGGTCAACTTGTCGAGATTGACCACCGGCTCGGCACTCGCCGCGCACCAGTCGAGGATGAAGTTGGAGCCGATAAAGCCGGCACCTCCGGTCACCAGAAGCATAAGCGCTGCCTATCGAGGGGGCGCGAATTCTAACATGCGCGGCTCGCCTTTCCGCCGCCGTAGTACTCGCGATACCAGGCCACAAAGCGCGCGAGCCCTTCCGCGAGCGGCGTTGTCGGCGCAAAGCCGGTCGCAGCGGTTATGCGGGCAATGGACGCGAACGTTGCCGGCACGTCCCCCGGTTGCAGCGGCAGGTAGTGCTTGATCGCGCGTCGGCCGAGAAGCCGTTCCAGCTCGCCGATGAATGCTTCGAGCTGCACCGCCCGATGGTTGCCGATATTGTAGATCGCGTAGGGCGCGCTGTTCTCGGCGCCGGCGCGCGGCGGGCGCGCGAGCACGCGCACGACGCCTTCGACGATATCGTCCACATAGGTGAAATCGCGCTGCATGTCGCCGTGGTTGAATACCTTGATCGGTTCGCCGGCGAGGATCGCCCGGGTAAACAGCATCGGCGCCATGTCCGGCCTGCCCCAAGGCCCGTAGACGGTGAAAAAGCGCAGCCCGGTCGTCGGCAATGCATAGAGATGGCTGTAGCTGTGCGCCATCAGCTCGTTCGCCTTCTTGGTCGCCGCGTACAGGCTGACCGGATGGTCGACGTTCTGCTCCTCGGAGAAGGGCAGCGTGTGATTCGCGCCGTAGACGCTCGAGCTGGAGGCGTAGACGAGGTGGGCGACGCCGGCGTGACGGCAACCCTCGAGGACGGCGCCAAAGGCGTCGACGTTATTGCGCAGATAGGCTTTCGGATTGACCAGCGAATAACGCACGCCCGGCTGCGCCGCGAGGTGCACCACGTGCGAGAAAGCGCCGTGGCGCAGCAGCTCGTCGGCGGCGGCGCGTGGCAAGGTCGACCGTCTCGCAGGCTACGCCCGCCGCACCGAGCCGGTCGGCGCGGGCGCGCTTGAGACCGACATCGTAATAGGGATCCAAATTGTCGACGCCGGTTACCGCGGCACCGTCGCGCTTGAGCCGCAGCGCCACGTGCATGCCGATAAATCCTGCCGCACCGGTAACCAGGACCTTCATCCCCGCGCTCCTCTGCGCACGGCGAGACCGTGGCGCAGGCCGGCCCCCGGGTCGCTCCATGCGCGCAGCGACGCCGTCATCGTCCGCGCTCCGCCTGCTCCAACGCGCGCAACTTCGCGTACTTGCAAAAGCTGCTGAAGCTGCCGATGGCGATGTGCACCAGGCCCGCGGTTCCGTCGAGAAAGCCGGCGCGCAGGAGGTAGAAGCGCAGGAAACGAAGCAGCGGCGAGAACACGAGGCGGGCGCCGGAAAAGCGCTCGCCGCGAGCGTGCATCGCCGCCGCCTGCAGCGTCGTATACTGATTCTGCTTGGCCAGATACGCGTCGAGCGATTCCGCCGACGCGTGCAGAAGATCCCCATCGAGGCGACCGACCGCGACCTCGCTCAGCTACCCGCTCGTGCACGTCATCGTCGCTCCAGCGTGCATGGCGGCGGTCAAACAGCCGCAGGTTCCAGTCCGGATAGCCCTCGCCGTGAGCAAGCCAGCGGCCGAGGAAGCGATTGCGCCGTGGCATCGCATAGGCCTTGTACTGCGGCTTCTGCATTGCGGCCCGGATGGCGCGCGCGAGCTCCGCCGACACCCGCTCATCGGCATCGAGGCACAGAACCCAGTCATGCGATGCCTGGGCCACCGCAAAGTTCTTTTGCCGGCCGAAGCCAAGCCATTCGTGCGCGACCACGCGCGCGCCCGAGCGGCGGGCGATTTCTACGGTATCATCGCGACTGCCGCGAGTCGACGACGAGCGCTTCGGCAGCGAAGGCGGCGGAGGCAAGGCAGTCCGCGAGCGGTGCGCCCGCATCGCGCGTGATGACAACGAGCGACAAGGCGAGCGGGGGGAGCAGATCGGACATCGCGTCGGACGGCATGGCGCGGCAACGATTCTTGCTCTTGCACCGCGCAAGGTTCCCGAAGGCGCCGCCCATTCTACGTCCAAACCCGCGCGCAAGCCACCGGCCGTATTCGCGTTGGCAACGCAGTTGCCGACGCGGCATCACGCGCCAACCATGCAGCGCGTTCTGATCATCCGTTCATCGTCGCTGGGCGATATCGTGCATGCCCTGCCGGTGGTGCACGATATGCGCCGCCATAGCCCGGATCTGCGCATCGACTGGGTTGCCGAAGAGCCGTTCGCGGCGCTGGTGCGCCTGAATCATGGCGTGCGCCGTGTCGTCCCCGTCGCCCTGCGGCGCTGGCGGCATCGGTTGCTGTCGCGCGCAACCTGGCGCGAGGTGAAGGCGTTCCGGGACGAACTCGTGCACGAACGCTACGATGCGGTCATCGACCTGCAGGAGCAGGTCAAGGGCGCGCTGATCGCCTGGCTTGCGCAAGGGCCGGTGCACGGACCGGATCACGCCAGCGCACACGAGGCGGTGGCGGCGCTGTTCTATCGCCACCGGCACCGTATCGAAACGCGCCAACATCTGATTCTTCGCTGCCGGCGTCTGGCGGGCAACGTGCTGGGCTACGAGCCGGAGGGCGCGCCGCGGTTCGATCTCACCCCGCCCTCGCTCCAACGCCGTGCCCGATGCGCCCTACGTGGTGTGTCTTCACGGCACGAGCCAGGACGAAAAGCTCTGGCCGGAGGGGCACTGGAGGACGACTGTCGAGCACTTCGCTCACGCCGGCCTCGCCGTCGTGCTGCCCTGGGGTAACCGCGCCGAAGAGGCCCGCAGCGAGCGGCTGGCCGCGGGCCTGCCGGGTGTCGTCGTCCCACCCTGGCGCGCGCTGCCGGAGCTCGCCGCGCTGCTTGCGCGGGCGCTGCTCGTCATCGGTGTCGACACCGGGCCCACGCACCTCGCCGCCGCGCTGGGCAGGCCCACGGTGGCGCTTTTCACGGCCACCGATCCGCTGCTCAACGGCGTCGAACCCGCCAGCGCGCTGGCGCGCGATGTCGGCGGCCCGGGCACCGTGCCCGAGCCGGCGCAAGCAATCGCCGCGGCCGGCGCCTTGCTGCGCGCGTCGCCTGCCTGCTGATGGAACCGGTGCGCAGCGCGTACACGCTGCTCGGCCTGACGCTGTTGCCCCTGGTGCCGCTCAGGCTGTGGTGGCGAGGGCGGCGCGAGCCCGGTTACCGGCACGCGATCGGCGAGCGCTTCGGGCGCTACCGCGGGGTGGTGGCCGGACCCACGTTCTGGATCCACGCGGTGTCGGTCGGCGAGACGCGCGCGGCCGCGCCGCTGGTGGCCCGACTCAAGGCCACCTATCCGCAGGCGACGGTGCTGCTCACGCACATGACCGCAGCCGGTCGCGCCACCGGTCAGGCGTTATTCGGCGACGGCGTCGTGCAGGCATGGCTGCCGTACGACGTCCCCTTCGCCGTGTCCTCCTTCTACGCCCATTACCGCCCGCAGGCGGGCTTTCTGCTCGAAACCGAGTTGTGGCCGAACCTCATCACCGCGGCGCAGGCGGCGGGCATTCCCCTGTATCTGGTCAATGCGCGCATGTCGGAACGCTCGGAAGGTCTCTATCGCCGCTTTCGCGCCCTGACCCGGCCGATGCTGCAGCGGCTCTCCGGGGTCGCGGCGCAGACGCCAGCCGACGCCGCCCGGCTCGTCGCCCTTGGCGCGCCCGATCCGATCATCACCGGCAACCTTAAGTTCGACGTCAGCATCCCCTCCACCGCGCCCGAGCTTGCTGCCGGCTTGCGCCTGCGCTTCGGGGCGACGCGTGCGGCCTGGCTGGCGGCGAGCACGCGCGACGGCGAGGAGGCCCTGCTGCTCGACGCGTGGGCGCGGCGCGAGCTTCCCGGCAATCCGTTGCTGCTGCTCGTGCCCCGGCACCCGCAGCGCTTCGAAGTGGTCGCCGAACTGCTGCGCGCCCGCGGCATTGCGTTTGTCCGTCGCAGCGACAGCGCGCCGGTTCCTGCCGATACCCGCGTCATGCTGGGCGACTCGATGGGTGAAATGGCGGCGTATTACGCCGCGTCTGACGTCGCCTTCATCGGCGGCAGCCTGCTTCCCCTGGGAGGGCACAACCTGATCGAAGCGCTCGCTGTCGGCACCCCGGTGGTGGTCGGCCCGCACACGTTCAATTTCGCCGAAGCGACCGCCGGAGCGATCGCGGCCGGCGCGGCCTTGCGCGTCGCCGACGCCGACGCCCTGCTCGCCACACTCGCCACGCTGCTTGCTGATCCGCGACGCCGCAGCGCGATGCGCGCCGCCGCGCACGGTTTTCACGACCTGCATCGCGGCGCGGCCGATCGCCTGTGGACCTGGCTCGCACCGCGGTTGCCCTCGGCCGCGACGCTCAGCCGCCAAATGCCCGGTTGACCTCGTCGACGTCGGCCTCGGAGAGCGTGCCCACCGCCTGCTTGAGCTTCAGGCTGCTCAGGATGAAGTTGTAATACGACTGGGCCAGATTGAAGCGCGTTTGATAGACCTGTTGCTGCTGGTTGAGCACGTCGAGATTGGTGCGCACGCCGACTTCGAGGCCGAGCTTGGTCGAGTCGTAGGAAACCTGCGCCGAGACGAGCGCCTGCTTGAAGGCATTGATCTGTGCCACGCCGCTGGTCACGCCGGTAAACGCCGTTTGCGCCGAGAGCTCGGCGGCGCGGCGGGCCGCCTCGAGATCCTGGCGCGCCTTCTCCTGCCCGGCGACTGCCTGCCGCACCTTCGAATCGATCGAGCCGCCGAGGTAGAGCGGCACGTTGAGCTGCACGCCGATCTGGCCTTGGCGCTGGTCGTTCGCCACAAAGGAGCTGATCGTCACCTGCGTCCCGGCGCCGGCGTATCCCTGGTTGAAGCTCGCGACCAGATCGAGCGTCGGGTAATGGCCGGCGCGCTGGCGGTCGACCTCGAGCACCGCGATGTCGTAGTTCGATTGCGCGATCCGGACCTGGGAATTGTCGTGCAGGGCGGCCGTCGATCCACGCCTCGAGGGCATTGGGCGTGGGCAGCTGGGGATCGTACTTCGCCTCGAAGCGTCGGAGCTCTTTGGGCTGCCGGCCGATGATCGCCCGCAGCGCGGCGACCTTGTTGTCGAAATCGTTGTGCGCCGAGATTTCCTGCGCCACGATCTGGTCGTACTTGGCCTGCGCGTCATTGGTATCGGTGATGGTGGCCGTACCCACCTCGAAGTTGCGCTTCGCCTGCGCAAGGTTCTCGCTGACCGCCGCTTTCTGGCTCTCGGTCAACTCGATGCTGAAGCGCGCGAGCAGCACGTCGAAGTACGCCTGGGCGACGCGGATGATGAGATCCTGCTGTGCCGAACTGAGCACGTACTCGCTCTGGCCGATCGTCTCCTTGGCCTGGTCGAGCGCGACCACGTTCTGCTTGCGGTAGAGCGGCTGGCTTGCCGTCACCGTGTATTGGTACTGCGGAAAGTTCTGCGAAACCGAGACCGCCGGATCGGTGTGCAGCCGTTCGTAGAAATTCGTTTCCGTCGCGTTCGCCGCGAGGGTCACCGACGGCAGCAGGTTGGCACGCGCCTGGGGCACGTTTTCCTGCGTCGCCATCCACGTCGCGCGCGCGGAGGCCAGCGTCGGATCGTTGGCGACGGCCTCGTGATAGATCTGCACCAGGTCCTCCGCGGCCGCGGCGGGCAAAACGGCGCCTATGACGGCGCCGAGCGCGATCGCAAGCGTGCGCCTCAGCATCGCTCAGAAGACAAAGCGCTCGGGTTGCGGTGCGTTCTTGAGCGGCGCGACAACCGTCTCGAACAGATCCTGCTGGATGATCGCCCCCGGCGCGCTCCAGCGCGCCAGTCGGGCTGCCATGGCCGGCGCGTCGCCGACGACGGCGAACAGCCGTCCGCCGGGCCTGAGTTGCTTGAACCAGGATTCGGGAAGCACGGGCGTCGAACCGGTGAGCACGATCGCATCGTAGGTCTGGTCGCGCCAGCCGCGGGCGCCGTCGCCCTTCTCGAGGCGGACGTTGCGTATTCCCGCGCTCGAAAGATTGGCGCTTGCCTGCGCCAGAAGACGCGGGTTGATCTCGACGCTCGTGACGTCCGCCGAGCGCCGCGCCAGCAGTGCCGTCAGGTACCCGCTACCGGTGCCGATTTCCAATGTCGCCTCGTCGGGCTTGAGTTCGAGTTCCTGCACCACCCGGGCCTCCATCTTCGGCGTCCACATGTATTCCCCGTCGCCAAGAGGAATCTCGAGATCCGCGAACGCCAGGGCACGGTACGCGGGAGGGACGAAATGCTCGCGCTTGACCGCGAACAGCAGATCGAGTACTTCCTGATCGAGCACGTCCCAGGTGCGCACCTGCTGCTCGACCATGTTGAATCGTGCCTGTTCGAAGTCCACGCGTCGCCTCTGTGCTCAGCAAAACCGAGTTCGATCGTTGCAGCTGTTGTCATTATCGCATGTCAATCGCCGGGCGCTGCCGCGTCCGCCGCTGCGGCGATGCTGCCGACGCGCGCGGCGCGCCTCGCCTTCCGCCATTCGGCGAGGCGATCAAGATAAGTGTAGATCACCGGCACCACGACGAGCGTCAGCAGCGTCGAGGTGATCACGCCGCCGATGATCGCGCGCCCCATCGGCGCCTGCGTCTCGCCGCTTTCCCCGAGGCCCAGCGCCAGCGGCAGCATGCCGAAGATCATCGCCGCCGTCGTCATCAGAATCGGGCGCAGGCGCACCTGTCCGGCGGACATGAGCGCGTCGTGCAACGACGCGCCGCCGCGCCGCGCTCGATTGGCGAAATCAACCAGCAGAATCGCGTTCTTGGTTACCAGCCCCATCAGCATCACGAACCCGATCATCGACAGCATATTGAGCGTGGTTCCGGTCAGCCGCAGGGCGAGCAATACGCCGATCAGGGTGAACGGCAGGGAGGCCATGATCGCGACTGGCTGGGTGAAGCTCGCGAACTGCGACGCGAGGACGAGATAGATGAAGATGACCGCCAGACCGAGCGACGCGAACAGCGCGTCGGTCGACTCCTGCAGGTCTTCCTGCTGCCCGGCGACGACGAAGCGATACCCGGGCGGCAGGTCCATTTTCTCGGCAATCTTCTTGACATCGTCGCCGACGTTGCCGGAGGCGCGGCCCTCGGCGTTGGCGTAGAGGGCGACGCGCCGCTGCAGATTCTGCCGTTTGATGATCTGCGGGCTCGTGCTCTCGACGATCTCGGCGACCTGGCGCAACGGGACCATGCGCAGCTCGCCGCCCGGCCCGCGCTGGTTGGTCGACAGATAGAGGTTGCCCACATCGGAGGCCAGCCTGCGCCCGCCCCGGGGCAGCTGCACATTGACTTCGTAGTTCTGGCCGTCGGGTCCGAGCCAGTAGCTCACCGTCTGCCCCGCCAGGAGCGGGCGCACCGTGGCTCCCACTTCCTGCACCGAGATGCCGAGGTCGGCGGCGGCGGCGTTGTTGAGCCGGATCGACAGCGCCGGATTGAGGGCCTTCTCCGAGGTTTCCATGTCGGCGATGCCGGGGACCTTCGCGACTTCCTGCGCGAACTGGGCGATCAGGGCCTTCAACGTGTCCGGATCGGGCCCGAGCAGATTCCACCAGATCGACCGGTCGTAGCCCAGCGCGGGCTCGATCCCCGGGATGGGTCGCAAGGCGGCGCGGATCGCCTTCTCGAGATCTTTCTGCGTGCGCGCGCGCGCGCCGCGGGGAGTCAGTCGCATGTTGACCCGCGCGTAGTTGCGCCCATCCTCGGTGCCGACCGTCGTTATCGCCAGTACGATTTCGGGGAACTGCTTGAGTAGCGCTTCGACTTCGCGCACCTTGCCGTCGGTAAACTCGAGGCTCGTTCCGACCGGTGTGTTGAGCCGCAGCGAGATGAAACTCTCGTCGACCTGCGGCATGAGTTCCGTCTGCATGCCCGAAAGGAGTGCAAAGCTGCCGAAAAAGATGAGGACGGCCATCCACAGGACGATGCCGCGATTGCTGAGCGTCGCCCAGCGCGGCTCAAGCGCGCGCCAGCTGCGCCCGCGCCACGCAGTCACAAAGCCGATGACCGGCACGTAAATTCGGTGCCTCACGTCTGCCAGCGCCCATTCGAGTATCCGTCCGTAGACCGCGTGCACCCATTCGATGACTTGCTCGACGCGATCCATGAAACGACCCAGCCACGGAACCCGGCGGAAGCGCGATCCCGGCGGATCGCGCCAGACCGACGACAGCATCGGGTCGAGGGTAAAGCTGACGAACAGCGATACCAGCACCGCGACTGCGACGGTCAGGCCGAACTGGAAGAAAAACTGGCCAATAAGTCCGCGCATGAAGGCGATTGGGACGAACACCGCGACGATCGCAAAGGTCGTCGCCATCACCGCCAGCCCGATCTCGTCGGTCCCCTCACGCGCCGCCGCGAGATGGGTCTTGCCCATCCCCAAGTGGCGCACGATGTTCTCGCGCACGACGATGGCGTCATCGATCAGCAGCCCGATGCAAAGCGACAACGCCATCAAGGTCATCATGTTGAGCGTGAACCCGAAGGCGTAGAGCGCGATGAACGTCGCGATGACGGCGATTGGCAACGTGAGCCCCGTGATGATCGTGCTGCGCCACGAGTGCAGGAATAGGAATACGATCAGCACCGTGAGCAGTGCGCCCTCGAGGATGGTGCTCTTGACCTGGTCGATGCTCGCCTGAACCACATCGGCCTGCGAATAGGCGACCCGGACCTCCACATCGGGCGGCAGCCGCGGCCGCAGTGACTCCAGGGCCGCACGCACGCTGCGCCCGGTCTCGATCACATTGGCATCCTGCGCTTTCTGCAGGTCGATGGTGATCGACGGCCGGCCGTTGATGCGCGAGATCGAGTCGGGCTCCTTCTCGCCGTCGATGACCTCGGCGACCTGGCTGAGATAGACCGGGCCGCCACCCTGCTGCGCGACGATGATTCGCCCGAACTGCTCCGGATCCTTGATCTTGCCCTCGACCCGCACCACTGCGTCGTTCGCACCGCGCGTAACCCGGCCGGCGGCAACGTCCTGGTTCGCGTTCTGAATCGCAGCCATGACCTGATCGACGCCGATGCCGAGCGCGGTCAGCGCGGACGGCTTGATCTGGATGAGAATCTGCCGCGTCACGCGCCCATTGACGACCACGCGTGCCACGCCGGGAATGTTCTCGAGCGCCTTGACAATCGTCTGGTCGGTGAGCGAGGTGAGCTCGCGCAAGTCGACGGTGGGCGACAGCACTGCCAGCGACACCGTTGGCTGTTTGTCGTCGATCTGCTCGCGGACCATCAGCGATTCCTTGACGTCGCGGGGGAAACCCGGGCGCACGGCGGCAATCTTGTCGCGCACGTCCTGGATCGCACGCGTGGCGTCGGTGCCGAGGCGGAATTCGACGAATACCTGGCTCTGTCCTTCGCGCGAATTGGAGAAGATCCGCTTGACGCCCGACACGGTATTGGCCGCGTATTCGATCGGCTTGGTGACGTCCGCTTCGATCACCTCCGGCGATGCGCCGGGGTACGCAGTCTCGATGAGCACGTACGGCAGGGTCACATCGGGCATCTGTTCCACCCGCAGCCGCGCGTAGGAGAACAGGCCGAGCACGACGATGCCCACCATCACCATGGTGGCGAAGACAGGGTTATCGATCGAGACTCGTGTGACCCACACCGACGTGCCCTCCCGTTATCCTCGGCCGGCGTCGCGCCGCTAGCTCGCGCCGGCAGACTTCGGCCAGGTTGCCGCGCGCACCAGCGCCGGCGCGCCTACCTTCAGGTTGTCGAACGGCGCGGCCAGGATCGGGTAGGAGGGGTTGAGCGCGGTCTTGATCTCCACCCGGCCGGCGCTGTCGTCGCGCCTGCCGACCGTTACGATGCGCCGCACCAGCTTGCCACCCTCGATGGTCCAGACAAACGTCTGCCCCGCTTCGGTGTGGATCGCCACTGCCGGCAGCGTCGGGACCGGCGCGCCCGCCGCGAGGGTCACCCTGCCGGTTCCGAACATCCCGCCGCGCAGCGCCGCATCGGGGTTGGGGATGTGGATGAAGACTAGGATCGCCCGCGTGCCGGCCTCGGTCGTCGGATTGATACGCTCGATGGTCCCCGCGAAGCGCCGGTCGCCGAAGCCATCGATCGCGACGTCGACCTTCATGCCGATGGCGAGCTCCGGAATGTCGTTGGCGGGCACCATTGCCTGCAGCTCCATGCGCGAGAGATCGACGATGGTGATCAGTGGCGCGTCCAGGGCCACCTTCTGTCCCGGCTGGACCTGCCTCTTGGCGACCACGCCGGACAGCGGTGCGGTGACGATTGCGTAGTTGAGCGCACTCCGGGCTAGCTGCGCCTGGGCCTCGTTGGATTTGAGCGTCCCCTGGGTCACCGACAGGTTGCTCTCGGCGCTGTCGTAGGCGTTCTGGGAAATGAACTTCTGCTTGAGCAGCTGCTGGTTCTGGGCCCGCGTCTTCTCGGCCAGGGCGAGCTGGGCGCGGCTTGACTCGAGGGTGCCCATGCGGTTGGTAAGCTGGGCCTCGAGATCGGCGGTGTCGAAGCGCACGATGACCTGTCCGGCCTTCACCGCCTCGCCCTCGCGCACGGTCACCTGGCGGATCTCGCCGGCGACCTTCGCCGTGACCGTGGTCTGGTCGAGCGGCTGCAGCGTGCCGGAAAGCGGCAGCCACCGGGTGAGCGCCCGTGGCTCCACCTGGGCTAAATCGGTCGCCACGAACTCGAGCGGAACCGGCGCCTTGGGATCCGGCGCATCGACCCCGCTCTTGCTAGCCCTTAGCGCAACGCTTCCCGCCAGCGCCATCAGAACGAGCACCGCAGCCAAGCCACCCAACGTGCGCCGCCGTGTGAACCATCCCGTCATGAGCCAACCTCTCCCCGTAAGACGCCGCAGCGGCACGGCCGACCTTCGCCTCGCTGCAACCGGCCCGGGACAAGCTGAAGCCGCCCCGTTCCCAGCTTGGATGCCGGGACCCGACGCGCCGGATTCGAAAAATGCGCGAGTTTAGGTGCTGGCCCGGCACCCGGACAAGGCGAAGGCGACGAAATGCCGCGCTGTGGCCGGCAGCCGCAACTTGGGCCGACGGACCGTCGGGGGCCGCGCACGGCACGCCGGCCCGGGGCCCCGAATTGACAGCTCACGCCTGCTCAGAGAATAATAGAGGGTTCAGCTAGTCGTTATTCTACTCGTTCTCCGTTCACCCTCGTTTCATTGACCCCTTTTGGGAGGAAATTCATGACACTTAACCGCTCGCTCGGGCTCTCGCTCGTCGCCGCGGCCTTGCTCACCGCCTACGGCTGCGGCAAGGAAGAACCGAAGCCGCAGGCCGCCGCGTCTGCCCCGGCTGCCGCTCCGGCCATGCCGGAGGCGGTGGTCAAGATCGGCCATGTCGGCCCGACCACCGGCCCGCAGGCACACCTGGGCAAGGACAACGAAAACGGCGCGCGGATGGCTATCGACGACGCCAACGCCCAAGGCATCGTGATCGACGGCAAGAAGATTAAGTTTGAACTCGATGCGCAGGACGACCAGGCGGATCCCAAGCAGGGCACGATCGTGGCGCAAAAGCTGGTTGACGACAAAGTCGCCGGCGTGGTCGGTCACCTGAACTCCGGCACGTCGATTCCGGCCTCGAAGATCTACAACGACGCCGGCATTCCGATGGTCTCGCCCTCGGCAACCAATCCGAAGCTGACGCTGCAGGGCTTCAAGGACATCTTCCGGGTGATGGCCAACGACGTGCAGCAAGGCAGCGTGATCGGCAAGGAAGCGGTCACCTCGCTCGGGGCGAAGAAGATCGCGATCATCGACGACAAGACGGCGTACGGCGCGGGTCTGGCCGACGAGACCGAGAAGGCCGCCAAGGCCGCCGGCGCAACCGTGGTCGCGCGCGAGTACACCAACGACAAGGCGACCGACTTCAAGGCGATCCTGACCAAGATCAAGGCCAAGAACCCGGACGTGATCATGTACGGCGGGATGGACGCGCAGGGCGGGCCGATGGTCAAGCAGATGAAGGAGCTCGGCATCAAGGCGAAGTTCATCGCCGGCGACGGCGTGTGCTCGGCCGAATGGCCGAAGCTCGCCGGTGGCGCTGCCGAAGGCCAGTATTGCACGCAGGCCGGCCTGCCGCCCGACAAGATGCCCAACGCCAAGGACTTCGTCACCCGCTTCACCGCCAAGTACGGTCCGATCCAGGTCTACGCGCCGTACTCGTACGATGCGGCGATGACGCTGATCGCGGCGATGAAACAGGCCAACTCGGTCGATCCGGCGAAGTATCTGCCGGAGCTCGCGAAGATCTCCTATGACGGGATCACGGCCAAGATCGAGTTCGACGAGCATGGCGACACCAAGAACGGCGCCATCACGCTCTATCAGGTAGCCGACGGCAAGCTGGTGCCGATGGCGGTCAACGTCGGCGGCAAGACCGAGAAGGTCGCGGCCGAAGCGGCACCCGCCGCGGCGCCGGCGGCCCCGATGGGCGAGATGAAGAAGGACGACATGAAGAAAGACGCGCATGAAGAAATAGGCGTAACGCAAGCCTGACGACGGCGCCCTCCGGGGCGCCGTTTTTGTATCCGTCGCCCGGCTGCCCCGCGGCGGGGATTGCTGCGCGGCCGCGCGCAGTGGAGAATTCGGACACGACCGGCGCCTTTGGGGGCGGAAGGGGAAAGCGCGTGGACATCCTGCTGCAGCAACTGATCAACGGCTTGACCCTGGGCAGCGTCTACGCGCTGGTAGCCCTCGGGTACACGATGGTCTACGGCATCATCGGCCTGATCAACTTCGCCCATGGCGAGGTGGTCATGATCGGGGCGATGGTGTCGCTCTCCGTGGTCACGGGGCTGCTCGGAATGCACGTGCCGCTGCCGCCCATCGTGCTGATCCTGGCGGGGCTTTTCGTCGCCATTTTGGTTTGCATGGCGATCGCCTACACGATGGAGAAGATCGCCTATCGGCCGCTGCGCAAGGCGCCGCGCCTCGCCCCGCTCATCACCGCCATCGGCATGTCGATCATCCTGCAGAACGTCGCGCTGATCGTCTGGGGCCGCAATTACCGCACGTTCCCGACGATCATCCAGCCGACGCCCTACAACGTTCTCGGCGCGTCGATTACCGATCTGCAGGTGGTCATCGTGGTGCTCGCCGGACTGCTCATGGCCGGGTTGGTATTCGTCGTGCAGCGAACGCGCCTGGGCATGGCGATGCGGGCGACGGCGCAGAACCCGCAGGTCGCCGGGCTGATGGGCATCGACATCAACGTGGTCATCTCGGCGGCCTTCGTCATTGGCGCCGCGCTGGCCGCAGTCGCCGGACTGATGGTGATGACCTATTACGGCATTGCCCACTACTACATGGGCTTCCTGCTGGGCCTGAAGGCGTTTACCGCGGCGGTACTGGGCGGTATCGGGAACCTTGCCGGGGCGATGCTGGGGGGAATCCTGCTCGGCATCATCGAGGCGCTCGGCGCGGGCTACATCGGCGACGTGACCAACATCTGCGGCTTCCCGTTCCTGTCCGATTCGCTGCAGCAGCAATGCGCGTCGAGTGACGGCCAGGTGAGCCTGTTCGGCAGCAACTACCAGGACGTGTTCGCGTTCTTCGTGCTCATTCTCGTGCTCATCTTCCGCCCGTCGGGTCTGCTCGGTGAGCGGGTGAGCGAGCGCGCATGACCAGGCACCGGCGCAAGAAAGCAATCCCGCCCAAGGCCTGGGCGGGCGTGGTCCTGATCGCCGTGGCGCTGGCGGTGCTGCCGTTCGTTGCCGGGCTGGCGGGCCAGGCATGGGTACGAATCCTCAACTTCGCGATGATCTACATCATGCTCGCGCTGGGGCTCAATATCGTCGTCGGTTTCGCCGGCCTGCTCGATCTGGGCTACATCGCGTTCTACGCGGTCGGTGCCTACGTGTACGCGTTGCTCGCCTCGCCCCACTTCAACATCCACCTGCCGTTCTGGGTCATCCTGCCGATGGGCGCGGGGCTGGCCTGCCTGTTCGGCGTGCTGCTCGGCGCGCCGACGCTCAAGCTTCGTGGCGACTACCTGGCGATCGTCACCCTGGGCTTCGGTGAGATCATTCGCATCTTTCTCAACAACCTGAATGCGCCGGTCAACGTAACCAACGGTCCGCAGGGCATCAACATCATCGACCCGTTTCGTATCGACGGCTTCTCCTTTGCCAAGGCGCAGAACATTGCCGGCATTCCCTTCTCGGGTCCACAGAAGTATTACTACGTGCTGCTGCTGCTCACCATCGGCGTTATCGTCATCAACCTGCGCCTGCAAAACTCCCGCCTCGGCCGTGCCTGGGAGGCCATCCGCGAGGACGAGGTCGCGGCCAAGGCAATGGGCATCAACACGCGCAACGTCAAGCTGCTTGCATTCGCCATGGGCGCGTCGTTCGGCGGCATCGCCGGCGGCATCTTCTCCGCGACCCAGGAATTCGTCAGCCCGGAGAGCTTCGGCCTGTTCGAGTCGATAATCGTGCTGGCGATGGTCGTGCTTGGCGGCATGGGCAATATTCCCGGGGTGATCCTGGGCGCCATTCTGCTCACGCTGCTGCCCGAAGTGCTGCGCGCGACGATGGAACCGCTGCAGAACGCCCTCTTTGGCCGCGTGCTGCTCGACGCGGAAACGGTCCGGCTGCTCGTCTTCGGCATCGCGCTGGTCGCGATCATGCTCTATCGGCCCGCGGGACTTTGGCCCTCCGCGGTGCGCAAGCGCGAATTCGAGGCGCCCAAGGTCGCCGAGCAATGAGCCAGCTCAGCCTGCTCGTTGCCAAGGACATCTCCAAGCGCTTCGGCGGCGTGCAGGCGCTTGCCGACGTCTCCTTCACCATCAACCACGGCGAGATCTATGGCCTGATCGGTCCCAACGGTGCAGGCAAGACTTCGCTCTTCAACGTGCTCACCGGCATCTACGCGGCCGATGGCGGCACCTTCCTTTTCGACGGCGAACCGCTCGTCGGGGCGAAGCCCAACGAAGTGGCGGAGCGCGGCATCGCGCGAACGTTCCAGAACATCCGGCTGTTCCAGAACCTCTCCGCGCTCGAAAACGTCATGATCGGCCGCCATGTGCGCACCAAGGCCGGGGTGTTCGGCGCCATCCTGCGCGACCAGCGCACGCTCGCCGAGGAAGCCGCAATCGAAAAACGCGCCTACGAGCTGCTCGAATACGTCGGCGTTGCCAAGCGTGCCAACGATCTCGCCAAGCATCTCGCCTACGGCGACCAGCGACGGCTGGAAATCGCCCGAGCCCTGGCGACCGAACCGAAACTTCTTGCCCTCGACGAGCCGGCTGCGGGCATGAACGCGACCGAGACCCAAGCGCTGAAACGGCTGCTCGAAGACATCCGGCGCGACGGCACGACGATCCTCCTGATCGAGCACGACATGAAGCTGGTGATGAGCGTGTGCGTTCGGGTGCTGGTCCTCGACTACGGCAAGAAGATCGCCGAAGACTCCTGCAGCGTCGTGCAGAACGATCCGAAAGTGATCGCCGCGTATCTGGGCGGCGAGGTGAGCCTCAATTTGAAGGGTGCCTGACGTGACTACACCGCTGCTCGAACTCAAGGCGTTGAAAGTCGCTTACGGGGGCATCCAGGCGGTCAAGGGGATCGATCTTCAGGTCGCGCAGGGCGAGCTCGTGTGCCTGATCGGCGCCAACGGTGCGGGCAAGACCACCACGCTCAAGGGGATCACCGGCCTGCAGCCGGTCAAGTCGGGCAAGATCCACTATGCCGGCGCCGACATCACCGGCAAGCCCGCGTTCCAACTCGTGCGCAAAGGGCTGTCGATGGTGCCCGAGGGCCGGGGCGTGTTCGGCGCCCTCACCATCGAGGAAAACCTGGCGATGGGCGCCTACACGCGCGACGACCGGCAGGTGGTCAAGACCGACGCCGAACGCGTTTTCGCCCTGTTTCCGCGACTCAAGGAACGGCGCAAGCAGACTGCCGGAACGCTCTCCGGCGGCGAGCAGCAGATGCTGGCTATGGGACGGGCCATGATGTCGCGGCCGAAGCTGCTGCTGCTCGACGAACCATCGATGGGACTCGCTCCCCTCATGGTGCAGAAGGTCTTCGAGACGGTTATCGCCATCTCCAAGGAAGGCGTGACGATCCTGCTGATCGAACAAAACGCGAGGTTGGCGCTGGAGGTCAGCAGCCGCGGCTACGTGATGGAAAGTGGCGAGATCACGCTGCACGGTGAAGCCAAGCAGTTGCTCTCCGATCCGAAGGTGCGCGAAGCCTATCTCGGCGAAGCAGCCTAGCCCCGCCCAAAGGATCGCGCGCGATGGCTGCGCCGCTCGCTCCGCCTGCCTTGTTCACGCCACGCGCGGTGCCCCTTACCCACGCGTTCACCTGGTTCGAAGCCGCGATGCGCATGTTCAAGCGTGCGCCTTGGCGCTGGTGCGTGCTTGGAGCCATCACCCTTGGCAGCGAATTGTTGCTCGAAGGCGTGCCTGGGATCGGGGTCGCCGCCGCCGCGGTAATCGTACCGGTGGTCGAGTGCGGCATGTTGCTCGGCGCCGCCGCGGTCGACCGCGCCGCGCCGCTCGAGATCCGCTTCGCCTGGGCGGCATTCAAGGCGCCTGTGCCGGCCCTGGCGGCCATCGTCCTGTCGGCGCTGTTCGTTTCCGCGATCGAATCGCTGGTCGCCTATGCGCTGACCGGCGCGAACCTGCTGGTGGACCCGACCGATGCGCGCATAACCCCATCGGCTCTGCTCGTCGTCGGCGCCGCGGCGACCTTCGCCTCCCTGCCCTTCGTCTTCGTCCCCCTGGCTGTGCTGCTCGAGCATGCCGCCTTCGGGCATGCCTTCGCGACCAGCGCACGTGCCTTCAGCCTCAACCTTGCGCCCCTGCTGCTGTTCGGTCTGCTGTCGCTGGCACTGATCATGATCGGCTTGATGGCATTCTGGGTCGGACTGATCGCCGTCCTTCCCCTCGTGGCAGCTGCAAGCTACGCAGCCTGGAAAGACATTTACGGCGGCGGCACCGTGCTCAGACCGTCGTGACGATCTCGAACTCGCGCGCGTCGGTCGTCGCCGGCTCGACCGCGACCGCGGTCACGCGGGCCGCGGGTGGGCCCCGATGCGCCCACGCGATGAGCGCCTCGACGTCGGCCTCGGGCCCGGCGATGATCGCCTCGACGCTGCCGTCACGCCGGTTCCTGACCCAGCCGCAGAGCTTCCGCGTCCGCGCTTCGTCGGCCAGCGCGTAACGGAAGCCGACGCCCTGCACGCGACCGCTGATGGTCACCCGGCAGGTCGTCATCGCCGCCCAGCGCACGTTGCGTGGCGCAGGTAGAGCAGCAGCGCGGCGACGGTCTTGGCGTCGGTGATCTCCTCGCGATCGATCGCGGCAAGCATGTCGGGCACCGCCATCGGCGCAGTCTCGAGAAACTCGCCGGCGTCGAGTTGCGCCCCCACCTGGGTCAAGTCTTCGGCGATAAAAAATTCGATCGCCTCGGTCGAGTACGAGACAACCGGGTGCACGCGGCCGAGCGGCCGCCAGCTCGCCGCAAGATAGCCGGTCTCCTCGCGCAGTTCGCGCTGCGCGGTGACGAGCGGCGCCTCACCGGGATCGAGCTTGCCGGCGGGAAACTCGATCATCACCCGACCCAGCGGATAGCGGTACTGACGTTCGACCACCAGCCTGCCGTCCGCCAGCACCGGAACGACCAGCACCGCGCCCGGGTGGACGATGTACTCGCGCGTGGCGAGCGTGCCGTCGGGAAGCCGCACGGTGTCGCGACGCACATGCAGAAGCTTGCCGTCGAAAACCGCTTCGCTGTCGACCTTCTGCTCGACCAGGCGCGCCGCGCTCGGCGCAGGGTCTGCCCCACTCATGCCTGAAGCCAATCCTTGGCCACGAGAAAATCCGTGTACAGGCGCGCTTCCGGCGATCCGGGCTCGGGCTGCCAGTCGTAGCGCCACTTCACCAGCGGCGGCAGCGACATCAAGATCGCCTCGGTGCGGCCGCTGGACTGCAGGCCGAACAGCGTGCCGCGATCGTAGACGAGATTGAATTCGACATAGCGCCCGCGCCGGTACGCCTGAAAGTCCCGTTCGCGTTCGCCGTAGGCGATGTTTCGGCGCCGCTGCACGATCGGTTCATAGGCCGGCAGAAAATGCTCGCCGACGCTGCGGGTGAGCGCAAAGCAATGCTCAAAACCGCCGCTGGAGAGATCGTCGAAGAAGATACCGCCGATGCCGCGCGGCTCGCCGCGGTGGCGCAGGAAGAAATACTCGTCGCACCAGCGCTTGAAGCGCGGATGGTAGTCCTCCCCGAATGGCGTCAGGGCATCGCGGCAGCGCTGGTGGAAGTGGATCGCGTCTTCCTCGAACCCATAGTAGGGCGTCAGGTCCATCCCCCCGCCGAACCACCAGACCGGCTCGCCGCGGGTGCCCGCGCCCGTATCCCGGGCGGCGAACAGGCGCACGTTCAAGTGCACGGTCGGCACGTAGGGGTTGCGCGGATGCAGCACCAGCGAGACGCCCATGACTTCGAATGCGCGTTCGGCGAGCTGGGGGCGGGTTGCGCTGGCCGAAGGTGGCAGGCGATCGCCCCGCACATGCGAGAAATTAACGCCGCCGCGCTCGAACAGTGCACCCTGCTCGATGATGCAGCTTACGCCGCCGCCGCCGTCTCGGGTCCAGGCGTCGCGGGCGAAGCCGCTGCCGTCCAGCGCTTCCAGCCGCGCCACGATCCGGGTCTGAAGATCGGCGAAATAATCGCGCGCGCCGGCGGTGTCCATGATGATCCTGCCCCGCTTCTCGTCAGTCGCGGCGCGCCCCCAGCGCGCGCTCGCCGATGTCCTTGCGGTACTGCATGCCGTCGAAGTGGATCCCGGCGACAGCCTCGTACGCGGTGCGCCGCGCTTGACGGACCGTTTCACCCAGCGCGGTGACGCAAAGCACGCGGCCGCCGGCCGTGACCGGCCCATTGGCCGCAAGCGCGGTTCCGGCGTGGAATACCTTGCACTCCTCCGCGACCGGACCGAGACCGGAAATCGGGTCGCCCTTGCGCGGCGCTCCGGGATAGCCGGCTGCCGCGAGGACGACACCGAGCGCGGCACGACGATCCCACTCGGCATCGCAGCCGTCGAGCGTGCCGTCGATCGCGTGCTCGAGGAGCGCGACGAGATCCGACTTCAGCCTGAGCATGATCGGCTGCGCTTCGGGATCGCCGAGGCGGCAATTGAATTCCAGCGTCCGCGGCGTGCCGGCGGCATCGATCATGACCCCGGCGTAGAGAAATCCGGTATAGGGAACCCCGTCAGCAGCCATGCCTTTGACCGTCGGCAGGATGATCTCCCGCATGATGCGCCCGTGCACGGCCGGCGTTACGACCGGCGCAGGGGAATACGCACCCATGCCGCCGGTGTTGGGCCCGCGATCGCCATCCTCGAGGCGCTTGTGATCCTGCGACGAGGCGAGCGGCAGCACCTGGCGGCCGTCGACCATGACGATGAAGCTCGCTTCCTCGCCGGCGAGATGGTCCTCGATGATGACCCGCGCGCCCGCCTTCGTTGTGCTCGATTGCGAGCTGATTGCCGAAGAGCAGTTCATCGATCGCGGCGTGCGCCGCGTCGACCTCGGTCGCCACCACCACCCCCTTGCCGGCGGCCAGCCCGTCCGCCTTCACCACGATCGGCGCACCGCGCTCATCGACGTAGGCGTGCGCCGCCGCGGCGTCGGTGAAGGAGCGATAGGCGGCGGTCGGAATGCCATGGCGCCGCATGAACGCCTTGGCGAAATCCTTGGAACTCTCGAGCCGGGCGGCGGCGCGCGTCGGCCCGAAGATCCTCAGGCCGGCGGCGCGAAACGCGTCGACGATGCCCGCGGCGAGCGGGCCTTCCGGGCCGACGACGGTCAGACCAATCTGCTCGGTGCGCGCAAAGTCGGCCAGTTCCGCGATCGCGCTGAGCGCGACGTTGGCGAGTTCGGGCTCGAGGGCGGTGCCGGCATTGCCGGGAGCGACAAAGACCTTGGCCACGCGCGGCGAGCGCGCAATCCGCCACGCCAAGGCGTGCTCGCGGCCGCCGCCGCCGACGACGAGTACGTTCAACGCACGGCCTTCACTTGAGATCGATCTTGCCGAAGACGTAGAGGATGCTGCCGTGATTGACCCCGCCGTTTAGCTTCGGGATGTAGGTGGAGAGCACTTCGACCTTCTGATAGCGCAGCGAGAACAAGGGCAGCACCACCGGCACCGGCCACCCGTTGGCGATATCCGGCCGCTTGAGGATCATCGCCGTGAAGCCCAGCCCCGGTTGAATACCATCGCGATCGAGCCAGTAGGTCGACCAGCTGTACCCCACGTTGTATTCCGCTTGGCGGTGGGAATCGTCGAACACCAGGAAGTACACGTTCTCGGTGTCCCCGTTGGGGTGCTCTACGCGAGCGCGCCCACCCGCCACCCCAGGCGTCTGAATTCTCCATGGCGCGTCGCTCGGCCGTCCAGGTCCAGGGAGTGTGCCAGGAATAGCCGGAGACGAGGAGCGCATTGTCGCCGTCCTCGTAGGTATCGACCACGTGCCGGCAGCCCGCTTCGACCCATGGCCAGAAGTCGGAGCACTCGAGGGCATGGGCCGTGCCGGACAAGCTCAGTACGACGGCGGCAATGACGAGTCGCTTCAAGAACTGCCTCCCTGCGGTTGGTTGTGGCGATCGGATGCTAATGGCGGAAGTGGCGGATGCCGGTAAATACCATGGCCAGCCCTCGCTCGTCAGCAGCGGCGATGACCTCGCCGTCGCGCATGCTGCCGCCGGGCTGGACCACCGCCACCGCGCCGTTGTCGGCGACGACATCGATGCCGTCGCGAAAGGGAAAGAACGCGTCCGACGCAACGACCGATCCGGCGAGCGACAGGCCCGCGTTCGCCGCCTTGAGCGCGGCAATGCGCGTCGAGTCGACCCGGCTCATCTGTCCGGCGCCGATGCCGAGCGTGCGCCCGGCCGCACAATAGACGATGGCGTTGGACTTGACATACTTGGCGACGCGCCAGGCGAACAGCAGGTCCGCCCATTGCTCCGCCGTGGGCACCTTGCGCGTGACCACCTTGAGCTCCTCGGGCCGCACATTGCGCGTGTCCTTCGTCTGCACCAGCATGCCGCCGCCGACGCTTTTCATGTCCCAAGCGTTGCCGTCCCCGGCCGCGCCCGCTATCTCGAGCACCCGGACGTTGGCCTTGGCGGCGATCACCGGCAACGCGTCCGGCGCGTAACCCGGCGCGATCAGCACCTCGACAAACTGGGCGCTCACGGCCTCCAGGGTTGCCGCATCGACCTCACGATTGAAGGCGATGATGCCGCCGAACGCCGAGGTCGGATCAGTCGCGAACGCCTTGCGATAGGCGGCGAGCGTGTCCGAGGCAATGGCGACACCACAGGGATTGGCGTGCTTGACGATGACGCATGCCGGTTCGGCAAAGGTCTGCACGCATTCCCAGGCCGCGTCCCCGTCGGCAATATTGTTATACGACAGTTCCTTGCCCTGCAGCTGGCGGAGGGTTGCGATGCTGCCCGCGAGCGGCGGGTCGTCGCGATACAGCGCCGCCCGCTGATGCGGGTTTTCGCCGTAACGCAGGTCGTCGACCTTGGTGCCCTGCCAGTTCCAGCGCGCGGCGAATGCCGTGGCGGCGCCGGTGACGTCGCGAACACCCAGGTAGCTGCTGATCGCGCCATCATAGGCCGCCGTATGCGCGAACGCTTTCTGTGCCAGTCGGAACCGCGTGGCGAGCGAAAGCGCGGTGCCGCTGGCGCGAAGCTCGTCCAGCAACGCGGGGTAATCGGCCGGGTCGACGACGACGCCGACGTGGGCGTAATTCTTGGCCGCTGAGCGGACCATGGCCGGGCCGCCGATGTCGATGTTCTCGATCGCGTCATCCAGGCTGCAACCCGGCCTGGCCACCGTCTCGCGAAACGGATAGAGGTTGACGACGACCAGATCGATCGGCGCGATGGCGTGTTCGGCGAGCGCGGCCCGATGCGGCGCGAGCTCCCGCCGGGCGAGAATCCCGGCGTGTACCTTCGGGTGCAGGGTCTTGACCCTGCCGTCGAGTATCTCCGGAAAGGCGGTATGCGCACTGACCTCGGTAACCGGGACGCCGGCATCGGCCAGCGCACGCGCGGTGCCGCCGGTCGAGAGCAGGCGCACGCCGAGCGCATGCAAGCCGTGCGCAAAGCGCACCAGTCCCGACTTGTCCGAGACCGACAACAGCGCCAAGGTAATCGGTGCCGACACGAGCAATGGGTCCTTGACCTAAGTCCAACGATCGCCAGGATCCGCCGCAGCGGGTCGCGAGCGGCTCGCGCCGCTAGGCGCCGGCGAGCGAGCGAGCCACGATGCAAATCTGCCCCGCGGTGTCTCTGCGGGGACGCACTTACCGGATTCCGTACTTGGAAAGCTTCGAGCGCAAGGTATTGCGATTGAGCCCCAGCATACCGGCCGCCTGCGATTGATTCCCGCCGGCGCGATGCATGATCGTCGCCAGCAACGATCGCTCGACGTTGGTTATCACCATGTCGTAGATGCCGTGCGGCGTTTCCCCGTCCAGCTTGCGGAAATATTCCTCGAGCGATTTTTCGACACTGCGGCCGATTTCATTGGTGCCGTTGAGGCGTAGGCTTCTCTTCACGCTGCGAGGGCCTCCTCTTCCCACGTAGCTGCGGCGTTGGTCGCCACCGGCATGCACTCAAGCCGGTCGGCGTTCGCCGCGAGCCGATCAAAGAACCTGTTTACCTCCGCGATCTGGGCCGCGGACGTTTCGAGCCGATTGATTTCATGGCGAAATGCCTCGCTCCCGACGAGGCTCGCTGCGTACCACCCGAGGTGCTTGCGCGCGCTGCGCACTCCGGTGACCTCGCCGTACAGTGCGTAATGATCGGCGAGGTGATCGAGGATGAGCCGGCGCATCTCCTCGACCTTCGGCGGCGGCAACTCCTCGCCGTGGTCGAGGTAATGGCGGATCTCGCGGAAGATCCACGGTCGCCCCTGTGCGGCGCGACCGATCATGATGGCATCGGCGCCGGTGTGCGCGAGCACGTCGCGCGCCTTGGCGGGCGAGTCGACGTCGCCGTTGGCGATCACCGGGATTCGCGTCGCCTGCTTGACGGCGCGGATGGTTTCGTATTCGACCGGGCCGACGAAGCCGCATTCGCGCGTGCGGCCGTGGATCGACAGCGCGGCGACCCCCGCATCCTCGGCGATACGGGCAATGCGCAGCGCGTTGCGATGCTGCCGGCTCCAGCCGGTACGGATTTTGAGTGTCACCGGCACGGTGACCGCGCGCACCACGGCGTCGACGATCGCGGCAACGAGCTGCTCGTTCTGGAGCAGGGCCGAGCCCGCGGCAACGTTGCAGACTTTCTTTGCCGGACAGCCCATGTTGATGTCGATGATCTGGGCCCCGCGCTCGACGTTGTAGCGCGCGGCATCAGCCATCAGCGCCGGATCCGCCCCGGCGATCTGCACGACGATCGGCTCGACTTCACCCCGATGGTCGGTGCGCCGACGCGACTTTTCGGTGGCGCGAAGCTCCGGGTTCGACGCGACCATCTCCGAAATCGCCAATCCCGCGCCAAGCCGCTTGCACAGCTGGCGAAACGGCCGGTCGGTCACCCCCGCCATCGGCGCGACGACGAGGTTGTTGGCAATGGAATACGAACCGATGCGCACAGCCAGGAGCCAGAGAGTGATTCGTCGGAGTTGTTTCGGAAAGAGCAACGCATTATACCGAGATTGCGAACCCGTGTTGCCCCGCGCTGCAATTTGCAACGGCTTGCAATGCTGCGTATGCGCACCAGCCGGCGCGGCTAGCTGCGCATGCCGAACGACATCGCGCGCGCGAACGCGCGCTTCACCGCAGGCAACGCGTCGAGCATAGTGAGCGCCAACCCTCGCGGCCAGCGCAGCAACGGTGCGTCGCTGCCGAATATGCCGAGCAGCCCATGCGTAAACGCGATGCCGGCGAGACGATCGCCGCGCCGCCGGCGCGCATACGCCGCGAGTCGAGCGTGCGAACCGATTGCCTCGCGCGGCGTCGCAAGCAACTCCTGCGCCAGCTCATATGCGTCGCGCATGCCAAGGTTGAAGCCCTGCCCCGCAACGGGGTGCAATGCTTGCGCCGCGTTGCCTAACAGCGCCATGCGCTCGCCGACCACGCTGCGCGCGTAGTCGAGCTGCAACGGAAAGACGCGACGATCGGCGACGCGCTCGAATGCCGGTGGCGCATGCGGCGCGACGCCGCGCGCGCCACCGCGCGGCCCGAATCGACGCTCCACCGCAGCCAGGAATTCCACGTCCGGCAGCGCCAACAGGGACTCGCTCTGCTCCGGCGTTGTGGTCCACACCAAGCCGTAATGATCGCCCTCCGGCAGGAGCGCAATCGGACCCTGCGGCGTGAAACGCTCGAAGGCGACGCCTCGATGCGGTTCACGCGGCCACACCTTGCCGACCAGCGCCACCTGGCCGTAGTCGTGGCGACGGCGCGCTATCCCGGCGGCGATGTCGCCGCGGCCATCGGCCAGTGCCACCAGCCGCGCCGTTAGTTCGGTCCTCGTGTCGCCGCGCAGCACGGCGACTACCGCGTACGCTGGCGTAGCCCTGATCTCGGCCACCCCGGCGCCGTAACACACCTCGATGCCGGCGCGCGCGAGCGCCGCATCCAGCGCGGCCTGCAACGCACGGTAGCTGACGACGTAACCGAGTGCGGGCAATTCCTGCTCGAGCGCGTCGAGGCGCATACGGCCGAAGCCACCGCGCTGTGAGATGTCGATGGCGGTGATCGGCGTAACCGCATCGCAGCCCGCCGCCACGGCGCTCCACACCCCGACGCGCTCGAGGATCAGCCGCGCGCCATGGGACAGGGCGAGTGACCGGTCGCCGCGGCCGATCGCGGCTGCCGCACGCGCGTCGAGCGCGACAACGTCGAGATCACCTTCGGCCAGCGCCAAGGCCAGCGTCGCGCCCACCGGCCCGGCGCCGACGATAATGAGATCATGGAGCATCGATCGCGGCCTTCAGCGGACACACGCGGCCTCGACATCGGCAATCGTCTTCGGTGTCGCGGCCGTCAGGATTTCATTGCCGACTGCAGTGACCAGGACGTCGTCTTCGATGCGCACGCCAATATCCCAGAATTCCTCGGGCACCTTGTCTGCCGGACGGATATAGCAGCCTGGCTCGACGGTAAGCACCATGCCAGGCTCGAGCAGGCGCGATTCACCACCAACCCGGTACAGGCCGACATCGTGAACGTCGAGACCGAGCCAATGCCCGGCGCGATGCATATAGAATTGCTTGTACGCACCCGACTCGAGCACGGCGTCGAGGGTTCCCTCGCACAGCTTGAGATCGATCAATCCCTGTGCCAGTACGCGTTCGGCAACCTGGTGATAGTCGTGGAAGGGGCGCCCCGGTTGAACGCTATCGATGCAGGCAAGCTGCGCGGCAAGCACCAGCTCGTAGACTGCCCTTTGGGTGCCGCTGAATTTGCCCCCGACGGGGAAGGTGCGCGTGATATCCGCGGCGTAGCCCTGGAACTCGCAACCGGCGTCGATGAGGAGCAGATCCGACGCCTGGGCCTGGCGGTTATTTTCACGGTAGTGCAAAACGCAGGCATTGGGACCGGAGGCGACGATCGACGGATACGCGACCGCCTGTGCGCCGGAGCGCAGAAACTCGTGCGCGAGCTCGGCCTCGACCTGGTACTCGAACCACCCCGGCCGGGTGCGCTGCATCGCGCGCCGATGGGCATCGCTGGAGATTTCCGCCGCACGACGCATGAGCTTAAGCTCCGCCGTGTCCTTGACCACGCGCATCGCGGCAATCAAGCCGCGCACGTCGACCACCGCTTCCGGGGCCGCAACGCCGGTGCGCACCCGCTTGCGGACCTCGTTGAGGGTCGTCGTGATCAACTGGTCCCAAGCCGGGTACAGACCCAGCGGCGTATACAGCGCCGGCCGGTCGCAGGTCCAGTCGACGAGCCTGGCCGCGAGTTCGGAGATCGGCAGCGCCTCGTCGAAAGCAAAAATCTCGCGCGCCGCATCCGGGCCGTAGCGGAATCCGTCCCAGATCTCGCGTTCCGGATTCTTGTCGCGACAGAATAGAATCTGCCGCGAGTCGCCCGCCTCCGGTCCGGCGATCAGGACCACGACCGCCTCGGGTTCCGGAAAGCCGGAGAGGTAATAGCAATGGCTGTCCGGCCGATACGGGTAGAGCGTGTCGGCGTTGCGGACTGCCTCCGGCGCGGTCGGAACGGCGGCGATGCCGCCGCCGCTCTGGGCGCGCATTTCGGCGATGAGTCGCGCGCGGCGGTCGCGCTGTTGCTGGTGGCTGTGGTGCATGGGGAGGTCGGCAAGGGCAGGCAAAAGAAGGCGCTAATTATAGGCTGCTTCGCGCCCTTTGCTGCCGCGCGCCGGTCGACCGGGGCCGGATCCGGGTGCGCTACTATCCGCTCGTGACCACGCCCTCGCTCGACTCACGAACCGTCGTCGGCGCCACGCTGCGCGAGGCCAAGCGCGCGCTGCGCGACCGGATCCTGCGCGCCCGCGATGAACTGCCGCCCGCGGAGCGGCTTCAGGCCGGGACCGCCATCGCCACGGCGATCGCTGCGCGCGCCGACTTCCGTGCCGCCGGCACCGTCCTGCTTGCGCTCTCCTTTCGCAGCGAGTGGGACACGCGTGCGCTGCTTGCCGCAGGCCTGGAAGCGGGAAAAACGGTCGTCGCACCCCGTGTTCACGCCGCCAGCCGGATGCTCGAACCGTGTCGCGTCACCGATCCCGATTTCGACCTTGCCCCGGGGTTTCGCGGCATACCGGAGCCCTTGCCCCATTGCGTCCCCGTCGCGCTCGCGGCCATCGACTGGGTATTGGTGCCCGGCGTCGCCTTTGACCCCAACGGCTACCGCGTCGGCTACGGCGGTGGCTATTACGACCGGCTGTTGCCGCTGCTCCAACAAGACGCGCGCCGCATTTCCGGCGCCTTCGAGTTGCAGCTCGTCGACCGGGTCCCCACCGCACCGCACGACCTCACCGTCGACGCCATCGTCACCGAGCGGCGCACGCTGCAACCGCGGCCGCGGCTGTAACGCAAAGGTAGCCTCCGGGGAGCGCCGCCGCCGACAGGGTGGCGCGGACACGCTGCGCTATGAGCATGATCGCGCTCCAGGGCGTGTGTCCGGCTTTCCTAGAAGCCTCCTTCGCTGCGTGGTAGCATGGCCTTGCCGTCGCTTCGCCGGCGGCCTGTGCCGGGCGATGCGCTCGCCGGGCACCACGCCCACAATCGACCCGAAGCAAAGCAGCGACGCCGCAACTCATCGCAAGGAGTTTCCCATGGACATGAAGTCCGACGTTGACCCGGAAGAAACGCGGGAGTGGCAGGATGCGATCGATGGCGTCATCGACCACGAGGGCGCCGAGCGAGCGCATTTTCTTATCGAGCAGGTGATCGACAAATCGCGCCGGCGCGGCGCGTACGTCCCGTTCTCGGCCAACACCGCCTACATCAACACCATTCCCGTCGAGCAGCAGCCGCGCATGCCGGGAGACCAGACGATCGAGGAAAAGATCCGCAACTATGCGCGCTGGAACGCGATGGCGATGGTGGTGCGTGCCAACAAGCACACCAACGTCGGCGGCCATATCGCGAGCTACGCGTCGGCAGCGACGCTCTACGACGTCGGCTTCAACCACTTCTGGCACCCGCCCTCGGCGACCCACGGCGGCGACCTGGTGTTCGTGCAGGGCCACTCGGCGCCGGGCATCTATGCGCGCGCATTCATGCTCGGGCGCCTGACCGTGGAGCAGATGGACAACTTCCGCCAAGAGGTCGACGGCAAGGGCATTTCGTCTTATCCACACCCGTGGTTGATGCCCGATTTCTGGCAGTTCCCGACCGTATCGATGGGTCTCGGACCGCTGATGGCGATCTACCAGGCGCGGTTCATGAAATACCTGCAAGACCGTGGGTTGGCGCAGACCGACGGGCGCAAGGTCTGGTGCTTCTGCGGCGATGGCGAGATGGACGAGCCCGAATCGATGGGTGCCATCGGCATGGCCGGTCGCGAAAGGCTCGACAACCTGATCTTCGTAGTCAATTGCAACCTCCAGCGCCTCGACGGCCCGGTGCGCGGCAACGGCAAGATCATTCAGGAGCTGGAAAGCGACTTTCGCGGTGCCGGCTGGAACGTCATCAAGGTCATCTGGGGCACGCATTGGGATCCGCTGCTCGCCCGCGACCGGAAGGGCATCCTGATGCGGCGGATGATGGAGTGCGTTGACGGCGAATACCAGACATTCAAGTCGAAGGATGGCGCCTACGTGCGCGAGCACTTCTTCAACACCCCGGAATTGAAGGAGCTCGTCGCCGACTGGACCGACGACGAAATATGGCACCTCAATCGCGGCGGGCTCGATCCGTTCAAGGTATATGCGGGGTATCACGCGGCGGTCCAACACCTGGGCCAGCCCACGGTGATACTTGCCAAGACGATCAAGGGCTACGGCATGGGCGAGTCGGGTGAGGCGCAGAACATCACCCACCAGCAGAAAAAGATGTCGATCGAATCGATCCGGTCGATGCGCGACCGTTTCCAGATCCCGGTCCCGGACGACGAGATCGAGGCGGTCCCTTACATGACCTTCGCGCCTGGCTCGCGCGAGGCGGAATACATGAAGGCCCGGCGCATGGACCTGGGCGGGTTCCTGCCCGCGCGCCGACGCAAGGCCGAGCCGCTGGTTGTGCCACCGCTGTCCGTCTTCGAGCGTTTCCTGAAGAGCACCGAGGACCGCGAAATCTCGACCACGATGGCGTTTGTGCAGATCCTGCAGACACTGCTGCGCGACAAGAACATCGGCAAGCACATCGTTCCGATCGTGCCCGACGAGTCGCGCACATTCGGCATGGAGGGA
Organism: uncultured beta proteobacterium; assembly: GCA_963711235.1. Taxonomy (GTDB): domain Bacteria; phylum Pseudomonadota; class Gammaproteobacteria; order Burkholderiales; family Casimicrobiaceae; genus PALSA-1003. The sequence goes on along the minus strand of CAVQDI010000006.1, from coordinate 787,253 downwards.
ATGTTCCGCCAGCTCGGTATCTGGAATCAGCTTGGCCAGCTCTACACGCCGCAGGATTCCGACCAGTTGATGTTCTACAAGGAGAGCAAGGACGGTCAGATCCTGCAGGAGGGAATCAACGAGCCGGGCGCGATGTGCGACTGGATCGCGGCGGCAACGTCGTATTCGACCCACGGCGTGCCGATGGTGCCGTTCTACATTTTCTATTCGATGTTCGGCTTCCAACGCATCGGCGACCTGGCGTGGGCGGCAGGCGACATGCGCTCGCGCGGGTTCCTCCTCGGCGGAACGGCCGGGCGCACCACGCTCAACGGTGAGGGTCTGCAGCACGAAGACGGACACTCGCACGTGCTGGCGGCGACCATTCCCAACTGCGTCTCCTACGACCCGGCCTTCGGCTACGAGGTCGCCGTGATCATTCAGGACGGACTGCGGCGGATGTACGCCGAGCAGGAAGACATCTACTACTACCTGACGGTGATGAACGAGAACTATGTCCACCCGGCGATGCCGGAAGGCGCGGCGGAGCAGATCATCAAGGGCATGTACCTGTTCAAGGCGGGCGCCAAGAGCAAGGCGCCGCGAGTGCAGTTGCTAGGCTCCGGTACGATCTTCCGCGAAGTTATCGCTGCGGCGGACCTTTTGCAGCAGGACTGGGGTGTCGACGCGGATTTGTGGAGCTGCCCGGGATTTACGCTGCTCGCCCGCGACGGGTATTCGACCGCGCGCTGGAACATGCTGAACCCGACGGCGAAGCCGAGACTAGCTTACGTTGAGCAGTCATTGAAGGATGCACAGGGCCCCGTCGTCGCCGCGACCGACTACATGCGTGCGTTCGCGGAGCAGATTCGCCCCTACGTCCGCGGACGCTACGTCGTCCTTGGGACCGACGGCTTCGGCCGCTCCGACACGCGCGAGAAGTTGCGTCGCTTCTTCGAGGTCGATCGTCACTATGTTACGGTCGCCGCGCTGAAGGCGCTCGCCGACGACGGTGCTGTGCCAGCCGCCACGGTCGCGCAAGCGATCAAGCAATACGGCATCGACGTGGCCAAACCCGCGCCGTGGACGGTTTGATGCCACGCCCTGCTTGCGTGAGGCCGAGGTAGCGATAACGCCAGGGGAGTTTGCGGTGCCTCTGTGCCCCGCCAAACAAGAAGGTCACCATGAGCACAATCGAGGTCAAGGTTCCCGACATCGGCGACTTCAAGGACGTGCCGGTCATCGAGGTGTTCGTCAAGCCCGGCGACGTGGTTAAAGCCGAGGACTCGCTGGTCACGCTCGAGTCGGACAAGGCGACCATGGACGTGCCCGCACCGGTTGCCGGAACGGTCAGGGAGCTCAAGGTCAAGGTGGGCGACAAGGTGAGCGAAGGCAGCGCGATCCTGACGCTCGAGGCGGACGCTAGCGCCGCGCGGGCGGCGCCCGCATCCGCGCCGCCGGATCGCCCGCCCACTGCTGCAGCGCAAGCCACCGCGCCGAGCGCCCCGACAGTACCGGCGCCTGCGGCGCCCGCTGTCGCTCCTGCCGGCTCGGGGTCCATTGCGGTCAAGGTGCCCGACATCGGCGACTTCAAGGACGTGCCGGTGATCGAGGTTTTGGTTCGTCCCGGCGATGTGGTGAAACCGGAGGATCCGCTGGTTACGCTGGAATCCGACAAGGCGACCATGGATGTGCCCGCGCCGTCCGCGGGCGTGGTCCGGGAGCTCAAAGTCAAAGTCGGCGACAAGGTCAGCGAGGGCAGCGTCATCCTGCTGCTCGACGCTGCGGCAGCGGTCGCCGCCGCAGGTGGGGGAGGCGCGCAGGCGGACCGCCCGGCGGCGCCATCACCGGTGCCCCCGCCCGCACCACCAGCCGCGGCGACGCCACCGGCGGCAGCGCCTAGCGCGCCGGTGGATGACACCGCGTTCCGCAGCGCGCACGCGTCGCCCTCGGTGCGCGCCTTCGCACGCGTGCTCGGTGTCGACCTCACCAAGGTCAAGGGCAGCGGGCCGAAGGAGCGGATCCTGCAGGAGGACGTACAGGGCTACGTCAAGCAGGCGCTGGCCGCCACAACGGCGCTGCGGGCACCGTCTGCTGCGGGTGCCGCACTCAACCTCCTGCCATGGCCCCAGATCGACTTTGCCAAGTTCGGCCCGGTCGAAAGCAAGCCGCTGTCACGGATCAAGAAGATCTCCGGCGCCAACCTGCATCGCAACTGGGTCATGATCCCGCACGTCACCAACCACGACGACGCGGACATCACCGACCTCGAGGCGTTCCGCGTGCAGCTCAACAAGGAAAACGAGAAGGCGGGGATCAAGGTGACGATGCTCGCTTTCCTCATCAAGGCCTGCGTGGCGGGGCTCAAGAGGTTCCCGGAATTCAACGCCTCGCTCGACGGCGACAACCTGATCTACAAGCACTACTACCACGTCGGATTCGCCGCCGATACGCCCAACGGTCTGGTGGTGCCGGTGATCAGGAATGCCGACCAGAAGGGCGTCCTGACGGTCGCCACGGAAATGGGCGAGCTCTCCGCCAAGGCACGCGAGGGAAAGCTCGGTCCGGCCGACATGCAAGGTGGCTGTTTTTCGATTTCGAGCCTCGGCGGCATCGGCGGCACCTATTTCACCCCGATCATCAATGCGCCCGAGCTCGCCATTCTCGGCGTCTCCCGCTCCGTCACGCGACCGGTATGGGACGGCAAACAATTCATTCCCCGACTGATCCTGCCACTGTCGCTGTCCTACGATCATCGCGTGATCGACGGTGCCGCGGCAGCGCGCTTCAACAGCTTCCTCTCCGCGCAGCTCGCAGACCTCCGGAGGCTCTTGCTATGACGCGAACGAACGTCGCCCGGCGCCGCGGCGGACCGGCGTTTGCCCGCGAGCGTCGATGATGGCGATCGGGCGCGGAGTGACAACACCCGGGCTCCCCGCAGCGGATGCAAGCTGCGCGCCAAACTGGAAGCCGATGGGCGTCCTTCGCCTCCTTCGCCTCCGTCGAATCTTTCGGGTAGAGATTTTTTTGGGACTGCAATGAGCACAATCGAAGTTAAGGTTCCCGACATCGGCGACTTCAAGGGCGTGCCGGTCATCGAGGTGTTCGTCAAGCCCGGAGACGCGGTGAAGGCCGAGGACTCGCTGGTCACCCTCGAATCGGACAAGGCGACCATGGACGTGCCCGCGCCGGTCGCCGGCACGGTCAGGGAACTCAAGGTCAAGGTCGGGGACAAGGTGAGCGAAGGCAGCCCGATCCTGACCCTCGACGTTGCTGCCGTCGCGGCAAGCGCCCAACCGGCCGCCGCGCGGCCGCCTTCGGTTGCGGCACCGCCGCCGGCCACGCCGACGGCGGTGCCACAACCGCCTGCGCCGGCGGTTGCCCCCGCGCCCGGCGCGGCAACGCCCGCCGGCGCTGCGGACATCGAATGCGAGATGCTCGTCCTCGGCGCCGGGCCCGGTGGCTACAGCGCGGCGTTTCGCAGCGCGGATCTGGGGTTGAAAACGGTGCTCGTCGAGCGTTATCCAACTTTGGGTGGTGTGTGTCTGAATGTCGGTTGCATTCCATCGAAATCGCTGCTTCACATCGCAGCGGTCATGGATGAGGCGGCGACGCTGGCGGAGCATGGTGTCGCCTACGGCCCGCCCCAAGTCAACCTGGACGCGCTGCGTGCCTGGAAGAACAAGGTCGTGGGGAAGCTGACCGGAGGCCTGACGGGCATGGCCCGGGCGCGCAAGGTTGACGTGGTGCGCGGCGTGGGCGCGTTCCTCGACCCCCATCATGTCCAGGTCGAGTTGACCGCGGGTCAGGGTCAGGAGAAGACCGGCGGCAGGAAGATCGTGCGTTTCAACAAAGCGATCATCGCCGCCGGGTCGCAGTCGGTCTGGCTGCCGTTCATGCCCGATGACCCGCGCATCGTCGATTCGACCGGCGCGTTGGAACTCGCCACGGTGCCGAAGCGCCTGCTCGTTGTCGGCGGAGGCATCATCGGCCTCGAAATGGGCACCGTCTACTCGACGCTCGGCGCCCGCCTCGATGTGGTGGAAATGCTCGACGGGTTGATGCTTGGCGCCGACCGCGACCTGGTCAAGGTCTGGGAGAAAATGAACAAGGCCCGCTTCGACCGTGTCATGCTCAAGACCAAGGTCGTCGCCGCCGAGGCGAGAAAGGATGCGATCTACGTGACCTTCGAAGGCGAACAGGCCCCGTCGGGACCGCAGCCGTACGACATGATCCTGCTCTCGGTAGGACGCAGCCCCAATGGCAAAAAGATCGGCGCCGACAAGGCCGGAGTCGCGGTCACCGATCGGGGCTTCATTCCGACGGACGCTCAGCTGCGCACCAACGTGCCGCACATCCACGCCATCGGCGACATCAAGGGGCAGCCGATGCTTGCGCACAAGGCCGTGCACGAGGGGCACGTTGCGGCCGAGGCAGCCGCGGGCGAGAAATCATTCTTCGACGCGCGCGTCATTCCCTCGGTCGCGTATACCGATCCGGAAATTGCCTGGGCGGGTATTACCGAAGAGGAGGCGAAGGCCCAGGGCGTGACGATCCAGAAGGGCCTTTTTCCATGGGCTGCGTCGGGCCGCGCGATCGCCAACGGCCGCGACGAAGGCTTCACCAAGCTGCTCTTCGACGCCGCCACGCACCGCATCGTCGGCGGCGGCATCGTCGGTACCCATGCCGGCGACCTAATCTCCGAAATCGCGCTCGCGATCGAGATGGGCGCGGATGCAGTCGACGTCGGCAGGACCATCCACCCGCACCCGACGCTCTCCGAATCGGTCGGATTTGCCGCCGAGGTATTTGAAGGCGTATGCACTGACCTGCCGCCGGCGCGAAAGAAACCATGACCCAGGACGAACAGAAGCGGCTCGTTGCCCGCGAGGCGATCAAGTACGTGGTCGAAGACGCGTACGTCGGCGTCGGCAGCGGCTCAACCGCCAATTACTTCATCGACGAACTGGCGAAGATGAAGCACCGGATCAGGGGCGCTGTCCCGAGCTCCCTGAAAACCGCCGAACGGCTCACGCAGCACGGCATTCACCTGGTCGAGCTGACCGCGGTCAACGACCTGCCGGTCTACATCGACGGCGCCGACGAAACGACCGCACACGGCGCGATGATCAAGGGGGGCGGCGGCGCGCTTACGCGAGAGAAGATCGTTGCCGCGGTAGCAGAAAAGTTCGTGTGCATCGTCGATCAGTCGAAGCTGGTCGGCGTGTTGGGCAACTTTCCCCTGCCAGTTGAAGTGATCCCGATGGCCCGCGGTCACGTCGCCCGGGAGCTCGTCCGGCTCGGTGGCCAGCCGCAGTTGCGCGAGCATTTTCTGACCGACAACGGCAACATCATTCTCGACGTCGAGGACCTGACCATCCTCAACCCCGCCGAGCTGGAAGCGCAACTAAACCACATCGCCGGCACGGTCACCAATGGCCTGTTCGCGCGCCGCGGTGCGGACGTGATCCTGGTCGGTACCGATGACGGGGTGCAGACTCTGGATGCGCACAAGTTCTAGCTGCCGGCGGTTGCAAGGCCGGGGAGTGCTTGGCGTTACAATGGGCGCATGACCAACCTGAGCGTTCCCGGACTGGATTTGCCGGTGTACATGCGCGAAGTCGGCGAGCGCGCCCGCGCCGCCGCGCGCGTTCTCGCTCGCGCCAGTACCCAGGCGAAGAACGCGGCACTCGAGGCCATGGCCGGTGCGGTCCTGCGCGACAGCGAACGCCTGCTGGCCGCCAACGCGCACGACGTCACCGGTGCGCGCGCCGCAGGCAACGACGCCGCATTCGTCGACCGGCTGATGCTCAAGCCGACTGCGCTGGTCGCCATGGCGGATGGGTTGCGGCAGCTCGCATCGCTGCCCGATCCGGTCGGTGAGATCAGCGATCTGAAGTACCGTCCGAGCGGCATCCAGGTAGGTCGCATGCGGGTGGCGCTGGGTGTCGTGGGTATCATCTATGAAGCGCGCCCGCACGTCACCGCCGACGCCGCGGCACTGTGCCTGAAAGCCGGCAATGCCTGCATCCTGCGCGGCGGGTCGGAAGCGTTGTACTCGAACCAGGCGATCGTGGCCTGTGTGCATGAGGGCCTGCGCGCCGCGGGCCTGCCGGAACACGCGGCACAACTGCTCGGCACGACCGACCGTGCCGCGGTCGGACTGCTGGTCGCGCTGGACAAGTACGTCGACGTTCTGGTTCCGCGTGGCGGCAAGGGCCTGATTCAGCGCGTCGTCGAAGAGGCAACCATCCCGGTGCTCAAGCATTTCGATGGAGTCTGCCATGTCTATGTCGATGAACACGCCGATGTCGCTATGGCGATTGCGATCGCCGACAATGCCAAGACGCAGCGCTACAGTCCATGCAACACCATGGAAACGCTGCTCCTGCATGCGAAGATCGCATCGCACGTGCTGCCGCCGCTTTCGAAGATCTATCGCGAAAAGGGTGTCGAGCTGCGCGGCGATGCGGCTGCGCGCGCCATCGTGCCGGAGATAAGAATCGCCACCGAAGACGATTGGTATACCGAGTATCTGGCACCCATCCTCGCCGTGCGCGTCGTGCCGTCACTCGACGCCGCGATTGAGCACATCGCCAAGTACGGCTCGCAGCACACCGACGCTATCGTCACCGCGAACCACCCGAACGCGATGCGCTTCCTGCGCGAGGTCGACTCCAGCTCGGTCATGGTCAACGCATCGACGCGTTTGGCAGACGGCTTCGAGTACGGCCTTGGTGCCGAGATCGGCATCTCGACCAACAAGCTGCACGCGCGCGGGCCGGTGGGCCTCGAGGGGCTCACCAGCCAGAAATGGATCGTGCTCGGTGCGGGTCAGGTCCGCACCTAGCGCGTGTCTTCGTCGGTTTCGCTCTCCATCGCCACCAACACGGCGATCGCCGCATCGAAGGGATTCGGCTGGCTGGTCACCGGCTCGCCGACGCTGTTCGCCGAGACGATTCACTCCATCGCCGACGTCGCGAACCAGATCCTGCTCAAGGTCGGCGAGGTCCGTGGCCGCGGCGGTCCCGACCCGCAGCATCCGTTCGGCCGCGGCCAGGAAACGTTCTTCTGGGGGCTGGTGTCCGCGGTGAGCGTGTTCTTCATCGGCTGCGGCGTCAACATCTACCACGGTGTGCAAGCACTGTTGTCGCCGGCGGCAGTCGAGCCGTTCACTCCCCTGGTGCTCGGATTGCTGCTGTTCGCATTGCTGCTCGAGTCGGTTACCCTCGTCGTCGCCTTGCGCGAGATAGGTGGCTGGAAGGGTCTGCTGGCAAACCGCGCCCACACGACGGTGCTGGCGGTCGTGCTCGAGGATGCGGTGGCGCTGGTGGGGATTCTGCTCACCTTGCTCGTCGCGGGCGTGTCGTTCGCGGCGGGACCGCATCCGGCGTTCGACGCCATGGTCGCGATCGTCGTCGGTCTGATGCTCGGCGCGATGGCGCTGTTCCTCGCCGCGAGCAACCGCAGGTTGCTCATCGACACCGCGGACGCCTCGCTCGATCGCGCCGCAACGGAATTCCTCGCCGCGCGCGGCGTGCCAGCGGAGATTAGGTCGATCGTGCTCGACGCCGACAGCAGCGTGGTCTTCGTCCGCGTCGAGCCCGGGCACTGGGCCGGACACGACACCGAGTCGTATGCGCTGGGGCAGGCGCTGAAGGCGCACGCCCGAGCCCGGCTTGGCAAAACGATCGACGCGGTGTACTGGAAGTTTCCGCGCCGCGGACCGGAGGGGTAGCGGCACCGCACCGGGCCCGCTGGATCAGACTGCGCCCTCGGCTCGCAGTGCAGCGATGTCGGCATCCGAGTAGCCCAGCTCGCCCAGTATGGCGCCGGTGTGCTCACCCAGGCCGGGTATCGCGTCCATGCGGTAGTCGAACGCATCGCAGCTCCCCGGCGGCCGCAGCGCCGGCAGCGACCCCACCGGCGAACCGACCGTGGCCCAGCGGCCGCGCGCCGCGAGCTGGGGATGCTGCCACAGTTCCTCCATGGTGTTGACGCGGGCATTGGCGATCTGGGCTGCATCGAGCAGGGCGACGACCGCGGCCGCGGTCAGCTTCTGGAATGTCTCGAGGATGATCGCTTGCAGCGCCGCCCGGTTGACGTGACGCTCGGCGTTGGAGCAGAAACGCGGATCGGCAGCGAGCTCCGGTCGGCGCAGAACGGAGGCACAGAATGCCCCCCATTCACGTTCGTTTTGCAGTCCAAGCATGACGATCTTTCCGTCGCCGGCCGCAAACGGTCCGTAGGGATAGATCGTGGCATGCGCCGCGCCAGAGCGCTCCGGCGCGCTTGCCCCCTCGAACGCGTAATACAGCGGGTAGCTCATCCATTCGGTGAGCGCTTCGAGCATCGACACCTCGATGTGCGACCCCTGGCCGGTTCGTTGCCTCTGCAGCAGGGCGGCGAGGATGCCGGTATACGCGTACATGCCCGCGGCGATGTCGGCGATCGAGCAGCCCGCCTTGGCAGGCTCCGCCGGCGTGCCAGTCACGGCGAGAAAGCCCGCTTCGCTCTGGATGAGCAGATCGTAGGCCTTCTTGTCGCGATAAGGCCCATCGGCGCCGTAGCCGGAGATGTCGCACACCACCAGCCGCGGATGCAGCGGCCGCAGCGCGGCTGCGCCCAAACCGAGTCGCCCGGCCGCCCCGGGCGCGAGGTTCTGTACCAGCACGTCGGCGCGTCCGATCAATGTGCGCAACACCTCCTGCGCCGGTGCCTGCTTCACATCCAGCGTCAAACTCTCCTTGGAGCGATTGGTCCAGACGAAATGGGAGGCCATGCCGCGCACGCGGTGGTCGTAAGCGCGCGCAAAATCGCCGACCCCCGGGCGCTCGATCTTGATCACACGCGCACCGAGGTCGGCAAGCTGCCGCGTACAGAACGGCGCGGCGATCGCGTGCTCGAGCGAGACGACGATGATGCCGTCGAGCGGTCGCACGGTCACTGTCCCGGAGTGCCGCCGACCCCGGCACGTCCTGCCGGCTCGAGGCAGATCGCGGTGGCACGCATCGCGACTGCCTCGTCCGGACCTTGCGCCCAGAGCGCGAAGCGACCGTCGGCTTCGGGCTGGCCGCAGAGGTCGAATGCTGCGGTATCGAACAGCGGCCGCAGGGCGCGGAACTCAAAGCGTGAAAGTGTGGCCTCGGGCTGCTCTCGGCGCCACAAGTCAACCAGCAAGGTCGCGAGCAACGGACCGTGGACGACCAGCCCCGGGTAGCCCTCGACCTCGGTCGCATAGCGGCGATCGTAATGGATGCGGTGGCTGTTGAACGTGAGCGCCGAGTAACGAAACAGCAGCACTTCGTCGGGAACGATGCGGCGCTGCCATGGGGCGGCTCGCGGCACCGCTTGGTCGGGGCTCGCCTGCGGTTGCGACGCCGCGGCCGCGAGATCGCGATAGACGATGTCGTGTTCCTCGGTCAGCGCGAGGCCGCCGGCAACCGAAATTTCGTGTCGGACCACGACGAACACCAGGTCGCCGCTCCGGCCACGCTTGGGCGTAACCGATACGATGCGCGAATTTCGCGTCGCGGTCGCGCCGACGGTCAGCGGCCGATGCCATTGGATGCGACTGCCCGCCCACATCCGACGTGGCAGCGGCACCGGCGGCAGGAAGACGCCCCGGCGCGCATGCCCGTCGGAGCCGACGTCGGACTGTCGGTACACCGGCAAAAAGTACAGCCAGTGCCACAGCGGTGGCACGACGTCGCCCGAGCGCGGCGCAGGGTCGTCACGATCGAGCGTCGCTGACAGGAGTGCGATCGGCCTCGCGTCAAGGGTGTCGTCGCGTGTCTCGCTGCGGCCAACCCAGGAGCGAAGCGCCTCGCCATCGAATGCCGCCATTTCCGCACTCGCCATCACTAAACCCCCTGCGCCGGGCGCGCCCTAGGCGTGGCGGGCGTTTGGCGCAGCACGGCGAGCCACGCCGTGGCAAGGGCCACCACGGCGATGAAGGGCAGCGCCACGGTGTTCATGCTTCCCCAGCCGGCAGCATCGGCCAGGGAGTGGCCGACGAGCCCGTTCACCGTGATCAGCCCGGACGTGTTGACCAGCAGCAGGGCCTGGCAGCAGGCGAGCAGAAAAATGTCGCGGTACGAGGTGCGCATCGAGACCGCCGGGCCGCGAGTCGACAAAAGGAAGCGACTTGTGCGATCGACGTGATTGCACTATATCAGCCTTGGCGACTTGGCTTGGGGCAGGGCTGATGGCGGAGGAGATTCTCGATTTCTGGTTCGGTCGGCAAGGTGGCGACGGTCACGGCAGCGCGCGCGACGAGTGGTTCCGCAAGGATGCCGCGTTCGATGCGCAGATTCGTGAACGCTTCGCTGCGGCGATCGAGACGGCACTAGGGGGTGGGTTCGCCGCCTGGACCTCCCCGCGCTCGGCGCTGGCGCGCATTCTGCTGCTCGACCAGTTCACGCGCAACGCTTTTCGCGACACGCCGCGCGCTTTTGCCGGGGATGCGTTGGCGCTGTCGCTCGCCGAGGCGGCCGTCGGGCGCGGCGACGACGGTCATCTGATTCCCGTCGAGCGCTGGTTCATGTACCTGCCGTTCGCGCACGCCGAGTCGCCGCGTGCGCAGCAGCGCTCGCTTGAGCTGTTCCGGCGGCTACGGGACAGTACCGGGCTGGCCGAACCGCTGCTGTGGGCCGAACGGCACGCCAAGGTGGTCCAGCTTTTCGGCCGCTTTCCCCACCGCAATGCGATTCTCGGACGCGAATCGACGGCAGAGGAAATCGCCTTCCTGCGCACGCCAGGGTCACGCTTCTAGGGCGCCGCAAGGACCAGGCCGAGGCGACGGCGTTTACAATAGACCGCATGGGCGCGATCGAAATCACGCTGGGACTGCTGCTCGCGGTCGCGCTCGTCGGGGCGGCCGGCAAGCTGCCGGTGCCGTTGCCGATCCTGCAGGTGGGTGCCGGCATGCGGCTGGCAACGGCGCAGGCGGCGGCCCCGGTGGCCGGTTGACGCGATGGGCCGTTCCGCCCGCGTGCTGGCGCTGCTCGGCGGAACCTTCGACCCGATCCATTACGGACACCTGCGCTTGGCCGCCGAGGTTAAAGCTGCGCTTGCGCTGCCGGAGGTACGCTTGATCCCAACCGGCAGCCCACCGCATCGCGTTCCGCCGGTGGCCGCAGCGCCAGACCGCCTGGCGATGACCGCCCTTGGCTGCAAGGAATTTGCGGGGCTTGTCGCCGATGGCCACGAGGTCGAGCGCGAGGGCCCCAGCTACACCGTGCAGACGCTCGAGGAGTTGCACGCCGAACAGCCGGCGCTGCCTCTTGCGCTGCTCATCGGCATGGACTCGTTTGCCGGTCTCACGCAGTGGTGGCGCTGGGAGCGTCTGTTCACCCTCGCGCACTTCGTCGTCGTGGACCGCCCCGGCGCGGACCCGGCCGCAGTCGCTCTGCCGCCGGCGCTCGAGGTTCATTGGCAGCGCCGGCTCACCACCGACCCTGCGCGCCTCGAGCGCACGCTTTCCGGTTCCATCGTGCGCGTGCAAGTGTCGCCGCAGCCAATCGCCGCGACCGCTATCCGCGCTGCGCTTGCGCGCGGAGCCGAGGGTCGGGCCGAGATTCGTGGTTTGCTTCCCGCCGCAGTTCTAGACTATATTGATCGGCACCAACTCTACCGGCCTCTTTCCACTGCGTGCTAATGGAAACCCCGACCTGATGCGACCGGTGTGTGCTGTTGCCAGTCAGCCGCCGCGGGTGCGTAGCGGGGCGCGGCAAATGGCGGCGACGCAGCGGGAGACCACCCCCTCCGGGGCAAGCCGCCGGCGCGGGGTCCGCCGGGTGCGGTGCAAGGTTGCGCGCGCTTGAGCCCGATCGTGCCCGCGCGCCAGGTGTCGCATCGTGCTCGAAGCACCAAGCTCCAGAAGACCGCCGTCGCCGCCCTCGAAGACATCAAAGCCCGCAACATCACGGTGCTCGATGTGCGCAAGCTGACCAGTCTTTACGACACCATGATCATCGCCACTGCCGAGTCGAGCCGGCAGGTGAGGGCGCTGTCACAGCACGTGCGCGACGCGCTCAAGGCAGCCGGCGCGGACATCATCGGCGTCGAAGGCGAACAGACCGGCGAATGGGTGCTGGTCGACGCCGGAGAACTCGTCGTGCACATCATGCAACCCGCGACGCGCACGTACTACAACCTCGAAGAGTTGTGGACGCCGCACACGCCGCGCCGGCAATCGAAGGCTGCAGCGCCTGCCTGACGTCGTGGGCCAACGCTAATCGGCCTCGTGCAGGTCGATGAAGCTTCGCATTGTCGCGTTCGGCCAACGGATGCCCGCATGGGTGGTCGCCGGCTTTGACGATTACGTGCGGCGCCTGCCGCGCGAATTCGCGCTGGAGTTGATCGAGCTCAAGCCCGGTTCGCGCGCTCGCGGCAAGACCCCGGCGCAGATTCTCGCCACGGAAGGGGAGCGCATTGCCGCGGCGACCCGAGGCTCGATCGTCGTCGCCTTGGACGAGCGCGGCGAAGCCTGGAGCACGTCCCAGTTCGCCGCCAGATTGCGTGCCTGGAGCAACAGCGGGCAGCCGGTCGCGTTCGTGCTCGGCAGTGCCGACGGCCTCGCCGCGCTCGTCAAACGCAATGCCGATGTCATAATGGCGCTTTCCACGCTAACATTGCCACACGGCCTCGCCCGGGTCGTGCTCGTCGAGCAGATCTACCGCGCGGCAAGTCTCCTCCAGGGCCACCCCTACCACCGCGAATGAGCGAACTGTTCGTTCTCACCGAGCGTCCTGCGATTTATCTCGCGTCAAAGAGCGCGCGTCGGCAAGAGCTGCTGCGCCAGCTCGGCGTCGAGTTCGAATCGCTGTTGCTGCGCGAGGCGCTGGGTCGGCGTCGCGACGTGGTGGAAGCGTCGCGCGAGGATGAGCCGCCGCTTGAATACGTCAAGCGCATCGCCCGCTTGAAGGCGTCGGTCGGGTGGCACCGCATGGGTCGGCGCGGGCTGCCGCCGAAGCCGGTGCTCGGCGCCGATACCGAGGTCGTGCTCGATGGCCGGGCCCTGGGCAAACCAGCGGACGCAGCGGGCGCCGTGGCCATGCTCGTCGCGCTGTCGGGACGAACGCACGAAGTGATCACCGCGGTCGCCGTGCGCTGGCAGACACAGCTGGTTGCGGCGGTGTCGACTTCGCGCGTGACCTTGGGGGCAATTGCGCACGACGAGATCGAACGCTATGTCGCCGCCGGTGAGTCGTTCGATAAAGCCGGCGGGTACGCGATTCAGGGCAGGGCCGCCGCGTTCGTGCAGCACCTCGAGGGCAGCTACTCGGGCGTTATGGGCCTGCCGCTGCACGAAACGGCCGGGATCCTGGCCCGCATCGGCTTTCCGGTGATATAACCGCTGCGCCATGAGCCACGAGATCCTCATCAACGTAACGCCGCAGGAAACCCGCGTGGCCATGCTCGAGCAGGGCGTCGTGCAGGAGCTGCACATCGAGCGCTCGTCCGCGCGCGGCCTGGTCGGCAACATCTATGTCGGCCGTGTCGCCCGCGTGCTGCCCGGTATGCAATCTGCCTTCGTCGAAATCGGCCTCGAACGGGCGGCGTTTCTGCACGTCGCCGATATCTGGGAGCACCGCCAGAACGGCCACGAGAGCAAGCCGATCGAGCGCATCCTGCATGAGGGGCAGTCGCTGCTGGTGCAGGTGATCAAGGACCCGATCGGCACCAAAGGGGCTCGTCTTTCCACCCAGGTCAGCCTGGCCGGCAGGCTGCTCGTCTACCTGCCGCAGGATTCGCACATCGGCATCTCGCAACGCATCGAGGACGAGGCCGAGCGCGAAAGCCTCCGGGGCAAGTTGCAGCAGCTGCTTCCGGAAGGCCTGGCCGGCGGCTTCATCATCCGAACGATGGCGGAGACCGCGACCGAGCGCGAGCTGCAGAACGATATCGAGTATCTCACCAAGCTCTGGCACGATCTGACCGCCAAGTCGGGCTCACTTCCGGTGCCCTCCCCCATCTATCAGGACCTCAATCTGGCGCAGCGGGTACTGCGCGACATGGCGACCGAGGAGTCGGTGCGCATCCTGGTCGATTCGCGCGAGACCTATCAGAAGATGCTGGACTTCGCGCAGCAGTACACGCCAGCCATCGTCGAGCGGATTTACCACTACAACGGTGACCGCCCGCTGTTCGACCTGAACGGCGTCGAGGACGAGATCCAGAAAGCGCTGGCGCGACGTGTCGAGCTCAAGTCCGGCGGTTACCTCATCATCGACCAGACTGAGGCGATGACGACGATCGATGTCAATACCGGTGGCTTCGTTGGCGGGCGCAGCTTCGACGACACGATCTTCAAGACCAACCTCGAAGCCGCGCAGGTGATCGCGCGTCAGCTGCGGCTGCGCAACCTCGGCGGCATCATCATCATCGACTTCATCGACATGGAGAACGCCGACCATCGCGCCGCGGTGCTGCAGGAGTTAAACAAGGCGCTGGATCGTGACCGCACGCGGCTGACGGTCAACGGGTTCACCCAGCTCGGATTGGTCGAAATGACGCGCAAGCGCACGCGCGAGAGCCTCGCCCACATCCTGTGCGAACCCTGCATGACTTGCGCCGGTCGGGGCGAGATCAAGACCGCGCAAACCGTCTGCTACGAAATCCTGCGCGACGTCGTGCGCGAATCCAAACAGTTCAGCGCACGCGAGTTTCGCATCCTCGCCTCGCAGTCGGTGATCGATCTGTTCCTGGACGAAGAGTCGCAGAGCCTCGCGCAGCTGGGCGACTTCATCGGCAAGCCGATTTCGCTCCAGGTCGAGACCCTGTATACGCAGGAGCAGTACGACGTCATTCTCATCTGAACCCGGTGGCGCGTTCTGGCCGCGCCTGCGCGGCTTCTTCAGGCGGCTTTTCCGGCGCGCACCGCCGCAGCCCGGGCGCTTCGAGACCGGGAGCAAGTTCTCCTGGCAGGGCTGGGTCCCGGTCGCGCCATGGGTATGGCCGTCGCGCGACTACCTCGTTTACGTGCCGCGCGGCCACTCCCGCTGGCGGCGCCGGCCGCTGGTCGTGCTTCTTCATGGCTGCCGCCAGTCCGCGGAGGAGATTGCGGGAGGAACGCGCATCACCGCACTGGCCGACGCCCGCGACTGGCTGGTTATGCTGCCGCGCCAGGCGAAGCACGCCAATGCCTGGGGCTGCTGGAACTGGTTCGATCATCGCACGGTGGCGGGCAAGGGGGAAGCTGCGATCGTCGCCGCACAGGTGCGTGCCGTGCGCCGCCTCTACCGCGCGCACCCTCGGCGCATGTTTGTCCTCGGCATGTCTTCCGGCGCCTGTCTTGCCGCAGTACTCGGGCTTCGCTTTGCCAAGCTGTTTGCCGCTGTCGGTTTGCACTCGGGCGTCGCCTGTGGTGCCGCGTCGAGCCCTGCCGCGGCGCTGAATACGCTCGCCACCGGCGCGGACACGGACGTTGCGGCAATCGCCCGGGAGGCGCGCGAGCGCACCTCCTCGCGCGCGCTGCCGCTCCCGATATGCGTCATTCACGGCGAGCGCGACGACGTCGTGGCCGGTAAGAATGCGCTCGATGTGTTGCGCCAGTTTCTGGTTTTCAACGGCTATCCGCCGGTGAGCGTCGGCCGCGGCGACGCGCTTCCCGCCGCCGATGTGGCGACGACGACCCCGCTGCCGGGCGGTCAGACGATGACCACCGACGACTATTGCAGCGACGGGCGGCTTCTCGCCCGCCTCGTGCGCGTGGCCGAACTGGGCCATGCCTGGAGCGGTGGCGACAGTGCTTTTGCGTACAATGACCCTCGGCTGCCCGATGCGACCACGCTGTTCGGCGCGTTTTTCGCGCACAGCATGCGCTAGGGCGGTGACCGGCTGCCGGCAAAGCAAGGAGAGCGGCGATGACGATCGAGGGCATGAACCATTTCACGGTGCTCACCGACGACGTGTCGGAGACCGTGCGTTTCTACGGCAACGTGCTAGGCCTGGTTTCCGGCGATCGCCCGAATCTCGATTTCCCCGGGGCGTGGCTCTACGCTGAGGGCCAGGCGATTCTGCATATCGTCGGCGGGCGGCCGCCTGAGGCGCTGCGCCCCGGCGTGATCGACCACATCGCCTTCTCCGCCCGCGGGCTTGCGACGACGCTGCAAACCTTGACCGCGCACAAGGTCGAACACGTCTGCCGAAGGCAGGTTGGCTCGGGGGTATGGCAGGTCTTCTTTTTCGATCCGAACGGCGCGCGCGTCGAGCTCGATTTCGCCGCGGACGAATCACCCCAAGCGTAATGGCGTCCGCCGCCCTCGACCATTTGGTCGTCGCGGCGGCAACGCTCGAAGAGGGCGAGGCCTATCTCGAGCAGCGACTTGGGGTGCGCCCGCAGCGCGGCGGCAAGCACGTCCTGATGGGCACCCACAACAGCCTCCTCGGCCTCGGTGCGAAGCGCTATATCGAAGTCATCGCCATCGATCCGGAGGCGAGCCCGCCCCGCGGGCCGCGCTGGTTCGCCCTCGACACGGTCGCCCTGCAGTCGACGTTGCGCGAGGCGCCCCGCCTGATTCACTGGGTCGCGCGCACCGACGACATTGACGCCGCACGACGGTCCCTTGGCGTCGACCCGGGCGCGGTCCAAACGATGGCCCGGAATGGCTTCGAATGGCGCATTACCGTTCCGGCTGACGGAGCGCTTCCCGCCGGGGGCGTGCTGCCGACGCTCATCCAATGGGCCGACGACCGCCATCCGGCCGACGCGCTGCCGGACAGCCGGCTGCGGCTACTCGCGCTCGCCGGCGCGCATCCGCATCCGGGTGTCATCCGGTCGGCACTGGCCGCCCTGGCGCTCGGCGAGACGATCAAGGTCACCTATGGGGCGCAGGCGCGAATGGCCGCCATGCTGCAAACGCCGCGCGGTCCGGTGACCCTCTAGTAACTCAAAGTGGCGCGCCAGAGCAGGTTGCCCAGCATGCGGCCGGGAATGAGCGTGAAGATGCCGGCGATCACGAGGCCGCCTATGAACAACCCTTTCATCGTCCTCGCGTGTCCCTTGACGTCGCCCGTCCGGATGCGATAGATCGCGAGCGGAATCGACACCAGTGTTAGCAGCGTGAACGAGTGGATCCAGGTGAAGTGCAGAAAGCGGGGAATCCAAAGCGAGCTTACCGCTACCGTCAGCATCAGTGCGACCCAGATCCGGCCGAGTGCCTTGTGCGACGCCGTGCCCTTGGGCCGCGCAAGCATGACAATGCCGAGAAGGAGTGCCGACACGGCGGCGGCAAGGTGGACCAGGACAAGAACCGGGATCGCGGCGGGCAACATGCGGCCAAGCATCGCCGCCGCGCGTCGCGCGCGCAAGCGGCGATGCGACGAACGGCGTCGGCAGGGGGCGAACGGCCAGGGATCGGCGCGGGCCGGGCGCGGCGGGCCTAGGCCGGTGGATTCGGCTTCTTGATCAGGCGCTGCATCGCCAGCGCCAGGCTGGCACGCAGCCGCTCGGTCGCAAGGATCAGCTGATGGATCTCGTTGGCGCTCGTCCGCTTGAGGCCTGTTGCGCCCAGATCGGCCTGCTGGCCGACGGAAATGCGCTCGGCCGCCCGGGTGACACGCTTGATCGGCCGCACCACGGCGAACTGGATGAACAGCACGGCAACCAGGAACGCGCTCACCAGAAGCCCGATCTGCAACGGCCCGACCACGTCGCCCGTCACCTTCCAGAACGAACGGACGGGCAGCCGGACGCTGATGATGCCGGCGACCTCACCTTCCTTGAAACCGAAGCCGTGTTCGGTACCGTAGCGGATCTTGACATCGGCCGGGGCGTTCTCGGCGCTCGCGTGGCAGCTGAGGCATGAGGCCTTGACGTAGAGCGTGCGCGCAAAGCGGAAGCTATCGGGCGACATCTCGTAGTACTCCGCCAGATGGTTGGCACGGATGCGTTCCAACGCGTTGGCTTCGAAGGCGTCCGGCTTGTTGACCGGGTTCATGAAGTTATGCGACGTCACGCGGAACTTCGCCGGTGACGCGGATTTCTCGACGACCTCCGAGAATTCGCGCTGTGCGAGTGCCGGGTTTTTCGAATAAAAATGCCATATATCGGCGGGCGTGCCCGTCGAATCGGGAGTGCTGACAAGCGTCACCTGGCCGAGGTAGCTCTTGTTGTCGTCGCGAACCCAGACGCGTCCGTACTGGGACACCCAGCTACCGAAGGCGTCGACGTTGTCGGCGACGGTCTCGGCCTGCGATTTGAGCTCGTTGCGATACACGCTGTCCAGGACCAGATAGAACGAGCCGATGACCAGCAGCAGCGCGAGCACGAACACGATGGCGAACTGCGTGGTAATCGAGCGGTTTAAGAGCATGTCTGTCTCCCTCGTTATGCGTGCGGCTGCCGCCGCGGCGGCGGCCTACAGTCTGACGCAGCTTATTGCATCGGTGACGAACGCTTCGCGCCGTTCGGGATCCTCGATATGCTGCGCCAGCAAGGCAATGTACTGTTCGATGTCGGCAGGGCGGATTTTGTTGCCCGTCGCCAGCCACGCGTTGCGTGCGTCCTCAGCCAGCTGCTGTCCAAACGGACCGACCTCGACGATGAACAGTTGATCGATCCCTGCGCAGATGCGCAGCAACGTCGGCAGCGCGCGGTGAGTGGCAGCCATGCCGTCAATCGTGCCCGACAATCCGGACTACGGCAACTCCGCCGCGGGCATGCGCGCGAGAATGATCGGGATCTTGCGCGCCAGCCCGCGGGCCCCGGGATGCTTCTCGTAGTAGCGGGGGTTGGGTGCCATTGCCGCCAATCGCGCCGCCTGCTCGGCGGTCAGCGCCCCGGCGCTGACACCAAAGTAGTGTCGCGCCGCCGCCTCAGACCCAAAAATACCGTCTCCCAACTCAATTACATTGAGATAGAGCTCGAGAATGCGCCGCTTGTCCAGGATTGCCTCGAGCATCAACGTGATCAGCGCTTCCTCGCTCTTGCGCCAATAGCTCCTTTGCGACGAGAGGAAGAGGTTCTTCGCCAGCTGCTGCGTGATCGTCGACCCGCCGGCGACGATACGGCCGCGGCGCGCATTGCGGTCGATCGCCTGCTCGATCCCGTCCCAGTCGAAGCCCTCGTGCTCGATGAACCTGGCGTCCTCGGCGGCGATCATCGCCCGCTTGAGTTCGACCGAGATGCGCTCATAGGGAACCCAGGTGTACGCAATTCGGGCGTCCGGATGCTCGGCGCGACTTTCGGAGAGCCGCATCGCCATGAACGCTGTCTCTCGCGGCGGATGGTCTCGCCACCACCAGATGTGAACTGCGTACCAGCCTTGCAGCAGCGCCAGCGCGGCCATCGCCAGCGCGACCGTCCACAGCAGCCAGCGGCCCAGGGGAGCCATGGCACGGTCTTACTGGGAAATCAGCGCGTCGCCCGGCGCGAACGTCCAGGTGCGCGTGATGTAGAGAATGTCGGTATCGCGCTTGATGTCGGGCGGGAACGGGGCATAGGGCGACGCCATCTCGACGATTTTCGTCGCCGCGAGGTCGAGGATCTTCTGCCCGGACGTGCGATCGACAGCGATGCTCTCGAGGCTGCCGTCGGCGCGAATACCCACCGTAAGAAGGAGGCTTCCGTATAGCTTCCGCGCGCGCGCCACCTCGGGGTAGTTGAGATTGCCGATGCGCTCGACCTTGAGCCTCCAATCCTCGACGTAACGTGCGAATCGGTACTCCGCCGCACGCGCGCCGACGAACCGCCGCTTCGGCCGCTTTTCATACGCGTCCATCTCCTTGGCGATCTGCGCCTCCAATCGCAGCGCTTCGAGCGTGCGCTGCATCTGCTCGGTGGAGCTCGGGAGTTCCACCGGATCGGGCACCTCGGTCGGCTTGGCGACGGGCGGCGCCACCGCGGCCGCAGCCCTGAGCTGGGCCATCATCTCTTTCGCCTGCGTTTCGAGCTGCTCGACTTTCTGCGTCGCCACGGCGAGCTCCCGGTGCGGGCTGTCGCGCTGCAGAACGGGCAAGGGAGTCTTGGCACGCCGGTTGGCGTCGGTATTGCCTCCGCCATCGAGGCTGGCCTGGGCGAGAATTTCGGCCTTGGTCGGCTTGGTCTTCGACTTGGCGTTGACCAGCGCGACCTCGAGCGGAGGACCGTTGCGATCGAAGCCAGGAAGCTCGATTGGACTGAATCTGAGCGCGAGTACCAGCGCGTGGAACAGGATCGATCCGGCGATCGCCAGCGTCAGCAGCTGGTCGCTGCGCGTGTTATCGGCGGCCACAAACGGCAACGACACCGTGCGCGGATGGACGATGGGCACGGCGCGCGGGGCCCGCCGCGGACCGGGCTTGCGCGCGGCCGTGCGGAGTACCGGTGCAGGTCGTTTGCGCGCGGACTTGGCGGGCATCTCCCTCCAAGTATAGCCCCCCTGCCTTGCCGACCGGAGGACCGGCCCGCGGCCTTCTTCGTCCGCTAATCCGCAGCGAGCCCCGCGTAGCGTGCCTCGAGCGTGACGGCCAGCAGGTCGATGCGCCCGACGGACAGCCGCACGCGCGTATCGGACGCAAGCGCAGGCAGGTCGGCGACGCGGGTCACCAGAGGCAGCGAATCAAACCGCACCAGGTTTTCGCGCATGACGCTCGCGGTGGTCTGCGTCACGCCTTCCTGCAACAGCCAGCGCAGGCACCAGTAGTGCTCCATGCGGCTCTGGAAGTCGGCGTATTGCGCATAGGTGACCTCGAAGTCGGCGGCGGCAGCGAACAGCTCTGCGTCGCTCTCTGCATAGGGCGGCTTGTCGCCGGCGACGACGGCAAGCAATTGGCGTTGATTGACGAGGTCGCTGTAGCGGCGCAGCGGCGAGCTGGCCCACAGATACTGCGCAACTCCCAGGCCCTGGTGCGCTTCCGGTTTGGTGCTCATCCTCACCTTGCCCGCCAGCTGCGTGCGATAGAGGCCGGGAACGCCCGCGTCCGCGAGTAACTTTCCCCAGCTGCTGTTGACGTAGATCATCAACTCGGCCACCAGCCTGTCGAGCGGCGAGCCGCGCGGTCGCGGCACGATCGTCACGCGGCCGTCGGGCGCTGCGGCCCAATCAACCCGAAAGTTGTACTCCATGCGCGACGCCTCGGGCTTGCCGCGCGCGGCGCCGAGTTTTTGCGCGACCCGCCACAGCATGCGCAGTTCATCGGTCCATTCCGGTTCGCCCGTCGCGGCGGGCGCCGCAAAGCGCTCGCCTATGCCGTCGAGGCGAAGGTTTGCCGCCACGGGCACGCGCTCGAGCCGCGTCTCCTGCCTGACCGGCGTTCCGTCAGGCATCGCCTCGACATAGAGCGACAGCGCCGGTCGTGTGCTGCCCGCGGCCAAGGTGAGGCCGTCAAGGAAGGGCTCAGGCAGCATGGTGATCTTCCGCCCGGGCATGTAAACAGTCGACAGGCGCGTTCGCGCAATGGCATCCAACGGTGAGCCACGCGTTATCGCCGTAGCGGGCGCAGCGATATGAATTCCGATTTCGACGTGTCCGTTCGGGAGTGGTCGAACGGAAAAGGCGTCGTCGATTTCGGTTGTCGCCGCGTCATCGATCGAAACCGCGCGCACGGCGGCAAGGGGCAGCTCGGGTGGCGACGGCAGATCGCCGTGGGAAGGGAACGCCGTACCGTGCGGAAACGCCTCGAACAGGAAGCGGTTGAAGTGGAATTCGTGTGTCGACGGGATCGCGCCGCAGGCCATGAGCAGAGCGATCGGATTGGTCTGCTGCGCGGCACAGGCCGTCGCGACCGCTCGCGTTTCAAGCGCAAGTTTGTCCGGCTTGTAAAGGAGCATCGGCAGGGCCGGGCCGAAGGATTCGGGCAGGCGGTGTGCCTTGAGCTGTTCCGCCCAGGCCGCGATTTCCTCGGCCTCGCGGCGCTTACGCTTCGCTCCCTCCAGCGCCGCCTTGAGGGCGTCTGCCGGTGCGGCACGATAGCGGCCCTTGCCCTTCTTGTAAAAATGGGCCGGCGCGGCGTGCAGGCAGAGCGCCAGCGCCGCGGCCTCTGCCGGCCGTGGCGCGTGGCCGTAGTATTCGGTTGCGAGATCGGTGACTATGAACTCGCGCCCGTCGCTCACCTCCCACAGAAAATTCGGGTCGAGCCCGGCAGCGAGTTTTTGTGCGTCCGCGAGCAGCGCCGAAGGCGAGGGCTCGGCAAAGCGCAGCAGGACACTTGCGGACTTGATCTTGAGCCGCTTGCCCGATGCCGCTTCCACCTGCAGCGACGTGTCGTTGTCGGCGAGAACCGTGCCGGCTTTGAACGTGCCGTCGTCCTCGAAAAAGACGTGCATGCATCTTGGCGCGCGGTCTGCCGGATGGAACCCGCGCGCGCCGCGGGAAGTGGGCCCGGATTATACCCCAGCCCGCAGCACGCAATTGGGGGCGCGGAGGTCATTGCACGCCCGGGCCGATTGCTTCAGCATGGCGGTTCTCCGCGAATCAACCCTTTCAGGACGACCATGGAATTCCGCCGCCTGGGCGAGTCTGGCCTCGAGGTCTCGGTGATCTGCCTCGGCACGATGATGTTCGGCGACCGCACCGACGCCGCCACCGCGCAGCGAATCGTCGCCTCCGCGCTCGATGCGGGCATCAATTTCATCGACACCGCCGACGTGTACGCCAAGGGAGCGTCGGAAACGATCGTCGGGGCCGCGATAGCCGCCAGCCGCCGGCGCTGGATTCTTGCCACCAAGGTTGGCAACGTGATGACGGCCAAGCCACACGACGGAGGACTGTCGCGACGCTGGGTGATACAGGCCTGCGAGGACAGCCTGAAACGCCTGGCGACCGACACTATCGATGTCTACTATCTGCACCGCGATGACACCGAAACGCCGCTCGATGAGACGATCGAAGCGATTGGCGACCTGATACGTGCCGGCAAGATCCGCTATTTTGGCGTATCAAACTATCGTGGGTGGCGTGTGGCGGAGATAGTAGGCCTGTGCGCCGAACTCAACGTGCCGCGACCGATCGTGTGCCAACCGTACTACAACGCCTTCAATCGCACGCCCGAGGTCGAGCTCCTGCCCGCCTGCGATTACTACGGGCTCGGCGTGGTGCCCTATAGCCCGCTGGCGCGCGGCATCCTTACCGGCAAATACACGCCGGGCGCCGCGCCGCCCGCGGAATCGCGGGTTGCACGCAAGGACCGCGCATGATGGAAACCGAATTCCGTCCCGAATCGATCGCCATGGCGCAGACCATCAAGGCGCATGCCGAAAAGAAAGGCCTTACGGCGACCCAGTTTGCGCTGGCGTGGGTGCTCAACAATCGGATCGTCAGTGCCGTGATTGCGGGACCGCGCACGTTCGAGCAGTGGACCGATTATCTGTCCGCGGTCGGCAAGTCGCTCGACGCAGACGACGAGGCGCTGGTCGATTCGCTGGTTACGCCGGGGCATCCGTCAACGCCGGGCTACAACGATCCGCAGTACCCGTTTTACGGCCGGATCGTCGCCTAGCGTCGCCTCGACGACCTCTGCCGGCCCGCTCCGCGCCAGGCCTGGCTCGCCGACCCACCTCCTGTGCGCTCACGCGCAAGGCGACGCATTGGGCCGTTGCTCGTCGGAACGAACTGGCCGGTACCCGCGAGGAGCCGAGTTTGCCCTACTCGTTTGCGATCCCGTGCGGCACATGGCCGGCCGCAACATGCTTCGCCGCGGATTCGACATGGGTGCGCTGGTCGTCGAAGAAAAAATCGGCGCCGAATGCGCGCAGGAATTCGCCCTTGTCCAGGCCGCCCAGGAAAAGCGCCTCGTCGATGCGGATGTTCCAGGCGCGAAGGGTACGAATCACGCGTTCGTGAGCAGGCGCACTGCGGGCAGTTACCAGCGCAGTGCGAATCGGGCTCTTGTCTTCCGGGTAATCCGACTGGATCTGATGCAGTGCGGCCAGAAACTTCTTGAACGGCCCGCCGGGCAATGGGTCGCGCGCGGAGGCGGTTTCCTGTGCCGCGAAGGCGTCGAGCCCGCCGGACTGGAACACCCGCTCGGCCTCGTCCGAGAAGATGACCGCGTCGCCATCGAAGGCGATTCGCAGCTCGTCGGTTTCGTTCTTGTAGATGCTGGGGAAGATCGTTGCCGCGGCATAGCCATCGTCGAGTGCGCGCTTGACGTCTTCGGTATCAGCGGACAGAAAAAGGTGCGATCCGAACGCGGGCACATAGCGCGACGTCGGCTCGCCCTTGGTGAACGCGGCGCGACTGATCCCGAGGCCATAGTGCTTGATCGAATTGAATACCCGCAGTCCGGTGTCGGCGGAGTTGCGCGACAGCAGAATTACCTCAACGTATTGCTTGTCGGGCCGGTTAAGCCGCAGCATCTTCTTGACCAGCGTGAATGCGGGCCCGGGGGCGAGAATCTCGTCTTCGTGCCCGATCTGGTAGCGCTGATAGGCCTCCACGCCCTGCTCGGTGAAGATGCGGTGGCTTTCCGACAGGTCGAACAACGCGCGCGAGGAAATCGCGACCACCAGCTTGTCGGCAAGTGTCGGCTTGGGCATGCGCCATCCTAGCGCCGAGCCGCCGCCGTGGCTATGGCAGCGCGCGCAAAATCCCTCCGTGCGCGGGCGACGTCGCCGCCGCGGCGATAGCGCGTTGCGAACCCGCGGCGGGACGCGGGCCTATGCCGCGCGGCGCATGCCGTTGCCGAGTTCGGCGAATACGGCGCGCACCTGCTCGACCGCCCAATCGATTTCCGTGCGCGTGATCACCAGCGGGGGAGCAAAGCGCACGACCGTGCCGTGGGTGTCCTTGGATAACAGCCCTCGCAGCAGCAAGCGATCGACGATGGCGCGGGCATCGGTGCGCCGGGCGTCAACTTCGAGGCCGACGAAGAGCCCCTTGCCCCGAATCTCCCGGATCAGGGGACTCTGCACGGTCTTCAACTGGGCGAGCAGATGAGCGCCCAATTGTGCGGAGCGCTCGATCAGCCCTTCCTCGCAAAGGACCGCGAGCGCCTCGAGGGCGACGCTGGCGGCCAACGGGTTGCCGCCGAACGTGCTGCCGTGGTCGCCGGGCCGGAAGACCTGCATCAGTTCGTGCGTGGCCACGAATGCGGACACCGGTAGCATGCCTCCGCCGAGCGCCTTGCCAAGCATGACGCCGTCCGGTCGCACCCCCTCGTGCTCGCAGGCGAGGAATTTGCCCGTACGACCCATGCCGGTCTGGATTTCATCGGCAAGCAGCAGCACCCGCTGCTCGCGGCAGATGCGCGCGCATTCGGCGAGATAGCCTGGAGGCGGCACGACGATGCCGCCTTCGCCCTGGATCGGCTCGACCAGAAACGCGGCCGTATGCGGAGTGATCGCGGCCGCAAGCGCAGCGGAGTCGCCGAACGGGATCAACTTGAATCCCGGCGCGAAGGGGCCAAATCCATCGCCGTACTGCGGGTCGGACGAGAATCCGACGATGGTTATCGAACGGCCATGAAAGTTATTCTCGCAGACGATGATTTCGGCCTGGTTGCTCGGGATCCCCTTGACGCGATAGCCCCATTTGCGCGCCGCCTTGAGGGCGGTCTCGACCGCTTCGACGCCGGTATTGACCGGAAGTGCGCGGTCGAGCCCGGTCAGTTCCGCCAGGCGCCTGAGCAACGGCGGCAGCTTGTCGGTGTAGACCGCGCGCGAAGTGACCGCCAGCCGTTGCGCCTGCGCGATCAACGCCTGCACGATGCGCGGATGGGCGTGACCGTGGCTGACCGCCGAATACGCGGAGAGCATGTCGAGATAGCGCCGGCCGTGCTCGTCCCAAAGCCAGACGCCCTCGCCATGGGCCATGACGACCGGCAGCGGCTCGTAGTTGCGCGCGCCGTACTGGCGCTCCGTCTCGATCAGCCCCGATGCCGCCGCAGCCAGACCCAAGGGGCCCTCGCCGGCATCGGCGTTGCGGGTGGAGTGGACTTCGGGCTTCATGATGCGGCTCCTTCGGCCCGAGCGAATCGCTCGGGCGTCATTGACCGTGAGTGCGCACTCTCACATGAGATGCATAAGACGCAGGGTATGCGAACCACGGCCGTCGAGCCCGGCTTGACGCCGGGCGGACGAATCAGGAACGAAGCGGGTTACGACTTCGCCAGGACATGCGCGTATTTTACCTTCGATCTCCCCGCTCCGCCCGCTGCGGTGCACAAATCCCCGCTCAAACAGGCCGCAGGACGCGCTGCAGAAAATCGCGCGTGCGCTCATGTGCGGGAGCGGCCAGGATCTGCTGCGTGCACCCCTCTTCGACCACCCGGCCGTGGTCGAGAAACACCACCCGGTGCGCCACCTCGGCGGCAAAGCCCATCTCGTGGGTGACGACCGCCATCGTCATGCCCTCGCGGGCGAGGGTGAGCATGACCTTGAGCACGTCGCCGACGAGCTCGGGATCGAGCGCCGACGTCGGCTCGTCGAACAGGATCGCCTTCGGCTGCATCGCCAGCGCCCGCGCGATGGCGACGCGCTGCTGCTGGCCGCCGGAGAGCTGCGCCGGATAGGCGTCGAGCTTCTGCGCCAAACCCACCTTTGCCAGTAACGCGACCGCCCGCTCCTTCGCCTCGGCGCGCGCCACGCCTTTTACGTACAGCGGGCCCTCCATCACGTTCTCCAGCGCGGTGCGGTGCGGGAACAGATTGAAGCGCTGGAACACCATGCCCACTTCACTACGCAGGGCGTGAATCGACTTCTGCTCGCGATGTACTGCGGTGCCATCGATTGCGATGGCACCCTCATCGTAGTGCTCGAGGCCGTTGATGCACCGGAGCAGCGTCGATTTGCCCGAGCCCGACGGCCCGATGATGCATACCACTTCGCCCTTGTCGACCTCGAGGCTGACGTCGTCGAGCACGCGATGGGCTCCGTATGACTTGCCGACGTTGCGTACGGAGATCATTTGCGTCCGAAGCTGCGCTCGAGCCGGTGCGCGAGGTACGTAAGCGGGAGGCTCATCGCGAGATAGAGCAGCGCCACCAGCGTGAATACGGTCATGTTCTTGAACGTCGACGCGGCAATGAGCTGGCCGCCACGCGTGAGCTCGGCGACCGTGATCGCCGAGGCGATCGAGGAGTCCTTCAACATCATGATCATCGTGTTGCCATAGGGGGGCAGAAACACGCGTATCGCCTGCGGCAGAACCACGCGGCGCATGATCAGGGCGGGCCGCATGCCGAGCGACTGCGCAGCCTCGATCTGGCCGGGATCGACCGCCTCGATGCCGGCGCGGAAATTCTCAGCCTGATACGCAGAATACGCGATCCCGAGACCGATGAATCCGGCCTGAAAGGCCGAGAGTTGGACGCCGAGATCGGGCAGCACGAAGTAGATGTAAAACAGCTGCACCAGGATCGGGATGCCGCGAATGACGGTGATCAGGGCGATCGCGGTCCAGGAGAGAACGCGTACCGGGGACAAGCGCAGCAGCGCCCAAGCGAAGCCGAGCAGTGTGGAGAGCACCAGCGCGCAAAGGGTGAGCTCGATGGTTACGACGCAGCCCTGCCACAGGATGGGGAGAAAATCCTGCGCGTCGCGGAAAAAAGTCTGCATCGGCCCGATCGCGCCGCGTTCACCCGTCGGTCATTTCAGACTCCATTTCACCAGGATCTTGTCCACCGTACGGTTGGCCTGCAGCTTGGCCAGCGACGCGTTGATCTTCTTGAGCAGCTCGGTGTCAGTCTTGCGCACTCCGATGCCCACGCTTCCCGTCATCTTCGGTTCGTACGTGGGTACCAGCTTCGCCTTGAAACTCGCGTTCTGCGCCAGCTGATACTTGAGGATCGGCGCGTCGCCGAAGCCGGCCTTGATGCGGCCGAGGCCGACGTCGCGCAGGATGTCGGCCAAGGAATCGTAAACCTTGACCTCGGCGAAGTCGCCGTTTTTCTTCAGGAAGTCGATGTACACGGTGCCGACCTGCGCGCCGACGACTTGCCCCTTGAGTTCGGTGAATGATTTGTACGGCGTGTTGTCGTCGATGTTCACCACCATCCCCTCGGGATAAGGGAACACCGGGTCGCTGAAATCGATCACTTCCTTGCGCGGACCGCTGATGAGCATTGCCGCCGCGATAATGTCGATCTTGTTGCTGGTGAGCGACGGGATCAGCGCAGAGAAAGGCGTCGCCTGGATCACGACCTTGAAACCCGCGTCGTCGCCGATCGCGGTGATCAGGTCTACCATTGCGCCCTGGATCGTATTGGTCTTCACGTCGAGGAACGTGAAGGGGATACCGGTCGGCGTCGAGCCAACGTTGTAGGTTGGCGTCTGCGCGTGGCAAACGCCGGTATAGGCGACTGTGGCCAGCGCGGCGGCTGTGAGCGCGCGGCCAAGCAAGCGAATTGCGTGATGCAGGATCATGGTCGTCTCCCTCCGTAGGCTTGTGACATTGCGTCACGAACCCGATAGTACGCGATAGCTGCCCGCAGCAGCGGCTGTCGCAGCGGGTGGAGCGGAATGGGCTTGAGCGCCAACACCGGATACGCCGGCAGGCCTCCCCCGTTGAGTATATCGGCGAGCACCAGTCCCATCGTCGTGGCCATTGCCACGCCGCGGCCGCAATACCCGAGCGCCGTCCATATGCCCGGAGCCACCTCGGCCAGATGAGGGAGCCAGTCGCGCGTGATTCCGACCCGGCCGTACCAGCGATAGGGCCATTGCATGTCGGCCAGCCGCGGATACATCCGGGTGGCAGCGCGTTGCAACCTGGCATAGATGCCTTCCGCGACGGAATCCGTCGCCGACCCGCGGCCGCCGATGATGAAGCGGCCGTCCGCGTCAAGGCGGAAGTAATACAGAAGCGTGCGTGTATCGGAGGCCACCGTGCCGCCGGGCAGGATCGCGCGGCGGTCGATCTCGGGCAGAGGATCGGTCGCGATCTGCACGCTGGTGGCGACCAATCTGGTTGGCGGCGAGCTCGGGCCACAGGTCAGCCGAGTAGGCGTCGGTGGCGAGAACAACCTGCCGCGCTCGCACCTCGCCGCGAGGCGTGGTCGCGATCCATGCTTCGCTATCGCGCGCGATTCGCATCGCCGGCGATCTGGTATGAACGCGCGCCCCGTGCCTTATCGCCGCAGCGGCGAGCCCGCGCGCGTACGCCAGCGGATGCAGCGCGCCGGCCCGGCGGTCGAGCCAACCCGCGCCGTAGGCGTCGGTACCGAGCAGCGTTCCGACGCGGTCGCGCCCGAGCAATTCGACCGGCGCACCGCGCGCGGTCCATTGCCGGACCCGGGCGATGATCGCCTGCGCTGCCGCGGCCGAGTGCGCCGGTTGAATCCAGCCGCATTGCATCGCGGCGCAATCGATGCGGTGCTTCGCAATCAAGGCAAAGACGCGATCGGCCGCTCCCCCGACCAATCGCACCAGCGTCTCGCCGCGCGTCGCGACCAAACCGCGCGACGAGATCGTCGGGATCGTGCTTGAGGCCGGGGATCACCTGTCCGCCGTTACGCCCCGATGCGCCGTGCCCGATATCACCGGCCTCCAGCAGAATCACCGAGCGGCCCGCTTCCGCCAGCGCAAGGGCGCAGGACATGCCCGTATAGCCGGCACCGACGACGACGACCTCTGCGTCGACGCGGCCCTCGAGCGGAGTGGTGGCAGGCGCAAGTGGCGCGGTCGCGCGCCAAAGCGAGCGCCGCTGATCGATCCCGCCGGCGTTCGCGGTCAACGCTGGCGGGAGCCATGAACAAGTGGTCTCCGCCGCCAGACAATCAACGCCGGCAAAGCGCAGCACCAGCGCAACCTCGTCGGCGAAGCCACGATAGGCGTGATCGCCGCCGCCCCGAATTTGCTGCCACGCGCCCGCGTAGAACGCGATGGCCTGTCGCCAATCGAGCAGCTCGTCGCCCGCCTGCGCCAGCAGGAGATAGCGTTCCGGAAGCGTTATGCGCTCGACCTTCAGCGCCGCGAGTTCGGCCAGATGCCCGGGGGTCAGTTCGTAGGCCTCGCCAGTCGACGGATTGTGCTGCAACCCGAGATAGGGTGTGAGGGCGCGCTCGGGATCGACCACGGGATTGACCAGAACGGCCTTCGCGCCGTGAACCTCGGCGAGATGCGTTGCGTAGAAACCACCCAGCGAGCTGCCCACGAAGGTCAGCTCATCGGGTTCTCCGCTTTCGGCCCAGCGGTCCGCCACGCGCACGGCCTCGGTCGGCCGGTGCGGTAGCCGTGGCAAGAAAAATTCGGGGCGTACAGTCCGTAGGGAGCGCGGCGATCGCGCGCGCCAGAACCTGCCCCTTCATCGACGCGGGGCCACTATTGAATCCATGCAGGTATGCGATCCGTGTCAAGCCTGCGGCCCAAGGCGATCCAGCAGCTTGTCGTGAATGCCGTCGAACCCGCCGTTACTCATGATCAAGACATGATCGCCGGGCTTCGCCGCAGCGACGATGGCGTCGATCAGTGCGCCGAAATCCGCGTTGGCATACGCCCGCTCGCCGAGGGGCTTGAGCCAGGCGGCGGCGTCCCAGTTCAGATTGGCAGCGTAGCAGAACACCAGGTCGGCCGCGTCGAGACTGCCCGCGAGCGCTTCCTTCATCGTGCCGCGCCTCATCGTCGCCGAGCGCGGCTCGAACACGGCCAGGATACGCGCCCCGTCCACGTGCCGTCGCAAACCGTCCAGCGATGCCGCGAATGCGGTAGGGTGATGCGCGAAATCGTCGTAGACCGTGATGCCTCCGACGGTTCCTCGCACCTCCATCCGCCGCTTTACGCCGCGGAAAGACGCGAGCGCTGCAAGGCTCTCGTGCACCGGCACGCTGACATGGCGCGCGGCGGCGACCGCGGCCAGCGCGTTGAGCCGATTGTGCTGCCCAAGCAGCGCGAACGGCGGGAGCACGCCCTGAGGCGCACCACGGAACTGAATTGAACCGTCGCCCGCAATTGTCCAATCGGCGCCGGCGCCAGGCGCGTCAGCGGGACCAAAGCGTTCGGTTTCGCTCCAGCAGCCGCGCGCGAGCACGCGCCGCAGGTTCTCGTCGGTACCGTTGACGATAAGCCGGCCACTGTGCGGTATCGTACGCACGAAGTGATGAAACTGCGTTTCGATCGCGGC
Source organism: uncultured beta proteobacterium (assembly GCA_963711235.1). GTDB lineage: Bacteria > Pseudomonadota > Gammaproteobacteria > Burkholderiales > Casimicrobiaceae > PALSA-1003. The sequence continues at coordinate 756,291 of CAVQDI010000006.1, read as the reverse complement.
AAGATTGGGAAAGATGTCGGCGTGATCATATTCGAGATTATTGAGAACCGCGGTGCGTGGCCGGTAATGGACAAACTTGGCTCGCTTGTCGAAGAACGCCGTGTCATATTCATCAGCCTCGATGACGAAAAACGGTCCGTCAGATAGGCGGGCCGAAACACCGAGGTCGGTCGCGACGCCACCGATCAGGAATCCCGGGTCGAGTTCCGCCTGATCGAGGATCCATGCCAACAGCGCGGTTGTCGTCGTCTTGCCATGCGTACCGGCGACAGCGAGCACCCATTTTTCGCGCAGCACCGCGTCGGCAAGCCACTGCGGACCCGACGTGTAGCGGCGCCCGCTGTCGAGGATCGCCTCCAGCAGCGGATTGCCGCGAGATATCGCGTTGCCGATGATGAACACGTCGGCTTGGCCGGCGACGTTGTCGAGCTGCGAAACCGCGTAGCCTTCAGTCAGTTCGATGCCCGAAGCCGCGAGCTGCGTGCTCATCGGTGGGTACACGTTGGCGTCGCAGCCGGTCACCTTGTGGCCCGCCGCGCGGGCGATCTCGGCGAGACCGCCCATGAAGGTGCCGCAGATGCCTAGGATGTGCAGATGCATGATCTGTGTTCAGGTTGTCCGTGCCCGCTTGATTGCAAGTGCGCGCTCGTAGGCGGACTCGAGTGCGCGTGCGTAGCGGTCCGGGTCGGCGAGGCCCGATTGTGCAAGTCGGGAGGTTATCGCCTGCGCGATCGTTTTTCGCCAGGCGGCGTCGTTGGCAAGACGGCAGGCGATCGCGATGTACGCAGCGTCGGTTGGCGCTGCGGTTTCGGTCACGCCAAGATGGGCTAGCAGGCTCCACGTCATGCGCTCGGCTGCACGTTCGCCGACACGCGTCACGACGGGTATCCCCATGTCCAACGCCGCCGCGGTGGTATCGCCGCCGGTGTAAGGCAGCGTGTCGAGGACCACGTCGATCAGGTGGTAGCGAGCGCGATCGGCCGCCTCGTCCTTCGTGCACGGTACGAATGCGACCCGATCGCTGCCGATGCCAAACGCCGCCAGTCGTCGCAGATACAGCGCCCGGTCCGCTTCCCGGTATGGGGAAAAGGCGAGCACGCTGGCGGGAACCCGTTCCAAGATCGTGCCCCAGAGGGACAGGCATCGCGGCGAGAGCTTGAGCAGGCTTACAAATGTGCCGAACACGACCGTCTCGGGTCCGATCCCGAGCTCTGCCCGCGTAGCCGGCGGTGCCGCCGCCGGAGCGACACGACGCAGCGGCAGCACGCAGCCATCGAGGCGCAGTGGTGACTCGATCTGATACGCCGCCACGTCGGCCAGGTCAACATGCCGGTCGCTCAGCTTGAAATCGACCTGCTCCAATCCGACCGCGCCGTGGGAGCCCAGGTGCGAGATGATCACCGCTGCCGGTTTGTAGAGCAGGATGCCGGGCCGCGACGATCGCGAATGACCCATCAGGTCCACGAGCAAGTCGAGTCGGTCGCCCGCGATTACCTGCGCCGCGCTGCGATTGTCGAGATCGTCGAGCTGGACAAACCGCTCGCAGCATGCGCGAAACTTCTCCGTGATGACGTCCTCCAGATCGCGCACCGCCACCGAATAGGCATGTACCGTTACTCTCGCCCGGTCGTGCCGGCGCAGCACGTCGAGCATCAAGCGTCCCATGACGTGATCGCGAAAGTCCGCGGAGAGATAGCCGATGCGCGCCGGCCCGGGCGCGTCCGGGGCACGAATGCCCGACACGGCAAGGTCAGCGACGCCGGCACGTTCTTCCTGCCGCAGACGGTTATAGGTGTCGTGTAGGCGCTTGAGCGCGGGTCGCGATACATCGAAGTATTCCGCTTGCGCCAGAGTGACTCCGGCATACCCTGATTCGCCGCTGCGGTATGGCCAGTCGAGCGCGAGCGGCAGATATTTCTCCTCGTAATCGGCTCCTGGTGCGACGCGCGCCGAAAGCAGTCCGGCGGACACGACGCGCACCGAAAGCCGAGCGTTGGCCTCGAACGCCCGAAAGTCGTCGAACGCCTCCTCCTGCTGCTGGAAGAGCAGCAAGTGGCGGCGCAACGCGAACCAGATCTCCTCATCATCGGGCACAAGCGCGCGAGCGCGGCGTAGCACCGGCAACGCTTCGCCCCAGGCGTGAAGCCGGTCGAGGGCCTTCGCCTGGTTGAACAACGCCTCCACCGACGTCGGAGCGAGCTCTGCTGCATGTTCGAACGCGCGCTCGGCGTCCTCGAACCGCTTCTGGCGCAAATAAAGGTGTCCCAAACCCAAATATGCCTGAGCCCAGCCGGGCTTGAGCCGGGTCGCGTCCCGAAGGCTCGCTTCGGCGCCGGCTAGATCGCCTTTGGCCAACTGCAACGCGGCAACGTTGTAATGCGCTTCGGGAAGCTTGGGCGCGCAAGCGAGTGCCTCCGCATACGCGGCGAGTGCGTCGTCGATGCTGCCCGCCGCGGCCCGCTTTGCAGCCTCGTCGAGGAGCGCGCGTAGGCTGGTCATGGCATTGGCGGCCCGGGCGCGAGCGACGGCATCGCGGCGAACGCGATCCGGGAAGGGACCGCATAGGACTTCAGGTGCGCGGCGGCAACGCAAAGGAATGGCGGGACGGTCATGTTCGCTTGCCCATGATGGGGCGATCGCCATTATCCCCGATTGCCGCGCCTGCACCGAGACCCGGCTTCGTTGCCGCGAAGGCCGCGCGTAGAATTTGCCTTCTGGCAGCCGTCGCCACTCGCTGCGAGGTATCGTATGCGTCTGCGCTCCGTTCCACGCGCGCTTTGCGCGCTTGGCTTCGTGCTTGGCGTGGCGAGCGCGCTTGCGCTCGCCGCCAGCCCTGACTACCCGCCGACCGCGAAGCGTCCGGTGACCGAGGTCTATCACGGCGTCACGGTAGTTGACGACTATCGCTGGCTCGAGGATGACGCGAGTACCGAAGTCAAGGGTTGGATCGCGGATCAAAATGCGCTTACCCGGCGTTACCTCGACGCGCTTCCGCAGCGCGCCGCGATCGCCGCTCGAGTCAGCGCGCTGCTGCGCACGGCGCCGGTGCGTCGTTATGACTTCGAGTACCGTCGGCGCCTGTTCGCGCTCAAGCTACAGCCGCCGAAGAATCAACCTATACTGGTGACCTTGCCGGCGACCGGCGACACGCGTGACGAGCACGTCGTGCTCGACCTCAATACCCTGGATCCGTCGGGGCGAACCGCGATCGATTTTTTCCGCCCCTCCTATGACGGCCGGCACGTTGTCGTGTCGCTATCGACCAACGGCAGCGAGGACGGTACCGTGTATGTCTATGATGTTGCGACGGGCCGTCGCCTTGACGACGCGATCCCCGGCGTGACGTTTCCGACCGCAGGCGGAAGCGTCGAATGGGACGCGCACGGCACCGGTTTCTATTACACGCGCTATCCACAAGGCGACGAGCGGCCGCCGGAGGATCGGCATTTCTTCCAGCAGGTCTACTTTCACCGCCTCGGCATGCCAGTGGCGAGCGACCGTTATGTCATCGGGAAACAGTTCCGCCGCATCGCCGAGACCCAGCTTAGGGGCAGCCGTGACGGCCGCGCTCTGCTCGCGGTCGTACGCAACGGCGATGGCGGCGAGATTGGCTATCACTTGCGCACTGCGGATGGCCGATGGCACGAGGTTGCGGGGTTCAAGGATGGCGTCAAGCACCTGTCTTTCGGCGGCGACGGCAATCTCTACGGGCTGAGCGTCAAGGACGCGCCGCTCGGCCACATCATCGCCATTCCCGTATCCCGGCCCTCGTTGGCATCTGCGAAGGTCGTGGTTCCCGAACTCAAGGTCGTAGCCCAAGACGTTGAGCCCACGCGCTCGCGCCTCTACGTGACCTACCGCGACGGCGGGCCGTCGGTTGTGCGGGTCTACTCGCTGGCGGGCCGGTTCTTGCGCCAGCTGCCCACCGCACCGGTGTCCGATGTCGCAGTGGAGGCCCGCCTCGACGGCGACGCGGTGTTCATCGCCAGCACGAGTTTCGTCACGCCGCGAATCGTCTCGCGCTACGACGGGCGCTCGAACCGGCTCGTTCCGACCGAGCTAAGCGGGCGCTACCCATTTGACTTCGACGACGCCGTCGTGGAACGCGAATTCGCAGTCTCGAAGGACGGCACGCGCGTGCCCCTAACGATCATCGCGCGCAAGGGCGCACGCCGCGACGGAAGCAATCCGGTTCTGCTGTACGGCTACGGGGGCTACGGCATCAGCATGCGCCCTTATTTCTCGCCCCTACGGCGGCTTTGGCTTGACTACGGCGGGGTGTATGCGGTCGCCAACGTACGCGGCGGAGGGGAGTACGGCGAACCCTGGCATTTGGCGGGCAACCTGACGAAGAAGCAGAACGTATTCGACGATTTCGCGGCGTGCCTGCAATTGCTGATCGATCGCGGCTACACGCGCCCGGAGAAAGCCTCGATCATGGGCGGCAGCAACGGCGGACTGCTTATGGGTGCCACGCTGGTGCAGCATCCAGAACTCCAGCGCGCGGTCGTCAGCGAGGTCGGAATCTACGATCCACTGCATTGGGAGCTGCAGCCCAACGGCGCGTTCAACGTGACGGAGTTCGGGTCGGTCAAGGATCCGGACCAGTTCCGGGCACTGTATGCCTACTCCCCCTATGCCAACGCGCGCGATGGCGTGGCTTATCCGGCGGTTCTGTTCACTACCGGCGACAACGACGGGCGCGTGGCTCCCTATGAGTCGCGGAAGATGACGGCGCGCCTGCAGGCAGCGAGTTCCTCACCGAACCCGATTCTGCTCCGTACCGAAGCCGCGGCCGGCCACGGCAGGGGCACCGCATTATCGACGCAGATCGAGGAGGAAACAGATATCTATGCTTTCCTGATCGATCAGCTCGGCATGGTACCGCCGACGGCCGGTGGGTCCGCCGAAGTGCCTGGATCGGAGCACACGTCAGTCACCGCAGGGCGCGAACCAGAGGCAGGTCGACGCTGACGACCACCCCTTGAGTGTCGGAGCGATTCATCGCGGTCGCGCGTCCGCCATGGAACTCGGCGATCAGCCGCACGATGTAGAGTCCCAATCCCAGATGCGGCTGGTCGCGGGACTGCTCGGTCCGGACCGAGACCATCGAATCGAATAACCGGCCGTGCATCTTCAGCGGCAGAGGCGGCCCTTGATTGGCGACGCTAAGGCGAATGCCCAAAACATCGCGTTCGAGCGCAACGGTGATGGGCGTGCCGGGGTCCGCGAACTCGACCGCATTGGCGACGAGCTTGTCGAGCATCTGCGCAATTAGCTCGGGCGCGCCGTTAAAGGGGATCTCGCCGGCCGGCAGGCTGAGTTCAATTATCTGCTGCGGATAGGCGGCACGATAACCGTCTACGCAGCCCGCGATCACGCGTGCGAAATCGAAGCGCTCGCGGTCGGCATCGGCGAGGCTCTGCTCCAGCCGCGTCGCCTCGGTCATCCGGGTGAGTATGTGCGCCAGCCGGTTGAGGCCCTGCTGCGCCCGCTCCATATAGACGCGTGCATCGTTCGGCAGCGGCTGCATCCGCAGCGCATCGAGCGACGAGCGCACGACGGCGATCGGCGTGCGCAGCTCATGTGACAGACGCGTTGCCATCGCCTCCTGATAGCTGGCGTACTGCGCGAGGCGGGCAAGAGCGTTGCGAAAACTCCGCGACAGGTCGCCGATTTCGTCGCCGGAATTCGAAACGGTGACCGTGCCGCGCACGCGGCCCTGTGCGTCGATCGCCGCCTCAGCTTGGTCGCGAAGCCGGCGAATGCGCGTCGACAGCCACGATGCGTACAGCGTCAGGGCCACCGAACCGATGAGCAGTGCCGCGAGGACGATGTTGAACAGCCGCGCGAAGGCCCGGTTGCGCTCAGCGAGCACCGCGTTGGTCGTCTCTTCGACGATAACCGCGCCTCTCACTTCGTCACCGACCCAGATCGGATGCGCGGCGGACACGATCACTGCCTTGCCGTCCGCGGTCGGACGACGTTCGACGGTAAGGATGCCGGCGAGCGCACCCTCGACATCCTTGCCGGCGGCGATCGCGCGCCCGGAACGCTCGTCGCTGAAGTCTTCGGTCGGCTGCTGAAGCACGCGCGCGTAAAGGGGCTGCAGGATCTCGCGCTCGAGCCACTGTCCGATCGCGGGCGACGGATACGCCTTGCGCCGGCGGGGTCATCGCCGGCGGACGCATCTACCCGCCTGAGGCTGCCCGCGCGCGCGAGCACGTCCTGCTCGCGATCGACAACCCAGATGCGCGCAGTCGTGCGCGACAGGCCGCGGATGATCTGTTCGATCTCCGGCGAGGCTGATACGGTCGCAATGCTCGCTGACGTCGTGCCCTCGTCGCTGCCGCGGCCTGAACCGAGCGATTCCAATGGCGCCGCGCGCGCCTCGAACAGTCGCGGGCGGTCGTGTAGTGCCGTAGCCACCGCCTGTGCCGTTCCGGCCAGCGTACGCTCCTGCGCGTCGCGCAAGAAGCGCTCGAGTTCGCGCACGTACTCGTAGCCCAGCCAGGGAATCGCCAGGAACACCGTCAGCACCAGCAGCAGCTGCGCGCGAATACCCAGCGCGATGCGCGGCCTGTTCATCGTTCAAAGCATTGCGGCCTAAGCCGTGGAGTTCCAGCGATAGCCCATGCCGTAGACCGTCGCGATGCAATCGAACTGGGGGTCCAACGCGAGAAATTTCTTTCGGATGCGCTTGATGTGCGAGGTGATCGTGCTGTCGTCGACCACGATTTTGGCGTCGCGCATCAAGCTGTCGCGATCCTTGACGTGACCGGGAAAGCGGGCGAGCGCATGCACCATCCAGAATTCGGTCAATGTCAGGTCGACCCGCCGGCCCGACCAGTCAGCGGTTAGCCGCTTCAAGTCCAGCGTAAGCGCGCCGCGCTCGAGAATGTCCTCCGACGCCGGAGGTGCCGCGAGCAGATCACTGCGCCTGAACAGCGCCGCGATGCGCGCACTCAGGTGCGGCAGGCCCACGTCCTTAGTCAGGTAGTCGTCGGCGCCAAGGCGCAGGCCCGCGACGATGTCGAAATCAGAATCGCGCGCGGAGAGGAAGATGATCGGAACCATCGGCGACAGCGCGCGGAGCTCCCGGCACAGAGCAAACCCACCGTCGATCTCGTCCGCGAGACCGATGTCGATGACCGCGAGATCGGGAAGGCGCGCGCGAAACGCGGCGAGTGCATCCGCGCGATTGCCGTACGCAGCGACCTCGTAGCCCTGCTTGCGCAGAACGTCGACGTAATTTCCGCGGATAGCGGGCTCGTCCTCGACGATGGCGATACGGCGACTCATGTCCACTCCCGTGGCGAGGGTGACGTCCGACTATAGCGCACCATGGGCCGGCGGCCGAACATCACGGGGCTCCGGCCATATTTTTGCCATCATTCTTCTCCGCTAAGCCATGGTTCCATACCGCGCCTCGCCATGACGTCAGGTTCAACTGTCGACATTGGAGGCGGCAGTGAAGAACGGAACCCATGCGTACCCTCGATTGCATTGCCCGCTGCGGGCGCGGGTTCCGCTGCACACCGCAGTCCGCCTCCGTCCAGCGCGCTGCACGCTGCTCTGCGCCGCGGACGGACACGATCGCATGCACTCGCCGCGGGTCCGGGGCGCAACCGACTTAGGGAGCCACGCCATGCCAGCCGCTGACCGTACCATCGCCACCGCCCCGGTTTCACGGGTCTGGTGGTACCTCGCACTGCTGACGATGCAGAGCTTCGCCATCGGCCTTGCTGCGAGCCTGCTGCTTGGCCTCGCCGTGTTCGCGGTGGCTTAGTTCCACCGCCGCCGAGCGGGGAGGACCAATCGGCCGGACGCGTCCACGGGCGGGCCAAAGCGCGGCTCGTGCTCCACGTCGACCGGCCGAGTCTTCCCCGGTCGGCAGCCCTCGTCATTCGCTCAGCGGTCGCGTTTCAGCGCGCCGATGAGCGCGGTGCCGCCTACCCAGAACAGCACCGCCAAGACCATGCCGATCATGGCGCTGGCGATGCCGCCCCCGACTCCCGTGCCGCCGAGCGAGGAGACGATCAGCCAGGCGATAAGCGCGCCGCCGCCGCCGCACACGACGATGGCCAGGAGCCGAAGGATGAAAGAGGGCACCGCTGCCTCGATACGAATTGCCGCCGGCACAAGCCGCCGGGACTTGATTTGCTATTCTATCGCGGATGAACGATCGCACTTCGGCTCCGCGTCTGGATACTGCCGCGCGCGATGCGGTGCGCGCCTTGGTCGCCTCGCAGATCCGGGAGGTCGCCAACGCCGGCATGGGCGAGCCGGATATCCTGCCCTTCTGGTTCGGCGAGCCCGACGAAGTTACACCGGCATACATCCGGGAGGCGGCCGTAGCATCTATCAATGCCGGCGAGACGTTCTATACGCAGAACTTCGGCATTGCCGAGCTGCGTACCGCGATAGCCGATTACGTCTCGCGGCTACACCGCCCTATCGCGGTCGACAATGTCGCTGTCACGGCGTCGGGCATGTCGGCCTTGATGCTTTCCATCGAGGCGCTCGTCGACCCGGGCGATCGCGTCGTTTGCGTAACGCCGCTGTGGCCGAATCTGACCGAGATTCCGAAAATTCTCGGCGCCGAGGTGGTGCGCGTCGCGCTGCAATTCGGTCGCGAGGGCTGGGAACTCGATATCGACCGCCTGCTCGATGCGCTGACTCCGGGCACGCGCGCGGTGATGATCAACTCGCCGAACAATCCGACCGGGTGGACGCTTGCGCGGGACCACCAGCAGGCGATCCTTGCGCATTGTCGCCGCCACGGCATCTGGATCCTTGCCGACGATGTCTACGAGCGTCTGTACTATGCCGGTGAAGGCTGCGCGCCGTCGTTTCTGGATTTCGCCGATCCGGCCGATCGCCTCCTTAGCACCAACAGCTTTTCGAAAGCATGGCTGATGACCGGGTGGCGGCTGGGCTGGATCGTTGCGCCGCCGGCGCTGATGCCCGATCTCGGCAAGCTCATCGAATACAACACATCATGTTCGCCGGTCTTTGTGCAGCGCGCAGGGGTCGCGGCGCTCCGCGACGGCGAGCCTACCGTGGTGCACACGCTCGAACGCTTCCGCGCGGCGCGTGCGCTGCTGGTACACGAATTGGCCTCGATCGAGGTTGTCGAGGCCGCTCCGCCTCCCGGCGCAATGTACGTGTTCTTCCGCATCGCCGGCGTGACCGACAGCCTCGCGTTCTGCAAGCGCCTGGTGCGCGAAGCTCGTCTGGGCCTCGCACCCGGCAGTGCGTTCGGGCCCGAAGGCGAAGGCTTCGTGCGCTGGTGCTTCGCCTCCAGTCAGGAGCGCCTGCTGGACGGCGTGCGGCGTCTTCGCGGTTTCCTTGTTCGCCGCTAGGCAGCAAATCCGCCCGTCACCTTTTCCGCGGCACACGGGCCTGCGCTGTCTCGGTCTTCCGCGCCGGCAAGTCGAGCCTTCTAGGGTGACTCCCTGAGAAACTCACCGAGCAGACGGTGAAAATGGTGCGTCTTCGCAAGCAGCGCACCGCCCGTTACCGCACTCCCTTCCACGGCAGATAGGGCTTGATGCGCGGGTGCTGGGCATGGCGCGGCTTCGATTTCGCCGCGGCGGCGCGTCGAGTGACCTAAGGTGTCTCCCTGAGAAACTCACCGAGCAGCCGGTGAAAATGGTGCGTGCCGCGCTCATGCGTGGGCGAGTAGCGCCCGCGGCGATAGAAAGACGAGCGCACACCGCGCTGCACCGCCTCGACCACTGCCTCGTCTTCGAGCTCAACCTGATGCAGCGCGCCACCGGCGCCCTGGCGTAGCTTCGCCTCGTCCCACACGTAGGAACGGAACTCGATGCGCGTGCGGTCGATCGCCTCCGGGACGACGCGGTTGAGCGACAGGCCCCAGGGATAGCAGTTGAGCATCAGGTTGGGAAAGATCACCATAATAGGCGCCACCGCGCCGGCCATCCGGCGCTCTTTCCGGTATGTCGAATGCGAGTTCCCCTTCCTTGGCCAACTCGCGTTGCAAGCTGGAGTAGCGGAAGAGCTCATGCTCGTAGCTCGCGCAATCTATTACCTTGCTCAGCGCCGGATGGACGAACGGGATGTGCAAGGCCTCGAGGAAATTCTCGACGTAGAGCGCCCAGTGCGCATTGATAACGTAGTCCCGGCTGCTCGTCGCGTCGAGGCGGAACTGTGCCAGCGGCAGCCACGCCAGGCGGGCGCTCAGATCACGCAGAAACGCTTCCAATGGGGCGACCGGATCAAGCGAGACGAAGCCATGATCGGCCCATGCGGCGAATGGTATCTGCGGCAAGTCGTCGGCTGCCGAGGGGAAGTTCTTCGCTTGCCCAAACTCCGGCATGAAGGTCATGTGCCCGGAGAGATTGAAGCGGCGCGAGTGGTAGCCGCAGCGGATTTGCTCGACCTTGGTGCAGGGCTCGCGTACCAGGATGTTGCCGCGATGGGTACAAACGTTCGACAGGCAGCGCAGCGTTCCCTTCGTGTCGCGCGCCAGCAGCAACGGCTCTTCGTAGAGCCCGCGCAGCAGCTCGCGCGGTGCCAGCTGAGCCGGCGTCGGCAACGTCAGCCAGATCGCCGATCCATTGCCAGGTGCGACCGAAGATGCGCTCGCGCACCCGCGCGTACGTCGCCTCGTCCCGGTAGAACGCGCTATCGATGGTGGAGGCGACCGTGATGTCGGGGTCGACAAGATCGGCCATGGGCGAATGCTACCAGTTGCCGCCGATCGGCCGCGGCGAGCCGCTTATCCTTTGCCCTCGGTCGACCACGATTCGCCAGCGTCGCGCCGCAATGGCGACACGACCGAGACGTCGATCTCCGTCGCCGGTATAGATGGCCTGCGCTGGCGACTGCATGGCGCAATACTGGCGAACAGTGACTCGCACGGCCGTACCGATCGGAAGCCTGCGCCGGGAAAACACACCTTGGCGCTCGTCGACCTGGACGGCCGGACGCTGGCGACGGTGCCTTCGAGGTGCGTGGCCGTTCCGTGCACCAGCGGGAAACGGCACCGGCTGCGGGCGCCGGCGTCACCGCCACGCCCCACCCGTAATCACCCGCCGGGCGCCTGTTCTCCGAGCGCGACGTCGACCGTCATCTCGTTGGTAAAGGGTTCCAGTGCCCGCTGCAGTTCCTCGATCGGAACGGTTTCCGGCACGACCAGCAGCACCTTGACCTTGAACAGGTGTTCGGCCGGCGTAGCACCCTCGACGATCTCCGTGTGGAGGTCCTCGATGCTGATCTGGCGCCGGGCAAGGCTTCCGGACAATTCGCTCACAATCCCCAATCGATCGTGACCGACCAATTCGAGTTTGACGGCGCGGCGACCGGCTGGTACCGGGATTTGTTCCTGTGTGGCGATGGCGACGTGCACTCCCGACCGCTGTAAACCATCAAGCGCCGCGGCCAGCGGCTCGACGTTCGATGGCGGCACTTCAAAATGCACCAGACCGGCGAACTGGCCGGCGAGGGTCGCGATGCGGCTTCCGGCCCAGTTGGCGCCGAAGCCCTGGGCCCGCTCCGACAGCAGGCTGACAATGCCGGGACGATCGGGGCCTGTAACCGTTGCCACCAGCGAAGTGATCGCCGATTTGCCTTGCTCGGTCAACGAAACGGTCCTGCGGATCATCGGCGCTCGGGTGGCGAAGCGCTCGTCCTGCGGCTGGGCGGGCACTTCACCGTGCTGCCGGGCGTACCGGACCACCCGGGCCAGCAGCTTGAGGCCCATCGGCGCCAGCGCGCGCTCCCACAGCTCGCGCGCGGTCTCGCCCTTGACGACGAAGCACCAATCCTGCGCGGCAATGGCGCCGCCGTCCATGGTTTCGGCCAGATGGTAGACCGAGCCGCCGGCAATGGGATCGCCTTCCATGATGGTCCATTCCACGGCGGCGATCCCGCGATGCCGCGGCAGCAGCGACGGATGGTAACCGACACCGCCCAGACGCGAGCGCGCGAGCGCCTCCTGGCTGACCCGGGCATGCGTATGCGCGGCGACGATCAATTCGGTCCCGTCGGCAATCGCCGCTGCAGGCACATGCTTGGGATTCTCAAGCACGTGGACGGGCACGCCGGCTGCCTGAGCGGCCAGTGCGAGCCGGTCGTCACCTGCCGGTGCAACCACGCGCGCGATTTCGGCACCGTCGGCACGCAGCACCTCGAATACCTTGGCGCCGAAAAAGCGGGACCCGACCAGCGTGCACTTCATCGCCGCAGGGCCTCCGACACGGCGTCACGCAGGTGTCGCAGCGGGCCTTGGGCGAAGAACCAGTGTTCGGAAGTCATTTTCCTTTTTTCGCTTGTTTCGACCACACGCGGCCTGGGACGCGATTGGAACGGCGTCGGCGGCGGCCACAATTCTAGGCATTAAGCTGCAGCGTGCCTAGTGCGCCAGTTGGGCTAGGAGACGGCTGTCGAAGCACCGGCTGCGTGAAGACATTGCGTGCCACCGCTCCACCCGGCGCAGAAAGCTGTTCACCTGCAGCAACAAGCTTTAAGCTCGCTTGACGCAGTCAAACTCCAAGGGGGGAGTCGATGCAATCGATACCGATCGGGGCCACGGGCTCGTTCAGTCTTGTCGTCCTTCCCGACCATCTCGCCAGCCGCTTCAAGGATGCGACATTGCCCCCGGTTCTGGCGACGCCGGTCATGATCATGGTCATGGAAAACGCGGCGCTCAACGCGATCAAGCCTTACCTCGATGCCGGCGAAAGCGCGCTCGGCACGCGGGTCGATGTGCGCCATCTGGCAGCCACGCCGGCCGGTCGGCGTGTCACCGGCGAGGCCAAAGTGACCCAACTTCGATGGGCGGCGCATCGAGTTTTCGATTCGCGCGACCGACGGACCGGAGGAGATTGGCGTCGGCACGCACGAACGTGTGGTGATAAATCTGGCGAAATTATCCGAAAGGATGAAGGCAAAATTCGGCTAGCGATGCGACAATGGTCCTGTGTTCCCTGCGGCGCCCCAATGCGTAGCCTCCCAAGGCCGGCACCTGCCGCCGAAGGGCCGTTACCGAAAGTGGCTTTCGCCTTGTGTCTGTCGGCTTGCTGAGGCCGTTCTTGCCGGCTTGGGTCTGCTCGCCCCGCACCCTCGCCCGCCGCTTCGATCATGAAGGTTCCCAGATTATCGTGGATTGTTGCGGGAACCTTGTTTGCGCTGGCCAGCATAGCCATCCACTATGAAGTAAAAATCGCCATGCACCAGCGATTTGGTTCGGTGCAAGAGTTGGGCCGGCTCAAGGTGAGCAAGCCCGCCCCTGACTTCACTTTGCAGGATGTGGCAGGTCAAACCGTAAATTTGAGTTCCTTGCGGGGAAAGGTCGTATATATCGATTTCTGGGCGACGTGGTGTGGGCCGTGCAGGGCGGCGCTGCCTGGCTTGCAGGACCTTACCGAAAAGCTCAAGGACCAGGGCCTGGAAGTCGTGACCATCGATCAAGGGGAGAGCCTCGATCAAGTGCGCTCCTTTGTCGAGCGCAAGAAATACTCGTTCCGGGTCCTGCTCGACCCGGCGTAGCGCTGTGGGTAACGTCTACGGGGTCCGAGGGATTCCGACATCCGTTTTGGTGGACAGGGATGGCATCGTGCAGTCGATATCCATTGGCAATGTAACGACCGAGGAGGAACTAAAGAAGCAGTTCGACCGGATGCCCAAGGGATAGCCCTAATGTCGGCCATTCGTACCGAGAATTTATGCAAGATCTATAAGACGCCCTGGGGTAAAAAGGAAACCTCTGCCGTCAAGATGTTGAATCTCGAGGTCAAGCAGGGCGAAGTCTTCGGCTTGCTGGGACCCAACGGGGCCGGCAAGACCAGCACCATTCATCTGTTGCTCAATCTGATCCGTCCTACGGCTGGCGTCGCATTCCTGTTTGACCGGCCGGTCACTGAAACCGAAGTGCATCGGCGGCTCGGTTATTTGCCAGAATCGGTCAATCTGCATACGTACTATCGGGGCCGCGCATTGCTCAATTTCTATGCCGCTCTGTGTGGCGTCCCGGTCGAGCAACGCGAAAGCCGTGTCACGGCGGTGCTCAAGCTGCTCGACCTGGAAGACGCGGCCGACAAGCAGGTGGCCAAGTATTCCAAAGGCATGGCACAGCGGATCGGCGTGGCGCAAGCATTGCTGCACGAGCCCGACTTGCTGATCCTGGACGAACCCACCGCAAGTCTCGACCCGGTTGCCCGACACCATTTCCGCGAGCTCCTGCTTGAGCTCAAAGGCCGCGGGAAGACGATCCTGATCAGCTCGCACATCCTGTCGGAGGTCGAATCGGTCTGTGATCGGGTAGCCATTCTCGAAAACGGCCTGCTCAAGCGTATCGGGACCCTGCAGGAGTTGTCGGCCGGCGGAAGCACCTGCCTGGTCGTCAAGGAAATCCCGGGAGCGGTGATGGATGCGCTGGCTGCCACGGCGGCTGAAGTGACCTGGTTTCAGGGGCAGGTGACCATCCGCTGTCAGGATGGCCAGATACTGCAAGCCGTCGAGGCGCTGCTGCGTGAGCACCAAGTCGAAACCTTGCGCAAGGAGAGCGAGGCGCAGTCGCTCGATGAGATCTTTTTCTCGACAATCAAACAGGACCCCACGACGTGAAAACGATCTTGCTGATCGCGAGCGACGGAATTCGGGCCTTGATTCACCAGCGTCTGCTGGTCGCCCTGATGCTTGCCTCAATGGTGGTTATCGTCGCGTTTTCCGTTTTCCTTAACTACGCCCGTCAGAATATTACCGAGTCGTTCTCCGAGGAGCGCACCGCGACCGACTCATACAAGGGAAAGGAACACATGAGCGAAGCCGACCGGCGCAAGCTTCGGGAGGAGATGGGCAACATGTCCTCGGTGTTTCAGGCCGGCTTCTATGGGGTGACCTCTTTCGGCGGCAGCTTGGTCGCGTTGTTCATATTCGGCAGCGCAGTTGCCTCCGAGATCAGAAGTGGCACTATTCGTCTGACGCTATCCAAGCCCGTTTCGCGAACGCAGTTCCTGCTCGGCAAGTATCTGGGCGGCGTAGCCGTCATGGGAAGCTACGCCGTCATCTCCGGTGTGGCGATTCTCGTGTTTGCCCAGTCTCAAAGCCTGGATTTGAATCCGGCGATCAAGTGGTCTCCATGGCTCATGTTCTGTGAGCAACTCATGCTCGGGTCGGTTGCGATGCTGCTCTCGCTATTCATGCACCCCATCGTCGCTGCCGTCCTGGCATTCTTCGCAGGCAATGGCTTCTATTCAGCGCCGAATCCACTGTACTTCATTCTGCCCAGCTACTCGGACTTTGGAGTCTTTTTTGATGTGCTCCGGGGCACTCTCATCGACTGGAAAGATGTCGCGCTCTTGAGCCTGTACGCGTTTGACTTTGTGGCCATCATGTTGCTGCTGGCCATCTGGCGCTTTCGGACGAAGGAACTCCTGTAGTTCGCGTTGCCGTGGCGGCCGGCCGGTCACTGCCGACCCTGTTGCCGGCAGTTGCCGTAACCACTGCCGGGGTCGCTGCCCAGTACTAGCGGCCGGCTGGCCCCGGCCAAAGTCCGCGCTGGACCCGGCGGCGTTGTGGACGCAAGTGCACGGCCGATCCTGCGCAGGGCGAGCGGGAGCATTGCCGGGAGAGCGGACCGATCCCTGCCTGTGCGAAAATTACGCATGGATCAGGATTTTCGGGAGGTATCGCGGGTCAAACGCGCCGACGCCGCTGCACTTCCAGCGCCGGCCGTGCAGGCTGCGCGCAGGATCGACTTACCGATGATCTACTGGCTCGACGAACCGCGGGATCAGAACGAATTCGTGACGGTTCGCACCCTCTGGGTGACGATCGCGCTGTCGTTCCTGGTTCACCTTGTTGCGCTCTTGCTGGTGTTGGAGCAAACACGTCTCCTGACTCCGGGCGAGGGAGAACAGGAGCCAACCGAGCAATTGCAAGTGCGACTAACCTCCCCGCCCCAGCCAGCACCGGCGCCCGCGGCCGAGCCGGCGCGCGAAGTCGTGGCGGCGCTGCCAAAGCCGGCGCGCGCGCCAAGGCCGCCGGCGCCCAAGGTGCCGCCGGTGATTGCGCTAACCGCGCCCGCGCGGCCCCTCCCGACGCCGGTGCCCGCGCCGCCCACCCCACCACGGCCGAGTCGCCCGGAGGAGGGCGATCTGTGGTCCTATCTGCAGGCGAGGCGCCGCGAGCGTGGTGAGTCGGAAGCACCGGCGGTCGAGACGCCGAAGGCCGACCCGAATGCCAGCATCGCGGCCAACCTCCCCAGCGGCGCCACCGGCGTGGCCACGCCAGACCCCAACAAAGGCGGCGGCATATTTGAGATCAAGCGCATGGACTACGACGATGCCGAGTTCCTGTTCTTTGGCTGGAACAAGGAAATGGGCCGCAAAACCCCGCAACTCATCGAGGTACGAAAAGGCAACAACAGCAGCATGGAGATCGCCGTCGTGCGCAAGATGATCTCGATCATTCGCGAGTACTCCAAGGAAGACTTTGTCTGGCGCTCACGTAACCATGACGTTACGTTGTCCGCGCGCCTTGCGGACAACGCAGCGCTGGAGAGTTTCCTCATGCATGATTTCGGCTTCGATGGGTCCGGCCCAGCGCATTGAAACGATAGGCGCCTAGAGTTCAAGCCGCGTCAGAGCGACGATTCGGCACAAGGCGCTGCGCACGTCGGTCAACTGCGCCCCTTTGCCGTTCACCGTCTTGCGGCCGTCTTGCCAAAACGGCGCGGCTGACATATACTCGGTCACAAATATCATTGCACGTATAGTTGTTCCCGAATGATTGATGACAAGCGCCGCCTGTCGAACCCGCTTGCGCTCGCGGTCTTGGTGCTGCTCTATGAGCGCCCGATGCATCCCTATGAGATGGCCTGCACGCTTCGGGAACGGCACAAGGAAGCAAGCATCAAGCTCAATTACGGCTCGCTTTACACCATAATCGAGCAACTGCAGCGCGAGCAGTTCATATTTCCGCGTGAAACCCTAAGAGAAGGCAAGCGTCCGGAGAAGACGGTCTACGAGCTTACCCCCATCGGGAAGACCGAGCTGATCAACTGGATGCGTGAACTGGTCAGCGATCCGGTCAAGGAATTTCCCCAATTTGAAGCGGCGCTGTCTCTTATTCCGGCGCTTCCGCCGGACGAGGTGGTCGAACTGCTGCAGATCCGGGTCAATCTCCTCAAGAAGGAGTTGGAAGACCACGGTGAGGAGGGTCACCTTTGCAAAGCAATGAAATTGTCCCGGCTGTTCTCTCTGGAACGGGAGTACCACAGCGAAATGACCCGGGCGGAATGCAGGTTCTCGGAACAGCTTCTCGCTGACATCAAGCGTGATGTTGGCGGGTTAAGGAGCACCTGGATCGAACTTCGCAAGAATCTCACGCGCGTAAGGCGGCGATGCAGCAAAGCCCGCGTTACGTCCGGCGCCAAGGAGAAAGCATGAGCGATCGGTCGGGCGCTGAAGCCCGGGGCAGACGGGCACCGCAAGGGTGCGCCGGCGTGCGTCATCTCAGGCTGGCGGCATTGGGCTTGATCGCCTGCGCCCTGTCGACGGGCTGCGTGGTCGGGCCCGATTTTCGCCAGCCCGAGCCCCCCATCGCCAGTCGCTACACCGAAACGCCGATGCCGACAAGAGACTGTTGCCGTGCCCGGTCTTGGGGGCGCAGCCCAGCACCTGCAGCCGGGACGTGACATACCCGCGCAATGGTGGACGCTCTTCCACTCGGAGGCGCTCGATACCCTGATTCGTCAGGCGATCGAGGACAGCCCCAATCTCGCCGCGGCCGAGGCAACGTTGCGCCAGGCGCGGGAGAACCTTACCGCGCAGCAAGGTGCGCTGCTGTATCCCCAGGCCAACCTGAATGCCGGAGCCACCCGGGAGAGATTCAGCAGCGCGTCGTTCGGCGCTCCCGGTGCCGGCACCAGCCTCTTCAATCTCTACAATGCTTCCGTCAACGTCTCCTACATGCTTGACTTGTTCGGAGGCAACCGGCGCGAGCTCGAGGCATTGCAGTCGCTGGTCGACTATCAGTCCTACCAGCTCGAAGGCGCCTATCTAACCCTCACTTCGAACATTGTCACGACGGCGGTGAACGAAGCCACGCTGCGCGCGGAAATCGCTGCCACGCAGGAGATCATCGCGGCGGAGCAAAAGCAGCTCGAACTCGTGCAGCGCCAATATGAGCTCGGCGGAGTTGCCCGTCTGAGCGTGCTCATCTTGCGTACGCAGCTCGATCAGACGCGGGCGACGCTGCCGCCCCTGCAACGCAACCTCGCGCAAGCGCGCCACCAGCTCGCGGTGCTCTGCGGGCGTCTGCCGAGCGAAGCAGCCCTGCCGGAGTTCGATCTCGACCATTTGACATTGCCGCAGGAGTTGCCGCTCAGCCTTCCCTCGCGGCTTGCCAGGCAGCGCCCGGACATCCGTGCTTCCGAAGCCCTGCTGCATCAGGCCAGCGCTCAGATCGGGGTCGCGACCGCCGATCTTTATCCCAAGGTGACCCTGTCGGGAGCTTTCGGCTGGGAGGCGACGACCACGGGCAGCTTTTTCGGGCCGCCGGTGTGGAGCCTCGCGGCGGCGCTGGTGCAGCCGCTTTTCAACGGCGGGCGAGCTCGAGGCCAATCGGCGCGCGGCAATCGCGGCCTACGACCAGGCCCAGGCGCAATATCGCCAGACGGTGTTGCTCGCGTTTCAGAATGTCGCCGATTCGTTGCGCGCGCTCGAAGCCGACGCGCGAACGCTGAGCGCACAGTCCGACGCGGAAATGTCGGCGCGAGAAACCCTTAGTCTCACGCAACGCCAATATCAGCTTGGCGGGGCCAGTTCGCTGACGCTACTGATCGCCCAGCAGCAATACCAGCTGGCGCGGCTTTCGCTCTCGGCAGCTCAGGGCACCCGCTACGCCGATACGGCAGCTTTGTTCCAAGCGCTCGGTGGCGGCTGGTGGCGGCGCGAAGACGATGCCGCCGCGGCAACGGAAGGCAAGAAGGACTAGTCGCGCTCGCCTGCCGCGGGCCACGCTAAGCAACGATTCGAACGGAGAAGCAATGAAAAAGCGCATGACGATCATGCTCGTCGCCGTAGGGTTGCTGATCGGTGGCGTGGTCGGATTCAATATTTTCAAGGGCGTCATGATTCAGAAATTCATGGCCAGCAGCCCCGTACCGCCGGCGACGGTCAGCACGCTCAAGGCTGACTTCCAGCAATGGCAGCCACAGCTGACCGCGGTCGGCACGCTGCGTGCGGTGCGCGGCGTCGATGTCACCACCGAGATTGCCGGGCTCGTGCGCAGCGTCGACTTCAAGTCGGGGGACGAGGTCAAATCCGGCCAGGTGCTCACCCAGCTCAACGCCGATTCGGACTTGGCGCAACTGCACTCCCTGGAGGCAGCGGCGGAACTGGCGGCGACCGTGTACGAGCGCGACAAGGCACAGTTCGCGGCAGACGTGCTGAGCCAGGCTCAGCTCGACAACGATGCCGCCGATCTCAAGAGCAAACGCGCGCAGGTCGCGCAACAGGTCGCGACGCTGGACAAGAAAACCATACGCGCTCCTTTCGCCGGCAAGCTCGGTATCAGCACCGTCAATCCGGGCCAGTACCTGAACCCGGGCGACAAGCTGGTGACCCTGCAGACCATCGACCCGATCTACGTGGACTTCTACATTCCCCAGCAGCAGCTGCCGCAGGTCGCCATCGCACAGCAGGTCACGGTCACGGCCGATGCCTATCCCGGCACGACGTTCGTCGGCAAAATCAGTGCGATCAATCCCAAGGTCGACCCCAGCACGCGAAACGTCGAGATCGAAGCGACGGTGGCCAACGCCAAGCGCCTGCTCCTTCCCGGCATGTTCGCGACCGCGAGAGTCGACTCGGGCGGGGAACAGCGCTACCTGACCCTCCCGCAAACGGCGATAACCTACAACCCCTATGGCGACACCGTTTTCGTCGTCAAGCGAGCCGAGAGCAAGGACGAGAAGAAGGATGAAAAAGCGAAGCCGACGTGGTTGCGCAGCAGGTATTCGTTACCACCGGACCCACCCGCGGCGACCAGGTGGCGATCCTCACCGGGATCGAGCCCGGAACGGAAGTCGTGACGAGCGGGGGCGTCAAGCTCAAGAACGGCACGCCGCTCATCATCAACAATTCGATTCAACCTCTGAACAGTCCCAATCCGACCCCGCAGGAAAAGTGAAAGACCGGCGATGAACTTTACCGACATCTTCATACGCAAGCCGGTCCTCGCGACCACGCTTAGCCTGCTCATCCTGGTGCTGGGTGCACGCTCGCTGGCCAGCCTTTCGGTGCGCCAGTACCCCAAAACCCAGAACGCGGTCGTCACCATCTCCACGGCGTATTACGGCGCCGATGCGCAGACAGTCGCCGGCTTCATCACGCAACCGCTCGAAAGTGCGATCGCGCAGGCGCAGGGCATCGATTACATGTCGTCGACGAGCGCCACCGGCGCATCGATCATCACCGCTACGCTGCGGCTCAACTACGATGCGAACCGCGCGCTCACCGAGATCAACACCCAGGTGAGCTCGGTGCGCAACCAGCTGCCGCCGGAGGCGCAGCAGCCCGTATTGACCGTGCAGGTTGGCCAGACAATCGACGCGATGTACATGGGGTTTTTCAGCGACATCCTGCCGAACAACAACGTGACCGACTATCTGGTGCGCGTGGTCAAACCGAAGCTCGATTCGATCGAGGGCGTTCAAACCGCGGAAATGATCGGCGCCCGGCAGTTCGCGCTGCGTGCTTGGCTCGACCCGCAACGGATGGCGGCGTTTGGCGTGACCGCCAGCGACGTGCGCACCGCGCTCGCCAACAACAACTTCCTTGCCGCGCTGGGAACGACCAAGGGACAGATGGTGAGCGTCGACCTGACGGCAAGCACCGACCTGCACTCGGTCGATGAGTTCAAGCAACTCGTGATCCTGCAGAAGGATGGCGCCATCGTTCGCCTCGGCGATGTCGCCAATGTCACCCTTGGCGCCGAGGACTACAATTTAACCACCGCTTTCGGCGGGCGGGCTTCGGTGTTCATCGGCATCAAGGCAGCGCCTGACGCCAATGTCCTCGAGGTGGCCAAGCGCGTGCGCGCGGTCTTCCCGGATATACAGGCGCAGATGCCCAGCGGGATCACCGGCGAGATCGTTTACGACTCGACGAAGTTCATCACCAGCTCGATCGACGAGGTCGAAAAGACGCTGATCATGGCGTTGGCGATCGTCAGCGTGGTCATCTTTCTGTTTCTCGGCAGCTTCCGCGCAGTCGTCATTCCCTTGATCGCGATGCCCCTGTCTCTGATCGGCGCGTTCTTTGCCATGCTGGTGCTTGGCTACTCGATCAACCTGCTGACGCTGCTCGCGCTCGTGCTGGCCATCGGCCTGGTGGTCGACGACGCCATCATCGTAGTCGAGAATGTCGACCGCCACATGAAGGAGGAGGGCAAGCCGCCGCTGGAAGCATCGTTGCTGGCAGCTCGCGAGCTCGGTGGCCCGATCATCGCCATGACCATCGTGCTGGTCGCCGTATACATTCCGATCGGCTTCCAGGGCGGACTCACCGGGGCGTTGTTCACTGAGTTCGCCTTCACGCTCGTCGGCGCCGTCACCGTGTCGGGTATCGTGGCGTTGACCTTGTCCCCCATGATGACCTCGCGCTTCTTCCGTTCGGAACAGGAGTCGGGCCGCTTCGTCCGCTTCATCGACCGCCAATTCGGGCGTCTGCATAGCGGTTACCAACGCCTGCTCCACAGCTTGCTCGATACCTGGATCGTGATCGTTGTCATGGGTCTGATCTTGCTTGGCGGAACGATTTATTTCTTCATGACCTCGAAATCGGAGCTCGCTCCGCCGGAGGACCAGGGCGTCGTGCTGTATCAAGCCATCGGTCCTCCAAACGCCTCGCCGCAACAGATGATCGGGTATTCGAAGCAGATATTCGACGTCGCGCGCACGCTGCCGGAATACGATCAGATCTTCCAGATCACCGGCACCCCCACGACCAATCAAGCATTCGGTGGTGTGTTGTTCACGCCCTGGAATGAACGCAAGCGCGGGGCGCTCGCCCTGCAGCAGGAGCTGCAGCAGAAGTGGAACGCCATCGCCGGAACGACTGTCGCCGCGTTCCAGTTCCCTCCACTGCCGGGCTCGAGCGGCCTGCCGATGCAGATCGTGATCAAGACTACCGAACCTTTCGAGCGACTGAACGACGTGTCGCAGGCGGTGCTTGATAAAGCGCGCGCAAGCGGGATGTTCTTCTACGTCGACACCGACTTGAAGCTCGACAAGCCGCAGACGACCGTCAGCGTGGATCGCGACATGCTTGCGACCATCGGTTTGACGCAGCAGGACCTTGGTGCCGCCCTGAGCTCGGCGTTGGGCGGAGGATACGTCAACTATTTCTCGATTGCCGGACGCTCGTACAAGGTCATTCCACAGGTGCTGCAAGTTGATCGGCTCAATCCCTCGCAAGTGCTCGATTACTACATTCGTGCACCTGATGGATCGTTGCTGCCGGTATCGACAGTGACGAAGCAGAAAACGCAAACGATCCCGGAAGGCATCAACCATTTCCAGCAATTGAACTCCGCCACGATCTTCGGCGTCTTCGCGCCCACCGTGTCGGAAAAGCAGGTACTGGATTTCATGCGCCAGACGATTGCCCAAACGGCCCCGAGCGGTTACCAGGTCGACTATTCGGGCGCATCACGGCAGTTCGTGCAGGAGTCGGGCGGGTTTGTCGTAACGCTGTTGTTCGCGATCGTCATTGTCTTTCTGACGCTCTCGGCGCAATACGAGAGCTTCCGTGATCCGGTCGTGATCCTGGTGTCGGTACCCATGGCGCTATTCGGAGCGCTGATATTCATCAATCTTGGCGCGGCAACGCTCAATATCTATACGCAGGTGGGGTTGGTCACGCTGATGGGGCTCGTCAGCAAACACGGCATTCTGATCGTACAGTTCGCCAACGACTTGCAGCGTGGCGGGAAGGCGAAGCGCGAGGCCATTGAGGAAGCCGCCGCGGTCCGGCTGCGGCCGATACTGATGACGACTTTTGCAATGGTGCTCGGTGTCGTGCCACTCGTGATCGCCGCCGGCGCGGGCGCGGCGGGCCGCCATGCGATGGGCCTGGTGATCTTCACCGGCCTGTCGATCGGCACGCTGTTCACCTTGTTCGTGGTGCCGGCGGTGTACATGCTGTTGGCGGCGGATCATCACGAGCAACGCGCAGCCGCGGGGGCGCTCGCCGCGCGTCCGGCCGAAGGCTAGGATCGGGAGCGCCTCGGAGCCCGCCGCGGGCGCACCCGGGCAACCACGCGGCTGCGGACGCTAGGCAGCCCGCGTACGCGGTGGAGGTTTGCATGACACATCTCGGCTGGCCGGCCCTTCCCTACGAGGAGTGGAAGGACACGTATGAAACGCTGCACCTGTGGACGCAGATCGTGGGCAAGATCCGGCTCGCCCGGATGCCCTGGCTTAACCACTGCTGGCAGGTGACGTTCTATCCTTCGGCGCACGGGCTCACCACCGGGCCGATGCCGTATGTCGGGGAACATCTCCAGATCGATTTCGATTTCGTTGCGCATGAACTCGTCGTGCAAACGAGTCGCGGCGAGCGTCGCAGCATTCCCCTTGGTTCCCATGTCAGTCGCGGACTTCTACAGCGCTCTGATGGCAACGCTTGAAAGCAGTCGGGATGCCGGTCCAGATCTACCGCAAGCCGGCGGAAATGGAGGGCCAAATACCGTTTGACATGGACACCGTGCATCGAGCTTACGATGGCGAGTACGCCCATCGTTGCTGGCGCATCGTCACTTCGTCGGCCGATGTGTTCAGGCGCTTTCGTTCTCGGCTTTTACGGCAAGGCCAGTCCGGTACATTTTTTCTGGGGCAGCTTCGATCTCGCCGTCACGCGTTTCTCGGGACGGACCGCACCGCCTCATCCTGGAGGGGTCCCCAACCTTCCTGATCGGGTGACTCGCGATGCGTACTCGCACGAGGTAAGCAGCAGTGGGTTCTGGCCGGGGGGCGCCCCTGCGCCGTATCCGCTCTTCTACAGCTATGCCTACCCGGAGCCGGACGGCTTTGCCGCCGCCCCAATCGAGCCATCCGGGCGCTCGTTATGACATGGTGCTGCACGAGTTCGTTTTGCCCTATGCCGTCGTCAGCGAGGCGGAGGATCCGGGGGAGAAGCTTCTCGCGTTCCTTCAAAGCAGTTATGAAGCGGCGGCGAACCTGGGCCATTGGGATCGCCGGTCGCTCGAAGCAACACCGCCGCAATGAATCGCGGGCGGCTCCGAAGTCACCACTTTTGTAGGCGCTGAAATGAGCGACGACTTGCGGTCCAAGATCTGCACACCATGTCGCGGTGGGATTCCGCCGCTTACCGGGCAGGAGGCCCAGCGCTATTTGGCGCAAGTGCCCGGTTGGGCGCTGGTGGACGAGGGGCGCGGGATCGAGCGGAGTTTCCGCTTCAAGAACTTCAAGGAAGCTCTGGATTTCGTCGCCAAGGTCGGCGCCCTGGCTGAGAGCGAGGGCCACCACCCCGATATCAGTTTCGGCTGGGGCCAGGCCAGAGTTACCTGGCAAACCAAGAAAATAAAGGGCCTCCACGAGAACGACTTCATCATGGCGGCCAAGACGAACGAACTGGCCGGCGCATGAGTGCGATGGACGACAGGGCATGACAGCGAACGACCGGAGCAAGCTCGACCGCATTCTGGCCGAGGCCCGCCGCACCGCCACGGAGCGCGAGCAAGGCTATCGGGCGCAAGCGCTAAAGATCTACCCCTGGATCTGCGGTCGCTGCGGCCGCGAATTCACCCAGGCCAATGTGCGCGAACTGACGGTCCATCACCGCGACCACAATCACCATAACAACCCGCCCGATGGCAGCAACTGGGAACTGCTGTGCCTGTACTGCCATGACAACGAACACCAGCGCCAGCTGGAAGCGGCCCACGATGGCGACCATGCCCGCGGCGACAGCGGCGTCGCGACCCATACGCCGTTCGCCAATCTCAAGGCGCTGCTCGAAGGCAAGAAGCGGCCTTGAGCGCTGCGACGATTCGATCCGCTTGGCGCCGTTGCGTAAGCCGCGGCAGAGGCGGTCGCGCACGCGCTGGCCTGCAAGGCTTGAGCCGTCAGATCCTGCCATCGCCCGTTTCATGCCGCCCGTAATTTCCGTCACGAATCTCTCCAAGACCTATGCCTCGGGCTTGCAGGCCCTCAAGCATATTCAATTGGATATCCGTCGCGGCGAAATCTTCGCCTTGCTGGGCCCCAATGGTGCAGGGAAGACGACGCTGATCAGCATTATCTGCGGAATTGTCAATCGATCGGAGGGCAGCGTTCTCGTCGACGGCCACGACATCGTCACCGAATACCGCGCCGCCCGCTCCCTCATCGGACTGGTACCGCAGGAACTGACTACCGACGCGTTCGAATCCGTGTGGGGGACCGTATCCTTCAGTCGCGGCCTGTTCGGCAAACCGCCTGACCCCGCCCACATCGAGAAAGTGCTCAAGGATCTCTCCCTGTGGAGCCGCAAGGACAGCAAGGTCATGACGCTATCGGGCGGCATGAAACGGCGCCTGATGATCGCCAAGGCGCTGTCGCATGAGCCACAGATCCTTTTTCTCGATGAGCCGACCGCCGGTGTGGACGTCGAGCTTCGGCGCGCCATGTGGGACCTGGTTCGCGCGCTTAAGGCGCGCGGCGTGACGATCATCCTGACCACGCATTACATTGACGAAGCCGAAGAGATGGCGGACAGAATCGGCGTCATCAGCAAGGGCGAGATTATCCTGGTCGAGGACAAGGTCGAGCTGATGCGCAAGCTCGGCAAGAAACAGTTGACGCTGCAGCTTCAGAATAGGCTGGAGCAGCTTCCTGCCGGGATCGCCGAGTATCACCTGGAACTGGCGAACGACGGAAGCGAACTGGTCTATACCTACGACGCCAAGGGCGAGGGCACCGGTATCGCCGCGCTTCTCGAGGCGCTTGACCGCGCGGGCGTCAGCTTCAAGGATCTGCACACGACGCAAAGCTCGCTCGAAGATATCTTCGTCAACCTGGTGCGGGAGAAAAAATGAATCTGCACGCGGTCCGCGCTATTTACGCCTTCGAGATGGCCCGTACCCGGCGTACGCTGATGCAGAGCATTATCTCACCGGTGATTTCGACCTCCCTTTATTTTGTCGTCTTCGGTGCAGCCATAGGCTCGCGTATCCAGCAGGTCGGTGGGATCAGTTACGGCGCCTTCATCGTGCCCGGGTTGATCATGCTGTCGCTGCTGACGCAGAGCATATCCAACGCCTCGTTCGGCATCTACTTTCCCCGGTTTGTCGGCACGATTTACGAGCTGCTGTCCGCTCCGGTCTCCTATTTCGAGATTGTCGTGAGCTACGTCGGGGCGGCCGCGACCAAGTCGATCATCCTGGGTCTGATCATCCTGGCCACCGCAGCCCTGTTCGTTCCGCTGCAGGTCGTCCATCCGGCGTGGATGCTCCTCTTCCTCGTACTCACGTCAGTGACCTTCAGTCTTTTCGGCTTCATCATCGGAGTCTGGGCGGATGGATTCGAGAAGCTGCAACTCGTGCCGCTGCTGATTGTGACGCCGCTGACCTTTCTCGGCGGCAGTTTCTACTCCATCGACATACTGCCACCCTTCTGGCAGAAGGTTACGCTGTTCAATCCCGTGGTGTACCTGATCAGCGGCTTCCGCTGGAGCTTCTACGGGTTGGCCGATGTGAGCGTAGCCGTCAGCCTTGGCATGACCATGGTTTTCATGGCCCTGTCGCTGGCGATCGTGGCATGGATCTTCAAGACCGGATATCGGCTCAAGACCTAGTCCGTTACCCGGGGCAGCCGGCCGCACGCAGCTGCCCCGTGCTCATTCAGCCCCGCCCCGGGGCAGCCGCGCGCTCACCACGGGGACCATCCATACGGCATAGCGGTGCGGGTCGCGGACGTTGCTGATCATCTGGTCGAAATACGCCCGTGCCGACTCGCGGCTGATCGGAGTCAGCTCGCCGATCGCGTCGGCGTAGCCATCGCGCCAGGCCTCGAGGATTGCCGCCATCGTTTCGCGCGGTACGCGCACCGTATCGACGATGATGTAGTCGACCCTGATCTCCGTCAGGTTCAGCGCGGCCAGGATTCCGAAGGCGTTGCGACCGATGAAAAGGTCGGTCTCCGTTGCAGCCTCGAAGCTTGGTGGCGCGACATGCCAGAATTCCCGTGGGTCGAGAACGCCGCGCTGAAAGTGCAACATGCCGTAATCCTCGGCGATGAGATGGAGGTAGCCCCCTTCGCGCGTGACACGCGTGAGCTCGGCGATCACCCGGTCCGGGTGGGGAATGGATTGAATGACGTGGCGACAAACGGTGAGGTCGAAACTCCGGTCAGGCGACTCGAGCGCGAACACGCTCTGGTGCTCGAAGGCCAGCCGCGGCGCGAGCTTTGCATAGCGCGCCCGTGCGCGCTCCAGGTGGCTGTCGATGATGTCGACCCCGAGCACGTGAGCCTGGGGAAAGAGCTCGGCCAGCCGCGATGCCGCCTCGCCGGTGCCGCAGCCCGCATCGAGGATTCGTGGTTCGGCCGGGAGGGGGTAGCGCTGGAGCAACGGGACCTCCTGCGGCCAAATAGCCTGCGCCTGCGCGGCGAGCGTGCGCACCATTGACTCGTCGGCCATCTGCTTAGCCTGGGGATTGAGATCCGTCATGGCAATTTGCGGGCGATCGCCATGACGTCAGTTAACCAGCGCAATCTCCACCCGCTTGTTACGCTTTCCCTCGCTGCGGATTTTAAGCACGCGGATGGCGCCGATCTCGGCGATGTTCCGAACATGCGTGCCGCCGCAGGGCTGCAAGTCGATACCCGGGATTTTCACCAGCCGCACGCGTCCTGAGCCCCGTGGCGGCTGCACGCTCATGGTCTTGACCAGCTCGGGTCGTGCATCGAGCTCCGCTTCGGTGATCCATTCGGTCTCGGTCTGCGCGCCACGCGCGATGAGTGCGTTCGTCTCGCGCTCAATCGCCGCCGCGTCGAGCAGGCTCATGTCGATGTCGAAATCAAGCCGGGCCTTGTCCGGCGTGATGTTGCCGCCGGTAACCGGCGCGACGATGACGCAGGACATTACGTGCAGCGCGGTGTGCAGCCGCATCAGCGCATAGCGACGCTGCCAGTCGATCGCAAGCGTCAGGACCTCCCCGGGTTCCGGCTGCCGCATCGTGGGGGCCGCGATGTGCAACACGCTGTCGAGCGCTTCGCCCTTGCGCGTATCGGCGATGACGATCGGCTCGCCGCTAGCCCGCTGCAGCGTGCCGGTATCACCCTGCTGCCCTCCTCCCATCGGGTAGAAGATCGTGCGGTCGAGCTCGATGCCGCGCTCATGCACCGCAATAACCCGGGCTTGCGCGGTCGTCAGGTAGGCGTCGCTGCGAAACAGAAGCTCGGTGGCCATCGGCTGGCTCCAGGCAGGGTGTTGAGCGTCATCTTAGCAAGTCCAGCGCGACGCGTCCATTGGGGCCGCGACTCGTGGCCGTGGGATGCGTTCACTCCGAAGCGCGCGCCTCCCACAGCTCGCTGAGGCGGCGCGCGAACTTCGTTCCAAGCGCGTCGTCCTCGTGCATGAAGTAGACATAGGTCCGGACCAGATCCTGCGCCCCGATACGTGCCGCCCAGGCGCGCAGCTCGCTGTCGTCGTAATGCGTTCGTCGCAGGCGGACGTAGCCGCAATCCGCGGTGACGACGAACGGCGTATCGCCTTCGTCGGTGTCGGTAACGCACAGCAGAGCGCCTTGGCTGCGCAGCGCCTCGTACACCTCGTCGTCCTGCCACGAAGCGTGGCGGAACTCGAAGGCGATGCGCCCGCCGGACGGCAGCTGGTGAAGAAAGTCGCGCAGGCGTGGAAGGTCCTTTTTGAGGTACGGGGGCAGCTGGAAAAGGACCACGCCGAGCTTGTTACCAAGGGCGGCTGCGCGGCGCATGAACTCGGTCACCTGCGGTTCGGTCTCGCGCAGGCGCTTTTCGTGGGTAATCCGGCGCGGAGCCTTCAAGGTGAAGGCGAACTGATCGGGTACCTGTTCCGACCATTGCTCAAGCATCTGCACGGCAGGCATGCGGTAGAACGTGTTGTTGATTTCCACGGTCGGGAAACGCTCGGCGTAGTAATGCAACATTTCGCGCGGAGGGAGTTTTTCCGGATAGAAGGGTCCCAGCCACTCCTTGTAGGAAAATCCGCTCGTTCCGGCCAGCAAGGACATCAGCCTTCTCCAGGATTTGCCTTGGCGGATCGCGTCGGGTTGGCTATGGCGCGATGAAGCCGACGGGTGCCGCTTGCTTCAGCCATGACACGACGGCGGCCACGATCTCGTCCCATACCTGCTGCTCGGTCTTGCCGCTGCGTTTCGGAACCTTGAACGAATGGTCCCCCTCCTCGATCACGTACACGGTGGAGGGCGCGGAAAGGCCTGCCAGCACGGCGCGCAGCAAAGTCAGGTCGCAGAGGCGATCACGCGAACCCTGGACAAAAAGCATCGGACAGCTGATCCGGGCCAGGTGTTCGGAGCGCAACACTTCGGGCCGCCCGGCCGGCTGCAGGGGATAGCCCAGAAGGACCAGCCCGGCTGCGGGCTCGCCGTCAGCGGCCACCATCGATGCGATGCGGCCACCCATGCTTTTGCCGCCCAGGAAAAGTGCTCCCGGCCCGGCGTCGGCGCGGACCCGTTCAATCACCGCGCGCCAGGTTTGCGCCAAACGTTGCGCGGTGTCCGGTGCTTTTCGGCCCGCCTCGCGATAGGGGAAGTTGAACTTGACCGTCAGGATGCCGCGGGTCGCCAGCGCCACCTGCACAAAGCTCAGGAACGGGTTGCGCATGTCGCTACCCGCCCCGTGGGCCAGTATCAAGCCGGGGGACCGGCCAGCCGAGAATCCCGTCGGGGTAGGCCCAGGAGGACGAGACTTCGTTCCCCGGTTCGACCTCGATTCGGCGTTCGTCCACGCGCATGCTTCGCCCCGGCGCGTGTCTGTTCGCCCCGAGGGTGGTTTAGCGCTTCTGCAGCCGTCTCACGGCGCTCATGTGCTTGATTGCCTTGCTCGCCTGCCCGAGTCGTTCGTACAGCAGCGCGGCGTTGTAATGCGCGTCCGAAAAGTCCCGGACAACTCCAGGCACCTCTCGTAACACGCCAATGCCTCGGCAGGCTTGCCCTGGTCTTCGAGCGCGATGGCCAGGTTGAAATGGAGCCATGGCTCCTCGGGGCAGTGCTCGAGCGCGGTCCGATAAAGCCTGATCGCTTCGGCGCCGCGGCCGGCATCGGCAAGCAGGCAGCCGAGGTTGAGGTAGGCGTCGGCAAAGGCGGGCGCGCACGCGAGCGCTTTGCGGTAGGCTGCCTCCGCCTCGGACGGGATGGTCGTCTTCGAGCCGGGTCCCGCGTTCGAACCAATGGGCTGGCTTCCTCGCCCGCCGGCCGCCCTGTCCGCCGCCTGGTCGCCGCTGGCCCGCGCCGGCGATGCCGGGACGACTTCGGAGGGCACACGCGGCTTGCTCAACACCCTGACACTCGCGCCCGACGGGCCGGACTTCGAAGTCGAGCAGCAACTGGCCGGAATCGACCTGCCACTGGGCGTCGCCGGCGCGCACCGCGAGCTCATTGCCGGCCGCGGTGATGCGCAGACCGCTAAGCGGCAGCTCGGACGGTAACGTATCGCGCAGGCGCCGCAGCGAACGAAGAATCTTGCGCCCCGGAATCTTTGCTTCCCGCAGGCTGTGCGCAGTGCGCAGCATCACCACATCCTGGAAAGTGAAGCGGTACTCGCGGCGCCGGCCGCGGCCGGGTGACACGAATCCGGCCGCCATAAGGCTGCTGATTGCCGACCGCGAGATCCCCAGCATCGCCTGGATCTCCCGCAGGGTGTAGGTGGTCATGCGCTCAGCAATCACTTCCTGGCGCGTTCGCGTCCTTTCAGTTCTCCAGCGCCCGGTTCGACGGCGCGCTTCGCCGTCTTGCGCACCTTGGCTTCCACGGCGGTATCGGCCACCACGCCGGGGCCTTGGCGGCCTTTTTCTTTTCCAAGCTCGCGCGCAAGGCGTCCATGAGATCGATGACCTGTCCACCGCTGGGCTCAGGCTCGGCCGAGACGGCGATCTGCTTGCCGGCGATCTTTTCGTCTATCGCGGCCTCGATTCGCTGTTTCTCCTCGTCCTTGTAGGCGGTGGGGTCGTAGCTGTCTTCCGAAATCTGGTCGATCAATTGCAGCGCCAGGGTCAATTCCGGCTTCTTGACCTCGGTCTTTTCGATCTCCAGGTCTTTCATCGAGCGCACTTCGCTGGCGTAGAGCAGTTGCTGCAATACCAGGCCCTCGCCGCCGATGCGCACCTGGACCACATACTGCTTGCCGCGCCAGACCCAGGTCGCGAGCGCGCAGCGGCCGGTCTCGCGCATGGCTTCTACCAGCAGGTTATAGGGCTTGGCACCGCGCTTGTCCGGCGCAAGGTAGTACGCCTTGTCGTAATAGATGGGATCGATCGCGCTGGTCGGAATGAAGGATACGATGTCGATGGTGTGCTCGCTCTTGTCTTCGAGCGCCGCGAGCTCTTCCGGCGTGAACATCACGTAGCGGTCTTTCTCGAATTCGTAGCCCTTCACCATGTCCGCGCGTTCCACCGGGACGCCTTCTTTGATACAGATGTACTGCTGCTTGAGGCGCGAGCCATCGGTCTTGTGCAGCAGGTTGAAGCGGATGCCGCCCGAACTCTCGGTGGCGGGATAGACTTTCACCGGAATCGACACCAGGCCGAAAGTCAGCGAAAGGGAAGCAATTGAACGAGCAGCCATCGGACCTCCTTCATTCGAAGCTGGATCCTTGCGCCTGGCTCCGCGCGCGTCCGTTCGTCCAAGACGCGCCGCCACGCGTTTTCACGAACCGGCAAGGGTATACCAGGATCGGATCCCGCCTCAAGCTAGGCGGTCGACATTTTCAGCGCCGCCTCCAGGCTCTGCCGCGTCGTGAGCAGGTCGCGCCAGACGTCCCCCCGAGCCGCCATTAGCTTGGGCACGTTCTCCATACGGAAATCGGGCGGCTCCACGTCGGGCAGCTCCTCCCAGGTCACGGGCATGGACACCGGTGCGCCCGCGACGCCGCGCGGCGAATAGGCCACATTGAGGGTCTTGCCGCGGGCGTTCATGTTGTGATCGAAGAAAATCTTGCCGGGCCTCTTCTCCACGCTCCAGTCCATGGTGATGAGGTCCGGATGCTGCGCCATCAGGTGGCGACCGATTAACTCGCACACCGAGCGCGCCTGCACGAAGGTAAGGGTGCGCGCGATGGGCACGAAAATGTGCAGTCCGGTCTTGCCCGAAGTCTTGACGAAGGATCGCAACGACATGGCGTCGAGCAGCTCCTTGAGCCACAACGCGACCGTCTTGCCCGCTGCGAAGGCTTTCCGGTTGAACTCGGGTTCCGCCCCCGGGGCCTCCTTGCCCGAATAGATGTAGGGGTCGATGTCGAATACCACGTAGTCGGGATAGTTCAGCGCCGAGGCTTCAAGGTTGGCCAGGGATCCGGTGTAGGCGGAGCGTCCCTCGGATTCGGCGAGGCTTGAGTGCCACACGTGGAACTCGAGCGTGCCCAGCTGGCCGAGCCACAACAGCGTCGGCAGGTTATTGCACAGAGGGTAGGTATGGTTCTCGGTCTTGCTCTTCGAGTACACCTCCACCGTCTCCACGAACGGCGGCAGTTTCTGCGTGAGGTGCTTCTGGAAAAAGGATTCGCCGTAGATGCCGTCGGGCATGCGGATCAAGGTAAGTGGCCGGTTGGCAAGATGCGGCAGCATATAGGGCGCCACAGCGGCCAGGTAGCGCAGCAGGTCACCCTTGGTCGCCGCGCGCCACTTCCTGTGCGCCGGCCAGAGCGCCTTGTCGAGTTGGGAAACACGTATGCGATGCGCGCCGACCTGCAGCGCCAGCGACGATTCCTTGGTCGCGAGCTGCCGCAGCACGCTCGTCACCAGGTCGGTCGATTCGTTGCGCGCAGTTATCCCCGCCGTGCCTTTGCGCCCGACACGCTTCGCATCGACATCGTCGCGCAGGCGCAAGAACACCGGGGCGCGCAACGTCCCGCTTGGCGTCCATTCGTGATACTGCACCTCCGCCACCAGCACCGGGCGGATCCAGGTGGTCGGCGCATGCAGGTCCGGTTGGGTGCAAAACGGGCTTTCTGCGGCCTTCAACGCGACCAGTCGCTTGCGGATTTCGGCCACGGTTCGGTCGTTGAATCCGCTGCCCACATGACCGGCATAGCGAAGCTTCGCGTGCTCGTCCCAATAGCCCAGCAGCAGAGCTCCGAATCCATCGCGGCGATGGCCTTCGCCGGCCGTGAAACCACCGATCACGAACTCGGCGCTTTGCACGGCCTTGACTTTGAGCCAGAAGGGCGAACGCCTTCCCGGTTCGTAAGTGCTATCGGCCTTCTTCGACACGATACCTTCCAGCCCAGCCGCGATCGATGCCTGGTAGAGCGCGTAACCGTCGGTCTCGGTGTGCACCGGCTGCACGTGGGGAAGCGGAATCAGGCACTGATTCAGGTAGCGCCGCCGATCCTCGTAGGCTGCGCCGCGCAGGTTCATGCCCAGAAGATGCAGGATATCGAAGGCGTAGAACACGGTCGGCAGGGTCCGTTCCGCCTCAGCGATCTCGCGCTCGGTGGAAAGTTGCGAGCGCTTTTGCATGGCATTGAAGGAAGGCCTGCCGTGCTCGAAGGCGACGATTTCGCCGTCGAGAATCACCGGCTGTACCGGTTGCGCTGCCAGTTCCGCGGCAAGGGTCGGATAGGACGACGTGAGGTCGAGCCCGTTGCGACTGCGCAGCGTTACCTTGCCGGCAGTTATAAACGCGAGCACGCGATAGCCGTCGAGCTTGGGCTCGTGAAACCATCCTGGACGGCTCGACGGCTCGTCCGCATCGCTGGCCAGCATCGGCGCGAGCTTCGCCGGCAAGTTCTCGCGCGGCCCGTTGGGTATCAAAGCCGCCAATGCAATTCGGCGCGGCGACGGGCCGATGGATTGCACTGTCTGTCCCGTGAGCACCGAGCGGGCAAGATCGTCCTCGGCCAGCATGCGCTTCGGCCAGCGGTCGCGGTGCTTGATCAGTAGCCAGGAGTTCGGTTCCTTCGCGGTGCGTACCAGCGCGTAGGAACCCTTCAACTTGGCACCGGCGAGCGTGACGCTGATCTTGCCCTTGGCCATATCTGCGCGCATGCGCAGCTCGGCCGCGGCACGATCGTCAAAGGCGAGCGCATCGTCTTCGTCGGGCGAATAAATCCCGCAGTCCCAAACGATCACCTTGCCTGCGCCGTACTGCTTGGGCGGAATTACCCCCTCGAACGGCCCGTAGTCCAGTGGATGATCCTCGACGTGCACCGCCAGGTGTTTCTCGCCCGGGTCGATGAGCAGCCCCTTGGGGATCGCCCAGGATTTGAGCACGCCGTCCCACTCCAATCGGAAGTCATAGTGCAGGCGGCGCGCAGCATGCTCCTGGACCACAAACAGCAACGGCCCGGAGCGTAGGGGAACGGCCGGAGTGGGCTCGGGCGTGACATCGAACGCCCGCTTGCTGGCGTAGGTAGCGAGGTCTTTTGCGTTCTGCGCGCGAGCCATGGCGAGGCGCCATCGTACCGCGAACCGGCAGGCCTGGCCGACAGGCTGCTACGGCACAGACTCGCTTGCGGCCGGGTGATCCGGACCGGCCGCGCCGGCAATCGCCTCAGCCAAAAACCGTCGCGAGCAGCCCGGAGATGCCCAACCCGAGCGCGGCCAGCGCGTCACCGGCGATGAGCCCGCCTCCCACAAGCGAAGCCGTGCTCATGTCTTCGGGGAGCGCCGCGGGCTCGTCCTTGCCCTTCGGCATGCTGTTGGCGATGCTCGCGACCACGCCGCCGGCGGCGAACCATGTAGACGTGGGCAGGTTGACGAAGCCGCCAAACGACGACGCGTAAGGAGAGGGCAGCAGCACCGCATCGAGCAGGAAGTCGGCGGCAAATCCGGTCCGGCTCGTGGTGGCGAACTTCTGGTATGCCGAGCGCGACTTGATGACCTTGCGCAGCACCTCCGTCGCAAGGCCGATCGCGACGCCGACCCAGATCGCGGTGCGCTGGTAGGGTTTGTCGTCGGTGAGGCTGCGCAACACCCCGACGAATTTGTAGGTCATCGCCGAAGTCCACTTCGCCGGCTGCTGATCGGCAGGCAACGTCGTTTGATCGAGCTGCAGCACCGGGTAGGCGCTCATGAACAGCTCGGCGAATACAACCGCCATGATCGCTCCCATCACGATCCCGGCGACCTGAAAGCGGAATTGGATCGTGCGATTCGTGCCGAGTCGCCAGCCCGTCGAGCGATCCTGCTGCATATCGCACGCCTCGCTCGTGGAAACGAGCAGAACGGTCGCCGCGATCAGGCCGATCGCGGGGTCCTTGAGTCCCATGGCCGCCATCAGGATCACCGTGACCACGAACGCCGATGAAATCGGATTCGAGTCCACCATGCCGACGGAGATGCCGTTCACCAGCGCGAACACGAATACGAGCAGCACCGCGAACACGAGGTAGCCAACCGGCTCGTGCAGCAGCTGCGATCCCGCGACGACGATGGCGATGCCCCAGAATACGACCCAGGCAACCAGCCTGCGCATATTGGTCCGCTTCCAGTCTTCCTGTTCGACGGGAGCGGCGGCGCGCTCCTGCGCCCGCCGATACGCACGATAAAGTATCAGCGAAACGTCGATAAGCGCCGCGCCCATGATCATTCCCAGCGCGATCAGGAATGTGATCTTGCGAAACGGGTCGCCGGGTTTGAGCCAACCGATCGAGACGAAATAGGGGATCATTGCCCAGCTTACAAGCCCGCCGGCAAGCGCCGCGACGCCGATGCGTGCGCCGACGATCATTCCCGCTCCGAACGTGGACGTGGACAGGTCGATCGCCCCGAGCAGCGCGGTCTTGGCGGCGCCAATGCCGCCGGCGATTCCCAGCGCCATGCCACCGAACAGGCGCGCCACCGAGCGTCGGAGCAGTTCGGGATCTGTCAGGGCGCGCAGAATGTTGGCGACCGCGAGGCCGGAGGGGAACTTGAGCTGGAGTCGGTCGACAAGAATCGGCGTGTAGAGCATGCCCACGCCGACGCCAAACATGCCGATGCACAGCATGTATACGATGAGCTCCCAGATCGGTGGTCGCGGCAATCCCAACCAATTCATTGCCTGAATCACGACCGCCATGGCGCTCATTCCGGCCACCGAGGCAGCGGTTGTCTGGATGTAGTTCGCCCCATGCCGTCCCGCCGCGCCGTACCCGAAGGTCACGGTTGAGCCGAGGATGCCCGCGAGCACCTGTCCACCGACGAAGAATCCGAGTGAGAAATTCATGTACGCCGCCGCGAGACCACCCAGGGGACCCAGGACGAAAATGCCGATGGCGCCGAGCAACGCGTAGTATTTCCACGTGCCGAGTCTTGGCAGCCACGTCCAGCGCGGAGCGATTTCTTGCAGTGGTATCGGTGTGGAGGTCATGGGCGGGAGGTGGGCATCGGAATCAATGATCGGGCGGCACGCGCAAGCGACCGATGCGCGACCTCTTCGGAGCGTAGACTTTAGGTCGTGGCGCCTTGGCGGTCAACTGAACGGGCGCTGAACAGGCGTGCACCCAGAAGGGTAACGGGCAGGAGCGACGCCAGAAATATCAGGTGATAGGCGAGGGGAAACTTGTCCCACACATAGTAGTGGACCGGAATGAACACGAGGGTCAATAGGATACCGAGGACCTTGACCGCCCGGCCATTCCCCTTCGCGATCCAGGCCAGCGTAAAGCCGGCGCAGAGGGAAGACAGCGCGCCGAGCAGGAGTCGGCCCAGTAGCATAGCGAGCGTGAAGTTCATACCGATCTCAACTTCGGCATAGCCCGGCCAGAGTGCGCGAAACAACAGGTTGACCAGTGTCGCGACGACGAACCAGACGATCAACTCCGCCACGATCGCTACAACCGTCCTCAGCATCGGCAACCTCCGATCGTCCAACGGGTAGCCCTCCGCATAGTATCGCCGCCGCCGCCGAGGTCAATCAGGTCGCGCCCCAGGCTGCCATGGCGGCCGTGCCCGGTGCAACGGGGACTCGGCGTAAGACGGAACGAACGACCTGGCGATTGCGCAGCATGTCGTGGGGCGATGGCAGCGGATAGCAAGACCCGTGCGAGGCGGCGGGCAAGCCATTTGCTGAATCGGTGCGAGGGGAGCAATACTAACGCAGGCGCGGAACCATGGCCGTTGGCGGTCAAATATGAACCATGAGCGTGGTGAGAGCGGCACGGATGCGGCTTCGCTAGCAGCGTCTTCCGACGCTTCGGCCGGTGACCCTCTGCGCGGCAACGGTTTCTCCGCGAACGGTGGCAAGGAACAGTCGACCCAAGCCGTCACCGCACACCACTTACGCGACCTGCGCTTCGTTCGCCGCGTCCACCGCTTGCGCACGTTGGGTCTCGGGCTCGGTGCGCTCTGTGTCGGGTCTGTCCTGCGCCTTCATGACGCGTCCGTCGGCTGGTGGATCTTGCTGCTTGCCAACGGCTTCGCCTGGCCGCACGTGGCACGGATGCTGGCGCTGCGCAATGCCAACCCGCGGCGTGCCGAGTTGCGGAATCTGATGGCCGATTCCACGCTCGGCGGCATGTGGATCGCGGTGATGCAATTCAACCTCCTGCCAAGCGTGTTGCTGGCGGCGATGCTCTCGGTTGACAAGGTCAGTGTGGGCGGGCCATCGCTGCTGTTGCGTACCTTGGCCTTGCTGGCCGCCGCATGTGTGCTGACTGCGGCGCCGCTTGGCTTCGCGGTCGATCTCGCGACGCCGATGCCCGTGATCGTCGCATGCATACCGTTGCTGGTGCTCTACCCGCTGGCGATCAGCGCGGTCACCTACTCGTTGGCGCGCAAGCTTGCCAAACAGAATCGGCGACTGGATGCGTTGGGTCGCACGGACGGGCTGACGGGCCTCGCCAATCGCCGCCAAGGCTTCACCCAGGCCGAACAGGAACTGGCGCGCAACCACCGCACCGGCCGGCCCGCGGTGCTGTTCATTCTGGACATCGACCGCTTCAAGGACATCAACGACCGCTACGGCCACCCGGCGGGGGACGAGGTGCTCTGCGCCGTGGCGGAAACCTTGCGTGAATGCTCCCGCGCGGTCGACGTCGTTGCCCGCTACGGCGGGGATGAATTCCTGATCGTTCTCCCGGACACGGATTTGCGCGGAGCGGAAACAGCCGCCCGGCGCATCCGCGGTCATCTGGCTGCCCAGACATTCGACAACGCTCCAGACTTGCGCGGCACCGTCAGCGTCGGTGCCGCAGAAGCCGATGCCAAGACAACGAATGTCGACACCTGGATCCAGCTGGCCGATGCAGCGCTGTATCGGGCTAAGGCTGAGGGGCGCGATCGTTTCGTGGCAGCGGGTTCGATTGCCGCGCCGTCGCGCTAGCCATCCCGGTGCCGCAGGTTAGCAAGACAAATCACTTCACTTCGTTTCAATATACAAGGCGTCCCGAGCGCGCCGAGGCCCGGGTCGGCTGCGGCCGGCACGCAGCGCACCGCGTCGCCAAGGCGTGATCCGGGGGCGACCTCGGGGTTAATACGGCGGCCGTGCCGGCCGCATCGGGAGGAAAATGGACGCGAACATGATGGAGCGCCTGACGATCCGCGAGGTCGTCGAGAACTGGGTGGTATGGCGCGACGCCGGCGACTGGGATCGCTTCCGCGGCGTCTGGCATGACGACGGCGTCATGATGGCCACCTGGTTCCAGGGACCGGCCGAGGAGTTCATCCGCGTTAGCAAGGAAGCTTCGGACCGGGGCGTGCGCATTCTGCACTTCCTCGGCGGCACCGCGATCGATGTTGCCGGCGCGCGGGCAATCAGCCAGACCAAGATGAACATTTCGCAGCGGGCCACGCTCGAAGGCGTACCGTGCGACATCGTGTGCACGGGCCGCTTCTACGACTTTTTCGAGCGACGCGGTGAGCGCTGGGCGATCGTATTGCGGCAGCCTATCTACGAAAAGGATCGCATTGATTCGGTGCTTCCGGGCACCTGGCCGCAACTCGAGCCCGCATTGCTCGCGCAATTCCCCGACGGCTACCGCCATCTCGCCTACGCCCAGACGAAGATCGGTTACGCGGTCAAGCGCGACATGCCCGGTACCAAAGGCCCGGAAGTACAGGCGCTCTACGCCAGAGGCCGTGCCTGGCTGGCCGGTGCGAAATCTGCCGGGTGAGAGCCAGTCGACGCCATCTGACAGCGCGAGGACCTCATGTCCGCGCTGGCCGATGGTTCTCGCGCACCCGGATGAAAAGACCGAGGAGGCTGAAGACGCGGGCAGGGGGCCGAGCCAACGGGTGGCGAAGGCGCTTGACTAAAAGCACGAACGTTCGTATTATTTAATTCATGGGAAAGGGTGAACACACACGGGCAGCGATCCTCGACGCGGCATTGGTGCAGGCCAGTGAGAGTGGCTTCGAGTCGCTTACCATCGGGTCCCTGGCCGAACGCGCGGGCCTGTCGAAGAGCGGGTTGTTCGCGCATTTCGGGTCGCGCGAGGAGCTGCAGGTGGCAGCGATCGAGGCTGCGGCGGCGCGCTTCACCGAAACGGTCTTCATCCCTGCGCTCAAGACACCGCGTGGTCTGCCCCGCCTGCGTGCACTGTTCGAGCGGTGGCTTGCCTGGACAACTCACAGCGGACTCGCCCATGGTTGCCCGATGCAGGCCGCCGCGGTCGAGTTCGATGACCGACCGGGGCCGGTCCGCGACGCGGTGATCGAACACTTCGCCGGTCTGGAGCGGGCCTTGGTCCGGGCGGTCGACTTGGCGGTGGCTCAAGGCCATTTGCGCCCGGACCTGGATCGCGGCCAGTTCGTCTTCGACATGATGGGCGTCATCTTCGCCTACTACCACAACGCGCGCCTGTTCGAGCGTGATCGGGCCGAAGTGCGGGCCCGAGCTGCCTTCGAACGGCTCATCAGCCTGGGCGCACCGGCGGCGTAAAGATCTTCCCGTGGAGAGCTTTGCGATGAACCTTACGTTGGGCTTGTTCCAAAATAGAACGATCGTGCGATCCAGTGATGCAATCGGAGTCTGGGTCCGCGCTTATTTCGCGCTTGCGTGCCGGTTGCTTCCCGAGATGGCCCGCCGCCATGCCGAGCATCTGTTCACCCTGCCCCCGCGTTACGCTGGGCGGCGAGCGCATCCGGTCGATGCGCGGCGAGAGACCGTCGTCGCGGGCAGGCACTCGCTCGCCGTCTGGCAGGCCGGGCCACCATGGGCCCCCACTGTCTTGCTCGTTCACGGCTGGGGAGGGCGCGGGCTGCAGATGGGCAGCTTCGTCGCACCGCTGCTCGCAGCGGGCTATCGGGCAGTGTGGTTCGATCAACCCGGGCATGGCGAAAATCGGCGCGGCGCCGTCGCCCTCCCCGATTTCGTGCGCGCGGTTGAAGCGCTCGTCACCACCCATGGGCCGATGGCCGCGACGATCGGCCATTCGCTAGGCGCCGCGGCCCTCGGCATGGCGTTGCGTCGTGGGGTTGCGCTCGGGCGGGTGGTTTTCCTGAGCGCTCCGTCGTCGATCGACCAACATGCGCGCAACTTTGCGCGTCTACTCGGGATCACTCCGGGTGTGCGCGAGGCGATGCGCCACCGTCTTGAGCGACGGTACGGTGTACCCTTTGCCGAGATCGACCGCATCGAGGAGCTGGAGCAGTTGCGCGTGCCGGCATTGTTCGTGCACGACCTCGACGATGCCGAAGTACCCTTCGAACACACGCTGCGCCTGTCGGGGCGCATGCCAGGGGCGAAGCTGCTCAAGACCCATGCTCTGGGACATTACCGTTTGCTGCGCGATGCAGCGGTCGTGGCGGCGGTCGTCGATTTCGTCCGCGGCGAGACCACAGATCTGCCCGAGGAGTTGCCGGCGCTGCCACGCCCGGCGCCACTCTACTGAAAAGGTGCGCTATGGCCGAAACGGACCGACAGCCCATCCAAGCTGGGCTCTGCCTTGAAGATCTCCACGTCGGACAGCGTTTTAGCAGCGATGTCCATGCCGTGGACGAGCTCCAGATCAAGGCCTTCGCCAGCGCGTTCGACCCACAGCCGTTTCACCTCGACGATGCTCTGGCCCGGGACAGCTTGTTTGCGGGTCTTGCCGCGAGCGGCTGGCACACCGCAGCGATAACAATGCGGCTGCTGGTCGACGGCGGCGCGCCGCTCGCAGGGGGTCTCATCGGCGCCGGCGCAGAAATTGCGTGGCCCAATCCCACGCGACCGGGCGACATTCTGCGGGTCGAAAGCGAAATCCTCAGTGTGACACCGTCGCGTTCGCGCCCGGACCGCGGCGCGATCACCATGCGCAGCGAGACGGTCAATCAGCGCGGCGAGGTTGTGCAGACGTTGACCGCGAAGCTCATCGTGCCGCGCCGCCCACGTGCTGCTCAGGCTGCGCGCTGATTGGCCTCCAGCCGCCGCGCCACAATCGCAACGACCTCGTCCACTGCATCGCAACGCATTCCCTTCTGCGCCGCGATGCTGCTTACCAGACAGTCCACCCTTTCGATGTGGGTAGCGCCGCCAGACACGGCCCTTGCGGCGGAGGAGGGGTTGCCAAGACATTGCGCCGCGTTGGCGTACTTTTCGAACGGGACCTGGTCTCCCTCGGACGCGCCCAGGGTCCGGCATAACTCACCGACCCAGTTGTAGACCGCCCGCGATTGCTCCAGGTCGCCGTGTACCGTGTCCTTGATAGAGCGCACCGCATCTTTCTGGATACAGCGATAGTTGCCCGTCATCAGCATGCTCCACTTCGCCAGCGGCACGAACACCGAGTCGTACACCTTGAGTTTGACCGGCAGCTCGATGGCTTCGGTACCGGTATCGAAGCGTACCGATTCGATATCGGCCTCCATGCGGCGAAGCATGGCGGTGTGCGCCTCGGAATCGAATCGTGCTACTTTGAAGTTGGTCGGCAGCCCCACTTGCAGCACATTGACCTTTTCTTCCGGGGGGCGAAAGGCCTGCGGGTCCGGGCTGCACAGCGTCATCAGCGCGGGGTCGAAGGGATCCCAGACCGCAGGATCGGTGTAGCAATGCCTGCAGGCGTCCACGTCCAAGCCTGGGATGCGTGCCAGATAAGGCAGCGGCGGCATGTTCATGATCGACATGCACGGAATCTTGGCGATGGCCACGCGGCGCAGGAGGTCGCGTACCGGCGGGGCGCAGTATTGAGGCTCCTGCATCGCCAAGGCAACAAGATCGAACCCCGCCGGATCGACCTCCTCCGGAATGGCGGCGGACAGCGTTCCGGGCAGGCGCCGCGAATCAATCTCGACGGGCGCATCGCGGCCCTTGACCGGCAGGCGTACGCGGGTGCCTTGCTGGTTGATCAATTCCGCCTCGGCCGGAAGGCAGACCAGTTTGACCGCGTGACCGGCGAGCAGCAGCTTGGTTGCCAGCAACGAGCCGTAAGAGGCGCCCAAGATCAAGACGTTGAAGTGTGCGCGCATGACCCCCCCTGGAGCAGGCGGCCGTCCGATAGATCCCGGGCTCGTATGGGTCCGCTTGCCGCCTTTGCTTTATGGCCGCAATCCTACTCTCTCGCGCAACGGCAACCGCGGAGCGCCGGCGTTTGCCGACGGGCGACCCCCCCGCATCGACCCTTGCGGCGATTCCCCTACAGAAGGAAATTGGGTGTGGCCTGCGCCCCGCGGTAACCGCAACCAGCGGCTTTTCGGTGAGGCCTCCTCGCCCCGACGCACGCGCTACGGCGCTGAAAACACGGCTTTGGGGCGGATGCCGACGGCGATCCCGAAACCATCGCCAGCCGCCCCAGGACGGGAGGCGACGCCGTTACTGCCTCTTCACCATCATGGTGGCGGTCACATTGGCGCCCGCATAAGCGGCTGAGATCGTCACGACGGTGCCCTTCTGCGGCTTGGCGGTGGCGATTGCGAACGCGGCTGAAATCTGGCCCGCCGGCACCACAACGTTTGCTGGCACCGAGGCCAAAGCAGGACTCGAGCTTCTGAGCACGACCCTAGCGCCCCCGCTGGGGGCCGGCGCCGTGAGGGTTGCCGTCCCGGTCGCGGGCGTACCGCCCCTGACGCTCGTAGGCTTGAGCGTGAGCGCGGCGAGGGCTGCCGTCGGAGGAGCAGGGTTTGTCGTGACGGTGGTCGTTTTCGTGACGCCGTCGTACGAGGCCGAAAGCGTCGTCAAGGTCGGGACAGCGACCGCAGAGGTTGTGACGCCAAATGATGCCGAGGTGGCTCCGGCGCCCACGGTTACGCTGGCCGGAACGGAAACCGCGCCGCTGGCGCTCGACAGGGAAACGAGTGCGCCGCCGGTGGGCGCGGCGGAGGTCAGGGTCGCGCTGCCGGTCGACGGGTTTCCGCCGACGACGGTACTTGGACTCGCACCAAGCGAAAGAAGCGCAGCCGTACCGGCCGTGGGTTGCCATCCGAGCTGAACGACATCGAAGTCACTTGCGCTCAGCAGCGCGAATGCCGGGTTCAGTATGTCATTGTCCCAGCGCGTGTCGAACGTGCCGGTGATGTACATATCCGTGCCGTTGTCGGCAACAATGAGACCGTACTTCTGCATCGCACGGAATATTTTCTGGACGTTGGGATCGCTCGTACGCAGCGCCGGATCGAGTCCGCCCGCGTCCGTCTTGAGGCGCAACCGCGCGCCCATCGGAAGTGCGCCCGCGGTCGATCCGGCTTCGTGCGAAGCAGGATAGACGTAGCCGTTGGTCGCCCGGACGGTAACCCGAAACGCGTGGCCGATATCCGTGACCGACGGGTTCCACGCTTCGTCGTAACGGATGAGACCCGGAAGAATCGCCAGCCCGGCTGCGTCGGCCGAAGTCCAACCCTCGGGCCGGCGGTTG
Source organism: uncultured beta proteobacterium (assembly GCA_963711235.1). Lineage (GTDB taxonomy): Bacteria > Pseudomonadota > Gammaproteobacteria > Burkholderiales > Casimicrobiaceae > PALSA-1003. The sequence goes on along the minus strand of CAVQDI010000006.1, from coordinate 712,349 downwards.
TTCGTATTCATGTTGAAGAACGCGCCCGAACCGCCGTACCACTGTGAGTGACGCGAGTCGTAGTAAACGTTGTAGAGTTCGTAGAGGTAGTTGTTGGTACAGTCGATGATCAGCAGGTGGCGATCCTCCTGGCTGCGCTGGTCGACATTGCCCGGCGCACCGCCCTCGATCCAGTGCGGCTGACTGATGGCCTGCGACGGAATCGGGTAGAAGGGAATACCTTGGCCCGTCACGTAATCGACGCCGTCGCTCTCGCTCCAATAGACGAAAGTAACCGCCTGCTTCGCCTGCGACCCGTCAACAATGGCGTAGGGCATTCCGTAGATGGCCAAGCTGCCGGGTGAAACCTCGCCCCCGAAATCCGGGTGCAAGGTCCGAGTGCCCCCGTTGTTGATGAAGGCGATGTAGCTGGCCGAATTCGTATCGACTGGGGCCAAGGAAATGTCCTGATTCCACCAGTTGTCGGACGGGAAAAGTGGCAACGGAACCGCCGGCGCGGCCCCTTCGACCGGTACCGACGCCGGGCACTGTGCGAGCGCAACGGAGGCCACCAGAAGGCCCAGTACGAGCGCGAACGACAATTGGCCGAGGTTGGAACGCACGAATATAGGACGCGGAGGACCGGGGTACGGCGGGTGTCGCCAGAATATGCCTTTGTCATAATACGCCCGGGACTCCGAGAGTGCAACAATAGCAACCCCGAACGGGAGAAACCCATGGAACGGGTCAGGGCTCTGGTCTTCGATGTCTTCGGTACCCTGGTTGACTGGCGCGGGTCAATCGTCAGGGAAGCGCGGGCCATTCTCTCCCCGCTCGGCGTCGCCGTCGACTGGGAGAAATTCGCCGATGCCTGGCATAGCCACTACCAGCCAGCGATGGACGAGGTACGCAGTGGCCGGTCGCCATTCACTACGCTTGATGTGCTACATCGGCGAAATCTCGACCTGATTCTCAAACAGTTCGGGCTCGATGCCCTCGAAAACTCCGCGCGCGCCGAGCTCACTCGTGCATGGCACCGCCTGGAGGCCTGGCCCGATACGGCGCCCGGCTTGGCACGATTGCGCGCCAAGTACCTCCTGGCGCCGTGCTCCAACGGCAACATCTCGATTATGGTCGATCTTGCCCGACGCAACGGGCTGATCTGGGACGCCGTTCTTGGCGCCGAAGTCGCGCGCGACTACAAGCCCAAGGCGGTCGTCTATCTCTCGGCGGCTGCCGCGTTCGACTGCGCGCCCGGGGAGACCATGATGGTCGCGGCGCATTCCTACGATCTCGCCGCCGCCGCCGCATTGGGATTTCGCACCGCTTTTATCGCCCGTCCGGATGAGTATGGTGCAGGCAAAGGCGAACGCGCGGCGAGCGTGCCGGTCGACCTTGCGGCGGCAAGCCTGACCGCGCTCGCCGATCGGCTCGTGGGCGTCTAAGCCACCATGGGTGCACCGATTCGCTTAAGGAGCGTGGGGCTTCCTCGTGAAGGAGGGCGCGGTAAACAAGGAGGATATGACCACTTTTTCGATGTCGGGCTGATCGGGAATCACATAGAGGATAGGCGTGATAAGCTCCTCGAAAATCCCCCTCAGACTGCGCGCACCGGTCTTGTACTCGAACGCGATCTCGGAAATCTGTTCGAATACCAGCGGTTCGACCGTCAGCGCGACGCCCTCGTTCTGGAACAGTTCCCGAAACTGGGCATAGATGGAGTTTTTCGGCTCGGTCATGATTCGAATCAGCATTTTGCGGCTGAGGTCGCGGAAGTGAGCGACGATCGGCAGCCTTCCAGTGAATTCGGGAATCAAGCCATAGGTAAACAGGTCGGTCGGTTTTACGCGCGAGTTCAGGCGGTCCAGAATCTTCTGATTGTCTTCTTTCGACATGGCGATGAAGCCGTAGCCATGCGTCTGCGACATGATCTCGTCCAAGCCGACGAACGCGCCGCCGCAGATGAAAAGCACGTTGGTCGTGTCAAGGTATTGCGAGGTGCCCAATCGGACCGGCGCGCCCTCCATGATTTTTAGCAGCGCGTGCTGAACGCTTTCCCCTGAAGTGCTCCGCCTCTCACCGCCGTCGGCCCTGAGTTTGTCTATTTCGTCGATATAGACGATACCATTCTGAGCCCTGTCGATATCACCGTCTGTCTTGTCGACGAGCCGTCGCAGGACAGCTTCGATCTCCTCGTTGACGTAGCGTGTCTGCGCCAGTGATGTCGCTTCGGCAGTTACGAACGGAACCCGGAGAACCCGCGACAGCGTCTCGCACAGCAGCGTCTTGCCGGTCCCGGAGGAGCCGATCAGCAGAACATTGCTCTTCTCGATCCGCGTGTTGTCCCGCTGCGATCGTGCTATTTTCTTGAAATGCGAGTAGACGGCGACGGCCACCGTTCTCTTGGCGTCCTCCTGCCCGATCACGTACTGGTCGAGATAACCGACGATGGAACTTGGCTTGATTGAGCTGTCTAGCATGGTCGTGTTCCGTAGATCCGCTGGCCGCAATCCGAGTCCAAGCTTACAGGCTTCCGCGGCGTGAACAAATGGGGGCTCCCCAATGACTACCCTGCAGCAACTGGTCGGCGTCGCGCTCCCGATCGTTCAGGCGCCCAGGCGGGCGTGCAAGGCGGCGCGCTGGCGGTGGCGGTGTGCAACGCCGGCGGGCCGGGACCGCTGCCCAGTGCGATGCTCGGGTCCGACGCTCTGCGCGACGAACTGATGGCGATCACGACTCAAACCGGCGAGCCCTTCAACGTCAATTTCTTCTGCTATCCGCTGCCTAAGCCCGATGCGGCGCGCGAAGCGGCGTGGCGCCTAGCCATGCAGCTGAACGCCGCCCGCTACGAGGCCCCGAAGGACACACGCAAGCTCATGCGCTTTCCCCAGTAACGGCGTCTTCATGCCCACCCGAATCTCCGATCTCCATATCGCGCTCGAAGAGGCGCTGCCTGCGCCGAGCGAGCTGCACGCCGAGCTGTGCGTCGGCGAAGATGAAGCCAATCGGATCGCAGCTTCGCGCCACGTTGTACAGGAGATCATTAGTGGCCGCGATGACCGCTTGCTCGTGGTGACCGGACCGTGCTCGATACACGAGCCGGAATCGGCGCTCGACTACGCGCGACGCCTGCGCGAGTTCGCGCCGCGCGTGGCCGACGCCCTTTTCCTCATCATGCGCGTTTATTTCGAGAAACCCCGGACCCGTCTGGGCTGGAAGGGCCTCATCTACGATCCGGATCTGGACGGTCGCGGCAACATCCGCCAAGGCCTCTACGACGCCCGGCGCCTGCTGTTGGACTGCGCGCGCATCGGAGTTCCGGCAGGCTCGGAGATTCTCGACCTGGTGACACCCCAATATTACGCCGACCTGCTGACCTGGGGCGCGATCGGCGCGCGCACCACCGAAAGCCCGCTGCACCGGCAAATGGCCTCCGCGCTCTCGGCCCCGGTCGGATTCAAGAACCCGACCAGCGGCAACATCCAAACCGCGGTCGACGCCATCCTTGCCGCGGCGCAACCGCACAAATTTCCGTCGATTTCGATCGCCGGTCGCGCCATCATCGTCACCACGACCGGCAATCCCCATTGCCATCTAGTCCTTCGGGGCAGTCGCGACGGGCCGAATTACGACGCCAACTGTGTGCGCGAAGCAAGTTACGCGCTGGAAAAAGCAGGTCTCCCGCCGCACCTCATGATCGATTGCAGCCACGGCAACAGCGGCAATGATCACCGCCACCAGCCGGCCGTGGCCGCGGACGTGGCCGGCCAGATTGCGCGTGGCTCGCCAGCAATCTGCGCCATCATGCTCGAGAGCCATCTCATGGAGGGACGGCAGGACATCCAAAAGGGTCGTCACGGGTTGCGCTACGGGCAAAGCGTGACCGATGCCTGCATCGGCTGGGACACCACAACGCAGATACTGCAGGAACTTGCCGCGGCCGTGCGGCTGCGCAACAGAGCTCGATTACCCTCGGCGTACGATTGAACAGAGGCCCCGGCCTCGCACTCCTCGGGCTCAGAACCGGAACAGATTCATCAGATCACCGATGGCGGGACGGTTGGACGGCACATACGGATCGACGTCGCTCATCACCGGATTGGGAAGGCGGTCGCGGCTACGCTCCGACAGCGGCGGCAGATGCCAATTGCGTTCGATGAATTTCAGCACGGACACGTGATCATAGTAGGTGTGATCGACGTAGCCCTTCTTCGCGAACGGCGACACGACCAGCAGCGGAATCCGCGTGCCGTCACCGAAAAAATCGAGGATTTGAATGTAACCGCTGTCGTAATAACCACCGCCTTCGTCAGTGGTGATCAAAATCGCCGACTTGTTCCAGACGTCAGCGTTAGCCTGAACCTTGGAAACGACTTTCTTGACGAACCGTTCCAACGCGTAGACCGTCGAATACGCCGGATGGCCGGATTCAGAATTCGGAGGAATCACAAACGAGACGGTGGGCAACGCTTTTTCGTCCGTGAGGTCGTAGAAGAAAGCATCCGTGCTCTGTAGATTGTCGCGCAGTGTACTGGTCATGACCGCGGTCGAATGCGTCAACGGATCGCAGATGGGACAGTAGCGACTCCTGTCGATGCCCGTCGCAGTGCGCCCCCCGCTGTACCACTTCCACGACACGCCCTTTGCCGCCAGCGCGGTACCGATATTCGGTGCGGTCTGTGGTGAGAGGAAGTTCGTGTCCGGGCCGCGTGCCTGCGGCGTACCGTCGAAGGCGTAGGCGGGATTGCGATTGTTCACCAGATAATAGGTGGCGGCGGCGCAATTGCCGTCGTTGAATGTTCGATACGGGAGGGTGGCGAGGTAGTCCCGGATTGCCCTGACGCCAGGCTGACCTGGATCCGCGCACGCCGTGTATGAGCCACTGCCATAGCCCGACCGCTGGTACCAGTTGTTGGTACCCGGACGCGGATCGGGATCCTCGATCTGATCTGTGGGCGGGGTCGCGGGCTTGCCGGCATCAAGATACATCCCCGCATAACCGGTGCTGAGCGCCAGGAAATTCGGGCCGGTTCCGCCCATGATCGGTTGATGGTAGTTGTCGGCAAGCGCATACGTGCGTGCGAGTTCGCGGAAATACGGTGCGTCGCCGCTACTCATGCTGTAGAACCCCATCGCCTCGCCACCCTGATTCGTGTCCGATGACGGATCGTCGGGTGTGCGGGAGCCCTCGCCCGAGCTAACGGCAACCCAAGTGAACAGGTCCATCTTGCCGCCGTCGATCTGCTGCCACATCTGGAAAAAACGATGCACCGGGTCGCCAACCGGCGCGTCGTAGGCGACATAACGCGTGATTCGATACGGGCCGTTGGGAAGCTCGGCGGGAAAGCGTGTATCGCGCGCGTAGCTCGGAAGGCCCTTGGCGTATGTCGTGCCCGGTTGCGGCAGTTTGGCGAATGCGCCGCTGGTCGGCGGAGTCACTGCAAAGCGATCGCGGACGTTCGCTCTGTGTTGCAACGCCTCAACGAAGCGCGGCCCTGGCTGTCCTTCCCTATCGACGATATCCCGCGAGAGGAGGTTGGCGACCGTGTTACCGGGTGGCGGCTCAAAGGTCGCAAACAGGCCATCGAAGCTGATGTTCTCGCCGACCACGACGATCAGGTGCTCGATTGGTGTCTCGGTAGCTGGCGCCGCAGCCGCGATCGGGACCGACACCAGCCAGGAGCCGGAAACGACGATCACAATGAGGTCATGTAATTGCATCAGCTCCGCCGTCGAAGCCCGGTGCCAGCAAGATCTCAAGCCGGCCGATTATGCGTCTCGTGGCTGCGCGTCGCAACATTGCCGCGGTACTGTGACAATGCGATGATGGCGCTCGCGTCCGCTGCGCGACCCAGCATTACCTCCGGATATCGTCGTAGCGGGGCCGCATCACTGGAGGAAAATCGTCATAAAGTGGGTATCCTGGGATCCGGCGACGTGGCCAAGGCGCTGGCCGGCGGCTTCATCGCGCACGGTTACGAGGTTATGCTCGGCACGCGCGACGCCGCTAAGTTCGCCGAACGACTGGACGTACGCATTCAAGCTACTAGGCTGGGACATGACAACTACTACGCATACTCATCACGTTCACGGCATCGGTGCAACCGAAACGCGCCGACGCATCTGGGCGATCGTCGGCGGGTCGTCCGGAAATCTCGTCGAATGGTACGACTTTTACGTCTATTCGTTCACCGCGCTCTACTTCGCGTCCGAATTCTTCCCTGCCGGCGATCAGACGTCGCAGCTTCTCAATGCGGCGGGTATCTTCGCCGCGGGCTTTCTGATGCGCCCGGTCGGCAGTTGGTTCTTCGGCCGAGTCGCCGACAAGCATGGTCGGCGCATCTCGATGATGATCGCCGTGGTCATGATGTGCGCAGGGTCACTCCTGGTGGCGGTGCTACCGACCTACGCCAGCATCGGCGTGGCCGCACCGGCCTTGCTGCTGGTCGCGCGATTGGTGCAGGGTCTATCAGTCGGCGGCGAGTATGGCACCAGCGCAACATACATGAGCGAGGTCGCTGCCCACCGGCATCGGGGATTCTACGCGTCGTTCCAGTATGTGACGCTCATTGGCGGCCAGTTGCTCGCCGTTCTGGTGCTGGTGATCCTGCAGCAGTACCTCACTAACGCCGAGCTCAAGGCCTGGGGCTGGCGCATTCCGTTCGCGATTGGTGCACTTGCCGCGGTTGTCGCCTTCTTCCTCCGCCGGTCACTTACCGAGACAATATCGGACAAGGTCCGAAGGCAGAAAGATGCGGGAACGCTCAGGGGCGTATTCCGCTATCTGCGCTCATTCCTCACGGTGCTCGGATTCACCGCAGGCGGCTCGCTGATTTTCTACACGTTTACGACTTATATGCAGAAATATCTTGTCAACACCGCCAAGATGGACGCCCGGACTGCGAGTGCGGTCATGACCGCGGTGCTGTTCTGTTACATGCTGTTGCAGCCGCTATTCGGCGCGCTGTCGGACAAAATCGGCCGACGCAATTCAATGCTCTGCTTCGGCGTGCTCACGGTGCTCGGCACCGTGCCCATCCTCAGCGCACTGGCGCATGTCACCGATCCCTACGTTGCGTTCGGCCTGGTGATTCTGGCGCTAGCCGGCGTGAGCTTCTACACCTCGATCAGCGGGCTGGTAAAGGCGGAGCTCTTTCCGATGCACGTCCGTGCGCTCGGCGTCGGGCTCTCATATGCGATCGCGAACGCAATCTTCGGTGGCAGTGCCGAATACGTCGCGCTCAAGTTCAAGTCGCTCGGATACGAATCGTTATTTTTCTGGTACGTGACCGTAATGTGCGGCATTGCACTTATCGCCGCGATCGTCATGCCGGACACGCGGCGGCGGGGCGAATTGACCGACGATGAAGCCCAGTTGATGAAAGTTTAGGACCGGTTCGTAGAGTGAAGGAGCTTCGCCCTGCTGGTCGGGATACGCAGCCGCGGCCCCGGTTGGCCTTGGCCGGGTGCGACTGGCTCGAGCGACAAGCCGGCGGCTTCGTGATGTGTAGGCGCGCGAAAACTTACCATGCACCTGTTTCCTAGCTGGCCGTTGCTGTCGGCCTTCCTGGTCGCGAGCCTTGATCCTCGCTGTCACACCCGGGCCGGGCGTGTTCTATATCGTCACGCGCAGCGCTGCCCAGGGATGGCGTCATGGCCTCGCTTCGGTGGCTGGCGTGGCCATGGGGAATCTCGGCAATGCGATCGGCGCCGTCGGTTGGGCTTGCGGCCCTGTTCGCCGTCTCGTCGGTCGCCTTCACCGTGGTCAAGTACGCCGGCGCCCTGTATCTGGTCTACCTCGGCGTTCAGGCGCTGCGCGGCTCGGACGCCGAACGGCGCACCTCGGTACGCCGCGCCGGCGCAACTGCGCAGGGTATCTAGGGACGGCTTCGTCGTTGCCTTGCTCAATCCGAAGACGACGATCTTTTTCGCGGCCTTCCTGCCACAGTTCATGAGTACCGAAACGGCGTCGTTGGTTCAGAGTATCGCGCTCGGGTCGATGTTCGTCGCGATCGCCGCGGTCACGGACAGTGCGTATGCCATCTCGGCTGCCAGGTTGGGGCCTGTCGTCGGTCGGGCGTGGCGCGCCCGGGCGATGGCACGCTATCTCAGTGGCGGCGCGTTCATCGGCCTCGCCCTGTGCACCGTGCTCGCCGCGAGCGAGCGCGCGCGTTAATCGGGGTCATTCGGCCGGCGGCGTCTCACCGCGCATCGTCCCTTCGTCCGCCGCCAACCGGGTCGGAACAAGCACCTCGCTTTGCAGCGTCCGATGCACAGGACACTTGTCAGCAATCTCGAGCAGCTTCTCCCTCGCAGCTTCGTCAAGCGGGCCATCCAGCTCAATTACCCGCTCGATGCGATCGATGCGCCCCTCCTTGGTTTCACATTCGCCGCAGTCGCTGGCGTGAATCTTGGTATGGCGCAAAGTGACGCGGACGCGATCCAGCGGTAGCTGCTTCCGATCCGCGTAAAGGCGCAGGGTCATCGCGGTGCAGGCGCCGAGCGCCGCAGTCAGCAGATCGTAGGGTGAGGGGCCGCTGTCGTCGCCGCCGGCTGATGTCGGCTCGTCCGCGAGCAGCCGGTGTGGCCCGACGCTTATCTCCTGCTGAAACTTGCCGGCGCGAGTCTCGCGCACCAGTACGGTGTCGCGCGGAGGGTCGACGCCTGGGCGATCCGCCGGCTGCGCCGGCAGATAGCGACTCGCCCATGCGGCGAGCACTGCCTCCGACGTACCGTGCATCGGCGCGTCGGGTCAGCAAATGATCCGCGTCCTCGAGCGAGATGAAGCTCTTCGGATGCTTGGCCGCCAGAAAGATGCGCGAGGCGTTGTCGATGCCCACGATCGTGTCGCGAGGGGAATGGAACACGATCAGCGCGCGCCGCAGCGCCGCGATCGCCGCCGTGAGTTTTTGCGCGGCGATGTCTTCGAGAAACTCCCGCCGGATGCGGAATACGCGACCCCCGAGCTCGACCTCGGCCTCGCCCACCGTATCGATTTCGTCGCGGCGATCAGCGAATAGATGCGCCACGTGAGCGGGATCGGCGGGTGCGTTGATCGTGGCGACCGCGACCGACTCCGGCACGCTTGCCGCCGCAGCAAGGACCGCAGCGCCGCCCAGGCTATGACCGACCAGGATCGCCGGCGCTTTGCGCTCGCGTCTGAGCCACGCTGCGGCCGCCAGCAGATCGGCGGTGTTGGACGAAAATGTCGTGTTGGCAAAGTCTCCCTCCGAATCGCCCAGACCGGTGAAATCGAAGCGCAGCACGGCAAAACCCGCATCGGTCAACGCCTCGCTGATGAAGCTCGCCGCGCGCGAATCCTTGGAGCAGGTGAAGCAATGGGCGAACAGGATGTACGCGTGGGGCGCGATACCCGACGGCAGGTCGAGCCGCGCGGCAAGCGCGTAACCGGCCGCGCCCGGAAACGTTACGACTTGGCTAATGCGCGCCATGGCGGCTCCCTCCACCGGACGAGAATGCCTGAGTGTAGCCCCAAGCGGCCCCTTCCGCCGCGACAGACAGGCGCACGGCTGCGCCTGCCGGCGGTATGATGGTGCTTTTCCCCGACCAGAATCGAGATCATGCGGCTCAAGGGCTCCTGTTCCTGCGGCGCGGTGAAGTTTTCGCTCGACTCGCACACACCCTATCCTTACATGCGCTGCTACTGCTCGATTTGCCGCAAAACGCAGGGCGGCGGCGGCTACGCCATCAACATCATGGGCGACGCCAAGTCGCTTAAAGTCGTCGGTAAAGAGAGCGTGAGCGTGTATCGGGCCCGGATTACCGAGGGCAAAGGCAGGCGCAAGAAGCTCTCCGAGGCGCGTCGGCACTTCTGCAGCAAGTGCGGCAGCGCGCTGTGGATATCGGATCCACGCTGGGCAGAGTGGGTCTACCCGTTCGCGTCCGCAATCGACACGCCGTTGCCGAAACCGATCGAGGAAGTCGAAATCATGCTGGATTATGCCGTGCCCTGGGTCGACGTACCCGAGGGCATTGACCACACGCACTTCGCGGAATATCCCGACGAGGGAATGGCCGATTGGCACCGCAAGCGCCTGCTCGAAGTACCCTAGGCTCCTCCCCCTTATCGCCTATCGCGTCGAATTTTTTGGGCGTTGCGCCATCTAAGGTGGATCGACCTGCTGCTGCTTAAGCCTGGCAGAGCGCATGGGAAGTCGCAAATCGCGTAATAATTGACGTCCCTTTTTTGCAATCCCTTTCCGGAGAGCAGCAATGAACGAAACGAGAGAAGTCGTCATCCTGAGCGGCGTGCGCACAGCGATCGGCGACTATGGTGGCAGTCTCAAGGACTTCCCGCCAAGCGAGCTTGGCGCCAAGGTCGCGCGCGAAGCGGTCAGTCGGGCCAAGGTCGATCCCAAGGATATCGGCCAGTGCGTCTTTGGCCACGTCATCCACACCGAGGCGAAGGACATGTACCTGTCGCGCGTCGCTGCGCTCAATGCCGGTCTGCCCGCGGAATCGGGTGCGCTTACCCTTAACCGTCTTTGTGGCAGCGGGATGCAGGCCATTGTTTCCGCTTCGCAATACATCATGCTGGGCGACATCGATGCCGCGGTCGCGGGGGGCGCAGAGAGCATGAGCCGCGCCGCGTACGCCAACGTGACGCAGCGCTGGGGCGCGCGCATGGGCGACGCCAAGGATATCGACATGATGGTCGGTGCGCTGACCGATCCATTCGACACGATCCACATGGGCGTCACCGCCGAGAACGTTGCGACCAAGTGTGGCATCACCCGCGCCGCCCAGGATGCGTTTGCGGTCGAGAGCCACAAGCGCGCGGCTAACGCGATTGCCAAGGGATACTTCAAGGATCAAATCCTGCCGATCGAGCTGAAGAGCAAGAAAGGCCCCGTCCAATTCGACACCGACGAGCACGTTCGCGGCGATGCGTCGCTCGAGGGCATGGCCAAGCTGCGACCGGTATTCGCGAAGGAGAACGGAACCGTGACCGCCGGCAATGCCTCGGGCATCAACGATGCGGCCGCGGCGGTCGTGCTGATGGAAAAGTCCACTGCCGAGAGAAAGGGGCTGAAGCCAATGGCGCGGTTGCTTGCCTACGGGCATGCGGGCGTCGACCCGAAGATTATGGGCCTGGGGCCCGTGTCCGCGGTGAAGAGGGCCTTGACCAGGGCCGGCCTCAAACTCGAACAGATGGATGTCATCGAATCGAACGAGGCGTTCGCCGCGCAAGCGCTGGGTGTATCCAGCGAGCTCGGCATGGATCCGGCCAAAGTCAATCCCAACGGTGGAGCGGTCGCGCTCGGCCACCCGATCGGCGCGACCGGCTGCATCCTTACGGTCAAGGCGATATACGAGCTGCATCGAAGCGGCGGCCGCTATGGGCTGATCACGATGTGCATCGGCGGAGGCCAGGGCATCGCGGCGATCATCGAGCGCGTATAGGCGGGTACCGCGCCATCGCATTGCCTGCGCGCGAGCCCGAGCGGGGGCCTCGCCTAGCGTCGCGCCGGATGCGCGAACGCTGGCGCAAGTCGCCCGCAAGGTCACATTGCCAAGCGCCAGGCAAGCTTTCACAATGTGCCATGACTTGGTCGATCGTCGCGCGCGATGCGTCGGGCGCTCTGGGCGTGATCGTGGCGAGCCGGTTCTTTGCGGTCGGCGCACTTTGCCCGTACGCGCTCAGCGGAGTCGGTGCGCTATCGACCCAGGCGCTGGTCAATCCACTGTATGGCATGCGCGGCCTGACGCGGCTTGCGCAGGGCATGGCGCCTACCGACGTCCTGCGCACGCTCATCTATCCCGACGCCGGTCGCGAGCATCGCCAGGTGCATCTGATCGACGCCGAGGGCAATCTCGCCGTACACACCGGCGTCGAATGCATTGATTGGTGCGGCCACGTCACCGGGGAGGGCTTCTCGGTCGCGGGAAATATGCTCGTGGGCCCTCAGGTGATCGAGGACACGGCACAGTTCTACGATGCCGGCCGTGAGCTCCCTTTCGCCGAACGGCTGATCGCCGCGATGCAGGCGGGCGAGGCTGCGGGCGGCGACAAACGAGGCAAACAAGCAGTTGCGCTCCTGATCTGCACGACCGAGGCATATCCGGCCCTTGATCTGCGTGTCGACGATCATCCCGACCCGCTCGTGGAGATTAATCGCCTGTATATCAAGAGCCTTGAGCGCTTCCAGCCTTTTGTCGCCTGCCTGCCGAACCGCGCGCGGCCGGCCGGAATCACTGATCGCGCCACGATCGAAGACGAGATCCAGCGCTTCCAGGCCCAATACACCCGGCACGAGCGATGAGCGTGCTGCTCGAGGTCCGCGATCTCAAGACGTCGTTCGCGGTCGAAGCCGGCGAGCTTTCCGCGGTAGACGGTGTGAGCTTCGCGCTCGACGCCGGACGCACACTGTGTATCGTCGGCGAGTCCGGATGCGGCAAGAGCGTAACTGCACTTTCGATAATGGGGCTCGATCGCGCCGCCCGGACGGGTCAGCGGCGAGATTCGCTTCGAAGGCGTCGATCTCACCCGCCTGCCAGCCGCGGCGATGCGCGAACTGCGCGGCAATCGACTGTCGATGATCTTCCAGGAGCCGATGACTTCGCTCAACCCGGCGTTCACGGTCGGCGAGCAAATCGTCGAGGGGATCCTGCGGCATCGGGATCTGTCCTACGCGGCGGCAAAGGAACGCACGATCGAGATGCTGCGTCGTGTCCACATTCCGTCGCCCGAAAGGCGATTCGCCGACTACCCGCACCGTCTTTCCGGCGGGCATGCGCCAGCGCGTCATGATCGCAATGGCGCTTGCCTGCGAGCCAAGGCTCTTGATCGCCGACGAGCCCACCACCGCGCTCGATGTGACCATCCAGGCGCAGATCCTCGACCTGATGCGCACCCTGCGCGAGGAGACGGGCACGGCGATCATTATGATCACCCATGACCTCGGCATCGTCGCCGAGTTGGCCGATGAGGTCGCTGTCATGTATGCGGGACGCATCGTCGAACACGCAAGCGCGGCAACGTTGTTCGCACGGCCGGAGCATCCCTATACCGTCGGCCTCCTGGGATCGATTCCGAGGCTCGACATCGAGCAGCAGCGGCTGCCCGCGATCGAAGGACTCGTGCCCAATCCGCTGCAACCGGTTCCCGGTTGCCGCTTTCATCCGCGCTGCCCGTTTGCGACCGAGCGATGTCGCTGCGAGAGCCCGGCCCTGCTGACGGTGGGTCCTGCGCACACTTCAGCGTGTTGGCGAGCTCCGCTCGATGCGGACGTTCTGGTCCCGGCGTGAAGGCACTGCTGCGGGTCAGCGGGCTCGTCAAGCATTTTCCGGTGCGTGCGAGTGCTTTCCGCCGCGGTGACGGCGCGGTACGCGCAGTCGACGGCATCGATTTCGACCTGGCCGAAGGCGAGACGCTGGCACTGGTCGGCGAATCGGGCTGCGGCAAATCGACCACGGCCCGCCTGATCCTGCGTCTGCTCGAGCCGACCGCGGGCGTCGATCGAGTTCGATGGCCGCGACCTCCTGGCGCTCGGCGCGGCGGATATGCGCGCCCAACGGCGTGCGCTGCAGATCGTCTTCCAGGATCCCTACACGTCGCTAAACCCGCGCATGACCGTCGGCCAGATGCTCGCCGAACCGCTGGAGCTGCACGGCCTGGCGGAGGGACGGCGTCGCGAGCGCGTCGCCGAGTTGCTCGTTCTCGTGGGGCTGGCGGCCGAGGCATGCCGAACGCTATCCGCACGAGTTTTCCGGCGGCCAGCGCCAGCGCATCGGCATCGCGCGCGCGCTTGCCGCAGAACCGAAGCTCATCGTCTGCGATGAGCCCGTGTCGGCGCTCGACGTTTCGATCCAGGCGCAGGTCGTCAACCTTCTGACCGACCTGCAGCAACGGTTCGGGTTGTCGTTCATTTTTATCGCCCACGATCTCGCCGTCGTCAAGCACATCGCCTCGCGTGTGGCCGTGATGTACCTGGGCCGCATCGTCGAACTACGCCGCCACGCGTGAGCTGTTCACCAACCCGCGCCACCCCTACACACAGGCGCTCCTCTCCGCCATACCGGTGCCGGAGCCCGGGGCGCGACGTCAGCGTCTCATTCTGCAGGGCGACGTGCCGAGCGCCATCGATCCGCCTTCCGGCTGCCGCTTCCGCACACGCTGCCCCTATGCCCGAGCGCGCTGCGCCGAAGCAGATCCGCCATTGATTGCCGACTCCGGGCACGCGACTGCCTGCCACTTCTGGAACGAGATCGTCCCGCCTGCGGCTGCCCTGCCGCGGGCGGCGCAGGGTGCCAACGGGCGCCTTGGGCGACTGCAGGCCGCATTTCGCAGTCCGGAAGACTTGCCGACGGACGTTTCGCGCACCGGGAAGTTGGCGCTAATATCACGACCGACCCATCGTAGCGCCCCGGGAACCGAAGGAGGATTGCATGGCCCATCGATTGTGCACAAGACGGGCGCTGCCGGCAGCGGCGCTGTGGCTGGTAACCGCACTCGCCGGGGCGCAGACGCTGCGCCTGGGGCTCGCCGAGGATCCGGACGTTCTTGATCCGACCCTCGCCCGCACCTTCGTTGGCCGCATCGTGTTCGCCGCGCTGTGCGACAAGCTCTTCGATATCGACGAAAAGCTCAACATCGTGCCTCAGCTGGCTACCGGTTACGAATGGTCGGCCGACCACAAGGCGCTCACGATCAAGCTGCGCGGGGGAGTCACCTTTCATGACGGTGAACGGTTCGACGCGGCGGCGGTGAAGTTCAACCTCGAGCGCCACAAGAACATGGCCGGTTCGAATCGTCGCGGCGAGCTGGCACCCGTGACCACGGTCGACGTCGTCGACGCATCGACTGTGCGGCTCAACCTGGCTGCACCGTTTTCGCCCCTGCTTGCCCAGCTCGCTGACCGCGCGGGCATGATGGTCTCACCCAAGGCCGCGCAGGCGGAAGGTGAAAAATTCGGTTCACACCCAGTGTGCTCCGGTCCTTTCCGTTTTGTCGAGCGCATCCCACAGGACCGCATCGTCCTTGAACGCTATCCCAATTACTGGAATAAGGACGCAATCCATTTTGATCGAATCGTTTATCTACCCATCGTCGACGCAACCGTGCGGCTGGCGAACCTTAAATCGGGTCAACTTGATTTCATCGAGCGCGTCGGAACGTCAGATGTTCCCGCACTCAGGACTGACCATCGCTTCAAGCTCTCGAGCATCACCGAGATCGGCTACCAAGGCATTACGATCAACGTGGGCAAGAGCGATCACGCGCAGGCGAATCCTCTGGGTCGCGACGCGCGCGTGCGCGAGGCGTTCGAACTCGCGCTCGACCGCGAAGCCATCGTGCAGGTCGCGATGGACGGCGAGGCCGACGTCGGCAACCAGTGGGTTGCTCCGAGCAACGCCTTTTACGCCGCAAGCCTGCCGGTGCCGAAGCGTGATGTCGCCAAGGCCAAGGCGTTGCTGCAGGAGGCTGGCGCGCCGCATCCGGTCTTCACGCTGATGACGCCAACCACTTCTGACGCGCAAAGGATTGCGCAGGTCGTGCAATCGATGGTCAAGGATGCGGGCTTCGAAGTAAAAATCCAGTCAACCGAGTTCGCTACCTCGCTCGACATGGCCGACAAAGGCGACTTCGAGGCGTACGTATTGGCGTGGAGCGGCCGCGCCGATCCGGACGGCAACATCTTCAGCTTCGATGGCTGCAAGCAGCCACTCAACTATGCAGGCTATTGCAACAAGGCCGTCGACGACCTGCTCAACCGCTCGCGCACGACGCTCGACCTCGCTGAACGCAAGAAGATCTACGCCGAGATCGCCGCCATCGTGCTCAAGGACCGACCGATCGTCTACCTCTTCCATCGCCACTGGCTGTGGGCGTATACGAACAAGCTCTCCGGCCTGCGTCCCATCCCCGACGGACTGGTGCGGGTGCAGGGGTTGACGTTGAATTGAGGCGACAGAATACACGGCGGCGGTTCGCCCTGGGCCTTTAGGCCCTGCGCGAGGCTGGCTCTTCAGAGGTCGGACGGCCATTTGTGAATCGTTCGCGCTTCGACCGGCTTAGCGCGAACGGGGCGAAACGAGCGCCGGAGCAGAAAATACCGAGCATGGTCAAGTTTCTCTTCCGGCGACTGGCAACAATCGTCCCGACCCTCTTTTTCGTCTCGATCCTGATCTTCGGATTGCAGCAGCTCCTTCCTGGCGACCCGGCGATGATCCTCGCCGGCGAGGAACGGGATCCGACTGTGATCGCGGAACTGCACCAAAGACTGCATCTCGACGAGCCGTTGCCCATCCGCTATCTCTACTGGGCGGCTGGCGTGCTCAAAGGCGACCTGGGCGAGTCGGTTCGCATCCAGAAGCCGGTGCTCGACCTCGTCGTGGAGAAGCTCCCGGTCACGCTGGAGCTCGCGTTCCTGGCCATCCTCATTGCGCTCGCCATCGGCATCCCCGCCGGAATCGTCTCCGCGGTGGCAAAGGACTCGGTGTGGGACTACGCCGCCAACGTGTTCGCGCTGTGGGGACTGTCGACCCCGAACTTCTGGCTCGGGATCATGCTGATCCTCCTATTCTCGGTCACCTTGGGCTGGCTGCCCGCGTCGGGTTACGTGAGCCCGTTCGAGGATCTGCGGGCCAATCTCGCGGCGATGGTCATGCCGGCATTCGTCCTTGGCAACGCGATCGCGGCGGTGCTCATGCGCCATACGCGCAGTGCCATGCTGCAGGTCCTCAGCACCGACTATGTGCGTACCGCGCGGGCGAAGGGCCTCGATGAAAAGGTCGTCGTGCTCAAGCACGCACTGCGCAACGCGCTGACGCCCGTGATCACCCTTGGAGCTCTTGAGTTCGGGACGCTCCTATCGGGCGCCGTGCTGACCGAGCAGGTGTTCACGATCCCGGGTTTCGGCAAGCTTATCGTGGACGCGGTGTTCAATCGCGACTACGCGGTCGTGCAGGGCGTGGTGCTTTGCACGGCCACCGCATACATCACCCTCAATCTGGTTGCCGATCTGGCGTACTTTCTCGTCAATCCGCGGCTGCGGGACAGCCACGGGTGACCAGCGTCGTCACCGCATTGCCGTTTCCGGCGCATTCGCCGGGCTGGCGCGCACTCAAGCGTCTGGCGCGTCGGCGCGGCGCGATGGTCGCACTTGGTGTGGTCGTGTTCTTCGTTTTGCTGGCACTGCTCGCACCGGAAGTCGCACCATACGATCCACTGGCGACAAGCTGGAGCGCGATCCGCAAGGCGCCGAGCGCGGCACACTGGTTCGGCACCGATGAGATTGGTCGCGACGTGCTCTCGCGCGTTGTCTGGGGAACGCGCGCCTCGCTCCTCGCCGGGGTCGTATCGGTGTCGATCTCGCTTGCGTTCGGCGTTCCCATCGGCTTGTTGGCCGGGTACGCCGGAGGCTGGGCTGACGCGCTGATCTCGCGCATGACCGACGCCATGCTTGCTTGCCCATTCCTGATCCTTGCCATCGCGCTCGCGGCATTCCTGGGACCGAGCCTAACCAACGCGATGATCGCGATAGGCGTATCGGCAACCCCGATCTTCATCCGCCTCACGCGCGCACAGGTGTTGCAGGTGAAGGTCGAGGACTACGTCGAGGCGGCGCGCGCGGTCGGCAACTCGCCACTGCGGATCATGTGGCGGCACATCCTCCCCAACATCGTGCCGCCGCTGATCGTGCAGGTAACGCTCACGGTCGCTGCCGCGATCATCGCCGAGGCCGCGTTGTCCTTCCTGGGTCTGGGCCAGCAACCTCCGGCGCCGTCCTGGGGCAGCATGCTCAACACGGCCAAGAATTACATCGATAATGCGCCGTGGATGGCCGTGTGGCCAGGAATATCGATCTTCCTGCTGGTGCTGTCGTTCAACCTGCTCGGTGATGGTTTACGCGACGCATTCGACCCCAGGCAGCGATGAGCTATTTGCCGCGCGCAGGGCCGCCCTTCGGCAAGACGTCCTTAGCCCAGTCGCTCTTCTTCCAGTTTGGAACAGGCGTCGCGCAGCCGGCCTGCGGCACGAAACTCGAGCGTTCGACGAGCGCGAACTTGTGGATATAACGCGGGCAGTTCGGAAAAACGCGCGTGACAGCCACGCGGACGATGAGTTGCGCCTCGGGATAAGCAGCAAGCAGCGGGTCGTCGAAACGTAGCGACGCCTCGCCCGAGATCCGCAGCCGCTTCGGACGCAGGAAATCGATGAACAACATGCCCACGCGCCGATTCGTCGCTACGTTTCCCATGGACAGGAACATGCCGTTTCCGTCGTAGGTCGGAAAAGCGAGCGTACCGGGGTCGACGACGCGCACGAATCCGGGCTCACCGCCCTTGTACGAACAACTCGGCTGGTTGTCCGCGTCCGAAGTCGCCAAGAAGAACATGTCCAGCGACTCGATGAACGCCTTGTCATCGTCGCCGATTCGATCCTTCACCAGCCGCTGCTCGATGCGATCGGCGAGGCGCCGGGCGTCGAACCGGTCCTGCAACGTTCGGCTGCCGTCGTGATAGAACATGCTCACTCGAATTCGACGAAACCTGACTCGCGCAGGAACGCGCCACGCTCCTGCGCCCCAAGATGGTCGGCGACGCGCTGGACAAATTCCTGCCGGTTGGCCGCGTTTGCCGCAGCTCGGCGTGCGACCACCTTGGCGATTGGCCCCAGGTAGACGGCGAGTCTCGAGGTTGTCTGCTCGACGAATCCCGGATCAAGCGGCGCTAAGGCCTCCACTCCGCCGCTGAGCGAGCGCAACTGCGGTGGCAACGTGCGGCGCACTCCGGTGCCGGTCTCGTTTGTGGCGGCGTGCTCGACGGTCGCGCCGACCATCCCGGCAACGAACTTCGTTGCGCACTTCGGGATCGGAGATGCTCTCGGACAGCAGCGTGTAGAGCTCGGCCGTGTCCCTGGACTTCGCGGCCGCTTTCTTGACCATCACCCGTGCCATCGGCCCAACGAGGTCGGCGAGTTGACGCTCGATGGAGTGCAGCGTCGTGTCGTCCCAAGTCGGGGCCGCCTGAGCCTGCAGCTTGACCGCGGCAAGATTGATCTCCGTCGCGTCTTGTGCCTCGCGCTTGATATTGATCTCCGGATCGAGCGCGAGTCGCAGCGCGCGGTTGAAGGCCTTCGCGTTCTGGAACCGCGTGCCCGGATCCTTGGCCAAGGCCGTCGCGACGATCGCGTCGAGCGCCGGCGAGAGTACGAGCTTGGAGATCTCCGATGGTGGGCGCGGTTCCTCATAGCAAATCTTGAACGCGATGGCTTCGATCGATCCGGAAAACGGCTTTTCACCGGTCAGCAGTTCGTACAAGACGACGCCCGTGCTAAAGACATCGGACCGGCGATCGACCTCCTTGCCCTGGCACTGCTCGGGAGACATGTAGGACGGCGTGCCCATGACCATGCCGGCATTGGTGAGGTTGGACGTGTCGATGCGCGCGATGCCGAAATCGGCGACCTTGAGCGTGCCGCCACTGGTCAGGATCAGGTTGGCGGGCTTCACGTCCCGGTGCACGACGCCGCGCTCGTGCGCGAAATCCAGCGCCAACAGCAGCTGGGAAACAATCGCAACGATCTGCCCGAGATCGAAGCTCGCCTTGCGGTTGAGGTATTCGCGCAGGCCCGTGCCTTCGACGTACTCCATCGCGATGAAGGCGTTGATTTCGTCTTCGGCGTACTCGTAGACGCTGACGATGTTCGGATGCAGCAGCCGCCCCGCAGCCTTGGCCTCATTCTGGAAACGCGCCATCACCTGCACGGCGAGGTCGGGGTCGACCAGGTCCTTGCGCACGGTCTTGATCGCGACCACGCGTTCGATATGCGGATCGAAGGCCTTGTACACGACCCCCATGGCGCCCTTGCCGAGGACGCCCTGAATGACATACTTGCCGATTTTTTCCGGTTCAGCCATGAGGGGAATATCGTGGCCTGCAAATCTCCAAGGTTACGCTACGCCTCGAGCATCTTGATCGCCTGAACCAGGCTCTTATTCATCCGCGAGAGAGCACCGGTAAGGACACCGATCTCGTCCTTGCTCTTGCTCTTAAACTCGGCCGACTCGAGATGGCCGAGACTGACCTCGTCAGCGAGCTTGGAGAGCTGCTTGATGCGCTGGATCACGATCGAATGCAGCATGACGTTGATCAAAATGAATGTGAGGACGAGAACAAGCGTCAGCAGCAGCATGAAAACCTTGAACGTATGGTCGGCGCGCTGGATCGGAAGCGCGCTCGGAACGGCAACGATCTGCGCGCCGACAATCTCGTTGAACTTCCAACCGAATCCGTTGGCCGGCCCGTACAGTTCGATCATCGTCTTCGGCGCTTCGGCCACCGTGTTGTGACAGGCGAGGCAGGCCGCATCCTTGATCTGGATCGGTCGGGCGAGGTACAGCGTTTTCCCGGTGGCCGAATCGCGCTCGCCGATCAGCTCGGTCTTGGCCTGGCCGTTGCGGAACTTGTTGACGACGTCGGCTTCCCAATCGGTCGCGCGATCGCGCGGGTTGGTGGGATTGAGTGTCGCTTCCTTGTAGCTGTAGTCGGGATACTTTTTGCGCAAGTCGTTGAACTGTTCGGTTGCGGCGTACGCCGGCACCGATTGCGGTAGAAAGGAGTACTTGAGCTGCGTCTCGAGCAGCGGTTTGACCTGTGTATTCGTATAGCTGCGCGAGGACAACGCCGATTCCATCATCACGCGCGCGTTGTCCAGAATCTCCTCACGGGCGTTGGCCTGGACCACGTTGTACGAAATGAGGCCTGTAACGATAAGGCCCACGACGAAGACCGCGAGCAGCACGAGATTGAACTTCCACATCAGCTTCATGGCGTTCCCTGGAATCCGGTCTGTGTTGCCCTTGCGCTCATTTCTTCGAATTGCCGAACGGCCACCAGCTCGACTCAGACTTCTCAGACTTCTCCCAGTCTTCTCGGTCTTCTCGGTCTTCTCTGCCGCCTTCGGCGGCGCCTCGACTTTGTCCGCAGGCGCATTCTCGCCCGGAACCAGGGCACTGTGCCATTCCGGATACGCCTGGCTCTTGGCGCTGGCCAGGGCGCGAAACTCCGGGTCCGCGAGGCGCGGCTCCAAGCGCTTGAGAAAGACCCTCCGGTAGGGGCCCGCCAGCCACGGCTCGGCTTCGGCATAGCTGATCGGGCGGTCCGCTACGAGCTGCACGTGCGAAACCTGATAGAGCTGCGCACGGCTAGGCAGCGGATCCCTGAACTGCCGCGGCATGGCGGCAACAAAGGGTTGTGGCGCTGCGCCCGCGCTGGCGAACGGCCGGTCGCTGGCGCGGATCGCAAAATCACCGTCCTTGAGATCGTGCGCCGCTCCGTCTCCGGCGGCCTTGATGGGTTCGATCAGTCTGACATTGCCGCGTTCCACGAACGCCTCAAGAGTTTCGGGCTCGGCGTGCATGACCGCCACCCCGTCGCTCGTGGCCAAGGCGCCCGCGGGCGAGCGCACGCGCAGCACGCCCCCGCCCGCCTTCACCGCCAGCTTCAGCCAACCGCGGGTCAAGTACATCTCCGCGGGTGCCGGTTGCTTGCCCTCGCGCGATCCGGCGCCGGCGGCGAAAAGCTCCGCTGAGCCGACAAAGCTGACGATCGGCCCTGGCGCCAGCTCGATCTGCACCTGTGCGTGATCCGAGGCGTCGATGACGTCCCCATCCTGCAGCCGCGCGCCCTCGATCAGCTTGTACCAGCTCACGCCTCGCAGCACGCGCGCATTTCCGTCCAGGACCGTAACGACTCCCAAATCGGCGCCGGAAGACAGCGCCGATGCGAGGAACAGGGAACATCCAACCAACCATGTCGCTTTCATCGAGGGATGCCGCATGATCGTCCGCCAGGACGGCGGCCCGCATTCGATACTAGGCCGCGCCCTCGGCGACTGTCAACGTGAATATTCCGCAGCGTGCCGCGCGGCCTTATACTTCATGGCTGCCGAACACACTGCCATGGACAAGCTGCCGCGAAATCTAGCCGTTCTGTTTGCCGACATAAGTGGCAGCGCGAAGCTGTACGAAAGTCTCGGCGACGCCGAGGCGTTGTCGACGATCGAGCGCTGCCTCGCCATCATCCGGCAGGCATGCGTCGACAGCGGTGGCCGTGTCGTGAAGATGATTGGTGACGAGGTAATGGCCGTCTTTCCAGCGGCCGACGGCGCGGCCCGGGCGGCGACCGACATGCAGGCGCGCATCTCCGTGCAACGGACCGCTCGCGGCGCGCCCCTCGCCATCCATGTCGGATTCAATTTTGGCCCGGTGCTCGAAGAGGGCAATGACGTGTTCGGGGATTCGGTCACCGTCGCCGCGCGCCTGTCGAATCTTGCCAGAGGCGGCCAGATTTTCACCTCGGCCCAGACGATGCAGGAACTGCCGCCGGCGTTGCGCGCGCGTGCGCGCAGTCAGCAGGCGCATACGGTGAAGGGCAAGCAGAAGGACATCGACCTGTTCGAACTGGTCTGGCAGGAGGCGGAGGACGAGCTCACCGCATTGTCGACCCACGTCAAATTCCGCCCTGCGCAGCTCGTGCTCAGGCATGGTGATCGTCAGATCGAGCTTTCCGAAGCGGCTCCGACGCTCTCTATCGGTCGCGACATGCAGAACGATGTCGTGATCGCTGACCGCAAGGCCTCGCGCATGCACGCGCATATCGAGCGCCGGCGCGACAAGTTTGTCCTCATCGACCACAGCTCGAACGGCACCTACGTTACCCTGCAGGGCGAGGCCGAAATCGTGCTGCGGCGCGAGGAGCTGCTGCTGCGCTTCCGCGGGCAGGTCAGCTTCGGCCACGCCTACCAGGACGACCCATCGGAGTTCCTGGCGTTCTCGTGTCCTGATTGAAGGCGTCGCTCCGGGCGGTCCTATTGGGGCCGCTTTCCGACTGCTGCGGCGCCCGATCAGCGATTCGGCGCCGGATGAATGTTGTCCACCCAGTGTACTTCTTCGGGATTGGGTTCGACGTTGGGCAGGTCGAGGTTGACCACCACCGGTTCCTGACCGCTGCGTACAAGCACGCAGGAGAGCGGCTGGTCGTCGCTGGCGTTGATTTCCTGGTGCGGCACGAATGGCGGTATGTAGATGAAATCACCGGGGCCTGCTTCGGCGACAAACTCCAGACGATCGCCCCATTTCATGCGTGCACGCCCGCTGACCACGTAGATAACGCTCTCGACCGGCCCATGATGATGTGCGCCGGTCTTGGCCTTGGGATGGATAACGACCGTGCCGGCCCAGAGCTTCTCCGCCCCGACGCGCGCCGCGGTGATCGCAGCGGCGCGATTCATGCCCGGCGTCTGCGGCGTATTGACGTCGAGTTCATTCGCATGCACGACGCGAACGCCGTGCAAGCGCCATTTCGAATCCTGCCGATCAGTGGGCGCGGGTCGCATGGTTTCGGTCCGGGTACAGGCCGCTTTTCCTGGGTTTCCAAACGATAGTTTATGCTAACCGGTCGGTGTCGGAAATCGGGCTCACGGCGCAGCCGATCGCCCTCCTGCAGCGGCTTTCCGGCCGCATAAGCAGGCGTTGGCGGTCTGCTGCCGCTTGCTATAATCGGCACCCCAAAGGAGGTTACGCGATGGCGCTCTCGATGTACCAGGTTTCAGTGCCGGTGTTCCTGAAGATGCTTACCAATCTCCGCGGGGTGATCGACAAGGCTGCCGCGCACGCCCAAGCGAAAAAGATCGAAGAAAGGACATTCCTCTCTGCCCGCCTGTTTCCGGACATGTTGGATCTCACCCGCCAGGTTCAGCTCGCGTGCGATTTCGGCAGTGGCACCGGCGCCCGGCTTGCCGCAAAGGAACCACCGGCTTTCGACGCTACCGCGAACAGCTTCGCCGACCTCGCTGCGCGCATTGACCAAGCGGTCGCCTATCTTCGTACGCTGACGCCCGGAGAGATTGACGCCGCGGAGGGCCGCGAGATTGTCCGGCCGATCCGCGGACAGCCGAAAACCTTCACAGCCATCAATTACCTACTGCAGTTCGCGCTGCCCAACTTCTTCTTTCACGTGACGACAGCGTACGCGATTCTCCGCCACAATGGCGTCGAAATCGGCAAGCTCGATTACATCGGTACGCTGGATTAACCACGCGCGGCGCCATCGACTGCCGCGGTCTCACGGCCGACGCGGAACGGCCTCGGTTCTTCGACGCCGTAGCCCTGAGCATAGTCGACACCAATGTCCCGCAGCCGGTTCAGAATCGCGCCGCTTTCGACGAATTCCGCGATCGTCTGCTTATCCATTACATGGCCAATGTGATTGATCGACTCGACCATTGCGCCATCGATCGGATCGATTAGCATGTCGGTCACGAAACTGCCGTCGATCTTGAGAAAGTCCACCGGCAGGTGCTTGAGATAGCCGAACGATGACATGCCGGCGCCGAAATCGTCCAACGAGAAGCGGCAACCGATTGCCCGCAGCTCGGCGATAAAGTGTGCCGCCTGCGCCAGGTTGGCGATTGCTGCCGTTTCGGTAATCTCGAAGCAGATGGCGTCGGCCGGCACGCCGCACCGGACGCATTGCTCGCGAATGAAGTCGAGGAAGCGCTCGTCGCCGATCGAGGCTCCGGAGAGGTTGATCATGTAGACTTCGTCGCCGCCATCGATCGTCCGGGCGCGCGCGACCATCGGCAGCGCGGTGCGGATGACCCAGCGATCGATTGCAGGCATCAGGTTGTAGCGCTCGGCAGCAGGAATAAATGCCATGGGCGGCACGACCTTCCCCTGTTCGTCGACCATCCGGAGCAGGAGCTCGAACATCGTCGCAGGGTGCCGAGGCGCGCTGACCGCGATGATCCGCTGCGAGTACAGGCAGAACCGGTCGGCGTCGAGGGCAGCGTGCAGGCGTGCAACCCACTCCATCTCTCCGTGCCGCACCGCCAGCTCGCTGTCCTTGCGGTGATAGAGCTGCACGCGATTGCGTCCCTTCTCCTTGGCCATGTAACACGCAGCATCCCCCGCGCTCAAGACGTCGGCGAGGGTGAGCGAACCCTCGGCGACGAGCACCAGGCCTATGCTGACGCCGATGGCGAAGGAGCGGTCGTGCCAGACAAAGTGAAAATCGGTGATGGTCTGGCGCAGTTCGTCGGCAATCCGTTCGGCGTGCTCGGGAGAGCAATTCTCGAGGATGACGCCGAATTCGTCACCGCCGATTCGCGCCAGCGTATCGCCTTCGCGCAAGCGCCCCTGCAGTAGCATGCTCACCTGGCGCATCAGTTCGTCACCCGCGGCGTGGCCACACGTATCATTGACGATCTTGAACTGGTCGAGATCGAGATAGAGCATCGCGTGCGTGCGGTTCAATTCCCGCGCGCTCGCCAGGGCGAGGCTGAGTCGGTGCTCGAATTCGCGCCGGTTTATCAGCCCCGTCAGCGCGTCGTGGCTCGCCTGGTAGGAGAGCTGGCTCGCGTATTCGCGCTCGCGTCTCACATCGTGCAGGACCAAGACCACCCCGGCGATTTCACCGTTGCGATCTCGGATTGGCGCGGTGGATTCGTTGATCGCAATCTCGGTGCCGTCACGCCGGATGAGCAGCACATTTGAAGCCGCCTTCACGGTGCGTCCCTCGCTCCCCACGCGTTCGAGCGCATCCGGTAATGCCTGGCGCGTCGTCTCGTCGAGCATCTGGCAAACGTTGGCGAGCGGCATGCCTTCAGCTTCCTGCGCCTTCCATCCAGTCAGGATTTCTGCGACAGGATTGAAATACTCCACGCACCCGCGGAGATCGGTCGTGATCACGGCGTCGCCGATTGATTTGAGCGTCACCAGCGCGCGTTCCTTTTCGCCAAAGAGCTGCGCCTCGGCGAGTTTGCTGTTGTTGATGTCGCTGACCGAACCCGCCATGCGCACTGCCCAACCGTCCGCGTTGCGGACCGATCGGCCGCGGGCCCGAAACCAGCGATACTCGCCGCTCTTTGCACGCAACCGGAATTCCACATCGTACGGGCAATCGTCGCGGATGTGCGCTTTCGCCGCGGCCAGTGCCGGCTCCAGGTCGTCGGGGTGCAACAAGGCGAAGAATGCCTCGGGCGTGTTCTCGATCTCGTGATCAGCGTAACCCGCGAGCTCCTTGCTGCGCGGCGAAAAATAGATGTCGCCCGTCAAAACGTCCCAGTCCCAAAGGCCATCATTGCTCCCGATCACTGCGAGATTGAAGCGCTCCTCGCTGAACCGGAGCGCATTCTCGAATTCCTCGCTCTCGCTCAGCATCCGCCGTGACAGGATGACGCCGAGAACGACCAGAAAGGTCGCGACCATCAGCGTGGCGGACATCAGCGCCCACTGCATTCGCCGCGAGGCTTCGCCGAGGGTGAACGAGAAGTTGTCCTCCAGCGGCGTCAGCTGCCCGTTGATGCGCCGGATCTCCTCCAGCAACGGACGGAGGCTCTCCTCGTCGGCATGGCCGGCCGCGACGCGTTGGTGCAGCCGCTCCGCCGCGCCGGTCAGCTCGGCGATGTGGCGGTCGGCATCCGCCCAGATCGCGATCGCGCGGTCCATATAGCCAACGTTCCTGAAGCGGCGGAACAACCAGATCATGTCGGCGATATCGTCCGGATGGTTACGCCCCTCGATGAATCCCTCTCGTGCCCGCTCAGGGTTGGGGCTCGCCTGCTCCAGTTCCTCACGTGCCTTGCGGTCACCGAGGGGTACCCTGATCACGTCCAGGTATCGTTCGTAGTCGGTCTCGGAGCGCGTTGCCGCGTAGCGGTTGAGGTAGAAGACCGCGTCCTTCTGTGCCTTCGACCACAAGCTCTCGCCGCCGACATAGGCACGCGTCGCCGAGAGAATATCCATGCTGATGCTCCATAGAACGAGCAGCAGGACGACAATGGCGAGGAACGGCCAGATGATGCGCAGCAGCCGTCGGCTCTTCGGAACGAGATTGACGAAAGCGGGCAGATACGCCATGTCGCGCTCACCCGCTCGCCGCGACCGGCCGCGACGCAAAGCTTGGTAAGGCAACCGCGCGTGCGAGAACGATGCCTGCCGGATCCGGTGCCGTTAGTGGACGGAAGCAGCGGCGACCGTCCGCGTCCGGATGCCAACCTCGGGCAAGCGACCGTCGAACCATGCGCACATCTTCAGGCACTGTGGTTCGCGCCACTCGAGCTGGCGCCCGATGCGCGTGCTCCGCTGCCCGTCGCGGCAGTTGGCGAGAGCCGTGGTGGCGGCGCGGCCTGTGCGCCGATCTTGTCGGCGGTCGTTGGTTCCATGGCAATGGCGATCGTAGGCCCGTCATTGTACCGCCCGCCGCGCAGCGGCCCCGGCTAGGCTGCTTGGCCCCGAGCGCGCACGCGAAGCTTTTGCGGCAGATCGAGCACCGCTTGCGGGGCGGACACGACGCCGTCGGGGCGCTTCGCAATCTCGTCGATCAGGCGGGCGACGGTCCCCTCCTGCGGCAGCGAGACGCCATAATGGAGCAATCGCTCGCCACGATAGATCGCCAAGGTGGGAAAGTTCTCGACGTCGATATCGCCGCAGATCGCGCTGTCGTCCTCGATGTCCAGCCAGACGAACACGATCTCCGGCCGCGCTTGCGCGATGCGCTCCAACGTGGCGCGGAATTCCGCGCACGTGTCGCACCAGGCGGCGCACAGGGCGATCACCGTCGGTGTGGCATGATCGATCCAGCGCCCGACCTGCGCCTGGTATTCTTGACTGGTTGGCGTTATGACGCCCATCGGCACCGCACCTGCAGCGATTGCAGCGTACGCGTAGCTAGGCCAGATTTGGGGCGAGGTCGCGGCGCAGGGTAGCCTCGCTCAGGCGCACGCGCGCGGCGAGGTCACGCAGCTGATCTTCGCCGATCTTGCCGACGGCAAAATAAACCGCTTCCGGGTGGGCGATGTAGAAGCCCGACACGCTCGCTGCCGGCAGCATGGCATAGCTTTCGGTCAGCACCATCCCGATCCTGTTCGCCTGCAGCAACTCGAACAACGGTGCCTTGACCGTGTGATCGGGACACGCAGGATAGCCGGGCGCGGGGCGGATGCCGCGGTACTCCTCGCGCAGCATCGCGGCCTTGTCGAGCTTCTCGTCCTTGGCGTAACCCCAGTACTCGCGCCGCACGCGCATGTGCAGCCACTCCGCGAAGGCTTCCGCCAGCCGGTCGGCCAGCGCCTTGAGCATGATGGCGCTGTAATCGTCCCTCTTCGCCTCGAATTCGGAGAGTTTTTTCTCGATGCCCAAGCCAGCGGTCACGGCGAACACGCCCGCATAGTCCTTGACGCCCGAGGTCTTCGGCGCGACGAAGTCGGCGAGACAATAGTTGGGTTTTCCCTGCGGCCGCTCGTTTTGCTGGCGAAGGTTGCGCCAGGTCAGCGCGGTGGTGGTGCGCGATTCGTCGGCGTAGAGCTCGATATCGTCGCCGATCGAATTCGCCGGCACGAGCGCGATCACGCCGTTGGCGGTGAGCCAACGTCCCTCGACGATGCGCTCGAGCATCGCCCGACCGTCGGCGAAAACGTTGCGCGCCGCCTCGCCGACAATGGGGTCGTCGAGGATCGCGGGAAACGGACCGGAAAGTTCCCAGGTTTGAAAGAACGGTGCCCAGTCGATGTATTGGGCGAGCTCGCGCAAGTCGGCGTGCTTGATCTCTCGCCGGCCGGGAAGCACCGGCCTTGGAGGTTGATAGCTGTCCCAATCAGCCTTGAACGCGTTGGCGCGGGCCGCGGCGAGGGATATGAGCGCCTGGCCCTTTCTTGGCCGCGTGCTGCGAGCGAATCCGGTCGTAATCCGCCGCGACTTCGGCAACGTAGGCGTCTCTATTCGCCGTCGAGAGCAGGTTGCTTGCCACCCCGACGGCACGCGATGCGTCGGGCACGTACACGGTGACGCCCGCGTAGTTCGGTGCAATCTTGACCGCCGTGTGCACGCGCGAGGTCGTCGCGCCGCCGATCAAGAGCGGCTGTTGCATGCCGAGGCGCTGCATCTCGTGCGCGACGTGCGCCATTTCCTCCAGCGAGGGTGTGATAAGCCCGGACAGCCCGACGATGTCGGCCGCCTTGTCGCGCGCCGTGTCGAGAATCTTCTGGGCGGGCACCATGACGCCAAGGTCGATCACCTCGAAGTTGTTGCACTGGAGGACGACCCCGACAATGTTTTTGCCGATGTCGTGCACGTCGCCTTTCACGGTCGCCATGACGATGGTGCCCTTCGCCTTGCCGGCGTCGCCCGATTTCGCTTTCTCAGCCTCGATGTAAGGAATGAGATGTGCGACCGCCTGCTTCATCACCCGTGCGCTCTTGACGACCTGCGGCAGGAACATCTTGCCGGCCCCGAACAAGTCGCCGACGACGTTCATGCCCGCCATCAGCGGGCCCTCGATCACCTGGATCGGCCGTGCGTACCGGTTGCGCGCCTCTTCGGTGTCGTCGATGATATAGGTCGTAATACCCTTCACCAGCGCGTGCGACAGCCGTTCCTCTACGGTGCCGCCGACGCCAGGCGAGATCCTCCTCGGGCTTGCGCCCTTGCGCCTTGTAGGTCTCCGCGAAGGTAACCAGCCGCTCCGTGGCGTCGGCACGTCGATCGAGCACAACGTCCTCGACGCGTTCCCGCAACTCGGGGTCGAGCTCGTCATAGACGCCGAGCTGTCCGGCGTTGACGATGCCCATCGTCAGGCCCGCACGAATTGCGTGATAGAGAAAGACCGTGTGGATCGCCTCGCGCACCGGGTCGTTGCCGCGAAAGCTGAAGCTGACGTTGGAGATGCCACCCGAGATCTTGGCATGCGGCAGATGCTGCTTGATCCAGGCCGTGGTGCGGATGAAATCGACCGCGTAGTGTGCGTGCTCGTCGATGCCGGTCGCGATCGCAAACACGTTCGGATCGATGATGATGTCCTCAGGAGGGAAATCGACCCGGTCGACGAGCAGATCATAGGCGCGGCGAGCGACATCGATCCGACGCGTGTAGCTGTCCGCCTGGCCGCTCTCGTCGAAGCACATCACCACCGCCGCTGCGCCGTAGCGTTTGACGAGCCTTGCCTGGCGCACAAATGCGGCTTCGCCTTCCTTCATCGAGATCGAGTTGACGATCGGCTTGCCCTGTACGCACTTAAGTCCCGCCTCGATGACCTCCCATTTGGACGAATCGACCATCAGCGGCACGCGTGCGATATCGGGTTCGCCGGCGATAAGGTGCAGGAATTTCATCATCGCCGCCTTGGAATCGAGCATGGCCTCATCCATATTGACGTCGATGATTTGCGCTCCGTTCTGCACCTGCTGCCGCGCGACCTCCACCGCGCCGGCGAAGTCGCCCGAAAGGATCAGTTTGGCGAACGCGCGCGAGCCGGTGACGTTGGTGCGCTCGCCCACATTGACGAACAGGGAATCGTCGTCGATGGTCAGCGGCTCGAGGCCGGCCAGTCTCATGGGACGTGACATATCGGGTCCGGGTCGAGTCGCCCGCATCGGCTCCTCCCATCCAGGGGGAGTGATGCCGGCGCTAGCCTTAGCCTGCCACCCCTTCATCGGCGGCCGGTCCGAACCTCCGCGGCGGCACGTGCTGCACCGCCGCGGCAATGGCGCGTATGTGTTCCGGCGTCGTGCCGCAGCAGCCACCGACGATGTTGACGAAGCCGTTTTCGGCAAAGTCCCGGATCAGCCGCGCGGTGGTCTCGGGTGTTTCGTCATATCCGGTCTCGCTCATCGGGTTGGGCAGCCCCGCATTGGGATAGCACGAGACGAACGTGTCCGCGACCCGCGCGATTTCTTCGATGTATGGTCGCATAAGCGCCGCGCCGAGCGCGCAATTGAGACCAACGGCGAGCGGCCGGGCGTGGCGCACCGAGTTCCAGAAAGCTTCGGTGGTCTGTCCGGATAGAGTCCGACCTGACGCGTCGGTGATCGTGCCGGACACGATGAGCGGCAAGCGGATGCCGCGTGCGTCGAAATAGCTGTCGATTGCGAACAGTGCGGCTTTGGCGTTGAGGGTGTCGAAGACCGTCTCGACGAGCAGCAGGTCGACCCCGCCTTCGACCAGCGCGGCAACCGCTTCGCCGTAGGCGGTGACCAGGTCGTCGTAGCTCACGTTGCGAAAACCCGGGTCATTAACGTCCGGGGATATCGTTGCCGTGCGGTTGGTCGGACCCAACGCGCCGGCGACGAAGCGGGGCTTCTCCGGCGTCTTGGCAGTCCAAGCGGCGGCGCGTTCGCTCGCGATCCGCGCCGCCGCAAGGTTGATATCGCGAACCCGTCCTTCGAGCTTGTAATCCGCCTGTGCGATGCGCGTCGCATTGAACGTGTTGGTCTCGATGATGTCTGCGCCGGCGGCGAGGAATTGGTCATGGATCGAGGCGATGATCTCGGGATGGGTAAGGACCAGTAGATCGTTGTCCCCCTTGAGATCGTGGGGATGGTCGAGCAGGCCGCAGGCGGCCGGCCCACGATACTCGGACTCGGAAAGCCGACGAGCCTGGATCATGGTACCCATCGCGCCGTCGAGGATCAGGATGCGCTCGCGCAGTAGTCGCGTGAGCTGTGCCGTTTTGCCGTTGGTGGCGGTCATTTTCCTTTTGCTCGCAGAGAGTCGTGTCAGCGTCGGCCTTGCGCGCTACGCAAAAACAAAAACCCGTTCAGCTTGCCGCCGAGCGGGTTCCCGTCGAAAGCCGCTTTAGCGGAATTTTTGGCGCCCCGCAAGCTGCCGGGGGGTACGCACACAGTCGGGTAGGGACAGCCCGTTTCCGGGCCATCCCCCCCTAAGAACCGAGCGTGCGAGTTTCCCAGCACTCGGCTCAAGCCTCCACGAAGCTTAGCAAGCTAAGCCGGCAATTGTACCGGACCTCGCCCAAAATGCACCTGCCTATGGCAGTTCGGATGCAGGAGAATCAGGTTCGATAGTCTGTCCGTTCCACCCAATTGCTTAGGGTGAATGTGATGCGCGTCAAACGCCTCGTCCATAGTAATCGGACGATCGCACACCGGACACTGCCCTTCCTGACCCAACCACAAGCGAAGAAGACGCTTGCGCGACTTCAGCTTGTCGATCATCTTGAGCGTCGCTCGTGCTTCGAGCTTCGGCTCCCACTCCGGCAAGAAGGGATTGAGTTCCCCTTCCACCTTCTTGTGAACGATGACCTTGGTGTCGATTGCCGCACACAGCTTGACGACAATCTTCCTACCATCCGCTGTGGTGGCAGAGCCATGAAACACCCACCTGCGTGATCCGAACCGGGCGAAGTAATGCTCCTTCACCCAGCGCGGGCCCTTCCGCGGATGTCTCCGTCTTGCCCATAGCCACAGTGCCTGCCATATGCGGTGATCCACATACGAGTACGTGGTCTTGGCGTTGATCGTCTTGTGATACTCCGTCCAACCCTTAATAACCGGGTTGAGCAGGAGAATCAGGTTGACAGTCTTCGCCCCGCAGTTGCTGTGGATGATTCCCCGCACCTTATCCAAGAAGTTCTTGATGTTCTCCTTGGCCGGCTTGATGATCAGCTTGTCCTTGTACTTACGCACATTCTGACCCAGGAAATCAAACCCACTTCCGATATGCGTGATCTTCGTCTTTTCAGGAGCAAGACGCAGACCTCGTGCCGCCATGAACGCCTCCACCAACGGCTTCACCTTATGTTCCAGTAGCTCTTTCGAGCAACCGGTAATGATGAAGTCATCAGCGTACCTCACCAGATTGACCTTGTTGCTGTTGCGCTTGCCAAAATGCTCCTTCAGCAGAGCTTCCAGCCCGTCCAGGGTCATATTGGCCAAGGTTGGAGAAATAACGCCCCCTTGGGGGGTTCCGGCTTCCGTTGCATACCAAGCTTGCGACTCCATATACCCGCACTGCAACCACTTCCGCAGCACCTCTCGATCCACTGGAACATGATCGAGTAACCACGGGTGGCTAATGTGGTCGAAGCAGCCTTGGATATCCGCCTCAAAGATCCACACTGCACTCGTCCGCTGCGACAATGCCGTTCGGCACTGTTTAATCGCGTCCGCCGTGCAGCGGTAGGGTCGGAACCCGTAGCTGTTCGGATCGGCAAGCGTTTCGGACACGGGCTCCAGCGCGAAAAGATAAAGCGCTTGCATCGCGCGATCCTTCATCGTCGGTATTCCCAGTGGCCGTAGCTTGCCGTTGGACTTAGGGATGTACACACGCCGCAACGGCTGCGGTTGATACCCTCGCCGCTTAAGCTGTGTCATTCCGCGGGCTTTTAACGCAGGTGTAGACCATAAGACGTTGTCCACGCCCGGCGTCTTGTTCCCGCGGTTCTCGGTCACCCGTCTCACAGCTAGAGCTTTGCCGCAAAACGAGCGGGTGAGGAACCGTTGCAAGGCTTTCACCCTGCGCCAGTCCCCTTCCTTCGTTGCCTTGGCGATTCGTATCTGCAGGTTTCGAACATTCCTGTTCACCCTGGCCCAGTCGATTCCGTGCCATTCGATCAGGTCTGCCGAAGACGCAGATGCGGGTCTTTCGACAAGAAATTTCCTGTCGTCGAACTGCATTCTCACTTGCTGTCTCCTTGAGAAAGCCCCAGCAAGAATCCGCAAGTCTCCCCCTGCGGGGATATCGCGGCTCCTGCAGGGGTAAATCATCGAAACTTCTACAGGCAAATCGCCCGTAGAGACCAGGTGGAAGTCAGCCCGCTTGCGCGTGGGGTAACGTTCAAACCCCTATCCAGACCGTTACAGCCCGGCATTCGCTTTCTCCACCATCCTTTACCCGCAGTCCCATCGGCTTCTCTTGCGATTAGCTTGCCCACGCGCTAACAGCCTAACGTGGGCGGAAATACGGGCTTACCCAGTTCCATGTCAGCAACGTGAACAGGTTAGGTCCTGCCTTTCCACCGGTGGCGCTATATCGACGTGTCCCTTCGTGAGATAGGGACATCCGGCCACGTACCATTTTGGTCGGGGCTTACTCCGCTGCTTAAGCCCTGCTTTGATAACGGTGTTTATCGGCAATTCACTTGCGTTGACCTTACTGTTCAGCCTAGCCCCTTGTCCGTATGCAGCAAACGAACGCATCCCGATCCTTCCAAGATCGGGATATCTCCATCGATGAGGCGTTGTCAGGGCGCTTCGCACGCAACCGTTGCCAGTCACGCACTGCCCTTAGGCTACGACTAGTCGAATAGTCGGTTCCGGACCGCTCGGGAAATGCATTAGCGGAGGAACAATTGCTGACATGGCTTTCGCCACGCCATGTTTGGCCAGAGGACCAAACGCTCAGAGGGCTGCTGTACCGGCGTAGGCCGGAGGGAGAGGCAGCTTCCCTAAGTGGCGCGACCAGCTGGTCGCACCCCACGGATCAAATCGGCGCTATTGACCAAGGTAAGGGTTGCGCTGCGGGTTGTCAACTCCGCCGGCGGAATCCGGTACCATCCCTTGCCAGCTGCCGCGAAGCCCCGATGCTCGATCCCGATATCCGTCGCTTGCTCGACACTGTCTTCTGCGCCCCGGCGCAAACCGGTGCACCCGACATCGCGCAGCTGCGCGCCGCGGCCGAGGCGGCGCCGCGGCTGCTCGGCGGCGCCCCGGAACCGGTCGCGGGGCTCCGCGATCTGCACGCACCGGGTCCCGCCGGCCCCGTCCCGGTGCGCGTCTACCGCCCGCGCGCGACCCGACCATTGCCCCTCATTCTCTATGCGCATGGCGGCGGATGGGTGGTCGGGTCGCTCGAATCGCACGATAAGCTTTGCCGGATACTCACCAATCGCCTTGAGGCGGTCGTGGTGGCGGTCGACTACCGCCTAGCGCCCGAGCATCTTTACCCTGCGGCGCTCGACGATGTCGAAGCGACGTGGCGCTGGGCGCGCGCCGAAGCGCGTGGCCTCGGCGCGGATGGCCAGCGCTTCGCAGTCGCCGGGGACAGCTCCGGCGGCAATCTCGTCGCCGCGCTGACGCTCCGCCTCGCCCGCACCGGGGGAACGCAACCTGATGCGCAGCTGCTCTTCTATCCCGCGCTCGACGCGACCTGCGCGCGCGCGTCCTACCGCGCGTTTGCGACCGGCTACAATTTGAGTGCCGACCAAATGGCTTGGTATTGGGACGCGTATCGCGGCAATGCGCTGCCCGAAGTCCCCGAGCTCTCGCCGCTTGCGGCGCCAGACCTCACGGGCCTGCCGCCCGCCGTCGTCGCGCTTGCCGAGGCCGATGTGCTGCGTGGCGACGGCCTCGACTACGCGCGGAGGCTGCAAGGCGCAGGAATCTCCGCGCGCATCGTCGATTGCGCCGGTACGATCCACGGCTTTCTACGCTGGACGGGTGAGGTTCCCGCAGCTCGGCTCTGGATCGACACGATCGCCGCCGCCGCGCGCGAAATTCTCGCCCCGCGCCGCGCCTGAACCCGGGCGCAGCATGTCAGCTTACGGTACCCTTGGCACGCTGTTCTACGACGCGGATCGGCCGCGCGCGAGCGAGGCAGAGGTCGCGTGGTACGCGGAACGCCTGCCGCGAGACGCGGGTCCCGTGCTGGAGGCTATGGCGGGCTCCGGGCGGCTCCTCGTCCCGCTACTCGAAGCGGGAATTCGGGTACACGGCGTCGACAGCTCGGAAGCGATGCTTGCCAGCTGCGAGAGGCGGCTCGCCGCGGCGGGCCGCACGACCCGGCTCTACCGTCAGAGCGTTGCGACGCTTAATCTGCCGGCGCGTTACGCAGCGGCGTACATTGCCGCCGGGGCCTTCCAGCTGCTGGCCAATCCGATCACGGCTCTCGACGCGCTGCTGCGCATCCGCGCGCACCTGCTGGATCCGGGCCTGTTGTTGCTCGACTTGTTTGTGCCCTCGGAGATAGAACACCCTCCAGGGGCGCCGATCGTGGAGGTGCGCACGGTCACCCCGGGCGAGGGCGTGCGCATCGGCTTGCGCTCGGAGACCTTTCTCGACGTGGAGATGCGTCGCATCGACGTAAAGACACGCTATGAAAGGCGCGACCGGACGACGATCACCGCGCGCGAGGACGAGACGCGGGCTCTGACCTGGTACTCTGAGGAGGAGGCCCTCCGGCTGCTCGGCGATGCCGGCTTTTGCGATCTGCGGACCGAGCCGCTTGCCTGGTCCCGCGAGGGCGGCCGGCACTTTGCCGTCCGGGGCAAGGCGTAGCTACCAGCTGCCCGAACTGCCGCCGCCCTCCGCGGAAAGGAACATGCGCGGCTGGCGTGCGGCGGGCTCGGCGCGCTCGCCCCGCGTCATAGGACGAGCGACATATACACCGCCCCCGCAAGCGGGTTGTTGTAGTAGGGCGCACTCACGCGGAAGCCCAGACCGGAGTAGAGAGACCGCGCGCCGGTCATCCAGTCGAAGGTGTCGAGTCGGAGTTCGCGATAGCCGATGGCCCGCGCCTCGTCGAGCAGGGCGTGCGCGAGGCGTTGCCCCCAGCCTTGGTGCCGATACGGCGGCTGGACGTAGAGCCGCTTGACTTCGGCTACGGGACCCTCGACCCGCCCGGCGGGCGTGCCCCCATCGCAAGCCGACTCCGCGTCGAGTGGGCGCAACGCGATGCAGCCGAAGGCCGTGTCAGACGAACCTGCCAGCAACAGCCGTCCGCGCGGCGGCGCATAGTCTCCCGGCAAGCTCGCCAGCTCATGCTCGAAGCCCTGAAAACAGAGATCGACCTGAAGCCATTGTGCGTATTCGACCAGAAGCGCGCGGGCGAGGGCAATGTCGCGCGGCGAGCGCGCCAGCCGGATCGCTTCGGCTCGCGTCGCGTGCTCCTCCATCGTCAGGCCGCTTTGTCGCAGGTGCCGACTTTGATTTCGGTGCCCGGATAACCGGCCTGCAGCTCCTTCAAGCGCGCAACCGCAAGCGCCGGGGGGTCGCGCACCACGAGGTCGGTCTGCACCACCGCCTGCGTACGCGCACCGACCTTGGCGCCCTTGACGCCTTGCGTCGACAGCGCATCCAGCCGCGTCTGGGCCTCCGCTTCGGTCTGGAACACGCCCAGCGAAATCGCAAACCGTTGCGGCCCGCCGTCGATAAGCAGCAGATCTTTGACGCCTTGCTCTTTTAGTTCCGCCATACGGCGATCGGCCGCCGGTCGATTGGCCACGGGCGGGATGAACACCCAGTAGTTGGTGACAACCTCGACTTTCTTCTGGCTGATCAATCGGCTGAGGTCGAGTGGCTCGAGCGTGGCCAGGGCCCGCGCCTTGTCGCTATCCGAAAGCGGGCCCCACTCGACGCAGACATCAGCGAGCGTGGCAACCTTGGTGGGGCCGAGTGCTGCGACCTGCTGCGGCGAAAGGAGCCTGATCTTGTCCGGCTGCACCTGCTTCGACAGTCTGTCGCCCTCGCCACTGCCTAGGCTGTCGAGTTTCGTGTAGAGAAACAGCGTGAGATTGGCGAGCAACAACAACAAGACCAGCGTTCTCATGCCTTGGCCGGGGATTCGGCGAGCGCCAGCACGCCCTCGAGCACCAGATTATCCACGATCTCCACCGGTGCGGTAAGGTGCGGTGCGATGTCGACGGCGGCGCCGCCGGACAGAAACGCCTTGGGCGGCGGCCCGCCCTCGCCCAGCCGGAGGCGCATCTGCTCGATGGCGCCGCACACCGCCTGCAACGCACCGGAAGCGAGCGCATCGGCGGTGTTGATCGGAAAATCGTGATACCGCCCCGGCGGGATGCGCAGCGCTGCCGTGTTCGAAGCGAGCGCCTGCAGCATCAGCCGGAGGCCCGGCAGAATGATGCCCCCGCGGAAGATGCCGGTGCCGTCGAGCGCATCGACGGTGACCGCGGTACCCGCGTTGACGACGACACAGGGGGAAGGAAACAGCTCATCCGCGACGCGCTGCCGCGCCGCAATCAACGCCGCCCAGCGGTCGGGACCGAGTTGAGACGGGCGCGCGTAGCGGTTGTACACGCCGCCCGCTTCCTCGCGCGCGATGAGCCATTCCGGCGTCGTGCGCCAACGCACGATCTGCGCTTCGACACGCACGCGCGTGGCCTCGCCGGCGACGTTGACGCCGACCACGCGCGCGGGCCGCGGCAGATTCTGCCAATCGCGTAACGCGAGCGTTCCGATTTCCTGATTGGCGACGTTGCCCTGCGACACCCAGCCGTGCGGCCCGGCGAGCCCCCACTTGAGCCTGCTGTTGCCGCAGTCGAGAACCAGGATCACAGGCGGCGCAGCGAAACTTCGCCGCTGACGCAGCGCAAGCGCCGGCCCGCGCTGTCGAGAAGAAGTGCGCCCGCTGCGTCGACGCCGACGACCACTCCGCGCACGGTGCCGCCGTCAGGCAGCACGATCTGCACCGGCTTTCCCTGGTACGCATGGCGCCGCTGCCAGGCGGCGCGCAGCGGGGCGAACCCCGCTTGCGCATAGCCTTCGAGCACCTCGACTATTTCACCGGCGAGGTGTGCAAGCAGCGGGTTGCGATCAGGCACGGAGCTGCCACCGACAGCGGCAAGGTCGGTCACCGCCTGTCCGATGCCGCGCTTGACCGCCGCGGGCAGGCGAACATTGAGCCCGACGCCGACGATCGCCAGCGAAGGGCCCAGGGCGTCGCCGGAGAGTTCGACCAGGATGCCACCAACCTTGGCTTCACCGTGAATCAAGTCGTTGGGCCACTTGAGCCCGATGCCGGTGAAACCTGCGGCTTCGAGTGCCCTTGCCAGCGCGACCCCGACCGCCAGCGGCAGCGCCGACAGATCGCCGGCGCCGCGCGAGAAGCGCCAGCCGAGGGAGAAGGTGAGGCTGCCGCCCAGCACGGCGGTCCAGCCGCGGCCGCGCCGGCCGCGCCCGGCGGTTTGCCATTCGGCCACCATCAGATGCCGATGAATGTCGCCGCGTCCGGCGCG
Source organism: uncultured beta proteobacterium (assembly GCA_963711235.1). Classification (GTDB taxonomy): domain Bacteria; phylum Pseudomonadota; class Gammaproteobacteria; order Burkholderiales; family Casimicrobiaceae; genus PALSA-1003. The sequence goes on along the minus strand of CAVQDI010000006.1, from coordinate 673,640 downwards.
GCGCGAGAGTTCGCTGCTAGTCGAATCGAGCATATCGGCGACTTCGATCGTGAGCGCCTCTGCGCTCTTGCCCAGTGCCGCAACGATTGCGCTCTGGTCGAGGAACGGCAGTGCATCGCGCAGGCGATAGCCGCGTCCCGGCCTGCGCTCCAGCCTCAGCCCGGCGGCATCGGCCTCCTGGAGCAGTTGCGATACACGGGCGCGGGAGATGCCGCTATCGGCCGCGAGCGCCTCGCCGGAATGGATTTCTCCGTCGGACAAACGCCGCAACAAGGTGAATCCGAGCGGGGAGAGCACTTCGGTTTCCGCTCAAGCCACGCCGCCCGTCATCGCACCGGTCACTCGCCTTGCAGAACGCCGCGCCGGATTTGATCGAGCTCGATCGACTCAAACAGAGCCTGGAAGTTGCCCTCGCCGAAACCCTCGTTGCCCTTGCGCTGGATGATCTCGAAGAAGATGGGCCCGATAACTGGCGTCGTGAATATCTGGAGGAGCATCTCGTTCTTAGCCGGCGCCCCGTCGAGAAGAATTCGATTCCTTTTGAGCCGCGCAGTGTCCTCACCATGATTCGGCAGACGGGTCGCGAGCAGATCGTAGTAGGTGTCCGGCGTATTCTGGAAGGCGACGTCGCGCCGGCGCAGGGCTTCGACGGTGGCGAAGATATCCGCTGTCCCGAGGGCGACGTGCTGGATACCCTCGCCATGATACGCAAGCAGGTACTCCTGGATCTGCGACTTGTCGTCGGCACTCTCGTTGATCGGTATACGGATCCTGCCGCAGGGGCTCGTCATGGCCTTGCTTTTGAGCCCGGTAAGCTTGCCCTCGATGTCGAAATAGCGCAGCTCGCGGAAGTTGAAAAGCCGCTCGTAGAAGCTCGCCCATTCCTCCATCCGGCCGCGATGCACGTTGTGCGTCAGGTGGTCGATATAGGTCATTCCGGCACCGCGCGGATGCTGGTCAACACCGGCAAGCGGCACGAAGTCGACATCGTAGATCGACACGCCGGTCCCGTCCCGGGCGTACCGGTCGACGAGATAGATGAGCGAGTCGCCGATGCCCTTGATCGCGGGAATATTGAGCTCCATCGGACCTGGATGCGCCTCCACGCCCCACGCTCCCTGCTCGGTCGCCCTGTGGTACGCCGCCGCCGCATCCTTCACCCGAAAGGCGATGGCGCAAATCGACGGGCCGTGCACGCGCGCAAATGCCTGCGCAAAGCTGCCCGGCTCGGCGTTGACGATGAAGTTTATTTCACCCTGTCGATAGAGCAGCACATTTTTCGAGCGGTGGCGCGCAATCACGGCGAAACCAAGTTGCTCGAACAGGCGGCCGAGGGCCACCGGGTCCGGCGCCGCATACTCGACGAACTCAAATCCATCGGTACCGAGAGGATTGTCCCACAGCGTTTGGTTGGTACGGCTCACGGGCATTGCTCCGGCATGCACGAAGAATATGCTCAAGCATAACGCCATCCGCGAGAATCCGTCGCGTCGGCACCATACTCGCCCGGGGCGCAACCCGCGGCGGGCTCGCGTTCACGCATTCGCCCCGCGTATAGCGCCCCCGCTTTCGGCATAGGCTCCGCGCGCAGCGCGCCGCCGTGGCGCGCAACGCCAGCATCTCGACAGCGGCCCGGACACGGCGGCGGCTCGAGTCCGCAGCACCGCCGTGCGGGTGGTCGCTGATCGGGAGCCGCGCATTGGGGTCGAGACGGACGGGTGATCGTTCGCGTAACGAAGTGTGTGCACACTTCGTTCCCTGGCGCCGCCGCACCTTTCAGGCAACCTGCCGCCGCCGTGATCCTCGGCGTGCTTTCTTGCTACCTCGGAACGATCTTCACCCCGGCTAGCTTTTCCTGCGCCTCGAGCAGCGACGCAACGTACTTGTCGCCGAAGCCAAGGAGGTTGGCGGTGACGAGGCTCTGGTGCACGGCTTCGCCGACTATCGCCGGTACCGGCAGCGATTCGGCGAAATGCGTGTAATACCGCAGGTCCTTCATGGCGTTGACCAGCGTGAACTTGAGCCCGCTCAAGTCACCGCCGTCGAGCATCCTGCCGACCATCATCTGGAAGATGCCCGAGTTGACCGCACCGGCCGAGATGATCTCGTGCAGCTTGTTGATCGACACGCCGGATTTCGCGCACGCTGCGCAGGCCTCCGCAGTCGCCGTCGCGATCGCCTGGGCGATGAAGTTGTTGATGAGCTTCAACATGTGGCCATGCCCTGGCGGCCCGGCATGGATGACATTCTCACAATAGGCGGAGAGTACGGGCCGCAGCCGGGCGAAAGTCGCGTCGTCCGCGCCGACCATGGTGTTCAGTCGCCCTTCCTCGGCTTCCTTCGGCGTGCGGGCCAGCGGTGCATCGACGTAGAGCGTTTCCTTGCGCCCGAGGTCAGCGCGGATCTTCGCCGTCGATGCCGGCTCTGCGGTCGACGTGTCGACAACCACAAGTCCGCTTCGGGCGGCACTCAGGATGCCGTTCTCGCCATAGATGATCTCCTCGATCTGCGGCGAACCGGTGACGCAGAGGATCACGATGTCGGAGGCTTGTCCGAGTTCGGCGTTTGTTCGCGCCTCGCGGGCACCCGCGGCGAGAATATCCTCGGCAGGCTTGCGGTTCCTATGCACGCGCACCGTCAGTGGGAACCCCTTGTTCACCAGGTTTTTTGCCATGCCGTGACCCATCAGTCCAAGGCCGATGAATCCGACGCGCGGTTTGTCGGTGCCCATGATGATTCTCCCTGAGATATTGCAAGAAGGTACCCGCCCGATTGGCCGGGCGTGCAGGCCGATTCTACCGCAGCGCGGCTTGCGTCGATCCGCATCCGTCGACCGCTGCCGGTTCGGATTGCGGCAGGAGCGCGCGCCAGCGCTCGAACCACGTGAACACCACGCCGGAGCTGCGGCTGCGGCAGTAGTGTGGATAAAATACGGGTTTCCAACCTCGTGCCGCTGGTGGTGGCGCAGCGCGTTCTTGTGCGCGGGCAAGCGAAGGAGATGCAATGAGCAGAAGGAAATTGTCGGGCTGGCTTGTCGGAGCGGTGGCGATCGTTCTCCTCGCCGCGGTTGCCTCTGCGCAAACGCAGCAGGGTACAACGCGCAGCAGGGTCGTTATTCAGGTAAGCGACGGCGAAACGACGAAATGGAATCTCGCGCTGAACAACGCGCATAACATCCAGGCGGAGCTCGGCGCCGCGAACGTCGACATCGAAATCGTGGCTTATGGCCCCGGCATCGGCATGCTCAAGCTCGACTCGCCGCTCGCCACCGCCGTAGGTGAGGCAGCCGCTGCCAGCATGAAGATCTTCGCCTGCGAAAATACGATGCGTGCGCAACACCTCTCGCGCAGCGACATGCTCGACGGAATCGGTTACGTCAGCGCGGGGGTGGTAGAGATCATGAAGCGCCAGCAGCAAGGCTGGTCGTACCTCCGTCCCTGATCCTACGCCGCCGGGCTCCCGGGCCCGCGCGGCAGATCCACTTCGTCGATCTGCTCCGGGGTGAGGAATTTGCGCGCGTATTCGAGCCAGACGCCCTCGCGCAGGAAGACGTCAAACAGGTCGGGGTCGACATGGCCCGATAGCTTCATCTGACCGAGAATCGCCAGCGATTCCGCGGCGGTTTTGGCCCGCTTGTAGGGTCGATCCCCGGCGGTGAGTGCCTCAAACACGTCGGCGATCGCGATCATCCTCGCCGGCAGCGACATCTGCTCACGCGTGAGACCACGCGGGTAGCCCTTGCCATCGACGCGCTCGTGATGGCCGCCGGCATATTCGGGCACGCGGGCGAGTTGCCGCGGCCACGGCAGCGATTCGAGCATCCTGATCGTCGTGGAGACGTGACCATTGATGATCGCGCGCTCCGCGGCGTTGAGCGTGCCGTAGCGAATGGTCAGATTCGCAACTTCGTCATCGGTGAGCAGCGGCTGGGGCGCGCCATCCGCTCCCCTGATGCGGCGCGCCCCGATCGCGCGCACCCGGGCAACGTCCTCGTCTGCCATGTGCTCGCTGCCGCGGTTTGCCTCGCGTAGAAAGGCCCGGTCGGCGTCGAGCGCGGCGAGTTCGGCACGATAGCGCGATGCAGCGGCGGCCTCGGCTTCACCCGCGGCGACCGCCTCCAAAAATGCGATCTGCGCGTCGCGCGCGGCGAGGTCGAAGCGCGCTTCGATCAGCGCCATGCGGTCAAAGATCCCGGAAAGCTTGGTCGCCTTGTCGACCACGTGCACTGGCGTCGTGATTTTGCCGCAATCGTGCAGCATTGCCGCCAGCCAGAGCTCGCGACGGTCGGTTGCGGTCATGCGAAAGCCTGCCAGCGGGCCCTCTTCGGTACGGTGCGCCGCATCAGCGAGCATCATCGCCAGCTCGGGCACGCGTCGGCAGTGGCCGCCGGTATAGGGGCTTTTCTCGTCGATCGCGTCGTTGATGAGCCGCACCAGGCTCTCGAAGAGCGCCTGGAGCCGTTCGATCAGACCTTGCTTGTCCAGCGCGATCGCCGCCAACCCGGTGAGCGCTTCAACGAATGCCTGGTCCCCGGCGGAAAAGACGCCGACCGTCCCCTCACGCGAGCGCGCGTTGACCAATTGAAGCACGCCTGTGACTTCGCCTGCATGGTCGATCATCGGCACGGCGAGAAAAGAACGCGAGCGGTAGCCGTGCGCCTGGTCGAAGGCACGGGCACCCGCGAAGTCGTAGCCTGCCGCGGCATACGCATCGTCGAGCCGCACCGACTCCCGACTCAAGGCGCAATGGGTGACGACCGAGCGGTGATTCGGCGCGCCATCGCGATCGTAAAGCGCGGGCGCCTGCATGCCGACGGGCGATCCCGACGCGCCACCCAGATGCAGGCCGAGTGTGTCGTTTACGACCAGTGCAAAGGACAGCGTGCAGCGATCGTCCTCGACCAAGTAGACCGACCCGCCGTCCGCGTGGGTCGCCTCCTTGGCGGTCATGAGAATGCGCCCGACCAGGCGCACCGTGTCCGGCTCGCGGGCGATAAGGCGCGCGATGTCGACAAGCTGGGGCAGACGATCGGTGGTGCCGGCAGCGGACATCGGTTCAGGCTGCGGCCGGTGCGCGCGGTGCCAAGCGCGGCAGCCCAGCCGTTGGAGCGGGTGAAGGGAATCGAACCCTCGTCACTTGGTTGGGAACCAAGAGCTCTGCCATTGAGCTACACCCGCACTGTCCCTCGAGGAACGAAGCCGCTGCTCGCCGCGCAGCGCGCTTGGGCATTGTAGCAAACGGTGTGTCCCTCGCCGCCGCGGAAACCCTCTGCCGCAACGCGCAACTGCCTGCGATCGCGGCCATCACGGTTGCGTCCGAATGGGGCTGATGTCGCCGCCCGGCGCCGGTCCGGGACCGTATTCGCCCACCCCATTTGCTGTCAGTCACAGCCCACCCGGCTTGCCCGAACCGCCGGATTGGCGTAACTTTCTGTGCTGACGCTAGGGGTCCTGTCGCGATTGACGGCGATGGGTGAGATCAGACCCTTGGTACCTGTGCGGATAATGCCGGCGCAGGGAAGCGTGTCTCGTCCTCCTCGCTCCCGACCCGACTCTCCGCTGGCGCAGAGGAGCGCGATGAACGCCAACGACCGATTTCTCGCCCGTGACGCCCACGTCGACGACGCGGCGGTACAACCGTTCCCCCGTTCGAGCAAGGTGTTCGTCCAAGGCTCGCGGCCCGACCTGAAGGTACCGATGCGCGAGATCGCGCAGTCCGATACGCCGGCGTCATTCGGGGCCGAGAAAAATTCGCCGATCGTCGTCTACGACACGTCGGGCCCCTACACCGATCCGGCTGCGAACATCGACATCCGCGCCGGTCTGCCGCCCCTGCGCGCGGGATGGATCGAGGAACGCGGCGACACGGTGGCGCTGGCGGAGCCTTCCTCGGCGTACGGCCGCGAGCGGCTCGCCGCCTCCGCGCTGTCGAATATGCGCTTCGATCTGCGGCGCAAGCCGCGGCGTGCCCGCGATTCGGCCAATGTCACGCAAATGCACTACGCGCGGTGTGGAATTGTTACCCCGGAGATGGAATTCATCGCCATCCGCGAAAACATGCAGCGCGAAAAGGCGCGCCAGACGCAGCCGGAGCTCATTACGCGCCAGCACCCGGGACAGAGCTTTGGCGCCGCGATTCCGCAGTGCGCCACGCCCGAGTTCGTGCGCAGCGAAGTCGCCCGCGGTCGCGCGATCATTCCCGCCAATATCAATCACCCCGAAAGCGAGCCGATGATCATCGGCCGCAATTTCCTTACCAAGATCAATGCCAACATCGGCAATTCCGCCGTTTCCTCGTCGATCCAGGAGGAAGTCGAGAAAATGACCTGGGCGGCGCGCTGGGGCGCCGATACGGTGATGGACTTGTCGACGGGCAAGAACATCCACGAAACGCGCGAATGGATCATCCGCAATTCGCCCGTGCCCATCGGGACGGTGCCGATCTATCAAGCGCTGGAGAAGGTCGACGGCAAGGCTGAGGAACTGACGTGGGAGATCTACCGCGACACGCTGATCGAACAGGCCGAGCAGGGCGTGGATTATTTCACCATTCATGCCGGCGTGCTCTTGCGCTATATCCCGCTCACCGCGAAGCGTATGACCGGCATCGTCAGTCGCGGCGGCTCGATCATGGCCAAGTGGTGCCTTGCGCATCACCGCGAATCGTTCCTCTATACGCATTTTGAATCGATCTGCGAGATCATGAAGGCCTATGACGTCTCCTTCAGTCTCGGCGACGGCCTGCGCCCGGGTTCCGGTTATGACGCGAACGACGACGCGCAGATGGCCGAACTGGCGACGCTGGGCGAGCTTACCAAGATCGCGTGGAAGCACGACGTGCAGACGATGATCGAAGGACCGGGCCACGTGCCGATGCACTTGATCAAGCACAACATGGACGAGCAGTTGCGGCTCTGCGGCGAGGCGCCGTTCTACACGCTTGGTCCGCTCACGACCGATATCGCCCCCGGATACGACCACATCACCTCTGCCATCGGCGCGGCGATGATCGGCTGGTACGGAACCGCGATGCTCTGCTACGTGACGCCGAAGGAGCATCTGGGCCTGCCGAACAAGGTCGACGTCAAGGATGGCATCATGGCGTACAAGATTGCCGCGCACGCTGCGGACCTTGCCAAGGGCCATCCGGGCGCGCAGATCCGAGACAACGCGCTTTCCAAGGCGCGGTTCGAGTTTCGCTGGGAGGATCAGTTCAATCTCGGGCTCGATCCGGACAAGGCACGCGAGTTCCACGATGAAACGCTGCCGCAGGAAGGCGCGAAACTCGCGCATTTCTGCTCGATGTGCGGTCCGCATTTCTGCTCCATGAAGATCACCCAGGACGTGCGCGATTACGCGGCGAAACTCGGTGTCGACGAGGCCGCGGCGCTAGAGAAGGGGATGGAAGCTAAGGCCGTCGAGTTCGTGCGCAAGGGTGCGGAGATCTACAGCAAGGCGTAGCGACGTCTCGCCCGGCGGCGACCGCCGCCATCGGGACCCGTTTCCGCATCGCGCGTCGACTCGGTGCCGACGCGCGGGCTCACGCCGCGATGCGCACTGCGACGCGCTTGCGACCCCAGGGGCGCTTGAGCGCATCGTACCGTCCCGGCAGCCGCGTGCCGCAGTGCCGGCAATGTCCCTCCGGCGTCACCGCATAGGTCAGGATCTCGTACCAGTCGCGCACGATCACCGCCTTGCCGCACCCGGGGCAGAAGGTCGTACCCCCCTCGCAGTCGTGCACGTTGCCGGTGTAGACGTAATGCAAGCCTTCCGCCAGGGCGATCTTGCGCGCCCGGGTCAGCGTCGAAGCCGGCGTGGGCACGATATCCATCATCTTGTAATCGGGATGGAACGCCGTGAAATGAAGCGGCACGTCGGGTCCCAGCTCGCGCATGATCCACTTCGACTCGGCCTCGATTTCGGCGTCGGAATCGTTCTTGCCGGGAATGAGCAAGGTGGTGATCTCGAACCAGACGTCGGTCTCGTGCCTGAGATAGACGAGCGTGTCGAGCACCGGCTGCAGCCGCGCTCCGCAAAGCTTGAAGTAGAACTCGTCGCTGAAGCCCTTGAGGTCGACGTTGGCCGCGTCCATCTTGGCGTAGAACTCGCGCCGCGCCGCGCTGCCGATGTAGCCTGCGGTTACCGCAACCGTCTGGATGCCGAGCTCGTGACAGGCATCCGCGGTGTCCATGGCATACTCGGCAAAGATCACCGGGTCGTTGTACGTGAAGGCGATGCTCTTGCAGCCCTGAGCCTGCGCGGTGCGCGCGATCATCTCCGGCGAGGCCTGATCCATCAGCGTGTCCATCTCGCGCGACTTGGAGATGTCCCAGTTCTGGCAGAACTTGCACGCCAGATTGCAGCCAGCGGTGCCGAACGAGAACGCGCTCGACCCGGGGAAGAACTGGTTGAGTGGCTTCTTTTCGATCGGATCGATGCAGAAACCCGACGACCGGCCGTAGGTGGTCAGTACCATCGCGTCACCCTTGCGCTGGCGCACGAAGCATGCCCCGCGCTGCCCCTCGTGCAGGCGGCAGTCGCGAGGGCAAAGGTCGCATTGGATACGTCCGTCGCCCAACGCGTGCCAGTAGCGGCCCGGGTAATCGCTCATCGCTGCTGCCTCATCTTTGCCGTTCAACCACGCATCCCTTCGCGGTCGTGTTCGCGCTCCTGCCACTTGGTCACCTGGTAGAGCGCAACGTTCAGCCGCGGGCTCCAGAAGTCGACGGGAAATCCCGCCTTGTGTTTGAGCGCGGCAAGAAAGTCCCGCGGTTCGGGCAGTGTTTCCCAGACCTGAGGCAAAAAGGTGGCGCGGCGATCGTCGAGCTCGAGTGTCACGCCATCGATGCCCGGGCGAAGCCGCGCCCGGAGCTCGCCCTCGGTGGCGAAGCGAAGGCTCTCCGCGGCAGAGAGCAGCGAGACTTCAACCCACGTCGCCTCGAATTCGCCCGCAGTCAGCGGCGCAAAGCGTGGATCGCGGAACGCTGCGGCAAGGGCATTCTCGCGCACGTCGGACCCAAGTTCCCGCGTCGCCCTCAAGCTGCCGATGCAGCCACGCAGCTCGCCACAGTGAAACAGCGTGACGAAAGTCGCGCCGGGCGCTGCAGGGCGGCATGTGCGGGTGGATCGTCGGCAGCCAGGGCCAACGCGGTGGCGATGGCGTGCCTCGCGCTCCCGAGCAGCGCCCGGCCGAGTCCGTCACCCTGCATCGGCCGCCTCGGTCAGTATTTCCACGGCGACGCCCTGGGCCGGCGCCCGGCTCCGCTCCGTGAACGCGAACGCCGCATAGCCGACCACGCGCGACTTGTCTCCCGCCGTATCGCCCGAATTGCGCAGGTCAATCAGCTCGGGCTTGAGATGTCGTCGCCTTGCGCACAACGCCAAGCCGTTGATCGGCGTCGCGCCGCAGGCCTGCTCGTGATCGAGCGCCGAGTCGAGCGCCAGAATGGCGGCCACGGTGCCGCGGTCGATCTGCTGCGCCGCCGCATACGAGTGGTAGTGCGAAAGGTCCGAGCTGACGACGATCAGCGTCTCCGGCCCGCCCCAAAGCCGCTCGATCACGGCGGCCACCTCCGCCGCGCTCGCATCGCCGACGGCAAACGGCACCACACTGAATTCGTCGAGCACGGTCTGCAGGAACGGCAGTTGTACCTCCAGCGAGTGTTCCAGCGCATGCGCCGCTGCGTTGACCGCAACGTGGGGCATTTCGAGCGCGCGCCTGACTGCGTCGGCGTCGACCGGCACGGTCCCCAACGGTGTTGCGAATGCCTCCGCCGCGGGCAGGGCGAGCCCGCGTACGGGTACCCGGTGCACCGGCCCGAGCAGGACGACGCGGCGGATCGCCCCGCGTCCGGCGGCAATGCGGCGATAGGCCGGCGCCGCCACGGGGGCCGAATAGACGTATCCCGCATGGGGCACGATCAGCGCCTTAGGCAATGCCGGTGCAGCTTCGGCGGGCGATTGCGCTTCCGCCAGATAGGCGCGCACCGCGGCGCCGAGCACCGCCGGTGTCCCCGGATAGAACATGCCGGCCACCGCGGCCGGACGGATACTAGACACGTTTCACCTTACGGCTCATTGCCGACCCGGCCAGGAGTGGCGACTTCCCAGACCCCGTGACGGGGCATTCATTGTCGCGCCGCCAGCGCTACTTGGCTACTGGCGGCACGACCTTGCGATCAGCCATATGCCGCAGGTAGGCGAGCAGTTCGGCCAGTTCGCGGTCGGGAAGGGTCTTGCTGTCGAAGGCCGGCATCTTGGCGCCAGGCCAGCGGCGCAGCGCCTGCGGATCGCGAATCAAACGCCGCAGCGCGTCCGGACGCAGGTACTCCGTCGGATTGTAGGGAACGTTGAGGTCGGGGCCGAGCATCGCATCGCCGCCGCCGTTCAGGGTGTGACAGACCATACAATGTTTCTGGAACGCCGCAAAGCCTACGCGGATCGGATCATTTGCCGCGAGTCGGGCCGCAGGCGCGATCATGGGAAAGCGCTTGACCAGCGACGCAACCGTGTCGACGCGCGCGATCCGGTACGGCCACTGATCGCTCGCCGGCGCAGCATTTTCTGGCAGGGTCCAGACGAGGTAGAAGGGTCCCGCGCTTGCCGCCTCGCCCGCTTTGAGCGGCGGCCACGGGGCATCAGGGGGTTCGACCGCGAGATAAGCGACCGGGCCTTCGCGCGCGAGCAGCGCCGCGGCGGGAATGGTTGTGACGAAGCCGTCGGCAGCCGTGAAACGAATGCTTTCGTCAGGCGCCACGCCGTCGAGCAGGGCCGCGATGGGAACGGCGCGAAAGCTCATGCTGCGCTTGTAGGCGACGTCCACCGGAATGGTTACCGTCGTCGCCACCGGCAATCCAAGCAGACCGACCGCGGTGTAGATGGCCGTCCGCCCGCCGGCCACGACCGTCAACGCCGGCTCGGCGGCTACGGTCGTGACGAGCGCCGCGAGCAACCCGGCACACCAGAGCCGACGCGCGATCATTCGTCGTGCGCGAGTGGGCGCAGAAGATAGCCCCCGGACTTTTCATCGCGTTCGAGGGCGAGCACGCCGCGCCGCGCCGCTTCCTCGAGCAGCCGCGTTGAACGAGCGGAAACCGTAATACGATTCGGCGAATCCTGGATTGCGGCGCTTTAGCGCCTGCTTAACCATGGAGCCCCAGATCTTTTCCTCGGCGCCGCGCTCGGCGAACAGCGCGTCGACCGTCGCCGTGATGAGATCCACGGCCTCCTGGCGTCGCTCCTCGTCGCCCTTTTTGGCCGGCTGGACCCGACTCGACGCCGCCCGAGGTCCGGGCTGATGGCTTCCTCGCCGGCGGCCGCTTCTTCTCGCGAACCAGATCGTCGTAATAGATAAATTCATCGCAGTTGGCGATGAGGAGGTCCGACGTCGAGTTCTTGACGCCGACACCGATCACGACCTTGTTGTTCTCGCGCAGCTTCGACACCAGCGGCGAGAAATCGGAGTCTCCACTGATAATGACGAAGGTCTCGACGTGGGCCTTCGTGTAACAGAGGTCGAGCGCGTCGACAACCATGCGGATGTCGGCTGAATTCTTGCCGGATTGCCGCACATGCGGGATTTCTATCAATTCGAAGCTCGCCTCGTGCATCGGCGCCTTGAACGCCTTGTAGCGCTCCCAATCGCAGTAGGCCTTCTTGACCACGATGCTACCCTTGAGCAGCAGGCGCTCGAGCACCTTGCCGATATCGAAGCGGTCGTATTTGGCATCCTGCACGCCAAGCGCGATGTTCTCGAAGTCGCAGAACACCGCCATGTTGGTGACTTCGGGCGTGTTGGGCATGATCCGATCCGGATGCTTGGCTCGAGGGCCGCTTGAGGGAGCGTTGGGGCTAGAATGCGCGCTTTGTGCCGTACGATAGCAGCATCGGGCTCGGGTGCATACGACCTGGCTGTACGTTGCGGGACACGTTTGCCAGACTAAGGAGGAAGCAGATGAGAATCCTCGTGGCGCTCTGCCTCGCTTCGCTGCCGCTCGCTGCACTTGCGGCCGATCCGTTTACGCTGGAGAGTGCAAACATCAAGCCCAACTCGACCATTGCCGAAGCGCAGGTGTTCAAGGGCTTCGGTTGCGCTGGCGGCAACGTCTCGCCATCCCTGGTGTGGAAGAACGCGCCCCCGGGCACCAAGAGCTTCGCGGTCACGGCTTACGACCCCGACGCCCCGACTGGAAGCGGCTGGTGGCACTGGGTTATGTTCAACATTCCTGCAACGGTGACGTCGTTACCCGCCGGTGCCGGCAATCCGGCGAGCGGCCAGGCACCTACGGGAGCTGTGCAATCGAACACTGATTTCGGCAAACCCGGCTACGGCGGCCCGTGCCCGCCCAAAGGCGACAAGCCGCACCGCTACATCTTCACCGTCTATGCCCTGAAGGTCGCGCGCATCGACGCGGATGCGAACTCCACGGGCGCGCTGGTCGGATTCATGCTCAACGCGAACAAGGTGGGCGAGGCGAGCCTCACGGCGACTTACGGGCGACAATAACGCGTCGGTCACCGCCGCGGGATCGGGCACGTGCCGGCGACTGCGGCTAATCGGGCCAAGACGTTCGACGTATTCGCAGGTCGCGTATAATTTTTCGCATCCCTCTATTGGCGCGCGAGGCAGGTGATGGGGCTGCTCGACAGTTTGCAGCGGGTTAGCGTCGCGGGCCGCGCAGCCGGACGCAGTCCGGTCGTTTCAGTTGTCCCCCTTTCTCGATGGCCGAGGCCAAGCCGTTGGCGGCTGCCCTCGCGCGTCGAGAGCCTGGCCGAATTCCCTTCCGTCCGCGACGTAGGTTGCACGGCACAGCGTTCAATTTCGCCGCCGGCTTGCGCACGGGTCTTGGCGGCAAGCTGCTTAGCGCCGCCTGCGGTTACCCGGCTCCTCGGCCATCGCGCCCTGGTTCCGCCCGGATCGCGTCCCGGCCCGATATAGTGCGGACTGCGTACGCCGGCCTCGGGCGGTCGGAATTAGCCGCGTGAGCCCGCTGCGCGGCAAACCCTGGATCGGACCCGCGCTGGCGATCGTCGGCGTTCTCGGTTTTTCGTTCAAAGCGATACTGATCAAGCTGGCCTACGCCTGGGCGCCCATCGACGCGGTCACCCTGCTTGCGCTGCGCATGCTCTACGCAACGCCTTTTTTCGCACTCATGGCTCTGTTCGCAACGAAACGCCGCGGTGCGGCGGCGATCGGACGTGCTGATTGGATCCGGGTGCTTTGGCTCGGCTTCATCGGCTACTACCTTGCCAGCCTGGTCGATTTCATGGGCCTGCAATACGTCTCGGCGGCACTGGAGCGGCTGATGCTCTACCTCTACCCGACGATCGTCGTGGTGCTGTCGGCGCTGTTTCTTGGGCAACGGATCACCGGGCGCATCCTGTTGGCGCTTGGGCTCTCCTATGCGGGGATCCTGCTGGTGTTCACGCGCGACCTGTCGTTTGCCGGGGACCCGCGCGGCCTCTGGATGGGTGGGGCGCTTGTCTTTGCCAGCTCGTTCTTTTATGCCCTCTACCTGGTGGGCGCCGGACCCGTCATTGCACGGCTTGGCAGCGCCCGTTTCATTGCCCTGGCCATGCTCGTTTCAGCGGCCTTCGTCTTTGTTCAGTTCCTGGCCACGCGGCCGCCGCTGGCGCTCGCCGCGCCGCTGCGCATCCAGCTGCTGTCGCTGACGATGGCGATCTTCTCGACCGTGCTGCCAACCTATCTCATCGCCGAGGCGATCCAGCGCATCGGCGCCAGCCGCACCTCGCTCGTCGGCTCACTGGGACCGGTGTTCACGATCTGGCTTGGCTGGGTGATTCTCGACGAGCCGGTGCACTGGATCCAACTTGCAGGCGCTGCGCTCGTGCTGGGCGGCGTCGCCCTGATGAGCGTAAGGCGCCCGGGCGAACACCCGCCGCGCAACGCCTAGGCTCCCGAGGATCATGGCTTCGGCCGCCTCGCCGCGGTCGTGACGTTCCTGGAGTCGGAAACTGATCGACGAGACCGAAGCCGTGCTCGACGGTTTGTCTGCGATGGCTGGAACTCAGCCAACACCGCGTGCGAACTTACCGGGCTGGTCAGACACCAAGGGTATGTCCCGATAGCCATCCCCGAAACCGTCTTGCGGCGAGGCCGGGACATCTATGCCGCCTGTCGCGAGACCTTGCTAAGCAACCAAGGCGCGTTGTAGCGCAGCCATCCGCGCTCAGGCCGCACGGGAGACAACCGCGTGCAGACTTCTGTCCGCTTGCACCGCCGCGGCGCAGCTTCGAGGCAATCACTGCATCACCGCCGTGGACTGCTCACCGGCATCGCGCGCGCCTGCGCACTTGGCGTCGAGTCCGATCCCGGCACCATGGCGCCGCGGTTGCCAGGGCCGCAGTGCCGCCCTCGAAGCGTTTGCCCGAAGCGCTGCCAGCGCATCTTCGACCCATCGCCAAAAGCGCGAACGCACCGCCGCGCGCCGACGAACGCCTCTAAGCCACTGCGAATACGCTCTCATCGCGACTCAGAAAGTCGACGGCTGTTCGGCAACCGGGCCGGACGGCGGCGGAAAGTGGGCAGGGAAATAATCGGCTGGCGCCTGCTCGGTCGCACGTTCGCCCCTGGAATCAGGGGATGCTATGGTCGGCCGGGCGATCGCTGCGTCAGGCGCGACGTCCAGGCGGTGTTCGGCGGCCAGCACCACGGCCCCAAGAACGCTTACCAAGGCCGCTACCTTGAGCGACATGACGACCCTAGTCATACCGGAAAAAGATTTGCTCAGCATGGTTCACTCCTCGGTCGGTTGAGCGGCGGGCGCCGTGTCCCGGTACCCGCTTGCCGACGGCCCCTCGCTGCACCATCGGATGGCTAGACTCTAGCCGCGCCGGGCTGCCGCGCGAAGCCGAAAATTCGCGGGCGTCGGCGCAGAAAATTCACATGCTTGGGGTGCCCATCGGGCGCTTCGCCCGACGCGGCTTCCGGTTGGGGGCCCTACGAGGCGCCCGACCGCGCCCTAGGCGGGCTAGCGCTCTAACCCGGAGGGGCTACCACCCCGGCGGGGGCTTCTTGAGGACGGTTATGGTGCGGTCGCTCACGCTGAGGTACCCGCCGGCGACCAGGTCCTTGAGCAGGCGGCTGATCATGTCGCGCGAAGCGCCGACGCGCTCGGCGATGTCCTGCTGCGTAAGCTTCTCCGGCACGATCAGCTTGCCGTCGCGCTCTACGGCGAGTGTGAGCAGCAACTTGACCAGCCTCCCGTAGACATCGGACAGAGCGAGGCTTTTCACGCTCTCGGTCGTCGCCCGCATGCGGCAGATCAGCTTTTCGATCAGGTGCAGGGCAAAGTCGGGGTGAGCCAGAATGAACTCGCGAAAACTGGCGCGGGTAACGAGCGCGCAGGTCGTCGGCTCCAGGGTCACCACCGAGGCCGAGCGCGGGCTGCCGTCCAGGGACATCTCGCCGAGGTACTCGCCCGGCCCGTGAAACGCGATGACGACCTCGCGTCCTGCGGCGTTGCTCGAATAGACTTTGACCCGTCCGGACAAGACGATGTAGAGGGAATCGCCCAGATCGCCCTCGTTGATGAGCACCGCGTTTTTCGGATAGTTGCGCAAGACCCCGGTGGAAGCGATCGCGCGCAGCGTCTCGGGAGTTAGCGGCGCAAGGGGGTCGGCGGAGGTTTCGGACCTGGCCATGGCGCGGTCATCGGTGCGAAGCAATCGTAGCATGCGCCGGCACCCTGCGCTCCGCCATGCGCATCCGGCTATTCGTATTGGCGCAGGTCGTCGATCACCTTGCCGTCGTTGGCGAGCGCCCCCGGGACGCAGAACGCGATCTGCCCGCGCAGCTTGGTCAACTCGCGCATGGAGGCGATGATCGCGTCCGCCTCGGTCGACCGGGCGTCCTGCACCTCGACGTGGAGCGTCATCCGGTCCTCGCCTTCGGGGTTGTCGACGACCAGTCGCGCCTTGATGATCTCCGGATGACGTCGCGCGACCTCGGCAACCTGCGCCGGGTGCACGAACATGCCTTTGACCTTGGTCGCCTGATCGGCGCGACCCAACCAACCCCTGATGCGCAGGTTGGTGCGCCCGCAGGATGACGGCGTGTGCAGCGACGCCGGCAGTAGCGCGGAAAGGTCGCCGGTGCCAAAGCGAATCAGCGGATAGGCGGTCGTGACCAGCGTGGTGACGACCACCTCGCCGACTTCGCCAGCGGCGACCGGGTCTCCGGTTCCAGGGCGCACGATTTCGACCAGCACGCCTTCGTCGACGATCAGGCCCTCGCGCGCCTCCGATTCGTAGGCAATCGTCCCCACGTCCGCGGTTGCATAGACCTGATAGGCGGTGATGCCGCGCCCGGCGAGCGCGTCGCGCAGGCTCGGCAGAAAGGCCTCGCCGGAAACCAGCGCCTTCTTCAGTCGGGGCAGTTGTATACCCAGTTCGTCGGCCTTTTCGAGAATGATTTTAAGAAACGAAGGTGTTCCAACGTAGCCATCGGGCTCGAGATCGGCCATCGCGCGCACCTGTTGCTCGGTCTGCCCGACGCCGCCGGCAAAGACCGTGCATCCGAGCGCCTGCGCGCCCGATTCGAGCATCGCGCCGGCCGGCGTAAGGTGGTACGAGAAACAGTTGTGGACGAGGTCACCGCCACGAAAGCCCGCGGCGAAGAGCGGCCGGGCCAAGCGCCAGTAATCGGCTTCCTGGCCTTCCGGCTCGTAGACCGGGCCGGGGGAGGCAAACACGCGTCGCGCCTCGCCCCAGCGCACCGCGGCAAAGCCACCGAACGGGGGCTGCGCCCGTTGCAGCTCCGGCAGTTCGGACTTGCGTGTCACCGGCAGCTGCGCCAGTGCCGCGCGGGTCGTGATTGCCGCAGGTTCGAAGGCGGCAAAAATGCGCCCGTAAGCCGTCGTGCGCGACTTCGCCAAGGCAATCCGCGCCGGCAGCGCCGCAAGCTGCGCCCGTTCGCGCGTCTCCGGCGGGCGCGTCTCCAGCCTATCGAAGTATTCGCGCACGTGAGGGGTCGGCGAAGGGCAAGGCCTGGCCCGCCTCAGAGCCGGCGTCAAGCGCGCCCGGACGCGGTCCGCCGCGCCCGTCGGCCGCCTGCTTCATCCCCTGAGGAATATTCCGAGCGAGCCGGTAGCGAGTGACTTCCATCGTTGCCTCACGCCAGCCAACGCTTGCGGCGGCGATAGTGCTTGACGTCGCGAAACGATTTGCGTCCGGTCGTCGACAGTCCGAGATAGAACTCCTTGACGTCCTCGTTCTGGGCCAGGTCGGCAGCCGGGCCGTCCATTACCACGCGACCGTTTTCGAGGATGTAGCCGTAATCGGCGAAGCGCAGGGCAACATTCGTATTCTGTTCGGCGAGCAGAAAGCTCACGCGCTCATTGCGATTCAGATCGCGCACAATGTCAAAAATCTCCTCCACGATCTGCGGCGCGAGGCCCATCGACGGCTCGTCGAGCAGAATCATCGACGGCTGTGCCATAAGTGCGCGCCCGACTGCGGTCATCTGCTGCTCGCCTCCGGATGTGTAGCCGGCCAGGCTCGACCGGCGCTGCTTGAGCCGCGGGAAGTAGCCGTAGACCTTGTCCAGCTCCGTCCTGAGTTCAGTGCGCGTCAACTTGCGGGTGAAGGCCCCCGTCAACAGATTCTCTTCCACCGTCAGGTGCTCGAAGCAATGACGCCCTTCCATGACCTGACAGATGCCCAACCTGACCAGTTCGTTGGGTGTCAGCCGATCGACGCGCCGGCCCTCGAATTCGATGCTGCCTTTGGTGACATCGCCCCGCTCGGCGCGGAGCAGGTTGGAGATGGCCTTGAGCGTCGTGGTCTTGCCCGCGCCATTCGCCCCGAGCAGCGCAACGATTTTCCCCTGCGGCACTTCGAGCGACACGCCCTTGAGCACCAGGATGACGTGGTCGTAGATGACCTCGATGTTATTGACGGAGAGGTAGGGTCTCGGGGCGTCATGCGCCACGCTGCCGGGGGTGGCTGCCGCAGGGGTCATGGAAGCGATGCCGAAGACGTGCCGCGGGCGAGCGGTCGGTTCCCTCTCCCCATTGCGATGGGGAGAGGGTGGTGACGCCGGAGCGGATCAGTATTCTTTGCCGCAGTCGCGTGGCGTGATGTTCTTCTCCTTGGCATATGCCGCCGCGGATTGTTCGATCATCGACCGCACCAGCTCGCGATCCGGTTGGATCCAATCGGTGATCACGTTCCACTTTTTGCCGTCCCATTGCTGGAACTTGACCGCACCGCCGCCCTCGTGGTCGCTGCAGCTCACCTTCAGTGGCTGCATGAAACCGGTTGCGCCGAGCTCCTTCAGGCGCGCCTCGCTGATCTGCAGGTTTTCGAGGGCCCAGCGAACCTGTTCGGAGGTGACGACCTTGCCTTTGCCGAACTTGGCCTGCGCGGTGCGTATGGCCTCGGTGGTGATGATGCCGAATACGACGCCGCGGTTGTAATAGATCGACCCGATGCGTGACTTGTCCTCCATGTTGCCCTTGTTCTTGCCGTAGACGACCTTCTGTATTTCCTGGATGACCGGATAGTTCGCGCCGGCGACATTGAAGCCCGCGGCGATGAAACCGATCGCGGCGTCGCCCGCGGGGATGGTGTCCTCCTCCGCGCCACTCCACCACACGCCGATCGATGTGGTCGCGCGGGAAACCCACCTTGGCCGCAGTCTTGAGCGCAACCGGATTCATCACCCCGTAACCGCGCAGGATGACCCAGTCCGGCTTGATTTTGCGAATTTCCAGCCATTGCGCACCCTGCTCGTTGCCTGGCAGCGGCACCGGGATATGTGTAACCTGGAAGCCGTATTTCTTCGCCTGTGCATCGAGTATCGGGATCGTTTCCTTGCCGTAGGCCGAGTCGTGATAGAGATTCACGATCTTCTTGCCCTTGAGCTTGTCCATCCCGCCTTCCTTCATGCCGATGAACTTGATCTTGGCGGTATTCTGCGACCAGTAGTTGGTGATCAACGGAAAGACGTACGGGAATACGCGGCCGTCCGACGCATCGGTGCGGCCATAGCCTATGGTGACCAGCGGAATCTTGTCGGCGGTCGCCTTCTCGATCAACGCGTAGGTAATTCCCGTAGACAGCGGCATCACCAGCGTGGCGCCCGTGCCCTTGTTCTTCAACCGTTCATAGCATTCGACGCCGCGGGCGTTGTTGTACTCGGTCTCGCATTCTTCCCACGCCAGTTTGACGCCGTTGATGCCGCCGTCGCGAAGGTTGATGAGGTTGAGGTAGTCGATGTACCCGCCGAAGATGCCGGAGCCGCCCGCGGCATAGGGGCCGACCCGGTACGACAGCATGGGAATGAACTGCTCGTTCTGCGCCAGCGGCCACAGACGCGATGCCGGCCAGCAGCAAGCCCAGCAGGGCCGGTTTAAGGAACTTCATGGTGCTCCTCCTAGAAAAACGCGTTCGATGACAAGCCAAACCCGCACAGGATTGGCCAGACGGAAAGCGGTGTCAATGCCAAGCAAGCAAACCATCAGGTGTCGATCCCAAGTTGCTGTATTGTGCAGCCGCAAAATTCAATGCGGGAACGGCCAGAGGCGAAGCTTTTCCTTTCCGATCTGCCACAGCCGGGCGAGCCCATTCGGCTCGACGATCAGGAAAAAGATGATCAGCGCGCCGAAAACGATCACCTCGACATTGGACATGAGTCCGGACGGCAGTGTGAAGCCCAGCAAACGCTCGAGCGGCCCGGACAGGGTATTGAGAAAAATGGGCAACAGGGTGATGAAAGCGGCGCCGAGGAACGAGCCCAGGATGCTGCCCACTCCGCCGATAATCACCATGAACAGAACCCTGAACGACAGATCGAGGTCGAACGCCTCCGGCTCCACGGTACCCAGATATGCGTACGCGTACAAGGCACCGGCAACGCCGCAATAGAACGAGCTGATGGCGAAGGCCAAGAGCTTGGTCTGCAAGATGCGGATGCCGATCACCTCGGCGGCGACGTCCATGTCGCGCACCGCCATCCAGGCGCGCCCCATCGAGCTTCGGACCATGTTCTTCGCCGCCAAGCGCGAGCAGCGCCACGATCGACAGTACCAGCAGATACTTCGCCACTGGCGAGTCGAACGAGTAGCCGAGGATCGACATCTTCTGGGCATCGATCACACCCGACGAGCTGTAGTTCGAGAACCAGCCGAACTTGGTCAGGGCCCAGAGAACGAAGAACTGTGCGGCCAGCGTCGCCACCGCCAGGTAGAAGCCTTTGATGCGCAGGCTGGGCAGTCCGAACAGGATTCCGACCAGCGCCGCGCACAACCCGGCAAGGGCGAAGGCGACCAGCAGGGGAATTCCCGGGACGCGGAGCACGAAGTTGTACGCCGCGAAGGCGCCGACGGCCATGAACGCGCCGGTACCCAGTGAGAGCTGGCCGGCGTAACCGGTCAAGAGATTGAGCCCGAGCGTTGCCAGGGCGAATATCAATACGGGCATCAGAATCGCCGACATCCAGTACTCGTTGGCGATCAGCGGGACGACCAGGAAGGCGAAGGCGAGCAGCAGCGCGACCGCGATCCGGTCCTGGCGGATCGGAAAGATCTGCTGGTCCTCCGCCATAGGAGGTCTTGAACTGGCCGGCTTCTCTATAGAGCATCAGCAACCCCGATCTTCGGCGGCCCAGACTCTTCGCTTGCTCATGTTCTGATCCCGGCTCATGATTCAGACCCGGTCGATGCGCTTCTCACCGAACAATCCCTCCGGACGAACGAGCAGGAACAGCAGCGCCAGCACGTACGGGAACCATCCTTCGATGCCGCCCCCGACATAGGGCCCGACATAGACCTCCGCCAGTTTCTCGCTGGCGCCGACGATGAGCCCGCCCACGATCGCGCCGGGTATCGATTCAAAACCGCCGAGAATGAGAACCGGCAACGCCTTGAGCGCGAGAAAGGTGAGCGCGTACTGCACGCCGTTCCGCGCGCCCCACAGCAGACCGGCGACCAGCGCGACGAATCCGGCAACCGCCCACACGATCCCCCAGATCTGCTGCAGGGGAATGCCGACGGCGAGCGCCGCCTGGTGGTCGTCGGCCACCGCGCGCAGCGCCCGGCCGATTCGGGTCCGGCTGAAGAACAGCGCCAGCGAGGTGACCAGCACGGCGGCGATGCCCGCGGCAGCGATATCAAACTTGGAAACATTCATGCCGGTCGCGTCGCTTATCCATTGCCACGGCTCGTCTTGAATCCCGATGTCCAGGCCGTGCGGCTGAGCGCCCCAGAGCAACTGCGCGAGGCCCTCGATGAAAAACGCGAGTCCGATGGTCGCCATGAACAGTGTGATAGGCGGCTGGTTGACCAGCGGGCGCAGGACGATGCGCTCGATGAGCAAGCCCAGCACGACCATGGCCACGAGCGTGAGTGGCAACGCCAGCCAGAAGTGGAAGCCGTGCTCGGTCAGGCTCACGCAGGTCAGCGCCGCGAAGAACACCATCGAGCCCTGCGCAAAGTTGAACACGCCCGATGCCTTGTAGATCAGCACGAACCCGATGGCCACGAGCGAGTACATGATTCCGGAGAGCAGGCCCCCGATCAGGACTTCGAAGAAAAACTGCATGATGTATCGTTAAGATTCTGTCGGTCTGTTCGCAGCCCGGGCCGTCAGCCCGCGCCCAGGTAGGCGCGAATGACGACCGGATCCGCACGCACGTCGTCGGGTGTGCCTTCGGCGATCTTCTCGCCGTGATCCAGCACGACGACATGATTGGAGATGTCCATGACGACGCCCATGTCATGCTCGATCAGCAGGACGGTCGTGCCGAGCTCCTCGTTTACGTCCAGGATGAAACGCGACATATCCTGCTTCTCTTCCACGTTCATCCCCGCCATGGGCTCGTCGAGCAGGAGCAGGATAGGCTCGGCGGCCAGCGCCCGTCCGAGCTCGACCCGCTTCTGCAGACCATACGGAAGCCGCCCGACCGGCACTTTGCGTATGTGCTGGATTTCGAGAAAGTCGATGATCTCCTCGACCTTGCGCCGGTTCTCGAGCTCCTCGCGCCGTGCCGGCCCCCAGAAGACAGCCTGCAGGAGGAAGTTGACATTCATCTTTAGGTTGCGCCCGGTCATGATGTTGTCGAGCACGGTCATGCCGCGGAACAGGGCGATGTTCTGGAACGTGCGCGCGATGCCCTGCTCAGCCGCATCGCGCGGACGCATCTGGTGGTGGGTCTTGCCGAGAAACGTCACCGTGCCGGTCTGCGGGCGATAAACGCCGTTGATGATGTTGAGCATCGAGCTTTTTCCGGCGCCATTGGGACCGATGATGGAGGAGATTTCGCCGCGATTCACGTGGAAGCCAACGCCACTGATCGCGCGCACCCCGCCGAAGCGCAGATGAATGTTCTCGACCTTGAGGAATTCGCCCTCTGCGACGGCACCCGCGTCGAGTTTGCGTTTGCGCATCTCGCCGAGCGCGAGCATCGCCTGGTCACGGGTCGCGAACATGTTGGCGCGAAACATCGCGCGTCCGGCATGCTCGCGAATCGCCTTGCGTGTCTGCTCGCTGGCGCCCACGCGCACGGTGCCGAGGCTATATGCGATGTTGGTCTGCTGTCCGCGCTCCGCAAAGCGATCCCAGGCTGCCGCATCGATGACGCAGTCCTGGTAGACGATCAGGAAGTACCAGCGCCGGCCGGTCGCCGCCAGCGCGCGGTCCGCCTCGTCGTAGAACGCGTCCACATCCGACGCAGCGGCGAAGGTCAGGTCGGAAAAATCGACCTCCATCGTCTCGATGGCATCGTGAAAGATAATGCGCTCCGAGAGCCTCCGCTCAGCCATGGGTCACTGGCGTGTAGTCGATGACGCGAGACGAGACAAGGGGCACGAGGTTTCGCCTTAGCTGCACGTGCTTGCCTACGCCGCCTGCGTAAGGGGCGCCGCGCGGGCCACGTCGACGATCTTCAAGTCCGCCTTGACGATTCCGCTGCGGCCATCCTCGAATTTCACCTGCGTTTCGACGTGTTGCGAAGTCTTCCCGGCGTACAGCGCTTCGATCAGGGCCGCGTATTTCTCCGCGATGAAGTTGCGGCGCACCTTGCGCGTGCGCGTCAGTTCGTCATCGTCCGGATCGAGCTCCTTGTGCAGGATCAGGAAGCGCCGTACCTGCGAGTCCACGAGGGATCCTTCCTGCGCGAGCTCCAGGTTGACCTTTTCCACGCACTCCTTGATCAATTGAGAAACCTCCGGCTTGGCGGCGAGGTCGGTGTAACCGGAGTAGGCGATGCCGCGTCGCTCGGCCCAGTTCCCGACCGAGCCCATGTCGATGTTGATGAACGCACACACCTGGTCGCGGTTGTTGCCAAATACGACCGCCTCCCTGATATGCGGGAAGAACTTGAGCTTGTTCTCGATGTAATTGGGGGCAAACATCGCACCGCCCGCGAGCTTGCCCACGTCCTTCGCGCGGTCGATGATCTTGAGCTGGCCCCCTTCCTCGAAGAATCCCGCATCCCCGGTATGAAAATACCCCTCGGGATCGATTGATTCGGCGGTCGCATCGGGCCGCTGGTAGTACTCCTTGAGCAGCATCGGACCGCGTACCAGGACTTCGCCGTTATCCGCGATCCTGATCTCGACTCCCGGCGCCGCCTGCCCCACGGTGTCGAATTTCACTCCGCGGTCGGGTTGCAGGCAGACGTACGCGCAGGTTTCCGTTGAACCGTAGAGCTGCTTCAGGTTGACTCCGATCGAGCGGTAGAAGCGGAACAGATCGGGCCCGATCGCGGCGCCGGCTGTGTAGGCGACGCGTATGCGGCTCATGCCGAGGACGTTGCGCAGCGGGCCATAGATCAGGACGTTGCCGATCGCGTAGGCGAAACGGTCGGCGAACGGTACCGGCCGACCATCGAGGATCTCGGCGCCGCAGCGTCGCGCAACCCCGCTGAAGTAGCCGAAGAGCCAGCGCTTGAGCACATTGGCATCCTCCATTCGGATCATCACCTGCGTGAGCAGATTCTCGAACACGCGCGGCGGCGCGAAGTAATACGTCGGCCCGATCTCGCGCAGGTCTGTCATAACCGTCTCGCCGGACTCGGGGCAATTGATGGTAAAGCCCGCGACCAGCCACTGCGCGTATGAGAAAAGATGGTCGCCAACCCACGCCATCGGCAGATACGAGAGGATGCTGTCGTCGGGGCCTAGTTTGTCGAAGTTGCAACCTCCCTGGGCGGAGACGATGAATGCCTGATGCGTCTGGCAGACGCCCTTGGGTTTGCCGGTCGTGCCGGAGGTGTAGAGCATGATGGAGACGTCGTCGGGTCGCCCCTTGGCCACTTCCGTTGCGTAGAAGTCCGGATGCGCGCGGTCGAATTCGCGGCCGATTTCGAGCAGGTGCTCGAGGCTCGACACGCCCTCGTAGTTGCGCAGCCCGCGCGGATCGTCATAAAAAATATGCTTTAGGGTCGGCACCTGCCCCGTCGCCTCGAGCATTTTGTCGACCTGCTCCTGGTCCTCGACCACCGCATAGGCGATCGCGGCGTTGTTGAGCACGTAGACGAACTCGGCGGCCGGCGCGTCCTGGTACATCGGCACCGCCACGCCGCCCAGCGCCTGTGCCGCGGTCATCGACCAGTACAATCGCGGCCGGTTGTCGCCAATGATCGCGAGGTGCATGCCGCGCTTGAATCCCTGCGCGGCAAGGCCGCAGGCAAGCGCTCGGACTTCCGCGGCCACCTGCGCCCAGGTCCACGTCTGCCAGATGCCGAGATCCTTCTCGCGCGTCGCGGGACGATCACCCCACCTGGCGGCGTGCCCTTGCAGCAAGCGCGGAAACGTCATGCCGCCTGAGTCGGGTCCGGGCATGGTTTGAACTCCTCCTGTTTCTTCGCCGCCGACGTCTCGCATCGCCCCCGCTGGGCCGCGTCGGCGCGCCCATGATACGCGCCGCCGCCAGCGCCTGTGGCGCTATCGGCACGCGCATCCGTTTCTATTGTGGCTTGATGCCGGCCGCCTTATGCACGAGCAGCGTATGCCGTCGGGTAATGGCTCACAAACCATCGCTCACGGGCACATGTTCCGGTTCCAGCTTCACCCCGGAAGACTCCGCCTGCAACAGCAGCAGTTGAGCGAAATCCTGTTCGGTCATGCCGCGACCGATGAGCGTCTGCACGATGTCGCGCGTAAGCGACGCCAGCGGCATCGGCACTTCGAAGTGGCGGCCCGCGTCGAGGCCAAGGTCGATGTCCTTGCGCAGCAGCTGCGGTGTAAAGGTGACCTTGAAGTCGAGGTTGACGAACGCCGGAGACTTGTAGCGCGTAAAGGTCGACCCCATCACGCTTTGGTTCATGAAGGAGAGAAAGGCGTGGCGTGGCACGCCGGCCTTCTGCGCCAGCACCGTAATCTCGACGAGAGATTGCGTGACGACGCCGAGAAAGACGTTGTGGCAGATCTTGACGATGCGGGCGAGCTCGCCTTCGCCGACGTAGCTCGCCGCCGGCCCGATCATTGTCAGGTACGGCAACGCGGTGTCGAACGCAGACCTCGGGCCGGAACAGACGAACGAGAGGCGACCGGCCTTGATAACCTTGGCGTTGCCGGAGACCGGGGCGGCGAGCATGTCGACGCCGCGTTGCCGCAGCAGGTCGCGCAACTGCGCCGAACCTTCGAGCGAAATCGACGAGCACTCGATGACCAGTCGCGGCGCGTCCCCCGGCTTCGACAGCAGGCCGCCCGGACCCGCGACGACCTGTTTCACATCCTCCCAGGTTGAAACCATGCAGAACACGATCGCGCATCCGGCAAGATCGGGAAGCGCCGGCGCGATCTTCGCGCCGGATGCGGCCAACGGCTCGGCCTTCGCTCGGGTGCGATTCCATACCGTGAGATCGGCGCCGCCCCGTGCCAATCGCTCCGCCATGGCATAACCCATCCTGCCGGTACCGATCCAGCCGAGGCGCATGGACTGTTCGGTTGCACTCATCGTTGTCTCCGTTCGACGCGGTGGTGTCGTGGTGGGATCATCGTGCGCATCGTCCGTTCAATAAGGGTTGGCGATCGGCAGTTCCTGTGCCGGATAGAGCGAAATCACCTTCGGTCCGCTCGGGGTCAGAATGACCTCTTCCTCGATCCGTGCCGCGGAAATGCCGTCGCTCGCCGGGCAATAGGTCTCGACCGCGAAAACCATTCCAGCCTTGAGCTCGATGGGCTCCTTGAGCGAATTGAGGCGCGAGATCAGCGGACGCTCGTGCAGCCCGAGTCCCAGCCCATGGCAGAAATTCAGGCCGAAGGCTTCCATCTCGCTGCCAAAGCCGATCTCCTGCGCCTTCGGAAAGGCGCGCGCGATCCGGTCGCTGGTCACTCCGGGTTTCAGCAGGCTGATGGCGCGATCCATCCATTCGCGCGCATAGCGGTAGGCGGTATGCTGCGCCGGCGTTGCCAAGCCGACGTTAAAGGTGCGGTAGTAGCAGGTGCGATAGCCCATGAACGACTGGATAACGTCGAAAAACGCCTGGTCGCCGGGGCGGATCAGGCGGTCGGTGAAGTTGTGCGGGTGCGGGTTGCAGCGCTCGCCGGAGATTGAATTGATCGCTTCGACGCAGTCGCTGCCCATTTCGTACAGACGCGAGGTCGCGAGGGCGACGATTTCGCTCTCCTTAACACCTGGCTTGAGCGCCTCGGAGATGTCCTGGTACACGCCGTCGACCATGGCCGCGGCCATGTTGAG
Source organism: uncultured beta proteobacterium (assembly GCA_963711235.1). GTDB lineage: Bacteria > Pseudomonadota > Gammaproteobacteria > Burkholderiales > Casimicrobiaceae > PALSA-1003. The sequence continues at coordinate 646,977 of CAVQDI010000006.1, read as the reverse complement.
CAGCGTCAGCTCGTCGATATTCTTGACCTCGCGGGCGTAGAGCAACGTCTGCTGGCCGTCGCGGACGGTGATCCCGAGCTTCTGCAATTCGAACAGCATCGGCGGCTCGACGACATCCAGCCCAAGCGGCATCTCACCGACGCCTTCGGCATCGAGCAGCGCCTTGATTTCACGCGCGGCGTCGCGGAACAGCGCACCGTCGCCGCCGACCGCTCCGCGCAAGCCGAGCAATCCGGCGCGACAGTGATCGTGACGCAACCAGGGTGCATGCAGCCGATGATGCTTTGCCGCGGAGCCGAAGTCCCAGATGTACGGGTCGCCGTTGCCGGTCAGCAGCGCGTAGCGCGTCAGCTTGTCGCGCGCCCACTCGCCGATCACGGTGCTCGTGATATAGCGGATGTTGTGCTGGTCGAAGCATAGCAGCGCCCCCAATCCCGACTCGGCCAGCGCGGCGCGCGTGCGCGCCAGGCGGTAATCATGCAGGCGGCGGAAATTGACGCGCTCCTCGAAGTCGACCTGGGAGTGGCCCGGAGCCGCGAGCGGACGGTCCCAGCGGTAGTGCGCAGCGACGTCATCCGGGCGAATAATCGTCGGCTCCTTGGCCTTCTTTCTTGCCATCGCGCGAACTCCTCCGCTCAGCGTTTGCCGAACGCCCGGTCGTAGTAGGACAGGTCGATGTACGGCGCGGGGTCGGTTAGCACCTTTCGCGGCATGCCGTATTTGCTGCGCAACCGCAGCACGGTGCGAATGCCGTCCGGGTCGAGGGCCACATCGCGCCGGATCCCGCCCTCGTCGGCGAGCAGCAGATCATACGATTGCTTGGCCAGCGCCGGCGTCATATCGCGGATATTGGCCACGAGCATGGCCTCGACAAGGTCGCGATGGGCGCGGTCGTAGAGCCAGTCCACGCCGGCACGATAGGCACGCAGGAAGCCGATGAGCTCCTTTTCGTGGCTGGCGGCCCATGCGCGCCGGGCGGCGCCCACGGTGCCCTGGTAGACGCCAAGCGACTGCGCGTCGGCGAGCTCGCGGAAGCCACGCTGGCGCGCCAGCAGCTCGAACGGCGTGCGCAGGAGGGTCGCAGCGTGCTTGCCGGCGAGCAGATCGCGGTAGCGGGCCAGCGTGCCGCCGGCTCGAACATACGTGACGTCCGTTTCGGCCACGGCGTTGCGCGCCAGAAGGTCGCGGACGACAAAGGCAAAGCCCGTGCTCAGGGCATCGACGGAGACGGTCTTGCCCTTGAGATCGGCGAAGCTCTCGACCGCGGGCGCGGCCACGAACGCGGCGAACCCGCCGTCGCTGCCCAGGAAAGCAAACAGGTCGGGGTGGTCGATGATCGGTGCTTCGCCCTGCCCTTCCTGATAGGCGACGACGTTGTCCATCAGGGTCAGCGCGATATCGAACTTCGCCTCGAGCAGCGCCGTGACCAGGTAGACCGAATTCGGGGTGTACGAGAGTGTGACGGTGACGCCGTTGGCCTCGAAGAAGCCCTGACGTTGTGCCGCCCAGACCGGCAGGTTCCAGCCGCCGTCGAAGGCGATGACGCGCAGGGGCGTCTGAGCCTGGACCGCCAGTGCGATCAGGCTCGCGACAACGGTCAAGGCGAAACGAAGTAGGCGCACGGTCGGCGGATGGTACCCGCGGCCTGAGCTAGCTCGCCATGGCACGCTACGCGGGATTAGGCCCATTAGACCATATTGGCGCGCGGCCGCACGCGCGGGCGCACGCGATGGCGGCGTCGCGGCGGATTGGCCGCGAGTCCGGCCAGCACCGTGTCGGCCAGGCACGGAGCGCGCTCTGCAAGGTCGTACGCGCCCTTGTCCAGCACCCACTCGCGCATGATGCCGCTCACGAACGCGTGCAGGAGGCGCGCGGCGAGCCGGGTATCGGTGTCGCCGGGCAACTGGCCGATCCGCACCGCATGCTCCAGGACCGCTTCGATGCTGGCCTGGCGATCGCCGCGGTCGCGCTCCTGCCGTCCCACGATGGGCGAGAATTCACCGGTGAGCTCGGTTTTGTGGAAGACGACCTCGAACACCGCTTGCGTGCGCGGATCGTCCGCCAACCGGGTCAGGGCGGCGACGACGCGGGCGCGAACGGCGGCGAGCGGGTCGTCCTCCTGCTCGGCGCCGCTCGGATCGCGCATCGCGTCCATGGGCAGCGGGGTGCGCTCGCACATCGCCGAAAACAGGTCCGCCTTGTCCTTGAAGTGCCAATAGACCGCGCCCCGGGTGACCCCGGCCGCTGCGGCGACCATGGTAAGCGAGCTTTTCGCGACACCGTCGGTACGAAATACCCGCTCGGCGGCATCGAGCAGACGTTCTCGCGTGTCGGCGGCTTGGACTTTGGTCTTGCGCACCATGGGCGAGCTATCGTTTCCGCCAGTCACCGGCTACACAAACATGCATGATTGTATGTGCTTAACGAGGCATCAGGCAAGGCACCCGGCAAATCCTGGCCGGTGCTGCTTGGGCGCTTCCAAGGAGCACACGAACCGTCAGCCGAGGATCACTGCAGCGGCGGCTTTTTGAGGAAACCGTTGCGGTCTGCGGAACGCACCTGCAGCCGCGACAGTTCGCGGTCGCGGGCCACGGTGAGCGGCACGTCGACACCGGCGGATCCAAGATCCCAGACCTTGCGGAACATGTCAGCCAAGCCGCCGACCCGCTCGCCGGCGACCTCGATGACGACATCCCCAAGACGCACGCCGGCGCTCTCCGCGGGGCCGCCCCGGGCGAGACCGCTGACGACCAGTTGTTGTCCCACTTCGGCCGTATACATGCCCAGCCAAGGCCGTGGCGGTCGTGCCGGCGCGGCGAATTTGAGCATGTCGTCAAGAATGGGGGCGAGCAGATCGATCGGCACGAACATATTGCCCTGCACCGACTCCCCATCCAGTGCCTCCTGCACCAGCAGCGACCCGATGCCGAGCAGCCTGCCATTGGCGTCGACGAGCGCCGCACCGCCCCACTCCGGATGCGGGGGCGAGGTGAACAGCGCCTCGTCGAGCACGTACTCCCAATAGCCGGCGAACTCGCGCTTGGCGATGATCCGGGCCTTGAGCGCGTGCGCCCGGCCGCCATGGGCGATGACAATCGCCTCATCGCCTACCTTGGCGGCCGCCGCGGCACCGCGCGCAAGCGCCGGCGCACCGAGGCGGCCGAGGGGCTGCACCAAGCCGAATCCGCTGACCGCGTCGTATGCCAGGGGGTGGCCGGCCACGACGGTTCCGTCGTTGGTCGTCAGCCAGATCGTCTGCGCCTCGGTGATCAGATAGCCGATCGTGAGCATCAAGCCGTCGTCGCGGATGACGACTGCGCTGCCAGTTCGTTCGGTACCGAGAATCGATGCGGTGAACGCGTCCTCGGGGATCTCCGAACGCAGCAAGACCACCGCATCGAGCACCGGTTCGAGATCGAAGCGGAGCTCGCCTGCCGTGGGTTGCCAATCCGCAGGGAATGCCCAGTCGAGCAATTCGGCCATCGGGTCTATCGCGTTACGGAATCGATACCAGCTCAATTCCATATTACGCCAGTTCGCCGTCGACGCCGGCGCAGCACCGGGGCACGGGCGTCCCGGCCAAGTCTCCGCTCCGCCGCCCTCCGCCACGCGCCCATGTCGCTTGCGAGTCCCGGCATGGCTTCGACAAACCTGCCGCAAACGGTTACGTTGCTCACACTTTGATCCGCGCATCACCCAAGGTATCGATCTTCCCGATCCTGACGGTCAATTTTGTCGCCACGGTCGGGTTCAGCATCGTGTTGCCGTCGCTGGTCTTTCTGGTCGTGCGCTTCGGCGGCAATGCGCTCGTCTACGGCTTGATGGGCGCGACCTACTCCTTCTTCCAGCTCCTGGGCGCGCCCATTCTTGGCCGCTGGTCCGACCGATACGGGCGTCGCCGCATCCTGCTCCTGAGCGAACTGGGGACTGTCGTTTCGTGGGCTATTTTTCTCGCCGCGATAACGCTGCCCAGCCTGCCGTTGGCAACCATCGAATCCCGGACTTCTCGGAACCTTCACCCTCACCGTTCCGCTCGTCGCCCTGTTCATCGCGCGCGCGCTTTCTGGACTCAGCGGCGGCGACGTATCGATTGCCAACGCTTATCTGGCGGACGTCACCGACGATGACAAGCGCAGCGCCAACTTCGGCAAAATGGCGGTCGCCTCCAACCTGGGCTTTGTCTTCGGGCCCGCACTCGCCGCGCTGCTCGGCGCGGCCGGCATGGGCGAGGTCGTTACCGTCGTCGCGGCGCTGCTGATTTCGGCGCTGGCATGCCTGCTCATTGCTTTCGGATTGCCGGATTCGACGCCCTGCGTCCTGGACGCCGATCCGGAGCAAGTCAGCGTAAGAAAGCTGCTCGGGCAGGCGCATAAGGAATGCTTCAGCATGCTCGGCCACGCGCAAACTCTCGCTGGTCGAAATACTGGCCCTGCCGTCGATGAAAGTGCTGCTCGCGGTGTATTTCCTCGTCTTTCTCGCATTCAATCTCTTCTACGTCGCGTTTCCGGTGTACGCAGTGACCGGAATTCGCTGGTCGCTTACCGACATCGGCTTGTACTTCGCGGCGATGGGCTTGATGATGGCACTCGTGCAAGGGCCGGTGCTAAATCGTCTGTCGCGACACTGGTCCGAGCGCAGCCTTGCGCTTAGCAGGCGGCGTGCTGCTTGCCGCGAGCTTTCCTTTCTTCACGGCCAGCTCTGCCGCGGCAATCTACTTCGGGACCGGACTGCTGGCCATCGGCAACGGCATCATGTGGCCGTCGTTGCTCTCGATCCTGTCGCGAACGACGGACCGGAGCGCGCAAGGGGCGGTGCAAGGGTTCGCGAGCGGCGTCGGAGCCATCGCAAGCATCGCCGGCCTGCTGCTCGGGGGACTGCTCTATCAGGCCCTCGGCAGCCGGGTGTTCCTCATTTCCGCCATCCTGGTCGCGCTAAGCTGCGGCCTCTGCGTGCTCCTGCCCGTCCGAACGAAGGTTGCCGCCGGTTAGCGGGCCTGCGCCGCGACGAGGCTGTCGTTTTCGGCTTGGGCGCGGTACAGGTCCTGCCGTTCGCGCCGGCCGATCAAACCCATGCTGACCAGCGCCGCGCCGAGCGCGGCGTCGTCCCGGTCCTCCGCTGCGACGCGCTCTGCGCCAGATGGACCTCGATCGTTGCCCGGCTCCGCCAGCCGCGAAGAGCGCCTCGTCCGGCTCCGTGCCAGCCGCGTACGCCGCGGCCCGCATCCAGGCCTGAACGTTTTGGTCATGCTGGCGCCGCGGGGAGGGGGTGTCTGTATCGTACATCTTCATTTCCTTGTCCCTTTGCCTGATTCTGAGGTGGCGGTCGCCGCGTCAGCGGGCTAGGCACAGCAACTCCCGTGCCGACGACCGTTGCCCACGGCGGCGGTTTCGTATCTGCCGTTTTTTGCCGACTGTGGCCGTGATTCGGCCTGCACGCGCTATCAGGTGGGCGCCAGGAACCGCCGCAGCGAGAAGGCGCCAAGGTCGAGCCGACTCGCGCCGGCGGTGACGAGCTCCGACAGCGCCTCCCCGACCGCCGGAGAGTGTTTGAAGCCGTGGCCCGAGCACGGCGAGGCGAGAATCACCCGCCGGCTGTCGGGGTGAACATCGATGACGAAGCCAAAGTCCGGGGTGACCGTATAGAGGCAGGACAGTGCCTTGACGCAGCGGGCACTGACGCCGGAGAGGTAAGGCGCGACATAGTTTTCATACATCGACCGCTTTTCCTCGCCGCTCACCGCCCGCACGGCGGCATCGGCCGTTATGGCAGAGGCAAACTGCTCGGTTGCGATCTTCACGCCGCCGCCGCGGCCGTCGATTGCCGGCAGGCCGTAGATCCCCTGCTTGCGTCCCTGCAATTCCCAGATGAACACCGGCGAGCGTTGCGAAACAAAGGCGTCGAGCGGGGCGTCGAGGTCGAACCAGAACATGACCTGCCGGTAAACCCTGAAGTGCTGCGCGAGCCGCGCATCGACGAGTTGAGGCAGCCAGGGGCCGGCGGCGATGATGAGCTTGTCGGCGCCATAGCGGCCGCGGTCGGTCGTCACGGTCACCCCGCCGTCGGCGGCAGCGAAGCCGGTGACCTTTTCCTGCCGATGGATCGTTGCGCCGAGTCGTTCCGCGACCGTCAGCTGCGCCCGAATGCAAGCTTCCGGGCGCACGAACCCGCCGTCGCGCTCGAGGTAGCCAACCTCGTCGTCGGCGACCTTGAACTGGGGAAATCGGCCCCGGATCTGCTCTGCATTCAGGAGCTCGTGGGCGATGCCGTACCTTTGCGCCGCCGCCAGCGTGGTCGCGAAGAAATTCTCGACGTGGGTGACTGACGTCTTGGCGCGGCTGGAGATGATCAGGCAGCCGTTGCTCGTGAGCAGCGTGCTCCCCGTCTCCTCCTCCAGTTCACGCCAGAGCTGGTGCGAGCGCAGCGCCAGCGGCGTGTATTGCTCTCCTTCGCCGATCGCGAGACGGGTTAGGCGCGTCTCACCGTGCGTCGAGCCATGGCTGTGCGGGTGGAGCGAACTGATCGATGCCGAGAGCGGCATTGCCCTTGCGCGCGAGCTGGCAGAGCGCCGCACTGCCCGTCGCTCCCAGTCCGAGCACGATCGTTTCGAAGCGTTGCATCGCTGTCGGCGCGATTTAGGCCCAAGTGTCGGTCATGTTAACCCGATGCATCGGCGCCGCCTCGCGGCCGCGGACGCGGTATGCTTGCGGACACGAACTCACTTCCGGCCCTTGAGCAGCTCCGTCGCCCGTGACCCGCCTCCGCAACGCAGCCCGCGCCGGGTATCGAACCGTTGCGGTCGATCCGCCAACGTTGTTCCAGTTCGTGGTGCTGTCGATGCTGCTCCACCTGCTGCTGATCGTGCTTTTCGGGAATCCGACTGGCGGCACGCGACGCGACGAAGCATGGTGGGGTCCGCTGGACGTGACGCTGCGGCCGCCCGCGCCGGAGCCCGGCGCCGGAATTCCGTCTGGCCCCGGGTATGGAGATCAATGCGCCAGGCCCTCACGCTGTCGCAGCGCTGCCGGCGCTGCGACCGAACCCTCCGCCGGAGTCGCCGCGTCGCACGACGGAGTCGGCGCCCGCGCCACCGCCGTCTGGCGACACGTTGCCGCGCTTGAACCCGAGCGCGCCGGAGGAAGTCGACAAGGTGCTGGCGCCGCCCGTGGTATCGCCAGCGACCATCGAACCCATCGCCCCGCCGCTTCGACCGCGCGCGTTCGCGCCGGCAGCGGAACTGCCGCCTCCCGCGGTTCCGGCGCTTCCCGTGGTACCGATCGAGAAATCCGTTGCGCCGAGAAGCGAGCCCGACTTCGCGCCGCCGGTGGAGTTGGCGCCACGTGCGGCTCCGGCGGCGCCCGCCGCGCCGCTCGAGCGCACCGCGCCGCCGACCGAGCGCGAACTCGCTCCTGCCGTAGAAGTGCCCGCACGCGAGGCTGCCCGCCGCGCCGCTCGAGCGCATCGCACCACCGAACGAGCGCGCACTCGCTCCTGCCGTGGAAGTGCCCGCACGCGAGGCGCCTGCCGCCCCGGCAACGCCGCTCGAGCGGCTCTCTCCCGCGCCGCTCGAACGGGAAGTCGCGCCGCCGGTCGAACTGCCGCTGCGCCCCGCACCGGTGGTGCCGGGTGCGCCGATCGAGCCATTGGCGCCGGCAAAAATCGAGAGCGAAGTCGCTCCCCCCGTCCAGGCGCCCGCGCCCGGTGCCGAGCGTCCGGTCCCGCCGCTGGCGCCCTCGGCGCAGCCACCGGCTTCGCCGCTGCAGGGGCAGACTCCGCAACGACTCCCCGGCCCCGGGGCCAACGAGGATATCTTCAAATCGCGCCGCGACACCGGGACCCCGTCGACTGAAGCGCCACACATCGACCTCGACGCCGCGCGCAAGAAGGCGGCGCGCGAAATTGTGAGCGAAGGCGCGGGTTCACGCGGCGTCTTCACGATTCCGTCGCCACCGTCGGTGGAGGCCAAGAAGGAAGCGATGCCGCTGGAAAAGGCGCTCAAGCCCGATTGCCGCACGGCCTATGCCAACATGGGCCTGCTCGCGGCCCCGGTCCTTATCGCGAGCGCAATTGCCGCCGACGGGGGCTGTCGCTGGTAGACCCGGCTTCGCTGTGAACCACGCGGCCAGAGTCTGCGTACGGCCCGCGCAACGGTCCCTGGTCTCGCTGTGGGGAAGCCAAGGCGGTCCCGGCGTTTCGACACCGGATCATCGCCGCGTCGCAACGCCACCCGATCGTTCCGCGGCCTGGCAGCTCGCCGCGTCGTGGCAGTTCTTCACTGCCTCGAGCGTCGCATGCAGGGCCGCCTTCTGCGCGGCGGAAAGTAACGGGAAGGTGTTACGCAACTCCTGCGGATCGGTAACGAGATCGTGATACTCGCGCTCGCCGTCGTCGTATTCGACATAGACCGAGGTCAGCGCACGGATCGCCTCGTAAGTCGTTGGATTTCCACTTCGCGCCGGCGGCGCATCCGGGTCGGTCGGATCGCGGTGGGGTCCCCGGTGCTCAACCAATGCGACGCCTCGCCATTGCGCCCCCGGTTGCCCGCGCAATAGCGGCACGAGACTGCGGCCGTCGACATTGGCTGCAACGGCGGCCCCGCCAAGCTCGGCGAAAGTCGGGCACAGGTCGATGTTGTCGACGATCTCATCAAGGACTACTCCCGCCGGGACACCGGGCCCGGTGACAATGAGCGGAACACGGATATCTTCGTCGAAGGCGGTCATCTTGCCCGGCATCAGACGATGTTCTCCCATGTGGTACCCGTTGTCGGAACTGAACACGAAGTACGTGTTGTTTTCCTGCCCGATGGCGGCGACCGCCGACTGCAACTCGCCGATCATCCGGTCGACGGCGAGCACCGACTGCGCGCGCTTGCGGAAATCACCGTCAATCATCGCCATGTCCGCCGCGGACAACTCAGGATGCCCAAGCAGCCATTTCGGAGCGTCGGCATCGGGCGCGGCATTGAATGCCGGCGTGCGCGGTGCGCGCAGACCCGGCAACGCGTCCGCGTCGCGCGGCGCCGGCGTATACGGCGCGTGCGGCGCAAATGTAGCGACCTCGATCAGAAACGGCGTGTCGCCCGCCTGCTTGATGAAGCGCACCGCCAAGCCGGACAGCACGTCGGTCAGGTAATCGTCGGGCGCGCTACCGTGATGGACGATCCGGCCATCCTGGTTGAGGTTGTAATTGAACTCTGGATAACCGTTGCCCGCGACCGCCCATGATGACCAGCCGGGTGCGGGCGGATGCCTGGCGGGCAGATAGCCGTTGAGATACTTGCCCAGCATTGCCGTGCGATAACCCACCGCGGAGAGCCATTTCGCAAAGGTCGCGTTTTCGTGGCCGCGATCGCGGAACACAAGATAGCCGCCATCCTCGCCGGTGTTGCGAAAGACACCCGTGTCGTGCGGATAGCGGCCGGTGAAGATCGACGAGCGCGAAGGGCAGCACAACGAGTCGGTGACGAAATAATTGGCGAACGTGATGCCGGCTTTCTGCATCGCCAGAACGCGCGGCATGTACGCGACCAGGTTCCAGGCCAAATCATCGGTGAGGACGAAGACGATGTTCTGGCGCCTGCCGGTCGCTGCGGCCACCGACGGCCTCTGCGTCGCCGCGGCGGGCGACGGCGGCGCCGCAGGTGGTCCCTGCACGCCCGCTTGCGACTGCGCCGGCCCCTGTCCGAAGGCCGGATTCTCCCCCCTGCACGCCGACACGACCTGCGGGCTGATTTCGGGCAAGGCTTTGCTGGCGCGGCGGGGCGGGGCGGCGCCACGCATGATGGGCTCGATGCAATCGCGCACCACGCCATTGCCCGCGGCCGCACCGCCGCGAACAAACCCGGCGCTTTCGCAGGCTGCCGCGATCTGTTGGCAAGGGCCCTGTTCCGCTGCCTGAGCCGCGATTGCCATTCCCAGCGCGCCGACGAGCGCGCCAAGCACTCTGCAGCCCGGAGCGACCCGCGCATCGTCAGGGCGCGCGGGTCCAATGCCCGTCGATGCGCACGCCGTTGGCCCAGCGGCCCTCGGCGTCGAGATGATTGCCGACCAGGTGCCCGGTCAAGGTGGCGGTCATCGGGGTACCCAATTTGGCGTTCCAGCCATCAATGGTCAGCTTGGCGGCGCCCGCGTGGTCGAGTGTGGCATGCATGGAAACGGTCTTCCCGACCAGGCGTGCGACCCAACTGGCGGTCCCGGCACCATCCTGGACCTTGAGGGCGACGCGCCAGCAGGTCCGTTTGTCGGGGTCGTTGGGGAAGTTGCACAGCAAGCCGTCGTAATTGCCGTCGCTGCCAGCGGCAGCGGGCTGGCCCGAAGCGGCGTCGGCAGCGTTGTTCCCCGCCGCCAGCGCAAGCGCGGGCGCCGCGCGTTTCTTCTTCGCCTCGTCGGCCGCCCGGGCCTCCGCCTGCGCCGCCGCGCGCTTTTCTTCCTCGGCCTGCGCCGCGACCGCGCGCTTTTCCTCTTCCGCCCGTTGCCGCTCCTCGTCGAGCCGTTTACGATCCGCCTCGGCGCGACGCCGCGCCTCGTCGGCCGTTTGCACCTGCGCCTGCAATGCCGCTTCGCGCTTCGCGTTCTCGGCGACGAGTTGCTCGCGCTCAGCCCGGCCCTCGGCCTCCACGGCGCGCCGGCTTTGTTCTTCCGCGGCATGGCGCGCATCCTCCGCCGCCTTCCTTTCCGCCGCGAGTTGGGTCGTCAACGCGTTCTGCTCGGCGCGCTTCGCCTCGTAGTCCCGGTAGATAAAATATCCTCCCGCAGCCAGCGCGGCTGCAGCGATCACCCCGATTCCGAGCGCAGCCGCCGATTTCACGCTCGCGCGGCCAGTCGGCAACGCCCCGCGCTCGCCATGCGTGATCGAAAAGGTGCGGACCCTCTGGCCGATGTTCTTGAATTGCTGCTCGCCCAGCGGCTTGAACTGCAGCGACAGCTTGTTCTGGATCTGGTCGTACACGCTGCCGGCAATGCAGATTCCGCCGGGCTCGGCGATTGTCTGGATGCGCGCCGCGACGTTGACGCCATCGCCGAGTAGATCGCCGTCCTGCACGACCACGTCGCCGACGTTGATGCCCATGCGAAAGAGCATCTTCTGCTCTGGCGGCAGGTGCTCGTTGCGGGTCTGCAGCGCGGACTGGATTTCGGTGGCGCAGCGGACCGCCTCGACCGCGCTGGGAAACTCGGCGAGGATCGCGTCCCCGGCGGTATTGAAGATCCGCCCGTGATGTTGCTTGAGCAGGGCGTCGAAAACTGCACGATGGCCACGCAGGGCCTGGACCGTGGCTTCCTCGTGCTCGCCCATCAAGCGACTGTAGCCGGCAACGTCGGCAGAGAGAATGGTCGCCAGACGGCGCTGCAGCGTCGGCTGCGCTTCCGCGGGCGGGGTCGCTTCGTCAGACACGGTCTTCTCTCGGAACCAGGGGTCAGCGTGCGCTCCGGCCGATTCTACAGCGCCGTGCGGGCGAAGGGGATGTCGGACCCGTTGCCAGGCGAGGTCGCGCCCGGGCGCCCCAGCTGCACGACGCAGTCGTTTCGGCGCTCATGCGCAGAGGATGCGTCCCGGGCCTCTGTTCGTCGCAGCGTCATGCGTCACGCTAAGCGCCGAAGCGACGCAGCCAAGTGACCACGCGCTGCGCAGTTTCCGCCGCGCGCTCGCGCTGCGGAAAGTGACCGGCCCCTGCGATCAGCCGCCGCTCGTAGGGGCCGCTGAAATAGGCTTCCTTGCCTTCGCTCATTTGCGGAGCATTGACCGGATCGAGCTCGCCGTGCAGCGTCAACGTGGGCACGCTCTGGATCGGCGCCGGATCAAACTGCGCCTCGAGCTCACCGTATCGGGGGTCGGGCGCGGCGTGGCCCCAGCGCACGCGGTAAGAGTGCAGCACGATGGCCGCCCAATCGGGGTTGTCGAAGGAGTTCGCCGTGCGTTCAAACTCGTCCGCATCGGGCTTATAGGCCACAAACCACTCGTTCCAGATGTGCCGGGTGAGCGCGTGCCGATCTTCGCGCACGGCCCTTTCTCCACGCGGCGTCGCCATCAGCCAGTGATACCAGTAGTTCTGGGTCTGCCGGTAGCTTAGCGTCTGGCTGGGCGAATTGGTGCCATAGCCGGTCGACAGCGCCACACACGCACACACCTGCGATTTGTTGAGCGTGGATGCAATGTATGCCGCGCGCGAGCCCCAGTCGTGGCCAACGAGAGCGTGGCGCCCTAGATCAAGCGCGGCGGCGAACTCCACCACATCCTGTCCGAGCGCAACGAGCTGTCCGCTGCGTTGCGTGTCATCGCGCAAAAACCTCGTGGGACCGTATCCGCGCAGCCACGGGGCGTAGGTACGGCAGCCCGCCTCGTGCAAAGACGGTAGCACGACGTCCCAGGTCCGCACATCGTCGGGCCACCCGTGAAGGAGAATCACCGGAAGACCATCGGCCGGCCCGGAGACCTCGTAGCCGACGCGGAGCATCGAGGTGTCGACAAAGCTCAGCGTCATTTTCTTGTTACGGCGGCGTTAGCGGCGCACGGGTCGAGGTACGTGTCGAAAATCTCCGCGACCGGCGCGGCGAGCTCGACAGCGAGCTGGATCATGTTCGGCATGGCCGCTCGTTCCTGAGGATCACAACGCGGTCAGTGGGATTACGCCAGTGCCTGCTCGATGTCGCCGATCAGATCATCGATGTGTTCCACGCCAATCGACAGGCGAACCAGATCGGCAGGGCAGAGTGTTCCCGGTCCTTCGACGCTAGCACGATGTTCTGCGAGGCTCTCGACCGATCCGAGCGAGGTCGCCCGCTTGAAGACGTGGAGCCCGGCGCAAAACGCCCGCGCCGCCTCCTCGCCACCCTTGAGACGCAGCGACATCATTGCCCCAAAGCCGCCGCGCATCTGCTTGGCGGCGACTTCGTGCCCGGGATGCGACACCAGTCCGGGGTAGAGCACCTGCGAGACCTTCGGATGTTTGTGCAGCCGCAGTGCAATCGCCTGCGCGCTCCCGCAGGCTGCCGCCAGGCGCAGGTGCAGCGTTCGCATACCACGCAGCAGCAACCAAGCCTCCATCGGCCCCAGCACTGCACCGCCGCTGCCGCGTACATAACGAATGCGTTGCCATAGTGCGTTGTCGTGAGCGGTTGCCAGCGCTCCCGCGATCACGTCGGAGTGGCCGTTCAGATACTTGGTCGCCGAATGCATGACGATGTGTGCGCCCAATTCGAGCGGGCGCGTCAGCAGCGGCGTTGCCACGGTCGAGTCAACCGCAATGATCGCGCCCACCTGGCGCGCGATGTCGCTCGCGGCGGCGATGTCGGTGATCTCCCAAGTCGGGTTCGCTGGGGTCTCAATCCAAATCAAGCGCGGGCGCCGCATTTGCGCCTTGGCGGCGAGATCGTCGAGCGAGGCGTTGTCATAGAACTCGATTCCCAGCCCCCACGGGGCCGCAAATTCGAGCAACCATTTGCGCAGTGCCCAGTACATGCTGCGCGGTGCAAGCACGGCAGCGCCTGGAGCGAGTGCTTGAAACACCGCCGCAGCAGCCGCCTGGCCCGACGCGAACAACAGCGCTCCTGCCGCGCCTTCGAGCGAGGCGATCAGCGCCTCGGCCTGGTCATAGCTTGGGTTGTCGGCGCGCGAATAGAGGCGCCCGCCCGGAAACGCGCCGTCCGCTCCGCGCTCGTAGGTCGTCGACAGGTAGAGCGGCGGAACGATGTCGCGATAGGGATCTGCGACACGGCCCATGCCCTGCGCGGCGAGCGTTTCGGGGTGGACCTTGGGATTATCGGAGGGCATCGCTAGGCGTGGCCGAGGCCGTGCACCCCTTGTCGTGCCGTCTCCGGTACCGATCGGTAATCACGGCTCCTGCTTGCGCCGATAGCCGCTCGCCCGCATGCAGGCGTCGAACATTCGGTTGTAGGTCGCATGGGTGAAGTCGATTTCTCCGCCCATGCCGAATTCCTTCTGATCGGCCTGGGCCAGCTTGGCGCAGACTTCGCCGTCCTTGGCAAATTGCGACGCCGATGCGGCTCCCTGTTCGTAGTCCCCCGTCGCCCCGCCCTTAAGGGTGGCGCACCCGCCGCCACCCAGAAGCGCCACCGCGGCAAGCAGCAACAAACCCCTGTTCATCGGTCCTCCAGCAACGCTTGCGCGCCACCCACCTGGGTTCAGAGCCTTTTGGGGTGGAAGTCGCGGGCTTTAGCCGTGCCCAAAGCGTACTATGCCTCGGAACAGCCGGTGGCAGCAATTTAGCTCCGGCATGGCGCAACGCCACCGGCAACACCCCGCACGACCCCGCATGTCATTCGCGCACGCGTCGGACATAAGCTGTACCAGGCGCGATAATTCTCCACCCGGACACCGTTCCTCCGCCCCATGCTGCGCTCTCGATCACTGTCGAAAATATGGCGCGACGCCAGGGAAAACCTGCGGCGAAGGCTCGCCATGCAATTTGTCAGCGATCGCGATTATCTCGCACGCCTGTACCGCGCCCAGTTCGGTCGCTGGCCGGACCTCGATCAGCCTCGCGGCTTCAACGAAAAAATACTGTTCAAGATCCTGCACGACCGCCGTTCGTACCTGACGCTTTTCTCGGACAAGCTGCGGGTGCGTGACTATGTGCGGCGAACGGCGCCGATGCTGTTCCTGCCCACGCTGTACTGGTGGTCGGGTCGAGCCGAAGATCTCCCCTACGAAGCGCTGCCAAACGAATTCGTGCTCAAGGCCAACCATGGCAGCGGCTTGAACTGCTTGGTGCAGGACAAGTCGACGCTGCGGCAGCGCGACCTTGTACGGCTCGGCAGGAACTGGCTTCGATCGGATTTCACGCTGGTTGGCCGGGAATGGGCCTACAAGAATATCCGGCGCGCGATCTACGCCGAGCAATTGCTGCTCGATGCCCGGCGCATGGCGCCTCCGGACTACAAGCTGTTCGTGTTCGGCGGCAAGGTGCGCCTCATCCAGGTCGATCACGATCGATTCACCCGTCATACCCAGGTTCTCTACGACGAGCGCTGGAATACCGTTGACGGAACCGTCGCCGCTGCGCAGGGCGGGCCGATCGCGCACCCGGCTTCACTGGCAACGATGCTCGAAGCCGCTGCGTTGCTGTCTGCGGGCGTCGATTTCGTGCGCGTCGACTTGTACGAGATCGACGGCAAGCCTTATTTCGGGGAGCTGACCAACTCGCCCAACAAGGGGCTCAGTCCCTTCCGCCCGCCGTCGCTCGATCTCGATCTGGGCGCTTATTTTCAGCCGGATGATTATTCGCAAGCGATCCCGCTGCGTTACGAGCCGGAGGGAGGCCCGGCACAATAGGGTGCCGCCATACACGGGTCCGCCACGTACTCCGGGCATGCCTGCGCGCCCCGCTGGTCACGCTCATGTCCATTCGGGAATCGACGGAACACGAAGATGCTCGACTTCCGGTAAGTCGAAGCCGAAATGCTCCAACAGAAGCCGCCGCAGCGCGGCGCGGTCGGCGAGTTGTGTCAGAGAAGGTTCGTCGCCGCGCCAGATGGTCAGGTCGCGATTCATTAGCGTGACGCGGCCACTGCTTGTACGGGCGCACATCATGATGCGGTTGACGAAAGGCGAGTCGCGATGAGTCGACGTGAAATGATTGCCGACCTCGAAATCGACCAGGTTGTCCTGCTCGAGCGTCGTTACCCAGCAATCGACCGTCTTGTCTTCGCTCCGGCGCTGCAGCACCCAATGGCTGTCGTCGCGAACCATCCGATGCGCCGTGCCCGGGTGAGCTCCGAAGTCGCCGCCAAGCCGGACCGGGACGCCTTGCGCGAACGGACCGAAGCCGGGGTCAACGACAAACAGCCCCTCGTTTAGCGGCACCGTGAGGAACATATGCGTCCGCGGCGACTCCGTGCGCGGCGAAAACAGGACCACGCGCGCGGTATGCCGGACGGGATGGAATCCGAGATGCTCAAGCACGGCGGCAAAAAGCGTCGCATGTTCGAAGCAGTAACCGCCGCGATGGACGCGGACGAGTTTGTCCTGAACACCGTCAAGGTCGAGCCGTATCTGCCGCCCGAGCAGCACGTCGAGATTCTCGAACGGGATCGCGGCTAAGTGCGCGCGAAGAAGCCCGGTCAGCGTATCGAAGGTCGGCTGCGTCGCACCACCGTACTGAATCCGTTCGAGGTATCGGTCAAGGTCGAGAGTACGGATGGTCATTCGTTGTCCACCGGCGTGCCTGCAGCCATCGGCAGAACGAGATCGGGAGCGCCGCGTTTCCGCTTGCGCAGCTTCGCCCGCAGGGCAAAGAAAACCTGCAGCAAAATGAGCGCGATGCACACGCTCATGAAGCCGAGGCTGATCGGTTTCTGGAAGAACACCGTCAGGTCGCCGCGCGACAGCAACAGCGCGCGACGAAAGTTCTCTTCAACCAACGGACCGAGCACGTAGCCAAGTAGAATCGGCGCGACGGGAAAGTCGAGCGCGAGGAATATCGCGCCGGTGATGCCGAAGACGAGCACCTCGTTGACCTCGAACAGGCTGTTGTTGGTGCTGTACACACCGATGGCGATGAAAAACAGCGCACAGGGAAACATGTAGCGATAGGGTACCTGCAGCACCTTGACCCACACGCCGATCAGCGGCACGTTGAGAACGACGAGCAGGATATTGCCGACCCAGAAGCTCGCGATCAGGCCCCAGAACAGATCGGCATGCTCGCTGATCAGCTGCGGACCCGGCTGGATGCCCTGGATCAGCAGCGCGCCCAATATCAGCGCCATGACCGCATCGCCTGGAATGCCTATGCTCATGGTCGGAATGAAGTCGACCTGGGTCTTGGAGTGCGATGCTGCCTCGGGGCTGGCTACGCCTTCCAGTGCCCCTTGACCAAATCGTTCCGGCGTCTTGGAGATTCTTCTCTCCAGGGCGTAGGCGATGAAGGTAGTGATGGTGGGGCCAGTTCCCGGCATGGCGCCGAACAAGGTCCCGACCAGGGTGCCGCGCACCATCGGCCAGAACGCCTGCTTGAGCTCTGCCTTGCTCGGGCGCATGTCGCGTAAGCGCACTTTCGCCTCGTTGCCGACAAAGTGAACCCGATTCACGCTGCGCAGAAAATCCGCAACGCCGAACAGGCCCAGTGCCAGGGCGACCAATTCAATCTTGTCCGACAGCTCAGTCAGTCCGAAGGTGAAGCGCAGCGCGCCGCTGTTGACATCCGTGCCGACAACGCCGATCAGCAGACCGACCACCGTCATGGCCACCCCCTTGAGTGGCGATCCGCGGGCCATCGTGGCACCGGCGAGCAGCCCGAGCAGCATGATGGAGAAGATCTCGGTCGGTCCGAACTTGAATGCCACCTCAACCAGAAGGGGCGAGGCAAAAACCATCACGGTGATGCCGAACGAGGCGGCGAAGAAGGAGGCGATCATCGTGATCCCAAGCGCGGTTCCGCCCTTGCCCTTCTTGGTCATCGGGTAGCCGTCGAGGCAGGTGACGGCATGCGGCGGATGGGACGGCATGTTGAGCAGAATCGCCCCTATTGCGCCCCCGTATTGGGAACCATAGAAGATCCCGGCCAGCATCAGGATGGCGGGCACTGCATGCATCGTGTACGTGAGCGGCAGCAGCATGGCGATCGCCGACAGCGCGCCCATGCCGGGCAGGACGCCGATCAGGTTGCCGATGAGCACACCGAAGAAAGACCACATAAGGTTGTGCGGCTGCAGCGCGACGCTGAAGCCGTACCACAGATCGGCGAGGGATTGCCCGATCACCTCAACCCCAGCCGAATAGGGCGAAGTTCATCTGCAGCGCCCACCAGAAGACGACGATGCAGATCGCGACCGTGGCCAGTGCGAGCACCGTCGCCGCGAGCAGTGTGTTCTCGCGATCGGCGAGCGCGGCAATGAAGACCACCGCGAAGGTGGCGGGAACCAAGCCGCCGTATTTGCCGAGCACGACGAAGGCGATAATGCTGAGCGCGATGCAGAACCAGCCGCGCCATTCCGCCGGCAGCGCTGCTTCCTCGGCCTGGCGGGTCGCAAATCGCGCCGAGACCAGGATGGCCAGTCCGGTGAACGCCAGGATCGCGCCCAGCGCAACGGGGAAAAATCCCGGACCCATGCGACTCAGCGTACCGATCGGGTATTGCCGTCCCTGAATGATCGCGCCGAGGCCGATCGCGATCATCAGGGCGCCACCGTAATAGTCGCGGTTGGATGTGGTAACCAGTCGTCGCATGACCATCCTCCTGCGCCTGTCGACCGCAGCCCAGCTTTTCAATGCTGCCGGAATCGTATCACCCCTGCGGCTGAATTGAGCACGGCTGCGAGCCGTGGAGCGTTGGCGCGCGCGGTAGTGCTAGACTTTGCCCCAAGGGGTCGACTCCGCGTGGTATCGCCATGGTATCCGGTTCGGGGTCGAGCCGCATAACGAACAAGCGCGGACCGAAAACATTATTGCTATGGAGGCATAGCTTTGCGCATACCCTTCTGGACCCCCGAGCAACTCCGGCGCGATCCTGCGCTCGTCGCCGCGATCGAGCAGCGGCGCGGCGGTCAACTGCTCAATCTCGATCGCATGCTTTTGTGGTCGGAGCCACTGGCGCGAAGTTGGAATGTTTTCCTCAAAACGTTGCGCCAGGAACTGTCATTGTCTCCGAAGTTGCGCGAGCTGGCGATCTGCGTGGTCGCGCGCGCGACCGGAGCTGACTACGAGTTTCAGCATCACACACCGGAATTCGAGCGCGCCGGCGGCAGCGTGGCGCAGGTTACGGCGCTT
The DNA here is from genome assembly GCA_963711235.1 of uncultured beta proteobacterium. GTDB lineage: Bacteria > Pseudomonadota > Gammaproteobacteria > Burkholderiales > Casimicrobiaceae > PALSA-1003. Next base: position 628,254 of record CAVQDI010000006.1, on the reverse strand, counting down.
CGCGACCCCGACGCGGCGGCGGCCAGCCCGCTTTTCGACCCGCTCGAGCAAAATGTGATTCGCTACGCGCTGGCGAGCACGCGGGAGGTCAGCATTCCGGACGCGTTAAGCGACGCGCTGGCGCTGCGCCTGAAACCGACCGAGTTGGTGGAGCTTGCCGCCGTCGTCGCCGGCTACAACATGGTGGCCCGCTTTCTGCTCGCGTTACAGGTACCACCCGAGGCTTAGCCGGGTAGAACCGCGCCGGCCGGTAGCGGCTCGCACACAGTGAACAAGGCGGGACCTCTCCCTCGTTGCCAGGGTCGGCCGACCCGTGCGCACCGTCCCCCGCCACCGGCGTCGGCCCCAACCCCGCGGGTCCGGCCTCGTGGCCTGCCAAACTGTGCAAGAATGGACCTCGACGCCGCTTCACGAATCGGCAGTGATTCTCGGGAGGGATGATGTCCATCGCCAAGCGTTGCCTGCTGCTTCTGTCGCTTACCGCGGTCGCCATGCCGGCAAGTGCGGAACTGGGAGAAATCAATGTCGCGCAGCAATATGGCGTGAGCTTTCTGCCGCTGATGCTGATGGAGCGCGATAAGCTGGTGGAAAAACACGCCAAGGCCGAAGGGCTAGGCGAAATCAAGGTCAGTTGGGTCAAGGTTGCGGGGCCGAGCGTGATGAACGATGGGGTCATCAGCGGCGCGCTGCAGTTCATCGCCGTTGGCGCTCCTTCGTTGATCACCTTGTGGGACAAGACCAAGGACAATGTTCAGGTCAAGGGCATGTCGGCGATGACGACCTACCCGCTCTATCTCAACGTACGCAATCCGAACGTCAGGTCGATCCGGGACTTCAGCGAGCGCGACAAGATCGCCGTGCCCTCAGTGAAAATCTCGACCCAGGCAATCATGTTGCAGATGGCGGCGGCAAGGGAATACGGCGATCAGAATTATGCTCACTTTGACCCGTGGACCATCGGCTTGTCGCATCCGGACGCCCTACTCGCGCTTATCAACAACGCGGGTGGCGTCGATGCCCATTTTGCGACCTCTCCATTTCACGAGCAGGAGATGAAGGTGGCGGGCATCAGGACGCTGACGACCAACTACGAGATCCTCGACGGTCCGGCGACCGCCCTCGTGATCGCTGCATCGACCAAGTATCGCGAGGCCAATCCGAAGAGTTACAGGGCCTTCTTCGATGCGCTGAAGGAGGCGATCGACACGATCAACAGGGACAAGCACGCCGCCGCCAAGGTATATCTCGCGCAGGCGAAGGACACCAAGGACACGGCGGAAGACATCTATGCCATGATCAGCGCGGCCGATTACGCTTACACGCTCACGCCGCAGAAGGTCGGGAAAACCGCGGACTTCATGTACAAAATCGGCACGATCAAGACCAGGCCGGCCTCGTGGAGGGATCTCTTCTTCCCCGAAGTGCACAGCCTGCCGGGCGATTGAGGGAACGGTCGATTCATGCGCGAAGGGCTGCGCGTCGGCGCTGGCGCCGGGTTCTCCGGTGACCGCCTGGAACCGGCCGCAGTGCTGGCGGAGGGCGGCGGCGTCGACTATCTCGTGCTGGAGTGCCTCGGCGAGCGCACGGTGGCGCTGGCGCAGTTGCGCAAGCGCAAGGATCCGACGCGGGGCTATGACCCGCTGCTCGAGCGGCGAATGGAGTTGCTGCTGCCGCTCTTGAAACGGCACGACGTGCGCCTTATCAGCAACCTGGGGGCAGCCAATCCCATCGCCGCCGCCGAGGCGATTATCGCCATTGCGCGGAAGCAGCAGACGCCGATTCGCGTCGCGGTCGTCACGGGCGATGACGTGCTCGGTAGGATCGAGCCCGAAGATCTCACGCTGGAAAGCGGAACGCCGATCGCGGCCTACGGGGAGCTCGTTTCGGCGAACGCGTACCTGGGGGTGGAGGCCCTCCTGCCCGCGCTACGATCCGGCGCCGAAGTCATTATCACCGGACGCGTCGCCGACCCCTCATTGTTTGTCGCGCCGATGGCGCACGAATACGATTGGGCGATCGACGACTTCGATCGGCTGGCGCGGGGCACGTCGGTCGGCCACCTGCTCGAATGCGCTGGACAGCTTTGCGGCGGTTACTACGCCGAACCGGGCCGCAAGGAGGTGCTCGACATGGCCCATCTGGGCTTTCCTTTCGCCGACGTCGACTCCGGGGGCCATGCAACGCTGGGCAAGGTGCAGGGCACTGGGGGTTGCATCACGCTGGCCACTGCCAAGGAGCAGCTGCTCTACGAGGTGACCGATCCATTTGGCTATGCAACACCGGATGTCGTTGCTGACTTTTCCACGGTGGTCTTGCGCGAAACGGCGCAAAACCGCGTCGACGTGCGTGGCGCAACGGGCAAGGAACGCCCGCTAAAGCTCAAGGTTAGCGTCGGCTACCAAGCAGGATACGTCGGCGAGGGCGAGATCAGTTACGGCGGCGCCAACGCATTGGGTCGTGCCCGACTCGCGGGTGAAATCATCCGCCAGCGCCTGGGCAAAGAATTCCCGGAGATGCGCATCGACCTGATCGGCAGTACCTCGCTGCATGGGAGATCGTTCGACCGCGGGGAAAAACCCTACGAAGTTCGTCTGCGCGTCGCCGGCCGAGCATTGACGCCGGAGCGCGCCATGGTTGTCGGCGAGGAAGTGGAAGCGCTTTACACCAACGGGCCGGCGGGTGGCGGCGGCGCGCGCAAATACGTGCAGGAGCAAATCGGCATTGTCTCGACCTTGCTCGAGCGAGAGCGGGTCCCCACGCAAGTTACCCTTAGAGAGTGGTCGCGCGATGCCCAAGCTGCATGATTTGGCGCACTGCCGCGCTGGCGACAAGGGTAATACCTCGATACTGTCGGTGATCGCTTACCGCCCCGAGGATTTTCCGCTGCTGGTGGAGCGGGTGACCGTCGATGCCGTCGCCAGGCACCTGCAGGGCATTGTTCTGGGCAAGATCCTGCGCTACGAGCTGCCCGGTCTGTGGGCGCTGCAATTCGTCTGCGAACGATCATTGGGTGGTGGCGTTACGACTTCGCTCGCTCAGGATGCGCATGGCAAGTCGCTAAGTTATGCGCTGTTAGAAATGAATGTCTAAGCAAGGCAAGGAGGAGATCATGAACACATTGGCAACATTGGCGAGCGCGTTTGGCGTGGCCGCAGCGGCTGCGATTATTGGCACTGCGCCGGCGCTGGCCGCAGCGTTCGTCTACGTTTCGAACGCCGATGACGGTGACATCAGCGCCTATCGTATGCTCGACTCGGGCGAGCTGCAGGCGGGAGCGCGGGTCAAGGCGGCAAACCTGGTTATGCCGATGGCGGTGAGTCCCGACCACCGCTTTCTCTACGCGGCGTCCCGTTCCAAGCCGTATACGGTGCACGTCTATTTGATCAACTCCGGCACCGGTGCGCTGACACCCTTTTCGACATCGCCTCTGGCAGAGAGCTTTCCCTACATTTCGCTCGACAAGACCGGCCGTTTCCTGTTTGGCGCCTGCTACGGTGGGCATCTTATCAGTGTCAACGCGGTCGGCGAGGACGGACGAGTTGCCGCCGAGCCCCTGCAGGTGATCCCCGTCGGTCGCAACGCCCATTCGATCCGCGTCGACGCGGAAAATAAATTCGTCTACGTGGCCACACTGGGCAGCGACGAGATCTTTCAGTTTACCTTCGATGCCAAGTCCGGCAAGCTCGCCTCGAACACGCCCGCGGTTTATTTGATGAAGGCGATGACGGGCCCGCGCCATTTCATCATCTCGCCGGATGACAGATACCTGTATCTGCTAAGTGAACTGGTGGGGACGGTCACGACCTTCGCGCTGGACAGCAAGACCGGATTGCTAACCGAGGTGAGTTCAGCGACGGGACTGCCGCCGGACAGCAAGCTTGGGCCCGGCGCGCCGCGCGGGGCAATCGGCGGTCCCAATGCACCACCGCCGCGCAACACCGACAACGACATCTGGGCCGCGGACATTCACATGACACCGGACGGAAGGTTCTTGTACATCTCGGAGCGGACCAGCAGTGCACTGGCGGCGTTCAGCGTCGATGGAACAAGCGGCAAGCTGACTTACCTGTCGAGCACGCCCACCGAGCGTCAGCCGCGCGGATTTGCCATCGACCCGAAGGGCCGATACCTGGTAGCCTCCGGAGAGAAATCGGAAACGATCTCGGTCTACGCCATCGATCAGAGCAGCGGCGCGCTCAAGTTCCTGAACAAGTACCCGATCGGGAAGGGCGCGAACTGGGTTGAGATCGTCCGCTTCGACTGACTCTCAAACGCGGGGCGGAGGCACGCAGAAACGGCCCTCTCCTGGATTCCGGTTCACTCTCAGTTGCCCCGGCGGAGAAATACCAAAGGCCGGGGCATACCGATCCTGCTACATGCTGCGCCGGTACTCCCCGCCGACTTCAAATAACGCCTTCGTGATCTGCCCAAGGGAACACACGCGCACGGTGTTCATGAGTTCGGCGAACACGTTGCCGTTCTCGATCACGCTGCGTTTGAGCTTGTCGAGCGCTTTCGCTGACGCCCCCGCATTGCGCGAGTGAAACTCCTGTAACCTCTTCAGCTGCGACTGCTTCTCTTCCTCGGTTGAGCGGGCAAGCTCCAGCTTCTTCGGGGTCTCGTTGCCGTGCGGATTGCGGAAGGTGTTTACGCCGACGATCGGGTAGGTGCCGTCGTGCTTCTTGTGTTCGTAGTACAGCGATTCTTCCTGGATCTTGCCGCGCTGGTAGCCGGTTTCCATCGCGCCCAGTACGCCGCCGCGTTCGGAGATCGCCTCGAACTCCTTGAGCACTGCTTCCTCGACCAGTTCGGTCAATTCCTCGGTGATGAAGCTCCCCTGGTTCGGGTTCTCGTTCTTTCCCAGGCCCCATTCGCGGTTGATGATGAGCTGGATCGCCATGGCGCGTCGTACCGACTCCTCGGTTGGCGTGGTGATCGCCTCGTCGTAGGCGTTGGTGTGCAGGCTATTGGTGTTGTCGTAGGTGGAAATGAGCGCTTGCAGCGTAGTGCGGATGTCGTTGAACGCGATCTCCTGCGCGTGCAGGCTGCGCCCGCTTGTCTGGGAGTGGAATTTAAGCTTCTGGCTACGCTCGTTGGCGCCGTAGCGTTCGCGCATCGCCACGGCCCAAATCCGCCGTGCGACGCGGCCGATCACCGCATACTCGGGATCCATGCCGTAGCTGAAGAAAAACGACAGATTGGGGGCGAAGTCGTCGATGTGCATGCCGCGTGCGAGATACGCCTCGACGAAGGTAAAGCCGTTGGAGAGCGTGAATGCCAGCTGGCTGATCGGGTTCGCGCCGGCCTCCGCGATGTGATAGCCCGATATCGATACCGAGTAGAAGTTCTTGACTTGGTGCTGGACGAAATATTGCTGGATGTCGCCCATCACCTTCAGACTGAACTCGGTGGAGAAAATACACGTGTTCTGACCCTGATCCTCCTTGAGGATGTCCGCCTGCACGGTTCCGCGTACGGTCGAAAGGGCCCAGGCGATGATCTTCTGAGCTTCGTCATCGGTGGGGTCGCGGCCGTTGTCCTTCTGGAACTTCTCGAGCTGCTGATCGATCGCGGTGTTCATGAACATTGCCAGGATCGTGGGCGCCGGGCCGTTGATCGTCATCGATACCGAGTTATTCGGCGCACAGAGGTCGAAACCCGAGTAGAGCACCTTCATGTCGTCAAGCGTGGCAATCGAAACCCCGGAGTTGCCGACCTTGCCGTAGATGTCGGGGCGTAGATCCGGGTCGTTGCCGTAAAGCGTGACCGAGTCGAACGCCGTGGACAGCCGCTTGGCCGGCATGCCGTCGGCGAGCATGTGGAAGCGCTTGTTGGTGCGGAACGCATCCCCCTCGCCAGCAAACATGCGCGTGGGGTCCTCGTTCTCGCGCTTGAAGGCGAACACGCCCGCGGTGAACGGAAAGCTGCCGGGGACGTTCTCCTCGAGCTGCCAGCGCAGGATTTCGCCGTCGTCTTGGAACTTCGGCAGGGCAACCTTCGGAACGTGCGTGCCTGACAACGATAGCGTGGTCAGCGCCGAGCGAATTTCCTTGCCGCGGATCTTTACCACATATTCGTCGCCGGTATAGGCGGCCTTGGTCTTCGGCCACATGTCGAGCAGCTTGCGCGCCCGCGGATCGAGTTGTTTCTCGCGCTCGGCGGCTAGCGCTTCCAGGACGCGTGCGGCGCCACGGGTCGCAGCCTCTTGCGGCTGCCCCGCTTCGTTCGCAGCTGCGTGCGCGCCGGAGGCGGAAGGTTCCGAGCGATCCCGGGCTGGGTCGAGCATTGCCCTCGCCGCCATGAGCTGCTGCCGTTCGCGCGCGATCTTCGCCTGCGTCTTCGCCCAGGCGTGGTAGCCACGCACGGTCTCGGCGATCTCGGCGAGATAGCGTACCCGCGACGACGGCACAATGAAGTTCTGCGCAGTCGAGTGCTTCACGGCGGTTAGCGGCAGCTTCCCCGGTGCCAGCTTCAATCCTTCCCGCGCAAGCCGTCCGGCAAGTGCCTGGTAGAGCGCGGTCACGCCGTCGTCATTGAAGCGCGCGGCGATCGTGCCGAATACCGGCATTTCGTCAGGGCTCTGCGCGAACAGTTCGTGGTTGCGCTGGTACTGCTTGCGCACGTCCCGCAGCGCATCTGCCGCTCCCTTGCGATCGAACTTGTTGATTGCCACGAAGTCGGCGAAATCCAGCATGTCGATCTTCTCCAGCTGGCTCGCCGCACCGAATTCGGGCGTCATGACGTAAAGCGAGCAGTCCACCAGCGGGCACGATGGCCGCATCTCCCTGACCGATGCCCGGCGTTTCGACGACAATCAGATCGAAGCCGGCGACCTTGCACGCGGCGATGGCGTCGGGGAGCGCCTTGGAAACCTCGGTCCCCGCCTCCCGGGTTGCCATCGAGCGCATGTAGATGTTGGGGTGCTGGATAGCGTTCATGCGGATGCGATCGCCCAGAAGCGCGCCACCGGATTTACGCCGCGACGGATCGATGGAAATGATCGCGATCTTCAGCCGGTCCTCCTGATCCAGGCGGAAGCGGCGAATCAGTTCGTCAGTAAGCGAGGACTTGCCCGCTCCGCCGGTCCCCGTAATTCCCAGTACGGGCGCCGTGCATGCTTGCGCCGCGCGCAGCAGCTCGTCGCGAAGCTTCGGTGGCAGGGCTTCGGCCTCGAGGCCGGTGATGAAGCGCGCAAGGACGCGCTTGTCGCCCGCCCTGAGCGCAACCAAGTCCCTCGGCAGGTCCTGTGCCAGATCGGTGTCGCAGGGCGCGACGATCTCGTTGATCATCCCCTGCAAGCCCAGCCGCTGACCGTCCTCCGGAGAAAAAATGTGCGCGACGCCGTAGGCATGCAACTCGTCGATCTCGGAGGGAATGATCACCCCGCCTCCGCCCCCGAACACTTTGATATTGGCGCCGCCCCGTTCGCGCAGCAGATCGAGCATGTACTTGAAGAACTCGACGTGGCCGCCCTGGTACGACGAAATCGCGATGCCGTGCACGTCTTCCTGCAGCGCAGCGGTCACAATGTCCTCAACCGAACGGTTGTGGCCCAGATGGATTACCTCGCAACCGGTCGCCTGCAGGATGCGGCGCATGATATTGATCGACGCATCGTGGCCGTCGAACAGGCTCGCAGCGGTGACAAAGCGCACCTTGTGGGTCGGTTTCGCGACCGCCGGCTTCTTGGCAATGGCAACGTCGTTCATCGGCGACTCCCGAGGCGCAAATGCATATCCATGCGCGCAGGCGGGAGGCAAAGCTTACTCCACGCTCCAAGGCCGGACGACACTACCTTACGTTTACGTAAACGTCAATCCCGCGCGGCCCCCCGCCGCCGGCGCCAGGGTGTGCCGGCACGCGCGCCAGCTGCCTGCCCGGGCCCCGGAGAGGCGGGCGCATTCCCTCGCCGGCCAAACGCCACACGCGCCCGGGAACCAACGCCCGCGCCGGCGCTCCATTGCATGCCCGCAGGCCACTCAGACGCCCCTACCGGCCGAGCCTTGGCTTGGATTACCACCTTCCGACCCAACACTGGATATATGTTCTCGCTCCGCGCCCTCGCCCGCATCGCCCTGCCCTGCCTCGCCCTTGTCGGGCCGACGGTTGCCGCCACCCTGCCCGCGGGCGTCGAGCAAGGCCCGAGCGTCGAAGGCGTCACCGAATACACGCTGGCCAACGGATTGCGCGTTCTGCTTTTTCCGGACGCGACCCAGCCCAAGACGACGGTCAACGTGACCTACCTCGTCGGCTCGCACCAGGAGAACTACGGCGAGACCGGCATGGCGCACCTGCTCGAACACCTCATGTTCAAGGGCACGCCTGCGCACGGCAACATCATGACCGAGCTCGGACGTCGTGGCATGGACTTCAATGGCTCAACCTGGTTCGACCGCACCAACTATCACGAGACGTTCCCTGCCTCGACCGAGAGCCTGGACTGGGCCCTGGCGATGGAAGCCGACCGCATGGTCAATTCCTTCATCGCCCGCAAGGATCTCGACAGTGAAATGACCGTCGTGCGCAACGAGATGGAAAGTGGCGAGAACAACCCGCGCAGCATCCTCGTGCAGCGCATGCTTTCGGCCGCGTTCAACTGGCACAATTACGGCAAGGAGCCAATCGGCGCGCGCACCGATGTCGAGCGCGTCAACATCGAACGCCTGCAGGCGTTCTACCGGCTGTACTACCAGCCCGACAACGCGGTGTTGATCGTGGCGGGCGCCTTCGATGCCGATGAAGCGCTGCGCCTGATCGCCCGGCACTTTGGTCCCATTCCACGGCCGACGCGCAAGCTCCCTCCCCTCTACACCGATGAGCCAGTGCAGGACGGCGAACGGCAGGTTGTGTTGCGCCGCGTCGGCGACACACAAATCGTCGGTGCGCTCTACCACACGATGCCTGAGGCAAGCCCCGATTTCGTCGCCATGGATGCGCTTACCGAGATCATGACCGCCGCGCCCTCCGGTCGGCTCTATCGCGCGCTGGTCGATACGAATCTCGCCAGCACGGTAGAGGGCGACAACTGGGGCATGCACGACCCGGGGGTCGTAATGTTCTTCGCGCAGGTTGCCGGGGACGGCTCACTGGCCAAGGCGCGCGATGCGATGTTCGCCGCGTTGGAGGGCGTTGCGGCGCAGCCGATCACTGCCGCCGAGATCGAGCGCGTCCGTGCCCGGGCGCTGAATGAGTTCGAACGAACTATCAGCAGCCCGCAGGCGTTCGCCGCGTCGCTCTCCGACTCGATCGCGAGTGGCGACTGGCGGCTGTTCTTCCTCGAACGCGACCGTTGGCGCACGGTCACGCGTCGCCGACGTGCAACGCGTCGCGACGGCGTATCTCAAGCAGTCGAACCGCACGGTCGGTGAATTCATCCCCGATGCGCATCCGGATCATGCGCCGGTGCAGGCGAGCATCGACGTCGCCGCGATGGTCAAGGACTACAAGGGCGACGCGGCAGTCGCCGCAGGAGAATCGTTCGACGCGACGCCCTCCAACCTCGAGGCTCGTACGCAGCGCTTCACGCTCGCCAACGGCATGAAAGTGGCCTTGCTGCCGAAGAAGACGCGTGGCGGCGTGGTGCAGTTGGCACTTCGCCTGCACCAAGGCGACGAGCGATCGCTCGTCGGCCGCGATACCGACGGCGCGCTCGCGGCGGCGATGCTCATGCGCGGCACCAGCAGGCACGGCCGGCAGGAAATAGATGATGCGCTCGATGCCTCGCGCACCCGGCTTTCGATCGACGGCAATGGTACGGGCACACAAGTGCGCGGCCAAACCGTGCGCGAGTACCTCCCTTCCTCATTGCGGCTCGTGGCCGAAATATTGCGCGAGCCGTCGTTTCCCGCGAGCGAATTCGACAAGCTCAAACGCGAGCGCTGGACCGACGTCGAGGCACACCGCAGCGATCCGGACGACATTGCCGAGCGCCTGCTCGGCCGGTATGGCAATCCGTACGTGCAAGGTGATGTCCGTTACGTGCCGACAGTCGACGAGGAGGTGCGTAACCTCGAGACCGCGAAGCTTGACGCAGTCCGCGATTTCTACTCCCGCTTCGCAGGCGGATCGCATGCCGAACTCGCCATCGTCGGCGATTTCGACGCCGCGGCCACGAGACCGCTGCTCGAGGAGCTGCTTGGCTCGTGGACGAGCCGTGAGCCCTACATGCGGGTGCCCGAGCCGCTTATCGTCAAGCCGCCGAAGGAAATCCGCGCCCAGACGCCGGACAAGGCCAACGCGGTGCTGTCGGGCGAGCTTGCGCTGCCGGTAACCGACACGAGTCCCGATTATCCCGCGCTAAGCGTTGCGAACTTCATCCTCGGCGGTTCTCCCAATTCGCGCCTCTGGGAACGGATACGGCAGCGCGAGGGGCTGAGCTACGGTGTCTATTCGTCGCTCGAGGCATCGAGTTTTGAGCCCAACACGTCGCTGACGCGGGAGGCGATCTTCGCCCCGGAAAATCTGTCGCGGCTGAAGACGGCGCTGAACGAAGAGTTCGAGCGCGCCGTCCGCGATGGCTTCACGGACGAGGAAGTCGCTGATGCGAAGAAAGCGATGCTGCAGGAGCGCGCACTTGCCCGGGCACAGGATGGGCGGCTCGCGGGCGAGCTTGTGCAGCAGGCCTATCTTGGCCGAACCTTTGCCTTTTCGGCATCGGTCGATGCCGCCATCGCAAGCCTATCCACGCAGGCGGTCAACGCCGCGTTGCGCAAGTACGTGCGGCCCGACGCCTTCGTCGATGTATTCGCCGGCGATTTCGCAAAGAAGCAGTAGCCGCGTTGGTTTGCCGACCGCGTCCGACCGCGCTTCGCTCACCGTTTGCATTGCTCATTCCCGTGTCGGGCTGCCACCGGGGCGATCTTGCTCGGCGAAAGCTTGGCGCCGTCGCAGCTGGCCGGCGTCGCGCGGTCCTTGCCGGCCGGGCCGAAATGTATTTCGCATCGGCCGGCGGGGGTGGTCGCGACGCCACCCGCGTGACGCGTGCCCGCTTGCAATTACGCTCCTTTGCCCCCATTCTCTGCCGTCGGTCGGCGCGCGCGCCGGCATCTTTCGCACGTACCAGTCAATGACAGCTCCGACGACCACCCGCATGCCGGCGATTTTTTTCGGGCACGGCAGCCCGATGAACGCTCTGGAACGCAACCAGTACACCGATGCGTGGCGGCAGCTTGGCACACTCGCCGGTCGGCCGAAGGCGATCCTGGCCATTTCGGCGCACTGGTACACGCAAGCAACCGCGGTCACGGCGATGACGCGGCCGAAAACGATACACGACTTCTACGGCTTTCCGCAGGCGCTGTTCGACGTGCAATACCCGGCGCCCGGCGACCCTGACCTAGCGGCTCGCGTGCGCGAGCTGCTCGCGCCGGTCGACGTCGCGCTTGATCACTCCTGGGGTCTCGATCATGGAACGTGGTCGGTGCTCAAGCACGCGTTCCCTGATGCCGACATCCCCGTCGTCCAGCTTGCCATCGACGCGACCAAGCCGGCGGTATTTCATCACACCATCGGCGCGCATCTGGCGCCGCTGCGCGACGAAGGTGTGCTCGTCATCGGCAGCGGCAACGTTGTGCATAACCTGCGCCTGATCGGCTGGGGCGGCGGGGCGCCCTACGATTGGGCGAAACGTTTCAACGACTACGTGCGCGATGCGCTTTCGACGCGGGAATACCAGCGTCTGATCAACTATGAGCAGGCCGGGGCGGACGCGCGCCTTGCGGTGCCGACGCCTGAGCACTACCTGCCTTTGCTCTACGTGCTCGGTGCGCAGCGTGAGGACGAGCCGCTGCACATCGCCATCGATGGCATCGAAATCCGCTCCATCGGGATGCTGAGCGTTTGGGCGAGTGCGCGCTGAGGCGCGGGCATCCATGGCAGGCAACCGGCAGGTCCTACTCGCCAGCCGCCCGCGGGGGGCGGTGACGGAGGACAACTTTCGCATCGTCGATGCGCCCTTAGCCGCGCCGGACGCCGGTGAGGTGCTGGTAAGAAATGACTGGCTTTCGCTCGACCCGTACATGCGCGGACGCATGAATGACGCCAAGTCGTATGCGCCCTCGGTGCAGCTTGGCCAGGTGATGGTGGGGCAGACGGTGGGCGAGGTCCTCGAATCGCGCGACCCGCGCTTCAAACCCGGCGACAAGGTGCTGACCCATCTCGGCTGGCAGCTCTACGGCGTGGCCAAGGGAAGCGAACTTACGCCGATCGACACCGGCCGAGCACCGGCATCGTGTTACCTCGGAGTCCTGGGCATGCCAGGCATTACCGCGTGGCTCGGCTTGTCCGAGATCGGCCAGCCGAAGGCGGGAGAAACTTTCGTCGTATCGGCTGCGTCGGGTGCCGTCGGCGGCGTCGCAGGACAGTTGGCCAAAGTCCGGGGTTGTCGCGCGGTCGGCATCGCCGGCGGCCAGGCAAAATGCGACTACGTCGTGCGGGAACTCGGTTTCGATGCCTGCATAGACTACAAAGCCGGCAACCTGCTGCAGGACCTGCGTGACGCCTGCCCGAAAGGCGTCGACGTCTATTTCGAGAACGTCGGTGGCGAGATTCTCGACACGCTGCTGCGGGTCATGAATCCGTTCTCCAGGATAGTCGTGTGCGGCCTGATCGCCGAATACAGCGCGACCGAGCCATATGGCTACACGATGCTGCGTTCGGTGCTGGTTAACCGCATCAGGATGCAGGGCATGATCGTGTTCGACTGGAAGGATCGCTATGGCGAGGCGGTGGAGGGGCTTGCCGGCTACCTGGCCGAGGGGAAGCTGAAGTACCGCGAGTCGGTCGTCCACGGCATCGACAATGCCCCAAAGGGGCTCATCGCCTTGCTCACGGGTGGCAATTTCGGCAAGCAGCTTGTCAAGCTTGTGTGAGCGTGCGGCGCGCATGGGCGAGGTGACTCGTGCATCGGAGTCTTCGCGCCTGGGCAAGATGCTCCGTAATCGCCGCTGCGCGGGGAAACGTACTGTCGCGCGCGCTTTTGTAATCGATCCGGTGACTCGGTACACTACGCGATCTGCCGTAGCACTCAACATTCCGCATCCTTTTCTGTTCCGCTCGTGAAACTCTATCGCAGAATCTTGCGCTACGTGCGCCCGTATCGCGCCGTATTCGCGATCGCCATCGTTGGCATGCTGGTTGTAGCGGGCACCGATGTGCTCCTGCTGCAAGGCCTCGCGCCACTGCTTCGAAGCCTGCAAACCCCTGACGCAACACCGGGCTGGTACTTCGCCGTCGGTATTGTCGGAGTTTTCGTCCTCCGCGGCATCGGCTCCTATGCTAGCGAGTTCGGACTGGCGTGGATCGGCTCGCGTGTCGTGTTCGATCTGCGCTGCGACGCGTGTGACCACCTGCTGAGAATGCCGGCGTCGTTTTTTGACGCTACCTCCGCCGGCATCCTGCTTTCAAAGATAACTTTCGACGCCCAGCAGATTTCCTCTGCCGCCTCGGAAGCGATCACGGTCGTCATCCGGAACACGCTGACGATCGCGTTCATGCTGGCGTATCTGCTGTATTTGAACTGGCAACTTACGTTGATCGCGTTCGTTGCATTTCCCATGGTTGGGGTTGCGATCCGCATGGTCCACGGGCGACTGCGCCGCGTGAGTCGGCTGGTCCAGGATCGTATCGGCCTTCTGACCCACGTGCTGGAGGAGGCAATTGGTGCGCATCGCGTCGTGAAGGTCTTCGGGGGCGAATCCTTCGAGAGCAAACGCATGCGCACCATGAGTGACCGACTCCGGCAAGCGGTCGCCAAGCAAGCATCGGCGGCGGCTCTTGGAACACCGATCACGCAGATCATTGTCGCATGCGCGGTCAGCGTCATCGTATGGACCGCGTTGCGTCAAAGTGCCACGCAGGGATTTGACGCTCCCCAGTTCATGACCTACGTATTCGCCCTCCTGCATCTGCTCAACCAGCTTAAGACACTAAGCAACGTAGCCGGCACCATTCAGCGCGGGCTTGCCGCGGCCGAAAGTGTGTTCGGCTTGATCGATGAGGTACCGGAGCCCGACACCGGCACGATAGAGCTGGGCCGCTCGGCCGGCCGAGTCACCTTCGAGGATGTGACCAAGCGCTACGGCGCAGACGCAGCACCGGCCCTTTCCCTGGTGAATCTAGCCATCAAACCGGGGGAGTTAATCGCATTGGTCGGCCCGAGCGGCGGCGGAAAGTCGACGCTGGCCAACCTCATCCCGCGGCTTTACGTCCCCACGGAGGGGCGGGTCCTTCTCGACGGCGTGGATATCGCGACGATTCGTCTCAAAGACCTGCGCCGCCAAATTGCCCTGGTGAGCCAGGATATTGTGCTCTTTAACGAGAGCGTTGCAGCCAACATTGCCTATGGATCATTGGCCGGCACCTCCCGCGAGGCGATTGAAAGTGCGGCGGAGGCTGCCAATGCACTCGACTTCATTCGCGCCATGCCAAAGGGCTTTGACACGATTGTGGGCGAGCGGGGCACCCGACTTTCTGGAGGCCAGCGCCAGCGCATCGCTATCGCGCGCGCAATACTTAAGGATGCGCCGATACTCATTCTCGACGAGGCGACCTCGGCGCTCGATACGGAGTCCGAGCGGCAGGTGCAGATAGCCCTCGACCACCTCATGAGCGGTCGGACGACGATCGTGATTGCCCATCGGCTGTCCACGATTGAACATTGCGACCGTATCGTTGTGCTCGCGCACGGGCGAATTGCGGAGCAGGGGACGCACGGCGAGCTGCTAGCGCGCAAATCAATTTATGCGCGACTCTACGAGCGCCAATTTCGGGACGATTGACGCTTCGTCGGTCGAGCAGTGCGCCCGGGGACTGCGCGGTTGGGGTGGCACGACGCCGGGTCCCCATAGCTCCTCGCTAGGCAATAGCCGGCGCCACGAGGTTACCGGTTCATGCCAGCCTTGCCAGTTCGGCAAGCTGACGGAGCGACTCGTCGAGGATCAGCAGCTGCAGCAATTGTTCGGCCAGATTGCTTGCTCCGTCGCGCCATGCGGCGACGAAGCGGTCGACCCTGGGCGCAGCGAGCTGCCCCGCCGAGAGGGCGGATAGGCGCCCGCCCAACCCGTCGAGCCGCGGCCCAGGTCACCCTGCAGCCAGCCGTCAATGGGCGGATTGAAGCCCCGCTTCTTGCGCGCGAAAGGGTCGAGATCGGCGATTGGCGCCAGCGCCGGCGCAAGAAACCGTTTGGCTGGCGTGGTAAATCGTTGCCCGGACGGTATGCCCATTATGCAAGCCACAAAGCGATGGTCCAGGAACGGCGCGCGCAGTTCGAGCCCATGCGCCATGGTGCAGAGGTCGCCCTTGCGCAGAATGTACTCGGGCAAATAATTCAAGCGGTCAATTTCGAGCAGTGTCTCGAGGGCAGCACGGCCCGAGTCCCCGGGCATGCGCCAGTAGTGCGGCTGCGCCAGCAGATCCGGTTGCAGGAACCTGCGCTGGCGAGGCATCATTCCGGAGAAGCGCAGCACGTACGCCGACCGCCAGTCGAGCCGGAGCTCCTCCGCAATCCGCTGCCACCCACGCCCGCTGATGGTCGGAGACGCTTGCAGCCACGGCAGGCTCGCTCCGCGCCGCCAGCGGGTACGCAGATGCTTGGCGTAGCGCTTATACCCGCCAAACAGCTCGTCGCCCCCGTCGCCGCCCAGAACAACCTTGACGTGGCGCGTCGTTTCGCGGGCGAGTTGCCACATCGGCACGCTGCTCGGGTCCGCAAACGGTTCGTCGAGATCGGCAATGAGGCGAGGGAAATCGTCGGCAATACGATTCGAGACGAGGACAGAAGCGTTTGGCAGCCCCAGGTGCGCCGCGGTCGCCCGGGCGTCGCCGCTCTCATCGAAGCTCGTTCCGGGAAACGCTGCCGTGAATGTCTGCACCCCCTGGTGTCCCAGGCCCGCCAAGCGACAGGCCACCACACCGGAGTCGATTCCCGAGGAGAGGAAAAGCCCGAGCGGCCGGTCCGCGACCGTGCGCATCTGGATCGAGGCATCCAGGGTGGAAAGCCAAGGGTCAGTCGATGCTTCCGGTCGCCAATACTCGTGCCCGGTCAGTTTGCCGTTGGCGAGGTCGTAGCGCAGGTACTGTGCTGCCGGCAGCCTGCGCATGCCGGCAAACACCGTTCGCGGCGCGGGAATGGTCCGATGCGCGAGGAAGGCATCGATACTCTCCCCCGAAAACTCGCGCGCTCCGGACGGCAACCAGGGCAAGAGGGCGCGGACCGTCGAGGCGAAGGCGAAACCGTCGGGCCGATGCGCATAGACCACGGGTTTCAAACCGAATCGATCGCGAATAATGTAGACCGACCGTTGGCGCAGATCCAGGATGGCCAGCGCAAACATACCGCGCAGTCGCTCGATGAAGCGCAGCCCCCAGTGCTCGTAGGCGTGGAGGATGAATTCCGTATCCGAGTGCGTGCGAAAGTGGTAGCCGGCCGCAGACAGCGTCCTGGCGTCGGATGCCCAGTCGTAGACCTCGCCGTTATAGGCTATCCAGACATCCCCTGCGGCGTTGGCCATGGGTTGATTGGCGTCCGGGCGTGGGTCGATGATCGCCAGACGTGTACTTAAGAGGCCGTTTGGAGCGGGCGCGTCGGTGCGCTTCAAGTCCGCGCTCCACAGGACGGCGGACTCCGCGTCGGGGCCCCGTGGACGCAGCGCACTGAGCATCTGCTCGATTGAACCTGCCGCAACCGTGCGCGTGCCGAAAAATCCCGCGATCCCGCACACCTCAGTTAACTCCTGCGACCTGGCGGAAGATACCCTCCATGCGGTCAAGCATCGGGCCGATTCCGAAGTCACGCAGCGCTCGCAGGCGGGCCTGCGCCCCAAAGCGAGCTCGCAATGGCTCGTCATCGCGCAAGCGCGCGAGTCCGACACTGAGCGCTTCGGCCGACCGCGGCGCGACCAGAAGGCCGGTTAGCTCATCCTCCACGGCCTCCGCGATCGCGCCCACCGGCGTGGACACGACCGCGATGCCGCAGGCCATGGCTTGCATGATCGCCTGCGGAACGCCTTCCTCTCCGAAGGACGGCAGGGTGACCAGATCCATCGCCTGAAGCCAGGGCACCACGTCGTCCTGCTGACCCACGAAGCGCACCAGGTCGCCGAGTCCGAGCGCTGCAAGATGCGCTTCGAGCTTCGGACGGTGTGGGCCGTCGCCGACAATAAATACGGACCATCCGTTCCAGCCACTGCGGTCCAGCGCAATCGCCTCGAGAAGGTAGTCGTGACCTTTCCAGTCGCGCAGCGTCGCGACGCATCCGAGCGCAGGTCGCGGCCGCAAACCGAGTTGCCGCCGCGCCGCGTGTGCGTCGCCCGGAACGAAACGGGTTAGATCAATGCCAGTCGGCACCGAGGTTACCCGATTGTTCGGGATGCGCAAGCGAGTCAGCAGTTGAGACCGGAGGGCTTCGCCAGTGGTCACGATGTGCGCGGTGGCATCGGCGTAGAGCCAGCGCGTTGCCGCACCTTCGTTGATCTCGGTCGAGACATGTCTTGTGCGAACGATTGGAGGTGGATCGCGCATGGTCGCACACGCGATTGCGGCGAGCCAACTATCAGTCGAGCTGTGGGTGTTAACGATGTCAACATGCGTTCGCTCCGCCGCAAGCCAACGGCGCAAGCACCAGAAGTCATGAAGACCCTTTTTCTGGATCGGCAATGTCGTCACCGGAATTCCCGCGCGCGCTGCAGCCATAGCGATAGCCGTGTCGTGCGCCGTGACCAGCCTTAGATGATGACCGCGCTCCAGCATCCCCGAGGCTTCGCTAAGTATGCGGATCTCCTGCCCGCCCCAGCCATTAGAGGATTCGGTATGAACGATCGACAAAGGACGCATTGATCACACGACGAATTCCGGTTGGTACCGGGCGAACCAGCGCTCGAGGACCAGGAGGGTCCACAAGCGGGTGGAGTGGTTTTTCCTGCCGGAATAGTGCTCGGCACAGATCCTGCGGAGCGCGGGAACTCGTATCAGGCCACGCCGCTCCAGGCCCTCCGGTCCAAGGGCGATGCTGATATCCGGCCTCAACTCGTGGGCCATCCAGCGATCGAGAGGCATCGTGAATCCCTGCTTGGAACGGTAAACGATCTCTCGCGGCAGGTATCGCTCCGCCAGTTGCTTCAAGAGCACCTTGGCTACGCCGCCGTCGCTCACCTTGAGCCCCGGATCCAAGCGCGCGCACCACCCGACGAGGTCCTGGTCAAGATACGGCACCCGCGCCTCAAGCGAAAATGCCATCGTTGCGCGATCGACCTTGGCCAGTAGATCATCGGGTAACCAAAGCCGCGTATCGATGTTCAGAAGCCGATCGAGGTACGACGGCGAGTCGCATTCGGTGAAGAACAGTTCCGCTCGATCAGCCAAGGTCGTCTGCGTGGCAAGACGGAACGAGTCCGTAAGGTACGTTCGCCGCAAGGCGGAGTCGAAGATATTGGGAATAGTCGTGTAGCGACGGCGATCCGGTTCCAGCACTGCCTTGAGAATCCGATCTCGCCTCAGGCGCCCCGGAAGCTGGCGCAATAGCCACGGTAGCGGCGAACCCTTCGCGCCGAGGATCCTCGTGATTCGCTCCTCTCGCACCCGCTTGGCATAGTTGGCGTAGCCACCAAAGACCTCGTCTGCACCCTCTCCGGTCAGCACCACTTTGACCGTTTCACGGGCAAACTCGGCAAGCGCCATGGTCGGCAGTGCAGCATGGTCCCCAAATGGCTCATCAAATGTCTCGACCCATCGATCCATGCCGGCCAGCACGTCACCAGGGGCAAGCATCAGGCAATGATGGCGGCTTCCTATATGCGCGGCCACGCGCTCTGCGTGCTCGTGCTCGCTCCCCACGGCGTGCCCGGTGAAACCCAGATTGAACGTATCGATTGCGCCGCCGGACAGCCGGTTCGCCATCGCTGCAACCAGGCCTGAATCGACCCCGCCGCTGACAAATACGCCAACGGGAACATCCGCCACCAGCATCGAGTCGACTGATCGCTTGAGCCGTTCCTCCAGCATGTCAGCTGCCGTCTCGACAGCAAGCTCATGCTTGGGCACATAAGACGGTGTCCAGAAGCTTCCGGTTCTAAGCGCTCCGTCGCGCACTGCCAGCCAATGGCCGGCCTCCAGCTTTCGGACGCTGTTGTAGATGCTGTACGGTGCCGGGATGTACTGGCACTCGAGGTAGAGCGCTAACGCGTCGCGGTCGATCGCAAGAGGCAAACCAGGGAATGGCAACAGCGCCTTGATCTCCGACCCGAACACGAGCGTTCCGGCGTGCCAAGCATAGTAGAGAGGCTTCACGCCCAAGTGATCTCGAGCGACGAACAGCTGCTGGCGCGTGCGATCCCACAGCGCGAACGCAAACATACCTGTAAGCCACTCGAGCATGCGCTCGCCGCGGGCCCGCCAGGCATGCAGTATTACCTCACCGTCGCCCTTGGTGGTGAAAACATGGCCGGCGGCCATTAACTCTTGCCTGAGCTCGCGGAAGTTGTAAATCTCGCCGTTGAAGATCACGACGATCGAGCCATCGTCGGAGACCAGCGGCTGGCTGCTGCCTACGATATCAATGATGGAAAGCCGCCGATGGCCCAATCCGACCGGCCCGTCGTAGTAGAAACCGTCCGCGTCCGGGCCACGATGAGCGAGCGCGGCGGTCATCCTTGGGAGCGCCTCCCGCGCGCGTGGATCGGCGCTCCAATACCCCGCAATGCCGCACATGTTGCCTGGCGCGATCCTTTGCTATGACGGCTGACAGTGCCGCGCCGCTCGCACCCCTCTGAGGAGGGGTACCTTAGCGCCGAAGCACGATGGAGAGCGCCGAGTCGGTTCCGCGTGCGTGGCTGCGCACAAACGAAAAAACTCCATTCTCTGCCATGACGGCGGCCGCGGACCGAATTTCAAAGCGTAACACTGGCGCCTTGCGCGCATAGTAGCTGACGGAAAGATCGGGTGCAAACCGCAGGGTTCTACCAAAGAGCGGACGCCGGCTGCCCTTGCGCGCATCGCCACGCCATAGGACCCCCGCTCCGGCGGCGAGCGAAGCAGGCCGGCGTAGCTCAGCGCGCCATTACCAGCAGGCTGAACGATCCCGGAACGATGGGCGGCCGTGGGTTCGGGCGGTCCGCGGTCGCGGGGGGGCGCGGACCAAACTCGGCAGTCACCAGATAGATCCGTCGTTGTTGCAAATCGACCGCCATGGTCCGCGCACCGAACTTCGTGGCCACATTCTCGGCGACGATAAACCGCTCGGGACCTTCTTCGCGGATCACGGTCAGTGTGCCGTCTCCGTTGGAGCTGAACGCCAGGTTCGCCTGCGAATCGAAGCCCGTCGCGTCGCATCCGGCGCCGATGGGAAGCGTTGCGACGACGCGACCCTGATCGGCATCGACGACCGCCATGAGCCGGTTCAAGCAGCCGACGAAGAGGCGTCGTCGCTGAACGTCCATCGATATGCCGGTCGGGTTTTCGCACGGCGCGAGCGCCCAGCGGGCTTCAATGCTCATCCGGCTGGCGTCAATTTTCTCCACTTCGGACTTGTCTTCGAGGTTGACAAAAATCGCCCCGTGTCCGTCCGTTACTGCGAATTCCGGTTTTCCGCCCAACGGCAGCGTGTCGATAACCGAGTTCGTCTGCGCATCGATAACCGATGCGGTGTGACTCACGCCATTGAATGCGAACACGCGCTTGGTCGTCGGTTCATAGAGAATGGCGTCCGGGTTGCTGCCGACGGTGATCCGAGCCCGCTGCCGCAGCGTCCGTAAATCAAACACCGTGACCGTTCCGTCGCGCCCGTTGCTCGTATAGCCGGTTTCCAATTCCGGTGCGACCGCGACGCCATGCACACCGGGAGTGTCGGGGATCACTCCCAGCGTCTTGCCAGCGTCCGGATCAAAAACAATCACCTGGGTCGATCGAGAAACATAGAGCCGACGCGCCCCGTTATCGAACGTCAGGTAGTCCCAGCCCCCGTCACCGCCGAGAAGGATTTCCCGCGCCTTGTGATAACCCGATTCGGCGGCACTTTGCGCGGAGAGCGGAGCACCATGCGCAAGAATTACGGCGAAAATCAAACAACTACCTGTGCGTGCGACCATCGCTGATCGTCGTGATTGCCGCTGTCTTAGCCGCATTCGCCCTCCCTATCGATCCCGCCTCATGCTCGGCTTGCCGGAGCGCTACGAGCCGATGGACAAGTCGCGGCTGCCCGGCGGTTTCGCGCGTCCGCGGCCCGGATCCTGCGGCCGGCGAAGGCCTGGCCTGCGATTTGCCGGCGGCGTCCATTTCGGTGAGAATCGAGCACCCAGCGTAGCCAGGACCTTGGCGCGATCCTGATTGTAAACCCGATGCCGTAACCGGTACGGGGCTGCAACTGACCTGCCGACCGCGGTGTCAACCAACGTCGAGTCAACATTATGCTTAATTGGCGATCGAAGCCGGCGACCCCGAATGGCTGGGGCTGCCTACTTACTGCAATGCTCCTGCTCGCCGGCAACCCGTCGCTTGCTGCGGACTCACCGATACGCAGCGTCGACGTCACCTACGACGGCAATACGTATGTTCTCAACGCAGTCATGTTTGCACCGGTTGCGCAAGCGGTCGCGTGGGACGTGCTTACCGACTTCGATCACATGGCGCAATGGGTACCGAACGTGGCGGAAAGCAAGGTTTTGAAGCGCGACGATAACTCGGTAACGATCGAACAGCACGGTGTGGCCAAGTATGGTGCCATAAGCTTTCCTTACACTACCGAACGGAAGATCGACATGAAACCCATGGGCGCCATTGACAGCTTGCAGACCAAAGGCAGCCTGCGCCGAGTCGCATCAACGCTCGTGCTGCAACCCGAGGGGAAGGGGACCCGGCTCACCTATCATCTCGAGATTGAGCCGAGCCTCCTGGCCAGTGCCTTGCTGTCGAAGGATTTTCTCCAGCACGAGGTTGGCGAGCAGTTCACGGCGATCATCGGCGAAATGGTGCGCCGCGCCCCATCGTCGTGAGCGTCGGAGTGGTCGAGTCGCGAAGTTTGTCGTAAACGATGACTGCGCCGTGTCGACCTTCGCTCTCAAGCGCGTGTCATTCGAGGACGGTCGGGTTTGCGCTCCGACGCGGTGACCGTCCACCACGTTTCGCCTGAGCTAATGGGCGCTGCAGTAAGCGTCCAGCGCCGCGCAAAGGCGCTTTTTGTGCGCCTCGGCAATGAACGCGGCGAGGAAGCTATTCTTCGCCAACTGATGCAGATCGTCGCGAGACAGGTTCAGCGCGAGCTGCGCGGCGGCGAAATTGTCGTTGACGTAGCCGCCGAAATAAGCCGGGTCGTCCGAGTTGACGGTGACGCGCAGGCCCGCCGCCAGCAACTGCTTTAGATTGTGCTGCTGCAGATTCGGAAACACACACAGCTTGACGTTCGACAAGGGGCAGACCGTGAGAGGCACGCCCTCACGTGCCAGGCGTTCGACCAGCGCCGCGTCTTCGGTACAGCGCACTCCGTGATCGATGCGCTCGGCCTTGAGCAAGTCCAATGCCTCGAAGATGTAAGACGCCGGCCCCTCCTCGCCCGCGTGCGCAACGGCACGCCAGCCAAGCTCGCGACATCGGGCAAAGACGCGCTCGAATTTGCTCGGCGGGTGTCCACGCTCTGAAGAATCGAGGCCCACCCCGACAATCCGCTCCCTGAACGGCAGCGCCGCATCCACGGTGGCGAACGCCTCGGCCTCGCTCAGATGCCGCAGAAAGCACATGATCAGCCGCGAGCTGACGCCCAATCGGCGCTCACCGTCCTCGAGCGCGCGCGTGATCCCCGCGATCACCGTGGCCATGGGCACGCCGCGGGCCGTGTGAGTCTGTGGATCGAAGAAAATCTCGGTATGCACGACGTTATCGTCTCGGGCGCGCGCGAGGTACGCCCAGGTCAGATCGTAGAAGTCCCGCTCGTGCTTCAGGATGCTGGCGCCAGCGTAGTAGATGTCGAGGAAGGACTGCAGGTTGGTAAATTGGTATGCTGCCCGCAGCGCCTCCACCGACGCATAGGGGAGGGCCACGCCATTGCGCTCGGCCAGGTGAAACGCAAGTTCCGGCTCCAGCGTGCCCTCGATGTGCAGGTGCAGCTCGGCCTTGGGCATGCCGCCGATGAATGCCACGAGGTCATTGGTCATGATTGGGGCGACCACAATCCTTACCACCGTTGTTGACGGCGGGGTATGGCGGAGACTCCATGGCGAAGTGTGCCAGAGGTTATCTGCCAATCCAACGCGGGATGAAACGGGGGCGGACTGGACGACGAGGAGGGCGGCGCGCAGATGGTGTAAGGTTCGACAGGCCCCTTGCTCGTTTGGGGCCGGCGACGGACGCAATCACTAAGGAGCTCTGTCCGATCGGTTGCGGGTGGACTGATGCGGCACCGGTTCCGGGAATAATTGGAGAACAAAATGGCCCTCCTCGCGTGGCTGACAGCGGCCGCTCCCTTGCATGACGAACGGCACGGCCCGCTGCCAGCGTTGCTCTTCGTCCTCACCGTAGTTACCGGACTTGTCGATTCCGTGAGCTATCTCAAACTGGGGCACGTCTTCGTAGCCAACATGACGGGGAACGTCGTCTTCCTGGGTTTTGCGGTTGCCGACGCGCAGGACTTCTCGATTCCTGCGTCGCTCACCGCCATCGCCGCGTTCCTGGCAGGTGCGCTCGCCGGCGGTCGCCTCGGCTCAACTCTGGGGCAGCATCGCGGCCGGCTTCTGGCCGTGGCAACTTATATCAAAATTGCGCTGGTTGGCGCCGCACTCGGGCTATCGATGGCTGCTTCCGATCTCGATGGCCTCCTACCCCGTTATGGCCTCATCGGCCTGCTTGCGATTACGATGGGCCTGCAGAATGCGATGGCGCGCCGTTTCGGTGTGCCCGACCTGACCACGACGGTGCTCACGCTCACGCTGACGGGACTGGCCGCCGATTCGACGCTGGCAGGCGGCAAGAATCTCAATCCCGGCCGTCGCGTCCTGGCCACGGTCACCATGTTCCTGGGGGCCGCCGTCGGCGCGGTTCTCATTTTTCATGTGGGCGTCAGTGCCGCCCTCGCCGTGGCGTTGGCATTGCTCGTCGTCAACGGCATAGCGGCGTACTGGCTATCGTCTTCGTCGGAACCGTGGACCGTGGGGACCTGACGGCACGCGCCCTCCGCTTCGCATCCGGGTGGCCGGCGAGCGTTGCCGCTCCGGCACGCCCGGCGGCGTCGGATTCCGCGCTTACACTAAGAACCAGCATGCCCATGAACGCACTTGCCGCCGGCGCCAGAACCGCGACAGCGAGGCATCCGAAAGACTGCGGGACGCAATGACCGCACTCCGATCCCCCCCTGATCCGGGAGCCCCAGCGTCGTCCAAGGCACGCTCGCCCTGGAGCCCGTTGCACAACGCGCTCTTTCGCAGCCTTTGGATCGCCACCATGGTGTCGAACATCGGATCCTGGATGCAGGACGTGGGGGCCGGCTGGCTGATGACCTCGCTTTCCCCGTCCCCGTCGATGGTGGCGCTCGTGGAGGCCGCGGACAGCTTTCCCGTGATGCTGCTGGCATTGCCCGCGGGCGCCCTTGCCGATATCGTGGACCGCCGCCGGCTCCTGATCGCCATTCAAGTCTACTTGGTGGTTGTGGCCGGCGCGCTCGGGGTCTTGACCTGGCTGGACATGACGACCGCCTGGGCGCTCATCGCATTCACCTTCGCCCTCGGGGTCGGCGGGGCCATGATGATGCCGGCATGGGGAGCAATCGTTCCCGATCTGGTTCCCGCCGACGAGATGCCGTTTGCCATCACGCTCAATAGTGTCGCCATCAACGCCTCGCGCGCGATCGGACCGGCGATTGCGGGCATTCTGGTGGCGGCGGTGGGTGCATGGCTGGTCTTCGTGCTCAATGCCCTGTCCTCCATCGGGATCCTCGCGGCTCTGCTGCGGTGGCGGCGCGAGCACCACAAGAGCACGCTGCCGGCCGAGCGCTTCCTGAGTGCCATACGCGTTGGGATGCGCTTCGTCATGCACACCCGTGCGCTGCAGGTCGTGCTCATCCGTGGCGGCGCATTCTTCGTGTTCGCCAGCGCGACCTGGTCGCTGTTTCCCCTAGTTGTACGGCAAGAGCTCGGGCGAGGCCCGGAAGTCTATGGCCTGTTGCTGACCTGTATCGGTTTGGGTGCGGTTGTCGGAGCCATGTTCCTGCCCCGGGTGCGGGCGAGGATCTCGCGCGACGCGCTGGTGGCGGGGGCGAGCGCGCTCTATGCCCTCGCGACCCTCGCCCTTGCCCAGCTGCAGAACGTCGGCCTGCTGGCCGTGGCCATGCTCGCCACCGGCGTCGCCTGGATAGGCATTCTTTCCGCGCTCCAGGTCTCCGCCCAGTTGACGCTGCCCGAGTGGGTACGGGCCCGGGGACTCGCCGCGTTTGTTGTCGTATTCATGGGAGGCATGGCGCTCGGTAGCATCCTGTGGGGGCAAGTCGCGACCCGGATTGGGATTCCCGCGGCACTCACGACAGCGGCCTTCGGCACGGTGCTGTTCATTGGATTGACCTGGAGATTCAAGCTCGGTCATCACGAAGTACTCGATTTCACGCCGTCGATGTCATGGCCGGCACCGCTCCTGGCCGAAACTCCGGAACCCGACAGTGGCCCGGTCATGGTCACCATCGAGTACCGCGTACAACCCGAGAAGCGCGCCGAATTTGTTGCCGCGATGAAGGCTGTGCGCGAAATGCGCCGTCGCAATGGCGCCTATTTCTGGGAGCTCTTCCACGACTCGGCCGATCCGGCGCACTTCGTGGAGTGTTTCATGGACGAATCATGGCTCGAACACTTGCGCCAACACGAACGCGTGAGCGTCGCCGATCGTGCAGATTCAGCAGCGCGCCAAGCAGTTTCTGGTCGAAGGCACGTCGACGAGCTCCCGGCACCTGCTAGCCGATCGTGAAACCTGATCCGCTCGGGCGACCCATGCCACAACGTTGAGGGCCTGAAGCGGGTATTGGTCTTATCGACAGGAGAATACCTAATGACGACGCGCGGATTTTTCGGGCGGCGGCCGAGCGACGACGTAGCGCGTCGACTGCCGCCAGGGCAATACCGGACAGAGGACTTCCCCGTCTTGGCGAAAGGACCGACACCGGCGGTCGAGCTCGCGCAGTGGAGCCTCACCATCAGCGATGGGGCGCGACCACTGGCGAGTTGGACATGGGCGGAATTCGAGGCCCTGCCGCAGACTATCTGGCGCGGCGACATTCATTGCGTAACCAAGTGGTCGAAGCTGGATACAACCTGGAGCGGCGTCACCATCGATGATTTGTTGCAAGCCGCAGGCATTGCCCCGCCAAGCGCATACCTGCTGGCCGAATCGCGCGACGACTACAGCACCAACGTTCCCGTCGCGGATCTCCTTGGCGGGAAGGCAATGATCGCGACGCGCTTTGCGAACGCGCCGCTCGAGGCGGAGCATGGTGGGCCGGCGAGACTTCTCGTCCCCCACCTCTATTTCTGGAAGAGCGCCAAGTGGATCAAGGGCCTGCGCTTCACCGCCCGCGACGAGGCGGGCTTTTGGGAGCTGCGGGGCTACCACATGTATGGTGATCCCTGGCGCGAGCAACGCTACACCAACGACCCATGAGGGCAGACGTTGCGTCCCCCGCGCCGGCCCGCTGGCAAGAGGCGACCATTGCCCGGATCCTCCGGCGGACCGACCGCGTGGTGAGCGTATTTCTGCGCGCCCGGCTTGGCCCTCGCGTGGCGGGGCAGCATGTCGATGTCCGGCTGACGGCACCCGACGGCTATGAGGCGCAGCGAAGCTATTCCATTGCCTCGGCGCCCGGCACCGACGATGTTGAGCTTGCCATCGAGCGATTGGAGAACGGCGAAGTGTCGCCGTATTTTCACGAGGTGGCGCAGCCCGGCGACACGATCGAGGTTCGTGGCCCGATTGGCGGCCACTTCATCTGGCGTGCCGCAGATGGCGGCCCTACGCTGCTGGTCGCGGGAGGATCCGGCATCGTGCCCCTGATGGCGATCATGCGTGATTGGTTGGCCACCGAAACTGGGACTCCGATGCTCCTCGCCTATTCGGCCCGCACCTGGGAGGAGTTGGTATTTCGCGATGAGTTGCTTGACATTCAAGCGCAGGAACCGAATTTTATCTTCATCGCGACGACGACACGCGGGCCTCGCCATCGGCCGGAGGACTTCGACCGCCGCCTTGACCGCGCGCTGCTGCGCGAGGTCTTGGCGCGCTGGAATCGCGCGGCTCGCGGAGTCTATGTTTGTGGCTCGAATGTATTCGTCGAGGCCGTGACAACTGGCTTGGTTCTGGAGGCTTTACCCGCCGGACGCATCCGCACGGAGCGCTTTGGCGGGAAAAACTGAAAGGAGCACCCTTGCATACTGCAAACAACCCCGAAATCTGGTTTGCCGCGGGCGTACGAACGCCCTTTGCGAAGGTCGACGGCCCGCTCAGCCAAATTGATGCGATCAACCTTTCCGTTCCGGTTGTGCGGAACATGCTCGACCAACTGCGTGGAGCCAAGCCGGACTTCGCCGTTTGGGGAACGGTCATACCCAACCTGACGTGGAGCAACATTGCCCGCGAAGTGCTCATGGACGCGGGGGTGGATCCAACCATTCCGGCATTCGCGACGGTCATGGCATGTTCGACGAGCATGATCGGGGCAATCGAGGCCGCAGGAATGATCGACGGCGTCAGCCGCAACCTCGCGTTGGTTGGCGGCGTCGAGAGCCTGAGCAGGATCCAGCTCGGCCTGGGCCAATCGCTGTCTGACTGGATACGCAAGTTCCAGCAAGCACGCTCGCTAGGACAGAAGATCTCGCATGCAGTGGAACTCCAGCTCAACGAGGTCAAGCTCTATATCCCCACGGTGAGTAACCGCACCACGGGCCTGAGTATGGGCGAGCACACCGAACTTACCGCCCGGGAGTGGCACGTAGGGCGCGAGGAGCAGGACCAGGTCGCCCTGGAGAGCCACCAACGCGCCGTCGCGGCCTGGGATCGCGGCTTCTTCAATGACCTCGTCATCCCGATCGGTGAGGTGCGCCGCGATACGATTCCGCGCGCCGACACGTCGCTGGAGAAGCTGGCGCGGTTGCCGCCATCCTTTGACCGCACCAGCGGCCTGGGTACTCTCACGGCCGGCAACTCGTCGCCGTTGACAGATGGTGCGGCGAGTCTCTGGGTAGCCTCAAAGGCCGGCCTCGCAAAATTGCCGTCCGGCATACACCAAGCCAAGCTGGTCGACTGGGAAATCGCCTCGATCGATCTGCGCACGGAGGGGCTGCTGATGGCGCCAGCCTTTGCCATCCCGCGCCTGCTCGCGCGCCAAGGGCTGGTTTATTCCGACATCGACATATGGGAGATCCACGAGGCCTTCGCAGCGCAGGTGCTCGCCCACATCAAGGCGCTGGACAATCCTGATTTTATTCGTCAAAAAGCGGGGGTCAGTAACCCCTTGGGCACTTTCCCGCGAGCGCGCATGAACCCCAATGGCGGTAGCGTTGCGCTTGGGCATCCGTTTGGCGCAACCGGCGCGCGGATCCTGAGCCAGACGGTGAAAGAGCTCTCGAGCCGGCCGGCAGGTCAACGCGCCATTGTGAGCATCTGTGCCGATGGCGGCCAAGGCAGCGTTGTTTTGCTGCAAGCGGCTTAGGCGCGAGGCCTTATCGACTGCGAGGCGGACTCGACGGCGGCCGTGGCGGGCACCGGGGTGAAGGCGACGGGTACGGGCGCAAGCCGCAGCGACGTGATGTAGGCCGATTGGGGATCAATCCCGCTTTACGATCTAACAGCGGAGGATCCAACGCGACGCGGCAACGGGATCAGGTTAGATCGACAACTTGCGCAGCGATTCCGGGTTCTTCAGGACGGCTTTCTGCCGCCCCGGCGGGGCGCCGTACAGCCCTGCGGGGGGATTGGTTTCGAACCGGTTCAGAACGGATGGCTCAGCGCAGCGCTTGTCGAACACGACCGACACCTCGGCCCCGCTGACCCCAGCGAGAACGAAACATGCCTGACCGAGTTTGGCGTTGAGCGGCTTTAGCACGCCGCTGGCGACGAGATCGCTCGGGGCTCCAGTCCCCGCAAGCTGCAGGTCGTAGACCCGTAGGTTCGCCGCGGGCCGCGGCGACGCATCGATGACTTCAGGCAGGCCAACAAGCTCGCCTGCAAGCAGGTCTGCCGAGGCAGCATCCGGTATCGCCTCGACGCGGAGCGTAACGGTCTGGCTGGTGACGTTGGCGTTCTGCAAAAAGAAGTCGCGCGAGAACTCGTCAGCGATCTTCACCCCGATCGCCTTCAATGCTTCTTCCTCGCTAGCCCAGCTCCCGACCCCTTTCGGCAAAGTCGTGTTGTAGTAGATTTCTTCACCCGTCTCACGATCGATGCACTTCACCGTCCACGACGTAAGCGCGTATTTGGTCACCGTCAGGCCGGAGGCTTGCAGTCGCATCGAGAGCTTCTTGATCGTTGCCTCTCCGATTACCGCGAAGTCGGCGCCATTGCCGCCTTCGCTGGTGCCGGAAGGACCTTCCGACCAAGTCCGAAAGCCGAACGACTTGATGCGCTCTTTGAGAATGTTCTCCGCGACCGGGGAGGGCAGTGGCCGGCTGTCTGCCTGATCGGCGTCGCGCACCGAGATCTGCACGGATATCTTTGGGTCGCCGTTCGCGCGGATGAAT
The DNA here is from genome assembly GCA_963711235.1 of uncultured beta proteobacterium. Taxonomy (GTDB): domain Bacteria; phylum Pseudomonadota; class Gammaproteobacteria; order Burkholderiales; family Casimicrobiaceae; genus PALSA-1003. The sequence goes on along the minus strand of CAVQDI010000006.1, from coordinate 598,567 downwards.
ACGATCCGCTCGTCGCGCGACATCTGGTTGAGCGATTTCTGGACGGCCCTGACGTTGACCACGGCCTCGGTGGTGATCGACATGAGACCATCCTTGCCCATGCGCGGCTCACTCTCGCGGACCACGGTCTTGATGAAGCTCCCGCTCTTTGATAGCAATTGATCCTTGAGCAGATCGTAATTCTTCGCGAGCGAGTTCGTGTCAAGCAAAAGCCCGACCGCCTTCTCGACGAGCTGGCTCTTCGAATCTGCGCGCAGCTCGCTTTGCAGCAACGTCTTGTCGTTGCGGTAGCGGGGATCGCTGGGGTCAATCAGACCGACCGCGGAGATCCTGAGTGTTCCGGGTTCACCCTTCGGCGCGGCAACGGCCGCCGCAGCGGGGGGGACCGAAGTTGGGACCGGCGGCGGTGCAGGGCTCGCCAGCGGCGCCTGCGAAGGAGACAGCTGCGCCGGCTTTGCCGTCTCCACCGCCTGCCGCTGGTAGAAGATACCAGGCCCCGGCGCCCACCGCCAAGGCGACCGCGACAACAGCAATCGGCAAACCAAGTCCGTGCGCCGCCTTCGCCGGCACAGCCGCGGTGTGCGGGAGGCTGCGCTGCTTCGCGTGCCAGGGTTGCCGCATTGGCCGCCCGCGCGACGGGATTGGCGATGATGGTGGGGTCGGAATGTCCACCCGGCGTCGCCGCAGGGGCAGACGTGGTCGCGGCAGGCACGGCCGCGGCAGGCACGGCCGCGGCAGGCACGGCCGCGGCGGCACGGAGCGCGTCGGCAAATTCCTGCGCAGTCTGAAAGCGCTCGTCGGCGCGTTTGGCAAGCGCCTTGCGCACTACGGCGTCCATGGCGGGCGGCAACTGAACGTTGAGCGTCGTCGGCGGCAGCGGCTCCTCCTTCAAGACCTTTTGCATGGTCGTGGTCGCCGACCCGGAAAAGGGCCGCTCCCCGGTAAGAAACTGGTAGAGGATGACTCCGGCCGAGAACAAATCCGAACGTCCGTCCACCGGCAAGCCCATGATCTGTTCGGGAGACATGTAACTCGGCGTGCCCATTACCGAGCCGACCTGTGTCAGGCTCGACGATTCGATGTGAGCAATGCCAAAGTCGGCGACCTTCACCGACCCGTCCGGTAACAGGAAGATGTTCGCCGGCTTGATGTCGCGGTGAATGACGCCTTGGCGGTGCGAATAGTCGAGTGCGTTGAGGATCTGCAACATGATCCGAACGATGTCGGCGATCCTGAAGCGTTCGTTGGTCTCAAAGCACTCCTTGAGCTCACGGCCCTGGACAAGCTCCATCGCGATGTACCAGACACCGTTGTCTTCGCCAAAATCGTAGATGGCCACGATGTTGGGATGATTGAGCCTGCCCGCCGCCTGGGCTTCCCGGCGGAAGCGAGCGATCACGGCCGCAGGATCATCGCCGGTCAACTGGTCAGCGCGGATAGTCTTGAGCGCCACGACGCGCTTGATCAATGGATCGTAGCCCTCGTAGACCACGCCCATCGCGCCGCGCCCGATCTCGCGCCGGATCTCGAACTTTCCGATGCTGTTGATCTCCGCCATGGCTCGCTCCGTACGCGAAAACAGCGACGCCGGCGGTATGCCGGCGTCGGGGAACAGTATCCTCAGCTGGTCACTTGTACTTGCTGTCGATATCCCAGACCGACTTCTGCACCAGGCGCTGGACCATGGTGTCCAGCGACACCCCACCCTGCTGCGACTGGGAAACACCAAGCGCGCCCGACGAAGTCGCACCGATCTCCATTTTCTCCTCGGTGTACCCCGTGGCGACCTGCTCGGTCGTCTCGGCATTGATGATCTTGTAGCGCATGCCGATGACCCAGACGCTGGTCGCTTCATTCGAGTGCACCGAGCCGACGGCAGTACCGCCGACCGCGCCCGCCTCCGCGCCACCGCGCGAGCCGCTGAACACGCCCAGCAACCCCGCCATCTGACCGAGCGTTCGGCCGTCGAACCCGGACTGGGCGGAGGCGACCTGTTCGGTCTTCAGAATGTCGAATTTCACGACGTATTTGGTGGTCTTGAGTTTCCCCATCCGCAGGAATTTGCGCGCTTGGTCCGGGTCCCCGAGGTTGTACGCCAGCTCGAATTCATTGAGCAGCGGCCCCAGGTTCGAGCGTTCCAAGACCGTGAAGTTGGCGCTGCTCAATTCGACTTCGCCGAAGTCGGCGATGTTGTTCGCGGTGAACTTCTGGAGAAAGGTCGCATTGTTGCTCTTAATTTCCCCAGGGATAACGATAACCGCCGGGCCTTTCTTGCTGGCGTTGGTATAGGTGACCGGTTGATAGATCGTCTGGTCGGCTGCGGCGTTCGCTTTCTGCGAGGTTTCCTTGCCAGCGGTCGGCGACGGGTTGCCCCAGGTCGGCTGCCCGGACGCGAGTGTCGCCGCCCCAAGAAGGGCCGCCGCGAAGAGAAATTTCGTACCGATAATGGAAGCGCGATGTCTCATGGCCAATGCACTCCTTTCGAGGTTGAATCCGTGGCTGAACCTAAGTTTACTGCGGTGCCGGCTTCCTCGCAGCGGCCGGTCCGGCGTTACGACAATAATCCGCGTAGAGCGTAGGCACCACCTCGTCTGCCTTCTCGTTTACCAGCGTCAGCGCCATCTTCTCGACGTTCGCACCCGCATACGAGCTCGAACTTGCTTCGGTGTCGGAAATCACCCGACCGTTGCTGCCGTACAGGGTGAACTTCATGTTCACCGATACCTGATTGACTGCCATGATCGGATTTCGCGTGGCCTGCGACGAAATCAATCCTCGCAGAACGAACGCAGCACCGAGTCGCCTTGAGGCGCTGAGTGCCGCATCTGGGTCGTTCTTGAAGTACGCATCAATTTCGGCCTGGGCGATTTGGCTGCGGATCTCCTCCGGCGTATAGGTCTGCAATCCCAGCGCGCGCAGGCGGGTATTAATCGCCTGGAAGTGCGGTCCATAGTTCTGTTGCCGCGCAGCAATGATGCCGTTGGACTGTTGCTCTCCGATCACTACCATTATCTTCTTGCCCTTGATCGCGGCGCGGCACGGCGTCGACAGCTGCTCCGCGATGCGGCTCTGGCGTGCCTCTTGTTCCTGGCGGTCGGAGTCGTCCGGCTGCGAGAACTTGAATCCCTGTGCGCCCGCTGGTCCGGACCCAACCTGGGCGAGCAGTGCCAGCATCGCGAAAGCGTGTCTTGGTGGCATCCGTTTGGGGAGATACGGTCGAGCTTCTCAGGTTAGCTCAATGGCGCCCGAAAATCCATACGGAATATCTGACGGGCTCCCTTCGAGGTGGCAGTTTCCAGATTGGCGCGCCAAGCCCCGACGTGATTGAATCCGCGGCAGTCGACCCTACCTAGGGTCAGCGTGCCAGGGAAGCGTCACAAGAACGATTCACGAGCAATCACCCGATGACCCAGGACCTCTCGGCAATCGTCAGCCATTACGGGCTCGCCGTCGTGTTTGGCAACGTGCTGCTCGAACAGCTCGGCGTCCCCCTGCCGGCCGTCCCGATCCTTGTCGTCGCGGGGGCCATGGCGGTGAATGGCGAGCTGTCGCTGTTCGCGGTGGTCATCGTAGCGATAATCGCCTGCGTCATTGCCGACGGCACGTGGTACATGGCCGGGCGTTATTTCGGCAACCGCGTGATGAAGACTCTGTGCCGGATTTCGCTCACCCCGGACTCGTGCGTCAGTGAAACGCAGTCGAGGTTCGAGCGCTGGGGCATCAACGCGCTGGTGATTGCGAAATTTGTTCCCGGGCTAAGTCTGATCGCTCCACCTCTTGCGGGCGCCACCGGGGTCGGCTGGGTCCGGTATTTGCTCTTCAACACGATCGGAACCGCTTTTTGGGTGGGCGCGGCAGTCGGCGGCGGAATGCTGCTCGGGCCGCAGATCGACCGACTGCTGGCGTACGCCAACCGGTTCGGCACGATCGCGATCATCGTGCTCGGCCTGTTACTGGCAGCGTACATCGCATTCAAATGGTGGGAGCGGCGCAGCTTTTACGCGATGCTGCGCATGGCGCGCATCAGCGTCGACGAGCTGTACCGTTTGATGGATGCGGGCCGTGCGCCGGTGATCGTCGACGTACGAACGCCGACAGCGCGTGCGATGCAGCCGCGGCGCATTCCCGGCGCGCTGCACGTCACGCTTCAATCCGTCGCTGAGCACGTCAAGGATCTGCCGCGGGATCGCGACATCATTCTCTACTGTACGTGCCCGAACGAGGCGTCTGCCGCGCAGGTTGCAAAGCTGCTCATCGACGCCGGGTTCATGCGCGTGCGCCCATTGCTGGGCGGTCTTGACGCCTGGATCGCCGCCGGGCATCCGGTCGAGTCCATCGCCGTCGAAGTGGGACGGTTGATCGAAGCATTGCCAGGCAGCATAGAGCAAAGATAGCCGTCCCCAGGCCCTCGGAGCGATGACCGAGACGCTCACCGCCCTGGCAGAGCGAGACCGCTGGTTGCGGATCGGCTTCGGGTCGGATCGAGTCCTACCAGCCGGTAATGATCTCCCACAGATGAAAGAGCGGGCGTCCGATTGAACGCTGGGTACCCGTCGACATAGATTACTATGACGGTGTTCCGTCCGGACCGTGGCCCCGGATAATGGCCGCCCGATCGAAAGGGAGCGAACATGTTGGCACTTCGCCGCGCAGCCTGCGTTGTGCTCGCCGCCGCATCTTTTCTCGCACCACAGACGCAGGCAACTTCATTCTCGATCGACCAAAGCGACCTTTGGTACATCGCAACCGAATCCGGATGGGGAATGCAGCTGGTCCAACGCGGGTCGGTTATTTTTGCAACCCTGTACGTTTATGGACCCACAGGCGAACCCGTTTGGTACACCGCAACGCTGCAATACACCTCCAGCTACACCTGGACCGGGATTCTGTATGCGACAACCGGCCCTTATTTTGCCACCGAGCCATTTAACCCCATGCTGGTCGGGTATAGCCCGGTTGGAACCATGACCTGGGCGGCACAAACGGCGGAAACCGGCACGCTTACGTATAGCGTAAGCGGCATAATGGTTGTCAAGAATATGGTCCGGCAGCTCCTGGTACTTGACGACTTCAGCGGTCATTACGCCGGCGGCTTTCATAAGGTCGTAACGGGCTGCGCCAACGCAACGCTTGATGGGACGTCTGATGTGATGGGTACCATCGACGTTACACAGGATGGCACGGCGATCACCATTGTTGAAACCTTCCCGGCAACCGGTAGCAGCTGTACGTACAGCGGCACACTGTCAGAGGCTGGTCAGATGGGGTCCGCTCAACTTTCATTTAACTGCATCGACAGCACCGGAGGAATAGGGTCGATCGACCAGATGCAGGTTACCCCCTATGCAATCAGCGGGAGCTTTTCCGCCACGTACACCAATCCGGCGGGCTGCCAAAGCAGCGGCTGGTTCGGCGGATTCCGCGGTACGACATTCTGATCACGCGCGGCCTTTTCCAGGACCAGTCGAGGGATCGAGGGTCGCGTGCCAGCCGGGAGGCAGGCACGCGAGTCCATCCTCTGCTCGATGACAACTGACGCGGACCCTGCGCCAGCCGCGCACCCAACATCTTCAGGCCCGGTCCCGCTGACGGTTGCGATCGACGGCCGGGGCGAGCGGATAACCCTTGCTGGTGCACTCGGTATCCGAACGCTTGCCGAAGCCCAAAAATCTCCTGCGGCCATGGCGAGCAAGACGCAAGCGCGCAACGCTCGATATTGGCAAGCTGACCGATCTTGATACCAGCGGTGCCCTGTTGCTATGCAGCCTTCGTGACCAAGGCGTGGAATTGACCGGCGTCCGGGCGGAGCAAAAAACGCTGCTCGATCTTATCGACGGCCTCGAGCTCCGGCCGATGCCCAGGCCGAAGCCTGTCTCGAGATGGCGCCAGCTCGTCACCCAGCTAGGTCAACGCGCGGACGACGCCTGGCATGACACCCTTGATGTCATCGCCTTCGTCGGCCAGGCGGCGAGCCTGATCGGTTACGCGCTGATTCATCCGCGTTCCGCACGGCTACCAGCGATTGCTCGTCACATCTCGGAAACCGGCATTCACGCACTGCCGATCATCGGATTGTTGGCCGTCATGATCAGCATCGTCATTGGCTATCAGAGCATCGCGCAATTGCGGCCGTTCGGCGGCGAGGACTTCACCGTTAATCTCGTGGCGGTGTCGGTCTTGCGGGAAATGGGGGTTTTGATCACTGCAATCATGGTAGCCGGACGCTCGGGCTCCGCCTTTGCCGCGGAGATAGGCGTGATGAAGTTGCGGGAGGAAATCGACGCACTCAGCGTGATGGGCATCGATCCCATGCAGGTCCTGGTGGTGCCGCGGTTGATTGCCCTCGTAATCGCCCTTCCGCTGCTGGCATTTTTCTCCGACATTATGGGTTTGCTCGGTGGAGCAATGATTTCCCTGTCGCTTCTTGACGTATCGCCGCTGCAGTACCTCGAACGTGTCCGGAAAGCAGTTGATGGCTGGGATCTGTTCGTCGGCCTGTTCAAGGCGCCAATCTTCGCCTTTTTCATCGGAGTCATCGGTTGCATGCACGGGCTCAGGGTGACGGGCTCGGCGGAGAGCGTCGGCCAGGAGACGACTCGTGCCGTGGTCAAGGCAATCTTTCTGGTCATCGTGCTGGATGCATTGTTCTCCATCTTGTTTGAACGGCTTGGCATATGAGCGCCCAGAAGCCGACCGGTGAACCGATACTTTCGGCGCGTGGCATCGTCAACCGCTTTGGCAAGCAGGTCGTGCACGACAAAATCGACCTCGATATCCTTCCGGGCGAAATCATCGGCATCGTAGGCGCGTCGGGTTCGGGGAAATCGGTTCTGCTCAAGACGCTCATCGGCCTGCGCCGGCCGAACGCCGGGGACGTTCTTCTGAGCAACAAGAGGATCGGGGCGATCAGTCCGGCGGAAAAGGCCGCGCTCATCGGCGTGCTGTTTCAGCAAGGCGCGCTGTTCTCCTCGCTCTCGGTGGCCCAGAACATCATGGTCCCCATGCGCGAGCATTCCGATTTGCCGATGGAGGAGCAGGAAGCGGTCGCCACGATGAAGCTCGCGCTAGCTGGTTTGCCGGCCGATACCGGGATCAAGTTTCCCTCCGAGCTGTCAGGCGGCATGGTCAAACGGGCCGCGCTGGCGCGAGCGCTGGCGCTCGACCCAAGGATTCTTTTTCTCGATGAGCCGACATCCGGACTCGACCCCTTGATCGCCAGCGGCATCGATGAGTTGATCCTCAAGCTGAACCAAAGCCTGCGCATCACCGTCGTCGTGGTGACCCACGACCTCACGACGCTGTTCACCGTCTGCGACCGTATCGCCGTGCTCGTGGAGAAAACAATCACGGTTGACACGCCCGGTAACCTGATGCGGTGCGACCAACCGTGGATTCGCGAATTTTTCCACGGGCCGCGGGCAGAAGGTGCCAAACGCGGCGCGACAGGCGCAAGGAAGGGAAACCATGGAGACGGATAGACGCTATTTCATCGTCAGGATTGTTTGTCATCGGCTCTTGCATTGCCGCAGCACTATTTGCCATCTGGCTGGTCGGTGCCGGCCATCGCGACGATGTGCTCTACCGCATTCATTTCGCCGAGTCAGTGAGCGGCCTGGCGGTTGGCGATCCGGTGAAGTTTCACGGCGTCGATGTCGGCACGGTCAAGGCCATAACCCTTGATCCGACCGATCCGCGCTCGGTGCAAGTTGACATCCGTCTACGCAAAGATGCACCCGTCAAGACTGATACCAAAGCCACCCTAAAGCTGAAGGGCATTACCGGCGTCGTCTTCATCGAGTTGGATGGCGGCAGCCCCGACGCGGCCACCCTGCTTGCGTCCACAGACCCAGGTCAAGTTCCCGAAATTCCCTCGGAGAAAAGCTCCCTCAACGTCGCCTTGGATTTGCTGCCGAAGCTGCTCGAGAAGTTCTCTTCCATCGAGGTTCAGGCAAAAAAGGTGCTGACGGACGTTGGTGGCGTAACAAGCGAGATCAAGGAAAACCCTTCGGTATTACTTTGGGGGCCAAAGGGAAAGCCCGCCCCGGGGGACAAGAATGCGCGGGGTCAACGCTGACTTCGCCAGACGGCGCCTCTGGAGGCGTTGGCCCGCATAGGAGTGGACAAATGCTCCTATCCGAGCCGTGGCACAGTAGGGTGGTTGATTATTCCAACCGGCGGATTACATTGCGCGGTTGGAAAAAGAGACGCTGTTCGTCCGTTGGGCTCGGGTGGCAAGGCGCTTGCGGGTTCCGAGAACGAAGAAACTACTGACCCTTCGCGCCTTCTTCGCGATGCTCCCCACTTCCATGACCGCCCTGCGCGGGACCCTGCGCGTGCGCCTCGTTCTGCGCATGCGGCGCGCCACCGCTTGGACGAATACTTGCGTTGCTGGCGTGCGACGAAGCCAGACGCGGGTTTGCGTTTTCGGGTGTAATAGCGCTCCTCGCCGGTTCCTTGGCGCCGACTGAGGCGTGTTCTTTTGCCGGTGGCGGTTTGGCCGTCGCGGCTACAGCCGGGGTGTGGTTTGCAACATTGGCATGGGCAGGGGCCATTGTCCCGACCGCATGGTGATTCTCAATTGCCGGTTGCTTGGCTGTCGCGGCTACGGGCGGGGTGTGGTTTGCAACATTGGCATGGGCAGGGCCCGTTGTCCCGACTGCATGGTGATTCTCAATTGCCGGTTGCTTGGCTGTCGCGGCTACGGGCGGGGTGTGGTTTGCACCATTGGCATGGGCAGGGCCCGTTGTCGCGACTGCATGGTGATTCTCAATTGCCGGTTGCTTGGCTGTCGCGGTTGCAGCTGGGCCTGCATGGTTGACCGACGCCAACTGCCCTCGACTGGACTTTCCCGCTTGCTCATGCTGTAGCTGCGCCGGCGTCGCCGCCCTATGTTGATCATGCTCTGCAATACGCTCCTCCGCCGTCGGCCGGGCGGATAAGCCCCCGGTCCCTCCGTTATAACTCACGCGCGAGGTGTTTGCGTTGCTAATTACCGGCTGATCATAGGTATTGTGGATATTGGTCCGGTTGATGTTATTGACCGCCGTGTTGTACATGAATGTGCCGTTGTTCCAGCGCCCGCCCTGATAGCCCACGCCGCCATAACCAAAGCCATAGTTGACACCGCCGTAAAATCCAACGTGCCGTGCCCAATACCCCGCGTGCCACGCATAATGCCCATCGTCCCATCCCCAATAGCCCGGGGTCCACAACGCGCCCACGAACGGTATCAGGACCCAGATCCCGGGAACCCAATAGTATCCGTCAGGACCATACGCCCAGTAGCCTGGGGTCCATATATAACCCGGCCCGGGCGCAATGGGCTGCGTGTATACGGGCAGCTCCGGTGGCGCTAGGTTGACCGACACGAAGACTGCCGCGGACGAAAGGGTTGGCGCTCCGAATGTCAAGATTGCGAGCAACAAGACACGAACAAATGGGCCAACTAACAGGTTCTTAATGTCCGTCTTCATATCATCACTCTCCGCAAATCGATGAACAATCACACTTCATATTCTTTGCGATCGGGGCATCGTTGCCTATCGGCTTCTTACTGATCCTGATGTAGGCCGGAAAGGTAGCGGGTATAGGAAAATGCGGATGTCTCTCGCCGAGGCGCTGCTGAACGAGGGAGCGGCTAGTGCGCAGCGTGCGGCGTCATGGAACCTGCGTTCAATTTTCCCTCGCCGCGCTCAGCGCAAGGAACTGTGCGCCAAAGAACACGGCTACAGTGATAAGGAACCAAGGCCGGTTACCTTCGATTGCCCCGAGCGCCCAGCCGAGGCGACGCAGATGTGCCTTCGTATTCCGCGCTGAGAGCCAACGCAATACCTGCACCCTCACCGCAACCAGCGTCGCCCCCACGAGCAACGCTTCGCCTGCCGGATGCTCCAGGCAAGATGGTATTCCCGAGGATGCTGCGGTGGAGCATGGCCTTAATGAAGACCACGTGTCGGGTTGGCTGGTTCCTCGTCCGCACACTGAGTCGCGAGATTCGGGCCTTGCGCTTGATTGCTTCCGCCCCAGTAGCCCTACACGTGCATCCTCCCTGTCCTACAACGAAATCAGTGTTTCGCCGCTGGCTACGTGCAATTGCCCGGCGGATGCTTGAATGACATTTCGGCGTGGCATCAGTCACCTCGGGATGCGGTCTAATTTTGTGAAGTGTCTTCCTCGGGAAAGGACATACGGATGTTACCCATAGCAACGGGAGTTCGCGCTGCGCGCCTTTGGGCAGCGCTGGTTGGGCTGGCGTCGCTGCTCGCTCTGGGCGGACAGGCGTCGGCTCAAATGGAGCAGCAGGACGTCGTGAATGGCGCGGAGACGACATTTTCGAACTTCATGCGCGATCCGGATATGACGTGGCTGCAACGCCATATCAGCAGTGCCAAGGCGGTGCTGATCGCGCCGCAGGTGGTCAAGGCGGGATGGATTCTTGGCGGTTCGGGCGGCCGTGCCGTACTCTTCGCGCGCAACGAACAGACCGGGCGCTGGGAAGGTCCGGCTTTCTATAATCTCGCCACCGCCAGCGTGGGGTTCCAAGCCGGCATCGCCATGTCCGAAACGGTCATGCTGGTGACGACCGAAAAGGGCTTGAATTCGCTTCTGGCTACCTCTGCCAAGCTCGGCGGTGACGCGAGCATCGCCGCCGGCCCGGTTGGCGCCGGCGCCAATGCGGATATCACTACGGACTTTGTGGCTTTCAGCCGCTCCAAGGGTATCTATGGGGGAGTAAACCTCGACGGCACGGTTATTTCGGTCGCCGACGGCTGGAACCAGGCCTACTATGGTCGCCCTGTACTGCCTACCGACATCTTGCTAACCGCGCACGCGCATAACCCGCAGGCGGATCGGCTTGCTGAAGCGCTGAGTCGGGCCGCGAGCACGAATACCAGCATGCGCTAGCTGCGCTGCCAAGGACAGCCGGCGCACCTGCCCCGATCGCGGCGAGGCAGCGGCACTTTCGCCGCTGGCAGCGGCTCGTGGGTCGGTTCGACGCGCGTCGCGGTCTTCGAATCGACGCTCCGCCTGGCCGGCGCGCCCAGACGCCCGCGAATTGCCGGGCACCATTGGCAAGCACACGCCCGGCGGTTGCGGCACTATCCTACAAGCGAATCAGCGCCGATCCGATTCCGTGTGCGACCCAGTCGGCTTAGAATATTTTCGCCAATTCAGAACTACGGTGCGCGACGCTTTATACAGTCTCCGACAAACCCGAATGAATAGTGGAGACATCGTGACTATTAACCTTGCTGTTGGGCCCGTCGTTTCGTTGATTGCCGGCGTACTGATCCTCATCGTTCCACGCCTGCTGAATTTCATCGTTGCGATCTATTTGATCATCATCGGCTTAATCGGAATCTTTGGCTGGAGCGGCACGCGTATTCATCAAACGGCGATCGATGACGGCCGGTTGATGACCGCGCCCGCCATGGTTGCCGTCTCAGTGCCAGTGCCGCTGCGAATCAGTCGCGATCGCGTGCCGGGAAGCGATTGATGATTCGAAAGCTCAAATCCGGCAGGTACCGCCTGTATTCACGCAAGAAGAATCCAGCGACCGGAAGAGCGAGGAATCTCGGGACCTTCGCGACGCGCGAGGCGGCGGAAAAGCACGAGCGCGAGGTTCAATACTTCAAGAAACGCTGAGCCTGGACAGACATGCCCGGCTGCCGAGGTCAGGCGGGTTCATCGTGGTCGTGACACCGCCGGCGTACCGAACGCGTGAGGATGTTGCACCGGCCGCCGCCGCCGCGGCGCGACAGGCAAAAGCCGTCGGCCGTCGGGCTTGCACGTGCTCAACCTGCACCTGAGCCCGATCTCGAATCCGGAGTAAGCTAGCGCTACCTCGGGAGAGACAGAAGCGGTGCGCGGGTCTCGCCGGTCGCGGTCATCCCGGTTGTAACGATTGGAGCTGGAAGCTTCAGTATAATGACGTGTTAATGTACGAAAGCGTTGCAGTGGCCGGAGTTACCTTCGGCTCTTCACCTGCCCCGTTTCTCTCAAGCCTCGACAATGAAGCGCGGTGACCCGTTCGAATTGGCCATGGCAGTAAGTCCCGCCGACCACGCGATGGGGCCGCCACACGCACCAGTCACGGTCGTCGAGTATGGCGACTTTGAATGTCCCAACTGCAAGCAAGCCGCCCCTGTGGTCAAGCTACTTCTCAATCGGTTCAGAGAACGAATACGGTTCGTCTATCGCCATTTCCCACTGGAGGAAGTCCATCCACACGCGCTTTACGCGGCAGAGGCAGCGGAGTGCGCTGCCGCGCAAGGCAAGTTCTGGCCAATGCATGATCTGCTTTTCAACAACCAGCCTCACCTGAAGCTCAACCAGTTAAGCGGCTACGCCGAACGACTGCAGCTCGACATGGCCCATTACACGGCGGACATGAAGGACCACACTTACCTACAGCGCATTCGAGAGCACGAACAGAGTGGTCGAGAGAGTGGAGTTCGCAGCACCCCAACGTTTTTCGTCAATCGCAGGATCCACGACGTATCATTTGGCCCGCAACGTCTTTTCGAAGCAGTCGAAGCGGTATTGAGATCTCCTCCCCCTCGGACAAGGCGGAATTGATCCGCCCGAACGTGCCGCTCGCATTGGCGCCTGAATCAGTCGACGCTGGCGGCAGCCGACTCATACTCGCCCCGCTATCCAGGTGCGGGAACTCCACGATCTGCCGTTTAGCGCGGTAAAAAGCGTGCGGCGTCGGTGCGGCGCAGCCCGTCTCACCGTGCAGTTCGCCATTGAGCTGGCGGCAGAACATCAAACCTGTCAGCCGAAATGACGGCTTTGAGGCGGATCAATGCAAGCCCATTGATTGGCTGATCATCGCCCATGCCTCGGCGCTAGCGCATGGCCATCTGGCTTCGCCACCATAGCTCATGCGATTCGCTTCTAGCTGGGGCAGGGTGCTGCATATTGCATTACTACTTGCTCCGGCCGCATGTGCCCACCCGGAATGATCACGCCTATAACGCGGCGTATACTTGACGCCCTCGATCACCGAGGCTGCGAGCCCAATGAGCCACTATCACTGCATCGTATGGATAGACCACCGCGAAGCGCATGTTATCGAGTTCAACCCGAACGACGCAGAAGCGAGTGTCATCCATCCGAAATCCAAGCACCAACACCTGCACCATAAACACGGCGTCGTAGGCTCGGGCAAGATACCTGAGAATCATGCGTACTATCAGGCCGTCGCGGACGCAATCAAGGATGCTGGTGAAGTCTTGATCGTTGGTCCGTCCACCGCCAAACTCGAGTTCTTCAAACACCTTCAGACGCACGCACCGACGATAGCCGGGCGCGTGGTGAGTGTCGAAACGGTGGATCACCCCACCGACGGTCAACTCTTGAAGTTCGCTCGCCGCCACTTCGTGGCCGATGACCGGATGCGCTCCCAGACCTGACTGGGTCGACCAGCTAGCTGGGGTAATGGCAGAGCGCCATCATCGCTGAGCAGCAAGCTCTACAAAGCCATCGTCACAGGACGGTCCGACGATACTTGACGTCAAAAACCGAAAAACTTGGCGCGAAGGCCTGCTTCATACTCTGCCTTCGCCGCCTTGGCCTTATTGCGCGATTCTTCCTCCCGGAAATGCGCCTGCTCCCACCGGTCAATTTGTGCGACTGAATGATTGGTCGTAGCAAGGCCTTCTTCCTTCCGAATGGCGGCGATCCATTCCTCGATGGCCGGCCTTGTAAGTGGCCTGTAGCCGATCGAGCTCGGGGTTTGCTTTGTCCATTCCTCGCCTCCTGTTAAGGGGCAGGCTAGTCTGAGAGGATGACCGATTTATGTCGGTTTGTGGCATCGGAACGGATTAGCTCCGTCGCGGAACGCCTTGGCCAGGGCCCACGTCGTCAGTCACGCAGCAACGTGGCCTAGGTTGGTCGTTGGTGCGAGTTGTCCATCGGTGGTGACTGCGTTCTTGACGTATCTTTTCTCGGCAGAATTCAGATTCTTGCTTTGAACCGGTCTTACAATCTCTGCGTCATCGACGGTCGTTCAGGCCACGAAGCGACAAATCGACTGAGGGGACCTGGTATCCATATTGCGACCGCGATTGAGATGGTCGTCGATTTCCGCGGCGCAACCGATCATGCGCCCGTAAAGGAAGACGGTGAACGCCGCGGTCTCCAGTGCCTGTGCCGGCAATGCTCCGGCTCGATACCGCGGCCAGAGCATCTTCAGTAGCAGCGCCGCGATCAGCGCATCGACGTTGACGCAGAATACGTTGCGCGTCGCACCTGTGTCGAACAGTGCCTGCACCAATGTACGGTAGAAGTCGTGAAAGACGTTGTATTCGCCGCGAGTTTTAGATAACTCGCGCACGAATTCCTCGCGCGGATCGATGTTTACCGGCTTGCCTTTGAATACCGGATGATTGATGCAAGGTATTGCCTGACCCTGCGTCGCGCCCAGCTCCTTGCTCGACGCTCTCTGCGCCGCATATTCGCGGGCGAAGTTGGTTGCCATGGCGGCGAGATCGAGGCCGTGCTCCTTTTGGCCCGGGTCTCGCAGGTCGACGCCACGGAAGCGTTCGATTAGAAACGCCACACCCTCGTAGCCATTGCCGCCGTGCGCGTAGCCGGAGTGCGTCAGGAAGCCTACCATCGCCTTGTTGAGCTGGATTCGCGACGGCGTCTCGGGGCCGTCCGACGATACCGCGCCCTTGGCCCCCTGTGCGGAAATGGCTCCGGGGCCGTTGGTGAGCAGCAAGCCGACCAAGGTTTGGAATGAGAACAGGTCCGATGCCGTCGGCTCCTGACCCAGCAGCGCGGCGCAGGCTACCTCGGTAAGCGAGCGCCGGCCAATAATATCAGCGTTGGCAATGCCGCAAAAACGCTCCGCTTCGTGCCGCGACGCATCGACTGACGCGCCGATCAGCGTCGCGAACAGGCGCATCCACCACGGAAGATTCTCTGCGCTGACGCGCGAAATGCGCTTGCGCATAAGGGGTCCCCACGCGAGCGTCGTGGTGATTGCAGCAAGCACCGCATCGGCTGTCGGATAGCCGCCCAGGCTGCGCACGAAGCGTACGAACACCGACTTTGCCTGTCGCGCTTCGAGGCCGGCGAGCATCGCCTCTGCGCCAGCGTCGCGCTTGTCGCTGACCAACGCGGGGCGGATGCTCGCATCAGCCGCCACCTTGCGGAGATCGAAGTTTTCATCGGCGGCGTCGGTCAGTTTGGCCGCGGCGAACCGGTCGATCAGCAGGCGCGCGACTGCGCGCGCCCCATCGGCGCGCCGCGGCCCGATGATAGCGGCGGCGGCGCAGAGAACCGTGTTTGGCGCATTCCCAGCATCGCGCGCGGCATTGGCCGCAGCCAATTCGGGAGTTCCGTGCAGGTTGATCCCGGCACCGATGGCAACATTGATCAGTGACTGATCGTTCACGCCGTCCATCTCGTGCAGCAGCGCCAGCGCGATATTCGACTCGATTGGGTGCTGCGCCGCCTCCAGCATGGCCACGTTGTACAGGCTGGTGACTTGCGTCTGCGCGTCCATCTGCGATGCGCCGGAGGCGTCCTTCATGTTCTGCCGCGGTGGCACGCTACCAATTTGCCGGTCGAGCTGCGCGATCTGCTCGTTGTAGGGCGGCATTGCCTCGACGACGAGGAGATCGAGCGCAGGCGGCAAGGTCAACCCCTGACTCGACGCGAACCAGGGTTTCAGCGCAAGGCTGCCTTCCGGGGCGAAGTCGGTACGTGTCGCGTTTTCGCGCATGACCGCGGTCATTGCCGCAGGGATGTGCGCAATGTTGGTCACCAGAGCGCCGCGCGCGGAGAAGACCGGATTGTCCGGTGTGAAGATGCCATCGACGCCAAGCCTGTCCATGAACCACCGCTCTTTGGACAGCGCATCATCACCGCCTCCCGACATCGCTCCGGCATGACCTACCGCGCGCGTGAGTTTTATCTTCCAACGCCCGACCACGCACGCGACAATCGGTTTGGTGAAATCGGCGTCCAGCTCGTAGTAGCCACCCGGCTCGACGTAGAGTACCGCCGCCTTGCTGCGGGCATCGTTGGCGAGTGCGAATGCGAACTCCGGCGCAGCAAAATGAATGTATACATCCTTTCCACTCGAAATGAGTGTCGTAGTGCCCCAGCCGGCCATACGCAGGTAAGTCGCAATCGTCGTCGTGAAATTGCCGGAATTGGAGAAGATCGCAATCGACCCTTTGCGCAGCGCTTCCTCGGGATTGTCGCCACCGAGCGCACCTCCGATACGCACGTGGTTCCAGGAATCAGCCACACCGAGACTGTTGCCGCCGAAGATGTCGATGCCGTTGGCCTGCGCCATGGCCCGGATCTCGCGCGAATCCCGTACCGACAGTTTCTCCGTGACGATGAAGATCTTCTTCAGGTCAGGGTTGACGCGGATGAACTCTGCCACACCGTCGCGTGCCGCGGAGGGTGGCAGGTAGACTACGCCGCAGTTAAAGCGGTGCCCGGCAGCAAGCCCTTCGAGAACGTTGTTGAATACGGGCACCGGCCCAAGTTTGGTCTCCAGGACCTGGCCCCGCTTTCCCGGAGCCGTGCCGAATACGACGTTGCCTCCGGAATACGTGTGGCCAATCGGTGTCACATCGCTTGACTCGCCGCCCAGGATGTTGAGGACGCAGACGCGATCGTCGCGCGTCGCTACCTGGGCAAGCGAGCTGATTCCCACGTAGTACTTGAAATCGCCGACGCCGCGCTTGTTCATCGCAAACCTCTCGCCATTGCCCTCTCCCTCCGACTCCGGGTGTCACTCCCGCGCGCTACGATGCAGCTTCGGCGATCTTCAGTCTGGCCCCTAACTGCGCCCGTCCACCTGCTCTCATCCATGCATCGACGGCCTTTGCGTACAGGATCACTTCGCTCATGTCGGAATCGAAACCAAAGATGCGATAAGGAAGTCCCAGCGCTTCCAGCGTGTCACGCATCGCCCCCATGCCGCGAACGAGGTTCGGGCCGCCCCTCCCAATAACGACGTAGAGCGGCGTCGGTCCATGCGCGCTGAAGTGCTCACGCAACGCATCGGCCATCGCTCGCAACGTTTCGAATATATCGGTGTTGTTGGACTTGCCGCCGATGATGAACAGCACGTTGCTCTGCTTGAGCCAGTGTTTGAAGCAAATCTGTGCCACCTGTTTCATCTTCTCGTATGGCGGATTGCCACCAAAATCGGAGGAGATGATTGCGTCGTCTCCGAGCATCTCCGACACCAACGAGTTCGCGCCACCGCCGAAGGTTGGCGCAAGGATGGTCCCCTTGTCGTTGATGACGTAGACGTCGCTCTGGCCTTGATAGGTTCGCAGCTGATTGATTTCCTGCTCGAAGTCCGAATAGTCCACCGCAAATAGTTGGGCCGGCAGGTCGAGCCGCTGCCAGCGCGGATCATCGCGGTCGAAGCCGCATTTGAAATCGCAAGCGACTGGCGTGAGGCGGCCGGCGCGATCCGGTCGCATGCGGATCGGATTGAGTTCGAGCGTGGTCATGCCGAAGTCGTGATAGAGCTCCCACAGCTTCGGCAAGTGCTGCACCAGTGGCGAGATGATCGGCGTCGGCGCCTTGAGTGCCGTCAGGGCGTTGGCAACAACGAAGGCCTTGAGCCCCGTCAGCGAATCGAACGGGATTTGCGCAACCTGGCTCTTGTCGAGCTCCTCGATGTCTATACCACCATGATGCGTGAGCGTCATGGTCGGCGCACGAAAATGGGTCGAGTCGGATATCGCAAAGTAGACCTCGTGTTCGGCTGGCACCGCACCCTCGAAAGTCACGCCATTGGCCTTGGCTACGACATTGCCGACCCGATGTTCGACGAAGTAAAGGCGTTCTTTTTCCTTGAGCGCGGTTCCTAGATTCGTCGCTCTGCCAAGCAGCCCCGCCTTGCCCTTCTTACCGACGCCACCTTTGAAGACGGGCTTGACGAACACTGAACCGCAGCGGTCGATCAGCGCTTTGATTTCTTCCTCGCTCGCAGAGGGCCCAAGCACTTCGGAGGTGGGAAAACCTGCGAACTTGAGAAGCTTTGCCCCGTACAGCATGCCTGTGACTTGCATGGCCCCCTCCGTTGTCGTGGCAAAGCTATACCCACTGCACTCGGTAGTGACACAATGGTGCTGCTTGAGTTCGTTTGGAGTCAAGTAGCCAAGGCCTACGTGCGACCATTCGGCGAAGCAAGAACAGCCGGAGACGAAAGACCGCGCAAGTGCGGGAGAGTGGCGTCAATTGAGGTGGCCGGCCGCTCGATCGGTCGCCGCAGCGGTAGTTGATGCGTCGACGAGAAAAAGGCTCCCGCCCGGTTACTGCGTCGAGCCAGTGGCTGGCCCCGCCCCGTTGACATGCTTGCATTTGCTCCCAACGGCTCAGTGCGATAAGGTCGGTCCAGGGAGCGTGCCGACCGTTGACCAACGGCACCCGCTGACAGGGTGAGGGAGGCGAACGCGCAATGGAATTCTCACTCACGTCGGAGCAGATCGAACGGCAGCGCCGCATCAGCGAATGGGCCGAGCAGTCCCTAAACGACGATCTCGAGGCGCGGGATCGGGCGCGGACGTTCAATCGCGACGGCTGGCGGGCATCCGCGCACCTCGGGCTGGTGGGGCTAGTCGCGCCTTCGCGCTACGGCGGAGCCGAGCTCGACCCGGTCTCGACGATGTCGGCCCTTGAAGCGCTCGGCCGGGGTTGCCGCGACAACGGCTTTAACTTCGCGCTCAACGCGCACCTCTGGGGCTGCGTGAATCCGCTCGCCACGTTCGGGACCGAGGAACAGAAGCTCCAGTACCTGCCGCGGCTTACGAGCGGGGAGTGGATCGGCGCGCTCGCCGCGACCGAACGTGAGGCCGGTTCCGACGTCTTCAGCCTGCAGACGCGGGCGACGAAGCGGGATGACGCATATGTGCTTTCGGGGGACAAGATGTTCATCACCAATGGGCCCGTGGCCGACGTGTTCCTCGTCCTCGCGACGCTCGATCCTGGGCGGGGTGCTTTCGGTTTGACCGCATTTCTCGTCGAGCGAGGGGCTCCAGGGCTTCGGGTCGGCGAGTGCATCGACAAGATGGGGCTCTCGACAGCGTCGATGGGCGAGGTCGCGCTCGACGGATGCACGGTGCCGGCGCGCAACCGGCTTGGCCCGGAAGGCGGTGGCCTCGCGATCTTCAACCACATCATGGAGTGGGAGCGTGGGTTCATCATGGCGGTCGCCGTGGGTGCGATGGAGCGCCAACTCGAGGCGTGCCTGATCTACGCCCGCGAGCGGCGTCAGTTCGACCGGCCCATCGGCCAATTTCAGGTGGTTGCGGACCGCCTCGTCGAAATGCGCGTTCGGTGGGAGGCGTCGCGCCTGCTCCTCTACCGCCTTGCGTGGCTCAAGCGAGAGCCGCGTGCAGCATTCGCGGAAGCCGCCATGACCAAGCTGAGCGTCAGCGAAGCATGGGTGCGGTCGTGTAAAGACGCGATGCGCATCTATGGCGGCTACGGTTATCTGACCGGAACTGGCGTCGAGCGCGACCTCCGCGACGCGCTCGGCAGCCTCTACTACTCGGGAACGGCCGAGATTCAGCGCCAGGTCGTGGCGCGCTGGATGGGAATCTGACGGGCTTCGACGATGCTCCACCATCTCCTGATCGAAAGCGCGGCCAGGTATCCGGACCGGACAGCGGTCGTCGACCGGGCGGAGTCGATGACCTATCGCGAGCTCGACGAGTCGTCGGCCCGTCTCGCTGACGCGCTCGCCGCGCGCGGCGCGGGGCCGGGAAATCGCGTCGGCCTCTACCTGGACAAGTCACTTCATGCGATCGTCGCGGTGTGGGGCGTGCTCCGAGCCGGGGCCGCCTACGTGCCGCTCGACGTCGCGTCGCCGATCAAACGGGTCGCCCGAATCGTCGAAAACGGCGAGCTTTGCGCCATCCTCACCACGCCGAAGCGATGGTCGATGCTCGCCTCCGCACTCGCGCTCCCGCCGGCCTTCGTCGGCACTACGTGCGCAGCGTCTCGTCCGGTCGAGATCGGGTTCGCCTTCGAGACGTTGGACCCCTCGCGCGTTCCGGCAGCGGACTGCGGCGCCCGCCCGGAGGAGCACGATCCTTCGCGCGCGGCGTACATCCTCTACACCTCCGGCTCCACCGGCCTGCCGAAAGGCGTCGTGCTGAGCCATCGCGCCGCGCTCTCGTTCGTCGATTGGGCGTCCGAGACCACGCAACTCGCCCCGAGCGACGTCGTGTCGAGCCACGCGCCGCTGCACTTCGACCTCTCGGTCTTCGACCTTTTCGCGACCTGCAGGGCGGGTGCCACCGTCACGCTCGTGCCGCCGGAGCTCAACGTCTTCCCCCGCAATCTCGCGGATTGGATCGCTGCGCGGCGAATCACCGTCTGGTACTCGGTGCCTTCGCTGCTCGCACGACTCGCGCTCGCGGGCGGACTCGAGCGTTACGACTGGTCGCACCTCCGAGAGATCGTCTTCGCCGGCGAGGTCTTCCCTGTAGCGCACCTGCGCCGATTGCGCGAGCAGATCCCCGGCGCGCGCTACTGGAACTGGTACGGGCCGACCGAGACCAACGTCTGCACCGCCTACGCGGTGGACGCGCTCCCGCCTGAGCAAACGGCGCCCATGCCGATCGGGAAAGCCTGCGCGAACAGCAAACTGCTGGTTCTCGACGACGCGGGCTCGGTGTGCAGGCGGGGCGAAACGGGCGAACTCTACGTCAGCGGGCCGGGCTTGATGACCGGATACCAGGGCATGCCCGAGGCCACCGCGCATGCCCTCGTCGCTCGCGGGGAAGGGGGCGACAGCGCCCTCTGGTATCGAACCGGAGACCTCGTGCGCGAGGATGCCGCCGGGTTACTTCATCTTCTAGGCCGACGAGACGGTATGATAAAGAGCCGCGGTTACCGCATCGAGCTGGGTGAAATCGAAAGTGTCCTGTACCAGCATCCCGGAGTGGCGGAGGCTGCGGCCATCGCTCTGCCCGACGAAGAGAGCGGCCACGTCATATGGGCGGCGGCCGTCGCCAGAGTCGGGCAGTCGCTCGAAGCCAGCAAGCTCCGTGCGTTTTGCGCCGAACGTCTACCCGCGTATATGATTCCGCTGTCGATCGTGGTGTGCGGGTCGCTTCCGCGCGGAAGCACCGGTAAAGTCGACAGGCTGCGGCTGCTCGAGGAGATTTCCCATATTTAGGTCCATTCATCGTACCCTGTCGACGACGCGAAGCGTCGCGTCGCCTCGAGTCGCGACCCCGGCCGCGCCGGAGTGCCTGGGTCGGTGTGGAACGAAATGGGCGAGGCCGTCTCCGGACCCCTCGCCGGAACGCAGCTCGTGTATCTCAAATCTGGGATTGAAGAGTGGTATGCGTTCGCGGCCTCCCACCTCGACACGGAAATCTTCGAAGCGATATGAGCTATACCGACCAGCAAATCTTTGACACCCTCGCGCGGTTCTTCTTGGAAGAAGGAATCAGCCGCGAGGCAGCCATCGACATCACGCCCGATACCGACATCATCGGCGAAGGCTTGGTAGATTCGTTGGGCATCTTCAAGCTCATCGCGTTCGTGGAAGAGGCGTTTAAGGTTACTATAGAGCCCGACGAAGTCCTACTCGAAAACTTCCAGACGCTCCGCGCGCTCAGGAACCTGATCGTGGAGAAACTGGGTAGACAGGTCGCGCTGTAGGCTCCGGGAGGGTTACCCAGGATGAGTACGGTTCCGGAATGCTGCGACGTGGTGGTGATCGGCGGGGGACCGGCCGGCAGTCTCGCTGCGACCTACCTGACGGGGAAGGGTTACTCCGTTGCCCTGCTCGAGCGGCAGAAGCACCCTCGATATCAGGTGGGGGAGAGCTTGCTGCCGGACGTCTGGAAGTACTGCGACGCCGCCGGGGTGAGCGACGCGATCGCCGGCGAGGGTTTCGTGCAGAAGGCTGGAGGCAGCGTCGACTGGAACGGCGAGATGCGCCGCCTCTCGTTCGGCGACTTCGGGTACACGCGGCCCGCACTGCACGTGGAGCGGGACCGCTTCGATCACATTCTGCTCGAGCGGGCGCGCGCGTCCGGCGCGTGGGTGGGCGAAGAGATCTCGGCCCTCGAAGCCGATCTCTCGCGGGCGGAGGAAGACGAGAGTGTAGTCTCGGTGAGCTATCGGCCGGTCGGCGAGGACAACGTGTCGTGGATTCGTTGCCGCTACGTTGTCGACGCCAGCGGACAGAGCGGAGTCATCGGCAGGCAATTGGGACTGCGGGTGTTCGACGAGGCTTTCCGCTTCATGAGCGTGTGGGGCTATTTCGAGAACTCGAGCTATCTGGCGGCCGACGGCCTGATCTACCCCGCGCAGTCCGTATTGCAGGTACCGCCGACGACCTACGTCAGTGCGCTGCCGCAGGGCGACGGTTGGGCATGGCTCTGGCACATCATCCTGCGGGAGACGACGAGCATCGGCCTCGTCATTCCAATAGCGTGGGTGCACGAGACCAAAGCAAGCACCGAGTCATGGGAGGCCTGGTATCTCAGGCAGTGCGGCGCAATGCCGCTCCTGCAGCAGTTGCTGGCCGGCGCGAGGCTCCGCCAGGGCTCGGTGCGGCTCGTACGGAACTACTCCTACCGGTCCAATCGAGTCGCCGGGCCGGGATTCTTCCTGCTCGGAGACGCTGCGGGCTTCGTCGACCCGATCTTCTCGGTGGGCGTCGTGTTCGCCATGTATTCGGCCTACGCGGCCGCACACACGATCGACCGTTGCTTTCGCCAGCGCGCCCGGCGCGACGAGCATCGATCAATTTTCGCGTCGCAGGTACAGGCGAGGCTCGAGCTCAGCCGATCGCTCGCGCTGCCCTACTACCAGGCGAGAGATGCTGGGCATGCGCAGGCCCGCGAGGCCATGGGATTCAGCAGCACACAGGCGCAGGCGCTCATGTACGCCGCGTCGTCGCTGACGGATCGTTCCGCAAACTTCGACTCGATGGCCGATAGTCCCGAAGCGCGTCGGGCTGCAATCGATCGGGTACGCCCGCTGGAGATTCTGCGTAAGTAGCGCCGATGAGGATGTGAATCGCCCGTGGAGGACTTCCTAAGACCGATCGAACGCCACTTCAGGCGGCATCTCACCTCCGAGCTCAATCGGCAGCGCTTCGACCGCGCGAAGCAGTTCGTCGACGAGACGAAACGGGCTGGCAGAGGCGACCAGACGGCGTATCGCGTGCACGCGCGGTGGCTCAAGTTCCTTTGTAGCCGGACGCCCGTCCAGAGGGAATTTTGGCCCAGGGACACCGATTTCCTGCATCAATTCGCAACGGTCTTCGGGCTGCCGCCCGCCGAGAGGCGCGAATTCGTCGGCCTAAGCTTGCTGGGACGGCTTTGGCGGGCCTGGTGTTTCGATGATCTCATCAAAGGGCCGCCTGAAGTCGTGGCGCAACTCACCCGCGTCACGGGATGGGAGCATTTCGATCGATGCCGGCGAGACGGCGCGGGGCTCATCCTCCTGCCGCTCCACGGCCAGCTCTCCCGCCTGTTCGAACCGTACCTTCGCCATCGCGGGCACGACGGCCTCACGGTCGGTGTCCCGAATTACGAACTCGAGGCGAAGGGTTTTCGGACGCCGGCCGCGAAACGGTTCGAGCTCGCGCGGCAGATGCACGCAGCCAAGCATCTGCTTACCCGAGGCGGAATAGCCTACAACGCGCCGGACGCGCGCCAGAACCTCGACAATTACCGTTCGGTGGAGTTCTTCGGGCGGCAGCGCCGGCTCGCCGCCGGCTTCGCCGAGCTCGCGCTCAAGACCGGAGCTCACGTTATGCCCCTTGCCTTCCGATTTTCGCCGCGCGGGTTCTTCGTCCTGGAGTTCGGGGCACCCTTTCACGGCTTCGGGGCGCATTCGACCCCCGACGAGCGCGTCGACTCGCTCGTCGGGCAGTACGCGAACTTCCTACGTAAACGAGTGGCGCCGATATCCGTGGAATATCCGCTGGGACCATCTTCGATATTATTGCCTGCTGCCCGAGGTCGACCCCGGCGTGCTCGGCGAGAAGGCCAATACGCCCGATCCGTCGAAGGCGAGATCCGAAGGCGCCCGCGAGGGGTTCGCGTGATGATTCGGTCGGCGCGATGCGCCGCTCGACCCGCGCGGTGAGCGGTGTCCTGTACGTTTGCAGGAGCGATCAGCTGGCGCGCGCAAGCGCTTCCGCGGTGATTTCTTCCAGAGTGCGTTTACGCGTCTCCACGCCGTAGAGTATAGTGAGCAAGACGGCGAGCGCCATGGGGATTGCACCAACGAGGGCGATCGCCGAGATGGAGGGCGCAGCGATCCCGAAAGCGACGAGCGCGATGATCCCTACGCCGCCCGCTTTGCTCGCGCCGGCGGCAAGACCCGTCCCCCGCGATCGGATGCGGGTCGGGTAGATCTCCGAGCTGTAGACCGACAACGCCGCCACCACGGAACTGATCCCCCAGATCGGCACGATGAGCAGGGCATAGAGCAACCACCGATACTGCACCACGGAATCTCCCGCAGCGACGAAGCCGAAGAGCGACGCCGCCGTCAGCGCCGAAAGCACGATAATCGTCTTGCGGCTGCTCCAGAAGCCGTACATCCACGCGACGAGAAATGTCAGCGGAAAGCCGATCAGCGCCGCGTTACGCAGAATCGCGTCGGCCTCGACGAAGCCGAGCTTGCGCAGATTGGTCGGAATCCACAAATTGAAGCCGAACAAGACCAAGCCCGAACCCAGCGCAAGGCATCCCACGACAAGCGTCGGTCGCAGGAATTCTTTGCGGAAAAGCTCGCTCCAGCGGCCGCTGACCCTGGCATCGACCGCGGTTTCGGGCTCGGCGCCGTCGACGATGCGTGCGCCGTAGCGAGCCATGACCGTCCGCGCCTCGTCCTCACGCCCGGTGGCGAGCAGAAACCTGGGCGACTCCGGTATCCAGCGGTTGAGCAGAATGAACACCACCCCCGTCGGCAGGCCGACAAGCCACAGAATCCGCCAGCTGTACGTCGGCACCAGCTCCGTGGCGAGCCAGCTGGTAATGATGTAGCCACCCGCGACGTCGGCGCCGATCAGTATCATCAGCCAGCCGCGGTGGCGCGCGGGAATCGCTTCGGCGAGGAGCGCGTAGCAGATTGGCAGCATGCCGCCGACGGCCAATCCCATCATGAAGCACATCACCAGATTCCAGGAGAAATCGGGCATCGCGCCGCAGATTGACGTGGCAATGAAACCGATGCCCGCGTACAGGATCGACGCGCGCCGTCCGATCCGATCGCCCAACCAGCCCCAGAGAAACGAGCCAAGAACGGTGCCGACGATTCCGGAGAGCGCGACGTAAACCACCGGGATGCTGCCGCCTGGATTGAGCGGCGACTTCAATCCATACTCCAGCGTCATGCCCGGCATGACGAACGCAAGCGCAGTCGGCTTCATGATGTCGATGATCACCGCCACCGCCATCGCGAGCAACAGACCGACGTGGGTCAGGCTGATCGGCGCATCGTCGAGAGCGCTGATGCGAATCCGCGATGCGGTGCGTGCCGTTACCTCTGCCGAGCGCGGATAGAGCCCGTAAAGACTCGCAAGCAGGCCGCCGATGATCGCAGCCATGCCGATCTTCATCGGCATGTCCATTGGCATGCCGACCAGCCGATACCCGGTGTTCCTGCCCATCAGGTACATCGGCAAATGCGCAATTACGCCAGCCGTCACCGCCACCACACCGAACCAGAACGCCCCAGCGTGATGAAATGTTACGCCGCCCAACCGCTGTAGCTTTGCCACTTTAGGTCGCCTCGATTTAGGCCTTGCGCCCCGCTCGCCGTCGCCGTCCAAACGCGCTTACCCGGCAATACCCCCTTCCCGCGCAATCCTTCAAGCTGTGCGTCTACATCAAGGAAAGAGTCGCTGGATCATGCCACAAATATGGCATAGGCATGAAGTGCCAAGGGCCTGCCTTGTGGCAAACCCTTGAAAAGTTTGGTAGGACGTGCAGGGATCGAACCCGCGGCCTGAGCGTGTCGTGGTTCATCACGCGTCCGCGCGCCGCGCCACCCCTGCTCGTCGGAGCCATATTCGGCCTCGCCGTGTGTGGGGTGAACATGTACGCTTTCACCTCCGTTTTTCCTTGGTTCGGAGCCACCCGTGACTCGATCACCGTCGCGGCGCACCCGGTTCTCGGCGCCTCCGCCGCAGGCGTTTACAAGATGCTGGGTCAGTTGCAGTATGTTCAGCCCCACGGTGCAACAAACGACCGTCAACAGGAGCCTGTAGCATGAACGAAATCGTCCCCGATGTTCTTACCTGGACGTGGTTTTCCGAACCGCACGGGTACAACTTCAACGGCTACCTGGTTCGGCACGCGGAGGGCAACCTGTGCATCGATCCGGTACCGGCGAGCGACGAGTCCCTCGCCGACATCGCCCAGATGGGCGTCGCAAGAATTTTGCTCACGAATCGCAACCACTCGCGCGCCTCCAACGTGGTACGCACGCGCACCGGCGCGAGGACGCTCATTCACTCGGACGACGCCACCCATGCCCGAAGTCAGGGTGCAGAGATCGATGGGGAACTGAACGTGGGCGAGAAAATCGGTCTGTTGACGATCGTTGCCGTTCCCGGCAAATCGCCCGGAGAGATCGCGCTGCACTGGCCGGAGCGGGGGCTCCTGATCGTCGGTGACGCAGTGATCGGCAATCCGCCAGGACATTGCGGGCTGTTGCGCGAGAAGGTGATGGACGATCCCGTGCGCCTCAGGCAAAGCGTGCGCAAGCTTCTCGGCCTGGAATTTGACGCGCTTCTGGTCGGCGACGGGGTGTCGATTCTCCATAACGCCAAGTCCCGGCTTAAGGAGCTTGTCGATACCTTTCCGGCTACGTGAAGGCAACGCGACGTCTGAATTGATAGCGGACGCTCGCAGCACCCAACCGGCCGTTGACGACCACTCCTAAGGCAACTCCTACAGAGCTGGGCCGGGCTCAGAGATTCGTTGGTTGCCGCTAGTGACTTGCTCGTATCAAGTGGGTGGCGTATGTTGCAATCAGTCTCGCAGCCTGCCGCCATCGAGCGCGTGCGGCGGCATTTCCAGGAGGTACGTCAATGAAAGCTATTATGTGGCCCATCGTCGCAATGGTTATGCTTGGCGGCGTCGATCCTGCCTCCGCCACCGACCTCAAGGACGAGGTCAAGATCGAAATCGAGAGCATGGAGCAGCATTCGGGGATGGAGCCGGGAATGTATGTCTGTGCGGCGGGACACCTGCACATCAAAGGCACCGTGCAGAACCTCGCCGGCGTACCCGTTGGACCGATCAAGGTCGCCGGGAAAGTGTTCGATGCAGACGGCAAGTTGCTCGGTACCGCGACGGCCTCGACGAAGGCATCGGTGCTCAACCCCAACGACAAGGCCGAGATCAATTTGGAATTCCTCACGGTCACCGGACCACTGATCAAGCAGGTGAAGAACCAGGAGCTTGATGTTGTCGCGGTCGGGCCCAAGCCATAAAGATCGGCACCGGCTTGCGTGGACACGTGACCACGCAACTAATTTCCAAAACCGAACGCAAATTCGTGGTCCGAATTACGAGTTGTCGCAGGCGCTGTCCACCCACTGGTGGCCTTGATTACCGCGGCCGAGAACGTGCCGACTCGGCGCGGACCGTTTGGCGCCGATACCGTCGCGCGGCACGTGATGGGCGTGGATCGGCACCGGGTTCTGGCGATGGCCGAGCAGATCGAGCCGGCATGCGCCTCCCGCAATATTCTGATGCAGTCTCCGCTTCGGCTGACGCATTGCTATACTCGACAAACGGGCCGCCGTCGCTGCAGCAGCCGTCCTGTGGAGCACGTTCATGGCGCGCATGGTCAAGTGCATCAAGCTCGGCCGCGAGGCCGATGGGCTCGATTTCCCGCCCTATCCGGGCGAACTCGGCAAGCGCATCTTCGATAACGTGTCGAAAGAAGCGTGGAAGCAGTGGGTCGAGCACCAGAAGATGCTGGTGAACGAGAACCGGCTCAGCCTGGCCAACAAGGAGGCGCGCGACTACCTCGTGCAGCAGATGGAGAAGTATTTCTTCGGCAGCGGCGCCGACGTTGCCGCCGGTTATACGCCGCCGTTACAGAAGTAGGCTGTGGCGCCGCGCGAACGCGCCGCGGATGCCCGCATGGACACCAACACGCCACAACCCACCGAAATCAAGCTGCACCAGAAGTCGCGGGTGCTGGAAGTCTCATTCGCCGACGGAAAGATTTTCGCGCTGCCTTGCGAGTTTCTGCGGGTCTATTCGCCTTCCGCCGAAGTGCGCGGCCACGGTCCCGGGCAGGAAGTGCTTCAGCCGGGGAAGAGAAACGTGGAGATCACGCATATCGAGCCGGTCGGCAACTACGCCATCCAGCTCACGTTCTCCGACGGCCACAACACCGGGATCTACTCATGGGACCTGCTGCATAATTACGGCCTGCACCAGGAGGAGATGTGGCAGCACTATCTCAGGCGCCTGGAAGAGGCTGGGGCGAGCCGCGAACCGGGCTCCGCGCCGTTCGAGCAGCGGCCGAAATCAAAATAGCTCAACCGCTACCGGCTTCAACGATCGCGAGACCGCCCGCAACTGCGCATCTTGCATTTCACCATTTCAGCGTCAGCATTCGCCATTGATGTTGTCCCAGCTTGCACCACTTCCTGCGTCAATCGCGACTCGCCCCTTCAAGGTCGTCCTCATAAATCCGTATGAGCTGGGGCGGCAGCCGTTTGCCCTGGCGGAGCCCGCCGCCTTGCTGAAGCGCGAGGGCTTTGCGGTAGCCTGCCTCGATCTTTCGCTGCAGAAGCTCGATCCCGAGATCCTGGAGGATGCAAGCCTGGTGGCTCTCTATGTGGGGATGCATACCGCCACCCGCATTGCAGTGGCTGCCCTGCCGCGTATAAGACAACTCGCCCCGAGTGCTCATATCTGCGTCTACGGGCTCTATGCCCCCATGAATGAGACGTTGTTGCGCGGATTGGGCGTGGGCACCGTGCTGGGCGGAGAGGTGGAGTCCGCGCTGGTTTCGGTTTGCCAGCGACTCCGCACCAACGGAACCGCGATATCCCAGAGCGAGTCGGTCATCAGTCTGGGCCGAATCCCGTTCGTGGTGCCGGACCGCAGCGTACTGCCGAAGCTCTCACGCTACGCCCACCTGTTGCTGCCGGATGGATCTACCCGTGTAGCTGGGTTTGCGGAGGGCAGCCGTGGCTGCAAGCACCTGTGCCGGCACTGCCCCGTAGTCCCGGTGTACGAGGGCAAGTTCAGGATCGTCCCGGCAGACGTGGTGATGGAAGACATTCGGCAGCAGGTAAGAGAAGGGGCAACCCATGTTTCCTTCGGCGATCCAGATTTCTTTAACGGCCCCACCCATGCCCTCAGGTTGGCGCGGGCATTGAACGAAGCATTCCCCCACGTCACGTTTGATGCCACCATCAAGATCCAGCACATCATCGAGCACGCCGAACTGCTGCCAGGGTTGCGGCGCAGCGGATGTTTGTTCATCACTTCCGCCGTGGAAGCGGTGGACGACCACATCTTGCGTCTTCTCGCCAAGAATCATACCGGCCGCGACTTTGACCGGGCGGTGGCGCTCACCCGCGAAGCCGGCATCGCGCTTGCCCCGACCTTTGTCGCCTTCACCCCCTGGACGACATTGGAAGGCTATATCGCCCTGCTGGAGCGGATCCTGGAGCTGCAGCTCGTTGCGAGCGTGCCACCGGTGCAGCTCACCATCCGGCTACTCGTTCCCGAAGGCTCCCATCTTCTGCAACTCCCCGGCTTCACGGAAAAGCTCCTGGCCTTCGACCCCAAACTCCTGGGCTATCCGTGGGGCCATCCCGATCCCCGGGTCGACCGTCTGCAGCAGGACCTGCAGGCCTTGGTGGTCCGATGTGAGCAGGACGATGTTCCGCGCCGCGAAGTGTTCGCCATCATTTGGCGCATGGCCCACGAGGCTGCGGGGCGTCGCGCGCCAGACCTCGGGGGAAACCTCGGATCTCCGATTCCCCGCCTGTCGGAACCGTGGTACTGCTGCGCCGAGCCTACCGAATTGCAGCTGCAGTCCTTCTGATTCATCCGATCCATGAAACGCGTCCTGCTACTTCTGCCGACCACCGGCTACCGCAACGACGATTTCCTTGCCGCCGCGAAAAAACTGGGCGTGGAGATCGTGGCTGCGGCCAACTACTGCCACCAACTGGCCTCATGCTGGGGCATGACTCCGATCATGGCGCTGCATTTCGACCGGCCGGAGCAGGCGGCAAACACCGTGCTGCGGGAGATCAATGGCCACCTCGATGCCGTCCTGGCGGTGGACGACTCGGGAGTCGAGCTTGCGGCGCTGCTTTCGGAGCGTCTTGGCCTGCGTGGGAATCCCCCCCACGCGGTGCGCCGAGTACGTGACAAGCTGGCATTCCGTCGGTTGCTCCGGGAAGGGAAGCTCCAGTGCCCCAAATTCCATCATTTGCCGACCGGCGAAGACCCCCGGAAAGCCTTTCCTGACTTGACGTTTCCCGTGGTGGTGAAGGCCCGGCGATTGTCGGCGAGCCGCGGCGTGATCCGTGCTGATGATTCCGACGCGCTTCTCCGGGCCGTGCGCTGGGTGCGCACGATCCAGTCCCGGGCGGACCGGGACGCCCGGGAGCTGGGCATCATCATTGAGGACTTCATTCCGGGACGGGAGTACGCCCTCGAAGGCACCCTGGGACGGGGAGAGCTCACCACCCTTGCCCTGTTCGACAAGCCCGATCCGCTGGACGGGCCCTACTTCGAGGAAACGCTTTACATCACACCGTCGCGATTGCCGGCGGTGCACCAGGACCGCATCAAGCAGGAGGTGGCCCATGCCTGCCGTCTGGCCAGCCTCGTGGTTGGGCCGGTCCACGCCGAAGTGCGCGTCAATGACCAGGGTATCTGGATTCTGGAAGTCGCGGCTCGCTCTATCGGTGGCTTATGCGGGCGGGTGCTCACCCATTCCCTGGGCATGAGTCTGGAGGAGCTGATTTTGCGCCAGGCGATCGCAGAACCGCTCGCCATTGCCGGCGAGGGCGGCGCTGCGGGAGTCATGATGATCCCTATTCCGCGGCGCGGCATCTACGATGGACTCAAAGGCCTCGCCGCGTCGCAGTCGGTACCTGGCGTCACCGGCGTGACCATTACGGTGGAACCCGGCCAGATCGTCGCGCCGCCTCCCGACGGGGCGAGCTACCTCGGGTTCATATTCGCCCGGGCGGCGAGCCCCGCGGAGGCGGAAACGGCGCTGCGCGTCGCCCATCGCCAACTGCACTTCGATATTCGCGCCGAGTATCCGGCGATGAAAGTGCCTGCGGCCGAGAGGCCTTAATGCCCGATCGAAATGAAACTAACTCCGCAAGAGCTGGGAAAAATCGTCGACCTCACGCTGGAACACTATAACCAGCGTGCCGAGGAATTTTGGGAGGGCACGCGCGATCACGACGTCAGCCAGAACATCGAGGCGGTGTTGCAACACATCGAGGGTGACCCACCGTTCGCAATACTCGATTTTGGCTGCGGGCCCGGACGCGACCTCAAGGTGTTTGCCCAACTGGGTCACCGCGTCGTGGGTTTGGAAGGCGCCGCGCGCTTGGCCGTTATGGCGCGCGCCCACAGCGGCAGCGAGGTGTGGCAGCAGGATTTTCTCAAGCTCGATCTGCCGGATAAGCATTTCGATGGCGTATTCGCCAACGCCGCGTTGTTTCACGTCCCCAGCCAGGAGTTGCCGCGCGTGTTGCTGGAATTGCACGCAACCCTGAAACCGCGCGGAGTGCTGTTCGCCTCCAACCCGCACGGCCACAACGACGAAGGCTGGAACCGCGGACGCTACGGCGCGTATCATGATCTTGAAACCTGGCGCCGCTACATGTCGGACGTTGGATTCGTCGAGCTGACTCACTATTACCGCCCTGCCGGCCTGCCGCGCGCACAGCAGCCCTGGCTGGCGAGTGTCTGGCGCAAGCCGGCATCCTGAACGGCGTCGCTTCCTCGAGCGCCGCACTGCCTGACGCACCCAATCACTGAAGCGGGGAGTTCCATGGCGATATCGGGCACGCGCTCGTGGATCGAAAACTCGGACGTCCTTTCGCTGTTTCCAACTCTGGTCTGGAAACTCCAGCTTCGCGCCGAGACGCACGAAGCGATCGAAACGGGCGTACTCGGGCTGCTGCACACGTTGCGCCAGGGGCTGCCCGAGCTAATGACCGGCGAAGCCTGGCAGTCGGGGCATGGCCTGCACGAACGGGAGGAGCTGAGACAGCTGTGCGACTGCGTCGGCCGCGCGTCAGCCAGCGTGCTGCAGTTCCTCAAGATTGGCAATGCCGCGATTGAAATCACCGGCTGCTGGGCGAACCTGTATGCACCGGGCGCCGCGCACCGCGCCCACAGTCACCCCAATAATTATCTGAGTGCCGTGTACTACGTGCGCACATGGCCCGGAGCCGACAACATCAATTTCCACGATCCGCGCAGCCAGACCGGCATCATCCGGCCAGCGGTTACGGAGCTCACGGCCGCCAACACGGATCAGGTCGTGGTGCGGGTTAGAGATGGCACACTGTTGGTCTTCCCGTCGTATCTGCACCACTCCGTCGATGCCAACGCCAGCGGCGAGACCCGCTTAAGCGTGAGCTTCAACTTGATGTTTTCCACAATCGCGGCAGCATTGAGCAAGCCGTTGTGGGGCGAGGAATGAGGAGCGCTGAAGGCGTCATCCGATTAACGAATCCGTTGCCTGTGGACCTTCGCGCGGATCTTCCCGCAGTCTTGGTAAGATGGCAGAGGGCTCTTAGAGCCCGTTTGCAAAGCGACGGACGAACCCTCTTCAAGCACACGCTCTGATGACTCGTACGATCCAGAGTTTGGTACTGGCGTTAGTCGTAGTTGCCGTGGTCGGGATCGTCGCGAAGCGACTGAAAATCCCTCCCGCTATTCTCTTGGTACTTACCGGCGTCGTGCTCGCGCTCGTCCCCGGCCTGCCAACGGTAACTCTCGCGCCAGAGTTGATCCTGCTTCTGGTGTTGCCGCCCATCATCTATTCGTCCGCGGTCGCGATGAGCTGGCGGGAATTTCGCTTCAATCTGCGCCCCATTTCGCAGTTGGCCATCGGTTGCGTCCTATTCACGACTGTCGCGGCTGCCGCCGCGACGCATTGGCTCATGGGAATGCCTTGGTCAGTGGGCTTCGTCTTGGGGGCGATCATTTCGCCGCCCGACGCGGTGGCGCCGCTTTCGATCGCCCGCAGAATGCAGCTCCCCAGGCGAATCCTCGTCATCCTCGAAGGAGAAGGTCTCGCTAACGACGCCACCGCGCTTATCCTCTATCGCTTTGCGGTAGTAGCTGTGAGCGCAGGCGTCTTTTCGTTCGAGAAAGCTGCAGGAATGTTTGCCGTAATCGTTGCGGGAGAACTCCTGTGGGGAATCGGCGTCGGCTGGGCGATGCTGCGTCTGCGCCGCAGGGTTGATGATCCGCAAATCGAGGTCGTGCTCTCGATCCTGACACCGTTTATCGCCTATTGGCCGCCTGAGCATTTGGGCGGTTCCGGCGTACTCGCTACGGTAGTCACCGGACTCTATGTCAGCTGGCACGGCATGAGCGTGATCAGCGCTGCGACCCGTCTCCAGGGTATCTTCTTCTGGGATGTCCTGGTGTACCTGGTCGAGGGCAGCGTGTTTCTCCTGACTGGACTGCAGGCACGCCAGTTGACCACCGGCATCGCAAGCTATTCGCTATCCGCGCTGGTCACCTCTGCTGCCGTTGTGAGCGTCGTCGTAATCCTGGCGCGCTTCGTGTGGATGTTTCCAGCGACCTATCTTCCTCGTCTACTGGTCCCAAGGATAGCGCGCACGGATCCCTCGCCGCCGTGGCAGTGGCCGTTCGCGCTCGCATACACCGGCGTCCGCGGGATCGTCTCGCTTGCCGCGGCCCTGGCCATCCCGCTGGCAACGAATAGCGGTGACCCGTTCCCCGACCGCGATCTGATTCTCTTCCTCACCTTCTCGGTCATCTTGGTGACGCTAGTCGGCCAGGGCTTATTGTTACCGACCGTGATTCGCGCCCTCGGCCTCGACCATGCCGGCTGGCGCGAGCGCGGCGTCGACAGAGGCGAGGAATTGGCGGCGCGCCGACTGGCTATCGGGGCTGCCATTGAGCGTCTCAACCAACTAGCCGCGGAGCGCAACCTGGCGGCGGACGTCGTTCAAACGCTTCGCGCCCAGTATCAGGAGCGACTCAAGCATTTCGAGCACACACCCGATCTGGGGGACGGTCATCGGCCGCCCGAACTTCCCGATGAAATCGAGTTACTGCTGATCACTACCGAGCGGGACCGGGTGATTGAGTTGCATCGCCACGGCACGCTGCAGGATGAGGCACGACGCCGAATCGAGCGGGAGCTCGACCTGCGTGAGGCGACGCTTGTAAATCATCAGCATAAGGAATGAGCGAACCCCATTTCGCTGCGGCTCGGTTGTTTTAATAAGAGGGTACTTTTGCATATCAAATCGACGCACGCTGGTCCCTCGCGCTGCGTCTCCTCGGACTAACGCGATCTCGAGCTAATCGAGTAGCGCGCCGTGCTCAACGAGGTAACGTTTGACATCGTCGAAACCAACGGCGCCGGTCTTTTGACGATCGATGTCGTCGAAATGCTTTGCAATGAACCCCAGACCAGCGGCGATCGCCTGCTGCCGAGTTAGCAATCCGGTGTGCGTCACGTCGGCAGCGTCGAAATCCTGTTTCAGTTTACGCTCGACCTGCGCGCGCAGCGCAACGCCTTCCGTAGGCGGCGCCGTGGACGGCTTGCGTGCTTCGGGCGGCACCCATGGATCGCGCAGCGGCTGTTCCGTTTTGACGGACATCGGTTCTGCCGCGGCGACGTCACTCAGCCCAATCAGGAGTTGAGCAGTGCCACCCAAGGTAACAGAAAGGAACCAACGTGAGATAGGGCGTCTAACGGGCTGTACCATTCTAGGGCTCCGGTCGATCCGGCTTACTGCGGCGCGGTCGCGCGCTGGTAGAACTGGACAAGGTCCGACTTTTCCAGAACGCGCGCCTGATCGTCAAGGTAGGTCATATGCCCGCCGCGGTAAAACGTCTTCTGGACATTGGGGTTTGTGCCCAGCCGCGAGAGGTCCGTCTCCGTCTGGAAGAACGGCGTGACCAAATCATGGTATCCGTTTAGCGCGAGTACCTGCAACTTGGGGTTCTCGGTCATCGCGGCGGCGAGGTCGGGGATAACGTCCGGCAACGCGAGCCCGTCATGCGCGAAGTTCCAAGTTAGAATCGCATTGCTGAGAGCGGTGTAGGTCGACGGATTCGTGTACTGCAATTCCGAGGTGAGGTAAGTGGCGATCGCGGCGACGAAAGACGTCTTAATAAAGGTGCTCGACGGGTCGCCCTCGCTCGCCAGCACGCTTCCTAACGGCGCAGACACCCGCGCGTCATACAGTCCAATCAACGTGCTCGGGAGCAGGTTCGTTTGGTAGAAACTTGGACCCAAGTTGAAGTTGGCCTGCCATTTCGAAAACGGAATGCCGGTCGTGTTCGATAACTGGACCAACAAAGACGCGCTCGGCGCGATGCCTGCAGAGAGAAACTGCGTGATGGCAGGATCATAGCCGTTGGTTGTAAACGTGCGAATCTGCGCGACGAAGGCCGGCAACATCGCATCCGGCGGGTTGGGGACGTCGAGGTTGTAATAGGCCCCGATGGCGCCGTATGTCGGGACATAACCGGCGCAACTGACCGCGGTGTTGGGGAGGACGCCGCAATTCGTGTTGTAGTTCAGGATGGACGATTGCAGGACCACGCCATTCAGGCGGACACCGGCGGTCTCAAGCAGGAAAGCCAACAGGGCGCTGCGCGTTGTGCCGTAGGACTCCCCGAACAGGAAGATCGAGGATGCACTACGATTGTTCGCAGCGAGGTAGGCCACGACAAAGTCCCGGAATACCGCTGCGTCGGCATCTACGCCCCAGAAGGTTTGATTTGTTTGTGGCGCGATCGCTTCTGATAGGCCGCTGCCAACGGCATCGACGAAGACCAGATCCGAGATGTCGAGCATGCTTTCGGCATTGTCGACGAGCGGAAACGGAACCGGCTCCGAAGTAGCGGGATCGCCAGTCACAAGGCGCCTTGGACCGAACGAACCGAGGTGCAGCCAGACCGTAGATGAACCGGGTCCGCCGTTGTAGAAGAACGTCACAGGGCGCGTCGCTGGACCCTCGTTGTCCAGTGTGTAGGCGACATAGAAAAATGATGCTTCAGGAGCACTAGATATCGGGTTGGTGGCCGTGAGATGCGCCGTTGTGGCGGTATAGGATAGTGTGGTGCCATTAACGACGATCTGATGGTGGGTGACAGCGCCTAGCTCGTTGGCTTGCGCAAGTGAGGCGTCGGCGGCGCTCGAATACACCGTTGGATCGAAAAAGCCAGGCGACGAATTGCTCGCGCTGGAGCTCGAGCCGCCGCCGCATCCGATTAGCGCGAGAGTGGCGGCTAAAGTAGCGGCCGCGGCCGTCAAATTCTTGAGTATCGGCATCCGGTTAGCTCGCTACCTGTTAATCCTAGCCCCACTGTCGGTGTAGCCAACTCTGGTCGGCGGCACTCTGACTACGGGGGCCGCGCCTTGCGCGGCGCAGACCTCACGATGGCAAGTTTAACCTGTCTCAGCGGGTGGAACGAAGGCCGACGAGGGTCGATCAGTAGCGCTGATCGGCAGC
The DNA here is from genome assembly GCA_963711235.1 of uncultured beta proteobacterium. GTDB lineage: Bacteria > Pseudomonadota > Gammaproteobacteria > Burkholderiales > Casimicrobiaceae > PALSA-1003. The sequence continues at coordinate 561,846 of CAVQDI010000006.1, read as the reverse complement.
GCGGTGGAGACAGGGTAAGTACCATCACGAGGAAACAGGGGGCCCGCCCGCATCCTGCGGCGATGTGGGCAAAGGATGGAACGATCAATCGCGAACTGGCCATTTTGTCGCACCTCTTATAGAGGCGGTCGAGTGTCAATGGATCGGCCATCGCCCGACCAGGATCAAACGCGTCAAAGAAGATAGCGGGTGATCACTTGCTTGCCTGTCGAGCAAAGCCATAGGGAAATGATAGGGCCCGCGCCGAGATCAGCCGCCGCACGGCAGAGTGATGCCGGCCACGTCTCGCAGTCGAAAAACCCGATGAATTCAAGGCGGCGCTCGACGTCTTTCTGGCAGACCGGCTCTTATTCGGGCGTAATGATTGTGCCGACCGCCAAAACGCTTCTCACCATCGTTTACGAAAAATAATGCGGGAGTCAGTGCCCGATTAAGTCGGTTTCGCCACCGAGCTTTCTGTGGAAGATTCGCGCTCACCGGAGGCATTATGTCTCGCGTGGCGACCGGAAGAGGGCGGTGAGGCGCCTAAGTGGTTGATTATCCTTCCTTAGGGCGAGGGCTCCGGTGCCGAGCTTTCGATCCTACAAACGCTCCACAGCCTCCTACAACGAAATCGGAATTCAGCTGATTCCGCGATCCGGGTCGCAAGCCTAACAATTGCGTTATGCAGAACTGACTCCGGGGCATGCCCCCGTGATTCGCAACTCCTCGCGGGAACGCACCGATCCACTCGGTTCGTTTCTCTTTGCACCCAAGCGATCGATGAGGCGAAACAATGAATTTCGTTCAACAATTACTACTTCTGGCACCGCTGGCGCTCGGAGATTTTGATCCGGCACAAGCTACTTCGTCCGATGCCGCGTCACACGAGTCCACTCCGGGATCGGTCGTCGATGTTTCAGGAGAGATCGGAGTCGAGGAGGCAGAGGCGATGCAGCCGGCCGCCGCAAACTATCCGCTGACGCTCGCGTTTGAGACCGCGGGACCGGCACGCCCATTCGCAGTCCTGAACAGGAGATAATGGGCAGCCCCTCTCTTCTGTAGCAGTCTTGCGGAGTCACGTCGCCTCAATCTAAGGCTTTTGGCGCGAAAACATGTCGGAACGCATCGAGTGCTAAGAACTACTGTCCTTAGCGCCTCATTGGCAGTGCGGCCGGTGAGTTGAGCGTCCGTTCGGTCAGCTCCTCGATAACGATGTCTGGCTTCAGGCGCTCGACCAGCGCAGGATCGAGTTGCGCCGACGACACGAATGTCGAACGCGCGAAGTTCTCTGCGAACATCGGGATCAGCGGAATCGCGTTGGAGTCGCGATACACCAGCGCAGTGAAGCGCGGAGCGTTGGCGCAGCGATAAACGTAAATCTCAATCCCCGGCGTCTCAGCGGCCGAATCGCGCTGCGCGCAGCGCGACTGCGGGGTGGCGAGGATCTTGCCGAGCGGGGCGATGTCGTCCTCGCGCAGCCTCCCGGGCAGCCCGAGCATTTGCGCGAGGTCGCCGCTGTAGTAGTCGACGCCGGCGACGAAAGGCGGGCGTTGCACCGGCGCGACCTTCATGCCGGGCAGAAGCCGCGTAATCTCCTGCATCATCACTGCGTAGCCGATGCTCGCTCCTAGGTAGTTCCAGTGCGAGTCGGTCTGGTAGTAAAGCCTTTCCGCGCCCTTGGCTGCCTGCAAGGAGCCGCGCAGGTCGATGAAGCGCAAGCGCGGATGCCTTGCGAGCTCCGCGTCAATGCGATCGAGCGAACTCTGTGCTGTCAGGCGCACCGCCCAGTCCGGGAGGAATTCCGGATACACCGAATACTTCTCGGGCACGAGGACGACCACGAACGGGATGCTCATGCCCGCAAGGAAATCGTGCCGCCGCAGGAGCTCGTCCCGCAGCGAGGCAATCTCCGCGTCGCTCAAAGGTTCGCTGCCGCGGTACCACTTGTCGAACGCCTTCGAGTCCTCGCCCTTGAAGTAGAGCCATCCCGACTTGCCGATGAGTACCTTCGAAACCGGCGAGACGCTGAATCCGATCACCTTGACGATATGGTCGAGACGCACGAGGCTGCTGCGCCATCCGAAGTGGTCATCGAAATACTGTTCGAACCGCGTCGGGTAGGTGCGCAGCTCCGAGAGCGTGCGCGGCGGGTCGGGCAAGGGCGCTGTCGCCCGGTTCTCGAAACGGGTGGGGGCCTCGCGCTGCGTGCGGAACGTGCCGGCGAATGCGGTGACTAGCATCGCGATGAACAACGCGATGAGCGCGGTCCCGAACCAGGCGGGGCGCGGACGGTCAGGGAGGTAGCCGGGTTCGGGTGGCGACATGCTCAGAAGCGGAAATAGATGAACGGATTGTAGGTGCCTGCCGCCATATACGCGCACGAGGCGATCAGGGCGCCGGCAAGCCACATCCACTCGATGGCGAACGCTGCGGTGCCGAGTGCATGGTGTATGGTCGCGCGCCGGTCCACGGCCGCTGCCAGGACGCCGCCGACGGGCATCGAGCCGATCACGGCGACGGCCAGCGTCGTTGCGACCAGCGGATCGAGGTACATCAGCAGCGGATACCTGAGCTGCGTCGGCGCGCCGTCTCCGACGAGTGCGAGGTAGAACGCACCGGCATGGACGAGCGTGTCACAGCGGAACAACACCCACCCGGCCACCACGGCCACCAGCGCGTACGCATGGCGCAGCGGCCGCCACGTCCGCCCGAGGACGCCGCCGAGCCCCGCGTGCTCGAGTATCAAGAACACGCCGTGCCAGATCCCCCAAATAACGAATGTCCAGCTTGCACCGTGCCAGAGGCCGCAGAGCAGAAACACGATGACCAGGTTCGCGTAGGCACGCAGCCGACCGCGCCGATTTCCGCCCAAAGGGATGTACAGGTAGTCGCGGAAGAAGTTTGACAGCGAGATGTGCCAACGTCGCCAGAACTCGCGGATCGACTGAGAGATGTAGGGATAATTGAAGTTCTCCAACACACGGAAGCCGAACATTCGCATCATCCCGATCGCCATGTCCGAATAGCCGGAGAAGTCGAAATAGATCTGCAGCGTATAGCAGACGAGTCCCAGCCAGGCTACCGGCGTGTTCAACTCGGCTGGCGCAATGCCGAATACCTGGTCGGCGACACCGCCCAGCGTGTTGGCAACGAGGACCTTCTTACCCAAGCCGAGGATGAAGCGCCGCACCCCTTCCGCGAAGTCGGAGCAATGCCGTTCGCGCTGCGCGATCTGCGCCGCGATGTGCTTATAGCGGATGATCGGACCGGCGATCAGCTGCGGAAACAGCAGGATGTAGAGCGCGAAGCTGGCGATGCGGGGCTGTGCTGTCGCATTGCGGCGGTAGATATCGACGAGGTAAGAGATCGAGTGGAAGGTGAAGAACGAGATGCCCAGCGGCAGCGGAATGGCGGCCAGGGAGAACGTGGTCCATGGAAGCGCGTTCAGCGTGATCTTATTCACGCCGAAAGCCCGCAACGCGGCATCGAGGTTGCCGGCGAAAAAGGAAGCGTATTTGAACAACGCGAGCAAGGCCAAGCTGCCGGTGACGCCGAGCGCGAGCCAGCTTCGGCGCGCGACAGGATCGATAGCATCGCCGATCTTCATGCCGAGCACCCAGTGGTACAGAACCGATACGAGCACCAGCGCGATGTAGCCGCCTTCGCCCCAGACGTAGAAAACCATGCTCGCGACGAGCAGCACCGCATTGCCCCAGGGGCGCGGCAACGCGAAATACGCCGCCAGCACCAGGGGCAGAAACAGGAACAGGAAGATTGGCGAGGCGAATACCATTATGTCGCGGCGGTTGCGACGCGGAGTCTACCAGCCTCCTGTGCTCAGGGCGGGATCATCCGAGCGGAATTCATTGTTCGTCCCGTGTGCGGTGATCATCCGCAGTCTTGCGGTCGGCTGAGATCGACCCGAAGCAACTGTAGGCTGCGCCCGATTGTTCGCCCAAGGGAGGCCGCTCTTAACTTACATCACCACCTCGATCAGGTGAGGTCCGCGACTCGCGAGCGCGCGATAGAACTCGGAAGCCAACGAATCCAGATCATCGACGCGCGAGGCCGCCACACCGTGGCCTTTGGCCAGCGCGACCCAGTCCAGCGCAGGATGGTCAATGGTCAGGATCCCGGTCGCCTTGCGCTCTGGTGTCCCCGCGCCGACATTTGCCAGTTCGGCTTTGAGAATCTCGTAGCCGCGATTCGCGAACACGAGAATCTTGATATTCAGGCTTTCGCGAGCCATCGTCCACAAGGCCTGCAGTGTGTACATGGCGCTGCCATCTCCTTCAAGGACGACGACCGTTCGGTCAGGCGATGCGATCGCGGCGCCTGCGGCCGCCGGCAGCCCGAAGCCGATCGAACCACCCACGATGTTCAGCCAGTCGTGTGGCGGCGCACCAGCGGTCGGCAAGTCGAAGCCACGGCCTGTTGAGATCGCCTCATCGACGACGATCGAATTCTCGGGGATCAAGGCGCCGAGCACGGCGCCGATACCTTCTGCAGTGATGCGACCGCTGGGCAAGCCAGGTCGCGTGAGCGCCGCCACCCCAATCGGGGCAAGCTTTCGTGCGCCGACTCGCTCGACAAGCGCCTCCAAGGCGGCAACGATGTCGTCCTCGACCGTCGCCAATTCCGTGAGCCGACATGCGTTCGACGGAAGGAAGCTCGGCTTGCCGGGGTATGCGAAAAACGCGACCGGCCGTTTCGCGCCGACCAGCACTAACGCCTTAAAGTCCTTCAGGAGCGCCACAGCCGCATCGATCGGGTATGGAATGCGTCGGGTTAGCACGCGACCGGCGCCGCGTTGCAGACGCGAAAGGCCGGTTTCGCACAGCAACGTGCAGCCCGTTCCTGCGGCGATCTTTCCGGCCAGATGCAGCGCCGTCTCCCGCACCGCCGCGCCACCGAGCAGCAACGCTACCGGCTGTCCGGCGGTCAGTGCCTTGGCCGCCGCCTCGACCGACTCATCCGATACCTCACGACGCCGCGGCGGTGCTGGCGCACGCGCGATGCCGTCGGCCGGTCCCCATCCCGCATCAGCAGGCACGACAAGGGTTACGATGCGACCAGGAGGCGCCCTGGCCGCCGCAATTGCATCCGCTCCATCGCGTGCAACCGCCTTCGAACTCTCCGAGGTTCTTACCCAATGCGACACGGGGCGGGCAAGGCCCTCGATGTCGGCTGTGAGCGGCGCGTTGCAACGGATGTGGTAGCTGGCGTGTTCACCGACGATGTTCACGATGCCGGAACCAGCCTTTTTTGCATTGTGAAGGTTGGCCAAACCGTTGGCCAGCCCAGGGCCAAGGTGGAGCAGGGTGGCGGCTGGCCGGTCGGCCATGCGGTAGTAGCCGTCTGCGGCGCCTGTGGCCGCACCTTCGAAGAGACAAAGCACGCAGCGCAAGCCATCGACCTTGTCGAGTGCGGCGACGAAATGCATTTCCGAGGTCCCCGGGTTGGCGAAGCAGGTATCGACACCGTTGGCCACCAACGTGCCCAACAGGCTTTCGCGCACCGTTCATCGGGTTCGAATCAGCAGTCATGATGCAAGCTTCGAATCTAGATACGCGAGCGTATCGTCGTTGCGGGTTGCCGCCGATCGGCCCGGATCGCCTTCCGCCACTGGCACGTGTTGGTCAGAGATAGGCTGCGGCAGCCTCTTCCTCAAATCGATTTGGCAATCCCTCCCAAACGACCTTCGCGTGATCGAGAACATACACCCGATCGGCATGTGGCAGGGCGAAGGTGACGTTCTGTTCGCCGAGCAGAACGCTGATTGTTGTCGTCGTGCGCAGCCGTTCCAGCGCCTTGGACAACGTTTCGAGAATCACCGGGGCTAGGCCGAGCGTCGGCTCATCGAGAATGAGGAGCTTCGGCTTCATCATCAGGGCGCGCGCAATGGCGAGCATCTGCTGCTCGCCTCCGCTGAGTGTCCGCGCGACCTGCGACGGGCGGTTCCGCAAGAATTGGAAACATGTCAAACAGCCATTCAAGACGTTCCTCGCGTTCGGAATTGTCGAGGCCGTTGCCACCGAGGTCGAGATTTTCTCGCACGGTCATCTCACCGAACAATTCGCGCGTTTCCGGACATTGCACGACGCCGCCGCGTGCGATCGTCGCAGCGCTGCTCGCGCGCAGCGGCTCGCCTGCCCAGTTGATCGCACCGGAATACGGCACGAGCCCAGAGATCGCGTTGAACAGAGTGGTCTTGCCCGCGCCGTTTAGCCCAACCAGCGATACGAATTCGCCTTCATGCACGTACAGCGACACATCCTGCAGAGCGAGGGCCTTGCCGTAAACGACGCTGACGTTCTCAACCTGCAGCGCCCGACACCTTCCGGTGAAACTGGCCTGAGGCCGTGCCGCGCTAGTTAGCGCGCCGCCAAGATAGACGCGTCGCACGGTCTCGTCGCGCATAACGTCGCAAGCCGCGCCGCCGGCAATACACTCGCCGAGATACATGGCGAGTACTCTGTCGACGAGGACAGAGACACCCCTGACATTATGATCGACGAGCAGCACTGCACGACCCTCTGAGCGAAACTCGCGGATGAGTTCGGAAAAGGCGGCGACCTCCGAAGCGGTCAATCCGGCAAAGGGCTCATCGACCAGCACCAGCTTCGGGTGCCTCGCTATCGCCTTCGCAAGTTCGAGCCGCCGCAAATCGGCAAACGCGAGCGTCGGCGGTCTGCGGTTGATGACGCCGGCCAGTCCGGCCCGCTCGGCAATGGCGCGTGCCCTACCGTCGACATCCGCGCCGGCGAAAATCTTGGTGAGTTTGTCGGGCAACAGTGCGACCTTGATGTTCTCGAGCACCGTTTGACGATTGAGCGGGCGCGAATGCTGAAAAACGAGACCGACGCCTAAGCGCGCCACCTTGTGTGCAGGCAGGCCGCCGATCTCGATACCGTCGAGTTTGACGGACCCCGCGCTCGGCTGCTCGACTCCCATGATCGCCTTCATCACGGTCGATTTCCCCGAACCGTTCGGCCCGATCAGCCCGAGAATTTCGCCCGGTCTGATCGAGAAGCTGAGATTCTTCACGGCAACGAGACCGCCATACCGCTTGGTCAGGTTGGACACTTCCAGCATCGGAGCGTCTCTCACGCGCGAAATCTTCCGCGCAACATCCCGAGGAAGCCGTCGGGAAAGAACAGGATCACCAGCAGCGCGATGACGGACACGATGAGGGTAGCAAGTTGTCCGAGCGGCCGCAGCAGTTCGCCCATGCCGATCAGGAAGACAGCACCGATGGCGGCGCCGATCACCGTCCGGCGCCCGCCGAGCACGGCCGCGATTATGACCTGCACGCCGACCGCGATATCGACGAAGGTGCCGACGGACGCGGTACCCATGTAGAACACCATCAGCGCTCCCGCGAGCCCCGAGAAGAATGCGCTGACGACGAAGGCCGCGAGCTTGTGTTTGGCGACGTTGAATCCGAGCGCACCCGCCTGTACGGCGTCCTGGCCGCTCGCCTGTAGGATGAGCCCGATCGCGGATCGCGATAGCCCGAAGAGGATTGCACCGCTGATCGCCATGAAGCCGAAGGCGATCCAGTAATTCACGCTCGCATCGATCGATATGACGTCCGGAACCGGCAGACCGATTTCGCCGCCCGTCCATTCGGCAAAGACGACCACGAAGCTCTGCAGCATCAGCACTGCGACGAGCGTCGTCAGCCCGAAATAGGGGCCGCGCACGCGCAAGGCGGGCAGGGCCAGGACGACACCGCCGATGACAGCCGCCGCGGCACCCGCCAGCACGCACAGCCAGATCGAAACGCCCGGGGAAAGGCGAGCGTCGAGAATCCCGGCTGCGTAGGCGCCGAGGCCAATGAGAAAGGTCGGGCCAAAATTCACCTCGCCTGCAAACCCGAACAATAGATCCCAGGACATGGCGAAGACCGCCGTGTAGTACGCGACCGTCAGCAGGCCGAGCACGTATGCCGACGCATAAATCGGCAGGCACAGGCCGATGACGAGTGCTGCGATACCAATCCAGAACAGACGCGATGTGAGTGTCGCCGGCATGATCACCTTCGCCCGAACAGCCCCTGCGGGCGCAGATACATGACGACAACGAGCAGGAGCAGTGCCGGAATCGTCCGATAGGCGGGCGAAACAAGATAGGCCGTCAGAGTCTCGAGATAGCCGACGACATAGGCCGCGATCAGAGAACCGGACACGCTGCCGAGGCCGCCGAGCACCACGATGGAGAAAGCGCTGGCCGTCAATGGGCCGACGCTATAGGAGCTCACGCCCAGAAACATGCCAAGCAAGACGCCGGCGATCCCGGCAAGCAGGCCGTACACCGCCCATACGGTCAGATAGATGCTCGACAGCTCTATGCCGAGAAGCGTGACGCCGCGCGGATTCATCGACGCCGCGAGCACGGCCTTGCCTCTGCGCGTCCGGTTAACCAACAGCCAAAGCAACCCGATCGCCAGCCAACACACGACGGCGGTGAAGAACTCATTGGTCGGCGTCCGCACGCCCAGAACAGTCGTGACACCCTGGACAATCGGTAGGACCGTCTTCGCGTTGTTCGTGAACAGATAAGCGACGATCTCCTGGATGATGATGCCCCAGAGAAGCGTCGCCGTGAGAATGAAGATTTCCTTCTCCGCTTCGACGATCTTTCTCGATCGCTGGATCGGGCGCACGGTGATGAAATAGGTCGCGAACGCTAGGAGGGCCCCGACCAGCACGCCCACGAGCGCGGCCGTGTACGCGCCGAGATGCAGCGCTCCAGCTGCCGCCCAGGCCGCGACGGCCGCGGCCACCATGATCGCGCCGTGCGACAGATTGAGAACGCCGGACACACCGAAGATAAGCGTGAATCCTGTTGCGCCTAGCGCGTACAGCGCGCTGATAGCGAAGCCATCGATCAGAATCTGCCAAAAGAGCATGCGCTTGCTACCGCCGACCTATTGAGGCGCGATGCATTAAAACGGGCCGCTCAAAACTGCGGCCCGTGACCACAGGTCAATGAAGCGCTGACTTAATGAAGGCCGGGAATTTCAGCTCCCCGGCGGCCAGTTGCTTTGGCCACATATTGAGCTGCTTACCATCTTGCCATTGCAACATGAGGCCGGTAATGAAGCCTGGCCCGGTCCTCAGTCCGTGCACGTGAGGATCGCCTTTTGGCAGGAACTCGATACGACCGATCGTGCCAACATAGTCGGTTTTCTCCATTGCCGCGACGACCCTGTCGCTGTCAGTCGAGCCGGCGCGATGGATCGCATCGGCGATCATGTAGACATCGTCATAGGCCGTGTAGCCTGCGTAGGACGGCGTGTTGCCGTACTTCTTCACGAAAGCGTCAACAAAGGGAAGGGTCTTGGGCGAGACCGCAACGCCCGGACCGGAGACGGCGTTGTAGAGAACGCCTTCGGTCGCGCCATTCGTGTCTTTCCAGAACGTCGAATTGGTCGCCTGCGAGGAAATTCCGAACATTGGAATGGGCACTTGTTGGCTCTTCCATTGCGCCGTTGGCTGCGTGCCGACGTGCGATATGCCGGTAATCATGACATCCGGCCTCAAAGCCTCGATCTTGTTGAAGATCGGTGTGAAGTCGGTCGTGTCCGGAGAAAAACGGATGTGATCCAGCACCTTCAGCCCTACCGTCGGCAGGCACGCCTCGTAGCCCGCGTCGAGTGGCGTTGTCCAGGCGGCGTCCTCACTGACGATGACGGCCGTCCTCATTTTGTACGGATCGACCAGCAGATCCTTGGCGGCGTCGCAGACGAGGCCCGCGAGCGCGCTAGACGTCAGATAGCCGTGGAACGTATATTTGTTGTTCTCGTAGTCCTTGGCGATATTCTGCGTGATCACGTCCGAAGCCGCGCCGGGGGTGATCATGAGCGTCTTGAGCCGTCCCGCCCACGGTTCAAGTGCCAGCACGACCTCAGAGATGTAGCTCGCAATGACCGCGTTGACCTTGTCCTCGCTCACCGCGCGCTGAAAGGCCCGAACCGCCTCGGCGGATGAGGAGTGGTCGTCATAGACGACTATCTCGATCTTGCGGCCGTCGACGCCGCCCTTGGCATTGATTTCGTCTGCGGCGAGCTGCGCAGCCGGCGCGATGGACGAGCCGGCGACTGCCTGCGCTTCCGAAATGACGCCGATCTTGATGGGATCGGCGGCGAACGCCGGGCTGGCCGAAACCAAGGCGCCGCAGACGACAACCGTGGCTACGTTCGATAATGTGGCGACATGCAGGAATTTGCGTCTCATGGGGCCTCCTTTTATTCGTTCAAACGTTTTACATACGACCGTGGCGATAATCTTGGGGCCATGCACGCTGGTTGGCAAGCGCAGCACAAAGCTGTCCAGATTTGCACGCAGAACCCGATCGACGAAATTTGGTGGGGCCGCTACGTGTGGCGAAATTGTGCGTCGCAACAGCCGCTGGCCCATTACGATCGAAGCTCCTGATGCCTCAGAGCTAATTGCGCCCGGGGCGTCTCGCGCGATAGCCACTCGGAAGGAGTTTGCTCCGGGATCTGTCTAACGCGACGCGAAGCTTAGATGGAACCACGGCGCTTCTATGGAAGCCTTCGCCGCTGCGTCGCCATTTCGGCACACTCCCGGCATGATAGGCAAAGCAGCACTCGCTTAGCGCACTATTGAGGAAGATGTTGTCGAATGGTCTCGACCAAGCGGTTGGATGGCGTACCGGGTGGGAAAAACCCCAAATATTTTCCATCGCGGCCGACCAGATAGATAAATCCCGTGTGGTCGATCGCGTACGGCTCGCCGTGCTCGCCTGCGACCTTGGCGTAATAGACCTTGTAGGCGAGGGCAAGCCTACGGATATCGTGCTCCGGTCCAGTCAACCCGATGAGGCGCGGGTGAAAGGACGACACGTAGGCGCCTAAATGCTGAACCGTATCGCGCTGCGGGTCGACCGTGATGAAGATCGGCTGAACGTCATTGCCGGCTGGGCCAAGCAGATCGATCGCTGAAGAAATGGCCATCAGATCGGTCGGGCAGGCATCCGGGCAATACGTGTAGCCGAAGTAAAGCACCAGCAGCTTGCCGCGGAAATCCGCATCGGTCCGGCGCCGGCCATTCTGATCAATGAGGTCGAAGGGGCCGCCGATCGGTCCCCTGTTCCACATTAGCGCGTCCATGAGCTCGTCAGCGGCTGGCGTAGCGGCCTCATGGGCCCGTGCAATCGGGCCAGACACGCCGAACAACAGCACCGCGGCCAAAGCTGCGGCACCCAGTTGTCGAGCGACAGATCCCACGACGCTGTTGCGTCCTTTCCTGCTTTCGTCAGGCGCCGAAGGTAATCCGACTCCCTGTGGTCGTGACGATCAGGTTGTCCGGCATCTGTTCGCGCATTGCCTGGATGAAGTTATTCCCGCTGCAATGCATGGGGATGACTGCGTCCGGCTCGAGTTTCTTGATCTCTGCAACGACTGAGTCGAGATAATCCTTAGGCGCCGGCCCCAAGTGAAAGCCGCCCACGATCGCGTGGACCTTGCGGACGCCCGAAACTTCCTGCGCTTGCCGAACGGAATTGACGATGCCGACATGGCCGCAGGAGCTGATGACGACGAGACCCTTGTCCTTCACATTAAAGCAGGTCGCGTGCTCATGGACATGCTCGTCCGGCACAATCTTGCCCTGCAATTCGGCCGTCGTGTAGTGGCTTGCGTCGCAGCCGAGGCCATCTTCCATCTTTCGTTCGACGAACGTGTTGGGCAGCACCTTCTCGATGCTGGTCCGCTTGATTCTGCCCGTTGTGAAGGCGTGACCTTCGATAACCGTCGGCGTCTCGGCGAGAACGGTCGTGACCTGCCGCTTCGCGAGCTCGCGACGGTCGAGGGTGCCGGAGTCAGCGAATTGGCCGCCGCCCGATGGCGACAGCCGATGACAGAAATTGTCCTCGCCACCGGCATAGAGCTTGACGTCCACCGGTAGCTTGTCGCGGTACCTGTCGAGGAACCCGATCAGACCACCGTAGTGATCGAAGTGACCATGGCTGACGATCAAGGCTGTAACCTTGCTCGGATCGACCTTGAGAATATCGATGTTGTTGAGCAGCGCATCCGGGGTGTAGCCGTAATCAAGCATGAGGCTGCGCTGCTCGCTGCCGCGCTGCGATTCTAGGAAGAGCGATAGGCCCCACTGGTTGTGCAGAATCCGGCGGAAATCCGTCGCGCGTGGTCCTGCCTCGACGGACACGCCGTGAACCTGGCTCGGTTTGAAGAACAAGTCGTGGCTGCTATCGATAAGAACGTTTACCGTCAACTTGTCGACCACGGGTGCTTGTATTGGAGCTGCGCTCGCAATTTCTATGCTGCTGAACCCCCCGGTTGCAGTCGCACCTGCGAACGCAACCGAAACCTTCAGGAACTCTCTTCTCCTCATTGCGTCGGTCATGTCCATCTCCTTATTTTGCTGGCCTGTTCATCTCACCTTGTGGGATAAAGATGCTACCCTAATTCTAGCCAGCCTACAAAGAGGAACGGCCGCGCAACACGCGGTCGACATGAAATCACCCGAGCCCACCGTCGCGGCGGTCGTTCGCCAACAGACGGGCGTCGCATGGTCGCGTGCGCGTGCCCTTTGCACCGAGGGGCGCGTCACGGTAAATGGCCAGCGCTGCCTCGACCCCGCATCGCGTGTTTCACCGGGTACGGTAGTTGCCGTCGACCAACGAGCACCCAAGCTTCGTAGCGGTCCGCTTGCCGAGAGCGCGATCGTCTTTTACGACCGCGACATCGTCGTCGTCGACAAACCGGTCGGGATGCTAAGCGTCGCCGACGAGCCAGGGAACAAAGACACGCTCGTCGACTACACTCAAACGTTGCTGCGACGGCTGGGCGGGCGTGGCGTTGACACCAAGCTGGGCGTGGTTCACCGCCTCGACAAGGACACGAGCGGCCTGATTGTGTTTGCGCGGACGGCGTATGCGAAGCGCGCGCTGGCAGCACAGTTCCGCGAGCACACCATCGATCGTGTCTATCATGCCATCGCGCACGGGGCTGTCACCGCGACGCGTGTCGAGACGCATCTCGTCTTGGATCGTGGCGATGGAATGCGCGGCTCGTATGGACATTTCCGACGTCCGAAGGGCGACGTTCCGATCGAGGCGAAACGTTCGGTTACGCACATCAGACCGATCGCCGGCCTTGTGGGCGCCACGCTGGTCGAATGCCGTCTAGAAACCGGACGCCAGCATCAGATTCGAATCCACTTATCCGAATTCGGCCATCCGTTGGTCGGCGAATGCGTGTACGTCCGCGACTATGCCGGCCCGAAGATCGAAGCAATGCGTCCAATGCTTCATGCGCGGACACTCGGATTCGTGCATCCTCGAACCGCCGAACGTATTTTGTTCCAGCGTGAACCGCCCGAAGACTTCCAGGCGCAGATTGAATCGCTTCGACCGACTCGCCGCTAACGCTTTTGATCTTTGACCTGCTATGCGCGCCTCGTGTTGCTCTCGTATGCAGCGGCAAGGTTATCCTCGGCGCGCCTGCGCGCTGCGGCCTTGGCGGCGAGTCGAGCGTCGCGCGCTGTGACGCGCATCATCTTGACGGTCGCGTATGTCGCAAGCGTGATAACAAGCGCGGCCGCGTAGAAATCCAGAACGAATTGGTCGGTCATGATTGAAACGACGCGCTCGCGCACGCCGCCCTAGGTAGATGTTACGATCGGGAAAGTCCAACATTACGCTCCGAGGTCTTCACACTCGGCGGCAACTTCGCGCGCCAGCGATGCAATAGCTTTCGGAGCACCTTCCGGGGCCCACGCATGAGGTCATACACGCGGACACCGTCCGAGACGTCGGTCCGTATAAGCCATTCAGGATGGGCAACGAAACACTTGGCGTCGTCCAGCCCCGTTGCCCACAGGTCGCTGATGGTTGCCCGAGAGAACTCGTAGTCTTTTGTGGACCCCGTATAGCTGTAGCGCCTATTGATCAAATGCACGATATCGATGTGCCCGCGTCTGCCTGCGGCTTCTAGCATCTTGACGTCGGGATCGGCCTTGAGATGCAGCGGGAGTTTCTGCAGCAAGCGACGAAGCGCCCCTCGCTGACGCTGGCTTTTGCGCACGTGCGCGGTATCAAAGCGCGTCTTGCTCGAGTACATGATATCTTTGTGACGCTCCATGACCTGATCGAGGTTTTGCGGTAATTCACCCTCGGCGCTGAACAGGTCGACCTGCACGATGAGGACGTTGACGGCCGGTGAATGGTCGACGGCGTACCAAAGCGGTGTATTCGACACGATGCCGCCATCCCAGTAACACTCGCCGTCGATCTCGATCGGGGCAAACGCGGGCGGCAACGCGGCACTCGCTAACACATGCTCCGCGCCAATCCGAGTCTGCAGATTATCGAAATAGGTCGAGTTACCGGTGCGCACGTTGACTGCGCCGACGCTGAGGCGTACTTCGCGTCGGCTAATGAGGTCGAAGTCAACGAGCCGTCCCAGCGTTGCCCGCAGCGGATCGACGTCGTAGACGCTCAGGGCGCCCGGCGTACCGTCGGGCATAAACGCTGGAGGCGGCACGCGTGGAACAAAAAGGCCGGGCACGCCGACTACGGAACCTAATGTGGCGCTTGCATGAGCGAAGCCTTGGTGCAATGCGCCGAAGAATGGGGGCGCCGCCATGGAGACGCCCGAAGACACGTGGTCCCAGAAGGCACGCAGGCGCTCGATACGCCGCTTTGGCGGATTACCGGCAATCAGGGCGCCGTTGATAGCACCCATCGACACCCCGGTGATCCAGTCAGGCAGATAGCCTGCCTCGGTCATCCCCTCGAACACCCCAGCCTGGTAGGCGCCGAGTGCCCCGCCCCCCTGCAGCACCAGGATGACGTAATCGTATGGGAGTTTGGCGTGACTTACGTTCATAGCTATTACCGTACGTGGCTTTTCCGGATATTACGGAGCAGTCGTAATCCGCGCCGGCACGAAGACGAAGTTGGCGACCGAAGCCATTGCGATGAGATAGGCGCTCGCGCGCACGAGCCGGAGAAGTAACGTGCCGCAATTCAGACGTTGTGGCCAAGGCCAGCGGGGTCGTATGCGCTCATTTGAGGATCCTTGGAGTGACTTCGGGAATGCCCGTACCCCTCTATACCAACAAGAGCGAAGAATTATTCCGTTCGCATTGCTGCTCGGGTCCAAGTGCTACCAACGGTAGGCAAAAACTGCCTTGCAAGACTTCGAGGGGCGACGCAAGGCGGTCGCGAAAAGAAGGCCGCGCGAGGCGGCCCAGAACTGTTATAGGAGCTATTCGAAGCTGGCCGAAACTGCTAGTTGGCGCCCGCCTGTGAGCCGCTGTCGGGGCGGAAGAATCTCGCCAACCGGGCCGAGAACGTTTCCTGGCTCGGGTTCTGCGCGACGTTAGCCTGGCCGCTTGCTGCCGACGCCGTGCTTTCCGATCCGTTCGAAACTTGCCATCTGGACGCTGAGGAAGACGCCAGCGCCTGCATTTGACGCTCGTCTAGGTTCTGGTGGATTTGGCGGGCGCTGGCGAGGACCGGCGGATTGAGTTGCTCCGCGGCTGCGGATACTGAGGACGACGACAACGCCTGCAGATCACGCTCGGATATGCCATTCGGATGGCTCTGATGCCACGATGGGTCCGCGGGCACCTTGCTAAAGACGGGCCCTTTGAATTGCCCCGGATCCCCTAGGTTGTGGCCACCATTGAAGTACCGATACGAATCGCCGATAAACGGATTCATGCTGCTGTCGTCGGCTAATGCGACGCTGGACGCGCCGAGCGCGAGCGCCGTTGCTATTACCAATTGCTTACGCAGTGAGTGCGGTTTGCGAGACATGGCTTGCTCCTTTGAGGCTGCTGCCGTTAAGAAAATTAGTCCTGGCGCAAATAACAACGTGAGGCTTGTACAGATACGTTTGGCATGGAAATGGAAATCCTGTTGCCGAGCGATCGCGCGTCCCCGGATGGCGGTACCACCTTTGCACCAGGGTTGCGAGCTTCAGTGCCATCGGTGACGAGCGTTCGCATACCTGTCAGACCGAAGCAGCGTGTCTGGCATTCCCTTTGGAATAACAAGAGCTCATCGCCGGTAGGGTGGGCGATGACACCGAGTGCCAATCATCGCCGCCGGCGCGGGCAAAGGCTTTGTGCTCCCGTTAAGTCAGCGAGAGGTCTCGTCCACCGGAGACGTTGTTCAGGACGCTCGCGTGCGCGCGCTGCCGGGGGTAAGCAATACGAAAAGCGAACGCGCGGGTTTCCGGTGCGCTGAGATAGTTTGCTTTCTGCACCTGCAGGCTCCATTCCCGGGGATTCGAATTTTGCTGTCCCCAAAGGTCTGCCGAGCAACGCGCATAGCCAGACAGAACCTTTGAATCCGATGATGACCGGTGCCGGTCGCAAGTTCTGCCCTGTTCAGGCATGCACCTTGGTCAAGCAGCCGTGGAATAGACGTCCAAACGCCTGAACTTCCCTTGGTGGTCAGGAAGCTCCGTCGGCACCGAATCCGTTTCGCTGCACGTGCAGCGCTGGTGTCGACTTTACGTATTCTTGCGCACGATGTTTCGCCGCAACCTCTGCGCCGATCTGTGTCTCGCGCGCGAGGTTCTCTTCGCACGCATGCCTTTCTTCGTGCGCAATCTTGGTCAACTCCACCTTGCGACTGGCTATGACGGTGGCTGGCGGATACAACCGGTACAAGGGGAGGCCGTCCTCGTACGTACCTGTGAACACACCGACGAACTGCTCGGGGTCCGCTGTTTTCACGCCTGAGTGCGCGGCCGCCGGATCCTGGGCCTCTGCCGCTGCGCTTTCCGCAAGTAAAACCGCAGCGCAGGCGGAGAGGCACAGCCCCAGGGCCACGGCGGCCAGGCGATTTATCGCGAGGGCGGAGGTGGCATATTGCGTAGCTAGCACGGCTGTTCCTTCAGTGAATGACTGCGTATTGGGGCCGATGCAGTGGTGGCCGAGGATGTCGAAACCGTGAACCCAATTCGCACTCCGTGACTTACTCGTCGTAAATATCTGCGCCAGCGGCTCAGCGCGACGCCGCCTGCTTTCTTAGAATCCGCTAGTACTGCGCCGCGGGGGCGCTTCTTCCTGCCTGCAGCGCACGGCGCGTTCGGCTACTGGCATACCGTGCCGGGGGCCTGAAACACCTGGCGGGTGATGGCCTTGGTCTGGGAAATGCCATTGACCGTGTATGCGAAGCTCGCGTCGTTGCCGTCGTTGAAGGTGAACGTCGCCATGCCCACAGCGGTCAACACCACGTTGGCCGGATTGAACGGCACCGCATCGAACGCAGGCCCCGTGGTCCGATACAGCGTGCCTTGATATACCCCCGGTGTCGTGTTGGCCGCAGTGGCCGACAGCCACATCGGCGTACCGTCGAGGTCGTAGGTGAACCAGGTGGCAAAGATCGTGTTGCCCTCCTGGGTCAGGTTGACGCCCCAGCCGGACTCCGACCCCGCCGGAGCCGCCCACCACAGGTCCTGGTAGTTGGTCGCCGCGGTCAGGCTCGCCGTGGCCGTGGCACACACCGGCAGTGGACCGAATGCCTGGTGGGTGATGCTCTTCATCTGCGAGACGCCATTGACCGTGTAGGTAAAGGTACCGTCGTTCGCGTCGCTGAACGTGAGCGTCCCGGTACCGACCTGGGTCAGCTTCACCTGGGCGGGATTGAAAGGTACCGCATCGAAGGCTGGACCGGTCGTCGTATAAAGTGCTCCCGAGTAGACCCCAGGAGCAGTGTTCTGCGCGGTCATGGTCAGCCACAAGCCCTTGCCGGTCAGGTCATAGGTGAACCAGCTGGCGAAGATGATGTTGCCCTGGTGTGCGAAGTTGATCCCCCATCCCGACTCCGACCCAGCCGGCGACTTCCACCACAGACCTCCGTAGTTGATAGCCGGAGCCGGCGTGGTCACCGACGCCGATTGCCCACTAAAGTTCGTCGCCAGGTTCGGCACGATCATGCCGCCGCGATCAATCGCACTCACCCCGTCGGTCGGCAGCGCCGCGTAGCTCACCTGGTCCACACCGGCATAGTTGAGCGTGCCATTGGTCAGAGGCAAAAACCCGTTCGGAATGACATAGTCCGGCGTCACCAACCCCAACTGCGCAAACCCCTGCGTCGCGATCAGCACGTCTTTTCCCGCCGTGGCGGTGCTCGGAAGGTTAGTTACAAACGGGAAAGTGTTGGTCGCGGTGCCCTGGGTGCTGGTTAGAGCGTGGACGCCCAGAAAGTTCTGACCGTTAAATCCCGCCGCTTCATGCAGCACTACGTACTGCACCGTGCCATCCGCATTGGAATAAATCTGATCGATCTCGAAGGTGTGGAAGGTTGCGCTCGCGAACGGCGCCACGAGCACGAGGACCGCCGCAATGATGCCTTGCAGCGCATGTTTCATGATGGTCTCCATCGTAATTGCCAACTTATCCGCACCGGGACCGGTGTGAGATAAACCGCTGTGAACACAATAAACACGTCCGGGAACGTGTTTATTCCCGGGTGGCCGATCGATCGGGCGCAACATGAGTAACTCCCTAAGGAAAAGAGGAAGGGATTGCGTGATGCAATGCCTGCCATACCTTTCCGTGGCCACAATATTCCCGCGGCGTTGAGTTCAGGCTTTTGGGAATAACCTGCGCGTGTCGTTGATATTGTGCGTTTCTCCCGCGTCGGGACCGACGGAAAGGGCCTTCGAAGCGAGGTTGCTTGCCGTGCCTCATTGCCGGCGACGACTTCGGGCGAAGCTGGCACCGCCGTGACACCCAAAACCTCGCTCTGGGGGGCTCGTTTGGGCTCCGCCAAGCGATCGCGGGAATAAATCAGCCGGCATTGCTGTATGGTCAGCAAGGCATGGAGCATTCGCTTGTTCGAGCACACGCGTTTCGAAGAACTGGTCTTGCCGCATCTCGACGCCGGCTACAACCTGGCGCGGTGGCTGACGCGCGACGTCAACGATGCCGAGGACGTGGTCC
This sequence comes from uncultured beta proteobacterium, assembly GCA_963711235.1. Taxonomy (GTDB): domain Bacteria; phylum Pseudomonadota; class Gammaproteobacteria; order Burkholderiales; family Casimicrobiaceae; genus PALSA-1003. The sequence goes on along the minus strand of CAVQDI010000006.1, from coordinate 542,905 downwards.
AGGACGCCTGCGTGCGTGCGCTCAAGTACATCGGCTCGGTTCGGGGCGACGATGCCCGGGCGTGGTTCCTGACGATCGTGCGCCGCGCTTTCTACGACTGGTGCCGGCGCAACCGTCCGGCGGAGATGGTCGCCGATGACGGCGCCGCGATCGAGATGGCCGCCGCCGATCCAGCGCTGGAGCCCGAGCGGGTGGCACTGCGCGGCGCCGAGTCGCGGTTGCTGGCCGACGCGGTGGCGGCGCTGCCCCTGGTGTTTCGAGAGGTGTTGATTTTGCGTGAGCTGGAAGAACTGTCGTACAAGGAAATCGCCCGAATCGCCGACATCCCGGTGGGCACGGTGATGTCCCGGCTCGCGCGCGCCCGCGGCCTGCTGCAGCGCTCGCCGCTGTTGCACGCGGTTCGCGGGTCAACGTCCGGAGCGCAAGGATGAATTGCAACGAAGCGGGAACACTGGTCGCCGGATACGCCGACGGCGAAATCGATAGCCTTCGAGGGCGGTCGATCGAACAGCACTTGCGCGGCTGCGCGGCCTGCACGACCCAGTATCAGAGCGTGCTCACGTTGCGCGCGCGGATCCGTGCCGAGGTCCCCTATTTCCCGGCACCCGCGGCGCTGCGCACAAGGGTACGCTCGCTGCTCGCCGCAACCCAGGCCGTGGCGCCGCCTCGTCCGCGCCCGGAGCCCGATCGCTGGCGCTGGCTCAGCGGCGGCGCCCTTGCCGGTTGCGCGGCGACCGTACTCGCCTGGGTCGTCGGTACCGCGGTCATCGATTGGCGCGCGAACGAGGATGTCGCGGTGGAGGCCGTCGCGACCCATGTTCGAGCCACGCTCAACAACCATCTGATCGAGGTCGCGTCGTCGGACCAGCACACGGTCAAGCCGTGGCTTTCGGCGCGGCTGGACTATTCGCCGCCGGTGCAGGACCTGACGAGCGAGGGCTTTCCGCTCGTCGGCGGCAGGCTGGATACGCTCGACAAGCAGCGGGTCGCGACGCTCGTCTACCACTACCGCCTGCACACCATCGACGTCTTCGTGCGGCCCGGGTCGGCGCATGCGCCGCCGGCGCTGCGAACCTTGCGCGGCTTCAACGTCGCGCATGCGACCGGTTCCGGCATGGATTGGCTCGCGGTCTCCGACGTAAGCCCCGACGTGCTAAGCGCATTCGTCCAGCGCCTCGCGCGCGCAGATGATGCGCCCTAGCCAACGTCACCGCTATGTGAGCCGCACGTAAGTTCGTTCGCCAGACCGCGCCGAGACGAAACGATGTCTGCCGTTGACTTGGACAAGGCGCTGCCAATGATGGAGGGGTTGTCGTTCCTTGGTCGCGCGCGGTTCGCGTGCGGCCTCGCGCTCCTTGCATCACTGCTCGGTACCGCGAACTCCGCTGCCGGCACCGAAGAGGCTGCTCCAGTATTTACGCCAGAGGCCACAGTGAGCAACGCTCCCAGCGCAAGCCCGACCTACGTGGGAGAAAAGGTCTGCACGCAGTGTCACGTGGTCATCAACGAGCATTTCACGGGCACGGTGCACGCCCAGACGTTTCGGCTCAATCCGCGCAATGAGCTGCAAGCTCGGGTATGCGAGGCTTGCCACGGCCCCGGATCACTGCACATACAGAACCCCGTTGACCACACCACGCTAATCGGGTTTACCAGGAGATGGGGCACCGCGATCGACGTCATGAATGGGCAGTGCCTGCAGTGTCATCAGGGCGGCCAGCGCATCCACTGGCCGGGGTCGATTCACCAGTCGAGCCAGCTTGCGTGCAGCGATTGCCACAATCCGATGACCAAACTCTCGCAGGAAGGATTGTTGCGCAGGGAAAGCATTATCGAGACTTGCTACGGCTGCCATCAGCGGCAACGGGCAGAGTTCCGCAAGCGTTCCCACATGCCACTTCCCGAAGGTAAGGTTTCGTGCGAAGACTGTCACAACCCGCACGGATCGATAACCCCTCCATTACTCAAGGCCGACACGGTCAATGATGTCTGCTATGCATGCCATGCGGAGAAGCGGGGCCCTTTCATCTGGGAGCACGCTCCAGTTCGGGAGAACTGCCTCAATTGTCATGTGCCGCACGGTTCGAACCACGAGATGCTGTTGGCCACGGCCCGGCCATTCCTGTGCCAACAGTGTCACTCCAACACCGGTCATCCGAACGATTTGTTGACTCGCGCCGGCCTCGCGACCGGCGCCTCGCCGGACGAGCGGGTGATGAGCCGTAGCTGCACGATGTGCCACGCACAGATCCACGGCAGTAACAGCCCCGCCGGCGCTCAATTCCATCGGTGACGGAAGCCGCAGGTCGGCACGACAAGAAATTGGAGGATGCGCATGCGATGCAGTCCTCGCTTGAAGCCACTACTCTATAGCGTCGGCATCATAATGTGGCTGCTCGCATGTAGCCGGATTGCGCAGGCGGACTCCGCGCTTGGCGTCGATACCGTCCTCGGCAATGCAACGGATCCAAGCGGCACCGATCCGACTCTGGCCAAGGATCCGCGCGGCATCGGCGCCTTCCACGAAGGACCCGACCGAACACCGAGCGGGCTTCTGTATGCCACGCCGTTCCTCCCGCCCAAACCGATCAAGAGCGACACCGGATGGGATTATTGGGGCAGCCTCGAGGCTGGTGTATTGGCCGGCGATGCAAACAACAACGCCGCGCTATTTCGACAGTACCAGGACCCCCACAACGGATTCCTCCTTCAATGGTTTAGTTTCAACGCGTTGAAAGACAGCGACGCAAAGTACGTCAATGTGTTCGGAAGCGACGTCGGTTACAAGGACCAGTTTTACGCTATTCAATACGGCCGCTGGAACGACTACGAGCTCAAGCTGTTTTTCGATGAAACGCCGAACGTCTTCACTACCAACGCGCGGCCAATCTGGCAGGGCATCGGCAGCAACAACCTGACGCTTCCGGCCAGCCTGACACCGGGCAACAGCACACACGACGCGATTCAGTCCGCACTCGACGCAGCCGGCACGACGACTCTCGGTGTGGTGCGCAAAAAAGGTGGCGTAACCTTCGACAAGAACTTTTCCGACACATGGTCCGGGTTCGCGAGCTATACCTTGGAACGACGGGAAGGAACGGAGCCGTTCGGCGGCGGCTTTTTCTTCAACTTCGCACCGACACCTCCAAATGTCGGCGCCAGCACGGAAACGATAGAGCCGATCGATTATTCGACGCACAATCTCATCGTCGGCCTCAAATATGTGGAGGACGCGCGTCAGTTCAACCTCACCGGCACCGCGTCGATTTTTCGGAACAACATCGACACGCTGACGTGGGAGAACCCGTTCAACATCAATCCAGGGCAAGCCAATGCGACAAATATCCAGCGCGGTCGATATGCACTCTATCCGGACAACGAAGCCTACAACGTGAAGGCTGAGTACGCTCAATCTTGGTCATCGTTCTACAACTCGCGGTTCACCGCAACCGGGGCGCTCGGATACATGCATCAAAACGATGCCCTGATCCCGCCGACAGTGAACACCGGAACCGCCGGTTTAGGCCTGAACCAATTCGACCTCGCCGACTGGAACACGACCGACGCGCTGAGCCAGAAAAGCGCCAACGCTACCGTTGACACGGCGCTGCTGGATCTCGGCTACCATGTGGTGCCCGTCAGCAAGCTTTCGCTGCACGCCGAAGCACGCTTTTACGAGACGCGCAACCATACCGATTACACCGCCTTCAACCCCTTGACCGGGCAATACGGCTTTCCGGCGCTCGATGGCGCGCAGGGCACCGTTCTGCCGGGCGAGAACGGCTTCTACACCCCCGGGCAAGTCGGCCCCAACGACTGGCAATACCGCAGCATCCCCTTCGCGTACGAGCAATCGAACTACCGCCTCAACGCGGACTACCAGCTCACAACCAAGACCCAGCTTTCCGGCGGGTATGAGCGGGAAGAATTTCACCGGGAGTTCCGCGAGCGCGATCGGACTTGGGAAGACCGTTATCGCATCGCCTTGAACAGCCGCAGTTTCGAAATGGCGACGGTGCGCTTGTCATACGAGTATGGCGACCGTCGCGGCAGCGCTTATAACTACAATCCATACGCACAATTCTTTACCTCGTCGCTACCGGGCTACAACAATCCGGACGGCGGATTCCCGTTCACTCTGGCTGACTTACGCAAATACGACATCGCCGACCGGAAGCAGAATGTCGTTAAGGGGCAAATCATCATGACGCTTCGCGACGATCTCGATGGCTCTGCCTCGCTGCAGTACCAGGGCAACAGCTATCCCGCGAGCTATGGCCGAACCGATCGCCAGGATCAGGTATCGGTGAACTTCGAGCTGAATTACCAACCCGCGCCGCTCGTGAACGCGTATGCGTTCTACTCTTATCAGTACTCCAGGCTCGCGCAGGCCAATATCAACGACCTCATGATCCCGGGTGGGTCGCCAAACGCTGGCGGAAATGATTATCCCATCGCGAATGCATGGAGTGCGCAATCCAAGGACCGCAACGACGTCCTGGGCTTCGGCGTGCAATACGATTTCACGAAATTCAGGATCGACATCAAGTACACGTTCGCCAACTCGCGTTCGCCGATCAGTTATCAAGAGAATTCGACCGGCGCGACCACAATACCGCTGACTGCGGACCAGATTGGACATGGGTTCCCCGACCTCACCTATCGGCAGCATTTGGCCGAAGCAAACGTGGTTTTCCCTCTGAATGCAAAGCTTGCGCTGCGTCTCTATTACGGATATGAGAACACACGGATCTCTGATTGGCAGTACGATGGCTTCAGCAACAATTTGCTGCAGCAGCAGCGGTTGTATCTCGATCCTGGCCCGCAGAATTATCACGCCAACTTGTTTGGTGTGTTCGTTCAATATCAGTTATGACAGCGGTAACGTGTCCATGTAGACTTCGAAGGGTCGCCGCTCCGCACTCGTGTCGCACCGGGAATGCGCGTGCTCGTCAAACGAGACTTCTCAATCCTGACGAGCCGGTTGGTGAAATCGATATACGTCGGGCCCGGCGGTGCCGAGTACGACGACAAGGTAAAGCGAGCCCCCGAGGAGCACGACGGTAATTTCGCGTCTGTGGGGAATCGTGGTTCGCTGCTCGACGTAGCTCCATGCAATGCGTTTGCATCAAGGAATGTACAATGGATCCGGCGCGACGTAGACCGTAATTTTATGGTTGAGAACGCCAGCCGGTGCGAGCTGCTCGAAATCGACCACCGAAGGTACGAAGGCTGACCTGGTTGCGGAGCTGTCACTAAACCTTATGGCGAACGCATTACCGTTAGCTACGAACTTGACAGTCTCATGCGCGGTGACATTCACGTACTTGGTTTTGGCGTTGATCGGAATCGTTCGCATGGAACCCGATAGCGGTACAACTTCGCCCAAAGGACTGCTAGGCGTAGAAGCGCTTGCGGACAAGTTCACGAAGCCCAACGTCATTGCAATAACAGTCAGTACGACCGATTTCGATTTCATAATGTTCTCCATTTCCACACTCCGTTGCGATAAAAAGCGGTACATCTTCGACGACTTCTTTGTCATCGGCCGCCCAAGTAGTCGACGGGAGACACGGCGCCCTTAGCTCGATGCTGCTGGAAATCGCTTGCAACCGATGACGCTCGAAATCGTCTCTGTGCTTTAACAGTGGCGTCGACTATGATTGTCATACCTAATAGCGGCGACTTTATTCCACGTCGATTGGCGTTGACGCAGCAAACCAGTTCTTGAAGCCTTACCTTCTGCCTGGCGCGTATCGCTGTTGCGGCCAACATGCGCCCAAGATTGGAGGTGACCTGAGCTGGTTTTCGGTCCATTACAGTAGTTTCTGGGAAGATGGTTCCTTCGACGGCGAACTATCGCCGTCGGGCGCGTTACCCGTGCTTGCGTGGCATTTCATACCTCGCTTCCGTCGGAAGAGACGCATCGGGACGGATCGCGAACTCTCGCCGGGAGTCACGGGGGCAGTCCTCTCGTCGCGTTTACCGGACGCCTTTGGTGCGCCCTGATTATTGCTCGCACAGCGGCCGCATGGGCGGGAACAAACCCTCGCTTTTGTCGATATAGACGGGTACAGGCAATTCCGGCTTCACGACGTGGAACCTCACATGAGTACACACGACCCGAGTTGAGCGTCTGAAAGCCTTCTTGGAAGGGATGACGGCGCCGTCGTCGCTATGGCCAGTTTTGTCCAGCGCGACGCGGAATCCCGATGCGCCTCGAACACTGTTGCCTAACTATCGACGAACCAACCGACGGATTCTCGGTCGGCCGATCGATTCTCATGCAACGCCGGAATTACGGAAGCGCTAACAAGGGGAACCGCCGTCAAGAGAGTACGATTTTCCCAGGTGTCCATCGCGACGGACGGTGCGTCGACCTGAGCACGAAAACGATAGGCGCTGCATTATCCGTTTCCTTTACGGCGGGCATCCGCAGTGCATTATCACTGCTGCGGGCTAAGCCGTTCGTTGAATCGAGGAACTCAATCATGGTTGACACAAAGAGCGAAGCTGCTGTGCACACCTACTGGATGGCGCAGCTGGTGGATGTTGCCGCGACTATCTTCCGTTTCCTCGAGCGTTCGGTGGGTCCCGTCGTGGACCTTCTGATCCGAATGTGGCTCGCCCAGATGTTCTTTGCTTCCGCGGTCGTTAAGCTCGCCAATTGGGACGCCGCGCTCTATCTTGCAGCCCACGAGTATCCCGTAGCGTGGATGAATCCGGTGACCGCAGCCTACCTCGGCGTGTCGATTGAGTTCTTCGGCGCGGCGCTGCTCGCCGTCGGTTTGGCGACACGGTTCGCGGCCGTCTCAATGCTGATTCTCGCCCTTGTGGTCCAGCTTAACTACGTGGTGCTAGACAGCAACCTGTTCCAAGCGGCGTTGTTCGGCTGGTTCGTTGTGCGCGGCGCAGGTGCACTTTCGCTTGACCGTCTCCTAAGTCGAGGACTCGCCGACAGCGCGTTACCACTTGCAGCCGGCGCCCAACGTGTGCTTGCCCTGTTCACGCGTCTGGGCGCACCGGTGTACCTGCTGCTCATCCGAATCTGGGCAGGTGGCGCGATTTTACTGACCGGATTTGCCGTCGCGATGCCGGCCAGCGCGAACACCTGGCTTCCACTTATCTCCGCTCAGCATTTCGCTTCGCCTCTCGAGCTGACCCTGGCGAGCCTAGTCATTGTCGGCCTGGGTACGCGTTTTGCCGCGTTGGCGCTTATCGTTGCCTCAGCGGCGCTTCACGTGATCTCCGGTGGTTATGCAGATCACGCCTCCTGGCTTTCTCTCACAGCACTGTTCGCGCTCAACGGAGCAGGGCCAGTTTCACTCGATGCGCTGATCTACCGCTATTTGCGTGCCCATTTTCCGCAATTCGAAGGCAAACCTGCGTTTTCGCTCGACGGACTACCGCGAGTGGTGATCGTTGGCGCAGGCTTCAGTGGAATGGCCTGCGCCGTCGCGCTGTCGCGGGCCCGGGTTTCCATCACGCTAATCGACCAGAACAATTACCACTTGTTCCAGCCGCTGTTGTATCAGGTGGCGACCGCCAGCCTTTCGCCCGGCGACATCGCGGCACCGGTGCGAGGCATTTTTCGCGACCAGTTCAATGTGCGCGTCTTGCTGGGTGAGGTTAGCGGTATCGACACGCAGGGGGAGGCTGTCCTGCTGCAAGATCAGCGGGTAGGCTACGATTACCTCGTGCTGGCCACAGGGGCTGCGCACAGCTATTTCGGGCGCGACGACTGGGCTCCTTTCGCGCCAGGGCTAAAGCGGGTGGAGGACGCCACCGAGATCCGCCGTCGGCTGCTCATCGCCTTCGAGAAAGCTGAGGCGACAGAAGATCCGAGCGAGCGGCAACGCCTGCTCACCTTTCTCGTCGTCGGTGGCGGGCCAACGGGCGTGGAGCTCTCAGGCGCGATCGCCGAACTTGCGAAATGGGGCATGGAAAATGACTTTCGTCGCTTTGACCCGGCACAGGCCCGGGTAATCCTGGTCCAGGCAGGGCCCCGAGTGCTACCCACGTTTTCCGAGGATCTGTCCGAAACCACTCGCAAGTTTCTGGAAAGACTAGGCGTGGAAGTGTTCGTCAACAGCCGGGTCGAGGGTATCGACGGCGAGGGTGCGATGGTGAACGGTCAACGCATCTCGTCGCGAACCGTGCTGTGGGCGGCCGGCGTGGTTGCATCGCCTGCCGCAAAATGGCTGGGTGTCGAGGCTGATAACGCCGGGCGGGTGAAAGTAGGTCCGCACCTCGCGGTGCCTGGGATGCCAAATGTGTTTGTTGTCGGCGACACGGCGGCGTCCAACGCCTGGAATGGCAAACCGGTGCCCGGGCTCGCGCCCGCAGCAAAGCAGGCTGGTGCACACGCCGCGAAACTGATCAGGGCACGCGTAGAAGGTCGCACCGATCCTCGCCCGTTTGTCTACCGCCATTTGGGCAGCCTGGCGACGATCGGCCGCAAGGCGGCGGTCGTGGATTTCGGTTGGCTGAGGTTGCGCGGTGCCCTCGCGTGGTGGTTCTGGGGAGCAGTACACATCGGATTTCTCAACGATCTGCGCAGCCGGCTTTCGGTGATGTTCCACTGGGGCTGGGCCTACCTGACCTACCGTAGCGCGGCTCGCCTGATCATCGGCAGTCAAGCAGGGGCAATGCCGGTCGTGGTCGATGCGGCCGCCATTCGGGTTGCGGGACGAGTTTAGCCCCGGCTTTCCCCGATGTCAGCTGACGGTCTCTTCGGAGAAAGCATGGGCATACCGGGGAAAATCCGGCTCACCAGGCGGGTCGGATTTCGATCGCCGACAGCACGGCCTTGCCGATGACAGGCTTGAATTCCAGTTCGGCCTCGCCGTTAGCGACCTGCATAGTATACTCACGCACCACGGCCTTCATGGCTCCGCCAGCCGCCTCGAACACATCGAATTCGCTCTCGACGGCAACGCCGTTGATCACGACATCAAACTTACGGGTGCCAGCGGCAGCCTTGCGGTCCGGTTCGAAAAAGCTCAGCCTGACGTTGTACTTGCCGTTCCGCAGCGGGATTTCGTAGGCGAACCGGCCTTCGCGCCAGGTCCTGAAGAGCTGCGACAGCTGAGGGTTCGGCTCGTTGAACTTGAACGCCTTCTTCGCGACCGCCTCGAACTTTGGAAGCGTAGAAGCCACCGCAACCGCCTCTTCGAGCGATAGCGCCTTCTTGTTGCCGACACCGAAGCTGGTCGCGTAGGACGACTCGGTCAGGAAGGCGTCAGACCCGTAGCGCTGCCCGTAGTCGCCAGTCACCGGTCCGATGGCGCCGACGTTGATGCGCACCGCCCCCGAGCGATCTTGCAGGGTCCACGTCACCCTGTCGGCAATTCGCCTGGAGCCGAAAGTGCCCGTGACGGTGATCCTGTTGTCGCCCGGATTCAGCCTCACATTCTTCCACGTGCAGGCGTTCTGATCGCACGACGCCGGCTTGCCGATGACGCTGCCATTGTTGTCGAGGACGAGGTAGTCCTTGCCGGCGTTCGAGTATGCCTTCACGTCGGTGACCGGGTAGCTCCTGTCAGTGTAGCGGCGAGCAGTGATGTAGACCATCGGCTCGCTGTTCCACTGCGCCTTGTAGAAGAAGAACGCGTCCTTCCTGATTTTTCGGTCGAAGGTGACCAAGCCCTTGTTGTTCAGGCTCAGACCCTGCGTCATATAGTCGCCTTCCTTGCGCCCCAGACTCGCGAAGTCGAACATGTTCCATACCCAGGTGCCGAAGATCCAATCCTTGTCCCTGACGCGGCGGTAGAACTCCTCGTGACCATAGCTCGCATACTCCTCCGGCATGAAGTCCGGATTGGCGTTGCGGCCGAGCGTCACCAGATTGGCCGGCCCGATCGCGCGCGGCTCATCCGTGTGTTGGGTAATCTGCGAGCCGAAGCCGTATTCGCTCAGGCCGATCGGCTGTCGCGGGCGCTCGGTGCGGTACGCGGTGAAGTCCGCGAAAATCTTCTCGTCGTTCAGATCCGGGTCGTACCAGCCGTAGTAGCGGTTCAGCGCAACCGTGTCCTCCTCCTTGCTGTAGGGAGGCTGGCCGCCGACATCGGCCTGGATCGTCGGACGCGATGGGTCGAGCGTGTGCGCCACGTTCCTCATCCTGGCGAGCAATGCCTCAGTCGACGCGCGCTCGAGCTTCGGCGTGAAGCGGCGGACGAAGCCGATCTCGTTGGCCATGCCCCAGAACGCAACGGACGGGTGGTTGTAGTTCTGCTTGACCATCTCCTCGACCTGCTGGAGCAGGTACCGCACCGTGCCCTCGCTGACTTGCGTTGCGTCGGGATTGTTCACCGGGGTGTCGACCAGGGGGTCTCGGTATAGACCACGAGCCCCATCCTGTCGGCCACGTCGTAGTCGTACTGCGCATACGGGTAGTGCGAGAAGCGGACCGCATTGGCCCCGATTTCGCGGATCAGCGCATAGTTGATGTCCTTCTCCTTCTTCGTCGTGGCCCAGCCCTTGTCCTGGAAGTCCTGGTGCGTCGCCACGCCGTGCAGCGGATACGACTTGCCGTTCAGGAAGAAGCCCCTGCCGGGATCGACCTTGAAGGTGCGGATACCGAATGGAAAGGACACGCGATCCAGCAGCCGGCCCTCCTTCGAGACGCAACTCGACCGACAGCGTATAGAGGTAGGGATCGGCCTTGCCGTTCCAGAGGTGCGGGTGGCTCACCTTGAGCGACTGCTCCACTTGCGCCACGCCGTTGGCGGTCGCGGTCGTCGTTGCGTCGCTGACGGCCACGACCCTGTTTCTGCTGTCGCTTAGCGCCGTCCTGATCCTGATCGGCCGATCGGACTTCTCGGCGGTCCTGATCCGCGACCTGACGTTGACTTCGGCAAGGCTCGCGTCGGCCGACTTCGTTGTCGCGTAGACGCCCGGACCGCCGAAGTCCAGCGTATCGACGTGGGTGTTGCTCGTTGCGAACAGTTTCACGTCGCGATAGACGCCCCCTTGGACATTGAAGTCGCCGCTATAGGGTGGCACGTCCTCGGTCGTCGATCCGGGCTTCTGCTCCGAGTTGTCGGCCTTGACCACCAGGACATTCTTGCCATGCGGGCTAAGCGCCTCTGTCGCATCGTAGCGAAAGGCGGAGAAGCCACCGTCATGCCGGCCCAAGTGCCTGCCGTTGAGCCACACATCGGATACCAGGCTGACGGCGCCAAACTCCAGCCAGTATCTCTGGCCGACGACAGCTCGCGGGCTTTTCGAAGGTCAGGCGATAGTAGCCCGGGCCGCGCTTCATCGTGCGCTGGATCGACTGCCCATCCTGCGCGTTGAAGCTGTGAGGGACGACGACGGTCTCCCAGTCGCGATCGCTGAAGCCGACCTGGACGATCTCATCTTCGGCGACCCGCGGATCGAACATGAACTTCCAGCCGTCGCCGGACAGGGTGACCGCTGGACGCACCGCGGCCGGGGTCACGGCTGCCGCACCCGTCGGAGCGGCCATAAGTGTGCCGATGCCTAGCAGGACGCTGAATACTATCGGGGACCACTTCTCGTGCATCGAAACGCTCCTCCTCGATAAGCCGAGTATTCCTCGATGGATTGCCACCGGTTGAGCGACTCACGTCGAGCCGCGATCTGTGCATGGCGCGCGGTCAGTATAAGGGCTTCCTAGTACGACCAATGCCGACAGTCGCGCGGGAACAGTTTTGGCCGGCGCGATAGGGGTCGATCGGACTGGCTTGGGAGTCGTCCGAGGCAGACGGAACCTGGCAAGAACCAATCGTTCGAGCCGCCGAGCGACGTCGCTCGCATAGCGCCTACCGGATTCTGATCAGTCAATGTCCGGTCGAGGCTGCGCTCGGGGACCTCTGGAAGGAAGACCGACGGCTCGAGTCAGCCCAGGTCGAAGCGATCAGCGTTCATCACCTTGATCCACGCCGTCACGAAGTCTTTCACGAATTTCTCCCTCGAGTCTGCGCCTGCATAAACTTCCGCAAGGGCGCGCAGCTGGGAGTGCGAACCGAAGATCAGGTCGACTCGGGTGCCAGTCCACTTGACCTCGTTCGTCTTGCGATCGCGGCCTTCGTAGACGCCTTCAGCGGCGGAGGCCGGGTGCCACTGCGTGCTCATGTCGAGCAGGTTGACAAAGAAGTCGTTCGTCAGCGTCTCGGGCCGATTGGTGAAGACGCCGTGCCTGGACTGCCCGGCATTTGCGCCCAGGACGCGCAAACCACCGACGAGAACCGTCATCTCAGGCGCCGTGAGCGTCAGCAGTTGCGCCCTATCCACCAATAACTCTTCCGCGGACAAGCGCTGCTTGCCGCGGAGATAGTTGCGGAAACCGTCGGCAGTCGGCTCCAGCGGTGCAAAGGTGTGGGCGTCGGTTTGCTCCGAGGGCGACGTTGCCGGTGAGAATTATCAGATCGGCCCAGGAGATTTTCCGGCCGTATTTCTGCTTGATGGGCCAGAGCAGCCGACGCGCCTTGTCGAGGTTCGCGTTGTCCGGCCAGCTGTTGGTCGGCGCGAAGCGCTGCTGGCCGGCTCGGCGCCGCCGCGGCCGTCGCCGATCCGGTACGTGCCCGCGGCGTGCCAGGCCATCCTAATGAAGAACGGTCCGTAATGGCCGTAGTCGGCGGGCCACCAATCCTGCGAGTCCGTCATCAACGCATGCAGGTCCTTGATCACCGCATTCAGGTCGAGGCTCTCGAATTCCTTGGCGTAGTCGAACGCGGTGCCCATCGGGTTGGAAAGGCTCGAGTGCTGGTGAAGAACTTGAAGGTTGAGCTGGTTCGGCCACCAGTCACGATTCGACCTGCCTACACCAGTCGAGTGCACGACCGGGCACTTGCCGGCACTCGTGTCAGTGGTTGCGCTCATCTTTCGCTCCATTTATGGCTACGAATACTGGTTGAGTCGTTCCATCGTGTCGAATTATCGTCATGGCGTTGCCTCCGGCAGAACTTTATCGCGAAGGGCGATAGCGGTCCTGTCAATCGTCCCTGCGTGAGCGGCTAATTACACATCCGAGGGCCTTTATTTGTATAATCGTTTGATATGATCGTATCGATAGTCATGGACGATAGCTGACGATGAACCTGCGCGATCTGCGTTATTTCGTAGCGCTTGCCGAGACGCGGCATTTCGGCCACGCCGCGCGCCGAAGCTTCGTCAGCCAGCCCACGCTTTCAGGGCAGATCCGCAAGCTCGAGCAGCAACTCGGGGCACCGCTGTTCGAGCGGACGACGAAGTCGGTCGCACTCACGCCGCTCGGTGAGTCGTTGGTGCAACACGCCCGCCGCGCGCTCGAGGAAGCGGATGCCTTCGTACAGCTTGCGCGCGCACACCGCGATCCGCTCGTCGGCATGTTGCGCGTGGGCGCGATTCCGACGCTCGCGCCGTACCTGATTCCGAGACTGCTCGCGCCGCTCACGCATCGACACCCCGGCCTCAAGCTAGCACTGACCGAGGAGCTCACGGCCCAGCTCCTGGAAAGGCTGCGCGAGCACGAGCTCGACACGATCCTTCTCGCGACACCTATCGACGACGCCGAGCTCGTGGCGCGTCCCTTGTTCGTCGAGCCGTTCTGGCTCGCACTCCCGCGCGACCATGCGCTCTACGGCAGGGAACACATCAGGCGGCGCGAGCTCAAATCGCTCAATATCCTGCTGCTGGCCGAGGGCCACTGCCTCGCTGAGCAGATGATGGATGTCTGCGGGCGCACCGAACGCAGCGAGACCGGCGAGGAAGCCGACCTGCGCGCGGCAAGCCTCGAGACTCTGTTGCAACTCGTCGGCGCCGGCATGGGCGCAACGCTCGTACCGGCGCTCGCCATGCGCGGCTCGTGGATGACCGACGCGGGCGTCGTCACGCGACCGCTCGAGATCGCGAATGCGGTACGTCGCATTTCGCTCGTGTGGCGCAAAAGCTTCCCGCGGATCGCGGCGATCGACGCGCTCGCCGACACCATTCTGACGACCCTTCCCAACACGGTGCGACCCATCGGCCGCGTGGCGCATACGGAGACCACCAGCGCCGGCAAGCGCACGCCGCGCCGGCGGAAGCTGTAAGGATACGGGCGAGCGGTGCTCGCCTGCCGGCTACTGATCGGTGTCGTCGATCGTTACGATTGCATCAAACGATTTCACTTATCAGTGTGAGTGGGCGTCGAATACGCGAAGCCGTCTGCAAGGTGCATTCTTACGCGTCGGCGCGACTCTCTAATGGACCGAGCACGTCGAACCGATGGACCCGTGGCGGCGAATTGCGCACACCGAATCGACCGGAGGAATGAACCATGCCCGTAGCTGCTCGCAAGACCACCACTCCAATCCGCGATCCGGGTGCGCCGCTCGTTTCGGTGCCGAACGAGACAAGCCCGGACCTGTGGCAGACGAGCCTCGACCTGTGCGGGGCGTTGAACGCCCTCATCGCGGACGCCTTTGCGCTCTACCTCAAGACCAAGAATTTCCAATGGCACGTCAGCGGCCCCCATTTCCGCGACTACTACCTGCTCTTCGAAGAGCAGGCGATGCAGATTCTCCCCGTGACGGACGCGATCGCCGAGCGCGTCCGGAAGAACGGTGGTCGCACGCTGCGATCCATCGGTCACATCGCGCGCATGCAGCGGCTGCGCGACAATGACCACGAGGTCGTCGCGCCGCCGCAAATGCTCGGTGAGCTCACCGTGGACAACGCCGCACTGGCGCGCTCGCTCGAAGAGGCGCACGAACTTTGCGAGCAACAGCGCGACGTGGCGACGGCGAGCCTAATCGAGGGCTGGATCGACGAGGCTCAGAACCGTGTTTGGTTCCTGCGCCAGGCTAACGGCGCGTCGGGCGAGTTGTAGTAGTAGTTGAGTGCATCTGTGGGCTCTGGCGGGATATCAGCTTTGTACCGCGCTAGCTCCGGAGATGGAAAGTATCGAATCCGAAGCGCCTTAGCTCGGCGGCGAGCACTTCAAGTCGCATGGGCCCGCGCGCATCATTTCTGGGTCGCCTCGGAGAAGCCATCAGCAAGCTCCGTGGGCCAGCGACGATGAGCTATCTGGACATTAGGCTGAAGAAAGGCGAGAGATGGCGTTACCAGCCGCCGGCCGATCACATCGGTGCCTGGATTGCCCCTGCACGCAGGAAAGCTGGCCACGCCGGAGATTGTGGACAAGGGCGAACTCACCGTGTTCGAGGAATCAAGCGGCGCGCGGGAATTTGCGGCTTTAGAAGACGCGGTGCTTCATGCTCGGCTCCGCCGCATCCCCACAACCTCGTGCTAGGCTCCTACTCCGTTCATACGAACAAACACGCAGAACTCGGCAAGCGCCTCCAGACGGAAGGTCGTCTTTAGGAAGGCTCCGCAAGACGTGTCGGCGCAGCGTGGCCACGATTTAAGGCCGCGGGGCCACGCGTTCCGTGGCACGGAACGAGTGAGGCTCGATGCTTCAGGGGCCTCACTCCCGTTAGGAGGCTAACATGATGGACAAAGTACTTGCTTGGCTGGGTCGGGCTCTCGCTGGGTATCTCTCGAAACCGCGGCGCCTGGGCGCGCAGTTCGCGACCTCGGCACCGGAGAAGCTTGCTGGGGCGCTCGAGCCCGGCGACATCGTGCTGATCGAAGGCAACACGCGCGTTAGCGTCGTAATCAAGTACCTTACGCAGTCCACCTGGTCGCACTCGGCGCTCTACGTTGGCGACGCGCTCGGCGCGCCGCCACCCGGGGAGGAACCGAAGGTGTTCATCGAGGCAGATCTCCGCGAAGGCGTGCGTGCGGTGCCGCTTTCCGCCTACGCGGGGCTTCACACGCGCATCTGCCGGCCGGTGGGGCTTTCCCCGGAAGATGTGCGCACGATAATCGAGTTTGCCGTGTCGCGCATCGGCAACCTCTACGATCTGAAGAACGTGTTCGACCTCGCGAGGTATCTTTTGCCCACGCCCCCCGTGCCTTCGCGTTGGCGCCGCCGAATGCTTAGGCTCGGCAGCGGCGACCCGACGCGCGCCATCTGCTCGACGCTGATCGCGGAGGCCTACGAGTCGGTGCGCTACCCGATTCTGCCGCTGTTACGTGCCGCGGCGGCTAGGCAAGCACGCGAAGGATGCGCACGAAGAACTCCTGCGTATTCGCCACCACAGCCTGTTCGCGCCGCGCGACTTCGACATCTCGCCGTACTTCGCGGTCGTCAAGCCGACGATTGTGCACGGCTTCGACTACCGGAAGCTGCAGTGGGTGGAGGATGACCGTCGTGTGGAGGGCGAAGCCACCATGGAACATCGTCGGCAAGAAAGACCAAGCAATCGCACCCAATGAATAGCGCTTCCTCGCGAAACGCATGAGGGCGACCATAAGGAATAGCGAATGGCAATTCCCAAACACCGAGAGACTCTGGTTCGGACACTTACGCACCTGACGTTGCAGATCGCGGTATTCGCTGTCGCGCGCGCCGCGTTGGCGACCGATCGTACCGCGCGGCGTGACAGTGACCAAAATTACCGAGGGCTACAAGCACGCCGAGGGCCCTTTGTGGAACAGGGATGGCAGCTTGCTTTTTAGTGATGTCACCGGCAACCGCATGGTTCGTTGGGACGAGAGTAGCGAAAGGGCTGAAACTAAGGGTCGCGTTACTTTTCCTCTGCGTCAATCCTTGGGAAGTGCGCTCGCTGCTGAGCCTCAAGTGCGCGACACAATGCCTCGATGTCACGCGTCCATACGCCGCGCGCCACTGGGGATTCAATCGGTATTGGCGAGCATTCGGAGTCGACTTTGGCAAGCTCGGCGGCCGTGGGCGCGGCTACGATAGTTTTAGGATTCATCGATAAGTGTCCCGAAAAAGTTGAAAGCGCGCGGCGGTCGCAATGCGTTAGTTTCTGACGCTAGCTGCACTGGCAAATGCGCGTCGGTGGGCACTGGAGGACCGCAGGAGAGAGACAGCAAACGTCATGCCAATGCTCCAGGCGCTCAAACAGGCCTATCGAACGTAGGGCAACTCGCGGGGCAAAACCTGCATCCAGGGGGCTAAAATGGCCGTCCAATGGCCCCCGTTCGTGGGTTAAGAAATGAACCGCTTAAGACGCGCAGAGCGCTGTTATGCCAACCTGTCCTTGTCGGGTCTGGTTAGCTTCCGACGGAAAACTGGAAGAACGCGCACGCGTCGCTTCCGTCTCGTCGCGTCTTTGGCCAAACGCTCGCTTGAGACGACGTTGGTGGCGCGCTTTCCGGAGCGCATCGGCGGTCATGAAGGTCATCATTAGTGTGGCGGTCGTCCTGACGCTGTCGCTCGCCATCAACTGGATCTATCAGGTCATCCGCAAGCCATCGGAGCTGTTCTTTCCCGTTAGCGGAACACTCTACAAGACACCGTCTGAAACGTGGCGACAGTACGCACCCATCTTTAGAAAGTACGCAACGAACGTGATCACCCCCGACCTTCTCGCGGCGATTGCGCAAGTGGAGGGCTCTGGAAATCCGGTGGTGCGCACGTACTGGCGTTGGTCATGGACATCACAGCCCTTCGAGGTGTATCGGCCGGCTTCGAGCGCCGTCGGGATGTATCAGATTACCGACGGAACGTTTGCAGAAGCGCGGCGCTATTGCATTCACAATCACACTGTCGCGGAGGATGGGCCTTGGAATAGTTGGCGATCGTGCTGGTTCAATAGCCTGTATGCCCGGGTGGTGCCTACTCACGCTGTCGAACTCACATCGGCCTACCTCGACCGGAGTGTCACGATCACCCTCGAGCGACACCGAATGGCCTCCGCTACACTCCAACACAAGCAGGAGCTGGCTGCGGTGATCCACCTGTGCGGCGCCGGCGCGGGCGACGACTACGCGAGACGCGGTTTTCGGTTGATTGACGGCCAGCGGTGTGGGGATCACGATGTCCGCGTGTATCTCGCTGCACATCAATGAGATGAAGGGTGTGTTCGACCGCCTCGCACGAATTTATCCAGACAGACCACATGACAACCCCGCCACTTCTCACAGCTTTCCATAAGTTCGATGCCGGATAGCTGCCGGTCGCGAACGACTCAGAAGGGTCGATTTCGCCCGAACGCAGGTCGCCAAGATGCGGCTCGACGCCGGGTTTGTGCGCGTGCGCCCCTGCTTGGCAGCCTCGACGCATGGACCGTCGCGGGATATCCGGTCGAGCTTAACGATCCCCTGTAGACTTTCTACCGACCAGCGGATTAACTGCTACAGTTGTCACGATTTTGTCACGTTCACGCAACGGGCCGTGTTGAACACAAGCGCGCTCTCCTGAAATATATATGTAGGTCATGGTGTCGTCTCGTGGCCCCGCCTGCATATCGGTTACCTTCGCGATTGTGCCCCTGGGAAACGTGTTTATAAAGCGCTTAGCTTCCTCAAGTCGCTCAAAATCTCCTTGGCCCAGACGGGTGACGGCCTCATAGCGCAACATGTCAGTAGCTTTCAGTAAATACGTGAGGCAGGGTTACGGTGTATCTAGCCGCGGGCGCTGGCCAAATGATCTTGAAAGGCGATGGGCGATTGTGCATTCACAGAATCCCATGATGCACCGGAACCGACGAACCGTGCCTTGCGGTTGACTTGCGGCGTCACATACCCATATCGCCCATGCCGCCCATGCCACCCATGCCGCCCATGCCACCCATGCCGCCGCCACCGCCCTTGTCCTCCTTGGGCAATTCGGCGACCATCGCGTCGGTCGTGAGCATCAGTCCCGCGACTGACGCCGCGTTCTGCAGCGCGAAGCGCGTCACCTTGGTCGGATCGATGACACCCATCTCCACCAGGTCGCCGTACTCGCTAGTCTGGGCATTAAAGCCAAAGTTGCCCTTGCCTTCGACGACCTTGTTGACGACGACTGACGGCTCGTCGCCCGAATTGGCAACGATCTGGCGCATCGGCTCCTCGAGGGCACGCAGCACGATCTTGATCCCAGCGTCCTGATCGGGGTTTGCACCCTTCAGATTTTTGAGGTTGGCGCGTGCCCGCAGGTACGCAACACCGCCGCCGGCGACTATGCCTTCCTCGACGGCGGCACGGGTCGCGTGCAACGCGTCCTCGACGCGGGCTTTCTTTTCTTTCATTTCCATTTCAGTCGCCGCGCCAACCTTGACCAAGGCCACGCCGCCAGCGAGCTTGGCCACCCGCTCCTGCAGTTTTTCCTTGTCGTAATCCGACGTCGCATCCTCGACCTGCTTGCGGATATTCTTTACCCGCGCTTCTATCGCGGTCTTTTCGCCGGCGCCGTCGATGATCGTTGTGTCATCCTTGCCGACTTCGATGCGCTTCGCACGGCCCAAGTCCTTCAACTGCGCATTTTCGAGTTTGAGTCCGAGTTCTTCCGCGATCACCGTGCCGCCGGTGAGGATTGCGATGTCTTCGAGCATCGCCTTGCGGCGGTCGCCGAAGCCCGGCGCCTTGACGGCGGTGGTCTTCAGGATGCCGCGGAGGTTGTTGACGACCAGCGTCGCAAGCGCTTCACTATCGACGTCTTCGGCGATAATCAGCAGTGGCTTGCCGGACTTGGCCACCTGCTCGAGAAGCGGCAGCAGATCACGAATGTTGCTGATCTTTTTATCGTGGAGGAGGACGTATGGATCCTCCAGCAGCGACACCTGCTTGTCTGGGTTGTTGATGAAATACGGCGAGATGTAGCCGCGGTCGAACTGCATGCCTTCGACCAACTCGAGCTCGTTCTCGAGGCCCTTGCCGTCCTCGACCGTGATCACGCCTTCCTTGCCGACTTTGTCCATTGCTTCGGCGATCGTCTTGCCGATCGATTCGTCGGCGTTGGCCGAAATTGCGCCAACCTGGGAAATTTCTTTGCTGGTCGTGCACGGCTTGCTGATCTTCTTGAGTTCCTCAACAACCGCGATAACCGCCTTGTCGATACCGCGCTTGAGGTCCATCGGATTCATCCCGGCGGCGACATACTTCATGCCTTCGGCGATGATCGATTGCGCGAGCACGGTGGCCGTCGTGGTGCCGTCCCCGGCGACGTCGGAGGTCTTGGACGCGACTTCCTTTACCATTTGAGCGCCCATGTTCTCGAACCTGTCTTTGAGCTCGATTTCCTTCGCGACCGAGACACCATCCTTGGTGATCGTCGGCGCGCCGTAGCTTCGCTCGAGCACGACGTTGCGGCCCTTTGGGCCGAGCGTGATCTTGACGGCGTTCGACAAGATGTTCACGCCGTTGACCATCTTGTTGCGTGCGTTTTCGCCGAAGCGGAGGTCTTTGGCTGCCATGATTCGTTTCTCCTGATGCTTGGTTCGGGTGCGCGGTTAGTCGACGATGCCGATGATGTCCTCTTCGCGCATTTGCAAAAGATCTTCGTTGTCCAGCTTGAATTCCTGGCCTGAGTACTTGCCGAAGAGAACCTTGTCGCCCGCTTTCACGCCCATTGGCTGAAGCTTCCCGTTCTCGTTGGTCTTGCCGGGGCCAACAGCGACGACCTCACCCATCGAGGGCTTTTCTGCGGCGGTATCCGGAATCACGATGCCGCCGGCGGATTGACGCTCTTCCTCGAGGCGTTTGACGATAACGCGATCGTGCAGGGGACGCAGTTTCATGCTTGCACTCACTTTTGATAAGATTTATTGAAATTACAGCGAGTTACGTCGCTGTAGACTGAAGGGAGACAGGGTGCCGCAACAGCGGCCGTCGCGGCAGCTGCCACTGCGGAACCCAATGGAAATCCTCAGGCTGAACGCGTGGTCACCGGCGTAGCGGTCGCCTCTGGCGATGGCGCTAGATTGCCGCCTTCGTTCTCCCAATCATGGAGTTCGGTCTTGTACGCTTGTTTTTCGTTGTGGCGCTTGCGCCGCAGCCGCGAGCCGAAGGCGGCGCCTCCACAAGCGGCAAACAACTTGGCCCAACGGATGCCCGTATTAATAACTACCTCAATTCAATAGCGCTCGATAGACGTACCTGTGCGGCAGAGCCCAACAAGCTTTACCGCACGTCCTGGTCGTACAGCACAAAGGTAGCAGTTCAACCCTATTCTGGTCGACCATTGGCTCTGGCCCGATCGCTACTTCGCTGCAAGTCGAATCCACCGAGCAGTTGCAGTCTGGTCGCGGCAGCCCTTGCAGTCGGTGCGGTAGCACACATTGACGAGCCTGCCCGCTGGAAGTAGCCGCGCGTGGACATACGCTGTGCCGGCCACCGTTCTCGCCAGATGAGGTCACACAGACTGGCGGCGGCTGGGTAATGCCGCCGGGGACGGAGGGTTTGGCGTGCCCTTGCGGAAGCGGCGACGGCTCGGGACGTGGCGCATCCCGCTGCACCCGACGCGGGTCGCGACGCACCACGCGACGCACGTCCGGTGCTTGAGGGCTTTCGGAAGCGATGCCTCGCCACGCCGCCGCAGGCCTACTCCTCAGTGCTTGATGAGGGGCGAGGCGTTGCTCGCGTGCATCAGTTGTTCGCAATATTCAACGAGCCGATCACCATGACTGGAGTGCCCAAACCCCAGGCTCGCGGGCTTGCTTCCCTGAATATCATCGTCGAACGATCTCGAAAACGAACTGTGAATTCATAGCCCTTCCTCGCTGCGCCACCACCGGCGATTGCGCCGCCGGATGCGCCACCAAGATTAGATCCCGCAACCCGTACGGCGATAGCCGCTTGCCGAAGCACGTTCTCGGGCGGCTCCGTCTGTCGCATCGATTCGATGACGCCGCATCCAGGGCACGACGCCCAGTTTCTGCGCTTGACTGTAGCGCGCGCCGCCGCGAGGGGCGATAGCAACTCCTCGGCAGTCACGTCCTCGGACCGGGCCGGCGCTGTTCGACCCTTGGACGGCGCATTCTCCGCTGGAATGTTGGCGTACGAGACCGGGATCGAACGGGTGATCGCAGTGATTCCCAGGACCGCCAATAAGCAGATGAAGATTGCGGCAATCGACATCGGTAGGCGGGCCGGTCGTTTGAAGTACATCCTAATCTTAATTTCCTTTGCAAGAACGCGCTGCGCTGAGTGATGTGCGCGCCGACCCCATCAGGCACACCCTCGTGCAATCATGCAACGGACGACCTTGGACTGGTCAACCCAGCCCGTAATCCCGTTATTGCGGACCACGGGTCGAATCGGCCTAACGAATGACGATTGGGATGAACAAACTAATGCCTGGCGATGGCTGCGGGGCATAATAGACCGGAGCCGGCGCGTAAAAAGAAGGCTGCGCGTAGTGGTGAGCGTGATGACGCTCGTGACCGCGATTGCCGTGTTCATCGCCATACGCCGGAGTCATGCCGAATACAGCCAGCGCTGATGCGACGGCAATAGCCATAGCGACCTTGCCGCCCTTCGGCCGGAAATACCCAGCTTGAGTTATCGAGATATTCATATTTGAACCTTCCGTTCATCGAGTGCTGAGCGATTTGACGACAGCCAAGCGCAAGTTCGCCTTTTCCGACACTGTCGTACGTGCGATCATTTCTTCTGCGTTGACTTATGCTGCGTGCCGCCGTGGCGGAAGAGTTCATCAGCTTCCGCCTTCTGCGCGTCGGACATGCTGGCATAGAGGGGCGAGAAGGCCGCAGCGAATTTCTTGATTTCGCCAGCATGAGCATCAACGACCTCACCATAGGAATTGAGGTCATCGACTGCGTTCATAGCGTTGGCATTCGCCAGCCTCGCGTTGTTCAGTTCGTCCATCTTTTGGGCATTGCCGCGCATTACGTCTGCGACCTTTGCCCATTGATCTTCCTCGGCCGCCGTAATTTTGAGCTTGGCATGCATGTCTTTGATGCGTGCTTCGATGCGGACCTGATCCGAGCCGTTTGCTGCGGCTACTGCAGGTGCAGGGACCGCGGCTGTAACTCCCGGGGCCATAACGAATGCGGTCGTTGCCACAATTGCCGCGGCCACCATAGCGCGTGCCGCATGCCTCAATTGGAATTTGCGTTGATTCATGATCGTTCTCCTTGTCAATTAAATCATGGAACCCGCGCAACCTCGACGCACGTCGGGCTCCATGCATTCCAGGCTGACAATGTTCTTTCCCTAGTACAAGGTCTGTGCGCTGGTACACATAAGGCAAAAATACCGGTCGCCGTGAATTATTAAGGGACCCATGCCAAGACGTAGGTGAAACCTCGACCGTCCAGGAACAGCTTTCGCGGCGCGACCGCCCCGCGGAACTTCTTTTAAGGCGCAGCGGTGTAATATTGAGCTCGTAAGATCGTGCGACATACGTGGAAGGGCCATCCGACGCACGTGCCAAGTGCGAGGCCAATAACTAGTTGATTGACGCGGAACATTCTAGCGTCCGCAGTCGCAATCAGAAGATCGCGAAAGGAAGAAGAGGCCGGCGGACCAGCTCGCGGGTCCTTGCGATCGTGACCTTACATCGGAGGTCCGAATGAGTGGAACGCTGCCACCCTCATTTTCCTAGATACTGAGACTGGACGTGTGTTGCGCGTCGTATGTAGCGCGGTCATGCCGGCCGCAAGACCGCGTGGCCAAGCCCATGCCGATCACAGCGATGACCGTGGCGGCAAGCAACAGTATCCGGCGTTTGCTGATACTTGTACGGTGCTCACTTGGAGAAGCGTAACGGGAGGTGCTCAACGGGGGAAGCATGCAGACTGTCATTGACGCTCAATCATGCGTCCTTGTGGATCAAATCATTTAAATGAAGCGTCAGTGCTCGCCTTGCGAATCACAATCGAATCCGCGCTCGCGGAACCGCCACAGGGTAGGAGCAATGACATGCTAGCTGCCCTGGTTCGATCCGGAGCCGGTGATTGGCCAATGGATCATAAACGGGCGTCGACCGACGAGCCCGTGAAGCCATAATATGGGCAGAACCCGCCCGGTGCTTGCCGCGGTGGTCGATTTCCCTTGAGACACCCGCGAAAACGTGGCCGAACCTTTAACACACAAATAGGGGACGGCAGAACGAAATACTTCACCGGCGTGCGATCGAAGACCTTGTCCAAGAGGTCGACCAACCAATTGCTGGTGTTAAGGCCTGTAAGTCGCGCGTGAGTTCGACGAGGGCGAACGCAAATTCGTCGCGTTCACAACCGAGCATTGCGCCGCGTCGCGCGCGATTTCGCGTCGAACCGCGAAATTCCTGAGCTGCGCATTGGCTTTCGTAAGAATCTCGATTTGTTGCTTTGCGGCGAGCAACGCTTGTTGACATGATGCGAGCGCTCGCTGCAGATCTTGCGCCTGCAGGTGATCCCGCCGCGATAGTACGGGTACCGCTTTCCCGGTGACGCGTGGCGCGTCACCGCGCGGGTACGAGAGGCGCGTACCGGGTGCGACGCCAGCCTGCGGACTATCGCTCATAGGTACGGCCTCCATCGGTTTTCCCAAACGTGGTGTTGGACCTCGTCGAACGAGTCGCACCAACACTTTCGCAATCTGGGAGATCTCCCGCGCCGCAGATCCAAGCTACGCCGGCCACTAGATTGCCTAGATCGTGTTTGGCCGTCCGCGTTGGAAGCGCTATCAGCGCGGGAGTTTGTACGGCAGCAAGCGGTCTATTTCTCTTTTCACCACTCCGTAGCACTCGCAAACGCGTTTCTCCAGTTTTGCACGATCCAGTACCCGGATGTGGCCGCGGGCATAGTGAATCACGCCAGCCGCCTGCAATTTACCGGCGGCCTCGGTCACGCCTTCCCGGCGTACCCCAAGCATATTCGCGATCAGCTCCTGCGTCATCAACAGTTCATTGCCTTCCAAGCGGTCCAAACTCAACAGTAACCAACGACATAGTTGCTGGTCCAGCGCATGGTGCCGGTTGCATACAGCAGTCTGCGCCATCTGCGTAATCAGAGCCTGCGTGAACCGCAACGCCAAATGCTGTAATTCACCACCCAGCGCGAATTCCTTTTTTAGAACACTCGCCTTAAGGCGGTAGCCGTTGCCTGCGCTTTGTACCACCGCCCGGTTCGACGTGCTTTCGCCGCCCATGAATAAGGAGATGCCCACCAATCCCTCGTTGCCAGTGATCGCGATTTCCGCCGAAGCGCCACTTTCCAGGACGTAGAGCAGCGAGACGATGCTGGTGGTCGGGAAATATATGTAGCCCAAACGGCCTCCCGACTCGTAGAGCGCCCATCCCAGGGGCATCGCTATTAGTTCCAGATGTGGCAGCACGCGCGCGTAATCCTCCGCGGGGAGCGCCGCAAGAAGATGGTTTTGCTTCGCGGTATGCGGTGAAGGCATGGTGACTGTCTCCTTCCGTCGCGGGCGTGGTACCGATAGGACCCAAGTCAAAAACGCGGCGCAACAACGAAATATCCCATAGGGTATGCTCTACATGTGTGCTATTTTTCTCACGCTTCGTCTGTCCGTCGCAGCAAGCGTAGTTCGTGCAGCCTATTTGAAATGTGACGCCGAAATAGACGCAATCGTGCCGCCATACTTGCTTAGCCGTGTGGTAGCGGAATGAGAAATGACTAGCAGGCTGGAGCGATGATCATTCGCATGTTTGCGCCGGATTACGATTCCTTGCTCAATGAGCGCGGTTAATTTGCGGCGTACCGTCGTGCGTGAACTGATATTAATGAGAAAGAGCTGCTTCACCGTCAATGGTTGCGTCTGCTCTTCCGCATATCCGATTTCGATGACGATATCGAAATCGACGATGGACCTAAGGAAAGGAAGATGCCGCCTTTCAAACTCCCTCATTTTTTTCAATCCGGTGAATAACTTCATGATTTAGGTCTTTTTAGAGTATTGATTCCATTGATTATAGTGTGACTCAACAATGAAACTGGCAAGCACAATTGGGTTCCTTTTTGGCACACATAACGATTCGTGCAGTACGAGGGGGAAAGGATATTTATGCGGCCGACGGACTCAATGGACCGAATTCGTGCGTCAGGCACACCCGAAGCTCGAGATCGACAGCCTCAGAAAACCTCAGTAAGCCTCATCTCGACACGGCCGAAGGGCCGACGCCCGCGAGGCTCGGGTCACAATGCGGATATTTGGCGCGGATGATATTGCCGACGAGGGTGGAAAACGTGACCCGATGAGATGAGGGAAAATGAGGGTGTTCTGACCGGCCGCTATTTCGCGAGATGGGCGACAAATCCCCCGACCCGGTGAGAGGCTAACAAAAGCTAACATTGGCGAGCGACTAGTTGTTTTGCGCTTTCGTGTGCCTGAGGCAGCCTCATGGGATCTTGGCGCCAAAAGATATCAAGGCCACTTTTCGCTGCGAGGTTCGACGTGCAAAGGTCCGCGGGCCGGGCTAAGACCGGCAAACTTTCCACTCCCAAGGCGTCCGGCCGATGCGTTTGCGGGGACGTGAAGTTCGAGATCGACTATCCCGCATTCTGGGCGTGGCACGACCATTCCGATGCCAGCCGCCGCGCCCAAGGTTGCGCCTACGCGACGTACGTGGGTACGTGGCGCAGCCGATTTCGCGTCTTGCAGGGATCCGAACGCATCATGCGGTTCGACGAACCGAAGAAGCGCGCAAAAAGAAGCTTCTGCGCCCGATGCGGGACGCCCCTATTCTACGAACGCGCGAGCGCGCCAAAGTGGGTGAACATTCCTCGCGCACTGTTTTTGGGACGCACGGGCCGCGAGCCGCGCTACCACTTATCGATCCAAGAGAAAGTGGATTGGGCTTATATGGGAGAGCCTCTGGCGCCGCTGAAGGGTTACCCCGGTGTGATGTGGGTCCGGCCAAAGCGGAAGAAAAGCGTAGAGCTGCCCGAGGTAATGTTACCAGGTACGTGATTTAAATTAACCGTTCAGCGATTGGAACGCGATGAGGTGCGACAGGTCGCGTCACTACACTTGCCGGTGCCGGCATTTTTTCGGTACTCACGGGCGTCTTTGAAGGGGCCGGAGGAGCTGCGCTCGTTTTGGGCGTGTACGCGCGCGTTGCGGCCGGAGCGCTGGCGCTATTCACGGTTTTCGTCTCGCTCGTCTTTGTCAGGTTCTGGTCCTTCGAGGGGCCACTGCAAATGCGCACGATGCTGAAAAATATTTTCGTCGGCAAGGTCGCGCTAACGGGCGGACTGGTTTACATCGCCGTACTCGGTCCCGGCGGGCTCGCGCTGCTGGATCTCTAACGCCCCAAGGATAAGTGACAGGCTATAACCATGAAAAAAGCGAGAACCTCATCATCTCTTTGACGTAGCGTGCCAGACGGTTCGGGCTCGCAGCGGGCGTCAAGGCGTACTTACGTCGACGAAAATGGGACGCGCCGCCCCAGGCATCGTCGGTGATAACCCGAATCAATCCATCGGGCCGCGAACGACGCGAAGCGCTTACTTCCGTTTGAGTTGCGCGATGAAGGCTCGGCCTGCGGGCCCAGGCGGTGCATCCTTTCGAAAGACTACGCTCATCGGCATCACCACAGCGCGCGGAACTGTTTCGACGCGGATCTTGACCAGTAATCTGCTGTCGAGATCTGTCTTCACCATGTGTAAGGGCATGTGCCCCCATCCCAGGCCGGCCTTGAGGAACGCGTGCTTCGCTCCCAGGTCCGCAAGGCGCCAGGTCAGCGGCGATAGCACGCCGAAATCTCGGCCCTCGGATAACACGGTTCTGTCGCTCAGAACCAACTGCACGTGCTTCGCTATGGCCGATATCGAAACCACGCCGCGGTTCTTGGCCAGCGTGTGCGAGGGGCTGACGACGGTCACGAGTGGAATGCCTAGCAAGAGCTCGGATTGCAGCTCGTCCGGCACGAGCGGCAGCGAGCCGATGACGCCGATGCTGCAGTTGCGATCGAGGACCGGTTTGATGACACCACCGAGGGCCTCGACGTAGAGCCGCAGTGGCGTATGCGGGTAGGTCTTTCGGCTATGTACGGCGGCCCTCGTGAGTA
The DNA here is from genome assembly GCA_963711235.1 of uncultured beta proteobacterium. Taxonomy (GTDB): domain Bacteria; phylum Pseudomonadota; class Gammaproteobacteria; order Burkholderiales; family Casimicrobiaceae; genus PALSA-1003. Next base: position 515,148 of record CAVQDI010000006.1, on the reverse strand, counting down.
CCTCCATCGGGTACATCACGTCCATCGCGACGGAGAGCTCGGGTTCGAGCCCCTCACGCATGGCGCGTGCCCTGGCTTTGAACTCATCGACGTTACCCGCCACTCCGCGGGCGTCCACCAGAAGGCTCCGCCCTTCGTCGGTGAGCCGCGGGTAACGGGAGGAGCGATCGAAGAGCTTGACGCCCAACTGCGATTCCAGATTCGCAAGTGTCTGGCTCACCACGGATTGGGCGCGGCGCAGCTTGCGGCCCGCGGCCGAGAAGCTTCCCTCGTCCACCGCAGCGATGAAGGTCCGTAACTGGTCCAGCGTGAATGCGTCGAGCATATCCATCGTCCCAGGAGATAGGTGATATCGAAATATATAGGCTTCTCAGATGTTAGGCCAGCCCTTATCTTGTTGGCAGGATCCCTCATGGACATGGAAATGAACACCTCAGCTGCAGCGTTAGTCGCCCGCCCTACCCTTCGCTTTGACATGGAGAACGCACCCGAAGGAGCCGTGGCCGCGAGTTCTCGCCGAATTGCGCTCAGCACCAGCGGTCGCAGACACGGACCCGTCACGCGTCTCGTCAGCCCCTCCGATATCGGCGAGCGGATCAAGCCTTTCGTGTTCCTCGACCATTTCGAAATCGTGCCGCGGCCTCGAGCCGCTCTTCGGCATCCATCCGCACTCGGGCATCGCAACGCTCACCGTCGTGCTTCGCGGCGGCCTCGCCTATGAGGACACGACCGGAAAGACAGGCACGGTCGCGAAGGGCGGACTCGAATGGATGAAAGCCGGAAACGGCGTGTGGCATGACGGCCGGCCAACGCTCGGCGAGCCGTTGCGCGGTTTCCAGCTGTGGGTGGCGCTGCCGTCATTGGACGAGAACGCTCCGCCGGAAAGTCAATACATCGCTCCCGACGCGGTGCAGGAAGATGGACCCGTGCGGGTGATTCTCGGGAGCCACGGCCGCGCCACGAGTCCGATCCGTGCCCCTGCAGGTATCAACTACCTCCACGTGCGGCTAAAGCACGGACAGCGCTGGCGCTACGTACCGCCCGAAGGGCAAAGCGTCGCGTGGCTCGCCGTCGACGAGGGCAAGTTGCGGTCACCCGAGCCGATCGGCGAAGGGCAGCTCGCCGTTTTCGAAGAATCCGGCGCCGCCATCGAGCTTGAGGCGGAGGGCGATACATCGTTCGTGCTGGGGTCCGCGATCAAACATCCACACCCCCTGGTGCTCGGCTACTACTCGGTCCATACGACCAACGCCGCGCTCGCCCGGGGCGAAGCGGAAATCAATCGCATCGGCCAGCGGCTTCGTGCCGCGGGTCGGCTGTGAAGTTCAACACTTATCTTAGACCACTACTGTCCGGTTAAATGGCCTGTGCCGAGCCCGAGAACGAGCGTTGGCGCGGGTTGCAGGCCGATTTCCTTTGGTGCCGATTTGAACTTCGTTTGCCCAGAATGGCGTAGTTTCCCCGGGTTGACTGCCCCGGGGAGTGCGCATGCATGTTGGCAAGACGTTGTTCGCCCAAGTCATGGAGTTCGTGCCGTGGACGAGCTTCGCGCGCATCGTGCATCGCTACTCGGGCAACGCCGGTGCGCGCACGTTGTCGTGTGCCGAGCAGTTCCGTGCGATGGCCTTCGCGCAGCTGACTTGGCGCGAGAGTTTGCGCGACATCGAGGCGAGCCTGTCGGCCAATGCAGCGAAGCTCTACGCGATGGGCTTTCGCTCCGCGGTCAGGCGCTCCACGCTGGCCGATGCCAACGAATTGCGCGACTGGCGCATCTGGGCCGATCTGGCCGCCGTGCTGATTCGTCGCGCGCGCAAGCTCTACGCGAACGACTCGCTCGGCGTCGAGTTGGACAACACCGTGTACGCGCTGGACTCCAGCACCATCGATCTGTGCCTGAGCCTGTTCGATTGGGCACCGTTTCGCTCGACCAAAGCCGCCATCAAGCTGCACACGTTGCTGGACCTGCGCGGCGCGATCCCCACATTCATCCACATCAGCGACGGCAAGCTGCACGAAGTGAACGTGCTGGACATGCTGGCCTTGGAGGCCGGCGCGTTCTACCTGATGGATCGCGGCTACCTGGACTTCCCGCGCTTGTACACGCTGCATCAGGCCGGCGCCTTCTTCGTCACACGCGCCAAGTCGCCCATGGACGCAAGACGCGTGTACTCGGCGACCACCGACCGCACCACCGGCGTGCTCTGCGACCAACGCGTGATGCTCAACGGCTTTTACTCGGCAAAGAAGTATCCCGAGCATCTGCGGCGCATTCGGTTCAAGGATCCCGAGTCGGGCAAGACGCTGGTCTTCCTGACCAACAACACGGCACTGCCGGCGCTGACCATCTGCGCGCTGTACAAGCGTCGCTGGCAGATCGAGCTGTTCTTCAAATGGATCAAGCAGCACCTGCGCATCAAGCATTTCCTGGGCAACAGCGAGAACGCAGTGAAGACGCAGGTGTGGTGCGCCGTCGCCACGTACGTGCTCATCGCCATCGTCAAGAAGCAGTTGCACCTCGATGCCTCGCTCTACACGCTGCTACAGATTATCTCCGTGACCATCTTCGAAAAAATGCCTCTGCAACAGGCCCTTACCGAAAATGCACTCTCCTCAAACAACCTCGTCAACCCCAACCAGTTGAATCTGCTCGGGGTTTAACCGGACAGTAGTGATCTTAGACAAGGAGCAGACATGTCATCCAACCGCAAGAACTGATCGCCGTGATCGGCGCAACGGGGCAGCAGGGAGGCGGAGTCGTGCGCGCCCTGCAAGCCCAAGGCCAATTCAAGGTACGCGCCCTGACGCGCCGTCCAGGCAAGCATCGCGGACTCGCCGACGAAGTCGTCGAAGCGGATCTGGACCGGCCCGGAAACCCTCAAGGCCGCATTTGCAGGGGCCCATGGCGTGTTTCTGGTCACCAATTTTTGGGAACCAGGCACCGACGAGCTCAAGCAGGCAACGGCGGCGGTACGTGCTGCCAAGGAAGCCGGCGTCAAACACTTTATCTGGTCAACGCTGCCCGATGTGGAAGCGATCAGCGGCGGCAAGTTCCACGTTCCCCACTTTACCGGCAAGGCCAAGATCGATCGGATTGTGAAGGAAGCCGGGTTTGCACATCATACGTTCGTCATCGCGCCCTTTCTACTACCAGAACCTTGTGGGCGCTTTCGGCTCCGCAAAAGCAGGCAGACGGATCCCTGGGCTGGGCTGCTTCCTCTCGATCCCACAGTGCGCGGCATTCACATGGGCGACATTACGCGAACTCGGCAACATCGTTGCCGGAGCATTCGCACACCCGGACCAGGCAGGCAATGGCGAGTATCTGCCCCTCGTCGGTGATTTCATGAGCTTCAACGAAATCGTCGACACGCTGAATCGGCAGGGTCACGACTTTTCATTCAAGCAGGTCCCAAGGGAAGTTTTCGCCACCCTCTTCCCTGGCGCTGCCGAGATCGCCGCGATGTTTGCCTGCTTCCAAGCTCATACCTACCTGGGTTCGGATTCGGGCGACCGAATTGCGCCTCGCAAACAAAATAGCCGGCCGGCAACCGACCAAGTTCTCGACGTGGGCCCGAGTGAATTTCCCAGTCCACGCGAGCGCCTAATCTCGCTTCTTTTGCCAACAGCCTCAACATAACGCCAAGGAAATTGTCATGAGCCATTTAGCAGCCACCACGACCCGCGGCATCAATACCCGCGCCTCGCAGGCGTCGCCCACGAACACCGTTAAGAACGCTGCTGAGCTCGCCGGACGCAGCTTCCTCGCTGTGCTGTTTCTGCTTTCCGGCCTCTCCAAAATCGGCGCCTATGCAGCGACCGCGACGTACATGTCGTCAGTCGGCGTGTCCGACGTGCTGCTTCCCGTCGTCATCGCCACTGAAGTCCTTGGCTCGATCGCCATCATCCTCGGCTGGCAGACCCGCATTACCGCCTTCCTGCTCGCCGGCTACTCATTGCTAGCCGCGCTGGTTTTCCACACCAACTTTGCCAACCAGATCGAGATGATCATGTTTCTCAAGAACGTCTCGATCGCCGGCGGCTTCCTGTTGCTGGTAGTGAACGGCGCTGGCCCGCTGAGCCTCGATCATCGCTTCGCCAAGTAACACCGATTTCGCCTGGGGAGGTAGGGGCCGCGGAGGCTCAATCCCAAGCGACGATGAAGCGGCTGTACGAGCGGAAATAACTCTGGGTGGCAACCGTCATCGTGGCATCGGCAGGCCGGCACGAGCTGCGATGAGCTCAAGGAGTTGGGCGGCTGGAAGTCCCGCGTAATGGTGGACCGCCATGCGAAGTTTGGTACCGAGCATCTGACCGTTGCCGCAGCAAGGATCGAGCGCGGCCGTGACAGAAACGTGATCGAATTGGCACGTTTTTGTCACGTTCCAAAAGGACAAAGGGCCGGCCGTTGAGCTAACCCTTGTTTGACTTGGTAGGCCGTGCAGGGACCGAACCTGCGACCAATGAATTAAGAGCCGGATTTTAATGAATGTTTATCTAGTGCGGATGCCCGCCCTCGCTCGCCAAAGCACGCCAAGACGCGCACGATTTTGTCACGTTCGCTAGCACTCGTCGCCCAAGGGCCTCCCGCCACCGGTGCGTTTCAGCGGCATCTCTTCGACGTAAGGACGCTCCTAATTCGAGTCCCTGCCCCGCTACCAGCTGGCGCCGCACCTGGAGCGAAAGCCGATCAAAGCTTGTTATATGGCCCGCGCAATGCGCGCGGCCGAATTCTTGAGCATTGGCACAAGTGTCTTGAGGTCGTCCAGGGTCTTTCGCGTTTTAGGTGCCGAGACGGTGAGGCATGCAATCACTCGCCCATCTTTGCTGGCGACGGGAACCGCTACTCCGACCACGCCAACGATATATTCGGAATCGTTTAGCGCGAAACCTTGAGCCCGTACCTTAAGGATCTTGGCGCGCAGGATTTTTGGCTCGGTGATCGTGTTCGGTGTGATCGAATGCCAAGGCCCTGTCGCGAGGAATGCTGCGAGCCGCTTGTCGTCGAGCGCCGCGAGGAACACTCGTCCACTTGACGTGCAGTAAAGTGGCGCCCGCTGGCCTGCGTGAAACTGGAGCGTCAGGGGCGAATTGCCGACAGCGCTAGCAATGTATTCGACCTCACTCGAGGACATGATGGCCAGGCTGCACGTTTCGCCTGTCTTGCGGGCGACCTCGGCAAGCGTCGTCTGCAGCGGAGCATAGACGATGGTCGAACTAAGAATATTCGCGGCAAGGTTGACTAGCCTTGGCGCGGCTCCGTATTTGCCTTTGCCTGGCATCCTCTGCAGATAGCCGAGCACTTGCAGCGTGTTGACGAGGCGGTGGACCGTTGGACGGGGTATGTCCAACAAGTAAACTACATCCGCGACGGAGATTGATCCGCTCTCCCCTGCAAGCTCAAGCACGGTGAAAAGGCGCTCAACAGGAGACGAAGGCGAAGTGCGCAGCTCTACGCGTGTCCGTCTTGTCCGAATGGCCATTGGGTTCTGCTGCTTGTCGGAATAGGAATTGCGGGTGAAGTTTACCGTGTGTCTCCCGCATCCCCAAACTGACGTCGATAGACCTGAGCAGTCACAGAACGCGTTAGTCAACCTTATCGCTTGGATTCTTGACTCGTTCTTTAAGGCGCGCCGACATCGGAAATTGGAGGTTGTTGCCACGCGGCGGTATTGGAGACTCGAACCATTTCTTGTAGATTCGCTCGAACTCCCCCGACCTCATCAGACCGGAAAGGACCTCATCGACGAACACCTTGAAGTGTGGATCATCGCGGCGGAACATGAGCCCATAGTAAATGGTGTCGTAGCCGTCTGGTAGGAAAGCAAAGTCGGTCGGGTTCTGCGCGTTAGCCCTTTCACCGGCGAGTAAGATGTCGTCCTCGAGGAAGGCTGAGACGCGACCCGTGCCCAACATGAGCATCGACTCGCTATGGTCCTTGGCTTCGATTATTTTGAGATCGAGTCCCTTTCCCTGGCTAATCTGCCGCGCAAAGCCTACGGCATTGGATCCCTGGGTGGTAACAACAACCTTCCCTTTGAGGTCGAGCGCAGTCTTTAGCCCTGAATCGACACGCACCAACCACCGCGGCTGGCTGACGAACGTGGCAACCGAGAATGCGACTTCCTTTTGCCGGGTAGCATTATTGGCCGTGCCGCCGCACTCGATGTCGACCGTACCGTTTTGCACGAGAGGAACCCGGTTCGACGAATTGACAGCCGTGTAGTTGACAGTTAGGTCCCGCAGGTTCGTCTGCTGCTTGATGCGCTCGACGATGAGCCCGCAAAGATCCATGGAGAAGCCAACTGGCTTCAGGTCGGCATCCAAATACGAGAACGGGATCGACGACTCACGATAGCCGAGTGTCACCGCTTTTGTTTCCTTAATCTTCTTCAGCGTATCGCTTTGCGCCAGGGCGGTCACCGATGTCATTGCGATAGCGATGCACGCGATCAACCCGGCAGAGAGGCTAGACTTCATTGGTTTGTTCTCCAGTGGGGCTGTTGCTCGAGTGACAATGGAGTCGATGCAGACGTAGCCAAGGGGTTAGGCTTGCGCTGCCGTAAGTCGCTTGCAGCTCTCGATCAGCGCATCGATGTCGTCGAACGACGCAGCCCATGACATTACGAAACGGTTGTGGCGCGGATGGAGACGCCAGTCGCGGTGAAATTTAAAACCTTCATTGATGAGTTGGTCCGTCATCGCGAGCGGCATTGCGGCGAAGACCTCGTTGCCTTCGGTGGGATGCACAATCTGGACGCCAGCAACTGCGGCAAGACCCTTCGAGAGGCGCCGGGCTGCGTCATTGGCGTGGCGCGCGTTCTTGAGCCACAAGTCATTTTCCACGTAAGCCTCGATCTGCGCTCCAAGAAAGCGACTCTTGGGGGCAAGGTGGCCGCTGCGCTTCCGCGAGAACGACAGCGCTTTCGCAAACTCCGGCTTGAAGGAGACAATCGTTTCGGCGCCGAAGGTACCGCTTTTCGTGGTGCCGAGTGTAATGATGTCGACACCTGCCTTCCAAGTTACCTCGGCGGGCGTCGCCCCGAGTGAAGCCACGGCGTTGGCGAATCGCGCGCCATCCATGTGGACTGACAGCCCGAATCGCCGGGCGATGCCCGTAAGAGTGGTGATTTCGGTGGGCGTGTAGGCTGTTCCGGCTTCCGTAAGCTGCGTGAGGCTCAACGTCGCAGGCTGGAGCGCATGCACGACGCCGAAACGCGCCTCCTTTAGATAGGTTTCTAGCGCCCCTGGGTCTAGCTTCCCATGTTCACCGCGCAGTGGAATCTGTCTCGCTCCGAACGTAAACATCTCTGGTGCGCCGCATTCGTCGGTCTCAATGTGAGCGTCCCAGTGGCATAGAATTGCACCATAGGGAGGGACCATGGCCCCGAGCGCGATCGCGTTCGCGGCCGTGCCTGTCAAGACGGTGAAAGCGCTTAATCCGCATCCGAAGAAGGCCACAAGTCGTTCATGGGAACGTTTGGTCCATGCTTCAGCCTCAAAATTTGTCGCGTAGCCAGAGTTGGCCTTGACGACTGCATCGACAATCGCGGGATGCACAGGGGCCGTGTTTTCAGAAGTGAAATCCATGCTTGATAAAGGTCCCGCTTAAAGGTGCCGACAGATGCGACAACCATTGCAGAGAAGGAGTGGTATGAAGACATTCTGCATCGCGCAATGGTGATAGATGTCTCAACTTTCGATAATTCACCGCCGTGGGTAAGTAGGGGCTTGTCTTGCCTAAGCCTCTGATACATAGAGATCTTGCTGTCGCGTATTTCGATACAAAATAGTTTTTTTGCCATATCTGTGAGGCAGTAGGCACGCGCGCGCGTCCAGCGCAGGGCCCGAGTGGTGACGCTGGTGGTAAGGAAGCCGGGCTCGTGCGTTTGAAAGGCAACTCTTCGACGAAGAAAGCGCCTGGCTCGAGTCCTTTACGACGATACCAACCTCCGCGGCCAGCGTCTTCAGACCCACACATGCGAATTGCTGCTTGCGCGGCGCCGCGTTCATCTGCGAAATTATTGTGAGGCTCTCATGCAAGCATCTGATCTGAAAACTACTACTGGGCTTCGCATCAACGGCCAGCGGCTTTGGGGTTCGCTCATGGACCTCGCACGAATAGGCGCGACCGACAAGGGAGGCGTGCGCCGTTTGGCACTTACGGATCTGGATCGCCAGGGACGCAATCTTGTCGTTGGGTGGCTGCGCGAGGCAGGCGCGAGCATAGAAGTCGACGGCGCCGGCAACATATTCGCCACGCGGCGAGGGCATCGCGCCGACACACACGTAGTGCTGACGGGAAGCCACCTCGATACACAGCCGTCGGGTGGTAAGTTCGACGGCAACTACGGCGTCCTCGCAGGCTTGGAGCTGCTACGTACACTCAACGATGCCGGCATCACGACAGAAAATCCCGTCGGCGTTGCCATCTGGACTAACGAGGAAGGTAGCCGCTTCATTCCGGTTATGGGCGGATCCGGCGCATTCGCGGGCGTCTTCACGCTGGAATATCTTCTACAGCAGCGTGATATCGATGGCATCTCATTCGGGGAGGCGCTCAACAGCATCGGTTATGCCGGCACGTCACGCGTCGGCGAGCGCTCGGTCGATGCGTACTTTGAAGCTCACATCGAACAGGGTCCCATTCTCGAACTCGAAGACAAAACCATAGGCGTGGTGACCGGAGCGCTCGGTCAACGCTGGTACGACTGTATCTGGACCGGGCAGGATGCGCACGCCGGGCCGACGCCGATGGAGGCGCGTCACGATGCCCTGCGGGGTGCGTCGAAGATGGTGGAAGAGGTCCACGCGATGGCCCTTCGACACGCTCCGGATGGCCGGGCAACGGTGGGTTTCATGCAGGTGAAGCCGAATTCCCGCAATGTCGTCCCGGGGCAGGTCACGATGAGCATTGATGTCCGACATCCTGATGACGAGGAACTTGCGACGATGGATCGCGAGCTGTGCGATGCTGCCGCGGCCATCGCGCGCGGACTGCGCTTGGAATGCGAAGTGCGGCAAGTCGTCGAGTTCCCTGCATCGCACTTCGACGTCAATTGCGTGAATTCCGTGCGCAGCGCGGCGGCAACGCTCGGGTATCCACACCGCGAGATCGTGAGCGGCGCCGCACACGACGCGGTCTACTTGTCGCGCGTCGCGCCGACCGCGATGATTTTTGTGCCCTGCAAGAACGGCATCAGCCACAACGAAATCGAAGACGCGCGTCCCGAACACCTCGAGGCCGGATGCAACGTGCTGCTGCATGCGGTACTGGCGCGGGCGCGCGTTAGGCCGTCTTGAAGCGAGACACAGTTAGGTTCGGGACAGGGATTGCTCCATGAACCTCTTCCAAGAAGGGGAAGGTCGGCTGAACGGCCCGGAGCAGCTCCAATCACTGATAACGCCGAAGACTGCCGATCGGCGATACGCTGGACTTTGCGTTAACCGAGGTAGCCGAGGGGCGAGCGGTATTAGCCTAACGGCGAATCAGGCTTACACCACCCTTGAGCTGAAGATCCAGTTTCATCGCGCAATCACTACCGAGCAATGATGTCCCGAGCGCGTCAATGGAGCGCCATGGAAACGGGTACCGGCCCCAATGGCTGACCCGCCGGGCCATTGGTGTAAGTAAGCCACGGAATCGTCGGTTGTTGTTGGTTCACACCTGGCATCGTGTAGTCGCACACGCCGCCTGGGAAAGCGGCTTGCAGCTGCGCCCACTGATCATCAGAGAACAGCACAGGAAAGTATGATGTTCGGTCCATTGGCTTGAGCTGGCACTTGAGCACATCGTCGGTGAGCGGCTCGCCAGCGCCCATCCGGGGGTTTCCATTCGGAGGAATGACGCAGGGGCCGGGCGTACCAGTTCCCGTCACCGTGCATCGATCCACCGCGTCCGAAGGCTTGTTCGTGACCACCTTTTGCGCGAGTGAGTTGCTGCTTTGATCCGCCTCGATGGCTGACAGCCACCGATCCATGAGATCAAACGCCTGCGCCTCCAGGGTCGGATCGACCACGAAACCTGATGCCGTGAACGAATCCCAAATCACCTGGTTGTCATGGTTGCCGTTCGCGCGATCCAGGCGCATTCTCATCGACCAACTGTGGAACGAATCGTGAAGATCCGCATTGCTCGTTCCGCGTATGTCGATGATCGGGACGTGCAGGTTGTTGCCCTGATTGATGTACCCCGACCGGTAGGCGATGCTCAGTGCCTCTGGATCCGCAGTCGTGCGGCCGGACTGCAAGGTGTAGTCGATGTCGTGTCCGCCGACGTGCGAGTTCATGTCCACGAACTGCTGCGGCGTGATTTCGTCGTCCAACAATGCCTCCAGCCCATATTGGATGCCGACGGTATCCAGTGGGCGGTTCGCAAAGCCATAGCCGAGAGCCCGTTCGACGGGCCCCCACAAAGGCGCCGGACGTCGACCCAGCTGCGACAAGCCGTAGTCCCAGAGCGTGCCGCGCACCCCGGAGGGGTTGGTCTGCGCGCTGTAGACGGCTGCGGAAGGGACCTGCCCTGTTTCGTCCGCGGGTGTAAACAGCGACCGGAACACCGTAAACGCCACGCAGCTGGAAGGCGCGTCGCCGTTTTCCACCGCGGTTTGATCAGTCGGTGTCCATGCGACACCTGTTCCCCAACGCGACGGCGTGGTCCAGTAGTCGACCAGTGAGATGCAATCCTCGGTGTTCATCATTTCGGTCCATCCGTCGGGGAAGCTGGCTTCCACGATCAAGCCATCGTAAATCCCGGGGTAGGCATTGGCGACCCAATGCTGAACGATGGACGCTCCGGAACCGCCGACGGAGAACGTGTAGCGCACGACTCCGTACATCTCGATGAAGTGCTCCTTGACCATCATGAGAGTTTCGGCCTGCGTCACCATGTTGCAGTTGCTCCCCGTGATCTCGAGAACGCTGGACATCGTGGCGAAACCCTTCCCCAGCACCTTTCCGATCAGCACGCCACGTGTGGTGCCCTCCTGGTAGCTGATGCCGCAGTTGGGCCCGCCCTCCACGTACAACTTGTGGTTCCACGGTCGCTGGGGATTGGCAAAGTCCCAGCTGCGAGCCGGATCGAACAGTACAGCAATCTGGTATTGCGCCCGGTTGATCGACCCGGTCTCCAGCCTCACGATGAATGGGACAGTGATGCCTTGGTCCGTCGTGGTCTGCGCGACGGCCTCGGGGGGAGGCGGATTGGTCGGATCGTAGGTCTGAAAGTATGGGTCGGATCCGCCGGGGACGTCCACGCTCGCAGGGTTGGCCTGTGCATCGATACCAGCAGGCACGTAGTAGTACTGGAACGTTGGAGGACGGGTGCATTGCCCGTCCAATGCACCCGCGTTACAAGTCCATGGCCACACTTGCGGGCCGCTGAACACTGGGCCGCTGGAGGGGTGGTTCGTGATCGTGATCTGCGCACCGGTTCCATCAGCAAGCCGAGCGCGCAGGAGATTCGGCCCGTTGACTAACCCGGTCACGAGACCCATGAACGTTCCATCGGCCCTTAACGCAAAGACCTTCGTGATGTCGATGCCGTTCAGGTCGATCTTTGAGATCGACCCATATGCGCCGACGCTCGATACGATCTGAACCAGTGCGTCGCCTCCCGAAATCAAGTCCGCGCGGTTCGAAAGGACCTGAATGCTGAGACCACCCTGCCCCGCCGGGTTCGCAGGAGCGGCTTGTCTTGCGTCCGCGATTGCGATCTCTCCGTTCGCACCGGCGAGCATCCTGGAGGTGCTCGTAGCCTGCCCCGAAGCCGCGCTGGCAAGGCCCAGCAGCAGCGCAGCCGTTAGCGCGGGAATCATGCGCACATTGAATTGCATAGTCTCATCCTTACTACGGGTACGCGCGATTGCTTCGAGCCGGTCGCGATATGCTGTGCCGAGCGCATGGGATGGCTATGCAAATATTCAAGTCATTAGCCTCCGAATGCCAATCGGACGCTTCCTGATTTGTGCGTAGGAAGGTCGGCAAAAATCGTACGAGTAGGTCCTACAGATCGCGAACGTGTTAACGTGACCGAGTAAGAGACCGCCCAACGCCGAAATCTGCCTCTGGCAGTAGGGTCTTGCCTCTGGTCGCGCGCACTGCGATTCCAAGGCACGTCGACTTCGACGCGAAGTAGTCGTACTGCAGTCGACCTCACAAGCACGACGCGACGAACAACCACCGAATGCGCTGCTCGGGAACCTCTGAAGAAAAAACCGGGTCGAACTTTTCCCGTTACCAGCGGGTTTTTAGGCCGCACCGGTTATGAGGAATCACGGACTCTCGTGAGGTTGGGTGTCGGCCATGACAACTTGAGGAGATTTATATGTATGCACGTCGCGTATCCATGAAGTTGAAGCCCAATAGCACGCAAGAGTTTACCCAGCGGCTGGAGAAGGACGTCATCCCCATGCTTCGAAAACAGAGCGGGTTTCGGGATGAAATCACATTCGTTGCCCCGAGTGGAACCGAAGCTTTTGGTCTGAGTTTGTGGGACAACAAACAGAACGCTGAAACCTATGAGCGCGGGCATTACGCAGAAGTGACCAAAATCTTAGCGAAGGTAGTTGACGGAACTCCTCGGGTTGAAACCTACGAGGTCGCCAACTCCACTTTCCACAAGATCGCTGCGACGGCATAAGGTCGTTAGCAATGGCCCGGCTCTTAACCGGGCCATTTTCTTTCCGCGAACCCAGGACGGCGAAAGCGGGTAACGCCGCCTCCTAGTGGCTGGTGAATGCTTTGGTCCGCTTTGTTGCAGACTAGCGGCGGTTATTCCCAAAGTCGAATTTCCGCTGCGGCGAACTGCGATCGTCGGCAAATCAGGCCGCATGCGGGCTACAACCGGTCAGAGGACACCACGGTCACTTGGATCAGCCTTAGCCTTCCGCTGGAGGCCGCCGAAGCTCGCGGGCGGCGTGGCTAATCAGATGGCGCCTGCGTCACCAGGACCCCGTCTCTTAGTGCTGGAATGCCCCATAGGGCCAGCGTACCCACCTATCAACCAGCCTGGCGACGTTGATACTTGCCAGGCGCGTTCCTAAAGGCAAATCGGCGTGGCGCTGATTCCCGCGGCGACACCGGTAGTGTACATTGAGCTCGTATCGAACCACGCGAAAAGCAGGCCTTCAGTGAAAAGCGGTCGCAACGCATGGTTTTCGCATTGGCGGCGCCGACCGTTACCGAGGCGGCGCTCGCGGCCTGACCATGGTGCCGTTGGGATGTAAGAAAAATGCCCGTTTGAAGGACGAATGCATACACGTGATACCTGAGGCAAAAATGAACCGATGTAACCGATCGTTTCCAGGAGCCGAGGCGTCTCAACCGATGTCAGACAACGCACTGGTTTCCTGCCGTCAAGGAGAAGGTCATGAGATCCACCGTCACCGCGTTTTTCGCGGCCATTGCGCTATCGCTCGCCGTCACGGCTCACGCTGCCGAGACCAAGCCGTTTGACCAGGCAACGTTTCAAGCTCTACAGGCCGCCGGTAAGCCGATATTGATCGACGTCTACGCCGATTGGTGCCCGACGTGCAAGGCGCAGGAGCCTATTGTGTCCGAGCTCCTCACCCGCCTGCAGTTCGCCGGATACACGCGCCTCAAAGTCAACTTCGATACGCAAAAGGACGTGCGGCGCATATTCGGGGTCTCGCAGCAAAGCACGTTCATCGTGTTCCGTGGCGGCAAGGAGCTCGGCCGCTCCACCGGCGACACGCGTCGGGAGTCGATTGCGTTGCTGCTCGGCAAGGCTTCCTAGGCTTCCCGTTCGGAAGGAAAAGTGAATCTCGGCCTCCGAGGCTACGGCTTCGGCTTCCTTGCCGGAGTGCTGTCCATTCTCTCTCCCTGCGTCTTGCCTCTCGTTCCTATCGTGTTCGGAGGCGCGGTGGCTGCGCATCGTCTCGGCGCGGTTGCATTGACGGTTGGGCTTGCCCTGTCGTTCACGGTGGTCGGCATGTTCATCGCCACGGTAGGCTTCGCGATCGGCCTGGACGCCGAATGGTTTCGCAACCTTGCGGCGATTCTTCTGGTGGCGCTGGGCGCCGTTTTGATCAGCGGGACGCTACAGCAACGCTTCGCAGCAGCCACCTCGTCCTTGAGCGCGCTGGGCGACCGGCTCATCGCCCGCTTCCGCCTCGAGGGTTTGGCCGGGCAGTTTACGGTCGGGCTCTTGCTGGGTCTCGTCTGGGCTCCTTGCGTTGGCCCCACGTTGGGAGCGGCCGCTACGCTGGCCAGCCAAGGCAGGCAGCTTCCACAAGTCGCGGGGGTCATGGCTTTGTTCGGCGTTGGCGCCGCGCTGCCACTGGTGATCGTAGGGGGTTTCTCGCGAGCGGTGATGGTGCGGGCGCGGAAAACGCTGCTGGGGGCAGGAGTGGTCGGCAAGTATCTGCTCGGGGCGCTAATGCTTGCAGTCGGAGTCCTGATTCTCACGGGTACGGAAAAGGTGATCGAAGCGTGGCTGGTTGCGGTGTCGCCCGAATGGTTGACCGCAATCACCACGCATTTCTAGCCGACAGGGCTAGTCGAGGACCGAGTCTGGGTCGCTCTGTCGCCAGCCCGAGAGCGGGCTTGAGTCAATTGATCAATATAGGAGCCGGAAAATGGTCAACGTAGCGCTGCTGGTTCGATTGGAAGCAAAGCCCGGTAAAGAGTCAGCCGTCGAAGAGTTCCTGCGCGGCGGTCTCGCTCTCGTCCAGCAGGAGCCGGCGACGAGCACCTGGTACGCGATCAAACTTGGGCCGTCAACGTACGGCATTTTCGATACGTTCCAGGACGACGCAGGACGCCAGGCACATCTCACCGGCCGTGTCGCCGCAGCGCTGATGGCGAAGGCTCCCGAGCTCCTGGCCCAGCCGCCGGCAATCGAGAAGGCTGAAATTCTTGCGGCCAAGTCTCCGCAATAGTCAACGGAGCGCACCTACGGTCGGATAACTCCGCCGTTCACGGCAATTGATACCGGGCCACGGCTTCGTCATTCCAGACCACACCTGTGCCCGGCGTGTCGCGAATGTGACCGCAGCCGTCGACGATTTGCATTGGCTCAGCCAGGATCGGAGCCGCCCAGTCCACATATTCCAGCCAGTGAGCGCTGGGGCTTGCCGCGAGAAGATGTGCGCTCGCCTCCGGAAAAAGGTGTGACGAGATCCCGATCCCGGCGGTAGCCGCCAACGCTGCGGCCTGCTGCCAGCCCGTCACGCCGCCGATGCGTTCCAGGTCGGGCATCATGAAGTCGGCGGCGCGCGCCGCGATCGCGGTGGCCATCGCGTGAGGGCCAGCGAGGTTCTCGCCGATCTGGATCGGCGTGTCGAGCTCGCGTGCAAGCTCGGCGCACCCGGCATAGTCGTCATGCCGGATCGGTTCCTCGATCCAGTAAAGGCCCTCGCCATCGATGGCATGGCAACGACGCTTCGCTTCCGCGAGCGTGAGCGCCTGATTGAAATCGGCCATGATCTTGATCTCATCCGGGACACGCCTGCGAACGGCGCGGATCGCCGCGAGATCGGCGTCCAGTGCAGGACGCCCCAGGCGCATCTTGATCGCGCTGAAGCCGCCGGCGAGCAGCTCCTCGGCCTCGTCCGCCGCGGCCTCGGCCTCGATCAAACCGAGGCCGTTGCTGTTGTAAGCGCGCATCGGCTTCGGAGCGGCGCCGAGAAACGCGGCAAGCGGCATGCCTGCGGCGATCGCCAGCGCGTCCCAGCAGGCGACATCGATCCCGGCGAGCGCCATGGCGACGATTCCGCGCACTCCGATCAGGCGGAAGTGCCGCGTCAGCGTCGTGCCGATATCGAGCGGCGCGACACGCGCGCCGGCGATGACACCAGACGCAGCGTCGAGGATGTGCGCAACCGCGGCAGGGACCGCCGGAAGATAACAGAACAAGTAGGCGCGGCCGGTAATCCCCTCCGCGGTGTCGAGGTCGACCAAGAGCAAAGGCGCATCGCGAATGGTTTGCGCGCTCGTGCCGAGCGGCCGCGCCAGCGGCACTGCCACCGGCGTGCCGCGAAGCGCCCGGACGTGCAGAACCGCGCTCACTTCAGGTTTGGCCCTGTCCCGCCGCATGCAGGATCAAAATGTCGTGGATGGCGCGGTTGACCGGCGTCGGAACGTTCGCCGCGCGGCCGCGCTCGACGACGTCTCGGCTCAGCCCGTCGACCTCCAGCCGGTTACCGCGCTCGAGGTCGTTGTGCATCGACGAGGTCATCGTTTCGGGCAGGCCATCGGCGAACGCGAGGCGATTGTCCGCGAAGTTCGCCGCCAGTTGCACACCCTGCGCGCGACCCACCGCGACGACCTCGCGCATCGCCAAGGAACTATGAGTCGACTTGAGACGACGATGCGACCTCGAGACGGATGAGCATTTGACGCAACCATTAGAGTTGTCAAGAGGTCTGCCCAAGCTCGACTTGTCGCTTTTCTCAACCGTGATTTCAACGCTTCGTGAGTCCACGAACCTCTACTACAGGATCGGGTCTCGACCAACGAATTATTTTGTACGAAGTTGTCACGGTCTTCACTGCGAGTTAGCGCCTGCTATGTTGGCCAACAGCGCAGAGAGTTGTGTCCAGGTAGCGGATCGAGCGTGCGACCAACGGATTTTTGAGCACGTTTTTGTCACGCTCCAAAAGAACAAAGGGCCGGCCGCTGAGCTAGCCCTTTGATTTATTGGTAGGCCGTGCAGGGATCGAACCTGCGACCAACGGATTAAGAGTCCGCTGCTCTACCAGCTGAGCTAACGACCCAGGTTTGGTTGGGACAATTGCACATGCCGCCGCCGGAGCGTGAAGGTCCCGGCAGCGGAAGACAAATTATACGCGGGCGCGGCCTGACGCGGCAACGGTGCTCAATCGTCCTGCGAGACGACACCCTGCGGGGCATTCGACGGGCCGACGACGTAAACGGTGTACGTGTGGCCGGCGATTATCACAACCCCTGGCAGCTTCAGCACGGGGGTCGTCGTACCGGCGACGTTGAAGTCGAACTCGTACGCGGTACCGATCGTCGAATCGGCGGTCTCGTTGACGTAAATCGAGCCGGCATTTTGAGCCAAATTCGGGATCGTATTGCTGAAATTGACGTAGACGTCGATCGGACCGAGACCGGGGGAGGCATTGACGAAACGGACGCGCGCGTTCAACGCCGGCGGAGGCAAATTGTTGTCGTTCAGCACGAGAGGGGAAAGCCCCCCGGTGGGGCCGCTGAACACGAGCGAGGTGTCCGTAGCCGAGGCAAGTGTCGCAACCAGCGTGAGCAGATTCGCGCCTGGCGTCGCGGTTGCCTGCACAGTGAAGGTGCTCGAGCCAGCCGGCGTCGTAACATAATTCGAGACGCCTTGATACGGAATGTTCGAAAGCGCGATGGTCCCATTGACCAGGACGTTCAGTGACGTGCCAGCCGTGGACGCATTAAGAACCTTGAACTCGGCCAGCAGATTGTCGTTGACCTGTCCGGTACCGGTGTTGTCTTCGTTGAGCATGGCGACGCTGACGAGCCTGGCGCTGCCCTTGGTAAAAACGACTGCCTCATACGAATCCCCGTTGGCAAAAACCTGAGGCACGGTGTCGTAAATGACGTTCTTCGTGCCGGTCGCGGTCGCGCGGACTTCCAACGTACCCGATATTGATGGCGATAAACGCACTGACAGCCCCGAGTCCCACGTCGGCGATAGTCGGCGACGTCGTGTTGAGATCCGTGCCCAGTGGCGTGAGGTATATGTCGACCGGCCCGATCCCGGCGGCGACATTGATCACCCGGAAGTTAAATTGCCCCGAGTTTAGGCTCGGGAGATTGTTTTCGCTGATCAGCAGCCCCGTGGCCGAGACCACCGGACCGTACACGATATACGTGAAGTTGCCGCTGCCTAGATTGAGCGTCTCGTTGATTGCGAATGAATGCCCGCCATTGGCACTGACCATGAAATCTTGGGATCCGCCGGGGGCGTTCAAGTACTGGGTAAGTTGCTGGAACAGCAGGCCGGTAATCAGTGGCGGATTGGTGCCGAGCTGCACACTGACCGCCGGCGCGTCGGGAATCACGTTGACGATGCGAAGCATGGAATTGTTGCTGCTGCTTTTGCCGCAGCCCGCGAGGGCGAATGCAAGCATGCACAGTAGTACGGTCAGAGCGCGGTTCGAGTTCATCCATGTCTCCATGGGATGGTGATAGACGTTGTTGTCACAATTAGAGCAGAATCACTGTCAATTGTCGCTGACGACTACGCCCTGCGGCGCAGATCCGGGCCCGACGACATACACCGTGTAGGTCGTACCTGCGACAAAGGTCACTTTGGGCAGAGTCAATACCGGCGTCGTCGTGCCGGCAGTGTTGAAACCGATGTTAAACGCGCTCCCGGTCACGTTGGCGACAAGCTCGGTGTAAGCGGATGCAGTGTTGGAGAGAACGCCGGCGAATGTCGGGACGAAATTGACGTAAACGTCGAGCGAGGCGAGCCCAGGGGACGCATTGACGAAACGGACTCGCGCGCGGCCTGTCGGTGACGGCATATTGTTATCGGTGAGGACCAGCGACTGCAATGCGCCCGCTGGACCGCTGATGACGATCGATGAATCAGTCGCCGGCGAAAAATCCGCCGTGAACGTCAACAAGCTCGCGCCTGGGGTCGCGGTCGATTCGATCGAGAGGGTCTGCGTTCGCGCGAGCGTCTTAACGTAGTTCGACACACCGGCAAACGGCACGTTGGTCAGTGTCAGGACGCCATTGACCAGGACGTTGAGCGGGGGACCGACCGCCGAGGCGTTGACGAGCTTGAATTGCGCCAAAAGACTTTGGTAGATCTGTGCGGCGCCCTGCGTCGTGTTGACGGTCAGTAGGTCCAGCCCGACCAGCTTACTGCTTCCCTTGCTATACGTTACCGCCTCCACGATCGACTGGTCGCCGAAGGGGACAACGGTTCCGCTGTCGAAGATGACGTTCTTGGTGCCGGTCGTCGCGAAGCGCACCTCGTAGCTGCCGGTTGTTATAGGGATGTAGGTGGTAATAATGCTGAAGGTCACGCCGATGAACGTGGGTGCCGTCAGCGCCAGATCCGCCCCGGGGGCGGTAAGGTACATGTCGACTGCGCCGACGCCCTCCGCCAGATTGGCCAGGCGCACCGCGAAAGTCCCGGCATTCGGAAGCGTGACGAGTGTTCCCGTCTTGCGGAACGAGATGGGCGTGTCGAGTCAGGAGCTGCGAATTTGCGGCATCCTGCGGCCCGAACACGACGAAGGTATAGGCCTGGCCGTTGGCGAGGGTTTCCGTCACGTCAACGAGCGTCGAGCTCCCGCCATCGGTCACCGTGAACTCGTGCGATCCCTCCGAAGTGTCAAGGTAGAGCGTCTGTTGCTCAAACGCCAGGCCGGCGACCAGCGGCGTGCCATCGACGGAAAAGGTGATTGGCGGCGCGTTGGGAACCAGGTTGACAACGCGCACGGTTGTGTTGATCGGCAGGGCCCCGACGCCGTTGCCGGTGTTGCAGCCGGCGAGCACGGCTGCCCCGAGGCATAGCAGTGCATACAGGGCGCGGCGGATGTTCATCGGCTCTTGGTGGGCGAGTGCTGACGTGCCCGAAGTCGCAGGCACGGTGGCGATACGAGCGGCGAAGTATACCTTGCCGGGCTTCGGCGCGGTCAACCTAGCGGCCAACCACGGTCGATTAATCAGACGTCAACCCCGTCCGATCCGCCCGCGCCAGGGTCGAACGGGCAAAGCGACAGCGCAGAATGCTGGTAGGCCGTGCGGGACTTGAACCCACGACCAACGGATTAAAAGTCCGCTGCTCTACCAACTGAGCTAACGGCCCGCCGAAGGGCGCGAATTATAGCTAATCGGCTGCGGCCACGCAAAAAATCGTTACACCGTGTAACGCAATGTTTCGGCCGATTGAACCTGATGACTGGCCGTCCTTCAGCCGCCACAAGTGCAGCTGGACAAGTCAGTTCAGGTCGCGGGTAAGCGCGCTGGGCAACGATAGAAAGTCGATACCTTCGTCGCGCAGTTCCTCGGCCTCTTCCGGTGTAGCCTGCCCGCGAATCCCCCGCTTGGGCGCCTCGTCGTAGTGGATCTTGCGCGCTTCTTCGGGAAACGCGCGGCCGACGTTCTCGGTCTGCGCAATCAAACGCCGCACGTGTTTGAGCGCCTCGCCGTCGCCACCGGCGACCGCCACCTCGCTAGCGTGCGTCGCCAGGCGCAGCCTTGCGCGCAACCCGAATGTTCAACGTCGGCCGGCGCTCGATCGCGGCATCGTCGCAGATCGGGCAGCGGATCACTGACTCGTTGCGCTGGCGCGCGTACTCTCCCGCCGATTCGAACCAGCCCTCGAACCGGTGTCGGTGCGCACAGATCAGGTCATAAACAATCATGGTCGTACTTGCACTTCATGCTCCGGCGGCGCGCCAGTATTGGTACCTGAGCGCCGCCACGGACCCCACAATGATCGCGCCCAGGGCGAGAAACGAGCCTAGGGCGAGGGTCGAGATCCCGGTCAGGCCCTGACCGATCGTACAGCCGAGCGCGCAGACGCCTCCAAACCCCATTAACACGCCACCGACGATATGGTTGACCAGATCTTCGGTGGATGCAAACCCTTCCCAGCGGAACGTCCGGGTCGCCACTGCCACGGCCGCCGACCCGACCGCCATCCCGAGCACCCCGGCAATGCCGAAGGTGACAGTCCGAGACTGATCGCTCCACCACAGCAAGAGTTCCAGCAGATAGGCAACCGGCGCGACGAAGCTGTAGGACTCGGGTTTGCCGGAATTGGTCCCGATGAACGCCTCCTCCAACGTACGCGGATCCTCGGCGACATGCCCGAGGTGGCCGGTAACGTACCAGCCCGCGACGATGATCGCACCGATGATGAGGCCCCCGGCGATCATTTCCCGGCTAGCGCGGAAGTCGCGGCTCGCCAGCACGAACGCGGCTACCGCGGCGGCGAATGCGAACGGCAACACGGCCTTGACCGACTTGCCCCCCGAGAGCGCCGTGACGACGCTGCCGAGATCCGAATGCGCGGCGCCGAACGCCGTCGTATCAAGGCGCATCGTGTCGAGCGTCTGTACGCGCCACACCGCAAACAGGCCCTTGAGCGTCATGTACGCCGCGATTGCAAGCACGATTAGCGTGACCATCGACTTGAGATTGCCGGCGCCGGCGCGGATGAGCAGCCTGCTCCCGCAGCCCGACGCAAGCGTCATGCCGAACCCAAACAAGAAACCACCCACCAGATACGATAGCCATGCGACCCGCGGTGTCGTGTAAATCGACTTGCCGAGCTCTACCAGGCCGCTCGCGTCGAGCCAGGTCGCGCCTGCGATCGCCACCGCGATCGCCAGCAGCCACATGCGCATCCGCCGCCAGTCACCCATGGTGACGAGGTCCGAGACGGCCCCCATGGTGCAGAAATTGACGCGGTTGGCGACCGCGCCAAACGCGACGGCAAGACCGAAGGCACACCAGGCAACGAGGGCGGGAAGTTCGGCGAGATCCTGCATGTCTGAAGTCCCGGCGCCGCGACATCCTTGACCCGGGAGGCGAATTATCGCACGCGAGTTAACCCCGAATCGGCTTCGACGCCGTTTACAGCCAGAAGCCACGGCAGGATTGCGGCCGAAAGGAGCGGACTATGTTGCAAACAGGGAGGTTCTTGGTCATCGGCACCGTGTGCGCCGCGGTGCTGGCCGCCGCGCTGGTCGCCCGAGTTGGTTATGCGCAGGGGGTGGTTTCACCGCTGCAGACGACGGTGGAGATCGTCGACCGCACCGAGGGGCGTGCCCTGCCGATTTACTGGCACGAGGGCCGCCGTTATGTCATCGGCAAGCCGGGCAACGAATACGCGATCCGCGTCCGCAATTCCGGCAACGGTCGCGTTCTCGCGGTCATGAGTGTTGACGGCATCAACGTCATTACCGGCGCCACTGCTTCGCCGCAGCAGTCGGGCTATGTCCTCGCCCCCTTCGAGAGCGCCGACATCGGCGGTTGGCGCAAGAGCATGTCGCGCACCGCAGCGTTCTACTTCGCCGCGTTGCCCGATTCGTATGCCGCGCGCACGGGCCGTCCCGACAACGTCGGCGTAATTGGCGTCGCAGTGTATCGCGAGCGCGTCCTGCCGATTGCCCGCGAAGAGATGCGGCAGAGGGACACCCGCGCGGGCCGAAAGCGCGCCGGCACCAGCCGCGAGTCCGTCCGCCGGGGCGAATACCGCTGCAGATGCCGTAGCTCAGGCTGCGGGAGAGCGCCTGGGCACCGGCCATGGACGCAGTGAATCCTCCTACGCGAGCTACACCCGCTTCGAGCGCGCGAGCGACGCACCGGCCGAGACAATCGCGATCTATTACGATTCCTATGAAAACCTGCTCGCGCAGGGAGTGCCCGTCGCCCCGCCGCCGCTGGCGCGGTACCGCCCCAACCCGTTTCCGGATGCCGGCCGCTTTGTGCCGGATCCGCGGGCGCCGTAGCGCGCAACTGCCGCTTGCTTGCCAGCGCATGGGCCGCCTCGCATACTGGCCGGGCGATGCCCGCCCCTGCCGCGTCCAGCGATGAAGATCTGATGCTTGCCTACGTCGCCGGCGATGTCGCGGCGTTCGATGTGCTTTACGGCCGACACCGGGGAGGCGTGTATCGTTACCTGCTGCGCCAGTGCGGCCATCGCGGCACCGCCGACGAGCTGTTTCAGGACGTATGGATGAACCTGATTCGGGCGCGTGCCAGCTACGCCCCGACCGCCAAGTTCGCGACCTGGCTGTACCGCCTGGCGCATAACCGCCTGATCGACCACTACCGTGCGAGCGGGCATTTGACGCTGGTTTCCGCCGAAGACGAGGCGCATCAGGACGCGGTCGCGGCGCTCCCCGGGGCCCCGGGCGACGAGCCGCAGGCGCGTGCCGAGAACCGCGAACTCGGCGAACGCCTGCGCGCCGCCGTCGCGGCGCTGCCACTGGCGCAGCGGGAAGCCTTCCTGCTGCAGCAGGAGAGCGGCCTGTCGCTCGCCGAAATCGCCGAGTTGACCGGCGTGGGCACTGAAACGGTGAAGAGCCGGTTGCGCTATGCGTTTGCCAAGCTGCGCGAAAACCTCGTCGATCTCGACGACGAAATGCACGAGGGGCTGGGATGAGCGAGCGCGACCAAAGGCTCGACGCCGCATGGCGTGCGGCGAGTCGTGACGAACCGCCGCCGGCACTCGACGCCGCAATCCGCGCCGCGGCCCGGCGCGCCATCGGCGGGCCACCCCGGCGCGGGCGGAACAAGCACTGGTGGTACCCACTCGCGGCGGCTGCGACCGTTGCCCTGCTCGCGGTCGGCATCGCCCAGCTGACACCGTCGGAACGCGTCGCGCCCAACGTGACCGACATGGCCGCCGCACCGGGCGAGGCGCGGGTGGATGCCGCGCTGCAAGCCACGGCAAAGAAGGCGCCCGTGACCGCTGCACCCGCGTCCGCGCTGCCGCCGCCAGAACCGGCAGCGGCGACGTCGGCTGCGGCAATGGCGGCGGGCGCCGGTGCCGCCGAGCGCGCTCCGGTGCCGGCGGCAAGGGCGCCGCAAAAGCCGGTAGCCGAAGCAAAACCGCAGTCGGTGGCGCAGGACAAGCTTGCCCGCACTGCGCCCGAGATGGCGGCCGCGAGTAGCGTGCCGTCGCCCCCCGCAGCGGCGGCACCGTCCGCGCGCCCGCTAAGCGAGCCTTTCCCCGCGACCGGCACGGCGGAATCGGGCCGCGATGCGAAGCTCGAGGAGGGGAGCCCCGCGCATAAGCACACCTGCCCGGCAGGCAGTCGAACCGATGCGGGCGCAAAGTCGTGTGGCCGCGGCGAATGTCGCGAGCGCCGACAGCGCGAAGCTCGCGCCTGCATCCGCGCGCGCCGTCGACGACTGGATCAAACGGATTCGCGATCTCAAGGTCGCGGGCCGGCTCGATGAAGCCGCGAAGGAACTGGCGGCGTTCCGCTCCGCCTACGGCGAGCGCGCCGACGCCCTGCTGCCGGAGGACCTGCGCCAGATCAGGCCCTAGCGGCCTTAGCCTGCCTTTCCGGCGCCCGCCGATGCGGGCCGCGTAAGCTACCCGAGCAGGATTTGAGACATGTTTGGGTTGTTCTTCTGCTCAATGCCGCCATGGGCCGATCAGGCGGTGATGCGTTGCCGCAGCAGTTTCTTGATCGGCGCAGGCAATGCGGCGCCCCCGACATCGGGCAGAGGCACCCACAGCAGGCCTGGCTGCGCGCGACGCGGCCACGCGTGCACCGCGCAGGGCTGCGGATACAGCGTCAGGCGAAAATGGGTAAAGCCGTGCTCGATCGCCGGCAGCGGCGGCAGCGCCGCGACCCGGGCTGTGAAGCGTTTCAGGCAATGCGCGACTGGGTCGGCGCCGGTATCGAGCTCAGGCAGGCTCCACAATCCGGCCCAAACCCCGTTTGCCGGTCGCCTTTCCAGCAACACCTCGCCGTGCCGCTCGAGCAGAAGTAGCGTGAGCGTACGGCGGGGCAGTGCTTTTTTCGGCCGCGGTGTCGGTAGCTCGGCGACGCGATTTTCGCGGCGCGCGACGCAATCGCCTGCGACCGGGCATGCGGAGCAGCGCGGCGCGGTGCGCAGGCACACCGTCGCGCCGAGATCCATCAGCGCCTGCGTGTAGATCTCGATCCCGCTCTGCGGCAACAGTGCCTCCGCGCATCGCCAGAGAGCATGCTTGACCTTCGCCCGGGAGGGTGAGCCGGCGATCGCGGCGTGTCGTGCCAGAACGCGTTGGACGTTGCCGTCGAGAATTGCGCCGCGCGCGCCGAACGCGAACGCCGCGATCGCCGCCGCGGTCGAACGCCCGATTCCCGGCAATTTCGCGATCATGGCCGCATCGCGTGGAAACTCGCTACCGTGCTTGGCGACGAGGGTCCTGGCCGCGCGATGCATCAGATGCGCGCGGCGGTAATAGCCCAGTCCGCTCCAGAGCTCGAGCACCCGCTCGATCGGCGCCGCGGCGAGGCGGGCCACGTCGGGAAACGCGGCCAGAAAGCGGTGATAGTAGGGGACGACCGTCGCAACCTGGGTCTGTTGCAGCATGATTTCGGAAAGCCAGATCCGGTATGGGTCACGCGTGCCCTGCCACGGCAGATCACGTCGGCCGTGCGCTTCCTGCCAGGCGATCAGTCGCGCCGCGAAGGATCGTCGCAAAGCGCTTATCGCCCTGCGAGGCGTTGTCGCGCCTTCCCCGCTGCTTCGGAGACAGGATACTTGGCGACCAGATCTTCGAGCGTGCGCCGCGATCCCGCGGTGTCGCCGAGCTCGACCTGGCAGCTCGCAATGTTGAGCATTGCGTCGGGCACTTTCTGACTGTCCGGATAGGTCGCGAGCAGTTGTCGCTGCGTCGCGATCGCGCGCACGGAAATCCCTGAGCGCGTATTGCGCATTGCCGCTCCAGTAGATGGCGGAGGGCGCCAAGGGACTGCGCGGATAGGCGCGGACGAACGCCTGGAAGCTTGTCACCGCCGCAGCGAAGTTGCCGCTCTTGAATTGGTCCAGCGCGGCGTCGTAGGTGCGTTGCTCGGTGGCGACATCCGCCGGCCCCGGCGGTGCATGCGCTGCAGCGGCCATCGGCGCGACGCCACCCGTCGCCCCCGTCGCTCCGCTGTCAGGGCCGGAGGGTGCAGCGTTCGCCGCGGGCGCGCCGGCGCCGGCGGTACCCTCGAGCTTGCGCAGACGCCCATCGAGATCCAGATAAAGATCGCGCTGCCGCTTCTGCGCCTGATCGAGCTCGTAGGTCAATACCTCGTACTGGCCGCGAAGCTTGGCGACATCGGCCTTGATGTCTTCGACGTCGTGCAGGAGGTCGACCAAACCCTGGCTCTTGACCGTGGACTCGAGCGCGCCGAGGCGCTGGTTGAGCGAGCTTTCGAGTTGGTCGACGCGCCCCTTGAGCACGTCGATACGATGGCGCGCCTCATCGTCGTCAAAAACCCCCGCGCGCGCCGGCACGCCGGCCAGTTGTGCGGCGAGGACCAACGCCAAAACCGCGGGCGCGAACGCGGCGCCCACACGACCGCGCAGCATCCGCTATTCGCCTGCGTAAACCACGTCGTCGCGCCGGTTCTCGGCCCAGGCCGCTTCGTCGTGGCCCGGATTCTTCGGCTTCTCGTTGCCGAAGCTAACCGTTTCGATCTGCGCATCGGTGGCGCCGTAAAGCTGCATCATCCGCTTCACGGTGTCGGCGCGTCGCTGGCCGAGCGCGATGTTGTACTCGCGGCTGCCGCGCTCATCGCAGTTGCCTTGAATGGTCATCCGCGCGCTGCGGTTCGTCTGCAGGTACTTGGCGTGCGCCTCGATCAGCGGCTTGTATTCGTCCTTCACGACATAGCTGTCGAAGTCGAAGTACACGCTGCGCTTGGACAGTACGCTGCGCGGATCGTGCAAGGGATTGCCCTGTGCCCCCGTTCCGGTGACGCCGCTCCCGGTTGCTCCCGCGGTCGCGGCGCCGGTACCGGTCCCGGGCGTCGTCGCCTCCACGGTCTGCCCTTCGGTCGATGTTTTTTCCGTGCTTGGCGGACTGGCGCAGCCCGCCATGAGCACAGTCAATAGTGCGGTTGCCCACAGCATCTGCACGCTGCTGACTAGGTTTAGTGGCTTCATAAGCTATCTCCTCTTGTTGTCACTTGCGCAGCGGACCCCAGGCGGGTTCGCGCACATCGATTGCGGCGGCGGTGAGCCGCTGCTTCACGCGACCGTCGCTGGAGACTGCGGCCAATATACCACGCCCTCCAGCCTCCGACGCGTACAGTATTAGCTTACCGTTCGGCGCAACCGACGGCGATTCGTCAAGCGTACCCTGCGTCAGCACCTGCACCTGCCGTGTCGCGAAATCTTCGATAGCCACGTTAAAGTTGCCGCCGTCGCGACGCAGGAATACGAAACCCTTGCCGTCTGGAAGATGCCGTGGCGAAACGTTGTAGTTGCCGTCGAAGGTCATCCGCTCCACCGCACCGGTGGCGAGCGTCAAGCGATAAATCTGCGGACTGCCGCCGCGATCCGAGGTGAAGAGGATGGACTTTCCGTCGGGCGCAAAGTTTGCTTCGGTATCAATGGCGGTCGAGGTCATCAGCCGCTGGACGCCGCTGCCATCGGCATTGATGAGGTAGATTTGCGACCCGCCGTCACGCGACAGCGTCACCGCAAGCCGGCTGCCGTCGGGCGCCCAAGCCGGTGCGCTGTTGCTGCCACGAAAATTGGCCAGCACCTGGCGCTGCCCGGTGGCGAGCGATTGCACATAAATGATCGGCTTCTTGCTCTCGAGCGAGACGTAGGCGATGCGCGTACCGTCGGGCGACCAGGTGGGTGAGAGCAGCGGTTCGTTGGTCGTAACGATCGTCTGCGCATTGTAGCCGTCGGCCTCGGCGACCTGAAGCTCGTAGCGCGGACCCTGCTTGGTGATGTAGGCGATGCGGGTGCTGAAGACGCCCGCGCCGCCGGTCAGCTTCTCGTAGATGATGTCTGCGATCTGATGCGCCGTCGCGCGGAATTGCGCCGGCGTCACCACGTAGGACACAGCCGCGAGCTGCGTTTGTTTGACGGCGTCGAGTAGGAAGAAGCGCACCTCGACACGTCCGTCCGACTGTGGCGTGACGCTGCCGACGACCACTCCATCGGCGCCGCGGCCGGTCCAATCGCCGAAGCGGACGTCCTCGGCCCGTGCCGGCCGCGGAGTGACACCGGCCGGATCGATGAGTCGAAACAGGCCGCTTCGCGCCAGGTCGGCGCCCACGATCTCGGTGAGCGGATACGGATAGTTGGCTTCGCCGGCGAACGGAACGATGGCTATCGGCACCGTCGTCGCGCCGCCGCCGATGATCTCGATCGTGAGCTGGGCCCGCGCGGTGCCGGCCAGGCACAGGGCGAGTGGCCAGCAGAAACAGGGGGCGGAGGCGTCGGGTCATTGGTTTGCGGGCCCTTTCGGGATCAGCGTGTCTTGACCATGGTTTCGAGCCCCAAGGCGTCGCGCAGGCGCTCACCGGTGCGTTTCGCGTCGTCGCGCGTCGGATACGGTCCTACAACCACGCGATACAGCCCGCCTGTCTCGTGCACCTTCGCTTCGACGCCGAGCGTTGCGATTTGGTTCGCCAGATGCGAGACAAATGCCTGCGCGTTGGCATTATTGGCGAACGCAGCGAGCTGGATGACGTAACCGCCAGCCTCCTGTCCCACGGGCATTGGCCCGGTGGCGACCGCCTCGCTCGCCGCGACCGGTGGCAGAGGCACCGTGGCCGGCGTCGACGGCGCATCGCTCGGCAACACACTTTCGACCTCGACCTCTCCGCTGCCCCGCTGCGCGATCCCGATGCGGTACGCCGCCGCATACGACAGATCAATGACCCGCCCGGGATGAAAGGGACCGCGATCGTTGACCCGGACAATGACGCTCTTGCCGCTTGCGAGATATGTGACGCGTGCATACGAGGGCAGCGGCAGCGTTGGGTGCGCGGCGGTCATCGCGTACATGTCGTAAATCTCCCCGGTCGAGGTCTTTTGGTTATGAAACTTGCGCCCGTACCAGGAGGCCAGCCCGCGTTCCCGGTACGGGCGCAGAGTCGTTGCCGGGACATAATCGACACCGAACACCGAATAGGGTCGATTGGCAAAGCGGTTGAGCGCTTCGAGTTTAGGCACCGCGTCGGGCAGCGCATCGAGGTTGGCCGGCGGATGCTCCCCCGGGCCGTCGTCCTTGTAGTAGCCGCCGGCGCGAGGAGCCAGCGCGGGCCCCGGCGAAGGCGTGAGGTCGGTCGGCTGCCGACGGGGGTGGTTCCAGCCGCGTCGTCGACGTGCACGCGACCAGCGGAAGGATGACCACGGTAAACAAGCCCCGCCTTGCCGCGCCCTTGCCGCTTGGACTGCCCCGAGTCAACCCCATAGAGATGGCAATTATACGGTCAATGCTCGCCCCTTCGCGCCCACGGCGCCGGTGACAAGACAGCGTTACTCGCTGACGGCAGTGAATCGGACGTCGGTACGCGCGGGTTCAGGTTTTGATCAACTTGCGATTTGCCTGGATGTTCATCAGGATCCCGAGCCCGATGAACGAGCTGACCAGCGCCGTTCCGCCGTACGACACCAGCGGCAAAGGTACCCCTACGATTGGAAGCACGCCGCTCACCATCGCCATGTTGACGAAGGCGTAGGTGAAGAACATCAGCGTGATCGCGCCTGCAAGAAGGCGCGTGAAAAGCGTCGAGGCATTTGCGGTGATTACCAGCGCGCGGCCGATTAACAGCAGATAAAGCACGAGCAGGATGGTATTGCCGATCAGCCCGAATTCCTCTCCGAACACCGCAAAGATGAAATCCGTGTGCCGCTCCGGGAGAAAATCGAGGTGCGTCTGCGTGCCATTCAGCCAGCCCTTGCCGATGACGCCGCCCGAGCCGAGCGCGATCGAGGCCTGCGTGCTGTGATAACCCGCGCCGAGCGGGTCGCGGCCAGGATCGATGAAGGTGAGAATTCGCTCTTGCTGGTAATCGTGCAGAAGCGGCCACACCAGCGGGGCTGCCGCGCCGGCGAGCGCGGCGAGGCCGACGATGATCTTCCACGACAAACCCGCAAGGTAGAGCACGTAGAATCCGGATGCGCCGATCATCAGTGCCGTGCCGAGGTCGGGTTCCCGCTTGATCAGCCACACCGGCAAAGCGATGAGCAACGCGGCCAAGACGAAGTCGATCAAGCGCAGTTGCGCTTCGTGCCTCTGAAAGTACCACGCGAGCATGAGCGGCAGTGCGATCTTCATCAGTTCAGAAGGTTGAAAGCGACCGATGCCGAGGTTGAGCCAGCGGCGCGAACCATTGACGACCGTGCCCTCGAGGGCTACCGCAACGAGCAGCAGCACCGACACCACGTACAACGGCAGCGCCGCGCGCGCGAGCTGCCGTGGTGCGACGTTGGCAACAACCCACATCAGCACCAGCGCGCAGGTGAGCGAGAAAACTTGGCTCATGACCCGCGGGACGCTCTGATCGGACGCCGAAAAGAGTGTCACCAGGCCGACCCCCACGATCGCCATCGCGGCAGCCATGAGAACGCTGTCGACGCGACGCGCGAGCACCTCCAAAAAATTGGAAAGCAAGGCGAAGAAGCGGTCCATGGCGCCGCCTCTTAATCGCTTTCGTCGTCGGTCATGCGCGACGATTCAGGCGGCATGCCGGCCGGCGGACGGCCGAGCAGATAGTAGTCCAACACCGCGCGGGCAACCGGTGCAGCGGCCTGCGCGCCGAAGCCGCCGTTTTCGACCAGAACGGCGAGCGCGATGCGGGGATGATCCGCCGGCGCATAGGCGAGATACCAGGCGTGGTCGCGCAGGCGCTCGTCAAGGTGGCCCGGCTGGTACTTCTCGCCCTTGAGGGAGAACAGCTGCGCGGTGCCGGTTTTTCCCGCAGATACGTACGGCGCGCCAACGAAGGCGCGCGCGCTGGTACCCTCGCGTGGCACGCCAACGAGCGCATTCTTGACCAGCGCCAGATCCTCCGGCTTGACCGCAAGGGTATGACTCACCGGCGACGGCATTTCGCGCACGGCGCCGGTCTTGATGTCCTCGATGGTCTTCACCAGGTGGGGCTGGATGCCGACGCCATCGTTGGCGATGGTGGCGATCGCTTCGGCCTGTTGCATGGGCGTGAACGCGTTGTACCCCTGGCCGATACCTGCGGAGATCGAATCGCCGAGGTACCACTTGCGCTGTTCCTCGCGATAGTTCTTGCCGGAAAAGCGCTCGCGCTTCCATTCGCGCGACGGCAGAACGCCCGGTAGCTCGCCTTCGATGTCGATGCCTGTCTTGCTGCCAAAGCCGAACTGCGCCAGGAAATCGTGGGTCACATCGATGTCGGTCTCGCCGGCAAGCATGTAATAGTACGTGTCGCAGGAAACAATGATGGACTTGGTCATGTCCACGTAGCCATGCCCTTCCGGCTTGTCGTCACGAAAGCGGTGCGTGCTGCCCGCAAGCTGGTAATAGCCGGGGTCGAAAATGACCTGCGTCGCCGTGCGTTTGCCCGACGTGAGCGCCGACAGCGCCAGGAACGGCTTGATGGTCGAGCCCGGCGGATAGGCGCCGCGCAGCGGGCGATTGAGCAATGGCTTGTCCGGCGAGTCATTGAGCGCGTCCCAGCTTGCCGGATCGATGCCGTCGACGAACAAATTGGGGTCGAATCCGGGCTTGGATACGAGCGCCAGCACTTCGCCGGTCGAGGGATCGAGAGCCACCATCGCGCCGCGGTGCGTGCCGAACGCCGTTTCCGCGGCCTGTTGCAAGCGGATGTCGAGCGAGAGTTTGAGATTATTGCCCGATGTCGGCAGGGTGCGTGACAGCGTGCGCACCGCCCGCCCCGCCGCATCCACTTCAACCTCCTCTACGCCGGTCGTGCCGTGCAGCTCGCGCTCGTAGGACAGCTCGAGCCCGCTCTTGCCGAGGTAGTCGGAGCCCTTGTAGTTCGCGGTCTCGCGCCATTCTTCGATGCGCTCGACATCGCGATCGTTGATTCGCCCGATGTAACCGATGACATGCGAGGCCATTTCTCCGAAGGGGTATTGGCGAAACAGCCGCGCCTTGATTTCCACGCCTGGAAAGCGGTAGCGGTTAACGGCGAAACGGGCCACCTCCTCGTCGGACAGGCGATTGCGAAGGGGAACGCTCTCCAAGTTCTTCGATTCCTCGAGTAGTCGCTTAAAGCGCTTGCGGTCGCGCGGCTGGATGTCGACCAGCCCGGCAAGCCCGTCGATCGTCTCGTCGAGGTTGCGCACGCGGGAAGGCGTTACCTCCAGCGTATACGCGGAGTAGCTCTGGGCGAGGACGACACCGTTGCGGTCGGTAATGACGCCACGGTTGGGAACGATGGGAACGATGGCGATGCGGTTGCTCTCGGCCAGGGTTTGATAGTGGCGATGCTGAATGACCTGCAGATCGACGAAGCGGGCGAGCAATCCGCCGAAGACCACGAGGATCAGGGTCGCCGCAATGGTCAGCCGGCGGCGAAAGTAATACAGCTCGCGTTCGGGGTTCTTGAGCTCAGGCGAGGAAAGCACCGAGGACGAGCGACCGCGTTTGAGAAACAGTGAGCGCATCGGCGTCCTAGCGCTCGGCCGGCGATCGCGGCGGCCGCTGCGGCCATTGCAGCAGTGCGCTCACGGCGGGCCACAGCAGCGCGCCGACCAGCGGGCCCACCGCATAGGTCCAGCGAGGCAACGGCGCCCCGCCGACCACGCGCACCAGGAGCACCAGCGCGGCGCACAGCAGCAGCAGCGCCGCGACCTGGGCGGCCTGCTGCCACGGCGGGAAACGCAGGACCCGCCGGCGGAAATACTCGGCCGCATAGGCGAGGACCGCGTAAGCCAGCGCGTGCTGACCGAACACCGTCGCGTCGGCCACGTCCATGAGCAGGCCGAGTCCCCAGGCGATCCCGACGCTGATCAGTCGTGGCTCCTGGATGCACCAGTAGAGCAGCGTCATGGCAAGAAAGTCGGGTTTCAGCGCCAGCGCCACGCCAGTCAGGGGAATCAGGTTGCCGATCAGGCCCAGGAAAAGCGTCAACACGACGAACCACGGCTTGACCGGGGCCAGGATCTCCTCGGGTCGCGCGGGGGCGAACGAAGTCAGCTGCGGCATGGGCTTTCGTGCTATTCGCGCATTCGGTTGCGGACCTTGCGCTGCGGCTCGGCATCGGTAGCCTCTTCCGGTCGCCGTGGCAACGCGGCAACGCGGCCGAG
Organism: uncultured beta proteobacterium; assembly: GCA_963711235.1. GTDB lineage: Bacteria > Pseudomonadota > Gammaproteobacteria > Burkholderiales > Casimicrobiaceae > PALSA-1003. The sequence continues at coordinate 482,445 of CAVQDI010000006.1, read as the reverse complement.
GATCAACACGTGCGTACTTTTGTCGACCCCGGCAAGCGGCCTGCAGATAACGCGCGCGAAGATCTGTCCGGTCTCGCGCTCGACCGAGACGACCTGCGCGACCGCGAGGCCGGCGGGATAAGTACCGTCGATTCCGGACGTCACCAGACGGTCGCCGGCCTGGATCTCCGAATTCGGCGAGAGGAAGCGCAATTCCGGCAGGCGCCCGGTGCCGGCTCCGTACATCACCGAGCGCACGCCGCTGCGCTCGACTCGAACCGGCACCGCATAATCCTTGTCCGTCACCAGCGTCACCTCGGCCATGTACGGAAAAACGCGCGTCACCTGGCCGACCACGCCGACCTCGTCGATCACGGCCTGGCCCGCCTGCACGCCGACGGACTCCCCCTTGTCGACGAACACCTTCTGCGTGAACGGATCGCGTCCGGTGTAGAGCACCTCGGCTGCGGTCGTGGCGCGCGGAATCCGCTGTTCGACCTCGAGCAAGGCGCGCAGCCGCGCATTTTCCTGCTGCAGCAGCTGGTAGCCCTGCATCGCGGGCGCCTCGGCGAGCAGGTCCTGCTTGAGCGTCGCGTTGTCGTCGGCGAGCGTACGCTGCGCCGTGAGGTAGTCCGTAACATAGGCCACTGCCTCGCCGGGCAAGAGCACGATCCGCTGCAGCGGATAGAGCGCGGTCGCCACAGCCTGTCGCACATTTTCGAGATAGCGGTAACGGGTGTCGGCGAACAACAGGGCCAGCGAAAGTAAGCCAAAAAAGGCGAGCCGGGCAAGGGGCGAGGGTCCGCGGTGGAAGAACGGCGGCGGCTCGACCGAGAGATGGCGCATTCCTGCGTCAAGCGTTGCGCGTCAGTCCGACGTGAAGATGGTGGAGAGCTTGTCCATGTTCTCGAGCGCCTTGCCGCAGCCGCGAACAACGCACGTCAACGGGTCGTCGGCGACGACGACGGGCAGCCCCGTCTCTTCCATCAGCAGTCGGTCGAGGTCCCGCAACAGGGCGCCGCCGCCGGTGAGCACCATGCCGCGTTCGGCGATATCGGCGCCAAGCTCCGGCGGCGTGCGCTCCAGCGCGCTCTTGACCGCGGAAACGATGCTGTTCAACGGATCGGTAAGCGCCTCGAGGATCTCATTCGAGGAGACGGTGAAGCTGCGCGGGATGCCCTCGGCAAGATTGCGACCCTTGACCTCCATTTCCTTCACTTCCGAGCCGGGAAACGCCGAGCCGATCGTTTTCTTGATCGTCTCCGCCGTGGTCTCCCCGATGAGCATGCCGTAATTGCGACGGATATAGTTGACGATCGATTCGTCAAACTTGTCGCCGCCCACGCGCACGCTGCCCGAGTAGACCATCCCGCCGAGCGAGATCACGCCGACCTCGGTTGTGCCACCGCCGACGTCGACGACCATCGAGCCGGTCGCCTCCGAGATCGGCAGATCGGCGCCAATCGCCGCGGCCATCGGCTCCTCGATCAGATAAACCTTCGATGCCCCGGCGCCGAGCGCCGACTCGCGGATCGCGCGGCGCTCGACCTGCGTCGAGCCACAGGGCACGCAGATGATGATGCGCGGCGAAGGGCTGAAGAGTTTGGAATCGAGCACCTTCTTGATGAATTGCTTCAACATCTGCTCGGTCACCGTGAAGTCGGCGATGACGCCGTCCTTCATGGGTCGAATGGCGGTGATGTTGCCCGGCGTGCGGCCGAGCATCTGCTTGGCGGCGAGCCCGACTTCCTGAATCACGCGCTTGCCGTTGGGGCCGCCTTCCTGGCGAATCGACACGACCGAGGGCTCGTTTAGCACAATACCCTTGCCGCGGACGTAAATGAGCGTATTGGCTGTCCCCAGATCAATGGCGAGATCGCTGGAGAAATAGCCCTTGAACGATTCGAACATGAAAGCTTTCTGGCCGTGCGAGCAACCCCGGCGGCTGCTCAGACAATCCGAATATGATAACCTAATATGCTTAGCCTCTAACCGCTTCTGGCGCCAAAAACGGCTAAAGGTCCCGAAAATGGCACTTTCCACCGAAGACGTCGAGCGCCTTGCCCATCTGGCCCGGATCGAGATCACCCCCGCCGAGGCGGCCGAAGTGGGGCAAAAGCTTGACCGCATTTTCGATCTGATCGGGCGCCTGCGCGTCGTCGAAACAACCGGCATCGTGCCGATGGCGCATGCCCAGGACGTATACCTGCCGCTGCGCGAAGATATCGTCACTGAAACCGACCAGCACGAGCTCTACCAAGAGTCGGCTCCAGCGGTTGCCCATGGCCTTTACCTAGTGCCCCGGGTGATCGAATAGAGCGCGTGGTCACCGCCCCGATTGCTGGCCTCGCGCAAGCGCTTGCAACCGGGCGTCTGTCGAGCGTCGAGCTTACGACCGCCTTGCTCGACCGCATCGACGCGCTGAACCCGCGGCTCAACGCCTTTCTCCTCGTCGACCGCCAGCGCGCCCTGGCGCAGGCTCGGGCGGCCGATGCGCGCCTGGCCGCGGGAGACGCGACGCCCCTGACCGGCATCCCGATTGCGCACAAGGACGTCTTGATGACCGCCGGCTGGAAGACGACCTGCGGTTCGCGCATGCTCAAAGATTTCGTTGCGCCGTACAGCGCCTTCGTCGTCGAGCGTCTCGAGGACGCCGGCATGGTGCTGATCGGCAAGACCAACATGGACGAGTTCGCGATGGGCTCTTCCTGTGAAAACTCGTATTTCGATCCGGTGCGAAACCCGTGGAATGTCGATTACGTTCCGGGCGGCAGCTCCGGTGGCTCGGCTGCCGCGGTCGCGGCGCGGCTGGTTCCCGCCGCAACCGGGACCGATACGGGGGGTTCGATACGCCAGCCGGCGTCGTTGTCCGGCGTCTGCGGCATAAAGCCGACCTATGGCGTTTGCTCGCGCTACGGCCTGATCGCCTTCGCCTCGAGCCTCGACACCCCAGGCCCGTTCGCGCAGACCGCCGAGGATTGCGCCTTGCTGCTCAATGCGATGGTCGGTCATGATCCGCGCGATTCGACCAGCCTTGATCGTCCGCGCGAGGACTACGCGCGCCTGCTCCGCGCCGCGGCGGGCACCAAGCCGCTGGCGAACCTGCGTATCGGCCTGCCGAGGGAATATCGCGCCGCCGGCATCGACGCCGATGTCGCCGTTGCGGTCGACAGCGCGCTTGCCGAGTTCCGCAAGCTGGGCGCAACGACGGTTGAAGTGGCGCTGCCCAACGTCGACCTCTCGGTGCCGGTCTACTACGTCATTGCGCCGGCGGAGGCGTCATCGAATCTGGCGCGCTATGACGGAGTGCGTTACGGCCATCGCGCGGCAACGTACGACGACCTCGCCGACATGTACAAGAAGACCCGTGCCGAAGGCTTCGGTGCCGAGGTCAAGCGCCGGATTCTCGTCGGCACCTACGTCCTCTCCCACGGTTACTACGATGCCTACTACCTTAAGGCGCAGCAGGTACGGCGGCTGATTGCCGAAGACTTTCAGCGTGCCTACCGGGAGTGCGATCTGATCATGGGCCCGACCGCGCCGACTGCGGCATTCAGGGTCGGTGCCAAGTGTGATGATCCGGTGCAGATGTATCTGAACGACATCTTCACGGTGGCCGCCAACCTGACCGGCGCGCCGGCGATTTCTATCCCCTGCGGTTTCGATCGCAACCGCCTGCCGATCGGGTTGCAGATCCAGGGCAATCATTTCGCGGAAGCGCTGATCCTTAACGTCGCGCATCGATTTCAGCAGGCGACCGAATGGCACAAGCAGGAGCCCGCGCCGATGGCTGTAGGGACGACGCGATGAGCTGGGAAGCGGTGATCGGGCTGGAGACGCACGCGCAGCTTTCCACGCGGGCGAAGATCTTTTCTGGCGCCGCCACGGACTTCGGCGCGGCGCCGAACACGCAGGCCTCCGCGGTCGACATCGCACTGCCCGGCGTGCTTCCCGCGCTCAACAAGGGCGCGGTCGAGCGTGCCATCCGGTTCGGCCTCGCGGTTGGCGCCGCGATCAACAGGCGCAGCGTGTTCGCACGCAAGAACTACTTCTATCCAGACCTTCCAAAGGGCTATCAGATCAGTCAGTACGAGATCCCGGTCGTGCAGGGCGGATCGATCACGATCACGACCAGGGCCGGCGCCAAGACGGTGCGCCTGACGCGCGCCCACCTCGAAGAGGATGCGGGTAAATCGCTCCACGGCCTCGAACTGGTTGAGGTACCCCGTGGCAGGGCGCTCTGGGCCTTAAAGGAGCAAACCGGCATCGATTTGAACCGCGCCGGGACCCCACTGCTCGAGATCGTCTCCGAGCCGGACTTGCGCAGCGCGGAGGAAGCCGTTGCGTACGCGAAGACGCTGCATGCACTGGTGCGATGGATCGGCATCTGCGACGGCAACATGCAAGAAGGCAGCTTTCGCTGCGATGCCAACGTCTCCGTACGCAGGCCAGGCGAGATGAAGCTCGGCACGCGATGCGAGATCAAGAATCTGAACAGCTTCCGCTTTCTCCAGCACGCTATCGAATTTGAAGTCCGCCGCCAGATCGAACTGATCGAGGATGGCGGCAGCGTCGTGCAGGAAACCCGGCTCTACGATCCCGACAAGGGCGAGACGCGTTCCATGCGCACCAAGGAAGACGCACAGGACTACCGCTACTTTCCCGATCCGGACTTGCCGCCGCTGGTGATCGATGAGGCCTGGATCGAACGCGTGAGGGTCGAGCTTCCCGAATTGCCGGAAGCAAAACGACAGCGCTTCGTCCGCGACTACGCGCTGTCGCCGAGCGACGCGTCTATGCTTTCATCCACCCTGCTGCTCGCCATTCCGTACGAGGACGCCCTGCGCGCGGGCGCCGATCCGAGGCTTGCGGCCAATTGGATTCTTGGCGACTATTCCGCCATGATCCATCGCGACGACCTCGATCGGGGCACGGCGCCGATATCCGGGCAGCAGTTGGGCGGGCTGCTCAAGCGCATCCAGGATGGAACCATCTCCGGCAAGATCGCCAAGGAGGTTTTTGACGCGATGTGGGCCGGGGAAGGCGACGCCGATTCGATCATCGACAAGCGCGGATTGCAGCAGATCTCGGATGCAGGGGCGATCGAGAAGGTCGTCGCCGACGTGCTCGCCGCCAACCCGGCGATCGTTGCCGAGTACCGCGCCGGCAAACAAAAGGCGTTCCAGGCGTTGGTCGGCAAGGTGATGGCCACGACCAGGGGCAAGGCGAATCCGGCTCAGGTGAACGCGATACTGACGAAAAAGCTGTCGGCCTGACCGCGGGTGGCCGGCTTAGGGACCGGCTAATGCATGAGCGGCTTATACCGCGGCCGGTGCGGCCGGGCGCCTTCCTCGCCTAGTCGCTTTCTCTTGTCGGCCTCGTAGTCCTGATAGTTGCCCTCGAAAAATGCCCATTTCGAGTCGTCCTCGGCGGCGAGGATATGGGTCGCGATGCGGTCGAGGAACCAGCGGTCGTGAGAGACGACAAGGGCGCTGCCGGCGAATTCGTTCAATGCGTCCTCGAGGGCGCGCAGAGTTTCGACGTCGAGGTCGTTGGAGGGCTCGTCGAGCAGCAGCACGTTGCCGCCCTTGAGCAGTGTCGCAGCGAGATGCAGCCGGCCACGCTCGCCGCCGGAGAGAGCCCCCACGTTCTTCTGCTGATCGGGACCCTTGAAGTTGAAACGGCCGAGGTACGCTCGTGACGGCATCTCAAACTTACCCACCGTCAGGATGTCCTGGCCGCCGGAGATTGCCTCCCACGCGGTCTTGTCGTTCGGTAGCGACTCGCGCGTCTGGTCGACGATCGCGAGCTTCACCGTCGAGCCGACGACAATCTCGCCGGCATCCGGCTTCTCCTTTGTCGCGATCATGCGAAAGAGCGTTGTCTTGCCGGCGCCATTCGGGCCGATGACGCCGACGATCGCGCCCGCCGGAACGATGAAGCTGAGGTCGTCGATGAGCAGTCGGTCCCCATGACCCTTGCTCACGTGCTTGAATTCGATGACGGCGTCACCCAATCGCTCGCTGACCGGAATGAAGATCTCCTGCGTCTCGTTGCGCTTCTGATGCTCGTACGACGACAACTCCTCAAAGCGCGCGATGCGCGCCTTGTTCTTCGCCTGTCGCGCCCTGGCGTTGGTGCGCACCCACTCAAGCTCCTTGTGCATCGCCTTGATGCGCGCGACCTCCTGCTTCTGCTCGATCGCAAGCCGTTGTTCCTTCTGCTCCAGCCAGGAACTGTAGTTGCCCTTCCACGGAATGCCGTAGCCGCGGTCGAGCTCGAGGATCCATTCCGCCACGTTGTCGAGAAAGTAGCGGTCATGCGTCACCGCGATCACCGTGCCCGGAAATTTCTTCAGGAACTGCTCCAGCCACTCCACGCTCTCGGCATCGAGATGATTGGTCGGTTCGTCGAGCAACAACATGTCGGGCTTGGACAGGAGCAGACGACACAGCGCAACGCGACGCTTCTCCCCGCCGGAGAGCTGGTCGATCTTCGCCTCCCATGGCGGGAGCCGGAGCGCGTCGGCCGCGATCTCCATCTGCAGGTCGGAGTCCGCTCCCGATGCGGCGATAATGGCCTCGTACTTCGCCTGCTCGGCGGCGAGCTGGTCGAAGTCGGCGTCGGGCTCGGCGTAGGCGGCATAAATCTGCTCCAGCTTCGTCTTCGCCTCGAGCACTTCGCCCATCCCTTCCGCGACGATCTCGCGCACGGTTTGGGTCGGATCGAGCTGCGGTTCCTGCGGCAGAAAGCCGATCCGCAGATTCGGCATCGGCGTGGCCTCGCCGTCGTACTCGCGATCTTCACCGGCCATGATCTTGAGCAGACTCGATTTACCCGAGCCATTGAGTCCCAGCACGCCGATTTTGGCGCCGGGAAAGAAGGAAAGCGAAATGTCCTTGAGGATCACTCGCTTGGGGGGCACCAGCTTGCCCACCCGGTTCATGGTGTAGACGTATTGCGCCATCGGAGCCTGCAACCGGAAACAAACGAAAGGGCGAGATTATGGCAGGTCTTGCCGCCGTCTCGCCACTCGCGATTCGCAGGCCGAGCGCTTCGGCCCGACCCGGGCCGTTACTGCCAAGCTAAGGCCGGTCGGGTTACTTGCTTGCGGCGCTCGGCGTCGTGGCGGAGGCTGCCGGCGGCGCCTTGCCGGGGTTGGCCCTCGCCGATTTTGCTGCCGCCGCCTGAGCGTCTGCCGCGGCCGCGCGCTCGGCGTCGGCCATGATTTCGTGCCAACGCTGCTTGATCGTGTCGTACTTGGTCGTGGCCAGGCCCAGTTCTTCCTGTTTTTGCCGGATTAGAATTGCCTGGCGCGATAATTCGGCGTCGACCGCGGCGGACTCGTGGTCGAGTTCGGCCGGAATCGGCTTGCCGCTGTATTTTGCCTTCTGCTTGGCTATGCTCTGTTGCCGACTCGTCAGGTCGGCGGTGTAGGTTTGGGCAGACTTGATTTGCGAGTCAATGGTCGCTATCGCCCGCGTCCTGGCAATGTCGATCTCGTCCTCGCTGGTATAGGATTGCATCAGCGCCCTGTCCCTGCGCGCCTGATCCTCCTTCACCTTGACCTGCGCCCGCTGGCGCTCGTCGTCTTCCTCCTTAGCCTTGACCTGCGCCGGCGACAGAGGGGGGTCAATCTTCTTCACTTCGCGGCCCTGCTTGTCGAGCACGCTCTCGCCTTTCGGCGGCACATCGGGGGGCGCCTTGTCGCTGTAATGCACGACGCCCTGATCATCGACCCATTTGTACATACCGGCGCCGGATACGCTCGTAGCCAGCAACATCGCGGCGACGGCTACGATTCCCAACCCAAGATCTCGAATTGCCTGCCTCATGCCTATTAACCTCGCCTCTCTCGGTACCAAGCGTCGTCGTGCCGCCGGGTCATGCCGTCGACCCGTATCGTTCCCGGTACGCGCGCACTGCCGCCGCGGCCGCCGCCAACTCGGGGCGCGCGGCAAGGAACGCCAACAAATCCTCCAGTGTGGCGATCGCCATGACCGGCAGGCCGAATTCATGCGCCAGCTCCTGCACTGCCGACCGCTCGCCGCGGCCCCTTTCCATTCGATCGAACGCGATCAGGATGCCGACAGGATTGGCGCCCCCTGCACGGATCATCTCAATCGCCTCGCGCTTTGCCCCGCCATCGGTAATCACGTCGTCGACGATCAAGATGCGGCCCTTAAGCGATGCCCCAACGATCGTGCCGCCCTCGCCGTGATCCTTGGCCTCCTTGCGATTGAAGCTGTAGGGCAGATTATGACCTTTTTCGGCCAAGGCAATAGCCGTCGCCGCGGCCAGGGTTATGCCCTTGTAGGCCGGACCGAACAGTTGATCGCAGACGAGACCCGAGACCAAGAACGCCTCCGCGTAATACTGGCCGAGGCGGTGCAGGCTGTCGCCATCGTTGAAGCGTCCCGCGTTGAAAAAATACGGTGTCTTGCGCCCCGCCTTGGTGACGAATTCCCCAAACCGAAGCACGTCGCGTGCCAAGGCGAAAGCGAGGAAATCCTGGCGAAACTGGGTCATCGGTAGAATGGAGCCTGGTTAGGTTTCCTTTGTGGCCGCCCGCAGCTGCCTTGACCCGCGCCGAAACTTGACCCGCGTCATTCTACAATGCGCATCGTCACGCTGAACGTCAACGGCATCCGCTCGGCCGAGCGCAAGGGCCTGTCCCGTTGGCTCGCACGCGCCGAGCCGTGGGACGTGGTCTGCCTACAGGAGATCAAGGCCGGGGTGGACGACGTTCCAAGCGCCCTGCGGGCGCCGCGAAAGGCGCACGGTTTCTTCCGCTCCGCCATGCACAAGGGCTACGCGGGGGTCGCCTTGTACGCCAAGCGGCTGCCCAAGGTGTCCGCCGGCTTCGGTTGCGCCGAATTCGACGACGAAGGCCGCTATCTCGAAGCCGACTTCGGGCAACTCGCCGTCGCCAGCGTCTATCTGCCTTCGGGGTCCGCGGGACCGCATCGCCAAGCGTCCAAATTCCGTTTTCTGGAAACCTTCCTGCCGCACCTGCTCAAGCTGCGCCGCCAGAAGCGCGAGATCATCCTCTGCGGCGACTGGAATATCGCGCATCAGCCGATCGATCTCAAAAACTGGCGCAGCAACCAGAAGAATTCGGGCTTCTTGCCCGAGGAACGGGCTTGGCTCACGCGCGTGTTCGACGAACTTGGCTTCATCGACGTTTTTCGGCGCATCAACCTGGAACCCGGACAGTACACCTGGTGGTCGAACCGCGGCCAGGCGTGGGCCAACAACGTGGGCTGGCGCATTGATTACCAGATTGCCACGCCAGGAATCGCGGCCACAGCGCGCGCGGTTTCGATCTACAAGAACCGGCGCTTTTCGGATCATGCGCCATTGATCGTCGACTATGACTTTGAGCTGCGTTGATCCGCATCAGTAACCTCACCCTCGCGCGCGGCAACAAGCGCCTGCTCGAAGGCGCCACGCTCACGGTCCATCCGGGTCACAAGGTCGGGCTGATCGGGGCCAACGGCAGCGGCAAGTCGTCGCTGTTCGCCTTGCTGCGCGGCGAAATCGATGCCGACTCGGGCGACGTGTCGCTTCCACCGTCGTGGGTAATCGGGCATGTGGCGCAGGAGACTCCCCCAGTGGCTATCCCGGCGATCGAGTTCGTGCTCGACGGCGATGCCCAACTGCGCTCGGTGCAGCGCGCACTGGCCGACGCCGAGGCCAATCCGGGCACCACCGGCGAACTGCTCGCGGAACTGCATCAACGTTACGAGGCGATCGATGGCTACAGTGCGCGCGCCCGTGCGGCGATGTTGCTCTCCGGCCTGGGCTTTCCGGCGTCGCGCCACGGCGTGCCGGTGGCGAGCTTCTCGGGCGGGTGGCGCATGCGGCTCAACCTGGCGCAGGCGTTGATGACGCGCTCGGATCTGCTGCTGCTCGATGAACCGACCAATCATCTCGATCTCGACGCCGTGCTCTGGCTCGAGGAGTGGCTGCAACGGTATCCCGGAACGCTTCTGCTTGTCACCCACGACCGCGATTTTCTGGACGCGGTCGTGACATCGATCGTCCATCTCGACGGGCGCAAGCTGCGCCTGTATACCGGTAACTACACTCAGTTCGAGCGCGAGCATGCGCTGGCGCTGGCGCAGCAGCAGGCGGCATTCGCCAAGCAACAGCGACAGATCGCGCACCTTCGCTCGTACATCGACCGCTTTCGCGCCAAGGCGACCAAGGCCAAGCAGGCGCAGAGCCGGATCAAGACGCTCGAGCGCATGGAGCTGATCGCCGCCGCACACGTCGACAGCCCGTTTGCGTTCGCGTTTCCGACAATCGAGATGCATGCACGACAGCTCGTGAAGTTCGACCACGCGACACTTGGGTACGCGGGGCAGCCGGTTCTAACCGGGGTCAACTGGGCGATCCTGCCTGGTGAGCGGGTCGGGCTTCTCGGGCCCAACGGCGCGGGCAAGTCGACGCTTTTGCGCACCATCGCCGGCGAGCTCCCGTTGCTCGCCGGAGAACGATTGACGGTGCAAGGCCTGCGCATCGGTTACTTTGCGCAGCACCAGCTCGAGCAGCTGCGGCTGGAAGAGAGCGCACTATGGCATATGCGCCGGCTCGAACCGGCGACACGCGAGCAGGAGTTGCGCGATTTCCTCGGCGGCTTCGATTTTCGGGGCGATCGCGTTGTCGCACCGGTGGCGGAGTTTTCGGGAGGGGAGAAGGCTCGTCTGACGCTGGCGTTGCTTGTGCGACAGCGTCCGAATCTCCTGCTGCTCGACGAACCAACCAACCATCTCGACATCGAAATGCGCGAGGCGCTGACCGAAGCGCTGCAGGATTACGAGGGCGCCCTGATCGTCGTTGCGCACGACCGGCACCTGCTCCGCGCCACGGCGGACGAGCTGTGGCTGGTTGCCGAAGGCTCGCTCGCGCCGTTTGATGGCGATCTCGAGGACTATCGCGACTGGGTACGTTCACGGCGCACACGCGAGGACACCGCCGCAGCCGAGAAAGCTGGGGATGGCAACGGCCCCGATCGCAAGGCGCAGAAGCGAACCGAGGCGGTCGAGCGCCAGAGGCTGGCGACCCTGCGCAAGCCGTTGCAGCGCAAGATCGCCGACCTTGAGTCGGAAATGCAGGCACTGGAGGTGGAAAAGCGCGACTTGGAGATGTGGCTCGCGTCGACGGACGCATACGAGGAGGGCAACAAGGAACAACTGCTCGCCATGCTCGAGCGCCAGGGCGACCTGACCTGGCAGCTCGCGCGCGCCGAAGAGCAGTGGCTGGAACTGCAGAGAAAGCTCGAGCAGATCGAGTAATTACTCCGGCGGGAGCCAGACGTCTACCGCGATGCGCCAGGCACCCTTCTCATCGCGTTGCCAAAGGTGGACGTAATAGCCGACTGCCTCATCGGAGCCACCGTGCTTGCGCGCATAGCGCCCATAGGTGTACCCGAGATCGTCGCTTGCGGCCATACCCGCGTCGGAGGGTGTCCACTGCACGCGCCGCATGGGTGCCGCGAGCGTCTTGCGCGCGGCGTCGGCTCCGAGCACCGCATAGCTGCCGTCGCGCAGCACTCTCACCGAGCTCGCCAGCAACTCAAAGTAGGACGGCGCGTCGGCAGGTTCTGGATCGAGGCTTCGCGGCTCGCGCTCAAGCGCCAGGAGCGCCTCCTTGCCGCGATCGCGCCGGTTCGCCGGCGCCATCCCCAATCGATCTGACTGATTCGGTTCCCTCACAACCGCACCTCGCGCTTCGGACTCCGGCGCGGCCGGTGTCGACACGCCCGCGTCGACCGCGACCCGCCATGCGCCGTTTTCGCGCTTCCACACCGAGAAGAAATAGCCGTAGTGGGTCGGACTGCTCGGGTCGCGCTGATTGCGCAGCGAGTAAGGGCCGGTCGTGTAACCCAGGTCGCCGGAGCGGGCGACCGCGCCGGCCTGCGGCGACCAGTCGAGGAGCAGCGCCAGCGGATCCGCCGGCGGCGGCCGCGCAAGCAGTCGTTCGCGCATCGAGCTCGGGCCGGGTGCGAAATTGATGCCATCCTGCGTGAAATATTCGAGAAACGAAGCGCGGATGCCATGCTCGGTCGAGGCACGGGCAAAGGATCGCTCGGCGGAGAACAGTTGCTCGAGCGCATCGTCCGGCGCAGGTGCAGGAACGGCCGCGCAGGCGGCGAGCAGCAAGGCGGCGCTGGCGCAACCCAATCTGGAGTTAAAGTCCATGCAACCCTTCCTTGTCGCCTGCACGGTAGTTAGCCCTGGCGATCGCGCAGGCGCCGAACAAACTTCAACCCCGACCACGTCGCGTCGATGGCGCAGACTTTGACGTCGACCAGCCCGGCATCGAGCCCGGCCCGGCGCACGACATCCTCAGTCAACTCGGTCGCCATACCCGATGTCTTCTTGGGCCATGCGATCCAGATCATACCGGCGTCGACGAGTTTTGACGGAAGCTTGGCGAACACCGCCGCGAGCGCGCGCTCGGTCGTCGCGAAAGCAAGCGCGCAATCAAAGTACGTAACGCGTGCCAGGCGTTGGAGATCGAGCGCGCGGGTAGGTATCCGCTCGAGTTCCGGCGGTGCATTCAAGGCGAGGAAGCGCATCCCGGATTTGAGGCCCAGTTTCTGCGGCAAAGGCGTTCCCGAATAACCTGCGCTCGCAGTTTTCATGGCCCGTTCATCGGGCATCGGCAGGACGATGGAACAAATACATGCCGAAGCCCAGTGTGTCGCGGCCCCAGCGCAAGTAAGCGTCGCGCCAACGGCGAATACGTTCGAGCATCGCCGGAACGTCGGGGTCCGCCGGCTGTTCGAGGGCGTAGCTCTCGATCGAGCGGCTGTACTTCCATTCGTATTCGTCCCATTCGTCCGCAGAGGCGACGACCGCATGCAGCGGAATCAGGCCGGTATCGATACCTGCCTGGACATTGCCCCGATGGTCGAGAAATTCATCCGCCACCGCCTCCAGATGCGCGAGGTACTCCGCCGCCGGCGCCTTGGCCCAGAACCCGTCACCGATAAGAACATAGCCGCCGGGGCGAGTCCACTGCGCGAGCCCGCGGCAGATGCCCGCAAAGCCACCCGTGAGGCCGCCGCCGCCGAGCATCACCGTGAGGTCGAACGATGCAGCTTCGGGCCTGTACTCCGCAATGTCGAGCTTGAGCAGCCGCAAGCGCGGGAGCGCGCCGCACCACTCTGCACGCTCCCGCGCCGCGTCGAGCATCGGCGAAGAAATGTCGATGGCGGTAACCTCCGCCTGGAAGCGCTCGATGATGCGCAGCGCCAGCTCGCCGCGGCCGCAGCCCAGGTCGAGTACCTTCGCGTCCGTCTGCAGCGGCAAAAGATCGAGCATGCGCTCGACCTTCGCCGCCGCAATCGGGTTGCAGTAGTCGTGGTCACGGTGCGCGATGGCGCTGAATTTGTGCCGGTTCATCCGACCACCTCCGGGCTAGCAGGCTCTGGTTCGCTCCACGGCGCGACGCGCAGCAGCAACACCATGCCGGGCAAGGCCAACGCGGTGCAGAGAAGAAAAAACGCGAACCAACCGGTCTGCTCGACAAGCCAGCCGGTCGTTGCATTGACCAGCGCACGCGGCACGGATGCGAGGCTGGTAAAAAGCGCAAACTGCGTTGCCGTGTAGCGGCGGTCGGTGTTGCGCGCGATGAACGCGGTAAATGCCGCCGTACCAAGCCCCACGCCCAGCGCCTCGAAGGCGATCACCGCTGCCAGCAGCACGCGATCGGGTTCGTGTACGTACGCGAGCCAAGCAAACCCCAGGATCGACACCAACTGGACGAAGCCGAACAACCACAACCCGCGATTGATGCCGACCTTGAGCATCCACAGACCGCCGAGCAGACCGCCGACCACGCTCGCCCACAGCCCAGCGTTTTTGGCAATGAGCCCGATCTCGGATTTGGAGAAGCCCATATCGAGATAGAAAGGTGTGGCCAGGGCGGTAGCCATCGAGTCGCCGAGCTTGTAGAAGAAAATGAATGCAAGGATGAGGAGGGCCCGCTGCCATCCGGCACGAGTGATGAACTCGTGGAAGGGCTCGATGACCGCCTCGGCGAGGGTGCGCGGCGCGGGTCGGACCAGCACCGGCTCGCTGATGAGCAGGGAGTTGACAATGCCGGGCAGCATGAACAGCGCAGTCACGACAAAGACCGACTGCCACGGAAAATGATCGGCGAGGACCAGCGCCAGCGCACCGGGCACGAGGCTCGAAACTCGGTAGGCCTGGACGTGGATCGCGTTGCCGAGTCCAAGTTCGGCATCGGGCAGGAGCTCGCGCCGATACGCGTCGAGAGCGATGTCCTGGGTCGCTGCGAAGAATGCGACCGCCGTGGCGAGATAAGCGATGGTCCACAGGTCAAGTTGCGGCCGCAAGGCGCCGAAGGCCGGAATGGATATCAGCAGCAACACCTGCATCGCGAGCATCCAGCTCCGGCGGCGACCGAAGAAAGGTGGAGCGTAACGGTCGAGCAGGGGAGCCCAGAGGAACTTCCACGTGAACGGGAGCTGGATAAGCGCGAACGTTCCGATCGAGCGCAGATCGACCCCTTCCGAGCGCAACCAGGCGGGCAGGAGGTTGATGAGCAGGTACAGGGGCAACCCGGAGCTGAAGCCGGTGAAGACGCAGATCAGCATGCGCCGGTTGAACAGCGCCTGCCGCAACCCCGGCTTGGTGTCGCTCATCGGCCGCATTGTAACGGCGACGGCGGTTCAGTTGCGGCGAAAGCGATAAATCGCCAGTGACCCAAACAGGTTCGGCCAAACCGTCACCCGTCGCGCGTCGTGCAGTACGACGCGTTCGAGAACATGAAAGGCGTGCCCGGCGCAGAACGCATCAAAGTCGGCAACTGTGCAAAGGTGGATGTTCGGTGTGTCATACCACTGATAGGGAAGGCTCGACGAAACCGGCATGCGGCCACGCAGGACCTGCAACCGGTGGGACCAATGGCCAAAGTTTGGAAACGTGACGATTGCTTCGCGTCCGACACGCAGCATCTCCAGCACGATTTCCTCGGTGTGGCGCACCGCCTGCAGTGTCTGCGACAGGATAACGCAGTCGAAGGTCTGGTCATCAAAGCCGGCGAGTCCGCTTTCGAGGTCGCTCTGGATGACGTTGACGCCGTTGCCGATTGACGCGAGTACGCCGGCGTCGTCGATTTCGATACCGTAGCCATGCACTCCGCGCGATTCGCGCAGATACGCGAACAGGCTGCCGTCACCGCAGCCCAAATCCAGCACCCGGGCATCGGCAGGAATCCAGCCGGCGATGGTCGAAAAGTCAGCGCGCAGAAGCGGTGGCCGGCCCGATTGCGTCTCGGTCGCAAGCGCTGGCGCCGTCCGGGCCTGGATGGCCGAGCCGAGCCCAATCTCCGGCGGCGCGAGGTACCTGCGTACGACCGCGTGATATTGCGGCGTGTCGAGCAGGAAAGCATCGTGTCCGTGCGGTGCGACGATCTCGGTATACGAGACGTCACGGCGATTGTCGACCAGCGCCTTGACAATCTCGCGCGCGCGGGCGGGTGAGAAGCGCCAGTCAGTGGTAAACGAAATAACGAGAAAGCGACTCGTTACTCCCGCGAGCGCGCGCGCCAGATCGCCGCCGGCGGCCAGCGCCGGATCGAAATAGTCGAGCGCCTTGGTGATGCGCAGATAGGTATTGGCATCGAAGTATTCTGAGAACTTCTCGGCCTGATAGCGCAGGTAAGACTCGATTTCGAATTCGGGCGCAAAGGAGTAATTGATACCTTCGCGCAACGTTCGCCCAAACTTCTCTCCCATCTGCTCGTCGGAAATGTACGTGATGTGGCCGACCATGCGCGCCACGCGCAACCCGCGCACCGGCTTGACGCCGTGGGCGTAGAAGTGGCCGTCGTGGAAATCCGGATCAGTCAGGATGGCCGCACGCGCAACCTCGTTGAAGGCAATGTTTTGCGCCGAGAGATTGGGTGCGGCGGCAATGACCAGGGCGCTGGCGATGCGCTGCGGATAGCGAATCGTCCACGACAGCGCCTGCATCCCGCCCAGGCTGCCGCCCATGACAGCGGCAAAGCGTTGAATGCCGAGCCGATCGGCAAGCCGTGCTTGGGCGTCGACCCAGTCCTCGACCGTAACGATGGGAAAATCCGCGCCCCATGGCGTTCCGGTCGCCGGGTTGATCGACGCCGGACCGGTCGAGCCGAAGCAGCTGCCCAGATTGTTGACGCCGACGACGAAGAAGTGCGTCGTGTCGACGGGCTTGCCGGGTCCCACCATGTTGTCCCACCAGCCTTCGCTGTCGGGCTGGCCAGCATATGTGCCAGCGACGTGATGGGAGGCATTGAGCGCGTGGCAGATCAGGATCGCGTTGGACCGGTCTGCATTGAACGTGCCGTACGTTTCGTACACGAGCTCGAACGAAGGCAGCGTCGCGCCGGAGGAGAGCGCGAGCGGCTCCGCAAACGCGGCGCGCAGCGGTTGTACGATACCGACCGAGGTGGGTGATTGCGTCACGATGAACAATCGGGATAGGGGCGCGCCTCACGGCGCGACCCCTCGCACACCACCGGGCGTACGGGTCCGTACACGGCGGTTCGGCAGGTTAAGCGGGTGGGGAACCATGGAGGCTCGGGAGTCCGAGGACGGTGAAGTACGCTGCGGGCAAGGCGATGTGCAGAGCGGGACTCACGGCGAGGCGCCAAGGGCCGTGCGAGCTGCCAGCAGTTTTGTGCCGCCAGATCGTGAGGCACCCCACGCCGGATGAGTTCGGCGTAGCGCCGACGCCCGCGCTTCCATTGCTTCCACACCAAACTGCGCAGCCGGCGGCGGAGCCACTGGTCCAGATCGCGTAGCACCGAAGGTGTTTCGCAGAATCCGAAATAGCCTCGCCACCCCCGCACATACGCGGCCAAGCGGTCGATCACTTCACTTAGAGCCCTACCTTGACTGCGAGACGTCAGTTCCCGAGCCCGTTGCTTGAACCGGACCACCGCCTGCGGCGCAATTCTGCGTCGTGGTTTGGGCGTCCGGGTGAAGCTAAAGCCCAAAAACTTCCGCTGCCAGGGTTGAGCCACTGCGCTCTTCGCCTCATTGACCTTGAGCTTCAGGCGGGTTGCCAGAAACCGCGTGATACTTGCCTTCACGCGCTGCCCCGCCTGCTCGCTTTTGACGTAAATGTTAGCGTCATCGGCGTAGCGCACGAAGCAGTGGCCCCGGCGCTCTAGCTCTCGATCCAAGTCGGTGAGCAGAATATTGGACAGCAGCGGCGAAAGCGGACCCCCTTGCGGGGTGCCTTCGGGCGTTGCTTCTACCACTCCTTGACCCATTACGCCCGCCTGCAGATACCGGCGAATGAGCCCCAGTATCCGCTTGTCGCTCACCTTCTTCGCCACCCGGCTTAGCAGTATGTCGTGGTTGACTCGGTCAAAGAATTTCTCCAAATCAAGATCCACCACCCACAGATAGCCTTCGGCGATATAGCTTTGCGCCAGCGCTACGGCCTGATGCGCCGAGCGCCCCGGGCGGAACCCGTAACTCACTGCCGAGAACGTCGGCTCAAAGATCGGCTCCAACACTTGCAGCATCGCTTGTTGAATGAATCGGTCGAGCACACAGGGAATGCCAAGCTTTCGCTTGTCCGTTCCCCCCGGCTTGTCGATCTCGACGCGCCTGACCGGTTGCGGTTGATACCGCCCCGCAAGCAGCTTTCCGCGAATCTCTGGCCAATGCACTTTTAGGTAGCCTGAGAGTTCTGCAACCGTCATTCGGTCCACTCCCGCACTACCCTTGTTGCGCTTGACCCGTGCCAGCGCGCGCTTCAGATTCTCGCGCTTGCACACCTGCTCCATTAACTGCCCTTCCGCCAGGCTTTCGAGTCCATGCTCCGCCGTGGGCGATTCGGTCCCTCGACCGGTGAGCTTCCGGGCTTCACCCTTCGACTCGCTAACCAAGGCCAGTCCTACCTGGGTTTTCTGCCGCTTGTCGCCCATGAGAAACGCGTCCTACTCGCCTTGCCTTTCAAGCCCTCGCGGGCACCGTTCAGGCCTTCGGTTCGAGACGTTACGGCGCGGCCTATCTGTTTTCTCCACCTTTCGGTTCCGGAGTGCCTCACTAGCCTTGCCTGCCTCTTGCCTACTTCGCCTTCTGCTGACTTCTGCATCGCGTTCAGCGTGCCTTGCGGCACCCTCAGTCCCAACTTCCGGACAGCACTGCAGATCTCCCGAGGTAAGCTTGACCGCCTTCACCACACACCCGCCAGATCTACCACCCCGCCTCTTGATGGCTATGGACTTCGCGATCATATGCTCGCTCGTCCAGGCAGGTAGGCCTCCTATCTGGTTTCTGTTCGTCGGGTCGTGACTTTGCTCCACGCTGCCTTCAGACCCTACCTCGCGGTAGCGCCCTTGCGCTTCGCTAGCCCTTCACCACCATCAGGTTGGGCAGAGGATTTGCACCTCCAAGCTGTCAAACATGCTCGGCACACATAAAAAACCCGATCAGCTCGCGCTAATCGGGTCGGCATATCGAAGTCCTCACCGCTTTAGCCGTATTTATTGGGATGCATCCGTCTCCGGAGTCCCTTCGCGCCCGCAAGCTGCTCGTCAAATCGGCGCGTGAGCACTAGTTTACCGGGCTGCTTCCGGATGTCAATTCAGGTGTTGAGCTTCTCCAGTAGCGCGATGAGCCGCGCTGGTTCGTCGGTGCGTCGCATCCGTTCCACGATCGGCTTGGCGACAGCGGTATCGCTCGCGATCACGCGCTGCTTGACGCTCAGCAGGTGCGCCGGATGCATGGAAAAGTTGGTCAGACCCATGCCGAGAAGCAATCGGGTCAACCGGGCCTCGCCTGCCATTTCGCCGCAAACTGCGATGGACACCTCGGCCCGGTTGGCGGTGCTGATGGCGAGCGCGATAAGTTTAATCACCGCGGGATGCAGCGCGTCGTACAGCTGGGAAACGGCGTCGTCGGCGCGATCGACGGCCAACGTATACTGGATGAGATCGTTGGTGCCGATCGAGAGGAAGTCCAGCCGCGACGTGAAGGCGCCCATTGACAGCACCGCGGCGGGGATTTCAATCATGCCCCCGACCTCTACCCCGGGGTTGAATTTCACCCGTTGCTCGCGCAAGCTTTCCTTCGCCTGCGCGATCAGAGCCAGCGCCTGCTCGATTTCGCTTACCGAGGAGAGCATCGGGAGCAGGATCTTCACCTCGCCGTAGTGCGACGCGCGCAGGATGGCTCGGAGCTGGGTCAGGAAAAGCCTTGGCTCGGCGAGACAAAAGCGGACCGCGCGCAGACCCAATGCCGGGTTAGGGGCAACGCGCGACAGGCCGGCAAGCCCCTCCTTGTGCTTGTCGGCGCCGAGGTCGAAGGTTCGAATCGTCACCGGATGACCTTTCATGCCGGACGCAACGGTTCGATACGCCTCGAACTGCTCATCCTCGGTCGGCAGTCCGTCCCGGTTGAGGAATAGAAACTCGGTGCGAAACAGGCCCACGCCGGCCGCACCGTTCTCGCGTGCCTGCTCCAGATCCTCCGGCAATTCGATGTTGGCCAGGAGTTCGACGTGGCAGCCATCGATTGTCGTCGCCGGCGTCGTGCGCAGGCGGCGAAGCTTCTGTCGCTCGAGTTCGAGCTCGTCCTGCTTCAGCCGGTATTCGGCGAGCACCGACCGATCCGGATTGACGATGACGACGTTGCGCCCGCCATCGACGATGAGAAGCTCGTTCTCGCGGATCAGCGCCCGCGCGTTGTGGGTCGCGACGACCGCCGGCACGTTGAGACTGCGTGCAACGATGGCGGTGTGCGAGGTCACGCCGCCGAGGTCGGTCAGGAAAGCCGCGAAATGGTGACTCTTGAACTGGATGACATCGGCCGGCGACAGGTCGTGCGCGACCAGAATCGTCTCCTCCTCCGCCGCGGCCGGGCGCACGACGCCGGGCCGACCGAGCAGCACCTTGAGGACGCGCTCGACCACCTGAACCACGTCGGCTTTGCGCTCCCGCAAGTACGGATCCTCGATCGAATCGAACTGCTCGATCAGAATGCCGAGCTGCTGGGTCAGCGCCCATTCGGCATTGCAAAGCTGTTCGGCAATCGTACGTTTGGGCGTCTCGTGCAGAGTCGGATCGGTCAGGATCATCCAGTGCACGTCGAGAAACGCGCCGAATTCGGCCGGCGCGTCGCCGGCGGTCATCGCACCATGGAGATTCTCGAGCTCCTTCTGCACGGTATGCAGCGCCTGCGTCAGGCGCTCGACCTCCGCCGGGACCTGCGCGGGCGTGATCGAGTAATGGGCGACTTCGATCGTCGCATGCGAAACGAGCTGTGCCCGCCCGATGGCAATGCCGCCGGAGACGCCGATGCCGTGGAGGACAAGGCTCATCGCTTCACTTCACCGCGGCTCGCCAAATTGGTCGCTGATGAGCTGCACCAGCGCCGTCATCGCCTCGGCCTCGTCCGGACCCTGGGTTTCCAACCGGATCGTCGCACCGACGCCAGCCGCGAGCAGCATCACCGCGACCATGCTGCGCGCGCTTGCCCGCTTGCCATTCCAGATCAGGGATACGTTGCAGCGAAATTGCGAGGCTACCTGAACCAGCTTGGCGCACGCCCGCGCGTGCAAGCCGAGGCGGTTGGTCAATCTAACTTGACGTATTTGCATGATTGATAGGACCTTTGTCAACGGAGCGCGTCGGGGCGAAGGCCTCGCACGCCTCGCATTGAGCAGGCCGGCGGTGCATTGGTTCCATGCCCCGTCCGGGGCCCCGGTCGCCAAAGCGTCGTCCGTGCCCGGCGGCGGTCACTGACCCTCGCCGAAGTAGTCTCCGATCAGGGTGACAATTGCGTCCAGCGCTTCGCCCTCGTCGGGGCCGTCGGTCTCGAGCACGATCCGGCTGCCTTTGCCCGCAGCGAGCATCATCACCCCCATGATGCTCTTGGCGTTTACCTTGCGCCCATTACGGGCGAGCGAGACCTCGCACTGATAATGGCTCGCCAGCTGGGTGAGCTTGGCCGCCGCCCGGGCGTGAAGGCCCAGCTTGTTGATGATCTCAACTTCTTGCTGACGCATAGATTGGATCGACGTCGATGTGCAGCACGCCGTCGCAGCCACCACTGATGGCCTTCTTGATCATCGTTTCCATTCCCTTGTCGCGGTAGGTGAAGGCCCGCACCAGCATGGGCAGATTGACCCCGGCGATGGCCTCGATGCGGCCGGAAACGAGCAGCTTGGAAGCGAGGTTGGACGGCGTTGCGCCGTAGATATCGGAAAAAATCAGTACCCCGTCACCGGTGTCGAGTTCGTTCACCAGCGCCCGGGCCTTCGGCAGCAATTGCTGCGGGTCGTCGGTCGCGGCGACCTGCAACGTCTCGAATTGCAAGGGACGGGCGCCAAGCACGTGTGTCACCGCACCGGCAAGGCTGTCGCTCAACGTGTCATGAGCGACGATCAGAATTCCGATCATGAAGGCCCTCCCGTAGCTATCTTATCAGAAGGGATCAAGCCCAAGTGCGCACCTCGACCCTACTTCACGGCATCGGTCAGGGCGTCCGCAAACCGGCCTGCGACATCGAAGCCGGTCTGCGTGGTGATCTCGACGAACCCGGTGGGGCTGGTTACGTTGACTTCCGTAAGGTAATCGCCGATGACGTCGAGACCGACGACCAGCATGCCATCCGCCCACAGCTTGGCGCCGACTGTCTCGGCGATCAGCCGATCGCGCGGCGACAGGGGCCGCGCGACGCCACGACCCCCCGTGGCCAGATTGCCGCGCGTCTCGCCGGGCTTGGGGATGCGCGCGAGCATCTGCGGCACCGGTTCGCCGGCGATAAGCACGATGCGCTTGTCACCCTCAACGATCTCGGGGATGAAGCGCTGCGCCATCACGGTGCGCGCACCGTGATGCCCGACAGTCTCGATGATGACGTTGCGATTGGGGTCGTCTTCACGGACGCGGAAGACAGAGGTTCCGCCCATGCCATCGAGCGGTTTCAGTATGACGTCCTCGTAATCATCGATGAACTGCGCGAGCAGTGCCGCGTCGCGGGTAACCAGCGTCGGAACGATGAATTCCGCAAATCGCGCGATTGCCAGCTTTTCGTTGTAATCGCGCAGCGCGCGGGGACGATTGAAGACGCGCGCGCCCTGCGTCTCGGCGATCTCCAGCAGATAGGTCGAATACACATATTCCATGTCGAACGGCGGATCCTTGCGCATGACGACCGCCGCAAAAGATTTCAGCGGCCGCACCGCGGTGGCACCGAGTCGAAACCATTCATGGTCGTCGGCGGCAACCTGCAGCGGGCGCACCGAGCCCAGCGTCTGCGTTCCGTCCCAGAACAGATCGCCCTGCTCCAAGGCGAACAGGGAATGACCGCGCGCGTGCATGGCGCGCATCATCGCGACGCTGGTGTCCTTGTAGGCCTTGAGCGAATGCAGCGGGTCGAGGATGAACGCGAATTCCATGTCCGGCATGGAGGCGGGCGGGAGCGCCATCGTACCGCAATTCCGCTCCGGCGCCTGCCGCGCTAATCGAGTACGTCGATGCCGACGACCGTACCCGCCGCGTCGCGCCGATACCCGGGCAGCCGGCTGGCGATGCCTGCAAGTACCGCGGCCGCGCGCCAAGCCCGGCGAGTACGCTGGGGGAAGCCGCAGCCCAGGCACTGCGCCTGGCTAGGGCTTGCGCTCATGCCGAGCGGGGCACAGGAGATCCTGGCGCAAGCACGGCCTTACCCTTGTCGCGACCCCTTAGGCCAGCCGGCCCTGCACGCGGTCTGAATCGTGGCGTTCTTTTCAGCGCCATCGCTACGCCCTACTCGACCGTTACGGATTTCGCGAGATTGCGCGGTTTGTCGACGTCGGTTCCCCGAAGAACGGCGGTGTGATAAGCCAGCAGTTGCA
Organism: uncultured beta proteobacterium; assembly: GCA_963711235.1. Taxonomy (GTDB): domain Bacteria; phylum Pseudomonadota; class Gammaproteobacteria; order Burkholderiales; family Casimicrobiaceae; genus PALSA-1003. The sequence goes on along the minus strand of CAVQDI010000006.1, from coordinate 459,589 downwards.
GCGGAATCGTGTGCACGATTGGAGAAAGCAGTCCCGCGTGCTCCGGCAGACGCAGGACGTGCACCCCGTGGCCGGATTGTATATGGCTGTCGGCGTCGGCGACGACATAGAGCTCGCCGCCGCGCGCCCGCACTTCCTGCAAATTGGACTTCAGCTTTTCGAGCAGTGCGTCGTTGGGTGCGATCGCGACCACCGGCATGCTGGCGTCGACCAGCGCCAATGGGCCGTGCTTGAGCTCGCCGGCGGGGTAAGCCTCGCCATGAATGTAGGAAATCTCCTTGAGCTTGAGGGCTCCTTCGAGCGCAATCGGATAGTGCAGGCCGCGGCCGAGAAACAGCGCGTTTTGCTTGCGGGCAAATTGCTGGGCCCAGGCTACGATCGTCGGCTCGAGCGCCAGCACGGCCTGGATCGCCGCCGGAAGATGGCGCAGACCGCTCAGCCAGCGTGCTTCGTCCTGTGTCGATAGTCTGCCGCGCAGCTTCGCCAGCGTTAGCGTCAACAGGAACAGCGCGGTGAGCTGCGTCGTGAACGCCTTGCTCGAGGCGACACTGACTTCGGTGCCCGCGCGGGTCAGGAACGTGAGCGCAGTATGCCGCACCATCGAACTCGTCGCCACGTTGCAGATGGCGAGCGTGTGGCTGTGGCCCAGCGCCTTGGCATGTTTGAGCGCCGACAGCGTGTCTGCAGTCTCGCCCGATTGGGAAACGACGACGACCAGTGCATCGGGGTCTGGCACGCTGTCGCGATAGCGATACTCGCTTGATATTTCTGCCTGCGCGGGGACACCTGCGACAGCCTCCAGCCACAACCGGGCCACCAGACCCGAGTGATAGCTCGTGCCACAGGCGAGGATGTGGACCGCGTCGACACCGCCGAGTACGTCGGCGGCATTCGCGCCGAACAGCTCCGGCCCGATGCCGCCAACGCTCTCCAGCGTATCGGCGATGGCACGCGGCTGCTCGAAGATCTCTTTCTGCATGAAATGGAGATAGGGGCCGAGCTCGACGGCGCAGTCGGAGGTTTCCACGCTCACAACGGGTCGCGATACGGCCGCGCCGCTGGCGTCATAAACGGTATAGGCCTCGCGGGTGACATCGGCGAGATCGCCTTCCTCCATGTACACGACGCGCTGGGTCACGGAGCTCAGCGCGCTCGCGTCCGACGCGAGATAGTGGTCGTGGTCGGCAATACCGACCAGCAGCGGACTACCCGCGCGCGCGCCAACAAGTCTGTCGGGCTCGCGCGTGCTGATGGCGGCAATCGCATAGGCGCCGCGAAACTCCGCCACCGTTTTCCGCATCGCCTCGAGCAGATCCCCATGATAGTTGGCGTGGATCAGATGGGCGATGACCTCGGTATCGGTCTGGGTGACGAAGTGGTACCCCTGCTTCTCCAAGCGTTCGCGTAAAGATTCGAAATTCTCGATGATGCCGTTATGCACCACGGCGATCTCGTCGTGACTGACGTGCGGATGCGCGTTGGTCGCTGTCGGCGCGCCATGCGTCGCCCAGCGCGTGTGCGATATTCCGGTCGTGCCGCTGATATGCGTCGCGTCGGCCTGCGCCGCCAAGTCGGCGACGCGGGCCGTGCTGACCAGTCGTTGCAGGCTGCCGTTGATGACGGCGAGCCCCGACGAGTCATAGCCACGATACTCGAGCCGGCGTATGCCCTCGATCAGGATGGGTACCACGTTCACGCGCGCGACCGCTCCGACGATGCCGCACATCGCTAGCCTTTCTTCGGTCGTTTCCAGTCGCTCCGGGCGACTTGTGTCTTTGTGTTCACCGTTAGCGCTTCCGGCGGCGCATTCTTCCACACCGTGGTGCCGGCGCCGATGGTCGCGCCGCGCCCAACGGTGACCGGCGCCACAAGCAGCGTACCAGAACCGATGTGCACGTCGTCCTCGATTACGGTGCGGTGCTTGCTCGCGCCATCGTAGTTGCAGGTGATCGTGCCCGCACCCACGTTGACGTCGCGGCCAACCGTTGCGTCGCCGACATAGGTCAGATGATTGGCCTTGCTACCCTCGCCGAGGACACTTGCCTTGACCTCGACAAAGTTACCGATGTGGACCTCGTCAGCGAGCACCGTGCCTGGCCGGATGCGCGCATAGGGCCCGATGCGACATTGCGCACCAATCTGCGCGTCCTCGAGGTGCGAAAACGGTGCGATAACGGTGCCTGCGGCCACGCTGACATTCCTGAGTACGCAGTGTGCGCCAATGGCGACGTTCTCGCCAAGCGTCACATGCCCTTCGAAAATGCAACCGACGTCGATGGTCACGTCGCGCCCACAAGCCAGTGTACCGCGAACGTCGATACGTGTCGGGTCGGCCAGGGCCACGCCGGCGTCGAGCAGCGCATCAGCTTGCGCACGCTGATAGCGGCGTTCCAGCTCGGCGAGGTCGCGCTGACTGTTGACGCCCAACGCTTCGGTGATACTCGCTGCGCTCGTCGTCGCCACGTTCACGCCATCGCGCACCGCCAGTGCGATGACGTCCGTCAGATAAAATTCGCCGCTGGCGTTACGGACGTCGATGGCTGCCAGCCAGCGGGCGAACGCGGCCGTCGGCGCCGCCATTACACCCGTGTTGACCTCGCGAATTTTCTGCTGTTCGGGGGTCGCGTCCAAGTGTTCGACTATCGCTGCGACGCGGCCGTCCGCGAGACGAACGACGCGACCGTACCCCTCGGCGTCGTCGAGATCGACCGTCAGCAAGGACAAAGCCCCGCGCTGGGCGTGCGCGACGACCTCGCGCAACGTCGCTGCGCGCGCGAGAGGATCGGCGCCGAACAGCACCAGCGTGACTCCGTCGCGGGGCAATGCAGCCAGCGCGCAGCGCAACGCATCGCCGGTCCCGCGCGGCGGATCCTGCCGAGCCCAGACGACATCGGCGTTAGCGAAACGCGCGCGCACCGCGTCCTCGGATCCCTCGACAATGCAAATAGCGCGCGGGTTCAAGCTCTGCGCGGTCGTGAGTACGTGCGCGAGCAGCGGCTTCCCGCCCAGCAGATGCAACACCTTGGGCCGCGCGGAGTGCATCCGCTTACCCTTCCCAGCGGCGAGAATTGCGATTTGCAACGGTTGCATGAGGCCGGAATTATCGCATTTTTGTCGAAAGGATTTCGCCCCGGCGGGGCACCGTCTCCCCGCAGCGACAGGGCCCCACCAATCTGTGCGAAAATGCCGCCCGCAATAGCCACCGCGCGCGGCCTCAAGTTCACGCCAAACAAGGATTGCAACATCGTTCTCTCCGGCCAGCAGGCCCCGGCAACGCCGAGCCTGGTTTGCGCCTGCCAAGGCACGCGAACTGGCCTTCCCAAGCCAGGCGGGCGTGGCCGGTGTCAGCATGGCGCTTGGTGCTGCGCCCCCGGTTGCGGTTGGACGGCGTTGCGGTCATCCTGCACGTGATATTCGTCGCCGTCTTTCATCGAGGTGTGTGTCTCGCGGGTACGCGGGTGGGATCTTTAGATTAGCGGGTCGTCATGTCGGTCATCGCGGTATTCAACCAGAAGGGTGGCGTCGGCAAGACAACGACGACCCTGAACTTGCTCGCCGGCATCGCGCAACGAGGCCAGCGGCCGCTTGGTATCGATCTCGACCCGCAGGCGCATCTTTCCAGCGTCTTCAACACCCATCCGCACCTTGCCGACGATTCGGTTTATGCATTCTTCGTTCGCCAACGGCCGTTGGCCGACCTGGCGCAGATCACCGCCAGCGGTGTCATCCTCTGCCCCGCGCATCTCGAGCTCACCAAGCTTGACATGCTGCTCGGCAAGGGTGTCAACGTCGTCACGCGCCTGCGTGTGGCGCTGCGACAGACCGAGCAGGCTTCTGGCCCGGTGGCGATCGACTGCTGCCCGTTGCTCGGAGTCCTGTCGCTGAACGCGATCTTCGCCTGCGATCTGCTGCTCGTTCCCGTATCCGCTGATTACCTGGCATTGCAGGGAGCGCAGCAGGTCGAGCGCGCACTGCACGCGCTCGAACCGGTGTTCAAGCGCCGGCTGCCGCGGCGTTATGTGCTCACGCGGTTCGACGCACGCCGCAAGATGAGCTCCGAAGTTGCGGATTTGATGGCGGGCGCATTTCGTCCCGAGGAGATCTGCACGACACGGATTGCGGAAAACGTGAACCTCGCCGAGAGCCCGGCGCGGCACCTCGATATATTCCGCCACGCACCCCAAAGCCGCGGCGCGCGCGACTACGGGGAATTGGTCGACGAGCTAGTGCGTGCCGGATTTATTGCGTAGCATCGAGCGCGCAACCGAGGGGATCAAGGACGGCTCGCCGCTGATGATGCCGATAACGCCTTCAAGATCGAGCGGGTCGCTGCGTCGGCTGACCGCTTCGCTTTGGCAGTGGACGATTTCGCAATGATGGTACATCTGGCGCAGGCGACGCTCTGCTTCGGCTTGGTTCGCGGCCATGATGCAGATATTGTCGACGCGCTGGCCGCTGCGCGTTCGGATATTGAAGCCGAATCGAAGCATCGCGATTCCTCCTCCCCGCCCTTAAGACAGCTGCACCGCGCGAACTTTCGCAACGCATTAGGCGGTTGGCGAAAGAACTTGCGATGATAGCTTAGGTCTCGCATGCAAATATCGTACCGGCCCGCAATTTCGGCGTCGTGACACACCGTCCGCCATCCGCCCCGCGCCAAGGCCCACAGCCTTCCTAAAGTTGCCCGCTAGGCTTTCGCGGGGAGTTGCCGCTAGTGGCCACTCACTTAGCAAACGGCCCCGTTGCGCCGGGGTGGTTCGACATGGCTGCCGGCGCCGGCAGCGGATTGCCGTGGTACGTCTTTGTGTGTCCCGATTTGCGCTCGAGATTCCCTGCCCCGTCGCGACACGCCGTGCGGTTGAATACGTAGCGGTCCTAGCGCAGAATTTTGCGTTTGCGCTAGGCCGCGGGCGCCAGGGTCGAGGGGAGCAGCGACATGTTCTGTGCGCAATGCGGCAAGCAGGTCCGGGACGGGGCCAAATTCTGTAATTTTTGCGGCGCGTCGGTCGCCGACCCGGCGCGGCCGGCGACAGCGCCCACCGATCCGATGTCTGCGGCTGCGGCCGCGCCCCGACCCGAGCCGGCGCAGCCCGGTCCTGCCGCCGCCCCAGGGAATGCGGCGTCGGGCCCGGGCGGCGACTTCGCCGCGGCAGCAGCGGCACAAGGCCTGATCGCGCGCGTCAAGAATATCCTGTTCTCGCCTTCGACCGAGTGGCCGGTCGTCGCTGCCGAGTCGACGTCTGCGGGTGCAATCTACCTTGGTTACGTCGCGCCGCTGGTCGCAATCGGGGTCGTCGCCACGTTGATCGGCCACAGCGTCGTGGGTCTTCCGTATGTGGGCCGACTCGGAATCGCGCTCAGCCTCGTGCATGCAGTCGTCTCCTTCGTGCTGACGTTCGTTGGCGTGTTCTTGATTGCTCTCATCGTCGACCTGCTCGCCCCGAGTTTCGGCGGGCAGCGAGACTCTCTGGCCGCGCTCAAGGTCACCGCCTACAGTTTCACGCCGGGCTGGGTCGCCGCGGTGCTGAACATCATTCCAATGCTTGGCATTCTGGGCATCATCGCCGCGTTCTATGGCCTGTACCTGCTTTATCTGGGCCTCCCGGTGCTCATGCGCTGTCCCCGGGATAAGTCGATCGGTTACACGATCGTGACGGTTATCTGCGCGGTCGTCATGTGGGTTGTAATCGGTGTACTCACAACCTGCACCATCACTGGCCTTGGCCTGGCGGGTATTGGCGCGCTCGGCGTAATGAACCATTCGAGCGCGCGCGCGCGCGACAGCGATGTCGCGGCCAATGCGTTGTCGAGTATCTTTGGCGCCAAGTCCGACGCCGACAAGGCGCGCGTCAACGACGCGCTCAAGGCCCTGGAAAAAATGGGCGAACAGGCGCAAACCGCCGAAAAGATGGCCAAGGCCGGGAGCGCGACGAACCCATCGCCCGGGAGCCGCGGACAGGTCGATTCGAACGCCGCGCTCGGCGCCGTGGGTCAGATCGTGGCTGGTGGCAAGGACGTACAGCCGGTCGACTTCCACAAGCTCAAGGACATGTTGCCGGAATCGTTGCCGGGCATGCAGCGCAAGGAAGCGTCGGGCCAGAGCGGTGAAGCAATGGGGCTCAAAGCGTCGAGCGCGACGGCGCGCTACAGCGATGGCGCCAACGCCAGCATCAGCATCGAGATTGTGGACCTGGCCTCGCTGTCCGGCATCGCAGGGCTGGCGGCAAAGTTCGACCCGAACCTAGAGAAGGAAACCGACACCGGCTACGAGCGCACGACCAAGGTTGACGGCCAACTCCTGCACGAGCGCTATGACCGCCGGGCGCGCAGCGGCGAGATGAGCATCATCGTCGCCGATCGGTTTGCGGTAACCGTCCGCGGCGACGGCGTCGACCCTGCCGCGCTGACCTCGACGCTGAAGCAAATCGATCTCGTCAAGCTCGCAGCGGCGCGTTGATCTGGCCGCCTCTCAACGCCCAGCCAATAGATAATCCGCGACTTCCGCGAATCCGGCGCCGAACTCCCGCTCGGTGACGTACTTCGGCGGCACCGCCAGGCGGCCGGCGAACCGTCGCACGTTGGCGACCCCGATCGAAATCGGGAAGAACTCAAACATCGGTGCGTCGTTGGGCGAATCGCCGACAAAAGCGAAGCGAGGGCGTTCGGCGTCGAGATCGATGGCGAACACCTCCTGCAGCAACGTCCGCGTCATGGTGAGCTTGTCGTGGGCTCCAAACCAGCCGTTGACGTGGATCGATGACACTTTGGAATTCATGCCCTCGGCGCGCAACAGTGCGACGATGCGATCGACGGTCGCTAGCGGAAGCGGCGCGACGTCCTCACAGTAGTCGATCGCGAGGTCGGTGTCCCGATACGGCTGGTCGGATGCCAGCGCGCATCCCGGCACCGCGAGCAGGACTCTTGCCGCAATGGCGGCGATTCGCTCGCGAGCAGCCCGCCGGTCGGGACCGCTGTTGGCGTAGCGCTTCTCGAACAGCCTCGATCGCTCGTCGTGAAACATGTACAACGCGCCGTTCTCGCCGACGACCGCGTCCACCGGCCACATGCGCGCAATGTGGTCGCACCATCCGGCAGGCCTGCCGGTCACCGGGATGACCAGTAGGCCCGCCTGGCGCAGGCGTTCCATCGCCGCATACGCCGTGGCCGTGACCCGGCCGCCGGTCGAGACCGTGTCGTCGATGTCGGTCAACACGCCGCGGATCGCCATCCGCGCCGTGTCGGGCAGCGCCGCTAACGGCTGCATGGAGAGGATCCTTCCTGCCCGTACTGCTCATGCAGGTACGCCGCAAGTGCGCTGCGCTGCGCCGGCGTCAGATGCAGTCCGCACTTGGTCCGTCGCCACAAGACGTCCTCGGCGTCGCGCGCCCATTCATGTGCGACCAAATAATCGACTTCCGCGGCGTAGAGCGTATGACCGAAATGGGTGCCCAGATCCTGTTCCGTTCTGGCCTGTCCCAGTACGCGTGGCGTGCGCGTGCCGTGGCGGTGCAGCAGCGCCGTGCGCAGCTCGGTCGACAGCGCGGGATAGCGCGCGGCGAGATCGCGCGCGTAGGCGCTCAGGCGGCCCCGCGGCATGTCCCCTCCCGGAAGTGGCTTCGCGCGTGTCCATGATCCCTTCATGTGCGGAAAGAAGGGGACGAGTTCCGCCAGGGCCGACTCGGCCAGCCGGCGGTAGGTCGTGATTTTGCCCCCGAAGATCGACAGCAACGGCGCGCGCCCTTCTGCGTCGGCATCGAGCTTCAGGACGAAATCGCGCGTCACTGCCGAAGGATTGGCCGAACCGTCGTCATACAGCGGCCGCACGCCGCTGTATGTCCACACGACGTCGGTGGCGGCGATCGGCCGTGCGAGGTAGGTGTTGGCGATGCCGCACAGGTATTCCATTTCGTCGTCCGCGATCGCCGGTGCCTCGAAATCGTCGACCGGGATATCCGTCGTACCGATGAGCGAGAAGGCACTCTCGTAGGGAATGATAAAGACGATCCGATGGTCGGAGTTTTGCAATATGTAGGCGTGGTCCTCGGCGTGCACGCGCGGCACGACAATGTGGCTGCCCTTGACGTGGCGCACTTCAGCCTTTATCGGCACGGTGCCCACATCGTCCAGTACGCGTTTGACCCACGGTCCGGCTGCGTTGACGAGTCCTCGCGCCCTCTCTTCGCTCGTCGCTCCGCGCGGGTCGGCAAGCGTAAGGCGCCAGAGCCCCTTCTCCCGGCGCGCACCGACAAGCCTCGTGCGTGTGCGTATGTCGGCGCCCAACTCTTTTGCTGCCATTGCATTGAGGACCACGAGCCGTGCATCGTCCACCCTGGCATCCGAGTAGACAAAGCCCCGGTCGAAGTGGCTCTTGAGGCCAGCGCCCCACTTGCTCCGGTGCAGGCGCACGCTGAACGACGAGCGCAGGGTCTTGCGCCCGCCGAGATGATCGTAGAAGAAAAGTCCGATGCGGATCATCCATGCGGGTCGCAGGTGCGGCTCGTGCGGCAGGACGAATTGCAGCGGGCCTATGATATGCGGTGCCGCGCGCAGCAGGACCTCGCGCTCGGCGAGTGCTTCCGCGACGAGCCGGAACTCGTAATACTCAAGATAACGCAGGCCGCCGTGGATCAGCTTGGTGCTCGCCGACGACGTGTGCGAACCGAGGTCGTCTCGCTCGACGAGCAGCGTCTTGAGCCCGCGTCCCGCGGCATCGCGTGCAACGCCGACACCGTTGATCCCTCCGCCGACGATGGCGAGGTCGTAAGGCGAGGCTGCTGGGGTGGGCATTCGGGAGGGCTGACGCGCAGCGCCGATTCTACCGCAGCCCGCGCGAGCGTTCTGCGCTAACATCACGTCTTCAGCACAACCCTGGCCTGGCATCGAGCTCACGCATGAACATCCTGCCCGAGATTGCCGCGCTCGCTCCCGAGATGAGTGAATGGAGGCACCACATTCATGCCCATCCCGAGACCGCGTTCGAGGAGTCGGCGACCGCCGCCTTTGTCGCCGACAAGCTCAGATCCTTCGGCCTAGAAGTTCATACCGGCCTGGCAAAAACCGGTGTCGTCGGGGTACTCCGCGGCGGCAACGGGGCTCGCCTGGCGCCCGACGCAATCGGGCTGCGCGCCGATCTCGACGCCCTGCACATCCAAGAGAATTCCGGCGTGCCGTATGCCTCGCGCCACGCCGGCCGGATGCACGCCTGCGGTCATGATGGCCACACGACGATGCTGCTTGGCGCCGCCAAGGCCATGGCCCGCCGCAAAGCGCTCACCGGCACCGTGTACTTCATCTTTCAGCCCGCCGAGGAGAATGAAGGCGGCGGCCGGGTTATGGTCGAGGAAGGACTATTCGAACGCTTCCCGATGCGCGCGGTATACGGGATGCACAACTGGCCCGCCATGCCGGCGGGCACCTTCGCCATGCGCGCGGGTCCCTTGATGGGAGCCTACGACATCTTCGAAATCCTCGTCACCGGCAAGGGGGCGCATGCGGCGATGGCCTACGCGGGCAAGGATCCCATGCTTTTTGCCGCCCAGGCAATCAATGCGCTGCAGACGATCGTCGCGCGGAACCTTCATCCCCAGGACGCGGGTGTTGTGAGCGTTACCCAGGTGCATGGCGGCGACACCTGGAACGTCATTCCCCAGGAGGTCGTTCTGCGGGGCACGGTGCGTACCTTCAAACCCGATGTCCAAGACCTAATCGAACGACGGATTCGAGGCATTGTCGCCGGCGTCGCGGCGACGTTCGACATGAGCGCGACGGTTCGCTACGAGCGTCGCTACCCGGCGCTCGTCAACAGCGAAGCCGAGACGCAATACGCGATCGCCGCGGCGAGCGCGGTGGTCGGCAAGCAGCATGTCGATACCGACCCGACGCCGGAGATGGGCAGCGAAGATTTCGCCTTCATGCTGCAGGCGAAGCCGGGCTGTTACGTATGGCTCGGCGCGGGGCGCGACGCCAACACGCCGAACATCCATAGCCCCCAGTATGACTTTAACGACGCCGTGCTGCCGATCGGCGCGAGCTACTGGGTCACGCTCGCGGAGCAACAGCTGGCAGGGCGGGGACTCTAGCCTCTTGACTGTCCGTCCGGGGCAAGCGGCCGATTGCGCCGCAGGCGGCGGATGGCGGCGAGTTGAGCCACCGCACCCGCAAGCTCGGCTTCAGTTCTCGCAACCTCTTCCTTGGACATCTTGTTCTGCATGGCTTCCTCGGCTCGGCGCTTGGCTTCGATCGCCTTCGCCTCGTCGAGATCAGCCGCCCGGATCGCGGTGTCGGCAAGCACGGTAACCACGTCGGGCTGCACCTCGAGAAAGCCACCCTGGACAAAGACGATCTGCTCCTCGGCCTGCCCGGGGACCTTGATGCGCACCTCGCCGGGCTTGATCTGCGTGATCAGCGGGGCGTGCTTGGGATAGACGCCCAGCTCGCCCATGACCCCCGGCAGCACGACGAACTCCGCCTCGCCGGAGTAGATCGACTCGATGAGACTGACGACATCGACGTGAATGGTGTTGGCCATGGAATCGTTCCCCGTTACTGCACCGTCTTCGCTTTCTCCGTCGCCTCTTCGATCGGGCCGATCATGTAGAACGCCTGCTCCGGTAGGTGATCGTATTCGCCGTCGACGATCGCCTTGAAACCATGGATCGTATCCTTGAGCGAGACATACTTCCCCGGTGTGCCGGTGAATGTTTCCGCCACATGGAAAGGCTGCGACAGAAAGCGCTGGATCTTGCGCGCCCGGGCAACGATGAGCTTGTCCTCGGGCGAGAGCTCGTCCATGCCGAGAATCGCAATGATGTCGCGCAACTCCTTGTACCGTTGCAGCGTCTGCTGCACCCGGCGCGCGACCGTGTAATGCTCCTCACCGACAACATGCGGGTCGAGCTGGCGCGAGGTCGAATCCAGCGGATCGACCGCCGGATAGATACCCAGCGAGGCGATATCCCGCGACAGCACCACCGTCGAGTCAAGATGGCCGAAAGTCGTTGCCGGTGACGGGTCGGTCAAGTCGTCGGCGGGCACGTATACCGCCTGAATGGATGTGATCGAGCCGGTCTTGGTCGACGTGATGCGTTCCTGCAGCTGGCCCATCTCGGCAGCCAGCGTCGGCTGATAACCCACAGCGGACGGCATGCGGCCGAGCAGCGCGGATACCTCCGTGCCGGCAAGGGTGTAACGGTAGATATTGTCGATGAACAGCAGCACGTCGCGGCCCTCATCGCGGAAGAATTCGGCCATGGTGAGCCCGGTCAACGCCACGCGCAGCCGGTTGCCGGGTGGCTCGTTCATCTGTCCATAAACCATCGCCACCTTCGACTCCGGCAGGTTGTCGAGCTTGATCACCCCGGCCTCCTTCATTTCGTGATAGAAGTCGTTGCCTTCCCGGGTGCGTTCGCCCACGCCGGCGAATACCGACAGCCCGGAGTGCTGGGTGGCGATATTGTTGATGAGCTCAAGCATGTTCACCGTCTTGCCCACGCCTGCACCGCCGAACAGCCCGACCTTGCCGCCCTTGGCGAACGGGCACACGAGGTCGATGACCTTGATGCCCGTCTCCAGAAGCTCGGTTGAGGGAGAGAGCTCCTCGAAGGTCGGGGCGTCGCGATGAATCGGCATCGTGACCTCGGCCGCCACCGGCCCACGTTCGTCGATGGGTCGGCCGAGGACGTCCATGATTCGGCCCAGCGTCGCCGGCCCGACCGGCACTGAAATGCCGGCGCCCGTGTTCTTGACTTTCATACCGCGTCTCAAGCCATCCGCCGACCCGAGGCAAATCGTGCGCACAACGCCGTCACCGAGCTGCTGCTGCACCTCCAGCGTCAGCGCCGTCCCTTCGAGCGTGAGCGCGTCGTAGATCCTGGGCAGATGCTCGCGCGGGAATTCCACGTCGATCACCGCGCCGATGCACTGGACAACCGTTCCTTCGTTCATGACATTTCCCTGTTCTTAAACCACGCTGCCGTATGGCCGCGCCGGTGCAACCCTGTCAAACCGCGGCGGCGCCGGCGACGATCTCGGATAGTTCCTTGGTGATCCCGGCCTGGCGTGTCTTGTTGTAGACCAACTGCAACTCATCGATGATCGTTTGCGCGTTGTCGGAGGCCGCCTTCATGGCGACCATGCGCGCGCTCTGTTCGGACGCCATGTTTTCGTTGATGGCCTGGTAGACGACCGATTCCATGTAACGACGAAGCAACTCGTCGAGCACGCTCTTCGCATCCGGCTCGTAGATGTAATCCCAAGGATAGGCGCGCTTCTCGGCTTCGTCGCCGAGATCGGCGATCGGGCAGAATCTGCGCCTCGATCGGGGTCTGCTTCATGGTGTTCTCGAAACGAGTCGAAACCAGGTGCAGCTCGTCGATCTTGCCATCGAGGTAAAGATCGAGCTGGATTTTGACCGGACCGATCACCTTGTCGAGCGACGGACGATCGCCAAGGTTAGTCACGTACGAAACGATCTCCGCCTGCAGGCGCTGCATGAACCCGAGTCCCTTGCTGCCGATCGGGGTCACCTTGACGCCGATACCTTGTGCCTGCCACCCCTTGCACTTCGCCAAGGCCAGGCGCATTGCGTTGGTATTGAGCCCCCCGCAGAGCCCCTTGTCGGAAGTTACGACGATCAGCCCGACGTTTCTGATGCCCGGGCGCTTCAGCAGGAACGGATGGCGGTACTCCGGGTTGGCCAGCGCGAGGTGGCGCGCCAGCGCCAGCATGCGGCCAACGTACGGCCGTGACGCGCGCATCCGGTCCTGCGCCTTTTTCATCTTCGAGGCGGCGACCATCTCCATCGCTTTGGTGATCTTGCGCGTGCTCTGCACGCTCTTGATCTTGCCGCGGATTTCTTTTGAGCTGGCCATCGCCCCGTTCCTACCACGTTCCGTTCTGCTTGAAGTCCGCGATAGCAGCGGCGAGCGCCTTCTCGCCCTCGCCATCGAGGTCCTTTGTCGACTCGAGCTTGTCCATCAGCGCAGCGTACTTGCTCTTTAAGAACGCGCGTAATGCGCTCTCGAAAGCAAGCGCCTTTTCCACCGGCACGTCGTCGTAGTAACCCCGGTTTACGGCAAACAGCGTTACCGCCTGATCGGCTACCGAGAGCGGAGCATATTGCGGCTGCTTCATGAGCTCCGTCACCACGCGCCCGCGGTCGAGCTGTTTGCGCGTCGCTTCGTCCAGGTCGGACGCGAATTGCGCGAACGCGGCGAGCTCGCGATACTGGGCCAGCGACAGGCGCACGCCGCCGCCGAGCTTCTTGATGACCTTGGTCTGCGCCGCCCCGCCTACGCGGGACACCGAGATGCCGGCGTTAATCGCAGGGCGGATGCCGGCGTTGAAGAGATCGGTTTCGAGAAAGATCTGGCCGTCGGTAATGGAGATGACGTTGGTTGGCACGAACGCCGTCACGTCGCCAGCCTGCGTCTCGATGATCGGCAGCGCGGTGAGCGAGCCGGTCTTGCCCTTGACCGCGCCCTGGGTGAACTTCTCCACGTATTCCGCGTTCACCCGCGCCGCCCGTTCGAGCAGCCGCGAGTGCAGGTAGAACACGTCGCCGGGGTAAGCTTCGCGGCCGGGCGGACGGCGCAGCAGCAGCGAAATCTGGCGATAGGCCCACGCCTGCTTGGTCAGGTCGTCGTAGATGATGAGCGCATCTTGGCCGCGATCGCGGAAGTACTCGCCCATGGTGCAGCCGGAGTACGGTGCGATGTACTGCATCGCCGCCGATTCGGAAGCGGTTGCGGCCACGACGATCGTGTACGCCATCGCACCGGTTTCCTCCAGCTTCTTCACCACGTTCATGACCGACGAGGCCTTCTGCCCGATCGCGACGTAGATGCAGGTAAGCTCCTTGCCTTTCTGATTGATGATCGTATCGATCGCGACCGCGGTCTTGCCGGTCTGGCGATCACCGATGATCAGCTCGCGCTGGCCGCGACCGATTGGCACCATGGCATCGATCGACTTGAGCCCAGTCTGCACCGGTTGCGACACGCTCTGGCGCCAGATCACCCCCGGCGCGACCTTTTCGATAACGTCGGTGGCCTTGGCATTGATCGGGCCCTTGCCGTCAATCGGCTGGCCCAAGGCGTTGACCACGCGCCCGATGAGCTCGGGACCGACGGGCACCTCCAGGATGCGCCCGGTGCACTTGACCGTATCGCCTTCGCTGATGTGCTCGTACTCACCGAGAATGACCGTGCCCACCGAGTCGCGTTCGAGATTGAGCGCGAGGCCGAACGTGTTGTTGGGAAACTCGATCATCTCGCCCTGCATCGCGTCGGACAGCCCGTGAATGCGGGCGATGCCGTCGGAGACCGATACAACCGTGCCCTGCGTCCGGACTTCCGCGCCAAGTGTCCAGATTCTGGATCTTGGTCTTGATGAGTTCGCTGATTTCCGATGGATTCAGCTGCATGATTTTTCCTCGCGCGTACTCCGGATGACTGCAGCCCGGAGCCCGCGTCAATGAATCGAGTTAGGTTCGCAATTGGTTGGCCATCGCCCGGAGCTCGCCTTGCATCGAGGCGTCGATCACCTTGTCGCCGACGACGACTTTCGCGCCGCCGATGAGCTCTGGGTCGATGCTCACGGTGGCCTCGATCTTCTTGCCGAAGTGCCGCTCCAGTGCCGACTTGAGTCCGGCGAGCTGCGCATCGTCGATCGGGAAGGCGCTGACGATCTGCGCCCGCGCCAGTCCGTCCGCCGCATCTTTGAGCGCGTCGAACAGCTGTTTGATTTCCGGCAACATGCCGAGACGGTCGGCTTCGAGCAGCACGCGGATAAAACTTCTGCCGTCGACGTTGAGCTTGTCGCCACAGATCGCGAGGAAGAGCGACTCCTTCGCCGCGACCGCGAGCCGCGGGTTATCGAGCGCAGCCCGCACGCGTTCGTCGCGGGAAATGCCGCTCGCAACCCTGAGCATCTCCGCCCAAACTGGCAGGGCGTTGTGCTCCCGCGCCAAATCGAACACGGCTTCGGCATAGGGGCGGGCGACGGTGATCTGCTCGGCCATGCGCGAGTCCTAGAGCTGTTTCTGCAGCTGCGGCCAGAAGCTCGGCATGCGTTCTGGCGTCCACCTCGCGCTTCAGGATCTTCGCGGCTCCGGCAACGGCGAGTTCCGCGACCTGTCCGCGCAGCGCGTCCTTAGCGCGCTCGACCTCCTGCTCGAGCTCGGCCTTCCCCGCCGCGACGATGCGGTCGGCCTCAGTCTGCGCTTCGGCGTGTGCATGCTCGACCGTATCGCTTTTTAGCTTCTCACCCTGGGCCACTATTTCGGAGGCACGGGTCTTCGCCTCGGTCATCATTTCGGCGATTCGCTTTTCGGTGCGCGCCAGGCTCTGCCGTCCTTCCTCGCCAGCCGCTAGCCCATCGGCGATCTGTTTTTGCCGGGTCTCGATCGCGCGCATCAGCACCGGCCAGATATACGTCGCGCAAAACCAGATGAAGATGGCGAAGATGACTGCCTGCATCGCCAGCGTCAAGTTGATGTTCATGAGCGTCCCTTGCGAGCGAGAACCACAATGCTGGCTATTTGAGACCGGCTGGGATCAGCGGGTTGGCGTACGCGAACAGCATCGCGATGCCCAGCCCGATGATGAACGATGCGTCAATCAATCCGAGCAGCAGGAATACCTTGGCTTGCAGGGCTGGGATCATTTCCGGCTGGCGCGCCGCGCCTTCGAGAAAGCGTGAGCACATGATGCCGATGCCGACGCAGGCACCGAGTGCGCCGAGGCCGATCATGAGTCCGATGCCGATACCGGTGTAGGCCTGAATCTGGGCGACCAGTTGCAGCTTATCCATTTCGCTTTCCCTTTCTGACGGAGATTGGACGGTGAGTCGATCGTGGTAAGCGGGGTTCTAGTGATGCTCGTGCGCCATTGCGATGTAGGCGACGGTCAGCATCATGAATATGTACGCCTGCAGTATCGCAATAAAGCCGTCGAAGACGATCCATGCGACTTGCGCCACTGCCCCGCCGATCGTGCCCAGGTATCCGCTGGACGCCAGCAGAGCGATCAGCAGGAACATTATTTCGCCCGCGTACATATTGCCGAACAGCCGCAGCGAATGCGACAGCGGCTTCGAGATATATTCGATCAGGTTGAAGAGCAGATTGAACGGGATCAGCAGTGGCGCCGCCCACCACGGCCGCATTCCGAACGGCGACCCATACAGTTCGTGAAGCCAACCGCCGAGGCCCTTGATCCGGATGTTGTAGAAGACCATCAGGCCGAGCACCGAGAGCGAAAGCGCGAACGTCGTGTTGACGTCGGCAGTCGCCACCGTGCGCCACGCGTGCAGGTGGAACACGTTGGCGTAGATCCAAGCCATCCATATCGACCGGGAGGAGGTCCGTCAGGTTCATGAGCAGCACCCACAATCCGACGGTAAGCGCGATCGGCGCGACGATCTTGTAGTCGTGGTGAAACATGCTCCGAACCTGATCGTTCACGAACTCGATGGTGAGCTCGACGAACGCCTGCGTCCTCGAGGGAACACCCGAGGTCGCCCGGCGCGTGACCAACCAGAGAAAGCCCAGCGCCAGAACGCCAAGGATGCCCGAGGTGATAATGGTGTCGTAATGAATGGTCCAGAAACCGCCCGTCTCCGCAAGCGGTTTGGCAAAGAACGTGAGGTGGTGCTGGATGTAGGTCGCCGCGTCGAGTTCGTGTTCCGCTGCCATCGCTGGTTCCTGTGCTTGATCAGTCTCGAATCAGAATCGCTGCCTGCGCGACGAGCACCGTGATCACGAAAGCGGCAATGAATGCGCCGGGCACGATGTCAGGATAGTTGGCAAAGACCAGCCCGAGCTGCAGCACAATCACCGTTATCTTGGCCGCATCGGCCCGGATCATCGCCCGGACGGTCGCGGCCGCCGTCTCCGCGCGGCCGAAGCGCACCAGCGTCGCGTACACGACGCCGGCAGAAACGTTAACGACCCCCCCCAGCAACGCAGAAAGAACCCCGTGCAAGCCCGCCCACCATCCCCCGCCGGCCGCAACCACCGCACTCGCCAGCAACTGCCAGAGGGCAATCCGGCCGGCTGGATAACGCAGGGTAGGAATCGACGCGGGGCGGGACACCGAAGGTCAAGCAAACTTTTGGATTGTAAGGTTTCTTGCCGCAACGCGTCAACGAACGCTGCGTTGCGGTCACACTGCGCGATCATGCCGACGGCGCCGTGGACGCATCCCTAGCCTCCCGACAGGGCGCAAACGATCAACACCTCGTCCGAGTCCGACAGCGGCGCGGAAAGGCTCCGCGTTTGCACGCCGTTGACGAAGAGCCTGATGTGCGGTCGGATCTGCCCTTGCTCGTCGATGACCCGAAAGCGCATACCGGGGAAGCGACGGTCGAGATCGGCTGCGAGTTCACCCAGCGTTCCACCCTGGGCGTCGACCGAGGCGGCATTCGCGGTATAGGAGCGCAAGGGGCCGGGAATGAGAACACGCATCGCCGCCGATCCCGCGCCTGCGCCCTATGCCGTTTCCAGCGCGTAGATATGAGGTAGATGCGCTGCCAGGCATTTCCAGGTGCGGCCTTCATCGCGACTGCCCCAGACCTCGCCGCTGCTGGTGCCGAAGAAAACGCCGACAGGCTCGCTCGTGTCGGCGGCCATCGCCTGGCGCTTGACGGTAAGCCAGGCTTGCGTCGACGGCAGCCCGGTCGCGTGGCGTTGCCAGGTCTTGCCGCCGTTGACCGAACGGTAGACGGCGGGCTTGCCGCCGGGCGAGACACGCGGCCAGACGCTCGAGCCATCCATCGGAAATATCCACAGCGTGTCCGGATCACGCGGATGCAGAACCATCGGAAAGCCAATATCACCCACGCTCTTGGGCATGGTCGCGCCGATCTCCTGCCAGCGCTCGGCCGGGCGATCGAGGCGATAAATGCCGCAGTGATTCTGCTGATAGAGGCGGTCGGGCAACAACGGATGCATGCGCACGCAATGCGGGTCGTGCCCATATTCGGGGTCGGGATTGGGCAAAAAATTCGCGCGCACGCCGCGATTGAGCGGCCGCCAATCTTCGCCACCGTCGCTCGATTCGAACACACCGCCGCTCGACATGCCGATGTAGAGGTGATAAGGGTCGCGCGGATCGACCAGTATCGAGTGCAGCTTCGGTCCGTCGGGCGTCCCGTCCTGATCGCCGCCGCACCAGGCTTTGCGCTCCGGGTGATCATTGAACCCCTCGACACCGCGCCAGGTGGCGCCTGCATCGTCGGAGCGGAACAGCCCCTGGGGCGAGGTTCCTGCGTACCAGACACCTGGCATCGACGGGTGTCCCGGTGTCAGCCAGAACGTGTGGTCGACCACGCGCCCGCTGCCCTCGCGATACGCAGGCGGCTGCTTGGCCTCGTGCCACGTGCGCCCCCGGTCGGAGGAACGGAAAATGGTAGGTCCCAGATGACCCGTGCGCGCCGCCGCGAGCATGGTCTTGCGGTCGCGCGGATCGGCGACCGCGTGATGGACCACGTGGCCGAGGAACTGCGGGCCAGCAATCCGCCAGCTTCTGCGCGTCGCATCGCTGTGCAATTGCCACAGCCCCTTCTTGGTCGCGACAAGGAGCGTTACACCGCGGCTCCGTGGGCTCTTTGCCTGCACCATATGTTTCCCCTGATTGCTTTTCGCCCGGTAACGGAGTTTGGAAGTTACGCCTTCACGCAAATGTCGACAAGGCCGTCGCGCCCTGCTTGCGCGGCGGCCGCGCTACTGCCCCGCGCATGTTTTCCGCTACAATCTACGTTCACCTTTGCGGCGCCGGAGCGCGGCGCGGGTGAGCGCCCAGCGTCGAGGAGAAAACCATGACCATCAAGGTTGGCGACCGGCTACCCGCCGGCAGCCTCAGCGAGTTCATCGAGATCGAAACCGCCGGCTGCACGCTCGGGCCGAACGACTTCAAGGTCGAGGACCTTACGCGCGGGAAAAAAGTTGTTCTGTTCGGCCTGCCCGGCGCCTTCACTCCGACCTGCTCGGCCAAGCACGTGCCGAGTTATATTGCCAACTACGACAAGCTCAAAGCCAAGGGTGTGGATGACATCCTCTGCATGTCGGTCAACGACGCGTTCGTCATGGGCGCCTGGGCGAAGGAGCAGAAGGCGGGAGGCAAGGTCCGGATGATGGGTGACGGCAGCGCGGCATACACCAAGTCGCTGGGTCTGGAGTTCGATCTAACGGCGCGCAACATGGGTGTGCGCTGCCAGCGTTTTTCCGCGCTGGTCGAAAACGGCGTGGTGAAGGTGCTAAACATCGAGGCGCCGGGAAAGTACGAGGTTTCTGGCGCTGAAACGATGCTGCAGCAGCTCGGCTAACGCAGCTTGGCCAGGATGCCGTCGAGCTGATCGAGGCTCGAATAGCGGATCACCACCCGGCCTGCGCCTTTTCTTGTTGGCTCGATTCGGACCGCGGCGCCCAGTGCCTCGGCGAGTTCGCTCTCCAATCGCGCAAGATCGCCGTTCGCGGCGCGCCGCACCCCGCGTTGGGTCTTGCTCGCGCCCGGATGAAGTATCGTTTGCACCAGCCGCTCGGCCTCGCGTACCGACAGCCCCTCCGCAACGAGCCTCGCCGCGGTCGTCACCTGCTGCGCGGGCGGCAGCGCGAGCAGCGCGCGCGCGTGTCCCATGTCGAGTTTGTCGCCAAGGACGAGCGCCTGCACAGGCGCCGCGAGCTGGGTAAGGCGCAGCAGGTTGGTGACCGCGCTGCGCGAACGGCCGATCGCGAGCGCGGCCGCTTCGTGCGTCAGTCCGAACTCGTCGATCAGGCGCTTGAGACCCTGTGCTTCTTCAAGCGGGTTCAAATCCTCGCGCTGGATATTCTCGATTAGCGATAGCGCGAGCGCCGTCTGATCGGGTACGACCCGCACCAGCGCCGGGATTTCCTTGAGGCCTGCGCGCTCTGCGGCGCGCCAGCGCCTTTCCCCTGCGACGATCTCGTAGCGGCCGCCATCGATCGGGCGCACCAGGATCGGCTGCATCACGCCCTGCGCCTTGATCGATTCCGCCAGTTCCGCCAGCGCGGCCTCGTCCATGCGGGTACGCGGCTGGTAGCGGCCGGCGCCGATTCGATCGAGCGCGAGGGAGTGCAACGCGTCGCGATCTGCTCTCTCCTCCGATCCGGACAACAGCGCATCGAGCCCGCGTCCGAGCCCCTTAAGCTTAGCCATTGGCCACCCCCATCGCGGGCGCCATTGCGCCGGCTGCCTCGTCTCGCCGCAGGATCTCGCCGGCGAGCGCAAGGTATGCTTGCGCGCCCTTGGAGGTTTTGTCCAGATGCAGCGCCGGGATGCCGTAGCTCGGCGCCTCGGCGAGACGGATATTGCGCGGGATCACGGTGCGATAGACCTTGTCCCCGAAATGCTTCTGCAGATCGGCCGACACGTTGAGCGCCAAGGTGCTGCGCGGGTCGTACATGGTGCGCAACAGGCCTTCGATCTCGAGCGTCGGATTCAGGTGCGCGCGCACGCGGCGGATCGTCTGCACGAGATCGGACAAGCCCTCGAGCGCGTAGTACTCGCACTGCATCGGGATGAGCACGCTGTCGGCGGCGCACAGCCCGTTGAGGGTGAGCAAGGACAGGGAGGGTGGGCAATCGAGCAAGATGAAGTCGTAGTCTTGGGCGACCTGCGAAATCGCGGCCCGGATCTGCGACAGCGCCTCGGCAAGAGCGTCCTTGAGCCGCATCTCCCGTTCCGGCAGATCGACCAATTCGACCTCGGCGCCGGCGAGTTCGCGGTTGGAGGGAACGAGGTCAAAACCACCCGAAGGAGAGGTCGTTCGAACGTCGGCAATTTTCTTTTCGCCAAGCAAAACTTGATATACGGTGTGTGTAAGTGCACGCTTGTCAATTCCGGCGCCCATCGTCGCGTTGCCCTGGGGATCAAGGTCCACCAGCAACACGCGGCGCTTCATGGCGACTAGGCTGGCGGCGAGGTTGACGCTCGTCGTCGTTTTGCCCACGCCGCCTTTCTGGTTGGCAACGGCGATGATCTTGGTCATCACGACCCGCCGTTTACCTGGACGACCACCAGATGTCGCGCGCCATCGAGACCCGGCACGGCGAGTGCCGGCCCCGCGACGACGCGCACATCGGCTGGCAGGTGCGCGAGTTCCTCCTGCGGATAAACCCCCTTCATGGCGACCAGGCAACCGTCGGCGCGGACGAGATGGCGCGCCCCCGCCACGAAGGGAGCAAGCGCGGCAAAAGCGCGGCTGATGGCCACATCAAACGGCCCCTCCGGCGCATAGTCTTCGACCCGCGACGACCGCCACCGCGACATTGCGCAGATCCAATTCGGCGGCAACCTGACGCAGGAAGGTTGCCTTCTTGCGCTTGCTGTCGAGCAGGGTGACGTGCCAATCCGGACGCGCAACGGCCAAGGGAACACCCGGCGAGCCGCCTCCGCTGCCCACGTCGATCAGCCGCAGCCCGGGCGCTTGCGGCAAATGGGGCAGCGTCGCCAGGGCATCGAGCACATGGTGCGTGAGCATCCGGTCCGGCTCTCGAATCGCGGTCAGGTTGTGCGTGCGGTTCCACTTTTCGAGCAGCGCCACATAGGCGAGCAGCTTCGTCTGCGCCGCATCGTCGAGGTCGAGGCCCAGCGCGGCAATACCCGCGGCAAGGACCCGGCTGAGCCTCATGCCGTGAGTTTTTCCGGACTCGCCTGCGCGTCCTTGAAGCCTCGTTTGAGATGCACCAGGAGCAGCGCGATCGCGGCCGGGGTCACGCCTGAGATGCGCGCCGCCTGCCCCACGGTCTCCGGCCGATGCTCATTGAGCTTTTGCTGCACCTCGACCGAAAGCCCCCGCACGCGACGGTAATCGATCGCGGCAGGCAGGCGCTCGGCCTCCTGGGCCGCACGCCGACCGATCTCCTCGTTCTGGCGCTCGATATAGCCGGCGTATTTGGTCGCAATCTCGACCTGCTCGGCCACTGCGGCAACGCTGACCGCATCGCCGGCGCCCGGCAGCGTCATGAGCTTCGCATAGGTCACGCCGGGACGGCGCAGCAATTCCGCCAGCGTGGCGTCGCGCTCCAGTGCCCGGCCCAGCACCCGCTCGGCATCCGCCTGCTCGAGCTGGCGCGGGTCCACCCAGGTCGATTTGAGTCGTTCCAACTCGCGCGCGACCGCATCGCGTTGGCGGCAGAACGCCTCCCAGCGGACATCGTCGACACTGCCCAGACGGCGGCCGATCTCGGTCAAGCGCAAATCGGCGTTGTCCTCGCGCAACTGGAGTCGATATTCGGCACGGCTGGTGAACATGCGATAGGGTTCGCTGACCCCGCGGGTGACGAGATCGTCCACCAGCACGCCGAGATAGGCTTCGTCCCGACGCGGCGCCCAGCTTTCCTCACCGGCCGAGAAACGGGCGGCGTTGATGCCGGCAAGCAGGCCCTGCGCCGCGGCCTCTTCGTAGCCTGTGGTGCCGTTGATCTGGCCGGCAAAGAACAGCCCGTGGATCGCCTTGGTCTCGAGGCTGGCCTTGAGGCCGCGCGGATCGAAGTAGTCATACTCGATCGAGTAGCCTGGACGCAGGATATGCGCCTGCTCGCAGCCCTGCATCGAGCGCACGAGCGCAAGCTGGATATCAAAGGGCAGCGAGGTCGAGATGCCGTTGGGATAGATCTCCGTCGTCCCGAGGCCCTCCGGCTCGAGGAAGATCTGGTGGCTCTTCCGCTCGGCGAAGCGTACGACTTTGTCTTCGATCGACGGGCAATAGCGGGGGCCTGTGCTCTTGATCACGCCGGTGTACAGCGGTGAACGGTCGAGGCCGCCGCGGATGATCTCGTGCGTGCGCTCATTGGTGTGCGTAATCCAGCAGGGCAACTGCCGCGGATGCATCGCGCGGTCGCCCAAGAATGAAAATACCGGCTCCGGCTCGGTCCCCGGCCTGCACGCCCAGACGCGAAAAATCGATCGTCCGGCCGTCGAGGCGGGGCGGCGTGCCGGTCTTGAGCCTCCCCGCGGGCAGGTTGAGCTCGCGCAGCCGCGCACCGAGCGTCGTGGCGGGGGGATCGCCGGCGCGGCCGGCGGCGTAATTGCGCAGACCCACATGAATCAGGCCCGACAGGAACGTCCCGGTGGTCAGCACCACCGCGCTGGCGGTGAAGCGCACACCAATCTGCGTCACCACGCCGACGACGCGGTCGCCGTCGAGGGCCAGGTCGTCGACGGCTTGCTGGAACAGAGTCAGATTGGGCTGGTTTTCGAGCCGGGAGCGGATCGCCTGCTTGTAGAGAATTCGGTCGGCCTGGGCGCGCGTGGCGCGGACGGCGGGCCCTTTGCTCGAATTGAGGGTCCGAAACTGGATTCCCGCCTCATCGGTGGCGAGCGCCATCGCGCCGCCGAGCGCGTCGATCTCCTTCACCAGATGGCCTTTGCCGATGCCTCCAATCGAAGGGTTGCACGACATCTGGCCGAGCGTTTCGATGCTATGGGTGAGCAACAGGGTCTGCCGGCCGATACGGGCGGCGGCGAGCGCCGCCTCGGTGCCGGCGTGGCCACCACCGACGACGATGACGTCAAAGTGCTTGGGAAACTGCATGGGTCGCGATCGAAAAAACCGCCCGGAATCGAGGGCCGATGATACGGCAAACCCGGGCATCGACAGAAGCCGCGACGGACATCCGCCGGGTCGTGTTCCACGTGAAACCAAGGCTCTTGTTCCACGTGAAACATGGCTCGGCTGCGAGGTCGAACCGGCCTAGCGAGCCGCCGGCCCGGTCGACTCCCGAACGACCAACTTGACCGGCGTGTCGAAGATCAACGGCGCCCCTTCTTGCTCGAGGCAGGCGAGCAAGCCCTCCGCCAGGCGGAACCCGAGGCGGGTCGCGGGAATGCGCACGGTCGTGAGCGCCGGCACCGCCCGGCGTGCGAACTCCGCGTCACCGAAACCAACGATCGACACCGCCCGCGGCACGGCGACTCCTTGACCTAGGCACGTACGCACGGCCGTCAGAGCCTGCAGGTCGCTGCCGCAGATCACGGCGGTCGGAGGGTCATCGCCGTCCAGGAGCAGGCGCATCGCCGACTGGGCCGCGTCGAGGTCGCGTACCAACTGGGTCCCGACGGCAGGCAGCGAAATGTCGCTGCCTGCAAGCGCTTCGGCGACTCCGGCGAGCGTCGCCGCGGTAGGGGCTATCACACCGATATGGCGGTGACCCAGGGAAAGCAGGTAGCGGCCGGCAAGCTCTGCCCCGCGGCGGTGGCCGTCCGCGACGGTGAACTCGACGCCGTCCGCTTCGGCCGCCATGCCAATCCATGGCAGCCCGCGCGCACGCAACGCATTGGCCAGCTCGCGCGCATGCGCCGGTTCAGCCAGCACGAACCCTTCCGCACCACGGCCCAGCAGCCCGCGCAGCGCCGTCAGACTGTCCCCCGGCGACCCGCGGGTGGCCACGATCGCTATCGCGTAGCCCGCCTCCGCCAGCCGGTGCTCGAGCGCCGCCACCACTTCCGCAACCAGCGGCTCCGCCAGGGTATTGACCAGGACCCCGATCAGGCCCGACCTTCGCGCCGCCAACGAGCGCGCGGCAAGGTTCGGCATGTAACCAAGCCGCTCCGCCGCCGCCAGGATGCGTTGCCGAAGATCGGCGCTGACTGCGCCTTTCCGGGCCAAGGCGCGCGACGCGGATGCGGTCGAGACACCCGCCGCACGCGCGACCTCGCGCAAGGTAACGAGCGGTGGAGGAGGGATCACGAATGAAATCGATTACCGAACACGCTCTCTGCAAACGATTGCAGCAATCGATTGCTGCTCAAGATCATTCTAGCCGCAGCAAGCAGAAGGCACAAGGCCTGTTGCGAGCGACACACGCCCACTTCAGGCAACCGTCAGGAGGGCCGAGAGCTCAGACGACGAGCTTCGCGCCGAGGTCGCGTCGCATTGCGGCGAGCGCACCGGGTTGCTTGGACCCGAGCTGCGCCAGCAGCTGGTCGTGCGCAGCGAGTTCGCGCTGCCAAAGCTCCCGTTCCAGGCACATCACCTGGCGGAAGCAATCGGCGCTGAAATCCAGGCCGCCCCAGTCGAGGTCACCGTATTCGGGTTGCACGCCCAGTGCGGTCTCGATGCCGTGCCCTCGCTCGTGACAGCGATCGACGATCCACTTGAGCACCCGCATGTTCTGACCGAAGCCCGGCCATGCGAACTTCCCGTTCGCGTCGGTGCGAAACCAGTTCACGTTGAAGATCTTCGGCGGCCGCGGCACGGCGCGCCCCATGGCCAGCCAGTGCCGGAAGTAATCGCCGATGTGATAGCCGCAGAACGGTAACATCGCAAACGGATCGCGCCGTACTTCCCCCACGTTGCCCGTTGCTGCCGCGGTCGTCTCCGACCCCATGGTCGCGGCCTTGTACACGCCGTCTTCCCAACTCAACGCTTCGACGACCAGCGGCAGCGTGTCGCTGCGTCGCGCGCCGAAGATGAACGCGGCGATCGGCACGCCATCCGGGTTATCCCACTCCGGGTCGAGCGAAGGGCACTGCGTCGTGGCGACGGTAAAGCGTGCATTCGGATGGGCTGCCTTCCGCCCGCAGCCGGGGGTCCATGACTTTCCCTGCCAGTCGGTCAGATGCGCCGGAGGCTCGCGGGTCATGCCTTCCCACCACACGTCACCGTCGTCGGTCAGTGCAACGTTGGTGAAAATCACATTGGCCTTAAGCGTTGCCATCGCGTTGGGGTTGGACTCGTAGGACGTTCCCGGCGCGACGCCGAAATACCCTGCCTCGGGATTGATCGCATGAAACCGGCCATCGTTCCCGGCCTTGATCCATGCGATGTCGTCGCCGATGGTCGTCACCTTCCAGCCTTCCAGGCCCTTGGGCGGAATGAGCATGGCGAAGTTCGTCTTGCCACAGGCGCTCGGAAAGGCGGCGGCAACGTAGGTCTTCTCCCCCTGCGGCGAGGTAACCCCGAGGATCAGCATGTGCTCGGCAAGCCAGCCCTCATCGCGACCCATGACCGAGGCGATGCGCAGCGCGAAACACTTCTTTCCCAACAGCGCGTTGCCGCCATAGCCGGAGCCGAAGCTCCATATTTCCCGCGTTTCCGGGAAATGCACGATGTATTTGTGCTCCGGGTTGCACGGCCACGGCACGTCGCGCTCGCCCGCCTGCAAGGGCGCACCGACCGAATGCACGCAGGGGACAAACGTTGCCGTCGGCGCCAAGCACCTCCGCGACCGCCCGACCCATGCGCGTCATGATGCCCATGCTGGCCACCACGTACGGGCTGTCGGTGAGTTCGACCCCGATGTGGGCAATCGGACTGCCGAGCGGGCCCATCGAAAACGGCACGACGTAAAGGGTGCGCCCGCGCATGCACCCGTCGAATAGCGCGTCCAGGGTCGCGCGCATTTCGCCCGGCGCCACCCAGTTATTGGTGGGGCCCGCATCGTCCTGTCGTTCGCTGCAAATGAAGGTGCGGTGCTCGACCCGCGCTACGTCGGCCGGATCGGACCGGGCCAGGAAACTGTTGGGGCGCTTCGCCGGATCAAGTCGTAGCAACGTTCCGCCGGCCACCATCTGCGCGCACAGGCGCTCGTACTCCTCGCGCGAACCGTCACACCAGGCGATGCGATCAGGATGGGTTCGCGCGGCGATTTGTCGTACCCAGGCGACGAGTCCCGCGTGCCGCACCCATGCGGGCGCCTGCACCGCGGCGGCCGCGATGGCGAAACTGGATTCGGAGTGATTCATGGTATCGGCTATGACGTCAAAGACGCGCGCGGCGTTCCGCAGCATGCACCGCGCCGCCGCGTCGGATAGACAATAACTCTAGCACGCGGCGCGTGCGCGTCGTAACCCCGAGTTCGAGGCCAGGAGATCGGTCAGGCCACTGGGCCGCGGCAGGCACCCGCACCTATCGTGCCCGCTGGCGCCCATGACGCAACCAGCGGAACAGCGGTGCAGTACAGGTAAGCAGCAGGACAACGCGTGCGACGTGGAATGCCGTCACCACCGGTACGCCGAGCTCGAGCACCTTGGCGGTGATCGACATCTCGGCGATACCTCCGGGCGCGGTGGCGAGCACCAACGTTCCCGGATGCAAGCCCGTTACCGCCGCCAGCGCCCAACCGAACAGCGCCGACAAGACCATCGCCCCCGCGACGCTGAGTACGACCGCGGCGACAAAGCGTGGCGCGCGGCGCAGAAAGCTGCGCTCGAAGCGCGCGCCGAGCGCGCAGCCGAGCAGCAGCTGCGCGCCATTGGTAAGCCAGCGAGGAACCGCGGACAGGTTCACCTCGGCCACGGTAAGCGGAATCGCCACGGCCAGCGCCCCCAGCACAAAGGCGTTGGCAACCCGCGCCCGCTGCAACACGCAGCCTCCGACCAGCGTCGCCGCCAGCAGCAAGATGAGCCCGAGCGGCTGCACTTCGGTCGCGCCGGGGCGAAAGACGTCCGTGCCATGCAGCTTCAGGAGCGCAAAGATCCATGGGATCACGACCACCACCAGCATCATCCGCAGGGATTGCGCCGCAGCGACTTCGTCGACGCGCGCGCCAAACCGCTCGCCCAGCACCGACATCTCGGCGGCCCCTCCGGGAACGCTCGCAAACACCGCGGTCGTGCGGTCGACGCGCCCTATTCGGGCCAGCACGAAGCCCGACAGATATCCCAGCGCAAGCGCGAACAGCGCACCCAGGAGCAGCAGCCACCAGATACGGGTCACCCATTCGGCGACCTGTGGCGTGAAGTAGAGGCCGAGCGTGGTGCCGATCACCCACTGTCCGGCCTGCCGGCCTCCCGGCGCTGCACCGCATTCGATGCCGAGAAAGCGGCAGGCGGCGATGGCCATGAGCGGCCCGATCATCCACGGCAACGGCGCGTGCAGTGCAACAAAAATGACGGCCGCGGCGAAACTGATCGCCAGGCCCTTGGCGGCGGGCAGCGCCGCCGCCAGGCGCAAACTCTTCCGCCGAGCCCGGAAGCGCGCGCGGATGATCAGCCCTTCGGCTGCGCGGCGCCGTCGGCGGTCGCCGGCGCTTCGCTCCAACCGCCGCCCAGCGCCTTGATCAAGAGCCGCGCTGTCGGTGAGCCGCTGGCCGAGAATCGTCAGCTGCCGCGCGTTCGTTGTTCAATAACGTGGTCTGTACTACCACGACGGATAGATAGTTGACGGTGCCGGCGCGATACTGGTTCAGGGTAATGGTGACCGACTCGCGGGCAGCCTTGACCGCCTCATCCTGCACCGCAGCCTCCTGCTCGAGGATGCGCAGCGCCGCAAGGTTGTCTTCCACGTCTTGAAACGCAGTTAGCACCGTCTGCCGGTAAGTCGCCACGCTCTGATCGTAAGTCGCGATCGCCTGATCGGTCTGCGCGCGGCGCAACCCGGCGTCGAAAATGACTTCCACCAGATCGGGCCCCAGCGACCAATAGCGGCTCGGCAGCGTGAAGAGCTTGGACAGCAAGGTGCTCTGGAACCCGCCGGTTGCGGACAGCGTAAGCGACGGGAAGAACGCCGCCTCGGCGACGCCGATCTGCGCGTTGGCGGCCGCCGCTCGCCGCTCGGCCGCGGCGATATCCGGTCGTCGTTCCAGCAAATCCGACGGCAGCGCGACCGGGATCGGTCGGAAACGCCGTCGGGACGGGCTCCACCGCGATGGAGAATTCCGCCGGTGGCTTGCCGACAAGAATCGCGATGGCGTGCTCAAGCTGCGCGCGCAGAACCATCGCGTCGATCGCCTGCGCCTGGGTGGATTTGAGCTGGGTTTCGGCCTGCACGACGTCGGCTCGCCCTGCCACGCCGACCGCATACTGGTTGCGCGTCAGCTGCAGCGATTTCTCATATTCCTTGACCGTGTCGTTGAGCAGGCGGATTTGCGCGTCCTGCGCGCGCAGCATGAAGTAGTCTTCGGCGAGCGTCGCCTGCGCGGAGAGCTCGGCGGCCCCGAGGTCGCCGACGCTCGCCTGGGCGCCTGCTTCGCTGGCTTCGACCGTGCGCCGGATCTTTCCCCACAGGTCGATTTCCCAGCTCGCGTCGAGCGAGGCGTTATAGCTGTTCGCGCCTCCCGCTCCCCCGGTCGAGTTGACGCTACCGCCGGAAACGCTGGGGCGCCCCCCGCTGCGCGTCAGGGCGGCATTGCCGGAGACCACGGGGAAGAATGCCGCACGGGCCTGGTCGGTTAGCGCCCGCGCCGCGCGCACCTGCGCTTCGGCGGCCTTGATGGTCTGGTTGCTGATCGCAACCTGGGTCACCAAGGCGTTGAGCTGCGGATCGTTGAACACTTCCCACCAGTTGCCGCGCGGCTTGTCGTCCCGCGGCGCCGCCTGCTTCCACCCTTGCGCTTCCTTGTAGGCCGCGGGCGTTGCCACCGGCGGCCGCACGTAATCCGGCCCGGCGGCGCAGCCGTAGAGTGCCGCGGCCGTCCATGCGATCCAGCGCGCGCCCTTGAGGCGCCGCGTTGGAGTTGCCAGAGCGTTCCCCATTCCCATTAGTCTCCCGTTTGCGGCGCAGGGTTCGCAACCCCATGCCCTGGCTCACGCCCGCGGCGCAGCCATAAGCCGAAACGATCAAGATAAAGATACACGACCGGGGTCGTGAACAGCGTCAAGAGCTGGCTGAGAATCAGCCCGCCCACAATGGAGATGCCGAGAGGCTGGCGCAGCTCGGCCCCGTCTCCCGTGCCCACCGCCAGCGGCACCGCGGCAAGAAGGGCCGCCATTGTCGTCATCATGATCGGCCGGAAGCGCAACAGGCAGGCTTCGAAAATCGCATCGCGCGTGTTCTTGTTGCGCGTACGTTCGGCCTCCAACGCGAAGTCGATCATCATGATGGCGTTCTTCTTGACGATACCGATGAGAAGAATCACGCCGATCAAGGCGATGACGCTGAACTCCGTGCCAAACAGCCTCAGGGCCAGCAGGGCGCCGATGCCCGCCGAAGGCAGCGTCGACAGAATCGTGATCGGGTGCACATAACTCTCGTAGAGCATGCCCAGCACGATATACACCGTGAGCAGCGCCGCCAGGATGAGCCAGGGCTGGCTGTTGAGCGAATCCTGGAAGGCCCGCGCCGTGCCCTGGAAGCTGCCATGGATGCTCGCCGGAACGCCGATGCGCGCCATTGCCGCCTCGGTTGCACTCGTCGCCTGTCCTAGCGACACACCCACGGGCAGATTGAACGAAATGGTCGAGGCAACGAACTGCGACTGATGATTCACTGCCAGCGGCGTGTTGGTCGGTGCGTAGTGCGCGAACGCGGACAGCGGGCACCTGCGCGCCGCCTGAAGCGCTCACGTAGACGTTATCGAGCACGTCGGGTGACTGCCAGTATTGGGGCGCGGCCTCCATCACGACGTGATACTGGTTTAGCGCCGCATAGATCGTCGACACCAGGCGCTGCCCGAATGCGTCATTCAGGGTCGCATCGATCAGTGCGGGCGAAACCCCCAGCCGCGAGGCGGTGTCGCGATCGATCACCAGCGAGGTCTGCAGCCCCTTGTCCTGCTGGTCGGTATTGACGTCGACCATCTCGGGAAGGTCGCTCATCGCCTGCCGGATGCGCGGCTCCCAGGTGCGCAGCTCGTTCAGGTCGTCGGCCTGCAGCGTGTACTGATACGTGGCATTGGCCGCGCGGCCTCCGACGCGTATGTCCTGAACCGGGTTCAGGAACAGGGTCGCTCCGGGCTCGTTGGCGAGCTTGCTTGCGCAAGCGCGCAATGATCCGGTCCGCCGAATCCTTGCGCTCGGACAAGCGGCTTGAGCTGCACGAACATCCTGCCGGTATTGCGCTGCGCGCCGCCGGTAAACGCCACGACGTTTTCCACCGCCGGGTCAGAGCGCACGATCTCAACGAACTGCGCAAGCTTGGGCTGCATCGCCTGAAAGGAAATGCTCTGGTCCGCCTGGATGAAGCCGATCAGCCTGCCGGTGTCCTGCGTGGGGAAAAAGCCCTTGGGAATCTGCACGTACTCATAGATGTTCAGGAGCACGGTCGCCAACAGGATGAGCATGACGATCGCGCCGTGGTCGAGCACCCAGGCGAGGCTGCGTTCATAACCGTCCAGCAGTCTTCTGAAACCCCCGCTCGCTCCATGCGTCCAGGCGGCCGCGGCGCCGGTCCTTCTCCGGCCGCAGCAGCCGCGCGCACATCATCGGCGTCATCGTCAGCGACAGGACCAGCGAGATGAGGATCGCGACCGACAGTGTCACCGCAAACTCACGGAAATAGCGGCCGACGATGCCCCCCATCAACAGGATGGGAATGAAGACCGCGATCAGGGACAGGCTCATGGTCAACACGGTAAAACCGACTTCGCGCGCGCCCTGCAACGCAGCTTGCTTCGGTGGAACGCCTTCCTCGATATGGCGCGAAACGTTCTCGAGCACGACGATGGCGTCGTCGACGACAAAGCCGGTGGCGATGATCACTGCCATCAACGACAGATTGTTGAGGCTGAAGCCGCACAGATACATGACGCCGAAGGTCGCGATCAGCGACACGGGCACCGCGACGCTTGGAATCAGCGTCGCGCGCCAGTCCCGGAGGAACAGGAACACGACCAGGACCACCAGGCACACAGCGACGATAAGCGTCCGTTCGACGTCGCGCAACGAGGCGCGAATGGTCGTCGTCCGCTCCACCACGACGTCGAGCTTGATCGCGCTCGGGATCGACGCCCGAAGCGACGGCAGCATCGCGGACACGCTATCGACCGTCTCGATGATGTTGGCGTTCGGCTGGCGGAAGATGATGATCAGGACCGAAGGCTTGCCGTTGGACGAGCCGGCATTGCGCAGGTCCTGCACCGAGTCCACGACCTCGCCCAAGTCGGAGAGCTTGACCGCCGAGCCGTTGCGGTAGGCGACGAGCAGCGGCAGATACTCGGCCGCCGTCTTCGCCTGGTCGTTGGCGTAGATCTGCCAGTGGCGGTCGCCCTCCTCAACCGCCCCCTTGGGGCGGTTGGCGTTGGTCGCCGCCAGCACGGCGCGCACGTCCTCGAAGCCAATGCCGTACTTGTTGAGCGCTTGCGGATTGAGCTCCACCCGCACCGCGGGCAACGAACTGCCCCCCACCAGGACCTGCCCCACGCCCGGCAATTGCGACAGTTTCTGGGCAATGATCGTCGAGCCGGCATCGTACATCTGGCCCTGCGTCATCGTGTCGGAAGTCAGCGCCAGGATCATGATGGGCGCATCGGCCGGGTTGACCTTGCGGTAGGTCGGATTGCTCGGCAACCCCGTCGGCAACAGGCTGCGCGCCGCGTTAAGCGCAGCCTGCACGTCGCGCGCCGCACCGTCGATGTCGCGACTGAGATCGAATTGCAACGTGATGCCGGTCGAGCCGAGCGAACTGCTCGACGTCATCTCGGTGATGCCCGCGATGCGGCCAAGCGAGCGCTCGAGCGGCGTGGCGACCGTCGCGGCCATGGTTTCGGGGCTCGCGCCGGGGAGCGACGCCTGCACCGAAATCGTGGGGAAATCCACCTGGGGAAGGGGCGACACCGGCAGCAACGGAAACGCCGCCGCCCCCGCCAGCGCGAGTCCGATCGTCAGCAAGGTGGTCGCGACCGGGCGCTCGATGAAGGGCGCCGACAGGTTCACCTGCCAATCGCTGACTTTGGCGTCTTTGTCTGCCATCTCAATCCCCGGGCATCGCCGCAGGCCCTGGCTCACGCTTGCGCGCCCGGCGATGCTCGACCCGGCGTGCGAGCCGGTCGAAGGCCAGGTAGATCACCGGCGTCGTGAACAGCGTCAGCATCTGGCTCACGATGAGTCCGCCGACCATCGTGATCCCAAGCGGGTGCCGCAGTTCGGAACCCACGCCCCAGCCGAGCATCAGCGGCAGCGCGGCCAGCAGCGCCGCCATCGTCGTCATCATGATCGGGCGGAAGCGCAACAGACACGCCTGGTAGATCGCCTCGCGCGGCGGCTTGCCTTCCCTGCGCTCCGCATCGAGGGCGAAGTCGATCATCATGATCGCGTTCTTCTTGACGATTCCGATCAGCAGGACGATGCCGATGATGGCGATGACGCCGAGATCCTGGCCGAAGATCATCAACGCGAGCAGCGCGCCGACGCCGGCCGACGGCAGGGTTGAAAGAATCGTGATCGGATGGATGTAGCTCTCGTAGAGCACGCCGAGAACGATATACATCGTGACGATCGCGGCGACGATCAGCCATACCTCGTTGGCCAGCGCGCCGCGGAACGCCGCCGCCGCACCCTGAAACTGGATCTGCGCGCTCGCCGGAAGCCCGAGCTCCTGCTGGGCCTTCTGGATTTCCTTCACCGCGTCGCCGAGCGAAGCGCCTGGCGCGAGATTGAACGAGATGGTCGCCGACGGGAATTGGCCGAGGTGGTTGACGACCAGCGGCGTGGCGCGCTCGGTGATGTGGGCGATCGCGCTCAGCTGCACCTGGGGCGTTGCCTGCTGGCTCACCGTGGTGCCCGACGAGGTGGTGACCCCCGCGCCAGGGGCGGCCTGCGCCGCGGACGCGTTGCCGCCGCTGGCGCTCGCCGCCGGCCCGTGCTCGTCGCCGACGGTGTTCCCGAATTGGCCGTGGGAACGTACACCTGCGCCAGCGCCTCGGGTCCGACCTGGAACTCCGGCTTGACTTCCAGGACGACGCGATACTGATTGGTCTGCGTGAAGATCGTCGACACCAGCCGCTGCCCGAACGCGTTGTAGAGCGCGTTGTCCACCGTCGCCGGCGTAATGCCGAAACGGCTTGCGGTGGCGCGGTCAATGTCGACGAACACCTGCAGGCCGCCGTTCTGCAGATCGGTCGCCACGTCGGCGAGCTGGGGTATCTGGCGCAGGCGGTCGACGATCCGCGGCACCCACAGCGCGAGCTCGTCGGGGTCGACATCCTCGACCGTGAACTGGTACTGCGTCCGGCTGACGCGATCCTCGATGGTCAGGTCCTGCACCGGTTGCATGTACAGCGTGATCCCCTCGACGTTGGCCAGCCTGGTCTGCAGGTTGCGGATCACGTCCGCCACCCGGGCACTGCGCTGGGCAAGCGGCTTCAGGTTGATCAGCATGCGGCCGCTGTTGAGCGTCGTATTGGTGCCGTCGACGCCGATGAATGACGACAGGCTCTCCACGGACGGGTCCTGCAGGATGATTCGCGCCAGCGCCTGCTGCCGCTCGGACATCGCCGCGAAGGACACCGTTTCCGGCGCCTCGGTAATGCCCTGGATCGCGCCGGTGTCCTGGACCGGAAAGAAGCCCTTGGGAATGAGTATGTAGAGCACGATCGGTGAGCAGCAGCGTGATGATCGCCACGATCAGGGTGGCGCCCTGCCGATCGAGCACCCAGTTGAGCATCCGTCCGTAGCGCTCGATCACGCGCTCGAAGATCTCGCCGCTCTTATGGTAGAACCGGCTCTGTTGCTCCTTCTGCGTATGGCGCAGGAAGCGCGCGCACATCATCGGCGTCAGCGTTAGCGACACCACCGCCGAAATCAGAATCGAAATGGCGAGCGTGATCGCGAACTCGCGGAAAAGCCGGCCGACGACGTCGCCCATGAACAACAGCGGGATCAAGACGGCGATCAGCGAGATCGTCAGCGAAATGATCGTGAACCCGATCTGCTCCGCGCCCTTCAGCGCGGCATCGAGCGGGCTTCTCGCCGGCCTCGATGTAGCGCGCGATGTTCTCGATCATGACGATCGCGTCATCGACGACGAAGCCGGTCGCGATGGTCAACGCCATCAGCGTCAGGTTGTTGATGGAAAATCCGGCGACGTACATCACGCCGAACGTGCCGATCAGCGACAGCGGAACCGCGACGCTCGGGATAACGGTCGCCGACAGACTGCGCAGGAAGAGAAAGATGACCATCACCACCAGCGCGATGGCGAGGAATAGCTCGAACTGCACGTCGTGCACGGACGCGCGTATGGTCACCGTGCGATCGGTCAGCATCGTGACCTTGATCGCGGCGGGAAGCGACGCCTGCAGCTGCGGCAACAGTTGCTTGATCCGGTCGACCACGTCGATGACGTTGGCACCGGGCTGGCGCTGGATATTGACGATGACCGCCGGCTGCTCGTTCGCCCACGCGGCGAGCTTGGTGTTCTCCGCGCCGTCGATGACATCGGCGACGTCGCTAAGCCGCACCGGCGAGCCGTTGCGGTAGGCGACGATCATGTTCTTGTAATCGTCGGCGGTCTTGAGCTGATCGTTGGCATCGATTGTCGACGCCCGGGTCGGGCCGTCGAAGCCGCCTTTTGCCTGGTTCGTGTTGGCGTTGCCGATATCGCCGTGCGCACGTCGTCCAGAGACAGCCCGTACGCCGCCAGTGCGGTCGGATTGGCCTGGATGCGCACTGCGGGGCGCTGGCCCGCCGCTGATGCTGACCAGGCCGACGCCGGGAAGCTGCGAGAGCTTGGTCGCAAACCGCGTGTCGGCGAGATCCTCGATTTTTGGCAGCGGCAGCGTTTGCGACGTCAGCGCCAGGGTCATGATCGGCGTGTCCGCCGGATTGACCTTGTTGTAGATCGGCGGAGTCGGCAGGTCGGCTGGCAGAAAGCTGCCCGACGCGTTGATCGCCGCCTGAACTTCCTGCTCGGCAACGTCGAGGGACAGGTTGAGGTCGAATTGCAACGTGATCACCGAGGCCCCGGCAGAGCTGGTCGACAGCATCTGCTTGAGCCCCGGCATCTGCCCGAACTGGCGTTCGAGCGGCGCAGTAATCGACGAGGTCGTCACGTCCGGGCTGGCGCCCGGGTAAAGGCTTACCACCTGGATAGTCGGATAATCGACCTGCGGCAACGCGGAGATCGGCAGCAGGCGATAGGCGATGATGCCCGCCAGCAGGATGGCGAGCATCAGCAGCGAGGTCGCCACCGGCCGCAGGATGAACGGGCGGGACGGGCTCATCCTCGATCGATCACGCGCAAGCCAAGCAGGGCTTCAGCCGCCGCTCTTGGCGGGGCTGCTTGGACTTGAGCTGCTTGGGCTTGGGCTGCTCGGACCGCCCGACGACTTGTTGCTGCCGGAAGACCCCTTGCGTGACCCCGCTGTCGGCGCCGCTGTCGGCCCCGCCGGCGGGCGTTTGGATCGACGAGTTCCACCTTCGCGCCGTCGCGCAGCTTGTCCGTGCCGTCGACCACGACCTGGTTCCCGGGCTCGAGCCCGCTCGTCACCTCGGTCGTTTCGCCCTCGACCGCGCCCAGCTTGACCGGCGTCACGGCGACGCTCTGGTCCGGCTTGACCAGGAACACGAAGGTGCCGGGTGCGCCACGCTGAATCGCAGCAGAAGGAACCAGGTTGCGTCCTGCCGCGTCTCGACGAGCATGCGCACGTTGACGAACTGGTTCGGAAAGAGCGCCCCGTCCTGGTTGGGAAATTCGGCCTTGAGCTTGACCGTCCCGGTCGTGGTGTCGATTTGGTTGTCGATCGTGAGCAGATGGCCGGTCGCGAGCTTGGTCTTGCCGCTGCGGTCGTACGCCTCGACCGCCACCGGCTGTCCGCTCTGCATGCGTTTGACGATGCGCGGAACGTCGTCCTCGGCCACAGGATAGATGACCGTGATCGGTTGCTCCTGCGTAATCGTGACCAAACCATTGGCATCCGCCGCATGCACGATGTTGCCGGGATCGACCAGACGCAAGCCCACGCGGCCGCTGATCGGCGCGGTGACGCGCGAATAGACGAGCTGGAGCTTGGCGTTGTCGATCGCGCCCTGATCGTTCTCGACCTGGCCCTGGTATTGGCGCACGAGTGCTTCCTGCGTATCGACCTGCTGGCTGGCAATCGAATCCTGCTTGAGCAGGGTTCGATAGCGCTCGAGATCGATCTGGGCATTCTTGAGCAGCGCCTGGTCATGCGCCATCGTTCCGCTGGCCTGGGTAAGCATCACCTCGAACGGCCGTGGGTCGATCTGGGCGAGCAGGTCACCCGGCTTGACGATCTGGCCCTCGCGGAACGCGACGCTCATCAGCTGACCGTCGACCCGCGTATGTACGACAACCGTATTGCGCGGCGTAACCGTTCCCAGCGCATCGATATAGACGTCGATGCTGCCTTTGCGGGCGGGCGCTGCGACGACGGGCAGCGGCGCGTTGGGGCCCGGCCACCGCGCCCTTTCCGGCCGGGGCGTTTGCCGGTCGTGCGCGACACGTACCAGACCACCGCGCCGGCGACGATGGCGATGACGAGCAGACGCGGCCAGCACCAGACGCCAATGAACCCGCCAGGCGGCTTCCGCGCGCACGGCATTCGGCGCGTCGACCTCGGGTGGCAGCGTGTCGTTCATGGTGGTGGGCGAAGCGGTGCGGGACGAAGGGTTAGTCCGATTCTAGGGGCAATGTTCGCGCCCAGTTGTAAGCAATTATTATCGGCCGCGCGCGGCGCAGGGTCGCAATCGGACACTATCCTACGCGAAGGGGCCGTCTCGCGGCACTCGCCGAGCGTCGGATGCCGGCCGGCAGGCCGTCCTGGCCGCCCACGGCCAAGGCAGCGCTACTTGCCGATGCAGAAGCGGCTGAATATCACGCCGAGCAGATCGTCGGCGGTGAACTCGCCGGTGATGGCGGTGAGCGCTTCCTGCGCCGCGCGCAGTTCCTCGGCGAAGAGCTCCAGCGGCGGCGCAGGCAGCTCGAGATGCGCTGCGGCAACCGCCAGATGCGCCGCCGCAGCGTGCAGCGCGCGCAAATGCCGCTCGCGCGCGAGGAAACTTCCCTCCATGTCCTCCTGCGCGCCGACCGCGCCGAGAATCGCCTCGCGCAGCAGATCGATTCCCGCCCCGGTCTTGGCGGACAGCAAGACTTCGCTTGCCCCATTTTTTGGCACCCGTTCTCGCTTCGAGGCCCGCAAGGTCGATCTTGTTGCGCACGACAACCCGCGGCAGCAGCGCGGGAAGTCGCGCCGCGATCTCGGCGTCGGCCGGATGCTCGGGCTCGCGCGCGTCGGTAACGATCAGCGCCAGGTCGGCCTGCGCGATCGCCGCCCAGGTGCGCTCGATGCCAAGCTTTTCCACCGCGTCGGCGGTCGGCCGCAACCCTGCGGTATCGATGACGTGCAGCGGAATGCCGCCGATCTCGACGCGGCTTCGAATCGCGTCGCGCGTGGTGCCGGGCTCCGCGGTGACGATGGCGACATCTTCGCCCACGAGTTGGTTGAGCAGGCTCGACTTGCCCACGTTGGGCTGCCCGATGAGCACCACGCCGAGTCCCTCGCGCAGCAGGCTTCCCTGGCGCGCGCGGGCAACGATGGCGCCCAGACGCTCGCGCAGCGCGCCGAGCTTGCCGGCGGCGTCGGCCTCGCGCACGAACTCGATGTCTTCGTCGGGAAAATCGAGCGTCGGCCTCGGTGAACATCCGCAACTCGACGAGCGCGTCGACGGCCAGGTTGATCTCACGCGAAAAGACGCCGGTCAGGCTGCGCGCGGCGGCGCGCGCAGCGGTGGTCGTCGCCGCTTCGATCAAGTCGGCGACGCCTTCCGCCTGCGCCAGGTCGAGCTTGCCGTTGAGAAACGCGCGCTGGGTGAATTCGCCGGGCGCGGCCAGCCGGGCGCCCAGATCGAGGCAGCGGTTGAGCAGCAGCGAGAGCACCGCCGGGCCGCCGTGGCCATGCAACTCCAGCACGGTCTCGCCGGTGTACGACGCCGGGGCCGGGAACAGCAGCGCGAGCCCTTGATCGAGCGCTTCGCCGTTCTCTCCCCGAAACGTGGCGAGGGTCGCTACCCGCGGCGCGAGCGGGCGGCCGACGAGGCCCGCGACGATGGCCGCGAGATCAGGCCCGGAGACGCGCACGACGCCGATGCCGCCCCGGCCGGCCGGCGTGGCGATCGCGGCGATGACCTCAGCCGGCGCCGGCGCCACGGCTGCCCGCGCTCAGCGGCGCTTTGCCGCCGCGACCGCGGCTTCGCGCGTGAGCAACCGGTTCATGTGCCACTGCTGGAAGATCTGGATCGCGTTGTTGACCAACCAGTACAACACCAGACCGGAGGGAAAGAAAAGGAACATCACCGAGAACGCGATCGGCATGATCTGCATCACCTTGGCCTGCACCGGATCCTGGATGGGCGTGGGCGAGAGTTTGACCTGCAGATACGCCGTGATGGCGTAGACGACCGGCAACACGAAGTAGGGATCGGGCGCGGAGAGGTCGTGGATCCAGCCGATCCACGGCGCGTGCCTCAGCTCCACCGCACCTAAGAGGACCCAGTAGAGCGCGATGAACACCGGGATCTGCACCAGAATCGGCAGACAGCCGCCGAGGGGATTGATCTTTTCGGTCTTGTAGAGCTCCATCATTTTTGCCTGCAGCTGCTGCTTGTCATTCCCGTATTGCTCCTGCAGCGCCTTCATCTTCGGCGCGACCACTTTCATTTTTGCCATCGATCGCGCACTGGCATGATTGAGCGGGTAGAACGCGCTCTTGATGAGCACGGTCATGGCGATGATCGCCCAGCCCCAGTTGCCGAGCAGCGAGTGCAGCCATTTGAGCAGCAAGAAAAGCGGTGCGGCGAGCACGGTGAAGATGCCGTAATCGACGACCAGATCCAGGCCGGGGGCTAACGACTTCAGCGTGTCCTGCTCCTGCGGCCCGACGTAGAGCGGCACGCTCGCTGTCGCCGTCGCTCCCGGGGCAATGGTGCCGAGCGGAATCTTGACCCCGGCGTAGTACAGGTTGTCGAGCTTGTTGACGTAGAACTCGCGCGTAAGCTTGGCCGCATCGGAGGGAAGCCACGCCGCCACGAAGTAATGCTCGACCATGCCGATCCAGCCGTTGTCGGTCTTGTCGGTGAATTTCGCCTTGCCCTTGTCGATGTCGGAAAACGCGAGCTTCTTGTACTTGTCGGTCTCGTTGTAGAGCACCGGACCGGTATACGCCGTCGGCGCACCCCAGCTCTGGACCCCGGTCGGCTTGCTGTCGCGGGCGAGTTGAAAGTAGGCGACCGGCGCGATCGGCGCAGTACCGGCGTTGCCCACTTCGTAGCTCACGTCGATCACGTAACTGCCGCGATGGAAGGTCAGCGTCTGCGTCACCTTGACGCCGGTGGGCGTGGTCGTGAAAAGCTTCAGGTCGAAGTGGTCGGCGCCCGGCAGCAGCTCACGCGGACCGGGAAGTGCCTGCCATAGCGTGTGGTGGTTGGGCATGCCTTCGCCGATCAATCCGCTCTCGGCGAGAAAGGTGCGGTTCTCGTTCTTCTGCAGCAGGACGTAGGGCTTGTCCGCGTTGTCGGTGTCGCGATGCGAGGTGAGCGCGACCTCGGTGATGACGCCACCCAAGGTATCGACCTCGGCCATGTAGCGATCGGTCTTGATCGGGATGATTTCGCCGTGCGCGGCCGCCGCGGCGCTGGCGACGGGAGCGCCCGGCACGGCCGCGGTCGGGGCGGCACCCGGAACCGCGCTCGGCGTATCCGTCGCGCTGGGCGCGCTGTGCGCCGGCACGGGCAGCGGCGGCCTGTGTTCGCTCTGCCAGCGTTCCCACAGGAACAGCGCGGAGAACGAGAAAATGACGAACAGAATCAGACGTTGGGTATCCATGGACGCAGGTGCGAGGTGGGAGGCGGGCGCAGGGTCAACGCGCTAGGGCACCGGGTCATAGCCGCCGGGATGATAGGGGTGGCAGCGCGCGAGGCGCCGCGCGGTGAGCCACGACCCTTTACCCGCACCATGGCGTTCGATCGCTTCCCGGGCGTAATCGGAGCAACTCGGATAGAAGCGGCAGTTCGCGCCGAGCAGGGGCCGGATCGCGTACTGGTACGCGCGCAGCAGCACAAGCAGCAGGGCTCTCATCGCTGCGGCGCCGGGAGTCCGCAGAGAATCCCATCGAGCAGCCGGCCCGCGTCGGCGGCAACGGCGCCAAGCTCGGTGGCGGCACAGGGCTGCCGCAGCCGGATGATGAGGTCGAACGCATTCATCGCCGGCCGGCGCCTGCGGATCGCTTCGCGCAACATGCGCTTCAGGCGGTTACGGTCGACGGCGCGCCCGAGTAGCTTCTTGCCGATCACGTAGCCGACGCGGCCGCTGGCGGCCGTGGTCGGCATGGCGAGGAGTTGCAGCCGGCCCGCTTCGAAGCGGCGACCGCCGCGGAAGACCGCGGCAAAAGCCGCGGCACCGCGTAAACGATGGCGGCGGGTCAAGCCGAAGGGGTGTCCCGAAGCTGGTCAGACGGCCAGCCGGGCGCGACCTTTGGCGCGGCGCGCACGCAGGACCTTGCGGCCGCCGACGGACTTCATCCGGGCGCGGAACCCGTGGGTCCGCTTGCGCCGGACCACCGAGGGCTGGTAAGTGCGTTTCATGGCTTTGCCTTGCTGGAAAAAAAGCTTTGTATTAGAGCGTTTAGCGCACCATCCTGTCAAGGCAAATCGCGCCGCGCGCGCCGTCGCAGCGAAGCCTCGACCGCTGTGGATAACTCGCACCGAATGCGCGTACAATTCACTTGTAACGGGCTCCCTCGCGGCGCCCGCGTTTTTTCTCGAAGCCCCGGACTCCCTGCCTCATGTCGACTGCCTCGTTCTGGCCGAGCTGCCTGGAAGCATTCCGGCGCGAGCTCACGCCACAGCAGTTCAACACCTGGATCCGGCCGCTGCGCCTTGAACACGTCGGCGAAGGGCTGGTGTTGATCGCGCCGAATCGGTTCGTGCTGCAGTGGGTCAAGGAGCGCTTTGCCGGCCGCATCGAAGAGCTCGCCACCGTCGCGCTTGGCCGTCCGCCCCAGATGGCGCTCGTCGTCGCGGAGGAACAGGATCGGCCGGCGGCCGTTGCGGTGGTGGCGGGCACGCCGACGCCGGTTCAGGGCGGCCGGCGCAGCGAACAGGCGAGCCTGAATCCGGGGTTTTCCTTCGCCTCCTTCGTCGCCGGCAAAGCCAATCAGCTGGCACGCGCCGCCGGGCTGCAGGTAGCCGAGCATCCGACCTCCTACAACCCGCTGTTCGTCTACGGTGGCGTCGGTCTTGGCAAGACGCACCTGATCCAGGCCATCGGCAATCACATCCTCGACACCAGCGCCGAGGCGAAGATCCGCTACATCCACGCCGAAACCTACGTCTCCGACGTGGTGCGGGCCTATCAGCACAAGGCCTTCGACGACTTCAAGCGTTACTACCGGTCGCTCGATCTGCTGCTCATCGACGACATCCAGTTCTTCAGCGGCAAGAGCCGAACCCAGGAAGAGTTCTTCTATCTGTTCAACACGCTCATCGAGGCGCACAAGCAGGTGGTGATCACCTGCGACACCTACCCCAAGGAAATAGCCGGCATCGAGGAGCGGCTGATTTCCCGTTTCGGGTGGGGCCTTACGGTGGCACTGGAACCGCCCGAGCTCGAGATGCGCGTGGCGATTCTGCTTTCCAAGGCCGCCGCCACGGGCATGAAGGTCGACGAGCAAGTGGCGTTTTTCATCGCCAAGCACATCCGCTCCAACGTCCGCGAGCTCGAAGGTGCGCTCAAACGCGTCCTTGCGTACTCGAGTTTTCACGGCCAGGAGATTTCCTTGTCGCTGGCCAAGGACGCGCTGCGCGATCTGCTCGCGGTGCAAAACCGCCAGATCTCGGTGGAGAACATCCAGAAGACCGTTGCCGACTATTACAAGATTCGCGTCTCGGACATGCACTCGAAGAAGCGTTCGCGTGCGGTTGCGCGTCCGCGCCAGGTCGCAATGGCGCTGGCCAAGGAGCTGACCCAGCTGTCATTGCCGGAAATCGGCAGCAATTTCGGGGGCCGCGACCATACCACCGTGCTGCACGCGTGCCGCCAGATTGCCAAGCTCCGCGACTCCGTCCCCGAAATCAGTCACGACGTGAATTTTTTGCTGCAGGTGCTTCGAAATTGAGCAAGCCACGGCCGACGTCCGCGCGCGAAGAGTGGAGGTATGAATCGTGTGCGAAGCAGTCTATAATTTGTGCATTGAGCGTTCCGTTTTGAAACCCGCGTTTTTGTCCCCAAATAACCCACAGGCAGCACAGCAGTTGTCTGCGTGGTTGTCCTTGCTCCAAGCCGCGGATCGAATGGACGTTTTCGGCGTTGTGACAACAAACCGCTCTGTTCTATTAGCTATTCTTAGGTTTGAATAATGCAATTAAAACAAATACCCAAGGACGCACTGCTCAAGCCTTTGCAGGCCGTTTCAGGCATCGTCGAGCGCCGGCAAACGCTGCCAATTCTGGCCAACGTTCTGCTCGAACAAAAGGACGGGCGTTTATTCGTCACCGCGACCGACCTCGAAATGCAGATCACTGCGCACAGCGAACTGTCCGGCAAGCAGGATCAGGCAATCACCGTTGCCGCGCGCAAACTGCAGGATCTGCTGCGTGCGCTGCCGGAAGACGCCGCGCTCACGGTCGATACGGCGGGAGGCAAGATGACGGTGCGTGCCGGGCGCTCGCGCTTCAACCTGCAAACACTGCCAGCGTCGGATTACCCGCGCATCAGCCTTGCGCAGGAGCAGTTGCAGACCATCGCGCTGCCGCAGCGCGACTTTCGTGGGCTGCTCAAGCTTGCCGAATTCGCCATGGCGCAGCAGGACATCCGCTATTACCTGAACGGCATGCTGCTCGTCGTCGACAAGGGATCGCTGCAGGCGGTCGCGACCGACGGCCACCGCTTGTCGTATGCGAGCCTCGCCGTGGCAGGGAATTATTCGCGGCAGGAAGTGATCCTGCCGCGCAAGACCGTGCTTGAACTGGGCAAGCTGCTCGAGGACAGCGAGGAGCCGGTAACGATCGATATCCTCGCCAACCAGGTGCGCTTCCGGTTCTCGAAAATCGAGCTGGTGAGCAAGGTGGTCGACGGCAAGTTTCCCGATTACAACCGCGTGATCCCGAGCGGGCATTCCAAGCAGCTGGAGCTGTCGCGCACG
Organism: uncultured beta proteobacterium; assembly: GCA_963711235.1. Lineage (GTDB taxonomy): Bacteria > Pseudomonadota > Gammaproteobacteria > Burkholderiales > Casimicrobiaceae > PALSA-1003. Next base: position 415,815 of record CAVQDI010000006.1, on the reverse strand, counting down.
GAGTTTCTGCAGGCGCTGCAGCGTGCGGCCATCCTGTCGAACGAGAAGTTCCGCGGCGTTCGCCTCGTGCTCGGCACCGACCAGCTCAAGATCATCTGCACGAACAGCGAGCAGGAGGAAGCCGAGGAAGAGCTGGAGGTCCCATACAAGGGCGAGGCGCTGGACATCGGCTTTAACATCACCTATCTGCTCGACGTGTTGCACAACCTGGCCACCGACCAGGTTGTACTGGCACTGGGCGACGCCAACTCCAGTGCACTCATCACCATGCGTGAGCGCAGCGACTACAAGTATGTCGTCATGCCGATGCGGATCTGATTTGGAACGAGTATTCGACCCGCCCGAGGCGCCGACTCCGAGTCGGCGTCGGCGTTTAATGGACTGCAAGATGCGAGATAACCGCGAATGAGTGTGCTCAATCCTAAGCCGCAAGACAACAACGGCGGCGAGTACGATTCGAACAGCATCAAGGTATTGAAGGGCCTCGAGGCGGTGCGCAAGCGGCCCGGCATGTACATCGGCGACACGTCCGATGGCACGGGCCTGCACCACATGGTGTTCGAGGTGCTCGACAACGCGATCGACGAGACGCTGGCCGGCCACTGCGATGACATCAAAGTCGTGATTCACGCCGACAACTCGGTGTCCGTCGTCGACAACGGGCGCGGTATCCCGACCGACATCAAGGAAGACGACGAACAGAAGCGCTCGGCGGCGGAAATCGTCATGACCGAGCTCCACGCCGGCGGCAAGTTCGACCAGAATTCGTACAAGGTCTCAGGCGGATTGCACGGGGTCGGGGTGTCGGTGGTCAACGGACTCTCCGAGTGGCTCAAGCTGAAGATCTGGCGCGACGGCGTCGTGCACCAGATGGAATTCCGGGACGGTGTTCCCGTTGCGCCGCTCGCGATCGTCGGCCCCACCGAGCGGCGAGGCACGGAGGTGCATTTCAAGGCTTCGCCGGCGACGTTCAACAACATCGAATTCCATTACGACATCCTGGCGCGACGTATCCGCGAACTTTCGTTCCTCAACAACGGTGTCAAGATCGAGCTCATCGATCAGCGCGACGGCAAGAGCGAGAACTTCGCCTTTACCGGGGGCATCAAGGGGTTCGTTGAATACATGAATCGCAGCAAGACCGTGCTCCATCCGAAGATCTTCCACGCCACCGGAGAGAAGGACGGTGTCACCGTCGAGGTCGCGATGCAGTGGAACGATTCCTACGCCGAGTCGGTGCAGTGCTTCACCAACAACATTCCACAACGCGACGGGGGCACGCATCTCACCGGCCTGCGCCAGGCGATGACGCGGACGCTCAACAGCTACATCGAGAAGGAGGAGTGGGCGAAGAAGGCAAAGGTCGAGACGACCGGCGACGACATGCGCGAAGGGCTGACCTGTGTGCTGTCGGTGAAGGTTCCGGAGCCGAAATTCTCGTCCCAGACCAAGGACAAGCTGGTTTCGTCGGAAGTGCAGCCGATCGTGCAGGAAGTCGTTGGCGGCAAGCTCAACGAGTTCCTGCTCGAGAACCCGGGCGACGCGCGCATCATCTGCGGCAAGATCATCGAGGCGGCTCGGGCGCGGGAAGCAGCGCGCAAGGCGCGCGAACTGACGCGGCGCAAAGGGATACTCGACGGTATGGGGCTTCCGGGGAAGCTTGCCGACTGCCAGGAGCGCGATCCGGCCCTGTGCGAGCTCTATCTCGTCGAGGGTGATTCCGCAGGCGGGTCTGCGAAGCAGGGCCGCGATCGGAAGTTTCAGGCGATCCTGCCGCTGCGCGGCAAGATTCTAAACGTCGAGCGCGCGCGCTTCGACAAGCTTATCAGCTCGCAGGAGATCGTCACCCTGATCACCGCGCTCGGGACGGGCTTCGGCAAGGCCGCAGGCGACAAGGATGACAAGGACGCCTTCGACATCGCGAAGCTGCGCTACCACCGCATCATCATCATGACCGATGCCGATGTCGACGGATCGCACATCCGCACGCTGCTGCTTACGTTCTTCTATCGCCAGATGCCGGAGTTGGTCGAGCGCGGGCACATCTACATCGCCCAGCCGCCGCTGTACAAGGCGAAGCAGGGCAAGCAGGAGACCTATCTGAAGGACGACCACGAGTTGAAGCAACACCTGCTCCGGGTCGCCATGAACGGCGCAGAGCTCACACCCGGCGTGGGCAAGCCCCCGCTCGCCGCGCAGACGTTTGAGAACGTCGCGCGCGAGTATCTGCTGGCGGAAGCGGTGGTCGAGCGCGTCGCGCGCGTGGTCGACCCCGCGGTGCTCTATGCCATGCTCGGCGGCGTGCGCGTCGAGCTCGGGACCGAAGCAGCCGCGACCCGCAGCGCACAGGCGTTGCAGGGGGCGATCGCCGATCCGGAAGTGCGGGTCGAAGCGCGCTACGACGCCGCGGCGGAGACGCGACGTCTGGTCATTGTGCGTACGCACCACGGCACGCCGCATCTGACCGCGCTCGATGCCGATTTTCTGGCGAGCGGCGACGGCGCGCAAATCCGGGCTGCCGCAGACGTGTTGCAGGGCCTGATTCAACCCGCAGCCGTGATCAAGCGTGGCGACAAGCAGTTGGCAGTCAAGTCGTTCAAGGAAGCGCTCGATTGGCTGTTCGCCGAGGCGCGAGCGAACGTCGCCATCCAGCGCTACAAGGGGCTCGGGGAGATGAATCCGGCGCAACTCTGGGAGACGACGATGGATCCCAATGTGCGCCGGCTGCTCCGAGTCCAGATCGAGGACGGCGTGGCGTCGGAGGAAATCTTCTCGACGCTCATGGGCGACGAGGTCGAGCCGCGCCGCGCGTTCATCGAATCCAACGCGCTCGGCGTGCGCAACCTCGACGTCTAGTCGGCCGCCTTGGTTCGACGATGGCGATAACCGACGCCGCGTTGCTTTCGCGCCTTGGCCTGAAGGCGCACAACGCCGGCGCCTGTGCCGGCCCGCAGGCGTGGCTCGGCGGCGGCCCGCTACTGGCTTCGCACAACCCCTCCGACGAGTCGTTGCTGGCCGAGGTCGCGACCGCGACGGCAGCTGACTACGACGCCGTGCTTGCGGCCGCCGTCGCGGCGGCGCAAGCCTGGCGCACGGTGCCGGCGCCCAAGCGCGGCGAGGCCGTCCGCCTCCTGGGCTTGCTCCTGCGCGAGTACAAGGACGCGCTGGGGACCCTCATCGCGCTCGAAAACGGCAAGATCAAGGCCGAAGGCGACGGCGAAGTGCAGGAAATGATCGACATCGCCGACTTTGCCGTCGGTCAGTCACGCATGCTCTACGGCAAGACCATGCATTCCGAGCGGCCCGCGCATCGGATGTACGAACAGTGGCACCCGCTGGGCGTAGTCGGCGTGATCACGGCGTTCAATTTCCCGGTTGCGGTGTGGGCATGGAATGCGCTCCTTGCCGCGGTGTGCGGCAATGCGACCGTCTGGAAGCCCTCGCCCAAGACGCCGCTGGTCGCCATCGCCGTGCAGCATCTGTGCAACCGGGTCGCGCTGGAGCTCGACCTGCCGCCTATATTCACCCTGCTCATCGACCCGGGGCGCGAGGCCGCGGCTCGGCTCGCCGCCGACCCACGGGTCGCGCTGGTGTCGTTCACCGGATCGTCGGCGGTGGGCCGGCAGATCGCGCAGGTCGTGGCCGGCCGCTTCGGACGCTGTCTGCTCGAGTGCTCGGGCAACAACGGGATCATCGTCGCCGAAGACGCCGATCTCGACTTGGTCATTCCCGCCGTGGTCTTCGGCGCGGCCGGCACGGCGGGCCAGCGCTGTACCAGCACGCGCCGGCTCCTGGTGCATGAAGCGATCGAAGCGGAGGTGGTGCGCAGGCTCGCATCGGCATACGCGCAGCTGCGCGTCGGTGACCCGTGTGAACCCGGGACACTGATGGGGCCGCTGATCGACGCGGCCGCAGTGGCCGGGTTCCGGCGCGCGGTCGAGGAGGCGCTTGCCGCCGGTGGCGTGCTCGTGTGCGGGGGCAAGGCGCGCGCGGGACCCGGATTCTTCGTCGAGCCGACGGTCATTCGCAACGCGCACAACGACTGGCCGGTCGTGCAGCGCGAAACCTTTGCCCCGATTCTCTATGTCATGCGCTACCGCGACCTGGGCGACGCGATCGCGCTGCACAATTCGGTACCGCAGGGCCTGTCGTCGGCAATCTTCACCCGCAGCCTGCGCGAGGCCGAGGTGTTTCTGTCCGCAGCCGGCAGCGACTGCGGCATCGCCAATGTCAACCTCGGGACCTCCGGTGCCGAAATCGGTGGCGCGTTCGGCGGCGAGAAAGAAACCGGTGGCGGGCGCGAGGCCGGATCGGACGCCTGGCAGGCCTACATGCGCCGGCAGACGAACACGATCAACTGGAGCCGCGAGCTGCCGCTCGCGCAAGGGATCAAGTTCGGCGGCAGTCGCACGGCGGATTGACGCGGGGCACGCCCGTGCGGTCAGCGCCTAGGCGGCGCGTTTGCGCTGGGCCGGTTTCGCAGCCGGCTTCGCGCTCTTCGGCGCCTTGACGGTCTTGGTTTTTCCGGCTTTGGCCGCGAGCAGCGCGACCGCTTCGCCAAGGGTCACCGCGTCCACCCCCTCCCGGTCTGGCAACGTCGCGTTGATGCCCCCGTGTTTGACGTACGGTCCGTAGCGGCCGGAGTGCACCTCGACCGGCTGCTTGTCCTTCGGATGCGGCCCCAGCACGCGCAGCGCGGTGCGCGCCGCGCGCGGCCTTTGCGCCGCGGCCCTTGCCGCCCTGCCTGGCCTCGAACTCGAAGCCGATCTTGCCGTCGGGCTGGCGCACGAGGTAGGCAGCAAAAGGCCGCCGTGTCCGCGCCGAGACAAATTGCAGCAGGTCGGTCTTGCCGGAGGCAAGTAAGCGCTGCATCTGGGCGCGCTCGATTGGCCGCTGCAGGATGACGCGGCCGGAGCGAAAGTCGCAGGTCTTCGCCGGGCCTACCGCACGCTCACAGACATAGGCCGCGGGCAACTCGAAGACCCGTCCGCCGCATTTGGGGCAGGCGCCAAGCGACTCCTGGCCGCTGAAATCCGGCGCTTCGGCCGACGAGCCGCCGTCGTTGCCATCGCCGAAATCGAACTGGACCTCGTTGGCGTCGTTGAGCTTGAGGCGGGCGGCGAAGGGTCGACCGAGCTTGCTGCGGAAGCCCTCAAGCGGGCCGACCGCGCGAGTGGTGAGCAGCGTCTCGGCTTCCGGAATTTCGAGCTGGCGTCCGGCGATAATTTTCCACATCCCGAAATCACAGTTCTGGCACTGGAATTTCTTGTAATTTTCGTGCACTTCGCCGCCGCATTTCGGGCACCGCGCCGCCAGGGTGGCGAAGTCGCCCGGAATGGTGTCGCTCTCGTAATTCCCCGCTTGGCTCACGATGTGCTTGGTCATGCGCACGATCTCGCGCATGAACTGTTCACGCCTTAGCTTGCCGTGCTCCATCTGCGCCAGCTTGAACTCCCATTCGGCCGTCAGCTCGGGCGAGAAGAGTTCCGGAATGCCCAGGCCGTGCAGCAACGTCATGAGCGAGAAAGCTTTCGCAGTCGGCGTGAGCTCGCGTCCGTCGCGGTGAACGTACTTTTCCTGGATCAGCCCCTCGATGATCTGCGCTCGCGTGGCCGGGGTGCCCAATCCCTTTTCGCGCATCGCGGCACGCAGCTCCTCGTCCTCGATGAGCTTGCCCGCACCCTCCATCGCCGAGAGCAGCGTCGCTTCGTTGAAGCGAGCCGGCGGCTTGGTCTGGCTCCCCACCGCCCGTACTTCCTCTGTGGCCACCTTTTCTTGCGGCAGGACTTTCGCCAGCATCGGCTCGTCGTCGGATTGCGCCTCCTTACCGTAGACCGCCAGCCAGCCGGGATTGACGAGAACCTTGCCCTCGGTCTTGAACGGCTCGCCCGCCACGCGGGTGATACGGGTGGTGACGAGGTATTCGGCGGGCGGGTAGAACACCGCCAGAAAACGCTTGACGACCAGGTCGTAGAGCTTGGCTTCCGGCTCGGTCAGGCTCTTCGGTTTCTGCAGCGTGGGAATGATGGCAAAGTGGTCCGAGATCTTGGCATTGTCGAAGATCCGCTTGTTCGGCCTGACCCATTTGGCCTTCAATACCTGGCCCGCAAAGCCGGCGTACGCGTTCTGCTCCCGCAGTGCTTCGAGCGTGTTCTTTACCGTCGGGAGATAGTCTTCGGGCAACGCCCTCGCGTCGGTGCGCGGGTAAGTGAGCACCTTGTGCCGTTCGTAGAGCGCCTGCGCCAACGACAGCGTGCTGCGCGCCGAGAAGCCGAAGCGGCCGTTGGCCTCGCGCTGCAGGCTGGTCAAGTCGTAGAGCAGCGGCGGGCTTTGGGTCGACGGCTTGGACTCTTCGGAGACCGTGCCGGGCTGGCCCAGGCAGGCGGCGACGATCGCATGGGCTTTCGCTTCCTCCCACAGGCGCTCGGGCCGGGCATCCGGATCGTCGTCCGCCTTGCGGAATTTCTCGTCGAACCACTTGCCCTCGTATTCGCCGCCCGCGGCGCGAAACCTCGCCAGCACCTCCCAATAGTCGCGCGGTTTGAAGGCGCGGATTTTCTCCTCGCGCTCCACCAGAATCGCCAGCGTTGGCGTTTGCACGCGTCCAACGGTGGTGAGCTGGAACCCACCCGATTGGGAATTGAACGCCGTCATGGCGCGCGTGCCGTTGATGCCGACCAGCCAATCGGATTCCGAACGGCACACCGCGGCGTCGGCGAGCGGGCGCATCGCTTCGTCGCTTCGCAGGGCGGCAAACCCGTCGCGGATCGCCCCCTGGGTCATCGATTGCAGCCACAGTCGCTTGATCGGCTTGGTCGTCTTGGCGTACTGCACGATGTAGCGAAAGATGAGCTCGCCCTCGCGGCCGGCGTCGCAGGCGTTGATCAACTCGTCGATGTCCTTGCGGCGGATCAGGCGCAGCAGCAGCTGCAACCGCGACGCGGTCTTTTCCAGCGGCCGCAACGCAAATTTGGACGGGATCGCGGGCAGGTGAGTGAACGTCCACTTGCCGCGCTTGACCTCCTCCTCCTCGGGCATGCCGATTTCGAGCAGATGGCCGATCGCGGAGGAGAGGACGTGGCGGTCGCCCTCAAAATAGTCGTCGTGGCGCGCAAGCCCGCCCAAGGCGCGCGCAATGTCCGTGGCGACGGAAGGTTTCTCGGCGATGATCAGGGACTTGCCCATCGGGCCTCAGGGTCGGGGGGCGTTGCCCCAAAAGCAAGGGGGTGAATGATAAGCAAGGACTGTTCGGGTAACAAGGAAGCCGAAAAGGCCCCGCCTTCGACCGCCGGCCGCCGCGCCGGCTAGGCCCTCACGCTGCCGGCGGTCGAAGGCGGAGCTCGTCGAGCACGTCGTCGACCGTTTCGACGAGCTTGGCACCGTCCTTGATCAGGCGATGGCTGCCCTTGGAAAAGGGCGAGTGGATCGATCCCGGAATCGCGAATACTTCGCGTCCCTGGGCAGCGGCAAGCCGAGCCGTACCAACCGCCCCGCTGCTTAACGTCGCCTCGACGACCAGCACACCCCGGCAGAGCCCGCCGATCAAGCGATTGCGACGGGGAAAGTTCGCCGCCAGCGGCGCGGTACCGAGCGCAAACTCCGATAACAAGCCTCCCTCGCTGGCGAGCCGTTCGGCCAAGGGGCGGTTGCCGGGGGGGTAGATGCGATCGAGCCCGGTGCCCACCACCGCCACGCTGCTGCCGGCGGCGGCGAGGCCGCCGCGATGGGCGGCCGCGTCGATGCCGCCGGACAGTCCGCTGACGATGGTAAATCCCGCCGCCGAGAGCGCGGTCGCGAAGGCTTCGGCGTGGCCGACTCCCTCCGGGGTCGCATTGCGGCTGCCGACGATGGCGATCGCCGGACGAAGGAGCAACTCGCGCCGGCCAACGTAGTAGAAGGCCGGCGGCGGGTCGGCAAGAGCAAGCAACGCCGCGGGGTAGTCGGTATCGTCCCAGGCAACCAGCGCATGCCCGGCCGCCGCGAGCCACCTCAGCGTGCGTTCAAGCTGCCGGGGCTCGGGTCCCTTTCGAAGCGCCGCCGCGATGGGGCCGGAAACGCAGCGCGAAAGGGTGGCCTGCGAGGCGCCGCGCACCGCGACGGGGCCGCCCAAGGCCTTGAGCAGCGAAACGAGCGCGTCGGTGCTGAGCCCGGGGACCAGTTGCAGCCACGCCCAGGCCTCGACGCGGCCGTCGACATCCATCGCCGGGCGACGACTGGCTAGGGCTTGCGGACGACGTCCCCGGCGACGATCGGCTCAGTCGTGTTGAGCACGATGGCGTAGGCGACGCGGTCGAAAACCCGGAACACGAACAGCAGGCCGGTGCGCTCCGGTGGCAGCTCCAGGTAGCGAGTCGGCGGCACGATGGGTCGGGTTTGCTCGACCAGCTTGGAGATGACGTCGGGACCCTCGTAGGGCCGTGGATCCTCGATCACCGGCGCGGCATGATAGATCGCCAAAACGCTGCCGGTATCCAGTCCGTCGTCCGCCCCGCGGTCGAGCGTGACGATATAACCACGGCCGGTCTCGGTCGCATCGTTGGCGAGGAGGATGATTCGTCCTTCGACCGCCCGCTGCGGCGCGTGCGGCACAAAGTTGATGACCGGCTCCTGCGGCGCGGGGACGAGCAGGTCACCGAGAAGAATGTCCTCCCGCGCCGTGGCAATCAGCATCGTGCTCACCGGGCCAAAGTGCTCGACCGTGGCGGTACCCAGAAAGCGCATCTCGTAGCCGAGAATCTCGCCGCTGCCATACGACCGCAACACCGCGCCCGGGCGGTAGATGTACCACAGGTTGCCGGCCCTTTCGTCGATGCCGACGGCGTAGAGATAGTCGCCGGCGCCGCGGACAACACGGGAATCCCGTGCGGCGACAAACTTCGCTGCGCCGGGCAGACCTTCCTTGCCGGTGACCAGCGGGTGGGTGAGATACGGTTCGATGTCGCCCGGGGGAATGCTCGGAATCGCCGTGGCCTCGAGGGGCTCCACCCGTACCCTGGGCTCGAGGCGGTTGCCGTTGCTGGACTCCAGCGACAGACGCGGCTCACCGCCGCTGCGATCGAGGACGATGACGTCACCCGGATAGATCCAATGCGGATTCTTGATCTGGTCGCGGTTCATTCGCCAGACATCCGGCCAGCGCCAGGGCTGTTTTAGAAACTTGCCGGCGATGCCCCACAAGGTATCGCCCTTCTGCACGGTATAGCGGTCCGGCGGGTTGTCCTGTAGCTGGATATCCTGCGCGCGCAGCATCCCGGACGCGAGCAGAAGCGGCAGCACGAAGGCCGAAAGCAGCAACGACGCTGTGATAGACTTCGCGCGCATGACGCCTCTCCGCAACGAAAGGTTGAGCTTGCTAACGTCCTAAACCGCCGCAAAATAAGGGCTTAGGCGTGATTCTGCATCCCGAACCTGCATTTTGCAAGCAATTATGCTCCTGCGCATCCTTGAGTACCCTGACCCGCGGCTGAGAAAGATCGCCGCGGCGGTGCCCGTGGTAACGGCAGACATCCGCAAATTGGTGCGCGACATGGCCGAAACCATGTATGCGGCGCCCGGAGTGGGACTTGCGGCGACACAGGTCAATGTGCCCAGGCGGGTGATCGTGATCGATGCAAGCGAGGCCCGCGACACGCTCAAGGTTTTCATCAACCCGGAGATCGTCGCCGCCGAAGGCGAGGCGGAGGGCGAGGAGGGCTGCCTGTCAGTGCCGGGTTACTACGACAAGGTGCGGCGGGCCGCCAGGATCGTCGTCCGGGCGCAAGACGAGAGCGGGCGGCCGTTCGAACTCACGACCGAGGGCACGCTCGCCGTGTGCATCCAGCACGAAATGGATCACCTCATTGGCAAGGTATTCGTCGATTACCTGTCGCCGCTCAAGCGCGCGAGGCTCGCCGCGAAGATGGGGAAAAAGCAGCGCATCGCGAGGCTAGAGCCGGGCGGGGCGATGCACATCGGGTTCGCGGGAACACCCGCGTTCGCCGCAGCCGCCCTCGCGGCAATCCTCGACGCCGGCTGGGCGGTAACCCTGGTACTCACCCGTCCTGACCGAGCGCACGGCCGCGGCATGAAGGTCGAGCCCGGGCCGGTCAAGGCGCTTGCTTGCGCGCGCGGCATACCGGTGCTGCAGCCTGCCGAGCCTTAAGGACTTGCCCACGCGCGAGCGAATCACCGCGGTCCCGCTCGACGTGCTCGTGGTCGCCGCCTTCGGCTTGATTCTGCCCAAGCCGCTCCTCGATTGGCCCCGTCACGGCTGCATCAACATCCACGCTTCGCTGCTGCCACGCTGGCGCGGGGCGGCGCCGATCCAGCGCGCGCTGCTCGCCGGCGACCGCGAAACGGGCATCTCGATCATGCGCATGGACGAAGGCCTCGACACCGGTCCGATCATCGCCCGCGCGCCGGTGCCCATCGCGGAGCGCGAGACTGCGGGCAGCCTGCACGACAAGCTCGCCGTCGCCGGTGCGACGCGCGATCGTGACGGTGTTGCGGCAGTTGCAGCGCGCAGGGCATCTTCCCGCGCAAGCGCAACCCGAAGCGGGCGTTACCTACGCGGCGAAGATCGACCGTGCCGAGGCACGCATCGACTGGCAGGAAAGCGCGCAGGTCATCGATCGCCGGATCCGGGCCTTCAATCCGACGCCCGGTGCGCAAACGACGCTCGCGGGCGAAACCATCAAGCTGTGGGAGGCCGCGCCGGTGCCCTCGCCATCCGGCGCACCCGGAAGGGTCCTGCGTGCCGACGCCACGGGTATCGTCGTAGCGTGCGGCGAAGGCGCGCTCAAGCTGACCTCCCTGCAGCGCGCCGGGGGGAGGCGACTGTCCGTGACGGCGTTTCTCGCCGGCCACCCCCTTGCGACCGGGACCCAACTGGGCGGCGCGAACGGTTGAATCACTGGCCGCCGCCGCCATCTAATTGAATGCAAACCCCGCTCCGATCGGGGATGGAGAAAACAAACAATGCTGGGCAACACCTTCAAGACCGGATTATTGATGGCGGCGATCATGGCGCTTTTCGGCATGGTCGGCGCGGTGCTGGGCGGAGGCCAGGGCATGCTGCTCGCGCTGGTGCTCGCGGCGGCGATGAACCTGTGGGCGTATTGGTTCTCCGACACGATGGTGCTCAGGCTCTATCGCGCCCAGGAAGTCGATGCGGCCAGCGCACCGCAGCTCTACAGCGCAGTGAGGGAGCTCGCGGGCCAAGCCGGCCTGCCGATGCCGAAGGTCTACCTCATCGACGAGGCGCAGCCCAACGCCTTCGCAACGGGACGCAACCCCGAGCATGCGGCGGTTGCCGCGACGACCGGCATCCTGCAGCTCTTGACCACGCGCGAGCTGCGCGCGGTGCTCGCGCACGAGCTCTCGCACGTCAAGCATCGCGATATCCTGACCTCGACGATCACGGCGTCGATTGCCGGGGCAATTTCGACCCTGGCTAATTTCGGCATGTTTTTCGGCGGACGCGATTCCGGCCAGCGCAACCCGCTCGTCGCCCTGGTCGTGCTCATCCTGGCGCCGATCGCGGCGGTGCTGATCCAGCTCGCGATTTCTCGCAGCCGCGAGTACGAGGCCGATCGCAGCGGCGCGGAACTCTCCGGCGACCCGCGCGCACTCGCCGACGCGCTGGCGAAAATCGACCGCTACGCAAAGGGACTGCCGCTCGAGACCGCCGAGATGCACCCGGCCACGGCGCACCTGATGATCATCAATCCGCTTTCGGGCGGAGGCATCGCCGGCATGTTCAGCACCCACCCGCCGACCGCGGAGCGCATCCACCGTCTGCTCGCCATGGCGGCGTAAGCGGCTTAAGCCCTCTGCGATGGAGCGAGCGCAGCGCGTCGCAGCGAAGGTCGTAAGGCGAGTCCTGGCAGGCGCGACGCTGCCGGCGGCACTGGCGGAGGCGCATGATGCCTCGGCGGGCGATCGGGCGCTTGTGCACGAGCTTGCGTACGGCACGCTGCGCTTCCTCGGGCAGCTCCGCGCGAGCGTGCGCTACCTGGCCGACCGACCGTTCGCCGATGCCAGCGTCGAGGCCTTGCTCTGGGTCGCGCTGTACCAGCTGATTCATACCCAAGCACCGCCGCACGCCGTTGTCGACTGCGCGGTGCGCGCCACCGCCCGCCTCAACCGGACTTCGGCAAAAGGCCTGGTGAACGCCGTGTTGCGCAACTTCCTCCGCCGGCGGAGGCGGTACTCGCCGCGGTCATGGCTGCGCCGGAGGCGCGTTTCTCCTATCCCGGGTGGTGGATCGATCGCATCCGGACGGAACAGCCAGCGCGCTGCGCGGAGGTGCTCGACGCCGGCAATGCGCGCCCGCCGCTGTGCCTGCGCGTCAACATACGGCGCATCGCGCCGGACGCCTATGTCGACGTGCTGGCGGCCGCGGATATGGCGGCCGAACGCGTCGGCGCCGCCGGGGTGGTGCTGGAAAAACCGCGTCCGGCGACCGAATTGCCGGGCTACGCCAACGGATGGTTCTCGGTCCAGGATGCAGGCGCACAGCTGGCAGCGCCGCTGCTCGGGGCGCGCGATGGCATGCGCGTGCTGGATGCCTGCGCGGCGCCAGGCGGCAAGACGACGCATCTTGCCGAGCTTGCCAACCTCGACCTGACCGCGGTCGACGTCGATGCCGAGCGACTCGGGCGCATGGCCGAGAACCTTGACCGGCTCGGTCTGTCGGCGCGGCTCATCGCCGGCGATGCGGCCGATCCCGGAGGATGGTGGAACGACGACCCGTTCGACTGCATTCTTGCCGATGTGCCCTGCACGGCGTCCGGTGTCGTGCGCCGTCACCCCGATATCAAGTGGCTGCGCCGCGAGAGCGACATTGCCGGCTTCGTCGCGCAGCAACGCCGGCTCCTCGATTCATCGTGGATGATGCTCGCGCGCGGCGGCAGCCTGCTGTATTCGACGTGCTCCATCTTCCGGACCGAGAACGCGGCGCAGGTCGATGCTTTCCTCGCCCGCCATCCGGATGCGACGCGCTTGCCCCTGCAACTGTCCGCTGCACTGGCTTGTGCCGACGGGCAACTCTTGCCAGCCGAGGGCAGCGCAGAGCACAATCACGACGGGTTTTTCTACGCCCTCCTGCAGAAAAGCTAATCTCTACCCGGATCGTGCGGCTCGCCGCCGCCCGTGGCATGTCGTCAACGAACCGATTTCTCGGCCTGTTGTGCCTGACCGCGTCCCTCTGGCTTCCGTTCGCGCCGGCCGCGCAGGGCGACACGATCGCGGTCAAGTCGGCGGAGCTACGTACCGAGGACGAGAATTATGTGCTGAACGCGCAGTTCGACGTCATCTTCAACCCCACCCTCGAGGAGGCACTGCAGAAGGGCGTCTCGCTGTACTTCGTGCTCGAATTCGAGCTGTCGCGGCCGCGCTGGTACTGGCTCGATGAAAAGGTCGTCACCGAGTCAGTCCAGTACCGGATCAGCTACTCGCCGCTGACGCGACAGTATCGCGTCGCCACGGGACTGCTCGGCCAACAATTCGAGTCGCTCGAGGAAGTCGAGCACCTGCTCTCGCGGGTCGTATCGCGACCGGTGATCGCGATCGATGCGCTCTACGAAGGGCGCGCGCTATGACGCCGCGGTGCGGCTGCGGCTTGACGTCACGCAGCTGCCCAAACCGTTTCAGATTAACGCGCTCGCCTCGCGCGACTGGTCGCTGCAATCCGAGTGGTACCGCTGGAGCTTCGTCCCATGAGCGGCGCTCCTCTCGCCGCGCGTGATGCGCTACGTCCTGCTCGTTTGCGCGTGCCTGGGCGTCATTTTCCTGTTTCTGCTCGCGACCGCGAGCGCCAACAGCGCGTTGTTCGCGCGCAGCTACAACCTCCTGCTTGCGCTCAACGGCACGATGCTGGCCGTGCTGACCGGGCTCGTCGGCTATCAGCTGCTGCGGTTGCGCAGGAACCTCAAGGCCGGCGTATTCGGCTCACGCCTGGCGATGCGACTGGTGCTGCTGTTCGCCCTGGTTGCGGTGCTGCCCGGCGCGCTGCTGTACGGGGTTTCGGTGCAGTTCATCAGCAAGAGCATCGAATCGTGGTTCGACGTGCGGGTCGACCGGGCGCTGGAGGGCGGGCTCAATCTCGCCCGCAGCGCCCTCGATTACCTGCTCAATGAAACCACGAACAAGGCAACGCAACTCGCGTTGACGCTGCAGGAGACCGAGCCCGGGAGCATCGCCTCACGGCTGAACCGCGCCACCGAGCAGGCCGGCATCTACGAGGCGGCGCTGTTCTCGTCCTCTGGCGGCGTGCTTGCCGTCGCAGGGATCTCCGGGTCGATGCTCACGCCGGAGCCGCCGCCGGCGCAGGCGCTGCGGCGGGCCCGGTTGCAGCAGCCCTTTTCGGTGATCGAGCAGATGGGAGACCAGGGCCTGATGCTGCGCGTCGTCGTTCCGGTCAACAGCCCCGACCCGCTGGAGCCGCTGCGCGTGCTGCAAGTCATGGAGCCGGTTCCCAAACAGCTGCAGCTGGAGGCCGACAAGGTCCAGGCGGGCTATCGCGATTACCAGGAGATCTCGTTTTCGCGCCAGGCGTTGGAGAAACTGTATACGCTGACGCTTACCCTGACCCTGGTGCTGGCGCTGTTGTCGGCGCTGGGGCTGGCGGTCGTGCTCTCCGAGCAGTTCAGCCGGCCGCTGGGATTGCTCGCCGAGGGAACGCGCGCGGTGGCCCAGGGGGATTTCAGCCGACGCCATCCGGTGCAGAGTCGCGACGAATTGGGCGTGCTCACCGAGTCTTTCAACACCATGACGGCGCAGCTCGCGGAAGCGCAGCAGAAGGAGAAGGAAAATCGCAGCGCAATCGAAACCACCCGCGCCTATCTCGAGAGCGTGCTCGCCAACCTGTCCGCGGGGGTGCTCGCGTTCGACAACGCGTTCCGGTTGCGCACCGCCAATCCCAGCGCGGCGGTGATTCTGCAACAGCCACTGGTCGATCTGATCGGGGTGCCGCTTGCCGACTGGGGGCGCCGGATGCCGGCGCTCTCCGCGTTCGCGGACCTCGTTGCCGAGGGCTTTCGCAGCGGGCGCGACGGCCAGTGGCAGAGGCAGGCCGAGATCGCGGTGTCCAAGCAGACGCGGGTCCTGTTGATGCGGGGGTCCGGGCTTCCCGGCGAGCCGGCCCCGGGATGCGTGGTCGTGTTTGACGACGTTTCCGAACTCGTGCAGGCACAGCGTGACGCTGCGTGGGCGGAGGTCGCGCGCAGGCTTGCGCACGAGATAAAGAATCCGCTGACGCCGATTCAGCTCTCCGCCGAGCGGCTGGCGGTCAAGCTCGCGGGCAAGCTCGACGGCGCCGACGAGGAGGCGCTGCAGCGAGGGACGCATACGATCATCGCGCAGGTGACCGCGATGAAGCACATGGTCGATGACTTCGCGATCTATGCCCGGCAGGCAGGCCCGGGCAAGATGCAGTCGGTCGACGTCAATGCCCTCTTGCTTGATGTACTCGCCTTGTACGAAAATCTGCGGCCCCACCTGTCGCTGAAGCTCGCCGAGTACGGTGCCGTCATCCAGGGTGAGCCGACCCGCCTGCGCCAAGTGTTCCATAACCTGATCCAGAATGCGCTCGACGCCCAGGCGGATGTCGCCGAGCCGCTGTACGAGTTTGGCACCGAGGTGCGAGGCAACGAGCTGATACTGTCGGTCGCCGACGCGGGCAGCGGGTTTCCCGAGGACATGATGCGCCGCGCGTTCGAGCCCTACGTGACCACCAAGGCCAAGGGCACCGGTCTGGGGCTCGCGATCGTCAAGAAGATCGTCGACGAGCATCGCGGCCGGGTCACGATCGAGAATAGACTACCGCGCGGGGCGCGGGTAACTCTGCACTTTCCGCGGGAAGGGAGCGAGACGTGATGGCGCAGCCGAAGGAGATCCTGATCGTCGACGACGAGGTCGGCATCCGCGAACTGTTGTCCGAAATCCTTCAGGACGAAGGATATCGCGTGAGCCTCGCCGAGAATGCGGGCGAAGCGCGGAGCTACCGTGCGCGCAGCCAACCCGCGCTCGTTCTGCTCGACATCTGGATGCCGGATACCGACGGCGTTACGCTGCTGCGCGAGTGGGCGGCGGGCGGCCAGCTCACGATGCCGGTGGTCATGATGTCAGGGCATGGAACGATCGAGACGGCAGTCGAGGCGACCAAGATCGGCGCCTTCGACTTCCTCGAAAAGCCGGTGGGCCTGCAGAAGCTGCTGGCGACGGTGACCCGGGCGCTCAAGACCGGTCCCGGGCAAGGACCCCGCCGCATCACCCTCTCCCTGCTGGGAACGAGCACGCCGGTGATCGAGGCCGAGCGGGCCATCGAGCAGCTGCTGCGTGCCGCACGGCCGATCCTGGTCATCGGCGAGGCAGGTACCGGCCACGAACTGGTCGCGCGTGCGGTGCACGTGCCCGACACGCCGTTCGTCGCGCTGCAGGGAGGCATCCGCCTGGTCGCCAATCCGCTGCAGTTGCTCGAGGAAGCCCGTGACGGGCTGCTCTACTGCGGCGAGATCGGCAGTTATTCCCGAGGAGAGCAGAAGGGACTGGCCTTTCTGCTGCCCAAGCTCGAGAAGCACAACACGCAGCTCGTATGCAGCAGCAGCGAGCAACTTGGCAATCTCGCCGCCGACGGCCGCTTCGACCCGGCGTTACTGGCGACTCTTTCGGCCGGCGCGGTCATGCTGCCGCCGTTGCGCGAGCGGCGCGAGGACATTCCGGGCCTGGTGGAGCGGTTTTGGCGCGAGATATCGTCGAGCCAACGCACGCAGGCCACGCTGCACGGCGGCGCGGTCGTGGCGCTGACTGCGGCCTACTGGCCGGGCAATCTCGACCATCTGCACAGCGTCATCGCCAACCTCGCACTGACCGTGAACGGCGAGATCACGGCCGAGCACGTGCGGAGACTCTTAGGCGACAGCGCGCTCCTGCCGCCGGCCGCAGTCGCGCCCGAGCTCACCGCCCGCTTCTTCGAGTTGCCCCTGCGTGAGGCGCGCGAAGCGTTCGAACGCATCTATTTCGAGCAGTTGCTCGGCAAGGAACAGAGCAACATGAGCCGCGTCGCGGAACGTGCAGGCCTCGAGCGGACCCATCTGTACCGGAAGCTAAAGCAGCTCAACATTCGCTTCTCGCGCCGTACCGACGAGGGTGCATTGCTGACGGCGCCCACCGGTGCGGAACGGGCCATTCAGGGCTGACAACGCGACAAAAAAAACGCCGGCGCGGGGCCGGCGTTGCCGATACACGGCGGCGCGCGAGGCGTTACAAGGCGCCCATCTGGCCGCGCATCATCTTCAAGGCCTTGCTTTCGATCTGCCGTATCCGCTCCGCCGATACGCCGTACTGGTCGGCCAGCTCCTGTAGCGTCGCCTTGTCGTCCTCGCGCAGCCAGCGCGCTTCGATGACGTCGCGGCTGCGGCGGTCGAGCTTCGAGAGCGCGACATGCAACCCGTCGCTGCGGGTGCGCGCCGACTCGGCACGTTCGAGAATCTGCGCCGGCTCGGCCTCGGTGTCGGTCAGGTAGGCGATCGGTGTCAGCGCCTCGCCCTCGTCGCCCGGTTGCGGCTCGAGCGCGATATCCTTGCCTGACAATCGGGTCTCCATCTCGAAAACCTCTTCCGGCTTGACGCCGAGGTCCTTGGCGATCGCCGATGCCTCCTTGCGCGTCAGCGCGCCGGGACCCGCCTTCATGCTGCGCAGGTTGAAGAACAGCTTGCGCTGCGCCTTGGTCGTCGCGATCTTGACCAGGCGCCAGTTGCGCAGAACATACTCGTGAATTTCGGCCCTGATCCAATGCAGCGCGAACGATACCAGTCGGACCCCGCGCTCCGGGTCGAAGCGGCGCACCGCCTTCATCAGCCCGACATTGCCTTCCTGGATGAGGTCGGCTTGGGGCAAACCGTAACCCAGATAGTTGCGGCTGATCGCGACCACCAGCCGCAGGTGCGATAGCACCAGCTGCCGCGCGGCATCAAGATCATTGGAGTCCCGCAACCTCCGGCCGAGCTCAACCTCCTGCTCCGCCGACAACAGCGGAAAGCGATTGACCGCCTGGATATACTGATCGACGCTGCCCAGCGAAGCCGGGGTCGGAAAAGCCAGCATAGTCGTAGTACTCGCCATCAAGTGAATCTCCTTTGGGCGCTTGGAAAATATTCTAGCACTCGGGTCTTAAGAGTGCTAAGGGCGCCGTAAGTTCCCGGCTGACCGTAGCCAGCGCGTCTGCTGTATGCCTATTGCACAGGGCTTTCAGAGACAGTGAGTGTCCGCTAACGGTTACTCCGGCGGGGCTATCCCAGAAGTGCCTCGGCGAACTCCGAGGCGCGGAAGGGGCGTAGGTCGTCGATCCCCTCGCCGATCCCGATGAAGCGCAGCGGCACCGGCTTGGTCCCGGCGATGGCGGCCACGACGCCCCCCTTGGCCGTGCCGTCGAGCTTGGTCACGATCAGGCCGGTGAGGGTGAGGGCGGCGTCGAAGGCTTCCACTTGGGCGAGCGTGTTCTGTCCGGTGTTGGCGTCGACGACGAGCAAGGTTTCGTGCGGGGCGCCACCCTGGGCCTTGGCAAGCACACGGCGAATCTTCTTTAACTCCTCCATCAGGTGGCCCTGTGTCGGGAGGCGGCCGGCGGTGTCGGCGAGCACGATGTCGATGCCGCGCGCCCGGGCCGCGGCAATGGCGTCGAACATCACCGCCGCCGGGTCGCCCCCCTGCTGGGCGATGACCGGGACGCCGTTTCGTTCGCCCCAGATTTCGAGCTGCTGCCGCGCCGCCGCGCGGAAGGTGTCGCCGGCGGCGAGCAGCACCGACAGGTCCTGGCCCTGCAACCATTTGGCCAGCTTGCCAATGGAGGTCGTCTTGCCCGTGCCGTTGACCCCGGCAAGCATGATGACGTATGGCCGCTCCGGCCCCACGACGAGCGGCCGTTCGAGAGGAAGCAACAGGGCGGTTAGCGATGCCTTCAGCAGAGACCTCGGATCGGCGTCCGGCTCCGCGCGTTTCCAGCGCAGGCGCAGATCGGCGAGCAGGCGCTCCGTTGCCGGCACGCCGACGTCGGCCGAGAGCAGGGCCGATTCGAGCGCTTCGAGGTCGGCTGCGGCAACTGAGTTGCGCCCGACCATCGCCGCGAGCGGTCGCGTCAAACGCTCCCGCGAGGCGGTCAGGCCGGCGCGCAGCCGCTCGCTCCAGGAGCGCTCATCGGCGTCGGGCTTGCGTTTGAATAGGTCGAGCATCGGCATGGGGTACGAACGATATAATTCTACCGTCCCGCGTTTGCTCGCTCCTCCCGTCCATGGCCGCCAACGCAATTCGCATCATCGGCGGCCAATGGCGCGGTCGCAGGCTGCATTTTCCCGACGTGCCGGCGCTTCGTCCGACGCCGGATCGTGTGCGCGAAACGCTGTTCAACTGGCTTGGCCAGGATCTGACCGGCCGCACCACGCTCGACCCGTTCGCCGGCAGCGGCGCGCTCTCCTTCGAAGCCCTGTCACGCGGGGCAGCGCTCGCCGTCGCGGTCGATCGCGACCGCGCGCTCGTGCGCGCGCTCGTCGCGATGGCGGAGAAACTCGGCACGCGCGCCCTTGAGGCGCACTGCGCCGAGGCGCAAAGCTTCATGCTGCGCGACGCACGTTGCTATGACGTGATCTTCCTCGATCCGCCGTTCGCGGCCTATCACTGGGCGCAGCTGCTTCCGGTGGCCGCGGCGCGGCTCGCGCAGGGTGGGTGGCTCTACGTCGAGGCGCCGGAGCCCATCGCTGCGCCGCCGGGCCTGGCGATATGGCGCAGCGACAAAGCAGGGCAGGTGCATTATCATCTGCTGCGCCACGCCGGCAAAATCTGAACGCAATGCTCAAGGTCGTCTATCCGGGAACGTTCGACCCGTTCACGCGCGGGCATGAGGACGTGGTGCGCCGGGCCTCCAGGCTCTTCGGCGAAGTCATCGTCGGCGTTGCCGCCAGCGAGAGCAAGGGCCCCCTGTTCACCGCTGCCGAGCGGCTGGCGATGGCGCGCGAGGTTTTTGCCGGCTATGCCAACGTGCGCGTGATGGGTTTCGCCGGATTGCTCATGGAATTCGTGCATTCCGTCGGCGCGTCCGTGGTTCTGCGCGGTCTGCGCGCGGTGTCGGACTTCGAATACGAGTTCCAGATGGCGGGAATGAACCGGAACCTCTACCCGGAAGTCGAAACGCTGTTCCTGACCCCGGCCGAAGAATACCTGTTCATGTCCTCAACGATCGTGAGGGAGATCGCCCGCTTCGGCGGCGACGTCAGCAGGTTCGTGAGCCCGCCGGTTGCCGCGCGCCTGGCGACCAAGTTCGCCGGCCGCCCGCCTGCCGCGCGGGCCGGGTGAGGTGGTTGCGGTGGCCCTGATCATCACCGACGAATGCATCAATTGCGATGTCTGCGAGCCGGAATGCCCCAATGGCGCGATTTCCCAGGGCGTCGAGATCTACGTCATAGATCCCGCAAAATGCACCGAATGCGTCGGCCATTTCGAGCGCCCGCAATGCGTCGAGGTATGCCCGGTCGATTGCATTCCCGTCGATCCGGACCGGGTGGAAACGCAGGCGCAGCTACGCGCGAAGTATGAGGGCTTGATGGCGGCTAAAAGCGCCGCGAGCACGCGCTAGCCGGCGCGCTTCAGGCGTTTGCTGCCAGCGGGAAGAGCTCCGGCTGTTCGATCACCGCGTCAATCGCCGCGATTTCGCGCGCAAGCGCGTCGATCTGGCCCCTGACACCCGCCTCCGCATGCTCGAGCTCGGCGATGCGTTCTTCGAGCTCGTCACTGGCACGGTGGATGCGCTTGACGCTTTCCAGCCTTCGCCGCAACTGCAGGTGGTGCTCGCGCACCTGGGTCTCCAGCGGCGCCATCACCGCTTTGAGCCACGACTCGAGGTCGCGATTGGCGATATCGTAGACATGTTTAACGCGGATCGCGATCGTCTCGAAAAACCGCTTCATCAACGTGAACTTCGCCTTGCTCACCATGTTCCACAGGGTGTTGAAGTGAACGTTGTAGGCGCGCTCGAGCCGGTCGACCTCCTTCTGGTACTTGAGCATGGAGAACGGCGGGGGCGCGAACGGCTCGAGTCCGTGTTCCTTGGCGAAGCGCGTGTACATCGCCTCCATCAGGTCGTGGATCTCCAGCGTCCTTTGCGCGCTGCGCTCGATGTTGCCGCGAATCGCCGCAAAGAAGTCGCTCATCGCCATCCGTACCCCTTTGGTGAACGGGCTCGCCTCGATGCGCTTGCGCGTTTCACCCGCGGTTTCGCGCAGGGTCTGGAGGCCGATCGAATCGTGGAGCGCGGTTGTCTGCTGCGTGAACACCGTTCGGAGCGCGGTGTAGCGCTGCATCCCGCGCTCGAACAGATCCTTCTCCTGTTTGATGCGGTCCATCATGTGCTCGACGACGTCCTGATTCTTGCCGCGCAGGCCACGCAGTTCGGCCAGCTGCTCCTGAATCCCGGCGCTGCGTGCGTCGAGAATCGCGCGCACTGATGCGGCGAGCGTGCGGATCTCGGTTCGAGCCGCCGTGCCGACGATGTCGCGCTTGGCAGGAATAAGCTCCTTCGACAGCGCCTGCTCGAGCTGCGGCAGGCGGCTCTTGGCGAGCAGGGCATCGTCGCCGTTGACCTTCGCCAGCAGGGCCTTCTGCGCGGATACGGCGAATACTTGGGCGGGCGGGATGGCCAGAAGCTGCGCCGAGGTCTTGACCTGGCGCGCGATCTCCGCCTCGATCTCCGCCCCGCTCTTCAGTTCGTCCCATAGCCCGTCGATCTTGTTCAGGACCACGAGCCGGCCCTCCTTGGTCGCCGGCTCGACGCCGACCAGGTGGTTCTGCCATACCTCGATGTCGGTCCGGGTGACGCCGGCGTCCGCCGCCAGGAGGAACAGGATCGCGTGCGCGTTGGGCAGCAGATTCAGCGTGAGCTCCGGTTCGGTGCCGATCGCATTCAAGCCGGGCGTGTCGAGGATGACCAAGCCTTGTTGCAACAACGGATGCGGAAAGTTGATCACCGCATGGCGCCAGGCGGGAATGTCGATGGCCCCTTCGTCCGCCGGCGACAGTGGCGCGAGTACCTCGGCGTCGTCGTACAGGCCGTACTTGCGCGCCAGAGCGATCGGGATGCGCTTGGTCTGAGACACCTGGGAGAGCACCTGGCTCATCTTGTCGGCCGAGGACAGGTCGAGCGCCAGGGTGACCCATTCGTCGGCGTAGTTCTTGAATTCCGCGACCGAGCCATCGCGCACGCGGGTCTCGATTGGAAGCAGACGAATCGACGGCGGCCGCGTTGGGTCGTAGAGCAGCTCCGTCGGGCACATCGTCGTGCGGCCGGCCGAGGACGGCAGGAGGCGCTGGCCGAAATCGGCGAAGAAAATCGCGTTGATCAGCTCCGACTTGCCGCGGGAGAACTCGGCGACGAACGCGATCACGAGCTTGTCCTGGTGCAGGCGCTCGAGCAGATGCTGGATCTTGACGTCGGCTTGAGCGTCGGCCAGGTCCTGCTGCGACAGCCATTCGTGCAGCCCGGAAATTCCGGCCGACAACCGCCGGCGCCAGTCGCTATAGGCCTCGAACCGTGCGGCGAGCTCTCTCGATTGGATCATTCCCCTGCCTTCCCTGGGGCATGGCTTTCGCCCGTCCTAAGGCACTCTAGCATAATTCGCGCCAAAACAAGGGCCTAGCGCCCCCTGCCGGGCGCGCCGCGGCTTAGCGCTGGCAGCGCGGGCAATAGAAGCTCGCCCGTCCGCCCAGCCGAATCGAGCGGATCACCGCGCCGCAGACGCGACAGGGTTCATGTTCGCGGCCGTAAACGTAATACTCGAGCTGGAACGAACCCGGCTCTCCGCGGCTGTCGACATAATCTCGCAGCGTGCTGCCGCCCTTGGCGATGGCATCGGCCAACGTAGTGCGTACCGCGTCGACCAGGCGCGCCAGTTGCGGGCGCGATACGCGCCTGGCCGCGCGACGCGGGCGGATGCCGGCTCGGAACAGGGCTTCGTTGGCGTAGATATTCCCCACCCCGACCACCAGGTGGCTGTCCATAAGCGTCAGCTTGATCGCGGCCCGGCGGTGACGGGTCGCCCGGTAGAGGTAATCGCCGTTGAACTGCGCCGAAAAAGGCTCGACCCCGAGCTTGGCCAGCAGGGGATGCAGCGCCGACGAACCGGGTGACCACAGCATCGCGCCGAAGCGCCGCGGATCGCGGTAGCGCAACACCACGCCGTTGTCGAATTCGAGTTCGACGTGGTCGTGCGGCTGTTTGGGCGGGGGCGTGGTGAATACGCGCAGGCTTCCGGTCATACCCATATGCACGATCAGGGTATCGGCGCCGAGCCGGAACAGCAGATATTTGCTCCTGCGGTCGACGCGATCGACCGTCCGTCCGACCAGCCGACGCGGCAGATCCGGTGGAACCGGCCAGCGCAGTCGGCGGTCGTAGATCCTTACCGCGGTCACTTTGTGCCGTTCTACGTGCGGGGCGACACCGCGGCGTGTCGTTTCGACTTCAGGAAGCTCGGGCATGGAACGTGCACAAACGGGTTTGTGGCCGTGCCGACTATACCCTAAGATATTGGGTTTCCCGGGCGGTGATTCGGTCCCGCGCCGGGGTCTTGAGAAAGCGATTGGCAACGTGCGTATTCCCACCGAACTGCGCAGTACCCTCGCCGCGTTCCTGGCGCTGGCCGTAATCGCCCTCGGGCCGCAGGCGGCGGCGCAGACCGCGCCGGAAACCGCGGCTCCGCAGGCCGCCGAGCCGGACTCCGCGCCGGCGGTCTCGGCGGAGTTGAGCGCCGAGATCATGTACAAGATCCTCGTTGGCGACATTGCGCTCCAGCGCGGTGAGCCCGCGCTCGCTGCCCGGGCCTATTTTGAGGCGGCGCGCGAAGCCCAGGATGCAACCCTGGCGCGCCGGGCGACGGAGATCGCGTTGTTCGCGCGGCAGCGGGCCATGGCCGTGGACGCGGCGCAGTTGTGGCAGCAACTCGATCCGAGCTCGGACCGAGCGCGGCAGATGGTCACGATGCTCGGCCAGCCGGGCGCAAGCGGCGACCTCAAAGGGGATCTGGAGCGCCTGCTGGCCGATGCGGCCGCGAGTGGCAAGACCCTTGGCGACGCGTTCCTGCAGCTCAACCGGGCGCTCTCCGCGCAACCGGACAAGGTGGCGGTATACCAACTGGTCACCGACCTGGCCAAGCCCTATCCGGGCGTGCCCGAGGCCCAGCTTGCGGTGGCGGTTGCGGGCTATAACACGGGCCTTACCGATATCGAAATCGTGGCCGCTTCAACGCGCGCCGTCGACCGGGCATTGGAACTGAGGCCCGGCTGGGAACGTGGCGTGCTGGTCAAGGCGGATATTCTGGCCAAGGGTTCGAGCGCGCGCGCGATCGACTACCTTAACGCCTTTCTGGTCGAAGTCCCGAGTTCGCGCGCGGCGGCCAGCGCGCTCGCGCAGCTCTATATCGAGCAAGAGCGCTATCCCGACGCGAGAGCGGTGTTTCAGCGCCAGCTCGACGCCGAACCCTCCGACCGCGAACTCGAATACGCCGTTGCCGCGCTGTCGCTGCAGATGCGGGACTATGCCAACGCCGAGCGGCTGTTCGACGAGCTGAAGAAGGTGGGTTTCGGCGAGCCGGGAGCGGTCGCGTTCTATCTGGGTGAGATTGCGGAAGAGACGCACCGCTACGACGAGGCGATCGCGCGCTATCGAGAAGTGACCGTGGGCGATCGCGCCTGGCTCGCCAAGCTTCGCATCGCTTCGGTCATGGGCAAGCAGGGGCAGGTGGCGTCGGCACGGCAGTACCTCAACACGCTCGAACCCGACGGACGCGACCAGGAGATCGAGCTCAAGCAAGCCGAGGCGCAGCTGTTGGAGGATGCCGGCGACTACAAGGGCGCGTATGCGGTGCTGAACGAGGCGCTGGCAGACGAACCCGATTCGGCCGACCTCCTCTACGATGCGGCGATGGTCGCCGAGAAGCTCGATCGGCTCGACGAAGTCGAGGCGCGCTTGAAGCGCGTGATCGAGCTCAAACCCGACAACGCCCAAGCCTTGAACGCGCTCGGCTACACCCTGGTCGATCGTACCCCGCGCGCCGTCGAAGGCTTGAAGCTCATCGAGCAGGCACACGCGCTCGCGCCATCAGACCCGTTCATCCTCGACAGCATGGGCTGGGCGCATTTCCGTCTCGGCAACCTGAGCGAATCGGAGAAGTTTCTGCGCCGCGCCCTCGCCGAACGTCCCGATCCCGAAATCGCGGCGCATCTCGGCGAGGTGCTCTGGGCCAAGGGCGAACGCGCTAACGCGCAAGAAGTCTGGCAGTCGCAGCTCAAGGAAACGCCGGACAACCCGGTATTGCTCGATACTGTTCACCGCTTGGCACCCTGAGCGTAGCGGGCCGTGATGCGCGCGTTCCGCGGCGCGGCTTCGCAGGCGATCGTGCGCGCGATCGCGGCCGCGCAATGGGTCGCCCTCGTAACCGTCCTCGGCGGGTGCGTCCCCGCGGCGCTCGAGCGGGCGGCGCCGCCCGTTGCGCAGCCCCCTGCACTCACTGCGTTCGAGGTCGACGGGCGGCTTAGCATGCGCCACGGCAGTGATGCGCTGGCGGCGAGCTTTCGCTGGCGGCATGCGGACGAACGCGACGAACTGGAGTTCGCATCGCCACTCGGGCAAACCATTGCCGTGCTGTCGGGCGACTCGTCGCAGGTGCGGCTGCAGGCCGCCGATGGCCGGGTGTCGGCGGCCGGCGACTGGGAAACTCTGACCGAGCAGGGCCTCGGCTGGCCGCTGCCGGTGCAGGGACTTTCATTCTGGATTCAGGGGACCTCACGCCCGGGTGCACCGTTTACGCTGGAGGCGGGCGAAGACGGCCGGGTCGCGGTGCTCCGCCAGGATGGCTGGACCATCGTCTACCAGGCCTACGCGCCGACTGCCGACGCGACCTGGCGGCCCTCCCGACTCGTGCTCACCTACCCCGACGTCGAGTTGCGCATCGCAATCGATCGCTGGCAATGAGCAAACGATGAGTTCATCCAACGCATGGACGCTGCCGGCGCCAGCGAAGCTCAACCTGTTCCTGCATGTGACCGGACGCCGGGACGACGGCTATCACCGGGTCGAGACCCTGCTCGTGCCGATCGATCGCGGCGATCGCGTCACGCTCGGCCTGCGCGACGACGGACAAGTGCTGCGCGCGCGCGGCCCTGCCGGGGTTGCCGCCGCGGACGACCTCTCCGTGCGCGCGGCACGGCTTGTGCAGAGCGCCTGTGGCATCTCGCGCGGCGTCGACATCGACGTCGACAAGCGAATTCCGCTGGGCGGAGGGCTCGGCGGCGGCAGCTCGGATGCGGCGACGGTCCTGCTCGGGCTCAACCGGTTGTGGCAGCTTGGGTTGACGCGCCGCGCCCTGATGGCACTGGCTTTGGAGCTGGGCGCTGACGTGCCGTTTTTCGTCTTCGGTACTCCGGCGCTCGCCCGCGGCATCGGCGAGGTGCTCGAGGCGGTGAGCCTGCCGCCGACATGGTTCGTCGTCGTCACGCCGCCGGTGCAGGTCGCCACGGCGACGGTTTTCGCGGCGCCCGAATTGACACGCAACAGCCGCTCCGCGAAAATGTGTGTCTTTTCCGAAGGCTACGGCCGCAACGATCTGCAGGCGGTTGCAACTTCGCGGTTTCCGGAAATCGCGGCCAGTCTCGATGCCCTCTCAAGCGAGGCGGCCGGTGCAGCGTCGATCGCCATGTCGGGCTCCGGGGCGTGCGTGTTCGCCGCGTTTTCCGCCGAACAGGCCGCGCTGCAGACGCTCGCTCGGGTGGAGCGCGCGGGCCGCGCCGGGTTTGCGGCGCGGGCACTTAACCACCATCCGCTGTTGCATTTTGCGGCGTCCTGAGGCTTCGGGCGCGACCGGTTTTCCCTTGGGGAGTCGCCAAGTGGTAAGGCACCGGATTTTGATTCCGGCATTCGTAGGTTCGATCCCTACCTCCCCAGCCATATTTCACAAATAGTTAGGCTAGGCGGCCCTGACTGCTCACTTGGTATTTGGGACATCGGCGGGACATTGCCGGGGACTGACAGCGTTTGCGCCGGATCGAGCCGCGGGTCAAAGCCTATACAATAGAATTGTGCATTTAACTAAGTGTGGATTCGGCGGCTGCAGACACGAGGTAAGAAATGAAACCTAGTCTTCTTTATTCAAGCGCAATCGTTCTAGCAGCCGCGATAGCCGTACCTGCGGCGCTCGCTCAGCAGTTTGTCTATCCCGCCAAGGGCCAAAGCGCGCAGCAACAAAAGAAGGACGAGGCCGAGTGTTACACCTGGGCCGTCCAGCAGAGCGGCTTCGATCCGGCTAAGCCGCCGCCGCAACAGCAGGCAGCCAAGCCGCCAACAACGGCGACGGGCACGACCCCGGGCGCAGGCGCTCGCGGCGCCGCTGGCGGCGCTGTCGTGGGCGCAATTGCAGGAGATGCCGGTGCCGGCGCAGCGGCGGGCGCGGTTGTTGCCCGTTCGCAGAGCCGCCGGCAAAACACGGCGGCAGCGCAGCAGCAGCAACAACAACAGCAGGCGGCTAACACGCAGCAACAGGCTGCATTCGGCAAGGCGCGCGCCGCGTGCCTCGAAGGTCGCGGTTATACGGTCAAGTAAGCGACGACTCTGGGCAAGTACTGGAACGCGCAGATGAATTGAGTCCAGTAATTGCGCGTTTGCTTTGTGGGGGACCGAGCGGCTGCAATGGGTAAGCCGCCATCGAACGACTGGCGCCTCGCGGTCCAAGAGCGGACCGTTGCGAACTTCACCCAAACCGAATGAGCGGGCGCACGATCATCGCTCTCCTGTTAGCCCCAATCGTCGCCGGGGTCACGTACACGTCTTGGGTGCTATCGAGTCTTGGCGGGATCCCTGAGTCACAACGACCCGATCCATGGGTTCAATTCATCCCTGGCGTATTAGCGGCAGCCGTCTTCGAGTTGGTCGTCCTTCTGCCGCTGCTCTACCTACTGCAACGCGTTCACCGCAGCAATCGCGCCTTATTCGTTGGTTTAGGGACGATCTGCTGGTTCTTCATTTCGGTTGGTTTGCTCTCGTTAGCGCGCTTCGGTTTGAGTGATCTCCTCGCAACGTCAATGATCTTTCTTATCCCCGGTTTTGCGTTAGTCTTAGTGTTCGGCATCATTGTGCGGCACGATGCGAAGGCCTAACGTCTTGCCCAACGCCGCCGCCTCGCCGGCGCAATCGACCAGAGAGCGTCAGAATACGTAAGCGGCTGATTGTTTTGCTCGAGTTTGTTCTACAATATTGCCAACTTCTATGGCCCCGCGATTTTGATTCCGGCATTCGTAGGTTCGATCCCTACCTCCCCAGCCACCCACAGCCATGGGCGGGCCGCCGGCGAGTTCGCTGTGACCGGCCCGTTCGATTGACTTCCAGGACGCGGCGATGGCCTTCGAACGGATGCGCATCTTCACCGGCAACGCCAACCCGCAACTCGCGGAGGCCGTCGTCCGCCACATGCACATCAGTCTCGGCCGTTGCATCGTCGGACGCTTTTCCGACGGCGAGATCATGGTGGAGTTGCTCGAGAACGTGCGCGGGCGTGACGTGTTCGTGCTGCAGTCCACCTGCGCCCCGACCAACGACAACCTGATCGAGATATTGGTAATGGTCGACGCCCTCAAGCGCTCCTCGGCTGGACGCATCACCGCGGCAATTCCCTACTTCGGCTACGCGCGCCAGGATCGCCGCCCCCGCTCTGCACGCGTGCCGATCACCGCGAAAGTCGTCGCCGATATGCTCTCCTCGGTCGGGGTCAACCGGGTGATGACGATGGATCTGCACGCGGATCAAATCCAGGGATTCTTCAACATCCCGGTCGACAACATTTATGCGACGCCAGTGCTGCTGGGCGATCTGTGGAAGCAGAATTACGACAACCTGCTCGTCGTCTCGCCCGATGTCGGTGGCGTGGTGCGCGCCCGGGCGATCGCCAAGCGGCTCGACTCCGATCTTGCGATCATCGATAAGCGGCGACCGAAGGCGAACGTCGCGGAGGTCGTGAACATCATCGGAGACGTCGAAGGCCGAACCTGCGTGATCATGGACGATATCGTCGACACCGCGAATACGCTGGTCAAGGCCGCCGCGGCGCTCAAGGAGAACGGCGCGCAGAGAGTGTTTGCCTACTGCACGCATCCGGTGCTGTCCGGCGGCGCAGTGGCGCGCATTGCGGAATCCGAACTCGACGAGATCGTCGTGACCGATACTATTCCGCTCTCCGAGGAAGCCCGCGCCTGCAAGCGCATCCGCGCGCTCTCGTGCGCGCAATTGCTTGCCGAAACGATGACGCGCATCTCCAACGAGGAATCGGTAAGCTCGCTTTTTACCGAGTAGCGTCTTCCCCTCGGGCCGCAGGCCCAGGTTGCGGCCGGGCATCGTTTCCGCATATAATTCAAAGCTTTCCCCGCATTGGCGCCAGGGCGGCGCGGGCGCGGGGCGTCGCCATCGCGGACGACCGGCCGGATTGAGCTGGCGGGAGGCCGCAGACAAAGGAGTCGCATCATGCACTACGAATTCACCGCATTCCCGCGCGGCGTGGAGGGGCGCAGCGCGAGCCGGCGCCTGCGGCGTTCGGGGCGGGCGCCGGGCGTCGTCTACGGCGGCACGGCGAAGCCGCAGCCGATCGAACTCGACCACAATGCTCTCATCCACGCACTGAAAAACGAGGCCTTCCACTCGTCGATCCTGACCATGAAGCTCGGGCCGGAGTCGACGCAGGTGCTGCTGCGCGACGTGCAAATGCATCCCTTCCGCAAGGAGGTGCTGCACGTCGATTTCCAGCGCGTCGATGCCAACCGCAGAATCCACATGAAGGTGCCGCTGCATTTCACCAACGGCGAGAATTCGCCAGCGGTGAAGGTCGCCGGTGCGATCATCAGCCACGTGATAACCGAGCTCGACGTTTCCTGTCTGCCGAAGGATCTCCCCGGGTTCATCGAGGTCGACCTGTCCGAGCTCGCACTCAACCAGTCGATCCACCTCACGGATCTCAAGCTGCCTGCCGGCGTGACCGCCGTGACGCACGCCGGAATGAATCCGGTCGTCGCGACGGCGATCATTCCGAAGATCATCGCCGAGGTCGAGGAGGTCGCTCCCGAGGCGGAGGCGGAAGCTGCCGCCGTGGAAGGGGAGGCGGGCGCCGCGGCAGAGAAGCCGGGCGAGAAAGGCGCGGAGAAGAGCGCGGAAAAAGGTGGGGACAAGGCGGCCGAGAAGGGCGCCGAGAAGGGCTCCGACCGGGCGTCCGGCAAGAAGGACGAGAAAAAATAGGCGGATGCCTACGCGAAAGAGCCCGCCAGGCACGATCCGGCGGGCTTTTTTGTTACCCCGGCTGCCATGGCACTCCCCTTGCGCCTGATCGTCGGGCTGGGCAACCCCGGCCGCAACTACGCCGCGACGCGCCACAACGCGGGGGCTTGGTTTGTGGAGCGGCTCGCCCGCGCGCTGGGATTGCGCTTCGCGTCGGAAGCACGCTTCCACAGCCTGGTGGCCAGGAATGGCGCGACAGCCGGCGGCGACATCCGTCTGGTGCTGCCGCAAACCTACATGAACGAGAATGGCTCCGCGGTCGCCGCACTGGCACGCTTCTATCGCCTCTCGTCGCCGGAGATACTCGTCGCGCACGACGAGCTCGACCTGAAACCGGGCAGCGTCAAGCTCAAGCTCGGCGGCGGCAGCGCCGGCCACAACGGGCTCAAGGACGTCATGGCACAACTTGGCGGCGGCGAATTCTGGCGCTTGCGCCTCGGCATCGGGCATCCCCGCGACGCTGCGCTCGGGCAGCAGGAGGTCGTCGATTACGTGCTGCACCCCCCGCGCGCCGAGGAAGCGCCGCTGATCGATGATGCGATCGGCCGCGCGCTTGCGATCTGGCCGCGGCTGGCTTCAGGGGAGATTGAGCGCGCGATGCACGAGCTGCATACGCGACCGGTGAAGGACGAGGCTCACGGATCGGCGCGCAAGGAGCGGGGGCCGGAGCAATGAGTCTGCGATGCGGCATCGTCGGCCTGCCCAACGTCGGCAAGTCGACGCTTTTCAACGCCCTCACCAAGGCCGGCGTCGCGGCGGAAAACTATCCGTTCTGCACGATCGATCCCAACATCGGCATCGTCGAGGTTCCCGATGCGCGACTTGCTGCCGTGGCCGCGATCGCGCGACCCGAGCGCATCGTGCCGGCAACCGTGGAGTTCGTCGATATTGCCGGTCTGGTTGCCGGGGCGTCGAAAGGTGAGGGACTGGGCAACCAATTTCTGGCGACCATTCGCGAGACGGACGCGATCGCTCACGTGGTCCGCTGTTTTGCCGACGACAATGTGGTCCACGTCGCGGGCGCGATCAATCCCGAGTCGGACATCGAGACCATCAACGTCGAACTCGCGCTGGCCGATCTGGCCACGGTGGAGAAGCAACTCGGCAAGCACGCGAAGGCTGCCCGGGCGGGAGGCGACAAGGAGGCACAACGCTTGGTCGCCGCACTCGAAAAGGTCGCAGTGGCACTAAACGAGGCGAAACCGGCACGCACGGTGGATCTGTATCCGGAAGAGCGGGTGGTGCTGAAACCGCTTGTTCCTGCTCACGATGAAACCCACCATGTATGTCGCCAACGTCGCCGAGCATGGGTTCTCAGGCAACGCGATGCTTACCGCGGTCGAGGAGCGGGCCCGCCGCGAGGGCGCCCCGGTGGTCGCGATATCAGCCGCGCTCGAGGCCCAGATTGCCGACCTCGAGCCTGAGGATCGGCAGGTGTTTCTGGCCGACATGGGGTTGGCGGAGCCAGGGCTCGACCGGTTGATTCATGCCGGTTACAAGCTGCTTGGACTGGAGACATTCTTCACCGCGGGGCCGAAGGAGGTCCGCGCCTGGACCCTGCCCCGGGGCAGCACCGCGCCGCACGCGGCGGGCGTCATCCATACCGACTTCGAAAAGGGCTTCATCCGCGCCGAAGTGATCGCCTACGCGGACTACATCACCTGCCGGGGTGAGCAAGGCGCGAAGGAAGCCGGCAAGATGCGCCTCGAAGGCCGCGAGTACGTTGTCAGGGATGGCGACGTGATGCATATTCGCTTCAACGTCTAAATGCGTCTTGGCTTCCAACCAGGCGAGTCCCACTGCCGACGGCCCCGGGCGATCAGCGCACGCCGACTGTCCGCCGCCAGGGCTACAGAGAAGACACTGTGGGTCGCCAGAGGGCGCTCCAGCGACTGCCAAGGGCCGCCGGCGCTCACAGACTGGCTGGTGGCGAGCATCAGTCTCGCTGGGCAGACAGTGACAATGAGAGTCTCGCGCGCACGCGCGCGAGGGGCATTGTCGCCAACTACATCGAGGCGCCGCTAGACGTGGGCGACAAGCAGGGACAGGGTCAAACCCATGACAACCGGGCAGGCGGTAGCTCAGGGTGGAGCAACCGGATGATGCCCCCCATAATCTCTCCAATGCTTGCAACCGGAACCTCCGGCCGAGGCGGAGATGGCCTTGCTCATCCTCAATCTGCAAACGGATGGTAGCCCCGCCGGGCCATCCATCCGCTCGACCCTATGAGCATCGATATAACCTTACTGCGTGTTCCTCATGCCGCCGACAGACCCTGTGTTGAGGCAGCCGTCGCTGCCGGTGAGCGAAAATCGAGCGGTCCAGTGATTGATTTCCGCGCTAATTTCGAACAAATCGAAGCCGCCAGATTCACCAGCGCTGGTGGTATAACTGCCGACAATATCCCCGAACTGCCCCTGCTGCGTCAGCGTGCCAATTAATGTGAAAGTAACGCTAACGCTGCCCGCCGGCACGACCGTGACGATCGTGACGTTGACGCTTTGTCCATTCTGGACAACAGTCGTGGTTGCAAATGCGGCAAATGGCCCGTCGGCTGCAGGATTAGTGCAAGCGGCAGCGGTCCCCAGGATTGCCCCATAATAGATGCCACTGTAGTTATCGTTTGCTATGAATTGGCGTTCCACGTTTTTCGTGACCTGTATTCCATTCACTGTATAAGAAACGGTCCCCAAGTCGACGTAAATCGCGTGCCAAGTCATCGTGCCGACGGGCGTCAGAGTGACCGATGCTGGGTCAAATGGCGCAGTTCCGAACCACGGACCTGTAGTAGCGTAGAGTGTGCCCGTCCACGTAAGCGAAATCGCGGTAGGATTCAGCGTGGCCGTGTACCACGTCGGTGCTCCCGTCGGACCATACACAAATATGGTTGCGAAGATTGTCTCCCCGCGTTGCACAAGCTGCATGCCCCATCCCGATTCGGTTGGTATCCACCAGAGGTCGCTCTGGTCGGTGGCGTAAGCAGGCGATGCGAAAAAAGATGCGGCGGCGAGCAGAACGCAGGCCGCGTGACGAAGTGTCTTCATGAGGGCCACCTCTCAGTACGGGCGGCCATTCTCCGGGGCCGTCGTCGTAGGCTACGCCGACAGGTGGTAGGCGTAAAGGGCGTCTCGAGCACTTGCGGCGCGCGTTGCCGACGTTCGTCGCGCAGAGCGAGTCCGAGGTGATCGTCGTCGATTACGACTGCCCTGACGGAACGAAGGATTGGGTCGCGGCACACTTTCCCACCGTACGCATAGCGTAACCGAGGCTCCGATCTTCAACCCAAGCCGCGCGCGCACTGTTGGCGCCGAAGCTCGCCCGTGCCCCCCTTCGCGCAGATCAAGCGACGTTATTTCGAGACTCGCAGTCAGTGGTTCACCGACTCGCAGTGTCATTCGACCTATCGCGCGGTTGAGCAAGCAGTTATGGCCTCGCTTGGCGAACTGGAGGGCGATGGGACATTCGACATCCGGATCGCTGGATCCACCCCACCGTGGAGCGCGCGCCTGACGGCGCGAGCCATACGCAACTTCCACAAGTCGGGTTTACGCCTACTACGGGACCTGTAGCCGCGCGCGCGGCGCGTTCCGGTGTATCGTCTACAAACCGGGTATCAACCCCGGTGTCCGTCGGCAGACCACTCGCAATGGCGCGGCTTCCCGGCCTCAATGGCGGCTTGACGTCTAATGCGTCTTGGCGCCCGGGGTCATCGAGCAGCCTCAGGGCTACCGAATGATTGTCATTTAACAGGATTAGTCTTGCCGCACTCAGCTTCGCGCGCCGACGAAAGCAGATGCAGTTCGTTGATGCCCCGACCGCGCAGATAGCGCGGCGGGGCGCGAGGGGCGGGGCATCCAGACCGGCAGCGGCCCGTGCACGCCGCTCCGCCGCCGCCCACCAAAAGGAGCACACAGACCAACACGCGCACCGGCGGGGTTACCGCATCCTCTTGTTGACGCCTACCCCGGCCTACGCGGGGGAACAACGGGCAAGGCTAAGAGCGAGTGCACAAGAGTTCCGCGAATGGTATTCAGGACGAACCGACCGATATGGCGCAGAATGCATAGTTGGTCGCCATGATGCCTGATCGGTTGTCCGCGACCGACGCTGCGATTGCTAAAGGCGTCGAATCTGCGGCGGGTAGACTCTAGTCGGCAAAAGATGGCTTTCGCCAGCATAATCCGCTGAATGGAAAGCGACTTCTGGAAGTGAGTTGAGCTTTTGTGAAACCTTGTAGTGGGCAGGTGCGGTCGGTTGGCGTTCGCTTTGCGATGCCAAACGTGACGGCAACGGGTAGGTTCGCGGCGATGTTTCGTTCCTTGGCGGGCGCCACCGGTGTCTTGATGCCGCGCACTCGTGGCACCTTGGCGGTCACGGTGCTTGCCGCCGCGACGCTGGCTGCCGGGTGTACAGCGACCAGGCCGACGATCGAGGCACCTGAGGCACCTTCGGTCACCGTGCAGAGCGTGCGCATCCTGGGCCTCAGCGAGGCGAAGGCAAACCTCTCGCTCACCCTGGGGCTTGCCAATCCGAATGATTTCGACCTCCCGCTCGAGGCCATCGCGTGCGAAGTCACTCTGGACGGCCGTCCGGCGGCCAGTGTCCGGAGCGTGCATATGGAGCCGTTGCCGGCCCACGGCGAGGCGAAGGTGGAGCTCGGCGGGGCAGGTCGACGTCGCTGCCGTGGCGACTTCGCTCATGACACTGGGTGCGCAACTGCCCGTCACCTATACGCTCAAGGGCACCGCCACGCTGCACAACGGGATCGCACTGCCGTTCTCGCGCAAAGGCGAGATACCCGTCGCGCGTTTCGAGCGGGCGTTCGGCACGCACCCGTAATGGCCCGGCGATTGCGCTTCACCAAGATGCAGGGTCTGGGCAACGATTTCGTCGTCCTCGACGGGGTACGCGAGAGGATCGAGCTGCACCCATCCGAAATTCGTCTCCTGGCAGACCGGCATTTCGGCGTCGGCTGCGACCAGATACTGGTGGTGGAGAAGGCCGACGCGCCCCGACGCCGACTTTCGCTACCGGATCTTTAACGCCGACGGCGGAGAGGCCGAACAATGCGGCAACGGAGCGCGCTGTTTCGTCCAATTCGTCCGCGCGCGCGGCCTCACCGACAAGCGCGCCATTCGCGTGGAGACCACAGGCGGTGTGATCGAGCCGGTGCTGACAGCCGACGGCGAGGTCACCGTGGACATGGGCGTGCCGCGGTTTGCCGCCGTCGACGTCCCGTTCCGCGATGGCACCGGAGCGATTGTCGAGGCGCTGGAAGTCGACGGTGCGACGGTCACGATTTCCGCGCTGTCGCTGGGCAATCCGCACGCCGTTCAGGTTGTCGCTGACTTAGACCAGGCCCCCGTCGCGACGCAGGGGCCACGGATTGAGACGCATGAACGCTTTCCACAGCGGGTCAATGTGGGCTACATGCAGGTCCTCGATCGCGCTAACATTCGCTTGCGGGTGTGGGAGCGCGGCGCAGGCGAGACGTTCTCCTGTGGCACGGGCGCATGCGCCGCGGTTGTGGCGGGGATCCGCCGCGGACTGCTCGATTCGCGGGTGCACGTGGCGACACGCGGCGGCACGTTGACGATCGCTTGGGGAGGCGATGCGGCGCCGGTGAGGATGACCGGGCCGGCGGAAACCGTGTTCGAAGGCGAGTGGAACGTTCCGGAGCGATGATGACCATGGACAGGGACGGAGAGATGGATGCGAGCGCTGTCGCCGACTATTTGAAGGAAAATCCTGGCTTCTTCGAGCAATACGCCGACCTGCTCGCGGAGATCTTCGTCCCGCATCCTCACGGAGGTCGCGCGATCCCCATCGCAGAGCGCCAGATCGTCACGTTGCGCGAGAAGAACGTGCAACTCGAAACCAAGCTGCAGGAGCTCATCCAGTTCGGCAGTGAAAACGATGCGATCAGCGAGAAACTGCACCGTTCGACGCTGGCGTTGTTCGCGGCCCCCGACCTGGAAACGACACTCGGGGTGCTCTACCATAGCCTGCTGGACGATTTTCGCGTGCCGCAGGTTGCACTGCGGCTCTGGGGCAAGGTACCCGAGCAGTCATACCTGCCGGAGCTCGCGGCGACGAGCCAGGAGCTGCGCGAGTACGCCGCCGCGCTTGGCGAGCCGTACTGCGGAACGCACGCACCGTTCGAATCACGCGAATGGTTCGATGCGCACGCGCCGCTGAAATCGTTCGCGTTTCTGCCGCTGCGAACGCATCACACCTTTGGCCTGCTCGGACTGGGGAGCGATACGCCAGGGCGGTTCTACGCCGGCATGGGCACCGTCTACCTTACGCGGCTGGCTGAGCTCGCCAGCATGGCGACGGCCCGTTTCCTCCCTCAGGCCTGAACGCGATGGGCGCTGCGCGCAACGAGGCCGCACCGGCGTCCTCGGGCGCGGATACGGCGCTGCTCGACGCCTTCGGCCGACATCTCGCAACGCTGCCGGTGCGTACCCGCGAGGCTTATCGGCGGGATGTCAACGCACTCAAGGCGCTTGCGGGCGAGACCCCGCTAACGGCGCTCTCGCCGGCCATGGTGCGGCGATTCCTCGCTGCACTGCACGGGCGTGGACTCTCGGGCAGGAGCCTCGCGCGCGTGCTTTCCGGCTGGCGCTGTTTCTACCGCTTCGCGCTCGATCGCGATCCGTCCCTCAAGCAGGACCCCTGCGCCGGTCTCAGGGCGCCCAAGTCGGTGCGCCGGCTGCCAGCGACGCTCTCGCCCGACGAAGCGGTGCGCCTGGTTGCAATCGAGGGTAGTGATCCGCTCGCGCTGCGCGACCGCGCGCTGTTCGAGCTCGCCTATTCGTCGGGACTGCGCGTGTCGGAACTGGCCGGACTCGACCTCACCGCGGTCGACCTCGCGAGCGGCGAGGTGCGCGTCTGGGGCAAGGGCTCCAAGGAGCGCATCGTTCCCGTCGGTGGACCCGCGCGTGAAGCCATCCGGGCGTGGCTCGCGGTGCGCGCCGGCCTCAAACGCGCCGACCCGGAGGCGATGTTCGTCTCGCGGTCGGGTCGGCGCATTGCGCCGCGCGCCATCGAGCGACGACTCGCAGCGTGGGCGCTCAAACGCGGTCTGCCACGACACGTGCATCCGCACATGCTCCGCCACTCGTTTGCCTCGCACCTCCTGCAATCCTCCGGTGACCTGCGCGCCGTCCAGGAGATGCTCGGCCACGCGAGCATCTCCAGCACGCAGGTGTACACCCACCTCGACTTCCAGCATCTGGCGAAGGCCTACGACAAGGCACACCCGCGCGCGCGGAAGAAAAGCTGAGCCACGCTCAGCCGGCGATCTCGATCCCGGCCTCACTCCGGCGCGAATACGCGGGGCAAAAAAGCGGGGCGCCTTGGGGGCGCCCCGAGAGCCACTGAGGAGAAACAAGATCCGAACGTGCTTGCCGACTTACTCCACCCGTTCGCCGTGGAGACTCACATCCAGGCCTTCGCGTTCCTGTTCTTCCGAGACGCGCAGGCCGATGACCGCGTCGATGATCTTGAGGATGATGAAGCTGCCCACGCCGCTGTACACCAGCGTCGTCGCCACGGCGCCGAGCTGCACCAATGGCTTACCTTCGGCGCCGCTGATTTCTGGGACGTTGAAGAAACCGGTAAGGATTGCACCGACGATACCGCCGATGCAATGCACCCCAAAGGCGTCGAGCGAGTCGTCGTAGCCGAAGGCCTTCTTGACACTGGTCGCGGCGAAGAAGCAGGCCACGCCGGCGACGATGCCGATGACCAGCGCACCGGTCGCGCCCACGAAGCCCGATGCAGGCGTAATCGCCACCAGGCCCGCGACCGCGCCCGAGGCGATGCCAAGCACCGACGGCTTGCCCTTGACCCCCCACTCGGTGAACATCCAGGCCAGCGCGGCGACGGCGGTCGCGAATTGGGTGACGAACATCGCCATGCCCGCGCGGCCGTCGGCCGCGACCGCCGAGCCGGCGTTGAACCCGAACCAGCCCACCCACAACAGCGATGCGCCGATGAGCGTCAAGGTCAGGTTGTGCGGCGCCATCGTCTCCTTGCCGTAGCCCAGGCGCTTGCCAAGCACCAGGGCGCAGACCAGGCCTGCGATGCCGGCGTTGATGTGCACCACGGTGCCGCCGGCGAAGTCGAGCACGCCCCGGGTCGCCCAGAAGCCAGTGGTCGACTCCCACATCATGTGCGCGATCGGCGAATAGATCAGCACCGACCACAAGCCCATAAACCACAGCATGGCCGAGAACTTCATCCGGTCGGCGAAGGCGCCAGCGATCAGCGCCGGCGTGATGATGGCGAAGGTCATCTGGAAGGTCATGTACACCGACTCGGGGATCGTCGGCCCCAGGTGCGACACGGTCAGCTTGCCGGCATCCTTCATGAACACCATGCCGTTGAGGAAGAAACGGCTCATGCTCCCGAGGAACACGCCCCCGGGGGTGAAGGCTATGCTGTAGCCGACGATGACCCAGAGCACGGTAACCAGGCAGGTGATCGCGAAGCTCTGCATCAGGGTCGCGAGCACATTCTTCTTGCGCACCATGCCGCCGTAGAACAGCGCCAGCCCCGGTATCGTCATCATCAGCACCAGCGCGGTGGAGGCCAGCATCCACGCGGTGTCGCCGCTGTTGATCTTGTCGACGCCGATGAGCACCGGCGCATCGGGTGCCGGCGAAGTCGCAGGCGGAGTCGCGGCGGGGGCCTCGATTGCTTTGGCCTCCGGCGCGGCCGCGGCCGGCGCCGGTGCGGTTGTCACGGCTGCAGCGGCTTTTTGATCCGCGGCCTTGTCCTGGGCCGCAACGTCGCCGGCTACGACAAAGACGCTGATCAGGGCGATCAACGCGAGCAATCGCTGCATGATGTTCCCCTTAGAGGGCATCCGCGCCGGTCTCGCCGGTCCGGATGCGCACGACCTGTTCGAGATCGAAAACAAAGATCTTGCCGTCGCCGATCTTGCCGGTGTTCGCGGCTTTTTCCACCGCCTCAATGACGCGGTCGAGCAAGTCAGTTGCTATCGCCGCCTCGATCTTGACCTTGGGCAGAAAATCGACGACGTACTCCGCGCCCCGATAGAGCTCGGTGTGCCCCTTCTGCCGGCCGAAACCCTTGACCTCGGTAACCGTGATCCCCTGCACGCCGATCGCCGATAACGCCTCCCGGACCTCGTCGAGCTTGAACGGCTTGATGATGGCTGTAACCAGTTTCATGTGTCCCTCGCTGATTGCGGACGGCAGACGGGAAGCGCCCACCAATCGCGCTAGAGCGCCTTCAGCATCGAGGTCGCGGCTTGTGTTGCGGCGATCTGCTTGCCCTGGGCGTCGGTGTACGGTCCTTTGTTTTCGTCGCTGGCGGTGGCGTGCACGCCGCAATTCGCATCGAGTGAACCGCCGGGTCTTGACCGAGCATTTCCTGTGCCATCGGGCAAAGATATTGTTATTCATGGCCTTATAGCGACACGCGCACGCGGATAGGAGACGAACCTTGATCCGCAGCACCAACTGTGTGCAGCCGCGGGCAGGCTGGGCACGAAATTGGCGCGGCTGTCTCGATCCGGTCCCGCCGCGCAGCTTCGCCCGCCGGGAGACGACCGCTTTGCTAGACTGCCCCAGGCGATGGCGCAACCGGGCGGACCCTTTCCGCGACTTTTGAGGATTGACGATGCTGAACATGGACGGCCTGGACGATCTGGCGCGCATGATCGGGCGAGTGATTGAATCGTCCCCGGTCCGGGACATCGAGAAGAACATCAAGGCACTGCTGCAAAGCGGCCTGCAACGCCTTGACTTGGTGCCACGCGAAGAATTCGAAATCCAGGCCGAAGTTCTGCTACGCAGTCGCGAGAAGCTCGAAGCGTTGGAGACGCGCGTGGCAGAGCTGGAGGCGCGCATGGCGGAGCGTACCGGCGGCAAATAGCAGCGGCGTCTGGGCGACGTTCAAGCCACCGGCGCCGGCCCGATCGGATGAGAAATTGAACCCGCTTGATCGTTCTGCGCTCGGCAAGGCGACAACCTATCCGGACCGATACGACCCAACGCTGCTCTTTCCGGTCGACCGGGAAGAGCAGCGCAGAGCCATTGGCCTGCGCGGCCGAGTTCCGTTTGGCGGCGCCGACCTGTGGACCGCGTATGAGATTTCGTGGCTCGATGCGCGCGGCAAGCCCCAGGCGGCAATCGGGGAGTTTCGTGTCCCTTGCGACTCGCCTGCGCTCATCGAGTCGAAGTCGCTGAAGCTCTACCTCGGCTCGTTTGCACAGGAGCCGATGGGGATGGGCGATGAGGTGACGCGGCGGATCCAGGTTGATTTATCCGCCGCCTGCGGAGCGTTCGTCGCCGTCGCGCTCTCGCCGCCAGGCTGGCCCGGCGCCGGCGCCGATTTGCCAGGAGATTCGATCGATGCGACGGCAATCGCGACCGACGTCTATGAGCCTGATCCTGCCGCCCTGGCTGCCAGCGGCTCCGGCATTGAAGAAACGCTGCGCTCGGCGCTATTCCACTCCCGCTGCCCGGTGACCGGCCAGCCGGACTGCGGGGACGTCATGGTCCGGTATCGGGGGCCGCGCATCGACCGTGCCGGGCTACTGCGCTATCTGGTCTCGTACCGTTGCCACGCGGCGTTTCACGAAAGCTGCGTCGAACGCGTGTTTGTCGACGTCCTTGAGCGCTGCGCGCCGCAGGCGCTGACCGTCTACGCGCGCTTCACGCGCCGCGGCGGCATCGACATCAATCCATTCCGCAGCAACTTCGAGTCCGGCCCGCCATTGGGCGTCCGCACCCGGCGGCAGTAGCGTCGCTTAAGATCCTGCAACGAGCCGCGAGCGCGGTCGGCGGGCCGGGTCAGTCGGTGTTCCCTCTTCGCACACCGCTCAGTACGCGGCCTCCGGTTCAGCGCTTCGGCTTGAGCCGGCTCGATCCCTCAGCGGCCGGGGGCGAGCAGGAAGGACGCGGCGCGGGTCGCCGACGCAAGAAGCTCGGGGCCGGCGTTACCGCTGCGCGCCACGGCGTCCAACGCCGGCTGGGCGAAGTGGGCGCTGGCGGCGATGGTCAGCGCGACCAACGCGATGTACGCGGCGTTCGAGATCCAATGGCCGAGGCCGGAGCGCCAGCGGCTGCCGAAAAAGACCCCGCGACTGCGCGCGGGACGCGCAGCGCGGGTTGGAGGCAAGCGGCGAGCTGGCGGTCGCCCCAGCGGGCTCCCGGCGGCGGCGAAGCGTGTCCGCAGTGCGGTTTCGGCGGGCTGGCGTTCGAATGCACGTTGCATGGCGTCCTCGGGTCTGAGCATGGAGTTCGGTACGTCCGTGGCCCACAGTCTGCTCCGGACGGGTCCCCAAGCCAGGGGGAGGATTCAGCACCGGCGGGGCTGAATATTCCGCAAACCCTGGTTGGCCGGAAGGCACGGCTGGCGCGCCGGACGGGGCCCGGGGGCCCTAGCGTTTGTGCTATAAGAACCGGTGGGACCCCGAGGCACCGCTCGCGAGAAGCGCTTGACCCGGGGAACGGTGGGGATCCCGGGTGCACGGAGAGACGGTGACCAACGAGTTCACGCTCACTCAGACCGGCTCTGAGCCGACGGCGCTGGCATTTGCCGATGCCGAGGGTTGCGCACGCTGGTTGCGGGCGCTCCCGCTGTCCAACATTCCCAAGCATTACGAAGCCATTCGCGGCCAGCTGAAACGGCTGTCGGAAGCCGAATTCACGCCTCGCGAGCGCGCACGCATCGCCGAAGTATTGCGTGAACCGGTCGCCTACCTGCACACCGAGCTCGCGCGCCGATACGCGGGCAAGCCGCATCCGGCAACCGAGCGCGAACACGAGGCCGCGGAGCAGGCGCTCTCGCTCTGGCAGGGACTGTGGAATCAATATTCGGC
This sequence comes from uncultured beta proteobacterium, assembly GCA_963711235.1. Lineage (GTDB taxonomy): Bacteria > Pseudomonadota > Gammaproteobacteria > Burkholderiales > Casimicrobiaceae > PALSA-1003. The sequence goes on along the minus strand of CAVQDI010000006.1, from coordinate 373,624 downwards.
CTGCCTGAAGCCCCTGCTCGAGGGCGATCCCGAACTGCAGGGCGTCAAAGCCAAAGTCCTGCAGCGGGGCCTGTGGGTCGGCAAGCAGATAATCCTGGTCTACGGTCTCGCGCGGCGACTGCCGGCGCCCAACGTGTGGCAGGAGCTGCACGCCTATTACCGGCTCGCCGAGATTCTCGAATGTTCCGTGAGCGCGGTGTCCGACGAGCTCATGCCCAACGCGATCGGCGTGTCGTGCTATTCGACTTACTCGCACGCGCTGCTGTTGCAGCTCGCCGATCCGTGTGCGATGACGGTGCGCCAGATCGAGTTGACCGACCGCTGGCTGTCCATGTGGTCGCGCAAGGTCTTTCCGTATGCGCAGCAGCGCGAGACGGAGGGACCGGTGATCGTCGCGGACCTCGATGCACCTGCCGGCGCGGCACTGGCGCAGATCGCGCCGCGCCAAGCGAACGACGCAACGCGATTCGGCTACCCTGCGAAGCTGGCAACCAGCGTGAGGGGACGAATGAAGCGGCTCGCCACGGGCGCCAATCCGGCGGAGCTGCAGCTCGGCCACGACGTTTCGGTCGAAATCAGCTCCGCCCTGCTATCGTACCTCGATGCGCACTGGTACGCGCTGCCGAAAAAGGCCGCGAACACTGCCCAGACCGGGGTCGACTTGTGCGTCGGTGGCCTGGGCGCGGCGTATTTCCGCGTCGCCGGACGCACCTTCAATCGCCAGGATCCCATTAGGCCGACTTTCGTACCAAGGCACCCAGCACCTCGCCACCCTCGGTGCGCTGACCGACTACGACCGCAACAAGGACGAGGCGGAAAAGAGCTGGGCGTGGGAGCACTGGCAGGGAAGCTACGATTGGGACGAAGCGAATCTGCGCCGCATTAGCCATGCGCAGCATCGTTGGCACCTCGAGCAACTCGTCATTCTCCGCGACGACGAGCGGGTACGCTGCGGCTACGTGACCCGGGTGGCGCTCGACAGCCACGGCGAGTTGTCGGTGACGCTCAAGCTCTGGTCGGGTTCTCCGACGGCGCTCGCCGTGCGGCCGCACACGTCGATGCTGTCCGAGGACCCGCCGGTGCCCGCGATACTGCTCGGCGCCACGCCCGACGAAAAGGCGTCGATCATCACCCCACCCCGCACCTTCAACCCGGGCCGTATCCTGCGGACGCTCGACTCCGGTCCCGAGCGGCGCTTCCGCCTCACGCGCCTGCTTCAGCGCGGGGCCGATTTCGAGCGCGTGGCCTTCGAAGATACGCGTTCGTAGCGCGGCTGCCGAGGTGAGGCCGCAAGTGCCCAATCGTTTGGCGGGCGAGACCAGTCCGTATCTTCGCCAGCACGCGAACAACCCGGTCGACTGGTATCCGTGGGGCGACGAGGCGTTCGCCTACGCGCGGCGCGAGGACAAGCCGATCCTGCTTTCGATTGGATATTCGGCCTGCCACTGGTGCCACGTCATGGCGCACGAGTCCTTCGAGGACGAGCGCGTCGCGGCGTTGATGAACGATCTGTTCGTCAACATCAAGGTGGATCGCGAGGAACGGCCCGACATCGACCAGATCTACCAGATGGCGCACGCGATGCTCACGCAAAGGAACGGCGGCTGGCCGCTGACGATGTTTCTGACACCTGACCAGGCGCCATTCTTCGGCGGGACCTACTTTCCCAAGACATCGCGCTACGGCCTGGACGGATTCGCCGAGCTGCTGCCGCGCGTCGCGGCGGCCTATCGCGGGCAGGGGCCGGCGATCGAGGAGCAGAACGTGCGGCTCAAGGCGGCACTGGAACTTACCAACCCCGATCCGCAGGACCCGCGCGCTGCCTTGCCGGTGGCGGCACCAAAGCTCGCATTGGCCGCGCTTGCACGGTCGTTCGACCCGGTGCACGGCGGCTTTGGCGGGGCGCCCAAGTTCCCGCACCCGTTCGAGCTCGAGTTTTGCCTGCGGCGCCATGCGGCAGACGGCGAAAAGAACGCCCTCGAGATCGTCGCGCTGACGCTCGCACGCATGGCCGACGGCGGGATCCACGATCAGCTCGGTGGCGGATTCTGCCGCTACAGCGTCGATGCCGAATGGACGATCCCGCACTTCGAGAAGATGCTCTACGACAATGCCGCGCTGCTGGCGGTATACAGCCGATGCTTGGCGGGTGACGGCGGATGCGGCGTTCGCGCGTGCCGCGCGCGGGATCGTCGCCTGGACGCTGCGCGAGATGCGCGCAGCCGAGGGCGCTTTCTGTTCGAGCCTCGATGCCGACAGCGAGCACGAGGAAGGGAAGTTCTACGTCTGGATGGCGGCGTGAGGTCGAGGCGCTGTTGGCTGAGGACGAGTGGGCCGTCGCCCGGCCTCATTGGGGGCTCGACCGGCCACCCAATTTCGAGCACGAGGCGTGGCACCTGCGCGTTGCCGTTCCGCTCGCCGACGTCGCGCGTCAGTTGGGTATTCGCGAGCGAAGTCGCCGAGTCGCGGCTCGAGCGGGCGCGGGCCAAGCTTTTTGCCGCGCGCGAACGGCGGGTGCACCCCGGCCGCGACGACAAGCTCCTAACGTCCTGGAACGCTCTCATGATCGGCGCGCTCGCCCGTGCCGCGCGCGTATTCGGCGACGCCACGTGGCTGGCCGCAGCGCAACGCGCAACCGATTTCCTGCGCGACGCACTGTGGCGCGAGGGCAGGCTGCTCGCAACCTACAAGGATGGCCGCGCCCATCTGAACGCATACCTGGACGATCACGCGTACCTCCTGGCGGCGTTGCTGGAGTTGATGCAGACATCGTTTCGGCCTGACGACCTGAAGTGGGCCATCGAGATCGCCGATGCGCTGCTGCTGCGGTTCGAGGATGCGGCCAACGGCGGCTTCTTTTTTACGAGCCACGACCACGAAACGCTGCTCTATCGTCCCAAGCCGGCCCACGACAACGCGACGCCGGCCGGCAACGGCATCGCCGCGCAGGCGCTGCTCACGCTCGGCCACTGGCTGGGTGAGCCGCGCTACATTGACGCGGCCGAGCGCACGCTGCGCGCGTTCGCGCGCGAGCTTGGCGAGCGGCCAACCGGTGTGTCGTCGTTGCTGATGGCGCTTGAGGACCTGGTCAATCCACCGACGACGGTGCTGCTGCGCGGTGACGCCGCAACCTGCGCCGCCTGGCAGCGGCAACTCGAACGGGCGTATCGACCGCGCGTGCGCACGCTCGACCTCTCCGCGGCGGACGCCCTGCCTGGCGCGCTGGCGCGGCCGCACCAGGGACACGATGCAGCGACGGCGTGGGTCTGCGCCGGGACCTCGTGCTTGCCGCCAATCCACTCGCTCGAGGCCCTCGAGGCAGCGCTGACGGGGCCGGCCTAAAGAGGGCCTGCCCCACGCTTTCGCTCGCGTGCCCGCATGCCTGGCAGGGCGATGGGAAATAGCTACCCGTTTCTTTGACAACCCGCACCGGCGCCGGTAACCTTGGCGCTCCCGTGCAGGAGAGCGCGGCTTTAGGGCCGCCGCCGAAGGCGCAACTCCCGCAATCGCTCAGGTACCCAGGACTGTGCGGGCGGCAACAACCAATCTGGAGAGCGGCCGGCCCCTCGCAGGGCGGCCCACCGAAGGGGCATCCGGCGCCGCGTGCCACGCAGTGCCGCAATCTCTCAGGTAAAAGGACAGACGGGGCGGAATCGCTTGGACGGTGCCGCCCCTTTTTTCGTCCGGGAGAAGCCATGCTCCGCCAGACTCCGCTCAACGCCGTGCACCGCGCCTCCGGGGCGAAGATGGTCGATTTCGGCGGCTGGGACATGCCCTTGAGCTACGGCTCGCAGATCGAAGAGCATCACGCGGTACGGCGCGACGCAGGCATGTTCGACGTGTCGCACATGCTCGCCGTCGATCTCTCGGGGGCCGAGGGACGCGCGTTCCTGCGTTACGCGCTCGCCAATAACGTCGACAAGCTTTCCGTGCCGGGCAAGGCGCTCTACTCGTGTCTTCTCAACCCCGCGGGCGGTGTGCTCGACGATCTGATTGTCTACTTCCTGCGCGAAGACGTCTTCCGCGTCGTCGTTAACGCCGCCACCGCCGACAAGGACGTTGCCTGGCTCACGGCGTTGAACGCACAGCGCGCGGGGGCACTCTCGCTTAGGCCGCGGCGCGACCTGGCCATGATCGCCGTCCAGGGACCCAACGCGCGCGAGAAACTGTGGCAGGCGCTGCCCGAGAGCCGCGCCGCGTCCGCCGCGCTCAAACCGTTCGTCGCGACGCAGTTCGGAGACTACTTCATTGCCCGCACCGGCTACACCGGCGAGGACGGCTTCGAGATCACGCTGCCGCACACGGAGGCAACGGCGTTGTGGAATGCGCTCGCCGCCGTCGGCGTCCGCCCGTGTGGCCTCGGCGCGCGCGACACGCTGCGCCTCGAGGCGGGCATGAATCTCTACGGCCAGGACATGACGGAGGCGGACAGCCCGCTCGAATCGGGCCTCGCCTGGACCGTCGATCTGTCGAGTCCGCGCGACTTCGTCGGCAAAGCAGCGCTTGCCGGCGTGCCCCCGACGCGCCAACTGGTCGGCTTGCTGCTGCTCGACAAGGGCGGCGTTCTGCGCGGCCAGCAGAAGGTTCGGACGGCGCAAGGTGACGGCCAGATTACCAGCGGGACGTTCTCGCCAACGCTCGGCCAGTCGATCGCGCTGGCCCGTCTCCCGGGAGGCGTCGCGCCCGGCGACACGGTCGAGGTCGAGATCCGCGCCAAGGCGCATGCGGCGCGCGTGGTCAAGCCACCGTTTGTGCGCAACGGCAAGGTGCTCGTTTCGTAATCGCTTTGGAGACTCGCCATGGAACTTCCCACGAACCTCAAGTACACCGAAAGCCACGAGTGGGTCCGCAACGAGGCCGATGGAACGCTGGCCGTCGGCATTACGGATCACGCGCAGGAAGCGCTGGGCGATCTCGTGTTCATCGAGCTGCCGCAGGTCGGCCGGAAGGTCGAGGCTGGCGAAGCCGTCGGGGTCGTCGAATCGGTGAAGGCTGCATCCGACATCTACGCACCCGTGGCCGGCGAGGTGATCGCGGTCAACGCCGGGGTCACCGAGGCCCCGGAGCAGGTCAATGCCGATGCCTATGCGAACTGGCTCTACAAGCTCAAACCGGCCAACGCGGGCGACATCGGCAAGCTGCTCGACGCCAGCGCGTACGCGAAGATCGCCGGCGACGCATAGGAAAACTCAGATGAAGATCGAGCAGCTCCCTGCCGCGGTCGCGCGCGCGCCGCTGTCCGAGCTGGAGCAGCATCGCGGCTTCGTCGATCGGCACATCGGCACCACGGCTGCCGATCAGGCCGAGATGCTGAAGGCGCTTGGCTACCCGTCGCGGGCGGCGCTCATCGACGCCGTCGTCCCGCCGTCAATCCGCTGTCGCGAGCCCGCTGGCGTTGCCCGCGGCAAAGGGCGAGCACGAAGCGCTCGCCGCCTTGAAGGCGCATGCGCGCCGCAACCGCGTGCTGAAATCTTTTATCGGGCAGGGGTATTACGGCACGCTCACCCCTGGAGTGATCCTGCGCAACGTGCTTGAGAACCCGGCGTGGTACACCGCGTACACACCCTACCAGGCGGAGATATCGCAGGGACGGCTCGAGGCGCTCATCAACTTTCAGACCATGGTGTGCGATCTCACCGGTCTTGCGGTTGCCAACGCATCGATGCTCGACGAAGCCACCGCCGCCGCGGAAGCGATGGCGCTGGCGCGGCGGGTCGGCAAGAGCAGCAGCACGACGATCTACCTCGCCGACGATGTTCTGCCGCAAACGAGCGATGTGGTGCGCACTCGCGCCGCGCCGCTTGGCCTTTCGGTGGTCGTCGGCCCGGCTGCGGCGGCCGCGGACGCGGACTGCTTTGCGGCGTTGTTCCAGTATCCGGGCGTCAACGGCGACGTGCGCGACTATCGGGCGCTGGCCGACGCATTGCGGGCGCGCGGCGCGCTCGTCCTCGTGGCCACGGATCTGCTGGCATTGACGCTGCTCGTCCCGCCGGGCGAGTGGGGTGCCGACGTCGTAGTCGGCTCGAGCCAGCGCTTCGGCGTGCCGATGGGCTTCGGCGGCCCGCATGCGGCATTTTTCGCGACCCGCGACGAGTTCAAACGCAGCCTTCCGGGACGACTGGTCGGGGTGACGCTGGACAGCAACGGCGCGCCGGCGTACCGGCTTGCGCTGCAGACACGCGAGCAGCACATCCGACGCGAGAAGGCGACGTCCAACATTTGCACTGCGCAGGTCCTGCTCGCCGTGATGGCGGCGATGTACGCCGTCTACCACGGCCCGCGGGGACTGGCGACGATCGCGGCCCGGGTACACCGCTTGACCGGCGTGCTGGCCGCCGGGATAGAACGGCTCGGCCTGGACGTCGTCAACGACACGTTTTTCGATACCTTGACCGTCGCGACCGAAGGTCGCACCGCCGACGTTCACGCGCGCTTGGCGAGGATCGCGAATCTGCGCCGTGTCGACGCCGCGCATGTCGGCATCTCGCTCGACGAGACGTCGACGCGCGCGGACGTCCTGCAGCTCTGGCGAAGCCTCGCGCCCGAGGGGGCGAGCGCCACCGGACTTCGACGCGATCGAGGCGCGGATCGGGCATCGGCTACCCGGCCGCGTTGCAGCGCAAGTCGGCCTTCCTCGCGCATCCGACATTCAACCGCTACCACTCGGAAACCGAGATGCTGCGCTACCTGCGGCGCCTTGCCGACAAGGACATCGCGCTCGATCGGTCGATGATTCCGCTGGGGTCGTGCACGATGAAGCTCAACGCGACAGCTGAGATGATTCCGGTTACCTGGCGCGAGTTCGCGCAACCTGCACCCGTTCGCGCCCGCAGACCAGACCGAAGGTTATCGCGAGATGATCGCGGAGCTCGAGCGCATGCTGTGCGCAGTGACGGGCTACGCGGCCGTATCGTTGCAGCCGAACGCCGGATCGCAAGGTGAATACGCCGGCCTGCTGATCATCCGTGCCTATCACGTCCACCGTGGCGAGGCGCACCGCGACGTCTGCCTGATCCCGGCGTCCGCCCACGGCACCAATCCGGCGTCGGCGCAAATGGCGGGCATGCGGGTCATGGTCGTCGCCTGCGACGATCAGGGCAACGTCGATCTGGCCGACCTGCGCGCCAAAGCCGAAGCGCATCGTGAAGAACTCGCTGCGATCATGATCACCTATCCGTCGACGCACGGCGTGTTCGAGGCCGGCATCGTCGAGATCTGCGACATCGTGCACGCGCATGGCGGGCAGGTCTATGTCGATGGCGCCAACCTGAATGCCTTGGTGGGGCTTGCCGCGCCCGGCAAGTTTGGCGCTGACGTATCCCACCTCAATCTGCACAAGACGTTTTGCATCCCGCACGGTGGCGGGGGCCCCGGCGTCGGGCCGGTCGCGGTTGGCGCGCACCTGGCGAAATTCCTGCCCGGTCACCGCATGCTTGAGGCGCGACCGGAAGCGATCGGCGCGGTGTCAGGCGCTCCGTACGGCAGCGCGGGCATCCTGCCGATTTCCTGGATGTACATCGCGATGATGGGCGGCGACGGCCTGCGGGCGGCGACCGAATCGGCAATCCTCGCCGCAAACTACGTTGCCAGACGACTCGCGCCGCACTACCCGGTGCTCTATTCCGGCCGTGGCGACCTGGTCGCGCACGAATGCATCCTCGACCTGCGGCCTCTGAAAGAGACGAGCGAGGTCACCGTCGATGATGTCGCCAAGCGCTTGATCGACTACGGCTTTCACGCACCGACCATGAGCTTTCCGGTCGCGGGGACGCTCATGATCGAGCCGACCGAGAGCGAGTCCAAGGCCGAGCTTGATCGCTTCATCGAGGCGATGATCTCGATCAGGCAAGAGATCCGCGCGATCGAGGAAGGACGCATGGATCGCGCTGACAATCCGCTCAAGAACGCGCCGCACACGGCTGCCACGCTGCTGGTGTCCGATTGGAAGCATGCGTACGCCCGCGAGCAGGCCGCCTATCCGGTGGCCGCGCTCAAGGAGGCCAAGTACTGGCCGCCGGTGGGCCGGGCCGACAACGTTTACGGCGACCGCAACCTGTTCTGCTCCTGTATTCCTATCGAGGCGTACGCTTGAGCATCTGTCGCGCATGAACGTTCTCGTGCTCGGCGCCGGTGTCATCGGCACGACCTCTGCCTGGTATCTGCGTGCGGCCGGGCACGAGGTCACGGTCGTCGAGCGACGCAGCGCCGCGGCGGAGGAGACTTCGTTCGCCAACGGCGGCCAGATCTCGGTGTCGCACGTCGAACCGTGGGCCAACCCCGCCGCGCCGCTCAAGATCTTGAGGTGGCTGGGACAGCCCGACGCGCCGTTGCTTTTCCGGCCGCGGCTGGATTGGAGACAGTGGCGCTGGGGCCTGCAGTTTCTCATCGAGTGCCTGCCGTGGCGCACCCGGCGCAACATGCTCCAGATCCTGGCAATCAGCGCCTATTCGGGGGCCGCGCTACGGGAACTTCGCGCCGCGACCGGAATCGCTTACGATGATCTGCAGCGCGGCATCCTGCAAATCTATACGGACCGTCAAGGCTTCGACGACGCGGTGCGAGCCGCCGAGCTGGTTCGTCACTATGGAATCGCGCGCGAAGTGAAGACGGCCGAGGAATGCGTGGTGCTGGAACCTGCGCTTGCCGCGCGCCGCGACTGGATCGTCGGGGGGACGTACACCGCGACCGACGAAACCGGCGACGCATGCAAATTCACGCAGGCACTCGCGGCGCGTGGCGCCGAACGCGGCATCGCGTTTCGCTTCGGCGTGACAGTCGAATCGCTTGCAGTCGCCGATGGCGCGGTCCGCGGTACGCGCCTGGTGAACGAAAACGGGCGCAAGGAAGTGGTCGCGGCCGACGCCTATGTCGTCTGTCTTTCCAGCCACAGCCCGAAGTTCCTCGATCCAATCGGCGTGCGGACCCTGGTCTATCCCGCAAAGGGCTATTCGGCGACGCTGCGGATAGCCAACCCTGCCCACGCCCCGACGATCAGCATCACCGACGATGCGAAGAAAATCGTCTTCACCCGGCTCGGCGACCGGTTGCGCGTCGCAGGAACGGCCGAGCTGTCGGGCTACGACCTCGGGCTCAATAAGCTGCGCTGCGAGGCGCTGACGCGGCGCGCAACCGAGTGGTTTGGCGATGCCTTCGATCCCACGCGCACGGTCTATTGGGCGGGATTGCGCCCGGCAACACCGTCGAGCGTGCCGCTGATTGGCAGAACGCGTTATCGCAATCTTTACCTCAACGTCGGCCACGGTACGCTGGGGTGGACGATGGCAGCGGGCTCGGGTAGGGCACTGTCCGAGATCGTGTCCGGGGGCAAGCCTGGGGGCGCATTCGCGTCCCTTGGTAACTGAGGCAACGCAAGCCGCGCGCCGTCAGTTCTTCCAATGGCGGCGCGCAACAAAGAATGAGCGTCGTCGTTGCATTGAAAACCGGGACGTCATCGTGCGACATTGCCGATGGCGGTGGCGGGGGCCTGCGCGGGGCGGAACTCGGGCTGTGGCGCGACGGTATAATGCGACCCTTCGTCGCCATCGTCTTCGCATGTCCTGGTCCCCATTCGCATCGCTGGCGTGCCTGTTCGCGATCGTTGCTGCGACGGCGGCAGCCCAAACGGTTCCGCCTGCCGCCGTACCACCCCCTGCGATCGCCGCGAAATCGTATCTGCTCGTCGACGTGCTGAGCGGGCAGACGCTCGTCGCCCAAAATGCCGACGAACCGCGCGAGCCCGCGTCGCTGACCAAGCTCATGACCGCCTACTTGGTGTTCGGTGCGCTGCGGGACAAGCAGCTCCTGCCCTCGCAGATGGTGACCGTGTCGCAGAAAGCATGGCGCGCCGAGGGGTCGCGGATGTTCATCGACCCGAAGAAGGCGGTGTCCGTCGACGAGCTCCTGCACGGCGAGATCGTGCAGTCGGGCAACGATGCGGCCATCGCCTTGGCCGAGGCAGTCGCCGGCTCGGAGGAGGCCTTCGTCGCGCGCATGAACCAGGAGGCGGCCAGACTCGGCATGAAGCACACCCGATTCGTCAACGCGACCGGCCTGCCGTCGCCGCAACAAGCCTCGACCGCGGCCGATCTCGCACGCATCGCCATGGCGATCATCCGAGATTTTCCGGAGTACTATCCGCTGTACGCGCTCAAGGAGTATCGCTACAACAACATCACGCAATCCAACCGCAACCGCCTGCTGTGGACCGACCCGTTCGTCGACGGCATGAAGACGGGCTTCACCGAAGCGGCGGGATACTGCCTGATCGCGACCGCAAAGCGCGGCACTCGACGACTCCTGTCGGTCGTGATGGGCGCAGGATCCGATGCCGCGCGTGCCAGCGAATCGCAGAAGCTCTTGAACTACGGCTTCCAGTTCTACGACACGATTCAGTTGTATCAGAACGGCCAGGCGATAAGCACGCTGCGCGTGTGGAAAGGTGCTACCAACTCGGTTCCGGTTGGCTTTGTTGCCGATCAGTACGTCACGCTTCCGAAGAGCCAGGCGCAGAACCTCAAGCTTGCGGTGGAGGCGGTCGAACCCCTGGTCGCGCCGGTGACGCGCGGGCAGAGCGTCGGTGCCGTGGACGTCACGCTCGAGGGCAAGCCGGTGGGCCAGTATCCGCTGGTCGCGCTGGACGACGTCGCCCCGGCGAGCCTCTTGGGCAGGCTGTGGGATACGGTGCGGCTGTGGTTCAAATGACGGCAACCTAAAGGAATAGGGGCAACGATGACGGTGTATCTGAACGGAAAGTTCCTGCCGCTCGACGAAGCCAAGATCTCGGTGCTCGATCGCGGCTTCATCTATGGCGACGGCGTGTACGAGGTGGTTCCCGTTTATCAGCGCCAGCCGTATCGTTTACGGCCGCACCTCATCCGCCTGCAGCGCAGCCTCGACGGGATCCGACTCGCGAATCCGCACCGTGAAGCCGAGTGGGAAGCGATCATCCACAATTTGATCGCGATGCAGCCCTTCGACGACCAGGGGATCTACCTGCAAGTCACGCGCGGCGCGGCCAAGCGCGACCACGCCTTTCCGCCGGACGCGATCCCGACCGTGTTCCTGATGAGCAACCCGCTGCCGGTGCTGTCGCGCGAGCAGATCGAGGGCGGCGTCGCCGTCGTCACGGCCGCCGACGAACGCTGGTTGCGTTGCGATCTGAAGACCATCTCGCTTCTGGGCAATGTGCTTGCGCGCCAGTTCGCCGTCGACCGCGGCGCAGTCGAGACGGTCATGTTCCGCGACGGCCATCTGACCGAAGCCTCGGCATCGAACGTGCTGATCGTCAAGAGCGGCACGATTTTCGCCCCGCCCAAGGATAATCTCATCCTTCCGGGCATCACTTATGATGCCGCCTTGGAGTTGGCACGCCAGGGCGGACTGCCGTTCGCGATCCGGCCGGTTACCAAGGAAGAAGCGCTTAGCGCCGACGAGATGTGGCTCTCCTCGTCGACCAAGGAGGTACTCGCCGTCTCGACGCTCGATGGGCGGCCCTTCGGCAGCGGCAAGCCCGGGCCCGTCTACCGGCGCATGTACGCCTTGTTCCAGGAGAGCAAGCCGAAGCCGCGCCGCGCGGCGTGAAGCGTGGACCCGAGCTCAATCACCACGACCCTCCGGATGCGGCCGGCTTACGCGATAGCGGCCGCTGTGCCAGACCAGGGGCGGCAGGCGCCGGTGCGCAGTGGAAATGACCTCGCCAATGAACAGCATGTGATCGCCGGCAGGATGCAAAGCGTTATGCCGGCACTCCAGCCATGCCGCACAGCCCTCGATCAAGGGCGCGTTCGAGGCTCCGAGTCGAAACGCCACGCCCGCGAAGCGATCGGTGTGCGGACGCGAGAATCGCCGCGCCAGGCCGATCTGGTCGTGGGCCAGGACGTTGACGGCGTATTGCTCGACGCCTTCGAAGATCGCCAGACTGCGCGAGCGCCTGGCAAGGCTCCAGATGACAAGCGGCGGCTGCAGCGACACGGAATTGAACGAATTGGCGGTGAACCCGACAAAACCGCGCGCTGCAGACGCGGTGATGATGGTGACCCCCGTCGCGAATTGCGCCAAAGCGTCGCGAAAATGTCGCTGCGCGACCGCGGCCTGCTGTTGGCGGTTCATGTCGGCATCGTCTGGTAGCGCGGAGCCTGCGACGCGGCTGCCGGGGCGCCGCATCTTAGGCAGCAACCTCGCCAGGTGTCAAAGCAGGTGCGGGCGCAGGTCAACCGTCCGCAAGGGCGCCGGCGGCGTTCTTGCCCCGTGCTCGGCTGCCCCAAGGGCTGCTAAACTGTACTTAAACCACGTCCGTCCATTTTCCGCCATCGCGCATGAACGCAGCGCTGCAAAAGATAATCGCCAGCCGCTACCGCGGCCGCAATATCCCGATTGCGCTCGTGCTGCCCGATGGCGGGCGCGTCCCGCTGTCGGAGGCGCCCGAGGTCGATGTCTACGCCCGCACCTGGCAGGGGCTGAAGACGCTTGCATCACCGGAGCTCGGGGCGTTGGCGCGAGCCTACGTCGCGGACGATCTCGATTTCAGCGGCGGCGCACGACGCGTCCTCGGCATTGCCGAAGCCCTCGTCGGCAGCGTCAGCCATGGCCGCGACCGACTCGTGGCGCGCGGCCGCTCCTGGTTAAACCGCCATCGCAGCAACCGGTCAAACGTCCAGCACCATTACGACGTTTCGAACGCCTTCTATCGTCTCTGGCTCGACGAGAACCTGGTCTATTCGTGCGCATATTTCAGGACCGAATCGGATTCGCTAGACCAGGCGCAGGTGCAAAAGCTCGATCACGTCTGCCGCAAGCTGCTGCTGCAACCGGGCGAAGAGTTTCTCGACATCGGCTGTGGCTGGGGTGCACTGATCCTTCGCGCCGCACAGACCTACGGTGTCAGGGCGACCGGCATCACCCTGTCGCAGAATCAGTTTGATTACGTTACCGCGAAGATTGCCGAGCTTGGACTGGGCGATCGCGTCCGCGTGCGGCTATGCGATTACATCGATTTGCCCGAGGACGAGCTCTTCGACAAGATCGCCAGCATCGGCATGTTCGAGCATGTGGGCGTCCGTAACTACCCGCGTTACTTCGGCAAGATCGAGCGCATCCTAAAGCCGGGCGGCCTGGTGCTCAATCACGGCATCACGCATAACGGCATTGGCGTCGACAGCCTGGGCAGCGGCATTGGCGATTTCATCGAGGAATACGTGTTTCCCGGCGGGCAGCTTGCGCACGTGTCGCGAGTGATCCAGGGTTTCGCCGCGGCGGGGCTCGAGTTGATCGACGCGGAGGCGCTGCGCGAGCACTATGCGCGCACCTTGTGGCACTGGGTCGACCGGCTGGAGAGCAACGCCGACGCGGCCCGGAGCGAGGTCGGCGAGGAGAAATTCCGCATCTGGCGCATCTACCTCGCCGGATCGGCGCACGCGTTCGAGCGCGGCTGGCTGTCGATTTTTCAGCTGCTCGCCGGTCGGCCGCTTCCCGACGGCCAGCTGCCGCACCCGGCGACGCGCGAATACATGTATCGGAGTGCCGGCGTCTAGGCTTGCCCGGCCGGCACTCCGGCCCCATATTGGGCCGATGGATATGACCGAGACGCTCCTCGAATTCCCCTGTGCGTTCCCGATGAAGATTGTCGGGCGCACCGAGGACGGATTCGCGCAGGCCATTCTCGCGGTCGTGCTGCGTCACGCGCCCGATTTCGACAGCGCTTCGATGGAAATGCGCGCCTCAAGAGAAGGGAAATACCTCTCGCTCACCTGCACCGTCAACGCCACGTCGCGCGAACAGCTCGATGCCCTGTATCGCGAGCTGTCCTCGCATCCGATGGTAACGATGGTCCTGTAGGCGACGCGCAATGGACGCGTCCGCGTTGAGCCGGCCGGCGCCTGTGCCCACGGCGAGCTTGCAGCCGAATCCGGGACGGCATGGTCGGTGCCGACGCGACGGCTCGGCCGCACCGACTATGCCGCCACCTGGCGGGCCATGCAGGCATTCACCACGGCGCGCACGCCCGACACAGCCGATGAGATCTGGCTCACCGAGCACGAACCGATTTACACGCTGGGACTGGCAGGCAGGCGCGAGCACGTGTTGCGCGATAACGGCATTCCGGTGCTCAAGGTCGATCGCGGCGGGCAGGTCACTTATCACGGACCGGGGCAGCTCATCGTCTATCTGCTCTTCGATCTCAGGCGCGCGCGGCTCAGCGTACGCGAGATGGTCCGCTGCATCGAGGCGAGCGTGATAGAATGGCTTGGCCTGCTCGGCATTACCGCATTCGGCAAGCCGTCAGCGCCGGGTGTCTACACGTTGAGCGCAAAAGTCGAGGCAAAGATTGCCGCGCTCGGATTGAGAGTACGCAATGGCAGCACCTATCATGGCTTGAGCGTCAACGTGGCGATGAACCTCGCTCCGTTTTCGGATATCGACCCCTGCGGCTATCCCGGCCTGGCCGTCACGCAACTCGCCGACCATGGCGTGGTCCGGACCGTTGAGCAGGCAGGAGCGGAATTGGCGCCGCTACTCGCCCCGAGGCTGACGGCGCGCAGGTCGAGATGAGCGACACCGCCGCTTCCGTGCCCGACAACGCTGCCGGTGTCAAGCATACCGGGGCCGCGAAAACCGCGCGCCTGTTTGGCAGCTACGCCATCAAGGTCGTCGCGACCGAGCGGCTACCCAAGCCGCCCTGGATTCGCGTGCGCGCCCCGTCGGGTTCGCGCTTCTACGAGATCAAGAAGATCCTGCGCGAACACAACCTGCATACGGTATGCGAGGAAGCATCGTGCCCCAACATTGGCGAATGCTTCGGCAAAGGCACGGCGACGTTCATGATCATGGGCGACATGTGCACGCGGCGCTGCCCCTTTTGCGACGTGGGTCACGGCCGGCCTTTGCCGCTGGACGCCGAGGAACCGTCGAATCTGGCCAAGACGATTGCGGCGCTTAGGCTATCGTATGTCGTCATCACCAGCGTGGACCGCGACGACCTGCGTGACGGGGGCGCCGGCCACTTTAGGGATTGCATACGCAAGGTGCGCGAGATTTCGCCCGGAACACAGATCGAAGTGCTGGTGCCCGATTTCCGCGGCAGGCTGGAGCGCGCACTGACGGTGTTGTCGGAAAGTCCACCCGACGTTATGAATCACAATCTCGAAACCGTCCCCCGGCTCTATCGGCAGGTGCGGCCGGGTTCCGACTACGCGCATTCGCTTCGGTTGCTGCAGGAATTCAAGCACCGGTTCGCAACCATTCCGACCAAGTCCGGCTTGATGGTTGGACTGGGCGAGACCGATGAGGAGATCCTGGCGGTGATGCGCGACATGCGCGCGCACGAGATCGATATGTTGACTATCGGTCAGTACCTGCAGCCTACCGCAAGCCATCTGCCGGTGGTGCGGTACGTCCACCCGGACACCTTCGCGATGTTCGAGCGCGAAGCGAGCACGCTCGGATTTCGCCACGCTGCCGTCGGTGCCTTGGTGCGCTCGTCGTATCACGCCGATCGCCAGGCGCACGGTGTCCTCGAAGCGTCGGATTGACGAGATCTCGCGCCACGAAACAAAAATCTTCGGCGGCGTTAAAATCCTCAACGACCCGAACTCGAGATTCTCCACCATACCCGACGGCACGATGAAATACGCCGAGTTCATGGCGCAGCATCGCGAAGCCGGCGTCGTGGAAGGATCTGTTCTTTCCGCCGCTTCATGCGGCCGCGGGAAGCTGATCGGCTAGCGGGGCGGTGGCGCGCCCTTTGGCCACAGCAGCCACAGGCGCGCTGCCTGCTTCATGCGCCCCGCTTCGCGCGCAGCATCCTCGCCGAACCCCCAGAAGAAATCGACTCGCAGCGGCCCGCGGATCGCTCCGCCGGTGTCCTGTGCGAGCACGAGGCGCTGCAGCGGCCGCGTCGACAGCGGCCAGGTGGTGGACAGGAACACCGGGGCCCCCAGCGGAATCGAGCCGGGATCGACCGCGATCGCACGGCCCGCCGCGAGCGGCACGCCGAGTGCGCCGATCGGGCCGTCGATGGGCGTTGAGGAGTCCAGGGTCAACTCGCGAAAGAACACGTAGCGGGGGTTTTCGTCGAGCAACGCCGGCAGAGCATCCGGATGCTGCCGTGCCCATTGCTTGATCGCCTGCATCGAGGCCCCATCGGGGGAAAGCTCGCCGCGGTCGATCAAGACACGCGCGACCGAGCGGAATGGCTGGCCGTTCTGATCGGCGTAGCCAACGCGCATGATACCGCCTTCGGCAAGTCGTACCCGCCCGGAGCCCTGGATTTGCAGAAAGAACGCGTCGATCGGATCGTCGACGAAAACGAGCGCCTTGCCCTCGAGCGCCACTCTGCCCGCGTCGATGTCTGCGCGGGACCAATACGGGACCACGCGCTTGCCGTCGACGCGACCACGCAGCCGTTTGTCCTTGAGTTCGGGGTAGAGGTCGGACAGATCGATGGTCAAAAGATCGTCCGGGGGTGCGTAGAGCGGATAGCGGTTGCGCTCGCTCCGCACCCGGCTGCCGTTGAGCAGCGGCTCATAATAGCCCGTGACCAGGCCGCTATCCTGGCCGTCAGGGGCAAGTGCCTGGTATGCGGTAAAATGGCGCTCAAAGAATTCGCGCACGGCCGCCGCTTCGCCTGAATCGATGATCGTCGCGGCGGCGCAGGGTTCGCGCCAGATCATTGCCGTTGCCGCCTGCGCGAGAAGCGCCGCGCAGCCGGCGGAAAACGCAGGCCAGGCGTCCGCGAGCGTGTCATCGGCCCAGCCAGGAAGCTCCTGGAAGGCGACCGGTCGCAGCAGCGCACGCTCCGGCTGGGTCGTGACGGCCGCGGAGGGCGCTGCCTTGGGAACGCTCGGCGGCAGTGTGCTGCAGGCGGCGCAGAGTGCGCCCACCGCGGCCCAAGCTGCTTTGGGGAGAAGCTGGGCCATGGTTTGGTTCTTCATCGAGGTGCTCGTCGCGCTGCTGCTCGCGGTGTTCATCGTCTGGTATACGATGGGCGGGAAGCGCAAGCCATCGCCGCCGTCGGCGGACGGCGACCAAGAGGAGCAGGACTAGTGCAGGACGCGCGGGACCGACAAGGTGAACGATGGAATCGGCGCGTCGAAGTGCTGTCCGTCCTCGGCGAGCATTTGATACGTTCCGCGCATCGTACCCACCGCGGTCTCCAGATGCGTGCCGCTGGTGTATTCGAAGCTCTCGCCGGGCTTGAGCAGTGGTTGTTGGCCGACGACGCCCAGGCCCTTGACCTCGAGCACCTTGCCGTTGGCATCCGTGATGACCCAATGCCGGCTGACGAGCTGTGCCGGCACGGTGCCGGTATTGCTTATCGTGATCGTGTAGGCGAACACGTACTGGTTTTTCGACGGATCCGACTGGTCCTCGACGTAAGTCGCCTTCGGCGAGACGGTAATTTCGTATATCTTGCGCTCGGTCATCCGTACGCATCCCACTGATCGACAGGCAAGATTATAGCGCCATGACTGCCTGCTTCATTGCCCCGTCGATTCTCTCTGCTGATTTCGCGCGGCTCGGCGAGGAGGTGCGCGCGGTCGTGGCTGCCGGCGCCGACCTGATTCACTTCGACGTCATGGACAATCACTACGTGCCCAATCTCACCATTGGCCCCCTGGTCTGCCAGGCGCTCAAGCCGCACACAACGGTTCCGATCGACGTGCACCTGATGGTGAAGCCCGTCGACCGCATCATTCCCGATTTTGCCAAGGCGGGCGCAGCGATCATCAGTTTCCATCCCGAAGCGTCCTACCACGTCGACCGGACAATCGGCCTTATCCACGACTGCGGCTGCAAGGCAGGATTGGCCCTGAACCCGGCGACGCCGCTTGCCTGGCTCGACCATGTGCTCGAGAAGCTCGACCTTGTCCTGGTCATGTCGGTCAACCCCGGCTTCGGCGGCCAGTCGTTCATCGCCGAGGCGCTTGCCAAGCTCAAGCTCGCTCGGGCCCGGATCGATGCGGTGCGTGCGCGCACCGGGCGCGATATCCGCCTCGAGGTCGATGGAGGCGTCAAGGTCGACAACATTGCGGCCATCGCCAAAGCGGGAGCCGATACTTTCGTCGCCGGCTCGGCGATCTTCGGCACGCCCGACTATGCCGCCACAATTGCGGCGATGCGTGCAGCCGTAGCGGTCTGAGCCAGGATGATGCTATAGTGAGTGTGTCGCAACCGAACGACACCAACCTACTGCTCCTGCAGCGATGATGTTCAACGCTTTCAAACGCAACGGCCGGCCCCCGGTGATTCGGGTGCGTGGCGGCGATTGGCGTTGGCGACGGCCCTTGTAGGCCGCGCCCGCGTCGCGCGCCAAGCGACGCCCAGCTTTTCGTTGCATTCCTTGAGAGTAGCGTTGAAGCATCATGACCGAAGCCGAATTCCGCGCGCTCGCCGCGCAAGGGTATAACCGCATACCGCTGGTCCTCGAGTCGTTCGCGGACCTCGATACGCCGCTGTCGCTGTACCTCAAGCTCGCAAACCGTCCGTACAGCTTCCTGCTTGAATCGGTCGTGGGCGGCGAGCGCTTTGGCCGCTACTCGTTCATCGGTCTTCCGGCGAAGGTCCGGATCTGCGCCCGTGGCCACGCCATCGAGGTCGTGAATGGCGGCATCGTCTCCGAGCGCCACGAAGGAGACCCGCTCGACTTCATCGCCGCGTTTCTACGTCGGTACCGCGCCGCCCCGGTCGCCGGCTTGCCGCGGTTCTGCGGCGGCCTCGCCGGCTATTTCGCCTACGACACGGTGCGCTACATCGAGCACCGGCTCGCGGCCTCGTCGCCGCCGGCGGGCGAGGTACTTGCGGCAATCCCCGACATCCAGCTGCTGCTGACCGAGCAGCTTGCCGTCGTCGACAATCTTCAAGGCAAGATCTATCTCATCGTCTACGCCGATCCGGCGCAGCCCAATGCCTATCGCGACGCGTCCGATCGTCTACAGGCGTTGCTTCGAGCGCTGCGGCCTCGCAGTCGACATACCGGTCGCGAGCGCCACGGCCAGGACGACGGCGGAAAGTGAGTTTGGTGCGGAAAGATTTCAGCGCGCGGTCGCACGGGCCCGCGAGTACATCGCGGCAGGCGACATCATGCAGGTCGTGCTCTCCCAACGTATGGCGATGGCGTTCAGCGCATCGCCACTCTCGCTGTACCGGGCGCTACGCTCGCTCAATCCGTCGCCGTACATGTTCTACTACGATTTCGGCGACTTCCACGTCGTCGGTGCATCGCCTGAAATCCTCGTGCGCAAGGAGGGCGACACGGTCATCCTGCGCCCGATCGCGGGCACACGCCCGCGCGGCACGGGCCGCGAGGCAGACGAGGCGCTCGTTGCGGAAATGCTCGCCGATCCCAAAGAGATTGCCGAGCACGTGATGTTGCTTGATCTCGGCCGCAACGACGTCGGACGCGTGGCTGCGATCGGCAGCGTTAAGGTGACCGAGCAGATGGCAGTCGAGCGCTACTCGCACGTGATGCATATGGTATCGAATGTCGAGGGAAAGTTGCGACCCGGGTTGAGCGCCATCGACGTGCTGCGCGCATCATTCCCGGCAGGGACGGTGAGCGGAGCGCCGAAGGTGCGCGCCATGGAGATCATCGACGAGTTGGAGCCGTCGCGCCGCGGTATTTACGCCGGCGCGGTGGGCTACGTGTCGTTCCAGGGTGATATGGACCTGGCCATTGCGATCCGCACCGCGGTATTGAGGAACGGCATGCTCTATGCGCAGGTCGGTGCGGGCATCGTGCACGATTCGGTTCCCGAGAACGAATGGCGGGAGACACTTTCCAAGGCGCGGGCCGTGCTGCGCGCAGCCGAGATGGCCCAGGCGGGTCTCGACACTGAAGACTGGGGACGAGGCGGATCATGATCCTGATGATCGACAACTACGACAGCTTCACCTACAACCTCGTGCAGTATCTCGGCGAATTGGGCGCCGACGTCCGCGTCTATCGTAACGACGCAATCACGCTCGATCAGATCGAGGCCTGGAAGCCGTCGAAGATCGTCATTTCACCCGGGCCATGCACGCCGTCCGAGGCGGGCATCTGTGTGCCGCTCATCGAGCGTTTCGCCGGCGCGATCCCGATCCTGGGCGTATGCCTTGGTCACCAGGCGATTGGACAGGCGTTCGGCGGCCGCATCGTCCGCGCGGGGCGGGTCATGCACGGCAAGCTTTCCGAGGTAACGCATCGCGGCTGCGGCGTGTTCGCCGGCCTGCAAAGCCCGCTGACCGTTACGCGCTATCATTCCCTGGTCATCGAGCGCGCCAGCCTGCCGTCTTGTCTTGAAGTGACCGGCGAAAGCGAAGATGGGGAGATCATGGGCGTCCGGCACAAGGAGCTGGCAGTCGAGGGCGTGCAATTCCACCCGGAAGCAATTCTCACGCGGCAAGGCCATGAGCTGCTCGCCAATTTTCTAAACATCCATTGAAGAGGGCCAGTGATGCCCATTACCATGCAGCAGGCATTGCAGCGCACGATAGAGCACCGGGAGATCTTTCACGACGAGATGCTTGATTTGATGCGCAAGATCATGAGCGGCGAGGCGACCCCGGTAATGATCGCAGCGCTGACCGTGGGACTGCGCGTGAAAAAGGAGACCGTGGGAGAGATCACCGCGGCAGCACAGGTGATGCGCGAATTCGCAACCAAGGTCGATGTGCCGGATCGCGAGAACCTGCTCGATGTCGTCGGCACCGGCGGCGACGCGGCGCACACTTTCAACATATCAACCGCGGCAATGTTTGTTGCGGCCGGTGCCGGCGCCCGCGTCGCCAAACACGGCAACCGCTCCGTGTCCTCGAAGTCCGGAAGCGCCGACGTGCTCGAAGCGCTTGGCGCCAACATCATGCTCACGCCTTCACAAGTTACCCGATGCATAGCCGAAACCGGGGTCGGGTTCATGTTCGCACCCAACCATCACGGCGCGATGAAGCACGCAGCACCCGTGCGCAAAGAGCTGGGGGTGCGGACGATTTTCAACATCCTGGGACCGCTCACCAATCCAGCCGGTGCGCCAAACCAGCTGGTGGGCGTCTTCCATCCCGACCTGGTCGGAATTCACGCGCGCGTGCTGCAGCGACTCGGTGGCAAGCACGTGCTGGTCGTCTACGGCAAGGATGGCATGGACGAGGTATCGCTCGGGGCGGCGACCATGGTGGCCGAACTCAAGGACGGGGAGGTCCGCGAGTACGAAATCCATCCGGAGGATTTTGGACTGCACATGAAGTCCAACCGCGGTCTCCGGGTTGACGGCGCGGCCGAGTCGAAGACCATGTTGCTCGAAGCGCTCGACGATGTCGACGGTACCCCGCGCGAAATCGTCGTGTTCAACGCGGGTACGGCGCTCTACGCCGCTGGCATTGCCGATTCGATTGCCGAGGGCATCGCGCTAGGCGCGCGAATCGATCGCCTCGGGGGTGGCGAAGAAGAGGCTCGATGCCTTTGTCGCGGTGACGCAGAAGCTCGCAGCGTCGCCGTGAACCTGGCCCGAACATGACCCAGGGCACGCCGGCGCGCGCGGATATACTCGCGCGGATCCTCGCCACCAAGGCGAAGGAGCTTGCCGCGGCGCGCAGGGTACGATCACTCGCCACATTGCGTGCGCAGGCGCGAGCCGCGCCGCCGGTCCGCGACTTCGTCGGCGCGTTGCGCGGGCGATTGGCAGCGGGCGCGCCCGGTGTAATCGCCGAAATCAAGAAAGCGAGTCCCAGCCGCGGCGTGTTGCGCCCGATCTTCGATCCGGCCGCGATCGCGAGTCGCTACGAAGCCGGGGGCGCGACTTGTGTTTCGGTGCTGACCGACCGCGAGTATTTCCAGGGCGGCCCGGGCGATCTGGTTGCGGCGCGGGCGGCGTGCTCGCTGCCGATGCTGCGCAAAGATTTCGTGCTCGACGAATACCAGATCGTCGAATCACGGGTGCTCGGTGCCGATTGCATCCTACTGATCGTTGCGGCGATCGACGACGCCCGACTCGCCACGCTCGAGACTGCGGCGCGCGAGCTCGGTATGGCGGTGCTGGCGGAAATCCACGACGCCGTGGAGCTCGACCGAGCGCTGCGGCTGGTAACGCCGCTTATCGGCATCAACAACCGCAACCTGCGCACGTTCGATGTCGAGCTAGAGACCACACTCGACCTGCTGCCGCGTGTTCCGCGCGAGCGACTCGTGATCACCGAAAGCGGCATACTCGCGCCCGCCGATGTTGCCCGGATGCGTGCAGCCGGCGTGCATGCCTTCCTCGTCGGCGAGGCCTTCATGCGCGCCGCCGATCCGGGAGCGGCGCTGCGCGCACTGTTTGCCTGACGGCAGCCTGCCGACGCGATGGTTTGGTATCATGGCCGCCCGGTGGCGCTTGGCAACATGGGCACGGTTACCCGGTCGCCAGCAGCTTTGAGGAAGTCTGCGAGCGAGCCCATGGGGTCATTGCCTGTTAGTTCGTGGTTGCACCTGCGCGCCGCGAGCTTGGTTCAGCAAGGATTGCCAAGAGGTTTTCCGTGGCGGCGATCGTCGTCGAAAACGTCAGCAAGCACTGGACGGGTGCCGGGGGTCAGGTCCGCGCCGTAGACGGATTGTCCTTCACCCTTGACGAGGGAACCCTCAACGTCTTGCTGGGCCCATCGGGCTGTGGCAAATCGACTACGCTGCGGCTGATCGCGGGACTCGAAGCGGCGGATCGCGGGCGCGTTTTCATAGGCGGGCGTGAGGTCACGCACCTGCCGCCGGCGCAGCGCAATATTGCGATGGTGTTCCAGTCCTATGCGCTGTTTCCCCATATGTCGGTCGCCGAGAACATCGTCTTCGGTCTGCGCGTGCGCAAGGTCGCTGCGGCCGAACGGGAGCGACGGCTGAAGCGCGTCGCCGGCCTCCTCGGCTTGTCCCTGCTCCTCGAGCGAAAGCCGTCGCAGCTTTCCGGCGGCCAGCAGCAACGCGTCGCGCTGGGTCGCGCGATCATCGCCGAAGCGCCCGTGTGTCTTATGGACGAGCCGCTGTCGAATCTTGATGCGCAGCTGCGCCAGGAGATGCGGCAGGAAATCCGCAATATTCAGCGGGCGCTCGGAATCACGATGGTATACGTTACTCATGACCAGGTGGAGGCGATGTCGATGGCCGATCGCGTAATTTTGTTGAACGCCGGGCGCATCGAGCAGAATGGCGCCCCGCCGGATCTGTACGACGCGCCGGCCAATGTCTTCGTCGCCCGCTTCATCGGCACACCGCCAATGAATCTGCTTTCGCTTGAGTCAGGAAACGGCGGTGCGGTGATCGCGGGAACGACGGGACCGATTGTCGCGTCCGCGGAGCGCGCGACCGACATGCTCGGCGTGCGACCGGAGCACATCACGTTCGGACAGGATGCGGGTGTCGACGCACAAGTCGAGGGCTTGGAGTACCTTGGTGCCGACTCGTTGCTGACGTGCCGCCTCGGCGCGCAGGCGATTGCGCTGCGCGTTTCCGGTCGGAGCGGACTCTCCCGGGGTGACGTCACGCGCTTGTCCTGGGCGCGCGGCGCGCAGCATTTCTTTGACGCAGCGTCCGGCAGGCGTAGCGAAGACGAAAGCCGTCACCTCGGTGCAACGATGTTTGCCTAGATTCGCAGGATATACAGGAGAAGGCGATGACACGCATGGGATGTATTCGGTGGTTGACCGGCACCGCGGCAGCATTGCTCTCCGCAATCGGACTCGCGCAGGCGCCGGTGGAGATTTCGTTCTACTACCCCGTGGCGGTCGGCGGCCCAATCACCAAAATCGTGGATGGACTGGCCGCGGATTTCGAAAAAGAAAATCCGGGCATCAAGGTCAAGCCGATCTATTCCGGCTCGTATCAGGAGTCGATCACCAAGGCGCTGACCGCCGTCAAGGGTGGCGACGCGCCGACGACGGCTGTGCTCCTGTCTACCGACATGTACACGCTGATCGACGAAGACGCGGTCGTGCCCTTTGACGACTTCATCAGGACACCCCGACGAGAAGGCGTGGATCAAGGCTTTCTACCCGGCGTTCATGGAGAACAGCCAGACCGGTGGCAAGACCTGGGGCATCCCCTTCCAGCGTTCGACGATCGTGCTCTACTGGAACAAGGAAATGTTCAAGGAGGCAGGCCTCGATCCGGGCAAGCCACCTGCAACCTGGGCAGAGATGGTCGCGTATGCACAGAAGCTTACCAAGCGCGACGCCTCGGGCAAGGTTACGCAATGGGGTGTGCAGATTCCGTCGTCTGGCTTTCCGTACTGGCTCTTCCAGGGATTGACGACCGAGAACGACGTCATCCTGATGAATCCTGCTGGCACGGAAACCTATTTCGACAAGGCGGGTGTCATCGCGGCGTTGCAATACTGGGTCGATCTGGTCGACAAGTACAAAGTGCATCCGCAGGGCATCGTCGAGTGGGGCACGACGCCGAAGGATTTCTTCGAGCGCAAGGTGGCGATGATATGGACGACGACCGGCAACCTAACCAATGTGCGTAGCAATGCCAAGTTCGATTTTGGCGTCGCGATGCTGCCGGCGAACAAGCGGCGTGGCAGCCCGACCGGGGGCGGCAACTTCTATCTTTTCAAGCAGGCCAAACCGGAGCAGCAGGCGGCAGCGGTGAAGTTCATTCGCTGGATGACCTCGCCTGCGCGTGCCGCGCAATGGGGTATCGACACCGGCTACGTCGCCGTGCGCCCGGACGCGTGGGAGACGCCGACGATGAAGCAGTACGTTGCCGATTTTCCCGCCGCCGCCGTCGCCCGGAACCAGCTGCAGTATGCGGTCGCAGAATTGTCGACGCACGACAATCAGCGCGTGACCAAGGCCCTCAATGACGGCCTGCAGGCTGCGCTGACGGGGGCCAAGTCGCCCGACCAGGCCATGAAGGACGCACAGCGCGAGGCGGATCGCCTGTTGCGACCGTATCGGAAATAGTCGCCCGACGCTCGGCTCTCCGGTGCGACACGTGCCAGGCGGAACCGTTCCTCACCCCCGCAGGCGGGGAAAGCGGGAGCGAGCCGTGAGTCGGACCGTGCAATGGGTCCACGGCTGGCTGTTGCTCCTACCCGCTGCGGCGTTGCTTGCGCTGTTTACGCACTATCCCACCGTTGCCACACTGTGGCAGAGCTTCCATTCGACACCGCGGGCCGGGCGGAGCAGTACGTATGTCGGCATCGACAACTATCGAGCGCTGCTCGACGATCCGATCTTCTGGCAGTCACTGTCGAACAACCTCTGGTACGCCGCCGTGACGATTCCGGTATCGATTGCGTTGGCGCTGCTGATGGCGTCGTGGGTCAACGGGAAAATTTCCGGGCGCTCACTGTTGCGGCTCGCATACTTTACGCCGACGATCCTGCCGATGATCGCGGTGGCCAACATCTGGCTCTTCTTCTATACGCCGGAGTACGGGCTGCTGGAGCAGATCACCGGCAAGCTGGGATTGCCGACGCATAACTGGCTTGGAAGCAAGAACACGGCCCTCGGCTGCCTGATGGTCGTTGCGGTATGGAAGGAAGCTGGCTTTTTCATGATTTTCTATCTGGCAGCGCTGCAACAGATGTCACCTAACCTGGCGGAAGCCGCAGCGATCGAAGGGGCATCGCGCTGGTATTTCTTCCGTCGGATAACGTTCCCATTGCTCATGCCGACGACGCTGTTCGTCCTTGTCAATGCCGTCATCAACGCGTTCCGGCTGGTCGATCACGTCGTGGTGATGACTCGGGGCGGGCCGGACAATGCGACCGAGCTGCTGCTGTACTACATTTACGAAATCGGCTTCCGATTTTGGGACCCGGCCTACGCCGCCACGCTGACGATCGTTCTGTTGTCGATCCTGGGCTTGGCTGCGCTCGCCCAGTTCGGATTTATCGAGCGCAGGGTACATTATCGATGAGCGCCTTCGTCTACCGCAGGGGCGGCTTGGGCCGAAGCCTCGAGACGGCCGGTGCCTGGTTGCTCGGCGCGCTGTGGATCCTGCCGCTCGCCTACGCCTTCTGGACCGCTTTCCATCCAGGCGAATTCTCCACCCGGTTCGTCCTCGACGCTCCGCTTACGCTGGAAAACTTTGACAGGGCGTGGCATGCAGCCCCGTTTGCGCGCTACTTTCTGAACACGATACTGTTGTGCGCGATGATCCTCGCCGCGCAGCTCGTGCTGTGCACGCTGGCGGCCTATGCCTTCGCCCGTTTCGAGTTTCCTGGGCGCGCTCTGCTTCTCGCACTGGTCCTGCTTCAGCTCATGGTCATGCCCGACGTACTCATCGTGGAGAATTACCGCACGATGACTGCGCTGGGCCTACGCGACACCATCGTCGCCATCGGGCTACCCTACATGGCGAGCGCGTTCGGCATCTTCCTGCTCCGGCAGACCTTCAAAACCGTGCCCGCCGAACTCGACGAGGCGGCGCGGATCGAGGGCTGCACGCCGCTCCAAGTGCTGTGGAAAGTCTACGTGCCGCTGGCGCGGCCGGTATATATCGCCTATGCGCTGGTCAGCGTGAGCTATCACTGGAACAACTTTCTGTGGCCGCTGATCATTACGAATTCGGTTGAGTCGCGACCGCTGACGGTGGGCCTGCAGGTCTTCTCCGCCACCGACCAGGGCATCGACTGGTCGATAATCACGGCGGCGACCTTGCTGACGACGGCGCCGCTGCTGGTGGCGTTCTTGCTGTATCAGAGGCAATTCGTGCAGTCCTTCATGAGGGCAGGAATCAAGTGAAGCTCATTACCTGGAACACGCAATGGTGTCGTGGCGTCGACGGGCGCGTCGACCCAGCACGGATCGTCAGGGAAATGCGAGAGATCGCGGATTTCGATGTCCTCTGCCTGCAGGAGATCGCCAACAATTTTCCCGATCCGCGACTGCGCGGCAGCCGAGGTGAGAACCAGTTCGCCGAGCTGTCCCGTCTGCTGCCCGGCTATCAACCGGTGCCCGGGGTCGCGGTCGACGTCGAGGCGGCCGACGGCGCGAGGCGCCATTTCGGCAACATGATTTTCTCGCGCTACCGCGTCGGCCAAGTGTTCCGTCACCTGTTGCCGTATCCCGTCGACCCGGGTGTCAACGGGATGCCGCGCATCGCCCTGGAAGCGGTCATCGCGGCGCCGTTTGGGGGGCTCCGCGTGATCACCACACATCTCGAGTACTACGGCACGCTGAAGCGGACGGCGCAGGTCGAGGCACTGCGGACGCTCTATGCCGAGGGCAGCGGCCATGCACGTCTCGGAACGATCGTCGATCGTGAAGGCGGGCCGTTCGAGACCCGATTGCGCCCTGCGGCCACGGTTATCACCGGCGACTTCAATTTCGAGCCGGATGACCCGCTGCATTTGCGCATGGGCGAGGCCTTTGCCGACGGTACACCGCGGCTCGTCGACGCGTGGGAAGTTGCGCATCCGGGCGAGCCGCATCCGGCGACCTTCAGGATCTACGAGAAGGAAGAACCCGGCGAGCCCGAGCAGCACTGCGATTTCATCTTTGTGTCTGCCGACCTGGTGCCGCGCGTGAAGGCGTTGCGCGTTGATCGGAATACACAGGCGTCGGATCATCAGCCGGTATACTTGGAACTCGCGTGATCGCGGATTAATGGATGATGCGGTCGCTTCCCTACGGTGCCAGAAGGAAGAGGCATTGCTCGTGCGATCGGCACAACGGCTAAAGGCGTTCGTCGGCGGGGTAAGCGGGAACTTCGCGCAGCAGTTCGCAAGCACAGCGCGCTTTCTCGCCGAACCGTGGTTCATCGACGCGATCGATACCTCGGGGTCGTTGACCGTCCAAGGCTGGGCGTTCGTCGATGAGCCATCGGCCCGGCGGCGACTATTCCGATCGCTTTAGGTTCAATGGCCGGCGCTTCGATCGAGCCGACTATCCTCTTGAACGCAAGGATGTCGGGGATTGCTCCCGCGAGCGACGGTGGATTAGCAGCTGCGCCTGGACGCCTTGCATTTGCTCGCGAAGGCTGCCAATGAGCTCGCCGAATGCGGCAAGGTCCGGGGCGTAGGTTACGATGCTGATGTCAACGACGGGCACGAAACGCCTTCTTGAGCAGCAGCTTGCGCACGCTCAGCGGCAATTGGTCGAACGCGGCCTTGTCATCGAGAAGATGTCGATTTTCCTCGAACAGCTTCTTGCCTTCCGCGGTGAGGACGGCGACGTCATGCTCGAGCTTTGCCGCCCAAAGTCTGGTCTCTTCGAGCGTCGCCCTGAGCTGTACCGCTTCCCCGGTAAGTTTGGTCAGTTCCCTGCGGAACGCAAAGCCGTCGAGATTGGCTGCCAGCAACGGCCGCAGTGCCTCAGCTCCGGTCGCCGGATCGTTGTCGGGGGAGGGCGGCTTGAGTCCGAAGCGTTCGTAAATGGCGTCGATATCGCGGGCCATGAAGGTGAGTCTCGGGATGCGCGCAGGATCGCGCGGATCGATCTGGGATTTTACGCGCGCGCGCTCGACCGCGCTGGCTGGCGCGAACAGGCGCCGCAGCAGCTGCGCAGCATCCTCTGCCGAGAAACCCTCGGGCAGGAGCCAACCTCCGCCGTGCTGGGAGACACGCTCGCCGAGCGCGCCCTGCGCGGGCACGATGACCGGGATCCCCGCCGCCCAGACCTCGGAGAGGGTGTAGCTGAAACTTTCCGGCAGACGGTTCGGAAATAGCGCAGCGTCTACGCCGTATGACGCCATAAGCCCATGTAACTCCGCGTCGACGTAGGGACCGTGCACGTAGCAGCGGCTCGGCACGCGCCACCCGGGCGACAATTGCGAATCGAGGTAGCCGATGACCACCACGCCGATACCGGTCTCCAGCAGGGCGTTGGCGAGTGAATCGACCAGGCCGCTGCCTTTGTGCGGGCCGATCGCGCCGACGACTGCCACGACGTGCTGCAGCCGATGCGCGGCGAATTCGGCTGGGACGCTCACCGGTTCGTTGCGCGGAGTGCCAATGCCTGGCTCGATCAGCTCAGGCTGCAAGGTGGGGAAGTGCCGCCGGGCAAGCCCATGAATATATGCTGAAGGCGCGATCACGCTCGCCGCGCGCGCCAGCGTGTCCGAGATTTCGGCAATCCAGGCAAGATCAGGCTCATGCATGTATCCATCGAATGCGCGTGGATCGATGAAGGTCACATCATGCAGCGTCACGACCCAGGGCGTGGCCCGTACGCTCTGAAGACGGGAGAGTCGATCACGACATCGCTCGCCAAGACCGTGCAAATGGATGATGCCGATGGCGTTGGAGCGCAACCACTCCGCCAGTGGCGACCGCGGCGTCAGAGTCTTCGAGCGCACGCGACAGGGGTAAGAACTGCTGCACCGACAGGTCCTCGATGACATCGATGCCTGAGCCGGTGTGCCACAGAAAATGGCGACGCTGCACGCCTTTGGCAACGTCACGAATGTAGCGATCAATGCCTCCGCCTTCGGCCGCGCTAACGTGCAGCACGGAAGAACGCGGCAGGGAAAGCGCAGTCGCGTTCACGCAACCTTCTCTATCCAGAGGCTTCCGCCGCCGTAATACGCCCCGTCCGGGTTGCGCAACGCTTCGCGCAACAGGTCGGGATGCGCGGCAAAAGCATGGCCCGCGCTTGCTGGCTGCGCAGCTCGGCGACGTCGACGATCGGCGAATAGAAATGCCCCGGCGGAAAAAGCGTCTTCGGCGCGCTGGCCGCCCGGAGCTGCTTGCGGAGCATGTTTCGACCTGCGCATGGAGCGCGTGGATTATGCCGCGCCGGGCGAAGGCTTATCGCCGGCGAAATATGACGTCCCACACGCCATGTCCGAGCCCGAGGCCGCGGCGCTCGAACTTGGTCAGCGGACGGTGCGCGGGCCGCAAGGCAAAGCCGCTGGCAGAATTTTCAAGCAGGGTTTCGGCCTGGCACGCGGTCAGGATCGCCGCGGCGTATTCTTCCCAGTCGGTCGCCGCGTGCAGATAGCCGCCTGGCGCCAGGCGCAGCGCCAGCGCACGCACGAACGGCGGCTGTAGCAGACGCCGCTTGTGATGCCGCTTCTTCGGCCAGGGATCGGGAAAGAAGACATGGATGCCTGCCAGCGACGCCTCAGGGATCATCTGCGCCACGACTTCGGCCGCATCGTGCTGAACAACACGGACGTTGGAGAGCCCGCGCTCGTCGATCAGCTTGAGCAGACTGCCGACGCCTGGTGCGTGAACCTCGACGGCGAGAAAGTCGCTCTCGGGCATCGCTTGGGCGATCGCCGCCGTCGTCTCACCCATCCCGAAGCCGATTTCCAGAATGCGCGGCACCTTGCGCGGGAAGACGGCGTCGAAATCGACTGGCGCGGGCGTGAAAGGTACGCCGAAGCGCGGTAGCAAGGATTCGCGGGCACGTTGCTGTGCCGGTGAGAATCGACCCTGACGCAACACGAAGCTGCGGATCGGCCGGCGAATTGTTCCGGTGCGCGGTTGGGTCATTGCGCGCGCTTCCAGCTCGCGTCGCTGAGCGGGCGCTCGATTTTCCCGGTGCCACTCGGGGTCGTGTACTCGATCGAAAGTGTATCCGCGTCCTTCCACTTTGCACCGGCATCGATCCATGCTGCGCCCGGTGACCACGTTAGCTCCTTGTGGATGCCCTCGTGGGTGACGCGCCAGATGGCGATTTCGTTGCTGCAACGCGTTTCGCACACGTCGGCGGTCACCAGTCGCTGACGGTCCGGCGCAAGCTGCGGTTCCGTGGGCAGCTCGATGCGCCGGTTCGTCGTTCGTTGCAGGAGGATGAAGGTCGTGTTCTCGCCCGCCGTGGTGTAGAGCAGTATCGGCGTTGAGCCCGTCGAGGTAATCCCAGAGACTATAGAATCGACCGTTGACGGGATCATCGCTGTCGGTGAAGGTCGCCGTGCCCGACGGATACAGCGATACCGAAAGCACCCCGCCGTCGCGCCGGGCGAGATTGGGCAAACGCTTGAGCTGCATCGCTTCAACCAGCCGACCGCACTGCTGGGCATCGTCGGCTTGCGCGCAGATCTCCTCGAGCTCGGCGGTGGTCGGTGGTGCGGCGAGCGCAAACGTTGCGGCAAGGGTGATCACCGCGGCGAGCGCGCGCAGGGCCTGCATCATCGACCGGGTGTCAGCCGATCAGACCGGAGGTCGGCGAGCTAGGGGCCGCGGCGTAGAGCTTGCGCGACATGCGACCAGCACGGAAGGCCTCGCGCCCCGCTTCGACCGCTTTCTTCATTGCGCCGGCCATGAGCACCGGGTGCTCTGCCAGTGCAATCGCGGTGTTCATCAGCACGCCGGCACACCCCAGTTCCATCGCGACCGCGGCATCCGACGCCGTACCCACGCCCGCATCGACGAGCACCGGCACCTTGGCCTGCTCGATGATGAGTCTGAGGTTCCACGGATTGAGTATGCCCATCCCCGAGCCGATAAGCGAAGCGAGCGGCATGATCGCCACGCAACCGACGGCTTCCAACTCACGGGCAACGATCGGATCGTCAGAGGTGTAGACCATGACTTCGAAACCGTCCTTTACCAGCGTCTCGGCGGCGCGGATTGTCTCGCGCACATTTGGGAACAGCGTCTGCGGATCGCCAAGCACCTCGAGCTTGACCAGCGTCTGCCCATCGAGCAGCTCGCGCGCGAGTCTTAGCGTCCGCACCGCATCCTCGGCGCTGTAGCAACCGGCAGTGTTTGGCAGCAGCGTGAAATGCGACGCTGGCAGGTGATCGAGCAGCGACGGCTCGTCCGGGTTCTGGCCGATATTGGTGCGGCGGATCGCGACGGTCACGATTTCCGCGCCCGAGGCATCGATCGCCGCGCGCGTTGCGGCGAAATCTTTGTACTTGCCTGTGCCGACGAGCAAACGCGAGCGATACGCGCGGCCGGAGATGACCAGCGCGTCGTCGTGCGCAAGGACAAGGTTCTCGTTGGGCGCGTTCATGAAGGAAGCCTATCAGCCGCCACCGACGGCGCGGACCACTTCGATGCGATCGCCATCCGCCAGCTGCGTGTCGCCATGACGGCTCCTGGGCACGATCTCGCCATTGCGTTCGACCGCGACGCGCTTGCCTTCGAGCGCAAGCTCACGGATCAGATCGGCCACCGTTGCCTGGTCGGTACACCGACAACACGAGCCGTTGAGCACGATCGAGAGCACGGCGGATACCGTCTATAGGTACGATTGATTTTACCACGCAACGGCGGTCAGCCGCGGGGCCGCTTCCCCGGAGCGCACTCGGCCAGATCGGGATGCGGCGGCTACCGCCGGTAGTGCTGCATTGCCTGGTGCAAAAAGCGTATCTGCCGCGCGAAGCGGGTGCACGCCTCGCACAAGAGCAGATGCAGCCGGATGCGCAGATACAGCGGGAAGGCGACGTCGCCATCCTGCATCTGCGAGAGCGCCCGACTCGCCTCCTTGCATGTGATTAGTAGGCCCAATTTGCGCAGCACCTTCGCGGATTACCCGGCTCGGCTGGCCTGCCCAAACCAGTTTTGCTCCAGGCATTGGCGGAGCGCCACCCTGGCCCGGTACAGGATCACCCAAAGGTTGGTCGAGGTGATGGTGAGTTCCTTACAGATTTCGTCGCTGGTCAGCTCCATCACCTCGCGCATCATAAAGACTCGAGCGGTATTGGGAGGCAGTTTCTCCAGGCAAAATTGCACCATGTCAAAAAACTGCTGGCGCGAGAGCTGGGACTCCGGATCACCCCAATCGGCGGGCGGGTTCTCCCAGTGGCCCGAGTCGTCGAACAGCGCGTCAAAATCGTCAAGCTGGCATTCTTCTTCGAGGGTCGCGAACGCAGGCTCGCGGGCTTTGCGTCGGATCGCGTCGACGATTTTGTGTTTCAGTATGCCAGTGAGCCAGGTCTTCAGGCTGGAGCGACCAGAGAAGCCTGTCGCACCCTGGAGCGCTGCAAGCAACGTATCCTGCACGACATCCTCGGCAAGATCGTTGTCGCGCAGCTGCAGCATTGCGACGCGCAAGAGATAGCCACGATGCGTGTTGCAACTCGACGCGAAGTCAGGCTCGGTCATCTGCGCGGGGTCAGCGGACGGCAGATATCATAAGCGCAGAAAATGGCGAAGCCTAGTGCGGGCCGCCGCGCTAGCGCCGTCAGCTCCAAGCGGGGCGAGTTCAACCGCGGTGCTGCAAGTGACTCGAACGGTGAATGGTCATGACTCGACCATCGCCGAACGGGCCGGACTACGGCTGAGTCTTTGACCAGCTCGAATCCGGGTCAAAGCGCGTCATCCGCGAGGCGACTGCGGCCGTTGCCTTGCCCAGATTTCGCTCGTACACGACGCCATCATGGTTGACGACCAGCGTCATCACGCCCGAAACGCCCCAGCGGGCGGGGTAGGCGACCAGAGCGAAGCCGCCGATCATTCTGCCGCCGACAATATAGTTGTAGGCGCCTCCCGGAGCATTCGGACCCTGGGCGGTGAGTATCCGATACAAATACCCATGGTAGGGCTCGTGCACGGCGTTCTTGCTCTTGCCGTAGCCCTCCTCTTTTGCCTCCTCGACGAGCGGGCCGAGGGGGCTGAGCGGTTGTCCCTCCTTTGTCGGCCAGTACAGGCCATCCCTTTTGCCAGGCGTGCTGACGAGTTTCATGGCGTATTCGTGCATGCCGTCGCGGTTGCCATGCGTCAGCGCGTATTCGCGCTGCGCATCCACATAGGCGAGGCAAACCTGGATTGCGGAGCGCTCGTTGCGCCCGATGCGACGGTTGAGGATTTCCTCCGCGCCGGCCTCGGTGTCGAATCTCCAGCCAGCGGCATCCTTCACCAATGGAAACGGGAGGGGCCAATCGTTCTCGCCTACGATCAGAATCGCCCTGGCATCGCCTTCGGGTTCGATCTTCGAACGTTTGTCGTAGGCGGCGACGAAGCGCGCTCGTCCCTGCCGGTCGGCGATGGGATCGCCGGAATTGATCAGCGGGTCACTGCCAGGCCCGAGCACCGCACGGAGCCGTCTGCGATCGTCAGCCCGCAGTGCTGCCACCAGTGCTTCGGTCGCGGCCTGCGCGGTCGGGTAGCGGTGCTGCACCTGCGCCGGGGCCTTCGCCTCCGCCAGCGTCGGTGGCAATCGCTGCCGGCACGAAGGCGATGACACAGGCGGTCAGCGCGCAGCCCAGGCTATCGATCGGCGGTAAGCGGGGAGCCTCATTGGGTTCTCATGCCTGTAACCGGGCGGGTTGCATGGCTCAGTGCCGAACTGCGCCGCCTTGTGGAGCTCGGCTCGGTGCTGGCGCCGGCGCGCGTCCGACCGGCGCCTGGAAGACCGGTGCCGGAGCCATTGGAATCGATTGCCGGCTCTGAAACCCGCGCTGCGCATTGATCTCAGTTTGCTGACGTGAGTACATCGGGTCGAACGGGGGCGCGTGGACGGTCGCGGTTGGCGCACGCGGTACGCCATTCGGCGCCGGTGGGATACGCTCGTAAGCACGGAAATCCTGTCTCGAGCGCACCGCATTGGGGTCGATGTTCGTGTAGCGATCGCGTGTCGCCGCGTCGGGATAGGCGACGCCCCGACGCTGCGACGGCGAATGCTGCCAGGTCCCATCCGGGCCCATATGGGGTTCCCGCGCCTGGCTCCAGAAGCGGTTGTTGGAAATGTTGATCGTGACGCGATGCCCGTGCCAATACGGATGCACCCAGCCCCAGTGGTTGTACCAGATCGGCCACGGGGCGCCGAATACGATGCCGATCGTATCTACCGGACAGAACGGATAGCCGTAAACCGGCGGCGGGCACCAGAACAAGGGCGGATAGGCTGGCGCCCACCACGGGCCGTAGATAAGCAATGGATTGTAAACCGGCACATAGACGGCGTCCGGTTGCGCCGTGTCGATGGCTATGCCGTCGTCCTGCGGCATCACCGACAGTTCCGGTGTGGACTGCAGGTTACCGGCGGCCAGCGCCTTTTGGCGCAGCGATTGCACCGTGTCCATGACCCGTGCCTGGTCGGCGAGAAACGCGTCACCCAATCGCTGCATCCATTCGAGGTTGTCGTTCATCATCGCCAGTACCTGCGGATACGCCGCGAGGGACTGCAAGCTTGGATCCCAATTCTTCGCTGCCACTGCCTGGTCCAACGCATCGCCCTGAAGATCGGGATTCTCTTGCGCAAAGCGGGCGGCCTCCACCACCTCGAGCGGATACGTTGCCGCTATGAGGATCTGCATCAGCAGTTGATCCGGGTAGAGAGCAATTGGCGCCAGCAACTGATCGAGTTCGTCCTGGCTGTAAGACGGCGCGGCAGCGGACTGGGCGCCGACCGGCGTCACGGCAACCATCAAAGCGGCGAGCGCACCGATCAGCGCGCAGCGCATGCGTCGGGGCGCCAGGCTCGAAATATTAGGTGCAACGCCCATGGCCGAAGCGATTCTGCATAGCAAAAGCATGACATTGCAAGTATGCGCCAGCGTACGTCCCCCGGCGGCGATTTGTAACAAATTGATGGCTGCGGCTGCCGAATTGCCTGGCTCAGCCGGTGGTCCGAGCGCTGGACCGGCCCGTGGTTTGCGGCATGACGGGCAACTTCCAGGCGCGCGTCGTTTCGTAGGCGCGCGCTGCACGCAGCACGAGCGCATCGGCGTGCATCGGACCGACAATCTGCAGCGCGATGGGCAATCCCAACCGGCGTCAAGCCGCATGGTACGACGGCTGCCGGCTGCTGCGTCAGATTGAACGGGTACGAAAACGGCGTCCAGCCGAGAAAATTCTCGACGCTAAGCTCCCACTGGTCGGGCGCCTTTGCTTCGAAGGCCGGCACCGCAACGCCCGGCGTGAGCAACAGGTCATAGCGCTGATGGAACTGGCGCATCAGAGAGCCGAGTTCACCGCGCCGCGCCACGAGTCGCTGCAATTCCAGGACCGATACCTTGCGTCCCTCTTCAGCTTGCCATCGCAGGGCCGGATCGGTGAGCGCCACCTGTTCCGGCGTCATATTGTGAATCAAGGTTAGCGAGCCGACGAACCAGAGTTTGGTCGTTATTTCCTCTGGGTTGGCAAAGCCTGGCACCACCTCGTCCACCTGTGCACCGAGCGCGGCAAAAGAATCCGCAGCCGTGCGCACTGCGGCGGCCACCTCCGGATCGACACCCTTGACGTAGCCTAGGTCAGGGCTGAATGCGACACGCAAGCCACGCACCCCGGCGGAGAGATCTTGGCGATAATCGCGTGGATCGTAGGGCAGGGAAGTCCAGTCGCGCGCGTCGGGCCGGCTCATGACCGTGAGCAGCAGCGCGAGGTCTTCGACGCTGCGCGCGTGGGGTCCGATATGCGCTACCGTACCCATGGGCGAGAGTGGAAATGCAGGCACGCGGCCAAACGAAGGCTTGATTGCCGGGATGCCGCAGAACGATGAGGGGATGCGCACCGACCCCGCCCCGTCGGTACCGATGGCGACGGGCCCCATGCCGGACGCGACTGCCGCCGCAGCCCCACCTGACGATCCGCCCGGCGTCATTTTCGTGTTCCACGGATTCCGTGTGACGCCGGTGAGCGGGCTGTCAGTCGTGCCCTTGATGCCGAACTCAGGCGTGTTGGTCTTGCCGAACACGACCGCTCCGGCTTCGCGCAATCGCGCGCTGACCGGCGCATCGACGTCCCAAGATTGCCGCGGATCAATGGTGCGGGAGCCGCGTAATGTCGGCCAGCCGCGCGTCAGCAGCAAGTCTTTGATCGAAACCGGCACCCCGTCGAGGATGTCGATCGGTGCACCAGCCTGCCAGCGCGCTTCGGACTCCCTGGCGCTTGCCAGGGCTTGCTCCGCGTCGACGACGCAAAACGCGTTGAGCCTGTCGTCGAGTTCGGCGATGCGTGCCAACACGGCCTTTGTCGCCTCGACCGGCGAGGCCTGGCCCGATCGATACAGATCCAAGAGCTCCGTGGCGGTATAGTCGGCGAGGCTGGTTGTCGACGATTGCACCGGTGTCCCTTCAACGCCGGATGCCCGAAGGCCGATGGGGGCGCCCGGCGCGGCAGCATTCATGGAATTTTGGCACCTCGTATGGCTCGGCGTGCGAAGCGATGGTCACAAGCTGGGGCCGATTGATGGTTGGAATGACCACCGAGCGGTCGGATGGAATCATTCGGGTGGTAATCCTGTTTAACTCAGCATTGCCCCGATTGTCTCACGGTGCGCCGACGGGCCGAACCAACGGCGGACAAATTGGTCAACGTGGAACGGACCTCGGGGGCCACGATTTCCGAGGAATCCTCGCGTGGCATCAGCCTTCTTCACCAGCATGTCGGGGGAGGGCTAACGTGATAGCATGGAGTGCGTGCGGGACGCGGGACCAGATCTGAGGCAACGTTGATGCCAAGCTATCGATCCACGGTTGTGCCGCGGCGCTGTCTGGCGCGCGCCGCACGCTGGCGTTCCTGCGTCGCATGGTGCACCGCGGTGGTGCTGATTCTGCCCTCGGCCGCACTAATCCCTGCGGCCAGCGCAGGATTCGAGTCCGATGTCGCGCACCACGCGGAGCATCTTATCGCGGAGCGTGACCACGCGGCATCAGAGGGTGGCGACCGGCTGTCAGACATTCCGGGCAGTCCGACGCACCCCGTCAATCACGAC
Source organism: uncultured beta proteobacterium (assembly GCA_963711235.1). Lineage (GTDB taxonomy): Bacteria > Pseudomonadota > Gammaproteobacteria > Burkholderiales > Casimicrobiaceae > PALSA-1003. Next base: position 336,127 of record CAVQDI010000006.1, on the reverse strand, counting down.
TGTGCCCCATGCCAGGTCATCAAGTACTTGGCGACGAGCTTCCTGCCCCAGGCCGGCCTTGCGCCGTTGCCTTCGGGGCCCACCGACGCAGCGCCGTCCGATCGCCTGCATCAGCCGCAGGAAGGCGCGCGCGTTGCCGTATCACCCCCGATTCGCGCCCCGCCCAGTCTGTCCGTCTGACTTACGCTCTGGCGCCCTGACCGGGCGCCGGCATGCTTGTCGCGCGCGAGTGGCGCATGCAGCGCTCCGCCGCGGCGCATGCTTCCGAGGTGGCTCGACCGCCTCGAAAGACGCTATCCGGAGCACGGCAATGAATCGAATGATCTTGTCCCCTGACGCGGCCATGCGGCACGCCTGTCGGGGAAAAGCGGATGGGGCCGCTGCGCAACGCGCGCGGGGCAAGGCCAAACGCGACGCATCGCGATTGCTCGCCGCGGCAGCACTCGCGCTCGCCACCGCAGTCCCGCGCCCGGCACTTGCCTGCGCCACCTGCGGCTGCTCTCTGTCCACCGATGCGGCCATGGGGTATTCGGACATAGCCGGCTGGCGTGCAAGCTTCGAATTCGACTTCATCAATCAGGACCAATTGCGCTCTGGCACGAGCAGCATTTCGAACTCACAAGTGGCGGCGATCAACGACGCCGGTGGCAATCAGGAAGTCGAGAAGCAGACCATCAACCGCTACTTCACCGCGGGCCTGAGCTACCGGCCCAACGGGGAGTGGAATTTCAACCTGCTGGTGCCCTACATCGACCGCAGCCACACCACCTACGGCGCGGCGATGAACCCGCTCACCCCGGACAAGGTAAGCGGTGCAAGCGTAGACAGCCTGGGGGACATCCGCTTCATCACCAGCTATCAGGGTTTCCTGCCTACGCACAATCTCGGGTTTCAGCTTGGCGTGATAGTGCCCACGGGGGACTATGGCGGGCCCAATGCCGCTGGCACCGGCATCGTCGGGCGCAACCCCGTTGCCTTCAACTCAGGTCCCAACTCGCGGAATCCCGTCGCCAGGCAATCTGCTCGACACCAGCCTGCAAGCGGGCGCCGGCGCGACCGACCTCATTGTCGGTGCGTACTACTACCAGGCGGTGAGCCAGAATTTCGACGCCTTTATCAACGGCCAATTTCAGGCCGCGTTGTGGCACAAGCTCGACCAGCCCGGTGAGGACTACCGCCCCGGCAATCTCTTCCACGGTGAGCTTCGGCGTGCGCTACGAGGAGAACCCGACGATCGTGCCGCAGCTGCAATTCAACATCACCAACAAGCGCACGGATCAGGGCGTGCTTGCCGACACCATTTCCACCGGCGGCACGGTGGTGTACCTAAGTCCCGGCGTAAGCGTGAGCGTCGCGCACAACATGCAGGTGTTCGCCTTCGTGCAACTGCCGATATACAGTAACCTCACAGGCTACCAGCTCTTCCCGCACTGGACGGGCTCGGTTGGGGCGAGCTATGCCTTCTGATCCGGCGCGACTTTGGGATACCCGCTGCCGCCGCAGGCTTGCCAAACCGTACGCCGGGAGCAGGGTTGCAGGTAGGTTGATACCTTAGATCGGAATGGAGCAGGTCATGACAAGTTTCAACTCAACACGTCGATCGCTCACCGGTGCGGCATCAAGGTGCGCCCGTTGGTTGCGAAACGGTAAGGGCGCTCTGCTGTTGCTGGGCTGGTGCAGTCTGGCGTTCGCGGCAACAGAGGGCCAGCTCGCGCCTGCGGTGCAGGCAAAGCTGCTCGACGGCACGACCTTCAATCTTGCCGATAACAAAGGCAAAGTCGTCATCGTGAACATGTGGGCGACCTGGTGCGCGCCTTGTCGCGAGGAGATGCCGGCACTCGACGCGTATTACCGTAAGCATCGCGACCAGGGCCTTGTGTTGATTGCCCTGAGCATGGATGATCCGAAGGACGAGGCGAAAGTGCGCGAGGTGACGCAATCGTATTCGTTTCCGGTCGGGCTGGAGCCCGACACGTACTTGAAAGGTTACGGGCGCATCTGGCGCCTTCCGCTGACCTTTGTCGTGGACCGTGGAGGTATCCTGCGCAAGGACCAGTGGTATGGCGACCCCGGTCTCGACATGCAACTGCTCGAACAGACCGTTACGCCATTGCTGCACACACCTTGAGGAGCCGCATCCGGGTCCGGCGAAGCTGCCGAACCACAGGCGCGACCCAGGCGTGAACCGGAACCTCGGTCGCGCGCATAACCGCACCTTCTTCGCGCGCTTCTCCGTCTCGCCCACGGAACCTGGTAGCCGACCCCTATGCGTCTTCGGTCCAGCTGGAGTAACCTCCGTCCAAGCTCTAAGGGCGACTTGACGCGCGGTCGCCCTTGCAAGAACGGCGTGGCGCTCGCCCCGCTGAGTGCTCCAGCTCAGGTCAGGTTACAAGGCCCAAAATGCCAGGATTCAATGCGCCTTTGCCGCTTATGGTTGCCACACTGCTTGGCGCGATCGCTTTCGCCGTCACCCTCCAGTCGGCCATTGCCCAAGGCGCGCCTGACGACGGCTTAACGGCCTATCGATCCGGGGATTACGCGAAAGCGGTCGAGCTGTGGCGCCCGCTCGCCGAGAAGGGAGACGCCGCGGCCCAATATCGGCTCGGCAACATGTATGCCGATGGCAAGGGTGTCGCGCGGGACGACGCGACGGCGATGATGTGGTTCGAACGCTCCGCCAAGCAGGGCAATGCCGATGCGCAATACAATGTTGGGGCAAGTTATGCGGAGGGCCTGGGTGTGGCCAAAAGCGAGGAGGAGGCCGCCAGGTGGTTCCGCCGAGCGGCAGACCAGGGGATGCCCTTTGCGCAGATCAACCTCGGGCTCTTGTATGCGGCGGGCCGAGGCGTTCCGCAGAGCAATGTGCAGGCAATGAAGTGGCTAGGGCTCGCGGTGATCGCGCTGCCCCCCGGCGCCCCCCGCTCCGATGCCGCACGCGCCATGCAGGATGTTGCCGAAAAAATGACTCCCGAGGAGGCGCGGGAGGCCAGGGAGCAGACCAGGATGTGGAAGGCGAAGCCGGAAGGAAAGTGACTGGGCGATGCCGCGATCGGCGTGGCGAATGGACCGGGTGTGCCGGCGCGCTCGAGTCAGACGCCATGCGAGCCTTCGCTGGACCGGCGAGCGGTATCCGCTGTTGGGCTACTGAAAACCGATGCTGCATATGCTGCATCACCTCTCACTCGGTGTTGCCAGCCTCGAGCGCGCTGCCGCCTTTTACGACGCCGCGCTCGCTGCGTTGGGCTATGGGCGTGTCTGGAGCGACGCGACGGCCATCGGCTATGGGCCGGCGGGCGGGGGCGACAAGTTGGCCATCAAGCTTGTCGGAACAACTGTTGTCGCGCCGGGACCGAGATTTCACGTCGCGTTCGCTGCGCCGTCGCGGGAGGCGGTAATGCGCTTCCACGCCGCCGCAGTGAAGCATGGTGGGCAAGATAACGGCGCGCCCGGTTTGCGTCCGGATTACGGGGAAAATTACTACGCCGCGTTTGTCATCGATCCGGATGGATACCCCATCGAGGCCGTCGCCGACCGCTAGCAACTTGCGTCAACAACCGGCTGCCCGTGCACAGGACAATCGGCCGGCGTGATGTCAAACAAGTCCCTTTGAAATTGCGCGTATTATTTCCCGTGACCGTACACGTTCGCGATCCAATGAACCGGCATCTCAACCATGGGTTGAGTCAAGAGGCCAGCACCGCCAGCCCTCGCGACCCCGAAGCAACGAGCAACGCGGTGCAGGCACTTGGCGCACTCGCGCTGGGCGCGGCCGCGATCGGCGCGTTGGCCATCGGGGCGGTTGCGATCGGTCGACTGGCAGTTGGCCGAGCCCGAATCCGACGCTTGGAAATTGACGAGCTTGTGGTGCGACGTCTTCGGGTTATCGAGGCGCTCGAGGCACCACCGAAACCCGATTCTGAAAGCTAGGCCCGGGCTCAGGCGCCATCCGTGACACTGGGGATCCACGACTACTGGTTATTCGTTGCCACCGGGGTGTTCCTGAATCTCACTCCGGGCCAAGATACGCTCTATATCGTCGGCTCCAGCATCGCCTATGGACGACGCGTAGGTATCGCCTCCGCATTGGGAATTGGCGCCGGCTGCGTTGTGCATACACTGGCCGCGGCAGTCGGACTCTCGGCCATCCTTGCAACGTCGGCAACCGCCTTCATCGTGATAAAGCTGGCCGGTGCTGCGTACCTCATCTATCTCGGCATTCGCGCGTTTGTCGCACCGGCCGCCGTCCTTTCGCCCTTGGAACACTCTGCTTCGACGCCCACGGGATTGGCCTTTCGCCGCGGTGTTCTGACGAATGTCCTCAATCCGAAGGTCGCCCTGTTTTTCCTCGCGCTTTTGCCCCAATTTATCGATTCCGATAGCCCGATGAAGGTTGGGGCATTTCTCGCTCTTGGCCTTACTTTCGTGGCGACGGGAACTGCGTGGTGTCTATTCTTGGCGGTGAGTGCGTCACGCATTCGCGGCTACTTCGTCGAGCATCCACGCGCCCTAGGTCACATTTCTCGCGCGGGTGGCCTGCTCTTCATCTTTCTTGGATTGCGGTTGGCGGCGAGTGAGCGATGACCGATGGGTGCGTGGCGATGAGGGCGGTTCACCAACGCGAGGCGGTGGAAATGTTTCTGCGCCAAACCGGCTATATCGCGCACTTAGGACGTAAGGCGCCTCACCCACAACCCACGGAGAATCCGGCATGAAAAAATGGACGATCGCAATTCTGGTCATCTTGAGCAGCACTGCCTTCGCGCAAAGCCCCGGCCTGAAACCGGGGTTGTGGGAAGTGAAGCCGATCCGCCAGGTCGTCGACGGCCACGACATGACCGCCCAGATGGCATCTGCCAATGCCAAAATGGAGCAGGCGATGGCCAACATGACACCTGCTCAGCGCAAGCAGATGGAAGCCATGATGAGCGGACAAGGCATGCCCAACCAAAGTGCTGCCGCGAGCGGTGCGCGCATCTGCATCAGCCCCGCCATGGCCGCCCAGGACAAGCCGATGGTGGACCCGGAGGGCCGCTGCGAACCTGCCAAGGTGAGCCGCAACGGCAACAAAACCAGCTTCGAGTTTCATTGCGCCGCGAATGGGCGGACCGAAGTAGGCAAGGGCGAGACGACGGTTAGCGGCGACACGGTAACCACCCAGGTGGATATGACCACGACCGACGCTCAGGGCCGCCACGTCATGCAAACCGAGTCACAAATGAAGTATCTCGGCCCCGACTGCCAAGGTATCAAGCCTAATTACTAGCCGGCTCAAGAGCCGCAGATCTCGGCCTCCATCCCGCCGGCAAACGCGGTTTCGTCGCGGAGATCAACCTTTTGCGCTGCACTGTCTCGGGCTTTGCCAAATGAACGGCTGTGATGAGTAGAAAAACGCCATCGGATGAGAAACAGTGGTGTGAACTCGGGGGCAATGAATTCGGCCCCGACGCAAAGTGGCTTGTTCGCGCAATGGATATCGCCGATTACCAACACGTCGTGGCTCTTTGGCAGCGAAGCGAAGGTGTTGGCCTCGGCGAATCCGACACCAAGGAAGGCGTGGCGGCCTTTCTTCTGCGCAATCCGGGCCTCAGCGCCGTAGCGGAATCGTCGCATGGCGAAATCGTGGGGGCCGTCCTTTGCGGCCACGATGGCAGACGAGGGTACCTGCATCATCTGGCGGTCGCCGCTACCCATCGCGGACGCGGCATTGCCCGACGCCTCGTTGAGCATTCCTTTTCCGGTTTGGCGAATGAGAAAATACCGAAATGCAATATCTTCGTTTTTCGCGAAAATCCCGGAGCAGTTGCGTTCTGGACACACAATGGTTGGAGCGTGCCAACGTGGCAGATAATGCAAAGGCGGGTAGATACTTAAGCGGTGGTTCCCGGAGTGCCGACGATGCCGCTTAACCTGCTGCCCGACCCGATCGCGCGTCGGAGGGGCCGCGCGCTGTCCGCCTCGCGTCGCCAGGCTTGTTCCTTCACGCCCCATGGCCCCACCGCGAGCCCAATCGAGTCGCGCTCGCTGCGTCTTGAACCACTTCTCGCTGCGCACGCCGAAGAGATGTTTCGGCCGATGTCGGCCGCAGCGATCTACGATTACATGCCCGGGCAGCCGCCGACTTCCATTTCGACTCTGCGGGAACGGTATGCGCAACTCGAGAAGGGGTGGTCGGCAGATGGCAGTGAGCGGTGGCTCAATTGGGTCGTCCGCCTGAATTCCGGGGAGTGTGTTGGGTTCGTGCAGGCAACGATTTATCCCCAACTCACAGCGGATTTTGCGTTTGCTTTCGCGCCCGCGCAGTGGGGACGCGGCGTGGCATTTGAAGCCTGTAGCGCGGTCCTGCCATACCTCGCTCGTTATTTCGCGGTGCGAGAACTGTTCGCGACGGTCGACCCCAGGAATTTCCGTTCGATTCGCCTGCTCCAACGGCTCGGGTTCCTCGGGGTACAATCGGTACGCTATCGGCACGGCGAAGTTGCACCAGATGATCGCGTGTTCATGCTTCCCTGCACTTAGTCTCCGACTCGGCCCGCAGGCCTCGCCGGCGCTTGCGCGCCACCTGTTGAGCCGCGGGTAGCGTTCGTCCGGTAGCCCCATTCTGGAGGCCTGTGATCGTGGATCGTGTGCGAATCGTCGGTCTCGTCGCGGTCCTCCTCTCGGTTGTCGGCTGTTCGACGCCGGATATTCGCCCGTCCGATGCAGTTTTCGATGAACTGATGCGCAAGTCGGGCCTCTGGATTCAGCTTGCCCAAATCGAACCGATGATGCAGGCCGGGGTCTCTCAGGCCCAAGCAAGAACGGCTGCGCTAACCGAGGAAGATCTGGCACACCTGCAAGAGGCTATCGCCTCGGCATACGCTGCGGATGCCCTCAGGACCACAATGAGGGACCAGCTTGTCGCAACCCTCCCTGTGCAGGACGCGGCAGCTGTTCTGCGTTGGCTGTCATCGGACTTGGGCCAACGAATCACGGCGCTTGAAGCAGCCGGATTGAGTCCTGACGCGGCCATCAAGAGGTCGGATGCGGGACCGCGCCTCCTGGCGAGCCTACCGGCATCTCGCAGGGAAAAGGTGGAACGGCTCGCGAGAGCGACGTTTTCCGCCGACGCGGCGGCGGCAATCATCGTCGATACGATGATAGGAGTATCGCGGGGACTGGCGTTCGGCAGGACAGGCGTCCCAGGGGAAAGGGTCGAGGACCTAAAATCGAAGTTCCAATCCCAAAAGGACCAGTTTGTCCAAGTGCTCGAACCGCGAATTATTGCGGATTTTGCGTCGATCTATCAGCCCCTGTCGGACCATGAGCTCGATCAATATGTGGCATTTTGCGAGTCTTCCGCAGGACACGAATTTGCCCTGGCCAGCCTCGACGCGCTCGACAAAACGCTCACTGAAGCGGCCACCCGACTCGGTCAGCGGCTTGCCGACATCAGTGCCATGCTGGGAGGCGTTTTGCCGCCGGCATTGCGTGTCGTCACCGCGAGAGCGGGCTAGTCCGACTTTCGTCGCCTTGGCATGGGAAGCGAAGCAAACACCTGTTGCATGAGCGGTGTCGAGCGTGCTGTTACGCCGTCCAGCGCCGGGTCGAGCGCAGTTTAAGGAACTGTTACGAAGGAGTGCATCGTGAGTGAAGCAACGGCATACCCATACGCAACGTACCTCGACATTCATTTTCCTGCACTAAGCGTGATCGATGTTCCGGCGATGGTCGAGGCGTGCACCGACCGCTGGTACAACCAGACTCTCTGCAAGGTGAATGACTCCGTCATTCGGCTTGGGGTGTTGCAGGGCGAGTACCACTGGCACAAGCACGAGAGCGATGATGAATTCTTCTTCGTCCTCGAAGGACACTTCGTCATTGATCTGGAGGGCCGGTCCATCGACCTTGGGCCGCAACAAGGCTTCGTGGTACCCAAAGGGGTTGTGCACCGTACGCGTGCCCCTGTGCGTTCGGTCGTCCTCATGGTCGAAACTGCGGCAATCATCCCCACCGGCGATATCAACCTTTGATTCACATCGGGTGACGGAGGATCTCATCGAGAGAGTGTATAAGGCCCGAGCAAACCGTGCGGCCTGACCCGTCCAATCCAATGCCGCTGGCCCCCGGGACCACAATACCCGAAACCACCGCCTCGACGGTAAAGAGGTGGTTGCCCTGGGTCGTCGCAACTGCGCTGTTCATGGAGCAGCTCGATTCCACCATCGTAAATACCGCCATCCCTTCGATGGCAGCGAGTCTGGGGGTGGCGCCGCTCAGTCTCAAGGCGGTGGTAACGAGCTACATTCTCAGCCTGGCCGTGGGTATCCCGGTAAGCGGGTGGATTGCCGATCGCTACGGCACGCGCCGCGTGTTTGCGCTGGCAGTCGCGATCTTTACGCTGGCCTCGGTACTATGCGGGTTGTCGGTCGATGTGCCGATGCTGGTGGCCATGCGCATTGTGCAGGGCCTTGGCGCCGCCATGATGACGCCGGTTGGCCGCCTGGCGATCGTTCGCACGTTTCCCAAATCAGAACTGTTGGTGGCATTGAACTTTGTCATCATACCGGCGCTGATCGGACCGCTTCTTGGGCCAACGGTCGGGGGGCTCATCGTACACTGGCTGTCGTGGCGCGAGATCTTCTTCGTCAACGTGCCGATGGGCATCGTGGCATTGCTGATCATCTATCGCCACATGCCAGACTATATCGGCGGTGCGCCGCAGCCGCTTGATGTCGTCGGGCTCGTCTTGTTCGGCAGTGGTACCGCTTTATTGTCCTGGCTGCTGGAGATCTTCGGCGAGCATAACATCGACGTGACATCGGCCGGTGTGCTCTTCCTGCTGTCGATAAGCCTGCTGGCGGCCTATGCATGGCATGCACGGCAGGTAGCCTATCCGCTGCTTCGCCTTTCGCTGTTCCAGATGCGCACGTTTCGAGTTTCGGTTGTCGGTGGATTTGTCACCCGTCTTGGCATCGGCGGTATGCCGCTCCTGCTCCCGCTGCTCTATCAACTTGGCCTCGGGATGCCACCATGGGAGTCGGGCCTGCTCATGATGCCAACGGCTGCCGCAGCAATGGGCATGAAATTTCTCAGCGCGGCGCTCCTGCGACGTTATGGATTTCGCCAGGTGTTGATTGTGAATACGGTCATGGCGGGGTTGACCATCTGCCTATTCTCGCTCGTGACGCCGAGCACTTCCTTGGCGATGATTGTGCTTCTGGGACTGGCGCAGGGCCTTTTCAACTCGCTGCAATTCTCGAGTATGAACGCGATGGGCTACGCGGACATCGGGCCTGCCGACTCGAGCATGGCGACATCCATCGCCAGTACCTTCCAGCAGATGTCGATGAGTTTCGGATTGGCATGCGGCTCGCTCATTGCCGCTTGGTATCTGGGCGGTGTGCCCCAAACCGAACAGGTGGCCGTGACAAGCGCATTGCATCGAACGTTTCTGATGGTCGGGGGCCTGACGATACTTTCATCGCTTTCTTTCTGGACCCTGCGCCCCGACGACGGGGTTAATGTCAGTCGAGGAAAGCGGGCCGCCGCAGCGTAATGCACGGTAGTGCAGAGGCGTGGCGCCGCGGCGCCCGGGAGTCGTGCGGGTGTTCGCGGGGCTCGCGGAGATGCCTACGCCCTCAACGGCGCGCGTGGCTGACGCGCGCCAGATGCGGGTCGCTCACCAGCAGTTGGCGACGCCGGGGCTGCCGGTAACGCCCTTGACGCCCTGGTCGGTGTAGGTATAGCTCCCGCACGGATCGTCTGCCTGCACGCCGGTGGGGGCCGCGTTTAGGGTGTAACTCGTCGCCGTCAAGTTGGTGAGCGAGAGGTTATAGTAGCCGTTCTGGCTAGTGCTGGGATAGACGCTAGTGCTGGTGCTGCCCAGCGTTGCCGTGGCATAGGTGCCTTGCTCGGTGAAGTAGCGTTCCATTTGCCCGGCCGCGCCGGTCAGCGCTGATGTCGCGTCGGAGCGCCGGCTTTGCTGCATCGCGCTGACATAGCTCGGAATCGCGATTGCGGCCAGGATCGCCACGATCAAACAGGTGATCATCAGCTCGAGTAGCGTAAAACCGCGTTGTCGCACCTGGTTGTTCTCCGCTTCAGTCAAGGTAAATGACGCCGACCCGCCGCTTCAGGGGGTCTGCCGGATCCATCGTGAAACGCACGTCGCCGCCCACGCGCAGCTGGGAGACGCTCGCAGGCTTGCCGTTTTTGAAGACTTTCACGCGCTTCGCGTCAAAGGTCAGGCGCTGGCCATAAACATGGAACGTGCTGCCGGCCTGGCTGACCGCGTCGACTTTACCTTTGCGCAATCCAGAACTGTCGTCAGCGTCGGCTATGCCAGCGGACTTCATGGAGGGCGCCGCTTTCGCACCCGCTGCCTTCGTCCACGACTTCACAACAGCCGGGCCGACGTAAGCGCGCGTGGATGCCGGAGCCAGCGAGCCACGATTGGCTGGGGCCACCGAGCCACGATTGGCCGGCGCCACCGAGCCACGATTGGCCGGCGTCACCGAGCCGCCGTTGGCCGGCGCCAGAGGCCGCGCCTGCGGCCGGCGCCTTCGTGCTGGTCGTTACCGGAGGTGGCATGCTCTGCGGCGTGACCGCAAACGTTGGGGCCCCGAGGGCGAGCAGGCTGATGAGGAGAAGAATGCGCTTCATGGGGTGCCTTTCACTGGATCTGACGCCACGACAGGCGACCCTGGCTGCCGGTGCCGATGCCGGCGGTTTCGCCGATAATGTTCACATTGCCCGACGACGTGTTGACATATTTGTTCTCGTAGCCTGGCTTCATCGAGAGGTAACCTGCGGCCGCAGGGATGCTCGAGATGCTGCGCCCGCTCGCGTTGTCCGACGCGCCTCCGAAACTAACCAGATCGGCCGCCGAGATCTGTAGGTTCCCGATAGTGTCGAAGGTCGGCGTGTCGTAGCGATTGCCCGTCATCACGTCGACTTCCATGACCCAGCCGCTGCCGCCGTAACCGCAGGGGTCGGTGTTGGGAATGAGCGTATTGAATACAACGCGACCGGTTCGTATGGCCGGGTCCGTCACGACACGCTCGCCGGTCGTCGGCAGGTTCAGGTACCAGCCATTGTCGGTGGCGTTGTAGGTGGCCGTCGCGACGGTATTGTCGCCGCTGACTGGCGTGTCAAGCGTTGGCGCTCCGACCGCGTGGGTGGAAATGCGATAGGTGTTGCCGTCCGCGCCAGTTGCGAGCCCGACGACGCTCTGCTGGACGAGCGTCGCAAGACCGCTGACCGGCAACGCCTTTGTCGCGAATGCCGTAGAAGGTTTGCATGTCGGTGGTCGAATTGTCACCGGTATCGATGTAGCGTCCGGTCCCAAAGACGACCAGGTAGCCGCCCTGTGAAAACTTCGTCACGTCGGGACGAACGGTGATCGGCTGTCCGGCGTTGCTGAATAGCGGTGCGCCGCCAAGCGCGACTTGCCAGGAAGCAGCGTTGGTCGACGACAGGTCGAATTTCCAGAGATTGCCGTTCAGGTCTCCGGCGTAGACGACGTCGGCGGTACCGTCGCCATTGGTGTCGAGCGCAATCGGTCCGGACAGGCCGTCGGGGCTCGACGGCGTGCCGGCGTTGGTGTCGATCTTGGCCGTGACTGCCCCCGTCTCGGCATCGAGCACAAACAGCACCGCATGCCCCGTGCTGCTGACGTTACCATCGGCTTGCGTGTTGTTGTAGCCGTTGGCGACGATAACCGACCAGCGCCCGTTGTTGGTCTTGACGAGAAGTGGCTGGCCGAACACGTAACCGAGGTCCGCATCGTTGGCATCGGTAAACTCCCAGCGCACGATTGAAGAGGCCGCACCTGGCGCGAAAATGTTCGGGTTGGTGATATCCAGCGCGTAGACACCCTGCCCGCCAGCGGCTAGCCCGCCAACGAGCATCGTGTGCCATGCGCCTGCATAGAAAACGTCGGCGACCGTGGGGGAACCGTCCACGTAATAATTGTGCGCGACAGACGAGCCCGGTGCCGCGGACAGGTTTTGCGTGCTCAGCGCGCTCAGGTTCTGGTAAACCGAGGACGGAACATACGCTAGGGTCTCGGCCCCGGTAGCGGCGCTGAACGCGTGCAGCATTCCGTCATTCGCGCCAACGTAGATCGTCGGTGTCCGGTTGGCGTTGGCGGCGGCAAAGCCGCTGTACGGCACCGCTTCGATGGTATCTGCATAACCGGATGCGGGCGCGGCGACGTAGAAGGGCGCGGAGTGAACGATGTCGCCCAGGACGCTCGTGGGCCGGCTGCGGAACGAAGGTGTGCAGTTGCTGCAATTCCCGGATTCGTTCGCCGTGTTGCCGCGGATCCACTGCACCCGCTGCGCACCAAAACCGTCCGTGTTGCCGTTCTCATCGGCATTGAGAAGCGAGCTCTGGGCGATGTCCATTTCGGAGGCCAGTGGCGTCCCGGGGTAGCTCGCCGGCCAGAGGAAGGGAATGCCGCGGCTGCCGAGGCCCGCCGACGGCTTGTAGGTGAGAATCGTCCGGCCCGTATCCCAGTTCAGCGTGTTGAGCACCTGCCCCGCGTCCCAGATCTGGCCGCCGAGCGATCCATCCTGATTGACAGGGTATTTGAGCAGCTGTCCGGACCAATCGCCGCTGCTGAAACGTGCCTGATAGAGATCGGTGGCGGTGCCCCACGATCCGGTATTGAGCGAGACCGCGGACGCCGCCGCGGTCTTCGACTCGATGTCAACCGCGATCGCCTGGAACGCGGAGGCGAGCGCACCGGCATTCTGTGCGAGATAGGCCTGGTTGGTACCGCCGAGGTATGCGAATTGATTCAATGCCGCAATGGAGCTCGGGTTAGCCACCGTGTCGCCCAGGCCGACGACGTAAGTCTGGATGTCGTGCGTGAATCCGGCCACATTGACCGTGTGCAGGCCCTGTATGTACGGGAAGACATCGTTGGCCGCCGGCGAAAACGTCCACGTCTGCGAGACCGGATCGTAAACGTTCTGCTGCTCGGAAAGCGGCCACATCGCAATCCCAGCCGCCAATCTGCGCGGTTGGCCTGCCGTCGGTGGCGAGCAGCACGAAACTGCGCTGACAGGTCAGGGAGATGGGCGAGGGGTATCCGCCGCCGCCGCTGAAGTATTGATTGGCGGTAAGCATGCTTCCGGCGAGCGGGGTGAACACCGCAGTGTTCTTGATCTCCGGACTCCACGGGTTGCCTGTTTCCGGCGCGAGTGCGGCCAGCAGGTTGCTGAAATGCGTGGCGTTGCCCGATGGCATGACCGGCTCGACGATGGCGCCCATCCCCGTCACGTCGGCGTAGTAATCCCAGTTGCGATAGACGAACAGCTGGCGTGGATAAGGCGGCGTCGACGGCAGAAAACCGGCATCGGTCGGCGTGAAGCCCCAGTCGCCCATGTAGCCATACATGCTGCCCCAATCCCACTCGCTGCCGGTGGCCGCGTTGTGGTTGGTGAACATGTTGTAGTTGGTCGTTCCAACGTCGCCAAACGCGTAGGCCTGCGGACCGAACCACCAGGCGTACGAGTATGTCGTTGATGTCGGGATCGTCGCCGGTCCGGTCATAGGTGACGAAGTTGTAACCGTTGGCCGGCTCCGGATTTGGGAGGCAGCGCAGGCCGTTGTTCGACGCCGAAATCCCGTTGATGCAGTCGTTCGTATACACCATCGTCGTCGCGTCACCCATGTAATACGCGTAGGTGGTGTAGACATTTGGCCAGCTTGTCTGGAAGGTTTCCAATCCCCAGTTGAACAATCCGGCATACTTGTTGATCTGGTTGGTGATGATTCCGCGCGCGATATTGCCGCGCGTGTTCGGATCGTCGCCCTCGATGAGCTTCCCGGCCATCGTCCCGTCCATCGACTCGGAGTTGTCGTAGACGACCAGGACGTTAGGCAGCGTCTTGCGGGTAAGGAACAGCGGATACTGCGAGATTGAGAGTAGCGACGCAGACGCAGACGTGGCTACTGCGCATAGTGCAACCATCAATAGGGCCAGCGTGTGGCGATGCGTGCTCATTAATTGCTCACGATATAGGTTGACTGCAGGATCACGCGGGTTTCCGGACGGATGCCCGTCGCGAGGACGGTGAGGCGATAGTAGTTGGTGCCGCTCCCGGCGTTTTGCGCGCATGGCGCGCCGCAACCTGTTCCCAGGCTCTGGCCGGCTCCGCTGGATGGAATATTGGATACGCGTTCGACCACGTACAGTGGCTGCGCCGCGACATCGGGCAATGCGGGGGCGCCCGTATGGAGCCCATAGGTGCGGGTAAGCGCCGCGTTGGTCCAGTCGATCGCCGTGGAGATATCGGCCGAGGTGGGCGGCGTCCATTGGGAAGGTGGCGTGCACAGCCCGCCGGCACAGGCCGCCGTGAAGACCGTCGCGCCGGTTATGTTCTTGGTTACATCCGTCTCGGCATCGCGCAATCCGGCTTCGGCGGCTTGGAAGGCGATGTTCGTATCCTTGCTGCTCGAAACCATTTTTTCCTGCATCAGCGTACTGCTGAGCGCGCCAATGCCGATCACCGCGAGCACGAGGAGGAACATCAGCGCCGGGAACAACGACATCCCGGACTGCCGCCGTATCGGTGACGTGACGGTCGCGCGTGGCATGATCATGGCACCCTGTTGCGCAAGGTGATAACCGATGACAGCGCGGTGCGTATCTTCGTGTCGGTAGGCATCGTCGTTGCCCCGGCGAACGTGTATGCCTGGGATGACGTCGCGACGTGGTCGCGTACGGTCGCGAGCAATAACTGCGCCTTGACACTAACGACGTTGCTCCAGTTGCTGACCGCATCCGCCGTGACGTAGCGGTTCGCGGCGCGCTGCCCAGCGAGGGCCTCGCCATACAGGAGCGCGAAGTTGTCGATGCCTTCGACCAACTCTTCTGGCTGGGGCTGCCCGTCGTAAGCGGGCACACTGTTGACCCACATCGAGTTGGTTCCAGGTCGTTTCACACTGGGCGCAACGTAATAGGTCTTCGTCACGAGGCGATACACCGATGCGTTCGAGGAAGACGTGTTGCCGAACACGTTGCCGAGGTCCTTCGTCGAATTGCCCGGAACTCCCGCGCCTACCTCGTGGGCGATCACGCCGGTGCCGGAGTTGAAGCTGGTCGCGTTGAAGATCGCCCAATTAACGCAGTCGGCGAGCAGCAACACGTCACCTGTCGCCAGCGGGCTGTTCGGGGCGACCGTGACGTTGTCCGTTGAAGTGAGCATGGTGGCGACCAAGGCCACGCCCGGACCGTTGGTCTGTCGAATCGTCACGACGTCGGTGTTGGCGAGCGGTGGCGGCGATAGCGCGCTAATGCTCGGGTCGAGCGCCGGGGTCCAAGCGCCGCCGCTGCCGTAGTAGCCGGCGATAGAGACGTCGAATCGGTACGGATACGCGTTCGAGTTGAGATCGTTCGGTGGGGCCGGGGACGGGACCGCGACCGGGGTGACCGCGGCGCCGTTGCAACCGCGAAAGCCCGCCATCCGCATGTCGTGGTCCAACAGGTAGATCGCAAAGCGTCCGTTCTCCTGCAACCTCGAGACATCGTCATTGACCCGCGTGAGCTGCTTGCTGTTGACGTACAGTGTGCCAATCACGGTCACAAGGAGCAGGCTGATGGTGATCCACACCATCAGTTCGACGAGGCCCACCCCGCGTTCACGCGCCGCACTCATGGCCGAAACGTGCTGACGAAACGGTGTTGTTTCCCCTGCTCCGTCCACCACAGCTTAATGGTCAGTACATCGCCGATACCATCGCATGCCGCATTGGTCGGGGTGCCGTCATCGGGCGTGCTGTCGACGCAGATCACCCCTGCGCCCGAAGGCAGCACCGACGCCGATTGCACTTCGGCAAGCCACTCGGCGAAATCGTTCATCGCCATTTGCGCCGGAGTGCAGTTCGCAGTGACCGTGCAGCCGGAATCTGGTGCCTGTTGGGTCGAGAAGTTGTTGTACGCCCCGGCGGCGGCAGCAGGCAGATTCGCGCGCACGCGGTCGGCCATCTGATACGACAGGTAGACCGCCTCGGTGCGAAACAGTGAATCTTTCGTAGACGCAAGGCCCTTGATCTGAAGACCGGCAAAGCCAATAAAACCGATCGACACGACCAACATCGAGATCAAAGCCTCGATCAGTCCGGAACCGCGTTGCCCAAGCTTGTTCATGCTCCGTTGCAAGGCGTGGTATTGGCCGCGACGTCGGCTACGTCGACGATGCCGTTAGGCTGGACGGTGATGTCGAAGCCGGCAACTGAGCCATCGTTGGGGCATACCTTGATATCAACGGTCGTGCCCTGGGTCAGGAACCCCATCGAGCTGAAGCCGAACGCCGTCGTCGCGCCGTCGCCGACCTGAATCGTCGCGGGCAGCGCCTCGTGGCTGCGCAGCACGGGGTCGGAGTGGGCGTCGAAGACGCCGTTGCCATTGCTGTCGACCCACACGGTCCATCCGCCGCCGAAGGCGTTGCCAGCTGCCGGGGTGGTCGCACCGACCACGACCGGGAGCCCCCGACGAACCGCTTCGCTTCTCGCCAACGCAAGGGAGGCGACGAACTCGGTCTGGGTCGCATAGATGAAATTGTTGTTGAGCGTCGAGCTCATCGACGCCGCAGTGAGAGTGGTCAGGATCGCTAATACCGATAGGCTCGCCAGCAGCTCGACCAGAGTGAAACCGCGCGCGCCGGTGGGCCCTCGCGCAGGACTCTCGATGCAGCGCATCGGAGAGGCGATTGCCGCAGCGTTCGATGAAAGTTTCATGTTCGAATCCCTCGAAAGTTGTTCAGTTCAACTGTGCGTGTATGCCACGTGCCTTCTCCGGGCTCTTGCCTCTCGACGCGGAATTGCCGCCGGACAACAGGACACGAGGCTTCGTCGCGCAAGACCTGGTGCAAGTCCCATGCCTGTCTGGGACTCGCCCTTGCGCACCGGATATACGGTCAAACAAGACCGATTGCAGGTCGAGCTCCCGAACCGATCGTCACGCGCCGGACCGAACCCGGCTCAAAGGCCTGCCGAAACGGCGCGGGATGTGACCTAACGCGTCGGTTCGGGCGGCAGGAACCGCACCACGTTGTCGGCTACACAAGGCACCCAACGCGGGCGTATCCCGAATCGCGCCGATGAAAGCCGCGAGTGGCAAGGAGGGGATACCTGGCACCGACCCGCAAGGCGCCGTCAACCGGAAGGCACATCCGACCCAAGCCAGCGCGGGCGGTTGTTCCAAAGGATAGAATGCGCCGAGTTAACTTCATTGCAGGAATGCACACTTGCCGCAGACTCGTTTTGCAGTGCGGCGCCAATGTGCCAGGGGAATACGCTGTTCGCGCTTGCTGTACACCCGGCTCCAACCCTAGGAGGCTTCGATGAAGATGAACAAAGGCATGGTTTTGGCGGCAGTCATCGCTCTTGCGCCCTGCATAGCCGGCGCGCAGGCCATGGTCACCGAGCGCAGCATTTCGCTCAACGCGGCGCTCGACGCGGCCAAGGCAGGCCTGGAGCGCTGCCGCGCCGACGGCTACAAGGTAACGGTGACGGTTCTAAATCGTCATGCCCGCACGGCGGTCGTGCTGAGCGACGACGGCGTGAATCCGCACACCATCGAGAACAGCATGCGCAAGGCGTATACCGCGTTCACAACACGCTCACCGTCGGTCGAAATGGGTAAGCGGCCCCAACCCGTGCTTTCCGGGTTCCTGCAGCTGGATAAGATTACGACCTTCGAAGGCGGGCTGCCGATCTTCGCCGGCAAGGAACTGGTCGGCTCGATCGGTATTTCCGGCGCTCCGGGCGGTGACAAGGACGCGGCGTGCGCGCAGGTTGGCATCGACAAGATTGCCAAAGACCTCGGGGGCTGAATACCGCCGCTGCCTCAGCGTTGAATGACCGTGTTCAAGCGAATTGGAAGGCGGGCTGCTTGTGGCCCACACTCGGACTAAGCTCAACCGCCGCCATGCTGTTCGGGACAATTTTCGCCCTATAGCTAGGCATAACACTGCGAGCTGGAGACTGGAGCGAACATCGGGGATGGCCTGATCCGCTGATCCTGGATTGGCCTGCCGCTCTGCACCAGTCGTCTTATTGCACCCGGAACGGCCAGCGGGTTCCGCAGCGCGCTCTCGCCAGCGGCGGGCTTCCCCGAGATCACGCGCAGTAACTGGGTTCTTCACCCTCGCGTTGCGCCAATTGCCTCGCGGCGCCCGGCCTTCCGCGCGCCTCATTGGCGGTTTGCCCTCCTGACCCGGCCCGCACGCGCAGCGGTGGACGAGGATATCAATTCGTGGTTAATGGCTTTTGCTCAGCTTCTCCATTGAGGGCGCGTAGTGCCCTGCAGGCGTTTTGGTAGCCCCTGTTGCCGGCCGCGCATTCGGAAGCCAAGCGTTTCTTTTCTTCCGAGTTATTTGGCGTGGGCGTCGACGCAGTAATCGCGCTGGGAGCCTGCCGCGCCTCCCCTGACTTCCCGGCGATCTCTCGCGGTGCGGGCTTGCCGTCCATGATCGCGCTTTCGGTCCCCGAGATGCAGGGTGTTCCACTGTAGGTAACGCTTTTGGTCTTTTCGTCGATGCATTTGTACAGCCCGGCGTGAGCAAGGGCAGGTAACCCAATCAGCAGGACGACAGCAACCAGTGAGGTGCCGAACGATTGTTTCAATGTTCTCGCCAATTCCGTTGGACGTATCAATGTAGTAGGGTCAAATCACCGCGCAGCTGTCGCTGGCGGGCAGTGGCCGCCGCTGGGCGTCTCAAATCTGACGCCTCCCCACGGCTAAGCGCCCGTTCGCCTGCGCCAATCGGGATATAAGCGATTCCCATGCCACGGCAGAGCTGAATCGAACGGTGACCCAATAGACCTGCCGGATCGAGCGACACCAAAGCCGCTCAGGCAGGCATCTTGCTTCGGCGGGTCTGTACCGACGGCGACTAGGTCACCCCTCAATGGAAACTTTTCAGGTCATACTCGAAGGCGGATGCTTGGAGGGGTTCGATCCAGCCGAAGTGCGTACTGCGGTTGCGGAGCTGCTGGGCGAAACCGAAGCCGCAGCGGGACGGCTTCTGGCTGGGCGCGAGGTCGTTGTGAAGTCCCGTGCGGACATCATTACCAGCACGCGCTATGTAGCGGCGTTGAGGTCCATCGGCGTCGCCTCATGGGTGGTTCCAGAAAGGCTTGACCTAGACGTTGATCTGGCTGTGCGCCTGATGAGCACCGATCCCGAAATCGCGGTCGTAGGCCGTAGCCCCTCGAAAGGCCCAGACACGGCGCAACCATATAGGCCTGTCCTGCCGTCTCAACATGGCAGAGCGGCTTCCAAAGCCACGACCGTATTTGGATGGTTTGTAGTGGCCGGAACGGCGTTCGTGCTGATCGTCGGTGGAGTTGCGCTATTGACCTCGTCAGGCCGGGCGGGAAAAGATGTTTCAACGCCAACCTCAGTCCCTGCTCCAGCCCAACAGGTACCAACTGGTCGACCGCCGCCTTGATATCGCAGTTGTAGCTGAACGGATGCTACGCCGCGGCCTCGGCGCCGGTCGCAGGCGAAACACCAGCAAGCGAACGAACACACGTTCCTAAGGGAAAGTGTGTTCGTTCGAGAGACGGAGCGAGAAGGTGCGCGAGAAAAAGCTCCTTGCGTAGTGTTCCTAGGTCGCGGCGAGACGTCTCGCCTGGAGCAGCGCGGACACATGAAGCGCGAAGCAATACGGGCACAAAGAACGCCGGGATTAGGACCAGAGGCATCTGCGCCATTGCGCCGGTCGTGACGCCGGCATCCGCTCCGGCAACCAAGATGCTGCCAAGGGCCCCGGTGCCCATGGCGACGACGAGATCCAGGATTCCAAGCAGATTCCAGATCACGAAGGTCCTGCTCGCGGCGAAACTCGGCTGACGCATGAGCACCGCGAGCAGCCACGGCGCAGTCACGCCAATTGCCATGTCGCCCAAACCGGCGGGCCAGGCAAAGAAGCCCGGCAGCACACCATACGTGTAAAGGGCGAGAAATCCGAGCCCGGCAAAGCGCCACGCCTGGATTGCCATCATGAGCCGAGGGTCGATCGCCAACGTGTATTCCCGGATCGCTCGCGATAGCAGGTACGCGGCGAAGAACACGACGAGGGGCGTCAAGAAACCGAGCAGAATGGGCAGCGGTGGAGCACCCGGCGGTGTAACGAACCTTCCGCGCGCGCCAAGAATGGCGACGATAGCGAACCAGGCTACGACTGATGCCGCGACGAGAATCGTTGTTTGTGAAGGAACGGTGGATCGCGACTGCGTGGGGTGCGAGAGGGTAAGGTTGGCCATGGATTCTCCTGTGTCAGTCACTTGCAATATGCAAGTCACTTGACACCGTACCATACTAACTTGCAATATGCAAGTGACAATTCTTCATATCCACGATCGATGTAAAGTGAACATGGAAAAGCCCGCCAACTTTAAGCGCTCCACCTGTGCGATTGCCAACACGCTCGACCTAGTCGGCGACAGATGGTCCTTGCTGGTCATTCGGGATTTGCTAAGTGGCAAGCGCACCTATAGCGAACTTCTCGCATCACCCGAGCGAATCCCAACGAACATCCTCGCAGATCGTCTGAAGCGGTTGGAAGGAGCTGGGATTATCGTCAGCGCTGCCTACCACGAGCATCCCGTTCGCTATGCGTATTCGCTAAGTGCAAAAGGATTGGCTCTGGGCGACGTTCTGCTCGCGCTCGTGCGCTGGGGCAAGCAGTACATTCCCGGGACGAAGGTTCTTAAAACGCTTGCCCGGGCGTCGACATAGCGAAAAATGCCTCGCGGCCCGAGGAACAGTTCGTCGCGTGCATGACGAGCTCGGTCGTTTCGTCGAGCACGAAGTGGTTCCATAAAAAAATGCACCCAGCGCGAGCGGCGGGCAAAGTTCAGATAGACGCTGCAGGACGCGGATGCGTTATCCGAGGCCGGCTGCGCGCGCGATCAGAAACAACCCTACCCCGACGGCGACGGCCCCGGTGACTCGCGCGACGCGCTCACCGGCCGGTGCGAGACGCTCGACGGTGATGGCTGCCGCCACGACAGCCATCGCGCGAAGGTCCATGACCCCGATGACCAGGAGGATCGCCGTCAGACCGACGCAGCACAGGCTGCAGTGGAGGCCGAGGCGTAGGCCATCTCGCCAGGCCGTGCCGGCGTCGGCCGGCAGCGTACGGCCGCGCCCGCGTGCCTCCCGGCAACAGGCGAGGTGACGCACCTTCCACACGGTGAACTGAAGGGAGCCGGCCATTAGAACGACCACGCCGACCGCGATCGGTACGGCGCGCGCTAACGCCGGCAGCTGCATTTCGACCGCCGCCAGCGCGACGCCCAGCGGAAAGGCGGCCATTCCGAACAGGGCCCAGACGAAGAAGTACCCCACGCCCACCAGCGCGGTCAGCCGACCGAGCCGCGTCTCGCCTGTCCTGTCGACTGCCTGGCGGTAGCGCCACAGCGTGGGCACCAAGGACGGCAGCATCATCGCTACCATCATCACGACCCACATGCCAAGGAATGACGCCGCGGCGCCGGGCCACGTCTGTCCGGGCATCCGCATCCACGCCATCGACATCGTCCAGCCGCCGGGCATCGGCATCTCGCCCATCGCCGACATGGACGCGCAGCAGACGATCGTAACGGCCGTGGCGGCGGCGAAGAGCAGCGCCGAGACGCCGAAAAAGGCTCGCTCAGAAGCTCGCCAGGAAACCATGCGTCGTGCGACTCCAGTCCCGCAGTTGCGCCTACGACACCGCGACTTCGCTCAGCGCTGGTCGTACTCGTCGTGACGGCGCCACCAGATGCCCGTCTCGTTGCGCCCCTTGGGGGCACGGTCGAGCCACTGGTACATACCCCAGAGGCCGTCCAGTCCGCGCGCATAGGTGGAATAGGCGTGGTAGACGACGCCGTCCTCGAGCACGAATGCGCTCATGCCCGGTCTCTCGCGCGTGTACGTGGCCACGTCGGTTCCGGTCATGGCCGCGTTCTCGGCGACAGGCCCCTCGCCGCGTTTCGTCAGCGAGTCGTCGATCCCGCGTACCGTCCACGCCGGTTCGCGCCGGTAGTTGTATTCGACGGCCCCCTCGCGCTGTTGCCCCTCGGTGAGCGAGACGTTGAAGTCGAAGTTGAAGTCGCCGCCGAACGAGGACGCCCAGGGAAACGTCCACCCCATCCGCCGCTTATACGCGCGCAGCTTCGCGAGCGGCGCCCGCGACACCGCCGAAAGCGTGACGTCGTGGTTCGCCAGGTGGACGACGAAGCCGTCGAATCCGTCCGCGATCGTCGAGCAGGTCGCGCACCCCGCCGCGTAGTCGGGCCCGAACATAAAGTGGTAGACGAGGAGCTGCGAGCGGCCTCGGAAGAGGTCGACTAGCGAGGCGCTCCCCTCGTCGGTCTCGAATCGATACTCCTTGTCGATCCGAACCCACGGCAGTTCCTGCCGCTGCCGCGCCAGCTCGTCGCTACGCCGCGTGAGCTCCTTCTCCGCCTTGAGCAGCTCGAGCCGGGCCGCAAGCCATTCTTCACGTGTTCCGGTCGTGTGCCGAGACGGATTTCCAGCCGCGGAGCCCGCGCTGGCCTCTTTGGCCAGGTGGTGCCTTTTTGCTTCCACCCATCCGCCCTTCGAAACGGCTTCATGTGTTGTCATGGCAACTCCTTGCTGTGTTGGTCGAGCACGCAGCTTAGCTTCGGCCGACCGCGAACGGGGAGTAACAACTGTGACGGGTTTTGGTGGCGGCCGATCGCGGCATAAGATGCGACATGGATTCGCTCGTGACGGCTGCAGCGAGGGCCCTTAGGGCAGGCGACCCCTTGGGCGCGCTCAAGCGGATCGCGCTTCGGAATGACGCGCCCGCGCTCGCCCTGCGCGGGATCGCCATGGCTCAGCTCGGCGAGTTTGCGAAAGCCAAGGCGCTCTTACGACGCGCGGCGCGTTCGTTCGGCCCGAGAGAGCGCGTGGAGCGCGCGCGATGCGTCACAGCCGAAGCCGAGGTGGCGCTCGCGTCGCGCGACCTCAGATGGTCGACGCGGGCGCTCGACGACGCCCGGCGGACGTTCGACGCCTTGGGCGATCACGACAACGGACTTCATGCCGCGCTCCTTCAGATCCGCCGGCTGCTCTTGCTCGGGCGGGTGACCGAAGCGGGCGACTCGCTCGACAAGCTGGACCTTCTGGCCGCTTCGGCCATGCTGACAGCGAGGGGCGAGCTCGTCGCGTTCGAGATCGCGTTGCGCCGCGGGCACACCGCACCCGCTCGGGCGGCGCTTTCCCGCGCCCGCGCCGCGGCGGATCGTTCGGGCATCGACCCGCTCTACGTCGAAGTCGAGCGGGCCGAGCGTACGCTCGCGCTTCCGGCGGCGCGGCTTATCGCGGGAGGCGAGGAACGACCGCTCGTGCTGGCGGAAGTGGAGACGGTGCTCGCTTCGCGGCACCTGATCGTGGACGCGTGTCGGCGGGTTGCACGCTCGGGGCGACGTGAAGTGCGCCTCACGCGGCGCCCAGTGCTGTTTGCGCTCCTGCGCTCGCTGGCCGAAGCATGGCCCGGCGAGGCGACCCGCGAGATTCTCTGCGAGCGCGCGTTCCGTGCCCGGCGTCCGAACGAGTCGCATCGCGCGCGCCTTCGCGTCGAGCTCAGCCGCCTGCGCAGGGAACTCCGCTCGCTCGCCGACGTGCGGGCGACGCCGGCAGGCTTCGCGCTCCTGCCCCGGTCGGGCGAAGTGCTGGTCCTGGCGCCGCCGATCGAGAGCCCGGATGCTGCGGTGCTGGCACTCATGGCCGATGGCGAGGCGTGGTCCACGTCGGCGCTCGCTCTGGCGCTCGGCTCGAGCCAGCGCACGGTGCAGCGCGCGCTTGGTGCCCTCGAGGCGTCGGCCAAGGTGCGCACGCTCGGTCGCGGCCGAGCGCGGCGCTGGCTCTCCGCACCGATCGGCGGATTCGCGACGACGTTGTTACTCCCTGTGTCGGCTGCCATGGGCTAAGCTGATCGCGGCACTCGGCAAAGGAGAAAGCAATGAAGCGAACGACAGGGGGGAACGCAACGACTGGCGCGCAGGCAGCGGAGATTGTCCGCGAATACGGACCGTTCTCGGATGCGCCGCACGTGCACGGGGTGACGTTCGACGGCACCCGCGTCTGGTTCGCCGCAGGCGACGCGCTCCGCGCGTTCGATCCGTCCAGTGGGCGGGCCTTGCGCGCCATCGACGTCGCATCCGACGCCGGCACCGCGTTCGACGGCCGGTACTATCTATCAACTCGCCGAAGATCGCATTCAAAAAATCGACCCCGCGACAGGTGCGGTGGTCGTGACCCTTCCGGCGCCCGGCAAGGGTCACGACTCGGGCCTGACGTGGGCCGAGGGCACGCTCTGGGTCGGACAGTACCGCGACCGGAAGATCCACCAGATCGACGCCCAAACGGGCGCGATCTTGCGGACGATCGAGTCGAACCGCTTCGTCACGGGAGTGACGTGGGTCGACGGCGAACTCTGGCATGGCACATGGGAAGGCGACCAGAGCGACATCCGTCGCATCGACCCCGAGAGCGGCAAGGTTCTGGCCAGGCTCACCATGCCCGAAGGCGTGGCGGTGACGGGCCTCGAGTCCGATGGTGCCGACCTGTTTTACGCGGGCGGTGGTTCGAGCGGCAAAGTACGCGCCGTGCGCCGCCCCAAGCGCATGCGTTAACGTTCCGGCGGTGCCGACCACTGCGGCGGGTAGCTCTGCTTTGACTCGAACCCGGCAATTTCTTCCGTCGCACAGGGGTCACGCTGACACATCAGGCCTCGCTCCTTACCATCATGGCTACCACTCAAAGTCACGGTAGGCTGCTAGAGGCGCATAGACGCTTACACCCCGAAAGCGCGACGTTCGCCATGGAACATCTCAACTGCCGGGCAGGTTGTGAATCTCTTCGAAGAAATAGTCTTGCCACGAATTCGGCTTGTTCTTGAGTGCTCCGATCCGATACATGAAATCGGCGAATTTCATCGTACCATTGGGCGTGAGCGTGAATTGCACCAACGGATCATCCAGGATAGCCACGATCTCGCTGACTGATTCCTTGCTGTTTGTCATCTCAATGTACGTCCTGGCGGCACCGACTTTGTCGCGATTGATAATGGCGACTGCCTCCTTGATTGCGGCGAGGAACGCCCGGTAGGTCTTGGGATTCGCGTCATGAAACTTGCTAGTCGTATAGACCATGGTAAAGGTGTGCGGGCCGCCCATGATGTCGTTGGACGATGCGAGCGTATGGATGCCGGGAACCTTGAGCTCGGCGTACTGAAACGGCGGCAGGCTGAAGTTGGTGTCGACCTCGCCCACGCCCGAACGCAGCGCGGCGCTCGCATCCGGGGAGTTCATGCCGACGGTGAGTGGATCGAAGCGGGCGAATTCGGTTTCACCGAATGCCTTGGCAGCGGCCATCTGCAGGAGACGCGCCTGGATGGAAACCTTGACTGCGCCCACGGCGATTCTGTCTTTTTTGGTCAAATCCCTCAACGTGTTCAGATTGGGGTTGCGGGTATTGAGCAACAGCGGCATCGTCGCTTCGGCACACACACCTTTCACCTGGATGCCCGAGCGGGTCTTGTCCCATAGGGTGAGCATCGGTGGCGGCCCGCCGACGCCGAAGGAGAGGGCCCCCGAGATCAATGCATCGTTCATGACGCTGCCGCCGCCAATTTGCGAATAAACGACCTTGATCTCGTCCAGGCCCTCTGCCAGCGCATGCTTCTCTAGCAGCTTGTCGTGCTCCATGATCATTATCGGCAGATGCGGGATCGCGAAGCCGCGGGCGATCTGCACTTCTTTCACCTCGGCCAATGCCGCCTTGGGCAACCCGAGCGCGGTACCGACGCACAGCACAGCGAAGGCGGTAATAGCAGCAATTGGCCGCCGAAAACGCTTAATCTGTCCCCGGAGCCTCCGTCGACTGGCGGCGGGTCTCGCTGCCTGGTCTAGGGGAGCGACATCTTCCGGAGGAGTGGAGTCGGTCATAATTGGTGCCAACCCTCGTTTAATGCGAGCATGGGCTTACTGGTCTCACGCTCCATTCATCAGTGTCGTCTTTCCTATTCACTGAACGGGGCACGCTCGATGGCGTCACAAATATTGACGGGCTTGAAGCCCTGGACATTGCGCTCGCCAATATCCCGCATGAACGTCCGGGCAGCGCCTGCCGGATGTTGCCTCACGACATCGGCACATGTCGCCACGAACTCTGATTTGAATCCAAGCCGTGGAAACGCCTGAAGCACAGCATCGCGGTCGGAGGCGGTAACGTCTTCCAGTCCGGCACCAATTACGTCAGCACCCGCACCCGCGCCGACCAACGCAATCTCGGGCTTCCTGTACTGCGAGATGGCGAGAGGATGCATGGCGATGCCATCCCAGACGACTGCTGCTTTGGTGACCGACAGACCTTGCTGCCGCAGGAAGTTTCCGGCCGCAATGGCTCCTTCGATTTCAAATGGTCGGTTACCTATGAATCGCTTGGTCAGACCGAGGTCGTGCAGCACGCATGCCAAATAGAGTAGCTCCTCGTCAAACTTCAACTTTGCCGCTCGCCCGATCAAGGCACCGAATAGATAAGTTCGCACCGCATGGTTGTAGAGGTATGCCGGCGACGCGCTCAGTGCGAGCTCGTTCGCGGCCTTGGCGATCATCGTATCGACCATGGGGATCCCGGCAACCTTGCGCGGCGCAGCATTGCCAGCGGCGCGTGCTTTAACCATGCCTCCGTTGACTAGCAACGACTCGAAGGCTACCGCACCGAGTCCTAACGCAAATCGTCTCCTCATTCGATGTCCTTTCAGGAAGAGCCAGCTTGTCGCTTGCAGTTCGGGCGATTGTAGGCGGCCATCAGTCAGGCTGGATCCCGATGGCCTTGATGACGCCCGACCAGAGTTCGGTCTGCGCCTTGATGAAGGCGGCGAACTGGTCGGGCGTACCCGGCGTCACGACCACTCCGAGTTCACTCAACTTGTTCGCGATCGCGGGATTCGCCAGCGCTTTGTTCGTCTCGGCATTGAGCTGTCGGACGATCTCCGGGGGCGTTTTAACCGGCGCGACCAGGCCCCACCAGACGGACGCCTCGTAACCCGCGAGACCGGCCTCAGTGACCGTCGGCACATCGGGCAGCAAAGGGAATCGCATGTCACTCGCGACGGCAAGCGCGCGCAGGCGGCCGGCGCGGATATGCGCGATCACTTCGACCGGATTGATGGGCATGAACGAAATGCGCTCGCCCAGAAGATCGGTGATGGCCGGCGCGCCTCCTTTGTACGGGATATGCAGGACGTCGATTTTCGCCGTCGACTTGAGGAGCTCGCCTGCCAAGTGCCCTGAGCTGCCATTTCCCGCAGAGGCGTAGGTGAGCTTACCGGGTTCGGCTTTCGCCATCGCGATCAATTCCTTCAGCGATTTGACCGGCGACGCGACGGGCACGACGATTACCAGCGGCGCGTAACCGATCTTCGCGATCGGCGCAAAATCGCGACGACCGTCGAACGTCAGGCTCGGGAACAGCGCCATGTTGGTCGCGATGCCATTCGAGGCCATCAGCAACGTGTAGCCATCGGGCGTCGCCTTCGCAACCATCTCCATGCCGATGTTCGCGCTCGCGCCCGGCCGGTTGTCGACGATCGCGGGTTGTTTCAGCGCTTCCGCGAGCGCCTGTCCAATGGTCCTCGCGACGATATCGACGGCACCGCCGGCCGGATACGGAACGATGATCTTGATCAGCCGATCGGGATATGCCTGCGCGTGTACGGTCAATGGAGCGAGCAGCGCCACACCCAGGAGCACCGCGCCAAGTACATCGGCGACCCGCGCCACACGCTCTTCGAACATGAGTCTCTCCGGGCTGTTGGCTTCCCGACGACCGAGTCTTAGATCGGTGCTCATGCCTGTGAGTCCTCGTGACGGCCTGATTGCGATGGTCGTTGCGGAAGGGCTTCGATTGGGTGCAACTTATCGCGCGCCTTAGGTAGCATGTGGCACTCACGCGCCGGCGCGTGCTGGCTCCATGCCATGGCAGCGCTTCGTCGCATCGGCTTCTGGTGAAGCAAGGAAGGAGAGCAACGCCCGGGCGGCCGCGGAACAGTTCGATGCGGTGCATACCGCCCCCGAGAACACGGTTGCCACCTGGATCTCCGGTGGAAGCAGGCCGATGACGTCGATTCCTGGCAGGTGCATGAATTCGCTCAACTGCTGGAAACCCAGCTCGACATCGCCGCGTGCCAGGAGCATGCCCACGGGAAGGCCAGGTGAAGCTTGGACAATGCGCGGCGCAATGGCGTTGGCGATGCCCCAGCGCTCGAACAAGCGGACAAGGTGCGCTCCGCTCGGGCCCGTCGAATACCCGATGCTGCGGGCGCGCAGGACGGCGTCGCGAAGCGACGACTCGGTAGAGACGTCGGGTCGCGTCGCGCCCGCGGCTACCGCCACCGCCACGGCCGAACGAGCGAGATCGGTTCGACTCCCCGGATCGACGCGGCCACCGGCTGCCAACTGCTCGATCGCATCGGCTGCCAGCACGACGAAGTCGAACGCTTCGCCAGCGTCGACCCGCCGAGCCGCATCAACGCCACCCACCGAAACGATAGTGACGGGTTGCCCCGACTGCTGCTCGTAAGCATCGCCCAACTTAGCCAACACGTGACGCATCGCCATCGAGGAAATGCCTGTGATGCAGTCAACCTTGCCCGACTCGACGGCCATGTCTCGCGCGGCTCGATCAATCGATGTATTTCAATCCGGCCCTTTGCAGCGGCTCGCGCATGTTGTACATGTCCAGTCCCAGCGCTCCGGCGGCCAGCTTTGCGCGCTTTTCGCCTTCATTCGCTTCACGCGCTGCCGCAGCCTCCAGCGTTTTTTGCGCGAGGGTCGCCGGAACCACCACCACACCGTCTTGGTCGGCCACAATGACATCACCTGGTGTGACCAAGGCACCGGCGCATACGACGGGGATGTTCACAGAGCCTAGTGTGGCCTTCACCGTACCCTTGGCGGAGATCGCCTTGCTCCAGACCGGGAACTTCATCTCGGTGAGCACGCGCACGTCGCGCACTCCAGCGTCGATGACGAGCCCTTGCGCCCCGCGCGCGTTGAAGCTTGTCGCGAGCAGGTCACCGAAATAGCCGTCGGTGCAGTCGGCAGTGACCGCGGCAACGACGATGTCGCCTGGTCGGATCTGCTCGGCCACGACGTGCAACATCCAGTTGTCGCCAGGGTGCAGCAGTACCGTCACGGCCGTCCCAGATGCCTGCGCGCCGGCATAGATCGGACGTATGTATGGTTTGAGCAGGCCCGTACGTCCCATCGCCTCGTGGACGGTCGCACTCCCGAACGTGCCAAGCCTGGCCGCGACGTCGCTGTCGGCGCGGTGGATGTTGCGATAGACAACTCCGAGTTCGTACATGGTCAACGTCCTTTCGCTTTCAGCGCGGCGTCGAGGCGCGGATAGATGCGCCGCGCGTTGGCTTCGTAGATCTTGTGCCGCTCCTGTGGACCGATGTGCGCAGCCTCGATGTAGCGCCTGGTGTCATCGAAGTAATGCCCGGTTTCCGGGTCGATGCCGCGTACGGCGCCGATCATTTCGCTCGCGAACAGGATGTTGTCCAAGGGAATCACGCGGGTGAGCAGGTCGATTCCAGGCTGGTGGTACACGCAGGTGTCGAAGAAGATGTTGTGCAGCAGGTGGTCCTTGAGCAGCGGCTTCTTGAGCTCCTGCGCCAAGCCGCGGAAGCGGCCCCAGTGGTAGGGCACCGCGCCGCCGCCGTGCGGAATGATGAAGCGCAGCGTCGGAAAATCATTGAACAGATCTGACGTGAGGCACTGCATGAAAGCGGTCGTGTCGGCGTTGAGGTAGTGCGCTCCGGTGGTGTGGAAGCACGGGTTGCAGCTCGTGCTCACGTGGATCATCGCCGGGATGTCGTACTCGACCATCTTCTCGTAGATCGGGTACCAGTGGCGATCGGACAGCGGCGGGGAGTTCCAGTGCCCTCCGGACGGGTCGGGATTGAGGTTGATCGCCACATTCCCGAACTCCTCGACACACTTCACGAGTTCGGGAATGCACGTCGCCGGATCCACGCCGGGACTCTGCGGCAACATCGCGGCCGGGATGAAGTGATCCGGGAACAGCTCGCTCACCCGGTAGCACAGCTCGTTGCAGATCGCAGCCCACGTGCTCGAGACATGGAGATCGCCGATGTGATGCGCCATGAAGCTTGCGCGCGGGCTGAATATCGTCAGGTCGAGTCCGCGCTCGCGCATGAGCCGCAGCTGGTTGCCCTCGATCGATTCGCGCAGCTCGTCGTCGCTGATATGCAGCTCGGACACCCTCGGCATCTCCGCGGGATTCGTGATGCCGGCGATCTGGCGATTGCGCCACGTCTCGAGCGCCTTGGGCGCGGTGGTGTAGTGGCCGTGGATGTCGATGATCATCGAGTCACTCCCGCTCGAACGCCGTTTCGTGATCGCATGCCAGGTGCCTCGATCGTGGTTCAGCGGTGCACCGCCGTGTCCGACGGCTGGTCCCAGCCCAGGTTCCCGGCCCCTTTGCCCGCTACCGAGTACAGTGCGCCCGGCGCATTGCGCGTGAGTTGGAAGGCTTCGAGCGTTTCGCCGCGCATCGCGGCATAAATGTGCAGATTCGACACGCCGGTCACCGCACCGAGCTTCTCCAGGACGAAGAAGATGGCGCCGTAGTGCATTAGGCCTCGCCAGTCGCGTCGACGGATCAAGTCGCTTTCTTCTGCGGTGAGGCCGGCCGCCTCGAAGCTTGCCTCGGGATCGCGGAGAAACGACTCGCGATGCCTCGGCTCGACCATCCGGTGCAAGTAGTCGTTGATGCGGTACGCCTTGACGCTGCGCTCGAGCGTGAACGGGTAAGTGCCCTGGAGTCTTTCGATGCCGCTCAGCTGACCCGCCGCATGGCCCCGCTGGCGCTCGACGACGGCCGGGTCGGGCGCGTCGTCCAGCCCCTCGTAGATCGCCGTCGCGATGCCGGCCATCGAGGGCAGGTAGTAGCTGCGGTATTTGCACACCACGTTCGCCGACAGCGCGCCGCGCATGGTCAGCCACATGATGACTTCGGCCCCCTCGCACCCACCCAGCTCGGCGTACTCGGCGATGGTCATCGCGGCCAGCCGTTCCGGGTCACGCTCGAAGAGATCGAGGAACCGACTGTCCCAGGTCGGGTTGTTGAAACCGGCGCGCTCGCCGTGCACCTGGTGCGACAGGCCGCCGGTCGCAGCGATCGCGACCCGCAGATCGTCGGGATAGCTTTCGATCGCGCGCCGCAGCGCTTGTCCGAGCCTGTAGAAGCGTCGTGCGCTTGGGACAGGGAACTGCAGCACCCCCATCTGGAGCGGGACGATGCTCACGGGCCATTCCGGCTCGTGCGGGCAAAGCATCGACAGCGGCGAGAAACAACCATGGTCCAGCGCCCGGTTCTGGAAAAAGGACATGTCGAACTCGTCCGCCATCAGCGAGCGGCCGATGTGCGAGGCGAGCCGCGGATGCCCCTTCACCGGCGGCAAATCGCGCGCACCCGCGCCTTCGTCGGCAACCTGCCACTCGGGGCCCACGCCCAGCACGAACGCCGAGTAGTGGTCGAAGAAGAACGACGTGACGTGATCGTTGTAGATCATCAGCAGGACGTCTGGACGCTTCTCGGCAAGCCAGGCGGACAGCGGCGCGAAGTTCTCGAAGATCGGCGCCCAGACCGGGTCGTCGCGCTTGTTGCGGTCGTACGCGAAGCCGATGGTCGGCGTGTGCGACGCGGCGATGCCGCCGATGATGCGTGCCATGTCTTTGCTCCCTCCTTACAGTTGATCGAAGCTAGGCGCCGTCACACATTCGGAATCACGTCCGGGAGCGAGCGGGGTAACCCTGCAGCGTCCGCAGCTGGAGCCGATTCGGGCTCGAGCGCCTACCGAACGCTTCTGACGATTGCGTGTCGGCTCAAGCGAAGCCGGGCGGAAGCCCTTTGACACCCGCGTGCGCATCCCCGTTGCTGGCAACTAGACGTGACGCCAGTTTGAACCACACGTCCGCTGCCCGCGTTGCCTTCGCCTTGATCTGGTATATGGATTCCTTATGGGTCTTATGGGTCTGGATCGCGGAGCGCCGTTTCGAGCGAAGATTACGATTCGGCGCATCATGTGGCTCTCTCAAATCGAGATGCGACACAAACCTATCAGTCGTCCAGAGGACGGTTTACTCTCACCAAGTGCCCTGCCTTATCAATCTATCAGCTTGCTACGGCTATGACCAGAAGTCGGGGTGTCGCCTGCGCTATCATCCCTATGCTGCTATACGTGCGCTGACGTGCCTTCCGCCCGGCGCCGGCTATCCCCGAGGGGCGCGTCGCAGAGGCTCCCGTGCAGATAGAACAACACTTGGAAATCCTCGAAGGTTTGCGATTTTCGTGAAGGAAGCGGCCGCTGGTTACAAGCGTCCCGGTCATGCTACGTCGGCTTGTCCATCGGGCCGAACCGCGCAGTCCTTTTGCTGCTCGTCGCGACCTATGTTGCCGTGTCGATCGTCGGCGAGATCGCGCCTAACCGCCTGCTGCAGGGCACCCCTGCCGACGAAGCGGAGATTCCGGCCGCGGGCAATCGCGGGCTTCAGAAGCGCAATTCCGCAAACGCCGAGGGCGGGGGGGCGGGCGCAGACGCTGAGGCGTGTTGGCCATCGGTGCGTGCCTCCAAATGGCTGGGATGGTGGAGCGATCTCGATGAGCACCGCGCCTGATTCAATGTCGGGTCATTTGCCCGACGATGCCGATGCCGTTCAGCAGAGGCTGCGGTCAGGCGCGTTCCGCACCGACATTCCTGCGCGACTTGACCGCATGCGATGGGGCCGGTTTCATACCCTGCTCATCGCGGCACTTGGAACCAGTTGGATCATTGACGGCCTCGAGGTCACGCTTGTCGGGGCCCTCGCAAGCGCCCTCACCTTACCGACAACCCTCGGGCTCGACTCGGCGCAGGTCGGCCAAGCGGCCGGATGGTACGTTGCCGGCGCGGTTATCGGCGCAATCGTGCTCGGCGGCTTGGCGGACCGCTACGGCCGCCGAAGGCTGTTTTTCGTCACCTTGGGGCTCTACGCGGTCGCGACCGTGGCATCAGGCTTCGCCGTTGGCTTTGTCACATTCGCGGCGCTGCGATTTCTGACTGGTGCCGGCATCGGTGGAGAGTATGCGGCTATCAACTCGGCAATCCAGGAATTCATGCCGGCGCGCTTGCGCGGTCGCATTGATCTTGCCGTCAACGGCAGCTTTTGGATCGGCGCCGCGGTCGGAGCGGCAGGGGCCGTACTCGTGCTCGACTCGGACGTGTTCTCGCCAGACTGGGGCTGGCGCATTGCCTTCATCCTCGGTGGGTTGCTCTCACTCGCGATCCTGCCCCTGCGACGCTTCGTGCCAGAAAGCCCGCGCTGGCTTGTGCTCCAGCGCCGGCATGTCGAGGCCGAGCGCATCGTTGCGGACATCGAAGCGCGGACGGGAACGTTTCCGCATCCTGAGCCGCCAGCGACAATCGTGCTCGACCCGCGGGGCCGGGTTGGCTGGTTCGAACTCTTTGGCGTGCTGCTCAAGCGATACCCGCGACGCGCAATCCTGGGAGTAAGTCTTATGGCCGCGCAGGCGTTCTTGTACAACGCGATCTTCTTCACCTATGGCCTGGTGCTCACGCGCTACTACCAGGTCGCGGAAGCACGCGTCGGGTTGTTTCTGCTGCCGTTCGCAGCAGGCAATTTTCTAGGACCGCTGCTCCTCGGTCCGTTGTTCGATCATGTCGGGCGACGCATCATGATCACTGCCACCTATGCCCTTACCGGGGCGCTGATCATCGCAACCGGCGCACTCTTCGTGGCCGACATATTCGACGCGTTCGCCCAGACAGTCGCCTGGAGCGCAGTCTTTTTCTTCGCCTCTGCAGCAGCAAGCTCGGCGTACCTCACCGTGGGCGAGAGTTTTCCACTCGAGGTCAGAGCGAGCGCCATCGCGTGGTTCTACGCGGTGGGCACCGGTCTTGGCGGCATCGCAGGGCCGGTGGTGCTCGGACGCCTGATCGCAGCCGGAACCCGGGCAGATGTGTTCTTCGGCTACCTGGTCGGTGGCGGGCTCATGCTCGCTGCGGCTGCCGTCGCGTGGCTGCTCGCTGTTGACGCTGAGCGGCGCTCTCTCGAAGCTGTCGCCGCACCTCTTGCATTGCGGAATTAAATTCTAGGCCCGACCGTCCGCTTGTATGGTGTTTTTAGTATTCTTCCGAAACAGTGAAGATGTCGGGGTGCGCTCCACCAGATCTCCACCTGCCAGAACCCCTCCGTCAGCCGCTCGATGATGCCGGCACGTTTTCAGATAGTTAGTCTGAAAACCGTTCCGCGATTACCCCGAGTTCGCAGCCCGTAAAGCCGTTACTGGATTGGCGTACATCGAAATTGCGGAACGGGATTCAACAGCGCTTTCCGCCCCGTCTAACACGCGCCACCTTGCCAATAACGCGAACTACGCGTGTTTGCGGAGCAAGGTCTCGCGTGCACGTCGACTGACGATTAGCGCGAGGTACTCAGTGATCTTCGCGTCGGCCTTCAGCCGGACGAATTCGCCCTCATAGACGGCCTTGACACCCGCAATTGGCTGGTCGACCTCTTGGGCAAGTTCTTCGATCGCACGCCGGTGAAGTGTTTCGTCATCCCGGTTCTCGTAGAGGCTCCGCATTTCCCTGCCGTCCCATATTTGTGCGTTAAAGGTTCTGCCACGTTTTCGCGGGTGTCTCAAGGGAAATCGTCTACCGCGGCCACCACCGGGCCGCATTGACAGTAGTCGAACCCCAGGGCCAGATCGGATACCGAAAGTTCTCACCGGTTCGCGCAATCGCTTATCGCAAAAAAAGCACCGCTAGAATAATAATCAGTAAGAGTGCACCACCGCCAATGTACATTTTCAACACCTTTTGGTTGGCCGCGCTCCCGGGATTAGGAACGCAGAATCCATTTAAGCACTCCCTTGAGATGCGGTCTGTTCGCTGGCGCACGTCTCCTGTGGTCCCCTGTCCGGGGGCGAATTTTGCCCGCACTGGCCACAGAGCACCGGCGTCCGGACCGACGCTAAAGAGTCGAAATGGTCGGAGCGAGGTGATTCAGGTCTCAGTTGCCGCGCAGGCCAAAGCCCGTGGTACAGCGATAGCAGAAGGGTTTTGGCGGTGCCGCACGTCGGATAGCAAACGGCCGAATTCTTTTTTTACTACGCCGTAGCATTCGCAAGTGCCGGCCTCCAATCCTGACCGCTCAAGCACCGCAACGTGACCGCGGCGGAAACGAACGAAGCCAGCGCGCTGCAATTTCGCGGCCGCCTCCGTAATGCTTTCACGACGCACGCCGAGGGCGCCGGCAATCAATTCCTGCGTCACGATCAACTCTTGCGATGGCAATCGATCGAGTGTCAGTAACAGCCATCGGCACAGTTGCTGCAATATCGAATGGTGTCGATTACAGGCTGCTGTCTGAGCCATCTGGGTAATCAGCGCTTGCGTGTACCGTAGCAGAAGATGCATCGTCGGACCGAAACGCCCAAACTCAATCTTAAGCAGCTCTGCCTTGTAGCCGGAAACCGTGCCCGGCAGTCTGCACGACAGCCGAGCTTGGGGTGGACTCGCCCCCCATAAACAGGGAAATACCGAGTATGCCTTCATTGCCAACTCCGGCGATTTCGGCCGATAAGCCAGACTCGATGATATAGAGCAGTGAGACAATAGCAGTCGTTGGAAAATAAACGTGCTGCAACCGGACCCCGGGTTCGTAGAGGGATTCACCAAGCAGCATCGGGACCAGCTCCAGATGGGGAGCTAGGCGCTCAAATTCCGCGGCGGGCAGGGCGGCGAGAAGATGGTTTTGATTGGGGTTATGTGGTAACGACATGGCGAACTATCGGTACAGTGCTCTACGTTTTTGCGGTAAGCTCCACGCCGATTCCGCGGTAACCGATGAAGCGGCAGGACTGGTTAAACATCGGTTCCCCGCTTACCTGAAATTTCTGCTGCGAGCCATCGACATTGACGCGACTGAATACGAAATCCAGGAATGGCTGCCGGTCTGCAATCTTTGCCCGGAGCACTTCTCGCTCCGCCTCATTCCAGCCGGTTACCTCGTCATCGCTACTTTGACCTACAAAGGCATTGAACCCGGATTCCTAGCATTTCCAGGACTGGGCCGGAAACCTTGGTGAAGCTGCCGGTCTCGTCCTGTTCCCAGTACCAATCGGAGGCCAGCTCGGTCAGGCTGCGATAGCGTGCTTCGCTTTCGCGCAATTCGGCTGTCCGTTCCTGGACCAACAGTTCCAGCGTCTTGTTGTAATCGTCTAGTTTCTTGTACAAGAGCCGAACTTCGAGCATGTTGTGGATGCGCGTCTTAACTTCGACCAGATCAAACGGCTTGCTGATGAAATCCTTTGCACCGACCTGCAATGCGCGAAGCTTGTGACCCGGTTGGGCGGTGAGCACGATGACCGGCAGATAGCTGTCAGCATCGTTTGTCTTTAGGCCTCCATCACTTGGAATCCGTCCATGCCAGGCATTTGCAGGTCAAGCAGAATCAGATCGTAGCGGTTCTTGCGATGCAGCGCAGAGACCTCATGTGGATTCATTGTTGAGGCAACGCGGGTGTAACCGGTCTCATTCAGCAATTGCTCAAGCAGACGGACATTAGGCTCCTGATCGTCGACAATCAGGATGCTGGCGTTAAGAATGTCGGGTGCAACGATCATGCTTATTTCTCCACCTTTGCGCGATCCGATTCCGCTTTTGCAAATTTCAGGGCCACGTCCAGCGTTTCCATGAATTCGTTAACCTTAATGGGTTTGGTGAGATAACGAAAAAATCCTGCCTCCAAACCCTTCTCAATATCACGGGGCATTGCATTAGCACTGAGCGCCACTACGGGGATGTGCGCCGTCTTCGGGTCTTCAGCCAGGATTCTCATCGCCTTGATGCCGCTGATGCCAGGCAGATTAATGTCCATCAGGATCACATCTGGCAGAGAGGCGCGCGCAGTCTCGATGCCGCGGCTGCCATCACTCGCACTCAACAGGCGGATATCTGGCCGGCGCGCGATGAGATCCTCGACGAGCATCAGGTTGGCCGGGTTGTCCTCGACATAGAGCAGTGTGCGCAACGCCGCGTCACTCCTAACGTGCGCTTGGGCGACCGCCCTGGGTTTGGCTGCCCCAACGGCAAGTTGAGGTTCAGCCGACAGGTTCAGCTCGATCCAGAACCCGCTGCCCTTTCCGACAGTACTTTCCGCGCCTATGGCGCCCCCCATCAGGTCGATGAGCCGCTTGCACACGACCAGGCCGATACCTGTGCCTTCCTCGACGTTAGCCTCCTGTCCGAGACGATTGAACGGTTGGAAGAGCTGCGCGAGCTTCTCCGACGACAATCCCGCGCCGGTGTCCATGACGCAAATGCGAATCCGGCCCGGCGTGGTCTCGTTGCAGTCCACGACGACCCTTCCACCCACCACGTTGTACTTGATTGCGTTAGAAAGAAGATTGATTAGAACCTGCTTCACCCGCGTTCGGTCAGCTTTGACAAAGTACGGGATTTCGAGCTGGGGAAAGGTTACGCTTATGTCGCGCTTTTGCGCCTGCGGTCCTATCATGGCCTCGCATTCGCGGAGGACATCCGCGAGCGCGCTCGGTTCCAGCGACAGCGATAGCTTCCCGGATTCGATCAGCGCGAGATCGAGGATTTCATTGATCAGTTCCAGCAGGTACCACCCCGCCTGGAGAATCTGATCGATGCTTCGCTTCTGGGAGGGCGTTGGCAGCGGCGAACCGGTCTCCATCAGTTGGGCGAAGCCGAGAATCGCGCTGAGCGGCGTTCGCAGTTCATGGCTCATGCTGGAAAGGAAGTCTGATTTGGCAAGGCTAGCTTTTTCCGCAACGGCCCTGGCGTTTTGCAGCTCCAATTCGACCTGCTTTGCGCGCGGAATTGTCGGTGCCGATCAACAGGTACCCGATAAGAACGCCATAGTCATCGCGCAGCGCTGTGATCGACACGATTGCAGGAAGACGGCTTCCATCCTTGCGGATATAAGTTAGTTCGTAGATGTCTTCGATTTCGCGCGAGGCTTTGAAAGCCAGTGCCTCGAAGCCGGGCGTAATCGTGGTGGCTAGTTCGAGGCTCAATGCCTGGGCGCGCGCAGTAACTTCCTGCGGATCATGCATATCGCTCGGGCTGATCTTGTTAACGACTTCGCCGGCCAGATAGCCCAGCATGCGCTCAGCACCGACGTTGAATAATTGAATGATGCCCTTTTCGTCGGTGGCGATAATCGAGAAATTGGCGCTGGTTAGGATCGCGTTCTGCAAGGCTCCCGTTTTGAGTAACGCTTCCTGCCGCCGCGCTTCGATGACGCCGTCTGCATTGCCAGCATCGTTCAGAATGACGGAATCGATTCCCTTTTCGGACATGGTTGGCCTTGGTGCAAAGCGTGCAGTGATGTGAGCGCCGAACTCGAAAGGCAACCGGTGAGAAGCAACCCTACTTCGCGCCGTCAGGAAAGCACCTTTGCCTACTCCGAGCTAGCGGGAAATTGTCCCGTTCTTTCTGACGGGCATCTGTGCGCTAGTACACATAGGGGAACCATAGCGTGGGGCGCGGGCCCTAATTCGTGCCCTTTTTCCTGATCGTCTGGCCCTTTGACCAATTCGCGACGGGCGTCGCCGGTGAGGGGCATCTGATCCTGCATGGCGCATGGGGCTCGACGGGGCACGCCAAACGCGAGCCGTCGGTGAGAGTATCTAAGCCCAGCGTTGAGCCGCGGTTACCGGTGTCGCACACCGGTGTAACTCGTTCGACGCGGCAAGTACCCGATTCCAAGCGGCCTTGCACAAAGTTTTCCGGCAATGTTTACTGTACGTCATGGTCCGGGATACGCCTACCCTCGGTACCTTGGGCCGATGACGAATTGAGCCTCGTCCGAGGACTGCGTTTCGCAAGGACATGGGCGCTTGGACTAGGTCATGTTGATCGTCCGCTAAATTGTGAGGTGCAAAACTGGGTCGTTCAGGTCACGCTGCTCTGGCGCATGGTCCTTGCGCGCTCGGGTTCTACTATTCAATGGTCGCGCGGTCGTTTCACTTTCCGCGCTTCACGTTGGAAGTGCTACCTGCTGGAGCAGACTTCAGTTTGAATTTCGAGATTCTGATAAATGAACGTAGCATCTTCCCCCGTCCATTCAACCATAGGAAACCTCGCGTAGCGGATTCCGGTGAAGTTTTGTTGAATGAAAAGCAATTCATTTCCATTCGCAGAACAGTCCACATATACTCCTGGTTCCGTGTTGAAATCAGGAACTATTTCCCCCATTGTCCATGTGAAGTCCTGTCCCTGATCGTTATAGCATTGCAAGACAGCATTTGCGTTTCCGGCGAAAGCCAGGAGAACGAGAAGCATTGATTTTTTCATGAAGCATCCCTTTGGCGAGTGACTCGCCGTAAGAGCGGGCTCGGTGAGCTCGCACCATCGCTAAGTTGATTGTTCCTCCCCACACCAAACCTGTCGGTACGTTATCGTACACAATGCGCAGGAATTAAAATTGAGCATCCGGCGCTCTACGAGTCATCCCCTGCGCCGCTAACAACCGCGTTGAGTCGCTGTCTGCGCTAACGCGCAGACGAAGCGACTACCCCGCAGTACTTTTCGATCGTAGGCACGCGAATGCGACCACGCGCCGTGCTGCGTGTGATCAGTCTCCTGCTATGTATGATGCCGCACCGACGAACATCAGCAGTCGATGGTTTAATGAAGTATGGGTTCTTGTTTTCCCGCCAAAAGCTTTCGGGGACATGGGCCGAGTCCTGATCCAATTTGATCATTTTCAAACGAGAAACAGACATGAAATTCATCCTCATTCTTTCGATTCTCGCCGCCTCGCTCGGGGGCTGCGTGCTCGTTCCGGGAGGGTACGACGATAATCGCGGCGGGTACTATCATGACCACGGCCATAGCGACGGAAATTTTCGCACCGATGAAGACCGGGCCCACGGTAGTTGACGAGACGCCTAAGGCTCGGACAGCAACGAGTAGGTAAAGTTGTTCCAGCACTGCGGACATAGCGAGAAAATTTATGACGGAACCAAGGAGCGGTTTGCATCAGACGAAGTTACGCCAGGGAGAAGCGGACCCCGGTTTAGCCTCTACGAATGGCGGTGTATGGGCAGTCGCGGGCAGAACAGCGTATCGCGAGGAGTTCCACCGAGATTATGGCCCGGACGCAGACGAGCGGCTCGACAGTACCGAATCGGGGCGCGAATTCTGAGTACCTGAGATGAAGGGTCGCCATATTGAAATAGCGAGCGAAACGGGGAAAGGTACTAAAGATCGCTTGCGGGCAAATTGCGATTACGCAGACACAAAAACTGTAGGACGCTCCCATGCTCTATACGATTGCGGTGGTTCTGCTCGTTTTATGGCTTCATGGGCTCGTCGGTCGACGCCCGTTATGATTGCATGCCCAATCCCGGGCCCTGGATCGAACCGGAGCGTTGCTCCCACGCTGTGGCGTGCTGGCACGAGGGTGGATTCGATCGTGATTCGCAAAACGAGCGTTGACGCTTCAGTCAAATGATTCGATCCGCCAAGGGCGCATGATTGACAGTCAAATGACAGTTTGCATACTTCCCGCGTTGAGCACCTCCCGTTACGCTCGTCCAAGTGGGCGCCCTATGAGTATCAGCAAACGCCGGATTCCGCTCGCCGCCGCTGCGGTCATCGCTGTGATCGGCACGGGCTTCGCCATGCGGTCGCGCGGCCAGGCATCATCGCGCTACTTACGATGCGCAATACAAGTCTAGTGTGCGCTGGCGTACCGACGGCAAATGTAAAATCCTCCAAACTGTTATCGTTTCGAGACGGACTGCGCGGCGTGACGGCATGTCGTGTGTGCCTTGCGGAATTCGGCAAGCCCTCGAGATTGGACCGGGACCGGATGGCGTTTGAGGCAACGTTAACAGCTACGTCAGCTAAAGACCCGGAAAACCGAACCGCGAAAGAGTGAAAGGTAAATTCCATGCTCTATACGATTGCAGTCGTTCTGATCATATTGTGGCTCCTCGGGCTCGTTACGTCCTACACCGTGGGTGGTTTTATCCACATTCTTCTTGTGGTTGCCATCATCATGATTCTCGTTAACCTCATCAACGGGCGTCGCATGCTCTGACACACCTGGCCAATCCCCGGCGCTTGGTTCACGGCACGAGCGCGAGCGTTGCGCTACTTCCCAACTTGAACTTGCGGAGTTCTTCCGCATCTCACGGATAATCGAAATGAACAAGAACCAAATCGAAGGCAACCTCAAAGAGGTCGCTGGCAAGGTACAGCAAAAACTTGGCAAAGCGACCGGCAATTCGAATCAGCAGGTGAAGGGAGTGGCGAGGCAGATCGAAGGCAAGACTCAGAAGGGTTTGGGATACGTTGAGCATGCTCTCAAGACTGCAATCAGGAAGGCTCGCTGAAAAACTCCGAGAACATACTGCATTGGCGGCAAATCAGCACGTGCCGACGCGGCCGCCGCCGCGTCGGCACGCATTGCGTTCGTACTGGCAGGACTTCCCTAGCGAGTCAAGATCGAATTTGGTGGTGATGCCGGCGTGAGTAGATCGGTTAGCGGAGGCAACACGATGGCTAAGAGAAGGGGCGCGGCGAGCACGAGCGCCGGTGTGTCCAAAAATACCGGCGGCGTGGCCTTGCGCAATGATGCAGAAGAGGTGTTGCTGAAAGCAGGGGCTCTACAGCGCGCGATATTCAACAGCGCCAACTTCTCAAGCATCGCCACCGACACGAAGGGCGTCATTCAAATCTTCAATGTTGGCGCCGAGCG
Organism: uncultured beta proteobacterium; assembly: GCA_963711235.1. Classification (GTDB taxonomy): domain Bacteria; phylum Pseudomonadota; class Gammaproteobacteria; order Burkholderiales; family Casimicrobiaceae; genus PALSA-1003. The sequence goes on along the minus strand of CAVQDI010000006.1, from coordinate 294,274 downwards.
AATGCTGGGTTACACGGCCGACGAAGTGATGAACAAGATCACCCCCGCCGACATTTCCGATCCGCAAGAATTAATCGCGCGTGCTAAGGTATTAAGCATCGAATTCGCGACCACGATCATGCCAGGGTTTGAGGCGTTGGTATTCAAGGCCTCGCGCGGCATCGAGGACATCTATGAGCTGACCTATGTCCGGAGGGACGGGAGCCGTTTTCCAGCGGTCGTGTCGGTGACGGCACTGCGCGACGCCCAAGACGCCATCATCGGCTACCTGTTGATCGGCACTGACAATACCGCGCGTAAGCTGGTCGAAGCCGAACAAAAGAAGCTCGATCAACGCCTGCGCGACCAGCAGTTCTATACGCGCTCGCTGATCGAATCGAATATCGACGCGCTGATGACCACCGACCCCTCCGGCATCATCACGGACGTCAACAAACAGATGGAAGCGCTCACCGGCTGCACGCGCGACGAGCTGATCGGCGCGCCGTTCAAGAGCTACTTCACCGATCCGGAGCGAGCCGAAGCAGGGATTAAGCTCGTGCTAAGCGAAAAGAAGCTTACCGACTACGAGCTGACGGCGTGCGCCCGCGATGGGAAGCAAACGGTGGTGTCCTACAACGCGACCACCTTTTACGACCGGGATCGCACGCTGCAGGGCGTCTTCGCCGCGGCACGCGACGTCACGGAGCGCAAGCGGGTGGAGGCAGAACTGCAGCAGGCCAAGGCCGCGGCCGAGAGCGCGAGCCAGACGAAGTCAGATTTTCTGGCGAGCATGAGTCATGAAATTCGCACGCCGATGAATGCGATCATCGGCATCGCGGACCTGCTCGCGAAGACGCCACTCTCTCCAGAGCAAAACAAGTATGTGCAGATCTTTCGCCGTGCCGGCGACAATCTGCTGAACCTCATCAACGACATCCTCGATCTATCCAAAGTCGAAGCCTCGCAACTCGAGCTGGAACGGACCGGATTCTCGTTAAACGATCTGCTGGAGAAAGTGAGAGAGATGGTGGCGGTCCGGGCCCATGAAAAAGGGCTAACCCTGGTGTGCGAGATCGCGCCAGAAGTGCCCCGCGATTTGGTGGGCGATCCGACACGATTGCGGCAGGTGCTGCTCAATTTACTTGGCAACGCGATCAAGTTCACGGAATCCGGCGAAGTGGCCCTACGAGTAACACCGGATGCGAACTCAACCGTTTCGGGTTCATTGCGGTTCACGATCTCGGACACCGGCATCGGTATTCCGAGCGAGAAATTGGGCGCGGTCTTTGAGCGATTCACGCAGGCCGATTCGTCCACCACGCGCAGGTATGGGGGCTCTGGGCTGGGGCTGACGATTTCGAAGCGTCTGGTGGAATTGATGGGCGGGTGTATCCGGGTCGAAAGCGACGTCGCTAAGGGCAGCGTGTTTTCTTTCACGGTGCCACTTGAGATCTGGGCGGGGGCCACGCGACGGGCGACCGTGTCGGTCGGCGCGGATCCCGAGCCGCCGCTGCCGGCGCTACGTATTCTTCTGGTGGAGGATTCGCCCGACAACCGCACGATCACGGTGGCCTACCTGCAGGACACGCCGTACAAAGTCGAGATCGCCGAAAACGGGGCCATAGCCTATGAAAAATTTACCGCTGGACACTATGACCTCCTCCTGATGGACCGACAAATGCCCGTGATGGATGGCTTGACCGCGACGCGGGCGATAAGGGTGTGGGAACAGACGAACCACCGGCCGCCTACGCCGATCATCGCACTGACGGCATCGGCCTTGAAGGGGGATCAAGAAAAATGTGTGGCAGCGGGGTGCACAGCCTATTTGACGAAACCGATCAAACAAGAGGTACTGCTGCAAGCGATCAAGGAGCATTCCATAGGCGCGTCTCTGTCATCGAAAGAAGAGAGCAACCGGGAGGAAATGATCCTTGTGCATGCGAATCCTAAGTTCGCAGACCTGATCCCCGGGTTTCTGCTGAACCGTAGGCATGATGTCATCGCGATGCTGGACGCCCTGGATCGGGGTGACTTTGAGACCGTGGAGAGTCTCGGGCACGGAATGAAAGGCGCCGGCGGCAGCTGGGGATTCCAGGGCATCACTGACGTCGGCGCCGCCCTTGAGCAGGCGGCGAAGACCATCGACGCCGACACGTCGCGCAAGTGGGTTAGCGAGTTGTCCAGGTACCTGGATCACGTCGAGATCGTGTACGACTAGCCCATCAACTCGATCGCGGGAGCTTGGTTCTGGCGAGGCAGGCGCGGACGCGTGCGGTGAGCTGCGGGATCGAAAACGGCTTCGTCACATAGTCCGTCACCCCCGCTTCAAAGCCGGCACGGGTGCTGGGCTCGTCCGTCATGGCTGTGAGCATCAACACGGGTAGGGGCTGTGTCTGGAGCTTGGCGCGGAGCGCTTTCGTTACCGTCATGCCATCCATGCCCGTCCATCTTGTAATCCAGCACCACGAGGTCCGGCATGTGCTCGTCGATCATCCGCAGCGCCTCCGGGCCGCTTGTCGCCTTGCTGACAGTGTGCTGATCCTCCTCTAGCGCGCGAACGATCATCGTCAGCGTGTCCGGCTGGTCGTCAACCACCAGGATGCGAAAGCGGCGCTGCGCAACGGACGCCTGGAAGGGTTCCGCGGTCTGACAAACGGCTTCAAAGTAGAGCGCGGCTCCAGGACGAGTTCGCAGCCTTCATAGGCGCAGAAAACATCGAGTCCGGACCCGAGTTCCAAGGCCAGGGTGCGAGCCCTGCGCTCGATGTCCGCGACGAATTGGTCGTCGTGGCTCGGATCGTGGTGGGTCAACGCAACCCGCCGCACGCCGGCCGCCGCGGCAATTTGCACCACGTAGTCGTAGGTGCTGTGTCCCCAGGTTTTCTTTGAGGGATACTCCTCGGGCGTGTATTGGGCGTCGTGGATAACGAGATCGGCGTCGGCCATGAATTTGGCGTGCCGGCGGTCTCCCTCGTGCAGGATAGACTCGATGCGGCCCGGCTCGGCGCCGGCGCGCCAGAGCTCATCGGAGAACGGCTCGTGGTCCACCAGGTACACGATCGCCACGCCGTCAGCTTCGACTCGATAACCCACCGTCATCGCCGGATGATTGAGAAACTGCGTCGCGACCCGCGCGCCGCCGATCGTATGGATGCCCTCGGTCAGGTCGTGGTAGGTGATCGTTGCCGGCAGCTGATTCAAGTCGATAGGAAAATAAGTGAACTCCATTTGGCCGGCGAGCACGTCATGCAGCGAGCCGCGGCTGCCTTCCGGGCCGTAGATCGCAACGCAGTTTCCTTTGACAAAGGCCGGGCTGAAGAACGGAAAGCCTTGTATGTGATCCCAGTGCGTATGTCCGAGGAGGATGTTCGAGCTAATGGATCTCCTTCCCTTGGCCATCAACTCGGCGGCCAGCTGGCGTGCGCCGGTGCCGCAGTCAAAAATCAGAAGGGCGCCGTTAGCGGTGGTCACCTCGACACAGGAGGTATTGCCGCCGAAGTGGTTCGTGCCCGGCCCTGGCGTGGCGATCGACCCCCTTGTTCCCCAGAAACGTATTCTCATGAGTTTCCGCCTCCCTCGTGTGCGGCATCGGTCGATAGCAAATCGATTCCGCTGTTCTCGCACTTCCCACGTGAGGAGAGCAACACTCCTGGATTGGCAGATTCCAGTATCTGGGGAAGTTGCACCCTCGCTACTTTGATGATCGCGCTGACGGTGTCATTGGGAAAACAGTTCCGGAACCCGTGGGCACTCGCTATGGATATTAGATACTCGAAAAGGTAGTGGCGCAGCGACCGCGAAGCTATGACGTAGCACGCCACTCAGGAGAGACGCCGGACACGATGAGCGCGTCGGATTAGGACGCATCATTAAGCGAAGCTCTTTTGTGGAACCGGACGCCTGGATGCAACGTGGACGTCGACACGGTGCTCCTGTTGATCGTCGACAAGAATAGCGAAGGCGCCCTCTTGCAAAGCTCCATCGAGGGTCACTCTTGCCGCATCGGGGTCGTCGTCGCTCGCCCTTTCGGTTCGCCGTACCATGATTTCGTAGTAGGTCTCGCGATACCGGTAGCTCACCGCGAATTCGTTCCACGCCGGAGGCAGGCACGGCGCGAAACGAAGTCGATCCCCTTCGAGCGTGAGCCCCAGCAGCGACTCTACGACAAGGCGGTACATCCAGCCCGCAGAGCCGGTGTACCAGGTCCAGCCCCCGCGGCCTGTGTGCGGCGCGAGCGCATAAACGTCGGCGGCAACGACGTAGGGTTCGACCTTGTACGTTGCAACCCCCTCCGGCGTGCGCGCATGATTTAAAGGGTTAATCATCGCCGTCAGTTCCCAAGCGCGCGCGCCGTCGCCCAGCGCCGCGAATGCCATTGCAGCCCAGATTGCGCCATGGGTGTACTGACCGCCGTTTTCCCGCACGCCGGGTACGTAGCCACGAATGTATCCGGGTTCGAGATCGGACAAATCGAACGGAGGATCGAGAAGCTGGATCAGCGCGTGATCACGACGAACCAGGCGCGCATTCACCGCGTTCATCGCGAGGCGCGAGCGTGCAGCGTTACCGGCGCCGGACAGGACTGCCCAGCTCTGCGCAACCGAATCGATCTGACATTCAACATTGCTGAGGGAACCAAGCGGTGAACCATCATCGAAGTATGCACGGCGATACCACTTGCCATCCCAGGCATTCTGCTCGATCCGTTGGCTCAATTGCATCGCCTCCATCTCGCACCGGTCCGCGAACGATGGATCGGCACGCAAACGCGCCACCTTGGAAAATTCTCCAAGGACGTGACAAAGGAAGAACGCGAGCCAGACGCTTTCCCCTTTGCCGTGTCTGCCGACGAGATTCATGCTGTCGTTCCAGTCGCCGGACCCGATCAACGGTAAACCATGCGTCCCGAATCTGAGACCATGCAGAATTGCCTTCACGCAGTGCTCGTAGATATTCGCGCTCTCGTCAGACCGGACAGGCAGGTCGTAGTACGAGTCGTCCTCCGCATTGACCGGGCGCCCCTCGAGGAAGGGCGCGATTTCGTCAAGAATCGACATGTCGCCGGTGGTCAGCACGTAGCGGCAAGTTGCCAGCGGCAGCCAAAGATAATCATCCGAGCAATGTGTGCGCACACCTCGCCCCGACGGCGGATGCCACCAATGCTGAACGTCGCCTTCGATGAATTGACGGCTCGCGCAAAGTGCGATGTGTGCGCGCACGAGGTCCGGCTCGGCGTGAACAAGTGCCATCACATCCTGCAATTGATCGCGAAAACCGTAGGCACCGCCCGATTGGTAGTAGCCGCTGCGCGCCCACAGCCGGCAGCCCAGCGTTTGGTACACGAGCCAACCGTTGGTCAAGACGTTGAGGGCTACATCGGGCGTTTGCACCTGGACGGCAGTCAGTGTGTGCCGCCAGTGCCGAGTCACTGCATCAAGCGCATCGCGGGCGGCCGCGGATCCCCGAAAACGCTTGACCAGCCGCCCGGTGGCTTCAGCGTCGCCTGCTGCGCCAAGCCGAAAGACGGTCTCGCGCTGCTGGCCTTCCGCCAGCTCAAAAGTGACTTGGATCGCGCCGCAGGGATCCAATGCGGCGCCGACGTTGCCGGAGAGGTGCGTTCGGTACATGGCCGCCGGATCGCGCAACGTGCCGTTGCGACCGAGAAATTCGGTGCGGTCTCCGCTTACCGTTCGAGTAGGTTCGTCGACGTCGAAGAACGCGACCCAGTCCGAGAATTCGCTGTTGTACGGGTTACGAGCATACAACGCGCCATGATCGACATCGATCTCGGTCGTCACGTGCATCGCCGATTTCGCACGCATATCACCCAACACCCACTCGACGTATCCCGTGGCGGTCAATCGTCGCGTGCGGCCTGAATGGTTGCTCACTTTCAAGGAAAAAAACTTGACCGCTGCGTCGAGCGCCACAAAGATCGTAAGCTCCGAGCGAATTCCATCCTCCGTGTGCTCGAAGATACTGTAGCCGAAGCCGTGTCGGGTAACGTAAGGTGCAGTTCCTCCGCGGGGAGACGACGTGGGTGACCAGAAGTGGCCGGTTTCTTCATCGCGAAGGTATAGAATTTCTCCGCTCGATTCGCACACCGCATCGTTCTGCCATGGGGTGAGCCGAAATAGGTGGGCGTTCTCGCTCCACGTATAGCCGAGACCGCTTTCCGACACGACCGTGCCGAAGGAAGGGTTCGCCAGCACATTGACCCAGGGCGCGGGTGTCGCATTGGCCACCCCTTTGGCTATGACATATTCGCGCCCGTCGCGCGTGAATCCCCCCGTCCCGTTGAAAAGGATCAGATCCTCTCCTGTTGCTTCGATGTCCGTGAAGGCCTTAGGCCGATAGGCGCGGGTCGGTGAAAGGCGCGGAGGTTGTACGCTAACGGGTACGCGACGGTTGATTTGTTCGGCGAGGGTACCGCGGCTGTCGGTGATGATCGCCCGGGCGACGGAATGGAACAAAATGCGGTCCTCCGCGGATATCTGTTCCGCATGCCGGACAAAAATGCCCCCGGGTCGATCGACAACATGGGCCTCGATACCCGCCGCGATGAGCCCGATGATTTGTTCCTGAAGCTGCTGCCGATAGCCGTTGCGATCCTCGTTCCAGATCACCAGATCCACGGCCAGCCCCTTGAGGCGCCAATAGGCATGGGCTTGCACGAGCTGGCGTACGAGTTCGATATGGGTGGCATCGGCAATTTGCAGCAGCACGATCGGCAGGTCACCGGAGATTGCATAGCCCCAGAGGCCGGATTGCCCGCGGTGGTTTCTTACCAGAACGCTAGCAGCTGCACGCAATGATGCGTTTGCATAAATGACCGAGCTGGCGAGGCGGCCGTAGAGTTGCGAATCGGCCTCGGAGGCGTTGAGCTGCCGGAGCACCACCTGGCTGTGCGTCCAGCTCAGCTCGAACACGCGATCCGCAAGCCGGGGATCCTGGTACTTGTCGACGAGGTGCAGCACGGCATCTCGCGTCTCACCGGCGCCTGAAACCATGTCGATCGTTACCGTCGCACCGGCGTCGATGCTGATTCGATGCCGGATCGCAGCTATAGGATCCAAAACGGAGCCCTCGGTCCCCGACAGCGCTCCGGGGATAGTCATCGCGAGCGGTGCCGCGACCGAACGGCTGCGGCCGATGAAACGCAAGCGATCCGTCTCGAACGAGATCTCTGGGGTGTACGCTCCGCGCACGGTCATCAAATGAAACATCCACGGTACGTTCTCTTCGAGGGAGCGCGGACGGCGGGTACAAAGAATGGCGTGCCTTCCCTCGATGATCTCGGTCTGCACGAACAGGTTGCTAAACGCCGGATGCAACGCGTCCGCGGCCGCCGGCGCGAGAACGATCTCCGCATAGCTGGTCACTTCGATTGTTCTGGAGATCCGGGACCGATTCGTGATATGGACTCGCCGGACCTCGATGTCATCTTCGGGGGAAACCACGATCTCGGTATGCGTCTCGTACTCGAAATCCCGACGTCGAAACTCCGCTCGACCTTCCGAAAATAGCGCTTCGTAGTGTTCGGCTTGCTTGAGTGTGGGCTGATACGCCGTGGACCAGAACTCGCCGCTCGCTTCGTCGCGGAGGTAGCAGAAGCTGCCCCAATTGTCGGCAGTGGTATCTTCGCGCCAGCGGGTCACGGCCAGATCCTTCCAGCGACTGTTCCCGCCTCCCGCGTTGGTGACCATCACGTGATAGTGGCCGTTCGACAGCAATTGCACCTCGGGAATCGCTGTGTTCGGGCTGCTAAGAACGCGCACCGGCAATTCCGGACCGCCTTCGGCGGTGCGCAGGTCGGAGAGATCGGTTGCATACGAGTGAAACAGAGTGGCCCTTGGGATTCGCTCCTGGAGCAGGAGCAATGTCGCTTGGAAGAGCGGGTCGGACTCGAAGCGTTGTTGCATTGGTCGCTCCAGGAGCACGTAGGCGAAAGAGAGCAGGCTCATCGCCTCGTGGTGCGCCATGAACGACCGGACCACGGCGCTCGACTCGCCGCGTCGTAGCCGCGACGGCGTGTAGTCGATGGCCTCGTACAAGCCCAGCCTGCCGGCCAGGCCGGCGGCGGCGAGACGTTGCAAGTTGAGACACGCCGCGTCGGGAGCGACCATCAGAGCGAGCGCTGAAGCGTACGGCGCCACGACCAGGTCTTCGCCGAGCCCGCGTTTCAAGCCCAACCCGGGAACTCCGAAGGCGCGATACTGATAATTGAGATGGACATCCACGGTGTTGTGGCCGCTCTCCGACATCCCCCATGGCACGCCGCGTTGCCTTCCATACTCGATCTGTCGCTCCACTGCGGCCACGTAGGTCTGATCGAGCAAGGTATTTTCGTAGGTCGGCATCACCAGCAGCGGCATGAGGTATTCGAACATCGATCCGCTCCACGCCAGCAAAACCGGCGCGCCACCCACGGAGGTGAGCAGTCGCCCGAGCGCGAACCAGCTTTCCTGCGGCAGCTGGCCCTGCGCGATGGCAACGAAATTGCACAATCGTGCTTCCGATGCCAGAAGGTCGTAATAGCTCGCGTCCCCGCGCCGTGCTTCGACGTTGTAGCCGATCACGAGCTGCCGACGCACCCTGTCGAACAGGAAGTCGTAATCCATTGCGGCTAATGCACTTGCCTGCAGCGCAAGTCCGTCGATTTCGGCCATGCGGGCCTTTGCCCGCTCCGCGCTTCGCGCCAACAATGGCTGCAGCATTTGGTAGCGGTCTTGCCATTCGCTTGGCAGGTCGTTGTCGTGTCGGCTCATCGGCGGCCATTCCGCGCCGAGTGCCGCAAGTTCGCGGAGCGTGGGGATATTGCGGGTACCCGGCAAGTCAAGACCGGTTCCCGGCGGTGTGCTTAGCGCGAGCCACGGCGCGAGCAGAATCAGTTCGTCTCGCAGTTCGGTGCTTTGACGCGCCAGCGCCCGTGCCCAGAAGGTTGCCTCGCTATCGCCGTCTGGCACTTCGCCGTCGGTGAGTTCCGCGGCCACCGCAGCAGCGCAGGCAACCAGTCGCTCCACTTGGACCCAGGCGCCAATCAGCGTAAGCGGCCGAGCCCCCGCCGCTAAGGCGAGCGCCCGTTCGAATTGCGCAATGGTGGGTGGCAGGTCTTGGCCGACTGCATCTGCCAGAACCCAGAACGTGTCACTCAAGCCCTCGAGCCATCGTTTGTTGAGGATGGCAGCGTCGACCAGAGCCGTGAGCCCGGGGCGCAAGGTCAGCAGATGGCCCGCGAGGTTGCCACTGTCCACGGTCGAGACATAGCGAGGCGCGAGTGGCTGCCGCGTTTGCGTGTCATACCAGTTATAGAAGTGTCCCCGATACCGCTCCAGCGATTCCATCGTGCGTAGCGCATTGGCCGTGCGCAGGACGAGTTGTCCGGTCGACAGATAGCCGAAATCATGCGCTGCCAGATTGGCGAGCAACGCCAGGCCCATATTGGTCGGTGAAGTCCGGTGCGCGACCCTGACCGTCGGATGCTCCTGCACGTTGTCTGGCGGCAGGCCGTGGTCGTCCGGGCCGACGTGGATCTCGAAATAGGCCCATGTCTTGCGCGCCAAAAGGCGCAGAAAATGGGTCTGGTCAACGCTAAGTCGGGCATCTCGCCGCGGCAAGGGACGACTTACCCACCAGGCAATGGCGGGCGACGCGGCCCACAGCAACAGGATCGGCCCGGCCACGGCCAGCACCGCAGGATCGGTGAGAGACAGGCCAATCCATGCAAGCGTGGCCATAATCGGCGCGAATGCCATGGAGCGATACGACGCAAGCAGGTGTGTACCGCCACGCTGTTCCACCGCGCGTTCCACGTCACTCGACGGGTTCCATTCCAGCAGGCGGCGGCGGGTGATTAGCATCCGCCCGATCGTGCGCAAGATCGCATCAAGGCAGAAAAAAGCCTCATACGGCAGAAAAGCCAGGGCGAGAAGTGCCTGTAAGGCGTGCCGACGCGCAGCGAGCTCGACGGCAGCCAGATGTTGTCTGAACGGTACCTCGGCCGGCCGGTCGGCCAGATCGGAGAGCGACGCAATGAGGGAAGGCAGCAGGAGGAGTCCGACCACGACATCGCTCCAGAACCACGCGGGCGACAACACGCTCCACCCCAGCAACAGCAGCAACGTGAGCGCCGCGGGGACGAGGCTGCGGCGCAGGTTGTCGAATATCTTCCATTGCGACAACATCGAGAGCGGATTCGCTTCGCTGCGCCCATCGGGTCTCTTGATGCGTCGCCGGAGCCAGCCGACAAGTTGCCAGTCGCCGCGGACCCAGCGCCGCCGCCGGGCCACATCGGCGCTATAGCGCGCCGGAAACTCTTCATACAATTCGGCGTCGCTGAGCAGTCCGGCGCGGGCGTAGCAACCTTCCAGAAGATCATGGCTCAGGATGCGGTTTGCGGGAAACCGTCCTTTGAGTGCACGCTCGAATGCGTCGACGTTGTAGATGCCTTTGCCGATGAACGAGCCCTCGTCGAAGACGTCCTGATACACGTCCGAAACGGTGCGCGTGTACTGATCGATGCCCGGCTCCCCTCCGTACAGACGCGCGTAGCGCGACCGGTTGGTCCCTGGCAGGCTGACCGACACGCGCGGCTGGAGGATGCCGTAACCTGAGGTCACGACCTCCCGGCTGGTGTCCTTCCCGGGCTCATCGAAGCAAGCGCTGTTCAACGGGTGCGCCATGGCGCCGACAAACTGCCGTGCCGCATCACGCGGCAGTTGCGTGTCCGTATCCAGGGTGATGACGTACTTCACCTGCGAGAGGATGGCTGTCTCTCCGACGATCAGGGAAAAACGGTCCCGTGCACCGCCGCGAAGCAGCGAGTTCAAGTCGGCGAGCTTGCCGCGCTTGCGCTCATGGCCCATCCAGGTCCGTGCCTGCGCGTTCCAGCGGCGAGGGCGATGAAAAAGATAGAACAGCGCTGGCAAGTGCGGAATCGGCGTCCGTGCCGCCGTTGACGCTGCCGCCGTCCGTTGCTGACGCGATCTCGACGCGGTCGTATTTCCGATTCAGCTCGTTGATCCGCGCTTCGGCCAGTTGGAGCAGCGGGTCATCCCCTGGCAGCGTTTCCTCGCATGCGTCTGGAAAGTCAGTCAGCAAGCCGAAATGCAGATGGGCGTCGCGATTGGCCAGGAACCGGACTTCGAGTGCCTCGACCAGATCCTCGACGCCGCGAGCGCTGGTGAGCATAGATGGAACCACGACCAGCGTGCGTGCATACGCGGGAATGCCGGCGCAGAAATCCATTCGGGGCAGTGCGTGTGGTTTCACCAGCAACGTCGCCAGCCAGTTAACGACGGTGACCGCTGCCTGGCTGGTAGCCAGCAGGCACAGCACGACGATCAGGGAGAGCATTTCCCGGTTCACTCCGGCGCCATGGGCTGCGGCACCAAGCGCTGCGGTGCAGGTGCCCGCGATCACCGCGATGGCACCAAGGTAGACAGGCAGTGGAAGCGCGCTGCCCATGCCGCGCAGGCTTCCGGCCAAGGACACGTCGACCGCAGCAGCGCGTTCGAGCTCGGGAAGACCCTTTTCGATCAGATAGAAGCCGACGTGCGCCGCGCGATCAGCGCGGCCTTTGCCGGCCGCGCTCGCTCGCGCCAAGCCGATCGCTTTCGTGGCCACCTCGGCTTCCGTTAGGCAACCCTCCTTGGCGATGCGCTCGGTTGCGTGGCGATAGCGGTCCCGGGTTGCGAACTCCATGGCGCCATAAACGCACTGTGGATCCTGGCGCAATAGCTTCTCGACTACGGCGTTGGATTCAACGAACTCGCGCCAGTCGATTGCGCTCAGCGAGCGCAGGCTGCCGATGCTGTTGCTGATCGAAACCTGGTCCGATGCCTGTTGTTGGTTCTCCGATTGCACCAACTGTTCGATCGTTAAATGCGATTCCGCGAGCCACTGCTCAATCCATGTCAGCGCCAGAGCCAACGCCGCGGTTTGTCCTTGCAAACGGCGCGCAAGCTCCGCCACAAACGCGCTCCTCATGGGTGGCGTCGACCGCGCCATGTCAGCGATAACCAGGATGAGGCTCTTGGGATCCCGCTCGGCGGTTTGCATCATTCGGTCGGCCCAGGTATTGGCCAGGTCACGTTCGCTTCTGCCGGAGGCGATCCGCATCCCGACGCGACGCAAATTCTCGATCAAGGCGAGCCGCAGCATGATCGGAATGGCCCAAAGCTCTCCCAGCTTCAGCGTGGTAACCGACTGGTAGGCGGCCACGAACCGACTCAGGCTGTCGGCATCGACCCGGCCGTCGCCGTGTGCAATGGTCTCGAGCGCGATGTCGTACACGCGCGGTAGGCCCGCCGAGGGACCGAACTCCAGGCGTGGCAGCTCGCGGCTATAGCCGCGCGGCAGATGCCTCTTGGCGATTCGGATCTGTTCTTCGACCAGATGGAAATTGTCGAGCAGCCATTCGCCTGCCGGACTGATGCGTTGGCTGCCCGAGACCGCTGCGGTCAGCTGTTTGCAGACGCCGATTAACACGTTTTCGTTTGCGGCCAATCGCGGGAGGAGCTGGTCGCGCGACCGAAGCGGCGTCAGCCGATGCGCCTGCGCGAGAGTCTTGCCGTACCGCTCCATCTGCTCGGCACTGAACAACTCCGATCGAAGCGGCAGCTCCTCCACCAGAGATTTGCGCGGCAATCCACGGCCGCGCAAACGCGCCCTGAATTGCGTCAGGTGTCCGAAAATCGATGTGCTACTCGTCACCAATTGCGCTATCCCTTTTCACACTGCGACCGCCACATTGCCGCGGTCAATTCGCGGCTTGCGCGGCTGGTGACGTGGACGATTGAGCTCGGCACGGCGTGTGTTCTCGGGGCTAGCAAAACGGCACGGTCGCCGTCAGGCTGATCAATCCCCGAGCAGTTCCGCCAACGGGTGTAATTGCTCCACGTGCTGTGACACGACTTTAACGATGACGATAATGGGAATGCTGAGCAGCATCCCCCACACGCCCCACAACCAGCCCCAGAACAGCAGCGAAATGAATACAGCCGCCGAATTCATGTTGGCGATTCGTCCGGTCATCCAGGTGGTCACGAACGTTCCGACGAGGGTAGCGATCGCCAGGAATGCGCCCGAAACGAGGAGCGCCATCGCGAACGATTCGAATTGCATGAAGGCAGCCATTCCCGTTGCGATCGCGGTGACGCCGGGGCCCAGGTAGGGAACGATGTGCAGCAGCCCAGCCGCGGCGGCCCAAGCGCCTGCGTTCTGGAGACCGATCCAGTGAAACGCGACCCAGCTGAGCAGCCCAACCAGCAGGTTCGTCGTCAGTAGCATGAGCATGTACTTCTGGATCGAACCGTTGATGTCGTCGAGAATATGCACCGTGATCTTTCTTTTTGACAGCGACGGCCCGGTCAGCCGCACCAGCTTCCGCTTGAATGTGTCGCCTCCGAGCAGCAGAAAAAAGACCAGGAACACCACCATCGCCGCCTGGCCGATGGCGCCGAGGGCGCCCATCGAACTCTCCCACAGAAAGCTGCTGAGCTTGAAGGTGGGCTGGTCCACAATGACGTGCGTGGCGGACTGACGCGGCGCGGCGGAGCCACCGGCCGCCTGGGTCGTTGCCCTCTCCACCGCGGTTGCCGCGCTTTGCATTTTCTGCATATTGCCGATCTGCCCGATCTGCACGTGCGCGAGCGCGGTGGCGAACTTCGTCGCCGCTTCGGGCAACTGTTCGATGATGGTTTGCACCTGACCGCGCAGCGAATACGTACCGAGCACGAGCGCACCGATCACGCTCACCATCACGACGACCGTGCCGATGACACGTGGAATCTTGATTGCTTCCAGCCACACGACGAGCGGGTTAAGCGTGTAGCAAATGACAATGCCGAGCAATAGCGGCACTACAAAGGACTCGGCCCATGACAGGGCGAAAACGCAAGCGAGCGCCGCCAGGACTCCCAGCGCCAGCCCCCGCGCGTCCACCGCGGTCCGCGTTGCCGGAAGCGTGACGAGCGACTCATCGACGGCAAAGCCGGGCTGGTCGACGACGCGCGCCGAGTCAGCAGTGACGATGGAAACCGGAACGGCCGCGGAGGTCATAGCGTAAGGGCACGGTGGGCGGGCGCATGGAACTCGTGGCGGGAGCGCTCACGCTGTTTGCGCAGAACAACATTTGACGATAGTGAGCACGTGCACGAGCAGTTTGTGCGCTCCCGTTCACGGGCGCGCGCCCGCCTGCGTCGCGAAACGGTCGGCGGGCGCGCGCGCAAATACGGTGCGCTGGTCGGCTGCTAGCCCTTCTCGTGGCCGTTCTCCTGGCCCTGCTTGGGTTCCTGCGCGGGCTCCTTGCTTTGCGGTGCTTGCGTCCTGGGTGCCTGCTCCTGATGCTGAGCCACCGCAGGGGTCGGCCGCTGTGCCTGGTGCTGGGCCACCGCTTGCTGGGGTGGCTGCGCTACATGCGCGGTCTTCGCTTGCGGAGCAGGACCCTTGGGCTGGGTTTGCGCGCTCGAAGCCTGTGGTTTGCCCTGAGCTACCGCTTGTTTTGGCGGCTGCTTTCCAGGCTGGGTGGTCGGGCTGCCCTGCTGCGGAGAGACCTTGGCGGCGGCGGACCTCTGCACGTCCCCAACTGCCTGTTGCGGCGGCGCCCCGTGGCGCGGCGCTGCCGCGTTTTGCTGGGCTGAAGTGGGCGCGATTGAACCGTGTTGGGTCTGTTGCGGGGAATTCTTTGCCTGAGGCATTGCCTGCCTTGCCGGCGGCATCGCCGCGGGCGCAGGCTGCGCTGCTGGTGCCTGAGCCGCCTGGTGCACGACGACGTCGTGCGGCTGATAGCGGTAGTTCTGGGTTTGCAGCAGCAGCTGCTGCGCTACGGCCGGATATGAATTGCCTGTGTATTGCCGCTGGTATACCGGCAGCGGGGCCGGCGCGGGTACCGCGGCGCGATCCCAGGTGTCCCATCCGTGTCGACGCTGATCCCACGCGTCGCCCCAGTGCTCACCCCATCGCGGTGCCGCGTCCGAACTCCACCCATGGAAATACGCGGGCGGCTCCCGGTAGTAACGCACCGGGATGCGCAGGATGAACAGTGGCACGGCCTCCGGCCCCACCAGTCCCCATGGCCCGTTATACCAGGAGCTCGCGTACCAGTTGTCCCGGTGGTAGACCCAGTACATGCCGTCGTAGAAGAAATAATTTGAGTTGATTTGCGGAGCGTAGTAGACAGGGTAGCCGGGCACGGCAACCAGCTCCGGGTACACCGGCTGGTTGATCCCGATGCTTGCTCCAGGAAGATTGATCTCGACGCTCACCTGGGCAGTCGCCGAGGGGATCGCACCAAAAAGCAACCACAGTACAAAGAGTTCGCTGCGCATTTTCTGTCCTTCAGTTCAACAATGGTCGATCGAGCGACACCGCTCGGTCTCTAGCACCCGATCGCGAACGTAAGCGTTCGCCGCCTAGCGTCGTTCTCGATCGGTATCTTCATTTCAGATGAAAGCTGCCGCCGAATAGCCCGAGTAGGCCGATGACGATCAGATAAATCGCGACGATATAGTTCAACAGCCTGGGCATGACCAGAATGAGGACGCCGGCGATAAGCGACACGAGGGGGCCGATACTCAAGTTCAGATTCATGGCGCAGTCTTCTTTCTCGGAGTCAAAATGGGAGTAAGCAACGTGCGGTGCATCGATTCCAAGGCCTAGTGTCCTCGCGTCTGCGGCACCGGTCTGTACGATTCCGCACATACCGGTCGTCCCGCTACGCGGTTCGAATGGCTGTACGGTCTCGAGATCAACGCTGCCGTCGCGAGATTGCGGCCAAGCAGGCGCAAAAAAGTGCGGCCGAGGCCGCACCCGTGCTACTGCTTGCTAGAGCCTGTCAGCGCGCTTATTTGCCGTATGCGGAGTTGGCCGAAGTCACGCAGGTGTCTTTTCCCGATCCGGACATCGCGTCACACTTGGCCAGCGCCACTTTGTACTGCGCGTCGCGCGTGTCGGCGCGGGCATCGGCTTGGGCATCAATGGCTGTCTTGTGTGCCTTGGCGTCGGCAACGAGCCTTACCTGCGTGGCTTGCGCTTCCTTCACACACACGTCCTTTTCCTGGGCGGCCTTGGGCTCGCAGGCGACCTTGGCGACCATGAGATCGGCATCGGCATTGGCAATCCTACTGTCGGTGCGCGACTCGGTAGTGCCCTTGTAGTTTACCTCGGCCAACGCCTTGGCGCGCTTTTCCGCCGCTTGGGCCTCGACCACGCACATTTCCTTTTCGTGCCCGGCAAGCGGCTCGCATTTGGCATGGGCGTCCTTGTACTCGACCGAGGCACGGTCAACCGCGGCAGTGTACTCGGCGCGTGTCTGCATCGTCGCCGCGCTGGCCAATTGGCCGAAAGCCAAGACCACTGTGCCTCCCATTAGTGCAACCCATAACTTGGTTCTCTTCATTTTGTTGTTCCTCTTCATTATCGTGATGGATGCCGACATCAGCCCAGCGGGTGGCTGGGCATGACCGACGGAGCTACGCCGAGATTTTCGGCTGATAGTCTCTGTGAATCTCCTCGAATGCCTTAACCTGCCGCTCCGCCTGATCCTTGGTGATGCCGTAAGTCTCCTGGATTTTCCCCGTCAACTGATCGCGCTTGCCGGCGATCGCCTCGAGATTGTCATCGGTGAGCTTGCCCCATTTCTCTTTCACGTGCCCTTTGAACTGTTTCCAATTGCCCTCGATCACGTCCCAATTCATGGTGCTTCCCTTCAGCGGTGAACTCGCTGGCAAGATTGCCAACGGCGATAGGTGGTAGCGGACCTGGAGTTCGCTCCAGGATCCGAGCGCGCGTACCGGCGCGAGAACGGCGTAGACCCCTACGGTCGACCCATGCTCTCGCCGAGATCGGCGATCGAGGCTATCAGCATCACCGTCCGATGACCTCTAGAGTCGCATTCGAACGCGAGTGAAACGGACGTGTTACATCTTTTGTTGCACGTCCTTGGCCGTGTCGTGAATTGCTTCGCCACCTCGTTCGACGTCCTTGCCCGCGCCGGCTACCGTGTTACAACCCGTCATAGTGCTAAACGCGCCGAGCAAGCCGAGCATCATTAGTATCGCCAGTATTGTTCTTGTCATGACTCATTTCCTTGTATGAAGAGTTCCAATCACCGACCGTGGCTTTGTGGCGCTTCTAACATTCGCATCACCACTAGCTAAGGCAGATCGATAAGGTCCAGTCCTCTTCGTTGAACTGTTGGAGGTCGGCGACGCCTAACGACCGCCACGCACTAGAAAGTCATACGTAGCAGGCACCGCCATAGCGCCCACAATACTTCAGGAGCAGTTTCGTAGCATTAGTTGGCGCAGTCGGTGCGGCAGCACACATTGAGGGGCTTAGCCTGCCGCAACGTGTCAGAAGGCAGCGCGGCCGCCTTTGTACGTCACCGCACCAAGAGCGGCCTAATGGTCTAAACTATGACAATGAGGGCAGCTGGCAGACCGGGCCGCGGCGTCGGGCAAAAATCGTCCTCGCCCGTGAAGGACGGGTCGAGCATAGCCGTACCTGCGCGCCGCAATCCTCATCAAAATCATTTGCTCGACGCCCTGCCAGCCGGCGACTTCGAGCGGCTGGCATCCCATTTGGAAGTGATCCGGATGGAGCTGGGTGAGGTTCTGTACGAACCCGGTGCCCGCCTGCGGCACGTCTATTTTCCCACGACGTCGATCGTTTCCCTGCTGTATGTCATGGAGGATGGCGCGTCGGCGGAAATCGCCGTCGTAGGGAACGAAGGTATGCTCGGCATATCCCTGTTTATGGGCGGCGAGACCACTCCCAGCCACGCCGTCGTGCAAAGCGCAGGTTATGGCGTTCGGCTTAAAGCCCAGTTGCTGAAAGACGAGTTCGCGCGTTTCGGGCCCATGATGCATCTGTTGCTGCGTTACACCCAGGCGCTGATCACCCAGATGGCGCAGACGGCAGTGTGCAATCGGCACCATTCGGTCGACCAGCAGTTGTGCCGATGGTTGCTGCTGAGCCTGGATCGTTTGGCGACGAACGAACTTTCCATGACGCAGGAATTGATCGCCAATATGCTGGGCGTGCGTCGCGAAGGGGTTACCGAGGCCGCCGGGAAGCTGCAGGAAGCCGGGTTGATCATCTACCGCCGCGGCCGGATCACCGTGCTTGATCGCCCGGGGCTGGAGGCGCGCTCCTGTGAGTGCTACCGGGTTGTCAAGACGGAGTTTGATCGCCTCCTGCCCTACGTCGCGAGGTAGCTTTCCGGGCCTCTTTCCGCTTGCGCCAATCGCGTGGCGCCAAGTGCTTGTGTGCGCTAGCGCGCAGACGGGGCCACCGCACGGCCTTATCCTCGCGCCAAACGGTGGGTGAGACCGCAGGTACATCGGCAGCCTCGGGCCCCGTAATTGCGCCCGCAAGTCCCTAAGTACTGACTGCGTTGGTCTCACCGCCTCCCGAGGAGACAAGCGGTGCCATCAACCCAACGCGCCCCAGCTGTCAATCGCCTGCTGGAGGCACTGCCAAGTAGCGACCGGCGCCGAATGCTGGCGGAGTGCGAAACCGTCGAGCTCGTGTTCGCCGATGTGTTGTACGCACCCCGGGAGCGCCTAAGCCACGTCTATTTTCCGATCAGGAGCTTCATCTCGCTGATCATGGCGGTCGACGAGTCGACGTCCCTCGAAGTGGGTCTTGTCGGAAACGAAGGCATGTTCGGGATTCCGCTCGTGCTCGGCGTGGACGTGTCGCCGGTGCGGGCGGTGGTACAGGGGGCCGGCCCTGCATTACGAATGGATACCCCGGCGTTCTGCCGCGAACTCGGACGCAACCAGGCGCTGCAACGCGAGACCGACCGCTATATCTTCGTCCAAATGGCCCAGCTCGCGCAGACTGCGGCTTGTACGCGCTTCCACGTGGTCGAGGCGCGGCTTGCTCGCTGGCTGTTGATGACACAGGATCGCGCGCACGCGGACAACTTCCATGTGACACAGGAATTTCTGGCTATGATGCTGGGCGTCCGCCGAGTAGGCGTCACCAAGGCGGCGAGCGCGCTGCAGGCGCGCCGTCTCATCCGTTACAGGCGCGGCGATATCACGGTGCTTGATCGGCGCGGGCTAAAGGACGCAGCCTGCGGGTGCTACAAAGCCGATCGAGAATCGTACGATCGGATCCTCAGTTAGCCGTTCCTAGGTGCGCCCTAGTAGGGCACGGGTCCCTTAATAATTCACGGCGGCAGGTATGTGCGCCTTGTGTGCACCAGCGCACAGACCTTGTGCCAAAGAAAGAACATCGTCAACCCGGTATGTATGGAGTCCGACATGCGCTGAGGTTGCTAGGGCGCCATGGTTTAAATTGACAAGGAGAACAAACATGAATCAACGCAAATTCCAATTCAGGCATGTGACACGCGCTATGGTAGCCGCGGCGATTGTGGCAACGACCACCCTCGTTGCGGTCCCGGCAGTTACAGCCGCGGTCTCCGCGCCCGCGGTCGCCGCAACAAAGGGCTCGGATCAGGTTCGCATCGAAGCACGCATCAAAGACATGCACGCCAAGCTTAAAATCACGGCGGCCGAGGAAGATCAATGGGCAAAGGTCGCAGACGTAATGCGCGACAATGCCCAAAAGATGGACCAACTGAACAACGCGAGGTTGGCGAACGCCAATGCGATGAACGCAGTTGACGATCTCAATTCCTATGGCGAGGTCGTCGATGCCCATGCCGGCGAAATCAAGAAATTCGCTGCGGCCTTCTCGCCCCTCTATGCCAGCATGTCTGACGCGCAGAAGGCGGAAGCGGATGATCTGTTCCGTCATGGCGACACGCAGCATAAGTCAACGCAGAAGAAGTGATCGCGCTCACGACAAAGCCAGAAAATGCGAACTCACGCTTGGCTGTTGCCAATCGCTCGCGGCATTCGACCAATGGAAGGTTAAATATGAATATCTCGATAACTCAAGCTAGACATTTCAGGCCGAAGGTCGGCAGGGTCGCTATGGCCATTGCCGTCGCATCGGCAGTGGCTGGATTCGGCGTGACACCGGCGTACGCCGATGAACACCACAATCGCGATCATCATGAGCGTCATCGCGCTCCCCACTACGCGCAGCCTTCGTTCTACGCGCCAGCTCCGGTCTATTATGGCCCGCAGCCATCGCCAGGCGTCAGTTTGTTCATCCCGATCGTCATTCGGTAGACCGATTCGGTCCGTTGTCCGCAAATGATGGGATAACGGGCCGAGTTGACGAGTCCAAGGTCGTCCATCGCATGATTGCTGAAGGGGTCGGCGCGCACATCACTCAGCGCACTTTTGCCAAAGGAAATCAAGATTAGGATGTACTTCAAACGACCGGTCCGCCTGCCGATGTGGATTGCCGCAATCTCCATCTGCTTATTGGCGGCCCTGGGAATCACTGCGATCGTCCGTTCGATCCCGGTCTCCTACGCCAACATGCCAATGGAGAATGCGCTGTCCAAGGGTCGAACAGCGCTGGCCGGCTCCGAGGACGTGACTGCCGAGGAGTTGCTATCGCCCCTCGCGGCGGCGCGCGCTACGGTCAAGCGCAGCAACCGGGCGTCGTGCCCTGGATGCGGCGTCATCGAATCGATGCGACAGACGGAACCGCCCGAGAACATGCGTCGGCAAGGTGCTGTCGCCGAAAGAGTTGCGGGGTCTAATCCTGGTGACGCGTCCGGCCGCGAAATCGCCGGTAGTGGCCCAACGCGGAAGGGCTATGAATTCACGGTTCGTTTTCGAGATCGTTCGACGATGACCTTCAGCGAAGCAAGCCCTCGAACCTGGCATTTAGGCACTCCAGTCATGGTGATCGGCTCGTTGAATAGTGCGAACTGATACCCGCCCGAATTCGGCCGCGAACCGCTCGATTGTCGCTTTCCGTGCCTTGAGGCGGGGGTGACCTTTGCCCGCTCGGGTCGCGTGTTCGTCGTGCGCGATACGGCGCTTAAGCCAATCGTGAGCAGAAGTTGGTTAAAGATCGCTTGGCGTAGCACCAGAACAAGGCTTGAAGATCGCCGCGATCATAAGCGGCGATGCGCTCCTCGATCTCTCGACCGCACGCGGCTCGACGGACCTGCGGGGGGCGCAGCAGCAACTCGGGCACCGCAGCGTCAAAACTACTGAGGTTTAAAACCGTCGGGACCCATGTGTATTGTTAGCGAGCGAGGGACTCGAACCCCCGACCAAAGGATTATGATTCGGCGGAAGCGAGAAAACCAGCACAACGCGCAACAAGCTAAAACAATCGAGTCAGTAGCTTATCTGTTGTCGCTTGCTCTCGCCATCTCCCCATTTCTGTGGCTCAGTGTCCCACCAGTGTCCCACAAGAGCGCACTGGCGAACCCCCATTGATAGCCGGATCCGGCGGCATTGAGCGATTCCCAGGTCGGCACGTCCTATTGAACGCTCCGCGCATGTGGGTCGGGCCCCTCGAGTTGCGAAAACCGCACGGGCAGGACCTCCTTCGTTGTCACGCTTCCATGGCTGTCTTTCTCGACCAGGATGAGTTGCTGAGCGTTGGCTAGGCCTGCGGGAATCACCATTTTGCCACCGGGCTTCAGCTGGTCGATTAGCGGTGGGGGAATAAGCTCCGGCGCCGCCGTCACGACCACCTTGTCAAATGGTGCGTGTTCGGCCCAGCCATGATAGCCGTTGCCGATCTTGAGCTCGATATTGACGAAGCCCAAACGACTCAGTCGTTGTCTCGCCTGCTCTGAGAGCTCTTCGATGACTTCGATGCTGTACACTTTTTGCGCCAGTGTCGCGACGATTGCTGCTTGATACCCGAGCCCAGTGCCGATTTCGAGCACTGCGTCATTTGGCTGAACATCGAGTAAATCCGTCATCAATGCGACGATAAATGGCTGGGAAATCGTCTTGTTGAAGCCGATCGGAAGCGGAGAATTGGCGTAGGCGTACGGCTGAAGCTCGATGGGCACAAAGGCGTGACGCGGCACCTTGTCCATGGCTTGCATTACTCGCCGGGCGAAGGCCGCTTTGCCAATCCGCGCGCTCACATAGATGGCTTGGACGGCGATCTCAGCGATCATGGATTCGCGCAGAGCCGCAAGATTGTCTGCGTTCATTGGACTATCCGTGACCGTTACCGGGTGAGGCACAAGATATTACCAGCTTCTTGGCGGGAGCCCGGTTCTGATCGCCTTCCGGTCCCATCGGACGTAGGTATCATTACCGTCACGCTAGGGTTCAATCGCTCCAGATACCTCCATCGCGCCTCAATCATCACTCAACCCGGACGCGCGGCAATTCCTAGACGCGTACCTCGATTACCGGAACATGGGTGGTAAGTCGGTTCTGCAGTACGCGAATGAGCGCGCCGTCTTTCGGTGCCGCCGAGACAAGCGCTTTGTTCGCGCAACCGGTTGCGCGAAACGCCTGCAATATCCAGCGTTCTACGCCATGCTCGGCGAGCTCACCTGCGAGCACCTCAATCGCATCGGACGACGTCAGGAGCGGATGCACGGTCGTGCGAACTTCATAAGCAATGCCCGCATTGCGCACGAGATCGAGGCTTGCAAAGGCACTTATGCCACTGCCGGTCGCGCCAGTCACCGCAGCATACTGCGCGAGAGGCATCTTGACGTCGATGGCTGCCCAGTCGAGCTTTGGTAGCACCTCGGCGAGCCGTCGCGGGTATGCGCCGCTGGTGTGAAGGCCGACCGCGAAGCCAAGTGCGCGTATGGCGTCGATGGCAGCGGATAGCTCCCGCTGCGCGGTCGGCTCCCCGCCCGAAAACACGACCGCATCGAGTAGGCCGCGGCGGGAGGCCAGCCACGCGACGATGCGCCCAAAATCGACTTCATGGTCGCCACGCGCGCCGATCAGGTGCGGGTTGTGGCAGTAGCCGCAACGCCACGGGCAGCCCTGGCAAAAGACGGCAGCGGCCAGCGCGCCAGGATAATCGGTCGACGTGAACGGCTCGAGGCCGCCGATGCGCAGCGAAGGCGCAGTGGCTGGTGGAGCTGCAGGGCCTGCGGCGCCGTCCGTCATCGACGTTCTTGTATCGACGGGTGCGGCATTACAAATTGCGCAGCGCGCGTTCCTCGCAGAAGAAGCGTCGCTCGCGATGCTCGCCCTTCTTGCCCAGGTTGAACGACACGACAGGACGGTGATAGCCCATTACCCGCGTCCAGACCTCGCAGCGTGTCATCATCAGTAAGCTCGATCGCTTCGGTCAATTGCTCCAATTCGGGTGTCACATCCATTGCGTCCTCCGATATGACGCGGCGCGTTACGCCGCGAGCCTTCGCAACTTCTCCGCCAACTTCAATTCGTCGCACTTCGGGCAGAATTCGTGCTCGCCCTTGAGATACCCGTGCCGCGGGCAGATCGAGAACGTCGGCGTGATCGTGATGTAGGGGAGCCTGAAGCGCTCGAGCGACCGCCGCACCAGTGCCTGGCATGCCGACGGCGAACTCACTTTCTCGCTCATGTATAGGTGCAATACCGTGCCCCCGGTATATTTCATCTGCAGCTCCTCCTGCCGAGCGAGGGCGTCAAACGGGTCGTCGGTGAAACCCACAGGCAATTGGGATGAGTTCGTGTAATAGGGCGTCTCCGGCGTACCGGCCTGCAAGATGTCGGGCCAGCGTTTTCGGTCCTCCTTCGCGAAGCGGTACGTCGTGCCCTCGGCGGGCGTGGCTTCGAGATTGTACAAATGGCTGGTCTCTTCCTGGAAGCCAACGATGCGAGAGCGCATGTATTCGAGCAAGCGCAAGGCGAACGCGTGCCCGTAGGGTGTGGTGATGTCATCGTTGTCACGAGTGAAATTTCGGATCATCTCGTTAACGCCATTGATCCCGATCGTTGAAAAATGATTGCGGAGCGTACCGAGATAGCGCTTTGTGTATGGAAAGAGTCCCTCGTCGATCAGCCGCTGGATGACTTTGCGCTTGACCTCGAGGCTGTCCTTTGCGAAGCCAAGCAACTCGTCCATACGGGAGTAGAGCCCAATCTCATTGTTCGACCAGGTAGCCCAGCCGCGCGCAGTTGATCGTCACGACGCCGAGCGAGCCTGTCTGCTCCGCGGAGCCGAATAGCCCATTGCCGCGCTTCAGGAGTTCGCGCAGATCGAGCTGCAGGCGGCAACACATGGAACGGATCATATTGGGCTTGAGCTCGGAGTTCAGGAAGTTCTGGAAATACGGCAGCCCGTATTTCGCCGTCATAGCAAACAGCGCCTCACAGTTGGGGTGATCCCAGTCGAAATCGGGTGTGATGTTGTAGGTGGGAATCGGAAACGTAAACACGCGTCCCTTCGCATCGCCCGTGGTCATAACCTCGATGTACGCACGGTTGATCACGTCCATCTCGGCCTGCAGCTCGCCGTAGCGGAACGGCATTTCCTCGCCGGCGATGACTGGTACCTGCTCGCGCAGGTCTTCGGGGCAGACCCAGTCGAACGTGAGATTGGTGAATGGCGTCTGCGTGCCCCACCGTGACGGGACATTGAGGTTGTAGATAAGCTCCTGAATGCACTGCTTGACGGCGTCGAAGCTCATCCTGTCCGTGCGTACAAACGGCGCCATGTACGTGTCGAAAGACGAGAACGGTTCCGCGCCTGCCCACTCGTTCTGTAATGTGCCAAGGAAGTTGACGATCTGCCCCACCGCGCTCGACATGTGTTTCGGCGGACCGGCCTCGACCTTGCCGGGAACCCCGTTCAAGCCCTCGTGGAGCAAGTTTCGCAGCGACCACCCGGCACAATAGCCCGCGAGCATGTCGAGGTCGTGGATGTGAAAATCGCCTTCGCGGTGCGCGCGGCCATCTCCGGTGCGTAGACGTCGACAGCCAATAGTTGGCGACGACCTTGCCTGAGACGTTGAGGATCAGGCCCCCGAGCGAGTAGCCCTGGTTCGCGTTGGCGTTGACACGCCAGTCCTTCTGCTCGAGGTACTCGTCAACCGAGGCGGCAACATCGACCAGCGTCTTGCGATCGGCGCGCAGCCGCTCGTGCCGATCGCGGTAGACGATGTAGGCACGCGCGGTGTGGAACCGACCCGCCGCAGCGAGTGTGTGCTCGACGCAATCCTGGATCGTTTCGATGCCGGGAGCACCCCCGGTATGGCGATGCGCGAGCACTCGGCCGACTGCGTTGGCCAGTTCGGCGGCTTCGCGCGCGTCGAACTCGCCGGTCGCAGCGCCGGCGCGGGCAATGGCCAAGGCAATTTTGGCGAGCTCGAACGGCGCGTGCTGGCCGTCGCGCTTGACCAACTGGGCGGGCAACGCGGGCGGAACGTCCGGGGCCGTCGACGCCCCCGGTGCTACTGGATCCCGAGGGCACGAGATCGGGTCCGGCGCCATGAATCTCCCCTTTCAAGCGAGTGCGTGGCTATAGCCTGCCCGGCGTAGGCCACTAGATGTTGTAGAGCTGGAGGAGTCTAGCGGCAGCGTTTGTGTCCAACAAGCTTCTGCCAATACCCATCTTTAAGAAAACTTGATCTGGATCAAACAATGGCCAAATCCTCGGGCGCCTGAATTGCTCGATTCGAACCACTGGGGGTTTGAGCAAACCTTGTCCGCCGCACGTTTAAGGTGCGCTCGAGGCGCGGTCTTCATTGCCTCGGAAGCCTGGGGTCGTGGCAGGCCCTGTGCCATCTCGTCAACATCTGCGAGCCGGACACGTGGCGTTAACAGCGCGGGCGGTGGAGATCGACCTGTCGCTATCCCTTGACGGCATTGCTGGGCGCCGGTTCTTCAACCGGCTTGCGCGCCATCTGGACGGTTTGCTCAATTTCCGCGGCGCGACGCTACACTGAGCATCGAGCGGGTGCTCTCACGCGATGTGGCAGCCCTCGATCGGCTGCTCGCCAGGCTCACGCGCCACGGGGACAGTGTCTCGATCATCCTAAACGCGCGCTTGCGGCACCTGGTTCGCGTCGATTCCTCGCGATTCCACCTGGTGTTAAGCGATGCCGCGGCGTAGCGCCGCCGGCCCGTCGCGCCTAATGGACCGTCGTTGCGCCGTCAACATCCGGTGGACGTCGCGGCGGGCCTCCTCCTTCAGGGGACGGGGACGAATTTGCGTGACATCTAGTCCCATGTGAAGTACTACGGATCAGTTTGCTCTGACACGATAACCATCCGGATCCTTGCCTCGGGTTCGCCGCCACCATACTTGCATGGTGGGCACGTTGACCGTGACGATAAAAAGCTTGCGCAGCGTGTTCGGGGGGCATTGCAACGGACGTACGCCGTGCCAGGAATGGTCCGTCCGCTCAAAGATCAAGCTTGCATTTCCCCGCGGGATGATAGTAGCCGCCACCTTGAAGTCGTTAAATGTCGGCGCGGAATGAGGTTTGAATTGTCCTTCATCGTCCAGCATCAGGTTGGCCCCCCCAATTCGTATCCCAATCTGCTTCCGTATTGAAATAGAAGATATGCGTCGCCAGCTTGCGCCGAGCGTCGCAGTGCGGCGAGACAGAGCACCCTTGCCAGGCGTAATACCATTCAAATGTAAGAATGAATTCGTCGCCGGCTTTGGGACCAAATATCCGATGTAGAAAGGTCTGGTAAGACTCCCCCTGAAGCGATGCGATGAATTCCCTCCACGGTTCTGCAAGCTTCAGGTGCGGTTGGTAGTGCAAGATATTCCGGTCATGACTGGCCTGTCCATGAGCGCGCTTGACTCCAACATTCCTTTCGAACAACGAATTGTCCGGAAGCGTTTCGCGAAGACTTTGGAATCCTTCTGATGTCAACGGGCCCTGAAGATTCAGCCACGGATAGGGGCGCTGTTTTTGAAACGTTTCGTACGAAACCTCGTTCAGGCATTGCTGGTTCAAATACTCCATTGCGAACCTCCATCAACTATTACGCAGTTGTTACATCAACGGCGCGAGCCGCGGCGTGCTGACAGGTTGAAATGCTGAATCCACCGATTCCCGGTGCCCGATTACGTGATCTTCGACTGCCGACGGATCTGTTTGCGCCTTTGCGCCTCGGATTCAAACTCCTCCAATTCCGGATCCAGCGCGTTGCGCGCCGATACAATTCCAATCGGCTCACCGTTTTCGACTACTGGCACGTGACGGAAGCCATTCTCTTGCATCAAGACCAGCGTATAACCGAAAGACTCGTCTGGCGTGACGGTCTTTGGCGCGGCCGTCATTACATCCCCCAAGCGAGTCGTCTCGGCATCACGGTTCTTCGCGATGACGCGAAATACGGCATCCCGCTCGGTAAAAATGCCGACCAGCCGTTTGTCTTCGACGACCATGACGGCACTAACTTTCTTCTTTGCCATTAGCTTGGCCGCCGCTCTGACGCTGGTATTCGACAGGGCAGTTAGAACCTTCTTCTTCTGCATGATATTGCGAATAGGTTCACTCAACATGGGTGCATTCCCCTGCGAAAATATTTGCAGCCACACCCGATGCTAAGGCGGAGCAGCAGCGCGGGTGCGCTACTTTGATTCGAGGACAGTGAGACCAATAAATCGAAACGCCATCAACTTCACAGCGACGACGCTTTAGCATTAACGAGTGGCTCTCACACACGCCGTCGCAGCGAAAGCCAAGCCGCAGTCGGAAACATGCCCGCTTCCTCCGAAGGACGGGCACCCCGCGTCGATTTGCAATCAAACAACAAGTATTGAGGAGGCATTTTGATCTGCCGCAAATGAATGCTACTTATTGCTGCGCAACAAGTGCCGACGAACGATGTGAACTCTTTCTCGAGTAACCATCTCTGCTACTCATTCTCATTTCGACGCGACGCCAAGTCCGATGTCTGCAAGATCGGACCTTTCGCTTCGGTCAGTGGCGACATGCCCGCCCGGGAGGCCTGGCTTGGTCGGACCCCCCTTTTCGTCGGTGCGCAGCAGCCTGCGAATGCCTATCGCATCCAGGTTTGCGCCAAATCAACCACCGAACTCACTGTGCGGCTCTATGATGTTTCTTCAACGGATGCATACATAGTATCTGCGGTTACCGCGTAGCTACCCGATGTTGAAGACGTCTGTCGAGCAATGGAAATGGAGTATCTAAATGCGCGACCTTTCAAACCATCTCTATTCGTATGAAACGGGCAAAATGGATAGTCAACCTTCTCGACCAGGGCAACTATTAGTTGATGTGGCAGACCGTAATGCCGTACTGAAGTTTACCTATCATTATCTGCAGGCTCGTTCGAGGCCGGCGAATGACTGTGAAGTGCACAACGTGACATCAACCATCGCCCGATACAAAGGGCCGCGCGTCGTTGAATGGGGGACACTCGAATCGTTCCTGGCGGGACTGGTCACTGACGACCGCGCTTAGCGTCGGTTGTTGCGCGTGCGAGGCCTTTGAATTCGCTCGGCGGGGGATTTACCCTTACCACGGCGTTACCACCGCATTGTTCAGATTGGGCCAGGCGCGGCTCGACGGGGGAGATTATCATTTCCAATGAGAATGAGAAGAAAACGGCCGCTTTCGCGGCCGTCAAGTGTGAGTGGCCCGACACATAGGTGTGAGCGGCCCGACACATAGGTGTGAGCGGCCCGACCGATGTATATTGGTAGCGAGCGAGGGACTCGAACCCCCGACCAAAGGATTATGATTCCTCTGCTCTAACCAGCTGAGCTAGCTCGCCGAAGGGGCAACATTATCCGGGATCGACCAATGCGCTGTCAAAGTCCGTTCACGCCAGGCTTCGGCGGAGGAAGCGCACCACGGGTCCGATCAGCGGCAGCTTGGCGTAGAGCTCTTCGGCGGCGTCCCAATAATCCCGGTGATAGCCGACCTTGCCGTCGGCGGTCAATTTGATGAGCGAAGTACCGTGAATGGCCAGCACTCGGCGCGGCCGCCAGCGCCGGATGCGGAAAGTAAAATCCCAAACGAGGAACGCGCGCTCGCCGTCGGCGACGGTTTCGGTAATTACAAACCGGCAATCGTCGAGCTGCTCGAACATATGCGCATAGACGCGCGCGATTGCATCAATGCCTCGCACCTCGTTGAATGGATCGCGGAAATAGGCGTCGGCCGCGTAGATCTCGCCGATGCGCGCAACGTCGCTCGGCGTGATGTGCTCGAAGAATGCGACGATGCGCGCCAGCGCGACGGCGTCCGTCACAGCCCGGTCGCCCTGCGGATCAGCGCGAAGTACCAGCGATATGGCAGGATGCGCAAGCATTTGAGCTGCCGCGTGAACGCTTTCGGAAAATCGATCTCGAACTCGCCCGCGCGAAGGCCGGCGACGATCGCGGTCGCTGCCTCTTCCGCCGTGATCAGGTGCGGCATGCGGAACTCGTTCCGATCGGTTAGCGGGGTTTTGACGAAACCCGGATTGATGAGATAGACCCCGAGGCCTTTCGGGTGCAGGTCGAGGTAGAGCGTTTCGGTGAAATTGATCAGTGCCGCTTTCGATGCCCCATAGATCAAGGCCTTGGGCAAGCCGCGATAGCCGGCGACGCTGGACACAATGCCGATGGCACCCTTGCCCTGCACAAGCAGCGCGGGCAGCACGACGGCCGTCGATTTGATGACGCCATGGAGGTTCGTCTCCAGGAGCGCCATGGCGTTTTGCTCGGTCAGTTCCCACGCCCGGATCTCCGCATGCGTCCCGGCGACGATGAGGACCAGGTCCGCGCCGCCCCATGCGGCGCGAATGCGTTGCCATGCCGCGGCAATCTGCGCGCTGTCGGTGAAGTCGAGCGGCTCGACGCGCGCATTGGCATGTCCGTTGGCAACTTCGGAGAGCCGATCCACCTGCCGCGCCGAGATTGCGACGCGGGCGCCCGCGGAGAGCAGTCGTCGCGCGGTGGCGGCGCCGATGCCCGTGGACGCGCCGATCACCCAAACGCGGCAGTCGGGCCACGCAGGAAGCGGTGGGTTCAGGGCCATGATCGGATCAAGCCAGTCTGCGAAACCAGAGCAAGGCCACGCCTGCGCCAAGCTTGAGGACGCAGGGAACCAGCAAGCCGGGGGTTGGCAGTGGTCACTTAGTTCGAGGCACAGCGCGAGGTTACCTGGCAGACAGCGTGTATTGCGCGACATCGGTTGTCTTGCTCGCGAAGCCTGCGACGCAGTACGCCAGGTAGAATCGCCAGCAGCGGATGAATCGATCATCGAACCCCTGCGAACGCACGGCGTCGACGTTGGCATCGAACGCGGAGAGCCAGCGCTTCAGAGTTTCCGCGTAATCCTGGCCGAAGCGGTAGACGTCTTCAACCTGGAGACCGGCGCGATTCGCTTCCTCGACGAAGCGCGAGGGCGACGGAAGCATGCCACCGGCGAAAATGTATTGCTGAATGAAGTCGCTGCTTTGGCGGTATTTGGGGAAACGCTCGTCGGCGATCGTAATCGTCTGGATGCAGGCACGCGCACCCGGCTTGAGCGCGCGCCGCACGGCGTGGAAAAATGCCGGCCAATAGCGCTCGCCGACGGCCTCGAACATTTCGATCGAGGCAATGCCGTCGTAACGACCGGTCGCGTCACGGTAATCCTGCAGGCGCAAATCGACGCGGTCGGCGTAACCGGCTCGCGCCACGCGATCACGGGCATAGACGGTCTGGGCGCGGGAAAGGCTTATGCCGTTGACGCGGCAGCCTGCTCGCGCCGCGGCTTCCGCGAATCCACCCCAGCCGCAGCCGAGTTCGAGCAGTTGCGCATTTTGAGACGGGGCGATCTGGCGCAGGACGCGGGCGTATTTGGCTTGCTGAGCCGCTGCAAGCTGACGGGTCATGTCGCCGTCGAAGAGCGCAGCAGAGTAGGTCATCGTTGGATCGAGCCAGAGATCGTAGAATTCGTTGCCGAGATCGTAGTGCGCCGCGATGTTGCGCGGTGCGCGACGCTTGCTGTTGCGGCGCAGTAGATGCCTCAAGCGCATTACAACGCGCCGCCAGCGACGACCGTAAAACGCATGCTCCAGCGCGCGCTGGTTGCACGCCATCAGGGTGAGCAGTGCAACCAGGTCGGTCGTGTCCCAATGGCCGTCCATGTAGCTTTCCGCGAATGCGACGTCACCGCCGACGAGGACGCGGCGACACACCGACCAGTCGCGCAGATGAAGCTCGGCGGCGCGTGCGACCCCACTAGCCGGTCCGCCGGAGCCGAAACGGCGCGTGACACCATCCGGCGTCGTGAAGGCAAGCGCACCCCACTCGATGCGATCGAGCAGCGCCATGACCAATCGGGCAGCGGCAGGCGTTGCCGCGCGGCGGGGGCTTGAGGCGAGGGAGGTCCCGAGCGAGCTCATCGCGTGGTCCGTTGCAGTGGCGGCGCGGGTTTGGCGACGTAAGGCACCCTTTTCACCCACAGCTTCACCGCCTGCCAGTGGATGCGCAGGATTACGCCGACGGTAAACCAGCGATAACGCCACAGCAGGCCGCGTACGGCAGACGGCGACAAGGGCTCGGCGATGCCCGAAACCGACGTCTCGAGTAGTGGCTCCGGGTCAGCGACGTCGCTTTCGCCGGCGGCATCGTGATAGTCGATGCGCGCGAGCCAGCGGTCGGGGCCGAAGTGGAAGCGAAAACGGTAACCGCCCTTTGTTTCGCAGAACGGCGAGACGTGAAAGACCTTGCGGCAGGCCACGGTCTCTCCCGACACCAGAGGGTGATTATCGGGATGGGCGAGCAGATAGTTGTGGCACTCCCCAAATGTGTTGCATACCTCGCACAGCACCGCCCGCACCTGGCCATCGCGATCATGGCAGAGCCAGAAGCTGACCGGATTGAACACATAGCCGAGCATGCGCGGGAACGCGTAGAGAACGATCTCGCCGTCAGCGGCAAGGTTCTCGGCGGCGAGCAGCCGCCGCAACCACGGTTCCAGCGCCGAACCATCGCGTTCTCCGTGGTCTCGATCGAAGAAGCTGACCAGTGCGCGCCGATTGTGCGCAAGGCCGAGCCTTGGCAGATCGCCGATCTGGGCCAGGGGCAACGCCAGGCAAAGCGAGCGATACGTGAAAGCATTGCCGACCGGGCGATGGCGGCGATGCATGACCTCGCCGTGAATCAATGAGGGAGTCGCGATTTGCATCACGAGTTAACCAGGATTCACGCCGCAGCCAGCTCAGCGGCGGCGATCTCGGAGCGCGCGGCGATGCCCTGCGCGACGACGTGTGCCGAGGCGAGGCCGTCTTCGTGGAAGCCGTAACCGAGCCAGGCTCCGGCGTACCAGGTGTGCCGCTGGCCCTGTAGATGCGCAAATTTCTGTTGCGCCGTGACGGCAGCGGATTTGACGAGCGGATGCGAGTACTCGAATTCGGCGATAAGCGTCTCGGCACGTGGTGGGAACGGTGGATTGAGCGTGCACAGCAAAGGCGTCTTGAACGGGAGCCGTTGCAGCTCATTGAGCCAGTAGCTCACGGCCACGGGCCGCTCCCCGGCCGCATCGTCGACGGCGAGATGATTCCACGCCGACCATGCGCGTCGGCACTTCGGCATCAGCCGGGTATCGGTATGCAGCGCAACGCGGTTGGTCTGAAAGCGAACGCTGCCCAACAGCGACGCTTCTTCGCGCGAGGCGTCGGAGAGCAGGGCGAGGGCCTGATCGCTGTGGCAGGCCATGACGACCTCATCGAAACGCTCCGCCGTCGAGACGGGCGTGTCGACCTCAACGTGGTTGCCACAGCGGCGGATCCGGCGTATCGGCGTCGCGCGCCGCACGTCGCTTAGTCGGGCCGCGATCCGGTCGACATAGTTGCGCCCACCGCCGGCCACCGACCGCCACTGTGGTCGGTCGAAGATCCGCAGCAGGCCATGGAGGTGGCAGAAGCGCACCAGCGTTGGCAGCGGGAAGGCCAGGATTTCGCGTGTGGAGGAGGACCAGATCGCGGCGACCATCGGCAGCAGATACCACTCGCGAAAGGGCAAGGAGTAGCCCCTGTCGTCAAGGAACTCTCCCAGCGTCACCGCCTCGACGCGCCCTTCGCGCTGCATCTCCGTCGTCTCGCGGTTGAAGCGCAGGATGTCGATCAACATGCGCCAGAACGCAGGCCGCAGCGCGTTCGACGGCTGCGCGAAGAGCGAAGTAAAATCCGTGCCGGACCACTCGATGCCGGCGGCATCGTTGCGCACCGAGAAAGTCATCGTGCTCGGCGTCGATGCGACTTCCAGTTCGTCGAAAAGTGCGACGAGCTTTGGGTACGTGCGGTCGTTGTAGACGAGGAAGCCGGTGTCGACGGGCGCGGTCGTGCCGTCAAGGGTCACGTCGATCGTATGGGTATGGCCACCGAGGTAGTCGTTGGCCTCGAACAGTGTGACGTGCCTGCCTTGGCGCGTAAGCAGCCAGGCACAGCCCAGACCGGCGATGCCGGCACCGATGATCGCGACGCGCAAGCTCCCTCCCTGAAAGGATCGGCGCGGGCGGCGGGAGCCGGCCCCCCGCGCACAGTACCCGGTGGCGGGTCAGTCGATGAGCCCCGCGCCTACGCCCGCGATCTCTGCATACGCAGAATGATTGTGGATGGATTCAAAATTCTCGGATGCAACCCGGAAGCGTCCGATCCGCGGATCGCGCTTGAGCCTGAGGGCGATGTCGCGCACCAGGTCTTCGACGAACTTGGGATTGTCATAGGCGCGTTCGGTTACGAACTTTTCGTCGGCGCGCTTGAGCAGGCCGAAGAGCTCGCAGGACGCTGCCTCCTCGGCGATCCGCGCAAGCTCTTCGAGGCCCAGCTCGCCCACGGTGACCTCGACCCGGACGGTAATATGCGAGCGCTGATTGTGCGCGCCGTAGTCGGAGATCTTCTTCGAACAGGGGCACAGGCTGGTGACCGGCGCCATCAGCTCCATGCAGAGGCGGGTTGCCCCGTCGCTGCCCGTCTCCGCCACGAGACTCGCGTCGTAGTCGAGCAGGCTTTCGACCCCCGAAACCGGGGCAGCCTTGCGCATGAAGTAGGGAAAGCGCATCTCGCTGCGGCCGGTGGCGGCCCCCAGCCGGTCCAACATGCGACGATGCATGGCGCGCAATCCGTCAAGATCGAGCGGCGCGCGTTGCTCTTCGAGGATCTCGACGAAGCGCGACATGTGCGCGCCTTTGACGTCATGGGCAAGCCCGACGTACATGGCGAACTCGGCGATGGTGTTCTGCACGTCGCCTGCAGCCGTACGCATCGCGACCGGATAGCGCAATCCTTTCACCCCCACGCGCTCGATCGGCAGCTCGCGCGTATCGGGCAGCGATTGCGTGTCAGGCAGCGGCAGATACTCGGGGGCGTTCACCGTCAACCCTTTGCTGGCGAAGGCTTATCGGCAAGCAGCTTTTCGAGCTGCGCGACGAACTCGCGGTCGTCGGGCTCGACCTTGCTGGCGAAGGTCCCGGCCGGGTTGCCGTTGCGGTCGATTAGGTACTTGTGGAAATTCCATTTGGGCGGGTCGCCGGTGCGGGCCACCAGTTCGGCATAAAGAGGATTCGTCTGCAAGCGGGTGACGCTGGATTTTTCGAACATGGGAAACTGCACGCCGTAAGTCAGACGGCAGAACTCCGCTATCTCGTGATTGCTCCCCGGTTCCTGGCCACCGAAATCGTTCGACGGAAAGCCCACCACCACGAGGCCGCGATCCTTGTACTTGCGGTATAGCGCCTCGAGCCCCTCGTATTGGTGCGTGTAGCCACAGTAACTGGCGGTATTGACGATGAGCAGCACCTTGCCGCGATACTGACACAGCGTCTCGGGCTTGCCCGTCTGCAGGCGGTTGAATTGGTGATCGAGCAGCGGCGGGCACGGGCCGGCTTCAATGTCGGGGCCCTGCGCCAAGGCGGGCCCGGCAGAAACCAGGGCCGCCGCGAGCAGGGCGAAGACGAGGGAGGGCGTGGTATGGCGGCGCATCGGCGGCATTCGGTTCGACGACGGAATGGGCAGTATATCAAACATATTTGTCCATGGACATTCCTTGCTCAGCCGCACTTCCAGAGACAGTCGCGCCATGATATGGTCTTCTTGTCCAGGACGAAGCGGAAGTGGAAACCCTGACCTCCTCGCTTAACATCAGCGCGGTCGAGCGTGAGACCGGGCTGTCGAAGGACGTGCTGCGCATGTGGGAGCGGCGTTACGGTTTCCCCGACCCTCAGCGCGACAATAACGCTGAACGGCAATATGCCCCGGACGAGGTCGCGAAGCTGCGTGCGATCAAGCGTCTGATGGACACCGGCTTGCGGCCGGGGAAGCTCATCCGGCAGTCGCTGGATGAACTCAACGCGCTGGCGGAAAAACGGGTCCATCCGCGACGCGAGGCGCTTGCCCCGGCGATCGAGCGCGACGTGCTGGCCCTGCTCAGGGCGCACGACGGCGCAGGCTTGCACGCGACGCTTGCGAGCGTCCTGCTGCGCCACGGCGTCCAGCGCTTCGTTATCGAGACCGTCGCCCCGCTCAATCGCGCGGTCGGCGAGGCCTGGATGCGCGGCGAGCTGCAGGTTTTTGAGGAACACCTGTATACCGAGCAGCTGCAGGTCGCGCTGCGCGGCGCGCTCTACGCCTTGCCCCGGCAAAGCGGCTTGCCGCGAGTGCTGCTCACGACGGTGCCCGGCGAGCAGCACGGCATCGGTCTGCTGATGGTCGACGCGCTCGTTTCGCCCGAAGGGGCGCAGTGCATTTCGCTCGGTACGCAGACACCTTTCGAGGATATTCGTCGCGCCGCGCTGGCGCACAAGGCGCATGTTGTTGCGTTGTCGTTCTCGATGGCCTATCCCCTGCGGCAGATCGGCGAGGCCCTGGCGTCACTGCGCCGGCAGCTGCCTCCTGCGGTGGCGCTCTGGGCGGGCGGGGAAATCACGCGCCGGCTGCGCAAGAGCCTGCCGGGGGTGCAGCTTTTCGCCGACATCGGCGATACGCTCGTCGCGGTCAAGAACTGGCGTGCCGAGATCGGGCCAAGCAGTTCTCGCTAGCCGGTGTGCCGCGCTGCGGTGGATCGATTGCGCTTCTCGAACCGGGTGGTACCATCGCGCCCGCCGGTGTTACGCTAGGTGGTCTGCCCTGCGTCCGCAGCCGCCGCTGCGACGTATAAGAAAGCGCGGCAAGCACTGCGTTGGTGCTACCGGCTCCGCAGCAGGAACCCACCATGCTCTACCACGAGTTGTTCAAGGCTTTTGAGCAAATGCGCTGGAGTCTCCAGGACGACGTACCCTGGGATCGCTTTGACGCGGCGCGTCTGTCGGACGAGCAAGCGCGTACCATCAAGATGAACGCCATCACGGAGTGGGCGGCACTTCCCGCGACCGAGATGTTTCTGCGTGACAACCACGGCGACAGCGACTTCTCGGCGTTCATGTCCATATGGTTCTACGAGGAGCAGAAGCATTCGCTGGTGCTTCAGGAGTACCTGCAGCGATTCCGTCCCGACCTGATGCCGACCGAA
This sequence comes from uncultured beta proteobacterium, assembly GCA_963711235.1. Classification (GTDB taxonomy): domain Bacteria; phylum Pseudomonadota; class Gammaproteobacteria; order Burkholderiales; family Casimicrobiaceae; genus PALSA-1003. Next base: position 258,014 of record CAVQDI010000006.1, on the reverse strand, counting down.
GATGAGTTGCACGCGGTACGCTTCGAGTTCGATCCGGCGCCGGCGCTGGAAACGCTGATGCTGCATTTCTGCGGCGAAATCCGGCTCAACCACTGGTATCGTCGTGCCGCCACGTGGCACACCGAGCCGGTGATCCGGCACATCTACCGGCTGATCTCCCAGGACGAGGCGCGACACGGTGGCGCGTACTTGCGTTTCATGCGTCGCGCGCTCGAGCGCTCCGGCGTGGAAGCGCGACGGGCGTTCGCGAAAATCGGCGTGCTGATGGCCAGCCCCAACCGCGCCGGCAAGCCGCTGCATCCGACGAACCTGCACGTGAACAAGAAACTCTTTCCCAACGACACGATACAGAGCCGCCTGCCCGATCCGGCGTGGCTGGAGCGGTGGCTCGATCAGCAGATCCGTTTCGACCGAGAGTGGGAGCGTCGCGTCTCGAGCATGATCCTCAAGAATCTGTCGTCGCTGTTCGGCCAACCGCTGGAGACGGTGCAGGAGCTCAACCGCTTTCGCAAGACGCTCGCGGCGGCCTGAACGAGTGCTCGGCGTAGGCCGGCGCCGGCGGGGACGCGCGTCGAACTCGCGCTACACTTCGCCCGCCCGCGCCGTGCCATGACCGCCCTGCTGCTTCTTATTGCACTCGTCGCCGGCACCGCCGGGTATGTCTCTTGGGCAGCGCACGCCATCGCTCACGGAGCGGCCGCATGGTGGCTTGTCGCCGGCGCACCGCTTGCCTACTTCGCGCCGGCGCTGGCACTGGTTCCCATTTGGTTCACGCTGGCGTGGATCTGGCGCACGCCGCGGCCGGCGGAAAGCCGCCTGGATTTCGCTGCCATGCTGCGTCTGTTCCTGACCGAGGTCTGGGCGGTCGCGTCGTCGTGGCCGTTGATGGTGTTGCACCGGGTGCTTATCCGCGATCCGGAGCCCGCACCGGCCGCACGGCCCGTGATCCTGGTACACGGGGTCCTGGTAAACGACGGCGTGTGGCTCAGGCTGCGGCGCTTCCTTCGGCGGCACGGCGTTGCGCCGGTGTACACCCTGAACTATGGGCCGCCCCTGGCCGATATCCGGAGCTTCGCCGAGCAGCTCGCCGCCCGGATCGAGGAAATCCGCACCGCGACCGGCGCCCGGCGCGTGGTGCTTGTCGCACAGAGCATGGGCGGTCTGGTGGCGCGCGCGTATTTGCGGCGCTTCGGGGGTGAGCGGGTCGCCTTGCTGGTCACGATCGGCACACCCCACCACGGCAGCATGCTTGCCTACAGCTTTCCCGGAACGTGCCTGGCGCAGATGCAACCCGGCAATCCGTGGCTGGTGGACCTCAACCGCGATGAAGCGACGCCGGCGGCGCCGATCATATCTATCTGGTCACGGCACGACAGCATGGTTGCACCGCAGGCGAACGCGACGCTCGGATGCGCCGAGAACATCGCGCTCATCGGCGTTGGGCACAATGCCTTGGTCAGCGACAGGCAGGTAATGGAGCTAGTCGTCAAGCTGGTGGAAAAGGTCGGCGAGACCTAAGTCGCGCGCCGGGCTGGGCGCCCGCGACGGACGGCCGAGTATTTCCTGCGCTGTCTGAACCTGGGCGAACACTTTGCGAGCGCAGTTTTCGCGCGCACGCCGTTTGGCGAACCCCGAGCGCTATGACTTGCCAAAGAGCGCGTCCAATTCCTTCTCGATCTCGCGCTCGATCGGGCCCTTGAGCGGCGTGAGCAACAACGAAAGTTTCACCTCAAGGCGCACGTCGCTCTCGCCCACGTGCATGCTGCCGGACAGGCCCGGCCGCACGAAGGACACGTCATCGCGGTCCCATTCGTAGGCAAGATCGAAGCGCTGGTTCAAGTCGCGCGCAATCGTGTCGGCGGCGGCCTTCGCCTTGGCGTGGCCGAGCGTGTGACGGCGCTTGATCGAAATCGTCGGCATCGTCGGCCCCCACGGAATCGGCCGCCAGTATAGCCAACCCGGCGGCGGCTCGGACGCGCTCGGGGCAAAGCCATGGACCCGCCCCGCCAAAGGCGGCAGAATCAGGGCGGTAGCGTGTCGCGGCAGGAGGGTACCGTGGCCAACATTGGTGAGTATTTCCAGCGGCAGCTGACTGTGCGCGACAAGCTGCTCTATCGCCATTTCGACGGCGGAGAGTGGCGCGACGTCACCGCCGCCGCCGTCGCGGCACGCATCGGGCGTTGGCAGGCGGCGCTCCAAGCGCTTCGCCTCTCCCCCGGTGACCGCGTTGCGATTTGCCTGCGCAACGGAGTCGAATGGGTCGCACTCGATCTGGCCGTGCTCGGGTTGGGGCTCGTCGTCGTTCCGCTGTATGTCGACGACAACCCCGACAACATCGCGTGGTGCGTAACGAATGCGGAGGCGCACCTGCTGGTCGTCGAAGGCACGAAGATGGCCAACGCACTCAAGGCCATCGGCAGCGGGCTGCCGCCCATCTACGTGCTGCACGCCGATGCGGGCGATGCGACGGCAACGGTCGCTTCCCTCCTGCCTGCCGCGGCGGACGAACCGCAATTCCGGTCGCTGCCGGAGGCGACACTGGCGACCATCTGCTACACCTCGGGCACGCAGGGCCGGCCGAAGGGCGTGATGCTGTCGCACGGCAACATCATCGCCAATGTGACGGCATGCCAGCAGACGGGCATGGCACGGCCGACCGACCTGTTTTTGTCCATTCTGCCGCTGTCGCACATGTTCGAGCGCACCGGCGGTTATTATTTGCCGCTCTCGATCGGCGCCCGGGTCGTCTATGCGCGCAGCGTGGCGGATCTCGCCGAAGACCTGGCCGCGCAGGCCCCCGACGTCATATTCGGAGTGCCGCGCATCTTCGAACGGTTCTACGCCCGCCTCGATCAGGCGCTCGCCGCGTCGCCGTTGAAGCGGTGGCTGTTCAAGCAATGTGTCGCGCGTGGCTGGCGCGTCGAAAGTGGCCAGGGCGGATGGCTCGACCGCCAGGCAACGCCGCTCCTGCGCGCCTTGGTCGCCAAGCCGGTGCTCGCCCGTCTCGGCGGCCGGATGCGGCTCGCCATCGTCGGCGGAGCCGCCCTCGACCCGCAGATCGCGCACACGTTTATCGGCCTGGGGCTGACCATGCTGCAAGGCTACGGCATGACCGAGGCCGCGCCGGTGATCTCGGTCAACCGCGAGGATGATGACGACCCGGAATCGGTGGGGCCACCGCTGCCCGGGGTCGAGGTCAAGCTCGGCGCGGGAGGAGAGTTGCTGGCACGCGGAGGCAATGTCATGCTGGGTTACTGGCGCAACGACGCGGCGACCCAAGCGGCGATCGATGCGGACGGCTGGCTCCACACCGGCGACGTGGCCGAGATCCGCGGAGGCAAGATCTACATCCGCGGCCGCGTCAAGGACATCCTGGTGATGTCGAACGGCGAAAAGCTGTCGCCGCAGGACGCCGAATTTGCGCTGTTGCACGACCCGGCGTTCGAGCAGGTGATGCTCGTTGGCGAAGGACGGCCATTCCTTACGCTGCTCGCGGTGACGAAGGAGCACGATGAGAAAACGTTGATCGCGCGCGCCAACGAGCAGTTGAAGGCCTTCCCGCGCTGGGTGCGCATCCGCCGCGTTATCGCGACGCCGGAAGCGTGGAGCGTCGACAATGGACTGCTGACCCCGACTCTCAAGCTCAAGCGCCCGCTGGTACTCGCCAAGTTCAAGGACGCGATCGATGCCGTGTATGGCGCGGAGGCCGCGGGCGAAACCGGCAGCGCGCCTTACGCAGCATGACGCGGCGAGCGACGAGAGCAGTCGGATTGACAGCGCGCATCGCCCGCCGTAACATGACCAAAATTCAAACAAACGTTTAAATGACTCTCGCGCTGGACGCGGGAGCGCCTGCACTGGGAGATCGGCAATGGGGGGAAGAGTCATTCCATTTGATGCGCCGAAAAATTCGGCGACCAAGGCCAGGATCCTCGACGCCGCCGAAGAGCTGTTCATGGAGCACGGCTTCGAGGCGACATCGCTGCGCCAGATCACGGCGACGGCGCGCGTCAATCTCGCCGCGGTCAACTATCACTTCGGCAGCAAGGAGGATCTGTTCGAGGCTGTGCTCACGCGCCGCCTCGATCCGATGAACCAGGATCGCGTCGCGCTCCTGACCCTGTTCGAGCATGCGTCGGCGCCCAAACCGCTGTCCTGCGAGAAGATCCTCGCCGCGATGTTCATCCCGGCGTTGAAGCTCGCGCGCGATCGCGAGCGCGGGCGGCAAGAATTTTCTGCGCCTGCTGGGGCGCGCCTATGCCGACCCGGCGCCGTTCATTCGCCATTTCCTGTCGGGGCAGTACGCGGTGATGATCGCGCGGTTCAAGGCTGCCTTCGGGCGGGCCCTGCCGCACCTGCCGCGCAAGGAGCTTGCCTGGCGGCTGCATTTCGTCATGGGCGCGCTTTCGTTCACGCTCGCGGGGACCGATGCGCTCAAGCTGATTGCAGCGCTGCGCGGCGAAGCGGGGAACGACGAAATGCTGCTGCGGCGGCTGGCGCCGTTCCTGATCGCGGGTCTCAAGGCCCCGCTGCCCGATCTTTCCGAGCTCGATGGCGAAACCGCCCGCGAGTTCCTCACCCGGTAGGAGTGCTTATGTTGACGCTCATCTGGATCGCGGTGGTCATCGTCGGCTTCTTCGCCCTCGCCTATATCAACGCCGCGGGCTGGCTGTGGACAGGGGCAGTCGCGGCCGCCCTGGCCATCGCCTGGCTTGCGCAACTGCTGCCGCCGCTGCTGCTGATCGTGCTCGCGGTCGGGCTCGTAGTGCTCGCGATCCCGCTCAACTTTGCGCCGCTGCGACGCAGCCTGATCAGCGACGGCGTGCTGGCGTTGTTTCGCAAGATCCTGCCGCCGATGACGGCGACCGAGCGAGAAGCGATCGAGGCCGGCACCGTGGGCTGGGATGGCGAGCTGTTCTCCGGCCGGCCCGATTGGAAGAAGCTGCTGGCGCTGCCGCGGCCGCAGCTTAGCGCCGAGGAGCAGTCCTTTCTCGATCACGAATGCGAGGAAGTATGCGCCATGGTCACCGACTGGGAGACCACGCATGTCTACCGCGATCTGCCGCCACCGGTCTGGCAGTACATCAAGGACAAGGGCTTCCTCGGCATGATCATCCCCAAGCAATACGGGGGGCTCGGATTCTCCGCCTTTGCGCACTCGCAGGTCGTGGCCAAACTCGCGTCACGCTGCAGCGCGCTGGTCGTCACCGTGATGGTGCCCAATTCGCTGGGGCCCGGCGAGTTGCTGCTGCAGTACGGCACCGACGAGCAGAAGCGCTACTACCTGCCGCGCCTTGCGAAGGGTCTGGAGATTCCCTGCTTCGCGCTCACCAATCCGCATGCGGGCTCCGACGCAGCGGCGATTCCCGATGCCGGCATCGTCTGCATGGGCGAGTACCAGGGCAAGCAGGTGCTTGGCTTGAGGCTGACCTGGGAGAAACGCTACATCACGCTGGGGCCGGTGGCGACGCTGCTCGGGCTCGCCTTCCGCGCGTTCGATCCCGAGCATCTGCTGGGAGACCAGGAAGATCTGGGCATTACCTGCGCGCTGATACCGACCGACCATCCCGGCGTCCATATCGGCCGCCGCCACATGCCGCTGTCCGCGGTGTTCCAGAACGGCCCGAACTGGGGCAAGGATGTTTTCATTCCGCTCGACTGGGTCATCGGCGGCAGGCCGATGCTCGGCAAGGGCTGGCGGATGCTGATGGAATGCCTCGCCGCAGGGCGCGCGATCTCGCTGCCGTCCCTCAACACCGGCATGGCCAAGATGGTCGTTCGCGCCACCGGCGCGTATGCGCGCGTGCGCAGCCAGTTCAAGACGCCGATCGGCAAGTTCGAGGGCGTCGAGGAACCGCTGGCGCGGATGGGAGGGTATCTGTACTCGATGGACGCGACGCGCATGCTGACTGCCGGCATGGTCGATCTGGGCGAGAAGCCCGCCGTGCTCTCGGCGATAAGCAAATACCATCTTACGGAGCGGGGCCGGCAGATCGCGGTCGACGCGATGGACATCGCCGGCGGCAAGGGCATCTGCATGGGACCGTCGAATTTCCTCGGTGCCGCCTACATGCAGATCCCGGTGTCGATTACCGTGGAGGGCGCCAACATCCTCACCCGCAGCCTTATCATTTTCGGCCAGGGCGCCATTCGCTGTCACCCGTACGTGCTCAAGGAAATGGCCGCGACGCGCGAGCAGGACCGCCATGCGGCGTCGATCGCCTTCGATCAGGCGCTGTTTGGTCATATCGGTTTCGTGCTGTCGAATTTCGCGCGGACGTTCGTGATGGGCATCATCGGTTCACGTCTGGTGCCGGTGCCCGATGTGGCACCGGAAACGCGCCACTACTACCAGCAATTGACCCGCTTCTCGGCCGCGCTGGCGTTCCTCGCTGACGTGTCGATGGGGGTACTCGGCGGGGCGCTCAAGCGGAAGGAGAAGCTCTCGGCGCGTCTGGGTGACGTGTTGTCGTATCTGTTTCTCTGTTCGACGACGCTCAAGCGCTTCGAGGATGACGGCCGGCAGCCGGCCGACGCGCCGCTCATGCACTGGGCGATCTGGGACGCGATGTTCAAGACGCAAACTGCGCTCGAAGGGGTGATTTCGAATTTCCCGAATCGGTTCATCGCGACGGTCATGCGGCGGACGGTCTTTCCGCTCGGCCGGCCGTACGTCATTCCCTCGGACCAGCTTGGCCACGACGTCGCGAGGCTGCTGATCGAACCTTCCGCGACGCGCGACCGGCTGACCGCGGGCATGTATCTGCCGCAGGCAGAGCAAGACGTCGTCCGCGCGCTCGAGTCGGCGCTCGAGGCCACGCTGGCTGCGGAGCCGATCGAGGCGCGCATCCGCGAGGCGCAGAAGGCCGGCGCGTCTCGGGATCAAGGGCGGCGAGGACGGTCCGGCCGCGGCGTTGGCGGCGAGCGTCATAACCGCCGACGAGCTGGCCGTGGTGCGACGCGCGAAGCGATTGGTCGAGGAGGTGATCCGGGTCGACGACTTCGCGCCGGACCTGGGCCTGTCCGAAATGCGGCCGCCCGCCGTGACGCCGGCCCGCCCGACGCGGTCGAGCGCAAGGCAGCCGCATAAGGCAGACCGCCGTCACGCAGCCGTCCTTCCCTGGCATCGAGAGGTGGCCATGACGCAACCCATCTACGTTGTCGATGGTGCACGAACCCCGTTCCTCAAGGCGCGCAATCGTCCCGGTCCGTTCGCGGCCTCCGACCTCGCCACCCAGGCCGGGCGCGCGCTGCTCATGCGCCAGCGCTTCGCGGCCGACGAACTCGACGAAGTCATCCTTGGCTGCGCCAGTCCTTCCCCCGACGAGGTCAACATCGGTCGCGTGGTCGCCCTGCGCATGGGCTGCGGGCAGAAGGTGCCGGGGTGGACGGTGATGCGCAACTGCGCATCGGGCATGCAGGCGTTGGACTCGGCGATTGCCAACATCCGCGGTGGGCGCTCGCACCTGGTGCTCGCCGGCGGCGTCGACGCGCTCTCCCGGGCGCCCCTGCTCTACTCCGACAAGATGGTTCTCTGGTTCGCCCGGTTCAGCTCCGCGAAGGGCTTGGGCGAGAAGGCGCGGGCATTGCTACAGCTCAATCCGGCCGCGGCGCTCACCCCGGTCATCGGCATCATGAAAGGGACTCACCGACCCGATGGTCGGACTGCTCATGGGCCAGACGGCGGAAAACCTGGCGTTTCGTTTCGGCATCACCCGCCGCGAAATGGACGAGTTCGCGGCGCGCAGCCACCAGCGCGTCCTCGCGGCGCAGAAGGCGGGCCATTTCGCCGCCGAGATCGAGCCGCTGTTCGACCACGATGGCAATCTCTACGACAAGGACGACGGGGTGCGGGAGGATTCGACCCCGGAAAATCTCGCCAAGCTCAAGCCGTTCTTCGATCGTCGATACGGTACGGTTACCGCCGGCAACAGCTCGCAGATTACCGATGGCGCAGCCTGGCTGGTGCTCGCATCGGAGACCGCCGTGGCGAGGTACCAGCTGCCGGTTCTGGGCACGATCGTCGACAGCGAATGGGCCGGGCTCGATCCCGCGCAGATGGGATTGGGGCCGATCCATGCGGCGACGCCGCTGCTCAAGCGCCAGGGACTGCAGCGCGGCGACATCGACGCCTGGGAGATCAACGAAGCGTTCGCTGCGCAGGTGATCGCGTGCCTCGATGCCTGGGCCGATGACGCGTATTGCGTGTCCGAGCTGGGTCTGGAGCACGCCTTTGGCGAAGTCGACCAAGCCAAGCTCAACGTCGACGGCGGAGCGATCGCGCTGGGGCACCCGGTCGGCGCCTCCGGCGCGCGCATCGTCCTGCACCTGCTCAACGTGCTCAAGCGCGACAAGGGCAAACGCGGGCTCGCGGCAATCTGCATCGGCGGCGGGCTCGGCGGTGCCATGCTGGTTGAGAGAGCGTGACGCCATCATGGCATCGACGATAAGCACGACCGCGCGCAACTGGCGGCTTGAGCACGACCTCGATGGCATTGCCTGGCTCATCTTCGACCGGGCGGGGGCCTCGACCAATACGCTTTCAGCGGAGGTGCTCACGGAACTCTCCGCCATCCTCGCGCAGCTGGCGACCGCGCCACCCAAGGGCCTGGTGATCCGCTCCGGGAAGGACAACGGCTTTGTCGCCGGCGCCGACATCGACGATTTCGAGCGCGTCAAGGCGGTCGACGACGCCATCGCGATCGTCAAGCGCGGCTGGGACCTCTTCAACCAGCTTGCCGCGGTGCCGTACCCGACGCTGGCGCTGGTCCGGGGATTCTGTCTCGGCGGGGGGCTCGAGCTCGCCCTCGCCTGCCGCTACCGGGTCGTCGTCGACGAACCCGCAACCCGCCTCGGACTGCCGGAGGTCATGCTGGGCATCGTGCCCGGCTGGGGCGGCATTCGCCGATTGCCGCGGCTCGCCGGCGCGCCCGCGGCGCTCGACCTGTTGTTGACCGGGCGCACGATCGACGCGCGTCGGGCAAAGAAGCTTGGCATCGCCGACGAATGCGTGCCGCCGCGCATCATGATGAACACCGCGCGCGGAGTGCTTGCCGCCGCGCCATCGCCGCGGCGGCTGCCATTCCCGCTGGCGTTGACGTTGAGTCCGCTGCTGCGGCCGTTGATCGCCGCGCAGGCGAGGAAGCAGGTCGCCGCCCGCGCGCGGCGCGAGCATTACCCGGCTCCGTACGCGATTCTCGACATCTGGGTCAAATACGACGGCGACGCGCTTGCGGCACCCGCCTCGGATCCGGCCTCGATCGCGCACCTGATCCAGACGCCGACGGCGATGAACCTGATTCGGGTGTTCCGGCTGCAGGAGCGCCTGAAGGCATTCGGCCGCGACGACCCGTTCGAGGCACGGCATGTGCACATCGTCGGCGCGGGCACGATGGGTGGCGACATCGCGGCGTGGTGCGCGCTGCGCGGTCTCACCGTGACGCTGCAGGATCAGTCCGCCGAGCGGCTCAAGCCCGCGATCGAGCGTGCCGGCAAGCTCTTCGCCGAGCGTCTCAGGGATCCCCGCCGCATGCGCGACGCGTTCGATAGGCTCGTTCCCGACGTCGCCGGTGATGGCGTGGCACGCGCCGACGTGATCATCGAAGCGATCTTCGAGAACCTTGACGCCAAGCAGGCATTGTTCAAGGCGCTGGAGGCGAAGGCGAAGCCCAGCGCGCTGCTCGCCACCAACACCTCGAGCATTCCGCTGGAGCAGATCGGCGCACCGCTTAAGGATCCGGGTCGCTTGATTGGGTTGCATTTCTTCAATCCGGTGCCCAGGATGATGTTGGTCGAGGTCGTTGCCGGCGCTCGCACGCACCCCGAGCTCTTGCCGCGTGCGGCGGCATTCGTCCGGCAGCTCGACAAGCTGCCGCTTCCGGTCAAGAGCGCGCCCGGGTTCCTCGTCAACCGCATCCTGGCGCCGTATCTCATGGAGGCGATGCGCTGCGTCGACGAAGGCATGGCGCCGGAAACGGTCGACGAAGCGGCGCTCGCTTTCGGCATGCCGGTGGGACCGATCGAACTTGCCGACACCGTGGGCCTCGATATTTGCCTTGCGGTCGGCAAGATGCTTGACCCGCAGGCCGAGCCGCCGAAGAAACTTTCCGCGCTCATCGCGGCGGGCAACCTGGGACGGAAGACCAAGCGCGGCTTCTACGACTGGTCGACCGGCAAGGCGGCCAAGGGCGCGCCCGGCGCGGTGCCGCCGGGTCTCGCCGACCGGCTGCTACGCCCCTACGTGACCGAAGCAAAGGCTGCCCTCGCCGACGGCATCGTCGCCGACGCGGATCTGGTCGATGCCGGGGCGATCTTCGGCACCGGCTTCGCGCCTTTCCGTGGCGGGCCATTGCACTACGCGGCGAGTTCGAGCGCCCCGGCGCCCTCTGCTAGCATCGGACCAAAATAGAACGGCGGATCGCAGGGGATGAGCGTGGACAGGATCTGGCTCAAGTCGTACCCGAAAGGCGTACCCGCCACGATCGACATCAACCAATACGCGTCGCTGCGCGAGGTATTCGATCGCGTCATCGCCCAGTTTGGTCCGCGCCCGGCATACACCTGCATGGGCAAGTCGATCACCTTCGCCGATCTCGACTCTGCGTCCGCCGCGTTCGGCGCCTTCCTGCAGGGCCGAGGTCTCAAGCGGGGCGCGCGCGTGGCGCTGATGCTGCCCAACATCCTGCAATACCCGGTATGCCTCTTCGGCGTGCTGCGCGCCGGCTACACGGTGGTCAACACCAACCCGCTGTATACGGCGCGCGAGCTCGAGCACCAGCTGAGCGACAGCGGCGCCGAGGTGCTGGTGGTGGTCGAGAACTTCGCCCATACCGCGCAGGAAGTCGTGCACAGGACTGCGGTGCGACAGGTCGTGGTAACGAGCATCGGGGAGATGCTCGGCTGGAAGGGGTCGCTGGTCGATTTCGTCCTGCGCCACGTCAAGAGAATGATCCCGGCGTGGAGCCTCCCCGGATCAATGCCGCTCTCCGAGGCGCTCGACGAGGGGCGCCGGCGCAAGCTCGAGCGCGTCCCGATCACCCATGACGACATTGCCTTTCTGCAATATACCGGGGGCACGACCGGCGTCGCCAAGGGCGCGATGCTACTGCACCGGAATATCATCGCCAACCTGCTGCAGGGCGGTGCCTGGGTGAAGCCGTCGCTGGGCGTCGAGCGCCACGTGATCCTTACCCCGCTGCCGCTCTACCACATCTTCTCGCTGTCGGCGAATTGCCTGGTGTTCATGACGCTCGGCGCCGAAAACGTGCTGATCACCAATCCACGGGACATCCCCGGCTTCGTCAAGGAAATGGGCCGACACCGCTTCACGGCGATCACCGGCGTCAACACACTGTTCAACGCGCTGTTGAACAACGCCGCCTTCGCCGGGTTGGATTTCTCCTCGCTGCGGCTCACGCTCGGTGGTGGCATGGCGGTGCAGAAGGCGGTTGCCGAGCGCTGGAAGCAGGTGACCGGGGTGCCCCTGATCGAGGCCTACGGCCTCACCGAGACCTCGCCCGCGGCGACGATGAACCCCCTTGACCTTCCCGAGTACAACGGCGCCATCGGGCTGCCGATCCCGTCGACCGATCTCGTGTTGCGCGACGACGCGGGCCATGATGTGCCACTGGGAGAGGCGGGCGAGATCTGCATCAAGGGGCCGCAGGTGATGGCCGGCTACTGGCACCGACCCGACGAGACGGCCAAGGTGCTCGATGCCGATGGCTGGCTCGCGACCGGCGACATCGGAATCATGGACGACCGCGGCTTCGTGCGCATCGTCGATCGCAAGAAAGACATGATTCTGGTATCCGGGTTCAACGTCTATCCGAACGAGATCGAATCGGTCGTCGTCATGCATCCGGGGGTGCTCGAGTGCGCGGCGATCGGAGTGCCCGACCCGAAGTCGGGCGAAGCGGTGAAGCTGTTTGTTGTCAGACGCGATGACAGTCTCACCGCGGAAGCGCTGCTGGCGCATTGCCGGGAGCAGCTGACCGGGTACAAGTGCCCGCGCGATGTGGAATTCCGCGCCGAGCTGCCCAAGTCCAACGTCGGTAAGATCCTGCGCCGCGAGCTGCGCGACGAGGCGCGGAGAAAGGCTGCCTGAGCATGAGCCACGATGCCATCCTTCCCGACAAGAACCCCACCCTGCGCGTGGTCCCGATGCCGGCCGACGCAAACCAGAATGGCGACATCTTCGGCGGCTGGGTTATGTCGCAGGTTGATATCGCCGGCTCGGTGCCCGCCGCACGCCGGGCACGCGGCCGTGTCACGACGGTGGCGGTAAACTCCTTCCTGTTCAAGCAACCGGTCCTGATCGGCGATTTGGTAAGCTTTTATGCGGAAGTCACGCACGTCGGGCGCACGTCGGTGACCGTGGATGTCCAGGTCTATGCGGAGCGCAACCCGGGCGAGATGGTCTGCGTCAAGGTCACCGAAGCGAGCCTGACCTACGTCGCCGTCGGGCCGGACCGGCGACCGCGTCCGTTGCCGGAAGAGTAGTCGCGCGACGGGCCGCGCCGGATGCGGCGCGCGTGCGCCGGGTGTATAGTTGCCCCCAGTCGCAAGCGCAGTGTCAGTCAAAAGAATTCGACCAAGCGATAACCGTCGAGCGACAGGAGGGGATCACCATGAAATTCGCTGCATTCCGTCGTACGCGCCTGGCGGTTGCCTTGGGCGCCGCCGTCCTATCGCTGGCGGCAGGCCAAGCGCTCGGTTCCAACTTCGCCTTGCAGGAGCAAAGCGGCAGTGGCGTGGGTAACGCCTTCGCTGGCGGTGCCGCGGTCGCAGAGGATGCGAGCACGATCTATACCAATCCGGCAGGGATGTCGCGGCTTCCCGGCATCCAGGGTGTGGTCGCCGGAGACGTGATCTGCCTCTCGGCGAAGTTCAGCGACAATGGCTCTCTGCCCGCGGCATTCCAGCCGCTCGGCGACAACGGGGGCAATGCCGGTACCTGCGCGGTCGTCCCCAGTCTGTATCTCGCCGTGCCGATTAACAAGCAATTCGCGTTCGGCCTGGGCATAGGCGCGCCGTTCGGGTTGAAGACCGAGTACGACTCGAGCTGGCTCGGCCGCTTCCAGGCGATCAAGTCGGAAGTCAAAACGCTCAACATCAATCCGGCGCTGTCATGGAAGGTTACCGACATGGTGACCGTGGGCGCCGGCGTCAATTGGCAGCAAATCAAGGCCACCCTCACCAACGCGGTGAACTACTCCGGGGCGCTCGCCACCGCGGCCCAGCAGGCCGCCGAGACGGGGTTGATTCCCCCGAGCGTCATTCCGCCCATTTTGGCCGGAACCGCTGGGCTCGAATCGCAGGCGGCGGTCAATGGCAGCGACAGTGCCTGGGGCTGGAACATCGGGGTGTTGATCGAGCCGGACAAGGACACGCGCATCGGCGCGCAGTACCGGTCGACGATCAAGTACACCATCAGCGGCCAGGTCGACTTCAACAACCCCGCGTTGCCGGCCCTGCCCCCGCCGTTGGCGCCGATTGCCGGGTTGCTGGCGATCGGCGTCAACCAGGTGCTGTCAAGCGGCGACGTGACGCTGGCGCTCAAGGTGCCGGACACGGCTAACCTCTCCGTGTTCCACACCCTCAACGACAAGTGGGACCTGATGGCCGACGTTCAGTGGACCGGCTGGAGCAGCATTCAGCAGTTGCAGATCGTACGCAGCACCGGAGCGACGCTTTCGACCACGCCGGAGGATTTTCGCAATACCTGGCGGGGCTCGATCGGCGCCAACTACCACTACAGCGACCAGTGGAAGTTCCGCATGGGCCTCGCCTACGACCAGACCCCCGTGCGCGACGCGACGCGCACCCCGACGCTGCCGGATAACAATCGAACCTGGATCGCCATTGGCGCACAGTATCGCGCCACGCCTCAGCTCGCGCTCGACTTGGGGTATACCTACATCTTCGTGAGCAACCCCAGCATCGATCAAAACCAGGGCAGCACCGCTGCCAACGGCCTGATCAGCGGTTCGTACAAGAACAACGTCAACGTCGTCGGCTTGCAGGCCACGTATACGTTCCAGTGATCGCCTCGCGCTGACATCCGCACACTTCGCCGCGCCGCAGAGACTGCGGCGCGGCGTTTTCCAGGAATCCGCTCCGTTCCGATCCGCCATGTCGCAGTCGCGCTTCCTCGTCCGCAAGGCCGCGGTGCTTGGCGCCGGTGTTATGGGCGCGCAAATTGCCGCGCATCTTGCCAATGCCGGCGTACCGGCGCTGCTCTTCGACCTTGCTGCCAAGGAAGGCGACCCGAACGGCATCGCGCAGAAGGCGATCGAGAACCTGAGGAAGCTCGAGCCCTCGCCGCTGGCGGCGAAAGACCGTTTCGGCCGCCATCACGCCGGCAAACTACGACCAGCATCTGTCCCTGCTTGGCGAGTGCGACCTGGTGATCGAGGCGATTTCGGAGCGCATGGATTGGAAGCAATCGCTCTACGAGAAGGTGGCGCCGCACATTGGTGCGCAAGCGATCTTTGCCACCAATACCTCCGGTCTTTCGATCGACGCGCTGGCGGAAGCCTGTCCGGCCACGTTGCGGCCCCGGTTCTGCGGCGTGCATTTTTTCAATCCGCCGCGCTACATGCACCTGGTCGAACTGATCGCGCAGCGGGCCACCGCGGCGCAACTCATCGACCAGCTCGAGACCTTCCTGGTGACGGTACTGGGCAAGGGCATCGTGCGGGCCAAGGACACGCCGAACTTCGTCGCCAACCGCGTGGGGGTCTTCTCGCTCCTGGCGACGATGGTGCACACGCAACGCTTCGGCCTTGGCTTCGACGTCGTCGACGCGCTGACCGGCCCCGCGATCGGGCGCGCGCGGAGCGCTAGCTATCGCACCAGCGACGTGGTCGGTCTGGACACGATGGCGCACGTGATCCGAACCATGCATGAGGCGCTGCCGGACGATCCATGGCATCGGTATTACCAGCCTCCCGTGTGGCTGCAAGCGCTCATCGACAAGGGCGCGCTCGGGCAGAAATCGAAAGCTGGCTTCTATCAGAAGGTAGGCAAGGAAATCCAGGTCTTCGATCCGGCTTCGCAAGCGTATCGACCATTGCAGGGGGAGATCGAACCGGAGGTGGCCGCCATCCTGGCCCTGAAGTCCCCCGGCGAGCAGTTCGCGAAGCTGCGCGCGCATTCGCACCCGCAGGCGCAGTTTCTCTGGGCGATCTTTCGGGACCTGTTTCACTACTGCGCCTATCACCTGGCCACGATCGCGGACAACGCGCGCGATGTCGATCTCGCGCTCCGCTGGGGCTTCGGGTGGAAGCTGGGACCGTTCGAAACCTGGCAGGCAGCCGGCTGGGAGCAGGTCGCAGCGTGGGTCGGCGAGGACATCGCCGCCGGCAAGGCCCTCGCCGCCGTCGCGCTCCCTCCCTGGGTGAGCACCGGACCGGCTGCTGCCGGAGTGCATACGCGCCAGGGCGCCTATTCGCCTGCGGCCAACACGTTTCAGCCACGCTCGAGCCTGCCGGTCTACGCGCGGCAGTACTTTCCGGACCCGATCGTGGGCGAGGAGCCTCCTCGGACGACGACCATTCTCGAGACCGATGCGGTGCGCATGTGGCACACGGGCGACGACATCGCCATCGTTTCGTTCAAGAGCAAGCAGCACACGATCAGCGCCGCCGTGCTCGATGGACTGCAGAGCGCCATTGCCGAAGCGGAGCGCAACTGGCGCGGCCTGGTCATCTGGCAGACCGGCGAACCGTTCTCGCTCGGGGCGGACCTGGCCTCGCTGGTCCCGACGGTGCAGGCCGCGCAATGGGATAGCGTCGAAGCGGTCGTCGCCAAATTCCAGCAGACCTCGCAGCGCCTGCGCTACAGCCTGATACCGACTGTCGCCGCCGTGCGCGGGATGGCGCTGGGCGGCGCCTGCGAATTGATCATGCATTGCGACCGCGCCGTCGCCGCGCTGGAGTCGTATATCGGCCTGGTCGAAGCGGGCGTCGGCATTCTTCCCGCCGGCGGCGGATGCAAGGAGCTCGCCGCCCGGGCCGCGCAGGAGGCCGTTCGTGGCGCCAACGGCAGCCAGCTCGACCAGTTCCCCTTCCTGCGCACCTACTTCCAGCAGGTCGCGCTGGCCACCGTGTCGAAAAGCGCACTGGAGGCCAAGGACCTCGGCTACCTGCGCGCTGCCGACGTGGTCATCTTCAATCCATACGAGCTGCTTTGGGTTGCCAAGGCGCAGGTGCGCGCCTTGTCGGAGAGCGCCTATCGTCCGCCGCTGCCTCTCGCCGCCATCCCGGTAGCGGGCAAGACCGGTATCGCGACGCTGGAGATGATGCTGGTCAACATGCGCGATGGCGGCTTCATTTCGGCATACGACTTTGAAGTAGCCCTGGCCATCGCCCGGGTGCTGTGCGGGGGCGAGCTGGAGCCGGGCAGCCTGGTGGACGAGAAGTGGATGCTCGACCTCGAGCGCCGCGAGTTCATGACGTTGCTCAAGAACCCGAAGACGCAGGAGCGTGTCGTACATACGCTCAAGACCGGCAAGCCACTGAGGAATTAATCCCGTACGGAGGGCGCATGGCCAAGCAGTTGCAGGAAGCGTACATCGTCGCCGCGACCCGGACGCCGGTGGGCAAGGCCCCGCGGGGCGCACTCAGGCATACCCGGCCCGACTCGCTGCTGGCCCATGTGCTGAAGAGCGTTTTGATGCAGGCGCCGCAAATCGACCCGAAGCGGATCGAGGACGTGATCGTCGGCTGCGCCATGCCCGAGTACGAACAGGGTATGAACGTGGCGCGCATCGGTTTGCTGCTCGCCGGGTTGCCGAACACCGTGGCGGGGATGACGATCAATCGCTTCTGTTCCTCAGGGCTCAACGCGGTATCGATCGCCGCCGACCGCATTCGCACCGGCGAGGCCGACATCGTCATCGCCGCCGGCACCGAGAGCATGAGCATGATCCCGATGCTCGGCCGACTCGCACTCAACGCCGAGGTGTTCGCCAAGGACGAGAACATCGGCATTGCCTACGGCATGGGGCTTACCGCGGAAAGGGTCGCCACGGGTTGGAAGGTGTCGCGCGAAGAGCAGGACGCCTTCGCGCTGGCGAGTCACCGCAAGGCGCTCGCCGCGCAGGCGGGCGGCGAGTTCAGCGCCGAGATCTCGCCCTATCCGATTCGCGAAAACGTGCCCGATCTCGCCTCGGGCAGGATCGTCGCGCGCGCGCGCAGCTTCGATCGCGACGAGGGCCCGCGCAGCGACACGAGCAGCGATGGCCTCGCCAAGCTCAAGCCCGTGTTCGCGGCGAAGGGCTCGGTGACCGCGGGTAACAGCTCGCAGACGTCGGACGGTGCCGGAGCGGCGGTTGTGGTGAGTGAAAGGGTGCTGAGCGAACTGGGCCTCACGCCGCTCGCGCGCTGGGTCGGCTTCGCGGTCGGCGGTGTCGCGCCCGAGGTCATGGGCGTTGGCCCGCTGGCGGCGATTCCCAAGGTTCTGCGCAGCACGGGCATCCGCCAGGACCAGATCGACTGGATCGAATTGAACGAGGCCTTCGCCGCGCAGAGCCTTGCCGTCATCAAGGAGCTTGATCTCGACCCGGCAAAGGTGAATCCGTTGGGCGGGGCGATCGCTCTCGGCCATCCTCTGGGTGCGACCGGCGCGGTGCGAACGGCGACCATCGTGCACGGCCTGAAGCGGCGCCGGCAGAAATACGGCATGGTCACGATGTGCGTAGGGACCGGCATGGGCGCGGCCGGCATATTTGAATCCGTCTGATCGGCGCGCAAGAGGACTGGGATGAAAGCGTGGCTTGGGTTCACCGCCGTCGGCGGGCTGGCGCTACTGACGGCCGGCGCCGCGATGGCGGCCGAAGTCGGCGGGGTCGCGCTCGAGGACAAGACGACGGTGGGCGGGCAGGAGCTCGTGCTCAACGGCGCCGGCATCCGGACCCGGGTGATTTTCAAAGTGTATGTCGCGAGCTTGTATCTGCCGCAGAAGGCGGGCGATCTGCAGGGCGTGCTGGCGGAGGGCCCGCGTCGCATCCAGTTGAACCTGCTGCGCACGCTCTCCGCCGACCAGCTCGCCGAGGCCTTGAACGACGGCCTGGCCGAGGCCAACGCCGCGGCCGATCTGGCGGCGGTCAAACCGCAGGCCGATCAACTCCTGGCCATCATGAAGGCCTTCAAGGAGGTCAAGGAAAAGGACGTGGTCACGCTCGACTTCGTCGACGGCGCGACGAAGGTGAGCTGGAACGGCGAGGTAAAGGGAACGATTCCGGGCGCGGCATTCAACCATGCGTTGACGAAAATCTGGCTCGGCGACAAGCCGGTGCAGGCCGATCTGAAAAAGGCCTTGCTCGGCGGATAGCGCGTTGTCTCCGCTCGCGCCGGCGGTCACTTATAGCGCGCCAGTTCCATCTTGCCGATCTGATTGCGGTGGACCTCGTCCGGCCCGTCGGCCAGGCGCAATGTGCGCACGTGAGCATAGTGATAGGCGAGCGTGAAATCGTCGCATAGTCCGGCGCCGCCATGGGCTTGGATCGCCCAATCGATAACCCTGCAAGCCATGTTCGGCGCCGCGACCTTGATCATGGCGATCTGTTTCGCGGCGGCCTTGTTGCCCACGGTGTCCATCTTGTGCGCCGCGCTTAGCACCAGCAGGCGTGCCTGGTCGATGAGAATGCGCGACTCGGCGATGCGCTCCAGTGTGACCGTCCGCTCGGCGATCGGCTTGCCGAACGTGACGCGGGATCGCGCACGCCTGCACATGTCTTCCAGTGCGCGCTCGGCCAGACCGATGGTGCGCATGCAGTGGTGGATACGCCCCGGGCCGAGCCTTCCCTGGGCGATCTCGAAGCCCCGGCCCTCGCCTAGCAGCAGGTTGGAGGCCGGCACGCGCACGTTCTCGAACGCGACCTCGGCATGTCCATGCGGCGCGTCATCGTAGCCGAACACCGGCAAGTGACGCAGCACCGTTACGCCCGGCGTATCGCGCGCAATGAGGATCATTGACTGCCGCTTGTGCCGGTTGGCATTGCCCGGGTCGGTCTGGCCCATGAAGATGAAAAGCTTGCAGCGCGGATCGACGGCTCCCGAAGACCACCACTTGCGGCCGTTGATGACGTAGTCGTCGCCGTCGCGCGCGATCGAGCTTTCGATGTTCGCCGCGTCGCTGGATGCGACTGCCGGCTCGGTCATCGCAAAGCAGGAACGGATGCTGCCGTCGAGCAGGGGTTCGAGCCAGCGCTTTTTCTGCTCGGTCGTGCCGTAGCGCACCAACGTTTCCATGTTGCCGGTGTCCGGCGCCGAGCAATTGAACACCTCCGCCGCCCACGCCACGCGGCCCATGATCTCGCAAAGTGGCGCGTATTCCGTGTTGGTGAGGCCGGCGCCGTACTCGGAGTCGGGCAAAAAGAGGTTCCACAGCCTCTCTGCCCTGGCCTTCTTCTTTAGCGTATCGAGCAAGGCGACGGGCTGCCAGCGATCTCCGCTCGCGACTTCCTCGTGGAACCGCTTCTCGTTAGGGTAGATGTGCGCGTCCATAAACGCGCCCAGGCGTGCCTGCAGGTCCCTGGTTTTGGCCGAATATTCGAAATCCACGCGGTTCTCCCGGTTACTGCGATGGCGCCCGAGCGCTTAGCGCCGCGCCATGATGCGCTCCACCTGCCGCCACCCAAGCTCGGACATTACACGCGCCCACCGCCCCACCTCGATGGCGTGCTGGCTCGCGGCGGTTCCGTCGACGACGCGGCCCATGATGCCCTGGGCGATGCCGGCGGCGCGGAACATGTTGTAGGCGATATAGAAATCCCAGTGGTCTGGATCGATCGACTCGCGCCGGGCGTGTCGACTGTAGGCGGCGATGTAGTCGCTGCTCGTCCGGAATGCCGAGCGCGGCCAGATCGAGGCCGCCCAAGCCTCGAAATGGCCCCGGCGGCACATGCCAGCTCATGCAGTGATAGGCAAAATCGGCGAGCGGATGACCGAGGGTGGAAAGCTCCCAGTCCAGGACCGCGACGATGCGTGGCTCGGTCGGATGGAAAATCAGGTTATCGAGGCGATAGTCGCCGTGGACGATCGCCGTCTCGTCGGCGGCGGGGATGTTCTCCGGCAGCCACGCAATGAGCCGATCCATCGCATCGATCCGCTCCGTCTCCGAGGCGCGGTATTGCTTGGTCCAGCGGGCGATCTGGCGGCCGAGGTAATTGCCGGGCCTGCCGAAATCGGCGAGGCCGACCGCCCGGTAATCGACCCGGTGCAGTGCGGCGATCACACGATTCATTTCTGCATACACTGCCCGCCGCCCGGCTCGGTCCAGGTCCTGCAGCGAGGGGTCCCACAGGACCCTTCCCGCGACGCAATCCATGATGAAGAACGCCGTGCCGATGACCGTCTCGTCCTCGCACAGCCAATAGGTTCGCGGCACCGGCACGTCGCTGTCGCGCAGCGCCGTTAGCACGCGGTACTCGCGATCGACGGCGTGCGCCGACGGCAGCAGCCGGCCCGGAGGCTTGCGCCGCAGCACATAGCTTTTGCCGCCCGCGGCAAGGCGAAACGTGGGGTTGGACTGGCCGCCCTTGAACTGCTCGACCGCGACTGGCCCGACGAAGCCTTCGATGCGCTCGCGCAGATAGGGTTCGAGCCGCACCGGATCGAATCGATGCTTGTCCTGCATCGGCATGGTACCGACGAATTGCTCATTCATGCCACGGCTCCTCTGCCTTCCGGACCTCGCGCATTAGCGATAAGTGATCAGCCGCGCGTTGCCAGTCTGCTCGAGAAACGCAAAGTTGTTGAGGTAGCTGACGCTGATCCTGCCGGGTTGATAGAGCAGTCCCGTAACCGCGCCGTTGGCCAGCGACAGATTGAGATCGAGGGCGCGGTGGTCCGGCAATTCGAGCAGATATTGGCAAATTGCCGCAATCGGCCCGCCCGAGGTGAACACGATGCTGGTGCGCGACGGACCGGCCTCGGTGACGAGCCGGTTGAGTGCCGCCACGCAGCGGTCGCCGAAGGACTTCCATGACTCGCGGTATTCGGCATCGTGGGCACCCTGCATCCAGCGTCTCATGGCGGCGCCGAAAAGGTCGTAAAAGGCGCGACCGGGACGGCCGCCCTCGGCCAGGTAGCGCTGCAGGGTCGCCGGGTCGGCCAAATCCGGCCGTTCCCGAGCCACGATTTCGTCGGCGTCGTATTCGTCAAAACCTGCCTCGGGGCGAGAGGCGAGAGGGGGCTTGAGCGCGGCGGGCAGGACCGCGCAGCACGCCTCCGCCGTGTCGCGATGGCGTTTCAGGCTCCCGCTCACCACCAGGTCGATGCGCCTGCCGCGGCGCGCAATCCAGGCCCCGAGGAGCCGCGCCTGCTCGCGGCCGAGGTCGGACAGCCGATCGTAGTCGGCGCTGCCAAAGGATGCCTGCGCATGGCGAACCAAGAGGATCTGTCCCATGGCGGCTGCAACGTTGCGCGGGCGCGTCGAGGTGCTACTTGCGCCGCACATCCATCTGCTCGACGGCCTGGTTCCACAAAGCCGAGCCGACCAGATTCGAGCCGCCGTCGACGCAGAGCACGGCACCCGTGATATAGGCCGCCAGCGGCGATGCCAGAAAGACCGCCGCCTGCCCGATGTCGTCGGTCTGACCGTACCTGCGCAGCGGAATAACCTGCTTGTTGCGGGCATCGTTATCCGGCGTCGACAGGCGGCGCATGCCCTCTGTGCCCTCGATCGGGCCGGGAACGATGCTGTTGGCGCGGATGCCGTGCCTACCCCATTCGAGCGCGAGATTCCTCATCATGTTGTCGATGCCGGCCTTGGCAGCGCCGACGTGCACCTGGTAGGCGTGCGGCACGAAGGCCTGGCCAGCGGAAATGAAGATGATGCAACCGCGCGTTGCCTTGAGTTGCTCGAACGCTTCGCGCGCCGCGTGGAAGGCGCCCAGCAGATCGATATCGATGACGGTCTTGAAGCCGTTCGGGGAAAGCGCCTCGGCCGGGCAAAGGAAGTTGCCTGCGGCACCGGCGACGAGCACGTCGATCGGGCCGAGCTCACTCTGCGTCCGGGCAAAGGCCGCGGCGAGTGCGGCAGGATCGCGCACGTCGGCGACGAGCGCCAACACCTTGCCGCCGGTGCCGGCATTGAGCGTCGCGAGCTCGGCCGCGGCGAGGTCGAGCTTCGCCTCGGTTCGGCCGCAGATGGCAACGTGCGCGCCCAGCGCCGCGAAGTTGCGCGCGACGCCGAGATTGATGCCGCTGCCGCCGCCGGTGACGAAGACGGTCTTGCCCTGGAATAGGTCTGCGGCCAGATACTCGGTGACGATCATGGGTGGCTTTGCGCTTCGCCGACGGCTTCAAAAGCGCGAGAAATCCGGGGGTCGCTTGGCCACAAAGGCGGAGAGCGCTTCCTTCGCTTCAGGGCCGCCCAGGAGCTGGCTGAAACTCGCGACTTCCTCATGGATGGTATTCAGGATCAGCGGCGCGAGCCGGCGCTTGAGCAGCGACTTCGCCGTTTGGAGTGCCGTCGGCGGTTTGGCAGCCAGGGCGAGGGCTCGCGCCTGCGCCTCGGGGATCGCCAATTTGTCCTCGACGACGCGATTGACGAGTCCCCATTCGCGCGCCTGCGCCGCATCGATCGCCTCGCCGAACAGCAGCAGCTCCGCGGCCCGCAGGTATCCGACTCCGAGCGGCAAGAGCAGGCTTGAGCCGCCCTCGGGGCACAGGCCGAGATTGACGAAGGGGACCGATAGCCGCGCGCTTTCGCCGGCAACAACGTAATCGCAATGCAGCAACATGGTCGTTCCGATCCCCACGGCAGCGCCGGTCACCGCCGCGACCACCGGCTTGCTGCTCTGGCTGATCAGCGTCAGGAAGCGGACCACCGGGCTATCCGCGCCGCCCGGCGGCAGGTTGAGGAAGTCGACGAGGTCGTTGCCGCTGGTGAACACCTCGGGCTGTCCATGGATCAGGATCACGCGTACGCCGGGGTCGTCTCCGGCGCGCACCAGGGCGGCGGCCATCGCCTCGTACATTGCCACGGTGATGGCGTTCCTTTTCTCCGGGCGGCGGAGCTCGATGCGCTGCACGCGGTCGCAAGTCTCGGTAATGATGTGTTCGGGCATCGCCATCCTTTCGCGCAACCCACGCGGCCGAGCTGCAACGCATTGCGCCTGCTAGTATGATCGCCGGATGCGTTGTCGCGGCCGGCGCAGTCGATCGGCATTGCTACGGCGCGTCGTCGCGGCGAGGCCCTACCGAGGTACTCCGGGGCTGCAGAAGAGGATGCTATCCCCGGCCCGGTGAGTTGCAAAGCGGCGACACCGCCCGAGGAGAAGCGATGCCCGATTTCTGGCCGTCCTGCGGCTATAGCCTGCTCGCGGCCGCGCCCGGAGGACGGCTGGCGGTCAGCGACGAGTTCTTGCGCAGCTACCTGCTGGTACCCGAGCTCGCACCCGTCCCCGAGTCGTGCGCGGCGGAAATGGCCGTGCACGCGCAGCTTCTCGCCCGGCCCCGAAGCGAGGTGCGCGCGGCCCAGATTGCCGCGATCAACGAGGAGGAGGTCCGCGACAATTACCGCATCTGGCTGCGTTTTCGCCAGCGCTTGCTTGCCGCGCCGACATTGGAAGCCGCCTATACGGCGTTGTTTGCCGGCCAAGGCGTCGATGCCCCGCCGCAGTTCGTGCACCAGCTCACGCAGATCGTGCTGCGCCACATCCTGGGTGAGGGCGCCGACCCGTTTGAGGTGCGCGCGGCGGAGATGCTCTTTCGCCCGCAGCGGGTCAGCGTGGCGCCCGGCCGGGCGCCGATGGCCGCCGACCTGCAGACTGTCGAGTTGTACGCGATGAGCGGCGGTTTCGGCAGCCTGGGCGAGTTGCTGGCGCAAAACCGCACGCCGACTCGAACCATCGACCTGGACGTGCTGTCGGAGGACAACGCCGCCGCGTACTGGGAGCGCGATGAGCGCCATGACTTTGCCGTGAGCCTGAACCGGGGCGGCCGGGCGCTCGATGCGCTGTGCCGCGTGCTCGAGCGCTGGATCGCGCACTTTCTCGCCGTCGAGGTGTCAATCCAGCCGAGGCGCGAGATCGACGATGGACATTGGGTTTGGCACGTCGGGCTCGACGCCGAGGCGAGCACACTGCTCAATGACCTGTACAATCGCGCCGAGGTCAGCGACGAGCGCATGGAGCGGCTGCTGTGCCTTTTCGAACTGCGCTTCGCCGACGCCGGCCGCAATGCGGCCTGCGCTTGCGGGTCGGCCCGTCTACCTGGCGATGGCCATCGATCGCGAGTACCGGCTCAAGCTCAAACCGCAGAATCTGTTGTTGAACCTGCCGCTCGCGCGGCCACAATGAGGAACGAATGCCAATGAACCGATCGACCCATCTGGTGCGCATTGTCGTGGCCTGTGCCATGCTGATCTCGAGCTCTTTCGCGACCCCTGCGCAGGCTGCCACCGCCGTTCCTGTGACCCCCACCACCAAGCCGGCGGTCGCGCCGCCGCCTGCGTCTCCGGAACTCGACCAGCTCGCCTGGCTGCGCGGTTGCTGGGCCGGTAACGTCAACCGGCGGGACTTCGTCGAGCAGTGGCTGCCGCCGCGCGCCGACATGATGGTTGGCGTCAGCCACACCATCGTGCAGAATCGAAAAGATGCGAGCAAGGCGAGCACCGAAGACTATACGTACCTGCGCCTGGAAGCGCGCGCCGACGGCGTCTACTACATCGCGGTGCCCTCCGGCAAAACCGAACTGCCGTTCAAACTCACCGGCGTCGAGAACGACAAGGGCATCACGGTTTTCACCTTCACCGGCCCGGGCGAGGCGTTTCCGCAGCGGATCGTCTACCGCCGCACCGAGGGGGGGATGCTGTTCGCGGAGGTTTCGGGCAAGCTAGACGGCAAGGACAAGCAAGTAATCTACCCTATGCATCATGTCGACTGCGCGACCGTCGAGTCACCGCGGGGGTGAGCATGGGCGATGCGGCGCCCGCGGCAAGCCAGGCGCTGCATAACCTGGAGCGCCTGCTCGCCGGCGGCAAGGACGGGGCGTTGCTTCGCTTCGGTCTCGGCAACGAGTACCTGAAACGGGGTGACGCCGAGAGCGCGATCGTCCATCTGCGACGTGCGGTGGCCATCGATCCGAACTATTCCGCGGCGTGGAAGCTGCTCGGGAAGGCCCTTGCCGCTGCGCACTGTGAGGAGGCTGCGCTGGCCGCCTGGGGCGACGGGATTGCGGCCGCCGAGCGCCACGGCGACAAGCAGGCGATGAAGGAGATGCAGGTCTTCGCCCGTCGCCTTGCCAAGCAGCTTGGCCGAGAGTAGAGTAGCCTCGTGTTGCGGCGCAGCAACCTGTGCCGCGCGTCTTTATCACCTTCCCCCTCACCCGATCGTTTTCGTACCCGCGAAAACGTTGACCTGCGCCGCGCGCGGCAACCGCAAGGTTGAGTCCGCAGGGGCATCGCAACCATGACGGCTTACGAGAAACTGCGCCACCTGGTCATCGGCGCGCCTCTCGATCCGCTAAGCCAGCAGACCCGTCAGCACATCGCCCTGATCGCCTTTCTCGCCTGGGTCGGCCTCGGCGCGGACGGTCTGTCATCGTCGGCGTATGGCCCGGAAGAGGCGTTTCGCGCGCTGGGTGTACACACCCACCTTGGCCTGTTCATGGCCATCGCCACGGCGGCGACGGTGTTCATCATCTCGCTCGCGTACAACCAGGTCATCGAGCTGTTTCCGACCGGCGGCGGCGGCTATCGCGTCGCGACCAGCCTGATCGGCCCGCGCGCGGGCCTGGTTTCGGGCGCCGGCCTTATCGTCGATTACGTGCTCACGATCGCAATTTCGATCGCCAGCGGTGTCGATGCGCTCTTCAGCCTGCTGCCCGCCGCCGCGGGGGTGTTCAAGCTCTGGACGGAGCTGTCGCTCGTGGCGGTGCTGCTGGTGATGAATCTGCGCGGGATGAGGGAGTCCATCACCATCCTGCTGCCGATCTTTCTCGGCTTTTTCATCACCCACGTCCTGCTCATCGCCTACGGCATCCTTGGCCACTCGCAGGGACTGATGGTCGTGGTCCCCGACGCGCTCGAGGACACGCGTAAGCTCGCCCACGACATCGGCTGGGTCGCCGCCGTGTCGCTGTTCCTTCGCGCCTACTCGCTCGGCGGTGGCACCTACACGGGCATCGAGGCGGTGTCGAACAACGTGCAGACTCTGCGCGAGCCACGCGTGCACACCGGCAAGCTGACGATGTTCTACATGGCGAGCTCGCTCGCGTTCACCGCCGGCGGCATCATCCTGCTCTACCTGCTGTGGAAGGCCCAGCCGGTCGAGGGTCAGACGCTCAATGCGGTCGTGTTCGGCAGCATCATCGACAGCCTCGGATTGAGCCCAGGGTTGAGCCAGGGTGCGCTGCTGCTCGTCCTGGTGTTCGAGGCCGGGCTGCTGTTCGTGGCCGCGAATACCGGCTTCCTGGGCGGGCCCCAGGTGCTGTCGAACATGGCTGGCGATTCCTGGCTGCCGCACCAGTTCCGCCATCTGTCCACGCGCCTGGTCACCCAGAACGGCATCGTGATCATGGGCCTCGCGGCGCTGGTCATCGTCCTCTGGAGCCGCGGCAGCGTCGACCTGTTGGTCGTGCTGTATTCGATCAATGTGTTTTTGACCTTCACGCTGTCGCTGCTCGGATTGTGTATCTACTGGTGGCGCGCCCGTGGCAAGGACTGGCGGTGGCTGCATCGGCTGGCGTTTTCCGGGCTGGGCTTCGCGGTCACATCAGGCATTTTGGCGGTGACCGTGATCGAAAAATTCAGCGAGGGCGGCTGGGTCACGGTGCTGATCACCTCGCTGGTGATCGCCTTATGCCTGGCGATCCACCGCCACTATGACTGGGTTAAAGCGCGGCTGAAGGAAGTCGACCAGGTGTTCAGCGCCGCGTCGTGTCCGAAATGCGAGAACCCCCCCCCGCTCGATCCCGATGCGCCGACCGCCGTGTTCATCGTCGGATCGAGCCGCGGCGGCGGCATTCACACCCTGCTGTGGGTGCAGCGATTGTTTCCGAACCACTTCCGCAACTTCATCTTCATCAGCGCCAAGGCGGTCGATACCCAGAGCTACGGCGGCGGCGAGCAAAGCGACCGGCTGCGGGCGGCGCTCGACCGTGCGCTCGCGTTCTACGTCAACTATTGCCATGCCAATGGGCTCGCCGCGACGGCACACTACTCCCTCGGTACCGACCGCATCGACGAGCTGGTGAAGCTGGCGGAAGGAGTCCAGAAGGAATTCTCGAACTGCGCCTTTTTCACCAGCAAACTGGTGCTCCGCAATGAGAACTGGGCGACGCGCCTGCTGCATAACCAGACCGCGCTCGCCTTGCAGCGCAGGCTGCATCTGAACGGCATGCAGATGTTCATCCTGCCGATGCAGCTGTAGCGAAGGGGCGGGCCCGACTCCGGTCCGATCGTCGGCTAGCGCGCCACGCTCGCGGCGCCGCGGTTGGCCAACTCGTCGGCACGCTGATTCCCTGCGGTGTCGGCGTGCCCCCTCACCCAATGCCAGGCGACGCGATGGGCCGCGGCGAGACGATCCAGCTCAAGCCACAGATCGGCGTTCTTGACCGGTTTGCGCTGGCTGGTCTTCCAGCCATTGCGCTTCCAGACGTTGATCCAGGTCTCGATACCGTTCTTGACGTATTGCGAATCGGTGTAGACCTCGACCGTCGCGGGCCGTTTCAGGCTCTCCAGCGCCCGGATGACCGCGAGGAGCTCCATCCGGTTGTTGGTGGTCCGTGACTCGCCGCCGTAGAGCTCGCGTTCGCGGCCACGGGACTGCAGCAGTGCGCCCCAGCCGCCCGGGCCCGGGTTGCCTTTGCACGCGCCGTCGGTATAGATCACCACCGGCGCCGTCATGCGGCGCGGCTCAATCGGAGATGTCGGCGCACTCGCGTACCTGGCGCGCGGCCGAGGCTAGCGCTTTCTTGCGCACGCGGCGTGACCACGCCGGGGTGATCACGCGCATACCCAGAATGCGCTTGGTCGCGCGCAGGAAGTACACGCCGCCGGCAATCGGCCACCAGCGATCGCCGGCCTTCTCGACGAAATCGAAGCGATGCAGCCATTTTTCCTGCTGGAACGGCGGCACGTAGCAGTCGAGCCTGCCGCCAACGACTTCGAAACCGAGCAGCGAGAGCCAGTCCTTGAGTCGATACAGGGCGATGAAGTTGCCCGTCCAGGGCATCGTCTGCTCGCGGCCGAAATAGCGCTTCGCGCCGTAAAGGCTGAAGGGATTGAATCCGGCGATGATCAGATGGCCTTCGGGGCGGATCACGCGATGCACCTCGCGTAACAGCTGATGCGGTTCGTCGGTGAACTCCAGCACGTGTGGCAGCACGATCAGATCGACGCCGTTCTCCGCAAACGGCAGCCAGTGCGGGTCGGCGAGCACCTGCGCGGGTTCCTCCAGATCGACCGTCAGCCGCGTCGTGATGCGCGACCCGCGCAGGAACGGGTATTCCGGCAGGCCAATCTGCAGGGCGTGAAAGCCGAAGATGTCGGCCAGCGTGCGATCGAAATAGGCGCACTCGCGCTCGAACAGGTAGCGGCCCAACGGCGTCGCGAACCATGCCGCCAGCGTGCCCGTTGACAGGGTCGCCGGCGCTGTCGAAGATTCGGCCATGACGTCGATTATCCCGATCCCGGCATTCGCCGACAACTACATCTGGCTGATACGGGAGGCCGGTAAAGCCGCCGTCGTGGACCCTGGCGATGCGGCACCGGTCATAGCCTACCTCGAGCGCGAGCGTCTCGAGCTCGCCGCCATTCTGAATACCCACCATCACGGCGACCACGTCGGGGGCAATCGCGCCCTACTGGCGCGCTGGCCGGTGCCGGTGTTCGGGCCGGCACACGAAACGATCCCGGGTGTTACCCAGCCGCTGCTTGAAGGCGATACGATCTCGGTTCCGGCAATCGAACTCACCCTGTCCGTGCTCGAGGTACCCGGCCATACCGCGGGCCACATTGCCTGCTACGGACAGGTCGCCGGCGGCCCGGTCGTTTTCTGCGGCGATACGCTGTTTACGGGCGGCTGCGGGAGGCTGTTCGAGGGTACCCCGGCGCAAATGCTCGATTCGCTTGCCAAGCTGGCGGCGCTGCCCGGTGACACCCGCGTCTTCTGCGGTCACGAATACACCCTTGCGAATCTGCGCTTCGCGCAGGCGGTCGAACCGGCCAATGTCCCGCTCCAGCTGCGCCAGGTACGCGAGCAGGCGAAACGCGACCGGGGCGAACCGACCGTGCCTTCGACGATTGCGGAGGAGCGAGCGACCAATCCGTTCCTGCGGGTTGACGAGCCGGCCGTGCGCACGGCAGCGCAGCGCCATGCCGGCCGTGTGCTCGCCGACCGCGTCGCCGTGTTCGCGGAGGTGCGGGCCTGGAAGAACGCCTTTTGACCCGGCCCGGGGCCGACTTGACGTGTTGCGGCGGCGGCCCCTACCATCGCCCCACTTTGCATAAAGCCCGATCAACCTTCACCGCTGCGGCGGCGCTTGTATTCGCAACGGCATGCGCTTTGACGCTCGCCGCGTGCGTTGCGGTGCCGAGCGCCGCACCGTCCGGCGCCCGCGTCGAGGCAGCCGGTCCCTCCGCAGCGACGGAGGCGGAGGAACCCGCCGCCTCGCCCGAGGAGCCCATCACCGCCGCGGAAATCGCCGCGGAACCGATGTCCTTCGAGGCCGAGCCACCGATCGAGCTCGCCACCGGTGGCGACCCCGATGCGGTGACCAACGCGACGCTGCAGCTGCGCTCGGAATACGGCGATCTCTGGACGCGGATCCGGCAGGGCTTCATGCTCAACGACCTCGATACGCCGCTGGTCAAGACCGCGGAGGAGTGGTACGAGGCCCGGCCGGATTACGTCGCCCGCATGATCGAGCGCAGCCGGCGCTACCTCTACTACATCGTGGTCGAAGTCGAGAAGCGCAACATGCCGATGGAAATTGCGCTCCTGCCGATGATCGAGAGCGCGTACAACCCCATGGCCTTATCGCGCAGCCGCGCGTCGGGCATCTGGCAATTCATCCCGTCGACCGGCAAGCTCTACGGCATGCAGCAGAACTGGTGGCTCGACGACCGCCGCAATGTGGTCACCGCCACCGAGGGTGCACTCGATTACCTGCAGAAGCTCTACGCGGAGTTCGGTGACTGGTATCTGGCGCTGGCCGCCTACAACTGGGGCGAAGGCGCCGTTCGGCGAGCGATCGCGTACAACGAAAAGCGCGGCCTTCCGACCGATTATTTGAGTCTCAAGATGCCGGCCGAGACGCGCAGCTACGTCCCGCAGCTGCAGGCGGTCAAGAATATCGTCAGCGATCCGGAAAAGTTCGATTTGGCGCTCGCCGATATGCCGGACGCACCCTATTTCACGGTCGTGCGCACGACGAAGAAGATGGACGTCAAGGTTGCCGCCGAGCTCGCGGAAATGCCGTTGGACGAGTTCCTGTCGCTCAATCCGCAGCACAACCGGCCAGTCATCGCGGGGGCCGACGAGGCGACCATTTTGCTGCCCTACGACAAGGCGGAGCTGTTCGCCGCCAAGCTCGAGCTGACCGACCAGCCGATGGTGACCTGGCAGGCTTACAAGCTCAGGAGCGGCGAATCGCTGCAGGCGGTGGCGTCCCGGTTCGGCTTGTCGCTGGAAACCCTGCGCAGCGTGAACGGCATCGGACCGCGTGCGAAGGTCCCCGTCGGCCATGCGCTGCTCGTCCCGACGCAGGCACCCTCGGACGCCACCGTAGCGAGCCTGCAAAACGCGGTGTTCACGACGGTGCCTAGCGGCCGGACCTTCTACCACCGGGTGCGCAAAGGCGAGACGCTGCAGTCAATTGCCGCGCACTACGATGTCTCGACGCAGGAGCTCAAAGGCTGGAATACCGGCGTCGCCTCCAAGCTCACCCCGGGCCAGCGCCTGCGGGTGGTTAGCGATGCGGCGCCGGTGCGTGCAAAGAAGTCCAAGCATGGCCGGAAGATCCAGGCGTCTGCCGCAAGTGCGGTGGCGGGCAACGGCAGCGGCCCGATCCGGCCCGCCTCCCGGACCCTGGGCCAGCCCCGGCGCCGCACCCACCACGCCAAGGCGTCCTGACGCGTTGCCCAAACAAAACAGGCGACACTTTCGCGTCGCCTGTTTTGGGGGCCATCGCAGTCCTGCGACGGCCATGCGGCGGGAAGCCTATAGCTTCTTCGCCTTCTTGGCCTTCTTCTTGGCCGGTTTGCGCTTGGCCGCTTTCTTCTTCGTGGCCTTCTTCTTCGTGGCTTTCTTGGCCTTCTTGGCCTTCTTCTTGGCCGGTTTGCGCTTGGCCGCCTTCTTCTTCGCGGCCCTCTTCTTCGCCGGCTTCCGCTTCGCGGCCTTCCGCTTCTTCGGCGCCGCCTTCTTCTTCGCCGCCTTCTTCTTCGCGGCCTTCTTCGGCGCCGCCTTCTTCGCCTTGCGCTTCTTTGCTTTCTTCTTTGGCGCAGCCGGGGCCGCCGGAGACGCCATGGTCATCATGTCAGCCATCATCTTCAGTTCTCCTGTCTGAGTTGCTGAAACTGTTATGTGCTACTGCTTCAGCGCAGGTTTCGCCAGTTTTATCGCGGATCGCACTGCATTTCGATGACCCTTGACAAACCCATTGACACCTGCTGCCTGAATTCTAGCCAATTTTTTTTGAAATTCAAGATTTAATTGCAATTTTGGCCGATGCTGAAGCTCAGTGTTGCGAATTAGCACACTCGCGCAGGGCGCAAATTTGGCGCGTTTGCAATCGCACCGGTGGTGGTGCGCTCGATCAAGGCAGGCGCGATTCGCGTGCGAAAAGCTCGCTGACGGTCTCGCGACGCCCGACCAGATGCATCACGGCACCGTCGACAAGCACCTCCGCCGCGCGCGGTCGCGAGTTGTAGTTCGAGCTCATGGCCATCGCATACGCGCCGGCCGAGAGGATCGCCAGCAGGTCTCCCTCGGCGAGCGCGAGCTCGCGATCGCGGGCGAGAAAGTCGGCGCTTTCGCAGATGGGGCCGACGATCTGCCACAGCCGGGGGTGTTCGTGGCGCGGACGCACCGCCCGCACCTCGTGCCATGCGTCATACAGCGCGGGGCGCAGGAGGTCGTTCATTGCCGCGTCGACAATGGCAAAACTGCGCTCCACCCCGGGTTTGAGGTAGCAGACCCGCGTCAGCAGTACGCCCGCGTTGCCGGTCAGCCGTCGCCCGGGCTCGAACAGAAGCATTTCGGATCGGCCACGGAAAAGCGCGCTGATCATCGCTGCGTATTCGGCCAGATCGAGCGGGGTTTCATCGCGGTAGCGAATGCCGATTCCACCCCCCAGGTCGACATGCTCGAGGCGGATGCCTTCGCCGGCAAGCGTGTCGACGAGCTCCAGTACTTTCGTTGCCGCCTGGCGAAAGGGCTCGAGGGCGGTGATCTGCGAGCCGATATGGATGTCGATGCCGCGCAGGGCGATACCTGGCAGCTTTGCGGCGTGCCGATACAGCGGCAGCGCCTCGCCAAAGGCGATTCCGAACTTGCTTTCCTTCAGTCCGGTAGCTATGTAGGGATGCGTCTGCGGGTCGACATCGGGATTGACCCGAATGCTGACTGGCGCCACCTTGCCTGCGCCTGCGGCAATCCGGTCAAGGTGCTCGAGTTCGCTGGCCGACTCGACGTTGAAGCTCAGAATATCCAAGGCGAGCGCCTGATGCAGTTCCTCGTCGCTCTTGCCCACGCCGGAGAAGACAACCTTGCGCGGGTCGCCTCCGGCAGCGATCACGCGCGCGAGCTCGCCGCCCGACACGACGTCAAAGCCGCTTCCCAGCCGTGCAAAGATATCGAGCACGGCAAGGTTCGAATTCGCCTTCATGGCGTAGCAGGTGAGATGATGCAGCGCCGCAAAGGCAGCGTCGAACTCACGGTAGGCGGCGGTGAGTGCCGCACGCGAATAGACGAAACAGGGTGTTCCGTAACGTGCCGCGACGTCGGTGAGCGGGACACTCTCGACGCAAAGCCCGCCATCCCGAAGGGCGAGCGCAGTCACTCCGTCCGGTCCTTGTTTTCGTCCGGGGCAGGGGTCGCCGGTGCCGGCGGCGTATCGGCAGGTCTGTCCGACGGCGTGGTCGCCGGGACCGCACCGGGTGGCTGGCCGGTCGGCGCGGGCGCTGATTGGCCTGGAGGAAGCCGCAACGGCCCCTTGACTCCGCATCCGGAGATCGTGACCACGGCCGCGCAGGCGATGATCGCGGTGACGGAACGGCGTAACATCGGGAACACTGTGCACGACATCTTCACGCAAGTGCGCGAAAGTCTATCACGGCGCCGACGCTGCCTCCGATGATCGACGAGAGCGCATTCACCGCACTGACCGACCGTGTCCTAGAGATCATCGGCACGGCTCTCGACGCCTCCGGCAGCGACCTCGATTGGGCGGACAACGACGGCGTGCTGACCATCGAATGCAGCGATGGCAGCCGGGTCATCGTCAACCGCCATGTGCCCAATCGCGAGCTTTGGGTGGCGGCCAAATCCGGCGGGTTTCACTTTCGCGCCGAGGGTGGCGCCTGGCGGGATACGCGCAGCGGCGAGGAGATCGGCACCGCGTTGGAGCGGCTGTTGCGCGCACAGGCCGGCAATTCCGTCCGCTTGCCGGCGCTGCCGACGAGCTAGACGCTCCCCGTCAGTCCAGCAGCGGCGTGAGCGCGTCGAGCTCGCGCCGGGCTTCGATGTGTCCCGGCAGCAGCGATTCAACCAGAGCCCAGAAGCGGGCCGAATGGTTGAGCTCGACCAAGTGTGCCACCTCGTGGGCCACGACGTAGTCGGCGATGCGCGGCGGCAGCTGCACCAACCTCCAGTTGAGACGGATCTCGCCGCGGTGATTGCAGCTCCCCCACTGCGAGCGCGCGTCGGACAGCTTGATTGCCGGCGGCCGTGCCCGAAGACGGCTGGCGAAGTGAAACGCCCGTGGCGCGAGCAGCGCCAGCGCCTGCTCCTTCAGCCAGCGGCAGCAAAACGCGGCGATCTCGCCCTCGTCGCCAGGTGTCGGGTGCAGCACGGTCAGATTGAGCAGGTCGGCGGCAATGGCCTGCCTGCGCGCGGGGAACAGAGCCAGCGTCAAGGCTCGTCCCTGGAAGAGGAGCGGCGCGCCTTCCTGCCACGCGCTCGGCAGCGAATCGCGATTGCGTCCACGCCATTCGGCAAGCATGGCGATGACCCAGCGCGCGCGTTCCTTCAAGGCCAGCTCGATTTCGCGGATCGACACCCAGCGCGGCGCGCGCACAACCAGACCCGTGTGGTCGATGGTCATGCCGATCGACTGGCGGCGCGCACGAATGAGACGGTAATCGACATCCTGCCCGGCGAGGATCAAGCGGCGCAGGCTGTCGTCCGCGGCGCCCTCGCGGCGCCGGATCAATCGTGCGCTGTCGGCGTCTCGCGCAGCGGGTTTCCGAGCCGCGCGACTTCGTTCTCGATCCACGATTCGACCTCGTTGGTCAGCCGCTGCATGTCCTTACCCTCGATACCGATCGGCGGACCGATCGACACGGTCACCGTTCCCGGCCGCTTCCCCAGCACACCCTTGGGCCATAAATAGCCCGCATTATGCGCCACCGGAACGATGGGTACACCGAGCAAGAGCGCAAGCCGGGCGCCGCCGGTCTTGTAGTGCGCGTGCGTGCCGGCCCGGATCCGGGTCCCTTCCGGGTAGAAAACGATCCAGAATCCCTGCGCCAGTCGCTGCCGTCCCTGCGCGGCGATTTGCTGCATCGCGTCGACGCCTGCCTTGCGGTCGATCGTGATGGGCGATGCGAGCGTGAACGCCCAGCCAAAGAACGGAATGGACAACAACTCCTTCTTGGCGACAAACGCGAGCGGCGGGAAGAAAAAATTGAGCGCCAGCGTCTCCCAGGTCGAGGAATGCTTGGACATGACAATGTGCGGCTTGTCGCGCGGCGGAATATTCTCCGCGCCGATGACCCGATTGCGGATGCCGCAGATCCATCGCGCCGCAACCACGTTGAGCCAGCACCAGCCGATGATGAACCTGAAGCGCGGCACTGGAGGGGCCCAGAATGACAGCAGGACGAGCACTGCGTAGAAGGGGGTGACGACGAACTGGAACAACGCGAACAGAAGTGAGCGCAGCGCGGACATCGGATGCGACTCCTTCAATCTCCGGCCAGGAGCGCCGTGGCGGCGAAGGCCAGATCCGGAAAGATGATCGTGTTCTTAGGGAAGTTGCCGTCGCGCAGCGTCTTTTCGCCCTTGCCGGTGAGCACCAGGATCGGTTGCGCGCCGCATGCTTCCGCGGCCTGCAGGTCGCGCAACGAGTCGCCGATGCAGGGCACGCCGGTTAGCTCGACGCCGAAGCGCTGCCCGATATCGACGAGCATTCCCGGCTTGGGCTTGCGGCAATCGCAGTTGGCGTCCGCGGTGTGGGGGCAGAAAAACACCGCGTCGATCCGGCCACCGACCTGGGCGAGCGCCTTGTGCAGCTTCTCGTGGATCGAGATCAGCGTCGCGGTATCGAGCAGGCGCCGGCCGAGGCCCGATTGATTGGTCGCCACGACAACGCGGAAACCCGCGTGATTGAGGCGGGCGATGGCTTCGAGGCTGCCCGGAATCGGGCGCCACTCGTCGGGCGATTTGATGAACTGCTCGCGTTCGTAATTGATCACGCCATCGCGGTCGAGGATGATCAGCTTGACCTGGCGCGTTTGCGGAGCTGGTTCGGAGAGGAATTGGACCAAGGGCGCTCCGTCAGACGGCCAGCTTCGAAATGTCGGCGACCTGGTTCATCGCCGTCGCCAGACCCTGCAGCAGGGCCAGGCGGTTGGCGCGCAGGGCCGGGTCGTCGGCCATCACCAGCACCGCATCAAAAAACCGGTCAACGCTCGCCCGCACCGAAGCCAGGGCGAGCAATGCCTCGGGGTACTCGCCCCGATCGACGTGTTGGCGCACCACCGGAAGCAGCCTCTGCACGGCCACAAACAGATCGTGCTCCGCGCCATCGGACAACAGCGACCGATCGATCGCCACGGCGGCGTCGCCTCCCGACTTCTTCAGGATGTTGACGATGCGTTTGTTGGCGGCCGCCAGCGCCTCGGCCTCGGGCAGGGCCAGGAATGCTTGCACGGCCGCGAGGCGGTCGGGTACGAGATCGATGCGCCGCGGTGGCGGTGACATCACGGCGTCGATCTGATTCGCGCTGTAGCCGCGCTCGCGAAGATAGGCGCGCAGTCGGTCGTGGATGAACGCTTCGACTGCGTCGACGGCGCCGCGCACCGCGGGGATTGCAGCGAAGGTGTTGAACGCGAGCTCGATCAGGTGCTGCAGGTCGACTGCGAGTTTGCCCTCGATCAAGATGCGCAGGATGCCAATGGCGCTGCGGCGCAGGCCGAACGGGTCCTTTTCGCCGGTCGGTGCCTCGCCGACGCCGAAATGTCCGGCCAGCGTCTCGAGCTTGTCGGCGAGCGCCACGGCTTGGGCGACGGGGCCTGCGGGAAGATCGTCACCGGCGAAGCGCGGCTGGTAATGCTGCGCCAGCGCATCGACGACGGGCGCCGCTTCGCCATCGTGCAGCGCATAGTAGCGGCCCATCGTTCCCTGAAGTTCGGGAAACTCGCCCACCATCAACGTGGCCAGGTCGGCTTTGGCGAGCAAGGCGGCGCGATCGGCCAAGGATGCGTCGGCGCCGATCTCCTCGGCAATTTGGCGCGCCAGCGTGCGCAGCCGGCGCACGCGCTGTCCCTGGCTGCCGAGCTTGCGGTGATAGACGACCTCGTCGAGCCCGGGCACCCTGGATTCGAGCCGGACCTGGCGGTCCCGGTCATAGAAGAACTTGGCATCCGCGAGCCGCGCGCGCAGCACGCGCTCGTTGCCGCGGATGATCGCCTGCGGATCGCGCGGGTCGAGATTGCTCACCAGCAAGAACCGGTTCTGCAGGCGGCCGTCGGCTTCGCTCAGGGCGAAGTATTTCTGGTTCTGCTGCATGGTCAGGATGAGGCATTCCTGCGGCACTTCGAGAAACGCCGCGTCGAAGCCGGCGGTGTAGACTTTCGGCCACTCCACCAGTGCCGTCACTTCGTCGAGCAGGGCGTCGGGCATGAGGACCTTCGCGCCGCCCGCGGCGGCGACGAGAGCGGCCACGATCGTGTCGCGGCGCGCCGCAAAGCCCGGCAGCACCTTGCCTTCGGCCTCCAGCGTCGGCGCATAGGCTTCGGCGTGGGCAATGGCGATGTCCGGACGGCTCGCAAAGCGATGGCCGGCAGTGGTGCGGCCGGCGGCCAGGCCCAGCACGCTGACCGCGACGGCCTCGGTTCCGTGCAGCGCCATTAGCCGGTGCGCCGGCCGAACGAATTTCTCATCGTTGTAGTAGCTACCCGGTCGCGCGTAGCTCATCACCTTGGGAATCGGGAGCCCGGCGACGGTGTCGGACAGCGCCGCCTGCAATGCGCCGACGAGCCGGCCACCCGGGGCGACGCCGGCATAACAAAGCACCTCGGTCTTGCCGTCGAGTTCGCGCTGCAGCGCAACCGGGTCGATGTGCGTCAGCTGCCTTGCCTTGAGCTTTCCGCGCAGCGCCGGCGTCGGACGTCCCTCCGCGTCGAATGCCACGCTGACCGGCAGCAGGCGTTCCTTGAACGCCTTGTCGGGGGCGACGGCGCGAACATGGGTAATCGAGACCGCCAGGCGGCGCGGCGTCGCGTAGGCGGTCGCAGCGCTGTCAGGCGAGAGAAAATCGCGCGCGCGCAGGCCGGCGGTCAGGCCCGCCGCGAACGCGTCGCCCAGCCCCCTGAGCGCCTTCGGCGGCAGTTCCTCGGTCAACAGCTCGACCACGAGCGTTGCCGCGCTCATGCCGCGGTTTCCTGGTACTGCGCGGGAAGGTTGCTGCGCCACGCAGCGGAGAGCATCGGAAAGCCGAGCCGCCGGCGCGACGCGACGTAGGCCTGGGCCACCGAGCGCGACAGGGCGCGGATCCGGGCGATGTAGCCCGCGCGCTCGGTTACCGAGATTGCACCGCGTGCGTCGAGGAGGTTGAAGGTGTGCGCGGTCTTAAGAATCATCTCGTACCCAGGCAGGGCCAGCGTGGCTTCGAGCAGACGCTTTGCTTCGCTTTCGAAGTAAGCGAACTGCTCGAACAGCTTGACGGCATTCGATTGCTCGAAGTTGTACGTTGATTGCTCGACCTCGTTCTGGTGGTACACGTCGCCATAGGTCAGTACCCGTTGCTCACTGCCCTCTTCCCAAGTGCTCCACACCAGGTCAAACACGTTTTCCTTGCCTTGCAGGTACATCGCCAGACGCTCGAGTCCGTAGGTGATCTCGCCGGTGAGCGGGTTGCATTCCAGGCCGCCGACCTGCTGGAAGTAGGTGAACTGCGTGATCTCCATGCCATTGAGCCAGACTTCCCAGCCAAGCCCCCAGGCACCGAGGGTTGGGTTTTCCCAATCGTCTTCGACGAAGCGCACGTCGTTCTTCGTCAGGTCGAATCCGAGGGCCGCGAGCGATCCCAGGTAGCGCTCAAGGATATCCGGCGGCGAGGGTTTGAGCACCACCTGGTACTGGTAGTAATGCTGCAGGCGGTTCGGGTTCTCGCCGTAGCGCCCGTCCTTGGGGCGCCGCGAAGGCTGAACGTACGCGGCGCGCCACGGCTCGGGCCCGAGCGCGCGCAGAAACGTCGCGGTGTGTGAAGTACCCGCGCCGACCTCCATGTCGTAGGGCTGCAGCAGAGCGCAGCCCTGCGCGCCCCAATAGTCCTGGAGCCTGGCGATGAACTGCTGGAAGGTGAGCATCAAGGCGTCGTGGTGGGCATGAAGGGCTTGATTCTAGTGGATGAACGCCGCGCCACGCCACCGGCTATCCCGAATCGTTTGCGCGTCGTCTCCCGATTGCAAAGGATGCTGCGGCAAGGAGCAATGCGGCAGCGACTGCGAGAGCGTCCCCGCAGCGAACGTAGGGCGTCGTGCCGGTGCGGCCGGCGATCGATCCTTCGAGGATCCCGCGCGTGAACCATGGCAGCCGCTTAAGCTCCACGCCGTGGTGATCGATGAGCGACGTGATGCCGGTGTTGGTCGCGCGCAACATCGGCCGCGCGGTCTCGAGCGCGCGCATGGCGGCGATCTCTTCGTGCTGCTCCGCAGCCAGCGAGCGCCCATACCACGCATCGTTGGTGACGTTGATAAGCAGCGTCGCTGCCGGCAACTGGCGGATGAGTTCGGCGCCGAATGCGTCCTCGTAGCAGATGTTGACGGCGACGCGTTGGCCGGCGACGTCGAACGGCGCCTGATCGGCCGCGCCCGGCGTCTGGTCGGCGAGTGGAATCTGCAGTACGCGGCGGATGAACCAGCCCACGATCGGCTTCGCCGGAATGGTCTCGCCAAACGGAACCAGGTGGCGTTTGCGATAGACCTGTGTCGGGGCCGTACCGACGCTGACCACGCTGTTGAAGTAGCGGTCCTCGTCCTCGCCCGCGGCGCGGGGCTCGAAGAAAAAGAGCCCCACGAGCAGGTCGCCGCCGCGTTCTTTCGCGGCCTCCCGCAGCTGGGCGAAGTAGTCGACCGGTACTTCGTCAGCGAACATCGGCAGTGCCGATTCCGGCAGGACGATCAATCGCCCTTTGGCCTGCGCGACCAGGGCGGCGTAGGCGGCAAGCGAGGCGTCGCGATAGGCGGCCTCGAACTTGATGTCTTCGGGGATATTGCCCTGGACCAGGCTCACGGTCAGCGGATCGCCGGTCGCGTGGCTCCATTCGATGCTGCGCAGGCCCCAAGCCGTGCCCCACACGGCGAGCAACACCGCCGCGGCCGCAGCGCCACGGCGGCGGTTGCGCAGCGCCTGGGGCGCGTAGGCCACCGCGGCGGCTGAAGTAGCGACGGCGAGGCCGACCAGAAACACGCCACCGATCGGCGCGTAGGCGCCGAGCGCCGCGTGCGTCTGGGCGTAACCAACCGAAAGCCACGGAAAGCCGGATAAGAGCCAGCTGCGCAACCATTCGCTCAAGGTCCAGCACGCCGCCGCGGCAACGAGGCGCGCGCCGGTGCCTGCGGGTGCCAGGCGGGCCGTCACCCAGCCGACGAACGCGGGAAAGAGCGCGAGGTAGAGGCAGAAACCCGCGGTGGCAAGCGCGGCCAGCGCACCTTCCATGCCGCCGAACTGCGCCAGGGCGATGTAGACCCACGACACGCCGACGCCGAACAAGCCCAGGCCGTACGCGAACCCCGCGGCGGCCGCGGCGCGGGGGGAGCGCGCGTGTCGCCACAGCAAAAACAGGCCGGCGAGCGTGAACACCGGCAGCGCGGACAGTCCGAACGGCGCGAAACCGAGCACCGTCGCGACACCGAGCAGGGCGGCGGCGACGACGGGCAGAGGTGCGCGCATCAGGCAGCGCCCGCGGGCGATTTTTCCTCCGCCTCGGGCGCGACGCGCTCCACTTGCAAGGTATAGATGCGGCGGCTGTCGGCGCGCACGACCTTGAAGCGGAAGTTGGCGATCGTCGTCGCCTCGCCCCGCTTGGGCAGCCGCCCAAACGCCTGCACGACCAGCCCGCCGATGGTATGAAATTCCTCGTCGCTGAACTTGGCACCCAGCGTCTCGTTGAAATCGGCGATCTCGGTCTGCGCTTTCACGCGGTAGCGCCCGCCCGCCTCGGGAATGATGTTGTCCTCGGCTTCGTCGAAGTCATACTCGTCCTCGATGTCGCCGACGATCTGCTCCAGCACGTCCTCGATGGTGACCAGGCCCGACACGCCGCCATATTCGTCGACGACGATGGCGATATGATTGCGATTGGCGCGAAAGTCGCGCAGGAGCACATTGAGCCGCTTGGATTCCGGCACGAACACGGCGGGGCGCAGGGTATCGCGCAGGTTGAACGATTCCGGGTTGGCGTAATAGTTGAGTAATTCCTTGGCGAGCAGGATGCCGACAATGTCGTCCTTGTTCTCGCCGACGACGGGGAAGCGTGAATGGCGAGTCTCCAGGACAAAGGGGATGAACTGGTCCGGTTCGTCGTCGATCGAAACCACGTCCATCTGGGCGCGCGGAATCATGATGTCGCGCACCGTCATTTCGGAAACCTGCAGCGCGCCTTCGATAATCGACAGCGCGTCGGCGTCGAGCAGCTTGTGCTCGAACGCGCCGTGCAGCAGCGAGAGCAGTTCCTCGCGGTCTTCCGGCTCGCGGATCAGGAACGCCGAAAGCCGCTCGAGCAGCGTGGGCCGCTGAGGGTCTTTGCTGGCCGCGTATCCGCTCATCGGGAAGCGCGCCGGGAAGGGCTTGTACACGACCCCGGCCCCATCAGGTATGGATTGCCAAAGCCCAGGCGGGCGAGAATGGCGGTTTCGCGCGCCTCCATCTGCACCGCCGTGTCGGCGCGATCGTGGTCGTGGCCCTGCAGATGCAGCATGCCGTGGACGACCAGGTGCGCGCAATGCGCAGCCAGCGACTTGCCCTGTTTCGTGGCCTCGCGTCGCAGCACCGGCGCACAAAGAATGATATCGCCGCTCAGCATCGGACCCTCGGCGCCCCCCACATCATCGTACACGAACACCAGCACGTTGGTAGGACGGTCACGGTCGCGGTAGCGTCGGTTGAGGGCGCGGCTCTCGGCTTCCTCGACAAAGCGCAGCACGACGGACAGCACCGTGACGTCGGCGCCTACCGCGGCTCGTACCCAGCGCCGAAGCAAGGGACGTGCCGGCAAGTCATCGCCGGTGGCCGCGTATTGCACGGCCACGGCCGCCTGCGGTCGCGGTGAGCTCTTCGCTCCGCCCGCGCGTCCGGGACGGCACCATCAGCGCTCGCGGCGTCGACCGCCGTCGGGGGCATCGATGCGCTCGCTACGGGTGTGCTTCTCGTAAGCGCTGATGATCTTCTGCACCAACGGATGGCGTACGACGTCAGCGCTGGTGAAATCGGTAAACGCGATGCCGCGCACGTCGGCGAGCACGCGTCGCGCCTCGATCAAGCCGCTCTTCTGGCCGCGCGCGAGGTCGATCTGGGTGACGTCGCC
The DNA here is from genome assembly GCA_963711235.1 of uncultured beta proteobacterium. GTDB lineage: Bacteria > Pseudomonadota > Gammaproteobacteria > Burkholderiales > Casimicrobiaceae > PALSA-1003. The sequence continues at coordinate 216,027 of CAVQDI010000006.1, read as the reverse complement.
GGTAATGACTGCCCGGGTGCCGAAGCCGATCCGGGTCAGGAACATCTTCATCTGCTCGGGCGTGGTGTTCTGCGCCTCATCGAGGATGATGAACGAGTGATTGAGGGTGCGTCCGCGCATGTAGGCGAGGGGAGCAATTTCGATCGTGTTGCGCTCGAAGCTCTTTGCCGTCTTGTCGAACCCCATCAGGTCGTACAGGGCATCGTAGAGTGGCCGCAGATACGGATCGACCTTTTGCGCGAAATCTCCGGGCAGAAATCCCAGGCGCTCACCGGCCTCGACCGCGGGGCGCACGAGGACGATACGCTTGACTGCATCGCGCTCAAGCGCATCGACGGCACAGGCGACGGCGAGGTAGGTCTTACCGGTGCCAGCAGGCCCGATGCCGAAGGTGATGTCGTGATCCTGAATGTGCTGCAGATACGCGATCTGGTTCGGCGTGCGTCCGTGCAGGTCGGCGCGGCGGGTGCGCAAAACGGGCATGCCGCGCTCCGCGCCATCGCCGGGGACGGCAGCGTCCTGCGCGGCACTGCGCAGCTCGACCAAGCCGAGCTGCACATCGTCCACGGTGAGCGGCTCCTGCGCCTGGGCATAGAAGCGATGCAGCGCGGCAGCGGCTCGCTCGACGCCTACGCGCGCCCCGTGCAGCGTGAACGTGGCGCCGCGGCGGGCAATCGTCACGTCCAGGGCAGCCTCGATCTGCCGCAGGTTGGCATCGAGCGACCCGCAGAGGTTAGCGAGTGCCCGGTTGTCGAGCGGCGCGAGCGTAAGCTCGGCGCTATGCGGCTTCAAGCGGGACGCTTCCGGCAAGGAAGGCTCTCGCCGCGCTAGACACCCTGCCGCTGCAGCGGGGCCTTGAGCGCTTCGTCGAGCGTCCCCGCCGATTCGATGAGGTGCGCACGCGTCACGGCATCGCGGTTGCCGTCGTGGGCGGCTGTCTTGATTTGCGCCGAAAGCAGCTTCGCCTCTTCGCGGAAGAGTGCAACCGCGTCCGCCGGCGTGCCCGGCGCCGGGTGGGTGAGGAAGGTTACGATGTGGCGCACGTATTCGCGCTGCAGGTCGCGGCGCGGGGCCGGAATCGAGCCGCCGGTTTTCAATTCGCTCCAGATCGAACCACGCAGGGCGGCAACCAGCTCGTTCAGGGTCAGGGCCTGGTCTGTCTTATGCACCTTGATCTCGGAGTCGAGCAGCCGCGCAAGCACGGCATCGCTCAGGAGGTGGTTTAGGACTGCAGTCTGCAGGCCCAGCACGCGGCTCCTGAGGCTGAAGTCGGGGTTGAACCGGGCCACCGCGCCGGCGCCGCCAGCGCCGCGGATGTTGAGATAGTCGATGCCCATGCTGCGCAGGAATTCGGGCTTGAAGCGGAAACTGTCCGCCGAGAACAGGCCGGTGGCGATGAGGTTCAGCGCCGTGCGCTGCTGCTCCGGCGAGACCGGTGTCAGCGGCAGGTTCGAGGTGCCGGCAAAGTCACGAACGTAGTAAACCCCGCCCACGTACTTCACGATGAGCCCCGCCGCGCGGCTGATCTGGCGGAAGCCGGCGTCGAAGCTACGCCGCAGCACGTCGTAGGATTCTCCCGGCTTGAGCTGCCGATCCTGCAGACGTTGCCAGAGCTCGTGCGAGATGACGAGTCGCTTCGAAAGGTAGAGCAGCGGATCGGAGCCCAAGTCGAACTGGCTCGCGTCGGGGTCGAGGCCTGCGATCGATTCCTCGTCGGAAGAGAACGCGAGCAGCGGATCGGTCGCGCCCCGCGCGGCGATCTTGGCCAGTTCCTCGGTCTCCGTTTCCTTCGGCAGCGGCCGGTAGGCGTATTCGATCGCCCAGTAATCGTACGGCCCGATGGTCGGGTCGACGTAGGCTGCCTTGCGGCTCTCCCTTCACCGCGATGTTAAGCGGGTTGTAGTCCATGACCGAGCCGGAGATGCCATGCTCGCGGGTAAACGCCGGATCCTGAGATTTGCGCCAGCGAATACACCGTAGAGGCGCGGAAATTGTGCCGCAGGCCCAGCGTGTGCCCCACCTCGTGCATCACCATGGCCTTGAGCGACGCCGCGACGAAGGCATCGGCCTCCGGGCTGCCCGGTTCGATTTCGCCGCGCTCGATCAGCAGATCGAGACCGAACTGCATTTCCGCGAGCACCTCGGACGCATAGGTACATTTGCCCTCGTCGAGGTCGAGCGACTCCTTGTCGGCGTCGAACGTCGGTCCCCGGCGGTGCCTGCTTCCGAGATGAACGTGCGGTAGAAGCGCGACCACCCTTCCGAGATGGCGACCTGGGCATCCAGGATCTCGCCGGTGCGCGGGTCCACCGTCGATGGCCCGATCGCGAACGCGGCATCCTTGGAGACAAACCAGCGCACGGTCGAATGCCGCGCATCGTAGGTATCGATCGGTGTGTTCTCATCCGCTTGGCGCACGACGATCGCGTCCTTGAAGCCGATTTTCTCGAACGCCTTGTTCCATTCGAGGATGCCGTCGCGCACCGCGGAGCGGTACTTCTCGGGCACCGTCTGGTCGATCCAGAAGACGATCGGCTGCTTCGGCTCCGACAGCGCCGCATCCGGGTCCTTCTTCTCCAGCCGCCAGCGATTGACGTAATGCGTCCTGGGGGTGAAGTTGGTGTCGGTGGAAAAGTCCCAGACCTGGCTTTCGAAATGCCCGACCCGGGGATCCGCACGGCGCGCCGGCATCGGCTCGGGCAGTTGGGCGAAGTTGTAGGTATAGCCGAGGAACAGGCTGCGGGCGTCGGGTAGGGTGGTGAACGGCGGGAACGGATTGGGCGGCGGTGGGATCGGCGTCGGCGGCGGCGGCAGCGTCGCCCGCGGATTGGAATAGTGCGCCGAAACGATGAAAGACGACTGCTCGGCCGAGTTGTGCACGCCATCGAAGCTCGAGTTCTTGGCGTCGAACGTATAGCTGCGCATGTGGATGCCGGTGGTGAAGTTCTCACCCACGGGGATGTCGGTCAGCAGCAGCGCATTGGCGTCGATCAATACCGTCTTGCGCTCCGGATGCGGCTGGCTCACGACCGTCGTCGCGCCCAGCAGGCTGTCGGTGAAGCCTTCCTTCACGCCCTCGGCGATCGCCGCGTTGGCACCGCCGGTGAAGGCATAGTTTTTCGCGATCAGCTGCACGGTGTTTCCGATGCGCTTGAACACGACGATCTGGTCGATGAGCATCATGCCGCCGAACACACCCTGCTCACCCACGCCGCGACTCAAGTTGGCGGTGAAGAGGTAGGGGACCCCGAACTGCTCGGGCGCGATCTCGATCCACACCTTCTCGTCCTTCTGCCAGACGGGGAACAGGCCCGGTGTTTCCTTCGCGTCTTTGATTACGTCGGCGAACGGACGTGGCTGGCCCGCGGGGGCGGCGCCCGCGCCCGCGGGTGCGCCGTCGGTCGCGGCAGCCGGCTTGGCCGACGCCGCCTCGGGTGCGACGGGCGCGTTCGCACAGCTGGCTAGCGCAGCGACGAGGACGAAGGGAAGCGCAAGTGTGAGGATGGGCAATCGCTGAAACATATTCGGACTCTTACGGTGAGTGTTGCGGATGGAAGAAGGAGTGGGCGTGCAATCGGCCGGACGCAGGCGGGTCAGCCCGGATGCCATTCGCCGCGCAGCGAGTGCCGAAGCGCGGCGGTGATCGTGACGTTGGCGTAGCTGCCGATGAGCGAGGCGTCGCCGACGAAGTTGACGACGCGGTTGTTTTCGGTCCGCGCCTGCAATTCCTGCTTATCCTTGGCCGCGCGGCCGGTCACGAGGACGCGTTCATCCGCTCCCAGCATGCGCTCGCTTTGCGTGCCGTACTGGGCGTCGAGGGCTGCCTGCAGCCGAGCCAGCCGCGCCTGCGCGAGCGCACGCGGTACCTGGTCCGGGTAACTTGCCGCCGGAGTTCCGGGCCGCTGGCTGTAGATGAAGCTGAAGCTGCCGTCGAAGCCGATTTCGTCGATGAGGCACATCGTCTGCTCGAAATCCGCATCGGTCTCGCCGGGAAAGCCGACAATGAAGTCGGACGTAAGCGACAGTTGCGGCCGATTCGCGCGCAGCCTGCGCACGATCGCCTTGTATTCAAGCGCGGTGTAGCCGCGCTTCATCGCGGCAAGCACGCGATCGGATCCGGATTGCACGGGCAGGTGCAATGCCGACACGAGCTTGGGAACCTTCGCGTAGGCGTCGATCAGGCTCGACGTCATCTCGCGCGGATGCGAGGTCGTGTAGCGAATGCGCTCGAGTCCCGGCATCTCGGCGAGATACTCGAGGAGTGTTGCCAAGTCGCCGGTTTCGCCGCCGGCTTGCGCCCCGCGGCCCATTGCGCCGCGGTATGCGTTGACGTTTTGTCCGAGCAGCGTGATCTCCTTGACTCCCTGGTCAACGAGGTCGGCGACCTCGGTGAGCACATCGTCGAAAGGACGCGAAACCTCTTCGCCACGGGTGTACGGCACCACGCAAAAGGTGCAGTACTTGCTGCATCCTTCCATGATCGACACAAACGCGCTGGCGCCCTCGACACGGGCTGGAGGGAGCGAGTCGAACTTCTCGATCTCCGGAAAGCTGACGTCAACCTGCGGCTGCCCGGTGCTTCGCCGGCGCGCGATGAGGTCGGGCAATCGGTGCAATGTCTGCGGCCCGAACACGACGTCGACATACGGTGCCCGGCGCACGATCGCCGCGCCCTCCTGGCTGGCCACGCAGCCACCCACACCGATGATGAGCCCCGGGTTCGCCGCTTTGAGTGCGCGCACGCGGCCGAGGTCGTGGAAGACACGCTCCTGAGCCTTTTCGCGCACCGAGCAGGTGTTGAACAGGATTACGTCGGCCTGGTCGGGGCGATCGGTGAGGTCGAAGCCATCGGTTTCGTGCAGCAGGTCGGCCATCTTGTCCGAGTCGTACTCGTTCATCTGGCAGCCGAACGTGCGGATGTAGAGCTTCTGCGTCACACAAGTCACCCCGGCGCCGGGGGTTATCCGGCTGAGGCTTGAACCAGGAAAAGGGCGAAAAGTATACCAGTCTCAGGGCAGATGGGCGGGGCGTGCGCTCGCCACCGCCGCAGGGGTCTATAATTCGCCCGCGGCTGCGGCCGGACGTTCTCCCGCTCCGGGGACCACGGGTTCGACACGCTTAAGCCTTGGCGTCGGCGAGCGCATTGCGCCGGCGTCCGTAACCGGTACCCAGTGTTGCGCTCTCCGCTTCCAAACCTCGCCTCGGCGCTGCTCCTGGCGGTGTGGAGTCAGGCGCTCGCCGCGCCGGTGGCGGTCGAAGATGCGACCGGCGCAACGATCGCGCTCGCCGCGCCTGCCAGGCGCATCGTCAGCCTCGCCCCGCATGCGACGGAGCTCTTGTTTGCCGCCGGTGCGGGCGATCGCATCGTCGGTGTCCTGGCACCTGCCGACTGGCCGCCGGAAGCGGCGCGGCTGGTTCAGGTCGGCACTGCCGCCGGCCTCGACCTCGAGCGCATCGTTGCACTCAAGCCCGACTTGGTCATCGTCTGGCCGTATCTTGCCCCGGCGCAGATCGAGCGCCTGCGTGCCATCGGCACCACGATCTTCGTCTCCGATCCACGGACGCCGGCGGCGATCGCGGTCGAGATCGAACGGCTGGGCGCGCTCGCCGGCACCACGGCACAGGCCGCAGGCGCGGCTGCGAGTTTCCGTGCCCGCCTTGCCGCGCTGGAACGACGGGCGGTTACCACGCCCAAGCTTGCGGTTTTCTACGAAATCTGGAACCAGCCGCTCTACACGATCGGCGGGGGGCATCTGATCAGCGCCGCGATCCGGCTGTGTGGTGGCGAAAACGTTTTCGCGCGCCTCGTCGTCACCGGCGCCCCAGGTCGGCGTCGAGGACGTGCTCGCGGCGCGACCCGAGGCGATCATCGCCGGCACCGACGACGCGGTGCGGCCGGACTGGCTCGACGGCTGGAGACGCTGGCGCGAGCTTCCTGCCGTTGCGCACGGCAACCTGTTCGTCGTCGACGCCAATCTGCTGCACCGCGCCGGGCCCCGGTTCGTCGCCGGAGCGGAGCAGCTTTGCGCGGCGCTTGATCGGGCGCGAGAGAACCGGCGCTGATCATTCGGGCATGAAGATGTTGCCGCGGGGCCCGGCAACGGCCTGGAGTCCAATGCCAAATACGGCCGATAGCCGCTCGGCGCGAAGCAGATCGGGCGCGGACCCTGCCAGCGCCATGCCGTCGGCGAGCAGCAGGGCATGGTCGCAATAGCGCGCCGCAAGGTTAATGTCGTGCACGACCATCACCAGCGCTTTGCCACTGGGGCGGACCGCGTCGACGAGGCGATCGAGCAGCGCGATTTGGTGCGCGAGATCGAGATGGCTGGACGGCTCGTCGAGCAGAAACAGCTGCGGTTGCTGCGCCAGCAGCGCCGCCAGCGCGACGCGTCTTCGCTCCCCTCCGGAAAGCGTGCGGACATCACGTGCGTCGGTGCCCGGCATATCTGTGGCCGCAAGCGCCTCGCGCGCAATGCGCAGGTCCTCGGCGCCCTCCAGTTGCCAGCGCGAAAGATGCGGATGACGTCCGATGAGCACGGTTTCGAGGACCGTCGCAGGAAACGCGTCGCTGTCATCCTGAGGCAGCAGACCGCGCAAGCGCGCGAGTTCGCGGCGCCCGGTGGCGGCGAGCGGTCGCCCGAGAAACTCAATCGTGCCTGCCGCCGGGCTGCGCAATCCCGCCAGCGTGTGCAGCAAGGTCGTCTTGCCGGCGCCGTTACGCCCCAGAATGGCCCAGCATTGGCCGGGCGCCACGACGAGATCGAGACCGCTGCACACGCGGATTCCAGCGATGGTCACCGCAAGACCGCGGGTGGCGAGCAACGGCGCAGTCATCGCTGCTCGCGACGCAGCAGATAGAGGAACGTGGGCACGCCGAGCAGCGCGGTGACGACGCCGGTGGGGAGCTGCGCCGGCGCAGTGACTTGCCGCGCCAGGGTGTCGGCGACGAGGAGCAGGGCCCCGCCGGCCAAGGCGGAGGCCGGCAGCAGTACTCGCTGGTCGTTGCCGAGGACGAGGCGCACGGCGTGGGGCACGATCAGGCCGACGAATCCAATCGCGCCGGCGGTCGTCACCGCGGCGGCGGTCAGGAAGGCGGCAAGCGCGAAGACAAGCCAGGGAAGGCGCTCGACATCGACACCCAGCGCGGCGGCGGTGATTTCGCCGCGTGCCAGTGCATTGAGGTCACCGGCAAACGGCAATACCGCCCCAAGGGCCAGCAGCAGCGCCGCCAGCGTTGACCACGCCGCCGGTGGCGACGAAAGGTCGCCGATGAGCCAGAACAACATGCCACGCAACTGTGTCTCCGGCGCAAGCGACAGGATGAGTGCGACCACGGCGCCCCAGCCGGCGGCGACGACGACACCGGTGAGCAGCAGTCGCGTTGGCGACCAGGCGCCTTTGCCGCGCGCCAAGCCGAATACAATGACCGTCGAAGCGAACGCCCCGCCGAAGGCTCCGACCGGAATGAGCCACGCGGCTACACCGAGCAACATCGTCGTCAGCGCTCCGGCTGCGGCACCGCCGGACACGCCGAGCACATAGGGATCAGCAAGGGGGTTTCTGAGCAGCACCTGGAGCAGCGCGCCCGCGAGCGCAAGGGCGCCGCCGGTTGCGAACGCGGCGATGGCGCGCGGCAGGCGCAGTTCGCGCACGATCGTGCGCTGCGTTTCGTCGCCGGAGGCAAAGAGCGCGCGCAGGACGGATTCCGGATCGATCGCGACACTGCCAACCGAAAGCGCGAGGGCAAAGGCGGTGGCCGCAATGACGGCGAGCGCTGGCAGGGCGAAAACGGCTGAGATCCGGGGCATCGCGGCGAACGCGCCGAAGGGGGACGGGCCGGAGAGGAGCCGCGATTATAGCCCGCGTTCGGCCCGCGCTCGGTCACGCCCGGGCTTATAATTTGCCGTCGCCGTGTGGCATCCGACTCCGCTTGGAGTCGAATCGCGATAGTTCCGCATGAGCAAAGCCTTTACCCGTGAAGAAGATGCCGAGTTCGACAACGAGCTCGAGGAGGCTTCTCCCCTTCCAGCCGGAAGTCGCAACTACATGACGCCGGGCGGATTCGCGCGCCTCAAGGATGAGCTGAGTCGGCTCACCGACAAGGAACGGCCCGAGGTTGTAGCGACCGTGGCGTGGGCCGCCAGCAATGGCGACCGATCGGAGAATGCCGACTACATTTATGGCAAGAAACGGTTGCGCGAGATCGATCGTCGCATCCGCTTTCTGATCAAGCGGCTCGATCGCGCCGAGGTGGTCGATCCGCTTACGCGGCGCGACGCGGATAACGCCGACCAGATTTTTTTCGGCGCGACCGTGAAAATCAGCAATCGGCGCGGCGAGGAGCGCACGATCAGCATCGTCGGGGTCGACGAGATCGACACCACGCGCGGGTACATCAGCTGGGTGTCGCCGATGGCGCGGGCGCTGATCAAGGCGCGTGAGGGCGACAGCGTCACGCTCAGCACGCCGGGCGGCGTCGAGCAGCTCGAAATTCTCCAGGTTAGCTACGAGCCGCTTGCCACAGGCTGATGCGTGCGTCGGTCGCGTGGCGTCGCCGGTTGACGGCGCGGAAACGTTCCGCCTATAGTGCCTGATGGATTCCGAACTGGCCAAGCTGGAGCAAAAGCTCGCCCTTCTGCTCGCCGACTATCATCGGTTGCGCGCCGAGAACGAGTCGCTCAAGCGCGAACTGGGGCGGGCGAAGGAGCAGCATCGTGTCCTCGCGGCGCGAATGGCCGCCGCGACGGCGCGCCTTGATTCGCTGCTGCAGCAGCTTCCCGAATCGGCGAACTGACCGATGGACGACCCCTCGCTCACGCTCGATGTGTCGCTTCTCGGACGCGAGTATCGCGTCGTGTGCCGGGAGTCCGAGCGCGAGGAGCTGCTGCAGGCGGTGCAATTTCTCGACCGGCGCATGCGCGAGATCCGGGATGCAGGAAAAGTCGCGGGCTCCGAGCGGATTGCGGTCATGGCGGCGCTCAACATCGCACACGAGTTGCTGCGCGCGAGAAGCGGAGCGCCGGCGACCGGCGGCTTTGACAGTTCAGCGATTCAGCGTAGAATTTCTTCCATGCAGACGGCCATTGATCGCGCGATGGCGGAGCAGGAAAAGTTGTTCTGACGTCGGGTTCCCGGCGTGGTGCGACGCTCTTGCTCGGCTGCAACAGTCGTCCCCTGCGGTGTTCGAGCTGGCCATATACTCTTTGAACCAATGCTACGTTAGCGAGGTTGCCGCGCCTTAGCGGACCGGTGTGCGCTCCCTACGCGGAAGTGCCTAATGGTCCTGGCAGGCGACCCTCTTGAACCGAGGTTCAAGATGACGGTTGGCACGGCACAGGCGGGGGGCCTATTTCGATACGGCGCCGCATGAGCGGCGCCGTATTTTTTGGCGCGCGCCGCTGCCGCCGCGCCTTGGTCTCGGTAACGACGTGGAAATTCGCGGCGGCAGAATATCTAAGCGCAATCAGACCGGTGGCGAGCGCATTGGCAATTATCCGACCCGGCATCAGTCTCGAATGGGAAACGGGTAATTGAGTTTCGCTGTGTTCGCACTGATTGCCACGGGCGTGATGGTCGCGGGCTTCGTGCAGGGAACGACCGGGGTCGGCTTCGCGCTCATCGTTGCGCCGATTCTGGCGCTGCTGGCGCCCGATCTCGTACCGGTGAGTCTGCTGATGCTGATGATCCCGCTTAACGTTTACGTCGCCTGGCGCGAGTGGGGCGCGTTGGACCGCTCAGGTGCGACGTGGATCACGATCGGGAGGTTTATCGGCACCTTCGGTGGCCTGTGGCTACTCACGGCGTTGACCTCGAATTTTCTCAACACGCTGATCGGCGCCATAACCATACTGGCGGCGGTCGCCACGCTCATCGCCCCATCCTTCAAACCGGACCACCGGGAGCCTTGTTGCGGCCGGAGTCATCACCGGGGTCACCGAGACGGCGACCGGGATCGGAGGCCCGCCGCTTGCCTTGGTCTATCAGCATCAAGGCGCAGCCAGGCTGCGCGCCACACTCGCCTTCTGCTTTCTACTCGGCCAATTGATGTCGCTCGCCATTCTGGCTGCGGCCGGGCGCGTGAGCGCGTCTCATTTCGAAACGGCGCTCATGCTCGTGCCGGCACTAGCCATCGGAGCAGCGGTAAGTCGCCTCATTCATGACCGGGTCGGTGGCCGACTGCTGCGCCTGTTCGTGCTGCTCTTCGCGATCGTCTCCGGAATCGTGTTGCTGATCCGAAGCTAATTTCGATCCTCCTAGTCATCCTTCACTTAGCAACACGAACCAACGTGTAGCACGGACTGGGTACCCCGATAAGGCGATTGCCTCGATGCCCTTCCTCAACGCCCGGCGTTGTGCCACCTATCGTCACCCCCGATGTCCGCGGCCAGCCAATTGCGACCGTTCCGCAGCCAGGATTTGGGGCCAGTAACCCGTCTGCCCGACTGAACGCCCCCCTGTTGCGGCCGTGGTGCCAGTCGTGCGACGATTTACTATTCGCTAAAGTAGCCTATCGTGGCCGTAGGGTGCTGTCGTGTGTCGTACTATTACTTTAACGCCGGGAGGAGACGATCATGCAATCGAAATTCGCCTTAGTATTGCTTTGTTGCGCATTTGCGGGAAGCTATGGTGCGCAAGCTGCCCCAGCGAAGCAGCAGCAATTCAATCTTTACTCGAACCAGGGGGCAGATTACTTCCCATTTCCAGAAGGTGCACAGGTTCAGGTTACCCAACTTGTGTGCCCGGCGGGCGTGACTGTCAGCGTCACCTGCAGGACTGCTTCGCGTGGTAAATGTGGCAATTGGTATCTGGGTCTTAACGGGACTGCCACGGCAGGCTCTCAGGGCAAAACGGGGATTGCGTCTCTCGTCTACTCCGGAAACGAGAATTGCAGTGCAACTATCGTCGTAAAGGGCCCATAAGCGTCGGCATCGTTGCAACCTTGCGGCGATAATCGCCGCAAGATTGTCAGGCGGCGTTTTACCAACCAGACGCAACCGCCGACGGGGAGCTGGGCAAGGCGCGTCGTCGTTCCTCGAGTTTCCTTCGATACGGGCCGGCGCAAGCCTCGACCCGTCAGCAAAAATCTCAAGTGCGGCGAAAGCCGGCTAAGGCGGAGTACCATCAAGGCGAGAAAGTCGGTCGCCTTCGCAATGGTAGGCGCCTCGCAAAGGCCGTCCATTTTTTTTGCTCGCGGAACTGACGCCGCTTACGCCTGTAAAACACCTCCAGGTAATGAACAGAATCGCCGAATAGGAACAGTTTTGTCGACCATCCAGGATATAGCCCATGCGTTACTGGCTGATGAAGTCGGAGCCGGACGAGGTCTCGATCGATGACCTCGCAAAGCTCCCTGGAAAGACAATCGCGTGGTTCGGGGTACGCAACTACCAGGCGCGAAACTTCATGCGCGATCAGATGCAGGTTGGTGACCCGGCCTTCTTCTACCATTCGAGCTGCCCCGAGCCGGGTATCGCCGGCATCGTGCGCGTGAGCAAGGCGGCGTATCCGGACGCCTCGCAATTCGACCGCAAGAGCCCGTATTACGATGCGAAGGCGACGCGCGTCGCGCCGCGCTGGTTCAACGTCGAGGTAACGCTGGTCGCGAAGACCCGCCTTGTGCCGCTCGGCGAATTGCGTGCGCAGCGCGAGCTTACCGGGCATGCGGCTGTTGCAGCGGGGCAACCGGCTGTCGATCACGCCCGTCGACCCGCGCGAGTGGGCCTTCATAACCGAGACGCTGCTGTGGCGGTAACGTGGAGTGGCAGCTGATCCCGGTCTTCGTCGCGATCGGCTGCGTCGTCGGCTTCCTGGCGGGCCTCCTTGGCATCGGCGGCGCCATGACGATGATACCGGTGCTGACGGTCATCTTCGGGCGTGAACATTTTCCCTCGGATCACGTTGTCCATATGGCGATCGCTACTTCGCTGGCGACGATCGTCTTTACCTCGGTGTCGAGCGCGCGCGCGCACGCGCGGCGCGGGGCAGTTCTCTGGCACGTCGTGTTGGGGCTCACGCCGGGCATCCTGCTCGGCTCACTGGTCGGGCCCCAGATCGTCGCGGGCATGTCGTCGGCGCTGCTGGCAGCGCTGTTCGCGCTGTTCACCGGGGCTTCGGCGGTGCAGATGCTGCTCAACAGAAAGCCGAAAGCGACGCGCGATCTGCCAGGCCGGGCCGGGCTGTTCGCGGTCGGCGCGTTCATCGGCGCGCTTTCGAGCATGGTGGGCGCGGGCGGTGGATTCCTTTCCGTGCCGTTCATGACCTGGTGCAACGTCCGGATCCATCAGGCGGTGGCTACGTCGGCGGCACTCGGTTTCCCCATCGCCGCGGCGGGGACGGTAGGCTACGTCATTGCCGGCCTGAGGCAGGAGGGCCTGCCGCCCTACACGGTGGGCTACATCTACCTGCCTGCGCTCGCGGCAATCGTCGTCGCGAGCATGCTCTTAGCGCCGCTCGGAGTCAGGGTCGCGCACGGCTTGCCGGTCGTCAGGCTGCGCCGCGTATTCGCCGGGCTGCTGCTGGGGATCGCCGCGTTCATGTTGTGGAAGGCCTCGACCTATTGAGCGCCCTTGTCCGGAGGCGGTTACTGCCGCGCGTAGCGCTCCCGCAACACGCTCTTTTGCACCTTGCCCATCGCGTTGCGCGGCAAGTCTGCGACGAAATGCACGCGTTTGGGTACCTTGAAGCCCGCAATCTCGGCCTTGAGCGCCGCGATGAGCGCATCCTCGGCAAGCGCGTGACCAGGACGGGCAACCACGACGGCAGTGACCGCTTCGCCGAAATCCGCATCGGGGGTGCCAATCACCGCCGACTCGAAGACGCCGGGCAGCGCGTTGATCCGCTCTTCGATCTCCGCCGGATAGACGTTAAGGCCGCCGGTGATGATCAGGTCCTTGGCACGGCCGACGAGTTTCAAATAGCCATTGGGACGCCATTCACCCATGTCGCCGGTCCGGAAGTAACCGTCCGCGCTAAAGCCCTCGCGCGTTTTCTCGGGCAAGCGCCAGTAGCCACGAAACACGTTCGGTCCCTTGACCTGGATCTCGCCGACAACACCGGGTCCGCAGGCACGCTCGTCCGCATCGACGACGCGCACGGAGACGCCCGGCAACGCGGGGCCTACCGTGCCCGCAACCCGCTCGCCGGTAAGCGGGTTTGCCGTGTTCATCCCGGTCTCGGTCATGCCGTAGCGCTCGAGGATCAGCTGACCCGTGCGGGCGCGAAAGGCGTTAAAGGTTTCGGGCAAAAGCGGCGCCGAGCCCGAGATGAAGAGACGGATGCTCCGGCAGGACTCCGGGCCGAACGTCGGCTCAGCCAGCAGGCGAGTGTAAAACGTGGGCACGCCCATCATCACGGTTGCCTGCGCCAGTCGCGCGCTCACCTCGCCGGCATCGAACTTGGCCAGCCAGAGGATCCGGCTGCCGGAGAGCAGCGCGCAGTGGCAGGCGACGAACAGACCGTGCACGTGGTAGACCGGCAGCGCATGGAGCAAGACGTCGCCACGGGTGAAGCCCCATTGCTCGACCAGCGTAAGGGCATTGCTGGCGAGGTTGCGGTGCGAGAGCATCGCACCCTTGGAGCGGCCGGTGGTGCCCGACGTGTAGAGAATCGCCGCGAGATCATCGGCCTTGGACACGACCGTTTCAAACCGGTCGGACTGCTTGTTGGCGCGATCGAGCAGCGTGCCCGCGGCGTGGTCGAGGGTGAGAACCGTAGCCTGCGGCCTCAGTTCCGCGATGGTCTGCTCGGCATCCGGGCGGCAGACGATGACGGTCGGCTCGGCGTCGGCGAAGAAAATCGCGAGCTCTCCCTTCTGATAGCCGGTGTTAAGCGGCAGGTAGACCAGCCCGGCGCGCAGGCAGGCAAGGTAGAGCGCTAGCGACTGCGGGCATTTTTCGGTTTGCACTGCCACGCGGTCGCCAACGCGGCATCCGGCATCGATCAGCGCGTGGGCAATGCGCGCCGAGGCCGCGTCGAGGTCGTCGTAGTGGATTACCGGCCCCCCGGGAATGAGCACGCAAGGCTGCTCCGCGTCCTCAGGGAAATGATCGCGCAGGAGCGCGTACAGGTTCGCGTTCATACGAGGCGAGCGGCGCGCTACAATTGTACGTCCGAACAACGAGCGGCCCGGCAGCAGTCGGTCATGAATTTGCCGTCTACCATGCGCTATGTCTTGGCGCGCGAGCCGGGGCCGCCGGAAGTACTGGCCGTCGCGGAAACGCAGGTTCCCGCGCCCAAGCGGGGCGAGGTGCTGCTGCGCGTCGCCTACGCTGGCGTCAACCGGCCGGATTGCGTGCAGCGCGCGGGCGGCTATCCACCGCCCGCCGATGCGTCGCCGATCATCGGCCTCGAAGTCTCCGGAACGATCGCTGCCCTGGGCGAGGACGTCGAGCAGTGGCGCATCGGCGATGCAGTCTGCGCGCTCACCCCGGGAGGCGGCTACGCGGAGTACTGTACGACGCCGGCCGCCTACTGCCTCCCGCCGCCGCGTGGCTTGTCGCTGCTCGAAGCGGCAAGCCTGCCGGAGAATTACTTTACCGTGTGGCACAACGTCTTTGAGCGCGGTCGTTTGCGGGAGGGCGAAACCTTCCTTGTGCATGGTGGCTCCAGCGGCATCGGGCAAGCCGCGATACAGCTGGCGAAGGCGTTCGGTGCGACGGTCATTACAACGGTCGGCAATGCCGCCAAGGCCGCGTTTTGCCGTGACATCGGCGCCGACTACGTGATCGACTACCGGGAGCAGGACTTCGCGGCCGAGGTGGCCAAGATCACTGCCAAGCGCGGCGTGGACCTGATCCTCGACATGGTCGGCGGCGACTACATCGAAAGGAACCTCAAGTGCCTGGCACTCGAGGGGCGGCTCGTGATGATCGCTTTCCTGCACGGCAGCCGGGCAGAGATCGACTGGCGCCACATCATGCTGAAGCGCCTGACCGTTACCGGCTCGACCATGCGCGCAAGCCCACACGAGCGCAAGGCGGCGATCGCGCGGGCCCTGCGCGAGCGCGTCTGGCCGCTGTTCGAATCGGGCCAGTTGAAGCCGGTCATCTATCGCGTGTTACCACTTTCCGAAGCGGCGGCCGCGCACGCACTCATGGAATCGTCGCAGCACATTGGCAAAATCATGCTGGCTGTAGCACCGGAGTAATCGGTCGAGCGGTCAGATGAGGCCTGCGCCTCGGGCCCATTGGTACTTGGCGCCGAGCACTGCGACCGGCATCTCGGTGGAGTAGGGATAGGCCGGAATGCCATGGTCGAACAGATATTCGGCCGCTTCCTCGACTTGCACATCGCCTGCCAGCGATGCGACCACCGGCTTGTCGATGCCTTGGGCGCGCATCTCCTCGACGACTTCAGACGCTAGCTTCGCAAACACCATCGGCGGGGTGATGATGGTGTGCCAATAGCCCAGGATGAGGGAGTGGATGCGCGGGTCGGTTAGGCCGAGGCGGATGGTGTTCTGGTAGGTCTTCGGGGGCTCGCCGCCGGTGATGTCGACCGGATTGCCCGCCGCGCCGAACGGCGGAATGAATTTGCGGAAGGCCTGATCGAGGTCCGGCGGCATGGCCATCAGCGTGAGCCCGTTATCGACCACCGCATCGGAGAGCAGCACGCCTGATCCGCCGGCGCCGGTTATGATGATCACGTTCTCGCCCTTCGGGGTCGGCAGGACGGGAATCGCGCGCGCGAATTCGAGCAGATCGCGCAGGCTGCGGGCGCGAATGACGCCGCACTGCTTGAACACGTCCTCGTAGATCTTGTCGTTGCCGGCGAGGGCGCCGGTATGTGAGCTTGCGGCTCGCGCGCCCATGGCGGTGCGACCGGCCTTGAGCACGACCACCGGTTTCTTCTTCGATACGCGTTTCGCCACTTCGGCAAAAGCGCGGCCGTCCTTCAGATCTTCGCAGTGTTGAGCGATGATCTGTGTGTTGTCGTCCTGTTCGAAGAATGTCAGCAAATCATCCTCGTCTAGATCACACTTGTTGCCCAGACCGACGATCGCCGAGACGCCCATCTTGGCGGAGCGCGAGAAGCCGATGATCGCCATGCCGATGCCGCCGGACTGCGAGGAGAGGGCTGCCTTGCCTTTGACGTCGTACGCGGTGCAAAACGTTGCGCACAGGTTTTTGGGAGTGTAGTAAAAGCCGTAGATGTTCGGACCCATCAGCCGCACGCCATACTTGCGGCCGATCGCGACGATCTCCTTCTGACCCTCGACGTTGCCGGTCTCGGCAAAGCCCGACGGGATCAGCACCGCGCCGGGGATCTGTTTCTCGCCGACTTCGACGAGCGCCTGCGCCACGAACTTGGCGGGGATCGCGAACACTGCGACGTCAATGGGGCCCGGCACGTCCTTGACGCTCTTGAACGCCTTCCTCCCCATGATCTCGGTCGCCGACGGATTGATCGGATAGATCGCGCCCTTGTACCCGCCGTTGATGAGATTCTTCATCACCGAATTGCCGATCTTTCCATCCTCCGACGAGGCACCGATGACGGCCACGGCGTCCGGCTTCATGATCCGGTTCATCTGCCGGACGATCTCCTCCTGGCCGGGCCGGTAGCGTTCCGGCTGCGGGGCGAAGTCGACGACGATGCGCACGTCGGCCGCGATGGCGCCGTTCTTGGAGGCGAACACCGGGTTGAGATCCATTTCGGCGATCTCGGGGAAATCCGCGATCAGCTGCGATACGTTTTGGATGATGGCCGCCAGCGCCTCGCGGTCGACCGGATCGGCGCCGCGCACGCCCTTGAGGATCGCCGCGGCCGCGATGCCATCCTGCATCGAGAGCGCCTCTTCGCGCGAGGCCGGCGCGAGGCGGAAGGTAATGTCCTTGAGCACCTCGACCAGCACGCCGCCAAGGCCGAACGCGACCAGCTTGCCGAAGGACGGATCGGTCACCGCGCCAACGATGACTTCCTGCCCGCCGCTGAGCATCTGCTGCACCTGAACGCCGAGAAGCTCCGCTTTCGGATCGTACTTGCGCGCATTCGCGATGATGGTGGCGAAGCCTTTCTGGGCTTCGTCGGCACTCTTCACGCCGACGAGCACGCCGCCGGCCTCGGTCTTGTGCAGGATTTGCGGCGAGACGATCTTGAGCACCACCGGAAAGCCCATGCCGTAAGCAAGCTGCGCGGCTTCGGCCGCGGTCGTTGCAATCCCTTCCTTCGGTACCGAAATGCCGTACGCGTCGCAGACGAGCTTGCCTTCGGGTGCGGTCAGTGATGTGCGTCCATCCGCCTTGACCTTGTCCAGGATCCGCCGGACCTCGGTTTTGTTGTTCGCCATGATTTTCCTCGATATTGCGACGCGCGGCAGCGCGGGTTGCGCCGCCGCTCATTCCGTTCTGAGATTGCCCTTCAGATAACCTTGTCGGCGCGCAGCGCCGCGACCGCTTCCTTGCTGTAGCCCAGCTCGAGCAGCACCTCGTCGGTGTGCTCGCCGAGGAGCGGCGAACGCTTCACGTCGCTCGGGCTGTCGGACATCTTGATCGGGTTGCCGACGGAAAGATACTTGCCGCGCGTCGGGTGATCGACTTCAACGACGGTTCCGGTCTTGCGCAGCGACGGCTCCTCGGCGATCTCCTTCATGGACAGAATCGGACCGCAGGGAATGTCGCGCTTGTTGAGGATGTCCATGGCCTCGAACTTGTCCTTGGTCTTGGTCCATTCTTCAATCTGGCCGAAGATTTCCATCAGATGCGGCAGGCGGGCTTTCGGTGTCGCGTACTTGGGATCGGTCAGCCAATCCTCGCGTCCGATCACCTTGCAGATTTCGCCCCATACCGGCGCCTGGGTGATGAAATAGATGTAGGCATTGGGATCGGTCTCCCAGCCCTTGCACTTCAGGATCCACCCCGGCTGTCCGCCGCCCGACGCATTGCCGGCCCGCGGCACAGCGTCGCCAAAATGGCCGTGGGGATACTGCGGGTACTCTTCCATGACGCTGGTGCGGGAAAGGCGCTGCTGGTCGCGCAGCTTCACCCGGCACAGGTTGAGCACGCCGTCCTGCATGGCGGCGAGCACGCGCTGCCCGCGCCCCGTGGTCTTGCGCTGATAGAGCGCGGCGACGATCCCGAGCGCGAGATGCAGGCCCGTCCCGGAGTCGCCGATCTGCGCCCCGGTCACCAGTGGCGGGCCGTCATCGAAGCCGGTCGTCGACGCCGCCCCACCGGCGCACTGGGCGACGTTCTCGTAGACCTTGCAGTCCTCGTACGGGCCCGGGCCGAATCCCTTGACCGAGGCGACGATCATGCGTGGGTTGAGCGACTGAATGTGTTCCCAAGTCAGGCCCATGCGATCGAGCGCGCCGGGCGCGAAATTTTCGACCAGGACATCGCAGTGCTTGACCAGCGCCTCCAGCACCTCCTTGCCTTTCGCATGCTTGGCGTCGATCGTGATCGAGCGCTTGTTGTGATTCAGCATCGTGAAATACAGGCTGTCGACGCCGGGTATGTCGCGCAGCTGACCACGCGTAATGTCGCCCTCGCCCGCGCGTTCGACCTTGATGACGTCGGCGCCGAGCCAGGCGAGAAGCTGCGTGCAGGTTGGCCCCGATTGCACGTGGGTGAAGTCGAGAATCTTGACGCCATCTAATGCCTTGCCCATTACGTTCCCCCGTCCAATGCCATCATTCCGAAAGCGCTACTCCGACTCAGATGGGCATCACGGCTTCTTCTTCGCGGCGGGATTGAGACTCGTGATGCGGCCGCTTTCCGTGCCCGCCTTTTCGTCGATGACCGCGTTGATCAGCGTGGGCTTGCGCGAGCGGATCGCCTCTTCCATCGCGTTGCGAAGCTCGGCCGGCGTGGTAGCCAGCACACCCACGCCACCGAAGGCCTCCATCAGTTTTTCGTAGCGCGCACCCTTGACGAACACCAAGGGCGATGGATCGGTTCCTCCGGTCGGATTCACTTCGTCGCCGCGGTAGACGCCGTTGTTGTTCAGGATCACGACGCAGACCGGCAGATTGTAGCGGCAGATCGTCTCGACTTCCATGCCGGAGAAACCGAATGCGCTGTCGCCTTCGACCGCGATCACCTGCTCGCCGCTGACCACGGCCGCCGCGACCGAAAAGCCCATACCGACACCCATTACGCCCCACGTGCCGACGTCTAGCCGCTTGCGCGGCTTGTACATGTCCACGATGCTGCGCGTGAAGTCGAGCGCGTTCGCGCCCTCGTTGACGAGGATGGCGTCCGGATTCGCCTTGACGATGTCGCGCACGACGTTCAGCGCGCTGTGGAAGTTCATCGGCGTGGGGTTCTTCGCCAGCGCTTCCGCCATCTTTGCGACGTTCTTGGTCTTGCGCTCCGCGATGGCGTTGAGCCACTCGGCGGGAGGCTTCGGCCAGCCCGATCCGATGCCGTCAAGCATGGCCGAGACGCACGAACCGATGTCGCCGACGACCGGCGCATCGATACGGACGTTGCTGTCCGCTTCCTGTGGCGAGATGTCGACCTGGACAAACCTCTGCCCGCCCCATTGCTTGCCGCCGTCGGCGCCCCACGTCTTGCCCTTGGCGTGCGAAAGCAACCAGTTCAAGCGCGCGCCGATCAGCATGACGACGTCGGCCTCGGGCAACACGTACGAGCGCGCCGCGGCCGCGGATTGCTCGTGCGCGTCGGGCAGCAGGCCCTTGGCCATCGACATGGGCAGGTAGGGGATGCCGGTCTTTTCCACCAGCGCGCGAATGTCCGCGTCGGCCTGCGCGTACGCCGCGCCCTTGCCGAGAATGATAAGCGGACGCTTGGCGCTCTTGAGTAGTTCAAGCGCGCGCTGCACGGCGTCCGGCGCCGGGATCTGGCGCGGCGCCGGATCGACCACCTTGATCAGCGACTTCCTCCCTACTTCCGTGTCGATCGTCTGCGGGAACAGCTTGGCCGGCAGGTCGAGATAGACGCCGCCCGGACGACCGGAGAGAGCAGCACGGATCGCCCGCGCCATGCCGACGCCGATGTCCTCGGCGTGCAAGACTCGGAACGCGGCCTTGGCGTGCGGCTTGGCGATTGCGAGTTGGTCCATCTCCTCGTAGTCGCCCTGCTGCAAATCGACGATCTCGCGCTCGCTCGAGCCGCTGATGAGGATCATCGGGAAGCAGTTGGTGGTGGCGTTGGCGAGCGCCGCCAGTCCGTTGAGAAAGCCGGGAGCGGACACCGTGAGGCAGATGCCCGGCTTCTGCGTCATGAAGCCGGCGATGGAAGCGGCATACCCGGCGTTCTGCTCATGCCGGAAGGAGATCACGCGTATTCCTGCGGCCTGCACCCTGCGCGTGAGGTCGGTAATGGGAATGCCGGGCAGACCAAAGATCGTATCAATGCCGTTTAGCTTGAGGGCATCGATGACCAGCTGAAAGCCGTCGGTCTCTTGTGCCGGGGCATTGAGCTCGCCAGCTGGCGATTTTCGACGAGTCTTCGGCGGGGGCGGTGCCGACCGTGGGTTTGCCGGTCTTGGTTGCTTCATCAAGCATGAGTTTTCTCCGATCCTTGCTTCGCCGTGCGTTTCCTCATCCGGCCCCGAAGGGGTACCGCGCCGCCACGACGAAGGGTGGCGGCGCGGAGAAAGCCACGGACTATCCGGCAACGGCCTTCTGCGCCGCAACCGAGGCGTTGCCCGACGCCTGCTGCTTGGCACGCAACGGGCGCAGGACGAACAACGCGAGTCCCACCACGACAAAATTGGCAATCGACGTCACCACGAACACCGCATGCCAGCTGCCGGAGGCCTCCTTAAGCACATTCGCCAGCGGAACGAGGAAGGCGGAGGTGCCTTTGGCCGTGTACAGCAGGCTGGTGTTCACCGTCGCGAATTTGGAGCCGAACGTGTCCGTGCATGTCGACGGGAACAGGCTGAAAATCTCGCCCCAGGTAAAGAATATCAGTCCCGCGAATAACACGAAAGCCCAGGGATTGGCTGCCCAGCGTGCCGAGGAGCCAATAGGCGATGCCGCCGAGACCGAAGGCGAACGCCATCGTTTGTTCTCGCGCCGATCCGGTCCGAGACCCAGCCGAAGAACGGACGCGCCAATCCATTCATAACGTTGTCGACGATCAACGCCACGGTTAGCGTCGATGCGCCGAGGAAGAGTACTTCGTTGGAGACGCCGAAATTCTTGGCGACCAAGGCGAGCTGCGCGGTGGCCATCAACCCGCTCGCCGAGATCATCACGAACATCAGGTACAGGAGCCAAAAGGTGGGCGTCTTGAGCATTTCCGATGGCGCAAAGCTGCGCGTCGACTGCATCACTCTTGCAGACGACACCGCGACCGCGCTTCGCCGGGGAGCGGGCCGCGGAGGAGCCAGCCCACCAGGAACACGACGCCGCCCTGGACCAGCCCAAACCAGAAGAACGCGGCCTCATACCCGGACGACTCCGATCACCATGCGCATCGGAATCACCGTGAGCGCCGCCCCGGCGCCGTAACCGGCCGCGGTCAAGCCAACGGCGAGCCCGCGACGATCGGCGAACCATTTCACGGCGTTACCGACGCAGACGAGTAGACCGCTCCACCACCGATGCCGGAGATGGCCGCGCCGAGGTAGAGCATTCCGAGCGTGTCGGCGTTGGAGTTGATGATCCAGCCGATCGCCACCAGGATCCCACCGAGGGAGACGACCAGCCGCGGCCCGCGCAGCGGTCCCAGCCGGTCCGCAATCCAGCCGTGGATTGGCGTGAACCAGGTCTCGAGCGCGATGAAGATGGTGAACGCGACCTGAATGCCGGCGGCGGCCCAGCTGTGCTTTTGCGCCATCGGCGTCACGAACAGCGTCCAGCCGTATTGCAGATTGGCGATCAGCACCATGCAAACGATGCCGATGATAAGCTGCGCCCAGCGGTTGGTGGTCGACGTGCCGGTCCTCGGTGCGTTTTCTGCCATGGTTTCCTCCAAAGTGTTTCGGCGCGTCGTTGCGCGCAGTTATCGTGTCACTGCCAGCGTTTGCGGAATCCCTGCCAAGAACATGGGTCAGTGCGTGCGGAGGACGCGTCTCGCGCTCGGAATAGCCGCCCACGAGGATTGCGCAGTCCGGATCCGTCGCGACACAGTCTCCTCTTGGACGAACACGAGACCATCTGGCTGCGGATCTGGGTCCGAGACCCCGGCCCGCCCTATTGGTTTATTCTGCTTTCTGGCGTAACGTATTTGGTATATCAGGTAATGTCAATAATGCTTTCGGGTCCCTTACAGCAGCGGGCCCGCTTCTGGCCGGCTCGAGTGGCCGCTTGGGCCTGCTCGGGTCGAGGAATGGCAGAGTATCGATCTAAGGTATGCATCTTCGGCGCGGGCGCAATTGGCGGCTATTTCGGCGTTCAATTGGCGCGCGCCGGCATCGACGTGAGCCTGGTTGCCCGGGGCGCGCACCTCGCCGCCATAAGGGAACGCGGCCTGCGGCTGCAGATCGGCGGGGCGAGCAGGTGGCGATGCCGCCTTGCACCGATCGCCCGGCCGACCTCGGGGTGCAGGAGTATGTGATCGTGGCGCTGAAAGCCCACCAGATCCCGGATAACGTCGACGCAATGCTGCCGCTGCTCGGACCGAAGACGACGATCGTCACCGCCAGCAACGGACTGCCGTACTGGTTTTTCGACTTCGTCGCGCCACCTTATCGCGGCGCGACGCTGGCGAGCGTCGATCCGGGAGGCCGGCAGCGTGCGCTCCTGGGGCCGGAGCGGGCACTCGGCCTGGTCGTCTACCCGGCTACGGCAATGGTCGCGCCCGGAGTAATCCACCATGATCACGGGTCGCAACTGCCCATCGGCGAGCCTGCGGGCGGGCGCAGCGAGCGGGTGGACCGCCTGCATGAGATGCTGGTCGCCGGAGGGTTTGATGCGCCCGTGCGCGACGACATCCGTGACGAGATCTGGCTCAAGCTATGGGGTAACGTGTGCTTCAATCCGCTGAGCGCACTGACCACGGCGACGGTCGACGTGATCGCCACCGATCCTGGAACGCGGGCAATCTGCCGCGCGATGATGTTGGAGATGGCGGCGATAGGTGCGCGGCTGGGCCTCATCTTGCGGGTAGACATCGAGCGACGCCTCGATGGCGCCGCCGCGCTGGGACCGCACAAGATGTCAATGTTGCAAGACCTGGAGCGAGGGCAGTCGATGGAGATCGAGCCGCTGGTGGGCGTGGTTCAGGAGCTCGGTCGGCTGCTTGCCCTGCCGACGCCGACCATCGACATTATCCTCTCGCTGCTGCGGCAACGGGCGCGCAGCGCAGTACGCTCATGAAACAGTCCCGGATCGCGAGTCGTTAAACAGGCCGATGACGATATGCCAGCCACTGCCGCAACTGCCACCAAGCCGGCCAAGTTGGTACTGCAGCCGCTCAACACCAACGTGAGCCTGCGCGAGCAGGCCTACGTCGCTCTCAAGCAAGCGATCATGGACGCCGATATCTATGCCCACCGCGAGGAGACCCGGCTTGACGAGCGTCAGTTGAGCCAGGCGCTCGGCGTCAGCCGCACGCCGATCCGCGAGGCGATGTCGCTGCTCGAGCAGGAGGGATTTCTGCGTACCGCGCCGCGGCGCGGCGTGTTCATCGTGCGCAAGACCAAGAGGCAGATCATCGAAATGATCGAAATGTGGGCGGCACTCGAAAGCATGGCCGCACGACTGGCGACGCTCAACGCAACCGACGCCGAGATCGGCGCGTTGAGGCACATGTTCGACGAGTTCCTCAACTCGGCCCCGTCCGAGCACATCGACGAATACTCCGATGCCAACATCGCGTTTCATCAGGCGATCATTCGTCTTTCGGGTTCGCATCTGATGGGCAAGACCATCGAGAACCTTTTCATCCACGTCCGCGCCATTCGCCGCATGACCATTTCGCAGCGCGACCGTGCCGCCCGGTCGATCGTCGATCACATGCAGATCATCGAAGCGCTCGAGCGCCGCGACACCGAGCTGGCCGAGCGCCTGGTGCGCGAACATTCCCTCAATCTGGCGGCGCATGTCGAGAAGTATTGCGATTTCCTGGACTGATGTGCGGAGCGCGACCGAGGTCGGCTCCGCGCCGCACTTGCGATGCAACCGCCCGACACTCGCGACCGATCGGTAAATGGCACAAGATTCGGTGATTGATACCTCGGGGCTGGCGCGCAAGCGCGCCCGGAGCACTCCCAAGGGCCGTCAGGTGGATGCCAAGGCCCTGTCCGAGGTGCGCGCGCTGCTCGGCGATGCGCCTCGCCGGCGCGACCTGCTGATTGAATTTTTGCATCGCATCCAGGATGCACACGGTTGCATCGCAGCGGCGCATATCGTGGCGCTTGCGCAGGAGTTGCGGCTGGCGATGACCGAAGTGTACGAGGTGGCGAGCTTTTACCATCACTTCGACGTGGTGAAGGAAGGGGAGCCGGCCCCCCCGCCGATCACCGTGCGCGTATGCGAGACGCTGTCCTGCCAGTTGGCGGGCGCCGAGTCCTTGCGCGCCGAGTTGGCGCAACTCGACGCACACGAAGTACGCGTGCTCGGGGTGCCGTGCATCGGGCGCTGCGAGCATGCTCCGGCGGCGGTGGTTGGCCGCAAGACGATCGATCGCGCGTCGCCGCCGGCAATCGCCGCCGCGATTCGGGCGCGCAGCACGGAGGCCGAGCCGCCCTCCTACCTCGGCCTGGACGGTTACCGTCGCGCCGGCGGCTATCGGACGCTGCGCGCCTGTGTCGACGGCACGCGGACGGTCGACTCGGTGATCGCGGAGCTCGAGCAATCGGCGCTGCGCGGTCTGGGCGGCGCGGGGTTTCCGGCAGGCCGCAAATGGCGCATCGTACGCGCCGAGGCGGCGCCACGGCTGATGGCGGTGAACATCGACGAGGGTGAGCCGGGCACGTTCAAGGACCGCTACTATCTTGAGCGCGACCCGCATCGCTTCCTCGAGGGCATGCTGGTTGCGGCCTGGGCGGTGGGCATCGACGAGGTCTACATCTATTTGCGCGACGAGTACGCCGCCTGCCGTGCCGTCCTGGAGGAAGAACTGCGCGCGCTTCAGGCCGATCCGCCATGCCCCCTGCCGCCGATTCATTTGCGGCGCGGCGCCGGCGCGTACATCTGCGGCGAGGAATCGGCGATGATCGAGTCGATCGAAGGCAAGCGCGGGATGCCGCGATTGCGTCCGCCGTATGTCGCGCAGGTCGGCTTGTTCGGTCGACCGACGCTCGAGCACAACATGGAAACGCTCTACTGGGTGCGCGACATTCTCGAAAAGGGCGCCGAATGGTTTGCCGGACAGGGTCGAAACGGGCGCAAGGGACTGCGCTCGTTCTCCGTTTCCGGACGCGTGGCGAAGCCCGGCGTTTACCTGGCGCCCGCGGGAATCACGGTGCGCGAGCTCATTGCCGAATTCTGCGGCGGCATGCTCCCCGGGCACGAATTCTATGCCTATCTTCCGGGGGGCGCGTCCGGCGGCATTCTGCCCGCGGCGCTGGGCGATATCGCGCTCGACTTCGACACGCTGCAGCCGTACGGTTGCTTCATCGGCTCGGCGGCGGTGATCGTCCTTTCGCAAGCATGACCGCGCCCGCGACGCGGCGCTCAATCTGATGCGTTTCTTCGCCGACGAGTCGTGCGGCCAATGCACGCCCTGTCGCGTCGGAACGGAAAAGGCGGTCGGACTCATGGCGCGGGAACGGTGGGACGCAACCTTGCTCAAAGACCTGTCGCAGGCGATGGCCGACGCGTCGATCTGCGGTCTGGGCCAGGCCGCGCCCAATCCGATCGCCTGCGTGTTCAAGTACTTTCCGCAGGAGCTCGCATGACCGTCGACCGGATGCCGGTAGAGAGTACAGGGCCATGAATGCACCACTGACGCAGCCACTGGAGCTGGAGCGCATCACCTTCAGGCTCAACGGCGAGGACGTTACCGCCTTGCCGCAGGAGACGATCATCGAGGTCGCGGACCGCGCCGGCGTTTCCATCCCCCGCCTCTGCTACAAGCCCGGCATGCGGCCGGACGGCAATTGCCGCGCCTGCATGGTCGAAATCAAGGGCGAGCGTGTACTCGCACCCGCCTGCTGCCGCCGCCCTGTCGCGGCGATGGAAGTGACAAGCGACAGCGCGCGGGCGCTGCATGCGCAGCGGATGATCGTTGAGTTGCTGGCCTCCGACATGCCGGCCAAGGCCTATCGGCCCGATTCGGAGTTGGCGCACTGGCAGCGCGTGCTCGGTGTGGGCAAGCCGCGCTTCGACGCGCGAGCGCAGCCGGCAGCCGATGTTTCGCATCCGGCCATGGCGGTCAACCTCGATGCGTGCATACAGTGCACGCGCTGCGTCCGCGCTTGCCGCGAGGAGCAGGTCAACGACGTCATCGGCTACGCCTTCCGCGGCGCTCATTCGCAGATCGTCTTCGACCTCGGCGACCCAATGGGCGATTCGACATGCGTCGCCTGTGGCGAGTGCGTCCAGGCCTGCCCGACCGGCGCGCTCGCCCCCGCCCACGACGCCTACCTCGTGCCCGTCGATCGCACCGTGGCGTCCGTCTGCCCCTATTGCGGCGTGGGCTGCCAGCTCACCTACCACGTCAAGGACAACCGCATCGTCCGGGTCGAAGGCCGCGACGGACCGGCGAACCACGAGCGGCTGTGCGTCAAGGGCCGCTTTGGCTTCGATTACGCGCATCACCCGCAGCGCCTGACGCGGCCGCTGATCCGCAAGCCCGGGGTGCCGAAATCGGCCGACTTCACGATGGACCCGGCCGACGCGCTGACGGTCTTCCGCGAAGCGAGCTGGGACGAAGCGCTGGAGCTCGCGGGCGGTACGCTCCGGCGCATTCGCGATGAGCATGGCAGCCGCGCACTGGCCGGCTTCGGCTCGGCCAAGGGATCGAACGAGGAGGCGTATCTGTTCCAGAAGCTCGTGCGCACCGGCTTCGGTTCGAACAATGTCGATCACTGCACGCGGCTCTGCCACGCCTCGAGCGTCGCGGCGCTGCTCGAGGGCATCGGCTCGGGCGCAGTATCGAATCCGGTGATGGACGTCATGCAAGCCGAGGTGATCTTTCTCATCGGCGCCAATCCGGTGGTCAATCATCCCGGTCGCCGCGACGTGGATGAAGAATGCCGTCAAGCGCGGCACGAAGCTCATCCTGGCCGACCCGCGCCGCTCGGAGCTCGCCCGGCATGCGACGCATTACCTCCAATTCAAGCCGGATACCGACGTTGCCCTACTCAACGCCATGCTGCATACGATCATCGCCGAGGGCCTGGTCGACGAGCGCTTCGTGGCCGACCGGACCAGCGGCTACGACGCCATCCGGAAAAACGTCGAAGGCTACAGCCCGGAAGCGATGGCCGCGCTGTGCGGCGTTCCGGCGGCGACGATTCGCGAGGTCGCGAGGCTCTACGCGAGTTCGCGCGCGTCGATGATCCTGTGGGGCATGGGCATCTCGCAGCACGTGCACGGCACCGACAACGCCCGTTGCCTGATCGCGCTCGCGCTGGTCACCGGGCAGGTCGGCCGGCCAGGGACCGGCCTGCATCCGCTGCGCGGGCAGAACAATGTCCAGGGGGCGAGCGACGTGGGGCTGATCCCGATGATGTATCCGGACTACAAGGCCGTCGACAACGCCGATATCCGGAGCAGTTTCGAAGCCTTGTGGCGGCAGGCGCTCGATCCACAACCGGGCCTCACCGTCGTCGAGATCATGCATGCCGTCCACGCCGGAGAGATCCGCGGCATGTACATCATGGGCGAGAACCCGGCGATGTCCGATCCCGACGTGCGCCATGCGCGCGAGGCCTTAGCCGAGCTCGAGATGCTGGTCGTGCAGGATATCTTTCTCACCGAGACCGGGTACCTGGCCGACGTGATCCTTCCGGCGTCGGCCTTTCCGGAAAAGACCGGTACGTTCACCAATACCGATCGCTCGGTGCAAATCGGCCGCCAGGCGCTCGACCCGCCCGGAGACGCGCGACAGGATCTGTGGATCATCGTCGAAGTTGCCAAGCGCCTCGGCCTCGATTGGCGTTACGCGCATCCGCGCGACGTATTCGCGGAAATGCGCAAGGCGATGCCGTCGATTGCCGGCATCAGCTGGGAGCGGCTCGAGCGCGAGCACGCGGTAACCTATCCCTGCACGGGAGACGACGATCCGGGCCAGCGCGTGGTGTTTACCGAGCAGTTTCCGACCGCGACGGGCAAGGGACGCTTCGTCCCGGCGAACATCATTCCGGCCGCGGAGCAGCCCGATGCCGCGTATCCGTTCGTGCTCATCACCGGCCGCCAGCTCGAGCACTGGCATACGGGAAGCATGACGCGGCGGACGGCGGTGCTGGACACAATTGAGCCGGTGCCCGTGGCGTCGCTGCATCCCGACGATTTACGCTCGCTCGGCGTATTGCCCGGGGAGACGATTCGCGTGGCGTCGCGCCGGGGCGACATCGCGCTCGCGGCGCGGGCCGATGACGGCACGCCGCGCGGCGCGGTCTTCATCCCGTTCTGCTACTACGAAGCCGCCGCGAACCTGCTCACCAACCCGGTACTCGATCCGTTTGGCAAGATCCCGGAGTTCAAGTACTGCGCGGTGCGCGTGACGGCGAGTGCCACGGTGGGCGAGGCGCGCGGGTACGGCCCGGGGCACGTGCTCGCGGGCGACTGACGCCTCAGCGCGCGGCGCGGAATACCCGTGCCAGCTGCTCGGCCCGGTCGGTGAGCAACCCGGCCGCATTGGCCAGGCAGGCTTCGAGCGTAGCCGGACCGAAGGTGATCGAGTGGCAGCCGGCGAAATAGCGGCTGAGTTCAGGCAAGGCGTCGCGATCGATGGCGCCGGAAACAAGCGTCGCCGGCACGCCCTTCAGCGCCGCGCGCCGCGCCGCGACCAGCGGCGTCTTACCGTGCAACGTTTGCCGATCGCTGCGGCCCTCGCCGGTGATGAGCCAATTCGCGCCGTCGAGCGCGGCATCGAGGCCGAGCAGGTCGGCGACGACCTCTGCCCCTGAGCGAAGCTCGCCGCCAAGCAAAAGCAAGACAAAGCCCAAGCCGCCGGCGGCACCTGCCCCGGGGCGATCCTTCGCACGACGCCCGAAGGCCGCTTCCACCAGCGCCGCGAAGTGCGCGAGGCGGGCATCGATCTCCCGCACCGCTTCCGGACGCACGCCCTTCTGCGGCCCGAAGATGGCCGTCGCGCCTCGCTCGCCGCAAAGAGGATTGTTGACGTCCGACATGATCGTCATATGGGTTTGAGCCAGGCGCGGATCGAGGCCGCTCGTGTCGACGCCCGCCAGCGCAGCGAGTCCCGTGGGCGTCGGCTCCACCGTGCATCCGTCGGCCGCGACGAGCCTTAAGCCTAAGCCCACCAGCAGTCCGGCTCCCCCATCGTTGGTGCTGCTCCCGCCCAGGCCAACCATGATGCGGCGAATGCCCGCGTCGAGCAGGCACCGAATGAGCTCGCCCACGCCTCGCGTGCTGCGTTCCTCGACCGGATGCGCTGCCACATTCTCGCGGGTCAGACCGACGATTTGCGCGATTTCGATGATGGCGGTATCCGCCGCGATTACGCCGTAGGCTGCGTCAACCGGCGCCTGGTCCGCGCCGCTGACGCGCGTGGTGCGCCGCTGCCCGCCCGCCGACAGTACGGCGTCGAGCGTTCCTTCGCCGCCATCGGCCAGCGGCACGAGACGCAAATCGGCATCGGCCCATACCCGGCGCAGGCCGACGGCGATGGCCATCGTTGCCTGCGCGGCGGAGACCGAACCCTTGAACGAGTCCGGCGCGATGACGACGCGGAGCGGCGGTAGCGCCGGCATGGTTCAGGCGCCGCGCGTGGCTCGGCGCAGCCGATCGCGCACGGCATGCCATTCGGGTCCGTCCGGTGGCGCTTCGATCCAGATTTCATCCGCCGCGAGCGCATCGAGCGCACGCAGGTTCGCGTAGAGCTGCTGCGCGTAGGCCGTGTCGTGCGCAGGGGCGTCGAACCACGCACCTTCGAACAACGGCGGTTGCACGACCGAATGCGCAAGCACCGCGATATGCGCGCCTGGGCGGGCGAGTTCTCCGAGGGCGGCGGTGAGTTCGGCCGACGGCACGAGGCGTGCTGGCGTGTGTGGCGCGTAATGGGTCTCAAGCGTACCGGATGCACGCGGGGCGCTCGCGCCGGCGAGCTTGGGTGCGCGTCCGAGCACGCGCGCGAGCTCGGCGACCGATACCGCACCGGGACGCAGCAGTACCGCTTCGCCGTCGGTGAAGGCGACAATCGTCGACTCGATGCCGTGGCGGCAGGGACCGCCGTCGAGGATCAGCGCGATCTCGTTGCCAAAGTCGTCGGCGACGTGCTGTGCGGTCGTCGCGCTGATACGGCCAAAGCGGTTGGCCGAGGGAGCGGCGATGCCTTCGCCGCCGAGCGCGGCAAAGCTCGCCAGCAATGCCTGCGCCACGGCGTGGCCGGGAACGCGCAGGCCCACGCTGTCCTGGCCACCGGTAACGACCCCGGCCACATCGGGTCGGCGCGGCAGGATCAAGGTCAGCGGGCCAGGCCAGAAGGCCTCGGCCAACGCCCGGGCTTCGGCGGGAATCGCCCGTGCCCAGCGCCCCTAAGCACGGATGTCGCGGCGATGTGTACGATGACCGGATGCTCGGCCGGTCGCGCTTTGACGGCAAAAATCCGCTGCACGGCGGCCACATTGCGCGCGTCTGCGCCTAGGCCATACACGGTCTCGGTCGGGAAGGAGACAAGCTGTCCGGCGCGCAGCAACCGCGCCGCGCGGTCGATGTTACCGGGGGTCGGGTCAACGATCATGCGGCGCCGGGCGCTCGATCCCGAGCTCGCCGATCCGGGGCGCCCGGGGAGACGGCTCGCGAGCGCCGGATTTGGTAGAATTGCCGACTTTGCGCGCCCCGCCAACCCGGGCGCGCCCTGCCGAGCACGGAGCGCAGATGAGCGATTTTCTTTTCACGTCGGAATCGGTTTCGGAGGGCCATCCGGACAAGGTGGCCGACCAGATTTCCGACGCAGTCCTCGATGCGATTCTAGCGCAGGACCCGTATGGCCGTGTTGCCGCCGAGACGCTCGTGTCCACCGGTCTGGTGGTCCTGACCGGCGAGATAACGACCGAGCATAAGCACGATTACGCGCGCATCGCCCGCGACACCATTCACCGCATCGGCTACACCGATCCCGAGCTGCGCTTCGACGCCGAGGGCTGCGCGGTGATGGTTTGCTACGGCCGGCAATCGCCGGACATTGCGCGCGGGGTCGAGCGCACCTCCGAGGAGTACATGAATCAGGGTGCGGGCGACCAGGGCTTGATGTTCGGCTATGCCTGTGACGAGACATCGACCCTGATGCCGTTCCCGATCTACTACGCACACCGCCTGATGCAACGGCAGAGCGAAGTGCGCCGCGACGGTCGCTTGCCGTGGCTGCGACCCGACGCCAAGTCGCAGCTGACGGTCCGCTATGCCGACGGCCGGCCGAAGAGCATCGAGACCGTCGTCCTGTCGACACAGCACCACCCGAGCATGAATTACAAGCAGAAGGAGCTGGCCGAGGCGGTGGTCGAGATGATCATCAAGCCGGTGTTGCCCAAGGAGATGCTGGTCAACACGCGCTATCTGGTGAACCCCACGGGCCGATTCGAGATCGGCGGGCCGCATGGCGACGCGGGTTTGACCGGGCGCAAGATCATCGTCGACACGTATGGTGGTGCCGCGCCCCACGGCGGCGGCGCGTTCTCCGGCAAGGACCCATCCAAGGTCGATCGCTCGGCCGCCTACGCTGCGCGCTATGTCGCGAAAAACATCGTCGCCGCCGGCATTGCCCGGCAGTGCCAGGTGCAGGTCTCGTACGCCATCGGTGTAGCCCAGCCGATCAACGTGACCGTCTACACGGAGGGCACCGGCAAGATCGCCGACGACAAGATTGCCGCGCTGGTCAGCGCCCACTTCGACTTGCGGCCAAAGGGCATCATCCAGACGCTCGACCTGCTGCGCCCGATTTACTTCAAGACCGCGGCGTATGGCCACTTCGGCCGCGACGAGCCAGAGTTCACCTGGGAAGCGAGCGACAAGGTTGAGCTCCTCCGCGACGCCGCTGGGCTGCGCGGCGCGTCCCCGGTGCACGCGCGGCCCCACCCGGAACCGGCCACATGATTCTTCGCCGCGCGTCGTCGCGGCGAATCCGGGGTGCGCTCGGCCGGAGGATCGCCACCGGGATCGCGCTCGCTTCGCTTATCCTGGCGTCATGCGCGACACCGCCGCCCGCGCGCGAGATCGATGCCTCGGCGGACGGCGCGCGCGTCACACTGGTGCCGGGCCAGGCACTGAGTGTCACCGTTGACGCCAATCCCTATACCGGTTTTCAGTGGATGGTCGACCGCGGCGCCGCGGCAGTGTTGCAGCCGGTCGGCGAACCCCTATACACGCCGGTATCGACCAGCGCGCCGCTGGTGGGCGCCGGCGGCACGATGACGTTTGACTTCGTCGCCCGCGCGGCGGGCAGCGACACGTTGCAACTGGTGTATCGGCGGCCATCCGCGCAAGACTCCGTCGCCGTGCGCAGCCTCCGCGTCGAAATCGTGGTGCAGTAGCCGTCGCGGCGACGTTCGTCGCGCGCCCGGGCGGGTCTCGGGCTGCCCCCCGGTTGCGATTGCCTTGCCCCAGGCGTGCGGAGCTAGTGTTGTTCCGGCAGAGGGATGAACTCCGTTTCGCCCGGAACCGGCGGGAACTGCTGTTGCTGCCAGCGTTTGCTGGCGGCGTCGATCAGCGAGCGCGAGGTCGCGACAAAATTCCACCAGATCAGGCGTTCACCCTCGAGCGGCGAGCCACCGAGCAGCATCACCCGAGCCCCGGAAGGCGCTTCAAGGCGCGGCGTGGACCCTGTGGGCAACACGCCAAGATGGCGCTCGGGCAGGGTCTCGCCGCCGAGCCGGACTTCGCCTGCGACCGCGTACACGCCGCGCTCTTCGTGCTCGGGCGGCAACTCGACCGTGGCGCCAGGCTCCATCTCGAGGGCGAGGTAATGCATCGGCGAATAAACCGGCGTCGGCGCCCGCTGCCCGAACGCCGCGCCGGCCAACAGGCGCATCGTCACGCCGGGGAACACGAACTCGGGCAGTGCCGCTTTCGGCTGATGGCTGAAGGACGGATCGACGTGTTCCTGCTCCTCCGGCAGCGCGACCCAGGTTTGGATCCCGTGCATGCGATGGCCGCGTGCCCTGGGCTCCGGTGCGGTGCGCTCGGAGTGGACGATGCCGCTGCCCGAGGTCATCCAGTTCACGGCGCCCGGTTCGATGCGCTGCACCGTGCCCAGGCTGTCGCGATGGATCATGTCGCCCTCGAACAGGTAGGTCACCGTCGCGAGCCCGATGTGCGGATGCGGGCGCACATCGGCCCCGGTACCGGGTGCAAACGCGATCGGACCGAAATGGTCGAAGAATATGAATGGCCCGATCATCCGGGTCGACAACGAGGGCAGCAGGCGCTGCACCGTGAATCCGCCGAGGTCGCGGGCGTGGGGCTTGAGCATCAGCATGGCCATCTCCACCCCTAGTGTAGCCTCACGCCCGTGGTGGCAAAAGTGGCTCGGCGCGGGCAGGTTTATTCGCATTAGAGTCTGACGGGAAGAACGACAGGACCGCCCTCATGCGTTTCGGCTACTACGACCGGCTCTCGCCGGCACGCAAGAAGATCTACCGCCGCAGCGACGAGATCGCGACGCTCGGCCTGCCGGCCGGTTTGGATCTCGGCGCGAACGTCGCGCGCATCGAAGCCGCATTGGGCGAGGACAACCGTGCGGCAGTCCAGCGCGAATGCCAGAGCCTCCTCGACGCGCTCGTCGCAGGCTATCGCGTGCCCAAGGTCCGGGTGCGCATCCTGGCCGCGCGTCCCGCCGACGGCTACGGCGAGCTGCATGGCCTCTATGAGCCCGAAGAGGGACGCGCCCTGCCGCGGCTCACCGCCTGGATGCGCACCGCGCAGCGGCGCCAGGTCGTCGCTTTCAAGACGTTCCTGCGCACGGTGATCCACGAGCTCTGCCATCACCTCGACTACGAGCTCTTCGCTCTGGAGGAGACTTTCCATACCGAGGGCTTCTACAAGCGTGAATCGAGCCTGGTGGGCGTGCTGCTCGCGCAGCGGCGGGCGGCGATCGAGCGGTCGCCACCACCGTAATCCGCCGCGGCGCTTGGCAACGCGCGGGCTTGCGCTATAATCCACCTTCTCCTCGAGGAGCGTTGCAACAGGTCGGCCAGGCGTTTCGATGCGCCGCCCTGCCAGGCTCGAGGGACTTCCGACTTTGCAACGGCGCTCGTTGAACCGCGGCTCGCGCGCGGGGTGACGAGTGAAGACCCCACAGCGCGGTCCCCGACAAGGAGTGACTGATGAACGCTGTGACCGACACCCGGAATTTCACCGATTTCAAGGTGGCCGACCTCGCGCTCGCCGACTGGGGGCGCAAGGAAATTGCCATCGCCGAGACCGAGATGCCCGGCCTGATGGCGATTCGCGAGGAATTCGCGCCGCAGCAGCCGCTGCGCGGCGCGCGCATTGCCGGTTCGCTGCACATGACGATTCAGACCGCCGTGCTGATCGAAACGCTCAAGGCGCTCGGCGCAGAAATCCGCTGGGCGTCATGCAACATCTATTCGACGCAGGATCACGCCGCAGCGGCCATTGCGGCCTTGGGCACGCCGGTCTTCGCCTACAAGGGCGAGACCCTTAGCGAGTACTGGGAGTTCACGCACCGCATTTTCGAGTGGCCTAACGATGGCGGCCCGAACATGATCCTCGACGACGGCGGCGACGCAACGCTGCTCATCCATCTGGGAGCAAAGGCGGAGAGCGACCGATCCGTCATCTCGCACCCGGCCAACGAGGAAGAGTTCGAGTTGTTCGCCGCGATCGCGAGACGCCTGGCCGTGGATGCGCATTTCTACTCGCGCGTTCGCGCGCAGATCAAGGGCGTGACCGAAGAGACAACGACGGGCGTAAAACGCCTCTACCAGATGCACAAGGAAGGCCGGCTCGGCTTCCCCGCGATCAACGTCAACGACTCGGTCACCAAGTCGAAATTCGACAACCTGTACGGCTGCCGCGAGTCGCTCGTCGACGGCATCAAGCGCGCAACCGATGTGATGATCGCGGGCAAGATCGCGCTGGTCAACGGTTACGGCGATGTCGGCAAGGGCTCTGCCCAGGCGCTGCGCGCGCTTTCAGCCCAGGTCTGGGTGACCGAGATCGACCCGATCTGCGCGCTGCAGGCGGCGATGGAAGGCTATCGCGTCGTCACCATGGACTACGCCTGCGACAAGGCGGACATCTTTGTCACCGCAACCGGTAACATCGACGTGATCACCCACGAACACATGCGGCGGATGAAGCACAACGCCATCGTCTGCAACATCGGCCACTTCGACAACGAGATCGACATCGCCGCGCTCAAAGCCTACACCTGGGAAAACATCAAGCCCCAGGTCGATCACATCGTCTTTCCCGACGGCAAGCGGATCATTCTGCTCGCCCAAGGGCGGCTGGTGAACCTCGGCTGTGCGACGGGACACCCCAGCTATGTGATGTCGAGTTCGTTCGCCAACCAGGTCATGGCGCAAATCGAGCTGTGGGGCGACGCTCAGTCGGGGGGCAAGAAATATCCCATCGGCGTGTATGTTCTGCCCAAGCATCTCGACGAGAAAGTGGCGCGATTACAGTTGAAGAAACTGGACGCGATGCTCACCGCGCTGTCCGACAAGCAAGCGCGCTACATCGGGGTGCACATTCGCGGTCCCTACAAGGCCGACAGCTACCGCTACTAGGCATCATGTACGCGCGGTAAGCTCCGGGGCCAACGCGGCGACCCACTCGGTTACGGCGCGCGATCGCGGCGATGGCGGGCGAGCAGCGGTCCGATCGCATAAGGAGACGATGATGCGCATTGCAGTGATGGCCGCCGGCGGCGTGGGCGGCTACTTTGGCGCCAGGCTGGCGCAAGCGGGTCACGACGTGGCGTTTATCGCGCGCGGGCCGGCACCTCGCGGCAATCCGCGAGCGCGGTCTCACGCTGCGCAGTGCCGGCGGCGATATCCACCTCACCGCCGTGCAGGCCAGCGATGACCCGAAGTCGCTGGGCGCATTCGATGCTCGTGCTCTTCGCCGTTAAGCTCTGGGATACCGAAGCTGCCGCAGCAGCTAGCTTGCCGCTGGTCGCCGGCGGCGGCATGGTCATCCCCTTTCAGAACGGCGTCGAGAGCATCGAACGGATCGGTGCTGTCATCGGCGCGGCACAGGTGCTGGGCGGCGCGGCGTATATCGCCGCAACGATCGCCGAGCCGGGCGTTATCTTGCATACCGGACAGATGGCGCGTCTGCGCTTCGGGCCGGTGCTACCCGCGCAGGAGGCGCCGGCGCGCCGCTTTCTTCAGGCCTGCACAGACGCCGGAATCGATGCCGAGCTCGTGGCTGACGTGCACCGCGTATTGTGGGAGAAATTTGTGTTCCTCAGCGCCTTTTCCGGCGTGACCAGCGCGGCGCGGCAGCCCATCGGCGCCATCCGCAGCGACCCGGACCTGCGCGCCGTGTTCGAAGCCGCGATGGCCGAGGCATGGGCCGTCGGTCGGACACGCGGCATTGGCCTGGCCGAAGACCTGGTCGCGCAGCAGATGGTGCTCGCCGACGGCTTGCCGGCGGAGATGAAATCGTCGATGCTGAACGACCTCGTCGCCGGCAACCGGCTCGAAGCGCCGTGGCTTTCGGGGGCGGTGGCGAGGATGGCGAAGGAAGCGGCCCTGGCGGCGCCGGTCAGCGCCACCCTGTTTGCGACCGTCAAGCCTTATTGCGACGGCGCGAGTTGACGCAGCACTCGAGGAGAAACGACGATGAGACTGTTGCTGGTTTGGCTGATCAACGCGGCGGCGCTATTCGCACTGCCTTATCTGCTGTCGTCGATCAGCGTCGACTCGATTTCGGCCGCGCTTATCGCGGCGCTGGTTCTGGGCCTGATCAATACCTTCATCCGGCCGCTGTTGGTACTGCTCACCCTGCCCGCTACGCTGCTCACGCTGGGGCTGTTCATCTTCGTCATTAACGGCCTGCTCTTCTGGTTCGTCGGCTCCTTTGTCTCGGGCTTTCACGTGGCGGGATTCTGGCCGGCGTTTTTTGGCGCGATTCTCTATAGCATCATCTCGTGGGCGTTGTCCGCGCTCCTGCTCAAGAAGCGCGACTGACGCATGCCCGCCGATGGGCCAATCCCCCGACCGCATCTTCAGTTTCGAGTTCTTCCCGCCCGCCACGCCGGAGGGCGTCGCCAAGCTGCGGGCCACGCGCGAGCAGCTCGCTCGGCTCGGTCCCAAGTTCTTTTCCGTGACCTACGGTGCAGGCGGCTCGACGCGTGACCGCACGCTTGCCGCGGTACTGGAGATCCAGGCGTCCGGACAGCGGGCGGCACCGCACGTCTCGTGCATCGGCTCGACGCGGGAGAGCGTGCGGGCAACCCTTGGCACCTATCGCGAGCACGGCATCGGACATCTCGTCGCGCTGCGCGGCGACCTTCCGTCGGGGACCGCAGACGTCGGTGAATTCCGCTATGCGAACGAGCTGGTGGAGTTCATCCGCAGCATAACCGGCGACTGGTTTCACATCGAAGTCGCCGCTTATCCCGAATACCATCCGCAGGCGCATACGCCGCGCGAAGATCTCGTCAACTTCAAGCGCAAGATCGATGCGGGTGCCAATTCGGCCATCACCCAGTATTTCTTCAACGCCGACAGCTATTATCACTTTGTCGACGAGGCGGCAGGGATGGGCATCGCGGTGCCGATCGTCCCCGGCGTCATGCCCATCCAGAGTTTTTCCAAGCTGGCGCGGTTTTCGGACGCCTGCGGGGCGGAGATTCCGCGCTGGATCCGGCGCAAACTGGAAAGCTTCGGAGACGACGTCGCGTCGATCCGTGCCTTCGGTCTCGACGTCGTCACCGACCTCTGCGCCGACCTGCTGGCGCATGGTGCGCCTGGCCTGCACTTCTACACTCTCAATCAGGCCAGTCTGACGACAATCATCTGGCAGCGGCTGGGCCTGTCCTGAATCCCCGGCGTACGCGGCGCGACAGGATCATTTCCCTCCCGGCCGGAACGACTGCAACTCGAGCGTGATCGATTCGGTGCGGATGGTCGCCGGGTCGTTGCTGTCCTTCTCGGTATACTGGGCATCGCGTGATTCACGCACGGGCCCCTTCACCTCGGGTGCGTACCAGATCGCGGCGCGAAGCGATGTTCGCGTCCGCCAGAACTCCTCGTCGTCGAGCTGCACGATTCGGTAGATGTAGACGGCATTGAAGCTGCCTGCAGACACGGTCGTCGTGGCCGGCGTGTCGACGCGGCCGTAAATCAGGATCTGGTCCTTGAGCTCCGTATCCGGCCTCAGCGTATCGATCGTCTGCCGCCAAGTCTTGCCTTGGTCGAGGGGAAAGTCCAGCAACTGCGCCGGCGGATTGAACGATCGCGGCGGCTCGCGGTACAGCGATCCGGTGCGCAGGCCCCCTTTACCGTCGACCTCGTCGATCCATTCGCTGTGGCCGCCGGCGTCGACGTGGTCGAAGTGGATTCGCGCCGCGCCGCCCGATACCGTTATAACCTCGACCTCAAGCTGCGACTCGACGCCGCGGCGCAGGTTGTCGGTGACCTTATATTGCCAATGATCGCCGACCGCCAATTGCGGCGCCGGGACGCCCTCGCCGACCGGCGCCGAGGCACAGCCGGCGAGCCCGAGGAGCACGCACCCCGCCCATGCCGGCGCGATAAGATGGGAGCGCAACGTGGACAGAAACATCGAATCCCCTCGTCAAACCGGCGCCATTCTGGCAAGCGCAACAGCGCCACCTCGGACGTCGCGCCGCGACCATGGTTGCACGGCGATCACTTCGCCGTGATGAAGCTAGGCGCCCCGGTCGGTGATCGCGCCCAGGCTCGCCGTCGACACGAGTCGCAGGTACTTGGCCAGCACGCCACGAGTGTATCTCGGCGCGGGCGGCTGCCACTGCTCGCGGCGGCGCGTCAACTCCTCATCGCTCACGTTGAGTTGGATGCAAAGGCGGTGCGAATCGATGGTGATCGAATCACCTTCCTCGATTAGGGCGATGGTTCCGCCGACGTATGCCTCCGGCGCGACATGGCCGACGACCATGCCCCAGGTTCCGCCTGAGAAGCGCCCGTCGGTGATGAGGCCGACCGACTCGCCTAGCCCCTGGCCGATCAGGGCCGATGTGGGCGCCAGCATTTCCGGCATGCCGGGACCGCCCTTGGGTCCTGCGTAGCGGATGACGATCACGTCGCCTGGCTTGATTTTCTTGGCCATGATCGCGTCGAGGCACGCCTGTTCGCGGTCAAACACGCGCGCAGGGCCGGTGATCGCCGTGTTCTTGAGCCCGGTGATCTTGGCCACACAGCCCTCCGGAGCCAGATTGCCCTTCAGTATCGCGAGGTGACCCTGCGGATACATCGGCTTCGACCACGGCCGGATGACTTCCTGATCTGTTGGAGGCGTCGCGGGCACGGCGACGAGTTCCTCGGCCAGGGTCTTCCCGGTGATCGTCACGCACTCCCCGTGCAACAGATCATGATCGAGCAACATGCGCAACACCTGTGGCACCCCGCCTGCAGCGTGAAAATCCGTGGCAACGAAGCGCCCGGAGGGTTTGAGCTCGCAAATCACCGGCACGCGCTTGCGTACGCGCTCGAAATCGTCGAGGGTCCATTCGACCCCTGCTGCCGCGGCGATGGCAAGGTAATGCAGCACCGCGTTGGTCGAACCGCCGGTCGCCATGACCAGGGCGATCGCATTTTCGATCGCCTTGCGGGTGATGATATCGCGCGGTTTCAGGTCGAGCTTGACGGCATTGACCAGCGCGCGCGCGGAGGCCGCGGCCGAGTCGGCCTTTTCCGGGTCCGGCGCCGCCATCTGCGAGCTACCGAGAAGACTCATGCCCAAGGCCTCGAACGACGACGACATCGTGTTCGCCGTGTACTGGCCCCCGCAAGCGCCCACCGTCGGGCAGGCATTTCTTTCGATGCCGTCGAAATCCTCTTGCGCCATCTTGCCGGCGGTAAACGCGCCGACCGCCTCGAACGGGCTGACGATGGTGAGCTTCTGGCCATGCCAGAACCCGGGCTTGATCGTGCCGGCATAGACGAAGATGCCCGGCACGTTCATGCGCGCCATCGCCATCATGCAGCCCGGCATGTTTTTGTCGCAGCCACCGACACAGACCACCCCGTCCATGCACTGTCCGTTGACCGCGACCTCGATT
The DNA here is from genome assembly GCA_963711235.1 of uncultured beta proteobacterium. Classification (GTDB taxonomy): domain Bacteria; phylum Pseudomonadota; class Gammaproteobacteria; order Burkholderiales; family Casimicrobiaceae; genus PALSA-1003. Next base: position 175,804 of record CAVQDI010000006.1, on the reverse strand, counting down.
GCATCGGCGATTACCTCGCGCGACACGAGCGAGTACTTCATGCCTTCGGTGCCCATGCCGATGCCGTCGGTAACGGTCGGGAAGCCGAACACCTGGGGCATCGCACCGGCTTCCTTCAGCGCCGCCATCGCCCGGTCGACGAGCGGCTGGATGCCCGCGTTGCAGGGGTTCATCGTGCTGTGCCCGCTGGCGACGCCGACGATCGGCTTGTCGAAATCGCCATCGCCGAAGCCTACCGCGCGCAGCATCGCGCGATTCGGCGAGCGGGCGACCCCCTCGGTGATGATCCGGCTGCGGCGGTTGCTCGGCATTTGGGGGGCCTCTTCGGCTGTCTCGTATAATCGACGGATTCTAACAAAGCCGCGGCGCGTCCGAGGCGCGCGAGTCATCGATGCTCGTTCACCCGCAGTTCGATCCGGTTGCGTTTCATGTCGGGCCGCTTGCCGTGCGCTGGTACGGCCTGATGTACCTGATCGGATTTGTGCTCTTCGTCGTGCTGGGGAAGATGCGTGCGCGGCAGAACCTGCTCACCGGCTGGCATCCGCGCGACGTCGACGACATGCTCTTCTTCGGCGTGTTTGGGGTTATTCTCGGCGGCCGCCTCGGCTACGTCCTGTTTTACAAGCCGCTCTACTATCTTGCCAATCCGCTCCAGATTCTGGCGCTGTGGCAGGGGGGCATGAGCTTTCACGGCGGGTTTCTCGGCGTGCTGATCGCGTTGGCGCTATTCGCGCGTCGACGCAACAAACGCTGGCTCGAGGTTACCGACTTCGTCGCCCCCCTGTGTCCGCTCGGACTTGCGGCTGGACGCCTTGGCAACTTCATCAACGGCGAACTGTGGGGCCGACCCTCCAACCTGCCTTGGGCGATGGTGTTTCCGCAGGTCGACGCCGTCCCGCGGCACCCGTCGCAGCTGTACGAATTCGGACTCGAGGGGATCGTGCTGTTCGCGCTGGTGTGGCTCTACGCGCGGCGGCGTCGGCCGCTCGGTGCCGTTTCGGGATTGTTCCTGGTCGGATACGGCTGCTTTCGCTTCCTGGTCGAATATGCGCGCGAACCGGACGACTTCTTGGGCTTGCTCACGCTTGGGTGGACGATGGGGCAGTGGCTGTCGCTGCCGATGATCATCGCCGGCATCGGCCTGATGCTGTGGGCCTACTGGCGCGCGCGCAAAGCACAACCGACGCTATTGGGTCCCTAGTCAGTCGACGCGGCGGAAGTCGCCCTCAAGCGAATCGCGACGGAAACCCCGGCTGACGCTCGCCGGCTGGGTCGCCAAGGGCGGCCCGAGGTTGATCGGCAGAAGCAGCAGGAGCAACGCGATCAGATCGGAACCGAGGCCAGGCAAGATCAGCAGCACGGCAGCCAGAACCCTGCGGCCGCTGTCGAGCAGCCCGCGCAGCAGCGGTTGATCGCCGCGCAGCGCGGCGAGGGTTTTGGCACGGAACGTGATCCGCTCCTTGCGCAGCAGCAGGACGCCGGCGATGGCGGAGGCAACGAACCACACCACTGCCGGGATACCCGTCCAACGCGCAAAGCGGACGGTCGCCAGCACGTCGAGGACCGGGAAAATGAGTACAATTAACAATACGACGAAACGCATGCAAACTCCTCGCCGCCGGCGGCGCTGTTCGCGATGCAACTGGCGGCTCCGCGGAGGGTCCGGTGGCAGCTCAGTCGACGACTCGATCGGCAACTCAGGCAAGCGCTGCATTGCCCACTGAGCCGGCAGGAAATCCTGCGACTCATTCATCGATCCTGATTCTGACCACACTGCCCGAGCGGGGCGCGGCGGAGGCGTTGGCGCGCGAGCTGCTCACCACCCGACTCGCCGCGTGCATCCAGATCGGTGCGACGGCACAGTCACTCTATCACTGGCGCGGCGAAATCGAAACGGCGACCGAAATCCCGCTCGCCATCAAGACGCGCACCGGGCTCTATCCGCGCGTCGAAGAGGCCATCCGCAGGCACCACCCCTACGAACTTCCCGAAATAGTCGCTGTCCCCATAAGCTATGGCTTGCCTGCCTACCTCGACTGGATCGCCGCGGAGACCGATGCGCGCGCTTGAAGGGTATTGGCGCCGCCTCGTCGCCGGCGCTGCGGCGGCCACTCTGTTCCTGGCGGCTTGGCCCGTGGCGGCGCAGGCGGAGCCGCTGCCGCCGGACAAGGCATTCCGGTTCAGCGCCCGGCTGATCGACCCCGCGCACGGTCGAGGCGCGGTTCATGATCGCCGACGGGTATTACCTGTATCGCGACAAGATCCACTTCGCGATCGAGCCCGCCACGGCCGGGCTCTCCGTGCCCCGGCTGCCCGAAGGAACGGTGAAGGAAGACCAGTTCTTCGGGCACGTCGAGACGTATCGGGGCGATGTGGTCGTTCGCCTCGTGCTGAAGGACCCCAAGCCGGGGCAGTTGATCGTCATCGCCGCCGAGTCGCAAGGCTGCGCCGACATCGGTCTTTGCTACCCGCCCACGGTGCAGCACGTCGAATTGGCGCTGCCGGAGGCGGGCAAGGCGCCCGCGGCGCCGAATCGCGCTTGGTTCAACTGAACGTTCGTCCATCCGAAGTGGGCGCTCGCTTTCTTTGCCTGTCATGACCCGGTTGCGCCCCCTTGTCATCACGCTGATCGCCGGCGTGCTCGCTCTGGCTCTGGGTATCGGGGTCGCGGTATGGAAGCGGAGCGCGCCCGACGCGACCGCGCTGCTGGCGCTTTCCCTTCCCGACACGCACGGGGTGACGCAACCGCTGGGGCAGTGGCGGGGGAAGGTACTGGTGGTCAATTTTTGGGCGACCTGGTGCGAGCCCTGCCGTGAAGAAATGCCTGAGTTCGTTCGGGCGCAGCGCGATCTGGGACCGCAGGGCGTGCAATTTGTGGGCATCGCAGTGGATCAAACCCGACAAAGTCGCCCAGTTTGCCAAGGAGCTCGACCTCAACTATCCGGCGCTGATTGGCGGCTACGACACCGTCGATCTCTCCAAGCCGCTCGGCAACGGCCTCGCCGCGTTGCCGTTTACGGTGATTCTCGACCGCGATGGCCACGTCGCCCATGCCCAGATGGGACCGCTTAAACCAACGCAACTACGCTCAATTTTGGGAAACCTCATCTAATTTTCGTCAATTATCTTCAAGCAAGCATCGCGCCGAGAGGACGCCAGACGGCGTTGAATGCGGTTGAGCGCCGGGCAGGCAGGGGCATCCGGACCGCCGCCCCTCGGGTTGAGCCCGATAAAGCCGGCCGGCTGCCAAATTCGGCTATGCTGGACAATCTGTCGCGATCTCCTGCAAACTTGCGCCCTACTCCAGCGGGGGGTGGGGTTGGATGGACCTGCGCAAGCTTAAGACGTTGATCGAGTTGGTGGAAAGCTCGGGCATCGCCGAGCTCGAGATCGCCGAGGGCGAGGAGCGGGTGCGCATTACCCGGTCGCTACCGCCTCCGAGTCCGCCGCCGGCGCAGGGTGCTGGTCCGGCCGCGGCGCCGGGCGTGCAGCTATCGGTGGCGGCGGAGGCGCCGCCGCCGGCCGCTGCCGCGGCCGAAGGGCATGTCGTCAAGTCGCCGATGGTCGGTACCTTCTATCGTTCGGCTTCGCCCGGAGCCAAGCCGTTCGTGGAGATCGGGGACGAGGTGCAGGTCGGCGATCCGCTGTGCATCATCGAAGCGATGAAACTGATGAACGAAATCGAGGCCGATCAGGCCGGCGTGGTCAAGGCAATCCTGATCGAAAACGGGCAGCCGGTCGAATACGGGCAAGCGCTCGTCGTCATCGGCTAGGCGCCGCGGGCAGCCCGCGCGACGCGCGGCATCCTCCCGGGTTGCCCTTCCTTCCACCAGGCTAACGTGTCGACGAAAAGCGCCGGGCAGCTGTTCGACAAGGTCCTGATCGCCAATCGGGGCGAGATTGCGCTGCGCATCGAGCGCGCGTGCCGCGAGTTGGGCATCAGGACCGTGGTCGTTCATTCCGAGGCGGACGCCGACGCCAAGTACGTGCGGCTGGCCGATGAATCGGTTTGCATCGGACCGCCGCCATCGGCGCTGAGCTACCTCAATATCCCGGCCATCATCAGCGCCGCGGAAGTCACCGATGCGCAGGCGATCCACCCGGGTTATGGCTTTCTTTCCGAGAACGCGGACTTCGCCGAGAAGGTCGAAAAGAGCGGCTTTGTTTTCATTGGCCCGCGTCCGGAAACGATTCGACTCATGGGCGACAAGGTGAGTGCGAAGATCGCGATGACCAAGGCCGGGGTGCCCTGCGTGCCGGGTTCGGTCGGTGCCCTGCCGGATGACCCGAAGGAAGTAATCAAGCTCGCGCGCGAAATCAAATACCCGGTAATTATCAAGTCTGCGGGAGGCGGCGGTGGTCGCGGCATGCGCGTGGTCCACACGGAGGCCGCGCTGCTTCCGGCCGTCAGTCTGACCAAGGCGGAAGCGATGGCGGCATTCGGCAATGCGACCGTGTACATGGAGAAATACCTCGATAACCCGCGGCACCTCGAGATCCAGGTGCTGGCGGATGCGCACAAGAACACAGTGCATCTTTTTGAGCGCGACTGCTCGATGCAGCGCCGGCATCAGAAAATAATCGAGGAGGCTCCTGCGCCGGATATTCCCCCGCGCGCACTCGCCAAGATCGGCGAACGCGCTGTCGAAGCCTGCCGCAAGATTGATTATCGCGGCGTGGGAACGTTCGAGTTCCTGTATCAGGACGGCGAATTTTTCTTCATCGAGATGAATACGCGCATTCAGGTGGAGCACCCGGTCACCGAACTGATCACCGGCATCGACCTGGTGCAGCAGCAGCTGCGGGTGGCAGCCGGCCAGAAGCTCGCCTTTCGGCAGCGCGACATCGTGCGCCGGGGCCACGCCATCGAATGCCGCATCAACGCCGAGGATCCGGAGACCTTCGTCCCGTCTCCCGGACGCATTACGTCGTACCATGCGCCGGGCGGGCCCGGCATTCGCGTCGATTCGCACGTGTACCAGAATTATGTCGTGCCGTCTCATTACGACTCGATGGTCGGCAAAGTCGTCGCCTTTGGCGATACGCGCGAGCAGGCAATCGCCCGTATGCGCGTCGCGTTATCGGAAATGGTCGTCGAAGGCATCAAGACCAACATTCCACTGCATCAGGAACTGCTGCTGGAGGACTCGTTCCTCCGCGGTGGCACGTCGATCCAATACCTTGAACAGCGGATGGCGAAGCGCAAGTCCGGCGCCTGACGCGAGACGCTGTCGCCCCGAATGCCGTATCGCGCGCTCTGCTTCGACGCCACCGCGAATGTGGCGGAGCGCTGGGCGGACGCGCTGCTCGCCGCCGGCGCGCTTTCGGTTGATGTTGCGGATGCGCACGCCGGCACGCCCTCCGAACGCCCCCTGTATGGCGAGCCCGGCGAATCCGAGGCAGTGCCGTGGCCGGTGAGCCGACTCGTCGTCCTTTTTGACGCCGCGTTCGACATCGAGGCGGCGCTCGCCAGCGCCGCGGCTCGGCTCCAAGAGCCACCGCCTGCGCACGCGCTCGCGGCGATCGCCGATGCCGACTGGGTGCGCGAAGCCCAGGCGCAGTTTGCGCCGCTGCGTGTGAGCGAGCGCTTGTGGATCGTCCCTTCATGGCGGGAGCCGGTGAACCCCGCCGCCGTCAACGTAAGGCTCGATCCGGGGCGCGCTTTTGGATCCGGCAGCCACCCGACGACGCTACTGTGCCTGCGCTGGCTGGCCGAGAATGTCGCACCGCGGGCATCGGTACTCGATTACGGTTGCGGTTCAGGGATCCTGGCTATTGCCGCGGCGAAGCTTGGCGCGGGGAGGGTAGCAGGGGTCGACGTCGACCCGCAGGCGATTGCCGCAAGCCGGTCGAACGCGGTTGCCAACGGGGTCGTGGCCGAATTCGGTCTGCCCGAGGAGTTGCCCGCGCAGCGCTTCGACGTGGTCGTGGCCAACATCCTCGCCAATCCGCTCGAGCTCCTCGCTCCGGTGCTGGCGCAACGCGTGCAGGCAGGTGGCCACATGGTCGTTTCCGGAATTCTGGAGTCGCAGGTCGACCGCGTGGCGGCGGCGTATGGGCGATGGTTTAATATCGCACCATGGGGGAATGCGGAAGGATGGGTTGCGCTTGCAGGTGTGCGCTTTGCACCCTAAATAGCGGACGGTATTCGGTGCAGTACGATGGCTGAGCAGGATTTCACGCGCTGTCCGGGCTGCAGGACGATCTTTCGCGTGACGCCGCAACAGCTCGCGCTGCGTGCGGGCCAGGTTCGCTGCGGGCACTGCCACACCGTATTTAACGGCGTAGCCGCGCTGCTTTCGCTCGCACCGCGGCCACATGCAGAGCGTGACGAACCGGTGCTCGACGAAGCGGCCCTTGGCCCGCCGACCGTCACGCTGCGCTCCGCGCATGCGCTCGAGCCACCACCGCCGAGTAGCGAAGACGTGGAAGAGCGTAACGAGCCGTCGGCGGGGGTGGGCTCGGCCGATGCCGAGGTGGAAGACGGCACCGATCCCGAAGTGGCGTACGCGGCACGATTCTCGTGGCAGGAAAAGAGCACCCGGCGCAAGCTGCCGGCGTGGCTGTATGCCGTCGTCGCGCCCTTGCTCGTGGTGCTGCTGGCCGGCCAGGCGATATTTCATTTCCGCGATGCCATCGCCGCCCACTGGCCGACAAGCAAGCCCGCGCTCATCAGGCTCTGCGCCGCTGCCGGCTGTGAACTGCACGCGCTGGAGGAGGTCAGCGGCCTGTCGATCGAAGCGTCGGATTTGCAGGCAGACCCCGCCCACAAAGGCCTGCTGATCCTTTCGGCGACTGTCCGCAACCGGATGCCCTACCCGCTCGCTTACCCGTACCTCGAGTTGACACTGTCTGATCTCGAGAAGGAGACACAGCAAGATGTGGTGGTCGTGCGTCGCGACTTCGCTCCGCAGGAGTACGTCAGCGGCACGGCCAATCTCGGCAACGGCATACCCGGCGGCGGAGAACTGAGCGTGAAGTTATTCATCGACGCCAGCGCGACCACCCAAGCGGGCTATCAGGTCTACCTGTTCTACCCGTAGCGCGGCGCTGGCGAGCGTGAGCTGCGAACCCCATTCGTGCGTCACGCGCCCCCGCGCGGCCCAGACCCCCGCCAGCACGCGGGGCAATCGAAAAAGGTCGACTTTCCCCCGCGCGCTCCGGCCGGCGGCGGTCGAGCGCGAGAACCGGGGGGGCGCTCAGCCCTGGACCCAGGGCAGGCCGGCTTTGCGCCACCCGCCCAGTGTCCCCCGATGGCCGTCAGGGTCCTTCGACCCTTCGAACCCCTCGAGCATGTTGAACGCCATGGTGTAGCCAACGGCCGCAGCGGCACGCGCTGCTGCGTCAGATCGCTGGCCGCTGCGGCATAGAAAAACCACGGGCGCCTGCGCATCGCTCGCGGCGGCGCGCAATTCATCCAAAAAGCGTGGATTCCGCGTCCCGGTCGGGTAGCTTGTCCACTCAATCAAAATGCTTCCCGGCACATGGCCCACGTACTCCCATTCGGGCCGCGTCCGAACGTCGATCAGACGCCCCCCGGGGAAGGCCGCAAGCAACGCGTACGCCTCCCCGGGCAATACCGCACCATAGTAGGGCAGCCCCAGATCAGCCCGCCGTTTCTGCGCCGCCGCCAACATCGTGTGCTCGAGGTTTGCCATCGAATCTCCGCCGCGCCGCACCCGGGCGCGCTGACATGCGGGATGCCCGCCCCGCTTCTCGCCCCAATCCGCCCGGTGCCCAGGGCGGCTAAGGGGTGCGGCGGTCACGCTCTATAGCATACGCCAAGCTCGAAGGGCGGCCGATGGGCACGGGCCGCGCGAATTGCACCACGGCGTCCCGGCCCCGGCTTGGCTGCCTCATCCTGGTGCGTTGCCATCGCGGCAACCCTGCGCTCAAGGGCTCGCCAGCCCGTGTCAGCGCCTGTGGCTTGTGGCATAGTTTCTGCTCTTTGCTGCTGTGCCAAAAATAGTCGCTTCATCGTCTCAAATCCCGTTCGCATCGCTACTGTCTCAAGAGGAGAAACGAATGGCTGCTGCACCTGCCGATGTGCTCAAGACAATCAAGGACAAGGAGGTCAAGTTCGTCGACTTGCGGTTTACCGACACGCGCGGCAAGGAACAGCATGTGCAGGTTCCGGCGAAGGTCTTCACGCAGGACAAGTTCGACAATGGTCACGCCTTCGACGGTTCGTCGATTGCGGGCTGGAAGGGGATCGAGGCCTCCGACATGTTGCTCTCGCCGGACGCGGACTCGGCCCGAATCGATCCGTTTACCGACGAGACGACGTTGAATATCACCTGTGACGTGATCGAACCGATGGACGGCAAAGGTTACGACCGCGACCCGCGTTCGCTGGCCAAGCGGGCGGAGGCTTACCTCAAATCGACCGGCATTGGCGACACGGCCTATTTCGGGCCGGAGCCGGAGTTTTTCATCTTTGATTCGGTGACCTGGGGCGTCGATATGTCCGGTTGCTTCGTGAAGATCAAGTCGGAAGAGGCGCCGTGGTCGTCGGGCGAGGAATACGAAGGCGGCAACATGGCGCACCGGGCGCCGGTCAAGGGCGGCTATTTCCCGGTGCCGCCCATCGACACGCTGCAGGATATCCGCAATGCGATCTCGCTCGCGCTCGAGGAACAGGGGGTCGAGGTCGAGGTATTTCACCACGAGGTCGCAGCGGCGGGGCAGAACGAGATCGGAACCAAATTCAATACCCTGGTCAAGCGCGCGGACTGGATGCCAGATTCTGAAATACACCGTGCATATGGTTGCCCACACCTACGGCAAGACCGCGACCTTCATGCCCAAGCCCATCGTGGGGGACAACGGCTCAGGGATGCACGTGCACCAGTCGATCTGGAAGGGCGGGCAGAACCTCTTTGCCGGCACCGGCTATGCCGGCCTTTCGGAGCTGGCACTCTATTACATCGGCGGCATCATCAAGCACACCAAGGCGCTCAACGCCATCACCAACCCGGGCACGAACTCGTACAAGCGCCTGGTGCCGGGGTTCGAGGCGCCGATCAATCTGGCCTATTCGGCCCGCAACCGCTCGGCGGCATGCCGCATTCCCTACGTCAGCAACCCCAAGGGACGGCGGGTCGAGGTGCGCTTTCCGGACCCGACGGCCAATCCGTACCTGGCGTTTGCGGCGATGCTCATGGCGGGGTTGGACGGGGTGCAGAACAAGATCCATCCGGGCGATCCCCTGGACAAGAACCTGTACGACCTCGAACCGGAGGAGGCGGCGAAGGTTCCCCATCCTTGCGCTTCGCTCGAGGAAGCGCTCGAGAACCTGGAGCGCGACCGCGACTTTCTAACCCGCGGCGGGGTGTTCTCCAACGACATGCTCGACGCGTATGCCGCGCTCAAGATGGAAGAAGTCACGCGCTTCCGCATGACCACGCACCCGATCGAATTCGATATGTATTACAGCCTTTGAGAAGCCCGCAGCGGCGGTCGCGTCGGGGCGGGCGGGCCAGCGGCGGTCCGCCCCCCGCCTTTGATACACTGCGCCGCTATGCCGCTGCCCGAATTCCGTCCCGCCTTCGCGTGGTGCATGCGCGCCACCTCCTGGTGCGCGCTTGCCTTCATCGTTCCGTCACATGCGGCCACGCTCCAGGAAAGGGCCCGGGATTCGGGCTGCATCAACAAGCCTGCCGTCGTCGAAGGCGAGACCTACCGCTGCATAACCAAGTCAGGTGCCGCCTACTTCAACGTTCAGGGCGTACCCGGCACGCCGGATAGGGGTGGGGCACAGAGCGCCACGCCTTCCGGCTTTCCCAAGGTCGATGCCGGCACGCAGAAGGGGCGCGACGACTTGCGCCGCAAAGTGCTGACCGAAGAGCTCGCGATCGAGGAGAAGTTGCTTGGCGAAGCGCGCAATGCCTACGGCGACGGGGCGCCGCCCGCCACGCCGGAGGAGCGGGGCGCGCCGGAGAAATACGCCGATCGGGTCGCCAAGCTGCGCCAGGCGGTCTCCCTGCATGAGAAAAACATCGAGGCGCTGAAGAGGGAACTCGCCGCCACGCGCTAGCCTGCCGCGCCGCGCAACCGGGCGCGGAACTTGCTAGATAGCTTAATCGCTGCTGCAATCCTGCGATAGCGCATGCCTGTCCAACCGTCTTCCGTGGCCACCGACGATCGGCCGGGAGCCTATCCCGGGTTGGATCTGCTCGCGACCGCGGTGCTGCTGCTCGACACCAACCTCGAGGTTTGTTACGCCAACCCTGCCGCGGAAAACCTGTTCGAAGTCTCGCGACGCCAATTGCTTGGCAACTCCGTGCGCGCCCTGTTTGGCGATGCGCCCGCGCTGTTGCAGGCGATCGACAAGGCGCTGGCCAGCGGCGCGTCGTATACGGAGCAGGAGGCAGAACTCGGTGTCAACGGCAAGCCACGATTGCATCTCGCATGCACGGTCTCGGTGGTCGAAGTGGTCGGCGCGAAGCTTTTGCTCGAATTCCGGCATATCGACCAGCAACTCAAGATCGCGCGCGAGGAACGGCTGCTCGAGCAGCAACAGGCCAACCGGGAGCTGATCCGCAGTCTCGCGCACGAGATCAAGAATCCGCTCGGCGGCATCCGCGGCGCCGCCCAGCTCCTGGAGCGCGAGCTCGATCGTCCGCCGCTCATCGAGTACACGCAGGTTATCATCGGGGAGGCGGACCGATTGCAGGCACTGGTCAACCGGCTGCTGACCCCGCATCGTCTGCCAACCTACCGGCGCACCAATATCCACGAACTGCTGGTGCGTGTGGCCAACGTCGTCAAGGCGGAGTTTCCCGACGTCGGCATCCAGTCCGATTTCGACATCAGTCTGCCGGAATTCGAGGCCGACCCGGAGCAATTGACACAGGCGTTGCTCAACATCGTCCGCAATGCCGCGCAGGCGCTGCAGGATGTTGCCGGGCCGCGCGAGATCCATTTGACGACCCGCGTCGCACGCAGCGTCACGATGGCAAAGCGCCGCTTCCGGCTGGCGCTCGCCGTCTCGGTGGAGGACAACGGCCCCGGCGTGCCGGAAGCCCTCCGCGACCGGATCTTCTTTCCCTTGGTGTCGGGGCGCGAAGGCGGCAGCGGACTGGGCCTCACGATCGCCCAGACGTTTGTCGCCCAACACAACGGCACGATCGAATGCGAGAGCGGTTCCGGTCGCACCGTGTTCACAATTCTTCTGCCGCTGGAATTCAAACGCGGCGGCGCGTAGAGTGAGGTAACAGCATGCACGCGTACGATGACCACCAACCCTCCCGGAGCGAGCTCGTGAAGCCCGTGTGGATTGTCGATGACGATCGATCGATCCGCTGGGTCCTCGAAAAGGCGCTCGCCCGCGAGGGCATCGCGTACAAGACATTCGCATCGGCGTACGAGGTACTGCAGGCGCTGCAGCAGAGCCAGCCGCAGGTGCTCGTCTCCGACATCCGCATGCCCGGCGAATCCGGGCTGACGCTGTTGAACAACATCCGCGAGCGTTTTCCGCAGGTGCCGGTGATCATCATGACCGCCTACTCGGACCTCGACAGCGCGGTCGCAGCGTTTCAGGGTGGCGCATTCGAGTATCTGCCCAAGCCATTCGACGTCGATCACGCTATCGCCCTGATTCGCCGTGCCAGCGCCGAGATCCCGGCGACCGCGGGCGCAGCGTCGAGCATCGGCGAAACAGCCGAAATGCTGGGGCAGGCCCCGGCGATGCAGGAGGTCTTTCGCGCCATCGGCCGACTCTCGCAGTCGACCGTGACGGTGCTGATCACCGGCGAGTCGGGCACCGGCAAGGAGCTCGTCGCGCGCGCGCTGCACCGCCACAGCCCGCGGGCCGGTGGCCCGTTCGTGGCGATCAATACCGCGGCCATTCCTAAAGACCTGCTCGAATCCGAGCTGTTCGGGCACGAACGCGGCGCGTTCACCGGCGCCCAGAACGCTCGCCGCGGCAGATTCGAGCAGGCCGAGGGCGGGACGCTGTTTCTGGACGAGATCGGCGACATGCCGCCGGACCTGCAGGTGCGCCTGCTGCGGGTGCTGTCGGACGGCGAGTATTACCGCGTCGGCGGGCACGCGCCGCTGAAATCGAACGTGCGCATCATCGCCGCGACGCATCAGAACCTCGACGAGCGCGTGCGCCAGGGGCTGTTTCGCGAGGACCTGCTGCATCGCCTCAACGTCGTCCGGCTGCGGCTGCCACCGCTGCGCGAACGCGGTGACGATATCGCCCCGCTGGCACGCCATTTCTTGCAGAAGAGCGCGCGTGAACTTGCCGTCGAGCCGAAGGTGCTTTCCGAGGCGGCGCTGCGGGTGCTGTCGGTGTTCCCGTTCCCCGGCAACGTGCGGCAGCTCGAGAACATCTGCCACTGGCTCACCGTCATGGCGCCCGGCCTGCGCATCGATGTCGCCGATCTGCCGCCCGAGCTGCGCGACGGCGTAGGCGCCGGCGGCGGGAGCGACGGCAACTGGCAGCAGGCGCTCGATCGCGAGCTCGCGCAGGCCCTCGCGCGTGGCGAGCGGGCGGTCGGCGAGCGCCTCGAAAGGGAGTTCGAGAAGACGTTGATCCTGCGTGCGCTGCAGCACACCGGCGGGCACCGCATGGAGGCCGCGCAGTGGCTGGGCTGGGGGCGCAACACCCTGACCCGGAAGATTCAGGAGCTCAAACTCGATCCGGACAAGCGCTGACTAAGCGGCCAGCTCGGCGACGACCGGAGCGTGGTCCGACGGCTTTTCGCCCTTGCGTGCCTGGCGATCGATGCGGCACGCCGTGCATGCGGCGGCCAGTGCCGGCGACAGGAGGATGTGGTCGATGCGCAGGCCGTGATTCTTCGGGAACGCGAGCTGGCGGTAGTCCCACCAGCTGAACGTCTTCTCCGGCTGGTCGAAGAGCCGGAATGCGTCCTTGAAACCCAGCGCCAACCAGGCGCGAAACGCCTCCCGCTCGGCATCGGTGCAGAGTACCTGCCCGCGCCAAAGCGCCGGATCGTGCACGTCGCGGTCCTCCGGCGCGATGTTCATGTCGCCGACAACCGCAAGCCGTGGATGACGCTCGAGTTCATGCCGGATGTAGGCGGTTGCCGCCGCAAGCCAGCGCAGCTTGTATTGGTACTTGTCGGACGCCACCGCCTGCCCGTTGGGCACGTAAAAGCACACGAAACGGATGTCGCCGATCGTCGCCGCAAGCACGCGCTTGTGATCGTCGGGAAATTCCGGCATGTCCGGACGCACGTCTGCCGCGGCCAGTCGCGACAGGATGGCGACGCCGTTATAAGTCCGTTGGCCGCAGAAGCTTGCCTGGTAGCCGGCGGCCGCGATCTCCAAGACCGGAAAGCGGGCGTCTTCGAGTTTGGTTTCCTGCAGGCCAATGATGTCGGGCTGGTTGGTCGCGAGCCAGTCAAGAAGCCGTGGCAGCCGCACGTTGAGCGAATTGACGTTCCACGTAGCGATGATCATTCGTATATATCCTGTTGTTCGTGAATGTGCCCAACAATCGTGTCCCTGCCGGTTCATCAAGCCGGTCATCTCCGCCATTTCCTGCTCGATTGCTACGGACCATACGCATTCACGGAATGATACCGCGAGCCGGCGAGCTCAAAATGCTTGTTGATTGCGGGCATCGCGCACTGGGCCTAGACTGCAACCATTTGGTTGACATTAGCCATTCAATGTCTACAGCGTCCATCGATCTCGACAAACACGTCCTGATGGTGTTTGGCATCATTCTCGCGATCGGCCCGGCGAGCGCCGTACTCGCCCGGAGACTGAAAGTGCCGGATGTGGTGGTGTTTCTTGTCCTCGGCATGCTGCTCGGCCCAAGCGTGACCGGGGTGATCGATGTCAAGGCCGACTCGGCCCTGAACCAGCTGGTCCTGATCTTCGGCTCTTGCTACATCCTCTTCGATGGGGGCGCTTCGTTGAGGCTCAAGGTTCTGAAGGAGGTGTGGATCACCATCGTGATCCTCGCTAGCGTCGGCGTCGTCGTCACGGCCGCGATTACCGGCATTGCAGCCTACTACCTGCTTGGCGTTCCGCTCATTGTCGCCTTGCTGCTGGCCTCAGCCATTGCGTCTACCGACCCGGCGACGCTGGTACCGGTTTTTCGCCAGATGAAGATCAAAGACCGCGTGGCGCAGACGGTAATGTCCGAATCAGCCTTCAACGATGCCACCGGCGCAATCCTCACGTTTGCGGTGCTCGCCATCGCCATGGGCCACGGTGACTTTTCCATGGCCACGGCGTTGCTCGGCCTGCTCAAACAGGTGTCGATCGGTTTGGTCGCCGGTGTTGTCCTCGGCTACATCGCAGCCATGCTGATCGCGCACGAAAAGTTTGGCTTTCTGCAGGGGTATGCGTCGGTCGTGTCGTTGATGGCCGTTATCGCCGCCTATCTTGGCGCCGACGGCCTGGCAGCAAGCGGCTTCATGGCCGTATTCGTATTTGGCATCATGATCGGTAACAAAGACGCCTTTGGTCTCTCGATGGAGTACGGAGAACAGGAAAAGCTAGACGATTTCGTGATGACCACGGCGCTGATTATGCGGATGTCCATATTTATCCTGCTTGGCACTCAGGTCGACTTTGCCCTGATGAACGAGCATCTGCTCGGAGGTGTCGCCGTGGTCGCCGTATTCATGCTGGTGGCGCGGCCGGTCACGGTATTTCTTTGCGCCCTGCCGGACAGACACGTGAACTGGACCTTCAAGGAAATGCTGTTCATGTGCTGGACGCGTGAGACCGGCGTAATACCGGGTGCGCTAGCGGGGCTGCTCATGGGTATGCACGCGCCCGGGGCGAAGCTTATCGCCTCAGTCACCTTTATTGCCATTCTGATGACTATCCTGATTCAGGCGACGACGACGCGTTGGTTGGCGGAAAAGCTCGACTTGCTGGTCGTGGAATAGTCTGAGCGCGCTTAAGGAGTGACAAGTCGCTGGAAGTTCGTGCAAACGCGCGGCCGCGTCCATCGCGAGCCGCAGGCGTCCGAGCGGGCCTGCGCTTCGGGATGCGTCCGCCAGGTCGCAACGGCGAAGAATCGGGTGCGCAAATCGCCTACCGAACATGTTACGGTCAAGCCCGGCAATGTCTCGGTCTACTCGTCTACGAGCAGGTGCCGCGCGTGTCCGCTGTCTGTCTTCGATTCCGGCGGGCTCTAGCGCATGCTGCCCATAAGCCGATCGGGCAGCCAGGTCGCGATCTCCGGAAAGATGCACAGGATGACGATCTGCAGCATCATGCAAAGCACATATGGGATCGTGCCCCACATGATTCGTGTCACCGGCACGTCAGGCACGATCGAGCTCACGATGTAGATGTTGAGTCCTACGGGCGGATGGATAAGGCCGATTTCCATGTTGATCGTGAGAATGACTCCGAACCACACCGGGTCGAACCCGGCAGCCTTGACAATTGGATAAAGGATCGGCGCGGTCATCAAGATGATTGCCGCCGGCGGAATGAAGAAGCCGCAGACCAGCAAGAACAGATTGACCATCGCCATCAACAGCCACCGGTTGACATGCGCGTCGGCGATCGCGTGAGCCAAGGTCTGCGTGAGGTAGAGCGAAGTGAGCATGTAGCCGAACAGTACGGCCGCCGCGATAATCATGAGAATCATCACCGACTCGCGCGTCGTGTCGCGCAGGATGGTCCACCACTGAATCGGCCGCCACATCCGATAGATCACCATGGCGAGCACGAGGCAGAGGGCCGCCCCGACGCCCGCCGCCTCCGACGGTGTCGCTACCCCGCCGTAGAGCACGTACATCACACCGACTACGATGGCGAGAAACGGCGCGACTTTGGGAACGGACTGGAGTTTCTGCTTCCAGCTGTAGCGGAAATGCGCGGGATGCGCGCGAAACCCGCGCTTCCAGATAATGAACAACGTCCATAGCATGAACAGCGCGGTGAGCATCAGGCCCGGCAGAACTCCGGCGAGAAACAGGCGTCCGATCGATGTTTCGGTAGCGATGCCGTAGAGGATGAAGGTGATCGAGGGGGGAATCAGGATGCCGAGCGTTCCGCCGGCGCAGATCGAACCGGTATGCGATGTCGTCGGGGTAGCCACGCCGCCGCATCTCGGGGATGCCCATTTTGCCGATAGCGGCACAGCAAGCGGGAGAGGAACCGGTGAGCGCCGCAAAAAGCGCGCATGCGCCGAGATTGGACATTACCAAGCCGCCCGGTACCCGATACAACCAGCGGTCGAGCGCCTCGTAGAGATCCTTACCGGCGGGAGAGGAACCGATGGCCGCTCCCATCATCACGAACATCGGAATCGATACGAGCGTAAAGTCATTCAGTCCCGCATAGAACGTTTCAGCCACTGCATGAAGGGCGTCGAATCCCTGAAAGATGAGGATGAATACGATCGAGATTGCGCCGAGGCCGAACGCGACCGGTGCGCCCGAAAGCAGTACGAGGAACGTGAAGAGCAGGACGACTGTCCCCTGTGCAGTAGGGCTCACTCAGGGGCGCTCCGTCTCGATGCCGAAGGGGAGTTCCCGCCCGGTGACCAGGCCGAGGAAGTCTGCAAAGGATTGCAGCGACAGGATGCCAAGGCCGATGGGCATCGATGCATACGGAATCCACAGGCGCGCCCGCCACATGGAGTCAGACACCCAGCTGTTGTCCCAAGCTTCCTTCCAGAACCGAAACGTGAGCACGGCGATGGTTATGCAGAAGGCAAGCGACACAACGGACGCGAACAGCGCAAGCCACCAGCGCCGGCGCGGGCTCACGTAATGGGGTAGCACATCCACGCTGACGTGTCCGCGCAGCTTGAGCACGTACGAGCTACCGATGAATGTGGCGGCGACCAGGCAGTAGGTGACGAAATCGGTTTGCCAGATCGTGTTCTGATTGAGCACATTGCGCACGAACACCATCTCGCAGACGACAACGACGCCAGACGCGATCAGCGCGGCAGCAACATAGCCGCAGAGCTTGGCCAAGAGACCGACACAGCGAAAAAAGAACTCCATAGCGGTGTCCGCAGCGGGAATCTTTTCGCGGCGTGGCAGGCCGGCAGGAACGATGAACCTCCTACCGATAGGACGGCGTTTCGCTATTTGACGCTCAGTGCGTCGTCGATAAGTTGCTTGCCGTCAGGCACTTCCTTCGCGAACTCCGCGTAGGAACTCTGCTTGGCGACATTGACCCATGCGTCGTATTCGGACGGCGTAAGGGTGACCACCTCGACTTTGTGGTCGGTGAATATCTTGACCATCTGGTCATCGAGTGCCTTGGCTTGCCCGGCAAAATAATCTTGGGCTTTCTTGCCCGCCTTGAGCAGGGCATCTTGCTGGTTCTTGTCAAGGCGGTCGAAGCTTTTCTTCGACATGAGCACCGGTTCGTACATGAACCACAGTGCATTGTCGCCGGGCGCGGTGAGGCACTTGACTTGCTCGTAGATACGGAACGAAACAAAGCTGCCGGAGCTCGTATCAGTCGCTTCCGCGACGCCGGTTTGCAGCGCGTTGTAGACCTCGTTGCTGGGAACCGAGACAATGGACGCGCCCGCTGCCTGCCACATCGCCGCGAACGTTGGCCCAGCGGAGCGGATTTTGATGCCTTTGATATCGGCCGGCGTGCGGATGCACGATTGCTTCGACGCGACCGCACCGGCCAGCCACGCATCCGACAAAACGATGACGCCGTCCTTCTCGATCTTTGACCTGATTTCCTTCATGAACTTGGAATCGTTGAGCCGTAGCGCGCGCTCGTGGCTGCGCACCAATCCAGGCATCAGCGTGGCGCCGAAGGCGCGCTCCTTGCCACTCGCATAGTCGAGCGGAAAAGACGAGATATCGAGCTGCCCGTTCACCAGCGCATTCCACTGCTCATTAGGTTTGAACAGCGACGCACCGGGATACACCTGCACCTCCAGACCGACGCCGGCCGCCTTAACGTCGCGGGCGATGATCTGCACCATCTCATCGCGCACGTCGCCGCTGCCACCCGGAAACTGATGCGAGGCGCGCAATACCGTCGGCGCCGCCAGGACGCTACCGGCAGCACTGCAGTAGTCAGTATGGCCAGCATCACAACGTGCTTGGACTTGCTCATCGGTGCCTCCTTCGGCGGTGTCAATCGGACGCGAGACTTGCGGGCTCGGACCGGCATGGCCGCATAACTCTTGTTTGACGGCAGCGAGATAACCGCAGCGCCGGCATCCTACCGCATCGGTGTCCGTCTCGCGACAGGCTAGAGAAGGAGGCGCCATGTTGCGGCGCCGCAAATGCGCAACGCCCTTTATCGGCGAAGCATTCGGATGCGCGGCGCGGTGAGCGCCAGCGGGACGCGTGCTGCGGCGCGCGCGACCAGTTGCGGCCCGCGCCGTTCATTGGCTCCTGGGGAAAGAAACCCGTCCGCGCTCGCCTGATCGATCGGGACTTGGGGCGCTGAAGAACAAATTAACTTGCTGGCGATGCGCGGACAAATGCCGTCCACAGCGCCCGCGGCAAGGCCACGGCCGGGGCTGCCAGCGGCCGGGCGCGCCCGGCCCGCTGCCATGGGGCTATTGCGGGTAGCCGCCTGTCTGCGGTGGGGTCACCGTCTGGGTCGCCGGGGCGGGCTCGGGCGGCGGCGCGGGCGCCCTGCCGACCGGCGCGGTGCGCGGGGCCGGCGTCTTCGGATAGCCGGCGTCGTCAAGCAGGTTCTGCCACCGACTCTCGTTGAAGCCGGTCGAGTACTGGTCGCCGACCTGCAGCGCCGGCGCATCGAGCCCGCCCGTGAGACGCTTGAGCTTGTCCGCGCCATCGCTCTGACCGACATCGACGACGGTGTGCGGCACGCCGCGCTTGTTGAGCAGCGCCGACGCGGTATCGCAAACCGTGCCGCAGCCAAAGGTATACAGCGTCACCGGAAAGCGTTCCTGCGCCATCACCTCCGAGTAGGACAGGTCGCTGGTTTCGATCGTGTTCTGGCCGATGCGCTTGGCTTGGGCGTCGCGGGCATTGGGCGGCGGAGGCTTGTCGGAATACACGACCCGCCCCTCGGGGTCGACGTAGCGGTAGACTTGCTGCGTCTGCGCTGTCGCGGCTACGGCGGCGAAGAGCGCAAGCAACGCGAGCGTGCTCGCGAAACGGGCGTTGGCGAAGGTCATGACACCTCCTGCACGAAGTCGGCTTATGACGGTGACATGGCATTATGCCTTAATAACGGGTCGCTTTGGGGTGGCCTGCCGCGAAAGGCGATAAAAGCCTTCAGTGCGGGTCGCCTGCCGCCCTGCGCCAGGACCTCGTCCCCGGAAACGCGCCCCGCCACCGCCAGGAGCACGCCTTGCTCCTCAAAACAGGCTGTAGGCGTTAGCTGAGCGCACTTGGGACGGCAGGCCCGACATGTTCCGACCGCAAGTTCACCAAGGCGCGGCAAGGCGGAGAAATCGAGCAGGGGATTGGACCCAGGTGAGCGATGGCGGGCATTCATTGCCGGGACTCGCCAGGGGTGCAGCGCAGCAGCCGATCGAGCTGCGCAAGTTCGTCGGGCGTACCGACGTTAGCCCAGGTGCCGGCATAGGGCTCGCCGCTGGCCCAGCCGCGTCCGATCCACTCGCGATACAGGGGCAGCAAAGCCCGTTTTTCGCCGCGCGGCAGGTCCCGAAACAGTGCCGTCCGGTATAGCGCGACATTGCCGAACGTCAGGCGCGAAGGCCCGTCAAGCGATAGCCTCCCGTCGGCCAGCGCAAAGTCGCCGCCGGGATGGTAGGGCGGATTGGGCACCATGACCAGGTGCAAGTGCGGCGGGGCGGTGTTCGCGCGCATCGCTGCGGCGCGGGCACCGAGTAGCGCGTAATCGTAATCGGTATACACGTCGCCGCTGACGACGAGCACGAGATCGTCGCCGAGCAGCGGCAGCGCCGTGGCGATGCCCCCGGCGACTTCGAGCGGCTCGGGTTCACGCGAATAACGAACCTTGGCGCCGAAGCGCGACCCGTTACCCAGCGTCGCGGCGATCATTTCGCCGTGGTGGGCCAGGTTGACCACGACCTCCGTGCAGCCGGCCGCGACCAGGCGCTCGAGTTGCCACACGATCAGCGGCTTGCCACCGACCTCGAGCAGAGGCTTCGGCATCGCGTCGGACAGCGGGCGCATCCTTTCGCCGCGGCCCGCAGCAAGAATCATCGCCTGCATGCGATGCGGTCAGAACGTAAAGCCAGCCACTGGCTGGCGTTGCTCGAGTTCGTCGAGGAGCCTCAGCAGAGGCACGAGCTCCCGATAGCGCGCACATGCGGCGCGCAGGTAGCCCATCACGCGCGGCATCTCCTTGAGGTAGCCGTCCTTGCCGTCGCGATGAAAGAGGCGGGCAAAGATGCCGAGGACCTTGAGCTGGCGCTGAACGCCCATCCACTCGAAATCACGCCAGAAATCGGCGAAGTCGCCACCCACGGGCAACCCCGCGTCACGCGCCCTTTGCCAGTGGCGTACGGTCCAGTCGATCTGGTGCTCCTCGTCCCAATCGATGTAGGCGTCGCGCAGCAGCGACACGAGATCGTAGGTGACCGGTCCGTACACCGCATCCTGAAAATCGAGTACGCCGGGGTTGGGCGCGACGACCATCAGGTTGCGGGAATGGTAGTCGCGGTGCACGAAAACCCGCGGTTGCGCGAGATTGTTATCCAGGATGCAACGGAACGCGCGATCGAGCACCGCTTTCTGTGCAATGTTCAGCACGACACCGAGATGGCGGGCGACGTACCAGTCGGGAAACAGATCGAGCTCGCCTCGCAACAGCGCTTCGTCGTACAGGCGCAGCTGGCCGTCGCGGCTCGCAAGCTGCCAGCGCACGAGGGCGGCCGAGGCGTCGCCATACAGCGCAGGCGCAGTCGCCTCGTCGAGCGCATCCAGATACATGCGCGTGCCCAGATCGGTCAGGAGCAGAAAACCCTGCTGGAGGTCCATCGCCAGCACGGCCGGTGCATGCACGCCTGCGGCATGCAGAAGCTTTGCCACCGCGACATAGGCGCGACAATCCTCGCGCGATGGCGGCGCATCCATCGCGATCAGCTGTGGAGGCGCGCTCGCTCTGAGCGGGCACGACGATCGCCTCGGCGAGCCAGACGCGAAAGTAGCGGCGGAAACTGGCGTCGACCGAGGCCGGCGCGATGGCAGTCATGGGTTGCGGAAGAACTTCGGCGAGCCAAGCGCGCAGCGCGTCGAGGCGGTTAGCGTCCGCGTCTCCGCTCGCGGCATCGGGTTCTGGCGGTTCGCCCATCGATGATGCAGTACACTAGAATGCGCTATTTTAGCATTCGCCTTCTTGCCTCCTCGGATGCCTCGTTCCTTCGGCTTCGTCTGTTGCACCATCCTTTTGCTCGTTGCGTCCGACGCCGCGACGGCGCAGTCCGCGACCGGGGAAGCCGACACGACGCCAGCGCTCAAACTCTCCCCGCAGCTCGAGCCGCCTCTGCCCAATCCTGCGCAGGCTACTGCGCAACCAACCGAGCGCGAGGCAATCTTTCTGCGTGCCGATCGCCTCGAGGGCAACGCCCAACAATGGCTCGAGGCAAGCGGGAAGGCCGAATTGCGAAGCCGCCGCAATACAGTACTTGCCGACTGGCTGCGCTACGATGTCGCGAGCGACGAAGTGTGGGGCAAGGGCGACGTGACGGTGCGGCGCGGCATCGACTGGATTACCGGACCCGAGGTGAAGTTCAACCGCGCCACCGACATCGGTTTCTTTACCACGCCTGAATTCCATGTCGGCGAAAATCTGTCGCGTGGCAGCGCTAGTGAGATCCTCTTCAACGGTCCGGATCACTACGAGCTGAAGGACGCTAGCTACACGACCTGCGTGGCCGGCAACGATGACTGGTATCTCCGCTCGGCCGACGTCGATCTCGACAAGTCGCGGCTGGTCGGCATCGCGCACGACGCGACCGTATATTTCAAGGGCGAGCCTATCCTGCATTCACCGTGGCTCGATTTTCCCTTGTCGAATGATCGCAAATCGGGGTTCCTTACGTCGGCCTTCGGCTCGTCGTCGAGCACGGGCTTCGAGATGTCGCTGCCGTACTACCTCAACCTCGCGCCGAACTACGATACGACGCTGACGCCACGACTCATGACCCGCCGCGGGCTGCAGTTCGGCGACCAATTCCGATACCTGTTTCCGGACATGGCCGGTGAAACCAACGTTGAGGTGCTCCAGGACCGCGTCACCGACACGACCCGGTACCTCCTGGACTGGACGCACAACCAGAATTTCCCCGCCGTGCCCGGGCTTAGTCGGTTATCTCAACCTGGAAAAGGTCTCCGACAACGCCTATTTCACCGATTTGTCCGACCGGTTGGCGAACACCTCGCAGACCAATCTTCCACGCGAAGTGGGATTGGCCTACACCAACGGGCCGTTCTCGATGCTGGCGCGCGTGCAAGCCTTCCAGACCTTGCAGGACCCGAATAATCCAATCGTCCCGCCGTACTTCCGCGAGCCGCAGATCCTGGTAACCTTGAACCCGGTATCCTGGAAAGGGCTCGAATTCGCTGGCATCGGGGAGTACGTGAGCTTCCACCAGCCGACCGAGGTCAACGGCCAGCGCATGCAGCTGTATCCGACCGTGAGCTGGACCCAGCGCGGCAACGCCTGGTTTTTCACCGCCAAGGCCGGCCTGAGCATGACGCACTACGATCTTAACGAAACGACGCCGGAAGGCTCGAATATCAACCGCGTATTACCGATAACCAGCGTTGATACCGGGCTCGAGTTCGAGCGCAACGCCGATTATTTCGGACGCAGCTGGGTCCAGACACTGGAGCCGCGCGCCTACTACGTCTATATCCCCTACCGACTGCAAAGCGAGATCCCGAACTTTGATAGCGCCGACGACGACTTTAACTTCTCGCAACTTTTCACGGAAAACCGCTACCTGGGCAGCGACCGCATCGGCGACACGAGCCAGCTCACGCTGGCGGCGACGACGCGCCTGCTTGATCCGGTGAGCGGTGAAGAACGGCTGCGCGTCGCGGTGGGCCAACGCTATTACTTCGAAGACCAGCAGGTGACGCTCAATGAGCCGCTGCGCACGAACAATACGTCCGATGTCCTGCTGACCGCCGAGAGCAGGCTGTCCGATTACTGGACTGCAGCCGGCTTGTACCAGGTGAACCTCGCTCACCCGCAGACCGATGAGCTGGATTTTGGGATCCGTTGGCAGCCTGGCGCGGGCAAGGTAATCAATTTCAGTTACGACTATATCCGCCAGCAGCAGGATGACAACAACCTGCCGCTGAAGCAGTTTGATATTTCGGGCCAATGGCCGATCGGCAACTGGTCCTTGATCGGGCGCTGGAACTATTCCCTGATCGAACCGCGGCAGACCCTTCAAGGCGTGATTGGCTTCGAGTACAATGGCGGTTGCTGGGTGTTCCGCGTCGTCGCCCAGCGGCTGGTGACGGCGACGCAGTCGACGAGCAGTTCGGTCTATGTGCAGCTGGAGTTGAACGGGCTGGCGCGCCTCGGTACGAATCCTATCGATGTTCTCAAGCGCAACGTGCCTGGCTATCTGACCGTCAACGACCCGAATGCGCGGCCTGCCAATGCGGGCGCCCAATACTTCCCGGGGTTCTGAATATGTTTATCCGAATATTTGCATTGCTCGCGCTGGTCGCGACCGTTGCTTCGGCGCAGAATGCGCGGCCGGCGGTGGCGACCACTGAGCCGCCCGCAGCCACGGCACCGTCGGCGCCGGCGGCCACCGCGCCGGCCAGGGCGGCACCCCAGCGCTCGGTCACCCTCGACCGTGTCATTGCGGTAGTCAACGACGAGGCGATCACGCAATACGATCTCGACGACGCCCGGAGCATCGTCCTGAAGCAGTTGAAGCAGCAGAATGTACAGCAGCCGCCCGCGGACGTCCTCGACAAGCAGGTGCTCGAGCACCTGATCACCGAGCGCGCGCTGCTTCAGTACGCCAAGGAAAATGGCATCAAGGTCGATGACACCCAGGTCGAGCGCGCGATCCAGCGCATCGCCGAGGACAACAAGCTAACGGTCGACGGTCTGCGCCAAGCGTTGGCCAAGGACAACATCTCGTACGCGAAGTATCGCGAGGACGTGCGCAACGAGATCGTGGTTCAGCGCCTGCGCGAGCGTGAGGTAGACCAACACATTACGGTAAGCGACGCCGAAGTCGATACCTATCTCGCCACGGTCAAAGCGCAAAGCGGAGGGGATGCGGAATACCTTGTTGCGCACATCCTTGTCGTGATTCCGGAACAGGCCAGCGCCGACCAGATTGAAGCAAAGCGGCGCCGCGCCGAGGAGGCGCTCAAGAACATTCACAGTGGCGCGGATTTCGCTCAGGTCGCCGCTGGATTTTCCGACGCCAGCGACGCCTTGTCAGGGGGCAATCTTGGGTGGCGTCCGGGGGCACGCCTGCCGTCGGTATTTGCCGAGGCGGTGCGAGGCATGAAGGTTGGCGACGTCTCACCGGTGCTGCGCAGTGCGGCGGGATTCCATATCATCAAGCTCGTCGACCGTCGCAGCAAGGATGAACCGGCGATGGTTGAGCAGACGCACGCGCGGCATATCCTGATTCGGGTCAACGAGATCACCTCGGAGGCGGATGCCAAGGCAAAGATCGAGCGCATCAAGGATCGGATCGACGCCGGCACCAAATTCGACGAGATGGCAAGGCTAAATTCCGAGGATGCCACCTCGGCCAAGGGCGGTGACCTGGGCTGGATCAGCCCGGGCGACACGGTGCCTGCGTTCGAGGAAGCGCTGAAGCAAGCTGCAGATAGACCAGGTGTCGGCGCCTGTGCGCACCAACTTCGGCTGGCATTTGATCGAGGTGCTCGGCCGCCGTAAGCAGGACGTCACGCTCGATCGCGAGCGCACGCAGGCTCAGCTGGCCCTGCGCCAGCGCAAATCAGACGAAGCGTTCCAGGAGTGGGTGCGCCAGACGCGCGACCGCGCGTACGTGGAACTGCGGCTCGATGAGCGCTAGCGGCGACGGCTGAGGCATGGATCTCGCAGCGGTTTTTGCCGAGCCGCTTGCCGACCTGGGTGCGGAAACGCCCGCCTTCGAGGGAATCTACAGCCCAAGGAGCTTCCACGGCACAACCAGAGTCGGCGTAACGGCGCAATTTCTGGACAACGCCGAGCAATATCACCGCAGCTATTTCGATACCGGATACTGGAGCTTCCTGCTCGGCAACGCGCTCGCTGCCGCCGGCAACCCGGAAGCGCCGGCAAGAATCATCGACATCGGGTCAGGGTCTGGCAACTCGGTGATCCCGCTGGCGGACCGCTTTCCGAATGCCGAGATCGTCGCCACCGACATCAGCGCTCAGCTGCTGGCGATTCTGCGCGATTTCCTGCGCAAGCGATCGGACGGGTATCAGCGCTTTGGACTCGTTTGCGTCGATGCAATGGCTGCACGATTACCGGCCGGAGGTCGCAAATCTGACTGTCGGCGCGGCGATCCTGCACCATATTCTCGAACCCAAGCTCGTCCTCGAATCTTGCTTCCGCGCGCTTGCTCCCGGTGGCTGGGCGGTCTTCTTCGAGCCGTTCGAAGCAGGCAATACGCTGCTCAAGTTCACTTACCGAAGGATTCTTGCTGCAGCATCCAGCGCGGAAAGGGCAACACCGGGTTTTGCCCTCATCGCGCGAATGATCGAAGACTACAGGAAGCGCGAGCGACCGGGTTCTGACCCCATCTATGGCGAACTCGACGACAAATGGATGTTCACACGGACGTATTTCGAGCGCATCCGAGCTGCGCAGGGATGGTCGGAGCTGATCACCTATGCGCTCAATGTTTCCCCGACGGGTCTGCGCGATCAGGCAACCGTGCATCTCAGGTTGGGCGCCGGGCTGACGGCTGCGGCGCTTCCCGCGTGGGCGTGGTCGGTGATCGACGAGGCCGATTCCAGTATCTCCGATGATCTGCGCAGGGAAATGGGTCAGGAGGGGGCGGTTCTACTGCGCAAGCCACTCCCATCGCTAACGTCCATTGACTGAACCGGAGTCGATGTGCGAATCGCCAGAAGTCGTTTTGCGCGCGCATCAAATCGCCCTCGTCGACGGCGCAACCCGGCTCCACGCGTTGTATTCGATTGTGGCGAGCCCATGCATAACCTATGATTTCGACCATGCCAGGCGGCGACATTCTGCAGGACCAGATCGATTACTACCGGGCGCGCGCCGGCGAGTACGACGAGTGGTGGTTCCGCACCGGTCGCTACGACCGGGGCGAGCCATTGAACGCGCGCTGGCGAGCGGAAGTGGCGTTGGTTGAGGCCGCGCTCGACCAGTGGCTGACGGCGCGCGCTCCGCGCACCCTGCTCGAGCTTGCCTGCGGCACCGGATTGTTCACCCGCCATCTGGCCCGACGCGTGCCGCGCATCACTGCGGTTGATGCTTCGCCGGAAGTGCTGGCGCTGAATCGGAGCCGCGTCGCTGCGGCGCATGTCAAGTACGTCGAAGCGGATCTGTTCTCGTGGCGTCCGACCAAGCGCTATGACGCGGTGTTCTTCAGCTTCTGGCTGTCACACGTTCCGGACGATCGTTTTGCCGCATTCTGGGACGGCGTCGCTGCGGCGCTCAATTCCGATGGCGCGGCATACGTGATCGACTCAGCCTTTGATCCGTCCTCGATGGCGAAGGACCACGTCCTGCCGAAACCGGAGACAGGCGTCGTCAACCGCAGGCTCAACGATGGCCGAGAATTTCACATCGTCAAGCGTTTCTGGGAACCCCAAGCGCTGTCCGTGCGCCTCGGCGAGCTTGGCTGGTCGGCTGCGATTGGGCAGACTCCGAACTACTTCATTCACGGTTCCGCACAGCCGGCTTCCTAGGTCGGGTCAATCCCACCGAAGTGGGACGAAGCCGTCCACGGAGAAGGAAACCGTGCGCATGAACGGCCGAAACCTTCTGCGGCGGCGACAGCTATTCGGACGAATAGACGTACGGCGACTGCGGCACACGACCTTGGTCCATTGCGTGCTCTTCGGAGAGTTCACGCGGCGTCTTGTCCCACCAGATTGCGCGTGCCTCACGCTGCTTGTCCGGTAGCTCCGGGTGCTGGCGCATCAGCTCGCGCATGAACTTGGTGTGCTCGGATTCATAGAGGCGGCTGGGCAGCATCATGGCGCAGTCCAAGGGAGGAGCAACAGTGCGCATTTTATCACCCCGTCCGCGCGGCGCGCGCCGACCCGGCGACCAGGCGATACTCGTAGAGTCGGCATTCCAGTGCGCCGTTGTAGAGTGGCGTACGCCGGCTGGCTCGGAGGCCGAGCAGCTTCGGCAGCTGCGGATCGCCGCTGAACAGATACGCGGTCCAGCCGGGGAAGCGCTGTTTCAGCGCGTCGCCCAGGCGTGGATAGAAGGCGGCCAGTTCCGCTGCATCCGCCTGGCGCACACCGTAGGGCGGGTTGCTGACGATGACTCCGGCCGCAGCCGGCGCGGGGCGTGCGATCGCGCTCGCGCGCTCCACGGCGACCGCCGCGGCGACACCTGCCGAAGCGAGGTTCGCAGCGCAGCGTCCGACCGCCAATGCGTCCTCGTCGCTGGCATAAATGCCCGCGGCGGGGGTGGGCAGCATCCGTCGCTGCGCCGCCTGTTTGATCCGCTGCCACGTCGGTCCGTCGTACCAGGCAAGCTTCTGAAAACCGAACGTGCGCTTGAGGCCCGGGGCGATGTCGAGCGCGATCAACGCCGCCTCAACCACGATCGTGCCGCTGCCGCACATCGGATCGAGCAGCGGCGCACCTGG
The DNA here is from genome assembly GCA_963711235.1 of uncultured beta proteobacterium. Taxonomy (GTDB): domain Bacteria; phylum Pseudomonadota; class Gammaproteobacteria; order Burkholderiales; family Casimicrobiaceae; genus PALSA-1003. The sequence continues at coordinate 148,104 of CAVQDI010000006.1, read as the reverse complement.
CTGCCAGTCGGCAAGTCGCAGAAGGCCAGCCGCAAGATTCTCGCGCAGGGGAGCCTCGGCCGTCTCACGACGATAGCCGCGCTTGAACAGAGGCGCGCCGGAGGTGTCGAGGTAGAACGTCACCCGATCGGTGGTGAGGTAGGCATGAACGCGTACGTCAGGGCGATCCTTGCTGACATTGGGGCGCTTTCCACACTCCGCGCGATGACGGTCGCAGACCGCGTCTTTGATCCGGAGCGTCGTGAACTCGAGACTCTTTAGCGGCGATCGCGTCGCGGCGACGTCGACGCGCAGCGTGCGGTCAGCACGAAACCAGCGCGGCCAGTCGAGTTCAAGCGCGAGCGCGTAGATGTCACGCTCGTCGCGATAGGCGCCGCCGCCCACGCACCAGAGCACGCGGCTGGCTAGTCGGCTCTCGAGATTGGCGCGATAGGCGAGGTCGAGCGGCCCGGTAAACGCGACCCCGCCATCGGTCGGAGCGATGTCGTCAGCGGCCAGCGTTCCAAGTTCGGTCGCCAGCGCGCCCTCTAGCCCGCGTGGGCAGGGCGCGAAGTAGCGTTCCACGTGCAGACCTTCAGAATGGCTTGAATACGACCAGCAGCACGATGCCGAGCAGCGCGGGCAACGCTGGGACCTCGTTGATCCAGCGATAGAACGTGTCGCTGTGCCGGTTGCGGTCGTGTTGGAATGCGCGCATCAGCCGGCCGAGCCAGACATGATGCGCGACAAGGATCGCCACCAGCGCCAGCTTGGCGTATAGCCACGCGCCGCCAAGGCCGTAACCCAGCCAGAGCCAGAGGCCCGAGGCAATGGTCAACACGGCACCGGGCGTCATGATGCCGAAGTAGAGCTTGCGCTCCATCCGTTTGAACCGCTCGATGCCGATGGCGTCGGTCGCCAGCGCGTGATAGACAAACAGGCGCGGCAGATAGAACAGCCCGGCGAACCAGGTAACCATGAACACGATGTGCAGCGATTTGATCCACAGCATCGCGGCCTCGCTACTTCAATAGCCGTCGCCGCGTCAGGACCAGCGCGACGTAGTACGTGACGCAAGCGTAGCCCAGAAGGACGAGAAGGTGGAGCCCGACATCTTCCGGCACTCGGCCGGCGAGAAGCGGCCGTGCGATATCGATCGCATGCGACAGCGGCAGTATGGCCGCGACGGTGCGCAAAGTCGGCGGCATCTGGGCCACCGGAAAAAACACGCCGGAGAGCAGGAGCATCGGGGTCTGGAACAACGTCAGGGAATAGGTGAAGAAATCATAGTTGCGGGCCAGCGAGTTCATCACCAGCCCGAAGCCGGCGAAGGTGAGTCCGACGACGAATCCCAGCGGCAGCACCCAGATAGCAAGCCAGGAGTGTCCAAATCCGAGCGCCAAGATCACGACCAGGATGGCGAGCACCGACATCACGCTCTTCGACGCCGCCCAGATCCATTCGGCGAATACGACATCGTCGAGCGAAATGGGGGTGTTGATGATCGCCTCCCATGTCCGCTGGACATGCATGCGTGAGAACGCAGAGTACATCGCCTCAAACGAGGACGTGAACATCGCGCTCTGGCACACCATGCCGGTGCCGATAAATGCGATGTACTTCATGCCTCCGATCTCGGGGATGAAGGCGCCTATGCCGTAGCCCAGTGCCAGCATGTACAGCAGCGGATCGGCGATATTGCCCAGCACCGAGGCGATCGCGAGCTTGCGCCATACGAGAAGATTGCGCCGCCAGACCGGAATCCAGCGCACCGACATTTCCGGAAAGCGAATCAGTGTGGCGGAGAGCATGCGTTTGCGAGAACCGAGCGCGCGAGTATAACCTGAACACGCTGTTAGAGCCTGCTGCTTCCTGGGGCAAATAGGAGTATCGTCTCCGCGGCGGTGTCGCGGGTGCTTGCGCTTGAGCTGTTTCACACCCGGCCGGTCGCGTGCGTCCTACACGCGATGCGATGGGTGCAAGCCCTGGAGTTCGACGACAAAAGAGAACGACCGCAAGATCCTCCTGCAGTCCATGTGGTCGACCGTCTCCGCCCGCCGGGCGGGCGCATGGGTCGACTTACTCGAGGCGCCGATGCTTGCAATTGCGATTCCCGGATTTCGTCAACTCGAGCTCGAGCACCTGGTCCTCGACTACAACGGCACGCTGGCCATCGACGGCAACTTGATACCCGGCGTGCGTGAGGCTCTTGGCGCGCTTGCGGACAAGGTCGAGATTCACGTCGTCACCGCGGACACGTTCGGTTGTGCCCGACGCGAGCTTTCGGGAGTGCCCGTCAAATTGACCATCATCCCGCTCGAGTCGCAGGCCGAGGCCAAGCTCGCGTACGTGCAGAAACTCGGCGCCGAGCACGTCTGCGCGATCGGCAATGGACGCAATGACCGCAAGATGCTTGCCGCGGCCGCGGTTGGCGTCGCGCTGGTTCAGCGCGAAGGGGGCGCCGGCGAAGCCCTCGCCTGCGCCGCCGTCGTGGCGACCGACGTCCTTGATGCGCTGGATCTGCTGCGGCGTCCCACGCGCCTGATCGCCACGCTGCGCTCTTAGTTTGTCAGTCGCGCAGTTCGCGGCCGGTGAGCTTGATGAACAGGTCCTCCAGATTCGCCGGGCGGTGCAGATAGCGCACGCCTGGAGCCTGCGCGAGGTCGGCGAGCAGGGGTGCCGCGTCGCGGGCGTAGCAGAATGCGGTTTCCCCGGCCAGCTCGAGCCGATCAACGAGTTGCCGGCCACGCGCGGTGGCCCAGGAGCGCGCTTCGTCGCCGTACACCTCGATCACTTCAGGCTCGACATGCGCGGCAATCAGCAGCCGTGGCGAATCACTTGCGATCATCCGGCCGTGGTCGATGACGGCAAGCCGCGTGCATAACCGTTCGGCCTCGTCCATGAAGTGCGTTGTCAGAAGGATCGTCTTGCCCTGCGTGAGAAGCTGCCTCAACCCGTCCCAGATCAGGTGTCGCGCCTGGGGATCGAGGCCCGTCGTTGGCTCGTCGAGGATCAATAGCTCGGGATCGTTGACCAGCGCGCGCGCCAGGGTCAGGCGCCGTTTCATGCCGCCGGACAAGGTGCGAATGTTGGCGTCGCCTTTGCTCGAGAGGCCCGCAAATTCGAGCAGGCGCGGAATGCGCTCGTTGATCAGTGCGTCCGACATGCGGAAATAGCGGCCGTAGATGACAAGATTCTCGACGACCGTGAAGTCGGGGTCGATGTTGTCCATCTGCGGCACGACACCGACGCGGAGGCGAGCCTCGCGCGCAGCCTTCGGCACAGGCTTGCCGACCAAGGTAATCGTGCCGGCGTTCGGATCGGTCAGGCCGAGGCAACAGCGCAGCGTGGTGGTCTTGCCCGCCCCGTTTGGCCCGAGCAAGCCGAAGCACTCGCCGCGGCGAATCGCAAAATCCAGGCCGCGCACGACTTCGGCGTCGCCGTAGGACTTGTGCAGCCCGGAGACCGACAAGACCGGCGCGTCGCTCGCATTCATCGCTGCCACAGGCCGGTTATTGCCTGTTGCAGCTGCGCCAGCCGCCCGTGAAAGAAGTGCCCGCATCCCGGGAAAACAACGATCGGCAACTGCTTTGGGCGTGCCCACGCCAGCACATCGGCGAGCGGCACGACGTCGTCCTGCTCACCGTGGATAACGATCGTATCGGCGGGCAGCGTGTCGGCGGAAAAACGGCTTACCGCCGGCCCGATCAGCACTACCCGTTGCGGTTCAACAAGGGCCGCGACGCGCGCCTGCACGTAAGACCCAAAGGAAAACCCCGCGAGCACCGGGGGCGATTCGCCCAGGCCGGGAAACCGCGTCCTGCCGAATGCCAGCGCGGCCATAGCATCGTCCGTCTCGCCGATGCCGTCGGCGAAATGCCCGTCGCTTTTTCCGACGCCGCGGAAGTTGAACCTAACGCTGGCGTAACCGAGTGCGACGAACGTCTTGGCAAGTGTCTGCGCGACCTTATTGTCGAGTGTTCCACCCTGCAGCGGATGCGGATGCGCGACAAGCGCGATACCGCGAGGGTTTTCCGCAGGCACGTTGACTGCCACCTCGAGCGCACCCACGGGGCCGGCGATCGTGGTGCGATTTTCCCCGCGAGTCAAATCTTCAGCCTCTCCACGACCTGGCCGTGAACGAGGTGCGAGTGGATGATTTCGTCAATGTCGTGCTTGTCGACGTAGCTATACCAGACCGCCTCAGGATAGACGACGATGACCGGGCCCTCGTCACAGCGGTCGAGGCAGCCGGCCTTGTTGATGCGCACCTTGCCCTTACCGTCGAGGCGCAGTGCCTTGATGCGCTGCTTGGCATAGGCCTGCATATCCAGCGCACCGTGATTGTTGCAGCAGGCCTCCGGCGGCTCGCGCTGGTTGCAGCAGAAAAAGACATGACACTTGTAGTGGCTCATCGCGGCGGCGCGGGAGCATTGCGCGCAAGCCGCAAATTATACGCGATCGCCTGCGTCGCCCTGGCTTGCGCGCTGTCCCCATCCCGGCTGCCCGGCGAGCCAAAGCAAGTAGGCGCTGGCCAGTAATGGCCAAATGACGAGCACCGCATGCGTGAGACGGTTGAAGTTGAGCAGGTGCCCGTATGGCCAGTTGAACAGCGCAAGTGGCGCGCGCGCGCGCCACAGGTCGGGGACCAGCAGCGGGGCAACGAGCGAAGACAGCAATGCAATCGCACACAGGGTCGTGCGCACGGAACGCGGCAGCCAGATCGCGAGCATGAGGACCAGTGCGCCTGCGGCCACGCCGAGCGACGTACCCGGCTCGAGCCAGAATGCCCATGCCGTCGATTTGAGCAACACCGCCGCGGCGACCCCCTTGAGCACGAGCGCGATGCCAACCAGTGCCAGCACGGCGGCACCAAGCGCACGCCGCTGGCGCAGGAGCAAAGCGAGGAACAAGCCAATGCCAATAACGTTGAACGCGCTCTGCGCGGCCTGCAGCAGTGTGCCGGCGAGATCGCGCGCAAGCTCCAGCGACGGGTCAAACGTCGCCGCGAACAGCGGGATGCCCGGATTGACCTGCGACAGGAGCCAGACGCCCAGTAACGCCAGTCCCAGGTCGCCAGTCGGCCCACCCAGGAAGGTGCGGGAGCGCCATTGCGCGATGCGTTTGCGCAAGCCCGGCACCCGATTGAAAGCGACAGCAGCCAGGCCGCCGAGGGTCGCGCCGACGCTGTTGGATAGTAAGTCGACGTTGCTTGCGTCGCGCGTCGGCAGGAACATCTGGGTCGATTCCATCGCCAGCGAAAGCAGGGCGCCGGCGCCGATAGCCGTCGCCAACCGAGTCGCCGGTCGGCGTTGCGCGCCGAGCTGGCCAAGCAGAAACCCAAACGGCGCATACGCGAGCGCGTTCACAACGATGTCGAAGCGCGTAACGTACTGCGGCCAGGGCTCGAAGAGGAACAACGGCGTGCCGGGTAAGGGCGCCATCCAGCCCGAGAATGGCTCCAGGCTGGCGTAGACGATCATCAGCCCATAGAGGGTGGCAAGATACTGCGGCAATCGGGTCGGCTGACGCCGTGCGGGAACGGCAGGGGGCGGCATAGGCTTGCGCTCACGCGGGGCTGGCAAGCAGTTTGCGCACGACGCTCAGACGCCTGTTCTTGCTGATCACGCTGAAGCCCGCATCGAGGAACAGCGAAAGCGGGCCATGGAAGTGATCAGCGGCGAGCAGGCTGTCGGGAGCCTCAGGGTCAGCGCCCCGCTTTGATTTCGGTCCACATGCGATTCCGTAGGCGCCGCTGGGCCGGTGTCAGATCCTTCAGCTGCTCGAGCTTTGCCGCGACGGCCTTATCGGGAAAGATCGCCGGATTCTTGAGGATCTCAGGTTTGATGTACTTGATTGCATCGAGGTTCGGGTTGCCGGAGCCGATCAGATTGGTCAACTCGGCCGAATTCTTTCCCTCGAGCATGAAGTTAATGAATTTGTGCGCCAGGTCGGGTCGCGGCGCGTCCTTGTGGATCACCATGTTGTCGACCGCGAGCACTGCGCCCTCCTTCGGCATTCCCTGCAGGATATGGAACGGTCGCTTGGCGGCCTGCGCGTCGAGATTTGCCTGGAATATGTCGTTGGAGTAGCCGTGCACCAGCCAGATGTTGCCGACGGTGAGTTCCTTGATATACGACGAGGCGTTGAACGCGGCCCAGTACGGCTTTGCCTTCTTGATCACGTTGGCGGCCTCATTCCAATGCCCCTCGTCAACGTCATTGGCCGAGTAGCCCAGGTACTTGAGCGCGGCCGCGAAAAGCTCGTTGGCGCTGTCGAGCACGGTGACACGGCCTTTCACTTTTTCCAGGTACTTCGGATCGAAAATCACCGCCCAGGTGTCGGTGGGCAGGCCCAGCTCCTTCATTTTCTGGTCGTTGTAGCCAATGATCGTCGTCGACATCGCATACGGCACCGAGTACTTGTTACCGGGGTCGAACGCCGTGTTCATGTAAATCGGGTTGATGTTCTTCAGGTTCGGCAGTTGCGACTTGTCAAGGGGGAGGAGCTGATTGCCCTTGATTAGCGGCTCCACCGCGTTCGACGTTGGCACCAGCACATCGTAGCCCTTGGCACCGGCAGCAAGCTTGGCGAGCAACTCCTCGTTGTCGGAGTAGTAGGTCTGCACAACCTCGCATTTGCAGGACTCCTCGAAACGCTTGATTGTCGCCGGCGCGATGTAGTTGTTCCAGTTGTAGAGGTGAAACTCATCCTTGGCCTGGGCCGAAGCGGCCATTAGTCCGGCGAAGGGCAAAGCGATACACAGTGCGTGGATGCGTTTCATGCAATTCCCTCTTCGGAGCGGAGCAGGCTCGGCGAGAGCTTTGAAGCGATGATGATAAGCGCCAGCGTTAGCAGCATCAACAAAGTCGAGACCGCGTTGACTTCCGGCGTCACCGCGATCTTGATCATCGAGTAGATCTGCAATGGGAGCGTGACCGTGCCTGCGCCGGCCGTGAAAAACGTGATCACGAAGTCGTCGATTGACAGTGTAAATGCCATCAACGCTCCGGCGATCACGCCCGGCATTATCAGAGGGAGGGTGATGTAGCGGAACGCATTCCATGGCGAGGCGCCGCAATCGCGGGCCGCTTCGGTGAGCGTCTCGTCCATCCCGGCCAGCCGCGCCCTGACGACGATCGCCACGAAGCCGATGCAGAACGCGATGTGCGCCAGCGCGACCGATGGGAGCCCGAGCGTGAAGTTGATGAGGACGAAGAAGATAAGCAGGCTAACGCCCATCAGAATCTCGGGAATCGCGATGGGCGCGAGCACCAGGATCGGAAGCAGGCGCGACTTGTAGCGGTAGAGCGCAATGCCGGCCATCGTGCCGAGCACGGTAGAGACCGCGCTTGCGGTCAGCGCGATCAGGAGCGAATTGCCTGCGGCAGCAAGCATGTCCTCGTCATGGAACAGGTAGCGGTACCAGTCGAGCGTGAAACCCACCCACTCGGCGTTAAGGCGCGAGTTGTTGAAGGAATAGGCGACGACGATGACCAACGGGACGTACAGGAACGCGTATCCCACCGTCGCGATGATCCACAGTCCCACGGGCCGCCTACGCACGAGCTTCCTTCGCTGAAGACGGTGTGCCGAGGTTGCGGCGCCCGACCCACGCGGCGAGGCCCGCGAGTGCGAGCGCGGCGACGGTCAGCACAATTGACAGCACGCTGCCGAACGGCCAGTCGCGCGTCTCCAGAAACTGTTGCTTGATGACGTTGCCGATCAGGCTGTCCCCCGGGCCGCCCAGTATGTCGGGGATCGCAAAAATGCCGAGCGCGGGGATGAACACAAGCGCGGCTCCGGCGTACACGCCCGGAAGCGACAGAGGAAAAGTGATGCGCCAGAAGCGTTGCCAGGCATTGGCGCCGAGATCCTGCGCCGCGTCGAGCAGCGCCTGATCGTGCTTTTCCAGATTGGCGTAGAGCGGCAGCACCATGAACGGCAGATGCACATAGACGAGGCAAACGAGAACCGCAAAGGAACTGAATAGCAGCGGTACCGGTTCGTGTCCGAACCAGGCCAGGACACCACTCACGGTTTTTGCCAGCGCGGCATTGGGGCCGAGGATGATCATCCACGCATACACGCGGATGAGGAAATTGCTCCAGAACGGGAGGATAACCAACAATAGCAACAGGTCCCGATAGCGTCGGGGGCTTTGGGCAATCAGCGCGGCCAGCGGGTAGGCAAGCGCCAGACAGAACAGTGTCGTCAACAACGCATACCACAGCGACTTGAGAAAGATCTGCGCGTATATCGCATCGCTAAAAAAGCGCACGTAGCTATCGAGGTTGAGGTCGACTGTGCCGTTCTCATAGAGCGGGGCCAGGCCGCCAAATTCGCCCGGGCTGCGAAAGGACGCCAGCACCATGATCAACGTCGGGATGGCGAAGAACAGCAGCAGGTAAAGCAGTGGCGGGCCGCTGACGAGCCATCGGCCGAGGCGCGACGAGGTCGCTGCCAAAACTCGTTTTGGCTCGGTGTTCACTCTTCGATGAAGTGGCCGGCGTCGACCGCCCAACTTAGCTCGACCGCATCACCGACTTCGAAGAACCTGGCGCTGCCGCTCTGAGAATTGGCGAGGAGCGCTTCCACGCGCATGCCGCCGGGCGTAGCCACCTTGTACACCGTTACGTCGCCGAGGTAGAGCAGGTCCGCGACCGTGCCAGCAAAGTGATTGTCGGTCGTGTCCACAGGGGCGGCTGTTTGGATGCGGATTTTCTCCGGCCGGAGCGCGATCGTGCCGGGGCGACCGGGCGGCAGTTTCGAGTCGGCCGCGATGCGCACCGGGCCGAGCAAGGGAACGTTGAGAGTGACCAAACCGTTGCCGCCGGCCGTAACGGGCCCAGAAAACAGGTTGCATTGGCCGATGAAGTCCGCTACGAAGCGCGTACGCGGAAAACCGTAGATCCGCGACGGTTCATCGAGTTGCTCGACGCGGCCCTTGTTCATGACCGCAATGCGATGCGAGAGAGCCAGCGCCTCGGTCTGGTCATGCGTTACATAGACGAACGTGATGCCGACTTCCTTCTGCAGGTTGATAAGCTCGAGCTGCATCTCTTCGCGCAGCTTCGCGTCGAGCGCGGCCAGCGGTTCGTCGAGGAGCAGCACGGTCGGATGCGTGACCAACGCCCGGCCGATTGCGACGCGCTGTTTCTGGCCACCGGAGAGCTCGTGCGGATAACGCTTGCCGAGGCCCTGCAGACGCACATCTTCCAGCGCCGCAGCAATTTTGGCGGGGATTTCGGCCGCCGGAGTCTTTGCCATGCGCAACGGGAAAGCGACATTGGCTTCGACCGTCATGTGCGGGAAGAGCGCGTAGCTCTGAAAGACGGTGCGAACCGGGCGGTGCTCCGGCGGCCGGTCGGCCAGGTCCTCCCCGTTAAGCACAACGCGACCGCCATCGGGGAGGTCGAAACCGGCGATCATGCGCAGCAACGTCGTCTTGCCGCATCCCGAAGGCCCGAGCAGCGTGAAAAATTCGCCGGCCTCGACGCCGATGCTAACATTGTCGACTGCGGTGAACTCGCCGAAGCGGCGGCTGACGTTCTGGATCTCAAGCAGCGCCATTGGCAGCCGCGACCCCCTGGCGGAATCGACGGATTGTAGCAAATTGGGTAAGTTTTCTGCGCGGCTGCGTTCTGCCTGATGCGATTACGCGTGCTCTTGGCGCTAACCGGCGTGCTCGGCTGCCTGGCCGCGGCAGCGGACGAGCCCCGCACTTATCAACTCGACCCGTTCGGGCAGGCGACCGGCGGTTTCGCAGGTTGCCCAGCCGCCAAGCCGCCCGTGCTCACGGAGCAGGAAATGCGCGTACAGGCACATGAGCGGGCCGAGCGCGGCACCTCGTGCTGCCTCGCCGGCACCTGCGAATGCGGCGGTGCGTACAAGCGCGATCCGGAGATCAACGACCGCGTCATCGCGGCGATCCACGCCGACAAGCGCTTTCGCGACACGAGCGTATGGGTAACGACCATGCGCAAGTTCGTCACGCTGCAGGGCTGCGTGCGCAGCGGGCCGCAGGGTAAGGCCTTGGAACAGCTGGTGAAGCGTCAGCCGGACGTGGCGATCGTCTGGAACGAAACGACCGTTGGCGCGACCGCGCCCGGGAAAAAATAGTGGCTTCGCAGGCCTGATGGGCGCGGCGGCTTCGCAAGTTTGCCGCCGGGCGACGTCAACCCGATCCCGGTCCCTTGGCTCCGAGGGCGGACAGCATCTCGAGCGGCACGGGGAAGACGATGGTCGAGCTCTTGTCGCCGGCGATGTTGCCGAGCGTCTGCAGATACCTTAGCTGCATCGCCTGCGGCTGCTGGGCGAGCATCTGCGCCGCCTGCAGCAACTTTTCCGATGCTTGCAGTTCGCCCTCTGCGTGGATGATCTTGGCGCGCCGCTCGCGCTCTGCCTCCGCCTGTCGCGCGATGGCCCGCACCATCGACTCGTTGAGGTCGACTTGCTTGATCTCCACGGTTGACACCTTGACGCCCCAGGCGTCGGTTTGGGTGTCGAGCACCCGCTGGATGTCGAGGTTGAGCTTTTCCCGCTCCGAGAGTAACTCGTCCAGTGCGTGCTTCCCAAGCACCGCGCGCAGAGTCGTCTGCGCGAGCTGGCTTGTAGCCTCGAGAAATTTCGCGACTTGAATCACGGACTTCGCCGGATCCACCACGCGAAAATACACGACCGCGTTGACTTTCACCGAAACGTTATCGCGAGTAATCACGTCTTGGGGAGATACCTCCATCACGATCGTGCGTAGGTCGACGCGAACCCACTGCTGAACGCCAGGTATGATCAGGATCAGCCCAGGCCCCTTCACTTTCCAGAATCGGCCGAGCATGAACACGACACCCCGTTCGTATTCACGCAGGATGCGAAACGAGATGAGGATCAGTAGGATGATGAAGACAAGGAAGCCGCCGAATCCCATTCCGAAAATCATGGTTACCCCCCTGCACTTTCGTTGAGCGGCATCACGGTTAGCACCAGGCCGTTACGGGCCGTAACCCGAACGTCCTGCCCACGCGTGAGCGGCACCGGGCTGTGCACCTGCCATTGCTCGCTGCGCACGCGCGCCCAGCCTTCGGTTCCGGTGTCCTCGAGCACGACCCCGACGCTGCCGATCAGCTCTTCGTGGCCGGTGACGACGGGTCTGCGGCGGGCCCTGAGCGCGACCCCACCGACGAGGATGATGAACGCGGCAGACAGGACGGCGAGCGAGCCGATCAGCCAGTAGGGAACGCCGAATGCGGGCACGTCGGTGTCAATGAGCATGACCGCGCCGATGACGAAGGCGATGATCCCGCCTACGCCGAGTGATCCGTAACTGGGAAGAAAGGCCTCCGCAATCAGGAACGCAAGCCCCAGCAGCACCAACGTCAATCCCGCGTAGTTGACCGGCAGCATGTTCAGTGCGAAAAGTCCGAGGCACAGGCAGATCGCCCCGACAACGCCAGGCAGAACGAATCCGGGGTTGGAGAACTCGAAGAACAACCCGTAGACACCCAGCATCATGAGGATCAATGCGACGCTAGGGTCGGTGATCACCGCGAGGAACTGGCTCTTCCAATCGGGCTCGATGGTGAGGACCGGGGCGCCGGCCGTCGCAAGCACGCGCGCGCCGGCAGCGGTCGTCACTTTGCGCCCGTCGAGCTTGATCATCAACTCCGGCACGTCGCGCGCGGTCAGATCAATGACATTCTGCGCCAGCGCCTCGTCCGCCGACAGGCTGACCGCTTCGCGCACCGCGCGCTCGCCCCATTGCGCGTTGCGCCCGCGCAACTGCGCAAGCCCGCGGATGTATGCGGCGGCGTCGTGAGTTTGCTTCTTGGTTAGCGTGTCCTGCGTCGCCGGCGCCTCGTCCGCGGCCTTTGACTTGTTCTTTTCCGGCGCCTGAGGTTGCGCTGCCGAAGGCGCGGGCGACGGCATGCCGATCTGTACGGGAGTGGCCGCGCCAAGATTGGTTCCGGGCGCCATCGCCGCGATGTGACTGGCGTAGAGGATATAGGTACCGGCGCTTGCCGCGCGCGCGCCGCTGGGTCCAACGAACACGGCAACCGGGACTGGCGACGCCAGGATCGCCTTGATGATCTCGCGCATCGACGTATCGAGCCCGCCGGGCGTGTCGACCTGCAGCACGACGAGCTGCGCGCCCTCGCGCTCGGCGCGGGCCAGGCCGCGAAGCACGAAGTCCGCAGCCGCCGGACCGATCGCACCGGAAAGCGGCAACAACATTACCGGCGCAAGTGCCGCGTAGGCCCAACCCGCGCCGATTGCGAACCACGCCCAAACAACTGCCAGCTTCACCATCCTCACGCGAATTGCCTCGCGGAATCAGGCATGGGTGATGATTATTGCAGAAAATCGACTTGCCCGCGCGCCAGCCCCCGATGGCGCCCGCCGGGTCACCAGAATCGCCAGAGAAGCATCGCGATCAGGCAGGCCAACAGCGCCGCCACCGCAGCAAGCCAGCGGTTGCCGGCACGTTGTGCCGCGGCGATTTCCTTGAGGGCCAGATGCGAAGCGTTCGCCGGCGCGGATAGCCTTTGGTGTATCAGCCGCGGCAGTCGCGGCAGCACGGTGATGAGGAAAGGCGCCTCCTCGCGCAGCCGGCGCTCAAGTGCCCGCCAGCCAACCTGGTCCTGCATCCAGCGCTCGAGGAAGGGCTTGGCAGTCACCCAAAGATCCAGATCGGGGTCGAGCTGCCGGCCCAGACCCTCGACGTTGAGCAGCGTTTTTTGCAGCAGCACGAGCTGCGGCTGGATCTCGACGTTGAAGCGGCGCGACGCCCGGAACAGCTGGACGAGCACGCGCGCGAGCGAGATTTCCTTGAGGGGTCGATCGAAAATCGGCTCGCACACCGCGCGAATTTCGCTCTCCAGCTCGTCGACCCGTGTTTCGGGCGGCACCCAGCCCGACTCGATGTGAGCCGTGGCGACGCGGTGGTAATCGCGACGGAAGAAGGCAAGAAAATTCTGCGCAAGGTAGCCCTTGTCGGTTTCGGATAGCGTGCCCATGATGCCGAAGTCGAGCGCGATGTATTTGCCGAATTCCGCAGGCGCAGTGGCGACGAAGATGTTTCCCGGATGCATGTCAGCATGGAAAAAGCCATCGCGAAACACCTGCGTAAAGAAGATTTCGACGCCGGCGCGGGCAAGCCGTGGAATGTCGACGCCTTCGGCCTTCAACCGCTCGACCTGGCTGATGGGAATACCGCTCATGCGTTCCATCACCATGACTTCGGTACTACACCAATCCCAGTAGACCTCGGGAATGAGCAGCAGCGACGAGTGCAGAAAATTGCGGCGCAGTTGCGAGCAGTTGGCCGCTTCGCGCCCGAGATCGAGTTCGTCGTGAATCGTCTTGTCGAATTCCGCCACCACTTCTTGCGGCTTCAAGCGCCTGCCGTCCGACCACAGCCTCTCAACCAGCCACGCGCCCATCTGCATGAGGGCGAGATCCTTCTCGATCGTCGCCGAAATGTTCGGCCGAAGAACTTTGACCGCGGCCGGCGTTCCGTCAGGCAGCTCGGCAAGATGCACTTGCGCCACGGAGGCGCTGGCGACCGGTTCGCGTTCGAACGTTTTGAAGACTTGGGTGACGGGCTTGCCGTAGACGCGGTCCAGGGTGGCGATGACCTGTTCGGTTGGAAACGGCGGCACGCGGTCCTGCAGCTTGGCGAGTTCCTCGGCGATGTCGGCGGGCAAGAGGTCGCGTCGGGTCGAAAGAACCTGGCCGAATTTGACGAAGATAGGACCAAGATCTTCCAGCGCCAGCCGCAGACGCACCGCACGCGGCGCCGACGTATTGCGCCAGAACGTCAGCGCGCGCGCGGTGGGTCGCAGCCAGCGAAACCGCTGGTGGCCGAGCGGGAATTCATCGAGCCCGTATTTGAGCGCGATCAACCAGATTTTTGCGAGCCGGAACCAGCGCATACCCGCGATTGTAAGGTATGCCTTTGACGCGCTCGCATCGGGCGCGTAGATTCTAGCGGGCCCACACTGCGGCGCCACCGACGCACCAACATGCCCCTCGTTCGCATCTCGCTCCGGGCCGGCAAACCGGCCGCATACCGTCGCGCAATCGGAGACGGTATCCATCGGGCCATGGTCGAGACCCTTGCAGTGCCCGAGCACGACCGTTTCCAGATCATCACCGAGCACGAAGCGGACGGGTTGCTCTACGATCCGAGCTATCTTGGGATCAAGCGAAGCGATGACGTCGTGCTGGTGCAAATCACGTTGAGCGCGGGGCGAAAGCCGACACAAAAACGCGACTTCTTCGCCCGCGCCGCCGAACTGCTGTCCCAGGATCCGGGCCTCAGGTCGCAGGACCTGTTCCTCAGCCTGGTCGAAGTCGCCTGGGAGAACTGGTCCTTCGGCGCAGGCAAATCGCAGTATACGGAGTGATGAAACGCGGCATGGCCCGGCAGGATGCAGCACCGCTAGCCGGCGCCTCGCTTGGTTCTTCCCTCACCGTGCGGCGGTGACGGGCGGGGAGGGTCGCGGGCGGTCGAACGGTCAAGCCGATCGATGCGGCGCGCAAGCGCGTCCACGCGCGCGCAGAGCGCCGCGATCTCGTTGGCGACGACGCGGGCCTCGGCGGCGCCCGCCACAATCCGTGCTTCGTCGCCGACGTAGCTGGTGAAGCTGTCGCCGAAGCGCTGCGCCGCGTAATCCGGAAACGCCAGCAAACGTCGGCCAAGGTCGGCGAGCCCCTGCCCGGCGACCGGGCCGAACACTCTGGCGAGCAGGGCCTCCGCGACCCACGGCAGTGTCAGCGCGAGTTCGGACAGCGTCGCCGCCAGCGCTGCGTCGCCTTCGGCAGTGACCAGCTCACCCCACCGTCCCGGCTGCGAGAGCAAAGTCGGCAGCTGCAACGGAGAAATGCCCAGCCTCAGATCGGGAGCCGCCTCGCTGTCGTGCAGTCGACCGTCGCCGTCAATCACGAAGGCCTGAAGGGTCGGACCGATCTGAACGCGCACCGTACGCCCGGCATGTCCGGCAAGTCTGTCGCGTGCCCAGCGCTCGCGCTCCAGCGCGCGGTTGGCGATGTCGAGCGCGGAAAACACGCAGCCCCTAGAAGACGTAACCCCGGTGCAACGCGACGACGCCGGCCATCAGATTAAACCACTCTACGCGCTCGAATCCCGCCTCTTCCATCATGACCTGGAGCGTCGACTGGTCCGGGTGCATGCGGATCGATTCGGCGAGATAGCGGTAACTGGCCTCGTCGCCTGCCACGAGTTTGCCAAGGCGCGGCAGGACATTAAAGCTGTACCAGTCGTAGGCCGCTTGCAACGGCGGCGCCACTTTGCCGAATTCGAGCACGAGGACGACACCGCCTGGCCGCAGGACGCGACGCATTTCCGCCAGTGCAACTTCCTTATGCGTGACGTTGCGCAACCCGAATCCGATGCATACGCAGTCGAATTGCCGCGGCGGAAATGGCAGCGCTTCGGCATTGCACTGCACCGCGGGGACAAGGCGACCTTCATCGAGCATCCGGTCGCGGCCGGCACCGAGCATGGCAGCGTTGATGTCGGTCAGCACGACCCGGCCAGTCGGTCCGACGCGATCGGTAAACAGTCGCGTCAGATCGGCCGTGCCGCCAGCCACGTCGAGCACTGCGCTCCCAGCTCGGACGCCGCTCGCAGTCACGGCGAAACGCTTCCAGACCCGATGCAGCCCTGCTGACATCAGGTCATTCATGAGGTCGTATTTCGCCGCGACCGACTCAAACACCCCACGTACGCGCCGCGCCTTGTCCTCCGCCGCTACGCGCTGGAAGCCAAAGTCAGTCGTTTCGCTCATCGCGGCGCCGGTTGCTTTCCGCGTTCTGCGGTGATGCCCGCAGCCGTGTGCCGGCGCAGGGGCCGGATTCGTACGCCATGCGGAAGCTCGTGCCGTCGGCAAACCTTACCGCCATTGCGCGTGAAGCCTGGTGGAGTTTGAGCTCGGTGGGAATCGGTGTCTGGGGTTCGAGGCCGGCCATGATCAGTGGCCCTCCGGCGACGGCGGGACGAAAACACTAGGCTACCACACGCGGCGCGGCGGACGCGCCCACCTCGCGGACTTAGGTCTGGACGATATCCATGTTGCCGATGCCCGCCATTACGTTGCGGTTCTTGGCGTCCTTGCCGTGCAGCTTGATCTCGAGGCGCAGGTCGTTGAGCGAGTCGGCATTCCGCAGTGCGTCCTCGTAGCTGATCATGCCGGCCTCGTACAGGTCGAACAGCGCCTGGTCGAAGGTTTGCATGCCAAGCTCGCGCGATTTCTTCATGATCTCCTTGATGCCGGACACGTCGCCCTTGAAAATGAGGTCCGAGATCAACGGCGAGTTCAACATCACCTCCACCGCGGGTACACGGCCGCGGCCGTCGCGGCGCGCGATCAGCCGTTGCGCGACGAAGGCGCGAATGTTCAGCGACAAGTCCATCAGGAGCTGCGCGCGGCGCTCCTCGGGGAAGAAGTTGATAATGCGGTCGAGCGCCTGGTTGGTGCTGTTCGCGTGCAGCGTCGCCAGGCACAAATGGCCGGTCTCTGCGAAGGCGATGGCGTAGTCCATGGTGTTGCGGTCGCGGATTTCGCCGATCAGGATCACGTCCGGCGCCTGCCGCAGCGAGTTCTTGAGCGCGATTTCCCAGCTTTCTGTGTCCACGCCGACCTCGCGCTGGGTAAGGATGCAATTCTTGTGCTCGTGCACGAACTCGATCGGATCCTCGATGGTGATGATGTGGCCGTAGCTGTTTTCGTTGCGGTATCCGAGCAGCGCCGCCATGGACGTCGATTTGCCCGCCCCGGTCGCACCGATGAACATCATGATGCCCCGCTTGCTCATGCATACGTCCTTGAGCACCGGCGGCAGGTTCAGCTCCTCGAATGTCGGAATGATGACGTTGATGGTCCGCATCGCCATGCCGACACGACCCTGCTGCACGAATGCGTTACAGCGAAAGCGGCCGATGCCCGGCGGCGCAATGGCGAAGTTGCATTCCTTGGTCGATTCGAACTCCATCGCCTGCTTATCGTTCATCACGCTGCGCACCAGCTCGATGGTGTGCTGGGACGTGAGCGCGGTCTTCGATACCGGCGCGATCTTGCCGTCGATCTTGAGCGCTGGCGGGAACCCGGCGGTGATGAACAGGTCCGAGCCCTTCTGCTTGACCAGCAAATCGAGAAGTTCGTGGATGAACTTGGTGGCGGTCTCGCGTTCCATGAGGCGACTCCCAGGACGGGTGCGGCTACCCGCCGAACAGGTCCTTGTTGACAGCGCGCGCCCGCGCCTCGGCCAGCTGAATCTGGTTGCGCCGGACCATTTCGGTCAGGCACTGATCCATCGTCTGCATGCCAGCCGTCTGGCTGGTTTGGATAACCGAGTACATCTGCGCTACCTTGTTTTCCCGAATCAGGTTACGGATCGCCGGCGTGCCGACCATGATCTCCCACGCGGCCACGCGGCCCTGCTGGTCCTTGGTCTTGAGCAGCGTCTGCGAGATTACCGCGACCAGCGATTCCGACAGCATCGCCCGCACCATGTCCTTTTCCGCGGCCGGGAACACGTCGATGACGCGGTCGATGGTTTTTGCTGCGGAGCTGGTGTGCAGGGTGGCGAAGACCAAGTGCCCCGTTTCGGCCGCGGTTAACGCCAGCCGGATGGTCTCCAGGTCACGCATTTCGCCGACCAGGATGTAGTCGGGGTCTTCGCGCAGCGCCGCGCGCAGCGCGTTGGAGAACGACAAGGTGTGCGGCCCGACTTCGCGCTGGTTGATCAAGCACTTCTTCGACTCGTGCAGAAACTCGATGGGATCCTCGATGGTGAGGATGTGCCCGTATTCGTTCTGGTTGACGTGATCGGTCATGGCCGCCAGCGTCGTCGACTTGCCCGAGCCTGTCGGGCCTGTGACCAGGATCAGGCCACGCGGGCGGGTCGTCATGTCGGCGAACGACTTCGGCGTGGCAAGCTCCTCGAGCGAAAGAACCTTCGACGGAATCGTGCGGAAAGCGACGGCGGCGCCGCGCTGCTGGTTGTACGCGTTAACGCGGAAACGGGCGAGGTTGGGGATGCCGAAAGAGAAGTCGCATTCGAGCATCTCTTCGTACATCTTGCGCTGCGCATCGCTCATGATGTCGTACACCATGGCGTGCACATCCTCATGCTCCATCGGCGGCAGGTTGATCCGCCGGATGTCGCCGTGGACGCGGATCATTGGCGGGAGGCCCGCCGAAAGGTGCAGATCCGATGCTTTGTTCTTGACCGCGAATGCTAAGAGTTCGGCAATGTCCATTTATAATCCCTGCAGGCTGACGCGCCGCAGCGGGGTAGGGTGGGACCGCCGCGGCAAGCCCCGGCAGCACGGTTCACCCGGGTACGAGTTGTGGGTTACACCCGCTGCTCGCTATGCCGGCGTCATCAGATTATGAGCCTAGACGAGAAGGCATGGCAAGCAGTCCGATCCCGGATCGTGCTCGCGGCACGACTCGCCGGACGTGATCCCGCGACCGTTGGACTGCTCGCGGTAAGCAAGGGGCAGCCCGCCGCGGCGGTGCGCGCGGCGTACGCGCTGGGGCAGCGGGCATTCGGCGAGAACTATGTGCAGGAGAGTCTTGCCAAGGCGCGGCTGCTCTCCGCGCTACCCGGCATCGAGTGGCATCTGATCGGGCCCCTGCAAAGTAACAAGGTGCGGCTCGCAGCCGCAAGCTTCGCCTGGGTGCAGAGCATCGATCGGCTGAAGATCGCCGAGCGGCTGGCGGCGATGCGTGATGCGCAGGCGCGCCCGCTCAACGTCTGTGTGCAGGTCAACATCAGCGGCGAGGCGAGCAAGAGCGGTGTGGCTCCGGACGCCGCGTTGGCGCTGGCAAGTGCGATCGCCGCGTTGCCGCGAATCGCCTTGCGTGGATTCATGGGCATCGCGGAGGCGACGCCCGATCGCGCGCGCCAAGGCGCGCAATTTCACGTCCTGCGCGAGCTGTTCGACGCCGCCCGCGCCCGCGGGCTTGCGCTGGACACGCTGTCGATGGGGATGTCGGCCGATCTCGAGGCCGCGATCGCCGAGGGAGCGACGCTGGTTCGGCTCGGCACCGCGCTGTTCGGCGACAGAATGTCTACAACGGCGGAGGGCGCGGCGGCATGAACATCACGATCATTGGCGGGGGCAACATGGCGCGCGCGCTGCTGGGAGGGCTGATCGCGCGCGGCCACGGCTCGGAAGCGCTCGCGGTGGTCGAGATCGACGCCGAGGCTAGGGCAACGGTGGCGGCGCGCTTCGGCGTCGCCACGTTCGCCACGATCGAGCCGGCCGCGGTCGGTCGCGCCGACGTCATTGTCATCGCGGTCAAGCCACAGCAGGTGCGCAGCGTGGCCCGCGAGCTGGCGACATTGCTCAAGCGCCAGGTGGTGTTGACGATCGCCGCCGGCATCCGACTCTCTGATCTCTCGCGCTGGTTGCGGGGCTATCGGCGGCTCGTGCGCGCGATGCCGAATACCCCCGCCTTGATCGGCGCCGGGATCGCCGCGTTGTACGCCCTTGCTGGCGTCGACGGCGAAGGCCGCGCGCGGGCCTCGGCGGTGCTGGGGGCGGTGGGCGGTACGTTATGGTGCGAACGCGAGGACGAACTCGATGCGGTGACCGCCGTGTCGGGCAGCGGCCCGGCCTATGTCTTCTACTTCCTCGAGGCGCTGGAACAGGCGGCGCAGGAGCTCGGATTCACGCCGGCAGAGGCACGCCGCCTCACCTACGCCACCTTTTCCGGCTCGATCCGCTTGGCCGAGCAGAGCGACTCGGATCCGGCGCTGCTGCGCGCGCAGGTAACATCGAAGGGCGGCACCACCGAGCGCGCGATTGCCCACCTCGATGAGGCCGCGGTCAAGGCGGCCATCGTCGCCGCGGTCAAGGCAGCCGCCGTGCGTGCGAGGGAACTCGGCGAAATCCTGGGCGGCGAGACATAATGCTCTACGACGCGGCACGGTTTCTGATCAACATCATCATGGGCATGCTGGTCTACGCCGTGTTGTTGCGCTTTCTCATGCAATGCCTGCGCGCACCATTCCGCAATCCGCTGGGCCGTGCGGTGAGCGCCCTTACCGACTGGGCGGTGAAGCCGCTGCGCAAGATTCTTCCGGGATACCGCGGCTACGACTGGGCTTCGCTCACTGTCGCTTGGCTCTTGCAGGCGCTGTGGCTGGCGGCGCTCATGGCGCTCGGGAGTGCGGTTCTCTCCGCCGTCAACGCAGGCCTGATCGCGACGCTTGCAGTCGTGGAGCTGATTCGGGCGCTGCTCTGGATAGTGATTGGCTCGGTGTTCCTTCAGGCGCTGCTGTCCTGGGTCGCGCCGGATGGGCCGCTGGCGGGCGTGCTCAACGCGCTGACCTTTCCGCTTCTCACCCCTGTGCGGCGGGTCGTGCCGCCACTCGGCGGCGCGCTCGACCTTTCGCCGCTTATCGTCATCGTGCTTGCGCAACTGGTCTTGATGCTGCCGGTCGCATGGCTGGAACAAAACGTTGTCCAGTTCTTCCGTTGAAAGGCCGCATCCGAGTCCCTGGCGCCATGTTGGCGCCGACGGTTCGATAACGCTCGCGATCCACGTTCAAGCCAGCGCGAAGCGCAGCGAAGTCGCCGGCGTGCATGGCGGCACCCTGAAGATCCGCCTGGCCGCGCCGGCGGTCGACGGCAAGGCCAATGCCGCGTTGATCGCCTTGCTTGCCGATGCATTCGGGGTACCCGAGAGGGCAGTAACGCTGCTGCGCGGCGCAGGAAGCCGACGCAAGATCGTGCGGATCACCGGACCGGGGCTACGACCGGACCGGACCTGGGGCGAATAACCGAATCTAGGCCAGGGCGTTGGCCAGGCGAACGAAGTCGCTCACGGCAAGGGTCTCGCCGCGCGCCCCGGGCGCGATTCCCGTAGCTTCGAGCTCTCCCGGCGTCGCCCAGTGCTGCAGTGCATTGCGCAGGGTCTTGCGCCGCTGTCCGAAGGCGGCGCCGACGAGCTCCGCAAACAGGGCCTCGTCGGCGATCCGCGGCCGGGCGGAGCCTAGCGGCACGAGGCGGGCCACGGCGGAATCGACTTTCGGCGCCGGACGAAACGCCCCGGGCGGCACGCTGAACAGCCGCTGGATGCGAAAGCGCACCTGCAGCATGACGGTAAGCCGGCCATATTCCGGTGTCGCGGGTGCTGCCACCATCCGCTGCACAACTTCCCGCTGCAGCATGACGGTCAGATCACGCAAGCTGGCGTCGTAGCGCGATAGATGGAACAGCAGCGGCGAAGAGATGTTGTACGGCAGGTTGCCGATTACCCGCAGGTCGCCGCCCAAAGTCGCGAAGTCAAAACTCAGGGCGTCGACATTATGAAGGGTGAGACGATCGGAGGAAAATTCGGCGGCGATGCGAGCGGCGAGATCGCGGTCGATCTCGATGACCGTTAGCCGCCCTGCGCGCTCCAGCAGAGGCCGCGTCAGCGCCCCGAGTCCGGGCCCGATCTCGACCACGTTGTCGTCGCGTTGCGGGTCTACGGCGGCGACAATGCGGTCGATGTAGTGGCGGTCAACCAGGAAGTTTTGTCCAAACCGCTTTCGCGCGGCGTGGCCGCGAATGGGGCTCAGGTTCGCCTTTCCCACCGGAGTGGCGAAGTCCCGGCCGCGGCGCAAAAGGGCGAATCCGATCCTAGTTCCAATCGAGGATTACCTTGCCGCTCTTGCCGGAGAGCATCGTCGCGAATGCCGCCTCGAACTGTTCGGCCAGGAAGTGGTGCGTGATGATCGGAGACAGATCGAGGCCGCTCTGCACCATGGCGACCATTTTGTACCAGGTCTCGAACATCTCGCGGCCATAGATTCCCTTAATCTCCAGACCCTTAAAGATGACCTGGTTCCAATCGATCGCCATCTGCGCCGGCGGTATACCGAGCAGAGCGACTTTGCCGCCATGGTTCATGTGCTCGAGCATGTCGGCGAATGCCTGCGGCACGCCGGACATCTCCATGCCGACATCAAAGCCCTCCGTCATGCGCAGCTCGGACATGACGTCGCGCAGGCGTTCGCGTTCGACGTTGACCGCGCGCGTCGCGCCCATGCGGCGCGCGAGCGCGAGCCGGTAGTCGTTGACGTCGGTAACGACGATGTGGCGTGCGCCGACATGGCGCGCGATCGCGCCCGCCATGATACCGATCGGTCCGGCGCCGGTAATGAGCACGTCCTCGCCGACCAAATCGAACGACAGGGCAGTGTGGGTGGCATTGCCGAAGGGGTCGAAAATCGCCGCCAGGTCGTCGGAAATGTCGTCGGGGATCTTGAACGCGTTGAATGCCGGGATCACGAGGTATTCCGCGAACGCGCCTTCACGATTGACTCCGACGCCGACGGTATTGCGGCACAGGTGGCGCCGGCCGGCGCGGCAATTGCGGCAGTAGCCGCATGTGATATGGCCTTCGCCCGAGACTCGGTCACCGACCTTGAAACCGCGCACCTCCTGTCCGATCTCGACGATTTCGCCGACATATTCGTGTCCGACCTGCATTGGCACCGGAATGGTTTTCTGCGCCCAGTCGTCCCAGTTCCAGATATGGATGTCGGTGCCGCAGATCGCTGTCTTGCGAATGCGGATCATGACGTCGTTGTGCCCCACTTCGGGTTTCTTGACGCGGGTCAGCGCCAGGCCGGGTGCCCGCTCGAGTTTTGCCAGAGCCTTCATATTCAATGCTCCCATCGGTCAGCGGATGATGCCCAGCGCCCTGCCGACCTTGGCGAATGCCGCCACCGCCTGGTCGATTTGCTGCGCCGTATGCGCGGCACTCATCTGGGTGCGGATGCGGGCCTTGCCCTTCGGCACGACCGGATACGAGAAGCCGATTACATAGACGCCCTCCGCCAGCAAAGCGTCGGCCATGCGGCTCGCAAGCGCCGCATCGCCAAGCATGACCGGAATGATCGGATGCTCTCCGGCCACCAGATCGAATCCCAGGCCGGTCATGGCCCGGCGGAAGCGCTCGCCGTTGGCCCGCACGCGTTGGCGCAGGGTGGCGCCTTCGGCGCCGGCCAGCAGATCGAGCACTTTAAGCGAAGCGGCCGCGATGGAGGGCGCCAGGGTATTGGAGAAAAGATACGGGCGTGAGCGCTGCCGCAACAGCGCGATGATCTCCTTGCGCCCGGCGATGTAACCCCCCGAGGCGCCGCCCAAGGCCTTGCCCAGCGTGCCAGTAAAGATATCCACCCTTCCTTCGACCGCGCAAAGCTCGGGGGTTCCACGTCCGGTTGCGCCGATGAAGCCGACCGCATGCGAATCGTCGACCATCACCATCGCCCGGTATTGCTCGGCGAGCGTGCAGATCGTCGCGAGCTTCGCGACCGTGCCGTCCATCGAGAACACGCCGTCGGTGGCGATGAGCTTGAAGCGCACGCCGGCGCCATCGGCTTCGTTGAGCTTGGCCTCCAGATCCGCCATATCGTTGTTACGATAACGATAACGCTTCGCCTTGCACAGGCGGATGCCATCGACGATGCTTGCGTGATTGAGCTCGTCGCTGATCACCGCATCCTGTTCATCGAGCAGCGTCTCGAACAGGCCGCCGTTGGCGTCGAAGCAGCTCGAATAGAGGATGCTGTCATCGGTCGTCAGGAAGGCGGCGAGCGCCGATTCGAGCTCCTTATGCACGCTCTGCGTACCGCATATGAAGCGCACCGAGGCCATGCCGAAGCCGTAGCTATCGAGGCCATCTTTAGCCGCCTGGACAAGGCGCGCGTCGTCGGCCAGGCCGAGGTAGTTGTTGGCGCAGAAATTGAGCACCTCCCGCCCGTCGGCAAGACGGATCTGCGGCGATTGCGGGCTTTCGATTACCCGTTCGGTCTTGTAGAAACCCTCGGCGCGGATCTGCTCGATGACTCCGCGCAGGTGGGACAGGAAGCCGTCACGCATGATGGTGCCCTCCGGCCAACTCGATCGCCAGTTCAACCGCGGCAAACATGCTGCCCGGGTCGGCCGCGCGGGCGCTCGTGTCGTCCCCGGCGAGGTCGAGCGCGGTCCCATGGTCGACGGAGGTGCGCACGAATGGCAGACCGAGCGTGACGTTTACGCCGTGGCCGAAGCTCGCGTGCTTCAGCACCGGCAGACCCTGATCGTGGTACATCGCCACGATGCAGTCGAACGAGCGCATCCGCTCCGGGACGAACGCGGTGTCGGCGGGGATCGGGCCGACGAGATCCAGGCCCGAGTCGCGCAGCGACACGATGACCGGGGCGATGACGTCGATTTCTTCGCGGCCGAGATAGCCGCCTTCACCGGCATGCGGATTCAAGCCGCAGACCGCGATGCGCGGGAGTGGGATGTGGAATTTGCCCGCGAGGTCGGCGGCGACAACGGCGAGGGTCGCCGCCAGTGATTCTCGCGTGATCGCCGCCGGCACCGCGGCGAGCGGCAGGTGCGTCGTCGCGAGCGCGACGCGCAGCGTCTGCGCACGGGGTCCGCCGACGAGCATCATTACGACGTGGGGAGCCCCGGTACGCGCGGCGAGAAATTCGGTGTGGCCGGTGAACGCGAAGCCAGCTTCGTTGAGCGTGCTCTTCTGCACCGGAGCGGTCACCATCGCCGCGAACTCGCCCGATAGCGCGCCGCAATGGCGGCCTCGAGGGTCGCGAGCACGGTTCGGGCGTTTGCCGTGTCCAGTCGCCCGGGGGCTACCGCCGCCGCGACCGGAAAATGCATGACTTCGAGCACTCCCGGCGCAGGCGGCGAGTGGCGGGTGTAGGCGCTGAAGCGGACCCCGGCGCCGAGTCGCCGCGCGCGCGCGCGCAGCAGTTCGATATCCCCGATCAGCAGCAGCCGCGCCGGCCATGCGCGCTCGGCCACACGCACGCACAGGTCGGGGCCGATGCCCGCCGGCTCGCCGATCGTGACGGCGATGGTCGGTAGCGCGGTCATCACTACGAATGCGTTCCGCTAGGCCAGAGCCTCGACCGCGATGCCGGTCGCATCGCCGAAAGGTTCGACCTTCACCGTCGCCGCCGCCGCAACCCTCACGCGGCCGTCGGTGACGGTGATCCTTGCCTGGGCAAATCCATCGAGCGGCTGTGCCGGCTTGCCGAACAGGTACAACGCCGCGAGCGGCCTTGCCGGGTCGATCTCCCCGGTGTGCTGGACGATCGGCCCGAGGGGGAGCGCGTAGCCCTCGCGGCCGAACACCGGAAACCTGTCGAGCGTCGCGCGGTACCGGACAACCTGCCTTCCCGGGAGGCGCTGTCGGCTGGCAAGGTCGTACCAGGCACCGGGCGGCATCGCGACCTCCACTTCGCCGCCAGGGGCGACGATCGGCGCGATCAGCAAGGCATCGCCGCACATGAACTGCGTTTCGTAGCTACGCGTGAGCGCAACATTGGGAAACGCCAGCGGCATCGCCCGCATCACCGGCAGGCCGGAAGTGGTTGCCTGCGCGATCACCGTTCGCAGGTAGGGCAACAATCGGTAGCGGAACTCGATCCATTGCCGCGCGATCGTTTCGGTATCTTCGCCGAACGCCCACGGTTCGCGCGCGCCGATACCGTGCAGGCGCATGTGTGAGCTGAACACACTCATCTGCAGCCAGCGCAGATACAGCTCCGGCGACGGCTGTTCCGAACCGTAGAAGCCGCCGATGTCGCTGGCGTGATAGGGCGCCCCGCTCATGCCCCACGACAACCCGCCGCGGATGCTCGCGGCGAGGCCTTCCCAGTCGCTTTGCGGATCGCCGCCCCACTGGATGGGGAAGCGCTGGCTCCCGGTCCAGCCGGCTCGGCTCCAGATGAGCGGCGGCTGCGTTGTCGCCGGTGCGAAGCGCTTCGTCGCCTCGTAAACGCAGCGGTTATAGAGCAACGGATAGACGTTGTGCAGACGTGCGCCGCGATCGCCGTTGAACGCGACGGCGTCGTCGGGTACCTGTTCGCCGTAATCACTCGCGATCACGTCGACGCCGGCCTTGAACAACGGCTCGTGGGCATCTCGCCACCAGGCATAGGCGTCGGGATTGGTGAAATCGACGATGCCTGAGTCGGGCAATGGCGTGAGCACGCCGGAAAACGGCGAGGTCGCAGGCGAGGTATCCCAGCCAAGCACGCAGGGCTCGCCGGCATCGGTGGTCAGCAGAAAGCGCTTCGCGGCAAGTTCGGCGAAGAGCGGGGAATGAACCGATACGTAGGGGTATTCCCACACGCAGATCTTTAGGCTGTGGCGCTTCATGCGTGTCAATGTCGCCGCAGGATCGGGGTAACGCGTCGTATCCCACTGAAAATCGAAGCGGGTTCGCACCTCCCACACGCTGCGGCCGTCGAGTGCGAGCACGTCGCAGGGTATCCTACGCGAGCGCAGTTCCTCGGCCACCGCCATTGCCTCGTCCGCGGTCCGGTAGTAGGCGCGTGAGACCCACAGGCCCAGGCTCCACAGCGGCACGTCGGGTGCGCGGCCGGTCAGCATCGTATAGCGGTCGAGCACCTGCGCCGGATCGCGGCCGGCAAACAGGAACAAATCGAGCGCCTCGTCGTCGACAAGGGCGGCGTAGGAGCGATGCGACCATTCCGGATACCCGACGCCGTGCGTTACCCGGCCCGGCGTGTTGACCAATACGCCCCAGGCACCGCCCTTCGCGCCCGTGCCGTTCCCGGGGCTCCAGCAGAACGGCACGCTCTTGTAGGAGAGCCCGGTGTTGACGCCCAGCGCGTCGTCGACGCGCGAGGTCACGAGTTGCCCCCGCTTGTTGAGCGGCCCGAATTTCTCGCCAAAACCATAGACCGGTTCACCCGAAGCCAGTGCAAAGGAGGCGATCCACTGTTGGCCCGTCCGCGTGC
The DNA here is from genome assembly GCA_963711235.1 of uncultured beta proteobacterium. Taxonomy (GTDB): domain Bacteria; phylum Pseudomonadota; class Gammaproteobacteria; order Burkholderiales; family Casimicrobiaceae; genus PALSA-1003. Next base: position 121,320 of record CAVQDI010000006.1, on the reverse strand, counting down.
GGCCGATCACGGGCAGACGCGGAAAGCCGCGATAGTGCTCGTCGGTGATCGACGTGACGATCGGCTGCTCGTCGTGCAGCAACCGAAAGCGCAGCGGTTCGCCGGTCAATTCGAGCCGGGTCCCGCCGGCGGCGAAGGACCATACGCCGGGGTCGGGTTGCGTGATATCACAGCGCTGCGCGCGGCCGACCACCAGGCCGTAGTCGGGCCGGGTATTCGCGCCGATGCGCAGGCGGAACACGCCGGGACCGAAACAGGCGGCTTCGAGCACGTCGCCGGTACTCGTCGCGAAGGCGCCGCCGGAGGCCGACATGCCGAGGCTGCCCGAAGCGGAAAGGCGGATAAACCCGGTCGTGTCGAGTTGCATCGGCGGCCTTGGTGCCTTGTTCTCGCTGGGGAAGGGTACGGCTCAGCCCGCGAACTTCGATTCCGGCATACCGGGCACGTCGGCGCGCATGGCGAAGATTCCGCCCGATTGCGGCAGCCGCAACAGCTCATCCGGCTCTCGCCGCTGGCGCGCGGTTGTGACATAGAGCGTCTTCAGGTCCGGACCACCAAATGCGCACATCGTCGGGCACATTGCCGGCAGCGGAAACTCCGCAACGGTCTCCCCGCGGGGCGAGAGGCGCACGACCTTGCCGCCACGATAGAACGCGCTCCAGTAACATCCCTCGCGGTCGACGGCGCCGCCGTCTGGGTGATCGTTCTCCCCGGAGAACCGGGCGAACACCCGGCGGTTGGCAATGGCACCGGTCCCCGGGTCGAAGTCCCAGGCATTGATCGTTCGCGTCGGCGTGTCGGCGTGATACATCGTGCGGGAATCCGGGCTCCAGGCGAGACCGTTGGAGATGGTGATCCCCGAGATCATCGGTGTCAGGACAAACTTGCCATCGAGGCGATACAGCCGCGCGCTACTGGCGTCGCGCTTCTCGTTCATGCTGCCGGCCCAAAAGCGGCCCTGCGCATCGGCGCGGCCGTCGTTGAAGCGGTGGTGTGTCGGATCATAGGGCGCGGCGGCGATTTTGCGCTCGAGCTTGCCGCTGGAATCGACAAGCCAGATGCCGCTGCGCAGGGCGGCGACGAACTGACTTCCTTCCCGTAATGCGAAACAGCCGATCGCTTCTGGCATCGGCCAGGCAATGTTCCGGCCGCTGAGCGGATCGAAGCGATTGAGCGATGGGGCATTGATGTCAACCCAGTACAGCGATTGTTCGTCGACCGACCAGGTCGGGCATTCGCCGAGGCTTGCCTTGATGTCGAGCACGCACTCAAAGGGCGACCGCATCACTTGGCACCGGGCGAGACGGAAATGCGCATCGTACAAGAAAACGTGGCCCCCGGCGCGAGCAGGCGGGTGCCCGTGGCCGGCGCGCCTGCCGCGGCGCGATTGAACGCGTCGGTCATGTGCGTTACCGGTTCGACGGCGAGAAAATCGCAGTCGGGAGGCACGAACACGACCAAGTACTCGCACGCCTCATCGGCGCTGATCGAAACCGTCAGGCGCCGATCCGGCCAGGCGATCGTGGCCGGCGGCCGCCAACCGGCAAAACAATGGTCGAGCGTCGTTGCGGCGATCGCGCGCGGCACTTCGAAGTTCCAGGCCGAGGGCAGCGGATCGCACCGTGTCGGCAGCCGGGTGGGATCGGTGTGCCAGACTCCAGCCGCCGCAAACCCGAGCCGAGTCACCGCGTTGCGCGGAAAGAACGGGTGCCAGCCAAGACCGAACGGGAACGGCGCATGGCCGGCGTTGGCAATCGAGAGCGTTAGCGCGAGCGCATTGCCTTCCAGGGCGAAAGTCTGCCGCGCGCGATAGGCAAACGGCCACTCGCGCGCGCTTTCACCCGCCGCCGTGTGCACGAGTTCGAGGATCGCCGACGCGGGTGTGCGTTCGACCACCGACCAGCGCCGGCGCCAGCCGTTGCCGTGGATCGCGTGCGGCACCTCGGCGAGATAGCGCGGGAGCGCATACTCCGCGTTGTTCCAGTGCAGTCGCGCGCGGGCGATGCGATTGCAGAACGGGAGCAGCGGATACGAGGCAAAGCGGCGCACGTCACCCGCGGCCAGCGCGTCGTCAGGCGTCGGCCGCAGCACCGGCTCGCCGTTCCAGTCGTAGGCGGCGATGGCGGCTCCAACCTCCGGCGCAAGCGTCACGCGCGCTGCGCCGGCGCGCAATTCAAGCGTCCCCGTCACGGTGACCGCGGGCGCGTCAGGGCCTGGACTGTGCGCCGTCGACGGTCTTGCGCACGGCACCCAGGAATTCCTGCGCGCGGCTGACCAGCATGGCCAGGTCGGAGCCGACGGCGACCCAGGAAAAGCCGTAGTCGAGGAACTTGCCGACCATGTCCGGATTTGCACCCACGATGCCGCAGGGCTTGCCGAGTCGCTTGCAGTTCTGCGCGCCGGCCCGGAGCTTGTCTTGCACGGCCGGATTGCCCATGTCACCCGGATAACCCATCGACGCCGAGAGGTCCGCCGGACCGATGAAGATCGAGTCGACCCCGGGTACTGCCGCGATGGCCTCGAGCTGAGCGAATGCCGTCGGCGTCTCGATCTGCACGATGACACAGATCTCCCCGTCGGCACGCTGAACGTAGTTTGGAATCGTGCCGTATCGGCTGCCGCGGTGCGCCGCGGCGACGCCGCGCAAGCCGGCCGGCGGGTAGCGGGTGTAGGCAACGGCGCGCCTCGCCTCGTCTGCATTTTGCACGAAGGGTAACAGCAGGCTCTGCGCGCCGCTATCAAGCACGCGCTTGACCATTACCATGTCGTTCCAGGGTGGTCGCACGATCGCCTGCGCCGGTGTACCGGCAATCGCCTGCAGGATGCCGACCAGCTGCTGCAGATCGATCGGCGTGTGCTCCATGTCGACGACGAGAAAATCGAAGCCCACGCAGCCGAGCGCTTCGGCCGCCGCCGGCGCGGCGCTTACGAGCCAGGCCCCGATCGGCGTGCCGCCGGACGCGAGCGCGCGCTTGAATTGATTGACCGGCAGATCCATGACCATTCCCCTTCGACCCGTGGCATGGCATTGTAGCGGCGCTTCACACCAAAGTCGCCTCTGTGCTATAGATGCGCTGCCCATTCGCGAAAGCGATTTCCGTGGCCAACGCCGTTGCCAGTTACCCAAGCCTCGCCGGACGCGTCGTGTTCGTTTCGGGCGGTGGGTCGGGAATAGGTGCCGACATCGTCGCGCACTTCGCGCGGCAAGGTGCGCGCGTGGCGTTCTGCGACTTGGCTGACCAACCCGCCCGCGCGCTCGTCGCGCGGCTTGCCCCTGCGGCGGTCTCTTACCACGCCTGCGACGTGCGCGACATCGACGCGCTGCGTGCCGTGCTCGGCGCCATCGCCAAGAACTGGGGTGCGGTTACCGTGCTTGTCAATAACGCGGCCCGAGACGACAGGCACGCGCTCGAAAGCGTGACGCCGCAGTACTGGGACGATTGCCTCGCGGTCAATCTGCGCCACCATTTTTTCGCTGCCCAGGAGGTTGCGCCCGGCATGGCGCGCGCAGGCGGTGGCTCGATCATCAATCTTGGCTCGGTGTCGTGGATGCGTGGCACGCCCGGCATGGTTGCCTACACGGCCGCGAAAGCAGCCATCTGCGGACTGACGCGCACGCTGGCGCGCGAGCTTGGCCTGCATAACATCCGTGTGAATTCGATCGTGCCCGGAGCGATCGATACGCCGCGGCAACGCGCGTTATGGCTTACGCCCAGGCTCGAACGGGAGTTCCTCGACCAGCAATGCCTCAAGTTCAGGCTTGTCGGCGACGACATCGCGCGCGGCGTGCTGTTCCTCGCCTCCGACGAGGCGCGTGGCATGACCGGCCACGACCTGATTATCGATGCCGGCCTGGCGCAGACAAGCGCTCCTGGTTGACTGGGTCAGCGCACGGCGTGTCGCGGGCGACTTGCGCTATACTGGGTGTCACCACTCGCGGGCCTGCAGCGTCTTCGCCGCAGGCCCTTTGTTTGCCAGCCATGCGTCCGCATTTCTCTCGGCCCGCCTTCTTCGAAGGCGCTCGCGCTATCGCGCCGATGCTGGTCGGCATCGTTCCCTTCGGCATCGTCTGCGGCATCGGCGCGATAGCGGTCGGTGCGTCGCCATTCGCCGCGCTTGCCATGTCGATGATCATGTTCAGCGGTGCGGCGCAGATTGTCGCCGTCCAGCTGCTCGCGGCCGGGGCGCCGTTTGCCGTGATCCTGCTCTCCTGCCTGGTGGTGAGCCTGCGCTTGGTGATGTACAGCGCCGCCATGGCGCCCTACCTGCGCCGGCTGGATCATCGCTGGCGCGCGGCGCTGTCGTTCTTGCTCACCGATCAGGCTTTCGCGGGAACGCTGCAGCGCTTCCAGAAATCCGACGACGTGGGTGGCAACGCGTCGTACTTCCTTGGCACCGGTGCCTGCCTGTGGGTTACCTGGCAGATCGCCACGCTGGCAGGCATCGTCGCCGGACAGGTTATTCCCGGCTCGTGGCAGCTCGATTTCGTCGTGCCGCTGTGCTTTCTCGCGGTGTTGGTGCCGCTGTTACGCGATCGGATCTCGATGCTGGTGTTCGTGGTCGCGACGGTTGCGGTGATTGCGCTCGATGCGATTCCGTTGCGGCTCTCGCTGGTCTGTGGCGGCCTGCTCGCGATCGCCGCGGGAGTGCTCGGCGACAAGATCGTGGCCAGGCATGAATAGAGAGCTGACCATCTGGCTCTTGATCTTTGCCGTCGGCGCAATCACGTATTCGGCGCGGCTATCATTCATCGCCTTGTTCGCGCGTCGCGACATCCCGCCGCTCCTCGCCGAGGGGCTCAAGCACGTTCCGGTGGCGATGCTGACGGCGATCGTGGTGCCGGCGGTCGTGTTCATGCCGCCGGGAGTCCTGCGGATCGATCCCGGCAACGCCAAGCTTATAGCGGCGCTTGTCGCCGCCATGGTTGCCTGGTGGCGGCAGAGCGCAGTACTGACCATCGCCACTGGCATGGCCACGCTCTGGTCGCTGCGGTATGTCATGGGTTAGGATGAGCTGGAGAGGAACCCAGATGCGCTTCGAAGGCACCGACACCTACGTCGCAACGCCCGACCTGATGCTCGCGGTCAATGCCGCAATCACTTTGGAGCGACCGCTGCTCGTCAAGGGCGAGCCGGGGACCGGAAAGACGATGCTGGCCGAGGAAGTCGCGCGCGCGATCGGCCGCCCGCTGGTGCAATGGCACATCAAGTCGACGACCAAGGCCCAGCAGGGACTGTACGAATATGATGCAGTATCGCGGCTGCGCGACTCGCAGCTTGGCGACGAGAACGTCGCGGACATCGCGCATTACATCAAGCGTGGCGTGCTGTGGGAGGCGTTCGAGGCGGCGGCGCCCGCGGTGGTCCTGATCGACGAGATCGACAAGGCGGACATCGAGTTTCCGAACGACCTCCTGCGCGAGCTCGATCGGATGGAATTCTACGTCTACGAGACGCAAGTCACGATACGCGCGCGGCATCGGCCGCTGGTCGTGATCACCAGCAACAACGAAAAGGAACTGCCCGACGCGTTCTTGCGCCGCTGTTTCTTCCATTACATCAAGTTCCCCGACAAGGAGACGATGACACGGATCGTCGACGTTCACTTTCCGGGTCTGAAAAAAGCGCTGCTCAAGGAGGCACTGGAGGTATTTTTCGAGCTGCGCGAGGTTCCGGGTCTGAAGAAGAAGCCGTCGACCTCGGAACTGCTCGACTGGCTGAAGCTGCTGCTGGCGGAAGAAATCCCGGTCGAAGCGCTGCGAAGTACGGACAAGAAAGTCGTCATCCCACCCCTCTATGGTGCGCTCCTCAAGAACGAGCAGGACGTGCATCTTGTTCGAGAGGGTGGCATTCATGGCGCGTGCGGGGCGATGACCCGGCGCTTTGTCGAACCGGTCACGCTCAAGGGGCGGTATGCCACGCTTGAACCCCTCACCCGCGAACATGCCACGGACCTGCGCGGCGCGACGTCCGATGGCGGGCTGTGGCAGCTCTGGTACACATCGGTTCCCGCACCTGACGCGGTGGAGGCATACATCGACGCTGCGCTCAGGATGCGCGAGGACCTGGGCGCGATGCCGTTTGCCGTGCGCGACAACGCCAAGGGCGAGATCGTCGGCTGCACGCGCTACTTCAACGTTGACGCGGCCAACCGCAGGCTGGAGATCGGTCACACTTGGTACGCGAAGCGCGCGCAGCGCACCGCGATCAACACCGAGTGCAAGCTGCTGCTGCTCACCCATGCCTTCGAAAAACTGCGGTGCATCGCGGTGGAATTTCGCACCCACTGGTTCAATCGGGCCTCGCGCGAGGCGATCGCCCGGCTGGGCGCGAAGCAGGACGGTGTCCTGCGCAATCACCAGATTTCCGCCGATGGCAGTTATCGCGACACCGTCGTGTTCAGCATCATCGAAGGCGAGTGGCCCGCGGTAAAGCGACACCTGGGCTTTCTGCTAGAACGTCAGCGGTAGCTTCGCCATGCTGATCGACTTCTTCCTTCACCTCAAGGCGGCGAAGCTGCCGGTCTCGACGCGCGAATTCCTCACGCTGCTCGAGGCGCTCGAGCAGAACGTCATTGCCAACAGCATCGACGACTTCTACTTCCTGGCCCGCACCTGCCTGATCAAGGACGAGGCGCTCTACGATCGCTTCAACCTCGCGTTCGGTGCCTATTTTCATGGCGTCGAAGGGGTGTTCGACATCGCGGCGATGATTCCGGAGGAGTGGATTCGCAAGGCCATTGAAGGCACGCTGAGCGAAGAGGAGAAGGCCCGGGTCCAGGCCCTTGGCGGCTGGGACAAGCTGATGCAAACGCTGCAGCGGCGCCTGGAGGAACAGCGCGGGCGTCACCAGGGCGGCGCGAAGTGGATCGGCACGGCGGGCACGAGCCCGTTCGGCGCGTACGGCTACAACCCCGAGGGCATCCGCATCGGCCAGGAAGGCGGACGCAGCCGAAGCGCGGTGAAGGTGTGGGACGAGCGCTCTTTCCGCAACCTCGACGATTCGGTGGAGCTCAACACCCGCAACGTAAAGATTGCCTTGCGCCGGCTCCGCCGTTTCGCGCGCGAAGGCGTGCCCGAGGAACTCGACCTCGAGGCAACGATCGAGGGTACGGCGAGAAACGCCGGATGGCTGGACCTGCGCCTGATCCCCGAGCGACGCAACCGCGTCAAGGTTTTGCTGTTTCTTGACGTCGGCGGATCGATGGACCCCCACATCCCGGTGTGCGAGGAATTGTTCTCTGCCGCAAGGAGCGAGTTCCGGCATCTTGAGTACTTCTACTTTCACAACTGCGTCTACGATCACGTCTGGCGCGACAGCGTGCGCCGGCGCAACGAGCGCGTCGCCACCTTCGACATCCTCCACAGACACGGGCCCGATTGGCGCCTGATCTTCGTCGGTGATGCGGCGATGAGTCCCTACGAGTTGCTGCAGGCGGGCGGCAGCGTCGAATACCGCAACGAAGAACCGGGCATCGTCTGGCTCAAGCGGCTCGTCGACAGCCTATCGCCATGCCATCTGGCTCAATCCGGAGCCCGAGCGCGCGTGGGGCTATACGCGATCGACCCAGATCGTGCTTGGCGCACTCGGGCCGCGCATGTTCCCGCTGACCCTGGAGGGGCTCAATCGGGGGATTGCGCTGTTGCGTAAATAGTGGCGCGGTGGCCATAATGAAGCAGGAGGGTCCATCATGCGCCTACTGAGTATCCTTGCCGTCGCGCTGGCGGCGGCCACCGCCGCACCGGCGAACGCGGTGATCTGTTACACCCTGCTCGATAGCAAAGACAACCTTCTGTATCGGTCCTCGGTGCCCCCGGTCGACATGAGCGACGCCGGCGCGGCGCAGCGCGACGCCCTGCGTCGCCGCAACCAGTATCTGATGGTGGCGGAAGTCAGTAGCTGTCAGGCCGTTGCCGCCGCTGCGGGCACGAGCGGTTATCGCCCGGCAACCGTTGATGAGATCGTGGCCCAGATGCGCGGCTATCTCTCCTACGGCGGCATCAGTAGCATGCCGGGGGTCACCGGAACCGGGGGCGGGGGGCGGCGGGGGCGGTGGCGGAGGAGGCGGCGGCGGCGGGGGCGGCGGGTCGAGCCCGGCACGCGGCCGTTACTGAACCGGCTGCGGTCGCAAGCGGCCGCGACCCGCGGCGAGGAGCCCGGGCGGCGGTGCCTTCGCCCCGGTGTCCGGGTTGTGGCTTCGGCGCCTGACGAAGCATTCGGTATTCGGGAGCTCGCGATGAGAAGGCCTCTGGCCTGGATAACCCTTGGCATGGCTGCCGCGCTGGTTGCGATCCCCGCGCTGGCCGAGGATCGGTACCGGCTCGATTCGCTGCGCATCGACCATCCCTTCGCCCGCGCGACGCCGCCAGGAGCGAAAACCGGGGCGGTATTCTTCACCGTGGACAACGTCGGCAATACCGAGGACCGGCTGGTCCATGCCTCCACGCCCATCGCCGCCGGGGTCGCGATACATCAGATGGCGCTTGAGGGCGGCGTAATGCGGATGCGTGCGGTGCCCTCGGTCGACCTGATACCGGGCGCCAGAGTGGAGTTCAACCCCAGCGGGTATCACCTGATGCTGCTCGACCTCAAGCAACCGCTGAAGGTCGGCGAGCGATTCCCGTTGACCCTCACCTTCGAGCACGGCGGAGCGATCCTGATTTCGGTCGCGGTCGAGAGCATGGGCGCCCTGCAATAGAGGACAGTCCCTCGCTGCGCGCCGAGGCTGCGCCGCGTTGATGCGGACATCCCTCAAAATCGCGTTGCGCGCGACGTGGATCCATTCGATCAGCAACGTTGCTGTGGCAGAATCGGGCCATGGAAATGATCGATGGCGTGCCCCTCGCGCTGCGGACCGGCGCCGCAAGGCAACACGATCCCAGCGTGCGCGACCGGCGCGCAGTCGCCGCGTGGCTTTTCATCTGCTGCGCGCTGGTGTTCGCGATGGTCGTGGTCGGTGGCGTCACGCGGCTGACTCACTCCGGGCTGTCGATCACCGAGTGGGAGCCGATCGTCGGTACTCTGCCGCCGCTGTCGGATGGCGATTGGGCAGACGCCTTCGCCCGCTATCGAGCGACACCGGAATTTCGGCAGGTCAACCCGGATATGGGCCTGGAGGCCTTCAAGCGCATTTATTGGTGGGAGTACGCGCACCGGCTGCTGGGACGGGCGATCGGGGCGGCGTTCCTCTTGCCCTATCTGTGGTTTCTCGTCCGGCGCCGTGTTCCGCGTGGCTATGCCGGTGCGCTCGGTGCGATCTTTGTGCTCGGCGGGGTGCAGGGCGCGCTCGGCTGGTACATGGTGCAAAGCGGGCTCGTCGACGATCCGCGCGTGTCGCACCTGCGCCTTACGGCACACCTCGGCCTGGCCTTTCTGATTTTCGGCGCCATGCTCTGGGTCGCGTTGTCGCTATCGCGCCCACGCCCGGCTAGCCCCGGCAACCCGGCGCTGCGGCGCTTTGCCAGCCTGCTCGTGGGACTGGTCTACCTGATGGTTCTCGCCGGCGGGCTCGTCGCCGGGATCCGTGCGGGCTTCGCCTACAACAGCTTCCCGCGCATGAACGGGCACTGGGTGCCGCCGGAAATCCTGATGCTCGAGCCGTGGTACCGCAACTTCACCAACAACATGGCAACCGTGCAGTTCGACCACCGCCTGCTCGCGGTCACGCTTGCGCTGCTGGTGCCGTGGTTCGTGTGGCGGACGCACCGAACGGCGGATCTCCTCCCGCCGGCGCGGCGGGCCGCGGACCTGTTTTTGGCGCTGCTCGTCGTCCAGATAGCACTGGGAATCGCGACCCTGCTGCTGGTCGTGCCGCTGCCGCTTGCCGCCGCGCACCAGGCCGGCGCGGTGCTGCTGTTCGCAGGGGCATTGAATGCGGCCCACGCGCTGCGCTGACGCATGCCCGGCGATCTGGCCGATGGATGCCGGCACCGTTGCGGATTTCCCCCGAGGGCGCAGCCGAAACCGGGCGTCGGCCGGCAAGCATTTGCATTCCAGAGCTTCTCAGGCGATCATTACAAGCTATTTTGCGTTTGAACAGCCATGGCCGAATCGAACAAGCTCGACGAACCGCTGTCCGAAACCGAATACGATGCGCTCGAGGTTTTCTTCGGATCCAATGCCGTGCCCCAGGACTGCATGGATCTGGAAATGCTCGACGGCTTTCTCACGGCCATCGTCAGCGGCCCGGAGTTGATCCAGCCCTCCGAGTGGCTGCCGGTCGTGTGGAGCGACAGCCAGCGCAGCGTGTCGCCCGTATTCGCGGACAACGAGCAGGCCGAGCGCATCCTTTCGCTGATCCTGCGTTTGCAGAACGGCATCGTGCGCACCCTTACCGATTCTCCCACGCGCTTCAAGCCGCTCCTCTATCGTCCCGAGGAAGGCGTCAAGGGCCGGTCCGGCGGGAAGTCCGAAGGCAACCGCAAGGAAGAAGCGGCGCCCCCCGAGGCGAGCGCCTGGTGCGAGGGCTACATGACCGGCGTGATGCTGCGCGAAGAATCCTGGGGGCCCATCTACGCGAGCGAGCAAACCCGCGACTGGATGCTTCCGATCGAGGCGCTCGCGTATGGCGACCACGATCCCGAGTATCTCGACTGGGTCGATACCGAGGAGAAGCGCGTGGGCATGATCGACGAGTTACCGATCGCCGCGGTGCTCATCGAGCGTTTCTGGCAGGCACGGCGCAGCGGCGAAGGCGTCAATCGCGCCGAACGTCGCGCGCAGAGGCGCGAGGCGTCACGCAAGGTGCGTCAACGTCTGCACTAATCGGCGTCGCCTCGTCCGAGTTTCAGCCGGTATCGGCCGATTCCTTCGCTGAATGGATCCGAGCGCACTCGTCCGCGGCGCGCGCTTGCCGCGCCTCACCCTCAGCGCCAGGCTGACGACGAGCAAAGCGAGCGAGCCGAGAAGAATGGGCATCCTCAGATCGTCGAGCGCGATATCGGTGGCCGCGAAAGCCGGGCTGGCAATTGCGCTTCCGATGAGCACACTCGGCAGCAAGTTCAGGCTTTGCCGCAGTAATTCTCCCGCTTGTTCCAGACGTCGCCTCATCGTCCGCTCCCGATGCAGTTGAGATGGCCCCAATCTAGCCGGGCATTGCGTCGAGGAGAATCGGCGGCGGTCTGATTTGGCTGTAGGACGGTCTCCGAAAGCGACCGCGGCTCAGCCACGCGGCGCGTCAGGCACGAAGGAAGTCGAAGTCGCAGCCGTGCTCCGCCTGCAGCACGTGCTCCGCGTATAGACGCTGATAGCCGCGTCGCGGCAGCGGCGGTGGCTGCCAGTCCGATTTGCGCCGCGCGAGCTCCGTGGCGCTGACTTCGAGATCGAGCCGTCGCTCGTGCACAGAAAGGCGGATACGGTCGCCGCTGCGCACGAGCGCGAGCGGACCCCCTGCGGCGGCCTCGGGCGACACATGCAGGACGACCGTGCCGTAAGCTGTGCCGCTCATGCGGGCGTCGGATATGCGCACCATGTCCTTGACGCCACTTCGTGCAAGCTTGGCCGGGAGAGGTAAGTATCCCGCCTCGGGCATGCCGTAGCCGCTTTTCGGCCCCGCGTTCTGCATCACCAGGAAATCGCCCGGCTCGACGTCGAGTGCCGGATCGTCGATGCGCGCTGCAAGATCGGAGGGCGAGGTGAAGACGACCGCGCGCCCCTGGCGCTCGAAGAGACTCGCATCGGCGGCGGAACGCTTGAGGATCGCGCCGTTGGGCGCGAGCGAGCCGAAGAGCGCGACAAGGCCTCCGACCGGGTGCAACGGGGCGGCGAGCGAACGGATAATCGCTGCGGTCGACGCCCTCGGGAGGCGCAGCTAAGCGTTCGCTCAGACGCTCCCCGGTGACGGTGAGGCAGGTGAGGTCGAGCAACGGCTTCAACTCGTGCAGTACCGCGCTCATGCCGCCTGCGGCGAAGAAGTCCTCCATGTAGTGCGCCCCGGTCGGCTTCAAGTCGACCAGCACCGGGGTGGTCTCGGAGAGCTCGTTTAGCCGCGCCAGGGAAACCCCGATGCCGAGCCTGCCGGCGATCGCGGTCAGATGGATGATGGCGTTGGTGGAGCCGCCGACCGCGAGCAGAACACGCAGCGCGTTCTCAACCGCCCCGGGCGTGATGATGCGGTCAATCGTCGTTCGCGAGTGGGCTAGCGCCACCGCCGCGCGGCCTGTCGCCTCCGCCGCGCGCAGGCGATCGGCGTGAACCGCGGGTATCGCGGCGGTTCCGGGCAGGAGCATGCCGAGCGCCTCGGCGATGCAGGCCATCGTGCTCGCGGTGCCCATGACCGCGCAGGTGCCCGTCGTCGTCGCAAGCCGAGCCTCGACACGGTCAAGCGCCGCGCGATCGATTTCGCCGCTGCGGAATTTTGCCCAGAATCGCCGGCAATCAGTACACGCACCGAGTCGCTCGCCGCCGTATTTCGCCGTCAGCATCGGCCCCGCGACGAGCCCGATCGCCGGGACGCCGGCCGACGCAGCGCCCATCATTTGCGCCGGTACCGTCTTGTCGCAGCCGCCGACCAGCACGACCGCGTCGAGCGGCTGTGCGCGACACATTTCCTCGACATCCATGGCCATGAGGTTGCGATACATCAGGCTCGTCGGATGCAGGAAGACTTCCCCCAGCGAGATCGTGGGAAACGTCAGCGGCAGCGCACCGGCAGCGAGAACCCCGCGCTTGACTGCGTCGATCAGCTCGGGGAAATGGCGGTGACAGTTGTTGAGGTCAGAGGCGGCACTGGCGATGCCAATCGTCGGCTGTGCGAGCAGCTCAGTCGAATAGCCCATCGAGCGCGCGAACGATCGGCGCAGGAACAGTGCAAAGCCGGCATCACCGTAATGGGTAAGGCCGCGCGCGAGACCCTGCGGCGTGTCGTCGGACATCGAAGCTGCGGTTCGCGCGTTGAGGTGAGATCGACCGCCGCGCTATCTCGCGAACGAGCTCTCCGTGCAGCTGCCAATACGCCGGCTCGATGCCGTAACCGTGACACCGGCGGAGCGGATGGTGCCGGTGGCCGAGTCGCCGCGATACGTCGCCGAAACGGCGCTGGTCTGGACATCGTCACCGAGGCGACAGGTCATGGTGTAATTCACGCTGTCACCCGATTGCGTGAAGTCGGCATACCGGCATACGCCGTCGACGCGCGTCGATTTGCCCTGCAGCAACCGCTCCATCTCGACGATGTCGGCGCGGGTGTAGCACCGCGCGTTGGCGGATTGCGCCTGGCCGTCGGCAGTGATCGTGGTTTCCCACAGCCCTTCATTCATGTTGAGCGTCGCCAGCGCAGGCGCGGCCGCGATTGCGGCCCCGATGGCCAACCCGACGATGGACGATGCGCGCAGCCTCATGGATTGCTCCTGGAGCGAGATTGTAGCTGACCGCCAGACGACGTGTCGCTAGGGCACGGGCACCGCGTCCATGCCTCTCGCCCTGAATACCGTCTTGCTGGCTGGTGTGCCCAGGAACTCGATGAACTGCCGGGCGGGCTCCGGCGCCTGCGCGTTGGCGGCGATCGCGGCACTGTAGGTGGAGATCTTCTGCAGTGGCGCCGGCAACGTACCGACGACGGTCACGCCATCGACTGCGAGCAATTCGCTGACCTGTTGGATGGCGATATCGGCCTCACCGCGGCGCACGAATTCGGCCGCGCTGCCTTCGGTCTGCAGTTTTACCTTGGCATGAACTTCGCTCGCGATGCCGAGCGCGGGGAGCACCACGCGGTCGAAATATCGGCCGCTGGTCCCGCGCGTCGGGTCCATGTACGCTACGGCGCTTGCCTCGAGCAGCGCGCGCTTCAGTGCCTCCGGGGTTGTGATATCGGGCTGCGGCGCGCCCTTCCTGACCGCCATGCCGATCGCGACATGGGCGAGGTCGCGACGGGTACCAGCCTGCACCCAGCCGTTGGCCGCGGCATCGGCGATGCCCTCCGACGGGAAGGATGATCACGTCAGCGCGGGCGCCCTTGTCCAGCATCGCTCGCAGCGTGCCGGCCGTGCCGTAGGTAATCTCGAGGCGGTGGTGCGTGGACCGCTCGAATGTGGGAGCGAGCTCCTGCAAGGCCTCTCGGACCGCACCGGCCGAAAGAACCTTGATTTCGGCTGCCGCAGCGTACCCGGGTGCGACGAGAAACAATGCGCTGGCAAGCACCCAACGCGCCGCCGCGGTCAACCTGCGCCGGCATTGCAGCGTTAAATGGCCTCTGGTGAGCGTTGGGTAACGACCGAGCCGCGACGTGGACACCGCACCTTCGACCATCGCTGGTTACGGCAGCTTGATCTTGCCGCTGCCAAGCCCTCCGGGTGGCAGTCCACCCGTCAGCCCCGCGGCGGCGCCTGCCCCCGGCAGGACGATCGACGAGGACGCCTGGCGGCGCATTTCCTGCAACTCGCGCACCGCGCGCTCGACGCCGACCTTGGCCGCTTCCCCGTAGTTCGCGACGGCCTCGGCGAGCGTCAGCGCTTCGACCTCGAAGCTGATCGGCAACGGCCCCATATTGGTGAGGATCTGCGCTTCGCCGAGGTAGAGAGTTGGCCGCATGCCGTCGGTGGATCCGTCGGCCTTGACCGGCACCAGAACGCGCAGCGTGCCCGCTGCGCGGTCGGTGTACACTTCCTCGCGATAGAGCGAGGCCGCGTCCATCTGCGCATCGCCAGTACGCGAGCCGATTGGCTCTGCCATGGTTTGCTCCTGAGTGGCCAATCGAGGGATTCTAACAAATTGAGGCGCGCGGGCTGTTGCTCCGAGCCGTGGAGGCGGGATGTCGCGGCGGCGGATAACGTGGGCACTCGCTCCCGGTGAGTGCCAGAGGTTTTTAATGGACGAACTTAGCGCTGCGGGGCTACTCTAACGGCAATGGGTAAAGGAGAGAACGCATGAAACGATTTGCAATGATTTTGGTTGCTGCCGCGCTGTTGGTCGGCGGCAGCGGCATCGCCAGTGCGCAGACACGGTGGTGGTGCGCACGGGGGCGGCGCGGGTGGCTGGCATGGCGGTGGTGGCGGTTGGCACGGTGGTGGCGGTTGGCACGGCGGTGGCGGTTGGCACGGCGGGCGGCTATTACGGTGGCGGCTGGCACGGCGGCTATTACGGTCGTGGGTGGTATGGGGTCGGCGTGGGCTTCGGCTACCCGTGGTGGGGATGGGGATGGGGGTGGGGAGCGTGGCCTGGGTATTACTATCCCTACTATCCGGCGTCCTATCCGGCTTACCCGTACGATTCGTATGATTACTCTGCGCCGACCTATACCGCAGCAGGCGCCTGCCTATACGGAGCAGCGGAGCTTCAGCGGCCAGGGCGAGCAATATTCGTACTATTGCCCGGACCCGGCGGGCTATTACCCGCAGGTGCCCGCATGTGCCAAGGGATGGCTGCGCGTTGTTCCACCGACCGCACCAGGCCCGGCCGCGCCGGCGCAGCACTACTAAGGATATGGCATGAGAACAGGCTTACACTTCGCGGCGTTGGCGGGGGCGCTGGTCTTGGCTGGCTGCGTGACCGTGCCTACCGGTCCAGCGGTCATGGCACTGCCGGGAACGTCCAAGAATTTCGATGAGTTCCGGGCCGATGACTATGCCTGCCGCGACTACGCTCAGTACTCGCTCGGCCCTGGCTCCGAAAAAGCCGCATCGGACGCCGCCGCCGCCAATGCCGTGGGCGGGGCGGCCGTCGGTGCCGCCGCGGGAGCAATCATCGGCGCCGCAAGCGGCCATGCCGGCCCCGGCGCCGCAATCGGTGCCGGAACGGGGCTGCTCTTCGGTAGCGCGGCGGGAGCCAATTCGGCCGGATACTCTTCCTACGGCATGCAACGGCGCTACGACGCAGCGTATTTGCAGTGCATGTACGCGAAGGGCAACCAGGTGCCGGGGGGGCCTCGGTATGCGCCGCGGTACGGACCGCCGCCCGCGTACGCACCGCCTGCGTACGGATCTCCTCCGTACGGCCCGCCGCCAGACTACGTGCCGCCGGGGGCGCCGCCGGCCAGCTAGCCGGAGTCATTGCACCGCTACTTGCGGCCGCCGCATTGCCTTGCAGCGCGGCGGTTTTTTTTCACTAGTATTTAACTTTACTGTTAAATACGGGTACACTAAGGTGTCGCGTATGCCCAAAGTGGCCATTCCGTCACGGCGTTCAGCGTCTTCGGATCTGGACAGGACTTTTGCCGCGCTCGCTGATCCGACGCGACGCGCGATCCTGGCGCGGCTCGCACGTGGCGAGGCATCGGTCGGCGATCTCGCCGCGCCGTTCAATATCTCGCTGCCGGCGGTTTCGCGTCATCTTCGAGTGCTGGAGCGCGCCCACTTGATCGAGCGGCGCGTCGACGCGCAATGGCGCGTCTGCCGGCTGCGCCCGGGCCCGATGCGCACTGCAGCGCACTGGATAGACCGCTATCGGCGCTTCGCGGCCCAGCGGACGGAACATGGACAGCGAGACGAGGGTAGATATGGGGGCAATTAGACGGTGGCCGCGCCTGCTGACGCTGCTGGCGCTGGTGGTGTGTTGCAATGCGGGGGCGGCCGACCCCGACAAGGTGCTGCACATCGCGTCCCCCGATATCGAGACGCTGGATCCGCAACAATACAATGACGACCCGTCATTCCAGGTCATGTCGGCGATCTTCGAGGGGCTCTACGAATGGGACTACCTCGCGTCGATGCCCACGCTCGCGGCAGTGACCGCCGCCGGAGCGCCGGAGATTAGTGTCGATGGGCTGACCTGGACGATCCGCATCAAACCCGGCATTTACTTCACCGATGATCCGGCCTTTCAGGGCAAGCCGCGCGAGCTCGTCGCACAGGACTTCGTCTACTCGATTACCCGCTGGCTCGATCCGAATCTGCGGCGTGGCGGCGCGCCGGTAGCGACCGATTTGCTCCTTGGCGCACGCGACGTCGTTGACGCTGCACGCAAGACCGGTCAACTCGACTACAACCGCCGCATCGAGGGGCTGCGGGCGCTGGACCGCTATACGCTGCAGCTCAAACTGACGCAGGTCAATTACCCGATCGCACAGGGTATCCTCAATTACTTCGTGTGCGCGCGCGAAGTCGTCGAGGCTGCGCACGGTGATATCCGCACCCGGCCGGTCGGTACCGGGCCCTACCGGCTGCGCGAATGGAAGCGTGGTTCGCGTATCGTGCTCGAGGCCAACCCGAAGTACCGGCCGCTACACTTTCCCGCCAGCAGCGATCCGGCGCAGGCAGCGCTGATCCAGAGCATGGCAGGCAAGACACTGCCCCAGATCGGCGTGATCGAGATCAACATCATCGAGGAGGACGTGACGCGGTTGCTGGAGTTCGAACGCGGCGCGCTCGATTTCGTGGTGCTGCGGTCCGAGATCGCGAGCCGGCTGCTGAGCGACGGCAAACTTCGGCCGGAATACGCCGCGCGCGGCATCGTGCGCCACGTTTTCCCCGAACCGTACCTGTTCGCGATGTACTTCAATATCGATGATCCGGTCCTCGGCGGCATGAGCAACGAGCACATCGCCTTGCGTCGGGCGATTGCGCTCGGACTCGACCGCAAGACGCTCATCGACGTCATCTATGCGGGGCAGGCGGTGCCGGCGAATCAGCTCGTGCCGCCGGGCGTCGCCGGCCACGATCGGTCGGCTCCCGCGCTGGCGTACGAACCGGCGGCCGCGAACACATTGCTCGACCGCTTTGGCTACAAGATGCGTGACGCCGACGGCTATCGCCAGACGCCGGATGGCAAGACTCTTACGCTGACGCTGTCCTTGCGCACGGCGGCGGTCTCGCGCGAACTTGCCATCCTGTGGAAGAAGAACCTCGATGTGCTTGGCCTGCGAACCGATTTTCACCTCACGCCGTTCCAGGATTTGATCAAGGAGCTGGAGGCAGGCAAGTTCCAGTCGTACTCGGGGGGCTATGGCGGTGTTCCGTTCGGCTATGCGCAAATGTTTCAGCTGGACAGCCGCCAACCACTGACGGTGAACGCCGTGCGTTTCAAGCTCGCTGAGTACGATCGGACGGTCGACCGGTTCCTCGCCAGCCCCAACGAAGAAGGCCGCATCGCCACGGCGCGCCAGGCATCCGCGATCGCGGCGGCTTACGTACCGATCCTGCCGACGATCTTCCGGCTCGAGAACGACTTTGTCCAACCTTGGGTGCAGGGCTACAGCCCGCCGGTATGGACCAGTTACTGGAAGTATCTCGACATTGATCCCGCGCGACGGCGGGCGACGGCCAGGTAAGGCCGAGCAAGCCGGCGGCGGTGGGGAGTGCCGACGCCTAAGGCGCTGCTAGGCTGCCGCCTGCGGCCCCAATGCGCCAGCGCACGTCGCGCGCGCCGGATCGCCTGCGGGGAGCTTCGTGCACACGCCGGCCATCTGGCTGCGAATGCGCGCTAACGCCGCCCGCTGCGCCGGATCCTTGCTCCATTCGGTCAGCCTTTTGCCCATGCGTTCCAGGGACCGGAGGTTGCGGCCGTAAAAGGTGTCCGGGACCGGGTCGAGTTCGCCGATGACGCTCTCTGCCGCCCGCTCGACGCCGGCAACGTCTTGCGGCGCAAGCTCGATCCGCGCGTTGACGTATCGGGCTCCCCACTGCACGCGCGTCGCGGGCCCTTGCGCGGCGGCGTAGGAGCGCGCGTACCAGTCGAGCGCCGCGGCCTTGTCGCCGCGCTTTTTGGCCACCTCGGCAAGATCGACCATGAAGTAATAAGGCGAATGCGAGCGCGTCAACTCACCTTTGAGCAGCGCATCCGCATCGTCGAGCAGGCCGGCCTGGACGAGTGCGTCCGCGGCGGCGTCGATCACGGCCTGCCGTGCGTAGGGGTCCGTCGTTTCGCGATCCGCGCGCGCTACCTCGTCGCGCACGGTCTTGAGGAGCGGCGCCGGCAGCGGCCCGTCCTTGAGGTCGAGCCGGGCGAGCGCTACTTCGCCCGCGACCGCCGTCAGCCGATCGACCGTCGACAGGCTCGCGTCGGCGACGAGCCGCCCCAGCGCACCGCTCCAGGACGCGATCAAGCGCGCTCGCTCGGGTGATTTCGGGGCCGTGACAAAGGCGGTGATCGCGCCGGCATATTCGGTCAGCGTATCGAAGTTCTCACGCGTGAGCACCGGATCGGCAAGCACGTATAGAAGCTGCGCGCTCGCTGCGGAGTCCGGCGCAGCCTTCGCGCCCTTGGCTGTCGCAGCGGCGGCCAGTGCCTTGAGCTCGAGGCGAACGGCGGTTTCCCTCTGGTCTGGAGGACAGGCTCGCGCCAGTCGCTGCAGCGTCGGTGCAACGCTGCGCTCCGGTACCAGCTGCTCCTCATCGGTGATCCACGAGTAGTAGGCGAGCATGCGCCAGTCATCGGCCGAGAGCTTGGCATGGGTGGGGCTCGCGGAGAGAGCCGCCGCCAGAGTGTCCTTGGCCGGCCGTGCGCCGTTCATCCCCATGGTCAGCATGCGCATGTACTGTTCGGGATCGGCTTCCCCCGGAAGACGCACGATCTCCTTGCCGTCGGGCTGAAACAAAATCATGGTCGGATAGCCGGACACGTGAAAACGCGCGCCAAGCTGCTGCGCGCGGGGGCTGTCGCCATCGACGTACACCGGAACGAAATGGCGGGAGCGCTCGATGAAATCCTGGCGGTTGAACAGCGTCGCCTTGACCTGGTTGCAAGGCGGACACCAGACCGCACCCCAGTACAGGAACAGCGGCTTGTTGTCCGCCTTGGCGGCGAGGAAAGCGGCGTCGACATCGCCCTTGCGCCAGGCGATGCCGTCGGCGTGGGTAGCCAAGGCGGGGTCCGGCGACGGCCTGCTGTCCGTCGCAGCCGTCGGGCCGGACGATTGGGCGGCTCGGGAGCTTGCGAGCACGCGGCCACCGCGAGGGTCAGGGCAAGGAGGAGTCGGCGTCGGCGAGATGGTCATGGTGGCGAGGCAGGCGGCCGAGGCAGCAAGCGTATCACTTGCCCAGGCAGATGCGGCACGGGTGGCGCCGGCAGGTCAGGCGAGCCGCGGAATTGCGCCCTGCGGGCGCGATCGATGAACGACGAGCGGGTCGAAGGCGGTGCGCAAGGGGCAATGCGTGCCGGCCCGCTCACGCGCGCATGAGCGCCTGCGCATCGGCGAGAACGACGAGTGCAACGCGCACCTTGCGTCGGGTACACTGGCGCAGACGTCCGAGGCCGTCGTCCCGAGATCCAGCATGACCGAGCGCCTGATCGCGCATCTTGACATGGACGCGTTCTATGCGTCGGTCGAGCTGCTGCGCTACCCGGAGTTGCGGGGTCAAGCCGTCGTCATTGGCGGCGGAAGCCGGCACCAGCCGGTGGAGGCAATCGATCCGGCCAGCGGGGCGACCTGCGGCAGTTCGCGCGGCTGCGTGATTACGCCGGACGCGGCGTCGTCACGACCGCGACCTATGAGGCGCGCGCGCTGGGTGTGCATTCGGCGATGGGCCTTGATGAAGGCTGCTCGCCTTGCCCCGGATGCGGTCTTGTTGCCAACCGATTTCGATGCTTATCGGCAATATTCGCGTCGCTTCAAAGCCGCTGTCCGTGCCATCGCGCCCCAGGTCGAGGACCACGGCATCGACGAGATCTATATCGACCTCACCGAGGTCGGGCTCGGCGACCGAACCGGCGCGGGGGTTGAGATGGCAGCGGCGGCAACCGAGCGCGCGCGACGCGTCGGGCGCGCCATCAAGGATGCGGTGGCTACGGCGACCGGGTTATCGTGCTCGATCGGCATCTCGCCCAACAAGCTGCTGTCGAAAATCGCCTCCGAACTCGACAAGCCGGACGGATTGACTATCCTCGGCGCGGCCGACGTCGGCCGGCGCGTGTGGCCGCTGCCGGCGCGCAAGCTAAATGGCATCGGCCCGAAGACCGCGGCAAAGCTCGATGCGCTCGGATCGTGACCATCGGCGATCTCGCAAACGCCGATCCCGCCTGGCTGATCGACCGCTTCGGCTCGAGCCGCGGGACCTGGATGCATAACGCGGCCAACGGCCGCGACGAGCGCGCGGTGGTGACCTTCAGCGAGCCAGTCACGATCAGCCGCGAGACAACATTTGAGCGCGACCTCTCCGTGCAACGCGATCGCGAAACCCTTGCACAAATCTTTACCGAGCTCTGCGAAGGCCTTGCAGGCGATCTGCAGCGCAAGGGTTATGTCGGAAGAACAGTCGGCCTGAAGCTGCGTTACGACAACTTCAAGACGGTCACGCGCGATCAGACCATTGCCGCGCCGACGCAGGACGCCGTGACGATTCGCCGCGCGGCAGGCGCCTGTCTGCGTCGGGTATCGCTCGAGCGACGCATTCGCCTGCTCGGCGTGCGCATCAGCGGACTTTGCCGGCCGGAAGAGGCCGCCGCGGCTGCTTCGCAGGCAACCGAGATGCATGACCCACTCACACCGTCGCTATTCGACCCTTGAATGGCGCGGCGCCGCGGCGCACTTGCTACAGCTTGCCGGCGAAGCGCTCCATCTGCATCCCGACCACGCGCCCGAGCGATCCCGATTCGGCGAATCGCTCGCGCAACCAGGCGGCATCGTTGCCCGACTCGAGACATCGCGCTATTTCCCGCCACGCTTCCTCGTCTTCGGGCCGGCCGTGCTGTCGAATGGTCGCGAGGGTTTCCCGCACATCGTCGGCGAGCACGCGCCGCTGCAGAGTAACCGGATCGACGATTTCGCCGTGGAGACCGAATCGGCACGCCTGGAAGCGGTTGAAGCTGTAGACAAGATAAACGTCCTCGGTTTCCTCGAGCGTTGGACGCGAGAGGATCTCGCGCGCAATGCCCTGCGTGTAGATCGCCAGCGCTGCCGCGCGCTCCACCCGCAGGGGCGTATCGAAGACACGAACCTCGACGGTGCCGTATTCAGGCTTCGGGCGGATATCCCAGTAGAAGTCCTTCATGCTGCTGACCACGCCGGTCGCGCGCATTTTGGCGAAGTAGGTGTTGAACTCGGCCCAGTCACGGACAAATGGCATGCGTCCGCTCAAAGGAAATGCGGCGACGATATTCATCCGTGCGCAGTCGAAGGCGGTATCGGTGCCCTGCGCAAACGGTGAACTTGCGGCAAGCGCGATGAACTGCGGCACATAGCGCGCCAAGCCATGGACTAGCCTTATCGCCGCGTCGGCGTCGGGGCAACCGACGTGCACATGCTGTCCGAAGACCGTGAATTGCTTGGCAAGATAGCCGTACAGCTCGGAGATGTAGCGCATCCGCGGCCCGTCGGCGATGTGCCGCTCGGTCCAGACCTGGAACGGATGCGCGCCGCCCCCGCAAACGCCGACGTTGAGCAGCGCGGCGCTATCGCAGACGGCATCGCGCAGTGAGTGCAGGTCCGCAAGGATACCGAGATGCGTCGTCTGCACCGCTGTAGCGACCTCGATCATGCTCTCCGTGAGCTCCAACTTGATGTCGAGCCCCGGGTGCTTCTTCCGCGCCAGCGGCAGGAGATCTGTCGCCGCACGCGTCAGATCGCCGTCACGGCGGTCGACGAGCTGGAGCTCCAGCTCCACCCCCAGCGTGAGCGGCTGCGAAGGTTTGAAGTCGAGGGCGTCGCTCATGCGTGCTGCGCGTCGGCTCGCCGGCCCGGCGCAGCGCGACCTCGGTCAGCACCGGGCCAAGAATCGCCATGAACAGCACGACCCCGGCGCTGATCTGCGCGGCACGCCGCTAGCTCGGGCTGCTGCGCGACGCTTGCGATGAGGATGAGCGCGAGGCTCGACAAGGGAGCCGAGGCGACGCCGACCAGGGCGCCCTTCGCAAGACTAAGCGCGGAGGGCCGCGCAAACGCGGTGTTGGCAACGACCTTGGCCAGCAGTCGCACCGCGGCCGCCGCGGCGCAAGCGGCCAGAAGCGCCCGCGATTCGATCAGCGTCAGCGATGCGCCGACAAGGATGAAATAGGCCAGCGTGAGAACCGCTCCGATCTCCGAGGTCTGGTGCGACAACACGCTGTGCGTGCGGTCCGTAGCGCGCACGATCAGGCCGAAAAACAGCGCCGCGAGGATCGGCGACAAGCCGAGAGGCAATGCATAGGCGTACAAAAGCACGCAGCAACAGATAATGCCGATGGTGAGCAGCGCACCCCGGGCGCGCGTGACCATGGCATATAGGCGCAGTGCCGCCGCCGCCGCCGCGCCGAGAAGAAAAGAGCCGGAGAGCTGCAATATCGGTTGCATGACGGAGACGAGCTCAAGACGCGCAGCGGCGCGGTAGCCGGCGACGAATAACTGCACGACCAGATACCGCATATACGCTGGAGAGTGTACACAAGAGCAGTGCCCGCTCGGACACCTGGCCGCGGGCGTGCAGGTCCTTGCTTACACTCATGACCACGATGGGCGAGGCCGCCATGCAAATCCCGGCGACCAATGCGCAGTCGATCGAGGGCAGGGCGAAACCGAGCGCCAGCACGGCGTAGATGGCGGCGAATGCGACGGCACTCTCGCCGATGCTCGCCGCGAGCAACCACGGGTTGCGGCGCAGCCAGCCCAACGGCACGCGCTGGCCGACCTCGAACAACAGAACCATCGCCAACGCCTCGAGCAGCACACTCGGCAAGGGCATGATGGCCGCGGCTCCGTTGCTTCGCTCGCAGCGCGCCCAGCAGCGCGCCGGCGACGACCAGCGCCGCGATGCGCGGCGCCCGGAGCACCCGCACGGCGGCCTCGGCGAGGAAGAGCGCGGCGAAAAAGAACAACGCCGTAACAGCAATTGGCGTGACAAGCGCCGCCTTGAGCGGCGTGAAAATGGATAAGAAATCGGAAATGATCCGCCGCCCTACAATCCCCGCGTCAACGCCCGCTTGAGCTCGCGCAGCTTGGCCTTGACCTTGGCCTCGTTCTCGGGCCCCATCCGTACCAGCATCTTCTGGCCGGCAGAGAGATCGCGCAGTGCCGGGTCGGCGAATTCGTACAGCACTTTGGGCTGGGTGAGTGCGATCGGGCCTTTTATCTCGGGTGCTGCAAGCAGATGATCGATGACCTCGAAGACGCGGTCGTTGAAATAGCGCGACGGATAGCCGAGCTCGGCGTACGCCTGTTGGAAGAGAGGGTAGAAGTGCACATAGACTGCTACCAGCTTCGCCGAGTCGACCGCTTCAAGCGCGCGCACGTACGGCGTGTACCGCGCCGCATTGTCCGGACCGATGACCACGCTACCCTCCGGACCGGTCGTGCGCAGCGGCCCGGGTACGGGCTTGAACGGCAGCAGCCGTTGCGCGACGGTCTTGCGTGGCAGGTTGTCGATGCTGGCGACGAAGCGGCGGATGATGTCCTGCGGTTGAAAAAGCTGCCCGAAGGAAGTGCTCCCGAACAGACCGGCGAGCGCATCGCGCACGGAGGAATCGCTTTCCGCCAGTGCCGGGAGGGAGGGAGCGGGCGCTGCCTCGATGGGATGTTCGATCGGCGCTTCGGTGCTTGCCGGCGCAGGCGCTTCAGGCTTGACCTCGGCAGGCGGCGCCACCGGCTGCGGCTCGGGGCGCTGCGACCAGAAATAGTAGAGCGCGCCGGCGGCCGCAACCAGCGCCCCGACTAGCAGCGGAAAGCCCCAGCGTCCGGGCGGCTTGTCGGGTCGAAATAGGGGGCGGTCGTCAACCATCGGTTCCGGATCGGGGTGGGCCATGGCATCGTCTCGGTCAAGGGTAAGGTTCGGTCTCCGCTCGTTCGCGCAAAGCGCGCTCGTTCAGCGCACGCAGCACCAGATCCACTGGCCCAAGATGCCTTGATAGACGCACAGCACTGCTTCGATTGCCAGCACGGTGAACGTCAGCGCTGCGCCCCAAAAGCGCCCGAACGTGAAGTGGTCGGTAAACGACAGCGCGTAGCCGTGGAGCAGCCGGGCGACAAGCAGCACGATTCCGAGCGCATGGAGTGCGTAGATCGAAAGGCGGCTCAACTCGAGCACGCCCATCAGCAACAGCGCGAGCGGAACGTACTCGGCAAAGTTGGCATGTCCGCGAATGACGCGCAGCATCGCCTGATCGCCACCGTCGCCGAGGTAGATGCCACCGCGGCGCCGCTGCACGACGCGCCAGCTCAAGACCAGGAACCACAGCGCCAGCAGGCCGGCGTAAAGCGGCGTTACGAACATCGATCGCTCCATGGGTCAGGTTGCGCGCGCATGGGCCAACCGACACCGCGCAGCTCGTCGTCGCTTGCCCGCGGCGGGCTTGCGGGCCGGCTCGCAGTTCTTCCCGCTCTCGCCATGCACGGCGCTACCCCTTTCGAATCGCCTCGTACTGCGAAGGCGTCGCCCGGGCGTGAGCGAGGTATTCCCGGATGTGAAGGATGTCCTGGCGGCCCAGGGCGTCGCCGTGATGCGGGCGATGCAGCGTACCCTCGACGCCGTTCAAGCGCACGCGCAGGCGCGCTTTAGCCAGCGGCTCGGTCGCCGCACCGAGATGATGCAGCAGCGACTCGACCTCGCGCCACTGGATGTTTCCGCTGACCGGATCCTGAAAAATCGCGCGGAGGAGGTTTTCATGTTTGCGGCTCATCGGCGGCAATCCTCGAAAAAGGCAAAGTGCGGCATCGGAGCAGCTTGCTTCAGGGGCTGCCTGTCGTCGCCCAAGCGGCGTCGAATCCAACCTCGATCCGCGGTCCGCGCTCAGTGGCCAAAAGCAGGCGTGGGCCCGACCATCGCTCGATTGTACCTGCCGGCGCGGGGGTCATGTTCGCGCGGGGTACGCCACCGCTGCCGCCCGACCGACGGCCCGAGCTGGGCGCGAGCATGCGCCAATGGGCAGTGCTCCGTCGCCGCCCGGCACGGGGCCCAAGAATCTGCCGTCGCGTCGCCCCGCTCGACCGGCCAGGAAGTTCGCCGGAGTCCTACACCAGAATCAGACAGACGCTGATTCACGCCTCGCGCCGTCAGGGGAGAATGAAGCGCGTGTAGGGAGGACCAAGTGGCGACTTAGACCACGGCCCGGAGGCTTTACCGGCGCCCGCATCCCGACATTGACGGAGAGCCGCAACCGCCGCAGCAATTCAGCAGCGGTTCCTCGAGCCTAGTTCCGATCGGGATGGGCGCAGGAGATCCACGGGCCATGCGAATGGCCCGTTCTTGTTTTCATCTTCGCAGGAGAAACCGACATGGCTAACGCCAATCAATCCCCATCGAGTGGGCGTCAACAAGGGCGCCAGCAGTCTTCCGAATTGGGCAAGACACCTTCCACTTCAGCGCAGCAAGGCGCTCAGGGCAACCAACGCTCCGGTCAGCAGACCGCTTGGCAGAGCCCGAGCAAAGAGCCGCAATCGTCGGGCACGGTGCAGCCGCACCATGGTGCATGGCCCACCGCAAGTTCGTATTTCGGCGCCTTGGACGGACCGTTTTCCATGATGCGCCGCATCAGCGAGGACATGGACCATCTGTTCGAGAGCTTCGGCTTCGGGCGCAGCCGGTTCCCGACAGCGTTCGGCCCAGCCGATCTTGCGGGCTTGGGGGCGGGCGAGGGTACGGCGGCGCTGTGGACGCCACATATCGAAGTCTATGAGCGAGACGGAAAACTCGTCGTCAATGCCGAACTGCCCGGTGTGAAAAAGGAGGACGTCCATGCCGAGATCACCCCGGACGCGGTGACGATCCGTGGACAGCGCAAGCAGGAGAAAACGAGCAGTGAGGGCGCTCTCTATCGGAGCGAGCGCAGTTACGGGGCGTTCTATCGCACGATTCCTTTACCGGAGGGCGTCAACGCCGAGAGCGCCAGCGCAAGCTTCCGTGACGGTGTGCTGCAGATCGAGATGGATGCGCCGCAGCGGCCTGTACGGGGCCGCACACTGCACATCGGTGACAGTGGCTTCGAACGCGACGACGCTGCGCGCGCCGAGCGGCAACGAGTCCCAACAGACAGGCAGCGGTTCCCAACAGCAGCGATAGCCCGCACTATCCGCGGCGCACGCCGACGGGTGAGTTCCCCACTCATCCGTCGGTGGCGCAGCGACCGGGGCGTCCGCCGAGCCGGCACGGCGACCGTTGCGATCTCCCGGAAGTCGCTGGTTTGAGCGTCTGCGGCGGGCTGCCGTCGACCAAGAGCGTCAGTTCGCCGTCGAGCACATAGCCCGTTTCCGGTCCGGGATGCGTGTCCCGCCCGACACTGACGCTGGGAATCAATTCAGCGATAGCCGTTGCTGTCTCGTCGCTCGAACCCGGAACATCGACCTTTTGCATCAGCGTGCGCGGCATTGCAAACTGGGGTAGATTCGCGCAACGCTGTAACGGAAGAAGCTTCGGAGCGACGATGCAGCAGGTCACGTCCCGCATAAGACGCCAAATACCGCGCGTCGCCGCTGTCGCTGGTGGGTCTCGCGGGTCTGACTGCACCGGTCTTCGCCCAGGACTATCCTTCGCATCCGGTCAAGATCATCGTGCCCTTTGCCGCCGGCGGCCCCGCCGACATCTATGCCCGCGAGCTGGGACGGCGGCTGCAGGAAGCGCTGGGTCAGCCGTTCGTGGTCGACGATCGTCCCGGTGCAGGCTCCGTCCTCGGCACCGACGCGGCGGCGAAGAGTCCGGCTGATGGCTACACGCTGTTGCTGATCTCCAATGCGCAGACGGTCAATGAGTCGCTGCTTGCAAACAAGCCCTATGCGTTGATGCGCGACTTCGTGCCGGTCGCCCCGATCAACTACTCGGACCTGGTCATGGTCGTGCATCCCTCCGTCCCCGCCAAGACGCTCGCCGAATTCATAGCGCTGGCCAAGGCGCAGCCAGGGAAACTCAACTACGCGTCATCCGGGCCGGGTACGCCCTACCATATGGCGGGGGAGCTATTCAAAGCAATGGCCGGCGTCGACATCGTGCACGTGCCCTATCGTGGCAGCTCGGGCGCGCGCATCGACCTCATTGGCGGCCAGGTGCAGATGATGTTCGACGCGGTGACGACGATGAGCGAACACGTCAAGGCAGGGCAAGTGCGCGCGCTGGCCACGACCGGCAGGACGCGCTCCACGGTCCTTCCGGACGTGCCGACGGTGGCGGAGGCGGGGGTGCCCGGCTACGAGGCGACAATCTGGCTCGGGATGATGGCGCCCAAAGGAACGCCGCCGACGATTGTAAGTCGCTTGAATGCCGAGATCACGCGAATCGTGAGCCGTTCTGACATGCGCAGTGAATGGGCCGCGCAGGGTGCGACGGCAATGACCATGACGCCCGCCGAATTCGGCAAGTACATCGCTGACGACATCGTGAAGTGGGAGCGCGTGGTCAGGATTGCTGGCGTCAAACCGGATCAGTAGGCACGGGTGGCCGAGCTCGCGCTATACGAGCAAACCGATGGCAAATGACGCGGCGTAGCCGTGGCCCTCCGGCTCCGCCGAGAGCAGCAACTGCTTGCCGCTGTCGCGGAAGATTCCGTCTTCGCCATTGCGCATCCACCTCCGTCCCCGGCTCGCGTACGGCTCCAGGGCGAATACACGCTCCGTCAGCTCATCGTCGAAATACAGCTGCGAGGTAAAGGTGTGGCCTGGTGTTGATCCCTGGACCGAGCGGATCTTGAAGTGAAGGTGCACGGCCCGGCCGCCATACCAGCCTGGAAAGATGGTCCGAAACTGTGCGCTCCCGGCGCCGTCGGTGAGTTGGTAGCCGCGCAGGAACTGCTGCCCGGCGGTGGAGGGTCGGGAGCCGAAGCCGGACACGTCGGAGTAGCGCCCGGTCGCGTCGGAATGCCACAGGTCGACCTGGACGCCCGCCAGTGGTGCGCAGTTCGTGCCGCTCAGTCTCGACACGTTGAACACGACGCGCAGCGGTACACCCGCCTTGACCTCCCCAGTGCGCGGGTCGGACCGGATATCGGATCGGTTGAGCGCTTCGTCTACGAAGAACGGGCCTTCGGTTTGTTCTGGCACGGCGACGCACGAAGGCAGCGCCCCAGCGGGGGCTAGCGCGCACGCCGGTTCCGGGAGCAAGCCGGTCAGCAATACCGCACCCGATACACCGATGCGTGCGAGTGTCTTGCGACGAGAGACGAGTCGACCAGGGTCGGTGGCGTCAGTAAGACATGTTCGCATGCCAATCCCACGACGAGGGCCCAGGAGGAGATGATGCGGGGGCTCGGGTTTCGGCGCAAGCGCAGGCATGGCAAAATCGCCCCCGTGAGCTCGCGGGACATAACCTTACAGCTGGCATGCCGCGGCGACGCGCCCGCGATTGCGTCCATGTCGCGTGACCTGATCGAGGCGGGCCTGGGCTGGCAATACCGCGGCGAGCGCATACGCCAGCTGATCGACGACCCCGAGACGGTGACGCTTGTCGCGCGTGACGGCGAGCGCATGATCGGTTTCGCCATCATGACCTTTGGCGAGGAGCGCGCCCATCTGGTGCTGCTCGCGGTCCGTCCGGTTTGTCAGCGGCGCGGCATTGGGCGTCGGCTGATGCAATGGCTTCTGCAGTCGGCAACCACCGCAGGCATCGCCTCGATCCACGTTGAGTTGCGGGCCGATAACGAAGCGGCTTATGCGTTGTACCGGGCGCTGGCGTTCGCGGAGATCTTGCGCCTCCCGGGCTATTATCGGGGACGCGAGACGGCCGTACGCATGATGCGCATGCTGCGCGCACCCCACACGACTGTAGAGCCATGGCGTCCGCCGCAGCGCTTTTCGTAGGCGCACGCGCGCCAGCATGGGCGCAGTCCTGGTGCGGCCAATATTCGCGCAAGCGGGCTGCTGATGCGCGATGTGTGCCTGTCTGATTTCGCCTCCACGACCATCATGTCGGATACGCTACTGCTAATCTTCACGGCCGCCGCTGTCTGGTACGTTTTCGATGCGCTGCGGGCGCGCGAGGCGGCGATCCGCGTTGCGCGGCGAGCGTGCAAGGAACATGGCCTGCAATTGCTCGATGACACGGTGCAGGGGTCGCGCATGCGCTTCGCGCGCGACCCGGAGGGTGTCGCGCGCGTGCGGCGGACATTTGTGTTCGAGTTCTCGGAAGACGGATTTGCCCGGCGCACGGGCTCCCTGGTGATGCTCGGCGCGCAAGTCGAGTCGCTGCAACTCGAACCGTATCGAATGTCCTGAGCGCGGTGATCTAGCCGACGCCGGAAAGCGTGCCAGGGCAGCAATGCGCGATAATCCGATCAAGCGTCGCCTGCGGGATGGGGGCACTGCCGCCGGCGCGATGGTATTCGAGCTCCTGGCGCCGGGCCTGCCGCAGATCTGTCGCAACGCAGGCGCCGACTTCCTGCTGTACGACATGGAGCACACCGGGCTCGGCTTCGAGACGCTGAAAACCCAGATCGCGCTCTGCCGGGGTCTCGATATCGTACCGATGACCCGCGTCCCTCGGGGCGAATACCACTTCATCGCCCGCGCGCTCGATCTCGGCGCGCTCGGGGTAATGGTGCCGATGGTCGGGACGCGCGCCGAAGCCGAGCACATCGTCGCTTGCACGCGCTATCCGCCGCAGGGCCGCCGCGGTGCGGCGTTCGGGTTTGCGCACGATGACTACGAAGGCGGCGACGTCGCGGCCAAGATCGCGGCCCTGCACGAGCGCACGTTGGTTATCATCCAGGTGGAAACCGCCGAGGGCCTCGATAACGTCGAGGCGATTGCCGCCGTGCCCGGCGTGGATGCGCTGTGGATCGGGCAGTTCGATCTCACCAATTTCCTGGGCATACCCGCGCAGTTTCAGCACCCGACCTATCTTGCGGCGATCGATCGCGTGCTGCGCGCCTGCACCACGTACGGCAAAGCGCCGGCGATGCTCGCGCTCGACGACACCTGGTCGCGAGACTACGCTGCCCGGGGCTTCCGGCTGATGGCCTACGGCATCGATCAATTGCTGTTGCAGAACGCATTGCGCCGCGGCCTCGACGTGTTGCGCGGCGCGCTTGCGGCAGGGAGGCGGCCATGACGGCCAGGTTTCGTGTGGGGCTGACCCGGGATATCCTCGACGCGCGCGGCGAGCCCGCGTTCGGCCGCGTCGCACTCGGCATACTCGACGCCGCGCCCGACATCGAATGGGAATACCTGCCGCAAGTCGTACCCGAAATCGGTGCCGACGATAGCGCGCGGTACGATGCCCTTTACGTCAACATCGCCCGCGTTCCAGCCGCTGCCGTCGCGCGCCCCGACTGCCGCCTGCGGGTCGTCGCACGGCACGGCGTGGGCTACGACACGGTCGATGTGGCGGCGATGACCAAGTCCGGCGTGATCGTGACCAACACGCCGACCGCGATGCCAAGGCCGGTGGCGACGACCGCGTTGACGTTCATTCTGGCACTCTCGGGCAGGCTCTTTCTCAAGGACCGGCTCACGCGCACGGGGCGCTGGCACGAACGCATGGACAACATGGGGCGCGGACTGACCGGGCGCGCGCTCGGCGTCATCGGCGCCGGCGGTATCGGTCGCGAACTGTTGCGCATGGCGCGCACGTTCGATATGAAGCTCGTCGCCGCCGACCCATTCGCGAACGACATCGAACTGGGCTACCTGGGTGCGCGCAAGGTCCCGCTGGAGACGCTGCTGCAGAGTGCCGATTTCGTGGTCGTCTGCTGCCTGTTGAATGAAAAGACCCATCACCTCATCGGCGCGCAGCAGTTTGCGCTGATGCGCCCTGAAGCCTACTTCATCAACGTCGCCCGCGGGCCGATCGTTGCACGAGCAGGCCCTGATCGAAGCGCTACGAGCGCGACGCATTGCTGGCGCCGCGCTCGACGTGTTCGAGCAGGAGCCGGTCGACCCCGCCAACCCGCTGCTCACGATGGACAACGTGATCGTGACCCCGCATTCGCTCTGCTGGACCGACGAATGCTTTCACAACATGGCGTCAACCGGTCTGCAGAGCATCGTCGACGCGCTGGCCGGCCGCGTGCCGGAATTCGTCGTCGACCGCGAGGTCCTGAAGCACCCTCGCGTGCAGGCGTGGCGGCGGGCCTAGCTAGCGGTGTTCCTCGTGCTCCTGCGGATGCGGCTGCCCCTGCGGATGCCCCTGCGGATGCGGTGCCCCTGCGGCTGCCCCTGCGGGTGCGGCTGCCCCTGCGGGTGCGGCGCATTTTGCGCATGCCCCTGCGGATGGGGTGTGTTCTGCGCCGCCGCAACGCTATGCGCGTGGCCCGTGTTCTGGGGATGCCCCGCTGCACCGGCGGTGGAGGTGGCCGGTTTGAACGCAGCCGCCCGGGATGTCGCCGCCATCGACGGCGTACCGTGGTTCACCGACGCGAGCTGGGCCCGATTGGTGCTGGCGAGCTGCTCGTGTCTTGTCTGCAACTGCGTCGCCGGGAGATGCTTGTCGCTCTCGGCGAGACGCTCCTCGGCCGTGGGCTGGGCGGTGATGCCGCCGGCCCCGCCGTTGTAGCTCACCCGTGACAGCGAGGTGTTCTGCACGACGGGCTGGTTATAGGTATTGTGGATGTTGGTCACATTGACGTTCGTCACTGCGGAGTTGTAGCTGAAGGTGCCGCCGTTCCAGGATCCGCCGTGGTAGCCGACGCCGACGTAGCCAAAGCCGTAATTGATGCCACCGTAATAACCCACGTGCGGCCCCCAATAGCCGCCGTGCCAGAAATAGGCGCCGTTGCCCCAGCCCCAATAACCCGGGGTCCAGAGCGCGCCGACGAAGGGTGCGAGCACCCAGGTTCCGGGCACCCAGTAGTAGCCGTCGGGGCCGTACGCCCAGTACACCCGGTGTCCAGATGTAGCCTGGCCCGGGAACCGGGGGCTGCACGTACACCGGCAACGCCGGCGGCGCGATAGCGACTGAAACGTACACGCCGGCAGTCGCAGCGACCGGCGTCACGAGCAGGGCGAGCATGAGCAGGAGTGAGCCAAACAATGGCAAGGCAAAGCGGGTGGTTTTGGTCTTCATGGCGGTGAGTCTCCATTGGCACAACGGTCCAATAACGCGCCAATGATGCCTGCAGTTGACCCGGCATGCGAGGATCGCAGCGCACCATGGGTGCGTTATACAATGCGCGTCCCGCGTTGCCGACCCAGCTGATGTCCTCCCGACCCGCCATGCATTGCCAGGAGCGCCTCAAGGCGATGCCGCGCGAGGTGCTGCGAGGCCTCCGGCGCGGGATTGAAAAGGAAAGCCTGCGGGTGCGGCCCGATGGGGCGCTGGCCACGACCCCGCATCCGGTCGCGCTCGGATCCGCGCTCAAGCATCCGCACGTCACCACTGATTTCAGCGAGTCGCAACTCGAACTCATCACCGGCGTGCACACGGATGCCGAATCGTGCCTGAAGGAGCTCATGGAGATCCATCAGGTCGTGTACCGCGCGATCGGCGACGAGCTGCTCTGGTGCGCGAGCATGCCCTGTCGGCTGCCCGCGGACGACGCCATTCCGATCGGCCGTTACGGCAGCTCCAACGTCGGCC
Source organism: uncultured beta proteobacterium (assembly GCA_963711235.1). Lineage (GTDB taxonomy): Bacteria > Pseudomonadota > Gammaproteobacteria > Burkholderiales > Casimicrobiaceae > PALSA-1003. The sequence continues at coordinate 88,052 of CAVQDI010000006.1, read as the reverse complement.
GCGCCAAGACGGTCTATCGCACGGGCCTTGCCCATCGCTACGGCCGGCGCATGCAGACGATTTCCGGTATTCACTACAATTTCTCCTTGCCGGACGAGCGTTCCAACGACGCCTACTTTGCGCTCATCCGTAATTTCCGCCGCCACTCCTGGCTGCTGCTCTACCTTTTCGGCGCCTCTCCCGCGGTGTGCTCGACTTTTGTCGCCGGCCGCACGCACGAGCTGCAGCGCTTGAGCGACGACACCCTCTATCTCCCGTACGCGACCTCGTTGCGCATGGGACGTCTGGGCTACCAGAGCGATGCGCAGTCCTCCTTGGCGGTGAGCTACAACGATCTCAAGAGCTATGCCGCCTCACTGGAGGCGGCGCTAACCAAGCCGTATCCGGCGTACGAGACGATCGGCATCCGCGACGGGGACGGGTACCGCCAGCTCGCGACGAGCCTGCTGCAGATCGAAAACGAGTTCTACGGCACGATCCGGCCCAAGCGAGTCATACGGCCGGGCGAGCGCCCGCTGCATGCGTTGCGCGACCGCGGCGTCGAGTACGTCGAGGTACGGCTCATGGACCTCGATCCGTTCGTGCCCATTGCGATCACCGCGGCCACGGTGCGCTTTCTCGATGTGTTTCTGCTGCACTGCCTGCTTTGCGACAGTCCGCCCGACACGCCGGAGGAACTCACCGACATAATCGGCAACAAGCAGAGCGCCGCCTCGCATGGCCGCCAGCCGGGGCTGCGCCTCGCGCGACACGGGCAACAGATCGAGTTGGTCGAATGGGGCGGGGAGGTGCTCGCCGACTGCGCACCGATCGCGGCGGCGCTCGATCGCGCCACCGGAGGCAATGCGCACGGCGAAGCCCTTGCCGCCGCGGTCGCGGCGCTAAACGACCCCGCCTCGACGCCGTCGGCGCGCGTGCTGCAGGCGATGAAGGGTTACGGCAACTCCTACGTCGCCTTTGTTCTCGCCCAGTCGCGCGCGCACCGGGAGACGATTCTTCGACTGCCGCTGCCGCCCGAGGTTGCCGCCCGCTTTGCGCGCCTGGCTGAAGAATCGATCGCCGAGCAACGTCGGATCGAAGCCGCCGACACGGTCCCCTTTGAAACGTACCGGCAACAATACTTGGCTCCGGTGGGCCTGGGCATGTAGACGACGCAGTGTGCGCCAGGCGGGTGGCGGAGAAGTGGTGAGACTGGCGCTGCGAGCTGACGAGGTCGGAGCCCTGCCTGGCTATTCGACTACGCGGCGGCGCGCTGCCTTCACCTGCCCGCGCCTGACCTTGCCTTCGACCCGCCGGCGTTGCGAGGCCTTGGTCGGCCGGGTCGGCTTGCGCCGGGGCGGCACAACGTCGGCGCTGTCAACCAATGCCTGCAGCCGCGCCAGCGCATCCTGGCGATTCCGGTCCTGACTCCGATAGCGCTGCGCCTTGATGACGATCACCCCGTCCGCGGTGATGCGCTGATCCTTGCGCGCGCAGAGGCGCGCCTTGATCGGCTCCGGCAACGAGGACGCACGGACATCGAAGCGCAGATGCACGGCGCTCGCGACCTTGTTCACGTTCTGCCCCCCGGCGCCTTGCGCTCGAACGGCAGTCCATTCGACTTCAGTCGGGTCGATCGGGGTCATGGAAACGAGCGGAGGCGCGCATCAACGCCGGCCCGCGAGGCGGTGCCCAGGATCGCGGAAGGCTGCATGAGGGCCCGGCAATCAGGTGGATCGACGCAAGCCCGCGGGGATCAACCATCGTTCGCCGACGCGAAACCCGCCTTCGATCAGCAGCGCCAGCGCTGCGGCAGGAATCGCCCCGGCGAGCAGCAGCGCATGGTCGTTGAGCGCCAAGCCGGTGACGATGCGTTCACCGTAGCCGCCTGCGCCGATGAACGCGGCGATCGTGGCGGTGCCGACATTGATCACCGCCGAGGTTTTGATGCCGGCGACAATAGTCGGTGCGGCGAGCGGCAGCTCGATCTTGCCTAAGATGGTCGCCGCCCGCATACCCAGCGACTGCGCTGCCAGCGTCATGCCGCGGGCAATCTGGGTTAGTCCCGTGTGCGTGTTACGCACGATCGGCAACAGCGCGTACAGGCTCAACGCGATGAACGCGGGCACGGCGCCAATGCGTCCGGTCAAGGGAATGAGTACGGCCAGCAGCGCGAGCGAGGGTATCGTCTGCACGACCCCGGTCGCGCCCAGGATCAGGCCTTCGGTCGCCGGACGCTTCGCGGCAAGAATGCCCAGCGGAATGCCCATGATGACGCTGGCCGCGAGGGACACGAACACCAAGGCGAGATGCGTGAGAGTGAGTTGCCCGAAATCCGGTCCGAAGAGCTTGCTCCAGAAATCGCCAGCCGGCGCGGCCTTCGCGGTTGCCGCGGCGCCCGTACCCTGCGCGACAAAGCCCGCCGCAACTGCCGCAAAGTCCATGCCCTCCAGTTCGGCGGCTGCGTTCATCTTACGCATGGTTGCGGCATCGATCGCGGCCCTCTAGATGCGTGAGCGCAGTCCAGGCCTGCGGGAATCGCTGCGGCAGATCGGCGCGATAGAGCAGCACCGCGTCATAGCGCGGAAAATAGTTGCGGTCGTCGGCGAGCACGGTCAGCCCGTACCGGTCGATCTTGGCGTCGGTGGAGTAGACGTCGATCGCGTCGACTTGGTGCTCGACGATGGCCTCGTAGGCCAGGCCATGATCGAGGCCGCGCGGTGTGGCGAACGGCAAGTCATAGACTCGTTTCAATCCGGGCCAGCCGTCGGCGCGGCCGATAAATTCCTGCGACAGCCCCAGGCGCAACCGCAGGATGCACCTTGAGGTCGGAGAGCTTGGCGAGATCCTTGGCGCGAGCGTCGTCGCCGCGCACTGCGATGGCGTAGGAATTGTTGAAGCCGAGCGGCACGCCGACTGCGAGCCCCATGGGCGCTAGCTTCGCGTTCAGTTCCGGCAGCGGCGGGACGGAATCGAGCTTAAGGATTTCCTTGGCGATCGTTCCGGTGTATTCCGCATAGATATCGATACTGCCGGTGGTAAGCGCGTTGAGGACGATGGCCGTGTTGCCCAGTCCCTGGCTATGCGTGGCCGGTGTCGCGCCCGCGCCTTCGGCCGTCTGCTTGATGATCTCGCCCAGGATGTACGACTCGGTAAAGCGCTTGGAGCCAACATGCAGCGTCGGGTCCGCGATCGCAGCCGCACCGGTTGCGCACGCGATGGCGCCCGACAAGAAGCCGATCGATATGCTCGCCCGCATGAATGTTCCCCCGCCGTCGTCGGTTCCATTTCATTCGCACGGTATCGCGCATGATACGCTGTGGCCGAATGCTTTCGCTCCGCCCGGGCCGGTTCTGCATCGGACGTGGCCCGCAGGAATCGACTAAGCTTACCGGTTGCCGGCTACCTCTCTTCCATGCCCTCGTATCCGCACCTTTGCGCGCCGTTGGACCTCGGCTTTACGACACTTGCCAACCGCGTTCTGATGGGCTCGATGCACACCGGGTTGGAGGAGGAAGCGGACGGATTCAACAAACTCGCGGCGTTCTATGCAGCGCGGGCCAAGGGCGGCGCGGGATTGATCGTCACCGGTGGCATCGCGCCCAATTTTACCGGGCGACTCGAGCCCCGTGCGTCGCAGCTTTCGTTCCGATGGCAGATCGGCAAGCATCGCGTCATCACGCAGGCGGTGCACGCTGCCGGCGGCAAGATCGCGCTGCAGATCCTCCATGCCGGGCGTTACGCGTATCACCCGCTGTCCGTCGCGCCATCGGCGGTCAAGTCGCCCATCACCCCGTTCCGTCCGCGCGCGCTGACACGCTGGGGCATCGACCGCACCATTGCCGCCTATGCGCGGTGCGCGCGGCGGGCGCAGCAAGCGGGTTACGACGGCGTCGAAATCATGGGCTCCGAGGGTTACCTCATCAACCAGTTCGTCGCGCCGCAGACCAACCATCGTGACGACGACTGGGGAGGTTCGTTCCTTAACCGGATCCGCTTTCCACTCGCGATCCTGCGCCGCACGCGCGAGGCGGTGGGAGCGAATTTCATCATCATCTACCGCCTGTCCATGCTCGATCTGGTCGAAGGCGGCAGTACCTGGGATGAGGTCGTCGCGCTCGCCCAGGCGGTTGAAGCAGCGGGGGCGACCATCATCAACACGGGGATCGGCTGGCACGAGGCGCGAATTCCCACTATCGCGACCATGGTGCCGCGCGCGGCGTTCGCGTGGGTGACCCGCCGCCTCATGGGCGAGGTAAGAATTCCGTTGATCACGACCAATCGCATCAACGATCCTGCCACTGCCGAAGCGCTGTTGGCGCGAGGCGATGCGGACATGGTGTCGATGGCGCGGCCGTTTCTTGCCGATCCGGAGTTCGTGAACAAGGCGCGGGAGAATCGCGCCGACGAGATCAACACCTGCATCGGCTGCAATCAGGCCTGCCTGGATCAGATCTTCGAGCGGCAGACGGCGACTTGTCTGGTGAATCCGTTCGCCTGCCGCGAGACGGAACTGAAGTGCGCGCCCGCAGCGCGGACCCGGAAGGTCGCCGTCGTCGGCGCCGGCCCGGCAGGCATGGCGTGCGCGATGACGGCGGCGGAGCGTGGCCACAAGGTCACATTGTTCGACGCGGGGGCGGAGATCGGTGGGCAGTTCAATCTCGCGCGCCGCATTCCGGGCAAGGAGGAGTTCAGCGAGACGCTGCGGTTCTTCCGCACGCGGCTGGAAAGATTGGGCGTCGAAGTGCGCTTGAATTGTCGTGCCGGTGTCGAAGACTTGCGCGGGTTCGACGACGTCATCCTGGCGACGGGCATCGTTCCCCGGCGCCCTTCCATACCGGGTATTGGCCATCCCAAGGTTGCCGGTTACGTCGAAATCGTGGAGGGACGCAGGATCGCCGGCAGGCGGGTCGCACTGGTCGGTGCCGGGGGCATTGGCTTCGACGTCGCCGAGTTGCTCACGGCAGGAGACGATGTCGCCGACGGTCATCTGAGCGACGGCTGCGCGGACGATCGGGCGATTGCGGCGTTTTGCGACCAGTGGGGAATCGACCGCCATTACGTCGGTCGAGGCGGATTGAAGCCGGCCGATGAGGATCGGCCGTCGCGCGAGCTATGGCTTCTGCAGCGCAAGAACGCGAAGGTCGGCGAAGGCCTGGCGAAGACGACCGGTTGGATCCGTCGCACGCTGTTGCGCCGGCGCGGCGTAAAGATGCTCGCCGGAGTCGAATACGTGCAGATCGACGAGGCGGGTCTAGAGCTCAAGGTCGAAGGCAAGCCGCAGGTGCTCGACGTGGACACGGTAGTGATCTGCGCCGGCCAAGAGCCGCAGCGGGAGCTGGCCGCGGGGCTGGAGGCGGCAGGTATCCAGGCGAAACTGATCGGCGGCGCCGATATCGCGCTGGAACTCGACGCGAAGCGCGCGATCGAGCAAGGGACCCGTGTCGCGCTCGCCTTGTAGGAAAGCCGACCCGGTGGCGGAGGACGCACTCTGGCGAACGCATGGTCGGGCGACGGACGGTGACCGGTCCCCGATTGCGGCTAGTCCGTTGCCACCCCAATGCCGGGCGTCTTGAGTTCCACCAATCCGGATCCGCTCCGAACTTCGGCATAGGCGAGGATCACCAGCAGCATCGCTGCCGAGAACAGCAAGACGCCGAACCGCAGCCGGTCGCCATGCCGCGTCATGGTTTTGGTCGGGCTTCGGGGTGACGGCGATCTCCGGCCGCTGGCGCTGTCGCCACGGCGGGGACCGATAAACGTCGCCGGCTTCTGGCGCGCTCGTGTCCATCTGCCACCGCGCCCGATCCGGTAGACGGTGAGCAACGACAACACCCCTGCGAGTCGGGTCACATCCTCAAGAAGGTCAATGCCGGTCAAAGATTCTGGCTTAGGCGAATAGGGCTTTCGCCTACGCAAGCGCCATGCCAGAAACCGGTGGGCACTCAATAGCAAAATAGAACAACTATTTACTGCGATATAGCGGATCCTGCGCGGCCCAGCCGCGCATTGCTGCAGTGCAATAGCCGGAGACGACGCACCAATCCGAATCATCCCGGCGCCTGTCCAGGAAAGGGGCAATGAGCAGGGTTCGGGTGCACATGGTTCGCCGCGGCGGCCGCTGGAGCCGCGGGGATTCGAGCCTTTGCGCGAGGCGCAAATCAATCCCAGGCCGACAGATCCGGACGGCGCAAGTGCCAGTCGGTGCTTGATTGGAACGCCCGCCCGAGGCGTATCAACGTCGCATCCGCAAACGGCGCCCCGATCAGTTGGATTCCGATGGGAAGGCCCGTGGCGGAGAAACCCGCCGGCAGGGACAATGCACACGCCCCGAAGTAGTTGACTGCGCGCGTAAACGTCGCCAACGGGGACGTCGCTTCGTCGACTTCATCTAAGGGCACTGCGGCGATCGGCAGCGTCGGCGTCAGCAGCGCGTCCTGGCCGCGCATCCAGGCGCTGAAACGGGCGGCCGTTTGCATTCGCTGCACCAGCTCATCGCGGTATTCGGCGCTGCTGATCGCTTTGCCGGCAAGTATCCGCTTGCGCACCCAGGGGTCGATGTCGAGCGTCTCGTCTTCGATGTAGGGGCGGTGCAGGGCATAGGCCTCGGCCGCGATGATGCGGCCATTGCGCTGCATCACGTCCTCGAGATCGAATGGAACGCAGGCTTCCTCGACCCTGGCGCCGAGCGCGCGCAACGTTGCCATCGCGTCGGCGCGGGCGACGAGCACATCGGGCAAGGCGGGCCACTGAAATTGCTCGACGGCGAGGGCCGTGATGCGCACCCCGTTCAAGTCGGGTCCTGCCGCGAGCGCGGGCGCGCAATCAATCCGTGGCGCTGCGAGCGTCGCCGGATCGCGCGCATCGGGTCCCGCCATCGCGCTGAGGAGCCGCGCTGCGTCGTCGACGCTGCGGGTGAGAGGTCCCAGCGAATCGAGGGACGTGGCGAGCGCAAATACGCCAGCGAGGCTGATCAGGCCGTAGGTCGGCTTGAATCCGGTTAGCCCGCACAGCGACGCCGGAATGCGAATCGATCCGCCGGTATCCGAGCCGATGGCGGCAGGGGCGAGCGCCAGCGGCGACGGCGACCGCGGAGCCGCTGCTTGACCCTCCGGCGACGCGATGCGTTGCCGTGTCCCACGGGTTCCACGGCGCGCCCAGCGGTGCGTTGCGGCCCCAGGCGCCGAACGCGAACTCGACCAAGTGGGTCTTCCCCAGCGGAATCATCCCCGCCTCGAACAGGCGGTTCTGCGGCCGTCGCGGTTTCCGCCGCGATGCCGTGGGGGCGGCTTTTCGACCCCGCCCCCGTCACCCGTCCGCGTAGATGCAGCAGGTCTTTGAGGGCAATGGGAAGCCCATGCAGAGGACCGCGCGCCGTACCGGCTTGGCGCTCGCGATCGGCGTTCTGCGCCAGTGCGAGCGCGTTATCGCGATAGACGTCGACGAAGGCGTGCAGGCGAAGGTCGAGCCGGCCAATGCGGTCCAGATAGGCCGCAACGATCTCGCGCGACGAAACCGCGCCGCGCGCGAGCAAGCCGGAGAGCTCGGTAAGTGATTGCCAAACGAGATCGGATTCCACTGCAATGCCCCCGGAGTCCTTGCGCCAACGCGGACCTATGCGACCTGGCCGCAGTATGCAGTGTGGACCGCTAGAGTCCCCTATTGGAAGCCATTGCGACTGCTGGAGAGCGGCGGCCCAGGCACCGACTGCAGCGGCGAAAATGCCCCTCACGCCGTCCTCGTTGCAAAGCTAGAAAATAGCCAAAGTTGCCCCGATTGGATGGTCTAGCCACGTCTGAGGGCTAATTCAGTGGCAAAATGTCGATCGCTCAACCGTCCTACCGAGCAAATAAATGGATTAGTGCAATGCACCATGATGATAAGGTTCCATCACCAAAAACGATGTTAACTATAGGATTAAACAATTGGCTTTGTGCGCGATTTGCCCCTATGGTGGTATTGTGCAGTGCGATATTCTTGTATATATTGTGAGCAAATTAGGTACTGTTTGATAACTTAATTTCCTTGACAGTTCAGAGCTTTGGAGCGTGGCTCTGACGGCGCCTTCAGCGCCTCGGCCGAAATAAGTTAGCGGTCACTCACTCTCAATCATGGCCGTCGACTTCGGGTTACCCCCGAAGTCGGCCGTATATCTATGACCACGGCAATTGTTCAACCCCCGCCCCGCCCCCTGCCCGCACGCCGGCCGATCGGCCTTGCGCTACAGGGGGGCGGCTCTTGGGGTGCTTTCACCTGGGGCGTGCTCGATGTGCTGCTCGCCAGTCGCAGCCTCCATGTTGCGCAGCTCTCCGGCACGAGCGCGGGCGCAATTAACGCCGCGATCGTGGCCAGCGCCCTGGCGAAGGGAACCCCGGCGCGGGCGCGCGAAGCACTGCGTTCGTTCTGGCTGCGGATTGCGCGGCCTGCGGTCGCTGACCTTGGGCGCGAGGTATGGGGCCCCATGGAGCGCACCTGGCGCGATACCCTGGGCGCCTGGCTGCTGTCGACCGGCGCGCTTTCGCCCTATAACACCAATCCGCTGGGCATCAACCCGTTGCGTGATGCCATCGCCGCGCACGTCGATATCGACGCGATCCGCAGCAAGCGGGCGCCGGAGTTGTTCGTCACGGTGACCAACGTCAAGACGGGTTTGCCGCGCGTCATTTCCAACGAGGCGATGACGGTTGACGTGCTGCTCGCGTCGGCGTGCCTGCCGCAGCTGTTCCAGGCGGTCGAGATCGATGGTGAGCCGTATTGGGATGGGGGCTATTGCGGCAATCCGACGTTGTGGCCGATGATTCACGGCGGCGTTGCGCGCGATTTGATCGTCGTGCAGCTCGTACCGGACAGCAGCGACGACGTTCCCACCGATACGCCGGCGATCCGGCAACGCATCGGCGAGATCGTGTCCAATTCCTCCCTGGTCGCCGAGATGCAGGCGATCGCGGCAATGCGCGCGGTCGCCGCGCGGGGCGAGGGCCCGGCGAGCGTCCTCGATTTGCGCCTGCACCGCATCGGGCCGCCGCAGCGGGAATTGCTGCAGCAAGGGTCCTCGCTCGAACGCTCCCGCGCGTGGCTGCAACGCCTGCACGACGAAGGGCGGACGGCGGCAAAGCGGTTCGTCGCCAGGCACGGCGCCGATATCGGCTTGCGCGAGACGCTCGATATCGCCAGCGAATTCCAGGACGCGCGCAAGCCGAAGCTGCGCCGCCCGGCGAATGATTCGGTGTACGACACCGTGCCATCGCTATGACCGCGGTCCATCGGCCCACCCACGGCCCCGCGCGGCCAGGGCGCACCGAGCGAGCACCTGACGCGGGCGTGTCACGACACTGTGGGACAGTAGGGCCGGATCGACATGCTCTTCCTGCGAGGGCAAGAGGATGCGGCGATTGCGAGGACTGTGCGCGGCCCTCCTAACCGGGATTGCGGGATCGCCTCCGCGCCGTAAGGCGCGGTCAGAAGTCGCGGATGCCCGGCGGGGCGACCCGCCGGGCCCGTGGCGAAACCCGATACTTGAGGCTATTGTTGTCGCCTGAGGCGGCATCGTCTCGGCAAACCCTTTCCGGCCAGGGGCTGCGAATCGATGCGGCCGCACAAGACGGTATGGATAACGTGCGCATGTGGACGCAGGGCGTCCCGGTCGAGGAAGCGGCGTATCAGCAGATCCGCAATATTGCCTCGTTGCCCATTCTCGGCGGCCCCGTTGCGATCATGCCCGACGTGCATGTCGGCAAGGGTGCTGCCGTCGGCGCGGTGATTCCCACCCGAGCTGCAATCATTCCCGCCGCGGTCGGCGTCGATATCGGCTGCGGCATGGTCGCGGTGCGCACCACGCTCAAGGCGTCGGACCTTCCCGATTCGCTCGCGAAGCTACGCGCGCAAATCGAGCGCGATGTCCCCGTCGGATTCAATGCTCACCGCCAACCCCTGCGGCCGGACGGTGCCACAAGCACCGGTGATCGGTTCCAACGCCGCATCGCCGGCCTGGCGCAGCGTTATGCCGCTCTGCGCATCATGCATCGCGTAGGCAAGTACGACCCGGCGCGCGTCTGGTGCCAACTCGGCACGCTCGGTGGCGGCAATCATTTCATCGAACTCAGCCTCGATGAAGAGAACTCGGTCTGGGCCATGCTGCATTCGGGCAGTCGCAACGTCGGCAACACGATCGGTGAGGTTGCCATTGCGACCGCGCGGCGGATCGCGGAGCGCGAACGACGCCATCTGCCCGACCGCGACCTCGCGTGGCTCTCCGCCGGGACGGTGGAATTCGACGAATATGTCGAGGGCCTGAATTGGGCGCAGGATTATGCGGCGCTCAATCGCGACCTCATGCTCGACCTTGTCGTGCGCGCGCTGCAACGGTTCTTCCGTTGCGAGTGGGTCGTCCGCGATGCGGCCGTGAACTGTCATCACAACTACGCCAGCCTGGAAGAGCACTTCGGCACGACGCTGTGGGTCACCCGCAAGGGCGCCGTATCGGCGCGCTCTGGACAGCTTGGCATCATCCCCGGTAGCATGGGCACGAAATCGTTCATCGTGCGCGGCAAGGGCAACCCCGCGGCGTACCACTCGTGCAGTCACGGCGCCGGGCGCAAGATGTCGCGCAGCGAGGCTAAGCGCAGGTTCACGCGTGCCGACCTCGCCGAGCAGACGGCGGGCGTCGAGTGCCGCAAGGACGCGGGGATCATCGACGAGTTGCCGGCGGCGTACAAAGACGTCGATGCGGTACTGTCGGCGCAGCGCGATCTGGTCGAGGTTGTGCACAGCTTGAAGCAGGTGCTTTGCGTGAAAGGATGATCGGCGCCGGCCGCAGCAGTTGATGGCAGGCAAGGAGACGAGGGTTGTGGAACCGCTGGTATTGACCGTCGACATGTCCGGATTGCCGCAGGCGTGGGTCGCGCTCGAGGACGCGATTACCTACCACGCCAAGCAACTCGTCGCATGGTCGGTGGGCGACGTGGTGCGCGAATTCCGCGGCGGCTGGCAGCGCAACGGAACGCGCTCGCGCATTGCGACCAAGTCGATTCTGGCCATCAAGGGCAGCATTCCGGGTGGACACTTCCATACGCCGGGCCTGACCAATGCGCTGCTGTTCGCGCGCGACCGTCAGCTGTGCGCATACTGCGGCCAGCGTTTTCTGTTGCGCGACCTGTCGCGCGACCACGTCATTCCCGTCTCGCGCGGCGGACGTGATGTGTGGACCAACTCGGTCACGGCGTGCCGACGCTGCAATACGAAGAAGGCCAATCGCTCGCCGGAGATTGCGGGCATGCCGCTGTTGTACGTCCCCTACGTGCCCAACCGGCACGAGCATTTCATCCTGCGCAACCGGCGCATCCTGGCCGACCAGATGGAGTACCTCCTGGCCGGTGTGCCGCGCTCGAGTCGCCTCTACGCCGCCGCGAAGGCGTCGTAGACGCAGGGCTACGCGAGCCGCCTCGTGGCGGGCTCGGGAAGCCCCTCGCCGTGCCGGTGCTGCCGAAGCCATCGCCGGGCATGGTCGCAGGACGCGCTCTTGAAAGGCCGCGGCGTGGGCCGTATATAGGAGCGACCATGACCACTCGCACCCTGCAACGAGCCATCGAAGCGATCCCCACCTCGGACGGAGCGGGCGTGAAGCTCCGCCGCAGCCTGGGACAATCCGCTTGGTCCCGGCTCGACCCGTTCCTGATGCTCGACCATTTTTCGACCGAGAATGCCGACGACTATATTGCGGGCTTCCCGGCACACCCCCACCGCGGTTTCGAAACGGTGACCTACATGCTCGATGGCCACATGCGGCACGAGGATCACCTGGGGCATACGGGCGAACTCAAGAGCGGCGGCGTGCAATGGATGACCGCGGGCCGCGGCATCGTCCACTCCGAGATGCCGCAGCAGGAACGAGGCCGCATGCGCGGCTTTCAGCTCTGGATCAACCTGCCGGCAAAGGAGAAGATGAAGCCGGCCGCGTATCGCGACATCCAGGCTGACGAGATCCCGGTCGTCGACCTGCCCGGCGGCGGGCGCGTCAAGGCGATTGCCGGCACCCTGACCCAAGGCGGCGCTGCGACTGCTCGGTCCCATCCAGGGCCTGGCCACCGACCCGCTTTACCTCGACATCGAACTGCCTGCCGGCGCGACGTTCACGCAGCCAATCCATGCGGGCTACCACGCCTTCGTGTACCCATTCGAAGGCAGCGTGGAGATCGGCCCCGCGGGCTCACGGCGCCCGCTCCAAACGCATCACGCGGGCGTGCTGTCCGACGGCGACGGCGTCGAGCTCACCGGTGGTCCCGAAGGCGGCCGGGTTATTCTGCTTGCCGGTCGGCCGTTGCTCGAACCGATCGTGCAGTACGGTCCATTCGTCATGAACACGCGCGAGGAGATCGAGCAGGCAATCCGGGATTACCAGAGTGGGGCGCTGACCCAAGCGGCGTGAGCGCCGCCGCATGGCCGCCTCAAGCGGCCTGTGATGCCGGTTCCGGCGACGCGGGAGGAAAGCGGATCACGATGCGCGTGCCCCGCTCAGCGGGCGATTCGATGCGCAAGGCGCCGAGATGTCTTTGCACCACCTCCTTCACGATGGCAAGTCCGAGGCCGGCACCGTCGCCGGGCGTGTCGTTAACGCGATAGAACCTTTCGAACACCCTACCGTGCGCTGATTCCGGAATTCCGGGTCCGTTGTCCTCGACGCTTAGGTAGGGCTGACCCAGCTCCGACCCGCAGCGCACGGTGACCGAGCCGCCGCTGGGCGTGTAGCGCAGCGCGTTGTCGAGCAGGTTGTCGAGCAACTCGCCGAGCTGCACGGGATTGCCGGTAATGGGCGTGTGCTCGAGCACGAAGCCCAGGTCGATATCGCGTGCGATCGCCCGTTGGATCCATTCATGGACCGCCCGGTCCGCCACGGCGTATAGATCGACCGTCGCCAGTCGGCCAAAGGCATCGGCGCTCGCTTCCGCCTTGGCCAGGGCGAGCAGCTGATTGGCGAGGTGGCTCGCGCGCACGGTTGCGACGTGCATTCCGGCGATCGCTTCACGCACTTCCGGATCGAGATCGCGGCGCAACAGCAATTCGAGATGCATCTGCAATCCGGCCAGAGGCGTGCGCAGCTGGTGGGCCGCATTGGCCAGAAAGCGCTGTTGCATTTCGTTCGAAGCGCGCACCTGTGCCAGCAACCGGTTCAGCGCCTCGATGGCGGGCGCAATCTCTTCGGGTATGGCCTTTTCGTCGAGAGGGTGAAGATCGGCAGGCGTTCGTCCGAGGAGTTGGGTCCTGATCCACGCCAACGGCGCGATACCTCGCGCAACGCCGGTCCAGGCGAGTACCAGTGTCGCGAGCGCGATCAGCAACACCGGCAGCAACCCGGCGGCTAGGATCTCACCGATCAGACGATTGCGCTTGTGCAAGGTTTCGGCTACTTGCACGTACAGACCCGAGTCGGAGCGGACGGCGGCAACGCGCACGGGCTCGCCGTGGTAGCGGGTGTCGAAGAAAGCACGCGCGCCGAGCTCCATATTCGGCGGCGGCGGCAGGCCTTCGTCCCCGGCGACGAGCGCGCCACCGGGGGCGCGAATCTGGAACACCAGCGTGTCCTCGTTATCGTAGAGCAGCGCCTCCTGCGCCTGATCGAGCATGGCCAAGCGCGGCCCAGTGGGCTCTATTCTGACGTTGGCCGCCATGTCGAGTGCCGGGTCGAGCAGCGAACGGTCGTACGCAGATGTCGCCACGCGTAAACCGACGTAATAGGCCAGCGCTGCCGCGCCGACGATCAGCAACAGCAAGGAGGGGATGAGAAACAGCAGCAGCCGTCGGCGAATGCTGCCCGGCGCCCGCACCCGGCTAATCATCCGTTGTTTCCCAGAGGTAACCAAAACCGCGCACGGTGCGAATCCGCACGCCGGCGGCCTCGATTTTTGCACGCAGCCGCGAAACGTAGACTTCGATCGCGTTGGGCGTCAATTGGGCGTCGTAGTCGGCGAGCTGCTGGGCGATCTGTTCTTTGCTAAGCACGCGGCCGGGTCGCGCCATGAAGAGCTCGAGCAGCGCCCATTCCCGGACCGTCAAGTCGATCGCTGTGCCGTTAACCCGGACGCGCTTGGCCTCGACGTCAACGCTACAGTCCGCCCATGGAAACGGCGCCCGCGGGGAGCGAGGTTCTGCGCAGGAGGGCGCGCACGCGGGCCTCGAACTCGGTCACCGAGAATGGCTTGGTGAGGTAATCGTCGGCCCCCAGATCGAGGCCGTGCACGCGATCCTCGACGGCGTCACGCGCCGTCAGCACCAGCACGTTGGTGGCGGCGTGGCGGCGACGAAGGCGGCGCAACACCTCGAAGCCGTCGATGTCCGGCAGGCCGATGTCGAGCACGACCAATTCATAGGGCGCGGTGCGCAGCGCCTTGTCGGCCTGGAGTCCGTTCTCGGCCTGATCGACGGCATGGCCAGCGCGGCTGAGGATGCGGGTCAGACCCTGCGCAAGCAGCGAATCGTCCTCAACGACGAGAATGCGCATTGTGAGCTCCTATCTCGGGCCGGGTAACCGTGATCCGCAAGAGAGCCTCGCTAACCGTGCGGCGACGGCTCGCCACGCGTACGAGCATCAGCCCGGAGTGGTCATCCCATTGATCGCAGCATTCAGTGTTGCCAGTTCGGCCCGGGAGCGCAAGAGCTCAACCGCCCTGTGACAGGCAGAGGTGGGGTACTGGCTTGCGGTGGTCGGCGCACGCGCGCGCCGCGGTCCATCTACGGATTGTCCCGAATTTTTGCCGCCGCAAGGAACGGAAGACTAGCGCGGGGCACTTGGCGCTAAGCCAGGCGGCGGAAGGCTTGGAGATGCCCGATTATCGCGCCGGCTCGCACGGGAACTCGTACCCGCGCGAATCCCGTCTGCGGGCGGTCGCCCGGTTGTCTAGCGCCCATAGGCCCCGATCGACGGCTTCACGGCTATAAACGCGGGTGGCGTGACGGCCACTACGCCCGTCGTCGAGACACTATATTGGCCCTTGGCCACGGAGGCAAAATCTGGGGGGACATGCTCCTTGGCTCCGGGAACGAGCACGGCTTTCCGATCCTTCAATGCTTGCCCAGGAAACACCCCCGGGCGGCGTCTTGGGAGACGCTGCCCGGAGCTAACAGCCTGTCGGTGGAGAAAAGCCCTAGAACGAGTACTTGAACCCGACCGAAAACGCTTGGAGTCTGCCACCCGCATAGCAATGCGGACCGGCGTTGGTTACGCCACCGGCACCGCCGTTGGCCGTCGGATCGAAGGCGGCCTCTGGGGTCGAATCGTGGCAATCGGTGGTGACGCCGTGACCCCCCGCGCCGAGGTCATAGTGGGCGGCGGTATGGTTTTCCTGCAGTGCCCAGTCGGCATAAAACTGGGTGTTCCTGTCCAGGTTGTGCCGCCAGTTGAGTGCATACATGTTGGAGGAGTTGTCCGGATTGGCGCCGCCGGGAGTGTTGTGCTGACCCGGGTCGCCCGGTGTCGAGCCTGCGTGTGCCCAGCCGAAGCTGACGCTGTCCTTTTCGGTCAGCTTTTGGGTCAGTGCCAGCCAGGTGGCGTTGTTACGCGTGCGCTCGTTCTGGTACTCAAGATACGACGGAATGTTTCGCTTCGTCCTTTCCCAAAGGAGATTCAAGCGTGGTCTTGGTCGCGAAGGTGTATTGCCCGCCAATCTTGTACGCGCTCTCGTCGCCTATGTCGTTGGGATCGCCCGTCGTGTCCTGAGGCGGTGTCGTCGGCAGTCCGATCGTATCGCTGGTGCGATTGACGTTTTTATGCATCTCATAGGCCGTCGTCAAATAAAGCGGGCCCTGCAGAAAGGAGAGGCTGACGCTGTATAGAGTTCCAAAGGAACCGTCGTTGCACGTCGGGGGTAGCGCACCACTACCGGCGATGTTGCCGCCCGAGCAGTCCGGCTCTCCGGAGGGAACGATGCTGCTGGTGTCGTCGCGATTCTGACCTGGCCCGTACATCGCCTTGAACGAGACACCACTCCAGTTTGCCGATTCGTACCAGATCGCATGCGCCGCACGCAAACCAAATTCGACCCGGTTATCGCCACCGGTATTACCGAGAATGGTCCGGTAATCGCCCTCCATCCCTGAAAACGGATTCAGGCGATCGGTCGATGTCTTGTAGGGCGTTTCCGACTTGCCGATCTTGACCGCGCCCCAATCCTTCCCCGCCAAGCCGATAAAGCTGTTGCGGGAAAACAGTGCACCATTGACGGCATCGCTGTTGTTCGACGTTGAAACCTTGGTTCCTGGAGTCGCGGAAATGTCGATCCCCGCCTCCAGCTGCCAGACGAAATTGAAGTTCTCGTCCTTGATTGGATGGTTCCCCCGGATACCGAGGTAGGACAGGTTGGTTGCGATGTCAGGCTCCCAGCCCATATTGCCATAGGGCGAACCACCCTGAGAGTAGCTGCTCGCCAGCCCCTTCGTCGCATAGTCGAACGAAACGTCGAGGTTGCCATAAAGGCCCACCGTGCCGCCGCCTGGCACGACAAAGGTAAGGCCGCTGCCTGGCTGCATGCGTCAAGAAATTCTCATTTTTCTTTTCCTGCGCTTCCTGCGCCTGCTTCGTCTGCTGCACGCTGGTCGTGATCTGGTTCAGTTGCGCCTTGAGTTCGTCCAGTTGCTTCTGCAGCGCATCGACCTTCGCTTTGAGATCGCTCTCTGCGTCGGCCCAGGCTGTGGCAGAAAAGACGAACATTGCCGCGGCCGCAAAGGCCAGCAGTATCCTCAGCTTCATGGAGTTCCTCCTAGTCGCATTTGTTTTTGACACTGGCCAATCGGGAGAACCGCCGATGCTCGGCTGTCGTCCGGCGCCCATTCTTGGCTGCCGTTGATCGTACGCGAGGACCCTGTCTTTTGGCTGACAAAATGCAATATACCTGACAATTTGCTGACATGTTGCGCGGGAACAACAGTACGGTTGCTCCTCTGGCAAATGGGTCTGGGCTGGCGGTCTGTAGCTCAGCCGACCGCGGGCGGCGAATGCCCGCCTATCTGCCCTCTTGGTTTGGCAAGGCCGGCAGGTTGCGTCGGGCTGTGTTGGGGATCGCGCTTCGCGCCGCGGAAACCCTTAAGCAAGTTTCAACTCCAACTCATCGCGGGGGAGGCCCTCAGGCGGATCTTGCCCGGATTCAACGCGAGCGCAGGGATGCGAAGGCGCCAAAACCCGAAGGGCAGAGGCGTGAGCGTTTTCAGCTGATCAGTGGTCGCTATTCCGTCACGCGGAGAGCATATGAAAGAGCGATAATTAATTCCAAGTGCGCCTGGCTAATCCTAACGTCGAGGTAGACTACCGTGCGAATCAACATCGAGTCCGTTTTCGAGCAGTTCGACCCACAGCTTTCTGCCGCGTTGGCGAACGCCGCCCTGCAAACCGTCCCCGGGATGACAACCAAGACCGCACTGCGGCTGTACCAGGCGTTTCGGCGCAACGCGATCAGGAGTCTGTCCCCGTGGGAACGTTTGCCAGCAACCGCGCTGGCCGGTGACACCATCACCGGTGCGCAGCCAGCGGCGGACGCAGGCATCGCGCTGCCGCCGGTATCCGGCTCACAGAAATAGGCCCCTGATCTCGGTCCGGGGCACCAAGCAGCTCGACAACGTGCTCCCGGGTGCTCGGGTGCGGGAGCTCGATCTCGTCTGAACGCGAGCCATCGACCCGCGACGCCGTTACCTACCCCAGCGCAGTGCGAGGGGGTTGGCCTCCCTGGCGAGTTCAAGAAGCCCCGCCCGCGTCGCCGGGTGAAGGGGCTCGAGTGGATGGCGCACCGCATCGCTCTTGATGACACCCCCGGCGGCCATGACGGTCTTGGTCGCGCGCAGTCCGCATTGGCGGTTTTCGTAATTTATCAGGGGCAGAAGCAACGCGTACGTCGCCGCCGCCTCCTGCCGCCGCCCCGCGCGGTGCAGGACGAACACCTTCTTGATGAGATCCGGCAGGAGGGCGCTCGGCATGGTGCCGGTTGCACCGGCATCCAGATCCGCCATCAGGGTGATGGCCTCTTCACCGTCGAACGGGCCCTCGATCGCATCGCCTCCGGCATCGATCAGGCTGCGCAATTTGGCGGCAGTCCCCGGCATCTCGATCTTGAAATAGCGGATGACCGGCACCTCACACGCGAGCCGCACCAGAAACGGCACCGACAGGGTCACGCCGCTCAAAGGCGCATCCTGAACCATGATGGGAATGGGGGCGGCTTCAGCCACGCGTGCGAAGTGCTGCAGCATCATGGCTTCGTCCGCGCGCAGCCCGGCGCCGTGGTAAGGCGGCATCAGCATGAGCATGGCGGCACCGGTCGCGGCCGCCTTCCGCGCCCGGTCAACGGCAATGCGGGTGCTGAAATGGCTACAGGTGACGATGACCGGGACGCGGCCGTTCACGTGCGCAAGACACACATCGAGCAACGTGTCGCGCTCGTCGTCCGAAAGCAGGAACTGTTCCGAATAGTTGGCCAGGATACAAATGCCGTCGACTCCCTGAGCGACCATGCAATCGAGGACCCGACGCTGCCCTTCGATGTCCAGTTCGCCCGACGCGGTAAACGGTGTCGGCGCAATCGGGAAAACCCCCGCGAACGGCTTGGAAGATGCCACGCGACTTTCTCCTAGAGGTTGATCGACCAGTCTTGGGGCCCGGGTTCGAATCTGCGGTCGAAGCGACGCCGTGCCGCCGGGGATCGGGTTTGGCGCCGGAGATCAGGCTCCGCGGCCGGGTTAGCCGATGGCGTCCGCAACGACACGGCCCACCGGCAGGATCGCGTCGATGAAGCTTGCCAGCTCGGCTGTCGCCGGCGCGGTGAACAGCCGCGACGGAGGGCCCTTCTCCCAGATTCGGCCCTGGTGCATGAAAACGATCGTATCGGCTGCCGCCCGGGCAAATCCCATCTCGTGCGTCACGAGAATCATCGTCATTCCCTCCGTGGCGAGCTTTTCCAGCACGTTGATCACCTCGCCGACCAGCTCCGGATCGAGCGCCGAGGTAATCTCGTCGAACAGCATCAGGCGCGGCTGCATGGCAAGCGATCGCGCGATGGCGACACGCTGCTGCTGCCCGCCGGAGAGGCGAAGCGGTACGGCGCCGATCTTATCCTCCAGGCCGACCTGCCGCAGCACCTCGCGTGCCCGCTCGCGGGCCTCCGCCAGAGACACGCCTTTCGCCACCATGGGCGCGAGCGTGATGTTGCGCTCGACCGTAAGATGAGGAAACAGGTTGAAGCTCTGGAACACGATACCGATCTCGCGCCGGAGTGCGCGCAGGGCGGCGCGAGAGCGCTGTACCGGACGCCCGTCGAAGAGGATCTCGCCGCTGTCGGGCACCTCCAGGCCGTTAATGCAGCGCAGCAGCGTGGTCTTGCCCGAGCCGCTGCGGCCGATGATGGCCACGACCTCGCCGCTTTCGATCGTGAGCGACACGTCATCGAGCGCGACGTGCGTGCCGAAGCGCTTACAGATGCCGCTTAATGCCAAGATCGGCATCGATGCGCCTTTCAAGAGATCGGCTGAGCAGCGAAAGCGGCCAGCACACCGCGAAATACAACGTGGCCACGACCGGATAGACGACCATGGGTTGAAACGTCACGTTGACGATGAGCTGCCCGGCACGGGTCAGCTCGACGAAGCCAATGATGGCGGCAATCGATGTGCCTTTGACTAGCTGCACCAGAAAGCCCACGGTCGGCGGGATGGAGATGCGCATCGCCTGGGGCAGGATCACGAATCGGAGCTGCTCGATGTAGCCCAGGGAAAGGCAGGCCGACGCCTCCCACTGGGTGCGCGGAATCGCCTGGATCGATCCGCGCCAAATCTCGCCCAGGAACGCCCCGGCGTAGAGCGTAAAGGCGAGCGCCACCGCGGGCCACGCGTCGACCTGCATGTCGTAGAGAACGGCGAGCCCGTAGTAGAACAGAAACAGCTGCATGAGGACCGGCGTACCCTGGAACAGCTGGATATAACCCGCGGTCGAGCAAGCGCAGAACGCGGGAGTGCGTGGTGCGCAGGATTGCAATCACGAATCCGACCACGCCCCCGCCGAGGAAGGCGACCAGCGACAGCAGCAGGGTCCAGCGCAGGGCTGCAAGGAGGTAGATGAATTCGGGTATTCCGAAGCTGCGGTTCACGCCCGGCGCCTTTAGGACCGTTGCCCGTGCATGAAGACGCTCCAGTAGATTCCTCCCAGGACCGCCCGAAAGCCCAGCGCCATGGCCAGATACAGTCCGGTCGCGACGAAATAGAATTCGAAGGGACGGAAGGTGGTCGATTGCAGCGAATTGGTAACGGCGGTGAGCTCGACCGCGGAGACCGCAGACACGACGCTTGAAGCGAGCATCAGCAGGATGAATTGGCTTGCCAGCGCGGGAAAAACGGTCTTCAGCGCCGGGAAAAGCACGACGTAGCGGAAAGTCTGCAAGCGCGTAAGCCCAAGCGCCCTGGCGGCGTCGATCTGACCGTGAGACACGGACTCGATGCCGGCGCGCAGGATCTCCGTGCCGTAGGCGCCGAAATTGACGACCATCGCCGCCAGCGCCGCTTCGTTCGCTCCCACCGAAATGCCCAGCGCCGGCAGGGAGAAGTAGATGATGAAGATCTGCACCAGGAACGGTGTGTTTCTTATCACCTCGACATAGGCGGCGACTGTCCAGCGCACCGCACTCGGCCCGGCTGCCTTCGCATAGGCGCAGACGGTCGCCAGGGCGAGCCCGATGACCATCGCCAGCGACGAAAGCTGGATGGTGAGCCAGGCCCCCTCGGCGAGGTCGCGCCAATGGTCCCACACTACGTTGAAGTGAAAGACGTAGTGCACGCCGCTCCCGTAGTCCTCTTCGCCGTGCGGCGGCACGGCATCGACAGGTCCCGTACGCCGCCCGCAAATGGGTGCGACGCTGCGATTAGAGAGCCTAGAACGTCGGCAGCGGCGGCAAGTCGACCCCGGTGTATTTCTTGTAAATCGCGGCGAGCGTCCCGTTCTGCGTATTGATGAATATCCAGGTGTTGATCCACTGCCGCAATTCGAAGTCGCCCGGGCGCACGATGGGACCATAAAATGCGGTCGTCACCAGCAGCTTGTTTTCGAGATGCTTGCCGGCGTTTGCGTCGGACACCGTCTTCTCGGCAAATGCGGTCATGGCGGCGGCGTCGACCTGACCCGAAAGCAAAGCCTGAACGGTCGAGGCGAGGTCGTCGAACCACACGATCTTGGTGCCCTCGGGCGCCATCTTGGGTACCGTCGCCTCCTCCAGGGTGGCCCGCGTGATGCCCACCCGCTTGCCGACCAGGTCCGCCGGGGTCTTGATGTGGACGCTCTGCGGGCCAAAGATGGTAATCGAGAGCGCACCGTTCGGATTGCAATACATCACCGCCTTGGCGCGATCGGTGGTGACTGAAATCGAGGCGATGGTGACGTCGGCGCGACCTGCCAATAGTGCCGGTATGCGGCCGGTCGATGGCACTTGCACGAACTCGATCTCGGCGCCCAGATCCTTGGCAAGCTGACGGGCTACCGCGACGTCCGACCCGTCGGGCTGGCCGCTCTTGTCGAGCACCCCAAACGGAGGATTGGCCACATCGATGGCGACGCGGAGCTTTTTCGCGCTCAGAATCTTGTCAAGCGTGCTCTCTGCGCCAGCCGGGTAAACGAGCAAGCAGTGCCGAAACGACGACCAGTATTGCCCTTCCAAAATGCTTCAGATAGTTCCTCATTTCCTCTCCTCCTTGCCGCGTCGAATTGCGAACCCTTTTGGGTACCAGCCGGCACAGACCGCCCGTCAGTCCTCTCTTCGGAGGGGCCTGATCGGGTCCGCCCAGCGCAAATGCTCGAGCCATCAAGCGCGCGCCTGCTGCCTCTGCGATGCGATCATTTGCAGTGAAGCCACGTCGAACTGCTGCTTGATCAGGCGCACATGTTCCGACATTGCCCGAGTTGCCGCTTTGGCGTCGTGCGCCGCTATGGCCCGAAATATCTTGACGTGCTCGTGCAGCGCCATTTGCGCACGCCCTGCCTCGCATACCCGCGAAACCTTGTGCAGCCGGATGATATCCGGCGTCATCAGGCCGATGAGTGAAGTCATAACCGGGTTCTGCGTCGCCTTGGCGATCGCCAGATGAAACAACAGGTCCTCCTCCACGGCGGGGCGTCCCGCCTCAACCTCGACGCGGAAGGCCTCGAGCGCGGCCTTGATATCGGCAATGGCCGCCTTCGACGCCCTTTGCGCAGCAAGCTGCGCCGAATGCATCTCGAGGATGCCGCGCGTTTCGGTAAGCGCCTTGATATCGTCGCGATCGAGATCGAGCAGATTGGAAATCAGTCGTTCCAGCGCGCCGGCGCCCAGGCTCGCCACGATCGTCCCGCTTTGCGGAAACGTCTGCAGAACACCGTAGAACTCCAGCTTGCGCAGGGCCTCGCGAACATGCCCGCGCCCGACGCCGAATTGCGACGCGAGCTCGCGTTCCGGTGGAAGGCGATCGCCCGCCTTGAGCGCGCCGTTGGCGAGCAGATTCCTGATCTGGCGCATGATCAGGTCCGCCGGTTTGTCCAGCTGGATGGGACTGAGCTGGGCGATGACTGCGGAAGGCTTGGGCACGGGCCGCTCAAATTGGTTAACCAATGACTAGCTTAGCAGTTCGCCACGTTGTGTCAAGGTGCGCCCCAGCCTCGGGCCAGACAGAGCGGATCCGGGACCTTGCCGGCGTGCGGTAATCAGGCGTCCCTCGACGCGGACCCTGCTTTGGCGCTGCGGCGGCGAAGGTACAGGATCCCGGTGAGGAGCCCGGTGCCGGCCACGGCGCCGACTAATAGCCAACCTCCGATTGGAGTGAACGCACGCAGCAGCTGCTCCGCCGCCTCGCCAAGCACATACCCGGCACCAATCCAGCAGGCGCTCCACAGGAAGCCGCGACCGCGTCGAGTAGGACGAATCGAAGCCACGGCATGCTGCCGGAGCCGATGACCGCCGGGCCGACCGAGCGCATGCCGTACAGAAAGCGAACGCTGATCACGGCGGTATTGGGCAGCCGTTCGACGAGCGCGTGAGCGCGGCCAACGGACGGCGCGAGGCCTGGAAATTGCTTCAGCAGCGCCGGACCGAGCAGCCGGCCCATGGCGAAGAAGAGATTGTCGGTGAGGAATGCACCTGCCGCGGCGACGGCAACCAGCAGGGACGTGCTCAGGTAACCACGGTGCGCCGCCAGCCCCGAGAGAACAAGAAAGGTCTCACCCTCGAGCAGCGTGCCGACAAAGGTCGCGGCATACCCATACTTTGCTATGAGCGGCGCGAGCTCGGCGGCCATCGATCGGTGCCAGGGTGCCGCGCTAGCGCATGACCGGGTGGACGTCGGCACCGGGGCCGCGTTGCCTGTTCTGGGCGAGGCGACTGTTGCCGCCGTGGCCTCGCTGGCGCAAGCCGATGCCTCCGACATGCTGGATCTATTTGCGAGTCTTGAGCCCATTGTCATAAATAGGTCAACAAATCGCGCTGCAATCTCGGGCGGGTCTACCTTGTAACCGTGCAGTAAGGAGGTTCTATGAGTCGCTTGTGGCGAACACTGCAACAACAACGGTGGGACGATCATCGCTATTACCATCACAGCCGAATCAACCAGTCGTTGCATCTCGTAAGCGCCGTGGCTTTTCTTTGCAGCTATATGCTCCTGTTCTCCAATCCGGTCGTGGCGGCATTGCTTGGATGGCTGGTCGCCATGATCAGCCGCCAGCTCGGACATTTCGTCTTCGAGCCCAAAAGTTATGACACGGTCAACCAGGCAACGCACGATTACAAAGAAGAGGTCAAGGTTGGCTATAACCTCAAGCGCAAGACGTGTTGTTGACAATCTGGGCGCTTTCGCCGCTGGCTCTATATCTCGATCCGACACTGGGCGGCCTGTTCGAAGCGCACGCTGACCCGGCGGGGTTCATGCGCAACATGGCGATGCTCTGGATTGCCATCGGTGCGGGCGGTTTGCTGTTCCGGACCGTGCACCTGTTCTTTCTCCAGGACGTTCAGACCGGTCTCGTGTGGCTGACGAAGATCCTTACTGATCCGTTTCACGACATCAAGCTCTATCACAAGGCGCCCTTCTACCTGCTTCGCGGCGAGTTTATCGACCCGATGTCAGGGACGAAGCACGTCTAGGCTGGCGGCCGTTTCGCCCATCGCCGCAGCGGTAAATGATCGCCTACGTGGCGCAGGCGATAGGCGATCATCTCCCGCAAGAATACGGCGCCGGATCGCTGCGTTGGTCACCGAGGCGTCGGCCCACCACCACCCGTCCCGTTGCATCGCAGCGCCGCCGCTACGAAGCGATCCGCGACGGCCTCGAAATCGGCGCTGCCGTAGTTGAGGCTGAAGATAAGGCGGCCGGTGCCGATCCAGCTCAACGCAAGCCCTTCGGCACGCAGGTAATACTGCAGCATCCAGTTGTAGCGAGAAGCCTGTGTGTAATAGGTCGTCCAGATGGAGGACATATTCGCCACCCGCACCGGCAAGCCGTTGTCCGCAAGCCGCTGGTTGAGCGACTGCCGCCCGCGCGTTCCAAGATGGCGTCGAGGTTTGCGTACAGACTTCCGATTTCAGGGGTGTCGAGGGCTTGCAGGAATTCGCGCATGGCCCCCATGACGTAGGGATGGGAGTTGAACGTGCCGCGAGCGAAGCAGATGTCCGTAGGGCGATCGTCGCGAAATCGCTTCATCAGTTCCCCGCGGCCGCAGACCGCGCCGACGGGGAAGCCGCCGCCGAGTGTCTTGCCGTAGGTGACCATGTCGGCCCTGACCCCGAAAAACTCTTGCGCACCGCCCACTGCGAGACGAAAGCCGACGAAGACCTCGTCAAAGATCAACACGATCCCGCGCTCGGAGCACACCGCGCGCAGCTGCCTCAGCCACTCGGTGTATGCCGTGGCGATCGAAGTGCGCGCGACGGGAGCTATCGACCAGCGCCGAATCACCAGGCGCATTGGCGTTCGGATGCAATGCCTGCAGAGGATTGACCAGCACGCACGCGATGTCGCGACGCTTGCGCAGCACTCGCAACGAGCGCTCATCCATGTCCTTGAGCGTATAGGTTTCGCGCGCGGGCACAGGGTTGCCGACGCCGGGCTGCACATCACCCCACCAGCCGTGGTAGGCGCCGCAGAAACGCACGAGGTGGGAACGCCCGGTGTGGTAGCGCGCAAGCCGAACCGCTTGCATAACCGCCTCGGTGCCCGACATGTGGAAAGATACCTCGTCCTGCCCGGAGATCTCCTTGAGACGCCTGACGTTGTAGGCGACCACCGGATGATAGGCGCCGAGCACGGGACCGAGGGCGTGCACCTGAGCACTCCCGCGCTCGATGCATCCCTTGTAGAAGTCATAGCCGAACAGGTTCACGCCGTACGAGCCGGTGAGGTCGTAGAAGCGATTGCCGTCGAGATCGGTAAGCGTGACGCCATCGGAGGACTGCACGAAGGCGCCCGGGTTGAGATATTGACGTACCAGGCGCCGGTACTGGAAGGGCACCCGGTAGGCGGCAGTGAATTGCAAGTCGGAGATGCTGCCTTCGACCTCCGCAGTCAGGCCCGCTGTGGCAGCGAAGCGCTGGCGATAGATCTCCGAAAGCCGCATGAATCCGGCGCGGCGAAGCGCGGCGATTTCTTCCGGCGCATCGTCGGAGCGGAAGAAGTCGGCTTCGTTGTATTCGTAGAATGGCGCAAGCGACGCGAGTCGCCGCGCGAGACGCGAGTGCCCCGGCAAGGATGGGTGCTTGGCGCTCGAGAGCACGAGACGACGCCTCAACTTCGACAGCGACGCTGCCGATGCGGCGGCACCGAGCGCGTACAGAGCCAGGATCGCGTCCATGAAGGTCCCGGACCGCAGGTCTACCCGAGCCGCGTTACAGAACCATGACGGTCCGCTCTTCGCTCGTGCAATTTTTTCAGCAGGAGGACATCAATTTTCTGCTGACCAACCGCGTGCCGCGCCGCCTGCTGACTCAGTTCATGGGCTGGTTCAGCCGCATCGAGCACCCGGTCGTGCGCGAGGCGTCGATGAGGATCTGGACGCTCTTTGCCGATTTGGACCTCGGCGAGGCGAAGAAGACCCAATTCCGCAGCATGCACGATTGCTTTATCCGGGAACTCAAGGACGGCGCACGGCCCATCGACCCGGATCCTGCCGTCCTTGTGAGCCCGTGCGACGCGATTGTCGGCGCATGCGGCCGGGTCGAGCGCGACACGCTGATCCAGGCCAAGGGTCAGTCCTACACGCTGCTGGAGCTGCTAGCTGACCCCGGGCTTGCCCGCCTTTACCGCAATGGATGCTACGTCACCCTGCGGCTCTCCTCGGGCATGTACCACCGCTTCCACGCCCCGCACGACTGCCGCATCAGGCAGGTCAGCTACATATCCGGGGACACCTGGAACGTCAACCCGATCGCGCTCAAGCGCGTCGAGAAGCTGTTCTGCCGCAATGAGCGCGCGGTGCTGCCGGCAGAGCTGGACGCAACCGGCGACATGGTCACCCTGGTGCCGGTCGCGGCGATCCTCGTGGCCAGCATCCGCCTGCATTTTGCCGACGTTCTCCTGCATCTGAATTACTCTGGCCCGAACCTGATCCCGTGCGACGCCGTCTTGCGGAAGGGCGATGAGCTCGGCTGGTTCCAGCATGGCTCGACCCTCATCGTCCTGACGCCGGGCCATTTCAGGCCCTGCGGCAACATTGGGCAAGGCGCCATCGTTCGGATGGGACAGCCGTTGCTGCGCGTGCATGGCGTGTGATTTCGCCGTCTGTAGATCGGGGCGAGCGGCTCGGCACGGCGCGAAAGGGCAAGAGCTGCGGCGGGTTCAGCGCCGCGCCGTTAGGCCGATTTACGCGCTTCCCGCGCTCGTGCCCCGATTTTTCGGGGCCGGCGCAAGACGGGCCTCCAGAGAAGTTGTCTTCAGAGGCGCCGCCAAGGAGCGCGCCCAGTACGTAGCGTCAGGGACGGCGCTGCCGTTCCAATCCGCCGCCGTTGCTGCGCACTGACAAAAGCGGGATCGTGCTGCGTCATCGCCGTCAGCGGATTTGCAAGGCTGCGGTCACGCGGGCGTCACCGCTAATAAACTAACCTGCTCTCTGGCCGGACGGCTGACGCTGGGAATTCACCCAGCGCAGCCACCGACGTCTGCAAACTCCGATTCTCATTCCAGGGGCAGCTATGGGCACGAATAAATTCGCTATCGCCAAGCTCGTAATCGCGTCGACCATGGTCACGATCCTTTCGGCGTGCGGCGGCGGAGGAAGCAACGGCGGGCCGGCAGGTATTCCTCTGGGTGTCGCACTGGCCAACGGTTACAGCATTTCGGTCTTTGCCAAGGCACCGATGACAACGCAGAGACCCGACTCGATCATACAGGCGGGCAGCAGCGTATTCGTCGCGTATCAAAACGCGGGCGAGGTCAAGGATGGCTCGGTCCCCGGTATCACCAACGCGGTAGTGCAGTACGACCTGAGCGGCAATCTGCTCAAGACCTACACCGTGCCGGGCCACTGCGATGGCCTGCTGGTCTTTGACAGCACGCACTTGTGGGCCATGGCCAACGAAGACGGCAACCCGGAATTGACTATCATCGATTTGAGTGCGGGCACCCAGACGACCTACCAGGCGACGGTCAATCCCTACGGCTCACGGCGGCGGCTACGACGACATGCAACTCATCAATGGCGTTGTTTACGTCACCGCTTCGAATCCCTCCACCCCGGGAGCCGCGCCGACGGTTGTATCGCTGACACTGAATCCCAACGGCACAACCTTTGACGTAGCCCCTGTGCTCGCCGGAAACGCCCAGGCACTTGACATCACGCCCTCCGTCGGGGGCTCGCCCAATCCGACGTTCATGCAGATGGTTACCCTGAGCCTCACCGACCCCGATTCCGAAGCGATCGATCCGACGGGCAGACTTGTCGTGGATAGTCAGGCCGACGGAAAACTGGTCTTCATTCAGAATCCTGGCCCCAACCAACAGGTCAGTGTGCTTTCGCTTACGCTGTTCAACGACAAGGACGGTCCCACGGTGCTCGTCGACGACACGCGCTTTGTTCCACCGCCGGGCCCGTCCGCGGCTACTCCGTACATGCTCTTTGCGGACGACTTTCAGACGATTTATAGGCTGAACGGTCCGTACGTAACGGGTGCCGCCTACAGCGCGGGCCAGGGACAGATCATGCAGTTGGATCTCAACTCCGGTCACGAGACCCCGATCGCCACCAGCGTGGGCGATCCGAAGGCACTCCAGGATCCACACGGAATGTTGTTTATCGCGCTATGAGCCGCAGGCGGTTCCGCCGGTCCGCAGTCGTTAAGACCTGGCCGGGATGGGTTCGTCGTTAATATTGGGTTCGGGCTGCTCGGCGGCGCGCATCTCGTCCAGCGGGGCCTCCTCCATTACCGGCGGGTCTTCCAGCGGCGTGTCCTTCGGCAGGAAGCCGCCCGACTGGTGTTTCCACAGCATGGCATAGGTTCCGTTCAATCGGAGCAGCTCGTCGTGCGTGCCCTCCTCGACGATGCGGCCCTGCTCCAGCACGATCAAGCGGTCCATGCGCGCGATAGTGGAAAGTCGATGGGCAATGGCAATCACCGTCTTGCCTTCCATCAGCCCGAGCAATTGGTCCTGGATCGCGAGCTCCACCTCGCTGTCCAGTGCCGAGGTGGCCTCGTCGAGCACCAGGATCGGGGCGTCCTTGAGGATCACGCGCGCGATCGCGATGCGCTGCCGCTGTCCGCCGGAGAGCTTCACGCCGCGCTCGCCCACGTGGGCGTCGAATCCAGTGCGCCGCTTCCAGTCGTGCAAATCAACGATGAAGTCATGCGCATGCGCCTTGCGCGCGGCGGTCTCGATCTCGGCTGCCGTTGCACTCGGCCGACCATAGGCGATGTTGGCAGCGATGGAACGATGCAGGAGCGACGTGTCCTGCGTGACCATTCCGATGGCGGCGCGCAGACTTTCCTGGGTTACCGAGCCGATGTTCTGGCCGTCAATGCGAATGCTACCCTGCTCGGTCTCATGAAAGCGCAGCAACAAGTTAACGAGCGTGGACTTGCCCGCGCCGGACCGGCCAACGAGCCCGACCCGTTCGCCGGGACGAATGACCAGATTCAGGTCGTCGAGCACACGCTTGCCGTCGCTTCGGCCGTAGGTGAACGAAAGGTGCTCGAAGCGTATCTCGCCGTGCGGCACCTCGAGTTCGCGCGCGTCGGGGCGGTCGACCAGCCCGTGCGGAACGGCAATCGTTTCCATGCCTTCCTGGACCACGCCAATGTTCTCGAAGATGCCGGTCACCTCCCAGCTCACCCAGCCCGCCACGTTGGCGATCTGCCAAGCCAACGGCAGGGCGGTCGCCACGATACCGGCGCTGACCAGGCCCTGTCCCCACAGCGTGATGCCGATGCCCGCGGTGCTCACCAGGAGCATCGCGTTCATCGTGGACAGTACCGCCATGAATCGCGTAATGAGCCGCATATGCGCGGCCATCGCCGCCGTGTGGCTGTCGACCACATCGCGCACGTATGCGTCTTCGTCACGTGCCCGGGCGAAGAGCTTTACGGTAAGTATGTTCGTATAGCTGTCCACGACGCGACCCATCACCAGCGAGCGCGCCTCCGAACTGGTCTTGGCAAGGTCCCGCATCCGTGGCACGAAGTAGCGCAGAAAGACCACGTAACCGGCGAACCATAGGACCGTCGGGATCGCCAAACGCCAGTCAGCGATGGCCATCAACACCAGTGCGCTGAGGCCGTAGATCATGATGTACCAAATCGCGCGAATGCTGGACACCACGGACTCGCGCAACGCGTTGCTGGTCTGCATGACGCGATTGGCAATGCGCCCGGCGAAATCGTTCTGAAAAAACGGCCAGCTCTGTCTGACGACGTGCCAATGACTTTGCCACCGGATCAGGCTGGTCACACCCGGTACGACCGCGTTGTTGCGCACCAGACTGTCAGCAAACAGCGTGAGCGGCCGACCGAACAGCACGATGGCCGCCATTCCCAGCAGCATCGGCGTGGCGGCGCTGAACGCAGCAGCGCGGTCGGGCGCTTGCATCAACGTGACCAGCTTGCCAATGAACACGGGGATCAGCGTGTCGATCAGGGCGACGGCAAGGCCGGTCACGAACATCGTCGTGTACAGCGGCCCCGTCTGGCGGACGAAGTGCCAGTAGAACGCGAGCAAGCCGGATGGCGGCGAACCCCTCGGCAACGCGGTGGGCCGGATGCGAGTTTCGAAGAACGCGAACATGGTTGCCGCCAATAGGTTGCGATGACCTTGGATTGTAGCGAACCGGCGATCGATGCCGCCGGACGGTCCGCCGGACGGCAAGGCGATGCACAGCGCACTTGAAACGGACCCGCGATGAGTAAGGCCGCCTTGGCAGGCGCGGTCTCCATATCAGCGGAGACCGGGGCGGATCTTGGTGGAGACGAAGGGGATCGAACCCTCGACCTTCGCATTGCGAACGCGACGCTCTCCCAGCTGAGCTACGTCCCCGGTGCGCTGAAATTATAGCCAGATGGGTCTCCGGCGTAAACTCTTGCACCACGCGGCGCTTCGTGTTGCTCGAGCGCAGCGCTCTGAGCTCATAGCCCGATGTTATCGGTTTTGGCCTTGACCTTGCGATGGGTCGCCCCAACAACGTGCTAACCGATACTTATTCTTGCGGGGCGCTTCCTTGAACCAGTTGATGGCACTCATTCACCAGTACGGCGTGGGCTTTGTTTTCCTGAACGTGCTCGCGTTGCAGGCGGGCTTGCCTTTGCCGGCTTACCCGACGCTGATCGTCGCCGGCGCACTCGCCGCCACGGGCGGGGCCCCGGTGTACGAACTGGTCGGGGTTGGCGTGGGGGGCGCTCTGATCGCCGACACCGGCTGGTACGCCGCGGGGCGCAGGTTTGGCATGCGCATCCTGAGCACGCTGTGCCGTGTGTCGCTGTCGCAGGACACCTGCGTTCGGCAGACGGAGTCGATCTTCCAGCGTTTCGGCCCGTCGTCGATGCTATTCGCCAAGTTCGTGCCCGGATTTGCATCGGTGGCCACCGCGCTCGCCGGCGCCATCCGCCTGAATTACGCGACGTTTGTCGCATTCGACATGATGGGCGCCGCGCTATGGGTTGGCGTCGGCGTGGGGCTCGGCTACGTTTTCCACGATGCCGTCGGCGAGGTGATGATCAAGCTCTCCTCGCTGGGCGAGTATGGATTGATCCTGATCGTGGCGATCTTCGCGCTATGGATTCTCAGCAAGTGGTTGCGGCGCCACCTGTTCATGAAGCAGCTGCGGATGGATCGCGTTACCGTGGAGGAGCTGCGCAGCCTCATCGAGGCGCAAAAAGTGCAGGCGCTCGTCGACGTGCGTTCTCCACTGACGCAGGCCGCCACCGGCCGCATTCCAGGGGCGCGCGCGATTGACATGAAAAGGATCGCCGAGGGTTTGAAGGACGTGCCCATCGAGGGCGAGGTGATCGTCTATTGTGCCTGCCCCAATGAGGCGACGGCGGTCAAGGTCGCGGAGAAGCTGAGGAAGGTCGGCTTCAAGCGCATCCGGCCGCTGCTTGGAGGGATCGACGCCTGGATCGAGGCGGGAGAAGAAGTCGAGCACTGATCGCGGACGCATCTGCCCGCCGTGGTAAATTGGCCGCGAGGAGGGTTTTATGAGCAGACAGGCGATCCACAGCAGCGCGGCACCCGCGGCGATCGGGCCCTATTCGCAGGCGATTCGCGTCGGCGAGACGGTCTTCCTGTCCGGCCAGATCGGACTCGATCCGGCGACCGGCATCTTGCGCGAAGGGACTGAGGCGCAGGCGCGCCAGGTATTCACCAATCTGCAGGCGGTCGCTGCAGCAGCCGGAGGAACCCTGGACGACATGGTCAAGGTAACCCTGCTGCTCGCCGACATGAGCGACTTCGCGCGCGTGAACGACATCATGGCCGGCTTTTTTTCGCCGCCCTATCCAGCGCGCGCGACGTACCAAGTGGCGGGGCTGCCCAAGGGCGCACGCGTCGAGGTCGAGGGTATCCTTGTGCTCAAGCAGGCTTGACCGGGAGGGTTCCGTCCTCGCGCATGGCCAAGGCAAAGAAGACGGCTGAGGCGAAGTCCGGTAACACGCTCGCAGACAAGCTCGCGCGCCTGGACATTCTCCGCGAGCAGGACCTGGTGCTGCATCTTCCCCTGCGCTACGAGGACCATACCCACCTCTGTCCGCTGGAGGCGCTTAAGGCCGGCCAAGCCTGGCAGGTCGAAGCGACCATTGCCAACACCGAGATCCACTACCGGCCGCGGCGACAGTTGGTTTGCCTGCTCGAGGAGGGACAGGCGCAGCTCGTATTGCGCTTCTTTCACTTCTATCCCAGCCAGCAGAAAGCGCTCGCCACAGGCAAGCGCGTGCGCGCATTCGGCGACGTCCGCGAAGGCCACTTCGGGCTCGAAATCGTGCATCCGAGCTTTCATGTCGTCGCCCCAGGGACGCCGTTGCCGGACCGGCTGACGCCGGTTTACCCGACTACTGCGGGCCTTGCGCAAGACGAACTGCGCCGACTCGTGCACCGCGCGCTGGGACGTGATCCGGCGTATCTGGCCGAGACGCTGCCGCCATGGACCCGGGAGCCGCGTCGGCTATGGGGCTTCGCGCAGGCCGTGCGTTATCTGCATGAACCATCGCCGGATGCATCGCAATCCGCGCTCGACGAGCGCACGCATCCGGCATGGACGCGACTGAAGTTCGATGAACTCCTCGCGCAGCAGCTTTCGCTCAAGATGCACCGCCGCGCGCGCGCGCGCCGCCGTGCGCCGCGGCTGCCCGGAGATGGCTCGCTCACCCGCGCGCTGTACGCGCGGCTGCCTTTCAGGCTGACGCGAGCCCAGCAGCGAGTGATCGCGGAGATCCGGCGAGACCTCGCCAAGGCCGATCCGATGCAGCGGCTGCTGCAAGGCGACGTCGGCAGCGGCAAGACCGTGGTCGCGGCGCTGGCCGCCCTGCAGGCGATCGAGTCGGGCTATCAGGTGGCATTCATGGCCCCTACGGAAATCCTGGCGGAACAGCATTACCGCAAGCTCGCTGCGTGGCTCGAGGGCCTGCCGGTGAAAATAGCGTGGCTGTCCGGCGGCTTGCCGGCGAAGGAGCGCAAACGCGCGCTGGCGTCGATCCAGAGTGGCGAAGCGCAGTTCGCGATCGGCACGCACGCGCTCTTCCAGGACGAGGTAACGCTGCCGAAACTCGGTCTGGCCATTATCGACGAGCAACACCGTTTCGGCGTCGCGCAGCGCCTCGCGCTGCGCCAGAAAGGCATCGGCGACGCGCACCAGCTGATGATGAGCGCGACGCCGATACCGCGCACGCTGGCGATGAGCTTCTACGCCGATCTCGACGTATCGGTCATCGACGAGATGCCACCCGGACGAACGCCGGTTGCAACCCGGCTGGTGAGCCAGCGCCGGCGGGCTGAAATCGTCGAGCGCGTGCGCAAGCTCGGCGCCGCCGGGCGGCAGGTATATTGGGTCTGTCCCCTGATCGAAGAATCGGAGAAGCTCGAACTGCAGACCGCCGTCGCGCTGCATGCTGAGCTGACCGCGGCGCTCAGCGAACTCAAGGTCGGGCTGTTGCACGGACGGATGAAGCCGGACGCCAAGACCGCGGTTATGGACGGGTTCGTGCGCGGCGAGGTCGACGTGCTGGTTGCGACGACGGTGATCGAGGTCGGTGTCGACGTGGCGAATGCGTCGATGATGGTCATCGAGCACGCAGAACGCTTCGGGCTCGCGCAACTCCACCAGTTGCGCGGCCGCGTCGGGCGCGGCGCGGAAGAGAGCGTCTGCGTTCTGCTCTTCGAGGAGCCGATGTCGGACACGGCCAAGGCGCGGCTCAAGGTCATATATGAAAATCATGACGGTTTCGAGATCGCCCGCCGGGATCTGGTCATCCGCGGACCTGGCGAGTTCCTCGGGGCGCGGCAGTCCGGCGTGCCGCTGCTCCGATTCGCCGATCTCGAGCGCGACGTGGCGCTGATCGAAGCGGCGCGCGACGCCGCCGACGAGCTGCTCCGGCGCGAGCCAGCCGCAGCCGGCGCGCATCTCGAACGCTGGCTGGGCGCGAAACGCGATTTCGTCAAGGCCTAGCGGCCGCATCGCGGGTGCGTCCACTGCCATCCCGGCTGCGTAACAACGCACTGTCCGGGCGCCGGTTGGATTGGATCGAAATCAAGCCGTTGCGGCCGCTTCCTGCAACGGCTGCGGTAGAATACCCGGCTCAACGCAAGCACCGCCACATGCCGCTTTTCGCGCTCGGCCTCAACCACACCACCGCGCCGCTCAGGGTGCGGGAGCAGGTCGTGTTCCATGGCGACACGCTGGCGACCGCATTACGCGACCTGCTTGGCCAGCCGAAGGTCAAGGAAGCGGCGATCCTGTCGACCTGCAACCGCACGGAGGTGTATTTCAACGGCGGCGACGCCGAGCCGGTGGTCGAGTGGCTCGAGCATTTCCACCGCGTCCCAAGGGCATCGCTGTCGCCCTACGTTTACACCTTGGCGCAAGACAAGGCCGTACCGCATGCGTTTCGCGTCGCCAGCGGGCTCGACTCGATGGTTCTGGGCGAGCCCCAGATCCTCGGCCAGATGAAGCAGGCGGTGAAGATCGCCGAGTCGGCCGGCTCGCTCGGGTTGGTGCTCAACCGGCTGTTCCAGCGCACCTTCGCCGTGGCCAAGGACGTCCGCACGCAAACCGAGATCGGCAGCGCGTCGATCTCGATGGCTGCAGCGGCGATCAAGCTAGCCGAGCGCATCTTTCCGTCGATTGGTGCCCAGCGCCTGTTGCTGATCGGAGCGGGCGAAATGATCGACCTGTGTGCGACGCATTTCGCCGCGCGCCAGCCAAAATCGATCACCGTCGCCAACCGCACGCTTGAGCGCGGCGCGCTGCTCGCATCGCGCGTGCAGGCGGAGGCGATAACGCTCAATGAACTGCCCGAGCGTCTGGCGCAGTTCGACATCATCGTTACCTCGACCGCGAGTTCGCTGCCCATACTGGGCAAGGGCATGCTCGAGCGCGCGATCAAAACGCGCCGCCACGCACCGATGTTCATCGTCGATCTCGCGGTGCCACGCGATGTGGAGCCGGAGGCCTCCGAACTCGACGATCTCTTCCTCTACAGCATCGACGACCTCGCCAACATCGTCAAGGACAACCTGCAGATCCGCGTCGACGCGGTGCGCGAGGCCGAAGCGATGATCGCAGCGCAGGCCGAAAGCTTCCTGCGCTGGCTCGAGGGGCGCGCGATCGTGCCCACGATCACGGCGCTGCAGGGCCATCATGAAGCGCTGCGCGCGGCGGAGCTCGAGCGCGCGCGGCGGCTACTCGCCAACGGCGTTGTGCCCGAACAGGTGCTCGAGCAGCTCGCGCGCGGGCTCACGCACAAGTTCCTGCACGGCCCGACGCAGGCGCTCAACCAGGCCGGTGAGGCCGAACGCGCCGAGTTGCTGGCGCTGTTCCAGCGCATCTATCACCTTCCAGACGAGCCTTAGGGGCTGCGTCTACTTGGGACTGGGCCTGGCCGTCAAGGCTGCTTTTTCCCCAGAATCCGTAGCATCCAAGCCGCGCGTCAGGTCTTTATCCCCGAATCCATGGGGAGCACGGCGTGGTCAATTGAAGAACGACAGCGCATGAAATCGTCATTGTCCACCAAGCTCACGCAGCTTGCCGCCCGGCGCGAAGAGCTGGACGGCCTGCTGGCCGCGCCAGATGTCACCCGCGATCTTGACCGCTATCGCGCGTTATCGCGCGAGCACGCGGAGATCGACCCTGTGGTCGCGCTGTACCGCGATTGGCAGCAAGCTGAACGCGAGCTCGCCAACGCGCGCGAGCTCCTTGCCGATCCGGAACTGAAAACGCTTGCCGAAGCCGAGGCAAAGGAGGCGAAAGCGACGATGGAGCGCCTCGAAGAGGAGCTGCAGCGTGTCCTGCTGCCCAAGGATCCCAACGACGAGCGCAATGTTTTTCTCGAGATCCGCGCCGGTACCGGCGGGGACGAATCGGCGTTGTTCGCCGGCGACCTATTCCGCATGTACGCGCGCTTCGGCGAGCGCAATCACTGGCAGGTTGAGATCGTCTCGGAGAGCCCCGGCGACATGGGCGGTTTCAAGGAGGTCATCGCGCGCATCGCCGGCCAAGGTGTCTATTCGAAGCTCAAGTTCGAGTCGGGCGGACATCGTGTGCAGCGGGTGCCGGAAACCGAGGCGCAGGGACGCATTCACACTTCCGCATGCACGGTTGCGGTGCTGCCGGAGGCCGATCCGATCGCGGACATCGCGATCAACCCGGCGGACATCCGCATCGACACGTTTCGCGCCTCCGGCGCCGGCGGTCAGCACGTCAACAAGACCGACTCCGCGGTGCGCGTGACGCATCTGCCAACGGGAATTGTCGTTGAATGCCAGGATGATCGCTCTCAACACCGCAACCGTGCGCAGGCGATGGCGGTGCTGGCTTCACGCCTGCTCGACCGCGAACGTCAGGAGCGGCAGCAGAAGGAGGCTGCGACGCGGAAATCGCTGATCGGCAGCGGTGATCGCAGCGAGCGCATCCGGACTTATAATTTTCCTCAGGGTCGCGTCACCGACCATCGCATCAACCTTACGCTCTACAAGATCGACCAAATCATGGACGGCGACCTGTTCGAGCTTACGCAGGCGCTGGCGCAGGAGTTTCAGGCCGAGCAGCTCGCGGCCTTGGGCGAAAGCGCGTGAACCCGTTTCTCGAGACGCCGCGCCTGTCGCTGCGCGAGTTCCGTGCCGACGACGCCGACAACCTCTATCGCCTGCATAGCGACCCGCGTGTGATGCGCTACATCGGTGATGGCTCCGTGGGGACGCGGGAATCGGTCGCCATGGCGCTGGCGCGGGCGGCAAGCCATTATCGCAACTACCCGGGCCTCGGGATCTGGCCGGCAGCGGAGCGCGAGAGCGGCGAGTTCATCGGCTGGTTCTGCTTGAAATACGTGCCGCAGACCGTCGAGATCGAACTGGGTTACCGGCTGCTGCCGCAAGCCTGGGGATACGGCTACGCGACCGAAGGCGCGAGCGAGCTGATACGCTACGCCTTCGAAGTCCTGGGTCTTTATCGCGTCATCGGTTTGACCAACCCCGGCAACACAGCGTCACAGCGCGTGTTGCTGAAGGCGGGCATGAACGACGCCGGGTGGGGCCACTATTACGATCGCGACCTGCGGCTATTCGTCGCCGGCGAGAGCTGACAGGGTCGATCGTGGCGCGTTGACAGGGGCCCCTGCGCGGACTGAAGGGTCGATGACTCCCGCGACTGTTTCCGCCGCGCTGGCGATGAGCGGCCTCGTGCCGTTCGAGGCCAAGCTCTTGCTGGCGCACGTCCTTGATCGCGACCGGGCGTGGCTCGCGGCGCACGGCGATGCGCCACTTACCCGCGAGCAGGCGCTTGCGTTCGACGCGCTGGCCCGCCGGCGCCGTGAAGGCGAACCGGTGGCCTATCTCACCGGCCGGCGCGAATTCTTCGGTCTCGATCTCGAAATCACCGCCTGATGTCCTCATTCCGCGGCCGGAAACCGAGCTTTTGGTCGAGTTGGCCCTGACTTGGCTCGACAAGGATGCGCCCGCGCGTGTGCTCGACCTTGGCTGCGGATCGGGCGCGGTCGACCCTGGCGGTTGCATCCCGGCGACCGCGCAGCGCGGTCGTCGGCGCCGATGTTTCGGCTGCGGCGATTGCCCTCGCCCGCCGCAACGGCGAGCGGCTGGCTATCCCCAACGCAAGCTTCCTTCAATCCGATTGGTTTGCGCGTGTGCCGTCCGATCGCTTCGCATTGATCCTCGCCAATCCGCCATACGTGGCCGAAGAGGACCCGCATCTCGGCCGGGGCGATTTGCGCTTCGAACCCGCCGCCGCACTTGCATCCGGCAGCGACGGGCTCGACGCGATGCGCGTCATCGTCGCTGGCGGCGCCGGGGTACCTCGCACCCGGAGCTGCGCTTGCCCTCGAGCACGGCCATGATCAAGCGGCCGCGGTGCAAGCGCTGTTGCTTGCGTCGGGACTGCGTGATGTCGCTTCGGCACGCGATCTTGCCGGGATTCCGCGCGTGACGTATGGGTTCGTGTAGGGGGCGAAAGGCGCCTGAAGCGCGAATTCGCAACTACGACGAAATCGGAAGCGGCGGCGCGACGTCGTACTTTTGCGCCCAGGGGACCAGCGCGGGAAGGATCGTCGGATACAGGGCGACCCCGCGCGCAAGCGCGTCGCGATAGCGCTGCAATCCGCGCTCGCCTGGCAGCCGCACCGGTTCTCCGGCGCGTCGCGGCTTGGCCCCGCGCGCGGCGCCGGCAATGAAGTCGAGTTGCCGCGTAAATGCCCTCAATCCGCTGAATGCCTCGGGATCAACGACGTGCACGTAAACCGTGCCCCCCCAGCCGGCTGGCGGATCGGCGCGCCCATGGCCGGCCAGCCCGGCGGTCAGTGCCTCGATCAACAGCGCCAGGGCAAAACCCTTGTGGCCCGCGTCGAGACCCCCGAGCGGCAACAGGGCGCCCTTGGGCTCCTTGAAAAGCGCGCCCGGATCCGCTGTCGGATTGCCCTCGGCGTCGATGAGCCACTCGCCGGGAAGCATTCTTGCCGGCGAGCATCTGCTGCCGCGCATAACCCATGCTCGTGATCGAGGTCGACACGTCGACGAGGATCGGGTCGCCGGACGTGGGCAGGCCTGCGGCTATGGGATTCGGGGTGATGAAGGGCGTCAAGCCGCCGTGCGGAGCCACCGCGGCGACGGCGGGGTCCGAGCTCTCGATCAGGGCGACCAGGCCCTGGTCGGTGGCGCGCTTCAGGTACGCGGCGAGACAGGCGATGTGATGCGAATGCCGGATTACGACGGTGCCCGTGCCACACTCCCGCGCCATGGCGGCGGCTGCCTCGAGCGCACGCAACGTCAGCCAGGGGCCGGGAAGCCGCTCACCGTCCCAGGTCTGGACAGCGCGCCGACGCGAGATGATCGTCGGTTCGCCGCTCCGGGCCATCCGGTCGTGCACAAGCTCGTCGAGATAAGGCGCGAGCAGGGCGAGGCCGTGCGTGGTGTGCCCGAGCAGATCGCCATCGACGAGCACGTCGGCGACGTCGCGGGCCATGTCGCCGCGCATCTTCGCGCGCTCGAGCAACGTGCGCGCGAATGCGCGCAGATCCGACGCAGCGTAGCGGAGTTCGGGATTCGCGCTCATGGGGTCGACGCAGTCCGGCCAGCGATTGACGCAAGCGCGGCAATCAACGACGATTCTAACCCAGCCTGCGATTTCCGCCCTCGGCCTTGACTCCTGTAACGCTGACGGTCAGCATCGTCACGTATCAGCCGGACCTCGCGCTTCTCGAACGCTGTCTTGCGGCGCTCGCGACGGCGCTGCGAGCCGCGCAGGACCGCGGCTTGCTGCGCGTCGCCAATGTTGTACTGGTCGACAACACCGGGTCGCGGCAGACGGCCGAAGCCGTCATCGCTCTCGGCGAGGCGCGATTCAAGGACTCCGGCGTGACCATGAATTATCTGCATCGTCACGCTAACATCGGGTATGGCAGCGCGCACAACCTGGTTATGCACGGCGGGAATACGCATTACCATCTTGTGCTCAACCCCGATGTCGAGCTGGCGCCCGATGCGCTGATCGAGGGGTTGAAGTTCCTCGACGCGAGCCCCGAGGTCGGCGTCCTCGCACCCGCGGTCTTCACTCCCGACGGCGCGCCTGAATTCCTGTGCAAGCGCTACCCTGCCGTGCTCGACCTCGCGCTCCGGGGTCTTGCGCCCACCCTGTTGCGCCGACTGTTTTGCAGGCGGCTCGAGAGCTACGAGATGCGCGATACCATCGGCAGCGGTGAAACCGTGTCGCCGGTGCCCATGATGAGCGGTTGCTTCATGCTGGTGCGACGCAAAGCCCTTGAAGCCACCGGCGGTTTCGATCCGCGTTACTTCCTCTACTTCGAGGACTTCGACTGGAGCGTGCGGCTGAACCGCGTGACGCAGAGCGCGTACGTGCCGACGGTGCGCGTCGTCCATCACGGGGGCGGCGCGTCGCGCAAGGGCTGGCGCCACGTCTTCATTTTCACCCGGAGCGCGGTGCGGTTTTACAACAAGCATGGCTGGAGATGGGCTTGACCGCACCGTTTGCAGGCAAAGTTCTGGTGACCGGCGCGGGCGGATTCATCGGCCGCGCGCTGTGCACGCGGCTCGCTGCGGCGGGCGTCGATTACGTGGCTGCGGTGCGAGCGGCGGCGCCGGACGACAGTCGGCGCAGTGCCGTCGTGGCGCTCGGCGACTTCGCCGCCGCCGACTGGCAGGACGTCGTGCAGGGCGTGGATGCGATCGTGCACCTGGCCGGCCGCGCGCATGTTCCAGCCGGCCGTGCGGCCGACAGGCCGACGCCTTTCATTGTTGCCAACGTGCATGTCACACGGCGCCTGGCCGAGGCCGCAGCCCGGGCGGGCGTGCGCCGCATCGTCTTCGCGAGCAGCGTCAAGGTGTACGGGGAAGCGAGCGCACCCGGCCGGCCGTTCGGTGTCGGCGACTTGGCCGCGCCGCAGAGCGCCTATGCCCGCAGCAAGGCCGAGGCCGAAAGCGTGCTCGGTGAAATCTGCCGCGCGCATGGGATGGATGCGATCGTTCTGCGCCTGCCGCTGACCTATGGGCCGGAGGTCAAGGGCAACTTTCTCACCCTGCTCGCGGCGCTCGCCGCCGAGAGGCGCTTGCCGCTCGCCGGCATCGGCAACCGGCGCAGCCTGCTCTATGTCGGCAACGCGGTAAGCGCGATCGAAGCAGCGCTCGTCGCGCCGAGTTGGCCGGACGAGGCGCTGCCGATTGCCGATGCCGAGGTCGTGTCGACCACCGAACTCGCCATCCGGCTCGCGCGTGCGCTGCGCGTGCAGCCGCGACTGTTCCACGTTCCGGCGACATTTCTGCGCGGCACCGCGGCGTTGATCGGCCGCGGCAGCGACGTAAGCCGGCTACTCGACTCGCTCGAGGTCGATAACTCTCGTTTTCGCAAGCTGACCGGGTGGTCGCCGCCACGCTCGGTCGACGAAGGACTGGCCGCTACCGCCGCCTGGTGGCGGACACGGCGACCACGGTGAACGCCGCGCCCGCGATCGGCGGGCAGCGACCGCTATAATCGACATTTCGGATGGACGGAAACACGCGATGAGCGTTCGCGCCTCAGGCCGACGCGGCGATGAGCTGCGGCCGGTCCGTATCACCCGTCATTACACGCGGCATGCCGAGGGTTCGGTGCTGATCGAATGCGGAGACACGCGCGTGGTGTGCACCGCAAGCGTCGAAGCAGGCGTACCGCCCTTTCTCAAGGGCCAGGGAAAAGGGTGGCTCACGGCGGAATACGGCATGCTGCCGCGCGCGACCAGCACGCGCGCGCGGCGGGAGGCGGCCGAAGGCAAGCAATCCGGACGGACGCAGGAAATACAGCGGCTGATTGGCCGCAGCCTGCGCGCGATAGCCGACCTCGCGCAATTGGGCGAACGCACGATCCGCGTGGATTGCGACGTCATCCAGGCCGATGGGGGAACCCGTTGCGCGGCGATTACGGGCGCCTGGGTTGCGGTGTGCGACGCGATCGCCTGGGGCAGGATGCAGGGCGTATTCAGCGGCGAGCCGATCTCCGATGCGGTTGCCGCGGTTTCGGTGGGAATCGTCGATGGTGTGCCGACCCTCGATCTCGATTACGCCGAGGACGCGGGCTGCAGCACCGATATGAACGTCGTCATGACCGGCAGCGGTGGCTTCGTCGAAATACAGGGAACCGCGGAAGCCGCGCCGTTCACGCGGCCCGAGCTGGATGCGCTCGTGGCGCTCGCGGGGCGGGGCATACGCGAGCTGGTCGCGGTGCAGAAGCGCTCGCTCGAGGCGTAACGAGCCGGTTTAGAGTGTCACCGTGCCGCCTTTTCCCCGCCTCGTCCTTGCCTCCGGCAACGAAGGCAAGCTGCGCGAATTCCGCCGCCTCCTCTCGCCGCTTCGCATCGAGGTCGTGCCCCAGGCGGAGTTGGGCATCTCCGCGGTCGACGAGCCCCATGCGACCTTTGTCGAGAATGCGCTTGCGAAAGCGCGGCACGCGAGCCGACTTTGCCGACTGCCCGCGCTCGCTGACGATTCCGGGGTATGCGTTGCCGCACTTTTCGGCGCCCCGGGCGTTCAATCGGCGCGCTACGCGGGGGCTCCAAGGTCCGATCAGCGCAACAACGCGAAGCTCATCGCCGATCTTGCAGGAGTTGCCGACCGCCGCGCACATTACTACTGCATGCTCGTGCTGCTCCGACACGCAGACGATCCGGAGCCAATCCTTGCCGAAGGGCGCTGGGAGGGAACAATCATCGATGAAGCCAGAGGCCGGGGAGGATTCGGTTACGATCCGCACTTTCTCGACGCCGAGAGCGGCATGACCAGCGCCGAGTTGCCTCTCGCGCAGAAAAACGAGCGCTCGCACCGGGGTAAAGCGATGCGGGCGCTGATTGCGCGGATCGGCATGGAGGCATAGTGGCAATCCAGACCGTCGCCCTGAGCCCACCTTCGACGCCGCACTTCGCCGCGCTTCCCCCACTCGCGCTCTACGTGCATATTCCCTGGTGTATCCGGAAGTGCCCGTACTGCGATTTCAATTCACACGAGCAACGCGGCACATTGCCGGAGACCGCAGTATGTTGACGCGCTGATCGCCGACCTCGAATTGGCGCTACCCTCCATCTGGGGACGACGCATCGTTTCGGTTTTTTTCGGCGGCGGCACACCGAGCCTGTTTGCAGCGGCAGCAATCGATCGCATCCTGGCGGCGATCCGCGCCCGTGTTCCGCTTTCACCTGATGCCGAGGTGACGCTGGAAGCGAACCCCGGAACGTTCGAGCGGCTGAAGTTCGCGGGGTTCAAAGCCGCGGGCGTCAATCGCCTGTCGCTTGGCGTGCAAAGCTTCAATCCTCGCCATCTGGCTGCGCTCGGACGCGTGCACGACGAGCGTGAGGCGCGCACTGCCGCAGCCGCGGCGCTCGAAATCTTCGACAACGTCAATCTGGACCTCATGTATGCGCTGCCGGGGCAGACACAGGGCGATGCACGCGCCGACGCAGCGGCGGCACTGGAGCTCTCGCCGCCGCATCTTTCCTTCTACCATCTGACCATCGAGCCGAACACGTTATTTCACCGCCATCCGCCGCCGTTGCCCGATGACGACACGTCGGCCGCGATCGAGGACGAGCTCGAGGATGCGCTCGCCAAGGCAGGATATCGGCACTACGAGACCTCCGCCTTCGCGAGGACCGGCCGCGAATGCAGACACAATCTCAACTACTGGCAGTTCGGCGATTACCTCGGCATTGGCGCGGGAGCACACTCCAAGCTGTCGTTTCCCCAGCGCATCGTGCGCCAGATTCGCCCTAAGCAGCCGCAGCAGTATCTCGAAGCGATCGCGCGCGGCGCGCCACTTGCCGAAGAGCGGGAGATTCCGCGCGGCGACGTCGGCTTCGAGTTCATGCTCAACGCGTTGCGGCTGACCGACGGTTTTCCCATCGCCCAGTTTGCGGAGCGAACTGGATTCACACTCGCGATCGTGCAGCGCGATATCGACGAAGCCGAACGCCGTGGTCTTCTCGTGCGCGACCACCAACGGGTTCGGCCGACGCCGCTGGGTCGACGCTTTCTCAACGATCTGCAGGCACTGTTTCTGCCGCCGGCGTCCCCGTCCGGCACCGCGGCGGTGTCACGCACGCTGGCGCGCGCGACGCCATGAGTGTGCCTTTGCATGCGCTGTCCCTGATCGATGCGCTCGCCGCATTGCGTTCGGGCACGATCACCAGCGCAACCCTGACGCGTGCGTTGCTCGAGCGTATTGCCGCGACCGACGCCAATGTGCAAGCGTGGGCGTACCTCGATGCCGATGCGGCGCTCGCGGCGGCGCGCAAATCCGATGTCGAACGCGAAGCCGGTGCGGCAACCGGATCGCTCGCAGGCGTTGGCATCGGTGTCAAGGATATTATTGCGACGGTTGACCAACCGACCCAGCTGGGCTCGCCGATCTACGCGGGGGCGCAGCCCATGTACGAAGCCGAATGCGTCCTCCGCCTGCGTCGGGCGGGTGGATTCGTTCTCGGCAAGACGGTGACCACCGAATTCGCTTTCACGCATCCGGGCAAGACGCGCAATCCCTGGAGCGCGGCACACACGCCTGGCGGCTCGTCTTC
Organism: uncultured beta proteobacterium; assembly: GCA_963711235.1. GTDB lineage: Bacteria > Pseudomonadota > Gammaproteobacteria > Burkholderiales > Casimicrobiaceae > PALSA-1003. The sequence continues at coordinate 43,851 of CAVQDI010000006.1, read as the reverse complement.
TGGCTCGGCCGCCGCGGTGGCGCTGGGGCAGGTCGCGGCGGCGATTGGCACCCAGACCAACGGCTCGGTGATCCGACCGGCGGCATATTGCGGCGTCGTCGGTTTCAAGCCGACGATCGGCGCGCTGCCCTTCGAGGGAGTCAATCTATTCAGCCCGACGCTCGATACGCTCGGCGTCTTCGCCCGCAACGTCGCGGATTGCGCGTTGCTCGCATCGTGTCTGGCTGATCCCGGCCGCATCCAAAGCGAGGCGGCGGCGAATGCGCATCCGCCCCGGCTTGCGTTACTCCCCGGGTTTCCCTGGGTCGGGACGGGTACCGAACAGGAACGCGCCATGCTGGCGGCGATGGCGAGCTTGCGCGACTCCGGGGCGATGGTCACGACCGTCGCGCTTCCCGGGGCTTGGTCCGACGCCCAGCGCGTCCATCGCACGATCATGTTTTACGAAGCGGTGCGGCAGATGGGCGAGCTGCAGGTGCGCGACCGCGGGCGCCTATCGGTCAAGCTCAACGCCGCGCTCGACGAGGGGCGGGAAATCGACGCCATCGCCTATGCTGCGTCGCTGGCGCGGCGCGACGTCCTGATCGCCGCGGCGACCGAATGGCTGGCGCCGTTCGATGCCGTCGCTTGCCCGCCGGCACCGTCCGTTGCGCCGGCCGATCTCACCCAGACCGGCGATCCGGCTTGTTGCACGCTCTGGTCCCTGCTCGGGTTTCCCGCCGTCTGCCTGCCGATCGCAGCCGCGGCCAACGGCCTGCCGCTGGGGCTGCAGCTCGCCGCGATCGCCGGCGGCGACGAGCGCCTGCTCGCCGTCGCGCAGTGGTGTGAGGCGCGCTCGCCGTTTGTGGGTCTGGTGTGAAGCGCGCCAAGCCGCGTGCGCCATCCAGGCCGCGCAATCCGGTCGTGCGCTCGCCCCTGCTCGGCAAGGGCGGCGCGCACGGCAAGTCGACGGCGGCGAAACGACGGCGGGCCAAGGTCGAGTTGGTACAGCAGATCCGCGAAGTCGAGCCCGAGCCGTGACCCTGTCGCGTCGCGATCTCGAGGAAGGCCGCATGCGCGCCGTTTATGCGGCGGCGCTCGACCCAAGACACGCCCTGACCGACGAAGAGCTTGCGGCCTCGCTGGCCACGACGTTGAAACGCAAGCCGCCCGGCTCTTCGTGGTGGGTGTTCGCGTACGGCTCGCTGTTGTGGAATCCACTGTTTCCGTTTGAAGAAGCGCAGCCCGCGACGCTCAGCGGCCGACACCGGCGTTTCTGCCTCTGGTCCCTCGCTTCGCGCGGTACCTCCACGCAACCGGGATTGGTGCTCGGCCTGGACCGCGGCGGCTCTTGTCAGGGCGTCGTCTACCAACTGCCGGCGCGCGTTGCGAAAGATGAACTGTTGCTCCTCTGGCGGCGGGAGATGGTACTCGGCGCGTATCAGCCGCTTTGGGTTACCGTACGCCGCCGACAATCACCACTCGTGGCGCTGGCATTCGTCGTCGATCGCACACACCGGCAATACACGGGCAATCTCACCCTCGGAGAACAGGCGGAGGTTATTGCCAGCGCAGCGGGTGCATTCGGTTCTTCGGCCGATTACCTGGAGCGCACTCGCGTTGCGCTCATCACGCACGGTGTCGTCGATCCCTATCTTGAGCGCTTGGCGGCGCTGGTCGCGCGGCGAAGGGGGCGTGTGCTGCCGTCGCCCTCGCCAGGCGAATCGGGGTGACGCACCGGCTGCGGCGGGGCCGGATGCGTGTCCGAAACAGCTGCGCTTTCGGGGCGCGGCGAGGCAGGTAACTTGGGATTGCCGCCGGCTGGCGAATCTTGCGGCGTGCGGGTATGGCCTCGCCGCTCAAAGCGCGACGTGCCTCCCTCCATCGACATTGATCGTCTCGCCGGTCACGTACGTTGCTTCGGCGAGCAGAAAATGCACCGCCCGGGCGATGTCTTCCGGGGTACCCTCGCGTTTCAGCGGCGTGTGCGAAATGATCCTCTGGCGCGACAACTCGTCGAAGGTATCGTCATCGGGCCATAGGATCGGTCCCGGCGCGACCGCGTTGACGCGGACCTCGGGCGCAAGTTCGCGCGCAAGTGAACGCGTCAGTCCGACAAGACCCGCCTTGGCGACGCTGTAAAGCAAGTAGTTCTTGAGCGGCCGCTCGGCATGGATGTCGGTAATGTTGACAATCGCTCCCTGGGCCTTCTTGAGCGCCGGCGCGGCGGCCTGCGCGATGAACAGCGGCGCGCGAAGATTGGCGCCAATAAGCGTCTCCCAATCATCGGCGGTGATTTCGCCGACGGGCGTGGGATAAAAGCTCGCCGCGTTGTTGACCAGCGCATCAAGACGGCCGAAGATTTGAACCGTCTGGTCGATCAGCGAGGGCAGCTTGCCGAGATCGAGGAGATCCGCCTGGATCAGTGCCACCGAGTCCTTGCGCTGGTGATTGAGCTCCGCCTGCAGCAGCCGCGCTTCGCCGGCTGAGGCACGATAGTGCAGCATCAGGTTCGCGCCGGCGACATGCAACCGCCGGCAGATGGTGGCGCCGAGGCGCTTGGCCCCTCCCGTGATCAAGACGACTTTGCCCTGCACGTGGCGCTCCGGCTACACTCCCCTCGACCTGCCAATCTAGCACATCGATGTCCACGGCTCCACTCGACACCCGTCCGGGCGGCTTTCCGCCACCGTCTCCAGCGGAGCGCGGGCACAGCGATCGCCTTGTTGCACACCTTGTGCATGCCATTGCCGAGGCGGAGGGCTGGATTTCGTTTGCCGATTACATGCACGCGGTGCTCTACGCGCCCGGCCTCGGATACTACGCCGCCGGCGCGCACAAGCTCGGCGTCTCGGGTGACTTCGTGACCGCGCCTGAGCTCACGCCGCTGTTTGGGCGCGCGCTTTCGGCGCAACTCGCGCAAGTGCTCGCGCAGGTTGCCGACGGCGAGATCGTCGAACTGGGGCCCGGCAGCGGCCGTCTCGCAGCCGACGTCCTGACGACGCTGGCGGAGCAGGGTGCCCTGCCGGCGCGCTACCTGCTGCTCGAGGTGAGTCCCGATCTGCGCGAAAGGCAGCGCAGGCAATTGGCCACGCGAATCCCCGAGCTCATGCCACGAGTGGCATGGATCGACGCGCTTCCCGAGCGGTGGAGCGGTGCCGTTATCGCCAACGAAGTCCTCGACGCCGTTCCGGCACACCTGGTGGCACGGCGCGACGGTGAATGGTTCGAGCGCGGGGTGACGGTGGACGCGAACGCGGGTCTCGTGTTCTGCGACCGCCCGCTCGGAGGGGGCATGCTGTGCAACATGGCGCAATCGCGCTTCCCGGCAGGCGGCGACTATGCTTCGGAGTTAAACCCGGCAGCCGAGGCGCTGGTGACTACCCTTGGCCAGCGCTGCGACCGGGGCTTGATGCTCCTCGTCGACTACGGCTTTCCCGCGGCTGAGTACTACCATCCGCAGAGGGACAGCGGTACGTTGATGGTCCATTATCGCCATCGTGCGCTCGTCGACCCGTTCTTCTGCCCGGGATTGAGCGACATGAGCGCGCATGTCGATTTCAGTGCCGTGGCGCGCGCCGGCGTCGCCGGGGGCATGACAGTCGCCGGCTTCGCGACCCAGGCGCAATTTCTCCTTGCCTGCGGCGTGCTCGACGGACTCGCGCGCTGCGGCGATCCGGAATCGGCGGCGTATCTGCGCGCGGCGGGCGCCGTGCACAAGCTCACCTCGCCGGCGGAGATGGGGGAGCTGTTCAAGGTGCTCGCCTTGACGCGCGGCCTCGACAACGAACTCGTCGGTTTCCGCGACGGCGACCGCAGTCACCGGCTGTAGGTTTTCGGCCCCGAAGCCCGGGGGCTAATGCGCGCCGGCCGCCGCGTCCACGGCGGCGCCGCGCTTGAGCGGGCGGGCGAGCCAGACCACGCCGATCAGCAACAGGAACAGCAGCGCCGAAGCCAGAAAGATGTCGTTGGCCGAAAGCATGAATGCCTGCTGATCGATCAGCCGGTTCATCAACGCCACGCTCTGCGCCGTATCGAGGCCGTTCGCATGCAGGTTTGCGAATGCCTGTGCCGACGACGGGTCGTAGGGGGTCACCTGCTCGACGAGTTGCGCATGATGGAGGCTCGCACGCCGGTCCCAGAGCGTGGTGGCGATCGAGGTGCCGAAGGAGCCCGCCGTGATGCGGGCGAAATTGAACAGACCGGAAGCTGCCGGGATGCGCGACGGCGCAAGGCCCGACAGCGCCATGGTGATGAGCGGGATGAAGAACACCGCCAGCGCGATTCCCTGGACAATCGTCGGCACCATCAAGGTCGCAAAGTCGGCATCGGTGTTGAAGTGCGAACGCATGGCCAGCACCAGTGCCAGTACCGCGAAGGCGCCGGTGGCAAACCAGCGGGGATCTACCTTGTCGATGTTGCGGCCGACCAGCGGCGTGAGCAGAATCGCGAAGATTCCTACCGGCGCTAGCACCATGCCCGCCAAGGTCGCGGTATAACCCATGTATTGCTGGAGCCAAAGTGGAAGCAGCACGACATTGCCGAAAAAGGTGCCGTAGCCGAGTGACATGGCGAGCGTGCCGGTCCAGAAGTTGCGGCGCGCGAACAGCGTCAGGTCGACTACCGGGTGCCGTTCGGTGAGCTCCCAGACGACGAAGATGGCGAAGCCGACAACGGCGGTGATTGCCAGCGTCGTGATTTGCCACGACTGAAACCAGTCGAGATCCTTGCCCCGGTCGAGCATGAGTTGCAGCGCCCCGACCCAAAGCACGAGCAGACCCATACCGACGGCGTCGATCGGCAGCCTGGCCGTCGGCGTTTCGCGCTTCTGGTAGATGAACCAGGTCACGGCCGCCGCGGCGAGTCCGACCGGGACATTGATGTAGAAGATCCATGGCCATGCGATGTTGTCCGTGATCCACCCGCCGAGAAGCGGCCCGACGACCGGGGCCACCAACGTGGTGATCGACCACGCCGCCAGGGCGCTGCCTGCTTTGGCCTTGGGATAACTCGATAGCAGCAGTGCCTGCGACAGCGGAATCATGGGACCCGCGACTGCGCCCTGGATGACCCGAAACACAATCAGCAACCCGAGCGAAGGCGCGAGACCACACAAGAACGACGCCAGCACGAACAGCAGCACCGACGTGGTGAACAGCCGCACCTGGCCGTAGCGCTGCGTCAGCCAGCCGGTAAGCGGCAATGAGATCGCGTTCGCGACGGCGAAGGAAGTGATGACCCAGGTGCCCTGATCGGGTGCCACGCCGAGATCGCCCGCGATCGCCGGAATCGACACATTGGCGATCGAGGTGTCCAGCACGTTCATGAAGGTGGCGAGCGACAGGGCGACGGTGCCGAGCGCAAGCGCGCCGCCCTGGAGCGGGGCCAGGGGCGCCGGCGTGCGCGCTGCGTCGCGTGTCACAGGCGTTTGAGCCATGGCGACCTCGTCAAACCTGCGCTGCTACAACGTGGGCCGGCGCGCAGGGACCGCGTCTCGCGTTGGGGTGAAGCCGGCGAGGCGGCTGAGGGCGGCGGCATCTTGCGGCGCATGGTCCTGGACGACGTGATTCGCGCCGCCCAGGTTGGCGGCAATGATCGTCTTCACGCGCTCGTCGGCGATCGAGTCAAGCGAGCCGAAGACGTCGGTCGCGTACACGGGCACGCTGCGCGCGACTTGCGGCAACCGTTCGCCGCTGCGATCGTGCGTATCGACCTCGACCTGCATCGACAGCCCGACTTGCAGCGGATGCGCGGCGAGCTCCTGCTCATCGAGCGCGATGCGCACGGGGACGCGTTGCACGACCTTGATCCAGTTGCCGGTAGCGTTCTGCGCCGGCAGCAGGGCGAACGCCGAGCCGGTGCCGGCCCCGAAGCCTGCAACCCTGCCGTGGTACTTGACCTTGCCGCCGTAGAGATCGGCGCTCAGCGTAACGGGCTGCCCGACGCGCATGCCGGCGAGCTGCGGTTCCTTGAAGTTGGCATCCACCCAGACCTGGTCGAGGGGGACGATGGCCATCAGCGGGCTACCGGGGCTCACGCGCTGCCCGAGCTGTACCGCACGCTTGGCCACGAAGCCGGCGACCGGCGCCGGCAGAGCGGTGCGCGCATACGTCAGATACGCGTCGCGCACCCGAGCGCTGGCATTCCGCACGTCGGGATGATCCTCGACGGTCGTGTGGTCGACGCGAACCCGGTTGGCGGTCAGTTGCTGCTGCGCCGCGAGCAACCCGGCCTTGGCGCTGTCGAATGCATCATGCGCGTGCTGCATTTCCTCGCCGGAGATCGCCCCGGAACTCGCCAGCCGTTCGCGGCGGGCGAGGTCGGCACTTGCCCGGTCGAGATCCGATTGACGCATCGCCACGGAGGCCTGCAGCTGTGCCGAAGTCGCGAACAGGCTACGCACTTCGCGCACGGTCTTGGCGAGCTGCGCTTCGGCTTCATCCAGCGCGACCTTGGCATCGGCCTGATCGAGCCGCACCAGCAGCTCGCCGGTCTTGACGAACTGCGTGTCGTCGGCGCCGATCGCAACGACGGTGCCCGAGATTTGTGGCGTGATTTGCACCACATTGCCGCTGACGTAAGCGTCGTCGGTCGACTGCCAGTAGCGCAGGGCGATCGCCCAGTACGCACCGTAGGCGATGCCGATCGCGGCGAACGCGCCGATGAGGATGGCGAGCCAACGCTTGCGCGTCGTCTCGAGCGGCGTAGCCGCGGAAACTTGAGTATCGTTTGGCATGGAGTCTTCCTTGGCTGCAGCTTAGTAAAGGATCGACACCGGCAATGCGCCGGCGTCCGTGCTGTAATCGGGGATGCAATCGTCGCTGGACGCTAAAGCATTTGCATCGGCGGCGGAAAGCAGCAACGGCCCTTGCCGGATCGCCCACGATTCGGCCTGGACGATGACGATAACGACAACGATTGCGCCCGCGATCGTCGCCATCGGCCTGCCGATGTATCGCCACAACGCGGTCACCAGTTCACGTCCTACTTTGTAGTGGAGCATTGTCGAGAGTTTCTTCATGATCGCTTTCAGCGCGCGACGGCGACCGGCACCGGCGGGCGCGGTGAAGCCGCCGCCGAGTGCGCGCACCAGGTTGATCGAAATCTCGAGGTCGCTTGCGCGCAGGTCCGCTTCGAGGCCCTGCTGCACTAGCAGCGGCGATTCCGCGCTCAGCACTTGCAGGTAGTTGCCGATGCCGTCGCGATAGCGCAGCAGCGCCAGGTCATAGGCCTCTTGCGCATCCGCGAGCGCCTGTTCCTGCTCCCGGTGCTGGGCTTCGACGCTGGCGAGCGAGGTCAGCTGATCGACGATATCGCGCAAAGCATCGGCCAACAGCTGGTTATACTGCGCGACGGCAATGTCATAGTCGGCGTCCGCGCCGGCGAGATTGGCGCGCAGCCGGCCGCCTTCGAAAATCGGCAGGGTGGCCGCCGGACCGAAACCGACCGTGCGGCTCGCGGCGCTCAGAAAGCCTGCGGCTCCGAAGCTTTGCAGGCCGATCAAGCCCACGAGATTGACGTCGGGATAAAACGCGGCTTTCGCGCCGGCGATGTCTTTCTGAGCCGCCTCGACGCGCCAGCGCTGGGCGATGAGGTCGGGCCGCCGGCCGAGAAGTTCAGCCGGAATGGCCGAAGGCAGGGCGACCGGTTGCAGGACGTTCGCGACAGGCCGTGCGATCGCCAGCCCGCGATCGGGACCGGCTCCGAGCAGTGCCGCGAGCATATTGCGCGTGAGACCGATCGTCTCCTGCAACTGCTCGATCTGCTCGCGCGTCGCGGGCACCGCGGCTTCGGCCTGCTTGAGTTCGAGGCGCGAGTCGATGCCGGCCGCATTCCGGTCACGCGTCAGCGCGTAGATTTGTTCGCGCTCCTTGAGCGTGGCTTGGGCGACGTCGAGCTGCAGGTAGGCGCGGTCCAGCTGCACGTACGCCTGCGCGATAACGACCGACAGCGCCAGACGCGCGGCATCGGCATCCACTTCGGCCGCGCGCGCTTGGCCCAGCGCGCTTTCGTATGCGGCGCGATTCTTGCCCCAAACGTCGAGGTCCCAGTCGAGCGTTGCCTGCAGCTGGTACACCGTTCCCCAAAGGCCGTTGAACGGCGGTGGCGTCAGGCCATGGTCGGGGAATCGTTGCCGGTCAACCTCGAAGTCGCCATTGACCTGCGGATACAGGGCCGACTTCGTTGTGGCGGCGAAGGCTAGCGCCTTGCGCGTGCGCGCCTCGGCCACACGCAGGGTCGGGCTTTCGGTCAGCGCCTCTTCGATCAGCGCGTCGAGTTGGGGATCGTTGTAAACAGTCCACCAATCGCTGCGTGGCCACGCCGACGATGACGGCGCGGCTGGCGCGAGCGTTTTCGCTGCCGCCAAGTCGTTTGCGTCGCGGAGCGACGCCTCGGGTGCCAGGCCGTTGGTGCTGGCGCAAGCGGCGAGCAAGAGCGCTGACGCGAGCGCACCAGCGACCAGTTTGCGGTCCATCCTCTTCATCTCACGCCCGCGCCGATTTGTGGTTGTAGAGCCACAGCAGCAGCGCCAACAGCGAGCCGCCGGGTAGAACCAGTTCCACCAGGAGGTAGGGCCCGAGCGCGCGAAAGCTCTGCGGCAGAACAGAGAGGCCGCGTTGCATCCAAAATATGAACCAGGTTTTCATTGCCGTTTCCTTTGCCGGTGCTACTAACTGCCAGGGCTGGCATTGCTAAGTCTGTAACTGCCTAGGCAATTCACTACCAAAAAAAATCACTGACTGTCGACCATGCGCTGCAACAGGCCTTCGAGCTGCTGCGCCTCCGACTTGGTAAAGCCTTCCAAACTGCGGTTGGTTACCTCCGCTGCGCTCGCGATGAGTTGGGGATACACGGCCTTCCCTTCGTCGGTGAGCGCAAGCTTGACCACGCGTCGGTCGTCCGGGCAACGCACGCGCCGAACCAGGCCCTTGCGCTCCAACCGGTCGATCATGCGCGTCATGGCGCCCGGATCGTACGACACCCCTTTGCACAGGCCCGACGCCGAATCGATACCGTTGGCCAGGCCGACGAGAATGACGTACTGCGCGCCGGTGATGTCATAGGGCGCAAGCTCGCGCTCAAGCGCGTCGAACAACTTAAGCTTTACGCGCGAGATCAGGCCGCCGATCGCGGTCTTGGGGTTGAAGGTCTTCGTGTCGTAGATCGCAGTCACGGGCGTTGGCTCACATCAAGTTCTACCCAGAATATATATTGCCTAGGCAATACTTGTCAAGGCCTTTATTGACCCGATCGGTGGGCGACACCCAGTCATCGCCACCACATATCGGTAACATAATGATTTTGCTAAAACTTTGGATGATCTATCGCGTCTAGACCGCCGTTGTACCGCCGTCCACCGCGACGATCTGGCCGGTGATGAAGGCACTTGCGTCCGAGGCAAAGAGGGCGACCAGTCCCTTCAGGTCCTCCGGGCCGCCCATGCGCCGCAACGGTGCCCGTTCGAGGATCGCCTCGCCTGCGGTCTCCAGTACGCCTTGGGTCATTTTGGTCGGGAAAAAACCCGGTGCGATGGCGTTCACATGGATGCCGTATGGCGCCCATTCGACCGCGAGCGAACGCGTGAAGCTGATGACGCCGCCCTTGGTCGTGCTGTACGCGAGCGTGGCCGCGCGGCCCGGATCGCCGCCCCCGACGAGCCCCAGGATGGAGGCGATGTTGATGATCTTGCCGCGCCGTCGCGGCACCATGCAACGCCGGCCGATTTCCTGCGTGATCACAAACAAGGCGGTCAGATTCAGCGCCACGACCTTGTTCCACGCCGCCAGCGGATGCTCGAGCGTGGGTGCGCCCCAGGTTGTGCCGGCATTGTTGACCAGGATGTCGATCGGCCCCAACGCGGCCACGGCGCGCTCGACCACGGCGGGTATCGTGCCTACGTCGGCCAGATCGCAGACCAGCGGCAGCGCCTCGATGCCGATCCGCGACCGCAGGTGCGTCGTGGCGGCGTCAAGTTCGTCCGATTTTCGCGCCACGAGTGCAACGCGCGCACCCTGCTCACCCAACGCTTCGGCGATCTGCAGCCCCAGGCCGCGCGATCCGCCGGTCACGAGTGCCGTCCTGCCGGTGAGGTCGAATAGTTGCTTTACGCTCATAGCGGGTTCCTCATACCTCGAGCCACTCCTTGCACACGAGGTCATTGCTGCGCAGCGCCTGCGGTGAGCCTTCGAACACGATGCGACCGTGGCCCATGACGTATAGTCGATGCGAAATCGCCAGTGCGATCGTGAGCTTCTGCTCGATCAACAGGATGGCGACGCCGCGCTGTGCGATGCGTTCGAGCAATTCGCGCACGAGATCAACGAGCATCGGTGCGAGCCCCTCGGTGGGCTCATCGATCATGATCAAGTCGGGATCGCCCATGAGGGTGCGACAGATCGTCAGCATCTGCTGCTCGCCGCCGGACAATACCTCGCCCGGAGCATCGGCGCGCTCGCGCAGCAGTGGAAATAGCGCGAACATGTCGTCGAGCGACCAGCGTCCCCGCGGGCGCGCCGCTTTCATTCCCAGGAGCAGGTTCTCGCGCACAGTCAGACCGGAAAAAATCTCCCGGTCCTCGGGAACATAACCCAGCCCCCGGCGCGCGATCTCGTGCGGCTTCAAGCCATCGATCCGCTTCCCCTTGAAGCGGATCGAGCCAACCGGCCTCACCTGGCCCATGATGGTCCGGATCGTCGTCGATCGTCCGGCGCCATTCCTGCCCAGGAGGCTGATGATTTCACTCTCGTTCACCTGAAACGAGACACCCTGGAGGATGTGGCTCTTGCCGTAGTAGGCGTGCAGATCCTCGACCTCAAGCATGGCGCTGGCTCCCGAGATAGGCGCTCTGCACGGCCACATTGCCCCGAATGCGTGAAGGGACGTCGGTGGCGATGATTTCGCCATACACGAGAACTGAGATCCGGTCGGCGAGATCGAACACGACCCCCATATCGTGTTCGACCATGACCAGCGTTCTGCCTTGCGACACCGTACGGATCAGGGTCACGGCGTGCTCGGCTTCGGCCCGGCTCATTCCGGCAGTCGGCTCATCGAGCAGAATGACCTGCGGGTCTCCAGCGATCGTTATGCCGATCTCCAGTGCGCGCTGTTCGGCGTAGGTGAGCACACCGGCCGGCGCGTCGCGCTTCGGCGTCATCCCGATCGCTTCGAGGATGTGCTCGGTACGCTCATTCGCATCACCCAGCTTGTTCACATCACGCCAGAAGCAATACTTGTAACCGAGCGACCAGAGCAGGCTGCAGCGGATATTCTCGTAGACCGACAAGCGGGGGAAGATGTTTGTCACCTGGAAGCTGCGGGCAATGCCACGACGATTGATCTTGAACGGAGACTGCGCGGCGATTGCTTTGCCATCGAACAGGATGGAGCCACCGCTGGGCGCGAAGCGACCACAAATGAGGTTGAACAGGGTCGATTTGCCGCCGCCGTTTGGACCGATGATCGCATGGCGCTCGCCACGAAGTATGTCGAGCGAGACGCCACGGATGATCTGCATCGCGCCGAAAGTTTTGCGCACATCCTTTAACTCCAGTGCGCAACGCGCCGACGCGTGGGCGGAACTGTCTGGGGTCATCGCCTGCCGTCGCTTTGCGCCTGGGCTTCGCTACCGGCGTGCTGCCAGGCTGCTGCCACCAACGGCCAGCTCCTGCGGAAGGCATAGAACCCGGTGATGACCAATCCGATCGCCGTGAACCACGGCCACGGCGTCGACGTGTCCATCGTCACGCCAAACAAAGTCACCCGGGGACCGGCCTCCGGCTGGGTGGCGCGACGGTAGTTGATCTCAAGTAGCGTGGCCGCGCCCGCAATCATGACCAGCGCCGGCAACAAGGCAATCGCGTAGGCTTTGAGCACGCCGACCCAGCCGCGGTTACGGAGAAGTGGGGCGTGCATCAGCAGCAGGCCCGCCAGGCCGCCCGGTGCGAACAGGACGACCGCCATGAAAAACAGCCCGAGGTAGAGCTGCCAGGCAGTGGTGTAGTCGCTAAGGCTGACCTGCAACCAGGTGATCACGATCGCGCCGAGGATGGCGCCGAGGAAATGGCCGATGCCGCCGATATACGCCATCAGTAGCACGGCGCCGGACCGGCCTGCGCCTACGGCTTCCGCCGCGACGATCTCGTAATTGAGCGCATGCAGGCCGCCTGCCAGCCCGGCGAACATCGCCGCGACCGAGAAGGCGATAAAACGCACGCGCACCGGATCGTAGCCGATGAATTCGGTTCGCACCGGGTTGTCCCGGACTGCGTTGCAGAGGCGGCCGACGGGCGTGCGCAGGAAGGCAACCATGAGCGCGGCGGCGAGCAGCGCCCACAGGGCAATAACGTAATAGACCTGCAGTTGTGAGGCGAAGGTCAGCCCGAACGGGTGTGGGCCGACGCTGCGATTGGCCGTGATGCCCTCCTCGCCGCCAGAAAAGCCTTGCGCCAGGCGCACCGTGGCCAGGACGAGTTCGCCCACCCCAAGGGAGATCAAGGCGAAGACAACGCCGGCCCGGCGCGTGGTCAAGGCGCCGAACAGCATGCCAAACGCAAGTCCCGTGACCGCCCCGGCAATGGGGACTAAGGGCATGGGAATCGGCACCCCGCCGTTGATTGCGCGCATCAGGTGAATACCGGCGTAGGCGCCCAGACCGAAATAAACCGCGTGGCCGAACGACAGCAATCCGGTCTGCCCGAGGAGGAGGTTGTACGACAGGGCAAACACGGCGGCGATGCCCATTTGCGACAGAAGCGAGCGGCCGAAATTGGTGTCCAGCCCCGGGACAAAGGGCAACACCAGCAGCAGCGCTGCCGCGCCGAACCAAAGGCGCTGGGCCAGGGCCCATTGTCGCAGCGCGGCCGCTGGGGCAATTCTCGGAGCGTCGGCGTCGCCGTCGCGGCTCATGTTTCGCGCGTGCCAAGGAGACCTCGAGGACGAACGATGAGCATGACGACGAGCAATAGGTAGGGCATCAAAGGCGCGACCTGCGCGATCTTGATGGTTCCGATTTCGTAGAACGGTGAATCGGGCAACATCACCACGCGCAGCGCGCGCAGAAGATCAAGCAGGGAATAGTCGAGCGCTACCGCAACGGTCTGGACGATGCCGATCAGCATCGACGCGATGAACGCGCCGGAAATCGAGCCCAGACCACCGACGACAACCACGACGAACACGATCGGTCCGAGCTCCTGCGCCATGGAAGGCTCGGTGAGCAGCGCAAACCCGCCGATGACGCCAGCCAGGCCCGCCAGCGCACTGCCGATCGCGAACACGAGAACAAAAATCCGCGGCACGTCGTGGCCGAGCGCTCCGGCCATTTGCGGATGTGTCAACGCGGCACGGATGATGAGCCCGAGTCGGGTGCGCTTGAACGCGAGGTACAGGAACGCGAACATCGCCACGGCGATCGCCATCATCAGGCCCTTATAGAACGGATAGCTCGTGCCGTAGAGCGTGAATAGCGGAAAATCGATCGTGACGGGCACGCGGTACTCAATCGGATTGCGGCCCCAGACCATGACTACGCACTCGACGATCAGGTATGCCAGGCCAAACGTGAACAGGATTTCCGCGACATGTCCCTGGCGGTGGACGTGGCGCAGCCCAAAGCGTTCGACCGCGGCGCCAATTGCGCCCACCAGCAGCGGCGCGATGATAAGCGCCGGCCAAAAGCCGATCCACCTGCTGATCTGATACGAGAAGTAGGCACCGAGCATGAACATGCTCGCATGCGCAAAGTTCAATACGCCCATCAAGCTGAAGATGAGCGTAAGCCCGCTCGAGACCATGAACAGCAGCAGGCCATAGACCACACCGTTCAGGAGCGAGAACGCGATGATCTCGTGCACTTTGGATCCTGGCGCGCCGGGGCTGGCCGCACACAACCGCCCCGCCTTGCCGTCGCGGTGCGTCCGGCCGACGGCTCAGTTCGGACGCTGCATGTGGCAGGTCGTCGGCAGCGCCGTGTCCTTGGCGTTGACCTTGGCGTCGGTCTTGAATCCCAGGCCTGTGCGCTCGACGTCGTACTTGACGTTGTCGGAGAACGTCGACACAAACAACGGCTGCAACAGCTGGTGGTTGTCGGCGCGCATTTCGACCTCACCAACGGTCGTATCGAGCTTCATGCCCTCGAGCGCCTTGGCGACCTTGATCGGGTCGGTCGATCTGGCCTTATTCGCAGCCGCGACGAACAGCAGGAACGCGGTGTTGAGCCGATAGTAGTCGAACTCGTCATCCTTTCCAGTGAAGCGCTTGCGGAATGCCGCGGCATCCGGATCGAGCTCGGGCAAGGCATTGTTGTGATATTCGCTTACCTGTTTGACCACGCCGATGCCGTAGCGGCCGATCGCGCCAGGCGAGCCGAGGCCGCCCGCATAGTAGGTATACCAGTTGACCTTGAGCCCGGCATCCTCGGCCGCCTTGATCAGCAGCAGCATATCGTTGCTCCAGTTGCCGGTGATCACGGTGTCCGCGCCCGAAGCCTTGATTTTTGCAACATAGGGCGAGAAGTCCTGTACCTTCTGCAGCGGATGCAATTCGTCGCCGACGATCTGGATGTCGGGCCGCTTCTCCGCGAGCATGCGTCGCGCCGCGGCGGCGACCGCCTTGCCGAACGAGTAGTCCTGGTTGATGAGATACACCTTCTTGATCTGCGGCTGCTTCGCGATGTCGCTCACCAGCGCGGCCATTTTCATGTCGACATCGGCGTCGAAGCGGAAGTGCCAGAAATTGCACTTGGCGTTGGTCAGGGCCGGATCGATCGCGGCGTAATTGAAGAAAAGCGCTTCCTGGCCCGGGTTGCGCTCGTTGTACTTGGCAACAGCGTCGGAGATGGCGAGCGCGACCGAGCTGCCATTGCCCTGGAAAATGTAGCGCGCGCCGCCGTCGAGCGCCTTCTTGAGCGCGAACAGCGACTCCTGGGGATCGACCTTGTTGTCGAAGGAAAGCAATTGCAGCCTTTCGCCGTTCAGGCCTCCGCCGGCGTTGACCTTGTCGACCAGATAGGTCATGTGCTTCTGGGCGTTGATCCCGGCGCTGGCGGCGCCTCCGGAAAGCGGATCGATGAAGGCAATTTTTATGTCGGCAGCGGCGGGGCCACCGCAAAGCGCCGCCACAAACACCAGCCAGGCCGCCGGACGCGCACTGTTTCGCATGGTCCTCCTCCGTCTCGCCAACAGCATCGTCGCCGGCCTGGGGTCGGAAGCCGCGCCGAGGCGCGCCGGTCGGGCCGCTGGAACGGCGATGCTACCGGGGCGGCCGGGGCATTTCAAGCACCGCGCTAGAATGTGGCGCGGGCAACCCCAAGCGCTGCCGCCCCGGAGGAGGACTTATGCAAGGTCTCATGATGGAGGTGCCGCTCCTGATCTCGTCGCTGATCCGGCACGCGGACCGCTATCACGGTGACGCCGAGGTCGTGTCGCGGACCGTCGAGGGGCCTATCCATCGCTACACCTATCGCGATGCGCACGCGCGTTCTCGGCGCCTCGCCCGCGCCTTGGCGCGGCTCGGTGTCGAGCCGAGCGACCGGGTCGCGACGCTTGCCTGGAATGGCTATCGTCACTTCGAGCTTTATTACGCGATTTCCGGCATGGGCGCGATCACGCATACGATCAATCCGCGGCTTTTCCACGATCAACTCACCTACATCATCGGCCACGCCGAGGACAAGATCGTGTTCTTCGATCTCAGCTTTAGCGCGCTGGTCGAGCAGCTCGCAGCCGGGTGCAAAGGTGTCAAGCACTGGGTGGCGATGACCGATCACGATCGCCTGCCGCAGATGGGACTGCCCGGACTGCTGTGCTACGAGGATCTCGTAGCGGCCGAAAGCGACGATTTTGACTGGCCGGAATTCGACGAAAACACCGCCGCGGCGCTTTGCTACACATCGGGCACGACCGGCAATCCGAAGGGCGTGCTCTTCAGTCACCGGTCGTCGCTTCTGCATGCCTATGCGATCTCGCTGCCGGACACGAAGTGCCTCTCGGCGTCGAGCGCGGTACTCGCGATCGTACCGATGTTCCACGTTAATGCCTGGGGCATTCCCTATGCCGCGCCGTTAGTCGGCTGCAAGCTCGTTTTTCCGGGACCCGCGCTCGATGGCGCGAGCCTGTACCAGCTTATGGAGAGCGAAGCGGTCGACAGCACGTCCGCCGTGCCGACCGTGTGGATGAATCTGCTCAACTACGTGCAGCAGAACAAACTCAGGTTTTCGACCCTTCGGCACACGACGATCGGCGGTTCAGCATGCCCGCCGGCGCTGATCAAGACATTGTCGGAGGATCTCGGGGTGCGCGTGATGCATGGCTGGGGCATGACCGAAATGAGCCCCGTCGGCACGCTCAATGCGCCCAAGAGAAAGCACGCCGATTGCTGCGCCGAGGAGCGGTTTCAGCTCTCGCTCAAGCAAGGCCGGCCACCTTTCGGTGTGGACATGAAGGTCGTCGACGGCGAAGGTAACGAGCTGCCACGCGACGGCAAATCCGCAGGCACCCTGCTGGTACGCGGGCCCTGGATCCTGCGCCGCTATTATCGGGACGCCGGCGGCGATCCACTGACCGCGGAAGGCTGGCTGCCAACCGGAGACGTCGGAACGATTGACGCGGACGGCTATCTGCAGATCACCGACCGCTCCAAGGATGTCATCAAGTCCGGTGGTGAATGGATCAGCTCGATCGAGCTGGAGAACATCGCCATCGGACACCCGGCGGTGCTCGAGGCGGCGGTGATCGGCGTGCCCCACGCCAAGTGGAATGAGCGCCCACTGCTAATCGTCGTCAAGCGGCAGGGTGCGGATCTCACGCGGGAAACGATGCTCGCCTTCTACGACGGGAAGATTGCACGCTGGTGGCTTCCCGACGACGTCGTGTTTGTCGACGAGTTGCCGCACACCGCCACCGGCAAGCTCTCCAAGCGCACGCTGCGGGAGCGCTTCCGGGACTATCGCCTGCCAACCGAATCAGCGACGAAGGCGTCGCCGACTTGACCGATGAGCGCAGCCGCACAACGCCACTTCCCACTGCATCCGCATGCCAAGGCAAGCGCAGTGGCCGAGCGCCTGCGGAAGGAAGTGCAGGGCGAAGTCCTTTTTGACGCCTTTAGCCGCGGCCGTTACAGCACCGATGCATCGATCTACCAGATCATGCCGATTGGCGTCGTCGTGCCGCGCACCGAAGAGGATGCCGTATGTGCCATGCAGATCGCCGCCGAGGCCGGCGTGCCGATCCTGCCGCGTGGCGGCGGCACGTCGCAGTGCGGCCAGACTGTTGGCGAGGCGTTGATCATCGACCACAGCAAGTATCTCAATGGCGTGATCGAATTCGACGCGCAGGCGAGAACGGTGTGTGTGCAGCCCGGAATGGTGCTCGATCACCTCAATAGTCATCTCAAGGCACAGCATTTGTTCTTCCCCGTGGACCCTTCGACCGCCGACCGGGCCACGCTCGGTGGCATGGCTGGCAACAACAGCTGCGGTACTCGTTCACTGCGCTACGGCAACATGGTTCATAACGTGCGCGCCATCGATGCAGTGCTCGCGAGCGGCGAATCAATCCGCTTCGGTGCCGTGCCGGAGAATCTCGACACTTTCACGGCACCGGCCCGATACCTCGAGCTCGTGCGGACCGTGCGCGGCTACATGAGCGCGAGGCATCGGAGATCGACGCCCGCTATCCGAAGCTCCTGCGTCGCGTTGCCGGTTACAACATCGATACCGTTCTTTCCCATGGGCACAACATGGCGCAGCTGCTGGTTGGATCAGAAGGCACTCTCGCCATGTTCCGCCGGTTGCATCTTGATCTCCAGCCAACGGTTGCGCACCGGGTCCTCGGCATCTGTCATTTTCCGCGATTTCGTGACGCCATGAAGGCGACCCGCCCGATCGTCAACCTCCAGCCCGCCGCGGTGGAGCTGATCGATCGGACCATGATCGAACTCGCGCGCGACATCGCGGCATTTCGGCCGATCGTTGAGCGCTGCATAAAAGGGGAACCGGACGCGATTCTGCTGGTGGAATTTGACGGCAGCGAGCGGACCGAACTACTGGCGCACGTGCACCGCTTGTCCGAGCTCATGGCCGAGCTTGGTTTTCCGGCTCGGGGTCGAAGTTACCGATGAGGCCGAGCGGCAAAGCATCTGGGAGGTGCGCAAGGCCGGCCTCAATGTCATGATGTCGATGAAGGGTGACGGCAAGCCGGTCTCCTTCATCGAGGATTGCGCGGTGCGCCTGGAGGACTTGGCGGATTACACCGACCGCCTTACGCAAGTGTTCGAGAAATACGGCACGCGAGGCACGTGGTACGCGCACGCTTCGGTCGGCTGCCTGCATGTGCGCCCCGTGCTCAATCTGAAGACGGAGGAGGGGGTGCGGAAGATGCGCGCCATCGCCGAGGAAGCTTGTGCGCTGGTGCGCGAATACAAGGGGGCCTATTCGGGCGAGCACGGTGATGGACTCGTGCGTCGGAATGGATCGAGCCGATGCTTGGCACGCGCATCATGCGTGCGTTCGAGGAGATCAAGGACGCCTTCGACCCCAAGGGGCTGCTCAATCCCGGGAAGATCGTTCGTGCCCCCAGGTTTGACGACCGTAAGCTGTTCCGTTTCCAGCCGGGTTACAAGACCGTGGATTTCGACATCCTCGAAGGCTTCGAGGCGCGCCGCTTGATCGTCGAAGACAACGCCATTTGCGGCCTCCTCGCCGTCGGACCGGCGGGGCCGGCGCTGTTGGCGGCCAGCGGGGTCGTGATTGCGACCGGCGGGATCGGCGGCCTCTTCGAAGAGAGCACCAATCCGCTGGGCAGCTTCGGCCAGGGCGTCGCCCTCGCCGCGCGGGCCGGCGCCGCGCTCGCCGACATGGAGTTCGTGCAGTTCCACCCGACCGCGCTCGACGTCGCCCGGCGGCCGATGCCGCTGGTCAGCGAAGCGGTGCGCGGCGCGGGCGCGACGCTGATCGACGAGACCGGCCAACGGTTCATGGCTCGATACGCCCGGCGCGGAATTGGCGCCGCGCGACGTGGTCGCGCGCGCGATCT
This sequence comes from uncultured beta proteobacterium, assembly GCA_963711235.1. GTDB lineage: Bacteria > Pseudomonadota > Gammaproteobacteria > Burkholderiales > Casimicrobiaceae > PALSA-1003. The sequence continues at coordinate 24,838 of CAVQDI010000006.1, read as the reverse complement.
GGCGCCAGCGCGCGCAAGGCCATCGCGTGTTCCTGGACGCGCGCAAAGCGATCGGGGCTGAGTTCGCGACGCGCTTTCCGATCATCGCGGCGGCCTGCCGCGCGGACGGCGTCGACCCGGCGCGCGAGCCGATCCCGGTCAAGCCCGCGCAGCACTATCATATGGGCGGCGTCGCGGCGGACGCTCAAGGCCGGAGCTCCGTCGAGGGTCTCTGGGTCGGCGGCGAAGCCGCCTCAACCGGACTGCACGGCGCCAACCGGCTGGCGAGCAACTCGCTGACCGAGGCCGCCGTGTTCGGCGCGATCGTCGCCCGGTCGATCGAGGGCGCGCCGACGCGCTCGCCCGCGCCGCTTCGCAGCTTTGCCGCCCCGCCCGCTCCCGACCCTGCCGCCGTCCGTCCGATCCTGTCGCGCGCCGCCGGGGTCATGCGCGACGGCGACGCCTTGCGCGCCGCGGTCGGGCCATTGGCCGCGCTCGCGCGTTCGGCCGGGCCGGCGGCCGATCCGGCTGCGGTGGCGCTGACGATCGTCGTCTCCGCGCTGCGTCGCGAGGCAAGCATCGGCGCGCATTGTCGCCTCGACTTCCCGGAGCGGCCAGCTGAGCCCCGCCGGTCGCGGCTCACGCTCAATGAGGCCCTTGCCGAGGCCGCCGCGATCGCGCCCGACATTCTGGCAAAGCGAGCCTGACGATGCCGCTGACGCCCCTGCCCACCCTTCTCGTCGAGCCGATCGTCCGCCAGGCGCTCATCGAAGACCTCGGCCGCGCCGGCGACATTACGACCGACGCCATCGCGCCCGCCGATCGCATCGCCGCGGCCGTGATGGCGTCGCGACAGGAGGGCGTCGTCGCCGGCCTCGATCTGGCGGCGCTCGCCTTTCGCCTCATCGACCCGGCGATCGGCTTCAACGCTGTCGTGTCTGACGGCGCGCGCGTCGCGCCGCGGCGAAACGGTCGCAACGATCGAGGGACCCGCGCGAGGCATGCTGTCGGCTGAGCGCGTGGCGCTCAACTTCGTCAGCCGGCTCAGCGGCATCGCCAGCGCGACGGCGCGGTTCGTCGCGGCGGTCGCGCACACCAAGGCGCGCATCGTTTGCACGCGCAAGACGACGCCGCTCCTGCGTTCGCTCGAGAAATACGCGGTGAGGGCGGGCGGCGGGGCCAACCATCGCTTCGGCCTCGACGACGCGGCGCTCATCAAGGACAATCATGTCGCCATCGCCGGCGGCGTCGCCGAGGCGATCCGGCGCGTGCGCGGCCATGTCGGGCATCTCATTAAGATCGAGGTCGAGGTCGACACGCTTGTCCAGCTCGAAGAAGCGCTCGGCGCGGGCGTCGACGCCGTGCTGCTCGACAACATGTCGCTCGACGATTTGCGCCGCGCCGTCAAGATGATCGGCGGACGGGCGATCAGCGAGGCGTCGGGACGGGTCAGCCTCGAGACCGCGCCGGCGATCGCCGAGACCGGCGTCGACCTCATCTCCGTCGGATGGCTCACCCACAGCGCGCCGATCCTGGATATCGGGCTGGACGCCAAGGTCTGATGGGGCGCCGCGCCAACGGCGCTCACAAGTCATTGAGCGTCAGCTCGCGGGTCATGACGATGTTGCCGGACGTCAATCCGCAGTCGACCGGCAAGGCCACGCCGGTGATCGCCGACGCCGCGTCGGAAGCGAGGAATCCCGACCGCCCTCGCGACATCGACCGGCTCGACGATGCGGCCGAGCGGATACCAGCGCTTGAGCGTTTCCAGGACCTTGGGATCCTTGGCGGCGCGCCGGTCCCAGAGCGGGGTGCGCACAGTGCCCGGCAAGACGATGTTGGCGCGGATGCCGAAGCGGCCGTACTCCTGCGCCAATGAGCGGGTGAGCGAGATCATCGCCGCCTTGGCGGCGCTATAGGCGGGATCGCCGAGCGCGCTGAGCCCGTTGACCGAACCGATGGAGATGATGACGCCGGCGTGCTTGGCCAGCATGCCCGGAATAACCGCGTGGGCGCAGTAGTAGGCGCCGTTCAGATTGCCGTCGATCTCGCGCCGCCAGCCGGCGGGGTCGGTGCGGGCGAAGGCCGGATGGTCCGAACCGCCGGCGTTATTGACCAGAATGTCGACCGGCCCCAGGGCGCCGGTCAGCGTCGCGAACGCGCCATCCACCTGCGTCGGCTCGCTGATGTCCGCGACGGCGTAAGAGAGGGTTCCGGCGGTCGCCTTCAGGTCGGCCGCGAGACTGTCTACGCTCGCGTTCTTGTCGATGGCGGCGATCTTCGCGCCCTCGTCGATGAAGTATCGACAGAGGCTTCGGCCAATGCCGCCCGCAGCGCCCGTGATGGCGACCACCTTACCGTTGAATGTCATGCGACGCCCCGGCGCCCGTCACCCTTTCAACGCCCCTTCCAGAAGCCCTTTGAAGAACAGCTTTTGGGCGAAGGTGAACGCGATGATGCCCGGGGTCACGACGATGACGTAGACGGCGGCGAGATTGGGCCACGCCCACTGCCCCTGGCCGCCCTGGGCGGCGGCGAGAACGACGGGCATGGTGCGCCTGGCCTCGTCGTCGATGAGCGTCACGCACAAGAGATATTCGCCCCACGCCGCGACGAAATTGACGATGAAGATCACGACCAGGCCGTTGCGCACCATCGGCAGGCCGACCTCCCAGAGCGCCCGCCAGTGGCCGGCGCCGTCGATCCTCGCCGATTCGAACATTTCATGCGGCACCAATTGAAACATGCTGCGCATGATCAGGATGCTGATCGCGAGCTGCAGCGTGATGTAGGGCAGAATCAGGCCGGCCGTGTTGTTGATCAGGCCGAGCCAATGCTGCGTCTCGTAGATGCTGATGATCGAGACGACGCGCACCGGGAAATAGAGCGAAACGAGCAGCGCCGTCACGACCAGGCCGGCGCCGCGGGGCCGGATGTGCACGAGCGCGTAACCGGCGAGCACGGCGCAGACCGTGGTGATGAGCACGGTGGCCGCGGTGACGTAGATGCTGTTGAACAGGTTCATCGGCAGCGTCGCGATCCGCTGGAAGACGTAGCTGTAATGGGTGAAATCGAAATGCTTCGGCCAGAAATCGCCGCGCATCGCGTCGGGAAGCGATTTCACCGACATGAGAAGCACCCAGGCGAGCGGCAGCAGAATGATCAGATTGAAGAAATTGATCACCGTGTGGCGGACGATGGCGCTCGCGGTTCCGGGCGAACCAGCCTTCCGTTTCTTCCGACGCCGCGGCGGCGGCGTGATTGATTTCGAGCGTCATTGCCCGGTCACCCTTTTGGACGGAAGATTCTGAGCAGAACGACCATGACGAACATCATGGCGACCGCTCCGATCATGCCGATGGCGGCGGCGTAGCCCTGTCGCCACAGGCCGAGCTTGAACGCCTGGTCGTACATGAAGACCGTCCAGGTATAAGTCGGCGAGGCGCGGTTGAAGCCGCCGAATATGAGATATTCGTCGATCACCGCCATCGCCGTGCCGAAGCGCAAGACGACCAGGATCATCATGATCGGGGCGAGCTGCGGCCGCGTCACGTGCCAGAACACTTGCCACTCGCTGGCGCCGTCGATGCGCGCCGCGTCCGGCAATTCCTTCGGGATCGCCGCGAGGCCGGCGATGAAGAAGATGGTGTGGTAGCCAAGACCCCACCAGACTTCCATGACCGCGATCGAGGGCAGCGTGAGCGGCGTTCCGCCGAGCCACTGCGGCGCGTTCTGCAGGGTGAACAGTCCGAACGTATCGACGAGCAAATGATTGATCGGACCGCTCTGATAATTGTACATCCACTTCCACAGCACGAATATCAGGGTGCTGGGTATCACCGCCGGAATGAGCAGGATCACCCGGTAGAGGGTGGCCAGGCGCTGGTTCGTCACCCGGTCGACCAGGATGGCCAGCAGCAGAGGCAGGATGATGGTTCCGGGCAGAAACATCATCGTGAACAGCGCCGCCCGCCACAGGCTCACCCACATGAGCGGGTCGCTGAGCGCGTGCGCGTAGTTGTCGAACCAGACCCAATGCGCCGGCTTGTCGGAGAGGAACTGGAAGTCGGTGAAGCTCAGCCACAGGACGCGGAAGATCGGCCAAACCTGATAGCCGATGAAGAAGACCAAGGCCGGCGCCAGAAAAAACCACTCGCTGACGCCCTTCCGCACGAGCCCGATCTGGTCGCCCGCCGCGCTCGCGCCGAGGTCCGCCTCGTTCTGTGCAATCGCCTGCGCCATGCGCCAATCCAACCAAATCGAAACGCCGAGCGCGCCGACCGCCGGCTGGAACGGCAATGCGCGCCGCTCGCGCTCGTCCAGCCTCGCCTGACGATGCGGACGCAATTCCCGCGGCTAGCCTCGCAATGCGGCGCGGGACGCGCGTATTGAGCCGGCCCGGCTAGACCGACGAGGACCAGGGCGGACGAACCGCCCCGATCCTCGCTGAACCCGCGTTCAGCCTTTCTTCATCTCGGCTTGGACGGCCTCGACGACCTTCGTCATGGCGACCTTCGGATCGGGCTCCTGACCCTTGAGATAGGTCTCCCAGATCGGCTTGCCGATCACGAACTGCTGCAGTCCGAAGAGGTTGTTGTTGATCGCCTTGGCCCTGTCGAGCTGGCCGCGGACCAGCCCGACGAACGGCGGCATCCAATCCGGCTTGTTCGCGTCCCATTCCGCGTAGATCGACTTGTAGGGCGGCAACTGGCCGGGATGGCCGCTCGGGGTGCCGACGATCGAGTCCTTCCAGATCTGCCGGTCGTAGGTCAGCGCCTTGATGTACTCGGCCGCCTTTTCCTTGTTCTGACCGTACTTGAACAGCGCGCATCCGGTCGTCCAGAACACCGTCGAGCCCTCGCCGTTGGCGAACTTCGGCAGCGGACCGAGGTGCAGGAGCTTCGGATCGTCCCAGCTCGCCGCCATGCGCAGCGGCGCGTTGAAATATTTGAAGTAGAGGCCGACGCGCTGGGCGGCGAAGGCGACCTCGTCCGGGGTCCCGTTGACGCCGGCGTCCGACGCGCCTTCCAGCAGGATGTCGGGATTCGACAAGGCCATGATCTGCTTCATCAGCTTCAGCGCCTCGATGGCGGGTTCGCTGGTGAAGTCGAACAAGCCTTCCGGCGTGTAGACCTTGGTGCTCATGCTGTGCGTGATCGGCGCGAGCGAGCGCCAGCCGTGGGAATCGAACGTGGCGCCCCACGGCGCCGCCTTCTTGTCGACGATCGTCTTGGCGCCGGCCAGGAAGTCGTCCCAGGTCGCGGGCGCGGCGTCGGGCAGCGCCCGCCTTGGCCGTTATGCCCGAATGCCATCCCGATCCGATCACGTCGAGCAGGAACGGCCAGCCGTAGAGCTTGCCGTCGACGGTGTTCTCCGCCCGGATCGAAGGGATGATGTCGTCGATCACATCTTTCGGGATGTAGTTGTCCCACGGCTCGATAACGCCGGCCTTGATAAACGCCGACATTTCCACGAACGGGGTCTGCCCGACATAGACGTCCCAGGTGCTTTCGCTTGTTCTTCGCCTCGGCGACGAAGCGCTCGATGCCGAAACCCTCGACCGGGGCGATCTGATAGTTGATCCCCGGGAACTTGGCGTTCACCGCCGGGATGCCGGGATGAAGGTCCTGAATCCACTGATAGAAGGTTGGCGTAAGCGGGCGGTCCGCCGCGAACGCCGGCCGGACGCCGGACTTCGCCACCGCTCCGACGCCGGCGAGGCCTAGGCCCGCAACCAGGCTGCGGGTGAGGAACTCGCGCCTGTCGATGCGCCCTTGGGCCAGCTCACGGCGCGCCGCCTCCCGAAAGAGGGTTTCTTGCTCATTCCGTCCACTCATTTGTCATCTCCCTATTTTTTCGGCGCGTCTTGGCGTCTCGAGCGAAATCACGACCGAACTGCTTGCTGGTTCGCCGCTGTTAGATCGGCGATGCTCTCACCGGCGCCAAAGCCTGCGCAATGGCCCCGAAAAGATGCATAAGTCAAAATCCTCAATTCCGGAGTTTCGGCGATTTGCGGACCAACGTTATCAGCTAAAATGAATGCGCGGCAAGAACCGCCGGGGAGAGCGACATGACCGTGCTCGATCGCTTCCGACTGGACGGCAAGCGCATTCTGGTCACGGGGGGCAGCCGTGGCTTCGGCCGGGCGATCGCGCTTGCCGCCGCGGAGGCGGGCGCCGACGTCCTGCTTGTCGCGCGCGACCCCGACGCCCTCGCCCGGACCGCCGGCGAGGTGCGAGAACGCAAGCGCCAAGCCTGGACTTTTGCGGCCGACATCGCTGAGCCCGCGGCATGCGAGGATCTTTGCCGGCGCGTGCTCGCCGAGGCGGCGCCCGTCGATATTCTCGTCAACAATGTCGGCGGCCGCAATGTCGACGTTGCGATCGAGAACTCCGACCTCGCGACCTGGCAACGGTACATCGATCTCAATCTCACGCATTGCTTCATTTGCACCAAGATGATTGGCGGCGCGATGCTCGCGCGTGGGCAAGGGCGGGTCATCAATATCGCCTCGATCAGCGGTCTCATCGCCAACCGCGGAATTGGCGGGCGCCACTATGAAACCGCGAAGGCTGCGGTCATCCATTTCACCCGCGCCACGGCCGCCGACTGGGCCTCGCGGGGCGTCACCGTCAACGCCATCTGCCCGGGCCTCTTCATGACCGAGCCGAACCGGGCTTGGGCCGAGAAAAATCCGCAGGTGATCGAGACGTTCGTGCGCGCGATTCCGATGGGCCGCGCCGGCGACCCGCAAGAAATTGGCCCGCTCGCGGTTTATCTCGCTTCGCCGGCTTCGAGCTATGTCACCGGCGCCGCCTTCGTGATCGATGGCGGCTACACGCTGTGGTAGAGGCGGCTCTTTCCCCGCCTCAGCCCGACGCCTTCGCCATGACCGAGCGGATCGAAGCTGCAGAGGTGTCGAGGCGATCATACTCCGGCGGTCTGAGCTCACCTCCCATGAACACATGGGAGCGGCGAAACCGCATGCCGCTCGCCGCCGGCTCGAGCGCGGCAAAATGGATCTCGCGAGGCTTGGCCGCGGCGACGATCCGATTGACATTGCGCGATGTGATTCCTCCTCCCGGCATGACGACGATGCGGTTCCCCGCGCGCTCGATGAGATCAACAATGAGCGGCAGCCCTTCGATGACGGTCGCCTCTTGGCCCGAAGTCAGCACGCGATCGACGCCCAGCCCGACAAGCGTTTCGATCGCTCGGAACGGTTCGTGGGTCATGTCAAACGCCCGGTGAAATGTGACGGACAGAGGCCGAGCAAGCGAAATCAACTCGCGCGTGCGCGCCACGTCAACTTCGCCTGCGGCCGTCAAGCAGGCCAATGACGACGCCGTCAGCGCCTTCAGCCTTGGCGGTTTCGATGTCTGATTGCATGGTCGCGAATTCATCGTCATCGAACAGGAAGTCGCCGCCGCGCGGCCTGATCATCACATTGAGCCCGATGCCTGTGATCGTCCGCGCCCGACGGATCATGCCACGGCTTGGCGTGATCCCTCCCTCCATGAGATCGGCGCAGAGCTCGACCCGATCCGCGCCTGCAGCCTTGGCGGCGCGAACGCCGCCTACGGTATCCACGCATATCTCGCAGATCATTGCAGCGCTCCCGGTCGTCGATTGCATGTTGTCAAATTTCCTGGCGCCGAGGCAACGTCAGCTCGGGTGTCGGATCGCGCATTGACGCCGGACGAATGATCCGCCTACGCAAAGTCAGGCCGGTAATTGGCCACGGACTCGGCGCCATGAAAGCTAGGACAATGAGCAAAGGCCAGGCCAATCGCCCTACGCCCGCGTTTACCGCCATCGACTTCGACCGGCAGGGCCGGCAAATCGGCTGGGTGATGTTTCCGCACTCGCCTCATGAGGACGCCTGGGGCGTGACGCGCGTTCCGATCGCCGTCATCGCCAATGGCAAGGGGCCGACGGTCATCATCGAAGGCGGAAACCACGGGGACGAGCACGAAGGCCCGATCGTCATCGGCGAACTGGCGCGAGAACTCGATCCGGGCAAGGTCCAGGGCCGGCTCATCCTGATGCCGGCCAACAACGTCCATGCCGTCATTGCGTCACGCCGGACCTCGCCGATCGACGGGCTCAATTTCAACCGCACGTTTCCAGGCAATCCCGAAGGCACGATCACCCAGCAGATTTCCGCCTATGTCACCGACCATATTTTCCCGATTGCCGACGCGTTCCTCGACCTGCATTCCGGCGGGTCGTCGCTCGACTTCATCCCAAGCGCGGTCATCGAACCGACGAAGGACGAGGCGCTCGCAGAGCGCAATGTCGCGGCCGCGCGGGCCTTTGATGCGCCCTGCACCGTGGTCGTTCCGAATCTCGGCGACCAGCGGACCTCTACCGCCACGGCTTGCCGCGCGGGACTCGTTACGGTCGGAACCGAACTCGGCGGCGGAGGCCGGGTGTCGAGCGAGGCGCTGGACGTGTGCCGCCGCGGCGTGCGCAACGTGCTCGCGCATCTCGGCGTCCTCGACGGCGCGCCGCAGTCGGCGCCGAACTCCGCCAAACAGATCGTCGAATTGCGCGGAACAGCCGCCTATGTCTACGCGCCCTCCGAAGGGGTTCTCGAGACTTTCCACGCGCTCGGCAGCAACGTGCGCGCCGGCGAGCCGGCCGGGCGGATCCACCGGGTGTGGGACCCCGGCCACGATCCCGAGGTGATCACCTACGGCTGCGACGGCATCCTCCTCGCCCGCCGGCATCCCGGCCGAGTGAAACCCGGCAATTGCTGCCTGGTCGTCGCTTCCCCTGTGTAGCGCAGAGCCGACATCTTGGGTCGATGCAATTGGCGCCTCGCGTGGCGCCGTTACCGGGCTAGTCCATGCCGACGGCTTACGCCCCGCTTCGCGTCCTGGTCGCCGGCGCTGGCGCGTTCGGCACGGAGCACCTCGACAGGCTCGCCGGGCGCTCGGACGTGAAAGTGGTTGGCGTCGCCGATACCGATCCCGCCGCCCTCGAGCGAATCCGCTCGCGCCACGGCGTCGCGAATTGCCTTGCCGATCCCTCGCGGCTGATCGACGAGGTCGAGGCCGACGCCATCATCATCGCGACCCCAGCCGCCTCGCATGTCGAGATTTGCCTACGCGCGCTCGGGCGGAACCTCTGTGCGCTGCTGGAGAAGCCCGTTGCGCCGTCCGCGGCGGCCGCCGCGCCGCTGCTTCAGTCGGCGCGGAGCTCCGGAGGCTTCGTCTTGCCTGGCCACGTGCTGCGATTTTCGCAGGCCCACGTTCGGCTGATTGAGATTGTCCGCTCAGGCCGAATCGGCGAGGTCATCTATGTGAACTCGCGCCGGTACCGAGACGACAGTCATGCCGTTCGCTACGCGGATACCGACCCTGTCTTGATGACCCTGATCCACGACGTCGACCTCGCGCAGTGGGTCGCGGGTTCAGACTTCCGCTCGGTTCTCGCCCGCCGTTCGGGGGGCGCCGGCTACCGCTCGATGACGGCGATCTGCGCAACCACCGCGACGGGGGTAGCTTGCGACTTGCGCACCGCCTGGACCTTCGCGGACGGAGACTTGCCCCCCGACCGCCTGGAGGTGGTCGGCGATCGCGGCAGCGTCGAACTGATCGTCGGACAGGCCTTGCATGTCTACGCCGAAGGACGCCGCACGGACTATGCTCCGGCCGCGGCGGATGACCCTTTGCGGAACGAACAGGATCATTTTCTGGCTTGTGTCCGCGACCGGTCGCGCGCGCGAGCGCTCGATCTGCCGCGACGCGCTCGCCGGATTGAAGCTCGCCGACGCGGCGATCGAGTCTCTGCGCCTGAACCGAGAGGTGATCCTGTCCGCATGAGGTTCGCTGACGCCCATATCCATCTGTTCCGGGAGGGCTACCATCGACCCGGCCTGCCGTCGCTGTTCGGGGATCGCGAGTTGCAGGCCTACGAGGCCTTGCGGCTTACCCATGGCGTCGATTTGGCGCTCGCGATCGGCTATGAAGCCGAGGGCATCGATCCCGCCAACAACGCCTACTTACGGCAGTTGAGCCAGTCTCGAAGCTGGCTGAGGACGCTGGCCTTTGTCGAAACGACGCCGCCGCCGGAGCCGGGGACAATCGCGGCCCTGCTCGAAGCCGGCCACGCGGGCCTTGCCATTTATGCCCAGGACGGGCCGCACGCGGAGTCGGTATTGCGTTGGCCGCCGGCATGCTGGCGGCTGTTGCGATCCCGCAAGGCCATTGTGTCTTTCAACTCGCGGCCGGAAGCCATCTCAGTCCTGGGGCCGCTGACTGCAGAATCGGACGAGCGCGCAGTTCCTGTTCTCGCATCTGGGACTGCCGGGAGTTCTCGGACCGGATATGCCGCCTGAGGCCCTCCGCGATCGCCTGAAGCCCTTGCTCAGCCTTGCCCGACTGCCGAATGTCCACGTGAAGATCTCGGGCGCTTACGCGACCAGCGTGCCGCAACAGCTTTCCCTCACCGGGGGGCGAACGATGCGATTGGGAGAATTCTCGAAGCCTTTGGGCCGGCTCGATGCCTGTGGGCGTCGGATTTCCCGCCGGCGCTGGAATTCGTGTCCTTTCCGCAGACCATGGAATGGCAGGGAATGACGCGCTCTCGGAAACTGAACAGCGCATGGTTTTCCGCGACAATTTGGTGCGACTGCTTGCGGGCCCTTAGAGCCTGTCTGGGAACATAACGAAGATCTGACCGATGCCGAATGGGCGCAGGTCGAACCTGTCATTCCGCCGGCCAAACGCAGCGGCAGCGGACGCCACTTCGACATACGCGAGGTTATCAACGGCCTCATGTACATTCGCAAGACGTTTCACCGGGCGGCGCGCGCGCAGATCCGTTCGCGGCCTTTAGGGCGGCAATGCAGGTGGCGGCATTTCACCGGGTATGAGCCGGCGCCTGCAATCCTCGCACCGGGAGTGAGGGCGGGTCAGGAGATCGCGCTCGGCGCATTCGAGGCGCGCCTAGATAGTATCAGGAAATTCTCGCCGACAAGTCTACCGGCAAACCTCCCGCGAGCATCCCCGCGGGCGAATAAACGTTAGATTTTTCTGAGACTTTTTAGAAGATCGGTTAGAGGGGCTGTGGTTATATCCATTAGGAACCCAGCACCGCCGAGGCGCGTTATGTTTCCCGAACACAACACGAGAGCAATTCTAACTAAAGATGAAAGAGATAATATACAATCGTTATCGTCCTCGCGGCGACCCGACAGCCCGCATCGTCGTCTATAGCACTAAAGGAACTGACTGGCATAAGCCACGCCAAGGTCAACGCTTCGTTATCATCCGGTTATCGGCTTGCGTTCCTCACTATTTTAACCTCATCGTTTCTGTTGTCTGGATCGGCTTGCGAGGCTCAACTTAATCTGTCGTATTCAGCTGGAACGCTGGATGCGGCAAATCAGTTCATGGGCGGGACAGAAATGAGAAGCCTCGTCGCACACGCGGGGAAGCTCTTCGCGGGGAATGGCTATTGGGAGGATCAGCCGGGACCCGAAGGTTACCAGAACGCCCAAGTTCTTGTATTAAGTCAAGCTAGCGGGAAATGGAGCATCGATACCAACTTTGGTTCGCGTGCTCTCGCGACCAGCGCGATGGGTGAAGTTCAATTCACTACGGACGGATACGGTAATAAAGTAAGCCCGGTCTCCATATTAGTCGCGTCCACGTGGGATACTTCCGGCGCTGTCAATGTCTACAATCGGAACGATAGAACGAACACGTGGCTTAAGACACAACTTGATTTTATTCCGCCCGCCGGTATGGGCTTGGCTCAAGTCCGAAGTTTTGGCTCCCACGTCGATCGCGTTACCGGCGATCAGTTATGTTTTTGCCGGAGAAGATCCACATGGTATTTTCCGCGGGACGTACGTTCCTGCTTCAGGAAACGTCGATTGGAATCTGACGACGGAATTCAATATCTCGACGATCAACCCAGCTCCGTGGGCGGAGACGGGGCTGACAATTCGGGTTATGAGTTTCGCCGATTGTACCGATGCGAGAGGCCAGACCAATCTTTATGCGACGGTCGGTCAGCAGATATACAAGCGGATAGATGGAAGATCGCCAAGCTGGAGCCTAGTATACACCAACCCGATCCCCGGCATAGCGTCCCAGAGCGGGTTGCGCGGATTGACGGCGATCCCGAATCCTGCAGGCGCCGGGCAGGTTATGCTCGTTACGGTTGAGGGCACGTCGCCGCGAGTCATCCGCTTCGACCCCAACACAAATACCGGCGTCACAGATCTCAACCTCAGCTCCTTCGTCGGCGCCGCGTGGGGCACGAACTTGACCAATGCGTATATGATTGCCGCGTACAATAATATGACCTCGGTCAACGGAGAACTTTTCATCGGGTTCGAGTCGTTTATCCCGCCCAGGAGCATAATTCCTCCAGGGCAAAAGACATACAACATCAATAACGGCGTCAACGCCGATCGACTGGGCTATAACGCCTGGTATCTCACTCGACACCCGACCGGCACTTACTCCATCCACGAAATCTTGCTCCCGCCCTATACCAAACCGATGGATTTGACGCGGACGATCGCGGTATCGCCTTTTTCAGATGGCGAAATTTACTTTGGCGGCTTCGACGCAAACAAGGCGCCTACGCATAATACCGCGTGGATTGCTCGCAGTCCCGCAGCGCTCACCGATTGAAGCCATCGTCGCGTTACTTCAGCGAGGTGAGCCGATGCCGACATTCCAATATCGCGCTCTGACCCAGGTCGACGAAGTCGTCAGAGGCTCGCCGGACGCATCGAGCCTTGTGGAAGTCAATCGCCGCGTCGAACGTCGGGCTCATCGCGACCGAGGCAGCGAACGCGACGAGCGAGAGCGCCTCCAACAGCGAACGCCTGAACAAATGGACTGGATCGCCTGCGAGGCTCGCCCGCTGCGCCGGCCGGACGGAAAGCCGCGAGGGAGAGGCCGGCTTCACGTTGGTCGAAATGCTGGTCGTCATTACGATCATCGGCCTTATGATGGCGCTCGTCGGTCCACGCGTCCTGTCCTATCTCGGCAACTCGAAGGTGAAGGCCGCCAAGATCCAGATCGAAAGTTTCTCGGCCGCGCTTGACCTCTATTACCTCGACAACGGCGCCTACCCGGCCGCCAACGAAGGTTTGACCGCGCTGGTTCAGCGTCCGTCCTCTGCGGCCGCCTGGAACGGCCCCTATCTAAGGACCGGCTCAGTCCCTGACGATCCCTGGGGTCATCCCTATGTTTACAAGGTTCCTGGCGATCATGCGCCTTACGAGATCGATTCCTATGGCGCGGGGACGGCCGGCGACTCGCAGAGCATGATCAAGAGCGCGTCGCGATAGGATCGACCGATGGACGAAGAGGCCGGATTTACCCTTATCGAAACCGTCTGCTCGCTTGCGATCGTCGGGCTTCTCGCGGCGCTCGTCCTGCCGGCGATTCCGCAAGCCACGTCGCAGGCGCGGCTCGCCGGTTACGCCGTTGACATCGCCGCTCTGCTTAAAGGCGACCGCAACGCCGCCATTCGAAATCATATCGCGGTCGCGACGACGCTCGACGCAGACAGCCGCACCGTGCGCTCGGGGGCGAGGGGCGCCATCGTCGAAATTCCGGCCGATGTCTCCTTCGAGGCCCTGCTGGCGCAGCGTTGCGCGGACCGGCGAACCGGCTCGACGATCGAATTCTTTCCAAGTGGCGCGTCTTGCGGAGGCGCGATCGCCATCTCTCGGCATGGCGTCGGCTATCAGATTCGCGTCAACTGGCTGACTGGGGGCGTCGAAGTTGTGCCGATCGCCAAGGCCTGAACCGAGCGGAACCGCCGGCTTCACGCTGCTCGAGGCGCTCGTGGCGCTGGCGGTGATGGGAGCCGGCTTGGCGGCGATCGGCACGCTCGCCAACTCCAGCCTGCATGTAGGCCTCTATACGGAGCGGCATCTTGCCGAGATTGAGAGCGCTCGCAAGATCATTGCCGGCATGCCGGCGCGCAACGCGCTTCCCTACGGCCGCCTGACGGGCTCTGTCGACGCCCATGAATGGCGCATCGATTCCGCGCCGGTTTCGACGACCGCCGCAAGCGGCGAAACATCATGGACGCCGCAGAGCATCGCGCTGCTGGTGCGGTCCCCGTTCGGCGCGACGATTGAGATCGACACGATCCGATTGCGCAAGCAGGCGGCGAAATGAGCCGCGCGAAACCCGAAGCGCTCGCTGCTGGCTTCTCGCTGGTCGAGGCGATGGCGGCGGTCGCGCTAACGGCGACGATCGTCATGGGGCTATCGTCGATGACAGGGCAGTGGCTTCCCAACTGGCGTCGGGGTTTCGTCGATCTCCAACGCGCCGATCTGCTGGGCCTCGGCCTTGAACGGCTCGTCGAGGACATATCGGCGGCCGAGTATGTGACGCCCTGGGGCGGCGCGCCGACGCCGCTATTCGAAGGCGACGCGTCGGAAGTGATTTTTGTCCGATCGGCGATCGGCCCGAACTCCTATCCTCACCTCGAAGTCATACGCTTGGCTCAGGCCAACGATGATCGCGGCCTCGCACTCACCCGCATGCGCGCGCCCTTCACGCCGATGTCGCCCGCGGGCGTCGCGCAGTCCTTTGCCTTCGGCGACGCCGTCGCTCTCGTTCGCGCGCCGTTCCGCGTCACGTTCGCTTACGCTGGGCCGGACCGCGTTTGGGTCGACAGCTGGAAAAGCCAGAAGCGCTTGCCGGACGCCGTGCGGATAACGGTCCGTGACACCGTCCTCAATCGTGTGCTTGCGGCCTCGACCGCGGTCCGCATTAAGGTCACCGCGCAAGGCGTCCCCAAGCCAGAAGCGCAGTCGAAGTCGGCCGAGGCGCCTCCGGCGGCGGCCACGCAGGCGGTTGGGCCGGAGCCGCAGCAATGAGAGCGCGGCGATGATGTGCGCTGGCAAATCCGAAGGGCATGCCGATTCGGGATTCGTGCTCGTCGCGGTCCTCTGGATTCTGGCGGCTCTGGCGACGCTCGCCTCGATCTATTCGGTATATGCGGTCAACACCGTCGCCGCGTCGCATGTCGCAGACGACCGCGTGCAGGCGGAGGCCTCCATTCGCGCCGGGATCGAGATGGCGGTCTTTCGACAGCTCGCCGTTCCCGAACGGGTCAGGCCGTCTCACGGCGCCTTCGATCTGCGTGTCGGGCGCACCAGAGTGGCGGTTCGCTTTCAATCAGAGGCTGCGCGGATCGACCTCAACGCTGCTCCTGCGGACTTGCTGGCCGGGCTGTTCGCTGCAGTCGGCGTCGACTCTGTCGCACGCCAAGACCTACGCCGATCGCGTCATCGGCTGGCGCACAAAACCCGATGCCGACGCCGCCTCCAAGGAGGCGAAACTCTATGCCGAAGCAGGGCGTCCGTTATCCGCCGCGTCAGGCGCAGTTCGACGATGCGTTGGAGCTTAGTCTTCTGCCTGGACTTCCCGAGCCGGTTGTCGAGCGCGTTCTGCCTTTTGTCACAGTGTTCAGCGGTCGGCCGGGAATTGATGTCGCAAGCGCCGACCCGGCGGTCCTCTCCGCGCTGCCGGGCATGACGCCTCAGATCGTGGGCGCAGTTCTGAAGGCGCGGGCGAACGATTCCAGGCGACAGAGGGGGCGCTTCTGGCGCTTCTTGGTCCGGCGAGGAGCTACGCCGCCGCGGACGGATCAAAGGCGGTCCGCGCCGCAGTCGCGGTTGAGTTCGACAACGGCAGCCGCGTTCACGCGGAAGTCGTGTTTCGTCTCAAGGACCGGGGCGACGAGCCTTATGATCTTCTTTACTGGCGGGACGATTTCGATGGTCCGATGCAATCCGTATAGGCGCGGCCGGTGAGCGCTCTGGCTTCGTTCCTCGGGCGTTTGTCGCGCTGGATCGATGATGTCGCTGCCGGGCTCAATCGCTCTCGGCGCGAAATTGCGGCGCGGCCGCAGGATCGAACTGATCGAGCAGGCGGATGGCGCGTTCTTGGCCGCCGAATGGCGCAAAGGCGCGGCGCACCCGCTCGACGAGCCGCCGCTGCGCCTCGAGCAGGACCGCTTTGCCGACCCGATGTCCGCGCGAATGCGGACTCTGCTTGCGCGAAGCCGGGTCGATGTCATGCTCGCGCCCTCGCGCTTCGTCATCCGGACGCTCGAACTGCCGCGCGGCGCCAGTCAGTTTCTCGAAGGCGTAGTCCGCTCGCAGACTCGATCGCCTGACGCCCTGGAGCGCGAGCGACGCCGTCTTCGGCTGCAGCTCGCCTGCAGACGCAGGCCCCGATCAAATCGCTATCGCAGTCGCGGCCACAGCGAGCGCGCTGATCGCTCCGATCGCGCGGGCGCTCGTTGCTGCTCGGGTGGACCATATCCGCATGTCGACGACCGCTGGGGACGAAGGCGCGCTCGCCATTCCGGTCTTCGCTCAGCGATCGGGCGACGAAGACGGCGCTTGCCGGTTGCGCCACGGCCTTACCATCGGCCTCGGCCTCTCGGGCCTCGCGTTCGCGATGAGTTTCGGCGCCTGGGCAGTCATCGGCGGCGCAGACGAAACGCACTTCGCTGAGTTGCAGACCCGGATTGCGGAGCGCCGCGCGGCGCTCATAAATCAGCAGGACTCGGCGGGCGAACAGGCCGTTCAGGCGCAGGAAGCGGGCAGCGCCTTCCGCCGTCATGACTCTCGAGGCGCTTGCGAAGACGCTACCCGACGACACGCATTTGACGGAACTCCATATAGAAGACGGCAAGGTTCAAATCGTAGGCCTCTCCGGCGACGCGCCTGCGCTGATCCGGCTTATGGAGCAGTCCCGGCGTTTTGCGCGGGCTACATTTTTCGCGCCTACGGTCAGAGTTCCTAGCGGCGGCGAAACCTTTCACATCGAGGCTCACCTCGAGCCATCTCTTGGGGTGACGGATTGACGCTAACCTCCACCAGCGGACTCGCTGCCGACCGCCGCCAAACTTTGGCGGCCGTCGCCTATCTCTGCGTCGTGAGCGTCCTTGCGGCTGCGTCGCTTTGGCTCATCGACGATCTGTGGGCGAGATCGCGCGAGATCGCCGCGACGCAGGAGCGGCTTGACCAGTTGGCCGAACATTCGCGGCCCTTGCCGCCGGCCTCGCTCGCCTCTGATGCAGCGTGAGCGGTTCGCCCTTTATCGACGGGCGAACCATTACAATCGCGGGCGCGGCGTTAGAGCAGCAAATCGGCGCGGCGGTCACCAACGCCGGCGGCGTCCTCACATCTTCGCAGCTCGAACTCGATGGCCCAGAGGCGAAGAACGGCTTCATCAATTTGACCGCTACCATCGAGATCGGCCAGCCGGCGCTGCAGACGCTCCTTTATGACATCGAGGCCGGGACGCCATATCTTTTCGTGGACAAACTTACGATCCAATCGCCGGAGGATTTCGGCGAGCCGGAGAGCGGGCGCATGCGGATGTCATTCGCGGTCGTCGGGCAATGGCGGGCATCCGAATGATGAGGTTAGTCATGGTCATTCTTCTCCCGGCGATGCCAATGATTCCCTGTCGGTCGAAATTCGCGTCATTCCTTGCGGAATGGCGCATACGTTCGCCACAGGGCCGATTGTCTGGGCTTGGTCGCCAGTGTCGCCGACTTGCGCCGGCAGCTCCCGGATGGCGCCGACGAGTTCGTCCTCCAAGATCGCGCTTCCGCCAAGCAGTTAGTAGCAATCATCGGCCAAAGGGGATCGAAATTTTTGGCGGCTGGCCCGTATCGCTTCTGCGACCGTCAACTCTCGGAACGCCTCTATGTTACGTGCTCTCGAGGAAGCCGGCATCGGCGCGTGGGAAGTGGATCTGCGGACCCTATGCCCTGACGCTGTCGCACATTGGCGTCCAGCTTTTTGACGGGGGGCGGCGATCCGCCCGCTGCCTGGTTCGATCTTCTCGCTTTGGCGCACCCCGACGACCGCCGACGTCTTTCGGACGCAATGGACATGAGCGCCCGAACGGGCGGCAAATTCGACCGCGACTACCGGGCGGTGGCCCCCAACGGAAAAGTCCATTGGCTTCGCCAACGAGGCGGCGTTTTCCTTGACGACCAGGGTCATCCCGCGGGCCTGCGGGGCGTGCTTCTCGATATCGACGAGTCAAAAGTTGATGGAACGTGCGCTGCGAGCGCGTGAAGAACACCTCCAATCCATCCTTCAAACCGTGCCGGACGCGATGATCGTGATCGACGAAAACGGCGTCATGCAGTCCTTCAGCACAGCGGCCGAACGGCTGTTTGGCTTCAATGCGTCGGAGGCGATCGGACAAAATGTATCCGTCTTGATGCCGGAACCGGATCGCGGCCGACATGACGGCTACGTGGCGCGATACAAAGCGACCGGCGAACGCCATATTATCGGCGTCGGGCGCGTGGTCACGGGGCGGCGCAAGGACGGTTCGACCTTCCCCATGCACCTTTCCGTCGGCGAAATGCGCTCCGGCGCCGGCCGCCATTTCACGGGTTTCGTGCGAGATCTGACCGACACTCAAGAAACCCAGTCCAAGCTTCAGGAATTGCAATCGGAGCTGGTGCATTTGTCGCGCCTGACGGCCATGGGCGAGATGGCGGCGACACTCGCCCACGAGCTCAACCAGCCGCTCGCCGCCATCAGCAACTACCTCAGAGGTTCTCGCCGGCTGCTCGAGGCAAGCGCCGATCCGGGGCTCGACGCCGGTCAAGGATGCGCTCATGAAGGGCGCCGAGCAGGCCGCGCGGGCGGGCCAGATCATCCGCCGTCTGCGCGACTTCGTCACGCGGGGCGAGACCGAGAAGAGAGTGGAGCGCATCGGGAAGCTGGTCGAGGAAGCGAGCGCGCTGGCCCTGGTCGGCGCCCGCGAGCGCGGCGTCAGGGTCGAGGTGACGATCGACCCGCAGGTGGATTGGGTGATCGTCGATCGTGTCCAAGTGCAACAGGTCCTCGTGAACCTGCTTCGCAACGCCATGGATGCGATGCAGGACGCCCCTCGCCGCGAGCTGACCGTGTCCCTGACCACCGCCGGCGAGAGCATGGTGGAGATTGCCGTGGCCGATACGGGGCCGGGCGTATCCGAGGAAATCGCCGCCAAGCTGTTCCAGCCGTTCGTCACATCGAAGCAGCACGGCATGGGCGTCGGTTTGTCGATCAGCCGCACCATTGTCGAAGCGCATGGCGGAAAAATCTGGTCCGAGTCGAACGCGGGAGGGGGCGCGATCTTCCGCTTCACGCTTCCCGCAGCGAGAGAAAGCTCGATCGATGCCGGATAGACCGCAGATCCATATCGTCGACGATGACGAGGCGGCGCGCGAATCCCTGTCGTTTCTGCTTGGCGCCGCAGGCCACGCGGTTAAGACCTTCGATTCTGCGGGAGCGTTTCTGGAGGCCCTTGCCGGCATGGCCGTCTCCTGCGTCGTCACCGACATCCGCATGCCGGGGGTCGACGGCTTGGAGCTCATGCGACGGCTCACGGCAGAAGGACACCGCTTCCCCGTCATCATGATCACGGGACATGGAGACGTGCCCCTCGCCGTCGAGGCGATGAAGCTTGGCGCTTTCGACTTCCTTGAAAAGCCATTTGACGACGACACGTGATCGCAGCGATCAACGCCGCTCTCGCAGCGCGTGGAAACCGACATTGAAAGCCAGCACGAGAGCTCCGAAATCGCCGAGCGCCTCCACGGCCTGTCGCCGCGCGAACGACAAGTGCTCGAAGGGTTGGTCGCCGGACAGCCCAACAAGGCGATCGGTCGCGATCTCGGCATCAGTCCCCGGACGGTCGAGATCTACCGCGCCAAGGTCATGGAGAAGATGAAGGCCTCCAGTCTTTCGGAGCTCGTTCGCCTCGCCGTCCGGGTCGGAATCGCCTGACTTGATGCATATCAAGACTGTCCAGCAACGGTCGAGATAGCCTCGAAATGGCGCGGACTGTTCCCGCGCGACTTGGCCGGATTTTGCGGAATGGTCTCGCGGGCCCCTCGATTCTTGTTGTCGACGACGATACGGCAGTCCTGAATTCGCTCGGCTTCATGCTTGAGACCGAGGGGTTCGAGGTCCGCGCTTTCAGCGATATCGGCGAGCTCCTTCACGCCGATTCCATTCACGAGGCCAATTGCTTGGTCGTGGATTATCGCATGCCCGCGATGGACGGATTCGATGTGCTCCGCTCGCTGCGCAGGAGGCAGATCACCGCGCCCGCCATCCTCATCACCGCCAGATCCGACAAGACGCTCGTCGGGCGCGCCGCTGCTGCGGGCTTCGCGCGGGTGGTGGAGAAGCCACTCCTGGAGGACGAGCTCGTCCGCGCCATCCGGGAGCTGACGGCGCAAATTGGCGACGCCGGCGACCGGCCCGGCGATTCGACTACGTAGAATTCCTTAGGGACCATTCCATAAGGAATGAAGCTGAATTTCGGACCTGATAAAGCATCGATAGGCATGTGGAGCAGCAAAGAGAGGCGGCTCCCATGTTCGTCCAAAGCGCAGCGACAATCCGGAAGAATTCCCGCCCGACCGGCGTCGGTTCGACGGTCAGCGACGCCTTACTGTTCGCAGGCTGTCCCGAACTCGTTGGTTCCCGCATGACCTATGCGCAAGACGAAGAAATTTACGGTGACGGGGAGGAGGCGGAATTCGTCTACAAGATCGTCACCGGCGCGGTGCGCACCTACAAGCTTCTCAGCGATGGGCGCCGGCAGATCGGCGCCTTCCATTTCCCCGGGGACATTTTCGGCTTCGAATTGAACAGCACGCATCGGCTCAGCGCCGAAGCGATCTCTGACGCAACCGTGCTGATCTTCAGCCGGCGCACGCTCGAATGTCTCGCCACGCGCAGCATCGAGGTCGCGCGTGGGCTTTGGGCGTTGACGGCCCGCAGCCTCGACCATGCGGAGGATCACATGCTCCTGCTCGGGCGCAAGACTGCCGCCGAGCGCGTCGCGGCCTTCCTGCTTGAGATGGACGAGCGGATGCAATCCACTGGAGCGATCAGATTGCCGATGACGCGCCGCGACATCGCCGACTATCTTGGCCTCACTCTCGAGACGGTTTCGCGGTCGCTGTCCCATCTCAAGGCCGAGGGCACGGTCGAGCTTCCGACGGCACGGCAGATCACGGTGCAGCGACGTTCCAAGCTGCGGACGCTCGGCTCCGAAGACGCGTTTCCTCGAGCGCTCTCCTGTTGCTAGTTTGGCGTCCACAGCCATTACGATGCTCTCCCCATAGCGGCCAGCGCCCTCGGTCGTCGGTTGGAGGAGCGGCGACGGGCAGTCCCATTCCTGCGCCGTGCGCTACGGGGTCCTCTCCGTTGCGGGCGGACGAGGCGTGGCGATCGCGACGCGCGAAGCGGTCGTCGGCGATGACCTCGCGACGCTCAACGAGACGGTTCTGGCCGGCTTCCGCGCGGAGCCGGACCGATTCTCGCGTCGGCGGGAGATGACTGCAATCCGCGCGCAATCGCTGTGCGACGAGGCGCTCGCCGCAATTTAACTTCCCCTGTTGCGACAATCTGAAGCTGGCCAAGGCGGCCGCGCTCCTCATCCCTCCCCCGTATTTTCTTGTCCGAGGTGTGACGGGCGTCACAGCGGACGGGGCGCGACGGCGTTAATTTGCAGTTAACGGTTTGGAAGGAATTCCGTCATGAGGATCTTGGTCGCAGTCGCCTGTCTTCTGCCCTTTGCGCTCGCCGCAGAGGCGGGGATCAACAGGCATTCCCCCGAAGCGGCGGTGAAGGCCGCCTACGCTGCCGACGAAACGGCCATTCAGGGCCGGGGCGCTGGAATCATGGGCGACAATACGCTGCGGGCGCGCTTTTTCTCGCGCTCGCTGTTGCGCTCGATCGCCGCCAACGAGCTCATCGCTGACGCGCGCGATGCGCCGCCGGCGATTGTCGGCGATCCGTTCAGCGACCAGGCGCCGCATATGGTGGCGCTCAGCGTCACGCCGATCTCGGAAACCCGCGACGCGGCGAAAGTGCTCGCCGAGTTCGCCCGCGGCGACGGCGCGCGGGAGCGGCTGACCTACGCCATGGTCTACGAGCGCGGCGAATGGCGCATCGACGACATCGATCTACGCCATGCTCGATGGCGAAAGCCACACCCTGCGCGGCGATGCTGGCCGCGAACTAGTCGAGACGATTTCCGGCGGTCCGCCGCGAAACTGACACGCGAGAGGAGCTCCAAATCAAGGATGCGTCATAAGGCGACGTAGTCTCCGTTCCAAGAACGGACTACGGACGCACCGCTCAAGCGGCGGCCCTTTTCGGGTCGTCCTTGATTTGCGACCTCCTCTCGCGCCTTTTTCAACGAGCTGGCGTCAGCCGCATGCGTGCCGAGCGAACGCAATCCTTCACAGTCAGATGTGATCGTGCGCCGCGCCCTTCCGGTGCCCGTCTCGGCGCGCGTATGCTCGCCCGCGTGGGGCGCGGAGGAGGCTTTGATGCGCGGCTTGCGGATCGGCCGGGCGCTTTGCGCCGCGGTCGTTGTTGCGCTCTCCGCGCCGCAAGCGCGCCGGGCGGGCGCCGCCGAGGCGCCGGTCGCCGTCGACGCCGCGATCGTGCTGGCGGCGGACGTCTCCCGCAGCATCGACGACGACGAGTTCGCGCTCGAGCGGCGCGGCTACGCGGACGCGATCCAGAGCCAGCAACTGCTCGACGCGATCTCCACCGGACCGCATGGCGCGATCGCGCTCGCTTATGTCGAATGGGCCGGCGACGGCGAGGAGCAGGGTGGTGGTCGACTGGGCGGTGATCCGCAACCACGCCGACGCGCGCGCGTTCGCCGCCGCGCTGACTGCGGCGCCGCGCTCGTTCGTCGGACGGACCGCCATCGGCTCGGCGATCGATTTCTCGTTCGCGCTGTTCGCCGAGAGCGCGCTTCGAAACCGACCGCCGGGTGATCGACGTCTCGGGCGACGGCACCAACAACCAGGGCCGCCTGGTGACGGAAGCGCGCGACGCCGCGGTCGGGGCCGGCGCGGTCATCAACGGGCTTTCGATCTTCAACCGCAAAGCGGCGGCGATGGGCGGCTATCTGGCGCTGCACACCAATCCGCCGGGCGGCATCGCCAATTATTACCGCGACAATGTGATCGGCGGCCCCGGCGCGTTCGTGCGTGCAGATCGACGATTTCAAGAGCTTCGGCGAGGCGATGGTGCGCAAGCTCGTCAACGAGATCGCCGACGCGCGCCGGCCCGGCGGGTGAAGCGCGCTCGCCCTCACTGCAGGCGCGGGCGCTTGAGGAAGCTCGAGCGATCGGCCGAACGGACGCGCAGGCCGATCGCCCGGCCGTCGCGCACGATCTCGATCGGGATTTCGACGCCCGCCGGCCCGCGGCTCCAGATTTTGTGATAGAAATCGCCGAGGCTCTCGATCTCCGACCCGCCAACGCCGGCAAGAACGTCGCCGCGGCGGATGCCGGCCGCGGCGGCCGGTCCATTTTCGGCCACGCTCGCCACGATGATCTCATCGCCGCTCTCGGCCGAATAAATGCCGAGCCAAGGGCGCGCCGGCTTGTTGACCCGGCCATAGGCCAGAAGATCGTCGAGGATCGGCGGCAAGAGGTCGATCGGCACGATCATGTTGATGTCGCGCGGGCCGCCGCGCGCGCGTGAGTTGCTCGACGTGGAGCGAGCCGATGCCGATCAGCCTGCCTTCCCGGTCGATCGCGCCGGCGCCGCCCCAGAACGGATGGGCGGGCGAGGTGAAGATCGCCTCGTCGAGGAAATATTCCCAATAGCCGGCGAATTCCTGCTTGCCGACGATCGTCGCGCGGACGGGCTTCATGCCCGCGCCGGACGGCGACGATCACCGGGTCGCCGAGTTTCGTCTCGCTCGAGCGGCCGAGGTCGAGCGCCGGGCAATCGAGCGGGCCGAGCGCCTGCACGAGACCGAACCCGCTTTCCGGATCGACGGCGAGCGCGTGAGCGGGGGTGACGCGTCCTTCGGCGTCGGCGAGCCAGACGTTCTCGGCCTCCATGATGAGATAGCCGATCGTCAGCACGAGACCGCTCTCGCGGATGACGACGCCGCTGCCCGACCGCTGCTCGCCGAGCGCCTCGGCGGTGAAGGCGTCCTCCGGAATTGAGGATTGCACCGTGACGATGGATTTGAGCGCGCGATCCAGATTGAAGCCGGGGCCGTCCGATCTCGGCAGGCCCGCTTGCGGCTCGCCGCCTCGCGACTTCTCGGTCATCCGCCTTTCCTTTCGGCTACAAGGCTGTTGGCAAGATTTTAGTTCGCCAATGCGCCGGCGGCAATTCGCATATCTGTTCGCGCAGCTGGCTTCGCGGCCACTCCCCGTCGCCGGCCCGTTCAACATTTCGCGAGCGGCGCTCGGCGCTTTGACTTTGTCAACTTGCCGCGCGCTGGCTGCGATACATAATGAATGATTGTGGCGTGAAATGTCCGATCGGGGTCGTGGGGGCAGTTGTTGAGAGAGTCGCGAGGGAGAGATAGCGGGTAAGGATTATCGCGGCGAGCGCTTCTCGGCGGTTCGGTCTATGCGACGATGGGCGCGGGCGCGATCGACTTCGTCGCGAGGGCGGCGAAGGGTGCCGAGGATCGCGGGGTGCCGGAGGCGAGCGCCCGAGTTGATGGCGCTCCGGCCGCCTCAGCCGCGGCGCTCCGCGCGCCGCCGGCTCAGGCGCCCTCTGCTCCGGCAACTCGCCCCAAAGTCCCTCGTCGCCCGACATCGACGACCCCCGATTCGCGCCCTCTTCGGCCAGGGAATCACAGCCCGCCATGCGCCTCAACAACAAAGCCGCCGCGGCATGTCGAAAGATTTACACCCTCTGATCGGGAGGCGCAGCATTGCGTCTCAAAGGATGGTCCAGCTCGCAGCCTCGTTGGTGTCCCCCGGGGAGTGTCCTTCGAGACGCCGCGCTTCGCGCGGCTCCTCAGGACCGGGCGGCTTGGGACTTACCCGC
>CAVQDI010000005.1:0-232199 GCA_963711235.1 uncultured beta proteobacterium | reverse complement strand
GGCTACTTTCACTGAGTCCCTCTGGGACAAAAGTCCTCACCGTACAATCCTAGCCCCTATGTTGACGCGCACGGGCAGCTGCCGGACCACTTACCGACGCACCCGGCTATCCCGGTATCAGCGCGGTCTTGATGCCTTGACGCTTCCAAGCGAGATCGAGCGCTTTCCCCCAATCTCTCAGCGGGATTTCCTGGGTCACGATTTCGTTTACTTTGATTTTCCCGTTATCGAGATAGCTGAGGGCGCGTTCGAACGAGTCAATTTGCGCAAATGAACCCTTAATCGTCAGTTCGTTCCGAAAGACATCGAACGGATTGATGGAAATGGTGGCTTTCTCTGGGTAGACCCCATAAATCAAAATTGTGCCGCGCCGCCGAACAAAGCGAGTGGTTTCCTGACAAATCGATGCCGCACCGGTCGCTTCGATAACGGCGTCAAATCCTTTCGGGCTGATTTCGTGTAAGCGTTTCCGGTGCACTTCCGGGTCGTTACGATCAATGGGGACTACCTGATCGGCGGCTAATTTAGCAGCCAGATCGAGTTTGGGGCCGGCTGGTGCTGCGACGACGAGATTGGCGGCGCCGTTCAGTTTAAGAAGTTGGGCCATTACCTGTCCGGTCGGCCCCGCACCAAATAAAAGGACGTCACTACCAGGTTTCAAGTCTAGCACCTCAACGCCGTGCAGGGCACACGAAGTCGGTTCCACCATGATCGCCTCACGAGCGGAAAGATTCTTGATCGGAAAAATTCGATCCGCCTTGATCTTCAGGTACTCCGCAAATCCGCCGTTCAAGGTGACGCCATAGCTGCTCATCTTTTCACAAAGCAGATAATCGCCGCGCATACAGTAAAAGCATTCGCCACAGGCCATGTTGCTGTTGCCGACCACGCGCTGACCTTTTTTCAAACCGTTGGCATGCGTTCCCACATCAACAATTTCCCCGGTAAACTCGTGGCCCGGAATCAGCGGAAAACGGGGGCCGAACTCGCCCTCATGGATATGCAGATCGGTGCCACAGACGCCGCAGGCATGCACCTTGATCAACACCTCATCGCTTTCCATTTCGGGATCAGGTACGTCGCGGTAAACAAAATTTCTGGGAGAATCGTATACAATCGCTTTCATGTTGGAAGAACCTGGGAAGAGGTTACTTTGCTACCTTAAAAAGTTCAACTCTTGGGCCTCGGTTGTAGCATTCCAGCCATCGAGTGAGCGTGTCCGCCATCACTTCGTCCATATTCTTCGCTGATTCCCGGCAGCACGTTCCAGGAAGTCGCATCCAAATCAGTCGGACTGTCTGATCACGTCCAAGATGTTGCAACCGCAATTTCGGCGTTCCTGCAACGGGAGATCCAATCATTCGGTTCGCCTATCCTTGATTGATTTGACAGCTCAAGGGTAATCTAATCACCGTAGTCACAAAGGAGCATCCAACTGTTGAGAACAGGACCACGCCGCCAACAAATCCTAAACCTTCTGGAAGAAACTGGCACCTTGAATGTCGGTGACTTGGCCGATCGTTTTTCAGTAAGCGTGGTCACGATCCGGAAGGATTTAGACGAGTTGGAAAGCGAAGGCCTCCTGCAGCGGACTTTTGGTGGGGCCGTCTTCTCCCATCGCAGCCGATTCAATAAGTCGTTTTTCGAGCGCGTTCAGATGCACCGTCAGCAAAAGCGTGCCATTGCCGCCGCTGCATTAGGATACATCAAGGACGGGGACACCATCATTCTGGACGCGGGGACCACCACCCTCGCTTTGGCCCAGCTTTTGAAGGAGCAGGTAAAATCTGCATTCATCATTACCTGTTCCGTGCCGGTGGCCCTGGAATTGTCCAGCGCCGGTTATGACATCCTCCTTCTGGGTGGCTTCGTTAGAAACAAAAGCTTGGCGTTACTCGGGCGAGAAACACTGACCATCCTCGACCGATATCGCGCGGACAAGGCCTTTCTTGGTAGTTCCGGCTTTACCGCCGATAAAGGGCACAGCACGCCAAATCCTGACGACGCGCAGGTCAAAGAGGCGATCATGCGAGTAGCTGACGAGACCTACGTGCTGGTAGATTCCTCCAAGTACGGACACAATTGTCTTACCAGTTTTGCGCGTCTGCGCGACGTTGATTTGACCATTACGGACAGCCACCTCTCTAATAGCAAAGCAAAGAGTCTAGAGGCGGCGGGGGCAACGCTTCACATCGTAGAAGTTCGGGGAACAGATCTAAATTCTGAACATCCCCCAGGGAAAAAAAGGCATAGACTAAAAATAGTCAGAACTGCTCGAAGCGACACTGGCTAAGCGTTTGCGTTTTAGTGGAGCCGGCTCGAATAATTGAGCAGACACGGTCGTAAAATTGGGTCCGATTGTCGCTATTGACTGATCGCGACCGGTCCCGCTGCGTCGACCGTGAAATCCCACCGGGTCTCTACTTTCTTGGCGTTCACTTTTGCCGTCAGAATCACGATGTACATCTTCGGGACCAATTTCTGAGTAAATACGTAGGTCACTAATTTGGTCTTTGGATCATAGACGGCCGGCACCAGACCAAACCCGCTGATCCGCATTTCCACCGATTTTGGATCAACGTCTCCCATGCTAGCCAAATTAGCCTTAATCGTCGGTCTAGGCTGGGTGATGTGCTGATCGTTCAACGGCTCGGTCAACATCGTAGCTGAGGCGAGCTGGCTGGTTTCCACGCCGGGCTGAGTGCCATCGGTCGTCCCAAAGTCCAGTGCCGCTTTGAATATATCACCCTTGAGAGAATCAATGGCGTACCGGCCAATTTGATCGGCTGGTACATTGATATCCATATGCCGTCCGTAAACTGTAAACTGCATCTCGTAACCAGCTTCTTTGGCGGTTTTGCGGACGACCTCATTGTGGAAGCCATAGGGAAATGCCAAAGCGATGATCTTAACCCCAAGTTTGTCTTCCAAGGTCTCCTTGCAGCCATAAACTTCATTATGCAACCAGGTGGTATAATCCTGCCCCCTCGGTGCGTGCCTTAGATCGTGATGCGACACGGTGTGAGCCTCAATGTCAACTCCAGCATCCCGCATCTCTCCCAGCTGCGCCCAGGTCGTCGACTTACCGCCCGTATTAACCCATTGTGTGTAGATAAACAGAGTGAACGGATAACCGAACTCTTTGAGGATCGGCCAGGCGACGTAATATTGGGAATTCCATTCGTCGTCGATCGTAATGACTGCACTCTTTGATGGAATCGCCTTTTCCCCTTTGCGCCAAGCCAGAAGATCCTGCATCGAGATAACAGAAATTCCATTATCTTTAAGCGCCTTCATTTGCGCGCGAAAATCGTTCGCTAAGGTCACCAACTCGGCCGGCCTATCTTCGAAACGATGGTAAAGAAGCACGATGAACTTGGCGGTGCGATTGGTATCCGGCGCCGGTGTTGGTCTGGCCTCAGCTACCGCGGTTGGACTGGTCGACGCTGATGCCGTCGGACTAGAGGTAGACTGAATTAAATTACTTTCCCCCTTCTTGCATCCCGTTACCAAGAGCGGTAATGAGGCAGCGAGTGCTGCTGCCAAAAGCCAACGAAAAACTCGCCTTTTCATATGCAACAGCTTAACGGGAAAGTATAGATCGCTTTCCCGGTTTCTCCACTACCCAATCGAGCGTTTGTCGTATGACTCGATCAGCTCGAGTGAAACTGACTCGTGCGATTCGAAAACGATTTTGACGAGTCCGAATGGCTTGCTATAGGCAACTTGACTGTTAACCAGCAACCTGCACCCGGCGACGCTTATCTGGTGCCATCTTTGTTTATTTGTGAGAACGGCGGAAGAATGGCCAGGAGACGGATTCTCGCACGCGGAATGGTCCGGCAAATAAATTCAGCGGCGGGAAGGAAAAACTATCGAGCGAGTCACTGATGGACTGATGGCTTGGCGTCCATCGGCTTTCTTTGTTGCGGAATTCGCTCAACCAGAGTGGAAACTGCTGTCCTATTTCGAGACCTGGATCTTGGTAGTAGCGAAGCTCCAGCTTGCCGTCCCGGTAGGACCCGCTGAAAGGAATCTGGTCACCAAATCGAAGACTATTAAATGAGCGTCGAAAGTTCGGGCGTTCGATTTCAACGGTCACACAGTATCGGTCACCTCGTTTCTCGTTGGAAAGTACTTTTGCGGGAAGCCGAGTCATAACTGTAGATTGATGCGCCTGATCGTTCCCTCGGTTTTCTTATTCGGCTATCCTAGAGAAGGAACTAGCAAAGGATCAACCCTTCTTGGCTGGGGACAACGATCCCAAGGCGCTGGTCTCCGTCATCGAAGACGATCACCTGGGCCGGGTCCGCGGTGCTGATGCCGTCGGCTTCTCCGCTTTCAAGCAGGCTCCGCAGCACCACGAGCGGGAGGATCCGTTGACGGTATTGGACCACCATCGCATCGCCGGCGCGCTCGATCGACGATCGCGGGAACTCTTCCAGGCGGGCCACGATCGATAGCGGAATCGCGATCCGGTCGTAGGCTCCGGCCCGGAACAGCAACAGACGATGCAGTTCGTTCTCTGCCCGATCCGCCGCCTCGGCCCCGCAGCGCACCTGTTCGCGCGTCTCTTCCAGAACGCCGGAGGCCTGGCCGATACCCTGTCCTTGGTTCCAAGACTTCAGGCCTTGCGCCACGGGGAGCGAAACGCGCTTCCCCTGGCACTTCGCCTCAAGCGTGCTGCAGAGGCGTGTGCCGATCGCTAGGACGCCGGCGGCACGGCCTTAGCGCTTACTTTGCCGCCACCCGCTCACCACACCCCGTGAGGTCCTCGACGTAGCCCACCACCGGCTCGAAATCCGGTGTGACGTTGTTGACGAACTGAGCATAGATGTAGTAACGCTTGCACGGCTCCATGTCGACCGTGATCGCCTTGAGATAGCCGCCACCCGGCTGCCTGTATGGGCCCTGCACCAGGATCACGTGCTTTCCAGGGTCGACCTTGATCGGCATTGACGCGAAGGCCGCCTGATCGTCGATGCTCTCGATGATCGCCGGCCGCAGGTACATCGTGGTCGTGTCGTAGTAGCGACGGTTGGAGACCTCGCTCCAAGTGGGACCCCAGGTTTGGCAGCCTGCAACCACCAACGTGGCGGCGGCGACGGCAACATGAATCAAAGTTTTTCTCATGTCTTGGGTCCTTTCATGTCTTCAGTACTCACGCAAGCAAAACAGTATCCAACCGGGTAATATTCCATCAAATGGTACGCTGCAAAACCTGCGTTTTAAGGGACGCCATCCGGACCGAAACCCCCGTGGGCCCCTGCCACCGCATCAGCGCAAGCAGCGCACGGAAAGACTACTCCGTTCGGACCGAGGATGCTACGCCCACCATGGTGGCACCGCTGTTTGGGCACTAAGTACCCTCCGGTCCTCCTGGCAAGTGTGCCAACGGCGGGCACGGGGCCAGCGCAGGGTGCTCGATGCGTCGAATCGATCGCTGTTCCCTTCGAGCCAGGACAAGGACCGCCGGTTCCAAACCAGATGTATCAAGTTGAAACATTCTGCCGGCCCCCAATGAACCTGCTCCTGCAAGGGCGGCAGGAAATGTGCTAAAACTGGCGCTGGCAGCCGCAAGCTCGATAACCCGAGGGCGCTTGGCGTCCCAAACGGGCAAAACCGCGTGGCCGTCCTTCCGGACGCTCGCCGCCGCGGCTGTTCCGGCCGCCGGGCAGTCGATTGGGAACGCGCAGCCTTGCATTGACCGCAACCGACATCGAGGGAAACCCATGAAGAAAATCCTGGCCGCCATCCTGTTCGCAGCGGCGGCGCTCGCGGCGCCGTTGGCCTGGGCCGAAGGCAGTACTGCCGACGTGACCGACATGCAAGCGCTGCGCGCGGCAGTCCGTGCCGACAAAAAGGCCTTCGTGGCATCGACGCTGCAGCTGACCGACGCCGAGGCGAAAAAGTTCTGGCCGCTCTACGATGTCTACCAGCGAATACTCGACAACGCCAATCAACGGCGCAGCTTGGTCGTCATCAATGTTGTTTCCAGGGACAAACCGGTGTCTGATCTCTATGCCAAGTCTCTGGCGAACGAATTCATCGCCGCCGACGAGGAGGAGATCAAAGCCCGGCGAACGCTCCACAACCGCGTGATGAGGGCATTGGAGCCGAAAAAGGCGGCGCGCTACCTGCAGCTCGAGTCAAAAATCCGTGCTTTTCAAGCCTACGACATCGCGGCGACGATTCCCTTGATCAAATAGAGTACCGCCGCTCGAGAGCGCGCGCGTAGCGATCGTGAGCGAATGGGCGCGCGCCTGGCCGAAGGCCGCGCGCGGGCAATCACCGTCGAAGGTCATGGGCTCGCGCTGGCCTTCTGCACCCAGAACACATACGAGCCAATGAACGTCTGGGGAAACCGGGTCTCGAAGTCGTTCCAGTAGTCCAGGTTGGTCAGAGGGATGTCTTCCGGGAAGCACTCCTTGTACCCGCGGACGAGCTGGGGTTCCAGCAGGAATCCGATGAAATCCAGATCAAGGTCGCTCAGCATGGCCTTGATTTGGGGCAGCGTAAGGCGATGCTCCTGAACGTGAAATAGCAAATCGCGACATTCACTGGTCGCATAAAAATCTCTGAATGACGTCAGTTGCTTGAACAACCCGCCGCTCTCCAGCGCCATGAGATCTTGGCGGCAGCGGCGAATATCCGCTGCGGTCGAGGCATATCCCCGTTCGGCAATGAACCTTCTTGCGGCGACGACCGGTTGCCGCGCGCATTCGCTATACAGGCCCAAAAGCATCAATCCGCCCGGGCGAAGCAGCGCGACGAGCTCGCGCAATCCGGCCATCGGGTCGGCCAGATGGTGCAGCACGCCGACCGAGACGATGATGTCGAACATGCGGCCGAGCGACCCGAGTTGCGTGATGTCGGCCTGTGCATACTCGACATTCTTCAGGCCGCGCTCATTCGACTTTCTTTTGGCATAGCTAAGACTCGATAGGCTCAAGTCGACCGCAAGCACCTGAGCCTCAGGGAATTGCTGCGCTGTTTCAATCGATTCCTGACCGGTACCGCATCCTGCGATCAAGATATCGATGGCGCCGCCCTTGGCGATGGGGCGAAACGATGCGAAGGGAAATTGGTGACGTAGATAACTATCGAGGGAACGAGCTTTTTCCGCGCGCGGCAATTTGATCCACCGTGGATAGGGATTTTCCTCGTACTGTTGCCGTACCCGGCGCGACACGCCATCTGCCACCGTGGTCAGCCTACGCATGCCGTCGCGGTAACGCTGCTCTTCCAAGGGTTCCGCGATCTGCTGCACGAGCAGGGCGCGAACCGATTCGGGCCAAGACCGATCCAGCAGAGTGTCGGCGCAGGGCAGAGACAGCAGCGGAAAGTAAGCGGCAACAGCCACCAGCCACAACGTGGGAACGGCCTTTCCGGCCTGCAGGTCGGCAACAAGCCTCTCTCGTAGCGCCTGCGCACGGTCGAATTCCTCATCGGTGTAGGAAAAGACGAATTCGTTGACGAAACATTGGCGTGCAACGGCGCAGTAAAAGGCCAGCTGGTCCTCCGCGGGAGCGCCGATAACCGCCTCCCCGGCGGCATCAAGCAGCGCGTGCCTGATCATGGTTAGCAACCGTTCCAGAGCGAGCTCACACACGTGGGCGTTTTCCAGCAAGGACCGGAGCAACAAATCATTCGCCAGGGCGGCAAGACCGGTGCTCCCGAATAATTCGTCGCCGGCCAGTCGGGCAGGCCATGCACGCGTTGCCCGCTCGACGCATTCCCTGATGTTTTGGTCCAGCATGATGAGCCGGATGCTCACGTCCACCAGGTCGCTTGGTCTGGCCCATGGCTCGGACAGCGCGCGGATTACGAGGCGTCGAAGATCCGCATCGACCTGAACGAGATCGATGTTCCTGATGCAGCGAACAAAGCTGGTCTTGAATTCGCCCGCCTCCTTCAGTTCGAGCGCGCGCCGGTAACTGTCCAGCGCCACATTGACCAGTCCGCGCTCATTGAGCGCATTACCGAGGTTGTTGAGTGCCTCGGCAAAATCCGGCCTGAACGAGAGCGCCTTGCCATAGCTGGCGATGGCGTCGTCGAGCTTGCCTTGGGCGGCGAGCGCATTCCCGAGAGCGTTATACGCCTCGGGATAATTCGCCTGGAACTGGATTGCCTTGCGGTAGCAAGCAATCGCTGCATCCAGGCTGCCTTGAACGCTGGAGCACGAGTCCCCGGCTGTAGTGTGCATCCGCGTAATCCGGCTTGAACGACAGCGCCCTGACGTAGTGGGCGAGCGCCTCCTCCAGATTGCCCTGCTGCTGGAGCACCGTTCCCAGGTTGTAGTGCACCACGACACGATCCGGCTCGAACGAGAGCGCCTTGTGGTAGGAGCTCGATCGCTTCATCGAGCTTGCCTTGGTCCTTGAGCGCGTTCCCAAGGTTGTAGTGCAGGTCAGAAGATGCCGGTTCGAATGCAAGCGCCTTGCGATAGCTGGCGACCGCCTCGTCCAGGTTGCCCTGCAGCTGGCGCACCGTTCCCAGGTTGTTGTGGGCGTCTGCAAAATCCGGCTCGATCCAAAGCGCTTTGTGGTAGGCCGCTACGGCTTCCTCCAGTTTGCCTTGAGCCTGCAGCGCGTTGCCGAGGCTGAGGTGATAGTCGGAATTGTTGGCGATTTTATGCTGATCGCCCTCTTCATGAGTTCAACGGCAATCTCGTGTTTCCCTACTTGATGTGCGACCAATCCCAATAGGTGCAAGGCATCGGGCTCGATTCGGAGCAATTTGCAGGACTTGCCGACAGCAGGCTTCGGCTTGCGGCAAGCGGCCCGGACTGCATGGTGCTTCATTGCCGTCTGGATGGTGGCCGGGATCGACTGCGCCCCGTGCTCACCGACCGCCTGAACGCCCTCGGACTCGGATACAGCAATTCTTGTATCTCTTGCCGCTGCCACAAGGGCACGGATCGTTACGGCCGGGTTTTTTCATTGCGATTTCAGTTTGAAAAGCCAAGTCAATCGGCCTCGGTCAAGGATTGACATTTGCTCGCGCGCGGCACCGGGCCTGGCACGATCCTTGGGAAGCCGGGCCCCGAGCTTGCGGACAAACGAGCAAGGCAGGGTGGAGACGCGGGCGCTCCCTGCCGCCCTCCAGTTGACAGCCCAAGGGCGTGCGAGAGAATCCTGCGGTTAGATTACTCGATTTTCGTGCGCTGTTGTCGCGCCACTTGACACGCACGGGAAACGAATCCGCTCACAGCCGGGAGCGGCCGCGTGTATCCAAATATAGGGTGGGGGCCTTGACGGGCAATGGTCAGGAGGGCCGGAATCGCTGGCGCGGCGACAACGGCCTCATCGCTGAGCGGCGATAACGCGCACTGAATGGATCAGGCTTTGGCGGCGATCCTTCAGCCGAAGCGGCCGTCGGTGCTGCGCATGGCGGTGCGGCGGGTGACGCAAACCACCAAGCCGTGACCTCATGCCCGGCCGCAGACATGGAGCGAAGGGCGCGTCGACCGGTGCCAAGAGCGACGGGTGACACGCGAGGCATGGGCCCGGTTCGCAGTCCCACCCTTGCGCGAGCGGCTGACTGTGGCATGAGACCGTTGCGCTTACCCCTGTTGTTTGCGCTTCGCTTGGATGTTGCGGACTTGTGCTGCGGCAACGCTCGGTTCGCGCACCGCGATCACGTCCACGCGCAGCCGGCGGCCGTTACCCTCGTCGGCTGCCAAGGCGGCCGGCGAAATTGCCGCGGAGCGCAACTCGGGGCTGGCGGGCGTCATCGTCGCCGGAATGACCAGCAGCAGGCCGATGGCAAGCGCCGTTATGGCGATGGCAGCCGTGCCGAGCGCCACGCGGTGGCTCGAGGTCTCGTAGTTTTCGTAGCGGTTCATGGTCTGTCTCCTGGGTGGTCTTCCTGCTCTTGGATGCGGCGTATCGGCAATCCGGATTCACGCTGGTGTTCGGTGCGGCGCCGGCGCGGTTGCTCGGGTCACGACGCAACCGTACGCCGAGGCCCTGACCGCCTCAACGCGCAGGCGACGCAACGGCCGAATCGGTGGCTAAAACCGCCAAGCGGGCGATGAAACGCGACCGACTACGGTCGCCAAGGGAGCGTCAAGCGCTGGACGCGCTGCCAGGACAAGCGGAAGCAGGCGCATCGCTGCGCTACGGTGGCCGTATAATTCCAGCCGCATCTGGCGGTGGAAACGCGCCGTATACTTCAGCCACCGACGCCATCGAAAGAGACTTCGGATGGACTTTTTTTGAAACTTTTGTGTACAATCCTGCGACTTTCCGGGCACAGTATTGTCGTGCCATGCTGGGCCGGGCCGCGGGCGGGGCCGACGTATTTTGGTGTTTCTGCGCACGCCACGAAGCTGCACCGCGCAGTGGTACTCGGAATCGGCTAGGGGTGGAGGCCTTCTGCGCCTTTCGGCTTGCGCCCCAAGAACGAGCAACGGGGCCGCATTTCAGGGATTGGCGGCTGCCGGCAGGGGTAATCCCGTCGTTTTGCTTGCGCGTCTTTAGAAGGCCGAACCGCCTCATGTCCGAGTCAACGACCCTTTCCTTGTTGGGAGATAACATGCTTAAGATGACCCATTTGGCCGCGTTGGCAGCGTTTGTGCTCGTTGCCATTGCGGCAACGGTCGGACCGGACGCGCAGGCGCAGGGCCAAGCAGCGCCGTCCGCCACACCCGCCACGCCCGCCGCACCCGCGCGCACCCGCTGCGCGCCGCCGACGCCAGCCGCTGCCGGCGCGCCGACGGCGACGGCACCAGCCGCTCCGGGTGGTGGGACAACAACAACCGAGATGGTCGACAACCCGTACGGGCTCCAAGCGCTGTGGCAAGGCGGCGACCTCGTCGCGCGGATTACCTTGGCGATCCTGGTCATCATGTCGGTCGGCAGCTGGTATGTCATCGTGACCAAGGTGTACGAACAAGCCAAGATGGGTGGGCAGGCCCGGCAAGCGGAGAAATCGTTCTGGCGCGCACCGTCCGTGCGCAAGGAGCGCGAAGGGTTGAAAAAGGCAGCCCGTTTCGCTTCATCGCCGAATCCGGGCTGGAGGCGACGAGCACGCACACCGGACTGCTGGGCAACGTCGACCTCAACACCTGGATCAGCATGTCGATCCAGCGCGCGATTGACAACGTGCAAAGCCGCATGCAGGACGGGCTGGCCTTTCTGGCAACCGTGGGCTCGACTGCGCCCTTCGTGGGACTGTTCGGCACGGTCTGGGGCATCTACCACGCGCTGACCGCGATCGGCATCGCCGGGCAGGCATCGATCGACAAGGTGGCCGGGCCCGTGGGCGAAGCGCTGATCATGACCGCGATGGGCCTGGCTGTCGCGGTCCCGGCGGTGCTCGGCTATAACTGGCTCATCCGCCGCAACAAGAACGCCATGGACCAGGTCCGCAGTTTCGGTGCCGACCTGCACGCCGTGCTGCTCAGCGCGCCGAAGACCGCCCACGTCCGCCGCGAGGGCCTAGATCATGGCCATGGGCGTCGGCCCGTCCGTCGACGACGAGGAAGTCGTCTCGGCCATCAACACCACGCCGCTGGTCGACGTGATGCTGGTGCTGCTGATCATCTTTCTGATCACCATTCCGGTGGTCACGACCTCGATCCCGGTGCAGCTGCCCAAGGAGCGCAACGAGATTCGCGAGACCAAGCCGGAGAACATCAACCTGTCGGTCGACAAGGACGGCCGCATCTACTGGAACGAGCTGCGCATCGACAGCACGGCGGCGCTCATCGACCGGCTGAAGAAGATCGCCGTCCTGACCCCGCAGCCCGAGGTGCAGATCCGCGGCGACGGCGGCGCGAAGTACGAGGGCGTCGGGCGCATCATCTATGCCTGCCAGCGGGCCGGGATCGCCAAGGTCGGCTTCATCACCGAGCCGCCGCCGCGCGGCAGTTAAGATGAGCTCGAGCGCTTATTTTTCGAGGAACGCATCATGGCCATGAACGTGGGTGCCCCCGGCAAGGGCGGGCGAGCCGGAAGTGATGATCGATATCAACACCACGCCGCTGATCGACGTGATGCTGGTGCTTTTGGTCATGCTCATTATCACGCTGCCGATCCAGCTGCATGCGATCAATCTCAACATGCCGACCGGCAATCCACCGCCGCCGCTGGTATTGCCGCAGGTGGTCAAGATCGACATCGACAGCAACGGGGTGACCTACTGGGACGGCGAGGTGGTGCCGGATCGGGCGGCCCTCGAAGACAAGATCAGGATCGCCGCCGCCCAGGTTCCCCAGCCGGAAGTGCACCTGCGCCCGGACAAGGCTTCGCGTTACGCGGTCGCCGCCGGGGTGATGGCCTCGGCGCAGCGGCTGGGCCTGACCAAGATCGGCATCGTGGGCAGCGAACAGTTCGTCGAGGACTAGCGCGCGGCGCGGGCCACCGGGAGTCAAAAGGCAATGGATTTCGCACGGCAACAGAGAGACCCGACCCGGCACCTGATCGGCATCACGTTCGTCATTTTGCTGCATGTGATAGTGATCTACGCGCTCGTGACCGGCCTCGCGCGCAAGGCGGTCGAGGTCATCAAGAAGCCGCTTACGGCCACCATCGTCGAGGAGATCAAGGCTCCCGCCGCCGCCGCCGCCCCCGCCGAAGAAGATCGAGATACCCAAGACGCCGCCACCGCCACAACAAGTCTATGTGCCGCCGCCGGACATACCGGTCCCGGCGCCGCCGACTGAGCCGGTCATCTCGGCGGTGACGCCGACGCCGCCGGTCGCGCCACCGGTCATCGCGCCGCCGGCACCGCCGGCGCCGCCGCCGGCACCGAAACCGGCGATGCGCAAAGGTGACCTCACGCAGATATCCGGGTAGCCGCCGATCTATCCGCGCGAGGCGATTAAGGCAACGTGTCCAAGGGCAGGTGGTGGCGCGGCTGAGCATTGACGAGAAGGGGCTCGTTACCGACGTGAGAATCATTGAAGCGGATCCGCCGCGCGTGTTCGACCGCGAGGTGATCGCGGGCGCTCAAGGAATGGAAGTTTGAGCCGGAAGGGGACAAGTACGTCGGCGAAGTCGAGGTCAACTTCAGCTTGAAAGACGACTGACCTCGGGTTACTCGGCACGCAGGCGAGCGCGCTCAGGTGCTCGCGCCGAGAAGCATCAGCCCCCGGCAAGGTGCGACCTGAGCGGTTGCCCGACGAGCAAGCCCATCAAGCCGACCCCTCAACGGCTTTGCCCAGCAGCGGCCCTACTCGGCCCGCATCGCGTAGACCAGCGCGCTCCAGGTGGTGCCACTGAGCAACAGCAGCGCGACGGCGAGGTTCGACCAGGTGAGCGGTTGCGCGACGAACAGCGCGACGAGGCTCTGGAAGAGGCGTATAGAACAGGTCGGGCAGAAGGGCGACCACGGCGCCGCCCGCGATCAGCCACAACAGCGCCACCACCGGGCGACGCCAGGCGGGCAGGGTGGCGGGCTGCGGCAGCCGCGCCATCACGCCCGCGGTGAAGCCGTCGTCGGCGACGTAGGCGGCGCCTTGCGCATCGGCCTTGAGCGCCTGCTCGAGCCAGCCGTCGTCGCTTTGCGCGCGATCCGTGTCCATCGTCAACTCTCCGGTGCCCAGGCGCCCAGCCTGGCCTTGAGTTTCTGTTTTGCCCGCAGGACGTGGGTCTTCACCGTCCCGACCGGGCACCCGAGTACGAACGCCGCTTCCTCGTGTGACAGGTCGTTATGGTAGCACTGGACGATGGCCGCGCGCTCGGCGTCGGAGAGCACCGCCATGGCGCGTTCCAGGTCGACCGAGAGCGCCACGGTGCGCGCGAGCGGCACGCCCGCCTCGCCCGAGAGCGCCTCGTCCTCCGCCTGCTCGTCGTCCGGGAGCGGCAGTTCCTTCATTTTGCGCCGCTCGGCGAGGAAGGCGTTGTAGGCGATCCGGTACAGCCAGGTGGAGAACTTGGCCTGCTGGCGAAACGAGCGCAGGTTGCGGTAGGCAAGCAAGAACGTCTCCTGGGCTAGGTCGTCGGCCAGGGCGTGGTTGCCCGCGGTGAGCTTGCGCAGGCAGGCGCGCACGGTCGACTGGTAGCGTCGCACCAGCTCGCCAAAGGCGTGGCGGTCGTCATGGACCAGGACACGGGCGATAAGTTGTGCATCGCTGACCGCGGCAGACGACATGGACGGCGACCGGACGCGTCCGTCATCCGCCGCTCGAGCTGCTTGCCGCCGTTGTCGGGGGCGTGGCGCCGACCTGTGCCAGGTGGCGCCCTTCCAGCCACCACAGCACGAGGTAGCCGATCCCGACGAACAACAGGATCAACCCGACCCAGCTCGGCTCGCCGTTCCCGGTGATGCCGTAGAGCAGGAACGCCAGGCCGACCATCATCATGATCACGCCCTTGCGCAGATCCGACCAGACCACGCGCTTTTCGCAGCGCGACCGCCTGCTGGTAGATCTGCGGCGCGGCGCTCGACGGCGGCGCACTCGTGGCCAGGGCCTCGGCCGCCTGCGCCGGCGGGACGACACCCTTGGCCGCCAGCGCCAGCATGGCCTCATTCTGCAGCCGGGTCTTGCGCAGCTTGTACCAGATGATGCCGATGAGCAGCACGACCGGCGTCAAGAAGATCGAACCGACGACCAGGAATATCAGCCCGATCACCCAGGGCATTTTGTGCATCTGGGCGGTGAACGCATCCATGTCGAAGTCGTCGTCGCTGTCGACGCGGATATGCCGGTCACCGTGCTTGTCTTCGCTCGTGGCCGCTTTGGCGTCGTCGTTCGCCGCCGGGGTGGTCGCATCGACCTGGATCGAGGGCGGAAAGGCCTTGATCCGGACCGTGGCGTCGGCTTTGGGCTTGGCCGGGGCGTCGTCGGCGCGCGCGGGGTGCGCCACGCAGGCGAGCGCCAACGCAAGGACGACCAGGGAGCTGCCCAGGACGGCGGGGAAAGGCGGGCGGGGGCGTGGCTTCGATACGGCATGGCAAATCTCCCTGAATGGCGCTCGAGTTGATCCTTAGATGGCACCAGCGCGCCCTTTGGATTCAGTCCCCTATCCC
This sequence comes from uncultured beta proteobacterium, assembly GCA_963711235.1. GTDB lineage: Bacteria > Pseudomonadota > Gammaproteobacteria > Burkholderiales > Casimicrobiaceae > PALSA-1003. Next base: position 217,220 of record CAVQDI010000005.1, on the reverse strand, counting down.
TGCCCGCGCCCCGAAAAGTGACCTTGGAGCCGCATGCTATCATTGCCCGCGACGCGGCGGCTCCGTAACGGTCACGAGCGCCGCAATCGCTCGCGCCCCTGACCCGCGCCACGTGCCAACCTCCATTTCCCGCTTCGTCCTCGCTGCCGCGCTTTTGCCCTGCTTGCGGCGGCGCCGGCTAGCGCTGGCGACGAGCCGGTGACGTTGAACTTCGTCAATGCCGACATCGAGGCGGTGGTCAGGGCGGTGGCGGAGATGACCGGGCGCAACTTCGTGCTCGACCCCCGGGTCAAGGGCGTCATCAATATCGTCTCGGCCCGGCCGGTGCCGGTGAGCCTGGTCTACCCCACGCTGCTCTCCGCGCTGCGCCTGCAGGGGTTCGCGGCGGTGGAGAGCGAGGGCGTGACCAAGATCGTGCCCGAGGCGGATGCCAAGCAGCATGCCTCGCCGGTAACGCATGGGCCGGTCACCTCCGGCGGCGATCGCCTGGTGACCGAGGTCTACGCGCTCAAGAACGAGTCGGCGGCGCAACTGGTCAACGTGCTGCGACCGCTGATCACGCCCAACAACAGCATCGCCGCGGTCCCGACCGGCAACGCGCTGGTCATCACCGACTACGCCGACAACCTGCAGCGCATCGACCGCATCATCGCCTCGCTCGATGTCCCTCCCGCCGGTGAGCCCATCATCGTGCCCTTGCGCAATGCGTCGGCGGTCGACATGGTGCAGGTCCTCAATCGCCTGCTCGCTGACGCCCCTGGCGCGCCGGGGGGCGCGCCCGATCTGCAACAGCGCGTGTCCGTGGTCGCGGACCCTCGCTCCAATAGCCTCCTGGTGCGCGCCGACAGTCCGACGCGGCTCGCGCGCACGCGCGCGCTCATCGAGCAACTGGACACGGCCGGTCGCAGCGGCGGCAACATCTTCATCATCTACCTCAAGAATGCCGAAGCGCTGCACGTAGCCCAGACCCTGCGCGCGGTGCTCGGCGGCGGCGGCGGCGACACGGCCGGCAACACGCTGCAGCTGTCCGCCCCCACGCCACTCAATGCGGGCCCATCGACCGCGTCGACCCCGCCGGTCGCGACGCCGAGCGCCTCGCCGTTCGGAGCGGCCACTCCGGCACGGCAACAGCAATTCGTTTACCGCCGGCGGTGCCACGATCCAGGCCGATACGGCGAACAATGCCCTGGTCATCATGGCGCCGGAGCCGGTGTACAACAACATTCGAGCCGTGGTCGAGAAGCTCGACATCCGGCGGGCGCAGGTCTACGTCGAGGCGCTCATCGTCGAAGTCAGCGCCGACAAGGTGGGTCAATTCGGTGTGCAATGGAACCTGCTCAATCCCAACGCCTACAACTCCAACGCGACGCAGGTCGGTGGCGGAACGAATTTCAACCCCCGGGGCAGCGGCCAGAACATCCTCGACGCGCAGGTCAATCTCAATTCGGTCGGGCAGGGTCTTAACCTCGGCGTCATCAAGGGCAGCATCACCATCCCCGGCATCGGCACCATCACCAACCTGGCCCTGCTCGCCCAGGCCTTGGAGACCGACAGCAAGACCAACATCCTGTCGACGCCGAATCTGCTCACCCTCGACAACGAGGAGGCCAAGATCGTGGTGGCGCAGAACGTGCCGTTCATCACCGGCCAGTACGCGCAAACCGGCTCCACGACGACGGTCACCCCGTTCCAGACCATCGTTCGCCAGGACGTCGGCTTGATCCTCACCGTCAAGCCGCAGATCACGGAGGGCGGCAGCGTGCGCCTGGCGATCTACGAGGAGGTCTCGACGATCGCCTCGCAGAGCAACCCGGCCGGGATCATCACCAACAAGCGCTCGCTGGCCTCGTCGGTGATCGTCGACGATGGCCAGATCATCGTGCTCGGCGGGTTGATCCAGGACTCCCTTACCGACAACGCCAATCAGGTGCCGTTTCTGGGTGACATTCCTTGGATCGGTACGCTGTTTCGCTACGACAACCGGGAGCACGTCAAGACCAACCTGATGGTGTTCTTGAAGCCGACCGTCGTGCGTTCGGGTGCGGCGGCGAACGCGCTCACGACCGACCGCTACGAGTACCTGAAGGGCGAGCAGCAACGGCTCAAGCCTGCGCCGGCGCCGTTCTGGACCGAACCGAACGTGCCGCTGCTGCCGCCGTTGCCGGCCCCCGTCGGCGCCGGCGTTCTGCCGTATTCCGCCCCGCAACCCAAAGCGCAATAGCCTGGAGGCACCATGGCCGCGCTACCCGGTTCCGTATCGGACCCCCACGCGGCCCCCGCGCGGCGCATTCCCTACACCTTCGCCCGCACGCACGGCGTGCTGCCGCTGCAGGACGACGGCGATGCGGTGCTTGTCCTCGCCCGCAGCGACGCCTCGATCGAAGGCATCGCCGAGTTGAAGCGCGTGCTGCAGCGACCGCTGAAGACGATGACGGTGAATGCCGAGCGCTTCGCCGCGGAGCTTGCCAACGCTTACAACCAGGCCTCTCCGGTCGCGCAGTTCAGCGAGGATCTGTCCCGCGATACCGATCTGGCCCGGCTGCTGCAGGACATTCCGCAGGCGGAGGATCTGCTCGGTGCGACCTCCGACGCGCCGGTAATCCGGATGATCAACGCGCTCTTGCTGCAGGCCTTGCGCGAGCAGGCGTCGGACCTGCATTTCGAGCCCTACGAGGGGCGCTCGGTGGTGCGCTTCCGGGTCGACGGCATGCTGCACGACGTGATCGAGCCCCCGCGTGCGCTGCACGCGGCGCTGGTGTCGCGGCTGAAGGTGATGGCGAGCCTCGACATCGCGGAAAAGCGCCTGCCCCAGGACGGGCGCATGGCGTTGAAGCTCGGCGACAAGAGCGTCGATGTCCGCGTGTCGACCTTGCCCACCGGCCCGGGCGAGCGTGTGGTGCTGCGCCTTCTGGACAAGGATACCGCGCGGCTTGACCTTACCGCGCTCGGGATGAGCGATGCGACCTTGGCCGCGATCGACCGCCTGATCCGCGAGCCGCATGGCATCGTGCTCGTTACCGGTCCGACCGGTTCGGGCAAGACGACCACGCTCTACGCGGCGATGTCGCGCCTGGATCGCGGCACGCTCAACGTGATGACCGTCGAGGACCCCATCGAGTTTGCGCTCGACGGGGTCGGGCAGACGCAAGTCAACCCCAAGATCGAGCTCAACTTCGCGCGCGCCCTGCGCGCCATCCTGCGCCAGGATCCCGACATCATCATGATCGGGGAAATTCGCGATCTGGAAACCGCGCAGATCGCGGTGCAGGCGAGTCTCACCGGACACCTGGTACTGGCCACGCTGCATACCAACGATGCGGCGAGCGCGGTCACGCGCCTTGCCGACATGGGCGTCGAGCCCTACCTGCTCGCCTCGAGCCTGCTGGGGGTGCTCGCGCAGCGGCTGGTACGCCGCCTTTGTGCGGCGTGCCGCGCGGCGGCCGCGCCGACGCCGGGAGAGGCGGCCGTGCTCGAGCGCCTCGGCCTCTCGCCCGCGCGGCCCATCTGCGGCGCCGTCGGTTGCGCCGCCTGCGGCGGCTCCGGCTACCGTGGCCGCACCGGCATCTACGAATTGCTGCTGGTCGACGATGCCTTGCGCCGGCTGATCCACGACCGCGCCGGCGAGGCCGTGCTGCGCGACCAGAGCATGCGCGCCGGCACCCGGCCGCTCATCGCCGATGGCGCGCGCTGGCTCGCTGACGGCACGACCTCACTCGCCGAATTGCTGCGCGTCGCGGGCGACGCCGGCTAGCCGCAGCGCCGATGGCGAAGTCGCCGCACTCGTTCCTGCTGGAGCAGCTGCGCGCCCAGGCCGACGCGGTTGCCGCGAAGCGGGCGCCGCCGCGCGGCTTCTCGCCCAAGTAGGGGCATCGTGCCGGCGTTTCGCTACGAGGCTGTCGACGGGGCGGGGCGCGCGCGGCGCGGCCTGCTGGAGGCCGCGTCGGCACGCGCGGTGCGCGACCTCCTGCGCGGCGATGGCCTGTTTCCCACCGCGGTCGAGCCGGCCAGCCGGGGCTTCGCCACCCGGACCGACGCCACGCGGCTCACCGCGCCGACGCTCGCCCTGATCACGCGCCAGCTCGCCACGCTGGTCGCCTCCGGCATGCCCTTGGACCAGGCCTTGGCGGCGGTCGCCGAGCAGGCCGATCACCCGGGCGCGGTGCGGCTGCTCGGCGCGATTCGCGAGCAGGTCGGCGCGGGGGAATCCTTCGCCGGGGCGCTGTCGCGCTTCCCGCGCACTTTTTCGCCGCTGTACCGCGGCCTGGCGGCGGTGGGTGCCGAAAGCGGCCAGCTCGGTGCGGTCCTCTCCCGCCTGGCCGACTACCTCGAGACGCGACAGCTGCTGCGGCAAAGGTTCACGGCGGCGCTGATCTATCCGGCGCTGGTGACCCTCGTCGCGCTCGCCGTCATCGGGGCGCTGCTGCTCTATGTGGTGCCGCAGATCGTCGCCGTCTACCAGCAGAGCCGGCAGACCCTGCCATGGCTTACCCGGGCGCTGATCGCCAGCAGCGGCTTCGTGCGGGCGACCGGCTGGTATTGGCTCGCAGCGCTGCTGCTCGGCGCCGCGGTGGCCGCGCTCATGCTGCGCCAGGAGCGCTGGCGTGAACGCGCGCAGGGGCTCTTGCTGCGCACGCCGGTCATCGGCACGGTGCTCTCCGGCCTCGACACGGCGCGCTTCGCCAGCACGCTGTCCATCCTGACCGGCAGCGGCGCGCCGTTGCTGCGCGCGCTGGAAACGGCGGCCGGCGTCATCTGGGCGGCGCCGATCCGCCACGCCGCGCACGCCGCCGCGGCGCACGTCCGCGAGGGGGTCTCGCTCGCCCGCGCACTGGCCAGTCAGCGGGTATTCCCGGCGCTGCTCGTGCACCTGGTCGCCAACGGCGAGCAGAGCGGACAGTTGCCGGCCATGCTCGATCGCGCCGCGCGCGAGCAGGATGCGGATGTGGAACGCCGCCTAACCTGGCTCGCCGCCTTGGTGCAGCCGGTCCTGATCGTCATCATGGGCGGGATCGTGCTCGTGCTGGTCCTCGCGGTGATGCTGCCGATCGTGTCGATGAACCAGCTCATTCGCTAGCTGCACCTCGCCCGGCCGCGCGGCGCGCTTGGACTGCTGCCGTGCCAGAGCCCAGGCCACGTGTTCGCGCACCAGCGCCGACGGGTCGTCGCGGCGGGCCTCGAGCGCCGCCACGATCGCCGCGTCGTATGTCGCATTGCCCAAGCCGACGGCGAGATTGCGCAGCCAGCGTTCATAGCCGATGCGGCGGATCGCGCTGCCTTCCATCCGCTGCGCAAACTCGGCCGCTGTCCAGGCGAACAGCGTGAGCAGATCGGCATCGTCCAGACCGTTGCGCACCGCGAAGTCCGGCTCCGCGCTCGGTCGCGCGAATTGGTTCCACGGGCAGACCAGCTGGCAGTCGTCGCAGCCATAGACGCGATTGCCGATCAGCGGCCGCAACGCTTCGGGAATGCTGCCCTTGAGCTCGATGGTGAGATAGGAGATGCAGCGCCGGGCGTCGAGCTGGTAAGGCGCCACGATGGCGCCGGTGGGACAGGCGTCCAGGCATGCCCGACAGCTGCCGCAGTGGGCGCGCGCCGCGGTACCTACCGGCAGCGGCAGATCGGTGTAGATTTCGCCCAGAAAAAAGAACGAGCCGGCATGCCGGGTGAGCAGCAGCGTGTGCTTGCCGCGCCAGCCCAGGCCCGCCTTGGCGGCAAGCGCCACCTCGAGCACGGGGGCGCTGTCGGTGAAGACGCGGTAGTGGAACCCGCCCACTGCGCTTTGGATGTGTTGCGCCAGGCGCTTGAGCTTCTGCCGCAGGACGCGGTGATAGTCGCGGCCGAGCGCATAGCGCGCGATGTAGGCTCGCGCCGGCGCGGCGAGGACGGCGCCGGCATCGCGGGCGCTGACGTGGCAGGTAATCGAGGCGGGCGCTGATCACGCGGATGGTGCCCGGGACGAGCTCGGCAGGCCGCGCCCGGCGCGTGCCGTGGCGTGCCATATAATCCATTTCGCCATGCCGCCCGGCGGCGAGCCAGGCCGACAAGCGCACTTCTTCCGCCGCCAGGCCGGTGTCGGCCACGCCGATCTCGGCGAAGCCGAGTTCGCGTCCCCAGTGCTGAATCTGGCGCGCCAGATGCGTGAGGTCGACAGGCTTGGACGAGGGTGCGGCGGTCATGGCGCAAAGCCAACAGGACGGGTGCAGAATTATAGAAGCGCTGCAGCGCTACCTGCCCGACGCCGGCCGCCACCGCGCGCGCCGGTGCGCTGCTCGCGCCGGGCCTTCGCGGCGGCATGGTCGTGACCCTGTCGGGCGAGCTCGGCGTCGGCAAGACCACCCTGGTGCGCGGTCTGTTGCGCGCGCTGGGCTGGAGCGGACCGGTGAAGAGTCCCAGCTACGCGCTGGTTGAACATTATCCAATTTCGAGCTTATACTTTTATCACTTTGATTTCTATCGCCTCAACGATGCCACCGAATGGGACACAACCGGCTTCGCCGAACTCTTCCGCCCGGACACGGTGGGCCTGATCGAATGGCCCGAGCACGTGGCGGGGCGGCTGCCGGCGGTCGACGTTGCCGTGCACCTGTGGCACGCCGAACCCGGACGCACCGTGTCGTTGCAGGCGAGTACCGCAGCAGGTAGGGCATGCCTGGACGCATTCTCCTCCCCGCTGCAATAGACCGCGTGTCGCTGGAGCGGCGGCGGGTCTGTGCCTGGCTGCTGCTGCCCTTCGCGCAAGGCTTGGTGTGCGCCGGCGCCAGTGCGGCGACGGTGGCCTCCGCCCGGATGTGGCCGGCGCAGGAATACACCCGGCTCATCCTCGAAGCGCCGGTGCCCATGGCGCATCAGCTTAAGGTCATGAAGGACCCCGATCGCCTGGTGCTCGATCTGCAAGATGTCGAGCTCAATGCCGAGCTCGCGCAATTGCCGCAACGGGTGTTGCCCAACGACCCGTACGTGCGCGCGATCCGCGTCGCGCTCTATCGCCCGGGCGTGGTGCGCGTCGTGCTCGACCTCAAGGTCGAAGTCAATGCGCAACTGTTCGCGCTCAATCCGGTCGGCGAATACGGGCATCGGGTCGTGCTCGACCTGTATCCCCTGACGCCTCCGGATCCGCTGATGGCGCTGCTTCAGGGCGACCATGGGGAGCGTGGGCGCGAGAGCGCGGCGGCGGACTCGGCCGCCGGAAAGGCCGCGCCCGAGAACGAATCGCCCGCGACGCGCTCGGTTGCGAACGGGAAGCGGCCCATCATCATCGCCGTCGACCCGGGCCACGGCGGCGAGGATCCCGGTGCGATCGGCCACCGCGGCACCTACGAGAAGCAGATCACGCTTTCCATTGCCAGAAAGCTCAAGGACCAGCTCGACGCGCAGCCCGGCATGCGCGCCATGCTCACGCGCGACGACGACTACTTTGTGCCGCTCGCGGGGCGCGTGCAGAAGGCGCACCAGGTACAGGCGGACCTGTTCATATCGATCCACGCCGACGCGTTCACCACACCGGCGGCGCACGGCTCGTCGGTGTTCGCCCTCTCCGAGCACGGCGCGACCAGCGCCGCCGCAGCCTTCCTGGCGCAGCACGAGAACCAGGCCGACCTGATCGGCGGAGTGAACCTCCTGGCCAAGGACCCGATCGTCAAAAGGACCCTGCTCGACATGTCGCAGACGGCGCAGATCAGCGACAGCCTGCGCGTCGGCCGCTCGGTTCTCGACGGCATCGGCGCGGTCAACCCGCTGCACAAGGGCACGCGTGGAGCAGGCCGGCTTCGCGGTGCTCAAGGCGCCCGACATTCCGTCGATCCTGGTCGAGACCGCATTCATTTCCAATCCCGACGAGGAGCTCAAGCTCCGCAGCGACGCGCAGCAGAACCAATTCGCCACCTCGATCCGTTCCGGCATCACGCGCTACTTCGCCCGGAATCCGCCGCTCGCCCGCGCCAAGCTGGGGTGAGTCGAAAGCGAATGCCGCGGCGATCGCGTACTACAATAGCGTCCGCCGCGGTGCCGGTCGCTCGGACTCTGCCGCGGTTCGCCGGCGCGGCCCGCCGGATCTAGGCGTGCCCCATGCTTCGCTTCTTTCTCGGATTTCTGCTGCTGCAGGCGCTGCTGTTCGGCCTCGAGCTCACGCCGTGGGGTCAACAGTGGTTCGTCGTTCCCTGGACCGACACGCTGGCGACGATCAGTGCCGATCTGGTCAAGGTCTTCGACCCGGCCGTGATTGCCGACGGCAACGTGCTGCAGAGCGCGCACAACGGCTTCGCCGTGGCGATCGAGGCCGGGTGCAACGGGGTCGAGGCCTCGATCGTGCTGGTGGCGGCGATGCTCGCCTTTCCGGCGCCGTGGAAGCGCAAGCTGCTCGGCCTCGCCGTCGGCGTCGTTGCGGTGCAGGGACTCAACATCGTGCGCGTGATCAGCCTTTTCTACCTTGGGCAGTGGCGCTTGGACGTGTTCGAATTCGCGCACCTGTACGTATGGCAGGCGCTGATCATGCTCGACGTGCTCATCGTCTGGCTGCTCTGGGTGCGCACGCTGCCGCGCGCCGCGCCCGTGCCTGCCTGACCGACCAGCAATGGCCATTCGCGGCACGTCGCTCGGCCGCTTCGTGCTCCGCGTCGCGGCGTGGCTGCCGCTGTGTTTCGTGGTCTGGTACCTGGCCGGACCGATCCTCGCCTGGCCGATCGCGCTTATCACCACCGGCGTCCTCAAGCTCGGTTTCGCCGATCTGGTGTCCCGGGTGCAGCAGGAGGGGCATTTGCTGACCATCGTGTCCACCCTCAAGCCCGCGCTAGCCACCACCGAGGTGCAGGCCAGCGGCGTGCTCTCGGTGGACGTCGATACGCTTCTCTACAGCTTCGGCCTGCCGCTGCTCGCCGCGCTGATCCTCGCCGCGCGCGAGCCGCACCCGCTGCGCAAGCTCGCTCTGGGCTACGTGGTGCTTTCGCCTCTGGTCAGCTGGGGCCTGGTGGCCGAGTTCCTCAAGCGCGTGGTGTTCGATACCGCGCCGGCGGTCGCCGCGCAGACCGGCTTCGGCTCCCTGCAGCGCGAAGTGATCGCCTTTGCCTACCAGTTCGGGTCGCTGATCCTGCCCACGGTCGCCCCGGCGGTGTTCTGGATCCTGACCCACCGCGCGTTTGTCGAGCGTTTCACGCGCGGCGACGGCGACGCGGCGACGCACTCGCCCTAGCCCTAGTACCCCGGGCTGGCGACGCGGTGTCCGGCGTGCTCCAGCGCCTCGATCGCCGCGGCGCGCTGCAGATCGGGGATGAGCACGTAGTCGGTGTCGAAGGTCGCGAGCGCGAACACCGAGATGCGCGCGGCCGCGAGCGGCCCGGTGACGCTGGCGAGAATGCCGGTCTGATCGAGCGGCAGGGGACCGGCGAAGCGCAGCGCGCGCCAGCCGCGGCTGGCGCTGACGCCGGCGGGCACCAGGGCTTCGGCGCACACCACCGACAATTCGTCAGGCGTGCGCGTGATCGACCACCAGGCCGAAGCGGTCGCCCACACCGGCACCGCTTCGGTTGCCTCGAGACGACAGATCGCGATCGGCTCGGGCAAAAGGGTCAGCGAATGCCGGCGCGCCATTAAGCGCTTTCCTCCCGCGGCTTGCGCTCGCGCTCGCGTTCGCGCAGGACGCGCCGTTGCACCTTTCCGGTCGTGGTCATGGGCAGGGCATCGATGAACTCGATCTCCTTGGGGTATTCGTACGGCGCCAGGAACTCGCGCACGTGACGTTGAATGTCCTCTTCCAGCGCACGCGACGGCGCTTGGCCGGGCGCGAGAACGATGAACGCCTTGACGATATTACCCCGGGTGGCGTCCGGACTCGGCACGACCGCGGCGTTGGCCACCGCGACGTGCTTGAGCAGGCAGTTCTCGATCTCCGAGGGCCCGATGCGATAGCCGGCCGCCTTGAACATGTCGTCGCTGCGACCCTGGTACCAGTAATACCCGTCGCCGTCCTGGCGCGCCAGATCGCCGGTGCGGCACCAGTCGCCGCTGAATTTCTTCGCCGTGCCCTCGGGGTTCTTGAAGTACTCGAGGAAGAACACCGGATCGGGCGTGCCGTCGGAGCCTAGGCGATGGACCGCCACCTCCCCGGTTTCGCCGACCGGGGCTTCTTCGCCATTGTCGGCGAAAACGCCAATGCGATGTCCCGGATACGGCCGCCCCATCGACCCGGGCTTCGCCGGCCAGAGCGTGTGCGAGTTGCCGACGATGTAGTTCATCTCGGTCTGCCCGAACATCTCGTTGATGGTCACCCCCAACGCCTCCTGCGCCCAGGCGAAAACCGTGCTGCCGACGGCCTCGCCGGCGCTCATCACGCTGCGCAGGGTGAGCGCGAAGCGCGCGCGCGGCTGCGGCACTGCCTTCATCATCATCTTGAGCGCGGTCGGGAACAGGAAGGCGTTGCGCACGCGGTACTTCGCCATCAGCGCCAACGCGCGCTCGGGATCGAAGCGACCACGGAAGCCGAGCACGGGGCAGCCGAAGTACAGCGTCGGCAGCAGCGCGTCCATGAGCCCGCCGGTCCATGCCCAGTCGGCGGGGGACCAGAACAGGTCGCCCGGCTGCGGGAACAGGTCGTGCGAGTAGATGAACCCGGGGAGGTTGCCGAGCAGGCATCGCTGCGGCATGAGCGCACCCTTCGGCGGACCGGTGGTGCCGCTGGTGTAGATAAGCAGCGCCGGATCGCTGGCGCGGGTGGCGACCGCGGCAAAGCGGTCGGAGGCGCGCGCGAGCAAGGCGTCCCAGTCCTCGGTCCACGCCTCGCGCGCGCCGGCCACGCCGATGACGTGCGCAAGTCGGGGCAGCTTCGGGCGGATCGGCGCGAGGTTGGGCAACGAGGCCGCGTCGACCAGGGCGACCTTGGCCTCCGAATCGTCGAGCCGATACTCCAGCGCATCGGCTCCGAACAGGAACGACAGCGGCACCGCGACCGCGCCCAGCTGGTAGCAGGCGATATGGGCGATGGCGGTCTCGGGCCGCTGCGGCAGCACGATTGCGACCTTGTCGCCGCGGCCGACGCCGCGCGCGGCAAGCACATTGGAGAGGCGGTTGGCTTGCTGTTGCAGTTCGCCGAAACGGTAGCTCGCGGTGGCCCCGGACTCGTCTTCCCACAAAAGCGCCAGGGACCCCGCGCCGGCATGACGGCCGCAAACTGCGTGCGCGATGTTGAAGTCCGGCGGCACCTGCCAGCGGTAGGCGGCACGAATCTCCTGGTAGCGATCGGTCGCCGGCGGCATTGCGGAGCGAGGGTTAGGGCGTGGCGCTGGTCGCCGCCGGCGGTGCCGCTAGGAGCGGCTCGACCGTCGCCCACACCCAGTCCGGGTGCTGCTCCAGCACGCGGCCGAAGGCGATGCGCTGCGACGAGCGCGCGGCGCTCATGTGCAGGCGTTTGCCGGGCTGATACTCGCCCGGCGGGACCACCAGCGTCTGCACCGCCGTCTCGGCGTCGCGCTTGTGCAGCGACAGAAACAGGCCGTTGAAGCGCCGGTTGCTCACCGTTGGAACTTCGCCCCCGATCGCGTACTCGGACTCGCCCTTTTTCGCTTCGGCCAGCTCGACGCCGATGAGGTTGTTGGCGATTACCTGCAGGCCGATCTCGGCGCGCTCGGTCGTCAGCCGCTTCATGCGGCGCACGATGCCGAGCGTCCACCGCACCTGCGACTGCGGCCGGATCGCAGCCAGGGTGCCCAGCGTCACGGCATTGATCACGCTCATCGGCGCCACCAGGCGAAAGCCGGTCTGCGAGACGTCGCGAACGTCCCAGGTGCCGCCGGGCGCGGCGAAGTTGGCCAGCCGGCGGCGGGCGTCTTCCAGCGCGCGCACGTTCTCGTTGCGCATGCGCCCGAAGGTGGCGATCTCGATCGTGTCGCCAAAGGTGCTGGGGCTGCGCCTGTCGTCGATGAACGGCTCCGCTTCGTCCTCGCGCAGAAAACCGGCGATGCGGGCGAAACCGATGATCGCATCCACGCTGCCCTCGGCACTGGTGCGCTCGCCACGGCGGGCGAAGGGCTTGAACTCCGGATCGACCTGGGAGGCGAGCTTGGAGAGCAGGTTCAACTGGTCGGCACGGCGCGGCGTGCGCTCGGAGAGCGGGTTGTTGCGCACCTTCTGATCCAGCATCACCACATTCTGCATCAGCACCGCGTGCAGCGGCCGGGTGTCGAGAAAGAGCACCCGACCCTCGAGCGCCTGCGGCGCTCGACGCTTCAGTCCCGTGCGCGAGCCCATATCGACGTAGAAGCTGGTCACGGTCGACGACTCGAGGGTCAGCCGCAGCGGCGCGCACCATTCGGGCAGCTGCTCGGCGACCCATTCGAGATGGCGCGGCGTGAGGTTGCCGCGAATTAATCAGCTGCAGCACCAGAACCCGCAGGTACTCCTGCTCGATGGTCGTCAGTCCGCCGTCGGGGAGCACGGCCACCGCCTGCCGCTCGAGCTGCGCCGAGCACGCCATCTGGAACAGCGCGTGCAGGTCGGACCACTTCGCCGGAATCCATTGCTCGTAGCGGAACAGGCGGACCTTGGCATCAAGCCCCTGGTGCGTGATCTGGCGGGCGATGAGCTCGGGCAGGAGCGACTGCCACTTGTTGCTCTGCGCGTGATCGCTGACCTCGCGCGCGAACGCCTGATAGCAGAGTAGGACGCCCTGCGTCAGATCGAACAGCGCCTGCCACAACTGGTTCTCCACCCGCGTCGAGCGGTTGCCATGCTCGAGGTATTGCGCCGTCAGGTTCTTGCGCAGCGGGTCGGTGTAGCGGTCGGTGGCGAACACCGCCTCCAGGCGTGCCGGCGTGCGCTTGGCCTCGCGCTCGGTGAGGCGGCCGAGCTCGGCCAGCACCGCGCCGTGCATCGCCAGCGGATCGTTGGTCGGAAACAACCCGAGCCAGCGCTCGGCGGTTTTCGCGTCGGCCAGCGGGTCCTTGATCGTCTTGCCTAATCCGAACATCGGGAATATTCACACTGCCGCCGGCACGGTGCTTGCAAAGACTCCATCGTCATCCGCGATCGGGCCGGGTCCTGGCGGCGAGCTGCGCTGGAAGTCCTTGTTCCGAAAGCGAGATGATGGGCCAAAGCACCACGGGCGGCAATACGAGCCGCCGAACGGCCCGCGTGGCTGACGCGCTGCGGCTGGAGTTGCCGCAATTACGTCAATGTGAAGCAGACAGAGGTTTTCCTTATACTTGTGGCACACAGAAGGAAGGAATCGTTCATGGGCATCCTGATCAAGGCGCCGACCCGCAGGCGCGAAACGGATACGGCGGACGCCGCACCGGTGAGCCAAGTTGACACCCGTGGCGCGTTGCACATCCGCGAGGTCGTGCGCATTACCGGCCTGCGCCGCGAGCAGTTGTATATGTGGCAGCGCCGCTACGGCTTCCCCGACCCCTCCCGCGACGGCTTCGGCGACCGCGTCTACCCGCCCGAGCAGGTGGCGCGACTGAAGCTCATCAAGCAGCTGCTGTCGGAAGGCTGGCGCGCCGGGGCGGTGGTCCCGCTCGCCGCATCGGCGCTGCAGTCGATGCTCGGCATTGCCGTGGAGAGCCCGCAGCCCTTGCCGAGCGAGATCGAGACCGCGGTGAAGCTCTTGGCCGAGCACCGTGTCGGCGAAATGCAGAACCACCTGTCCAAGCTTCTCGTCGGCCTCGGCCTGCGACGCTTTCTTGAGCACACCTTGATTCCCTTAAACGAGGCGGTGCACGAGCGCGTGGTGCGCGGGGACATGCAGAATTTCCAGGAACTGCGCTTCGCCGATCTGGCGCAGCGCCTGCTGCGTGACGTCACACGGCTGGTTCGCCCCACGCGCGACGCGCGCCAGATCCTGCTTGCCACCCCGCCCAACGACCCCAACCAGCTCGGCCTGGCCATTCTCGAGCTGCTGCTGTTCACGGAGGGCATCAATTGCCTGACCCTCGGACCCGGCGTGCCGGCGCAGGAAATCGGCGGTGCCGCGCGCGCCTACCGCGTCTGCCTCGCGATCCTGCTCTTCGACCGCGGCATTTCCGGCAAGATCGCCGGCCAGGAGATACGCTCGCTGCGCGGCGAGCTGCCCGAGGATTTGCCGCTGATCGTCAGCGGCCGTGCGGTCAATCTGTTGGCGAAGCCGATTGCCAGCGTGCGCACCGCGGCCGATTTCAGCTCGGTGATGGCGACCATGCGCGAGCTGGGGGTGGTGCCGGGCAACGGCGCAGCGGAAGCGCCACGGCGCGCCTGATGTGCTCGCCAGGCGGACCTGGCGCGCGATCGCGCCGTTCCTCGTTGCCGCGCTCGGCTATCGCGTCTGGCGCGGCTATCGGCAGCCGCAACTGATCCTGGAGTTCGCTAGCCTGCGCCTGTGCTGAGCGTCCGCGCCGCGGCCGCTCAGCGCTCGCGCGCGTAACGATCCATCCAGTCGGCGGTGGCATCCGCCTCGGCGTAGCGTTCGCCGCGCAGCGCAGTGATCACCCGCTCGCGATCGTCGGCGCTGCGGTTCTGCGACAACTTGAACTTGGTATCGATGCGCTCGATCGTGAGACGAAAGCCGACGATCGCCTCGAGCATCGCCGCAAGCTCCCGGCCCTCGAGCTGCAGGTGCCAGGGGCGCTCGCGCCCGCCCTCGTAGCGCGCCACCAGGGCATCGAGCAGCGCCCGGGCCTCGGCCGGGTCGGTCATGGGCTCCGCCACGCCGTGCACGTGCGCCACGGCGTAGTTCCAGGTCGGCACGGCGTGCGCCGGATCGGCGTACCACGACGGCGAAACGTAAGCATGCGGGCCATGGAACACTGCCACCGAGACCCGATCGGCGAAGTGCTGCCAATGCGGATTGGCGCGCGCCATGTGCCCGAGAAGCACACCCTTTTTTCCCGCGTCGGCATGGTGCTGCAACGGCACGTGGCTGACGTGGGGCTCGGTCTCTCCCGGCGTGATCAGCGTCGCGAACGGGTGGTTGTCGATCAAGCGCGCGATCGCCGCCTCGTCAGCGACGGAAAATGCGCGCGGCGTGTAGATGCTCACGTTCGCCTCCTAGTGCGCTGCGGTGGCCGGGCGCGCGACGAACAGCGAGCGCGCTTCCCCGGCATCGAACTCGTAGCGGCGGTTGCAGAATTCGCAGTTGACTCCGACCGTGCCCCGCTCGGCGAGAATTCCCTCGACTTCGGCGCTGCCGAGAAGCTTGAGCGCGCCGGCAACGCGCTCGCGCGAGCACGAGCAGCCAAAGCGCGGCGTGCGCGCGCCGAAGGCGCGCACGTCGTCGCCCGGGAAAAGCGTCGCGAGCAGCGTGTGCGCGTCGGCGGCTTCGAAGGCGGCGGCCGCCGCGGCCGGGGCCCGCGCCGCGCGCTGCCACGTGGCCGCGTCGCTCTCCGCGGCGCCGGGCATCTTCTGCAGCAACAGCCCGCAGGCGCGACCGCCGCCGGCCTTGAGCCAGAGCCGACTTTCGATCTGTTCCGATTTCGCCAGGTAGTGCTCGAACAGCGCGGCGACCGAGCCGCCCTCGAGCGCGACCACTCCCTGATACAGCGGCCCGCCGTCCTTGGGGTCGAGCGTGAGCACCATGCGCCCGCCGCCCGCGGCGCCGGCGAGGTCGGCTAGAAGCGCGTCATCGTCGATGCTGCCGTCCCATTGCGCGGTCGCGCGCAGGGACAGCGCCGCATCGCACTCAACGACGAGCAGGCGCAGCGTGCCGGCGCCATGCAGCTGCAGGATCAGACTGCCGTTGAACTTCAGTGCGTTGGCGAGCAGGCACACCGCGGCGAGCGTTTCGCCCAGCAGGCGCTGCAGGCCGGGCGGATAGGCGTGGCAGGCAAGGATGTCGCGGTAGGCGTCATCGAGGCTCACCACCGCGCCGCGCACGGCCGCGCGTTCGAGCACGAAGCGCGTCAGGTTGTCGGCGAACGGCGGCACCACCGCGGATCGTTCCTTCAGGGGCTTTGCAGCGGCAACGTGTACAGGGTCATCGGCAGCGCGGAATTCTTGTCGAACATCGTCCCGGCCCCGATGCCCGCCTTGGCGATGGCACTCGCGCTGCGTTGGCCCGCGTAGAGCACGTGCATCGCGCCCAGCGCGAACTCGCGTCCGGTCCCAACGGCCCAGAAGCGCGTGTATTCGAATACCTCACGCATCGAGTACACGCCGAAGATGCCCTTGGCGTTGGCGATCACCGCGGTGATCTGCGTCGACTCGTAGGGATCGTCTTCCTCCTCCTTCGGATTGAGGAAATGCTGATCCTTGAGAATCGGGTGCAGCTTGCGGAAGGTCTCGAAGATCGCGCCCTTGCTGCCAAAATCGAGATCCGTGTGCTGCGTGAGCAGGCTCTCGAACACCAGCTGGTGGGCGGCGCTTCCGCACAGCCCGACATAGGTGTCGTGGTAGCGCATGATCTTGTCGTAGACGCGGTCGAACTGCGCGGGCAGCCGCGTGTCGCCGAAGGTTGTCAACGAATCGGCGGCGATCGCGACTTCGTTGTGTTTGCGGACAACGACAAGCGTGGTCATGGCAGGCGGGAAGGCGAGTGCCGCCGCGTCGCCGCGATCGGCAAAGCGGCGCCGCTCCGGCGAAAGACGAGCGGGAAGCGTTGATTATACCGCGTGCGGCTGCGCTCAGCGCGGAGCGGGCAGCATCGCCACGGGCGGCACCCGCGTCGGCGTCCATGCGCGCAGCGCCCACTGCCAGAATTCGATGACCGAGGCGGGCGCCGCCGACGGCGGCGGTTGGGCGAGAAATTCCCACGCGTCGAGCAGCGCGGGCAGGGGATCGGTCACGTCGAGCGCCGGAGCGCCGGTTTGCTTGGAGAGCTTCTCGCCGCTCGCGATGATCGCCACCGGATGATGAAGATACGACGGCGTGGGCAACCCGAGCGCACGCTGCAGCGCGATCTGGCGCGGCGTCGATGCCAACAGGTCCGCGCCGCGCACGACTGCGGTGATGCCCTGCGCGGCGTCGTCGACGACCACCGCGAGCTGGTAGGCAAACACGCCATCGCCGCGCTTGACGATGAAGTCTCCGATGTCGCGCCGCAGGTGTTGCTCCTGCCAACCCTGCAGGCGGTCGCGAAAGCCGATCGGCTCGTCGTCGACCTTCAGCCGCCAGGCGCGGCCGCTCCTTCCCGTTGCGATGGCGTTGCGACAGGTGCCCGGATAGACACGCTCGCCGGCGGGGCCGAGTGGCGCGAAGGCAAGCTCCTTGCGGGTGCAGGTGCAGGCAAACACCCGGCCCTGCGCCGCGAGTTGGTCGAGCGCCGCCTGATAGCGCTCGGTGTGCTCGCTCTGCTGCACGACTGCACCGTCCCACTCGAAGCCAAAGGCTTCCAGGGTGGCCAGCATGTCGGCGCCGAGACGCTCGCGGCTGCGCGGCGTATCGACGTCCTCGATGCGCACCAGCCATTCGCCGCCGGCGGCGCGCGCGTCGCAGCAGCTGGCCAGGGCGGCGACGAGCGAGCCGAAATGCAGCGGTCCGGTCGGCGAGGGCGCGAACCGGCCGCGGTAACGCGCCGCGCCCTTCACCGCGCGACGTTGGCGCCGACTCGAGCGCGCACTGGCTCGTCCTCGCTCACCGGCTGCGGATTCCACAGCCAGCGCCGCTGCATCGCGGCGATCACGGCGTTCGGATACTCGGGACGTCCGAGGCTGCCGTTGTAGCGGCCGAGGGCGCGGAACAGGTCCCCGTTCTCGCGATCGATGTAGTAGCGCAGGATCGTGCAGCCGTAACGCAGGTTGGTGCGCAGGTTGAACAGGTCGTGCTCCGCATCGCCGATCTGGCGCAGCCAGAACGGCATGACCTGCATGTAGCCGCGTGCGCCGGCGGAAGAGACGGCGAACTTGCGGAAGTTGGACTCGTACTGGATGAGCCCGAGCACCAGTTGCGGATCGACGCCGGCGCGCGTGGCCTCGTACTGCACGGTGATCAGAAAATCGCGGCGGGTCGGCCAGTCGGGAATCTTCGGCGCCAGCCGCGACGACATGTCGGCGAGCCAGGCCCAGCCCTCGACGTCGGTGCCGAACTCCAGGTGCGGCGCCGGGTAATCGCTGACCGATCGATGCAGCGAGTTCTGCACGCTGGCCGAGAGCGCTTCCTCGATCTGCGTCGCCGGCCTGCGCGGTCGCCGCCGCCAGTGTCGTGAGCAGCGCGAGCACGAGCCGTAGCCGCCGCGCGGCGGTGGACGGCGTTGACGCTGCGGCGAGGGCTGCCATGGCCGGGAAGGCTTTAGTTGCGCTTGGAGCGAAGGAGCGCGGCGATAGCGCTGACCGAACTCGCCGTGCTCTGCGTCTCGCGCCGGCCCTGGTACTCGACCTCGCCCTTGGCAAGCCCGCGCTCACCGACGGTGACCCGATGCGGAATGCCGATGAGCTCGAGATCGGCAAACATGACGCCGGGGCGCTCGCCGCGATCATCGAGCAGGACTTCGATGCCTGCGCCTTCGAGTTCGTCGTGCAGGCGATCGGCAGTGGCGCGCACCGCGGCGCTGCGGTCGTAGGCGACCGGGGCGATGGCAACCGTGAACGGCGCCATCGCCTCGGGCCAGAGGATGCCGCGCTCGTCGTTGTTCTGCTCGATGGCGGCGGCGACGATGCGGCTTATTCCGATGCCGTAGCAGCCCATTTCCATAAGATGCGGTCGACCGTCGGCGTCGAGAAAAGTTGCACCCAGCGCCTGCGAATAGAGGGTGCCGAGCGCGAACACGTGCCCGACCTCGATCCCGCGCACGATCTCGAGCCGGCCCTTGCCGTCCGGCGAAGGGTCGCCGGCGACCACGTTGCGCACGTCGGCAACCTGATCCGGCTCGCGGCAGTCACGCCCGAAGTTGACGCCGCGCAGGTGATAGTCGGCCTCGTTGGCGCCACAGACGAAATCGCTCATCAGCGCCACCGTGCGATCGGCGAGGAGCGGCATGTCGGAGGGGATCCCCACCGGCCCGAGGTAGCCGGGAGGGCAGCCGGTGGCAGCGAGGATCTCCGCCTCGCTCGCCCAGCGAAAGCCCTGAAGTCCGGGTACCTTGCCCACCTTCACCTCGTTCAAGCTGTGGTCGCCACGGAGGAGCAACATCCATACCCGGCCCTGGGCGTTGAGCATGATGCACTTGACGGTGCGCCCCAGCGGCAGCCCGAGCAGCGCCGCAACCTCTTCGCAGGTGGCCTTGCCCGGGGTCGGCACCTTCGTGAGCGCCTCGGCGGGCGGCGCGCGATGCGCCGCCGGCGCAACGGCTTCGGCGAGCTCGACGTTGGCGGCATAGTCGGAGTCCGGGCACCACGCGATCGCGTCTTCACCCGATTCGGCGAGCACCTGGAACTCGTGCGACGCCGTGCCGCCGATGGGGCCCGTGTCGGCGGCGACCGGGCGGAAGGTGAGGCCCAGCCGGGTGAAGATGCGCGCGTAGGCGTCGTACATCGTCTGGTAGGAGCGGAGCATGCCCTCGCGGTCCGGGTCGAAGGAGTAGGCGTCCTTCATGACGAATTCGCGTGAGCGCATCACCCCGAAGCGCGGCCGGATCTCGTCGCGAAACTTGGTCTGGATGTGATAGAAGTTGCACCGGCAGCTGGCGATAGCTCTTGAGCTCCTTGCGCGCGATGTCGGTAATGACCTCTTCCGAGGTGGGCTGGAGGACGAAGTCGCGCCGGTGCCGGTCCTTGAGGCGCAGTAGCTCCGGGCCGTACTTGTCCCAGCGTCCGGATTCCTGCCACAGCTCGGCCGGCTGCACCACCGGCATCAGGAGCTCGATCGCGCCGGCGCGGTTCATCTCCGCGCGCACGATCGCCTCGACCTTGCGCAGCACCCGCAGTCCCAGCGGCATCCAGGTGTAGATGCCGGCGGCCAGGCGCTTGATCATGCCCGTGCGCAGCATGAGGCGGTGGCTCGCGAGCTCCGCCTCGGCGGGCGCTTCCTTGAGCGTGGAGAGGAAAAACCGGGACCAACGCATAGCTGCGGCCTGTGACCGTAAAGCTTTGATTCTAACTCAGTTTGCGCTTCTCCCGGGCCCGCCCGCCGGGCGCGGTTTCCAGCGCCGGTCATTCGAGCGCGAGCGGAATCTTGAGCCGGGCCTCGACTTTATCCGCGTCGGCGCGCTTCGCGGCCGCCTCGTCCTGGCGCCCCAGCAACGCGAGTGAGCGCGCCCACTCGCGGAAGAGCAACGGATCGTCCGGGTCGCCCGCAGCGGTCGCGGCAAAACGCTCCGCCGCCTGCAGCGGATGGCCGAGCGCGAGCTCGGCCCGGGCCCAGCCGGTGTGTGCGGTCCAATGATGCGGTTCGACCGCCAGGGCCGCCTGGTACTCGACCAGCGCCTGCGCCGGTTCGCCTGCGGCGAGCAGCGCGTCGCCATAGTGCGTGGCGAGGTTGGCCGAGTCATTGCCGTTGTCGATGGCGTAGCGGTATTCGCGGAATGCCTCGTCCATGCGGCCGAGCGAGGCGAAGGCGTCGGCCCGCGCTTCGCGGCACCACAGGTCACCGGGCCAGGCCGCCAATTCCGCCCGGCATACCTCGAGCGCATCGGTGCCGCGACCGATCTGCGCCATCATGAACGCGACCGTCGAGGGCAGGTCGCGGTCATCGGGATGGAGCTTCCACCCGCGCTCGGCGAATACCAGGGCCTCGCCCGGCCGGTGCACGGCATAGAGGGAACCGGCGACGGCGTTGTTCGACTCGGCGCCCTGCGGGTCGCGCCGCAGTGCTTGCCGCGCGTACTCGAGCTGCTCGCTGTTGCGGCCGAGTGCGCCCATCATGAACGCGACGGACATGAGTTCGTCCGCGACGGCCGCAGTCATTGGCGCGCTCGCGCGCGAGTTCAAGCGCCTCGCTGTCACGCCCCATGCGCACCAGCTGCCGCACGACTAACACGGGCCGTCGGTCGGATCGAGCAGGGCGAAGCGGCGGTAGGATGCCAGCGCGTCGTCGGCATGGCCTTCCAAGCGCTGCACGTCGCCGAGCATGTGGTAGGCCAGCGCGCGCTCGGCGGCGCTCCGTGGGCGAGCAGGTAATCGATGGCGCTGCGCGTTTCCGCAAAGCTCTTCGCCTTGACCTCGTGCCCGTACAGATACACGGCAAGCATGGACGGGTCGGCGATCTGCACCAGGGCGCGTCCGGCGTCGCGCAGCAGGCGGTCGACGTCCGCATCGTCGCGCTTCACGACGATCAATTGCGTCTGCAAGCCTTGCCGCACCCGCAGCGCGAGCTTGAGCAGCTTGCCGTCCTGAAGCATTTCACCGCTGATGCGGTTGTCGGGCAGGTCGAAGAGCCGGCGCGCATAGCGCACGATCGCCCGCATCGACAGCGCGCCGCCGGTGAGCTGGACGTCGGGCAGCGCCGAAGCGACTTCGAGCTCGCGCCGGGTCTGCAACGTGAACGCCTCGGCCTGCATGGCGTGAATCTCGTCGAGCACCGCTTCGGCGATCGCCGTCGAGGTATACCCGCGCTCGCTGATCTCCTTGGGCGCGCTGAAAGTGTCGAGCTCGAAGCCGTCGCGGCGTATGTCGCGCACGAAGGCATAGGTCAGCGCGGCGAGCGCGGCCAAAAGCACCAGCGAGATGGCGATCGAAAACAGCGCCCCGGCATGCTCGGCAAGGTTCGGCAGCAGGCCGCGCCGCGGCGGCGCAGGCGGCGGGGGAACAGGTGGTCGGGGGGCAGGTGGCGCCGCGGCGGATGCCGGCGCGCGCCGGGCGAAGAATGGGTGCGCGGCGAGCTTGCCGATCCGCTCGATGCTCCGCCCGGGGCGGAAGAGCTGGCGTTTCAGGCGCATCGGCGGACCCGGGATGGGCGCTGCGGCACTGCGGACAGCGACACCTTGATAACCCCGCCTACCGCACCACCAGCACCGGCAGTTTCGAGTGCGTGAGCACCTTCTGCGTCTCGCTGCCGAGGACGAGCGCCGACACGCCGCGCCGGCCGTGCGAGGCCATGACGATGGCGTCGCAGCGCTGCTTCTTCGCCGCAGCGAGGATGGCGGCCCAGGGCGAGGGTGAGAACGCGTGCGCGGTGCCGAAGGTCACGCGCGCGGCGCGCGCCTTGACGGCGATGACATGCAGGATCCGCTCGGCCTGCTCTTCGCATTGCGCCCTGTACTGCTCCGGCGCGAGCGGCTCGAAGATTACCCCGTCGGCGTAGACGGGCAGCGGGTACTCCGGCGAGGCGTGGAAGGCGGTAAGTCGGGCGCGCATGGCCTTGGCCAGGGCGATGGCGTGCGTCGCCGCCTTCAGCGACAACCTCGAGCCGTCCGTGGGAAGGAGGATCTGCTTGTACATGGCGTTTTCGAAAAGGCCCGGCGATGGCGAGCGATCTTACGCGAAACCCAAGCCGCGCTGACAGTGCCGCGGCGAGCGCGTGAGAGAATGCCCGCGAATGGCCGTCGATATCGCCGATCCGAGACTGCCCGTCGCGCCGGGCGCGGCCGCGCGCGCGCCGTTGATCGACCTTGCCGCCGCCAGCCTCGCGGCGCCGACGGCAAGCCGCGCGGCCGAGATCGATCGCAGCGCTCGCGGCGGCCCTGGCCGAGCGGCTGGCCTCGGGGCAGGCGTTGCTGCTCGCCGACACCTTGGCGGCAGCGCCTTCGGTTGCCATCGCCCGCCAGTTGTGGCGGCGGCTCATCGATGCCTGGGCGCTGGCCTCGCGCCCTGACGCTGGCGAAGGCGTTGCGGCGGCGCTGTTTGCCCTGCCGGTGGTCCTCGTCGCTGGCAGCCCGGAGGGAGCGGACGGCGCGGCCCCCCCGGAGTTGAGCGGGCGCCTGTCCGATACCGAGCGGCTGGCTACGATCCTGCGCGAGCAGCGCGCGCTCGGCGGCAACCAGACCTTCGCCTTCGCCCCTGCCCTGGTCGCCGCCGACGCCATCGATGTGGCGCAACTGAGCGCGCTCCTGGCGTGGCAGAAACTCGACCACGGCGCCGATTCCAGCGTGCGCGATCTGCCGCCGGCCCCGATCAGCGTGCAGCCTGGAGTGCAGAGCGTGCATCTGCGCTTCCTGATCGGTACCGCGCTCGTCGCGGCGCAGGCCGACCCGTTCGCCGCCGGCAGTAGCGGCTGGGCGATGCCGTTCGCGCGCGAGCTCGCGCGCGAGCTCGCCGTGCCGGGCCTCTCGGTGCTGGCCTTGCCGCGGCCGCCGCAGTCGCCGCCAGCCGCCCTGCAGCAGGGACGCGCGGCCCAGCGCGAGGTCGGCGCGCAGCTCTTCGCCAGCAACGCCATCCGCAAGCTGCGCGCTCAAGTGGGCGAGCCTGCGGCGGTGATCAGTGCGCATCGCGCCGCTTCGGCTCCCGGGGGCGGCGAGCTCCGCCTGTCGCTGTCGAGTCCTTTCGACCCGCGCCAGGCCGAGGGTTTTCGCTGCCCGTTGTTTCCCACCGACCGCGCCGGCGACGTGGCGAGCGATGCTCGTCGACCTGCTCACCGATTGCCGCGTCGCCGACGTGCGCATCCTGCCTGGGGTGCACGCCGACCGCGACCCGCAGACGGGGCTGACGCTGCTGTTCAAGACGGACGCGGTCAGCTGCCGCCGTGCAGTCGTCGCTGCACTAGGGGCAAACGCTGTCCAAGCCCGGAGCTGACCTCCCGAGCTGGCGCATCACGCTCGCTGCCGCGCCGCATGCGCGCGAGGAGTCGCCGCTGACTTCCAGGCAGGGTGTTCTTCTATGGGCCGCCGGGCGGCAAGGGCCCGCAAAACTTTAGTCGGGCTCGCGGCGGGCGATCTTGCCGATGCCGCTGATCGTCTGCCGCAGCTTGGGCTCGCCCAGGTACTCGACCTTGCCGGCGCCGGAAATGTCTACCGCGAGCGAATTGCTGGCATTGATCACCGCCTTGCCGGCCCCGCTCACGTCGACCACGGCGTCGCTGCTGACCAGCCGCTCGGCCTGGTAGGAGCTCGCGCCGGAGAGGTCGATCCTTCTGCTGCCCGACCTTGCCCGCGATGACGACCTTGATGGCGCCCGAGCCGTCCAGACGCAGGGAGCTTGCCTGCAGATCGCGAACGCGCAGTGCACAGGCGCCGGCAAAGTCCAGGCGCAGATCGCCGCTCTTCAGGCTCTCCGCGTCGAGGTTGACCGACCCGGCGGCTTCGATCCGGTCGACGTCCTTGAGGTGGATGGTGACGCGCGGCGTGCGGCCCGCACCACGCCCGGAAAACCACTGCCACACCGTGCGCGAGATCTCGGCATCGATGCTCAAGGTATCGCCGTGGACTTCGGTGCGGATGCGCGGCAGCGCCGCCTGCTCCGCCTCGACGGTCACGCTCTCCGTCGTCCCCTGGACCAGGGTGACGTTGACCTGGCCATCGATCTCGATGCGGTGAAACGCGGCCACGGCGCGGGTCTCCTGCTGCAGCTCGGCCGCAGCCGCGCTGCGCCGAGCGAGAGTGCGGCCAGGACCGCGAGCAGGGTCAAGGGCGCGGCGAAGGGTACGGGGAAGGGTTTCATCGGCGCATGGGCCTTAGGCGAGGTTATCGGTTAGATGCGCCGCGACGCCGGAGCGGATTCGACTGCCTTGCGCCGTCAACTGCCCGCGCGCGGGTCGGGCGCCAGGTCCCCGAGGTAGCGGCGCGCGCGCTCGACGTAGTGCGCGGCGATGCCGCGCATCTCCGCCACCTCCTCGGCGGAGAGCGTGCGCACCACCTTGCCGGGGGAACCCAGCACGAGCGAGCGGTCGGGAATTATCTTGCCCTCGGTCACCAGCGCGTTGGCGCCGATCAGGCACTCGCGGCCGATGACGGCGTGATTGAGGATCAGTGCCTTGATGCCGATGAGCGACCCTTCGCCGATGGTGCAGCCGTGCAGCATGGCCTGGTGGCCGATGCTGACCTCGGCGCCTATGGTGAGCGCGATGCCGGCATCGGTGTGCAGCACGGAGCCGTCCTGCACGTTGGAGCGGGCACCGACGCTGATCAGGTCGTTGTCGCCGCGAATGACGCTGTTGAACCAGACCGACGACTCGTCCTCGAGCACCACGCTGCCGATGACTGTCGCGTTGGCGGCGACGAAGTGGTGTGAACCGCGCAGCTGGACCTGGCGTGAGCCGAGCGTGTAGAGCATGAACGGGGTCGTGAGCCAAAGCAGCGATGATACGGCAGCCGCCGCGCGGCCGCCCGCTATAATGCACGCCGTCCTCGTCCCAACGCGCAGGCCATGAATCTCGACCGCGTCTCCTCCGGCACGGACGTCCCGCACGACTGCAACGTGGTCATCGAGATCCCGATGCACGGCGATCCGATCAAGTACGAAGTCGACAAGGACACCGGTGCCGTATTCGTCGATCGCTTCATGTCAACGGCGATGCGCTATCCGTGCAACTACGGCTACATCCCGCGCACGCTGTCCGGAGACGGAGACCCCTGCGACGTGCTGGTGCTCTCGCCGGTACCGCTGATCACCGGCGTGGTGGTGCGCTGCCGCCCGATCGGCATGCTCAAGATGGACGACGAAGCCGGCGTCGACTTCAAGATCCTCGCGGTGCCGATCGACAAGCTGTCGAGCCTCTACCGTGGCGTCGAGTCGCCGCGCGATCTGCCCGAGGTCACGACCCGCCAGATCGCCCATTTCTTCGAGCACTACAAGGACCTGGAACCGGGCAAATGGGTGCGCGTGTCGAGCTGGGTCGGCGCCGAGGAAGCGAAGAAGGAGATCGTGGCGAGCGCGGCGCGCTACCGGGGCAAGAAGCCGCGCCGCAGGGTGGAGCCGCCTACTAGGCCGCCGCCGGCACGATCAGGCGCGTGCCGGCCAGGCGGTCGTGCAGGAATTGCCGCTCCCGATCGACGAGTGCCCAGGCGTAATTGACCGCCAGCAGGGGCAGCGCCCAGCGGCCGAGGCCAAGCGGCTGCAGTGCCATATAGCCGGCAAGGGCGAGCGCCGGGCCGATCCACCAGGCGACAAAGCGCCATGCGGCCCGGCGCGACGCCACGGCGTGGCCCGCGGCGGTTGCCAGCGCGAGCCGCCAGGTTTTCATCGGCAGCGTCCGCCGGCCGCCGCTCCATAGCCCGATGCAGTACGCGCCGCAGGCGGCGAAGAGCACCGCCCCCGACCACCCCCTCGCGCCGGGAGAGGGCAGATAGAGGCTGGGGGGCGCGTCGGCGGTCGCGGCGCCCGGGCCGAGCGCCGAGGGCGTGACCAGCGGCAGCAGCACGAAGCTAAGCCCGAGCAGGAGGGCAGCCAGCATCAGCGCCTCGTACAGCGACGCGCCGAGCCGGCGCGCGAGGCCCGCCGGCGCCGCGCCGCCGCACTCGATCAGGCGCGCCGTGCGACCACCGTCATGGCCGCCTGTGCGGGGCGCCGCCGCGGGCGGCGAACTCGCGCCGCTTTTCCGGCGGCAACTGCTGGTACTCGTGCCATTTCTGCGCCACCTGCTGGCGTTGCTCCGGGGGCAATTGGCGGAAGTTCTTGTACTGCTGGCGCGCCAGCTGCCGCTGCTCGGGAGTCAAGTGCGCCCAGGCGCTCATCTGCTGCTGGACGCGCTGCTGCTCGACCGGGGCGAGCATCGGATAGTGGTTGGCGATGCCCAGCCATTTCTGCTTGCGCTGCGGTTCGAAGCTGTCCCACTCGGAGGCAAGGGGCGCGAGCACCTGCCGGTTGGCCGGCGACAGCTGCGCCCATGTCGGGGCCTGCTGCCCGGGCCCAACCGCGGCGGCCGGCGAGCTGGCGACCACCGCCGCCAGCAGCGCAGCCGCGATCAGGGCTCGGAGTGCTTGAGCCAAGCCTCGAATCCCTGATCCAGATAGGCTTCGATCGGCAGCTCGGAGGACAGGATGGCCGCGTCGGTCTCCTCGATGTCGCGCGCCTGCTGCTGCTGCGTCTCCCAATAGTTGTAAGCGAACACTCCGGCGACGAGCAGCAGCACGCCGACCGAAAGGCGGGTGACGGCGAGGAA
The DNA here is from genome assembly GCA_963711235.1 of uncultured beta proteobacterium. Taxonomy (GTDB): domain Bacteria; phylum Pseudomonadota; class Gammaproteobacteria; order Burkholderiales; family Casimicrobiaceae; genus PALSA-1003. Next base: position 190,421 of record CAVQDI010000005.1, on the reverse strand, counting down.
CCGGTGCGAGCCGAAACTGCCGCCGCCCGGCTCCGCCAAGGCCAACTGTGGCGCATGCTGCTCGGAGAGTTGCGACAGCGCCAGTTGCCGCGCGCGCTGCAGCCGAAACGCCACCCCGGCCTTGAGCTCCGCCGTGCCACGATCGAGATAAGCCGTTATTTTCTTTGCAGTTTCATGCTCGTTCATAAGCTAACCCCCTTGGCCTTGAGCATCTCAGCCAATGCATGGACTGCCCTTGAGCAGTGCGTCTTGACACTGCCCTCGGAGCAGCCCATGGCCGTGGCGGTCTCCGCCACATCGAGTTCTTCCCAGTAACGCAACAGAAATGCTTGCGCGTTGACGCGCCGGCAGGCGGGCGAGCGCCTGCTCGATCAAGGCCAGGGTCTCCACCTGCTGGTGCTGCTCTGCCGGATCCGCCCAATTCGAGTCCGCCTTCGCGGGCAAAGTTTCGAGCGGGTCGAAATCTTCGTCCTTGTCCTCCTTCTGCCCCAGTGCCGACAGCAGCGTCGTCCAGGTCGAGCGCACCTTCTGCCGCCGGAAGTGGTCGTGGATGGCGTTCTGCAGGATGCGCTGAAACAGCATCGGCAGTTCCGGCAGCGGCTTGGTGGCGTACTTCTCGGACAGCCTCAGCATCGCGTCCTGGACGATGTCGAGCGCGGCATCCTCGTCGCGCACGGCAAACAGCGCCTGCTTGTAGGCGCGGCGCTCGACCTGTGCAAGAAAGCTCGCGATCTCCTGGTGCGAAGCTATTGCTATCCTCCCGACCCAACGCGTATGGCGGCGATTATAGTCGCGCCGCGGACGTGCCGGACCGCGTCCGGCAAGGGCGATCGAACGGGCAGCCACAACTGGCCCAATGCATCGGCTTGACCGGCGCGGGCGATACCGGTAACGTGACGTTTCGCGGGTTTCTTCGGGAATCCGCGTGGTGCTGCAAAAACGGCCGTTTGCCTCCCCTCCGGACGCGCCACAAGCGCGTAGGAGTTCCCGATGGGATGCGACGAGACCGGCTTTCAACCCGGAAAAGCCTTTTGAGCCTGAGCGCCTGACCGAGGCGCGGCGCGTTTTGCAGGCCCCGGCCCGCTAGGAGCGGCGTCGGGTAAACGTGTTCATCATCGCTTGAGGCACAACGCATCATGCAGCTTACCGGCGCAGAGATCGTCATCCGCTGCCTGCAGGAAGAAGGCGTCGAGTACGTCTTCGGCTACCCGGGCGGCGCGGTACTCAACATCTACGACGCGCTGTTCAAGCAGGACCAGGTCAAGCACGTCCTGGTCCGGCATGAGCAGGGCGCGGCGCACGCCGCCGACGGCTATTCGCGCTCGTCGCACAAAATCGGCGTGTGCCTGGTCACCTCCGGTCCGGGGGTCACCAACGCGGTCACCGGGATCGCTACCGCCTATATGGATTCGATCCCGATGGTGGTCATCACCGGCCAGGTCCCGACCCACGCCATCGGCCAGGACGCGTTCCAGGAATGCGACACCGTCGGCATCACCCGGCCCTGCGTCAAGCACAACTTCCTGGTCAAGGACGTGGCCCAGTTGGCGGTGACGATCAAGAAGGCGTTCTACCTGGCGCAGTCCGGGCGCCCGGGCCCGGTGCTCGTCGACATCCCGAAGGATGTGACGCAGGCGAGCGCCGAATACAGCTATCCGAAGACGATTGCGCTTCGCTCCTACAACCCGGTGACCCGCGGCCACGCAGGCCAGATCAAGAAGGCGGTGCAGTTGCTGCTGGAGGCGAAGCGGCCGATGGTCTATGCCGGCGGCGGCGTGGTGCTCAACAACGCCGCGCCCCAGCTCACACGCCTGGTGCGCCTGCTCGGTTTCCCCTGTACCAACACGCTCATGGGTCTCGGCGGCTTTCCGGGCACGGATCCCCAGTTCACCGGCATGCTCGGCATGCATGGCACCTACGAATCGAACATGGCCATGCAAGGCTGCGACGTGCTGCTCGCCGTGGGCGCGCGCTTCGACGACCGGGTCATCGGCAATCCGGCGCATTTCTTCCGCTCCGACCGCAAGATCATCCACATCGACATCGACCCGTCGTCGATTTCCAAGCGGGTGAAGGTCGACGTGCCGATCGTGGGCTACGTTGCCGAGGTGCTCGACGAGATGCTCAGGCTCATCGAGTCCTCGCCGCATCGTCCCGATGCCCAGGCGCTCAAGGACTGGTGGGCCCAGATCAAGGAGTGGCAGCGCAAAGAGTGCCTCAAGTACGACCGCAAAGCGCGCTCATCAAGCCGCAGTACGTCATCGAAAAGCTCTACGAGATCACCGGCGGTGATGCGATCATCACCTCCGATGTCGGCCAGCACCAGATGTGGGTCGCGCAGTACTACCCGTTCGAGCGGCCGCGGCGCTGGATCAATTCCGGCGGCCTGGGCACGATGGGCTTCGGCTTGCCGGCGGCGATGGGCGCGGTGCTCGCCAACCCGGGGGCCACGGTCGCGTGCGTCACCGGCGAAGCCTCGATCCAGATGTGCATCCAGGAGCTGTCGACCTGCAAGCAGTACCACCTGCCGATCAAGATCGTGAACCTGAACAACAAGTACATGGGCATGGTGCGGCAGTGGCAGCAGTTCTTCTACGGCAACCGCTACGCGGAGTCGTACATGGATGCCCTGCCGGACTTCACCAAGCTCGCCGAGGCTTTCGGTCACGTCGGCATGAAGATCGAGCGCCCGGGCGACGTCGAGGGCGCGCTGCGGGAGGCATTCAAGCTCAAGGACCGCCTGGTGTTCCTCGACATGATCACCGACCAGTCCGAGAACGTGTTTCCGATGGTGCCCGGCGGCAAGGGGCTCACCGAAATGATTCTCGCCGAGGAACTCTAGTCGTGCGCCACATCCTGTCGATCCTGGTGGAGAACGAGGCTGGCGCGCTGTCGCGCATTTCAGGCCTGTTCTCGGCGCGCGGCTACAACATCGAGTCGCTGACCGTCGCTCCCACCGAGGATCCGACGCTGTCGCGCATGACCATCGTGACGGTCGGCTCGGACGACGTCGTCGAGCAGATCACCAAGCAGTTGAACAAGCTGGTCGAGGTGGTCAAGGTCATCGACCTCACCGACGGCAACCACATCGAGCGCGAACTCATGCTGGTCAAGGTGCGCGCCGCGGGCAAGGACCGGGACGAGATGAAGCGGCTCGCCGACATCTTTCGCGGCCGCATTCTCGATGTCACCGACAAGAGCTACACCATCGAGCTCACCGGCACCGGATCGAAGCTCGACGCCTTCCTGCAGGCAATCGAGCCGGGCGTGATCCTGGAAACGGTACGCACCGGGGCCTCGGGGATCGGCCGCGGCGAGCGCATACTCAGGGCTTAGGAGGACGGGATGAAGGTCTATTACGAAAAAGACGCCGATCTGTCGCTCATCAAGGGCAAGAAGGTCACCATCGTCGGCTACGGCTCGCAGGGCCATGCGCACGCGCAGAACCTCAACGACTCCGGGGTGAAGGTGACGGTCGGCTTGCGCGAGGGCGGCGCGTCCTGGGACAAGGCGAAGAGAGCCGGGCTCAAGGTGGCCGGCGTCGCCGCCGCGGTGAAGAGCGCCGACCTGGTGATGATGCTCATGCCCGACGAGCACATCGCGGCGGTGTATCGGGAGGAGGTAGCACCCAACATCCGCAAAGGCGCGACGCTGGCGTTCGCGCACGGATTCAACATCCATTACGGGCAGGTTGCGCCGCGTGCCGATCTCGACGTGGTGATGATCGCCCCCAAGGCGCCGGGGCACACGGTGCGCTCGACCTACGTCGCCGGCGGCGGCACGCCGATGCTCATCGCCGTGCACCAGGACGTCAGCGGCAAGGCGCGCGACCTCGCCCTTTCCTACGCCGCCGCGATCGGCGGCGCGCGGGCCGGGGTGATCGAGACCTCGTTCAAGGAAGAGACGGAAACGGACCTCTTCGGCGAGCAGACCGTCCTCTGCGGCGGCTGCGTGGAGCTGGTCAAGAACGCCTTCGAGGTGCTGGTCGAAGCCGGGTACGCGCCGGAGATGGCGTATTTCGAATGCCTGCACGAGCTGAAGCTGATCGTCGATCTGCTCTACGAGGGCGGCATCGGCAACATGAATTACGCCATCTCGAACAATGCCGAATACGGCGAGTATGTCACCGGCCCGCTGATCATCACCGCCGCGACCAAGGATGCGATGCGGGCCGCGCTCGAACGCATCCAGAGCGGCGAGTATGCGAAGAGCTTCATCCTGGAAAACCGCGCCGGCGCGCCGACGCTGTTGTCGCGGCGACGCATGACCGCCGAGCATCCGATCGAGCAGGTCGGCGCCAAGCTGCGGGAAATGATGCCTTGGATCAAGCGCAACAAGCTCGTCGACCAGTCGCGCAACTAGGCGCGACCGGCTGCCGGCGCCGCCAGCGCGGCTGGGTGGGACTGGTCGTGATCCTCATCGCCCTGGTCATCGTGGCGCTTGTCGCCGAACGGGCGCTCAAGGGCTACGGGCTGCTCCCCGGTCCCGATCAGGCCGCCCATGCCGGCACCCGCGTGCCGCCGGCGGCGAGTCAGGCCGACGTCGATCCGACCAGCGCGCCGGCCACGCCGACCACCGCCATCGAGCGTGCGCGCGGCCTGGAGCAGCAGGTGCAGCGCGACGCGCAGGATCAGGCCAAGCGCATCGACGAGCAGACGCAATAGGCGGCGATGCCTGCGTCGCCTTATCCGCACCCGATCATCGCCCGCGAGGGCTGGACGTTCCTGGCCGCGAGCGATCGTGCTCGCGCTGGCGCTGTCGTGGACCGGGCCGTGGCTGCTCGCGGGGCTCGCCTGGCTCGCTGTCGTCTTCATTGCCCAGTTCTTCCGCGATCCGCCGCGGGTCGCGCCGCAGGACGCCAACGCGGTGCTCTCGCCGGCCGACGGCAAGGTCGTGCTGGTGGCGCGCGCGCGCGATCCCTATCTCGATCGCGACGCGCTGAAGATCAGCGTGTTCATGAACGTGTTCAATGTGCATTCCAATCGCAGCCCGATCGATGGCGAAGTGAAGAACAAGTGGTATCACGCCGGCAGCTTCTTCAATGCCGCGCTGGACAAGGCGTCGAAGGAAAACGAGCGCTGTGCGCTGCACATCGCCACGCCCGACCGCGGCGACGTCACCTGCGTGCAGATCGCGGGCCTGGTGGCGCGGCGCATCCTCTGCTACGTCGGTCCGGGCGAGCGCCTGGCGCGCGGACAGCGCTACGGATTCATCCGCTTCGGCTCGCGCGTCGATCTCTATCTGCCCGCCGACGCCACGCCGCGCGTTGCGGTGGGCGATGCGGTGCAGGCGACGACGACGATCGTCGCCGCGCTCGCTTGAGCCGCCGCCGCGGCGTTGTCTTGGCACCGATCGACCTGCTAGGCTGCCGCGCATGGGGGATTTCCAGCAAGAGCGGGCGTTCGCCAAGAACCGCATCCGCCGCCGCGGTATGTACCTGGTCCCGAGCCTGTTCACGACCGCGGCGCTGTTCGCCGGCTTCTGGGCCATCGTGCAGGCGATGAACGGCCGCTTCGACTGGGCGGCGAAAGCCGTGTTCGTCGCCATGGTGCTCGACGGCCTCGACGGCCGCGTCGCGCGCCTGACCAAAACGCAGAGCGCGTTCGGCGCCGAGTACGACAGCCTGTCCGACATGGTCTGCTTCGGCTTGGCCCCGGCGCTCGTCGTCTACGAGTGGGCGCTGCTCAGCATGGGCAACTACGGCTGGCTCGCGGCATTTCTGTACTGCGCGTGCGCGGCGCTGCGGCTGGCGCGCTTCAACACCAACCTCGAAGTCGCCGACAAGCGCTACTTCCAGGGACTTGCCGAGCCCCTCGGCGGCGGCGCTGGTGGCCGGCTTCGTGTGGACCATGGACGATCGCGCGCTCGATCCGGAGACCTATCGCTGGTGGGCGCTGGCGGTGACGGTTTTCGCCGGCGCTGAGCATGGTCAGCAACTTCAAGTATTACAGTTTCAAGACCATCAACCTGCGGCGCAGCGTGCCGTTCGTGGTGATCCTGCTCATCGTCCTGTCCTTCGTCCTGGTGAGCTATCAGCCGCCGATGGTCCTGTTCGCCGGCTTCGTCCTCTATGCGCTCTCCGGTTACGTCTGGTCGGCGTGGCTCGCGCTCAAGCGCCGCCGCGCCTGAACGCAGTCGGGGCTGCCGCACCCGAGGGCAGTTGCGGGCGGGCGCCAATCCCGCTATAGTCGTTGCCATGAGCTGTTTGCACGACCGCGTTTTTCCTCTGCTGCTCCTGGCAGCCGCCGGCCTCGGCGAGCTGCTGCTGCGCCCCGCGCGCAGATAATCCACCCCGCCCCTTGGTAGTGCGCACCCGCCTGAAGCATCGTGGCGGGGAGGAAGTTTAGGCGTTCCAGCTTGGCAGGAGCTCAATCATGCAAGACCATTTGATCATCTTTGACACGACGCTGCGCGACGGCGAGCAGAGTCCCGGGGCCTCGATGACGCGCGAGGAAAAGATGCGCATCGCGCGGCAGCTCGAGCGGCTTCGGGCCGACGTGATCGAGGCGGGCTTTCCGGCCTCGTCGAACGGCGACTTCGAGGCGGTGCGCGCGATTGCGCAGACGCTCAAGGACAGCACCGTATGCGCGCTCGCGCGCGCCAACGAGAACGATATCCGGCGCGCCGGCGAGGCGCTCAAGGGCGCCCGCTCGGGGCGCGTGCACACCTTCATCGCCAGTTCGCCCATCCACATGCAGATGAAGCTGCGCATGACGCCGGAGCAGGTGCTCGAGCAGGCGGTCAAGGCGGTGCGCTGGGCGTGCGAGTACACCGACGACGTCGAGTTCTCGCCCGAGGACGCGGGCCGGTCGGAGCCCGACTTTCTGTGCCGCCTCATCGAAGCGGCGATCAAGGCCGGCGCGACCACGGTCAACATCCCCGACACCGTCGGCTACACCATGCCGTGGCAGTTCGGGGCGCTCATCGGGTCGCTGCGCGAGCGGATTCCGAACGCCACCAAGGCGGTGTGGTCGGTGCACTGTCACAACGACCTGGGCATGGCGGTGGCCAATTCGCTCTCGGCGGTGATGCACGGCGCGCGCCAGGTCGAGTGCACCATCAACGGCCTGGGCGAGCGCGCAGGCAACGCATCGCTGGAAGAAGTCGTCATGGCGGTCAAGACGCGCAAGGACGTCTTTCCCTGCACGACGCGCATCGACACCACGCAGATCGTCGCGGCGTCGAAGCTCGTCTCCGGCATCACCGGCTTCCCGGTGCAGCCGAACAAGGCGATCGTCGGCGCGAACGCGTTTGCGCATGAGTCGGGGATCCACCAGGACGGCGTGCTCAAGCACCGCGAAACCTACGAGATCATGCGCGCCGAGGACGTCGGCTGGGGCGCCAACAAGCTGGTGCTGGGGAAGCTTTCCGGCCGCAATGCATTCAAGACGCGTCTGGCCGAGCTCGGCATCGACTTGGGCAGCGAGGAGGCCGTGCACCACGCCTTCGCGCGCTTCAAGGAGCTTGCCGACAAGAAAGGCGAGGTGTTCGACGAGGACCTGCATGCGTTGGCCTCCGACGAGCAGCTCACGCCGGAGCGCGAGCATTACAAGCTTGTCGCGCTCAAGATCGTCTCGGCCACGGGCGAGGTGCCGCAGGCGGACGTCACCCTCTCCGAGGGCGATCGCCAGCACCACGTGCACACGCGCGGCGACGGTCCGATCGACGCCACGTTCCGCGCCATCGAGCAGATGGTGCACTCCGGGGCGAAGATGGTGCTCTATTCGGTCAACGCGATCACCACCGGCACCGATGCGCAAGGGGAGGTTACGGTGCGGCTGGAACGCGACGGCCGCATCGTCAACGGCCTGGGCGCGGACACCGACATCCTGGTCGCCTCGGCCAAGGCCTATCTCAATGCGGTGAACAAGCTGCACAGCCGGCAGGAGCGGCTCAATCCGCAGCTGGCGGCGTAGGCGATGGCGGAGGCGAGCCTCATGTCCGAGGCGGGAGAGCAGGCCGCGCTCCCCGCCACGGTGACGGTCGCCGGCGTCGAGCTGCCGGCCTGGCCCGACGGACAGGTGGTCGAGCCGCTGTCGGCACCGCTGATGGCCGCGACCAGGTTCGCCGACTTCGAGACGTTCCACCCGCCGCTGGTCGAGGCGGTGCTCGCCGCCGAGCGCGACCCGCGCTGGCGCGGGAAGATCTTCCGCGGCGGCTGCGGCACCAAGGTGCGCAAGATCGCCGCCTGGAATGCGCCGGCGGCATCGCTCGCCCATGCCCGGGCGCTGATGCTCGCGCATCGCACGCTGTCGCGCCGGCCGGTGTACGCCGACGACAGCTGGGCCTCCGTCTACCGCGCCGGCGACTACTGCATGCCGCATAGCCACCTGCGCTGCAACGTCAGCATCGTGTACATGCTCGACCCCGGCGACGGCGACCCGGCGGATCAGCTGGCCGGCAAGCTCTGCTTCGCCGACCCGCGCATCGACGCCTGCTGCCCGGACGAGCCCGGCCGCGTCACCAGCCACATGATGCCGGCGATGCTGCCGGGTACGATGCTCATCTTCGCCAGCGATTACCTGCACAGCGTCAATCCCTACCTCGGCAGCCGGCCGCGCATCACGCTGTCCTGGAACATCACCCTGAATCGGCTCGCCGGCCGGCCGGGCGAAGGCTGGGATTAGGGCCGGGGCCTGGCGGCCACGCGTTTGCCTCGGGCTTCGTCCTGCTATCATTGCGGCATTGCAGCAGCGCCGTGGGCCCGATCGGCCTTTAGCCGGCGCTTCCGGTACGCCACCCGCGTCCTGCGCCAGCCTGGATTCTGAGGCGGCCCTCGACCAACTATCTGATTTAAAAGAAGGATAACTCATGAGCACGCCGCAATTCGGTCCGGGGATCGAGATCACCGGGCGCATGACGGCCGACTACGCCCAGATACTGACCCCCGCCGCGCTGGAGTTCGTCGCCCGCCTGCAACGCGCCTTCGGCGGCCGCCGCGCCGAGTTGCTCGCCCGTCGCGGCGTGCGGCAACGAGCAGTTCGACGCCGGCAAGCTGCCCGATTTCCTGCCCGAGACACGCGCGCTGCGCGAGGCCCACTGGACCTGCGCCGCGGTCGGCGCCGATATCCTCGATCGCCGGGTCGAGATCACCGGTCCGGTCGATCGCAAGATGATCATCAACGCGCTCAATTCCGGCGCCAGCGTGTTCATGGCCGACTTCGAGGATGCCAATACACCGAAGTGGGACAACAACATCCAGGGGCACATCAACCTGCGCGACGCGATCCGGCGCCAGATCGACTACGTCTCGCCGGAGGGCAAGGCCTACCAGCTCAACGCCAAGCTCGCCACGCTGTTCGTGCGCCCGCGCGGCTGGCATCTTCCCGAAAAGCACGTCCGGGTCGACGGCGCGCCGGTCTCGGGCGGCCTGTTCGACTTCGCCCTCTACTTCTTTCACAACGCCACGGAACTCGTAGCCCGCGGCACCGGGCCCTACTTCTATCTGCCGAAGCTGGAAAGCCACCTCGAGGCGCGGCTGTGGAACGACATCTTCGTGCTGGCGCAGGACGAGCTGGGCGTGCCGCGGGGGACGATCAAGGCGACGGTGCTGATCGAGACTATCCTCGCCGCTTTCGAGATGGACGAGATCCTCTACGAGCTGCGCGAGCATTCGGCGGGACTTAACTGCGGCCGCTGGGATTACATCTTCTCCTGCATCAAGAAGTTTCGCCTCAACCGCGAATTCTGCCTCGCCGATCGCGTCCGGGTGACGATGACCACCCACTTCATGCAGAGTTACGCCGAGCTGTGCATCAAGACCTGTCACCGCCGCAACATCCACGCCATGGGCGGCATGGCGGCGCAGATCCCGGTGAAGAACGACGAGGCGGCGAACAAAGACGCCTTCGCCAAGGTCCGGGCCGACAAGGAACACGAGGCGACGATCGGTCACGACGGCACCTGGGTGGCGCATCCGGGGCTGGTGCCGGTGGCGAAGGAAGTCTTCGACCGGCTCATGCCCGGGCCCAACCAGATCGCCTCGCGCCCGCGCCAGGACGTGCGGGTGACCGCCGCCGACCTGCTCCGCTTCGAACCGGAAACAGCCGATCACCGAGGCGGGAGTGCGCCTGAACATTAACGTGGCCATCCAGTACATCGGCGCGTGGCTCGCCGGCCAGGGCGCGGTACCGATCTACAACCTGATGGAAGACGCCGCCACCGCGGAGATCTCGCGCTCGCAGGTGTGGCAGTGGATCCGCTCGGCCAAAGGCAGGCTTGACGACGGTCGCAAGGTGACCCGGGAGATGGTCGCGGCCATGATTCCGGAGGAGATGCAGAAGATCCGAACGCTGCTCGGCCCCGCTTTCGGCGACGGGCGCTACGAGGAAGCGGCGGCGCTGTTCGTCGATCTGGTCAACAACGACACGTTCGTCGAGTTTCTGACCTTGCCGGCCTACGAGCGGATCGACTAGAACCGGCGAGCGTCGCGGTGTCGTGTGCGCGGGAGTGAAATACACGCGATTTATTGGAAGTATTTGAACAATCAATTGGACATATGATGCACCGCTGCGCAGAATGCGTGGTTCGCATCGCCAAAGGAGAGCGGCAATGAACCTGAAGGGAACCAAGACGCACGAGAACCTGAAGGCCGCGTTCGCCGGCGAGTCGCAGGCCAACCGGCGCTATTTGTATTTCGCCAACAAGGCCGATGTCGAAGGACAGAACGATGTCGCCGCGGTGTTCCGCTCGACCGCCGAGGGCGAGACCGGGCACGCGCATGGCCATCTCGATTACCTCGCCGTGGTCGGCGATCCGGCAACCGATCTGCCGATCGGCAAGACGCGCGAGAACCTCAAGGCGGCGATCGCCGGTGAGACGCACGAGTACACCGACATGTACCCGGGCATGGCGAAGGCCGCGCGCGGCGAGGGTTTCGAGGAAATCGGCGACTGGTTCGAGACCCTGGCCAAGGCGGAGCGCTCGCACGCCAACCGCTTCAAGAAGGCGCTCGACGCCTTGACCGACTAGCCGTCGTCGCGCCCCGGGGAGGGCGTGGATCAGGGCGCGGCGCGGGTTTCGCGCCGTCCTGACGCCACCACGGGCGGCTAGCGCAACGCCCTGAAGCCCTCGCGCGCCGCGCGCTCCTTCAACGCGACAGAGCATGACCTTCCGCGAGGGCAGCCTCGAAGCGCCGACCCGGCATCCGCTCGATTGGCGCAATCCGGATTTCTACGACGAGGCCGCGCTCAACGCCGAGCTCGCGCGCATCTTCGACATCTGTCACGGCTGCCGGCGTTGCGTAAGCCTGTGCAACGCCTTTCCCACCCTGTTCGATCTGGTCGATCAAGGCAAGACCGGCGAAGTGGACGGGGTGAACAAGGCGGACTACGGCCGGGTCGTCGACCAGTGCTATCTGTGCGACGTCTGCTACATGACCAAGTGCCCGTACGTGCCGCCGCATCCGTGGAACGTGGACTTTCCGCACCTGATGCTGCGCGCCAAGGCGCGCAAGTTCGTGCAGGGCGGGACACACTGGCGTGACCGGCTGCTGACGAGCACCGACCGGCTGGGCAAGCTCGCGACGATTCCGGTGGTCGTCCAGATCGTCAACAAGGCCAATGCGGCACCGCTTGCGCGCCAGGCCTTGCAAGGACTCCTCGGCGTGCACCCGCAACGCAGGCTTCCGCCCTACGCCTCGAAGCGCTTCTCGGCGCTCGCCCCCGAGTCCGGCAGCTGGCCGGTCAGGCATGGCGAGCGCAGCGCCGGCAAGGTGGCGGTCTTCTCCACCTGCTACGTCAATTACAACCAGCCGGGCATCGGCCTCGACCTGCTCTTAATCCTCGATCACAACGAGATCCCGTACGTGCTCGTCGACGACGCGCCCTGCTGCGGGATGCCGAAGCTGGAGCTGGGCGACTTCGAATCGGTACGGCGACTCAAGGAGGCCAACACCCCGCGCCTGGCCGCCCTCGCAGCCGAGGGCTATGCGCTGCTCACGCCGGTGCCGTCGTGCACGCTCATGTTCAAGCGCGAGCTGCCGCTGCTTTTTCCTGAAGACGCAGACGTGAAGGCGGTCTCGGCGGCGATGCTCGACCCGTTCGAGTATCTCGTGCTGCGCGACAAGGACGGGCTGCTGAAGCGCGATTTCAAGACCGCGCTGGGCAAGGTTTCGTATCACGTCCCCTGCCATTCGCGGGTGCAGAACATCGGCCAGAAGACGCGCGAGGTGATCGAGTGGGTGCCCGGCACCACGGTGCACACCGTCGAGCGCTGTGCGGGCCACGACGGTACCTGGGGAGTCAAGCGCGAATTCTATGCGGCGTCGATGAAGATCGCCCGCCCGCTGTTCCGGCAGATGGCGGAGGGCGCGCCCGATTACGTGAGTTCCGATTGCCCGCTTGCCGGCGGCGCGATCATGCAGGGCATCGAAGAGGCCGCCGCAACGGATGCGAACGCGAACCCGGTGCGCCTGGCGCACCCGTTGACGCTCGTCCGCATCGCCTACGGGCTCTGATTGCCGGCCAGCTCGCGTTGCGCCGCCTAAATGGAGAGATCGATGCCGCGCATCGCGCGTGAAAGTCTGCTGACGCTGGAAGCCTATGCGAAGCAGCGACCGACCTTCCGCGCCGGCGTGCTCGCGCACAAGAAGCCGCGCAGGGTCCGACTGGGGGAACACCTGACGCTCCTGTTCGAGGACGAGCTCACCGTCCGCTACCAGATCCAGGAAATGCTGCGCATCGAAAAGACTTTCGAAGAGGCCGGCATCCAGGACGAGCTCGACGCCTACAATCCGCTGGTGCCTGACGGGCAGAACTGGAAAGCAACGCTGCTGGTGGAGTACGAGGATGTGGCCGCGCGCCGGCACGCGCTCGCGCAGCTGCGCGGCATCGAGGCTCGCGTCTGGGTGCAGGTCGCCGGCCAGCCGCGGGTGGTCGCCATCGCCGACGAGGACCTCGAGCGCGAGTCCGCTGACAAGACCTCAGCGGTGCATTTCGTGCGCTTCGAGCTCACCGCGGCGATGATCGCGGCACTGAAGGCGGGCGCCGGCCTGGCGATCGGTGTCGATCACCCGGCGTACCGCGCGACGGTCGACCCGGTCCCCGAGCCCACGCGAAAGGCTCTGCTCGCCGACCTCGCTGACGCTTAGCGCCGGCGGCGCGTCACCCGGAGACGTCCTGCTCCCAGGCTGCGCGGGTAAGCGCGCACACGCAAAAGGGTTCGTCCGCGCCGCGGTGCGGGCGCACCTCCGTGCGCAGCCGCCTGAGCGCGCATTTCTCCAGCACCCGTCCGGATGCCGGATTGCGCGCCAGGTGCGACGCGGTGACGAGATCGAGCTCGAGGAGCGTGAAGGCCAGGGCGATCACGGCGCGTGCCGCCGCGGTCGCGTAGCCGCGACCCCAGTAGGCGCGGCCGATCCAGTAGCCCAGGTTGTCGTCCTCGATCGGGCCGGGGCGCAAGGCGATCGCGCCGAGCACGAGCTCGTCGCCGGCCGCCGTGACGGCATAGGTGTACTCGCGACCCGCCGCCCGGTCTCGTGCCTGGACCGCGATCCACGCCGCGGCGGCGCCGTCCGGGTAGGGGTGCGGGATCAAGGCGGTCGTCTCGGCCACCGCGCGTTCGCCGGCGAGTACCTGCACGCGCGCGGCATCGTCGTGCGTGAAGGCACGCAGCGCAACCGGAAATGCCAGCGCGCGCTCGGGCAGCAAGCCGTTCGTCCCCGTCCTTTGCCTCAATCCCGAAAGTTGCCGAACTGGACCGGGAAATCGGTGACGGTTTTTTTCACCAGTGCGATCGCGCTCTGCAGCTCGTCTCTCTTGCCGCCGGAGACCCGCACCGCGGTTCCCTGGATGCTCGCCTGGAGCTTGAGCTTGGACTCCTTGATCGTCTTGACGATGCGCTTGGCCAACTCCTGCTCGATGCCGACGCGGATGGTAATCACCTGCTTGACCTTGTCGCCACCGATCTTTTCCGAGTTGCCGGGCTTGAGCGCGCGCACGTCGAGCCCGCGCTTGGCGAGCTTGCCCAGCAGCACGTCGGTTACCTGCCTGAGCTTGAAGTCGTCGTCGGCGTAGAGCGTGAGCTCGTTCTCCTTGTGCTCGACCCGCGCGTCGGAGCCCTTGAAGTCGAAGCGGGTCGAGAGTTCCTTGTTGGTCTGATCGAGCGCATTGCGGACCTCGACCTGGTTGACTTCGGAGACGATGTCGAACGAAGGCATGCGCCACGCGCCTGACGGTAAAGCGTTGAAACTACCACGATCTGCTGCGCCGACCAAGGCCGCGCTGGCTATGCCGGCAAGCCGATCTGGCGCAGCAGAGCCTGAAAACGCGCATTCGGCCGCAGCGGCGCAAATGCCGGATCGACGGCGAGCATCAGGAGCGAACTTGCCCGTTGCTCGAGGCCCTTTCCGAGCTCTGAGAGTGCGCGCTCGGTATCGCCCAGCGCGAGCTCCAGTGCCGCCAGGCTTCCCGGCGCGACGTACTCCTGCGCGGAACGCGCGCGCAGCGCGCGCAGGGCATCGCGCGCGGCATCGCTGTCACCGGAGCGCGCGCCGGCGCAACCCAGGCGCATCAGTGCGTCCGCATCCTTCGCCGACAAATCGACGTAGCGGCGGAACTCGGCCATGGCGCGCACGCAGTCGCCTTTCTGCTGCCAGGCAAGGCCGAGCACCGCGTGCGCCTGCGGCGAGTTCGGCTCGAGTTCGCGCACGGCCTCGGCCTGGACGATGGCGTCGTCGTAGCGACCGGCGAGGACATAGACGATCCCCAGCGCCGCGCGAACGATCGGCGCGAGCGGATCCAGGCTCTGCGCCTGGCGCATTTGCTGCAGCGCCTCGTCGAAGCGCCGCTGGTACATCAGCAGCACGCCGTACCACTGATGGGCGGTGGAATCGCCTGGGCTAAGATCGAGCGCGGTGCGGAACTCGGCTTCCGCGCCGACAAAATCCCATTCGCGGACGAGCTTCAGGAGCGCGAGCGCCGCGTGCGCCTCGCCCAGCTTGTCATCGAGCTCGAGCGCCCGCCGCACGGCGCGCATGGCCTTCGGCGCCAACACCTGCGGCGAGTCAAATCCGTAGTCGAGCATGACCAGATAGGTTTGTGCCAGTGCCACATGGGCCAGGGCGTAGCCGCGGTCCATCCGAATCGCCTGCTCGAAGTAGGTGATGCTTCGCTGCAGGCCTTGCAGGGTGCGCTGGTTCCAGAAATGCCGGCCCTTGAGATAGGCCTCGTAGGTGCCGGGGCTCACCACCCGCGCGGCGGCAAACCGTGCCTGTTCCGCCGGGGTCAATACGACCCGGAGCTCCCGCGCAATCGCCCGCGCCACGGCGCTCTGCAGGCCGAGGATGTCGCCGCGTTCGCCTTCGTAGGCGTTGGCCCACAGGTGCGCGTCGCTCGGCCCGTGGATCAGCTGCACGGTGATGCGCACGCGCCGGCCTTCGCGCATGACCGAGCCTTCGATCACTCCGTCGACGTCCAACTCGCGCGCGATGTCGGGCAATGCGGCGTGCGCATGCTTGTAGCGCATGACCGAGGTTCGCGACACCACGCGCAAGGCCCGTATCTGGGCCAGGTCGGTGATCAGCGCCTCGGTCAGCCCATCGGCGACGTACTCCTGGTCCGCGTGGCCGGTGAGGTTCACAAACGGCAGCACGGCGAGCGACGCGATCGGCTCGCGAAGCTCTCCCCGCGCTTCGTCGCGCACCGGCTGCACGTCGCCGACGAAGCGGTAGCCGCGCCCGGGGATGGTGACGATATAGCGGTGCTCGTTGGGCGACTCGCCCAGGACCTTACGCAGCGTCGAGATGTTGCGGTTGAGGCTGCCTTCCTCGACCACGGTATCGGGCCAGACGCTGCGGATGAGTTCCTCCTTCAGCAGCACTTCGCCGTCGTTCTCGGCGAACACCACCAGCGTTTCAAAAACCTTCGGGGTCAGGGCGACGAAGTCGCCGTCCCGGAGCAGCAGCCGCTTCACCAGGTCGATCTGGAACGGGCCGAACTGGTAGGCACGCACCCGGCCACGGCCGCTCGGAAGCTTTCGGAATTTTTCGGATGTTCTGCATAGACCTTTCGCTGCGACCCAGTGTACACAAAGGGGCAAGCGCCCCGTCAAGCACCAGGCGCAAAGGAGATCGACCCATGCAACTCTGCACGATAGTCGTTGCCGCCGCGGCATGGCGCCGCCGGCTGGGAAAGCTGTTCGCTCTGCTGGTACTGACCACCACGGCGTCGGTGGCGGGCGCCCTGGTGCCGCTCGGCGCTTACAACGTCGGCCCTAGGTTTATCGGCAGGCGTTTCAAACCCCAAGGTTTTCCTGGGGCCTCGACGCACAGTTTTCCCGCCGCTCGCTTGCGCCGTAATTTTGGGCAAGCATATCTTCAATTGCCGGTTCACCCGGAGGGGTGGGGTCATGCTGCGAAAATTTATTCTCGGCGTTTTGTTGCTCACTGCTGCATTCAGCGCCAGAGCCATTGACTACACCGATGTCTACTACAACCCTGCCGAGTCCGGCTGGGGTTTCTTCGTCGTCCAAAGCAATACCTTCCAGTTCCTCGCCTTCTTCATCTACGGGTCGGATGGCAAGCCGACCTGGTATACCGCACAGCTCACCGACGATGGCACCGGCACGTACACCGGGGCGGTCTATGCGACGACCGGGACCTATTTCCCGCTGCCCTGGAATCCCGCCCAGCTGACGGTCAGCGCCGTCGGGACAGCGACGTTCCAGCCGACCGACATCTATCACGCGACGTTCACCTACACGATAAATGGCGTCGGAACTGTGATGAAGACGGTCCAGCGCCAGACGCTGACGTCCTTCGTGCTGTCGGGCGGCTACTCAGGGTCCATGTCCGGCTCGATCAGCGGGTGTTCCAACCCGGCAGGCAACGACCCGGCATTCCGCGGAAGGTACGGCCTCACCGTGACGCAGGTCGGAGACCAGTCGGCCACGCTGACGTTCACCTTCGTTGACAACACTCACAACGGCCTCGTATGTACGGTATCCGGGCCGCTTACGCACCTCGGCCGGCTCTACCAGATGGCCGGCATGCTAGCCTGCACGGGCCCGGGGCAAGATGATGTTGCACGGCCCGCGACCATCAATTCATTCCACCCGACTGGCCAAGGGATCGAAGGCCATTTGACGGGTAGCGCTAACAGCGGTTGCACCGCGTCGCTTCATTTCTCGGCGGTGCTTGCCGTCGACAACTGAAGTTGCCGACAGGCGCTCGGCCTGGCGATTGCGCAGGAGGTGCTACGACGTGCGGACGAGGTGATTCAGTGCTGGTCCGTTCGCGGGTTGGTGTTCACGGTGTTCGGGTCACTCGCCCTGCAACTCTCGTCTGCTTTTTTGAGAAGTCCGTCCGTCTGCTGCGGGTGGGCCAGCCGCTGGGCGTGGCCCATTCGTCGCGGTTCATGGGGCGTAGGCGTCTTCGCTGGCGAAGCGGCACGTTCGCGTACACCGTCAATGGGGGAACCGGCCTGGTGTCGCAGACCAAGGCAATCACGCAGCAGGGGTTCGGTCCTCCGGGGACGGTGTGTCAATGAGCGCGGGGCGCCGCTGCCGCTCGACCCCGGGCAACGGCAGGGGTCACTGCAGACGGTCTTTTTCGGGCGGCGGCGGGACCGGGTCGAGCCCCTGCTTCCTGAGGAAGTCATACAGGCCGAGCGCCAGCGCCTGGGCTCCCGCCACCGGCATGACGATGCGGGCGATCACGACGCGATTGACCGGAGCGGGACTCGCCAGGTGGTTGACGCGCGCACTCTCGAAGGTGATGTGGATGTTGCCCAGGTTCACCAGGAAGCCGCTCACGCCCGAAGCAAAGTATTCGGGCGCGTGGGGGTTGTCGATGAATTCGACCTTGGCGGTTCGGCGGGATGGGTCATGTGCGGGGTCTTTCCATGGTTTGCGCCTTGAAGGCCCGCGCGAGCGGCGCCATGCGGTCGCCGTCCGTTCGGGCGGCCGGGATTACTTCTTCGCTTTGCGCGCCAGCTCAGCCTCGATGCGCAGGCGCAAGGCGTTGAGCTTGATGAAACCGGCCGCGTCCTTCTGCTCGTAGGCTCCGCGGTCGTCGTCGAAGGTCGCCACCACCGGGTCGAAGAGCGAATCGGTCTTCGACTCCCGGCCGACGACCTGCACGTTGCCCTTGTAGAGTTTCAGCCGCACGCGGCCGTTCACGGCGCCTTGCGAGGCGTCGATGAGCGTCTGCAGCAGCGCCCGCTCGGGCGACCACCAGTAACCGTTGTAGATCAGGCTCGCGTAGCGCGGCATCAGGTCGTCCTTGAGGTGCGCGACCTCGCGGTCGAGACAGATCGACTCGATGGCGCGATGGGCCTTGAGCATGATCGTGCCACCGGGCGTCTCGTAGCAGCCGCGCGACTTCATGCCGACGTAGCGGTTCTCGACCAGATCGAGCCGGCCGATGCCATGCTTGCCGCCGACGCGGTTCAATTCGGTCAGAACCTGCGCCGGCGTCATCGCCACAGCGTTGACGGCGGTGATGTCGCCGTGCTCGTAGTCGAGCGCGAGTATTTCGGGCCGGTCGGGCGCGGCTTCCGGCGCGACGGTCCAGCGCCACATGTCCGCCTCGGGCTCCTGCGCCGGATTCTCCAGCGCCCGGCCCTCGTAGCTGATATGCAGCAGGTTGGCGTCCATCGAGTAGGGCGCGCCGCTGCCGCGGTGCTTCATCTCGATGGGTATGCCGTGCTGCTCCGCGTACGCCAGGAGTTTTTCGCGCGAGTTCAAGTCCCACTCGCGCCACGGCGCGAGCACCCGGATGCCGGGCTCGAGCGCGTAATAGCCGAGCTCGAAGCGGACCTGGTCGTTGCCCTTGCCGGTCGCGCCATGGGCCACCGTGTCGGCATGGGTCTCGCGCGCGATTTCGATCTGGCGCTTGGCAATCAGCGGCCGCGCGATCGACGTGCCGAGCAGGTACTCGCCTTCATAGATGGCATTGGCGCGAAACATGGGAAAGACGAAGTCGCGCACGAATTCCTCACGCAGATCGTCGATGTAGATCTGCTTCACGCCGGCCGCCTTCGCCTTCGCCCGCGCCGGCTCCAGCTCCTCGCCCTGGCCGATGTCGGCGGTGAAGGTGACGACCTCGCAGCGATACACATCCTGCAGCCAGCGCAGGATGACCGAGGTGTCGAGGCCGCCGGAATAGGCGAGGACGATTTTCATGTCAGTCGATCCGTACGCCGGTGCGCCGGATTACCGGCGCCCACTTGTCGGATTCGCTCGCGATCAAGTGCATGAAGTCCTCCGGCGTGCCGCCGATCAACTCGAAGCCCTGCGCATTCAAGGTTGCCTTGACCGCAGGGTCTTTGAGAATTGCGTTGATCTCGCCATTGAGCCGGTCGACGATCGGCCGTGGCGTGCCATGGGCGACCAGCAAGCCGTTCCACGCCAGGGCCTCGAACCCGGGAAAGCCGGCTTCGGCGATCGTCGGCAGCTCCGGCAGGAGCGCGAAGCGCTGCGCGCTGGTCACCGCCAGGGCGCGCAACTTGCCCGCCCGGATCTGCGCCTGCAATGGTTGCATGACCGCGAACAGGAGCTGCGTCTCACCCTGTGCGGTCGCCGTTACGGCCGGCGGAGAGCCGTTGAACGGTACGTGCACCATGTCCAGGCCGGCGGCAGCCTTGAACAGCTCCATGGTCAGATGCGACGAGCTGCCGTTGCCGACCGAGGCGTAGCTGAGCCCGCCCGGACGGGCCTTCGCGTAGGCGACAAGCTCCGCCACCGAGTGCACCGGCAGCTTGGCGCTGACCGCGAGCACGTTGGGCTGGCTCGAGGTGATGATGACCGGCGCGAGATCGCGCACCGGAACGTAGGGCAGCTGCGGATAGAGGTACGGGCCGAACGCCAACGGGCCGTTGAAGGACATGACCAGCGCCAGGCCGTCGGGCGAGGATTTGGCGACGAAGTCGGTGGCCGCGGTGCCGCCGGCCGCGGGCCGATCGTCGACGATGACCCGCTGCCCGAGGCGGTCGCCGAGTTTGTCGCCGACGACGCGCGCGAGCACGTCGAGGGAGCTTCCGGCCGGCGCGGCGACGACCAGGCGCAGCGGTTTCGCCGGCCACGTCTGCGCCTGCGCCGCACCGAGACCAAGCAGCGCCAGCATGAACGCCGCAAAGGGCGTCATGCTGGCAGGTGACACACCGCCTCGATGTTATGGCCGTCCGGGTCGAGCACGAACGCGCCGTAGTAATCCGCATGGTAGTGCGGGCGCAATCCCGGCGCCCCGTTGTCCCGCCCGCCGGCGGCGAGCGCCGCGGCATAGAACGCATCGACCTGTTGCCGGCTCTCGGCCCGAAACGCGACGTGGATCGGCGGCGGATTGGGTGCGCCTTCGCCGATCCAGAAGTCGGGCTTGGGCGGCACGCCGAAACCCGCGGCCTGCTCCCACTCCATGACGACTTGGTAGCCCAGCGGCGCGAGCGCGGCGCGGTAGAACGCCTTGCTCTTGGCGATGTCGGTGACGCCCACTCCGGTGTGATCGATCATCGGCAATCCTTAAACGTTGACGCGGCCGCAGACGAGATACTCGAGCAGACGCCTTCTGCACGTGCAGCCGGTTCTCCGCCTCGTCCCAGACGACGCTTTGCGGCCCGTCGATGACCTCGGCCGCGACTTCCTCTCCACGATGCGCCGGCAGGCAATGCATGAACAGCGCGTCGGGCTTGGCCCGCCGCATCATCCGCGCATCGACCATCCAGTCGGCGAAGGCGCGCTTGCGCGCGTCGTTCTCCGCCTCGAAGCCCATGCTCGTCCACACGTCGGTGGTAACCAGATCGGCGCCGCGGCACGCCTCCGCCGGATCGGCGAAGCCCCGCCAGTGGCGTGTGCCGTCGCCACCGGCATCGGCTTGCAGCGTGTACCCAGGCGGCGCCGAGACGTGCACGGTGAAGCCGAAGATCGGCGCCGCCTGCAGCCAGGTGCGGCAGACGTTGTTGGAATCTCCGATCCAGGCCACGATCCTGCCCTCGATCGTCCCCCGCTGCTCGACCCAGGTGTAGATGTCGGCGAGGATCTGGCAAGGGTGGTACTCGTTGGTGAGGCCGTTGATCACCGGCACGCGCGAATGCGCGGCGAAGCGCTCGATCAGAGCCTGCTCGAAGGTGCGAATCATCACCACGTCGACCATCCGCGACACCACGCGCGCCAGGTCCTCGATCGGCTCGCCGCGTGAGAGCTGCGTATCGTCGCGGTTCAGGTTGATGGCGATCCCGCCCAGCTGGTTCATGCCGGCTTCGAAGGACACTCGCGTGCGGGTCGACGATTTCTCGAACACCATCGCCAGCGTGCGATCGCGCAGCGGCTGGTAGAGCTCGTAGCGCTTGAAGCGCTCCTTGATCCAGCGCGTGCGTTCGAACAGGTAATCGAGCTCGGCCCGGCTGAAATCCTTGAACTGCAGGAAATGCTTCGGCGCCATGGGTACGATCGCGGAGGTTCGTGCGCGCGGTGCGTCTTAACCTCTGTTAAAACAGGATACTAGCACGAGGCGCGCGGCGGCGAGGACGCCGCTCCGGCAACAAAAAGAGCGCCGCGCGGGCGCTCTCTGCGCAGGGCCGCGAAGGCCGTTACGGCATTGCCTTGAGCGCGTGCGCCAGGCGGTGCTTGCTGCGCGAGGCCAGGTTCTTGTGCACGATCTTCTTGTCGGCGATGCGGTCGATCACGGCCTGCTGCGCCTGGAACACCTTCGTCGCGGCGGCCTTGTCGCCGGCGGCGATGGCCTTCTTGACGTTGCGCACGGCGCTACGCAGCGCCGACTTCAGACTGGCGTTGCGCTTGTGTGTCGCGGCCGATTGCCGGGCGCGTTTCTTCGCTTGCGCGGTGTTCGCCATGAATGCTTTTCCTTGGGTTTCTGGAGTGACAAAAAAAGACCGGGCATAATAATCGTTTTTCGCCCTCGCCGCAACCTAAGCCCCCGCTTGCCGATCCCCCTGATGCCCGCTACGCGATCCGCTTCGCCGTTCGTTTCCAGTCACCGCGCCGCGCGATGAATCTGCTGCGGGCGCTGTCGACGGTGAGCGCCATGACGCTGCTGTCGCGCATCACCGGCCTGGCTCGCGAAACCCTCAAGGCCGTGGCCTTCGGCGCGGGTCTGCAGATGGACGCCTTCGAAGCGGCGTTCCGGCTGCCCAATATCCTGCGCCGCCTGTTCGCCGAGGGCGCGTTCTCGCAGGCGTTCGTGCCTATTCTGGCCGAATACAAGCGCCAGCGCGGCGACGACGCGACACGCGAGCTGTTCGGCAAGGTCGGGGCGCTGCTCACGGTGGCCCTGCTGGGCATTTCCGCGCTCGGCGTGCTCGGCGCGCCGTGGCTGGTCTACCTCCTGGCGAGCGGCTTCGCCCGGACGCCGGGCAAGGTCGCGCTCACCGCGGACATGATCCGCATCATGTTCCCGTACGCCTTGTTCATCTCGCTCGTTTCGCTCTGCGGCGGCGTGCTCAACGTCTACCACCGTTTCGCCATCCCCGCCTTCACGCCGGTCATTCTCAACCTGGCGATCATCGGCGCGGCGATCTTCCTCGCGCCGCACGTCGATCCACCGATCGTGGCGCTCGCCTGGGGGGTGATGATCGGCGGCATCCTGCAGCTCACGCTGCAGATCATTCCCCTGCTGCGCCTGGGCATGCTGCCGCGCTTCCGCCTCGACTGGCGCGACCCGGGCGTGCGGCGGGTGCTCACCGCGATGGGCCCGGCGCTGCTCGGCGTGTCGGCGGCGCAGATCTCGATCCTGATCAATACCCAGCTCGCGGCGTACCTCGGCGACGGGCGCATTTCCTGGATCACCTACGCCGACCGCCTGATGGAGTTTCCCAGCGCGCTGCTCGGCGTCGCCCTCGGCACGATCCTGCTCCCCAGTCTCGCCAAGCATTATCACGATGACAATCACGGCCAGTATCGGGCCTTGCTCGACTGGGGGCTGCGGCTCACCTTTCTGCTCGCCCTGCCGGCAACGCTGGCACTGGCGCTGCTCGCCGTGCCGCTGATCGCCACGCTGTACGAATACGGCCGCTTCACCGTCGCCGACGTGTGGCAGACGCGCGCCGCCCTGCTCGGATACAGCGTCGGCCTGGTGGGCATCATCACGGTCAAGATCCTCGCCCCGGGATTCTATGCCCGTCACGACATGCGCACCCCCGTGCGCAGCGCCTTCGTGGCACTCCTGGTCGCGCAGACGCTCGCGGTCACGCTGATGTTCCAGATCGGTCACGCCGGTTTGACGCTGGCGACCTCGATCGGGGCGATCGCCAACTCGCTGCTGCTCTACCGGGCGATGCGTCGCGCCGACATCTACGCGCCATTGCCGGGCTGGGGACCTTTCCTGCGCCGGGTGGCGGTGGCGCTCGTCGCGCTGGCGGCAGTGCTCTGGTGGGGCGCGGGTCCGGACGCATTCTGGACCGCCGCGGGGCTATGGTCGAAGGTCGGGCGCCTCGCCCTGGTGATCGCCGGCGGCGCGCTCACCTACTTCGGCACGCTCCGGCTCCTGGGCTTTCGCGTCGCCGACTTCAACCGCCGCGAGCCGTCTTAAGGCGCGGGCGAGCCGGGGGAGGTCAGTGGCCCCCGCCCGGTTTGCGATAGGGACAGTTGGGCTTGACGCACTCGGCGTAGAGATAGAGCGCGTGCTCGCTGATCTCGAAGCCGCGGTCCTTGGCTACCTTGAGCTGCCGCTTCTCGATTTCCGGGTCGAAGAACTCCTCGACCCGGCCGCATTGCAGGCACACCAGATGGTCGTGATGGCCGCCTTGGTTGAGCTCGAACACCGACTTGCCGGACTCGAAGTGATGGCGGATGAGCAGCCCCGCCTGCTCGAACTGCGTGAGCACGCGGTAGACCGTGGCGAGTCCCACGTCGACACCGTCGGAGAGCAGCTGCTTGTAGACATCCTCCGCCGTCAGATGCCGCACCGGACTCTGCTCGAACAGGTTGATGATGCGCAGCCGCGGCAGCGTTGCCTTGAGGCCGGCATTCTTAAGATCGTGTGAGGTCGACATGAGCTGATCGGCTGCGCAAGCCGCACCCTTCGCGCAGCGAGGGAGCTTAACGCCTATGATATAGTTTCCAATTGACTTTTGGCAGCACACTTGCAACTCATGCGCACCGTTCTTGGCGCGGCCTGCCTGGGCCTGGTACTCGGCGGCTGCGCGACCTTCACCGACTATGGCTTCCTTTACCACTTCGGGGTTTACAAGCTCGATATCAACCAGGGCAATTACGTCACCGTCGATCAGGTCGACAAGCTCAAGGTCGGGCAGACCCGGCCGCAGGTCAGGCTCGTACTCGGCACGCCGCTACTCACCGACCCGTTCCATGCCAACCGCTGGGACTACCCCTACGAGTTCACGCGCCAGGGTCGCACGCTCGAGCACCGCCAGCTGACCCTCTATTTCGTCGATGACAAGCTGGCGCGCTGGGAAGGTGACGAGATGCCGCCACCACCGACCGAGGTCGCGCGCGCCGGCGGCGGCGATTCCGCGCTCGACAAATCGCTGTCGACAGCGCCGAAGACCGGCGAGACGAACTGGTTGCAGGATCTGCTCAAGAAGCTCGGCTGGTGGGAGTAACCGACTCCGCTCAAGGTGGCGATCGCCGGCGCCGGCGGTCGCATGGGCCAGGCGCTGCTCGAAGCCGTCCTGGCGCGAACCTGACGTCGCGCTCGTCGCCGCGCTCGACATTGCCGCAAGCCCGGTGCTCGGTCGCGACGCCGGAGAGCGCCTCGGGCGCAGCACCGGGGTCGTCGTCGGCGCCGACATTGCGCTCGCCGTTGCCGGGGCCGACGTGCTGCTCGACTTCACCCGTCCCGAAGGCACGCTCGCGCACCTTAGGGCCTGCGAGCGTGCCGGTGTCGCGGCGGTGGTCGGAACCACCGGCCTTACCGCGAACGACCGGCGTGCGCTGGCCGAGATCGCCGGCCTCGATTCCGATCGTTTTTGCGCCGAACATGAGCGTCGGCGTCACCGTCCTGCTGCGCCTGGTGGAGCAGGCGGCGCAGCTCCTGGGCGACGGCTACGACGTGGAGATCGTCGAGATGCATCATCGGCACAAGGTCGATGCGCCGTCGGGGACCGCGCTGCAGCTCGGCGCTGCGGTGGCGCAGGCGCTCGGCCGCGATCTCAAGAGCAACGCCGTATTCGGACGCGAGGGCGTAACCGGCGAGCGCCCGCGGCGAGGCGATCGGCTTCGCCACCGTGCGCGGCGGCGACGTCGTCGGCGATCACAGCGTCATTTTCGCCGGCAGCGGCGAACGCCTCGAGTTGACGCACAAGGCCGGCTCGCGCCTGAACTTCGCCCGGGGCGCGCTGCGCGCGGCGCGCTTCGTCGCCGCCAAGCGCGCGCAGGGCCTCTCGGGCCTGTTCGACATGCAGGACGTCATGGGCATTCGCTGAAGGCGCGATGGCGAGTCCGGCGTCCCTGCCTTCGTTCGACCTGACCGGACGCAACGCGCTGGTCACCGGCGGCGGGTCGGGCCTGGGGCTCGCCATTGCCCACGGACTGGCGCGGGCTGGCGCGCGCGTGGTCATCAACGGTCGCAACCGCGCCAAGCTCGATGCCGCCGCCGCAGAACTCGCCCGGGACGGCTGCACGGTTGCCATCGCGCCGTTCGACGTGACCGAGACCGCCGCGGTGGAGGCGGCGATTGCGGCGCTCGAGCGCGACACGCCGCTCGATATCCTGGTCAACAATGCAGCCATGAACCGGCGCGGACCGATCGATTCCTTCGCCGCCGAAGACTGGCGCGCGCTGATGGCCGCCAACCTCGACGCGCCGTTCTTCGTCGCGCGCGCGGTGATTCCCGGCATGAAAGCACGCCGGCGCGGCAAGATCATCAACCTCTGCTCCCTGGCGAGCGACCTCGGCCGGCCGAACATCGTCCCCTACGCCGCGAGCAAGGGCGGCGTGCGCATGCTCACCCGGGCGCTGGCGGTGGAACTCGCGCCGCACAACATCCAGGTCAATGGCATCGCGCCCGGATTCTTCCGCACCGAGATGAACGCGGCGTTGACCGCCGACGACGCATTCTCGGCCTGGGTCGCACGCCGCACGCCGGCCGGCCGCTGGGGCGAGCCGCCGGAAATCGCCGGCGCCGCGGTGTTCCTCGCGTCCGCCGCCGCCGATTACGTGACCGGCCATCTGCTGGCCGTCGATGGAGGTTTTGCCGCCGCGTATTGACGCTGCGCCGCGATTGAGGCGCGAGCGCTCTCGCGGTATAATCTGCAGCCTGCGAGCGGGGCAGGCGGAATAAGCCTTCCCCGCTTCGCACATCTGCTTCTCGTCAACGAGGATTCTCGCCGTGTCCATCGCGCCCGTCCCAGCGATTCTCGCGCTCGCCGACGGGACGTTGTTTCATGGCCAGGCGATCGGCGCCTCCGGAGCCTCCGCCGGCGAGGTCGTGTTCAACACCGCCATGACCGGGTATCAGGAGATCCTGACCGATCCGTCCTACGCGGGCCAGATCGTCACCCTGACCTATCCCCACGTCGGCAATACCGGCGTCAACGCCGAGGACGTCGAGTCGCGGCGGATCCATGCCGCAGGCCTGGTCATTCGCGATCTGCCGCGCATGGCGTCGAACTGGCGCAGCACGGCAGGACCTCTCGTCCTACCTGCGCGACGCCAGCATCCTGGGCATCTGCGGCATCGACACGCGCAAGCTCACCCGCCTGCTGCGTGAGAAAGGGGCGCAAAACGGCTGCCTGATGGCGGGCGCCGTGGATGCGCAGGAGGCGCTCTCCCGCGCGCGCGCCGCGCCGTCGATGGCCGGGTTGGACCTGGCCAAAGTGGTCAGCTGCAGCGCGCCGTACGAGTGGGCGGGCAGCACCTGGGCGCTGGGTATCGGTTATCGCCCGCAGGGGCCTTCGCGCCTGCACGTCGTCGCCTACGATTACGGCATCAAGCACAACATCCTGCGCATGCTCGCCGAGCGCGGCTGCCGCGTTACCGTGGTGCCGGCGCAAACATCGGCCAAGGACGTGCTCGCGCGCCGGGCCGACGGCATCTTTCTGTCCAACGGCCCGGGTGATCCGGAACCCTGCGACTACGCCATCGCCGCCATCCGGCGCTTTCTGGACGCGGGCCTGCCGACCTTCGGCATCTGTCTCGGCCATCAGTTGCTGGGTCTGGCGACGGGCGGCAGGACGCTGAAGATGAAGTTCGGCCACCACGGCGCCAACCATCCGGTGCTCGACAAGGACACCGGCCAGGTTCTCATCACCAGCCAGAACCACGGTTTCGCGGTCGATCCGGCAACGCTGCCGGCGAACGTGCGCGTCACCCACGTGTCGCTGTTCGACGGCAGCCTCCAGGGCATCGCACTCACCGACAAGCCGGCATACAGCTTCCAGGGCCATCCGGAGGCGAGTCCCGGGCCGCACGACATGGCCTATCTGTTCGACCGCTTCATCCGCATGATGGAAAAGCGCGCGGGCTGACGATGCCGAAGCGAACCGATATCGAATCGATCCTGATCATCGGCGCCGGCCCGATCATCATCGGCCAGGCCTGCGAGTTCGACTATTCGGGCGCGCAGGCGTGCAAGGCGCTGCGCGAGGAGGGGTACAAGGTCATCCTGGTCAACTCCAACCCCGCGACCATCATGACTGACCCGGAGATGGCCGATGTGACCTACATCGAGCCGATCACCTGGCAGATGGTGTCGAAGATCATCGAGCGCGAACGACCCGATGCGCTGCTGCCGACCATGGGTGGTCAGACCGCGCTCAACTGCGCGCTCGATCTCGCCCGCGAGGGCGTGCTCACCAAGTTCGATGTCGAGCTCATCGGCGCGTCGAGGAAAGCGATCGACAAGGCCGAGGACCGCGAGAAATTCAAGGCGGCGATGACCCGCATCGGGCTCGCTTCGGCGCGCTCGGGCATCGCGCATAACCTCGAGCAGGCGCTCGAGGTGCAGGCGGAGATCGGCTTCCCGGCCGTGATCCGGCCCTCGTTCACGCTCGGCGGCACGGGCGGCGGCATCGCCTACAACAAGGAGGAGTTCGTCGAGATGTGCAAGCGCGGGCTCGATCAGTCGCCCACGCGCGAGCTCCTGATCGAGCAGTCGCTGCTCGGCTGGAAAGAGTTCGAGATGGAGGTCGTTCGCGACCGGAAGGACAACTGCATCATCGTCTGCGCGATCGAGAACGTCGACCCGATGGGCGTGCACACCGGCGACTCGATCACGGTCGCGCCGGCTCAGACGCTGACCGACAAGGAACTGCAGATCATGCGCGACGCGTCGATCGCCATCCTGCGCGAAATCGGTGTCGACACCGGCGGCTCGAACGTGCAGTTCGCGATCAACCCGGATGACGGCCGCATGATGGTGATCGAGATGAACCCGCGCGTGTCGCGCTCCTCGGCGCTCGCTTCCAAGGCAACCGGCTTCCCGATTGCCAAGGTCGCCGCCAAGCTCGCGGTCGGCTATACGCTTGACGAACTCAGGAATGACATAACCGGGGGCGCGACGCCGGCTTCCTTCGAGCCGACGATCGATTACGTCGTCACCAAGGTGCCGCGCTTCGCCTTCGAGAAGTTCACCCAGGCCGACGACCGGCTGACCACGCAGATGAAGTCGGTCGGCGAAGTCATGGCGATCGGCCGCACCTTCCAGGAATCGCTGCAGAAGGCGCTGCGCGGGCTCGAGACCGGCGTCGACGGCTTCAATCTGAAGACCGTCGACCCGGAGACGATCGCCGACGAGCTGGCATACCCGCGCGCCGAGCGGCTGTGGTACGTCGCCGACGCCTTCGGCATCGGCATGCCGCTGGAAGAGATCTACCAGCACACGAAGATCGATCGCTGGTTCCTGTCCCAGATCAAGGAGATCGTCGATACCGAGCTCGCGGTCGAGAAGGGCAAGCTGGAGCAATACTCCGCTGACCAGATCAGGTCGCTCAAGCGCATGGGCTTCTCCGACCGCCGTCTGGCGCACTTGTGGAAGACCACCGAAGGCGCGGTGCGCGCACGGCGCCACGCGCTGGGGATCCATCCGGTTTACAAGCGCGTCGACACCTGCGCCGCCGAGTTCGCGACCCGGACCGCGTACCTGTATTCGACCTACGAGGAGGAGTGCGAAGCGCAACCGACCGGCCGCAAGAAGGTCATCGTCCTCGGCGGCGGGCCCAACCGCATCGGCCAGGGCATCGAATTCGACTACTGCTGCGTGCATGCGGCGCTCGCGCTGCGCGAGGACGGGTTCGAGACCATCATGATCAATTGCAACCCGGAGACGGTCTCCACCGATTACGACACCTCCGATCGGCTCTACTTCGAGCCGCTGACGCTCGAGGACGTGCTCGAGATCGTGCGCGTCGAGAAACCTTACGGCGTGATCGTTCAGTACGGCGGCCAGACTCCGCTCAAGCTCGCCCGCGACCTGGAAAAGAACGGCGTGCCGATCATCGGCACCACCCCCGACATGATCGACGTCGCCGAGGATCGCGAGCGCTTCCAGCAGCTCCTGGTTCGCCTCAAGCTGCGCCAGCCGTCCAACCGCACCGCGCGCACCGAAGCCGAGGCGCTCTCGGTCGCCGGCCAGATTGGCTATCCGCTGGTGGTGCGGCCGTCGTATGTGCTCGGCGGCCGGGCGATGGAGATCGTGCACGAGCAGCGCGATCTGGAGCGCTACATGCGCGAGGCGGTCAAGGTCTCCAACGACTCGCCGGTGCTGCTCGATCGCTTCCTCAACGACGCGATCGAGGTCGACGTCGACGCGGTGGTCGACGATCACGGTGACGGCAAGGACGTCATCATCGGCGGGATCATGGAACACATCGAGCAGGCGGGCGTGCATTCGGGCGACTCGGCGTGTTCGCTGCCGCCGTTCTCGCTCTCGCGCGAGTTGCAGGACGAGCTGCGCCGCCAGACCGTGGTCCTGGCGCACGGCCTGGAGGTGGTGGGCCTGATGAACGTGCAGTTCGCCATCCAGTTCCCGCAGCACGAAAACGGCGGCAAGGGCGTGGTGTACGTGCTCGAAGTCAATCCGCGCGCGTCGCGGACCGTGCCCTACGTATCCAAGGCGACGGGTCGGCCGCTGGCCAAGATCGCGGCGCGCTGCATGGTGGGGCAGACGCTCTCGGAGCAAGGCGTGACCGGGGAGATCGTGCCGCCGTATTTCGCGGTCAAGGAGGCGGTGTTTCCGTTCATCAAGTTCCCCGGCGTCGACACGATCCTGGGGCCGGAGATGAAGTCGACCGGCGAGGTCATGGGGGTGGGCGAGTCGTTCGCCGAGGCGTTCTTGAAGTCGCAGCTCGCCGCCGGCGTCAGGCTGCCGGACCACGGCAACGTCTTCGTCAGCGTCAAGAACGCGGACAAGGTGCGCGTGCTCGACGTCGCCCGCACGCTTGCGGGATTGGGGTTCCGTCTCGTCGCCACGCGCGGCACCGCGGCGGCGCTCGCTGCCGCCGGGCTCGAAGTGACACCGGTCAACAAGGTGGCCGAGGGGCGGCCGCACATCGTCGACATGATCGTCAACGGCGAGATTGCGCTCATCGTCAACACGGTCGAGGAAAAGCGCAGCGCGATCCAGGACAGCTACGTCATCCGCCGCGCCGCGCTCAACGCCCAGGTGCCGACCTACACCACGCTCGCGGGCGCGCGTGCCGCCGCCACCGGCATGCAGAGCCTGCGCGAGCTCGTACCCTATTCGATCCAGGCGCTGCACCGGCGATTGCATCCGCGCCCGGCGCCGCAGGAGGCGGTACCGACGCACGCCGCATGAACAAGCATCCCATGACCACGACCGGCGCGGAGCGACTCAGGACCGAGTTGCAGCGCTTGAAGACCGTCGAGCGGCCGGTGATCGTGCGCGCGATCGGCGAGGCGCGCTTGCACGGCGACATATCCGAGAACGCGGAGTACGACGCGGCGAAGGAGCGCCAGGGCTTTCTCGAGGCGCGCATTCGCGACATCGAGTCGAAGCTCGCGCACGCGCACATCGTCAATCCGGCCGAGATCGACGCCGGCGGCCGCGTCGTGTTCGGGGCCACGGTCGATCTGGCGGACCTCGCATCCGGCGACGAAGTCAGCTACCAGATCGTCGGTGACGACGAAGCCGACATCAAGGCCAGCAAAATCTCGGTCAGCTCGCCGATCGCCCGCGCGCTGATCGGCAAGCATGCGGGCGACACCGCGGAGGTCGAGGCGCCGTCGGGTGTGCGCGGCTACGAAGTGCTTGCCGTTCGCTACCTATGACGGATCCCTGGCCCGGCTGTGCCGCCGCCGCTCGCAGCTCGCCACCCAGGCTTCTGCGCTGCCGCGGTCGCTGATACACATCGTGCGCTCGGTCGTGATCCACGCCGAACGTTCGAGCAGCCGGATGTCCGCCTCGTGTTGCCGCGCGACGTGCGGATCCTCCAGAAAGATCGCCCGCCGGCAGCGGTTCTCGAGAATTTCCAGCGCGATCTCGGCGTCGCCGCCCAGCGGGCCGGAGTGGAACCGGCGCACCCATGGCAGGTGCGAGGGCGACAGGGTCGCGGCCAGGTCGTTTAGCAATTCACCGGTCGTGCCGGTGGCGATGCGGCGGCGAAAGCCGTCGAAGAACGCGAACTGCCGGCGCACGAATTCAATCATCTCGTCCTTGCGCGCGTCGTGCGCGACGAGGGCGATGGTCTGCGAACCGAAGTCGAACTGCGTGTCGAGCAGCGGGTTGGGGGCGAATCCGCACTCGACCCGCGCCAGCTCGAACCACTCCCGCGCGTGCGCCAGGGTGGAGATGAACAGCGTCTCGTGGATGACGCATTCGCGCTTGAGGGCCAGCGCTTCGGGGAAGACCGTGGTCGGGTCGTCCGGGTCGAGCAGGTAGACCACCGCGTCGAGGCGGCGGCCGGGATCGCCGCTGACGACGGCGGCCACGAGGTGAATCAGGCCCCCGTCGCGACGCGCAGGCAGGCGCGTGAGGCGCGGATAGGCGTCGAGCACCTTCGCCGCGTTGAGCGCGTCGCAGGTGTGTCCGAGCACGAGCAACTCGGCGCGCAGCTCCTCGCGAATCGTGCGCTCGAGCGGCGCCAAGAGGCGGAACAACGCGCCGTCAGGGATCGAGCGGTGGCGCGCGCTGGCGGCGAGCCCGATGCGCAGCGGCGGAAACCCGAGCGGCATCGGCGCTGCGCCCGCCCAGGGGCCTCTAGCAACCTGGCCCGCGCTGCCGCGGGCGTCGCAGGCCCAGGTCCGACGGGCGAGACCGTAGTGCGCGCTGCATACTCGCTAGGCGCTCTGTCCGCCTCGCCCGCGGCGCCCGCCGCCGCCAGGCGGCGACCCGCCGCGCGGGCGGCGCGCTTGGACCGCGGGCGGGCGCGGAGGCGCGCGCGGCGCGGGCTCCCGCGGGCGCCGCGCCTGCGGTTTCGATTTCGCGGCGGCAAGGCCCGCGGCACGAATGCGCGGCGGAGCATCGCGCACCCGCTCACGCCGCCGCGTTGCAGGCGCCGCAGGGCTTTTCCGTCTGCGCGAAGGCTTCGGCGATCGCGCCGGCGCGGCAGACGGTGGCGGTGCGGGACGCCACACGACGAGCAGCTTGCCGATGTGCTGCACCGGCGCGGCCCGAAGTTCGGCGCAGATGCGTGCAAGCAGCCCCTCGCGCGCGCCGTGGTCGGCGCTGAACACGCGCACCTTGATGAGTTCATGCGCGAGCAGGTTGACGTCGATCTCGTGCAGCACGCTCGCGGTGAGACCCTGTTGGCCGACGCGCACCACCGGCTGCAGCCGGTGCGCCTTGGCGCGCAGCGCGCGCCGCTCGGCGGGGGTCAGCGAGAGCATGGCTCGAGGCGGGCAGTATCGAGCGGGCGCGAGCCCGGAGCGCCCGTCTGGCGCACTATCTTGCCTGCTTGCGCGCGCACTTTGCGCTGCCGGACTTGACCGTGGGCGCCGGTGTCTTGTCGTCCGGCCGAAAATCGCCGCTGAACGCTTGCAGCAGACAGACCGTGAAGGCCCGGCATTTCCTGCAACCGACTGCGAGTGCGATCGGACATAGTGTCATGGCAATGCTCACCCGGTGGGCGCTCGCGACATCGTACCACCGCTCAAGGCAGACGCGTGTCGCCATCCGCGCCACGACGAGGGCCCGCTGGGCACGTGCACAAAGAACGATCACGGCGTGCGGCGACCGATGCCGGGACGGCAACCATCGGCGTCTTGACCATCCGCACCACGGGCAGCGACGAGCCGTCGTGCAAGGTCACGCGATAGCGCTCGACGGCGCGGAACCCGCACGCGAGGTAGAGCGGCTCGCCGGCGAGCGTTGCGACCAGTTCCAGGCGGCGGAAGCCAGCTCCGATCGCGGCGCGCTCGCACTCGGAGAGGAGCCGCCGCCCGATGCCTTGCCGGGCGTGGTTCGGATGCACGAAGAAGGCGCGGATTCGCGCCGGGTCGTGGGCCGGATCGAGCGCCGAATCGTCGCGCGCGGAGGCTGCACCGTGGCCGCCAAAGAGCGTCCTGCGCCGGCTCCAGCCGCCGCAGCCGACGATCGCGTCAGCGCGCAGGGCGACATAATAGGTTGCGTCGGCGATGAGCTGGGTGTCGACCGCGAACACGGTGCCGAGCGCGGCCTCGATCTGCGCCGGTGCATAGGTTGCCGCCTGCAGCGCGCGCGCCGAGCGCGCGATGAGCGCCTCGAGCGCCGGGATGTCACGCCCTTCGGCAAGGCGCAGCGCTGCGACGCCCGTGGCCGGCGCGGCGCCGGACGGGTTACCGGTCAAAAGGCCACCACCGGCGGTTTACCTTACTTGGCGTGAAGCAGCTTCGCCGCCTTGGCAACTTTCTTCGGCTTGACCCAGAAGATGGCGGCGAAACGACCGCCGCCGGCGACCGCGTCCATGGCGGTTAAGTTGATCTTGGCCTTCGCCAGCGTGCTGAGCGTGCCGGCGATCGCGCCGACGCGATCGCTGCCTTGCAGCAGGAACCCGGTTTTCCTCTTTGACAGCTTGAGCTTCATTTTCTTTGCCGCGCGTTTCAACCGGGCCGTGTCCTCCGGCACCAGATCAAGCTGGCCCTTGCCGCCGCTGGGGAAGCCGGAGAATGCGAGCAGATTCACACCCTGGGCGGCGAGCCCGGAGAGCACCTTCGCTGCCTGTCCGGCGGAATTGGGCACTTTGACGTAGAAATAATCGACCTTGCGCACGCGATCGCTCATGGCCTTCTCCTTCGGTTGCGCTGCGGCTGCGTCCCGCGCTGGCGTGAATTGACACTTTGTGGCCATGCGGCGCGCGCGTCAAGGGCCGCTCCGGGGGTCATCGCCGCGCCGACGCGCTTCCGAAACTCACCGCGAGGAAGATTTCGCGCAGGAACATGCCCAAGCTCACGATCAGCGCAACCATCGCCAGGATGAACAGCACCGCGACCAGTATCGCGATCTCGACACTGAACAAGGCGGCGAGGAATGCGCTCGCCACGACCAGGCACACGAACAGGGCGGCGACAACCGCGGCGAGGATGGCAAAGTAGATCAGTCGGGCCCGCCGCTGAAGCTGGGCAAGCTCGGCGCGCAGCTCCGCGGCGTGGTCCGTGCTGGCATCGATTTGCTGCGTGACGACGCGGCGGCGATCGACCGCGCGCGCCAGGCGGTTGTTGAGCGCCGTGATCAAGGTCCCGATCGCGGTGAGCAGAAACACCGGCGCCACGGCGAGCTGGATGACGCGCGTGATATCGGGGATATGCGGTTCCATCGCGAGACCGGGATCTCCTCCGGCGCTGCGCCGGATGGGCTCTGATCAGGTTTCGGCGGCGCCGCCTGGCGGCAGGTTATCCGCTTCGCCCTGGCCGCCCGCCGCGGCCCCGGCTGGCTTGCGCGCGAGGTTCGTGCGCGGCGATGCCTTGTGACGGCGGGGCGGCATCGCGATGCAGGTCGGGCGCCCTTCGGGGAGGGGGCGGCTATCGCGCCACGCGTCGAGGCTGCCCTCCCGGGATGCGGCTTCTACTCGACGGCCTTGTCGCTCACCGGAGGCGGGGGCACGCCGTCGGTTGCAGGGGGGGTGGCCGTTCCCAGCTTCCGCTGCCGCTTTTCCTCCTTCTTCTGCTTCTTGGCGAGGTCTCTCTGGCGCTTGGCAAACGCATAGTTAGGCTTGGGCAATTGGCTTGTCCTCGTTGGGTTTGGCTACCAGCCGATAGAGTAAGCCATTTCCGGCCGGCGCGGGCAAGCAAGGCACGCGTCAACGGCGCATGTCGTCGACGATCCAGACGACGAATCCGACCGCGATACCGGCCCAGGCAATCGCCATGAGCGTCGACTCGGCGTAGAGCTCCCACATCGCGCAGTTAACGCAGCACAGCAGGATCAACCATCAGTTTGAGCAGACGGGTGCCGACGGCCGAGTCCATGCGACTAGGCTGTCAACAGCGGGCGACTCGCGTCCGCCGTTCGGTGGCTCGCCGCAGCACGCCGGCAGCTTGCGCCACGCCAAGCGGTCGCGTCGCTACGCGCCATTCCTGGGATGACGCTTCCGGACCTGCGAACGGCCGAAGCACATCATGACCGTGGCGAGCGAAAACGCGATCGCCAGCGGTGCGACGAGCAGGGCGGCGAGCCAGTTCCAGGTGCCGTCCGGGTCGAGGGAGCGCAGGCAAGCGAAGACCACCAGGGGCGAGGCAAACGTCGCCGCGCACGAGGCCTTCGACGCGTCGCGAAACAGCGCCACCGACGCGATGCCGATGAGCACCGGTAGCACGAACAGAACGACGAGCGGTTCCATGGCCAGGCGACGGGAAAGGACCAGGGTCACGGCACGCAGTGTAGGACCAGTGGGTGCAACGGACAATAGCGCGCTACCGCCCGCGGTCATCGCCGCGCCGGGCTGAAACAATTCGACCGCATTGCCCGAGGGATCGTCGAGAAGCAGCTGTGTCCCCCCGGGACCGGTGATCGGTTCACTGCGAAAGTGGACACCGGCTGCGCGCAACGCCGCCATCGTCTGCGGCAGTTCCGCTGCACTCGACCACGAGCCGGTTCCAGCCGCCCGGCGCCGGCTGCGAGCCGTCTTGCAGCGGCCGCGACGCCGAGGTTCCCGGGCCGCTTAGCCACAGCTGCAGATCGGCACGTTTCACGATCGCGAACGGCGGACCCCAGCGCGCCTCGAGCGCAAAGCCGAGCAAGGCATAGAACTCGACTGCCGCATCGACATCGTGCACAAGATAGCGGACGATGGCCATGATTCCCTTGGGCAATGCGCGCCTTCCTTTCGCCAGTTGCGAATGCGAAGCCTGATGTTGCGTTCGGGTAGTCGCGCCGCCTCAAGAGCGTCCGGCGAGGAAACGCTACGCCTGGACCGCCTGCGCGTCCCCGCGCTTGCGCCGCTCGGCGCCCAGGGTGCGTCGCCAGAGGGCGGCCGCCAGCGCCACGAGCGACGCGAGCAAGGCGACCACCGCCACAAGCGGGACCACCGCCAACCAGAAAACCTGGAAGAACAAGGCTTGCGCGAGCGATGGGTCCAGGCGCAGCGCCTCCCAGCCTATCCCCAGCACGAGCAGCGCCTGCGCGAACCAGCCCGCGTCATAGGCAGCCCAGCGCAGCAGGTAGCGACTGCGCGTTTCACCGCGAAGCGGGAGCGGACCCTGGCGCGCAAACAGGATCCGGCCCGGCCAGCTTTCCGGAAAACGCGC
Organism: uncultured beta proteobacterium; assembly: GCA_963711235.1. GTDB lineage: Bacteria > Pseudomonadota > Gammaproteobacteria > Burkholderiales > Casimicrobiaceae > PALSA-1003. The sequence goes on along the minus strand of CAVQDI010000005.1, from coordinate 153,893 downwards.
GACCAGGCAGATGGCCACGAACACGACCGCCCAGAAGAGACTTATCTCGAGGAACTGGCGCATCGGGATTCAGGCGCCGCGCGCGGCAACGGCCGGCGGCCGCGGCGTGCGACCTCGGGCATCGGGGTTAAGCATCGGTCGTCGAGTGCAGGGCAATGCGATTGCCTTCGCTGTCGAGCACGACGGCGCGAAAGCCATGTGGTCCGATGGCGTGTATCGCCTCAAGCACCTTTCCCCCCAGCGCGGTGACGCGGCCCACGGCGTCACGAATGCGTCCGTTGACGTTCATGTAGAGAAGAATGCCGGCATTCGAAGCGACCTCGCCGGGCTTGAGGATCAGGCAGCCGCCGTTGCCGTCGTGGTGCTCGAGCAGGCAAAAGGTGAAATCGTCGAATTGGGTCTTGTCGACACCGATGGCAAGCACGCCGCGATAGAATGCGGACGCGCGATCGAGATCGGCGACGGGAATATCGAACCAGACCGCGCGATTGTGCGTGGAATTGAAGTCGCTCACAATGGCCTCCGAGAGGTGTCGCGGAATGCCTATTCGGATTGGCGCAGCGACCTCGACGCAGCGCGCTTGGCGCACGCATGCGTTCTCGCTTTCGCTGACGATCATCTGTCGCCGACGACAACTCTGGCAGCAATCTAAGGGGCACGCAAGCGTGCCATCAGGGCGCGGCGGCGCGCCAGACTTTCCTGCGGCCAATAGTCGTTGCGGTCGTAATACTCGGCGACCGCGGGCGTGCCGGGCGCGAGCACGACCCACGGTTGCTTCGACGCGGTAAAGATGTGGATATCGGGCGGCAGACGGTCGGGCTCGGTGAGCGTGCCCACGCGAACGAAGCGCACGGCATCTCCCGCCCCGGCGTAGTTACTCCACAGCGCGATGCGACAAATCGGACAGCGGGCGATCTTCTGGCCCTTGCCGCTGTTCGACGGAGTGGGCACGACGTCGGGTTCGCCAGCCAGCAACAATACCCGATCAGCCTCGATCATGGCGTTGAGCGCAAAGGCGCTGCCGGTCTCGCGCTGGCACCAGCGACAGTGGCAGCAATGCACGAACAGGGGCGCGCTCGTCATTTGGTAGCGCACCGCACCACAGGTGCAGGCGCCTTGCAACGGCAACGGTGCAACCATCGGGCAACTCCCGGCGAGTGGGGCAGAAGCAACCGACTTCCTACGTCTTGGCACTCTGGACGACGGGGTCGGCGGTGAGGATCTGCCGCCGGTCCGAGCGCAAGGCAAGGCCGAATTTTCTGGCCCAGGCTGTTGGCGCCCCGCAGCGCCAGGACGCGGCGTCCGAGTGTACGCCGCGTGTCGCGGACTAAGGAAACCTCGCGAGCAGCAGACCCAAGCCGGCGCCGGCCATGGCGCGCGTCGCCGCGACCAGGCCGATTTCCGGGACGGTCACGTGGCCGGTCTTCATGGCGTATTCCTTTCCCACGCGGTCGTGGTCAAAACTACAATCTCGGGCATGCGCGCCCGGGCCAAAACGCTCCATCCTGCCGTTAAGAAGCACAAATTCGGCAAGGCCTGGATGCACGAGCACGTTTCGGACCACTGGGTGCAGGAAGCGCAGCGGCGGGGCTACCGCTCGCGCGCCGCATTCAAGTTGATCGAGCTTGCGGCCAAGGACAGGCTCCTCCGGCCCGGCATGACGGTGCTCGACCTGGGCGCTGCGCCGGGGAGCTGGTGCCAGGTCCTGCGCGAGCGCCTGGGGCCGACCGGCCGGATCGTCGCCGTCGACGTGCTGCCGATGGACTCCCTAGCCGGGGTGAACATCATTCGCGGCGACCTCGGTGACGCGGTGACGCTGCAGGCGGTCGACGCCGCCCTCCTGGGGCGCCGCGCCGATCTTGTTCTCTGCGACGTGGCGCCCAATATGAGCGGTATCGAATCGGCCGACCAGGCGCGCAGCGTGTATCTGGGGGAACTGGCCCTGGCGCTTGCCGCACGGTGGCTGCAATCGGGCGGCGATCTGGTCGTCAAAGCCTTTCAGGGCGAAGGATTTACCGGGCTTACGCAGGCCCTGCAGGCACAGTTTGACAAGGGCTATGTGCGCAAGCCCAAGGCCTCCCGCGACCGCAGCCGGGAGGTATTTCTGGTCGGCAAGGGCTTTCGCCCGGCGGAGCAGGGGCGCGAATGAGGGGGCAGGCGCCCGCTGCTGTTAGAATTACGAGGTAATCGGCGCCAGCGCGCCAGAAGGATGAACTTGAATAACCTGCTCAAGAACCTGCTTATCTGGCTCGTCGTCGGCCTGGTGGTCCTTACCGTCGTCAAACAGTTCGACGCCCGGTCCGGCACCAAGGATACGGTCCCCTACTCCGACTTCATGGAGCAGGCCAAGGAGGGTCACGTCGAATCGGCGTCGATCGAAGGCCGTACCATCAAGTGGATCGGCACCGACAAGAAGGCCAACGTCACCTACAGCCCCGGCGATCTGTGGATGGTGGGCGACCTCGTCAAGGAAGGGGTCAAGGTGCAGGCCAAGCCCGAGGAAGAGCAGAGCTTCCTGGCGCAGGTGTTCATCTCCTGGTTCCCGATGCTGCTGTTGATCGGCGTGTGGGTGTTCTTCATGCGCCAGATGCAGGGCGGGGGACGTGGCGGCGCGTTCTCGTTCGGCAAGAGCAAGGCGCGCATGCTCGACGAGTCGAACAACACCGTGACCTTCGCCGACGTCGCCGGCTGCGACGAAGCGAAGGAAGAAGTCGCCGAGCTGGTCGAATTCCTGCGCGACCCGTCCAAGTTCCAGAAGCTCGGCGGGCGCATTCCGCGCGGGGTGCTGATGGTGGGCAATCCCGGCACGGGCAAGACGCTGCTCGCCAAGGCGATCGCGGGCGAAGCCAAGGTGCCATTTTTCTCCATCTCCGGCTCCGACTTCGTCGAGATGTTCGTCGGCGTGGGCGCGGCGCGCGTGCGCGACATGTTCGAGCAGGCGAAGAAGAACGCGCCCTGCATCGTGTTCATCGATGAAATCGATGCCGTCGGCCGCCAGCGCGGCGCGGGCCTCGGTGGCGGCAACGACGAGCGTGAGCAGACGCTCAACCAGCTCTTGGTCGAGATGGACGGCTTCGAAGGCAACTCGGGCGTCATCGTCATCGCCGCGACCAACCGGCCCGACGTGCTCGACCCGGCGCTGATGCGCCCGGGCCGCTTCGACCGCCAGGTTGTCGTCCCGCTGCCCGACATTCGCGGCCGCGAGCAAATCCTGCTGGTGCATATGCGCAAGGTGCCGCTGGCCGCCGACGTCAAGGCCGAGATCATCGCCCGCGGCACGCCGGGGTTCTCCGGCGCCGACCTGGCCAACCTGGTCAACGAGGCGGCGCTTTTTGCCGCGCGCAAGAGCAAGCGCTTGGTCGACATGGAGGACTTCGAGCTGGCCAAGGACAAGATCATGATGGGCGCCGAGCGCAAGTCGATGGTCATGTCCGAAGAGGAGCGCAAGAACACCGCCTACCATGAATCGGGGCACACGGTCGTGGCGAAGCTGTTGCCGAAATCCGATCCCGTGCACAAGGTCACGATCATCCCGCGCGGCCGCGCGCTGGGCGTTACCATGCAGCTGCCCGAGCAGGACCGCTACTCCTACGATCGCGACTACCTGCTGCAGCGCATCGCGGTGCTCTTCGGCGGCCGCATCGCCGAGGAGATCTTCATGCAGCAGATGACCACCGGCGCGAGCAACGACTTCGAGCGCGCAACGCAGATGGCCCGCGACATGGTCACGCGCTACGGCATGTCCGATATGCTTGGGCCGATGATCTACGGCGAGAACGAGGGCGAGGTCTTCCTCGGTCGCTCGATCACGACGCAGAAGAACGTGTCCGAAGCCACCATGCAGAAGGTCGATCATGGAGATCAGGCGCATCATCGACGAGCAATACAGTCTGGCGCGCAAGCTCATCGAGGCGAATCGCGACAAGGTCGAGGCGATGGCGCGCGCGCTGCTGGAGTGGGAAACGCTCGACACCGAACAGGTCGAGGACGTCATGCAGGGGCGGCCGCCGCGCCCGCCCAAGCCTTCGTCGACCGCGGCCAATCCCACGTTCGGCCCCAACGCCGGCCCGGACGCAGCGCCCTCCGCCAACCCCGCCTAGAACGGGTTGGCTCCTCCCCTTCGCGGGGGGTGTTGCGGCCATGGGGTCATGGAGCGCGCGGGCTCGCCGCCTGAGGCCTTGGGCCAGCGATCGTGACCAACGCGCCTCCCTTTCTCGTCTGCGGGCGCCACCGCCTGTGCCTTGACCGCCCTCTCGTCATGGGCGTGCTCAATGTGACGCCGGACTCGTTTTCCGACGGCGGCCGGTATCTCGAACCGGCGGCTGCGCTGGACCGCGCCCGGCAGATGGTCGACGCCGGCGCGGACATCATCGACATCGGCGGCGAATCGACGCGGCCGGGTGCCGCGACAACGCCTGAAGCGGTGGAGGTCGAGCGCGTGGTGCCGCTCATCGAGCGCATCGCCGCCCTCGGCGTCCCGGTGAGCGCGGACACGCGCAAGAGCGCCGTGATGCGTGCGGCGATCGCCGCCGGGGCGGGCATGATCAACGATGTCTCCGCCCTGCGCGGGGCCGGTGCGCTGGAGGCGATCGCCGGGGCCCCGGCGCCGGTCGCGGTCTGCCTGATGCACATGCGCGGAGAGCCGGCGACCATGCAGCACAACGTCACCTACGCCGATGTGCTCGCCGAGGTCAGGGACTTTCTGGCCGCGCGCGCAGCCGCCTGCGAGGCTGCCGGTATCGGCCGCGAGCGCATCGTGGTCGACCCGGGCTTTGGCTTCGGCAAGACGGTGGAACATAATCTCGACTTGCTGCGGGGCTTGCCCGAGCTCGTCCTACTCGGCTATCCGGTGTTAGTCGGCCTGTCACGCAAGTCGACGATCGGCGCTTTGACCGGTGGCGCCGCCGCAGGAACGGTTGGCGGGCAGCATTGCGGCGGCGCTGGCGGCTGTGGCGCGCGGCGCAAAAATAATTCGTGTGCACGACGTGCGTGAAACCGTCGATGCGCTCAAGGTATGGAGCGCGGTCAATGCATAAGGCCCATGATGCCCAAGGCATAACCGAGCGTCGCTACTTCGGTACCGACGGTGTGCGCGGCCGCGTCGGCGAGGCGCCAATCACGCCCGAGCTGGTTTTGAAGCTCGGCTACGCCGCTGGCCGCGTGCTGGCGGCGGAATCGGCGCGCCGGTTCGGCGAGACGCCGGGCGTGCTGATCGGCAAGGACACCCGCATCTCCGGCTACCTGCTCGAAGCCGCCTTGGAGTCGGGACTGTCTGCAGCCGGGGTCGACGTCTATCTCAGCGGGCCCCTGCCGACGCCGGCGGTGGCCTACCTCACGCGCGCGCTGCGCCTTTCCGCCGGCATCGTCATCAGCGCCTCGCACAACGCCTTTGAGGACAACGGCATCAAGTTCTTCTCCGCCGCGGGCACCAAGCTCCCCGACGCGGTCGAGCAGGCGATCGAACGCGGCATGGACGCCCCGCTCGTCTGCGTACCCTCGGCGCACCTGGGCAAGGCGCGACGCGTCAACGACGCACCGGGTCGCTACATCGAATTCTGCAAGGGCACGTTTCCCAACGAGCTCGACCTGAAGGGCATGAAGCTCGTCGTCGACTGCGCGCACGGCGCGGCGTATCACGTCGCGCCGCCGGTATTCCACGAGCTTGGCGCGGAGGTGATCGCGATCGGCAGCGAACCGGATGGAGTCAACATCAACGCCGGTGTCGGGGCGATGCATCCGCGGCACCTGCAGGCCGCGGTCGTCGCCCACGGTGCCGACGTCGGTCTCGCGCTCGATGGCGACGGCGACCGCGCCATCATGGTCGACGCCGAGGGGCGGGCCTACGATGGCGACCAGCTGCTGTACGTGATCGCGCTCGACTACTGGCGCCGTGGCGCGATGGCAGGCGGGGTGGTCGGCACGCAGATGAGCAATCTCGGCTTCGAACAGGCGCTGGCGCGGCGCGGCATTCCATTGCAGCGCACGCCCGTCGGCGACCGCTACGTGCTGGAGAAAATGCAGGAGAAGGGCTGGATCCTCGGCGGCGAGAATTCCGGTCACATCATCTGCCTGGACAAGCATACGACGGGAGACGCGATCGTTGCCGCGCTGGCGGTGCTGCGCGCGCTGCGCGAGCAGGAAACGACGCTCGCCGCGGCGACCGCGGATGCGCCGCTGTTTCCGCAGTGCCTGATCAACGTTCCGGTGCGGCGCGGTTTCGACTGGCGCGCGAACGAGGCCATCCGCCAAGCCGAACGCGCCGCGGTGGCGGCGCTCGACGGGTCAGGACGCGTGCTCCTGCGCCCTTCCGGCACGGAGCCGGTGCTGCGGGTGATGGTCGAGGCGCGCGAGGCCGACGCGGCCGATCGCTGTGCCCGCGACCTTGCCGCCGCGGTGGCCAAAGCCGCGGCTTAAAGTCCATGGCAGCGCTCATCGGCGCGGCGGGCGAGGGCTCGCTCACGCGCGCGGGTCCGGAGACCTTCGCTGCCTGGCTCGAGCAGGTAGGCGCCGCCTTTGCGCCGGACGAGCGCGCCGGCATCGCCAAGGCGCTCGCCGCGGCACGCGCACGCTACGGCGCGCTCTGCACGCCCGATGGCGAGCCCTGGCTGGATCGCGCGTTGGGCACCGCGGCGATCGTCGCCGGGCTCAAACTCGACGCCGAGTCGGTCGAAGCCGCGGTCCTGCTCGGCATGCCGGCGACGGCAGGCTTCGACCCGGCCGCGTTGGCCGAGTCCTTCGGCAACGAAGTGGCGCAGATCGTCATCGGCGCCGCGCGCATGGACGCGATCCGCGCCGCCGCGGACCTCGAGGCCAAGGAAGAGCGTGCCCTGCAGGCGGAGAACCTGCGCAAGATGCTGCTGGCGATGGTCGAGGACATTCGTGTCGTCCTGATCAAGCTCGCCGAGCGCACCCAGGCGCTGCGCTACCTGGTCACTGCCGATGCGGCGCCGGACGAGGTGCGCGCGCCCACCGCGCGCGAGACGCTCGACCTGTTCGCGCCGCTGGCGAACCGGCTCGGCGTCTGGCAGCTCAAATGGGAGCTCGAGGATCTTGCCCTGCGCACGCTCGAGCCCGAGACCTACCAGCGCATCGCCCGCCTGCTCGACGAGCGCCGCCTGGACCGCCAGCATTACATCGAAAGCGTGCAGGCCACCCTGAAGCGCGAACTCGCCGCCGCCGGTATCAAGGCCGAGGTCAGCGGTCGCGCCAAGCACATCTACAGCATCTGGACGAAGATGCGGCGCAAGGAGGCGGGCATCGAGTCGCTCTACGACATCCGCGCGGTGCGCATTCTCGTCGACGAAGTCAAGGACTGCTACGCCGCGCTCGGCGTCGTGCACAACCTCTGGACACCGGTGCCGCGCGAGTTTGACGACTACATCGCCAAGCCCAAGGCGAACGACTACCGCTCGCTGCACACCGCCGTGATCGGGCCCGAGGGCAAGCCGCTCGAGGTGCAGATCCGCACGTTCGACATGCACCGGCAGTCGGAATACGGCGTCGCGGCGCATTGGCGCTACAAGGAAGGCGCGCACGCCGGCCGCCGCGATCCCGGCTACGAGGAGAAAATCGCCTGGCTGCGGCAGGTGCTCGACTGGAAGGACGCCGTGGCCGATGCCGGGGAGTGGCTGCAGCAGTTCAAGTCAAGCCTGTTCACCGAGACGATCTACGTGCTGACCCCGCAGGGCAGGGTGGTCGACCTGCCGCGCGGCGCCACCCCGGTCGACTTCGCCTACGCGGTGCACACGAGCCTGGGCCACCGCTGTCGCGGTGCGCGCGTCGACGGCGCGATGGTGCCGCTCAACTTCGTCCTGTCGAGCGGGCAGCAGGTGGAGATCGTGGCGGTGAAGCAAGGCGGCCCGTCGCGCGACTGGCTCAATCCCGAGCTCGGCTACGTGCACAGCCACCGGGCACGGGCGAAGGTACGGCAGTGGTTCAAGTCGCAGCAGGTCGGCGAGACGATCGCGCATGGCCGCGATATCGTCGAGCGCGAGCTCGCGCGCGCGGGCATGACCGCGCTCAATCTCGACGCCGTCGCCACGCAGGCCGGCAGCGGCCGGATCGAGGACTTCTTTGCCGCCGTGGCGCGCGGCGATATCAATCTGCGCGCACTGCAGAGCGCCATTCGCGCCGTCGGCAATCCCGACGCGGCACCGCCGGCCGACGAGGAGACCGTCGTCGCGCGCGAGAGCAAGGCCGCGGGCGCCGGCAGCGGCATTCTCATCGTCGGCGTCGATCGGCTCATGACCGGACTGGCGCGCTGCTGCAAGGCGGCGCCGCCGGATCCGATCGTCGGCTTCGTCACCCACGGCAAGGGCATTTCCATCCATCGCCAGAGCTGCAGCAACATCGCTCGCCTGCGCGAGCGCCAGCCCGAGCGGCTCATTAGCGCCGACTGGGGCGCGGCGCGGGATGAAGTGTTTCCGGTCGACGTCGTCGTCGACGCGATGGATCGGCAGGGATTGCTGCGCGATATCTCCGAAGTGTTTTCGCGCGAGAGGATCAATGTCACCGCGGTCAAGACCTTGAGCAAGAACCTCCAGGCACGAATGGGCTTCACCCTCGAAGTGCGCGGCCTTGCGCAGCTCAAGCGCGCGCTCGAGCTGGTGCGCGACGTCTCGGGCGTGCTCTCGGCTGCACGGCGCTAGGGCGCGCGTCGCGCCGGTTGCGATTGGCGAATCCGATGGCAGGCTTTCGCAAATACGATTGGACTTGATATGGCCCGGCGCCCATATTGTGTTTAGGATGCGACGTGCATCGGCAAACGGACGCGGGGCTTACCGGCTCTCGCGTCGAGCGGAGCGCAAACATGAAAGCGACCGGCTTTCTGTGGGACTACCCGGGGCGCGCCGGCGCGTGGGCGAAGGTCAGCCGGGCGTTGCGGTTCAATGCGTTGCGGCGCGACGCGAGCCAGGGCAAAGCGCGGTCCGGCAGCGTATTCGATCGCCTGGATCACTGGTTCTGGCGGCAGGCGCAGCGCGACCGCGAGGCGTACCTGGCGGGAGCGCGCGACATCTACGAGCTCGAGGAACGCATCCGGCGTCTCGAGCGCTCCGGCCGGCCGCGGTATCGTCGCCTGAGAGGACGAGCCCGGTGACGGCGAGGGCAGCGCTTACCGGGCTGGCGACGAACTGGTAACGGCGCACCAGCCGACGTAAGGCCGCAGGAGCGCGCGGTCGTCGCGTAGCCCTGCGGCCATAGCCGATCGAGCGACAGACGCTGCGGCGCGTCAGCGGCGGGGCAGCGCCCGCGTGCACGCGGGCGTCAGATGAGTCCTTCGAGCAGCTGTATCTCGACCAACTCGCCCGCCGCGACGTTGCCGGTGTCGCTGCCGAGCACGATGAAGCAGTTGGCCTGCGACATCGACGACAGGATGCCGGAGCCCTGGTCGCCGGTGGTGCGCACGGTCCAGCCGCCCGCACCATCGGGCGAGAGAATGCCGCGCTGGAACTCGGTCCGCCCGGGCGCCTTCCTGACCGCCGCCGCCAGCGGCACCTTGAACGTGGGCACGGGCTGGATGTCGCGCTGTCCTTGCAGCATCAGCAACGCGTCGCGTACGAACTCGTAGAACGTCACCATCACCGAAACCGGATTGCCAGGCAGGCCGAAAAAATGTGCGCTGCCGATCTTGCCGTATGCCAGCGGCCGGCCAGGCTTCATCGCGATCTTCCAGAACAGCACTTCGCCCAGCTTGTCCAACAGCGCCCGGACGAAATCGGCCTCGCCGACCGACACCCCGCCGGAGGTGATGACGACGTCCGCGGCCTGCGCGGCGCTGGCTAGCGCGCGCTCGAGCGCGGCGGGCACGTCCCGGACCACGCCCATGTCGATGACCTCGCAGTCAAGCCGCGTCAGCATGCCATGCAGGGTGTAACGGTTGCTGTCGTAGACCTCGCCGGCGGCAAGCGGCGTGCCGATGGGCTTGAGCTCGTCGCCGGTGGAAAAAAACGCCACCCGCAGCTTGCGAACCACGCTGACTTCGCCTATCCCTAAGGAGGCGATCATGCCGAGCTCGGCCGGACGCAGGCGCTGTCCGGCACGAAACACGGTCTGGCCCTGCTTCAAGTCCTCGCCGGCGAAGCGGCGGTTGCTGCCGGCCTTGGTGACCGCGCCGGCGGGAATCGCAACCCCGTTGGCATCCTCGCGTGCGCGTTCCTGCATGACCACGGTGTCGGCGCCCTGGGGCATCACGCCGCCGGTGAAGATGCGAACGCATTCGCCGGGCCCGATCGCGCCGGGCCACGGTTTGCCGGCGAAGGACTCGCCGACCCGCTTCAAGACGGTCTCGCCGTCCGGGACGCAGATCGGCGAAGCGTAGCGCGTAACCGTCCATGGCGGAGTTGTCGTGCCCGGGCACGGCGAGCGGCGAGACGATGTCTTCGGCCAGCACCCGGCCGAGGGCGTTGCGCAGGTGCACGCGCTCGACCCCCGCCACCGGGGTGAGAAAGCTCGCGATCAGTTCGCGCGCCTTCGCCACCGGCATCGAATTCGGATCGTAATCGTCGGCGCAGGAAAGCTCGCGCAGCGTTTTGGGCGGCATTTTTTTCAGCGGCTGGCCGCCTTGAGCTCGGCGGCGGTGTTGATGTTGCGGAACGCCTCGGCCTCGTCGTCGAATGCGACTTCGACCGTCTTCAGTGTAGCGTACCAGGCGTCGATCTTGCGCCCGCCGCCTGCGAGAAAGCCGCCCAGGTGCGGCAGCACCTCTCGCCGCACCAGCGCGAACACCGGATGCGGCTGGTCGAAGGTGCGGGCGACTGCCAGGTCGGCTTCGGCCGCGTGCAACGCCGCGGCCAGGCGCGTGACCAGGTCGGCGGGCAGAAACGGCGAATCGCAGGGCGCCGTCGCCAGCAGCGGAAACGACGCGCTGGCGAGCGCGACCTGCAGTCCGGCCAAGGGACCCGCAAAGCCGCCGATCGCGTCGGCCACCACGGGGTAACCGAACGCCGCGTACTCGGCGTGATGCTGGTTGGCGTTGATGAGGATTTCGTCGACCTGGGGGCGCAGGCGCTCGAGCACGTGGGCCACCATCGGCCGGCCGTCGAGCAGCACCAGGCCCTTGTCGATGCTGCCCATGCGTCGGCCCTGGCCGCCGGCCAGTACGACCCCGGTGATGCCCGGCGCGCGCATCAGCTGCGAAACCGCTCGCTGCCGGTAAAGAGCAGGAAATGCTTGCCGGTCGCGCGGCCGATCATCGTCATGCCCACCTTGCGCGCGATTTCGTAGCCCATCTGCGTGAGGCCCGAACGCGAGACGAGAAACGGGATCTCCATCTGCGCGGCCTTGATGACCATCTCCGAGGTCAGGCGGCCGGTGGTGTAGAAAATCTTGTCGCCGCCGGCAACCCGATCGAGCCACATCATGCCGGCGATCGCGTCCACGGCGTTATGCCGGCCGACGTCCTCGATGAAGTACAGAATCTCGCTCGTCGCCGCGGCATTGGTCGCCAGCGCGCAGCCATGCACGGCGCCGGCCTGCTTGTAGATCGTCTCGTGCTGGCGCACCTGCTCCAGCAGGGCATAGAGCGTGGCGCGCGAAAGGGTCGCGCCCTCCGGCAGGCGCACCGCTGTCGATTTCCTGCATCAGGTCGCCGAACACGGTCCCCTGTCCGCAGCCGGTGGTCTTGGTGCGCCGAGCGGTCTTGGCCTCGAGATCCTTCAATCCGTGCCGCGTGGTCACGGCGACGGCGTTGACTTCCCAGTCGACCTGCACCGAAACGACGTCCTCGATGCGCTCGAGCAGGCGCTGGTTGCGCAGGTAACCGATGGCAAGCGCCTCCGGCGCGGCGCCAAGGGTCATGATCGTGAGCAGTTCGCGCTTGTCGATGTAGAGCGTCAGCGGGTGTTCGCCGGCGATCAGGGTCTCGCGCGTTTCGCCGCCCTCGTCGATTGCGTGCACGGCGAAGGTTGCCGGTCGGGCCGCGTCGGTGAGGACGGGGCGATACGGCGCGTTGGGCGCGTTCATGGGTGTTCGGCGACCGCGCGGCGCAGCCAACGCATCAACGGCACGACGTCGCGGAAATAACCGGCGATCGACCGCGCAAGATCCTTCGGTGGCCGCTTGCCGATATCCACTTCGATCAGGGCGAAGTAGTGCTTGAGCTTGATGGCGTCGATGTGCGGCAGGTCCGCGGCAAAGCCCTTGGGCGGCCGCGCCAGCGCTTCCTCGTCGGCGAGCCCGCCATAGGTCTTGTGGAAGCGCGGCTCGCGCAGCACGCGCGTGAGCGCCGCGGGGTGCCGCGCGATATGGCGCCGGATGCGGGCCAGGATCGCCGCATCGGGGTTATAGATGCCGCCGCCGGCGAGGAGTACGCCGAGGTGATCGATATGGAAGTAATACCCCGGTTCAAGGCCCTTCTTGGCCTGCTCGCGGATCGCGGCGCTGAAATGGGTCTTGTACGGCGTCTTGTCCTTGGAGAAGCGGGTGTCGCGATAGATGCGGAACAGGGCTTTCTTCGCATCGACCGGCCCCAAGGCCGCGGTCGAATTTGGCGACGCGGGCGATGAGATCGGCCGTCAGCGCCTCGAATTCCTCGCGCAGCACATCGTACGCCGGCTTGTGCCAGACGAAATAAGGGCGGTTGTTGTTCTGCTCGAGGCCGCTTAGGAACTCGACCAGCGCTCGGACTTGCATGCAGGAGGCGGCGGCAGGGGGCGCGAGCTAGCCGCCGATGTAGCTCATCTCGATCTTCGGCAGCGCCACGGTATGCTCCGAGCGGATCGCGGAGTAACGGTCGCCGCGTTGCAGCCAGATGGCCGCAAGGGTGTCGGAAATCCGTTCGTCGCTGCTGCCGTCGCGCAGCAGCGCGCGCAGATCGAAGCCCTGGATCGCGAACAGACAGGTGTAGAGCCTGCCTTCAGTCGACAGGCGGGCGCGCGTGCAGTCGCCGCAGAAGGCCTGGGTGACCGAGGAGATGACGCCGATCTCGCCCGATCCGTCGGCGTAGCGCCAGCGCGAGGCGACCTCTCCCGGGTAGTTCGCGTCGCTGGGTACGAGCGGCAGCGAATCGCCGACGATGCGCAGCACCTCCGCCGAGGGAACGACGTCATCCATGCGCCAGCCGTTGGTATGGCCCACATCCATGTACTCGATGAAGCGCAGGATATGGCCGCTGCCCTTGAAGTGCCGCGCCATCGGCAGGATTTCGTGTTCGTTCATGCCGCGTTTGACCACCATGTTGATCTTGATCGGAGCGAGACCTGCCGCGGCCGCAGCATCGATGCCCTCGAGCACCTTCGCCACCGGGAAGTCGACGTCGTTCATGGCGCGGAAGATCCCGTCATCGAGCGCGTCGAGGCTGACCGTCACCCGGTTCAATCCGGCCGCCTTGAGCGCGGCCGCGTTCCTGGCCAGCAGGGCCCCGTTGGTGGTGAGTGTCAGGTCGAGCCCGCCGAGCTCGGCGAGCATGGCCACCAGGCGCTCCAGGCGCTTGCGCAGCAGCGGCTCCCCGCCGGTGAGGCGGATCTTTTCGATGCCGTGGGCCTTGAACACGCGCGCGAGCCGCGTAATCTCCTCGAAGGTCAACAGGTCGGCATGCGGCAGGAACGGGTAGTCGTGACCGAAGACGTCCTTGGGCATGCAATACACGCAGCGGAAGTTGCAGCGGTCGGTGACCGAAATGCGCAGGTCACGCAGAGGGCGCCCGTGCGCGTCGGCGAGCAGGCCGGAGGGCGCGACGCGCGGGGCGGGTGCGTCTCGCGGCAGCATGCTGCGCGCGTCGGCTAAGGGAATGACTCGAGCCATGACGAAAATCGAAAAGGTGATGGAGCATGGTAGCAGAGCGGGTTGTCCGCGGGTGTATCATCGCCCCGCAAGTCGGCCGCAGCGCACTTCCGGCAACCGACTCAAATCCATGCTGGCCTTGCGGTTTCCCGTCGCCGTGATCATGCACCGCATCCCGCTTACCAATCGGTGGGCGAGCGAGCGCTGGGAAGCGGCCGCGATCGAGGCCGGCGCCGACAGTGCGCCGGGATGCGCACTCTTAAGCGACGGGGCGGAGGGAACGCGCTGGCGCTTCAGCGGACACGCGATCGAGCTGCATCCCTCCGAGAGCGAAGGCTATTACCTCAATGCCTCGGCCCGGGAGCCGAAGGTCTTCGTCCTGTGGCGCATGGCCGAGCCCGAGGACGACGCCGAGCCGCGCGCGCGGCCGCTGATCGTGACCGTCAGTTACGCCGAGGCGGCTCGCTTTCTCGATGCCGGCGAGCAGGTCGACGCGGTGCCGATGCCGGCGGCGATTCTGGCCGCACTCGAGGCGTTTGTCGCCGCTCATTACAAGCCCGAGCCGCGCAAGAAGGGGCGGCGCAACGAGCTCTATGAAGACACGCAGGCGCGCGCCGGCGCGCGCCGCGAAGGACGGCGGCGATGAGCGCGCCGCGCGGCTCCGGACCGCGCTTTTCGCTCTCGCGCTGGTCGCGACGCAAGCTCGAGGCGGCCAAGCCGACCCCGGTAACGGCGCCGGCGGCCGCGCCGGCGGTAGCACCGCCGGCACCGGCCGCAGCGGAGCTGCCGCCGGTCGAGTCGCTGACCCTGGCCTCCGATTTCACGGCGTTTCTGCGGCCCGAAGTCGACGAGCAGGTTCGGCGCGCCGCGTTGAAGCAGCTCTTCCGCGATCCGCGCTTCAACATCATGGATGGGCTCGATACCTATATCGACGATTACACCCAGGCCGATCCGATCGCTCCCGACATGCTCGCTGACCTCTTGCAGCGCGGCTTCGGTGCCTCGCCGGAAGCAGCCGACCCGGCCGCGGGCGGGGTGAGTGCGGCGCCGGGAGCGGCCTCTCCGGCCGACGCGGCGCCCTCCGCGCTGCCGGAAGCGAGCGCTGCCGTGTTGTCGAGCGCGCAACCGGCCCCCGCCGCGCCGAGCGCGGGCGTGGGGGTGCCCGCGGCGCAAGCCAGCGAGGCGGCGGACGTCCCGCCGCAGGGCATGAAGCCAGCCGACCGCGCGCCATGACACTGCGCGACAAGGAACTGCATCTGTGCAACTGCAACGGCACGCTGGCGCTGGATGCCGAGGCGCTCGCGCGCGTGCTGGAGCTCGCCGGGCCGCTTGCCGGTCCACACCCAGCTCTGCCAGAAAGAGCTCGCGGCATTTGCGGAAAAAAGCCAGGGCGATGTCGTCGTCGCGTGCACGCAGGAATCGCGGCGCATCGGCGACGCGCTGGGCGAGGGGACCAGGACGCAGCAACTTTCCTTCGTCAACATCCGCGAAGCGGCGGGGTGGTCAGCCGAAGGGCGCGCGGCGACGCCCAAGATCGCGGCGCTGCTTGCCGCCGCCGCATTGCCCGAGCCCGAGCCGGTGCCGCGGGTCACGTTCCACTCCGAGGGGCGGTTGCTGCTCGTGGGACCCGCTGCGGCGGCATTGCGCTGGGCCGACGCACTGCAAGAGCAACTCGCGGTGAGCGTGCTCATCACCGGGCAGGAAAAGGGGAGCGAGCTTCCGCCCGAGCGCGGCTATCCGATCTATTCCGGCAAACTCGCGCGCTTGAGCGGCTGGCTGGGCGCATTCGGCGCCGCGTGGACCCAGGAGAACCCGATCGACCTGGAGCTGTGCACGCGCTGCAATGCCTGCGTGCGCGTCTGTCCCGAGCAGGCGATCGACTTCAGCTACCAGATCGACCTGGATCGCTGTCGCGACCATCGCCAGTGCGTCGTCGCCTGCGGCGCGATCGGCGCGATCGACTTCGAGCGCACGGCGGCCGGAGCGGAGCGCAGCGAAACCTTCGACCTGGTGCTCGACCTGCAGCGCGAGCCCCAGTTGGCGATGCACCAGCCGCCGCAGGGCTATTGGCATCCCGGCGACGACCCGGCGGCACAGGCGGTGGCGGTGGTCGACATCGTCGCTGCGGTCGGCAGCTTCGAGAAGCCCAAGTTCTTCCACTACCAGCCGTCGCTGTGCGCGCATTCGCGTGCGCAGCAGCCCGGGTGCGACCTGTGTCTCGACGTGTGCTCGACCGAGGCGATTCGTGCCGACGGCGACCACGTCTTCGTCGAGCCGCATCTGTGCATGGGCTGCGGTGCCTGCGCGACCGTCTGTCCTTCGGGTGCGATGACCTACGCCTATCCGCCGGTGCCGACGCTCGGTGCCGAGGTGCGCACCCTGCTCGCAACCTATCGCGCCGCCGGCGGCCGCGACCCGTGTCTGCTGTTTCACGACGGCGCCGGCCGCGAGCTGATCCTGCGCCTCGGCCGGCAGGGCAGGGGATTGCCCTCGCGCGTGATTCCGGTCGAGCTGCACCACATCGCCGCGGCGGGCATCGACGCCTGGCTCGGTTCGCTCGCCTACGGCGCGGGCGAGATCGCGGTGCTCGCCACCGGTGCGGAGGCGCCGCAGTACGCGGACGCGCTGGCGCAGCAGATGGCCTTTGCCGATGCGATCGTGCAGGCGCTGGGCTACCAGGGAACGCACGCCCAGCTCCTTCGCGCGCCGGACAGCGCGGCGCTGGAAGCGGCCGTGTGGGCGCTCAAACCCGCGCTGGCGGTGCGCACGCCGGCGACGTTCCACTGGACGGCCGACAAGCGCGCGACCATCGCGCTCGCCGTCGAGCACCTCCTGGCGCACGCGCCCACCCCGCGCGCGCAGGTTGCGCTCGGCGCCGGCGCGCCGTTCGGGACGATCGTCGTCAACCGCGACGCGTGCACGATGTGCTTAGCCTGCGTCGGCGCCTGCCCGGTGGGCGCGCTCCTCGATCACCCGCAGGCGGAGGCGCCGCAGCTGCGCTTCATCGAAGCGAAGTGCGTGCAATGCGGCCTGTGCGCGGCGACCTGTCCGGAAGACGCGATCGCCCTCGAGCCACGCCTGCTGTTCACCGCCGAGGCGCGTGCACCGCGCGTGCTCAACGAGGCGGCGATCTTTGCCTGCATTCGCTGCGGCAAGCCGCTCGGAACCGAAAAGATGGTGGCCAGCATGCTCGAACGGCTCGCCGGCCATTCGATGTTTGCGGCACCGGGCGCGCTCGAGCAGCTCAAGATGTGCGCCGACTGCAGAGTGCTCGACCGGATGCGCACCGAGCTGCCGACCGGGCGCGGTCCGGAGGGCGCTGCGAAACCATGAGCGAGGCGCCGGTACCGGTTGCCATGCAGCGGAGAGCTAGCGGCCGAGGACCAGGCACGCGCCAATTTCTATGCCTTGCTCTCGCGCCTTTACGCCGCGGCGCCGGACGAAGCGCTGCTCGCCACGATCGCGGCGGCGGACGAATGGCCGGTCGTCGGCGGGAGTGCTGCGCGCGAGCTCGCCGCGGCGTGGCGCGCGCTGATCGCTGCCAGCGCCGCCACCGACGCGGCGGCCGCCGGCGACGAATACCAGCGCCTGTTCATCGGCGTGGGCCGGAGCGAGGTAAGCCTGCATGCGTCGGGCTACCTCGCCGGGGCCGGAAGCAGTCCGCTCGCCGAGTTGCGGGCGGCGCTCGCGCGTCTGGGCCTGGGCCGCCGCGATGGCGTCAGCGTCTACGAGGACCACCTGGCGGCGATCTGTGAGACGATGCGAGTTCTGGTGGGCGGTGCGCCGGGGATCGAACCGGGATCCATCGTGCAACAACGCGAGTTCTTTGCGCTCTATGTTGCGCCGTGGGTAACGTCGTGCTGCAATGCAATAAACAATTCTCCTATTGCCAACTACTACCGTCGGGTAGCAGAATTTACAAATTCCTTCATGGCGATCGAACGTGACTCGTTCGCCATCGACTGACGAGGCATTGAGCCCTTTCGATGCGACTCGACAACGTCACGGTGCAACACCCTTTGCAGAGGCAGGCATGAGCTCGAGCCCCCGTAACACACGCCCTGTCGTACCCTCCCGTCCCGAGTCGGATCCCAGAGCGCCCGTTTCCAAGCGGCGCGGTTTTCTGTTGGCGCTTGGCGCCGGCGGGATCGGCGCGGCCGCGATCGCGGCGCGCTCGCTTAAGGGTAACGCGCCGGCCGCGCCGGCCGACCCCGACGCTGCCTCGGGCGAAGGGTACCGGGAGACCGATCACATCCGGCGCTATTACCGGACGGCGAAGATTTAAGGCACGGTTGCGTCCGGGTGACGCGACGGACCAAGTTGCTTAGCAGAGGTTAGCAAACGGTTTTTAGGAGGAGGACGGATCATGCTGCTTACTAAAATCGACAGTGGCGCGCAAGCAAGCGCCCCGGCAGCTCGTCCACGTTTCCGCCCCCGCGTCGGAGCCAAGCTCGCGACGATGGATCGGCGGACGTTTTTGCAGCGCTCGGGCCTGGTGGCAGGGGCCGGAGCGTTCGCCAGCCAGCTTCCCCTATGGCGTGATCGGCAAGGCCGAGGCCAAGGCAGAAGCCAGCACGATCGAAACCAAGCGCACGGTGTGCACGCACTGCTCGGTCGGCTGCTCGGTCGACGCCGTGGTCGAAAACGGCGTCTGGATCCGGCAGGAGCCGGTGTTCGACTCGCCGCTGAACCTCGGCGCGCATTGCGCCAAGGGCGCCTCGGTGCGCGAGCACGGCATGATCGCGAATTCGCACCGGCTGAAATCGCCGATGAAGCTCGTCAACGGCAAATGGCAGAAGATGTCCTGGGACGATGCGCTCAAGGAGGTAAGCGACCGCCTGCTGGCGATCCGCAACGACAAGGTCAAGGGCGGCCCGGACTCGGTATTCTGGATCGGCAGCTCCAAGCACAGCAACGAGCAGTCGTACCTGCTGCGCAAGTTCGTGTCCTTCTGGGGCACCAACAACTGCGATCACCAGGCGCGCATCTGCCACTCGACGACGGTCGCCGGCGTAGCCAATACCTGGGGCTACGGGGCGATGACCAACTCCTACAACGACATGCAGAACAGCAAGTGCGCGCTCTACATCGGCAGCAACGCTGCGGAGGCGCACCCGGTGTCGCTGCTGCATATGCTGCACGCCAAGGAAACCGGCTGTCGGATGATCGTGGTCGATCCGCGCTTTACCCGCACCGCGGCGAAGGCGGACGAGTACGTGCGCATTCGCTCCGGGACCGACATCGCGTTCCTGTTCGGCATGCTCTATCACGTCTTCAAGAACGGCTGGGAGGACAAGCAGTACATCCACGACCGCGTCTACGGCATGGACAAGGTCAGGGAAGAGGTGATGACCAAGTGGACGCCGGACAAGGTCGAAGAGGTCTGCGGCGTGCCCGAGGCTGAGGTCTACAAAGTCGCCGAAATGATGGCGAAAAACCGGCCGTCGACGCTGGTCTGGTGCATGGGCCAGACGCAGCACACGATCGGCAACGCCATCGTGCGCGCGTCGTGCATATTCCAGCTCGCACTGGGCAACGTCGGCGTGTCGGGCGGTGGGGCGAATATCTTCCGCGGCCACGACAACGTGCAGGGCGCGACCGATGTCGGGCCCAACCCCGACTCACTGCCTGGCTATTACGGCGTCGCGGCCGGGGCGTGGAAGCACTTCGCCGCTGTGTGGGGCGTCAATTACGACTGGATCAAGAGCCGCTACGCGTCCCAGGCGATGATGGAGAAGCCGGGCATGACGGTGTCGCGCTGGATCGACGGCGTGCTGGAAAAGAACGAACTGATCGATCAGGACAACAACCTGCGCGCGGTCGTGTTCTGGGGCCACGCACCGAACAGCCAGACCCGCGGCAAGGAAATGATCGAGGCGATGAAGAAGCTCGATACGCTCGTCGTCATCGACCCGTATCCGTCGGCGACCGCGGCGATGGCCGCCATGGTGCGCACCGACGGCGTATACCTCCTGCCCGCATGCACGCAATTTGAGACCTCCGGCTCGGTCACCGCGTCGAACCGGTCGCTGCAGTGGCGCGAGCGCGTGATCACGCCGCTGTTCGAATCGCAGACCGACCATGCGCTCATGTACGCAGTTCGCCAAGAAATTCGGCTTCGACAAGGAGCTGGTCAAGAACTACACGATGTGGAAGCCGGACGGCGAGTCCAAGTTCGAAGAGCCGACGCCCGAATCGATCCTGAAGGAGATCAATCGCTGCACCTGGACGATCGGTTATACGGGTCAATCGCCGGAGCGGCTGAAACTGCATATGAAGAACCAGGCGACCTTCGACGTGAAGACGCTGCGCGCCAAGGGCGGACCCTGCGATGGGGATTACTATGGCTTGCCGTGGCCCTCCTACGGCACCCCCGAGATCAAGCATCCTGGCTCGCCCAACCTGTACGACGAGTCGAGGAACGTCATGGACGGTGGCGGCTGCTTCCGCGCCAACTTCGGCGTCGAGCGCGACGGCGTGAACCTGCTGGCTGAAGACGGTTCCTATCCGAAAGGGCTCCGAGCTCACCACGGGCTACCCGGAGTTCGATCACGTGCTGCTGAAGAAGCTCGGCTGGTGGGATGATCTGACCGAGGACGAGAAAAAGGCCGCTGAGGGCAAGAACTGGAAGACCGACCTTTCCGGCGGCATTCAGCGCGTCACGCTCAAGCACGGCTGCCACCCGTTCGGCAACGCCAAGGCGCGCGCGATCGTGTGGAACTTTCCCGACGGCATTCCGCAGCATCGCGAGCCGCTGTACTCGCCGCGACCGGACCTGGTTGCCAAGTACCCGACGCACGACGACAAGAAGGCCTTCTGGCGGCTGCCGACCCTGTTCAAGTCGGTGCAGCAGAAGAACGTGCAGGACAAGGTCGCGGAGCACTTCCCGCTCGTTCTCACCAGCGGGCGGCTGGTCGAATACGAAGGCGGCGGCGAGGAGACGCGCTCGAATCCGTGGCTGGCCGAACTGCAGCAGGAGAACTTCGTCGAGATCAATGCCCGGGACGCGAACAACCGCGGCGTAAAGGACGGCGAGTACGTCTGGGTGAAGACGCCAACCGGCGCGCAGATCAAGGTCAAGGCCCTGGTTACCGACCGTGTCGCCTCCGGGACGACCTTCATTCCGTTCCACTTCTCCGGCTGGTGGCAGGGCAAGGACATGCTCGAGTACTACCCGGAGGGCGCGCACCCGATCGTGCGCGCCGAAGCGGTCAACACGGCGACCACCTATGGCTATGACTCGGTCACGATGATGCAGGAAAGCAAGACGACCCTGTGCCAGGTCGAGAAGCTCAAGGCTTGACGAGGGGGAGGCAGATACCATGGCCCGAATGAAATTCCTGTGTGACGCCGAGCGCTGCATCGAATGCAACGGCTGCGTCACCGCGTGCAAGCAGGAGCACGACATACCCTGGGGCGTCAACCGCCGCCGCGTGGTCACCATCAACGACGGCGTACCCGGCGAGCGCTCGATGTCGGTCGCGTGCATGCACTGCTCCGACGCGCCGTGCATGGCGGTGTGTCCGGTCGATTGTTTCTACCACACCGAGGAAGGCGTGGTGCTGCACGACAAGGATCTGTGCATCGGCTGCGGCTATTGCTTCTATGCCTGCCCCTTCGGCGCGCCGCAGTTTCCCCAGGCGGGTGCGTTCGGCGTGCGCGGCAAGATGGACAAGTGCACTTTCTGCGCCGGCGGCCCGGAGAAGGACAACTCGCCCGAGGAATTCGCCAAGTACGGCCGCAATCGCTTAGCCGAAGGCAAGCTGCCGGTGTGCGCCGAGATGTGTTCGACCAAGTCCCTGCTCGCCGGCGATGGCGAGGTCATCTCCAACATCTATCGCGACCGGGTGACCATGCGCGCGGCGCGCGGCACGCGCAGCGGACCGCCGTGGGGCTGGGATACGGCTTACGGACCGGCGGCGTCGGCTCCGCACCCGCCTCCGGGTGCACCCGCACCCGCACCCGCACCCGCAGCGCCGGGGAGCAAGTCATGATCGCGCGCCGCGGGCCTGTTGCTGCTCGCGTCGCTGCTGTTCACGCTCGCCGCCTGCGGCGAGCGGCCGCAGGTGGTCAACTACAAGCAGGGCACCTACCAGGGCAAGCCGGACACGCCGCCGTATTCGAATCCGCCCTTCAATGGCGACAAGGCGGCGTGGGAACGGGCGCTGGCCACGCGCGCGCAAGCCCAGAACGAATACAAGCGTACCCACTAGGAGCGGCGATGGCTGACTCACCGATTGTGCGGGTGGCCTTGCTGCTGGTCGCTCTGCTCTGGTTGAGCGCGACGTCCGCTGCGACCGCGCAGGACCAGCTGCCCACGCCCGCGCCGACAGCGCAAAATGCTTCGCCTGGCGCCGAAGCGCAGCGCGAGGCGGCGCAGCCGCTCAATAACGCGCCGGTGTGGCGCGACGTGCGCTCGGGCGCACCGGGGGTGACGCAGGTGCGGGGCCGGGAAACCAACATCCTGATCCAACCGCAGGGCGAAGCCTGGCGCAGCCTGCGGGCACCGATTGCCTTCTGGGGCGGCATGTTGGTCGCGCTGGCGATCCTCGGACTGGCGGTGTTTTACCTGATCCGCGGCCCGCTCGACCTCGCGGCGAACGAGAAGCGCGGCGGGAGGCTCATCGAGCGCTTCCCGCCCATGGACCGCTATGCGCATTGGCTGCTGGCGATCACCTGGGTTACGCTCGCCATCACCGGCCTGATCCTCTCGCTCGGCAAATCGGTGCTGCTGCCGGTCATCGGCTACACGCTGTTCTCGTGGCTCGCGATCGTGGCCAAGACCGCTGCACAATTTTGTCGGCCCGATCCTGATCGTCGCGGTGCCCTTTCTGTTCATTCGCTTCGTGCGCGACAACGGCATCGGCATCGACGACCTCAGGTGGTTCCTCAATATCTGGGGGTACTTCACCGGCCACGAATATCCGTCGGGCAAGTTCAATGCCGGCGAGAAGCTGGTGTTCTGGATCGTGCTCGTTCTCCTCTCGACCGTGCTCGTCGCCAGCGGGCTCGTGCTCGTGTTCCCGAACTTCGACCAGACGCGCTCGACCATGCAGATCGCCAATGTCGTGCACATGGTCGCGGCCTATGTCGCCATCTCGCTGGCGCTGGTCCACGTCTACCTCGGCACGATCGGCATGATCGACGCCTATCGCGCGATGCGCTACGGCTATGTTGACGAGAGCTGGGCCAAGCACCATCACCTGCGCTGGTACCAGGAGATCGCGGCGGGGCGGGCACGAGAGCATTTCGCCGATCCGAAAGCCGTGGCGCCGGCGGGGACGCCGCCACCGCGCACGCGGCCGGCGTGACACGAGGAGGGGGCATGACGACGTTGCGGGCACTCATTGCGGCCGGCCTCGTGGTTGGCATGTTCGGCTGGGCGGTAGCGAAGCTGCCGCCGCCGCCGCCGATGGACGAGAAGGCGAAAGCCGCGGCGGAAGAGAAGAAGGCGAAGGACGCAGCCGCTGCCGCTGCCGATGCGGCCGCGCTCGCGCGCGCCGAGGACCGGGTCGCCGCCCGCTACCTCGCCGAGCAGAGGGCGAAAGGCAAGATCGTAACCCCGGAGATGGGGCGGACCGCGCAACCCGCGCCCGCCGCGCCGGCGAAAGCCGCGCACGCGCCGGCCAGGAAGTGAGCCGAGTCAACTAGAGCTGGCTGTCGATCGGCAGCAAAGACAGCATCTCGACCCGGAAGCTCGTCCACGGGTCGACGCGCGGCTCCTGGTTGTAGCTAACCGGAACGCCACCTTCGGTGGTGTTCCAGCTCAGCATGGGCTTGCCAGCGGCCCCGAGCGGACCGAGGCCGAGCACGTAACTGTTGGCCGGCTGCGCAACCGCATCGAAACGTTCTGCGACCTCCCGCGCGAGCTCCGGGCTGTCGACCAGAATCCCCAGTTCGGTGTTGAGACGACGCGACCGCTCGTCGAAATTCATCGACCCGATGAACACCTGGCGGCGATCGAAAACAAATACCTTGGCGTGCAGCGCAAACGGGGTCGAGGTGCTCGACTGGAGCGATCCCCCACGGGGCATGTTGGGCTCACCCAACTGCGGGCGCACTTCGTAGAGCTCGATGCCGGCTTCGAGCATCGGGACCCGATAGCGATCGTAGGCCGCGAAAGTGATCGGCGCGTCGGTCGACTGCAGCGAATTGGTCAGCACGCGCACGCGAACATTGCGCGCGCGCATGCCCGTGAGTAAGCGCATGCCGTCGTCGCCCGGCACCAGGTACGGCGACACGAGCAGCAGCTCGGAGTGTGCGGCCGCGGCGGCGCGCTCGACGCGATCGCGCAAGAGCTTGCCGGCTTGCTCGCCGGATTCGACCTTGGCCTTCTCGGGGCTGTCGTAAATCGCCTCGGCTGGGGCCCAAAGCAGCGGCCTCTTGCCGGAGAACATGTTCGCGACTGGCCCGCCGTCGCTCACCGGGCGGGTGTAGGTGCTGTTTTCCATCGCGGTGTGATGCTTACCTAGCGCTTCGCGGTATGTATCGAGCCGTGCCGGCGTCGGCTTGAATACCACCAGGTTCTGCAGCGGAATGGCCAACGGGCTGTTCCAGAAGGCGTCGAAGCTGTCCGACAGCCGCCTTACCATCGGCCCCGCGACGAGCAGGTCGTAGTCGCCAAACTCCATGGTGGCGCTGGCGGCAAAATAGGCGTCGCCGATGTTACGTCCGCCGATGAGCGCGAGCTCGTTGTCGACAACGAAGAGCTTGTTGTGCATCCGGTAGGTGAGCCGGGATTCGTTGAAGGCGAATTCGGCGGAGCGCATGAACTCGAGCGGTCCGCGATAGGTAAACGGATTGAAGACGCGCAGTTCGATATTCGGATGCGCGGTCAGCGCTCCGATCTCGGCGTCGCGGCCGACGGCATTGCTGTCGTCGAGCAGAATGCGCACGCGCGCACCGCGGTCCGCGGCATCGAGCAGGCCCTCGATGAACAGCCGACCGGTGTCGTCGCTCTGGATCGCGAAGTACTGCACGTCGAGCGTTCTTTCCGCCAGGGCCGTCATTTCCGTGCGGGCGTGGAAACAGCCGATTCCGCTCGGAATCAGGCGAAACCCCGACATGCCGGGATGCTCGCGGGCGCGCGGCTCGAGCCGCTGCCCGAGCTGAGTGTCTTGCGGGTTGGCCAATGCGACCGATTCGGGACGCTTCGCATACGCACCCGGCGGCAGCGTCGCATTGGTCGGTAGCGCCGAGCATCCGCCGAGCATGATCGCCAGCGCGGCATAGACCGCTGCGCAAAAAACCGAAACTGCCGAGGCGAGCGTGCCTGGCCGGTAACCGGTTTCGGCCATCCTCTGGTTATCCCTGCAGGTTCGGGAATTCAACTTGGCCGACCGCCTCAGCGGCTGTCCGAGCGCTGGCTTGGGTTAGGCGGACGGCGCGGAGGAGTCTTCGTCGGTGTAGGGGGTGCTTGCGCGAGCAAGGGAGGCGGTCGCAGCAAGGCACAGCAGGCGGTGCCCGCGTCGCGCGGCGGATCCTCACCAAGCCCGCGTGCATGGGGGACGTCGTCGCTCTGCGGCAGGGGCGCGTTGCCGGTGTTGCCCCGCGATTTCAAATTCATCGCGGAACCTGGCCGGCGGCGCGTGCGGACGTGGATCGGTCAATTCGCGCAGGCAGCATTCGATTTCCTTGCAATCGCTTGTAATTTTTGCAACTGGGCGCATCCCGGGCGGAGGGTGCACACGGGCGAACGCAACGTTGCACGAAGCGTGCCTGCACCTTGCCCGGGGCCCTCCCTCAGGCAACCGCCCGAAGTGCGGCACGATTTACCGCGCGCGCTTGCAATGCGATTAGACATATTACCAAGGGTTGGCAGGCAGGATAGGGGCCGGCGGCGGTGCGCGATGCGCTATCGATGCGGGCGCCTATGCCGGGGTGCTGGCTGGCGCACTCGGCATTGTGGCGAAGCACCGGCCGGCACCGGGTGCCAAGCGGGGAGGGTCGCTCGCCGCCGCGCGCCCCGGGGTGCATCCGCAAATGGGTTCTCGCGCTGCACGCGAGTGCGCAAATGCCGTGCGCGAAGCCGACGAGAAGGTCGGGCTTCTGCCGTCCGGCGAACAGCAATCGTCTGCTGCTAGGCCGGGCGACGCGCGGGACCCACGCCGACCGGTAGCGGCACCAGATTGACGATGCGACTGAACAGCGCCTCGTATTTGGCGCCGGCCTCGACGCCGAGCAGCGGATCCGTATGACCCAGAAAGGCCGCATCGATCGCCTCCCAATCCCCGGCAGTGAGATGCCTTTCCGCTAGCGGCAGGATCTCCTTTTCCTCGATCTTCATATGCGCCCAATGGAAGGTCGCATAGGCTTCCAACGCCGCCAGGAACTGCGGGAATTCGACCTTGCCGCCCTGTCGGTAATGCAGCAGCGCCTGCTCGAGAATGCGGATCTTCTCCGCGCCGACCCGGTGTTCGAGCTTGAGCCCGTCGAGGAGCGGCGCGGCACTCGGGCGGCGAATGCGCAGGAGCCAGAACAGGTACTGCTCCTCCTTCGGGTGGTGGACGCGTTCGGGAACCACGTCGATGTAATAGATCATCGCCCCGAGCAGCTCGAAATCCGGCGTGGCGCCCTTGTCCCGGATCTGGCGCACCAGGTAGCGCATCCCGTGCAGGACGGCCCCCAGCGAACGATGTTCGTCTTGAATGATGGCGGTCGACCGCATGGTTTCAGTGATCCGCGCGATGGGCGCGCCGCTGGTCACGGATTCATGCATGGTAGGCCGGCGAGGCGAAGACGGCTTGACCCAGATCAATCGCCGTCTGGAGCCTGCCTTTGCAGGTTCATGCGCATCGCCCGTTCGACCTCCCATGGCCAGCTGCGGCCGGATCGCTCCGTCGATGCCGGTAGGTGCAAGCTTGGCGCCCGGGGCAAACGGCGCTATGCGTCGAATAGAGCCGGCTTGATCTAGATCAGGAATGCTACAGTGGAACGCAATTACCGTACCCGGGTCACACGTCGGCTTTGCGCCGGCCCCAAGGGAGATGGCAACCCAACCGGGCTTGCGCGGCCAAGCCAAAAGAAGGAGTGCTGCGATGGATTGCCGAGGTGCAAGAACAATGGCGGGATCGGCCGGAGGCACATTGCTGACGGCGACGTTCGCGTTGCTGCTGCTTCTGGCGTTGATCAGCCCGGCGCAGGCTGTTCCGGCCTTCGCGCGACAGACCGGGCAAGAGTGCGTTGCCTGTCACGTCAGCTTTCCCGAGCTCACGCCGTACGGTCGCTATTTCAAGCTGACCGGCTACACCATCGGCAAGACCTTTTTTTCGTCGGAAGGCTTCAACTATATGCCGATAGCGGTCATGGCGCAGGCATCCATCACCAATATCCAGAACAATAACCAGACGGATCCCACCACCGGCCAGACGACGACGCTGGTCCCGCGCAACAACGGCCTGGTGTTCTGCTGTACGAGTGTGTTCTTCGCGACCAAGTTCACCGACTGGTTCGGCATGATGGGCCAGTGGACCTACAACAACCTGGCGACGTCGGCCGACGGCACGCTCGGTGGCCATTCCAGCATGGACAACACCGACCTTCGCGCCGCCTACAAGTACAGCAGTGTGGGTGCGGCGGAGCCGGACTGGATCTTCGGGGCGACGATAAACAACAACCCGACGGTGCAGGACGTCTGGAACAGCACCCCGGCATGGGGCTTCCCGTACACCGCTCTCCGCTCGCGATTACTCCGTCGGCCAAGGCGCAGATCTACAACACGCTGGCGCAACAGGTCGCCGGCCTGGGCGCCTATGCCTTCTGGCAGAAGACCCTCTACGGCGAGGTTTCCTTCTATCGCACCGCCAATGGCGCGTTCTCGGTCTTGAGCGAAGGGCTACCCGTGGGCATCGATGGCGGGGTGGCCGCGCTCAAAGGCTACAACCCCTACTGGCGTCTCGCCTACAACAAGGAATGGGGTCCGAACTCGCTGATGGTCGGCACCTATGGGATGTTCCTGGACCGTTATCCGGACAACCTGATGCAGTCGACCCCGACGGACCGCTACAAGGACGCTGCCGTCGATGCGCAATACCAGTACATCACCGATCCGCACACCTTCACGGCGCAGCTTAACTACGTCTACGAAAAGCAGAACTACAACGCGAGCTATCCATCTGTCGTAGCGACCGGCGCAGGCATCGGCGCCGGGCCCGCACCGGCGAATCCTAGCGATACGCTGCGCCAGTTCCTGGGCAAGGCGACCTATTACTACAATCGGCAGTATGGCGGGACCATCGCATATTTCTCGACAACCGGCAGTTCGGACAGCGGGCTGTACGGAACCGACGCCAACGGCAATCCGAATACGCCGAACAGCAACGGCTTCATCTTCGAGCTCGATTACCTGCCGATTCAGAATATCCGGATCATGTTCCAGTACACCGCGTACAACAAGTTCGACGGGGCGTCGACCAATTACGACGGCAACGGCCGCAACGCGCACGACAACAACACCGCGTTCTTCAACGTATGGGTGGCGTTTTGAACGAACATGAAGCAGCCGCTTCGACGCGGCGCGGCCGGCTCGTCACCGCCATGACCAATTGGGAGACTGGGCTATGAAGCGCACATACACGTGGCACTCGCGGCGATGCTCCTGGCGGGCGCGTTTACCGCAGCAGATGCCCAGGACAACGCGGCGGTGGTTCAGAAGGCGGCGGAGGAGAAGGCCGTCAACCTCTGCTCGACCTGCCATGGGCCGCGCGGGATCAGCACTTCTCCGGAATTCCCGATCCTCGCCGCCCAGCGCCAGGGCTATCTGGTGGCGCAGATCAACGCCTTCCGGCACAAGACCCGGAGCGAGAAAGACGCCCACGATTTCATGTGGGGGATCGCAGGCAATCTCGACGAGTCGATCATTGAAGGCATCGCGGCGTATTACGCCGCCCAGCCGCCGGCCCCGGGCCGCAGTGATGACCCGGCGCTCGTCGCCAAGGGCAAGGAGTTCTTCGACAAGGGTGTCCCGGAGCGCGGGATTCCGGCCTGCCAGGTCTGCCACGGCCCCGATGCGTTGGGCAAGGCCGACTTTCCGCGCCTCGCCGGCCAGCATGCCAAGTATGTCGTCAAGCAGCTGAATTACATCCAGGCGCTCGTTCGGGCTGCGCCCGTGATGCACGGCATCGTCAAGGATCTCACGCCGACGGAAATCGTGGCGGTTGCGGCCTACGTGCAATCGAAATAGGCCGCTCGCCCAAGGGCCGATCGTAGAGCACGTACTGATCGTCCTCGACCGGTTCGCAGACCTCACCCACCCAGAACACCCCTGCGGGTCCTGGTAGGCGGTGTTGAGCCGGCGCCCACGGCCATGGCACAGATCTCGTGGGTTGCGCCGACACCGACGCTTGGGTTGTTGGCGAGAACGGTTTTCACGAAGGCGAGGCAATGTCGATCGCGGAAGCGTGCCAGAAGGCGCGCACGGTGGGCCGGTTTGATCGCCTCCTAACGCACGGCCCCTGCCGACGTGCGACGGCCCGCTCTCTCGCCGGCTGCGGGTGCCATGGGCAGTTCGATCTTTGCAAGGGCGCGCAGTTCATGGCGCAATGCCGATGCGCGTTCGCCGCCGAACGCGGCCTCGATTTGCCCTTGCGCCCCGCGCCACAACGCCCACGCAACGCCCAAGCGCCTGCTGCCTGCCTTGGTCAGGCGCAGCTCCTTGCTGCGACGATCCAGGCTCCCATCCGCGACGCCGATGAGACCGTCACGCTGCAGGGGCAAAATGGTCCGTCCCAGCGTCGTTCGATCCATGACCAGCTCGCGGGCCAGGGCATTGATCGAGAGCGGACCCAAGCGCTTCAAATTCGCCAGGATCGAAAACTGCGTCGTGCGCAGCCCGGCGGTCGCCAGGTGCTGGTCGTAGAACTGCGTGACGTGGCGGGCCGCCTGGCGCAGCGCCAGACAGTTGCATTCCTGAGCCGCCGTTACCGTGGCGGAAGGCATGGCGTCTTCCCTAGCTTGACAATAAGCGCATGTGCGCTCATATTACGCGCATATACGCCTATGTCAAGGACATTGCAATGCCATCGCGAGAAGTCGTCCTGTGTCATCCC
The DNA here is from genome assembly GCA_963711235.1 of uncultured beta proteobacterium. Taxonomy (GTDB): domain Bacteria; phylum Pseudomonadota; class Gammaproteobacteria; order Burkholderiales; family Casimicrobiaceae; genus PALSA-1003. Next base: position 124,128 of record CAVQDI010000005.1, on the reverse strand, counting down.
GTTCGCACGGCGATCGGGACCTATAACGGCACGTTGAAAGGCACGCCGGCCACCGAGCTCGGCGCGACGTGGTGCGGGAGACGCTACGCCGATCGGGGCTCGATCCGGCGCTCGTCGCCAGCGTGGTGATGGGAAACGTCATCCAGGCGGGCAACCGCATGAACCCGGCCCGGCAGGCGGCGCTCAACGGCGGTGTCCCGGTTTCCGTGCCGGCCATGACGATCAATCGCGTCTGCGGCTCGGGCGCCCAGGCGATCGCCTCGGCGGCGCAGGAGATCTGGCTCGGCCAGGGCGACGCCGCGATCGCCGGCGGCATGGAAAATATGGACCAGGCGCCGTACCTGGTCGGCGGCGGCCGCTGGGGCTACCGCATGGGCGACGCGCAGATCTACGATTCGCATGCTGCGCGACGGCCTCAACGACGCGTTCTCGGGCGAGCATTCGGGTTGGCACACCGAGGACCTGGTCGTGCGCAACAAGATCACGCGCGAGGACCAGGATCGCTGGGCGGAGCGCTCGCAGAAGCGCTTCGCCGCGGCACAGACGGCGGGCCGCTTCGCCGCGGAGATCGTCGCCGTGGAAATCAAAGGACGCAAGGGCCCCGAGACCTTTGCTGTCGACGAGGCGAATCGACCGGAGACGACCGTCGACGCGCTGGCGAAACTCAAGCCGGCGTTTCGCAAGGACGGCACGATCACCGCCGGCAATGCGCCCGGGCTCAACAGCGGCGCGGCGGCGATGGTGGTTGCGGAACAGGACTTCGCCGACGCGTAATCGATCTGCAGCCGCGCGCGCGACTCGTCGCTTACGGGGTCGCTGCGGTCGAGCCCGGCCTGTTCGGCATCGGTCCCGTGCCCGCGGTCCGGCAGGCGCTGGAGCGCGCGCGCTGGAGCCTGGGCGACCTCGAACGGGTGGAGATCAATGAGGCGTTCGCGGCCGTGCCCCTTGCGGTCCTGCGCGAACTCGGCCTGGCCGAAGACATCGTCAATGTCGAGGGCGGCGCCATCGCGCATGGCCATCCGATCGGAGCCACCGGGGCAGTGCTGACCACGCGACTCTTGCACTCGATGCGGCGCGACGGTCTGAAGCGCGGTCTCGTGACGCTGTGTATCGGCGGAGGGCAGGGCATCGCGCTTGCGCTCGAAATGCTTTGATGCGCCCTCGGGTCTGACCAGTGGGCGACCTCGGTGTCGACCCGGGTTCGCCATTTCCTGTGCAAAATCAAGCCTATAGTGGCCTAGACAACAAAAGCCTTGACAATAGTTGCTTAGGCACTATTATACGAGGCATGAACTCAACCGCGACAGCAACGAAGCAACCGATCTACGACCTCAAGTCGTACGATCCGAAGCGTGGCGTCGGTGGCCTGCTCGGCCGCGTGAAGCTGGCGATGAGTGCGGCACTGGACGCGGAGCTCGCTCCGCTGGATATCACCGCCGCGCAGTACGTCATCCTGATGTCCATCGCCCTCGGGGAAGCGGATTCCGCCTCGGGTTTGTGTAAGGGCATATTGTACGACCCGGGCGCGATGACCCGGATGCTTGATCGGCTGGAGCGGCGGGGCTTGGTGCGCCGCGTTGCGCATCCGAGCGACCGTCGCGCCTCCCATCTCGAGCTGACCGCAGAAGGCAAGGCGGTCTATCCGAAGCTGCGCGAGTCGGCAATTAAGGTGCTCAACCATTTCCTGCGCGACTTCACGCCGCAGGACGCGCGGCAGTTGGAGAGCTTCCTGCAGCGGATGTTGGAGAGCGCTTGATTTTTTTTGCCTGGATTGTTGCCTAGGCATTTGGTGTCACAGCAATAGTACGGAGATGAACATGAAACCCAGAATCTCGATTCTCGACCGCGCGTTTGCCTACAAGCCGTCCTACGCGACCGCAATCGTTGAAACGTGGCGGCGTTTTGGCTGGCGTCCGGTCAAGCGCAATGCGCAGGAACCGCAAGCGCGGCCTCGGACCTTCAACCCGTTTGAGCGCACGTGGCATAGCGAACGCGCAACCCGCCGTGGTGGATCGATATGAGAGTGGTCGAATGGATACTTGCTCAGGCTCGTTCGCTGGGTCCCTATCTGGCCATCGAACTGGTCTTGCCCGGTGGCTCGATCGTGGCCCTGCTGCTTTGGGCCTATCGGCACCGTTCCGCGGCGCGCCATGTGGCGACACCGATGGCATGAAAGGAACCTTGATTCGCTATGAACCCGTTGCCGAACACGATGACTCGCCGCCGCTTGCGCCGGCAATCGAAATGAAACTTTCAAAGCAAGCCAAGCGACGCGCCCGCCGAAGCGACAGCGTGCAAGCCCCGCAAACGGACTCGGAGATCCCAGCCTGGGAGTTCGGGTCGGTGCCTGCGGTCTTTGCCAGGGCGTTCGGCAAGCTCGATCTCGAACGGCGGGCGCGCCTTCTCGGTCGGCTGCTGGGTTCGGTCGGGCCTTTGGCACTGGTCGTGATCGGCGGTGGCTTCTTCGCCAAATATCTGCGCAATGCGAGATCGGCCCAAGTCCAGATTTCTTCGGAGGATGCCGCTTGCGCGACCCCGCGCCAGGTGTATGACATCGTGCGCTATGTCGAGCAAAGTAATCCGCGCCTTGTGAAAAGTCTGCTGGCCCTGGTGTTGCAGGATCGGATGACAGCGACGGCGCCCTACGCATAGGTTGCCGCCACCACGTGGACCCAGAAGTTCAGATTCGCGACCGGATGAAATCGCTGAACACTGGTAGAGAAGGTCATGACGCGGCCTGCGCAAAGGCAACGCCGGCGAGCGCACTGACGACGACCACGAGCAGTGGCGGTGCGCGCCAGGCGGTCAGCAGGACGAACCCGACGAGGACGATCCCGAAATCCCAAGGCGTTCTGACTGAGCTTGTCCAAACCGGGTTGTAGAGCGCCGCACCAAGCAGGCCGACCACGGCCGCGTTGACGCCGCGCATCATCGCCAGAGCCCACGTCCGCTTGCGCAGCGCGTCCCAGAAGGGCAGGGCGCCGATGAGGATAAGCAGGCCCGGGAGGAAGATGGCGACCAGTCCAAGCGCAGCGCCAGCGAGCCCATGCGGCGATACGCTGACGATGGCGCCAAGATAGGCGGCAAAGGTGAACAACGGCCCGGGAATAGCTTGCGCGGCGCCATAGCCGGCAAGGAAGGCATTGTCGCTCACCCAGCCGGGTGTCACGAACGCCTCGCGCAGCAACGGCAGCACCACGTGGCCGCCGCCGAAGACCAGCGCACCCGAGCGGTAGAACGCCTCGAAAAGCGCCACCCCCGGTGCTATGCCGAGGCTGCGCAGCAAGGGAAGACCGGCGAGCAGAAGAAAGAACGCGGCAAGTGCCACGAGGCTCACGGTACGCGAAACGGGCACCGTGATTTGTCCCGCCGCTTCGGATGGCGCCGCCCGACAAAGCCACAAGCCCGCGATGCCACCCCAAAGGATCGCCGCGATCTGGGCCAGTGACGAGGTGCTGAACAGGATGATCAGGGCGGCGATGGCGGCGATGGAAGCCCGCTCACGGTCGGGACACAGCGTGCGCGCCATGCCCCAAACGGCCTGCGCCACGATCGCGACGGCGACGAGCTTGAGGCCATGAAGCAGCCCGATGCCGGTCGGACCACCGAGGGCACCCGCACCGTAGGCGAAGAGCACCATGGCAATCGCGGACGGCAATGTAAAGCCGGTCCAGGCGGCCAGACCGCCGCGATAGCCGGCCCGCATGAGGCCGATGGAAAATCCGACCTGGCTGCTGGCGGGGCCGGGGAGGAACTGGCACAGCGCGACCAGGTCGGCATAGGATTGTTCATCGAGCCAACCGCGGCGCACGACGAACGCTTCCCGGAAATAACCGAGGTGAGCGATCGGCCCGCCGAAGCAGGTGAAGCCAAGCTTGAGGAACGCCAACAAGACCTCAAGCGGCGAACCCGGCTGCCGCGCTTTGGCCTCGGCAGCATGCGTGCTCATCGCCATCGGGCATTTTAGCGCATCGCACCGCGACGGTCCCCGCGGGGAAAATGAAGCGGGCCAGCGGGAACTCAGCCACGCCTGCCATTGCAGGCTGGTGCAGGCCTTGTGCCGACGTTTGAATTATCTAGAATTGCGCACCGGTCACGGCGCCATAGCAAAGCAGCGCCCCGACGAGCGTGATCGCCAAAGCGCTTAGCGCCGGCAGGAGCTGCGGCCAGCGGGAACCTGCGGCTGGGCGGCGAATGCGATTGCGGGCGTAGAGGAATGCCAGACCGACTGCAGTTAGGGTCAGCGCGAGGCCGACGCTAAAGGCAAACACGAGCACCAGCCCATATGCGGTCTTGTTCAGAGCGACCGCGGCAAGCAGCAGCACCATTGCCGACGGACAGGGAACCAACCCGCCGGCAACGCCCAGTGCTAACAGACCGCGCCATGTAACCCTTTCACCAGTCGCACCCGGGGGCAAGTGAGAATGCATTCGGCCGCCGTGGGAATGCATGGCCGGACCTCCATGGGTATGGCCAGCAAAATGACCGTGGTGATGTTCGTGGTGCTGAGAATGAGCCTGAACGTGTTGATGGCGTGCATCAGCGTAGGCCACAATGAACCCACGCCCGGACGCACCTGCATGCGCCGCCTCCGCAAGCGGACGGAACGCTGTAGCTGGAGTCAAATCCGTACGTTGAGTGTATTTCTGATGGGGACGCTTCTTCAACGCGTCGCGCGCCGCGCGCCAGCGCTGAGCCAGTAAGACGGCACCCATGCCCAGTACAAGCAGCCCGGACAGCAGGCTGAGAACCGGAAACAGGCGCTCCGGTACGATGAAGCGCGAAGCGAACAAGGTAGCGAACCCGATTGCAAATACCCCCAGCGTGTGGGTGATCGTCACAGTGACGCCTAGAAACGCCGCATGCCGCGGCGTGCCACGCGAGCCAATTAGGTAAGCACCGACGACGGTCTTACCATGACCGGGCGAAAATGCGTGTAACGCGCCGAGGACCATCGCGGCAAGCAGAGCGAGTAAAGCGACATGCGGCGCAATGTCACGCGTTGAAATCAAGTTGATCAGATGGTGCGTCTCGCGCAGCAACCAGGACCCGTTGGCATTGCCGGGCATCTGCGCAGCGGCTTGGCTTGGGGTCGGCACGGCACCGGGCCTGGGCTGCAGCAATAGGGCTCCCGGCGGCGTTGCACCGCGCGTGAAACTCAGGCTGGCTGAGCGCTCGTTCAGCGGCCCGGCCGCTGGCATCGCCGACAACGACTGGGTCAAGCCGCCGGTGAGCGACGTGCTAAAGGCATTGGTAGCAAATACCTTTAGCGACGGCGAAGCTTCCACCACAATCTCCTGCCAACCGAACTGGCTGGCGTAATTCTGGTTGGCGAATTTAAGGGTGTGATCTCCATTCGCGGCCGCCGACGGAAGTACACCGGAAAAATCAACATCCAAGCGCAGCGAAAATCCTCCTTGCTCAGTCGGCAGACTCGTCGTCCAGTGGGTCACCTTAAGCGGGATCGGTGTGCCATCAACGCTGAGTTTCAGTTTCTCTGCAAACTCCGGCGCCAAACGCTCTACGTAAGCATCCCGTTCCTCTTGTGTAGTAACACCGTCGCCATTTGCATCCGCCGCATGCAGCTCCCGCAACGCCGGCAGCTGGCCGAATACGACCGTATAGCGAACGCCGACCGAGTCCTCGGCGAGGCGCAGACCGCAGTACTGGTTGATCGTGAAATTGCCGAGCAGGCTTGCAACCGTATCGGCGCGGCTGGCGATCGGAACAGCCGCGAGCACCGATAGCGCGACGCCAAGGCAAGCGACTCGGATCCGTCTAAGAAGGTCGCAATTCAAGGTGTGCCTTCGTCCTGACACAAACGCTTCGTGGCTCGAAGGAGGAACCGGCGCGCAGCCGGTACGAGCGCCCTTGGCTAACGGCACTGCGCTGCTTCGGCGCGCTGCAGAGGCGTTTAGGTCCGTAGACCGCATTGGCTAATGCACGTGCTTATGCGAGTGCTTAATGCCACTCTTGTGGCTATGAGAATGGCTATGTAGATCGTGTCGCATGCCGTAGCGCTCTTCGATGTGTCCGAATTTCCACAGTGCGACGGACAAGGCCCAGGCGAGTACGAAAAGCCCAACGATGACGTAGCCGAGAACCCCGAAGTCGATCCCGGCGACGAAGTCATAAAATGATCCCTGCAGACCAAGCATGCTGATCAGGACCTGCAACAGCTCGATCGTGCCGATCACCAGCGCAACGATAACGGACAGACTGGTCGTGGCGATGTTGTAGAAGATTTTCCGTAACGGGTTCAGGAACGCCCAGTTGTAGGCCTTCGACATGAGAACGCCATCGCTGGTATCCATCAGCGACATGCCTGCTGCAAATAGCAGCGGCAGCGAAAGCACCGCCGGCAGCGGCAAGTTACCCGCCGATGCGCCGGCAGTCATCGCCAACAGGCCGACCTCCGAAGCGGTATCGAAACCCAGCCCGAACAGCAATCCCAGCGGGTACATCTGCCAGCTATGGTTGAGAAATTTTTGCAGCCGACCACCGAAGAGGCGATTGATGAGGCCACGCTGCAGGAGCAACTCCTCGAGATGTTGATGGTTGTGGATTCCCGTCTTGGCCTTCTTCCACACCCCGAGAATATCCAGCAGCACCAGAAAATTCAGAATGCCAATGATCCAAAGAAATACCCCGGATACGCCGGCCCCGAGCAGGCCGCCGATGTTCCTGAGCTCCGGCAGCTCCTGTTTGACGGCCGTGGCGGCGAAAGCGATGGCCACTGCAAGACATATGACGATCGACGAATGGCCCAATGAAAAGAAGAAACCGACGCCAAGCGGCTTTTTCCCTTTCTGCAGCATGTAACGTACCGTGTCGTCGATCGCCGCGATATGGTCGGCGTCGAAGGCATGCCGCAGGCCGAACATGTAGGCGACGAAACCGAGGCCGACGAGCGCCGGATATTGCGCCGCGTAATGCAAGTACAGCCCCCAGCCGGCTAGGTGCAGGCCCCCAATGAACGCGTACAGCCCGGCGAGACGCACCCATTCGCCAGGTGAGAACCAGAGGCGTGTGCCGCCGGTGTCAGTCCGCCGAGCGCTATAGACGTATTCGGTCACGGGGGCTTTGCATTCCTAGGGGTGGCGGCGGTTCCAGCCTATATTTACGCGGACGACGGCCCAATGGATGCAACGTGACGTCCGGCCGTGCGTCCGCGGTTGCGGATTGGCCGTATTACGATTCATCACGGACGATCAGAGGGTACAGAAAGATTGGCTTCCCGCCAATGCATGGGCATGACCTCCCGCCATTCACTCTCCCGTCGACGACGCGCCAGCCTCATGCTGTTGGCCAGCTGCGCCCTAATTGTGCCACTCCATGCGGCCACGCCCTTGGGCACAAACCGGACGGCAACCGCAGTGCCGTATCGCGCTCCCTACCTGCCGGGTGCGGACACCGAGATTCTGCAGCAGGTGCCTGCCGCGTCCGACCCCAAGGTGGGGGAGATGGGATTGCTACGCGCGCAGCTCAATGCCAATCCGACTGACCTTCGAACCGCGGACCAGTTGGCACGTGTCTATATCGATTTCGGGCGCCAGCTCGGGGACGCCCATTACGCGGGTTATGCAGAGGCTGTAATTGCGCCGTGGCTGGCGAAACAGCCACCACCCGGAGTGGTGCTGGTGCTACAAGCGACCATTCTTCAATTCCGCCACCAGTTCTCGGGCGCCCGCGAACTCCTTAAGCAGGCGCTGAGACAGGATCCAAGAAACGCCCAGGCGTGGCTCACACTGGCAACGCTCGATATGGTCCAGGGCGACTATAACGCCGCCAAGGACGACTGTGTTCACGTCGCGAGAGATGGGGGTTTCGTTCTCGGCATAGCCTGCTCCGGCAATCTGCGCTCATACCTAGGTCAAGCCCAGCAGAGTATTGCCCTGTTAACGCAAATCGAAGGCGACGCGCCGAATCTGTCTGCGTCATTCAAGGCGTGGGTGCAAGGTTTGCTTGCGGAGAGCGCTGAGCGCCTCGGTGACTGGGCGCAGGCGGAAGCGCACTACCGCAAAGCCTTGACCTATACGCCGGAGGATAACTTTCTCTTGGTCGCGTACGCCGATTTCCTGCTCGATCGCAACCGGCCGGAGCAGGCCCTGGACCTGCTTGTCGACCATTCCCAGTCCGATACGGCATTTCTGCGAGTTGCACTTGCGCAGGCTGCGCTGGGTAGCCCGGACCTCCCGCGTTACACCTGGATCATGGCAGCGCGCTTTGCAGCCCTGACGCAACGAGGCAGCGACTACTACGGGCGCGAACAGGTTCGCTTCGCGCTACATCTGCAACACGATGCGCAAGAAGCGCTGGAACTCGCGCAGCGTAACTGGCAGATGCAGCGCGCGCCTTGGGATGCACGGGTTTTCCTTGAAGCGGCCCAGGCGGCCAATCAGCCCCACGCGGCAGCGCCAGTACTGACATTTCTGGAGCAGACAAAGCTGCAGGATCCGATCATCGAGCCGCTCGCGCGACAGCTGCGGGCGCAGCTGAAGAGCGGGACCTCACGCGCGCCATGAAACGACATCGGCAAGCGCGTTTGCGGCAGGTCGTCGCCGTCGTTGTGGCGCTGGCTGCCGCGACGGCGTACGCACATTCCGCAAGCGACGCCTATCTGACTCTTGACGCCGACAAGCACTCCGATCCGAGCGCCACCGGCCGCACAGTGGTGCACGCGCAATGGGATATCGCGCTGCGCGATCTCGATTTTGTGCTCAAACTGGATGATGATGGTGACGGCAACATAACGTGGGCCGAATTGCGCAGGCATCAGGCCGACATTACCGCGTATGCGCTTAACTACCTCAAGGTGAGCAGCGACCTTGGGGCGTGCACGATTAGCCCGGGACGGCAAATGGTGGACAGCCACGCCGACGGAGCTTACGCGGCCCTGTTCTTTGACATAGTCTGTGTCGGCGCAGCGACAACGATAACGCTCGACTATCGACTGTTTTTCGCCATCGATCCTTCGCACCGTGGCATTCTGGTCCTACATTCCGGCAAGAACATCGCCACGTCCTTGCTGTCTCCCGAAAATGGGAGGATCGAGCTCAAACCCTAGACAAATAGCCAACGACCGGCCGAGTACGGATATCGAGTCTGCCCGGACTCGCATCGCCCGAATATTTAGGCCCTCGGCGGCGGCCTGATCCTCGCCAAGGGCGTAACTTGCTACCACCCGCGCACAGGGCATGACGCGCTCGGCATGACCGACCCGACGCGGGGCGATAATAATTTCTGTCCTTTGCGGGCTACGATACGACGCCAACTCTCGGATCAGCCTTCCTGACGACGAAGTTCTGATCGATCGAAGCACTGGAAACAATTGCCGCGCCGAAATCCGGCGCGGCAATTCGCAATCTAAGCGTCAGTACGAGTCATCCTTGAGTCCATTGGGAGCTGTGGACCCTTGCGCCTTGGGCGGCCGCATCATGGGATGGCGTTGTTAGGGTTGGGCGCCCCGGGCAGCGGAGGCTGCAGGTACGGGAACTGCTCGGCGAAATAGCCCGATGCCTGAATGTATGCGCCGTCGGTGTAGTGCAGGGAACCGGCGGGCGCGTCGGCGGGCGTGCAACCACCGATGTTCAGGGTGCATAGCACGCCCATCGCCACACGCACCGTGATGTCGAGCACATCGTCTCCGGGCCGGCGCCCGTTCGGGAAGCCTGCGTTATCGCCGCCGATCACGCCGAGACGGCTCTGCTGGGCGGCGGGCACAGCAGGGATCGCGGTGTTCAGTCGCAGCATCTCCGAGGGCGTCACACCCGCCGGCTGGTTCAGGCCCTGGATGCCGGTGAGGAACGCGGCCACCAGGTCGGTGCGCGGAAAGTTCGTCGGCGCCTTGACGCCATCGCTGCCGAACAGGCTCCCCAGCAACGCCGGCAGCGTCGGATTGGTCACGTAATTGGCGAACTGCGCGTCGTCCTTCGGCTGGCTGTTGTTGAAAGTGTTCTTGTCCTTGAGTCCGATGACGACTTCGTTGACCAACGGCATACCCAGGCGCGAGACCTGTGCGTACCCGCCAGATGTTTGCTGCGCCCCGTCCAGGCCGGGCATGACGCTGCCGAGTACGCGGTTTGCCGGCACGCTTGCCGTCGTCCAGCCGCCTATGATCGTGCCCTTGCCTTGAGTCAGGCACGTAGTCGGTACCTCCATTTCGATGGCAGTGACGTTGTTATTCACGAGCGAGTCAACCGTGGCGAATTCTGCGGCAGGGTTGAGCTCGGTTGCCGGGTACTTGATATTGACCAGATCGAAGATCTCGCCGAGGTTAACGACAAACGGATCGCGGCGCTGTCCGACGAAGACGCGGCCGAGGCCGTCGCAGCCGGGAATGCGGATGTCCCAAACATGCTTGTTGGCGTAGGCGAGGTAATCCGAGATCGTCTTCATGCCGATGTTGTCGACCGGTTTGGGGAATGTCGTTGTGGTCAAGGTGGTGTTCATGATCGGCTGCGGCATGCCGGTAGCCTCCGCTCCGTAGATCACATTGATTGTGTAGCTCTCGTGCACATTGAGCGCCGCCGAGTTTGGTGCCGCGACGTCGGCCGAGCCGTTTTGCACCAGCGGGATCGACACGCTCTTGCCGCCGATGGTCAACTGATTGTCGTCGAGCGCGTTCTGGAACTTGAACTGGAACGTGATGCTTTCAACCGCGCCCCCGTCGTTGACGATGTGGATTTCGTACAGCGCGTTGGGATCGAGATGGAAGAAGTTGGGGCCGCCGTATGTAGCCTGTATCGGAAGGTAGTCGGCGACGATTGTTACGTATGCACTCCGACCCGCCTCGTAGCTGTTGAACATGTAGAAGTCGGTGCCGTCGACCTGCGGCATCGTGGCGATGAACGGCGCCTCGCGGTGGCTCGACGCCTGTGCCGGCATGCCCCAGGACAAGGCGAACGCGGCGGCGAACAGGGTCGCCGAGACCGCCTTAGGGCCGGGGCGCTTCAACTTTTCAGCAAACATGGAATGGCTCCTCGTCATTCGTACGATCGATGGCGAACGGGCGTGTCGCCCGATTGCCGCAACTGACCCGCGCACCACCCGTCAATGGAGTCGGCGCGTGGCGATGCGGGCCGTAGGCGGATATACGTCAAGGGAGCCTGGCTGGATGCGGGCCGTAGGCGGATATACGTCAAGGGAGCCTGGCTGGATGCGGGCCGTAGGCGGATATACGTCATGGGAGCCTGGCCGGATGCGGCGGGCGAACCGCCCGGCCTCTTTCGCTGCGTACCGCATGACAGGAAATCGCCGGCGGCAAAACTGCTCGGTCGCCACGGCATGATCCCCCACCGAGCGCGCCAACCGCGAGGGCTCCCCGACGTCCTGCGCGATCCCTATGCGCGCCAGAGAGGCGTGCAAATCACCGTTTGCGTCGACGGTGCTGCTGCTGGCACAAGGACGCTCCGGTGCGGGAGTTCCTGGGCACCCATCCGCCGGCTGCCAAAGGCAATTCAACAGCACCAGATGAAACGCAACTCACGCGCGATTTGTAACTGACACGATCCAGGTCGAGCCATTCAGGCTAACGTGGCCATCCGATGTGGCAAACGGATCGAGAGCGCGTTCAACAGCTTCAAGAATGATTGGCAGGTGCTCAACGCCTACCTCGCGCACAAAGCGAGATACCGGCCCGATCTGCGCCACAGCCTCGGCTGCGGAGCGCGGGGTCGCGCCAAGAGAGAGCGCCGCGTCGAAGCGCCGCACATCCACAGCACCAAATCCCGCGCCTGACAGGATGGCGCGCAATCTTTGTTCGTCGGCAAATGCGAACGGACCCGGTGCATTCGGATCACCGGGCGCTGGAGTGACACCCATGGCAGTGCGCGCGGCAGAGAGGGGCACCATCGCCCACGCGTTGTCACGCGGCGCTCGCCAGCAGACGAACACGCACCGGCCATCCGTACGCAGCGACCCGCGCAAATGGCTCAAGGCTTGGATCGGTTGACTAAAAAACATTACGCCGAAACGCGAGAACAGCAAATCGGTGTTTGCTGGAAGTTCTGCCTCGGACGCATCGGCTTCGCGAAAGACGAGGTGCGCGCAATCCGTCAGCGCGGCACGTGAGCGAGCAACCTCAAGCATCGGCGTCGACACGTCGATGCCGAAGACTGCGCCCGCCTTGCCGACGATTCGTGCAATTTCGATCGAGGTGTCGCCACACCCGCAGCCGATGTCGATTACCCGCTCTCCCGGTTGCGGCGATGCAGCCTTCAGCGCAGCATCACCGAACGGCACGACGATACGGTCGAGCTCTCGCTGCATCGCGACCCATCGCTGGCCCAACGCGCCTTTCCATTCCGCGATCTGTTCGGAGTTGTCAATCGGCATAAATCACCACCCAATAGTATTGTAGGGGAGGATCGGTGCGCGGGTACGCTCGGGATTGCCATCGGTTTGCTGTAAGGCCGGATATCCTCCCGGCCATGGTCCCGTCGCTGACCGACCAACAGCGCGTGTTCGTTGCCGAGTACCGGAAGGATCGCAACGCCGGGCAGGCTGCGATCCGGGCTGGCTAAGGAAAAGACGTCCCGCGAGCGCCACGCTGGCCGAGCCCACGACCGGAAGCTTCGTGGGCGTTCGCTCGGGGTGGCTGCACCCGGGGCGGTTTATCGCCGCGGACCTCGCGTTTCCATGTAGGTCAAGGCTCTTTCAGGTAGTGGTCAGGATTTGATCCACCCTAAGACAAGTGCCTACAACGCAATCAGCGATCCGCCGATACTGCGGCCCCGTGCGCTCGGGTACGACTTGCGACAGCCACAAGCCCTCATGCAGCGCCGATGTCGACAGGTAACCCGAGCAAGAACCCGTGGTGCGCCAGCGCGCTGGGCGCCCTGTTCAGCATGTACGGCGCTTGGGTCGCGGCGGATCCGACGCTAGTCGTCCCACCGTTGCCGCTGCCGGGCCCCTATCAAGTCGCGTGCAGCAATGTCGCACAGGACTTTACCCGGGTGGCGCCCGGAGAAAATGCGCAAGACTACTGGGACGGGACTCCGCGCAGCGACGGCAGCCCGCGTTACATCACCGATCTGCTGGCCGACCCGAGCAACACCCTCGAACTGAACCTGGCCGTTCCCGCCAACGGCACTTTGTACGGCTCATTTGCCGGCGAGAACTTTCCCTTCGTCATCATCGTCTGCTATCCCACGACCGCGGACAACCCGCGCGCGAACTATGCGCTGCCCAATGGCATCGTGGTGCCGCACATGCAACTCGGGACCGACGCACCGCTGCTGGCTGATCCGACCGCGCACTTTCCGGTGTTGCTGTTCTCCCATGGCCTGGCAGGCAGCCCGCTCGATGACGAATACTTGCTCGCAATCTCGGTGCCAGCAAGCTACGGTTACGTGGTCGTAGCGCCCTTTCACGGCGATTCGCGCTTTTCGCCGCTGCAAATCACGGACCTCGCTGACGTAATCTACTTGCTCGAGAACCTGTCCAATGTGGTGGCGCTGCAGGCGCTGCGTCCGCCTACCCTGTCCGCGACGCTCGATCTGCTGCTGGCAAGTCCGCAATGGATCGATCACGTCGATCCGGCCCGCATTGGCGGTTTCGGCGCGAGCCTCGGCGGCGAATCGCTGATGCTTATGGGGGGCGCGGGATTGACGACCTCGGTGGGCCTGTCCTGGACCCAGGTCGACAACGACCCCCGGCTCAAGGCCGCGGTTGGTTACATTCCCTATTTCGGCCAACCGTTTTTCCCGGCGTTCGGCCGCGGCCAGAACGGTCTGGACAATGTCACCCTGCCGTATCTGGCCCTCAGCGGCACCGCCGATCCGATTGCGCCGATCGAATCGACCATCCAGGGCCTCGAGCAAGTCGCCGGCACGCGGGAGCTGGTGGCCCTGGTGGGCGTAACGCACGAATTCGATCCGGCGTTTACTAACGACATCTTCACGTGGACGCTGACCTTTCTTGACGCGCAGGTTAAAGGTGACGCGGCAGCGAGCGCGCAGCTCGCGCAGATGGCGAGCGTGGCGGGAGGAGGCAATGACCAAGTTGTCATCCCCTACAACGGCCCTCCCGCGACGAACTACGGCGGATTGTGGTGGAATGCGCCGGCAGGCTCGGAAGCGGGCTGGGGCATCAACTTTGCGCACCAGGGCAACGTGATCTTCGCCACATGGCTCACCTATGACACCACCGGCACCGCGTGGTGGCTGTCCATGACCGCCCCCCAGACGCTGGACGGGAACTACTCGGGAACGATCTACCAAACGAACGGCCCCGCGTTCAGCGCCGTTCCGTTCGACCCAAACGGCGTCACGGCAACGGCCGTCGGCTCCGGTACCCTGACGTTCAGCGATGCGAACAACGGGACGTTCGCCTACACAGTCAACGCCGTTGCGCAAACCAAGAACATCACGCGCGAGATCTTTGGCCCGCTGCCGACCTGCGTGTTCGGGGCCGAGGATAACCTCGCCGCGGCGACCAACTACCAGGATCTCTGGTGGAACCCCGCGGAATCCGGCTGGGGCATCAACCTGACGCAGCAGGGCAGCACGATCTTCGCGACCTGGTTTACCTACGATCAGAACGGCAAGCCGCTCTGGCTGAGCGTTACCGCCACGCCGCAGAGCGGCGCCTACGCCGGTACCCTTTATCAGGCATCCGGCCCCGCGTACGACGCGGTTCCGTTTAACCCGGCGAATGTCGTCTTGATGCCGGTCGGCTCGGCAACGCTTACCTTCGCCGACGGCAACAGCGCAACGTTCGCCTATACGGCGTTCGGCGTCTCGCAATCCAAGGCAATTACCCGCCAGGTGTTCCAGAATCCGGGCACAGTCTGCCAATGACAGAAACATCGCGTCGGCTCCCCATGTTCATGGGTCGGACCTCTTCGTCTGTTGTTCGATGCCCGACGCACTGGGTTCGAGGTACTTAGTTTCACCGGTCACGACGTCGAACGAAGTTGCGGCACCAGAGACGAGCCGGCCTTCTCGTGTCCGCAAGTACGGAATGCCTGCAAGCCACGTCCGATTGAATCCGCGCAATCGCCAGTCGAGATGCGGGGGTATATGCGGCCGATGCGGTCGTAACGAAAGGACGTAGAGGGCATCCGGGCATTTGCCTGTTCCTGCCCCCATTGGCAGGTGCAGTGCCCACGCCACGATGGAAGTCATTAATCGGACCGCTGGCATCAGCGGGCCCCCACTGGCGGACTTCTGTTACATTGCGCCGACATGAGCGCAAGGACCCGTCAGCGCCGGCTTTCGACGCGCGACATGAGGGCGATCCTGGAGGTGACCAGTGCCCTGGCCGCGCCGTTCGACCTCATGACGATGCTGGCAGAAGTCGTCGCCGCAGCCAAGCAGGTCCTCGGTGCCGATCGGGGCTCTGTCTGGTTGCGCGATCCCGCGACCGACGAACTCGTCCTAGAAGTCGCCACCGGAATGAAGCAGGTGCGCGTGCCATCCGGCGTCGGCTTGGTGGGAGCCTGTGCGCGCGCTCGTCGGATCATCAATGTGCCCGACTGCTACTCAGATCCTCGGTTTGATCCTGGCGTGGACAAAGCTTCCGGATACCGCACGCGCTGTATGCTGACCCTGCCACTCATCGATCACAACGACGCCCTCGTCGGTGTGATGCAGGTCCTGAACAAAATCGACGGTGTGTTCGACGCGGATGACGAGGTGCTCGCCGCCGCGCTGGCGGCGCAGTGCGCCGTTGCCCTGCAGCGGGTGCGCATGACCGAAGCGCTGATCGAAGGCGAGAAAATGCGCCAGGCGCTGGAGATGGCGCGCGAGGTGCAGATGAGCACATTGCCCGCCACCATGCCCAGGCTCCCTGGATACGACCTGTGCGGGACGTCGAGGCCCGCCGAACTCACTGGTGGCGACACCTTCGATCTGGCGCAGTTTGAGCAGGGGCTCCTAGTCGTTTTGGGCGATGCGACGGGTCATGGCATTGCGCCCGCGCTTTCGGTGACCCAGATGCAGGCGATGCTTCGGATTGCGTTCGGGTTGGGCGCCGATCTGGAATCGGCGTTCAAGCAGGTCAACAACCGGCTCGCCGAAACGCTGCCTCCGGACCGATTCATCACCGCGTTCATCGGCCTCCTGGATCCAGTAACGCATCGGCTACGCTTCCACAGCGGTGGGCAAGGACCGATACTGCATTACCAGGCTGCGGATAAAATCTGCGCGCTGTACAAACCTACCAGTTTCCCGCTGGGAGCGATGCCGCTGTCCCAGCTGAAACCGGCCGTGACGCTCGAAATGTTGCCCGGAGATATCCTGGTACTCCTGTCGGACGGCATTTACGAGTATCACGACTGCCGCTGGCGAGCAATTCGGAGACGGGCGGGTGCAGGATATCGTCGCTGCCCACCGCGACAAGCCCATGGCCGAATTGCTGCACATCCTGATTGAGGCGGTAGACGCGTTCGCGAAGGGCGCGCCTCAGGAGGACGACATGACCGCCGTCCTGGTGAAGCGCAGCGCGACGACGGAGGCGCAGCGCGCGTTTAAGCGCAGTTTCGATTCCCTTCCCGCAATCGTCGCGTTCACGGCAGAGGTATTCGCTCTCCGGCGGATCGATACTGGGTTGTTGCAGGTGGTCGACTTCGCGTTGGAGGAGTTGTTCACGAATATGGTTAAATACAGCACCGGAAGCGACGCCGACGTGCGCATCGAGATCACCGACATCGACGGCGGCGTCAAGGTGACGTTGACCGACTACGACGTGGATGCCTTCGATGTGACCAAGGCGCCAGACGTCGACATCGAGTTGCCGATCGAGCAGCGCAGACCCGGGGGGCTCGGGTTGCACCTGATTCGGCGGCTCTTGGATTCGATTGAGTACGAGTATATAAAGGAAAATCGACAGAGCCGGATCACGTTTCGGAAGACGCGGGCAAAACCGCCGGCGGCCAAAGGCGCAGTCGACAAGGAGGACGATAAATAGTGCTTGCCATTGAAAATGGCCCTGACGGTGTCGTGGTTATTATTGGGCGGCTGGATGCCGCCCAATCGCCCGTCGCCCAAGCGTTTCTAGATCGCGTTCAGGGGACGGTGACCCTCGACTGCAGCAGGCTCGAGTACATCTCGAGCGCCGGCCTCGGCGTTCTCTTGAAAACCCAAAAGCGGTTGCTCGCGTCGAGCGGGAAGCTCCGCCTCTCCGGCGTCAACCGCCACCTGCAGGATATCTTCGGCTATTCGGGGTTCGACCAGCTTTTCGAAATTGAGCCGGCCAGGTAGTCCGTCGGCGCCAACTTTTCGAGCGGCCGAGTGTAATTGTGGACGACGACACCGATCAGGCGCTGGTCGAGCGCTGGCGGACCGGAGACCGGGAGGCGTTTACTGCGCTCGTGATTCGCTACCAGAAGCCCATCTACAACGCAGCCTTCTGGATATTGCGCAGGGCCGAGGACGCAAACGACGTAGCGCAGACCGTTTTCCTTAGGGTGGCGCAAAGGCTGGACGAATACGATGCACGCTACAAGTTCTTTAGCTGGATCTACCGCATCACGGTCAACGAATCGCTCAATTTGCTGCGCCGCAACGGCCGGGAGGAAGCACTCGATGACGAAGTCGATCTCCCGGGCCCCAAGAGCGACGACCCCGAGCAGCGTGCGGCAGCCGCGCAGCTGTCGGCGCGCATTCGGAGCGCGCTGATGCGGATGTCGACAAGCGACCGTATGGTCCTGACGCTGCGTCATTTTTCAGAGTGCAGCTACCAGGAGATCGGACAGATTCTGGATCTGGACGAAAAGAGGGTAAAGTCCCGGCTCTATGAGGCCAGGCAGCAGCTGCGGGGCATGTTGAAGGACTTTACGCGGGATTGATATGAGCCACCTCAAACAGACTGAATTGATGCACGCAGTGCTCGACAGAGAGGCCACCCCGGGCGAGGCCCGGGAGTTGGAGCTCCTCCTGGTCGCGGATCCCGTCGCGCGCGCGCAGTTCGAGGAATTGCAAAGGCTGTTCGACGGACTGGCCGCCATCCCCAAGGAGTTTCCGCCAGAGGGATTGGTCGCCTCGGTGCTAGCGAAGGTTCCATCGGACTCAACGCGCCGCGGAGGTTTCGACCAACCTTTGTCGCCGTCGCGTGTATTTGGGCAAACTACCAAGGGAGCCCGGGGCACAACCCCGGTGGGGTCGGCAACGGTCCATCGGATCTCTCAACCAGGGCCATTTTTCAGGGGTACGAGCATGAGCCAGCAAAGCGGTTCCTTAGGCAAGCGCAAGGTCTGGATTGGCATCGGCATTGCCGCGGCCGCCTTGATCCTCGTGTTGTTCTACACAGTCGACTTCCCGCCCGGCGGGAAGGATGCGGTCGGCACGATCGTTCCGGCGCAGCGGTACCGCGCTCCCCAGGTTACCGAAGGCGTCCAGCCTGGTGATCAGTCGGCGCAGACGAGTCAGGGTTCCCAGGCCGCTTCGGCGAACCAGGCAGCGGGCGGCGTGACCGCGGGCGTGACGAGCGGCACGGCAAGCGGGATCACCAGTGGCGTGACGAGCGGCACGACAAGCGGGATCACCAGTGGCGTGACGAGCGGCACGACAAGCGGGATCACCAGTGGCGTGACGAGCGGCACGACAAGTGGGATCACCAGTGGCGTGACGAGCGGCACGGCAAGCGGGATCACCAGTGGCGTGACGAGCGGCACGACAAGCGGGATCACCAGTGGCGTGACGAGCGGCACGGCAAGCGGGATCACCAGTGGCGTGACGAGCGGCACGGCAAGCGGGATCACCAGTGGCGTGACGAGCGGCACGACAAGCGGGATCACCAGTGGCGTGACGAGCGGCACGGCAAGCGGGATCACCAGTGGCGTGACGAGCGGCACGACAAGCGGGATCACCAGTGGCGTGACGAGCGGCACGGCAAGCGGCGTCACGAACTAGGCAATCCGTCCTTGGCCTGGAAGCACGCAACCGCCGGCCTGAACGCCGGCGGTTTTCTTTTTGCCGGCGGTTCCGTATCCTTCGTCGGTTCTATGCGGCCCGGGGAGGGGTTCGTATGCGCGCCTGCGTCTGGAGTCTGCTCCTAGCATTGGTACCGGTCGCAGCGCTTGCCGACGACTTCAATCCGCTAGGCGTAGGCATGTCGTATGTCGAGACGAAGGATCTCAAGCTCATCTACTTCGATGCCTTGGGTTACCTGGCGCCGCACGCGGTGCGCACCTTCACCAACGCCCTTGCATGGCAACGCCGGACGTTCGGGTGGGTGCCGTCGGAGCCGATCACAGTCTTGTTAACGGACTTCGCGGACTCCGGCAACGCGCATGCCGCGGCCGCGCCGCACAGTAGGCTCGTTTTCGAGATCGCGCCGCTGTCCCACGCGTTCGAGACCTATCCCGCCAGCGAGCGACTGTATTCGCTGATGAACCACGAGACAGTCCACATGATGCAAGGCGACATTTCCTCGAATGAGGAACGCCTCTGGCGCCGTTTCTTTCTCGGCAAGGTCACTCCACAGGGCCAGGATCCGGAAACGCTGCTCTACAGCTACCTCACGATCCCGCGCTACACGGCCCCGCGCTGGTATTTGGAGGGCGGTGCAGTCTTCATGGAGACCTGGATGGGCGGCGGCGTGGGCCGCGCGCAGGGCGGCTATGACGAAATGGTTTTCCGGGCAATGGTGAAGGACAACGCGCATTTCTACGACCCATTGGGGCTCGTCGCCCGCGGCACCCTGGTCGATTTTCAGATTGGCGCGAACGCCTACCTCTACGGCACCCGGTTTTTCACCTACCTCGCGTACACCTATTCGCCTGAGAAGGTCATCGCCTGGTACAGGCGCGACGAAGGAAGCGAGCGCTACTTCTACGATCAGTTTCAGCACGTGTTCGGAATTCCGCTCGAGCAGGCTTGGCAGGACTGGATTGCATTCGAACACGAATTCCAGCGGCGCAATCTCGACGAAGTCCGCAAGTACCCGTTAACGCCGTACCGTACCCTCGCCGCAAGCGGAATCGGTTCGATTTCACGCATGTATTACGACGAGTCCAGCAGCATTATCTACGGCGCCTTTCGCTATCCCGGCGTGGTCGAGCACGTCGGCGCGCTGAACACACACGATGGCAGCCACCGCCGACTCGCCGACATCAAGGGCGCGATGTTGTACCGGGTTGCTTCGTTTGCCTACGACCCGAAAAGTGGGACGGCCTTTTATACAAGCGACAACCTTGCCATGCGCAACCTAATGGCAGTGGATGTCAAGACGGGTAAGGAGCGGATGCTGCTCGAGCATGCACGGATCGGCGAGATTGTCTTCAACCCGGTCGACCGTTCGCTGTGGGGCGTGCGCCACATGAACGCCCTTGCGACGCTAGTGCGCATTCCATACCCATACACCGAGTGGCAGAACGTGCACGAGTTTCCGTACGAATTTGTGCCCACGGACCTCGACATTTCGCCCGACGGGCGGCTGCTCTCGGCGTCAATGAGCGAGGTCAATGGCGACCAGTTCCTGCGCGTGTGGGAGATCGAAAAGCTCCTCAAGGGAGACGTGAAACCGCTAAGCGAGTTTCGGTTCGGGCAATCCGTCCCGGAGAGTTTCGTTTTTTCCAGGGATGGGCGCTACCTGTACGGCAGCAGTTACTACACCGGCGTGTCCAACATCTTTCGTTACGAGGTTGCGACGGGCGCGGTTGAGGCTGTCTCCAACGCGGAAATCGGCTTTTTCCGTCCGGTGCCGCTCGCCGACGGGCGGCTGCTGGTGTTGACCTACACGGCCGATGGTTTCGTTCCGGCGACGATCGACCCGCGTCCGATCGAGGACGTGAGCGCGATAACCTTCCTGGGCGCCGAGGTCGCCGCCAAATACCCCGTGGTCAAGACGTGGCAGGTGCCGGCTCCGAGCACGGTCGACTACGACAAGATGGTCATCGGCAAGGGCCCGTACATCCCGCTGGAGAGCCTCTCGCTCGCCAACGCGTACCCGGTGCTGCAGGGCTACAAGAACTTCGTCGGGGTCGGTTATCACTTCAACATCGAAGACCCGCTCCGGTTGGCGACGTTGGGCATTACCGTGGCATCCACACCGACCAATCATTTTCCCAGCGACGAGCGTACCCATGTCAGTTTCGCTGGTAGTTACATTGGCTGGAAGGCTGCCCTGTCGTGGAATCGTTCGGATTTTTACGATATTTTCGGCCCCACGAAGCGCAGCCGCAAGGGCTACGCCGCCGAACTCGGGTACGATTGGCTGCTGATCTACGACGAGCCGCGGAAGCTGGAAGCCATCTTCGATATCGCCTACTACGACCAGATCGACACCCTACCCAATGCCCAGAACGTCACGACGTCGTTCACCCGCCTGGTCACCAGCGAGGTCGGGCTCCGCTATACGGATTTGAGGCAATCGATCGGCGCGGTCGACGCCGAGAAGGGCCTGACGTGGAGCCTTATCTACTTTGGGAACAGCGTAAACGGAGAGATCACCCCGCAGCTTCTCGGCACGTTCGATGTCGGCACGGCGCTGCCGCTGCCAAACTCAGCGTTGTGGCTGCGGACCGCGGCCGGTACCGCCGATGGCAGCCACAACCAAACCGTTGCGAATTTCTATTTCGGCGGATTTGGCAATAATTATGTCGACGACGGACCGATCAAGCGCTATCGCGAGTACTATTCGCTGCCGGGATTCGGGCTCAACGAGATCAGTGGGCTCAATTTCGTGAAGGAGCTCGTGGAATTCGATTCGCCGCCTCTCGTCTTCGAATCGGCGGGAACCCCGGCCCTCTATCTGACCTGGCTCCGCCCTTCGGTCTTCGTCGCAGGACTATGGACGGAGCCCGCAAACGCCTCGCAGCGGAAGGATTACTACAGCCTGGGCGCGCAAGCCGATTTGCGGTTCACGGTCCTGCATTGGTACGACATGACCCTCTCATTTGGCGGCGCAGCCGGTTACCAGGGTAGCCACCGCGTAGGCACCGAGTGGATGATCTCGCTGAAGATCATGTAGTCGCACCCACGGCACGTCATGCCGGCTGACGTCGTCTCCCACGCGATGGTGGGCGTGGGACCGGTGATGTGTTTCCTCGCCGTGTTGCTGTACCTGGATAGCTACAAGCTTGTGTCAATGCGCGCGGTTATTGCGGTCGTCGCGTGCGGCCTGCTCGTGGCTGGCGTCTGCTATTTTGTGAACGGCTATCTGATCGGCATCGCGGGAATCGATGAAACCGCTTACAGTCGCTATGTCAGTCCATTCGTGGAAGAACTCGGCAAGGCGCTGGTCATCGTCGTCCTGATACGCGCCCATCGCATCGGCTTCCTGGTAGATGCCGCGATCTTCGGCTTTGCCGTAGGCACTGGATTTGCCATCGTCGAAAACGTCTACTACCAGCATCTCATTCCCGATGCGGGCCTAGGCATCTGGATCGTGCGCGGTTTTGGCACCGCGATCATGCATGGCGGCACCACCGCGATCTTCGCGATGATGGGTCTCGCGATGCGAGAACGGAAGCAGCGGGCGACCCTCGTCGCGTTCCTGCCGGGTTTCGCCCTCGCCGTGGCCCTGCATTCGGCGTTCAACCACATGTTCCTGTCCCCGAGGCTATCGACGCTCGCTGTCATCGTGGTGCTGCCGCCAATGCTCTTCTGGGTGTTCCAACGTAGCGAACGAGCAGTGGCTGATTGGCTCGGTCAGGGTTTCGACGCGGACTCGCAAATGCTGGAATCGATCAGCTCAGGGGGGTTCTCGGATTCGCCGGCCGGCAAGTACCTAGAATCGCTGAAGCAGAGGTTCAGGGGCCCAATCGTCGCGGATCTGCTCTGCTACCTCAGGCTCTACACGGAACTCGCACTTCGCGCCAAAGGCATCATGATGATGCGCGAGAACGGATTCGACATCCCAGTCGACGAAGAAACACGGGCCAAGTTTACCGAGCTTCGCTATCTGGAACGGAACATGGGCAAGACCGGAATGCTTGCGATCCATCCGATGCTCCATATGAGCCACAAGGACCTGTGGCAGCTCTACATGCTAGGGCAAGCGACTTGACGTTTCTGGACGCCCAGCTGAAGCGAGAAAATTGAGCGGTTCGGTCGAAGCGCGCCGGGCAAACTTCCTTACCCGAAACTAAGGCGTGATTTCCTGCGCGGCCGGCCCGCTTGCAGTCCGTTCGATGGCCAATGCCCCACCGATCGCGAGGCACATCATCAGAAACGCTACCCATGCATACGGCCACAGCAGTGGCATTCCGATCAGTATCAATCCGTCGTTCTGCCCGGGGACGAGCAAGCCGCCCCATCCCATCAGGACCCCGCCCGCGAAGCATTTCAGCACCTGTTTCGGCGAAACGCGGGTGCTGCGGATGCGGCCCGCGGTATAGCCGCCCAGTACGGATCCGGAAAACAGCGCAACCAGCAGCAGTATCTTGGGCACGAGGCTGTATGACATTCCGCGGGCGAGGTCGGCCAGCACAGCGGTGTAGTCCCAGGCCCCGACCAGCAGGAACATGAAGAAAAACGTGATCCCGATCACGGTGGTCGCGGCGTGCGGCGTCCACACACGGGTCGCAAATCCGCTGCGAAGGCGGGCAATGACGGGTTCGTCGGACCCCACGGATAACAGTGCATACAATGGCCGGACGAGCCGCCAAAGCAGTAAAGCGAGGAACGGCAAAGCAAGCCACAACGCGACCGCCAGCACGGGCGAGCTGTAAGCCAACTTTGCACGCGCGGGGGGCGAGAATCCGTATGCGACAATCAGGCAGCCCACGTAAATTCCGAGCGGCGTGGCGATGTAGGCCCACTCGCCCGAACCAAAGCGCGCGATCGCGCCGAACACGCAAGCTCGATTGATGTACGCGCCGAGGCCGAGGAATACGCCTCCAAGCACCGTCAAATAGCTCAGCGGGTAACCCGAAGGCGTTTGCCCCAAGCGGTGGAATATCTCGGCGAGCGCAAGCCCGCCGGCGACCCAGATCGACGCCTCGACGATGGCGGTCAGGCGATTGAAACGCCGCTTGCTCACGACTTCGTCGACCGCGGCGACCGTGCACGTCGCCCCGCGCTGGATGGCAAAGCCCATCGTGCCGGCGCATAGCGCGGCGACCAGGAACGCGAGGCTCGACAACGCGATTTCCATGCGCGGCACTCGCGCTCACTTCGTCCGTCCGGCGAAGCCGTCGACGCCGCGCGCGATCGGCATGGTCGGCCTATCGACAGGATCGTGGATCACGACGCCGTCGACCGGATCGACTGGCCGGTTCCACGGGGCGCGTTTCAGCATCGCCCTGGTATCGGCGTAGCCCGCCTGCCAGCGCGCGCGAATTCCTGCCGGGCGTGAAATCGATGTCCTTCGTATGGTCCTCGCCATCGATCTTCGGCGCGATCAGGCGCGCGACGTGCATCGTCGTATTGCAGCCCCAAGACGCCAGCTCCTTGACCACGGCCGAATCGCGGGTTTTTTCCGGAACGTGCTTCGCGATCTCGCGGATTATGTGCCGCAGATGATGGATCTGCTTCTGGCGCGCGATGTGGCTCTTGGCGCGGCTCGCGTACTGGATGTCCTTCTGCCGGCCCATCACCTGCCAGAGCGACGTGGGACTGGGCCCTTCCGGATTCCACATCTGTACCGCGAAGATCACGGAATCCTGGCGCGGCTTGTCGTCAAGCACAGCCTCGATCGGCGTGTTCGAATAGATGCCGCCGTCCCAATACGGGTCGCCGTCGATGCACACGGCGGGGAACGCCGGCGGCAGTGCGCCGGAGGCGAGTACGTGGTCGATGCAAACGGCTTCGTCGCGACTGTCGAAGTAGCGAATTTCTCCCGTGCGGACGTTGACGGCGCCGACCGTCAAGCGAACCTTGCGGGCGTCGAGATGGTCGAGATCGATCAAGTCGGCGAGGGTATCCTTGAGCGGTGCGACCGTGTAGTAGGCCGCTTTGTCTACGCCGAGCGGCGTATGCGAGCTCAGCCAGGCGATCGGATTGGGCGCGAAAAAGGCCGGAATTCCGTTCAACACGGTGGCGAGGTTCACGGACACATTGGACAGTCCGGTGAACACGCTGAAGATGTCCGGTCCGGATCTCTGCTCGAGCCGCGCCCAGAATTCCCTGATGCGAGGCATCCGATTCTGCGGCGCATTGCCGGCGATCAAGGCTGCGTTGATCGCTCCGATCGATGTGCCGATCACCCAATCGGGCTCGACCCCGGCTTCGTGCATCGCCTCGTACACGCCGACCTGGTACGCACCGAGCGCGCCGCCGCCCTGCAGCACCAGCACGACCTGGCCGGGGAACGCCGGCCGGCCGGCCGACGCTGCGCCCTTGACCCGAGCCGGGGTCTTTTTTCGTGGTCTGGCCATATCGATCTCCTTGTCCCGGTTCCGTTGTATTACTGCGCGGTCCAGCCGCCTTCGATCGGCAGGATCGTTCCGGTGATCGAGGCCGCGGCGTCGCTGGCGAGAAACGCGGCGAAGGCCGCGACCTCATCTATCTGGACGAACTTCTTCGTCGGCTGAGCGTGGAGCAGCACGTCGGTGATCACCTGCTCTTCGGTGATACCGCGCGCCTTCGCCGTGTCGGGGATCTGCTTCTGCACCAACGGTGTCCACACGTAGCCAGGGCAGATGGCATTCATCGTGATCCCAATTTCGGCCACTTCCAGCGCGACCGTCTTGGTCAAGCCCGCAACGCCGTGCTTGGCGGCAACGTACGCGGACTTGAAGGGGCTTGCGACCAACGCGTGCGCGGAAGCGATGTTGATGATACGGCCCCACTTTTTCGTCTTCATCGCCGGCAGCGCGAGGCGGATGGTGTGGAACGATGCGGTCAGATTGATGGCGATGATCGCATTCCACTTGTCGACCGGGAACTCGTCGATCGGAGCGACAAACTGAATGCCAGCGTTGTTGACGAGAATGTCGATGGCACCGAATTCTTCGAGCGCCTTCGCCATCATCGCTTCTATCTGATCTTGTTTTGATAGGTCAGCGCCGTCGTAGCGGACCTTGACGCCATGGTCGGCGGCGAGGCCCGAGCGCAGGGTTTCGATCTCCTTGGCGTCGCCAAATCCGTTGAGGATGACATCTGCGCCTTCCCGCGCCAGCGCCCTGGCGATGCCGAGGCCGATGCCGCTGGTCGATCCGGTGACCAATGCTGTCTTGCCTTTGAACATCATGACTCCCGCAATGTCGAGTCGGATAGGGTCGGGGCACACGGCTGATTCGGCGGAACTTCTCCCAATCGGACGCGCGACGCGATCGGGTGTTTGCCGTGACTGATGTTTCCGTGCGCCCCGTTGCTGCATTAGTCATGCGGTTGCCGCCAAACTTACAGCCATCCGCGCCTGGGCCGTAATGTAAGCATTTCGTGGTCGCGGCGACGAACTGCGTCGCGGCCAACTGCGCGGTTATCTCATTGGGTGGTTGCAGCGATGGAGACGCAAATGAGTGCATCAGGTCTCTCGTTGCCATCTCCCGCGTACCGAAGGAAGCCTCGCCCGACAGACTGTGGTTACATTCTGGCAGCGAGTTATCACATAAATCTCACGCAAGCTACATTTGTTTCTAACGTTCGGGCCCGCGTACGAGCAGAGAGGCCACGCCGTCGGTCTCATAAAGACGTCCTCACCCCCGTAGCCCGACCCGATGCGCGATCTGCATCTTGAGTCCGAATCGCTTTACTCGCTGTAAGCAATCACTGATCGTCCCGACGAATCGGCATCCGGCGGCCTTTCCGGCCTCGGAGACATCAATCAAGAGGAGATAGACATCATGGGTATCGATAGCAAGCAAGACCAAACGAATTGGCGGCGCATGGTATTGGCGGGAGCCGTCGCGGGCGCGCTTTCGATCGCCGCGACGGTGGCGAGCGCGGGCGAGTGCCCCGCTGACAAGAAGGTCGCCGACGGCCAGGGGCAGAAGCCCAGCACCGCAGCGGCCAAGGGAGTGACCGACGTAGTGCGCGCGACCACCGACCTCTCGATGGAGCCCGCGGCAGTGAATGGCCGGCTGTTCCGGCTGCGGCAGCTCGATATCCAGCCGGGCGGCATCGTCCCATGGCATAGCCACGACAACCGGCCGGCGATGATCTACATCGTCTCCGGAGAAGTGGTCGAGTACGCCAGCAACTGCGCCGTGCCGATCGTGCACAAGGCCGGCGACGTAGCTTCAGAGAAAAAGGGCACAGCGCACTGGTGGCAGAACACCGGTAACACTGCCGTGGTGCTCATCTCGGTCGACCTGTTTCCCGTCGAGAACATGAAGGACCAGCACATGATGTAGGGCTCCGCTGATGCGAGGCATTTCGAGAGCGTGACGCCGACCATAATGGGTTGGCGACACGCTCGCGTATGGCCGCCGTGCACGAGCCGACTTTTGCGATCGATGGGTATCGTGCTCATCACCGTCCACCACCCCAAAACTGAAAAGGGGCTACCACCATGAATAACCAAGCCACGATTCAAACCGCGCTCGCCGGTATCCTCGAGGAATTGGCCCTTACCCGGGAATACCTTAACGGAGGGTGTGCCGCTGAAGAGGAGCAAGTTCACAGAAGAGCAGATCGCCTTCGCGCTGAAGCAGGAGGATGTGTGGACCCCGGTCGAGGAGGAATGTCCGGAGATGGGCATTTCCGATGCGACTTTCTACAACCGGCGCAAGAAATACGGCGGAATGGGGCATTCCGAGCTGCGGCGGCAGCGGATCGAGGAAGGGAACGGCAAGCTCAAGCGCCTTCGACCGCGGGGGCTGAAAACCTGTGCCAGTGCGTTATCACCTGCGAATCGGGCACGAGATCGCCAAGCGGTCTTTGGCCAATATGCCGGAAAGCGGCCCTTTCGATGGACGCGATTGATTCCGTCTTCTTCACCGCACTCCGCGGCGAGTTTTAAGCGTCTAAGTGATTCCAATCCGGTCAGAATTGCGAACGGCGAGGGGTTAACTTCGCCGAGCGGATTGACAATGGACTTCTCTCCTGCATCCAATGGCAATTGGGGACGATTGGGAGTCGATCCGCCAAGGGATCTGAATGTACGCGTCACACCGCTCCAACTCTTTGGGCCTTGCGGCATTGAGCGCGCTGCTTGCGGCAGCGATTCTGTTTGCGCGTGTTGTAATCGCCGGCCCGCTTGAGGACGGCGGGGCTGCATACCAGCGCGGCGAGTACGAAACCGCATACCGGTTATTCTCGCCTCTCGCCGAACAGGGGCACGTGGTTGCGCAGTTCAACCTCGGGGTTCTGTTCGAGTACGGATTGGGCGTTGCCCAAGACTATGCAGAAGCTGCCCGCTGGTACATGAAAGCCGCTGAACGGGGAGATGAGCAAGCGCAGTACAACGTCGCGGTGCTGTACGAAAAGGGGACCGGACTTCCTCTCGATCTGCAAAGCGCCCGGTACTGGTACGGCAAGGTCCTTGCGAACCCTGGCGCGGACAGCGGATCGTTGGAAACGAAGCGACACGCCCGAGAACGGCTCGTGAATCTATCCCCACCCGAGGAAGTCATTGCGTACGATGGCGGGCGCTTCGTTGTGCGCCGCTCCGTGTCAGGAGATTGTGTTGTCGCACTTCAAGGCTTCGTGTCCCGAGACGCAGGTTACAAGTTTGATGACGTAGTCGAGAAAGCCGTTGCTATTGGCTGCAGCAAGCCGTTGACGATGCTGCTAGAGTCGCCAGGCGGAAGCCTTTTCGATGGAATTTCACTCGGCCGAGAGGTGCGATATCAAGGGCTTCGAACCGTCGCGCGCTATGAATGCGCGTCCGCATGCGCGATAATTTTTTTGGGAGGTGCTGAACGGATGCTGGTGGGATCTCGCGCGCGGATCGGGTTTCATCAAGCCGCATTAGTCGGGGATAAGGTTAGACGGTGCGATCAATCGATGGATAGACCTGAGATAAGAAGATATCTACGCTTCGTAATTCCCGCAGATGCGGATCGGATCTATCAAATAATCATGGAAACGTCATGCGACTCCATCGAATGGGTGTATGGGCAGCGCGCTCTTGAGCTAGGTGTCGCAACGACACTCGAGTCGGAAGGTGTCGACGTTTTCGGTCCCGAGAAAGACCGATAACGAAGGACGTGAGGTCGATTGTCACTACGAGCAAGCCATCTGTCTGCGCAATCATGAAAGCCGTTGCCCAACGCTCGCGGGCCAATGCTAACCGAGAGAATGCGAACCAGACTTTCTAAGAGCGTTGGAGCGCACGGAGCCTGTCTTGAATCGGCGCCGTCTCCGACGGGAATGTGGGTTGTCGCTCAAATGCATCAGTGAAGGCGGCCACATCGATCGCCCCGCGGTGGCCCGGTACTTAGCCGCCGGTAGTCTGTCCACGGCTCCAGGCCTCAAGCTCCGATGGATTGAGCCTCGCTCCCGGGTCGTGAGGGTTGGATACGTGGAATGGCGCCCGTCGCCCGTGCCGGCAGCCTCGAGGGTCGTCCGGCAGGCACCTGAGGGTTCTGCCGGCTGGACCTAGTGCTGCTTTGGGGCAAGCAGCTGCAAGACTTTGTCCCACCCGGCGAGAAACAGGTCGCTCCAATTGCCGCTCTGCGGCAGTAAATCGTCCTCGATGTGCCGTCCTGCGTTGGCACTCGGCGGCAGCAGCATCCAGTACATGCCTCACCTCCTCTATGAATACGCGTGATCCGGGCGGGGTGATCCGCTCGGCGATGCGACGACATGCACTGAACGTGCCAGATTGGGCGGCTCGCTAAGGTGTCCTCGGGTCGCGTAAGGCCGCCTAGTTCAAAGGCCTCGGCTGCGACAGATGGAACCTGGAGACCGAATTCGGACCCACTTGCAGGGGAAAACGAGGTATGGAGTTTTAAGTTCGTTAGTTGCTTGCTGCCAGTCTCGTTTTGCCGCCCGATTGGTTGCAGACCGCCGGCGAAAGATTGCGCGGCGTTCAAAGTGCCTGGTTGCCCAGTGCCGAAGACCTGAGAACAGGGCCTTCAGCGCCCCCTTATTAAGACCGTAACTCGCTGTACTCGGTACTTCGCGGCGTTGGGGCACTCGCAGGCGCCAGCGGAACCTCTAGGCCTGGCCGCTGGCACAAGCCTTGCTGCAGACCTCGCATCCGGTCCTTTTCTCCTCCTCGACCGGACCCTAGCCCCGGGCGGCTCTCCCCCGTGCCGTCCGGGGCTTTGTATTAGCGTGACGATTCACGCCCTCGTCTGACGTTTCCTGGACACCATTTCACCGTATCGGGCCAGTCACCAACGGCTGCGTATACCCAGGGCCTTGTCGTCGGCATGCCGTCGAACTTGCCGGACACGCCGGGCTGTCAACGAAGGCGGCTTCGACATCCTCGAAGGGGTTCGGGCCCTGACGGCGCCGGAAAAGACAGCCCCCTACGCAATCGTCGCGCGCGCGCTGAAACTGAATAACCTTGTCGTGCAGAACGAAAGACTCCGCGTCACGGTGAACGGTGCCGTTGAAATCCGCCAAGCTAATCCTTTTCCGCTGACAGGAGCATGACTGCCGCACGCTGCGAGGCGCTCGAGCCAAGTACGTCGTACTTGTCCCCATCAACAATCTTCAACGCCCATCAGCGCACATTGGCCTCGACATCGACATAGATCCACTCGTCGTACATAACCGGGTGCGCCTTATATCCGATTACGCGAGGTTGCGTGAGCACATTTCGGTAGGGCGCGACCCTAAGCCGCCACGGCGTATCGGCCTCGAATTGTCGGGTCATTCGCTCAAATAGACGAGTACGCTCCGGCGAATCAGGCATCAGCTGTGACTGCCTGTACAGCGCATCGTATTTCGGTGACGAATAGCAGGCGGCGTTGCTCTGGCTCACGTTCGGGCCGTAGAGCATCTGCATGAAATTGTCGCCATCCGGGTAGTCGGCGAACCAGCCGTAGTTCCACATTTGATACTGGCAACTGAGGGCGGCCTTGATCTGCTCGCTGAATTTGCCCTTGTCGATCACCAGGCGAATGCCGATGGAGTCAAAGGCCTGTTTCCACAATTCCTCGTAGTCGCGTGCGGTCGCATCGGTCTGGCTCGAATACCGCACCAGTAGCGGCTTGCCGTCTGGCGATGTCCTGTAGCCGTCACTGCCCTTGCGGTAGCCCGTCTGATCAAGAAGCTTGTTCGCCGCCGCTGGATCGTAACCGATGCTACTCCGATAGCTGGGGGAGTAGCCGGCGACGCCTGGCGGAATGGGCATCTGCAGCAGCTCGGCCTGGCCCTTGCGGATGATCTTGATCTCAGCCTCACTGCTGTACGCCATCACGATGGCCCGGCGCAATGCGACTCTCTCTCTTTCGAGCCCCCCGACGATCGGATCGCGCATATTGAACGCGGTGTAGATAACCTGCGGGATGAGAATGCGCGACAGGTGGACCCCCCTTTTTACAAGATCAGTGGCGAGGTTGTCGCCCTGCAGCGCCATCGGTGCGAAGGCGGGGGGCAAAGTGAGAATGTCGAGCTCACCGCTTTGGAAGGCGAGCCAACGTGATTGGTCCTCCTCCATGACGCTGATTACGACCGTGGTTGCCTGCGGGATTTTTTTGCCTCGCATCGCCGCGACAATTGCCTTGTCACCCGGGTCGTCACCAGGCGCGAAATCCCAAACGACTTCGCGAAATGTAGGGCTTGCCTCCAACGTGATCTTCGAGGCCGGCACCCACGATTTCAAGACGTATGGCCCCGTTCCAACCGGATGCGCTTGCACGTTGCCGGGGTAGGCTTCGACTACCTCGTGCGCAACCGCGCTGAGTGCCGGCAACGCCATGACTTCTGAAAACGTATAGTCGGTGCTCTTGAGACGGATGCGCAGCGTATGCCGATCGATCGCCTCGAGGCCAGCAATCTTTGCGCCATAGTCGAATTTCGCATTCGGCTTAGACGCAGCTGCTGCGGCCTCGTCGAGACCGACGATCTTCCCGGCGACGTAGAACGCGTTAGGCGACCGATTCACCGGATCAACGAGACGCTTTATCGCATAGACGTAATCATCGGCCGTAAGCTCCCGCCGCTTCCCGTTGAACGCGGGATCGTCGGCAAAGACGATTCCCGGTTTGATCCGGAAGGTGTACGTCCTGCCGTTGTCGGTGATTTCCGGGAGTGCCGATGCCGTGAGCGGAATGACTCTGATAGGTCGTGCAAGATAATCGAAATTGAGCAGCGGCTCCATGATCGCCGCGATTACTGCCCCCGAGTAGACTTCGCTCGCCATCGCGGGGTCAAAACCGGTTTCCGCGCTCGGTAGTGCGATGCGCAGGGTCTTCGCTGGGTCCGCGGCGTTGGCTACGCAACTCGCGAACAGGACAAGCGGTGCCAGCGATAGGATTGCAGTGCGCGCTACGCGTCGGTACATGGGGCCCTCCCCTTCCAGTGACATTCGGGCCGCTACCTCTTCTCTGCCTTGCAAAGGTACGCTCAAATTACCGAACGGAGCAAGCGTCACCTGGCACCGCATGCTGACTATTCTGACGTATGCGAAGCGCTCTGACTCTGAACTTCGAATGACGCTTTAAGCGATATAAGCGGCCCGATGTGACGAACCCAAAATCCCTCAGTTGTGGGTATGACAGATGTCTCCTATGATGCGATTGAGGGCAGCAGTCAGGGGAGGGGCGCTTGACGCGAGACCACCGACGACTGGCGCCCGCTGCGTACAAGGAATATTTTGAGAAGAAGTTTGTTCCGGCGTGGCGCAAGGCAAGGTTGCCGGAGTAGAAAAGCTGTCCTCAGCGCGAGGTATTGATCGGCATAACCTGGTACTGAGTCTCCGCACTTTGTACCTGCTGCTTCGAATAACGTTTCGGACACCTCGCGCTCGGGCGTCGTATTAGCAGGTCCGGCCCACGCGTAACAACGGCGATATCGCGGATAGGGGGAGAACCATGACGCAAGCAGCTAGCACGGACCC
Organism: uncultured beta proteobacterium; assembly: GCA_963711235.1. Lineage (GTDB taxonomy): Bacteria > Pseudomonadota > Gammaproteobacteria > Burkholderiales > Casimicrobiaceae > PALSA-1003. Next base: position 91,341 of record CAVQDI010000005.1, on the reverse strand, counting down.
CGGATCGTGGCACTCCCGGCTCACCCCGGGACACTGGAAGATCCTCACTGCCAGCTTTCTCGGCTGGATTTTCGACGGCTACGAGACCTACGCGCTCATCAGCGTGCTCGGCCCTGCGCTGCTGGCGCTGCTCCCGGCGGAGGAGCATTCGCGCCTGCCCGAGTTCGCCGGTCTCGCGATCGGCCTGACGCTTCTCGGCTGGGCTGCGGGCGGAATGATCGGCGGCATCGCCGCCGACTACATCGGCCGCAAGCGCATGATGCTGATCTCCATTCTCGGCTACGCCGCGTTCACTGGCCTCACCGCGTTCAGCACCAGCATCACCATGCTGATCGCCCTGCGCTTCCTCACCGGCCTGTTCATGGGCAGCGAGTGGAGCACCGGCAACACGCTGCTCGCGGAGGCATGGCCGAATGAGGCACGCCCCAAAGGCGCGGGGATCTTGCAATCGGGCTTCGGGTTCGGCGCCCTTCTCGCTGCGGGCATGTGGTACGTGCTGCGCCCGATGGGGCCGGACGCTTGGCGCTGGATGTTTGGCCTCGGCATTTTCCCTGCGGTGCTGGTCTTCTATATCCGGCGCAGCATCGACGAGTCGGCGCGCTGGGTCGAGACGCTGAAGGCGAAACGCTGGGGCGTGACCGAGGCAGCGAGCGTCAAGGAGGGCAAGGACAAGCGCCCGTTCACCCTCGCGCAGCTGTTCGGGGACGCCGAAGGCCGGCGCCGCGTGGTGCTCGGGCTGCTCATGTCGCTCGCCACGACGCTCGGCTGGTGGGGCGTCGCGACCTGGATCCCGGGCTACGTCGGCGGGATCGCCAAGCAGGCGGGGCTGGACGCCGCCTACTGGGGCAGCGTCGCGGGCATCGTGTACAACGTCGGTGCCATCGTTGGCTACCTTGCCTCGGGCTTCCTCGCCGACGCAATGGGGCGGCGGCCCTACCTCGGGTTCCTTTTTGTCGGCAGCTTGTTAATGACGCCGGCGGTGTACCTTTGGAGCCACACGGTTCCAGTCGTGCTGATCGCGACCTTGGTGAACGGCTTCTTCACCTTGGGGGGCTTCGCCTGGTTCGCGATCTACCTGCCCGAGCTCTTCGCCACCAACGTGCGCGCGACTGCCTCAGCGTTCGTGTTCAACGCCTCGCGCTTCGTCGCCTTCCTCGGGCCGATCTTTGCCGGCGTGTTGATCCACGCGCTGAACGGCGTGTCGATGGTGGCGATCTACCTCGGGTCGATCTACCTGCTCGGCCTGGTGGTGGCGCCGTTCGTGCCCGAGACGCGCGGCAAGCCGCTGCCCCCCTAGTCAGGGAAGACAATGATCGGGTAAAGCATGCACGCGACACCTGCTACGCTTCGATCGGTCGCAGTCCGAATTCGGCGGTCTCCTCCGCTCTTGGGGCGATCTGTTCCACGCCGGGTGGGACATGATCCTCCAACCTGCTTGCGCCGAATCGCCGGTAGACCTGGAGGGACCCCCTTTCTGCCGGGCCACCACCCTGAGGAAGGATTTAAGTCATGACGAAAGAGCAGAAGGTCGTAGGTATTGGTGCGGCCAGCGGCGTCCTGGTCATGATCGCATCCGTTGCGGCTATCTCGCAGTTTTGGCCGATCAACGCCGGCTTGATCGACGTCAGCAGTCGTCTAGCCTATGCACTACAGATGAACGCCTTCGCAATCCTTCCCCTGCTTGTTGGCGTCGTGATCGTGGGTAACAATCGCTTTCTCAGCGAGGCCATTGATCCAACATTGAACAAGGAGAACCTCGCTACCCAGATCAATGGTCGCTTCGTGGACAACACGTTGGAGCAAACCGTGCTATTTTTGGTCGGCACGCTCGCGCTCAGCGTCAATCTCACGGCCCCGCAAATGGGGATGATTTCGGCAGCAACGATCGTGTTTATCGTTGCGCGAATTGCATTCTGGATTGGATACCGCATCCATCCTCTCTACCGGGCGTTCGGTATGGCGGCGACCGGCTATCTCAATGTCGGCATCCTCGTTTTCGCCTTCTGGACATTTCTTCGCTGACAAGAGACGCCGGCCGCCGTTGGCGGAGAACGGCCGAGGCACTACCGAGGCGGCCCGCGCAACCGTTTGGAGCTTCGGCGACGAGGTGGGGCGAATCGTCGACCACTGTACCGACGCTGACACTCATCCCAAGCCGCTATGGCTTCAACGCAAGAAGGATTACCTCGCGCGGCTTGCGACCGAGGACCGCTCGGTCCTCTTGGTGTCTGCATCCGACAAGCTCCATAATGCCCGGTCAATTGTGCGTGGTCGGCGGCCTCGAGGCGAACGTGCCGCTGTCACCGTTTCTTCTCAGCGACCCAGATCTCCTCGCTCGCCCAGTTACGGGCCCAGTCGACGGAGGCCGTCTGGTAGTAGGCATGGTCGACCGCATCGTCGGGCGGGTAGAGCTCCACGAGGTCGACGACATCGAAACCCGTGCGGCGGAGGAGGCGGAACAGCTCGCCATGCGGTAGCTGCCATTCCACGCCAACCTCGCCGGGCCACACGAGGCGCCCGAGCCCGCGCTGCGGTCGGTGGAGAGTTTCGACCGGCGGGCCTTCGTCGGGCGCACAAAGGATCGACAGCGTGCTGTTACGCAGGAACCACAGCCGGCCGCCAGGGCGCAGCAGGCGGTGGGCCTCCGGTATCCACAGGTTCGGATCGCACCAGATGCTCGCGCCGTACTCGGAGACAGCGAGGTCGAAGCTCTCAGACGGGAGCGGGACGTCCTCGGCACTGGCCTCAACAAGCGGAAAGTCGATACCGAACTCGCGCTGGCAGCGGCGAGCGGTGGCGAGCTGCGCTGGAGTCACGTCGACACCAACGGGACGCGCACCGCGTCGCGCGAGCCAGGCAGAGACGTAGGCCGTGCCGCAGCCGAGCTCGACGACATCAAGGCCGTCTACCTCGCCAAGGGTATTGAGCGATGCTTCGGGTACATCGAAGACACCCCAGGTGATTTCCTCGGCCGCCCAGGCGCGGCTCGCCCTCGCGTCCGTGAAATCAGCATTGGCCCTCGTCCAGTTCGCACGGTTGCGCTTTGCGTCAGCAGAGATCTCGGTCATAACGGGACACGTCCCAAGGGCTTAGCCCGGGGCGCCGAAGGGCCAAGGATGGGAATTTTAATCGTTCGAGCTGAAGGTTTGTCCAGGGTACCCCTTGTCAGCGGGGCGCCACCCGAGAGGCGCATCCAGCCTGTTTCTCCGGGGCGAGCGCACCCCGGCCTAGACCCGAAGTACTTAGCACGAAGTACTCAGAACTGCGTGCGTGACATGCAGGCGTCGTACTCAATACTACGCGCGAGGGGGGCTTCGGCCCGGTGCTCGGCACTACATGCAAGATCCAGCATCAAGCGGATTGACAGATGCGAGTGCGTCCAACCGTCGGCGAAATTGTTCCAGCTAGGGTCACAACTCTCGGGTTAACAGCTGTGACGCTTTCCCGTATGTTATCCCCAGACTTTGGAACCGACTTTGGAACCAATTGCGACACTCGCCAATTTCATTAAGGGCACTCCTTGACGCGTTATAATTCGCCAAAATGGAGAGATGGCCGAGTGGTCGAAGGCGCCTGACTCGAAATTAGGGCCACAGTTGAAAGGTTTCAGTGCATTACCTCATTGCGTGCCCGCAATAACCAGTTGTTGACGATGATCTTACGCCCCTGCGCGTGAGAAAATTGCGGGCAAGACCGTACGCTTGATCGCGAGCCTCGTTTGACGTGTGCTCATCTTGAATTGATCCCCGAAGAAGCGGGCGTTGTCAAGATAGTTGTCGCTTAGAACGTCTTGCCTTGGCCGTGTCCCCGCGTTTCGTCACAAGACTTGAAGCCGCGAGCAGACTGCGATCCCAGTTGTGCACGACCGGCCGAGATCGACCAGTTCGCTCCGTTGAACGCGGCGCCGCCAACGCCAGCAACGCCCGCGATTGCGGCCATTCGGCCGAGGCCCGTCAACTGGCGCTATCGGCCAAAGCCGGACGTAGACCTTCGTGCTCTAAAGCTATCGCACTCCCGCTTGTTCACGTTGCGCGAGATCAATGTCCAAGTACTTCCAGTAAGTGCTAAACACCTGCGGGCGGAAGCCCAGTAACCACGGTTGCACGAAATCGTTCTCTAGGCGGAACACGGTGGGGAGCATGGGCACGTAAATCCGTGCCAGTTCCGACATTTTCCTCGCGGCCGCGATCTGTTCGGCATCCGTGGCACTGCGCAGGAACTGCTCCATGGCGCGATCGTACTCGGCCGATCTGAATCGGGAACCGTTCACCGTTGGCGGCTCCTGGCTGTAGAGCTGAATCAGCTCGGCGTAGCCCGATGGGCTACCTCCAAAGCCGCCCGCGTAAATCTGGAACTTGCCAGCGTCCGTTTCCTTGATGAGGTCCTGGAACGGCGTCACTCGAAACTCCGTCCGTAGCCCGATGGCGTTCATGTTTTTTTTCCACAACGTCTGGATCTCGGGCGCGATACCGCCTGACTGCACGGAGAGGGTGATGGTCAAGGCTTTGCCGTCGGGGCCTTTGCGGTAGCCCTCAGCGTCCACATTCCCATAACCGCTTCGGTCGAGCAGACTCTTGGCTGCTGCGGGATCGTAATCCGGCTTCGCAGGCAGCGTCGGGTCGTGGCCCGCCACGCCTGGAGGCACCAATTGGTTCGCGGCCATCGCTTGGCCGGCGTAGACCACGTCGACCAGATTCTCACGGTCGAGCGCCAGTCCAATTGCCCGGCGCAGCGCGACGCGCTCGTTGCTCATGCCGCCTACAACCGGATCGGCGACGTTGATATAGAACGCGAACAGGAAAGGCTCGGGGAAGACCTGGTGTGTTATGCCGCGGGCAACATATTCCGGCTTCAGTTTGCCGTTCGTGAGTAGGCGGTTCGCCACCTCTCCTCTCAGCACAACGTAGTCGAGACGTCCGCGGTCGAATTCGAGCAAGCGCGTAACATGTTCTTCGATGAAGTTGATCGCGACCACGCCTACCTGCGGCAGTGTCTTGCCCTGCATGCTGCGTACCAGCGCCGCGTTCGCCGGATCGGAGCTCTCTGGAAAGCGCAGCGGCCGGTAACCGGGATTGGCTTCCAGCACAACGCGCGAGCCGCGCTTCCACTCCCGCAATCGGTACGGGCCAGTGCCCACTGCTCGGGTGCGAATGTCCCCGCCCGCGGCCTCGACCACCTCGCGGGCGACGGCAGCATTGGTGAGGTAGTCTCGGATGATAGGGTAGTTCGGCTCCTTCAAACGGAGTTGGAGCGTGTAGCGGTCCAGTGCGCGCAACCCGTCGATGGACTGGTCATAGTCGAACTTGCCGTTCGCTCGGGCGGCGTCGACCACGCGGCGCGCATCTACGATGAGGTCGGTGGCGATCGGTGCACCGCCCCGGCGGAGGTTAGGGTCCAGCACCCGTTTCAAAGAGTAAACATAATCGTCGGCGACGAGCTCGCGTGGCTTGCCGTGAAACACCGGATCGTCGGTGAAGAAGATGCCGGGCTTCACCCGGATCGTCCAAGTAGTACCACCGTCGACAATTTCCGGCAGCGCCGCTGCGGTTAACGGCGCGAGCTTCGGAGGCGAGGCTAGGTAATCATATTCGTAGAGCCCTTCGAAAATCGCCCTGAGCACGTCGCGCGAAGGAATGTCCTCGGTCTGCTGCGGGTCGAGTGTCTCGATGTCGGCCGACGCAACGCGCAGGACTTTGTTCGGGTCGGCCGCCTGCGCTGCGCCGTTCCATGCGAGCGACAGCGTCACGCAGAGAAGGACGCAGACGGTGCTTGCTCGACAACAGCGGGACTTCTCCGCATGCTCGAGATCAGGGGAGAACGACGACCTGATTGAATGCGAGCCTAGAAGAAGGCTCAGCAAGAAATCTGCTTTCCGGAACATGCCCCCTCCCCACCGGATGTCCAGGAACCGTAACGGACACGCTACGCTGTTGCCCTCGGAGGGTCAAGCGAGCAGCTTCACTATTGGCAGCGCGCAGGAATATCCGCCATGAGCCGACGCCTGGAAACACTGGGACAACGTTCGTTCCGATGACCGCTTCCGAGAAATTCGTAGGACCGCTTGGGGTCGGGCACGGTCAAACGCTCTGCCGCCCCGAACGGCGGCACTGCGAGCGACCCCGGCCGTTCGCGCATCAGTGACTGATGTGCGCTGATCGGCGGCCGCTCAGTCGAATCGCATCAATGCCGGCGACCGGCCAACTCCTGCCGCTCAGAGGCTCAAACGGGCGCCTCCATAGCGGCCGGTCGCAATCCGACGCCGAACTTCGTCGGTCTCGGCCAAGTGCGGTCTGTCGCGCCCTCCCTTCAAATCTCCTGAGCTGCCGTTCGGTCCTTCTTGAGCGCAGACGTTCAGATTCGCACCCCGGTAGTCGGCTCGTTGGATGTTGAGGTTCAGGCGGCGAAGCCAGATTGCCGCAGCAGCGGCTCGATGCCGGACTATGGCGGCTGGCCTCAGATGGGTAGATGGCTCGTACGTTTTATTTGTAGAGCCAAGGCTTATAGGCAATCTCGATGTTGTATCCGTCCGGGTCGCCGATGTTTGCCGCGAAGTAGTCGGCACGCCATTCGGGCCGAAGGCTCGGTTCCTTGTTTGAGGTAGCTCCCGCGTCTATCGCCGCCTTGTAGCTGGCCCCGACAGCGTCCGCGCTCTTGGCGGTGAATGCGACGTAAAGGTTTTTGGCGACTTCGCCATTCTTCAGCCAGAAACCCGGCTCGCCATTGATGGCGAAACCGCGCATGGGAGGTTGATCGAACTTGTAGGGCATGTCGATGCCAAGCGGCTCAAGCACCTTCTTGTAAAATTCGGCCGACCGTTTCAGGTCAGAGACGGGGAGATAAATGTGGTCAATCATGGCCTTCCTCTTTTCGTTTGACTGTGACAGCCCCGAACAGGGCTCTGCCAAATCCTGATCCGGCAAGTTAGTTTGCCGAGGTCAGCGCACCTTTACTTGTTGCCGCCGTTCGCGAAGATGATTTCTCCCGTGAGCCAGCCTGCATCATCCGAGGCAAGAAATACGGACACACGTGCGATGTCCTCGGGTTGGCCGACGCGACCCAGCGGAGTACTCGCGATTATCTGCTTCTTAAACTCCGTTCCCATGACGCCCGCCGCGTGCGCACCCTCCGTTTCGGTTCCACCGGGACTGAGAGCGTTAACGCGGATTTTCTTGGGGCCGAACTCTTTTGAGAGCACGCGCGTCAAGCCATCGACAGCGCTCTTTGACGCCACGTAGATCGAAAGGGTCGGGTCGGCAGCGACACTCTCCGTCGATCCGATGTTGATAATGCTGCCGCCTTCCGCACCGAAGGCCGGCAAAGCGGCTTCGATCATGAGGAACGTGCCAAGCATATTCGTGTTGAACTGACGGTGAAACTCCTGCTCGCTGAACTGCTCGAAGGGCGCAAACGAGAAGACGCCCGCGTTGTTCACGAGCACATCCAGACGGCCGAAGGCTTTTTTCGCCTCCGCGACGAGGCGTTGCGCGTCGGACCTCTGCGCCACGTCGCCTTGCACGGCGATAGCTCGCCCGCCTTTGCCGGTGATCTCGCGCACCACCCGTTCCGCGCCCGCTTGATCGCGCGCGTAATTCACGATCACCGCCGCGCCTTCCGCGCCGAAGGCTTTTGCAATGCCCGCTCCGATTCCTTTTGAAGCGCCTGTCACTATCGCAACCTTATTGTCGAGCCGTTTCATGATGCATCACCTCGTTTGAACACCTCGTTTGTCGGTGATGCAAATCTATCAATTCCACCAAGCGCGGACTAGACGTTAATTGTGGATAGCATCGATCTCATTGGGGAATGGATCAGTCGTCCATTTCGGCGAGCAGCTCAGCCAGAAAGTCAATAAACACGGCGACTTTGCTGGGCTGACGGCGGGACGCGGGTCGCACGGCACTGATCGGAATTCTGGCCGGCTCACAATCGCGCAGGATTCGCCGCACGGTTCCGGCGCGTATGTCGGCCGCAAAAAGCCAGTATGGCGCCTGGGTGATACCGAGGCCGGCAAGGACCGCGGCACGTTGCTCTTCGCCATCATTGCTGCGAAACGATGCCGCCGCCTGGTGGGATACCACCCCGGCGCGGCTGGCGAAGGTCCAGGGTCGCGGTCCATCCCGTGAGACAAAAATCACGCCGTCGTGGCGGTCGAGATCGCTCGGTCGCTTCGGCACTCCTCTGCGTTCCAGATAGTCCGCAGACGCTACGGCGACGAGGGCGAACTCGCCGATCTTGCGCGCGATAAGGCTAGAGTCCGCAAGGGCGCCATTGCGAATGGCGAGGTCGATGCCCTCGTCAACGAGATTGATCGTCCGCTCGGAGACGAGCGACTCGACAACGATCTTGGGATAGCGAACGCGGAACGCAGGGAGTTGCGGCACGACATAGAGTCGAAAGAAGGCGGGCGCGGCGCTGACACGCACCACGCCGGACGGCGAGGCCTGTCCCGAACCGATGCGGGATTCCGCTGCCTCGAGATCGCTGATGAGTCGTATGGCAGATTCGTAGAAGTCGCGCCCGGCCTCGGTCAGGCTCAGGCTGCGGGAGGTGCGCATAAGAAGCTGCGCACCGAGATGTTCTTCGAGCGCGGCAACCTGTTTGCTGATCGCCGGCTGCCCTGTCCCAAGCTCACGCGCAACCGCTGAAAAGCTCCCGCTTTCTACGACGCGCACGAATATCTTGATGCCTTCGAGCCTATCCATCCGATCCTCCTGCGGAGAATGTTACAAAGATCAGGAATGACTCGAACATTTAATACTCCTCAAAGCGGTCGGTCGCGACCGGCAGAGATGGGTCGGGCACGGTCAAACGCTCTGCCGCCTCGAGCGGCGGCACTGCGAGCGACCCCGGCCGTTCGCGCACGGGTGACGGATGTGCGCTAATCAGCGGCCGCTCAGTCGAATCGCATCAATGCCGGCGACCGGCCAAAAACGGCCCTTAGCCCATCGCGCTCCGTTGCTGTCGTTCGCGTACATTTTCACTAAGCCGACACCCGCCAGACCGTCCTGTACGCGCACCTTCACCCAATGCCGATCTCGATCAGGGTCGTGGAATCCCCACGCCAGGTAACTCGCAGTCCACTGTCCGGCGGCTTGGACCAATTTCGCGAGGATCCTGCGACGGCGGGGGACGGTGCGGCTCGAGCCGCTCGCCGCCGGCATTTGCTGCCCAGTGATCGCATTTCTTTGATCGAGCCGGATAGAACCTTGAGAATCAGGCGGTCGTTAGGCGCCGCCGCTTTTCTTGCGCGTGCGGATCGTCTTATTCCCTGGCCGCACCCCGTACTCGCTGGGGCTCGGCCTCAGTCGCAGCTGCCCTGATATCACGGTTCTCGAATATGCGGCCTTGAGGTTCTGCTGTTTTCTGGACGACGACATCCACCATGGCCCGCGCTAGGTCGTCGGACCGAATCACCAGGTTGGGAAACAATACCCTAAACACCGGGTAGAGCGCGCGCAACAGGCGGTAGCCGAAATTCGGCTCCTTGCGCGGCTCGGCGGGATAGATGTACGCGGGCCGGAAGATGTAGACGTGCGGAAATCCCGTTGGCGGGACCGCATTTTCCGCGTCTCCTTTGTAGCGAGCGAAGGCTACACGACTCTGGCCCGTCTGGTCGGCGCCATTCCCGCTCAAGAATGAGAACGCCGCATTGGGGCTGCCGCTTCGGAGAACTCGGGCGAACTCGACCGTGTAGTTTACGGTTATCGTGCGGAGCGCCGTGTCTGTCACCGCCCCCGTATATACCCCAAGGCAAAAGATCGCGGCGTCCTGATTCGAGAGCACCTCCGCGAGCGAAGAGCAGTCTTCGAAATTGGGATGCAGGACGTCATTGAGCTTTGGATGCGGGATCCCGAGCCTCCTGCGGCCGACAGACGTCACGCGTTCGACGTTCGAGTGCTCGAGCGCGTAGCGAAGGGCGTATCCCCCGACCATCCCTGTCGCGCCAACGATAACGAGGCGCTTCTTGCCCGACGTTGGAACGTTCATGCACGGCCTCGAGGCGCCGCGAAATTGCTGATGGAAGGAACCAGGTGATTCGCTGTCATGACAATGCGCCCTTCCGCCCCTTCTCCATCCAATCGACGCAATGCGGGACCCCCGTAAACAGCCGCCACATAGTCAGAGCAGCTCTCGAAGCGCAGCAAGTTCCCTTCGGCAAGCTTCGGCAAACGGCTTGATCGGGTCCTCCACCGCTAGGTAATCTCTTGTGTAAGCCATTGCACGTTCGCGGATCGCGTCGTTTGTAAGGGTGGGTTCGAGATACTGCCTAACGATGTCCACTATTGTTCGCTCCGCCGCCACCAGCACTTCATCCGTCGAAGTTAACCGAATGCGATTTTCGATGGCGTACACATCCAACAGCTTCGATGGTGCGTCGAATGTGTGGTCCATCGCGTCGATCAGGAGTTTCGAGCACTCAGCGATGAACTCACCGTAGAGAGTCTCTCGCTTCCGAATTTCGGATGTCATCAACTCGCGGGTGGTGTGCGCCTTCTGCGTCACCCAGGCGGCGCCGACGCTGGCCGATCCACCGACTAGCGACCCGAGGATCGCCGACAAAGCGCTCAACAGGGCGGCATCCATTGGTGTTTCGAGGAAGGCCTGACATTGACTCTGACGGCTCTTTTTCGCCAATGGTTGCGCAGATCAGGTTGCAGTGAATGCCGCTGACGAGGGTGTAGTCCGTGCACGTGGACAGACCGTGGCGTGCTGTAGCGCATTTTTGGCCTGACGTCGGAATGTTTTGCACCGCCCTCGGTCGCTGCGAAAGCAACAATTGAAGCTACCGGGTGAGGCGGTTGTCATGACAGTGAGCGCCCGTCAATCCAATCGACGTAGAGCAGGCGCTCCGCAAACAGCCACGCGCCGTCGATCTTCACGAACGTGTCGAGGTAGCGGAGCGAAGCCAGCATCAACCGTCGATTTCCAACTCTGGCCGTGACGTGATGCGCCAGGCAGTAAGCTTCTCCGGTGCCTCGGTCGTTTGTCAACGTGAAGATCGTGCTCTGTCCGAGGAAGTGGGTGGTGGCGTCGTACTGATTCAGCTCGGCGAAGACCGGAGCGAGCGCCTCGCGGGAGCGCAGCTCCTGGGACGGCTTCGGATCCTTAGCGTTCATGTAAACCACGAAGTGGGTGTCCGCGGTAAACAGCGCCATCTGGCCTTTCGCATCGCGGCGATCGGCGCAATGCGCGTAAGCCTCAACCAGTTCGCGGATTGCGAGGCGATCCGCGGCTTCGGTTGCGGAGACGGAAGCGTGTTGACTCATTTGAGGTCACCTTACGACTCGAGAATCGCCCGGGTTTCTAGAAATGCGTCGATTCCGTATCTGCCGTATTCGCGTCCGAAGCCGGAATATTTAAATCCTCCCCAGGGTGCTTGCGGATCATCTGTCATGTTGTTGATCACGACGCGCCCGGACCGGATCTGTGAGGCCACGCGACGCGCGCGCTGGAGGTCGGTCCCAAGAACTGCGGCGTGAAGACCATATTTAGAGTCGTTGGCGATCCGGATCGCCTCGTCCTCGGAGTCATAGGCAATGACACACAGCACGGGGCCGAAAATTTCCTCCTGGGCGATCGTCATGTCGTTTTTCACGTTAACAAACACCGTGGGCTTCACGAAGTAGCCCGCTTCGAAGCCTTCGGGATGACCCTCCCCACCGGCGAGAACCTCAGCACCTTCTTCGATGCCCTTGCGGATATAAGACTGGACGCGTTCGTACTGTTTCTGCGACACCATCGGTCCAACGGTGGTCTTGGGATCAGCCGGATCGCCGACGGCAAAACCGCGCATCGCATCGCGTATGCCCCGCTTTACCGCATCAAGCCGGCTCTTCGGCACGAGGAGGCGCGTCCCCGCAGCGCACGCTTGACCGCTGTTCAAAAAGGCCATGATAAGAGCCGATGGGATCGCCTGGTCGAGCACAGCATCATCGAGCAGGATGGTGGGCGACTTGCCCCCCAGCTCGAGCGTGACGCGCTTCATGGTCCCCGCTCCGTCGCGCATGATCTTCTCGCCTACGGCCACCGAGCCTGTGAACGAGATCTTGGCGACGTCGGGATTGCGCACGAGCTCTGCGCCGACGACGTTGCCGAGGCCCGTCACAACATTCAAAAGTCCCTTTGGGAGATCAGCCTCGTGCAGAGCCTCGACCATCACCCGTGTCTGCAGGGAGCTCAACTCGCTAGGCTTAATGACCACCGTACAGCCGGCGGCGACGGCCGAGGCCAGCTTAAGGCAAATGAACAGCGCGTTCGCATTCCACGCCGTAATTAGGCCGGCCACGCCGACCGGCTCCAAGGTGACCGTCGTCTTGCCCCAGCTTCGTGTGAGTGGCAGTTCTTGGAGCGCCTTCTCGGACGCCAGGAACGCGTTGACACCCGACTCCACGATGGGCCTGGCGAACTGGACGACGCCACCGTACTCCTCGACCATCGCGGCCGTCAGATCATCGATGCGCGCCGAGGCGGCCTCGTGCAGCCGGCATAAAATTTTCGCTCGTTCTTCCTTCGTTGTCCGGGCGTAAGTCGCAAACGCGCGCTTGGCCGCGCCGATGGCGCGCCGTGTATCCTGCTCGTCGCCCAGCGTGACGCGGCCGATGACTTGGCTGTCGGTGGGTCTAATGATCTCCATGATCTCCCGGCCATGGGATTCAACGAACGCCCCATCGATGTAGTGCGTGGTGATTGTCTGGATCGTCTCCTTTTCTGCAATCGCTTTCACGGCGCTTCTCCTCATTTCAGTGACTACTGTCCGAACGACGTGACGACGACACGGTTTAGCGAGCCGTCCTTGAGCGCAGCGTAACCCTCATTGGCGTCGCGCAACGCAATCGTTTTCGAAACCAGATCGTCCAAGTTCATCCGGCCTTGCAGGTATAGCTCGGCGTACATGGGGATGTCGCGCTTGAAATTGGTCGAGCCGAAGTTCACGCCAACAATCCGTTTCTGCCCACCAATCGCGCCAAAGATGTTCAGATCGATGTTGACCTCCGGGCTGGCTACTCCCACGAGATAGAGCCCGCCACCCACGCCCAGCATGGCGAGTCCCTGCTCGGCCACCGCCTTCAGCCCCACGAAGTCGAAGACATGATCGACGCCTCCCCGCAGAAGCTCGCGGACGGCTTCAACCGGCTCTGATTTTGTGGAGTCGATGACGTCGGTCGCGCCGAACCGTTTGGCCGCCTCCAGTCGTTTCCGCTGGATATCGATCACGACGATCCTGGTCGCGCCTGCGATGCGCGCGCCGCTGATCGCATTCAAGCCCACGCCTCCGGCGCCGAAGATCACCACGGTCTCGCCCGCGCTCACTCGAGCGGTATTCAAAACGGAGCCGGCGCCGGTGACTACACCACAGCCGAGAAGCGCAGCCTGGGCAAATGGCAGCTCCTTGGGGACGGCGGAAAGTTGGTTCTCGTGGATGAGTGCCCGTTCCGCGAAACCGCCTAAACCAAAGCCCTGGAACAAGGGAGTTCCATTGCGGCTGAGGCGCGGCGCATCGGCCGCTCGCCGCAAGGTCGACTCCGGATGTTGGCACTGGAACGAGCGGCCAGACAGACAACGCGCGCACGCCCCGCACGACTGTGCGAGAGAGCCTACAACGTGATCTCCGACACGGAATTGTGCGACATCAGGGCCGACCTCAGCCACGACTCCCGCGACCTCGTGGCCCAGCACTGCCGGGGTTGGAACAATATCGTGAGTAGCGAACAACAAGTCGGTGTGACAGAGGCCGGATGCTTGTACGTCGATCAGAACTTCGCGTCCTGTCGGCGCGGCAATGTCGACGTTTTCGAAATCGAATCCGCGCCCGAGTGCGTTAAGGACGAGTGCCTTCATCCGCGCTCCTTATGGTGCAGTCCGCCTCCTCTCAGGCCGACCGTTGATGCGCAGATTGTGAAATAATGCATTTCATGCGTCCAAGACATCTTTTCTATCGGTCCAATACCAGGTAGGTATCGATGGAACTTCGGCATTTGCGGTATTTCGTAGGCGTCGGAGAAGAGCAGCATTTCGGGCGGGCTGCGGTGCGGCTACGCGTGGCTCAGCCGGCCTTGTCACGCCAGATTAAGGATCTAGAAAGAGAACTTGGATTCGCTTTGTTCGATCGATTGCCGCGAGGAGTTCGATTGAACGAAGCGGGCAAGTTGTTTTTGACCGATGCGCGACGTATCTTGCAAGACGTTGATGAGGCGAAGCTTCGCGCGGAGCGGATTGCGCATGGCAAAGCGGGTACGCTTCGAATCGGCATTGCCACAGCGGTATCCTGGCATGGTTTGGTTGTAGCCTCCTTTCGAAAATTCCGGCGCGCGCAGCCGAACGCGGAGTTGGAGCTCCATCACTTGATTTCTGTTCATCAGGTTGACGCCATCCTGTCCGGCCGACTGGATGTTGGGTTTGCGGCCAGTCTCACCCCCTGGGACAAGGATCTGGCACATTGGGAATTCGCGCAGGATAGAATGGTCCTGGCCGTGCCCAGAGGCCATGCACTAACGAAGCGAAAAACAGTTCGATTGCGAGATCTGCGGGACTTTTCGTTCGTCTGGTTCCCCCGCTGGGTCAATCCAGCCTTCTACGATCGAATGATCCAGGAGTGTTCCCGCGGTGGGCTGAACGCTCCGCGCATTGTTCAGGAAGCACCGGATCGCGACACCAACCTAGGTTTTGTCCAGTGCCGGATTGGGCTCTCATGGCAACCGGAAACGGTTCGGTGGCACTGTCCCCGCGGCATCGCTTTGGTCCCAGTCGTGGACATGAATGTCCGCCTTCCGTTTAACCTCATATGGAAGAAGGACAACACGTCGCCATTGCTACAGAAATTTGTGGCTCAGGTAAAGCGCCATAGTGGCTCGGACGTGCCGTAACGTTGAACGGATGCGGCGGGCACGTCGGCCTTCGCTGCTCGCCCGGTACGTGTGCGAAAAAGCCGCAGTGTTGTCCGCGGAATCTCACGGGGTTTCGCTACCATGGATTCCGGTATACGATTCAACAGCTCGCCGCCATAAGGTACGAGGTCATTGTATTGCCGACGACCTATCGGCGCGCAGTTGCAGCGGTGTCTGGACTGCTGCTGACCGTCGCTTTCAAAGTCCGCTTTCACGCGTCACGAAGGTCGGCAACGGGTCGCAACGTATAGCTATACGTTGTGACCCCTATGTATAGATGGGAACTATGTAGAGTTGTCGGCCGATACCGAGCGCGGCCCCTGTGCCAGCAAGCAAAGGGGCCGTGCGCGATCTATACATAGTTACAGCGCCTGTAGGAACTGCATCAAGGCGTCGGGCGGGCGATAGCGGCGCATCTTGGTGTCAGGTAGTTGCAGCCGGGCCAGCGCCTTGTCCTTCATTGCCAGATCGGCCTCGACGTATCGGTGTGTGGTGGTCACGCTCTCGTGGCCGAGGCATAGCGCAATCAGGCTGAAGTCCACGCCCGACTGCAGCAGGTGCATCGCCGTCGTATGCCGAATGGAGTGCGGCGAGATGCTCCGTTTGGCGAGACTGCGATGTGTCTTGGCTGCGCGGGTCACGGCGATGTCCAGACGCTGGTTAACATTGGCGCGTGTCATCGCTTGGCCGATGCGGTTTGGCAGCAAGGCCGCGCCGCCAGCCAGCGTTGGGTTGCGGCGCAGCCAGGCACGGACCTCCTGAACCGTGGTCTTCCACAAGGGCACCGAACGCTGCTTACGGCCCTTACCGCGAAGATGGACGCACGCTGGACCGTCGAGCACCACATCGGCCACCTGCACGCCGATGATCTCCGAGACCCGTGCCCCGGTGTTATAGAGCATGGCCAACAGCAGATGGTCGCGTTGCGAAGTCCAGGTGTTACCAGGCTCTCCTAGCACCGCCAGCATCTCCTCGCGCGACAGGAAACCGAGCATTGGACGCTCGAAGCGCTTCATCGGCACGCCCAGCGCTCGCTCGATGACGTACAACGACGACACGTCGCGCCGCGCCGCGAACTTAAGGAACGCCCGCAGTGCTGTCAGCCGCAGGTTGCGGCTGCGCACCGTGTTGTGCCGTTGTTGCTCCAAGTGGTCCAGGAACGCCAGGATCAGGTCGGGTTCGATGTCGGCCAGGCGCAGCGCCGTGGGCGCCTTGCGCAGGCGCTGGTGTGCGAAGTCCAAGAACAACATCAAGGCGTCGCGATAGGAAGCGATGGTGCGGGGGCTCAAGGCACGCTGCGTGACCAGATACGCGGTGAAGAACTGTTGGACCAGGGATGCAAACGAAGGGGGTCGTGGCGCGATGGCGTCAGGCATGGGGCGCCTCCGGTGCTTGCATGAAGGACTCGAACTTGGCCGCCGCCACCGCCATTAGTTCGGGCACGCCGGTGAGGTACCAGTAGGTGTTAGTCACCATCGCATGGCCTACATAGGTGGACAGCGCCAGCATGGCCTGATCGACATCTACACCCTGCGCGTGCCAGAGCATCACGCGACGAACGATGAAGGCGTGCCTCAGATCATGAATGCGCGGCCCAGCGTGAGCGCCGCGATTGACCCAGCCCAACGGGTCGCGCAGGCCGACGAAGACCCGATGCACTTGGCGCAAACTCAGGCCATGACCCAGACGCTTCCCCCGCGTAGCCACGAAGAACGGCGTCTCCTCCGTCGCCGCGACGTAACGATGGCGCAGGCGCCGGTAGCGCAGCAACGCCTGCACGGCGCTCGGGTGCAGTGGCACCTGGCGGGACTTGGCGAACTTGGTCCGCCGAACGGTCAGCGTGCCCAACTTCAGGTCGACATCGGCGTCCAGCAGATGCACCGCTTCGGAGACGCGAAGACCAGTCGAGGCGATCAGACCGAACAGGGCTTCGTAAGTCGCCCCGCGCAGGCCCGGCGTTGGGCCAAGACGGCGCGCCGCGGCCAGCAGGTCGACGATCTCCTGCTCGTTGTAGATGTGCGGAGCCAGTCGCTGGCCGATCCGGCCGAAGGTGGAATCATCCGGTACCTCGGTGCGCGGCTCGAACTGCTGCAGGTAGCGGGCAAACGAGCGCAGCATCTTCAGCCGTCGCGCCCAGGTTGAGGGTTCATCGCTGTTCCACTTGTCGCGCCGCGCCCAGTCAGCCATCACCTCGACCGTCAGCGGTCCGTGGTGGCCAAGATCATCGACATAGCGCGCGAAGCTCATCACCGCCAAGCCGGTGCCGCGCAATTGGAAACCCAGTCGGCGGCGTTCGCTGAGGTAGTTCGCGGCACGCGCTTGCATCGTGACGAGCGCGCTCATGCTGAGCACCCTGGCCAAGCCAGAGCGACCGCTGCCAAGTTCCCACTGTCGAGCTTGGCGTAGATCAGCGTGGTGTTCAGCGAGCGATGGCGCAGGACATCGGCCACCTCCTTGAGCGAACTGCCGCCCTCCAGCAAGCGGCTGGCCATGGTGTGGCGCAACAGATGTGCTCGGGTGTAGGGCAGACCGGCCCGGGCATAGGCTTGGCGGATCGCCTTGCGCACGACATCGGGGCCGATTGGCCGGTCGCGCGGTGCGATGTGGCGCACGAACACCGCCCGGTTGCTGGTCTGCGGGCGTTCGAACTTCAAGTACTCGGCAACGGCACGACCGGTCGCCGCCGGCAGAGGCAGGACGTCTTCGCGGCGACTCTTGGTTCCGCGCAGCGTGACGGTGCCGGCACGCCAGTCGATGTCGTCGAGCCCGAGCTTGGCGACCTCACTGCTGCGCAAGCCGAGGTCCAGCGCGCAGCGCACGATGGCGTCGGCGCGGCGCGCCGATGGGCCGTCGTGGCCGAGCGCGCCCAGCAAGCATTCGACCTCGGTGCCACTTAGGGCCTTTGGCAACGACGCCAGCTGCCAGTTGGCCGGATAGCACAACACGCCGATCAGGCCATGGACCTGATCGCCACAGGCGGTGCGGAACCGGAAATAGCCGCGCAACGCCGAGACTAGCGTGCCGGCGCTGGCCGGGATGCTATACAGCTCGCTCTGGCGCGCGAAGAACCTGCGCACGGCTTCGGGCTTGATCGCCGAGACGACGACAGGCCGATCGGCGAATTGCTCGAGCAGCAGGCGGCGCACCGTGCGCAGGAACAGGCTGCGCGTCCTCGGCGCGAGCCCACGAACATGATGCATGTAGTCATCGAAGCGGCGCAGCTCCTCGTCCACCGGAGTCATCGCCGGTGCGGGTTCGGCGATGACTCCATTGGCACGCAGTACGACGAGCAGATGCCCGAGCGCGGCGTGCAGGTCTCGACGCGTTCTTTTTACCGGCCGTGCGCAGTTGCAGCGTGGTAGGTGCTCGTCGAGAAAGCGCCGAACCGCCTGTTCATCGATCCGGCAGATGTCGAGCCGGCATCGGGTCGTCCAGCGTACGAAGTGGGCAATACACCCAAGTAGGTGCAAACGGTGTTGGGCGCGTATCGGCGCTCGGCGAAGTGTTGCGTGAACGCGTCGACGTAGGATGCGAGCGGGCTCTCGCGAAGCCATTCGGTCGGGCTACGATAAAGCTGATGCCTCGGATCCATCACGGTCTCCTGAAGTGGTTGGGAATGCCACTTCAGAACACCGTCAAAATTATGTCTAGTTCCCCGTCGACCTACCTAGCCGGAAGCCAGACAAGGCGGTACTCGCGACCATCGAGCATCCGCCAACTATACATAGTTCCCATCTATACATAGGGGTCGATGACCGCCACTCTCTAGCGAATGCCGAATGGCTGTCTGCGACCGTCGAGTCCGGCGGTCGCGACCAACCCGGCAGGACTACACCTCAGTCTGCTCAGCGATCTCCAGCGCGTCGTCGACCTCGATCCCGAGGTATCTGACGGTGCTCTCAAGTTTGCTGTGACCAAGTAGAAGCTGGACCGCCCGGAGATTCCTGGTGCGCCGGTAGATCAGCGTCGGCTTGGTGCGCCGCATTGAATGGGTTCCGTAGGCTGCCGGATCGAGTCCAATCGACCCCGCCCAGGCACCAACGATTCGGGAATACTGCCGAGTCGAAAGATGAGGCGACGCCGACATGCGGCTCGGAAAGAGGAATTGCTCCGGTTTCAGATGGGCCGCCGCGATCCAGGTAGTGACCGCACCCCGCGTTTGCTCGGTGATCTCAAATTGCACCGGTCGCTGCGTCTTCTTCTGCATGACAATCGCGCGTGGGGCGACATGAATGCCCTGGACCACATCACGAACGCGAAGCCCGACCAAATCGCATCCGCGCAACTTGCTGTCGATGGCGAGGTTGAACAGCGCGAGTTCACGAGTTCGATGATCGAGCTGCAGTCGAATCCGGATGGCCCAGATCTCCTTCAGCTTTAGTGGTGGCTTCGATTCAACGACCGTCTGCTTGCGCGACGGCTTGTCGGAACGGCCGCTAGTGCCGCTGATGTGCACGAGCAGCTTGCTTTCGTCGGCGTTATATTGGTCGGTCGTGAAGGCGCCCTGGTAGCTGTCTCTCGACTTGTTCAGCGTGACCACTTCGCTGATGATGGCCGGCCCCAGAAACTGCGCCGGCGAAGGTCCTACGGTGATCGCTATCGATGCGGTATTCCGGTCGACGGCGTGCTCCCGCCATCGAGTGATAAGGGACAACGGGAGCACGACCGGCCGGGAGACTATGAGACTCAAGGCGAGATGCGCGTCGCTTCTGCCGTGCCCGGCACCTCCATGAATGGCACGTCGCTCCCGAGAGCGTAGAACTTCGTATCGTTGGTTCCGCTATACGAGTCACCGTCGGGCGCCACTTCATCAGTTTCGGTCTCGATAAAGTGGCCGGACAAGGTTCCGTCCGTATAGAGCCAGCCGACATGGTAACGGGAGACATGCGTTCGATCGACGACTTTCCAAGAACCCAAGCAGATGTTCCCGCCCAGGATCGGAAAATTGACGTTCTCCCATTCGGTGCCGTCGCTGTGCCATTGAATGAATGCTTCCCCGTAAGCGGTTCCGCCGCTCGCGTAGGTCACGTACCACGTGCCGACGATGTCTTGGCCGACCTTTGCGTTGCTGGAAACGCCCGCAGCCACTGTCTTCTGCAGCATCGGCGGGGGCATCTGGTCGAATGAGCTCTGCGCAGTCGGAGTCCTCGGATCCATGCAGGCTGCATGGACGGACAATGCGGTTAGGGCCAATGCCGCCGCCACCGCTGCTTTCGTAAATTTACGCTTCATGAATCGCTCCCGTTGCCTTCCTGAAAATTCGGCATTCATGATCAGTTCTCCTGGAGTTGGATGCGGGGTCGCGCAGTGTTCGCGCGGAGGTCAATAGAGCATGCCTCGCTGAAGCCGGGAATCGATTTGCGACGGAACCGGCCGATCGCGGTGCGAATCCGGTGCACGCGCGACGAAATCCCGGCGATGATTTCCGTAGCACACTGGTCACGTGGTTCGACGCCCTTATTCGTGACGGTAGGTGTAGCGAGAATTGACTAAGCCACCATGAGAATGAAGCCTTGAAAGCCGTCCCGGCCCGTAGGCTCGCGCTACGGTCTCGGGGCGACTGGTGTGGGTGCTTTGTATTGCGCACCTTCTAGCGCGTCGTCCATCCGAGGAACGCATCCCGTTGGAGCGGGTTTTCAGTAAGGAGCCCTTCGTTCTCGGTCCAAGGTACCGCTTAGAGCGTTGATCCTAGGGTATGCCGAGCAAGTGCGGCGGGCGAACTGGTCAGCGTCGGCACGATTTCGCGCCGCGATTTCGCCGATTCGTCTGATGCCGCTCGCTTCGACAAACAGAGTGACGGAGATTGGCGCTAGGCCTCGCTGAGATGGTGAGCCCGGCACCCAGCCGACCCTGGCCGTGCTGACATTCCAAGGAGCACAGCAATGAACACGATGACGACGTTGAAATGGTGCAAGTGCGCGTTCATCGCCGCGGCGCTCGTGTCGGCGCCGCTGGCCACCGCCGGCCCCCCGCCGGACAGCCATGAGATGAAAACCGCGTTCGCGAAGGCCGCGCAGGGACCGGATCAGCTTCGCCGGTACGTCTGGCGGACCCGGAACATCTACGCGCTGAATTACAACGAGGTGATGGCGCAGTTCAAGGCCGCGCAGGTGGCCGGCGCCGATGGTACGGCGCAGATCGCGCAGACCGCTACGCGATAGAGCAGCAAGCCGCGGACGCAACGTCCGCGGCCCCCAGAGGTGCCCGCGAGGGTCGCTGGCGGTTTCTTGGGGGTCGCGAGCGTACTCTGGATTCGTTTCGCGCGATCGGTTTCACCCTACTCGAGGGTGGTTTCGCTCCGCAGCCTCTCGTCGCAATACCACCCCCGAGCTGGCCATTTAGGATTACATTGCCAAGAGCGCACTCCCGTTCGCTAGCTGATGGTTTGCGTCAGACCAGCCGTGCGTCGGGGCCGCAATCGGTGCATCAAGCCGCCGAGAGGGGAGCGACTGTGAACCCGAGATGTGTCGCCGAACGGGTCATGTTGAAACAGCGAGTGCCTGCCCGGCCGGATATTTGCCTTTCCTTGTCCAATCGGATTCTGGGCCGCCGCACTTGGGGTCGTCGCGTCACCGCCGGTAACCTCATCCCCGCCGTTCGCGAATATTGCGCCGAATTGTTCGACGGCGACATCGAGCTGGCTTTGTCCCGCAACGGCAAACAGCCGATCGATGCAAGGACGGAGCTGAGAGCATGAGACATCTCAGCGCAGTGATTGCCGAAGACGAGCCGGTGCTGCGCCGTGAGCTCAAGGAGATACTCGCCAAGCTCTGGCCGGAGCTCGTGATTTGTGCCGAGGCCGAGGACGGCATTGAGGCGTTGCATGCGCTGACTGAGCGAGCGCCGGACATCCTTTTCCTCGACATCCAGATGCCTGGGTTATCCGGACTGGAAGTTGCGAAGCAGGCGAGTGGCAAATGCCATGTTGCCTTCGTCACCGCTTACGATAAGTACGCCGTCGCGGCCTTCGAGCAGGGTGCCGTTGACTACGTGATGAAACCGTTTTCCCCTGCGCGCCTGGCGACAACGGTGGCCCGGCTCAAAGAGAAGGTTACCGGCCCACCCGCCAATCTCGATGGCCTCCTCAGGGTGCTTGCCAGTGCGGTCAACGGCGCTAAGGAGTACCTGCGCTGGATCACGGCGTCGCAGGGCAACGCGCTTCGCCTGATTACGATCGAGGAGATCTGCTATTTCCAGGCCGACAACAAATACACGCTCGTGGTCACGCCGGAACAGGAGTCTTTGATCCGCCGTCCGATCAAGGAGTTGATCGAGGAAGTAGACCCGCAGACGTTCTGGCAGATCCACCGCGGCACGCTGGTCAACGTCAATGCCATCGCCGGGATTCAGCGCGACATCGGCGGGCACCTGCGCGTGAAGCTTAAGCAACGCAAGGAAACGTTGGCGGTGAGTGAATCTTACGCGCATTTGTTCAAGCAGATGTGATCTCACCCGCATGTATGCCCGTGCGTTTCGACTCTGCGCCGTCGAGCGAGGGATCCCGCCGTTATTGGCACTGTGAGCAACGATGAAGCTTCCAGAAGATCTGGCACGTTTTGTCGCGCTCCGATCCTGAGTACGCTCCCTTCGGATTCGAGTGGCTGCGCGGGCTCACGCTAACGAGGGTCGGATTGGTCGCCGCGGTGTGCATGCTCATGGCGTTACAACACTTAATTCCAAGCGTCCTTATGGGGAGGAAGGAGTGGCCACTGCTGGAATCGTTCACAGCTCTTGGCGCCGATATCACGGAGATGTTGCTCTACTTTTTTCCAGCCCTGATCTTGATCACCGTCGCGGACAATCTCTCCGCGAACGCCCGCACACCGACGCGAGTGATCAGCCTCGCGGCTGCTGTCGTTGCCGGCGCATGCATCTATGCCGGAGTCGAATTCCTCGGGTGCGTTCCCGAAGATTACGTCGAAGTAGGTATGCTGCGCAGTGTGCTGGCGGACTTCGCGACGGTTCTCTCGTGGGGAGGCCTTCTGGCCGGTGCGCTCATCTTCCTGACGCGCGAGCGGAACCTCAGAACGGCAGCTCAGCGCGTCAGCCTGGAGCGTATCGATCTCGATCGACAGATGGCGGAAGCGCGGCTGCAGATGCTACGAGCGCAGATCGAACCACATTTTCTGTTCAACTCGCTTGCCACTGTCCAGGGTCTCTATCGCCAGGACGCACAAGAGGGACGCCGGCTGATCAAGGACCTTTCTGATTACCTGCGCGGTGCTCTGCCGGACATGCGGGAGGCACGCTCGACGCTTCGGCGTGAACTCGCCCTCTCCCGGGCGTATCTGCGCGTGTTACAGGTGCGTATGGGCGACCGTCTCGCGGTGGAAATCGACGTGCCGCATCAGCTCGAACCGCTGAGCGTTCCACCAATGATGCTGGCGACCCTGGTCGAGAATGCCGTCAAGCACGGTGTTGCCCCGGTGCCGAAGGGAGGAATTGTGCGCATCCGGGCCGAGCAAGTGGGGGAACGCTTGCGGGTCGCCGTGTCGGACAACGGGGCCGGTTTTCGGCAAACGTCGGGTGCAGGCGTCGGCCTTGCCAACACGCGTGCTCGCCTCGCGAGCCTCTTTGGGAGGGACGCAACCTTGCACGTGACTGCCAACGATGACGCGGGTGTCACTGCAACGCTCGACTTGCCACTGCAAGCGCTGCAGGTTGTCCGGGGCGCCGCCTGATGCGGCCAAGGAGTCCCTCCCCGCTGCTTGCGCCTGCGAATATGCGCGCAGATGCGCGACGATTCTGGGTCGCATTCAACGAAGCCTGGCGCGGCGTCACACGCAAAGAAATCGCGTGGACGATGGCCGTCGCGATCACCTTCACCATTGCCCATGCCTACTCCTTGGCCCTGGCGCCAGGTCGAGGATGGCCATTTCCGGTTCGCATTTACGAGTGGTTCTACGCGCCCGCGAGCGTGATCTTCCTGGTCGCATTTCGTTTCGCGGAGCACCCGCAATTGGAGCACATCTCGCGATGGCAGCGGTACGTCATCGCAATTTCATTCGCGGCATTGCTGTGGCAACTTCTCAGTATCGTTGGAATTCCGTTGACCAGCGAAAAGCACAAGATCAGCGGGTCATCGGCTTACGCATCGGGCATGTTTCTGGCGGTCCTGGTGAGCGTCATCGTTGCGATGATCTATGCTAGCCTCGTGCGCGCGCGTCGCGCGCAGGAGGCGTTCGATGCGGCCGTGCTGCAGCGGGCCGAGACCAGTCGACGCGTCACCGCAGCGCAGCTGGCAGTCCTGCAGGCTCAGGTCGACCCCACCCTTCTGTTCAGCACGCTGGAGCTCATCGAGACACTCTACGAGCGCGATGCAGATGCGGCCGAACGCGCGCTCGCCGACTTGATCCATTATCTGCGCACGGCGCTGCCGCGGATCGGCGAGGAAGGCTCGACCCTCGAACGCGAGCTGCAACTCGCGCGCGCCTATCTTGGCATTGCGGGCGCGCGCATGGGGAGCCGCCTCGAAGCGCGCATCGAGATTGCGCAGGACATCGAGGCGACGTCGTTTCCCGCGATGGTACTGGTTCCACTAGTCGAACACGCCATCCGTCACGATCTGGAGCCGCTCCCGCACGGTGGCCGCCTCGAGATTCGTGCGGAACGAGCGTCCAACCGCCTCAAAGTAATCGTGACTCACACCGGGGTCGACGGCGACTCGGAGGGCGCGTGGCTTGATCCGCTGCGTGAGCGACTCATGGCCCTCTACGGCGATACCGCACGCTTGACCGTCACGAGCGTTGCGCGAGGCATCGAGGCGACCTTCGACGTGCCGTTCGAAACGCCGCTGCCAGTGGAGCTCGCGCCAGGTACGGTGACGGTGACAACGGGGAGCTCGCCATGAACAAGAAGTCAGTTCGACGTCCGATCGCGCGCGCTCTCGCCCTCGCCTTTGGAAGCGTCGTCGCGGGGACCATGCAATGGGCACACGGCCAGGACACGGCCGAGCCGGACGCAACCCTCAAGATCGAGGTCACCGGTTCGCACATCCCACGCTCCGATGCCGAATCTGCGTTGCCAGTTCAGGTTATCACGCGCGAGGACATCGAGCGCAGCGGCTCCACGACGGTCGCGGAAGTCATGGCCAAGGTGTCCGCCAATGTGTTGGGCTTCAACGACCAGTTGTCGGTCGGAGTAACACGCTCAACCTGGACTGTCCAGCGTCAACCTGCGCGCCATCGGGGATGGCTCGACGCTCGTATTGTTGAACGGTCGACGTGTTGCGAACTACGCGTTCAATGGCGGAACAGTGGACGTGAATTCGATTCCGCTTTCGGCGGTCGATCGGATCGAGATCCTCAAAGATGGTGCGTCGGCAATCTATGGCGCCGACGCGATTGCCGGCGTGGTCAACTTCATACTGCGCAAGGATTTCCAGGGCGTTGAAATCACCGGCTATGGCAGCTGGACGCAGCACGGCGGCGGCGATCAGCAGCAAGCGGTAATAACCGCTGGTTACGGCGACCTCACAAAGGATCGATTCAACGTCTTCGTCACCGCCAGCTACCAGAAGGACGATGCGCTACTCGCGGCTGCGCGGCCGTTTTCCCGGACCGGATACCTGCCCAGCGAAGGTATCAACCAGACGCAGGTCCCATCGTTTCCGGCCAACATCTTGGCGCCAACGTTCGTCTTGTACAACCCGGCCTACGCGACGGGCTGCGCACCACCGACCTCGATCCCGACGACCGCACCTCACACTCCGGGCAACATCTGTGGGTTCGATCCAGTGAGCTTCATCGACGACATGCCTGCGGTCGAACGCACGGGCGTGTTCGGTCGCGGCACATGGCAGATCAACGGCGACCATCAACTTTTTGCCGAAGCTCTCTACGCTTCCAACCATTTGACCGTGGTAGTGGCGCCCACCCCCGCCTCTATCGCCATACGCCCAACGGGAACCGATCCTCTATCCGGCGGGCGGACCCTACTACCCGGCGGCGTTCGCTGCCGCCAACGATATCTCTGGTGATCTCAACTTGTTCTACCGGACCGTGCCGCTCGGCCCGATGATCAGTAATGTCGATACGCAAGGGTGGCGCGCGGTGATCGGCGCAGAGGGCCTGATCGCAGACTGGAACTACGTTAGTTCGCTGACCTACAGCCGGAACGACGAGAGCGATAGTTTCACGAGTGGCTATGTGTCGGCACAGCGGCTGATCGCTGCGATGGCCACGGGACTCATCAATCCGTTTGGCGCATCCGGACCGGAAGGCACCGCGCTACTGAACAGCACGCAGGTTACGGGCAACGTGCACTTCGCCACTGGGACGACGGTCGATGCTGAGATCCAGACGTCGAAAGAACTCTTTACTCTCCCGGGCGGGCCCTTTGCGATCGCTCTGGGCGCAGAAGCCAGACGCGAGAAACTCGACAATGAGTTCACCCCGGTGGTCACGTCGGGAGACGTCCTCGGGTTTAATGTTGCCCAGCAGACTGTTTCGGGAAGTCGCTCGGCGCAGGCGCTATACGCCGAAGCCAGCGTCCCGTTCGCTCAGGGCTTCGAGGCGCAGGTCGCGGCACGCTACGACCATTACAGCGATTTCGGCGGCACGGTGAATCCGAAGATTGCCCTGCGATGGCAGCCGATGAAGACTCTCTTGCTTCGTACGTCATGGGGAACTGGGTTTCGCGCCCCGGCGCTGTACGATCTTTTCACGCCGCAGTCAGCTACGCTAATCGGAATCTATGAGGATACCGTCCGCTGTCCTGTTACCGGAGCGTTCACCGATTGCAACGGACTCTTCAAAGCGGTGACGGGCGGCAACCCGAACCTCAAGCCAGAGACCTCGGAGCAATTCAATGCTGGCCTCGTGTGGGAGCCATTGATGGGTCTTTCGTTCACAGTCGACTACTGGAAGATCAACAAGGCCAATGTCATCAGCGCCCCCGACCAAGACGCTATTTTTAACAACCTCTCGTTCTACGGACCGACCAACATCGTCCGCGGCCCGGTCGATCCCGCCTATCCCAACCTCCCGGGACCGATCCAGACGGTCTTATTGTTGAATCAGAATATGGGCGATCTGCGCACCTCGGGCATCGATGTCGATGTGGAGTGGCACAGTCAGGCCACGTCGATCGGTCGCTTTAGCTTCGGTAGCGATGGCACCTACCTCATCGACTGGAAAATTGAACCCGACGGACTGAATTACGTTACCGGCGTCGGCCAGAACTGCGGCGATTGTCCCGGGCCGCTCCCGCGCTGGAAAAACTATGCGACCCTGGGCTGGCAGTACAGTTCTTGGGGAGCGACCCTTGCCCAGACCTATCAATCCGGTTACGAAGACGCGAATTTGTTCCGCCCAGCTTTGGAGACGACGCCACCACGACGGGTTTCGAGCTACGAGGTGTGGGACGTCCAAGGTCGCTTCACGGGATTCAGAAATACGACTGTTGTGCTCGGCATCAAGAACCTGATGGATCGCGCGCCGCCATTCACCAATCAACCGTTCTCGCCGCAGGTTGGCTACGATCCGATGTACGCCGACCCGCGTGGACGCGCGTACTACGCGCGGCTGACGTTCAGTTTCAAGTAGAACGTCGCGTCAAACCCACGAACGGTTGCAACCACACATGCAAAATCATTGCATCCCAAGGGGTGTCCGTTCGCATAAAGTGATGATAATACGGTCCAGTCGCATCGGGTTGTTGTGGAGCCTTGGGGCGACTGTCCGATTTCGCGTGTGGGCTCAACCGGCGGATGCAACACACTATAGCCCGAGCAATCAGAGGAGTGTTGCATTGACCGATTGAAACCGCAGGTGACAGCGGTCTGTCGCTAATCGTACGCACGATTGCCTCGAGTGAGGCAATCACATGCGGCGGGAATTTGCGAGGGGCCGCTTACTGCGAGGGCCCGGAAATTGTGGCCAGGCCCAACGTTAGTCGTCGGCCCCTTACCGAATTGTCAGTCTCGGACAATAGTTGTCAGGCAAGTTAGTAACTGCCATCGCGGAAGTTAGTGCGTAGCGACAGTTAGTTTACAGGTTATACCGGACACATCCTTTACAGTTGGCATAGAGAGGAGGACTCGCTATGCCGTGGAAGGAGTGTCAGAAGATGGACGAGAAGCTGAGGTTCGTGTCCCGGTATCTTGACGGCGAGAAGATCGCAGCCCTGTGTCGAGAGTTCGGGATATCGCGGGTCACTGGCCATAAGATCATCGATCGGTACCGGGAAAGCGGGATGGAAGCCTTCACCGACCGAAGTCGCCGACCGTATCGGCAAGCCAACCGGCTGCCGTTTCAGGTGGAGAAGCGGATCCTGCAGATCAAACAGGAGTGGCCGCACTGGGGAGCCCCCAAGATCCGGGAACGGCTGCTCACGCAGATCCCGTCGCTCCACCCTCCGGCCAAGAGCACGGTTCACGCCGTTCTGGCGCGCCACGGCTTGGTGCAGAGCAAGAAGCGGCGGCGTAACAAGGCCGCAGGCACCGGGCTGGGCCTGGCGAGCGCTCCCAACGAGCTCTGGTGCACCGACTACAAGGGCGAGTTTATGATGGGCAACAAGAAGTACTGTTACCCTCTGACCGTCACGGACTTCACCACCCGCTTCCTGATCGGCTGTGAGGGTCTGGAGAGTACCCAGGAACAATACGCCTTCACCGTCTTTGAAAGACTGTTCAAGGAGTACGGGCTGCCCGGTCGCATTCGCTCCGATAACGGCGTTCCCTTCGCCAGCCCGAATGCCCTGTATAACCTAAGCCGCCTGTCGGTGTGGTGGTTGCGCCTGGGCATCCAGATCGAGCGCATCAAGCCAGGCCACCCGGAACAGAACGGTCGCCATGAACGGATGCATCTAACCCTCAAACAGGCCACCACCAAGCCACCCGGTGCCAACCTCCTCCAGCAGCAGGCCAAATTCGAGGACTTCATCCACGAGTACAACTACGAGCGTCCGCATCAGGCTCTGGACATGAAACGCCCCGCCGACCTCTACCATCCATCTCAGCGCCCGTACCGCGGCTTACCCGATATCGAATATCCGTTCCATGAGCGCACGGTCACCGTCACCCAGTGCGGGCGGATCTGCATGGGCACAAAGAAAGTCAACCTGAGTCAGGTATTTGCCGGCCAGAATGTCGGCATCAGGGAGGAGGAAGACAACATCTGGCTGGTCAGCTTCATGCAGTACGACATCGGCTACTTCGATCTCGAGGCCTGCCGCGTCGAGCCCATGGAAAACCCCTTCGGACCGAAGGTGTTAACGATGTCTCCGGTATAAAGTGTTAAGTATGTGCCCGGTACACACCAAGTGCAGGTGGTGCTGTTGAGTGGATTCGAACCACCGACCTACTGATTACGAATCAGTTACTCAGCATTACAATATGGGTGTTGGGTGATCTTGCCGATCGGGATATAGATTCGGTAGCCAAAGGCAATTCAACCGCACCAAATAAAACGAAGCCGATCCGCGGAATTTTGACACCAACGTAGATAATTTTGACACCATGTGAGTGATTGCTATCGTTATTATATAATCTGCATCTTGCGGAGAGATGGCAGAGTGGTCGAATGCGCCTGACTCGAAATTAGAGCCACTATTGAAAGCTTTCAGTGCCTTACATCAATGCATGCCCGCAAGTGACCAGTTCTTGGCGATAATCCGACGCCCCACGCGTAAGAAAATTGCGGGCAAGAAATTGCGACCCGTTATCAGAAATGTGACGAATGCTTATAAGTTGGTCGGCAGGCCGGAGAGGGCCCTGCGCTGGGTCGACGGCGTTACGACAGCTGCGGCGTGTTGGAAAGAACCTTGGCGACCATCTGCTGCCTATCGTGCGTGTCGAGTCGCAGAAACAGTTGCTTCAAGTGATACGCCACGGTATTGATACTGACGCCCATAGCATCAGCGAGCTCGCGATTGGATAATCCATTCGCCAAGCCCACGGCCACTTCGCGCTGCTGGGGCGACAACTCGAGCCCACTCAATGCATCGACAAACTTCAGCAGCATGGTCTCCTGCCGCTTGATCCTTATGGCGATGTGGGCCTCGCTCTCCAGCGGTGCGTCGGAGATCGAGTAGGCACGAAGCACAAACCGCCCCCATGCGTTTTGGAGAACCAGGCTCGGTGGTCCGCCCTCCGCGCCGGATAAGACAGCGCGAAGACGCTCGGCAAGACGTCGCAGCGCCGACCGTGCCGTTTCCTCGATACTCGCAAGCGTAGCGTCGGGGCCGATCTTGCCCAGCGTCGCGAGCGCGAGCAACTCTTCTGACTTTGCGGAGAGCTGCCGGATACCACCATCAACCCCGATAAGGAATACTGCGTCGTCCTCCGTATCCACAAATTCCGTCCAGGCAGCCGCGCGCGGGCGGCGGTGCGATATCCCATGTGCAACGTAGGGCATGACCGACGACAGCTCCGATCGCTCGGCGGCCGAGAATGCTGGCGCCGACTTTGGCCGGTACAAGCTGAGCTGTCCGATCGCCTCGCCTTGCTCTCTGATAATGCCGTACAGGACGTGGTGTGCGTCCAAGGGGCGGAACACTTCGTTGTAATACGGAGATCGTTCCGCTGCTGCGGACGGCGACACCGCAATCACGGGCTCCTGCCGTTGCGCACGCTCCGTGAATGCGCGCCTGAACGACGTTGCACCGCTATCGTAGTAGCGTTCGAAATACAGCTTTCTCATCGGAGCCGGCAGCAAGCGCTCCGCGTACAGACTCGTCATATCGCCGCGCGCATCGACCCAGAAGAAGCCTGCGGACTCGGCATCGACAAACTGCCGCACGGCCTTGAGGAGCGCGGGCATCAGTTGCTCGCTTGGTAACCCCAGGCAGCAGAGCTGGCGGATGTGAACGCGGTGGCTGCCTCGCGTCAAACTCGCCTCGCGCGTGAGCCTATCCTACGTCCGTTACGTGTTTCGACCGACCGGCGCATAGATAGACGTGTATCGCACGTGAGAACCCATGCAGTTGCACTTCCCCCAGATCTTCCGCCTCGACGGTGGTCTCCACCTCGGAGTAGACCCGTTGCGAGAGAAGTATTTCGCCCGCGCGCGCATGCTGGCACAGGCGGCAGGAGAGGTTGGTCACCGTCCCGATCGCGGCGTAGTCAACCCGGTCTTCGAAGCCGATCGCGCCAACCGTTGCGAAGCCCTGGTCAATCCCAATGGCGAGCCCAAGGTCGACGCCGCGCTTCTTCCATTTCGCGGACAGATCCAGAGCCGCCTCGCGCATTGCTAAGGCAACGGAAACGGCTTTCTCCGCCGGCTTGTCGACAACGACCGGATCGCCGATGAATACCATCATGGCGTCGCCCGTGAAGCGCTCCAGGGTGGCTTCATAGTCTACTACGATCCTGCCCATTGCGGCGTGGTAGGCGGCGAGCGCACGCATGACCTCCTCCGGTTCCCAGCTCTCGGCAAATGCAGTAAAACCGCGCAGGTCCAGATAAATGACGACGATCTCGCGCCGATGGCCGTGCAGCGGATCGCCAGCAGCACCACTGACAATGAGATCTGCGACCTTTGGCGAGAAGAACCGCTTGAGCCGGGACAACCGCTCGACTTCGGCGACCCCTCGCGCGACGCGCTGCTCCAACGTGGCGGCCCATTCGGCGAGCTCCAGAGCCTGGTGTTGCATGTAGTCATGCATCCGCTTGATGCGCAGCAGCGAGCGGGCTCGCGCAAGCAACTCGGGGTGATTGATCGGCCTGGACAGGAATTCGTCGGCGCCGGCTTCGAGCCCTTTCACACGTTCTTCCTTAGCGTCGAGCGCCGTGACCATGACGACGGGGAGCGTGGCGAAGCGCTTGTCTTGCCTGATCCTCCGGCAAACTTCGTAGCCGTCCATCTCGGGCATGACGACGTCGAGCAAGACTAGGTCGTATCGGTCCCGGGAGAGAGCTGCGAGGGCTTCTGGACCCGACGCGCTCGATCTTACTTGGTATCCTTGGCGCTCGAGGAGATCGGCCAGCAGCTTGGCGTTGTCGGCCGTGTCGTCCACCACAAGGATGCTGGCCGGCTCCTTCTCCGCGCGCTCACCCATCGTGCTGCCTCGCTAGCTAAACCACGACGCCGAGCTACCTCCCCGGTCTGCCTACACAGATCCAGAGTCGGATCGCCGGAGCCAGTCCGTTTGCCGGCACCGCGGGTGCGCTCATATGTACAGGTTTTGGGGTATGGGCGTCAAATGCCGCAGGCGATTGGCTGGCGGCCCAACCTACTGATCGCGAGGATTGGCTGCCCGCCTCCCAGCCGCAGCGGCCGAAGAAACAAGCCCGATCCTACAAACGTGACGCGGAGATGCAGGATGTCTTGTTGGCGCATTGGGAATGGCTCCGGAGAGACTCGCCGGAAAAAATGAAAAAAAGTCCTGGTGCATCGTCGGTTCATGCCGGGCCGAACTCAAATCACCGCGAGGGAGGCGAAGACTCGCTGGCTTTCTTCAGTCGGACAATGTTGCACACATCGGTGGGGCGGCTGAGGCCTTTGAGCATCATGCTGCCCAGGCTTTCCGCTTCGACGATGTTCTTGACGGCCGCGGCGACGCGCGCGGTCACCAGCGTTTGGCCGCTTTTGGCTTCGGCTGAAAGCCGCGCTGCAACGTTTGCCACCGTGCCGATCGCGCTATAAACGACGCATCCTTCGAAACCAACCTGTCCCAAGGTCGCAAAACCCTGCGCGATGCCCGCGCCGAAGCCGATCTGGCGGCCGCGCCTGCGCCAGTCCTCGGCGAAGCTCGCCACGACTTCATGCATGCTGAGCGCCAACTGAACCGCGCGCTGCGCCGGGTCGGGGCAGGGCAGCGGGTCGTTGAAGAAAACCATCAAGCCATCGCCCTGAAAGTGATCGAGCGTTCCCTCGTAACGGTGGACCAGTGGCCCCAATATGTCGTGGTACTCGCGCAACAAACCCATCACCTCCTCGGGCTCGGCGGTTTCTGCAAACGCGGTAAAACCGCGCAGGTCACAGTACAACACCGCAATGTCACGACGGTGGCTTTGCAAAATGCCTTCGTCGCGGGACGAAACGATCATTTCCGCAAGCTGCGGCGCGAGGAAGCGTTTGAGCCGCGACACGCGCTCGATTTCCTCGACCTGCGCCGCCACGCGCGCCTCGAGGGTGCGGTTCAATGCGGCGAGCTCCTGCGTCTTCTTTTGAACCTCGTCATGCAGCTCCTTGATGCGCAGCATCGAGCGTACGCGGGCCACCAGCGGGCCGTGATCGACCGGCTTGGTGAGATAGTCGTCACCGCCCGCGTCGAGGCCTGCGATCACGTCTTTAGCGTCGGCTTTGGCGGTAAGCAGAACGATGGGGATGAACGGGAGCGAAGTATCCGCCTTCAGACGCTTGGTCACGGCTATACCGTCGAGCTTCGGCATCATAATGTCCAGAAGAACGAGGTCGGGTTGCTCAGCCCTCACCTTTTCCAGCGCGTCTTCGCCGTCGACAGCGATTACGATGTCGTAGCCTTGGTGCTGCAGGCGCAACGTCATGATCTCGCGGGTCTCCGGCGTGTCGTCGACAACAAGGATGCGCGGCGGGGCGTGCATGAGGTTCCTTTCTCTCCCGCGGTCAACCGATGAATTCGCGCACTTTCTCGAGCAGCTTGCGAGGACTAAAGGGCTTGGCGACGTATCCGTCGCATCCGGCTTCGCGCGTCTTGGCCTCGTCTCCGACTAAAGCGTAAGACGTAACGGCGACGATCGGGATATGCCCCGTCGACGGATCGGCCTTGATTCGGCGGGTGGCCTCGTAACCGTCGAGCACCGGAATCTGGATGTCCATGAGGATGAGATCGGGATGCTTCTCCAAAGCCATGGCGACTCCCGTTGCGCCGTCGGTCGCCTCGATGACTTCGTATCCGGCGGCGTTCAGCAGATCACGCAGGATTTGCCGGTTGTCCTCGGTGTCCTCGATGACTAGAACGCGTTTGTTCATTCGGTTTCCCTCTGTTGTGGGACACGTACCGGCAAGACGATGTGAAAGGTCGAGCCGGCGCCAAGCTTTGAGACCACCGAAATCGTGCCGCCATGCATCTCGACGATGCGGCGGGCGATCGCGAGACCGAGCCCGGTGCCGCCCTTGCTGCGCGTGCTTGACACGTCGACCTGCTGGAATTCCTCGAAGATCCTAGGCTGGTCGGCTTCGGCGATCCCTGGTCCGGTATCGCACACCTCGACGCTGTACTTGCCGTCGGTCGCCGTTGCCATGACCTCGACCTTTCCCTGGTCAGTGAACTTGATGGCATTGCCAACGATATTGAGCAGCACCTGTGCCAAGCGCCGCTCATCGCCCCATCCGGCCGGCAAGCCATCGGCGATCGAGCACTCGAGCGCGAGCCCTTTAGCTCGCGCAAGCGATTCGGTGCTCGCCAGCGTCGATTTCACGAGGGCGGACATCGAGTAGGCGTCAAGCGTTAGCTTCAGCTGGCCGGCGTCCATCTTGGACAGATCGAGAACGTCGTTGATGAGTCCAAGCAAATGCTTGCCGTTGTGCTGCACGCGCTCGAGCACGGCTTTGACGCGGTCGTCCAGCGCACCGTAAATTCCGTCGACCAGCAGCTCCGAAAAGCCGAGGATCGCATTCAGCGGCGTCCGTAATTCGTGGCTCATGTTGGCGAGGAATTGCATCTTGTGCTGGCTCGCGATCTCGACCTGCCTGCTCTTTTCCTGAATCTCCTCAAACAAGCGCACATTTTCAAGCGCGATCGCCGCCTGATCGCCGAAAGTCTGAAGCAGTGCAATCTCCCGGTCGTTGAACGGGCGTACATTCAGCCGCCGCAGCAGAATGGTGCCGAACGGCTGCCCCTGGCGGTAGAGCGGGGTGACCAGCATCGTGCGGTGACCGAAACGTAGCGCAAACTCATGGCTCAAAGGATATTCCCCTCCCTCGACCATCATGTCGCTGACGTGGATTGTTTTTCGCTCCAGCAGGGCGCGGCCGGACATCGAGTCTCGGTTGATCGGCAGCGCGTCCACATTAGCGATCTGGCTGGTTGACGAGCCCTGCGACGCAACGTGATGGAGCTGGTCGCGGTCGGCAAGGTGGATCGACGCGGCGGACGCGTCACACAGGCGCGCAGCACGCTCCGCAATCGCATTGAGCACGGGCTGTACGTCGGTCGGAGAGCTCGAGATCACCCGCAGGATCTCGCTGATCGCAGTCTGCTGCTCGAGCGAGTTCTTGAGCTCGCGGGTGCGTTCGTCGACCTTATGTTCGAGGCCCACGTACGACTCGCGCAGCTTTCCGGTCATGCGGTTGAACTGGTTGGCGAGCGCCTCGAGCTCGTCGCCGGTACGCACCTCGATCTGCTGCTCGAGCTCGCCAGCGCCGATGCGCCTGGCGCCTTCTTCGAGCGTTCGTATCGGCTGCACCATGCCGCGCGCCAGTGCCAAAGCGCCCACCGCGGAAATCACCAGCCCCGCCAGGAGCAGAAGCGCCGTGCGCACGATCGATGCGTACAGCTGCGCGTACACCTCCGCTACCGGCTGCTCGACGAAGACGTACCAGTTCAGCGATTCGATCGGAGCCACTGATGTCAGCACGGATGTACCGGCCAGGTCGGTCGAGATCATCGCCGGCTCGTTCTGGTTTTGTTTTTCAATGGCCGACTTGACGTGGGGCAAGTGCGATAGGTTTAGCTTGCGTAATACTGCGCCGATATCGGGATCCGCGACTAGGAAGCCGTTGCCATCGACGACGTAGGCCTTGCCCTTCTCGCCGATCTTGATTCGCCATACGACGTCCCAGATGAATTTTAGGTTCACGTCGGCGACGGTCACCGCGCCGGAGTCACTGCCGGAACGGACAGCGATCGTCATGTAAGGCTCGGATTCCTTCCTGAAATACACCGCCGAGAACCACGGCTGTCCGTGTTTGGCATTGCGGAACGCCGGCTCCTGCGATCGGTCCTTGCTCGAGTTGACGCGATCGGTGTTGACGCGCGAGACGACGATCTGCTCGCGGCCAGCCATGTCGAGCTGCGCGATGTCGGTAACTTCGGGCAACTGCGACAAGAGGTTGCGGAACTCATTACGGCGTGGCTCGATATCGCTCGCGTCGAGTTGCGGAAGCGCCGCATAAGTGAGCTGCTTGACGATTTGCTCGACGTATTGCTCGATCCGTGATGCCGCCGCCACCGCCTTTTCGTGCTGCAGGCTGGCCAGGGCCGACTTGTTTTCCTGGTATGAAAAGTAAACGCTGATAGCGCCGGATGCGAGCAGCGCGATGGTCACCAGCGAGAGGATGAGCAGCAGGTACTTGCGAAAAAGCCGGCCACGATACTTTTGCCGCGCGTTTGTATTCATTGCTTCGGCGGCCGAGACGCCGGCAGCCGAGTCAGCGCTGACCGGACTCTTGATCGCTCGATCGGCGAGCGCTCTGGGCTCGATTTCACGTTCAGACATCGTGCAGTTCTTTGTGCGCCAACTCGGCTAGGACAACTTTCGCCGATGGGCAAAGGTGCGTTCGTTCGCTGTTCACTGTATTACTCGACCGGAGCGCTGCATAATCGCGAGCGACTGGCGACGCGGTAAAGTGCGCTCCCTTCACGCCGAAGAGCGCCCGCCCGTTCATCACCGAATCACCTCATCCGCGAGCCGCAGCAGCGATTGCGGGATGGTGAGGCCGAGCGCCTTGGCGGTCTTGAGATTGATCGCCAAATCGAATTTCGTCGGCTGCAGGACCGGCAGATCGGCCGGCTTGGCGCCATGCAGGATCTTGCCGGTATAGATGCCCATCTGGCGAAAAGCGTCGAAAAGGCTCGGACCGTAACTCATCAGGCCGCCGGCAGCGACCCAGTGGCGGAGTTCAAAGATGGTGGGCAGGGCGTGGTGTGCTGCCAGCCCGATGATTTGTTCGTGCCGTGAATCCAAGAACACATCACTACCGACGAGGAGCGCGCTGGCCCGAAGTTGCACCAATTTCGCAAACGCCGCGTCAATCTCCTGTTCAGTGCGGGCGCTCAAGACTTGTAATTCCAGGCCGAACGAGCGCGCCGCCTCCTGCGCCTTCCTCGCCTGGGCCTCGGCAGTCGCGCGGTCCGGATTCACGAGAAGGGCGATCAAGCTCGCTTTGGGCACCAGCTCATGCAGCAACTCCAGCCGCTTCGCGTCCAGGTCGACCGCGAAGGTCGTAACGCCCGTCACGTTTCCCCCCGGTCGACCGAGGCTGGCGACGAGGCCGATGCTGACCGGATCAGACTGCTCCACGAACACGATCGGAATGGTCGCGGTCGCCGCCTTGGCCTCCAGCGCGGCGCCGCCGCCCGCGACCAGGACCGCGACGTGACGGCTGACCAGATCGGCCGCGAGTGCTGGCAGTCGATCGTAGTGAAACTCCGCATACCGGTATTCGATGGCCAAGTTCTTGCCCTCGATATACCCTGTCTCCGCCAACCCTGCCTGCAAGGCAGCTCTTAGCAGCGGCCACGCCTGGTTGTCCGCACCGGGCGAGAAGATGCCGAGGAAGCCGATCACCGGCATCGCCGGCTTCGGCGTGCACGCGGCGAGCGGCCACGCGATCGCTACGCCGCCGAGCTGGACGATGAAGTCGCGCCGAGTCATTCCAACACCTCGTCCGCCCGTAGCATCAGCGACTGCTGGAGCGCAGCATAATCGCGAGCGACTGGCGACGCGGTGAAGAGAACGCTTGCCATCGCGCCAACGAGCGTCCGCCGGTTCATCACCGAATCACCTCGTCCGCGCGCCGCAGCAACGATTGCGGGATGTCGAGGCCGAGCGCCTTAGCAGTCTTGAGATTGATCGCCAGGTCGAATTTCGTCGGCTGCAGGACCGGCAGCTCGGCCGGCTTGGCGCCGTGGAGGATCTTGCCCGTGTAGATACCCATCTGGCGCACGGCTTCGAAGAGGCTCGGTCCGTAACTCATCAGGCCGCCGGTGGCGACGAACTCGCGCAGTTCAAAGATCGTGGGCACAGCGTGGCGTGCTGCCAGTGCGATGATCTGTTCGCGCCGTGAGTCGAAAAACGGATCGCTGCCGACGAGGAGTGCGCCGGCCCGAAGTTGCACCAAGTTCGCAAACGCCGCGTCAATCTCCTGTTCAGTACGGGCACTCAAGACGTGTAGTTGCAGGCCGAACGAGCGTGCGGCCTCCTCCGCCTCTCTCGCCTGTGGCTCGGCAGTCGCGCGGTCCGGATTCAGGAGCAGGGTGACCAAGCTCGCTTTGGGCACCAGTTCATGCAGCAACTCCAGCCGCTTCGCGTCCAAGGCGACCGCAAAGGTAGTAATGCCCGTGGCGTTCCCGCCTGGTCGACCGAGGCTAGCGACGAGGCCGCTGCCGACCGGATCAGACTGGGCCGCGAACACGATCGGAATCGTCGAGGTCACCGCCTTGGCCACCAGCGCCGTTTCGGTGCCGCCGCCCGCAACCAGGACCGCGACATGACGGCTGACCAGATCGGCGGCCAGTGCAGGCAGCCGATCATAGTGACCCTCCGCCCAGCGGTATTCGATGGCCACGTTCTTGCCTTCGATATACCCCGTCTCCGCCAACCCGGCGTGGAAGCCGGGCATGACCTGCGGGTTGTTCGCACCGGGTGACAAGCTGCCGAGGAAGCCGATCACCGGCATCGCCGGCTTCGGCGTGCACGCGGCGAGCGGCCACGCGATCGCCACGCCGCCGAGCTGGGCGATGAAGTCGCGCCGTGTCATTCCAACACCTCTTCCGCCGGTAGCTTCAGCGACTATAGGAGCGCAGCCATAATCGCGAGCGACTGGCGACGCAGTGACGAGACCGCTTGCTATCGCGCCGGAGAGCCTCCGCCGGTCCATTAGCGAATCACCTCGTCCGCGCGCCGCAGCAACGACTGCGGGATCGTCAGGCCGAGCGCCTTGGCAGTCTTGAGATTGATCGCCAGGTCGAATTTCGTCGGCTGCAGGACCGGAAGGTCGGCCGGATTGGCGCCGTGGAGAATCTTGCCAGTGTAGATGGCCGCCTGGCGCACGGCTTCGAAGAGGCTCGGTCCGTAACTCATCAGGCCGCCGGCGGCGACGAACTCACGGAGTTCATAGATTGCGGGCACGACGTGGCGTGCTGCCAGCCCGATGATCTGCTCGTGCCGTGAGTCGAAAAACGGATCGCTGCCGACGAGGAGCGCGCCGGCCCGAAGTTGCACCAATTTCGCAAACGCCGCGTCAAGATCCTGTTCAGTGCGGGCGCTCAGGACTTGTAGTTGCAGGCCGAACGAGTGCGCCACCTCCTGCGCCTTCCTCGCCTGGGGCTCGGCAGGCGCGCGGTCCGGATTCACGAGCAGGGCGATCAAGCTCGCTTTGGGCACCAGCTCATGCAGCAACTCCAGCCGCT
Organism: uncultured beta proteobacterium; assembly: GCA_963711235.1. GTDB lineage: Bacteria > Pseudomonadota > Gammaproteobacteria > Burkholderiales > Casimicrobiaceae > PALSA-1003. The sequence continues at coordinate 52,180 of CAVQDI010000005.1, read as the reverse complement.
TCGCGTCCAGGTCGATGGCGAAGGTTGTTACGCCCGTGGCGTTTCCGCCCGGTCGACTGAGGCTGGCGACGAGCCCGATGGCGACCGGATCAGACTGGGTCACGAACACGATCGGAATCGTCGAGGTCGCGGCCTTGGCCTCCAGCTCACTGCCCCCGCCCGCGCCCAGGACTGCAACGTGACGGCTGACTAGATCGGCAGCCAATCCAGGCAGCCGATCATAGTGACCCTCCGCCCAGCGGTATTCGATGGCCACGTTCTTGCCTTCGACATACCCCGTCTCCGCCAACCCTGCCTGGAAGCCGGCCACTCCCCGCGGGTTGTTCTCACCAGGCGACAATGTCATGAGGAAGCCGATTACCGGCATCGCCGGCTTCTGCGTGCACGCGGCGAGCGGCCACGCGATCGCCACGCCGCCGAGCTGGGCAATGAAGTCGCGCCGTGTCATTCGCACCCCTTGTCCACCCGTAGGAGCAGCGAACGCCGCATCGTAAGCAATAGCGCCTTGGCCTTCTTGACGTTGATGACCAGCTCGAATTTCGTCGGCTGCTCGACCAGCAGATCGCTAAGCTTGACAAATTTGAGGATGTTATCGATGTAGGTAGCGAAGCGCTGGTAAGAATGGGCCAAGTTTGATTCGTAGGCCCTGAGTCCCTCGGCATCGACAAACGGCCGCGATGGCAGCAGGAAATGCGCGAGCGCCGGCAACAGAATCAGCGCGCCCAACATGTTCCATAGGAACATGAACGCGAGCAGGATGCCCATGTCGGCCTGGAACTTGATTGGGCTGGCCACCCAGGTGATGACGCCGATCGCAAGCGTCACGCCGGTCAGCATCACGACCTTGCCGGTGAACAATAGCGCGCAGTAGTATGCGAGCGACAGCTTCATGCCTTCACGCATCCGCGCCAGCGTTACGGTCAGGATGTACAGCGCATAGTCCACACCGATGCCCACGCCGAGCGCAATGACCGGCAGTGTGGCGACCTTCACCCCGATGCCAAGCACGACCATCAGCGCTTCGGCCAGCAGCGAAGTCAGCACCAGCGGCAGCACCGCGACGACGACCGCTCGCCACGAGTGAAAGGTCACGAAGCACAGGATCACCACTGCACCGTAGACCAGGAACAGCATCTGCCGCCAGGCGTCCTTCACAACCATGTTGGTCGCCGCCTCGATGCCTGCGGAGCCGGCGGCGAGCAGGAACTTCGCGTCCGCGGTGTCATTGGCCTTGGCGAAGCCCTCGACATGCTGGACCACGCGGGCCAGCGTGTCGGCCTTGTGATCCTTCAGAAACGTGTACATCGTCAGCAGGCTGCAGGTATCGTTGTAGAGGCCTCGTGGGGCGCTGGCGGTCACGGTGTTGAGCATGTCCTGGTTGTGCAGGAATTCGTACCACTTCGGGTTGCCTTCGTTGAGGCCGACAAGCACGCGCCGGTTCAGCAGCGCCAGCGTGCTAGTTGACTCCACGCCATCGAGCTGTCGTAACTCCCATTCCAGGGCGTCGACCTTGTTCAACGTCTCGTACTGCGAGCAGTTGCCGTCCGGCGTTTTGACCATTACCGCGAGCACGTCGCTCGAAGCGGCGTAGGCGGAGTTCATGAACGCGACGTCTCGGTTGTAACGGCTGCTAGGCCGCAACTCGGGTGCGCCCGGATCGAGATCGCCGATTTTGAGTTGCGTGGTGACGGCATACCCGGCGACGCCGAGCACCGACGACACAAGGACCGCAAGCGTGGCCCGCTTGCGCTGCGTGAAGCGGTCGAGGAAGGTCCACACCGGGTGCTTACTCTTATCGTCGGCCCGTTCCGCGCGCAGGCTGCGCTCGGCCGCTTTGCGGCTCACACCGGTGTACGACAAACCGATTGGCAGCAAGATCAGGTTGGTGAAGATCAGCGCACCTACGCCGATGCTTGCGGAGAGCGCGAATTCGCGGATCACCTGGATGTCGATCAACAGTAACACGGCGAAGCCAGCCGCGTCCGCCAGCAGCGCGGTTAGCCCTGCGAGGAACAGGCGGCGGAAGGTGTAGCGCGCGGCGACAAGCTTGTGCGTGCCGCGGCCCACGTCCTGCATGATGCCGTTCATCTTCTGCGCGCCATGGCTCATGCCGATCGCGAACACCAGGAACGGCACCAGGATCGAGTACGGATCGAGCGTATAGCCGAGTGTCGGCAGCAGGCCGAGCTGCCAGACCACCGCAATCAGCGATGCCAGCACGACCAGCGCGGTGGAGCGTGCGCAGCGCGTGTACCAGAACAACATCGCGGTGGCGATCAGCACTGCGACGGCGAAGAAGACAAGGATCGCTCGCACGCCATCGATCATTTCCCCGACGATCTTGGCAAAGCCGGTAATGTGGAGCAAAACGCCCAACCCCTCGTACTTGGAGCGGAGTGTGTCGAGCGTGCTCGACAGTTGCGCATAGTCGAGCGGGCGGCCCTCCGCACCGGTGCGCAGTAGCGGCACGTAGATCACGGTCGACTGGGCGTCGAGCGCGACCAATTGGCCGATCTCGCCCGAGCGCGCGATGTTCTCCTCGAGTTGCTGCAGGCTCCTCTCTCCGCCGTCGTAGCCCTCGGGAATCACCGGGCCGCCCTCGAGGCCGTCCTCGGTAACGCCAACCCAGCGCGTCGACGGCGTCCACAGGGACTTCATCTGCATGCGGTTGATGCCAGGCACGAGGAACACTTCGTCGCTCAGCTTGCGCAACGTGTCGAGATAGGCCGCGTCGTAGATGCCTCCTTTGGGGTTGGCGACTGCAATGCGCACGGCGTTGCCCAGGCCAGTGAGTTCGGCCTGGTAGCGCAGGAAGTTCTGGATGTACGGATGCTGGGTCGGTATCGTCTTCTCGAAGCTGGCATTGAGCTGCAGCTTTGTTGCCTGCCAGCTGAGCAGCGCGGTGATCAGCGTGCAGATGACGACGACCGCCAGCCGGTTGTTGAACAGCAACTGCTCCAGCCGCGAGCCGGACCGCGTGTCGAACTCGGCCAGCGTCTTGATGACCGGCTCGGCCGGCGCGTTGGAGGCGGCGCTCACTTGGCGAGTGCAGGAACGACGATGGCGCCGACCAGGCTCAACGTCAGCAGTCCACCGTCTTCGAGTGGCAGCACGGCGTTCAGTAGTGGCTGCGGCTTGCCGGAAAGCGGGACCAGCAAACCATCGCGGACGCTAAACAGCATGCCGGCTTGATTGGCAAGCAGCAGCTCGCGCCCAGCGCGCGGCGCCGACGCGACGAACGACACCGGGACCTGCACCGCCACACGCGTCCAGGTCGCGCCTCCATCGACGGAGCGCCAGACGTTCCCACGCAGGCCGGCCAGCACGATCTCGTTGCCCGAAGGCAGCTCGGCGGTGAAAAAGCTACCCGTGTACGGCGTTGCGAGGCGACGGAAGCTGCCTCCGGCGTTGTCGGAGCGCAGCACCAGCCCCTGCTCACCCGCGATCAGCAGCGTGTTGCCTCGCGCGCGAAGCGCGTACAGGTGAAGCGCCTTCGGATTATCGAGCCGGTCCATCCACGGCTGCCAGGTCTCGCCGCCATCCTCAGTGACAAATACCAGGTTATAGGCACCGACCACGATGCCACGGCGGGCATCGAAGAAGTGCAGATCCAGGAGCGGCTTATCGGCACCGTCAGCGACCAGCCGCTCGGCTTCCCGCAGCGCTTTCGGGTCGCCGCTTGCCTTCGCCACCTTGAGCGCCAGCTCAGCCGCTTGAATTCCGTCGAACTTCTTGACCCAGGTCTCGCCACCATCGGTGCTGGCCAGCACAACGCCGCCGTGACCCACAGCGAAGCCCCGTTTCGCGTCGACGAAGCGCACAGCCGTCAGCGTGACGCTGACCGGCACGCGTGCCTGGCGCCAAGTGGCGCCGTTGTTGTCGGACAGCACGACGATACCCCGCTCGCCGACCGCCACCAGTCGGGTACCCGCATAGGCAGCGCCGAGCAACACGGATTGCGACGCCTGTCGCGTCGGCACTGCCGGCCGTGACAATGCGTCGGCCACTGGCGCGGCAGCGTTGGCAAGCATGGTCGATAAGCCGCCCACCAGGGTAAGGGCGTATACCAAGCACTTCATTACACCGCGGCGCCCCGACACCGGGTTCTCAAGTGCAATGCGCGCGTGAATCTGGTGCAAGTAGCCGACGTACTCGCCATGCATCATGCCGGGTTTGCGACAAGCCGCCGCTATCATTTTGGTCATTGGCTTCTTCTTTCGCAGCCACGCGCTGCGGCGCTGCGAAAGGGTTCTCGTGTCAGCGCACGCCTTCGCCCGCCAGCGCATCCGGCGTGAACACGGTCTCCCGGTAGCGCGGCATGAGCTGTATCTGAACAGCCTTCCCGTTAAACAAGTTGCCGACGAACGCAGCGCCCGACACCAGGTCGGTGAACCCCATAGCGAAGATGACCGTGCCGGGCATGTCAGGCGCAACGAAGGTCTGCGACCACACCGTCCTCCATAGCTGGTCGTTGGCGTCCCAGCGGTCGCCCAGCACACAGATCCACGTGTCCTCGTCACAGTAGTAGCGGCTGCGGTGCACCTGGTGGCGCTGGCCTTGCCGCAGCGAGGCGTCGACCACCCACACGCGGTGCAGCTCCCAGCGCACATAGTCCGGACTGAGGAAATGCTTGGACATGACCTCAGCATCGGTCTTCGGCTGCAGCAAGCGGTTGCCATTGTAGGGAATGTACATCTCCTTCTTGCCGACCAGCTTCCAATCGAAGCGGTCGATGCGCCCGTTCCAGGTCTCGACCTCGTCGAAGAACAGCATACCGTTGGTGGAAAACGTCTGCGTATCGCAGCACTGATTGGGCAGCTTGCGCACCCTGCGCTGACCGGTCAGGTAAACCCAGCTCTGGTCATTGCCACTGACCACGTTCGCCCGCGACACGACTCCCTCGCCGACGCGGATCGGCGGGCCGACGTTGATGAGTCGAACCAGCCAGAATTCGTTGGTCTTGGCGAACTCCTCGGGGTTGCCTTCCTGAAAGTAGTACGGCACCTCAAAATCAAAGACGCCGTCGGTCGTCATCACCGGCTGGCCATCGGCGGTGAGCTGGTACTGCGTGGCGGTCCACTGATACGATGTGCCGCGCCAGCGCAGCTGGTGATTCCAGATCACCTCGGCGCCGGTCTTGGGAATAGGAAACGGAATACCACCGTAGGCGCCTTCGGGCACATCGCCGTTCAGCTTCGCGCGGGTGGCGTTCTTGAACGTGTTGTCGTACACCCACTGCGGTGCCGCCGCCGTGCGGTGCGTCTTGTAGACATCGACGCGGTAGCTCTCGGGGTACTTCTTCAGCAGCGCCTTGACGCCATCGCTCAGCTTGTCGGCGTAACGGTCGACGCTTCTCGAGTCGATCGAGAATAGCGGCTTCTCGTCCTTGAACGGATCGCCGCGCCGGCCGCCCGGCTTATCGCCCGGGATGGGTGTCGTGTAGCCGCCAGTCCAGGCCGGGATGCTGCCGTCCTTGTTGCCGGCTTTCTCGCCGCCAAGGGGTGTTAGGGTAGTCTTGAGCTGTGCCGCCTCTTCGGCTGTCACTGCCCCCGTTGCGAAGTCTGCGACGGCAATGGCGACGCCAAGCAATATCACCCGCAAGATGACTTGGACGCGTTCCATGGATGTTCTCCGTGGATCAAAATGTGCGATAAATCGACAGCGAAATGAAATCGCGATCGTGCAGCGATTGCTGGTAGGAAATGTGGTTTCCGGCATCCGTGAAGGGTCCCTGCGAACCGAAGTAATGGGTGTAGGTCACTCCAAAGCGCCACGCATCCAGATAGGCGCCGGCCAATCCAAAGCTCAGGTTGCCGACCCCTGGGCCGACAAAGTTTGCGACCATCGACGATTTGCCCTGAATCCCGTAGAGAACGCCAACAGGGACAGACAAATCCAGTCCCGGAAGCACTTGCCGGTAGGTCGGCTCATAGACGACCTGGATGTTGGTGGCATTGCGGGTGGCGATAGGATCGATTGCATTGGGATTCTTGGTGATACCGGTCAATCGATTCCAGGCAATCTCCGCGGCAAGGCTCGCTTCAGCGGCAATAAACGAAGGCGGCAGCGACGCCAATGTCGAAAGCTGAGCGTGCACCGAGTTGCCGACCGCATAGAGCGGATTGCTGTTGTTGTCGGGAGCCACCGTCGGGCCTCCCAAGGTTGGCGGAAGGATAGTCTGCGCGTCACTGACCAGCGGCGTATTGCGGCGAACTGAGGCTTCGCCGGCAATATTGAACTCACCGATCGTGTCGCTGAAGCTCGCGCCGTACACCTGGATGTTCTCGGGATAGACCCAATAATACTGCCCGATCTGCCCGGTTACCGGATTGAAGTTGGAGGGGTCGAATACGGTCCCAGTCGCTGCGTTGACGGCGGGCTTGATGTACAGTTGTGGACCCTTGTCGTTATAGCGGATCGCGTACAGACCATAGTCGGTCTCCCCAACTCGGAAGCGTACCTGCACTCCGCCTTGGCCCGAGTTCTTGGCACGCAAATCGTTGCCGCGGAAGAAAGCGGCAGGGCCGCCGCCGGGAATCAGCGGTCCGCCGACGAGCAGCCGCTCGCCGCCCCAATCCAGTAAGTCGCCGCTGTTAAAATAACTGCCAACAGCCGGAAAACGATTGTTTTCCCATTGCAGCTGATAATAGGCGCCGACCGAAACCTCGGGATTGATCTGCCACTGGGCAGACACCTGGGGAACGGGGCGGATCAATTCATTGAAGCGTGTGTTGGGTACGGACAGTGCCTTGATGATGTCGACAGGTGCCTGTCCACCGGCGATGCCGTTGGCACCGAAAAACAGGCTTTCTCCCCAAATCAGAGCGTACTGGCCAGCTCGAAACGTGAGCTTCGTATCGCCAATATCGACCGCGCCGAACCCGAATGCGTCGAGAAGTTCCCCGTCACGCCCATGAAGGATGCGGGTGGCATTCGTGAATTGGTTGTAAGGTACCGTGTACTGATTTGCTGTCGCCGGCGACGTGTTCGCGTTGCTGCGGTTGTAAACGGAGTCGTACCACGCCGCGCCGCTCAGCCGTGCGCCCCACTCCTTAAAGGTGACGTCGAACTCCGAATAGAGATCGAAGCGACTGGAGATGACCCCGGGGTTGAAGTTGCGGTCGCCGTCGTCCTGATTGACCGTGGTAGGCGGGTTATTGATCAATGCATTCGACTGGCCCTTCAAGCGCCAGGCCGCGCTGTACTTGACCGTGTTATCCCAGTGCATCTGGACGCCGGGATTGCCGGTATCGATCTCGAAGGCCTGCGCAACCGGCGCGGCAAATATCGACGTGAGCGTGATGGCGATGGCCCGCGCAACGGTGCCGTGCGCTAATACTTGTGGCCATCCGGCGGGCCTAGATGACTGCTTCATCACTTTCCCGTGCCGTGAGTCCTCTAAGAAAACGTGCGCACAGCAAGTCCACCTCCGCGAGGACGGCGCAATCGGTTGGAAGCCTGCCGCAGCCTCAGTCCTCAGAATAACGCGACACGCTGACAGCGCTTAGAGCGTCGTTTGAGCAGTCGTCGCGCACGTGCTATCTCGCTACCGGGTCCTTAGAGTGTGCTTCGCATCCCCCCGAACCAACCGTTGTCGACACAGCCAAACGGGGTGCTGTTTAAGTTGAGCCGAGCAGTGATCCCTGATCTATTAACCTGCAATTCAAAAAAGGTGAAAGTGCCGGAATCGCCCCCCATGCAAGCAAACGTTCCCGTAATTCCGCCCATTTGTCCGGCCTGCGAGAGCGTCCCGGAGAAGGTGCAGCCAGAACCCGGTTTCGGCGACGAGGTCATGGAGATTGCGTTGCCGTTCTGCGCAACGGTCAACACCGAAGCACCTTCAAACGTGAGGTCGTCTGCGGGATTAAAGCAGCCCGAGAAAGTCTCGTGAAACGCCCCGGTGTACTGGCCACTAAAGTCGTCAAGCACCAAAGCCTGCCGGATTACATTCTTAACAAACGTGATGCCATTCACAACGTAGGTAAGTGTGCCGGTCTCCACGGTCTGCGCCTCCCACGTCATTGTGCCAACCAACGTGAGCACGACCTTCGCCGGATTGAATGGCACGGTCGCGAAATAGGGACCCGTTGTCGCGTAGAGATCACCTGTCCAGGTGAGGTTGGACGTGAAGTCCATTGTTGCGGTGTACCAAGTCGGATCACCTGAGGGTCCATAGACAAACAGAGTTGCGAAGATAACCGACCCTCGCTGAATCAACTGCGTTCCCCATCCCGATTCGGCGGCTATGTACCAAAGGTCGCTCTGGTCGGTCGAGAATGAGGTCGCCCAAGCGGGCGCTACCAGGCCAGAAATGGCGAACAGGACGGCCGCGAGGTGACAGCGAATAGTTCTCATGGTCACTCTCCATCAGTCTCCTTTTCGAGCGGGTGCGTTTGCCTGGGGGCTAGCCCGAGCTGCCGGCTCGCCGGAGAGTGCGAAACCAAGGCGGCTGCTACACCGCCCTCAGCGAGACGACCCCACCCGCCGAGACGACCCCACCCGCCCATCGGGGCCTTCTGCTGCCGAGCCGCTCCCATCCGTCTCGATAACGGCCAGCTCCGAGCCATCGAGCGCGACGAATATATTGAAATGTGGCCCGAACTGCACTGTATAGGTTCCGGTACAGTCTGGCTCGAGGGTATAACTTATGCCGACGGGGGATGGAACGTGCTGGTCAACACCATTGACGGTCAATGTTACGAAATCCGTCCCCGTGCCGTCCCCATTGAAAATATGATATCCGGCGGACGCGACAACCGGTCCTTGATCGGTGAAAAGATACTGCCCTTTCAGCGTGGCCAGGGTGCACTTTGTTGTATCGTCGGCATGCCCTTGCTCTACGGTGAGCAGTCCTACGCCTATAAGCACTCCTGTACCAATCGCCCATAGACCCATACGTTTCAGTTTCATGTCGGTCTCCTCTTGGTTGTCTCTCCCCGGATTAATAGCAGCGTGCGAGCCGGTCATCGGCTCTGGCCTTTGTCGACGCCATCCCGGGGATCGCCCGACGGCGACGACGTTACACGCACTAAGCGTACGCGCCATCCGTAGGAAAAACCCCACGTGCATGGGTGGGGTTTGCGCGTGGCGCAGCGCTGGGTCGACGGCATTACGACCGTTGCGGCGTATTGGCAAGAACCTTGGCAACCAGACGCCGGTCGGATGTGCCACTCGACCCGCACCCCTGCGAACCGGCCCCATAGCCACGGCGACTCGGGCGAGAAACCCTCGCTCGCGAGCGCCGCCGCGCCGCGGCGGGCGAGCGCGGAGCTCAAAGGTGTCGTCATCACGTTGGGCCATTGCAATCCTTCGTGCTCAGCCGCCGGATCGGCGGGCCAAAGCTAAGATGTGGACGTGAGCTGCGCTCTTTCGTCGCCGCGCCAGCTCGTTGCGAGAAGGCAATCCAAGCCCAGCGCAAATAGCCATACACGGCACGCGTAAACGTGAGTGTTTTCCGGGACTTCCGATGGGCCGCGGCACGCGGGCGGTTGCCCCGCGTGCCTTGTCTTTCCTTGTGCAGACAATGCTTTAGTGTGCGGCGCGTGCCGCCGCGTTTTATCTTGCCTAGCTGATTCGGGCGCCAAAGACAACCGCCCTCTTCCGCTCTTCGCCTTAACCGCTGTTTCCGTCTGTGCAAGCGACGTGCACTTCGGCTGTCAAGCGACCTGTCGATCGCAATGTCTGTGGCCAGGCGGTTCATGCGTAGCTCCGTGCTCAACTCAGCGGTCGGCACATGCTCGGGTCAGAGAGGATCGGAACGGCGCAAGCACTCCAAGCGTGCTCTCGAAACGACGCTGGATCGATGTCGTTTCCGCACCGGCGAGATAACGCGCTCGTTCCAACCCACGACTCCGCTTAGGACACATTCGTTGCACCTCTTGAGTCACTTGACTCACTGCGCATTGACACCGCGTCTGCGGCTTGCTGCACCTTCGGGGTTACGCGACTACTGCAGGGCTCGTGGCCGGTACCGCATCCTTGTTCCAGCGATACTCGGTACCATCGAGCCACATCCTGTGCATGATGACCGCCATCTTGCGCGATACGGCAACCGTCGCTTTCTTGATGCCGCTGCGCTTCATGATGCGCAAGCCCCAGGTACGTAGCGCGCACGGCTTGCGACAGCGGCGGAGCAGCGAACCCGCCGCGTCATAGAGCGCCTGGCGTACCTCGCGATCGCCACACTTTGAGATGCGACCGCTGTAGTCAATCTCCCCAGACTGAAACCGCCGCGGCGTCATCCCAAAGTGCGCGCCGACGGTACGGGAGCGCCTAAAGCGCTGCGGATCATCAACGCCGGTGCGGAACGCTAGCGCCGCAACGGGGCCGATGCCAGGGACCGTCATCAGGCGTCGGCAGACCGGATCGGCCAACGTCGTCTTGACCACCAGCAGATGCAGGCGCCGGTACTCCACCAGGAGCGTCCCGCGGATCGCCAGGAGCCGCAACACGAGCTCGGCAATGAGCGGATCCGCCTGCTCAGCGAGCTTCATGATGCGTGCGGCAAAGCGGCCTCGACTGACGCTGCCGACGTCAGGCCGAAGGGCCGTAGGGTGCCCCGGATCTCGTTCTCGACGTCGACCAGTTTGCGCACGACCAACTTACGGCAACCCAACAACATCCGCAGCCGTTGCGCGTCCAGGCTCTTGACATGCACGACCTTGTACCAGCCGAGGCGCATGAGCTGAGCGATCCCACGAGCATCGTTGCGATCGGTCTTGTTACGCATCGTCGACAGCGAGACGTGGGCGTGCCGTGCCTCAATCATGATGGCGTCGAAGCCACGCGCCGAGAGTTCGGCTTGCAGCCAGACGCCTACCGAGCTCGCTTCAACGCCGACCCGTCGAAGCTCCGCGGCGTGTTCCTGGAGTACCGCGCCAATGGCATCTGGGTCGCTGGCAACCTTGCGCTCGAGCAGCAATTTGCCTTCCCTATCAACCACGCAAACCGATGTGTTGTTCAATGATGCATCCAGGCCGGCGTAGGCGCTCATGGCATGACTCCTTGTGCGCCGGCTAAACCGGCGAGGTGTTGTGAATGAAAGTTTCATACGGTGAAGGCGTAGCGACCCACACCGGCCCCGAGTCATGCGGAGTTGTCCGCGAGGGCAACGTCGAAGCGTTGACAGGGGTACGTGCGGGCCGGGTATCCAGCCGCGAAAGAACATCCCTTCGGGGTGCCGACGCTGTAAGGAGAAGCGGAAGGCAACACCGACTGTCTCGATATCGCGAGAGGCGGGCGGACCCTGCGCGGTCAAAGACCCCGGGCACGTACGGAGACACCTTGCGCGGGAACCGGGAGGTCCCTTGTTTGCCCACGGTTGCAGAAGTGGTGGGCCGCGTCGGGAAGTCGATAGGCGTACGCCGACGATGAACGGACAAGGGAAGTCGGACAGGCCCATGGTACCGACGAAGTCCCCGAACAAGACCGGAGCATCGGTGGCGGAGGGGATGGAGGGAAAGGGTCTGGCCAAAGGGAACCTGCCAGAGCAAAACGCGCTCCGGATACAGAGCCGGGACTGCGTGCACAGTGCGCTCGAGCGGGTACGTCAAGCGGCAAAGAAGGATAGGACGATGCGGTTCACCGCGCTGCTGCACCATGTCTACAACCTGGACACGCTGCGCACGGCTTACTTCAGCCTGAAGAAGGAAGCGGCTGCGGGTGTGGACGGTGAGACGTGGAGGCACTACGGCGAGGCACTGGAGGAGCATCTCCAGGAGCTCTCCGAACGGCTCAAACGCGGCGCCTACCGAGCCAAGCCGGTACGTAGGGTGTACATCGCCAAAGACGGTGGCGGGCAACGCCCGTTGGGCGTGACCGCGCTGGAGGACAAACTCGTCCAGCGGGCCACCGTCGAGGTGCTCAACGCCATCTATGAGACGGACTTCCTCGGGTTCTCGTATGGGTTTCGTCCCGGGCGCAGCCAGCACGACTGTCTGGATGCGTTGTATACGGGACTGCTCACGCGACCGGTGAACTGGGTGCTCGATGTGGACATTCGGGGGTTCTTCGACTCGATTGATCACAAGTGGCTGGTGAAGTTTGTCGAGCACCGCATCGCCGACCGACGCATCGTGCGGCTCATCCAGAAATGGCTGAACGCCGGGGTGTTGGAAGAGGGTCAGTACAGGGACGTGGAGCAAGGTACGCCGCAAGGGGGTAGTGCATCGCCCTTGTTGGCTAATATCTACCTTCACTACGCCTTTGATCTGTGGGTCCGATCGTGGCGGCAGAAGCGGGCGCACGGCGCGGTGGTGGTCGTGCGCTACGCCGATGACGTCGTGGTCGGATTCCAGGTGAAGTCCGATGCCGTGCGGTTTCGCACCGAGTTGGCCGAGCGGTTGGCCCAGTTCGCGCTGCAACTGCATCCGGAGAAGACCCGACTGCTGGAGTTCGGCCCCTATGCGGCCGCGCGCCGCAGGCGAGCGGGCCTGGGCAAACCCGAGACGTTCAACTTCCTTGGGTTCACGCATATCTGTGCGACCAAACGAAGCAATGGGCGTTTTACGGTGCTGCGGCAGACGATGCGCAAGCGCTTGCAGGCGAAGCTCAACGCGGTCAAAGCCGAGTTGCGACGACGCATGCACGCGCCTATCCCTGTGCAAGGTCAATGGTTGAGCGCGGTTGTTGGCGGCCATATCCGTTATTACGGGGTGCCCATGAACAGCCCGGCGCTGCTGTTGTTTCGGTTTCAGGTGGGCCGTCTCTGGCATCGCGCGCTGTGCCGGCGCAGCCAGAACGGTCGCGTTCACTGGGACCGTATGCGGCGTCTGCTCCACCGCTGGCTTCCTCTTGCGCGCGTATGTCATCCCTATCCTCTACGCCGCCTTGGCGTCATCACCTGAGGCAAGAGCCGGATGCGGGAAACCCGCTCGTCCGGATCTGTGGAGGGGGTTATGGGCAACCATGATTCCTACTCCGACTAACGAGTGAGTGGGGCCTTGGCACTCTGCCACGGTCCCTAACCATTCCGTAGTGGCACTCCCAACGCCCCTGCATCACCTGCCCGAAACAGCCCGAGCCCCTCCTTCGTTTCGCGCTCTTCACCGGGGTCCCCGTTCCTCCCACACGCATTCGACTTCGCACTCACGGGTTCGATCCAAAACGGGATCGTTTCAATTGCGTTCAAACCGCACACGCGCAGAAAAAGAGTTACCGCGAGCCCGCTGTAGCCCGCTGTAGCACGCTGATGTACTCCTTAGACGGTTGGCGATCACGATACCCGCGCGCATGCTTTGCGACATGACAGTCAATGCTTGCAACGCAAAGGAGCGCCCATGAATTTCACCTTCAATCCCCTGGATCACCCGGACGCCGAAGTCACGCGCGCGTACTTCTGTGCGCTCACCGGCCGCTCGCGCATCTCGGCTTACCGCCTCGAACGCTCGGATCCGCAGTGGCCGAAGCCAGTGCTGCGCGGCAAGCGCGTGTTCTACAAGGCAGCCGACTGCAAGCGCTATCTGCTCTCGGTACGGGCGCGGGACTCTACGTCGTGACGCTGTCGACCTGATGTCGTCAGCCAAGCTCATTGGATGCCCCTAAATGGGCTCGGATCGCGTCGTCATCAACCTCGATCAGCGGGCGCGGAAAGGCGGCGACGGGCTGCTACCGGGTGATGGATCCGCACCCTCCGAAGACGCAATGGCGTCAGCATTCGTGGCCCGATTTGGACATGAATACCGGTACGTTGCGCCCTGGCACCGCTGGATCATGTGGGACGGCAAGCGCTGGGTTCAGGATTCCACCGGAAGCGTATTTGCGCTTATCCGTAAAATCGTATACGAGGCAGTCGGTGGCACGCGCCACGAACGCAAGATCGCCACCGCAGGCTACATCGCGGGGGTCGAACGGCTTGCCCGATATGACCAGTCCATTGTCGTTCTCCCCTCCGATCTGGATGCCGATCCCTGGCTGCTGAACACTCAGGCCGGTATCGTCGATTTGCGCACCGGGGTGCTCCGCGATCACGAACCCGAAGCGCTGATGACGCGGCTAACCGGCGCGTCACCGGCCGCCGTCCAAGGCAACGAACTGTGGGAGCTCTTTCTCAAGGGAATCACCCAGGGCGATGCCGAACTGTCGGCGTACCTGCAGCGGCTGGGCGGCTATTGCATGACCGGCGGCACGTCAGAAGATGTGCTCCCTTACTTCTTCGGCGTCGGCTCCAATGGCAAGAGCTCGTTCGCCGAAGCGCTGGCTGCCGCGCTGGGTGACTACGCCATCGTGTTCGCGCCCGAGGTACTCATGGAAGCCAAGGGCGAGCGGCACCCGACGGAACTGGCCCAGTTCATGGGCGTGCGCCTGGCATTGTGCAGCGAGCCCAGCTCGTCGGCCACCTGGAACGACAGTCGGGTCAAGTCGCTGACCGGCGATGCGACGATCTCCGCCCGGTTCATGCGGGGCGATAACTTCACCTTCCGACGCACCCACAAGACCATCGTCGTCGGCAACCATATGCCGAAGCTTAGTTCAGTCACCCACGCTATTCGCCGGCGCATCCAGATGGTCCCGTTTCGGGCCGTGTTCCCGGCTGCGCCCGGCCTCGGGATGCGGGAACGGTTGAAGCAGGAGGCGCTCGGTGCAATCCTGGCCTGGGCGATTGCCGGGACCGTGCTCTGGCGGCAGCTAGGCACCGCCCCACCGGAGGGTGTGCGCCTCCTGACCGACGACTATCTCGCCGATGAGGACGGCTTTGGCCAGTGGCTCGCGGAGTGTTGCATCCGGGAGGCTAGCGGCTTCGAGCGCTCGAGCGAGCTACATCGCAAATACGCGGATTGGTGCGAAAAGAACGGGAGTAGACCTCAGAGTAACGCCATGCTCTCCCGTTATCTGGTCGCAAGCGGGTTTAGCAGGGAAAAGACCATGATCGGGCGGTGCTTCCGAGGCATCACCCTACGCATGCCATGACGCTTATGACACCTCTTAGGATTAGACAGAATGGCCGTGTGGTGGGAGGCTCGTCTCCGTCAACGTGGGTTGCGCACCGAGGTGCGCCGAGCCACATGCGGTTGGATGGGCCAGCCGCAGACCATCTGGAGACGAGCCATGGATGAGAATACCAAGTTCTTTGTCGGATTGGATGTTCACAAGGAAACCATTTCGATTTCGGTGTGTGAGGCGGGTCGGGAAGCGAGCCAGTTTCGGGGAACGATTCGGCACGACGTGCCTGCTTTGCTTAAAGTTCTGCGCAAGCTGGGGGCGCCTGCCGCCCAACTGGTGGCCTACGAGGCGGGTCCGACGGGCTACGGCCTGTACCGGCGCCTGGTTCAGCAAGGCTATACCTGCCAGGTCGTTGCTCCGTCGCTGATCCCGCAGCGTGCAGCCGAGCGCATCAAGACCGATCGGCGCGACAGTGCACGGCTGGCCGAGTTGCTGCGTGCCGGGGAGCTCACGCCCATCTGGGTACCGGACGTTGAGCACGAAGCACTGCGCAATCTGTGGCGTGCCCGCGAGGACGCGTTGCACACGCGCCTGAGGGCGCGCCAACAGCTCAAGGCTTTCCTGCTGCGCCACGGCCGGATTCTATGCGGGCAAGACCTCCTGGAACAAGACCCACGCGAACTGGCTGGCCGATCAGTCTTTCGAACACGCTGGCGATCAATTGGCGTTCACCGAATATGTCTTGGCGACGCAAGGAGCCGACGAACGCCTGGGCCGCCTGGATCAGGCACTGGTACAGACCAGTAGCGGATGGCGCTTTACAGCGGTCGTGTCTGCCTTGCGCACGCTGCGCGGTATCGACACCGTCAGCGCCATTGGCCTGGTCGCGGAAATCGGCGACATCCAGCGCTTTGCCCATCCGCGGCATCTGATGAGCTACCTCGGACTGGTGCCCTCCGAGCACTCCAGCGGCAACACCGTGCGCCGCGGTGGCATCACCAAGACCGGCAATGCCCATGCGCGCCGCCTTCTCACCGAAGCGTCGTGGCAGTACCGCTATCCGGCGCGACTGAGCAAGCTCCTCAGTAACCGTCAGCAAGGCCAGCCCGAAGCCATCCGTCGCCATGCCTGGAAGGCCCAGGTCCGTCTGTGCGCTCGCTTTGCTCATCTGCAACGCCGCGGCGTTCACATCAACAAAGTCTGTATCGCCGTCGCACGCGAGCTCACCGGCTTTATCTGGGCGATCGCCCGCACCGCGACGTTGACATCGGGTGCTTGAGACCGAATTCGGGGTATTGGGCGATGCGCTACGAATCACGATAGGAAGAACCCTCAACGCTACTATCTCCAGACCCATTGGGTAACCTGCGCTATTAGACCGAGGCAGCTTCCGCGACGGACTCTCACACAGTGGTAACCAACCCACGGATATCAGTCTGATCCATCGTCGTTGCACTCAGACTTGTGGCCATCGCCCAATACCCCGATCGATGACAATCAAACCCCTCTGTTGACACCAACGGCCATATCAGTAGCGTATACGCGCCTACGCGCACATACAGATACGTGGTTAACCGGAACAAGCGTCATAGGCGTCATACAACCGTTAACGCGTGCGGTCGGCCGTCCCCGAGATGAGCATTTTTCTCACCGAGGAAGAATTGGTCGTGCTGACTGGCCGTCGGCGAGCAAAAGCGCAGGCCGAATTCCTCCGCTCACGTCACATTCGGCACATCGTGAATCGCGCCGGACGCGTGGTCGTCGTGCGCGAATGGCTGACCGACGAATCGACGGCAGCGCCGATCGAGCCCAACTTTGCGGCCCTGAAGGCACTGGGGTAGCATGACCAGTCCTATGGGTCGCCGCCGCCAGTCCAACTTGGACTTGCCTGCACGGATGTATTTCCGGCGCGGTCGCTATTACTGAGGCCGTGACAATGTTGCCCTTGGCGCCGACAAGCGCGTAGCACTGCATCGCTACGCCGAACTCGAAACCGGCGACGCAACGCCCGGCACGTTTGCCGATGCCGTCGAACTGTATCGCACGCAAGAACTGCCAAGAAAGGCTAGCAAAACGCGCGAGGAACACGACCGACAACTCAATGCGCTGTGTGTCGTATTCGGCCATGTGCCACTCATTGGAATAACGCCTGCGCATGTCCGGCAGTACATGCGTAGGCGAGGCAAGCCGATCGCGGCGACCAGGGAAAAAGCACTGCTGTCTGCAGTATTCAACTTCGCGCGTGGTGAGGGTCTAACGAACGCCGCAAATCCGTGCGCCGGCATCCGCGGCACGAAGGCGCATCGGGAAAGGTACGTGACGCACGAGGAACTGAGCGCAGTACTTGATCGCGCAGATCCGACACTGGCAGGATTCCTCGAACTTTGCTACATGACCGGGCAGCGGCCGAGCGACGTCCTCAAAATGCGACGTCAGGACGTGCAGGATGGCTACCTGTTGGTCACGCAGCGCAAGACGGGGGCAAAGGTGCGCATTGCGGTTGTTGGTGCTCTGGCGGCCGTTCTAGCGCGCCTAGCAGAGGGCCCCATCGCGTCGGTGTGGCTCGTGCATGACCGGCGCGGTCAGCGCTTTACGTTGAGCGCAGTGCAGCGTCGGTTCGTGAAGCTAGCGCCGGGATGGCAGATTCGAGACTTGCGGGCGAAGGCGGCAAGCGACGCCGATACCGCAAGACACGCGCAGGCGCTGCTTGGGCACTCCGCGGCGACAACAACGGACGGCTACATTCGTCGACGGATCGGCGAGAAGGTGCTGCCGATCGAAATTGCGGGCAAATCGCGGAATTCTTCGAGCAGTGATTCGGGCGGACCCAACGTATAATCAAAGCTACGCGTAGGTATCCGAGGAGAAAGGCGATGACCATGAACTATCGGCAGTACATCGTTCGCGACCCGGCAGTTTGTGGTGGCGAGCCGGTGGTCAGGGGCACGCGCGTTACCATGCGGACCGTTCTGGCGAGCCTGGCGGAAGGCATGAGCGTTCCCGAGATCATCCGTGACTTCCCGACGCTCGATGAGGACGCCGTGCGCGCGGTGATTGCATTCGCGGCAGCTTCTGCGGAAGAAGACTTGCCGGTTCCGCCGCTACCGTCGCATGCATGAAGGTCAAGCTGGACGAGAATATCCCCGTCCGACTTTCTGCCGAGCTCGGTCGGTTGGGGCACGACGTTGATACCGTCGTGTCCGAAGGTCTGACAGGAAAGCCCGACGCGGACGTCTGGAGCGCCGCGCGACGCGAAGACCGCTTCCTGATTACCCAGGATCTGGATTTCTCGGATGTGCGCCAGTTCAAGCCTGGCACGCACGCCGGGCTGCTGCTTGTCCGTCTGCGCGAGCCGGGAGCTAACGCGCTCGTCAGCCGCATCAAGGCGGTGATTCAAGACGAAGGACTTGATTCCTTCGCGCGCTGTTTCGCGGTGCTCACCGATCGAAAACTACGCGTTCGGCGACCCTGATCGAGCGCGCTTCGATCGAAAATTGCGGGCAAGCCCCCGAATTTTGCGGGCAACGATTTCCAGAAACCGAAATAAAGTATAATCAAATCAACGCGGAGAGATGGCCGAGTGGTCGAAGGCGCCTGACTCGAAATCAGGTTTAGGGCAACCTAACGGGGGTTCGAATCCCTCTCTCTCCGCCAGTTCCAGCGTTGGCCGTTCTTGTCCTTTCTGCAAAATGGCCGCTTCTTCTGCAATTCTGCTGCCGATGCCACGTGTAGTGATGTACGAAACAACGGCACGTTCCTAAGGAAGGAATCATTTTCTCGGAACGCTGGGCTTTGAGCGTGACGAGCTCCTTCCGGGCCTGTTCGCGCGCATTGGTCACGATCAGTGGATCGCGCACGGCTGCGACCGAACCGCCGGGGAATTACCGGAGGCTCTAACGGATTCATGCGTACGTCTAACGAGGTAATCCCGGAGGCCCGGGAGCGCCGGTTGCAGCTGGTGGCCCATCATCACGGCACGATTGCTTCGAGGGTGAGCTACCCAACGCGAACGCGCACGACGCGGTAAGCGGCGGCATTCAGTCCGAGTGCACGGCAATGAAATGCGTAATCTTCGGATCACCATTGACGAGAAAGTGGCGGACGAATTGCTCTCGCACAAGGTCGGTATTGGTCACGCGTTCGTGCGCACGCAGGTGTTCAAGCCACGAGTCCGTCAGGAATGTTTCGACGAAACGCCCATCCTGAGCGGGATCCTCAAAAAGAGCCCAGTCGTAAGCGCCATCGCGGCGGCGCTCGCGTGCATAGCGCCCCAGCGCCTCCAGAAACGGCAGGCGGTCTTTGGGGTCGATGTGGTACTCCACCGTCACCAATACGGGGCCTCGGTCCGGCTCCACTTCGTGCGTGGTGATGGGGGCAGCCCAGTGCATGGAAGGCGAGAAGTCGACCGCGGCGCCGGTCTGCAGTTTCCACCGCCAGGTCAGCGGAATTGCGATCAATGCGCCGGCCGCCGCGGCGAAGAGCGCCGCCGACACGCCGGCAAGCGTAGCAACCTCTCCCCAGAAAGCGCTGCCGAGGCTCATGGCACCAAAGAGCACCGTCACGAAGACAGCAAGTCCACGGCCGCGCACCCATTCGGGCAGAGCGAGCTGCGCGGAAACATTCAGGCTAGACACGGACGCAATCCAGGCCACCCCAGCAACGAAACTCGCCGCTATTGCCAGCACGGGCTCATGTGAAACTCCGAACATGCAGCGTCGCGACCGCAGTGCCAATGGCCCCAGCGCCCAGAAGCCAGTCCGCGCCGAGCCTAGCCTTGGCCCAGTGCAGCGTGAACGCGCCGCTCACGGCGCCGGCACCGATCGCGCCCAGCAGAATTCCGTAGAGTGTAGGCCCGCTCCCGATTTGGCTGCGCGCAACAAGTGGCAGGAGCGCCCAGTAAGCACTGGCGAACAGAAAAAAACCAGCCGCTCGAATGAGTGTTGCACTGAGATGTGGGTTGTAGCGCGCATGACGTAGCCCAGTACGCATCGCATTGCCGAGGCGTTCCGGCGGCAAGCGCGCCTGCTCCTTCGGAGGCGGGCGCCATGACACCAGTCCCGCTATGACGCCGGCATTGCTGAATGCGTTGATCCAAAAAGGCGCGGCAATTCCGAAAGCGCTTACGACGATGCCGCCAAGCGCGGGACCTACGGCTCGGCTGACATTAATGCCTGCGCTGTTTAGCGCTATTGCCGGCGGCAGGTCGGACTTCGGCACTAGCTGATTCACTACTGCCTGCCACGGTGCGGCGGTCATAGCGGATCCAACACTCACGAGGAAAGTCATGATCAGCAGGCTCGCGGGCGTGACCAGATTCCAGGCGACGAGGAAGGCGAACACGAAGCACGCCGCCATGATGTAAAGCTCACCGAATAGTAGAAATTTGCGGCGGTCGACGATATCACTGAGTGCACCCGCTGGAATCGCCAGCAGAAACAGCGGCAGGCTGGTGGCAACTTGGACCATCGACACGATGAAGGGACTGGAGTCGAGGCTGGTCATGAGCCAGCCCGAGGCGGCCGTGGACATCCAGCCACCGATGTTCGATACAACCGTTCCGATCCAGATGATCGTGAACGTCTTGTAGCGAAACGGACTCCATGCTGACATGGACGCCGGATGGGGAGCAGACTGTGCCATCAGCACTGGCCTAGTATGGGACGTTTCCTTGAGATCAGATGAGAATTATAGATAATTGCAGCACTTCTACTAGAATTGGATTCGAACCACCGCGCTACTGATCATGAATCAGGCTCTGCAGCTATCAAATTCGACTGCCCTTTCAAACGTGTAGGTGGGGTTGGTGTGACCACCTTCGATATCAAGTGAAACCTTGCGGGCAGTTCAATCTTCTCGTGGCCTTGCTCGGCTCGTCCCAGCGCATTCTCACACGCGAGCGGCTCCTCGACCTTCCGCGCGGCGATCCAGCCTGCACGCCGCTCCGACCGACAGTAGCAAATGGCCGTTCCGTCGTTGTCATCGCAGAGCGCCCGAGGTTCCTGATGGGTTCGCGATGTTCGTTTTGTGGCTTCGGTAGGCGCCTTACCACGTCCTAATAAGACGAGCCACCATGAAAACCAGTGTCATTGACATCGGTGGCATCATTTCGCCGCTGAGTGCGGCCGGCATTGAGCGCATGTTAAAGCGCCTTCCAGGTCTGCTTCGCGCAGAGGTTAACGCCGTCGCGGGCAGTGCGACCGTCGATTACGACGATACGCGCATCGCGCTAGCCGACATTCGGCAAGCGGTGGTCGATTGCGGTCATCATTGCCGTGGTGAGCGGGTACCGCGACATCTGTGTGCGCCGCCTTCCGTTCCCGCCGGAAATGCCGACGAGCATGCGCTTGCGCCTGGGGCGAGTCATACAGAACACGCGGTGCGCGCCGCTGCTCAGCTCCCGACTAGCGCGCCATCGATGGAACACGCGGGCCCACCGAGCGCACCATCCAAGGAACACGCGCACGGCCCTGAGATGGTGCATGGCATGGACCACGGTGCTGGCATGGACATGCAGGCGATGGTGCGCGACATGCGCAATCGCCTATTTGTTGCGCTGGTCTTCGCGGTTCCACTCCTCCTCCTTTCCCCGATGGGCATGAGCGGCACGCCGATCGCGCCGGTACTTGGCCTAAACCGCGATATCGTCGCGTTTGTGCTCGGTAGCGGTGCGGTCCTGTATCCCGGTTGGCCGTTCTATGTTTCCGCGTTACGCGCGCTGCGCATGCGAACGCTGAACATGTCTACCCTTGTGCTGTTGAGCGTGGGCACGGGCTATCTGTTCAGTCTCGGCGCGACCTTCATCTGGGGGGGCGACCAGTTCTACGAGGCCTCGGCGATGCTGATGGTGTTCATTCTGCTGGGCCACTGGTTGGAGATGCGCGCGGGCGCTGAGGCTTCCGATGCGATCCGCGCCTTGTTGGACTTGGCTCCACCGACCGCAGCGGTGTTGCGCAATGGCAAGGAAGTCGAGATCCCGACCGCCGAGATCGCGGCAGGCGACACCGTCGTCATGCGCCCGGGCGGCAAGATACCCGTCGATGGCGAAATACTGGATGGAGAGTCGCAGGTCGACGAGTCGATGCTGACGGGCGAATCGATGCCCGTGCAAAAGAAGCTCGGGGACTCGGTCATCGGTGCCACGATCAACAAGAGCGGGAGCTTCACCTATCGGGCAACGCGCGTTGGCGCCGATACCGCGCTCGCGCAAATCGTGAAATTGGTGCAGGAGGCCCAGAACTCGAAGGCCCCCGCTCAACTCCTGGCGGATCGCGCCGCGCAATGGCTGGTGGTGGCGGCGATCGTCACCGGCCTTGTCACCTTTACCGTCTGGTTCGCCTGGATAGGCAAGCCTTTGCTCTTTGCCTTGACTCTCACGATCAGCGTCTTTGTCATTGCCTGCCCCGACGCGCTGGTGCTCGCGATGCCGATGGCTGTGATGGTGGGCACGGGCCTCGGCGCGAAGCACGGCATCTTGTTCAAGAACGCGGCGGCGCTCGAGAAGGCGACCAAGCTCGACGTCATCATCTTTGACAAGACGGGCACGCTAACCGTAGGCCAGCCGGAAGTCGTCGACGTGGTGCCTGCGCCAGGTATGACCGCGGAAAATGTCTTGACGCTTGCCGCCGCGGTAGAGAAGCATTCCGAGCATCCGCTGGCCGCCGCCATCTTGAGACGGGCAACAACGTTGGTGACCAAGAACGCCACGGGCTTCGCCAACATCGACGGCCAAGGTGCGCGAGCCGTAGTGGACGATAAGACCGTGTGGGTCGGCAATCGCACCTTGATCGAAAGCAACGGTATGAGCCTTGGGCGAGCTCGCGTCTGAGAGCGCGCGGCTCCAGGGTGCCGGGCGCACCGTCGTCCATATCGGCTTTGACGGCAACCTAGTCGGTCTTCTGGGATCGCCGATGCACCGCGACCGACGGCCAAGGCGACGATTCAGAGACTTCGCGATCGCGGCGTCCAGGTGGCGATGCTCACAGGCGATAATCGCGGCACGGCCGAGCGGATAGGTGCCGCGCTCGGCATAGCTCTCGTGTTCGCGGATGTTCTACCCGGAGAAAAGGCAGGCAAGGTCAAAGAACTGCAGCAGCAAGGCAAGCTGGTGGGTATGGTGGGGGACGGCATCAACGATGCACCGGCGCTAACTCAAGCGGATGTCGGTTTTGCGATTGGGGCAGGCGCTGATGTCGCGATGGAGAGCGCGGGCGTCGTGCTCATGCGTAGTGACCCGATGGATGTCGTCCTTGCACTCGAACTATCTCGCGCAACGTTGCGCAAGATGCGCCAGAATCTGGTCTGGGCCGTTCTATACAACGTTATTGCGTTTCCTCTCGCCGCAGGCGTTCTTTATCCTAGGTTGCTCAGCCCGGAGATCGCCGCGCTGTCGATGTCGGGAAGCACGGTTCTTGTTGCGGTTAACGCTCTCTTGCTAAAGCGGACGCCGCTCAGTGGTCGCGTCGCAAGCTGATGATGCCGCTGGCCCAAGAGGGTGGATGTGTCCGCAATTCGCGGTGGCGCAACGGAGCGAAGAGGCGCGCAATCAGCCGTGAATTGCGGATCGAAAAGATGATAGACTTTTGATTGCGCGGGAGAGTCCGTCGCACTCGAAATCAAGTTAGGCAACCTAACGGGGTTCGAATCCCTCTCTCCGCCAGGTTGCAGGTAAGCAGGGCGGCTAACCACACGCGGCGTTTTGTCCGCAATTTCGCTGGCGAAACGCCCGCGACGCGGTCTCCTCGGGGCTCCGAACAGGGCACTTTAGGATAGCGGGACGCAATGTTGTATGACCTTCTTTTCCGCAATGCACTGATATTCGACGGCACGGGCAATTCACCGGCGATCAACGACATTGCAATCGGTGACGGCCGCATTGCGGCGATTGGCCAGGCCCTGGACGCAAGCGCGCGCAAGGTGATTGCGGCCGATGGTCTCGCGCTGATGCCGGGCATCATCGACAGTCACACCCACTTCGACGCCCAGATTACCTGGGACCCCTGGGTCCGGCCGTCGCCGGCACTGGGGGTGACTACCGCAGTGATCGGTAATTGTGGATTCACCATCGCGCCGTGCAAGCCGCAGGACCGGGATGTGACCATGCGCAACCTAACGCAGGTCGAGGGCATGTCGCTGGACGTGCTGCGGCAAGGCATCGCGTGGGAATTCGAAACGTTTCCCGAGTACTTGGCGCAACTGCGACTCATGGGGAGTGCGGTGAACGTTGCCGCTTATGTCGGCCACAGTAGTGTCCGCACGTATGTGATGGGAAGCGATGCATCGAGGCGCGGGGCCACCGATGCCGAGATCGCGCAGATGGAGACAATAGTTCGAGGGGCGATGCAGGCGGGTGCAGTAGGCTTTGCTAGCAGCACGTCGCCTGCGCATAACGGCGAGGGCGGCTTGCCGATGCCTTCGCGGCTGGCCGATGATCGCGAAATGCGCGCGCTGGTTATGGCGATGGGGGAGTGCGGCCGCGGTGTCTATATGCTAACCAAAGGCGGACACACGCCGGTACCGTTTCTCGAATCGCTGGCAGCGGACAGCGGCCGACCGGTGATGATTGCTGCGCTGCTGCACAACAGCACCAATCCGCAAGCTGTGTTCGACGACCTTGACGCAATTGCCGCCGCAAACTCGCGTGGCCATGCGCTCATCGGGCAGGTGTCTTGTTGCCCGCTGACGATGGACTTCACGATGCAGTCACCGTATCCGGTCGAGGGTCTCAAGAGTTGGAGGGCCGCGCTCGGCCTGAACGGCGATGCGTTGTTAGCCATGCTTCGCAGTCCGGCGTTTCGCCAGAGCGTCCGAGGCGAACTTGCAACAACGACGACGTTCCGCCTTTTTAACGGCGAGTGGGACAAAGTGCAAGTAGTGGAAACTTCGACCTCGGCCCACGCGCGCTACGAACAGCAATCCATCGCCGACATCGCACGCGTCGAGGGACGTGACCCGCTCGACGTGATGCTCGATCTAGCGGTTGAAGAGAACCTGCAGACTGTCTTCACCGCGCAGCTGCTCAATTCCGATGAAGAAGCCGTTCGCCGAATGCTCAATCATCCGCACAGCATCGTCAGCCTGAGCGACGCGGGCGCGCACCTGACCTTTTTCAACGACGCCGGCTTCGGCCTGCACCTTATGGGCCACTGGGCGCGCGAACTCGCGTCGATGTCGATGAGCGAAGCGGTGCGCCGACTCACCAGCCAGCCAGCGCAAGTCTTCGGTATGCGTGGGCGCGGGCTGATCCGCGAAGGCTACGCTGCGGACCTCCTGCTATTCGATCCGAAGACCGTGGCACGCGGACCCAAGCGTCGCGTGTTCGACCTCCCCGGCGGGGCACCGCGGTTGACGACCGACGCGGTGGGCGTGCATGGTGTGTGGGTCAATGGGCGGATGGTTGCAGACGGGGATGGGCTGCTGGAATCGGCACCGCTTGCGGGAGAGTTGCTGACGAGTTTTTCGGCGTGATCGGACTTCCGGGACTAGGCGATCCGCCCGTGTCGTCAGCTCGCGCGACCGAGCTGGGCATGTCTTTGCCCGCGGCTCACAGGTTCATCGCCGCCCTGATATGATTAGCAATTCGTAGCTCGGAATCAGCTCGGGACAACCAAACTAGGGGCTTCGAACCCCCTCTCTCCGCCCTGTTCATCGGACGCTCCCCGCGGGAGCAAATGGCTTGGCGACTCAGCGGACTCCAGATCGTGCACACGACATTCAACAACTACATCGCCGGCGAATGGATTGCCGGCGCGGCAACTGCGTTAGACCGGAACCCGTCGAACCTCTCCGACGTTATCGGCGAATACGCACAGGCGGATGCGAGCCAGGCCGGGGCCGCGATCGCTGCCGCGGCGCGTGCGTTCCCCGCGTGGTCGACGGGCTCGATTCAGGACCGAGCGAACAGCCTGGACAAGATCGGCTCCGAGATTCTGGCGCGCAAGGACGAGCTGGGCCGCCTGCTCTCGCGCGAGGAGGGCAAGACGCTGCCCGAGGGCATCGGCGAAGTCGCGCGCGCGGGCCAGATTTTCCGCTTCTTCGCGGGCGAAGTCGTGCGCATGGCCGGCGAAAAGCTTCCCTCCGTGCGCCCCGGGGTCGAAGTCGAGGTCACCCGCGAGCCGATCGGCGTCATCGGTATCATCACGCCGTGGAACTTCCCCATCGCCATTCCGGCGTGGAAGATCGCGCCGGCATTGGCCTACGGCAACACCGTGGTATTCAAGCCGGCCGACTTCGTACCCGGCTGCGCCTGGGCGCTCGCCGACATCATCGCCCGCGCGGGCGTCCCGGCGGGGGTGTTCAACCTGGTGATGGGCAGGGGATCGGTGGTCGGCGAGGCGTTGGTCAACCATCCGGCCATCGCCGCCATCAGCTTCACCGGCTCGGTCGGCACCGGACGCGCGATCGCCGCCAAGGCCATCGCGCGCATGGCCAAGCTGCAGCTGGAGATGGGCGGCAAGAACCCGCTGATCGTCCTCGACGACGCCGATCTGCCGACGGCGGTCAACGTCGCGGTGCAGGGCGCCTACTACTCGACCGGGCAGCGTTGCACGGCGTCGTCGCGGCTGATCGTCACCGAGGGCATTCACGACCGCTTCGTGGCCGCGGTGACGGAGAAGTTGAAGTCGCTCAAGGTCGACGATGCGCTCGCCCCGGGAACCGATATCGGGCCGGTAGTCGACCAGGCCCAGCTCGATCAGGATATCTCCTACCTCGACATCGGCACCCGGGAGGGCGCGCGGCTCGTCCTCGGCGGCGAGCGCTTGAAGCGCGCGCACGAGGGTTACTATCTCGCGCCGGCGCTTTTCACCGACGCCAGCAACGCGATGCGCATCGCGCGCGAGGAGATTTTCGGGCCGGTGGCGGCGGTGATCCGGGCCAAGGACTACGACGAGGCGCTGGCCATCGCCAACGACACGGAGTTCGGCCTGTCGGCGGGCATCGTCACCACCTCGCTCAAGCACGCCTCGCACTTCAAGCGCCACATGCAGGCCGGGATGGTGATGGTCAACCTGCCGACGGCGGGCGTCGACTACCACGTGCCGTTTGGCGGTCGCAAGGGCTCGAGTTACGGTCCGCGCGAGCAGGGCCGTTACGCGGCGGAATTCTTTACCGTCGTCAAAACGGCGTATATCGCGCCGTGATGCGAACCTTCTTTAGCCACAGGCACCTGTCTTGAGCAAGCCTTCGTCCGCCCCGCGCCAAAGCGCACCGCCCGCCTTAGGCATCGAGCGCTGGATCACGCTCGTCGTGGTGGTCGTCCTCATCGCCGGTTGCTTCCTGGTGCTGGAGCCGTTTCTCTCCGCGGTGCTGTGGGCGATCATCCTCTGCTGCACCACCTGGCCGGCTGTTCGACCGTCTGCAGCGCGTCATGCGCGGGCGGCTGACGCTCTCGAGCCTGGCGGTGACGCTCGCCATGGCGCTGGTGGTGCTGGCGCCGTTCGTGATCGTCGGCGTCTCGCTCGCCGAAAACGCCAACGAGCTCCTCGACGAGGCCAAACGCTTCATCGACGCCGGGCCGCCCGATCCGCCGTCCTGGGTGGGCCAGATTCCGCTCGTCGGCGCGTCGGCCCAGGACTACTGGGCGAGCATCGCCCACAATACCGCGGAGCTGATGGGCGACCTGAAGCAGTACATCAAGCCGCTGCAGGCCTTCGCCATCGGCAGCGGAGCGCTCCTCGGGCGCGGCCTGTTGGAGCTCGCGCTGTCGATCTTCATCGCCTTCTTTCTCTATCGCGACGGCGCGGCGATCTCGCGCCGGCTCATGGCGAGCGTCGAGCACATCGCGGGCGAGCGCGGGCTGCGCCTGATGCGGGTCGCGGTGGGGACCATGCGCGGCGTCGTCTACGGCATCCTCGGCACGGCGATCGCGCAGGGGGTGCTGGCGGGGATCGGCTTGTGGCTGGCGAGCGTTCCCGCCGCGCCGCTGCTGGGGCTCGCCACCTTCTTCTTCTCGCCGCTGCCGATCGGCCCGCCGCTGGTGTGGGGAGCCGCGGCGATCTGGCTCTTCTACGAGGGTCATACCGGCTGGGCGGTGTTCCTGGTCGCCTGGGGCGTGCTGGTGGTGGCCAGCGTCGACAATTTCATCAAGCCCTTGATCATCAGCCGCGGCAGCAACCTGCCCTTCATTCTCGTCCTGCTCGGCATTCTCGGGGGCGTGGTGGCCTTCGGCTTCATCGGCGTGTTTCTCGGGCCGACGCTGCTCGCCATCGGCTTCGCGCTCATCAACGACTGGAGCGAGGAGCACAGCCGTCCATCCCGGGCGCCCTAGCGGCCCTCAGTTGGTTCTGGCGTAAAATTGCGCTCCGCCGGAGAGGTGGATGAGCGGTTTAAGTCGCACGCCTGGAAAGCGTGTTTAGGCTAATACCCTAACGCGGGTTCGAATCCCGCCCTCTCCGCCAGTAAGTCCTTGATTTTTATCAGCTGATATTTCCGATGCTGGCATTAATTTGCCAGCATTTGCCGCGGTAATGACAGCATTTTTGCCAGCATTTTGGCCAAAGATTTGCACGGCCTTTTGTCCTGCATCGGGTGCGGCTTCCGGAATCCAGCGGCCGTAGGACGCTCCTCTTGGAGCTCAAGCGTCCCGCGATCCGCGAGTGGCTTTCCGCGGTCACCGCCAGCAACAAGCGTCTGGCCAATATCCAGTCGGTTCTGCGCTCCGCCCTCCAGGACGCTGTCAATGACGGCGTAATGGAGGTGAACCCGCTCTTTGACGCGCTCTCCGGACCGAGCAGGAATCTCATACAGTTCGCGTTCTGGTCTGGGCTGCGAACGAGCGAACTGTGCACGCTTGAGTGGGGCGATATTGACTGGAAGAGAGGCGCGGTGCGGGTACAGCGCGCCAAGACGCAAGTCTCGGACGAGGCCGAGACGACAAAAACACGATCCGGGGTGCGTGATGTGAAGCTGCTCGGGCCCGCATTGGAAGCGCTGCTGGCGCAGAAACTGCATACGCTAATGAAGGGTGGCGTGGTATTCGAAAATCCGCGTACCGGAGAAGCGTGGACAGGTGATCAGCCGATACGTCACGGCGCGTGGGTGCCGGCGATGCGCAAGGCCGGCGTTCGCTACCGGCGTCCCTACCAGACCCGGCACACCTACGCGAGCAATGATGCTATCGGCCGGTGAATCGCCGATGTGGGTCGCGCAGCAGATGGGACATTCCGACTGGACGATGATCGCGCGGGTCTGTGGGACGACTACCGCAAGATCATCAATAACAGCATCATTCCGGCGCTTGGCAGGATGGCTGTCTGTTCGTCACTGGAAAACGGGTCGATATCGTCCTGGCGTTTCACCGTCTCCTTGCGTTCGTATTTCCACCCATACAATGGCTGGCTGACGCGGATGGAAGCCCACTTGAAGCGCTCGACGGAGATACGCACTGAGCGCCAGCGCTTCGCCTGGGCGGTCGAGAAATAGCAGGCGTCGGGCGGAGTCGGGAAAGGTCTTGGCGTAGTCGAACGTGTTCCGTTCGATGGCGTCGAGGACCGCGGCCCGGTGGCGCGCGGCGCGCTTCAGGTTAGCGGGGGTGGGCTTGAGCCGGACCCTCTCACGGCATCGGACCCCGCGATAGGAGAAGGCGATTTCGATCGAGCTTTCGCTGATGGCGCGCACGCCAGACTCGCTTCTGCCCATAGGTTATAGCCCTCGATGGAAATCAAGATGCGACCATCCGGTGCCCGCACCCAGACGCGGCCTTCCAGCCAAACGCCGTCGCGGATCTTGCCTCGAATCGCCCATTCAGTATAACCGGACTCGATCGAGAATTTGGAGATGGTCTGGTAGCGAATCACTTTGAATAAGGCTGTCGCGTGCTCACAAGGTGGTAGGGGTACCGGAGCCGTGCTATTCGCTGTTCGTGGTGCGACTCGACAAGATCGTCGGATCCCTCTAGTCCGCGGCGGATTGCTTCTGCCGCCGGCGCTGGCAACGATCAGCAAATGCACGACGGCGTAAAGCGGATTGATCGCGCAAGGCGAGCACCGCGCAACCGCTGCATTTCGTTGCACAGAGTACGGAATGGACGAGCGTGGGCACGCATTCAGCATCCCGGGCTACGGGCCCCGGAAGCGCGTCGGCAACATCCGCAAGAGCTATCCGGTTCGCGCCCTTTCGCTGAAACGCTCCGTCTATTCCGAACGATCGAGCGTTCGACCCTCGATGGGGTGAACCTACCGTGCTGCACGCGAGTACGCGCGTCTACGGTAACTTCTCTCCGATGGGGCGCGCGTTCGGCTGCGGGTCGCGCTGCTGGGAAGAGCCGCAAGGTCCGGCCCTGGGTGAGACCTCGGTGACGAGGATCTCGGTCTACCACTCCGCGGCACGCTTGGTGCCGCCCGTACGTCTCTTTTTCCTGCGACGGCCCGTTGCCACATTGCCTGGCATGGCGCGCATGGGCCGCATTCTGGCGCCCTCCGTTGCTAGCCACAACCTGAAAAGCCTCAAAAAAATGGGGGCTTAACTGGACAGCCCCCGGCAGACGCCAAGAACCACGCTTTCTTGGGGCCGGTGGCCGTCAAATGCCCAGGACTTGGCCGAAGTCGAGCGCGTTGCGGATCCCGTAATCCTCGAAGTTGTTATTGAAGTAGACATGGGTGCGCTGCGCAATCGCGGCGATGGGTCTGACCTTCTCGGCCAGTTCGCTCAGCTCAGCCGCGGAATACAGGTAGTTGAACCGCTCCCCGCTCGAAGTAAGACCTTTCTCGTCCCACGTATTCGCGTTGCGCCCGTGCAGGCGCACCATGGCAAACCGGGGTGTCGTCACCTCGCCAATCCAGGGGATGCTCGAGGCAAACCCCTGGGGCTCATCGACGATAACGTGGCTCACCTCGTGCTCGCGCTCGAATTTGAGCACGTCGTCGCGATGCCCTTGGTCGAACCAGGTCCGGTTGCGGAATTCAACGCAGATCTGGGTACCCGCGAGTGCCTCTTTGCAGCGCAGGATGTGGTCGTAGTTGGCGCGGGAGCGCAGGTACCAGGGCGGAAACTGGAACAACACGCCGGCGAGCTTGTTGGCGTGTTGCAACGGCAGCAGGGCGGTGCGAAAGCGCGACCAGAGCTCGATCACGAGCTCCGCGGGCAGGTCGGCGTAGTAGAGGTTCTTCTTGGTGGCAGGGCTGAGCGCTGCCCGAATGTCTTTGGGAAGGGCGTCCGGCGCGGTGTGATGCAGGGTGAACAGGCGAAAGGCCTTTACCACGAACGAAAAGTCGGCGGGGGTGCGCTCTGCCCAGAGCTGCGCATTACGTTCCGAGGGCAGGCCATAGTACGAGCTGTCCACTTCCACCGTGGCGAAGCGTGTCGCGTAGAAGCGCAGGCGCTCGTCCGCGGTTTTGGCGGCCTCAGGATAGAAGCGCTTGCTGTCGATCAGCGTCTTGTCGGTCCACGAGGCGGTGCCAACGCGAATGGCGCCCAAGGTGTCTCACTCCGAATCGCTGCTGTGGAAAACCATCGTATCGGGCGCCGCGCCATCCTGTCCAGACGGGTAGGCAGTGTAAAATTGATGCCGGGGAACTCGCCAAACGGTTGGCTGCGCGTTCATGATGCATTCCGTTGGCGGGGCCAAACCTTTTTTCGGAGATTTTGCATGAGTAACTATCCTGTCAAACTCGGTAGGCGCGCACTACGCAAGGTTGAGCAAGATGCGCTCGAAGTGATCGAGCCGGCCGCCAGGGCCGATCCATTCTTGAGCTTCCGGTATTCGTGTACGGAGATCTCGGCGTTTGGCGGCAAGACCCATGTAAAGTCCAGGAAGACGCGCTTCGAGGATGGCAAGCTCACCTCCGAAGCCTTCGAAGGCGAGTTGGACCGGAGCGCCTACGAGCAGATGGTCGGTCAAGCACAGCAGTACGTCCTGGGCCAGACGGCGCTCTTTCTGAAGGCGTTCGCGTCGTTGCTGCCGTTTTCGCAGAAACAGCGGCTCGATAGCGATTGAACCGATCTGCCGGCCCCACACTCCGTGCCCGCTTCCGCGGCTGACGAGTCGCAGATTCTCGCTCGGGTGGGCCGCGCCATGAG
Source organism: uncultured beta proteobacterium (assembly GCA_963711235.1). Lineage (GTDB taxonomy): Bacteria > Pseudomonadota > Gammaproteobacteria > Burkholderiales > Casimicrobiaceae > PALSA-1003. Next base: position 20,287 of record CAVQDI010000005.1, on the reverse strand, counting down.
CAGTGCCGCGCCAAACATCGACTGCTGGCCGAGAATCGCAGCACGCCCAGGGTCGAGCTGTGCGTCGTTTCGTGCACGATGGTCTTTGCTACGCTCATCGGGGCGTCGCCCTACCGCGTAACCACCTGTTTTCAACAGGCGTGGCCATAGTAGAAGCCTGCACTCATGCCGATACGCACCGACCGTAATCGCGACTCTGCTCCGGGTGATTGGTATATCGATACGCACTGCATCGATTGCGCGGCTTCACGCGAGGTCGCGCCCGGCCTGATCGTCCATCGCCATGGCGTTGCGTGCCGCCGGCCTCAAGCAACGGTTCGGCCTGACCGACGCCGTGCCCTGTCGAGGGACCGAGCTGCAGCCGCGCTGCCAGCTTCTCGCCGACGCGCGGGAAGCGCAGGTCATGCTGCCCTCCGCGGACACGGAAGTCGCCAAGGTTCGGGTCACTCTGGACGCGGTCAACGCCGAGATCCGGACCCTGGAGGCCACCGTTGAGGAGCTGGGGGATACGGCGAAGGCAGTGCGCGCAGCGCAGGCCGAGCTACAGACGCTCGCAGAGGAGCGGCGCCGCGTCGAAGCGTTGGCGGCTCTGGGAGCGAATCTTGAACAGGCGGAGCGGCGCCTGGCGGAATATGCGGCCACGGAAGAGGAGATCGGCGCGTCGCTTAGGCTCGCGCGGGGGCGCTGCCGACGCGAGGCCGAGGAGGCGCGGAGCAACATCGCTGCGCTTGACGAACGTGCGAAGGAGCAAACGGAGAATGCAGGGGCGAGCATTGCCGCCATTGAGGCGGAACTCGCAGGCCTGCCGCCGGCGTTTGACCTGAACCGGCTGGCGGCGGCGGAGGCCACCCTTCGAACAGCCAGAGCACAGCTCGAAAAGATAGACACAGCCTACCTGCAGGCCACGAAGGAAGAGGCCTCGCTCCAGGCGCAACTCGTCAACGCGAAAGCCCGTAGCGCGGAAGCGGTCCAGTCGCGCGCCGTCGTGACGCGCATCGAGGGCGAGCTTGGCTGGTGGAATCTGCTCAGCAAGGCCTTGGGCAACGACGGGGTGATCGCGCTCTGCGTGGACGACGCCGGACCGGAGCTCGCTCGGCTTACCAACGAGCTGCTGCTTGCCTGCTACGGACCCCGATTCACCGTATCGATCCGTACCCAGATTGAAACGGTCAAAAAGGAGTTGCGGGAAGGCTTTGAGGTCGTGGTTTTCGACGCGGAAACCGGCCGCGCGAAGAGCGTCGGCGTCATGAGCGGGGGCGAGCGCATCTGGATCAACGAAGCGCTGACGCGGGCCATCGCGCTTTATCTCGCGCGCGCCTCCGGGCGTCGCTACGAAACCCTCTTCTGCGACGAGGCAGACGGTGCGCTCGACAGTGAGCGGAAGCGAATGTTCATGCAGATGAAGCGGGAGGTGTTGCGGCTGGGCGGCTATGCGCGCGAATACTTTGTGTCGCAGACGCCGGAGTTGACGCAAATGGCCGACGTCGTGATCGACGTCGGTGCATTCTCCAAATCGAGTATAACCAGCACCGTCCATGCCGTCGCGTAATGCCGGACGCGCCACGCCATGTCCCACGGCGGCTCGGGGGCCTCGTCCGGCCAGCGCACGCGCGCCAGGCACGGCCTCAGATGCTTGGTCGCTCTACGTGCTGTTGTGCGCGAACGAACGCCTTTATGTCGGGACCGCCAGGGATGTGGACGCGCGCTTCGCGCTGCACTGCTCCGGCAAGGGCACGTTCTACACTCGATTGAACGTGCCGCTACGGGTGTGCGCCGTGATAAGGCGGCGCTTTCCAGTGGGTGCGAATCCCACCCGGCAACCGCTCCAGCCGGAAAGCAACCGGAGCAGCTATGGAGGAAACGAAATGGCTGAAGCCTTCGGGTAAAGCGTGTCACGAAATACGGTGACAGCGCGAGTGTGCAGGCCGTAACGCGAGTGAACGCCGAGCAAACCTCGAAAAGGACGATGCGCAGGCCGACCCGACAACCCTTTCGGGGAAGGCTGACAGCACTGGCCGGATGAGCGAAGCCGTACCGCCAGTGGCTGCGCCGGGGTAGTGGCGACAGCATGTACACAAGGAAAGCGTACGCAACACGGGAAGCCCCAAGGCGTGGTCGGGGACGACCAACCAGACGCCGGTGACGGACAGGCTGGGCGCTGTGGGGTGACGGAGAGGTCCGCGGTACCGCTGAAGCCGAGTAATGTCGGTGGAGGGAAGGGACCTCAGTTCAAGACGAACGCAACAAGTAGCGAGGGACTCGGAGATTGGGCAACCTAGCAACTCCGAAGAGTGTTCAGAAGCTGCAGACGGCGTTGCACGCGAAAGCGAAGGCAGAGCCTGGCTATCGCTTCTACGCCCTGTACGACAAGATCAGCTGCGACGATATCCTGGCGCATGCCTATGCTCAGTGCCGCTCGAACCAGGGCGCGCCGGGCGTGGACGGGCAGGAGTTTGCGGATGTCGAGGCGTACGGGGTGGAACGGTGGCTTGGCGAACTGGCGCTTGCGCTCAGGGAGGAGACCTACCGACCGGACCCCATCAGACGCGTGTTTATCCCGAAGGCCAATGGCAAGCTTCGGCCGCTGGGCATTTCGACCCTGCGCGATCGGGTGTGCATGAGTGCAGCGTTGCTCGTGCTCGATCCGATCTTCGAAGCTGATCTTCCACCGGAGCAGTACGCCTACCGTCCGGGCCGCAATGCCCAACAGGCGGTGGTCGAGGTGCAAGAGACGCTGTTCCGAGGCCACCCGGAAGTCGTAGACGCCGATCTCGCGGACTACTTCGGAAGCATTCCTCACGCCGGACTGATGCGTTCGCTCGCGCGACGCATCGTTGATCGGCGCGTGCTGCATCTGATCAAGATGTGGTTGGAGTGCCCCGTCGAAGAAACCGACGAACGAGGCCGGAAGACACGAACGACCGAGGCCAAGGACAGCAGGCGCGGCATCCCGCAGGGTTCACCGATCTCACCGTTGCTGGCCAATCTGTACATGCGCCGCTTCGTGCTGGGATGGAAGAAGCTCGGCTTGGACAAGCGCCTTGGCAGTCGCATCGTGACCTACGCTGACGATCTCGTGATCCTGTGCAGGAAAGGCAAGGCCGAGGAGGCCTTGCAACGAATGCGCGAGCTCATGGGCAAGCTGAAGCTCACGGTCAACGAGGAGAAGACACGAATCTGCACGGTACCGGAAGGCGAGTTCGACTTCCTGGGGTACACGTTTGGGCGGATGTACTCGGCGAGTACGGGACAGGCATATTTGGGTATCCGGCCGTCGAAGAAGAACATCCGGCGCATGGTCGAGAAGATTCATGCGCTGACGACAGTCTCGATGACGTGGCAAGGGACCACGGAGCTGGTGGGCAAGTTGAATCGCGCGCTGCGCGGCTGGGCGAACTACTTCCAAGTAGGCACGACCAGCAAGGCGTATCGGGCGCTCGACAGCTATACCGCTGCGCGGTTGCGCCGGTGGTTGCGCACCAAGCACAAGGCCAAGCGCCGCAGGGGCGGGAGCTATCCACCCTCGCACCTCTACGGGTACTTCGGTCTCGTACGCCTGAGCCGGCTTGGGCACAACGTGGCGTGGGTGAAGGCGTGAAGTCTTGTCCGAGAGCCGGATGCGGGAGATCTGCACGTCCGGTTCGATGAGCGGCGACTGGAAACGGAGCTATGGCATGGCTAGTGGGGCACCGCGTACCGAAAGGCGCGGTAACAGAGATGCCACGCCTATCGCCACCGCGCCAGTCGTCGACTCTACCATTGCGCGGCAGCGCCATGGATCGAGGAGCGCTGCACTGCGGGCCGAGTACGCACTCAAGCAGCTCAGCAAAAGGCAGAAGCTGGCATGGGTGGCCGCGCTGGCCGGCGATAGCTACTTCGCCACGAGCAGGCGAGGGCCTGCGGCCCACGACTAATCGCTGAACGGCTGGACCCGGCTTGGGTGCGGCGATTCGGCCGGCACGGGGGGCTGGCAGTCATCGACCCACTGCAGCCCGACGCGTTGCTCAGAAGCGGTCGCTGAAAGCAATGGAAGCCGCCGTTCAGATACCGGCAATGCGGCTCTTTCCTGTCGCGGCAGGGGGACGCCAACGATAATCAAGCGCGACTAATTTTCAGATAAGAAGCGGCCCGCACGTCGCCGTGAAAAGTGCTGCCACGAGGCAGCTCGGCGCATCGAGCTCAGCGCGATCCGCAATCCCCATGACAAGGAAGCTCCGCGGTGCTATTAGCGCACGGCTCGCCTCCAATCGTGAGTGAAGTTGTACTCAGCGTATGCGCTTGCGGCGAGACACTGCGATCAACCCACCCAGGCCGGATCCTAGCAGCAAGAGGGTAGCTGGCTCCGGAGCGGGTGTTGTTTCAATTGTGGGCGCGGCCATGGTGATGGATACATCCCCGGCGTTGGTCCCGGTCGTAGGGATTCAACACTTCCTACACCAGACGGGGCGACGACATTCCCAGCGACGCGAATTACGAACAAGTCGCCGAGGCCTTGATCAAAGATGATCTCAGCCGGTACACGAGAGTCGGAGCAACCGAGCACGATGGCGAAGGGCTCCTGACGCCTAAGTGCATCACGCCGAGTGAACCCCTGGGCGGACCTTGCAGGAGCATTCGACGCGAAGCGGCAGTTCCCTTCTCGAAGTCGCTCCAGTGCGTCGCTTGCGGAGAGCATGGCGTTACCTAGGCCGTCCAACGTGTGAGATCAGCCGCCTGCTGAGGCCGAGGGCCCGTAGCAGGTCGGCCGCAGCAAGAGCATCATAGGATCAGATGTTAGTACGGATCATTCGATTTATCGAGATGCGGGAGTGTCCGCTATCGAGCGCGGAGCAGCTGCGTCCGCTACTGGCGCGACACCGCTCGCATTGTCGTCCGCGCCCGGGGAACCGGGCACAGTATCGTAGTGCGCACCGACGAGCACGATCTCGCCCGGGCGGTCGCAGCCGGGCACCGTGACCTCAAGGTTCGACGATGCGACGCCTTCGGCGATGTAGGTTTGGCGCGAGACTTCGAAGTCCAGCTCCGAAAGCGCGCCCGCGATGTAGCTCTCTGCCGAATGGAGAGCCGCCGGCCGGCCAACGTGGCGCTCGCCAATCTCCCCGGCAAGAACTTCGACGTTCCGACGCAAACGGGACTCCAGAGCCAGCATCACGCCTTCCGCGTCACGGCAATTCGTCCGTTGCCAAACCAGCGCGTGCGACCCGATGGTGCCGCCAGGTTTAGGTTAGTTCCCCGGCGTCCAGATCTTCGGCCCCGCGCGACCAGTGAGGGCGAGCATAAGCTCGTTGAGCCGCTTCACGAAGGTGCCGGGATCGTCGAGTTGACCTCCTTCGGCCAGTACCGCCTGGTCGAACAGTATGTGGCTCCAGTCCGCGAATCGCTTCTCGTCGGACTCGTGCTTGAGGCCCTGCACCAGCGGATGCTGTGGGTTCACCTCCAGGATAGGCTTGCTGCCGGGGACCTTCTGCCCGGCGGCTTTCAGCAGGCGCTCCAGGTTCATGCTCATGCCCGAGGGGTCCGAGACCAGACAGGCAGGCGAGGCGGTGAGGCGATACGTGATGCGCACTTCCTTGACCTTGTCACCGAGCGTCTTCCCGATCTTCTCGGTCAATTCCTTGAACTCGCCGGCTTCCTTCTCCTGCTCCTTCTTCTCTGCCTCGTCCTGAAGCTTTCCGAGATCGAGGTCTCCTTTCGCCACGGATTGGAGCTCCTTGCCTTCGAACTCCGTGAAATGGGCCATGGCCCACTCATCGACGCGGTCGTACATCAGCAGGACCTCGACACCTTTCTTACGAAAGATCTCCAGGTGCGGGCTGCTCCTGGCGGCGGCGAACGAGTCAGCCGTGATGTAGTAGATCCGGTCCTGGCCTTCTTTCATTCGCTTCACATAATCGGTCAGCGACACGGTCTGCTCTTCACTCACTTCGTGCGTCGAGGCGAAGCGCAACAGCTTGGCGATGCGCACCTTGTTCGCATAGTCCTCAACCACGCCTTCCTTGAGCACGCGTCCGAACTCCTTCCAGACCTTGGCGTACTTGTCCTTGTCGTTCTCGGAGAGCTCCTCGAGCAGCGACAACACGCGCTTCACCGAACCGGCACGGATCGCCTCCACTACCTTCGACTCCTGCAGGATCTCACGCGAGACGTTGAGCGGGAGGTCGTTGGAATCAATTATGCCGCGCACGAAGCGCAGGTACGCCGGCATGAGCTGCTCGGCGTCGTCCATGATGAACACGCGCTGCACGTAGAGCTTGACGCCGTGGCGATGCCCGCGGTCCCACAGATCGAACGGGGCATGCGCGGGGAGGTATAGAAGCAAGGTGTAATCCTGCTTCCCTTCCACGTGCGCGTGAGTCCAAGCGAACGGGGCTTCGAAGTCGTGCCCGACGTGCTTGTAGAACTCCTGGTACTGTTCGTCGGTGATTTCCGACTTGGGCCTTGCCCACAGCGCGGAGGCCTGATTGATCTGCTCATCTTCCTCCTTGAGCATTTGCTCGCTCTTGTCCTTATCCCATTCCTCCTTCTTCATCAGTATCGGGATGGTGATGTGATCGGAGTATTTGCGCAGGATGGAGCGCAGACTGTACCCGGACAGCAGCTCATCCTCGCCCTCGCGCAGGTGCAGGATGACTTCGGTGCCGCGGGTTTCTCTGGCCACCATTTCCAGGGTGTAATCTCCTCCCCCGTCGCTCTCCCAGCGCACGCCGTGCTCCGCGTCCAACCCAGCGCGCCGCGTAATGAGCGTGACCTTGTCCGCAACGATGAAGGACGAATAAAACCCGACCCCGAACTGGCCGATGAGATGCGTGTCCTTGGCCTGGTCGCCGGTCAAGCTCTGGAAGAATTCGCGCGTGCCGGACTTTGCGATGGTGCCGATGTTGCTGATCACCTCGTCGCGCGACATTCCTACGCCGTTGTCGGACACGCTCAACGTGCGGGCGGCTTTGTCGTAGCTCACGCGGATCTTGAGGTCCGCGTCGGTTTCCCACAGCGCCGGGTCGGCGAGCGCCTCGAAGCGAAGCTTGTCGCAGGCATCCGATGCGTTGGAGATAAGCTCGCGAAGGAAGATTTCCTTGTTGCTGTACAGAGAGTGCACCATCAGGTGCAGCAGTTGCTTGACCTCGGCTTGAAAGCCGAGGGTTTCCCGAGTCCTGAGTTCGCTCATGTTCTGATTTCCTGGATGAACAATTCGGTATGACGGGCGGTTCGAAGTACCCGAATCAAGGTTATCCTAAGCGGGAGCGAGCGGAAAGATCGTGCATGGCGCATGGTGCCTCCGCACCCGGAGCCTGAAATAAGGCTGGTCGGTCTGCCAGACTCGGTCTCGGACGCCTGCCGGGAGACATTCGCATCGAAACAGAGAATGGCGTTTTCTTGGAGTTATCCGCGCCTTCGATTGGTGGTACTGTCCCAACTTGATTGCTTCCTTTGGGGTGAGGGTAGAGCTGGCACTGCCTGAGGCTTGGCTTCTATAGAGTATGCCTTGCCGGCCAAGGCCAAGTTTGCTCTCCTTTCGAGGTAGGGCACGACCATGTCCCTCGCTTCGTTTGTGCAGGCTCATGCCGCTCACGCCGATTGGCGCGTTGCCCTGGTCGATTGCCAGAAGCAACTTCAAACACAGATCGCCGCCCATGCCGCGCAGCAGGGTGAATCCATCCCGTTCACGCTAGGCTGGTGTTATCTGAGCGATTATTACGCGCCAGAGGCCGAGGCGATTCTGGACGAGCTGCGCCTGCGCATGCCCGGCGTGGCTTGGGTCGGCACGGCCGGTATCGGCGTGGCCGCCAGCGGCGTCGAATACTTCGACGAGCCGGCCCTGGTGCTGATGGTGGCACCGCTCGCGCCAGCATCGTTCCGGCTGTTCTCGGGGCGGCAGCCGCTACCTGCGGCATCGTCCGGATTCGTGGCCCATACCGCGCTGGTCCATGCCGAGGGCAGCACGCCTGACTTGCAGGAGTTGCTTCACGAGCTGAGCACTCGCATGGCCACCGGTTATCTGTTCGGTGGGCTGTCGTCGGCGCGCAACCGTCCACTACACATGGCGGATGGCGTACTCACGGGTGGTTTGTCCGGGGTGGCCTTTGGCCCCGAAGTGGGCCTCATCTCGCGGGTGACCCAGGGCTGCCAGCCGATCGGACCGTGGCGCGATATAACCAAAGCCGAGCGCAATTTCGTGGTCAGCCTGGACGGCCAGCCCGCGCTTGCTTGCGCGTTGCACGATCTGGGGCTCGACCAGGACTCGCCGGATGACGAGTTGGCGCAGGCGCTCTCCTCGACGCTAGTGGGCCTGGTCACCGAAGCCGAGGACGTGCCGACGCGGCCGGGACAGTTCGGCGCGGATACCGTCGTGCGGCACCTGGTGGGCGTGGACCGGCAGCACCAGGTCCTGGCGATCGCCGAGCAGCTCGAACCAGGCATGCGTCTGGCCTTTTGCACGCGCAATGCAGAAGCCGCACAGCTCGATCTGGTGCGCATCGCCACGGAAATCCGCGACGAAGTGGAAAGCGGCGCGGCACGGCACATGGCGGGCGCGGTCTATGTCAGTTGCTCGGGACGCGGCGGCCCGCACTTCGGTGCGCCGCATGCCGAGTTGCAGACGGTGCGCAAGGCCCTCGGTGACGTGCCGCTGGTCGGTTTTTTCGCCGGCGGCGAGATCGCGAGGCACCACCTCTACGGCTACACCGGCGTTTTGACGGTGTTTACCGCACCAGGCTGACGTAGGAGGGTGCAGCCCCCACCGCTAGAATTGTTTACCGCAGCGACCTCGGCGACCACGCGTCACGACGAATTCTGCTTAGGTCGCCTCTTGTGGGCTTTCTGGAACGGCTTCTTGCCCTGCACGCCCCCTCAGGGCCTAATACCCCAACGGCCTTACCCTAAACAACCACCCGTGCAGCCAGAACGCAAACACCGCCCAAGCCACCGCGCCGACGACTACGGCAACCGCATCCTTCCCAACCGTACCCGCGGGATACACCGTTCCCGCAGCCCGGTCCCTCCTTCGCGACGACGCGAAATCCGCGATCGCCCATACGAGAAAGCTGCCGAACAGCACGACATCGGCAAGCGTTCCGTTCGAAATCAGATGCGCGAACGCCCAGACCTTCACGCCCAATACCATCGGGTGGTGCACCCAGCTCTTGATCCGCGTGCCCGGCACATACGCGGCCACGATTAGCACGAACGCGATCAAGGTAAGCACCAAGGCGACATAGTGCGTCCAGAATGGCGGACTCCACAGCACCACGGTAGCGGCGCGTGCCCTGCCGAAGCCCCACAGGAGAAGTACGAAACCAACTATCGACGCGAGCGAGTACAGGCCCTTCCACGGTCCTTCGCCGAGGCGCGCGGTCTGCGCCGTGCGCCAGGGGTCGGCGAAGATGCGTAGCGAATGCACGCCGAGAAAGAGGATCAGGCCGAGGATCAGGAAGGTCATTGCTGGCTCCTAGGTTGACCGGTGCCGGTTGCTGGGATGTTTCGCCGAGCGCCTTGCTCCAGAGGTAGCTCCCGATTGGCAGAGGAGAGCTTGATTTCAAGCTTATGGATCTCATCCCACTGGGCGTCAGTGCGCTGGCTCTCCGGTATCGCCAGAAGCTCTTGTAAGCGAGCGCGGGAGGACATCGGTTGTGGTGCATGCATGGCGGTATTATCCCCTCGTTCGGCAGGTGCAGCCCCGCCGGGCGCGAGGCCGCCGGCCGCCCACCGTCGGTCCTCTGAGTACTTTGCAGCTGTAGACCTTGGGGTAGCTTCGCCTTGACAACGCGCGCACTGGATGGTCCAAGCGAGGGTGAGCGAGCGGACGTAACGCGCTTAGCTGACTTGTTCGATGACGGCCCCGACGTCGTGATCAAGCCGGACTTCTTCACGGCCGGGGAGAGCGCGCGGATTTTCGAACAGCTGAAGGCGCAAATCAGGTGGCGCCAGGAGGTCTTGCGCTTCGGTCGCCGGGAAGTGCCGGAGCCGCGGCTGACGGCCTGGTACGGAGATGAGGCGAAGACGTATGTCTATTCCGGCATCACCAACCACCCGCTGCCTTGGACAGCGTTGCTGCTCGCGCTGAAGGCTAAGGCGGAACGCTTCGCCGAGAGCGTCTTCAACAGTGTGCTGCTCAACTACTACCGGGACGGAGGCGACAGCGTTGGCTGGCATGCCGATAACGAGCCCGAGTTGGGCAGGCAGCCCGTCATCGCCTCGCTAAGCTTTGGTGCAACGCGAACATTTGAACTTCGTAAGCGAACGACGGGCAAGGTGGCCAAGTTTCCATTGACTTCTGGCAGCATCCTGGTCATGCGCGGCACAACGCAGCACAATTGGGTCCACCGCGTGCCCAAGGAGCCCGACAGCGCTAGTCGGATCAATCTTACCTTCCGCTTCATTCACTGACACGACGCGAAGCGTGCGCCTATTGGCGCGACGTGAGCCTATGGCGCGCCACTGAGCCTTGCGCGACTGTGGCTGCCAAGTTAGCCCGGTTCGAGAGGTACGACGTAGACGTAACGCGTAACAAAGAAATTGGAGAGCTTCGGCCAGACTTTTCCTGAAAATTGTCGGAGATAGCCATGGCGTCAAAACATCGTACATAGCGCGCGCTGTACGCCGTGCAGCCCCCAACATTTTTCGTTCCGTTCACTCCTGACCGCGCCCAGGCCGAGTTGTCCTATGCCTGGCTAGCCAACGCATGTGGCGCGCCGGTGCCCGACGTAAGCCGGCGCGTATGGCAACTGCTGTGGCTGCATCATGGAGATTTGGTCGAAGCGGAGGTTGGTAAACCCCTGCCCAGGTTGCTCGAGCACGGCGACAGCCCGGTGGTGGCCATCCTGGACAAGGGTGACCTGTACGCGATTTTCACGGCAGATGACGCAGTGACGCTGCAACCTGTCTTCGCCGGGAAGGGGATGTTCGGACAAGCGACCGCGACGTTCTTTGCTGTTTGAAACCACCACGCCATTTCTGCAGCACTGAAATCTTGGCGCCACATTCTGCGGCCCCAGCGGGGCGAGCGTATCTGGGTCAACGAAGCGTTGACCTGCGTCCCGCGACTAATCGCTGAACGGCTGCACTTGGCTTGGGTGCGGACATTCGGCCGGCATGGGGGACTGGCGGTCATCGACCCTTCAGCGACGTTGGTCCTTTCCCCAGAGCAGCCATTGAGAAGCGCATTTGCGGACATTGGCGACGACGCACCAGCGCTACCGTCAGGCGGGCAGGATGTTCTGGTTTGAGCTCAGCAAATTTCGAGGGTCGTACTTCTTCTTAATGGCGGCCAGGCGAGCATAGTTTGCCCCGTATGCGATGCGCACCAATTCCTCGCTCGTCTCGCCTAGCTGGTTCACATACGCCCCGCGCGCGAGAGGTTTCAAACTGTCGCGAAGTGTCTCGACCCATCGCACAGCTCTCGCGCTATCCGTCGCAGCGACCCACGCTCCCATGATGTCCAGCTCAAAACCCGGCTGTCGCAACGCAAACGCGGTGTCACTCGGCTTCACGCGCGTAACGGCACCGTTTATCGGTGCAATGAATACCCTTGCGATTGGCGGCGCGTCGTTAGCTGCCGCTGTCAGTGTCTCCGTTGCGGCGGCGCCGAGGTCCGGAAGAAACAGGGTTGTCTGGAAATGCGCGATCGGCGCGGCAGGGGAAAGTGTTGCCTGGGTTTCCAGATAGGACCTGACTCGAACGCTGTCCTCCTGCGGTTTGAGTGCTCGCATCGGGCTAAGTAATTTGTTCCCTTCGTGCGGGTCCCCACAATGACAGACTGACATCTGGAATCGCGGGCCGCCTTCGGACGGTAGTAGCAACGCGAGGGCACGCATTTCGTCCGGCGCTGTTGTGACGAGTTGAAGGAAGGCTTCCACAAGTTGCCAAATTCGCCCAGCCGGGTAGATCAGGTTTCCTGACAGAACGTTTGTCACCGGATGAAGGCGGTACGCTAGCGCCGTCGCTACGCCGAAGTTTCCGCCTCCACCGCGAACGGCCCAGAACAGATCCGGATGGAAGTTCTTACTGGCTTCGACGATTCTGCCGTCCACCGTCACGAGTTGCGCCGATATCAAGTTGTCGCACGCGGCTCCGTATTTTGACATCAGCAAGCCCAATCCTCCGCCAAGCGTCAACCCGGCGATGCCTACCGTTGGGCAACCGGCGAGGGGCGTGGCTAGACCGAAGCGCTGAGTAGCAGAGTCGAAATGCACGGTTAGCGCGCCAGCCTGTGCCCGAGCGACGCGCTTGTCTGCCTCGACGTCGACGCTGTTCATCGCTGAAAGATCAATCACCACGCCGCCATCACAGGTACTGAGTCCCGCGCGGTTGTGCCCCCCACCGCGCACTGCAACACGTAAGTTGTGGTGCTGGGCAAACTCAAGAGCACGCGCGATATCGTCAGCGTTAGCGCAGTACACGATCAGCGCCGGATGTTTGTCGAATGCGCGGTTGAAAATCAAGCGTGACGACTCATAGTCGGGAGAATCGGGGGTAATCACGCGACCGGCGGTCTGGGATCCAAGCTGTCGGACAGCTACGGTATTGAGCCGAGCCGCATCCGGCGCGGGCGTTTCGTCGGCCTGTCGTGTACCAGCGACTGCACTCGGTTGCCGAGCGCCAAGCGCCACGTAAGCGGCGGCGGTACACGCAACGAATCGTCTTCGAGTCATCGGTACCATACTTGGTCCCCATCAGAAACAGCCCCAAGTTCGTGGCCATGAACTGTTAACTGGGCGTCCGCTTCTTGGAATTCTACCTGACCAGGCTGAACGACTGGTCCTGATCCTACCCACGTTCCGTGGACACGGTGATTAGGCGATTTGCGTCGCCTCGAAGACCAGCGGAGCCTCGTAGTTCAGCGTCGAGTGACGCCGCTGGCGGTTATAGAACACTTCCATGTAATCGAACAGGCTTGCTCGTGCCTGGTCACGGGTCTTGTAGTCGCAATGCATCACGAGCTCGGTCTTGAGTGTGTGGAAGAAACTTTCCATCGGAGCATTATCCCAGCAGTCTCCCTTCCGACTCATGCTCTGCCGGATCGGGTAGCGGCCGACCAGTTCCCGGTATTCAGCTGCCGCATAGGTCGTGCCCTGATCAGAGTGCAGGACTGCTGGTGGTCCACGCCGACCGATCGCCATGCTCAGGGCATCCTTGGCCAGCTTGCAGTCGAGGGTTCGGCTCATGGCCCAGCCGACGATGGCACGCGAGTACACATCCAACACAGCCGCAAGATAAAGCCAGCCTTCGCGGGTCGGGATGTAGGTGATGTCGCTCAACCAACACGCATTGGGACCGTCTGCCGTGAACACCAGCGGCGGCGCGTTCGGCCACGCCTTTCTCGATCACGCCGCGCCTCCGGTCGGCTCGACGCTGAGCGCAGCGCCCGACCGGGTGCGCCTCTGGTACACGCAGGAACTCGAGCCGGCGTTCAGCGGGATCGAGGTGGACGACGCGAAAGGAGTTCGCGTCGACGACGGTAAGATCACGCTCGGCCCGAACGATGCGACGTCGCTTTCGGTGGGCCTAAAGCCGCTTCCGCCGGGAACATACACCGTGCATTGGCATGTCCTGTCGATCGACACCCACCGCACCGAGGGCAGCCTGACCTTCGAGGTCGCGAAGTGAGCGAGACGCTGCTGCTTGTCGCGCGCTTCGTGCACTATGCATCGACAATCGCGCTCGCCGGCTGCCTCTGCTTTGCGGCGGTGATTGCGCCGACACGCTGGCTCGGTGCGGCATGGCGTTGGGTCGCATGGGCCGCGTTGCCGATCATCGTGCTCTCTGGTGCGCTGTGGTTCATCGCGCAGGCGGCGCGAATGAGCAGCGGTCCGATCGCTGATGCACTGCGTCCGGAACTGTTGTCGACAGTGCTTTGGCACACGCACTTCGGGCCGGTGTTCGCCCTGCGGCTTGGCCTGTGTGTGCTTCTGGCCCTGGCGCTCTTCTGGCGCACGGTGCCGGCGCGGTGGGTCGCGCTGGTGCTCTCTGCGCTTCTGCTCGCGTCGCTCGCCTGGGTAGGTCACGCGGTCGGCGAAAAGGGCCTCGACCATTTCATTCATCTCTCGGCGGACATCCTGCATCTGCTCGCGGCCGGGGCGTGGCTCGGCGGCCTGCCGATGCTGGCGCTGTTCTTCCATCGCGCCCTGGCTGCCGCCCCCGCCGATGCGCACGCCATCGCGCGCGAGGCGACGCGGCGCTTTTCGGTGATGGGATTGATTGCCGTCGGAGCCTTGCTCGCCACCGGCATCGTGAACACCTGGTATCTCGCCGGGTCGCTGCCGGCGCTGGTCGGGACCGACTACGGGCGGTGGCTGCTAGTCAAGATCACGCTGTTCGGAGCAATGGTCGCTACTGCCGCAGTTAACCGCCAGGTATTGACTCCGCGCCTCGCTCTCGAGTCGAACAATCTGGTTCGGCCCGTGCCACGAATGGCGTTGCTCAAACTTCGCCGCAACAGTCTGGTCGAGGCTATGTTTGGCCTTGGCGTCATCGCCATTGTCGCGTGGCTCGGCAGCGCCGTGCCTGGCGCTCATCAGCAGGCGGAATGGCCATTTCCAGTTCGTTACGACGGCGGAGCATTCAGCGAGCCCGAATACCGTGCCGGGTTGTGGCTCGCGATCGCCGCTGTCGTGCTTGCGCTCGGCCTCGCTGCTACCGGATTCATGTTGCGGCGATGGAAAGTAGGTTTGATCGCCATCGCGCTTATCATTGTCGCGTTCGCCCTTCCGCGCTTCGCGGTCCTCGTCACGAAGGCGTATCCGACCAGCTTCTTCAATTCGCCCACCGGTTACACAGCACACTCGGTCGCGGTCGGCGCGCGGGCGTTCGCGCAGAACTGCGCCAGCTGCCACGGGCCGGAGGGAAAGGGCGATGGCCCTCTCGCCCGGAGCCTTGCCATCGCGTCCGCCGATCTCACCGCGGCACACATCTATGGGCATCTGCCCGGCGAGCTTTATTGGACCATCGAGCACGGTGTTCCGGGCACGCCGATGCCGGGGTTCGCGGCCACACTGGACGCGCAAACGCGCTGGAGTCTGATCGACTTCATCCTCGCCAACGCCGATGGTGTACGCGCCAGGACGGGTACTCCGGCGCAGGTTCCTGACTTCGCAATCGAATGCCCTGGCGGAGCGGTCAGCTCGCTGCACGCGAGCGCGGGGGATATCGTGCTGCTTGTGTTCGGCGACTCCGCCGCCGTAGCGAGCATCGCGGCGCTGAAAAGTCTCGGCCTAGGCGCAGACGTCACTCTGGTTACTGCAACGGACGGTCCCGCACCAGCGGGTGCTTGCGCCGCGCGCGCCGACGATCTCGCGCTCGCTCTTGCGCTTTACCTTCCGGACCTGTCGCAACGCATCGGTGGCAGCGAATTCCTCATCGACGCGAAGGGCTGGCTTCGCGACGTCTGGCCGGCAGCGCCAGACGCCGCAACGTTGCGCCGCGCGGTGACCATCGCCCGGACGATGCCGATTGCCGTTTCGCCACGACCGACCGGGCATGTGCACTGAACGGTCGGTGCAGAGGGAATCCTTGCCAACTTCGCTCCGTCGGGCGCGGCATGTGTCTGTCGAAGGTCGCCGAGCTCAACCATTACCCTGGCCCAAGGCATGCAGTGGACCAAGCCGATGACCTGAGGCTCTCGACAGAACAGCTCGCCTGGGCCGACCCGATCTGGGAAGCCATGAATACGAAGCCCGTCGCGGCTGGGGTCCTGTTTCCCTTCACCGGGCTGCTGCTCAACCCGATGATCGCAGCGGCGGCCATGAGCGCAAGCTCAGTGTCCGTGGTCATGAATGCGCTGCGGCTGAAGCGGACGGAGCTCTGATCGTCCGATACAACCATCTACGGTTAGCGCGTCGAACGCTTTCCCGGTGCCTCGGCAGTGAAGTTAGGTCGCTCACGGAATTGCCGGTACTCGTCGGAACGCCTTGACGCAAAGGCCGAAATCAACGCATATGACGACATCACGGCGTCAACCAACCGGCGTAGACGGCTGCTTGGTAGAGGAAATAGAGCGCGGCGGCGAGCATCAATGCGCCGGCGGCGCGCTCGGCCCAACGGATAAACCTACCTGTACCCCGAAGTCGGCTGATGACCCCGGCTGCGGCACCGGCAACCACGATCGGAACGCCTCGCGCGAGACCGAACGTGAACATGAGCGCCGCACCCATGACTGGATCGGCGGTGGCGGCCGCAGCCGCAACCACCGGCAGCAGCAAGGGCGTGCAGGCTGGGCAGGTTGACAATCCGAACGGCAGACCGAGCAGGTAGCTTCCGACAAAGGTTCGGGTAGGTTTGTCGGAGGGAGCCAGTACCGGAATCACGACCCGGACAACGCGCAGTAACGCGAACCCACTCGCCGCGAGGACGAACCCAAGTACTGCGTAGGCAATAGCCAGAAAGTTAGCCAGGACGCGCAGAACCGCAAACCCTGCCAGGCCGAACAGGGCACCGAGGATTGCGTCCATCGTCGCGATGCCCAGCGCGAAACCTGCCGACAGCCACAGCCCTTCGATGCGGCGCTGGACGAGGTGCGTTCTCCCTCGCCCGACGGCCAACCCGGCAGCAACCGAGAGCAAAGGAAAGGAACTCGGCGCGATCCCGACGACGAGCCCGGCGAGCGCAACCAACGCCACCGCCAACGGTGTTAGCACCGTGATGTTTTGCAACAAGGGTTCGACGTTCGCCAAAGTGAGGACGGCCATAATTGCCGCGAGACGCGTCAACTCGCCGAGCAGAAGCTGATAGCCATCGAAGGGCGGGTCGCGGATCTCAACAGAATGCGACGGCTCCTAAAGGGCTTGATCGCCGAATGTGAAAAAGGCAGGCGACCGCGCTCCTGCCCAATTTTCGCTACCCTCTCGGCGGAAAGCTAGACGATAAATGCCACACCACGCATTGTGATCCGAAGCCTCCCGTGAGCACAATGAGGCGCTGGGAATCGGCGGTGCAGCCATGCAAGTTGCCGGCGCGTCCAGGCGCTGCAAATCTTGCAATTTCGAATCGATACATGTCACTGCGGGGTGTTGCGACGCAGGATCGAAGCACTATTGCGGAGCAGATTTTAGCCTAAGTTATTGAATCGTGGCTTTTGCCCGCGAGACTGTTAATCCGCAGGTCCCCGAGCCGGTTTGGTTTGCGTGTCAAGCGCTCGCCGGCGTAGGTCGCGTGCGATGGGCGGAGAAGGTCACTCGATTGCGATGAGTTCGGCCGTGTATTCCAGGTTTCCGAGACTTAAGTAGGTAACCCGAAGATCAGTAGTTTCTCTCTGAGCCAACCATGCGCCACGGACTTCGTCTTGGTAGGAGTAGCGAGCGTCCTTTTGCATTGCGATGGGAATGTCGACCGCGCTCTGCGTAAGCGGGTCAACATAAGTGACTCCGCCAAAAACGTGGCCGCGGGCGTTCAATGTGCGATGAGCCTGCCACAAGAGTCGGTCCCGGAACGCGATCGGGTCGTGGATGATCAAGCACGCATCCGCGTCAAAGTCGTCGAAGAGACAGGCTTCATACGAGGCCGATAAGCAAAAAAGGTAAAAATCTTCTGAAGTTCTACTGGTGATCACCGACCCGTCGATAACCAATTCTCGAGCAGGTGCGGGTTCTAGATCAGGATAGATGTGACCTAGGCGCGGCCTATATAGCCACCGGGACATCGTCAGCTCCGTGTCGCGAATCGCATCGTTAAATGACTTATCGGAAAGCAGCGACGCCGGGGTAATCCGAACGGCCCCAGTACGCAACATGTCATGAAGGTGCGCACGCTTGCCGTATTTCACGAGATATTTGCCATCTTCGAAGCGACGGCTAGCAGTCGCCGACATGGCCGCCCTGGTTCGCGCCGACCGTGGATCTGGGAAGCCGATCTCGGCTAAGGATACTGCCCCGAAGCCACGCGGATAAGGGCCAAATCGAAGAACATATTCTTCCAGAAGATCAACGAAGCGGCCATGCCAGAAGACGCGCAATCTGTGATCAACTTCCAGTGGACTAAGTTTTCCCTTGGCATTGATCGTCAAGAAATTCCGCGAGATGTCCTTTCGTCGTTGGTGAAGGTCCGCATCGGAAATGTCGGCCATGTACCGACCTGCGCGGTATCTCGCGCGCACCTGGGCCTCGGTCATGACTTGCGCTGTCGTTATTGTCACTAGACGGAAGGTCGAACGAAGCCAGTCTGGTATCGTTCCGATCTGGGCGTCTGGGGAATCCGTCGAGTCAACCGGGAGGAAAGGCAGCCCAACCAGTAGAAGCTATTCTCGCGACAGCCTGCCGTGTTTGAATTGTTACACCACGGCCAGAATTGTTACACAATGTTTGTAGGCGCTATCGCGGAGATCCCTTTCGGGGCGATCTCACCGCTTGCGAGAAAGACCTCGGCTGCCAAAGGCAATTCGAAAAGCACCAAGCAAAACGACGCGGACGCGAGGAATTTTGACACCACGTCAATAATTTTGACACCAAGTTAGTGACTGCTATCGTTAGTATATAATCCCCACCTTGCGGAGAGATGGCCGAGTGGTCGAAGGCGCCTGACTCGAAATTAGGTATACGGCAACCTGCCGTCGCTGCCGCGACCGAGTCGCCGGCCAGCACCGCATACAACGCGCTCGGCCCTGCCAGGTGAGCAGCGATAGGCGCCCCCGGACAAGGAGTTTCGAGAGGCGAGTAATGCACGACAAAGCAGCAGAGTGGCGGGCGCTGTGCGACGACTTCGAGGCCGCGATGGCCGAATGGAGAGAGATCTTCGGACCCAACGTCGCCGGAATGGCCGCGGCACTGGGCAGCAACTTCGAGTCCCAGCCGACGCTCGAGGACCTCGCGCGCCAAGAGCGCGCTTGGGAAAAGGTAATGGACGTCGACGCGAAGATGAAAGTGTTCATCGGAGGCTAACACCTAACTTCGCGCCTCGACCGTTGTGGCGACCGGCGCTGCGACGCGCGTGACGAGAAGCATGCCGGGGTAATGTCCCTCGCTGCGGGGCGAATGGAATTCAGAGGTCCCAAGGTGCGGGCGAAATCGCCCCGTGAGATTCGGGCACATACTTAACACTTTATACCGGAGACATCGTTAACACCTTCGGTCCGAAGGGGTTTTCCATGGGCTCGACGCGGCAGGCCTCGAGATCGAAGTAGCCGATGTCGTACTGCATGAAGCTGACCAGCCAGATGTTGTCTTCCTCCTCCCTGATGCCGACATTCTGGCCGGCAAATACCTGACTCAGGTTGACTTTCTTTGTGCCCATGCAGATCCGCCCGCACTGGGTGACGGTGACCGTGCGCTCATGGAACGGATATTCGATATCGGGTAAGCCGCGGTACGGGCGCTGAGATGGATGGTAGAGGTCGGCGGGGCGTTTCATGTCCAGAGCCTGATGCGGACGCTCGTAGTTGTACTCGTGGATGAAGTCCTCGAATTTGGCCTGCTGCTGGAGGAGGTTGGCACCGGGTGGCTTGGTGGTGGCCTGTTTGAGGGTTAGATGCATCCGTTCATGGCGACCGTTCTGTTCCGGGTGGCCTGGCTTGATGCGCTCGATCTGGATGCCCAGGCGCAACCACCACACCGACAGGCGGCTTAGGTTATACAGGGCATTCGGGCTGGCGAAGGGAACGCCGTTATCGGAGCGAATGCGACCGGGCAGCCCGTACTCCTTGAACAGTCTTTCAAAGACGGTGAAGGCGTATTGTTCCTGGGTACTCTCCAGACCCTCACAGCCGATCAGGAAGCGGGTGGTGAAGTCCGTGACGGTCAGAGGGTAACAGTACTTCTTGTTGCCCATCATAAACTCGCCCTTGTAGTCGGTGCACCAGAGCTCGTTGGGAGCGCTCGCCAGGCCCAGCCCGGTGCCTGCGGCCTTGTTACGCCGCCGCTTCTTGCTCTGCACCAAGCCGTGGCGCGCCAGAACGGCGTGAACCGTGCTCTTGGCCGGAGGGTGGAGCGACGGGATCTGCGTGAGCAGCCGTTCCCGGATCTTGGGGGCTCCCCAGTGCGGCCACTCCTGTTTGATCTGCAGGATCCGCTTCTCCACCTGAAACGGCAGCCGGTTGGCTTGCCGATACGGTCGGCGACTTCGGTCGGTGAAGGCTTCCATCCCGCTTTCCCGGTACCGATCGATGATCTTATGGCCAGTGACCCGCGATATCCCGAACTCTCGACACAGGGCTGCGATCTTCTCGCCGTCAAGATACCGGGACACGAACCTCAGCTTCTCGTCCATCTTCTGACACTCCTTCCACGGCATAGCGAGTCCTCCTCTCTATGCCAACTGTAAAGGATGTGTCCGGTATAACCTGTAAACTAACTGTCGCTACGCACAA
>CAVQDI010000004.1:0-319277 GCA_963711235.1 uncultured beta proteobacterium | reverse complement strand
TTGGCGCCGAGAACCTACACCAACTGCAAAGGGCATGGGAGCTTTACCACAGGATTCTGACCGGCGAGGCGGTGGCCAGGCATACGCTCTTCCGGCAAGAAACCAGGTGGCCAGGTTACTACTACCGTTCCGACCATCCAAAACTCGACGACGCCGAGTGGCATGTATTTACAGGATCTCAGTACGACGCGAAGACGGGCGAATGGCACATGTCCAAGCTTCCTGTCCACCATATCGTCTAGGCGCAGCGCCCTAAGGAAGGTCGGCCACGTCGTCCGCTTGTAGTGTTGCGATTGCAACTGCTCCGAGACAGCACGCCACCCTCATTTTCATCGGTTAATCGACAAACCCCGCCGGAGCGGGGCCTGTGTTGGGACAGAATGGCTACTGCTTGCAGCGCGAGAACCCCAGGCCGACTAGGGCGAGCGTGGCGGCGTCGATATAAGCACTTGTTAAATCAATGACTTGCAACGTTTTCCCATCTCGGAACCCAATCATCCGGTCACAGTAGGGCTAGCAGCCGGCGACGTGTGCGTAGCCGCATCGCATAATCGTCGGGGTGTTTAGCCGACGCTCAAGAAAAAGGGTCCGCGTCGCTGCAAGCCCTCGATTTATTGGTACCGGCAGTGGAACGGCGCCTCTTGCAGCCCATTGGCTTGGCAGCCACGCTACCGGTCGCCCGCCCCCGCTACGCCCACTGCTCCACGCTCGAACGCGCACGTCGAACAGCGCCGCGACCGCCCGGCATGATCTCTAGGGGTCGGGATAGGGCGTGCCATCCTTGTGCACGAACCGGCCGTCGGCGCTGGAGCTCATCATGTCGATGTCGGAGCAGATCGTAACGTCGGCGGGCCAGCGCGCGCCGACTTCGAGATAAACCGCCATTTGCGCGCGATTTGTTGATCAGGTGATGGCCGTTGCCGGAGCCTTTCGGAAAGGCCGCGCAATCGTCGGCGCGCAATACCGTCTCGCCGCCATCTTCGATCAGCGTCAGTTCACCTTCGAGCACATAGACGAATTCGTCTTCGGCCGAATGCCAGTGGCGCTGGCTCGACCAATTGCCCGGCGGCAGGCGCATGAGATTGACTCCGAAATCAGTGAGCCCGCCGGCGTTGCCCAGCCGCTGCCGCACGCGTTCGGCACAGGGTGCGTCGAATGGCGGCGGATAGCCTGAGCCTTTGCGTTCCGGCACGGCGGCGATGTCGATCTTGGGCATGGCAGTCTTTCCAGCGACCAGCGACCGAGCTTATGCGCGGCCAGCGCATAGCCTCGCATATTTCCCGGAGAGAGAACATAACCGTCATTGATTGAGCCATTCTCTCAGAAATGAATGATCCGAAAAGCTACCTTAGATTGCGCCGGCAGGTTCGCTACGGCGACGTGACGCCCTCGGTTGCGCCTCGGACCTTGATTGATTAGACTGCCTTACGCTCGCGCATTCGACACTTCGATGACGATACCGTCCAATGATCCATCGCCGGTTAAGCTCGACGAACGAAGCCGCATCATTGTCGTGTGGGCGTTCGCAAGATTGGACGTAGTTGCCTTTGCCATGGCCAGCGCCTGCATTTTCTCGTTCGGATTGTTCGCCCTAACGCTCCTGCTCGTCGTCAAAGGCGCGCCTCCTGGGATGCCCCTCGGCCCGCACTTGGGCGCGTTGGCCGGCTATCTTCCCGGTTATTCGGTCAGTGTGTCGGGGGCGCTTATCGGAGCCGCCTATGCCGGACTGATCGGCGCAGCATTGGGGGTACTGCTTGCCATGACATGGAATCTGGTCCATGCGCTGCTGCTCGCGCTCATCCGCGTGCGCGCAATGCTGGCTGCGTACCCAATGGACTGACGCGGATGCAACCATTGGGCGAACGCAGGACGAGCGCACGCGCATGAGCGCCCGGGTTGAGTCTTCCGCCCGCACCCAACAGCAATTGCTGAGGGCGACGGTGCGCTTCAACGCCGTCATTTTCGGAGCGTTACTCGGGCTTATAACCGGCCTGCTCTTGTTCGTGCTGGCAACGATGGCGCAACCGGGAGCCCCGACCGGATTGATCGTCACCCTGCTGGGGGTCTTCCTCCCCGGTTATGCCCCCGGCTGGCGCAGCGCGGTACTCGGCCTGTTCTGGGGTTTCGTTGTCGGAGCCACGCTGGGCGGTGGCATCTACTGGATCAATTACCGCAACCTGCTGCCAAAGATCGATGATTTGGTCGCACAGGTGCACACGGGCGGCGATCTCCCCGTCGCGGTACTCCGCCTGCACGGCCCGTCGCTCGGGCTTGCCATGGGAACAATCGGCGCACTCGGGTTGGTTGTCACCACCATTTGGCTGGTCATTCGGGGCACCGCGACGGAGAGCGTCCACGCGGGGCTGCTCGCGGAAATCCTGCCCGGCTACGCCGTCAGCGTAGCGGGCAGCGTGGTCGGGGCGATTGAATTTTTCGTGATCTTGTACTCCCTGTGCATCGCCTTTACTTTTATCTACAACCACATCGTCGCAGCCAGACGCCGCCAGACGTGATCGGACGCGATGTTTTGCTGACGGATCACGAGCGACGGTGGACGACATCGTGGTGAGTGCTTCCGCACAAGGTGCATCAGACATTAGCGCGATCATCCCCGTCTACAATGGGGAGGCGACACTGCGGCGCAGTCTCGAGCCTTTGCTCGCCATGCGCGGAAGGGGCGAGATTGCGGAAATCATCGTCGTTGATGACGGATCCACCGATGCGACTGCCGCGATCGCCGAAGCCCTTGGCGTGCGCGTCGTGGACTCCGGAGGGCGCGTTGGCCCGGGTGCCGCGCGCAATGTCGCCGCGTCGACGGCAGTCGGTGACGTATTGTGGTTCGTCGATGCCGATGTCGTAGTTCATGCCGATGCCGCGCGCGTGCTGGCCGAGGCGTTAGATCGAACCGGCGCCGCCGCGGTGTTCGGCTCCTACGACGACGACCCGCCGGCGACCGGATTCCTATCCCTCTACAAAAACCTCGTGCACGCTTACTACCATCGCCGGGAACAGGGCGCCGCGGATACCTTCTGGGCTGGCTGTGGTGCGGTCCGTAAGCAAGCCTTTCTCGACGCGGGTGGCTTTGACGGCATGCGTTATCCGCACCCTTCGATCGAGGACATCGAGCTCGGTTGGCGACTGCGCCAGCGCGGATTGGCGATCCAGATCGTCCCCGCGCTGCAGGCAAAACACCTCAAGGTCTGGCGCCTGAAGAGCCTGCTGCACACCGAGATCTTCCGGCGCGCCGTACCCTGGTCTCGCCTCATTCACGAGCACGGCGCGGTGTCGGATACACTCAACATCAGCCGTGGGGAGCGACTGCGCGCGCTGCTCGCCATCTGTTGCTTGGGCACGATCATCCTGGCCGCCGCAGGATCGGCGCCGGCGTGGCTGCCCGCGGTGATGGTGGGCGGCGTGGCAGTCGCCAACGGCAGGCTGTTCGATTTCTTCCGGCGCCGGCGTGGCGCGATGTTCGCACTTGGCGCGGTCGCCTTTCATCAGGCCTACTATTTATACAGCACGGTTACATTTGCCTGGTGCTGGTTCGAACACCGTTGGTCCGTCGCACGTCTCGCGCTCAGGCGCGGCGCCGGTGCCCGCTGATGCCGCAGTCGCGTTCGCGGCCCGCAGGGCACCTCTCAGGGGCGGACAGGTGCGGGCGGCGAGGCTCCGCCTGCGTCGGTGGCGATCATTCGCGGCCGTTTGTGCCAGAGCAGCACTAGATAGAAAACTAGCGCCGGAACGAGATGCAGCGGCAACCGGTTGACCAGGCTTTCGTTGTCAACCCCGCCGGCCGCGCTGCTGTAGAAGAAGACGATAAACACCACTGCGAACGCGCCCAACATCGTTACCGTCATTGGCGCCAGCTCGGGAGCTAGTAGGGTGCGATAGTTTGCCGCGAGCATCACAATTGTCGCATACCAGAGCAGATGCCAGTTATCCATCAGGAACAGGTGTTCGAGCAGCGGCTGTGACACATTGGTGAAATGGGTGCGCAGCGCGTAGCCGAAAACCGTGACCTGGGCTGGGCCGAATAGCACATAGAGCAAGGCCGCACCGCCGAGCAGCCCGACCACCCAAAACCCGACGCGGCGATTGACGGCGACGATCACGGGCGGGATCAGGGTAAATGCCCACAGGATGCCCTCCGTTTTCAGGCTGATACAACCGACAGCCATGATCAGCGCCAGAATAGCGTCGGCGCGATTGCGCGTTAGCGTCCACTGCCAGAGCGCAATTGCCGCTAGGCCGTAGGCAACCGCCATCAGCAGGTCGGCGCATCCAGCCAACGCTACGTGAATATCGAGAAACGGCAGCGACAGCATCAGATACGTGCATAGCACGGCCACCGTCGGGCCCGCTCCCAAGCGCCGCACCTGAGCGTAGAAGGCCAAACTGAGTGCGCAGGCCATAGCCGGCCAGGGCGCATTGATTAGCGACTCGTCCCAACGGCCCAAACTGAGCGCGGTCCAGACCTGCAGCAGGGGCACGGTTGCCGGGTAGCCGGAACGCTGGTCCATGAACTGCATCGGATCGTTCGCCGAGAGCCATTGCTCCGGGGAGACAAATGGCACCATCCACCCATAGCGATACCAGACCAGCGCCTTGGTCGCCCACTGCGCCCAAGCGTCCAATGGCAGGAGCGGTCGCAAGGCGTCCTCCGCGGCGAGGCCGGCAAGGCGCATCGTGATAAGCGCCACGCCAACCCAGAACAAGGCGCGAAGCAACGCAGACGTGGCATGGCCGTTGCGGCGGCTACCGCTCCACGCCTCGCTCCGCGGCGGGGCAGAGCGTGCGAGGAAATAACCGCCGGCAGCGAGCAGCGCGAGCGGCACCGCAACGAGCGAGAGCCGCCACGGCGGGGCGAAGGAACTGAGCCCGCGCATCACTACCGTGGTTGCAAGCGCGCCGATCGGGTATCCATAGCCAGCGCTCAGGAGCCAGCTGCGTTCGGTCGATCGGCGTTGCAACACGGCCACCCACAGCATTCCGGCGACCCAGGGCAGCCCGAGACTCAGTGCCACGCCCAACAGGTCACGCATGGCGAACGAGAATCACCAAGCTACCGACGGCAAGAGAACTACTCACTTTGCCTGTACCAGCACGATGCCGTCGCCCAGCGCCAGGATTTCGTCGGCTGCCTTGGCACGGCCATCGGGCCATAGCAGCCGTTCCTGCCCACGCTCATAGGTCAACCCGCCGTACCAGAACAGCAGCACATAGTCGCCGCTGCGTACCTGTTCCGGATTCGGGGCGCGACTTCCGGGAGTCGGATCGTGGTATACGTTCTGCGGATAGAGAAAGAACGCGCCTCGCGTGCGCAACGCCAGGTTGTCCGCGAGAAAAAGGATGCGGACGGGTGGCGTTGGCAATGCGTCATTGACCTGTCGCATCAATTCGAACAAGGTGTGGTCGTCCGCCGCGAGATGTTTCTCCTCCGTGGTCTTGCCGGCGAACTGTCGAGCTGTCTGCGCCAGCTGACGCCACAGATTGGCCTGCCAGCGGAAATCGAGTATGAGCCAGCCGATCAGGAAAATGGCCCAGAGCACACGGGGATCGCGCGGCCAGCGTCGGTGTCGCGCTAGAAGGTAATAGCCGGAGATCGCCAGGCCCTGGGAAACCGCGACCACGATGAGCAACGAAGCATAGTCGTCTCGTTCGGCGTCGAATGGGAGAGTAATCGTCGCACCTTTGAACGGGAAAGGCGCGCTCCATTGCTTGCCGATTTCGGTCAGGGCGCTCCACGCGGACACGGACGGAGCGGCCCAGGATTGCACCACGAGTGGCTGCGACAAATTGCCCCGAACCACGAGCGCCACACCGGTAATCGTTCCGCTCCAGCCGTCGGACGCACCCAGCTCCGCCGCTGCTGCGCGCCCCTCTTGCCAATCGAGATCAACGTGGAAATTTTGGCCTGGCTGTGCAAGCGTTCGCCACAGGAACGACAACTTCACCGTTGCGGGGTCGGCACCCCCCAGTTCCCACTCGACTCGCGGATAGCTGTTGGCGGCAAACGCTTGCACCCTGGTCGACAGGACGCCTAAGTCCGAGGAGTCGAGCGCTTCCAGCACATACGCCCCTGCGGATGGATGGCCCCGGCCACGGACCAGATTGAAGCGGTCACCGGCCACCGTGATCGCCGGCGGCCCCTTGAGCACATTGCCACCGGAATGGCTGCCCGTGAGAGCGGCCATAACCAGGGCCATCGCGGCTACCAGGAGTGCCGAGGCGATCGCCCACCACCGGCTGCGCGTCCCGGCTATGGCCGTTTCAGCGCCAGGGCTCAACCGCACCTCCTGGCCTGGCAACGATGCGTCCACGCAATGCGGCGCCGGGCCTCGTGATTCGCGTACGGCTCTGGTTGCCGCAACGTCGGCTCACCTCGCGCTCGCATTGCCTTTGCGGTGTCATTGCTCGGAGCAAGCGTAGCATCTACCGGCACGGGGCGCGAGTCGGGCGGCGCGGACCTGCTTCGAAACGTAGCCGCCGGCGCGACCCATCGCCACGTAACCTGAACACCCCGCACTCCAATACAATTCGGACCCATGATCGCAGCGCCAAAGACCGCAGTCATCATCGGCGGCGGCCCGGCGGGCCTTACGGCCGCGTTGGAGCTCCTCCGCCGTACGAACGTGGTCCCGATTATCCTCGAGGCCTCCGACACCGTCGGCGGAATCTCGCGGACCATTAATTTTAAAGGCTATCGCATGGACCTCGGTGGCCACCGTTTCTTTTCCAAATCAGATTGGGTGATGAATTGGTGGCAAGAAATCCTGCCGCTCGAGCATGGCGATGACGGCGCGCCGATCAGCATTAGCTACCAAAATAAACGCAGGCCGATTCTGCGCGCCAGTCGGGACGCGGCGAGCGGCCCGCGCGGGGACGGCGTGATGTTGATCCGCGATCGGTTGTCGCGCGTCTACTTTCGGCGCCAATTCTTCGACTACCCGATCACGCTCAATCTGACCACTATCCGCAATCTGGGTCCATGGCGAGTCTTCCGGGCCGGCGTGAGCTATGCCCGCGCTTCGATGTTTCCCCGGCAGCCCGAACGCAGCCTTGAAGATTTCCTGATCAACCGCTTCGGCGCGGAGCTGTATCGGACCTTCTTCAAGTCCTACACGGAAAAGGTCTGGGGCGTTCCATGCCATCAGATCAGCGCCGAATGGGGCGCGCAGCGCATCAAGGGCCTTTCGCTCATGCAGGCGGTGCTCCACGCCTTAACCCCCCGATCGTGGCCGGCGGCCGGGAACGGGCAAACAAGCCTCATCGAGCGCTTTCTCTATCCCGAGCTTGGCCCGGGGCAGTTGTGGGACAAGGTTGCGGCACGGGTCCGGGACGGCGGAGGAACGATACGATTGTCGCACCGGGTCGAGCAGCTGCAGCTGACGGGAGGTCACGTGACTGCTGTCACGGCCCACGACCTCACATCCGACGCGATGATCCAGATTCGTGCCGATTACGTGATTTCCAGCATGCCGGTCAAGGATCTGGTGGCAGGCTTCGACCCGCCGGCACCGGCGGACGTGCAGCGTGTCGCAGCACTGCTGCCGTACCGCGACTTCATTACCGTAGGCCTCATCCTCGAGCGCATGAAAACCCGCACCTGGGCGGCCGGCCAGGGTCAGCAGAGGATGCCGCCGGACAACTGGATCTACATCCAGGAACCGGATGTCCGCCTTGGCCGGCTGCAAATCTTCAACAATTGGAGTCCCGCCCTGGTTCCCGATCCGACCAAGATCTCACTCGGCGTGGAGTACTTCTGCGATCAGGACGACCTGTGGCAACTGTCCGACGATGACCTACAAGCGCTCGCGATCAGAGAACTGGAACAGCTCGATTTGATCGACGGAAAGGATGTCGTCGAAGCGACGGTCAATCGCGTGCCCAAAGCCTACCCGGCGTATTTCGGCGCTTATGCCGAGTTCGGGATCATCCGTTCCTACGTGGATGCGATCGACAATCTATTCCTCGTCGGCCGCAATGGCATGCATCGTTACAACAATCAGGACCACTCGATGCTCACAGCCCGAGCTGCCGTCGAAAACATCGCCTCCGGCCGGGCCGACAAGCAGGCGATCTGGGACGTTAACGTCGATGACGAATACCATGAGCAGGTACAGTCGCGGTCGGCGTGACCGTCAGCGTCCGGCGACGCGCATTTCGGCGGGAGCGAAGGTGTGTGGTAGGGCTCCTCGTTCGATAATCCGCCGTTGCCGAGATCCGTGCCGCGGAAAGATTGTGGCCGCGGCGAACTTCGAAGAATCGCATGGACCGTGAGGGTGCGCCAGGCGTTCCAAATCGTGCGCACGCCGGGTTTTCCGCTCGCCTTGTACGGCGGCGGGAGCTGTGGTGGGGCGAGCCATTTCGCTGGGGTCGCGCGCACAGTTATCGCGACGCGCTGCATCGGGCCCGCGAGCGGTTCGCGCTGCGCTACCGGACCGAGCCCGACGCCGCATGGCAATGCTGCCCCCAATGGCCGCGAACGCTCGTCCACAAGTGGAACAGCCGCGAGTTCGCGCAGAAGCATGGTTGCCGGGTTCCCGCGCTCTACTGGTTCGGACGCCGAATCGCGGGCGTTCCCTACGCGTTGCTTCCCGCGCGATACGTGATACGTCCGGTGTGGGGAACCATGGGAACAGGGGTCCCCGTCGTGGCGGACGGACGGGAGTTGCTCCGAAATGTACCGGCGACGGGTGTCGATATCCGTCGCCGCCTCTTTCGTGAGCACGGCCCGGTGGCGGCGACGCCCCTGCTGATCGAGGAATTCGTCCCCGCGAAAGATGGGGAAGGCCGACTGCCCATCGAGTACAAATGCCACGCGTTCGGCGACATGATCGCGGCAGTGCAGGTGATCGAGCGCGTTGGGCCGCTCACCTGTATTCAACGGTACTACACTGCGCGCTGGGAGCCCTTCCCCGACGTCATGGATACGGACTTTCCGTTGGCGCCCCCGCGAGAGGCCCCTCGCAGTCTCGACGAGATGCTGGGTATGGCGACGCGGCTCTCAGAGGCGATCGGCACCTACATGCGCATCGATTTCTTTGACAGCGCCGCGGGCGCCGTGTTCAACGAGTTCTCCTCGACGCCACAGGTGCAGACGCTTCCTTACACGCGCCATTGCGATGAGATGTTTGGGGCACTCTGGCAGCAGCGATTTCCGGAGGTGGTCTGAGTCGAAATTCCGCGGCTGCAATCGCGGCCACGGGCTGAAAGCGATTCCCGACGACCATCACAATGGCGACGACACGTGACGATCCAACCGGATCGATCAGGCTCTTGGTGCGCCTCTTGCGGCGCGATGCCGCCGGCATCCGCCGCTGCTTGGAGGAGCGCAGCGAGGTGCTCGACGAGCTCGCCGCGGTCGCGCTGGACGGAGGGGTCTCGGTGGCGCTGCTGCGGGCCCTCGCCGCTTCCGGATTGATTCAACAGCTCTCCAAGGAGCGCCAGCTCGCCTTGGCTGACCGCCACGACCGTCAAGCGGCACAATACACGGTGTTGGAGAAGGGTCTCGCGCGTGTCGCCAGCATCTTCGAGGCCGCGGGCGTGTCGTTCATGCTGCTCAAGGGGCCCTACCTGGCCGCGCGGTTCTACGGGGATCCTCGAGGGCGCGAGTTCGTTGACATCGACCTTCTAGTCGCGCGCGCCGACCGGCACCGTGCATTCGGTATTCTGCAGGAGGCCGGATTTGCGCGGCGATCGCACGTCCTCGGCAGTGAAGCACTCACGGCGTTTTTTGTGCACGGCTTCGATTTTGTCGCCTCCGGCGTCAATCTGGACCTGCACTGGAGCCTCTCGCGCCACCCGTCGTTCGGGGCGGACGAGTCTCGCATCTGGGAGCGCAAAGGGGTGTTCCTTCTGGGTGACCGTTGCTACAGCGTTTTAGCCGATGAGGACGAAATAACGCTCGAGGTTCTTGCCCTGCTCCGCGACATCGCGCGTGGCAGACCGAAGATAAAAAATGTGGCCGACCTGATCCAGGTCGTTGCCACGATCGACCCCGCGATGGCTTGGGACGCGCTGTTCGCGAGCGGCCGCAGCAATGGCACCTACGGGCCGCTGGTCAATGTGCTGTCGCTATGCCTCGACGTCGCCGATGCCCACGACCTCGCGCCGCACCTCGCGGCGACCCTC
Organism: uncultured beta proteobacterium; assembly: GCA_963711235.1. Lineage (GTDB taxonomy): Bacteria > Pseudomonadota > Gammaproteobacteria > Burkholderiales > Casimicrobiaceae > PALSA-1003. The sequence continues at coordinate 309,143 of CAVQDI010000004.1, read as the reverse complement.
GCGCGCCACTCCAGCCGTCGCGTGCGTTCGGACCCTGCCGGAGCACCGTTGTGCATTCCGCCGGCGCGGACGGGGTTTACAAACAAGCTTTGGGCGGCCCGATCGCACGACGCCGCCCTCGGGAGCTGGTTTGTGTGGTGGGCCGTATCACTGCCGTTTCGCTATGCCGTGCACGGCTGGCGGCGGCCGGTCGCTAGACCACCTCCCCCTGCGACATCATGATTGCGAATACGTCGCTGCGGAGCCCTATTGGCTCAGCTGAACGATGCGCTCGATGACGGCGGGACGCGCCGCCATCGTCGCCAACTCCCACCGCCGCGCCTCGGCAAGGCGCGCCTGCATACCGGCTGCGCCGGCCTCGATGCGCGCGAGTGCCACATGCACATCCTCCGCGCTCACCGGTCCGCGAAATTCCGAACTGAGCGGTACAGCCAGCCCAAGGTCCTGGCACCGCCGGGCGAGTCCCGGCTGGTCGGAGAAGAACGGGTAAGAAATCATCGGCGTGCGGTGATAGATCGCCTCGTGGGTGGAGTTCAGCCCCTGATGCGTGATCATCACCGACGCCTCGTGTAGTACCTTCCATTGGTCGACGTAGCTCTCGACGCGGACGTTCGGGCGCGCCAGCCGCTCCGCGAGCTCCGGTGCATTTCTTCCTCCAAGGCTTACCAGTGCGACTACTCCGTCGATGTTGGCGATGGCGTCGCTTATTGCGGTCAGTGCGTTGACCGCCGCCGCCTCGTAGTAGCGCCATATCACAGTACCGAACGAGGCATAGATACGCAACGGCGCATTGCTGTGCATGCCAAATACGGACGCCCTACCGCCAGTTTCGACGATCGGATCCGGCAGCAGGGAACCGAAGAACGCGATTGGCTGGAATGCCTCGCGTTCCGCGGGAAGAAGGAACTCGGGGGGCTCACAGTAAACGTTGAGATCGCTGCTCAACCCATCGATGTACGAGAATGGGCTCGCACCGGGCATTCCGTGGCGCTCGCGCAATACCTCGACCGCCCGTCGGCATTGCTCCGATGTACGAACGCGCGGGTCGCGCGCGAGTGCTTCGAGGGTCGGCTTGGGGGCTAGGTTGTGTCCGGCGCAGACATTCACCCGTGGGAGACCCAGATGGTAGGCCACCACGCTCCCGATTATGGCAAACGCATCGTGGATGACGACGTCCGGCCGTAGCGTGGCCACCTGCCGGACCACATCGTCCCCGAATCTCCCGGCAAAAGTGACGCCCCTCGACGGCAAGGGAACGGACGTTGCGTCCGCCTCGTCGAGAGACCGGCCCGCGAACAGATCGCCGAATTCTCCACCGAGTCGTTCCACGTCGTCGCGCAGCCCCGCCATGGTGAACACGTGCGTCCGGAGCCCGCGCCTGGCAAGCCCAGCGATGATCGGCCGCAGGCGCTTGAAGTGGCCGATATCGCCCATGGAGAAAACAACCGCGCTCAATCCGGCCATCCGCGCCCTCGTTCAGCATTGCCGAGGCTCATCGCTCAACCTGCACGAATTCCGCCATGATTTGCCGCAGGCGTTCGATCGGCACATGCGCACGTGCCGGATCCAGCCGCAGGAGGAGAACCGCACTTTTCAGCGTCGCGACAAGAGCCCAGAACGCGAAGTGCCGCAGCGCATCCTCGTATGGCATCCGGGCCTGATAGTTTGCGCGAAAGCATTCCCAGGCCGGGGGCGGTAGCGTCCAACGGTACCAGGTCCTTGCGACGTCGAGACCCAGGGCGCCGAGACCCATCCTTTCGTTGTCGATAATATGTAGCCGACCGTCCGGGTCGATCACCATGTTCTCGCCGCAGAAGTCGGTGTGTACCAAACCGAGGAGTGCCTGTTTGGGATCCAGTTGTTTCAGCGCGGCGCCTATGCCATCGGACACTGCAGGTGGCAAACGGCCGTCCGCGACGAGGCGCCAGCGAGCGTGTTCGGCCATCTCGCGCTCGGCGGCAGTGCTTTGTGTCGCCGGCAACGGGCGGCCGAATACCTGTGGTGTGGCGTGAAGGCACGCTAGGAGCGTGGCCGCATCGATCAAATGCCGCGTGGTCGCGGGCCGTTGCGCAAGATCTTCGCCTTCGATCCAGGCTTCGAGCATTACGGCGCCGTGGCAATGGAGCGCCGGTGCGAAACCAGCGGGGGCCCCCTGGCGAATCTCGAACAGCCGCCGGGCGGTCGCCTCGTCCTCGAGCCGGCGTGCCTTGAGCACTCGGCCGCCCTTCAGGTCGAGGCGGTACACCCTACGTTCGTATTCCGCCGTGCGGATCGTCGACAGGTACCGCCAGCTCCGGGCACGCAGGCCGAATTGGTCAAGCGCCGCAACGACCTCGGCTTCGAGCGGCTCGTTCATCGCACGCGCTCCGTCGCGCGCGCGCCGATTACCGCCTGCAACAGATCATCGGCAGCGTTGCGGTAAGCGCCGGGGCTCAGTCGGCAACGAAACAGCGGCGCGGCCGCGGACAACCGGGCGACCTGCGTCGCCGCGTCGTCGCCATGTGGCTCGCTACGACCCACCATGTCCGCGAAGATCGTCCGTGGTTGTCGGATCGCGCGGATACCGTAGCGCGAATCGAGTAGTTGATTCGACCCGACCTCGATGGCAACAGGCTCGAGCAACCAGCCTCCGGACGCCATGTCCATCTCCGGAAACACGATCGCCGCAACCGGTGCAGAGCCCGTCGTTCCGCTCCCACAGCGTTGCGCGAGTTGTGCCGGGGACAGGCCGAAATCCCGGGATGGACCCCCATCCGAAGCATCGGAAATCGTCGGTTCGGGGCTTTCCTCGGAATGGAAAAGTGCCGGTCGTTCATTCGCCGTGCGCCGCAAATCCGGAAACAGCTCCAACGTGCCTACTCGGACCGACACCAAGGTCGGCACGCCGAAAGCGATTGGCGGCACAGGTTCGACATCAACCAGCACGCGATCGTTGGCGATAAGCGAAGCCCGTTGGCACCGGAGAAAGTGCGCGAGCAGCGTCGTCTTGCCCGCCTGCTTCGGCCCGACCAGCAAAACGGCGCCAGCCGATGTTGCGAACGCCGCAGCATGAAGGTCGAGCAGCCGGTCCGCGGCCTTCGCGCCGGCGACCAGCACTTCGCGGACCACACGCATCAATCCGATGCGCGCGCGCGGAAATTCCGGCCGCGCAATGACCTCCACAGCGGTTGCACTCACTCGATAGAACGATCCCAGCTCAGTATCGGCGACGACCGTGGTTCCCGCCTCGGACCAGCCCGCGAGCTGAACGACCTCACTGTCGAGCGCGAAACATGGAATCGGGCGAATTGTCGCCGTAGAGTATTGGCGCTCGATGGATTCGAACTCAATGCGCGACGCCGTGAATCGGACATTGCGGCTGGAGGAAAGGGCGGGGCAAGGTTCGAACCACGGCGTGACGAACTCCGCCAACCAGCGGGAGGTGTCTCGGTCCTCGGTCTCGACCGCGACTCGCACCGCCCCGCACCGATAAGCGGTTCGATTCATCACGCGCGTTCAAGGACGAGAAGGCTGACCGACGACTGGGTCGGATACACCTCGATGAGGTGCAATCCCTCGGCGCGAAACAGCGCAATGAATTCGTCTAGGCTGCGCTCCTGCCCCCCCGGCCCGACCAACATGTGCAGGTCGGAAAGCTTGACCGCGAGATCTTCGTTGGGTGGGCCAAGAAGACGATCGATTACGATCAGCCTTGTGTCGCGCGTCATCGCGGCGCGGCATGCCTGCAGTAGGCGCCGACAATGCGCATCGTCCCAATCATGGATGATGTACTTCATCACGTAGGCATCGCAGCCGCTGGGAACCGCGACGAACATGTCGCCACCGATCGTCTCACACCGGTCGACGACACCGGCCGCTGCGAAGACCGGCTCCGTGGTAGCGACCACGTGTGGTCGGTCGAAAAGAACGCCACGCACATTCGCGTTGGCCTGCAAGAGCGTGGCGAGTAGTGAACCCTGCCCGCCGCCGATGTCCGCAATGCGCGTGAACCGACCGAAGGCGTAGGACCCGACTATGTCCTTGTCCACACGGCGGGAGTTTCCTGTCATCGCGGCGTTGAAGATGGCATTCTGGTCGGGATGTCGGGCGCGGTACTCCCAGCTGTCAATGCCGTGCACTGCACGAAAGGCGTTCTCACCGGTCTGCACGCAATGCAGGAGATTCCCCCAGGCGTCCCATTGGTTTTTCTGCCCGACGAAGATCGCGTGCGGACGCACCGGATGGAGGCTTGCCGTCCGCAGGCAGTCGCCCATCGCCGACATCGAAAAGCACCGATCGTCGTGCTCACGGAAGATGCCGAGGGCAGCGAGCGTGCGGAGCAATCGATAAAGCGCACCCGGGTGCGCGTCGACTGTCACGGCGATCTCGGCAACCGGACGCGGGTGCGCCGTGATCTGGTCTGCGAGCCCCAATACCGCGGCGACGTAAATCGCTTGCGTGATTTGGAAGGCATTGAGCAGGCGGTGCAATTCGAGAGCCGCCCGCGGCGAGCTGGTGACGTCGTCTTCGCGCATCGACGAAGTTTCTGCGATGGATGGCATCAAGGCGATTGTGACATGAGAAGTGCCATTCGTATGGCCGTGTGCCGTAACCGCTGCCTATCTCCGGCGCTGCAGGCCGTCCATCAGATCCCTCATCATCGCGACATAGGGCTCGCACCACGTGAGTGGCGCCCTCATGGGCCGCCGGTACACAAGCTGGTACCGGCGAAACTTTCTGAGAAGGCCTGCCTGTGAACTTACGTTGGCGAGAGAGGTTCGCGAAGCGAGCGTGCGGTTCATCACGCTGAGGTGATCATCTAACCGCCGCACCGCGCCGGGGTTCGCGACAAACCAGTGGCTTGCCTTCACATGGCTGTCAATGAGTGGTGCTGCGGCAGGGTTCATCGTCACCGCGTAGTTGTTCGTGATGCACAGCCATTTCGGAGGCGTGCGGGGCAAAATCGTGCGTCTGATCAGACCGAGCTTGTGGCCCAGCGAGATCGGGACCTCGATGAATTCGCTCGGCCAGCGGTACCCGAGCATGACTGCCATCGATCGCCGTCTCGAGGGTGGTCGCCAACTCCGGGGAAAACCAGTCGTCGTCGTCGGTCGGCACGACGGTGGCGCCGGCCGGAACTTCGGCTAGTGGCGCGCACAACGTGCCAGCGATCCGTGACCGGTTGATCCGTGCGATTCTGGCAAGCTCTTGCCGGAATAAGTGGTAGGGAAGAGTGAACGTGGAGTTCCACAAATCTACAGAATATCTTAATCCTTCCGGGAGCTGGGCATGCACCACCGCTTCGTTCCCCCACTCAGTCGTCTTCCGTACCACGATGTAGATCATCGGACGAGTCCGATCAACACGTCGGCATTATCGTGGGGGGCGGCGACAGCACATCGGTCGTCTGCGCTATGCCTGAAAACAAAAACGACCTGCGAGATGCTAGCCTTACTGCTTACGCCGCGAGAATCCGAGTCCGGCGAAGCCGACGCCTAACAAAGCGAGTGAGGCGGGCTCCGGCACGACAGAATTACCGACTTCAATCGTATGGTCGATAATGAGGCTTCCGCTAAGTTCAAGAAAGCGGATGTTGTCGGTGCTGACCTGGATGCCACGAAATGCCCCGGCGTTTGTCGATCCAATACCGGTGATGATTGGCGCTAGAGTCGCGAGATCGAACGTCGCAAGCACGTTGTCACTTGCATCAAGCGCGGTGATAGTCGGATCGGTAACGCCCACGACCCCTCTTACGTAGTTCATGAAGCCGCCCACCAGCTCGTAATTTGCGCCCAGATCCACGGTCATCGATCCGGTACCGTTATTTGTCTCTATGTAGGAGAACTTGGTGGGAGCGCCCCACGTCCCATTTTGGAATAACCCATAGTGTGTATTACATGAATATACATTTGGATTACCTGACACGCTGAATCCATCTACGACAATCGAGGGAACATTTGCACAGCTTGAACCTGTAAATGTTGTAGTCGTGCCTGTGCCCGGATCGGTCGTCAGCAAGATCGCCGACGAGTTGGCGGGTTGGGAGGTCGTGGCTGCGAGAAATACCAACGCAAACGTGGTGACCGTGTTTCGCACACTGCAAGCCATCCGCGCCACAATTGAGCTATTGATATGCCATCGTCCAGTCAGAATCCCGCCTCGGTATTGTTTCATTTCACAGCTCCCTCAACGTGACTCAGGTGTGCCCAATGTCTAAACGCGCAGGGCGTCGAATGATTATCGCCGCCGGCTGGTGCCGGTCGGTCACCATTGCCACCTGTGGCAGTATAGGCTGGCGAATGCAAACGAAATCGTGATCGGCTGCTACGCCCGCGCTACCCCAAGCCAAAATAGAAACGGGCCTGCACGGACGCAAGCCGTTGATTTGATTGGTTGCGGGGATAGGATTTGAACCTGTGACCTTTCGGGTTATGAGACAGGCTGCGTCCATATAACTACATCTTAAATCAATGACTTGCAATGCTTGCCCACGTTGAAATCAATCTGTCCCAGTCAGAGTGGATGGCACACTCAATCTGAGTGCGTCACATTTTCAAACGCGTCATGTCGGTCGATGGCCCCGCTTGAAACGCGTAGCCTTTCTGTTGTCTGTACTATCATCCCCGGGCGCCCTCAGATGTGGACCAACGTGATCGCTGACCCGGGAGGAGTGATGACTGCCCTAATTTCCGCAGTACGCGGCATCGCTTACGCACTTGCGCTTTGCAGCATCGTCCTACCCGCCGCGAGCCATGCTCAGCAAGCGACGCCGCAGCATGGAGGCACGCTCGTCATGGTCGTACAGCCGGAGCCACCGACGCTGGCCTCTTATCAGAGCACGGCCGGACCAATCGGGCAGGTCGCTAGCAAAGTTTACGAAGGGCTGCTCGAGTACGACTTCAATCTGCGGCCGATACCTGGGCTCGCCCGGTCGTGGACGGTGAGCTCCGACGGCAAGACCATCACCTTCAAGCTGCAGCAAGAGGTGAAGTTCCACGATGGCCAGCCCTTCACCAGCGCCGACGTCAAGTTCAGTGTGCTCGATGTGCTGAAGAAAATACATCCGCGCGGCATCAACACGTTCCGTGCTGTCGAGACGATCGAGACCCCTGATCCGTACACCGCCGTGTTCAAGCTCTCCGAACCAGCGCCTTACCTACTGATGGCGCTGTCCGGTTACGAGTCCCCGATGCTGCCAAAGCATATCTTCGGCACCGGCGATATCAACAACCATCCGAACGCCAACAAACCGATCGGCACCGGGCCATACAAGTTCGTCGAATGGCAAAAGGGGCAGTACATGCGGTTCGATCGCAATCCGGACTATTGGAAGAAGGGCCGCCCTTACCTCGACCGCATCGTCGCTCGCTTCGTCGCTGATGGTAGCACCCGCGCGGCAACGCTCGAGACGCAGGAGGCCCAGATTGCCGGCTTCAGCGCTGTCCTGCCGCTCGACGTCAAGCGCCTACAAGGGCTCCCGCACATCGCGGTGACCACAAAGGGCTACGAGATGCAATCGCCCATCGTCGAGCTCGATTTCAACACGCAGAAGAAGCCCTTTGACAACGTCAAGGTGCGCCAGGCAATCGCCTACGCGATCGACCGCAAGTTCGTCATCGACAACATCTGGTTCGGGTTCGGGAAGCCGGCGACGGGGCCGATCAGCTCCAACTTCAAGGCGACTGGCATCTATACGGCGGACGTGCGCAGCTACGACGTGGCGAACGGCGTGGAGATGGCCAACAAGCTGCTCGACGAAGCCGGATACCAGAAGCGCGCGGACGGCACGCGCTTCGAAATCGTGCACGACATCACGCCCTACGGCGAGGAGTGGCGGCGTTTCGGCGAGTACGTGCAGCAGCAGCTCGGCAAGCTCGGGATCAAGGTGAGCCTCCGCTACGAAGACGTGCCGACGTGGCTGCGCCGGGTCTATACCAACTATGACTTCGAGCTCACCAGCAACTGGATCCAGACCCTGGCCGATCCAGTGATCGGCGTGCACCGGCTCTACCACTCGAAGTCGATCAAGCCAGGCACGGTGTTCGTCAACGATTCGCACTGGAGCTCGCAGGAAAGCGACAAGCTGATGGACGAGGCCACGATCGACACGGACGCGACGAAGCGCGCGGCGCTCTACCACGAGTTCCAGAAGAAGGTCGTCGAGGCGAGCCCGCTCGTCTATGTGCTCGAGCTCGATTTCACCACCGTCTACAACAAGAAGCTGCAGGACTGGCTGGTCAGCCCGCTCGGGCTGTACGCCTCGTTCGACCAGGCCTGGCTTGCCAAGTAGCGGAGCAGGAACGGGACGCACACGGTGACAACGACGGGATTGCGGTATGTCGTGCGTCGGCTGGCGCTCGCGATACCGACGATCCTCACCATTGTCGTCCTGAACTTCGCCCTGGTGCACCTCGCGCCCGGGGACGCAGCCGACGTGCTCGCCGGCGAGGCGGGTTCCGCGACGCCACAATACATGGCGCAGCTGCGCCACAATTTCGGCCTGGATCAGCCGTTATACGTTCAGCTCTTCGCCTATCTCAAGCAGGTCCTCACCCTCGACCTCGGCTACTCGTTCCGCCACGGGATGAGCGTTTCAGAGCTCATCGTGAGTCGGCTCGGACCGACGCTGCTTCTGATGCTGACGGTCTTGGTGCTGTCGGTGGGCCTGGGCGTGCTGCTCGGCGCAATCGCGGCTCGTAATCTCAACCGTTGGCGCGACAATGTCATCTCGCTGGTGGCCGTACTCGCCTATGCCACTCCGGTCTTCTGGGCGGGCCTCATGCTGATCGTGCTTTTCTCGGTCAAGCTCGGGTGGTTTCCCACGAGTGGAATGGAAGAGGTAGCTGCGTTCAACCAGGGGATGGCACGCGTGGTCGACATTGCGCATCACGTGGTGCTGCCTGCGGTCACGCTCACGCTGTTCTATCTCGCGCTCTACACACGCCTGATGCGTGCCTCGGTGCTAGACCAGTTCGCGATGGATTACGTGGTCACGGCGCGCGCCAAGGGCCTTACCGAAAGGCAGATCGCGTGGCGGCATGTGTTGCGCAATGCCGCGTTACCGGTCGTTACCATGGCCGGCGTGCAGGTCGGCGCCCTGCTCGGGGGTGCGGTGGTCGTCGAGACGGTCTTCGCCTGGCCGGGGTTGGGTTTTCTCGCTTACGAATCGCTGTTCGCGCGCGACATCAACCTGCTGCTCGGCATCTTCTTCATCTCCGGGTGCCTGGTGGTCGTGGTCAACCTTGCGGTCGATTTGCTGTACTCGTTGCTGGACCCGCGCATCGAGCTGCGCTGAGCGCTGTGCGCGAGCTCGCCCGCCGCTTCGCCAGGAACCGCCCCGCCGTGGCAGGCCTGACGATTCTCCTGGGCGTGGTCGTAATCGCCCTGCTCGCGCCGCTGCTCTATCCAGGCAGCCCATTCGCTCTCGTCGGTAAGCCGTTTCAACCACCTCTCGGCCACTACTTGTTCGGCACTGACCAGCTCGGCCGCGATCTTACCGCCGAAGTGGTGCACGGCGCGCGCACGTCGCTTCTCATCGGCCTGCTCGCCACCGCCATTGCGGTACTTGTCGGAGCGACGATCGGCGGACTTGCGGGCTATTACGGAGGGCGGGTCGACGCCCTGCTGATGCGCTTCACGGAGATGTTCCAGACCATTCCGTTCTTTCTGTTCGCCATACTGCTGGTGGCGGTGCTCACGCCGTCGATCGCAAATGTCATCTTTGCAGTCTCGGTAGTGTCCTGGCCACCGATGGCGCGCCTGGTGCGGGGCGAGTTTCTCGCCATGCGCGGCAGGGAGTTCGTCCTCGCCTGCGTCTCGATGGGGATGAACGATGCGCGCATCATCCTCCTGCATATCCTGCCGAACACGCTCTCCGCGATCATCGTTACAGGCTCGCTGATGATCGCGACCGCGATCCTCATCGAATCGGGGCTGTCGTTTCTCGGCCTGTCGGATCCGAACACGATGAGCTGGGGGTACATCATCGGCGAGGGCCGGACCGCGCTACGCACCGCGTGGTGGGTTTGCACGGTCCCGGGCGTTGCGATCCTCGTCACGGTAATGGCCATCAACCTAGTCGGCGAGGGACTCAACGATGCCCTCAATCCGCGACTGCGCACCGCGTGAGCAGCGAAGGAATGGTTCTCGCGATCGAGCGGCTGACAATCGATTTGCCGCCGTGGGCCGATCGTCCCCATGCCGTCGAGGACGTGACGCTCGAGCTCCAGCACGACGAAATTCTTTGCGTGGTTGGAGAGTCGGGATCGGGAAAGTCGCTGATGGCGCGTTCGATTCTTGGCCTGTTTCCGTCGCGCCATGTGAGGCCGAGCGGAGGGCGCATCCTCTACGACGGCGAGGATCTGCTCGCAGCGGCACCCGAGCACCTGCGCGCTCTGCGCGGCAGCCGCATCGCGATGATCTTCCAAGAGCCGATGACGGCCCTGAACCCGGTGCTCACGATCGGGCGGCAGATCGAGGAGGCGATCGAGGTCCATCAGTCCGCACCGCCCGAGGCGAGGCGACGACGTGTGCTCGAAATGCTATGCGCCGTGCACCTTCCCGAACCAGTGCGAATGTACAACGCCTATCCACACCAGATCTCCGGCGGACAGCGACAGCGCGCGATGATCGCCATGGCGCTCATGCTCGAGCCCGATATCCTGATCGCCGACGAGCCCACCACCGCCCTCGACGTTACGACGCAGGCGCAGATTCTGGCGCTGATCCGCGAGATCCAGACCACGCGGCGCATGGCAGTGCTGTTCATCACGCACGACTTCGGAGTGGTCGCCGAGATCGCCGACCGTATCGCCGTGATGCAGCAGGGGAGGCTTGTCGAACACGGTCCGGCTGAGGGAATCCTGGAGGCCCCGCGCGAGCCGTACACGCGCACGCTGCTCGCGGCCGTCCCCGATCTCAGGCCTCCGACCCCGCGTAAGGCATTTGCGCAGGCGCCCGTCGCGATGCGCGTCTCCGGGCTCGAAAAGACCTATCGCTCCGGCGGAGTGTTCTTTGGTGGGTCCGCACATGTCGTTCACGCCGCCAAGAGCGTGGCTTTCGAAATTCGCCGCGGCGAGACGCTCGGCATCGTTGGCGAATCGGGCTCGGGCAAGTCCACCGTCGCGCGGTGCGTGGCTCGTCTCATCGAGCCGGACGCTGGGGAGATCTGCATCGGCGATACCGACTTCGGACGGCTCACGCACCGCGCGCTGCGAGAGGCGCGCAAGCGCATACAGATGGTGTTTCAGGATCCTTACGCTTCCCTGGATCCCCGGCGCACCGTCGGCAAGCTCATCGCCGAGGGACCGATCGTGCATGGCACTTCGCCGGCGGCCGCATGGCAGCGCGCGCTGGAGCTTCTCGAGCTTGTCGGGCTCGACCGGCGCGCAGCCGCGCGCTATCCGCACGAATTCTCCGGGGGAGAGCGGCAGCGCATCGGACTCGCGCGCGCACTCGCGCTCGACCCGGAAGTGCTCATCGCCGACGAGCCGGTATCCGCGCTCGACGTATCGGTACAGGCGCAGGTCCTGCGCCTGCTCGCTGATATTCGCGAACGGCTCGGCCTGACCGTGCTCTTCATCACGCACGATCTGCGCGTGGCGGCGCAGGTATGCGACTCCATCGCGGTCATGCGTCACGGCGAGATCGTCGAATACGGACTCACTGCGGAGGTCTTTGCCGCGCCCCGACACGCGTATACTCGAGAGCTGTTCGCAGCCGTGCCCGGCCGCGCCCAGAGCGAGCGCCGCGCAGCAGCGACCACCGCGAGGCGTTGAGCCTTTCCCCCTCCCCTCCCCCTTTGCCGGCGTAACCCTTGCCGAATTCGCAGCGCGCTTCCCGCGCGGCGCCCGACGCGATGGGCGTTTCAAGAAGGCAACCGCCACTTTAGTTCAGTTACTCATCGTGTGCGTGCACTGGCAATTGGTCGCAAAATCGACCACGTAATATTTACACAAATATAACGTCTTGTAAGGCCAAGCGACGCTGATCGCTCACTTCTTTCTGGATACTTGTGCGTCGGGAATATACGACTGTATATTACGCTTTTAGAGCTCTCATTGGAGCTGCGCATGCGCTTCCTCAAGCGTGCATTAACGTCACTCGCTCTGACCCTATGTCTGACCGCCGCGTCCCCCGTCGTCATGGCTGTAGACGTGACCGCTTTTGCGGCAGCGAGTCTGAAAGAGGCGATGGACGACCAGGCCAAACAATTTGAGACAAGCACGGGTAACAGGGTAGTTGTCTCGTATGGCGCAAGCAATACTTTGGCGAAGCAAATTGAGGCTGGAGCGCCGGCAGATATTTTCATTTCTGCGGATCTGGACTGGATGGATTACCTGGATCGGAGACACCTGATCGCTCCTAATGCTCGATTTGATCTCTTGCGTAATACTCTGGTGCTGATTGCGCCTTCGTCCAGCAGCTCGCAGCTCAGGATTGGGCCAAATTTTGGTCTCGCTGCTGCGCTAGGAATGGAGAAGCTCGCCATGGCCAACCCCGACAGCGTACCGGCCGGCAAATACGGCAAGAGCGCCCTCGAGAAACTGGGTGTCTGGGCCAGTGTTGAAAAACAGGTCGCCCGTGCCGAAAACGTACGTGCCGCGCTGGCGTTGGTTTCCCGGGGCGAAGCACCCTTCGGCATCGTATACAAGACTGACGCGCTGGCGGACAAAGACGTGAGGGTCGTGGATACGTTTCCACCCGACAGCTACCCTCCAATCATCTACCCGGCGGCCGTGGTTGCGGCCAGCAAGTCAACCGCAGCCGGACCCTTGCTGGATTATCTGCGGTCTGCGCCTGCGCGCTCAGTGTGGGAGAAATACGGCTTCGGGCTGGCTCAATAAGCCATGTTCCAACTTAGCTCAGAAGATCTCGGGATCCTTGCGCTTAGCCTCCGCGTCGCTGCGGTCAGCGTCATCTGCAGTTTGCCTTTAGCGATCCTTGTGGCGCATGGCTTGGCGCGGCTTTCCTTTCCCGGAAAGACACTGGTCGATGCCATCATCCACCTGCCACTCGTATTACCTCCGGTTGTTGTAGGCTTTGCGCTCCTGGTGCTGTTTGGCAAGCATGGACCCATTGGCAGCGTCCTCGATGAATGGTTCGGTATTGTCTTTGCGTTTCGCTGGACCGGTGCTGCGTTGGCCTCCTCTATCATGGGCTTCCCGCTTATGGTTCGCGCGATCCGGTTGTCGATCGAGGCAATCGACCAGCGGCTCGAGGTCGCCGCACGCACCTTGGGCGGCTCCCGACTGTGGGTGTTCGCATCAATCACACTGCCACTTGCGCTGCCGGGCATCATTACCGGAACGCTCTTGTCGTTCGCGCGGGGATTGGGCGAATTTGGTGCAACGATTACCTTCGTCTCGAATATACCCGGCGAGACCGAGACGTTGCCGCTCGCAATCTATACCTTTACTCAGGTCCCCGGGGGCGAGAGCCAGGCATTGCGTCTAAGCTTCATTGCCGTCGTCCTGTCGATCGCGGCACTGGCGACCTCGGAATGGCTCACCCGCCGATCCAACCGACTCCAAGCCGATGATCGCCGTTGACATCGAGCAGCAGCTTGGCGCGTTTCATCTTAAGGTCAAGTTTGCCGCAGAGGCGCCTATCGTCGGTCTATTCGGGCGTTCTGGTGCCGGCAAGACCAGTGTGATCAACGCGATTGCTGGAATTACAACGCCTCTATGCGGCTCGATTCGCATCAACGATTTGTCCTTGTTCGATGCTGCGAAGGGCATCGATCTGCCGCCGGAAAAACGTCGCGTTGGCTTCGTGTTTCAGGACGCGTTGCTGTTTCCGCACATGGACGTCGAATCGAATCTGCTCTATGGACAACGGCTGCGCTCGCCCGAAGATCGCTTTATCGAGGAGACACGCGTGGTGGAGCTGCTCGGCCTGGGCGCACTGTTGCGCCGAAAGCCGAGGGCGCTGTCTGGTGGAGAAAAACAACGGGTCGCCATCGGCCGCGCTCTGCTCGCCCAGCCGCGCATTCTGCTCATGGACGAGCCTCTTGCTGCGCTCGACGTACCGCGCAAGACGGAGATCCTCGACTACATTGAACGGCTGCGCGACGCGCTCACCATTCCGATTGTCTACGTAAGTCACTCGGTTACCGAAATAACCCGACTCGCCGACACGGTTGTGGTCCTTTCCGACGGAAAATGTCTTGCGGTAGGCGATGTCGAGGAAGTAATGGGCCGACTCGATCTAAAACCAGTCACCGGTCGCTATGAGGCAGGGTCGGTCCTTGACACCCGAGTGATGGCACATGATGTCGACAACCAGTTGACGATCCTTGCCTTTGACGGAGGCCAACTCATCGTGCCCCATCTGGACGCGTCTATAGGGGAACGGGTACGAGCGCGTATTCGCGCGCGTGATGTATCACTTTCCCTGCAAAAGCCTACTGCAATAAGCATACTAAATGTCCTCGCTGCCCACGTCACGGCTATCGACGAAGAGGCCGGCCCCATTGTCGATCTGCAGCTCGCGGTGGGAAACGTCACCCTTGTCGCACGCATTACACGTCGATCTTTCCGGCAGCTTAAAATTCAAACCGGGCAGGAGCTCTATGCGATGGTCAAAGCCGTCTCGTTTGACCAACGGAGCGTTGGCTATGCCTAGTGGCTCGGAGGATACATGAAGCCTGAGATTCGATTTCACATTCGCGGTAGCGGCCGTGAGACCAAGTTGGCCATTGGCCCGGGGAAGGTCGCACTCTTGGAGGCCATCGGGCGAACCGGCTCGATTACGTCATCCGCCAAGAAGCTGGGGATGTCGTATCGTCGCGCGTGGCTCCTGGTCGACGAGACGAATCGATGCCTTATTCGACCCGCCGTGCAAACAGCGGCTGGTGGCCAACGCGGCGGAGGCACGTCGTTGACCCCCGTTGGCGTCGAGTTGATCAGGCGCTACCGCGCAGTGGAGCACCAGACCGGATTGGCGGTAACGCGCAAATTGAATTCCCTGTTGCGCACAATTCCCCGCACCGATCGCTTCCCAAAGTGAGGTCTCGCCATGCCGATTTCCATTACCCCCATCGGTATCGTGCATTCGCCCTTTGAGGTTCCTCAAGGCATGCCGATTCAGGCGGCATTGAGCGACGCCGTGGGTACGCTGGAAATCTATCCCGAGTACGTCGACGGGCTAAGCGACATTGCAGGATTCGACTACCTGATTCTGCTCTATCACTTTCACATAACCCACAAAGAGTCCCTCTGCGTGACGCCGTTCCTGGACAATGAACGCCGAGGGGTGTTCGCAACGCGTGCGCCGACGCGTCCCAATCGGATTGGGCTGTCGATCGTGCGATTGCTCAATGTAATGGGGAACGTACTTGATATTGGGAACATCGATATGGTGTCCGGCACGCCGGTCATCGATATCAAGCCCTACGTTCCGGCGTTCGATAGTCGAACGGGATGTCGCGTCGGCTGGTATGCCAGCACACTGGACCGCGCTGCTACAGTACGTGCTGACGACCGAATGCGATAAGCGGTAAGGCGAAACGTTGTCAATCCACATAGGAGGTCAACATGAAGATTAGCGCTCGTAATCAGTTTTCCGGAACCGTGAAGCAAATTGTTAAGGGCCCGGTCAGCGCCGAAATCACCGTGTCCGTTGCGCCGGGTATCGATGTCGTCGCTGTTATCAGCACGACTTCAGCAGACGCTCTGGGACTAGCCACCGGCAAACCAGCACAGGTACTGATCAAAGCCAGCAGCGTATTGGTCGGAGTCGATTAGCATGCCTCGGCTAAACCACTGGCGATTCGCACTCGCGCTTTTTGCACTGTGCTCAAGCGCCGAAATCGCGGCACAAGCGGCCGGTGCAATAACAACGACCGTTACCGTTGGCGGGAATGTCTCACAATCACTTTCGCTAACGGTCGCCGATCTGAAGCGCTACCCTGCGCATCAGATCGATTACGTGCCGGCGCAGACTGAGCACAAATCTGGCAGTGAACCGACGCGCCGATATAATGGATGCCTCTTGCGCGACGTTATCGCTTCCGCGAAGCCAGTTGAAGCCAAGCCGCGCGACTTGCGCAAAAGTTATATTGTTGCGAGCGCGAGTGACGGATACGAGGTCGTATTTTCGTGGGCTGAGTTGTTTATTTCACCTGTTGGAGACAACGTCTACGTGGTCTACGAGCGCGATGGAGCTCCTCTTTCCGATGATGAGGGACGCATTGCGCTGGTTGTGCTTACCGATGTACGACCGCTACGCCACGTGAAATGGCTTTCTACACTGGTGTTGCGCACTTCGTAGGCTTGGTGGGTCTCGAACCGGGCGCAACAGGAGGCGCATGAAGCAATTCCTCTACCGCACTCAGCCCACGCGCGTCGGGATGCTGACAGAAGGCCCGACCGAGCGGGAGGCCAAGATTGTCAGTGAACATTTCGAACACCTGCGAAGCCTCGTTGCTAGGGGCACGGTTCTAATGGCGGGTCGAACTCTCAATTCCGACGAACGCACGTTTGGAATCGTTGTCTTCGTCGCGGAGTCAGAAGCACAAGCCGCTGAGCTTGTCCGCGACGATCCGGCCGTGAAGCACGGCGTCATGCGAGCCGAGCTTTTCCCTTATCGCGTGGCCTTGTGGTCACCCAATAGTCCCCTAGGCGTGGACGATGACGCCTTGTATGTTGGAAAGTGAGCGATTTGCGATACTTTATCGGCCAGGCGGCCAAGCTGAAATTCCCTCTGCAGTCGTCATCGTCAGACTGCCCGATCGACAGCGGTTTTAGGACAATGACCTTTCACTCTTTGCCAGGAACTGGGAACTATTGGAACCCTTCTGGGTTCACGACCTGTTAGGTGTCAGATGGAAATCCGCGACGTTCGGCCATCGGAGATTGAAGCAGCTCGCCGCCTTCTCGAGACGAGCGGCTGGACCCATCACGTCTCAGATCCAGAGGAGTTTCGCGAACTGCTATCACGGTCGCAACGAGCTCTCGTCGCTGTCCAACACGGCGAGATCATCGGGTTTTTGCGTGCCATTGGCGATGGGATGGCGGACGGCTACATCTCGATGGTCGTCGTCGCCGAAAATCACCGACGTAAGGGTGTCGGCCGCGCGCTCGTCAACGCCCTTATGGGCGATGATCGCCGAGTGACCTGGGTGCTTCGCGCGGCGCGAGACGGCGTCATAGAGTTTTATGAAAAAATCGGCTTTGTCCGATCGGAAGTGGCGATGGAACGCCCACGTGCAAGGACACCTGACGCCTAAACTCTTTCTCAACCCTGACGCCTCGCCGGCGGTGCTGCGCGAGGACAGGATTCGAACCTGCCTCTAAAATTGCTCGGCGACCTTAGCGAGCCACGATCGGGCGCGCGGGTCGCCGTGAGGAAGGCAATGGGGCCCGCGCTAATCGTATCGCCGCGGGGCATGCCGTGCGGAAAGCCCTGATAGGTTAAAAGGCTTTCAGGCCTCGGGTAGAAGAACGATGAGCTGTCCTCGGCAATGATTAAAAGTACACATCAAAGAGAGGTGTCCCTTCCGAAATTCTTATATCCATCGCTTCGTGCACGATTACTTCAATTGATTCCTTTTGTCGGCACGATAAACTTGAAGTATTCGAGTCCGATCGCGCGCGCCGCACCGTGCTCAAAGGCCTGGAACAATGCCGGCAAGCCGGACGCGCGGGCTCGATGCTGCTCGTCCTACGGCGTTCCTACCGGTTTTGTCTCGAGGAAGCTCCTACATGCCTTTACACCACGTCGCCCGGTATCATCGTCTACGACATGCAACTCGTTTGTAGGAAAACCGTAACCCCCGGTTGAGACCTTGACCTCTTGCCAGACGTAGTAAGACTTGCCCGCTTCCGCAACTATACGGACGGTAGAATGACTCGGGGACTCTGAGCTGATGTCGTAAGTCCCTGGATTGACTTCCCAATGACCACAGGTGGTCCGTTTAGTAGCTTCCACCTCTTTGCCGTTCACGGAAAGCGTCGTCGTCACGGCAACCTTGATATTCGGGTCGCGATAGAGGTAAAGATTCACCTTGTCTTGCGCGGCGGTGGACGACTTACCGCGTGTATCCGTTTCGGAAGTCGCGGACAGTGTCAGCGTCGCGTAGCCAGTGATAAAGCACGCCAGTGCGACACTTGCAGAGCTTAAGTAAGATCTGTTCTGATATGACATAGCAAGACTCCTCTCATTGAATTGAAATTATTCGTTCACCAACGGCATAGATGTCTTTGGCGCGCTCTAGCACCTGACCCAGGTTGTTGGGCAACTCCCCACGGGCATAACCACGACAGCTCCCAGTATGTTTTGACTGGAACATGCGCCCATGCTCCCGTGATCGCTCTCGACGTGGCGTGTCGCTTGCCTCCCACATGTAAATGCGCGGCGTCAATTATTTGCCTCGGTCGAATCACGCAACAGCGCGCCGGTCATCGCCAAAATTACTGGACCCATAAACAGTCCGAGCAAGCCAAACGTTTCCAGCCCGGCAAGCCCTCCGACAAGCACCCATAAGAATCCCAATCGAATGGTGTCCCCAATGAGCATGGTGCGGATGAACTTGTCTGCCACAAAAACAACAATAACCCCCCAACCAAAGACCATAGTTGCAGCCTGGCCGGCGCCCTTCGCCAACAGGACCAATGCAGCGGCAGCTACAGCACAGTATGCTAGGAAAGGAATCATCGCGAGTAAACCGGTGATCGCTCCCCAAACATGTGGAGCCTGCAAGCCCGCAATTGCATTACGCGACGCCGCACAGCGCGCCGTCGATGAGCGACACCACTATCATGCCGACGAACGTGGCGCGAACCGCCCGGATAGCCTGCCGAAAATACGCATCACCGCGCGGGCCCAATTTGCCATGGAAGAATTGTGTGATGTGTCCGGCAAGCGGTTCCCCGCCGCGATAAAGGAAAAACAACGCGAGGACCGTAAATACAATGATCATCGCGTGCCGCAGGACGAATCCACCAGCCGACCCCGCCCATTCAAGGAGCGACCCCGAATCCGCGCGATTCAACCAGTGGGTTACTCCACCTGGAGTTCCTAATACGACATTCCACTGATCGACCAACCAAGAGCCAGCCAGAGGCACTGCCAGCAACCATTCCGGTGCCGCAAGGCCCTGCTTGTCCGCGACGCCGATTGCATGCGCCCAGATTTGCGCTTGCGCGGCGATCGTGAAAAAAGCGAATCCGAGTGGGCCGAGTACGAGCAGCGTGACAAGCGCGGTGAAAAGGAGTGCCGTTACATTGTGCCCAACTCGTCGGGATAGGCGCGCCGCAAACCGGCGATAATGTGGCCAACTCGCGGCTGCAACGATGAACGCCCACGTGGACGGGACCAGGAAGCTGCGCAAGAGCCAAAGGCAAAACAGCAGCGCAAGCGTGGCCAGTAACCATCTGTGACTGCGCTCTAGGCTCAACATTGTCGCCTCATACGCGTCCAACCGGATCAAGGCTGTGACCTTCGGGTTACGAGGCAGACTCGCATAGTTACTTAGTCTGAGCCGCCCCGGTCGCGAAGGCTAAGGCAGCGGCCGCCGTAAAGACGTTCGCATGGGCGTCTTCCCTCTCTGCGTTAGCCCACGCCAACGATGTTTCTTCATTCGCTAGATCGGTATAGGTGCCGACACCGTGACGATATGCATCGAGCGCTGCGTCGTATGCTGTTTGAGCAGCCGTGCGCAAGGCCAAGGCCGCTGAGTAGGCAGTCAGGCTGGTCTTAAGGTCATTGTAAGCAGTCACGACTTGTTGAATAGCTGTGTCGCGCACCTGATCGAGCTTGTCGCGTGCCTCGGCGACCTGTGACTGGGCCACCGAAGCACGGGAGTCGCGCGCTCCCCCGTCATACAGTGGAACACTTAGAACCAGCAAAATGTTGCCGCCGGGCTTGTTTACGTTGTAGTAAGGGCTACCGTCGGTACTCAATCCACCGACGTTCTGGTAGAGCTGCCCGGTCACCTGGATTGTTGGATAGTAGGCCGCTCGCGAGCTCTTCAGAACTCCTTCTGCAGCCTCGATTTTTCCAACTGCGGCGATTACATCCGGCCGATTGGCCAGCGCGTCTCGAAACAGCGCGTCAATATCCTCGGGCGGGGCCTCGGGAAGCTGCTGCTCGGAACTGTCCGCAATGCCGATCCGGGTGTTGGCTGGAACACCAAGCGAAGCGATAAGGTTGGCATAGGCCGTACGCTCGTCCCCGGTAGCTTTCGTCAGATTGAAGCGGGCTTGGGCCGTCTGCCGTTGTGCTTGAGCGACCATTACTACGGTTCCAAGGCCGTGATCACGTCGCGACTCTGCGGCGTCCTGCACCGTTTCAGCAGTCTTCAGCGCCTCCCGTGCGGCTTTCAGGCGACCGCGTGTACCGCCGAGCGCGAAGTAGGCTCGACTAACGGTAAAGATGAGTTTCTGGTGAGCACCGGTGAACGCTACGTTAGCTACAAAGGAGTTCGCGCGGGCGGTTTGTTCCTCGCCGGCGCGACGTCCGAAGTCAAACAAGAGCCATTTCAACGCTAGACTCGGGATGATCTCGCGCGTATCCGCGGTGAAATAGCCCTTGGGTATGAGTGTGGTCGGAATGGGGAGCGGTGTCCGCTGAAATCCGCCAATCGCATCAATTGAAATCTGTGGCGCGTAGCTGCTCTCGACCAGACCCACTGCCATCGCGGCTTGACGTGCCTGTTCCCAGGCGTCGCGTGTTTCGGGGTTGTTGCGTTGCGCCAGATCGATAAGTTCAGCAAGGTCGTATGGGTGACTGTCATCAATCGGGATCGCGTCGCCATTTTCGGCGCCATAGCCCCCACGCCCCCAGAGCGACCTACTTTCCACCCCGCCCACCTGCGAAGGAATAACCCAGGGCCTTTCCGGCGCGGCCGGCGCAAGCTGCGATTCATCGGCCGCCCATACCGCAGACGACAGCAGCAGAAAAACTGCCGCCGGAACGAAAGCAATCTGGGCGCCTCTAGGCGAATGCCGATGCAACATATTCGATCTTCCGTTGCAGTAACTCCCGTGCTGCGACTGCCGCACGCGCCAACGGTGTTGCCGCCAGAGGCACGATTGCGTGCGCCTCGGCTATCCCTGCTCGACTCGGAGCAGCAGGCAAGTCCTCACCCTCTTCGATTCGTTGGGCAGTCTCAGCCAACCAAGCCGAGGATGCCAAGTCCTGCCTTCGGACAGTCTCGGCGCCGCTTTGGAGGTTTGATTGACCTGCAACGACGAAAACAGCGGTGGCAAGTCCTTCCAGCTGGGCCAGTGCGGTTTCGTCGATTCCCTTGTGCCGACCGCGACCCTCCAGAAGATTCATTTCAAACAATGCAATCGATGCGAAGTGCCTCGCCTCGGTGAGGTTCTGCACCGCAACGAGGCGTATATCGGTATTGGAACCCACGACGTCACCCATCAGTTTTGCAAGCGCCCGCATTGCCTTTGCTAGGACGGCACGAGCCTCGTCCAATGCGCTAGTCGGCCAGACTATACTGAACACGATTGACATCAGCAGGTTACCAAGAAAAATGCCGACCATGCGGTCCCGCAACACGGTCAGGTCCGTGGCGGGGCCATAGTCTTGCAGTACGCCAAGAAAAAATGCGAATGCCATCTGCAGGCCAAGATACGAGAGGCGTTCGCTGCTGGTGGCGAACCAGGCACTGATTGCCGACGCAGCCGCGATCAGCAGGCAGAGTTGCCCGATGTCCGTCATCTGTGGGAGCAGGTAGACGATGGATAACCCAGCCGCGAGGCCGCCAAGCAGGGCGCCGCAGAGTCGCAATGTCAGCTTGTGCATTGTTTCGCCAAGACTACCCAACGCAACGAAAAAGCACGTCGTAACAGCTGTTCGGATACCGGGCCAGTCCAGTGCGGTGTAGATTATGTAGGCCGCCATCACAGCCATAGTTGTCTTCAACGCAAACCGCACGTGCTCCGGGTTGCTCAATGCATCCGGTACGAACAGGCTACTCACCGTCTTGGCAGCCGGAACATCCACTGTCGTGCGACGGCGTACGATGTCATCACCGAGGCGACCCAACGCATTCTCGATCGCGGTAACGACTGACAGGACCTCGACATTCAAACCGCTTGTGAACCCTCCAGGCAGTTCACGTTGCACAGGGGCCGGAGCATGGTCGGATGCGAATGCTCGACGGCACTCCTTGCTAGCGTCGGCTAGAAACGCCCGAATCGCGGGCGGCGTGCCGGCGGGAAGCGCTCGGACCAGCATCAGCAATTCAATGAGCGTTTCGATAAGACGACGATCGACGTCCGTTCGCGCGCGCAACCGTCGATCGAACATCCCGGCATGAACTTGCAGCTCGAGCAATCCAAGGGCCTCGGCGCGTGACTCGGCGAGTTCGCTCGAGCTTCGTCCCTCTAGCGTCACGGTTACGGTATCGAGAAGGCGCAACGCAGTTTTCCGTGCGAGTGTGGCCGGATTCTCCCCACGGATGAGATTCACCAGTACCGTAAGCGCCGCGGGAAACGCCACCACAACCCACAACCAGAGTACAAATCGCGTCAGGATCTCAAGCGAAGGAACGTCGTCGATAAGGGTTTGCGTCAGCACCAGGACGAAACTCGCGAGAAACGCGATCGGCCCTAAGGTGGAGGTGCGTATTAGGAACATGCCGAGAAACGTGCTCGTGACCATTAGGGGTAGCCGAAGCGCAGGTTCAGCCGCGTCAACCATATAGAGTAGGAGCGAGAAAGCCACCGCCAGCGTGGCCGCGACTGCGCCGCCGATCGCCGTGATCAGCGTGCCAACGGCTTCCTCTCGGCTGATCAGAAAGACGACGTACGCCATATACGCCGGTAGCGGGATCTGAAAGACCATCCCAACAGCAACCGTGACGGCGCAGCATAAGGCGATACGCGCCACGGCCGCACCTCTTCCCGGCCTTGGCGCCAGTTCTTCGCGCACGATTACGTATAGTTCACGCCAGCGCGACGTCGTCTCAGTGGGCATCGTAATGTTGTACCCGGACCGATACCGTAGCACCGATACGCGTCACCTGATCGGGAGGATCATCCAGTCGAACCCACACGGGAAAACGTTGCGCGACGACGACCCAATCGAGCGTACGTCCGACCTCAGGCAACCCCGGCCCGCCGCGATCATCGGGTTGTACGCCTCGGCCCAAGCTCTCGACGCGGCCGAGAATCGGCCGGTTGTCGTCGCCCATCACCCACACCGTAGCCCGGTCGCCCACCGCAATGCGCGGAAGTTCAGTTTCCCGGAAATCGGCAATTGCGTACCAGTTGTCGTTCTTGATCAGAGTGAAGAGAGGACTCCCCGCGATTGCGAAGGCCCCTTCCGCGATCTGGAGGCCGACGACCGATCCGTCGAAAGGTGCACGCAACGTCGCTTGGCGCAAGTCGCGTGCGGCGAGGGCCTCGGTTGCTTCCGCGCCGGCAAGCTGGGCGGCGAGGCTCTCCGTATCCCCTACGGCTTCACGCGCCTGATTAGCCTGCTGCGTGGCCGTGGTCAACGCCACGTTAGCATTGTGTTCGTTGGTCCGGGCTTCGTCGACCTGCTGACTGGTCACGTACCCCTTCGCCAAAAGCGGTTCCAACCGCTGCAATGTGTCCTGCGCCAACTCGAGCTGCGCCCGCGCGTGATTGATTTGGGTCGCCGCCGCATCTGCGCCCGACATCTGTGACCTCACTTGTCGGGACGTCAGGCCGATCTGCGCTTTCAATGCCGCCACCTGCGCCCTCGCCTGGCGCAGGCGCAACTCGAACGGTTCGGGGTCGATATCTACTAGTGCTTGCCCCTTGGTCACCCGTTGATCGTTGGTGATGTGCAGTGCGACGATGCGGCCGCTGACCTCGGCTGCCATGCCCGCGCTGTACGCGAAAAGATGAGCGTCATGTGTACGCGGACGCCGGTCCAACACATAGACTGTCCATGCCCCGAGGCTGATGGCAGCAAAGATGGCAATGTAAGCAACCAGACGGCCGCGCCAAGCCCCACTGCGCTTCATCGTTACGCTCCGCCTAGGCCAGCCACAGAAGCCACATCGCAAAGGTAAAAGCGATCGTGAACGCCAGATAGACGACGATCGGCATCGGCAATTCCTTGTCGATGCCCACCTTTACGAGTAGCCCGCGGACAGCAACGGTCGCGCACAGACCGACGAGAGCGCAGATCATCCATGAGGGAAAGTAAGAGCCGAGAATATTTCGTGAGGGGGCCGAACTGCATCCAGTCAAGACAAGGGTCTGCGCCACGACCACCATGCAGCCCAAATGATCGAGGGCCACGAGAAACCTAGAGCGACAGGTTCTAGGCCGCCATTGGCCCGGCAAACTCGTTGCCCGCGCGGTGTTCGACCCCCCCGTCATAGCCATCCCCGTTGTGTCGCTAGTCGCCTTTCGCCGCCCGTCAACAGTGCCCCGGAGAGCGCGAACATCATATCGGACGCCAGCTAAGTGGAGTATAGCTCCGCCGATACCGTTGACACCAATCGTGGCACCGGTGCGCGATGGTGAGCTGGCGCTTATGTTCGGCGAGTGGCTGCAGCAGCTTGTAGTCGGGATCCTGATGCAAACTGGCCGGCAGCTTGCGTAACAAACGGCCCACCGCAGGCCGCAGCCCCTCCAATTCCTGCACTTGCTTGGTATTCAGGCGCGTCTTGCTCGAATACTGGATGTCCTTGGCGCGCTCGAGCACTTCATCCAGGTTTCTCGGCAATTCACCACGCGCGCTAAACAGCTCGAATTGCACGATCAGCGCGTTAATCCGCGGCGAAACCTCGAAGACGTACATCAGCGGTGAATTCGAGACCAGCCCCCCATCCCAGTAGTGAGCGCCGTCGATCAGCGTAGATGGGAAGGCCGGTGGCAACGAGCCGCTCGCCATCACGTGCTCCGGCCCGAGTGGCAAATCCTGATTGTCGAGGTACACCGAATTGCCGCCGCGTACGTCGACCGCGCCGACGCTCAGGCGCACGTCCTTGCGATTGAGAAGGTCGAAATCAACCAGGTCCAGCAGCGTCTGCCTGAGCGGCGAGGTATCGTAGACACTGAGCGCCCCGGGGGTGCCGTCGGGTGCAAGGAATGCGGGCGGCTGGCGCGGAACGTAGAACCCTGGAACTCCGAACGTCGCCGCCGTTGCCGCACTGAAACGATTGAGAGCCACCCGCATCGGATCGAACTGCACCGGCGCCACCAGCGGCAGACTGGAGGAGGCCCGGTCCCAGAATTCGCGGAGGCGCTCGATGCGGCGCCCGGGGGGATTGCCGCGATCAGCGCCGCGTTGATCGCGCCGATCGATACCCCGGCGACCCAGTTCGAAGCAAGGTCCGCTTCGGCGATGCCCTGATAGACGTCCGCCTGATAGGCCCCTAGCACGCCTCCGCCCTGAAGCACCAGGACGGTCTGCTGACGTCGTGTCATCATTGAGCCGCCTGAGTAGTAAGGCACTCAACATAGCAACACCGCAACTTCGCGTCTTTATCAATCCTGCGCATTCATGCGCGAACGCCAGCACTTCCGGATGCTCGCGTGCAGTCCCATGCGGTTCATCTGCTCCAGGTTGCTGGCGCACAAATTTGCGTGCGTCGGATATCCAATCCTTGTCGATGGGATGAGAGTCGGTCCCACTGTAATCGCCGATGTCGCCATCCTCGTGCCAAGTGACTTCGAGTGTGTGTCGACGTTGGGCTGCAGGGATACACCGGCGGGCTCAAACACCTGTCGAGCGCCGCAAGACCTCGGAGCAGGGAGCCGCAACCTCAATGCTGCTGGCCGCGTCTCCGCTAGTTGGAGACGTGACCGGTCGATACTCCGAGGACTGCAACGAAGCAGAGCAGATCAGGCAAGGCCTGACCGATTTCAGCGGAGGTGTTGCCCCTAGGCATTGGATGTTGAAAACGCGTGGCGGCTAAGGGATGTGGCTTTGAAGCTGGCCACCCGACCGATCTCCAGCGCCGGATGGCCGGTTTCAGAATGCGAAACACGAGCAGCCAAGCGCACCCCAGAAGCTTTTGAGGTCGTCGACCGGCGCGGTGCCGGCCCAGGCGCGGCCATGGCCGTGGCCGTGGACCCTGCAGGCGCTGGTGCTGCCACACGCCTCATCGAGTTGCTGGCGGTGCATCTCCCCGCGGCCTTGGTCGCCCCAGGCAGCGTAACCCCCGAAGCGGCGCACCGGCGACCATTCCGGCATCGCCGGCGGCGGCAACGCGTCGAGGCTCGCGAAGATTCCGGCCGCATAAACGATCCTGCCACCGACGATCGTCAACTCGGAGAAGGTGTCGGCAATTTCGCTTTCGGCGCACGCGAAATAGTCGCGATCCGGAACGATCAGGTCGGCGAGCTGGCCCGCCTCGATCCGACCCTTCTTGCCTTCTTCGTTGGAGAACCAGGTGACGTTCTCAGTCCATAGACGCAGCGCCGTCTCGCGGTCGAGGCAGTTGCGCTGTGGATAAATGCGTAAGCCCCCAACCGTGCGCCCTGTGACGAGCCAGGCGAGTGATACCCACGGATTGTAGGAGGCGACACGCGTCGCATCGGTGCCGGCGGAGACCCTGACGCCCTTCTCTAACATGCGCGCGAACGGCGGCGTGGCTTCGGCCGCACCCGAACCGTATCGTTCAACGAAGTATTCGCCTTGATAGGCCATGCGGTGCTGCACAGCGATGCCGCCGCCTAGCGCGGCGATCCGGTCGATCGACTGCTCCGAGATTGTCTCGGCGTGGTCGAAGAACCAATGCAGACCGTCGAGCGAGATTTCCTGGTTCACGCGCTCGAAGACGTCGAGGGCGCGGCTGATTGTCTCGTCATAGGTGGCGTGCATCCGCCACGGCCAGCGGTTCTGGGCGAGGATGCGCACCACCGCTTCGAGCTCGGGCTCCATTTCGGGCGGCATGTCGGGGCGCGGCTGGCGGAAATCCTCGAAGTCGGCAGCCGAGAACACCAGCATCTCGCCTGCCCCGTTGTGACGGAAATAGTCATCGCCCTGCTGATACTTCGATGATCCGACCCAGCGCAGGAAGTCCTCCTTTTCACCCTTCGGCTTCTGAGTGAAGAGGTTGTAAGCCAGCCGTAGGGTGAGCTGGCCGTCGGCGGCCAACTTCTCGATCACCGCGTAGTCCTCGGGATAGTTCTGGGAGCCACCGCCGGCGTCGATCGCGCCGGTTACGCCGAGGCGGTTGAGCTCGCGCATGAAATGGCGTGTCGAGTTCAGCTGATAGTCGAACGGAAGCTTCGGACCCTTGGCGAGCGTTGCGTAGAGGATGCCTGCGTTCGGCTTGGCGAGTAGCAGCCCAGTCGGCGTGCCATCCGGGCCGCGCGCGATTTCGCCGCCAGGCGGATTTGCCGTGTCCTTGGTATAGCCGACGGCGCGCAACGCCGCGGCGTTGAGGATCGCGCGGTCGTAGAGATGCAGGAGGAAAACCGGTGTCTCGGGCGCGACGGCGTTGAGCTCATCGATCGTCGGCAGCCGCCTTTCAACGAACTGATGCTCGCTAAAGCCGCCGACCACGCGCACCCATTGCGGCGGCGGTGTGACGGCGACCTGGCGCCTCAGCATGTTCATCGCATCGGCGAGGCTGCGCACGCCATCCCAGCGCAGCTCCATGTTGAAGCTGAGCCCGCCACGAATGATGTGGAGATGACTGTCGATCAGCCCGGGCAGGACGCGCCGGCCCTTGAGGTCGACGAGCCTGGTTTTCGGACCTGCCAGCGCCGTCACCTCGCTTTCGGCGCCGACAGCGAGGAATCGGTCGTCGCGAATCGCGACGGCGGTGGCGGTCGGCTGTGAGCGCGCGAGCGTCGTGAAAAGGCCGCGATGCAGGATCAGATCAGCACTCGATTCTGGTTTGGTCATGTGTTCTCATCTGGTTCGGAGTCAATCCCGGGTTGCGTTGCCTGCCCGTGACGCCCAGGCAGCAGGCCAAAGATGTGCGCCGTACCGTGCGACTGACGCCACGCGGCGGCGAGATACGAGCCCTCCAGCATGTGCCTGGCCACCGGGATGATCTGCTCGCCAATGAGTATGCCGAGCAACCCAACCAGCGCCACCACGGGTGGCGCTGGCGATCTCACATTGAGCAGGCTGTACACGATGCCGACCAGCACACCGGCTCCGAGCGACAAAAGATAGACGCGCATATCGGCCATCCCGCGTGACGCCTATTACGCCGGCATCGGCTCTAACAACTCATGAAGGCTCGAGGTGCGTTGCGGCGCCTTGTGCACCATGGTGTAGGCGTAGTCGACCCCCATGCCGTAGCCGCCGGAGTGTTCGCGCACGATCGCAATCACCGCGTCGTACGTCTCCTTCCGTGCCCAGTCGCGTTGCCATTCGAGCAGCACCTGCTGCCAGGTAACCGGCACGACGCCGGCTTGGATCATGCGCTGCATCGAATAGTCGTGCGCTTCCTTGGATGTGCCGCCCGAGGCGTCCGAGACCATGTAGATCTCGTAGCCGCCCTCGAGCATCGCGGACAGGGCGAAAGTGTTGTTGCAAACCTCGGTCCACAGCCCCGAAACGACGACCTTGTTGCGCTTGTTCGCCTTGAGCGCGTCGCGGACCTTCTTATCATCCCAAGAATTCATCGAGGTGCGCTCGAGCAGCGGCTTGTCGGGGAACACCTCGAGCAGCTCCGGATAGGTGTAGCCGGAGAAGCTCTGAGTTTCGACCGTAGTGATGGTGGTCGGGATCTTGAACACCTTCGCCGCCTTGGCGAGAGCGACGACGTTGTTCTTCAGCGTCTGGCGGTCGATGGACTGCACGCCGAACGCCATCTGCGGCTGATGATCGATAAAGATGATCTGCGAGTTCTGTGGCGTGAGGACTTCGAGCTTCGGATTGGTCATGCGTGATCTCCTGGGTTTGGTATCCTATATGGGGTACCCGTCGCGCGCAGGCGCCGTACGATCTCAACCATCATTCGCCGCGCTTGACTCGGATCCATTCCGCCTTGAGCACGTCTCGTCCAGCGCGCGTGATCGCTTCGGCGCCGGAGTGGATTGTCGAGAGTGCCTCGGGTCGTCGGAAGCAAGACTTGCGTAATTCGCCTCGATCGCCTCGCACAACCGGTTGTACCGTCCTTCGCTTGGATTGGCCATGAGGATGACCTTGCTCTTGACCAGTACGAGGCGTTCAACGATCTGGAGCAGATCGTGACTCTTGCTCATTGCCTCAAGGGGGTCCTGCCCTATCCGACTCAACATTACCTGACCCCCCTTGCCCGTAGTAGGCAGGCCATTCAGACTGGAACCAGACCTTGAGAAGCGGCAAGAGACCCACATGGTCGGCCATACGCTCGATACGAATGGAGTTGATCATCATGTTAGTGGTGGCGGGTTAGGCGTTGCCGAGCGGATGGCTCATTATCGGCTCCACAGCAGCATCGGCGCGATAATAGCGCGCGCCGGCGCCTCGAACGGATTGAAAGGCTGCACGCTCATTTCCGTGACGCGCCGAATTTCCGGCGCGCCGGTTATCTCCCAGTCGGCGTAGTGTCGTTGCAGCTCCGGCACCTGTAGCTTGTGCCGGGCGCGCACCCACTTCCCTGTGAGCAGGTCGCGGAAGCGAAACGGATAGAGTACGAGCGTGGGCATCGCACCTCGTTATAGCTCTACGCGCGGACACCCTGATACGTCTGGTTCACCGATGCAGCGCCGGGCACCGAACTGTTCCAATACGTGTGCGGCCACCGCAGACGCCTTTGGGGAGAAGAAAAAGACGTGCGCGCCGTCAATTTCGTTGTGATAGACCTCCACCCCTTTCGGCAGGCCGGCAGCGCGGTATGCCTTCTCGAAGTTGTCCATCAGCCCTCCGGCTCCGAGTTTCGCCACATCGCTCGCGGGTATCAGCACGCGATGCCACGATAGGCTTTTCGGTAGCGCCTTGGGCCTCATGCGTCGATTCTGACGGAGCGAGGGCGCCCCCGCCAATACAACAGGCTAGTGCCTGCCGCGCGGGCGGCGTACACCCGTGTGCGCGCCGCTAGTCCGCTGCTAGCCCGATCAAAATTAAAAGAGCCTGCATCGCTGCAAGCCCTTGATTTATTGGTTGCGGGGACCTGCAACCCGACCCGGAAGCGCCTGCGAATCAAGTAGTTGCAAGCCCCGCTGGCTGCGAGGCGTATCAAGCAGCGTTCTTATGTGCCTAGGCGTGCAGTGCCTCGATCGCCGACTTCGGGTCAGACGCCACGATCTTCAAAAGCGCGCGCGCAGGACCTGTCGGACGCGTTCGATGCTGCTCCCAGTTCTGCAAGGTGCGCACACTGACACCAATCAATTTCGCGAACTGAGATTGGCTGATTTTCGCGACCTCGCGGATGGAACGAACGTCGGGCTCTGCTAGCTCCGAAGTGCGTGCGCCAGGCACGGCCTTACCGTTCATGTGGCGTTTCATCTCGCGCACGCCTTTGACCAATTGATTGAAATGCTGCTTATCCATCCTTCATATCCTTCGTCAACTTTGCGAGTACCTTGATCTGCTGCGGTGTCAAGTCTTCGCGCTCGCTCTTTACGTAGCCATAGATCAGGTAAATGCAGTGCTTCGAAATATGCCAGTAGTAGATTACTCTCGCGCCACCACGCTTGCCACGACCTTGCGCCGACCAACGCAACTTCCGCAAACCCGCTCCACCGCGGATTAGATCACCAGCCTCCGGTGCTACAAGCAGGAAGCTCTGCAACGCGCGTAGGTCTTCGTCGGTCCAGTATTCGTCTCGGAATTCGGCGAAGGGGGTAAGTTCGACAAAGACCACCGCCACACTATACGCGTTTCGCGTATACGCTGCAAGCGTAGCGCAAGCCGGTTCTTTGTGCTACCCCGCGTACAAAGGAAAACGGCCTGCCGAATGACAAGCCGTTGAATTGTTTGCCTGCGGGGACCCGCAACCTAACCCCCGGACGTCGAAGGTTTGTGGAACGTGCAGTGGATCATCAATCACTTCATAGGCGGAACCGTGACGACGGGCGAGCCCGAAGTCCATGCCTTGAAGTCCTCGTCCGAAACGTTCGGCAGGTGTTTCAAGAAGGCCGCGGAGCCGAACCCCGGCATGCCGGTCATCTTGATGCCATTCTTGATCACCCAAAACACCTCCTGTGGCGAGAGGGCAGTGATTACTCTCTTGAGGTTGGGCTGCGGGTTCAGCCCAGCGGCGAAATCGGCTGGTTCCACGCCGGGCCCGCCATGACAATCAACGCAGCCGCGGTGGAAGTAGGCGCGTGCGCCTTCCTTCACCATAGCCGGATCGTCAAGCGACCCCGGTGGTTGATCGATCGCGTGCCGCGCGATCGAGGCCTTGCGCACATGGACGAGCGCCAAGTTAACAATATTGGGATCCGAATTATTCGCCGCGACGCTAAAGAACCCGCCAAAGAAGAAGGCCGCTGCACCAATGCTGCCGAGGACCGCAAGCAGGCCGATCAGTGCCAGGAATTTGGGAGTATTCATCGGTAGAATCATGACAATGCCCCTTCGGTTGAATCCGGGCAGGAATGGAACGTCGGGTCACAAAGGAGCGATTCGATCATGCCGGTCGCTCCCAGCTCCCACTGTTCGACGATCGAAACAATGCGTCCAGGACGGTCATGTTCATGATAGCGTCGGCGATGGGATGTTCAAGTTTCGCTTCGCCGCGAATGGCACGCGAAAAAGCGTCTCCCTGCAGCATGTACTGATCGCATGGTGCGAACTGTTCGGTGTGCGGCCCGCTGCCCGTGTCGACCATGATCATGCTGGCCTGTGTTGGGTCTGGATTGAAGGGAGCCGGAATCTCGATCCGCCCCGTCGTGGCCACGATCTGAACTCGCTGAAAACGAAGCAACTGCGTGCTGCACGTGAATACCAGCTGTCGCGCGTGCGGAAACTCGAGGATCGCACTGGTGAGTCGATCGGTCCGTAAGACCGGATCCCGGTCGATCAGTGCAATCACCCGCACAGGCTTCGTCTCGAACAGGTAGCGCGCGACCGTGACGGCATAGGAGCCGATGTCGTACAGGCCGCCACCGCCGATGTCGGCCTGGTTGCGGAGGTTGGTCGGATCGGTGACGTTGTACGAGACGAATACGTGGATCGCCCTCGTCTCTCCGATCGTGCCAGCGCGAACGATCTCGCGTGCGCGTTGCCACTGTGGATGGTGCCGCACCATGAAAGCCTCGGCGACTCGTCGCCCGGTCCGTGCCTCGGCGTCGATGAGTTGTTCGGCCTCCCTGGCAGTGAGTGCGATCGGCTTTTCGCACAGCACGTGCTTGCCCGCCTCGAGCGCACGGATCGTCCAAGGAACGTGGAGGTGATTGGGCAGCGGGTTGTAGATCGCCTCGAGCGCAGGATCCGCAAGCAGCTCTTCGTAAGACCCATACACTCGTGCGATGCCAAGCGCTGCCGCGGCTTCCTGCGCCCTGCCACGATCACGCGCTGCGATCGCGTCGATGCGGGTTATCGCGCTTCGCTGCATCGCCGGGATGACCCTTTCGCGAGCGATTTTCGCGGCGCCCAGCACGCCCCATGATACCGGTTGCGTCATGTCTGCCTCGTCATTGGACGAAATCAACGTTGCGCTATTTGCCGTAGATACAATTTGGGAGCGCGCGTGCCGGCAGGATCACTGGACGCAGGGGACAGGATCAGCTCGAAGAGCGCCAGCGGTATCATTCCGCCACTCGTCGCTTCAATGCGATCACCTCGACTTCCAGTCGCGAGTCCACGACCAGACGCACCTGCGTCGTAGAACGCGCGGGTTTCTGCAGCGGAAAGAACTCGCGATAGACCCGATTAAACCGGTCGAAATCCCCAGCGTCCTGCAGCCATACGGTCACCTTTACGATATCCGCGAGTGAGCAGTTCGCGAGCGCAAGAACACGCTCGACATTGCGAAGCGCCTGGCGTGTGTGCTCCTCGATTTCGCCGTTGATGATTTTCCCATCGTCACCCATTGCGACCTGGCCTG
This sequence comes from uncultured beta proteobacterium, assembly GCA_963711235.1. GTDB lineage: Bacteria > Pseudomonadota > Gammaproteobacteria > Burkholderiales > Casimicrobiaceae > PALSA-1003. The sequence continues at coordinate 276,280 of CAVQDI010000004.1, read as the reverse complement.
AGACGAAGATGAAGTCGTCTGCTTGCACTGCGGCCGAGAACGGCAACGATTGCGTGGAACCAGGCTCAGCGAAGTACTGGACACTCATAACGATTGCTCCTCAGTAGGTTTGCTCCAAAAGCGATACGCATAGGCCGCGTCACAATGTTAGGCCGTAATATAATTACACACCCGCTGGTGCCTTGGCAAGCATGCCGATCGCCATACTATCGATATAGCAACATAATATCAATAGCTTATGGATGTATATCCTACTGTATCAAATGAATTGACAGTTTCCACGCACTTATATTACCCTTGAAATTGTGTAATCTTATTACATTGTATCGGGAGCGAGCGTCTGTGCCACTCAATCTTGAACCAATCCTTGGTGAGATCGTCGACGGCCGCCTCAAGGGCTTTCCTCACGCGAGCAGCCCGATGGCCTTGCGCGACATCGGGCACCAAGAATGGAACGTGCTACGCGGTGACATGCCTTTCCCGCTCGCCGTCATCAAGCGCTCTGCGATGAGGCACAACTCTGCTTGGATGCGCGATTTCACGCGTTCGACCGGCGTGGCGATCGCCCCACATGGCAAGACGACAATGTGCCCGCAGATCTTCGCGCGCCAGCTCGAGGATGGCGCGTGGGGGATGACGGTTGCCAACGTCCATCAGCTCGGCATCTGCGTAGGCATCGGCATGCGACGCGTGCTTATTGCCAACCAGGTCGTCGCGCGCGGCGACGTGGCGCGGATCGTTGACCTGATGCAGCAGCACCGTGACCTCGAAGTGCTCTTCCTGATCGACTCGCCGGCACAGCTCGAGCGTGTGAGCCGGGAGGTGCAGCAGCTCCCGCGCGTGCGGCCGCTCACGGTTCTGCTCGAAGTAGGGCACGGCGGTGGACGCACCGGTGCACGCTCGGTGGCCGAGGCGATCGCCGTGGCACGCGCGATCGCGGCGAGCGCCGCCGTGCAGCTCCGCGGCATCGAATGCTATGAAGGGCTCGGGGTCACCGGAGACTCCGAGCGCGATCAGCAACATGTCGCTGCGCTGGTCGAATCGGTGCACGCCGTCGCCGTCGCGTGCGACCGGGAAGGCTTGTTCGCTCCCGGCGAGGTTATCCTGTCTGCGGGTGGTTCCGCCGTCTTCGACATCGTGGCGCGTGATCTTCCGCTGCGCCTCTCGCGCCCCGTGCGCACGATCCTGCGCAGCGGCTGCTACGTCACGCACGACTCGGGGACCTACGCGCGCCTGTTCGAGCGGGTGCAAGCGCGCTCCAGCGAGCCTTGGCAAAGCAAGCCCGGCCTGCGGCCGGCGCTCGAAGTCTGGAGCCTGGTGCAGTCGCGCCCGGAGCCCGGCCTTGCGATCCTCACCATGGGTCGGCGCGACGTTTCCTACGACATCGAAATGCCGCGCCCGCTCAAGTGGTTCCGCGAAGGCATGCGTGCGCCTCCCCCATGCACGCCCGCCGATTGGCAGGTGCAGAAGCTCAACGATCAGCACGCCTACCTGCGGGTGCCGGACGGCGCGGACCTGAACGTGGGCGACCTCGTCGGGTGCGGCATCTCGCACCCGTGCACGACATTCGACAAGTGGCAGTTGCTGTTCGAAGTCGATGACGACTACACCGTCGTCGATGCGCTACGGACCTTCTTCTGACCCGCATCGATCGCCGCTCGCATGCCCACTGCTCAACTCGACGACGTCCATCTGCACTACCGACTAGACGGTCCTGCAGCAGCGCCGGTGCTCCTACTCTCGAACGGCCTCGGTCTGGACCTGCACATGTGGGACACGCAGATGCCCGCGCTCGGCGCGCGCTTCCGCGTGCTCCGCTACGACACGCGCGGTCATGGCAGGTCCGCAATTCCGGACGGCCCGTCGACGATGGATCGGCTTGGCCACGACGTGCTCGCCCTGCTCGACCGGTTGCACATCGAGCGGGTGCATTTCTGCGGGCTTTCGCTTGGCGGCATGACCGGCATTTGGGTCGCCGCGAACGTCCCCGAGCGGCTGTCGTCGCTGGTGCTCGCTAACACGGCGCCCCTCATCGGCACGCACGAGATGTGGGACGCGCGCATTGTCACGGTAAACACAAAAGGAATGGCAGCGATCTCCGACGCGGCCATCGCGCGCTGGTTCACACCAGAGTTCATCGCGCGCGCGCCCGCGGTTGTCTCGTCGCTTAAAGCGATGTTCGAGCGCACGCTGCCGGCAGGGTACGTAAGCTGCTGCGCCGCCAATCGCGACGCGGACCTGCGCGAAACCGTCGCCGCCATTCGGGTACCTACGCTGATCATCACGGGGCGGCATGATATCGCTACACCGCCCGCACAGGGTGACTGGCTGGCGCAGCGTATCCCCGGCGCGCGCTGTGTCGAGCTCGTGGCGGGTCATCTCTCGAATCTGGAGGCGGCGGACGCCTTCACCGCCCTCGTTGCGGACCACACCGCGAGCGCATCGCGCATCGCGGCCTGACCCATGGAAGAGCTGCACGTCGTCCCGCGTTCCACTATCGATCCACTCGCGCGCATTCGCTCGGTGGCGCACGAGCTCCCCGAGGCGCAGCAGCGCGTGGGGCACGCGGTCCTCCTCGATCCGGATGGGATGGTTCGCGCCGCGGTCGAGGAGATCGCACGTCGCGCGGGAGTGAGCGCACCGACCGTGGTGCGCTTCTGCCGCTCGCTCGGCTACGAGGGCTTATCGGACTTCAAGCTGCACCTCGCTCAGAGCCTGGCCATCGGTACGCCGTACCTTCATCGTGCCGTCACGGCGAAAGACGACGTCCGCAGCCTCATCCACAAGATCCTCTACGGTGCGGCAGCGGTGCTCACCAACCTCGAGCGCCAGCTCGACCCGGCCGCGGTCGAGCTGGCCATGGACAGGCTCGCCTCCGCCCGCCGCGTCGAGTGCTTCAGCGTGGGGTCGGTCTCTACGTTCCTCGCCAACGACGCGCAATCGCGCTTCGCCCGTCTTGGCCTTAACTCGAGCGCTTATTTCGACGCACACCTGCAGCTCGTTGCCGCGGCGGCGCTCTCGCCGCGCGACGTGGTGCTCGCCATCTCGCACGTCGGCCGCATGCCCACATTGCTCGAGGCCGTGGCGCTGGCGCGCGAACAGGGCGCGACCGTGATCGGCATCACGCAGCCCGACACGCCGCTTGCCGAGCGCTGCACTATTCCGCTGGCCATGGTCGTACCGGATGACGCCACCGTACGCGTGAGCACCGAAGCGTATCTCGCGGGACAGGTGCTGATCGAGGTGCTCATGGTGGGCGTCGGGCTGCGCCTCGGCCCGGCGGCCATCGAGCGGTTGAAGCGGGTTCGAGCCGTCTTGCTCGAGCGCGGCGTGGACAGCGACATCCATCCTGCGCTGCACCGGGCGTGGGACGAGACCGAACGCGATTCAGTCAATCACGAATAGGACAAGCGAAGTGGCAGGAAGCCTTCACTACGTATTTCGCGGCGGGACCGTCATCGATGGCACCGGCGCGCCAGGCTATCGCGCCGATGTGCGCGTCAAGGACGGTCGCATCCGGGAAATGGGGGCACCCCTCGAGCTGCGCGGCGCGGACGCGATCGATGTCGAGGGTCGCGTCGTGACGCCGGGTTTCATTGATGTACATACGCACGACGACCAGCACGTGCTCTCGTCGCCGCAGGCTCTGCCCAAAATCAGTCAGGGCGTGACGACTGTGGTCGTGGGCAACTGTGGCATCAGCCTCGCACCGTTGGTGCATCCGAACGTGCCGCCACCGCTCAATCTGCTCGGAGGCCCGGGCAAACACGTTTTTCCCACCATGCGCGCGTACGCGCAGGCTGTTGACACAGCGCGTCCGGCCGTCAACGTCGCGGCCCTGTTCGGTCACTCCACGCTGCGCGTCGCCACAATGGACGATCCCTATCGGCCGGCGACGTCGGCCGAGCAGGCCAGGATGGTCGAGCTTGCGCGCGAATGCATGGACGCGGGAGCCATCGGCTTCAGCTCCGGACTCTTCTATCCTACTAACGCGGCCGCTGACATCGGCGAGGTCACGATGATCGCGCACGTCGCTGCGGAGGCGGGCGGCGTCTACACGACGCACATCCGCGACGAAACGAACAACGTCATTGCCGCGCTCGACGAGGCGTTCACGGCCGGTCGTGCCGCCGGGCTCCCCGTCGTGATCTCGCACCACAAATGCGCCGGCCCCGAAAACTGGGGACGTTCCACCGAGACGCTTGCGCACATCGACGCTGCACGAAAGCGCCAGCCGATTGGCCTGGACGTGTATCCGTACGTCGCGGGCTCTACCGTCCTGCGCGCCGACATGGCGGACGGTGTCATCGACATCATGGTCACCTGGTCCGAGCCGTTTCCGGAAATGTCCGGACGCTGGCTCGCCGACATCGCGCAGGAGTGGGGTTGCACGCAGAAGGAAGCGTGCGACCGCCTGCAGCCCGGCGGTGCGAGCTACTTCCACATGCGCGAGGACGACGTGCAGCGCGTGATGCGCTACGAGGCGACGATGATCGGCTCCGACGGCCTTCCACACGACCGGCATCCGCACCCGCGCCTGTGGGGCACGTTTCCGCGCGTGCTCGGGCACTACGCGCGCGAGCTGGGGTTGTTCCCGCTCGAGGAGGCGGTGCATCGCATGACCGGACTCTCGGCGCGGCGCTTCGGCCTCAAGGATCGGGGCGAGATTGCGGTGGGCAAGCACGCCGATCTGGTCGTGTTCGACGCGGCGCGCGTGATCGACCGCTCCACGTACGCCGAGCCGACGCGAGTGGCCGAGGGCATCGATTACGTGCTAGTCGCGGGCACCGTCGCGTATGGACCGCATGGCGCAACCGGCGAGCGCAACGGCCGTTTTCTGTACCGGGAGAAGGCGGCGTGACACCGTCCCTTTCGCTGTGGCCGGGCAGCCACACGACGCGCAGCACGCGCGTCGGCTACGAGCGCGCGGGCTTCGCCTGGCTGCTCAACGCGCCGGCGCTCGCCGCGATCTTCGTCCTGGCCGCGTATCCCATCGTGTACTCGGCGTGGATCAGCCTGCACAAGTACAACCTCAAGCGACCGCGCGTATTTGATTTCGTTGGATTGACGAACTACGCCACGATTGCCCAATCGAGCGAGTTCTGGTCGGCGTTGTGGATCACCATGCAGTTCACGGTGCTCGTGGTGACACTGGTTGCGGTGCTCGGCATCCTGGTCGCGATCCTGCTCAACCAACAATTCCCCGGACGCGCCCTGGTGCGCACGCTCGTGCTGCTGCCGTGGGCGATTCCGCCCGTAGTGAACGGCCTCATGTGGCAATGGATCTACGACGCCAAGATCGGCGCGCTCAACGGCCTGCTGTTGAGCCTCGGCTTCCTGCAGGAATACCGCGGCTGGCTGTCGACGCCCACCTCCGCGCTGCTCGCGCTGGTGTTCGCCGACGTCTGGAACTCGCTCCCTCTGGCCGTCATCCTGCTGCTCGCCTCACTCCAGCGCATCCCTTCCGAGCTGTACGAAGCTGCGCGCATGGACGGTGGGGGACCGTTCCAGCTCTTTCGCTACGTCACGCTGCCGTGGCTGTCGCAGACGCTACTCGTGGTGCTGATCCTCCAGACCATGTCCGCGATCCGCGCGTTCGATATCATCTATGTGCTCACCGCCGGCGGACCGGGAACCGCGACGACGACCCTCACCTGGAAGACGTACCTCGTGACGTTCGACAGCCTCGATTTCGGGCAGGGCAACGCGTACGCTTGGATGGTGAGCCTCATCACGCTGGGCCTCGCGCTTGCATATTTCCGCGTCCTCTATCGCAGAGGGGATTTCGAGGCATGAGCGAGTACTCTCTGTGGCTCACCGGTGGCGGCCTCCGGCGCTCGCGCCGCAAGCTATTCCTGTGCCTCGGGAGTCTCGCGGTGGCCGTGTATATCCTCGCGCCGTTCTGCTGGCTGCTGCTCACGAGCTTCATGCACGAGCAGGACGCGCTGACGGTCCCGCCGCAGTGGATCCCGCATCACCCAACGCTCGCCAACTACGAGACGTTCTTCAATCCGTCTGGCACGCGCGCGATCGTGGGCTCACGCGCCGCGGAGGAAACGCTGCCCGGGATGATCAACTCGCTGCTGGCCGCACTTGGCACAGCCGGCCTCAATCTGGTGCTCGGCACCCTCACGGGCTACAGCCTCGCGCGCTTCCGCTTCCGCGGACGCGGCGGCCTGCTCATCCTGTACCTCGGCTCGCGCATGCTGCCTGGCATCGCCCTGATCGTGCCGCTCTACCTCACGTTGAAGAACTTCGGAATGCTCGATCACCTGTCGGCGCTAATCGTCACATACGTGACGTTCACACTGCCATTCACGATCTGGCTGCTCAAGAACTACTTCCAGACGATCCCGCGCTCGCTCGAGGAAGCGGCCTTCATGGATGGCTGCAACTGGCTGCAGATGCTCACGAAGGTCTTGTTGCCGGCCGCCATGCCGGGCCTTGTCGCGGCCGCGATGTTCGCGTTCATGACAGCCTGGAACGACTATCTCTTCGCCGTAATTCTCACCACCACTACTGCAGCGAAGACGTTGCCCGTCGTCGTCGCGGGCTTCGCCACCGACGTGACGACCGAACGCACGCTGATGGCCACCAGCGGCGTGCTCGCGATCGTCCCGCCGCTCGCGCTCGCATTCCTTTTCCAGCGCTTGATCGTCCAAGGACTGACGAGCGGCGCCGTGAAGGACTAAGCATGACGACCGATCCGTTCTTGACCCACCCTAAGGAGAGCCACGATGTCGCGCAATAACGAAGCCGGGCGGGCGATGTCCCGCCGCCATTTCCTGAAGACCTCGGCCCTGGGGGCCGCAGGTATCGCGCTAGGCAACGCCGCGCGGATGCCGTCCGCGTTCGGCGCAACGACGACCGTCCGCTTCGCCGGCTGGGCGTTCGAGCCGCAGGTAGTCGAAGGGTTGGTGAAGCAATTCATGGCCGAGAACCCCGACATCCAGGTGCAGTACACACCGCTCGATCTGCAACTCTACAGCGAGAAGATGGTGGCATTGTTCAACGCGGGCACACAGGCCGATGCGTTCTACGTGCGCGACACCAATCTCGGCTCGTGGGTCGATGCGGGCTGGATCCAGCCGATCGACGGACTGCCCAAGCTCGATGAGCTCAACAAGGACATCTTTCCGTTCGACCGCCAGGCGCTGATGTACAAGGGCAAGCAGTACGGGACACCCTACTACGGCGACATCTACGTCTACATCTACGACCGCAAGGCACTCGACAAGGCCGGCATCAAGAACGCGCCTGTCACGCTGGACCAGCTCAAGAACGCCGCGCTCGAGGTGAAAAAGGCCGGCATCACGAAGTATCCGATCTTCAAGGGCTACAAGACCAACGTCGACGGACTCTCCGAGTTCTGGTCGATGGTCTTCGCGTCGGGCGGACACCTGTTCAATCCTGCGATGGACCCGGTGTTTCCGAACGAGGACAAGACCGCGCTCATGGTGCTCGAATGGATGGTCGACGCGATGCACAGCTGGGAGATCCTCGATCCACGCGGCCTCGAGGTCGATGAGACGCAGGCACGCGACACCTTCCTCTCCGGGCAAGGCGTGTTCACATCAAACGTCGGCAATGTGTTTCCGCGCTCAAACAACCCGCAATACAGCAAGCGCGCCGGCGACGTGCGCATGACGCGCTTCCCCGGCGTGACGGACGTTAAAGGCGGTCCGATGGGTTGGGCGCGGCTGTACGCGATCAGCTCGCAGGCCAAGGATCGCAACGCGGCATGGCGCCTCATTTCCTACCTCGGTGGCAAGAACGCCAAGGGTGAGTACGTGGCCGCCAAAACGTGGTTCCTGAAGTACGGCGTGGGCTATCCGTTCAAGTCACTCGACAACGATCCCGAGATCCAGGCCGCGCAAAAGCAGGCAGGCTACGAGCTGCCGATCCTGCAACAGCAGGTGGGCAACGCGCGCGCGCGGGAGAACATCAGCACGACCTGGTACAACGAGTGGGATCGCTACACGCAACAGCAGATCCAGAGCGTGCTGCTGCGGCAGATCAAGCCCGCCGAAGCGCTCGCAGCGTCGGCGAAGAAGGCGCAGGAACTGAAGAAGGCCGCGAGCTAATGGCGCTCTTCATGCTGCAGCACGAGGGCTCGGCGCCCGCGGTCGTGTGCCTGCACGGCTTCTGCCAGTCCTCGGAGTATTGGGCGCCGACGCTCGAGCGATTGGCCGCCACCGGGGTGCGTGGCCTCGCGCCGGATCTGCCCGGTTTCGGCCGATCGGCGTCCGAGCCTGGACCGTATACCATGACAGCAATGGCCGATGCGGTCGTGCATCTGCTCGATGAACGCGGCATCGATCGCATCCGCCTGGTGGGTGGCTCGATGGGGGGCGTGGTGGCGCAGCAACTCGTGCTGCGCCATCCCGAGAGGGTCGAGCGGTTGCTGCTCGTGGCCACCGGCGCGATGATGGGCGATCCCGCCGCGGGGCTCGCGAAGGCCAGCGCGATGGCCCGCGCGCCGTGGGATGAAACCGCGGTCATTTCCATCGTCGACGGGTTCTTCTATCGGCGGCCCTCCATGGCTGAAGTGATGCGGCTGCGCGGCATCGCGCTTTCTGCGTCGCACGATGCGGCCGTGGAAGCCGCGCGCTCGAATGCACAGAGCAATACGATGGACCGCCTCGCATCGATTCGCGTGCCGACGCTGATCGTGCAAGGTCGGCACGACCGCGCCCGCACGCCGGAGCACGGCGCGCTCATGCGCGAGCGCATCGCCGATTCGCAGCTCGTGGTGATCGAGGACGCCGGCCACACGCCGCAGCTCGAGCAACCGCGCGCATTTCATGACGTCGCGTTGGCGTTCCTCGTGGCGCCGGCATCGGCCGCTGCGCAGACCGCCGCGGCAACGTAATCACGGAGATCGACGTGTCATTCGAAGAACTGGCTGGAAAGGTATGCCTGGTCACGGGCGCGAGCCGGGGCATCGGTGCCGCCGTCGCGCGGGGACTGGGCGCCTGCGGCGCCAAAGTGGTGGTGCATTACCGCAGCGGCCACGCTGAGGCCGAGCAGGTAGCGGCCGACATTCGGGAGCACGGCGGCGCGGCGCACCTCGTCGCGGCGGACATCGTCGAGGACGACGCGCTCGATCGCCTCGTCGCGGACACCGTGCGCGCGTTCGGACGCCTCGATGTACTGATTCACAACGCCGGCGACCAGATCTCGCGCGCGGACATCGCCGAGTTCCCCGACGAGCTGTTCGACCGGCACGTGGCGCTCAACATCCGCCCCGTGTTCGCCGCATGCCGTGCCGCCGTGCGGCAGTTCCGCCGGCAGGGTGGCGGTGGGACCATGATCAACGTGAGTTCCATCGCTGCGCGCACGGGCGGAGGCGGCGGATCGGCCGTGTACGCCGGCGCAAAAGCGTTCATGTCGACCTTCTCGCGCTCGCTCGCCAAGGAGCTTGCGAAGGAGCGCATCCGCATTAACGTCGTGTCGCCCGGCGTGATCGCAACCGACATGCAGGATCGCGTCACCTCGCCCGAGCAGCTCAAGGCCACGGCGGCGCAGATTCCTATGGGGCGCATCGGCGAACCCGACGATTGCGTTGGAACATTCCTGTACCTGTGCTCGGATCGGCTCAGCGGCTACGTCACTGGCCAAGTCGTCGAGGTCAATGGCGGCCTGCTGATGCCATGACGCTTTGTGTCTCACTAACGATGGAGTGATTGCGACATGGCGGATGTGAGCCTATTCGGTGTGCGCAAGCAGTACGGCACGACGCGGGTGATCCATGGCGTGAGCCTCGACATCCGCGACGGCGAGTTCGCCGTGCTCGTGGGCCCTTCGGGCTGCGGAAAATCGACGCTCCTGCGCATGGTCGCGGGTCTCGAAAGCATAACCGGCGGCGAGATCCGCGTTTCGGGTCGAGTGGTCAACGACGTTCCGCCCAAGCGCCGCGACATGGCAATGGTGTTCCAGAACTACGCGTTGTATCCGCACATGACGGTCGCGGAGAACATGGGATTCTCGCTCACCCTTGCGAAAGTGCCGGCGAAGGAGATCCAGCAGCACGTGCGTCGCGCCGCCGAAATCCTTGATCTCGTGGCGTTGCTGTCGCGGTTTCCTCGGCAGCTTTCGGGCGGCCAGCGCCAGCGCGTGGCGATGGGCCGCGCGATCGTGCGCAATCCCAAGGTCTTCCTTTTCGACGAGCCGCTGTCGAATCTCGATGCCAAGCTGCGGGTTGCCATGCGCACGGAGATTAAGCAGCTCCATCAGCGCCTCCGTACGACGACCGTGTACGTGACGCACGACCAGGTGGAAGCGATGACGCTGGCCGACCGAATCGTCGTCATGCGCGAGGGCGTTGTGGAGCAGATCGGCACGCCACTCGAGGTGTACGATCGGCCGGGCAACGTGTTCGTCGCGGGCTTCATCGGCTCGCCTGCGATGAACTTCCTGCGCGGCGAGCTGCGCGACGAGGATGAGGGCGCGGTTTTCCGGGGCGACGGTGGCTTTTTCGCAGGCTTCCCGGGGCGGCGTTTGGCCTCTCCGGCGCGGCAGGTGATTTTCGGCATCCGCCCCGAGCATATAGTCGTCACCGACAGCGGCACGCCGGTGCAGGTCACGGTCGTCGAGCCAACCGGAGCCACGACTCAGGTCAACGTGCGCGCCGGCACGGATGACATCACGTGCGAGTTTCGCGAGCGACTGCCGATGCAGCCGGGACAGACGCTGCGGATCGCCCCGTTGCCGGACAGTGCGCATCTGTTCGACGCCACCTCCGGGCAGCGGCTGGACGCGATCTGCCGCCAGTAGAACGCGCAGGGGTAAGACGCCCCGCACCGCCGCCCGGTATGTATGCGGCAAGATGTTGCGGACTATCCATCGTCACGGTTGGTTGCGCGGTGTCCGTTCGCTCACCAGGATTGGGCCTGACGTTTGTAACGGTCTGGATGTCGCGCTGTGTGTCCGCGTCCAGCGATTCCTCAGATCGCAAGCGTGCACGTTGCGCAGCTTCGCAAATGCGCCAGTACACCGCGCGTCCGCTCCCCGACCGGCGGATACAGATATTGCGGTGGATCGGCGAAACTCCGGCCACACCAAGTCGCGACAGCGCACCGCCCCGTCACGCACACATCGATCATTCTGGTTCTTCAATTCTTCTTCAGCACGAAACCTCACTGTCGCCATCAGAGTATGGCACTACTCCGGCACCTGCCATCTTGTGCCGGGCGCGCACCCACTGGCCCGTGAGCTCCTCGCGGAAGCGGAAGGGGTAGAGCTGCAGCCTCGGCATGGGGTCATTTTAAGCGCTTTACGAACTGCGGCTATCGCAACTGCAGGCGGTGGAGTTTTTCCTCCATAACGGCACGACGCTCGATGTCGCAGGTTTCTGCATGATCGGCTATATCGCTCTCACGATTGCTTTACGCATTGCTATTCGGGTCAAGTATCCAGGATTTGGCGAGGTGTCTGCGGCGATGTAATGACGCGGTACCCATGGCAGATAAATGCGAAATACCTCTTGCCTTGGGTGCGGTCGCCAGCGACGGTTGCTTCGCGTGGCCTAGTCGACCGAACGTTGTTCGCGGCAGCCAGGATTGCGGGTGCGGGAGTGGCGATTGGAACGATTTATAGCACCGCAGACAATGGATAGAATCCCATTAGACGAAGGTATCGGCCGAAACCTTCGTCAAATTGGCTGATTCCATGATTCGAGCTCAACGGCCCCACGTTCGATGACCCAGGAGCGCTCCAACCATGGATGCATCCCTCATCACACTTGGCGCGCAGGCGCCCGACGCCGCGCTCACACTCAACCGCGTGGCGCTCGGCATGTTCTTCGCGATTAGCGGCTACCACAAGCTGTTCAACCCTTCCCGCCACGCGACACTGACACAAACGCTGCAAGACGACGGCGTGCACGCGGTGCCGATCATGCAATGGCTGGTGCCTAGCATCGAGTTCGGTGGAGGATGGGCGCTCATCATCGGCCTCCTGTCCGCGCTCGCAGCGTTCGGGCTTTTTGCGATCTGTCTCGGCGCCCTCCTACTCGACGCCATCAAGAAAGTACGCGCATGGCAGCCGATCGATCGCGCCGATTGGCTCGGCGATCTGCTCTATATACCTGAAGCGCTCTACTGCATCGGACTGGCCGTTGTGATGCTGGGAGGCCCAGGACCGTGGAGCCTTGACGCCAAGATCGCCACGCTCCTCGCAACCTAAGGCACGGCGTCTAGCGCTCGGACTCGCCGCGAAAGCGGCTTCCGAAACGCGACCCTGATGCCACTCACCACCCACCCACGGGGGTCTCCATGAGCAGCACACAGATGAGCAATGAACACGCAACCCCAACCCCGAGCGCTGGGATGGTCGATACTACCCTCGAGGTCGTCGTCATTCCGGTCCCCGACGTCGATCGCGCCAAGCGCTCCTACGGAAGCTCGAGATGGCGGCTGGACGCCGATTTCACTTTCGATAATACTGGTTCTTGCAATAGAGCAACCTGGCAAGCTTGGCGTTTCGGCCCGGACATCGAAGGGGGCGGCCCGTGGAACGGCAAAACAAGCTGGCTCGATATTTCTTCGACTACAGATCGAGGACCACTCGATGATCGACGCTTCGACCGCGCCGTTCGCGGCGCTCCTACTGCGCATCGGGCTGGGTCTGCTCTTCCTGGCGCACGCCGATCTGCAGATCCGAGTCTACGGGTTGCCGACCGAAGCTAAGTACTTTAGATCGATTGGGCTGCCGGGTCGTCTCGTGTATCTGACGGCCGCCATGGAGGTCATAGGGGGAATCGCTCTCGTGGCTGGTGTCTACGCGCGATTTGCCGCGTTGCTACTGTTGCCGATCATCCTTGGCACAATCGTCACGGTACACGCCAGCAAAGGGTGGTTGTTTACGAACAAGGACGGGGGTTGGGAGTACCCGGCGTTCTGGGCTCTCGCGCTGCTGGTGCAGTTTCTCTTGGGCGATGGGGCGTGGGCATTGCTGGCATCGCCCAGCCTCCACGCGCTTGGAGTGCGGTGAGAGGCCGATGCTGCAGGGCACCGCGCGTCAACGATGTGTGAACGCGACAATCGCGCTTTTCCGCCTTTCTCGGGAAACGCAATGTGTGTTGGCCTGGGACCAGTTGAAACGGCAAAACCTTAGTCGGCCGATATGCGCCCAATGACAGCGGAAAGGAGCAGGGATGGCGACGAGTGAGATGGAGATACGCACGGTCCTCGACCGGCACTGGGCAGCATCCGCTGCCGGAGATCTCGAAACGGAGCACGACATTTACCTCGATGATGCCATTTGCGACTATCCCCAGTCTGGCGAACGCATTCGGGGCCGACGCAACATCCAAGCTCTCCGCGGGCATCACCCCGACAAGCCGTCGGGGTTCAAGGTGCGGCGAATAGTGGGTGCAGGTGCCCTGTGGGTTACCGAGTACTTCATCACGTACCAGGAAAAGACTTCTTACACGGTGAGCATCATGGAGTTCAGTGGGAACAAGGTGTCCCACGAAACGCAGTACTTTGCCGATCCATTCACGGCGCCGGCGTGGCGGGCGCAGTGGGTCGAGCCAATGGCGTAGCGATGCTTGTGCGCAGGCTTGCAACGTTGTGCCGAAGATGCGCTACTTCACCTCCCTATCGCTTCGAGTAGCTTATTGGGCGCTCTTTTGCCCGAGCTCGCGCGGATCGTCGTGGAGATCCAGATACTCGAGGCCCAACGGACCAATGGCCGTTACCTGAGTGACGTACTCACCGGACCGGACTTTGCCCAGTGGAAATGATACGTATCCCCTGGCAGAACGATGACGCTACCGGGCGGATACGCCTTCACCTTATCGCCGTCGAACTGATCGCCCAGGCCGATGTAGAAAACGCCGGACATGACGGTGTAGATTCTGTCCTCCGGGTGTCTGTGAGGCATCGGCTCCACGCCGGAAGCAACTTTGACCCTGATCACGTAGGGGCCGGGCTCCGACGGCTGACCGACAAGAACCGCAAGACGGACTGAAGGCGGGAACGCCGCGAACGGCTTCCACTCGACGTCTTCGGGCAGGACCGATCTGAAAACAGCTTCGCCTGGCTGGTGGGCTCGAACCATTGTGGTCCTCCCTATCTGGACGTGGCCCTCTGCGACCGTTTCGTAGAATCGAGCTGATCGGTCGGTCCGAAAACCCGTAGTCAGCAAAGTCTGCGCCGGAGACGATCCCGGCCACTCATCGGCGGGCGCCTTCCATGTGGAGCGCAGCATCTTTGGCCGCCTCCTCGGGAGCCTTGCCGCGCCCCCGCGCCACGATGTAGGCGGCGTACCAGCCCGACCAGTGGTGCTTCGGAGCGGTCGCTTCATACTCGCCGTCGCTTCTCTGCCTCTCGCAAAAGCTCGGTCAGAGTCGCGACGTCCATGCTGAGTCCTCGTCCGGGGAGCCGCGTCTTGACTTCTTGGAGCAGCCAGCCGTTGCCATCTGGATCGCTGAACGAAGCGAACGTGCTATAGCTGGCGCGGTCCGTTGCGGGCCCGCTGAGGCGACCGCTTGTGTCGTCGCGCTGGAACTGAGCTCCTGGCGTTCCGGCGTGGAACACCTCGCTGATCTCGGCGCCGCGGGCGAGGAGTTCGTCGCGTGCAGCCTCGATCTCGGCGACGATTAGGTAGAGGCCATGAGCTGAGCCAGACGCGGCCGACGTGATGTTCGTGCCGAATTGGACCGAGCATCCCGAGCCGGGCGGTGTGAACTGGACGACACGGAACCCATTATCGTTGGCAGCACTGCGCGCGCAGGTGCAAGGGCGGCCCGCAGCCATGGCGCTGTCGATCTATGCATGGGACATCGTCACGGAAATCGAACGACGCTGCGAAAGCCCCCAGGCAATGCTACTGATCGTCCCGAACGGCAAAGTGAAACTGCTCAACGCGCTCCCGTTCGCGCCCGCGGACCTGCGCCGCGATAGCCTGGACGAGGCGTGGCACGCGTACCGCGCTGCGTGGCGCTCGGCGGCGGTGCGCAACTTCGCGACACGCTGCCGCGCGGAACCCGCGTTGCTGCGTCATGCCAACGAAACGTGGCCGATACCGTAGCGTGACGTCATGATTGCAACAGACTGAAGCAGCACGCGGGATGGGATCCGCTGGCAACGGAGACGTTGGAGTTCTGGAGAAGCTTCGGACCGCACCACGAGGTCGGAGGGAAGCCGGTTCGCGGCTCCTCAGAGCCATGCCTGGGTTGATTTTCTCGTAGTGAGGCAGAATCGATCGTCGGGTGTCTAACCCGAAGGTCGCGCGCCTTGCCGTCGGCCACTTGGCACCTTGCCGAACGTCTATGCGCTTTGCCCGCCTTGCCTGTGGAGAACTTGGACACAAAAGAGTCATAGCACGCAAAACGGCGGAACAACGGGAAGCGGCCTTTGGTAATTCAATCAAACTCTTGCAATCTTCCACCTCGCGCTATATAATAGCCATTATATAGGTGGAAAAATGCTTACATTCAAGATCACCACGGTGGGTGCTTCGTCTGGCGTAATCCTGACCAAAGAAGCAATGGCACATCTCAAAGTGAAAAAGGGCGACACGCTCTTTTTGACCGAGGCCCCTGACGGCGGCTATCGGCTGACCCCGTTCGACCCGGATTTCGAACGCCAAATGGCCTTGGCCGAAGGCATCATGCACGAGGATCGCGATGTCCTTAGGGCCCTCGCAAAGTGACTTCTTGGCGCTGGTTGAGTCCGGCGCTCATCTATGCACTTCATGATCGCCAAATCGCAGAACACGGCGGAGTAGATGGGATACGAGACAAGGGACTTGTCGAATCCGCCCTGGCTCGGCCCAAGCATCTTGCGACCTACGAGAATCCAGATGCAGCGGACTTGGCCGCCGCGTACGCGTATGGGCTCGCCCGGAATCATGGTTTCGTCGACGGCAACAAAAGAACGGCCTGGGTTGCAGCACGCGTGTTTCTTGCGGATCAAGGATTGCAGCTGACGTTTGAGAAGTTCGCCGCAGTCAGCACGATGGAGCGAGTCGCGGCGGCAGCGATGAGTGAGTCCGAACTGGCCACTTGGTTTCGAGAGCTTTTGGGCTAGCTCTCGTCTTTCGACCGTTCGAACCATCTGTGCGCTTTGCGTGCCGTGCCTTTAGAGCTTTAGAGCGCTTAGGCACAAAAAAGTCACAGTCCGCAAAATGAAAGGGCCCGCATCGCTGCAAGCCCTTGACTTATTGGTTGCGGGGACAGGATTTGAACCTGTGACCTTCGGGTTATGAGGCAGATTTTCCCTATATAAGGACTTGTTAAATCAATAACTTGCAGCGCTTGCCGATACCGAAACCGATCTACCCCAGTCACAGTCATGGCACACCCAATCTGAGTGCGTCACAATTTCGCGATCGCTCCGCTCTCTGAAGCCTCGCCGGCGACCCGGCGTTAGAGGCGCTAATTGGGGGCCCATCGCAGGTCGATTGTACTCAGCGTCTTTGCCGCAACCGCAATCTTGCGGCTCTTCGGATGTCCGCCGAACGTCGCGTCAACTCGGTAGCCACCCGCCGGCAATTTTGCCATCAGCAGCGGCCCGTCGGACGTGGCGTCCAAAACGACCTGACCGGATGCATCGAGGATCGTGACCTTGACGTCGCCCAGATACGCACCCGACGTATTTGCTAATACTAGCTTCAAATTGAAGTCTCTTTCCATGGACTTCAACAAGTTCGTGCTTTCGCTGCCGACGCCACCCGTCACATACACTATGCCGGATGGCATGTGGACGACTTCATCGCTCTTGGCGCTGGCCGATGGCGCGACCAGCGCGGAAATCGCTAGCAGGGCAACTCCGATCGCACACGCCTGCCTCGATGCAGCGATACGTAGTATTCGCGAAAAATGTGGTGTTGATCCCATGATTTCTCCTCGGCTCAGCTCGTTACGACGCAGTTGCCTGGTTGCCGTTTAATAATTCTGGTAGTTCAGGCTTGGCGCCCACGAATTTTAGCGTTCCAACCGAGCATGGCTGCTCGATGGCCGCTAGGTCTGGCGGAAGCACTGGAGGACGTCTGTGCGGGATCGCACACACAGAAATTTTGAACGGCTGGTAGCACTCGTGAGCCTGCTGTGCTCGCCACTCCAGCACAGTGTGCGCTGCCGCACTGATAGGCGATGGGAAATCTTCCAAGCTTTGGGTAAGTTTCCTGCCGTATGGCGGAGCGCGCGTTCGGTTCTGTGCAGAATGGGTCTGCCGCCGAAACGAGAGGAACTCATGATCGCGAGGCGCACCTTGGGCGCTCGTTCACCATTGACCGGAACTTGCACACTTGGTGACAGGACGAGACCCAAGTGCCGGGAGCGCAGCAAGCTCAGTGTCGTCACGCGCTGAGCGATAGGGGTCTGCGCCGTCGCCAATACAAGAGCGCGAGAGAAGGTTACCGCTGATGGGCGCGGCCCAGAGTCCCGCAAGCGCGATCTAACCGCCGACCGCGATCGCGCCATTGCTGCCAATATTGCGGGCACCCGATGCCGTGCCCAGGATCGTACTCACCAACCCTGCGGTAAGCAGCACTTCCATGAGCAGCGCCTGCAGGTCGCTCACGCCGGCGCCCGGCTTGGTCGCGCCGAGCTCCCCAGCCGTCCCGAACATGGCGCGCAGGAAGATTGTGGCCGCGATGCCGCCCGCAATCTGCCCAACGATGTAGCCCGGCACGCGGCGCCAAGGAAAATTCCGTCGCACAGCGAAGGCGATTGTGACGGCTGGATTGAGATGCGCCCCGCTTACCGTGCCCATGAAGTAGATTATGGCCATGACCATAAGGCCGGGCGCCACTACGGCCATGCCCAATGTGACTGCACCGCCGCTCTTCGCTGCCACGACGCCCGCGCCGGCGGCCACCACGACAAGCAGGAATGTTCCCCAGGTTTCGGAAAAGATGCGCCGCCATTCGATCGACGAATCGAGAAAATTGGGCGGCGTGGTTTCGCGCAGCATGCGTTGCTGTTGTCCCTTGTCCAGCGATTCCTTACGTAATCTCATGTCAACCTCCATTCAGGGGTGCGGCTTGCAGTCGCATAGAACGAGCGAAGATGGCGTGCAGATAGATTGCACCAACTTGCATCGGACCATTCGGCCCCTTATGTGTGCGGCACCGCATAGACGGTACCGGCCACCACGACCGAAAATTACCACGGCGATACTGACCGATCAGCGTGAGTTGTTTTATACCGCGATCGAGGCAGCGCTGCGGATCGCAATGAAGGCGCCGGAGGGTGCTAAGACCCAGCCGCTTCGCGACCAATGGCGCGGTCCAACCTCATATGTTCGTTAGCGTACCGACAAACCTCGCGGCAGCGCATAGCTTTAAGCGGTTGCAACTTAAGCAGGCGGAGCGTCGAATAATGAACCCGATCACATCATTTCTGGTTTTCGTCCTGCTCCTGGCAGGCTTGGCTACTGGCTACTGGGTGAACCCGTATCTTGCGTTCGTGTTCTTCGCAGCTGGGGCCATCGTCGCCCTCTCGCTGAAGATGGCAAACGCTTGGGAGACCTTTGTGATCCTGAGGATGGGAAAGCTGCAAAGCGTCAAGGGGGCGGGCATGTTCGCCATCATTCCGGTCCTCGACAATGTCGTCGCGGTCATCGACGGACGAATCCAGACTACGGCCTTTAACGCCGAGCAGGCGCTCACGAAGGACACGGTGCCGGTCAATGTTGACGCGATCATCTTCTGGCACGTCCACGATGCCGAGAAGGCAGCTTTAGCCATCACCAATTACCGCGAGGCCATTGACCGAGTGGCACAGACTTCGCTGCGCGAGATGATCGGCTCTTCGATGTTGGCGGCGCTATTGTCCGACCGCAAGGAAGCCGATGAGCAACTGAAGATCGAGATCGGTCAAAAAACCGCGCCGTGGGGTATATCGGTAAGCTCGGTAGAAATCCGCGACGTCGCCATTCCGGTGGCCCTGCAGGACGCCATGTCGCGTCAAGCCCAGGCAGAGCGCGAGAAGCAGGCGCGGGTGATTCTCGGATCAGCCGAGGCGGCGATCGCTGGCAAGTTTGTTGAGGCGGCCGATATCTATGCCGGGCATCCCGTGGCGCTGCAGCTTCGCGCGATGAACATCATTTATGAGACCACGAAGGAAAGAGGGGCTACGATCCTGATGCCGAGTTCGATGGTCGATAGCTTAAACCCTTCTACCGCGACGCTGGCGCTCGCGCTCGCGAGTAAAGGAGTGCCCGACCCGGAGTTCCCTCGCCCGCCTAAGGTCGCGGCCTGACCGATTTGGCGATGGAGGGCACCATTACTCTCTTGCTGCCCGGTTGATTGACGAAGCAGCCAGTCTGTGTTCTTTGCGTGCCGTCGTTGTCGAGAACTTAGGCAAAAAAATCCGAGGGACCGTTGCTTGTCCCGTTGCTTCACGACCGCCGGTACGATCGAGGCACATGATTTCGCCGATTCAATGGATGCTTATCGCGTTCTCGGCCTAAGCGGAGGAGCAAAAGTGAAATGTCCTAAGTGCAACTCAGATCTGATGCCAACAGTTCGGCACAAGATCGAGGTCAACTACTGTCAGTCCTGTAAAGGTATGTGGCTGGAAACTCAGGAGCTCGAGCACCTGGAAGATGAGGTCTTTGACTTCGGCGAACATGCGAAGGGAACCCTGGTCTTCAGTTCTACGCCCACAACGGCTAAATGCCCCGAATGCAACGCACTCCTAAAGAGATTCAGGTACAGGCTATACGATCTAGAAATGGAGTTTTGCGAGAATCAACACGGTTATTGGTTGGATGATGACGAAGACACAAGAGTCCTAGAACTGATGAAAAAAGAGGAGATGGATTTGCAAAGAAAACTCCTCGCAGAAGACAAGTGGGCTACAACCCTAAAACATATGCGCTCTGGTTCGTTTCTCAGTAAAGTGCGGGAACTGTTTCATTAACGGCTTTTCATAAGAATAAAGTTTCCAACACGTCCCCAGGAATCCGCAGTATTAAAATTCGGCAACAATGCAAGCCGGTTTTTACATCATCTTGGCGGCCCAGTTCTTTTCGTCACTCGCGGACAACGCGCTGCTGATCGTAGCTATCCGGGTGCTGCGCGATCTCGCGTCACCGCAATGGATGACGCCAACATTGAAGCCATGCTTCGTTGTTTCCTACGTTGTGCTTGCACCGGTGGTTGGCGCCTTTGCCGATTCGATGCCGAAAGGACGGGTGATGCTGATCACGAACGGCATCAAGATCCTGGGCTGCGGCCTGATGTTGTTTAGCTTGCACCCGTTAGCGGCGTTTGCCATCGTCGGCCTCGGCGCCGCCGCGTATTCCCCAGCGAAGTACGGAATCCTGACCGAGTTGCTGCCGGCAAAGAAGCTTGTCGTCGCCAACGGCTTCATGGAGGGCGCAACCCTTGCCTCAATCGTCCTCGGCGTGCTGCTAGGTGGTGTTCTGATCAGCGGTCCCGTCTCGAGTTGGCTGCTCGCGATCGACATTCCCAGCGTCGAAACCGGCATCGACGCGCCGCCGCAGGCGGCGATTGCGATCATCATGGGGTGCTACGCGATTGCTGCGCTCATCAATTGGTATATCCCCGACACGGGTGCTCAGCGGCGTGCGCTAAGCAAGAATCCGCTGTTTCTCATCCGTGAGTTCACCCGCTGCAACCGCCTGTTGTGGCGCGACAAGCTCGGACAGATCTCGCTAGCAACGACGACGCTGTTCTGGAGCGCGGGTGCAACGCTGCAGTTCATTCTTATCAGATGGGCGGCGATGCATCTGCGCTACAACCTCTCGCATGAATCCTATCTGCAGGGCGTGGTGGTGATCGGGATTGCGCTCGGTGCCGCGCTTGCGGCACGGTTCGTGACGCTCAGCAACGCTGTAAGAGTATTGCCACTAGGCGTTATGATGGGCGTGAGCGTTATCGTGATGATCGGGGTGACCAAACTGGAGAGCGCGATCGTGGTCATTACCCTTATTGGGGCTTTCGGGGGATTCCTGGTCGTGCCGATGAACGCATTACTGCAGCATCGTGGGAGCACGCTGATGGGCTCAGGACACTCAATCGCAGTGCAGAACTTCAACGAAAACATTGGTGTCCTCGTCATGCTCTCGCTTTATGCAGTGATTGTCGGTATTGGACTATCGACCAACACCGTGATCGTCCTGTTCGGGCTGTTTGTCTCCGGAACGACGCTGCTGATCATGTGGGGGCGTCGGCTGAATCTCGCTGTGGGTGACCTGAAGCACCCGGTCGCGGCCGAGCGCACCGACGCTCAAGCGGAGCGATAAGCGGGTATGTTCGGTGAACTCGATCTTTGGTCGCGCGATAGTCCGCCGGTGACCGGCCGGCGGCAATCAAAACTTGCGCGTGTGTGCGCCGCCGCACGGACGCGTCGTCCGGCGGGCGCTAGCTTTGTTTCCGTGTCATCGGAGCGTCAAGCGCCTCCCGGCACGCTGCGGAATTGCTGACATCCATGTTGAACAGAGACCCCATGGAACAACCGGTAAGAGAAACCAATACGCTGTGAGCGAAGGCGGCTCCGTTATGGCTAATCAACGTTCAGCTATGAACGTCACTTCTCGATACAACGACTTTCTGTTTGCACCGATATGCGATGAGCCCGGCGGAAGGTGGCTCAGCGTCCTTTCGGCATTGGCGCGCATGAACGTCGATCCTTGGGACGAGGCGGCCCGTCTGGCGGCACTTTCCACAGCGGACGCTCGAAAAACTCTCGTCTCCACACTCAATCTTCTTCCCGACAAACGACAGAGGCCGGCGGAAACAGAGATTCTTGCTGCTCGATTGGTTGCGCTTCTGCCAAAGAAAGACGAGGCCACGGCCGCCAAGGCAGCAATAATCGTGGAGGGTCATGCGCGGCGAGCTATTTTTTGGCTCGTGTGGCTGTGCTTTGCGATGCTAATGTCCTTCCTATCGCCGCACCAGCCTGCACCGACCACGAGCGCGGGAGACTCAGCGTCCAAATCGAAAGCCATTTCCCCAACCGAAGGCAGCGGTGCAACGCCCGCGCCTTCTGATGTGAACAGTCGAACAGACTAGGAGCAGGACGCTCCGGTCAGTTGGCCATATAGCGGGCCACACTATCCTCTTGGCCGACTCTCTCCAAGGTGTTCAGATTGAGTCAGCTTCTTCTGCTGCGCTGAATTGGCTTTACTGACCCCCTGACCCGATACGCAACGGTAGGATGCATAGCCACCTGGCGGACGACCGAGATCGGGCCAGAAGCGGAAGTTCGAGAATTTGTCTGACGGCATTGACTAGCCTTCGCGCCAGGAGGCTGGGCCTCGACCGAGATGGTGCGGCGCTACGCGCACCTCGCGGCCGAGCACTTAGCCCCTTATGCCGAACGTCTGTGTGCTTTGCGTGCCTTCGCGGTGGAGAACTTGGGCACAAAAAAGTCACAGTCCGCAAAATGAAAGGGCCCGCATCGCTGCAAGCCCTTGATTTATTGGTTGCGGGGACAGGATTTGAACCTGTGACCTTCGGGTTATGAGCCCGACGAGCTGCCAGACTGCTCCACCCCGCGATTGAACCGCAAATTATAGCGCCTGGCAGACACCCCGGTCAATCCGCTTGATCAGAGCATCTCCGTCTCTGCGGCCCGCGGGCGCCACACGAGCAACCGCATCTCGATCTGCGTGACGATGAAGTCGAGGATGAGCGCAAACAAGGTCAGCACGAGTATGCCCGCCAGAACCGTGTCGATGTCGAACACGCCCTCCGCCTGGTGGATCAGATAGCCCACCCCTTTCGCTGAGCCAAGGTATTCGCCGACGACGGCGCCGACGAACGCCAGGCCAATCGATGTGTGGAGGCTCGAAAACACCCAGCTCGTCGCCGACGGCAGATAGACGTAGCGCAAGAGCTGCTTTCCCGACGCCCCCAGCATGCGCGCGTTGGCCAGCACCACCGGGCTCACCTCCTTCACGCCCTGGTAGACGTTGAAGAAAACAACAAAAAACACGAGCGTGATGCCGAACACGACCTTGGAGGTGATGCCCAAACCGAACCACACGGCAAAGATCGGCGCCAGAATCACGCGCGGCATGGCGTTCATTGCCTTGAGATAAGGGTCGGCCAGGAGGGAAGCCGTCGGCGACAGCGCAAGCCACAGCCCGAGCGCCAATCCGAGCACGGTGCCGATCGCGAACGCGAGCAGCGTCTCGAGCAGCGTTACGCCAAGGTGCAGATAGATGCCACCGCCGGCAAACCAAATCCACATGCGCCGCAGGACCTCGAGCGGCTGGCCAAAAAAGAACTTGGCCCGCGTCGGATCGTCGAAATAGAACGGCGGGATCAGCCCCGGCTCCGTCATCGCATACCAGAACAGCAGCACAGCCGCCGAGGAGCAACACATGATAGAGCGCAAGCCGCGGGCGCGACGCGCGCGGGTTCGCCCTCCTCGCGCCCGACGCAGCGCTAATTTTTCTTGCTCCGGGCATAGCCCTTGAGGACCTCGTCCTTCATCCTATGCCACATCTCGGTGTGCAGCTCGACGAAGCGCGGCGTGAGACGGATTTCGTTGACGTCGCGCGGCCGCGGCAGGTCGATCGCGAATTCGCCGATCGGATGCGCCGCGGGCCCCGCCGAGAGCATGATCACCCGATCCGACAACGCGATCGCTTCCTCGAGGTCGTGCGTAATGAACAGCACCGACTTGCGGTCCGCGGACCACAGGTCGAGCAACTCGTTCTCCATGAGTTGCCTCGTCTGCACGTCGAGGGCCGAGAACGGCTCGTCCATCAGCAACAGCCGCGGGTCGAGGATGAGTATCTGCGCCAGCGCAACGCGCTTGCGCATCCCGCCGGAGAGCTCGTGCGGGTAGCGACTGCTCGAAACCGGTCAGGCCCACGCGAGCGAGCCATTCCCGCGCCCGGCGCAGCGCTTCGCCGAGCTCGACGCCGCCGAATTCCAGGCCCGCACGCACGTTGTCGACCGCATTGCGCCAGGGCATCAGCGATTCGGCCTGGAACATGTAGCCGGCGCGGCGATTGATTCCGGCCAGCGGCTCGCCTAGCACCTGCACCGCGCCCGACGACGGCTGGAGCAAGCCGGCTGCGACGTTGAGCAGCGTTGATTTGCCGCAGCCGGTCGGGCCGACCACGCAGACGAACTCGCCGCTGCCCACTGCCAGCGTCGCATCGCGGATCGCCGTGTAGCGCTCACCCGGTCGCTCGCGCGAGGCGAACGTGCAGGTGATGTGCTCGAGCAGCAGCGCGGGACGGGTCACGCGACGATTCTTAAGCTTGGCGATGGCTCGCGCTCGTCCTCCGGCACGCCCCGGAGCGAACGGGCGCTTCCTATTGGCGGTACTTCGCCAACGCCTTCTCGACGTGGCTCGGATCGAATGTCTGCGCCAGGTTGATCTCGGAGGGCTTGAGCGCCGGGTTGAAGGCCGCGAGGTAGCGCAGCGTATTCTGCTTGCCGAGATCATCGAGCATGCCATCGGGCGAGAACGCGTCCTTGACCTTGGCATAGCTCGCCAGGTACACCGCCCTGTTGCCGAGCAGGTATTCCGGCGGCACGGTCGCGGCCACCTGGTCCGGGGTTGCCTTCTGCAGCCAGAGCAGGGCGCGCACCATCGCATTGGTCAGCGCCTGCACGGTGTTGGGATGGTTGCGCACGAAACTCACCGGGGCGTAGAGGGCCGCTGCGGGCATGTCCGCGCTGCCAAAAACCGCGATCGTTCCGGCGGCGGTGCGGGTATCGGCGATGATGACCACGTCGCCGGACGATTCCAGCATGGTCATGATCGGATCGACGTTGGACATGGCGTCGAGCGCGCCCGAGCGCATGGCGGCGATCGCGCCCGAGGATGTGCCCACACCGATGATCGAAACGTCGTCGCCTTTGAGACCTTCCTTGGCGAGCAGGTGGAGCACGACGCGGTTGGTGCTCGATCCGGGCGCGGTGACGCCGATATTCATGCCCTTGAGGTCCTTCGGCGACTTGTAACGGCCAGCCTTCGCCTTGGCGATGCCCACCGAAATCGCCGGGTAGCGACCCATCAGCACGAAGCCCTGCAGCTGCAGGCCCTTCGGCTGCTGGTCGATGGTGTTTTCCCAAGCGCCGGCAACGACGTCGGCGCTGCCGCCGACTACCGCCTGCAGCGCCTTCGAGCCGCCTTCGAAGTCACTGATTTCGACCTCGAGTCCCTCGTCCTTGAAATAGCCCAGGCGCTCGGCGATGGTGAGCGGCAGATAGTAGAACTGCGATTTGCCACCGACCGCGATGCTCACCTGCGGCTTCTCCAGCTTGGCTTGCGCCTGCGCGGCGAGCGGCAGCAGGGCAGACCACATCGCGCCGATGGCCACGGCGAGGCTGCGCCAGAACTTCATCGATTCCTCCGGTGATCGAGCGGTGCCTCCTGCACCCCGCTCGCCCTCGGGCGGCGCGGCGCAGCGGCGATGCTCACATACGCGCTTGGGGGCTGTCAACGCGGCCGCACGCTGCGCTCGCGCCCGTTCAGATCGCCCCGGAAGCGCGCAGACGCGCGAGGTCCTCGTCGCAGTAGCCGATGCCACGCAGAACCTCATTGGTGTGTTCGCCCAGCGCCGGGCCGACCCACTCCATCTCGCCGGGCGTCGCCGACAGCCTGGGCACGATGCCCGGCAGCTTGAGCGGTGTGCCGTCAGGCAGCGTCACGCGGCGGATCATGTCGCGCGCGAGGTAATGCGGGTCGGCAACAATGTCCTCGGCGGTATAGATCTTGCCGTGTGGAACGTCGGCCGCGGAGAGCGTGGCGAGAATGTCGGCCAGATCGTGCCCCGCCGCCCAGTCGCTGATCGCGCCATCGATCTCCGCCGTGCGCTTGACCCGGCCGACGTTGTGGGCGAGTGCCGGGTCTTCGCCGAGATCGTCGCGGCCGATCGCGTGCATCAGCCGCTTGTAGATGCTGTCACCGTTGCCGGCGATGACGACGTTCTCGCCGTCCTGGGTGGTATAGGTGTTCGACGGCACGATGTTGGTGAGCCCGGTGCCGACGCGGCCACGGATCTCGCCGAACAGATCGTAGTCCGGCAGCAGGCTCTCCATCATGTTGAATACCGCTTCGTAGAGCGCGACGTCGACAACCTGCCCCTTGCCGCCGCGTTTGCCTCCGGTCTGGTTGCGATGGTGCAACGCCAGCAACGCGCCAATCACGCCATGCAGGGCGGCGAGTGCGTCGCCGATGCTGATGTTCATGCGCACTGGCGGGCGATCGGGAAACCCGGTGACGTGGCGCATGCCGCCCATCGATTCGCCCACGGCGCCGAACCCCGGCTGATCGCGGTACGGGCCGGTCTGCCCGAATCCGGACAGCCGCACCATGATCAGGCTCGGATTGCTCTGTGCCAGCGCGTCGTAGCCCAGCCCCCACTTCTCCAGCGTGCCGGGGCGGAAGTTTTCCACGACGATGTCCGCGTCACGGGCGAGACGGCGCACGACCTCCTGGCCCTCCGCGGCGCGCAGGTTGGCGGTCACTGATTTCTTGTTCCGCGCCTGGACATACCACCACAGCGAAGTGCCCGCATGCAGCAGTCGCCACTGGCGCAGCGGATCCCCGCCCGGTCCTTTACCATCCGCCGGCGGCTCGATCTTGATCACTTCGGCGCCGAACTCGGCGAAGATTTTTCCGGCGAACGGACCGGCGATCAACTGCCCCAGTTCGAGCACCTTGATCCCGGCGAGCGGACGCGGCGAAGTCGCGGAAGAGGTCATGAGCCACGAAAGGCGAATGCGCCGGCGAGGCGCGTCACGCATGCGCCCAGCGATTATCTTACCAAGGTTTGAGGCGAGGACCGGGTTTAAATGGAGTCGCCCGTGCGGCGTGTGCGCAGCTCCGCTTCGAGCTTCGGCAGCTTCGCCGCCATTGCCTCGCCGACAAACAGTTGCGGCTCGGATGGCTGGCGCTTTTCGGCCCGTTCGCGCTCTTCGATTCGCACCCTGGCCTGGGCGAAGGCCTTGACGAATGAGTCTTCGACCCGCAACGCATGGCCGAACAGCGCATCGCCAAAGTAGGTCGCGTCGCTCTCGCTGCCGCAGCCGAATGACGTCCGGTCCGCCGCCGACGCGGTCATGATCAGCGTGTAATCATCCTTGAGCGGGTCGATGAATCCGCCTGAATAGCACGCCGATACGACGATGATGCGCCACTTGATGCCGGCGCTGTCGAGCATCTCCTTTAGTACCTCCGGCGTCAGCGGGTCGAGCTGCAGCGGCGCAAACTCGACGCTGAGCTTGTGGTCGCGGCTGCCGTGGCTGGTCAGGTAGATCATCACCACGTCCTGCGCGGGATCGATGATGTCGCCGATCTCGGACAACGTCGCCCGCAGGTTGCTCACCGTGGCGAACGGCACGTCGAGCATGGTTTGCGGATTGTTGATGAGCACGATCGAACGCCCGTCGGTATCGAAACGGCTGTCGAACAGGTCGCGCGCGACTTCGATGTCCTTGCGGAAGACGTCCTCGGCGGCATAGGAGGCAAAGCCGACGAAGTAGAGATCCGTTACGCCCGGGCGTTCGTCCTCGAGGTCGGACACCGCCTGGTAGAGCAGCTGCGGCTGCTTGATGAGGATCTCTTCCGACGCCGGGTTCGCAGACTGCGCCACCGCCTGCGGTGCGGGCGGCGCGGCAACGAACCACGGTTGATACGCCCAATACGCCAGGGGCACGCCGACGAACAACAACGCGGCACCGGCGAGCGAGCGCAGCCAGAAGTGCGGCTCGCGCGGCATCAACGCGACGCCGGTGGCGCGCCACAAAATAAAGCCCAGCCACAGCAGTAAGAGCCAGTCGCCCGCCCAATGCATCGCGAGGCCCAGTAAGCCCCCCTGATTGCCGGGCAGCGTGAGAATAAGGGCGAACAGCCCCAGTGCAGGCTGACCCGCCAAGGCAATCACCGGCAACGCAAGCTTCAGATGTGCCTGCCGGAACGCAGCGCTCAGCACTGCGCTCACCAGTAGCAGCAAGGCGGTGTCGAAACCCTCGTAGACGATCGCGTGCAGCGACAGCGTCGCATCGGCGCCGGCGCGCACGTAGTCGACCATCGCGTCGGTCAGGAAGCCGAGGACGGCGAGCGCGATCAACTGGCGCACGCTCACGCGGAAGGAGAGCAGCGACACCGGCATGCCGAACGCCAGGCGCAAACCGCTGCCCAGGTTGCGCCACAGGTCGATCCCGGTTTGCTTCAGGGCCGCAAGCGCCGTCATGGCACGACCGGCGCCCGTTTAACACCGACGCGCTCGGCGATGTACGCCTTGAGCGCAGCGGGATCGGTGCTGAGCACGTCGAAGCGCTGGGGCAAAGCCTCCAGCCGCGCGTAGGCCGCGGGCCGCTCGGGGTCGCGGCCGAGCGCTTCGCGGACGATTGCCGCGAATTTTGCCGCCTGCGCGGTTTCGACGCAGATCAACGGCACCGCGTCGTCGCGGTGCTCGAGCCCCACCTTGATGCCGTCGGCGGTGTGCGGGTCGACCATGACTCCGTAACGTTCCGCCACGCTGCGTATCGTCGTGATGCGATCGGCGTGGCTGCTGGTGCCGGATACGAATCCCGACTCGGAGAGCCGCCGCGCATAGGGCGTGCCGGCAAGGTCAAACCCGCCATCGCTCGCAATCTGCCGCCACAACTCGCCCACGACGAGCGTATCGCGGCCGACGAGATCGAACACGAAGCGCTCGAGGTTCGAAGCTTTCGTGATGTCCATCGACGGGCTCGACGTGGCTCGCGTTTCGCCCGAGGAACGGACCCGATAGCGTCCGGTGCGGAAGAATTCGTCGAGCACGTCGTTCTCGTTGGTGGCGAGAATCAGGCGTCGGATCGGCAGGCCCATCGCGCGCGCCACGTGGGCGGCGAGAATGTTGCCGAAGTTGCCCGTCGGGACCGCGAAATCGACCTCCTCCGCATCCTCGGTCACCGCAAAATAGCCCTTGAAGTAATACACGATTTGCGCCGCGATCCGCGCCCAGTTGATGGAGTTGACCGCGCCGAGGCGGTGGCGTTCCTTGAACGCCGCATCGCCGCTGACGGTCTTGACGAGATCCTGGCAGTCGTCAAAAACGCCCTCGATCGCCAGGTTGAAGATGTTGGCGTCGGTGAGCGAATACATTTGCGCGGTCTGGAACGGGCTCATGCGCCCCTTGGGAGAGAGCATGAAGACTTTGAGCCCGCGCTTGCCGCGCAGCGCGTACTCGGCGGCGGAGCCGGTGTCGCCCGAGGTCGCGCCGAGGATGTTCAAGGTCGCGCTGTCCTTCGTCACGGCATACTCGAACAGTCGACCGAGGAGCTGCAGGGCGATGTCCTTGAACGCCAGCGTCGGGCCCCCGGCGACGCGCAACAGATGCAGCCGCGGCTCGAGCGTGCGTACCGGCGTGATGTCGTCGCTGCCGAACGTCGCCGCGGTGTAGGTACGCAGGATGATCGCCTCGAGGTCAGCAGTCGGGATATCGTCGGCGTAGCGCGAAAGGATCGCCAGCGCCAGTCTGCCGTACGCAAGCGGCCGCAGGCGAGCGAGCTCGGCGGCGGAGAAAAGCGGGTAGGACTCGGGCACGACCAGACCGCCGTCGGGCGCGAGGCCTTCGAGCAGGATCGAGCGGAACGATTGCGGCGCCATGCCGCCGCGGGTGCTGACGTAGCGCATCAACTGAGCTGTTCCATGCGGATGCGGACCACCTTGCCGTGCACCGTCGGCAATGCCTCGATGCGCTCGATCGCGTCGCTTACCTGGCGCTCGATCGACTGGTGCGTAAGCAGGATGATGTCGGTCTGCTCCACGCCTTCCGCTGGCTCCTTCTGAATCATCGCATCGATCGAGATGTCGCGATCGGCGAGGATGCGCGTGATGTCGGCGAGCACGCCGGGCCGGTCTTGCACGCGCAGGCGCAGGTAGTAGCTGGTGACGACCTCGCCCATCGGCAGGAACGGGATATCGGACAGCTGGTCCGGCTGGAAGGCCAGATGGGGCACCCGGTGCTCGGGGTCCGCGGTGTGCATGCGCGTCACGTCGACGAGGTCGGCGATGACCGCGCTCGCGGTCGGTTCGGCGCCGGCGCCCGGACCGTAGTAGAGGGTCGAGCCGACGGCGTCCGCCTTGACCAGCACGGCGTTCATCGCCCCCTCGACGTTGGCGATCAGCCGCGTCGCCGGCACGAGCGTCGGATGCACCCGCAGTTCGATGCCTTCGCGCTGACCGACCGAGGCGCGCCGAGTGATGCCGAGCAGCTTGATCCGGTAGCCCAGCTCCTCGGCGTAGCGGATGTCCTCGAGCATGAGCTTCGAGATGCCTTCGGTGTAGGCCTTGTCGAACTGCATCGGCACGCCGAAGGCGATCGCCGACATGATCGCGAGCTTGTGCGCCGCGTCGATGCCCTCGACGTCGAAGGTCGGATCGGCCTCGGCGTAGCCGCGCGCCTGTGCTTCCTGGAGCACCGCAGCGAAGGCGGCACCCGTGCGGCGCATCTCCGAGAGGATGAAGTTGCTGGTGCCGTTGATGATGCCCGCGATCCAGGCGATGCGATTGGCGGTCAGTCCCTCGCGCAGCGCTTTGATGATCGGGATCCCGCCGCCGACCGCCGCTTCGAAGGCGACCATCACGCCCGCTTTCTGCGCCGCGGCGAAGATCTCGTTGCCGTGCGCTGCGAGCAACGCCTTGTTGGCCGTCACCACGTGCTTGCCGCGGGCGATCGCCTGCAGCACGAGGGACTTCGCCGGTTCGATGCCGCCGATGAGTTCGAGCACGATGTCGACCTCGCCCCGGCCTACCAGCGCAGCCGCGTCGGCGGACACTTCGACGCCGTCGGAAGGCTGCAGCAGCGCGTGCGCCTTTTCCGGGGAGCGGGTGGCGATCTGGGTGATGCGTATGGGGCGCCCGGCCCGGCGCGTGATCTCCTCGGCATTGCGTTTGAGCACGGTCCACGTGCCGCGGCCGACGGTGCCGAGGCCGAGCAGGCCCACGCGCATCGGTTGCATCATTACGCCAATCCATCCTCGCGGAACATCTGCTTGATGCCGCGTATGGCCTGGCGCGTGCGCGGCTCATTTTCAATCATGGCGAAGCGCACATGCCCGTCGCCGAACGCGCCGAAGCCCACGCCCGGCGAAACCGACACCTTGGCCTGCGCGAGCAGTTTCTTGGTGAACTCCAGCGAGCCCAGCGGCCGATAGGCCTCCGGAATTCTCGCCCAGACGTACATTGAGGCCTTGGGGGTATCCACCATCCAGCCGGCCTCGTGCAGCCCCTTGAGCAGCACGTCGCGTCGCCGCTGGTACTTGAGCGCGATTTCCGCGACGCATTCCTGCGGGCCCTCGAGCGCGGCGATCGAAGCGACCTGGATCGGCGTGAACGTGCCGTAGTCATGGTAGCCCTTGATGCGCGACAGCGCGTACACCAGGTCCCGGTTGCCGACCATGAAGCCGATGCGCCATCCGGCCATGTTGTAGCTCTTCGACAAGGTGAAGAACTCGACAGCGACCTCGCGCGCGCCGGGCACCTGCATGATCGACGGCGCTTTCCAGCCGTCGAAGCAGATGTCGGCGTAGGCTAAGTCGTGCACGACGTAGATGCCGTGCTCGCGCGCGAGCGCGATGATCTTCTCGAAGAACGGCAGCTCGACGCACTGGGCGGTGGGATTGGCCGGGAAGTTGATGATGAGCATGCGCGGCTTGGGGAAGCTCATGCGGATAGTGTGCTCGAGCTCGGCAAAGAAGTCGGTGTCGGGCGTGAGCGGCACGTGGCGGATGTCCGCCCCGGCAATCACCGGCCCGTAAATGTGTATCGGGTAGCTCGGGTTGGGCACGAGGACGGTGTCTCCGCGACCGAGCGTGGCCAGCGCCAGATGGGCGATGCCCTCCTTCGAGCCGATGGTGACGATCGCCTCGGTCTCCGGATCGAACTCGATGTCCCAGCGGCGCCGATACCACTGGCAGATGGCGCGGCGCAGCCGCGGTATGCCGCGCGACACCGAGTAACCGTGCGTATCCGGCCGCTGCACCGTCTCGACCAGTTTGTCGACGATGTGTCGCGGCGTCGGCCCGTCGGGATTGCCCATGCCGAAATCGATGATGTCCTCGCCGCGGCGGCGGGCTGCCATCTTGAGCTCGGAGGTGATGTTGAAAACGTACGGTGGCAGGCGCTGAATGCGCGCAAATTGCGTCTCGGAGGGGGGAACCATGCTGGATCCTTCTGCCGTGCGTAAGCGCCCGGAACCGTCCGAGCGACGCAAAGCAGGGGGTTGAAGCTATAATCGTAACGAATTTAAGTGCTTGCCGCAACGCACCATCGGCGCCGCCGAACGCCATTTCGCGATGAAATTCCACTTGAGCCGCGCCGAGGGCAACGTGTTCACCGGTCACGGCCCCGACTATGTGCGGCTGGGCGTCGTGGAATACCGGGACAACATTCTGGTAACGCCCGAGCGGGTCGTGCGCGGCTGGGCCGTCGGCGGTTTCGACGCTCTGAGCGAAGCCGATTTTGCCGCCCTGGCCGAACTCAAGCCGGAGGTGGTGCTGCTCGGCACCGGCGCGAGCCTGCGCTTTCCGCACCCGCGGTTAACGCGCGCGCTCACCGACGCCGGCATCGGGGTCGAAGTGATGGATACGCCCGCGGCATGCCGTACCTTCAACATCCTTGCCGCCGAGGGGCGCAGGGTCGCTGCGGCGG
Organism: uncultured beta proteobacterium; assembly: GCA_963711235.1. Taxonomy (GTDB): domain Bacteria; phylum Pseudomonadota; class Gammaproteobacteria; order Burkholderiales; family Casimicrobiaceae; genus PALSA-1003. The sequence continues at coordinate 243,690 of CAVQDI010000004.1, read as the reverse complement.
TCTTCGTCGGACCGGGCTGAATGCCGGCGCCTAGCCGAGGATCTCGCCGATGTGCGTGCGACGCTCTATTTCGGACGCGAACTCCTGCAATTCCGGACCGAGCACGTCGCGTGCCGACACCATGCCGACCGGCTTTGCGCCCTCGACCACCGGCACGTGACGAAAGCCGCCCTCGTACATCATCAGCAAGGCATGGCCGAAGGGCTTGTCGGGAGCGATGGTCTGCGGGTGCGGTGTCATCACCTCGGACAGCGGCGTCGTCTTCGGATCGCGACCCTCGGCCAGGACGCGAAACAGCGCGTCGCGTTCGGTAAAGATGCCGAGCAAACGGCCGTCCTCCTGCACGACGATCACCGCGCCGAGCAGGCGCTGCTTCATCAGGCGCGTTGCTTCGGCAACCGTCATGGCGGCCCTGGCGGTAAGGATCTTCTGCCCGGCGATGATGCTGCGAATGGGGCGCTGGGGCATGGCCAACCTCCTCGACCGTGTGGTGGGTGCCATGGCGCACTGCGCGTGTCCGGCGCGGGCGCCCGACGCCTCGGACAGGGTGCGAATTGGGCTAGCATACGGCGGTAGCCGCCGGTCGGCAACGCGGCGGCAGCTCCCATTGCAAAGGACGCGATAGAAAGCAGCCTCATGTTACGGGTCTATGGCACGTCGCAGTCGGGCAACTGCCACAAGGTGCGCATGGCGCTCGAAGCGCTCGGTCTTGCCTATGCCTGGACCGAAATCGACCCGCTACGCGGCGATACCCGCGAGCGCGCGTTTCTGGCCATGAACCCCAACGGCAAGGTGCCGGTGCTCGAGATCGAGCCCGGGACCTACCTTCCCGAATCGAACGCGATCCTGTGGTACCTGGCCGATGGCACGTCGCTACTGCCCGACGGCGCACTTTCCCGCGCGCGCGTTCTGCAGTGGCTGTTCTTCGAGCAGTACAGCCACGAGCCGTATATCGCGGTCGCGCGCAATTTGCGCAGGTTTCACCCCGATCCGGCCAGCCAGCACGCGTTGGCCGAGAGCAAGATGAGCGGCGGCTACCGCGCACTCGAGGTCATGGACGGCCGGCTTGCGCAGGAACCGTTTTTCGTCGCCGGCCGCTACAGCATTGCCGACATCGCGCTCTACGCCTATACCCACGTCGCCGACGAAGGTGGCTTCGATCTGGAGCGCTTCCCGGCGGTGCGCGCGTGGCTGCGGCGCGTGCAGGCGCAACCCGGCTATGCGCCGATGCCCGCTTGAGCCCAGTCCTGCCGCGCAGGCCAGCGGCGCTCAACAGTCAATGGTCTGCCGGCAGTACTCGGTAAGCGGGCGCACGACCGTCGTCGCGCCGACCGGAAGCTTCGCCTTCCCGGCGCCGTAGTCGAGCGCGAGTCTGAAGTCGTATTTGCGGAAGAAGGCGTCGAACTGTTCCGCGCCCACCGTGCCCAGGGCGAAGAGCGCGTCGCGCTCGGGGTCGTAATCGAGCAGGATCGCCGCCAGCGGCTGCGGCGCCGGGCCGCTCAGCACGCGCGCGCCCGCCGCCGGATCGTAGACGCTGTGGTCGGCACAGCAGTGGATGACGTTGCCGTCCGAGGTCGGCGAGCGCGCCGGCTGGAAGCGGATGAAACTCACCTCACGCGTCGGGTAGGCGAGCTTGTGCGCACAGATCGCCGAAAACGCGACCACCGAGCGCCGCGGGCCCACGCCACCGCTCCAGCTGTAGCTCGTCCCGTCGGCGCGCAAAAGCGGCGCGGTCGCGGTCACCGGCCGCCCCAGATCGAGCAGGAAGCAAGGCGTCGCCACGAAGGGGTAATTGAACACGTAGTTGGTCCGCGTTGCGAGCGCACGTACCTGGATCGGATCGCCATGCACGTCGAGCAGTTGCGTGCGCGTGTACAGGCGCGGCTCGCTCTCGGCCCAGCTGCGGATCGACGCCGCCAGTCCGCCGGCGGCCACGGCGGCGCAGGCGGTGACGAATCGGCGCCGTTCCATCGTCGACCCCTAGAGCTGGGCCAACGCCTTGATATGCGCCACCGCACTGCGGCCGAGCGCGGGCAGCGCATAACCGCCCTCGAGTGAGGAGACGATTCGCCCTTGCGCGTAGCGCTCGGCCAGCGCAACCAGCTCGCCGGTGACCCAGGCGTAGTCGGCCTCGGTAAAGCGCAGGTTGGCGAGCGGATCGTCGCGATGGGCGTCGAATCCCGCCGAGACAAAGAGGATTTCGGGACGCTGCGCCTCAAGTGCCGGGAGGCAGATTTCCGTCATCGCCGCGCGAAATGCCTCGCTGCCGCTGCCCGCGGTCAGCGGCACGTTGTGCATGTTCGGCCCCGCAGGCTCGACGCCGGAGTAGGGATAGAGCGGATACTCGAAAGTGCCGACCATCACCACGCGCGGGTCGGCGGCAAAGATCTGCTCGGTGCCGTTGCCGTGATGCACGTCGAAGTCGATCACGGCTGCCCGCTTGAGCCCATGCGTGAGCGCATGCGCCACGCCGACGGCGACGCTGTTGAACAGGCAGAAGCCCATGGCGCGACGGCGTTCGGCGTGGTGTCCGGGTGGCCGCACGGCGCAGAACGCGGCACGGGCTTCGCCGCGCAAGCACGAGATCGGTCCCGAGCACGACCGCCCCGGCAGCATGCCGCGCCGCGTCGAGCGAGTGCGGGTTCATGGCCGTGTCCGGATCGAGATAATGGACGCCCGATTCCGGGCTCGCCGCCTCGATCATCGCGATGTAGTCTGCATCATGTACGCGCGCGAGCTGCTCCCGCGTCGCGGGCGGCGCCTCGTAATGCGCAAGGTGCGCGTCGAGTCCGGTGGCGATCACGCCGTCGTGCACCGCGTCGAGCCGTTCGGGGCACTCGGGATGAAACGGACCCATGTTGTGCAGACGGCACGACGAATGCGCAATGAAGGCGGTGGTCACGAGCGGGCTCGAACGAATGGATGGGGCGAGACAGGGACGCCGCCTCGCGCAGGCGGTCGAACGGAGTGTAGCGCGCCGCCAGCGGTCGTGACTAGACGGCCGCCCGGCTCTATAGTGGCATCTTTGCCCGCTGCGATGCCACGATGCGTGGCATGGCTTGCCGCCGATGACGCTTCGTCCTGCCCAAGGTTATGCGATGCCCGGTGCCCGAGCGCCTGGCGCTGGTGCTCGAGCAACTCGGCCGCATTGTCGTCGGCAAGGAGGCCCCGCTCAGGCTCGCGCTGGCCTGCCTGCTCGCCCGCGGGCACCTGCTCATCGAGGATATCCCCGGCGTAGGCAAGTCGACCCTGGCGCAAGCGCTCGCCAGCACGCTCGGCCTGCATTACGCGCGCATCCAGTTCACCAGTGACCTCTTGCCCGCCGACGTGCTGGGGGTGTCGATCTTCGAGCCCGCGACGCTAGCGTTCCGCTTTCATGCCGGCCCGATCTTTCACTCGGTCGTGCTCGCCGACGAAATCAACCGGGCGCCGCCGAAGACGCAGAGCGCGCTGCTCGAGGCGATGGAGGAACGCCAGGTATCGGCCGATGGCGAAACCAGGCCGCTGCCCGACCCGTTCTTCGTCATCGCCACCCAGAATCCCGCCGAACAGATCGGCGCCTACCCCTTGCCCGAGTCGCAGCTCGACCGCTTCCTGATGGCGATCGAGCTCGGTTACCCGGAGCCGGATGCGGAGCGCGAGCTCTTGATCTCGGGCGATCGGCGGGCGCGCATTTCCACCCTCTCCCCCTGCGCCGACGCGGCCACCCTGCTCGCCTGGCAGCGCGAAGCGCTCGCCGTGCACGTCGCGCCGGCGCTGCTCGACTACGTGCAGGCGCTCCTTGCCGCCTCGCGCGGGACCGCCAGCAACGGCGCGACGGCCGCAGCCATCCAGCGCGGCCTGTCGCCGCGTGCCGGGCTGCTCCTCGTTGCGGCCGCGCGCGCATGGGCGCTGCTCGCCGGCCGGCCGATGGTCCTGCCCGAGGACGTGCAGGCGGTGTTCCCCGGCGTGGCCGGCCATCGCCTCGCCGGCAGCATCCGCGCCGGCGGCCCGCAGGCGCAGGCGCTGCTGCGCGCGGTGCCGTTGCCTTAAGGCGCGCACGACAAGTCGCGCGCCGAGAGCGGAAGCGCAGGTCTTCGGCCGCATGAGCTCGGCCCTGCACCCGGGCACGGTGGGCCCCTCGTCATGGGCCCGGCGCTGGCGCCAAAGGCTTTGGCGCGTGGCCCCCGTCGATCGCGGCCCGGTGGTGCTGCGCCATCGCCGTATCTACATCCTTCCGACCCGGCGCGGGCTTGCGCTGATCGCCACGCTCGCCATCATGCTGGCGACGGCGATGAATTACGCGCTCTCGCTCGGCCACGCGCTGACGTTTCTTGTCGCCGGGCTGGTTGCCTCCGCGTTGCTGCACACCTGGCGCAATCTCGCCGGCATCGCGGTCTCGCCGCTCGCCGCCGGCGAGGCCTTCGCCGGATCGGAGATGACCTTTACCCTGTCGCTCGCCAATTCGGGCGCGGCACGGCACGGTATCGTCGTCGCGCCCCGATCGGGCGGAGAGGTAACGATCGATCTGCCCGCGGGCGCGACCCGCCCGGTGCAGGTGACCGTGATCGCGCCCCGGCGCGGCCGGGTGCCTCTCGGCCGCATTACGCTGTCGACCGACTTTCCGCTGGGCTTATGGCGCGGCTGGGCGTACGTGCATTTTCCGCTCGCCGGCATCGCCTATCCGGCGCCGGAATCGCCGCCGCCGCAGCTGCCACCTCGGCCTCGAGGGTTTCGACGTGCGCCGCAGCGCGCGCGCCGCCGACGCCGAGCTCGCCGGCTTGCGCGACTACCATCCCGGCGACGCGCTCAACCGCATCGCCTGGAAAGCCGTCGCCCGCGGCGCCGGCTGGTACACGAAGCAATTCGAAGGCACGGGCGGCGGCGGCACGCTGGAATTGCATTGGGCCGCGCTGCCACCTGGCCTGGGCGCGCGAAGCGCGCCTCGCGCGGCTGAGCGCCTGGATCCTCGCCGCCGAGCGCGAAGCGCGCAGCTTCGGACTCAAGTTACCGGGAACGGATCTGCCGCCCGGCTCGGGCGCAGGTCATCGGCGCGCGGCGCTTACCGCGCTCGCGCTGTTTCCGGCGGAGCGCGGTGCGTGATTTTCGCGCGCCGCCCCCGCTGCACCCCTGTCGCGCACGCAACTCGGCTGGCTTGCCGCGCTCATCGTGCTGGCGCAATTGCCGCTGTGGGTTCAGCTGCCGCCATGGATCGCCGCCGCCGGCTCGGGGCTGACCGCGGCGCGGCTGCTGCTGCCCGCGAACCGTCTGCCGCCGGCGCGGCTGCGGCGCTGGTTGCTGCCCGTACTCGCGCTCGCCGTGGCGATCGGTATTCGCGTGCAGTTTCGGCTACTTCCTGGCCCGCGATCCGTGCGTCGCGTACCTGTATGTGCTGGTGGGGATCAAGTACCTCGAGGCAAAAGGCCCGCGCGACGGCGGCCTGCTGGTGTGCCTGGCCCTGTTCCTGACGCTGACCCAGTTCTTCTACGACCAGGGCATCGCCGCGGCGGCCATCGCCCTGCCGGTGGTGCTGGTGCTGGGCGGCGCGCTCGCCGCGCTGCGCGCCGCACCGGCGGCGATGCCCGGCTGGAAAGCGCCGCTGGCGGCCACGGCGCGCATGCTCGTCCAGGGATTCCGCTGGCGCTGCTGCTGTTCGTCGTGTTTCCGCGCCTGGCCGGTCCGCTGTGGGGCTCACCCATGGCGGCCGGGGCGCGCAGCGGCCTGTCGGATACCATGGCGCCGGGCATGATCAGCGAGTTGTCGCTCTCCGACGCCGTGGCCTTCCGCGTCGATTTCAACGGCCCGCCCCCGCCGCCCCCGCTGCGCTACTGGCGAGGGCCGGTGTTGTCGCGCTTCAACGGCTTCGAGTGGAGCGCGCTGTTGCGGCCTGGCGGCATGGCAAATTTGCCGGCGCGGGACCGCGGGCGATCGAATACACGGTCACCATGGAGCCAATAACCGCCCGTGGCTGTTCGCGCTGGAACAGGCGACCAGCCTGCCGGTACCGGTCAGCGACGAGGCGCTGTCGAGCGCGGAGCCGCTGCGCCCCCTCGCCCGGCTGACCCGCGACCGGCAGCTTCTGGCGACCGTGGGGGTTGCCCAGGCGATACGCTACACGCAGCGCTCCGCGCTCGGCGATCGCTTCCGCCGCCGTGGGCGATTTCGACGCCAGCGACAATCTGCAGCTGCCGCAGCGCAATCCGCGCACGCGTCGCCTTTGCCCGCGAGCTGCGCAGCCGCTCGGCATCCGATCGCGCCTTCATCGCCAGTGTGCTCGATTGGTTCCGCAACGAGCCGTTCGTCTACACGCTGGCGCCGCCGCCGCTGGACGGGCGATATCGTCGACGACTTCCTCTTCGACACCCGGCGCGGATTCTGCGAGCACTACGCCGGCGCGTTCGTGGTCCTGCTGCGTGCCGCGGGCATTCCCGCGCGCGTGGTCACCGGCTATCAGGGCGGCGAGATCAATCCGACCGGCAACTACATGATCGTGCGCGACTCCGACGCGCACGCCTGGGCCGAGGCATTGCTCGACGGCGTATGGCAGCGCTTCGATCCGACCGCGGCCGTCGCGCCTTCGCGCATCGAGAGAGGCCTGGGCGCGGCGCTGCCGCAGGAGGAACCGGTTCCCTACCTCGCCCGCCTCGACATGACCTGGCTTAAGAACCTGCGCTTGCACTGGGACGCGGTCAATTACCAGTGGCAGCGCGGCGTCGTCGGCTTCAATGTGCAACGCCAGCAGGATGTGTTGCGCGATCTCGGCCTCGATCGCGCCACGCCGTGGCAGATCGTGGCGCTGGTCGCGGCGATGGTGCTCGCCTGGGGCCTGGTGATCGTCGGCCTGGCCCAGGTGCACCACGCGCGCCGCGACCCGGCGCAGGCCTCGTGGACGCGGCTGGGCCGCCGCCTGGCGCGTGCGGGCCTGCCGCGGCGCCCGGACGAGGGTCCGCTCGCCTACGTGCAACGTGCCGCGCTCCGCTGGCCGCAGTGGAGCGGGCTGCTGCGCCGCATCGGCGAGAACTACGCGCTGCTCCGTTATGGGCCACGCGACGGCAAGCAGAATGAACGCCTCGGCGCCTTGCGCCAGAGCCTGGCCTCGCTGCCCGGCGCGCGCGCCCTGCGCGGCACGACGCACTACGTGATGCTAGAGCAGTGCGTCGCGCGACAGGCCGCGCACGCGTAGCCGCGCCCGCAGCTTGTCGAGCGCCTCGGCCTGAATCTGCCGCACGCGCTCGCGCGTGACACCGAGCTCCCGCGCCAGTTGCTCCAGCGTCGCCACCTCGATACCGCTCAAGCCGTAGCGGCGCTCGATAACCCTTCGCTGCCGCTCGGACAATTCGTCGAGCCACTGCCGTATCCAGCGCTCGATCTCGCTGTTGTGCAGGATGAGCTCCGGGGTGGGCGCGTCGTCGTCGGCGAGCTGGTCGCCGACCGAAAGTCCCTGCTCGCCGTCGACGGGAGCATCGAGCGAGGTGACGTGCTCGTTGTAGCCCAGGATCTTGCGCACCTTCTCCACCGGCTTCCCCAGCAGATGCGCGACATCGTCGAGCGTCGGCTCGCGATTTTCGCCGAGCATGCCGTGGGTCTCGAGATGGCGCAGCGCGCGCAGCACGATGTTGAGCTCCTTGACCACGTGCGCGGGGAGACGAATCGTGCGCGACTGGTTCATGATCGCACGCTCGATCGATTGCCGGATCCACCAGGTGGCGTAGGTCGTGAAGCGGAAACCGCGTTCGGGGTCGAACTTTTCGAGGGCGTGAATGAGGCCGAGGTTGCCTTCCTCGATCAGGTCGGCCAGGGTCAGGCCGCGGTTCAAGTAATGCTTGGCGATGCTCACGACCAGCCGCAGGTTGTGCTCGATCATCTTTTGCCGCGACTCAAAGTCGCCGGCGCGCGTTGCGCGCGCGCATTCGAGCTCCTCGGCGGCGGTCAGCAGCGAGTTCTGGCCGATCTCGTTCAAGTAGATCTGGGTGATGTCGTGGAGAAAGTCGGCGCCGACTCCCTCCACCGGCACGTCGAGCGGCAGTTCACGCGTCTGGGTGTCCGGCTCGCGCGCAAGCGCCGGCTCGCCGTCGTCGTCGACGCGCGCGCGGTCGGCGGTCATGTCGGCGGAAGCAGCTTGGCCGGGTCGACCGGCTTGCCCAGGCGGCGAATCTCGAAGTGCAGCATCACCTGATCGGCGTCCGTATCGCCCATTTCGGCGATCTTCTGGCCCTTCGTAACCTGCTGTCCTTCCTTGACGTCGATCTCCTTGTTGTGCGCATACGCCGAAAGGAAGGTGTTGTTGTGCTTGACGATGATGAGCTTGCCGTAGCCGCGCAAGCCCGTTCCCGCGTAGACCACCTTGCCGGCCGCGCTGGCCACGATGGGTTGTCCGGATTTGCCCGCGATGTCGATGCCCTTGAGGTTGGCCGACTCGGAGAAGCCGGCGATGACTTTGCCCGTCGCCGGCCAGATCCAACCGAGGCTGTCATTGTCGATTTCCGGCACGCGGCCCGAATCCGGCCGCGGCGCGGGCGTGACGGCGGTCACACTCGGTGCCGGTGCGGCGAGCGTCGGCGCGGGCATCGCGCGCGCCTCGGGCACCAGCGTGGGGAGGTGCTGCAGCTGCGCGACGGCCTGCTCGGAATAGGGCAGCTTGACTGCCCTCGGCTCGGTCTTGAAGGTCGGCGTGTTGGCCCGTCCGCTCGTCGGCGGCAGGATGCCCGGTGGCCGCGTCTCGCTCCCGCTCGGGGTCACCGGCGGCGCCGTGACCAGCGGCGCGGTGACCGCTCCCCCGCTGCCGCCTGGCGGCCCGAGCAGAAGCACTTGACCGGAGTGAATCACGTTGACGTTTTCGATATTGTTCCAGGCCGCGAGCTCGCGATAGTCGAGCCCGTGATCGAGTGCGATCTGGTAGAGCGTGTCGCCGCGCTTGACGATATAGGTCGAAGGCGCAGGCTCGGGCTCCCGCCCCGGCAGCGCCACCACAGGCGGCGGCACCGGCTTGGCGGAAGAAGGCGTCGTGGCGCTCGGCGGCGATCGGAGACGGCGGCCGCGGCGACGCGCATCCGGCGAGCAGCCCCGCGACGGCGAGCGCGACGGCAAAGGGAGTGAGGTAAGAACGGGCGCGATCGATCATGCGAGGCCGGAGAGCAGCGGCACAAATCTTACCGCATCGTACGTCTGCTCGCGGACGCCGCCGGGCGCTTTCTCGATGACGGTAAGCAGCTGCACGCCCTTGAGCTCGTCGTCGTAGCGGGCCAGGGGCAGAACCATTCGCCCGCCGACCTTGAGATAGCGCAGCAGCACCGTCGGCACCTGCGTCGCCGCCGCCGTCACCATGATGCCGTCGACCTCGAGGTCCTCGCCCAGGTCGGCGGTGCCATCGCCGTGCATGATGCGCACGTTGCTGGCCTTGAGCGCGCGCAGGTTGCGTCGCGCCTTGGCGACGAGCGAAGCGATGCGCTCGACCGTGTACACCTCGTCGGCGAGCTGGGCGAGGATCGCGGTCTGGTAGCCGCAGCCGGTGCCGACCTCGAGCGCCCGCGACAGCCGGCCCCCGGCGCGCAGCAACTCGGTCATCCGCGCCACCACATACGGCTGCGAAATCGTCTGCCCCGCACCGATCGGCAGGGGACTGTCGTCGTAGGCGCGAATCGCCAGCGCATCCTCGACGAAAATGTGCCGCGGCACCGCCGCCATCGCCGCGAGCACCGCCTCGTCCTTGATCCCCTGCTCGCGCAGCCGCTCGATCATGCGCGTGCGCGTGCGCGTCGAGGTCATGCCGATGCCGTCGAACTTCTCCCCGCTGGCAGTCACGGCGACACCGTCTGGTGCAGCCAATCCGCCACGCGCGCCATCTCCGCGCGGTGGGTAAGATCGATCTGCAGCGGGGTGAGCGAGACGTACCCCGCCTCGACGGCGTGAAAGTCGGTCCCTTCGCCGGCGTCGGCTGCGGGCCCGGCCGCGCCGACCCAATAACAGACCTCCCCGCGCGGCGTTTCGGTCTTGATCACCGGCTCCGCCTTATGCCGCCTGCCCAGGCGGGTGACGCGATAGCCGCGGAGCTCGCCCTGGGTCACGTCGGGCACATTGACGTTGAGCAGCCACTTGCCGAGCGGCTGCTCGCGGTGGCGCTGCAGCAGCTCGACCACCACCGCGGCTGCGGTCTCGAAATGGCGCCCGATCTTGCTCGTCAGCGAAACGGCGAGCGAAGGAATGCCGAGCAGGTAGCCCTCGGTGGCGGCGGCGACGGTACCCGAATAGATCGTGTCGTCGCCCATGTTGGCGCCCAGATTGATGCCGGATATGACCATGTCCGGCAACGCGTCGAGCAACCCGGTGACCGCGAGGTGCACGCAGTCGGTCGGCGTGCCGTTGACGAACAGGAAGCCGTTCGGCGCGCGCCGCACCGTCAGCGGGCGGTCGAGCGTGAGCGAGTTCGAGGCGCCGGAGCGATCGCGTTCCGGCGCGACGACGGTGATGTCGGCGTGCGGACCTAGCTCAGCGGCGAGGCGTTCCAGACCGGGCGCGAAGTAGCCATCGTCGTTGCTGAGGAGGATGCGCATTGCGGTGCTTCGAACGGGTCCGCGCGGCAGGGTCGAAGCCGGCCGTCGTCGCCATTATAAACGCCCGCATTGCTTTGGCTGCGCTTCAGCTCTTCGGCCAGTGCTGCGCGAACGCCGCCGCGACCTGCGGCTGCGTCTCGATGCGCATCAGGGCGGCGTGGAACTCCGGCCGCCGCTGTTCAAGATGCGCTCGCGTGCCCGACCATTTCGAGACCACCGCGGCGAAGAGGTCAAGCGCACCGAGTCGTTCGCCCCCAAGGTAGGGTCGCGCAGGAAACATGTCGGCGAACATCTCCCAGTGCAGGTGCAGGCGCGCGCGGGCGCCGGCGCGGATGCGCTTCTTCACCGCATCGTCGGCGTCGGCGTCGGCGCACCAGCGCTCGGGGAAATCGATGATGCTTATTGCCGCATAACAGTTGGCGGCGATAAACACCAGGCCGCGCACCACCTGGGCGCGCGCCGCCGGATCACGCGGCAACAGCGCGCTGTCCGGATAGGATTCGCCGAGATGAATGAGGATCGCCGCGCTCTCGGACAGCGCGCTGCCGTCGGGCAGTACCAGGGTCGGGATCTGACCAAGCGGATTGACCTTGAGCAGATCGGCAAAGGCAGCATTCGGTGCCCACGAAGCCGTCTCGACGATGCGATGCGGGGCGCCGATGCGTTCGAGCGCCATCTGGGTCGCCGCGGAGCCGGAGCCTTGCTTGCCATACAGGGTGTACACGCTTCCTCCGCTCAATCGTAGCGCCGGCCATCCTTGTGCGCGGCGTGATGGCCGGCTTCGGTCTCGACCCACAGCAGATCGTCGTCGGGATAGAAGCAGTTGTCGCCGGGAACGCGGGTACCGATCACCAGCAGGCGCGCCGGCCGGTCGGAGCGATTGACGAAGTGATGCCCGTTCTTCGCCCCCGCCTTGAAGCCGGCGCACATGCCCGGCCGCAGGAGCGTTTCACCCGCGTCGGTGCGCAGCACCATCTCGCCTTCGAGCACGTACACGAACTCGTCGCAGAGCGTGTGCCAGTGCCGCAGCGCCGACTGTGCGCCCGGCTGGAACGTTTCGAGGTTGATGCCGAACTGGGTCAACCCGAAGACGTTGCCGAGCCGCCGCCAGTCGGCCTCGCCCATGCGCGCGTTGAATGGCTCCGGATAGCTTCCGCCGGATTCGGACTTGACCTCGGCGGCGACGACCGCTGCGGGCTCGGCCATGGCTTCCTCCGTCGCGCTCAGGTTGTCTTCTCGCCCGGCGCCATCGCCGCCATGCGCCGCTGCATTTCCTCACCCGAGACATCCTCGGTGTGGGTGGCGATGGTCCAGACATGGCCGAACGGATCGGTGAGGGTCCCGCTGCGATCGCCGTAGAACTGATCCTTGAGCGGGTTCACGACCGTTGCCCCGGCGGCGAGCGCCTTGGCGAAGCGGGCGTCGACGTCGGGGACATAGAACATCAGCGACACGGGTGTGCCGCCGAGCGTCTGCGGGCTCTTATGCCCCATCGCCGGCGATTCATCGGCCAGCATGACCACACCCTCGCCGATCTTGATTTCGGCGTGACCGATCCTGCCGTCGGGGCCGGGAAAGCGCATCAGCTCGGTGGCGCCAAAAGCCTTCTTGTAGAACTCGAGCGCCCGGGCGGCATCGCGGATGATGAGATACGAGGTCACGCCGGCGTAGCCGGTGGGGATTGCTTGAACCATGGTTGAGCTCCTATGTTGGATCAATGACAACCGGCCGGAATGGCGTTCGGCGCCACTCGGGCCAGGCGCTTCGAGGCAGCGCCGGTCAGGTCGACCTTCGCTTGCGCTTCGCCAGCGTTCGCTTGCGCTCGGCGGTGAAAGCCCACCACGGCTGCTGCGGGCCGCCTTCGACGAAGCGGACTGCAGCGATGAACGTATCGAGCACGCACGGATCGTGGCGCAGGCCCGTGACACGATTGAGACGATCGTACAGCGCGTAGGGATCCTTGCGTTTGAGCTGCGACGGCTGTCGGATGCCAACGGCACGCAGGTTGGCGGCGATGGCCCCGCCGACATTGGGCAGGTCTTCCAGAGTCGCGGCCCTGGCCGCCGCCTTGCGTGCCGTGCTTACCATGGCTTGCCTCCACGAACCAGGCCGACGGCAATGCCCTCGATTGCGAACGTCGTCCGCCTGGGGTCGACGACGATGGGGCGGAATTCCGGATTCTCCGACAAGAGCACGACCGCGCCCCCGCGGCGCTGCAGGCGCTTGACCGTGACCTCGTCCTCGATGCGGGCGACGACGATCTGCCCGGGCTGCGCGGTAGCGCTCTTGTGCACGGCGAGAAGGTCTCCGTCGAGTATGCCCGCACCCTGCATGCTGGTGCCGTGCACGCGCAACAGGTAGTCCGCGCGCGGCGCGAACAAGCCCGGGTCGAGGCGGTAATGCGCTTCGACGTTCTCCACTGCGAGGATCGGGCCCCCCGCGGCAACGCGACCGACCAGCGGCAACGTGCCCTGGACGGGCACACCGGGAATTTCCTTCAGCCGCAACCCGCGCGCCGCACCCAAAACGATCTCCAGCGCGCCTTTTTTTGCCAGCGCCTGCACATGATCCTCGGCCGAACTGGGCGAGGCGAAGCCCAGGCCGGTCGCGATCTCTGCCCGCGTGGGTGGCATGCCCTTTTCGGCGATGAAGCTGCGGATCCAATCGAGGATCTGGCGCTGCCGCGGCGTGAGCCTGGGCGCGGCCGGCGGCGTGCGCTGCAGATGGGCAAACGGCCGGCGGACACGTGGCGGCATCGGTTTCCGAACAAATATACGGTACCCGGATTATATCGGGTATCCGGCAAACGTCAAGGGGCGGCGATAATCTGCCGGGGCAAGCCGCCCCGAACGCTTGGGAGATCGCATGCTGCGCCGTCGCCTCGTTGCCGTGCCAACCGTCGCCTGGGTGTGGGTCGCCTTGAGCGCCACTCTCTTCGCCGCGACCCTGCCCGAGGTCCCGGACAAGCTCCAGGTGCCGGCCGGTCAAACGCTTGCCTTCGACCTTCAGGCCGAAGGCGTGCAGATCTACGTTTGCAGCGCGCGCAAGGACGATGCGACGAAGTTCGAGTGGACCCTGAAGGCGCCGGAGGCCGACTTGTTCGACGCCAGCGGCAAGAAGGTCGTGAAGCACTACGCCGGCCCGACCTGGGAAGCCGTCGACGGCAGCAAGGTCGTGGGCGAAGTCAAAGCGCGTGACGACCCCGATCCGAATGCCATTCCGTGGCTGTTGCTGAGCGCCAAGGTCACCTCCGACAACAACGGCATGCTGGGCAAGATCGTGAGCGTCCAGCGACTGCACACCGTCGGTGGCAAGGCGCCTGGCGATGGTTGCAGCGAGGCAGCGCAGGCGGGGCGCGAAGTACGGATCCCGTACCAGGCCCGCTACGCCTTTTATATGCAGAAGCCGTAGTCACAACCGACACCAAGGACACTGATGGCCGCCTACCTGATCGCCGACATCGAAATCACCGACCCGGTCGGTTACGAGGAATACCGCAAACGCGTGCCGCCGGTGATCAGCGCCCACGGCGGAAGATTCCTCGCACGTGGTGGCGCGATCGAGTCGCTCGAGGGGTCCTGGGCTCCCAAGCGGCTGGTCATCGTCGAGTTTCCCGACATGGCCGCGCTCAAGTCCTTCTACCAGTCGCCGGCCTATCGTCCGCTCATCGAGCTGCGCAACCGTAGCGCAAAATCCAATTTGCTCGCCGTCGAGGGTGCACCGCCGTCCTAGGCTCACCATACTAACAAACCTCACTTATTGAGCCATGAGCCATGGTGGGCGTGAAGTGAAGTGGACGTTCTTGTGCCGCGCCAGCCAGCGATCCTGCTTGCGCTTGTGGGTGTTGAGGTTATCGAGGATCACGTGCAGTTCGCGGCTGGATAGTGCGCCAGCAGTCCGTTCATGAAATCGAGAAACTCCACGCGGCGACGCTGCGTAGTGCCCAGACTGCACCAACCCGTGGCCACTTCCAGTGCGGCAAACAGCGTGGTCGTCCCATGGCGTTTGTACTCATGGTTAAACCCGGTCAGCGCCTTGCCGTCGGGCAACTTGAGCCACCCCTGAGCGCGCTCCAGCGCCTGAATATGCGGCTTCTCGTCCACGCACAGCACGATGGCGTTCTGCGGCGGATGCAGATACAACCCGACGATGTCGGCGGCCTTCTGCGCAAAGTACGGATCGGTGCTGATGCACCAGCTGCGACGCCGCTCCAGCGAAGCCGCTTGCGCCGCGGGCCGAATAGGGAGCACCGGGCGCGGCACCGTGGCCTGGCTAGAACTCCATGTCGAGCTCGTCGATTGTCTCCGGCTCCTCCTGCGCCGCGGCAATCCACTCCTGCATTTCCGGCAGCGCCAGGATCTGCTTGCGGTAGCCCGCGCAGGGCTTGTCGAGCTTCACGTCGTAGGTGACGAAACGGGTGACCACCGGCGCATACATCGCGTCGGCCATCGACCGTTCGCCAAAAAGATAAGGGCCGTGGTAGCGCTTCAGGCAGTCGTGCCAGATCGCGACGATACGATCGATGTCGCCCTGCGCCCGCAGCCAGACCCTGTGCCCAGGAAAAACGCGCTTGAGATTCATCGGCAGCGCGGCGCGCAGACTGCTGAATCCGGAATGCATCTCGCCACAGATCGAACGGCAATGCGCGCGTGCGGCGCGATCGGCGGGCAGCAGAGCGCTCTTGGGCTTGACCTCGTTTAAGTATTCGGCGATTGCCAGCGTGTCCCAGACCTTGATCCCGTCGTGGGTCAGGCACGGCACCAGGATCGACGGCGAGAGCAGCAGCAGTTCCTTGCGCGCGTCGGCATCGTCGGGCGGGATCATCACCTCGGTAAATGGCAGCTTGGCGAATTTCGCCAGCAGCCAGCCGCGCAGAGACCACGACGAATAGTTCTTGCTGCTCAACGACAAGGTCGCCTTGGCCATGCAGTCCCCGCTTCCCGAATCATCCCTGCGCACTCCCCGTGCAAGGGCCGTGCCAGCGGGATCGGGCGCTGGCCCGCAAGTTGCATGCGCAGCCGTGGCGGGCTCTCTGAAAGATTCGGATGCGCGCTGACGCCCACCTTCTCTACCACGCCTATCAGGCGCAGGCCGATGTGCTCTGGCCCCTGCGCTTCATCACCGAGGCGACGCTGCCGCTGCTCAACGAGGCGCGCGACGGGCCGGCGGAGAAGCTCGGCCTGCGCAAGCTCCTGGCGGCGCTGGAAGTTTTCTCGCTGGCGCGGCTTACCCATCGCCGCCGTGAGTTCGGCATCGCCGCGGTGACCATCGACGGGCGCGAGGTCGCGATCAGCGAGGAGGTCACCCAGCGCCTGCCGTTCGGAAACCTGCTTCATTTCAAGAAGGATTACGCCGCCACCCAGCCGCGCGTGCTGCTGGTCGCGCCGATGTCGGGCCATTTCGCCACGCTGCTGCGCGAAACCGCGCGCACGATGCTGGTCGACCACGACGTCTACATCAGCGACTGGCATAACGCGCGCGACGTGCCCGTGCGCGACGGCCGCTTCGGGCTGGACGAATACATTGACTACCTGATGCTCTTCCTGCGTGCCATCGGCCCGGGTGCGCATCTGGTCGCGATCTGTCAGCCCTGCGTGGCCGCGCTCGCCGCGACCGCGATCCTGGCCGAGGATGGCGACCCGACCACGCCACCAAGCCTGACCTTGATGGCGGGCCCGATCGATTGCCGCATCAGTCCGACCGAGGTCAACCGGCTGGCCACAGCGCGATCGCTCGATTGGTTCGAGCAGAACCTGATCGGCATCGTGCCGCTGCGCCATCTCGGTGCGCTGCGCCGTGTCTACCCAGGTTTCGTCCAGCTGCTAGCCTTTATCAACATGAATCTCGACCGTCACATCGAGTCATTTCGCAGTTATTACCAAGACTTGGCGCAGGGCGATCACGCCAAGGCCGACGCCACGCGCAACTTCTACCTGGAGTATTTCGCCGTCGCCGATCTGCCGGCGGAGTTCTATCTCGAGACGGTACGGGACATCTTCCAGGAGTATGCGCTCGCCCAGGGTCGGCTCTCATGGCGCGGCCGGACGATCGATCCGGGCGCGATCCGGCGCACCGCCCTGCTTACGGTCGAAGGCGAGCGTGACGACATCTGCTCGCTCGGGCAGACGCTGGCCGCACATGATTTGTGCAAGAACCTGCGGCAGTACATGCGGACGCACTATATTCAGGCGGGCGCCGGCCATTACGGTGTCTTCAGCGGTCAGCGCTGGAACCGTCATATCTACCCCGTCGTCCGGGACGTGATCCACCACAGCGGGTAGCAGCGCCCTCCCCGGGTTGGTCTGCGTTGAGCGGGATGCGAACGGCGCGGCGTCAACCGCGGGACGTGACCGGCCGTTGCTGCCGAAGGCTCACCTGAACGGAGAAGCGTCGTGCGCTATTCATGCTTCGTCGTCGGCTTGTGCGTGCTTGGCGCCATACCCTGTGCGCGGGCGGAGGACGGCGCACCGGCCCAGAATCCGGCCATCGACATGGCAGCCTATCTCCAGGTCGCCGACAAAGCGGCGCTGCAGCGCGCATCGCACCGGATCTCCGAGGCCGAGTTCATGCGCATGAGCCGGGAGCCCGGAACGACGGTCCTCGACGCGCGCAGCCGCGCCAAGTACGACGAGCTGCACGTCAAGGGGGCGATCAATCTGAGCTTCGCCGACATCGCCAGCGAAAGTCTCGGGCACGCCTTACCCGACCGCAACGCGCGCATTCTCATCTACTGCAACAACAACTTCCGCAACGCCCCGGGTCCGTTTCCCTCCAAGCTGCCCAGCGCGGCGCTCAACCTTTCCACCTATATCGCGCTCTACAATTACGGCTACCACAACGTCTACGAGCTCGGACCCCTACTCGACATCAACGCGACCGAAATCGAATTCGAAGCGCCGGGTGTGCCATAGAATCGGTGCGCTCAATCGTGTAGGATGCCTTCATCGCGCAGATGGTCATCCGTAATTGAGCAGCCCGGAACGAATTCGCGGCGTGTTATCGCCGGTAGTCACACCTTTCGATTCCGCGCTGCGTCCGGACGCGGCGCGATTCGTGCGCCATTGCCGGTGGTTGCTCGACCAGGGCGTCGGGCTCGCTGTATTCGGCACCAACTCCGAAGCGAACTCGATGTCGGTCGAGGAAAAGATCACGCTGCTCGAGGCGCTGATCGCCGCCGGCGTGCCGCCGGCGCGCCTGATGCCCGGCACCGGCTGCTGTGCGCTGCCCGACTCGATCGAACTCACGCGCCGGGCGGTGGGTCTCGGCTGCGCCGGGGTGCTGATGCTGCCGCCGTTCTATTACAAGGGTGTATCGGACGACGGCCTGTTTAAGAGCTACGCCGAGATCATCGAGCGCGTGGCCGATCGCCGCCTGCGCGTCTACCTCTATCACATCCCGCCGGTATCGCAGATCGCGTTGAGCCTCGCCTTGATCGAGCGATTGCTCAGGGCTTATCCGGGCACGGTGGCCGGCATCAAGGACAGCTCCGGCGACTGGAGCAACACGCAGGCGCTGCTGGAGCGGTTTCAAGCGCAGGGGTTCGACGTGTTCGCCGGCAGCGAGACGTTCCTGCTCGCCACGCTGCGCGGCGGTGGCGCCGGCTGCATCACCGCCACCGGCAACATCAACCCGGCGCCGATCGCGCAACTCGCCAACCGCTGGCAGGACGCCGATGCCGAGGCTAGGCAGGCGGCGCTCGATGAGGTGCGCGGAACGTTGCAGAAGTGGCCCATGATTCCGGCGCTCAAGGCGACGATCGCGCACCATGCCCGTGATGCGCAATGGGCGACGGTGCGCCCGCCCTTGGTCGAGCTCACGCCGGCACAGCAGGAGGCCCTCGCCGGCGCGCTCGCCGCTTTGGGATTTTCGATGCCGGGGCTCGCCTGAGGGCGCGATGCCGGATCGGACCACGCCATGGTCGAGGAGTCAGCGATGGTAGCCACACCCGTGCTTAGAAGCGGCGGACTGCCGCAGTTGCGAGGCGGGTTGACGCGCCTGCTCGATTCGATCGTGTTTCCGCCGTATGTCCGCGCGCACCAGGACGAGCGACGGGTCCGCCCCGCGCTGGCGGTGCTCTTCCGCATTGCGGTCGGTCCCCATGCCGACTACTACGTGCGCCGTTTCGTGCAGTTCGAAAAGAGCGGCCGCAGTGGGCTGAGCTGGAACTGGCCGGCGTTCGCCCTGGGGCCGGTGTGGGCGTTCTACCGCAGGCTGTGGGCCTACGGCATCGCCTGCGCGCTCTTGCCGCTCGTCGGAGCGTTAGCCTTCACCACCTTCGATCTCACCCGCGGCGATTCGGGACTGGCCTGGTGGGCGTGCGCGGCGTTTTTCTGTTGGCTCCTTCCGGCGACGGCGAGCGCGAGCTTCGCCAACAGCTTCTATTACCGCAGTGTCAGGCGAGTCGTGCGGCGAGCGGAGACCAACGCGCGCAAGTCCGAGGTCACGGCCAAGCGCCTGTTGCGACGGCGGCCGACCGATGCCCTGCTCGCGCTGCTGCTCGGCACGGGCATCCTGCTCCTCGTCGGCAGCCTCATCGGGCCGCGCTTGCAAGCGGCCTACCACGCGCACCGCGTGCGCGCGGCGCTGGAGCAGGTGATCGCCGCGACGAGGCCGCTGCAACACCAGGTCGAAGAGCAATGGGCGCGCTCGCGCGCGCTCCCGCTGCGCACCCGATTACGCGGCGGTGCGAACGCATGCGGCATACGGATTGGTCACCGCGGTCGACCTTAATGCGCAGAACGGCCGCGTGCGCATCGATCTGGGAAGCGCGGTGCCGGAGCTGCAGGGCCGGTCGATCCTGCTCGCCCCGGCGGTCGACGCGTGGCAGAAGCTGCATTGGCTGTGCGTGCCCATCGATATCCCCGCTGCTTTCGTCCCGGCGTCGTGCGGCAGGCCGCTGTGACAATGAGCGCGGGCGGCTTAGCGCCCGTTCGCCCTCCATGCCCTGCGCGCGGCGCCGATCGAGGCGGACCTCTAGGCGCCGAGCATCCATCGTGCTGCTGCAGAGCGTCACTAAGCGCCGCGCGCCTACTTGCCGCCAATCTCCTTCGCCGCGCGCTCGAGGATCTCGGCCACGCGACGCTGCTCCTCCTCGGGGGCATCGACCTTCGCCGCCAGCGCCGCCCTGACGGCGCGACGGGCGGCGTTCAATTCGGCGCTCCAGCCGCGACGCCCTTCCTCCCCGGCGCGGGTCTCGTCGCCGGCGAATACCCGCCGCACGTGCTCCATCTTGGCGCCGACCCAGGCGAGCTGGGCGAAGATCGCGTCGGCGACGCGACGGTTCTGCTCCAGGTGGGCGCGTCCCTCCTCGGTGATCCGATAGAGCTTCTTCGCCCCTTCGGCCTCGACCGAGGCGTAGCCTATTTCCTCCAGATAGGTCAGCGCCGGATAGACCATGCCCGGGCTCGGGCTGTAGAAGCCCCCGGAGCGCTCCTCGAGGGCCTTCATGATTTCGTAGCCGTGATACGGCTTGTCGGCGAGCAGCGCCAGCACCACCAGCTGCAGATCGTCCCCGCCCAGCTTGCGCCCGGCCCGAAAGCCGTGCCAGCCGAAGCCGTGACCGCCGACCACGCCACCAAACAGCCCGCCCAGACCATGGCGGCGGGCGTGCCGGCCGCCGCAGTAATCACCGTGGGCGCGAAAATGACGATGCATAGTGCCTCCTTGCAAGCGAAGAAGTGAAAGACATGTCAATCTGAAGATATATCTTACGATATTACAAGTCAAGCCCCGGCTGGGACAAATCTCATTCCCTATTGCATCGGCAGCGGCGCGACCTCGACCCAGCGGCCGCTTGCCTGCGAGGCGACACAGGCCTCGATGAAGGCCATGGTGTGGGCGCCCTCTTCGATGCGCGGATAGGCGAGCACGGGTGGGGTCTCGCCGAGGGAGCGCGCCATGCGCTCCTGCGCGAGTTCGCTGTAGATGTTCGCGAACGCTTCGCGCAGGCCCTCCGGATGACCACGTGGCGCGCGGCCTGCGGCGAGGATGGCTTCGGGCAGTTGCGGATCGCCGCGACCGATCACGCGCACCGGTTCGCCCTGCAGCGCGAGCTTCAGGTAGCTCAACTCGCGGTGCGACCAGTCGAGCAGCCCCTTCTCGCCGTAGACCCGCAGGCGGATGTCGTTCTCGCCGCCGGCAGCGGCCTGGGTCACCGTCAGCGTGCCGCGCGCCCCGCCGTCGAGCTCGAACAGCGCCGAGACGTAGTCGATGAGCGTGCGCCCGGGCACGAGCGCACGCACATCGGCCATGAGCCGGGTCGCGTTGCGCCCGGCGGCGAAGCACGCCAGGTGCTGGGCATGGCAGCCGATGGCGCTCATCACCAGGGCGAGCCCGCTGCGCTTCGGATCGAGCAACCAGCGCAAGCGATTGTTGCCCGGTGCGTCCTCGACCCGCGTGGCGAGCCCGCTCTGGATGTACTCGACCTGCACCAGGCGCAGGGCTCCGAGCGCCCCGTCGCGCACGAGTTCACGCGCATAGCGGGTCATCGGATAGGCCGAGTAGCCGTGGGCGATGGCGAACAGCCGCCCCTGGCGGCGCGTGCGCGCGACCAGATCGCAGGCCTGCGCGAAGTCGTGCGTGACCGGCTTTTCGCACACGACGTCGAGCCCGGCGTCGAGCGCCGCGACGGCAAACGGGTAGTGGGTGTCGTTCGGGGTCATGATCGCGACCGCGTCGATGCCGTCGCCACGCGCCTTTTCGCCGGCGATGAGCTCGCGCAGCGTGCCGTAGCTTCGCTTGGGGTCGAGCCCGAGCTGCGCGCCCGGCGCTGCGCGAGCGCGCCGGATCGCTGGAGAACACGCCGCCGACGACCTCCCAGTAGCCGTCGAGTTCGGCTGCCGTCTGGTGCATGCGGCCGATCCACGTCGCCGGCCCGCCGCCCACCAGGGCGAGCCGCAGCCGTCGGCCGAAGCGCTCAGGCAAGGCGTTGCATGGCGCCTCCTCGACGCGGCCATCAGCGCCAGGTACTGATGCACGAAGGCGATCGCCATGCTGCCTTCGCCCACACCGGCGGCGACGCGCTTGATCGAACCGTGGCGCACGTCGCCGGCGGCGAAGATCCCGGGCACGCTCGTCTCGAGCAGGAACGGGTCGCGCTCGAGCGGCCAGTGGCCGTTGTTGCGCGCGACCAGGTCGGTGACGTCGCGGCCGGTGCAGATGTAGCCGCGTTCATCGCGAATCACCGCGCCGGGCAGCCACGCGGTTTCCGCGTCGGCGCCGATGAACACGAACACCGCCGCCGCCGGCTCGGTGCTGATCTCGCCCGTGCGGCGGTTCTCGATGACGACGCGTTCGAGGTGATCACTGCCCTCGACGCGCATGATCCGGTGCTCGGTTCGCACCCGGATATTGTCCTTCGTGGCGAGCTGGTCGATCAGATAGCGCGACATCGTCGCCGCGAGCGAGGGCCCGCGCACCAGCAGCGTCACCGACTGCGCGTAATTGGCGAAGTACATCGCCGCCTGGCCGGCCGAGTTGCCGCCGCCGACCAGGAACACGTCCTGGCCGCGGCAGGCTGAGCGCCTCGGTCCGGGCCGCACCGTAGTACACGCCGCGGCCGAGAAAGCTATCGCAGCCGGGCGCTTCGAGCTGGCGCCAGGTCACGCCGGTGGTCAGAATGATGCTCTTCGCATTCACCCGCTCGCCGCCGTCGAGCTGCACCGCGCGCGTGCGCGTCTTCGGATCGGCATCGAGGCCCGTGACCTGTCGGGCGACGACGATTTCCGCACCGAAGCGCTGCGCCTGCTGCAGCGCGCGCAAGCCGAGCTCCTCACCGGAGACGCCGGTCGGGAAGCCCAGGTAATTCTCGATGCGCGACGAGGTGCCCGCCTGTCCGCCCGGCGCTTCGCGCTCGATCAACACGGTGCACAGGCCTTCCGACGCGCCGTACACGGCCGCGGCGAGTCCCGCCGGGCCGGCGCCGACGATGGCCACGTCGTACATCGCCGTCGCCGGCTTCGTCTGCAGCCCCAGCTTCTCGGCCAGCTCGCGCAAGCTCGGTGTGATGAGCCGCGTTCCGTCGGCCAGGACCACCACGGGATAGGAGTCGCCCGGTTGCGGTGCTGCGACGCCGGGATTCAAGTCCGGACGCGTCGGGTCGACCCACTTGAAGGCGATGCGATTGCGCGTCAGAAAATCGCGCAGGTGATGGCTGGCCAGGTCGAAGTGGTGACCGATGATGGTCGCGGCGGCGGTCGGCACTTCGCTCGCGGCCGCCTGCAGGCGGCCCAGTCGCGTGGCCATCGTCTTCATGATCTCGCCGTTGAGATGCTGGCAGCCGGCGATGAGGCGGCGGAAATCGGCCGCCTCGAACGCGCACACGCGCGAGGGCTCGAGCGCGCGCAGGCTCGCCACGGCCGGCGCACCGAGCAGCAGGGGCACTTCGCCGAAGTAATCGCCGGGGCCGTAGGTCGTGAGCACCCGGGCGACGCCGTTGAACTCCTTGAGCACCTCGACGCGGCCCTCGAGCAGGACGAAGAACGAGGCCACCTCGCCCTCGTGAATCAGCCAGTCGCCGGCGCGCAGGCGGATGTCGGCACCGTGCGCGGCGAGGGTCTCCAGCTCCGCGTCGGGCAACACGGCCAGCAATGGCACCCGGCGCAGCAGGTCGGCAGTAATCATCGCGAAGGACAGAACACGGGGGGCAGGGTCGGCAGGCGGCCAGACTCAACACAGCGTAGCACAGGCACGCGCCGCCGGCGCGCGCGCCCCATGGCGGCGGCGATTTTTGTGCGCCTAGAGCCCGAGCTTGCGCGGCAGCCAGAGCGAGATCGCGGGCAGGTAGGTGACCAGCATGAGTACCGCGAACATCACGCCGTAGAACGGCCAGATGCGGCGCATCACCTGCTCCATGGTGACCCTGCCCACGGCGCAGCCGACGAACAGGATCGATCCGACCGGCGGATGGCACAGCCCGATGCCGAGGTTGAGCATCATGATCATCCCGAAATGGACCGGATCGACGCCCAGGCCGGTCACCACCGGCAGCAGGATCGGGGTGCAGATCAGGATCGACGGCGCCATGTCGAGCAGGCAGCCGAGTATGAGCAGGAGGACGTTGAGCATCAGCAGGATCACGTTCTTGTCGCTCGACACGGTGAGGAAGAAGGCCGTGACCTTCGCCGGCACCTGCATCAGCGCCATGACGTAGCCCACCGCCGACGCGCAGGCGATGAGCGTCATCACCATGGCCACCGTCTTCAAGGTGCGATACACCAGCAGCGGCAGATCCCGCCAGCGGTAGTCGCGATAGATGAACATGGTGACGAAGAAAGCCCAGATGCAGGCCACGGCGCCCGCTTCGATGGCGGTGAAGATGCCGCCCAGGATGCCGCCGAGGATGATGGCCAGCGTGATCAGTCCCCACAGCGCGTCGACGACGATCCGGATCGCCTGCCGCAGCGGCACCACCTGGCCGCGCGGGTGGCCGTCGCGATACGCCATGTAGAGGCAGAGCAGGATCAGCGCAAACCCGAGCAGCAGCCCCGGCACCACGCCGGCCATGAACAGGCTGATGATGGAGATGACCCCGCCGCTCGCCAGCGAATAGATCACCGCGTTGTGGCTCGGCGGTACGAGCAGTGCCTGTACCGACGCGGTGATGGTGACGTTGGTGGCGAACACCCGCGGATAGCCGACCTCTTCCATCTGCGGGATCATCACCGAGCCGATGGCCGAGGTGTCGGCGACCGACGAGCCGGAGATCCCCGACAGGAAGGTCGTCGCTACGACGTTGACCACCGCCAGGCCGCCGCGGATGCGGAACACGCCGACGAGCACGTTGGCGAACGCCACCAGCCGCCGCGCCATGCCGCCCTCGGCCATGATCGCCCCGGCGAGGACGAAGAAGGGGATGGTGAGCATGGCGACCTTGCTCACCCCGTCGGAGATCTTGAGCATCACCGCCTCGAGCGGAATGCCGATCGAGACCGCGCCGGCGATCGCCGCGAGACCGAGCGAATAGGCGATTGGCACGCCGACGGCGAAGCAGAAGAACAACGTGCCGATGACGAGGAAGAATTCCATGCGCGCTCTAGTGGCGCGCGACGCTGCCCGGCGCGGCGTCCGCCGCCGGACGGCCAAAAAATTCGGCGCCCGGGAAGGAAGCCGGCGGCGGGCGACCGCACAAGGCGCGCTCGAGCACGAACAGCAGGGTTGCCGCGCCGCCGAGGGGGATCGGCAGATAGGTGACGCCGACCGACAAGCGACGGGAAATCGGCGATCGACTGGTACCACGTCGCCGCGCACAGCCGCTCGCCGTAGACGACCATGAACACGGCGAGCGCGGCCACCAGCGCTTCGGCCAGCAGCTCCGCCGCGCGCTTCCAGCGCCCGGACAGCATGCGCACGAACACGCTCACGCTCATGTGCGTGCTGGTGCGGTAGCAGGCGGCCGCGCCGAAGAAGGTCAGGACGATGGTGAGCAGCACCGCGGTGGGCTCGGGCCAGCTGGCGGCGCGATTGAGCACGTAGCGGGTATAGACGCCCCAGGGAATGACCGCCGAAATGGCCACCAGCGCCGTTCCGGCGAGGAGCACGCAGCCCAAATACAGGGCATCCATCGCCCTGCGCACGACGTGCGCCATCGCGCGCTTACTGGACGGCCTGGATGCGCTTGATCATGTCGGCGTATTTCGGACCGTACTTGTCCCACACCGGCTTGACGGCATCCTGGAACGGCTTCTTGTCGGCGATTTCGGTGATGGTGATGCCGGCAGCCTTCGCCTTGTCGAGGGCGGACTTCTCGTAGACCGCCCACAGCGCGCGTTCCTCGAACTGCGCCTCGCGCGCGAACTTCTTGACCAGCGCCTGATCGGCGGGCGAAAGCGCATCCCAGGTCTTCTTCGACATGACCAGAATCTCGGGCACGATCAGGTGCTCGTCGAGGGTGTAGTACTTCGCCACCTGGTAGTGGTTGTCGAAGACGAAGCTCGGCGGATTGTTCTCCGCCCCGTCGACCACGCCGGTCTGCAGCGCGCTGAAAACCTGGTCGTAGCCCATGGCCACGCCGTTGCCGCCGAGCGAATTCATCATGTCGACAAACATCGGGTTGCCCATGACCCGAAACTTCATGCCCTTCAGGTCGTCGATGTTCTTGATCGCCTTCTTGGTGTCGTAGAGACTGCGCGCCCCGGCGTCCATCCAGCACAGGCCGACGAGCCCCGCCTTCGGGTTGTTGCTGACCTTGTCCAGGAGTTCCTGGCCGATCGGCCCGTCGATCACCTTCTGCATGTGCGCGGTATTGCGGAACAGGTAGGGAAGATTGAACACGTTGAGTTCGTCGACGACCGGGCCCAAGGCACCGACGCTGACCCGCGCCAGCGCCAGCGCGCCGACCTGCGCCTGCTCGATCGCCTCCTTCTCGCCACCGAGCTGCATCGACGGATACATCTGCACGGAGAGGCGGCCGTTGGTCGCCGCCTCCAGTTTCTTGCCCATGCTGACGATCGCGGCGACGGTCGGATAGCCGTCGGGGTGAACGTCGGATGCCTTGAGCACCATCTTCTCCTGCGCGAAGAGCGTGCCGGCCAGAGCCACGCCGACGGCGGCGAGTGCCAGCCGGAGCGCGTTGCGTCGGTCAACCATGGAATCCTCCTAACGTTGTAAGCCTGGGTTTGCGTTGCGTCGGCTGCCCGCTCTCGTCGGGTCAGACCACCTGACAACCTTACGACTTGACCAAATTCCGGCCAAGTTAGCATCCTTTCGGCCGCGTTGACAAGCACTGCCCTGCGCCACAACGCCTGCGACCGCCCCTGGCTCACCCGCTGTTGCGCAAGCCCGCCGCCAAGCCGTTGATCGTCAAATGAATGCCGTCGCGCGTGCGCTCGTCGCTGTCGCCCGCGCGGTGACGGCGTAGCAACTCGACCTGCAGGTGATTGAGCGGGTCGAGATAAGGGAAGCGGTTGCGGATGCTGCGCGCGAGCGTGGGATTGTCGTCGAGCAGCGTTCGCTGTCTCGACACCGCCAGCAGACAGCGCAGCGTCCGCTCGTGCTCCGCGGCGAGCCGGGGATAGATCGCCGCGCGCACGGCCGGGTCGGGCACCAGATCGGCGTAGCGGGAGGCGATGGTCAGGTCGGTCTTGGCGAGCACCATGCTCATGTTCGACAGCAGGCTGCGGAAGAACGGCCAGCGCGCGTGCATCGCGCACAGGCTCTCCAGTCGGCTCGCCCGCGGCCCGGCGTCGAGCCAGGTCTCGACCGCGGTCCCGAAGCCGTACCAGCCCGGCAGCGACAGCCGGCACTGACTCCAGCTGAACACCCACGGAATGGCGCGCAGGTCCTCGATCTTCTGCGACGGCTTGCGCGACGCCGGCCGGCTGCCGATGTTGAGCTCGGCGATCTCGGCGATCGGCGTGGAGGCGCGGAAGAAGGGAAGGAATTCCGGCGTGTCGTAGACGAGCGAGCGGTAGGCCGTGAACGCCAGCGCCGCGAGTTCATCCATGATGGCGTGAAAGGAGGCCTCCGCGCCGTCGTCGCCGCCGGCGGCGAGCAGGCTCGCTTCCAGGGTCGCCGCGACCAGCGTCTCCAGATTGCGCCGGCCGAGCTCGGCGTCGGAATACTTGCTGGCGATGATCTCGCCCTGCTCGGTGACGCGGATGGCGCCATTGACGCTGCCGGCGGGCTGGGCCAGCACCGCCTCGTAGCTCGGTCCGCCGCCGCGGCCGACCGTCCCGCCGCGCCCGTGAAACAGCCGCAGCTTGATGTCGAAGGCGCGGAACATGGCCACCAGATCGAGCTCGGCGCGGTAGAGCGCCCAGTTGGCGGTGACAAAGCCGCCGTCCTTGTTGCTGTCCGAGTAGCCCAGCATCACCTCCTGCCAGCGACCGCGGGAGGCAAGCCAGCGTTGATAGCAGGGCAGGCGGAACGCCGCGCGCATGACGCCGGCGCAGCGCTTGAGGTCGGCGATGGTCTCGAACAGGGGCACGATGTTGACCATCAGCCGGCTCGGGCTGAGCAGCCCCACTTCCTTGAGCAGAATCGCCACCTCGAGCAGGTCACTCACCGATTGGCACTTGGAAATGACATAGTTCGGCAGTGCGGCCGATCCGAAGCGTTGATGGATGTCCGCCGCCGCACGCAGAATCGCGAGCTCGGACTCAAGCAGCGGCGAGCGGGCGATGTGCGGCGTGTCGAGCAGCCGCGGATTGGCCAGATCGGTCACCAGGAGGTCGACCCGCTCGCGCTCGGCCAGCGCCGCATAGTCACGGTGCACGCCGGCGCGGGCGAAGAGCTCGGCCACCACCGTCTCGTGCACGTCGGAGTTCTGGCGCAGGTCGAGCGTGGCCAGATGGAAGCCGAAGACTTTGGCCGCGCGTCGCAGCTGGCGCAGGCGACCCTGGGCGAGGCGCTCCGAACCATGGGCGGCGAGCGAGGCAGCGATGGTGTCCAGATCGGCGCCAAACTCCGCCGCCGTGGCATACGGCGGCAGCGCCGCGTGCGGGGGCCGCGACGGCACGTAGCCGGCGAGCGCCGCCGCGCTCGCGGAGAGCCGCGCGTAGATGCCCACGAGCGCCTGGCGATAGGGCTCGTCGGCACGATGCGGATTGGTATCGTGCGCTGCCGCCGCGAGGGCGCAGAGCTGCGGCGTCGGCTGCACCAGCCGCGCCGAGAGCGAAAGCTCGGCCCCGAGCTGGTGCACCTCCTCCAGGTGATGCGCCAGGGCGACGCTCGCCTGGGCACGGCTTGCGTATTGCAGCGTTTCCGCCACCACGTACGGATTGCCGTCGCGATCGCCGCCGATCCATGACCCCATGACCAGAAACGCGGGGATTTCCACGGCGGCGCCGAAATCGCGCGCACAGCGATCCTCGAGATCCGCGTACAGTCTGGGGATCTGGTCGAGGAAGGTATAGCGGTAGTAGGCGATGCCGTTGTCGACTTCGTCCTTCACCTGCAGGCGCGTCAGGCGCAGCATCGCCGTCTGCCACAACCCGAGTACCTGCCGATACAGTCCGCTCTGCATGGCATCGAGTTCATCGGGAATGAGTGCGCCGCGGTCGCGCCATTGCAGCAGGCGCACGATCTCGCGCTCGCAATCGAGAATGCTCTTGCGCTGAACCTCGGTCGGATGCGCCGTGAGCACCGGGCTTACCAGCGCATCGGCAAAGAAAGCGCGCACCGCCGCGACGTCGACAGCGGCTTCGCGCAGCCGATCGAAGGCGTGCGTGACGCTGCCGGATTGCGGCGGCGAACCGGCGCTGGCGTGCGCCCGGCGGCGGCGATTCTGGTGCACGTCCTCGGCGAGGTTAGCGAGCAGCGAAAAATAGCTGAACGCGCGCACCACATCGAGCGTCTGGGCGATGGGCAGGTCGTTGAGCAGCATTGCCAGCTCGCCTTCGATGCCCGCGGCATCGCCGGCGTCGGCGCGACGCAGGCGGATAGCGGTCTGCCGGATCGCCTCGACCCGCGCGAACCCTGCCTCGCCGGTCTGGGCGCGCAGCACCTCGCCAAGCAGGCGGCCGAGCAGGCGCGTGTCTTCCTTGAGCGGAAGATCCTTGTCGGTGGAGGCGTCCATCGGTCGCGGGCGGCGCAACGCCGGCCGCAGCGAATTGTAGCGAGTTTGCGCCGCACCGGCCCGATCGATTATGCTCGCCCGCAAGCGCTGCGGCCGGCAGCGACAATGCGCTTCGCGACCTGCGCGCCAGGCCTTTAAGCGCGCGAAGCCCATGACCGAAACGACGCCACCTGCTGCCTGGCAAGCGCTCATCAACCACCGCCGCGCGCTTGGCGGCAGCTCGCTCGCAGACCTGTTCGCCGCCGACCCGCAGCGCTTCACCCACCTGTCGCTGGTTTGGGACGATTGGTTGGCCGACTGGTCGAAGCAACGGCTGACGCCGGCGACGATGACGCTGCTCGTGGCCTACGCCCGCGCGCGCAATCTGCCGGCGTGGATCGAGGCGCTGTTCGGCGGCGAGAAGATCAACCTTTCCGAACAACGCGCGGCGCTGCACACCGCGCTGCGGCAGCAGGACGAGACTCCGGTGCTTCAGGACGGTAGCGACGTCCTGCCGGCGATCCGCGCCACCCAGGCGCGCATGCGCACGCTCGCCGCGCAGCTCCGCGGTGGCGTGCGGCTCGGCGCGACCGGCCGCCCGATCCGCGACATCATCCATATCGGCATCGGCGGCTCCGACCTCGGCCCGCGCCTGGTTTGCAGCGCGCTGACCGGCCCCCGCGCCTCGCGGCGCGAGGGGATCGATGTGACCTTCGTCTCCAATGTCGATCCGGAGCAGCTCACCCGCGCCCTCGCCGGCCTCGATCCCGCGACCACGCTTTTCATCGTCACCTCCAAGACCTTCACCACCACCGAGACGCTGCGCAACGCGACCTCGGCGCGAGAATGGCTCGCGGCGCAGCTTGGAGGCGGCAACGCGCTCGCCGCGCATTTCATCGCCGTCACCGCCAATGCCGCGGCGGCGCGCGCCTTCGGCGTGGCCGGCAGCGACGTGCTGCCGCTGTGGGACTGGGTCGGCGGCCGTTTCTCGCTCTGGTCGGCGGTCGGGCTGGCCATCGCCGTTCGCTGCGGCTGGGAGAGCTTCGCCGAACTGCTCGCCGGCGCGGCGACGATGGACGCGCACTTCCGCCACACCCCCCTGGCGCGCAACCTGCCGGTATTGCTGGCGCTGGTCGATTTCTGGAACGCGCAGGCGCCGAGCGCGAACCAGCGCATCGTTGTTCCCTACGCGCACGCGCTGTCACGGCTGCCTTCCTACTTGCAGCAGCTGGTGCTGGAGAGCAACGGTAAGTCGGTGACGCGTGACGGGGCGCCGGTCGATCAGCCGACCGCGCCCGGGCTGTGGGGCGAGCCGGGCACCGACAGCCAGCACGCGTTCTTTCAGTGGCTGCATCAGGGCACGCACGCGGTTCCGGTCGAGTTCGTGGTACCGGTCCGCGCGGCGCATCCGCTGGCCGATCAGCAGACACTGCTCGTCGCCAATGCGCTGGCACAGGCGCAGGCGCTGTTCGCCGGCAAGCCGCTCGCGGTGGTGCGCGCCGAGCTCGCCGCCACCGGCATGGATCCGGCCGCCATCGACCTGAGAAGCACCGCATCGCGTCTGTCCCGGCGACCGGCCGTCGACCACGCTGCTGCTGCCCGAACTCAACGCCCGGCGCTTGGGCCAGCTCCTGGCGCTGTACGAGCACCGGACGTTTGTCGAAGGCGTGCTCGCCGGCATCAACTCGTTCGATCAATGGGGCGTCGAGCTGGGCAAGGTGCTCGCCGGCTCGCTCCACGCGGCGCTGCGCGACGGCACGGAGCCGGGCCCCGCCGATCAATCGACGCTGGGTCTGCTCGCCCATGCGCGGGCGCTGTCGCGTCGCGGATGAGAGCGCGGCGCTAGGTTGCCGGCGCGGCAGCATCCTTCAGGGCCTGCGCGAGCTCCCACACCGCCGCGGCGTACAGGCGGCTGCGGTTGTAGCGGGTGAGCACGTACCAGTTGTTGAACACCAGCCAGTAGCTTGGCGCGTCTGGCTCTTCGAGCATGAGCAGGCCCACCGCATCGGGCGCAAGATCGCCGGGAATGGCGAAACCGGTTACGCCTTCGCGCACCCAGTCGGCGAGCGGGCGCCGGTCGGTGATGCCCTCGTCGAACGCGCCCAGCACGCCCGCCTCCGGATCCTTCGCGTCGATGCGCGCCGGCTCCATGACCGGCTGACCGCGCACCCAGCCGTGGCGCGCCAGGTAATGCGCGACGCTGCCGATGGCATCGTCCGCATCGCCTGCCAGATCGATCCCGCCGTCGCCGTTGAAGTCGAGCCCGTAGGCGCGAATGCTGCCGGGCATGAATTGCGCCGGACCGATCGCCCCGGCATACGATCCCTTCGGAACGAGCGGCGAGATTCCCTGCTCGCGCGTCCAGAGCAGAAATTCCTTGAGCTCGCTCTTGAAGAATTCGGCCCGCCGCGGGTAGTCGAAGGCGAGCGTGGTCAGGGTATCGAAAACCGGATAGCTGCCGAGGTTGCGGCCGTAATAGGTCTCGACGCCGAGAATGGCCACGATCACTTCCTGCGGCACGCCGAGCTCGTCTTCGGCGCGGGAGAGCGCCGTGGCATGCTCGCGCCAGTAGACGAGCCCCGCATCGACCCGCGCCGGATCGAGAAATCGCGGGGCGTATTCGTACCATTTCGGTGGCGAGACCACCGGCCGCGATATCGCGGCGATGACCTTCGGTTGGTAGCGCGCCTGCGCGAACAGACGCCGCAGCGCGTCGGCATCGAAGCCTTCGTCGGCCGCGAGTTCGGCGATGAACGCGCGCACCTCGGGGCGCCTGGCGTAGTCGCCCTCGGCCGCGGCCGGCGCGGCGAGCGCGGCACCGGCCACGGCGAAGAGCAGCGCCAGCCAGACGCCGGGCGCTCCCCGGCGATCGCTGCCTGCGCTCATTCTTGTTCGGGCTCTCGGTGGACGGGCGCGAATGGTATCATCCGCCCGCCTTAAGCGTCGGGCCCGGTTCACGCGCGTTGTCGAAATCGTTTCCGGCCCGCAAGCGCCCGGCGGGCCCGCCGCCTTCAAGCCCTCGGCCCTGAGCATGCTCTACTCGTTCTTCCGTCCGCTGCTCTTCGCGCTCGATCCGGAGATCGCGCACGATGCCGCATTGGCCGGCCTCGATGCCGCGGCATCGCTCGGGATCGCGCAGCGCATCGCTGCGCGCCCGCCGCCTTCGCCGGTCGAGGCGATGGGGCTTCGCTTCCCCAATCGTATCGGTCTCGCCGCGGGACTGGACAAGAATGCGCGCCACATCGACGGCCTGGCCAGCTTGGGCTTCGGCTTCATCGAATGCGGCACCGTGACGCCGCGACCGCAGCCGGGCAATCCGCCGCCACGCCTGTTCCGGCTGGCGCAAGCCGAAGCCCTCATTAACCGCCTCGGCTTCAACAACGATGGCGTCGAGCGCTTTCTCGCCAACGTCGCGCGCGCCCGCTTCGGGCCGAAGAGCGGGGGCATACTCGGCCTTAACATCGGCCGGAACTTCGACACACCCAACGAGCGCGCCGTCGACGACTACCTGACCTGCCTGCGCGCGGTGTACGCCCACGCAAGCTACGTCAGCGTCAACGTCTCCTCGCCGAACACCGCGGGCTTGCGCGAGCTGCAGGAAGACACCGCGCTCAGTGCGCTGCTCGCCGCGCTCAAGGCCGAACAGGCCGAGCTGGCCCAACGCCACGGCAAGTACACGCCGCTGGCGGTCAAGCTCGCGCCAGACCTCTCGCCCGACGCTATCCGGCAGCATCGCGCGGGTGCTGGTCGCGCAGCGTTGCGACGCTGTCATCGCGACCAACACCACCCTCGATCGGACTGGCGTGGCGGGTCTCGACCATGCCGGGGAGGCGGGCGGCCTGTCCGGCCGCCCCTTGAGGGACAAGGCGACGGCGGTCGTCCGCGCGCTCGCCGCAGAGCTCGGCGGCGCGCTGCCGATCATCGGCGTAGGCGGCATCCTGTCGGGCGCCGACGCGCAGGAGAAGATCGCGGCCGGGGCGACGCTGGTGCAGATCTACACCGGACTGATCTACAAGGGACCGGAACTCGTCGCCGAAATCGCCGCCGCGCTCGCGCCGCGCTAGACGCGCGCGCCTTTGATCGGCGCCGCGGCCTTAGGCTACGGTCGCATGTGCACGAGCATCTTGCCGTCGCCCTCGGCGACAAGCTCGCCATGCTGGTTGTGGCATTCGCCGTTGACCACGACCACCCCGGCATGCTGCTGCGGTTTGGCATGCTTGGCGCTGACCGTCCATACCGTGGTCAGCGTGTCGCCCGCGCGCACCGGCGCCTTGAAGCGGGCCGCGTGCTCGAGGTAGGCCATCGCCGTGCCGCAGAAATGCATGCCCACCGGCGCGCCCATGATCGCGCTGGTGAGCACGCCGTGCAGAATGCGGCTGCCGAAGCGCGACTGCCTGGCGTATTCCTCGTCGACGTGATGCGGGTTGAAGTCGCCGATCAGGCCGGCGCCGAGGACCAGATGGGTCTCGGTGATGGTCATGCGGCTGCTGAAGCGGTCGCCCACTGCGACCTCCTCGAACCATTTGCCGGCGACGTGCATCGACGGGTCGCGCCCGTCGCTAGGTGGTGTGCTCGCCGAATTTCTCTTCGAGCGACGCCATCATGCTGACAAACGCGCGATCGATGAGCGGCTCGGCTTCCACCAGTCGGGCGCGATCGCTGCGGAAGCGATCGGCGAGCTCGTCGGCGGTGAGCGACACCGCCTTCTGGCCCTGCCGGTTGGTGAACAAATACGTCCCGCGCAGCGGGCTCACCCACGCCAGCTTCGCGAACGCGAGTTGCCCGTCCTCGCCTTCGAATTCGATCCACATGCCGCGCTCGAGCGTCGCCGCCAGGTCGGCGAAATGATCCTGCACGACCTCGACCACGGGCTCGGGCGGCAGCGGCGGCGCGGGGGCCATCGCCTCGGCGAGCGCGCGCGCCTTGGCCGCGGTCTCGACGTCGCCCTTGGCGTGCGCCACCTCCGCGGCGGCGGCGGCCGCCGCGGCCACCGCGGTCGTGGGCATGGCTTCGGCCGCCAGGCTCGGCTTCACCGCGGCCGCATGCGCCTCGACCAGGTTGGACATGAAGTGCTCGCGCTCGTCGGCTCCCCAGCCGACTTTCTGCAGGCCGCCGTGCAGGCGCTTGAGCAGGTTCGGCAGCGTCGCCACGAGCTTCTTGCGCTCCTCCGACGAGCGCTTCGGCTGCACGCTCCATACCAGGTCGTCGAGCGTCGCCAGCGCCGAGCCCCACGCCTCGCTTTCCTCTCCGCCCTGCAGTTGCATGTGCACCAGCGTATTGATCCACTTCTCGCGCAGGAAGGCCCCCAGAAAATTGGGCACGGTATGCGTTTCCAGCCGGCGCTCGATTTCCGCGCGCGACACCACGCGCGCAATCTCCTGCCGATCGCGCTGATCGATTTCGTCCGCCGACGTCTGGATGTTCGCCTCGGCGTTTTTTTCCTCCTCTTCGA
The DNA here is from genome assembly GCA_963711235.1 of uncultured beta proteobacterium. Classification (GTDB taxonomy): domain Bacteria; phylum Pseudomonadota; class Gammaproteobacteria; order Burkholderiales; family Casimicrobiaceae; genus PALSA-1003. The sequence continues at coordinate 209,216 of CAVQDI010000004.1, read as the reverse complement.
GGAACGTCTCGAGATCCTTGCGCAGGGTGTCGAACAGGTAGATGTCGTCGGTGAACTCGTCGAGGACTCGATGCACGAGCGCCTCGATCTTCTTGTGCAACGGATCGTCGGTGCCCATCGTCGGCGACCAGCCGATGCCGGCGCGCGCGAGCGCGTTGACGAACAGGCGCGACGGGTGCGACTTCTTGGAAAAGAACGCGCCGTCGAGCATCGCCGCCTTGAGCACCGGGATCTGCAGCCTGCCGATGAGCACCTTCATGCTGTCGGGCAGATCCTTGGTCTCGAAGACGAAGTCGAACAGCATCGCCACCAGCTCGATGGTCATCGCCTCGAGCTGGTTGGCTTTGGCGCCGATGGGCGAGTCCTGCAGGTCGCGCAGGACGTTGTGCATCCCTTGCGGGACGCCGGCGAACTGCACCGGGATGCCGCCGACGTCGAACCCGGTCTCGCCCTGCTGCAGCCTGGAGAGCGCGTCGCCGAGCTCCTGGGTCACCAGGATGCGCGGGCCGCCGAACTGGCCGATGGTGGGCAGGCGGCGCCGGCGCCCGCTCGCCGCTGTCAGCGGGGGGCGCGCCCATCACCGAGGATACGCCGGCGCCGAAGGCGGCGAAGCCACCGTCGCCGGCCGCGCGCATACCCTGCCTGGGCTACGCCCGGCGCGGCCGGACCGGCCGCCGGCACTTGGATCCCACCCGGCGGCATGCCGGGCGGCATGCCGCCCGGGCCCTGACGCAAGCGATGCACGCCGAAACCGGCACTGGCCAGGCGCTGCAGGACGGCCATCAGATCCTGCCCCTGGTCCTCGGCTGCCGCCTCGGCCGCCGCAGCGGCTGCTGCTTCGCCTCCGCGCTCGCCGCCCGCTCCGCCGCACTGCCGCCGCCGCCGCGCGGCGCGACCGACGAGCGCAACCGCGGCACCACGTGCAGATTCTCCAGGTGCCGGTTGAGATCGGCGTAGATGGCGTTGATGTCGCCGAGCGAACTCTGGTTGAGTTCCCTCAGAATCGTGAACTTGATGCGCGGCTCGACCTTGATCGACTGCAGGGCCTGGCTGAAGGCTTCGACGATGGTGGTCGGCGCCAGCGGATTGGCCTTGGTCTCGAGGTCGGGCCGGCCGATCAGGTAGCCCACCGCCCGGTTGAGGTCGAGCAGCTCGTCGTAACACAGGTTCTCGACCACGCGAATGATGTTGCCGGTCAGGACCGATTCGTCCATCGCGGTGGTATCGATGAGGGTGAGCTTGGGCGAGTCGACGGCGGAGAAGCTCGCCTTCTCATCCTCGCCCTTGAGCCGCCGGTCGACGAGCACGCGCAGGTTGCGCTCGAACTCCGCCATCAGGTTGCGCGCGTTCGGACTTGAGGGCGGCGCGGGCGTCGAGAAACAGGGCCTGCTCGTCGCGCACGTCGGATTTTTCCGCGCGCGCCATGAGCAATTCGCCGACACGGTCGAGCATCGGGGTAAACGACAGCAGCAGGCGATGAATAGCCAGATCCCGGCAATCGCCGAGGATCTTCGCCGTCTCCCGCGGCAGCGGGCGACGGGTGGCCGGTTCGCTGGTCGTCTGGTTCACTGCGCCGAGCCCCTTCCCTTGCCTCCGCAGTAACGGCGCCGCTCCCTCGCCGCCGGGGCGCTGCCTGTTAATCTCAGTTGGCAAACATTTTCGCCAAGTTACTGTATCACGCGTGGTTTCCGCGTGCCAATGCCAAAAAAACCCGCTTAGCCGCCGGAAATGGCCTTCCACGCCTTTTCCAGACGTTTGTACGATACCGGAATCGGCGTGCGCAACTCTTGGGCGAAGAGTGAAACCTTTAGTTCCTCGAGCAGCCAGCGGAAGGCATCGAGCCCGGGGTCGTGGCGGCCGCGCTCGCGCAGCGCCGCCTCGCGCTCGCGGTAGCGTTCCCACAGCGCCGCCACCGCCTGCGCCTGCTTCGCATCGCGAGCCGGGTTGTCCGGGTACTTGACCAGGCGGCGCTCGAGCGCCTGCAGGTAGCGCGGCAGGTGCACGAGCGCCTTCCACGGCGTGGCGGCGAAGAACCCGGGCGCGATGAGCAAGTCCCGCTGCGCCGCCACGTCGGCGGCAAGCCGCCGCGCGCCGCTCGGCACCGCGGCGAGCCGCTGCGCCAGCGCGTGGTAGGCGGCGGCGATGGACGCGAGGAGCGCAAAGGCGCTCTCGGCGACCGCCGGCAGCCGGACCCGGGCCCGCTTCACCTGCTCGGCGAAGGCGCGCTCCGAACGCGGCAACGGATCGTCGCCGAGGAAGGCGCGATCGCACACCGCCGAGAGCACGTCGGCGAGCAGTCCTTCCGTCGCCAGCGCGGGCTTGAGCACGAGCGCGGCCTGGACGAAACCGGTGCCGCCTTTCTCCCACCGCCGCAGCGCATCCTTGAGCGGGATCTTCATGAGCGCGATGACCGCGGCCCGGGTCGCGGCCTCGGCCGCCTCGCGCGTGTCGAGCAGCTTCAGCGCCACGGCGTCGCCGTCGCGGACGAGCGCTGGATAACCGCTGAGGCGGTGACCGTCGCGCTCGACCGCGAGCGTTTCCGGCAGGTCGCCGAAATCCCAGGAGCGGATGCCCTTGCGCTCGAGCGCCGGGCCCGCCGCGGCGAAGTCGAGTTGCGCCGCGTCGCCGAGCTGCGCGCGCAGCGCTCCCAGGTCGCGTCCGGCCGCGAGCTCGCGCCCTGCGGCGTCGACGACGCGCAGGTTGAAGCGCAGGTGCGGCGGCGGCACCGCGCCGGCCCAAACCTCCGCCGGCAGCGCCGCGCCGAGCCGGCCCGCCACGAACGCCCGCAAGGCGGCACGAAGCGGGCGAGGGTCCTGGGGCTGCTCGACAAACGCGGTGACGACCTCGGGCACGCGGCGGCAAGCGGCTGCGCCAGGCCTTGGGCAGCGCCTTGAGATACCAGGCAACTTTTTCGCGCACCATGCCCGGCACCAGCCAGGAAAGCCGCGCCGCATCGAGCCGGTTCAAGAGCGCCAACGGCACGGTGAGGGTCAAGCCATCCAGGGGATCCCCGGGGTCGAAGCGGTACTTGAGCGGCAGCTTCGCGCCGCCCAGGTCGACCGCTTCCGGAAACTGCTCGGCGGTGACGGCCGCGGCAGCGTGGCGCATCAGGAGCTCGCGCGTGAGGAACAGCCGGCGCGGGTCGGCGGCTTCGGCTTCGCGCCGCCAGCGATCGAACGCCACCCGGGTGCTGATTCCTTCGCCAACGCGCTCGGCGTAGAAGGCGTAGATCGTCTCGTCGTCGACCAGCACGTCCTGCCGCCGCGACTTGTGTTCGAGCTCCGCCACCGCTGCGATCAGGTCCCGGTTGTGGGCGAGGAACGGCGCGGGCGAGTCGAGCTCGCCCGCTACCAGCGCCTCGCGCAGAAAAACTTCGCGCGCCGCCGCCGGGGCGATCGCGCCATAGGACACGCGCCGTCGCGGCACCAGCGGCAGTCCGAACAGCGTCACCCGTTCGCTCGCCACCACTTCGCCGCGGTCCTTGTCCCAGTGCGGGTCGAAGTGGGTTTTCTCCACCAGCTCGCCGGCAACCGCCTCGACCCACTCCGGCTCGATCTTCGCCGCACAGCGGGCATAGAGTCGCGTCGTCTCGGTGAGCTCGGCCGCCAGCACCCACTGCGGTCCCTTTTTCGCCAGCCCCGATCCCGGATGCAGAAAGAACTTGATGCCGCGCGCGCCCAGGTAGTGTTCCTCGGCGTCGGATTTCCTGCCGACGTTCGACAAGCAGGCCTGCGAGGAGCGCGCGATGAATCAGCGCGTAGCGCGCGGCGTCGATCGAGTCGGGCAATGCGTCGGACCAGCGCCACCCGAGTTCCTGCACCTGCTCGGAGAGCGCGCGGTGCAGATCGCGCCACTCGACCAGGCGCAAATAGGACACGAAGTGCGCGCGGCAGCGTTCGACCAGCCGGCGATGGCTGAGGCCCTCGGCGAGCGCGTCGGCCAGGAACTGCCACAGCGCAAGCAGGCCGAGGAAATCCGAACGCTCGTCGCGAAAGCGCAGGTGCGCCTGATCGGCCGCCTGTTGCTTTTCCAGCGGCCGTTCGCGCGGATCGGGAACCGCCAGCGCGCTGGCAATGACCAGCACCTCGGCAAGGCAACCGTTGTCGCGCGCGGCGAGAATCATGCGCCCGATGCGCGGGTCGACCGGCAGCTGCGCGAGCTCGCGACCGAGGGGGGAGAGTTCGCGCCGCGCGTCGACGGCCGAGAGCTCGTGCAGCAACTGGTAGCCGTCGGCAATGGCGCGGGTGCCGGGCGGCTCGAGAAACGGAAACGCCGCCGCCTCGCCCAAGTCGAGCGCGGCCATGCGCAGGATGACCGCTGCCAGGGACGAGCGCAGGATCTCGGGGTCGGTGAAGCGCGGTCGGGCCTTGAAATCCTCCTCGCTATAGAGCCGCACGCACACGCCCGCCGCGACCCGGCCGCAGCGACCGGCCCGCTGCTCCGCGGCCGCCTGCGCGATTTTCTCGATCTGCAACAGCGTCACCTTGTTGCGCAGCGAATAGCGGCGCACCCGCGCCATGCCCGAATCGATGACGTAGTGGATGCCCGGCACGGTGAGCGACGTCTCGGCGACGTTGGTCGCGAGCACGATGCGCCGGCCGCCGCTCGGAGCGAACACGCGCTGTTGTTCGGCGATCGACAGCCGGGCGTAGAGCGGCAGCACCTCGACGTTGCTTGCATACGGCCGGCGGGCGAGGCTTCCGCGCAGCAGGTCGGCCGTTTCGCGGATCTCGCGCTCGCCGGGGAGGAAGACCAGGATGTCGCCCGGGCCGGCGCGCCACAGGTCTTCCGTGGCGGCGACGATCCCCTCCTCGAGCGGCTCCTCGTCGTCGCCCTCGTCACCGGCCAGAGGCCGGTAGCGCAGCTCCACCGGATAGGTGCGCCCCGAGACCTGGATCACCGGGGCGGGCCGATCGGCACTGCCGAAGTGCCGGGCGAAGCGCTCGGCATCGAGCGTCGCCGAGGTGATGAGGAGCTTCAAGTCCGGGCGCCGGGGCAGCAGCTGCTTCAGGTATCCCAGCAGAAAATCGATGTTGAGGCTGCGCTCGTGCGCTTCGTCGAGGATGATCGTGTCGTACGCGGCGAGCAGCCGGTCGCGCTGCGTTTCGGCGAGCAGGATGCCGTCGGTCATCACTTTGATGTAGGCGTCCGGGCCGGTGCGATCGGTGAAGCGGACCTTGAAGCCGACGGCGCTGCCCAGCGGCACGGCGAGCTCCTGCGCCAGGCGCGCGGCGACGCTGCGCGCGGCGATGCGGCGCGGCTGGGTGTGGCCGATCAGGCCGCGCACGCCGCGCTCCAGCTCCAGGCAGATCTTCGGCAACTGGGTGGTCTTGCCGGAACCGGTCGCACCGCAGACGATCACCACCGGATGCGCGCGGATCGCCTGCGCGATGTCGTCACGCCGCTCGCTTATCGGCAGTTCGGGCGGGTAGCGGACCCGCGGCATCGCCGCGGCGCGGGCGCTGGCGCGCGCGCAGGACGCAGCCACGGCACGGGCCACGGCCTCGACCTCGGCGCGCGCGACGCCGCGCCGTTGCAGGCGGTCGATGCGCTGCCCGAGCCGCGCCTGGTCGGCCGTCATGGCGGCGGCGAGCTCGGCGCGCAGGCGGTCGGCGAGGGAGTTCGGAGCCATCGGGCGAGCTTGAGCGGGCGCATTCTAGCGCAGCGGCGCCACCGCCCTGGTTCCGCTGGCGCCCCGCGCCGGTATCATGAACACGGTTCACCCCGAGAGGAATACGATCATGGTGCGTCTGCTCGCGCTTGTTTCCTTGCTCGCCGCGCTCGCCGGCGGCGGCGCCGACGCCGCGACGCTGCGCTGGGCCAACCGCGGCGACTCGCAGACGACCGATCCGTATTCGCAGAACGAGGGCCTCACCAACAACATCAACCTGCTCGTCTATGAATTCCTGATCGGCCGCGACAAGCAGCTCAACCTGGTGCCGGAGCTCGCCGTGTCCTGGCAGCAGATCGATCCGGTCACGTGGCGCTTCAAGCTGCGCCCCGGCGTCAAGTTCCACGACGGCACGCCGTTCACCGCCGACGACGTCGTGTTCAGCTACGAGCGGGCAAGGGCCGAAGCCTCGCAGCTGCGCGTCTATGCCAACGCCGCCGGCATTCCCCAGGAAGATCGACGACCTGACGGTCGAATTCACGACCAACGGTCCCAATCCGATCGAGCTCGAGCACATCGCGACGATCAACATCATGAGCAAGGCCTGGTGCGAGAAGAACGGCGCGACCAAGCCGCAGAACTTCACCCAGAAGGAGGACATGATCACCGCCCACCAGGCCAATGGCACCGGCCCGTACATGCTGAAATCGCGCGAGCCCGACGTGAAGACGGTGCTGGTCAAGAACCCGAACTGGTGGGGCATCAAGGAGGGCCGCTTCGAAGGCAATGTCGACACGGTGATCTTCACGCCGATCGTCTCGGATGCGACGCGGCTGGCGGCGCTCGTCTCCGGCGAGATCGATCTCATCAACGACCCGCCGCCGCAGGACGTACCGCGGCTGAAGCAGAACGAAGCCATCACGGTGCTCGAGGGAGTCGAGAATCGGGTCGTGTTCATCGGCATGGATCAGCAGCGCGACGAGCTGCTCTACTCCAACGTGAAAGGCAAGAATCCGTTCAAGGACAAGCGCGTGCGCCAGGCGCTCTATCAGGCGATCGACATCGACACGATCAGCAGCACCACCATGCGCGGGCTGTCGCAGCCGACCGGCGCTATGCTGCCGGCGCCGCTGCCGTGGATCGTGGCGCCGGAGAAGCGGTTTGCCTTCGACCGGGCGAAGGCGAAGCAGCTGCTCGCCGAGGCCGGCTATCCGAACGGCTTCGAGGTGACGCTTGACTGCCCGAACAATCGCTACGTCAACGACGAGAAGATCTGCCAGGCGCTGGCGGCGATGTGGAGCCAGATCGGCGTCACGACCGCCGTGACCGCGATGCCGCGCACCACGTACTTCCCCAAGATCGAGAAGCACGACACCAGCCTGTACATGCTCGGCTGGGGCGGCGCCGCCACCGATCCGATCTTCATCCTGCAGCCGGTGCTGCACGGCGCCAACGGCAAGGGCGACGGCGACTACAACTACGGGGGCTACCGCAACGCGAAGCTAGACGCGCTCATCGACCAGATCAAGACCGAGCTCGACGTCGAGAAGCGACGCCAGCTCATCAACGAAGCGCTGATGATCCAGCACGACGAGTTGCTGCAACCTGCCGCTGCATCGGCAGGTGATTCCCTGGGCGACGCGGTCGAACGTCCGCGCGGTGCACCTGGCCAACAACAACGTCATTCCCCAGTGGGTGACCGTCAAGTAGCGCGCAGCCGCCGCTTCGCGGCCGGCCCGTTTATTCCGGCGCCGGGTTGACGGCGATTTCGCCCGTGGGCAGCGCGGAGGGCTCTTCCGCGCGACCGCCGGCGAGAAGGTAACGGGTCGAGGCCCAGCCGACGGCAAGCGCCGATGCGACGCCGATCAGGCCCAGGAACGCGGCCTGGGGCGTCGCCTTTTGCACTGCCTGCGCGACGATGGTGAGGCTGGCGTAGACGGCGACGAAAGGGGGAATCACGCGCAGATCGAAGCGCACCACGGCGGCGAAGAGCAGCGTCGCCACCAGGCCGACGACGAGGCCGGCGGCGGCAATGTCGAACCACTGCTCGGCGCTGATCGCGGCGATCGCGGCGCTGGTCACCATGAGCAGCGCCGCCGCCAGCAGGCGGCGCCGCGTCCACCCCTCCGTTATGCGATTGAGCCAGTCCAGCGCGACAATCGCAAACCCGATCAGCGGCAGGAATTTGATTGCTGCCAGCGCCCTCGCCAGCCACGGCAAATAGGTGTTCTCGACATCGTATTTCGGCCACAGCGGTGCGCTCTCCGGCGTGACGGCACTGACCGCGACGTCGACGCCGATCGCCACCAGGGCGAGTGCCGCGCCGCGCAGCCACAGCGCCCGGGCATCCAATCCGGCGTTGATATGAATGCGCGCGGTGAGCGCGGCGACACCGACGAACATGCTGCCGGCGAGCGCCGTGAGCACCGCGCCGAAGAGCTGGCCGCCGGCGGCGAGCGCCACCTGGCTTAGCACCGGCTCCGTGGTCTTCAGGTTCATCGCCAGCGCCGGCCACTGGTTGATCGCGCCCACAATCGACGCCCCCAGCAGCAGCCCCGCCGACCAGAAAAACGCCCGCCGATCGAAATGATCGCGCGTCCAGGCGAGCGTCGCGCCGATCAGCGCCGCAATGGCGAGCAGCGCAAACGCCAGGGCTACAGCGATGCGCACGATGCTAAGCCGGCTCGCGCGGTCGCGCTCGGCGCGATACCAGGCCTCGGGAACGAAGATGTAGCGCCCCCAGCCGACGACCTCGTCGCCGGCGAGATCGACGAGCGCACGCGCTTCGCCGCCCTTACCGACGTCGACACGCGGGTCGGTGTAGATGAATTGCCAGTCGGTGCGCGCCGGATGCGGATCCTGCTTGACCTCGACTTCCTTGAGCGCCGCGGGATCGAGCCCGAACCGCGCCGTAATCTCCTTTTGCGCCAGTGCCCGTGCCTGTTCTTCGGTGAGGCGGGCACCCGCACGCTGCTCCGGCAGCTGATGCTCCACGTGTGCGCACGCTGCCGTCGCCCTGAATCGAGACGCGCCATTCCTCGGCGCGATCGGCAACGTCGGCGCCGGAGAAGCGCGCGTAGCGCACTTCCCACAGCGGCGGCGCGAGCCAGCTGCCGACCAGCTTGCGGTACGCTTCCTTTCCCGCCTCACGCCAGACGAATTTGTTCCATGTCCACGCCGACCCGTCCTCGGTGGCCTGGCGAATGGCCGCGAAGCGCTTCCACTCGGGCCCTAGCGTGACGCCGCGTTCCTTCAGGGCCGCGTCGGCGATCGCCTCGGCCTGGGCCCGGTCGATCTTCAGCAGCGGCGCGTCGCTCTTGAAGCTGCCGCTGAACGCGAACAGGGCGAACCCCGCCAGCGCCAGCAACGGCAGCGCGCGCTGCACCCGGGTCGTCCACACGCCCGCGCCCGCGCGTTGCCCGCGCGCCGCACGCGCCGCGTTGGCGAGAGTCGGTTGCCAGGCACCGTTGAGAAGATTGCCTGGCAGCGCGAGCCAGCGTCCGGCCAAGACACGCCGCCAGAGCACGATGGCGAGCGGAAAAAGAGCGGCGGCGACGACCAGCCCGCGATTCAGGTTGGCGCCCGGGCCCTGCACCAGAAACACCGGCAGCGACATCAGCGTCAGGTCGAACAGCCCGTGCAGAATCACCGTCGGCAGGAGCCCGAAGCGAAGAAAGATGAGTCCCCAGATCAGCGCCGGCACGAACAGCTCGACCAGACGCGAGTAGGCCGGGAAGCCAGGGTAGTTGGCGTGCGCGGAGGCGAACACCAGCGCTTCGATGAGCAGCGTGACACCGATGAGCAAGCGCTGGCAGCCGAAGCGCGCGCCGATGATCGCCGCCAGCGACAGCGGCACGGCGCGAAACAGGCATTCCTCCATGAACCCGGCCTGCAACGCCTGGCCGATCGGCGCGAGTGCCGGCAGGGCGCTGCCGAGAATGTTGGGATCGGATAGCGCTTCGGACGGCTGCCACCAGCCGTAGTAGGTGTTGGTGACGAAGTAGAAGCCGGCGATGAGCGCCAGCTCGACCGGAACCCACAGGTAGCCGCCGAGCGTGCGCCCGAGTATGGCCCCGGTGGGTGCGGCGTCGCGCGACCAGATCCGCCACAGCTGCGGCTGGTGGGGAAACGCCTTGCGCGACAGGCTCTCCGCCGCCATGAACACCAGCGCGAGCGCGAGCCCGCCGCCAAAGAGTATCAAGGCGGCGATGCCGATCTGCTGGCCCCAGAACACCGCCGTCGACTGCGCGGTGTCGTAGCTGAACCACGCTTGCGGCGAATTGGCGAGCATCGCCGCCGCATTCAACCCGGCCACGACCGCGCCGGCGACGAGCGCCGGTTTCCACAGCAGCCGGCGCCGCCGCATGAGCCACACCACGCCGATGATGCAGCCGCCCAGGCCGTACAGGACCCCGGCCGCGAGGCTCGCAACCCGGGCGATGGTGTTGTTCGTCGAGCGCAGCTCCTCGAAGCGGCGTCCGAACGCTTCCGGCACATGCACGAAACGCGTGACCTCGGTTAACGCATCGCCGCTCACGCTGAGCTGCAGACGAATGTGCGCCTCGCCCAGCACGACATCCTTGCGCTCGTAGACAAAGGTGTGATCGACGCGACCGTTGGGGCGCTGCACGTGCGACTGCTCGAGCAGCTTGTACGGGTCGAAGTCGACACCCCAGTCGGCGTGGGCGCTCGCCTCGGCGATGGAGCGCGCAGCCGCGGCATCGAGCGCCGGCCCCGGCGCGGTCTCGGGCACGTAGCGCTTGAAGCCGTCGACCGTGCCGTCGGGCCTGAAGCGCACGTGCGCTTCCGCGGTCTCGCGCGGCTTGAACAGCCGCACTTCCCAGGTGAACGGTGAGTACACCTCGCCCGACAAGAGGCGGGTGAAGGCGCTCTTCCCTCCCCCTTCCAGCTCGACGTAGTTCTGGGTCTGGCCGTCGTGCGCGAAGATCACCGCGCGCTGCGCATCGGGCGGGGCAAGATGCAGGCGCTCGGCGATCGCCCCGGCCTCCTCGAGCGCCTGCTCGCGCGACATGCGCACGTCGAGGTTGATGAGCGGCAACGCCTCCGGGAAGTAGCGCCAGGCGAGGACCGCCGACACGGCTGACAGCAGCGCAAATGCGGCCCAGAACACCGGCCGGGTCGTGATGCGGCTCATGGTGACGATCGGACTCACTTGACCTTCGCGGGGATTGGCAGGGGCACGCGCGCTTGACTCCACGGCCGCGCTTGAACGGCGGCGACGGGGCCTGAGTATACGCGAGCGCTATGGCGAAGCCGACGCGAATGGTCGGCTCGCGGGCGTCTTAACTCACCCGTCGGCGCGGACGGAGGGGAAGCTTGACCGAATGCACGGTTACCTTAGTCGACCGCCTTGACCAGCTCTTCGACCACCTTCTTCGCATCGCCGAAGACCATCATGGTCTTGTCCATGTAGAAGAGCGGATTGTCGAGGCCGGCGTAGCCGGAGGCCATCGAGCGCTTGTTGACGATGACGCTGCGCGCCTTGTAGGCCTCGATGATGGGCATGCCGTAGATGGGGCTCCCCTTCTGCTCGGCCAGCGGGTTGACGACGTCGTTGGCGCCAAGGATCAGCGCCACGTCGGCTTGCGCGAACTCGCCGTTGATGTCCTCCATTTCGAACACCTGGTCGTAGGGCACCTCGGCTTCGGCGAGCAGCACATTCATGTGCCCCGGCATGCGCCCGGCGACCGGGTGGATCGCGTATTTCACGGTGACGCCCTTGGCGCTAAGCTTAGCCGCCAGCTCCTTCACCGCGTGCTGGGCGCGCGCCACGGCCAGGCCGTAACCGGGAACGATGATGACCGTGTCGGCGTTGGAGAGGAGGAAGGCGGCGTCGTCGGGGCTGCCGCTCTTGACGCTCTTGGCCTGCGCGTCGCCGGCGGCCGCGGTGGTCTCGCCCCCGAAGCCGCCCAGGATCACGCTGATGAAGGAACGGTTCATCGCCTTGCACATGATGTAGGACAGGATTGCGCCGGAGGAACCGACCAGCGAGCCGGCGATGATGAGCATCGGATTGTCGAGCGAAAAGCCGATGCCCGCTGCCGCCCAGCCCGAGTAGCTGTTGAGCATCGAGATCACCACCGGCATGTCCGCGCCGCCGATCGGAATGATCAACAGGAACCCGAGTAGAAAGGCGAGCAGCGTCATGACGATGAACGGCACCCATTGGAGGTGCGGCGGGGAGACGAAGAAGCCGACCCCGAAACCGATCATGGCGATGCCGATGGCGAGATTGATGTAATGCTGGCCCTTGAACACGATCGGCGCGCTGCGCATCTTGCCCGACAGCTTGCCGAATGCGATCACCGATCCGGAGAAGGTGATCGCGCCGATAAAGGTGCCGATGAACAGCTCGAGCTTGTGCAGTCCGGTAAGCGGCGCATGCAATCCCATCGCCTCGGGGTTGTTCACGGCGGCAGTAGCGATGAAGACCGCGGCGAGGCCCACGAGCGAATGCATCGCCGCCACCAGCTCGGGCATCTGCGTCATCTGCACGCGCCGGGCGACCATCGCGCCGATGACACCCCCGACCACCATGCCGCCGAGGATGGGCAGCACGTTCTTGCTGTGCGAAAAGATGACGGCCAGGGTGACCAGAACGGCGATCGCCATGCCCATCATGCCGTAGAGATTGCCGCGCCGCGCCGACGCGGGCGAGGACAGCCCCTTGAGCGCGAGGATGAAGCTGACCGCCGCGACCAGATACCACAGTGCGAGTTGATTGGCGCTCATGGCGTCTGTCCGTCGCTCAAGCTTTGTCCGCCGGCTTCGGTTCCTTTTTCTTGAACATTTGCAGCATGCGCTGGGTGACGAGGAAGCCGCCGACGACGTTGATCGAGACCAGCGTCACCGCCAGCACGCCCAGCCATCCACCCCAGTCGAGCTGCGCCGGCCCCGCCGCGAGCATCGCCCCGACCAGGATGATGGAGGAGATCGCGTTGGTCAGGCTCATCAGCGGCGTATGCAGCGCGGGGGTCACGTTCCAGATCACGTGATAGCCGACAAAGACCGCCAGCACGAAAATGGTGAGGTAGAAGACAATCGGTTCTACGCCTGCGCTCATGGACCTCTCCTTGTGGCAATGCGGCCGCCGCGAAGCAGGCTGTGACGCTTCGCGCTAGCTCCGCGGCACGACGGCGCCGTTCTCGCACACCAGCGTCGCCTTGATGATCTCGTCGTCCTTGGGCAGCGCAAACTCACCGCTCTTGGCGTTGAGCGACAGCGCCAGGAAATTGAGCACGTTGCGCGCGTAGAGTCCGCTGGCATCGGTCGCCACCAGCGCGGGCAGGTTGCCGAAGCCGACGATCTTCACCCCGTTCTTGGCCACGATCTGGTCGAGCTCGGAGCCCTCGACGTTGCCGCCCTGCTCGACGGCGAGATCGACGATCACCGCCCCGGGCTTCATCACCGCGACGGTGCGCTCACGGATGAGCTTGGGTGCCGGCCGCCCCGGAATGAGCGCGGTGGTGATCAGGATGTCGACGCTCTTGCAGCGCTCGTGGATGATTTCGGCCTGGCGCGCCATCCATTCCGGCGGCATCGGCCGGGCGTAGCCGCCTACGCCTTCGGCGATCTGGCGCTCCTCGTCGTTGGCGTACGGCACGTCGACCCACTTCGCGCCCAGCGACTCGACCTGGTCCTTGACCGAAGGTCGCACGTCGGAGGCCTCGATGACCGCGCCGAGGCGCTTCGCCGTAGCGATCGCCTGCAGGCCCGCAACCCCCACGCCCAGGATGAGCACGCGCGCGGCCTTCACCGTTCCGGCGGCGGTCATCAGCATCGGCATGAAGCGGGTGTAGGTGCCCGCGGCGATGATCACCGCCTTGTAGCCGGCGATGTTCGCCTGCGAGGACAGCACGTCCATCGACTGCGCGCGCGAAATGCGCGGCAGCCACTCCAGCGCGTAACCGGATACGCCGGTTGCCGCAACCGAGGCCATCGCCGCGGCGTCAAAAGGATTGAGCAGACCGATGAGCATCGCGCCGCGCTTGAGCCGCGGCAGTTCGGCCTGCGTAGGCCCTCGGACCTTGAGCACGATATCCGCGCCGAAGGCCTCCTCGGCGCTGCCCATGCGTGCGCCCGCAGCCTGGAACTCGCTGTCGGGCAGGCTCGACGGGGTGCCTGCGCCCGCCTCGACGACGATTTCGTGCTTGCCGCTCGCGACGAGCTTTTTCACCGTTTCCGGGGTGGCGGCAACACGCGTCTCGCCCGCGCGGGTCTCGCGTGGAATGCCGATGATCATGGTGAGCGCTCTCCCCTGCCGGCCGACTGTTCCTTTTGGCCGCCGTTATCTTGCCACAAAAGACTTACGCGATCGCCTCGGCGACCGCGCGCCCGAGCTCCGCCGTCGTCGCCTTGCCACCCAGGTCGGGCGTGCGCGGGCCCTCGGCGAGCACGCGCTCGATGCCGCGCATCACCGCCGCCGCTGCGTCAGCATGGCCCAGGTGGTCGAGCATCATGGCGCCGCACCAGATCTGGCCGATGGGATTGGCAATTCCCATGCCGGCGATGTCGGGGGCCGAACCGTGCACCGGCTCGAACATGGACGGATACTCGCGCTCGGGATTGATGTTGGCCGACGGCGCGATGCCGATGGTGCCGCACACCGCAGGCCCGAGATCGGAGAGGATGTCGCCGAACAGGTTCGACCCGACCACCACGTCGAACAGCTGCGGCCGCTGCACGAAATGCGCGGTCAGAATATCGATGTGATACTGGTCGGCGCGGATGGCCGGATACTGCGCCGCCATCGCCCGGAACCGCTCGTCCCAGTACGGCATGGTGATCGCGATGCCGTTCGACTTGGTCGCCGAGGTGACGTGCTTCGCCTGCCGCTGCAGGGCGAGCTCGAAAGCGAAGCGCAGGATCCGATCGACACCCTTGCGCGTGAACACCGACTCCTGGAACACGACCTCGCGCTCGGTGCCCTCGAACATGCGCCCGCCGACGGAGGAATACTCGCCCTCGGTGTTCTCGCGCACGACGACGAAATCGATATCCCCCGGGCGGCGGTTGGCGAGCGGGCTCGGTACCCCCGGCATCAGGCGGCACGGCCGCAGGTTGACGTACTGGTCGAAGCCGCGCCGCCACTGAATGAGCGAACCCCAGAGCGAAATGTGGTCGGGAACCGAGGCCGGCCAGCCCACCGCGCCGAAGTACATCGCCGCGTGCCCGCGCAGGCGCTCGAACCAATCCTCCGCCATCATCCGGCCGTGCTTGGCGTAATAGTCGCAGCTCCACGGCAGCTCATCCCAGTCGAGCGCGAAACCGAAGCGGCGCGCCGCGGCCTCGAGCACGCGTTGGCCCTCGGGCATGACTTCCTTGCCGATGCCATCGCCGGGAATGGCGGCGATGCGATAGCGTGGGCTCATGGCAGACTCGGCGCAAGGTTGCAGCGAAGGCCCCATGGTAATGTACCGAGCCGATCGGTCCAAACGGTCGCCTTGAGGGAGCATCGCGCCGATGCCGCGGGTCGAATGGCAGTGGAAGCGCTTTGCCGAGCTGGAACCCGAGGCGCTCTACGCCCTGCTCGAAGCGCGCGCCACGGTCTTCGTGGTCGAGCAGGATTGTGCTTTTCTCGATCTCGACGGCCTCGATCGCTTCGCCTGGCACCTGCTCGGATGGGTTGCCACGGACGATGGCCCGACGCTGGCGGCGTACCTGCGGCTCATCGACCCGGGTCACAAGTATGCGGAGGCATCGATCGGGCGGGTGCTGACCACCGCATCGTTTCGCGGCACGGGTCTTGGCCGCACGGCGATGCGGGAGGGAATCGCGGGCGCGGCGCGGCTCTACCCGGGCCAGGCGCTGCGCATCGGCGCGCAGCAAAGGCTCGAGTGCTTCTATGCCGAGTTCGGATTCCGGACCGTCTCCGCGCCGTATATCGAAGACGGCATCGCGCACGTGGAGATGCTGCTCGCCCCTTGAGCCGCGGCTCCTGCCTCGCCTCCTGCCGGGAGTCGCGGGTCGTCGTTGGCGCCAAGTTGCGCTAATATCGCGCCCTCGCCAGACGCAAACCTGGAATCGATGAAGCAGACGTTTCTCGACTTCGAGCAGCCGATCGCGGAGCTGCAGGCCAAGATCGACGAGCTCCGTTACGTGCACGAGGACTCGGCGGTCGACATTTCCGACGAGATCGACCGGCTGCAGAAAAAGAGCCAGCTGCTCACCAAGGAGATCTACGGCAAGCTCTCCGCCTGGCAGGTGGCGCAAGTCGCGCGGCATCCGCAGCGACCGTATACGCTCGACATCGTCGCCTCCGTGTTCACCGACTTCCACGAGCTGCATGGCGACCGGAGCTTCGCCGACGATGCGGCCATCGTGGGCGGCCTGGCGCGCTTCAACGGTGCGCCGTGCATGGTCATCGGCCACCAGAAAGGGCGCGACACCAAGGAGAAAATTTATCGCAACTTCGGCATGCCGCGGCCGGAGGGCTATCGCAAGTCGCTGCGGCTGATGCGCCTGGCGGCCAAGTTCGGGCTGCCGCTGTTCACCTTCGTCGACACCCCGGGCGCGTTTCCGGGCATCGGTGCGGAGGAGCGCGGGCAATCGGAGGCGATCGGCCGCAACCTCTACGAGATGGCCGGGCTGCGCACCCCGATCGTGGTCACCGTCGTCGGCGAGGGGGGTTCTGGCGGCGCGCTGGCGATCGCCATCGGCGACGTGACGCTCATGCTGCAGTACGCCACCTACTCCGTGATCTCGCCGGAGGGTTGTGCCTCGATCCTGTGGAAATCGGCGAAGCACGCCGAGGAAGCCGCCGAGACGCTTGGCATCACCGCGCCGCGCCTGAAGACCCTGGGCCTCATCGACAAGGTCGTCACCGAGCCGCTCGGTGGCGCGCACCGCGACCACGTCGCGCTGATGGCAACGCTGAAGAAGGCCCTGACCGAGGCGTTGCGCCACGTGCAGGAGCAACCGCTCGACGTGCTGCTCGATGCGCGCGAGGAGAAGGTGCTCGGCTATGGCAAGTTCAAGGAAATCTCCGCGGGTTGATCCCGCCCACGCGCTCGCCACCGTCGACGCCGCCATCGCCGCGGCGCTGACTGAGCACCTCGCCCCGGGTGCGCGCCTCGCCGTGGCGCTGTCCGGCGGCATCGATTCGATGGTGCTGCTCGATGCGGCCGCCACCCGCGCCGCGCAGCACCCTCTGTTGCTGTCGGCCATCCACGTCCACCACGGCCTGTCGCCCAACGCCGAGCGCTGGGCAGAGTTCTGCGCCGCGCAATGCGCCCGGCGCGGCGTGCCGCTCGTCACGCATCGGCTGCGGCTGGAGCGCCGGCGTGGAGAAAGCCTCGAAGCGCTTGCGCGCAGCGCACGCTACGCCTGCCTTCTCGACAGCGACGTCGACGCGGTGGCGCTGGCACACCATGCCGACGATCAGGCGGAAACGCTGCTCTTGCAACTGCTGCGTGGCGCCGGCGCGCACGGACTGTCCGCCATGGCGCGGCATCGCCCCGGTCGCCCCGCCGTGCTGCGGCCGCTGCTCGGGCTTAGCCGCGCCACGCTCGCCGCCTACGCCGCTGCGCGCGCGCTCGCCTGGATCGACGACGAGAGCAACGCCGACCTAAGACACGCGCGCAACTTCCTCCGTCACGAGGTCGCGCCCCTGCTTGCAGCGCGCTATCCCGGTTATCCGGCCACGCTCACGCGCGCCGCGCGCCACCAGGCGGAGGCGGCCGAACTGTGCGACGCATTGGCCCTCGCCGACGCCGCCGGCGCCCTCGCCGCAAACGGCCTGGATCGCGCGCGGCTGTGCGCGCTCCCGGCGGCGCGGGCGCGCAACCTGCTGCGCTGGTTTCTCCGCTGCGAGGGCCTGCGGCCGCCGTCGGAGGCGCGTCTGGCCGAGATGCTGCGGCAACTCGAACACGCCGCCCCCGACGCGCGCACACGCATCGCCCACGACGGCGCCGAAATCGGCTGCCACCGCGGCCGGGTGGTGGTGCACGCGCCGCGGGCGCCGACGTTCATGCGCGCCTGGGACGGCGAAGCCGAACTGCGGCTGCCGGGCGGCGTGTTGCGCTTCGAGCGCGCACGCGGCAGCGGGCTCGCCGCAGTCAAGTTCACGCAGGCGCCGGTCACCCTGCGCTCGCGCTGCGGCGGCGAGCGCATCCGCCTTGCGGAGAACCGGCCCGCGCGCGCGGTCAAGAAACTGCTGCAGGAAGCGCACATGCCGCCGTGGGAGCGCGACGCGCTGCCACTGGTCTGGTCCGGCGACGAACTCGTCGCCGTGCCCGGCATCGGCGTGGCGCTCGCCTACCAGGCGGCGCCAGATGAGACGGGTTGGTGTGTCTGCTGGCAGCCACTGCGGACGCATTGATCACGATCAAGACGCGGTTGCCCGGCGCAGCGCAATCTATGGCTGCGCAGTCGCATTGACAACGTCGCCGGCGGGGGGCTAAATGCCTCGCCAAGAAGCGCGGTCTGCGCCGGTCTGCCAATCGTGGAGGAATCAATGAAGCTACGTCTGTATGTCGCGCTCGCGGCTTCGGTCTTGCTTGCTCTTGCCGGCGGCGCGACCGCCCAAGGGCCCATCATCATCAAATTCAGTCACGTGGTCGCGCTCGATACACCCAAGGGCAAGGGCGCGGAGAAATTCAAGCAGCTGGCCGAAGAGCGTACGAAGGGCCGGGTCAAGGTCGAGGTGTACCCGAACAGCACGCTGTACAAGGATGGCGAGGAGATGGATGCCCTGCAGCTTGGCTCGGTGCAGATGCTCGCCCCCTCGGTGGCCAAGTTCGGGCCGATGGGCGTGCGCGAATTCGAGG
The DNA here is from genome assembly GCA_963711235.1 of uncultured beta proteobacterium. Taxonomy (GTDB): domain Bacteria; phylum Pseudomonadota; class Gammaproteobacteria; order Burkholderiales; family Casimicrobiaceae; genus PALSA-1003. The sequence goes on along the minus strand of CAVQDI010000004.1, from coordinate 190,817 downwards.
TCTTCGACCTGCCGTACATCTTCGACGACTTCGGCGAGCTGCACAAGGTCACCGAGGGCGCGGTGGGGAAACTCCTGTTCCAGAAGCTCGATTCGAAGGGCATCGTCGGTCTTGCCTATTGGGACAACGGCTTCAAGGACTTCAGCGCCAACAAGCCGCTCAAGCTTCCCGGCGACGTCAGGGGTCTGAAGATGCGCATCCAGTCGTCGAAGGTGCTCGACGCCCAAATTCGCGCCCTCGGGCGGGATTCCGCAGGTGATGGCCTTCTCCGAGGTCTATCAGGCGCTGCAGACCGGCGTGGTCGACGGCACCGAGAATCCACCGTCGAATTTCTATACCCAGAAGATGAACGAAGTGCAGAAGTATCTGACCCTGAGCAATCACGGCGTCATCGAATACGCGGTGATCGCGAACAAGAAATTCTGGGATGGCCTGCCGGCGGATATCCGCACCATCCTCGAAGGCGCGATGAAGGATGCGACCAAGTACGCCAACGACATCGCCAAGGAGGAGAACGACAAGGCGCTCGCGGCGGTGAAGGCGACCGGGAAGACCGAAATCCTGACGCTCAGCGCCGATGCGAAAGCGGCCTGGAAGAAGGCGCTCTTGCCGGTGCACCGGGAGATGGAAAGCCGCGTCGGCAAGGACATCATGCAGGAGGTCTACAAGGAAACCGGGTTCAAGCCCTGAGCGCTGACCGAGCGTTGCAGCACCTGATGCGCGGGCCGGAGTAGACGCAAACCGACGCCGCTGCGGCCCGCAGCGGCTTTTTTTCTGTGCAGCAGGACGGCGGTCGACCAACCGGGGACGCTTTACCGCATGCTAAAGCTCCTTGACCACCTCGAAGAGTGGCTCATCGCGCTGCTCATGGGCGGCGCGACGGTGCTCATCTTCGTGGCCGTCGTTCACCGCTATGCCGCGGGCCTGCCCATTCCCGTGGTGCAGGACTGGCTGCTTGCGCTCAACCTGTCGTGGGCGCAGGAGGCCTGCATCTACATGTTCGTGTGGATGGCCAAGTTCGGTGCCGCCTACGGCGTGCGCACCGGCATCCACGTCGGCGTGGACGTGGTGATCAATCACCTGCCCGAAGGTGCGCGCCGCAAGTGCATTCTTTTCGGGCTCGCTGCGGGCGCGCTGTTCACCGGCGTGGTGGCCGCGTTCGGCGGCAGCTTCGTCTGGCAGCTCTCCCACACCGACCAGACCTCGCCCGACATGGAGCTGCCGATGTGGATCGTCTACCTGGCCATTCCCTTGGGCTCCGGCCTGATGTGCTTCCGCTTTCTGCAGGTGGCGTGGAACTTCTGGCGCACGGGCGAATTGCCGCATCACGACCCCACCCAGGTGGCGGGGGTGGAGAAAATCTCCGACGCCGACATTCTGCCCATGGGTACGGCGGTCGAAGACAACCTGCACCCGGCGGCGCCCGAGCAGAAGCCGTAAGCGATGACCTCCGCCATCATCTTCGGCCTGCTCATCGCGCTCATGCTCACCGGCATGCCGATCTCGATCGCGCTCGGGCTCACCGTGCTGACCTTTGTGTTCACCATGACCCAGGTGCCGCTCGAATCGGTGGCCCTGAAGCTGTTCACCGGGATCGAGAGGTTCGAGATCATGGCCATCCCCTTCTTCATCCTGGCCGGCACCTTTCTCACCCACGGCGGGGTGGCGCGGCGGATGATCAATTTCGCCGCCTCCATGGTCGGCCATTGGCATGGGGGACTGGCGCTCGCAGGCATCGTCGCCTGCGCGATGTTCGCGCTGGTGTGCGGTTCCTCCGTCGCCACGGTCGTGGCCATCGGCTCGATCGTGCTGCCGGAGATGGTCAAGCGCGGCATGCCCATGGACTTTGGCGCCGCGGTAATCACGGTCGCGGGCTCGCTCGGCATCCTGATGCTGCCGTCGATCCCCAAGGTCATCTACGCGATCGCCACCAACACCTCGATCGGCGCGTTGTTTGTCGCCGGCCTCCTGCCGGGGATCCTGCTCACCACGATGCTCTGCTTCGTGACCTGGTATATCGCCAAGAAGCGCAACTACCCGCGGATGCCGCGCGAAAGCTGGGGCGCGCGCTTCAAGGCGTTCCGGGAGTCCGTCTGGGGCCTGATGCTCGTCGTCATCATCATCGGCGGCATCTACTCGGGGATCTTCACCGCCACCGAGGCGGCCGCGATGGCCGCGGTGTACGCGTTCTTCGTGTCCGTGTTCGTGTACAAGGCTCTGCCGCTCAAGGACTTGCGCAAGGTGCTGCTGACCTCGGCCAACATGAGCGCGATGCTGCTCTACATCATCACCAATGCGGCGCTGTTCTCGTTCATCCTCACCAACGAGAACATTCCGCACGCCCTGGCGGACTGGATCCTCGCCAAGAACCTGGGCTGGGTGGGCTTTCTGCTGCTGGCGAACGTGCTGTTGCTCCTGGCCGGCAATTTCATGGACCCGTCCTCGGTCATTCTCATCATGGCGCCGATTCTTTATCCGGCGGCGATAACGCTCGGCATCAATCCGGTGCACCTGGGCATCCTGATCGACGTCAACATGGAGGTCGGGCTCTGCCATCCCCCGGTCGGGCTCAATCTGTACGTGGCCTCGGGCATTTCACGCCTAGGCATCACGCAGCTGACCAAGGCGGTCATTCCGTGGCTCGTCACCATGCTGATCTTCCTGGTCATCGTCACCTATTGGCCGGCGCTTTCGATCTGGCTGCCGCAGAAGATGGGCATGATGGGCCCGTCGCCTTAAAGCCCAGGCGCTGTCCTGTTTTTCCTCCCCTTCGGGTCCCGCGGCGGCCTCCAAAGGCCTAGGGCCTTTCAGCCCGGGAGGAAGACCTTTCGCCGTGATATAATCATGAATTTACTCGTAATTATCACTTTCAGAGCCCAAGCCAATGGCGGTGGAACGGACCCTTTCGATCATCAAGCCCGACGCGGTGGCAAAAAACGTCATCGGAGCGATCTATACTCGCTTTGAGCGCGCGGGACTGAAGGTCGTGGCGGCGAAGATGACCTGGCTCGCGCAACCCGATGCCGAGGGCTTCTATGCGGTGCACCGCGGACGCCCCTTCTTCAAAAGTCTGGTGGAATTCATGACGTCCGGGCCGGTGATGATCCAGGTTCTCGAAGGCGAGAACGCGATTGCCAAGAACCGTGACCTGATGGGTGCGACGGACCCGAAGAACGCCGCGCCGGGAACCATCCGCGCCGACTTTGCCGAGAGCATCGATGCCAACGCGGTCCACGGTTCCGACGGGCCGGCGACCGCGGAGACGGAAATCGAATTTTTCTTTCCGCGGCAGGAGATCCACAGCCGGTGAGGGATAAGCCTTGATTCGTCCAACATGATCAACCTGCTCGACTTCGATCAAGCGGCCCTGGCAGCGCTCTTCGCCGCGCGCGGCGAGAAGCCGTTCCGGTCGCGGCAGGTGCTGCGCTGGGTGCACCATGCCCTGGCCGACCGCGTCGATGCGATGACCGACCTCGCCAGGCCGTCGCGGGAGGCGCTCGGCCGCGAGGCCGAGATCCGCGCCCCGGTCGTGCTTAGCGACGCCACCGCCAGCGACGGCACGCGCAAGTGGCTGCTCGACGTCGGCGGCGGGAACGCGATCGAAGCGGTGTACATTCCCGAAACCGATCGCGGCACGCTGTGCGTGTCCTCCCAGGCCGGCTGCGCGCTGGACTGCGCCTTCTGCTCCACCGGCAAGCAGGGCTTCAACCGCAACCTGTCCACGGGCGAGATCATCGGCCAGCTCTGGCACGCCAACCGGGCGCTGCTCGCCGCCGGGGTCAGCCCGCCCTGGGTCGACCAGGGCCGGCATCCGATCACCAATGTGGTGATGATGGGTATGGGCGAACCCCTGGCCAATTTTGACCCCGTCGTCAGGGCCCTGCGGCTGATGCTCGACAGCAACGCCTACGGCCTGTCGCGGCGGCGCGTGACCCTGTCGACCGCGGGCCTTGTGCCGGCGCTCGATCGGTTGCGCGAGGAATGTCCGGTGGCCCTCGCCGTGTCGTTGCATGCCCCGAACGACGCCCTGCGCGATGTGCTGGTGCCCATCAATCGCAAGTATCCGTTGCGCGAACTCCTTGCCGCTTGTCGCCGCTACATCGAGCGCGCGCCGCGCGACTTCGTCACCTTCGAATACGTCATGCTCGACGGGGTCAACGATGCACCCGAACAGGCGCAGGAGCTCGCCCTGCTGGTGCGCGAGGTACCGTGCAAATTCAACCTGATCCCGTTCAACCCGTTTCCGAACACGGCGTTTTCGACCAGCCCGCGCGCGCGCATTGCCGCCTTCCAGAACGTTCTGCAGGAGGCAGGCCTGGTGGCCACCGTGCGCGCCACGCGCGGCGCGGACATCGACGCCGCCTGCGGTCAGCTCGCCGGGCAGGTGCAGGACAAGACCCGGCGCCGGATGCAGCGCATCCCCGTGCGCCAGGCCACGGTCGCAGCGGAGCCGTCGTCATGACCCTGGGTTCGTTCGCCGCCCGCGCGCTCCTGCTCGCAAGCCTGATCCTGCTCGCCGCCTGCAGCAGCAAGCCGCCGGCGCCCGAGCCGCCGCCCCAGGTGACGACCACGCCGCCGCAAAAGGCGCCCCCCGAGCGGCGCGCGCAACTGCACAGTGAACTGGCCGCGGGTTACTACGAGCGTGGCCAGATGGCGGTGGCCCTGGAGGAAGTGAACACGGCGGTGAAGATCGATCCGACCTATGCGCCGGCGTACAACATCGCCGGCTTGGTCTACGCCTACCTGGGAGACGATCGCAAGGCGGAGCAGAGCTTCGCCCAGTCCCTGCAGCTCGCGCCCAACGAGTCGGAGACGCTGCACAACTGGGGCTGGTACCTGTGCACGCACAACCGCCAACGCGAATCGCTGGCGCAATTCGACGCCGCGGTGCGCAACCCGCTGTACCGCACGCCCGAGGTGGCGATGGTCAACGCCGGCCGCTGCGCCCAGGCGATCCCCGACGACGCCGCGGCGGAGAGCTATTTCCGTCGCGCGCTCGCCTTCCAGCCCGGCAATCCGCTGGCCAGTCTCGGGCTCGCCCAGCTTGCCTACAAGGCGCAGCGCTACGATGAAGCGCGCAGCTGGATGAAAGGCGTCATGCTGATGAACAACCCCCCGCCCGATGCGCTGCGGGTGGGCGTATGCGTCGAACGCAAGCTCGGCGACCATCAGGCCGAGTTGTCGTACATTTCGCAGATGAATAATCGCTATCCGCAAGCGCCGCAGACCGCGGCGATCGCGACGGACCGCTGCGAGTGATGGCCACCGAAGAACGCGTCGACGACGCGCCGCAGCCTCCGCCTGGCGCCGCGGGTCCCGGCGCGCGGCTGCGGGCCGCGCGCGAGGCCGCGGGCCTGTCGCTGGAGCAGGTCGCCCAGCAGCTGAAACTTGCGCCGCGCCAGGTGCGGGCGCTGGAAGAAGAGGATTTCGCGCAGCTTCCCGGGCGCACCTTTGCGCGCGGCTTCGTGCGCAATTATGCCCGCCTGCTCAATTTGGATGGCGACGACCTGCTGCGCCTGCTGCCCGACTCCACGCGCCCCGCGCTCGAGGCGCCCGCCTTGCACTCGACCGGCGCGATGATTGCCGAGCTGCCAAGCGCAGGCCGGGTGCGGCCCGGCTTCTCGCGCTGGGTGATTCCGATCGTGCTCATCGCCTGCATCGTCGCCGCCGCCACCTACGAATGGTATCGCGGTGCGCTCGCACCGCCGAGCGAGCCGAAGCATGCCGCCCTTCCCCTGCCGGCCGCGATTGCGCCCGCGGCAACCACGCGCACGGAGCTCGCCAATCCGTTCGCCCCCGCCGCGAAGGTCGCGGCGACGGCCCCGCCGTGCGCCGAACGCGAACCCACCGCGGCGCCCAGCGCCGCCGCCGCGCCGCCGCCCACGCCTGCTCCCGCGCCTGCACCCGCAGCCGCCGCACCGGCCCAGCTGCAGCTTAGCTACCACGGGCCGTCGTGGACCGAGATCCGCGATGGCGATGGCCAGGTACTCCTGTCGCGCCTGGTCGCCGCCGGCTCCGAGCAATCGCTTCGCGGCAGCGCCCCCTTCGACATCGTGATCGGCAACGCCAACGAGGTAACGCTCGTCTATCGCGGCACGCCGGTCGACCTGTCACGCTACACGCGCCAGAACGTTGCGCGCCTGCGCCTGACCTGAAACGAAGCGCTCTCATGGCCGATCCCGGACCTGCGTCAATCAGCCGTCAGCGCACGCGAATCGCACGCGTGGGCGACATCGCCATCGGTGGCGGTGCGCCGATCGTGGTGCAGTCAATGACCAATACCGATACGGCCGACATCGCCGCGACCGTCGCCCAGGTCGAGGCGCTCGCCACAGCCGGATCGGAGCTGGTTCGCATCACCGTCAACAGCGAAGAGGCCGCCGCCGCGGTGGCGCCGATCCGGCTGCAACTCGATGCCCGCGGTTGCGCGGTGCCGCTCATCGGCGATTTCCATTTCAACGGCCACAAGCTGTTGACCGAATACCCGGACTGCGCGCAGGCGCTGGCCAAGTACCGCATCAATCCCGGCAACGTCGGCAAGGGTTCGAAGCACGACGCGCAATTCGCGATCATGATCGAGCACGCCGTGAAGTGGGGCAAGCCGATTCGCATTGGCGTGAACTGGGGCAGCCTCGATCAGGAGCTGCTGTCCCGGCTGATGGACGAGAATGCCCGCCTGCCGGAACCCCGCGCCGCGGCACAGGTGTTGCGCGAGGCACTGGTGGTGTCGGCGATCGGCAGCGCGCAGCGCGCCGAGGAGCTCGGTCTGCCGGGCGACCGCATCGTCCTGTCATGCAAGGTATCCGACGTCCAAGACCTGATCGCCGTCTACACCGAGCTTGCGCAGCGCTGCGATTACCCGCTGCACCTGGGACTCACCGAAGCCGGCATGGGCTCGAAGGGCATCGTCGCCTCCACCGCCGCCATGGCGGTGTTGCTGCAATCGGGCATCGGCGACACGATCCGCGTTTCGCTGACCCCGGAGCCTGGCGGTGACCGCACGCGCGAAGTCGTCGTGGCGCAGGAAATCCTGCAGACCATGGGCCTGCGCTCCTTCGCCCCGCTGGTGACCGCCTGCCCCGGCTGCGGCCGGACCACGAGCACGTACTTCCAGGAGCTGGCGGACAAGATCCAGTCCTATCTGCGCGCGCAGATGCCGGAATGGCGCGCGCGCTATCTCGGCGTGGAGGCCATGCGCGTGGCAGTGATGGGCTGCGTCGTCAACGGTCCGGGCGAATCGAAGATGGCCAACATCGGAATCAGCCTTCCGGGCACGCGCGAAGTGCCCGTCGCCCCGGTCTACGTCGATGGGCAGAAGACCGTCACCCTCAAGGGCGAACGCATCGCCGAGGAATTCCAGCAGATCATCGCCGATTACGTGCGCGCGACCTACGGCGGCGAACCGCCCGCGCCCCACCTCAAGCCGGAAAGAGCGTCGATCAACGTCAAGGCGATTGCATAGCCGCATGGGTGCGCCGACGATCCAGGCCGTCCGCGGCATGAACGACGTGCTGCCCGACGAGGCAGTGCTCTGGCAGCACATCGAGGACCAGGCGCGGGAAACCTTCGCCCAGTACGGCTACCGCAACCTGCGCGTGCCGATCGTCGAGTCGACGGCGCTGTTCGTGCGCGGCATCGGCGATGCGACCGACATCGTCGAGAAGGAGATGTACACCTTCGACGATCACGGCGAGAGCCTCACCCTGCGCCCGGAGGCAACCGCAGGCATCGTGCGCGCCGCGATCGAGCATCATCTGACCTACGAGCGGCCGCAGCGCGTCTGGACCGCCGGACCGATGTTCCGCCACGAGCGGCCGCAGAAGGGACGCTACCGCCAGTTCGACCAGTTCGATGTCGAGGCGCTCGGCTTCGACGGTCCCGACGTCGACGCCGAACAGATCATCATGCTCGCGCGGCTGTGGAAGAGGCTGGGTCTCAAGGGCATGGCGCTGCACATAAACTCCATTGGCGATGCGCCGGAGCGGTTGGCGCACCGGCAGGCGCTGGTGCGCTACTTCCGCACCCGCGTCGAAGACCTCGATGCGGATTCCAGGCGCCGTCTGGAAACCAATCCGCTGCGCATACTCGACAGTAAGAATCCGGCACTGCAGGCGTTGATCGCCGCGGCGCCCAGGCTCGACGACCTGCTGCACGAACAATCGGCGTCGCGCCGGCACTTCAACGACCTGCAGCAACGGCTCGAGGCAGCCGGAATCGCGTTCGAGGTCAATGCGCGCCTGGTGCGCGGCCTCGACTACTACAACCGCACCGTGTTCGAATGGATCAGCGATGGCCTGGGTGCGCAGGGAACGGTCGCCGGCGGAGGGCGCTACGACGGCCTGTTCGCCCAGCTCGGAGGTCCGCCCACGCCGGCCTGCGGATTCGCCCTGGGCGTCGACCGCCTGGTGCTCCTCCGGCGCGAAGCCGGCGCTTCGCTCGCAACGGTGCCGGACGCTTATGTCGTCCACGTCGGTGCGGCGGCGACCGACCTCGCGCTCGCCACGGCCGAGCGCTTGCGCGATGCCGGTCTTGCCATCGTCGTTCACGCCGGCGGCGGCAATTTCAAGGCCCAGCTCAAGAAGGCCGACGCGAGCGGCGCGCGCTGGGCGCTCATCGTCGGCGACGACGAGGCGGCCGCGCATCGTGTCGCGGTCAAGCCGCTGCGCGTTCCCGGAGAGCAGATCGCGCTGCCGCCCGAAGACATTGCCGCGCAGATTCGCGCGGCCCACTGAACAGGAAGGGAAGATGGCGGTATACGATCTGGAGGAACAGGAACAGCTCGACGATCTCAAGGCTTGGTGGGCGAGCTATGGCAAGTACGTCAGCGCCGCCGTGGTGGCCCTTGCGCTCGTCGTCATCAGCGTACAGGGCTGGCGCTGGTATCAGGCCCGAATGGCCGAGCAGGCGAGCGTGCTCTATCAGGCGGTGAGCGAGGCCACGCACGGCAACGACCCCGCCAAGGCGAAGGACCCGGCGAACGAGCTCGTCGAGCGCTACGCGGGCACCGCCTACGCGCCACGCGCGCTGCTGTTGTATGCGAAGCTGCTCTACGATGCCGGCGACAAGACGGCGGCGAAGGCGCAGCTGCAATGGGTCATCGACCACGCGGGCGAGGACGAGCTCAAGACGATCGCGCGCTACCGCATGGCACAGGTGCTGCTTGACGAAAAGCAGTACGACGAGGCGCTCAAGACCCTGGATGCGAAGACCGATGACGCGTTCGCCGCCATTTATGCCGACCTCAAGGGCGACGTGCTGGCCGCCGCCGGCAAAGTGCCCGACGCCCGCGGCGCGTACCAGGTTGCGCTGTCGAAGCTCGACCCGAAGTTGGGATACCGCACCTACGTGCAGGCGAAGCTCGACGCCCTGGGCGGTCCGCTGCCCATCGCCGCCGCCGCGCCGCCGGCGCCGGCCGCCAACGAACCCGCGACGGGGAATCCGCTGCCGCCGGGCGCGCCGGCGGCACCGGCAAAATGAAGGCTTGCGCCCCCGCTGGCGGTGCCCGTCCGGGCGAGCCGTGCCCGCTGCCAATGGGTGCTTTTCGCGCTCGCCGCGAGCGCATCGCTTTCGGCCTGCTCGACGTTGTCGACCTGGCTGCCATCGTGGATGACCGTGCCGCCGCCGTCGTTCTCCTGGTTCAGGCACGGGCCGAAGTTCGGGCCGCTGCCCGAATACCAGGCGAAGGCGACGCCGCGGCGCAACTGGCAGGTTGCCGTCGGCGGCAAGGTCGGCGGCGGATTCGCACCCGCGGTGCGCCCCGATGCGGTCTACGCCGCCGGCGAGGACGGCACCCTGGTGAGCGTCGACCCGGCGTCCGGAGCGCAACGCTGGCGGGTCAATGCCGGCATGCCGTTGTCGGCCGGCGTCGGCGCCGACGCGAACCTGGTCGTGGTCGGCACGGAGAAGGGCGACGTGCTCGCGTTCGACACCAGCGGCAAGCCGCTCTGGCAGGCGAAGGTATCGAGCGAAGTCAGCGGGCCGCCAATGCCCACCGAGACCATGCTGATCGTGTGGTCGATCGACGGCAAGATTTTCGGCCTGGCGCCGAAGGACGGCAGCTCGCAAATGGATGGTTCAGCGCGTCATCCCGCCGCTCACCGTGCGCCGCTTTGCCGGCGGCATCGTCACCCGCGGCGGGCTGTTCACCGGCACCGCGGGCGGGAAACTGCTGGCGATGGACGTGGCGACGGGCAACGTGGCCTGGGAAGGCAACGTCGCCACGCCGAAGGGCGCGACCGAGCTCGAGCGCATCGCCGACATCACGAGCCTGCCGGTCATCGACGAGCGCGAGGTGTGTGCCGCGGCATACCAGGGGCGGCTGGCCTGCTTCGACCCGCTGCGCGGCACGCTGATCTGGTCGCGCGATTTCGGCAGCCTCGGTGGCATCGCGCTCGACAATCGCTACCTCTACCTCACCGACGATAAAAGCGCCATCCAGGCGCTGGACAAGACCACCGGCGCCTCGGTCTGGAAGCAGGACAAGCTCGCCGCGCGCGCTCCGAGCGGCCCGGCTGTGGTCGGCGACTACCTCGCGGTAGTCGATGGCGAGGGCTACCTGCATCTGCTCGACCGCAATGACGGCAGCCTGGTGGGTCGTCTCGCGACCGACGACAAGGCTCCCCTGGCGCAGCCGGTAGCCGCTGGCGACACGATGGTATGGCAGAGCGCGGGCGGCAACCTCATCAGCGCCGCAACCCAGTGAGGGCCGGGCGCGTGCGCGGCAACCGATGCTACCCACGCTCGTCCTCGTCGGCCGCCCCAACGTCGGCAAGTCGACGCTGTTCAACCGCCTGACCGCGTCGCGCGCGGCGCTGGTCGCCGATTACCCGGGCCTCACCCGGGATCGCCACTACGGCCGCGGCCGCTGGGGCGAGCGGCCGTACCTGGTCGTCGACACCGGGGGTTTTGAGCCGAAGGCCCGCGACGGCATCATGCAAGCGATGGCGGCGCAGACCAAGACGGCGATCGCCGAGGCCGATGCGATCATCTTCCTGGTTGACGGCCGCGCCGGCTTGACCGGCGAGGACATAACCATCGCCGACGTGCTCCGCCGCGCCGGCCGGCCGGTGCTGCTGGCGGTGAACAAGTCCGAAGGCTTGGCGCCGGAGCGTGCCACGGCCGAATTCCACGAACTGGCGCTCGGCACGCCGCTGCCGATCTCCTCCGCGCACGGCGAGAACCTGCGCGAGCTGGTCGAGCTCGCCCTCGCCGCAGTGCCCGCCTGACTCCGCGAGCGAAGCGAAACCGGCGGCCGCGGAGGAAAAGCGCATCAAGGTCGCGATCGTCGGCCGTCCCAACGTCGGCAAATCGACGCTGGTCAACACGCTGCTGGGCGAGGAGCGCGTCATCACCTTCGACCAGCCCGGGACGACGCGCGATTCGATCTACCTCGATTTCGATCGCGGCGGCCGCAGCTATACCCTCATCGACACCGCCGGTGTGCGCCGCCGCGGCAAGGTGACCGAGACCATCGAGAAATTCTCCGTCATCAAAACCCTGCAGGCGATCGAAGATGCGAACGTGGTCGTGCTGCTGCTCGACGCCGAGCAGGGCGTCTCCGAGCAGGACGCGCACCTTGCCGGGCACATTCTCGAGGCGGGCCGTGCGCTGGTCGTCGCCGTCAACAAATGGGATGCAGCCGATGCCGACGCCCGGGCGCAGATCATGCGTGAGCTTGAGCGCAAGCTGGGCTTCCTCGGCTTTGCCGAGCTGCACACGATCTCGGCGCAGAAGGACAAGGGCATCGGGGCGCTCATCGAGGCGGTCGACCGGGCCTATGCCGCGGCGATGGCGCGCCTGCCCACGCCGAAGCTCACCCGGACCCTGCAGGCGGCGCTCGAGCGCCAGCAGCCCCCCCGGGCGGGCACCGTGCGGCCAAAGCTTCGCTACGCGCACCAGGGCGGGGCAAACCCGCCGCTCATCGTCATCCACGGCAGCGCACTGTCCAGCGTTCCGGACGCCTACCGCCGTTACCTGGAACATTTCTTCCGCGAGGCGTTCAAACTGCAGGGAACGCCGCTTAGGATACAATTCAAGACCGGCGCCAATCCCTATGCGGAGGCCGCGACGCACCGGCGCAAAGGCCGCTAGGCAACGGCCGCGGAATCCGAAAGCGGCAGCCCGGAACGACAACGGTGCGACAAAGAAAACCCAGCGGAGTATGCGATGAGCAATAAAGGGCAAATGCTACAAGACCCGTTCCTGAATACGCTGCGCAAGGAGCATGTTCAGGTCTCGATCTACCTCGTCAACGGCATCAAGCTGCAAGGCCAGATCGAGTCGTTCGACCAGTATGTGGTCCTGCTTAAGAATACGGTCACGCAGATGGTGTACAAGCACGCCATCTCGACCGTGGTGCCGGCGCGCGCCATCACCATGCCGCACGACAACGAGCGCGAAGCTGCCTAGGCCGGATGCGCCGGTGAGGCGCGGTGTTTGAGCGTCCCGCCCGCGGCGATCGCGCGCTGCTCGTCGCGCTCGATTTTGGCGACGGCGAGCCGGAGCAGCGCCTGGCGGAGCTCAAGGCGCTCGCCGGTGCGGCGGGCGCCGAGATTGCCGACGTCGTCACCGCGCGACGGGCGCGGCCCGACGCGGCGCTCTACGCCGGTCGCGGCAAGGTGGCCGAGATCGCCGCCCGTCGCCTCGGCAGCGATGCCGACCTGGTCATTTTCGATCACGCCCTGTCGGGGGTGCAGCAGCGCAATCTCGAGCGCGCGCTCGAGTGCCGCATTGTCGATCGCGCGAGCCTCATTCTCGACATCTTCGCGCAACGCGCGCAGAGCGCCGAGGGCAAGCTGCAGGTCGAGCTGGCGCAGCTCAAGCACCTGTCGACGCGGCTGGTGCGCGGCTGGACCCACCTGGAGCGGCAGAAGGGGGGCATCGGCTTGCGCGGCCCCGGGGAGACCCAGCTCGAGTCCGACCGCCGGCTGATCGGGATGCGGGTCAAGCTCCTCAACAGCCGCCTGGAGCAGATCGGGCGCCGGCGCGAAACCCAGGCCCGGGCGCGACGGCGCGCGGCGCTGCGCAACATCGCCCTCGTGGGCTATACCAACGCCGGCAAATCGACGCTGTTCAACCGCCTGACCGGGGCGCGCGTCCATGCCGCCAACCAGCTCTTCGCGACGCTCGATACGACCCTGCGCCGGCTGTCGGTCGCCGAGGCCCAGGACATGGTGCTCTCCGACACGGTCGGCTTCATCCGCGATCTGCCGCACGATCTGGTCGCCGCGTTCCGCGCCACGCTCAAGGAAGCGGTCGACGCGGACCTGCTGTTGCATGTGGTCGACGCAAGCCATGTCAATCGTGACGCGCAGATTGCCGCCGTCGACGCGGTGCTCTGCGAAATCGGTGCCGCCGAACTGCCGCGGATCCTGGTGCAGCAACAAATGCGACGCCGCCGGGTTCGCTCCCGGGGTCGAACGCGACGAATATGGTAAGATTTGCGCCGTCCGTCTGAGCGCGCTTACCGGCGCCGGCGTGCCTGATCTGCACGCTGCGCTGGCGGAACGGTTTCCGCGCCCCGCAGGGGAAGTCCGGTACCGGGCGGCGAGAGCGTGATCCGGCATTTCCCGATACGACCTGCCACTCCCAAGCCGCCGCAGGGCATCCGCCATGTCCCTTAACGATCCGCAATGGGGTAAGCGCGGCCGCAGCGGGCCGCCCGATCTCGACGAGATCTGGCAGAACGTCAACCGGCGCTTGAACGAGCTGTTCGGGCGGCGCGAGCCGGACGGCGGCGGCGACGGCGGCGGAGCGCCCCGCTTCTCCTTTCCACTTCGGCGGCGTGGGCCTGCTCATCGCGCTCATCCTCGTCGTCTGGCTGGCGAGCGGCTTCTACATCGTCGACGAGGGTCGGCGCGGCGTGGTCGCGCGCTTCGGCAAGTACACCGAGACAACCGACCCGGGCCCGCGCTGGCACCTGCCGTATCCGATCGAAACCGTCGATGTCATCGACTTTTCCAAGATCAAGACCGTCGAGATCCACGGCACCACGGCCGCCAGCCGCTCCGCCCGCGGGTTGCTCCTCGTCACCGACGACGAGAACATCATCGATGCCCTGTTCGCCGTGCAGTACCGGCTGAAGGATGCCAAGGATTTCGTGTACGACACCAAGAATCCCGACGACGTGCTGGTGCAGGTGGCATCGACGGCGATCAGCGAAGTCATCGGCCGCAGCCAGATGGACTTCGCGCTCTACGAAGGCCGCGGCGAAATCGCCAAGAGGGCCGAGTGCCTGATGCAGGAAATGCTCGATCGCTATGGCACCGGCATCCAGATCCAGAGCGTATCGCTGCTCGACGCGCAGCCTCCGGAGCAGGTTCGTCCCGCCTTCGACGACGCGGTGAAGGCGAAGCAGGATTTGGAGCGGCAGAAGAACGAAGGGCAGGCCTACTCCAACGACGTCGTGCCGCGCGCCCGCGGCCTGGCCTCGCGCCTGCTGCAGGAGGCCGACGGTTACAACGCCCGCGTGGTGCAGGAGGCGGAAGGCAATGCCAGCCGCTTCAAGCAGATTCTGGTCGAATACACCAAGGCCCCGGCCATCACCCGCGAGCGCCTGTATCTGGACATGATGCAGTCGGTTCTCGGCAGCACGAGCAAGGTGCTAATCGACCAGAAGGGCAACAACAACCTGCTCTACCTGCCGCTCGACCAGCTCGTCAAGCAGGCGCAGGCGGCGGCTCCGCCGGCCGGTGCGACCGAGGCGCCGCACGTTGCCGCACCGCCGGAGGCCTCGGTCACGCTCGACCCGAGCCGGACGCACGATCTCGCGCGCGGCCGCGATCGCTAAAGACAGCCGATGAAATCCGCCATCCCCATCCTCGCCCTGCTCGTGGCCATCCTGGTGGTGCTGTCGCAGTCGATCTATACGGTCGACCAGCGGCAGTACGCGATCAAGTTCCAGCTGGGCGAGTTCATCGACGCCAACACCGCCGCCGGTCTCTACTTCAAGGTGCCGCTGGTGCAGAACATCAAGTTCTACGACCGCCGCATCCTGACGCTCGACGCACCGCGGCCGGACCGCATCACGACCTCGGAAAAGACGCCGCTCAACGTCGACTTCATCGCCTACTGGCGCATCGTCGATGTGCGCAAGTTCTATCAGAGCGTGACCGGCGACGAGGAGCTGGCGAAACAGCGGCTGGCGCAAACGATCCGCTTCAATCTGGCGCAGGAGATCAACAAGCGCACGATCCACGAGGCGATCTCGACGCAGCGCAATGAGATCATGACGACGACCCGACAACGCGCCGACGCCGACGCCAAGCAGATCGGCGTCGAGATCGTCGACGTGCGCCTGCGCCGGGTCGAGCTGCCCGAGGAAGTCCTGCCGCAGGTCTATCAGCGCATGGAATCGGAACGCAAGCGCGTCGCCAACGAGCTGCGCTCGCAGGGCGCGGCCGAGTCGGAGAAGATTCGCGCCGACGCCGATCGGCAACGCGAAGTGATCCTGGCCGACGCCTACCGCCAGGCGCAGAAGACCAAGGGCGACGGCGACGCGAAGGCGTCGGCGATCTACGCCGCCGCCTACGGCCAGAATCCGGAGTTCTACGCCTTCTACCGCAGCCTCGAGACCTACAAGGCGACGTTCAAGAACAAGAGCGACCTGATGGTGCTCGATCCGAGCTCCGAATTCTTCCAGTATCTGAAGCAGTCCGCCGCCGCCAAGGCCGTGCCGCATTCCGGCGCGCGCTAGCAACCGCCACCAACCGGAAGGAGAGACGGGGTGCCGGAAACGTTCCTGGCGGCGTTCGCGCTCGTGCTGGTGCTCGAGGGCCTGCTGCCGCTTATCGCTCCGCGTGTCTGGCGCAACGCCTTTCGCCGCCTCATCGATCTGAGCGACGGACAGCTGCGCTTCATCGGCTTGATTTCGGTCGCCCTCGGCGGCGTGATCCTGATGGTGTTCTATGCGTAAGTGGGTGTTGCCGGAGTACGTCGACGACATTCTGCCCGACGAGGCGCAGCGCATCGAGGACTTGCGCCGGACGCTGCTCGACCATTTCCGTGGCCACGGCTACCGCATGGTGCAGCCGCCGCTGATCGAGCACCTCGATTCGCTTCTGACCGGAACCGGCCACGACCTCGAGTTGCAGACCTTCAAGGTCGTCGACCCGCTTTCCGGACGCTTGCTCGGTGTGCGTGCCGACATGACGCCGCAGGTCGCGCGCATCGACGCCCACCTGCTCAACGAGCCCGGCGTGACGCGGTTGTGCTACGCCGGGAGCGTGCTGCGCACGCTGGCAAGCGGCGGGGCGCAGACGCGCGAAGTGCTGCAAATCGGCGCCGAGCTCTACGGCGACCCCGGCATCACGGCCGATGTCGAAGTGCTCGCCCTGCTGCTGTCTGCGCTCGATGCCGCCGCCGTGCCGGGGCTGCATCTCGACCTCGGGCACGTCGGCGTGTACCGCGCGCTGGCAAACGGCTCGCACCTTGCGGGCAACGGTGGCGACAGCGAGCTCTTCGCCGCGATGCGCACCAAGGACGTGCCGGCCGTGGCCGACCTGACGGCCAAGCTGCCCGCGGCGTGGCGCGACGCGTTCGTCCTCCTGCCCACCCTGTACGGCCCGGCGGAGGAAGTGCTTTCGCGGGCGCGGGCGCAGTTGCCGGACACCCCGTCGATCGCCGGCGCGCTCGCTGCGCTGGAAACGCTGGCCCGGACCGCGCGCGACAAGGTCGAAGCCGTGCATATCGATCTCGCCGACCTGCGCGGCTATCACTATCAGAGCGGGGTAAGCTTTTCGGTGTTTACCGCGGGCGAGCGCAGCGCCATCGGCCGCGGCGAGCGCTACGATGGCATTGGCAAGGCCTTCGGCCGCGCCCGCCCGGCGACGGGGTTCACGCTCGACCTGCGCCAGTTGGCCGCGCTGGTCGGCCGCGCCACGTGACAGCGGTTGCGCCGGCGCCGACATCGATCACCAACGATCCTACAGGCATGGGCAAGAATGTCGTCGTAATCGGCACCCAATGGGGTGATGAGGGCAAGGGGAAGGTCGTCGACTGGCTGACCGAGCATGCCCACGGCGTGGTCCGCTTCCAGGGCGGTCACAATGCCGGCCATACGCTCGTGATCGGCGACAAGAAGACCGTGCTGCGCCTGATTCCATCGGGCATCCTGCGGCCTTCCGTGCGCGTCTATCTCGGCAACGGCGTGGTGGTCTCTCCCACCGCGCTGCTGCAGGAGATCGCCGAGCTCGAAGGAGCCGGCATCGAGGTCCGGTCGCGGCTGGCGATCTCGCCCGCGTGCCCTCTGGTCATGCCCTATCACGTCGCGCTCGATCAGGCGCGCGAGGCGGCGCTCGGCGCCACACCCATCGGCACCACCGGGCGCGGCATCGGCCCGGCCTACGAGGACAAGATCGCGCGCCGCGCGCTGCGCGTCCAGGATCTGTTCTATCCCGATCGCTTCGCGACCAAGCTCGAGCGCGTGCTCGAATACCACAACTTCGTTCTGACCCGGTATTTCCAGCGCGATGCCATTCCCTATCGCCACACGCTCGATGCCACCCTGGCGCTGGCCCCCGCGGTGCAACCGATGGTGGCCGACGTGGCGGCGCTGTTGCAGGCGGCGCGGCGTGCCGGCGAATCGCTGCTGTTCGAGGGCGCGCAGGGTGCGCTGCTCGATATCGATCACGGCACCTACCCCTACGTGACCTCGTCGAACTGCGTCGCCGCTGCCGCCGCAGCGGGAGCCGGCATCGGCCCGCAGCAGCTCGACTACGTGCTCGGCATCGTCAAAGCGTATACGACGCGGGTGGGCACGGGGCCCTTCCCGACCGAACTCACCGACGACATCGGCGCGCAGCTCGCGCTGCGGGGCAACGAGTTCGGGTCGGTCACCGGCCGGCCGCGCCGTTGCGGCTGGCTCGACATCCCGGCGCTCGCACGCTCGATGCAACTCAACGGGGTCGACGGCCTGTGCATCACCAAGCTCGACGTCTTAGACGGCCTGGAATCGATCCGCATCTGCACCACCTACCGCGTCGGCGGGGAGCCGGTCGCCCTGCTCCCGACCGGCGCCGAGGCAGTCGCCGCCTGCGAACCGGTCTACGAGGAGCTCCCCGGCTGGACGGAGAGCACGTTCGGCGTCAAGAGCTTCGAGGCGCTTCCCATCACCGCCCGCGCGTACCTGCGGCGGATCGAGGCCCTCACCGGCGTGCCCATCGCGATGGTCTCGACCGGACCCGAGCGCGACGAGACGATCCTGGTGCACCATCCGTTTCAATAGCCCGCCGCCAAGACGAGCGGACCCGGAACCGCGGCACATGAATCTCGACGTCAGCTGGGAGCAGTATCATGCCCTGATCGAGCGCCTCGCCCTGAAGGTCTTCGATTCGGGCTGGCGCTTCAATCAGATCATATGCATCGCCCGCGGCGGCCTGCGCGTGGGCGACGTGCTGTCGCGAATCTATGAAGTGCCGCTGGCCATATTGTCGACCCATTCGTATACCGCGGAGGGCGGCACGGTGCGCGGGCAACTCGTAATCGCCGAGCACATGACCATGACTGCGCCGCGATTGGGCGAGCGGGCGCTGCTCGTCGACGACATGGTCGATTCAGGGCATACGCTCGAAGCCGTGTTCCGAGAACTGCCGCAACGCTTTACGCACCTGGTCGAGCTTCGCACCGCCGTGTTGTGGTACAAGGCACACTCGGTCTTCAGGCCCGACTACTACATCGAGTTCCTGGCGGACAATCCATGGATCCACCAGCCGTTCGAGTTTTACGACACGCTGCGCCCCGAAGCGCTCAAGATGAAGCTGGGTTGACGCGGCGTGCCTAGGCCAGACGGCAGGCCACACGACGGCAGGTCCAATCGAGGAGAAATACAAGTGAAGATTCTTTTGACGTTGGCGCTCATGGTTTTTGCTTCCAGCGCGTTTGCCGCAGATTGCGTCACCAACGCGCGCGGCAAGACCGTCTGCAGCAATGGTCAGAAAGCCGTAGCGGTCAACCCGAATACGGGTACGGTTACCACGGCGCAAAAAAATCCCGGTGGGGTGACGACTGCGCAAAGCAGCAACGGGGCAAAAGCCGCCTACAACCCCCATACGGGCAATGCAGCCGTTTCGCAAAAGAATGCGAACGGCGTGACGACCACGCAAACGAGCCGGGGCGGCGTCGCGAACACGAAGAATGGGATGGGCGTAGCCCAAGGCCCCAACGGGACCACCTGCGCCAAGGGCAAGTACAACCAGGGCTGCAAAAAGCCGTAACGATGTCCGCGGGAAAACCGCGGCATCGCGTTCACCTTCCGGGTAACAAACAGCGTCCGCCGCCGATCGGGTCCGCGCGCAACGCCGGTGCAGTCGATCCGTTGCGATCGGGCCGGCCGCTGCAGCTTACATTTCGACACATCTTGCTTCGCCTGCCGCAGATCCGTGACGCGGCGTCACCGGTATGATTGACGTTTCCAATGCTGGGATGGAACCTAAGCAGGCAGCGTGCGGTCAGCGCCCAATGCGGACCCGGAGTAATCCCTATGCTGAAGCGACTGTTGCGAGCCGCCCTGACTCTCGCTGTTCCTCGCCATGTCATTGCCGGCCGCAGCAACCGATTACACCGATATCTGGTATTTACCGAGCGAATCCGGCTGGGGCGTCAATTTGGTCCAGGCTGACAATGTCATCTTCGCGACATTCTTCATCTACGGACCCGCCAACGAGCCGACCTGGTATACCGCGGTCATCTATAGCGACGCCAACGGCAACTTCGCCGGTAATCTTTACTCGACCGTCGGTACCTACTTCGGCGCGCCATGGGTCCCGGGAAATGTCGTCAACACGCTGGTCGGCACGGCCTCCTTCGTTCCTTCCAGCGCAACCCAAGGCACGCTCACCTACAGCCTGACCGGTGGCCCCACGGTGACCAAGTCGATTCAGCGCCAGACGCTGACCACGATCAACCTTGCCGGCAACTACATCGGCGGTCGTTCCGGGGACTATTCGGGTGCCGGCTGCGGCACGCCCGGCGGCTACCAGGACAATTTCAACCTTCAGGTCCTGCAGCCCGGCAACGGCAGCGCGAGCTTCGAGTTCAGCTACAGCACGGGCCTGGACTGCACGCTGTCCGGTCTGCTCACCCAGTATGGCCAGCTCTACTCGATATCCAGCGCGACGTATCAGTGTTCCAACGGTCTGAACACGGCGGCAAGCATGGATGGCATCCAGGCCACCGCGCAAGGTATCGAAGGAACCTATGCGGCGCCATCAGCGGCCGGCGGCTGCAGCGAGAACGCTGCCTTCGCCGCGGTCCGGGTCGCTAGCGGGAGCGCACCGGCTGCCCAGAACGTCCAGCCGCTAAGCGTCAACGCGGGGCCGGCAGGCATTACTCAACATCCCCTTCGTCAGCGTCACCGTCTGCGCCCCGGGAAGCAGCACCAACTGCCAGACCATCGACAACATCCAGGTCGATACGGGGTCGTCCGGCTTGCGTCTGTTGTCGTCGGCGCTGTCGCCTGCACTCTCGCTGCCGCAGCAGGTCGATGCAAACGGCGACCCGCTGGTCGAGTGCATGCAGTTTGTCGACGGCTTCAGCTGGGGACCGGTGAGGCTCGCCGACATGCACATCGCCGGCGAACAGGCGAAATCCATGCCGGTGCAGATCATCGGCGATCCGGCGTTCCCGTCGATTCCGACCAGCTGCTCGAGCTCCGGCCCCCCCGAGAACACGGTGGAGACCTTCGGCGCCAACGGTCTGCTGGGCATCGGCGTGTTCCTGCAGGATTGTGGCGACGGCTGCGCCCAAGCCGCCATTCCCGGCTGGTACTACGGCTGCAATGCGTCCGGCTGCGTCCCGACCTCGGTCGCCGTTTCCCAGCAGCTGCCCAACCCGGTAGGGCTGTTCAGCGTCGATAACAACGGTACGATCATCGAACTTGCCTCGATCCCTGCGGCGGGTGCCGCAACTGCCGCCGGCTCGCTCATCTTCGGGATCGGGACCCAATCGAACAACGGACTGGGTAGTGCCAAGGTCCTGGCAACCGATCCGAGCACAGGCAACATCGTCACGAACTTCAACGGCGAGAACTACAGCACGAGCTACATCGACAGCGGCTCGAGCCTGTTCTATATCAGCACGGCTCTCTATCCGCTGTGCACGGGCGCGGCGGCGGGCTTCTACTGCCCGGCAAGTCCGCAATCTCTTTCGGCGAACCTGGAGGGAACGAACAATAATGCCAGCGCCAGTTTCAGCATCGCCAATGCCGATCAGTTGTCCGCGGCCAATCCGAACTTCTATGCCTTCAACAACTTCGCCGCGCCGGCTGGGGACGTGTCGGTCTTCGCCTGGGGGCTGCCATTCTTCTATGGGCGCAACGTCTACACGGCGATCGAAACGCGGAGCACCCCTGGCGGAACGGGCCCGTACTTTGCGTTCTAGCATTGGGCGGCATTGACCGGCACCTTCGCACATGCCACCCATCAGCGTGCGGTCTTGGGCTGCGGAATGATCTGCAAGCAGGGCTGTCGAAGCCATATCGACTGTCGCACGCGGCAGGAGGCTGCCATGTCTCTCAAACCAATCCCGCTGGGTATGCTCGCCCTCGCGCTGAGCATCTGCGCAGGCGCGGCGCCGCTGTCAGGCGTACCGTCGCCGGCCAATGCCTCCGCACCGACCGGCGCGTCGCCGCAGAGCAATGCCGCCGCGCCAAGCGACCCCTCGTCGCAGGGCAAAGCGCAACCGACTCCCGTTCAGCCCGATCAGCCTGGAGCGATCGTCATCGCGTCACCGAACCTGCGCAACCGGGGCACGACGGTCGCCTCGCCTGACGGCGCGCTTTTTGGCCGGCTGAACCTGCATGGTAAGGAACGGCCGCTCGAGCAACCGCCGGCGCTGAAGCTCGCGCCGGATGAAGCGGCAAAAAGCGGCGGCGCGAGCAATGCGGGTGCGCCGGAGCCAGCGCACAACTGAGGAACACGCGCTGCGCCAATCCGCTGCAGGGCAAGTGCCCGAGATTGCTGCCTCGGCGAATGAACGCCGCCACATTGTCGTGCACCATCTTGAGCGCCGAGTCCCTGGCATAAACCCTGTGGCCCGATTCGTAGAACCGGTACTCGATGTTGGCCTGCAGGCTTGCCGGAATGGGTAGGTGATTCATCTCGTAGACACCCTGATAGAAAGGTGTCACAAGGTCGAAGTAACCCGCGCTCCACTGGTCCTTCAGGTTGGTGGTGAGCTTCATTGCGTTGGCGAGGTCGCGCATCATGTTGGCCCCACGGCGCGATGATGCCGGTTGCTGCGTCGGCCCAGGGAGCTGGTGCTCGTAATTCCAGCCTCTGAAGGGCTGGATTCTGGGCTTGACGATCCCGCACTCGCCGTAGTGCGGGTCATTGCGCACATAATGGCTGAACGCGGAAACATACGCGGATGCGCCTGCGCGTCCAATGGTCTGCGGTCAATAAGGAATCACCTCGGTGTTATAAGGAGGGGCTTATGAACCGATATCTCGCGGGCTTCGTTGTCAATCTCGTGCTGATGGGCCTCGTTGCCGCTCAGGAGGCAGCAACGGTCGCTCCCCCCGAGCCGATTGTTGCGGAGGGCGTGCCGCCCATTCCGGTCACACTCGCGGAAGCTGCCCAGCGTTATGGCGAGAGTCGGTCGGCATTTCCAACCGATTGGCACCCTCTCCACCGCGAATTGCTGATTGGTACGCGGTTCGGCAACACCGTGCAGGCGCACTTGGTGAAAATGCCTGGCGGAGCACGGCAACAACTCACGTTTTCCGCGGAGCCTGTCTATGGCGGTAGGTTTCAACCTACCAGGGGTGACTATATGGTGTTCCGGGAGGATATCGGCGGCGGTGAGTGGTACCAACTCTACCGCTACGATTTTGCTTCCGGAGACATCACGCTTCTGACCGACGGAAAATCCAGAAACAGTGTGGGACCGTGGTCGACCCAGGGTGACCGAATGGCCTATACGTCCACCCGTCGCACACGGCAGGACACGGACTTGTGGGTCATCAATCCTGCTGATCCAGGCTCCGATCACATGCTGGCACAGCTCAAAGGCGCAGGCTGGGCGCCACAAGACTGGTCGCCCGACGACTCCAAGATTCTTGTTCTCGAATATATTTCGGTGAACGAAACCTACCTTTGGCTCTTTGACTCCGCCTCTGGGGATAAGACCCAACTCACGCCCCGCAATGGCGATGAGAAGATCGCCTATTCGAATCTCCGCTTCAGTAAGGATGGCAAGGGCATCTATTACACGGCAGACACGGGTTCCGAGCTCAAACGCCTCATGTACATGGACTTGGCCACCCGACAGTCCGCAGCTCTCACCGGAGCATTGCCTTGGGATGTCGATGAATTCGCGCTCTCCTGGGATGGTCGGTTAATTGCCTTCCTCACCAACGAAGATGGACTTAGCGTGCTGCATCTGATGCGCACTGGTACGCGCGAGGAAATGCCCGTACCGAAGCTGCCCATCGGTTGGGTAAGAAGTCTGATATGGCACCACAACAATCATGAACTCGCCTTTGAAGTTACGTCGGCGAGCCTGCCCGGAGACTGCTTTTCGCTCGATATAGTCTCGGGAGGGCTCGAGCGTTGGACCATGAGCGAGAGCGCCGTAAAGACCGACGATTTCCGGGAGCCAGAATTGATCCGATGGAAAGGTTTCGACGGAAAGACGATTTCGGGCTTCCTCTATGCTCCCCCCGCAACATTTGCCGGCAGACGCCCCGTGTTGATTGCTATTCATGGAGGTCCGGAATCGCAGTCCCGGCCCGGCTTTCTTGGCCGGGCAAACTACTACTTGAATGTGTTAGGAATCGCCATCATCGAGCCCAATGTGCGTGGTTCCACCGGGTATGGCAAGACCTTCACGAAGCTCGACAACGGTTTCTTGCGCGAAGATTCCTACAAGGACATCAACTCGCTGTTTGACTGGATCGCAACCCGCCGAGATCTCGATAGTAATCGAATCGCGGTGACCGGAGGTAGCTACGGCGGCCATATGACCCTCGCAGTCTCCACGTTCTACAGCGAGCGAATCCGCTGCTCCGTCGACGTTGTCGGCATGTCCAATCTGGTCACCTTTCTCGAACATACCGAAAGCTATCGCCGCGATTTGCGCCGCGTCGAATACGGTGACGAGCGTGACCCCGAAATGCGCGCATTTCTCGAACGCATCGCTCCCATGAACAACAGCTACAAAATAAAGAAGCCCATGTTGGTCGTAGCCGGAAAGAACGACCCCCGTGTGCCTGTCAGCGAAAGCGATCAGATTGTTGCTGCGCTGCAGAAACAAGGCACTCCGGTCTGGTACGTCATGGCCAAAGACGAAGGGCACGGCTTCAGAAAGAAGGCGAACCTGGATTACCAGTTCTACGCTACCGTCGAGTTTCTACAGGAATACCTTCTGAAATAGCGAAGAACGGCGCACTGAGGTCTTGGCCGCCGCCAAGCGAGCACAAATGCACGCGAACGAGGTGAGCGAAATGGAGGTGCGGCCGGGAGCCCGCACCGAAGGCGCTTGTTGGCCGCTCGCGATTGATGTAAAAGTAAGTCTCCTGCCTTCCAGCGTTGCGCGATGGAGTGGTGGCCATTCCCAAACATCCGGAATCGGGCCAGACCTGCGTCCTGAAAGGGATGCGGGATATGTACGCCGAACATTCCTCGAACGTCCCGACCGCATTCTCGGCAACGCTCGCGTCTGGAGCCTCTCGGCGTTATCCGCGCGACCGGCAGTGCCCTCTCTTGCTGCGACGAGGGCCTGTCCGCTGGCGCCTCGTTGGAGTCATCGTGGCCGCGCTGCTCAATCTAGCGACGCCAACGGCATCGACGGCGCAAGACACCGCGACCGGAACCGTGGTCGTGCCCGGACCCGAAGCTACTGGCATGGGCCCGGCCGCCCTGCCCGGCTCCCCGTGGTCGATCCTGGATCGCGTGCAGATCGACCTCGGCTACGCGTACGACGATAACGTCACCCGGGCCCGCGCCGCCGATGAGATCCTGGCGGACCAGCTGCTCGGGCTCAACGCAAGCGCGGGCGGTACCTTGCGCATCAACGACAACACCCGGGTAGTCGTGACCGGTATGCTCAACGGTGAGAAGTTCTTCACCTACAACGGCTTGTCAAACCTGTCCGGCGGTCTGCAGGCAGAACTGCAGTACCGCCAATCCGGGGCTTTCGACGCGGTGACGTTCGGAGCCTTCGCGCGCGGCTGGCTGGACAACTACGTGTCGCACCTGCGCGACGGCAGCCATTTTGCTTTCGGCGTCAACGCGCAGGGCGCTCTGACCGATCGCATCGGCGTCTACGGAGAGCTCGCGTGGAACCAGCGCCACGCCCAGAGCGAGGTGTGGGACCTCCACTACTATTCCGCGCGCTTGAACGTCGACTATTCGCTCGGCCGCAGCGGCACGCTGTATCTCAACGGCGAATACCGGCGCGGCAATACGGTGTCCGACGGCCGCCGCCACATTCGTGAACGTGAGCCTGGCGCAGGTCTTCGTGCTGGACGACGCGTTTCCCGGCAAACAACTCTTCGCCTACCGCTACGACGCCCGTACGTGGGTGGGCACCGTCGGCTACAACCTGCCGCTGGGCCCGCGAACTTCGATCGACATCTCATGGCGACGCGCGCAGGGAACGCCGACCGAGCAGCCAGACTTCCCGGTGCAGGGTTCGCTGCGCTACGTCGACAATCAGTACTCCCTGTTTCTACTCACGGTCTTCTAGACGGTTCAAACCATGGCATTCACCCGCCTTCTTGCCTGGCTCGCCGCGGCCGCCGCGGTGCTGCTGCTGGCCTCGTGCGGCGGCGGCGGGAGCCCGGGCGACATTCACCCCGGAACCAACCCCGTCCCGGTGCCGGGCCAGCCGAATGCCTTCCTGCTGTTTCCCAACCCACAGGTGCAGCCGGACGGCTCCCTGCAAACCGACACGCCTGCCTACGCGCAGGCCTACTACGCCGCCATCGATCCAAACAACACGAAGGACACCTTTGCCAAGTGGAAGACGGCCAACGGCTTCGACACGGGGACTGGCACGCAGGTCACCGCCGTCTACGGCAATTCGCGCGACCTGGGCTTCGGGCGGCGGATGACAGCGCGGCAGAACCCCGACGGCACACTTGCCTTCTGGGTCGAGAACTACCTGGTACAGACGGGCGCGGCATACGGCTTTTCCCCGATCAACCTCGAGGCCGCGATCGTGCGCGACCCGAACTCGCTGGTATACCTCGCCGGTATCGAGTTCAGCCCCGGTCCGGCGGGCGGGAGCAGCTTCGCAAAATTCTTCAACTTCAACGTCGTGACCGGCGTGCGCGAAACCATGGCGGACGTCGATGGCCTTGGCGACAAGGCGATGCCCGGGCCTTGCATCATTTGCCACGGCGGCAGGGCCGATGCACTGACGCCGCCCGACACCGCAGGCCAGCCGCTCTTCAACCTGCTGCAGAACGCCGTATCGCGGACCCGCGGCGACACACTGGGGCAGCTGCCGCCGTTCGAGGTCGACGGTTTCCAGTTCTCCACGACGCCTGGTTACACGCGGGCGGAGCAAGAGGCCTCCCTCAAAACGATGAACCGGATGGTCCTGTGTTCGTACCCGCTGGCCGCGCCGTCGACGTTTGCGGAAGACGCCTGCCGTCGCCCGGCGGGCTCAGACGAGTGGCAGGGCACTGCCGCCGCGCTCGTCAAGGCGTCCTACGGAGGCGACGGCCTGCCCAACCCGGCTTACGCGGACGGCAACGTGCCGGCTTCGTGGACGACGGCTGGACAGGCCCCGCTCTACACGACGGTGATTGCGCCCGCGTGCCGCGTGTGTCACATGATGCGCGGAACGGGGAAGCAGTCGGACCTCGATTTCACGACGTACGAGAAATTCCAGTCGTATGCGGATCGAATTTATGCGACCGTCGTCAACCGCGGCAACATGCCGTTGGCGAAGCTTGTCTACGACACGTTCCACGCTTCCTCGGGAGAACAGACGCTGGCGAATTTCCTCGACGGCCAAGGCTTTGCGGCAAGCGACGTAAGCGGAACGCCGCTGCGGCCTGGCCGTCCGATCGCTGATCCCGGGCCGGATCGAGTGCTCCCGCAGGGCGCCGCCCGCCTATCCGGCACCGGCAGCCTGTACGCGAACACCTACGCCTGGTCGATCGTGTCGGTCCCGAACGGGGCGCCCCCCGCCACGCTGACGGACGCCAACACGGCGCAACCCACGTTCAATGCTGCGAGCGACGGGACGTACGTGCTCAGTCTCGTAGTTGGCAACGACTCGGCCCAGAGCGCGCCGAAATTGCTGACGCTGGTGGTGAACAACGCGTTGACCCCGGCGCCGAGCGCCATCCGTTTCGCCGACATCAAGGCGATCCTGCAGGACGGGAACGAATGCCAGGGCTGCCACAATCCCGCCAGTGCGCTGCGCCCGCCGATTGATTACACCAATTACGACCGCGATGGCGATGGCGTGGCCGGCACTGCGACGGACGACGCCTGGTTCTATGCCGAGGTAAGGAGCCGCATCAATTTCGACGAGATCGCTGCCAGTGCGCTCCTGCGGAAGCCCGCAGGCTTCCATCACTTCGGGGGCCTTGGCGTAGGCTTCGACACGACCCTGGCGCCCGGGCAACCGGGGCGCGCGAAATACGATGTCTTCCTCAACTGGGCGCTCAACGGCGCGCCGCAGTAGCGCCTGCCGGGGGATCAATACGGGCGCCGCGGTCCGATGTAGTTGTCCTTCGGGAACACGAACGGCGGTGAGCGCCCCACCAGCGCCTCGATCAACATCAGCTCCTGGTCGGTGTGATTGATGAACGGTGCCACGCGGATGTTCTGCCCGGCCTGCTCCCCGGCCAGGATGTAGAGCGGCCGGTCGTGATGGCGCGCCACCACGGTCTCGCGGCTCGTCGGATCGGTCGCTGCGACGATGTCGGCGGTCCCATAACAAGTGCAGAAGTAAGTCTGCTCCGGATCCGACTCCATGTAGATACCCGTTCCGCGAATTCCGATGGACGCGTTCTTCGTCGTCATGCGCACGGGCCTGCCGCTCGGGAACACCGAGAGGATCTTCCCCGTCAGCAGCTGGGCGCCCGACACGATCATCGAATCGGCTTCCTTTGTCTCAATCGTCACATGGCTCTCGCTGCGCTGGAGGAAGGCACTCTCGCCTACGACGTAGACGACCTCGCTGTTCTTCCCCGTCTCGATGGTGGCGCTGGCAGCGATCTGCGTGTCGGGCGTGGCCGGCCGACCGTTGACCTGCACCTCACCTTCGATCCGGTAGATCGATTTCCCCGGCGGCAGCGGGGCCGGCCGGGCGCCCAGCACCTGCGCGCTCGCCTCGCGGCTGCAGACCGCGCTCGAGAATAACCCGGCGGCGAGCGCCTTGATCAGAAGGCGGCGCCGCGGATCGTCTTGATTTCCATTCCAAGGCATCGATGCACTCCGGCGAAGGTTAGGCGTGATTCTGGCCGTTTGGCGGGAGTTGGTCAAAGTGCCGTGCCGCTACCTGGCCCGTGCGCAGGTCGGAAGCTGACCGGCCGCGCCTTCGGCCGCCACCTGCGCGCCTGCAGACTATCTCGGCCACTCCCCAAGCAGCACGGCATCGCCTATGCTTCGCCCTCCGACAGCATAGCGCACGCCCCGTGGCAAAAACCGTCCGCCGGATCCCGAAGTTCTCGCTAAGTACCCTCGTTCGCGTCGGAATCGGACTGGCGCTGGTTGCCTGCCTGCTCGCCGACGCCGCGGGCTGGAAGGAACTCCCTGCGCTGACGCAGCTCGAACGCTGGGCCTACGACGAGAGAGTGCGCCTGTTCCCGCCCGGAACGGGCGACCCACGCGTCGTGATCGTCGACATCGACGAGCGAAGTCTCAATGCCGAGGGACACTGGCCCTGGGGTCGCGACAAGCTGGCGCTGATGCTGCATCAGCTCTTCGCTCGATACCAGGTCCGCGTGGTGGGCTTCGACGTTGCCTTTTCCGAGGCGGACACGAGTTCCGGCATTTCGGTTCTCGAAGCGGCCGCCGAGGAGCGAATTGCGCGACGTCGCGCCGTTCCAGGCCTTCCTCCAGCGGGCGCGCGCCTCGCTCGACTACGACCGCCGCTTCGCCGAAGAGATCGGGAAAGGCCCGGTGGTCCTCGGGTTCCTGGTAAGCCCCAAGAAGGATCGATCGGGTGTCTTGCCGCGCCCGGCGTTCGCGGCGAGCGCTCTCGCGAACGCGGAGTACGGCCATTTCAGCGCTTCGGGCTACAGCGGCAACATTGCGCCGCTGCAGGCGGCCGCGATCGCCGCGGGACATCTGCTGCCGGCGCTCGACCCGGACGGTGTGGTGCGCAGCGTGCCCATGTTCATACAGGTTGGGGACGGCTTCTTCGAGGCGATGTCGCTGGCCGTCCTTCGCATCTACCTCGGCAACGCGCCGATCCACCTCGAGACACACGTCGAGCCCGGCGAACCACCGCAGGGATGGATCCGCTTCGTGCGCGTTGGCGACGCGGTGCGCATTCCGCTCGACGAGATGATGGCCGCGCTCGTTCCCTACCGCGGGGGCTTTCGCTACGTCTCGGCCACTGACGTGATGCGGGGCACGCTCGGCGCCGACGAGCTGAAGGACCGGATCGTCATCGTCGGCACCTCCGCCCGGGGACTCGCCGACGTCCGCGCCACGCCCACGGCGGAGGACCTCCCGGGTGTGGAGATCCACGCCAGCCTCATCTCCGGCGCGCTGGACAACGCCATCAAGTCGCGGCCGGCGGAGATGCTCGCCATCGCAGTGCTCACGATCCTGCTCGTCGGCATTCCGCTCGCGGTGCTCCTGCCACGGCTTTCCGCACTGGCGGCAACGCTCGTTGTAGCCGTGGTGTCCGTACTCGTAATCGGCGTAAACGCGTGGGCGTGGCAGGCGCGCAACCTGGTGCTGCCGCTGGCCGGCCCGCTGGTCATGCTGGCTGGGCTCTACTTCCTCGACGTGGCATGGGGCTTCTTCGCCGAAACCCGCCACCGGAAGCTGATGACGAACCTATTCGGCACCTACGTCCCAAAGGAGATCGTCGCCGAAATGGCGAAGCAGCCCGAGAGCTATTCGATGCATGGCCAGAGCCTCGAAATGACCGTGCTCTTCGCCGACATCCGCGACTTCACGTCGATCTCGGAGAACCGCAAGCCACGAGACCTGAAGGACCTGATCAACACCTACTTCACGAAGATGACAGTCTGCATCCAGGACAAGCGCGGCACCGTCGACAAGTACATCGGCGACGAGATCATGGCCTTCTGGGGAGCGCCGGTGCGCGATGCAAAGCACGCACGACGCGCGCTTGAATGCGGCCTCGCCATGCAGAAGGCGCTGCGTGAGCTGGACCCGGTGTTTGCGAAGAAGCGCTGGCCCGCGCTGCGCATTGGCGTGGGCATCAATTGCGGCACGATGAGCGTCGGCGACATGGGCTCTGAGTTCCGCCGCTCGTACACGGTGATGGGAGACGCGGTGAACCTCGCCTCGCGCCTCGAGGGTCTCACCAAGGAATACGAGGTAGGCATCCTCGTCTCCGAGAACGTCGTGCGAGCGGTCCAAGGCTTTGTCTACCGAGAAGTGGACAAGGTGCGCGTGAAGGGCAAGCAGGAGGGCGTCGCGATTTTCGAGCCGATCGGCGCGCAAGGTGAGGTCGACGGCGACATGCTCGCGGAGATCGCCCGCTTCCATCAGGCCCTGGCGCACTTCCGCGCACAGCGCTGGGACGAGGCCGAAGCGCTGCTGCAGGAGCTCGCTTCCGTCGCGCCGGCAGTGAAGCTGTACCGGCTCTACCGCGAGCGCATCGCCGACTTCCGCGCGAGCCCACCTGGTGCTGACTGGGACGGCGTTTTCGGCTTCAGCACCAAGTGACCCATGTCCGGCGGTCCGTCACGGGCCGTGGCTGGCCGCTCTCATCGGATGCCTTCGAGGACCCGATGTTTTTCCTGGCGGCGCGCGAATACCGATGCATTGCACACGTCGCCGGGACCACCGCCAAGATCTCCAAAGATGTTGAGTCGAAATGCCGACGCGCCAGTCGCATCGAGCGGGTGATTTCAATGGACTTCAGAGCTTCGAGCCGCCATCGACACGCAGCGTATCGCCGGTGATCCAGCGGGCCTCATCGGAAGCGAGAAAAACAATGGCGGCGCCGATGTCGTCTGGCTGGGCCATGCGCTTGAGCGCCTGGATGCCCAACGTGAATTCCCGTCCCGCATCGGTCTTGGCGAAGCTGGACATGTCGGTCGGAACCACGCAGAACAGAAACGCACGGACCTTACCGGCGCCCCTGGAATGGAGGTCATCGCCTCGATCGTCGAATACAAACCCGGCGAGAGCGGCGAGCTTCATTCCCATCATGGTGTCGAAGCGGCCTATGTGTTGCAGGGCGCGACCCTCCAATCACCAGGTAAGGACCCACGGGTGGTGCCAACGGGTACCACCGTACTGAACCTTCGCGACGTAAAGCACGGTGGCTTCAAGGTTGTCGGTGACACATCGTACAAGGTGTTCACCGTACACATCGTCGATAAGGGTAAGCCGCTCTACGACTACTCGAAATGACCAGCTTTCCCACGCGGAGCCGTTACTGACTTGAAACTGGCCGGGACCCGCTGCACGTCATTCCCCGAGTGTCCGGTTCTTCGATCTCGTTGGAATGTTATCATGGTGCCAGAAGAGCATCCACAGTTTCCGCGGCAAGCCTCGCGCAGCCTTGATCTACCGAACTCTGACGTTGCAGATACCCCCAGAAATACCCCTAAAAGTACATTCCCGGTGTGTGGGGCAGTTATTATTAGCCACTGCGGCGCTTCGATGAAGCTGCTTCCACCCGCTGAGCGGTGCCAGCGCAAAACGTCCGCTTAGGCGACAACCGCCAGTCGGTAAGCAGTTGAAATTGGTGGGCCATAACCAGTTCAGTGGTTCAGTGGCTACGAAGCTTTTCCTGCAGCCACACCTTGATGAGTGATTGGTAGGGAACATCACGCGCGTTGGCCGCGGCCTTGAGCGAATCCAGCAGATGCTGGGGCAGGCGCAAGGAGATTGTCTTCGTGGTCGGCTTTAGATTGGGCAAGACAACCTTTTGGGCCTTGCTCCAATCCAGATAATCCGTCGAATCGTGCGTTTCCCAGAACAGGCGTTCTTCAGCCTCGTTGGCGAATTTCGGCACAGTCTTAGACTGCTTGCTCATAAACCACTCGCTCCTTTCGGTGCATGTCTCGGGCAGAGATCACCCGAATCTTCGTCCCCGCGTCCCGCAACGTGAAGGCTACGTGTAGAAGCCGACCCTGGTCCGTCTTGCCCAACGCGTGAAACCGCGATTCCCGTTCACTGTGTTTCGCGTCTGTCAGCAGCAGCAACGGCGCATTGAAAAATACCTGCTCCGTCTCCGCGGTTGAGACCCCATGCTTTTGGTTCTTCCGAGCATTTCCGTCGTCCCAGTCGAACCCAGTGACCTTGGCCGGATCAACCATGTTGTATATTGCTATAATATACGCAAAGGGACAAGATGGCCAGGTCCCCGTTACCCGTTCCGGGACATCAGCACGTGCGCTCAACGAAGCAATTTGGACTTGACAGCGCCACGGAGTTCGCCGGCAACAGGATCTGCGCACGAGGGATCGGCCAGGCTCGAGCCACTGGGGTGAGTAACACCGGCATGGAGTTAGGGAACTTGCCGGGGCTCCGCCCCGAACCCCGAAGTTCAGTTCACACATTACGCAACTCGCGTTGCTGGCCTTAAGGCCATGTTGCATAAGGATTTGTAGCGGCAGCCACCCCCCTCGTTTCAGGCCGACTCGGAAAAGCGTATTGTGGCTGGTAACGTGCTGATTCGAGGGAGGAAATCGTGGCTGCCACCCCGCTCAAACCGCGGCACCGCACGCGGACCACGGATCTGGCGGGTCGACTCACGCTGCGGCTGGGCAAAGAGCAACTGGCGTTTCTCACCGCGGAGGCTGGCAAAAGGGGATTGGCCACTACGGAGTAAGTGCGCAACCTACTCGTGCGCAGCATCCAGGCGCGAGAGCTGCAGGAAACACTTGCCGAGGTCCGCGCCATGCTCGCCGAGCTGCGGGCGACAGAAAGAGACGGGAGTGAGGGTCTCGAGTTGGAAGTGTTGCTCGAGGTGCGCGCGATGTTGCGCGCGATCGCTGCCGTGCGCTATCCGCTCATCGCGACCAATGCGCGCGAACAGGCCCGGAAGGAGATCGCGGCGCTCAAGAG
Organism: uncultured beta proteobacterium; assembly: GCA_963711235.1. Lineage (GTDB taxonomy): Bacteria > Pseudomonadota > Gammaproteobacteria > Burkholderiales > Casimicrobiaceae > PALSA-1003. The sequence continues at coordinate 157,632 of CAVQDI010000004.1, read as the reverse complement.
CAACAAATAGGCTGAGCCTGGTCACCGTCGCACCGAGTCCCAGATTCCACACTACCATGGCGATTCTGTGCTTAGACTATCGCTACGCTGGCGTGCCGCCGCAACAAGGCATGCCGCCGGCATACAAGGGGAATTTGGGGCCACTGTCGTCGCGTGACAGTCTAGGAATCCGTTCGTCTCAAAATGTCTAAACGCACCGACCACGCCCGATCCTCGACCGGTTCGAATCCGGTACGAGTGCGCTTCGACCGATTCGAGCTTGACGAGGCGAATGCACGCTTGTTGCGCGACGGAGCGGCTGTCGCCCTCGCGCCGACGCCATTCGCCGTCCTGTGCGCGCTCGTGCGGCAACCTGGGTCCCTGCTCACCACGAACGCTTTGCTCGATGACGTCTGGGGCCACCAGTTCGTCACCGACTCGGTGTTGAGAACCGCCATCAGCGAACTCCGGACGGCGCTCGACGACGACGCCCGCAAACCGCGTTTCATCGAGACGGTGTCGCGGCGCGGGTATCGCTTCATTGCCGCGCCCAGTGCGATCCCCGCTGCGCCAGGCGTCCAACCAAACGCTCCGGGACTCGCCACCGTACACGCGCCCTACTTCATCGGTCGCGCCGAACCGCTCTCACGGCTGCGCCGCGCCTGGAACATCGCGTGCGGCGGCAAACGCGCGGTTGTTTGGATTGCCGGCGAGCCGGGTATCGGCAAGACGACGCTCATCGAGCAGTTCACTGCGAGCCTCGGCGACGTCGCATGTGCCCGCGGCCAATGCGTCGAGCACTACGGCACGGGCGAACCCTATCTTCCTGTTCTAGAAGCGCTGGAGGAGCTGTGCCGCAGCGACGGCGAGGTACCGTCGTTGCTGCGCGCCGTGGCGCCGACCTGGCTGCTGCAGCTGCCGTGGCTCAGCACAACAGAGGAGCGAGAAGCGCTACGACGAGAGCTCGCCGGCGTCAGCCCGGATCGCATGCTGCGCGAGATATCCCAGTTCCTCGATCGCTACACCGAACGACGCCCGCTGTTGCTGGTGACCGAGGACCTGCATTGGAGCGACCGCGCGACGATCCAGCTCATCGACTACATCGCGCGGCGGCGCGGCAGCGCACGGCTCATGTGGCTTGCAAGCTTTCGTCTCGCCGAGGTCGTGGCGCTTGACCATCCGCTCAACCCGTTACGGCACGAGCTGCGCCTGCATGACTTATGCGAGGAGATCGTGCTCGATCCGTTCTCCGAAAGCGAGGTCGCCGACTACGTGGCGGAACGCTCGCCAGCGATCGCCACCGACGAAGCGTTCGTGCGCGCGTTGCACGAGCGCACCGATGGTCTACCACTGTTCGTCTCGTCGGTGATGACGGAGGTGATTGTGCGCGCTGCGCAAGCCGGTGACGACGCTGCAGCTGGGTCGCGGCTCGCAAAAATTGCAGTTCCGGAGAATCTTGCGGCGATCATCGATCATTACATCGCAAAGCTTACAAGCGATCAGCGTTTGGTGCTCTCGGCCGCCGCAGTTTGCGGCATCGAGTTCCGCGTCAATACGATCTCGGGAGCGCTTGAGCGGGACCCCGCATCGGTCGGCCAGACATGCGACGATCTTGCGCGCGAGCAGTTATGGCTGGTCGCCCCGCGTGCCGAGGGGAGTACCAATGCCCTAGAGTTACCGTATTCATTCAGGCACGCGCTCTTTCGCCAGGTGCTTTACGAGCGCACGAACCCGTTGGCTCGGTCGCAGCTCCACCGCAAAGTGGGCACCACGCTCGAAAGCGAACGCGCGACCGGCGCACCGGTCACCGTGGCGGAACTCGCCATGCACTTCGAGCTTGGCCACGAGCCGATGGCCGCGCTGCGTTACTACGTTGAGGCTGCCGAAGCGGCGCTCGCGCGCCTCAGCCCGCGCGAGTGCATGAACCACACCGATCATGGGTTGACCCTTCTTGGCCAGGTGCCGGAGGGCGGCGAACGCGACGCGCTGGAGATCTCGCTCGCGACGCTTCGCGGCGTGTCGGCGACCCACGTGTATGGCATGAGCCCCGAAGCCAAGAGCGCGTTTCAGCGTGCGTACTCGCTTCTCGCCGGCATCCCCGAACATCCTATGCGCAGACGGCTGCTGCACGGGTTCGGGTTCGTTCTTTGTTTGCGGGCAGAATATGCCGAGGCGCTGGCGGTGGCCGACCGAGCTGAGGCGCTCTCGTCTGCAACGAACGATCCGGTGCTTGTAGTCGCCGGGTGCATCGTGCATGGAGAGGTGGACCAGCTTCAGGGCCGATCGCGCGCAGCTGGCGCATGGATCGAGCGCGGGCTCGCAGCCGCGGAGCCTCTGGAACTGGCGCCTGTCGAAATCTTCGTGGCCGATCCGCAGGTCACTTTGCTGGGCCTACTCGGCATACACCTTCTTCATTCCGGTTTCGTCGAACAGGGACGCGCACGGTTGGAGCGAGCACACGCACGCGCTCGCCTATTGGGTTGGCCGAACACGCGCCTGGTGGCACTCTGGTTCGATGCACTGTTCGAGGTTCGACTCGGCAACGCGGAGCGCGTCGCCGCTCTGGCCGACGGAATGCGCGCGCTCGTCGACGAATCCGGGGTTGCGCAAGGGCAAACTGCGTGCCGGTGGTTTCGCGGCTGGGCGGACGCACGTATGGGCCGACCGCGCGACGCTTACCGCCACATTCGAGAGGCGTACGAAGACAATACCCGGCTCGGGATGCTGGCGGGAGCAAGCGAGGTCTTGGGGTATGCCACGGAGGCCCTGATGCTTGCCGGCGACTGGGATGGTGCGCAACACGAACTCGAGGAAGCGCTGCAACTGGCAAAGACGCTCGGAGAGCGCGTATATCTGCCGCAGTTGTTCGTGATGCAGGCTGCCATCGCACGCGCGCGCGGCGACCGCGCGGCCGGTGACGCCGCACTTCGACGCGGGATCGCGGAGGCTAGAGCGCAGGAGGCACCATGGCTGGAGTTGATGGCGGCGATTGAACTGTGCGACCGCCACGGTGCAACGGTCAAAGACCGACGCGCGCTTGCCGCGCTCATCGACCAGATTCCCGAAGCGCGCAACACACCCGCAGAGAGGAAAGCGCGAGCGCTGCTCGACAAGACGCAGTCCGCGTAGACCCACGCCTGCTCGTGCAGCGCGCGCACTGTAGGCGTGTCAACGTGCGACAAGCCGATTAGATTACGTGACCTTGCGGCGACCCGCCAGCGAAGCTGCGCCGCCTAAAGTCGGTGGAGGCGGTCGTTCCCGACGTGGAGGCGGACGCGGTCACCGACGATGCGTCGCGGACGCTCATTTGCCGCGCATTCGGGGCATACGGCGGCGTGCTGTCGTGCCTCCCACACAATGTCGACGAATCGGCGACGTTTCGCTGACAACCCGGCATCACCGTGCGCCTAAGCTTAGCCTCGTTGACTTCAATGAACTCGCCACAACAGCCGAGATGACCTTTAACACTGACACCAAGTACCCGACCCGCCGCGCATACGTTGTGAAGGTGCGCGGCGATGCAGAGCCGGGTGCGCTTGCCGGTCGTCTCGAGAACCTGGTAACCGGCCGGCAATGTGAATTCGCGTCCGGCCGCGAACTGCTCGAGTCTATTGCTAGCGACCTCGAGGGGATCCGCCACGAGCAGCAGCCGCCTAATGCGGAATGCCCGCGTGAATGAGCGACTAAATGGATAGCGCGATTGTCAGCGCAATGGCAGGCGTGCTCGGCTCGCTGGTTGGCGCCTCGGCTGCCGTTGCAACTGCCTGGGTCACCCAGAAGACGCTTAGCAAGCGCGAGCTGATTCAGGAGGATATGCGCAAGCGCGAAACGCTCTACGGCGAATTCATCGCGGAATGCGCAAAGCTTCTCATAGATGCGTTCACGCATACGCTCGACAAGCCCGACCCATTGTTGCCCCTCGTCGCGTTGATCAACCGCATACGGCTCTCCGCCTCCCAGCCGGTTCTCGCTGAGGCCGAACGCTTGCTGAGGCACATTACGGAGCAATATTTTTCGCGCAACCTGACGCTCGAGGAAATGCGCGACCTCGCCCTTTCGGAAGGCGCCGATCCACTCAAGTCGTTCGGTGAGGCTTGCCGGGTAGAGCTCAAATCGATCCGCGCGCGAGCGTAGTCACGGCGCGCGAGTTCTCGCGACACTGATGGCAGCGCATCGGGCCTGCGTGAGGAGTCGATCGAGCATTTCTCGCGTCAGTCCGCTCGATCCCCTATCGGTGTCAAACGCCCAGGACGCTAGCCGTATCGAGTTGTCCCCAAGCTCGCCAATATCGAGGGCTGCGGGTCCAGCCATCGCATTTGGCGACAAAGCCGACTCATGGACTGCAAGTACTTGACCTAGTGACGTACGGCCTTGCCGCACGGCCATGCTCACCAAATCCAGACGGAATACCGATGCTTCGCTCACGACTCTCTGCGCCTCCTCCACTACGCTGGCGCCATATCGAGTTCGGACGACGCCAGCACACCAATGCCACTACTTGCACCCCTTACTGAGTCATCTTGGCCGGCGACGCTACAGGGTTACCGTCGCATCTCGCGCGAGCCCGCCCACCGCGAACCGGTCAAATCGACGGGACGTCTCGGCATTAGCGCAAGCGAGTGCAGCACGTCTCGTGCTCGAACATCCGCGCGCTATATTGCCGCCCGACTCGCGGCGTTACTCGCGTTCGCGCTGGTCGGATGTGCAACACCTATCATGCAGCCATCGGTCGACATTCCCGGCCGGTTTGCGGCCGCTTCGGCAAGCGACAGCGAGCCGGAGGTGGCTTGGTGGGATGGCTACGGCGACCCGGTGCTGTCGGACCTCGTCCGCCGCGCGGCGCGCGAAAACCGCGACGTTAAAATCGCAGCCGAGCGCGTGCGCGCCGCACGGGCCGGCGAGACAATCAGCCGCTCGTGGTTGTTCCCGAGCATCGGAGTGAGCGCCTCCGGCTTCGATGCCCAAACCGGCTACAGCTCCGAGGTCAAGCAACTCGTTTGGTCAGCGGCGGACACGAAGGGTGCGCAGGGCGGCGTCGACGTCTCCTGGGAAATCGACATCGCCGGTCGCCTGCGGGCAGGCGCCGCGGCGGCGGCGGCCGACACGCTGGCGGCCGAAGACACTGCGAGGGGCGTTCGTCTGTTGGCGGTGACCGACGTAGCGAGCAACTACTTCACGCTCGTCGGCGCGCTGCGCCAGCTCGACAGCGTGCGCGCGATATCAGCCGCGCAGGATGAAACGCTGCGCCTCGTCACCGCTCGACAACGCGCCGGGCTCGCCACGCCGTTCGACGTCGAGCGCGCGCAGACCGACGCCTCGAGAGCGCGCGCCGCGATTCCACCGCTCGAAACCCTAGCAGCCGTGTCGCGGCATCGCATCGCCGTGCTGATCGGCGACCAGGCGTTCAATGCGTCGAGCATCGCGGTGTCGCAAAACGACATCGCCGTTCCGCTCGCGCGCGCTGGACAACCGGCCACGCTGCTGCAGCGCAGGCCCGACCTCCTCGCCGCGCAGGCGCAGCTCGACGCCGCGAATGCGCGGCGGCAGCAGGCGATGGCCGAATGGTTCCCGCGGCTCTTTCTTGGTGCCCTGTTCGGGCGCGAGGGCCTCGACGTGAACGGTATCGCCTTTGGCGCTGCGCGCTTCAGCACTGTCGCCGCGCTGATCGCGATGCCGGTTTTCAACGCGGGACGCACGCAGGCCATCAACGACATCGCCGAGAGCGGCCAGAAGGAAGCGGTCCTCCATTACGAGGACGCCATCGTGCGCGCGCTCGAGGATGTCGAGAACTCGCTCGTCGCGCTCGACGACGAACGGCACCGGGCACAACTGATGCAGAGCGCGGCGGCCTCGGCCGACGCGGCGCTTAGCCACGCGCAATCGCTCTACGACCGCGGGCAGACCGATTTCTTGCCGTTGCTCGACGCTCAGCGGGTCCAGCTGGTTGTGCGGGTCTCCGCAAATGAGGCGCAGACGCAACTACTGCTCGACAGCGTGCAACTGTACAAGGCGCTCGGCGGAGGCTGGGAGGTGTTCGAGCCCGTCGCCGAACCTTCTGCCGGCGCAACGCGCTCACCGAAATCTTGAATCCGTAGACCGATACGAGGAATTGTCGTGAAAACATCTCTCATTCTGACCATTCTGGTCGTGCCGATCGCGGCGTTGCTTTTGGCCTGCTCGTCGAAGCCCGCCCCTGAGGCGCTTCGATCGGTGCGCACCGCCGAGATTCGCTACGACAAGACGCAGGAAACGAACCGCTACGTCGGCACGGTGCAGTCGCGCCACGAAGTCAACGAGGCATTTCGCGTCGGCGGCAAGGTCGTGCAGCGCAAGGTCGACGTCGGCCAGAAAGTTCGCGAGGGCGACGTGCTGGCGGTGCTCGACGACATCGATTACCGGCTGGCCGAGGAAGCGGCGCAGCAGCAGCTCGTCGCCGCCACGACGCAGGCGCGGCAAGCGGACTCGGACCGGCACCGGCTCGACGCGTTGAAGAGCGACGGCTCGGTGAGCGTGTCGGATGACGAGAAGGCGCAGACCGGTGCGCAGACGACTTCTGCCTCGGCGGAGGCCGAGGCGAGGAAGCTTGAGCTTGCACGCAATCGGCTGAAGTACACGGTGCTGCGCGCGTCGCAGAGCGGTGTCGTCACCGCCGTGCGCTTCGAGGCCGGACAGGTCGTGGCCGAAGGGCAAGCGATCGTCTCGATCGCCAACGAAGGCGAGCCCGAGATCGTGGCCGACGTGCCCGAGGATAACCTCGCAGTATTCAAGACGTCGCGTTACAAGGCGTGGCTGGCAAGCGCGCCTGAGCAAACGTTCGAGGTCGCGCTGCGGGAACTGTCGCCCCAGGCGGCAGCGCAAACGCGAACCTTTCGCGCCCGCCTGAAGCCGGTCACGCCGCGGACGTTACCGCTGGGCGCGACCGCCACGCTCGTCGTAGAACGGCAGGTCGGCGAAGCTCCGACCGCAGCTATCCCCGCCTCGGCGATCACGCAGAACAAGGGCCAGCCCGCGGTCTGGGTGGTTCGTCCCGCGGGGTCCGAACCGACCGCAACCGTCGACCTGATCAACGTCTCGGTGCACGGGTATCGCAATGACGAGGTGCTCGTGTCGGGACCGCCGGCCGGTGAGCTCGTCGTCACCGCGGGCGTGCAGAAGATGGCGCCGGGCTTGAAAGTCGCGCTTCCTGGGGCCGCGCGCAAGGTCGAACCGAAGCAGGCCGCCCGATGAAGTCGTTCAACCTCACCGAATGGGCACTCGGCCATCGCGCCGTCGTGCTCTTCCTGATCCTCGCGATCGCCATCGGCGGCGTGCTGGGCTTCACGAAGCTCGGTCAGCTCGAGGATCCGAACTTCTCGGTGCCGTCAATGACGGCAATTGTGATCTGGCCCGGCGCGACGGCGCAGCAGATCCAGGACGAGGTGCTCAACCAGATGGAGAAGAAGTTCGAGCAGCTCGATCACTTCGAGAAGGTCAAGACCTATGCGCGCCAGGGCTACGGCGGAATGCTGATCACGGTGGTCGGCGGCACCTCGCACGCGGATCAGCGCGAGGCGTGGTACCAGGCGCGCAAGAAGTTAAGCGACATCAAGCTCGACCTTCCCGAAGGCGTGGTCGGCCCGATCTTCAACGACGAATTCGGCGACGTGACCGGGCTGTTGTATGCCGTCAAGGGCGACGGCGTCAGCCTCGCGGAGCTTTCCGACGTATCCGAGGACATCAAGCGCCGCCTGCTCAAGGTGCCGATGGTGAAGAAGGTCGACATCTACGGCAAGCAGGCGAAGAAGGTCTACGTCGAGTTCTCGAACCAGCGGCTAGCCGCGCTCGGCATTACGCCGCTGCAGATTGCCGAAAGCCTAAGAAACCAGAATAGCCTGCTGCCGAGCGGCCAGATCGACACGCACGGCGACCGCGTGCTCGTTCGCGTGAGCGGGCAGTTCGCCAGCGTGGACGATATCCGCAACGTGCCGATCGCCGCCGGCGGCCGGCTGATCAAGCTCGGCGATTTCACGACGATCACGCGCGGATACGAAGATCCGCCGACCTACACGGTGCGCCACAACGGGCAGCAGGTGCTGATGCTCGGCATCACGATGACCAACGACGGCAACATCGTCGATCTCGGCAAGGCAATCGACAAGGCCGTCGCCAACGTGCAGGCGGAATTGCCCCTTGGCGTCGAACTCGAACGCGTGGCCGATCAGCCCACTGTCGTCAGCGAATCGATTTGGGAGTTCGAACGCTCGCTGCTGGAAGCGCTCACGATCGTGCTGGCGGTCTGCCTGATCAGCCTCGGCTGGCGCACGGGGATCGTGGTCGGGCTCTCGGTGCCGCTCGTGCTCGGCGTTGTCGCGCTCGTGATGCTCGCGATGGGCTGGAATCTCGAGCGCGTGTCGCTCGGGTCGCTGATCATTGCGCTCGGCCTCCTTGTGGACGACGGCATCATCGCGGTCGAGATGATGATCGTGAAGATGGAAGAGGGGTGGGACCGGCTGAAGGCCGCCGCCTATTCCTACGCCGCAACCGCGATGCCGCGGCTGACCGGCGCGCTGATCACTGTCGCGGCCTTCATGCCTATCGGATTCTCCCGGTCGACCACTGGCGAGTACGCGGGCGGCATTTTCTGGATCGTCGGCACGGCCGTGCTGTTTTCGTGGGTGGTCTCGGGGATCATCACGCCCTACCTCGCCGTCAACATGCTACCGAAGGACTTCGGCAAGCATCACGACGGCGCTGACCCGTACGACAAGCCCTTCTACCGCAAGCTACGCGGGTGGATCGACCTCGCCATCGAGCGGCGCTGGTGGGTCATCGGCGCCACCGTCGCCGCACTGGCCGTCGCGATTGTCGGAAGCAGGTTCGTGCCGCAACAGTTCTTCCCCAACAGCTCGCGGCCCGAGCTTGTCGTCGAGCTGCGACTGAAGGAAGGCGCCTCGTTCGCCGCGACGACCGAGCAGGTCAAGAAGATGGAGTCGGTCCTCGCGAAGGACGAGGACATCCGCTTCTTCACGGCTTATACGGGCGCCGGCCAGCCGCGCTTCTATCTATCGCTCGATCCGGAGCTGCCGAACCCGGGCTACGCGGTCTTCATCGTGATGACGCGCGACATGGAGGCGCGTGAGCGGGTGCGCTCGCGCCTGATGACGAGCGTCAACGAGGAATTCCCGCAGGTGTGGATCCGCGTCACGCGCCTCGAGCTCGGCCCGCCGGTCGGCTTCCCGGTCCAGTTCCGCGTCGTCGGTCCGGACACCCAGAAGGTGCGCGAGATTGCGCGCGAGGTCGAACACGCCGTCGCTTCGAGCCCGAAGGTGCGCGATGTCCAGCTCGACTGGAACGACCCGGTTCGCACGCTGAAAGTCGACCTCGACCAGGACAAAGCACGTGCGCTCGGGCTGGCGCCGGCCGACGTGGCGTTCGTGACCCAGACCGTGATGAACGGCGCAACGATGTCGCAACTGCGCGAGCACGAAGACTTGATCGACATCGTTGCCCGGGCGGTGCCGTCCGAGCGTCTCGATGTCGACACGCTGAAGGACGTCAATCTTTATACGCGCGAGGGGACGGTCGTGCCGTTGTCCCAGGTGGCGCGCGTCACGTACGAGCTCGAGGAGCCGGTGCTGTGGCGGCGCAACCGCGACATGGCCATCACCGTGCGCGCGGACGTCAAGGACGGCGAGCAGGGCGTGTCGGTGACGCAGGAGATTCGGCCGTTGCTGAAAGACATCGAAGCGAAGCTGCCTTTCGGCTATCGCATCGATGTCGGCGGCGCCGTCGAAGAAAGCGATAAGGCCAACCGCGCGCTGATGGCGGTTTTCCCGGTGATGCTCGTCACGATCCTGACGATCCTGATGCTGCAGCTGCAGAGCTTCTCGCGCATGTTCATGGTGTTCCTGACGGCGCCGCTCGGATTCATCGGCGTCGTCGCCGCGCTGCTCATTTTCCAGGCGCCGCTCGGCTTCGTCGCGATCCTCGGCATCACCGCGCTGTGCGGGATGATCATGCGCAACTCGGTGATCCTGGTCGATCAGGTACAGGCCGAAATGGCCGAGGGCCGCGATCCCTGGAATGCCGTGCTTGACGCGGCCTTGCACCGGACTCGTCCGGTGGCGCTGACCGCGGCCGCCACCGTGCTCGCCATGATCCCGCTGACGCGCAGCGTGTTCTGGGGTCCCATGGCGATCGCGATCATGGGCGGCCTCACAGTCGCGACGTTCCTGACAATCTTCTTCGTGCCAGCGCTTTACGCTGCGTGGTTCAGGGTGGAGCGGGCTCCTGCTCCGAATTCTCCGCTGCCATCGGCGGCCGCCGCCCCAGCATGAAGCACCGATGAGCGCGGCCAACGGTCAATTGGAACGACCCATGTGCCTGTAGATCAACGCGCTGTGATAGGCGCTCGATACAAGAGGAGAGAATCGATGAGCAACACGATGAAAGCAGCCGTCGTCCGCGAACTCGGAAAGCCGCTCGCACTCGAGGAGGTACCTGTTCCGCAGCCAAACGAGAACCAAATCCTCGTTCGCATCGCGGCGACCGGGATCTGCCACACGGATCTCCACGCCGCGAAGGGCGATTGGCCCGTCAAGCCAAGACCACCCTTCATCCCTGGCCACGAAGGCGTGGGAACGGTGGTCGCCATCGGCCGTGCCGTCCGCAGCGTCAAGGAGGGCGATCGGGTCGGAGTACCGTGGCTGCATACGGCCTGCGGCCACTGCTCATACTGCCGGACCGGGTGGGAGACGTTGTGCAACTCCCAGTTGAACACCGGCTACTCCGTGAACGGCAGCTTCGCGGAATATGCGCTAGCCGATCCAACCTATGTTGGTCGCCTGCCGAGCAATCTTGAATGGGGTCCGGCGGCTCCGATCCTGTGCGCTGGAGTGACCGTCTACAAGGGCCTCAGGGAGACCGAGGTGAGGCCAGGAGAATGGGTAGTGATCTCGGGGATCGGCGGCCTCGGCCACATGGCGGTCCAATACGCCAAGGCGATGGGCATGCACGTCGCCGCCGTCGATGTGCATCCCGAGAAGCTCGAGCTCGCCAAGTCACTCGGTGCCGAGATCGTTCTCAACGCGCAGGCAGCGGACGTCGTGGCCGAGATGCAAAAACTGACCCGTGGCGCCCACGGTGCGCTCGTTACGGCCGTGTCACCAAAGGCATTCGAACAGGCCTTCGACATGCTGCGGTCGCGCGGCACGATGGCGCTGGTCGGTCTGCCGCCCGGCAAAATGTCGCTGCCGATCTTTAACATGGTTCTTAAGCGCATCACCGTGCGCGGCTCCATCGTCGGAACGCGTCAGGATCTGGAAGAGGCGCTGGCCTTCGCCGGCAGCGGAGCCGTCTCCGCCCACTTCTCCTGGGACAATCTGGAGAACATCAACGACATCTTCGCGCGCATGGAGGATGGCAAGATCGACGGGCGCATCGTCGCGAACCTGCAATGAGGGGCCGGATGATGAGCGGACTCGCGGTCGCGACCATGCTGACGATTCTCTTCCCGCCTTGCCTCTGCGCCGCGCGATTCAAAGTCGAAGCGGGCGGTTGCGCCGAATCCGCCGGCGTCCGTGGCCGCCGACGCAGCAGGAAGTAACGAAGCTGGGAGAGCCAGATGAACAACCCTGGTTCGCTGCTCGACGAATTGCGCGTTCGATACGAGGCGCTGCCGGAATCGACCGACGACCAGGGCGACGTCGAGGGCTTCCAGGCGATCGATGCACGGCTGCGCGCGGCGTTTCGCTGGTTGGAACGCGCTATCACCTATCTCAACGGCCTGAAGCCCCCGATCGAACACCGGTTCGACCTCGGCTATGGCTACGTCTTCGATTCGCCGCGCTTCGCCCACGGTTCGGTTGGTCAGCACGAGCGCCGCATCGTCGGCTTCCCGGTGCTCGAAGCGATCGACGTCTACTACGAGGTGTCCGCAGCCAAGCCTCTGTCGATAGAGGTGGTCCCCGGGTGGGTCTCGTTTGCCGAGAAGACCCTCGATGCGTTCGGACTGCAATACACCAGCCGCCGCATGGAAGATTCCGAAGGGACGCTGCGCAAATGCATCTTTTCGGTCCCGCCCGTGATCCCGGCGCGGGTCTCGTTTCGTGTCGACTATCGGACGGGGATCGTGACCGTGGCCCTCGTCAACGTCGATCGCCTCGAGCGCGTCACGCTGGAGTTCCCGAGCACCGCGATCGAGGAACCCGTTCTCGAGGATCTCGTGCGGCTGATCGTCGGCCGCGACTCGGCATTCCTGAAGCGAGGCCGACTCGCTGGGCTGCGCGGTCGAGCCCCTGAAGCTAGCGCGCAGTACGGGGCGGAGAGCCGAACCTCGATCGATTTGCTTCGTGGCCATGTCTAAGCGTGCTCCGAGATACAGGGCAAGGACGTCCTCGCCCGGAGCGCGATCAGCCATTGTCATCGGCGCCATCGCATTCGTCCTGACGGGCTGCGCGACGACGCTGATGCCGACCCCGGTGCTCTACACAGGGGAGAATGCGCGGCCGCTTTTCACCGAATTGTCGATCGACAGTCGCCGGCCGTCTCTCGATCTGCTGTTCATCACCGATCGCGCACCGGCAGAGCAAGCCGATGACTTGCCGTATACCGCGGCCCGATCGCGTTCGATGGCGTTCGGATCGACGATGGTCGAGTTCGGCGAAGACATCTCCTGGGACGTGCTGGCTAGGGAAAGCACCGCGACGCAACGCGTCAGTCCACTGCAGCTCAAGCTCGGGCCGACCACGGAGCTAGGTCGCTTTCCGGCCATACCGTATGAAGTCGCGGTCGCTCCGGATGGCATAAGACGTGTACCCGCCGTCGTCGAGGCGTACGCAAAGGCGAAGCAGCAGCTGCAAGCCGAGATTGCGAGGCGGCTCGCTATCGCGCGCCGCAAGGAAGTCGTGCTGTTCGTGCACGGCTACCACAGCAGCTTCGAGAGGGCCGCGCTGACGATGGGCGAGATGTGCCACTTCCTGGGACGGGACTTCGTATGCGGCATCTTCACATGGCCGGCGGGCGGATGGCGGGGCACACTGTTCGGCTACGAGTTCGACCGGGAGTCGGCCGAATACGCGGTCGAGGACCTGTTGAAGGTGATCCGGATCGTCGGCCAAACGCCGGGCGTGGAGCGTATCCACCTCATCGCGCATAGCCGCGGCACGGACACTGTCGCATCGGCGCTGTCCGAGCTCAGCGTCGAAGCCTATGCACTCCAGAGCTCACCGGATCGCGAGTTTCACATCGGCAATGTTGTTCTCGTCGCTCCCGACCTTGATGGCGACGTCGCGCTGAGCAAGATCTTCAAAGTCTTCTCCGACCCTGACTTGCCGTTCGGCGGGAAAGCAGACTCGGGCGCCGTCATTCCCCCTTCACCTGGCCTCAGGGTCACCTTCTACGTTTCGCCCGGCGACAAGGCGCTCGCGATGTCCAGCTGGCTGTCCGGCAGCATCGCCCGACTCGGGCGGCTTGACACGACGATGTTCAGCGCTGACCAGATCAAAGCGCTCGCCTTGTTGCGCGCGGTCGACATCATCGAGGTCCGCGACACAACAGATCTCTTCGGCCACAGGTACTTTCTTTCCAATCCGCGGGTAAGCGCCGACTTCATTGCGATGCTGAGATACGGTCTGCAGCCTAACGAGCCCGGCCGGCCCCTCGAACACATCGCGGGGTCGTTCTGGCGGGTGCCGAGGCAGTGATTGGCGCACAAGCAAATCCGCGGCGAGCGTCAATCGTTGCTTGTCGCTCAGCTTCCATCGGGAAGCGATCGATATAACCGCTCTCGCCCCAGCGAACGCGCTGCTCGACAAGGCAAAGCTACGCGGACTACGGGTGAACGACCGCTTCGCCCTTCACATCGGCGTTTCGCACTCTCTGCTCAATCGCTAACGGCCTGGTCTGCGACGTTTCGACGAGCGAGATCGCGAACGCTCTGCTGCCAAAGTTCCCTCAGGAGAGTGAGCACGACCGGGCCGATAACGACCCCGACGAGCCCAAGCACTTCGAAGCCGCCGAAGCAGCCCATCAGTATCCAGACGAAGGCCAATCGAACTCCGTTGCGCGCGACCATGGGCCGCACGATCTTGTCGCCACAAAGGAGGACGCCGCAGCCCATGCCGAATGAGAACAGCGCCGGCCCGGTTGCGCCCGTCATCGCCAGTTGCAAAGTCAATGCGGCGACGGCCACATAACCAAGGAACGGGACGAGGGAGAGCAAGCCGGTGATCGACGCCCACTGGACGGCGTGCGGCACCGCCGCGATCGCGTACACGATCCCGGTTGCGAATCCGTCGAAGAGCCCCACGACCAGCATGCTATTCACCGCCGCGCGCACGGCCTGCGTTGCGAGGTCGATATAGCCGTCGGCCCGCTCGCCAATGCGGTGACGAAGAATTCCTCTGCAACCCTGCGCCAGCGATTCACCTTCCTGATACAGGAAAAACAGCATCAGGATCGTGAATCCGATGATGAACACGTGCCGTCCCATGAACTGTGCGAGTGATTGCGCCCAGCCAAGGAGCGCAGCCGGGTCGGTCCGCTGCGACCAAGCGAAAAGAGCTCCAGGGTGGCCGAGCTCGCTCTGCCAACGCGCGACCAGCCAAGGTCCGATCAGTGGCGCGTTCGCCAGCCCACCGGGAACGGCGATTCCCTGCTTGTCCGCGGCCGCGATCTCCACGAGCAGCGTGTGCGCTTCCGTTAGCAGTGCGCCGGAGGCGAACATTATCGGTACCAGAACGAATACGCTCATTGCGCACGTGAAGATCAGCGACCTCGTGCTTCGCCCCGTGCGCGGCAGAAGTGCCGAGAAACGCATGTAGAGCGGCCAGCTTGCGATGGCAGTGACACACGCCGCCAGCAGAGCCTCAACGAAGCTGTGCAGGATCCAACCTGCAAGGACGACGATCAGCCCGCCGAAGAACCATCCTGGGCCGGCTTTTATGTTCATGGTCCAAGCGGCAGCCCGGGTCGGTTGTCGGATGTCATTCAGTTCGGTCAAGGATCGGTCCATGGGTTCCACTGTTTCAGTTGAATGCCGCGACGGTCCGCTGCTTCGCCGTCCTCGGCATCCGCGAGCGAAGAAGCGCTGTTAAGAAACCATGCTAAGCCCTGTGCTGGCCGAAGTCCTAAGCGAAACGTCGCGGATCCGTCGCCATTGGTAGCCGGCGTTCGACAGCGAGTCATCGGGCTTGATGTCCTGCCGCGATGCGTTCGGGCCTGACCCCGTGCCCGGCGGCAGCCGTGGTGCAAAGAGATCGAGACAGAAATCCTATCGAACGCAGACGTTTCGCTGACGACTCTGCAGGCGCGGGACCCTAAGCTGAGACCATGAGATCCCCTGCAAACCGCAATAACCCCAGAAGCGACGGATTTGATTTGCTGACGCAGCTATCCGGAGGACCCGCCGAGTAGCGTGCCAAGATCAGGAAGATCCCGGTCCTGGCGCATTAGGGGAACAGATCATGAAGATTTCTTGGAAGGCGTTTGCGCCGATCGTTGTCGCGATCATTGTCGCCTTGATTCCACCTCCCGCCGGGCTGCCGCAGTTCGCCTGGTGGTATTTCGCCATCTTCGCCGGCGTCATCGTCGGGCTGATGTTCGAGCCACTGCCGGGCGGGGCGATCGGCCTCATCGGGGTGAGCCTGGTGGTGGTGCTCGCGAACCACGTGTACCTCTCGCCCGAAGAGATGGCGAAGGCCGGCACGCATTGGCCCGCCGAGGCGGTTCGCTGGGGACTTTCCGGGTTCGCGAACACCACGGTATGGCTGATTTTTGGCGCGTTCATGTTCGCCTTGGGCTACGAGAAGACCGGCCTGGGCCGGCGTATCGCGCTCATCCTCGTCAAGGCGATGGGGCGCAAGACGCTCACCTTGGGCTACGCCGTCTTGGCCTCCGACCTGATCCTCGCGCCATTCACGCCTTCCAACACGGCACGCAGCGGTGGGACGATTTTCCCCATCATCAAGAACCTGCCATCGCTCTACGATTCGAAGCCGAACGACCCTTCCTCGCGGCGCATCGGCGGCTACATCATGTGGACCGCGCTGGCCACCACCTGCGTCACGAGCTCGATGTTCCTGACCGGCCTCGCGCCCAACCTGCTCGCCCTGGAGCTAGCACACAAGACCGCCAACGTCGAGATCAGCTGGATGCAGTGGTTTACCGCCTTCGCCCCGGTCGGGATCCTGCTGCTGATCGCCGTGCCGCTGCTCACGTACTTTTTCTACCCGCCCGAGGTCAAATCGGGCGAGGAAGTGCCGAAGTGGGCAGGATCGGAGCTGCAGAAGATGGGGCCGGTCACGCGCAACGAGATCATCCTCGCGGTCCTGGTAGTCATGGCGCTGTTGTTATGGATCTTCGGCGGTGCGTACGTCGACGCCACGACAGCGGCCTTTGTCGTCATCGCGCTGATGATCATAACCGGGGTCGTGACGTGGGACGACGTCGTGGCGAACAAGGCAGCTTGGAACACGCTTGCCTGGTTCGCGACGCTGGTTGCGCTCGCCGACGGACTCAACCACGTCGGATTCGTGAAGTGGCTCGCCAGCGCTATGGCGGAGCACATGACGGGATTGTCACCGCTGGTCGCGATGGTCATCCTGGTGGTGGCGTTCTTCCTCCTGCACTACATGTTCGCCAGCGTCACCGCGCACGTGACGGCGCTGCTGCCGGTGATGCTTGGCGTCGGCTCGACCGTTCAGGGATTGCCGATGCAACAGTTTGCACTTCTTCTCCTGCTCACTCTGGGAATCATGGGCATCATCACTCCGTACGGTACGGGACCGAGCCCGTGCTACTACGGCAGCGGGTACATCCCGTCGGGCAAGTTCTGGCAGCTCGGCGCCATCTTCGGTGCGATCTATCTCGCGGTATTTCTCGTGATCGGCGCGCCCTGGATCACGATGCGCGGGTAAGCAGCGCGGCGGCGACTACGATTCGAAATTCATCCGAGATTTTGTAACCCAAGGAAGGAAGTTTCATGCGACGCAAGATCATGAAGATGGCCTGATCGAAATAGGCGCCATACCTCTAGATCCCGGCGGCCAGCATGCTATTCACCGACGCGCGCACGGCCCGCGTCTCGAGGTCGATATAACCGTCGCCTCGCTCGGCGCTGCCTGCGCTAGCCGAAGGCCAAAGCGAAACTGCGCGAAAGCCCTCTCGGTAGGTGACCGGGCGTTCGACCGCGAACCGTCGGGTTTGATGGTCCCCGTGCAGCGTTCGAGCCAGATCCCTTCGAGCCTGGAGGGCGCCGTGGTGGAAAGAGATCCAGACAGAATTACCATCGAATGCAGACGTTTCGCTGACGACTCTGCAGGCGCGAGGTCCTAAGCTGCGTGCATGAGATTCCTGCAAACCGCATCCTGCCAGTTCAATTCTATGGGTAGGGATCAAGAAGGAGAGACACCATGAGCAATTTGACTAGACGGCTTGCCGAGAGCCACGACGTGTCCGCGAAGGTCGCGCAGATGCTGGAGACCCGCACGAGGCTGGCGCTCGGACGCTTCAACGAGCGGGCGCAACAGGCTCGTGAGCAGGCCGCCGGGTTGACGACGAATCCGACGTCGCTGCCGGAGCTCTGGGCTGGCGGCGCGCGCTACGGCGTCGACTTCGCACAGCGCTCCATACTGTTCTGGGACACGCTGCGCCAGCGTGGTAATAACTTCCTCGAGCATGAGCGGCAAGGATTGCCGCCGGTGCTGCGCTTCGACTATGAGATGGTGATGGACGGGCGCTCGTTAAAGCGTCCGGTCAACTACGCGCTGCTGCGCATCGTTCCGCCCAAAGGCGTTACGGTGGACCCCAAACACCGGCCCTTCGTGATCATCGACCCGCGCGGAGGTCACGGTCCGGGCATCGGCGGCTTCAAGGACGATTCCCAAGTCGGGGTCGCATTGCACGCAGGGCATCCCGTGTACTTCGTCATCTTCTTCCCGAATCCCGAACCGGGACAAACACTGCTGGACGTGTGCGACGCCGAGCGCGAGTTCGTGCACCGGGTGCGCGAGCTTCATCCGGATGCCCCGAAGCCGGGAATCGTAGGCAACTGTCAGGCCGGCTGGGCAGCGATGATGCTGGCCGCTGCCAGTCCCGACGACACCGGTCCGATCGTGATCGTCGGCGCGCCGATGTCCTATTGGGGCGGCGCCTGGAGCGAGGGCGAAGGCGACAATCCGATGCGCTATGCAGGGGGGCTGCTCGGCGGCAGCTGGCTCGCCTCGCTCTCCTCCGATCTCGGCGCGGGCAAGTTCGACGGCGCCTGGCTGGTGCAGAACTTCGAGAACCTGAATCCGGCTAACACCTTCTGGAACAAGTACTACCAGGTGTTCGCCAACGTCGACACCGAGACGGAGCGCTTTCTCGAGTTCGAGCGCTGGTGGAGTGGCTACTACCTGCTCAACCGCGAAGAGATCGAGTGGATCACCCGCAATCTCTTCGTCGGCAACAAGCTGTGGTCGGCCACGGGGAAGGACGGCACGCGCGGGGTGTTCGACCTGCGCGAGATCAAGGTCCCGATCGTCATGTTCGCGTCGATGGGCGACAACATCACCCCGCCGCAGCAGGCCTTCAACTGGGTCGCCGACGTGTATGGAAGCACCGAGGAGATCAAGGCTCGCGGGCAGGTGATCGTCGGCTTGATGCACGAGGACGTCGGTCACCTCGGCATCTTCGTCTCCGGCAAAGTCGCGAAGAAGGAAGGAACGCAAATCGCGTCGGTGCTGGAGTCGATCGAGGCGCTGCCGCCGGGCCTGTACGGGATGCAGATCGCGGAGCAGAAGGATCGCAGCGGCAAACCGGCATACGAGGTGAGCTTCGTCGAGCTGCGTCTGGAAGACATCGTTGCGCGCCTGAATCGCTTCAAACGCGCCGACGAGAGACCCTTCGAAGCCGTGAAAGCGGTCTCGGAGTTCAATCAGCGTGCCTACGAGCTCTTCGGGCGCCCGCTGGTGCAGGCGCTCGCCAACGAGTACGGCGCCAAGCTCTCGCGCGAGTTTCATCCGTTGCGCTGGCAGCGCTGGGCGTTCTCCGACCTCAATCCCTGGCTGTGGTGGCTGGCACCGGCGGCAAAGGCGGTGAAGGCCCAGCGGCAGGCGCTCGGGCCGGACGATCCGGCGCGCAAGGCGGAGTCGCGGGTGTCGGAGCTCACCAGCGCCTCGCTCGATTGCTATCGGGCCCTGCGCGACGCCGTGGCCGAGGCCACCTTCTTCCAGATCTACGGCAACCTGTTCGCCTTCTACTTGAGCGACGGGCGCGACGTCAAAGCGGAGACCCCACGGGGGGACCCGCGCGAGCTTCCGTTCGTCAGGAAAGCGCTCGCATCGATCGACAAGGGCGGCTATGCGGAAGCGGTCGCGCGGGTCGCCTTCCTGCTGGCGCACAAGGACGAGCCGCTGCCACTGTCCCGGCTGCAGCTCGCGCACGAGCTGATCGAAGAGTACCGCGAGTTGTTGCCGGAGCTCGCGCCCGACGAGGCGCGCCGCATCGGAGGCGAGCAGGAAATCATCGCGCGCTACGAGCCGGACAAGGCGGTCGAGACGTTGCCCGTGCTGCTGGCCGAGCGGAAGGACCGGGAGCGGCTGGTCAACCTGCTCGAGCGCGTGCTCGCCGACAAGCGCGTGCAACGCATCCAGCCTTCGGCCGAGCAGAAGGCGATGCTGGCGCGCATCCGCCGGGTGCTCGGCTCGGTGGAGCGCCGCCCGCGCGTGGTCGCGGCGCGGTGACGGGTCGGGAAGAAGTCGCAATGGCGGAAGGAGAGAAACCAATGCGAATCGTGATCGAAAACCTGCCGAAAGACGTCTCCGAAGAAGAGGTCCGCGAGGCGTTGAAACCGTTCGCCCAGGTCGGCGCGATCAAGCTGATCAAGGAAGGCTCCACGCCGACCACGTTGATCGAGGTGGAGAGTCGCGAGCTGGCCGACGCGCTGGTCAGGCGCGTCAACGGACATTTCTACAAAGGACAGAGGCTCGCTGCCTGGGTGCCACTGTGGAACGAGTAAGCACGCCAAAGGGAGAGCAATGGATACGACGATCGTGAGTGCCTTATCAGGCGTGGCGGTGGTGGCGCGCGACCCCGGGAAGGCGCGTGCCCACGAGAAATACCAGCGCCTCATTGACGCTTGCAAGACGCTACCGCCGACACCAACCGCAGTCGCGCACCCGTGTGACCAGAGCTCGTTGCAGGCCGCGGTCGACGCGGCTCGGATGGGCCTCATCGCTCCGATCCTGGTCGGCCCGCGCACGCGCATCGAGGAAGTGGCCAGGCAGAGCAAGATCGACATCTCGGGACTGCCAATCGTCGACACGCCCTTCAGTCATGCCTCCGCCGAAAAGGCGGTCGATCTCGTCCGCGAGGGCAAGGTCGAGGCGCTGATGAAGGGGAGCTTGCACACCGACGAACTGATGGGCGCCGTCGTTCGACGCGATTCGGGGCTGCGCACCGCTCGCCGCGTCAGCCACTGCTTCGTGATGGATGTGCCCAGCTATGCAGAACCGCTCATCGTGACCGATGCGGCGGTGAACATCGCACCTACGCTGGAAGAGAAGGTCGACATCATCCAGAACGCGATCGATCTCGCGCATGCGCTGCAGTTCCCGGAGGTGCGTGTGGCGATACTCTCCGCGATGGAGACCGTCAACCCGAAAGTGCCCTCGACCGTGGAAGCCGGGGCGCTGTGCAAGATGGCCGACCGCGGGCAGATCACCGGCGCGGTTCTCGACGGGCCGCTCGCGCTCGACAATGCGATCAGCCTGGAGTCGGTCAAGATCAAGAAGATCGAATCCCCCGTTGCAGGCCGCGCCAACGTGTTAGTCGTGCCCGATCTCGAAGCCGGCAACATGCTGGCGAAAAGCCTGTCGTTCCTCGCAGGCGCCGACGCGGCGGGCATCGTGCTCGGAGCGCGTGTGCCCATCATCCTCACGAGCCGGGCGGACTCGCTGCTGACGCGTCTCGCGTCCTGTGCGGTGGCCGTGTTGGTCGCGAAGGCTCGTCGCGAGGCGAGCACGAAAGCGGTGGCGTGACGTGCCCGATGCGATCGCTGTTCTCAATGCGGGCTCCTCCAGCCTGAAGTTCTCGCTCTTCGCCGCGCGTGGCGACGCACTCGAATTGACTGCGCGCGGACAAACGGAAGGCCTTTATACCGCGCCGCGTTTCGTCGCCAAGGATCGGCACGGGAAGACCCTGAGCGAGAGGTCCTGGGGCGATGGCGTTAAGCTTGGCCACGACGGCGCGCTCGATCATCTGGTTGCCTTCCAGCGCGCGGAATTCGGCAAACAGTCCCTGACGGGAGTCGGACATCGGGTCGTCCATGGCGGACTCGAGTACAGCCGACCGGTTCGCGTCGACCCTACGGTGCTCTCGGCGCTGGAGAAATACGTTCCGCTCGCTCCTCTGCATCAGCCCCACAACCTGGCGCCGATCCGGGCCCTCCTGGGACGCGCGCCCGAGTTGCCTCAGGTCGCTTGCTTTGACACCGCATTCCACCGTGCCCAGCCAGAGGTGGCACAGGCATTTGCACTCCCGCGATCGATTACCGACCGCGGCGTAAGACGCTACGGATTCCACGGGCTATCCTACGAGTACATCGCCCAGGCTTTGCCCACCTACGACGAGAAAGCCGCCGCCGGCAGGGTTGTCGTGCTGCATCTTGGCAACGGTTCCAGCATGTGCGCAATAACGAACAGCCGCAGCGTCGCGAGCACGATGGGCTTCACCGCGGTCGACGGTCTGCCAATGGGTACAAGGTGCGGCAGCTTGGACCCGGGCGTGATCCTGTACCTGCTCGACGAGCTCAAGATGGACGCACGCGGAATCGAGAAGCTCATCTATCAGCAGTCGGGCCTGCTCGGCGTATCGGGCATTTCCAGCGACATGCGTGCGCTGCTCGAAAGCGACACGCCTGGTGCAAAGGCGGCGATCGATCTCTACGTTTACCGAATTGGCCGCGAGCTGGGCTCGCTCGCGGCTGCGCTCGGCGGGCTGGACGCCGTTGTCTTCACGGCCGGGATCGGCGAGAACAGCGCGGCACTGCGCGAGCGGGTGTGCCGCGATGCTCGCTGGCTGGGGATAGAGCTCGACGCGGCGGCCAACGCGGCCGGCGGCCCACGCGTAAGTACCGAGGTAAGCGACGTCTCGGTCTGGGTAATCCCCACCAACGAAGAGCTAATGATCGCGCGGCACACGCAGGCTCTGCTCGCGCGCGCCGATATCCCGGCGGCTGGGTGACGTCGCGGCCCAGGGTTCCACCCGAAACGCCCGACGCTTAACTCGTGGTGCCGCCGCAGGTGTTGCAGATGCAAGATCTAGGAGACCAAGGATCATGACCGTCGAAATTCCGCCGCCCGTGCTCAAAGGCGCCAAAGCGCTCATCGTCGGCGTGGCGAACCAGTATTCGATTGCTTATGGATGCGCGAAGGCGTTCCGTGAGCTGGGCGCCGAGCTCGCGATCACCTATGTCAACGAGAAGACGAAGACCTACGTCGAGCCGCTCGCCAAAGAGCTCGGCGCACCGATCTTCATGCCGCTCGATGTCGCCACGCCGGGCATGCTCGAGACGGTGTTCGACAGGATCACGAAGGAATGGGGCCATCTCGACATCCTTGTCCACTCGGTCGCATACGCGCCGAAGGACGACTTGCAGGGCCTGCTCCTCAATTGTTCGGCCGAGGGCTTCAAGCAGGCGATGGACATCTCCTGTCATTCGTTCGTGCGCATGGCGCGGCTCGCGGTTCCCTTGATGAAGAACGGTGGATCCATGTTCGCCATGAGCTATCACGGAGCCAACAAGGTCGTGCCGAACTACAACGTGATGGGCCCTGTGAAAGCAGCGCTCGAGGCGTCGTGTCGTTATCTCGCTTTCGAGCTCGGCGGCAAGGGCATACGCGTGCACGCGATCTCACCTGGGCCGCTCAAGACGCGCGCGGCGTCCTCGCTCAAGGGCTTCGATCTGCTCCTCAACGAGGCCGCACAGCGCGCGCCCATTGGCGAGCTGATTGACATCATGGACGTCGGCTTCACGTGCGCATTCCTTGCCACGCCCTACGCACGCCGGCTGTCCGGTGCAACGCAGTACGTCGACGGCGGCGTGAACATCATGGCATGAAGAGAGCCGAGACGACGCGAACGGCCCCGTGGTTAAGGAGAACGAGAATGACACTTTGGATGGGAAACATCGCACCCGACACGAGCGACGGCAATTGGCACGATCCCCTTCATTGTCGCGCTCGGACGTTTCCGCAGGACGCTCGGATCGATGGCCGCCTGCCTCTGTCGCTCTGCAGGCAGTGACTTGGTCGTCCGGCGACGGATATTGAGGGGTTTTCCATATGACATTGCTGCAAACAATCGGCGTTATCGGCGCCGGCACCATGGGTAGCGGCATCGCGCAGGCGTGCGCTGTCGTTGGGCTTTCGGCCACGATGATCGACGTCGACGCGGCGGCGGTCGCGCGCGGACGCAATGCCGTGTCATCGAGCCTCGATCGGCTGGTGAAGAAGGAGAAGCTATCCGCAGTCGATAAAGAGGCGGCGATGAACCGCATTGCCGGCACGACGGACTACGGCGCGCTCCGCAAGTGCGACGTTGTCATCGAAGCGGCGACCGAGAACGAGGCGGTGAAGGTGAATATCCTCAAGCAAGTCGAGGAGTTCGCGAAGTCTGAGGCAACCATAGCGACCAACACCTCATCGATCTCGATCACCAAGCTCGCCGCGGCGACGAAGCGCCCTCAGCGCCTCATCGGCATGCACTTCTTCAACCCGGTGCCGATGATGGCGCTGGTCGAGTTGATCCGCGGCTTGCAGACCGACGACGCGACCGTTGAGGCCGCCAGCGCGCTGGTGAAGCGACTCGGCAAGACGCCGATCGTGGTGAGGAATTCTCCAGGGTTCGTCGTGAACCGGCTTTTGTGCCCGATGCTCAACGAAGCGGTGTTCCTATACGCGGAAAGGATAGCGAGCGCCCAGGAGATCGACGACGGGATGAAGTTGGGCTGCAACCATCCGATCGGGCCGCTCGCGCTTGCCGACCTGATCGGCCTCGACATACTCCTCGCGGTCATGGACGTGTTCTACCGCGATTTCAACGATCCGAAGTACCGGCCGGCGCCGCTGCTCAAGGAGATGGTCGCTGCGGGCTATCTCGGTCGCAAGACGGGACGCGGTTTCTACACCTATGGTTAACTTGGCGGCGGAGGTTTCGTGCTCCCGAGGGCGCTATGTGTTGCTCTTTCGCACTACCGGGGAGGATAACCGATGGATGCGGCGAAGGTCTGCGCGATGGCATGCGCGTTTGGGTCTCTCGTCCTCGGAGTGTGTCCGTACGGTGTTTTCGCCGGTCACTTTCCCTGCCATGGTGTCTGAGTGGTTCACATGTCGAATGTAGCGGCCTATCTCGCCACGGAAGTACTGAAGGACGGCAACGAGGTGACCATCCGGGCCATGCACCCGGACGACAAGGAGCGTCTTGTCAAAGCTTTTCTCCATCTCCAGCCTCAAACGATTCGCATGCGCTTTTTTTACGCAAAAAGGAGTCTAAGCGAAGACGACCTGCGTTGGCTCGACGAAATCAGCCACGGGAACCACGTTGGACTGGTGGCCACCGTGCCAAGCGGACGCGACGAACTCATTGTCGCCGAAGGTAGCTACGCGGCGCTCGGCCGCACGGCGGAGGTAGGCTTCACAGTCGCAGAAACCTGGCAGGGAAAGGGCATCGCAAGCCGGCTGCTGGAGCATCTCGCCCGCATTGCGCGACACCAGGGAGTAGGCCAGTTCGAGGCGTATGTGCTAAAAGAAAATGCACCGATGCTCGCGGTATTTCGTCACAGCGGGTTTCCAATGACGACACGGGACGCCGAAGGTGTGCTGCATGTCACGCTTCTGCTCGATGCTCCGGCGGCGCTGGGTTGAGCCAGTCGTCCCCGCCGTTGCAACGTGCGGAGCTGCGCCGCACCATGCGGCATGCTGGCGTCATGAGCCGACCCATGCGTGAGTGGGTTGCACGGTTTGCCAGAGGGACGGGTCTCGCAGCGCTCGGCCTGGTGGTGCTGGGGTTCGGTAGCTGGGGCGCGCTCCTGCTCGCCTTCGCAGGGCCGAGCGACGCCATCCTTCGGGGTGCGCTGGTATTCGGGTTCTGTCTCGCGTCCATCGCCACCTTGACTGCTTTTTTCCTGCGCCGGTGGCGCTGGAGCGCCATCGGAGTTTTTGCCGCGCTATGCGCGGCCCTCCTGTTTTTGTGGGCGAGTCTCGAGGCGACCAACGAGCGCGATTGGCAACCGCAGGTCGCGGTACTGCCTTACGCCACCATCTCGGGTGATCGGGTCACCGTCCACAACATTCGCAATTTCGACTATCGCAGCAAGACCGACTACGCGATCGCCTACTACGATAAGAGCTTTGATCTACGGCAATTGCGATCGGTCGACATCGTCACGTCGTACTTAATGGGTCCGTCCATCGCGCACGTCTTCGTAAGCTTCGGATTCGCCGACGACGACTATCTCGCCGTTTCCGTCGAGGTGCGCTACGAGAAAGGGCAAGACTATTCGGCGCTAAAGGGCCTCTTCCGACAGTACGAGCTCGTCTACGTGGTGGCCGACGAGCGGGATGTCATTCGGCTGCGCACCAACTATCGCCGGAGTCCGCCCGAGGATGTCTATGTCTACCGGGCCAAAGGCACGGTCGAGGGCCGACGAAGGCTCTTCCTGGAGTACATGAATCGATTGAATGCATTAAGGACGCAGCCAGAGTTCTACAACACGCTGACGACCAATTGCACCACCAACATCTGGGTGAATGACGGTGTGAACCCGGATCGGATCCCGCTGAGCTGGAAAATTCTCGCGAGCGGATACGTGCCGGAGTACCTCTACGAACAGGGGCGGCTGGAAAATAGGGGCCTATCGTTCTCCGAATTGCAGCAGCGCGCCCACGTCAACGCGAGGGCGCAGGCCGCAGATTCGGCGGCGGACTTCTCCCGGCGCATTCGCTCCTGGGCCGAAGCGTCGGCGGCGATTGTCCAGTGATCCGTCCGCGCGATAGCCTTCGCCGGATCGCGTACCCGAGCGTGAAAGCGATGGCGCGCTTCGGCATTATGCCGAGTCGTTGAATCGGTCGTTCGCGACGGCGTTCGCCGCCGCGCGCGCCTTTAGGCGCTCGTACTCCGCAGGCAGGCTCGCAAGCCACTCGATTAGCGGCCCGCTGGCGGCTTCATATCGTTGGTGGAACGAGCATTGTTGAACATGCGGCTCGCCGCCGGCGGCTCCGCACGCGGGACACTTTCTTGGCATCACAAACATGACGCTCCCTTACCGCGCTCGCTTGTTCCAATCGTTTCCGCGCATATCAATCGGCGCCAACGCACCACGGCCCCGCCTGAGGCGCGGCATCGCGGAGCAATCGCGCCCTCAACTGCAGCTTTAGCTCGTGGACATAACGTACTTCTTCCGCCGTCGCGTATGCGGGTTGGGGGTACGTATAAGCGAGTTCGTGCCTTAACGCGTCGACATTGTGGACAGAGCAAACAACGTCATCCTTCCGGCTGGAAGCGAGATCCGTCGTGTCGTGCCGAAGCGGCGTCTCCGAGCGGCTCTTCAACGACGGCTGCCCCGAAAACTGGATCCTCGACACCGACGCCACGGTGGATATCGTGGTAGGCGGGGCAATGAAGCGGTAGCCACGGCGGGACACGGTTTGTATAAACCGCGGCTGCCGAGGATTGTCATCGAGCGCGCTCCGCACCTCGCTGATAGCGGTCTTCAGCACCGAGTCGGTCACGAACTGATGGCCCCATACCTCGTCAAGCAACGCGTGCTTCGTGAGCAGGGAGCCGGGCCGCCGTGCGAGCGCGCAAAGCACCCCGAATGGCTTTGGCGCGAGAGTTACGGCCTTTCCATCGCGCAGCAGGAGGGCATTCGCCTCGTCCAGTTCGAATGCGTCGAAGCGCATGCGCACCGGATTCAGGGCAACCGGGTTTCCACTCTTTGCGCGGGGGACTGCGTGAGGCGCGCTGAGTGGAATTACATTCGCAACATTCATTCGTAACCTCCGCAACGAGGGTTGCTCTGGTCGACACTATCGCGCCGGCTGGCATCGGCGCGCGAGCCTCTGTTGGTGTGGATTTACAGCTCGATCGGTGTTCCGTACGACCACCGAAGAGTAGGCGGCGCCCACTGGATGGCGCTCGCGACACCCTCATTAGGGGCGTGGCTCGTGCCTCTTTCCGTGTGCGTTGCCGTTGCGGATTTCGACCCGCCTCCAGCCGAATAGGCGCGCATCGAGGGACCAGCCGCCTGGCCCAAGCAGCGCAAGCGCAGCGGCGAGCGATGCCAGTAGCACGTAGAAGCCCGCATCAGCGGGGTTGAAGAACCCCTGCAGCGCCGCGTCGATCGCCGCGAGCGCACCAACGATCGGCGTCCACAAACCCACGAGCAGGAGCACGCCCGTCGCGGTGCAGAGGATGTGGAACGCGACCGTGGCGGGCGCCAATCCGGCGGTCAA
Organism: uncultured beta proteobacterium; assembly: GCA_963711235.1. Lineage (GTDB taxonomy): Bacteria > Pseudomonadota > Gammaproteobacteria > Burkholderiales > Casimicrobiaceae > PALSA-1003. Next base: position 130,180 of record CAVQDI010000004.1, on the reverse strand, counting down.
CGCAGCGACGCCGTGAAGCAGCAGCGCGCCGCCTGCGGCCACGCGCATGAGCAGAAGCCCGGCGCCGGGGGCACCATGGGCAAACGTCGAGAAAAGTCTTCGCACGCGTCGAGTCTACGAACGACCCGACGACGCGGAAAGCCTCGAAAGAGTGAAGGCGCATGCCCCTTTCGGTTCAGGCCGAGGGGCCGGGCGGACCGAAAAGGTATGACGCCCGCCTAGAATTGGATGATCCCGCGCTTGAGTCCGATCATCGCGGCATGCGTGCGGTCCTTGGCGCCCAGCTTCGACAGGATGTTTCGCACCTGACCCTTGACGGTCTCCTCGCTCAGTGTGAGCGCCCTGGCGATCTCCTTGTTGGCGTTGCCCTGCGCGATCAGCCGCAGGACGCGTATCTCCGCCGGCGTGAGCGCCTCGTCCGTCGCATGCTCCGCCAGCTCGAACGACACGTCCGAGGCGAGCGCCTTGCGCCCGGCGTGCACCGCGCGGATGGTGTCGAGCAGCTCCTTGTGCAATGCGTTCTTCAGAAGGTAGCCGCGAGCGCCGGCCTGCAACGCGCGAAGCGCCTGCGCGTCACCGGCATAGGTCGTGAGCACAATGATGTGCGCCTCAGGAAATTCGCCGCGGATCGCGCCGATCGCGTCGAGGCCGCCCATCTCGGGCATCTGCAGATCCATGAGGGTGACGTCCGGACGGTGCGCGCGGAACTGCTGAATCGCTTCACGTCCGTTCGCAGCTTCTGCCACGAGGGCCATGTCCGCCTCTGCGGCGAGCAGCCCGGCGATGCCCTGCCGCACGATGGGGTGATCGTCGACACAGAGGATCCGGATGGGTTTGGAATCGTCGCTCATGAATCGCTAGTATCGCGTGGCCCGAGGACCTTCTGAGCGAGCCACGATCGCGTTGGCGAAGAGCTACTGTACGCGTGCGGCGCCGGAATGCTCAATTCCACCTCGGTTCCCGCAGCGAGCCCGCTCCAGACCGTGAGCTTCCCGCCTGCCGGTCCCGCGCGCTCCCGCATTCCGCGCAAACCGAAGTGCCCTTCCCGTCCCTCCGCGCGCAACACCTCCGGGTCGATCCCCTTGCCGTCGTCGCGCACCCGCACCCGAAGCTGCCGCTCGTCGTAGTGAAGCTCGACTTCGATCTGCTTAGCAGCGGCATGGCGAAAGGCGTTGCGCAGCGCCTCGCCGGAGATGCGGAAGACCTCGTCGCGCACGATTGGATGCAGAGCCCGCGGTGTGCCCTGCACTTCGATATGCAGCGATGCAACATTGCTGTTCTCGTTCGCGAGGTCTTCGCCGAGCGCGCGCAGAGAGTCGACGAGGTCGTTCGTCTCTGTGGCCGAGGTCCGCAGTCCTTGCACCGCGTCGCGGCCCTCCGTGATCGCCTCGGCAGCCTGGTCGATGGCGCTCGCAAGGACCTGCTTCGATTCGGCCGGACGATCGGGCAGAAGGTTGAACGCGGTCTGGAACCGCAGTAGCAGGCCGTGGAAGCTCTGCAACAGAGTGTCGTGCAGGTCGCGCGCGATGCGCGTACGCTCGCTGACACGCGCATCGAGTGTCATCTCGAACCGCCGCTGCAAGTGACGGACACGCAACCGGTACGCCATCCACAGCAATGTCAGGAAGAGGACGACGCAGAGTGCCCGAAACCAGTTCGTTTGGAAATAGGCCGGGGCGATGGAAAAATCCAGCGTGGCCGGGGTTTCGTTCCAGACGCCGTCGCTATTCGCGGCAACGACCCGAAACGTATATCCGCCCGGAGGCAAGTCGGTGTAGAACGCCTGGCGGCGCGCGCCCGCGTCGTGCCAGTCGCTGTCATACGAGTCGAGCCGGTAGCGGAACTTCACCTTCTGCGGAACCGTGAACGTCGGAGAGGTGTAATCGATCTCCAAATCCCGTGCTTGCGGTGCCAGTCTAAGGTTGACGGCGGCCGGGAACTCCTTCCGGTCGACGATCACGGATTCGATGTACGTCGGTGCAGCGGGCACTTTTCGCGATAACGTCGCCGGGTCCACCATCTGCACGACTTGTCCGTTCGCGAACCACACGCGCCCATCCGGAGTGTACGCTGCCGAGTTGAAATAGGCTGCGTTCGGTTGAGCTCCGTCCAACCGGTCGTAGATGCGAGTCTGAACGATCGCTTGTGGATCGGACCACCATCGCTCGAGCTCGGTGTCCCCCAACTCGACGACGCCGCAATCGGTATACAGCCACCAGCGTTTCTCGTTGTCCTCGACGAACGAAAAGACTGCATTGCACGGCAGGCCGTTTTCAGCTGTCATGCGCTGCACTTTGCCTTGTCGCAGTCCGACGAGGCCATCGTCAGTGGCGGCAAGCACGGACCCGTCTGCCTTGGCGACAATCCGGCGGATGTACGGATTGCTCTTCGGGTTCAGCGCAAATTTCTCGACAGTGCCATTGCGCAATCGCGCAAGATTCCCCGTTGTGGTTGCTATCCAAATTCCTCCGTTTGGGTCCGACACCAGTGTGCGGGCGGCCGGAACTTGTGACGTCGGAAATTCTTCACGCACCTCGAAGTCCCGGATGCGCACTACCTTTCGCTGGCTTCCGGTACACGCCGCCCAGATGTTCCCCTCGATGTCCTCGGTGATTCCCACCACCAGCCCCAGCGGTTTGCGATCGGGCCCGGCGATTGATTGGAAGCGCCCGTCTTTCAACACGTAGAGCGAGTCATCCACTCCGACCCACAAGTTGCCTGCACGGTCTTCGAGCAACGAGGCGACTTGATGACCTGGAAGGCCAGCGCCTGTACGAATCGACGAGATGCTGCCGTTGGCGATGCGATCGAGTGAGCCATCGTTGGCAACCCAGATCGAGCCATCCCTGCTGGCGAGAAGCCCTGCCGCCGCATCCTTCCCCAAGCCTTCGGATGACGAGAAGGTCGTGACGCGTGGATCTCGAAAGCCGTCGATTCCATTCGGTGTGCCCGCCCATAGGATTCCTTCCCTGTCTTCGAAGAGAACGTTCACAGTATCGCTGGTCAAGCCATCAGTACGTCCAAAGTGATCGACGACGTCGCCATGGATGCGATAAAGGCCCTTCCCCCGGCTCGCGACCCAAAGGTTGCCGTCGCGATCGAAGGTCATCGCGGAGACCTCGACTTTGCTTCCATCGAACGTTGGCGCCACGAACGGCTTGACGGCACCATGCTTCAGTTGTCCGAGTCCCAGGCCTAGCCCCTCGGCGAGCATCCCGACCCACACGGTTCCATCCGGGGCAAGAGCCAAGGCGACCACTCCGTGCTGTCCAACGTTGGATTTGAGCGCTTCGATGGGGTATGTCTCCGACGCACCGTCACGCCAGTGGACAAGCGAGGTCTGGCCTCCCAGCCAGAAACCGCCGTTGCCATCGGCGAATATCGAATCGATCGGGCTGATCGGTACTCCCTCTGCCTTTCCGAAGCACTTCACCGCGCTCTCCGTTACGTGACAGAGAGCCGAGTCCAAAATATTCGCCGCCGCTCGCACCACCCACACCGACCCATCGGGATCCTCGCTCATGTTCTGGAACGACGAAAGGCCGTCCAATTGGAAGTCCGAGCGCAGCGAGTCGTCTTTGACGTAGGCGATCTCGCGGCTGCCCACGGTCCACAACCCACCAGCGCGGTCGGCGAACACCTTGAATGCCTTGTTGCTCGAACCGCCCTTGTACGCAAAATGCCGGGGCAGAAAACGTACTCCGTCAAATCGGTAGATGGCCGGCGAATAGGCCGAGAACCACAGGAAGCCGTCGGCGGTCTGCGCGACGGTGAACATCCCGGCCGGCGCGGATCCATCCTGTATGTGCCAGGACGTGTGCAGGTACTGCGTAACACGTTTGTTCGGATCGAGCGCGTAAGCAGGGCGCGCCGGCAACAAGATGCAGGTGAAGCAACAAATCGCCGTGGCCGCGATCGCGGCGCGGGACCAGGTTAAACTGAGCAGCCGTCGTCGAGACAAAGTTGCCTCTGGTCGCGAGCTTTCGAAACGCAGGTTTAGGACCAAACCAGGCGAGGAGTTCGATAGTCCATTTTCGCATTTGGAGAGGAAGTGTTTCCTCAAGTGCGCTGCTCGATCACGTATCGGACGAACGCATCCGAGCGTTCAAGCCGCCTTGCCAAATCGGCCCGGAATTACTTTTGCTCCGTCGCGTGCGGCATCGACCAAGTCGGCCCATGCCTGCATCATTCGCCTTCGATCAGGCAGGTACTGAGCGGCGTTGTACGCGCGACGCACCTGATTGGTGTCGCTGTGGGAGAGCTGGCGCTCGATCACATCGGGCGACCAACCCGCCTCATTGAGCGTCGTCGAGGCGAGATGGCGAAATCCATGCCCGCACATGCGGCCCTTGAACCCGGCATCGTGGATAGCAAACAGGATCGTGTTCTCCGACATTGGTCTGCTGTGATCCACCTGATTCGGGAACACCAGCGACCCTGCACCGTTGATCTTACGCAACTGCTTAAAAACGGCGACCGCCTGACGCGAGAGGGGTACGATGTGCTGCTCTGCCATTTTCATCCGCTCTGGCGGAATTCGCCACGTTGCCGCATCTAAGTCGAACTCATCCCAGCGCGCTCCCCGCAGCTCGTTGGTTCGGACAAAGCAATAGAGCAGCCCGTCGATTGCGAGCCGCGTTTGCAACGCAGCTCCGGACTGGTCGATGGCGTCGAGCAACGCCGACAGCTCAGAGAACGGAATCGATGGGTAGTGCCTTACCTTCCGAGTCTTCAATGCCCCGCGTAGGTCTTGGGATGGATCGCGCTCTGCGCGTCCGATCGCGACGGCATAGCGGAAGATCATGCCGCAACGTTGCTTTACCTTCCGCGCTTGCTCCAGCGCGTTCCGCCTTTCCATCTTGCGCAGCGTGGCGAGGAGTTCCGGCGGCGTGATCTCGTCTATCGGACGTGAACCCAGCTCCTGAAAGACGTTGTCCGCGAGCGAAGCCAACACCTTGTTCGCGTGACCGGGTGACCATGCGTGAACCATCTTCCCGTGCCATTCACGGGCGACAGCTTCGAATGTATTCCTACCGCGCTACCCGAGCGGCAACACGATGCGCCTTTCGCGCAGCGCTAGGATCAACACCCTCGGTCAGCTGCCGTCGCGCTGCATCGCGCACCGCGCGAGCATCGGCGAGTTTTGTGATAGGGTATACACCGATGGCGAGCACTTTCTCGCGCCCGGCAAAACGGTATTTCCAGCGCCAATACTTTGCTCCGGATGGAGCAACGAGGATGTACATTCCTCCTGCATCGGCAAGCTTGTATGGCTTAGGCTTCGGTTTGGCGTTGCGAACCGCGGTATCGGTCAAGGCCACTCAGATACCCCCATCCCATATTTCAGTACCCCCAAAGATACCCCCAAATACCCCCGGCTGCAAACGTACCTATGTGGACTTACCTGGAACAAGCGGAGACAAAAAAGCCAGCATTGACGCTGGCTTAGGGTATCAGACTGGATTGCTTTGGACGGTGCTGGAATGTTATCATGGTGCCCAGAAGAGGACTCGAACCTCCACAGTGTTGCCACCGCTAGGACCTGAACCTAGTGCGTCTACCAATTCCGCCATCTGGGCCAGCGTGCGATTTTAAGAGCGAGCCTTTGCGTTGTCAAAGAAACTGCGGCGAACAAACGCCGGAAGCACGAACACGGCGCTGAGGCGAGCGTCACCTCGCCGCGGTGACGTCGACATTCCCGACCGCGAGCGCATTCTCGAATTCCTGCGTGAGCGCGGCGCGCCGATGCGCGCCGGCGACCTCGCTGCGTCGCTCCACGTCCATGGAGCCGCCGAGCGGGAGGCCTTCGCCGGCCGGCTCGCGGCGATGGAGCGCGACGGACAGCTGATGACCAATCGCAAGGGCGAGCTCTGTGTCGTCGCCAAACTCGATCTGCTCACCGGCACGGTCCAGGGTCATCCCGACGGCTTCGGTTTTTTCCTGCCCGATGACGGCAGCCCCGACTTGTTCCTCGCGCCCAACGAGATGCGCAAGGCGCTGCACGGCGACCGGGCGACGGCGCGTCAGATCGGCGTCGACCGGCGTGGCCGTCCCGAGGGCGTGCTGGTCGATGTGCTCGCGCGCAGCAACCGCGAAATCGTCGGCAGGCTCTACGAGGATCGCGGCATCTGGTTCCTCGTCGCCGAGAACAAGCGCATCAACCAGGACATCCTGGTGCCGCCGGACATGCGCGGCAACGCCAAGCCCGGCCAAGTCGTCGTCGCCGAAGTCATCGAACAGCCCTCCGCGCACCGCGAGCCGCTGGCGAAGGTGATGCAGGTGCTCGGCAACTACGCCGACCCGGGCATGGAGATCGAGATCGCGCTGCGCAAGCACGATCTGCCGCATGAGTTCTCCGGCCGCGGCCAAGAGGCAGGCGGCGCGGCTGCCGGGCGAAGTGCGCGACGCCGAGCGCAAGGAACGCATCGACATCACGCACCTGCCGCTGGTCACCATCGACGGCGAGACCGCGCGCGACTTCGACGATGCCGTGTACTGCGAGCGCGTCGGCAAGGGCTTCCGGCTCCTCGTCGCCATCGCCGACGTCAGCCACTACGTGCACGATGGCGATGCGCTCGACGCGTCGGCGCGCGAGCGCGGCACCTCGGTTTACTTTCCGCGCCGGGTCCTGCCCGATGCTGCCCGAGGCGCTGTCCAATGAGCTTTGCTCGCTCAAACCCGACGTCGATCGCCTGTGCATGGTCTGCGACATGGCGATCGATGCCAAAGGCAACATCGGTCGCTATCGCTTCTACCCCGCGGTCATGCATTCGCGCGCCCGGCTCACCTACACCCAGGTCTGGGACTGGCTGTCGCAGCCGGCGCACGCGACCGGCAAGGAAGCGAAGGCGCTGCTGCCGCAGCTCGTCGACCTGCATGCGCTCTATAAACTGCTCGCGGCCGCGCGCCACCGTCGCGGCGCCATCGACTTCGACACGGTCGAGCTCGCGCTCGAATTCGATCCGCACGGCAAGATCGACGCGATCGTGCCGGTCGTGCGCAACGACGCGCACAGGCTCATCGAGGAGTGCATGCTTGCCGCCAATGTCTGCACCGCCGAGTATCTGCTGGCACAAAAGCACCCGGCGCTATTCCGCGTCCACGAAGGCCCGACCCCGGACAAGCTCGCCGCGCTGAAGGAGTTCCTCGCCAGCTCCGGCCTGTCGCTCTCCGGCGGCGACAACCCCTCTCCGGCCGACTACGCGGCGCTGCTCGACCGCATTCGCGACCGGCCCGACTTCAACCTGCTGCAAACGGTGCTGCTGCGCTCGTTGCAGCAGGCCGTCTACAGCCCGGACAACGCCGGCCACTTCGGCCTCGGCTACGACGCGTACACCCATTTCACCTCACCGATCCGCCGCTATCCTGATTTGCTCATCCATCGCTGCGTCAAGGCCTGTCTCGCCGGCGCACGCTATCACCCGGGCGGTGCGACGTGGCCCGAGCTCGGCGTGCACTGTTCGTTGACCGAACGCCGCGCGGACGAGGCCACGCGCGATGTCGAGAACTGGCTCAAGTGCTATTACATGCAGGATCGCGTGGGCGAAACCTGCGCCGGGACGGTGAGCGGCGTTACCCACTTCGGCCTGTTCGTGACGCTCGACGGCCTCAACATCGACGGCCTCGTGCATGTCACCGAGCTCGGCAGCGATTACTTTCACTTCGACCCGATTCACCATGCGCTGATCGGCGAGCGCAGCGGCAAGACCTGGCGTCTTGCCGACCGGCTGACCGTCAAGGTGGCGCGCGTCGATCTGGAGCAGACCAAGATCGACTTCGTGCTGGCCGATGAAAAGACGCCGAAGACGGCCGCGCGCGAGCGTCCTCCCGAGCGGAAACGCGCCAAGTCCCGTTGAGCGCGCATCCGGGCTCTCGGGCTGTTGCAGCCGGGCGAGCACGCTGAAGCGTCGCGCCCCATGCCCGCCACCGACCCGATCGCCGTCGTCGACCTGGTGATCCAGGCCCCCGACATCGGCACGCCGCAGATCAAGCACCTGGCGCGCCTGATCGGCGCGGACGCGATCAACGCCCTGAGCGCCGCGCAAACGCAGGCGTTCCGCCTGTCGCCGGCGCGAGAGCGCGGCGGCGTGGCCGAGTTCTGCGCCGATGCGGGCATCGATTTCGGCTTCGTGCCCGCCGCGCAGCGGCTGCAGCAGGTGCGGCTGGTGGCGATGGACATGGATTCGACGCTGATTGGCATCGAATGCATCGACGAGATCGCCGATCTGCGCGGCATCAGGCCCGAGATTGCAGCGATCACCCAGAGCGCGATGCGCGGCGAAATCGATTTTCGCGCAAGCCTCACCCGCCGGGTGGCCCTGCTCGAAGGCCTCGACGTGAGCGCGCTCGAGCGTGTCTACAACGAGCGCCTGCGTCTGTCGCCCGGTGCCGAGCGGATGCTCTCGGGGTTCACGCGCGCCGGCGCGAAGACGTTGCTCGTTTCCGGAGGCTTCACCTTCTTTACCGAGCGGCTCAAAGCCCGGCTCGGTCTCGACTACACCGTCGCCAACACGCTGCAAATTGCCGACGGCCGGCTTACCGGCCGCATCGAAGGCGAGATAGTCGACGGCCAGGCAAAGGCGGACGCGTTCGCGCGCCTCGGGCGCGAGCTCGGCGGCGAGGGGCTCACCGTGGCCATCGGTGATGGCGCCAACGATCTGCCTCTGCTCTCCCGTGCCGACATCGGCGTGGCCTACCATGCCAAGCCGGCCGTCCGGGCGGCCGCGACGTACGCGATCGACCGCTGCGGGCTCGACGCGATCCTGAATCTCTTCGCCTAGATGAGGTAGCGCAGACCCAGCCGCATTGCGGCAGCCATATCCCACGCCGCCAGGGCGACGATGACGAACCACGTGCCGGCCATCCCCCAGAAGCGTCCGCGCGACTCCTTCGTGGTCCGTGACAGGCCGACGCGCATGCGCGATGCGGGAAACGATGAAGGTCACCCCGCAGACGTGCAGGAACGTCCGGCTGGCGCCGTCGAGCTCGGCGACGAGCAGCACCACCAGCATGGGCAGAATCCACTCGACCGCGTTGCCGTGAACGCGGATCGCCCGCGCGAGATCCGGGTCGTTGCCATGGCCCGTACCGATGCGCAGTTTGCTCCGCAACAGCGTGACGCGCCCGGCAAGCACCAGCAGCAGCAGCATCAGGAATCCCGCGTACAAGCCGGTGACCGGTGCGGTCATTCCTCCTCCCCGTCGAAATCGCCTTCGTCGATCCAGGCCATCTGGATCGCCTCGAGGATCTTCTCGCCGCTGTGCTTAGGGTCGTCGTCGAAACCGGGCAGCTCGAGCACCCAGCGCCGCAGGTCGGTGAACAGCACGCGGTTGGGGTCGACTTCGGGATGCGCATCGGCGAGCCCGATGGCGATCGCTTGGATGTCGGTCCACTTCATTTGCTGACTTCCTTGGCGTAGTTGATCGTGTACTTGGGTATTTCGATCACCAGCTTCGCGTCCCCCACCTTGGCCTGACAGGACAGCCGCGACTGCGACGTCAGGCCCCAGGCGCGATCGAGAAGGTCGTCCTCGTCTTCGGAGGAGGGTGACAGCGAATCGAGGCCCTCGCGCACGATCACGTGACAGGTGGTGCAGGCGCAGGACTTCTCGCAGGCATGCTCGATCGCGACCCCGTGATCGAGCAGATTGTCGCAGATCGATTCGCCCTGGGTTGCCTCAAAGGTCATGCCCTCCGGACACAGCTCGGCATGCGGCAGGACGACGATTTCGGCCATGCGCTTCTAGTCACGTGCCAGCAAATCGACGCGGCGACCGGTCAGCGCGCCGGCGACGCCGCGATCCATCCGCCGGGCGGCGAAATCCGCGGTGGCGCGGTTGAGCGCCGCGACCGCCGCCTGCAATGCGTGCCTGTCGACGCCGGCAAGGCGTTGCCGCACCGTCGCCATAGCGGCGTCGATATCCGCCTTCTGCCCAGCATCGAGCAGATCGCCATCGGCGTCAAGCGCGCTCCGGGTCGCGGCGAGTATCCGCTCGGCCTCGACTTGTGCCTCGGTGAGCGCGCGGGCGGCCATGTCGGCCGCCGCGTGCGCCTGCGAATCTTCGAGCATGCGCGCAATGTCGGTATCGGCGAGGCCGTACGACGGCTTGACCGTGATCGCTGCTTCGACGCCGGTGGTCTGCTCGCGCGCCGATACGGAGAGCAAGCCGTCGGCATCGATCTGAAACGTAACCCGGATGCGTGCCGCCCCGGCGACCATCGGCGGGATGCCGCGCAGCTCGAAGCGCGCCAGCGAACGGCAGTCGGCCACCCGCTCGCGCTCGCCTTGCACGACGTGAATCGCCATCGCCGTCTGGCCGTCCTTGAACGTCGTGAACTCCTGCGCCTTGGTAATCGGGATGGTGGCGTTGCGCGGGACGATCTTCTCGGTCAAGCCGCCCATGGTTTCGAGCCCCAGCGACAGCGGAATGACGTCGAGCAACAGCCAGTCCTCGTCCGCGGCGCGGTTTCCCGCGAGCACGTTGGCCTGAATCGCCGCGCCGAGCGCGACCACCTGATCCGGATTGAGATTGGTGAGCGGGGGCATGCCGAAGAACGCGGCCACGGCTTTCTGGATCTGCGGCATCCGCGTCGCGCCTCCGACCATCACCACCCCGTCGATGTCCCCTGGCGCGAGCTTCGCGTCGCGCAGCGCCTTGCGCACGGGCAGAAGCGTCTTGCCCACCAGCGTCGCGGTGATGGTCGTGAAGGTCGCCGCGGTCAGGGTGAGATCGATGCGCTCGCCCGTCGACAGCGTCGCCACGAGCGGGGTCGACGCGTGCAGTGGTCAGGTTCTCTTTCGCCTCGCGTGCCTTGAGCAGCAGCCGCCGCGTGTCCGACGGCGACAGCGGACCGAGGCCTGCGGCCTCCAACGCCCAGCAGTAGATGCGATGGTCGAAATCATCGCCGCCAAGCGCGGTGTCGCCGGCGGTCGCGAGCACTTCGAATACGCCCCGCGACAGCTTGAGCAGCGACAGGTCGAAGGTGCCGCCGCCGAGGTCGTACACCGCGAAGGTGCCCTCGGACGCATTGTCGAGGCCGTAGGCGATCGCCGCCGCAGTCGGCTCGTTGAGCAAGCGCAGCACGTTCAAGCCGGCGAGCTGCGCCGCGTCCTTGGTCGCTTGTCGCTGGGCGTCGTCGAAATAGGCCGGAACGGTGACGACCGCGCCGGCGAGCGCGCCGCCGAGGCTCGCCTCGGCGCGTAGGCGCAAGCTGCGCAGGATCTCCGCCGACACCTCGACCGGCGTGCGCACACCGGCGCGCGTCTCGATCTTCACCATCCCGGGGGCGTCGACGAAGCGATATGGAAAACGCCGGGCGTCGGAGAGGTCGGCCAGGCCCCTTCCCATCAGCCGCTTGACCGAGACGATCGTGTTCTGCGGATCTGCCACCAGCGCGTCCTGCGCTGGATAACCGACCTCGACGCCGTGCGCAGCGAAATGCACGATCGAGGGCAGCAGCGGTCGACCCTCCGCGTCCGGGAGCACCACCGCGATGCCGCGGTGCATGGTCGCGACCAACGAATTGGTGGTGCCCAGGTCGATGCCGACGGCGAGCCGCCGCGCCGGCGCTGCGGGCGCAGCGTCGGGCTCGGCAATCTGCAACAGCGCCATCAGTCTTCGCCCGCGGCGATCGCCGCCTCGAGATCGTCGGCGACCTTGGTCAGGAAACGCAGTTCGCGCACCGCATCGCGTGCCGCATTCCACGCCTGCGCCTCGAGGTGATCGGCGAGCGTCGCCTCGAGCGCGGCGGCGTCCGCATGCACCGCCGCGAGCAGCGCCGCCAGGCCGCTGCGGTCAGCGCCCGCCTGCACCGCGTCCATGGCTTCGCGTCGCTCGAGCTCGCGTTGCAGGAATTCCAGCGGCAGCGCCGTGTCCGCTTCCGCCAGCGCATCGATGCCGCGCAGCGACAGCAGGTACTGCGCCCGGCCAACCGGATCCTTGAGCGCCCGGTAGGCCTCGTTGACGCGCGCGGACGATTGCAGCGCCATGCGGCGCTCGGTCTCGCCCGCGGTGGCATAGCGATCCGGATGCACCTCCCGCTGCAGCGCGTGGTAGGCCGCGTCGAGCGCGGCCGGGTCGAAGCGATACCGCGGCGGCAGGCCGAAGAGCGCAAAATAATCCTGGGAGAAATCGATCATTCTTGTTGTGGCTCCCCCAAGCGCAGGGGAGGATTCGGGCAGCAGGCGCGCGCATTCGCATCGCCCCGCCTGACCCTCCCGCTCGATCGAGGGGAGGGAATCGGCTCAGACGTTAAACGATTCGCCGCAACCGCACTCGTCCTTCACGTTCGGGTTGTTGAACTTGAATCCTTCGTTCAAGCCCTCCTTCGCAAAGTCGAGCTCGGTTCCATCGAGGTACGGCAGGCTTTTGGGATCGACGACAACCGTCACGCCGTGGCTGTTGAAGCGATGGTCCTCGGGCTTGACCTCGTCGGCATACTCGAGCTTGTAGGCAAGCCCGGAGCAGCCTGTCGTGCGCACACCGAGGCGCAGGCCGACCCCTTTCCCGCGCCGGGTCAGAAACCCGGCGACGTGCTTGGCTGCATTCTCGGTCAGCGTGATCGCCATCGCGCTCTCTGCCGCCGTCAGTCCGCGGTCGCCGCCACCGCGGGCGCGGCCGGTGCGCCCTGCCGCTGCGCGTCGCCGTGCTTCTGGCGATAATCGGCAACCGCCGCCTTGATCGCGTCCTCGGCGAGAATCGAGCAGTGGATCTTCACCGGCGGCAGCGCCAGCTCCTCGGCGATCTGCGTGTTCTTGATGGAGGTCGCCTGGTCGAGCGTCTTGCCCTTGACCCATTCGGTGACGAGCGAGGAGGAGGCGATCGCCGAGCCGCAGCCGTAGGTCTTGAACTTGGCGTCCTCGATGCGTCCGTCCGGCCCGACCTTGATCTGCAGCTTCATCACATCGCCGCAGGCGGGCGCCCCGACCATGCCCGTGCCGACGCCCGCTTCGTCCTTCGCGAACGAGCCGACGTTGCGCGGATTCTCGTAGTGATCCAGTACCTTGTCGCTGTATGCCATCTGCTTTCTCCTCGGGTGCGCGGTCAGTGCGCTGCCCATTGCACGCTATCGAGATCGATGCCTTCCTGATGCATCTCCCACAGCGGTGATAATTCGCGCAGCTTCGCAATCTTGCGCTTCACCAGCTCCGCCGCGTAGTCGATTTCCTCGCTGGTCGTGAAGCGGCCCACGGTGAAGCGGATCGAGCTGTGCGCCAATTCGTCGCTGCGGCCGAGTGCGCGCAGCACGTACGACGGTTCGAGGGAGGCCGAGGTGCAGGCCGATCCCGACGACACCGCCACGTCCTTGATCGCCATGATCAGGCTCTCGCCTTCGACGAAATTGAAACTCACGTTGAGGTTGTGCGGCACCCGCCGTTCCGGGTTGCCGTTCAAATACACTTCCTCGATTTCCGACAGGCCCTTCCACAGCCTGTCGCGCAGCATGCGGATGCGCTCGTTGTCGGCTGCCATCTCCAGCCGCGCCAGCCGGAATGCCTCGCCCATGCCCACGATCTGGTGCGTCGGCAGCGTACCCGAGCGCATGCCCCGCTCGTGCCCGCCGCCATGCATCTGCGCCTCGATGCGCACCCTCGGCTTGCGCCGCACGAACAGCGCGCCCACGCCCTTCGGGCCGTAGGTCTTGTGCGCCGAAAACGACATCAGGTCGACTTTCAGCGCCGAGAGGTCGATGGCGATCTTGCCGGTCGCCTGCGCGCTGTCGACGTGAAAGATGATGCCGCGCGCGCGACAGATCTCGCCCAGCGCCGCCACGTCCTGGATGACACCGATCTCGTTGTTGACGTACACGACGGAGGCTAGGATCGTGTCCGGGCGCAGCGCCGCCTTGAACTGCTCCAGGTCGACCAGGCCGTCGCTCCCGACGTTAAGGTAGGTGACCTCGAACCCGGCGCGCTCGAGCTCGCGCATCGTGTCGAGCGTCGCCTTGTGCTCGGTCTTGACCGTGACCAGATGCTTACCCTTGTCCTTGTAGAAGTTCGCCGCGCCCTTGAGCGCCAGGTTGATCGACTCGGTCGCGCCCGAGGTCCACACGATCTCCTTCGGGTCGCAATTGACGAGCCGCGCCACCTCTTCGCGCGCCGCCTCGACCGCCTTCTCCGACTCCCAGCCGAATGCGTGCGAGCGCGACGCCGGATTGCCGAACTGTTCGGTCAGGTACGGAATCATCTTCGCCGCGACACGCGGATCAACCGGCGTCGTGGCGGAATAGTCGAGATAGATCGGCTTCTTCATGTCGTCGCGTTCAATTCAGCCGTTGCGTTTCACGTCACCGCCGCGGGCTCCGGCTTCTTGCCCGGTGGCGGGCGATGATCCTGCAGCACCGTGACCGGCTGCTTGTCCTGCTGCCGGACCAGCTGCTCGAGGGTGACCGAGTTCAGGAAGGCGAAGATGTGCGTGTTGAGGCTTGCCCAGAGCTCGTGCGTCATGCAGCGCTTGTCGTCCTGGCAATTTTCCTTGCCGCCGCACTGCGTCGCATCGATCGGCTCGTCGACGGCGGTGATGATGTCCGCCACCGAGACGCCGGTTGCGGCGCGCGCCAGGTTGTAGCCCCCGCCCGGGCCGCGCACGCTGTCGACCAGCCCGTAGCGGCGCAGCTTGCCGAAGAGCTGCTCCAGATACGACAGGGAAATCTTCTGTCGCTCGGCCACCCCGGCAAGCGTCACCGGGCCCCCGCCGTTGTGCATGGCCACGTCAATCATCGCCGTCACGGCGAAACGTCCTTTGGTCGTCAGTCGCATGGCTGCCTTGTCAGCGCGCTTCGCCCGGGCCGAAGTCCCGGACACCACGTAATTCTATAATTCCCGATCAATTTAGTCAACTAAAGGCCCGGTTGGTTCATTCCAGCATGCGGTTGATCCGCTCCGGGTCGAACAGGTCGGCGGTGGCCTTGGCGTCGCCGCAATCGAAGCCGCCGCGCTGCAAAAGCTCGACTAAGGTCTTCAAGCGCTCCTCGGTAGCCGCGGCGTGGTCGAGCAGCGAGTGCACCGCCTGCACCATCGGATCGTTCATGTCGGCGCTGATGGCATAGGCCGAGAAGCCGATGGTTGCCGCCTGCCGCTCGCGGCGGAGCGCGTCCTCGCCGCTGACGATGCGCGCCGGGATACCGACCGCCGTCGCGCCTGCCGGTACATCGCGCACCACCACCGCGTTGGAGCCGATTTTGGCCCCGTCGCCGACGAAGACCGGGCCCAGGATCTTAGCGCCCGCGCCGACCACCACCGAGCGCCCCAGCGTCGGATGGCGCTTGGTCTTCTCCCATTTGACGCCCCCAAGCGTAACCCCATGATAAAGCGTGCAATCGTCGCCGATCTCGGCGGTCTCGCCGATCACCACGCCCATGCCGTGGTCGATGAACACGCGCCGGCCGATGGCCGCCCCGGGATGGATCTCGATGCCGGTGAACCAGCGGCTCCAATGCGACAGCCAGCGCGCGAGCCAACGCCAGCCCCAGCGCCACAACGGATGCGCCAGCCAGCGGTGCCCGGTTAACGCATGCAAGCCCGGATAGCAGGTCAACACCTCCCACGTCGAGCGGGCGGCAGGGTCGCGGTCGAACACCACCGCGATGTCTTCGCGCAGGCGAGAGAACATGGCGCTATTTTTCCATATCCGAGCGAATCACTCTACTATTATTGCCGCCGTCGTTCAACGCAGCAAGATGGCGGCGACGACCAGCCCCGCCACGGCCAGGGAAAAGATAACCAGATAAACAAGCGATGATCACTGCCGCGCGCACGATCACGCCCGACCAGCGACCGCCGTAGACGGCGTGCATCGACAGCAGCAGATACACCATCACCCAGATGATCAGCGCCGTGCGCACCGCGCCGCCGGGCAGGAGCACGAGCAGCGCCACCGCCAGGAACACAAACGCGTGGTTGTGGGCGCCGAAGACCAGGTGCGCCGCATAGCGGCGCGGGCGCAGCGGATAGCGCCGTGCCCGCCCGACGTAGACCATCTTGAGCAGCAGGGCGAACAGCGGCAGCAGCGCGAACATCGCGTAGGGCCCGTAGCGCAAGCACCCCGGAAATAATCTGCTCGACCTGTTCCTTTCGCGGCAGGCGGTTGAACTGCGTGGCGCGCTCCCGCAGCGGCAAGACCCATGGCGCGTCGCCGAATTCGACCAGTACGCCAGAAATGTCGCTCGATCCGGTCGTGGCATCGTCCGGGCCCCGTTTCTTGTCGCCCGGGCCGGCCTTGGCCCGGCCCGTCGCGGCGGTGGCGACTTCGAGTTGCTGTTCCCCCTCGCGGGAGGAGTCAAGGCCCTGCTCCAGCAGATGCCCCGATCCGCCGCCGAACACGCAGCAGCGCGAAGAGGCCGATCGAGAGCACCAGGAACAGCCGCGCCGGACGGATATACCGCCGCCGCCTGCCGGCGAAATACTCAAGGGTCAGGAAACCGGGTCGGCACAGGCCGATGAGCGTGCGCCACATCCGTCCGTCGAATGCCACGTAGCGTCCCGCGGCTTCGCGCAGCAGGGCGCGCACCGTCGGCAGCGCCAGGCTCGTCTCCTGGCCGCAGGCGGGGCAATAGGTCCCCGGCGCGGCGGCGCCGCAGTTGCGGCACACCGGCGCTGCCTCGGGTGATGGCGGAGGGAGCGAGGGGGTGGCGGTCACCGCGGAGGGGCGCTCTAGGCGCGACGCGCGAGCAGCTGATCGATGCGCGCCAGGATGCCGCGCAGGATATTGACCTCTTCCTTTTCCAGGCGGGCGCGAGCGAACAGTCGGCGCAGGCGCGAGAGCAGTCGCTTCGGTTGCCGGGGATCGAGGAAGCGCATGCCGATGAGCGTGCGCTGGGCGCAGGCGTAGAGGGCCTCGATTTCGTCCAGGGTCGCCGCTTCGAACCGGGGAGCCGCCCACACACCGTCGCCGCGCGCGGCGACGAAGAGCTCGTAGGCAGCCACCTGCACCGCCGCGGCGAGATTGAGCGACGCCTGCCCGGTTTCGCCCGGGATCGTGGCCACGATCTGGCAGCGCGAGAGTTCGGCGTTGGACAGGCCCGACATCTCGGTGCCGAATACCAGGGCAACCTCACCGCCCGCGGCGTGGCGGACCGCCTCGAGCGCCGCCTCCCGAACCGAGCACGCCGCGCCGGCGAACTCGCGCGGCCGCGCTGAAAAACCGAGTGCCAGACTCGCGCCGGCAAGCGCCGCATCGAGAGTGGGCACGACCTTCGCTGCGCGCAGCAGTGCGCCGGCGCCGGCCGCGAGCGCGTCGGCGTCCGGGTGCGGAAAGGCGCGCGGCGCGACGAGCACGAGTTGCGACAGCCCCATCGCGCGCAGGGCACGCGCCGCGGCGCCGATGTTGCCCGGATGGCTCGTCGCGCAGAGTACGACACGGATCCGGTCGAGCGGCGAGGTCATGATCGAGGTCCGGGCGCCGACGGCAGCGGCAGCAGAGAGGCTATGCGAATGCAGGTAGAATGCTCAATTTGGCACACGCTGCGACGAGCGCGGGCACGAACCGGCGCCGCGCGACCGAGGTAAATCGCGGCACTCCCAGGCTAGCTCCGGCGATCATGCACCCGATGCTCACGACCGCAGTCAAGGCCGCGCGCCGCGCGGGCAGCGTCATCAATCGCGGCGCGCGCGACCTCGACATGCTCACGGTGACCGCCAAGGGTCCCAGGGATTTCGTCAGCGAAGTCGACCGCGCTGCCGAGGCCGCGATCGTCGAGACGCTGCATGCGACCTATCCGGATCACGCGATTCTAGCAGAGGAAGGCACCGCCCGAGGCGCGAATGCCGCCGCCGACCACGTCTGGATCATCGATCCGCTCGACGGCACGACCAACTTCCTGCACGGCTTTCCGCAGTATTGCGTGTCGATCGCGCTGCAGCACAAGGGTCAGATCACGCAGGCGGTCGTCTACGATCCAGTGCGCAACGACCTGTTCACGGCAACGCGCGGGCGGGGCGCGTTCCTGAACGACCGCCGCATCCGCGTCTCGAGGCGGCAGCATCTCAAGGAATGCCTGATCGGCACGGGCTTCCCCTTTCGCGACTTCACCCGACTCGACCTCTACCTGCAGATGATGCGAGCCATGACGCTCGAGGCGGCGGGGATCCGCCGCCCCGGCGCGGCGGCGCTCGACCTCGCCTACGTTGCCGCGGGCTACTACGACGGGTTCTGGGAGGTAGGGCTCAAGCCCTGGGACGTCGCCGCCGGCAGCCTGCTCATTGTTGAAGCCGGCGGGCTGGTCGGCGATCTCGAGGGCGAAGGCACATTTCTTTACGGCGGCCAGGTCATTGCCGCCAATCCGCGCATTTTTGCGCAAATGGTCAAGTTGCTCTCGCCCTACCGCGGCGATCTCAAGCTGGCACCCGCGATCGCAAGCTGAACTTTTCCGCCCCACCGGCGGGGGCACATCGGGTCGCTGGCGGCCAAACTGTGGGGCACAAAGCGCCAAACGGCGCATCGGGCCGGCTATCCCGGGCTGACAATTCCATTGTCATTGTGTAGGATTGGCCCGGACCTGCCTGGGCCGGCGCCAAAAAAGTGAGGCGTCGTGACCGGGCGCTACCGATGCGGGAGCAACCATGTTGCAACGATCGTTGTGTCGATTGGGCCTGTCGCTGCTCCTCGCCGCCTATGCGGCCGCCGCCGGGGCGCAGAACGTCTCCGCCATCCGCGTCATGCTCCATCCGTATGTGGCCCCACCCGGCGCGCTGCCGCCGGCCGCCCTCGCCACCCTGACCTCGCTCGCCGGCATGCCGCTGGAGTTGTCCGGCGCCACGCGCACCGGCGGCCTCGAATTCACCCTCGCCCAACCGCTCAGCCCGGCGGCGGCGGCGGCGCTGCTGACGCGCCTGCGTAGCGATCGCAGCGTGCTCTGGGCCGAGTCCATCGCCGCGCCGGCGACCAACGCCCAGCGCGCCAAGTCCGTTCCAGGGCCAGAAGCTCATGGTGCGGATGCTCGGCGATGCGACGCCGGATTGGACCACGCTGCTGCCGCGCTGGTCCGGCCTCGTCGGCGCGCCGCTGCGGTCGACCGCGCAAATCGGCAATGTCTGGGTGCTGACGTTGAACCAGGCGGTGCCGGAAGACACGCTTACCGCCATGGCCGAGCAGCTGCAGCAGGATAGCAGCGTGCAGTACGCCGATCCGGTGCGGCGGGTGCTGCCAACCCGGGTGCCGAACGACCCGCTGTTTGCCCAGCAATGGGCGCTCAGCGACCCGGTCGGCGGCGTCAACGCGCCCACGGCGTGGGACCTTGATATCGGCAGCGCCGACGTCACCGTCGCCGTCATCGATACCGGCATCACCGCCCATCCCGATCTGGCCGGCCGCACCCTGCCCGGCTACGACTTCATCCTCAACATTCCCGGCGCCACCGATCCAGGCGACGGCACCACCGATAACGAATGCGGTCCCGGTATCCCCGGCGAGCCGAGCTTCTTCCACGGCACCTTCGTCACCGGCCTCATCGCCGCCGACACCAACAACGATCTGGGCATCGCCGGTCTCGACTGGAACGCGATGATCCTCCCGGTGCGCGTGCTCGGCCGCTGCGGCGGCACGTTCGACCAGCTCCTCGCGGGCATCTACTGGGCGATCGGCGTTGCGGTGCCGGGCGCCCCGCTCAATCCCAACCCGGCGCGGGTGATCAACCTGAGCCTGGGCGGCACCGCCGCGTGCCCGCAGTCGATCCAGGATGCGATCAACATGGCGCTGGCGCAGGGGACGGTGGTCGTCGCCGCAGCCGGCAATTCGAGCGAGGATGCCAGCGGCTTTGCTCCGGCCAATTGCAGCGGCGTGATCACCGTCGGCGCGAGCACGCGCCAGGGCGATATCACGAGTTATTCCAACTTCGGCAATCGCATCGATCTCTCCGCGCCGGGTGGCGACGGTGCGATCGAGGACCTGATCCTGTCCACCGGCAATGACGGCACCGGCGGGCCGAACAATCCAGACTACGAGTTTGCGGCGGGAACGAGCTTTGCCGCGCCGCACGTCTCCGGCACGGCGTCGTTGATGATCGCGCGCAACGCCAATCTGACGCCGGGCCACATCCAGGACATCGTATCCGGCGCGACGCGCCTGTTCGCGCCCGGCACCGCGTGCGGCCTAAGCGGCCAGTGCGGCTCCGGGCTGCTCGATACGACCCTGGCGCTGCAGAGCACCTTCCCCGGCTCGGCGGTCGCGCCGCCCGGCACCATGCCGGTCATCGAGTATTACGATGCCAGCCTCGATCATTACTTCATCACCGCCAGCCCGACCGAGATCGCGGCCTACGACGCGGGGGGTGCGCCGCGCACGGGTGAGCTTTTCTACGCCTGGACCAACCCCGCGCTGGCGCCGGTCAACGCCGTCCCGGTATGCCGCTTCTATGCCGGGGGCCTGATCAACTCGCATTACTACACCGCCGATCCCGCGCAGTGCCAATACCTGATTACCCACGCAGCTGCCACTTGGGGCCTGGAATATAAGGCGGCGTTCTACGTGCTGCTGCCGGATGCGACGAGCGGGGAATGCGCAACGGGCATGCTGCCGGTGTACAAGTTTTTCGATAATCGCTTCGACGCGAACCAGCGCCACACCATCGACCTCTCGGTGCGCCGCGCGATGATCAACCGGGCATGGGTACCGCAGGGAGCGCCCCCGAATTTCGTCGCCTGGTGCACGCCGATCTGACGCCGCGCAGGGCGATGCCTTGCCCCCGGGGCAGTGCCTGCTAGGCGCGCTCGATCCAGCCGTTGACGGTGAAGCGTGAATCGCGAAACTGGCGTGACGCGACGCTGACCGGCATCACCTCGTGCATGACCGCGGCCTGGAAGAACACGATGCTGTTGTGCCGCGGAGCAACGATCTGAAACGATTCGGTGGCGGCAAGCTTGCCGTTACGGACGATGTCGTCGTAGATGCGTAACTCGCCGCCGGTGAAACCCTTCGGCTCACGGTTGAAGTAGTACACGTAGGTGAACTGGCGCTTGATGGTTTCGTTTACCCCGGCGTCGGTGTGAACCTTGAAATAGCTGCCGTCAACGCTCGCGGTCAGCTGACAATCGATCGTACCGAGCGGAAACTGGCCCAGTCGCAGTTGCGGCATGACTTCGGGCATGACCGCCCTGATCTTGTCGAGCATCAGGCGCCGGAGTTCGTCGGGCGCCTCGAACGCAAGTGAACGCCGGTAATCTTCCTTGCGGTCGGAGACCTGCGCCGGAACAAAGCGGCCCTCGCTGGCGAGCGCAAGCTCCAGCAGCCAGGCGACTTCCGCCCCGCTCAAGAAACCGTCCCGTTGCACGATGGGATGCCGAACCAGGCCGCCATGGCCCTGCGCGGCGCTCGCCGCCAGCGCCGCGGCCACGGCCCCCGAAGCCAATGCGGGTGCAGCTTGCTCCTCCGCCCCCGCCGCGTCGCTCTGCATCAGCACGGCGGGATCGGTGATCACGCCGACCAGTTGGTGGGCGGCAAACGCGAGCGAGCTGCGCCCACCCTCCATCGGGATCTGAAACACCTCCGCTTGCTGCGCATCGCCCTTCGCGGCGATGGTCGCCAAGAGCTGCGCGAGCAGCGGATGCTCGGGCGGAACAACCAAGGTCGCCGACTGCCCGCCGGCCAGGAGCAGCTTGACTTTGATCTCCCGCGCACCGGGCTGTTGGAGGGCAAGTTTCATCGTTCGATTGGCGCGTCGCGACGCGGCCTGGCTGTCAAGCGAGGACACTTGCCGCACGGGCCCGGTTCGCGCGCCTCGCCTTGGCTTCACTTGGCTTTCGAAAGCCCGCGGGACTGCGATTATATGTCACGCCCGCGTCCGGGCGCGCGCCGGCGAAAGTCCGCGATTGCGCTGAAAGCACGCTCTGGGCGAGGATCCCCGGCGTCAGGAAGGCAAGGTATCCGATGCCTCCGGTCGGAATGTCGCGCACGCGACTGAATACCTGCCCGAACACCACCAGCCATAGAATCGGTTGCACTGCACGCGAAAAGAGCTCCGTGCGATCGCGCAGGAGCTTGTGCAGCTCGGCGCTCGCTCTACCGCCGCGGTCTGTTTGGTGAAGGTGATCATGGCTGCTAGCCGAGGCGGCGGGCAGTGCTGCGCGCCTGGCGGACATCGATGTAGCGACCGCTCTCCTGGATGCTTCCGCCGCTGTAGTGCGCAAACACTTCATCGAGTGTCGCGTCCGGCGCCCAGCGCGGCCTTGAGCTCGGAGGGCTTGCCGCTTGACGGCAACGACTCCCCTGGTGGAGGATGGCAAGTTCGCCGCACAGGGCATCGGCTTCCTCCAAGTCGTGGGTGGTCAGAAGAGAATCGTCATGCCCGAGCGATCGCGCAGCTCGAGCAGCCGGAAGCGGCGCGTCAGCTCGACGGTTTCGATCGCCAACGCTTCGCCCGCGGCCGAGGAACTCGGATTCATTGCGCGCACCAGGGGATTGACGGCAACTCCGCCGCCGGCGATCGCCTTCCCATGCCGACACCGGCATGGGCCGCGTGCAACGACGATACCCTCATCGCGGCGCAAATTCGCGCGCGCACCGGGGGCAAGAGACTATTATTGAAGCATAATTTCGACCAAGGGGGGTCCACCATGTCGCGCGCCGGGAGCACCTTGCACCAGGATTCACCCCCGGCTACGCTCGGCACTCCGTGGCGACCGGCGGTTGCAGCGATCGTTTTCGGCCTGCTGTTCGCGACCGGCACGGCGGCCATGGACGTCAACGTGGTCGGCCTTTTCCCCAACAAGGCGGTGGTACAAATTGACGGCGGCAAACTGCAAACGCTGTCGATCGGACAGAAGACTGCCGAGGGTGTGACTCTGCTTGCCGTCGCGCGCGACGGCGCGACCTTCGATATCGACGGCCAGCGCATGACGCTCGGCCTCGGCCATGCGCGCATGAAAGCGAGCACCGCCGCCGAAGCAGTAATGGTCATGGCCGACGAGCGGGGCCAGTTTGCCACCAACGGCGAGGTCAACGGCATCGCGATCCGCTTCACGGTCGACACCGGCGCATCGCTGGTCTCCCTGCCCGCCATCGAGGCGCGGCGTCTGGGGCTTGACTACCGCAAGGGCCCGCCGGTGCTGATGAGCACCGCCAATGGCACTGCCGCAGGTTACCGCGTGCAGCTCGACACGGTGCGGCTTGGCGATGTCACCGTCCACGGCGTCGATGCCGTGGTGATGGAGGGAGAGGGATTGCCGGTCGCGTTGCTCGGCATGAGCTTCCTCCGGCGCATGGACATCAAGCGCGAGGGGGAAATCATGACCCTCACCAAGCGCTACTAGAAGCTGCCCTCGCGGTTCGGCTTTTTCGAAATAACTTCATTGCGCACCAACGCGAGTCCGCTGCAAGACCGCGAAGGGCCGCTCAGCCGAAGTCAAAAGGGGAGGTGGACGAGATGCACAGACGAAGGTTCGTCACATCCGGGTTCGGGCTCATGGCGCTCGCCGCCGGGCAGGGACTCGTGGGGCCGTTCAATGCTGCACGTCTGCGTGCCCAGCCCGCGAGCGCGCCGCCCGGAGCGGCCCCCCCGCAGGGGAAGTGGATCCGGCTCGCCGCGTTTCCACAGGCAACGGGAGAACTTCTGGGGGCTGCGGTCAACGGCAAGCTCTACGCCACGCAAGGCCTCCTGCCGGGATTCAAGCCCGCGGGCCTGGTCTACGAGTACGATCCTGCGCGCGACGGGTGGATGCAAAAGAAGCCGATGCCGCATCCACTCCATCACGCCGCGGTCACGGCGCAGGACGGCAAGATGTACCTGTTCGGCGGTTTCGATCTGCCGCCGTCGGGACCGCCCGGGTGGAATCCGCAGAACGATGCGTGGGAATACGATCCGGCCTCCGACCTCTGGCGCGCGCTGGCCCCGATGCCGACCGCGCGCGGCGGCGGAGTAGCCGCTGTCGTGGGCGGAAAGTTCTACGTGATCGGAGGCGCGGGGCCAACGCCGGACGCGAGCGCGCCGACCATTCGTCCACGCCAGCCACAACGGTCGCTGGGCGCCGTCGAGGAATATGACCCGCGTACCAACACGTGGCGCGCGCGCTCGCCGCTGCCCACGCCATGCAACCATATGGGCGGCGAGGCCGTGAACGGCAAGATCTACGTGATCGGTGGGCGGCTTAGCGGGGCATTCATCATCGGCTTGCCGGGAAACATCAACCTGGTCCAGGCCTACGATCCGGCGGCCGACTCGTGGGTAACCAAAACGCCGATGCCGACCGCGCGCAGCGGGCTCAACACGGCGAGTTTGAACGGCATCATCTACGCTGCCGGCGGCGAAGTGCAGGACGACAAGTACCTCGCGGCGTATCGCGCCTTCGAAGCCTACGATCCGGCAAGCGATACGTGGTGGCAGCTGCCCTCGATGCTCCTGCCGCGGCACGAGTGCATCATGGCGGCCGTGGGCAATCGGATCCACGTCGCAGGTGGAACGGTCCAATCGGCCATCGTACCGCTGCCCAAGGGCCTGTCTTTCGATACCGATTCGCACGAGGCGTTTGAGGTGGCGTCCTGACTGCGGGCCGCTGCGCTTACGGACAGCTGCGTTATGAAGGGTCCTGGCTTCTGAGCAAACTGCGCCGCCGCAATCCCTCGGTCTAACGTCTACGTCGTGCCCGCCGAGTTCCGCACGCAGACCGGCTGTTTGAGATCGTCCCGGGTCCCGGCGCGGCCTGGGAACGCCCGCCGTAGCCAGCGTCGAGCATAGGCCTCTGCGCGCGGTGAAAGCACGCCGCCGGCGCAGCAGCCGAACGCTTGTCGCGCGCGACGCGCCTTGCACGAAGCGCATCGATCGCGGCGTCGATCCGGCCGGTTTAGCGAAACCGGCCCAACTAGCGGTACTATGCAGGGTTGGTTGCCGCGGTCCGCTCCCGGGCAGGATGGGTGTGGCGTGGCAATTGCATCGGGTTCGCCCGCACGAAGGTTTGCAAGGTTCAGCAGCGCCGCTCCCAAGCCTTGCCGCCGTGCGTCGCAGATTGGGCTGACCGAACTTCCGCCCAAGCTTCGCGTCGAACGCGTTCGAATTCTCGACGTTTCAGTGGTCCGGGTTGCAGTTCCGGGAGCCAGTAGGGAGATTGGTCATGAACACGCTCGCTGCAATCGGGCGTCGCAACATTCTGGTCGCGGCAGCGATCGTCGTGGCCGTGGTCGGCATTGTTTTGGTGCGCGGCGTCCTGCATCGTGCAGACGCCGCGGACAAAGCGCCGGCGCAGCCTGCCGGCATTCCGGTCACCACCGCAACCGCGGCGAAGGAGGACCTGCCGATCTTCCTGACCGGGATCGGCACCGTGCAGGCAGCGCAATCGGTGACCGTCAAGGTCCGCGTCGACGGCCAGCTGCAGAAGGTCGCGTTCAGCGAAGGGCAGGACGTGAAGGAAGGCGCCCTGCTGGCGCAAATCGATCCGGCGCCGTATCAGGCGCTGCTCGACGGGGCGGTCGCGCAAAAGGCCAAAGATGAGGCGACGCTCGCCAATGCGCGCAAGGATGTCGAGCGTTACAAGACGCTTTTCGCGCAGGATTCCATCCAACAGCAGACGCTCGACACGCAGGTCGCGCTGGTCGACCAGCTCAAAGCCAGCATCCTGTCCGACCAGGCGCAGATCGACAACGCGAGGGTGCAGCTTGCCTACACCACCATCCGCTCCCCGGTGAATGGTCGCACTGGCCTGCGCCTGGTCGATGTCGGCAACATCGTCCACGCCGCCGACACCACCGGGCTGGTGGTCATCAACCAGATCGACCCGATCGCTGTGATCTTCACGCTGCCCGAAGAGCACGTGCCGAAGATCAACGCGGCAATCCTGACGGCCGGCGCGACGCCGCTGCAGGTTCAGGCACTCGCACGCGAGAACGGCGCCGCGCTCGGCGCAGGTCGCCTGCTGCTGGTCAACAACCAGATCGACACGAGCACTGGAACGGTGCAGCTGAAGGCGCTGTTCCCGAACCGGTCGCTTGCGCTGTGGCCCGGCCAGTACGTCAACGCCCGGCTCGTGCTGGGCACACGGCACGACGCCACGACCGTGCCGGAGTCGGCGGTGCAGCGTGGGCAGGACGGGCTCTACGCCTACGTCGTCAAGGACGACAACGTCGCCGTGGTTCAACCCATACGCGTCGCGCAGACGCAGGACGGGAAGGCGATCATCGCCGAGGGCATCACCCCCGGCACGCGCGTGGTCGTCGCCGGACAGTACAAGCTCAAACCCGGCTCCAAGATCGTGGAGGCTGAACAAGCCACGGCCGCGCCGGCTGTCGCGCAGCGCAGCGGCGGCTGATGAATATCTCGGCCGGCTTCATCAACCGTCCGATCGGCACGTCGCTGCTGGCCGCAGCGATCCTGCTTATCGGCATCGGGGCCTGGCCCTTTCTACCCGTTGCGCCGCTGCCGCAGGTCGACTTCCCGACCATCGTCGTGTCGTCGACCTACCCTGGGGCGAGTCCCGACATCATGGCCTCCAGCGTGGCTCAGCCACTCGAGCGCCAGTTCTCGCTCATCTCCGGCTTGACCGAGATGACCTCGGCGAGCTATCTCGGCTCGACTTCCATTACGCTGCAGTTCGACCTCGAGCGCAACATCGACGCCGCCGGGCTCGATGTATTGACCGCGATCAATGCCGCGAGCGGCCAGCTGCCGAGCGATCTGCCGAGTCCGCCGACCTACCGCAAGTTAAACCCGGCTGACCGTCCGATCATGCTCATCGCCGCGACCTCCGACACGCTGCCGCTGACGGTGGTGTCCGACTACGCGGACACGGTATTGGCGCAGCAGATATCGCAGATCCGGGGCGTCGGGCAGGTCGACATCAACGGTCAGCAGAAGCCTGCCGTGCGCGTCCAGGTCGATCCGGGCAAGATCTCGGCCCTGGGCCTCGGCCTCGAGGACATCCGGCCGCAAGTCGCAGCGGCGACGGCCAACGCGCCGAAGGGCACCTTCGACGGCAGCAAGCAGAGCGTCACCGTCTACGACAACGACCAGATCCTCTCGGCGAAGCCGTGGAACGATGTCATCGTCGCGTACAAGAACGGCGCGCCGGTCCGGGTGCGCGATATCGGGGTGGCGGTCGACGGTCCGGAGAACACCAAGCTTGCCGCCTGGGCGTACGAGGGTGCCGGCGCCGCGCCCGACCTCAACCTCGGCCATAAGCGCGCCATCATTCTCGTGATCAGGAAGCTGCCCGGCGCGAACGTGATCGGAACCGTCGACCGGATCAAGGAAGCGCTGCCCAAGCTGCAGCTCTCGATCCCGCCGGCTATCCAGGTCAGCATCATGTCCGATCGCACGCAGACCATACGTGCCTCGGTGAAAGACGTGGAGTTCACGCTGATCCTCACGGGGCTCCTCGTGGTGGCGGTGATCTTCGTGTTTCTGCGCGACGTCCCGGCCACGATCATCCCCGGGTTCACCGTGCCACTGGCGATCATGGGGACTGCGGCGGTGATGTACCTCGTCGGGTTCAGCCTGGACAACCTGTCGCTGATGGCCTTGACGATTTCCACCGGGTTCGTGGTCGACGACGCCATCGTCATGCTCGAGAACATCTACCGCCACCTTGAAAAGGGTGTGCCGCCGCTCGAAGCGGCGCTGCAGGGCGCGCGGGAGATCGGCTTCACCATCATCTCGATCTCGGTTTCGCTCGTGGCCGTATTCATCCCGCTGCTGCTGATGGGGGGCATCGTCGGCCGGGTGTTCCGCGAGTTTGCACTCACGGTCACCGTCGCCATCGCCGTGTCGGTGTTCGTATCGCTTACCATTACGCCGATGCTTTGTTCGCGCTTTCTAAAGGCGCACGATGAAAAGCGCGAGCATGGGCGACTGTTCATGCTCTTCGAGCGTGGCTTCGAGGCATTCCACAACTGGTACGAGCGCTCGCTGCGCGTGGTGCTCAGGCACCAGCCCCTCACCCTGCTGGTGTTCGTGTTGACGCTCGCCACGACCGTGCTGCTCTATATCGTGATTCCGAAGGGCTTCTTTCCGCAGCAGGATACCGGCTTCATGTTCGGTATTGCCGAGGCGGCGCAGGACATCTCCTTCGCCGCGATGAGCGAGCGGGTAACGGCCATCGCCGACATCGCGCGCGCGGATCCGGCGATCGAGAGCGTCGGCTTCAACCTCGGCAACACGAGCTTCAACAGCAGCTTCTTTTTCATCACGCTCAAGTCGAAGGAGTCCGGCCGCAAGGCGAGCGCCGACGAGGTGATCACCCGGTTGCGGCGCAAGCTGGCCTCCGTGGAGGGAATAAATCTCTACTTGCAGGCGGCGCAGGACATCAATGTCGGCGGCCGTATTGCACGCACGCAGTACCAGTACACGCTGACCGACGCGGACATCTCCGAGCTCGGTGCCTGGGCGCCGCGGATCCTCGAGCGGCTGCGTGCGCTGCCGCAGCTCACCGACGTGGTGTCGGACCAGCAGACCGCCGCTGCCGCGCTCAACCTCACCATCGACCGTGACAAAGCCTCCAGCTACGGCATCTCGCCGGCGATGATCGATGCGACGATCTACGACGCGATCGGCCAGCGCCAGGTCCAGCAGTACTTCACGCAACTCAACGCCTATCACGTGGTGCTCGAGGTCACGCCGAAGCTGCAGCAGGACCCGAGCCTGCTCGACAAGATCTACGTGACTTCGCCCACGCTCAACAAGCAGGTCCCGGTATCCACGTTCGCCAAGATCGACAACACCCGCACCAACTACCTGTCAGTCAACCATCAGGGACAGTTCCCGGCGATCACGATCTCCTTCAATCTTGCGCCCGGTGCGGCGCTGGGCGAGGCGGTCGACGCGATCCAGGCCGCGGTGGTCGGCATCGGCTCCCCCGCCGCATTGAGCGGCAGCTTCCAGGGCACAGCGCAGGCGTTCCGGACCTCGCTTGCGAGTCAACCCTATCTGATTGCCGCGGCGCTGATCGCGGTGTACATCGTCCTGGGCCTTCTCTACGAGAGCTACATCCATCCGTTGACCATTCTCTCCACCCTGCCCTCCGCGGGCGTGGGGGCGCTGCTGATCCTCATGCTCTTCGGCTACGACTTCGGCGTGATCGCGTTGATCGGCATCGTCCTGCTGATCGGCATCGTGAAGAAGAACGGCATCATGATGGTTGACTTCGCGCTCACCGCCGAGCGCGAGCGCGGATTGTCACCGGAAGAGTCGATTTTTGAGGCCTGCATGCTGCGCTTCCGCCCGATCATGATGACCACCATGTGCGCCATCCTGGCCGGGCTGCCGCTGGCGCTTGGTCATGGAACAGGCTCCGAGCTGCGGCGACCCTTAGGCTACGCGATGGTGGGCGGACTGGTGCTGTCGCAGATGCTGACGCTGTTTACCACGCCGGTGGTGTATCTCTACCTCGACCGCGCCAACCGTTGGCTTTCACGCCGCCCGTCCCGCAACCCCGCCGCGCGTACGCCGCAACCGGCGCCTGGCGACTAATAACCGGTTGCGTCACGCCCGGCCGGGCAGCGGAGAACCCCGGATGCTGTTCCTCGGATGATGCGTGTGCCAGGCCAGAACCAGACTTTAGGTCTTGACGGCTAGCGCATAGATCACGTTTGCCTCGACAGATGTGATGCCGGAACTGCGGATGTATTCCAAGTTAACGGCGCGCACTCGATCGCGAGCCGCGGCGTCGAGCTGGTCAACCGTGCCCCTGTAGCCGGATCCAAGCACCGCGGCCCACCAGGCCTCAGGTGAAGAAATACCGTGGCAACCTGATTCTTCTGCCACATCCGCGTTGGTGATTCCCGCCTCGGCGAGCAAAGCGTTCAGCGACTGTGGATCGCAGATACGATCCCATGGATTGAAGCCTTTGTAGAGGTCCGGCCGCTCTTTCCGGATAGAGTCCCAGAATGCGGACGTCGCCGGCTCGAAGAAACGCGGTCCCCACGTCGTGATCGCGAGCTTGCCACCGGAGCGAACGCGTTCCCAGAGTAAACGCAGCGCCAGCGCCATGTCCGGCACGAAGAAGATTCCGAATACGCAGACAACCGCGTCGAATTGATCGTCCGAAATCCGCAGTTCCAGCAGGTCACCCACACGAAACTCAACGTTGAGCAGTGCACGCGCCTTTGCCTTTGCGCGTGCATTCTCGAGCAGGCGATGGGCAAGATCGACACCAAGCACAAATCCCGAAGGCCCCACAACCTCTGCCGCAGGTAGTGCGGATCCACCGCTGCCACAACACACATCGAGGACAACCGCGCCCTTGCTTAATTGCAGGCGCTCGATCGTCCTGCGACCGAAACGCTCCCAGAAGGAGTTCGCCGGATCATCGTAGACATCGGCCGCGGCGTTGTAGGTGTTCGCCGCGCGCGCTCGCGCTTCCTCCGCGGTCATGCCCATGACGAGCCGTCCCCGTCAACGCGTAAGAGCCCGCAGTGCAACCGGCGGGAGTTGCCCAATGGCCGGCTGTTGAACTGCGATCCTGTCGCTGCCATCGCTCTCCCCCTTGGCTGCCGCGTTGGACCCCACGCAGGGGTGGTACAGATGAAAAGAATTGATTATAAAGCGCTGTCCTGGCAGGAGGGAGCGCGTGGAAGCGCGCGCCACCCTTCCACGGCTTCGATTTTCCGCCGCGCTTGCGACCGCAATGTTGCCGTCGCTGCGAAGCGCGGCGCGCTACAGCTAAGGTCGGCGTGATGCGGCAAAGGGCAGTGCTCGGCCCTGCGGCGGCGCCAAAACGGAAGGCATTTCAGGAGACGGTCGATGGACGTCAAGCGCGTACGGGTGGTGGACTCCCACACCGCCGGCGAACCGACCCGAGTCGTGATCGAAGGGGGGCCCGAGCTGGGTCGCGGCAGCGTGGCGGAGCGCCTGGAGCGTTTCCGCTCGGAGCACGATCGCTACCGCACGGGAATCGTGGGCGAGCCCCGGGGATCGGATGTCGTGGTCGGGGCGCTGCTGTGTGAGCCCGAGGACGCGACCTGTGCGGCGGGGGTCATATTCTTCAACAATGTCGGATACATGCGCATGTGCGGCCATGGCACGATCGGGCTCGCTGTCACCCTCGCCCACCTCGGCCGGATGAGGCCCGGCGCGCATCGCATCGAGACCGCGGTGGGTGTGGTCACGGTCGAATTGCACGATCGCGCGAAGGTAACGGTGAACAACGTCCCCAGCTATCGCTGGGCGGAGAACGTATCGCTCGACGTTCCGGGTTACGGCGGCGTCACCGGCGACGTCGCCTGGGGAGGGAACTGGTTCTTCCTGGTCGACTCGCCCGGGCTGCCGGTCGTTGCCGAGAATACCGGCGCGCTCTCCGAGTTTGCGTGGAAAGTGCGTCAGGCGCTGACCGCGAAAGGAATTCGGGGAGCGAACGGCGCGGAGATCGACCACATCGAGGTGTTCGGCCCGCCTTCCGCGCCCTCCCGCGACGGCCGCAATTTCGTACTTTGTCCCGGCGGCGCTTACGATCGCTCGCCCTGCGGCACGGGTACCAGTGCCAAGCTCGCCTGCCTGCACGCCGACGGCAAGTTGCGGCCCGGCGAAGTGTGGCGGCAGGAGAGCGTGATCGGCACCCTGTTCGAGGCGTCCTTCAGCGTCGACGAAAATCATCGCGATCGGGTTCTACCTCACATCACCGGGTCGGCGTACGTCACCGACGAAGCGACGCTGCTCTTCGACGACGCGGACCCGTTGTGCTGGGGCATCAGCCCGCAGGCGTGAGCAAACGCATACTCATCGTCGGCGCCGGAATCGTCGGGCTGTGCATCGCCTATTGCTGCGCCCGCAGGGGTCACCGCGTTACGCTCGTCGAGCGCGGCGGGCCCGATCGGGATGGCTGTTCCTTTGTCAATGCCGGCATGGTCGTCCCGAGCCATTTCGTTCCGCTTGCCAGTCCCGGCATGGTGCCACGCGCCTTGCGCTGGATGTGGAATCGCGAAAGCCCGTTCTACTTCAAGCCGCGTTGGAGCGCCGATCTGGCAAGCTGGGCGTGGAAGTTCCAGCGCGCGGCGACGCAGGCACACGTCGACCGCGCGGCGCCTGTCCTGCGTGATCTTCACCTGGCCAGCCGCGATTGCTACCGCGAATGGGCTGCCCTTTGGAACAACGATTTCAACCTGGTCGAAGGCGGCCTGCTGGTCCTGTGCCACACCGAGCACGGTCTGGAAGAAGAGGCCCGAACCGCCGTACACGCGCGCCGGCTGGGCATTGCGGCCGAGGTGCTGACGCCGTCGGCGACTGCCGAGCTCGAGCCCGATCTGCGCATGGCGATCGCGGGCTCGGTGTACTACCCGATGGATTGCCATCTGACGCCCGGACGCCTGATGGCGGCGCTGACGCGCGAAGTCCTGCAGGCAGGCGTTGAAGTGTCCTACGATGCCGGGGTGGACGGTTGGCGCGTGACGGGGGATCGAATCGAGGCAGTGCGCACCAGCCGCGCCGATCGCGCGGAGCTAAGCGCTGATGAATATGTCGTCTGTGCGGGAATCTGGTCGCAGAATCTGGTGCGCGAACTCGGTGTCCGAATTCCGATGCAGGCAGGCAAAGGCTACAGCCTGACCATGGCGGATCCTGTGTCGTTGCCGCGCCGATGCGCCATCCTGAGCGAAGCGCGGGTGGCGGTCACGCCGATGGGCGGCTCGCTGCGGTTTGCGGGGACACTGGAGTTTTCAGGCATCGACGAGCGTATCGACGCGGCGCGCGTGCGCGGGATCGTGAATGCGGTCGCAGCCCATTATCCGGACTTCACGCCAGCGCAGTTGGGCCAGGCAACCGTGCGCTCGGGCCTGCGCCCCTGCTCGCCCGATGGCCTGCCGTATGTCGGTCGAGTCTCACGCTATGCCAATCTTTCGCTTGCCACCGGCCATGCGATGATGGGCATCAGTCTCGGACCCGTTACCGGCAAACTGATGGGCGAATTGCTGTCCGACGAACCGCTTTCGTGCAGCATTGCAGGACTCAGTCCCGACCGCTATGCGGTACGCGGGCGCTAACGCGAGGAGCAGGCCATGAAAGTGAATTGGAGAGGCGTCATGCCGGCCATTACCACCCCGTTCAATGTCGACTTCGGCGTCGACCACGGGTTCCTGGTAACGCATTCGCGCTGGCTGGTTGACGCGGGCTCGGTGGGCCTGGTTCCGATTGGCTCGCTCGGCGAATCGGCCACGCTGGATGCGGGCGAAAAGCGCAAGGTGATCGAGACGTGTGTCAAGGCCGTGGGTGACCGGGTACCGATCATCCCGGGCATCGCGGCCCTGTCCACGGCCGAGGCGGTGAAGCTCGCGCAGGACGCGAAAGCCATCGGCTGCAGCGCGCTTATGGTGCTGCCACCGTATGTCTACAGCACCGATTGGCGTGAAATGAAGGCGCACGTTCGCGCAGTAATCGCCGCGACCGATCTTCCCTGCATGCTCTACAACAATCCGATTGCCTACAAGACCGATTTCCTGCCGCAGCAGATCGCCGAGCTCGCGGGCGAACTCCCCAACCTGCATGCGCTCAAGGAATCGAGCGCCGATCTGCGGCGCATCATGGCCGTCCTCGCGCTTGGCGCGCGCGTGCAGATCCTGGTCGGCGTGGACGACGCCATCGTCGAAGCCATCGATGCGGGCGCGATCGGCTGGGTCGCGGGGCTCGTCAACGCCTTCCCTGCCGAATCGGTGGCGCTCTACCGCTATGCCAGCGAGGGACGAAAGCCAGAGGCGCTCTCGCTCTACCAGTGGTTTCTACCCTTGCTGCGCATGGACACCGTTGCGAAATTCGTGCAGCTGATCAAGCTGGCACAGCACCGGGTTGGCATGGGAAGCGACCGCGTCCGGCCGCCACGACTGCCCCTGCAGGGTGACGAGTTGCGCGAAGCAATGGCGACGATCGATCGCGCGCTCGCGCGGCGCCCGAAAGTGAAGGTCGATGGCTTGCCTGACGTCGCGCCGGAAGGTTCAGCAAAGGCTGCAACGATCCGCGCGTGAGGCATCGGACTTCTCGTCCGCGTCTGGGGGTTACTGCCCACGCCGGGCGAGGAACGATCACGCGAGACAAGGTGTCATTCGATAACGTCAGGACGGGAAAGGATCGGGCACCATGCGCGATACCAGGAAAGCAAGCTCCTTTCAGGGCGCGGTGAACCCGTCGCACGGGCGGGGTCGGGGGCCGGATCGGACCTTCCTGAGGGGCCATCGTTTCGCGTTGCTTGCGCATCGTGTGCTCCTGCTGGCGTGGCTTGTTGCGGGAACGCCCGCCTCCGCCGCGGGCACAAGCGACGGCGACCCGGGTGCCACGCGGGAAGTGCTGGAATACCACCAGAACGCCGCGCGCACCGGACTCTTTATCGTGCCGTCCCTGACTTGGGATAGGGCGCGCAACGTGCATCGGGATCCGAATTTTCATGCCGATGTCGAGGGGGCCGTCTATGCGCAGCCACTCTACTGGCGGGCCCCCGGAAGCGCCAAGGCACTGCTGGTGGTGGCGACCGAACACAACATGGTTTACGCGCTCGATGCGCAAACGGGAGCCGCGGCCTGGAAAACCTCGCTCGGTCCGCCCGTCCCGCGCTCTTCACTGCCGTGCGGCAACATTGACCCGCTGGGCATCACCGGAACCCCGGTCATCGATCAACGCACGCAAACCATTTACCTCGATGCGATGGTCAAGGGTAAATCGGCGGACAGCCCGAAGCATCAGATCTTCGCACTCTCGCTCAAGGACGGGTCGGTGCTGCCCGCTTGGCCGATCGACATCGAAGCGGCGCTGGATGCCCATAACAAGACCTTCGACTCGTCGATCCAGAATCAGCGCGGTGCGCTGAGCCTTGTTGGCGATACCCTCTACGTGCCTTACGGCGGGCACTTCGGTGATTGCGGAGACTACAGGGGCTGGGTTGTCGCGGTTTCGCTGCAGCCGCCGCACGCGCTGCGCAGCTGGTCCACCCGCGCCCGCGGCGGCGGCGCCTGGGCGACCGGAGGCGTCGGCTCGGATGGACAGGGCATCTACGTGGCAACCGGCAACACCATCGGCGCGCGTACCTGGGGTGACGGCGAGGCGGTGATCCACCTCGGGCTCGACCTCTCCTTCTCCGGCAGGCCGGAAGATTACTTCGTGCCACCCAATTGGCACGACCTGGATGCAATCGACGCCGATCTCGGAGGCAGCAATCCGCTGCTGTTGAACTTGCCGGGTGCAACGCCATCGGAACTGGTCTTGGCCCTCGGCAAGGATGGCAATGCCTACTTGCTCAATCGCCGGAATCTGGGCGGGATCAGCAGCAGCGTCGCACCGAAGAAGGTGTCATCCGACGCGATCCGCACCGCCGCGGCGTCATTCTCCGCGGGCAACGATGTCTATGTTGCCTTTCAGGGCACGGGCGTCGATTGCCCGCCCGGTACCCGCGGTGACCTGACCGCGCTGCGAATCACCGCGGGCTCTCCGCCGGCGCTCAGCGTGGCCTGGTGTGCCATGGAAGGCGGACGCGGTTCGCCCATTGTCACCACCACCGACGGCAAGGCGAACCCCATCGTCTGGGCGGTTGGCGCCGAAGGCGACAACCGCCTGCATGGCTTCCGCGGCGACACCGGCGCCGTGCTTTTCTCCGGCGGCGGAGCCGCGGAATCGATGAACACGGTGCGCCGGTTTCAAACCCTGATCGCCGTCGGCGACCGCCTTTACGTGGCCGCCGATCAGCACATCTATGCCTTCATGTTCTGACCGCGGTTAGCGCCGCCCCAAGATTTCGATGGCGTGGA
Organism: uncultured beta proteobacterium; assembly: GCA_963711235.1. Classification (GTDB taxonomy): domain Bacteria; phylum Pseudomonadota; class Gammaproteobacteria; order Burkholderiales; family Casimicrobiaceae; genus PALSA-1003. The sequence continues at coordinate 94,551 of CAVQDI010000004.1, read as the reverse complement.
TTTTCCGCCTCGGCCGCGTCAGGATTCGGCCAGGCGGCCCGTGTCGGTTAGCGCCACGTTGATTGCGTCGATGAAGGGCCCCAGTTTGGGCGGCCGCGCTTCGATATCGATCCTGACCGCGACTTTGCGCAACGCGGCGCTGCACACCGGGCCGATCGAAGCAACCAGCGTTCGCCCCAGGCCTTGTCGCAACGCCGCCTCCTTGCCGACCTGCTCGGCGACGACGAAAAGATTGACCACCTGCGATGCGCTGGTAAAAGCGACCAGGTCGATCGCGTCGGTGTCGAGCGCGTCGATCAACCGCTTTAGCGGCGTGGTGTCATCGGGCAACCCCCAGCGGTAGGTCGTAATCTCGATGATCTCGGTACCTTTGGCGGCGAGCGCGAGCTGCAACTCACGATTCGTCTCGCCGTAGCGCTGGACCGCCACACGCTTGCCCGGCGAAAGGCCATCGGCCAGTTTGGCAAGTACCTCGTGGGTGGTGAACGGGTCATCGGCGGCAATATCGATGCGTACCTTGCGCGAGCGCAGCGCCGCGGTTGGCTTGGGGCCGCGCACCACGACCTGTGCGGCCGCAAGGAATTGCAATAGGGCATCGGTGAGCCCCAGGCGATCGGTCGCCATGAACAATGCGCGCGTTCCGACGCCCGTCTGAAAGATGAAGATGTGTGGCGGCGCGGCGTGCCAGCCGTTGATCAACTGCTCGATATGGCCAGGATCAACTTCCGGTATCTCCGCTAATGCCGGCGCCACGAATGGCGTGCCTCCAGCCTTGCGCACCAGGTCGGCAATCTGGTCCCGCATTCGGCTTTCAAGAATGGCTACCGTTTTGCCTTTCATCGTCGACAGGTTTCCCGGGATGATCGCGCGAATTGTGCCACGGGCCGGCGCACGGCCGACCTCCGCCCTGCGCACGAAACTCCCCGCCAGTGCACGTAGCGCGCCGCACCATTTCGTCTCGCTTTTCGCCCCAACTAGGTGCTCCCGAGCCACCTCGCATCAAGATCGTGCTCTAGGAAGTCACAAATAATCATCGTGATACGTTTGTCACAGGCATGGTATGAGTTTTGCGAACAGTCATGGTGTGGCGCGTCATATTTTTTGGGCTCCGCGTATTGCGCTGGCGGCGAAATCGACGCCCGGCCGCATAGGAATGGGCGCGCCACCCTAACCCGCTGGCCAACCTCGCGTCGATGGGCATGCTCGCTCAGCCTGATCCTTGCAGCGACCCAGCACTGGATGCGGGTACGACCGATCGCGCGTGGCCAGGCGCTCTCCTTGGTCAGTGTCCGGTCTCAGCATCCACAGCACGCCGCGCGCTCCCACGCCCGATTCAGCACGATCTCGAGGAAAGGCCCCATGGACTACGTTAAGCCGGCTGATGTCGTCGCATCCATGATCGACGCGGGAACTCGCAAGGCGGCGCTGCCCGTGCGCGACCTTTTGATTCGTGGCGCCCTTTCCGGGGGGATTCTGGGCATCGCAACGAGCCTGGCCATCCTCGCTGCTGTCCAGACCAATACGCCGGTCGTTGGTGCCATCGTCTTCCCGGTCGGCTTTGTGATGATTGTTCTGCTGGGACTGGAACTGGTCACCGGCAGTTTCGCGTTGCTGCCGATGGCCCAGATGGATGGCGCCATTGGCTGGGGCGAAACGATGCGTAACTGGGCATGGGTCTTCGTAGGCAATCTGGCGGGCAGTCTTGCCTATGCCGTCCTGCTCTGGGGGGTACTGACCATGTTCGGGGAAACGCCCGGCGGACCGATTGCCGACAGGATCGTCGCGATCACCGAGTCCAAGACGCTCGCGTATGCGTCCCACGGTGGCGCAGGCTGGGCGACGGCTTTCGCCAAAGCCGTGCTTTGTAACTGGATGGTGTGCATGGGTGTGGTCATGAGCATGGTTTCTACCTCCACGGTGTCCAAGATTGTCGCCGCCTGGCTGCCCATCACCATTTTCTTCGCGCACGGTTACGAGCATTCCGTGGTCAACATGTTCCTTATCCCCGCCGGGATGCTCTTCGGCGCCAAGACGACGTCCGTCGACTGGTGGGTGTGGAACCAGATTCCGGTTACGTTGGGCAATCTGGTGGGCGGATTTGTCCTGACCGGCCTGGCGCTCTACGCGACGTATCGCGTGCGTGCGGCCAAGGTGCGCTCCGCCACCGAACCCGCACAGACGACGCCCTGAGGTGCGCGACCGTACAAAGTGAATGCACCCGAAACGTTGCTCGGTGACGCGACTCTGACCGTCGAGCAGAAGGAATATCTACAGGGGTTCACGGCGGGCCTCGCCGCAGCCAACGCGCTCCCGTTTGTCGGTCAGAATGCGCAGGGACAACTGACGGCATCCGCTTCAGATGGGGCGCAGAATCTGGCCGCGCCAGGCAAGTGGTTTGGCTTCGATCTCGATGAAATCACCAATGAGGAGCGGCTGAAAAGGGAGCAGAACCCGCTCGACATCTGGGACAAGATGCTCGCGCACGCCAGCGCCAACAAGGCGCCCGAAGGCGGCGACGTTTACCGCTTCAAGTTCCACGGCTTGTTCTACGTTGCCCCGGCGCAGGATGCCTTCATGGTGCGGGTGCGCATGCCCGGCAATGTCCTGACGAGCACCCAGATGCGGGCGCTCGCGGCCATCGCCCGTGAGCTCGGCGGCGGCTACGGCCACGTCACGTCCCGTGGCAATATCCAGATCCGTGAAATCGCGCCCAAGTCGACCATCGACGTGCTCATGCGTCTTTCCGATGTCGGCTTGTCAACGCGCGGGGCCGGCGCCGATAACGTCCGCAACATCACGTCGTCGCCTCTTGCCGGCCTCGATCCCGATGAACTCATCGATACTCGGCCGCTCGCGCGGGGCCTGCAATGCTATCTGGCCAATAATCGCGACCTGTTTGGATTGCCGCGCAAATTCAACATCAGCTTCGACGGCGGCGGTCGCGTCAGCGTCGTCGCCGACACCAATGACATCGGCTTCGTCGCGACGGAAGTCAAGGCGATCGATGGCATCGAGGCTGGAGTCTATTTCCGCGTCTGGCTCGCGGGCGTCACCGGCCACCAGCGCTTTGCGGAAGATTGCGGCATTCTGGTCAGTGCGGAGGAATGCGTCGCCGTTGCGGCGGCCATGCTGCGCGTCTTCGTGGAACACGGCGATCGGACCGACCGCAAGAAGGCGCGGCTGTGCTACGTGCTCGATCGCATTGGCGGCGCCAAATTCCTTGCGCTCACCCAGGAAAAGCTGGCTTTTCCGCTGCGCCACGTGCCGGCCGAGAACTGCACCCCGCGCCCACCGGTCGACAAGCACGGGCACCTCGGTGTGCGCGCCCAGAGGCAGGCCGGCCTGCATTCGATTGGCATCGCCATTCCGGTCGGGCACATGCGCCACGAGCAAATGTCCGCGCTGGCGCAGCTTGCCGACGAGTTCGGCAGCGGCGAACTGCGCACGACCGTGTGGCAAAACGTCATCCTTCCTGACGTCCGCAGCGAAGGTCTGGAGCAGGCCTGCGCGGCAATTCGCGCCATAGGATTTGACTTCGCGGCATCGGCGATCGCCGGCTGCGTCGTCGCCTGCACCGGGAATACGGGTTGCCGCTTTTCAGCCACGGATACCAAGAGTCAGGCGCTGGCGCTGATGCGCCACCTCGACGAGCACGTCAAGCTCGACCTTCCGATCAACATCCATCTGACTGGCTGTCCGAATTCCTGCGCCCAGCACTTCGCCGCGGACATCGGGTTGCTCGGTGCCCAGGTTGCCCAGGGCGAGGGCTCCATCGAGGGCTACCACGTCTACGTCGGCGGTGCAGTCGAGCAAGAGCGCGGGTTGGGGCGGGAGTTCGCCAAGAACGTTCCGTTCGCGGAGGTGCCACCCCTGCTGCAGCGTCTGTTGATGGGTTATATCGCGCAGCGCGAAGCCGGAGAAACCTTCGTTGCCTTCGCGCGCCGCCACGATGTCGCGGCCTTGCGCGCCCTGGCCGGAGCGGTCGACGGGTGAGCGATCCAGTGTCGGTGCCAGGCGCCGCACCGCCGATCGTCGCGTTGCTCCCCGAAGACGCGCCGTTCACGCGCGAACAGCGCGCCTGGCTGAATGGCTTCTTCGCCGGCCTGCTGACGCAACTCGCGACCAGGACGGGCCCGGCGGTCGCGTCCAAGCTGAAGGTCCCGGTGCTCTATGCCTCGCAGACCGGGACCGCCGAAAGCCTGTCGAGGAAACTCGCGAAGGAGGCGCGGGCGAAAGGCTTCGACTCGCAAGCCCATGACCTGGGCTCTTTGACGCTCGAAGCACTTGCCCAGTTCAAGCACGCTCTCATCATCGCCAGCACGCACGGCGAAGGTGACCCGCCAGATTCGGCGCTGGTCTTTGCGCTGCAACTGGAGGCTGCGCAAGCTCCCAAGCTCGCGGGACTGAAGTATGCGGTCCTCGCGCTTGGCGACAGGACGTATGCCAAGTTCTGCGGCTTCGGCAAGCTGCTCGACGAGCGCTTTGCCGAGCTCGGCGCGACACGTCTGCTCGACCGCATCGAAGCCGACAATGCCGTCGAAGAACCATTCAAGACCTTCCGCGAAAGGCTCTGGCCTGAGTTGCTCAAGGAGGCTCCGGCTGCGGGCGCAGCGGCGTCCGTCGCAGAAACGGTGGAAGGTGTCGAGGACGAGCGGGAAGAGCGCTGGACTCGCGAGCGGCCATTCACCGCAACCTTGCGCAGCAAGCACCTGCTTACCGGTAGCGGTTCGGACAAGGAGGTACGGCACGTCGTGCTATCGCTTGCCGGTTCCGATTTGCACTACGAACCTGGCGACGCACTGGGTGTCTGGCCACGCAACGCGCCTGAACTCGTCGAGCGCATGCTGGCGCTGTGTGCGCTTGCCGCGGACGCCGAGGTAACGGTCGCCGGCGCTGTGCTGCCCGTTGCCGAAGCACTGTCCTTCCGGCTGGAAATTGCCAAGCTCAGCATCCCGACCGTCATCAAGTTTGCGGCACTCACCGGCGACGCCAAGCTGCAGTCGCTCGTAGAACCCGAGCATGCAGCGGATCTGGAAAAGTTTCTCTTTGGCCGCGACGCCATCGACCTGCTGGCTCTGGCGCCCGGCGCCATCGCGAACGCGCAGACGCTGATCGATTTGTTCCCGCCGCTCGCGCCGCGCCTGTATTCCATCGCATCCAGTCCGTCGGCCCATCCACAGGAAGTGCATCTGACGGTCAGCGTCGTGCGCCACGCGCGAGACGGTCGGCTGCGTGGCGGCGTGGCGTCGACCCATATCGCCGATCGAATCGATGCGGAAGGCACGATACCGGTGTACGTTCACCGCAACGCGCGATTCCGCTTGCCGGCCGATCCCGGCATACCGCTGATCATGATCGGGCCTGGCACCGGCATTGCGCCGTTTCGCGCTTTTCTCTGGCACCGCAGGGCGCACGCCTACACCGGCAGGACCTGGCTTTTCTTCGGCGATCGCCGCTCGCAATGCGACTATCTGTACCGCGAGGAACTGGCCGCCTTCCTGGATGCTGGCACGCTGTCACGACTCGACGCATGCTTTTCCCGCGACCAGAACAGGAAAATATACGTTCAGCATCGCATGCTCGAGGCCGGCAGCGAGCTGTGGCAGTGGATTCAGGACGGCGCCAACATCTATGTGTGCGGCGAGGCAAGCCGCATGGCGAAGGATGTCGATGCCGCCCTTCAGCGCATATTCGTCAAACACGGCGGCCTCAGCGACGCGAAGGCGCAGCTCGAACTGCGCACCCTCGGCGCATCCGGACGATACATGCGTGATGTCTACTAGGCCCGCGTCACGACCACCTGTGAACCAAGGAGCCTCACCATGAGTCGAGAAGCCGTAACGGCAAAGATTGTCGCGGCCAAGGTTGCGAAGAACATTCGCTGGACCGATGTGGCGAAGAAGGTTGGCCAGAGCAAGGAATGGACGACCGCAGCGTGCCTCGGCCAGATGACGCTTACGGCCGCACAGGCCAAGTCGGTGGGCGAGATTTTCGACTTGAGCGCCGACGACATCCGGTGGCTGCAGCGAGTCCCCTACAAGGGGTCACTGCCGACGGCAATCCCAACCGACCCGCTCATTTACCGCTTCTACGAGCTGATCAACGTTTACGGGACGACGCTCAAAGAACTGATTCACGAGGAATTTGGAGACGGCATCATGAGCGCGATCGACTTCTCCATGGAGTTGACACGCGAGCCGGACCCCAAGGGCGACCGTGTTCGCATCGTCTTGAGCGGCAAGTATCTGCCGTACAAGACATACTGACCGGTCGTGCGCAGGTGACGCGAGTCGCCTCGCGTCACCTGCCCCAACGCAGTGCCGCCGTATGCACGGGGCTTTCCTGCGCCAGGTCGAGCGATTCTTCGCCCTGTCAGCCCGCCTTGCCCGTCTGCACCGCAGCGATCGTCTTCTTCGGATTGATCAGCGTGCGGCGGCCGTCAGCCGTCTTGTCGGCGTTGTTGCGAATGAGCGCAATCACCTCCTTAGGCGTGAGCTTCGGATCGATGGCGAGAATTTTCGCCGCCAGGTTCACCACCTGCGGCGAGGCCATGGACGTGCCCGACTCGGCGAGCTTCTCGCCCCCAGGGATGACGCTGACGACCTGGTAGCCATTGGCATGCACCTTGACCGTCGGGCCGTAGCTCGTGAACGAGGCTTCATCCCCCGCCTTGTCGACCGCACCAACCGTGAGCAGGTTGGGCAGCACGATCCCGGCCGGAATGTCCTCGACGAACGAAGCGTCCTGGTTGCTGTTGCCCGCGGCGGTAACGAACAGGATATCCGGCGCACTCGCGAAGGCGCTGGTGAGTGCATTCTTTTGGATGTCGAAGTAATCGCGCGCGATCGCCTTGCGCTCGTCCGGCGTCTTGCCCATGTGGCAGAGCTCAAGCGCGTCCTCGAAGTCTTTCACGCTGCCGCCCCAGCTCATGTTCACGACCCGCACGCCCTGCTGCTTGAAGAAGTCGACGTAGGCCTGCGCGTTCTTCGCGTTGCGCAGGGCGAGCTCGCGCGTCGGGCACGGATCGGGAATCAAGTGCCAATCGAACTCGATGCGTCCGACCACCAGGCGCGCGTACGGGTTGCCGGCGACGGTGATGCCGGCGACGTGGGTGCCGTGCATCCAGTTGCCAGCCAGCTCGACTTCCTCGACGAACGCCTTGTACTCATCGGGCTTGAGCGTCGACATGTAGCTCTTGATCTCGCTTGCCTCGGGGCTGTCGATGTTCGATTGCAGGTCGGAGAAGCCCTTGAGGTACGACTTGAGCCGCGGCACCTTGCTCTTGAGCGCATCGGGAATCGGCTGCAGCTCGCCCTTTGCAGGCTCCTCGAAGCGGTCGAATGCGATAACGGGCACGTTGCCGTTGGCGTTCGCCAGGTTGTTCGGGAAGAGCTTGGTGTCGACACCACTGTCCCATACGGCGACCTTCACTGGCATGTAGCCTGCGTTGGGAGGCAGCGTCACCGCGCGAGCTGCCCAGATGTCCGGTTTGTCGACCGCGTGCGCGGCGATGTAGCCGGTCCAGACGTCAACTAATGCGGGCTTCATCGGCAGGATGAAGTTGTAGGTGTACTTGATGCGCACGAGCCCCGGCGCAAGGTCCGACGACAGCGAACCGTTCTTGTCGACGGAGGGCTGCAGCACCTCGCGCACGTTGCCGATCAGTCGCCCCTCGCCGAGAAGCTCGGCGCCGGCCTTGATTTCCTTGGCATCATTCGCGATCACGTCGTACGGCATCCCTGCCAGATCGGCCTTGACCGACTGCTCCACTGCGGCCCGATTAGCCGCCGAAGCGCGGTCCGGGTTCGCGCGCACGCCGGCGACCGCCGCCCGCGCGGTGATTCCCGAAAGCAGCTTGTCGGCCGGCTTATCCTCGAGCGCCTTGATCTGCGTGAGGCGCGACAGCGCCGCATCGTACTTGCCCTCGAGCATGTCGAGTTGCACAAGCTCACTCAGAATCTGGCGCAGCGTCGCTCGATCGTCGATTTCGTACTTCGCCAGCACGCTTTCAAGATCGCGGCGCACCTCCGCCGCGAAGGGCTTGAACTTGGCGTCGTCGCGGATCATGTCCTCGATTTTGCTGTCGAGTCGGTAGCTGAAGCGCGGCAGGTCTGCCGCCTTGTCGATGTGCGTCTTGCCCTCGGCGGCGGCACCGCCGACGAGGAAGCACGCGAGGAATGGCACGAACAGCTTGGCGAACACGAATGGACCCTCCACGATTGGCTGGCGGCGCGCCCGGGGAAGGGCGCGCAACGGACGGCATTGTACCGCCGCCTTACTTAGGCCAGACTTAAGGCGATGAAACGCCGGATTCAGGCGTTTGCCTCAAAAAAATCAACGAGTTCAGCGCACCCTGCCCTGCTCAATGCCGTCGTGCGCCACGGATATTCGCGCGCTTGTTCGCCCCCTTGCCATCCTACGGGCTTCCGGCGCGCGCGAGGCGCTGGACGAATGCGCTTAGCACGTCGGGGCTTACGTCGGAGACCGCGAGCCAATCCATGCCGGAACCGGTCGCATGCGCGACGTTGAAGCCGCGCAAGGTTCGCAGCGCCGGCGGCGCATGCGCCGACCCGGGCCGCACGAAGACGTCGATGGTGTGCAGGCGGTAGTGGTAGACGAGCGTCGCGACCCGCTGCTTGTCGAGCGTATCCAGCCTGCCGCCGACGAGCGGAAAGCCCTCGCTCGCCAGGTCCTGCACCGGCGGCGAATAGTCCAGCCGCGCCGAAAGCCACGGCTTGACCGTGTGCTGGTCCGACGACGCGACCTCGATCAGATGGTTGTTGAGCGTGGCTCGAACATGGGTCGCGACGGCCTCCACCGCGACATCCTCGTTTGCGCGCCAATCGATGACCGCGGTGCCGACGACCCAGGCGAGTACGGTCGCCGCGCAACCGGCAAGGGCGCCGCCGCTGAGCCAGCGCCAGCGATCGGGCTCCGGGCGCGGACGAGGCGGCGCCACGGCCTGGGTTGCGGCGAGCAGCGAGCGTACCCTTGTGCGCAGCGCCGCGGGTGCCGGGAAATAGGGGACCTCGGCACGGATCCGCGCGCGCAACGTGAGCACGCTCTGATACTGGGTCGTGCAGGCCGCGCAGCCGCGCAAGTGCTGTTCGATCGACCGCCCTCGAAGGCTATCGATTTCGCCGTCGGCGTATCCGGCGACCAGTGTTCCCGCTTCGTTGCAATTCATCCTTGCGCTCCGGACGTTGACCCGCGAACCGCGTGCAACAGCGGCGAGCGCTGCAGCAGGCCGCGGGCGCGCGCGAGCCGGGACATCACCGTGCCCACCGGGATGTCGGCGATTCGGGCGATTTCCTTGTACGACAGTTCTTCCAGCTCACGCAAAATCAACACCTCTCGAAACACCAGGGGCAGCGCCGCCACCGCGTCGGCCAGCAACCGCGACTCGGCGCCGCGCAGTGCCACCCGCTCGGGCTCCAGCGCTGGATCGGCGGCGGCCATCTCGATCGCGGCGCCGTCATCGGCGACCATCTCCGCCGGACGGTTGCGCCGGCACCAGTCGTAGAAAGCGCGGCGCACGATCGTCAGGAACCACGCCCGGGCATCGTCGCCCCGAACCGAGCCGATGTACTTGAGCGCACGCACGCAGGCGTCCTGGACCACGTCCTCGGCATCGTTGACGTCGCGCGTCAGCCACCGCGCCAGGTTGTAGCCGGCGTCGAGATGCGGCAAGACCAGTTCTTCGAAACGCGTGTGCTCGAACAAGCGAATGCTCCATGCCTTGCTGAGCGTACCGCAATGCCGGCTGATTTATTCCCGCGACGTGCCTGGACGGCCGCAAACGAGCCCTCGAGACGAAGCCCTGGCCTGATGGCGTCGTGAGCTTCGGCGTGGAAGCGCCACGAGGTGAGGTAAAGCTGCCTGGGATGCAAGCCAGCGAAGCCGGGAATAAATCGACGCCGTGGTCGGTCTAGACCGGTGTAGACCGTCCCGCCACCACCCCAAGGAGCCCTCGATGAGCACGCATGATCCCGCCGCACCCAACAATCCGGCCCGCCGCAAGGCATTGAGCTGCCTCGCCGCCTGGAGCGGCGCCGCCGTGGTATGGACAGTCGCCGGCGGCGTCCCGCGTGCACTCGGGGCGACCAACGCGGGCAGCCCGGCGCCAGCCGCCGCGAATGCGCTGACCTTCGTGCAGATCAGCGATACGCACATCGGCTTTAATAAGCCAGCCAATCCCGACGTGGTCGGCAGCCTGCGCCACGCCATCGCGGAGATCAACGCCCTGCCGCAGGCGCCCGCCTTCGTCGTGCACACCGGTGACGTCAGCCATTTGTCCAAACCCGAGGAATTCGCCAAGGCGCGCGAGGTGCTGCAGGAGCTCCATGTCGACCGGGTGCACACCATTCCCGGCGAGCACGACGCAATCGACGACGGGGTCAGCGGTTACCTCAAGGTTTTCGACCACGACGGCAAGGGCAGGGCCTACTACAGCTTCAACCAGGGTGGCGTGCACTTCATCGGCCTGAACAACGTGCTCAACTTCAAGATGGGCACCATGGCCTCGCTCGGCGACGAACAGATCGCCTGGATGAAGGGCGACTTAGCGCAGGTCTCCAACTCGACCCCGATCGTGGTGCTCGGGCACATTCCGCTGTGGACCATCTGGGAACCGTGGGGTTGGGGAACGGCCGATTCCGCGCAGGCGATGGCGTTGCTTCGCCCCTATGGCTCAGTGACGGTGTTGAACGGCCACATCCACCAGGTGCTGCAGAAGGTCGAGGGCAACATTTCCCTGCACACGGCGATGTCGCTCGCCTACCCGCTGCCCACGCCCGGTCAGGCGGGCGTCGGCGAGCCCGGCCCGGTCACGGTGCCTGCCGGCGAGCTGGGCAAGCTCCTAGGCACGCGCCAGCTCACCGTCGTCCGCGGCAAGCACGAGCTCGCGCTGATCGACACGCCGCTCGGGAGTTGATCGGGACACGAGCCGTGGGTGGAACCCGCGCCGGCGCGTATAGAACGGGCCGTCACGCTGGGCGGGTCAATGCCCGGGGCCCCCGTTCGATCCACGGCGCGGTGCGCGAGCTTTAGCGATGTCTTCCGCCTACCCAGGAGAAAAGATGAACCGTGTCCTTTCCCGCAGTTTCCTCGCCCTTGCGCTTGTCGCCGCCCTCGTGTTGCCGTCGAGTTTCTTGGCGGCGGCCGCTCCGCCGGCTGCGGCAGTCGCGGTCGACATCACCAAGTTCGCCTTCGTGCCGAAGGAAATCACCATCGCGCCGGGCACCAAGATCACCTGGACCAATCACGACGAAACCCCGCATACCGTGACCAGCAACGACAAAAGCTTTGCGTCGAAGGGCCTGGATACCGATGACAAGTTCGAGCATGTCTTTGCAAGCGAAGGCGATTTCACGTACTTCTGCACCGTGCATCCGTTCATGACCGGGGTTGTGCATGTGCGCAAGCCCTAGCGTCTGTCAATCGCGGGCTGTGGCCCTAGCGTCGGCGTAAACACGCGCAAGGCGCTTCAAGCAGTGCCTGTCTCATTGTCCAAACTCTCCAGCACCGAAGAGCAGGTTTCGATCCGGTGCAGCTTGGATCATGCGTTGCTGTCCGCCACGTTTCCGATTCTGAGCACCTGCAGCAGGAACTCGCGGTACGCACTCGCGCCGGGCACGACGCGGCCTGGCTGTTTGGCGAGATCGTCGATCCGGCGCAACTCGATTGCAACCTGGGCCGCAGGGTGGATCAGAAAGGCCTCGATCTCATCTGCGCTCATCGTGCCACCTTGCAGCTCGAAGCTGCGCTGGGAGCTTTCCGACAAGCCGTCGTAATACGCGGCCTCGATCGAGCAGAGATAGCGTTTGGCATCGACGTGCATACGGATCGGTTCGGTCACGTCGGCGCCGAAAGTGCGCGATAGCCAGCCGGCACCGACGCGCTCGTGCTCGAGATCGAGCGCGAGGAATCCGTTGCGGCCGCCATGCTCGGCAACGAGCAGATGGCCCACGTCATGCAGCAGCGCGGCCACGACAAGGGCCGGTTTGCCACCACGCTGCCCGGCCAGCGCGGCGCTCTGCACCGCGTGCTCGTACTGGGTTACGATCTCGTCGTAGCGGGTCGCGCCGGCTGCCTCCAGCCAGTCAAGCAGTTCGGCGGTGAATCGGTTGGGGTCTCCCTGCCACTTCGGCGCTTGAAATGCCATCAACCGTTCCCCTCGTCCGGCGGCCGACCCTCGAAGTGGCCAATCGTGCTGATGCGAGCAGCGGTGTCGCCCGGGCGCGCTCGTTGCGTGAGTAGACGATCGCGCGGGTCGTAATAATCGAGCCAACCGTCGCGGTCCCAGTCCTGCCGTTGTTGCGCGGTGACGCGCGTGCCGAGTGCCGTAGCCATTGTTTTGTCTCCCGGTCAGCCCGGCAATAGTACGCCTCGCCAAGTGAACGACTGATGACCGCAAGCGCGCTGCGGCCGGTGTCGGTCCCACCCCGATGGCCGATTGGCTTGGCGGTGGCTTCTGGAATCTGCATCGCGGGAGGGGCTCACCAGGGAACGGTCCGGCCAAGGTAATCGAGATATTGCAGTCCGACCTTGCCTTGCTGTGCATTCACGGTGCGGACGAGGTTCGGAATGCTTTCATCGATGCTCAGGCGCGCGTCAGGGCCGCCCATGTCGGTACGAACCCATCCCGGAGCCATCAGCAACATCGCGCGGTGATCGCCGGGGTGGCGAGCCGCGAAGCTACGCATCAGCGTATTCAGCGCCGCCTTGCTGGCACGGTACACTTCGTAGGATCCGGACTCATTATTGGCGACACTTCCCAGTCCGGACGTCATCACGCCGATCGTACCGGTTGGAAGTACAAGATCCTGCAAGGTCTCGATAACACGCATCGGACTCAAGGCGTTGGTCAGCATGACACGGACGAATTCGTCCGTTGAAACATCGGCTATCGTCTCCCGATCATCGTTCTTGACACCCGCATTGACAAATAACAGGTCGAACTTTTTCGAAGCCAAACGCCCGCGCAGCGCGCTGACCTGGGAGGGAACCGTGATGTCGACCGTCTCGGCTTCGAGCCGTCCCCCGGAAGCTTCCGCAAGACGCTCCAGTTTGGACTTGGACTCATTGCGCGCCGTGGCAACAACGGTCCAGCCCAACTTGAGGTATTCCTCTGCTATGGCATAGCCAAGACCACGCGAAGCACCGATGAGAAGTAGGCTTTTATTTGCGGAAGGTGTTGCCATGATCATGGCTCATCCGACCTCGCTTTAGGCCCCATCCGCCGTGTCCGTCGGCTGCGACCGGAACGGGCGCGCGCGCCGTGAGTGCGCAGTGGAGCCACCCCCGGCTGGGGAGACGCGGTCTGGCGCCACCTTGCGACTAGGCCATGTGCTCAATGCCTTTGGGCACTGCGACCCAGGGATGCATTCGTTCTTCGTAGACCGACACAGATGGGGCAGGAAAACCCGAGTCAGCAAAGGCGCCCACCGGAATGGCGACGTGCTCTTCTCTGCCTTCCTGGACGTAGAACACCGTAGAGCCGCACCGAGGACAGAAGGTGAACCTGAACCTCCCGCCTTCATCGCCGACGCGCACAAAGTCTGTGCCTATTCCCGTGGCTTCCACCGCATTGCGTGGGAACCGCGCCTGCACGCCAAACACGCTCCCCGTTCTGCGCTGACATGCGTGGCAATGGCAGATCGAGATCCGAATGGGATCAGCGGTGACCTTGGCTGACAGTTGGCCACAACTACAGGATGCGGTTCGGGTTTCCATCGGCGCTCCAGGCGAGGGGGTTTGTGGCGTAACTGGTTGGGTTCTCCAGGTGGAGGGCCAACCCAGCGCCGCCTTCGGTGCCGCCTTGTGCGGCGTGGTCGCCATCATGCATCGATCAGCGCCATGGGGCAATGCAGTGGAGCGTTGCCGATCGTCGGCGCTACCATCCTTTCACGCTCACGCGGGATCTACGTCCGCTAGCGCAGCTTTCCGACTAGCTGCCGCTTCCGTAGTTGCGCGCGAGATACTCGGACACCGGACCGATTTGATCATCCGCAATTGGTGCGCCGTAGACCTTCTTCATCTTCTCGACCTCGGCCTTCCAAAACGCCAGGGGTTTGTCGCGTGGCTGCGTCGTGATGTAGTCGGCCGAATGACAGATGACACACTGGCTGTCGGCGAGTTCGGCTCCGGGTCCGGGTTTCAGCGTTGCGCTCCCCGTTGGCAACTCAATCTTGAGTCCCGCGGCGAGCGCCGTGACCATGGCAGCGCCCGCCGCAAGAAGGAGTGCCAGCACTGCCGCATGGATGTGCTTCATGGGGTCCCCTTTAAGCCGCGGTGACGCGCGTGGTTTCGACTACGTTGCGCATATAACCGGCTGGATTCCACAGGGCTTCCAGACGGCTGCGATTGTCCGATCGCGTTCACTGCGCGCACCTTCAACTCGTGCTTCCCCGGGCTTAAGGAAACCGTCGTTTGCCATTCGCGGAACGAATACTTGCCCAGGTCCTTGCCGAGCGTCGCCTCTTTCCAGCTCTGTCCGCCATCGGCAGACAGGACCACGTCGCTGATGCCATAGCCCCCATCGAAGGCGATGCCGCGCACGACCACCCCTCTCCCCGCCTTCAGGGTCGCGCCGTCATCGATGTTGGTGATGAACGAGCGGACGGCGTAACGGCCGATGGGTATCGTCTGCTTGGGTGCGCTCCCGGGAGGCACGCACGCGCACGCGTTGTCCGGGATGCGGTAGGCCGTCGCCATCCAGAAATTGCCGAGCACCTCGTCGATCACCGTGATCTCGTTGAGGTGCTTGACCCAGTAGGTACCGAAGTACCCCGGCACGATCAGCCGCACCGGATAGCCATTCAACATCGGCAAATCGGCATCGTTCATCGAATAGGCGATCATCACCTCGCCATCCATGGCGTGGTCGACATCGAGCGCCTTGGCAAATTTGGGTGTGGCCGGCAGCACGGGCCCGTCCAGGCCATCGAACCGCACCTGCTTCGCGCCTGCCTGCACGCCGGCCTTTTCCAGAACGGCTTTGAGCGGAACCCCGCGCCATTTGGCGTTCCCCATCGCACCGTTGGCAAGCTGGCCGCCGGCAACGCGGGGCGAGAAAAAGCCGCGGCTGTTGCCCGAGCACTGGTTAACCGCGACATACTCGATCGCGTCGAGCTGCTTCAGGTCGGCGACAGAGAGCGTCAGCGGGGTGTTGACCTTGCCCTTGACCGCGATGCGGAAGGTATCGAGATCGACTTCGGTCGGTATCCCTGCAAGGTGATAACGGACAAAGAACGCGTCATTGGGCGTTATTACCCCCTGGTCGAAGACCTTCCACGGCGTCTCCAGTTGCGGCGGTCGTGCGGTGAGCACGATCAGCGGCCGCTTCTGCGGATACGTCGCCAGGGGTCTCTCGCCGTTGCCGATCGGCAGCAACACCGTGTCGGCCGCGGCCGCATGCAGGCCGCGGGCGCCGATCAGGGTGCCGGCGCCGAGTGCACTCGCGGCCTGCAGAAACTGCCTTCGTGAGCGCAGCCTGGGAACGTTGTGGCGCGCGTCAGCCATGTTTCCTCCTTCGTCGGTCGGGCGCTTCCCGGTCTTTTCAGTCCGGCAGGATGGCGTCCCATGCGGCGGACGCTACCCGCAGATGGCGCACGAAGCAAGCCCCCGCGCGCGCCAGCCAAAGAGCGCGTTCCCCGCACGGGTGTGCAGCCGCTGTCCAGCGTCCCTGCCGGCTCACGCGGTAGCTGCCGGGCCTTCTGACCCGGCACGGGCTACGGGCAGTGTTTGAGCAGGGCCGGGATCCAGTCCGCCGCCGCTGGCGAGCTCGGCTCTGCACCGGCCCCGGCCGCAAGAAGGACACCAAGGGTGGTGAGAGCAATCCTCAGAGCGTTGGAGCGCACGCGGTTCTCCCGATGCTCGGTCGCGAAATGATACCGGTCGTGTCCCTAGCAACGGGACTCTACGCCGCCCGGGGTTAATTAAACTCGCTAGGGACAAAAAACGCGTTCGCGCATACCGCGGGAGCTCAAGGTGGGTGGCGAAGCAACGCGCCGGCTAGCCCGAACGCGGAGTATGCTGGTCCGCATCGCGCGGACCGTCTGCATCCGGAGCTGGCCGTCGGTCTTCCCCGGGTGCAAATCTCGATGTGGAGGAAACCATGCCCAAGATTCAGGCCGGCAACATCACGATGAATTACGACCAGTAAGGCAGCGGTGAGCCTTTGGTGCTCATCCCTTACCTGGCGGCCGAATACGCTTGCTACGCGTTCCAGGTCGCCGACTACTCGAAGCACTTCACCTGCATCTCGGTTGATTTGCGCGGCACGGGAGAGTCCGACAAACCGGGGGGCGTCTACTCGACGGCGATGTTCGCCGACGTGCCTCGGCATGCGCTCGTCGGTGAGGGATCGGGCCCGAGCGCGCCGCCGAAGCAAGGATGGAACTCCCGCGCGATCAGGCGACGGTGCTTAGTTTGGCTCCATCCGGACTCCCCAGTCCGGTACACGCGTCCCATCCGGCAGCGGCCGCGAAACTGCCGTTGTTGCCTTGTGTGACGTCATTAAAGGCGCTGGGATTGCTATAGAGTTGCGCATTGATGTAACCAACCGGTGTACCCTTTCCCGCGTTGATGCGCGCGATCAGACCCGCCCATAGGGGCGCTACCGCGCTGGTTCCCCCGAACACCGTGTCCGTCCCATCGACGCGAACGTCATACCCCGTTTGCGGATCAGCGTCGCCCGACACATCGGGAACGCCTCTTAGTCGCAGCGCACTCGCCACACCGTTGCTGCTGGTAGCGTGGAGCCCCTGCTGCCACGCAGGAAGCGCAAAGACGTTGCTTACACCGCCCCCGCCTGCGCCACCGCTGGCCCCGTCATTCCAGACGACTTCGCTGGTGATTTTTCCGCCGGCGGACTGCAGGCTGGTACCTCCGCACGCCAGGGCGTGCGGACTCGAGGCGGGGAAGTCGACATGGTCGGCGCCGTCATTGACCCCATCGCTGGAGCCGTTGTCGCCTGCTGCGACGCACACCGTGATCCCCATCGCGGCGGCGGCCTGAAACGCCTGGTCGAACGCGGTCATCGCCTGCGAGGTCCAGGTCGATTCCGGCCCGCCCCAGCTGATCGAAATGACCGATGGCTTGTTCGTGGCGTCATGCACGGCCGTGGTAACGGCGTCCAAGAATCCGGCATCGGTATTGGGTGCAAAATAAACGACCACAGCCGCCCCTGGCGCGACCGCGCCTGCCACCTCGATGTCCAGCATCACCTCGCCGTCGGGGCCGTTCACCTTGCCGGTCGGGTGGTTCTTGCCATGGTCTACCGACACCGCGGAGACCTTCGGCAAGGCGATGCCAAGGCGCTGGAAATAGGTGCGCAGATCGGCAGGACGATAGCCGCCACCGAGCTCGATAATGCCGATGCAGGTACCCTGCCCGGTTCCTTGGGGAAAACCGTACAAGTCCGCAAGCTGGGTCGGCGTAAAGGAAGCGGCCGCGGTCGAAGATGCCCGCGGCTGCGCGCTGCCGCCCTGGTCACGAACCCGGAAATGCGGCTTCGCCTGCGGGCGGTCGTCGAGACCGAGCACCGCCTCGACCACGCCGTGCAATTCGTCGGGCAGTTGAATCGACCCGGTCCTGCCGCGATACGACCCGCCGTCGTGCTCGAAGCGTTCCAGTTTCACCCCGAAAGCAGCGTTGAACTGGGCAACCGTACCGGAGAGGACCACGGTCCGGCGCGCGGCGTCTTCCTGGACGAGCGCAAGACCGTGCTGGGTTGCGAACGTCTTGATCGCGGCGAGGTCGCTGGGATCGGCGCCAAATTGTCGTGCGAATTCCTCCCGCCCGAGCAGGCCCTCTGACTTGTCGCCCGCGGCGAGCTTCTTGACCTTGTTCTCGAGCACACCCGCGGCGCGGCGGCGAACGAGCACACTGACCTCCAGTCGCTCCGCCGGATCAGCCGCCCCGATGGACCGCGCCCCCGGTAGTGGCGCTCTCTCGCTTCCTGTAAGTGGATGTCTTGCCATGGCTCAATACTCCTTCTTAGGTAGAAATGGATCGATCCGAACGTGTCCGGCTGTTGGGTGGTTGCCGCTATGCGTCGGCGGAAGTGCTGCACGGCGCTCTTTAACGATCCACACTCTAGACGACGGCCCTTGCGTTACTCAACGCAACACGCCCTATGGGCTTGGCAGAATATTCACAGACAAGCCCGCTGTTCCCTTTCCGGGGAGCGTCAACGGCTGCTCGAACCGCGCCCCGTCGTTGGGAGGAAGCTCACCCGGTCTGATTGCTTCCATCCTCGGGCGCTGGCGCCATGCGCGCGCGACGCGGCCTAGGGGCAGACTCCCTGCGGGCAGACCGCACTCATATAGCCACCCCCACAGCCGCTGTCGTGATCGCTGGCAATGTGCGCGAACCCGCCGCTTACAATTTGCGTAGCCAAATGTTCAAACCGCGTGAAGCGCAGCGTGGGTGAATCCGCCTGAATTGCGCCATCCCAATCGATGAACTGCAGGGTGCCCACGTAGGAATAGTCGAGATCCAGCCTGTGCACATAGGGCTGCGCAAACGGGACCGCTGCAAACATGTTACGAAACGCAAGACTGGGCGGCATGTGTGGAACGATGTCATCCGCATACTCGTATCGGGTGCTGTTGGCGAAGAAATTGTCGTAGGCGGCCGCAAAGTCCTCGTTACCCGGATGCGCCGCCGCAAAAGTCCGAACGGTGGGCGTGATGCCGCGCTCGAGCTTAAAGCGCATCGCGGCAAGATTCGCCATGGCCCCGCCTTTGCTGTGGCCGGTCACGAAGAGGTTGCAACCCGCACCGGCTTGACCCATCTGTCGCTGCGCCTCGGCGAGCACCGGCTGCCAGAAGGAATCCAAGGCATTCCAGAAACCCTCATGCACGCGCCCCGGCACCCCCGTCGGCTGAATCAACTCCGCGTTGAGGTCGTTCATCCAGTCGCGGATTGTTTGCTCATGGTCGGGACTGCTCGGCGGAAGCGTACCGCGGAAGGCAACGACGACCCCATCGACGGTGGTCGCGACGAGGCAGGCATTGATGGCGTCGGTACCGGCCACGAAGGCGGTCGGTATCGGATTAAATTGGGCCGCATCAAAATAGGGCTGCTCCGGCGTCAAGGTACCGTCATTCTCCACGCTGTAAGCGCACACGCTGGCGCAGAGGAGTCTGCATTCGACGCTGGTCGGCATTTTTTTCTCCTTGTGCTGGGTCAGGAATCGATCGAGAGCCGCTTTTCCCCACTGCGCCCTTGCCGGTGACAGTCGATCGAGCAGACCAGCCTTTGCCTGCAGGAGAGGCTTGCTCGTCGCCTAGAAGTGGCAGCGTGCCAGCATGACCTGCCGCGGGAAGAAATGCGGGTTGAAGCTTTCCCAACCCGTCATGCGTCTAACCCGAGAATCGTCACCTTGCATGGGCGCAAATCCCACCTCACACACCAGCGGCCACCGCCTGCGCCGCGGGTGGAGGAAAGCACACCTGCCCGGCCGCCACCAATGCACGCCGGGAACCCATCAAAGCCCAATGTCGAACCGGGCCACGCTCTGCGCGACCGTGGCCCTCCCCTGATAGATTCTTCTCCCGTCCTTTTCGACCAGGACTATGTAGCTGCCACTGGGAAGATTATTAAACGCGTACTCTCCGCGACTGTTACTGATGGTTACCGATTTGCGCCGCGTGCTTTCCTGGTAAACGCTGACTATCGCAGAGGGAACAGCATTCGTTCCATAAGTTACTTTTCCCTGGAGACCCGCCGCATGAACAGGTAAGGCAAGAAGGGCAGTTAACGCGGCGCAAGCGCTAATTGGTAATAGATAGTTTGCGCAGGTCCTCATCGGATACCTCCTTCTTGATCGGGATCTGCCCGAGCACATTGTCCTGCGCCGGTGGCGCCCATTGAACCGGGGTCAAGACGATATTGCCTTTGCTCACTGTCGCGACCTGATCGGCAATGATCAATTTGTCGACGACGTATTTGATGCGGTAGGTCGCATCGGTCGCCAGCAGCGGAATGTTGACGTGAAAGGGTCCCGACGCGTCTTGGCTGAAGGTGTAATCAGGTTCCGCCACGACCAAGACCGTAACCGATTTTCCTCCGGTGTCGATTTCCCCCTCCACGGTCACCTTGTCCGCCCCCATCTTGGACAGGGGATAGACCACCATGGACGCGCCGACCAGGACGAGGACGATGACCGGGGTTTGCGTGCTGATCTCGCCGATGATGGGAAGCGTGAATTTGATCGGTCGCTTCGTCTCAGCGTCCAGATAGATGCGGCGGAAAAATAGCAAAACCATCGTTCCAAGGAGCAACAAAATCCCAGCGACTTGGGTCGTGACCAGAAGCGTATTCACCTCTTGCCTCCCTCATGCTTCGTGCCTGGCAACGTGGCGCGGAGGGTTCTATTGTAGCCTTCATGATGTTTGTTTCAAGTTTCGCCCTGGTGACTTATCCTATTGATTGGACATCAGATGCCATAGAAACGGGTGCAAACCCTTCCAGGGCGCGGCACAACGGGGAGCGGTTCTCCTTCAGCGCGCTGCACGCGTTCCGCTCGCGCGCTAAGCCCGTAACGATGGGACTTCAGCCGGATCTCCGCGCGGACAGCGGCGCGAAGAACGGGCCTGACGCCAGCCTTCCTGAATCTCTAGCTCTTATAGAACGATTGTGACTTCAAGAGAACCCGAGCGCTGAATCGCACCATCGCCCGGGTCGCTGAATGCTACTGGCACACGGTGCCGGGTGCGCGGAACACCTGACGGGTGATGGCCTTGGTCAGATTTCCCTTGTTCACCCCGTCACCCAGATCGACGTTGTACGCAAACTTCCCGTTGTTGCCGTCGCTGAACGTGAAGCTAGCCGTACCCACCGCCTTCTGTCCTACCCTGGTCGGGTCGAACGGTATCGAGCCGAACGCCGGTCCGTTGGTCCGATACAACGTCCCCGCGTAGGTCTTCGGCCCGGTCTGCGCGGCAGTCGCCGACAACCAGAGTGGATTGAAGCTGGCATCATAGGTGAACCAGGTGGCAAAGATTGTTGTTCCCTGTTGCGTCAGGTTCACTCCCCACCCGGACTCCGATCCGGCGGGCGCGGCCCACCAAAGGTCTTGGAAGTTTGTTGCCGTGGTGAGGTCGGTCTGCCTTCCCCACACGCAAGTCGGCACCGGCCCGAAGCTCTGCAGCACGATCGCCTTGGTCTGCGTCGCGACGTTCGCCCCGTCGCTCACGTGGTACGAGAACGTTCCCATAGTCGGGCTGTTGAAGGTCAGCGTGCCGGTCCCCACGGCGGTTGCCGTCCCCGGCGTCGTGAAGCCACTGAAAAACGGTTCTCCATTGCTCCGATAGAGCGTCCCGCCATAGATTGACTGCGCCGTCTTGTTCGCCGTCATGGATAGCCACCACGCCTTGCCGTTGGCATCGTAGGTGAACCAGGTCAGGAAAATCACATCCCCCTGGTGCGCGAGATTGATGCCCCACCCGGATTCCGATCCCGGAGGATAGGCCCACCACAAGCCTTCATAATTGTCGCCCGCCGGGAAGGGCAGGATGCAGACATTGTCGATCTTGCTCCAATAGGCCTGGACGGAGCACTCCATGCCGTTCACGTTGACCGTGGCGAACTGGTTGTTGCAAGCATCAGCTATTTCATCATCGGTAACACCCGCGCCGTTGACCAAGATGCCATCGTTGGACGTATCGGTATTTGGATTCGTGCATGCTTCAACGAGTTCGTGTGAAAAGATCTTGGTAACGCAACCCCCTCCCGTCAGAGAACCGGTGTTCTCGACCCAGGCGTAGTATCCGGTCACGCCGTTGTAGGTGAAGCTTTGATGCTGTCCGCCATACTGCGTCAGGCTGTTCAAAATGCCGGTAGGCACAATAACGGCATAGAAGCGGTTATGGCCGGCGACGGGGGCAGGCATGCTGGTGGTTTGCAATTGGTTCTTGAGCATGTTCACCACGTCGGAATCGGTATATCCATTCGCCGGATCGCTGCTGACGTTTATTGCGCTGTAAATCAGCGTTCCTGGCCCGACCCCGCGATACTGCCCGAGGTTCACCATATACGGGCCGGTAAGAATGCCCTCGATCGCGGTTTTGTAGTCGTCGCTCGAAGGTGAGGGTGGAGGGGTTGTGCTCCAGAAACTTCCCCAGAAACAAAGGATCACTTCGACATTTGTGAGAAGATGCCCGCCGCCGTCCGTCGTGCTCGTTACAACGTAGTCGGGCGAGAATTCAATATCGCCACCATTGGGTTTGCTGCTCGGATCCACGCGTCGCACGACGCCGCGTAACTTTGCAGATCGCTTGTCGCTACCCATGTCTGTGCGCTCCCCGCGTCGGTGGGACTAGGCTAATGCTGATGCGAAATGAGCGCTACGACCCATTGCGGTCAACGCCGAAAGCCGGCACACGAAGCGTTTGAATGGCGGACACTCACAAGGGCGAGGCGGCGGGCATGCCCCGAAGAGACGAGCCACGCGCGCAAGAGGGCCCGGACTGCGCTTGCTTGGCACAGCGTGATCGCGCCTATGTCGGACCGTGCCCTACTCGCAGCAGAGTTCGGCGCGGTCCAATGTTCACCCAGTGGCCCGCGCCAAGACCGGGCAACCCACCTCGAATTCAGGGCTGTTTGATCATCGTGTAGGTCATCTTGGTGTTTTGCACTGGGTCGGTGTCCACAACGCTTAAGCTTCTTCCGTCGGCCGATACAGTAATCCGGAAGATATCGGTCACCTTGCCGTTGCGTCGATCGGTCTCCTCAATCGTATTGGCGTCAATGCGCTTCAAGGAGACCATGGTATTGCCCGGATCGTTTTTGGTCAGGTACTCCTTACCATCAAATTTTGCGTCGTAACTTTGGCCGTTCCATTCCATCTTCAAACCGTCGGCAGTCGACTGATACTTTACCGTGACCAAGGAATCTGAGCCGTTACTGAAGCGATCCGGTTGCCACGTTCCGGACAGGGCATGCGAACCCGACGGCCCGGCAGTCAGTCGCTTGGAGGTCGAGGTCCCGCTCGCGGGTTTCGCTCCAGTGTAGACGACCCATTTTTCCGTGAGTGTTTTGCCGTCGGCAGATACAGTCAATGCGTCAGTACTGACAATTTTGCCGCCCTTCTTATGCGTCCACTCGACGGAATTGTTGTTGGCGATCCGTACCGCAACGGTATCGTAGTAATCATGTCCGGTGACGCTCTGGTCCGTGCCGTCCGCCTTGACGTTTATCGGCGGAACACAACTCGTGCAGCGATACAGCCCCTGACTTATTTCGTATGCATCCGGAGTTCCGGACACCTGCAACGAGTCAGCCTTTGTCTTCCAGGTTCCATCCAACGCGCTGGCGGCCAAAGCCAGGGTCGGCACAAGCCATAGCAACACAAGCAGCCTCTTCATGATGAATCTCCTATTTAGCGTCCCCATCAGGAACGATCGGCGCGCAGAACGCAGTCCGCGCGATCGCCACGCCGCACAGGATCGCGCGAACGAGGGTGGCGACCCGGTTCAGCGCTGTGCGAGTTTCTTCGCGCTCACGAGTTCCGGTCGCGCGGTGTCGGCATCCTTGGCCAGCGCCACGAGCTTTTGGTAGTAGTAGGCGGCTTTCGCGCGATCGCCCGCCATCTCCGCGGCACGCGCGGAACCGAGGTAGTTGCGGAAGCGGTTGGGCTCGCGCCGTTGCGACGCCTCGAACTCCTTGAGCGCCGCGTCAGGTTGCTTGAGCTCCAGCAGCATCTCGCCCAGGAGCTCGCGCGCGGGAACGATGCGGGCCGGGGTGACGATGTGCTTCTCGTTGCGGTCCTCGAGGTCGGCCGCTGCGTGCATCAGCTTCTGCGCTTCCTCCGGCTTGCCATCCCCCAGCGCAATCCACGCGCTTGCAGCAAGCCACTGGATCTCGACTTCGGTGGCCCAGTAAGTGTTCTTGGCATTCACCAGCGCCGTGTGCAGCGATTCGAGCTTGTCGGCATCCTTGCGCGCGGCCGCCAGATCGCCGCTGCGCGCTTCGCCGACGCTGCGCGCGAAATAGGTGATGGCCTCGACAAAGGGATAGCTGCTGCCCACGGGCTGCAACGCCGCCGCCTCCTGCCAGGCGCCGCGCTCGAAGACGTAGCGCGCCGGCATCGCGGCCATGGCATAGGGCGCGATAAAGCGCGGACTCGTGCCGCCGACCTTCATCGTGGCGTCGATGACCCGGCGCGCCTCGGCGTCGCGCGCGAGCTGCAGCTCCGCATACACCATGTAATCGGCTGCGTGATAGGCCTCGTCCGGCTCGTTGCCCGCTATGGCCACTTCGATCGAGCGCGCATTGGTGGCGGCGGATTCCTGCCACGAGCCCACGCGGGTGAAGATGTGCGAGGGCATGTGCAGCGCGTGCGGCGCGTCGGGCGCGATGGTCGCATACAGGCGCGCGGCGGCGACGCCCTTCTCGGCCAGGGGCGGCGCGTCGTAGCAATGGATGAGGTAATGCGCGACGCCCGGATGGTCGGGATACTTCTTGAATTCGTCCTCCAGGATGGCGGCCGCCTTGAGGTATGCGGCGTAGGTCTGGTCGGCCTGCGTCTGCGTCGCGGCCAGGTAGAGGGCGAAGAAGATCTGCGCCTCGTCGTCCGCGGGGTAGCGTTGCGCCAGCGCCTCGTAGGCCTTGGCGCGCGAGACCTGCCGCTCTTTCTCGGACCGGGCCGCAAAGTCCTTGTAGTAGGCGGCGACGGCTTCGATGTAATCGCGCTCGCGTTCGGTCTTGGCGCCGATGCGGCGTCCCTCGTCGATCGCGGCTTGCGCCTGCACCGCGCCGGCGGGCGATGCACCCTGCCCGGCCAGGGCGTTCGACATCAGGATCGAGGCGATGCCCCAGGTGGCGATTGCGCACTGCGGATCGTCCTTGAGCACGTCACGGAAGGCCTTCTCGCCAGCCGAATACCAGAAGGAATGGAGCATCGCCACCGCGCGCTCGAAGGAGGCCTGCACCTTCGGATCACAGCTGGTGGGGAAGGACACGTGACCGAGCGCGCGCTCTTGCGCATTGGCCGCGTACGCTGGCGCGGGAGCCTGCACGGACACCGCGCCAAGGAAGACAAGACAAACCAGGCAGCGTTTCATGGTCCCCTCCTTGCCATGCGCCGAGAGCACGGTGCGGGCCACTGTGCGCCGGCGAGTGCCGGGAGTCAATCCAGTCGCCCAAGAGGCCGCCCCTTATAGCAAGCGCCAGGCTCACCGTGGAGGGGAACTCCGCGATTGCCTAAGGACGCCCGCACAGGCGGACATCCCGGCGCTTCGCGCGCGGCGGGCCGTCGCTGGCAAACGGCGAGTGAAGGCTTCGACCTTGCCAGGGACAGCGAAAGGATGCAATAGACTAACCCGGTCGGACTTAGGTTGGGTAACGCACCGTCCGGCCCGCGCGGCGTTCGCCGCGCCGAAGCGAACAGGTGGCGCAAAACAGGGGCGCTCGACATGCCAAAACGCTTCCCGCATGCGCAGCACGCCATGGACCTCCTCAAGGCCGGCTGGGGTGCATCGGTTCGTCGTGGCAAGGCAGCGCTTCGCCTGGGGCGGTGAGCGTGCGCCGGCCTGACGATCCACTCAACCCTTCGCGCCGCAACCGCTCCGAATACGAGAAGCGGATGCACCGCGTGCTCGAGCACATCGACTTGCACCTGGAAGAGCCGCTCGACCTCGGCAGCCTCTCTGCGGTGGCGCATTTTTCCCCCTTCCATTTCCACCGCCTGTTTTCCGCCTGGATGGGCGAGCGGCTGGGCGATTACCTGCGTCGGCGCCGGCTGGAAGTCGCCGCCATGCGCCTCGTGGCGCAGCCGCGGGTGCCGGTTCTGCACCTCGCGCTCGCGGTGGGCTTCGGTTCGGCGGAAGCGTTCGCTCGCGCCTTCAAGACCCGCTTCGGCCTCTCGCCCAGCGCCTGGAGAAGGGAGCAGGCCGCGCGGCGCCTGGCGAATAGCAATCCGGATCAGGTGCTGCGCAAGAGCGGTCAGGCAGACCGCGCCGGCGCAACCCATCATGGGGCCTCCTACCACCGTGAACGGGAGCTATCCATGAACGTGCAACTCGTCGACCGACCGAGCGCGACCATCGCCTATCTTCGCCACCTCGGCCCTTATGGCTTGCCTCTGTCGGAGTTCTGGCGCACCACGGTCGCCCGATGGCTCGAGAGCAACGGCCTTCTCCAAGCGCCGCGCTATGGCATCAGCCACGATGATCCGAGCATCACCGCGCCGGAGCAATGCCGCTACGACGCAGGCGCCGAGGTGCCGGCGCAATTCATCCCCTCGGGCAACGCCTTCAAGACCATCGTGCCAGGGGGCAGGTACGCCACCCTCCGCTTCAAAGGCACCGTGCCCGAGGTGGGCGAGGCGTGGACGGCGTTGCTCAGGGACTGGTTGCCGGGAAGCGGCTTGCAACTCGACGCCCGTCCCTGCTTCGAGGTTTACCCGAAGGGTTCGAGCTTCGACCCGGAGAGCGGCGTATTCGAATGCGAGATCTGCATCCCGGTGGTGCCACTCTAAAAGGAGAGAAGCGGCGGCAAGCGAAACGTGCGGCCGCGCGCAATCGCCACGCGGGAGCGTGTGCGCCCGGGTCGGGGTTCACGAGGCTTCGGTCGCGTGCCGATGCACGCGCTTGCCCGCGATGGTGAGGCACAGGCGCTTCGCCGGCGAGGGCGCGGCGGTGCGCGTGGCCGCCGCTTGCGCGAGGGCGTCGCCGCGCGCGACCGGGTTCTCATCCGGCGTGCGCACCGCGACCACCTCGAGGGGCGCGAGCGTGATCACGCCCGCGGCCGCGCCGGCCGGCGCGGCCGCCAGCCTCGCCGCTTCCCGGCCGTCGGAGTCGGTTTTTGCCGGCAGGATCAGCGCCAGGCCAAGGGTCATCGCCGTCAGGGCGAGCGCGGCCAGGGCGAAGGCCAGGCGCGAAAGCAAGCTTGCGTTGCGATGCATCGTCATCTCCTGCGGTGGGCCAGATGCGAACTCTAGGCAGGGCGCCGCTTGGGCTCAACGGGGAGGCGATGGAGGGTCGAGGGGCTCGCGCCAGGCGACGCTGGCGGCGATGAAGCGGCGCGAACTTGCGGCGCTAAGAGCCTAGCCTCGCCCCAAGCCGGAGCGGCCGACGCGCTTCCCGCTCACCCGGCTTCCAGCTCGCGCGCGAGAACTTTTAGCCGCCGCGCGCGGCGAGCTCGAGCAGGGCCAAGACGGTGCGCCAGTTCCGGGCGGTCGCGGCCACACCGAGGATGGTTTCGATCTGCCGCGCCCATTTCGATCCGCCCACGCCGTCGGGCGCATGCAGGTAGAGGAAGCGGCCCCTGACCTGCCAGCGCTCGCCGCCCCTGCGCACCCGGTCCAAGCGCGGGCGGTCGATGGCGCGCGGCGCGTGGGCAAGAAAGAACAGGTGCAGCGCCCTTCCCTCCGCGGCGGCGGCGGATTCGGGGAAGGGGTTGCCGGCGACGGCGGCGGCCAGGTCCTTCGCGCTTAGCACGACCACCTGCGGCGCGAAGCCGAATTTCGCCCCGATCGCAGCGCCGATCTCGGCGGCGAGCCGCGCGGAGGGCTTGCCCGGGCCTTGGAACACCACGTTGCCGCTCTGCAGGTAGGTGCGGATGGCGGACAATCCGAGCGCCTGCAGTTCGGGCACGAGCGCCTTCATCGGCAGCGCGTTTCTGCCACCGACATTGACCCCGCGCAGCAGGGCGATCCAGGTTTTCATGGGGACCCGTTAGCACCGGGGCTTGGCCAAAGGATTCGCGCCCGGCACGAACGCGGTGGGCTGCGACGAAACGCGCGCGGGACCGCGCCCGCGTTTTGTTTCTGGCCCGAGGCGGCGCTCGCAACCGTAGGCCTAGTCGGTTGCGAGTCGCCGCAGCGAACGATCAACGCGCAAGCGCGGGGGCACGGGCGGAACCCGACCCCTTGTGAGCGGGCACTCGAGCCTGGGTTATCCCGCGTACACGCCCTAAGCGCAAACGAGTCCTCCCGGGACGCGTCACGGCAGATTCTGCTTCGGTCGCCTCTTGTGGAATTTCTTGAACGGCGGTCGACCCTGCGTGCCGCCGCCGGGCTTGGGATGAACCGCGGCGGTTGGCGCGCTGTTTCGCCCAGCGCCCTGCTCCGGAGTCGGCGCACGATTGGCCGAAGAGAGCTTGATTTCAAGCTCATGGATCTCATCCCATTGCGCATCCGTTCGCTTACTCTCCGCTATCGCCAGAAGCTCTTGCAAGCGAGCGCGGGGGGACATCGGTTGGGGTGTATTCATGGCCGTATTATCCCATCGTTGGACACGAGCCCATGGACGGAGCCTCGATGGCGCCGTCGTCGGGCCGGCCGGGCATGACACGGTGAAGGCCCCGAAGCGGTGACCTGCGGGGGTCTCGCACGTCTGACCTGCGCTGCCGCGGCGGTCGCGTTGCCATTACGATGGCTTGGGATGGTGAAGCGTTGCCTTGGCCGGCTCTTGCCTGCCGACGTTCGACCACGACTTCGTATCGAACGAGAACTCCGCCACGGCGCATGTCGGCATGTCGATGATCTTGCTTGACAGCCGATGCGCGAGTTGCGTGAGCTCAGGGTTGTGGCCGAACAGCATCACGTGCTTCGGCCTGTCGCCGAGTTCGTGAATGACCTCGAGCAGATCATCGGGCGCCGCGGCATACAGACGCTCATCCACCGACGATATCCTTGACCTTGTAATCGAGTTTCCTGGCGATGATCTCCGCGGTCGCGAGCGCGCGCAGGGCCGGACTCGACAGGATGAGGTCGGGCTTCACATCCTGCGTCGCCAATCGCTCACCCATCCTCGGCGCGTCGCGCAGGCCGCGATCGTTCAACGGTCGCTCTTTGTCGGGGAGCGCAGGATCATCCCGACTCGACTTGGCGTGGCGGACGAGAAATAGCGTTTTCATGCCCCATCCCCGTGTCGCCGGGGAGATTCCGGCCCCGCCATATTAGCTGGCGCGCGATGCCTGCCGCCAGGCGTTGCCTTTGGCAGCAGGTTCATCCTGACCGTGCGAGTTGATCCGGCGCGCATCGAACAAGGCAGGCAAGGCAACGCACCGCCACTTCAGGTCGGAAAGCTGCCGGGCAGCAGAATGCTGCGGTCGACGGTGCCGATCCGGGTGTGGCCGCAGAAGGCCATCGTCAGGTCGAGTTCGTTGTGGATAATCTCCAGGGTCTTGGCCACGCCGGCCTCGCCCATCGCCCCCAGGCCGTAAAGGAAAGCGCGTCCGATGTAGGTGCCACGGGCGCCAAGTGCCACCGCCTTGAGCACGTCCTGACCGGAGCGGATGCCGCCGTCCATGTGGACCTCGATCTTCGAGCCAACCTCGGCCGCGATGGCCGGCAGCGCCTCGATGCTGGACGGAGCGCCGTCGAGTTGGCGGCCGCCGTGGTTGCTGACGATCAGCGCGTCGGCACCCGACGCCAGCGCGAGTTTGGCGTCCTCGACGTCCATGATCCCCTTGAGGATCAGCTTGCCGCCCCAGCGCTTCTTGATCCACTCGACGTCGCCCCAGTTGAGCTTGGGGTCGAACTGCCTGGCCGTCCATTCGGACAGCGACCCGATGTCGGCCACGCCCTTCACATGGCCGACGACATTGCCGAACTGGTGCCGGCGGGTGCCCAACATGCCCAGGCACCAGCGTGGCTTGGTCATCATGTTGACGATGTTCGGAAGCGTCAGTTTGGGCGGTGCGCTCAGTCCGTTTTTCACGTCCTTATGGCGCCGGCCGAGGATCTGAAGGTCCAGCGTCAGTACCAGCGCGCCGCAGTTCGCGGCCTTGGCGCGGTCGACCAGGCGCTCGATGAAGTCGCGATCGCGCATCACGTAGAGCTGGAACCAGAACGGCGCTTTGGTGTGGGCGGCGACCTCTTCGATTGAGCAGATGCTCATCGTCGACAGCGTGAACGGGATGCCGAAACGCTCGGCCGCCTTCGCCGCCAGGATCTCGCCGTCGGCATGCTGCATGCCGGCCAGGCCGGTGGGAGCGAGGGCCACCGGCATCGTGACGTCGACGCCCACCATCTTCGTCGCCGTGCTGCGCCCCTCCAGGTTGACAGCCACGCGCTGGCGCAGCTTGATCTTGCGAAAGTCACTCTCGTTTGCGCGGTAGGTACTTTCAGTCCAGGAGCCGGAATCGGCGTAGTCGTAGAACATGCGCGGTACGCGCTTCTTCGCCAATACCCGCAGGTCTTCGATAGTAGTGATGACCGGCATGGGTGTTGTCTCCGCGATTTCGGCCCTGTGAGGGCGAATGCCTGTCGTGCTCTTTTACGTTAACGTTCTACACCCACCCCTGTCCAGAGCCAAATTTCTGGCAAGGCGGAAGCAGTGGCTTGGATCAGATGAGATCGCCATCCGAAGCGCTGCGGCAAAGTTTGCATACGTGTTGCAATCGACGTGTGCAACTTTGGGTCCGGCGGTTGGCTATTGGCCGAAGTGCGTGACTCGCGGACGGCAGAAGTCGACCTCACCCGTCATTCAACTCTCTCGAAAGCGGTCACCGCGGTGGAAGCCAATGGGGCCCAGATTTCAACCGCAAGACAGGCTAGGCAGCCATGCAATAACTGAGAGTGTAGCTGGCGGCAGGCGCGTTGCTTGACCTTCAAAGGGCAGCGGCGTAGCGTCGCCTTGCCGATACTTGGACATCCTCTCGGAGACGAGATGCTGCTGGGACCAGCTGTGACACTCTGCGTGCCGATCCGCAGTCGCTGCTGCTGCTCACGGACGAGGTGACAGAGTGAAGCGACGAGCTTTGCTCAGGCTTATCGTAGGTGCCGCGATCGGGCTCCCGGTTTTGGCGCGCTCCCAGAGCCGGATCAGACCGCGGCGACCGTCAGCGAATCTTACAGAGCGATCCCGCACGAGCGGGGCGGGGCGTGCAACGTGTTGATTTCCCTTCATCGGGGAGGGCCTAGCATCGACTTTGCTAAACTGCCCTTTGACCGCGGGCAGGCTTAGCTCGGGCCTCGCGGCTTATCGGGAGACCTCGCCATGATGCGCCGACTTCGTGTTCTCCTCGTCGTGCTGGCCGCTGGGCTCGGTTTCGCCGCTGCGCCTCCTGTGCTCGCCACCCTCACGCTGACTCCGACCGGCATCAATGATGGCTTCACACTTTCGACCTTCGCCACGATCAAGCCCGGCAATACCGGGTGCTGCGAAGGACCGTTCGGCGTCGCCATTTCTGGCAGCAACGTGATCGCCTCCTACGGATTTGTCCCGTCGAACCTCGCGGTGTTCGCCGACAGTGACGGCCAGACGCTTGCGTCTGCGCTCTTTTCGCTTCCGGGCAGCGGAACGGGCGCCGCCGGGATGGCCAATGCGGGAGGTGTCGCGTATGGCGCCGATCCGTCCAATAGCTTCGCATTTGCCCAGTACAAATCCGACGGGACCATCGACCATGACCTGACGGGCGTCCCGCAGGAAGCCAACCTCGGCATGGCTGGCGCGCCGAGCGGGCACATCATTGCGACCGCCTGCCTGTTCGGGAACAATGGCTGCACATACCAGCTGATCGACATCGATCCGTTGGCCAACGGCGGCCTGGGATCGTCCCGAATCATCACCACTATTGGTCCGGAGTTCGACGGCGTGTCGGTATCGTCCGACGGAAAGACGGCGTATGTCGCGACGGGACCGTGCGTGCAGGCGATCGATATCGCGAGCGGAAGCTTTGGAACTTGCTACCTCTCGTCCCATGGACCGGACGGCATCGGTGTGATCCGCGGCGGTGCGTTCGACGGCTTCATTGTCGCCAACGTCAACGACGGATTCAACAACGGAAGCATCGACCTGATCGACCCGCTTACCAACACGTTCGTGGCGATCGCGACCGGCGGAACGCGGCCGGATTACGCTTCGCCCGACGTCACCAACGGAACGCTGCTGCTGGACTACAGCGATGTCATCGTTCGCCTGAGCTGCCCGGGCTGCTCGTTCAGCACGCCCGAGCCCGCGAGCCTCGGCCTTCTCGGTATGGGACTGGCTGGCGTTGCTCTCCTGCGCCGTCGGCGCGGGCACTGAACGCCGTGGCGATGGTCGGCCGCGCTCGTTGAAGACGCAGGTCTGCAGCCGAGAACGGCGCGCTAGCGCCTCGAGCACAGGATCAGCACCGTATTCAACGGCTGCGCCCGTCGACTGGGACTCGCTTGACAGCAGTCAGGTCGACATCTTCTAGGCATTGAATATTGATGGCCGCCATCTCCGCACCATCGGGCGCCCTACCCAGGTCCGTATATGGACTCCCCCTCGTTTGCAAGCATTCCGTTCTCTGGCGGTTAGGTACGACTGCTCACGTATATCCGGCCTCTTGTTGCAGCATCGAGCAATCGATGCACGGCCATGATGGGCTATTCGCGCGCCAGCTCCCAATCGCTTCTACGTGCTTCTCGCATCTGGACCTTCGCGGGTTTTGCTGGCGCCGGTTCGACCTGTTTGCCATCGTTCGGCTTGCTTTGCAATCGTGAGTTGAAGTGCTCCTATATCAACTTGTACGGTTGGTTTCCTGGCCTTCCACCCCTCAGTGGGTGGCGATCAGATCGGGTTGGTAATCGGTGCCATGCCTTAACATCGCCCAGGCAATCCGTGCGGTCTTGTTAGCCAGTGCCGTTGCCACGACGTTGGGGTGGCGCCGCGCCGCCAAAGCCATCACCCATTGGCTCAGACGATCGGGCTTGCCCTTGGCGGTGCGGATGGCCGATCGCGCACCGTGGATCAGTACGGTCCTCAGATACGCATCACCTCGTTTACTGATACCAAGCTGTCTTTCTTTGCCACCGGAGCTGTGCTGTTTCGGGGTCAGCCCCAGCGCCGCCGCCATTTGGCGGCCGTTCCTGAACTGCCCGCCATCGCCCACCGCCGCTACCAGCGCGGTCGCAACGATCGGCCCGACTCCGCGTAGCTGTTGCAGCCGTCGAGCGGCAGGGTCGCTGCGCGCGATCAACGCAATCTCGCGATCGAGCTCAGCCACCCGCTCATCGAGGACTCGAAGGTCGCCCCACAGCGCATGCAACAGCCGCCGAAACCGGTCGCTCAAGCCATTCTCCGCGTCCTCCAGCCAGACCGGCAGTGCCCGCCGCAGCTGCACCAGCTCGCGCGGCGCAACCAGCCCGTACTCCGAGACCAGGCCGCGGATCTGATTGCCCTTGGCCGTGCGTTGCTCGATCAGGCCGGAGCGAATACGGTGCACCGCCTGGATGTCCTGTTGCTCGACCGTCTTCACCGCAACAAAGCGCATCTTCGGCCGG
The DNA here is from genome assembly GCA_963711235.1 of uncultured beta proteobacterium. GTDB lineage: Bacteria > Pseudomonadota > Gammaproteobacteria > Burkholderiales > Casimicrobiaceae > PALSA-1003. Next base: position 61,343 of record CAVQDI010000004.1, on the reverse strand, counting down.
CTCATCGCTTCGCAGATCGCCTCCGCATCATTGGCATCGTTCTTATTGCTCTGCACGTACGGCTTCACGAACTGCGGCGCAATCAGCTTCACCCTCAATCCCCGCTCCTGCAGCTTGCGCGCCCAATAGTGCGCTCCGCCGCACGCCTCCATGCCAATCTCGCAGCCTGGCTCGACCGTCTCCAGCAATACCTGCAGCCAATTGTCGCGCGTCAACCGCCGGCGCCACACCGGCTTCTCGTTCCGCTCCACGCCGTGCACCTGGAACACGTTCTTTGCCAAATCGACCCCAACGCGAATAAGCTTCATGGCGACTCCTCCTCTCCTGCGACTGGTGGATGACACTTCCAGTCTGGCACATCGATGCCGATTGGGTGAGGGGGAGTCCATCCCATTGCTTCTGGCCGACTGAGCTGGCCGCGTCAACGACTCAGTGCGACCCAACGCGGACGATTGGATCCCTTCAAAGGAGACGTTCAATGCCAGGGTGGGAGGTACCGGGTAACAGCGCGTCGCTTCGCTCAAGTCGAATACAGGGTGGCAGCGAAAACCACGGCATGGTACGCCTTGAGAATCACGTATAGCGTTGCGACTAGAGCGATTACCATGAGAACCCGCCGCGGCCTCGACAAGCCGAAGACTGTGTTGAGCGCGGCGTAGAGGTACCAGCCAAGTACCGCAGCTGCTATGCCTGACACAACGAGATCCATCGAATGACTCCATGGCGCTAGCGCGCCACTCGGTGTAATAAAGCGCATCAAGTCTAATACGATAGCGACCGACGGAAACAGCGCGCACAACCAAATCAGCGCAAACGTAAAAAAGTGCATAGCGAACGTTAGCGAATTCCTAAAGGGTTCGCGCCGATCTAGCAGTAGCGCACTCAACGCTATCGCAAATGCGGGCACCATCACGATCACAAGCGACTTCGCATGCACCGTTTCGAGCGTGTTGAAGATTTGCTCGTAAGCATCGTTCGATGCAGCAACACGTGGCCGATGTTGCGCAAACAATCGTGTTGTGATCCAGGCCATCGAATCGTCCGAGAGGTGGATTCGCAGCGGCCAGCTCAGAATACTGACGCCGCTCGCCGACTGAACGACGAAGAAAGCGACGTTGGTCCAGAGGAACAGTGAGAGTGGCGCGAGGTAGCCAACACGGATGCCGTGAATCCAGTCGGCAGTGAGGCGTCCCGGGGGCGATGCGAGTGTGCTCAAGCTGGCGCGTATACGGCCAACGAACGAGCGCCTCGCCCCAGTCGCTGTGCTGTCGCCCAGGATTGTAGCGACCGCAACATTTCTTTCCTCCCCACAAGCGCCGCAATAGGGAGTCGTCGCTCCTGACCCACAGCTCGGGCAGATCCACGAGGATTCCGGTGTTTCCATGTGCGGCGTTCCAGCGTGGATGTCTCATACCGACGCTTAGGCAAGATAGGCGGAATTGTAACCTCCCACGTTGAATCTAACGTCGGGCGGAGGATCGCACCTCCTTTGGTCGGAAGTACGCCGTCGAGCGTCCGCTATCCGGCAGCGCAAGAAATGGCAGCTCGTGGCCGAGAACCGCGGTTCCCCCTGTTCGCCGAAAGCTACCTTTGCAAATGCGAGGCTTCTGACGCGAACGGCAGCTTTCCGGATCCGTCGCGAACTCAGACTACCGGCCACGAGCAGCCGGTCAATGTCGCCGCAGCCATGAACGAACAGGAGCCTAGACATTCCCACCGTACGTGGGAGCCTTTGTCGATGCGTGGATGACTTGGCAGGCGTAATCTGCTGTGCGGGGAATGCGTGAACGATATTCCCCATATCGGTCACCGTAGAATTTCCTTTCGACGTGTGTGAACGGCAAGCTCTTTTCGCGCATGGTGCGCGACGCGTCGCGAAAACCCATGTCGACAAAACGTTGCATCGCCGAGAACTGATCCTCGGCGATGACTTGGATCGCAGCCTCTGGCAGCTGGTGGAGCGGGCACCATAGCGAAGTCCACCCGCTATCCAGGTTGCTGACATAGTCGACTACATGCTGCGAAATCAGATAAGCATCGGACTCCATGTGGATAATCTTGCGTAACCCGTAGTGACGCGCGATTTGTAGGGAGAAGAGAAAGCTTCGCCACCAGCCTTTGTGGCGGTTGTGTCGATCATTTCCAAGGTGTTCAGCAAAGCGATACAGGTGAAACCTTTCTCGATCCACTTTCGGTGGCAGGTCATCCACGACGACTAGGCGACGATCTTCAGGCACATAGGGTGAGAAATCGTCGAGCATGAATGTGGCCTCGCGCCGGAGGGGAAGTGTCTGACAATAATCAACCCAAGGCTTATAACGGCCCAGCCACCAGGACTCTTCGGCCATGTAGGACGTGCAGAAGAGAAGCGTTGGGAGGGGTGATTTCATGTGCGCGCCAATCCGCGCAGGTTCAGTTGAGTTGACGTAACGCGAAGCGCAATGGCAGCGCGTCGAGTCGCACATTGCTTGCGCATTCTACCGGGGACAAGCCAAGCGAGTGTCCATGCCAGCCTGTCCTGGCAGCGTGCGGCGAAACACTTGCAAAGAGGTGGTCCTGATTAGAGGACCAAACTAACCGGCCCGACCATTCTCTTCCGTTCTATCCCGGCCAGCGCGTTAGATAATAGTACGAGCCGGTGGGATTTGGAGCAATGTGCGCGACGTACGACGACCGCTTGGCCGATCTCGGCCAGCTGCTCAGGGCGTCAAGCGACGTGTTGGTAGCCGACCCTTGACCCGCGGCAGCCAGTCGCATAGCCTTTAAGTACGGAATCGTGCTTACTTCGCTCGCTTCCTTGTCGCATACTCGTAACCCCACCATCGGGAGATCAATGATGATCAAAGTCAGTGTGATGTACCCCAATACCCCCGGGGCACGGTTCGACCACGACTATTACCGCGACAAGCATATGCCGATGGTGAAGAGCAAGTTGGGCGAGAGCTGCAAGTATTACACGGTTGAAAAGGGGCTCGCCGGGGGAGCGCCGGGTTCGCCGGCTACCTACGTTGGCATGTGCCACTTGTTCTGCGATTCCGTGGAAGCTTTTCAGGCTGGCTTTGGCCCGCATGCGCAAGAGATCTTAGCGGACATTCCAAACTACACCGATCTGTCGCCGGTGATTCAGATCAGCGAGGTTGTGGTTGGCTAAAGCCTCTCTTCGCGCAAAGCGCGCTTTTGCCCCGAGAGACGACCGATCGCCGCACGCCTTGCTATGAAGCGGACGCTTGCTTTTGCCCTAACGCCCTACTTCGGTGCCGCTGGAGCTTGGCAATCCGAAATTTGCTCTTCGTAATCGACGAAGGGCTTCCAGTCGGTGCTTGTGGAGGAGGCGAATCGCCCGTTGATGTAGTAGCGCTTGCACGGCGCAGCGTCCAGCACAGTCTGCTCCAGATGCACCAGGCCCGTCACCGACGGCGGTGCTATCACCTGCAGCACGAGCGTGTGCCGTCCCGGAGTGATCTTGATCGACTGCCCTGGCGTATTGCCAGGGCTGGAACCATCGATCTGGTTGACTGACACAGGCCCGACGTCCAGCGAATTCACGGTGTAGCGCACTCCGGTCACTTCGCTCCAGGTCGGCCCCCAGGTCTGGCAACTGCCGAGCAACAGCAACGCGAGGGCGTAACAGATAACTTGGTTGACAGCGTTTCGTTTCATGGGGACTCCACCTTAGTGCGTGCGAGGCTGCCGAGGCACGCCCTCCTTGCGTGCTGTCAAAGGACGCGGAAGCGGGCGAGAACAACGATGCGAATATTCATTCGTCGGTTGCACCTTTTGATTGTCCCCTTGACGCGCCGCGAGCATGAACGGCGAACGCTGCAGATTCGCGCGATTCGGGTTCATGGTCTCGCCTCCGGGAGCCGAGAACCGCAGCAAGCCCTGGGGACTATCGTGGCACGAGTGCCGCGGACGCGCAAGGGAGTTGGGCCGCGCGCGGACGCCAGTCGGGAGCCTCCCCGGGTCCGTTGACGGGCCTTTGTAAGGCGACAGCATAATCTGCGGTCGGCAGATTTCAACCAATCGCCGCAACAACCGCTGATCCAATTGGGCGATGAGGAGATGGGCAGGGCGAGAACGGGACGCCCGAGACCGGAACCAGCGGCGACCTACGCACTCCCGAATCCGGCGCCACTGCGTGATGCGGCATGCCTTCGATTGCAGGCGATGCAACTCAAGGTGCAACTGATTCGGCGCTGGGTTCGCGTGCGATGGGTCGTCCGTCGATGTTCGGCAGGGCGATGTGGAGGAGTGCCGCGATGGTTGGGGCAATGTTTTCGACTCGCAGCGCGGCGGCGATCTCGCCCGATAAAATGCCGGGGCCGGCAAGGAAGAACGCAGCCGTGTGTGTGTGATCACCTGTTCGCTGGTTCATCCGCATACCGCGAATCAGGCCGGTCTTCTCGGAGATCAGGGCGGTGATGGGCCGATCTCGATTCCAAACCACGAGGAGATCGGGCAGTTGATCGAGGTGCTCGCCGGCATAGAGATCCGATATTTTGAGAACTGCGTCGACTACCGGTTGGCCGGTGTCCGGATCGGCCACAGCCATCAAATCGCGTCGAAGGCTGCAGCACAAGGCGTCATACTCTGCACCACGCTGGACTCGTCCCTTCGGCTCGCGACCCACGACGTTCATCCGGATCGCGCCGCTCAGATCGTTGTGTGGAATGGAGTAGAACTTTCGACGCGCGCGATCACCAGCAAGTGACAACTCATCCAAGCGATCGCCGAGCGGTCCCAGCGACGAACGAGCCTTGTCAGGCAGCACTCTGCGGTAGATCTGTTTGAGCGCTTGAACGCTTTGGCGACTCTGACTTGGCTCGACGCCCTCGAGCCGGCGCAACGCTTCATCGAGCAAATGGTTGCCCGTGTAATTCGGCCCCATGCCGCTTCCCGCGAACAAGATGACCGTTGTGTCCTCCGCGACGCGAGCGAGGATTCGCCCAACGGCTCGATCGAGCGCGACATAGACGTCTCGCACCGGGTTGCCGTAGGCGCTCGCACAGGCGGGTTCGTGCAAGGGATGACCCGGATCGTGCAGATGCCAGCAATGGTGCGCTACGCAATGCGCATCGCCGAAACCCGCCATGAAGAGATCCCAATCACCTTCTTGCAGGTAATGGCAGATCAGTTGCGTCTTTTTGTCGATTCTTTCCAAAAGCTGGTCGCGGAATTGCTTGTACGCTTCGATTCCTTGTCGCGGTCGGTCGCACGGGCCCACGGGATCGTAGCCATATCGCGCCACCACCTCGTCCGCGAGTGAGGGTGGGCAGGTTTGGACGCCGGGAAATGTCGGGTCGTGGCAGCCCCAGTCCTTGATCTGAATACCCTTAAGTTCGTGCGCGAGAGGCGCCAAGGGAATATCAACCACGGCGACACGTTTGCCGGCGCGGCTCGCCGCAAGCCAAACCGGCTCCCGCTTGACCGCATCGGGCGCAACAACGGCGACGCGGTAAGCGCCACCGTCCAGTTGGCGGCCGAAGTATCGTCCGTGGCGTGCCGGAGACACTCCGGTAAAGAGCGAAACCCACATGGCGCCTGAGCCTAAACCCGGCGGGAGGATCGTTGTGCCCTTTAGACTCCTCTGGCGCAGCGACTGCAGTGAGGGTAGCAGGCCCGCTTTGCCCCACCGCTGCAGCAGGCCAGGATCCGCGGAATCCAATCCGATGAAGAGGACACGGGCGGAGGTATTCACGGAGGATGTTCTCATGTCGTTCCGGCCTCGATCCCGCGCCGAATGGGCCTTATCCTACCGCGACCCCACGGCATCAAGGGCCAGTCGATACGATTCCAGATGACGATCCAAGGAGCGATCCGTGGCAAAAACCGAGCGGACGTACTCGGCGCCGGATTCTCCAAGGCTCTTCCAGCGATTGTCCGTCAGCAGCCAGCTAAGGCCCCGGGCCAGGTCACCATCGCCCTTGGCGTGATAGCCGAACCGCGTCGCGAAACCATCCGGATCGACGCTGCTGAGGATAGCGCACCGATTCGCCGCGGCCTCCAGAAATGTGGTGGGCAGACCCTCTCGCGCCGCCGTATTCACCAGCACCCAACTCTGCTCGAGAATCCGCTGCAGCCGGTCGGTCTGGAACTGGTCAATGGTTCCCGTCATCTCCAGATTCGGAAGGTCCGCGTAGCTCTGCCGCAGGCTGTCTTCATAGACACGTTCATTGGTGCCACCGACGCAAATGAACCGGACCTCGGGGAAGTGCTGTACGAGGTCAAGAAACAGTTCGGGCCGCTTTCTGCGATGCAGGCGCCCAACGAAACAAACGGTCGGCTTGGCGGCTTTCGTTCCGGGCGGGGGAATGTCGATGGGCGTGGGCAGGAAGCCGGGGTGTTGCCGAAGCCCATACTTTCGCGCTGCTTTGGAAATCACGAATTGCGCCGCGCCGTAAAGACCGGTGGCGCGGTGAATGGCGCGGGTAACGAGAAAGTTATCGACATACAACAGGTAGGCGAGGGTGGCGAGCCGCGCAGGTCCGGCGTGATTGAACTCGATGCGCCAGTCCCCGGCCTCCATCGGGTCGCGAAAGGTCACCACGTGCGCCCGCTTAGGCATTGCCTTCATCGCCAGCCAGGTGCTGAGCGATGGATCCTGGGAATGAAACACGTCAGCGTCGACTTGGCGAAACAGATCCATCGCGGTCAGTAACGCCGTCCGGGGAAACTCCCGTACGTGAAGACCATCGACAACGTATTCGCGGACACGGCTTCCTTCCCGCCGGGGGACAACGGCCGTGACCTCGACGTTGCGGTTGGCCAGTTCACAGCCGAGCTTGCGCGTCATCCGGCCGAATCCGCCGTACACCCCCTGGCCAAACAGCTCGCTACAGATCAGGCACACCTTCAACGAGGCCCTCCGCCCGCCCGGCGGAAGAGTGTGGCGGTCCGGTCAACCGGCGTACACAAGCCCGCCAGCACGCCACCCAGAAACCCGCGCAGTCGCGGCATCCTTTGCGGTGGCGTGCCATATTGCACAATCGGGCTGCTGAGCGCCCAGCGCCAGGCGAGTCGTAAAATCGGCCACAGCACGTCCCAGTGCAGGCATTTCAGGTGCTTCGCGTACACGGCACCGATGCCAAAGCAGTAGTCATGAGCCAGGGCGGATTTGCGTTCATGCGGCCGCAAACCGTGATGCACGACCTCGGCGCGCTCCGTCTCATACACCCAGTGCCCGGCTTCGAGAGCGCGCATCACCAAATCCAGTTCCTCTGCGGCATGAAAGCGGCTCCCGGCTCCGAGCAGCGGATCGAAGCCCCCGAGGTCGGCCCAGACGCTCTTGCGCAGCGCCATGCACGCACCGATGCCCTCGACATGGTGCTTCTGAGCCAGCGACCGCGCCACGTAGGATCCCTTACGCACATACGACGTAATGAACCCGGCGGCGCGATCGTGATGCCCCTCAAGGACGTTGCCGAAGACGATACTGATGCGCGAATCCACGTTGAACGCACGTTGCAGTTCGGAGTACCAATGCGGCCGCACGACACAGTCGTCATCGGTGAAGGCAACCCACTCGCTGCTGGCGATGGTCATCCCCTCGTTCCTGGCATCACCGAGTCCCCTCGACGACGCTTTGTGGTAGCGAATTCGGGGGAAACACAGATAGGGTGCGACAGCGACTTCGGATGAGTCGTCATCGCTCTGGTCGACGATAATCAATTCGAACCGGTTTCCATCAGCGCCCGCCTGTCCTGGCAAGATGGATTCGATGGCGCGAACCACTGCGGCGCCGCGGTTTCTGGTTGCTATCACGACGGAAAGGAGGGGCAAGGCCGTGCCGCCGGGAAGCAAGGGCAATCGCGCGTCGCTCAGCCGCTGCGTAGTTTCGATTGCAGGAAAAAACTCGCTCATTTCAACCGCTGTCGAGACAGGCTCCAGTCAGGAGTGCGGACCGTTTATGATTTCCAGCTCCAGCCACGGCGAACGCAGCCAACAGCGTCAACGCCAACGCGGTCTCTGGCGCTACCGAGCGACGGTCAAAGCTCGCTTCCGGGCACGTTGGACATCTTCGGCACGGGCGATGCAGTAAGCGCAGCTGGTTCATGCACGATCATGCTGTCTGTCGCGGCGATATCTCTCGCTCGATTCGCGCGGCGGCATCACGTTCGGCCGCGCGAAGGTCGTATGCTGCCTGCAGATTCAGCCAGGACTCAGGCGAGTTGCCGAAGTACCGGGCGAGCCGCAACGCGGTGTCCGCGGTGACGCCGCGCTTGCCGTTAACGATGTCGTTAACGCGAGTCGCCGCGACGCGAATGGCCTGGGACAACGCGTGAGGCGACATTCCCAGCGGCACCAGAAACTCTTCGCGCAAGATTTCGCCCGGGTGAATCGGACGCATTCTGTTCCTCGTCATGCTCGATCCTTCAATGGTAGTCGACGATTTCGACGCCCAACGGGCCATCGTCTTGCCAGCGAAAGCAAATTCTCCATTGATCATCGACTCGGATGTTGCGCTTCCCACGCCGATCACCGGCAAGCTTCTCCAATCGGTTCCCGGGCAGCACTTGCAGGTCGTGCAAATCTTTCGCGCTGTCGAGCATCTGCAGCTTGCGCTCGGCTTGCGCCTGGAATGAACGGAACTTCCGCGGCGAGCCGCCTGCAAACAGCACCTCGGTGTCGCGCGAAGCAAACGACCGAATCATTTACCGTGTATCGTATACCGTTTATCGGTAAAGAGTAAGTAGGGCGCGCAGCGGCGGGCGTGCAGTGGCGGACCTCCGGCGCCTTGGAGGCACTGCCGGGGTCGCCGATAAGCTCCCCATGCCGCGCGGGTTGATTGCCACGCCTGCTCCGTCAGACGGAAAGCGTACGACCCAAGGGGCATCGTATTTCGTGTCCACGGAATCGAGAGCAGCCCGGATTGCGTTGCCTGGATTCTGTCGGCATCATGTGCAACTCTGATCGGGAGAGCGCACACGCGTGCATCGATACGGTGATCGTTTGCTGACCCGGCGACGGCTGTTACAAGCGGCGGGGGCCACGGCAGCATCCTGCCTACTCCCGGCGGGACGCTCCTCTGCCGCGGACGACCTTACCGGTCGGCTGGCGGCTTATATGGTTGCATCTCGCGACCGCGCCCTGCCGGACCGCGTCCTGCTCGATGCGAAGCATCGTATTCTGGACACGGTGGCGGCGATGGTGTCCGGGTCGGCACTCCCGCCCGGCGTTATGGCAACCCGTTTCATCCGCAGCCAGGGCGGTGTACCCGACGTGTCTGTTCTCGCCAGCGATATCAAGACATCCGCCATCAATGCGGCGCTGGTCAACGGCATGCTGGCCCATGCTGACGAATCCGACGACGTCGAACCCATAACCAAGACGCATCCCGGATCGGCCGCTGTTCCGGCTGCTCTGGCCATGGCGGAGAAGGAGCACCGCTCCGGATCGGCAATGATCCGCGCTGTCGCTCTGGGCTACGACGTGGGGTGCCGGTTCGTGCTGGCCCTCGGACCAGACCTGGTCAGGCGCACCCATCGCGGGGTAGAAGGGTACGGTGCCACCATGAACGCCATGGCTGCAGCGGCCTCACTGGCCCATCTCGATGAAACAGCCATGCGTTATGCGATTGCCTATGGGGCGCAGCAGGTGTCGGGGCTGTGGAGCTGGGTCGAGGATCACGACCACATCGAAAAGGCCTTCGACTTCGGCGGCATGGGCGCGCGCAACGGGGTCACCGCAGCGCTCATGGTTCAGGCGGGTTTTACGGGCGTACACGATGTTCTGGGTGGCACCCACAACCTGCTTCAGGCGCTGTCGACCGAGCCTAAGCCGGAGGTGTTGCTGGCCGATCTGGGAAGCCGCTATTTCGTTTCGGAGTCCGGCATCAAGACCTTTCCCGTGGGCTATCCCAATCAATCGCCCCTGGACGCCCTGTTGAAACTCCGCCGCGAGAACAATCTGAGCCCTGCCATGGTCGACCGCATCGTCGTCCACCTGCCCGAAGACGCCATCGGCATCGTCGGCAACAGCGCGATGCCCGACGTCAATTGTCCCTACCTGATGGCGACTGCCTTGGTGGATGGCGGGGTCTCGTTTGCCAACGCCCACGCGCGCGAGCATATGACTGCCCCGGAGATCGTTGCCGTCATGGAGCGGATCCAGGTGGTCGGCGATCCGAAGCTCAACGACCCCGCTGCGCCGCGCGGCGGCCTGGTCGAGGTGGTGCTCAAAGATGGCAGAACGCTCAGCAAGCTCACCCGGTTCCCGCCGGGAACCAAGGAAAACCCGTTGGATACCGAGGCCGTGAACGCCAAGGCACGTGATCTGATGAGCCCGGTCTTGGGCGCCGCACGGACCGAAGCGGCGATACGGCAGTTAAACGGGCTGGAACAGGTCGGCGACGTCGCTCTGCTGGTACGCTCGGTGCTGACCGTTTAGGTCCGCCACGGCGATCACGCCCCGTGCGGCGAGTACCGGATCGGGCTCGTCGCGGTACGTGACTTCGTTCGTGTTGGTGTAGACGAGAGCTTCACGATCTTTGATTTACTTTGCCGTAAAACCGCCGTCGACGACAAGGGTCTGACCGGTGATGTAGTCGGACGCGGGACTGCACAGGAACACTGCGGCGCCGTGCAAGTCCGCGAGTTCGCCGTTGCGGCCGACCGCCGTCCGTGCCGCCAATTCCTCTACCTTCAGCGGTTCTTTGAATAGAGGGGCGGTAAGCGCTGTCGGGAAGACCCCGGGGGCAATCGCATTGCAGTTGATGCCGAAGCGCGACCACTCTTCGGCCATGGCGCGGGTGAGTTGGACGATGCCGCCCTTGGCCGCGCCGTAGGCGGAACTGTCGGCGAAGGCGCGGTACGACTGCAGCGATGCGATGTTCAGGATGCGGCCCCACCGCTTCGCCTTCATTCCCGGAACGAGATGCCGGGACAGGAAGAAGGGCGCCGAGAGCATCACTTCGATCTGCTGGTTCCAAGCCTCGTCGGTGACCTCGGCCGCACTCTGGCGATAGTTCATCCCGGCCGCGTGTACGACGATGTCGATCGGCCCGAAGGGTTTGGCCGCGGTCTCTGCCAGCCCTTCGAGCGACGTGCGCACGCCAACATCGCCACCGGTTGCCGCCGCTCTCCCGCCGGCCGCCACGATCGCCGCACGGGCCTCCTCCAGTAACGCTTCGCGGCGCGCGCACAACACGACGCAGGCACCCGCCGCGGCGAGGGCCTCAGCGATCGCCCGGCCGACGCCGGAACTCGCACCCGTGACGAGCGCCGTCTTGCCTTCGAGTTGGAATCGATCCAGTCGAGGTGCCATGGTTCAGGTCGTCACCTTCTCGCCAAGCACGAACTCTTCGCGCGGGAAGTACTTATGCAGCCGGTCGTCCGCGGTGCGCGCATGGGCTTCCATGCCTTCCAGCCGCGAGATGCGGGCGGTAACCTGGCCGATCTGCCGACTGGCGTCCCGCGTCATTCGCTGCCATGTAAGTGTCTTGATGAACTTGTGCACCGACAGACCGCCAGAATAGCGCGCCGCGCCTTTGGTCGGCAGGATGTGGTTCGGCCCCGAGGTCTTGTCCCCGAATGCCACCGTGGTCTCTTCGCCGAGGAAGAGCGAGCCGTAGCAGGTAAGATGAGCCAGCCACCAATCGAGATCCGTGGCGTGCACCTCGAGGTGTTCCGGCGCGTACTGGTCGGAGACTCGCACCAACTCCTCGCGCGAATCGCAAAGGATCACCTCGGCGTATTCGCGCCATGCCGCTCGCGCCGCATCGCGCGCGATCGGCGGTAACTCCGCGATCAAGTGTGGGACCCGTCGCATCACCTCGTCGGCAAGCCGTTGTGAATCGGTGAACAGCCATACCGGCGACTCGTGCCCATGCTCGGCCTGCCCGACCAGGTCCGCGGCGACGATCATGGCGTCCGCCGAGGCGTCCGCAATCACCGCGACTTCAGACGGGCCGGCGAATACGTCGATGCCGACCCGGCCGAAGAGCAGGCGTTTGGCTTCCGCCACAAACTTGTTGCCGGGCCCGACGAGGATGTCGGCGGGCCGGGCACCAAAGAGACCATACGCCATCGCCGCGATCGCCTGAACTCCGCCGAGTGTCATGATCATGTCGGCGCCAGCGACTTTCATCGCATAGAGCACGTAGGGGTGGATGCCGCCGCCCTTGTACGGTGTCGAGCACGCCACCACCAGCGGCACGCCCGCAGCCTTAGCGGTCGCGATGCTCATGTAGGCCGAGGCAATATGCGCGTAGCGTCCGGTGGGCACATAGCAGCCCGCCACGTTGACCGGGACTAGTCGCTGCCCCGCAACCAGACCCGGGTAGATTTCCACCTCGAACTCTTCGATGGAGTTGCGCTGGGCAACGGCGAAACGGCGCACCTGCTCCGCGGCGAAAGCGATGTCAGCCTTCACCGTTTCCGGAACATCGCGCGCGCGGCGCTCCATTTCCTCTACGGTGACCACGATGTCACCGGTCCACCGGTCGAGCCTGGCCGCATATTCGCGCACGGCATGCTCGCCGCGCAGCTCGATCTGCGCCAGCATCTCGGCGGCGACTGCCTGCGCGTTTCCCGCCTCGGTCTCGGGCGTCTTCTCGGCCTTCTTGAGGTAGTTCGTGGCCATGAGTCACTCCACTCGATTGCCGAACGGTTTCAGTCGCTGCGGCTGGCGAAGGCCTTGAGCTTCGGGTCGTTTTCCACCATCTTCATGAACTCGTCGGTCATGTACGACGACGAAGCCGGCACATCGGGAATCGATCCCGAAGCTTTCATGAATTCGCCGATCTTGGTGAACCAGGCGTCGGCCGGTGAAGGGCCGGTACTGCGATTCATGGCCGCCAGCTGGGCCGCGAGATCGAGCGTCGGCCGCGTGTCGAACTCCTTGTTCATCGCCGCATCCGAGATCGAGACCCCGCCCTGCTCGTAGAATTTCTGCATCATCACAATGGCTTGCTTGCGGTTGGCGTTGGCCCACTTCTGCGCGCGCAGGTAGATCGCCAGGAATTTGGCCACGTTCTGCGGCTTCTCCTTGGCGTAGTCAGCACGAACGATGAGCGCGCCGGGAACGATCGCGCCGCCATCCTTGCCCGAGCACATCACTTTGGCCCCCGCCTTTTCTTCCAGCGTGTAGATGTTCGGGGCCCAAACGCCGACGAGCTCCGCGTTATTGGACGACATCGCCGAAATGATCTCCGCCTGCCCCATGTTCTTGAGTGTCACGTCAGCCTTCTTGAGCCCGTACTTCGCAAGGCACGATTGCACCGCGTAGTCGCCGGTTGAATTGGCGGTGAGCAGGATAGTCTGGCCCTTCATCGATGCTGGGTTGGCCATGTACTGGGCGGCCTTGTCACCACGCACCATCAGCGCGTTGCCCTGCGATTCGTCGTTGGTGATGCCGATGGTGAGGATGTTGAAGCGCACCGCTCCCAGCACCGCGGGCACCGAGCCGGTACCGCCCACGTCCCAGGACCTGGACGCCGACGCGGCGATTTGCGGCACCCCGGCGGGAAAGGTGCTGAAGGTGGGCTTGAGCCCCAGTTCGCCCCACCAGTTCTTTTCACTGGCGATGTAGAACGGGAGCGACCAATACAGCGCCGGCTGGTAGCTGACCTTGATTTCCTCGGTAGCCTGGGCGGCTACCGTGCCGATGGCAAGCACCGCGCAGGCGGCGGCGATTAGTTGCCTGGTTCTTCTCATGCTCTTCTCCTCCGGTGGTTATCGGTTTTCATCGGGCTGCTGCTCGCGCAGCAAGCGCCAGATCTGGGTGCGCATATGAACGAACGAAGCCTGGTCCATGACCTCCTCGATGCGCTCGAGGCGGTCCCAGCTCTCCTTGCGGCGAACGGTGCCGACATCGATGATCTCGCAAATTCGTCCCGGCCGGCGCGTCATCACGACCACGCGATCGGCCAGGTACACCGCCTCTTCCACCGCATGGGTGATGAATAGCACAGTGCGCGGGTTCTTGCGCGCGACGCGCACCAGCTCCTCCTGCATGACGGTGCGTGTCTGCGCGTCCAGGGCACCGAAGGGCTCATCCATCAGCAGCACCGCAGGGTCGAGCGCGTAGGCGCGGGCGATCGCCACGCGCTGCTGCATCCCGCCCGAGAGCTGGTGCGGAAACGCGTTCTCGTATCCCTGCAGCGACATCAGTTCGATGAACCGTCTGATGCGCTGGCCACGTTCCGCAACCGGGAGTCCTTTGCATTTGAGCCCGAAGTCAATGTTCTCCCATACGCTCTTCCATGGAAACAGCCCGAACTGCTGGAACACGACGGCGCGTTCAGGCCCGGGCGCAATCACGGCGCTCCCGCCGACCTTCACCGTGCCGCCGCTCGGGAACTCGAGCCCGGCCACCATCCGCAGGCACGTGGTCTTGCCGCAACCGGACGGACCGACGATCGCCACGAACTCCTTCTCACGGATCGTGAGATCGATGCGGTCGAGCGCGGGGAAATCCTTGCCGTCGCGTGCGAACACGCGACTGACGCCGTCGAATGCGATCTCGCTCATCGCCCGCGCCTGCGATGGATGGCGGCTTCCGCGCGACGCAGCGACACGTCAATGATGAGCCCGACGGTACCGATGGCGATCATCCCCGCCATCACCGTCGCGGTGCTGATGCTGCTTTGCCCCTTGACGATGAGGTAGCCGATGCCGCTCGAGGCGACAATGAGCTCGGCGCCGATCAGCGACTGCCAGCCGAGACCGGCGCTGATGCGCAGCCCGGCGACGATCGAGGGTACCGAGGCGGGCAGCAGAACTTCGACGATGATGCGCCAGCCGCTGGCACCGAGGGTCTGCGCCGCCTCGATCAGGTGCGGCTCGACGAATTTGGCGCCGCGATAGGCGTTGATGAGAGCCGGCGGGAATGCACCCATGAAAATGATCAGCGTCGGCCCGCCGACGCCGGTGCCGAACCACAGCGCGGCAAACGGTACCCAGGCGATCGGGGCGATGAAACGAATGCCTTCGAACAGAGGCGAGACAATGTAGTCGAGCCTGCGGAACCAGCCCATCAGCAAGCCAAGCGGCACGCCGACCGCTGCCGCGAGCGCGAAGCCGAGAAGGTAGCGCAGCACGCTCGACCCCAGGTGCTGCTGCAGCGTGAAGCCGGCGAAAGGCTTCTGGGTCAGCTCGACGATGCGCTCCATGACAGCCCATGGCGGCGGCAGGAACTGCGCCGGCACGGCACCGGACATCGCGCCCACGGTCCAGACGCCGAACAGGCTCGCGACGCCCGCCGCCGACAACAGCCCGAATTGTTTCGCGGAGAGTGCGCGCCCGCCCATGGCCGGATTCAGGGTGCGCGCCAGTGCATCGCGCGCTGTTCGACCCGTCCTAGGAGCCAGGTCATCACGCCGCCGCAGACGCCGACGCAAATCATGCCGACCAGAATCATGGCCGGGAAGATGTCCTGCGCCGCCGCGTTGAGCACCTGACCCAAGCCGTAGAGCGCGCCGACGAGCTCTGCGGCAACGAGCGTCGTCCACGAGGCCTGCAGCGACAGGCGGAGTCCGGTGAAGATGTGCGGCAGGGCGCCTGGGACGAGCACTTCGCGGATGAAGGTAAAGCGCTTCGCCCCAAGCATGGCCGACGCCTCGAGCCAATGCGGTTCCATCGCGCGCACGCCGGCATAGGTGTTGATCACGGAGGGCACGAAGGCGGCCACGAAAATGACCATGATCTTGGCCGCATCGCCGAGTCCCAGCCAGACGATCGCCAGGGGGATCCATGCCAGCGGCGGGATGGGGCGCAGCAACAGGAAGACCGGGTTGGCGAAGGCCTCCGCCCGCTTCGACCAGCCCATGGCCAACCCCATTGGCACGCCGACCGCCACGGCCGCAAGAAAACCGTACAGCACCAGCATGCTGCTCTGCACGACGTGCCGCCAGAGCTTGGCGTCGGCGTAACCTTGGCTCGTAATCTGCACCCAAGCCGCCCCCACCTCGCCCGGCGAGGGAAACCTTGCCGGAGAGATGACACCGGTAAGGGCGGTGAGCACATACCAGAGGGCGAGCACGACCGACAGCGTCAGAACCGCCATTCCCACGCGCCCAAGACCGCGCCATGAGCCCATCATTCCTCCTGCGCTGCGCCCGCGCCGGGCCGGCTCGCTCGCCCGCATCGGCTGCATCAGCGCGAACGCCGCTGCAACCGCTTGCGCCGGGGAAGTCCTGGCAGCGCTAATCGACGCAGGGATTCGAGCAAGTTGTCTTCGGCCGGGTCAGGCCCACGCGAGGACAAGGCCAGCAGCATAGAGTGCCGTGGACAATACGATGCCACGAAAGGGAACGCTGAACCAATAGGCTTTGCTCAGAAAGACATAGCCTGCGAGAAGGCAGAATCCTACCAGGAGCAGAAACAACGACTGAAAGAGGACCGAGCTGCGTACCAGCGCCAGGTATCCGTAGACAAGGCCGAAGAGAATTGCGCCACTAGCGTGACTCGCATTGAAGCCGACCCAGGCTTTCCACATCGTCGTTTCCCGCGTGAGGACCAGCGCGACTTCCTTCATTCTTGCTTCGAGGGCGACGTCTCGAGGGTGCAGCTTCTGGCCGCGAAACGTGTACAGGAGATGGACAAGACCAAGCACAAGGATGACGACTGCGCTCGCGGCAATGAACGACGGTGCGAGCGCGATCACGGGTGTGGCTCGCTGGTCCTAAGGGGGTGCCGCGGCTCGTGCGCTATCACGGCCGTGTCGCGGCGGCATCGGCCGGCGCCAGCGATCACCACCGGCAGCAGGAACGGTTGGTCATCCGCCATGTCGAGCATGCGATTCACCGCGATGTTCCATTCGCGTCGGAAGTAGCCTTCGCCGCGCGCGTCGGTGTTGGCGGAGATAAGCGGCACGAAGAGCGCGCATTCCTTGACCTGCTTGCGGATCGTTGCGTCCCACGCGTCGCCCCCGCGCAATTCGCTCCGGTCGAACCACACCTCAAGCCCGGCCGTACGCAGTGCATCGCAGATGCACTGCGCGGCATCCGCGTCCTCTGAGGCATAGCTCAGGAAGATGGCCTTGACCGATTCGCTCATCGTAAGGTCAGTCATCAATCCGTGTTACCCGACAAGGGCTCGCCACGTTGCAATACGGCGCTTACTGTTGCCTGGGCATCATGGCATGGTGCGAGAGTCTTGTCCTTGGCGACGTGACATCCGTCAATGGTAATCCTCTTCGCGTTGGTGCCGTACAGCGCTTGGCAATTGAAGTCGTCAAGCAGGATTCGCGCGGGCGGGACTCGGGGGCCCTGCCTGCGAGCGCAGTCCGCGCCACTCGCAACGAATGGCTTAGGGCAGTTGCGCGTCTCCCGACACCCCGGCTCGCGCCCGAATACCTGGAGCGTTGCGAGTCGTCGCCCCGCAATCGGGGCGTGCAGCGGCCGGAGGCGATCCGGCATTTGCGTCGCTCACCGATTCTCGGCTGCGATCCAGGCACGAACGCGAGTATCGAGCACCGACAGCGGCGCGCTGCCGTCCTGCAACACGGCGCGATGGAACTTTCGGATGTCGAAACGCGCGCCGAGCTCCGACTTGGCGAGATCGCGAAGTTCCAGAATCTTCGCCATGCCGACCTTGTAGGCACACGCCTGGCCCGGCGCGACGATGTAGCGCTCAATCTCGGCCACGATATCCGAGCGCGCCATCCCGGTCGTGGACGCCATGTAATCGATCGCCTGCTCCCTGCTCCAGCGCTTGTAGTGGAGTCCCGTATCGACAACCAGTCGCGTGGCGCGAAACAGCTCCGCCTGAAGCCGCCCAAGATTGTCCGCTGGATCGTCTTCAAACCCAACCTCGTGCGCAAAACGCTCGGCGTAAAGCGCCCAACCCTCGGCATAGGCGGTAAACGGCAGAACCTTGCGGAAGGTCGGTACATCGCGCATTTGGGCCTGCAGGGACAACTGCAGATGATGACCGGGGACGCCTTCGTGGTAGGCGAGCGTAGGCATCGCCCAGCGCGGCGTCCGCAGAGGGTCCCAGACGTTGGCGAAGAAGGTCCCGGGTCGCGATCCATCGAGCGCGGGCGGCTGGTAATAAGCGCCGGGCGCACTCGCCGCCTTGAATTCCGGCACGGCGGCCACGGTGGGCTTGTCGCGCGGCAACTCGTCGAACCACTCCGGCAGACGTGCCCACATCGCGTCCAGTTCACGCCGGAACTCCGAGAGCATCGCCTCCCGCCCCTGGGCGTCTGCCGCAAAGAGGTATTTCGGATCGCGCCCGAGCGCATTGAGCCGCTCCCCGACCGTTCCCGGCGGCGCGCGCAAGGCGTCGAGCAGGGGAGCCGCCTCCTTCGAGATACGGTCGACTTCGGCGAGGCCGAAGGCGTGCACTTGCGCGGGCGTCAACTCGGTTGTCGTCTCATGGCGCAGAATCCAGGCGTAGTAGGCATCGCCGTCGGGCAGCGCCCACACGCCGTCCGTGGTCCGCGCCTTCGCTTCAAGTGTCGCTTCGTAGGCAATCAGCTTGGTATAGGCCGGATAGACGCTGTCTTCGATCGCTCGCTCGGCCCGGGCAAGGAGCGCCTGGCGATCGGCGTCGGGCAGACTCGTCACCGCGCCCAGCTTCCCGGCGAAGCTCGTGTAGAGGATGTTCGCTTTCGCCGGTTTACCCACAAAGTCGCGCATTTGCGCCAGCGACTTCGTCACCACAAACCGCGGCGGCGAGATGCCCTTGGACTCCCGGAGCTTGACGCTCTCGATCACCTGTTCAAAAAACAGCGGAAAGCCGTCAAGCCGTTCCAGGTAGCGCTCCGCGCTGCGCCGGTCGATCACGGCGTGAATCTGCAGCATGAAATCCGGTTCGCCGATCTGCGCGCCGCTCAACTGATTGACCGGATAGTTGTGATATCGAAATGCCTCACCGCGCACCGCATCGTCGAGGAACCAGTCGAGAACCCGGGTCGATTGCTGTTGCGCCGGCGTCTGCTCATTGAGCGGGTACGCCCGCAGCAGCGCCAGATCGCGCCGGAACCGCGCTGCCGTTCGCTCCGTAGCCGCAGGCGAGCCGTCGTCGAGTTTGCCCGAATGAAAGTCAAGCCAGGTATTGTCGATGAGCCCGACCGAAGAAAGCAGCTGCGGGCTGTCCAGCATCACCTCGATGAAGACCCGTTCATAGTAGTGACTGATCCAGAGTGGCCGTCCCCAGATCTCGCGCCACGTGACCCACCCGCCTGCGGCAAGCAGAACGCCGAGTGCGTACAGGGCGAAACGGAGGAGCGGGCGCCTGCGCCTAGAGCCTGGCATGGCTTGAGTATCCGGCTGGATGAACATGAACCACCGCCATGGAAGGCGGCGACCGCGCGGCGCGTGCGTGCCCGGGTGCGCCGGCTTCAGCCAAGTGTAATGGATCTTGGATTCGCCATGCGGGGGTTGGATTGCGTGACGCGACCTTTCATGCGGCGCAAGCGACCCCCAAACCTTAGCACCCTATCCCACGGTTGCGCTGGGGCAAACGGATGGCTCCGGGCAATCGAGGCTCCCTCGAGCGGCAGGCGCCTTAAAGCGCATTTCGTCGCCGCCAGGCACGTCCTGTCGCCGAAGAGCCCGGGGCCAGCGCATCCCCGCTATCGCCATGGCGCATTGTCCTACGATGGCTGACCGCACCCTTCGCGGTAGGCGTCGGGTCGTGCTGCCCGGCGTTCCGGCAGCAACCTTAACCAAAGGGAGAATGAGGATGAATCGCAAAGCATTCTGGCGTATGTCAACACGGGTGCTGTTTGCTGTGCTGTCGCTGAGCTCGGTCATCGCCTATGCACAGGACGCAAAGCCTTACACCGAAGGCCCGGTCTGGAGCATCACCATGATTCGCGTCAAGCCAGGGATGTCCGATGCCTACCTGCGCGAGATTATTCCGCTGCGCAAGAAGGTCAACGAGGAAGCCATGAAACAGGGTCTGATCCTCTCCAGCCACGTCTTAAGCGGCCCTTCTTCAGGCAGAGATGACTTCGACGTGATGATCCTGGACGAATACAAGAACTGGGCCGCCTTTGACGGGATCAGCGCCAAGTACGAAGCCATCATGGGCAAGATCGTGGGCTCCGAGGACAAGCAGGTTCAGTTGATGACCAAGCGCACCGACGTGCGCGAAATCCTGGGCTCGAAGAATATGCAGGAACTGATCACCAAGTAGCCTAAGGTCTGCAATGCCGGCGTGACCCACTCTTTTTTTCAGTTCGGAACATAAGGAGCGGGTCACGTCCCAAGCAAAGGGTTGCGCGTAGCCGTTATGAAGCGCGCGGCGCGCAACCGCGGCGCCTCTTTAACCCGAAGCCGCGGCACGATCGCGCGAGTGGAAGCTAATCCAGCTTCGCCCCGGTCTCTTTGACCACAACGGCCCATTTCGCGACCTCCGAGCGAACGTACTCGGCAAACTGCTGCGGTGAACCCCCGATCGGCTCAAAGGTGAGAGCCTCCAGGCGCTCGCGGACTTCGGGCATCTGCAAGACGCGATTGATCGCCGCGTTCAATTTCTGCACGACTTCGGGCGCTGTGCCGGCGGGCGCGAAGAAACCCACCCAGGTGTAGTCCTCGATCTCGGGATAGCCCAGCTCGGCAAATGTCGGCACGTCGGGCAGCAGCGGAAGACGCGTTGCGCTCGAGATCGCGAGCGCGCGTAACCGCCCCGAGCGGATGAAAGGCAGCGGCGCGGTGACCGCGAGCGAGCCGATCGGCGGCTCCCCGGCCGCCACCGCCGCGGCAGCGGGCCCGGCGCCCTTGTAGGGGATGTGGACGACGTCGAGCTTCGCGATCGCCCGGAACAGGTGCTCCCCGGTCAGATGCGGGGTGGTGCCGGCTCCCGGAGAGGCATAGGCGAGCTTCATGGTCTTCGCCCTGTCGAGCAACTCGGCGAGCGTCTTCGCGGGGAATTCCGAGTTGACCACGATCACGTTGGGCTGCGTCGCGGCCTGAATGATGGGCGCAAAATCGTGCGGGTCGTAGCCCGCGTTCGGAGAGAGCGAGACGTTGACCGCGAACGCGCTCGAGGTCGCGAGGATCACGTAGCCGTCGGGGGGTGCCTTGGCCACGACCTGCGTGGCCAGATTGCCCGTCGAGCTCGGCCGGTTCTCGACCACAACCGGCGCCCCGAGAATCTCCGGCAGTCTCTCCGCCGCCACCCGCGCGACCACGTCGACGGGGCCTCCGGGCGCGAACGCGACGATGACGTGAATGGGCCGCGCCGGATAACTCTGCGCGAGCGAGGGCGAGGCCGGCGCAAGCGCGAGGCATGCGGCGGCCATCCAGGCTTCGAGTCGTCTGCTCATGCTTTTCTCCTCCGGCGAGGCTTACGGCGCGGCGATCGCCTGTTACCCGACAGCCAGCGGCGCGAGGGCCTCGATGTCGGTCACCACGTCGATGACCGCCGGCCGCTTCGCTTCGAGCGCGCGCGCGAGCGCCGGCGCGAAGTCGGCTGCCTTCTCGACCCGCAGGCCGAGCGCGCCCATATCCTCCGCCAGGCGCGCAAAGTTCATCGCGTTGAAGGTCCACAGCTCGTGCGCCTGTGCGCTCTGCCGGCCTCCGTAAGCGCGGTCGAAGCCGCGTTTCGACTGGTTTCCGCTGCCATTGTTGTTGACCACGGTGACGGCATTGATGCGCCAGCGCACGGCGGTCTCGATCTCCGCGATGTGATACCACAGCCCCGCGTCGCCGGTGAACGTGATGACCGGCCTCTCGGGGCACGCGCACTTCGCGCCCAGACCTGCCGGGAACGCCCAGCCGAGATGCCCGGCACTGCGCAGGTAATCCTGGTTCACGCTCCTAAGATCGTACATGCCGCCCATCCACATGCCGGCGTGGCCGGTGTCGACCACGACGATCGCGTCTTCCGGCGTGTGGCGCGTGAGCTCGCTGCACAGGCGCTCCGGGCGGATCGGCACCGCGTCCGATTCGAGCAGCGCGCGAACCTTCGCCGCATATTCCTCGCACACGCCGCGCACCGTCGCGAGCCAGGGCATGGCGGCGTGCGCGCTCGCGGCATCGGCCTGGCCGAGCATGCGCCCAAGTGTCGCCTTGGCGTCGCCGTTGAGCGCGGCCTTGAGCGGGTAGTTGCGCCCGAGGGCCTCGGGATCGATGTCGAGCTGGATCGCGGCGACGCCGGCCTTCGGCACGGTCCAGGCGTGCGTGGTCATGCCACCCGCCTCGGTGCCTACGAAGAAGACGAGATCCGCCGCGGCGACGACACGATTCGCGCTCTCGCGCGAATAGCTGCCGACCACGCCCACCGACAGGGGGTGCAGGCCGCTGATCGAATCCTTGCCGTTCAAGGAGGTGGCCACCGGAATCTGCAGTTTCTCCGCCAGTGCGACGAGCTCGGGTGCCGCAGCCGACGCGCGCACGCCTCCGCCGGCGACGATGACCGGCTTCGCCGCGTCCTGCAGGAGCATCAGCGCCGCGCGCACGCTCGCGGCATCGGCCTCGAGGCGAAACGGCGGCACCTGCGCAAACTGCGCCTCGCACAAGGTCTCCATGTCCGCCTCTTCCTGGTCGATCTGGCCCTCGTTGCCGCGAAACTGCAAATGCACCGGGCCGGGCGCGCCGCTGACCGCGGCGCGAAACGCCTGGCGCAGCATGTCGGGGATGCGCTCCACCGCGTCGACCGTCGCGTTCCACTTCGTCACCGTCTCGAAGGCCGGCAGGTCGTCGATTTCCTGATAAACCTTGCGAAACTTCGTCTTCGGATCACGCCCGCCGGTGAATGCGAGCAGCGGCGAATGCGCGAGCCATGCGTCGCGCAAACCGGCGGCAAGATTGAGCGCACCGACGACCTGTGCCATGCATACGCCGGGCCGACCCGACGCGCGCGCATAGCCATCGGCCATGTAGGCGGCGGCCTTCTCGCCGTGGGTGTGAAGGCGCTTGATGTTCGTGCGCTGCTCCATCTCGGCAAGGGTCCGGCGCAGCACCGCGGGCACCATGAACACGTGCGACACGCCATAGCCGTCGAGCATCTGCGCAAGCGCTCGCGCGCCTGTCATCCTGGCCATGGCGATGCCTCTATTTGATCGCCAGCGGGTTCGTCGGTGAGCCGACCGCCCCGGTGATCGGAAGCGACGGAGCCACGAAGAGGAATTCGTAGACGCCGTCGCCCGCGCAGTCCTCGGCCAGGTCCTTCAGGTAGAAGATCTCGCCCATGGTCATGCCCATGATCGGGATGGTGATCCAGTGCCAAGGCTGGTTGATTCCCGGCTCCGTCTCGTTGGGGCGCACCTCGCAGCCCCAGGTATCGCTCGCGAGCGCGGCGAGCTCGGTGCGCTTGATCCACTCCAGCGTCTCGAACGCAAACCCCGGCGCATCGCCTCCGGGATAACCGTCCCAGCTGCCGGCGTCGAGCTTGACCTCCATCTGCCCCGTGCGCACGACGACGAAGTCGCCGCGCTTGACTGCCACGCCCTGCTTGGCCGCGGTGCGGTCGAGATCGGCGCAGGTGATGCCGTAGCCATCCTCGAGCACTTCCCGGCCGAGCGCACGCGGGACGTCGAGCAAAACACCGCGGCCGACCATCTTCGCCTTGGTCTTCTCGATGCCGCACTTCTGCGCGCCGGCGGAGGTCACCTCGCGGCAATCGTAGCCGTTCCACATGAAGTTGTCGTAGAAGACATGGCCGAGTCCGTCCCATTGCGTGCCGCACTGCAGCGGCATCACCACCATGTCGTCGGCGGCGCGGATGCCGCGATGATCGAGCACCCCCGAGTAGGCATCCGTTCCGGTGCGCAGCATCGTGTGCACGGGATTGACGCGGCCCAGCGACGGATACTTGCTTTTCGCGCCCTGGGGACCGTGCTGGTCGAAGTTGAGCGCGAGCGAAATGACCTTGCCCTTGCGCACCAGCCGAGCGGCCGCGACGATGTCTGCAGGCGAGGTGTGATTGAGCGTGCCGATCTCGTCCTCGGGTCCCCACCGACCCCAGTTCTTGTAGCGCTCGGCTGCCTCGGCCAAGTCCTTGCGCGTGAGCTTGCGTGCAGCCATCGCGTATCTCCCTTAAGTCTGTTCGCGAGCGACGCGCTCGCCCTAGGCTGGCATCCCCAGGAGTTTCGCAGCGCTAGCGCGCTGGATCGCGACACGGTCGGCAGCGGGAACCCTCGTCTGGCTCGACGCATGATGGGTCCTTTCGCTTGCGCGCCCGGCGATGGCGATTGCGGGAACGTGACCGCCCGGTTCGCGACCGGGCTGCCTACTTTGCCGATGCTGCAGCGGGAGCTGGCGGCGGGGATGTGGGGGCGACGGGAAGTTCGATCTTGGCCTGGGCTTTGAGCGTGTCCATTTGCTTGATCACCTCCTGTTGCTGAAGCTGCTGGGCGAGCTGGGGCTTGACCTCTTCCAGGGGAGGCGCCTCGATGGGCCTTGAGTCTTCGAGCAGGATGACGTGATAACCGAACTGGGTCTTGACCGGCTCGAGGGTGAACTTGCCCTTTTCAAGCTTGGCGACCGCGGCGCTGAATTCGGGCACCATGCGCCGCGGATCGAACCATCCCAGTTCGCCCCCGTTGGTCCGGGAGCCCTGATCCTTCGACTTTTCCTTCGCCAGCTGGGCGAAGGCCCCCGGATCCTTCTTCAGCCTGGCAATGATGTCCTTCGCGTCCGCCTCCTTCTCGACCAGGATGTGGCGCACCTTGTATTCGCTGCCGGTCATCGTCGCCTTGATGCGCTCGTACTCAGCCTGCAGCATGTCGTCCGTGACCGGATGCTTGTTGATGTAAGTCCTGCACGTAGGCGTTGGCGAGGACGGCCTGGCGAATGGCATCGAGCTGTTCGGTCACGTCGAGGCTCCTGTCCAATCCCTCCTTCACCGCCTCCTGGGCGATGACCGATTGCAGCGTCAGGCGCTCGAGGACCGCCTTGCGCGCTTCGGGGCTATCCGCGTGGCCTGAATTGGCACCCTGCTTGACCATGCGCTCGACGGTCGCCTGGCTGATTGGCACGCCGTTGACCGTTGCCGCGACCGCTTCCGGTGGGCTCTTGGCGGCGGAACCGGCGTCCTGCTGCGCATGGCAGGCGCCCAACAGCATTAAGACCAGCAACGAAGCCGCATAGGCGAAGAGCATTTCGAATCGGATCGTGCGCACGGTCATTCCTTGAAAATTGGGGGTTTTAATCGCCGCCGGGCGGGGGCAAAAGCAAAGCGTGACGGCGGGCTTTCGCGCTAGCGTATCACGGTTTGCGCCAGCGCGAAGCCGCGCTCCCAGCGAACGCGTGCGCAGGGCGGACGCCTTCGGGGCGAAGCGTGGCGCGCAGTCTACCCGGCGACCGCGCTTTCAAGATGGCGGTTCGTTTGGTCGGCCTTGCGCGCGGGCGGTCTTTTTCGCAACGCAAGGCTTAAGATCAAATGCAATTGACTCGATTGATGTAGCCGTGCTCCGCGCCGTTGCGAAGGGTGACGTCCTACTTGTAAATTGTCAAAGAATAGCTAAGCTCTGTCCAAGGTATCCGCCGCCCGCCGGGAGGAAGCGCAGTGCCGAAATACTTATCCCGACGCCGGTTTCTGGCCGCGGTCCTCGCGGGAAACGCGCTGGCCGCCTACGGCCAACGCAGACTGCCGCCGCACGGTGGGCCAGCGCCCCCATCGGCCCCGGTTCAAGGTTCTGCGGAACCGCAGCTCTGGTTGCCGACGAACAGTGGCCAAGGGGCCAACGTCAAGTTCGCCAATTCTCCCGACTGGGCGCGCAACACGCCCGGATGGTATATCCCGTCGACTGTCAGCGCCGGCGCCTGCATGCTTGATTTTCCGCTGATAACATTCTTGTCGTCCCTCATTAAGCACTTCCGCGACCTGCCCTCGCTGCTCGACCAGGCGAGGTCACTCGGGACGAGCACCCTCTACCTGGTGGATTGGTTCGAAGGGAAGCCGGGGGCGCGGCCATTCAATTACTGGGAGAACAAGGGAGATTACGTGCCTCGCCTTGATCTGGGCGGCGGCGCCGCGCTCAAGGAGGGCATCTCCGCCCTGCACGCGCAGGGGGGGCGCGTAATCCTGTATGTCGAGGGGTTCATCATCAACAAAGATTCCAATGTCGGAATGATGTATGGCGCACAGTGGTCGATCATCGGGCCCAGCGGCCCTCCTGAACAACCCTACCCCGGAACCTGGAAGCCGTGCCCCGGGGCGGAGGGATGGCTCGCCTATGTCGAGGGCGTCGCGCGGCGCATCGGTGGCTACGGCGCCGATGGCATCTTCTTCGATTCCCAAGGGTTCCAAGAGGGCTGGAAGTGCATGTCAAGGCAGCATGGGCATCGGCCAGGAGATCCGGAGGTATTCAACAACGGCTGCGCCAATCTCCTGCGCCGTGCCCGCGCCGCATTGCGCGAAGGAAACCCGGAGGCCATCCTGATCACCGAAGGCCCGAAGCTGATGCGCCTGTTCGCGCAGACCGACGGCTCTCTCGACTGGGGCATCGACACGTTAGTAAGGCGCCGGCTATGGGATGACCAGGGCAAGACCGATACGATAACGAGCAGCTATTCGCTCGATGACTGGAACCAGATCCTGGCTATCGGCGCCAAGCTTGGCTGCGGATCCCAGTTTCTGCTGACGCCGCCCAGCTCCTCGGCGCAGGCGTTTCTCGAGGAATTTCTCAAGAACGATCTGCCGGAAAAGCGCCTCGACCTGGAGCACATCGCCCACCACGCGTTCTGGGGATTGCATGCATGGCGCAATGCCGGCCTCATGCTGGGCCTCAGAATGCCCGGCCTCGACGATATCCTGCCGCGGTTTTGGGAACAGATGGAACACGTGCCCGACCCGTTCAAGCGCTTGTACGCGACCCGGGAATCGCTGCGCGGCGTGTTCGAGGGCTTGCGCCCGCGCGCCGCCGCCATCGATAGCGCGTTGGCCGGCAGAAAAGCTCCGGCCGCAGCCGAATACGTAAAGGCGCTCTTGACGGCAAGACAGAAGCTTGCTCCGCTCATCGATCACGGCAGCTCGGTGGAGTTGGTGCGTACGCCGTCTCCGAAAACTGCCGGCTGGCGCTTCACGAGCAACAAAGGGTTGGCGCTTACCGCGGTCAATGTGTCCGACGAGCCGCGTGCAGTCGACTTCCCGAACACCCGGGGAACCTGGAAAGACGGCGTCAGCGGCGAGGCATTCGTCGCGCAAAATGACACGCTCAGGGTCGGAGTCCCCGCGCATCGGGTTCGGCTCCTGAGCGCCACAGGCAGCTGAATCCTCGACTCACCCTCCGCGTCGTCGATTAGGTGCGCCCGGAGCTGCCGGCTGCACAATGCCCTCATGTGAGAGATCAGAGAGCACGGTCCGTATCGCCGGTTCCCACACCCGCGCCATCTTGTCGTAGCCGCTGCGCTTCGGATGTAGCCCATCGGCGTAATCGCCAGGCAAGAGGATGGTCCGCATGTCGACCAGCGAAACGCGGGCGCCTTTGGACGCGGCGATGCGGGCAAGCGCATCATTGTATGACTGGTGGTTCGGATCGGGGCCCTGCCGAAATGGAATGATCTGCGCGACGATGACGTGCGTGCGGGGCAGACGCTCGAGAATGTCGTCCAGCAGTGCCGAGAGATTGGCGGACGCCGCAGCCGCATGACCCAGGCGAATATCGTTGGTGCCAATATGGAGCAGAACGATGTCGGGCTCGCTTGTCTCAAGCCAGCGGTTTGTAGCAATGCCGTTCTTGATCTGCGCAATCGTCCAACCGGGGTGACCCTCATTGTCCTGATCAGGGGCACTGCCGCTGTGTTGCGACCCGACGAATTCGACGCTGTAACGGTCGTTCTTCAACAACGTCCCCAGCGCATGCCGATAGCCGCCGTAGCTAGGATCGGGAGTCCCGTAGGTGATGGAATCGCCGAGCGGCATGATCTTGATCGGACCATTGCCAAGCGCCTGCGCCGGGGGCGCGTTGCCCTGCCCGAACTTCGGATTTCTGGCTTTGCACGCTGCCACCACTTGCGGAGCGACGTGAGGTAACGGCTTGCCGGCGCCACTCGGCGGGGCGACACCCTGCAGGATGGGCACGACGCAATCCGCTTGCAGTCCGCCGCCCGTCTTAGCCTTGTCTGGCGCGAAGCCGGCCTGCACGCAAGCCGCCGTGATTTGTGCGCAAGGCCCGGTTGGCGGCACCTGTGCCACGGCAGCCAGCGACAACGCAATGAGGAGTTGGCCAAGGATGGCGAGTGGCATTCGTTGCCCGCGCATGCCATGTCTCCCCACTGGTTGCCGGCTGGAGCACCGTCTGGCGCGATGCGCCGTACGCAATGAGTGCGCGCGGCAGCTATTGCGGCAACCTTCGCGCCTATTGGCCATCGGCTCCGACCGGAGGTACGGCGCAACGACGGATTGAGCCCGGTGTCAGGGCGATAATACCAGTCGTCGCAACGGAGGTCGGCGCGATCAAATGGCCAAGCGCACCGAGCGCCCGTCGCGCCGTGCCTTTTCCTGGCGGCGGGCGGTCCTGGGACTGCGCCAAAGGGTCCTGCAAGCGCAACCGAAGGCTTAAAAAGGGTTGCCAACGTGTCGCGGAGTTGCGGTCAGACCCAAGGAGGTCTCCATCTTAAGTCTTCGTTCAACGACCAACGTTCTTGCGAATAGCGAGCTCGCGTCTTTACGGCGTCGCTGATGCGCCGTTGCCGCTACAATCGACCCCATCGATGCCTGGAGAGTTGTCCCATGGAAGCGATCGAAGCCCTTACCACGCGGGTGTCCGGTAGCTCATTGGTCGAGCCCGGGCCCGATGAACTCCAGCTTCACTCCATATTGTCCGCTGCGATGCGCGCACCCGATCATGGGCGACTTCGGCCGTGGCGGTTCATCCTCCTCAAGGGAGCAGCACGGCAGCGGCTCGGCGCGTTGATGGGTGAGTGCTTCAGGCGGCGTCATCCGGATGCAACGCCGGCGCAAATTGAAAAGGAAATGAGCAAACCGCTGCGCGCCCCTTTGATCCTGGTCGTCGCCGCGAAGGTCAACGAGCAATCCCCTATTCCCGCAATCGAACAGGTTCTGTCCGCCGCGGCCGCGGCAGAAAATGTCATGGTCTGCGCGTTCGCGCTCGGACTCGGCTGCGCATGGAAGACCGGTGAAGCAGCCTATGACGCCGAAATCAAAGCGGCCTTCGGGCTGGCAGCCAGCGATGCCATCGTCGGCTTCCTCTACCTGGGCAGCAGCGGGACTCCACCGGCGCCGCCAGCACCGCTCGATCTATCCGATTATGTGGTCGAGTGGCCAGATCAGGCGGCGTAACTCCGCGCCGGCGTGGTCTCGACCCTCCGATGCGCCGCGCGGTTTGCCTCCTCACTCAGTAACACAGCGACTTGCTATGATATCTTGACGACTCATTCCTATCGTCGCTGAATGACTCCATGAAGCTTCTTACCTTCGTCCACGGAAAGCGTGACGCAAGGTCCAGGATCGGAGCTTGGCTCGATGGTGACATCGTGGACCTTGCAGCCGCCCGGGGTTTAGTCGACCGAGGCCACGACGCGTTCCCCGATTCGCTCAGATCGCTCATCGCCGCAGGTCCGTCCGGCTTGGCTACGGCAAGACGTTGTCTCGATGCCGCAGCGCGCAGCAAGGTCGGCGATGGCATCCGCCTGCCGCGCGACCAGGTCCGTCTTCTTCCACCTATTACCGACCCGCAGGTGTTTTTCTGCGTCGGCAAGAACAACAAATCACATCTCGAAGAGCTGGTTCGCAATCAGTTGATCAAGGAGATCCCGAAGGAGCCGACAGGATTCGTGAAACTGAACTCGGTCATGGTCGGCGACGACGCGGCCGTGATTCGTCCAAAAGGCATTACGACTCTCGACTACGAGCCAGAACTGACGTTCGTCATCGGCAGGCGCGCGTTCCGCGCGGCGAGACACGATGCGAGCTCGTACATCGCCGGTATAACCCTGACCAACGATCTTACCGCCCGCCAGGTCCAGAAACAGGAGGTGGCATCGGGTACCCGCTTCTGGACATCGAAGAACATGCCCGGATTCGGTCCCGTCGGGCCATTCATCATCACGCTCGATGAAGTCGCCGATCCGCACAATCTCTGGATAACCTGCCGGGTCAATGGCGAGCAACGAATGCGGGTTCATAGCGGTGACATGATTTTCCGCATCGGCGAGGTTCTCGAGCATTTTTCTCGCTGGATGCCGTTTGAGCCGGGTGACCTGATCGCGATGGGCGCGCCGGCAGGGGTAGCCGTCGGCCAGCCCAATGCCGACGAGCTCTACCTCCGACCCGGGGACGTGGTCGAAATTGCCATCGAGGGATTTGCGCCGTTGCGCACCCGTATCGTCGACCCAGAAGAGGAAGGCGCATGACCAAGATCACACGCGGCAACCCCGCGAATCTGAGAAACGTCCGCTCCAATATCTATTGTCACTACATCAGGGTCGATAACCCAACGACTTTGATCTTCCTGTCCGGCCAGCTGTCACGCGACGCCGACGGCAATCTCGTCGGGCCCGGCGACATGGCGGAACAGGCGCGCCAGGCCATCCGCAACATGCAGGTGGTCCTGGCGGCGGCGGGCGGGAGTCTCTCCGACATCGTATCCATCGTGGTGTACACGACGGACATACGTCAGTTCAAGGAAATCGTCGCGGCGCGGATGGAATTCTTCAAGGAAAACCTTCCGACGAGCACGATCGTCGAGGTCAATCATCTGGCGGACCCGGGCTTGCTCATCGAGTTCCAGGCCACAGCGGCGATCTGAGCCGGCCGTCACTCCGTACGCTTTTCCCGTCGCGCGAGATTCAGCGCTCCTCGATCACTGCGATTGCGTTCACCTCCACGACTGCACCGGGGAGAGCGAGCCGGGACACTTCCACCATGGTCGCCGCCGGCAGCTCGGTCTCGCCGAAATATCGTCTGCGCACGGCATCCATGCCCAATCGATCGTCGATATTGGTCACGAATATCTGGATCCAGCAGACGTCGCCGAGACCGGCGCCCAAACCCTCTAGCATCGAGCGCATATTGACGAAGATCTGCTCGATCTGGCGCTCGGCGTTACCCGGGGCGACCACCGTCCGCTTGCCCTCGACAAATTCGACGCCGAGCTGGCCTGCCAGGAAGACAAGCCTCCCCGCCTTCACCGCCATGGCGTACGGCCGGTGCTCCGATCGGAACGGTTCCGGGTTATGGAATTCCTTTGCCATGTTCCCTCTTCTGCCGGCGCCTAAGACAGTTCCTCAAGGCTCGGCCCCCGGTCGCGCAACAACTGACAGTTCATGCAATGCCACTACTGTCCGGTTAAATGGCCTGTGCCGAGCCCGAGAACGAGCGTTGGCGCGGGTTGCAGGCCGATTTCCTTTGGTGCCGATTTGAACTTCGTTTGCCCAGAATGGCGTAGTTTCCCCGGGTTGACTGCCCCGGGGAGTGCGCATGCATGTTGGCAAGACGTTGTTCGCCCAAGTCATGGAGTTCGTGCCGTGGACGAGCTTCGCGCGCATCGTGCATCGCTACTCGGGCAACGCCGGTGCGCGCACGTTGTCGTGTGCCGAGCAGTTCCGTGCGATGGCCTTCGCGCAGCTGACTTGGCGCGAGAGTTTGCGCGACATCGAGGCGAGCCTGTCGGCCAATGCAGCGAAGCTCTACGCGATGGGCTTTCGCTCCGCGGTCAGGCGCTCCACGCTGGCCGATGCCAACGAATTGCGCGACTGGCGCATCTGGGCCGATCTGGCCGCCGTGCTGATTCGTCGCGCGCGCAAGCTCTACGCGAACGACTCGCTCGGCGTCGAGTTGGACAACACCGTGTACGCGCTGGACTCCAGCACCATCGATCTGTGCCTGAGCCTGTTCGATTGGGCACCGTTTCGCTCGACCAAAGCCGCCATCAAGCTGCACACGTTGCTGGACCTGCGCGGCGCGATCCCCACATTCATCCACATCAGCGACGGCAAGCTGCACGAAGTGAACGTGCTGGACATGCTGGCCTTGGAGGCCGGCGCGTTCTACCTGATGGATCGCGGCTACCTGGACTTCCCGCGCTTGTACACGCTGCATCAGGCCGGCGCCTTCTTCGTCACACGCGCCAAGTCGCCCATGGACGCAAGACGCGTGTACTCGGCGACCACCGACCGCACCACCGGCGTGCTCTGCGACCAACGCGTGATGCTCAACGGCTTTTACTCGGCAAAGAAGTATCCCGAGCATCTGCGGCGCATTCGGTTCAAGGATCCCGAGTCGGGCAAGACGCTGGTCTTCCTGACCAACAACACGGCACTGCCGGCGCTGACCATCTGCGCGCTGTACAAGCGTCGCTGGCAGATCGAGCTGTTCTTCAAATGGATCAAGCAGCACCTGCGCATCAAGCATTTCCTGGGCAACAGCGAGAACGCAGTGAAGACGCAGGTGTGGTGCGCCGTCGCCACGTACGTGCTCATCGCCATCGTCAAGAAGCAGTTGCACCTCGATGCCTCGCTCTACACGCTGCTACAGATTATCTCCGTGACCATCTTCGAAAAAATGCCTCTGCAACAGGCCCTTACCGAAAATGCACTCTCCTCAAACAACCTCGTCAACCCCAACCAGTTGAATCTGCTCGGGGTTTAACCGGACAGTAGTGATGCAATGCGGTCCGCCAATCGACTGGCCGCCGCGCGATCCAGCGCGTAAACCACGAGGAGCGAGAGCCCAAGAAGGGCGATTGAGAGCGCGGCCCCTCCGGGATAGTTGCCGATTTCGCCGAAGCGGCTGTAGATAAGGTTGGAGACGAACAGGACGCGGCCCTTGCCCAGCACCAGCGGGATCACGAAGGCGCTGATGGAGAAGGTAAAGCAGAGCATGAATGCCGCCATGACCCCACGTGCGGAAAGCGGGAGCGTGATCGTCGCGTGCGCTTTCCAGGTAGGAGCCCCAAGCGCCTGTGCCGCTTCGACAAGTCTCGGATTGAGCGCCTGCAGCGGTGCAAGCAGTACGATTGCCGCCATCGGAATGAGACAGTGCAACAGCCCCAGCACTATCGAGAGCTCGGCGTAGCCCCTGCTGCTGAGCGCAAGTCCGAGAAATTCCGCAATGCCGCGACCGAAGCCAGCGGGCCCCACTGCCAGCGACACGGCGTAGACCCGGATCAGAATGCTGAGGAACAGCATCACTACGAGAAACGCGATCCATGCCCGGCGCACGCGGGCGCGTGCTTCTCGCGCGACACGGTAGCCGATCGGATAGGCGAGCAGCAGCGCAACCAGCGAAGCGACAAGACTGATACGCAGCGTGTCCGCAAAATAGCGCGCGTAGGCCGGACGGACGAGCTCGGCGTAGTTCTCCAGGGTGAATGGCGCGTCGTGCGCCGAGCCAACGCGTCCTGGCACAAACAGGCGCAGACTCTCGTCACCGATCAGTAACAGCGGCACCACGAGCAGCACTGCCACCACCACGACCGCGGGTAGGACCAGACCGCTGCCGCGGCGCCGCACGCTCATACCGGAGTCAAGATTCTCTCTTACAGCAGTGGCACGATCTCCGTCTCGAAGCGTTTGACCGTATCGTTGAGTTGCGCCGCGAGCACCACGAAATTCGGAAAGTACGCGTACTTGGCGAGCTCATCGCCTTTGAATGCTATGTTTTCTGCGAAGCCGCTGGACTTCGATTTTCGGTTGGTGGCTCCCTGCCCCAGCATCTGGTTAAACGCCTCGTTGTTCTCCGGGCTGATGAAGAAGTTGAGGTAGTCCTTCACCGCTTTCTTCTGCTTCGAGGTCTTGAGCACCACCCAGCCGTCCTGGTACATGAATGCCTTCATCCCCTTTTCGTCAGGCACGCGGGTCAGTACCTTGATCGGGAAGTTGGTCGCGAGCTTCTTCCACGGCGACATGTTCCAGAAGGCAACGGTCGTCTCGCCCGTCGAGATCGAATTGATGAAGTCAGTCTCCGTTTGCGCGACCCGGCCGATGTTCCCCGACTTGGCGAGCTTTTTCAGGAGATCCCAGCCCGGCTCCATGTTCTGCTCGTTCCCCCCCGCCGAAAGCGCAAGCGACAGCAGTTGCAGGTTCGAGTTGATGCTGGGTCCGGGCCAGCAGATCTGGCCCTTAAGCTTGCTGTCGAATAACTGCTCGATGCGTTCGACCTTTACCGGCGCCTTATCGGCGCGATAGCCCCAGAACATTCCGGCGAGGCTACGCGGCACATTGATGATCGCGCCGTTCTTATCGGTGAAGAAATACTCGCGTGGCACGTCGCGCAGGTTGGGCAACTCATCCGGGCTCAGGGGTTCAAGCCATTCCTCGTTGATCATCGTGACGTATACCGGATTCCAGGCGGCCACGAAGTCGTACTTGGGGTTGGGCCATGCCGCCTTGATCTTCGGCAACACCGTTCCTGCGCCACCGGAATGCAGATCCCATGTGATGTCGACATCCTTGTCGCCCGCGGTGATCTTGCGCGTCGCCTCAATGAGCGGCCCGCCCCAGTCGATGCCGGTCAGCGGAACCGGCGATTGTGCCCGACTCGGCACGCTTGCGCCTGCGATCAACGCGGCACTGCTTGCAAGAAAACTACGGCGAGTAAATGGTTTCATGATTGCGACCTCCTCCTGTTGACCTCCGTGCGTTCCAACTTGTACGTGGACACGCTGAACCCCCGCTCGTGCGCCATCCGCTTCCGCTCCGGAATTGGTTTGGCCCGATCCACCTCATCACCGTCGTGCAGGATCATCGAAATCTTCTTCTCGTCGCCGAGAATGCCGATGTCGGCCAGCGGGTCGCCGTCAACGACAAGGATGTCGGCGCGTGCGCCGCGCTGCAGTGTCCCTACGTCGCCGGCCCAGCCAAAAGCCGCCGCATTGTTGCTGGTCGCCGCTTTGATTGCCGCCATCGGGCTCATGCCCACAAGCTCGACCATCAGTTCGAGCTCCCGCGTGTGCCAGTCACCGTAAGGGGTCACCGAAAAGCCCGCTTCCGACCCGGCAAGCATGGTGATACCTGACTCATACGCGCGCCGATGGATGCGCGCGAGCGCATCGAGCTCGCGCTTCTTGACTTCGATGTAGTTCGGATCGACTCCGACGTCCCTGCCCCATTCGACGATATTGGCGGTAAAGGTGAAGGTCGGACAGATGGGCGTTCCGGCATCGCGCACGATGCCGATATCCTCGCTGCGCATGTAGGAGGCGTGAATCAGCCAATCGATGCCCGCGCGAACCGCGGCGACGACCGTGTTGGGGTAGCGCGCATGGATCGCGGTCTTGCGCCCCAGCCCGTGCGCGGTGAAGACGATCGCCTGCATTTCCTCGTCGGAGAGACACGGCCCGGCGTCCTCGAGCCGCTCCTGGGCCTGGCTGTCGCCGCTGATCTTGACGAGGTCGACTCGGTTCTTCACCTGCTGCCGCACTTCGCGGACCATTTCCTCACGCGTGTGGCAGAGAACGCCTTCGGCGGAAGCCGGCATGCCGAGCCACGACGGAAAATAATCCGCGAATCCGCCGTCCGCGGCGATGTGCCGGCCCGCCGCAAAGATGCGCGGACCCGGAAACATTCCGCTGGCAATGGCATCGCGCGCGGTGACCGCGGCATGCCAGGTCGATCCCGGATCGCAGAAGCTCGTAATGCCCGCGCGCAGCACCTTGGCGCAATTCCACACCGCCCGCACCGCCGCCCACTCGGCGCCACCGTAGATGTCGACCTCCTCCGCGCTGCGGCCCTCGCCGTAGCTGATATGGCAATGCGCGTCGATGAGCCCCGGCATCACGGTCTTGCCCCTGGCATCGATCACGCGGTCGGCTGGCTCCTTGGCCTCTGCCGGCGCGCGCGCGCCCTCCCACAGGGCGACGAGTCGGCCGTCTTTCACCCGCAACGAACAATTGCTCTTAGGTACGTCGGCGATCCCGTCGATAAGGTTGCCGCCGACGATGTCGAGGGTACCCTTCATGCTCGCAGTGCTGTGACGTCGATGCCGTAAAGACGGCTGACGTTGCCGGAGACGATCGCCGTGCGATCTGCTTCCGGAATGCCGGCGAGGATTTCGCCGATGCGCTCCCTGGTGTGCGGATAGGGACACGGTGGATGCGGGAAATCCGAACCCCACAGTATGCGATCGACGCCGATCTCGTGACTCAGCTTGGCGGCCAAGGGGTCGTTGATGATGCCCACGACGATGTTCTCGTCGATATACGCACGCGCCGGTTTCTTGAGCGGGTTGAGGCCGGGAAACTTCTCGATGCGGTCGACGCGATATTTCAGTATCGGCAGCCACGAGGCATCGTATTCGGAGAGAAAGATCTGTCAGCTTCGGGAAGCGGTCGAAGATACCGCCAAAAATGAATTCGTTGGCGAGTACCGGCGCGGCTTCGCCGAATAGTTCCAGGAACGATCGCGGAACCTCGCCGCGCTCGTCGGCGCCGTGATACGTGAACGGGTCGCGCACGCGCCCGGTCACGATGTGCAGGGTCACTGGAACACGCGCCTCTTCGACGACCGCCCAGAAACGATCGTAAACCGTGCTGCGGTACGGCTTCGCGCCTTCGATCGGCTGCGTCGGCACCATGATGCCGCGCACGCCCCGGCGGATGATGCGCTTTGCCTCGTTGACAGCCCAATCCGGATCGTCGATCGGAACGATGCCCACGCCGAGCAGGCGCTCCGGTGCGCACGCGCAGTATTCGACGATCCAGTCGTTGAACACTTCGGCGCAGGCGCGCCGCATCGCTGGATCCGGAATTCGCGGCACCCACAGGGCGAACGTCGGGTTCAGCACTTCAGCGGAAACCCCGTCGGCCTGCATCAATTTCAGCCGGAACACAGGATCGCTGCCGGCCTGCACGAGCTCCCTGATTCGCTGATCATCGCCGACCGCGTTGACGAGCTCGTCGATCCTGGCCGCCTCGCCGGGTCGCCCGAGATAGAAGAACGTGCCTTCGTGGCCGTCGAAGCTTTTGACGATGCGCGGCAACGCATCCCCGAAGCGCTCGCCCAGAGCGCTCGTCCAGAGTTCGCCCGGTTCGAGCACATGCGAGTCGGCGGAGATGATGAGCGAGTTCGCGGCAGGATCGATCATCGAGGGGGGTTACTGCTACCTTGCTCGATCAATATACCACCGGAACGCGAGCCGCCGAAACCACGCGGTGCATTAAGCCGCGTCACGCGCCTCCAGCAGGAAAGCCAGCGCGTCGGCGGTGAATTGCGGCGTGAAGTTGAGAAGCCGATGCGGCGCGCCGGGGTAGATGCAAAGTCGCGAACGCGCGATATGCTGCTGCAGGTAGCGCGCATAGGATGGCGGGGCCACCGGGTCGGAGCTGCCCACGGCGATCCAGGTCGGGCAGCGGATCTCGGACAGCCGCGAGCGGACCTCGTGCGCCAGGATCGCCTGGTAGTGCCCGGCCAGGCCGACCTTCGACGGCGCGTCGGCGCCCTGCCAGCGTGCGGTGCGCAGCGCAACCTCCTTTTCTATTTCGGCGTCGTGCGCATTGATGTACTCCTCGCCGAATGCGCTGAACGTGGTGAACATGGCCCACAGCTCGGGCGTGGTCTCCAGGAGGATCTTGAGGAGGAGCTCGTAACGTCGGCGAAGGTAGGGCTCGACGTGGGAGAACGTGGCGTAGAGCGACAGCGATTTCACGCCAGCGGGCGCTTCGATCGCCATTTGCAATCCGATCGCCCCGCCGAGTGAGTACCCGGCCACGTGTGCCCCGGAAAACCCGAGCGCAGCCAGCAATGCCAGCGCGTCGTGCGCCATATCGGGCACCGTGTAACCCGAGTCAGGAACCTCCGCGCGGCCGATACCGCGCAGGTCGTAGGTGATGCACCTAAAATGCGGCGCGAAGGATTGCACCTGGTCACGAAACGCGGTGTGGTCCATGCCGTTGCCGGCGATCAGGAGCAGCGGCTCGCCCTCGCCGGTCATCTCGAAATAGGTGCGAACGCCATTGGCGGTTATGAAAGGCATCCCTCGACTCCTTGTTCTGGTTTGCGAAGGCGCTGCGCTCAAGCGGTGAGAATGCAGTCGGCCGGGCGGAAGACGATCGTGAGCAAGGTACCGGCGGCGGGAATCGCCTGATCGCGATTCTGCTCGACGCAAATCACGGTGCGGCCCGAATCGAGCACGACCGCATGATGGATTTCCGAGCCGAGGTACGCGGCGCCGACGAGGGTGCCCTGCACCTGGTTCAATCCCTCGCCCGCCGGCTCTGCCGCGGGCAGGATGCGCAGCCGCTCGGGCCGCACGCAAAATTGCGCGATCGCGCTATCAGTCGAGGCGTCGGCCTGCACCATGAATGGGCCCTCCTTGGTCACGAATTCGCGATACCCCGGGGTGAGCGCCCTCCCGAGTTTGCCCTGGAACCAGTTGGTGCGGCCGATGAACTCGGCCACGGCCCGCGTCCGGGGGGTGTGGTAGATCGCCGCGGCATCCCCCTGCTGCAGAATACGGCCGTGATCCATCACGATGATCTCGTCGGCGAGGCTCATTGCCTCTTCCTGGTCATGCGTGACGATCAGCGTCGTGCAGTGCGCCACCTGCAGTATCTGCTTCAACTCGAAGCGCAGCTCCTGCCTGAGCTTTGCGTCGAGCGCAGACAGCGGCTCGTCGAGCAGCATCACCTCCGGCGTGATCGCCATCGCGCGCGCGAGTGCTACGCGCTGCTGCTGTCCACCGCTGAGGCCCGCGGGCCGGCGCGCGCCGAAACCCTCCAGGTGGACCAGCGAGAGCATCTCGCTCACGCGGCGAGCAATCGCGTCTCTCGCGTCGCCGCGCTGACGCAAGCCGTAGGCGACATTCTGCGCCACGGTCAGATGCGGAAACAGCGCGTAATCCTGGAACACCAGGCCGACGTTTCGCTCATGCGGGCGCACGTCGCGCATGTCGCGGCCGCCGATCTCGATCGATCCTTCGTCGGGCTCGACGAACCCAGCGATCAGGCGCAGGGTCGTCGTCTTGCCGCAGCCGGAGGGGCCGAGAAGCGCGAGAATCTGCCCGCTTTGCACGGCAAACGAAACGTCGATCACCGCGGGCGCGTCGCCGTAGCGCTTGCTGACGTGACGCATTTCGAGAACGGATCGGGCCATTGCCTAGGTCTTGTAATAGCCGGCGCCGACCACCCGATCCAGCCCGGCAAGCCAGTCGAGGAGAAGCATCAGCGCGATCGAGCTGCCCATGATCAGCACGGCGACCGCGGCGATCGTCAAGTCGAAGTTGGCGTGCAGCATGCTCACGAGCGCGACCGGCAGCGTGTAGCGTTCGGGATCGGACAGGAACAGGCTCACCGCGACGTCATCGAGCGAGAACACGAAGGCGAAGATCGCGCCCGCGGCGATGCCCGTCCGGGCCAGCGGGAATGTAACCGTCCAGAACGCCCGGGTCGGGCCCGCGCCAAGCGACTGTGCGACTTCGGTGAGCGAGGGGCGAATGCCGCCCAGCGCCGCGAGAACGGTCCGAATCGCGTAGGGAAATGTGATCAGCACGTGCCCACCCAAGAGGCGGAGAAACGTGCTTTCGACACCGGCGCGGGCGTAGAAGATGAGGAGCGCGAAGCCCACGACGACTCCGGGCACGATAAGCGGCGACAGGAACAGTGCACCGAGGAGTTGGGCCTGCCGCCTTGGCATCCGCTCCAGCGCCACGGCCGCCGAAAGTCCGAGCGCGGTGGCGAAGAGCGCGCTGAGTGCCGCCAGTTGGATGCTCGTCTGTAAGCCCTTGAGGAGATAGGGGTCGGAGAAGAACTTCGTGTACCAGCGCAGGGACAGCGCAGGGGGCGGAAACGCTCCCAGATAATCGCGGGCGTCGAACGACATGGACAGCGTCAGCGCCAGCGGCAAGACCAGGAACAGCACGCTGCCTAGGATCATGCCGGACACGGTGACCCGCGCGATCGCATCCGCCACCCGCTGCCGCCTGTGCCGTCGGCTTAAGTAATCGGCGGCATCCTGCGCTCGTCCGGCTGCGTTCATCGGCTCCACGGCGGATTGACTCTTGCGCTGCCGGGCGGTGCCGGGCCTTCGCTACCAGAGCAAGCGATCATGAAAGTCATGCAGTGATCGACGCCCAGCGGTTTTCCGCCGGCAACTGGACAGCAGTTGCTCGAGCTGCAGGCGCAGACCGGGGCTCCAAACGCTCAAATGGCTCGGCGTCGAGGACGCCTGAGTTGTTCTGATTCACGCGATTCTAGCGGCGCACCTAATGTGAGTATCGACGAACGACGACCAGGTTGGCAATCGCGGTGATGCCGACGCTCAACGGGCGGAGTTAGCCTGCCCTGCTGCGGGATCGGAGGCTCGCCGATCTGGGAACAGAAGCCGGGTATTGGCCACTGCGCTTTTGTTTCCGCAATGGCCGTTCGAGTTCGCGCATGCGTTGCGCCGCGTCCCTGGCCTCTGTGCGAACCAGTAGCGTGGACTTGCCAGGTCTGATCCACCTCAGCCGTTATGCTCCACGGCACCAAGCGTGTGGAGTTAACGGAGCAGTAGACGCGACATAGCTGCGGCGATCTCGCCAGCGGCTTGAAAAAGCATACGCCGCTCCCGATCCGCCTGTTCTATGCTTGCCCTGACATGTGATCTTTCATTTTCATCATGGCCACGGTGGCCACGACGCCGCCGAGTGTATTGATAAGACCCCGATGCTGCGCGTAGAACTGACCCAACTCGTCGGCAACCCCCGGGTGCACTTCGTTGGCGTGATTCACAACGTCCTGTACTTGCTGCGGCGTTAACTGCGCGGCCTGCTCCGGCGTGATCTGCGTTTGCCCGGGCGACATCACCCTGCCGAGCGCACCCCCGGCGAGCCCAGCCATGACGGTGGGACCCAGGGCGCCCATGAGCTGGTTGAGCATACCGGCCTGCTGCCCGGCACTCGACTGGCCGAACAACTGCCCCGCCATCGCACCGATGGCAGGCGTCTGGTTGGAGGCGAATGCTGCCGATAGCCCCTTGGCCAGCACATCGCTCGGCGCATTCTGCGCGATCTGGCCGAATTGCTGCGCCCCGCTGCCGCCGCTCATGGCTTGCGTGAGCATGTCCATTAATCCCATACGATTCTCCTTCCGGGTTTCGGGTTACTGCGACTTTCTGGCGATCAGGTGATAGATCAGGAGCAGAATCACTGCACCGAGAACCGATGCGATAAAGCCCGCCGGATGGCCCTCGGGATAGAAGCCCATGAGCTGACCGATGAACGTCGCGGCAAGCGCGCCCGCAATGCCCAGAATCGCCGTCAGCCAGAACCCCGAGGGTCCCGAACCTGGCGTGATCGCCTTGGCGATCAGCCCGGCCACGAAACCGATCACAATGGTCCAAATCCAATGCATCATCTCAAGCTCCAGGGAGTTCAATTTGGAGCGGTGTGGAACCGCGCCGCCAAATCGGGCTTCTATGATGCGCCCTTTCCAAAGCACAAGCCAGATGAGGGCTGCGCGCTGCCTCGCTCCAGTAATTCGTGCATGGCGGCCCTTGACGTTACAGTGCGGTTACAGGGGACAGAGTTGCGGAAGGTGCTGATCGTTACCGCCACGTCAACGCAAGGCAAAATCAACCCGCGTCGCCCTGCCTTTGTCCGTGATGCCCTCGGCGTCGAGCTTCGGCGCAACCAGGAACACGCGCTCCTCGGGGGCATGCGCCTTGTCCACGAGGCCGTCCCTGACGATCTGCGCCCGGTGCTCGGCAAGCAGGTGCAGGTCCTCATCGCTCACCGTCGTGTGGGTCAGAATCAGCGTCTCCATTTCTGCACGCGGCAAATCCTTCGCCAGTCCGATTGCGTTGCGCGGTTTCGAAAAGTCTTCGGCCTTGTACACACGTTCGAGCAACGGCTCGTACTCCGCTGCGCTCACTTCGACCCCGTCCACTTCAGCCGGCGGCTCGCCGCGCTTGACCAGGTCGTTGAACTTTTGCAGGCGAATCTTGTGCTCGAGCGCCGCCCGCTTTAGCCCCTCGCGATCGGCCGCGGGATCGATGCGGCCGGCGACATCGAGCTTGAGCGCGGGGCGGTCGACCAGCGCCTTGGCGATCGACTGGATTTTGGCATCGCCGGCAGGGTCGAGCAGCGCGGATCCCGGGGCGAACTCGACGTAGGCGAGCTCCTCGCCATGGCCCCCCAGCGAGCCCAACAACGCAAACGGCGAGGTGATGATCTTCGCGATCAGGTTCAGCAACGCGCGAAAGACGATGCCACCGACGGAGAACTGCGGATCGTCAAGCGAGCCGCCGACGGGCAAGTCGAACCGGATGACGCCATTACGATCCTTGAGCAGCGCCACCGCGAGCAGCACCGGGAGCTTGGTCGCGTCGGGGCTCTCGACCCTGGCACCGAAAGTCAGCTGATCGAGGACGATGCTGTTCTCCGCCGTCAGCTTGCGCTCTTCGATCAGATACTTGACCTGCATCGAGAGCTTTCCCTTCTCGATGCCATAGCCGGCGTACTTGCCGGAATAGGGTGACAGGGGCGAAAGCTCGATGTCGCTGGCGGTTGCCTTCAGGTCGAGAAAAAGATTCTGCGCGAGCGGATTGATGCGACCCTGGATCTCGACCGGCGCGCTGTCCTGGACCTTGCCGCGCAAGTCGACATCCGCGGGCTGATCGAAAGCCAGCGTCGACAGGCTGCCGGCGAGAGCGGTGACATTGGCGGAGTAGTTCGGGCGGACGAAATGGTCCGTGAAGTCAACGCTGCCGCCGGTGAGTGTTGCCTTGCCCAGCTTGAGCCAGGTCGTCGCGGTTCCCGAGGGTGTGGCCAGCCCCACGGCCTTCGGCGCGTCGGTTGCAGCAGGCGGCGCCGCGGCCGGTGTCCGACCACGCGCGAGCTGCTGCAGATTGAATTCACCGTTCTCGTTCAGGATAAGCCGCGCATAAAAGTCCTCGAGCGCGATGGCGCCCACGCTCACCGCAAGCGGTTCGAGCTGCGCGTCGATGCCTCCCAGGGTGAGGGATCTCCACTTGGCGAGATCGGTTGCGTTGGCCTCATCGAGTGCCACCACGTCGTCGAGCACCAGGTCCCCCTTGAACCCGGCACGCAGCGCTGCGCCGGTCGCGAAGTCGAGCGTGCCCTTCGCGGAGGCCGTACCGCCGCTGAGGACGACGCGCACCGCTTGCGTGACATAAGCCTGGAAGGGAACCAGATCGATGTTCCGGGTCGTGACCTTGAGCGTCGCCGCAAACGGCGCGATCGAGAGCGGCCCCGCCAGCGAGAGTGTGCCGCGCTTGTTGACGGCAGCCTGCAGGCTCGCGTGGCCCATTGCTTTCGCGCCGTTTGACAAGTTCTCGCCGCTGACCGTCACGCGGGAGAGCGCGATGCGCGCCGGCGGCGTCACGGTCTCATCGATGAACGTCGCGGAGAAATCGTCCACGAGAACCTTGCGTGCCTCGACGCGCCACCCTTCCCCGCCGGCTTGGGCGCCGGCCCCGCCCTCGGGCGTGCGCAGGAGCCGAGCAAAATTGAGCTGACCGTCGGCCGTACGGCGAATGAGCGCTTCGGCGCCGTGCCCCTCGACCGTGTCGAAGCTGGCCGCATGCTTGGCGACATCGACCGAGCCATTGTGCACGGCCAGTGTCGGCACGCGCCAGAGGAGCTCCTTCTGCTCGGGCAGACGCATCCTGAGCTCGCTCACCGTCGCGCCCAGATTCGAGAGCGCGAGACCTGCAGCCGGATCGGCTTCGCTGAAGCGCACGTCGCTGGCGAGGTCGAGGACGCCGTCATCGACCACGACATTGAGCGCACTCGCATAGTAGGGAAACAGCCGCCCGAGCTTGAGTCCTGTGATCTCGAGGCGTCCATCCGTAGCGAACGGCGCTAGAGCGAGCCTGCCGGTGTGGGTCACGCGCGCCCCCAGGTCCGTGGCGAATGAAAGCGCAATCGTCGCCTGTTGCCCGCCGGCGCTGTCAAGGTTCGTGACGTCCAGCGCGACATCATTCAAGGTTGCCACGAACGCCGGCGTGACGGCCTGGTCGGTGACGTGCACCCTGCCCTGCTTAAGCGCGATGCTGCCGACGTGGAATCGGAACGGGTTGCCGGGGCTTGCGCGAGGAGCCTTCGCGGGAGCAAGTCCTGCAAGATTGAGCTCGCCCGTCCGCGTGCGCACCAGTTCAAGCTCTATCCCCTCGGCGGCGATCGAGCGCACTTCGGCACGGTTGCCCATGATGTCGAGCCGATCCAGCGCCACGGCAAGCGAAGGCACGTTAAGCAGCGGCGCTCCGGCGCGATCGGTGAGCGCAAGGTCGGCCAGCCGCGCCGTTCCGGCGACGGTCAGTTGCGCTGGGTCGCGGCCACGGCCAACGTAGCTCAAGTCGATTTTGGCGTCGAGATTGCCGGAGGACAGCTTGACCGGGAGCGTAACCGGCACGTAGTCGATGTAAGCAGGCAGCTGCACGCCGGCGGCCTCCCAGTGCAGCACGGTTTCGTGGGTATCCTCAAACGGCCGCGTCTCACCGGTCACGCTAACGGGACGCCCGTTCACCCGCGCCGAAAAGACCGGCTCGACTTCAATCTCCGCTTGCGTAGGCAGGCTTGACAGGAACGGGATGCCGAGCCTGATCTCGGTCACCTGGTGTTGGCGGTGTTCGGGGCGATCGTCGAATTCGATGCGCCCGTCGACGATCTCGACGTTGCTGACGGAGAAGCGCGGCGGCGGTCCGGGCGGTCCGGCAAGGGCCTGATCGAGCAGGTCGGAGACGTTGTAGCTTCGGTCCGCGTTGCGCACCAGGTGCACGGCGGGGCGGGTGATCCGCAGGGCGCTGATCACTGGTGCGAAGCGAAATAGCGACGCCCATCCGCCCCTGATGTAGAGCTCACCGACCGTGAGCAGCGGCGGACCTTCGCCGCGTTCGGCGACGGCAACCTCGCCGAGCGTCGCGGAAACCGCATATGGGTTGATCTTAAGCTGCCCGATGGTGACCTTG
The DNA here is from genome assembly GCA_963711235.1 of uncultured beta proteobacterium. Taxonomy (GTDB): domain Bacteria; phylum Pseudomonadota; class Gammaproteobacteria; order Burkholderiales; family Casimicrobiaceae; genus PALSA-1003. Next base: position 16,642 of record CAVQDI010000004.1, on the reverse strand, counting down.
CGCGCGAGCGCGTTCGACAGCGACTGCTCGAGCGCAGGCTTGGCCAGCAGCGGCGCTATCAGGAAGCCGAGCACGCCGAAGGCGACAATCCCTGCGGCGAGCCACGCGAGGGCACGCCGCAGCCGCGGGCGGGCGGTGACCGCCTTCAGGGAGGACCAAGCGTCATTCGGCATGACAGACGAAGGGCATCGCGTCGCCGCGCCGCCCGTTGAGCAACGTCCGCTGCGCGGCTGACCAACGCAAAGACTACACGCTCAATCGACGCATGGGAATGTCTCGGTCGACGCCTTCGATCGCCGGATGGGTCGACGGCGCCATCGAACCTCCGCGGTCGGCTGCGCTACGGCCGCCTGGGGGCGCTGCTTAGATGATTGCGAGTTGCGGCCATTCGGTTCGCGACTGGATGCAACGTGCCTGATGGCGGCGGACCGGTGTTACCCGCTCCGCATGCGCTCGCCCTGAGGGTCGAGAAGCGGCTCACGCGCGAGCAACGCCGCGCGACGCTGGCCGAGGATCTCGAGTTCGAAGCCGCTCACGGCGGTGGCCAGCGCCGCCGGGACGTAGCCGAGTGCGATCGATTTCCCGACGCAGTGCCCGTAGCCGCCCGACGTGATCCAGCCTACGACCTCGCCGTCGTGCCATACCGGCTCGTCACCGATCGCGTCAGCGTCGGTGGCATCGACGACAAACGTGACCAGCCGCCGCGCCGACCCCGACGCGCGATCGCGCCGCACCGCGTCACGGCCCACGAAGTCCGGCTTGGCGATGTTGACGAACCGATCCAGTCCGGCTTCCCCCGGCGTATACAGCGGGCGATACTCGCGCGCCCAGTTGCCGAAGCTTTTCTCGAGCCGCAGTGAATTGAGCGCGCGGGCGCCGAAATGCGCGAGCCCAAGGTCCGCGCCCGCGGACACGAGCGCCTCGTAGAGCGCGAGCTGGCAATCCGCCGGCACCCAGATCTCGTAGCCAAGCTCACCGGTGAACGAGATGCGCCCGACGCGCGCGGGTAGCATCGCGACTTCCAGCGCGCAGAACGACAGGAACGGCAGCGCCGCGTTCGACACGTCGTCACGGCAGACGCGCGCGAGGAGCGCGCGCGACTTCGGCCCGGCGATGCCGATGCCCAGCAGCTCGGTGCGCAACGGACGGATCGCGACCCCCGCGGGAGGTAGATGCGCCTCGAACCAGCGCATGTGGTATTGCTCGGCGATGCCGGAGCCGAACACGAAGTAACGGTTGCCACCCGCATTGCCGACGGTGAAGTCGCCGATCAGCCGGCCGTTGTCGTTCAACATCGGCGACAGCGTCATTCGGCCTTCGCGCGGCAGTTTGTTGGCGAGGATCCGTTCGAGCCAAGCCCCGGCGCCCGGACCGGTCACCTCGTACTTGGCGAAGCTCGAGATTTCGGACAAGCCTACCGCGCTGCGCACCACGCGGCATTCCTCGCCGACGGGCCCATGCGCATTCGAGCGGCGATAGGTGACGTCCTCCCGCGCCTCGATGCCATTGGGCGCGAACCACAGCGCGTGCTCGAGCCCGAACGCGGCACCGAAGACCGCGCCTCTCGCCTTCAGGCGATCGTACACCGGTGTCATCCGCAGCGGCCGCGCGGCCGGCAGCTCCTCGTTCGGAAACCGGATGCTGAAGCGTCGCGAGTAGTTCTCGCGCACCTTGGCGTTAGTGTAGGCCATCGTCGCCCAGTCGCCGAAGCGCGCGACGTCCATCGCCCAGACGTCGAAGCCGGGGTCGCGGTGCACCATCCAATTCGACAGCGCGAGTCCGACGCCGCCGCCCTGGCTGAATCCCGCCATCACCCCGCACGCGACCCAGTAATGGCGCAGTCCGCGGATCGGCCCGATCACCGGATTGCCGTCAGGCGCGAACGTGAACGGACCGTTGACTATCTTCTTGATGCCCGCGTGCTCGAGCGCGGGGAAATGCCGGAACCCGACTTCGAGGCTGCCCGCGATCCGGTCGAGATCGGGCGGCAGCAGCTCGTGCGCAAAATTCCACGGCGTCTCGCGCTCGGCCCACGGGCACGCCGGCCTTCTCGTAGGTCCCGATCAGCATGCCCTTGCCTTCCTGGCGCATGTAGATCTCACCCTCGAAGTCGATGGCGTGCAGCATCTCCTTCGGCGAGGCGACGACTTCGGCAATCTCGCCGGTGATGAGATACTGGTGCTCCATCGCCAGAACCGGCAGGTTAAGGCCGACGAGGCGCCCGACCTCGCGCGCCCAGAGCCCGGCCGCGTTGACGACGTGCTCGGCGACAAGATCGCCCTTGTCGGTGATCACGTCCCACGAACCGTCGGCGCGTTGCCTCAAACCCGTGACGCGCGTGAAGCGATAGACTTCGGCGCCGAGATTGCGCGCGGCCTTCGCATACGCCTGTGTGACGCCGGCGGGATCGACGTGGCCCTCGAGCGGGTTGTACAACGCGCCGACGAAGTGCCGCTTGTCCATCAGCGGGAAGATCCGCGCGGCCTCGTCAATCGAGATGACCTCCATGTCCAGCCCGAGGTAGCGGGCGCGCGCGCAGGCGAGCTTCAGAAAATCCATCCGCTCCGGAGTTCCCGCCAGGTCCACACCCGCCGTGATATGGATGCTGCACGATTGGCCGGAGGCCGCCTCGATTTCGCGGTAGAGTTCGATCGTGTATTTCTGCAGCTTGGCGACGTTCGGATCGCCGTTCAGCGTGTGCATGCCGCCGGCTGCATGCCATGTCGAGCCGGACGTCAATTCGTCGCGCTCGATCAGCACGACGTCGGTCCAGCCGCCTCGGGCGAGGTGGTAGAGCACCGAGGCGCCGACGACGCCGCCGCCGATGACGGCCACCCGGGTGTGGGTCTTCATTACAGGACCTGCTCCAGAAACGCGCGCGTGCGCTGCTTCTGCGGATCGCCGAACAGCCGCGACGGAGGGCCGTGCTCGACGATGAGGCCCTGGTCGGTGAAATAGACATGCTGCGCGATCTCGCGCGCGAACGCCATCTCGTGCGTGACCACGATCGACGTCATGCCTTCGTCGATCAGCTGCCGGATCGTCACCAGTACCTCCTTGCGCGTCTCGGGGTCGAGCGCGGCGGTGACTTCGTCAAACAGCATCACCTGCGGCCGCATCGCGAGCGCCCGCGCGATCGCCACGCGCTGCTGCTCCCCGCCGGAGAGCTCACCGGGATAGTTCTTCTCCTTGCCCGTCAACCGCACCTTCGCGAGCAGTGCGTAGGCGCGCTCTTCGACCTCGGCCTTCGGCTGTTTCAGTACGTCGACCGGCGCCATCATCACGTTCTCAAGCGCCGTCCGGTGCGGAAACAGGTTGTATTGCTGGAACACGATCGACACGTCCTTGCGCAGCGCGACCATCTCGGCATCCATGTGCAAACGATGGACCGCGTGCGGACCGACTTGGATTTCGCCGCGGTCGATGCCGACCAGGCCATTGATGCAGCGGAGCAGCGTCGATTTCCCCGAGCCGGACGGCCCGATGATGCAGACCGCCTCGCCTTTGCCGACGTCGAACGAGATGCCGCACAGCACTTCGACGGCGCCGAACGACTTGTGCACGTCGACGAGGCGGACGATCGGCTGCGCCACGGAATCGGAGATTTCGCGCTCCGTCATGGGGTCAGTCGCTCCCGTCGGCGCGCGCCGCTGCCGGCACGTCGATCACCCGCGGCGCGTGCCCCGTCGCCGCCAGAAAGCGCTCCAGCTCCGCGTGCCCAATCACCATCGTCGCATCGTTGACCAGCGGATGCGCCTGCACCGCGGGTGCATCCCACAGCGCGCGGTCGATCACGAATTCGACCGCCCGCGCGGCGTCGTTGACCAGCGCCAACAGGCTCACCGACCCGGGCGTCACCCCGAGGTGCTTGGCGAGCCGCTCGGGCGAGGCGAAGCCGAGACGGCCGGCGGCGAGCGCCGATCCGAGCGCGTTCAGGTCGACCGGCAGATCGTGCGGAACCGTCGCCAGAAAATGCCGTGCCCCCTTCTTGTCGCGCAGGAACAGGTTTTTCGTCTTGGCACCGGGAAGCTTCGGCACGAGCCGCTCCGATTCCTCGACCGTCATCACCGGCGGATGCGAATGCCGGGCCGCAGTGATGCCGTGGTTGCGCAGGAAGGCATCGAGGTCCATCACCGCACCTCGTACCGGGCCTCGAGCCGGCGGGTCAGGAGCGAGATCGGCCAGCAATAGACGAAGAAGAACAACAGCACGTAGCTGTAGATCGGGATCAGCAGGTCGGTGCGACCCTCCGCGTTGGTGATCCGCAGTGTAAGCGTCATCACCTCGCTCACGCCGACGATCGACGCCAGCGTTGTCGCCATGGTCAGGATTGCGTACCAGTTCATCCACGGCGGCAGCATCCGCTTCACGCACTGTGGCATGATGATCTTCCACAGCGTCTGCCGGCGCGAGAACGCGAGCGAGCGCGCGGCATCCCACTGCGCGGTCGGAATCGACTGCACCGCGCCGCGGAGGATCTCGGCGACGTTGGCCATGATGGGCAGCGCGAGCCCCAGCGTCGCCTTGATCCAATCCGGGAAAGGAATCGTCGTACCGCCGACATGGAACTCGAATGGAAGCAGGAACATCACGAAGAACAGCAGCACGAGCCAGGGTGCGTTGCGAAAAAACTGAACCACGATCCACGACAGGCCGCGGACGGGCCGGCGCAGCGAAATGCGCGCCGAGCCGAGCAGTACGCCGCCGACCGTACCAACGAGCATCGCGCAAAAGCTGATCAGCAGATTGAACAGGAATCCCCTGGCCAGCAATGGCGTCCACTTGACGAGCAGCAGGGCGACCGACGGCTGGCCCGGGACCGACCGCACCTGCGCCACCACGATCGAGGCGACCAACGCGACGGCCAGTGCGACGCCGGCGCGCGCGCTGAGCACCCCCGCCCCCCACGGCCGCTCGAGCGTCGCGCCGGCCGCTCGCGCGGCCGCCGCGGCCGGAGGACCGGAGAGCCGGGCGCGGTCATTGCCCGAATCCCGGCACGCGCAGCCGATTCTCGAGCCATTGCATGCCCTGGTTGATGACGCCGACGATCGCGACATAACAGACGAGCAGGACCACCATCATCTCCGGCACGTTGACCTGCTCCGACCAGATCTGCGCCGACATGTAGACGAGCTCCGGCACGGCGATCGCGTAGGCGAGCGTGGTTGTCTTCACCAGGTTGACCAGATTGTTGGTCATCGCCGGCATCGTCGCGCGCAGCGCCAGGGGCAGCATGATCAGCCGGTAGATCTGCCAGCGCGAATACCCAAGCGACGCGGCGGCCTCGGTCATCGCGCGGGGCACCGCCTCGATACCGGCGCGATAGATCTCCGCGGCGAACGCGGTCTCGAGCAGCGTCAGCGACACCACCGCCCAGCCGAACGAGCCCAGCAGCGGCGCGCCGTCGACTTTCGGCACGAGCGGGCCGAGCGCGAAGTAGAAAAAGTAGAGCTGGACGAGCGGCGGCGTGTTGCGGAATAACGCGACGAAGCCGGTCACGGCGTTGCGAACGACGGCGACGCGCGAGCCGGCGAACCAGGCGACCAGCGCGCCGAGAAGCAGACTCAGGATGAGGCAGTACGCGGACAGCCTGACGGTGGTGACGAAACCCTCGATAAAGCGCGCGCGGTCGTAAGCGTCATAGAAAATCGTCAGCTTGATGCCGGTCGTCTTGTGCAGCTCGAGGAACCAGCCGGCGACGTCATCCATGCCGCGGCCCCGGCTCGCGTCGCACGCACGACACGGTTACTTGAACTTGGCCTGCTGCTCGACCAGGTACGGCGACTGCGGGATGCCCCACTTCTTCTCAAGCGCGAGCAGGTAGCCCGTCTTGTGCCAGTCCTTGATCACGTCGCTCATGTACGCGGCGAACTTCGGATCGTCCTTGCGCACGCCCACGCCCCACGGCTCGGGATCAATCGACGGCAGGACCATCGCGTAGTCGGCCCACTTGGCGTCGCCCATGATCCCGGCGAAGAACGTGGTATCGAACACGACGCCGACGCAGTTTCCGGCCTCCAGAGCCGCCATCGCTTCGGTCACGCCCTTGAACACGACCAGATTGGCGCCGAACTCCTCGCCGGTCCGCCGATTGTAGTAGGCGCCCTGGACCGCGCACACGCTCTTGCCCTTCAAGTCGGACCAGGCCTTGAGGCCGGAGCTCTTCTTCGCGAACACGTTCGCTGCGCCCGCGTAGTAGAACGGCTCGGGAATGGCGATCACTTCGGCGCGATCCGGCTTGTAGGCCATGGTCGCGATCATCAGGTCGATCCGGCCCTGCTTTAGGAATTCCATCCGGTTGGCGGCGATCACGGGCACGAGCTCGACCTGCACGCCGAGGCGCTTGGCGACGTCGTCCGCCAGGTCGACCTCGAGGCCGACGATCTTGCCGGAGGGATCGGTATAGCCGAAGGGCTTGTAGTCGGCCTTGACGCCGACAACGAGCTTGCCCTTCTGCTTCACGCTCGCCATGGTGTCGGTCTGTGCCCACGCGGGGCCCGCCGCCGCCAGCGCAAGCGCGGCGATCGCACCCACCCCAAGCCATTGCTTGCCGATTCTCATCTCATCCTCCGCCAAACGGGTTGTCGCAGATTTTTGCTCCGGCCGGGTATGGCCGACGCTCCCTCGGGTCGCTAGAATAAGCGATCCGGCGCGCGAGCGACAGCGTTTCGCCGGCGATTCGCCTCCCGGCCCCGCGTGAAGTATTCGATCCTTTCGCTTGCCCGCAACGCGCTCTCGTACCACGAGCGCTGGCCGCTGGCATGGAAGAGCCCGCGGCCGAAGCGGCGCTACGACGCGGTTATCGTCGGCGGCGGCGGCCATGGCCTCGCGACCGCCTACTACCTCGCCAAGGAGCACCGGCTCACCAACGTCGCCGTGCTGGAGAAGGGGTATCTCGGCGGCGGCAATACCGGCCGCAACACGACGATCGTGCGCTCGAACTACCACCTCGATCCGAACGCGCATTTCTACGAGTTCTCGCTCAAGCTATGGGAGTCGCTGTCGCAGGAACTCAACTTCAACGTCATGTATAGCGCCCGCGGCGTGCTCAACCTTGTTCATTCGCCGGCCGACATGGACGCCGCCATGCGCCGCGGCAACGCGATGCGCCTGAACGGGATCGACGCGACGTTCCTCTCCCGCGACGAGATCGCGCGGCGGATTCCGAATCTCGACTGCTCCCCCGAGGCACGCTTCCCGATCCACGGCGGGCTGCTGCAGCCACGCGGCGGGACGGTGCGCCACGATGCCGTCGCCTGGGGCTATGCCCGTGGCGCGGATGCTCGCGGCGTCGACATCATCCAGCAATGCGAAGTCACCGCCATCCGCATCGCCAACGGCGCGGTCGCCGGCGTCGAGACGACGCAGGGCTTTATCGAGACGGACAGGCTCGGGCTCGCTGTCGCCGGGCACTCCAGCCGCCTCGCGGCGATGGCCGGACTGAAGCTGCCGCTCGAATCGCATGCGTTGCAGGCGCTGGTGTCGGACCCGGTGAAGCCGGTGCTCGATACCGTCGTCACCTCGGGCGCGGTGCACTTCTACATCAGCCAGTCCGACAAGGGCGAACTGGTGATGGGGGGCGACCTCGACTTCTGCAACTCGTATTCGCAGCGCGGCAACCTGCCGATCATCGAGCACGTCGTCGGCGCGTGCCTGGCGCTGTTCCCGAGCTTCAGCCGCCTGAAGGTCATGCGCACCTGGGGCGGTGTGTGCGACATGACCATGGACGGCAGCCCGATCATCGGCAAGCTGCCGGTCAAGGGGCTGACCATGACCGGCGGCTGGTGCTATGGCGGGTTCAAGGCTACGCCGGCATCGGGATGGTTGCATGCCTACACGATCGCGCGCGACGAGCCGCATCCGAAGAACGCCGCGTTCACGCTCGAACGCTTTGCCCGCGGGCAAACGATCGACGAAAAGGGCGCGGGGCCGGTGCCCTGGGCGCATTAGCAGGAGGCCGCCCGCTGTGCTGCTGATCCCCTGTCCCTGGTGCGGCCCGCGCGCCCAGGTCGAATTCACCTACGGCGGCGACGCGACGCTGAAGCGTCCTGCACCGGACGCGCCGATGGCCGCGTGGATCGAATTCGTTTACCTGCGCGACAATCCGGCCGGGCCGCACGACGAGCTCTGGCAGCACAGCGCGGGCTGCCGCCAGTTCTTCCGCGTGCGCCGCGACACGCGCACGCACGAGATCCAGGGCAGCGCCCGACCGGGCGCCGGGTTGCCGGGAGACGCGCCTTGACGCAGCCGTTTCGCCTGGCCGCGGGCGGTATCGTCGACCGCTCGCGGCGGCTCTCATTCGAGTTCGACGGCACGCGCTACGAGGGCCATCCGGGCGACACGCTGGCCGCCGCGCTGCTCGCCAACGGCGTGCACTTCGTCGCGCGGAGCTTCAAGTACCACCGCCCGCGCGGGATCCATGCCGCGGGCAGCGAGGAGCCGAACGCGCTGGTGCAGCTCTCGCGCGGTGCGCGGACCGAGCCCAACGTGCGCGCGACGACCGCCGAGCTGTTCGATGGTCTCGTCGCGGCGAGCCAGAACCGCTGGCCCTCGCTCGCGTTTGACTTGGGCGCGCTCAACGGCGTGCTCGCAGGTTTCCTGCCGGCCGGCTTTTACTACAAGACGTTCATGTGGCCGCCGACGCCGAAAGCGTGGCTGCGGTACGAACATTTCGTACGCGCAGCGGCCGGCATGGGCGTGGCGCCGGCCGCGAGCGACCCCGACCGCTACGAACATCAGCATGCGCATTGTGACGTGCTGGTGATCGGCGGCGGCCCGGCAGGCCTCGCCGCGGCGCGCGGCGCTGCCGCAACGGGTGCGCGCGTGGTCATCTGCGACGAGGGCCCGCGGTGGGGCGGCGGCCTGATCGGCAACGAGGCGACCATCGACGGTGTTGGCGCGGCGCAATGGATTGCCGCCGTGGTCGGAGACCTTGCTGCGCAGCCCCATGTCACGCTGCTCGCGCGCACGACCGCCTTCGGCTGCTACGACGGCAATCTCGTCGGGCTGCTGGAGCGCGTCGCCGATCATCTCCCGGCGCCGCCGGCGCATGTGCCGCGGCAGCGGCTGTGGAAGGTCCGCGCCCGTGCGATCGTGCTCGCGAGCGGCGCGCACGAGCGCAGCATCGCGTACGCGAGCAACGATTTGCCCGGTACCCTGCTCGCGGGCGCCGCCGCGACGTACGTGAAGCGCTACGGCGTGCGTCCCGGCGCGCGCGCCGTCGTGTTCACCAACAACGACAGCGCGTATGCGTCGGCCCTCGCCTTGCACGAAGCCGGGGTTGCGATCGGCGCGATCGTCGACGCTCGCCCCGAATCGCAGCTCGTCGGAACGCTGCCGCAGCGCGCCCGCGCCTTCGGCCTGCCGATCGTCACCGCGTCGGCAATCGCCGCCGCGCACGGTGGCAAACGAGTCGCGGCAGTCGACGTTGCGCCGCTCGCGGGCGGCGCGACGCGCCGGCTCGAATGCGATCTGGTCTGCGTCTCCGGCGGCTGGAACCCGGCCGTCCACCTCTTCTCGCAGGCGCGCGGCAAGCTGCGCTACGACGAGTCGCTGGCGGCGTTCGTGCCCGAGTCGTCGCCGCCGCCGATGCTGCCCATGCTGCCGGCCGGCGCCGCAAACGGACGCTTCGGTCTCGCCACCGGGCTCGCCGACGGTCATGCGGCCGGGCTCGCCGCAGCCGGCGGCGGCGCAGCGTCCATCGCCGTGCCGCAGGCCGATGCCGAGCGTGCCGGCGCCCTGCGCGCGCTGTGGAGCGTGCCGGCGCGCAACCGGGGCGATAAGCGCTTCGTCGACCTGCAGGACGACGTAACCGCGGCCGACATCGCGCTCGCCGCGCGCGAGGGCTACACCTCGGTCGAGCACATGAAGCGCTACACGACGCTCGGCATGGGCCCGGATCAGGGGAAGACGAGCAGTGTGGTCGGGCTCGCGCTCCTTGCCGAGGCGACCGGACGCCCGATTCCGGACGTCGGCACGACGACTTTCCGCCCACCGTACACGCCCGTGACGCTGGGCGCTTTCCCCGGACGCGAATGCGGCGCCGAGGTCGAGCCGACGCGCTACTCGGCGATGCACGATTGGCACGTCGAGCACGGCGCGCGTTTCGTCAACGCCGGACTGTGGAAGCGCCCGCATTCGTACCCGCGTCCCGGGGAATCGCCCGACGATGCGGCCAATCGTGAGGCGAAGAATGTGCGCACGCAGGTCGGCGTGGTCGACGTTTCGACCTTGGGCAAGATCGAGCTGCAAGGCAAGGACGCCGCAGAGTTCCTGAACCGCGTCTACGTCAACCGCTGGGACACGCTGGCGGTGGGCCGCTGCCGCTACGGCGTGATGCTGCGCGAGGACGGCATGGTGCTCGACGACGGCACAACGTCGCGGCTCGCCGCGACGCACTACCTGATGACGACGACCACGGCGAACGCGGTCGCGGTGATGCAGCACCTCGAGCGTCTGCTGCAGATCGACTGGCCCGACCTCGAGGTACGCGTCGCGTCCGTCACCGAGCAGTGGGCGGCCGCGGCGGTGTCGGGTCCGAGGGCGCGCGACGTGCTCGCGCGTCTGGTCGACATCGACGTGTCGAACGCGGCGTTCCCGTTCCTCGCCGTCGCAGAGTGCACGGTCCGCGCCGCCGCAGGCGCGATTCCGGCGCGGCTGTTCCGGATGAGCTATTCGGGCGAGCTCGCCTATGAGATTCACGTGCCCTCCGACCGCGGCCGGGCGATGTGGGATGCGCTGATCGCCGCGGGAGGGTCGTTCGGGCTTATGCCGTACGGCACCGAAGCAATGGGTACGCTGCGCATCGAGAAGGGCCACGTCGTGGTCGGCCCGGAAGCGGACGGCCGCACGACCATCGACGACCTCGGCCTGGGCAAGCTCGTGAGCGAGGCGAAATGGTGCATCGGCAAGCCGCTGCTCGACCGGCCCGCGTTGAAGGCGGCGGAGCGCTGGCAACTGGTCGGTCTCACCGCGCAGGACGGCGCAGCGATGCCGCGCGGCAGCAAAGATCGTCGCCGATCCCGACCGTGCGCTCCCGAATCCGATGCAGGGCCACGTCACGTCGTGGTGCTGGAGCCCGAACGCAAACGCCTGGATCGCGCTCGCGCTCGTCGCCAATGGCCGCGCGCGGCATGGCGAGATCCTGTGGGCGGTCTCGCCGCTCGCGAACGCGAGAGTTCGCGTCAAGGTTGGCCCGCCTTGCTTCATCGATCCCGACGGGGAGCGGCCGCGTGGCTGAGGCGCACGACGGCCCGATCGGCTCGACGCGGCCCGGACACTACGGCGCCGCCGGCACCGGCGTCGCGCTCGCCGAAGCGACGATCGCCTCGGCGTGGAACGTTCAGGGCGATCCTTCGCGTGGCGCATGGGTCGATGCGGCACGCCGCCTGTTCGGGGTGGCGCTGCCGCTCGCCCCCGGCACGACCGTACGCAGCGACCCGATGGCCGCGTTGTGGCTCGGGCCCGCGTCGTGGCTGCTGGTGGCGCGCGCGGCCTCTGCGCTCGTCGACTACGCGGCCAAGCGCGACGCGCTCAACGCCGCCGGCGGCGCGCTGTTCGACGTCTCCGCGAGCCGCGTCGCGTGGACGATCTCCGGGCCGCGCGCAGCGGACGTGCTGGCGAAGGGATGTCCGCTCGACTTTCATCCGCGCGCCTTCGCCGCGGGGGCCTGCGCGCAGAGCGTCTTCGGTCACATCCACGTCCTGATCGACAGGCGCGACGACGATTCCACGTTCACGGCGATGGTGGCGCGAAGCTTCGCACGCGACCTGTGGCAGGCGCTGTGCGAGGCGTCGGCGCAGTACGGTTACCGCGTGCTGCCCGCGGCGCCCTTCCGCTAGCCAGTCGAGCTCAGCAGGAGCGCGAGCAGCGCCGGCAGTGCGTCGTCGCCCGCCGCGAGCGCGCCAACGGCCCGCTCGATGCGCGCCGCGCGCTCCGCGCCAAGGACCGGTGTCGCAAGCTCGCGATACTTGGCGCGCAATTCGTCCTCGCGCAGCGGATTCTCGGGATTGCCACGCGCGCGCGCCGGCTCGGAGACGAAGCTGCGGCCGTCAGCGAGGGTCACGTGCACCCGCGCCCACCGCTCCGCCGGAAAGCGGCGCGAGAACCCGGCGTCCTCGAAGAGCGTGACGGCCGGCAGCAGCCGCTGCACGCGTGCCTCGGACAGTCCGCGCGCATCCACTTCGCCGGCGCCGACCCGTCCGAACACCAGGGCCGCCGCGACCGGAAAGGCGATGCTGTATTGCGCCTCCTCCGTCGTGCGCGGCGTGGTGCACTGCGAACCGAGCGCGACAGCCTCGCGGAAGCTTGCAATCGCGATGGTCGCGATATCGTCAGCGGCGAAGCGATGCGCGTGCTGCAGGTCGAGCGCCGCCTCGATCGCGGGTTGCGCCCACCGACACACCGGATACGCCTTGAAGTATTGCTCGCCGATGCGCCAGCGCGTGCCAAGGTCGATCCAGAACGCTTGCGCATCGTCGCGCTCGACGGTCAGCGCCGGCGCGCCGGTGAAGCCGTCGCGCGCCAGCAGCGTCGCGGCAAGGCCGACCTGCGCGCCCCAACCCGAGCCGTCCTTGACCATCGTCGGCGAGTCGCAGGCGCGCAGGATCTGGCCGCGCGGTCCGAAATATTCGGCGATGCCCAGCGCGTGCCGGGTCGTTGAAGCGTCGAGCGCGAAATGCCGCGCTGCGACCGCCGCGCATCCGAGCGCATTCCACGCGCCCGAGCAGTGGTAGTCCGGCACCGTCGCGTGCAGCGCGATGCCGGCGCGGGTGGCGATCTCGTAGCCCAGCACGAGGCGGGTCAGGAATTCGCGCCCGGCGCCGGCAGAGGGCGCTTCGCCCGGCCCCGCGGCGTCGACCAGCGCGAGCAAGGCCGGCAGGATCGCGACGCCGGCGTGGCCTTTGGTCAGCACGTGGCCGTCGTGGCCGTCGAGCGCGTCGATGGTCGACGCGCCGGCGAACGCGGCGCCTGCGAGCCCGCTGCGTCGGCCGTCGAACAGGATACGCGCGCTGTGTCGCTGCCGCAGAGTTGCGTCGCCGCGTAGGCGCTGGCGATCGCCGCCGCCTTAGTCCGGCTGCCGGCGGCGGCGACGCCGATCAGGTCGAGGAGGCTCCGCTGCGCGCTGGCGACGACTTCGTCGGGAAGGTGCTCGAAGGAGAGTCCGCGCACGAACGCGGGCACATCCGCGAACCCTCTCGACAGAGCCCGCACCGCGCTCGCCTTCCGCCATCCCTATCCCGCGCTCAGATCAACCCGTTGGCCTTGAGGAAGGCCTCCGCCACTTCTTCCGGCGTATTGCGGTCGACGTCGACGCTGGCGTTGAGCTTCGCCATGATCTCGTCGTTGAGCTTCGCCGACACCGAGTTCAGCGCGTCGGCGAGCTTCGGGTTCTTGTCCAGGATTTCCTTGCGTACGACGGGCGTCAGGTTGTAGGGTGCGGCGTAGTGCCTGTCGTCCTTGAGGACGACGAAGTTGAACGCGGGAATGCGGCCATCGGTCGCGAACACGACCGCCGAATCGACCTGGTGATCCTTCAATGCATTGTAGGTGAGTCCCGTGTCCATCCGCTTCACGTTGTCGCGCTCGAACTCGAAGCCGTACGCCGTCTGCCAGCCGGGCAGCCCGTCCGGGCGGGCGTAGAACTCGGCATTCGAGGCGAAGGTGAGCTTCGCGCCGCCGTTGATCGCCTTCGCGAAATCGCTCATGGTGACGATCCCGCGCTTCTGCGCCTCATCGTGGTTCATCGCGAATGCGTAGGTGTTGTTGACCGCCGACATGTTGAGCCAGACGATCCCTTTGGCGGCGTCGACTTCCTTGATCCTCCGGTAGGCGTCCTCGGCGGAGGCGAACTTGTCGGTGATCTTGTTGAACACGCCGAGCCCGGTGCCGGTGTACTCCCAGTACACGTCGATCTGGCCGTTTTCGAGCGCCGCACGCACCGCGGCGCTGCCCATTCCCGCCTTGCGCTCCGGCGTAAAGCCCTTGGCCTTCAGCAGCGCGACGGTCATCGCCGTCATGATCTGCTGCTCGGTGAACGCCTTGCCGCCGACGACGATCGTCTGCGCGGCGGCGCCGCCCCAGCACAGGACCGCGAGCGCCGCGCCAGCCATAAGCCGGCCCCATGTGTGTTTCATATGCTCTTCCTCCTCCGGATCGCCGTTCAAGCGTTGCGCAGCGGGTTGACTCCTCTCGGGACGAGCCAATACTGCGCCTGCCCGAACAAAAAATCCACGGCGACGGCGAGCAGCGCGGTGGGGATCGCGCCGGCCAGCATCATCCCGTGCTCCTGCAAGTCGATGCCGGTGAAGATCAACTCGCCAAGCCCGCCGCCGCCGATCAGGAACGCGATCGGCGCGGTGCCGACGTTGACCGCCATCGCGGTGCGCACGCCGGCGAAGATCACGAACAGCGCGTTCGGCAGCTCGACATGTCGCAGGATGGCCGACGGCCCCATGCCCATGCCGCGCGCCGCATCGACAAAATGCTCCGGCACCGCGCGGATGCCCTCGTACGTATTGCGGATGATCGGCAGCAGCGTGGCAAGCCACAGTCCGACGATCGCGGGCAGCGCGCCGATGCCGAGCAGGCTCATCATCAACGCGAGTTTCCCGAGCGTAGGGATCGCCGTCACCATGTTGACCGCCTGGATCGCGCCTTCCGCCCAGCGCGCCATCCACGGTCGCGACAGCCAGATGCCCGTCGCGACGCCGAAGACGATCGCGGCCGAGCCCGAAACGGCGACGAGCAGCAGATGCTGCCTGGTGAGGTAGACGATGTCCTTTCGGTAGCGCAGGATGTCGGCACCGAGCCCGCTCGCCCAGAGCCCCGCGGCGATCGCGAGCGCGATCCCGGCGAGCACGAGGTAGGGCATCCGCGAGCGGGTCGCGATGACAGCCGCGCTCATCTCAAGCGTCCTTGCGGCCGAGGCGGGCGGCGACCGCCTCGCGCGTGACGCGGCCGAGCAGATTGCCGAGCGCGTCGACGCAGCGTAGCGATTCGACGCCGTGCTCGAGGAAGAGCGCTGCGACGCGGCGCAGGTCGTCGTCGGGCGAAACAGCGGGTGCGTTGCGCCCCGGATCTCCGGGGACCGCCGCCGTCATGACTTCGCCGGCGCGAATCAACCGCAGGCGCTTGAGCGTGCGGTCGCTGCCGACGAATCCCGCGACGAACGCATCGGCGGGATGCGCAAGCATCTGGTCGGGCGCGGCGAACTGCACCAGGCGTCCCGAGTGGAAGATCGCGATCCGGTCCGCCATCTTGACCGCCTCGTCGATGTCGTGGCTTATGAACAGAATCGTCTTGCGCAGCTTGCGCTGCATGCGCAGGAATTCGTCCTGGATCGCCTCGCGGTTCACCGGGTCGAGCGCCGCGAACGGCTCGTCCATGAGCAGCACCGGCGGGTCGACGGCGAGCGCCCGCGCGACGCCGACCCGCTGCGCCTGCCCGCCCGACAGTTCGTGGGGATAGCGATGGGCGAACTGTGCCGGCGGCAGCGCGAGCAGCGCGAGCAGTTCGTCGGCCCGCTCCTGCCGCCGCACCTCGGGCCAGCCCAGCAGCCGCGGCACGACGCCGATGTTCTCGGCGACCGTCATGTTCGGAAACAGTCCAATCTGCTGGATCACGTAGCCGATGCCGCGGCGCAATTCGACCGGGTCGGCGGCCTCGGTGTCGCGGCCGGCGAGAAACACCTTCCCCGACGTCGGCGCGACCAGTCGGTTGATCATCCGCAGCGTCGTCGTCTTGCCGCAGCCCGATGGTCCGACCAGCACGCAGGTCTCGCCCTCGCGCACTTCCAGGCTCACCCGATCGACCGCCGTCACCGTGCCTTGCGGCGACGCGTAGGTCTTGGTCAGCGACTCGAGACGAATCACGGTCGGTCGGCGCGCGGCGCGAGCCCCTTCGGCGTGGTGCGCTTCTGCAGCCACAACAGCGAATAGTCGGCGACGATCGCCAAGAGCCCCAGCGCCAGCGCGCCGGTGATGAGCTGGCGGATATCGGACTGCGAGATGCCGCGGCTGATGAACGTGCCCAGGCCGCCGGCGCCGATGTACGCGGCGATCGCCGTGACGCCGATGTTGATGACCACCGCGATCCGGACGCCGGCGATGATCAGCGGCAGCGCAAGCGGGATCTCGACCCGCGCCAGGCGCTGCAGCGTCGACATGCCCATGCCCGTCGCCGCCGAGCGCAGCGCCGGATCGACGTTGCGGATCGCCGTGTACGTGTTGCGGACGATTGGCAGCTGCGCGTAGAGCATGGCCGCGATGACCGCTGGCAGCCAACCGATCCCGTGTCCGATCTTCGACAGGATCGGGATCAGCACACCGAACAGCGCGATCGACGGGATCGTCATCACGATCGAGCCGAGATAGAGGACCGTGTCGGCGACGCGCTGGCTCTGCGTGATCGCGATGCCAAGAGGAACTCCCGTGACGATCGCGATGCCCACGGCGACGCTCACGATCGACAGATGCTCGACCGTCCGCTCGCCGATCGCGGGCAGGTTGTGCAGCATGAATGAGAGCGTCTCCACGGCTTCTCCCTCAACGGCGGATCGCAGCGCAGCGTCGCGCCAGGCAGCCGGACCCGCGGCCCTCGGCCGCGCGCGCCAGTGTTTCAAATGCGCTGCGCTTGGTCAATC
>CAVQDI010000003.1:0-258313 GCA_963711235.1 uncultured beta proteobacterium | reverse complement strand
CTCGACCGCCGGCGGGCCACTCGCTATGCGGTTTACCGCGGCGCCTTCAGCGCGCGCTCGCGGGAAGCGGTTCCCGGCGCGCGCGCGCCAGGACATTGCTGCGGCTCGGTGTGTCGACGCCCGCCTTCGTGCCCTGTTCGCGCAACTCGCGCCGAATGCGCGCAAAGGTCTTTCTGACATCGGTCTCGACGCTCGGCGTGTATTGAAACGTCGGATCGAGGATCGACTTCATGGCACCTGTCCGGGTAGGGACGCGCGGAGCGCTACGGTTTCAGCTGGGCGCGAATCTCACCGTCCGGATGCGCGGCACTGTGCACGTTGACGTACAGGTCGCCCTTCTGAAAGTCCGCGTACTGCGCATCGTTCAGTTTGGCACCTGCCGGCACCGTCCATTCGTCGGCGCCACCCCTGGCCAACGGCACCGCGACCGGGCCATTCTTGCCCATGGCGCCGGCGTGAATATGCGCCGCGACCGCGGTGATGCCCTTGGTCGTGATATGCCCGCTGACCGTCTTGTCGGGATTGATGGTGAAGGCGCCGGACCCGGAAGCCATGGTCTGGACCGCGGGCACTTCCTGGGCGCCCGATAGCGACACGTTGACCTCGGCAGCCAGGGCAACGCCACTGCTCAGGAATATCGCGCCCAAGGCTCCGGCGAGCGGCTGCCACCGGAACGGATGACGCGAATGGCTCGGCTTGTGCATCGTTTTCTCCAATAATGTGCACGGCGCGGGTGGCGGCGAATCCACCCCGCGGATCGCGCGCCAACTTCGGCGTTCGTGCGTGCATTGATGATCCGACCCGGTGGCTCTTCAGGTCAATCGGACGCCGCCTATTTTCCCTGTAGGAGATCGTTACCGGAGCGTAGGACCCGTTCCGACGCTGCGACCGCAGGCCGGCGCATCCGGCAATCGGGATAGGGGCGCGCCTCACGGCGCGACCCCTCCCACACCACCGGGCGTACGGGTCCGTACACGGCGGTTCGGCAGGTTAAGCGGGTGGGGAACCATGGAGGCTCGGGAGTCCGAGGACGGTGAAGTACGCTGCGGGCAAGGCGATGTGCAGAGCGGGACTCACGGCGAGGCGCCAAGGGCCGTGCGAGCTGCCAGCAGTTTGTGCCGCCAGATCGTGAGGCACCCCACGCCGGATGAGTTCGGCGTAGCGCCGACGCCCGCGCTTCCATTGCTTCCACACCAAACTGCGCAGCCGGCGGCGGAGCCACTGGTCCAGATCGCGTAGCACCGAAGGTGTTTCGCAGAATCCGAAATAGCCTCGCCACCCCCGCACATACACGGCCAAGCGGTCGATCACTTCACTTAGAGCCCTACCTTGACTGCGAGACGTCAGTTCCCGAGCCCGTTGCTTGAACCGGACCACCGCCTGCGGCGCAATTCTGCGTCGTGGTTTGGGCGTCCGGGTGAAGCTAAAGCCCAAAAACTTCCGCTGCCAGGGTTGAGCCACTGCGCTCTTCGCCTCATTGACCTTGAGCTTCAGGCGGGTTGCCAGAAACCGCGTGATACTTGCCTTCACGCGCTGCCCCGCCTGCTCGCTTTTGACGTAAATGTTAGCGTCATCGGCGTAGCGCACGAAGCAGTGGCCCCGGCGCTCTAGCTCTCGATCCAAGTCGGTGAGCAGAATATTGGACAGCAGCGGCGAAAGCGGACCCCCTTGCGGGGTGCCTTCGGGCGTTGCTTCTACCACTCCTTGACCCATTACGCCCGCCTGCAGATACCGGCGAATGAGCCCCAGTATCCGCTTGTCGCTCACCTTCTTCGCCACCCGGCTTAGCAGTATGTCGTGGTTGACTCGGTCAAAGAATTTCTCCAAATCAAGATCCACCACCCACAGATAGCCTTCGGCGATATAGCTTTGCGCCAGCGCTACGGCCTGATGCGCCGAGCGCCCCGGGCGGAACCCGTAACTCACTGCCGAGAACGTCGGCTCAAAGATCGGCTCCAACACTTGCAGCATCGCTTGTTGAATGAATCGGTCGAGCACACAGGGAATGCCAAGCTTTCGCTTGTCCGTTCCCCCCGGCTTGTCGATCTCGACGCGCCTGACCGGTTGCGGTTGATACCGCCCCGCAAGCAGCTTTCCGCGAATCTCTGGCCAATGCACTTTTAGGTAGCCTGAGAGTTCTGCAACCGTCATTCGGTCCACTCCCGCACTACCCTTGTTGCGCTTGACCCGTGCCAGCGCGCGCTTCAGATTCTCGCGCTTGCACACCTGCTCCATTAACTGCCCTTCCGCCAGGCTTTCGAGTCCATGCTCCGCCGTGGGCGATTCGGTCCCTCGACCGGTGAGCTTCCGGGCTTCACCCTTCGACTCGCTAACCAAGGCCAGTCCTACCTGGGTTTTCTGCCGCTTGTCGCCCATGAGAAACGCGTCCTACTCGCCTTGCCTTTCAAGCCCTCGCGGGCACCGTTCAGGCCTTCGGTTCGAGACGTTACGGCGCGGCCTATCTGTTTTCTCCACCTTTCGGTTCCGGAGTGCCTCACTAGCCTTGCCTGCCTCTTGCCTACTTCGCCTTCTGCTGACTTCTGCATCGCGTTCAGCGTGCCTTGCGGCACCCTCAGTCCCAACTTCCGGACAGCACTGCAGATCTCCCGAGGTAAGCTTGACCGCCTTCACCACACACCCGCCAGATCTACCACCCCGCCTCTTGATGGCTATGGACTTCGCGATCATATGCTCGCTCGTCCAGGCAGGTAGGCCTCCTATCTGGTTTCTGTTCGTCGGGTCGTGACTTTGCTCCACGCTGCCTTCAGACCCTACCTCGCGGTAGCGCCCTTGCGCTTCGCTAGCCCTTCACCACCATCAGGTTGGGCAGAGGATTTGCACCTCCAAGCTGTCAAACATGCTCGGCACACAAAAAAAACGCCGCCCGATCGCGCGGGCGGCGTGTGATGGTGGAGGCGGCGGGACAGCTGATCCATCTCTTTCGAGACGGGCCGGACTATGCCTTCATCCTGCGTACAGGATGCGGGGCGTGTTATCCGTCCATTGTTGCGACGAATCCTAGTGTCGGCTCGCCGCGCGTCTGGCGCGGTCAGCCGGCCTATGAGTCTCTACAGGGCAGGCCTGAGGTTTGCCCTCTTCCTACCCCTCGGCGTTGCCATTCCGTCGGCAGCATTCCCGCCGTACGGTTGCAGGGTTCGCCGATGTGAGCCCCGTTGTCACTCTGCCCTTGCGGGCAGAGGCGACCATTTGCTAATCGAACCCGCGTCCGAAAACGCTACACATGCAGGACTACATGCTTAGCCTCGTCATTGTGCTTTCGCTCCGGCGCCACTGACGGACAGGCGACGCCGATGCCAGTCACCTAGATTTAGCGTGGCGCCCAAGTGACCCGGGCGCACGCGATCGCTCGAAATGTCCTCGCCGTGATTTCGCCGTTACCGGCTGATCACCCGAGCTGAGCGCCGCCCGGTGCGAGGTCCGGCGGGATTAAGCCGCCAGAGCGTATGTTTCGTCGTTCGCAGTTAAGTTTGCGATTGCAGAGGATTCACAAGGTTCTGCACCTTGGCATGCCCCGCGCTGCTTCGCAGTCCCCGTCGAAACCAGGTCGCCCCCAGTAAGCGGTTCTGCGGCGAGCATGATTCGATTGCTCGCGCGCTGGAGTACGTATCATATCATCCCTGCCGGGAGGGCTCCCGACATGACTGCGAAATGGGGTCGGCGTCCTCGCGTTCAAGTGCACGCTGCGCCCCGGGGTCAGGGCTGCACCACGTGCGCCCAAAGTTCGGCCGCCGGCTCGATCCCGAGGCCGGGGCCCTCGGGCAGCTCGAAATAGCCGGCGGCGCAGCGCATGCGCGTGCGCACAAAGCGCAGATTGGCGTCGAAGACCGAGTGCTGATGCTCATGGTACGGAACGTCGGGAAGCGTCGCGGCGACGTGCAGGCTCGCGGCGTGGAAAATTCCCACGCCGATGGTCGCATGCGGAACGACGCGGACTGCGTATTCGGCCGCGAGCCGCGCGATGGCCACGAATTGCGACAGCCCGGTGTGGGCGGCCTCGGGCTGGACCACGCTCACGCAGCGATGCGCCAGCCGCGACCGCACCTGGTAGATCGTGCTCCATTCTTCCCCCCCGGCGATCGGCACTCCGACCTGCGCGGCGATCTCGGCCTCGCCATCGGCGTCTTCCGGGGCACAGGGCGCCTCGACAAAATAGGGTTGCCAAGGCTCGAGCGCCTCGATCAGGGCAATGGCCTCGGGGGGCGTGTAGCGCCAATGCAGGTCGATCATGAGGTCGACATCGTTGCCCAGCGCCTCGCGCAGCGCACGTGCCTCCTCGATCACGCCCTCGTGCGCCGTTGCCGCCGCGAACTTGATGCCGCGGAAACCCTGCGCCACCAGCTCCTGTGCCAGCGCCACGCGGTCCGCCAGCGCCGCGCGTGGCAAGCCCGACGCATACGCGGCAATTCGTTCCCGGCGCCTGCCGCCGAGGAGTTCCCAGACCGGGCAGGCCGCCTGCTTGCCGGCCAGGTCCCAGAGCGCGATGTCGATCGCGGCCAGCGCATCGGTGAAGAAGCCGCTCCAATGCCCGCGCACGCGCATCAAGGCGTAGAGCTCTTCCCAAAGCGCGGGCAGATCGGTGGGCGCGCGCCCGACGAGGATCGGCGCGAGGACGTCAGCGATGATCGCCACCACCGCCTGCGGCGCGACGATGCCATAGGTCTCACCCCAGCCAACGGTCCCGTCGCTGGCGTCGATCCGGACGAGCACCGAGCGATCGACGCTTGGATAGATCGTGCGGTTGCCTGCGCGCACGAAGTAGCCCCGCTCGTTGACGCGCTCATCCCCGGAGAGCGGCCCAAGATACGGCACCTCGCGCGGGATCGCGACGACGATGGGCTCAACCGAGCGGATGGCGACGGGCACGGAAGGGTCAGTTTGCGACCGCGCCCTGCGTCATGCCGCTCACCAGGAACGGCTCGAGCAGAATGAAGAGCACCCACACCGGTGCCAGCGACAGCGTGCCTACCGCCATGAGGCTCGACCAGTCGACCAGATACTCGCCGAGAAACGATTGCATGCCGACGGTGAGCATCCACAGGTCGGGATTGCTCACCAGCGTCCGCGCGAAGACGAAGTCCGACCAGGTCACTATCGCCAGGTACATCGCGCAGGCCGCCAGGCCCGGCCGCGCCAGCGGCAGCACCACGTACCAAACCGCCTGCCAGCCGTTGCAGCCGTCGAGCATCGCCGCAAGCTCGATCTCGCGCGGAATGCTGTCGAAGAAGCCCTTGATGAGCCAGGTCGCGAACGGCACGCCCACGGCGGCGTTGGCAAGTATCAGTCCGCTGCGGCTGTCGATAAGCCCGAAGGTCGAGAAGGCGATGAAGAACGGGATGACGATCAGGCTCGACGGCAGCATCTTGGACACGAGCAGCGCGAAGCCCGCTGCCTGCTGCGCGCGACTCCTGAAGCGCGACAGGCTGTAGCCGGCGAGGGTTGCGATGACCAAGCTCAGCAGCGTTGCGCCCGCGGTGACGGCGATGCTGTTGCCGAGCCAGGTCAGCACCGGTTTGCGGGCGAGCGCCGCGGCGAAGGCATCGAGGCTTAGCGCCGGCCATTGCGGCAGCAGCAGCGGCGCGCGCGAACGGGTAAGCTCGCCCGGCAGGAGCGCCGTGAGCAGCATCCAGTAAACCGGAAACAGCGCAAGCGCGGCAACGGCTGCCGCAGCCAACGCAAGCAAGGCGCGGCGAGCACCAGGCATCAGAAATACTCCCGTCGCAGCGGTCGCAGCGAGGCCAGTACCAGCAAGGCCGCCAGGGCCATCGTCAGTACACCCAGTGTCGAGGCGGTGCCCAGGCGGAAGAACGCGAACGCTTCCTGGTAGATGCGCACGGCCAGTGTCTCCGTGGCACGGTCCGGGCCGCCTCCGGTGGTGAGGTAGATGATGTCGAACTCGCGCAGCGCCCAGAGCGTGTTCAGGATCACAGCCAGGCTGGCGGCCGCGCGCAATCCTGGCCAGGTGACGAAACGAAAGCGCTGCCAGGCGCCTGCGCCGTCGACCTGCGCCGCCTCGTACAGGCTCGCCGGTATCGCCTGCAGCGCCGCGAGAAGCGTCAGGGTGAAGAAGGGATAGGCCTTCCAGATCGTTGCCACGATCACCGCCGCGAGAGCGGTCTCGTCGGTCGCGAACCACGCCAGGTCGGTCGTAAGCCATCCAGCGTCGCGCAACAGCGCGTTGACGACGCCAAACGAGCCGTCGAGCAGCCAGAGGAACACGATGCTGACGATCACCCCCGGGACGGCCCAGGGCAGCAGGATGAAGCTGCGCAGCCAGCGCCGCCCGGGAAAGGCGCGGTTGAGCAGAAGCGCCGTGACGAGCCCGATTGCAAACGCCGGCCCGATCGTGCCGAGCAGATAGACCAGGGTAATCCAAACGCTGTGCCAGGTCGCATCACTGGCGAGCACGATGCGGTAATTGCCCACCCCCAGGGGCAACGCCGAGAGGCGCAGCACGTTGAGCGATTTGCCCTGGCGCAGGCTGGTCGCGACGACCAGATACAACGGATAGGCGACCAGGAATCCGACCGCGAAGATCGCTGGCAGGAGCAGCGCGTAACCCACCCAGCGCGAGCGGCCGATCATGGCAGCGGAATGGCTGCGACGAGCTCTTTCTGCAGATTGGCAAGAATGGTTGCGGTCGGTTCCGAAGAGGCTTGCATGCGCACGACGGCGCGGCTGAAAAGCGTGGCAAATTCGTTGAAATTCTCGCGCAGCGTCGCCTGCTGCGGAAACAGGTTCCGGGCTTCCTCCGCCGCCTGGATTATCGCGGCGAGGTGCGGATCGGCCTTCGCCTGGGCGGGGCTGATCATACCGACCCGGCCGGCCGGGGAACCGGTGAGCTGCACGTACTTCTCCTGCCATGCCGGCGACGCCGCGAGCAGAATGAATTCCCACACCAGTTTCTTCTTCCGCGCATCGAGCCGGGCGGGTATGTGCAAGCCGTTGCTGGCGCCGCCGGTGACCACCGGAAACGGCAAGGGTGCCATCCTGAGCGACGCCCGGATCTCCGGTTTCGCCTTCTGCAGCGTCGCCCATACCCACGGGCCGTCGCGCAGGAACGCCGCCTTGCCCTCGATGAACAGTTGCCGCGCCACTGTCGAGCTCGTTCCCGGCGGCGCGTAGGAGAGCGACTTGCGGAACTGCTCCATCGCCGCGATCACTCCCGGATCGGTAAAGCTGTACTTGTCGCCCTTGAGCCAGTCCTGCTTCTCACCGAGCACCCAGGTCGCCGCGTCGATGAACATGTTCGGATGTTCCGCCGTCGTCGTCACCAGGCCGAAGACGCCCTGGTCGCGATGGGTCGTCTTCGCCATCGCCTCGAGCCACTCGGTCGGCGTCGTCGGCACCTTGACGTCGGCATCGTGCAGCATCCGCTCGTTGTAATAGAGCAGATTGCCGTACGGCAGGAGCAAGACGCCGTAGGTCTTGCCGTTCCAGCCCATCTCGCTTTGCAGCTTCGACCAGTGGCCCGGAATGTCGGACGCCTTGAGCTCGGTGTCGAGCGGCTCAAGCCAGCCTTGGCCGGCGAAGCTGGCGAAGTTGCGCGTCGGCAAAAGGAGGATATCGGGCGGATTGTCGCCCGCAAAGCGCACCGTGAGCTGGTTCACGTAGCTGGCGAACGGAAGCGAATAGAGCTTGATCTTGACACCGGGATGCTTGCCCTCGTAATCGGCAATCAGGCCTTTCCACCACTCGGCAAACCCCGGCTCTTCGGCCTGCCAGCAGGGGAAGTCGAGCGTTACGACCTGCGCCGAGGCCACGGGAACGAGCGCGAACGCAAGCGCGAAGAGTGCCGCAGCGAGCATTCGCTTCATGGTCTTACTCCGCTCGCCGCAAGCGGCATTGAGGCAAGCAACAGGTCGGCTATTTCCTGCAGCATGACATCGAGCTCCGCTTGATCCTGCGCATCGAGCCGCGGGCCGGGAGCCCGCACCCGGGCGCATTCGATCACGCCACGGCGCTTGAGCACCTCCTTGGTTGCCGCCCAGCGGAACACCGCCTGGAAGTTGAGCAACGGCAGCGAGCGGTTATAGAGGGCGCGTGCCTGCGCACGGTCGCCGTCACGCCACGCCCTGACCATGCGCACGTGCACGTCGGTCAGCTCGCAGGCCGGCATCGTACCGATTGCGCCGCGAGAGAGTTCGTCGAGCAGGTAGCGCGCGCCGGCGCCGCCAAGGACGCCGATGAAATGCGGCGCCTTGGCGAGTTCGCCGCGCGCAAGGAGCGCCGAAATCCGCTGTCCGCAGGGCATCGTCTCCTCCTTGACATAACGCACCGACGGCACCGTGGCGACCACCTGCGCCACGGCGGCCATGTCGAAGCCTCCTCCCGCCGGCGGCGGCGCATTTTGCAGCATGATCGCTACCTCGGAGGCGGCGCCGAGCTGTCGATAATGGTCGAGCAGCGCCGCTGCGTCGCCGGCAAGCGAGGCAGGCGCCATGACCATGGCCGCCGCGGCGCCAAGCATTCTCGCCTTGTGCATATGGCGCGCGCTCGTCTGCGCGTCGCCCGCGCTCGCGCCGACGACGATCGGCAGGCGCCCATCCACGGTTGCGGCGACGACGTCGAGCAACCCGTCACGCTCCTCCGCGCTGAGTTGCTCGACCTCGCTGGCCACGCCTGGATACACCACCGCATCGGCCCCGGCAGCTAGGGCAAATTCCACGATCCGCGCCAGCGCGAGCGCGTCGGGCGCCCCGCCTGCGTCAAACGGCGTGGCGAGCACCGGGCAAACGCCTTGAATCGGCGCGGACCAAGCCGCGGAAGGTATCGGCATCGAAGGACGAGCGCATGCCACGTTTTGACAACTGCCTGCCTGCACGCGGCCGCGCAATGAGCACGGTAACGGCGTCGCCGCGATCCGTCAATATGACGCTTTCCATCGTGTAGACCCGCGCGCGCCGGTGCGGACGGGCAGTGGCGAACGCAACGTATAATTCGCAGTCAGACCGATTTACTCTCGCCGGCCTCGGCCCTGAATTTGCCGCTCAATGTGTCGTCGCCTCTCGGC
Organism: uncultured beta proteobacterium; assembly: GCA_963711235.1. Taxonomy (GTDB): domain Bacteria; phylum Pseudomonadota; class Gammaproteobacteria; order Burkholderiales; family Casimicrobiaceae; genus PALSA-1003. Next base: position 249,282 of record CAVQDI010000003.1, on the reverse strand, counting down.
ATAGCAGCCGGGTCGCTGCCACGCCTGCTGCCCGCTCCGCCCGCGACCGGGAGGAAGGTGCTCGCGCCGCCGCTCGCCGGCTCATCGGATGCGCTCGCGCTTGCCCAATTCGCGACTTCCGCCTCCGAGCGGGGCGAGTTTGTCGCCGTCGTCTGTGCCGAGGCGCTCGCCGTGCAGCGTCTGGCCGAGGAGATCGCCTGGTTCGCGCCGGCGTTGCGCGTGGCGACGCTCCCCGACTGGGAGACGCTGCCCTACGATCATTTTTCGCCGCACCAGGACCTCGTGTCCGAGCGGCTCGCGGCCCTGTATCACGCCTCGCGAGGTGAGTGCGACGTGCTGCTTGTCGCCGCGACGACGGCCCTGTACCGGCTCGCGCCGCCGTCGTATCTGGCGGCATTCACCTTCTTTCTCACCCAGGGCGAGAAGCTCGACGTCGAGGCGCTGCGCGCGCAGCTCTCGCTCGGCGGCTACCAGCACGTTACGCAGGTGGTCGCGGCGGGCGAATACAGCGTGCGCGGCGGGCTGATCGACCTGTTTCCCATGGGCAGCGCCCTGCCCTACCGCATCGACCTGTTCGACGACGAGATCGAGGCGATCAAGAGCTTCGATGTCGACAGCCAGCGCACGCTCTATCCGGTGCCCAACGTGCGCTTGCTTCCCGCGCGCGAATTTCCCCAGGATGACACCGCGCGCACCCGCTTCCGCGGCCGCTTCCGCGAGGTGTTCGAGGGCGACCCGTTGAAATCGGCGCTCTACCGCGACATCAGCAACGGCCTCACGCCGGGTGGCATCGAATACTACCTGCCCCTGTTCTTCGATGCGACCGCGAACCTGGCCGATTACATCCCCGCCAACGCCACCCTGTGCATTCACGGCGAAGTCGGGACGGCGATCGAGCGCTTCTGGCAGGACACCGAGTCGCGCTATCGGATGCTGCGCGGCGATCCGGAGCGCCCGCTCTTACCGCCGCACGAGCTGTTCCTGCCGGTCGACGAGTTCAACGGCAGCCTCAAGCCGTACGCGCGCATCGAACTCGGCGCGCGCTCCTCGACCCTTGAGGGCGAGGGATCGCGCCGCGCCTCGACCGAAGTGTTGCCGCCGCTGCAGGTCGATCGCCGCGCCGGCGATCCGTTGCATGCGCTCAAGCGCTTTGCAACCGCAACCCGTGAGCGCGTGTTGATCGTCGCCGACGGCCTCGGCCGCCGCGAAACGATGCAGCAGTACTTTACCGAATACGGCTTCAAGCCGGCCGTGGTCGCCGACTGGGCGGAATTCGTGCGCGGGGACGTGAGCCCGGCGCTTGCAGTCGGCCCGGCGCACGCAGGATTCGCGTGGCCCGAAGGCGGCGTCGCTCTGGTCACCGAAGCCGAGCTCTACGCCGACGTCGCTCGCAGCCCGAGCCGGCGCGACGCGCGCCGTACCAATCCCGAGACCATGCTGCGCGACCTGTCCGAGGTGCGCATTGGCGATCCGGTGGTGCATGAGCAGCACGGTATCGGACGCTACCTCGGCCTGGTCACGCTCGATCTGGGAGACGGACCGAACGAGTTTCTGCATCTGCTCTACGCCGGCGACGCCAAGCTCTACGTCCCGGTCGCGAGCCTGCACGTCATCAGCCGCTACAGTGGCGCGGCGCCGGAGGCGGCGCCGTTGCACGAGCTCGGCAGCGGGCAATGGGACAAGGCGAAGCGCAGGGCCGCGCAGCGCGCGCACGACACCGCGGCCGAGCTTCTCAACCTCTACGCCCAGCGCGCCGCGCGCGAGGGACACGCGTTCCGCTTTGACCTGCACGACTACGAGGCTTTCGCCGCAGGGTTCCCGTTCGAGGAGACGCCCGACCAGGCGGGCGCGATCGAGGCCGTGATCAAGGACCTCGTCACCGGCAAGCCGATGGACCGCCTCGTCTGCGGCGACGTCGGCTTCGGCAAAACCGAGGTCGCGCTGCGCGCGGCGTTCATCGCCCTTGCCGACGGCCAGCAGGTCGCGCTGCTGGTGCCGACCACGCTGTTGGCCGAGCAGCATTTTGAGACCTTCTCCGATCGTTTCGCCAAGCTGCCGGTGAAGCTTGCCGAGTTGTCGCGCTTCCGCACCGGCAAGGAGGTCAAGGCGGTGCTCGACGGCCTCGCCGAGGGCCGCATCGATCTGGTCATCGGCACCCACCGGCTGATCCAGTCCGACGTCCGCTTCAAGCGCCTGGGCCTGGTCATCATCGACGAGGAGCACCGCTTCGGCGTGCGCCACAAGGAACAGCTGAAGCGGCTGCGGGCCGAGGTCGACGTGCTGACGCTCACCGCCACGCCAATCCCGCGCACGCTGGCGCTGTCGCTCGAGGGCTTGCGCGATTTCTCCGTCATCGCGACGGCGCCCGAGCGCCGACTCGCCATCAAGACCTTCGTCGCCCCTTATGCACCGGGCGTCGTGCGCGAAGCCGTGCTGCGCGAACTCAAGCGCGGCGGCCAGATCTACTACCTGTACAACGAAATCGCCACCATCGAGACCAAGGCGGCGAAGCTGCGCGCCCTCGTCCCCGAGGCCAGGCTCGCCATCGCGCACGGACAGATGGCCGAGCGCGAGCTCGAGCACGTCATGCGCGACTTCTACCAACAGCGTTGCAACCTGCTCCTGTGCTCGACGATCATCGAGAGCGGGCTCGACGTGCCGACCGCCAACACGATCATCATCGATCGCGCCGATCGCTTTGGCCTCGCGCAGCTGCATCAGCTGCGCGGACGCGTCGGCCGCTCGCACCACCAGGCATACGCTTATCTGCTGACCCCGCCCGAGGAAGCGCTGTCGGTGCAGGCAAAGAAGCGGCTGGAAGCGATCCAGCTCATGGAAGAGCTGGGTTCGGGGTTTTATCTGGCCATGCACGACCTCGAGATCCGCGGCGCGGGCGAGGTTCTTGGCGAAGAGCAGTCCGGTGAAATGCAGCAGATCGGTTTTCAACTCTACGTCGATATGCTCAAGTCCGCGGTCGATGCGCTCAAGGCCGGTCGCGAAGCGGACCTTACCGAGCCGCTCGGCGTCACGACCGAGATCAATCTGCATGTGCCGGCGCTGCTGCCGGAGACCTACTGCAGCGACGTGCATGAGCGGCTGGTGCTCTACAAGCGGCTGGCCAATTGCGAGACCGAGGCCGAGCTAACCGCCATGCAGGAGGAACTGATCGATCGCTTCGGGCTGCCGCCGGCGCCGACGCAGGCACTTCTGGCCTGCCATCGGCTGCGCATCGTCGGCGAACGCCTGGGCGTCATTCGCGTCGACTCGGGGCCTGAGCGCACCCAGCTGCAGTTCGGCCCCAGGCCCGATTTCGATCCGGCACGGCTGATCGCGCTCATTCGCGACGACCAGCGCCTTCGCTTTGCCGGGCAGGATCGCGTGCGCATCGAGCGCCCCGCGCCGAGTCTCGACGAGCGCGTGGCGCTGGTGCGCGAGTTTCTCGGGCAGCTGTCCTAGGCGACGACGGGCGCCCCGTGTCCGCTGCCGCGCCAACGCTTCCGCCGCAGATGCACGTGTTCGTGCGCGACTGGCTGTCGTCGAACAACGTCCTGCTCAAAAGCCGCGCCGGCCACGTGCTGATCGACTCGGGGTACAGCCGCCACGCGCCGCTGACGCTCGCGCTGCTGGAAACACCCCAGGGCGTGCACGGGGAGCCGCTGGCCCGGCTCGTCAACACGCATTGCCACAGCGATCACATGGGCGGCAACGCGGCGATCCAGGCGCGTTACCGTTGTACGATCGCGCTGCCGGAAGCCGAGGCGCCGCTCATCGATGCCTGGGATGAGCACACGCTGCTGTTGGCCTACGCCGATCAGAGCGCTGAGCGATTCGCCTATGACGAGGTGATACGCGCCGGCGAGACGCACGTGTGGGGCGATCTCGAATGGCGCGCGCTCTCCGCGCCGGGACACGCCATGGGCGCACTCGTGTTCTTCAATCCCGAGCACCGCATCCTGGTCTCCGGAGACGCGCTGTGGGCCAACGGCTTCGGCCTGGTCATGCCACCCGAGATCGACCCGCGGGCGCTGCCCGCGACCCGCGACACGCTGCAGATGATCGCCGCCCTCGACGCCCGTGTCGTGATCCCCGGCCATGGCGCGCCGTTTGCCGACGTCGGCGCTGCGCTCGAGCATGCCTTCGCCCGCACCGCGGCGTTCGAGGCCGATTCGCTGCGCACGGCGCGACACGCGCTCAAGGCCATCTTGAGCTTCGCCCTGCTCGATCGCCGCCGCCTGCCGCTCGACCAAATGGCCGCGTACGTCGAGCGCGTGGGTATCTATCGCGATTTCAACGCCCTCTACTTCCGGCTCGCGCCGTCCGACCTCGCCGAGTGGCTGGTCAGCGCGCTGGAGAAGGCGCGCGCCGCGCGGCGTGAGGGCGACTGGCTGGTTCCCGCATGAAGCTCGGTGCGGGAATAGGCGCGCCCGGCCCGCTGTTAACATGCCGATCTTGCCCTTGCGGCAACCGTGCGGTCCAGGGGCACGGGCCGTCGGATCGCAACGGCCGGCGAGCGAATTGCAATCGACTCACGCCGAGAGGAATGAGCATGCGACGATCCCTGTGGGTGTTTTTCACGATGCTGCTGGCCGGTGGTGTGGTCATGACGTGGGCTCAGGACATCAAGCCCGACCGGGCCATCAAGTTCCGCCAGGGCATCCTCCAGGCCCAGGGCTGGAATGCGGGCAGCATGAACGCGATGATCAAGGGCGAGAAGCCGTACAACAAGGACGAATTCCTGCTGCGCGCGACGTATCTCGAGGAGCTTTCCCACATGGCGTGGGAAGGATTCATACCCGGCTCGGACCAGGGCGCGCCGACCAAGGCCAAGCCCGAAATCTGGACCGAGCCGGCGAAGTTCAAGCAATACCAGGTCGACCTGCAAGCGGCCACGTCCAAAATGGTCGCAGCCGCTCGTACCGGTGATATGAGCGTGATCAAACCGGCATTTAACGACCTCGGCAAGGCGTGCGGCAACTGCCACGACGATTTCCGTAACAAGTAACGCCAGCGACTGCCGTTGCGAACCGCCCCTTCGTCTATAGACCCCACTTCCGCGTAACCAGCAACCAGACCGCCAGTGCGCAGAGCGCGAACAGCGCCAGCGCGCGCGCCGACATTGCCCTGCCGTTGCCGACATCCGCGCTCGCACCCGGAAGGTGCTTGATGCCGTCGATCATTGGCCGGATGAGGTTTTCCCGGAAACGGATCAGGTAGAACAAGGTCGCCGCGACATGCACGCCCGAGAGCGCCACCACGAACCAGGCGTTGCGGCGATGAAAGCTGCTGATCGCGTCCGACAGATCCTTGCTGATGAAGCGCGCCAGAGGTCCCTCGGTCGCGATATCGTCATTGGAAAACAGGCCCGTCGACGCCTGCACGAGCAACGCGACGAGCAGCAGCAGCACCATCCAGCCCCCGAGCGGGTTGTGGCCGATAAATTCGGCATGCGGCGGGCGCAGGAGCGAGCGCGTGTAGGCGATCACCGCCCGGGGACCGCGGACGAAGCTCGCGAACCGGGCGTGGCGGCTGCCCAGGAACCCCCAAAGAATGCGGAAGAGCACCAGGGTCAGCATCGCCTCGCCGGCGCGAATATGCCAATCGATCGCGCCGCCGCCGATTAGCGCCGTTGCCACCAGAGCAATGAGCAGCGCGACCATCGCCCAATGCACGATGCGCAGCGGGAGGTCCCAGATGCGCAGCGGCACCGCCGACGGCTGTTGCTCGGTCATGCACTCTCCCTGAAGGTGTGGCTGCCGGCGATGTCGTTGCGCAAGGCACTCACGTACGAAACTGCGCCACCGCCTCCCGGATCCCCGCCGACAGCATTTCCACCGCGACCGCCGTCAGGATGAGGCCCATCAAGCGCTCGACCGCGCGCATGGCGCGCTCGCCGAGCAGACGCTGCAGCCGCTCGGCAGCGACGAGCGTCGCGGTGGTCACCACCATCGCGCAGGTCAGCGCCGCCGCCCACGCCCCCAGAAGATGGGGTTCGCGCGAAGCCATGAGCATGACCGTTGCCAGCGCCGACGGCCCGGCGATCGCCGGAATCGCCAGGGGCACGATGAACGGTTCGGCCCCGGGGACATCGCCGAAGACGCCCTCCGGGTGGGCGAAGATCATGCGCAGCGCGATCAGGAACAGGATGACGCCGCCGGCGATCGACAGCGACGTCTCGGAAACGCGCATGAGGGTGAGAAAGGCGTGCCCGCCAAACAGGAACGCGAGCAGCACCCCGTAGGCGATCAGGCATTCGCGCAAGACGATCCGAACGCGGCGCTCAGCCGGCAGCGGGGCCAAGGCGGCGGCCACCAGCGGCACGTTGCCGAACGGATCGATGACGAGGATGAGCAGAATGGTCGCGGACAGGAGTTCGGAGGCCATCGGGGCGGGCAGCGCTTTATCTCTCGCTACCAGAGTATATCGCCCAGGCGTGGCCCGGGCCGTGTTACGGCACCTACGACATGGCACAGACACTTTTCTGCCGGCCGACCTTCCTGCCCTGGTTCAACCGCGGCGGCGTGTTCGCGGTCGCGCATGTACGCGGAGGTGGCGAGTCACGGCGAAGACTGGCACAAGGCCGGCTACAAGACGACCAAGCCGAACACCTGGAACGACGCGATCGCTTGTAGCGAATGGCTCGTGGCGCGCAAGTACACGGCGCCGGCGAAACTGGCGATCATTGGCGCCAGCGCCTTGCCGCGATCAATGCAACTTGACGCGCGGCTCGGTTCGCCGCCGCAGGAACCGGCCGACGGTGTCGAGCGCGACGCCGACGTAGCCCAGGATCATTGCTTGGTGCAGCTTGTAGAGCGAGGCATACATCCAGCGCGCGATGAGTCCCTGGATCAGCAGGCTGCCTCCGACCAGTCGGCCCATGAGACTGCCGACGGCGGAGAGCTCGCTCAGCGAGACCAATGAGCCGAGGTCGTGGAAGTGATAGGTCGGCAGCGGCCTGCCATCCAGTCGTGCTTGCATGGACTTGATCAGCAGCAGCGCCTGCTGGCGCGCCGCCTGCGCGCGCGGCGGCACGAGCGCGCCAGCCCGCCCCGCTTCGGGCCAGGGACACGCGGCGCAGTCGCCGAACGCGAACACGTCGCGATCGCGGGTCGTCTGCAAGCGTCGTGGTCACGACCAGCTGGTTGCCGCGTCCACGTCTCCAGGCCGTCGAGGTCACGCAGCCAATCGGGCGCCTTGATCCCCGCCGCCCAGACGACGAGATCCGCCGGATACACGGCACCGCTCGCGCTGTGCACGCCACGCGCGTCGACCGCCGTCACGCGCTCCCCGGTACGCACCATGACGTCGAGTTTTTCGAGTAATCCTGTCGCCGCCTCGGCAACATGCTGGGATAGCTGGGGCAGGATGCGCGGCGCGGCCTCGACGACGGTCTGCCGGATGTCCTTCGCCGGGTCGAGATAGTCCAGGCCGTAGCTCGCGTGGGCGCCGGTCGTATGTCGGATCTCTGCCGCCAGTTCGACGCCGGTTGCGCCCGCGCCGATGATGACGATGTTCACCCCGGCAGGTCGCCCCGCGGCGGCCTCGGCGTCCGCCCGCACGCAGGCGGCAAGCAGTCGGCGATGGAAGCGCTCCGCGTCGGCGAGCGTATCGAGCGAAATGGCGTGCGTCGCGACCCCCGGGACATCAAAATCGTTGCTGATGCTGCCGACGCAGAACACGAGCGTGTCATAGCGCAGCACGCGGCGTGGCAGCATGAGGACGCCGTCGTCGTCGAAGACCGAATCAAGCGTCAGTTCGTGCTTCGCCCGGTCGAGGCCGGCCACCATCCCTTGCCGGAAGCGGAAGTGATGCCAATACGCCAGCGCAAGATAATCGACCCCGTGCACGTCTGCGTCCATCCGCCCGGCCGCCACCTCGTGCAGCAGAGGCTTCCACAGGTGCGTGGCGAAACGGTCGACCAGGGTGATTTCGGCGCGGCGGTTTCGCCCCAGCTTGTCGCCCAACCGCACTGCCAGCGGCAAGCCACCGGCGCCGCCGCCGACGATGACGATGCGGTGGCGCGCCGGCTGCGGCGAGTTCATCGGCGTCAATCCTTGGTCGGCTGCGGCGGCGCGTTGAGCTCGCGCATGCGCATGGCCTGGGCCTTGAGCGCGTAGTCGAACAGCGCCATGCGCTGCAGGACAAATTCGCCGGCGAGGGACGCCGGATCGGCGGGCGGAAGCTTGAGAAAGGCATCGGCCTCGCCGGTATCGATGCAGATTTTCATGCCGAGCTTGCGCGCGATGTGCAGCATCGTCGCATTCTCCGCCAGACAATGCATGAACAGGCGCGTCACAAAACGGTTGCGCACATGGTCGGCGGCGCGCGCGAGCAGTGCGCTGCCGATGCCATGGCCGCGATGCGGGGTGAGTACCGATACGCCGAGTTCGGCCAGGTCCCCGGTGAAGGCGACGTGGGCGACACCCGCGAGGGCGAGTTCGTCATCGTGGACGCCGAATACGGCGTCCGTATCGAAATCGATGCGATCGACGTAATTGTCGATCGCCACCGGCGGAATGGTCACGCCGAAGCGCAGCCGCACGTCCTCGCCGTCGAGGCTCAGGAAGTGCCGCCGCAACGCGGGCCGCGACGCCTCCACGAGTCGCTGCACGGGGACGCTCTTCTCGCTCATGTCGCCTGTTTGTCCGACGTGATTGGCCCCTCGTCCTGCGCCAGCGCGACCTGGCTCGCAGCGACGGCGAGCACAGTAAAAAAGAAACGTCGCCGCATGGCGTCCTGGAGCAATGAGTCCGGAAGCGATTGTACCGCACGCAACCGGCGCGTCTTGGCGTGCGGGTGGCGCGCCCGCGCCTGACAAGAGCATTCGCAAGGCGTGGCAACCGCGCGTTCGAACAAGGTCGTTGGTAATCCGGGTCGCCTTGCCCGCCGCCGCGGGGTTGCCAAGCGCGTCCATCCACCGCATGCTTGGCGCCATGAGCCGTTCTTTGCTTCCCCCAGCCGTCGAGGGCTATGTCACCCAGGACATGGCGCACGAGACGCAGACCCAGAAGCAACTGCGTGCCGAAACCGCACGCCTGCCTCAGGCGGGCATGCAGATCGGCGCTGATCAGGGCGCCTTGCTCGCGCTGCTGGCGCGCACCATCGGGGCGAAGATGGCGGTCGAGATCGGGACGTTTACCGGCTACAGCGCGCTCTGCGTCGCGGCTGCGCTTCCGCCCGGCGGCAAGCTTGTCTGCTGCGATATCAACGAGGAGTGGACCGGAATCGCGCGCCGCTACTGGAAGCAGGCCGGGCTCGCCGATCGCATCGAACTGCGCCTGGCGCCGGCATTGCAGACGCTCGCGGCGCTGCGCACCGAGTATGGCCAGGGCACGTTCGACTTCGCCTTCATCGATGCCGACAAATCAGCCTACGACGGCTACTACGAGGCCTGCCTCGGTTTGATCCGCGTCGGTGGATTGATCGCGCTCGACAATGTGCTCTGGAGCGGCAACGTTGCCGATCCCAACGTACACGACGCCGATACCGACGCTCTGCGCGCGCTCAACGCCAAGATCCGCGACGACCGCCGCGTCGACGCCTGCCTGCTGACCGTAGGCGACGGCGTCATGCTGGCGCGCAAGCGCTAGCACGAGGCGGAGGGCGATAGCCGCGCTCCGCTCGCGCGTCGCAAGCCTGCGCCTGCTGGGCGACGCGCCAGTCGACGCCTAAGCGCGGGTTCTCGCAGCGGCCGTCACTTCGCAACGTGCGCCAGCAGCGGCACGATCATCAGTGCGACGATGTTGATGATCTTGATCAGCGGATTGACCGCGGGCCCGGCGGTATCCTTGTACGGGTCACCCACCGTGTCTCCAGTCACCGCGGCCTTGTGCGCGTCGGAGCCCTTGCCGCCGTAGTGGCCGTCCTCGATGTATTTCTTGGCATTGTCCCACGCGCCGCCGCCGGTGGTCATCGAGATCGCAACGAACAGGCCGGTGACGATCGTGCCCATCAAGAGGCCGCCCAGCGCAGTCGGCCCGAGCACCAGCCCGACGATGACCGGCACGAGCACGGGTAGCAGTGACGGGAATAATCATTTCCTTGATCGCCGCCTTGGTCAGCATGTCGACCGCGACACCGTACTGCGGTTTCGCCGTCCCGGCCATGATGCCCGGGATCTCCTTGAACTGGCGGCGCACCTCGACCACCACCGCACCGGCGGCGCGGCCGACGGCTTCCATCGCCATCGCGCCGAAGAGGTACGGGATCAATCCACCCAGGAACAGTCCGATGATCACCATGCGGTCGGACAGGTCGAACGACACGCTGATGTTCGCCGCGTCGAGCGCGTGCGTATAGTCGGCGAACAGGACCAGCGCGGCGAGTCCCGCCGAGCCGATCGCGTAGCCCTTGGTCACCGCCTTGGTCGTGTTGCCGACCGCGTCCAGCGGATCGGTGATCGCGCGCACCGATTCGGGCAGCTGTGCCATCTCGGCGATGCCACCCGCATTGTCGGTGATGGGGCCGTACGCATCGAGCGCGACGATGATGCCGGTCATCGACAGCATGGCCGTCGCTGCGATGGCGATGCCATAGAGTCCCGCGAGCCAGTACGAACCGAGGATGGCCAGGCACACGGAGAGTACCGGCCACGCCGTAGACTTCATCGACACCCCCAGGCCGGCGATGATGTTGGTCGCGTGCCCGGTGGTCGATGCCTCGGCGATGTGGCGCACGGGCTTGAATTCGGTTGCCGTGTAGTACTCGGTGATCACGACCAGCACCGCCGTCAGCGCCAGGCCGATCAGCCCCGCGCCCCAGAGCCTCAAGACCGTGAACTCGGGGTGCGCCGCGATCAGGCCGCCCAGCATGCCCTTGGTTATGAACCAGAAACCAATCGCGGAGAGCACGGCGGCGACCAGCAGTCCGCGATAGAGCGCGTTCATGATCTTGCCCCCGGGCTTGGCCTTGACGAAGAACGTGCCGACGATCGAGGCCAGGATCGAGAAGCCGCCGAGCGCAAGTGGATACGTGACCGCGGCGACGGCGCTATCCTTGAGCAGCAGCGCACCGAGCAACATGGTCGCAACAATGGTCACGGCATAGGTTTCGAACAAGTCCGCCGCCATGCCGGCGCAGTCGCCGACATTGTCGCCCACGTTGTCGGCGATCACCGCGGGATTGCGCGGATCGTCTTCCGGTATGCCGGCCTCGACCTTGCCGACCAAGTCGGCGCCGACATCGGCGCCCTTGGTGAAGATGCCGCCGCCCAACCGGGCGAAGATCGAAATCAGCGAGCCCCCGAAGGCAAGGCCGACGAGCGGCTGAATCAGCGTATGCAGTCCTTCCTTGCTCGCGTTGGGTACATACGGTCCGGCTTGGGTCAGGAACAGGTAGAAGCCGGTAACGCCTAGCAAGCCGAGGCCCACGACCAGCAGTCCGGTGATTGCGCCGCCGCGGAAGGCGATGGCGAGCGCCTCGTTAAGACCGGTGCGTGCCGCTTCCGCTGTGCGCACGTTGGCGCGAACCGAGACGTTCATGCCAACGAAGCCCGCCAGTCCCGAAAGCACCGCACCGATCGCGAAACCGCCTGCGGTGGCGCCGCCGAGAAACACCCAGATGACCACGAGCAGGATGATGCCGACGATGCCGATGGTCGTGTACTGGCGGTTGAGATAGGCCTGTGCCCCTTGCTGCACGGCGGCGGCAATTTCCTGCATCCGCTCATTGCCGGCGGGCTTGGCCAGGATCCAGTTGATCGACCAGATGCCGTACACCAGTGCGGCGACCGCGCAGACAAGCGCGAAGACGAGTGCGTATGGCATGACATCCCCTCAAAGCTGTGGCAAAGAATCTTGTTATCCGGGCCGCGTGCGCGGCTAAGAAGCCCGATTAGCGGCCCGGTCGTCCCTGGCATCCGCGGCCGACTTGGTAGCCATGCGCGGTTTCAGGCACAACCCGCGGCGCGGAACCGGGAAAACACGCTATTTTGCCAGCGCCGGGTAGGGAGTGTCGAGCCGCACCGGTCCTGGAACCGTTCGCTGCGCGCAAGTCTGCCCCGCGACACCCAGCGCTCCGCCGTCGCGGCTTTCGAATCAGAGCTCGAATCCGGTGGCAAGCTTCTTCGGCACGGCGACATTCTTCAGTCGCACATAGCGCGGCAGGCCGTCCTTGAACGGCGGGTAATCTTCGCCGCGGACCAGCGGCGAGAGGTACCTGCGCGCCTTGGCCGTGATACCGAAGCCATCGATGGTGATGAAATCCCGCGGCAGTTTTTTTTCCACGTTGGCGACACGCTCCAGCGGCGCGACCCCGATCTTCCAGCGGTAGGGTTTGTCCGAGGTGCGAACGATGGCGGGCATCACCGCGTTCCGGCCCGCGAGCGCAAGCTCCACCGCGGCCACGCCCACCGCGTAGGCCTGCTCGAGGTCGGTCTTCGACGCGAGATGTCGCGCCGCACGCTGCAAGTAGTCGGCCACCGCCCAGTGATACTTGTGCCCGAGGCGGTCCTTGATGAGCATGGCAATGAGCGGGCCAACACCGCCCAGCTGCGCGTGCCCGAAGGCGTCACGCGTTCCGGCCTCGGCCAGCAGTTTGCCTTCGGCATTGAGCAGGCCTTCGGAAACGCCGATGCAGCAGTAGCCGAAGCGCCTGACTTTCGCGTCGACATGGGCGAGAAACGTTGCCTCGTCGAAGCGTATCTCCGGGAACAACAGCACCAGCGGAATCGGCGTTTGCTCGTCGTCGGCCAGTCCGACCGCCGCCGTGATCCACCCGGCATGGCGTCCCATCACCTCCAGCACGAAGACCCGGGTCGAGGTCTTGGCCATCGACGCCACATCGAACGCCGCTTCGCGCATCGACGTGGCGACATATTTCGCCACCGATCCGAAGCCGGGGCAGCAGTCGGTCACGGCGAGATCGTTGTCGACCGTCTTGGGCACATGAACCGCGATCAGCGGATAGCCCATGCGCTGCGAGAGCTGTGACACCTTGAGACAGGTGTCGGCGGAGTCGTTGCCGCCGTTGTAGAAGAAGTAGCCGATGTCGTGCGCACGGAACACCTCGATCAGCCGCTCGTACTGGGCGCGGTCCTGGTCGATACTCGCGAGCTGGTAGCGACAGGAGCCGAATGCGCCCGCGGGCGTGTGCCTGAGTGCGGCGATCGATCGCGCGCGCTCCCGGCTGGTGTCGATCAGGTCCTCGGTGAGCGCGCCGATGATGCCGTTGCGTCCGGCGTAGAGTTTGCCGATGCGGTGCCGGTGCGCGCGCGCGGTCTGGATCACGCCGCAGGCCGTGGCGTTGAGCACGGCGGTCACCCCGCCGGACTGGGCATAGAAGGCGTTGCGCCTGAGCATGGGGCGAGACCGGCTAAGGTCAGTCCTTGAGCGCCGCCAGACATGCCGCTCGGGTGGCCTCGACCGTACCCGTGCCGTCGACCTTGCGGTATTTTGGCGCCTTCGGATCGCGGGCGGCCCACTGCATGTAGTAGGCGATGAGCGGCTCGGTCTGCAGATGATAGACCGCGAGGCGTTTCTTGACCGTTTCTTCCCGATCGTCTTCGCGCTGAATCAATGCCTCGCCGGTGACGTCGTCGCGATCCGCAACCTTCGGCGGGTTGTACAGCACGTGGTACGTTCGCCCCGACGCGACGTGGACGCGGCGCCCGCTCATGCGTTCGATGATCACCGCGTCGGGAACGTCGATTTCGAGCACGTAATCGAGCGCCACGCCGGCCTCGCGCAACGCGTCCGCCTGCGGGATCGTGCGCGGAAATCCGTCGAACAGATAGCCGTTGCGGCAATCGGGCGCGCACAGCCGGTCGCGCACCAGCCCGATGATGACGTCGTCGCACACCAGGCCGCCCGCATCGATCACCTTGTTCGCTGCCACGCCCAGGGCGGACCCCGCCTTCACCGCTGCGCGCAGCATGTCCCCGGTCGAGATCTGCGGGATGCCATAGGCATCGCAGATGTAGCGGGCCTGCGTTCCCTTGCCCGCGCCCGGCGGGCCAAGCAGGATGAGTCGCATCGGAAACGGTGGAGAGGAGAGGATTAAAGACTTATGCGCGGATTCTCGCGTCATTGCGCCGCGCGGTCAAACCTTGCCCGCGGCGTAAAGCGCGCGCACGCGATCGAGATCGTCCTGGGTGTCGACTCCCGGTGCGGGGGTGCCCTTGGTGATGTGCACCGCGATACGGTGCCCGTGCCACAGCGCACGCAGCTGCTCCAGTGCTTCGAAGTGCTCGATCTGGGCCGGTGCGAGCGACGGGTAGTGGCGCAAAAAACCGACGCGGTATGCATACAGCCCGTAATGCCGGTACAGCGGCAGGCCCAGGGGCAGCTTGCCGCGCGTGACCGCGAAAGCGTCACGCGCCCAGGGAATCGTCGCCCGGCTGAAGTAAAGAGCATAGCCGGCGTGATCGAGCACGACCTTGACGACGTTGGTATTGAATCCCTCTTCCGGGTCCTCGATGGGGTGGCACGCGGTGGCAATCGAGGCGTCGGCGTGCGCGCGCAACTCGTCGGCAACCTCGCGGATGAGCGCGGGCTCGAGCAGCGGCTCGTCGCCCTGCACGTTGACGACGATGGCCCTGTCGTCGAGGCGCAACGCAACCGCGGCCTCCGCCAGGCGATCGCTACCGGTCGCGTGATTGGCGCGGGTAAGCAGCGCCTCGATGCCATGCTGCACCGCAGCCGCGCGGATGCGTTCGTCGTCGGTGGCGATGACCACCCGCTCCGCGCCGCTGGCCTGCGCCCGCTCGGCGACGCGAACCACCATCGGTTTGCCCACGATATCGAGCAGCGGCTTGCCCGGCAGGCGCGTGGACGCGAAGCGCGCGGGAATCAGGACGGTGAAGCTCACGCGAAGCTTCTCACTCGTATTCCGACGGCTCGAGCCTGCGCGCCTCCTCCTCGAGCATCACCGGAATCCCATCGCGGATCGGGTAGGCGAGCCGCGCCGGCTTGGAGATCAGTTCCTGCCGTTGCCGATCATAGACGAGCGGGCCCTTGGTCACCGGGCAGACGAGAATTTCAAGCAGTTTGGCGTCCACGGATTGCCCCTTCCAGTCGCGCGATGAGCGCGGGTTCGATGCGCGCCCGGATCGGCAGGTACCAGCAACGCCCGTCGGCGAACGCGGCGCATTTTACCGCATCCTTCTCGGTCATCAGGATCGCCGTGGCGTCCGGGAACTCGATCTCCGCACGCTGGAAATGATGGTGGTCGGGGAAGGCGTGACAGACCGGATCGAGCCCGAGCCGGCGCAGCAGATCGAAGAAGCGCTGCGGATTGCCGATGCCGGCGACGGCGTGGACGATGCCGCCGCGCCAGGCGTTCGGATCGGCCACCGCGTCCGGCCGCGCCAGGTTGCGCCACGGCAACGGCTCGTGCGTCATCACGCTGTCGCGCCCGGTTGGGTCGCGGGGCGACTCGGGAAGGCCCCCTGTCGTGAGCCGCACCCGCGCGTCAACGCGGGCCAGGCGCGAACGCGGCTCGCGCAGCGGGCCGGCAGGGAGCAGCCAGCCGTTGCCGATGCCGCGCGCTTCGTCGATCACCGCGATCTCGAAGTTACGCCGCAGCGCGTAGTGTTGCAGTCCGTCGTCGGCGACGATCACGTCGCAGTCCGGATGCGCCGCGAGCAGGGCGCGCGCCGCGGCGACGCGGTCGCGCCCGATCCAGACCGGCAGCGCGTCCGCAGCGATCAGCAAGGGCTCGTCGCCGACGAGGGCGGGATTATCTCCGGGATTGACGGCGCGCGGCGCACGGTTGCGGCCGCCGTAGCCGCGGCTGACGATGCCGGGCCGCCGGCCCAGCTGCAGCAGTGCCGCGCACAGCGAACGCACCAGCGGGGTCTTGCCCACCCCGCCGATGACGATGCTGCCGACGACCACCACCGGTATCGGCAGCGCAGCGCTGGGCAACAGCCCGCGGCGATAGGCCCACCCCCGCAGTGCGATGGTCGCGCCGACGAGAAGCGACAGCGGCAGCAGTGCTGCGGTCAGCGGCGTGAGCCCCGGCGCGTACCACGCGGCGACGAGGCGGTCGGAGAAGGCCACGGTCTAGCGCCGCGTCGCTCCCGCTTCCCGCGCGGGGTCGATCATTTGGCCGGTGTTTGCGTTGCGAAGGTGATGTGGATCAGGCCCGCCTGCCGCGCGGCTTCCATCACGTGGATTACCGATTGGTGGGTCGCATTCGCGTCGGCATTGATGACGACCACCGGGTCCTTGGCGTCTCCCGCGGCGCGCTTGAGCGCGTCGGCGAGCACGGCCACGGTGGTGAACTGGAACAAGTCCTTGTCGATCACGTACCGCCCCTGGACATCGACGCCGACGTTGATCTCCTTCGGCCGCTGCTGCATCGGGTCGGCACTGGCCTCCGGCAGCGTGATCTGCAGCTCCGCGACACGCTGGTAGGTTGTCGTCACCATCAGAAAGATCAGGATGACGAGCAGCACGTCGATGAGGGGAATGAAATTGATTTCGGGCTCTTCCCTCGTGCGGCCGGCGCGGAGATTCATGGCTCTTGGACCGTGCGGCCTTTAGCTGCGTTCGCCGTGCGCCAGCTCAACCAGCTTGGTCGCCTGCTGTTCCATCTCCAGCGCCAGGCCGTCGACCTTGGCACGGAAATAGCGATAGAAGATCATGCTCGGTATCGCCACGATCAGGCCGAACGCCGTATTGTAGAGCGCGACCGAGATGCCATGGGCGAGCTGGATCGGGTTCGATCCGGTGGCGGACTGCGAGCCGAAGATCTCGATCATGCCGACGACCGTGCCGAACAGGCCCAGCAGCGGCGACATGGCCGCGATCGTGCCCAGCGGCGTGAGGAACCGCTCCAGGTCGTGCGTTACCAGATGCCCGACCTCCTCGATCGCCTCCTTCATCACCGGCCGCGGGCTCTTCAGATTGGCGAGTCCCGCGGCGAGCACGCGCCCGAGCGGTCCCCGACGCGCGGTCTTGGTGAGCAGTTCGGTCGTAACCCCGCCGTGCTTGTATTCCGCGAGCACTTTGTCGACCATGCCTTCCGGAGCGACCACGCTCTGACGCAGCGACCACAATCGCTCCAGAATCAATGCCAGCGCGACAACCGATGCAAAGATCAACAGCCAAATCGGCCAGCCCGCTGCTTGGATGAGCGACCACACGAGGCAATACTCCGTCGACGCGAAGCGTGCACTCTAACTTGGCGGCTTCGATTCGGCAAGAAGCGCGCGGCATCCTCGCCGCCTCGCCATCCGCGCTTTCGGCGAGCGTTGCCGTGATGGCCGCGCCGACGAGCACGATCGCCCATGAGACATAGATCCAGACGAGAAAAAGCGGCAGCGCGGCCAGCGCGCCGTAGACCATCTGGTAGGTCTGCACATGCGTGATGTAGAACGTGAATCCCCGCTTGGCGACTTCGAATGCCAGCGCGGCCAGCGCGCCCCCGACGAGCGCGAGTCGAAACGGCACCCGCCGCGCGGGGACGAAGGCATAGATGAAGGTGAACGCGACCCAGTCGACGGTCAAGATGAAAGGCTGGCGCAGCCAATCGATCGTTTCGTAGCCGATCGAGGTGGTCGCGACCGATTGCTCGATTGCCCAGTTGGTGAAGTAAACCGCCGCGCCGATCAGGACCGGCCCCGCCGTGAAGCCGAGCACGTAGATGAAGACACGACGCGCGAGCGAGCGCGGCGCACGTGCGCCCCAGATCGTGTTGATCTCGGTGTCCACCTGGGCCACGAGCAACACCGCGGTGACCACGACGAAGACAATGCTGACGCCTTTGAGCTCCGCCGACTTGGTGATGAACTCGTTCAGGTAGTGGCGAACGGCGAGGCCGCTGCTGGGCAGGAACGACCGCACCAGGAGCCCCTCGAGCGCGCTCTGGAAACGGTCGAAGAGCGGGAACCGGGAGACGTAGGCAAAGGCCACCGTGAACAGCGGCACGAGGCCCAGCAGCGTCGTGAACGCCAGGCTCGCGGCGGTTCGGGTCAAGTCGACGCCGGTCAGCCGCCGCCAAAGGCGGCGAAGGAAGGAAACGAAGGCGCGGACGGGCGAGAGCATCGAAAACCTTTGCGCGCGATTATCGCATCGCCGGGGCTGCATCCCCGCCCGGCGGCGGCGCGGAACATTGTCGCGGCCGCAACCCGGGGTCTCTGTTCGTGTCCAAACGGCGCTATGCTAGATGCTGTCCTCCGACCTGATCTCAAACGAGCCATGCCCTCCCCGTCCCCCGCGACTGAAATCGCCGTTCTCGGCGGCGGCTGCTTCTGGTGCCTCGAGGCGGTATTCGACCGCCTGCGCGGCGTGCAGGGGGTTGAGTCGGGGTATGCCGGGGGTCATGCCGCCAACCCGACCTATGAGGATGTCTGCAGCGGCGATACCGGGCACGTCGAGGTCGTGCGCATCCGCTTTGATCCGGCGGAGCTCAGTTTTCGCGACCTGCTGCGGGTGTTCTTTGCCATTCACGACCCGACCACCAAGGATCGCCAGGGTAACGACGTCGGGTCCCAGTACCGCTCCGTGATTTTCGCCCAGACCGCGGAGCAGCGGCAGGACGCGGAGGCGGTCATCGCCGAGCTTGCGGCGGAAAAGCGGTGGCCCGGACCGATCGTCACCGAGATCGCCGAAGCAGCGCCGTTCTATACGGCCGAGGGTTATCACCAGGAATACTTCGAGCGCAACGGCCGGGCGCCCTACTGCCAGTTCGTCGTCGCGCCGAAAGTCGCCAAGTTCAAGAAGGAGTTCGGCGACCGATTGAAGGCCTGAGCGCACCGGCTAGCTCCGGCGCGCGAACAAGCCGCCGCCGGCAAGGGCTCCGCCGACGAGCCAGAATACCGGCCCGATTCCGACCGACGAGCCGACGGCGCCGAACAGAAGCGGCACGGCAAAAGTCGAGGCGTTGATGATCGACAGGCGCACGCCGACCGCTTCGCCCATCCGGCCCGCAGGCGCCGCGCTGTGCAGCAGCGACATGACCATCGGCTGCCCACTGCCCAGAGCCAGCCCCAGCGTAAACGAGAGCGCCATCAGCGGCCCGGCACTGGCGACGAACGGAAACAGAGCGTAAGCGGCACCGGCGACGAAAAGCGCCGCGGTCAGTACCTCGAATTCCGACAATCGTCGTGCAATCCACGGCATCACGAGTCGGACGACGAAGGTCGCTGCGGCGAACGCGGCCAGGATGGTGCCGATGAGTGACGCCGAGAGCCGCAGTTTCGCCCCGTAGATCGGGATGAAGAACGCATGCAGGTCCCAGGCCATCGACAGCAAGGCATTGATGATGAACACCCGCCGCAGCGGGCGGCTGCGGAACAGCTCCGCGATGCCCGACGCAGCCGGCCGCTGCGCCGGATGCGGCCGCGGCAGTGCCAGAGCCCCGCGGGCGAGGACGAATGCCGGCACCAGCGGCGACAGGGCGAGGGTGACGAAGGTCGTGGCAAAGCTGGCGCGATCGATGAGCACGCCGGCGATGAGCGGGCCGGCGAAGCTCGATACCGAATAGCCGAGCGCCAGCAGGGTGAAGTTCCGGGCGCGCTCCTCCGGCGGTCCAAGGGCGCCGGTTGCGTGCTGTGCGGCGACCTGGAACAGCATGAAGGAAAGCCCAATGAGCGGCGTGGTGACGAATAACGCGGCCAGTCCGGGAAAGATCGGCGGCAGCAGCGCCGCGAGCACCAGCCCGCACGAGCCGGCGAACATGGGGCGGCGCACGCCGATGCGGTCGGTCAGCCGCCCCGCCGCGACCGCGAACCACATCGGCAGGAACGAATAGAGTCCCATCAGCGTGCCGACGACAAGCGGCGATGCGCCCTGCGACAACGCGTACAGCGAAACGCTGACGCGGCTGCCGGTAAGGACCGTGTGATTGAGAATGCCCAGCGCGATGAGTGCCGGCAGCGTCCGCGAGCGCCGCGTGCCGGCGCCCCTCACGGCGCCAGTCGCTCGAGGCGCCAGAGGGATCCGTCGCGGCGGTAGCGCAGGCGATCGTGCAGTCGCGACGCGCGGCCCTGCCAGAACTCGATGACGCTCGGCGCCACGCGGTAGCCGCCCCAGTGCGGCGGCCGCGGAGGCTGGTCGCCATGCGGGGCGAGACGCTCCCGCGCTGCGGCCACCTCCTGTTCGAGCCACTCCCGGTTGGGAATGACGCGGCTTTGCGGCGAAGCCCACGCGCCGATACGCGAGGCCAACGGACGGGTGGCGAAATAGGCCTCCGATTCCTTGGCGGCGACCTTGGCGGCGACGCCTTCGACACGGACCTGCCGCTCCAATTCCACCCAGTGGAACAGCAGCGCCGCCGCCGGACGGGCGTCGAGCTCCATTCCCTTGCGACTTTCGTAGTTGGTGAAGAAAATGAATCCGCCGGGGTCGACACCCTTGAGCAGCACGATGCGTGCGGACGGTTTGCCGTCGGCAGCCACCGTCGCCAGGGTCATCGCCGTCGGTTCCGGCAACGCGGCCTGCACGGCTTCATGCAGCCAGCTCTGGAACTGCCGCAGCGGGTCGGGATCGACGTCGGCTTCGGTGAGCGATGCGCGGTGGTACTCCTGGCGCAGATCGGCGGTATTCAAGGCGGCGGTGTAGCGGGTGCGGCGCCGCCATTATCGGCGATTTCACAGGGCACGGGGAAGTCGCGGCGAGGTCACGCGAAGGGCGGGCAGGCGCACCCGCAGCGCAACCTGGTGGCAGCCTAGCGCTTGCACGGTGTCCATCGCCCGGACGCAGGTCCCGGCCGCGTCCGCGGCGGGACGGTCGTGCCGCCACTGGCCGACGGCGGACGCGCGGAGCACCGCGGTTGAGGCCCGCGTGTGCTTCTCATCGCCGCAACACGGGTCCGCCCACTCGGCGCAATCCGCGCAGATTTGCACACCCCGCCGACGAGAATGCGGTATATTTGTTCCGATGGAGCATCGGGATCGTTGACAGGAGATCGGCCTGACTCCATACCCATCGCCGTCGCACCGAAGCGATCAACCACCAGGAAGGAGAACTATGGCTACTGCCAAGAAAGCTGCGAAGAAAAAAGCTGCCAAGAAACCGGCAGCGAAGAAGTCGGCCAAGAAGCCGGCAAAGAAAGCGCCGGCGAAGAAAGCCGCGCCGAAAAAGGCGGCGAAGAAGTCCGGCGCCAAGCGCAAACCGAATGCGGCATTCATGAAGGCGATGACGCCTTCGCCCGTGCTTGCCGCGGTCGTCGGCAGCATGCCGCTGCCGCGCACCGAAGTCACCAAGAAGATCTGGGACTACATCAAGAAGAACAAACTGCAGGACATGATCAACAGGCGCCTGATCAATGCCGACGAGAAGTTGAGGCAGGTATTCGGTGGCAAGAAGCAGGTTTCGATGTTCGAGATGACCAAGCTGGTGTCGAACCACCTCAAGTAGGTCCGCTCTTGCCGGCGTCGCGGGACGCCGCCGAATCGCTTAAGGACGGCCGACCATCGCGCATGCGGTGGCCGGCCGTATGTTTTCGCGCCGCCGCCTCCGCCGTCCTAATCGCAGGCGCGCATGCCTCGGGCTAGGCCCGGGCGCAGCGCCAGCGCCGCACCCCATCGGGTGAGCTCCGGCAGGTCGTTGGCCGTGTCGACGAGGGCCTTGCGTACCGCGTAGAGCGGGTAGAGCGCAAAATCGGCGAGCGAGAGCTCGTCGGCAAGAAATTCGCGCCCGGCCAGACGCTGGTTGGCCACGCGCAGGTAGCGCAGCGTCTGCTCTTCGAAGTACGCGACGTTCGCCGGCGATTTATCCGGGACGATGGTCGAGCAGAGGAAAATGGACGTACTGGCGCGTGCCACGTCGGTGACCGCGAACAAGAGCCACTGCAACGCCAACGCGCGACGAAGCGGATCCAGCGGCAGGAACCGCCCCGCCTTCTGCGCCGCGTAGAGCATGATCGCCCCGGATTGCGACAGTTTAAGCGGCGCTCCGCCCGGACCGTCCGGGTCGACAATGGCCGGAATAGCGCCGGCCGGATTGATGTTAAGGAATTCGGGGGTCTTATGCTCGCCCTTGGTCAAATCGACCCTGTGCACGCGGTAGGGAAGGCCGCATTCCTCGAGGGTGATCGCGGCGCGTTGACCGTTGGACGTATTGAAGGTGTAAAGGTCTATCATGCTCTGTCGCGGGCTGGCGGGTTGTCGGCAGCGCCCACTATACTGGCACCCGAGGTGAAAACCGTGACGTTCGATCGCAAATGGGGGGAAACGATGAAGCTGGCTTCCTCGCTCGCACTCTGGGCGGCGTTGTGCCTGTGCGAATCAGCGCTGGCGCAGACAACCCTGCCGACGCAGCGCATTCGTGGCGACCTGGTTGCCCTCGACGGGCTTAAGCTGCAGGTCCGGTCGCGCAGCGGCGAAAGCTTGGCCGTCAGGCTGGCCGAAAATTATGCCGTGACGGCGGTGATCCGGATCGACCTGGACGCAATCAAGCCCGGGGCCTTCGTCGGCGCGGCGTCGATGCCGCAGCCGGACGGAACGCTGACCGCGCTCGAGGTCCTGGTATTTCCGGAAGCGATGCGCGGCACCGGCGAGGGCCACTACGCGTGGGACTTGAAGCCGGGCAGCATGATGACCAACGCGACCGTCGCCGACGTGGCCACGCTCACCCAGACGCACGGGCGCCGGGTGACGCTCAAGTACAAGGACGGCGAGAAGACGCTGCTCGTCCCGGAAGATGCGCCCATCGTCACCTTCGAGCCGGGCGAGAGAGCGATGCTCGTCCCCGGAGCGCACGTTCTCCTCACCGCGACCCAGCAGCCTGACGGCAGCCTGACCGCGGCGCGGGTGGTGGTGGGCAAGAACGGCCTCGTGCCGCCGATGTAGCGCCGCGCTCAGAGGCGGCGGTGCGCGCCTAGCAGCTAGCCCTGGCGCGGCCGCGCCGGCCAGTCGTCCTCGTCCCTGAGGATGCGGATCACGCGGGTGCGCTTGCTGCCGCCATAGCGCTCCATCTGCACTTCGACCGGATAGAGCTCGGCGAGCTTGGCCCGGGCTTCGGCTTCGCTGTCGAACGTCAGCAGGGCGCCGTCCGCGCCGCGCACGTCGTTCCAGATGCCATTGCCGGCTTCGAATTCGATCTTGAACTTCGTCGGCGTGCCGGCGGCCATGTGATCAGCCCAGCGCCTGCAGCGCGCGGATGCGTGCTTCGATCGGGGGATGGGTCGCGAAGAGCGACATGAATCCCGGCTTGTCGGTGATGCCGAAGCCGGACAGCGCTTTCGGCAGCTCACCGGGAGGCAATCCGCCGAGGCGGGCCAACGCGTGCATCATCGGCTGTGGCGTGCCGAGATACTTCGCGCTGCCCGCGTCGGCGCGGAATTCGCGCCGGCGCGAGAACCAGGCGACGACGATCGAGGCCAGCACGCCGAAGACGATCTGGCAGACGAGAACCGTAATGTAGTAGCCGGGGCCGAAGCCGCGCTGCGGTGCGGAACACGGCCTTGTCGACGATGGTGCCGACGATGCGCGCCAGAAAGACGACGAAGGTATTGACCACACCCTGGATGAGCGACAGCGTTACCATGTCGCCGTTGGCCACGTGCGCGATTTCGTGGCCGAGCACCGCCTCGATTTCCTCCCGCGACATGGCGTTGAGCAATCCGGTCGAGACGGCGACCAGGGCCGAGTTCTTGAACGCGCCGGTGGCGAAGGCGTTGGGCTCGCCTTCGTACACCGCCACCTCGGGCATCGCGATTCCTGCCTTGTCGGCGAGGCGCTTGACCGTCGCGAGCAGCCAGGTTTCGTTTTCGTTGCGCGGTGCGGTGAGGACCTGGGCGCCGGTCGACCACTTGGCCATCGTCTTCGACAGCAGCAGGGAGATGAACGCGCCGCCGAAGCCGATGACCGCCGAGAACGCCAGCAGCGCGCCGAGATTCAAGCCGTTCGCGGCCAGTGCCTGATTGAGGCCGAGCAGATCGATGACGATCGAGCAGCACGACCATCACCGCGAGGTTGGTGATCAGGAACAGGACGATGCGCTTCATGGACACCTCCGCGGCTGGTCGGGCAGGCTGCATCTTAACTCCGCCCGTGCGGAGGCCAAAGTATTCGCCACCGCTGTTACCGACGATTGACTGGCGTCTCCTTGCCCCATGAATCGCGCAGCGTCACGGCACGGTTGAACACCGGGTGTTGCGGGCTGTGGTCATGGGTGTCGGCGATGAAATAGCCATGGCGCTCGAATTGGTAGCGCGCCTCGGGCGGCGCGGAAACGAGCGCGGGCTCGACGTACGCCGTCACGGTCGTCCTTGCCGCGGGGTTGAGATCGTCGAGATAGTTGCGCTCGGTCGCCTCGTCGAACGGCGTCTCATCGTCGAAGACCGCGTCCCCCGTCGCGCCGTAGCCGGGTGGTCGCTGCCGGGCTCGATTCGAACTGCGGCGTCAGGCGTCCGGGCTGCGGCGCCACGAACAGGCGGTCGTAAAGGCGCACCTCCGCCGCTTCGGCGTAGCGTGTCGACAGCCAGTGGATGTTGCCTTTCACCTTGCGCGCCTCGGCTCCCGGGGTGCCGCTGCGGGTGCTCGGATCGTACGTGCAGTGCACGGCGACGAGGTTGCCCTGCGCGTCCCGCTCGGCACCGACGCACTTGATGATATAGCCATAGCGCAACCGGACTTCGGCGCCGGGCGAGAGGCGAAAATAGCCCTTGGGCGGCACCTCGGCAAAATCATCGCGCTCGATCCAGAGCTCGCGCGTCAACGGCAGCTCCCGCTTGCCCGCCTCGGGCTGCTGCGGATGGTTGGGCGCGAAGCATTCCTCTTCGTGATCGGCTGGATAGTTGTCGATCACGAGCTTGATCGGATCGAGGACCGCGATGCGCCTCTCCGCGCGCGCGTTCAAGTCTTCGCGCAGACAGTCTTCGAGTACGCTGATATCGATCCACTGGTGCGCCTTCGACACGCCGATCCGCTCGGCAAAGGCGCGTATCGCCTCGGGCGTGTATCCGCGTCGCCGCAGTCCGACGAGCGTTGGCATGCGTGGATCGTCCCAGCCTTGCACGTACCCGCCGTCGACGAGCTCGATCAGCTTGCGCTTGCTCATCACGCTGTAGGTGAGATTGAGTCGCGCGAACTCGTATTGGTGCGGCAAGGGTCGTTGCAGCAGCCCGGCCTGCGCCAGCTGCTCGATGATCCAGTCGTAGAGCGGCCGATGGTCCTGGAACTCGAGCGTGCACAGCGAATGGGTGATGCGCTCCAGCGCATCGGAGATGCAATGCGTGTAATCGTAGAGCGGATAGACGCACCACTTGTCGCCGGTGCGGTGGTGCGTGGTATGGCGAATGCGGTAGATGGCCGGATCGCGCAGGTTGATGTTCGGGCTGGCGAGGTCGATCTTCAGTCGCAGCACGTGCGCCCCGTCGGGAAACTCGCCCTCCTTCATGCGCTGGAACAGGTCCAGATTTTCCGCCACCGGGCGGTCGCGATAGGGGCTCGGTCGCCCCGGCTCGGTCAGCGTTCCGCGCAGGCGGCGCATTTCTTCCGGGGTGGAGCTGTCGACGTAGGCGAGCCCGGCCTTGATGAAGTGCCGGGCGTAGGTGTAGAGACGATCGAAATAGTCGGACGCGTGGTAGAGGTGGGGGCCCCAGTCAAAGCCCAGCCAGCGCACGGCGTCCTTGATCGAATCCTCGTACTCGACGTCCTCCTTGACCGGGTTGGTGTCGTCGAAGCGGAGGTGGCACACGCCGCCGTTTTCGGCGGCCAGGCCGAAATTCAGGTAGATCGACTTGGCGTGGCCGATGTGCAGATAGCCGTTGGGCTCCGGCGGAAAGCGAGTGACCACTCGCCCAGCGTACTTGTGGGTGTGCAAATCCTCGGCGATGATTTGCCGAAGAAAATTCGAACTCGGTGCGGCGCCCGTCGCTTGCGGCACTGCAGCAGTCATGGTGTTTTGTTCATGAACAAAGGAGCACCACCCCGCATTCTAACTGCAGGGGTGGGGTGCGTCACCGGCCGCTGTGCCACACGCATGGAGGGCATGCGCCGCGGGCCGCATGCAGCAAGGCTTTGCGGCCCACCCCTCGCACCAGTCCTACAACATTGTCCACAATATCTGTGGATAAAAGTGTGCGTATCTTGTACATTCGGCCGCTAAGTCGTACCCAGGGTAGGACTTTCTCTGACATGCCTAAATCTGCACCGTCGGTTTCGTCATATATTTCATAAAGTTGATTCGGCATCTTGGCGCGCTCCGAGGCACCGCGAATAGGCGCGTAAAATGGCGAATGGGAGCGATTCGAGCCCGCTCGACCCGAACGATGTCCTGGACATACAGGCTGCTGCATCCGCGTTGTCGAACCCCCTCCGCGAACCCGGCATGAATGCCTCCGAAAGCGCCGGCCCGGTCATTCCGGTGTCGCTGCTGGTCAGCTCGGCTCGCCTGCTCATTGAGCGCCATCTGGCTTTGGCGTGGATCAGCGGCGAGGTGTCGAACTTCAGCCGCGCCGCCTCGGGTCACGCCTATTTCCTGCTCAAGGACGCGCAGGCCCAGGTGCGCTGCGTGCTGTTCCGGCACAAGGCGCAGCTGCTGGGGTTCGCCCTGGAAGACGGGATGCAAGTCGAGGTGCGCGCCACGCCGACCATCTATGAGGCACGGGGCGAATTCCAGCTCAACGTCGAGACGGTTCGACGCTCCGGCGTGGGCGCGCTCTACGAGCAATTCGCGCGGCTGAAGGCCCGCCTCGAGGCGGCAGGTTGGTTTGCCCCGGAACGCAAGCGCGCGCTGCCGCGCTATCCGCGCGCCGTCGGCATCGTCACGTCGCTGCGCGCGGCGGCGCTATCCGACGTGCTGACCACGCTCGCGCGCCGGACGCCGTCCCTGTCGGTCATTCTCTACCCCGCATCGGTCCAGGGTGGGTCCGCGGCCGCCGAGGTTGTCGCCGCCATCGCTGCCGCCAACGCGCGCGCCGAGGTCGACGTCCTGATCGTTTGTCGCGGCGGGGGTTCCATCGAGGACTTGTGGGTGTTCAACGAGGAGTCCGTCGCACGCGCGGTGTTCGACTCGCGCATTCCGATCATCAGCGGCATCGGACACGAAACCGATTTCACGATCTGCGACTTCGTCGCCGACGTGCGCGCGCCCACCCCGACGGGCGCCGCGGCGTTGCTTGGGGTCGACCGCAGCGCGCTGCTGGCCCAGCTGGCGGCGCAGCTCGCGCGCTGGCGGCGCGCGGCGGAGCGAGGGCTTGAGATTCGCATGCAACGGCTCGACGGCGCGTCGCGCCGCCTCGTGCATCCTGCCGACCGGATTGCCGCCCAGCGCGAGCGTCTGGCGGCGCTTGCGTTGCGGCTCGCGCGCGCCGCGAGCAGGGCCCAGGCGCAGCGCCGGCAGGCAGTGGTCGTCTCGGGGCGGACCCTCGCGCGTCTGCTGCGGGCCCCGCCCACGGGGCGCGCCGCACTCGAGCGCGCGCGCCTGCTCTGGCAGCGCGGAGCAAGGGGCCACCTCAGCGCCCTCGCGCAGCAGCTGGCGCGGTTCGAGTCAGGGCTCCGCCACCTCGGTCCGCAAGCGGTGCTCGAGCGCGGCTACAGCATCGTAATGACCGCCTCGGGGATCATCGTGCAGGACGCGGCCCAAACCGCTCGCGGCGACACCCTGCGGCTGCGCTTCGCGCGCGGCACGGCGGCGGCGCAAGTAACGAACAAGACAGAGGACTAAGGCGCGCTTGCCGGGCGCGCTTTTAAGCCTCGTCCGGGTCGGGATCGTCGATCGCGCTTAAGCCCTGTGCCGCAGCGGCAGGAGCGGGAGGTGCCTGGGCCGCGATCGCCGGGCTCGGGCGGACGACGTCGCCGTTCTGCGCCCGGTGGCGCAGCGCGTGGTCCATGAGCACGATGGCGAGCATGGCTTCGGCGATGGGCGTGGCGCGAATGCCGACACAGGGATCGTGCCGGCCGTGGGTATTGACGATGACGGGGTTGCCCGCCTTGTCGACGCTGCGCCGGTCGAGGCGGATCGAAGAGGTCGGCTTGAGCGCGATCGACACCACGATGTCCTGGCCGGTCGAGATGCCGCCCAGGATGCCGCCGGCGTGATTGGACACGAAACCCTGCGGTGTCATTTCGTCGGCATGCTGGCTGCCCGCCTGGCCGATGCTCGCGAACCCGGCGCCGATTTCGACGCCCTTGACGGCATTGATGCCCATCATCGCGCCGGCGAGTTCGGCGTCGAGCTTGCCGTAGACCGGCTCGCCCCATCCGACCGGTACGCCCTCGGCGATGACCACGATCCGCGCGCCGCAGGAGTCGCCCGACTTGCGCAAGGCATCCATGAAGGCTTCGAGCTCGGGCACGATGGCGTCGTTGGCGACGAAGAACGGATTGGCGTCGACGTGCTCCCAGCCTTTGAACGGTATGCGCTTGGTGCCGAGCTCGGTCAGGTGGCCGCGGATGGTCACGCCATAGCGTTCGCGCAGCCACTTCCTCGCGATCGCTCCGGCCGCCACGCGCACCGCCGTCTCGCGCGCCGACTGCCGGCCGCCCCCGCGGTAATCGCGGATGCCGTATTTCCGCCAATAGGTGTAGTCCGCGTGCCCCGGCCGGAACGTGTCGGCCATGCTGGAGTAATCCTTGCTGCGTGCATCCTCGTTGCGGATCAGCAGCGCGATCGGCGTGCCCGTGGTCCGGCCCTCGAACAGTCCCGACAGGATCTCGACCGTGTCCGACTCGCGCCGCTGCGTCACGTGGCGCGAGGTGCCGGGCTTGCGCCGATCAAGGTCGTGCTGGATGTCGCTCGCGGCGAGCGCCATGCCCGGCGGGCAGCCATCGACCACGCAGCCGATCGCGGGCCCGTGCGATTCGCCGAACGAGGTGATGCAGAAAAGCGTGCCGAGCGTGTTGCCGGACATGACGACGGACGCGTTCGAGGCGTGTCGGGCGAGTGTAGCACGCGAGAACGCGGGATCCGGTACGATGGACCGCGACCAAGTGCAAGCGCGCGCGTGGCAAACCTGCCCCTTGAATCCTTCGATGCCGGACTGATTGCGGCGCTGCGCTCGGCGCGCTTTGTCGCCGCACTGACCGGCGCGGGCATCTCCGCCGAGTCCGGACTGGCTACGTTTCGCGACGCCCAGACCGGCCTGTGGGCGCGCTTCGATCCGCGCGAGCTGGCGACGCCGTCCGCGTTCGCGCGCAATCCGCAGCTTGTCTGGGATTGGTACGCCTGGCGGCGCGAGCTCGCGGCAGCGGCAGAACCCAATGCCGGCCACCTCGCGCTCGCCGCGCTGGAGCGACGCGTGCCCGAGTTCGCGTTGATCACGCAGAATGTCGACGGGCTGCACCAGCGCGCGGGCAGCCGCAGCGTGGTCGAGCTGCACGGCAATATCGGGCGCGTGAAATGCTCGCGCGAGGGCACGCTCGTCGGGCAGTGGGAAACCTCGGCCCACATGGTGCCGCGTTGCGCGCGTTGCGGCGCCCTGTTACGTCCCGATGTGGTGTGGTTCGAAGAGAGCCTGCCCGAGCCGGCGCTGGCCGCTGCCGAGGACGCCGCGCGCCGCTGCCGCGTCCTTCTCGTCGTCGGCACCTCGGCCGAGGTCTATCCCGCCGCCGGGCTGCCCGAGCTGGCGCGACGATCCGGCGCGCTCGTGGTGGAAGTCAATCCGAACCCGACCACGCTGTCCGCGACGGCAGACTATGTCCTGCGCGCGGCCGCGGGCACCGTTCTGCCGGCCCTGCTCGCCGGGCTCGATTGAATGACCGGGCGCCGTGGCGCGTTGGGCGAGAGCGTGCGCACGGCTACCGCTCCACGCTTTCGGCCGGCTGCGGCGGCAACGGCGCAACATAGCCGATGACGAGCAGCAGCGCACCGACGCCGAGAAACGCGACGACGCGGCTTAGCCCCGAGAGCGTCGCAAGGTCGATCGCAAAAAGCTTGACCACCACCGCGGCAAGCAGCCCGGCGCCGGTGAGCCAGAGCACGCGCAGTCGGCGCTGCGTCGCGACCACCATCGCGGCGAGCGCGGCGACGGTCCAGGTCAGGGTCAGCGCCGCCTGCAGCGGTCGCGAGGCGATGAGCGAGGGCAGCTGCCACGGCACGCCGAGCCAGTGATGCACGGTCCGCGCGACGATGCCGTTGAGCACGACGAATGCGCCGGCCCCGCAGGCGCGATAAAGGCTGCGTAGGGTTACTCGAGCATCCTGGCGCGCCCAGATGAACAACGCGCTGAGCGCGCTCGCCAGCGTCAGGTCCAGGGGATTGGCCAGCGGCACGTAAGGCAAGGGCCGAGAATCGCCGGGGCTGAGCAGGGCAAGGGCGACAAAGCCCAGCCCGAGCACGACGGCGACGATCGTCCCTGCGGTGCGCGCATAATCATCGCGGAAGCTGCGCATGGGCCAGCTTGCGCCGCGCGCCGAGCGCACCATTGCCACCAGATAGAGCGCAAGCGGCAGCAGATGCGCGCAGGCAGCCCACACCGTGGCCGGCGGCGTGACGCGCGCGGTCCATTCGCCCGCCTCCCAGGCAATCTGCCCCAGCAGCAGCAGCGCGCCGAACGCGTGCGCGGCCCCGAGCCATGGGCGCAGATCCGAGCTCGGTTTGCCGGCGCCGGGCGTGCGCACCGTGGCGGCACGCGTCTCGCTGCGATGGAGCGCCGCGAAATGCAGCGCCCATGCCAGCGGGTAAACGGCCCATCCGTATTCGGTGACGCTGGTCCGCGCATGCGCGAAGTCGTGGCCGAGCGAGAGGGCGAGGGCCGGAAGCAGGACCACGGCGGCGCCGTCGAGCCGCGGCCAGCGCAAGGGCCGAGCCAGCAGCAGCGCCACGCCGATGCTGGCGGCGATCCAGGCCAGCATGGCGTGGCCCTCGGCGCGCGTTGCGACCTCGCGTGCAATTTCAGCCAGACCGCCACCCAGCCACCAGGCACAGCCCCAGCCGAACAGCAGATGCAGAAGCGAGCGCTCGGCAGAGGGCAGCGCCTCGCCGCGCCGATCGCCGAAGCGCACGCTCGCCAACGCCGCCAGCGCCACGGCTGCGCAACCGAGGAACTGGCGGTTGGCGAAAGCGAGTTCGGCGTATTCATCGAAGCCGCTGAGCAGCAGGGAGATGCCGGAAGCCAACTGCAACAGCAGGGCGAAGCCGCGCGCGAAGCGGCGATCCTCGCGGCACCCGATCCAATACACGCCAGCCGCTTCGACCGCCCACACCGCGCTCGTCCAGCGCGCATCGACGGCGAACGGCACGGTCAGCGTCGCAAAGATGACCGCGAGCGCGCCGAAGGCGGAGGCAAGGGTTGCCGTGCTCGTCGTTCGGGGTCGCCTCAGCAGCCGCCAGAGCAGCGCATACAGGAGCGCGAAGAGCGCGCTGCTCCAGGCCAGGCCATACCGGGTTTCCGCGACGAGCAGCGCCTGCAGCGCGAGCGCGATGATCGGAACGCCAACGACCAGCGGCGCATCGAACCGGCGCTCGCCGGCGCCGCGCCGCGCGTGCACGACTGGCAACGCGACGTAGGTGAGGAAAAACGCCGCCAGGAATGGTTCGACAAGGGCGAAATAGGCCGGCTCATAGTATTCATGTCCCCACCACAGCCCGAGCAGGAGCGTGCCGACGAAGCCGACCAGGTCGAGCACGCGCCAGGAGCGGAAAGCAGCAACGCCGACGACCAGCACATTGACCACCGCGACATAGCCGAACAGCGCCAGGGGCTCGCTCACCGTTGCGACCAGAACCGGGGCCAGGAAACCGCCCAGCGCCGCCAACGCGGCGAGCGCCTGGGCGTCGAACAGCAGCGCCAGCGCAATCGAGAGCACGGCGATCGCGGCGAGCAACGCGAAGGCGAGCTCGGTCGAAAGCAGAGGCACCAGCTGCAGCGCCGCGAAGGTCGTCAAGTACAGCACGCCCAGACCCCCACCGATGAGTGCCAGCGCGT
Organism: uncultured beta proteobacterium; assembly: GCA_963711235.1. GTDB lineage: Bacteria > Pseudomonadota > Gammaproteobacteria > Burkholderiales > Casimicrobiaceae > PALSA-1003. Next base: position 217,527 of record CAVQDI010000003.1, on the reverse strand, counting down.
AGGCCCGCCGCGTGTTGCGCAGCCAGGCGCCCACCCCGATCATCGCGGCGCCGGCGAGTGCGACCCCGGCAAACTGCAACTGGATCGGGACGGTCACATGCTCGGCGAAATAGGACAGCAGGAAGGCGATGCCGAAAAAGAGCACGACGATACCGATGCGAACCAGCGTATTGCCGTCGCTCAACCACGCCCACCGCGCGGACTTGACCGCGCGCGCTTGGGGTGCCGCGCCGGCGGGCGCCGTGGTGGCGTGAGCGGGACCTTGCTCACCCAGGCCGCCTTTGCGCACCGGAGTTCGCGCTGCAGCCACGCGCTCGGCCAGGGTCGTGGGCGCCGGGGCCGCCGCGGGCGCCGCGGCGGTCGGCGCGAGCGCATCGGCCGCGGGGGGCGCGGCGGCCGCTGCCGCCGCGGGCAGTGCGATCCCGGCACGGGCGAGGGCGACTTCGAGCACGGCCAGGCGCTGCTCCAGGGCTGCGATGCGCGTTGCGCTCGCCTGCTCGCCCGCCGCGGCCGGCGGCGCGAGGGCACGTGCCGTGGTCGCTGCGCCCGGGCGCCGGCGCGCGAGCAGCGCGATGGCGACACCGACGCCGGCGCCGAGCACCAGGCCGGGGAAGCCGTACCCGTAGGCGCCGATGAGCGCGCCAAGAAGTGCACCGAGCCACGGCATCGCCGCCTCCCGCGCCCGCCTAGAGCCAGTCGCCGCGCAAAGCGAACACTCTTTCCTGCAGCCTTTCCGGGGTCGCCTGCTCCGGCGCGAGCGGCGCTCCTGCGACGAGCGCGATTTTGGAGAACAGGCCGCGCAGCCGGCGCATCGCCTTGCCCCGGTACGAGCGGCTGAAAAAGCTGCCCCACAGGCCGCGAAGGGCCATCGGCACCACGGGCGCGGGCGCTTGCTCCAGAATGCGCTGCAGCCCGGGCCGGAAGCGGTTTATCTCGCCCGTTTCGGTGATCTTGCCCTCGGGAAAGATGCACACGATTTCACCAGCCTTGAGCGCGTTCGCCGCTTCCACGAACGCCTGTTCCTTGAGCGCCGGATCTTCCTTGGCGGAAGCGATCGGAATCGCACGCATGGTGCGAAAGATGAAATTGAGCAGAGGCGTGCTGAAGATGCGATGGTCCATCACGAAGCGGACAGGCCGGGGCACGCAGGCCGCGATCACGATGGCGTCGACGTAGCTCACGTGGTTGCAGACGATCACGCACGCGCCCTGATCCGGGATCTGCTCCAGGCCGCGCTTGTCGACGCGATACAGGCTGTGGATCAGCAGCCACGCCAGGAACCGCATCAGGAACTCGGGCACCAGCGAATAGATGTAGATCGCGACGACGGCGTTCATGAGCCCGGTGGCGAGGAACAGCTGCGGGATGGTCAGGCCCGCCTTGAGCAAGCCGAGCGCGATGCCGGCCGAAGCCACCATGAACAGCGCGTTCAGAATGTTGTTCGCCGCGATGATGCGCGAGCGGTACGCCGGGTCCGAGCGTTCCTGGATGAGCGCGTAGAGGGGAACGATATAAAAGCCCCCGAACGCGCCGAGCAGCACCAGATCGGCGACGATGCGCCAGTGCGCGCCGATCGAGATGAAATGCTCGATGCCGGCGAGACCGTCGGGCTGCAAGCCGCGGCTGGCGAAATAGAGGTCGATCGCAAACACCGACAGACCGATCGAGCCGAAAGGCACCAGTCCCACCTCGACCTTGTGTCCGGACAGGCGCTCGCATAACAGCGAGCCGATGCCGATGCCGATCGAGAAAAGCGCGAGCAACAGCGTCGCGACGTGCTCGTCGCCGCCCAGGACCGCCTTGGTGAACGTGGCGAACTGGGTGAGATAGGTCGCGCCGTAGAACCAGAACCATGAAATGCCGAGCATCGACAGCCAGACGACGCGATTGCCGTAGGCGAAGCGCAGGTTGCGACTCGTTTCGCTCACCGGGTTCCAGTTGATCTTGAGTTCCGGCGCCACGGCGGGGGTCGTCGGAATGCCCCGGCTGACGAGATAGCCGGCGACGGCGATCGTGATCGTGGTCGCGCCGGCGATCAGCGGGCCGTCGGGCTTGATGGCGATCACCAGACCGCCGACGATCTCGCCCAACAGAATGGCGACAAACGTCCCCATCTCGACCAAGCCGTTGCCGCCGATCAGCTCGTCGCTGCGCAGCTGCTGCGGCAGGATCGCGTACTTGACCGGCCCGAACAAGGTCGAATGCACGCCCATGAGGGTCAGCGCGGTGAACAGCAGGATGAGATCCTTGCGATAAAAGCCGATCGCGCCGACGATCATGACGCCGATCTCGAACAGCTTGATGAGACGGATGAGGCGCGATTTTTCGAACTTGTCCGCGACCTGTCCCGCCGTTGCCGAAAACAGCACGAAAGGCGCGATGAATACCGCGGCCGCGATATTGACCAGGTCGTTCGCGGAGAGCGTGGTCAAGGTCATGGCCTGGAAGGCAACGAAGATCACCAGCGCGTTCTTGTAGACGTTGTCGTTTCCCGCACCCAGGAATTGGGTCCAGAAGAAGGGGGCAAAGCGGCGCTCGCGCAGTAGCTGGAACTGGCTGTGCTCAGGCATGGGGGCTCCTCGGTCCGGGATGCCGGGCGAACTCGGGATAGCAGGGACTGACCCGTGAGGATCCAACGCTAGTGATGTTGCGCGAGGTAGTCCTGCACCGCAGCCAGGGCGTTGCGCACCGCGGCCACGTCGGGCCAGAAGTACACCATCCTGCCGGCCTTCTTGCATTTGAGCACCCCGGCCTCGCACAGCACGCGCAGGTGGTGCGAAACCGCGGTGCGGGACAGCGTCGAAGCAAACACGATCTGGCCGAGGTTGAGCCGCTCGCCCGGCTCGAACATGAGCAGGATGCGCTGCCGATGCGGGTCGCCGAGGGCGACGAACATGCGCGCGATGCGCCGCCAGGCGACGGGGATCGCCCGCCCATAAACCTTGTTCATGTCTAAATGTCTAGTCCAATAGTCGCTAAATCTACGCTTCCTGAAGCGCTTGTCAAGGCACCCGGGAACGGGCATCGGGCCAGCCGCGGCGGCGTCATCGGCTACAATAGCCCAGGGTCGATACGCCTCCCGTCCGATGCGCCAATACCTCGAATTCATGCGTCACGTGCGCGACTGCGGTCGGCGCAAGGCCGACCGGACCGGTACCGGCACGCTGTCGGTGTTCGGTTATCAGATGCGCTTCGATCTTGCCGCCGGCTTTCCGTTGCTCACCACTAAGAGGGTGCATACCAAGTCCATTGTCCACGAGTTGCTGTGGTTTCTCGCCGGCGACACCAATGTGCGTTATCTGCACGACAACGGCGTGACGATCTGGGACGAATGGGCGGACGAAAACGGCGACCTGGGGCCGATCTATGGTTACCAGTGGCGCTCCTGGCCCGGTCCCGACGGCCGCCCCATCGACCAACTGTCCGCCGTGCTCGCGCAGATCCGCAGCAATCCGGATTCGCGGCGGATGCTCGTCTCGGCGTGGAATGTCGGCGACATCCCGCGCATGAAGCTGCCGCCTTGCCATGCGTTTTTCCAGTTTTACGTCGCCGAGGGCAGGTTATCCTGCCAGATCTACCAGCGCAGTGCGGACATTTTCCTCGGCGTGCCGTTCAACATCGCCTCCTATGCACTGCTCACGCAGCTGGTGGCGCAGCAGACCGATCTCACCCCTGGCGACCTGGTCTGGACCGGCGGCGATTGTCATCTCTACCTGAACCATCTGGAACAAGTCGCGACGCAGCTCGCGCGAGCACCCTACCCTCTGCCGAAACTCGTGCTCAAGCGGCGGCCGGCATCGCTCTACGAGTACCGCTACGAGGACGTCGAATTCGTCGACTACCAGTATCATCCGCCCATCCGGGCCGCGGTGGCGGTGTAGCCGCGGGGTCCCGGCGGGCGAAAAAAAAGCCCGCCGGGAGGAAATGAGCGGGCAAGGGGGGATTCCGATGGTCAGAGCATGGCCCAGCTCCGAGAGGGTCAGGCGTTTCGGGCCTTTCGTCCCGCGGCCACCTGCGGCCGGTTTGCGCTGACAGTGGATTGTCTTTAGCTCGCCTGTTGCCGATCAGAGCTTGACTAGATGACGCTGCGGGCGGCGTTGACGCGCTCGACCAGTTCTTCCAGTGCCACTTGCTGCGCTGGCGACAAGGCCTTATCCATCGCGGCCGACTCGCTACCTCGGCGTTCGCCATCCGGCTCCGGCACTGCGAGCCAAAAGGCAGAAAATTCCGGGCAAAACGCATTCATGTCCCAGCCTCGTGTTCCAATACCGCGTTGACTTCCACTTCCGTCTGTGCGCCAACAAGCAATCGATGTGCCAAGTAATTCACACTCAAATCAATCAAGGACTTGTGAGAATTGACCGTTGCCGGCCATGACAACGCCAGGCAGTTCTTACCCACACCACACGAATCCTGTCGCATTTTCACGACAGAAGTCCCGTGGCGGACCGTAACACTAGGATTTAATTGCATAATCTCTGTCGTCGAATGACGACAGCATAGACCCGCCAGGGCGACGCTAAAGCGGACGCGGCTAGGGTTTGGCGTCCTTGAACATCGCCGGCTCCAGGCGATGGCGTTGCAGCAGCTTGTAGAACTCGGTCCGGTTACGCTTGGCGAGGGTTGCCGCCTGGGTCACGTTGCCGCCCGTGATCTTGAGCAACCGCACCAGGTAGTCGCGCTCGAACTGCTTGCGCGCCTCCTCGAATGGCGCCAGCACCCCGGCGTCCTCGCGCAGGGCGCCCTGCACCAGCGTTGCCGGGATGATGCTCGTCGTGGTCAGCGCGACCGCCTGCTCGAGCAGGTTCAAGAGCTGCCGAACATTGCCCGGCCACGGCGCGGAGATGAGCAGCGCCATCGCGTCAGGCGCCAACGACGGCACCGGTTTCTTGTAGCGCTCGGCGAGCTTGCGCAGAAAATGCGCGGCCAGGAGCGGGATATCCTCACGCCGCTCGGCCAGCGGAGGCAGCTTGAGCGACACGACATTGAGGCGATAGTAGAGGTCCTCGCGGAACTGCCCCGCGGCTTTCTGCGCGTCGAGGTCGCGGTGGGTGGCGGAAATCACCCGCACGTCGATCGGCACCGATTGCGTGGCGCCGACCGGACGCACTTCGGCCTCCTGCAGAACGCGCAGCAGCTTGACCTGGAGCGCCAGCGGCATGTCGCCGATTTCGTCTAAGAATATCGTACCGCCGTCCGCGGCGAGGAACAGCCCCTTGTGCGCCTGCACCGCGCCGCTGAACGCACCGCGGGCGTGGCCGAAGAGCTCGGACTCGAGCAGTGGTTCGGGAATGGCACCGCAATTCACGCCGACGAACGGCCGCAGCGCACGCGGGCTGGCGCGATGAATCGCGTGCGCCAACAATTCCTTGCCGGTCCCCGATTCGCCAAAAATCAGCACGCTTGCGTCGGAGTCGGCGACCAGGCGCGCCTGGCGCAGCAGGTCTTCCATGCGCGGGCTGCGGGTGATGATCCCCCCGCGCCACTCGCCGCTGGCCTGTTTGCTCGCCTCGGGACCCTCACCGGTAAGGCGTACGGCGCTGGCTACTTTCTGCAGCAGTTCCTGGCTGTCGAAAGGCTTGGTCAGGAAGCCGAAGACGCCGCGCTGGGTCGCCGAGACCGCGTCGGGAATTGTTCCATGCGCGGTCAGGATAATGACCGGCAACGCCGGATGCTGGCGATGGATCGCATTGAACAACTGCAGGCCGTCAATGCCGGGCATGCGCATGTCGGTGATCACGGCCGCGGGCCGTGCCACCGCGAGCGCGGCGAGCGCAGCCTCCCCGCTGTCGGCGGTGCGCACGCGATAGCCCGCCGAGGTAAGGCGCAAGCTGATCAGCTTGAGCAGGTCGGGGTCGTCGTCAACGAGCAGGATGTCGCCGGAATTTGCCATGGCTGCCTCTATCGCCCCGTACCGCCACCACCGCCCGCGGCGCCTCCGCCGGCATTGCGGCTGCGCTCCAGTAGCAGACTGCGTTCGACCGCGCGCAGCGCGTCCAGCTTTTCCTGGGCCACGGCCGTCTTTTTCTGCTCCTCCTTGACACTTCGCGTGCGTTCGACGATCTGCACATAGAGCACCGTCGCGATCTGCTTCAGCGGCGATGCGTTGGTCTTGCCGACGAGGGGCTCGAGCAGGGACAGGGCACGAGGATCGTCGGGCGACCCGGCGCTGGCCAGCGTCAGCAGCATCGCCAGACGGATGCGGTTGGCGTCGGTTCGGGCGCGGTTCATGGCCTGGTTCGCGGCGGCGAGTTCACGCTTGAGGTCGTCGCCCGATTCCACAGCGTAGCGCTGCAGGTCGACGAGCAGCGCAAGGGCTTGTTCCTCCTCCTCGTTGACCGGTGGCGGGGGTGCGGGCGCCGGCAGCGACGATTGCGGCGGGGCCTGCACGATCACCACCTCCGGGACGGGGACGGGCGTTACCGGCAGTGCCTCGTGCGCAACTTCAACCACGGGCGAAGGCGCAGCCGCTTGGGGCGCGGGCGAAGGCGGCGTGGCAGCGCACGCGGTGAGCAGGGCGAGTCCGGCAGCGCTGCCGGCGCGGCCAACGCGCCGGCGAATCAACCTTCCTCCCGGATCGTGATGGGGCCCGCCGTTCGGGCGGCCGACGAATCGGTGGCAGCAAGCGGCAGCCACAGGCGGAAATGGGCACCACGCCTGCCGGAAGCGCGTTCGAGCAAGTCGATTCGCCCGCCATGCGCCAGGGCATACTCGCTAGCGATCGCGAGCCCCAGCCCCGAACCCTTGATCCGTCCCTCCGGGGCCGGTTTGCCCTGATAGAACGATTCGAAAATGCGCGGTCGATCCTTCGGATCGACACCCGGTCCCTGATCGATGACGTCGAACACCGCGTGACCGCTTTCGATATGCAGGTCCAGGGTGATGGTCCCCGATCGCGGCGAGTACTTGATCGCGTTGGAGACCAGGTTATCGATGATGGCGCGGATCTTGTCGGCATCGCCGACTACGATCGCCGGTTTGGCCTTGGTGTCGAAGGAGATCATGCGCGCAAACGCCGCCAGCTTGTGCTCCCGGACGACGCGTCGAATCACGTCGGCGAGCGGCACCGGTCCCAGGGTCTGCGGCTCGATGCTGCGGGTCTGGTGATAGCTGAGCAGATCCTCGATGAGTTTCTGCAAATTGAGCGTGTTCTCGCGCACGATGCGCACGATTTCCTGCTGCGGTGGCGACAGCTCGCCGCCGACTCGGTCACGCAGCAGCTCCGCGCCTTCGCGCACCGCGGTCAGTGGCGTCTTGAGCTCGTGCGAGACATGGCGCAGGAAGCGGGTCTGTTGTTCCTCAAGCTCGTGCAGGCGCGCGCGCAGCCACTCCAGGCGCTGGCCCAGATAGCGCATGTCCTGCGGGCCGTTGACCTCGATGGCATGGGTGAAATCCGCGGTCCCCATCTGCCGAATCGCCATATCGAGCTGGCGGATCGGGCGCGCAATGAGCACCGCGAACAAGATCGCCAGGACGAGCGCAATCGCGCCAGCCGCCAACGCGAGATAGCCCCAGGTCTTGCGTCCCTCGGCCGCAGTTTGCTGCAGCCTTTCGATCTCGTGCTCGGTCAGGCGGTTGCTCGCGGTAAGCATCGCCTGGGCGCTGGCCGAGAGCGCCGCGTAACCCTCGGCGAGCACGCTGGCGGCATTCGCCGGGCGCTGCGGCGCCGTAAACAGGGTGTAGAGACGGCTCTCGCTGTCGCTCAGCTTATCGAGCTGGCTCAACTGCGCGCGATCGAGCGGAAGTTGCTGCAGCTGCTGCGTCGTCTGCCGGAAGTCCTGGCGCAAGCGCGCGTAATCGTCGATGAGCTGTGGATCGTCGAGAATGAGGTCCTGGCGGACGAGGCGCTCCAGCGTCGTCGCCTGCTCGTAGAGCTGCCGACTTGCGCGTCCCGCCTGCGCGGCCTGCAGCACGGCCTGCTGGCTCTGGGTGCCGAGGCGGTCGAGGCTGACGATCAGCTCGACCAGCGCGTACAGCAATGGCAGGCTGACGAGCAGGAATCCGAGCAGAATGAATTTGAGGAATGAGCGCGGGTAATACACGAGTGATGGCGGGCGATCGCTATAATCATTGTAGTCAAACGATGCCCGGGCCCTGAGAGCGACGCGTGCACGATACACCACCCCCTGCCGGCTCGCCAAGCGCACCGAATCCGGCCCATTCGCATCGAATCGCAGTCATCGCTGCCGTCGCGCGCAACGGCATTATCGGCGTCGAGAACCGCCTGCCGTGGCGCCTGCCGGAGGACATGCGCCGCTTTCGCGCACTGACGACCGGGCACTCGGTCATCATGGGGCGGCGCACCTGGGAGGCGATCGGCAAGCCGCTCCCCGGGAGACAGAACCTCGTCGTCAGCCGCCACCGCGGTCCGGTCGAGCGGGATGTCGAGTTCACGCCCTCGCTCGATGCGGCGCTGGCGCGTGTCAGCCGGCCCGAGCCGGTATTCGTGATTGGCGGCGAAGCGCTCTACCGCGCCGCACTGCCGCGCGCCGAGATACTGTATCTGACCGAGATCGCGCGCGAATTCGACGGCGACGCCCGATTTCCCCGCTTTGACCGCTCCCGCTGGCGCGAGTCCCTGCGCGAGGCCCACACGGCGTCAGATACCGTCGGTCCCCTCGCCTACGAATTTGTGGTCTATGAGCGAGCCGATCCTTGACGCCAGCGGAGCGCTTCGCCGTCGTCGCGTTTGAAAGCCAGGGAGTTCCGCCATGAGCGAGGAATTTGAAGTGCACGGCCCGCACGACCACGAGGTTGAGCATCAGGGGCAGGGCGGTGATCCGTTCGCCGGACGCCTCGCCGTGATGACGGCGATCTTCGCCACCATCGGCGCGCTTTTCGCCTACATGGCCGGCGCGACGCAGAACGAGGCGCTGCTGTTCAAGAACGAAGCAGCGATCCGCAGGACCGAGGCTTCGGATCAGTGGAATTTCTATCAGGCCAAGAGCAGCAAACAGAACCTGGCCGAGCTCGGCGCGACGCTGACCAGCGGCGAACAGCAGGCACGCTACGCGAAAGAGGCCGAGCGCTACAAGACCGAGAAGGAAGAGCTCGCGCCCGAGGCGAAGCGGCTCGAGCAGCAATCCAAGGAAGCAGAGGAAAGAAGCGAGGCGTCAACGCACAACCATCACCGCTGGGCGCAGGCGATGACGCTGATCCAGATCGCAATCGCGCTTGCCGCCATCACGATACTGACCCGGAGCCGGCGTCTGCAATACATGGCCTACGCTGTCGCCACAGGCGCCCTGGCCATCGGCGCCCTGGCGCTCGCCCACGTCTAGCGCACTAAGCGAGGTTGCGCAGCTCCCGCAGCGCCACCGACAGCATAGCCGCGTCAATCGATGCCGCCGCGCGGAGCTCGCCGAAAAGCTGCGCGGCGCGCTCGACGCCACGGCGGTTGCCATCCTCCCAGGCAGCGATGAGCTCGGGCGGGACGCTGATTGCGCCACCCCCGCTCAGCACGTCGGCGGTGAGCGCGCGCTGCAGGTTCGACAGGTCGTCCTGCATTGCTCCTTTCGCCAGCATCTGCCAATGGGCGTCACTGGGAAGCATTGCAATCTTCTCGCGCAACCACGGCAGGCCGAGCCGCGTCGCCAGCGCGAAATAAACCTCGGCCACCGTCTCGACCGGCCGCTTTGCCGCGCCGGCGACTTCGACAATGTCCAGTGCCGCGTAGAGCGTATCGAATGCGACCACCCGCAGGGCCAGTGGCTGCGGCACCCTTTTCGCGACATAGTCCGCGACCGCGGCGTCGATGCGTCCCCGCTCGCCCGGGTCGAGCAGCTGTGGCAGCCGGGTCGCCAGCGCACGCACCTGCGGCGTGAAGTGCGCAATCGTCGCCGCCATGTCCTCGCCGAGCCGACGCGAGCGGAGGAACCAGGTCGTGCCACGCTTGATGAGCCGACTCGTGTCGAGCAGCATGGCGGACTGCACGGCGTCATCGACCGTGTTATCCAGTGCCTCGATGGCGATCCAAAGGTCAACGTAGCCGAACACCTCGCGGTTGAGCAGGTAGGCGCGCACGACCTCATGCGGCTTGGCACCGGTCGTCTCGAGCAGTTGGTGCACAAACGTGCTGCCGACGCGGTTGACCATGCTGTTGGTGACATAAGTGGCGATGATCTCGCGCTTCAGCGGATGCCTCGCCATGTAGCCCTCGAAGCGCGAGTGCATCGCCTGCGGGAAGTACCGCGCAAGCGCCGTCGCGACCCACGGGTCGTCCGGAAGCGCCGAAGCCAGGAGCTCGTCGTAGAGCCAGATCTTGCTGTACGCGAGGAGCACCGCACGCTCGGGGGAGGTGAGGCCGATGCCCTTGGCGCGACGTTCGGCAATTTCCTCGTCCGTGGGCAGGAACTCCAGCGCGCGGTTGAGCCGTCCGGACTTCTCCAGGAAGTGGATGAAACGTTGGTGAGCATCGAGCAACTGCGGCCCAATCCGTCCGGTCACCGACAGCGACTGCGTCTGGAAGACGTTGTCGCGCAGGACCAGCGCCGCGACGTCGTCGGTCATCTCCACGAGCAACGCGTTGCGCTGTTTTTCGGTCAGCTCGCCTTCGAGGATAGGCAAGCCGAGCAGGATCTTGATGTTGACCTCGTGATCGGAGGTGTCGACCCCGGCCGAGTTGTCGATCGCGTCGGTGTTGATTCGACCACCGGCGAGGGCGTACTCGATCCGCCCGAGCTGGGTGCAGCCGAGGTTGCCACCCTCCACGAACGCCCTGCAGCGGAGCTCACGGCCGTTGACCCGCAGCGCGTCGTTGGCGCGGTCACCGACCTGTGCGTGCGTCTCGCCGGTGGCCTTGACGTATGTCCCGATGCCACCGTTGTAGATCAAATCAACCGCTGCCTTGAGGATTGCGTTGACCAACTCCGTCGGGGTGAGCGCGGCGGCGGATATCGAGAGCGCCTTCTGCGCCTCCGGCGTGATCGCAATGGACTTGGCGCTGCGCGGGTGGATGCCGCCGCCGGCAGAAATCAGCTTTGCGTCGTAGTCCGCCCACGACGAGCGCGGCAGCTTGAACATGCGCTCTCGTTCCCGGAAGCTCGTCTCCGGATCGGGCGCCGGATCGAGGAAGATGTGACGATGGTCGAACGCGGCAACGAGCTTGATGTGGTGCGACAACAGCATCCCGTTGCCAAACACGTCGCCCGACATATCGCCGATGCCGGCGACGGTGAAATCGGTCGTCTGCGTATCGATGCCTATCTCGCGAAAATGCCGCTTGGTCGATTCCCAGGCGCCACGCGCCGTGATACCCATCGCCTTGTGGTCGTAGCCCGCCGAGCCGCCCGATGCGAACGCGTCGCCAAGCCAGAAGCCGTACTCCTTGCTGATCGCGTTGGCGTAGTCGGAAAAAGTCGCCGTCCCCTTGTCGGCGGCGACGACCAGATAGGGATCATCCTCGTCGTGGCGCTTGACGTCGGGCGGCGGCACGATCTTATCGCCGACGCGGTTATCGGTCAGGTCGAGCAGCCCGCGCAGATAGTTCTGGTAGCAGGCGACACCTTCCTTGAGGTACGCCTCGCGGTCGGCCGCTGATGGTGCGCGCTTGAGCACGAATCCGCCTTTCGAGCCGACCGGGACAATGACCGTATTCTTGACCATCTGTGCCTTGACCAGGCCCAGCACCTCGGTGCGGAAATCCTCCGGCCGGTCCGACCAGCGCAACCCGCCGCGCGCGACCTTGCCACCGCGCAGATGCACGCCCTCGAAACGCGTCGAGTAGATGAAGATCTCGAACATCGGTTTGGGCTCCGGCAGTCCGGGCACCTTGGAGGGGTCGAATTTGAACGACAAAAAGCTCTTCCGGCGGCCCGCCGCATCGCGGCGCCAGAAATTCGTGCGCGTCGTCGCCTGGATGAGCGCGAGAAGCTGCCGCAGCACGCGATCTTCCGACAGGTTGTCAACGCCTTCGAGCGCCGTTTCGATGGCGCGCACCTGCGCCGCGGTGCGCGCCCCGACGTCCGCGCCGCCGGCCGGATCGAAGCGCAGCTTGAACAGCTCGACGAGCTCGCGTGCGATGGCGCCATGCCCGGAGAGCGTGCTCTCGATGAAGGCCTGCGAGAGCGGAAACCCGATTTGCCGCAGGTACTTCGCATACGCCCGCAGGATGGTGATCTCCTCAGCGGGCACGCGCGCAAGCACGACCAGGCGGTTGAAGTCGTCGTTCTCCACATCGCCGCGAAATACGCGCGCGAACGCATCCTCGAACACGCCATGCAGGGCGTCGATCTCGACTTCGGTGTCGGCGACGGGTGAAAGCAACCCGAGGTCGTGGATCCAGGTTAGTGGCGAGCCGTCGGGTGCGATGCGGTACGGACGTTCCTCGAGTACCTTGAGGCCCATGCGCTCGAGCATCGGCAGGCTGTCGGAAAGAGTCACCGGCCTGCCGCGGTGAAAGAGCTTGAACCGCAGCGCCCCCGGTGCGGCTTCCAGCGGCCGGTACAGCGACATGCCGAGGGGATCCGCGTCGGTGAGCCGGGCCATCATCTCGATGTCGGGCACCGCCGCGCGTGCTGCAAACTCCTCTCGATAGGCTGCCGGGAAGGCGGCGCCGAACTGGCGGAACAGCGCGTTGCCGCGCGCTTCGCCAAGCGCCTCGATCAGCGCAACCTTGAGATCGTCCTCCCAGCGGCGGGTCGCGGAGACCAGCTGCGCCTCCAGGGCGCGTACGTCGTAGGCCGGGATGTGCCCCGGCGTGGTACGCACGATGATCATCACCCGCACCAGGGGTGATTCGGAAAGGTGGGCGTTGAACTCGGAGCTCGATCCTTCGAACGCCCGCGTCAGGATCGCCTGCCATTTCTGCCGCAGCTCCGTCGTGTAGTTCTCGCGCGGCGCGTAGATCAGGCAGGAGAGGAAGCGCTCGAAAGCATCACGACGCACGAAAAGGCGCAGGCGCTGCCGATCCCCGAGATGGAGGATCGCCTTGGCCGTACGCAGCAGATCCTCGTCCTTGGTCTGGAATAGCTCGTCGCGCGGGTAGGTATCGAGTATGTTGACCAGCGCCTTACCGGCGTGACCCCCTGCGGGCAGCGCGGCACGCTTGATGACCGTCGCGACCTTGTGCCGCAGAAGCGGGATGTCGGCCGCGTTGGCGCTGTAGGCGGTCGAGGTGAACAGGCCGAGAAAGCGATCCTCGCCGACGACATCGCCCTTCGCGTCGAAGCGCTTGACAGCGATGTAGTCGAGATAGCCCGGCCGGTGTACCGTCGAGCGCGATGTCGATTTGGTGACCACAAGGAGCTCCGGGCGCCGGGCATAGGCACGGACCTCGGGTGGCAGCGCCGCAAAGCTCGCTGCTATTTCCTTGCTTTGGCCCTCGCGCAGGATGCCGAGGCTCGATCCGGGCACGATCTTGAGCACGTCCTCGCCAGCGACGACTGCAAGCTCGTGGCAGCGATAGCCGAGAAAGGTGAAGTGGTTGTCGGCCAGCCAGAGAAGGAAATCCTCGCCTTCGCCGAGTTCCTCCGCCGGCAGTGGCGGCGGCTGCTTCCGTACCTCGGCGACGATGGCCCGCACCCGGTCGCGCATTGCCATCCAGTCGTCGACCGCGGCGCGCACGTCGTCGAGCACCCGGGCAATATCCTGCGCCAGCGCCTCCAGGCGCGCCGCCTCGGTGATACGGTCTACTTCGACATGAATGAACGATTCACGCTTTGCATTCTTCCCACCGCCGGTCGACAACCCCACCAGCGTGCCGTCCGCACCGCGTTCGACCTCGACGATCGGATGCATGATGAGGTGCAGCGTCAAACCGTGGCGATTGACCTCCATCGTCACCGAGTCGACCAGAAACGGCATGTCGTCGTTGACGATTTCGATGATCGTGTGCGTTGACTGCCAGCCGTGTTCCTCGAGGGTCGGATTGAACACCCGGATCCGGGCGTGGCCAGCCTCACGCTTGCGGGCGAAATTCCAATGCGAGAGCGCGGCGCCGTAGAGGTCGGCCGTTTGTCTCTCGACGAGGTCCTCCGCGTCGACATCACGGTAGTAGCGCGCGGCAAAGTCGGCAACCGCTGCCCGCTGCGCCGGCGTCACCTTGGCGCGGACGAGCTGCAGCACCTCGTCGAGCCGTTGCACGCGCCCGTTGTCTGCGTCTGCGCTCATTATCTCCTCTTCACTGCGTCCGGATCGGTCGCGGGCACCGCTTGCTCACGTGCCCGCCCTCACCCCGGCATACGCGGCTGTTGATGGTGCACGCTATTGTGCTCTAGCTCAATCCGGGACGCGGCCCGGCCACGCCGCACCCTGCACTTTCCCCCGGCGCGGGCCGAAGCGCAACAATGAATAGCCGATGCTTCACGCTGATGACCGGGCTCGAACCGGGCACCGGCACGAAAGCCGCGCGGAGAATGGTTCCACGCCGGCGTGCGCGCGCCGATCCGGCCGGCGCAAATCAGGCCGAAACCGCGCCGGCGGCGGCACGATGAATCGCGGCATATTTCGCTCGCTCCTGGCGGAACGTCGTCAAGCAGCCGTCGCAGCAGAAGTAATAGGTGATGCCTTCGTACACTTCGATGTGCTTCGGCGCGGCGGTATCGACCGCGATCCCGCACACCGGGTTGACGAATGGGCGCCCCGACGCCATTGCCCCGGCCTCGGGACGTGAACTGGGCGGCTGCCGCGCCAAGCCCGCCTTCTCGGGCGTCCTCAGCTGAGAGGGGCCAAGGGCAGGCAGGTTCGCACGCCCGCGCAGCAGCGCCAGCACGCCGACCATCGCAACCAAGGCAATTTCGCCGGGAGTCTTGGCTCCGGCATCCGGGCCTGCCGGGGCAGCGAGCCGCGCTAATTGTTCCTCGGCAATGCCGCGCAGGCCCATGACGGCGCGCAGCGTTTCCGCTTTGCGGCGGCTGGCGATCATGAGCACGTGGCTTGCCTGGCTGCGCAAGGCGCATTCCAGAGCCTCTTCGTCGCCCTGACCCTGGGTGGCGACCAGAACCACAGGAGCCTCGTCCGGGGTATCGGCGAGGCGGATCCGCAGTCGCTCGGCAAGGAAGCGCGCTTCATCGGCGGCCGGCGTGTTGCCCAAGACACAGAGCGCGCTGTGCGCACTGTAAGGTTGAACGAAAAGCTCAATCGTGCCGTTGCTAGCGCAGGACATCGCGTAATGCTCGACATCGTCTTCGGCTTGAATGCCGTCGTTGGAAATGCGCACGAGTTTCGGCTCGCCCTTCTTGATCGCGCCCAGCGCGGCCCCGATCACGACGTCCTTGGCGCAGCCGCCGCCGATCCAGCCCTGCAACGTCCCGTCGGCGAGCACAAGCGCCTGCGCACCGAGATACGCCGACGTCGGCGCAACCGCACGCACGACCGTGATGAGCGCGTACGGTTCGCGACGACGGTTCAGTGCGCGCGCCAGCTCGAGCAATTCTTCGTGGGTCATCGCAGCGCCTCAATGAGTTTGGGCAGTATATGCTCGATGCTCGCCAAGTCCGCACCCGGGGCGAAAAGGTCGAGGTGCGGCAGCGCTGCCCGCATGCCGAGGCTCTCCGGCCTGAAATCCGCGCGGCCGAGCAGCGGGTTGATCCAGAGGATGCGCCGCGCCCGGCGGCGCAAGGTGGCGAGAGCTGTCCCCAACCGTTCCGGTTCACCGGTGTCGTAACCGTCGCTGACGATGATCACCCCGGTGCGGGAATGCACCAGGCGCGATCCGTGGTGGCGGTTGAATTCCTCCAGACACTCGCCGATCCGGGTGCCACCGGCCCATCCGGCGGCGAGCAGATGCAGGCGTTCCTGGGCGCGCCACGGATCCGGGTCGCGCAGGGCTTCACCGACCCCGGTAATGCGGGTGTGGAAGATGAAGCAATGCACATCGGAGAGTTCGATGCACATCGCGCGCGCGAGGCGCAGAAAAAAGAAACTGTACTGGCTCATTGACCGGCTGACATCGAGCAGCAGCACGAGGCGTGGGCGCACGCGGCGACGATCTTTCCAGGCCAAGCGGAACGGGGTGCCGCCGCTGGCGACGCTGCGGCGAATCGTGCGCTGCAGGTCGAGTCGGCGACCGCGGTCGACGCGCGCCTCGCGGCGCAGTTGCAGCCGCTTCAGTCGGCGTGCGAATCCGCGCATCAGCGCTTCGATTGCGCGAACCTGGTCGGCGCGATCGAGGTCGCGGAAATCGGTGGAAGCGAGCAATTCTTCCCGGCTCGCGCCGTGCCGGCCTGCGTCGCCATCGTCCTCGCGCGCCGCTTGCTGACCTGCCGCGGCAATGGCCGGTGGTTGCTCGGCGTCGCCCGATGCGCCTTCGACCCCCGCCAGCCCGGAACTCGCCGCATGGGGTTCCGCCACCGCGCGCCTGTTGGCCGGCAGGAAGTAGGCATCGAAGAGCGCATCGAAGCGGCGCCATTCGTCGCTGCGCCCGCACAGCAGCGCCTTGAGGCTCCAGCGCAGGATCTCGCGGTCGATTATGCCGACCTGGCTCGCCGTTTCGAGCACCTCGGTCGAATCGCCGCTGCCCACACCGTAACCGTTGGCGCGCAGGAACCCGGCGAATCCCGTCAGGCGTGTGCGCAGGGCCGCGCCCGGATGATCGCTCGGAGAAGGGGCGGCGATCAGCATCCGGCGGCGATGCGGGCGACGACCTCCCGGGTAAATCCAGCGCGGTCGGCACGGGTCTTGATGAGTGCGCTCAGCGTCTCGAGGATGCGCTCCGCCCCATCGTCGGCGATGGTGGAGATGCCCAGCCGCAACAGCGCGGCCGTCCAATCGAGCGTCTCGGCAATGCCCGGCTTCTTCTGCAGGTCCATGCGGCGGACGCTTTGCACGAACTCGACCAGTTGCCGCGCGAGCTGTCCGGCCGCTTCCGGCGCCCGGATCTCGACGATCGAGAGCTCCTTCTCGAAGCTGGGATAGTCGATGTACTGATAGAGGCAGCGGCGGCGCAGCGCGTCGGAGAGCTCGCGCGTGCCGTTCGAGGTGATGACCACGAGCGGACGCGAAACGGCGCGCACGGTGCCCAGCTCCGGTATCGACATCTGGAAATCCGACAGCAGCTCGAGCAGATAGGCCTCGAACGCTTCATCGGCGCGGTCGACTTCGTCGATCAGCAGCACCGGCGGCTCGGGACAGCGGATCGCCTCGAGCAGCGGGCGCTGCAGCAGATACCGCTCCGAAAAGATGTCCTGCTCCTTCAGCGCCACGGAGCGCTCGTCGTGCTCCAGCAGCTTGATCGCCAGCAACTGGCGCTGGTAGTTCCATTCGTACATCGCCGCGTGGACGTCGAGCCCTTCATAACACTGCAGGCGGATGAGCTTGGTGGCGCGCACGGTGGCGAGCGCCTTCGCAACCTCGGTCTTGCCTACGCCGGCATCGCCCTCCAGCAGCAGTGGGCGTCCCAGGTCGAGCATCAGCAACAGCGCCGCCACGAGGGGGCGCTCGGCGATGTAGCCCGCGGCCTGCAACTGATGCTGCAGGTTGACGATCTCGTGCATCCGCTGCGCAGGAGAATTCACGCCGCCTTCTTCGAAAACAGACCTCGCAGCCAGTCCTTGACCACCGCCCACAGGAGCGCGAGGCCGTTGAGTTCGCGCCCGACCGGTGACAGGGCAGGCGAGGCGGCGGGCGGGCCTTGGGCGGGTGCCGCCGGCGCTGCCGGAGCCGCGCCGTTCGAGCCGGCGCCGCGGGCGGCGAACGCGGCGACCTCGCGCGCAAAATTGGCGGCAAACTGATTCAGCACCTGGTCGGCGATCGACGTCATCATGCGCCCGCCAAAGGCGGCGGCTTTGCCGCTCATCGCCACTTCGCTCCTGCCCACCAGGGTGCTCGCGCCCTCGCCGACCGCCTCGATGCGCGCGGCGAGGTCGAGCGATGCGCCGGAGGTGCCGGTGGTGTCGGAGCCCTTGCCCAGCAGGCGCAGCGAACGGGCCGCCGGATCAATGTCGCGGACTTCGACATCGCCCCGGAACGACATCGTCACCGGACCGGCGCGCACGGTAACCGTGCCCTTGTAGCCGCCGCTGGGTAGCCGTTCGGTGATGCGGGCGCCAGGCATGCAGCCGGCCACCGCTTCAATGTTCTGCAGGAATTCCCATGCAACCCCGGCCGGTACCGGTAGCGGAAACGTCCTGTCGAGTTCGACCTTCATGCCTCCGGTCCTAGCCTGGACGCTACCTCCGGTGAATGCCGAGCGCCCTGCACTGCTGCCACACCCGGTAGGCCGTATGCGGCATGTCCATGTGCGTAACGCCAAGGTGCGCAAACGCATCGACTACCGCATTGCTGAAACAGGGGATGCCGCCGACATGCGGGGATTCCGCCACCCCCTTAGCGCCAATGGGATGGTGCGGCGAGGGCGTCACCGTGTGATCGGTTTCCCAATGCGGCGTTTCGACGGCGGTGGGCAGGAAATAATCCATGAGACTGTTGCCCAGATGGTTGCCGTTTTCGTCGAAGGGGATGGCCTGCCCGAAGGCAACCGCAAAGGCTTCCGTCAGCCCGCCGTGGATCTGGCCCTCGATGATCATCGGGTTGATTCGCGTCCCGCAATCGTCAAGCGCGTAGAAGCGGCGCACCTTCGTCTCGCCGGTGAAGCGGTCGATATCGACCACGCAGACATAGGCGCCGAAGGGAAACGTCATGTTGGGCGGATCGTAGTATTCGGTCGCGTCAAGCCCCTGTTCCATGCCCGGTGGCAGGTTGCTCGTGTGCGCCGCCATGGCGATCTCTTTCATGGTCTTGGACTGGCTCGGGTTGCCCTTGACCTTGAACCGGTCGACCTCCCATTCCAGATCGCCCTCCCCCACCTCCAGCAGGTGCGCGGCGATCTTTTGTGCCTTGGCCCGGATCTTTCGCGCCGCCATCGCCGCGGCCGCGCCGCCCACCGGCGTCGAGCGCGAACCCCAGGTGCCCGCGCCGTAGGGCGCCTTGTCGGTGTCGCCTTCCTCGATCTGGATTTCGTCCGATGACAGGCCGATCTCGGTGGCGATGATCTGCGCATAGGTCGTCGCGTGCCCCTGGCCCTGGCTCATGGTGCCCAGGCGCGCGATCGCGCTCCCGGTCGGGTTGACCCGGATGTCGCAGCTGTCGAAAAGTCCGATCCCGAGAATGTCGCAAACCTTGGTCGGGCCGGCACCCACGATCTCGGTGAAAGTGGAGACGCCAATGCCCATCAGCTCGCCCCGGGCACGTTTTTCGGCCTGCTCCCGACGCAGGCCATCGTAGTCGACCGCCTTCAATACCTTGGCCAAGGCGGCGTGGTAGTTGCCGCTGTCGAGCGTCCAGCCAAACGCCGTGGTGTACGGAAACTGCTCCGCCTTGACGAAGTTGCGGCGGCGAATCTCGGCCTTGTCCAGCCCGAGCTTCTGCGCCAGCACGTCGATCATGCGCTCGATCAGATACACCGCCTCGGTCACCCGCAGCGAGCAGCGATAGGCGACGCCGCCGGGCGCCTTGTTGGTATAGACCGCGTCGACTCGACAATAGGCCTTGGGGATCGCATAGGAACCGGTGCAGATGCTGAACAGCCCGGCCGGCAGCTTGGTGGCCGAAACGTGGGAATTGAACGCGCCATGGTCGGCTAGCGCCGTGAAGCGCAGCGCCCTGATGCGGCCGTCCTTGTCCGCGGCCAGTTCACCGACCGCGTGATAGTCGCGGGCGAAGCCGGTAGTGGAAATATTGTCGATGCGCGATTCGATCCATTTGATCGGCACGCCGGTGACGATCGATGCCACGATCGCCACCACGTAGCCCGGATACACGGGGACCTTGTTGCCAAAGCCGCCGCCGATGTCACCGCCGACGATGCGGATCTTGCTCTCGGGGATGCCGGACAGCATCGCCACCACGGTGCGCACCAGATGCGGCGCTTGCGAGGTCATGTACACGGTCAGCTGGCCGGTCACCTTGTCGAACGATGCGACGCAGCCGCAGGTCTCCAACGGACACGGATGCACGCGCGGATTGAGAATCTCTTCCTTTACGGTCACCTCGGCGCTGGCAAACGCCGCATCGGCCGCGGCCTTGTCGCCCGCTTCCCAGGTGAAGATGTGATTGGGATGCATGCGCTTGCCGTGGCCAACGTTGTCCTTGTCGGCAATGTCTTCGCGGATGATCGGTGCATCGGGGGCCATCGCCTTGTGCGGGTCGACGATGGCCGGCAATTCCTCGTACTCGACCTCCACCCGGTCCGCGCCATCGGCCGCGCTGTAGCGATCGCTGGCGATCACCATCGCGACTTCCTGCAGCTGGAAACAGACCTTCTTGTCCGCCAGCACTGCCTGCACGTCGCCGCCGAGCGTGGGCATCCAATGCAACTTCACCGGCTTGAGGTCATCGGCGGTCAGCACGGCAACCACACCCGGCACGGCCAGCGCCTTGGTCTTGTCGATCGACTTGATCCGGGCGTGCGCGTAGGGACTGCGGACCATCGCCCCGAACAGCATGCCCGGCAGCTTGATGTCATCGACGTAGGTACCCCTGCCGCGAATGAAACGGGCGTCCTCCTTGCGCAACCTCGAACTGCCCAGTCCCTGAAGCTTGGTTTCGCGCTCGACAGTCTCCGTTGTGGCGGCCATGTTGAGTTCTCCGATAGGGTCGCGGTTGATCAGGCGGACGCGGAGGCGAGTTTGGTCGCCGCGTGCTGCACTGCCTTGACGATGTTCTGGTAACCCGTGCAGCGACACAGGTTGCCGGACATCCAGTAGCGGATTTCCTCCTCCGACGGGTTGGGGTTTTCCTTGAGCAGTCGATAGGCCCGGGTGATCATTCCCGGAGTGCAGTAACCGCATTGCAGGCCGTGCTGCTCGGTGAAGCCTTCCTGCAGCGCATGCAGCACACCACCCTGCTCGAAACCCTCGATGGTCAGCACTTCGGCGCCCTCGCACTGCACGGTCAGCACCGTGCACGACTTGACCGACTTGCTGTCCAGATCGACCGTGCACGCGCCGCAGTGGCTGGTTTCGCAACCGATGTGCGGACCTGTGTGCAGAAGTCTTTCGCGCAGCGTGTGGATCAGCAATTCGCGCGGCTCGACTAGCACGTCAACCGGCTTGCCGTTGAGTTTGAACGACACCGCTTGCTTGGTAACCATATCCGTCTCCGTCGTCGCTTCAGCGGCCGGCGCGAGAGTGCGCCATGCGCAATGCCCGCTGGGTCATTTCCCCTGCCATCGCCGTCTTGTAGGCGGCATCGCCGCGCTGATCGGCAGACGGATCACAGATGCCCATCGCAAGGTCGGCCGCCGCGGCCATCGCGGCGTCGGTCAGTGCCTTGCCGCGCAACGAATCCTCGGCCGCACGCGCCTTGAGCGGCGTCGGGCCGGCATTGGTCAGAGCGATGGCGACTTCGGCTACCGTCTGTCCTTTCATACGCAACGTGACCGCCGCCGCAGCGGTCGCAAAATCGCCCACCTTGCGCTTCAGCTTGGCGTAGCAATAGCCCGTGCCGGGCGCCGGAACGGGAATGCGGATCTCGGTCATGATTTCATCGGGCTTGAGCTGCGTGTCGTAGGTTCCGCGGAAAAATCCGTCAACTGGAACGACGCGCTCGCCCGCCGCGGAACGCAGCACGAACGACGCACCCAAGGCAAGCATGATCGCCGGATGGTCGTTGGCCGGATCGCCGTGCGCGATATCGCCGCCAATCGTCCCCTTGTAGCGCACCTGGGGATCGGAAATGAGCCGCGCGCCCTCGATGAGCAACGGACACTTCTCCTGCAACAGCTTCGACCAGATCAATTCGTTTTCCGAGGTCATCGCGCCAATGCGCAGCGTGCCGCCCTCTTCCCGTATGCCCTTGAGTTCCGGAATCCTGCCGAGGTCGATCAGGTGCGCCGGTTGGGCAAAACGCATTTTCATCATCGGCAAGAGGCTGTGGCCACCGGCCAGCAGCTTGGCCTCGTCGCCCAGCTCGGAGAGCAAGGTCAGCGCTGCGCCAACCGAGCGCGGCGCATGATATGCGAATGGTGCGGGAATCACGTTTTTCTCCTCCGTTGCAAGGTCATGCCGCCGCTTCACGCGGCATCTTCCGCGTTGCGGACGCCGCGAATAGATTTGCTGCTATGACATTGATACTAAAGCATAGCTCGTGCTGCACCGATCTGCTACCGCGGCCCCGGGAGGTGGTCGAAACCTCGTCGCGTGCTGGTCGTTGGACAGGGGCGCAAAGGCAGGCGCCTTCTAGTCTCCACCCGTTGCGCTATGGAGTCGTTTCCAAGACAGGGAGTTCCAGGCGCCAGCCCGTCCGCTGCGCGAGCTGTTGTACATCGTCCACGGTGTCGAGGTCGGTGACGAACCGGACGTTGGTGGTTTCATACCCATGGACGAGCTCGGGTTGCCGCTCGATCAGATGCCGACAGCCCAGATTCGTGTCGCTGGCGAGAATTCGGGCATGCGCCTCGGCGCCGAGGATGATAGGGTTGCCGCGCTGACCATTGACGACGGGCACTAGCACATGTCCCGACGAGCGCTTTTTGAACGCTCCGATCAGCTCGGTCAAATCGCCTGCGCCGATCAAGGGTAGGTCGACGGGCATGACGATGACCGCGTCGAACGGGCCGCTTAATGCGCCCAATCCGACCCGCACGGAACCTTGCTGTCCGTCGGCGTGCGCTGCGTTGTGCACCAGCGTTACCACGAAGCTCCGCACCTGGTCCTCGACCGCGTGGCGCGCGTAGCCGGTCACGACCACCACCTCGTCGACCCCCGCGCCGCTCAAGGCAACCAGTTGCCGGCTGATCAGCGGCACCCCCTGAAGCCGTATCAGTGGCTTGGCCACCCCTCCCATGCGCCGGCCCTCACCGGCAGCAAGCAGGACAGCGCCGATGCGCAACCGGGGATAGAGTCCTCCACCTTGTTTGAGCAGGCATCCCATCAACGAGTGAAGCAGTAAAGGTGCGACGGTAGACGAAATTATATGCCGCGGCGAATAATCTTCCACGGAAAGAGGCTTCTGGCAACCTCCCGGCAGTGCGGGCCACTCCCCGTCTCCGGCGTGAACCACCCGACCCGCGCCCAGCAACGCTTCCGACCGGAAAGCCGCGGGGCGCCGGTCGGCAAACCGCGCCGACCCCGGGGGCTGGAGAACACGCGCAACGGCTGGGCGACACAGGGCTGAGCGCGCCCGTGGGCGGCGAGATCGCCACAACGTTTCATGTTTTACGGCAACGATCAGCCGGCATCGGGCTCGGGACGCGCATTTCGCGCTGCCAGCGTGCACTCAGGCGCCGGATTTTTCTCCAACCCGCGTTATGCGACTTATGGTCGACTCGTCGTCAGCCTTTATGGCCATCGTCTGGTTCGATCGGCAATCGGACGAAGACCATATGCGCCACGCAGAAGCACACGAGGGCAATCGCAACGGAGAGCACGGCTACCGTATAAGCCAGCGGCCTCCCGTGCCACAGGCCAGCCAACCAGCGATTGAGCCTGGCAGCATACACGGCAGCCATTCCGCCGATGCGCTCAATGTTGTATTCGTAGACCCTTCCGCTGGCGATTTCGCCGGCGAGGTCAGAGCTTCCGTCGTCCGCGGCAAAGATGTAGATCAGAGCAGCCGCGACAAGTCCGCCCAACAGGATGGCCACGCCGCCGTAGAAGATTAGTATGTGCAACGGCGGCCGCTGCCCTCGGCGGCGCGCCCTGTGGATGCGTATCGTTCATCGCTTGTGCCTCCGGGCCCACGGATTTGACCTGAAGCGGCACCTCGCCGGAATATCAGTAACTCTGGCTCGCCACTCGGGCAGCTAAGCTGGCTGGCGAAGCTTTCAGCAGATAATCCCCACATTGCACAAAGCATACCTGACTCGCCGGCGCCGGCAGGGCTTATCATCGCCCCCATGCCTCGGTGAGCGCGCGCATCGGGCACGGAATGTTCAGCTCAACTGATATCGATGGCGACGTTCTGTCACCGTGACACGGAGCGTTACGGTGGAAATGAGTGATATTGAGCGATACTTCCAAAGATGCAGCGGTTCGACCCCTTCCGCACTGCTCTGACCGAGCTCCTCGTGGCTGTGACGCTGACCGGGTCGGCGCTTGCGGACCCGTTAGATAATCCAAGGGCGGCCCATGAACGTGGCGACCACGCGAGTGCGCTACGCGTTCTGCGTTCGCTCGCCAACGAGGGTGACGGAATCGCTCAGTTTAACCTTGGTGTGGCGTACGGAAATGGCGAAGGCGTACGACAGGACTATGCGGAGGCGATGAAGTGGTATCGAAAGGCCGCGGATCAAGGCGTTGCTGACGCACAGACCGGCCTCGGACACCTGTACGCCTTTGGTGAGGGCGTGCCGCAGGACTATGCCGAGGCCCTAAAGTGGTATCGGAAGGCCGCCGATCAAGGCAGCGTCCAAGCCCAGATTGAACTCGGCGTGATGTATGCGCATGGCGAGGGCGTGCCGCAGAACTATAGCGAGGCCATGAAGTGGTATCGGCAGGCCGCCGATCAAGGCAGCGTCCAAGCCAAGATTGAACTCGGCGTAATGTACGCCCACGGCGAAGGCGTACCGCAGGACTATGCCGAGGCCATAAATTGGTATCGCAAGGCCGCAGATCAAAGCAGCGCCCAAGCTCAGCTCAGCCTCGGTGTGATCTACTCCGATGGCAAGGGCGTGCCACGGGACTCAGCCGAAGCCGCGAAGTGGTTTCGCAAGGCCGCTGACCAGGGCGATGCGCAAGCGCAATTCAACCTCGCCGTGATGTACGGATATGGCGAGGGCGTACCACAGGATTACGTTGAGGCGCACAAGTGGTTTAACCTCGCGGCCACACGTTACCCAGCGTCGGAGGCAGATGCTCGCCTCAGGGCGATCAAGGCCCGCGACGAGGTGGCAAGCAGGATGACCCCCGCGCAGATAGCTGAGGGGCAGAGGCTTGCTCGCGAGTGGCAGCCGAAATGATCCGCAACTTACTGCGGCAGCCAGGGGCCGTAATTAGCGCTGTCCGGCGCGCGGACTGTTTCGCGCTAAGGTTCCTCGCTGGGCCGCCGTTTCAACCGAGGAACTCGACCCGCCCGGAATCCAGGTTGTACATCGCTCCGGCAATCTTGATCGCGCCGGACGTTTCGAGGTCTGCCAGCACGGAACTGCGGTGATGGATCTCGATCATCGTCAACTCGACGTTCTTGCGCGCCACCGCATCTACAAAGCCATAATTCTTGGCGGAGCGTTCGCCCTGATACTGGGTTGCCTCCACGGCGGGGCGTATTTTCGCAAGTAGTCCTGTGAGATTTCCGAGCTGCGCATTGTCGATCGCACCTTTGATCGCACCGCACGCCGTGTGCCCCATCACCAGCACCACCTTCGCACCGGCTACCTTGCACGCAAATTCCATACTCCCGAGGATGTCGTCGTTGGCAATGTTGCCGGCCACGCGCGCGTTGAAGCAGTCGCCGATCCCCAAGTCCATGATCGTCTCGACTGGCGCGCGGGAGTCTATGCAACTCAGTATGACTGCTGCAGGGTACTGACCCTTGGCGCTTGCCTTCTGCTGAGCGAGGTAATTGTGCGGGGACTCTTTTCCACGGCGAAAGCGCTCATTGCCCTTCTTCATGAGTGCGATGATGTCGTCAGGTGTCAGTTTTTCACGCTTCGCCTCGGTTAGCGCGGCGTACGCAAGGTGCCATGCGGGAACCATGCCCAGCGCCGCCGTTGCCGTTGCAACGCCGGCGCTCTTGAGGAACCAGCGGCGGGGTAAATGGTTGTCTCGGCGTGTCGATGGATTGCCAGGCATGTCCAGACCCCCTTCGCGGGATTGCGCAACGTTTGCGGAGTTGGAAGTCTAAGCGATCAAATTCCCACGGTAAAGTGCCCGGGTCGGGGTTTCATCTCCCAAGTAGTACGCGTTTCGCCGGACGACAAGGCGCCCGCTAGCTCGGGTTGCGTGTTGGGAAGCGTCGCCACGTACCCCAACAGCCTTGGCATCGTGGTGGGTATCCTTGCGATTGAGCAGGAAGACCAGAAATCCGAGCGGTTGGGCAGCGTAGGCAAACAACTCATGATAGAAGACACCGCCCCAACCATACAAGCGGACTCTCTCGTATGTCCCCAATGCGGACCCATCGCGCCTAGAATTTCGAAGGTGGAAAAGTCGTGACCGCGGAAAAAACGACGATGGCCTTCGGCTGGCGCGTCTACGGCCTGGGCGTGATGGCGTTGGGCATGGTGTGCCTGGCGTGGGGGGACTTCGTCCTGGGGCAGCCGGTGCCCAAGGATTTTCCCGACCGCACCGCCCTGGCCTATGCCGCCGCCGCGTTCATGCTCGTCGCGGGCGCGGCCGTCGAGTGGCGTCGGACCGCGGCCTGGGGCGCCGCAGCGCTCATCGCCTACTACGCGCTCATTGTCATCATCCTGATGAACGGCCGCGTGGTGCTCGCCCATTACGCCGAGTTCGGCACCTACAGCGGCGTCGCCGAGCAGGTCGCGATCACGGCGGGCGGGCTGATCGTCTACGCCGCCAGCGCCAAGATCGATGCGGACCTGGCCGCACGCCTCACGCGCCTGGGCCAACTGGCGTTCGGGGTTTGTGCGCTGTTATTCGGCGGAGCGCATTTTTTCTATATGAACCTCACCGCCCCGATGGTCCCCAAATGGCTGCCGCTTACGCCAGAGTTCTGGGCTTATGCGACCGGGGTAGGCCACATCGCGGCGGGCGTTGCGATCCTGACGGGCGTACAGGCCCGTCTCGCCGCGATCCTGCTGACCGCCATGTTCGCGTCCTTCACCCCGCTGGTGCACGTGCCGATGCTCCTGGCCGATCCTTCCAGCCACATGAACTGGACCGAGAACGCCGTGAATCTCTCCCTGATCGGCGTCGCCTGGGTCGTGGCAGATTCGCTGGCTCGGCCGAGGCGCTAGTGGAGCGACTCTAAAGCTTGGTTCCCACGTCTGACCGCGGCGAGGACGCGTTGAGGGTCTGCCGTCCAGGTGAAGGGCCTGGGGTCATAGGCTGTGGTCGGCGATGTAGCCGCTGATGGCTGCGTGCAGATCGGCGATCGAACGGAACACGCCACGTTTGCGCCGCCGCCGTGTGAGGGTGGAGAAGAGGCCTCGATCGGCGGGTTTTGGCCGATCGCTCCCAAAACGAAGCCCACTGACCAAGCCATTCCAAGCGATGCAAGATTGACATCGTTCGGTGACCTGGTGTTGCAGCTTATGGCTTCGGGTACCTCATGAGGCGCTCTTTTGATCGTGTCCGAGCTCTCGCGGATCGTCGTGTGAATCCAAGTATTCGAGGCCCAACGGACCGATGGCTGTTACCTGGGTGACGTACTCACCGGATTTGGCCCAGTGGAAGTGGGACGTATTGCCGGGCAGAACGATGACGCTACCGGGCGGATACGCCTCCACCTTGTCACCGTCGAACTGATCGCCCAGGCCGACGTAAAAGACGCCGGACATGACAGTATAGATTCTGTCCTCCGGGTGCCTGTGTGGCATCAGCTTCACGCCGGAAGGTACTTTGACCCTGATCACGTAGGGACCGGGCTCTGACGGCTGACCAACAATGACGGCGAGGCGAACTGATGGTGGGAAGGCCGCGAACGGCTTCCACTCGATGTCTTCGGGCAGGACTGATCTGAAAACCGCTTGGCCTGGCTGGTGGGTTCGAGCCACTGCGGTACTCCTTACCTGGACGTGTTGGTCAGCTACCGTGAGGACCCCCAGGCATTTACCGGGCTTCCTCAAACGCGATTAGATGATTACTCGGCTGCCCAAATGGTTGCTCAATGACCGATCGACGACATGCGCCCTTTCGCGCCTTTGTCGAGCAGTCAACTGATGCCTCAGATCAACTTAGCGTCCAATGTGATCGCCGCGTTGAGCACTTTGGAGACTGGGCAATTCTTCTCGGCATCGCTGGCCATTCGAGCAAACGCAGCTTCGTCCAGGTTTGGCACCTGGGCGCGCAGGGTCAGATCCGACCGACTGATGCGAAATCCTTGGCCCTCTGGCTCGAGAGTAACCGCGGCCTCGGTATTGAGCTCCGTGGGCGTATAGCCAGCGCCCTGCAGTTGAAAGGCCAGTGCCATGGTGAAGCATCCGGCGTGCGCGGCAGCGATCAACTCTTCGGGATTGGTGCCCTTCTCGTTCTCGAAACGGGTCTTGAAAGAATACGGGGTCTCTGCGAGCACACCCGAATCGGTGGAAAGATTGCCGTTGCCGGTTCGACCCGTGCCGTGCCAAACGGCTTTCGCCTTGCGGATCATGTAACGTCTCCTTACTATGGTGTGTTCCGAACCCTCTCGAATTTCATCATTTCAAAGCGTCGTAGACATCGTGACGATGGTCCGCTCACGCCGACTGCTTCAACGCTGCGGTGTCGACCGGCGGCTTGCGCAGGCGCTTGCCGGTTGCCGCAAAGATCGCGTTGGTGACCGCGGGAACGATCGCCGAGGTCCCGGCTTCGCCCATGCCCCCTGGCGGCTCGGAACTTTGCGTTATATAGACCTCGATGGCCGGTGCTTCGTTCATGCGGAGCATTTGATACGTGTTGAAGTTGGTTTGTTCGACACGGCCGTCCTTAAGTGTGATCTCACCGTAGAGCGCGGCCGTAATGCCGAAGACGATCGCACTTTGGATCTGCGCCCTGACCGTATCGGGATTGACGACGGTGCCGCAATCCACCGCACAGACGACGCGCCGCACACGAACCGCTCCCTCCCTCGATACCTCGACTTCGGCAACCTGCGCCATATAGGTAGCGAACACGAACTGGAGGGAAACGCCGCGGCCGACCCTTTCGGGCAACGGCTGTCCCCAGCCGGCCTTTTCCGCGGCAAGCTCGAGGACGGCTTTGGCGCGGGGTGCCTTGTCCAATAGAGCGCGCCGATAGGCGACCGGATCCTGCTTCGCCGCAGCCGCGAGCTCGTCAATGAAGCTTTCGGTCACGAAGACGTTGTGCGACGGCCCGACGCTGCGCCAGAATGCCGTCGGAATGCCCGGAGGTTCCACCCGCACATACTCGACGTGCAGGTTTGGAAGGGCATAGACCAGATCGATCGCGCCCTCGGTCGTGTCCGGGTCCAGACCATTCTTGAATCCCGGAGGAAGCCATCTCGCGATGACCGAGGAGCCCGCGAAGCGGTGGTTCCAGGCAACCGGCATTCCCTTCGCATCGAGGGCGGCGGATAGCCGGTCGAACCAATAAGGCCGATACATGTCGTGCTGAATATCTTCCTCGCGG
Source organism: uncultured beta proteobacterium (assembly GCA_963711235.1). Lineage (GTDB taxonomy): Bacteria > Pseudomonadota > Gammaproteobacteria > Burkholderiales > Casimicrobiaceae > PALSA-1003. Next base: position 188,407 of record CAVQDI010000003.1, on the reverse strand, counting down.
CTCCAAACCACCTTTACGGGGCCGTCGACATGCTGCGCGATCTGGACGGCGCGAGCGACACCATCGCTCTCCAGCCGCCGGCCGAAGCCACCGCCGATTAAATGGTTGTGGACCACGACCTTGTCCAACGGCAGGCCCGCGGTCTTCGCCGCCGTCGCCTGGACGCGCGCAATGGCCTGGTTGCCGACCCAGATCTCGCAGCCGTCCTTGCGGACCTGAACGGTGCAGTTCATTGGCTCCATGGTCGCGTGCGCGAGGAACGGAACCTGGTAGGTTGCCTCGACCTTGGTGACGGCCCCCGCCATCGCCTTGTCGACGTCCCCGATGTTCTGTGCCACCGCCCCCGAATTGAGTGTGGCCTTTTCGAGCTCGGCTGCGATGTCACTGGTGTTGAGCTTCGCGTGCGGTCCGTCGTCCCATTCGATCACCAGCGCCGCGAGCCCTTTCTTCGCGGCCCCCATATGGTCGGCTACGACCGCGACGGCGTCGTCGAGCAGCACGATCTGCCGCACGCCCTTGACGGCCTTGGCCTTCGCATCATCCACGCTCTTCACCCGACCGCCGAAGACGGGCGATTGCGCGAGCGTTGCGATCTTCACGCCCGGCGGCCGGACGTCAATGCCATAGATAGCGGTTCCGTTGACCTTCGCCGGGGTGTCGAGGCGCTTCGCCGGCGTGCCGATGAGCCTGAAATCCTGCGGTCGCTTGAGCGCAACGGTTGCGGGAACCGGCATGCGCGCGGCGTCGGTGGCAAGGTCGCCGTACTTGAGCTTTCTCCCGCTCGGCGCGTGAAGCACCTCCCCGCTTTGCGCGCGACAGGACGCCGCATCGACATTCCAGCGCTTTGCCGCCGCGCCCACGAGCATGGTCCTCGCGGTCGCGCCGGCTTGGCGCAGGGGCTGCCAGGCCCCGCGTATCGCATTCGAGTTGCCCGTTGCCTGCACGCCCAGGAGCGGATTGGCGTAGAGCTTTTCGTTGGGCGGAGCATGTTCCAGCCGCACCTGTTTCAGGTCCACCTCCAGCTCTTCGGCGATCAGCATAGGGATGGAGGTGTAAGTGCCCTGGCCCATCTCGACGTAAGGCATGATTAGGCGACCTGACCGTTCGGATCCGATGCGGATGAAGGCGTTGGGCGTAAACGGCTCGGTGGCGACCGTTTTGGCCGCCTCGGCGGTACCGACCGAAGGACCCGCCGTGAAGCCGATGAGAAGCCCTCCGCCCACCGCTGCGCCCGCACTCAGGAAGCGGCGACGGGATTGATCCACGCCTTCGCGTTCGGCGAGGTCGATAGTTCGATGGCCAGCCATGTCAGGCTCCTTTCTTGTCGCTTGTCACAGCATGCGCTGCGCGCTTGATTCCCGGCACGGATGCGCACATAGGTCCCGCAGCGACAGATGTTGCCTGACATGGCGTCGTCGATATCGCTATCGCTCGGGTTGGGCTTGGCGGCGAGCAACGCCGTGGCGGACATGATCTGGCCGGACTGGCAATACCCGCATTGCGGCACCTCCAGCTCGATCCAGGCCTGCTGAATCTTCTTTCCGGCCGGTGTGGTACCGATCGCCTCGATCGTGGTGATGTGCTTGCCGGCCGCCGCAGAAATCGGCGTGATGCATGAACGCGCCGGCCTGCCGTCGAGATGGATCGTGCACGCCCCGCACAACGCTCGAGACCGCAACCGAATTTGGTCCCGGTCATACCCAGGACGTCGCGCACCACCCAGAGCATCGGCGTGTCGCCGTCGACGTCGACGCTGTGGGACTTCCCGTTGACTCTAATGATGAAGGCCATGGTGTCCTTTGCGTATATCCGAATAATGGGATGCGATACCACCAAATATATTGCGATTAGACCCTAAGGATGGAGGGGAACCTATTGGACGAAGGTAGCGAAGATACGTTGGCATCAGTCGGCGCGATTGCGCTGGATGAGATCTCAGTTCAGCGGGCGGCTCGGTGAGCCCAGCTTGCGAGGGACCCGAAGACCTACTGCGCCGTACGTAAGCGGTGACAGGTTGCTGGTGGTCACATTTATTGCGACATCGATAAAAATCATAAGATCCGGGTGACCGCCAGGATCAGGTAATCGAATCAATTTTCTCTCCCGTAGATCAGCCAAATGTGAATGCAAAAGCTTCGACACCCGAATCGAGAAACTCAATCTCGAACTGTCGATCGGCGATGGGCTTCGGTTGTCGGATAAGCTGATACAACCGCTGCTCGGTAATCGTGCCATTACCTTGGTCGTCGACGTCGATTCCGTGAGCGGTGCCTGGCGGATGCCCATCGATGAGCACGCGGAATCGCACGGAAGCTCCTCGCGCCGCCGGTCCCATAACGAGATGAAGATCGCGGGCGTGAAAACGGTACGCGATCCGCCCGTTGGGCTTGTTCAGCACGGTGGCCTGTTTCTCCATCGTCCAATCGCCCGAAAGGGCCCAATGATTGAGCTTCAATTGCGCCGGGGCAGCATAAACTCGAGACTTGGCCAACACCGCGCCGCCGGGAGAGGCGAGGTTCTCGGTGCGCTCGTAGCCCACATAGTTTTCCGGAGACTTCAGGTCGCCCCAATCGGCGGCGACTTCCGCACCACGGGCGTCAACGGAAACCAGGCCATGATCGACGCCGGCGGCTCCGGCCTCGGCCAGTAGCTGTTGAATGATCCTTTCCGACTGGTCGTATTCACCCTCGCCGAAATAATGATGGCGAATATGCCCCTGCGCGTCAATAAAATAGATGGCGGGCCAATATTCATTGTTGAAGGCACGCCATACCGCGTAGTCGTTATCAATCGCGATCGGATAGTCGACCTGCATGTCCTTCGCCGCCCGCCGAACGTTGTCGAGGTCTTTCTCGATCCCGAACTCGGGAGTGTGCACGCCGATTACGACTAAACCCTGACTCTTGTATTTCTCGGCCCAGGCGCGGACATAGGGCAGTGTGCGTAGCCAATTGATGCAGGTATAGGTCCAGAAATCGATCAGGACAACTTTTCCGCGCAAACCGGCCGCCGTCAATGGTGGCGAGTTGAGCCACCCGTTCGCACCGCCAAGAGAAGGAAAATTACCTTCGTTGGGCAATTGAACTATCGCGGGCGTCATCTGCTGCATCATGCTTTTGTCCTCGGCCAGGGTCTTGATCGGGGCTCCGATTGCACTGACGAGCAGCGCCGCCAACAAAAGCTGGTTTGCTTTCATGCTGAGCCCCCTGCATCTGGCTGGATGTGTCGGCAATAGACGAGTCGTGGGGCACTAGCTCCGGAGAACGCGTCAACGCTGTTCCGATGTGAGTCCCCAGACTGCGAGGAGCCCCTACAATTGATTCTTTGGGCATGAGTCAACACGTTCAGGCCAACGCTCGTCAATAACGATCGACGTCGATCACAGCTTGGGCAAAGGCCTGCGGGGCTTCCTGTGGCAGATTGTGCCCGATGCCGCCCGTGATGGTTCGGTGCGCATACTTGCCCGAGAATTTCTTGGCGTAGGCGCTGGGTTCCGGGTGCGGCGCCCCATTGGCATCGCCTTCGAGCGTAATAGTGGGCACGGTGATCACCGGACCATCGGCAAGCCGCTTGTCCAGATCGTCGTATTTGCGCTCGCCATCAGCCAACGCGAGGCGCCAGCGATAATTGTGGATCACGATGCTGACGTGGTCCGGATTGTTGAAGGACGCTGCACTGCGATCAAACGTCGCATCATCGAAGTTCCACTTTGGCGACGCAAGCTGCCAAATGAGTTTCGCGAAGTCGTGCCGGTATTTGTCGTAGCCTTCACGGCCGCGTTCGGTGGCAAAATAAAATTGGTACCACCATTCGAGCTCAGCTTTCGGGGGCAAGGCCATCTTGCCGGACTCCTGGCTGCCAATCAGATAGCCGCTTACGGATACCATAGCCCTGCAGCGCTCCGGCCACAGCGCCGCGACGATGTTGGCCGTCCGCGCTCCCCAATCGAAACCAGCGAGGATGGCCTTCTCGATCTTCAGAGCATCCATCAAGCCGATCAGATCGAGCGCGACCGCAGACGGCTGGCCGTTGCGGAACGTTTCACTCGAGAGAAAGCGCGTCGTGCCGTAGCCACGCACATAGGGGATGATCACCCTGTACCCCGCCGACGCCAGCGCAGGGGCAACGTCGACGAAGCTGTAAATGTCGTAGGGCCAACCGTGCAGAAGAATGACCACCGGTCCCTTGGCGGGGCCCGCCTCGGCGTAGCCGACATTCAATACGCCAGCCTCGATCTGCTTCAGGGGGGCGAATGACGTGTTCGTCCCACGCTTGATTGCGCCTATCTTGCCAGGTTGTGCGTCCGCGGCGCCGACGATGACGAGCTCGGCGGCAGCCATTGTCAGGACCGTGGCGCCCAGAAAGCGGCGGCGATCGTAGAGTTGATCGAACATTCGCTTCTCCTTATCTCGAGGCTGACCGGCCGGAAGCGATCGCTCAGGCGGCCCTGCCGCGCGACGGCGGACGACGGCCGCTTCGATGCGCCGCTCTGTCGCTCCAATCGTTCGTCCGCGAGGAGGTTCTTGAAGTACTTGTCGGGGGCTACGCGCGGTTCAACGCTTCTGGTACGGGTGGAAGATGTAGTCCTTCGCCTTCACGGGCGTATGGCACGCGTATCCGCAGTCTGAGAGGCTGTTGGGATCGGCCGTGAACTTGTCCGATGCGGCTTCGTAGTTGAACAGCGCGTATCCCCATCCCCCGCTTTTCTGAAATCTCTTGCTGTCCTTTTCCATGACGAAAGCCTGCGTGAAGACGTCTGGCACATCCACGACGAAGGGGGCCTCCGTGCTCTTCTTCGGCTTCCACTGGAGCTTCGCAATCATGGCGCCATCCGGGAATGGCTTGCCGTTGCCCGGAATGCCGGCCTTGTACGCCTTGATCATGGTCGGATTGGCGACGATCACCTTGAGCACTTCATCGGTCCGGGCGGAAGAGACCACCGACCAGTCCTCGTATCCCCTGAAGTCGGAAAACGCGATTCCGCTCGGCGATTTCAGCGAGTACTTGTCCTGCGCGTAAGCGGCTGTGCCGCCCAGGGCGGCGAGTACTGCCATGGCTATCGCAATCGTGAGCTTGCTTTTGCGCTTCATGGCTAATCCTTTCTTTGTCGTGGACGAGCTCATTTGCCTAGCGATTTGAACGTCACGGTCTGTGCGGTAAGGACGCGGCCCTCGGGATCCGATACCATCGTACAATGGATTCCAAGCCTTGTCTGCGGTGCTGCGATCTGTGATGCCGGGAGCATAAGGGGCCGACCGTCGCTTAACTTTTCAGTCGGGCCGCGCGACGGTTGCATCGACGATCCCCGCGGATCGCTCATATCGCGTGTACAGCATGTATGCGGCGACGAGCAACGGAAGTGCGGAAGCACCGAGCGCCCACGAAAACCCGCCGCTAACATGGACGAGACCGGCGACCAGAAGCGGGCCGATGATCTGGCCTACGGCGAACGCGGAAGTCATTGCCCCGATCAGCGCTCGTGCGTGCACACCAGCGACGCGGCGAGCCTCGTGAATGCCTGTCATCGTGTTCACCATGAAGGTACCACCGACGCACAGCGCCGCGATCAGAATGCCGGCAAGGTTGGGAAGTGCGATGGGGACGAGGATGCCGATCGCCATCGCGAAGTTGCCCGCGATCCATACGTTGCGATCGCCGAAACGGCGGGCGAGTCGTGCGCCGAGCACTGTTGAGATCATTGCGGCGGCGCCGAATAGCGGCCACGCCCAAGCGAACCGGCCGGCGTCGGCGATCACCTCCTTGGCCATGACGGGAAGGAACGTTGCCGGGATGATGTAACCCAGTCCGAACGCGCCATAGCAGAACACGAGCCGCCAATTGGAGATCGTGTCGTGGGGCAGGTCAGCCGATGCGCGCTCCGATTCACTCGCGCCTTCATCGCCGAGCACGCGCCAGACGGCGATCGTGACTGCAACACCCGTCACACCCAAAGCGATCCACGCGGCGTCCGAGGAAGCTCCAGTGCGCACCAGCATTAGACATACCAGACCAGCGAACATGATGCCCGCGCCGACGCCCGCGTAAACGATGCCGCTCAGGTGTTCGCGCGCTGCGTGCGCAAGCCTCGGGAGAACCCAAGCGGAGACGACGACCAATACCAATGCACTGGCGAACCCAGGAATGGCACGAAGGACGAGCCATGCAGCGAAGTGATGCTCGATGCCCATAGCCAGCGTGCACGCGGCGATCGAGACGAGGCCAATTCGTGTCGCGGTGCGAGCCGCAATGCGCGGATGCATCGCGAAAAGGCTTCCGGCGAGGTATCCCAGGTAGTTGGCTGACGCGAGCCAGCCACCTTGAGCCACCGATATCCCGTAGTCGGCCTGCATCATGGGGAGAATCGGCGTAAAGGCGAATCTACCGATACCCATGGCCACAGCGAGCGCGGCAAATCCACCGAACGCCACGATCAAAGGGGAGTTACGGCGGCGTGCGGCCATTCCGTTGTCCCGGCAGCGATCGTCAGAACCACAGCGCCTAGAAGGCGGCGGCGATCATGATTGAACGTTCGCGCGCTTCGGTAATCGACCCGCGGGGATAGACTCCGAGTGCAAGACGTTTCTCCTTCCCGCCGAATCTGTACTTGAGCCGCCAATAGCGCGCGCCGTTCGGCGTGACCTCAAGATACAAACCTGCGCCGTCAAACAGCTTGTAGGGCTTTCCTCTGGGTTTGGCGTTGCGATTCTACGGCGGCAAGCATGTGGGGGCATCTCCCCGCTTGCGTCAAAAATGTGCCCCCAATTATGCCCCCAAGATGCCCCCGCATCCAGCCAACCTCCCCGGACGCTCCTGGACAAGCTTTGCTGACTTTTCATAGGTAAAACAGAGAAGTGCCGGAGATTCACGGACGTTAACGAACGAGCTCTTGGTGCGGGAGAGTCATCCGAATTCAGCCCGGAGAGCCGCGCCAGTGCGTACATTCCCGGATTTGTCTTCCGGCGAAACCCCCACCCAAACCCCCACACCCTTCTTTGCGACCGCGAGCTGGTGGTGCGTCGCTCTCGGAAATGCGACCGACTGCGGTGGCTCCGGTAGTTCGGACAGAAATCTTTCGGGGATAAGTGGAAGGATCTGCCGCTAGCCAGTTAGGATCGATGTACGAATGCGGCAGACGGACCGGCGGTTGGATCGGCCTCATCCCCGAGGTTCATTGCCGAGATAAGACCGCCGTTCATAGTGAATACGTGCAGAACCTCGCTGTCCGAAAGAATATTCCCTTGAAAGCTCTTGACGAGTTGGTGCACCCTGACGCGTGTCTTGCCTCCGTCTTCCTCGGTCATTGTAAGCGGTTCGACATGGGGATCGAACTCACCCCATTGTCGAGTCCAGTAGGCGCGGATCTCTTCTTTTCCGACAACCATGCCGCCCTCCGAAGCCTTGGGCCAGCTAACGTCTTGCGTCATCAGTGCTAATGCACCGTCGATGTCCCGCTTGTTGAATGCGGAATACGCCTGCTCAATAATGGTCTTAGTGTCTTTCATTGATTCTCCTCTAACGCTTGCCATGCACTCGATTCTCGTAATCCGGCCAGTCCAGATTGTCGTTCCACTTGACGCCACAAGTGGCTGCAATGTCGCGACACCAGTCGTTCAACCGCGGCGCGTCAACTGGCGCTTCTATGAGATGGCATGGACACCGCCCTCCCTCCGGGGATGAAGGGCGCGGCAACAAATAGGGGGCCCTCCAGGACCGAACGGCATCGATGTGCCAAAGTGGAGTTTCGACCACCACTTGAGGAACGGAGGGCCCGAAATGAATGCTACGACATATGGATTGGATGTTGCAAAGCGTGTGTTGCAGATGTACTGGGTCGATGCCCAAACCGGCGAGATCGTGAATCGACGCTTTGGACGTGACGATTTGCTTGCGTTTTTAGCGCAGCGGCCGGCAGGCCGGGTAGCGTTAGAAGCATGCGGCAGTGGGCATTGGTGGGCGCGCAAGATCAAAGCGCTTGGGCACGAGGTCGTGCTATTGCATGCGAGGTTTATTCGCCCCTTTGTGCAGACGAACAAGACCGACGCGGCGGACGCGCGGGCGATCTGGACGGCGGTGCAGCAGCCGGAGATGCGCACGGTGGCGGCCAAGACAGAAGATCAGCAGGCGATGCTTAGTCTGCACCGGATGCGCGCCTTGCTGGTCAAGTTCCGGACCATGCAGGTGAACCAGTTACGAGGGTTGTTGTACGAGTTTGGCGCGACGTTTCGGGCAGGACGCGTGGCTGGGCTGGCCGAGATCCGCGCCCGCATGGCCGAGTTGGAAGATGCGCTGCCGGGAGCGATGATCGACAGTCTGCAGGACCAGTTGCAACGCATCGACGAGCTTGGGCAAGACATCGATCAGCTTGAGAAGCGGATGGGCACTTGGCAGAAGCAGGAAGCAGCGTGCCGCGCGATCGCGGCAATACCTGGCATCGGCAAGCTCACCGCCACGGCGCTGGTAGCGACAATCGGTGATGCCAAGACGTTCAAGTCGGGACGTGAGTTTGCTTCGTTTCTAGGACTGGTGCCACGGCAAAGCGGTACCGGCGGCCGGATCCGCTTGGGATCGATCTCCAAGCGAGGCGATCCGTACTTGCGCACGCTGTTGATCCATGGCGCGCGAGCAGTGATGTACCACGCCAAGGTACCGACGACATGGCAGACCGCGATTCAGGCGCGACGACCGGCCAACGTGGCGGCGGTAGCCTTGGCCAACAAGATGGCACGAACGGCGTGGGCGATTCTGGCTCACGGACAGGCTTATCAAAAGGACTACGTGAGCGTGAAGCCTGCGTAGCTGACTAACCTTGAACAGGATGCAGATGAACCGATAGGTTGCTCAGGTTGATTGCCGTGTGATGGCAAGACAGGTCGGACCGCAAGAACGCAAACCTGAAAACGCCCGTGTGCTTAGAGCACGTGAATGAGATGAGGACGTTCTTGGCGAATTCCATCAGGGCCCGCAGGCTTCGGCCTGCATGAAAAGGCCGGATATAAGACTGCAGCCAGTACCTCGTCGCGGCATCACATCAAAATCAGCTTGACAAACCGGGCGGTGTCCATATAAGGGCGTTTGTCAAGCCCCCTTGAATTCAGATGTTCAGCGGTTCAGTGGATCGTCTCCTCGTGATACGGTTGCATCCGAGATTCAAGGTCGGGGTGTATAGAGCCGAGCCCGTTGCTCGGTCGAACTTCTATCCGTGCCGGCACCAGGCCGGTCACCACATACCACATGCGCGCGAAGCGCTGGGTCCAAACCCCGGTTACCAACGCGCCCCATCTTTGCGGACGGTCGCTCGCAGGCGACCCGCGCCAGTTTCGGGCGCGTTGACCTTCAATTCTCACCATGCATCGTTCTGCGTTGTGGGCATTAAACCTGCAATACCTACCCGCCGATGGGTTTGAGCTGCGCCCCATTGGGGATCAGCCCGTCCTCCAGGTAGCGCCACAGGGCAATGGCCAGGCGCCGGGCCAGCGCCACAATGCCGATGCGTCGCATGCGCTTGCCACCACTGGCGAAGCGTCGGTTAAACCACTGGCTCAATTCACTCTGCGGCTGGTAGCGCAGCCAGCTCCAAGCGAGCTCCACCATCAAAGTACGCACCCGTCGATTGCCGGCCTTGGAAATGCCCTGCTCGGTTTCGCTCTCCCCGCTGGCGTAAGGCGAGGGCGTCAGCCCGAGACAGCCCGCCACCTCGCGCCGGTTGCGAAAGCGTCGCCAACCAAACAGCTCCTTCGCCAACACCCAGCCGCTGGTTATCCCGATCCCGCGTAGCTGCGCCAGCCCAGCGACTTGCGGTTCGGTGCCAGCGGCCACCGCCTGGCGTTGCGCGGCCTCGATCATGTCCATTTGCTTCTTGACCAGCAACAACCGCTCGCTCTCGCGCTCAATCTCGGCACGCACCCCGGGCCCAAGCTCCCCCGCGTGGGAGGTCCACCAGCGCTGCCACAGCCGCCCGCCGACATACTTCACCCGCAGATTGTTTAACACCAGCAGCGCACGAATCCGATTGATGTGAGCGGTGCGCTCGTGCCCCAGCCGCCCCAGTTCCCGGTGCGCCCGCCGCGCGTCTTCTTCCTCCGCCGTGGGCACCCGCACCACCGACCACACCCGAGGCTCGTCCGCATGGTAGCGAATCAACATCGAGAGCAGCTTGTCAGCGTCCAGCCGGTCGGTTTTGGCCCGCCGCGCGCGGCGGTTCACTTCGATGCTCGCCGAATCCACCACGATGTTGTCGATACCGTGCACGACGAGCCAGCGGTGCAACCAGAAGCCATCGCGCCCGGCCTCATAACAGCTGTGCATGCTCGCCTCTGGCGCAAGCCCGCAACGCGCCTTGGCCTTGGCGATGCACTCCAGCAGCGCCGCGGTGTCCCCTGCGACCACTGTATAGCGGCTCGGGCTGCGCTCCCCGTCGCTCAGCGCCAGCTTCCAGTTCTTCTCACTCAGCTCGAAGGCCATGTACAGCTCGATCGCTTCTACCGTATGCTTTCCGTGAAGGGCTGTTCCAGACGCATTCATTTCGCTCTCCTTCCGTTAAATCGAGTTGGTCGAACTCTCGTTTTAACTCAAGGGGGCAAATCACGAACAGCCCTTCATAGTATCTTCCGGCCAAGTGGAGACATTCGAGCACAGTCGCAATTGCGGACATTCATTCGCCAGCGAGCGACGCCGCGGCCTCCTGACATTGTGGTCCATACCAGTGGCGCCTTCCCGAAACATGTGGTCACGTAAGTGCTTTGGGCCGCGAGAGGTCGCAGGTTTTCGACGCCCGATCGCCGCTTGACCGACACCGCGGCACCCGGAATACTCAGGCTCGTCGTATGTCCTGCTTTTTGAACCGAATCGCGGTGAATGGGACAAGTTTCCGGTGACGACGGACTGGGCAAAGACCTTCGACGCTGAATTTGCCGTGCCGGTATCGGCGGTGCAGACACGCGTGTGGCGCGAGGTGTTCGGCTCGGAGTACCCGGAGGGTGTCGAACCCTTGAGTTTAGTGTCCCGTACGGAGCTGGCGCGGTTCAGCGCTGAGGTGATGGTGGATGGAACGGGTCATCTGGTCGATGCCGGGTGCGGTCGCGGCGGCCCCGGTTTGTGGGTTGCGGCGCACACGGGCGCCCGCCTGACTGGAGTTGACATCGCCGCGAGCGCACTTAAGGCTGCGGAACAGCGGGCACGGTCGCTTGGGCTCGCCGAGCGCGCCGAGTTCGCGCTCGGAAGCTTCGAGTCGATACCATTGGAAATTGATTCGGTCGATGCGGTGATGAGTGTCGATGCGCTACTGTTTGCTCCGGACAAGCAGGCCGCTCTTACCGAATTGGGCCGCGTGCTTCGACAGGGTGGACGGCTGGTGTTCACGTCGTGGGACTACCATTCGCAGCCGGCGGGCCGACCACCTCAAGTTGATGATCATCGCCCGCTGTTGATAGCGGCAGGTTTTATTGTGCAGGCATACGATGAGACGGAGGGCTGGTTCGAGCGACAATCGCGTGTCGACGCCGGCCTGTTGGCCGCCGCCCAAGAACTGGCGGCTGAGTCGGGTGAAGATGTGGAAGCGGTGCGAGCTGACATCGAGAAGATGCACGCAACGGTAGCGACCATGCTCCGTCGCGTGTTCGTGGTCGCCCAAAAGGCCTGACGACGCATGGACGATCAGGCCGTTCACGCCATCAACGGTCGGTCGAAGTGTGCTGAAGAACTTCCGCAAAAGCGGACACTGAATCACGGTGCACCACCGTACCACCGTAGGCGCAATTTTCCGCAATGATGCCTCACGGATGCCGGGGACGATATTGAGAACCTCGCTAAGGGAGCGCTACTTCTTGAAGCGAAAATTCGCAAGGTCGTAGTCCTGCATCACGTAGCTCTTCGTCTCGACGCGCATCTTGTTGGCATGCTTCGCCTGCGTTTCGCCGCCCGCGGCGACGAAGTCGTCGTAGCCAATGATCTCTACCCGGATGAATCCCTTCTGGATGTCAGTGTGGATCGCACCACCCGCTTCCTGCGCCGTAGAGCCCTTGCGAATCAACCATGCGCGGTTCTCCGAGCCGCCGACCGTGAGAAAACTAATATACCCCCCCGCGCTTACCACGTGGACCCAAAAATTGTCGAACGTCACAGAGTCCGCCGGCTCGGCCACCACTATCGGTTTCGACGTGACAAAAGCGTGCGACTCGATGAGGTGCAATTCTTCCGGCGTCAATCCGGCTTCGGCGACGACCCCTTCGCTCTCCAGGTGTGCTTTGATTCTTTCGAGAACCGCCTTTTCTGCCGCGGGTGCATTGCGCTCGAGCCGCGTTTCCACGAATTCCAAGTCCTTCACGATCAGGTCAAATCGGCCCTCCGGTGAGGCGACTATCGCATCCGCGGTCGGCGCCTCCTCTTCTCCGACGACATCGACGAACGCGTAGGTTTTATTGTCAGCCTTGACGAGCTTGTCAGCCTGATCCAGGCGTGCATCCTTGACCTTGTGCTTCCCGAGCGTGACGCCTGCGACACCGACTAGGCCGACTTTCATGGCAGCATGATCTCAAAACGATTGAAGGCCGCTCCAGTGTAACCTCAGCGGCTAATTTAGTTTGGGAGTCCGCTTTTTGGCAATGGCTACTTCCGCTTTGGGTCGTTCACGCTCATCCGCTCGCCGGTGCTGAGCGGCGGCTCCACGATCCATAGCGGCCCTTGACGCATGACCGGCTGCTGTATGTCCTTCAGCAGCCGTTCGGTCGAATCGCGTCAATGCCGGCGACCGGGCAGGAGCCGCCGTACCGTCAAGTCTCCGAAAGCAACGGCCGTTCGCTGGCGTTATCAATCCGTGGCGGTCTTTCGTTTATGTGTCGGCTCTGTCGTCGGACGCACTTTATGAAGCGTCGGGCCGCGGCCCCCACGCACTACATGCGTGTTGGCCGCGCCCAGGTGAACGGCACTAATCCGTACGGCGAATCACTCCTGCTTGACGAAGTTCCAAAAGTAATAGTTGTAGATCATCCGCGTCCGCCAGATATAGCGGCGCAGTGCTTCCGGTCCCTGTGCTGCGGCCCGGCGGACTCCGGCCTCACTCGGAGGAAAGCTGTGCGGCATTGTCGAACCGGATACCTGCGCCACCGCTTCGGTGCTATCGGCGACGGCCACCTGCATCGAGGTTTGGGGAACCGACGTTGGCGATGCCACGGGGTTGGCCAACGCGGCGGTCGCGGCTAGCGCGAGCGCCCCGGCGAGTGCATGGCAGCTACATTTCATGTATCGATCTAGGCTCATGTCATTCTCCTTTACAAGTTGTGATGCAACCTACACCTGCGACCTTTGGTCGCCTTACGGGCCCTCGGCTTCGAAGACTAGAAACCGGGGGTTAATCAAACCAGACTCTTCTCCGGAGCAATCGTTGCGGCGGAACCCATCGCGGCGCCGTCGTCCGCAGTCTCTGCATTCGCCGGGCCCTGTACGCACTCTAGACAGGTGGACCCGGCTTGGGCACGCGAGCATTCGTCAGCCGCGCTGTTGACAATTCACGGCCAACACGGCTGGCGACGAGCATCGGACGGTCGGCTCGTGCTCGCGACGTGCTTCAGCGGCTGGCGACGTTTTGGACACGCGCCGTGGCCAGGTACCAACGCACGCAGGCCTCGCGTTCAGAGATGAACGCATGATTGGCGCAGGCGTGTTCGGCGATGACGACTTGCTCAAACGGGGCGCCGTCGCGCTGGAATAGGCCGGTGACGGCGGTGAGGAGTCCGATCGCGATGACGGTCGACAGCGCGGCGGCGATGACAGTCGTGACGACGTGCGGGCGGGCTAGCGTGGGCTTCGCGTTCATGGCAGTCTCCTTGCGGTCGTGTTTCGGTCGGGAAAGTCCGGTGCTTGCTGGGACGTACTTTCCTGCCTGGCGGGCCGCTTCAGTCCTTTAGCCGGGCTTAAATGTTCTGAAAGCTGCGCTTAAGGCAACGAAGCGGGAGTAAATTCGCGACAATTGCAGTGTCAACCGCGCTCGACCCATCCGCCGTGATGACCATTTACCGTTTTGGCCGCTTTGAGCTGCAGCCCAATCAGCGCCGGTTGCTGAACGACGGCCACCCTGTGGAGCTCGGCCATCGGGCAATCGACGTGCTGTTGGCGCTGGTCGAGCGCGCCGGTCAACTGGTGACCAAGGACCAATTGCTTGGCCTGGTCTGGCCTGGCGTGGTCGTGGAGGAGAACAACCTGCAGGTGCAGGTCTCCGCGCTGCGCAAGATTCTGGGGACGGCGGCGATTGCGACCACTGCGGGCCGCGGTTATTGCTTTACGCTGGAACTCACGCCCGGCAGTGAGTCGTCATCGCTGCCGGAGACGCCGCGGCACAACCTGCCGTCTCAGCTGACCAGTTTCATTGGTCACGACGACGATCTCGAGGAGTACGCCGCACTGCTCGAGCAAACGCGACTGCTCACACTGACCGGCATCGGCGGCTGTGGCAAGACTCGACTCGCTGTCGAGCTCGCAAAACGGGTTCTCCAGTCGTTCCCGGATGGCGTTTGGTACGTCGATCTGGCGTCGCTCCTGGATGCAGAGCGCGTGGCACTGACCGTTGCGACGATGCTCGGCATTCGAGAGGAGAATGACCGGTCAGATCGTCGACACGCTTTGCGACCGCCTTGCCAGTCAACATATGTTGCTGGTCCTCGACAACTGCGAGCATCTGGCGGCGGCTTGCGCAGCGTTGGTACAGCAGGTGATCACCGGCGCCCCTCGGCGTGCGCGTGTTGGCGGCAGCCGCGAAGGGCTTAAGAGTTCCTGGCGAGCGGGCTAGTCACCGTTCGCTCGCTGTCGTTTCCCCCTCCCGGAGCGAAGCGCGACCTCGAGCACTGGAGGCGTACGAGGCCGTGCGCCTCTTCGTCGGATCGGGCCCGATTGGCGGTCCCGAAGTTCTCGCTGGCACACGACACGGCAGATGCCGTGGCCGAGATCTGCCGACGATTGGACGGCATTCCGCTGGCCATCGAACTGGCCGCAGCCCGCGTGAAAATCCTTACGGTGGAGGAAATCCGCGCCCGGCTCGACGACCGCTTCCGGTTGTTGACGGGCGGCAGCAGGACTGCCATGGGGCGGCAACAGACGCTGCTTGCCACGATCCAGTGGAGCTACGAACACCTTGGAACCGACCAGCAGCAGCTGTTGCGGCGGCTCTCGGTGTTCCGGGGCGGCTGGACGCTAGAAGCTGCCGCGCGGGTGGTCGGTGAGAAGTTGGACGAGTATGCGGTGCTGGACCTGCTCTCGCGTGTGGCCGACCAGTCACTCATTACCACGCAACCGCGTCGAGGGCGGCACGACGCGCTACTCGATGCTGGAAACGGTGCACCAGTACGCACAGGACCGGTTGCACGAGGCCGGCGAGGGCGAGGCGGCGCGTAATCGCCATCTCGAGTTCTTCGTGGCGCTTGCCGAGGAGGCCGAGTCGGAGCTTGTCGGCCCGGAACAACGCGCGTGGTTCGCACGGATTGACCAGGAGCGCGAAAACCTTCTGGCGGCGCATGCTTGGTGCGATCACGCCAAGAACGGCGACGAACTGGGGTTGCAGCTGGTCTTCGCGCTGCGTCAGTACCTAGTGCATCGCAGTCTGATAGCGCTGGAACATCGGGTGGCCGACAGAGGCCCTGGCGCGGCCTGGGGCCGAGGGGCGCAGCCTCGCTCGGTGCCGCGCGCTCTGGCTTGCGGGCGACGCCGGCTATTTTATGGGCCGTTACGGGGAGGCCAAAGATCACGGGGAGACGAGCCTGTCTATCGCCAAGGAGATCGGCGACAAGGGAAGAGAGGCCGAAGCGCGCCGGTTGCTGGGGTGGGTGTTCGGTGCCCTAGGGAACAGGGCCACGGCGAAGGAGCATATGCAAGAGTCGCTTGCACTTTCGCGACAGCTGGGAAACAAGCGTCAGCTCTCCAAAGCGCTCAGCGGGCTGGCGGATCTGCGCCTTGTGGAGGCGAAACTGGATGAGGCGCGGGTCTATCGATGAAGCGTTGGCTCTTGACCGCGAGCGGGGAGATCTCGCCAGTGTTGGCATCAATCTTTCCAACCTCGCAATGACATCGATCAGTCTCGGATTAAGCGACTGCGCCCGCGGGTTGGTGCGTGAGGGGCTTGCCATCGCCGAGGAGATCGAGTCGAAGCGGGTTGGCGCTGTGCATTTGTCATGTTCGGCTGGGCTTGCGGCCTCTTTGTGTGAGTGGAAGTGCGCCGCATGGCTCTTTGGGGCAACCGAGGCGCTATGGGCGCAAATGGGTTTTCACCGCGAGCGGGCGGACGAAGCGTTCCTGACGCCGGTTATCGCGCGGACGCGAGGTGCGCTAGGTGACCCGGCTTTCACCGCCGCCGAGTCTGCGGGCCGCTCACTTTCATATGAGGAGGCGATCGCCCAGGCGCGTGCGTGGTTGGATGAGGGTTCCTGACTATTAGTTGACACTGGGCGCGACGGTCCGCTTTGCCGCGGCGCGTATGGCTGCATCGGGTCAGGCACGGTCGCCCGGTCCTCAGCGATGAGCGGCGGTTCTACGATCTACACCGGCCGTTCACGCCTCGTACGACCACTACCGGGCCAAGGGCCTGTCCAGCACCGCGACCCTCGTGATCCTCGCCCGGCGCATCGCTCGTACCGCCTGGTCGCACAAGCGCGTGTAGTTCTGTTTGCGCTCGGGGCTCGCTTCGACCAACGCCTTGACTCTCAGGTCGAGTGCAGCTTGGTGTGCTCGTGGGCAATCATTCGGGCGATGAGCTCGGCATCCACCCGATCGGTCTTGCCACGGAGTCCCACGACCTTGGCGTAGTGGTGGGTATCCTTGGGATTGAGCAGGAAGACCAGAAAACCGAGCTGGTGAGCAGCATCAGCGAACAACTCATGATAGCTACCCGTGGATTCCACACCGATGCGGCTGCCCACAGGCAGGCCCTTGAGAAAGGCAAGCACCGCAGTGCGCTGATTAGCGACTTTGCGTACCGGGAAGCTGCCCTCAGAACAGGCCACCACGATCGCGTCCTTGGCGACATCGGCACCGATATTGAGCACTACGGACGGGGTTTGCATGATGTGTCTCCATTGACTAAGCTAATGGTGCTGGGGTGGAACACACCTGCGTAAGCTCGCGTTCAAATCGGCGGTCGTAGCCGCTAGATTCCTCATCGACGCTTGGCGGTGTGGTGGGGGGATTCTTTGCAAGTCTGTCTCTCGAGAGAGAGCAGATGCGGACGCTGGCCCCTCCACCCCGGCATCTTCACTGTTTCAGAAACAAGCCGAAAACACCACCCCCTGCACCATACAAGCGGACGCTCGCGCATAGAACTTAGGATCCCAGGAACGCTTACGGTCGATAAAGCCTAACTACCGATTGCACAACTCAACAGGGAGCTCTGATTCCATGAACACGAATCTGAGGTGCATGAGCCTCACCGCTCTCCTGGCAGGCGCATTCCCTATGTTTGCCCTGACGGGTCAAGCCGCCGAAATTAAGGTCATGAGCGACAGTCCGCTCCAACCCGCATTGACCAAAGTCGTCGATCTTTATCGCCAGCAGACACATAATCAGGTCAGCTTGGTGTTCGATCCATCGCCCACCGTGAAGAAGAGGATTGAGAACGGCGAAGCAGCCGACGTTATTATCGTTCAGCCGGACTTTGCGGAGGCACTTACGAAGTCAGGCAACGTCAGCGCCGGGGGCAGACCCATCATTGGCCACGTTGGCGTCGGCCTCGGCAACCGCATAGACAGCCCGGCCTACGACATTTCAACCGCCGAGAAACTCAAGAACGTTTTGCTTGGAGCAGACCTCCTTGTCTTCAACAGCGTCAAATCGGGAGAGGCCTTTGGGAGTGCTCTTGAGCGGTTGGGAATCGCTGAAACGCTGAAGCCCAAGATTGTACGCACGACGCCCAATGGCATTTTCGAGCCTGTGTTGAAGGGTAAAGGCAACGACATCGTAGCGGGTACTATACCGCTCATCGCTACGACGCCGGGGATAAAGCTTCTTGGCCCGCTGCCGGGTGATTTGCAAAGCACTCTGACGTACACCGCTGTGCTCATGACAAACACGACACAACGCGAAACGGCGGAAGGGTTTATCAAGTTCTTGGTGTCGCCAGAGGCAAAGGAAAGCTTCGCAGCGAATGGTGCTAAGTGAATTAACCGCTTGCCGAGGAACTCGGCCACGTAAAACGCCTTCAAGTCGCTGCAATTGATGCGAAGTGAAACGCTTTGAATCGTGTTTACTGGTGCCGGGAGAGGGAATCGAACCCTCACTCTGTTGCCAGAACTGGATTTTGAGTCCAGCGCGTCTACCAATTCCGCCATCCCGGCTAGTGGAGCGCAAGGCGCGGCGGTAGACCCGAAGTTGCCCGCGCGAGTTGGAGCCGGCATTATCGCGGAAACGGCCACGCGCGACAAACGCGCTGCTCGAGCCGATGCCTGCGATGTCCAGCCATCGGCTGACCCACCTTTCCGATTTCGACTACGACCTGCCGCCTGAGCTGATCGCTCAGACGCCCTCGCCTTCGCGCACAGCACGCACGCCTGCTGCACGTAACCGAAGCGCAGCTGCACGATCGCGCATTTTTCCGAATTGCCGGGGCTGCTCGCCCCTGGCGATCTCCTGGTTTTCAACGACACCCGGGTCATCCGCTCGCGCCTTTATGGCCGCAAGCCGAGCGGCGGCAAGGTCGAGTTGCTGCTCGAACGCTTCGTCGCGCCAGCCGAAGCGTGGATGCAGCTTGCCGCCAGCCACCTTCCCCGTCCGGGCAGCAGCATCCTGCTCGAAGGCGGCGCCCGCGCGACGGTGCTCGAGCGCGACGGTCGATTCTTTCGCCTGCGGCTCGATGCCGATGTTCCGTTCGAGGCCTATCTCGATCGTCACGGCAAAGTTCCGCTGCCGCCCTATATCAGCCGCTCCCCGCTGCCAGCCGACACCGAGCGCTATCAAACCGTGTACGCGCGCCATCCAGGCGCCGTTGCCGCACCGACGGCGGGCCTGCATTTCGACGATTTCATATTGGAGACGCCTGCGCGATCGCGGCATTGCTTCGGCGTATGTCACGCTGCACATTGGTGCCGGCACTTTTCAACCGGTCGTAGTCGAAGACCTGGGCCAGCACCGCATGCACAGCGAGCGCTTCACGGTGCCGGAGGAAACGGTGGCCGCAGTGGAGCGCGCGCGCGCTGCGGGCCGCGCCGTCGTTGCCGTGGGCACGACGTCGCTGCGCGCCCTGGAAGCAGCCGCGATTGCGGGCAACTTGCGCGCTGTCGCCACCGAGACCGATCTTTTCATCAGGCCGGGTTTCCGCTTTCGCGTCGTCGACCGCTTGCTGACCAACTTTCACCTGCCGCGCTCGACGCTGCTGATGCTGGTGTCCGCTTTCGCCGGATACGAGCCCATCCGCGCCGCCTACGCCCACGCAATCGGCAAGCGTTACCGCTTCTTCAGCTACGGCGACGCGATGCTGCTCGAGCGTGGCGCCGGCACCGGTTCCGGTAGCTGACCGCCGGGGCGCTGCTACAATCGACCGATGCAATTCGAGGTCATGGCGCGTTGCGGCGCCGCGCGACGCGGACGGCTCACGCTCACCCACGGCACCGTCGAGACACCGGTTTTCATGCCGGTCGGCACGTACGGAACGGTCAAGGCGATGGCCCCGAACGAGCTCGAGGCGCTCGGCGCGCAGATCGTGCTGGGCAACACGTTCCACTTGTGGCTTCGCCCCGGGCTGGATGTCATCTCCGCCCACGCCGGCTTGCACCGCTTCATGGGCTGGCCGCATCCGATTCTCACCGACTCGGGCGGATTCCAGGTCTTCAGCCTAGGGCCCTTGCGCAAGGTGTTCGAGGAAGGCGTCGCGTTCGCGTCGCCGGTCGACGGTGACCGCCTTCAGCTGACGCCGGAGCTGTCGCTGCAGATCCAGCGTATCTTCGGTGCCGACATCGCGATGGTGTTCGACGAGTGCACGCCGTACCCGGCGTCGCGCGACGAGGTCGCAACGTCGATGGCGCTCTCGATGCGATGGGCGGTGCGATCGAAGACGGCCCACGGTGATAACCCCGGCGCCCTGTTCGGGATCGTGCAAGGAGGGATGTTCGACGATCTGCGCGAGGCGTCGTTGGGAGAACTGCGCCGCATCGGTTTCGACGGCTATGCCATCGGCGGTCTCTCGGTCGGCGAGCCGAAGGAGGAAATGCGCCGCATCCAGGCCCGTATCGCCCCGCTCTTGCCTGCCGATCGTCCACGCTACCTGATGGGCGTCGGGACGCCGGAAGATATCGTCGAGGCCGTGCAGGACGGCATCGACATGTTCGATTGCGTGCTGCCGACGCGCAATGCGCGCAATGGCTGGCTGTTCACGCGCCACGGCGATATCAAGATCCGCAATGCCCGCCACCGCGCGGATGCCGAGCCGCTTGACGCGACCTGCTCATGCTATGCCTGCCGTCATTTCAGTCGCGCCTACCTGCATCATCTCCAGCGCACCAACGAGATCCTGGGCGCGCGACTCAACACCCTGCACAACCTGCACTACTACCTGACGCTCCTGGCGGAACTGCGGCAGGCGATCGCCGCGGACGCCCTGCCCGCCTATGTACGGGTGTTCCAGAACGACCGCGCGCGCGTGGTAGAATGACCGACTTTCCGCATTCGCTTGTCCGCGCAGGTATTCGCGCATTGGCTCGGGGTTTGCGCCGCCGCGGCGCGCAGCTGACCGCAAGGAGGAATAACCCGTGTTCATCAGCTCTGCCTACGCTCAGGCTACCGGCTCCTCGCCCGGCGGCGACATCATGACCTTTCTGCCGATGATCGCCATCGTCGTCGTGTTCTATTTCTTCCTGATCCGCCCCCAGCAGAAGCGCGCCAAGGAGACGAAGACTATGCTCGAGGCGCTGCAGAAGGGCGACGAAGTCGTGACGGCCGGCGGGATCGTCGGCAAGATTTCCAAGCTTTCCGACGCCTACGCCCATGTCGAAATAGCGCCCGACATCGAGGTCACCGTGCAGAGGAGCGCGATCTCGCTGCTGCTGCCCAAGGGAACCCTGAAGGGCCTCTGATCTGCCACGCGCTCGCACCACGCAGCCATGAATCGCTATCCACTCTGGAAGTATGTTCTCATCGGCATCGCACTGGTGATCGGCATCATCTACACGCTGCCCAACTTCTTCCCCGAAGTCCCGGCGGTCCAGGTATCGACCAGCAATTCGAACATCAAGATCGACGCGTCGACGCTGCAAACCGTCGAGGAGGCTCTCAAGGCTGCCAAGATCCCCTACAGCGGCGAGTCGGTCGATGTGACCGGCGTCAAGGTCCGCTTTCCCGATCCCGACACGCAGTTGAAGGCCAAGGACGTGCTGCAATCGGCGTTGAATCCCGATGCGAACAATCCGAATTACATCGTCGCGCTGAACCTCCTGTCGAGTTCGCCCGCGTGGCTGGCCAAGATGGGCGCGCTGCCGATGTACCTCGGGCTCGATCTGCGTGGCGGCGTCCACTTCCTGCTCCAGGTCGACATGCAGGCGGCGTTGGACAAGGGTGCTGACCGTTACGTAAACGACATCCGTACGCTGTTGCGCGAAAAGAAGGTGCTCTACATCGGAATCGCACGCGAGGGCCAGGCGGTAGCGGTCCGGTTTCGCGACCCCAACGAGCGCGCCAAGGCGGTTCAGGCAATCGGCGACGCGTTTCCCGATCTGCAGATCAGGGAGGTCGATGCGGGTGGTGAAACGAAGCTCGCTGCGAGCCTGAAGCCCGAAGCGCAGAAAGCGGATCCAGGAAGGCGCAGTGCAGCAGAACATAACGATCCTGCGCAATCGCGTCAACGAGCTCGGCGTCGCCGAGCCGATCGTGCAGCAGCAGGGCAGCGGCCGGGTCGTCGTCCAGCTGCCCGGGGTCCAGGACACAGCGCGCGCCAAGGACATCCTGGGCCGGACCGCGGCCCTGGAGTTCAGGATGGTTGAAGCCCAGGCCGGCGACCCGAGCGCGCTCAACTACGATCCGGCAAAGATCCAGGCGGCGCTCGCCGGCAACGTGCCCGTGGGCACCGAGCTCGTGTTCGACAACTCGCGCGGCAGGTCGGAGCCGCTGCTGGTGAGCAAGAACGTGCTCATAACCGGTGAAAGATTGTCCGATGCAAGCCCCGGTTTCGACCAGAACCAGCGCGTCGCCGTCATGATCACCGTCGATGCGTACCGGGGGCCGGATCATCCGCGACGTAAGCCGCGAATCCATCAAGCGCAGGATGGCCATCCTGATGATCGAACGCGGCAAGAAGGAAGTACTTACCGCCCCGGTCATTCAATCCGAGCTCGGGTCGAAATTCCAGATCACCGGGAATTTCACCTCGAAGGAAGCGCAAAATCTGTCGCTGCTGCTGAAAGCCGGCGCACTCGCGGCACCGATGGAGATCGTCGAGGAGCGTACCGTGGGCCCGTCGCTCGGCAAAGACAATATCGACAAGGGCTTTCATTCGGTGCTGTATGGCTTCGTCGTGCTCGCAGTCTTCATCTGCGCGTACTACGAGCTGATGGGTATCATCTCGGTGATCTCCCTGGCGGTGAACCTGCTCTTGCTCATCGCCATTCTGTCCATGCTGCAGGCGACGCTTACGCTCCCGGGCATTGCCGCGGTCGCGCTCACCCTTGGCATGGCCATCGACGCGAACGTGCTGATCAACGAGCGCATTCGGGAGGAGCTGCGCTGGGGCGATACCCCGCATGCCGCGATCCAGGCCGGCTACGAGCGCGCCTGGAACACGATTCTTGACTCGAATGTGACAACCGGCATCGCCGGTCTGGCGTTGTTGATCTTTGGCACCGGGCCGGTACGCGGCTTCGCCGTCGTGCACTGCCTTGGCATTCTCACCTCGATGTTCAGCGCGGTATTCGTCTCGCGCGGTCTCGTCGCCATCGTCTACGGCGGGCGCAAGAAGCTCGAGCGGATATCGATCGGCCAGGTATGGAAGCCGGCAACGTGACGGCACCGGCTCCTGTCGCTCGCCTGCAAGCGGGCCGGCCGGCACAAGACTAGAGAGCTCCGATGGAATTCTTCCGCCTCAAGCGCGTTATTCCGTTCATGAAACACGCGCTCGTGTTCAACGTGATCTCGCTGGTTACGTTCTTGCTGGCGGTGGTTTTCCTCGCCACCCGAGGCCTCAATCTCGGCGTCGACTTCCGCGGTGGAACGGTAATCGAGATCGCGTATAGCCATCCGGCCGATCTCGGGCACGTGCGCGCGGTCATCGACAAGATGAACCTCGGCGAATTCGCGGTGCAAAGCTTCGGCAGCTCGAACAGCGCGCTCATCCGGTTGCCGCTCAAGGAGGGCGCTATCGACCGCGCAGCTTTCCGAGCGCGTGATGACGGCGCTCAAGGCCGACGACGCCGGCGTCGGCCAGCAACGGGTCGAATTCGTCGGCCCGCAGGTCGGCAGGGAACTCTACGAGAACGGCGCACTCGCCCTGCTTCTCGTCTGCATCGGCATCGTAGCCTACCTGGCGCTGCGCTTCGAATGGCGGTTCGCGGTGTCAGCGATCGCCGCCAACCTGCACGATGTGATCATCATCCTCGGCTTCTTTGCCTTGTTCCAGTGGGAATTCTCTTTGCCGGTTCTGGCCGCAGTGCTTGCCGTCCTCGGCTATTCGGTCAACGAGTCGGTGGTCATCGCCGACCGGATACGGGAGAACTTTCGCAAGATGCGCAAGGCGGACGTGCCTGAAATCATCAACAGCGCCATCACCAGCACCCTGTCGCGGACGATCATCACCCACGGCTGCACGCTGATGATGGTGTTGTCGATCCTGTTCTTCGGCGGCGAGACCCTGCACTACTTCGCACTCGCGCTGGCGATCGGCATCTGCTTCGGCATTTACTCTTCGGCGCTGGTGATGGCCTCGCTGGTGATGTGGCTGGGCGTGTCACGCGAGGATCTGGTCAGGGCGGATAGGAAAGCGGGCGCAGGAGGCGCGGAGAAGATACTTCCCTGACCGGCCTGCCTGGGGTCAGGTTCGATTGCTCGATGGATCGCTGCACGGGCCCGCTGGCGTAGCCGGAAATCGGGTCGGACCCCATGTTGACCACCCTGATCTATTCGCTGTTCGCGCTCGACCAGACGCTCGCCGAGCTCGCGGCGCGGCACGCCACGCTGATGTTCGCGGCACTGTTCATTGTCATCTTTGCCGAGACCGGGCTCGTCATTTTCCCGCTGCTGCCCGGCGATTCGCTGTTGTTCGTCGCCGGGACCGTGGTCGCGTCGTCCGGCATCGATATCCACCTGCTGGTCCTGACGCTGTTCGTCGCCGCCGTTCTGGGCGATTCGGTCAATTACGGCATTGGCCACTATATCGGACCCAAGGCGTTCAATCGGCCGCACGAGACCCGGCTCGGCCGCTGGCTCAAGCCGGAGTACCTCGATCGCACGCACCGCTTCTACGAGAAGTACGGCGGGTTCACGATCATCATCGGCCGCTTCGTGCCGATCGTGCGCAGTTTTGCACCGTTTCTCGCCGGCGTCGGGGCGATGGACTACCGCAAATTCCTGTCCTTCAACGTGATCGGCGCGGCCGCATGGGTCGGCGCGCTGGCATACGCCGGCTACCTGTTCGGCAATATTCCGTGGATCAAGGACAATCTCGCCTGGATCGTAGTCGGGATCGTGCTCATCTCGCTGCTGCCGATGGCGGTGCAGTTCGTGAAGGAACGCCGGGCCCGGATCGCCCGCAGCGACCACGAGACCGAACGCTAGATCCGTTTGGCGAGTCTGGCCGCGTCGCCGATGTAGGTCGCCGGCGTGAGCGCCTTGAGGCTTGCCTTGGCGTCCGCGGGAATCGCCAGCGCGTCGATGAATTCATGCAACGAGGCGCGGGTGATTCCCTTTCGGCCATGGGTCAACGCCTTGAGTCGTTCATAGGGTTCCGGCACACCGAACCTCCGCATCACCGTCTGGATCGCTTCGGCGAGAACTTCCCAGCTCGCGCCGAGATCCGCCGCCAGGCGCTCGGGATCGGCCTCGAGCCGGGCGAGTCCCTGCCGACAGGACGTGCAACCGAGCAAGGCATAGCCGAAGGCGACCCCGACATTGCGCAGGACGGTCGAGTCGCTGAGGTCGCGTTGCCAGCGTGATACGGGGAGCTTGTCTGCGAGGTGCCGCAGCAACGCGTTGGCCAGGCCGAGGTTACCCTCGGAGTTCTCGAAATCGATCGGATTCACCTTGTGCGGCATGGTGCTCGAGCCGATTTCGCCTTCCTTGGTCCTCTGGCGGAAGTAGCCCAGGGAGACGTAACCCCAGACATCGCGGTCGAGATCGAGCACGATGGTGTTGATCCGCGCCAGCGCGTCGAACAGTGCGGCAAAGCCGTCATGCGGTTCGATCTGCGTGGTGTAAGCGTTGAATTCCAGGCCGAGCGCGGTCACGACCCGGCGCGCAAGCCCTTCCCAGTCGACGTCAGGGTACGCGATACGATGGGCATTGTAGTTGCCCACGGCACCGTTGATCTTGCCTGGCAGCGCGGCGTGCGAGAACGCAGGCAATGCGCGCTCGAGGCGCGCGACCACGTTGGCCATCTCCTTGCCCAGGGTCGTCGGCGTGGCAGCCTGTCCATGCGTGCGTCCGAGCATGGGCAGCGCCGCGTGCAAGTGGGCCAGCGCCCGCAGCTCGGCAATCAATGCCCCGAGCTCCGGTAGCAGCACCTCGCGTCGCGCGCCGGCGAGCATCAGTCCGTGCGCGAGATTGTTGATATCCTCCGAGGTGCAGGCGAAATGGATGAACTCGGTCGCGCGCGCCAGTTCCGGGACTGTGGCGAAGCGCTCCTTGAGCCAATATTCGATCGCCTTGACGTCGTGGTTGGTCGTGCGCTCGATCGCCTTCACGCGCTCGGCGTCAGCGAGGGTGAATGCGGCAGGCACCTGCGCCAGCTGGGCGCGCGTCGACGCCGAAAACGGCGCGACTTCGGGAATGCCCGGTTCGTCGGCGAGCGCCTGCAGCCAGGCGATTTCGACCTGCACGCGGTGCCGTATCAGACCGTACTCGCTGAAGTATTGCGCCAGCGCCGCCACCTTGTGGCGGTACCGCCCATCTAGCGGGCTGAGCGCGGTAAGCGCAGTAAGTAAGGCGGGCGCGTCGGCGTTCGACATGATGTTGCGCGCGGGGCGATCGCAGTTTAGCACAGCCATTCCGGTGCTCCGCGGCGCGTTTGTTCTGGCTGGAACGGTCGCGGCGTGATGTTATAATTTCCACCTCGCGGATTACTCCGCGTCGCGGAGGTTTTATTCCGCTCCGCATATGAAGCTCATCGCCTCACTTACCAGTCCCTACGCACGTAAAGTGCGCATCGCGCTCGCCGAAAAGAAGATCGAATACGACCTGATCGAGGAATCGCCGTGGGCGACCGAGACGACGGTGGCGAGCTACAATCCGCTGGGCAAGGTGCCGGTATTCGTGCTCGACGACGGCACGACGCTGTTCGACTCTCGCGTCATCGTCGAATACCTCGACACCGTGAGCCCGGTGTCGCGCCTGATTCCCGAGCCGAATCGACAACGCATCGGCGTCCGGCGCTGGGAGGCGCTGGCTGACGGCATCTGCGACGCAGCCGTGGCGATCCGCCTCGAGAGCGCGCGCGCGGCGAGGCAGCAAGACAAGCGCTGGCTCGAGCGCCAGCGGCGCAAGGTCGATTTGGGATTGCAGGAACTTGCGCGTGAGCTCGGCGACAAGGCATGGTGCAACGGCGAGGCGTATTCGCTCGCCGACATCGCCACCGGATGCGCGCTGGGTTATCTCGACCTGCGCCATCCCGCCATCGACTGGCGCGGCAGCTATCCGAATCTGGTCAAGCACGCCGAAAAGCTGGCGAAACGGCCGTCATTCGCCGAGACCGCCCCGCCGACAGCGTAGGGTCAGCTTCGCGCGCTCCGTTGCAGGCCCGAGCTGGCGCTCCTAGAGCACCTGCTTGAGTTGCTCCAGTATCGCCGGATTCTCGAGCGTCGAAACGTCCTGCGTGATCGCCTCGCCCTTGGCGATCGAGCGCAGCAGGCGGCGCATGATCTTGCCCGAGCGGGTCTTGGGCAGGTTGTCGCCGAAACGGATGTCCTTCGGCTTGGCGATCGGACCGATCTCCTTGCCCACCCAGTCGCGCAGTTGCTTGGCGATTTTGTCCGCGTCGGCGCCGGCAGGCCGCGCCTGCTTCAATACGACGAAAGCGCAGATCGCCTCGCCGGTCATGGCATCGGGACGACCGACGACCGCGGCTTCGGCAACCAGCGCGTTGGCGACCAGTGCCGACTCGACCTCCATCGTTCCCAGGCGATGGCCCGAAACGTTGAGCACATCGTCGATGCGGCCCATGATGGTGAAGTACCCGGTCTCCTTGTCGCGCACCGAGCCGTCCCCGGCGAGGTAGAGCCTGCCCCCGAGCTCTTCCGGGTAATAGGACTTGAGGTAGCGCTCCGGATCGCCCCAGATCGTGCGAATCATCGCCGGCCACGGCCGCTTGATGACCAGAATGCCGCCATGGCCATTGGCCACGTCATGGCCCGTCTCATCGACGATCGCGGCCATGATGCCGGGGAGCGCGACGGTGCACGACCCCGGCACCAAGGGGATGACGCCGGGTAACGGCGTGATCATGTGGCCACCCGTTTCGGTCTGCCACCACGTATCCACGATGGGGCAGCGCTCACCACCCACGTTGCGGTAGTACCACATCCACGCCTCGGGATTGATGGGCTCACCGACGGTTCCTAGCAGGCGCAGGCTGGAAAGATCGTAATTCGGAGGTGCGGTTTCCGGATGCGTATCCGAGGCTTTTATCAGCGAGCGGATTGCCGTCGGCGCGGTATAGAAGACAGTGACCTTATGCTTCGCGATCGTTTTCCAGAACCGCCCCGAGTCCGGATACGTAGGAATGCCTTCGAATACGACCTCGGTCGCGCCAACGGCCAGCGGTCCATAGGTGATGTAGGTGTGGCCGGTCACCCAGCCGATGTCGGCGGTGCACCAGAACGTGTCCGTCGGTTTGATGTCGAATACCCAGCGCATGGTCAGCATGGCCCACAGCAGATACCCGCCGGTGGAATGCTGCACGCCCTTGGGTTTGCCGGTCGAGCCGGACGTATAGAGGATGAACAACGGGTGTTCGGCACCAACCCAGACCGGCGGGCAGGTGTCGGCCTGATTGGCGACCAGATCGTGGAGCCAAATGTCGCGCCCGGCCTGCATCGGGACCGGGCTGCCGGTCCGCCGATAGACGACCACTGTCTTGACCGCGTCGCAGCCATCCATGGCCAGGGCTTCATCAACGATCGCCTTGATCGGCAGCGGCTTGCCGCCGCGCATCTGCTCGTCGGCGGTGATGATCGCAACCGCTCCGGCATCGATGATGCGCTCGTGCACCGACTTGGCGGAGAAGCCGCCAAAGACGACCGAATGCGTCGCGCCGATGCGGGCGCAGGCCTGCATCGCCACCACGCCCTCGATCGACATGGGAATGTAGATGATCACACGGTCGCCCTTGGCGATGCCGCGCGATTTGAGGCCGTTCGCCAGGCGGCAAACCCGATGGTAGAGATCCTGGTAGGTAACCTTGGTCACCTTGCCGTCGTCGGCCTCGAACAGGATCGCCGTCTTGTCCGCGTTGCCGTTCTGCAGGTTGCGTTCGAGGCAGTTGTAGGAGGCGTTGAGCTCGCCGTCCTCGAACCATTTGTAGAACGGTGCGCGCGACTCGTCGAGGACGCGGCTGAACGGCTTGTGCCACAACAGTTCCTCGCGGGCGAGCTTGGCCCAGAAGCCGGGATAGTCCGCCGCGGCCGCGGCATTGAGGCGCTCGTATGCCGCCTTGTCGACGTTGGCCTGCGCCGCGAATGCCGGCGGAGGCTCGAACATGCGGCTTTCGTGCGAGACGGACTCGATGGTCGACATGCTGGCGGTCTCCTGGGATGTCTTTCGCTGACGCGTGCCTGCTTATGGGGCGCAGTCTAACGACAGTGGCCTACAGCATGCAACCTGTCGCCTGTTCCTCGGCGCTCGGCGGCTGGGCATGTCGTCCCGACCGTCACGCAGCAAGGTGCTAGAATTCGCGGCTCCCGTTGTCCCTTCCCAGACCGGGCCCGGTACCGGCGGCCGCTGCCCGTCTCGTTCCGCCCGCCCGTCCCGGAGGCGCCATGACTGCGATCAAACAGGAACACCTCATCCAGAGCATCGCCGACGCGCTGCAGTACATTTCCTACTATCACCCGCTCGACTACATCGAGGCGCTGGGGCGTGCATACGAGGCGGAAGAGTCGCCCGCGGCCAAGGACGCGATTGCGCAGATCCTCACCAACTCGCGCCTCTGCGCCGAAGGGCACCGCCCGATCTGCCAGGATACTGGGATCGTCGTC
Source organism: uncultured beta proteobacterium (assembly GCA_963711235.1). Lineage (GTDB taxonomy): Bacteria > Pseudomonadota > Gammaproteobacteria > Burkholderiales > Casimicrobiaceae > PALSA-1003. Next base: position 159,053 of record CAVQDI010000003.1, on the reverse strand, counting down.
GTCTTTGTCCGAGTGGGCATGGACGTGCATTGGGCCGACGCAACGATGTCGGTCACCGATATGATCAACGAAGGCGTGCGCCGCGCGTACCTTGACCCGGACAACAAACTGCGCGCGTCGATCCTGCAGGACCCGGCCGGCAAACGGATCAATACCAAGGACAACACGCCGGCGGTGGTGCATTTCGACCTCGTTCCGGGCAACACCGTCGAAGTACGGCTCGCCGCGAAAGGCGGCGGCTCCGAGAACAAGTCCAAATTCACGATCCTCAACCCGTCCGATTCCATCGTCGACTGGGTGTTGAAGACCATCCCTACTATGGGCGCCGGTTGGTGCCCGCCGGGGATGCTCGGCATCGGCATCGGCGGCAGCGCGGAAAAGGCGATGGTGCTGGCCAAGGAAGCGCTGATGGAGACCATCGACATGCACGAGCTCAAGGCTCGTGCGGCGCGCCGCGAGCCGCTGAGCCGGATCGAGGAACTGCGCCTGGAGATCTACGACAAGGTCAATGCACTCGGCATCGGCGCGCAGGGGCTCGGTGGCCTCTCCACCGTGCTCGACGTCAAGATTCTCGACTACCCGACGCACGCGGCAAGCCTGCCCGTGGCGATCATCCCCAACTGCGCCGCGACCCGACACGCGCACTTCAGACTCGACGGATCCGGCGCGGCCAAGCTCGACCCGCCGGACTTGACGCGGTGGCCCCGTGTACGCTGGGCGCCTTCTCCCGAGGCACGCCGGGTGGCACTCGACACCCTCATGCCCGCGGAGGTCGCTTCGTGGAAACCGGGCGAACGCCTGCTGCTCAACGGCCACCTGCTCACCGGCCGCGACGCGGCGCACAAGCGCATCCAGGAGATGCTGGCGAAAGGTGAGTCTTTGCCGGTCTCGTTTAAGAATCGGGTGATCTACTACGTCGGCCCGGTCGATCCGGTGCGCGATGAAGTGGTCGGCCCCGCCGGGCCGACCACGGCGACGCGGATGGACAAATTCACCGAAATGATGCTTGGCCAAACGGGCCTCATCGCCATGATCGGCAAGGCGGAACGAGGGCCGGCAGCGGTCGAGGTCATTCGCAAGCATAAGGCCGCATACCTGGTGGCCGTCGGCGGGGCGGCCTATCTGGTGTCGAAGGCAATCCGCGCCGCCCGCGTCGTCGCCTTCGCCGACCTTGGCATGGAGGCCATTTACGAGTTCGAGGTCACCGATATGCCGGTGACCGTCGCGGTCGATGCCGGCGGCACGTCAGTGCATCAAACCGGCCCGCGCGAATGGCAGCAGAAAATCGGCAAAATTCCGGTTGCCGCCCTTTAGCGACTCAGCCGCACTCCGACGATGCGCAAATTGTTTTCACCCCTCGGCGGCGACACCATCTCGCCGCTCAATGCGCCACCGCTGCGCATGCGGTTGCGCACCAAGTTCAATCTGCTCGCCATCGGCCTGATCGTCGCCACTGCGCTCGGCGTCGCCGCGTTTCTTATCGGCCAGCAGGTTCACGACGAGAGGGCCCGGCTCAGAACCCAGGGACTCGCCCTGGCCGCCATGCTGGCGCAAGTGGCCGGCGAGGCCTTGAGTTCCGCCGACATGTCGAACGTTGTTTCGATGCTCGACGGTCTCGCCTCCGATCGCGACATCGCCTATGTGGCGGTGCTCGATGCGCAGCAGCGCCCACTGATCACGCGCGGCTACGCCGGCGCCGCGGTGCCCGCCTCGCCCGGTGGCGACGAGAAGGCCAACCCGGAATCGGGCATCGTGGAAGCGCGGCAGTTGGATGTTTCCGTGCCGGTCTACATGCCGCCCCGACTGAGCGGCAACGCCGGCGCCGCAGTCCGGCCGATCATCGGCTACGTCCGTCTCGGCATGAGCTTCGATCGGGCCTGGACGCGAATGCGGGCCAACCTGATGGGCGCGCTAATCGTCGTCGCCGCGCTCCTGATTGTCGCCGTCGCAGCGACGCTGTTGCTGACCCGTCGCCTGGTCGCGCCCATGCGGCAGCTGATGCGCGCTGCGCGTGCGGTCGGTGCCGGTAAGCTCGATGTTTACGTCCCGGCGACTTCGAACGACGAGCTGGGCTTGCTGACGACCACCTTCAACCACATGACGCAGCGGCTCGCCGAATCGCAGACCGAGGTCGCCACGTATCAGCGCACGCTCGAGGACAAGGTCGCCCAGCGGACCAAGGAGCTTGAGATCGCGACCGCGCAGGCCTATAGGGACGCCCTGCACGACATCCTCACCGGTCTGCCCAACCGCGCGCTTCTCGACCAGCGTCTGAAGCAGATCGTCGCCCAAGCGTCGCGCGACGGGCATCAGGTCGCGTGCCTGTTCCTCGACTTCGATCACTTCAAGCGCATCAACGACACGCTGGGACACGATGCCGGCGACCAGTTGCTGCAGGCGGTCGCCCAGCGCCTGACCAGCGCGGTGCGTGAATCCGACACCGTTGCCCGGCTGGGCGGGGACGAATTCGTCTTGATCCTGCCGGGCCTCGATCCGGCGCATGCGGCCTACGAGGTGATGGCGGTGCTCACGCGCGTGCGCGAATCGTTTCTCGCGCCGTTCCGGCTCGCCGATCAGACGCCAACGCTGACCTGCTCGATCGGCGTGTCGGTCTACCCAGTCGACGCCATCGACCCCAACGGGCTAATCAAGCAGGCCGACACGGCGATGTACGCGGCAAAGGAAGCCGGGCGCAACGCATACCGCTTCTATACCGCGGACATGAACGTCCGCGTGCAGGCGCGGCTGCAGCTCGAGACCGACATGCGGCGCGCGCTGATGGACGACGAATTCTTCCTGGTGTACCAGCCGCAGATCGACATGGATTCCGGCCGGGCGCTCGGCGTTGAGGCGCTGCTACGCTGGCGCGACCCCGATCGGGGCATCATCGGCCCGGAGGAGTTTATCCCGATCGCGGAGGAGTCCGGGATGATCCAGGCGCTCGGCGCGCGCGTGCTGCGCGACGCCTGCCGGCAGGTCGTGGCCTGGCATCGCCAGAACATGATGCTGCGCGTGTCAGTGAACCTGTCGGTGCAGCAATTGCAGCACGACAACTGGCTGTCGGTGGTCGAGGAAGCGCTGCGCGCGAGCGGCTTGGCGCCGCGCTATCTCGACCTCGAGATCACGGAAAGCGTCATCATCACCCATCACGAAAGGGCCGTGGCGACGCTGGAGAAGCTCAGACAGATGGGCGTCTCGATCACCCTCGACGACTTCGGCACGGGCTATTCGAACCTCATCTATCTGGCGCGGCTGCCGATCCAGAGCATCAAGATCGAGCAGCAATTCGTTCACGGCCTCGAGAAGAACCCCGGCGACGAGGCGATCACGCAGGCGATTATCGCGCTGTCGCACAGCCTGGGCCTGCGCGTCATCGCCGAGGGCGTCGAGACCATCGCCCAGTTCGAGTACCTCAAGAAGCATGGCTGCGAGGAAGCGCAGGGCTATCTGATCTCGCGTCCGCTCGAGGCACCCGAGTTGCGCTCGTGGTGGGTGATGCAGGAAGAAGAAAATCGCATCGTCGGGCGCCAGCCCGACATGTGGCGTGCCCAGGCCAAGTAGCGGTCAGGTTTCGAGGTCTTGCCGCGTGTCGACGTCGCGCAAGATCCCCACATCGTCGGTATCGATTTGCGCCACCTCGTGACGAGCGAGGACTGCCTTGGCACCTTCATCGCCGGAAAGCGCGCTCAACTCGGCGTAACAAGCGGCTGGCGAAGCCCACCGGGTGACCTCGCATGCCGCGCCTGTTTGGCGCCGCGATGGCTGCACCCCGACGCAGGGCGTCGACGACACCGGCCATGGTGGCCGGCTCTATCCACGGCATGTCGGCCAGCGCGATCAGCCACGCCGCGGCGACCGGTGCGGCGCGAACGCCCCAGGCAAGACTTGCGCCGATGCCCTCCGCCGCCTGCGGGAACCGGGTAACGCGCCCACCGCACGCCACCAATGCCGCCGCAAGCGGGTCGTCTTGCGGACGCACGACCGCGACCACGGAATCGACCACGGCGGCCAGATGTTTCAGCGCGGCAACGCCGATCGGAGTGCCATCGGGTAGCAGCGCGAGCAGCTTCCCGCCGCCGAAGCGCGACGCGCTTCCGGCAGCGAGCAGAACGCCGACGATCGGGCCGCGCATGGGCGAGCTACTCCGACAGCAAGCGGAACCTGCCGTCCTTCACCGCCACCAGCACCCGGGCACGCTCATCCATGCCGTTGTGGTTGCTGGGGCTCATGTTGAACACCCCCTGGCAGCCGACGACGTCGCGCTCCTGCTCGATGGCGTCGCGCAGGGCGATCCGGAACGCCTCGGTTCCCGGCTTCGCGACCTTCAGCGCCGAGGGAAGCGCGCGCTGCAGGATGAGTCCCGCATCGTAGGTGTTCGCCCCGAACGTCGCCGGCTTCTGTCCGAACTGCTTCTCGTAGGCGCCGATATAGGTCAGCGCGACCTTCTTGATCGGGTCGGCGTCGGGAATATCGCCAATGACGAGCATCGAGCCGGCGGCGAGCACCGTACCCTCGACTTTTTCCTTACCGAGGCGGATGAAATCGTCGGTCGCAACGGCGTGCGTCTGGTAGATGCGGCCCTTGTAGCCCTGGTCGAATAGCGTCGCCTGCGGCAGCACCGCCGGACCGCCGACCGCGGCGATCAGCACCGCGTCGGGCCTGGCGACCATCAACTTGAGCACCTGGGCGGTCACGCTCTGGTCTGTCCGCGCGTAGCGCTCGCTCGCGACGATGCGAATGCCCGCCTTGTCGGCAAGTCCGGAGAAGACCTTGAACCAGTTCTCTCCGTAGGCATCGTTAAAGCCGATGAAGCCAACCGTCCGGACGCTGTTTTTCAGCATGTGTTTGAGCAGCGCCGCCGCGATCAGATCATCGTTCTGTGTGGTCTTGAACACCCAGCGCTTCTTCGCGTCCATCGGTTCGACGACCGCCTGCGTGCCGACCGTGGCAAGCAGCGTAACTTTCGCTTCGGCCACGATATCGAGAATCGCCAGCGCGTTGGGCGTCGTCGACGGGCCGATGATGGCGTCGACGTTGTCTTCGCCGATGAGCTTCTTGGCGTTTTCCACCGCCCGCGTGGTGTCGCCCCCGTCCTCGAGTTGGATGTACTGGATGCTCGTGTCCCCCGCCCGGGTCGGGAGCAGGGCGGCAGTGTTCTTCTGCGGGATGCCGATCGCCGCCGTGGGTCCGGTCGCGGACACCATGAGGCCGATCTTCACCTGTGCCGACGCGCTCGCCAGCGGCAGGATACACAGCAGCGCTACGTTCACGGAGTTCGCAAGAGCGATGTGGAGCGCAGACAAGCTCTTTCGGTCCGGGCCTTTACTGCGCGAAGAACTCGCGCACGCGGTCGAACCAGTTCTTGGCGCGCGGGTTGTGCGCGCCGGGGTTTTCGGCGTTGATGCGCTCGAGCTCGCGCAGAAGCTCCCTCTGGCGCGACGCGAGGTTCACCGGCGTCTCGATCGCGACGTGGCAAAAAAGATCGCCGTGGACGCTGCTGCGAACCCCCTTGATGCCCTTGTTGCGCAGCCGGAATACCTGGCCGGTTTGCGTTTCGGGCGGAATCTTGACCTTGGCATGGCCATCGAGGGTCGGAATCTCGATTTCACCTCCCAACGCGGCGGTCGTGAACGAGATCGGCATTTCGCAATGCAGGTCGCTGTGGTCGCGCTGGAACACCGGATGAGGCCGCACATTGACGACAACGTAAAGATCGCCCTGGGGGCCACCGTTCAGGCCCGCCTCGCCCTCGCCTGCGAGGCGAATGCGATCGTCCTGGTCGACGCCGGCCGGAATCTTCACCGACAGCGTCTTGTGGCGCTTGGTGCGCCCCGCGCCGCCGCATTCGGCGCAGGGGTCGGAAATGATCTTGCCGGCGCCGTGGCACTGGGGGCAGGTCTGCTGGATGGAAAAGAAACCCTGCGACACCCGCACCTGGCCCTGGCCGTGGCAGGTGGGACAGGTCTTGGCCTGGGTCCCCGGCTTGGCCCCGGCGCCATGGCAGGTCGCGCATTGCTCCATGGCCGGAATGCGGATCTTGGCCTCGGTGCCGCGCGCCGCTTCTTCCAGCGAGAGTTCCAGGTTGTAGCGAAGATCGGCGCCACGGTACACGCCGTTGCCGCGGCCGCGCCCGCCGGGGCCCGCGTTGCCGAAGATCTCTCCAAAAATGTCGCCGAACGCATCGGCGAATCCGCCGAAGCCCTCGGGCCCGCCGCCGAAGCCGCGCGCGCCCGCCGCGCCGAATCCGGCCGTCGCCTCGACGCCCGCATGACCGAACTGATCGTATGCGGCGCGCTTCTTGGGGTCCGAAAGAATCTCGTACGCCGCCTTCGCTTCCTTGAATTTTTCCTCGGAGGTCTTGTCGCTCGGATTGCGATCCGGATGATGCTTCATCGCCAGCTTCCGATAAGCCTTCTTGATGTCTTCATCGGAAGCGTCGCGATTGACGCCGAGCACCGAGTAATAGTCGCGCTTAGCCATCGACGATTTCGAGCCCTCTCAGCTCTCCGTCCCCATGCAAACGGCCGAGTGAAGGGGATGACACAAACGCCCCCTTCGACTCGGCCCGTATTTCCCGTACCGGCGCCATGCTGTCCGCGCCGGATTGGCGGCGCGAATCGCGCCGCAGCCGAAATATCACTTCTTGTCTTTGACTTCCGTAAACTCCGCGTCGACCACCTTCTCGTCGCTTTCCTTGCCGCCGCTCGCAGCCCCTGCATCCCCGGGCGCGCCCTGTGCGTCGGCCTGCGTCTTGGCATACATCGCTTCGCCGAGCTTCTGCGACGCGGTCATCAGCGCCTGCGCCTTCGCTTCCAGGGCGTCCTTGCCGGCGTCGGTTTGCTTGAGCAGTTCCTCGGCGTCCTTCAGGGCGGACTCGATCTTGCCCTTCTCGTCGCCACCAATCTTATCACCGTACTCAGCAAGCGACTTCTTCACGCTATGCACCAGGGCATCGAGGTGATTGCGCGCCTGCACGATTTCGAGTTGCTTGCGATCTTCCTCGGCATGCGACGCCGCGTCCTTGACCATGCGGTCAATCTCCGCGTCGGACAGGCCCGAATTCGCCTTGATCGTGATCTTGTTCTCCTTCGACGTCGCCTTGTCCTTGGCGGATACATGCAGAATCCCGTTGGCGTCGATGTCGAACGTGACTTCGATCTGCGGCATGCCGCGCTGCGCGGGCGGGATCCCTTCGAGGTTGAACTGACCCAGGCTCTTGTTGCCGGAAGAAACGTCGCGCTCGCCCTGCAGCACGTGGATGGTCACCGCGGACTGGTTGTCGTCCGCAGTCGAGAACACCTGCTGCGCCTTGGTCGGGATCGTCGTGTTCTTCTGGATCAGCTTGGTCATCACGCCGCCCAGCGTTTCGATCCCGAGCGATAGCGGCGTCACGTCGAGCAGCAGAACGTCCTTGACGTCGCCCTTGAGCACGCCGCCCTGGATCGCCGCACCGACCGCGACCGCCTCGTCGGGGTTCACGTCCTTGCGCGGTTCCTTGCCGAAGAAATCCTTGACCGTCTCCTGCACCTTGGGCATGCGCGTCATGCCACCGACGAGAATCACGTCGTTGATGTCCGAGAGCTTCACGCCCGCATCCTTGATTGCGATGCGGCACGGCTCGACCGTTCTTTCGATCAGTTCCTCGACCAGCGACTCGAACTTCGCCCGCGTGACCTTGATCGACAGGTGCTTCGGCCCCGACTGGTCGGCCGTGATGTAGGGCAAGTTAATTTCGGTTTGCTGCGAGCTCGACAGCTCGATCTTCGCCTTTTCAGCCGCTTCCTTGAGTCGCTGCAAAGCCAGCACGTCGTTCTTGAGATCGACGCCCTGGTCCTTCTTGAATTCGGTGACGATGTAATCAATCAAGCGTTGGTCGAAATCTTCGCCGCCAAGGAACGTGTCGCCGTTCGTCGACAGGACCTCGAACTGGTGCTCGCCCTCCACATTGGCGATCTCGATGATCGAGATGTCGAAGGTTCCGCCGCCAAGGTCGTAGACCGCGATCTTGCGGTCGCCTTCCTTCTTGTCCAGCCCGAACGCGAGCGCCGCCGCCGTGGGCTCGTTGATGATGCGCTTGACATCCAGTCCCGCGATCTTGCCCGCATCCTTGGTTGCCTGCCGTTGCGAGTCGTTGAAATACGCCGGAACGGTGATGACTGCCTCGGTGACTTCCTCGCCGAGGTAATCCTCGGCAGTCTTCTTCATCTTGCGCAGGATTTCCGCCGACACCTGCTGGGGCGCGATTTTCTTGCCGCGCACGTCCACCCAGGCGTCGCCGTTGTCGGCGCGGACGATCTTGTAGGGCATCAGGGCGATGTCCTTCTGCACTTCCTTTTCTTCGAAGCGCCGGCCGATCAGGCGCTTGACCGCGAAGATGGTGTTCTTCCCGTTGGTGACTGCCTGGCGCTTCGCCGGTGCACCGACGAGAATCTCGCCGTCTTCAAGGTAGGCGACGATCGACGGTGTGGTGCGCGCGCCTTCTGAGTTCTCGATGACCTTGGGCTGCCCGCCTTCCATGATGGCAACACAGCTGTTGGTCGTGCCGAGGTCGATTCCGATGATCTTGGCCATGAGGATTCCTTCGATTCCTGAGATTGTTTAGTCAGCGACTAGATGGGGGTTTTGCCTTTGGTTTCAAGCGTCTGTCGGGCCCTGCGCCCCGCTTTCGCGGGCCTTGGCGACCGCCACCAGGGCCGGACGCAGAACGCGGTCGTTGAGCAGGTAGCCCCTCTGGAACACCTGCACCACGCTGCCTGCAGGCTCGCCCGACTCGATGAGGGTCATTGCCTGGTGCCGGTGCGGATCGTACTTCTCGCCGACCGGATTGATCTCGACGATCCGCTCCTTATCGAACGCCGCTTTCAGGTTCTTTAGGGTCAGCTCGACCCCGTCCTTGAGCGCTTCGGTCGTTGCGTTCGGCGTGGCGAGGGTGAGCTCGAGCGCGTCGCGGACGGTCAGGAGCTCCTGGGCGAAGCGCTCGATGGCGTACTTGTGCGCCTTGGCCAGATCGTTCTGGGCCTGCTTGCGGATGTTTTCGGTCTCCGCCTTGGCCCGGAGCCACGCGTCCTTCAGCCGCGCCGCCTCATCCTCCGCCTCCTTGAGCAGCGAGGGGAGATGGGGTGCCGGCTCGGGGGTCTCGGCGGCGATGCCGGTCGCGGGCGAGTCGCCCGGAACCGGCGCCGTACGCTCCGGCTCGGCGGAAAGCTGTGTGTTCTGCTCGGGATTGTTGCTCATTCGTGGTCCTCCCACTGACTTCCCCAGATGGAGGGCAATGGCGCATGTTTCAACCGCCCGGCACTCTACCTGCGCCGGGAAAAATTAGTCTTCAACCCCTTGCCAGCGATAGCCATGGTCCGCCCCCGGTTGGGATCAACTCGCAGCCCCGAGCGCCTTGGCCCGCGCTTGCGTCAGCTCGCGCGTCGCCGCATCGGGCGGCGGGTCCAGCCAGCCGCCCAGGTTCCTGAGCGCCAGGTCCGCCAGCGCCCCGATCCACGCCGGGTGCTCGTTCAGGCAGGGGATGGCGTGGAATTCCTTGCCCCCGGCGTTGAGGAACGCCCCCCTCCCCTCGAGCGCGATCTCTTCCAGCGTTTCGAGGCAGTCTGCAGCGAAGCCTGGGCAGGCGACGTCCACCCGGCGCAGGCCTTCCTTGGCCAGCGCGACCAGCGTTGGCTGCGTGTACGGCTGCAGCCACTCGCTGCGCCCGAATCGCGATTGGAACGTCACCACGAACTGCTCCGGCCTGAGCCCCAGCTCGATGGCAGCCAGACGGGCGGTCTTCTGGCAGTGGCAGTGATACGGATCGCCACGGTCGAGCGTGCGCCGGGGCACGCCGTGGAACGACAGCACCAGCTTGTTGGGCCGGCCGTTCTTGACCCAATAGTCGTTGATATTCTGCACCAGCGCGCCGATGTATCCGGCGTCGTCGTGATACGCATCGACCACCCGCAGCGCCGGGATGCGCCGCATCCTGCGCGTCGCCGCGAATACTGCGTCGAGCCCGGCAGCGGTCGTGCTTGCAGCATACTGGGGATAGAGCGGCAGCACGAGCACGCGCTGGCACCCGCCTTCGCGCAGACGCTGCAGCGCCTTCGCGATCGACGGCGCGCCGTAGCACATTCCCAACTCGACCTGGACGTGATCGGACGGCAATCCGAGTGCCTTGAGGCGCTGACCGAGATAGCCGAGGAGCAGCGTCCGCTGCCGCTGGCTGTGCACCATCAGGGGCGAGCCATCCTTGGTCCAGATCGCGGCGTAGCGCTGCGCCGAGCGCGCGGGACGCACACGCAGGATGACCCCGTGCAGCAGCGGGAGCCAGGCGGCGCGCGGAATTTCCACCACCCGTGGGTCAGAAAGGAACTCGGCGAGGAAGCGGCGCACCGCCGACGGTGTCGGTGCCTCCGGTGTTCCGAGATTGAGCAACAGGACGCCGAGCAGGGCAGCGCGATCGTGCGAGAACGACGGTTCGGGAAGCAATCGGCTCATGCGGCGTGGCGCGCAATCCGTCAAGGCGAGGCCACCGCCTGCGCGGCTGCGCGTCTCGCCGCGCGAGCACGAGTGCGGCGCCCTACCAGTTGGGGCCTCCCGGACTGGACGTCGTCGCGAGAGCACACCAGCGTGGCCCGGATGCCCCCGCGCACAAATGCCGAATCAAAGCGCTCGATCAGCGCCGCATTTGCACGGACCGCCGTCATGCAGACGGCACTCAGGCGTCGCTCATCTGCTGCGTCAGCGCGTTCGACAGCAGCTTGGCCGTGACGTCAACAATCGGGATCACGCGCTCGTAGGCCATCCGGGTCGGACCGATCACGCCCAGCGTGCCGAGGACCTGGCCATCGACCTCGTACGTCGCGGCGATCACACTGCACTCGTCGAGCGGTGCCAAGCCAGATTCGCCGCCGATGAACAAATGCACGCCTTGCGCGCGCTGGCTGATGTCAAGCAGATGCAACAGCGAGGTCTTCTGCTCGAACACCTCGAACAGCAGTCGCAACCGATCCATGTTTGACGCAAGGTCCTCGGCATGGAGCAGATTCGTCTCGCCGGAGACAACCAGGCCATCGCCGGTCTCGGCGAGCGCGGCGTCGCTGGCCTCGACCGCGGCGTTCATCAACCCGACGACGTCTTCGCGCAACTGGCGGAGCTCGTCGGCCAACAGGGCACGGATCGCGTGGAACGGCTGGCCGGCATAATGCTGGTTGAAAAAATTGGATGCCTCCAGCAACTGCGTCTGCGTGTACACACGGTCGGTGTGCAGAATCCGGTTCTGCACGTCGCCTTCCGGCGTGACGATGATCAGGAGCACGCGCCGATCGGATAGGCGCAGGAACTCGATGTGGCGCAACGACGCTTCGCGCCGGCGCTGCGTCGCCACGACGCCCGCGAAATGGGTGAGTTGGGACAGCATCTGCGCCGCGGCGCCGACCAGCAATTGCGGCCGGTCCGCCTGCAGATGGCCCTGCAGCTCGTTGATCTCGCCTTCCTCGAGCGGCTTGATCACGAGCAGGCTGTCGACGAAAAAGCGGTAGCCCTTGGGCGTTGGCACCCGCCCCGCGGACGTGTGCGGGCTGGCAATGAATCCCATCTCCTCCAGGTCAGCCATCACGTTGCGGATCGTCGCTGGCGAGAGCTCGAGGCCGGATTGCCGTGACAGCACGCGCGAGCCGACCGGTTGGCCATCGGCGATATAGCGCTCGATGAGCGTCTTCAAAAGGTGCTGCGCGCGCGGGTCCAGCATAGGAGCTATTTTATGCTTTAATCGCTGCCATGAGCGCCTCCGCCCAGCCCTTTTCAACGATCGCGCTCGTCGGGCGCCACGCGAGTACGGACATCGCCGAGCCTCTGGAGCGGCTGGCGACGTTCCTTGCCCGCCGCGGGCATCGCGTGCTGCTCGATGCGGAGACCGCGCAGGTCACCCCGCTCCCGGGCTACCCGGCAGTACCGCTCTCGCAGCTCGGGCGCGAAGCAAAGCTGGCGATCGTCGTCGGTGGCGACGGGACGATGCTGTCCATCGCGCGGCAACTCGCAGGCTACGACGTCCCCTTGATCGGCATCAATCAGGGCCGGCTGGGTTTCCTGACCGACATTGCGCTGGCCGACATGGAAACCGCCCTAACGGCGATGCTCGCCGGCGCGTTTGTCGAAGAATCGCGCACCTTGCTCGAAGCGAAGGTGCCGCGCGGCGCAGACGGCGGAGACAACGCTAGCGTGCTCGCGCTCAACGATGTCGTGGTCAATCGCGGTGCGCTCGGCGGGATGATCGACTGTGCGGTCACGATCGACGGTCGCTTCGTCTACGCCATGCGCGCGGATGGGTTGATCGTCGCCACGCCGACCGGCTCCACCGCGTACGCGCTGTCGGCGCAGGGACCGATCGTCGACCCTGGCGTCGCGGCCATCCTGCTCGTGCCGGTCGCGCCTCACGCCCTGACGAACCGACCTATCGCGGTGCGCGATTCGGTGGTGATCGAGATCGCGTTGCTGGGCGGAAAGGACGCCAGCCTGCGCTGCGACGGCCAGGCGAGTTTTCCGCTGTTCGAAGGCGACTCGGTCATCGTCCGACGCGCCGAGCACCGCGTGCGGCTGCTGCACCCGAAGGATCATGATCATTTCGCGATGCTACGGCGCAAGCTGCACTGGAGCGAGACGCCGGAAAAGCTGCGGCCGCAATAGGACGGCGCGCGCCGTCCTGCTTCCGTCGTAGCGCCCCGGCTTTCCCCCCGGCGACAATGACGGCACGCCTCCCGATACGGCCCTGACCCCGATGCTGCGTCTGCTGTCGATCCGCAATTTTGCCGTCGTCGAAGCGCTGCAGGTCGAATTCGATCGCGGCTTCACGGTGCTGACCGGTGAAACCGGCGCGGGCAAATCGATTCTGCTCGACGCCTTGTCGCTGCTGCTTGGCGGCCGCTTCGACGCACGGCAGCTGCGCCCCGGCAGCGAGCGCGCGGAGATCGCCGCCGAATTCGATGTCGGTGCGGCGACGGCGCTGCGCGCCTGGCTCGTGGAGCAGGATTTCGGTGCGGCCGGGCCGCTGCTGCTGCGCCGTACGCTCGACGCGCAGGGCCGAAGCCGCGCGTGGATCAACGGCGCTCCGGCCACGCTCGGGCAACTGGAGACCGCCGGCGCGAACCTCGTCGACCTGCACGGTCAGCATGCGCATGAATCGTTGGGTCGGCCGGACACGCAGCGACAGCTCGTCGACGCCTTCGGCGGCTTCACGGCGCTCGCGCACGCGGTCGCCGCGGCGTGGCGCAGCTGGCGCGAGGCCGCACAGCGATCCGAGCGCGGTGCGCGCGACGCCGCCACCTGGTCGGCCGAACGCGACGCCCTGGTCGCGCAGGCCGCGGAACTCGCCGCCCTCGGTATGGGTGCAACCGAATGGCAGGATCTCAACGCGACACAATCGCGGCTTGCCCATGCGGCGGGCCTGCTTGAAGCCGCCGCGGCGGGCGTGGCGGAGCTCATCGAAGGCGAAGGCGCGTTAAGCGCTCGCCTCGCCGCCCTGTGCCAGCGCCTGCGCCGCGCAGCGACCCACGACCGGTCGCTTGAGGAGATCATCGCCCTGAGCGAAGAAGCGCGGGTCAGGGTCGACGAGGCGGGCCGTGCGCTGCGCGGCTACCGCGAACGGCTCGACCTCGACCCCGCGGAGTTCTCGCGCATCGAGGAGCGCATTGCCGCCATCCACGCTCTCGCGCGCAAGCATCGGGTGGCTCCGGAGGCACTGAGCACGCTGGCGGTTGAAGTCGAAGCGAAGCTTGCCGCGCTCGCCGCAAACGCCGACTTCGAGTTGCTCGCCCGCGCGGAGCGCGAGGCGCACGCTACCTACCAGGCGCTCGCCACGGAGCTCACCGCGAAGCGCAAATTCGCCGCCGCCGAGCTGTCGCATCGGGTCAGCCAGACCATGAAACAGCTGGCGATGGGTAGCGGGCGGTTCGAAGTTCACCTTGCAGCGGTTGCCGAGCCGGCGAGTTTCGGCAGGGAAACGTTGGAATTCAAGGTGGCGACTCATCCCAAGCAGCCACTCGGCCCGGTCGCCCGCGTCGCGTCGGGCGGCGAGCTGTCGCGCCTCGCGCTCGCGATCCAGGTGGTGCTCGCCGACGTGGGTGAAGTACCGACATTGATCTTCGACGAAGTTGACGTCGGGATCGGCGGCGCCGTGGCCGCGACCGTTGGCCGCCTGCTCAAGGGTCTCGGCGCGCGGCGCCAGGTTCTGTGCGTAACGCATCTGCCGCAGGTTGCCGCCTGCGCCGACGGGCACTACCGGGTGACCAAGCGCGGTGATGCCACTGGCGTCGCAACCGAGCTTGAGCGGCTTGACGGCAGGCAACGAGTCGAGGAGCTCGCGCGCATGCTCGGCGGCCACGAGATTACCGCCAAAACGCGCGCCCACGCCAAGGAATTACTCGCACAGCAGCAAACACGGCCGCCGCGTTCCCGCCGAGAGACTTGAAGCCCAGTGCGTTGGGAAAGCGCCGGAACGGCGGCACCGTCACCGTCGGCGCTAAACGCGTCCGCGGCGCGGGCTTAGATCAGACAGCTGCCTTGGCCTTGGCTGGCGCTGGCGCGTGCGACGTCTGGGGCAGCGTGCCCTTGAGGCGCTTGGCCTTGAGCACCTTCGTCACCGGCAGCGATTCGCCGGTCTCCAGCCAATGCTTGACCCGGACCGCGTCGCCGATTCGGGTCAGACGCCCGTACGAATCGAGCAGCACGATGACCACCGACCGACTGGCGATATTGGCCAGCATGACGAGGCACTTGCCGGCTTCGCGGATGAAGCCCGTCTTGCTCACCTGGATATCCCACTGCCCGGCGCGCACGAGTGAGTTGGTGTTGTTAAACCCCAGCACCGTGCCCTGAGGCTGCACCTCGACATAATGGCTCGCGGTCGTCGTGGCATCGCGAATGAGTTCGTAACCGGCTGCGGCTTTCACCATCAGGGCGAGGTCGCTCGCCGTCGAGACGTTGTCGCTCGTCAACCCGGTGGGATCGGCGAAGTGCGTGTGGTACATGCCGAGCTCCTGCGCCTTGCGATTCATCGCCTCGACGCAGGCATCGGTCCCGCCGGGATAGTATCTGGCGAGGCTCGACGCGGCACGATTTTCCGACGCCATCAGGGCCAAGCGCAGCATCTCGCGCCGCGGCAACTCGGTGCCGAGCCGCAGGCGCGAATGGCTGCCCTTGAGGAGATCGACGTCCCCGACGTCAACGCTGAGCGACTCGTCCAAGGGCTGATTGGCATCGAGCACCACCATCGCCGTCATCAGCTTGGTCACCGAGGCGATCGGCGTGACCGTATCGGCACCTTTGGCATAGATCGGCTGGTCGGCGTTGGCGTCAAGCACCAGCGCGTTCGTCGAGCCGAGCTTGAGCTTGCTCGCGTCCAAGGTGGCCGGCGCCGGCAGCGAGGCCGAGCCGCTGCCGGCCAGGGCAGCGGCGCTGAAGCCGATTAGGCCAAGAAAAACAAAGGTTAGGCGAGCGCTCATCAGACCAATTCTCGGAACCAGCGCGCTTTATACCACAGCCCGAAGGGTTATGCCAAATCCTTCAACGCTTCAATGGTTTAGCGGGCTGACCGGACGGTGGACCGGGTCAGGCATCGGTATCCGCGGTCAGCGCCTCGGCCCGTTCCTCCTGCTGCAGTGCCCACATCCGCGCGTAGGTGCCGGCGCGCGCAAGCAGTTCGCCATGCGTGCCGCGCTCGACGATGCGTCCGCGCTCGAGCACCAGAATCTGATCGGCGCCAACGATTGTCGACAGACGATGCGCGATCGTCAGCGTTGTGCGCTCGACCGAGATCTGCTCGAGTTCCGCCTGGATCAGTTGTTCCGACTTGGTGTCGAGCGCAGAGGTTGCCTCATCGAAGATCAGGATGCGCGGATTCTTGAGGATGGCGCGGGCAATCGCGACGCGCTGTTTTTCGCCCCCGGAAAGCTTCAATCCGCGCTCCCCTACCGGCGTGCGATAGCCCTCCGGCAGACTCGCCACGAAGTCGTGGATCTGCGCCAACCGCGCCGCGGCGACGATCTCCTCATGCGTCGCGCCGGGCCGGCCGTAGGCGATGTTGTATTCGATCGAATCGTTGAAAAGCACGGTGTCCTGCGGCACGATGCCGATCGCCGCGCGCAAGCTTGCCTGCTGCACCGCACGCAGGTTCTGGTCGTCGATCGCGATACGGCCATCGGAGACGTCGTAGAAACGGTACAGGAGCCGCGCCAGCGTCGATTTGCCGGAGCCGCTCGGGCCCACCACGGCGACGTTGCGTCCGGATGGAATCGTGAACGACACGTCGAACAGAATCTGCCGCGTCGGTTCGTAGGCGAAATCGACATGTTCGAAACGCACCTCGCCTTCGGTAACGCGCAGTGGCGCGGCGCCAGGTGCATCCTTGACCTCCGCGTTCTCCTCGGTGAGATGGAACATCCGCTCCATGTCCGCGAGCGCCTGCTTGATCTCGCGGTAGATGACCCCCAGAAAGTTGAGCGGAATGTAGAGCTGGATCATGAAGGCGTTGACCAGGACGAGATCGCCTATCGTCATCGTGTGGTCGACCACTCCGAGCACCGCCCTCCACATGATCAGCGTGACCGCGACGGCGATGATCGTGCTCTGGCCGACGTTGAGCAGCGACAGCGAGGTCTGGCTCTTCACCGCGGCGGATTCCCAGCGCTGCATGCTGTCGTCGTAACGCGACGCCTCGTATTCCTCGTTGTTGAAGTACTTGACCGTCTCGTAGTTGAGCAGGCTGTCAATGGCCCGCGTATTGGCCCTGGAGTCGAGCTCGTTCATGGCGCGACGGAACCCGGTTCGCCACTCGGTTACCGTCACCGTGAACACGATGTAGAGCGTGAGCGCGCCCACTGTGATGGCGATGAACCATATGTCGTAGCGAACGATCAGGATCGTCGAAACCAGCCCGATCTCCACCAGCGTGGGCAGGATCGAGAACAACGCATAGCTGATCAGCGTCGAGATGCCGCGGGTGCCGCGCTCGACGTCGCGAGTAAGCCCACCGGTCTGCCGCGCGAGGTGGAACCGCAGCGACAGGGCGTGCAAATGGCGGAACACCTGCAGTGCGACGGTGCGCACCGTCCGCTGCGTCACCTTGGCGAACAGGAATTCGCGCAACTCGGTGAATACCGTCGTCGACAGGCGCATCGCGCCGTAGGCCGCGAGCAGCGCCAGCGGCAGGACGAGCTCCGCCGGGGCCGTCAGGCGATCGACGATCTGCTTCAATACCAGGGGCACGCCGACATTGGCGAGTTTGGCCGCGATGAGGCAGGCCAGTGCCAGAAAGACCCGGCCCTTGTACGCCATGAGGTACGGCAACAGCGTGCGCACGGTCTGCCAGTCGCCGCGGTAGGCGCGATCGGCGGGTGCGGGAAGCGAAACGGAGAAGGTGCGACGCATCGACAGGAAGCCGCGCTTGGGCACGACCGGTATGCGGAGTGTAGCAGACGGGTGCGGCGAGGCGGGTCAGCGACGAGCGAAAGTCAGGGCCGGCGCGAAAACCATTCGTTGCCGCCATAGCCGACAAAGCCCATCGCCAGGCGCACGATCCCGTACGCAATCCAGATCGCCGCCTTGTACCAGCGCGAGCGGGAGCGCCAATGCAACGGTGCCACCGGACTCGCTCCGGTCTCGATCATTTCCACCAGCGCACGCTTGAGTTCGCCGGCGAACTTGCGGTCGCGCACGAACACGTTCGCCTCGCGCGCCATGAGCAGGCTGTACGGGTCGATGTTCGAGGAGCCAACCGTCGCCCAATGATCGTCCACCACGGCGACCTTGGCATGCAGCATGCTCTTGGAGTATTCCTGTATCACGACGCCGGCGTCGAGCAGCTGCCCGTACAGCGCCCGACCGGCAAAATGCAGCAGCACGTACTCGACCTTTGCCTGCAGGATCAGGGTCACCGCGACGCCGCGCGCGGACGCGTCCGCCAGGGCGCGACGAAAGGTGATGCCGGGAAAGAAATACGCATTGGCGATGATGATTTCGCGCTTGGCGCGGCGAATCGCCGCCAGATACGCCTGCTCGATGTCGCGGCGATGGCGCAGGTTGTCGCGGATCACGAATTTCGCCGTCTGGGTGCCGACGCGCTCGCCGCGCACGCGCTCGGGGAACAGCGGCAGCTGGCTGGTGCCGAGCTGGACGAGCTGCACCAGCGCCCAGACCCGCTGCATCGTGTACACGATCGCGGGCAGCAGCAGGCCCTCGACGCTTACGGCAAAATCGACCCGTGGTGCGTTGTGCCCGCGCGTGTTCATGTCGTCGATGATGTTAATGCCGCCGACGAACGCGAGGCGGCCGTCGACGTGAGCCAGCTTGCGGTGGAGTCGGCGCAGGCGGTGGGAACGGAATTGCCACGCGGATACCTCGGGCCGATACTTGAGAAGTTCCACACCGGCATCGCGCAAGAACCGCTCCAGCGATGAGGTCAGATAAAACTTGGCGCCCCAGCCGTCGACCATCACCCGCACCTTGACGCCGCGGCCTGCCGCGCGGGCCAGGGCTGCGGCGACGCGCCGGCCGGCCGCATCGTCGGCGAAGATATAGCTTTCGAGCCAGACCTCGTCGCTCGGCTGCATCGATCGCCCGCTCCAGCGCCGCGAAATACTCGGCGCCGTTCCGGAGCAATTGAATGCGATTGCCCGGGCGGTAGCGGTCGACGGGGTCAGCGCGCGGTCCCACGGGGGAGGCGTTCGAGCTCGAAGGTCGCTGCCAGCGCGGCGTGGTCGGACAGGCGTGCCAGCGGATAGGCGTAATGCACGCCGGTGGCAACAACGGCCAGGGCGCGGGAATAGATGCGGTCGAGGCGAAACACCGGCAGCACCGCGGGAAAGGTGCGTGCCGGCCGGCCGCGCGCCTCCTCGAACACCTCGACCACACCAAGCTCTTGCTGCAGCGTCCGGTCGGCCTTGCGCCGCCAGTCGTTGAAGTCGCCGGCGATGATCAACGGCGCATTCATGGGTACCGCCTCGCGAATGCGCTCACACAGCGTGTGAACCTGCCAGCGTCGCCCCCGCTCGAACAGGCCCAGATGGATATTGATGCAATGCAGCGCGGGCAGGCCGCGCTTGAGCTGCAGCACGCAATGCAGCAAGCCGCGGCTTTCAAACGCATGCGCCGAAATGTCCAGATTCGTCTGGGAAACGATCGGATAGCGCGACAGCACCGCATTGCCGTGGTGGCCATCCTGGTACACGGCGTTGCGGCCGTACGCGACCTCGTGCCATACGGTGTCGGCAATGAACTCGTGCTGCGGCTTCACCGGCCAGTTGCGGTAGCGCCGGGCGTGGCGTTGATGAACCCCCTGCACTTCCTGCAGGAACAGGACGTCGGCTGAAAGCCCGTGCAGCCTTTCGCGCAGCTCGTGGATGACCACGCGCCGGGTCAGGTGCGAGAACCCCTTGTGGATGTTGTATGTGGCGACCGTGAAGCGCATGGTTTGCGGCGAGCCGAAGGGATCGCAGGCCCCCAATGGTAGCGGCATTTGGGGCGGCGGCCGCGCCCGGCGCGGCGGGGCGCAGGCAGCAGGGGTTGCGGGCGGCGGCGTACCCAATGTAAGGTGGCAAAGCCCAATGCGACCAAGGGGCTAGATGGGCGCCAGCAACCGCTGCTCCCGTCTTTAACGCATACCTTTAAATTCTACAAAGGAGACACCGAATGAAGCAGCAGATTACCCTCCAAGCCGCCGTTGCCGGCCTCCTTGCGCTTGGCTTTGCGGCCAGCACCGCCATGGCAGCTCCGGCGGCTCCGCAGCCAACCAAGGACAAGTGCTACGGCGTCGCCAAGGCGGGCCAGAACGATTGTGCTTCCGGCAAGCACGCCTGCGCCGGGCAAAGCACCGTCGACAAGGATCCGACTTCCTGGAAATACGTCGACAAGGGCACGTGCGAAAAGATGGGCGGCATGATGTCGCCGAAGATGTAATTTGGCACCGGGTGGCGGCGCAAGCCGCCACCCTTTTTTCCCTTGCCCAGACCCATGTCCGTGGCCTCGCAGTTGCCCTCCGTCGCGGGCATCGGTTTGCGCACGCCGCACATCGCCCAGGTCCGCCGCGATCGTCCCGCGATCGGCTGGCTCGAGGTGCACAGCGAGAACTACTTCGTCGATGGCGGCCCCGCGCTCGTGGCGCTGGACGCGATTCGCGCCGACTATCCGCTGTCGCTGCACGGCGTGGGCATGTCGCTCGGCTCGGCCGACGCACTCGACACCGCTCACCTCAGGCGCCTGAAGCGTCTGGCGGAGCGCATCGAACCGGCGGCGATCTCCGAGCATCTGTGCTGGGGGCGCGTCGATGGCCGCCATCTCAACGACCTGCTGCCGCTACCCTTCAGCGACGAGGCACTGACCGTCTGCTGCGACCGCATCGATGCCGTGCAGCACGCCCTGCGGCGACCGTTGCTCGTGGAGAACGTGTCGGCCTACCTGCGCTTCGACACGGACTCCATGACGGAGTGGGATTTCGTCGCCGCGGTCGCCCGGCGCACCGGCTGCAAGCTGCTGTTCGATGTCAATAATGTATATGTCAATGCGGTCAATCACGGCTTCGATCCGCTCCGTTTTCTCGGCGCGATTCCCGGCGATGCCGTGGCAGAGATCCATCTCGCCGGTTTCGATGCATCCGGCCCGTGCCTGATCGATACGCATGGCGCGCGGGTTGCACCGCCGGTGTGGGAGCTCTATCGGGCGACGATCGAGCGCTTTGGCCCGAAGCCAACGCTGCTCGAGTGGGACACCGATCTGCCCGCGCTCGAGGTGCTACTCGACGAGGCAAAGACGGCGCAGGCGATCCTGGAGCAAGCCGATGCGCTCGCTGCGTGAGGTGCAGCGTGGGTTCACCGCGGCCGCGCTGTTCGACGATGCGGCTTCGCTGGCGGAGATCGGCATTGTCGCCGGTGCGCTCGACCCGGCTGCACGTATCGCCGTCTACCGCAACAACGTCTTCGGCAATTACCGCCAGGCGCTTGCGGCAACCTATCCGGTCGTGCGGCGGCTGGTCGGCGGTGCGCTTTTCGACGCGGCGGTCGCTGCCTTCGTCCGCGCGTACCCGTCCCAGCATGGGGACGTGAACCGCTACGGCGGCGACATGGCGCGCTTCCTCGCCACGTATCCGCCGGCGCGCACGCTCGTCTATCTGCCCGATGTCGCGCGCCTCGAATGGGCACTCGATCAAGCCAACATTGCCGCCGACTCGCCGCCGCTCGATCTGCCCGCATTGGCTGCCGTTCCGGCCGCCGCGCTCGGCGCGCTGCGCTTCGCGCTGCACCCTTCGGTGCAGATCGTCAAATCGCGGCACCCCATCTTTCGCATCTGGCAGGTCAATCAGCCCGGTTACGCCGGCGACGACCAGGTCGAGGCGGGCGAAGGCGGCGACCTGCTGCTGGTGCGCCGCGCCCCCGACGGGGTCGTCATCGAACGGCTGGCGGCAGGCGAGCACGCTTTCCTCGCGGCCCTTGCCCGCAACCGGCGCCTCGATGAAGCGGAAAAGCGCGGCGCGGCCGCCGAAGCGGCATTCGACCTGGCCGACGTGCTCAAGCGCCATGTTGCGCAGCAAACCATTGTCGCGTTCCGCGCGCCATCCACCCCTATCTAAAGGCTCACCATGAATGTCTTTTCGTCCGCTTCGCCGCTCGGTCGTCTGGCCGCACTCTATTGCCCGGTCGCGCGCCTGATCGGCAAGCTGCAGCCGCTGCTGCT
Source organism: uncultured beta proteobacterium (assembly GCA_963711235.1). Classification (GTDB taxonomy): domain Bacteria; phylum Pseudomonadota; class Gammaproteobacteria; order Burkholderiales; family Casimicrobiaceae; genus PALSA-1003. Next base: position 137,351 of record CAVQDI010000003.1, on the reverse strand, counting down.
GCTCGGCATGCGACTTTACGTCGCGCGCGTGTTTTTCATGTCGGGGTTGACCAAGATTCACGATTGGAGCGTTACGCTGGCGCTCTTCACCGATGAATATCACGTCCCGGTGCTGCCGCCCGCGGTGGCGGCGCTGCTGGGGACCGCCACCGAGCTGTCGATGCCCGTCCTCCTGGTCCTTGGCCTGGGCTCGCGCTTCGCCGCCGGCGTGCTCTTCATTTTCAACATCGTCGCCGTGATTTCCTACGCCGCCCTGCCCGACATCGCGGTCAAGGATCACATCCTGTGGGGAACGATGCTGCTGGTGCTCACCATCTGCGGCCCGGGCAAGATCGCGCTCGATCACTGGCTCGAACGCCGCTTGGCGCCGGGCCAGGATGGCGCCGGCATGAGTGCGTGACGGCGCGCATCGATCCACCCGGAAGGCGTTCGCGACGCAACCATCACGTCGCGCGAGGTGGGCCCGGCACAGGCTCTCCGGCGCAAGCTACGCAGTCGGCCTCGAGCGAAGCAATGTGGACGGTTTCTGACGCCGGGATACTACTCGGCGACTTCCCATTTCTCCGCGCTGGCGCCGGCGAGCGCGCGGACGCGCGCTTCGTCCTTGGCAAATTCTGCCGCGGGCCCTTCGTAGACGACGCGGCCGTCGTCGAGCACATAAGCCCGATCGGCAACTTCCACCGCGCCACGCACGTTCTGCTCGACCAGCAGCACCGAAATCCCTTCGTTGCGCGCCGACGTGACGACGCGAAAGACTTCCTGCACGACCAATGGCGCCAGTCCCTGCGAAGGCTCATCGAGCAACAGCAGCTTGGGATTGAGCAGCAAGGCCCGTGCGATCGCAAGCATTTCCTGCTCGCCGCCTGAAAGCTGGCGTCCCTTGTTGGATTTGCGCTTGGCAAGCCGCGGAAACAATTCGTAAACCCGTTGAATCGTCCATGGGCCAGGCCGTTCGAGGGGTACCCGTAGATTCTCGTCGACGGTCAGTTGGGCAAAGATCCGGCGGCCTTCGGGCACGAAGCCAACGCCGAGCGCGGCGATGCGATAGGACGGCCAGGTCGTTACATTCTGGCCAAAGATCGTGACCGATCCTTCGCGCGCGGGTGTGAGCCCGACCAGCGTGCGCAGGGTCGTGGTCTTGCCGGCACCATTGCGTCCGAGCAGCGCGACAATCTCACCCTCGTTGACCGAGAGCGATACGCCGTGCAGGATATGACTCTTGCCGTAGTACGTGTGCAGCCCCGACGCTTCCAGGACGCTCATGCGGCCTTCCCCAGGTACGCAGCCTGCACGCGTTCGTCGCGTGCAATCTCCTCCGGGGTGCCCTCACCGAGTACCGCGCCCTCGGCGAGTACCGTGATCCGATCGGCGAGATGGAACACCACGCGCATGTCGTGTTCGATAAGCACGATCGTGAGCTGCTGATTCTTGTGCAGGCGGCGGATCAACTGCGTGATGTTGTAGGTTTCCTGATCGCCCATCCCGGCGGTGGGTTCGTCCAGCAGCAAGAGCCTCGGCTTGAGCGCCAGCGCCATCATGATCTCGGCCGCCCGCTGGTCGCCGTGCGGAAGCTCGCCGACCAGCCGGCCGGCCTTTGGCTCGAGCCCACCCATCGCCAGCAGCTCCTCGATGCGTTGCCGGATCTGCACGTTAACCGCCCGCCCCAGCCACGGGCTGCGCCGCAACCCGGTAGCGACCTCGACGGCGATGCGCAGGTTTTCGCGCACCGTCAATTCGGGGAAGATTTCGGTGATTTGGAACGTCCGCGCCATGCCCATTGCCACCCGTTCCTCCGGCGAGGTCCGGGTCACGTCCTGGCCCTGGAACAGAATGCGCCCCGAAGTCGGCGGAAAGAATCCGCTGATCAGGTTGAAGAACGTGGTCTTGCCGGCGCCGTTGGGGCCGATGATGGCGCGCAGCTCGCCCGGCGGAACCGCGAGCGAGACCGAATCGACGGCGACCAGACTGCCGAAATGCCGACTGGCATTCTCTACCACGAGCAGGCTCATGCAACGCCCTTCCGCCGCAGGATGCCGAGCACGCCGCGCGGGAAGAACAGCACGACGAGCACGAAGAACAGGCCGATGAACGACATCCAGTTCTCGGTGTGGCTCGACACGTAGTCCTGCAGCACCACGAAGATGGCCGCCCCGATCAGCGGCCCCCAGAAGGAGCGCATGCCGCCGAGCACGGCCATGATCACGAAAGTACCCGATTGATCCCAGCGCAGCGCGCGCGGGTCGGTGAAGTTGCTGAGCAGCGCATACATCGTTCCGGCAAGGCTCACGAAACAGCACGAGATGACGAAGGAAAGCCAGATGTGTCGCTCGACCGGGATCCCGAGAAATCGTGCGCGACGCTCGTTCTCACGGATCGCAAGCAGGGTACGGCCGAACGGCGAGCGCAGCAACAGCCACATCAGGGTCACCGCGACGGCGAAACACACCAGGACGAAGTAATAGAACGCCTTGTCGTTGCCGAGAAGGTTTATTTGGGTGAAGCCGAGATCGAGCGCCTGGCGCTTCCAGCCGCTCACGCCGTCGTCCCCGCCGGTAACCGAGTTCCAGCGGAAGGCAATGAAGTAGAACACCTGGCCGAACGCGATCGTGACCATGGCAAAGTAGACGCCGCGCAGCCTGACAATCAGCGCGCCGATCACCATGGCTGCGAGCGTCCCGGTCGCAACGCCGACCAGGATGCCCAGTGGCGTGCTGGGGTAGATGTACTTGATGGTCATTGCCGCCCCGTACGCGCCGAGGCCAAAATAGGCCGCATGACCGAAGGACAGCACGCCGGTAAAGCCGAGGAGAAAATTGAGCGACATCGCCGCCAGGCCGAGGATGAGCACGCGGCTGGCGAGCTCCGTGTAGCCGCCCACGGCGTTCATCCAATAGGGCATCGTGAGCAGCAGCAGCCAGATCACGCCGGTCCACGCCACCGCCGGAACGCGCCTCACTGGATCCTCCCTTCCTCACCCAGCAGGCCGCGCGGGCGAACCATCAGCACCAGCCCCATCATCACGTAGATCACCGCTTCCGTCGCCGAGGGAAAGAACACGGTCGTGATGCCGGAGGCAAGACCGATCAGCAAGCCGCCGAGCAGTGTTCCCGGCAAACTGCCCAGGCCGCCGACGATGATCGCGACGAAGCTCGGCATGATGAGCGACGTGCCGATCGTCGGCTGCAGTCCGAGCATCCCGGCCGCGAGCACACCGGCGAGGCCTGCAAGGTAAATGCCCAGGCCGAAGTTGAGCGTGCGCAGAATTCGGACGTTGACTCCGAGCACCGAAACGGTTTCGAGGTCGGCGGTCCCGGCGCGGATGCGCATGCCAAGCCGGGTGCGGTTGAGGATGAGGAACAGGCCGATGACGACGGCCGTGGCCAATCCGACCATGAACAGGCGGTAGCCGGTGAGGAAGAAGAACTGCGACGACAGCGGCGTCGCGAGTTCCGGCGGAATCGGGTAGGGCACGCTCTGCGCACCCCAGATGGCGCGCAGGACATCCTCGAAGATGTAGGCAAGCCCGAACGTCAGCAGCAGGCTATAGAGCGGGTCGCGCCCATACACGCGGCGAATCAACACGCGCTCGACCACGATTCCGACCGCCGCCGTGGCGAACGGCGCAATCGCCAGCCCACCCCAGAACCCGACATAGGGAATCAATGTGTAGGCGATATACGCACCGAGCGCGAGGAAGCCCCCGTGGGCAAAATTGATCACCCCGCTCAAGTTGAGGATCAGCGACAGGCCGAGCGCCATCAGCGCATAGAACGCGCCCGACGATCAGGCCGTTGAAGATATTGAACAGGAGCAGTTGGGTCATCGGGCCATCGCTTCCGGGAATCCGCGCCTCGTGCATGCGGGCGCCGCCGCACCCGTGCAAAGCGCAGCCCCGCGTCGGCGGGATTCGGCGAGCACGCGGTGCTGCACGGGTCGGGCGGCGAGTGGAGATTGGAGGCGAAGTGCGGACGCGGCGCGCGCCGCGTCCGCAGGCCTGGTGCGTTACGCCGGCCAGGTCATCTTGCAACCGGTCTCCTCGAGCGTTCCGGCCGCATCGATACCCTTGACCACTTCGGTGACCTTGAACAGATCGTCGGGCGCACTGCCCTGGGCTTGCGCGTGGCCGACGAACAGGTTGGGAATGAGCTGATTCTGGCCGACGCGATAGAACGCCTGGTCCGGCATCAGCGACACCTCCGGCGGCAACTTCATGCCGGACAACGCCTTGGCCATTTTCACCGCGTCGAGCGACTTGGCAGCATTGGCGGCCAGCGCGCAGCTCCAGGTCGAAGCGAACCCGAACCAGGTGCGTGCCGTCGGGACCCTGCCGGTCTTCTTCATGATCGCATCGACGAACTCCTTGACGTGCGGCACGTTCGGCTGATTCCAGTACCACTCGAAGACCCAGGTGCCGATCCGGGCGTCGGGCGGCAGGCCTTCCAGCGGCTCGAGCTCCTGCTGGCCGCCGGCCAGATGAAAGCGCTTGTCGAGGCCGAATTGCACCGCCTGCTTCAGCGCGTTGACCATGTCGTCGCCCTGCACCAGGAACAGGATGACGTCGGGATTCGCGGCCTGCGCCTTGATGAGGTAGGACGAGAAATCGGTGGTACCCAGCGGCGTAAGGTCTCCGCCGACCTTCGTGTAACCAAACCTGGTGCCGGCCTTCTCGAGGCCCGACTGCAGCGTGTGGCCGAACGCGTAATCGGGCGTGATGAAGTACCACTTCTTGCCTGCGTTCTTGATCAGCGATGGCGTTACCGCATTGGCTTCCATCTGGGTCGTATTGCAGACGCGGAACACGTTCCAGTGGCACGTGGCACCCGTGACCGCGTCGGTGTGTCCACCCGGCACGATATGCAATATTCCCTTCTCGCTGCTGACGTCCGCCATGGCCAGTGCCAGAGCGGAGTTGACGTTGCCGAGCAGGAAATTAACGTTGTCGCGTTCGATCAGCTTGCGCGCCTTCTGCACCGCCGTTCCGGCATCACCGCTCGTCGAGTCCTCGACCAGCAGATCCGCCTGGCGCCCGAGGATCCCGCCCTTGGCGTTGATCTGTTCGACGGCGAGCTGGCAGCCGATGAGCTCGTTCTTGCCGACGGCCGCATAGGTTCCGGTCAACGGGTTGTCGAGACCGATCTTGACCGGCTCCTCGGCCCGCGCCTTGATGATAAAGGGGCCCGTGAATTGCAATGCGCTGGCCGCCGCCGCGGCCTTGATGATCGTGCGCCGACTCACTTTCCGGGAAACACGCTGATTCGCCATCGTCCATCCTCCATTGAGTTGGGTCCGGTCCCGGCAAGATCGCGGTGCGATCGACGTGCCCGGGTTTCCCCTTGTCAGACTGCCTGCCGTTTTTTTTGTCCCAGCCTTGCACTTCGTTCTGGCCAGCGGACGCGCCAACGCCAGCGCAACCCGCGCCGCTCACCGAGGCCAAGGCGTGGTCGCAGACGCGCAACTATAGTGCAAGAAATCCGGTGCGGCAATGCACGCTCACGTCCGATCGGGGCGTAGCGCCTGATCCGCCGCCCGAACACGGGCAAGGGCGGGCGTCGGAGGGCCGCCCGAACCCCCGCGTCGAGCGGAGGTCTGAATATAATGAGTCTGGGGATATAGGGGACACGCTGACGTGGCCATGGCAGGCGACCGGATCGGGATCAAAGGCATCTCCTGGCGCGACCGGGTCGGGGTGCGGCTCGTCGCAGCGATATTGGCGCTCGGGTCGGGCACGCTGAGCACGGCGCCGCAGGCGCAGCCGGCCTATGATGCGCAGTACGTCACCGAAACCGTGCCGCCTTTCATCGAGTTCCAGACTCCGGCATCGGCGTCCGTTACCATGCAGAACACCGGCACGGCAACCTGGCAGCCCGGCGACGTCTTTCTTTCCACACAGGATCCGCAGGACAACTACTACTGGTGCATTCAGAACAACCCGTACGGCATGTACAGCGGCAACCGCGTGGTCCTTGGCAACCCCGTTGCTCCCAACCAGCAAGTCACTTTCAATTTCGTGGTCAAGCCGCTGGCCTGCCGCTTCGCCGCGACATCACCGTTTGTGTTTCGCATGCTGTCGCAGACACACGGGACTTTCGGCGAAGAGACCCCCAATCCGGGAGTCGTCGTATCGACGGCGACGCAATTCGTGTCGCAACAGGTTCCCGCGACGGTGCCGGCCGGTGCCACCATCCTGGTCACCGAGACGTTCACCAACACGACGCCGATGACTTGGCAGACGACCGATGGATACACCCTCCGGTCGGCAGGTCCCACGGGCAACACGATCTGGGGCGTCAGCCCGGTTCCGCTGCCCACCGCCGTGGCACCGAACGCCAGCGTAACTTTCACCTTCTACATCGTCGCACCAACCACGGTGGGCACTTACAATTTTCAGTGGCAGATGAACCTGCCGGACGGCACGCCGTTCGGCAGCGTGTCTCCCGCGACCAGCGTCGACGTGATCGCAGCCGGTCCGGCCAACTACGAGGGCTTGTGGTGGAACAGCCCGGCCGGGTCGGAATCCGGTTGGGGCATCAATTTGGCACATCAGGGCAACACGATTTTCGCAACCTGGTTTACCTACGACCAAGCCGGCAAGCCGTGGTGGCTGACCATGACGGCGCAACAGACGTTGACCGGCAGCTACTCCGGCACGCTGTTTCAGAACACCGGACCGGCCTACAACTCGCTGCCATTCAACCCCGCGCTGGTGAGGGGCGTCGTGGTCGGCACCGGAACGCTCACCTTCACCGATCTCAACGACGGGACGTTCGCCTACACGGTCAACGGCATCACGCAGACCAAGACCATCACCCGGCAAGTGTTCGGCCAGCTACCGACCTGCACCTTCGGCATCCAGACCGACCTCACGCTCGCCTACAACTATCAGGATCTGTGGTGGGCAGCGCCCGCGGGTTCGCAGCCCGGATGGGGCATCAATATCACACAGCAGGGAGAAACGGTCTTCGCAACGTGGTTTACCTACAACCTTGATCAGACGCCGCTATGGTTTTCGGTCACGGCACCACTGACTGCTGCGGCCACGTACAGCGGTACCCTGTATCAAACATCCGGCCCCGCCTTCAATTCGGTCCCGTTCCTCCCGGCAGATGTAACGGCCACCGCGGTCGGTACCGCAACCTTCACCTTCACCGACGGCAACACGGGAACGTTTGCGTACACGATCGCCGACGTGGCACAGACTGCGGCAATCACCCGCCAGGTCTTCGTGTCACCCGGGACCGTCTGTCAGTAAGGCCCGGTTCTCTCTAGCGCATCGTTCGGGTCCGGGACCCGCAAGCCGCGCCCTCAAGCGTGCCGCGACAGCCCGGAGGAGGCGCCCATCTGTCATGTTGTAGACGACTATTCGTTCATATCAAATAGCCTGGCATAGCGCTTGCGTTGTAGAGCGGATGAAGTCCAATCCACCCTCTCGCACAGCGCTGTCGCTCGAAGCGGCCGAATCCTCGGCTCCGGCAGGTGACGCAATGCGTAAGGCAAGCGACCAATCCGCGTCCACCGAGGACGCAAAACGCGACCTTCGCATCAGGACATCCGATGAGTTCCTCGCCCAGGCGGCCAAGGAGTACCAAGAGGGCCGAATCGACCAGGCGCTTTGGCGCCGGGCAGCGGACCAAGGCGCGAATGACGCCTCGCTGGTGATTGCGGCCTATCTGCGCGCCCGTGCGACCGCATTGCAGCTGCAACGGAAGCGAACGGCAGTCGCGCAAGGTCGAGGCGCGCAAATCGGACCCGGCGCGGCGGGACGAGCGAGCGCGACGGCGACTCGGAACCGCACCCAATCGATGCGCCAGCGGGTGCCGTTGCCCGTTCCCGGGCCATGCAATCGAAGTACCTGGCCGCCGGGGCTGCGGCCGCGCTTATAGCCATCGCCGCCGTCGTGTGGCTGTTTGCCTCGCCGCGGGAGCCGGTACCACAGGCCGCACTATCCACCGCCACGCCTTCTCCTACCCCGAGCGCATCGCCACCACACCCGGCCAGGGAGGCAACCGCCGTTGGTGGACCCCACGCGGGCGATACGCGTCCGAACTTTGAAGCCCGGGTGCAGGAGCTCAAGCAGGCCGGCAACTGGAACGTGCTCGTCCTCTACGCGTCGGAGTGGACACGAAAGGAACCGAACAACCCCAGCGCATGGCACGAGCTCAGCGTGGGGTACGCCAAAATGCGCCAACTCGATGACGCGTTCCAAGCCGCTTCCAAGGCAGTGGCGCTAGCGCCGCAAGACGCATTGTTTTGGAACAACCTTGGACATGTCAATCTGTCCCTGGAGCGCCTGCCCGAGGCAAAGGTCGCGTTTGACCGCGCGCTTTCGTTGCTTGCCGACGATCCGGATACGTTGTGTAGTGCGGCGTTGGTCGCGCAGCGACAAGGCCGGACCAGCGACGCGGACGCCCTTGCAGGGCGGGTCAAAGCCGCTGATGGCGGTTGTCGCGGCGTCAGCAGCGCGGCGCCCGTCGCGCACTGACTTGGCAGGCTCGTTCCGGTCTTCAGGACTCCCCCCAAGACCTTGCCTGGCCGGTTGCGACGGTCTCAACCGGTCGCGCGATTCGCCCAGCGCCCTTTTTCGCGGGCCTCGTGTCCCGAGATGGTGCGACTGCTCAGGCTGAGGCTTGCTCGGGCGCGAATAGCGGCGGCGGAGGCGGGTTACTGCGCGCCGGCCGCGTTAAAAAAGCGAGCACGGTCTGGACGATTCCTTTTCGCTCCTGTCCAATTTACGATTGGGACGCTCGAATCGGGTAACCACTGCCCGTGCCATCGTCGGCATGCCGTGGTGGCACCGACGATGGATCCCGGGCCCATCGCCTTGGGCCAGGCGCACGACACCACGACCACGATGCGACGGCATTGCCATCTGAAGGGGAGAACAAGCATGACGGTGAAGGTCGAAAAGAGCGGGTTCGTCTGGACAGTCATTCACGACCGTCCCGAGGCCCGCAATGCCATGGATCCGGAAAGCGCGGATGCGCTGACCCGGGTCTTTCTCGAGTTCGATGCGGATGACACGGCGCGCGTCGCGGTGTTGTACGGGGAGGGTGGCGCATTCTGCGCCGGCTGGGACCTGAAATATGTGAGCACGCTCAATGAGAGTTATCCGCTCGGCGAGCTCGATATCCCTGTCGCTGGACCTCGTGGCAACGGCGGCGAGATTGCGCGTGGTCCTCTGGGCCCGTCGCGGCTTGAACTCGATAAGCCGGTCATAGCGGCCGTAGCCGGTCCCGCCGTAGCCGGTGGAATGGAACTCGCCCTGTGGTGCGATTTCAGGGTGATGCAGGAAGACGCCTACTTTGGCGTTTACTGTCGGCGCTGGGGTGTCCCGTTGATCGATGGCGGAACCGTTCGCCTGCCCAAGATCGTGGGCCAGGGCCGGGCGCTCGAAATCATTCTGACCGGGCGCAAGGTTCCAGCCGAGGAATGTCTGCGCATCGGGCTTTGCGAATATTTGGTTCCCAACGGGAAGGTACGCGCAAAGGCAGAAGAACTCGCCCAGGACATTGCGAGCTTTCCGCCAACATGCGTCCGGGTGGACCGGCGCTCGGCAGTCAAGAGCCAGGGCCTCCCGGTGCGCGATGCACTAATACAGGAGTGGTACAACGGCCGCGAGGCGCTGATCAAAGATGGCGCCGCCGGTGCTATGCGATTCAAGAATGGCCTCGGCCGGCACGGGGACTTTACCAAGATCTATTGACGGCCGAGGCAATCGGCCCACCTCAGCGCTTGCGATCGCCGCGCACGTTGCGCTTGCTGGGATGGTCGGCCCGGCTTCTTCGCCGCCCGCCGCTCGTTGCGGTGGCCGCGACGGTCTTCGCGCGCGAAACGCTTCGATCGCCGAGTTACCGAGCTTAGACGCCCAGCGTGGAGAGCAGGCTCGCCCGTTCAGCGAGTCGCACCGCGATGGACCGGTCACGGCCGCGAATCGTCACTTCCCGCCTCGACAAGGCGTCGGGAGCGAGTCCGGCCGCGTGGCAAACTTCCTCGGAGATGAGCACCTCGCATCCGAGGCCCTTTGTCATGTCTTGCAGGCGTGCCGCGACGTTGACCGGATCGCCCAGTGCCGTGAATACGATGTGCTCGCGATAGCCGATATCGCCAATGATGACCTCGCCGCCGTTCACGCCGATGCCGTACTGGATCGATTCCCGCAGGTCGTGCGCAAGATCGCGATTCATCTGTTCGATGTTGGTGGCGATTTTCGCAATGGCGCTGATCGCTTGGCGGCAAGCGGTGGCCGAGTCCTTGTCGAGACCGAACAGCGCCAGGATCCCGTCCCCGACGAATTGGTTGGGCCGGCCGCCTGCGCCTTCGATGGCGGCCGAAACGGCCGTTAGAAAGCGATTCATGATGAACACGGTGTCGAACGGCAGGCGCTTCTCGGCCATCGAGGTCGACCGGCGCATGTCGACGAACATGCTGACGACATAGCGCTCTTCGCCTACCCGGATACGCGCCGACCGCCGCAGTCCGCCCGCGCTGACCTGGGGCGGAAACACGAGGAAAAAGGCAATGTCGTGTTCCGGACGCAATTGGCAGGCGAGTCGTACGGCTGGGTCGGCACCGGCTCCGACACGGTCCAGCACGAAGGCCTCCCGCCGCGACGGCTTGGGCAATCGGGACAAATCGCCGATGACGCGGATGCGGCAGGTCGAGCAGCGCGCTCTGCCACCACATACACTTGCGTGCGGCAGCTCGTTGCGCAGACTCGCCTCCAGAACGCTGTAGCCCTTCGGCACGCGCACGGTCACGCCGTTCGGATACGAAAGGCTGATCATGCCGCCACGTTGCGCCTGCAGTGCGCGAACGCCGCGCGCGGCGATAATCAAGACCAAACCTGTTGCGTAAGTGACTAGAAACCAGAAGATGATCGCGTCCAGCATGTCGCGCTGCGACGGCGTCGGAAAATTTGCCGGCGAAAGATTGGTCGCACTCCATGCCGGCTGGTGGCTCAGATCGATGACCTCGCGGGCGCCCTGAATGATGCCAAGCAGCGCGAGCGTCGGGATCAACGTCGCCAGCACCAGCAGATATGGCCCCGTGCGGGCGAAGAAACGCTTCAGTCGCAGCCAGAAATAGAGTCCGATGCAACCGTGAACCCAGGCAACGATCAGGAGTGCGAACTGCACCCACTCCATATACGGGCGATTGACCCAGTACGCGATGAACACCTGCGCGTAGTCCAGATCGCGCCCGAAAAGCGGTGACTGCAGCCTCACCCCCACGAAGTGCGCGACGAGCAAGAACGGGATCGACAGCCCAAGCACGAGTTGGGTCATCTCCGCGGCCTTGTACCGGAACTGCCGACGTTCATAGAGCGCCCACAGCCCAAGCGACCAGTGGGTGATACGCCGCGGTGTAGAACACGACCATCACAATCGGGTTGCGCCAGAACGCCGTGTGGTACTCGAGCCCCGCATCCATCGCCGCATAGGAAATGTTGCCGAGGGCGTGATTAATGAAATGCGACAGCAGATAGGCGAAGAGAATCAGGCCGCAGGTGATGCGGACCTGCCGTATGCCGATGCCCCTGACGAGTCCGGGGGTGGCGAGATTGCCGATGGCGCTCATCGTTGCATGTGCCGAAGAGACACCGTTTCGAGCGTACGCGTCAACCGTAACCTTAGATGCTGGCAGCGGATTATCTCAATTGGTTCGCGCGTCGATAAGGGTGCAGAATTTTTCCAGATCGACATTACCCCCTGAGATGATCGCGACGATCGGTCCTTGACCGATTTTTCCGGTCAGGGCGGCCGCCAGCGTCAGCGCGCCGGCCCCTTCGGATATAACCCGCGCCCTTTCTGCCAGCAGTCGCATCGCTTTCTTCGTCTCGTCCAGGCTAACCACGATGCAGCCGTCAACTACGGGCTTCATCCGCTCCCACATGCGAGGGAAGACGCTCTGGCCACCGGCGCCATCGACAAACGAGGGCTTCCACTCCGTGAACACCTGTGGCGACCCCCTGGCAAACGAGAGCGCGGCCGGAGCGGCCGTCTCGGGTTCGGCACCCCAAACCTTGATTTCCGGGTTAAGAGCCTTGAGCGCGCTGCCGACGCCGGTGATTAGCCCACCCCCGCCAATGCTGGCAATGACGGCCACGGTGTCGGGCGCATCTTCAAGAATTTCCAGGCCCATCGTCGCGTGACCGGCGATGAAGTTGTGATCATCGAACGGGTGCACGAAGGTCCCTGCGGCACCGGGATACGAACGCTCCTCGAGTGCCTTGCCAGGCAACATAGTATGAAACCGGAATGAGTTTCGCGCCGAGCGCCCGCATCCGTTCCAGCTTCGATTCCGGCGCGGTCTCGACCACGACGACCGTGCAGGGTACGCCCGCCCGCCTTGCCGCATAAGCGACACCTTGTCCGGCGTTTCCCGCGCTGATCGTCCACACGCCCTGTTTGCGCTCGGACTCGGACAGCAGAGCCACCGCATTGGCTGCACCCCGCAATTTGTAGGCATTGATTGGTTGCAGATTCTCGAGTTTCAGGCGGATGTCCGGGTAGCCCGGCCCCAGTTCGAGCCGGAACAACGGCGTACGCGTGATAATTGTCGCAATCCGCTCCCGCGCTTCACGTATGTCGGCCAGTTCGATCGGCCGCACAGCTTCGAGTGTCGTTGGCACTGCGGACTTCCTTCCAGGGCGAACATGAATGGCGCCGGCTCAACAGGGCAACGCATTCGATTGCCGCCGGGCGCGCGTGCCCGAGTATTGGGCGTTCGGCCCTGCGGGTCAACCGTGCCTTCCCCCGACGGGATGCTCGGCGCGGTCGGCTTGCTCCGGGTTGCGGTCCGGTGGCGCCTCGGATCGCAGCCAAAGTCCATCGACCAACAGGCTCGCGCATGCGGGCGCGCTTGCTCGCATGCCTCCGGATGCCCGCCGTTCTCGGTTGCCGCCATAGTATCCTGTGCGAAACTCGCAATGATTTCCCAACCTCCCCCAGTTGAAAGATGCCCACATCCCTCTTCTCCCCCATCTCGCTGCGGCAACTGAAGCTTGTCAATCGCATCGTCGTCTCACCAATGTGCCAATACTCGGCGGTCGATGGTCGCGCCACGGACTGGCACACGATTCACTGGGGGCTGCTTCTCCAATCCGGGGCGGGTATGTTCACCATCGAGGCTACTGCGGTGTCGGCAATCGGCCGTATCACCTTTGGCTGTCTGGGCCTTTACGACGACGCCTGCGAGCACGAACTCGGCGAACGTCTTGCGATCGCGCGCGCCAACGCACCTTCGATACCGGTGGCGCTGCAGCTTGCCCATTCCGGACGCAAAGCCTCGTCGCGATTGCCATGGGAAGGTGGGCAATTGATTCCCATCGATCGCGGTGGCTGGATTCCGGTGGCCCCCTCGGCTGTTGCGCAACTCGAAAGCGAGCCACCCCCGAAGGCGCTGGACGCCGAGGACCTGGTACAAATCAAACGCGACTTTGTCGGCGCCGCTGAGCGTGCGCTGCGCATCGGCGTCGATGCGATCGAATTGCACATGGCCCACGGCTATCTACTCCATGAGTTCCTGTCGCCGATATCGAATCGGCGCAATGATGCATACGGAGGATCGTTCGACAACCGGGTTCGGTTCCCGACGGAAGTATTCGCCGCGGTACGCGACCGGTGGCCGCAGAACAGGCCCCTCGGTGTCCGGATTTCGGCCACCGATTGGGTCGATGGGGGATGGACGCTCGATGATTCGGTCGAATTCGCCCAGCGCTTGCTCGCGCTTGGCTGCGACTGGATCGACGTGTCGAGCGGCGGGATTTCGCCCGCGCAAAAAATTCCCTTGGGCCCCGGCTATCAGGTACCGTTTGCACGCGCCATTCGCCGGGCCACCTCGATTCCGGTGGTGGCGGTCGGCCTCATCACCGACACCAAGCAGGCCGAGCGGATCGTCCGATCGCAGGATGCGGATTTGGTCGCGCTTGCGCGCGCGATGCTGTGGAACCCACGCTGGCCATGGCATGCCGCGGCAACACTTGGGGCACACGTTCAGGCTCCCAAGCAGTATTGGCGTTCTGCACCACGGGATGCCGCGAACGTCATCGCGCACGCGAAAGTCGGGGCGCGCTGAGCCGGCTCATGCGTGGCTTGGGCTGCCCATGACGCTCTGGAAAGCAGCCTCCGCCGAGACGCGGCGGGACTACTTCCCTCCTGGCTGAAACGACACCAGTTCGAGCAGCGTCGATTCCGTGCGCACCGGGGGATTGCGTCCGTCCCTTTCGGTATACTGCGCCTCGCGCTTTTCCCGCACCACCGCCTTCGCCGCTGGCGCGTACCAGATGGAGACGCGACGCATTGTTCGCGTCCGCCAAAACTCCTCATCGTCGAGTTGCTCCGTCCGATAGACGTAGACTGCATCGAACCTGCCCGCTGGCACGGTCGTCGCAGCGGGGCCGTCGACCCTGCCGTAGATCAGAATCTGGTCTTTGAGCCCCGTGTCCTTCCTGACCGTATCGATAACCTGGCGCCAAGTCTTGCCCTTATCGAGCGGAAAGGCCAGCAGCTGCGCGGGCGGATTGAACGGACGCGCCGGCTCGCGGTACAGCGATCCGCTGCGCAGGCCGCCTTCGCCGTCGACCTCGTCGATCCACTCCCTGCGGCCGCTGGCGTCGGCATGGCTAAACCGGATTCGCGCCGCGCGACCCGTTACCTCAATAACCTCGGCATCAAGCTGCGACACGGCGCCCCGGCGCAGGTTGTCGGTGACCCGATATTGCCAATGATCGCCGACTGCCAGTTGCGGTGCGGGGACGCCCTCGCCGGCCGGCGCCGAAGCACCGCTGGCGAGCCAGAGAAGGGCACACAAGCCGAATGCCGGCGCGACGTTATGCGCGCGAAGCGGAAACGCATACATGCAATCCTCCTTCCTCGAGCATGGTCGAGGCAAGCCGCACACCGGAGTTTTGACTAGGGTGCCGGGGCCCTGGTGGGCGCATCACTTAGATTAACAGCGATGCGTGGGCCGAACTTCCGGGCCGCAGAAAAAAAGCGGCTATTTTGATGGGACACTTGCCGGCGCATTGCCACGAAAACGAAACCGCTCGCCGCCATAAATTGCGCGAATGGAGTAGGTTCGCAACCGGGGTGCTCACGGCCAACCCGGGATTACGGAAGCATGATCCGTGAGCAA
Organism: uncultured beta proteobacterium; assembly: GCA_963711235.1. GTDB lineage: Bacteria > Pseudomonadota > Gammaproteobacteria > Burkholderiales > Casimicrobiaceae > PALSA-1003. The sequence goes on along the minus strand of CAVQDI010000003.1, from coordinate 122,219 downwards.
GATTTGAAAATCAATTGGTTAGGAGGACGAAGGTCGAGGCTGACCCGAGCAACGGCCTCTAACTGCCGATCGAACGATCGTTTGGAACTCTCGCGGTGAGGGATGCGTCCTGCGCTGTGAACACTCACAATCCCAACTCATCAACGCGCGAAGTGCAGCCCTGGGTACCGGGCGTGATAGGCGTTCCGCCGCGGCGAATCCCGCCTCGCGAGTCCTTGAACGGCATGGTCAGCGCAAAAGGAGATGCAAATGTCGAAAACAGTCGCAGATGTCCTCGTCGGAACGCTCGAACAGATCGGGGTCAAGCACATCTTCGCGTTAATCGGCGACTCGCTTAATCCCCTCGCCGACGCCATTCGCAGAAGCTCAATCGAATGGATCGGCGTTCGCCACGAGGAAGGCGCGGCGCTTGCCGCCGCCGGCCAGGCCAAGTTGACTGGCCGCCTTGCGGTTTGCGCCGGGACGACCGGACCGGGCAGCACCCATCTGGTCGCCGGCCTATATGAAGCCAGCCGTGACCACGCGCCGGTGCTGGCGCTTTCGGGCGACATGGCGCGCAATCTGCAGGGCACGGACTACATCCAGACGACGGAGCCGAACCTGCTGTTTCGCGATGTGGCGCTGTATACGGAAACCGTTTCCTCCGCAGGCCAGGCACCCGGCGTCATTCATCAAGCCATTGCGGCAGCCTACGCGGGCCGTGGCGTGGCCCACCTGACGCTTCCACAGGACGTCATCGCGGCGAACGCGGAGGGTGAAGTGTCCAGCATCGAAACCTTGAAACCGCGGCCAGAGCTCGCCGCGAATGAAGCCGACGTCGCAGAAATCGCCCGCCGGATCGATCGGGCCAGAAATGTGGTAATCATGTGCGGACACGGATGCCATGGCGCGGTCGATGAGTTGCGCGCCCTCTCAGATCGGCTCAAGGCGCCGTTGATCCATTCGGTCAAAGGCAAGGACATCATGCCGTACGACGACCCGCGGTGGATGGGTGGCATTGGAATGATCGGCACCAAGGCGGTTTACAACGCGGTCATGCGCTGCGATCTGCTGCTGATGGTCGGCAGCGACTATCCCTACTCGAACTTCCTACCGACCCATGGTGTCGTCATCCAGATCGACGAACGCGCGCAAGTGCTCGGGCGAAGGGCGCCGACGCCCTTCGGTGCAGTCGGTTCCGCGCGGCCGACCTTGAAGCTGCTCCTGGGTCGGGTGGCGTCAAAGAGTGACACCACCTTTCGCGACGAGGTGACCAAGGAGCGTCAGAAATGGGATGAAATGCTGGACAAGCAAGCCGACCCGGCGCGTACTGTCGATCGCATTCATCCGCAGGCGGTGGCACGCGCGGTCGGCGATCTCGCCAAGCACGACGCGGTCTTCACCTTCGATACCGGCTTGAACACCCTCTGGTCCGCCAATTGGATCCGCCAGAGCGGATCGCAACGGATTGTTGGCTCCTTCAACAACGCCGCCGTTGGGACCGCGCTCGGGCAGGCGAACGGCATTCAGGCTCTCGATCGTTCGCGGCAGGTGATCGCTCTTTGCGGTGATGGCGGCTTCAACATGCTCATGTGCGAATTCATGACCGCCGTGCATCACAAGCTGCCGGTGAAGGTAGTCATCTACAACAATTCTGCCTTCGGGCTGATTCCCTTGGAGGCGGAATCTGTGGGCCTGCCACCCTTCCGAAAGGGCATCGAGTTTCCCAATCCTGATTTCGTCGCTTTTGCAAAGGCCTGCGGAGGTCGCGGCTTCAAGATCACCAAACCCGATCATCTGCTGGCTACGATTCGAGAGGCCTTGGCCAGTGACGGCCCAACCATCATCGACGCCGTCGTCGCTTCCGACGAGCTGCCCAACCTTCCGCATCTCGACCTGGCGCTGATCGGGCGCGTCGCACAGGCCAAAGTCAGGGAGGCGCTCCTCGCCGTAACCGGCGCGTGACGGCGATGGCCGCCGCGGCCCCCGGGGACCATGCGTTGGAGGACTAGAATGGTGCGCTTTCGGGTTGGCAACCGCTCATCATGAAAGAATGGCGAGATGAACGGCTGTCCAGATGAATCTGAGCATACGGAAGCTCCTTGCCGTCTGCGTCACTCTCCGGGGGAAATACATGGGCGAACAGAAGCTGGACCACGCCATGGCCGTACCGAAACGGTTCATTCGCCCTGAATGGATCGCGCCCGTGATTTGTCTCCACGCCGCGCATCGGGTTTTGCTCTCGGCGAAATCATCAACCTAGGCTTGATCATCGATCCGAATGCCGGCTCGACGTGACACTTGCTCAAGGGATACAGCCTCGCGCACCTGTTGGCGACATCTTCAACAGATGAGCGCCTGGCCGTCCTCCTGCGGTCGGCTTTCTCCTCATGCCGCGCATCGGCGCACGGCTCGGCGAAGCGCTCGAGCAGCGAAGCACTGAGGCTTCTTGTCGGCCGAGCGCGATCGAGGACCCGATCTTCGCACAGGGGCACAGGCGTTCACCTTGATCCTCGCTGGCCAATCCCACGCGTCGTCGAGTCATCGTCGTCACCGGGCGAAGGTCCTTGGGCATGCGCTTACCAGTGTTCCGGCATCGGCAATACCTGCTGCTTGTTCGTTGATCGGTGGCGTCAACGCCTGCGCCACGCTACCGATATCGTTCTCGATGTCCACCAACAGCTCGCGCGGCTGCAGGACTTACTCGAATACCTCGGCTGGTATCCGGCACGATGCGCGAGTTTCATCGGTGAAGATTCGACTTCATCGACCAGTTCGTAACGGCGCTCAAACCGAACTACGCTCCTGGTGGGAGGACTCGCGATGCCGCATGCCGCTCATTCTTGACCCGCTATCGCTCGACGAGCTGCCAGCTTCAACGCGACATAGGACGGCCTCCGCTTTGCCCTTGATCAGTGCATCGGTATATCGCCTTGGAACCACGGCAATGGCCGGACAAGATCGTCTTCTTCGCTGCCGGCTCAGCATCGGCGTGGCAGATTCATATCTATGCGGCAAGTTGCGCGCGTTGGCCGACTCCGCCCGCTTCATCAGCTCCGCCCTTTCCGCCTCGAGCTCGGCGAGCGGCGTCATAGCGTGTGCAACAACTCTTCATCGCGCTTGTGGCGTCGTCGCCATTGGCGTGCACCTTGGTCCCATCCAGGGTCGGAAAGAACCGCCGCGCATGAGAAACGGCTGTCCAGATGCCCAATCTACGGTCACGGTCCGAAGGGAATAAGTCTTCGCCCTAGGTTCGCTTGAACGCGATGCATGGGGGAAGCGCTGACTGGGGTAACAACCTCTGCAGACAGGTTGTTCGCCGTAGCGGACTCCACGCTACTTTCCGGATTTGCTGCCCCCGCGAACGGCCGCAACGAAGATCCAGACGAGGAACAGTGGGACTAACAGCGGCAGCAGAAAAGGAAAGGCGAGCCACGTCACCAGCAAGCCAACAAGCACCAATGCCCCGAGGACGATGAGACCCACCCCGGCGAACACGAAAACAAGCAGGATCGCCACGCAGAAGAGCGCCACGACCCCCACCAATACACCCCAGCCTTCGGCGGCGAATTTTGCCGGCCCGACGAGCTTTTGCCCGTTTACTACTATGGCAATATCGCTCGACTGAAGCAGTACCCAGGCCAGCAGCGCGAGCAGCAGGACTACCAGCACCATCGCGAAGCTTTTCATTGCGTGTCTTGCTCCTGGCGCAGTCGCCACTCTTGTCATGCCAGTCTAGCACCGCAGCCATTCCCAGTGTACTACGTGAGCGCGCTGGGTCGCATGCGCAGCGATTCCGGCTCGTCCCCCTGGCAAGCAGTGACGTTTGCGAGGTTACTCGTCAAGTTCCGGGTAATGGCGAAAGATGCCTTCCTGGTTAAACGGCAGGCGGCGCTCCGAGGCGAGATACTCGGGCAATCCGCTTGCGGGCCGCAATTCGTGCGCAGAGCGCCATGACGTGCCTGTACCGTCTCGCATATCGTGCCATCGCGTTCGGAAACGCGTAGCGCAATCCGGCAACGACCTGGAACAACGACAGATCTGCGTAGGTCAGGCGGCCGCCGACCAGATGCGTGGGACCGTGTGCATTACCTGCGAGCACACACTCGAAATAGCCGATGTATTTTGGCACCCTGTTCGCGACGAAGTCGGCTGCGCGCCGTTTCGCTTCGCGGCGCTGATCCTCGTAATACAGGCTCGATGCGATCGGGTGGTGGGTGTCATGCGCTTCGACGACGAGGTCTGCGAGCGTAAGCTGCAGCTGAAGCGTCCACAAACGACCCGCTTCACGCTTTGGCGCAAGGTCTGTGGCGATCACCGAGAAACAGAAGAATGTTCGCCGTCTGCCCAATCAGGCGATTTCCCGCCTTCAGAAATGGCGGTGCAAACGGTGGACAGGCGGTTGCATCGCCACTAAGCAGCGCAACCATGCGCGCTTCGCCGTCTGCAGTGCGTGCGACATCGACATAGGGCGCACCGACCTCTTCGAGAGCAAGCCGCACAAATTCGCCTCGACCTTGGATGGAGGCCCAGTAGTAAAGCTCGTAGCGCATCGAGAATCCCTCCCATGGGGTTTCCTCATGCTGCGGAAGCCGTCTCCTGAAAGAAGCGCTCGAATTCGCGCACCACTTGAATGTCCTCGAACAAGACGGCGTTCCTTTTCAGGATCTCGCTCTTCATCGCGGCGCGGTGTCCGGCATCGCTGCCCAACCGTACCGCCAAATCGATATAGGCCTGCGCGTCGTCCACGATGCATTCCGTCAGACCCATCTTGCGATACATGGCCTGAGTGTGCCGACCGCGCTGCAACGCACCCGGCCAAGTAACGATCGGGGTGCCGACGGCGAAGGCGTCCAGGGAAGTATTCATGCCGTTGAAATGCAGCGTATCGAGCATCACGTCGGACACTGCGATGAGATTCACGAAATCCTCGCTGTCCATCCGTGGCAGAAAGACGATCCGATCCATGATGTCTGGCGCGATCGCCTCCCAACGACGTTTGAGCAGATGCGTCCAATGTTCGATTCGGCCGTTGATCAGGACGAGCTTGCCCCGGACATCGCGGCGCAGGATGCCGGCGATCAGTTCATCCATGTCAGGATGGAATTTGAACAGGTTCTGAGGGCAAACGTAGAGATGCTCGTCGTCGGGCAGACCAAAATAGCTTCGATTTCTTTGCGGCTCCGTCCGTTCGGTTCGATAGTAATAGGCCAGACTGCCAAGATTGCGGAGGGGGAACAAGCGTTCGCTGTAATGTGCCTGGGACCCGGGAAGTTCGTACAGATCGTTGGAAATGAAGTAGTCGATTGTCGGAATTCCCGTGGTGTCAGGATGCCCGAACGAGACGCACTGCACAGGGGCTAGTCGGGAAAAGGCCAGGAAATAACTGAACGGATCCATCCCGATATCCTGGTAAAACAGCACGTCGAGCTCCTTCGCCTCGATCAATCTCCTGGCGGAAGGCAGGTCTCGCGGAACGTCCACACTGTGCTGCGCGTGCTGACGAATAAAGCGCGAAAAATGGTCGTCGACCGCGGGTGCGATGAAAATCGCTGTAACGTCCAGCTTCTCGTGCGACAACTGCGCGAACAATCCCGCGACTCGTGCGGCCGATGCTATGGTTATAAAAAAACTGCGAAATTAGCCCCACTCGAATCTTACCCTCAACCCTGCGCGGCGAGCGACAATGCGCCGCGACATAGTCCAGCGACGGAAAAAGGTGGCGATACACCGCCGCAGCCTTCGTTTGCAGGTCGCGATTGCACTGTCCGTGGTAGGCCAAGTGGAAATTCGGCCACAGCGCCATCCGTATCGGATCGGCCCCGCTCTGCGCCGGAACGGCCAGCAAGGCGTCCATGGCAGCTTCGAATTGCTGACGCTCCGCGATAATCGCCTCACGGGACGCGACGATCGGGGAGACGAGCGTTGCCTGCTTTAGGCGCCGTGACAGCGAGGGGTGCAAGTCATTGGCGCGACGGTAGGACTCCGCGGCCTGACCGGTTTCTCCAAGCGCCTGCTGCACAATGCCGAGGTCCTCCCAATATCGAGCCACATCGGGCCGCAGGCGGCAGGCGGCCCGGAATTGCTCTTCGGCAGCGGCGAAGCGCTGCATCTCCTGGAGTCCGCAGCCATATTGCCAGCGAAATACATCTACCTCCGGCGCCAGCTCCACGGCCTTGGCCAGGAGCGGGAGCGCTTTATCCAGCGCGCCGCCGTGCCAGGCAAGCATGGCCAATCCGCGCCACGCGTAGGCCTGCCGCGGATCGGTCTCGAGGACTTCCTGAAAAAACTCCCGCGCCTGCTCGAAGCGATGGGCACGATGAGCCTGCTCAGCGTCGTAGAGCAACTGCGTGGTCCTGCTTGTGTGGCGCTCGCTGCGGAGGTTCGCAGCCGCCGGGCGTCGTTTCTTTTCCCCCAACGCAATGCCTCCGGACTTTCGTTCCCTAAAGGAGATCGTCGATCAGCGGCAGGAATCAAAGCAAGTGCGATCGGCGCAGCCGCCGACATGAAGAAGCACGGGCGCGACGCCCAATAAGTCTCTGAGCTACCGCGAGCTCCCCGCGAGATTCCCGCCATGCGAGCTTGCAAACGTGCCGCCAATATTGCGCAGCCCCCGTTCACCGGTTCTCTGGATGCGTCTCGAGCCAGGCCGCCCCCTCGGGCGTCACTTCTAGGGCTCCGTCGCTGCCGAATCTCGCATAGCCGAGATCCAACGCGCGTTTCGATAGATCTCCCGCATGGGCTCCTTTTTGTCCGAGCTCAGTGAAGATTTGCAGCCCACGGAGTGCGATCTCCTGCTCTCGATCAAGCCCGCATTCACGCTCCTGATCTTCGGAGGTGATCAGCGCAGCGAACTCTCTGCCAATGCGATCCCTATCGCTAAGAGTCGCCGCGCCTACGATGAACACGCTGTATGAGCGAGGGTCCTCTCGCGGTCGGCGAAGCAAAGTGTCGGCGACGACCGCCGCATTTTCCGCAGAGAGAACTCCCACCAGCCTGTACTCGTTCTTCCGGACATCTCGGGAAAGCAGAACAACGCCAGGGCCATTAAAGCGAATGACATCCTCGTCGCGCCACAGCCGGAAGCGAATCGGATTGTAGTGATGCAACAGCGCCGCCTGAGAGGTAGGCATAAGTTCCTCTTGAAAAACTATTTGCATGAATTATACTTCAATTATGGCAGCCAGGACAATGACGACGGCCGAGGCAGCGCAGCAACTCGGGGTAACGCAGCAGCGCGTCCAGGTGCTGTGCCGGCAGCGGCGTATCCCTGGAGCGCGGCTGATAGCGAGTCGCACCTGGCTGTTGCCGGCGAACTTCAAAGTTATGCCTGGAACGCGCGGCCCGATGATGAAGCGGAAGTAAACAGTTCCCGACCCTTAAGCATATTGTGAACCGTCATTCCTCGGTACCCTTGACGGATAAAGATCCGCTTACGGTCGATGTGCCTCGCGAATTTCACCGGCGCATGGCCGCCATCATCGACGCTGTGCAAACTGGCATATGGCAGGAAGGGGTGCACGACCTTCTCGGCTACGCCACCGATTATGCCTTCGGCCAGCAACGGGGCCTGCAGACTTTAGTGCTGAAGAGCAAACACAGGTCTGCCTATGTGCGGCTGCATTGGGACACCGTCATGGGAGACGCCGTTGCCGATCGACAACTCGTGGACGCAGCTATCCAGAACGCGATAAGCGAGCTGCGATAGGCAAGGGTCGCGCCATCGTTCCCGCAGCGCCACGGCAAGAGCTTCGACTTTGGCCTATAGTGACATGGCGCCACGGTCACGGTGATCCACAGGAGCGAACCATGTCTCATCAGCCACCGAAGGAAATCAAGAAGAAGCCGCAGCACACACCGAAGGAAAAGAAGGCGATCAAGCAGCAAAAGAAGCACGCGAGCGACGCCGCGCCGTTCATTAAGCACTGAGGAACCGGCCCGCAGCGACGTGCCGGGCCGCCGCTTCCGAAAGCGCTCGCGCCCCGGATGTGCGTCGCGTGGCGCGTGGCGACCCGCGCGCTGAGGGTTTTGCGCGATGTGCCACGCAATGAGCCGTGGCCGCTTTCCCACAGGCCCTCGCAGTGGCGAATCTGCTCGCAAGGTCTCGACTGCGACACCCGCGACGGAGCCCAAGGCCCCGCAATTCGTGCTGCACACCCAGGCGCTGCACGGCAACCCCTTCGACGGCCACACCCTGAATTGGCTTCCGTTGATTTTCATGCCCACTGACACCGAACTGTACTTCACACCGGCGCGCAAGCTCGCGCAGATGATCCGCTCGCGCAAGTTATCGGTCACCGAGTTGACTCGGGCATTCATCGCGCAGATCGAACGCGTGAATCCCAAAGTCAACGCCATCGTCACGTTCCTGCCGGAAGAGGCGCTCAAGGCAGCCAAAGCGATGGACAGAAAGAAGGGCCGGCAGGGCATCCTTGCGGGCCTGCCAATCGCATTCAAGGACCTCGTGCCGACCAAGGGGGTGCGAACTACCTTCGGCTCCCGAGTCTTCGAGCACAACGTACCGCAGGAGGATCACGCCCTCGTCGAGCGGCTGCGTGCCGAAGGCGCGATTCTGGTCGGCAAGACCAACACTCCGGAGTTCGGCGCGGGCAGCCAGACTTTCAACAAAGTGTTTGGCGCAACGCTCAATCCCTACGACCTCGACAAGACCTGCGGCGGCTCTTCCGGCGGTGCGGGCGTGGCCGTCGCTTGCGGCATGCTGCCCTTCGCCGACGGATCCGACCTCGCCGCGAGCCTCCGCAATCCTGGCAACTATTGCAACGTCGTCGGCTTCCGGCCCACTCCTGGGCGTATACCAACGTGGCCGGCTACCAACGCCTGGAACACGCTCTCCGTGCTGGGACCGATGGCGCGCACCGCTTCTGACTGCGCCTTGCTATTCAGTGCGATGGCCGGCCCGGATCCGCGCTCGCCCACCTCGATTGACGAGCTGGGCAGGGCTTTCCTCGGGCCGCTGCAGAGAAACTTCAGGAAAGTTCGCGTCGCCTGGAGCCGCGATCTCGGGGGGCTGCCGATGGACCCTCGCGTAACCGCTGTCCTCGAGCGTCAGAAGAAGGTCTTTTCCTCATTGGGGTGCATCGTAGAACAAGCTGAACCGGACTTCTCGGGCGCGACGGAATCGTTCGAGACCCTGCGTGCGCTCGCCTTCCTGCAGAACCATGGCGCGCTCTACCGCAGGCACCGCGACAAGCTCAAGGACACGGTGATCTGGAACATTGAGCAGGGCCTCGCACTCAGCTCCGAGAAGATCGCCCGAGCGGAGGGCTTGCGTACCGAGCTCTTCCACCGCATGCGCCGCTTTCTCGAGCGCTACGACTTCCTGCTATGTCCGGTAAACCAGCTTCCGCCCTATCCGGTCACCGAGGAATGGCCGCGCGCGATCGCCGGAGCAAAGATGGAGAATTACCTCGACTGGATGAAAAGCTGCTACTACATCACCATCACCAGTCATCCCGCGATTTCGGTGCCCGCCGGATTCACCAGCGATGACCCCGCGCTCCCAGTCGGCCTGCAGATCGTCGGGCGCTACCGAGACGACTTCGGCGTGCTTCAACTCGCGCACGCCTTCGAGCAGGTCACCCAATTCTGGAAGCATCGCCCCGCAGTCGCGACTTGAACGCCACAATTCCAGGAGAACCGCCGAGACAGTCTCAATCCCAGCGATCGTCGCGTACCTGAATCTCCCCATTCTCGACGCGCACGGGGAAAGTGTCGGTCGGCTCGTAAGCTGGCGCCGACAAGGCGGCGCCGGTACGGATGCAGAAGCGAGCGCCGTGACGCGGGCAAACGATCTGGTCGCCTTCGACTTTGCCGCCGGTGAGCTGTCCGCCGTCATGGGTACAGACGTCTGAGATCGCATGGAACTCGCCATCGAGGTTGAATATGGCGATCTGCGCATCGTCCACGTCCACGACCCGCCACTCGCCCGGCGCGAGTTCTCCGGCTCGCGCTACCGTCACCCATTCGCTCATACGTTCAGGAAACCGCAACGGATCGACGCCCGTTCGCAGTTTCGATCGGGTCTAGACTGCGAAGACTTCGATGTTCGGGCTCGATCGACTTCACCAGATTCTCGATGCCTTGGAGCGTTCCCGAGATCGAACTCGGGCAACTGCCGCACGCCCCCTGGTAATGCACGGCAAGCCTGTTGCCTTCGAGGCCGAGAACGTACAGATCGCCGCCGTCACCCTGCAAATAGGGACGGATGTGCTCATCGAGCAGCGCATTGATCATATCGAGGCGCTGCTGGTCTTCGGGACTCAAGTCGGCGATCGCGGTCCTCGCCGCTGCTACCGTGGCCGCAGTCTGCGCGTTGGCCGCCGGCGCGGCGCGGAGCGGCTCCGCAATCTTTCGCGTCAAATCCTGCCAGTCGGCGCCGCCGTCCTGCGTAACCGTGAGCCAATGATCGATGTAGAACACGTTGGTGACATGCTCGATCTCGAAAATCGCCTCGGCGAGCGGGTCGTCCTTAGCTTCCTCGGCGTTGTCGTACGATCGCTTGATTCCCCAGGTCAAAGGTTCCCTGAGGACGAATTTCAGCGCGTTCGGATTGGGCGTGCTTTCGATTTCGGCGATTTTTGGCATCTTACATTCCGGGTTCAGGCGTCGCCGATCGATGCGTGCATCGGATCGTCTTCCGCCTCGGTCGAGGTGCTTGTTACGGCGTTGAACGCGGCGTGCAGCGTGTGCCACGGCAGTATCGCGCATTTCACGCGGGTCGGCTGGTCGCGCACCCCGGCGAACACCGTGAGCCGCCCGATGTGGTGAGGCCCGGCAAGATCGAGCTTTCCGGTCGCCATATCGCGAAACTCCCCTATCAACGTTTCCGCGTCCGCGCGCGTCTTGCCCTTAACCGCGACGGTCATCATCGACGCGGACGCCTTGCAGATTGCGCACGACTCGCCCTGGAACGCGATGCCGTCGATGCGCTCGCCATCGAGATCGAGCGTCACACTGAGGTGATCGCCGCACAGCGGGTTGTGGCCTTCCGCGTGGTGGGTCGCGTGCTCGAGCACGCCGTAGTTGCGCGGCTTCCTGTTATGGTCGAGGATGACCTCCTGATACAGTGCTTTGGAGTCGGCCATTAAGCAAACACTTTCTGCACCATGCGAATGCCAGCGATCAGTGCATCGGCCTCGGCCATGCTGTTGTAGAACGCGAACGAGGCGCGCGACGTAGCCGGCACACGAAAACGCTGCATCACCGGCTGCGCGCAATGATGCCCAGTCCGCACCGCGATGCCCTCCTGATTGAGCAGGGTACCGACGTCGTGCGGATGGACGCCGTTGATCGTGAACGACAGCACCGCCACCTTCTTCGCGGCGGTGCCGACGATGCGGACGCCAGGGATGCGATTCATCTGCTCGGTCGCGTATTCGAGTAAATCGAATTCGTGCGCCGCGATGGCGTCGATGCCGATCGCCGACAGGTAATCGATCGCGGCGCTGAGCCCGATCGCCCCCGCGATCGGTGGCGTGCCAGCCTCGAATTTGTGCGGAATGGTGTTGTACGTAGTTTTCTCGAACGTCACCGACAGAATCATGTCCCCGCCGCCCTTGAAAGGCGGCATGCGCTCGAGCAGCGCGGCCTTGCCGTAAAGCACGCCGATACCGGTGGGAGCGCAAAGTTTGTGGCCCGAGAACGCATAAAAGTCGCAGTCGAGATCCTGCACATCGACCTTCATGCGCGGCACCGCCTGTGCGCCGTCGACCAGCACCGGCACACTGCGCGCATGCGCAAACTCGATCATGCGCTTAATTGGATTGACGGTGCCCAGCGCATTTGAGACGTGAATCAAGCCGACGAACTTGGTATGAGCGTTGAATAGATTCTCGTACTCGTCCACCAGCAGCTCACCGGAGTCGTTGATCGGGACCACGCGAATCTTCGCGCCCTTCTCTTCCGCCAGCATCTGCCACGGGACGATGTTCGAATGGTGTTCGAGTGTGGTGAGGATGATTTCGTCTCCAGGCCCGATGAATCTTCGGCCAAAGGCGTGCGTCACCAGATTAATCGCATCCGTGGTTCCGCTGGTGAAGATCACTTCGCGGTCTTCGCGCGCGTTGATAAAATGCTGCACTTTGGCGCGCGCCTCCTCGTAAGCGGAGGTCGCGGTCTCCGACAGGTAGTGCACGCCGCGGTTGACATTGGCGTGTTGCATAGTCTGATAGCGCACCATGCGGTCGATGACCGGCTGCGGCATCTGGCTCGACGCCGCGTTGTCGAGATACACAAGCGGCTTGCCGCCGATTTCGAGCTTGAGGATCGGAAAGTCGGCCCGGATGCGCTCGACGGGGAACGCAGGCGCTGGTCGGGCTTTAAGTGCCGCCTGGATTGCGGTCATGGCTTGCGTGCAGTTTGTTCGAGCACAGCGCGCTCGAGCCAGAGCTTGAGCGAGGCGACGGGGATGCGGTCGATGATCTCGGCGCCGAACGCATAAGTGAGGAGGTTGCGCGCCGCAGCGTTGGAAAGGCCGCGGCTGGTCAGATAGAACAGAGCCTCGCTGTCGAGCTGGCCGACCGTGGCGCCATGCGCGCACTTGACGTCGTCGGCGAAAATCTCGAGCTGCGGCTTGGTGTCGACGTGCGCTTTCGCGGTCAGCAGCAGGTTGCGGCTCGACTGCGACGAGTTGGTGCGCTGGGCGTCCGGGCGCACGATGATTTTCCCGTTGAACACCGCGTGCGCGGCACCGCCAGCGATGCATTTGTGCAGCTGGCGACTGACGCCGTTCGGCTTCGCGTGGTCGATGCAAGAGTGGGTGTCGGCAAGCTGGCGTTCTCCGATCAGCGCAAGCCCGTCGATCGTGCACTCGGCACCTTCGGCTGCATGGAGCACATTCAGGTCGTACCGGGAGATCCGCGCACCAAGCGCGACGCTCACCGACCGATAGCGGCTTGCGCTCGCGAGCGACACGGCGCAGTTCGCGATATGAAACGCTTGGCCGCTGTCGCGCTGTACCCGGATGTGGTCGACGTGCGCACGATCGCCGAGCGCGATCTCGGTGACGGTATTGGTCAAATAGGTCTCCGCCTGCAATGCTACGTAGTCCTCGACAACGGTCACCGCGCTGCCCGATTCGGCAACCAGCAGGCAACGCGGGTAGCTTGCGGCGCCCTTTTGCGTCGCGATGAACAGCAGATGCACCGGCGCGGCACCCGACACGTCGCGCGGCACGACGACCAGCGCGCCGTCGTGCAGAAAGGCGGTATTGAGGGCAGCGAACACGCTGTCGCGGAATTTCGCATGCCGGCCTAGATGCAACTCGATCGCGGCTGCATGCACGGATTCCGCCGCAAACAGGTTCGCCACCACGACGCCACCGTCACGGGCACCACTGGAGAGCGCCGGCGCATGGATGCCGTCAACGAACACGAGCCGGGTTGTCGCTTCTTCGACATGGAATTGCTCGACGTCAGCGCTCTTTAGACCGGCAGGCGTGCGCACTGGCTGGAAGGACAGCTTGGTGAGCAGTGAGAGGTCGGTGAAACGCCAATCCTCGTCACGGGTCGTGGGTACCGTCAACACGCCGATGCGGTCGACGGCCTCCGCGCGCAACTTGTTGAGCCACGCCAACGGGCTCGCGGGCAACGCTGGTTGTCCGGCGAGCAGGCTTTCAAGGTAGCCGGCGGCGAAAGTTCGGGTTGCGCTCATGCGGTCGCCTTGGCGGCAGCCCCTTGCTCGGCGCCGACCCAATCGTACCCCCGCGTTTCGAGCTCGTGCGCGAGCTCCTTGCCACCGGTCTTGACGATACGGCCCGCATCCATCACGTGCACGTAGTCGGGCACGATGTAGTTGAGCAGACGCTGGTAGTGCGTCACTAGCACGATCGCGTTGTCCTCGGTGGCAAGTTCGTTGATGCCGCCGGCGACGACCCGGAGTGCATCGATGTCGAGGCCGGAATCGGTCTCATCGAGGATTGCGAGACGCGGCTCCAGAAGCGCCATCTGCAACACTTCGTTGCGCTTCTTCTCACCGCCGGAGAAGCCTTCGTTGACGCTCCGGTCGAGGAAATCGGGATTCATTTCGAGCAGCTTCATCTTCTCGCGCACGTAGTCGTCGAACTCGAGCGGATCGAGCTCATCCCTGCCGCGCTGCGCCTGCAGCGTGTTGTAGGCGAGTCGCAGGAACTGGCTGTTGGCGACGCCGGGAATCTCGACCGGGTACTGAAAGCCGAGGAAGACACCGGCACGCGCGCGCTCCTCGGGTTTGAGTTCGAGCAGGTTCTTGCCTTCATAGAGGACTTCACCGGCGGTCACAACATAAGCAGGATGGCCGGCAAGCGCCTTGGCGAAGGTGCTCTTGCCGGAGCCATTCGGTCCCATGAGCGCGTGTACTTCACCGCTTCTGACCGTGAGGTCGATGCCCTTGAGTATGTCGATGCCGTTCACAGTCGCGCACAGTCCGCGCACCTCGAGCAGCGTTCTGCCGTTCTGCTGAATCATCCGACGCTTCCTTCGAGTTTTAATCCGAGCAGTTTGGTCGCCTCGACCGCAAACTCCATCGGGAGCTGTTGGAACACGGTCTTGCAGAATCCGTTGATAATCATCGACACCGCTTCCTCGGCGCCGACGCCGCGCTGCGCGAAGTAGAACAGCTGGTCCTCGCCGATCTTCGATGTCGAAGCCTCGTGTTCGACCGTGGCGCTGTTGTTGTTCACCTGGATATATGGAAAGGTGTTGGCACCGCATCGATCACCGATCAGCATCGAGTCGCATTGCGAGTAGTTGCGCGCGTCATCCGCTTTAGCGCCGATCTTGACCAGTCCGCGGTAGCTGTTGTTCGAATGGCCCGCGGAGATACCCTTGCTGACGATGGTGCTACGCGTGTTCTTGCCGATATGGACCATCTTGGTACCGGTGTCAGCTTGCTGGTAGTTGTTGGTGAGCGCGACCGAGTAAAATTCGCCGATCGAGTTGTCGCCGAGCAGCACACAGCTCGGATACTTCCAGGTGATGGCCGAGCCGGTCTCGACCTGAGTCCAAGAGATGCGCGAGGCGACGCCTTTGCACAGGCCGCGTTTGGTAACGAAGTTGTAGATGCCGCCCACGCCCTTTGCGTCTCCCGCATACCAGTTCTGTACCGTCGAGTACTTGATGTCGGCACGGTCGAGCGCCACTAGCTCGACCACCGCCGCATGCAGTTGGTTGGTGTCGAACTTGGGCGCTGTACAGCCCTCGAGATATGACACCGACGCATCTTCCTCGGCAACGATCAGCGTGCGCTCGAACTGTCCCGAGTCCTGGGTATTGATGCGGAAATAGGTCGACAGGTCCATCGGGCATTTAACGCCCTTCGGGATGAAGCAGAACGAGCCGTCGGTGAACACGGCCGAGTTGAGCGCGGCGTAGTAGTTGTCGCCTACCGGAACCACCGTACCGAGGTACTTGCCGCACGAGTTCGGGATGCTTGTGCACCGCTTCGGAGATCGAGCAGAAAATGATGCCGACCTCGGCGAGTCTCTCTTTGTAGGTGGTGGCCACCGACACGCTGTCGAAAATCACGTCGACGGCGACCCCGGCCAATACCGCTCGCTCGTTCATCGGCACGCCGAGCTTCTCGAAGGTGCGCAGTAGCTCGGGGTCGACCTCGTCCATGCTGTTCAATTTCGGCTTCGCCTTCGGCGCCGAGTAGTAGCTGATCGCCTGGAAATCGATCTTCGGATAGTGGACGTTCGGCCATTTCGGCTCGTCCATCTCGAGCCATTGCCGATAAGCCTGGAGGCGGAACTCAAGCAGCCACTGGGGTTCGTTCTTCTTGAGCGAAATCAGCCGAATCGTGTCTTCGTTGAGCCCTTTGGGCGAAACATCGGACTCGATTTCGGTGACGAACCCGTGCTTGTAGGGCTGATTGACCAGATTTTGCAGTACTGGTGCTCATTGGAATCGCTCCGACATCTTCTACAATCCGAATCTGCCTTATGCTTTGGTCGCTTCCTTCAGGCTGAAGCTCTCGCCGCAGCCACAGGTGCTATCAACGTTGGGATTGTCGAACGCGAACATCTGCTTGAGCCCGTCCTTGACGAAGTCGACGCGCGAGCCGTCGAGGAACGAGAGGCTATCGACGGCAACCACCACGGTGACGTCATGCGACTCGAACGACCGATCGCCTTCCCGAATTTCGTCAACGTAGTCGAACGTATACGCAAAGCCCGAACAGCCGACTTTCTTCACGCCCACACGCAGACCCAAGCCCTTGCCGCGGCGCGCCAGTTGATTCTTGACTTGCCTTGCCGCGCTTTCAGTCAATGTAATAGCCATCGTCACTCACCCCCGGAAATCAAGCTGGAACCGTGGTGTGGTGGCGCTTCGGCATGGTTTCGCGCATGTCTTGCACCGGCGTCACATCGGTCGCCTTCGCTTTCTGGGCATCGACCAGTTGCCTCAACGTCACGCCACCCAGGTAGTCGAGGATGTGCTCGTTGAGCTTTGCCCACAGATCGTGGGTGATGCATTTCTTGTCGTCCTGGCAGTTTTCCTTGCCGCCGCATTGCGTCGCGTCGATGGGTTCGTCGACGGCGAGGATGATATCGGCCACCGACACCTGCGCCATATCCCTGGCGAGGGAATAGCCGCCGCCCGGACCGCGCACGCTGTCGACAAGCGCGCGGCGGCGCAATTTGGCGAACAACTGCTCGAGATAGGAAAGTGAAATCTTCTGGCGCTGGCTGATTTGCCGCAAGCGTCACTGGGTTAGTGCCGTGCTGCATCGCGAGATCGATCATCGCGGTGACCGCAAAGCGCCCTTTGGTCGTCAATCTCATGGCACTCCTCTCTTAGAAATCAATGCCCTATGTCAAATGAATAGTTGATTAACGGAGTCAAGTATATTATATCCGATCAAATTAGTCAACATTTTTGCCTGGAAGTTTCGCTCTGGTTAACCCTGCTGGATCGAGTCTAGGGAGTCTCTCAGACCGGGGCGCGCGCCCGAACGGCGGACCGGTCTAGATCCGGTCTGCCCGCTTGGCTGGCGGGGCATAGAGAAACTCTCGGCTCAACGGATAGCTGGCTCTACCCTTGCTGACGGTCACCTGAAACAGGTTGAGCTCCAAGCTCCTCGACCGGAAGACCTCGGCACACGACCACAAGTACGCACGCCACTTACGACGGAACGTTTCGTTGAAGCGGTCCGGATCGAGGGCGTGAATCGCATCCCAGTTCCGGTCGAAACGTTCGCCCCAACAGTCGAGCGTCAGCGCGTAGTGCCGGCGCAAGTTCTCGACATCGAGCACCTCAAGGCCGCAGCGCTCCATCCAGTCCAACGCCTGCGACAGGCTCGGGATCCACCCGCCGGGGAAAATGTACTTGCGGATGAAGAACTCGGTGTCGCGGGTGCCGACGTGGCCGATGAAGTGAATCACACCGAGCCCGCCGGGCTTGAGCGCGTCCGCGTGCGCCCGGATCACCTCCGGCAACTGATCCCGGCCGGCGTGTTCCAGCGTGCCGATCGACAGCAGCTTGTCGTACTGGCCCGGCATCTCTCGGAAGTCGCATTCCACGAGGCGGATCTTGTCAGCAAGTCCTCGCCGCGCAAGCTCGGCGCGCAGCTCCGTCACCTGCTCGGTCGTCGTGTTGATGCCGGTCCCGAGCGCCCCGTAGTGCTCCCAGGCGTGAAACAGCAGTCCACCCCAGCCACAGCCGACGTCGAGGAAGGTCTCGCCCGCCTTGAGCTGCACTTTGCGGCACACGTGATCCATCTTGTTCTTCTGCGCCTGCTCGAGTGTGGTCGTCCCCTCTGGCCAATAGGCGCAGGTGTACATCATGCCAACCGTATCGAGCCAGTAGCGATAGAACGCCTCGCCCAAGCCGTAGTGGTACCGGGCGTTCGCCTTTGCCTGACTGGTTGAACGGTTGGAAAACCGCCGTTCGTGCCAGCGATTGCGCAACCCCACCAGCAGGTTCGGCAGCCGGTCGTAGCCACTGTCATATCCGGCGCGAAAAGCAAGCGCGATCTCGCCGCCGATGTCGACGCCGCCGGCGAAGTACGACTCCAGCAATCCGACATAGCCAAATGCAATCGTGCGACGCTCTGCCCCTCGGGTCCTGAACGTCACGGTAAACGCGGGGCTCGCGCCACCATTCTCGATCACGGTGCCGTCTGCCAGCACTACGCGGAAGGGAACCTCGGTGCCCGCAGCGACCGCGACGAGCTTACGCGCAAGCGCGTTGCGTGGAACGCTCTTAGTGTCCGCTGCGGCACGGTGGGACGCGGAAGCCTTCTGTTCGCTCATGCGTGCGGATGCTCTCTGGTCCATTGACTTCGGCCCGGCAGATTTGTCCCATTGTGAACTATCGCGCCCGCGGTTGACCATTATGAGCCGCAATCTGCGGGGGTGACAGTGAAGCGCAGTCTGGCCAATTTAGTTATTTTCTGTAGTGTGCTCTTGGCGCGGTCACGTCCTGACGACGCAGCCGCGATGGGAATACCGACTACTTCATGACGTGCCTAACCCGACACAGCCAAAACCCCATCCGGCACGATGGATGTTCCAGAGGCAGTCAAGGGGTATACGAGCGCGGCGACGCCGCTTCGAACCAGAACACCCCGGACCAGACGCATACATCGCTCGGGGGAAATCGCGTCCGACACCCTCTGCGCGTGCGCTTGTGGCCCAATTGAGACGAAAAGCCCTCGCACCGAGCGCTTCAACCAACCAGGTGAGCCACCACTGCGGATCCTTTGCATTTATCCAATCGGAGGTTTATGTTACGAGGCTCGCGACGGCGTTCGAGCGTCAGGGGGAACCATGGGGACAGTCATCCCTGCTGGGCATCAAACCGAGAGCCTTCCTGGCCAACGTGCCACCTGGGGCATGCACGCAGAGCTACTCGTTTCGAGCCTACCGCTCGCTTGGAACGGGATCGCAGTCGAAGTATTTCGTGCTCGTGACGTGAATGTTTCCACACAGTATCCCGAGCATGTTGTATCGATGCAGCTTAGGGGCCCCATCAATCTATTTCAGCGACGCAACGGACGCGCCTTTCAGAGGATGATGCATCCGGGGGACATCATCATCACGCCGGTGGGCGAGCCGAAGGTATTGCATCACCAAGAGGAAGTGGTGATTGTGAAGCTGCGTGTTGCGCCTTCCCTTTTCGACGGCATCGCCGAGGACATTCGACCAAGGCCGGTGGGCAAGGTAGAACTCCTCGACAACTTCGGGACGCGTGACGTGCACATAGAAGGTATCGCGCGACAGCTCCTTGCGGAGCTCAAGGCGGAAGGCTTCGCCAGCCGACTGTACGTGGAATCGCTCGCGAATCAGCTTACCATTCATTTGCTCAGGCACTACTCAAGTGCGACGATGTTGCCGGAAGATCCGTCAAGCAGGTTGCCTCTACACAAGTTGCAGCGCGCAACGGACTACATCAACGACAACCTGCGCCAGGACTTGACGCTTCGAAGGATCTCGGAGGCGCTGTCCATGAGCCCCTATCATTTTGCACACCTATTCAAGCAAAGCGCAGGACTCACACCGCATCGGTACGTAATCCAACGCAGGATGGAGCGGGCCACGTACCTGCTTCGCGAGACAGAGCTCCCCATCACTCAGATCGCACGTCAGGTTGGGTACGCCCATCAGAGTCATTTCTCGATGGCCTTCCACAGGTTCACCGGCCAAACGCCGCGCAGATACAGAAGCGAGTCTTAAGCCCAAAATCTTTCTGTACCAGCGCGTATCCGTCCTCCTGCTTTGGCGCTCGCGTCGGAGCAGGGTGCTTGGGGTCCTCTGGCATAAGAAATACTGCAGTCAGGGCGTTTCCTGCCGGCCCGGACCGCAACCGTACGCCACGCCGATGTGAACGATTCGCAATTTTATGAACGTTTTGGCAAGAAAACGACAATGTTCAGTCTCGCATGCGGCTATAGTAGTGCACAAACGATGTGGCGATATTTTGTCGGTGGTGCGTGGAATACCAGATGGCCGCGAACGTCCTATCCCGCGCGTGGGCTTTTGTTCAGATGCCGCGAATTGATTTGTATGCCGCCGCTCCGCAAGACGATGTCGCCATGAGGCAACAACATCATTCGACCAACCGAAATAGTGCACTCGCCGGTTCGGGCTTGACGAACGCACCCGGGATGGTCGAGCGACTCGGATAAGCATTAGCTACTCTTCGTTCCGAATCCAAAGACGAGGTGAGGACACCCGGCCATGTCGAATTCCTTGTACGTTCTCTTTTGTATGGTGTTGGTCTCACCGCTGGCTTCCGCGGAAATCTTCAAATGCGTAGCAAAAGATGGGACAGACCTTTATCAGAATTTTCCCTGCCAGTTTGAGTCGATGGGCTGGATGCCCATGAACGCACCGAGCACAAAGACGCCAGCGGCACCAAGCGATTCAAACCAGACGAAGGCGAAGGCAGGTCCTCTTGCAGCAGATGCGCCTAGCAAATCGTCGACTCTTCCGACCGAGCCCCGCGTTGGCATGACGACCGAGGAAGTCAGAGCCATCTGGGGCGAGCCAGTAGATTCTTATCAGGACGAACTTGTCGATGGCCGCGTCGAGATTTGGTCCTATGGCGCCTCTCGAACTGTGCAGTTTGACGTTAAGGGTCGGGTAACAGGGGTGCAGCGGTAACGACGTGATCGTTGAGCGGTAATCGGCACCCCGAACGATGATTGCAGCCTTGCCGCTCTTCATAGGGAAATGCACGGAGCAGGTCGTGAAGGCTGCTACGTTCCACCGGAATCAAGCGGAAGTATTCCGCTCGGATGTCGTGCGAATAATCTGGATCTGAAGGAGGATCAAATGAATCAGCACCAATGCATTCCCCACCGGCGCGTGCGGCTTTTTCTATGGATTTTCGGAGCGCTCGCGACACTCGCGCTCGGCGCAAACACCTGGGCAGCCAACGATCTGGACACGCCGTCAATGCTTAGTGCGAAAGATCACGGTGGAGGTGGCGATAACAATGGCCTTCACGGTGCGGTTACGTTCAACACCAAATGGCTTGGCCACAACGACTTGCAGGGACGCGTGACTTACCAAACGACGGTGCATACGTACCCGGACGGTCGCGTCATTGCCTTCGCCGGGCATTTCGCTGCCAACCCCGCGATGCTCAATCCGCTCACGGGGAATTTGGAACAAAACGGCACGTCGCTCGTCGATGTTACCGACCCGAGAAAACCCGTCTATCTCCAGCACATTCCGGCCATTCACGGCGGTGCCCGCATGAACATGATTTGTGATGGTAGCGTTCTGCCGCAGGGTATCGCGAAACACGTCTATCTATTGCGGGAAAACGGCGCGCTCTCGCATGAGGTATGGGACGTGACCGATCCGGTGCATTCCATGCTGGTGTCGACGCCGGTGACGGGACTGGACGTTACCCACAGAAGCTGGTGGGATTGCCGTACCGGGATCGCGTATATCGTCGGTGGCGCGACCAAGTCGAAAACCGCGCCGGACGGCTGGAATCCCAAAAGCAGCCCGAACCAACACCTGAAGATATTCGATCTGAGCAATCCGGCGAGCCCGATCTACATCATGGACTTTGGCTATCCCGGACAGAATCCGGGTTCGACCTTTGTCATCCCGGGAACGGAGAACACCACCAAGACCGTTCCGCCGGGCGTCCACGGTCCGATCGTGGTGTCGACCTTCAACGGCAACGAAGTCCCGGGCGGAAGGGCCATCAACCGCCTGTATATGCCCTACGGCGTAGGCTCCGACGGGATCATCCAGATTAACGATCTAACGAAAGTGCTGCCACCACCATACGGCATGGGCACGTATGTCAACCCGTTCAAGCCGACCGACGCTGAGCTGCTGGCGAGCCAGATCGGAGTGATCTACATGCCGGGCGTCGAAGGTGGACACTCGTCGTATCCGTACTACGGTATTCCGCTGAGCCAATATGCCAACTTCACGAATAACACCGTTCGGGACATCCTCGGGGTCTCGTCGGAAGAGACGGACAATCGCTGCACCGGGTCGCCTCACCTGCTGTATCTGCTGGACATCACCCAGACGATAGGCCAGGGCGGAAGCACCAGTGCCGAGCAGCATCCGTGGCCGATCTCGACCGTCACGGTTAACGACTTCTCACAGCGGCCGAACTTCTGCTCGCGGGGCACGCGGTTCGGTGTCCATTCGATGAACGAGAACTTCAACGACCCGTACTATGCCAAGCTGATGGTCAGCGCGTGGTTCGACGCGGGCATTCGCGTTACCGACATCCGCGATCCATACCATCCGGCCGAAGTGGCGTATTTCATTCCGCCGGTCAACTCGAACACCCAACCGAGCAGCGCCACCATTAACGGTGTCACCTATACGTCGAAGGACGTCTCCTGCGACAACACGTACGTCGACAACGACGGTCTGCTCTACTGTGGTGACCGGGTCGGAGGCGGTCTGGATATCGTCCAACTGACAGGAGATGCAGCGAAGATAGTCAAGGTAGACAACGCGAGAAACAATGGAGGGGACGGAGGGGACTAACGCGGAGAGGGATTCCGCTCTTTCTTGACGTCTCTGGCTCGGCGCGAAAGCGCCGAGCCAGTTTTATTTTGGGGCGAATCGGATTGGCCGAGACCACTCCCGCGGGGCGCTCCAGCAAGACCTCGTCGCAACCGACCGGGGCGCGGCCGGGTCGGAATCCGTGTCTACATCCGCGCGAGTGATCAATGCGCAGCCGGCGTGCCATGATTTGTGTGGAGGTTGTCGCGAAGGCTGCGCAGGTTGCCCCGGATGTCTTGGCACTCGGCCCGGCCCTTATAGTCCGCATCTGGCTCATCTTCATCGGTCTGCTGGACGCAGATCGGGGGCGCCCAACCGTCGAAGCGCTTTTCAAGCGCTTCCCCGTGGCGGATCCAGAACGCGGTGTTCACCTTAAGTGCCCCCTTGAAGTTGACCTCGGCCGAGGGCAGCGTGCTGGCGAGTTCCTTGTCGAGCAGCGGCAGCGCGTTCTTGTTGGTGGGTCCGTAGGCCAGTTGCTCGGACAGCGCCTTCTGGTTCTCCGGCTTGCTCGCAAAGGCAATGAATTTATAGGCCTCAGACATTTTGGGTGTGTTCTTTGGTATGGCCCAGCTGTCGACATCGTAGAGACTTCCGCCCCAAGCGATCTTGAGGTGCTTCTTTTGCTGCTGATCGCGATCAATCCAAAGCGTATAGGCTGACGTCATGACAAAAATGCCATCGTTGAGAAACAGCGCCGGCTCCGCTGCGGCCTGCCACCAGACGATGTCGCGTTTGATCTGGTCGAGCTTGCTGAATGCGCGGTCGACCCCCTGTTTTGTGGCGAGGACTTTGTACACATCGGCCGGCGCAACGCCGTCGGCGAGCAACGCTATTTCCAGGGTGTACTTGGCGCTCCTGCGCAGACCACGCTTGCCCGGGTATTTCTTGAGGTCCCAGAAATCGGCCCACGATCTCGGAGCGCCTTTGACTTTGTCGGCATCATAGGCAAGTGCCACCGACCACGCGAATATGCCGACGCCACAATCGGATACTGCGCCGGGTATGAAATCGCTCTCGCTCCCAATCTTGCCGAAGTCGAGTTTCTCGAACAGGCCGTCCCGGCAGCCGAGCTCGAGTGTTCGCGACTCGACCTGGACGACGTCCCAGATGGTCTTGCCCGTCTTGGCCATCTGCTCGAGCTCAGTCGTCTGCCCGTCATACGAAAAGGACTTGACGTCAATGCCGGTCGCCTCGTGGAACGGACGGTAGTACGCCTTCGTTAGCGCCGCTTGATCGGCGCGCCCAAACGAGATGATAGTGATGTCGTTTGCCACGGCAGTACCGATAATGCCGCCCGGCAGGATCCCACCGATCACAAGCATTCGCCAGTTCATAGGACCTCCCTTAAGATCCGGCAACATGTGTGTGAAACCTTACACTGACGAAGGGTTTCAGGGTCATGTGGAACCGATCGCAAGTGATACGGTAGAAGTGCGCCGACAATGAGCGCTTCTGGTCTCACAACTTGCATGCGAAGTCGATCACCGACTTGAAGGAACAAGGACGCGATGCGAAGAAAGCTTCCGGCCATAACACCGACACGACGGTAACGCGGGCTTCCTATCGCTGGCGGGTGCGCGTTGAGGACTCGCGTTGAAATGATTCTAGAACAATGACTGTGACCATCGTTATAAATCATTGCATTTGAGGTGGCTGATGGGATTCGAACCCACGACAACCGGACACAATCCGGCATATAATCAATACAAATCAATCACTTACTATAATAAAATTACGTATGCAGTCGTGAGCCTTCACTGATCTCCGTAGACAGGGATTGAAGCACCGTGAATGACCTTGGCATCGTCGCTGCACAAGAATAGGATCACGCGCGCGATATCCTCGGGTTTCGGCCACTTTGCGAAATCTGCATTTGGCATCGCTTTTCGGTTCGCTGCCGTGTCGATGATGCTCGGAAGCAACGAGTTCACTCGAACGCCGCTTCCGGCCACTTCCGCAGCCAGCGAATCGATCATTGCAAGCGCCGCGGCCTTTGAAGCGGCGTACGCCGCCGCGCCGGCAGGGTGATCGAACGCTGCCTTGGCGGCGATGTTTACGATCGAACCACGTCCTTGCCTCAGCATTGCCGGCACGGCCGCCCGTGACAGCTCGTAACCCGAGCGCAGATTCAGTGCCAGCATTTGATCCAAAACCTTGGCGTCAAGGTCCCACAACTTCACGCCGCCGACATAGCCGCCTACCGTGTTGACCAAGGAGTCAAGCCGCTTGTGCCGAGCGAGAGTGCCCTCAATAAACCGGCGCGATTCCGTTTCATCGGTAACATCGACGCGCTGACCTTCAAGCCGCGAGGCGTTTGCAGCTGCCGCTTGGACCAGGTCATCGAACTCTGCTTGCGTTCGATACGTCACGATTACGGTCGCGCCTTCGTCCAGGAACGCCTGACTCACTGCGCGTCCCAACCCGCCGGTGCCGCCTGCCACCACCGTTATCTGCCCTGCGAACCTTGCGTTCACCTGCCCCTCCCCCTTGTGTGCGCCTTATGGGACCGAAGGCGTGCTTCACGAAGACTACAAAGGTATTATCGCGAGGCAATTAATTAGGCGCCACACTTGCGACGCCACTCAGATGTCGATCACCATGTCATCCTGTGGCCGGGAACAGCAGATCAGGACATTTCCCTCTGCAGGTGGATCGAGCGGATCTGGCTGGTAGGTGACGGACCCAGAGATCAATCCGCTCTCGCAGTCGTGACAGACGCCGGTGCGGCACGACCACCGGACCGGGACGTCGCACGCCTCCGCCAGTTCCAAAATGCTCTGATAGGCCGACGCCTTCCAGTGTGCGGCGATGCTGCTGCGCGCGAACGATATCAGCGGACCGGTGTTGGCGTCGTCGGTGGGGAGATGCGGAGTTCGCGTCGTCGCGGCGACGACGCCAGGGGTCATTGACTCGCTGCCGTTGAAGATTTCGACGTGAATGCGCTCCGGCGCAACGCCCAACGTTGCTAGCGAGTCTTTCATGTCTGCCATGAATCGAGTCGGCCCGCAGAGGTAGACATCCGCCTCTCGTGGAACGCCGGCCTCGTCGAAGACCGATCGCGACAGGCGACCGCTCGCGTCAAAATCCTCGCCCATTTTGTCGCGCGAGCCTGGCCTGCTGTAACAAACGTAGCTCCGACCGTGTGTGAGCGTGAACATAAGGCGACGAACTTCAGCGGCGAAGGGATGATGCTCCCGATCGCGAGTTGCGTGCAGCCACAAGACCTGCCGGGTCGAGCGCGCCGCCGCCAAGGCGTGCAGCATCGCCAGAACCGGCGTCGCCCCGATTCCCGCGCTGAGCAGTACCACCGGCCGCTCTCCCGACTGCAGAATGAAGCTTCCACGCGGCGAGCTGACGTCGAGAGCATCGCCCTCCCGCACATGCTCCCGCAGGTAAGTTCCGGCCGTCCCATTCGGTTCGATCTTCACGCTGATTCGATAACGCTCCTTCGAGAGGGGCCCGGAAAGCGAGTAACTGCGAAAGAGCGGCGGGCCGCCGGCGGCCGGTTGAAGACGCACGACCACGTACTGGCCGGGGAGAGCCGTTCGCAACGGCTGACCGTCCGGGCTCTGCATCGTCAGTGAGCGGACGTCTGCGGACTCCTGATCGATCGCCGTCACCGCAAGCGCCCGAAATCCTGCTGCAGCCGGATGCGCAGCCGCTTCCGGCACGAGCCCCGCATTACCGCTCGTTTCCCTCTGAAGTAACGCCTCAAACGACGTGCGCCATCCGGGCGAAAGCGCTCCGATCCGCAAGGCGCGCTCCAGTCGATCGCGCGCATGATCAGGAAAATAGAGGAGCGCGTTGATCTCTGCGACGGTCATTGGCTCCGTCGCCTCTCCGCTTGACACGACGACGGCCCTCTACCGGCTCCTTCCAGATGCCGGTGTGCACAGTCCTTCCGCGCCACTCGATGTCGCGCGGCAACCCGACGTTGACGGAGAGTAACCGGGCCATCGAGATGCCTTCCAGCCCGATCACTGTCTTGCCGAAATGCCGCCCCGCGCAACCTCCGAGAGCGTGCCGAGGCTATCGCCGATCGCGATCAGGCAGAACGAAGCTCTTCCGATGAGCGCGTTGCGCGCCTTTCCGATGCCGGTGGCGAGGAACACATTTACGAACGGATTTGCTTGCGATGCATCGGTGTCGGCCAGCGGGCCGATCCTACGATTTCGCACCTTCTAAGTCATTGATTTTGGGGTGGCTGATGGGATTCGAACCCACGACAACCGGAATCACAATCCGGGTACCTATGCCAAAAATTCAAGCACTTACGCGCAATTTATGCCCTGCGTTCCGCGTATGCCCGGTGAAGACTGTCATCGGCGATTACCGGCCCGATGCGCACGCGCCACGGGAAGCAGCTAGCAAACCCACCCGCAAACCGCAGAAGTAGCGGTCCCACCCAGCGGCAGTGCCTGCCTGCGGTCCGGCGTGCGGCGGGAGGTTTATTGTCCAAAATTCAACGTCAAGGCCGACACGGCGTTCGCCCGTGCCGCTCCCCTCCCCTGTCGGCCCTGTCCTGTCCGTGTCCCATGTCACAGACCACTCGCACAAACTACCGAGGTCACGCAACTCCGATCGCATATTTACGCACAGGAATCCGAATCAGCGATTTCTGCGGCGAGCGAGTAGACGTGTAGACGTCAGAGCGGCGGATTGACAGTCCGTCGATCAGCCCCGGCGGCCACCCAAATTCCCCCAGTGATGGCCACTTCAAAATCCCCCATCTGAGGGCGTAGTCAGAGGTAACCGTCGCGGGCGATCCGCGGCGGCGGCGACGACAGGACATGATCGCCTCTTTTGCATTGGCAGAGGGGGCTGGGAGTGAATGTCTTGAAGCCGCATCAGAAGGGTGCTGTGGTGACGTTGCTCCAGAACGAGGTCTCCCAGCACGAGATCAGCCGCAAGACCGGCATTGATCGCAAGACAGTGCGCAAGCTGGCGCGTGCCATGGCTGCGGCGCGCTCCGGGGAAGGGTCAAATTCCCCCATGGCCACCGGCTCGGCTGGCCTGCCGGCTCAAATTCCCCCACCCCGGCCACCGGCTCCCGGGGCCCGTTCGCCGCCTGCGGTGGCGAGGCTGCCCGCGCATGCTTGGGCCGCAGGCGCGTGAGCGCAGCAATCTGCCGGCTGCCAAAAGTCGCTATCCTTAATGGCGGCGCCGCGACAACGAAGGCGTGCGGGCGATGGACGCGAGCGCGGATCTGCACAGTGCCGCTTCGTCGCTTGACACACACAGTTAAGGCCGATCGATGGATCCTTAGATCACCGTACCAACGCGCCCATCCGGCGTGAAAGGTCGTTGGCTGCGCCAGTCACTACTTCCGCGAACGCATCGACGTTCGGCTCAATGCGTTCGCGTGGACCGGAGATGCCGACGGCCGAAATGACTTTTCTGTGACGATCGAAAACGGGTGCTGCGATTCCCCATACTGATGCGCGCCACTCTCCACGGTTGACCGCGTACCCGCGACGTCGCGTCTCCGCCGCCTCACGCGAGACTTCTTCGGATCCGACGTTTGTCGTCTCAGTCCATCGGTGGGCGGCGCGTCCGACCTCTGCGATCTCGCGCTCATCGCGCCAGGCCAGTAGCGCCTTTCCGGTCGCAGTGGCGTAGGCTGGCGAGCGTCCTCCGACAGCAGTGTAGGAACGGATCGGATGCACGCCATCCACTTTCTCGACGTACACGGAGTGGCCATCCTCGTAGGCCGCGTAGTGTGCTGTCTCACCGGTACGCTGCACTAGCTCGCGAAGCAAGGGAATCACCTCGTCGCGAATCGCTTCCGCGCTGAATGCAGTGCAGCCGATCTGCCACATCTTCAGGCTTACCGCGTATTCTCCATGGGCGGTACGCCGCAAAAAGCCTCGTGTAATTAGCACGTTGACGAGGCGCAGCAACGTCGATTTCGGGAGACCGACATCCTTCGCAATCGCGGTAAGCGTCCGCCGCTCCGAAAGTCCGACGCATTCCAGCACGAGCAGGGCTTTCGCAACCGAGCTCATGCGCGGGATACCGATCTTGACCGAACCAGTGCGCGCTGCGGCCGTCTTCATGCCGGCTTCATCCGCCGCGCTGCGCGCTCTTCGCTTGTACGGCGCGCGTACTCGCGTATCCGCTCAGTGAGGCCTTCGCGCCACGTCGATCGCAGGAGTTCGGTCCGGTCGCGTTCAGACGGCATGTCTCGCGTGAGCTGCAAAATCGCTTGCAGGGTCTTGGAATCGATCGCCTCTGAGCCTCGCAGGATTTCATCGACCCGGCCGGCGACCGTGTCGTCGGCGCAAAGCGAGCTCAGCAGCCCGCAGTCGATCGCCGCCTTTGCGTCAAGTATCCTTCCCTCGACCAGAATTTCGCGCGCATACTGTCTTCCGACCACCGCCGCAAGGTGCCGCGCCCCGAGCACTACGCCGAATCGGCTTCCCGGGAATGCGAGGCGTGCGCGGTCCGTGCCTATCCGATAATCGCACGATGCGACGAGATCCGCGCCGGCGCCGAACGCCGCACCGCGCACAACCGCAATAGTAAGCGCAGGCGCGCGGCGAATGGTCTCGAGCAGATCTTCGACCGCGCCGAAGCGCGCCCGTAACTCCGAATCGGCCAACCGATCGACTTCGCTGAGATCGGAACCGCTGCAGAAGCAGTCGATGGAACTTTCGAGGACGATGGCGCGAGCATCGGTGTCGAACGCGGCGTGCAAGGACGCATGCAGCCGCTCGACCAGAGCGGGCGAAAGGGCGTTCGCGCGCAGCGAATCGTCGAGGACCAAGCGCCACGATCCCGCACGCGGAGCGTCGCGCTCCACCTTAAGCAGGTCAGTCACGGCTCGCGACACCCACGCTTGCCTCGCCGGTGGCCCACTCTGCGAACACGTCCTCGCTGTGTTCGCCAAGCCGCGGTGGCGGCAGCGAGGCACGGACGCGATTGCCATTGAGTTGTATCGGATATGCGACCGTCTTGGTCGAACCGGCCACGGGAACCGGCATCGCGCCGATGAGTCCCGTGGACGTCAACTCGGGATCGCCAAGGACGTCGGCAAAGGTGTTCATCGGTCCACACGGCACACCGCGCCTTTCGAACTCGTCGAGCCAATCGCGGGCCGTTCGCGTCGAAAGGACTTGCTGCAGAATCGCGGCTAGCGCCTTCTGGTTCTTTGCGCGTTGCGAGATTCCGGCGAAGCGTGGGTCTTCCAGCAATTCCAACTTTCCTGTTGCCTTGCAGACTTCGCGCCAAAGGTCGTCGTTGCCCGCGGCGATGACGATCTGCGCATCGCTTGCGTCGAACGCCTGGTATGGCGCATTGCGGGGGTGTGCCGAGCCTAGACGGCCGGGTGCGATACCCGTTCCCCAATACTCGCTGGTCTGCAGAGCGGATATCCCGAGCAGGCAGTCGAGCATCGAGCAATCGAGATGGATGGCGTGGTTCTCTCGTAGCGCGTCGCCTCGGACGGCGAGAATCGTGTATGCGGCGTAGAGACCGGCCGTAAAGTCGGCCACGGGCACACCACACTTCACGGGCGGGCCATCCGGTTCTCCCGTCACGCTCATGAGCCCCGACGCGCCCTGGACCACGACATCGAAAGCGCCCCTTTTCGCGTACCGGCCGCGCTGGCCGTATCCCGAGATCGAGCAGTAGACGATGGTCTTCTGCAGCTTTGCCACGTCTTCAAAGCCGACCCCGAGCCGATCGAGCACGCCGGGGCGATAGTTCTCAATGATCACATCCGCCCGCGCGCAGAGCTCGAGGACACGCGCAAGCTGCTGTCGATCTTTCAGATCCGCTACGACACTGCGTTTGCCGCGATTGAGCGATGCGAAATTCAAGCTGAAGCGCTCTCCCGACGCATCCTCTGCGATCGGTGGCCACGTGCGCAGACCATCGCCTTGAGGCGCCTCGATTTTGACGACGTCCGCGCCGAGGTCCGCGAGAAGCATTCCGCAGAACGGGACCGCTGCGATGTGTCCGAATTCGAGGACACGCAACCCCGAAAGCGGTGCCTGCGGAATGCCCCTCTTCATGCTGCCGCCCCTTCTGACAAGCCTTTGACCGCGGTTTCGATCGTCTGGCGATACATGGCGACTCGATGCACGCTGTTGAAGAGAAAGGCACCGGTCGTGCGCCCGTCGCGCTCGAAAACGGTCACGAAGCGCTGTTCGTCCAGTGCTCCTTCGACGACGCGCATCATATCGCCGGGCTGTCGCATACCGATCAGCTGTAGCTTGCAGTCGTATTGATCCGACCAGAAGAACGGGATCGGAGCGTACGCTCGCACATTTTCCGGCGATGCGAGGAGCGTCTGTACCGCGGCGTCGGCTTGTGCGATGGCATTGTCCCAATGCTCGATGCGGATCTGGCCGTAGTGCGGATGCATCCAACTCGCGGCGTCGCCGGCAACGACCACCCGTCGCGCACCAAGCGCCGCACAGGCGGCGTCGCATGCGACCCCGTCCCGGAGGCGTAGGCCTGAGTCCTGAAGCCATTCCACATTGGGCGTGACGCCCACGCCGACGACGACACAATCGGCTTCGATTATTCTGCCGTCGTCGAGCAGCACACCCTCGACACATGTCGAGCCGACGAGCCCCTTGACCGCAACGCCAAAAAGCGTGCGTACGCCGTGCACTTCATGGAGGCGCAGGCATACGGCGCCAAGCTGTTCACCGAGTACGCGCAGCATCGGCAGGCGATCGACATCGATCAGCGTGACCTCGCATCCGAGCTTGCGCAGTGTGGCCGCGGTTTCAGATCCGATAAATCCGGCGCCGACGATGGCCACCTTCCGCGTGTGCAGGGCAAGATGTGACCGCAGCGCGATCGCGTCTTCGATCGTCCGCAAGGTAAAAACGCCATCCAGCGTCGCATGCCAGCGCGGCAAGCGTACTCGGGCACCCGTTGCGATGACCAGTCCGTCAAATCGAAGACGCCGGTTGTCGCCAAGCGTCACTTCGCGGCGCGACAGATCCAGCGCACGCGCGTGCACGCCCAACATCCACTCAAGTCGCAGCCCGTCCGCGATGCGCAGATCCAGCCGTGAGCGATCCCATGCACCCGCCAGAAACTGCTTCGATAGTGGCGGTCGCTGGTACGGTCGATGCACTTCATCGCCGATCAGCGTAGTCATCCCGTCGAATCCGTGCCTTCTCAGGGCCTGGGCGGCGGAGAAGCCGGCGAGCGATGCGCCGACGATAACGACTGAACGCAAGGGCTAGGTTTCGATCGTGATTGCCTGCGTCGGACACAGGCGGGCTGCGTTTTCAACTTTCGCTCGAAGTGCCTCCGATGGCTGCTCTTGCATGACGTACAACATGCCGTCCTCGCGCACTTCGAAGACTTCGGGCGCCGCGAGCATGCACTGGGCGTTGCTCATACATACATCGAAATTGACGACCACCTTCATTATCCGGTCCCTTGTGCTCTGAGGTTCGACGCGTATTTCGCCATCTCGAGGGACGATGCCGGTAATCCAAACGGCTCGTTGTTTTCCGACTTTTCCATGCGTGCGAGCACTCGGCGCACATGTACGACACCGATGTCCGAGCGCATGTTGATTTCACGGTACTTCGTGTTGTCGGAGAGCACATCGGAAAATTCGAGCATCTCCTGCTGCTTTGCCAGCGCCCACTCGTCTTGAGCGACCACCTCGGGGAACTCGAAGGCCATACCTTGGGAGAGCGTCATCGAGCGGTCCGGAGGAAACCGAGCTCCAGCCTTCGCGATCATGATCCAGTGCCACTCGAGATGATTCGGGTCGATTGGCGTGTCCGTGTGGCACAGGATGTATCCGGTCTCGTCGTCGGTCCCTAGCTTGCCGGGCGGGGCGAGGTGTAGCTGCACGCGTACCAGGCCTGGGCCGATCATCGCATGCGTATGGTTCCGGTCCACGACTTCAAGACCGAACCAGCGCTGATAATAGGGGGGAAGGCGATAATTCTGCACGCTGCGTGTCGTCATGACTTTTGGATTCCCGTCAACGGTGCCTTCGACAAGGCCGACCGGAATCATCGAGTTGGCGAGGTCTCCGATGTTGCCGTCGTGCAGCGGGAAGAAGTGCGTGATGTCCAGAAGGTTCTCGATCAGCAACCGGTAGTTCGCGCGGATACGGATTGGCGGGTCCGATATGACGGCCTCGTACCGTGAATCGGCAAGCTCGGGGATTCGTGGTGCCTGGATCTCTCCGATCTTCGCGGGATCTCCTGGCCATAGCCAGACGAGGCCGTCTTGCTCGATTATCGGATACCGATGGAGCTGCGCGACTGGCGAGATCGGAATGTCGCGCTGCATCGGAATGTCAACGCATTTGCCGGTGCTGTCGTAGCACAGTCCGTGATAGGCACAGCGCAGCACGCCGTTTTCGAGCAACTTACCGTCCCATAACGGGAATCGCTTGTGGCAACAGCGGCCGTCGAAGGCCACCACCTTGCCGTCTTGCGCGCGCCACATGACAATTGGCAACGCGGTGATGACCTTCTTCTCGAGCTTATATTTGAAGTCCCGGGAAAGACCTGCGACGTACCAGCTGTTGCGGATCATCGTATCACCTCGCAAAATTCTCAACATACGAACCCTCGTGCTATATGATAACCATATCAAGCTCTCGGCTCCGCGTCAATGGAGCGCTTACGCTTATTGAAATGAGGCGTCGGGAATAAATCCGTGTTGCGTGAAACCCAGAGCACGGCCGAGAAGAAGGGCGCGCCTTGAACTCGTCGAGTCACGGCTGGATACGTAAATCAGGCGAGATACGCGCGGCGCACGAGGTCGGAATCGCGCAGTTCCGAAGCCGCGTGAGAGAAGCGAATCTGTCCGTGCGAAAGCGCGTAGGCCCATCCCGCGAATTCGAGCGCGAGGACCGCGTTTTGCTCGATCAAAAGCACCGAGATGTCGTGCTCGCGGAACTTCGCGATAACCTTAAAGATGTACTCGACGATGAGCGGCGCGAGTCCGAGACTCGGCTCGTCGAGGAGCAGGAGCTTCGGCTCGCCCATCAGTGCGCGGCCGATCGCGAGCATCTGCTGCTCGCCACCGGAGAGCGTCCCCGCAAGTTGGGCAAGACGCGAACTCAACGCGGGAAACATGTCAATGACGGCGTCAAACTGGACGCGCGGATTGCCGCGCGCGTAGCTTCCAAGCATCAGGTTCTCGCGAACGGTGAGTTCCGGAAAAACCTGCCGCCCTTCCGGACAATGAATGATGCCGCGTCGGACGATCTCGTCGGTATCGAGTCGCGAGATTTCCTCGCCGTCGAAGTGAATGGCGCCGCGCGAGGGCTTGAGGATTCCGGAAATCGTCTTCAGAGTCGTCGTTTTCCCCGCCCCGTTCGCGCCGAGCAGCGCGACAACCGATCCATCCGGAACCTCAAGGCTGATCCCGCGTAGCACGTGCACGCGGCCATAGTAAGCGTGGACGTCGTCGAGCTTCAGCACCGCGCGGGTTCCGCTGCGTTGTGGCGGCCGGTGCCGAGATAGCAGCGCACGACTTCCGGGTCCGCACGCACTTCGGCGGGCGAGCCCTCGGCGATCTTGCGGCCGAAGTTCATCACCGTCATCCGCTCGGCGACGCCCTCGAGCAACTCGAAATGGTGCTCGATCATCAGCACCGCACATCGCTCGCCAGCGCCAGCGATGCAGGCGAGCAGCAGTGGCGTTTCGGCATCGGTGAGACCGGCGAACGGCTCGTCGAGCAGAAGCAGCTTTGGTTCGGAGATGAGCGCACGTGCAACATCGAGCAGCTTCTGGTGACCATACGGAAGATCGGCCGGCGAAAAATGACGCAGCTCCCACAGATCGAGGTCGCGCAACAGCCGCTCGGCGCGCGCACGCGCGGCCTTTTCCTGTGTACGGGCCGAGCGCGTCATCAGCGCGCCCGCAAGACCGGTTGTGATTGCGGCGTGCAGACCTACGAGCAAGTTCTCGAGCACTGTCAGCGTGGGAAAGAGCTCCGCGCGCTGGAAGCTTCGCGCGATCCCGGCGCGTACGGCTTGATGTGGCAAGAGCCCGAGTACATCGACGTCATCGAGACGGACGCTGCCCTGCGTCACCGGGCACACGCGACTCAGCGTATTGATAAGTGTCGTCTTTCCGGCACCATTCGGTCCGACGAGCGCGAAGATCCCCGTGTCCGGCACGACGAGATCAAACTCATTGACGGCGACGAGCCCGCCGAAGCGAACCGTCACTTGCCGTGCTTCAAGCATCCTGCGAGAGCCGGACACTGCGGCGTTTGGCGGTCCTGTTGGGAACGGCATGCATCCTCAACCACGCTTTGAGGCCACCCGGGAAGAACAGCACGACGAGCACGATCATGCCGCCAAGAATGGCGAGCGACAGACCGCTGACCGTGGCTGCCGCGTTCTTGACCGCGTCGACGACGACCGCACCACCGATCGCGCCCGGAATCGAACCCATGCCGCCGATCACGACCATCGCGAAAAACAATAGCGAGCTGTCGATGCCGAAGTCCTCTGGAGCGACGAAGCCAGCGAGGAACGCATAGATGCTACCGGCGGCGCCGGCGATGAACGCACTGCAGATGAATGCCTGGACCTTGGTGCGCGCGACCGGGACGCCCATCGCGGCAGCGGCGACTTCGCTATCCTTGATGGCTGCGAATGCGCGTCCGATGCGCGTGCCGGTTAGGTTCCAGACCAGCAGCGCCGTCACGACGAGTGCTATGAACGCTACGTAGTACATTCGCACCGGCGTGCCGACATCGAGCCCGAGCAGCGTCGGCTTGTGTAGATGCACGCCCTGGTCGCCGCCGGTCAATGTGTCCCATTTGAGCGCGATCTGGTCGACGGCGATGCCGAAGCCGAGCGTGACGATACCGAGGTAATGTCCCCGCAGGCGCGTTGCGGGAAAGCCGAGGACAAGGCTCGCAAGCGCGGCCAGCAAGCCGCCGGCGAGCGTGCATACGAGCAGATCGACGCCGAAGCGCTCGTTCAGGATCGCCGCCGAGTACGCGCCCAGAGCGACGAATCCGCTGTGACCAAGCGAGATCTGCCCGCTTCGTCCCATCAGCAGATCGAGGCTGATCGCGACAATCGCGAAGATGAACAGCTCGGAGACGACGAATAGCCAGTACACCTGTCGCTGGCCAATCAACTGGAGTAGCAACGGAAGCAACGTGCACGCGATGACGAGCGGAACGGCAAGGGCGTTTGAACGCACGAGCTAAACCTTCTGCACCTTCATGCGCCCAAACAGGCCGTCCGGCTTGACGTACAAGACGAGCAGCAGAAGTCCGAAAACGATCGACATCGCAAGCTCTGGAGCTAGGAATGCATCGATCAGATTAACAACCACCCCGAGAACGAGGCCGCCGACCAGCGCGCCGACCAACGACCCGAACCCGCCGAGGATCGCGGCGACAAAGCCGTAAACGACGATCGTATCCATCATGTTCGGGGTCACGGAGGTCGTTGGCGCGGCGAGGACCGCCGCCACGGCGGCAAGAAGAACGCCTGTTCCCCACGCTATGGCGAGGACATTGCCTACTGGTATGCCCATGAGCCTTGCCGCATACGCGTTCTCGGTGATCGCCCGCATTCCGAGACCTATCTTCGTCGCA
This sequence comes from uncultured beta proteobacterium, assembly GCA_963711235.1. Taxonomy (GTDB): domain Bacteria; phylum Pseudomonadota; class Gammaproteobacteria; order Burkholderiales; family Casimicrobiaceae; genus PALSA-1003. The sequence continues at coordinate 86,188 of CAVQDI010000003.1, read as the reverse complement.
CCGAAGAGCGCGGCGAGCGCTAGACACAAGGACAAGAGCACCCCCAATTGCACGACGTCCTGCGGACGCAGGACAAGGTCACCGAGCATTACTGGCACCATCGTGATCGTGTTCGCCATCGGGCGCGGGTTGTACCCGAAGAGGAGACCCAGAACACCTTCCAGGAACATGAACAGGCCAAGGGTGACGACGATCTGCGTCAGGATCGGCGTGCCGTGCAGACGGCCGAGAAGGAACTTCTGAACGACGATGCCGAGCACGAACGCAGCGACGAGCGCACCGATGAAGCCAACGGGAAACGACATGTGCAGCGTCGTGATCAGGACGTACGCGACATACGTCGCAGCCATGCCCATCGCGCCGTGGGCGAAGTTCACGACCGTGCTCGCATTGTAGATCACGACGAGCCCTAACGCCGTCAGCGCGAAGAGACTACCTTGCGCCAGCCCTGCCAGCGAGATCTGTAGTAAGTACTGCGTCACGGCGGCGCGCCGTTACTTCATGGCGGAGCCGTTGAACGCGCTGTCGGGGACGATTTGCCATTTGCCGGCCTTGGCTTGCCAGAGCAACTGGCAGCAGCTTCCCTCGTGTCGCTGCGGCGAGTAAGTCACTTTCCCGCCGATCGTGTCGAGATCGCGCAGCGTCTCGAGTTGTTCGACCAATGCGTCGCGCGTGATCGGACCCTTGATCTTATCGAGGCCTGCGTACGTGACTTGGCCGGCGAGCCAGCCCCATGCAGCATAAATGTCCGCCGCATGGCCGGGTGCGTACTTGCTCATGGCGTCGGCGAACTCCACCCAATGCGGATCGGAGCTGTCGGGTGGCGGCAGGAATGCGGTGCAATACGTTCCCTCGAGCGATGCGATTGTGCCGAAGATTCCCCCGTATCCGCACGCAGACGACGTCAGAATGCGCGTCGGGTGATAGTCGAGACTCGCCATCTGGTTGAGGATCTGCGCGCCCGAAACCGCAATCGTTGCAAGCATGACGACCTTGATTCCTTCCGATTTCAGCTTGATGACGGCGCTGCTGAAATCAACCTGCGATGGTACGTACGGGATCTCGATGTCGACCTTCCCGAGGTCGCTCTTGATTCCCTCGAGGATCGGTTTGCCGAACGCATCGTCCTGATAAATCACCGCCGTTGCCTGACCGGGAAAGTGCTTCTTGACGAATGCGCCCATCGTCCTCCCGTCGGTCGTATAGATTGGCCAGGACGGAAACACGTATTTCAACCCCGGTTGGTAGAAAATCGGACTCCCACTGCCCATCGATATCAGCGGCACGTGTGCATCGTTCAAGGTCTTATATACCGCCGCCGTCGTCGGGCTGCCGATGCTCCCGACAATCGCGAAGACGCCGTCTTCATAGACGAGCTTCTTGTCGAGCGCCGTCGTCTGGGCCGGCTGGTACCCGTCGTCGTAGCTGATTAGCCGAAGCTTCTTCCCGACCACACCACCGCGCGCATTTACCGAACCGATGAACGCCTCGAGTCCCCACTTCGAGGCTCCGATGGGTGCCTGCGGTCCCGACTGCGCCGCCGTTTGCCCGAGGACGATCGTGTCACCTGTGACCGTGCCACCTGGCGCCCCCTGCTCCGCCGCACTCGCGCCGGAAGAAGTCAGGAATGCACAGGCGATCGCCGCGGTGAACCTGGTAACCAATCGAAGTAAGGATTTCTTCATAATCCCCCCTGGTAGCATGAAAGTCCCGACACGTGGAACACATAACTACGTGGTGAGTTTACCACCGGTCCCGAGGACCACGAAATCCGACATCGGGACCGCCGCGATTGACCATCGCGCCTGGACCTGTTCCGCGCTCCGAACCGTCACCCCGGAGATATCGCGGCGTGTCGTGACCCGGGCGCGCTAGCACTTAATGCATGCAATCCCAGTCAGCGACGGCGCCCGAGAACCCCTGTTAGGTCCTTCGATCGCCACGATGGGGCTTCAACAGGATGCGGTTTCCCCATGTGTAAGGTGCATCAGGGATTCGGATAACCCGACCGCTGCTTTATTACCGTGAGCGCCGGATCGTGTCCCCGACCAACCTCAAGACGTTGTTAGAAGCCACAGCGACGTGGGCTAAACCGATCGTTGCGGCCGCTATCAAGTTGCACCTGTCGCAACGTGGGGGATTGCGGCTCGGCTGATTTCTCTGCGCCTGCCGACGCAACCTGGCATTTGAGCCGCACCCTCTTCTATAAATCGGCTCCACATCTTCTATACCGCAAATTTAAAACTGCCTTAAGTCCTTGATTTTGGGGTGGCTGATGGGATTCGAACCCACGACGACCGGAATCACAATCCGGGTACCTACGCCAAAAATTCAAGTACTTACGCGCAATTTATAGAAGATAGCACCCTCTGGGAAGTCGTGCCAGTGCTAGAGGTGATCGGCCATCTTCTATAGTTTCGACGTTTACCGCAGCTACAAGCACCAGTTCTCGATCGTCAAGTCTGCCGTATCCTTCTGAGTCATCGTGTTGGTCCCCGTTAGGTGCGTGGCCTTGGGAAAACGATGGTCGCGCCAAGTATGCACACCAGGGCACCGCTCACGTCCCACCGGTTGGGCCAAACGCCCCCGACCAGCCAAAGCCAGCGCAACGAGGTGGCGATATAGATGCCACCGTAGACTGCATAGACTCGGCCGGCCGCTCGCAGAACTACCCGCGTGCCGCTCCCCGGCGACGCGCGCACGGAGTCGATGCGAGCCGCCAAACGGTTATGATGCACACTCGATTCCGGACCCACTCCAGAGCCGCCGTCGGGCTGCCGCCATCCCCTGCCCACTCGAACGATGTTCCTGCGCTGGGTCACCGCCGCGTATCTCGTCTATCTGGTCATCCCGATCGCGTTGCTGCTCGTAGGCTCGTTTGGCGAGTTGTGGCTGAACACGCTACTGCCGACCGGGTTCACAGCGCAGTGGTACCGTGACGTCGCCGCGGACCCGAGCTTCCGCCGCGCGTTTGCCGCGAGCCTGGCGGTGGTCGCGATCACCTGCACAGCGTGCGTGGCTATCGGATTGCCACTCGCCTACGCGCTGTTCCGCACCGAGAGCCGCCGCCTGCGCGCGCTGGCCCGCGTGCTTTATCTATTGCCGGTCGCGTTACCGCCGCTGGTGCTGGCCTTCGGCTTCATCCTCGTGTTCTCGTCGGACACGCTGCCGTGGCTGGGGAGCATCTGGCTGCTTGCCGCCGGCCATGTCGTCCTCACCCTGCCGTACTTCCTGCAGGCGGTCGTGGCCGACATGCAACGCCTGGGCCTGCGCATCCTCGAGGACGCCGCGGAGTCGCTGGGGAGCAGCGGCTGGCAGCGGTTCGTGCACGTCGTCCTGCCGGCGCTGCGGCATTCGATCCTCGCCGGCCTGATCATCGTCGCAGCGCTGTCGATCGGCGAATTCCAATTCTCGAACCTGGTCGCGGGCTTCCTCAGTCGCACCTATCCCATCGTGTTGCTCCAGGCGTTTTACGGCGCGACCGGATTTGCCTGCGCGGCGACGGTGATCCTGCTCGCGCTGGCGCTAGTCGCTGCCGTGGGTGGCGCGCTCACCGCGGGCGGCGCAACGCGGGTGAAGGCCGCTGCGGCATGAATTCAACCACGATGCCAGCGGTCGCGCTCGAAGGCGTGACCTACCGCTATCCCGGCACCCAGGCCGGCGTGGCCGACATCACTCTCGACATCGCGCCCGGCGAGCTGGTAGTGTGCCTGGGGCCCAGCGGCTGCGGCAAGACGACGCTGCTGCGACTCATCGCCGGCTTCGTCAGGGCCGACGCCGGCGTCATCCGGCTGAACGGCGACGACGTGAGCACGCTGCCGACGCGCTCGCGCGAGTGCGGCGTGGTGTTTCAGGCGTACGCGCTGTTCCCGCACATGCGCGTTTGGGAAAACGTCGCGTATCCCTTGCGCGTACGCGACGTCGCGCCGGACGAGCGCCGTCGCCGCGCCGCCGACATGCTCGAGCTGGTCGGGCTCACCGGCCTCTCCGATCGCCTGCCGGCACAGCTCTCCGGCGGTCAACAGCAGCGCGTGGCGCTGGCGCGCGCGCTCGTATTCGGCCCGCGCGCGCTGCTCCTCGACGAGCCGCTCTCGGCGGTCGACGCCGCCACGCGCGCCACCATGCGTGACGAGATCCGCCGCATCCAGCGCGCACAGAACATCGCCACCCTGCTCATCACCCACGACCAGGACGAGGCATTGTCGCTCGCCGACCGCATCGTGCTGCTGCGCGAGGGCCGGCTGGTGCAGTCGGGCTCGCCGCACGAAATCTACGATCGGCCGGCGGATGCGTTCGTCGCCGGCTTCGTCGGCCGCGCCAATCTGCTCGACGCGCGGGTGATCGACGCGCAGACTGTCGACACGCCGATCGGCCGCCTGCGGACGCCACCGCACGGCCGTGCCGCTGGCAGCGCACTGCGCCTGCTGGTGCGCCCCGAACGCATCGAGGTCGCCAGCGCCGCGACCGGCGAGAACGTCTTCGCCGCGCAGGTGTTGCGCGACCGCTTCTTCGGCGCGACGCGGCAGGTCGAGGTCGCTGCGGGCAACGGCCGACTCGAAATTGAAACCACAATGCGCGATCATGTCGCCACCGTGCGCGTGCCGCGCGAAGCCATCCAGTTCCTGACCGCTCAATGAATGAGGGGAAAGCCATGAGAGCAGCATTACGTTGTCTCGTCCATGCAACCGCGACGATCGCCGTGTCGTTATTTGCCAGCGCAGTGACGGCGCAGACCGTGCTCGATTCACCAGAGCTCTATGCCGGCGAGAAATCGCTCTACGACGCCGCCAGGAAGGAAGGCATGGTGGTGAGCTTCGACACCGGCCCGACGTGGGCCAACTGGGCGGCGGAATTCGCCGCGTTCAAGAAGCGCTATCCCGAGGTCGAGATCGTCTACAACGACATCGGCTCGGCGGCGACCGTCGTCGCGCTGGACAAGGCGCGCAATCGCCCGCAGGCCGACACCGCCTACTACTTTGCGGGCTCGGCCTTCGACGCCGTCAGCAAAAACGTGGTAGCGCCGTTCAAGCCGGTCAACTTCGACAAGCTCACGCCGGTGTTTCGCGACGCCGACGGCAAATGGTTTACCATCCACACGCTGACGGTGGCGTTCGTCGTCAACACCAAGCTGGTCAAGAATGTCCCGCAGTCGTGGGCGGATCTCCTCAAGCCCGAGTACAAGAACGCTATCGTCTACCTCGATCCGCGATCGACCGGCGTCGGGCAGGTGGTGGTGCTCGCCGCCAATTTCGGCAACGGCGGCGACATGAACAACCTGCAACCGGGTTTCGACTACTTCGCCAAGCTGCAGCAGTCGGGCAACGTCCTGCGCGTGCTCGGCACCACGCCGTATGCGCAATTCATGAAGGGTGAGATCCCGATCTGGATCTCCTACGAAAACGACGGGCTCAAGGCCAAGTATACCGACGGCCTGGGCGACGCGGTGGCGGTGGTGATCCCGAGGGAAGCCTCGGCGGCGGCGCCGTATGCAATCAGCCTGGTCGAGAAGGGCCCCAACCCCGACGCGGGCAAGCTCTGGCTCAACTTCATCATGACCGATATGGGGCAGGGCATTTTCGCGCAGGGATTTGTGCGGCCCTCGGTGCCGGGCGTGAAGCTACCCGAAAACGTCGCCGACAAGCTGCCGTCCGCGCCGCAGGTGCGTCCGCTCGACGTGAAAACCGCCGCCGCGAAGAAGGCCGACGTCGACAAGGGCTGGGCGGCGGCGACGGGCAGCAAGTAGTGGCGTTGCGCGCGCGCACGAACACGGCGCTTGCCCTGCCGGGCGTGCTGCTGTTCGCGCTCTGCTTCGCGCTCCCGGTCCTTGCGATCGCCGTCGACGCGCTTCGTGAAGGCGGCGCTGCGTTCGCACGCGTCTTCGCGACGGCCGGATTCTGGACTGCACTCGGCGGCAGCACCGCGCTGACGTTCGTCGCCGCGACGCTCTCCACCGTCGTCGGCGTCGTGGTCGCGCTGTATCTGTCGCGCTTGCCGCCGCAGCGGCGCACGGCGTTGTCGTTCGTCATTGCGTTACCGCTCACCTTCTCCGGGTTGATCGTCGCCTACGGATTCATCCTAGGCTACGGCCGCGCCGGCTTCGTCACCCAGTTGCTCGCGAGGACGGGTTTGGATGCCGCGACCATCGGCGGCGCGCTGTTCACGCCGACGGGGCTCGCTTTCGCGTCGTCGTACTATCTGATCCCGCGCGTGGTGATCGGCATGCTGCCGGTGCTGGTGAACTTCGATCGCACGCAGCTCGCCGCTGCCGAATCGCTGGGTGCGACGCCGGCGCAGGCGTTTCGCCAGGTGCTGCTGCCGCAGGTCGCCGGGCCCGTGGTCGCATCATTCTGCCTGGTGGTGGCGGTGGTGTTCGGCGCCTACGGTACCGCGCTAGCACTCGTCGGCACGCAGCTCCCGATACTGCCGCTGCGACTATATAGCCTGATCTCCGAGACCGGTTCGGATTTTCCGGCGGCAGCCGCGCTCGCGCTGCTCATCACCGCGGTATGCTCCGCGATGCTCACCACCGGCGAATGGGTTGGTGCGAAGCATGAGCGCCACCTTTAGTCTCGATCGCGCGCGCGGCGTGCTGTTGGACGCTGATGGCCGGCGCTTCGATCCGCTCGCGCGCCGCTGGCAGGCGGCGGAAACGACGCTTCGACCCGATGCGCTCGAACCCGTCGACGCGCTCGCCGCGGTCACGTGGCTGCAACGCGAGAGCGGTAACGCGCTGCGCATTCCAATCGGCGTGATCGGTCCTCGCGACGCGACGCCGCCACAGCTCGCAGCCGCGTTGCAGGTCGGCGAGCTGCTCGGCGACTGCCGTCTTATAGTGATCTGCGGCGGCCGCCAGGGCGTGATGCAGGCAGTATGCGAAGGAGTGGCGCGCGTGGGTGGGCTTTCGATCGGGCTGCTGCCCGAGACCGAGCCCGCGGCCGCGAATCCATTCGTCGGCGTGGCGATCGCCACCGGCATCGGCGAGGCGCGCAACGCACTGATCGCGCGCGCTGCGCTCTGCCTGATCGCGATCGGCGACAGCTTGGGAACGCTCTCCGAAGTCGCGTTCGGCCGCCAGTTCGGGAAGCTCGTCATCGGTCTCGAAGGCGCTGCGAACGTCGAGGGCGTGCGGCACGTCGCCACAGCGAGGGAGGCTGTTGTCAGCGCCGCGGAGGCGATTCTTAGCGCGACGTAAGGCGAAAGGGTATCCAGGGATGAGAATGGCGGATCCCGCGCAAAGCGGCGTGATGTCATCGCTCGAACTTTTTGGACAGAACGGCCGCGTCGTGAACACCGGCGATGACGTGCGCGAGGGCCCCAAGCGCGCTGCGGCGCGACCCGCGAAAGCGCGTATGCTAGTCGTCTAAGTCCCCGGGAGAATGGCGTGGTTCTTTGCCCCATCGCGCTCGCCGTCGGCTGTAAGAAATGCCCAGCCTTCCCCGTATGCCCGGTGAAGACCGTCATCGGCGATTACCGGCCGGACGAGCACTCGCCGCGAGACGCGGCTAGAAAGCCCGCCCGCAAACGGCAGAAGTAGCGACCCCAACCAGCGGCAGTGCCTGCGCGCGGTCGAGCGTGCGGCGGTACGTTCCTATGCAATGACCTTTCGTCTGCTCACCGACGCGACAGATGCGCCCTATCTCGCATGGTTGCGGGCGGCCTAGCGCTTCACCGTGTTCAAAGTCTTAAGGCCGTGCGTGATCGAACGGCCTAGCTGTGAGGAACCACGCGCGATCGTGCCCAGCAGCGATCAGCAGACGCACTCGATCGCGGACCTCGGCGGCAAAATTTACGCCTTCTCCGACCCGGACTCGAATTCGGGGTAGCTCGTTCCAAATTCCTTGCTGTTCCGACTCGGCAAGGATCCAGCGACATTTTTCCGCAAGACCCTCTACACCTGGGGCCATCGCCGGGTCATCGATGCGGTCTCCGTTGGGCTGGCACAGGGAGGCTCGGTCGATGGCTACGTCTGGGACACCCTGACGATTAATCACCCCGAGGTCACGCAGCAGACCCGGGTCGCGTATCGCTCGGCGAAGTACGGCTTTCCACCCTTCGTGACGCGCTCCCTGCTGCCTGCCGCCGATTTCAAACAGCTGCAAGAGGTCTTGGTTGGGATGAAAGGCAATCCAGCGGGCAAGGACCTGTTGGCGAAGCTCAACCTCGACGGCTTCCAGGTTGCCCCCGAGAGTGTCTTTGCAGGCATTGGTGAGACCATGCGCCTGCTCCATCTAGGTTAGCCGACGCTCAGCAACGTCAGCTATCGCTACAAGATCCCGGCGAGCCTGAGTCTGGTTGTCGTCATCACCGCTTTGGCGGTGGTGTTACCCCTCATATCGAGCACCAACGACGCTACCAAGCAAGACTTTGTCGACCATGCGTGGCTGCACTCGCATATGTTCCGCACTGAGCGCCACCGAGCCGGACTGATTTACGCGATTCTCACGCGACAATTTTTTGAAGTCGGAAGCGCGACTTATGGTTGCAGATGTGTCAGCCGTCTTGCCCGGCCTTACGTTTGTGCGCGATGAGCTGCATCAGCCGCCGGTCACGCCATGCCGCGCGTTCGGCCACTTTCGATAGGGGCAACTTTTGGCGGCGCTCCGCCTCGAGGCGCCGCACCAGTGCGTCGTCCCAGCGCCGCGGCGTCTGCTGCTGTGCCAGTTCATAGTAGGTGCTGCCGTAACGTGAGCAGTAATCGGCGATTCCACCCGGGGCGTTGAGGTCAATGGTCTCGAATGGCCCCATGAACGACCAGCGTAGTCCCAGGCCGTCCCTTACTGTCTTGTCGAGATCCTCAGTGGACGCATAACCGTCGGCATACAAGCGGAATGCCTCGGCGAGCAACGCCCCCTGCAGACGATTAAGGAGGAAGCCCAGGATCTCTTTGCGCACCAGGATCGGTACCTGACCCGCCGCTTCGTGCAGTGAAAAAGTGCGAGCAACGACCTCGGGCGCGGTCCAAGGCGCGGGTGAAAGCTCGACCAGTGGTACGAGGTGGGGCGGATTCACGGGGTGTGCGACGAGACAACGCGCTCGGCCGACCAGACCAGCACTCCATTGCGAAGCGGGTAACCCTGAGGTCGAGCTGGCGAGGATGGTATCCGATGCAGTCAGGCGATCGAGTTCGGCGAACAATACGCGCTTCGCCGCCAGGTCTTCGCCGATGTTCTCCTGCACGTACCCGGCATCACCGACTGCGGCCGCAAGGGTGTCAGCGCGCGCGATGCGCGCGCTCACGGCAACCACCGCTTCATCGAGCAGACCTGCGACCTTGAGATCGGCAAGGCTCGTTTCCAGGGTCGCCTGGCTGCGTTCGAGTGCAGCCGCATCGGCGTCGTACAACTTGACGGAATGCCCGGCGCGCGCGAATACAATCGCCCAGGCGCGGCCGATCAGGCCCAGCGCCGACGATGGCGATCCTCGCCTTGACAGTCATGCGATCCCCTCCAAGTTGCCGCAAACCGACAACGCCTGACCCGAGATGTTGCGGCCGTTGCCGGTAACGAGGAAGAGCGCCGTGTTGGCGATATCAAGCTGGCCCACCATGCTCAGCGAAACCTCCGCCAACGGCCGCTTCCGGATCGCCTCGTCGCCGGCGCCCAGCGCCCGGGCATTAGCGTCGATCACCCGCCTGATCCGATCACCCGCGACCACCCCTGGCTGAATCGCATTGTCTGCCATCGCCATCACACCGCGACACCCAGGAGTTTTTGCTGTAGCTCCTCGTCGTGGTATAGCGCGGCAGGACTACCTTCGAACGCAATTCGGCCGTTGACCATGGCGTAAGAGTGATCGGCCATCTGCATGACGATGTCGACCTTCTGCTCCACCAGCAGGATGCTGGTGCGATCTTTCAGCCGCATCACCGCCGCGAGAACCTCGGCGACAACCGTTGGGGCGAGGCCTTCGAAGGGCTCATCGAGCAGGATCAGGCTGGTCGGCGCCATCATTGCGCGAGCGATCGCCAGCATCTGACGCTCGCCACCGCTCAGATTTTCCCCGCGTGCGGCGGCTCGCGCCAAGAGTATCGGAAATAGGTCGTAGGCTTCGTCGAGGCTCCAGCCGCCGGGCCGCTGCGCAAGCTGCAGATTCTCTTGTACGCTGAGATTCGGAAAGATGCGACGGCCTTCCGGAACGATGGATATACCCAGCCGGTTTATGCGGTCTGGGCTCGCGCGGGTAACGTCCGTATCGTGGAACACAACGCGGCCCGAAACGGGCTTGAGTACTCCCCATGATTGTTCGCAGCATCGTAGTCTTGCCAACGCCATTGCGGCCGAGCAGCGCAACGACTTCGCCGTCACCAACACGAAGGTTGACATCGTGCAAGACAAGGCTCGCACCATACCCGGCGGTCACATGCTTCCAGCGTCAGCAGGGGCGCGGCGTCGGTTCGTAACGCGGCAGCGATGGCCGGCGTCGCGGCTGCTCGGTCTGGGCGGCCGAGATACGCCGCCACGACCTTGGGATTTCCGGCTATCTCCTGCGGTGCGCCGGTGGCAATCACCCGGCCTTGATGCAGCACGGTGATTCGGTCGGAAAACGTCAGCACGCGATCGATGTCGTGCTCGATCAGCAGGATCGAATGCTGCCCGGCGAGGCTGCGAATCAGACGAGAAATGCGCTCCCGGTCTGCATCGGCGAGGCCGGCAAGCGGTTCGTCGAGCAGCAGCACGCTGGGATCGGTCGCGAGAGCGACCGCAATCTCGAGCAGGCGTTGCTCGCCGTGCGCTAGATTGGCCCCGGTTTCGGCGGCGCGATCCGCGATGCCGACCGTGTCAAGCAACACCCAGGTTTGGGCGTTGATGTCAGCGAAATCGTACGCATCGCGCCAGAGATTGTGCCGATGGGGCGATTGCGCCTGGGCCGCAATACGGACGGTCTCGAACACGGTGAGATCGCGGAAGATGCTTACAATTTGAAATGAGCGGGCGAGTCCGGCGGCAATGCGTCGATGCACGGGCAGTCGTGTGATGTCCTGTTCCCCAAAGCGGATCTCGCCGCCATCGCAGGCAATCAGCCCAGTCAACATATTGAACAAAGTGGTCTTGCCAGCGCCGTTCGGGCCGATCAGGCTATGTAACTCTCCACGGCGAAGCTCCAGCCGAACATCGTCGGCAACGACGAGCGACCCAAAGCTTTTGCGCAAGCCCCGGACGCTCAGCACCTCGCGGTTATCGCTTGCCGGCCGCAGCGCGCAGACGTGGGCGTAAGATGCCGTTGACTCTTTTCAACGGCTGTTCGCGCGTCAGCGTCCAGCGCGGCCCCCCTCGTAAGCCGGGACCAGATGCCGCACACCCCTTCCGGAGACAGCAGGATGAAAGCAATGAGTATGGCTGCCGAAGACGAGCCACCAATGCTCAGTATACGAGCTGAGCTGGTCCCGCAACGCAATGTAGATCATTGAGCCCCACAGCGGACCCAGGAAATGATGAATGCCGCCGAGCACGGTCATCATGACCGGATCGCCAGCGTGCTGCCAGCTCAGATTGTCTGCATAAACCCCCTGAATGAGGAACGTCAGCAGGCTGCCGGCGAGTCCTATGAACGCCGCCGATAACACGAACGCGCCGAGTTTGTAGCCTCGCGTATCGTAGCCGAGGCACTGCACACGCAGCTCGTTGTCGCGGATCGCCTGCAGCACCCGGCCGAACGGGGCATGGACGATGCGCCAGTAGACGTACATGGCGGCGACAATCAGAGTCGCGGCGAAGAAATGATACGCCATCGCATCGTCGAGACCGGGTCGCAATACGCCCTGCAGTCCATTCTCGCCGCCGGTGAGGTCCGTCCACTTGAAGGCAATCTCGTAGAAGAGTTGCGTGAAAGCGAGAGTCAGCAGGGAAAAGTAAATCCCTCGCCGACGCAGGATGAGCAGTCCAAGCACGAGCCCCAACAGTGCAGCGAAGGCGGTGCCAAAGACGATCGCCGGCAGCACCCCGCCGGACGCGTGGATCATCGCGAGGCCAGCGGCATAGCTCGCCATGCCGAAAAAAGCCGAGGCGCCAAAGGAGACCAGGCCGCTGTACCCCAACAGCAGGTTAAAGCCAAGCCCGTATAGCGTGTAGATCGCAATCTCCGTCGCGAGGCTTACCGTCGAGCCGAATCGTGGCAATACGAAGGGCAGGATCGCAAATACCACCGCGGCCCACAGCAGTGGATGCCGGAAGCCGCGGCCAAAATGGCTCATTCGAACCGCTCCCAGCGTTCGCCGAGCAGGCCGCGCGGGCGCACCAACAGCACCAATACCATCAGCACGTACATCACTGCCGTCGCAGCAGCCGGCCAGAACTGGATGGTCAACGCGACCGATACCCCCACCAGTAGGCCACTGACCACGGCGCCCCCGAAGCTGCCTAGCCCGCCAATTGTCACGACGACAAAGGCTGGCATGATCGCCCCGGCGGACATCGAAGGCACGACGCTCCACAGTGGCGCGGCGAGCACGCCAGCGACACCGGCGAGCGCCGTCCCCAGCCCGAAGACCAAGGTGAACACGCGCTTCAAATTGATGCCGAGCATGCTGACCATCTCGGCGTCACGGCTGCCGGCACGGACGATCCGTCCATACGGCGTACGTCGCAGGAAAAGCCAGAGGCCTAACAGGATGAAAACGGTGATCACGAGTACCGCAAGGCGGTAGCGCGTGACGAGGATCGGGCCGTACTCGATAAATCCGGATAGGGCGGCGGGAGCGTTAAATGGGTGGCCCACCGTGCCCCAGACCGTGCGGATGAGCTCCTCGATGAATAGCGCAAGCCCGAAGGTGATCAGCAAGCCGAGCAGCGGTTCCTTGCCGTAGATCCGGCGCATCAGAGTCACTTCGATCCCCATGCCCACTACGGCGACACAAAGCGGCGCTAGAACAATCCAGACGTCGCCCAGTTCGTTGCGTAGCGTTAGCGCGAAATAGGCACCGAGCGCGAAAAAGGCGCCGTGCGCGAAATTGACGATGCCGAGCATCCCGAAAATGATCGACAGCCCGATCGCGATCAACACGTACAGGAAACCCAGCACCAGACCGTTGACGATCTGGGAGAGGATGAGGGACGTCATCGACGGCCGTGCGACGGGGAATGGGTTATCGCGAGGTGCTACTCTCCCCTGGCGAATCGCCGGGGAAGACGCGTACGGCTCAGCAGGAGTGGTGGCGCCGGACTCGCTCCAGCAAAGTGCTGCTCATCGCGCGTGGTGCTGGCAGCGGGCAGCGAACCGTGTTCTAGAGATCGCCCAACTTGCAGCCGATGTCTTCCTTCGACCCGTAGAACTCGTCGAGCTTGCTGGCATCCTGCGGAAATTGCGCGACGATGTCGAAGTAATCGAATTTCTGGTCGATGTTCTTCTTTACCTTCACGACCAGTGTCGGCTGGATGAGCTGGTGGTCCCAGGCGCGGAAGTAGATCGGCATCTCCTTGTAGCCCTGAAACTTGTGTTGCTCGAGAAAGGCGACCAGCTTAGCCGAGTCGGTCGAGCCAGTCTCCTTTATGGCGGTGAGGATCGCAGTCGTGCCGAACCAGTCCTGCCAGCCCTCGACCTCCGGCGGGGCGCCGAATTTTTTCTGATAGTGGTCGGCGAAAGCCTTGCTCATCGCGGTGTTGTGCGGACCACTGTAGTTCCAGAGCTTCGGATAGAGACCGAAAGCGATACCAGGGCCCGCGGCCCAGAGATCGGAGTCATTGACAATCGGCGAGGAGATCTCGACCTTATCGGTCAGCCCGACATCGTGCAGCTGCTTGAGAAAGTTGGTGAGGTCGGTGCCACCCAGGCCGACGAAGATGACCTTGGGATCGGCCTGCCGGATCTTCAGGACGTATGAGCTGTAGTCGGTGGTGCCGAGCGGTGCCTGGTCATAGCCCAGCACCTTGCCGCCGTCCTTCACCAGCAGCTCATGCATCTGGTTGTAGGCGTCGATGCCCCACGCATACGAGGCCGATACGAAATACCAGTCTTTGCCGAGTTTGGAGAGTGTCGGATAGGTACTCCGCACTGTCACGCGGTTTGGCAGGTCAACGCGGAACGTGTAGCGGTTACAGTCCTTGCCGGTAATTTCGGTTGCGTTCGGGCCGGTTGCCATCAGCAGAATCTTCTCGCGCAGCGCAAGCGGCATAATGGCGAGCACGTCGCCGCTGGAGACACCGCCCTGCACTGCGACGACTTTCTCTTCCTCGATTAGTTTGCGCATGTTCTGCTGCGTCACCTGCGGCGACGGCTCGTCGAGCCAGACGAGCTCGATCTTGCGGCCCAGTACCTGGCCGCCGAAATCCTCGACCGCAACCTGCGCGCCGTTGTGTCCGTTCTCGCCTTGGATGGCGTACGGGCCAGACTTGGGCAGGAGCACGCCGATCTTGATCGGCTGCAATGATTGGGCTGCTGCCGGCAGTGCAGCGAGGCTGGCAAACAGTGCCGCGGCGATCAAGCCGGTGACACCTTGCCGCGCGTGTCCGCGAAACCGGGATACCAGGGCGCCGCATTCTGTTTCGGGCATGGCTTCTCCTCCTTATTGTGCGATTGTGCGCGGTAGCGACTTGCTTCGCGTCAAGCTGTGACCCCTCGTCGGTCGAACGCCGCCGCCTGCGCCAGATGCTACTGGTGATCACGCACAGGTTAGACTTTTTCCCAAGCGCCTGCAACGAGAAGCCGGTAGCGGCCTTCGAGTGAACGTTGCAGGAGGTCGTCACCCGAGCCTGACAAACCCGCTTGCTCCTGACGCGGCAGTGGCTGCACACAAGAGAATTCCTAACAGCCTAATTCCTGCTTGGAGGCGAAGCTGATCAAGAAATGACGATTGCACTGCGGTGACTATTGTCTTTTGGCGGCGCGCAAAACAAGTGAGCATACAGGTTGCGCCACGCCCACCGGATCGCGTGAACCGCTGGGAGCGACATTGCGAAACCTGGTTAGGCTCAATAACCTCCCGGTCGAGGACAATCACTCGGCCGAGACTGCGCCGAACAGCGCCTTCTTGATGGAGGGATCTCGCCGGTCGGAGTAGCCTTTGCCCTCGGAAGTTTTGTTCCAGCCGCAGCCACGTAACAACAAACTCGGGCTACCAACTATGGACCTTCAAGCAAAACTACAAGAACTCAAATCGATGCACGATCGGGGCCTCATTTCAAGTGAGGTCTACGCCGACCAGCAGAAAACACTGCTCGCCCAAGGCCTGGGGGCCGAAAACGATCCACCACCGGTTCGCACCGACACGAAGACCCTCCCTTCGACGGCGGCCTCCGGAAATCTTTGGAAATGGTTGGTCGTGATAGTGATTCTGTTATTTGGCGGAATCTGGTTTGCCAGCAAGTTTGGCACCCGCGTGTCAAAAGGCACGGTGATTCAACTCGCATCGCAAACGGGAATTGACTACTTCCGAACGAAGGTGTACCCAGCCTTCTATTCGAACCTTATCCTTAGACCTTCGTTGCCGCGGAGCCTTTCACCTGCGGTGACCGCGGTTGGCGATAGGACGATGACCGTGCGGCGTGCGCGAATACGTGACCGCATCCGCAACGCCACAAGTGGCGACCGCGAATAAAGCGCGTCACGGATTGTGCTGCGCCGTTCGCATACGTTTTGTCGCGTTGCCGATTGCGCTTCGGCTGGTGCGTTTCTACCGTGCCGCTTTTTTGTGCTCGCTCGGCGTGGTGCATAAGCGTTGCATCGGAGTGCGGGCGTGACGCGCAGGATGGGCGATCGCGTCAACACACGTGCAGCTATCGACCCACGCCGGGGCAGGCGTGTATCGGGAACTGAAGGAAGAAGTAGGCTTGGCCCCCGGGCACGTCAAGATTCTCGGGCGTACGCGTGAATGGTTGCGCGACGAAACGCCGTCACACTGGATCAACCGCGAGCGGCGCGGCAGCTATCGTGGCCAGAAACAGATCTGGTACCTCCTGCGCCTTGTCGTTCGCGACAGCGACGTGTCGCTGCGCGCCACCGGCCATCCGGAGTTTGACGCCTGGCGCTGGCGCGAGTATTGGATTCCGCTCGACAGCGTGATCGACTTTAAGCGCGACGTGTACAGCCGCGCCTTGACCGAGCTCCAGCGCTTCTTGCACTATCGGTTGCAGACCCGGCGCGAGCGCCTGTACGGCTGGGCAAATGCGGCCGTCCGCTCGGCCGCCTACGGCAAACCCTCCGGTAAAGCGTGAAGCCCGCAGCGCCGCTCCCGGGTCGAGACGAGCGGCGCGCCCTGGGTCGCCGCGACCGCGTCAGCAAACGCGCGAGAGCGGTTCAGCCTCAAGTGCGTATCATATAGCTGCAGGAGAGCAACGCGCGACATGCGCGCGGTTTCCAATCAAATAGAGGAAGCATCAGCTTGGGAAGCATAGTCTTGCTCGATCTCATGGGCGGCGTTGCACTGCTGCTGTGGGGTCTGCATATGGTCCAAAGCGGTATCGTCCGCGCGTTCGGCGCCGACATCCGGCGGGTACTGGGTATCGCGCTGCGAAACCGATTCAAGGCATTCCTGGCGGGTGTGGGCGTTACGGGCCTACTGCAGAGCAGTACGGCGACGGCGCTAATGGTGACTTCATTTGCCGCCGAGGGCATGGTGAACCTGGTGCCCGCCCTCGCCATGCTACTCGGCGCCAATGTCGGCACCGCCCTCGTGGTGCAAGCCCTGTCGTTCGACATCTCGGCCGCGGCGCCTGTCCTGCTGGTTGTGGGAGTCGCGGCTTTCAGGCGCGGCGGACGCACCATTGTGCGGGACCTGGGGCGGGTGGCCGTCGGGCTGGGACTCATGCTGCTATCGCTGCACATCTTGTTCCAGACCCTGGCCCCAGCGGAGAACGCGCCTGCCGTTCGCACGGTGCTCGCGGCGGTCACCGGAGATCCCCTAATCAACGTGCTCATCGGCACGCTTCTGAGCTGGGCGTCTCATTCAAGCGTCGCGGTCGTCCTGCTGGTGATGTCGCTCGGCTATTCCCATTTCGTCACGCCGGCGGCGGCGTTGGCTTTAATCCTAGGCGCGAACCTGGGGAGCGCCATCAATCCGGTGCTTGAGGGAGGAGCTACGGGCAATCTGGCGACTCGGCGGGTGCCGATCGGCAATCTGCTCAATCGCATCGTGGGTTGCGCGATCGTTTTGCCGCTTCTCGACCCGATCGCGCGTGAACTGTCTGTGCTGGATCCCAATCCTGCACGGATGAGCGCGGATTTTCACCTGGCGTTCAACCTGGCGCTCGCCGCGCTGTTTATTTTTCCGCTGGGCAGCGTCGCGCAACTGTTGGAGAGGCTGCTGCCGGAACAGAAAAAGCCTACCGATCCGGCAACGCCACTCTATCTCGACCCTTCGGCTCTGGAGTCGCCGCCCCTTGCGCTGGCGTGCGCCGCGCGCGAGACCCTGCACATGGGAGACATCGTGGAGACCATGCTGCAGCGAGCGATGACGGCGCTGATGACAAACGATCGGAAGCTGGTGGAGGAAGTCTCCAGGATGGACGACACCGCCGATCGGCTCCACGAAGCCATCAAGCTCTACGTCGTCAAGGTGACCCGAGATAGCCTGGACGACCAGGAAGGCCGGCGCGCGATGGAAATCGTCACCTTTGCGATCAACCTGGAGCACATCGGCGACATCATCGACAAGAACCTGATGCAACTCGCTGCTAAGAAGATCAAGCGCAACCTCACCTTTTCGCAGGAGGGCGCGGCCGAGCTACAAGCCATGCATCAACGCGTCCTTGCTGACCTGAAGTTGGCGTTCGGTATCCTAGTTTCGGGGGATGTCAAGGTCGCGCGGCAACTGCTTGGCGAGAAAACAACGTTCCGCGAGGCTGAACTCGCTGCGGCCGAGAGTCACCTGTCGCGGCTCCGCGAGGAACGAGCGGAGAGCCTGGAGACCAGCTCCTTGCACCTGGACGTACTGCGCGACCTCAAGCGCATCCACTCCCACATCTGTGCGGCTGCCTACCCCGTTCTGGAGGCTGCCGGCGAACTGCGGCCGAGTCGGCTCAAGGACTCGACCGAGGAAACGGGCTCTCCTCTCGAGCAAGACCGGAGTGCAGGCATTAATCAGGCGGCTGATCCTCCGCCGCAGTAACTCGGAGCCAGGGAGCAGCAGGATCGTCCGCTCATGGTCAACGCGACACACCGGTATGGGTGACGTTTTTAGCTTTGTCGAAACGTCGCATTGCTGTCAAGTCCCTAGCACTAGCTGAGGAGGAGTCTTTTGAGAGCGGCGAGGCTTACGCCACTCGGGGAAACATTCAAAGGAGATTTGGCGACTAGGCTGCAACGCATTTTGCCGGGAATGCACACCGAAGGAAGCGAGCATCGCGCTACATCGCCCCGTTGGCTTTGAATCGATCGGAACGTTCCGTTGGTCGCAAGCTCGCCGCCTAGCATGATATTTCGTGGTGGCATAGAAAATGGCCAGCGCAACCCGAAATCACGGACATTCGGGCACTACGCCGGATGACGAGACTGCCCAATGCCTTCGATTGAAGTCCTGCCCAATGGGAACCGAACGGTCATCACCGTGGCAGTCGGCTTCGCGCAAACGCTTGCGTGGGCATCAAGCTATTACCTGCCGGCGATTCTCGCGGCACCGATCGCCCGTGATCTTAAACTGGAAAGTTCCTGGGTGTTTGGTGCATTCTCCTGCGCGCTTCTGGTTTCCGCCTTGCTCGGACCCATCGCCGGACGCGCGATCGATTCCCGATGCGGTCGCAATGTTCTTATCCTCTCCAACGTGGTATTCGCGATCGGGCTTGCGGGATTGGGCCTAGCGAAGGGACCCGTCGGTCTTATCCTGGCTTGGCTCGTGATCGGCGCTGGCATGGCGACGGGACTCTACGATGCTGCGTTCGCGACGCTCGCGGGACTATTCGGAAGTGGCGCACGCGGTCCGATTACGGGAATAACGTTGATGGCAGGGTTTGCCAGCACGATTGGCTGGCCGCTTACCAGCCTGTTGAATACGCAGCTGGGTTGGCGGGAGACTTGTTTTGTATGGGCTGGCGCGCATCTGCTGCTGGGTATTCCGCTGCATCGGTGGCTCGTGCCGTTGGCCGCAGCGCATCGACCTGTAAAGGCGAGCGTGCCTCAGGACGAAGGGAACGTCTCACCGTTGATGCTCGGGCTTCTCGGTTACGTTTTTGCTGCGGGATGGTTTGTTTCCACAGCTATGGCAGCGCACCTTCCACGGCTGCTGCAGGAGGGCGGCGCATCGCTTAGGACAGCGATCATTGCCGGCGCTCTCTTCGGGCCGGCGCAAGTCGTTGCCAGACTGATCGAGTTTAGCTTTCTGCAGCGCACGCAACCGCTGACTTCGGCTCGATTCGCTGTCGCTTTGCATCCACTGGGCGCTTTGCTGTTTGGCGTATTTGGAGCGCCTGCTGCCGTGTTCGCGGTGCTGCACGGTGCAGGCAACGGTCTGTTGACCATCGCCGTCGGCACGTTGCCCCTTGCCCTGTTCGGCCCCGTGAGTTACGGGTTGCGGCAGGGGCTTCTCGGGGCGCCCTAGCGCGTCGCACAGGTCGCATCGCCGCTGCTGTTCGGGCTCTTGATGGATCGTCTTGGGATTGAATCGCTCGCAGTGACATCGGGAATGCTCGCCATCGCGCTGGTGTCGCTGATTATCATCGGCCGCTTAGCGCAAGACCACAGAAGAGTAGCGTAGCCACAATGTCCTTCGAGGCCGAGTTCTGCGACTCCCTGCACGGCGGACTCTGGAGTGCGCCGCCGGAAGACAACGCGGAGCTCGAAGCCATCCACGCGAATCTGCAAAAGGCGGATACGACTGTGCTTCCCGAAAGGTAGTGTAGTGCATTGTTGTCATGCGAAGCCCGCCAAACTTAATGTAATACACTGGCACGCGATTGAAATGCGTTTCCGTAGGTGACCGGAGACTACGACCGGACAATCAACAACTGGCTCAAGTAACAATGATCGTGGAGAACCACACCATGTCCCAAAACCTCGCATGCATGCGGACCCTGTTCGTCGCGTTGGTTCTCGTCGCCGCGACGTCGACCTCGCGGGTCGCGGCGCAGGCCGCGAAGAGTACCGAATGCACTAAGATCGGCATCTGCTACTGCGTGAGCTCCGACTTGAAACCCGTGATCGAAGCGAGGATCGCCCAGTTTCGGCAGCTTGCGGCAGAGGAGCGGCGGGCAGGCAAGGCCGTCGGTTATCTTTCCGTACCGCTGTCGCCTGTGGGAGGCGGCTACATGAAGCTCAACTTCGAGGTTGCCGAGGCCGCCAAGGCGTCGGTCGAGAAGCGCTTCGGCGGCGACTTTGTCTGGCTATTGAATCCCGGGTCCGCAGAGCCGCTGCCGAACGGATCGGGCGCGGATTACATGTTGATGTGGACGACCATCCTCGAAGGTCGCGACGGACTGGGCGAGGACCTGGACTTCGTGTATTTCGCAGGGCCGCAGGACTTCGGACGCATTTTCGGGCTCGATGGCACCGGCGACATGGGCAAGATCGACCTGTACTTCGATAAGCGGCTCAAAACCGACCCGGACCTCGAGAAAGCGGTCAAGGCGGGTCTGACCAAGGCCGCATTCCGGAACTACTACGGGCTCAAGGCCTCGTCGGCGGTCAGCAAGGGCGCGCACGACGAATGGAACATCATTCGCCTGATCAACGAGCGGCGGCGAAACGACAGCAAGCTGGGTATCGCCAGCCAGCTGCCGGTGTTTTTCGACGGCCGCGGCGTTCCGGCGGCGGATTCCGAATCGGCGGTGTCCGAGGGTTACACCGGCAAGTGCAAGATGTAAGCGCGCCGCCTAATCACCTTCGAGTGCGCTCAAGATAGTCACGCTCGCCGACGTGCCGAGGCGATTCGCCCCAGCGGCGAGCATCGCCAAGGCATCAGCCAGCGTGCGAATGCCTCCAGCCGCCTTGACACCGACACCTAAGCCAACGGTCGCACGCAGCAGCCGCACGTCGGCCACGGTCGCGCCTCCGCTCGGATGGAACCCGGTCGAGGTCTTGACGAAGCGCGCGCCGGCCGCGCAGGCGAGGCGGCACGCGTGCTCTTTCTCACCGTCGCTCAGCGCCGTCGCCTCTAGGATCACTTTGACCGGGATGCCCGGCACGGACCGGACCACCGCTTCGATGTCGGCCGCGACCCGCGTGGCGTCGCCGCTTTTGAGAGCGCCGAAATTTATCACCGTGTCGATCTCGCTCGCGCCGTCGGCGACCGCGAGCGCAGCCGCCCGCCCCTTCACCTCGAACCGATCGCAGCCATGCGGGAAGCCGACAACGCTGACAACGCGTGCGTCGGTGCCGGCCAACAGGTCCGTTGCGAGCTTCACCCAGCACGGCTGCACGCAGTAGAACCCGATCCGCCAGATGTGCACGATGTCGGCGCCTTCACGAATCTGCCGTTCGCCCGCCTCGGGCTTGAGAACCGAATGATCGAGCAGTTGGGCGAGTTCGGCGCGCGTCATAGCGTTCATTTGCCAACTCACTTGCCGACACCGCCGCCAGCGGCGCGGGCGCGCGCGATTCGATCGACGAGATACGCGTTGAGATTCGCTTCGGTCACGAACTCCGGTGTCGTATCCGGGACACCCAGATAGAACACAACCAGCGCCGGCGCGTCTGCGCGGACCGCCGTGGCCGAGCCGTAGAAGCGCAGTTCTGTGCGTGGAAAGTCGGCGCACTGCGAGCGCGGCACGCGCATGTCCACGCCCCCGCCCGTTGGGGTCGCTGCAAGCAATTGCTGTTGGCGCTCGGAAAATGGATTCCTAGCAACGGCGGCAACGGTAGGGTACACCTTGGGATCGGCGATGATGCGCACGACGACCTGCGTCGACGCTTCGTTCGCGCCGTGCAGGATGCCCCAGGCGAGCGCTACAGCGGGCCCGGCGTAGGTGTCGCCCTCGCCGTGCACCTCTCGCGGAGCGTCGGCGACAGCGGGCGTAAACACTGCAGCCGCGCCGATAAAGCTGGCCGAGAGTGCGATCGCGCGAGCCGCACCTTGCCATCGCCCTGCCGCGTGCGCATTCATGCGCGTGCTCCCGGGAGCACGGCGACCGCGTCCTCGGCCACGCGCAAGGTAACCTCGGCGCCCTCCGGGAAGCCTTCGCGGGGACCGGCATTGTAGCGAACGCTTTGCAGGGTTTCGCCCGCGCAGCGCACGAGGTACTCGACCTTCTCGCCGAGGAAGGTGCACGAGACTACGGTCGCATGCAGCGCCCCGGCGTCGCCGTCCCGTGCGATCGCAACTGCTTCCGGCCGCACCATGAATTGCACCGCGGCGCCGAGTGCGAGGCCTTCGGGAACGTGCGCCGCGGCGAACACGGTGCCCAGCGCTGCGACGCCGAGCCGGCCGTCGGCGGCCCGTGCCAGCGTGCCGGCGATGAGATTCACGCGGCCAATGAACCCGGCGACGAACTGCGAGGCGGGGCGGTAGTAGAGATCCTCCGCGGTTCCCTCCTGCACGACGCCGCCGTTGTTGATCACCGCGATCCGGTCAGACACCGCCATTGCCTCTTCCTGATCGTGCGTCACGTATACGGTCGTGATGCCGAGCCGGCGCTGCAGCGCCCGGATCTCATGGCGCATCTGGACCCGGAGCTTCGCGTCGAGGTTCGACAGCGGCTCGTCGAACAGCAGCACCCGCGGCTCGATGACGATCGCGCGCGCCAGCGCGACGCGCTGCTGCTCCCCGCCGGAGAGTTGGGCGGAGAATTGTTGCTCGAATCCGGCGAGACCGACCAGCGCGAGGACTTCGCCGACACGCTTGCCGATGACGTCGGCGGCCGCCCCGCGCACACGCAGCCCGTAGGCGACATTCTCGAAGATCGACAGATGCGGGAACAGCGCATAGTTCTGGAACACGAATCCGATGTTACGCTGATTCGCAGGGAGGTCAGTTACGTCCTGGCCGTCGAACTTGACGCGGCCGGCGTCCGGCTGCTCGAAGCCCGCGATAATGCGCAGCGTCGTCGTCTTGCCGCAGCCGGAGGGACCGAGCAATGTCAGGAACTCGCCCGGCCGCACGTCCAGCCTGACGTCGCGCGCGGCGTAGATCTCGCCCTTGACGCGATGCTGGTAGCGCTTGGATACGCCGTCGACCTGTACGCCGACCGAGGTCATCGCCATCACCGTCAGCCGCCAAGCAGGCTTGTCATCGGCATTGCGCCCGGCGCCCGGAAAAGCCGCAGCACACGACCGATCGCGGCGATCACGATGAACACGATAGCAACAACGAGCACCGAAAATGCTGCCGCCGGGCCCAACGAGAGTTCGGTGATGTTCTCCAGTATCCGTACCGTGATGAGCGTCCAACTGATCGAGACGAGAAAGATCGTCGCGCTGATTGCGGTCATGGAACGGATGAACACGACGCCGAGCCCCGCAAAGAATGCCGGCAGGATCAGTGGCAGCGTGATGCGGCGAAATGTGGTGCCGCTGCCGGCACCCAGGCCCTGCGAGGCCTCCTCGAGGCTCTTATCGATTTGCTGCAGCAGAGCCACCGTCGCACGAATACCTGTTGCGCCGTAACGGAATACGTAGCACGCCACGATGATGAGCGCGGTGCCGGTGAGCACGAAAGGGCGATCGTTGAACGCAATCAGATACGCGATGCCCACGATCGTCCCAGGAAGCGCGTAGTTGATCATCGACAGGAGCTCCATCGTGCGGCGCCCCGGGAACGCCTTCTTCGTGACGAGATAGCCGAGCAGGATCCCGTAGAGTCCACCCAGCGGCATGGCCAGGCCGGCGATGATCAAGGTGTCGCGGATCGCTTTGAGGCCCTCGGTGAAGATAACCCGGTAGTGTTGCAGCGTGAGGGTGTAATTGGCTCCCAATGCAACCACGACCGAGGCGTAGAGCAGCAGCACGTAGAAGTAGGCGATGATGAGCGCCACCAGCACGCAGGCACCTACCAGCGCGTTGCGCACGCCGGTCGAGACGCTGGCGAAGGGCGCCTGTCCCGCGCCCTTACCGGTGATCGTCACGTAATAGCGGCGACTCACCCAGTAGCGCTGGAGCAGAAAGACGGCAAGAGCGGGGACGAGCAGCATGAACGATAACGCGGCGCCGCCGCGCAGGTCGAACAGCCCCGTGATCTGCAGATAGGCCTGCGTCGGCAGCACGGGGAATTGGTTTCCGGCGAGGATTAGCGGGGTCGCAAAGTCGGCAAGTGAGGCCGCGAACAGCAGCAGGAACGCGTTGGCGAGCCCAGGGATGCATAGCGGCAGGGTCACCGTCCGAAAGACGCGCCAGCGTGACGCACCGAGGGAGAGTGCCATACCCTCGAGGTTGGAATCGATCCCCGCGAGAATCGGGCGCAGCGTCAGGTAGGCGATCGGAAAGTAGGTCACTGCCTCGGAGAATAAGGTGCTCGTCAGCCCATAGACTGTGACGCCCTTCAATCCGAGCAGATCGTAACTGACGAGGCCGCGCGGGCCGAAGGAGAAGATCATCGCAATCGCGGTGGTGAACGGCGGCGACACCAGCGGCAGCAATACACTCGCGTCGATGGCCGCAAGCATCGTCCGCGGCAGTTGGCCCCGCGCCGCGGTGAATGCGAAAAGAAAGCCCAAGGCCGTACCGACGGTCCCGACCAGCAGCGCGAGCAGGAGGCTGTTCCAGAACGCTTGAATCTGGTGCCGGTCGGCGAGCACGGTGACGATGCCCGCCGTCGTGAACGTTCCGTGGTCAGTGAGGCTCCTCGCGAGCAGCATTGCCAGCGGGTAGACGACAAACAGCGCGAGCAGGACCCACAAGGAGACGACGGCTGCAGCGACGGCCGGGTCTGCGCGAACACGTGCGGCCAGCGCCGCCCGGCGTGCCATGACACTGGTCACGACAGCCGGATGCTTACGGGTTCAGCACTTCCGCAACCCAGCGCTCTACGATGCGCTTGCGGTTCGCACCTGCGTAGTCGGCGTCGATCGGAAAGAGCTTCGCGCCTTTCAACACTTCCGCGAGACTCGGTTCCACCGCGACGTCCGGATGCGCGGGTACAAAGTTGATCTTGTATTTCGCGAACAAGCCCTGCATCGCCGGCGAGGTGGACCAGTCGATAAGCTTCTTGCCAAGCACCGGGTTCTTCGCGCCCTTGATGAGGGCGATCGCTTCCGCGGCCGTGCCGATACCCTCCTTCGGGAAACTGATGGTCACAGCGTAGCCCTTCGCCTTGGTGTCCAGCGCATCGACAATGAAAAAGATTCCACCGCCCGCCTGTCCCAAGCCGACCGGAAGCGTTCCGCCGCCACCACTCTTGGTATACAGCTGCACGTTCGGGCGCAGCTTCTTCATGTAGTCGAACGCCTTGGTTTCGTCGCGACCGTTGACTTCCAGAATAGAAAATATCCGCGTCACCGCGGTGCCGGAAGTGCGCGCGTCAGCCATCTGCAGCATGTTCTTGTAGGCCGGAGCAACGAGATCGTTCCACGAGGTCGGCGGCTTCAGGCCGTTTTCCTTGATGAACTTGTCGTTCGTCATGAACACCAGGGGGTCGTCGGCAATGGCGATCCATTGTCCGTCGGCATGCCGGAAACGTGCCGGCAGCTTGGCGAAGGACGGCGGCTTGTACGGCTCGAACACCCCCTCACTGATGCCGGCGGCGAACGTCTCCACCGGACCACCGAACAGCACATCGACTTGCGGGTTGTTCTTCTCCGCAATGATGCGCGCGAGCGCCTCGCCCGACGAGAAGCGCACGAAGTTCACCTTGATCCCGGTCGACCTTTCGAATTCCTCGAACATCGGCCGTGCCCAGTTCTCCGGCCAGATCGAATAGACATTGACAGTCTCGGACGCGGCGTCGGGCACGGCGCCAAACAGCGCGAGCGCCAGCAAGGGCACCCACGCGAGATTCAACAGGCCGCGATTGAGCGAGCGCTCGGTTGTGGTCATGCGGGACCCTCCGGTTGACGTCCTTGCTGCAAGTCTGTCCCTAGGACGGTCGCAGTCTTGGTTTCTGGAGTTACGGTACCTGAATCGCGCCGGCACCGTCAAATGCTCGCGAAATCCGAAAACAATGTCGTCCGTGTTGCAGCGGTTCGGACGACACCGACCAGAAGTCCCTCATCATGGTCCGCGACTTAAGATTGGTCTGCGGATCGCGCTTCTGCGTGTGGATCACCGGACTGTCGCGGCGCGAGAGAGACCTGTTCGAGGTGAAAGCAAAGGCCGCATTGGAGTACGCGGAAGCCCTGACTGATTCCGGTCGACGAGTGACCGATCAATTGGTGACACGGCTTCGTGAATTATTCGACGATTGCCGCGAAAAGTGAAATATCAAATCTCCCGCAGCGACGGCGATTTGGTTGCGTTGGTGGGGCTATGGGATTACTGGCACCGCGAGGATCAAGAAATAGTTTCGTACACAATCCTGACCACCGTCCCCAACGAGCTGATGGCCGAGCTCCATGACCGTATGCCGGGATACGCCAACGCAGCATGCAGGAGACCGGTGGTCGAGCCGCTGGAGCGAAGCTTTCAACCGACGGCACTACCCACTTGCCATTGCGACCCCTCGGTTGTGGCCAGTGGATCTTATGAGCCTTTCGCCCGCGACGTCGCACGAGGTGACTGCGAAATAAGGCGTGGTTTCTTCATGCTCGAGTAGAACCCTGCGCGCGGTCAAGCGTGTGTGCAGAAGCCAACGGTTTACGACTGACCGGCCGATCTGGCAACGATACGCGGCAATATTCTGTTCAGCCCTGATCAGCGCGCTTCGCTGACCATCGAGTGGGTCACCTGAGCCTCACAATCGGGCGAAAAGTCTTGGCGATTCGCGTTCAGCGACGCCAACCCGACCGGCTTCAGTCAGCCAAAAAGTAGTCAGGAAACCCGACGCAAACTGCCATTTGAGCCGCGCCATCTTCTACATCTTCTACGCCGGGAGTCGAAAACTTGCGGTAAGTCGTTTGTGCGTAGCGACAGTTAGTTTACAGGTTATACCGGACACATCCTTTACAGTTGGCATAGAGAGGAGGACTCGCTATGCCGTGGAAGGAGTGTCAGAAGATGGACGAGAAGCTGAGGTTCGTGTCCCGGTATCTTGACGGCGAGAAGATCGCAGCCCTGTGTCGAGAGTTCGGGATATCGCGGGTCACTGGCCATAAGATCATCGATCGGTACCGGGAAAGCGGGATGGAAGCCTTCACCGACCGAAGTCGCCGACCGTATCGGCAAGCCAACCGGCTGCCGTTTCAGGTGGAGAAGCGGATCCTGCAGATCAAACAGGAGTGGCCGCACTGGGGAGCCCCCAAGATCCGGGAACGGCTGCTCACGCAGATCCCGTCGCTCCACCCTCCGGCCAAGAGCACGGTTCACGCCGTTCTGGCGCGCCACGGCTTGGTGCAGAGCAAGAAGCGGCGGCGTAACAAGGCCGCAGGCACCGGGCTGGGCCTGGCGAGCGCTCCCAACGAGCTCTGGTGCACCGACTACAAGGGCGAGTTTATGATGGGCAACAAGAAGTACTGTTACCCTCTGACCGTCACGGACTTCACCACCCGCTTCCTGATCGGCTGTGAGGGTCTGGAGAGTACCCAGGAACAATACGCCTTCACCGTCTTTGAAAGACTGTTCAAGGAGTACGGGCTGCCCGGTCGCATTCGCTCCGATAACGGCGTTCCCTTCGCCAGCCCGAATGCCCTGTATAACCTAAGCCGCCTGTCGGTGTGGTGGTTGCGCCTGGGCATCCAGATCGAGCGCATCAAGCCAGGCCACCCGGAACAGAACGGTCGCCATGAACGGATGCATCTAACCCTCAAACAGGCCACCACCAAGCCACCCGGTGCCAACCTCCTCCAGCAGCAGGCCAAATTCGAGGACTTCATCCACGAGTACAACTACGAGCGTCCGCATCAGGCTCTGGACATGAAACGCCCCGCCGACCTCTACCATCCATCTCAGCGCCCGTACCGCGGCTTACCCGATATCGAATATCCGTTCCATGAGCGCACGGTCACCGTCACCCAGTGCGGGCGGATCTGCATGGGCACAAAGAAAGTCAACCTGAGTCAGGTATTTGCCGGCCAGAATGTCGGCATCAGGGAGGAGGAAGACAACATCTGGCTGGTCAGCTTCATGCAGTACGACATCGGCTACTTCGATCTCGAGGCCTGCCGCGTCGAGCCCATGGAAAACCCCTTCGGACCGAAGGTGTTAACGATGTCTCCGGTATAAAGTGTTAAGTATGTGCCCGGTACACACCGTTGAATTTTGGGGTGGCTGATGGGATTCGAACCCACGACAACCGGAATCACAATCCGGGGAACCGAGAATTTGGCAATATTGTAGAGCAAACTAGAGCAAAGCAATCAGCGGCTTACCTATTCTGACCATCTCCAGTTGATTGCCGGTTTCTTCCGGTCAGTGTCCCACCAGTGTCCCATGAATCCGCACAGCGAACCGCCATGATGAGCCGAAATATTCGGCGGCAAATGCGCTAACGCGCTCGGGCCTTGTGCCCGCCGGGCACCTCAAACACAAGCCATCCTACTGGTGGGCCGCAGCCATCCGCGCCAGAATCGCCGCGTGCATACGCTCGCGCTGTACCCATTCCGCTTCCGCGACCCACTCTCAGGAATGTGCGTCCGCGCGCAGCACAAGATGCAGGTGCCGGAGCTGCAACGAGCCTATGCGGAGTGGGAGATAACCGGCGCGCCGGAGATCCGGCACGTCACGGAAACGAGCGTGCAGCCGTTCAGCCCGTTTGCGCTGTCCGTTGCAGCGCACTATCACGGCCTCGGTGGCTCGGCCCCGTTTGACGGTCACCTGACCTCGGAAGCCATCCGCGTTATCAGGTAAATCGCGGTGCCTGACACGAACGATAGCGCGAACCCGACTAGGCCGCCCAAGAGACGCGACTTTCCGCGCTCCTGCCAATCTCTCGAAAAGCAAAATACCGCGCCGAGTAATGTGACCAACACGACTGAGCCAAGGGTTCTTGTCTGGCCACCAGACGAGAGGGCAGAGGCCCAAAGACAAAAGCAGTAAATCGCAATGCAGATGCCGCCGAACATCCGCCAACGTCCGGGCGTTCGAGGTTTCGGCAATGCGCGGCCTGCTTGATGATCCTCGGCTCTTGTCATTGGTTCGCAGCTCTTCGGTGCGTTAGAACTCCGGTGGATAGGTTACCCCCGCCCGGATTAGGCGTCTATCGCTCGCGCCAACGCGGTTCCGCGCCGCCGACGGCAGCGCGCGCTATTATCGCCCCCATGCTGCTGTGGAACCGAGACGCGTCGGGTAGCGACACTTGAACCGTATCGAAGCACGGTATGTCCAGCTCATCTGATTACCGCCAAAGATTAAGGCAGGTGGCGAGGGTCGTCTTTCGACTTCTCTCGTCCGCAGCGGGAGCAGCTTTGGGACTTACCCTTGTTCTCCAGTATGTGGACCCACCTGCGGCACCGCTCTTCCTTGCTTCGATTGGCGGCTCAGCCGTCTTCCTATTCGGTCTGACCCGCGCACCTGCCGCTCAACCGCGCGCGCTATTCGGCGGTCACATCGGTGGTGCACTCATGGGTATTCTCTGTTTAAACCTGTTCGGAGATGCACTTTGGGTTTACGTCGTTGCGCTCGTGTTGACGCTTGTTTTCATGCTCGTGACCAAGACCGTGCATCCACCCGCTGGCGCCAACCCATTGATAATGATGCACGCACACGCAGCGTTGGTCGCAGTTTGGCAACCCGTCATCGTGGGCGTCGCCATCCTTGCTTTGGTTGCAGCAGTCTGGAGTCGTCTGATCCCGGGGATGATGCACTATCCATGTCGGTGGTTCGAGAAATCGCCGCCGTTCATGTCTTGGGGCGGCTGGCTTGAGTGAAAGCGCGCGAACTCGAATGCTTCGCCGGCCGCGCGGCGCGCCTGAGATTCGGCACGTCACCGAGATGAGCGTGCAGCCGTTCAGTCCGTTCGAGCCTTCCGCATCAACGCGCGCTATTATCGTTCACATGCTGGAGTCGACCCTATGACGCGCACTCTGGAAACCGCGCTTCGCACCGCGGTCGAGGCGGAGGCGCTGGTGCTGCACTACCAGCCGGTGGTGCGCATCGATGGCGAGGCGATCGTTGGCGCCGAGGCGCTACTGCGCTGGCATGACCCGGAACACGGCGAAGTGCTGCCGAAGGTGTTCATCCCGCTGGCCGAGGAATCCGGCTTAATCCACGCGCTGGGCGACTGGGTAATGCGTACCGCCGCGGCGCAGTGCGCGGCGTGGCACCGGGCGGGCTTGCCGCTTACGGTGTCGGTGAACGTTTCCGGCCGTCAGTTCGATCGCGAGGACTTGGCGCAGCGTATCGCTGCAATCGTGCGCGAGGCCGACTGTAAGCCGGATTGGATCGAGCTGGAAATCACCGAGTCGTGCCAGCTGCACGACGTCGACTCGGTCAAGAAGGCGTTGGGGCAACTGCACAAAAAGGGCTTCTCGATCGCGATCGACAACTTCGGCACCGGCTATTCGAGCCTGTCGTACCTCCGGGGTTTTTCGATCAACACGCTCAAGATCGACAGGTCCTTCATCGCCGCCATCGGGACCGATCGAGGTGACGCCGCGATCACCGCGGCGATCATCGCGATGGCGCGCAGCTTTGGCCTGCGGGTGGTTGCCGAAGGCGTCTTCGCGCCCGAGCAGTTCGAGTTCCTCGGTGCGCGGGACTGCCACTGCTGCCAAGGGTTCTGGATTTCCGAGGCGCTGCCGGCGGACGCCTTTGTCGAGTTCTGCCGGACACGGCGCTAGACCGGGGCAACGCCTACCGGCCACCGCCGCGTGAGAATCGCCGCGTGCCTACGCTCGCGCTGTACCCCTTCCGGTTCCGCGACCCTCTATCAGGCAACTGGGTCCGCGCCGTTCGGGTCCGGTTCCGGCCGGAGATATGCCAGTTTGGGCTACTCACCAGGCAAAGCGTACATGCGCTGCCGCACCGACAGAGTATCCTGTGGTCCCCAGCATTAGATGTTAGCTGCGACTAGTCGTTAAGGGACTCGGATACGCTCCGTAGCTTGCAGCATAGGCCGCGATCAACAAGTGTTAACGAAAGCTGATAATGAAACTTGCGAAGAGCCAACTAGCGGCAGTGCTCGCATTCGTGATCTTCTCGGCCTGGGCGAACGCTGACCCTGGCGTGTTACCCCTGGGATGCCCAGGTTGTTGTTCATACCATGGCGGGATTACTAGCGCGTGCTTTTCAGATGGACGAGTCATCTGCGCGGACGGCACCGTCAGTCCAACCTGTACATGTGCTGCTTGCGGGATTGCGCCACCTCCGCCACCTCCGCCACCTGCTATCGCGCCGCAACTCGGGCTCTGGTGGAACCCTGCTGAGTCGGGCAGCGGATACGCGATCGACTTCAAGCATGGCGTGCTCGTGATGACCGTCTACAGCTACACGGAGGCAGGGGACCCGATCTGGTATCTCGTCGCGGGGCCGGTCGTCAACAATGCGGCGACCCTCACCCTTGATAAGTATCTTGGGGGACAGTGCATATCGTGCGCGTATCGTCCTGACCAGTTGAATGGCAACGACGGCTTCGTCACGATCACGATAACGTCCACCACGAGCGCTACGCTAAACCTCCCGGGCGGCAGAACCGTCCAGATCGTTCCCCAAGCGTTCTAGCAGGATCGCTTGGAGCGCCCCATCAAGCTATCGACATTTGACAATCAAAGAGCGTCTTCGGCCGCATAACAGCCGGCGCGCTGGCCTCTAAAATACCCCGATCAGCGCCTCATTGGCGTCGACGCGGCAATGCGTCCATGCCGACCCTTTACCCCTTCCGCTTCCGCGACTCCCTGACAGGCCAGTGGGTCCGCGCCCGGCACAAGATGCAGGTGCCGGAGCTGCAACGAGCCTATGCGGAGTGGGAGATAACCGGCGCGCCGGAGGTCCGGCACGTCACGGAAACGAGCGAGCAGCCCTTCAACCCGTTCAGTCCGCCCTAAGCAAGGAGAATCCGATGATCGAACTGCATTCGATGCCGACCCCGAACGGGCAGAAGGTCATGATCATGCTCGAGGAAACCGGTCTCGAGTGGCAGCACATCGACGTCAACATCCAAATCGGCGAGCAATTCAGCGCCGCGTATATCAAGCTCTCGCCTAACAACAAGATTCCCGCGATCGTCGACACCGACGGTCCCGGAGGCCGCTACACCATGATGGAGTCGGGCGCGATCCTCGTCTACCTCGCCGAGAAGACCGGCAAGCTCCTCTCGAAGGATGCGCGCACGCGCTACGACACACTACAGTGGCTGTTCTTCCAGATGGCGCACGTCGGCCCAATGTTCGGCCAGGCGGGGCACTTCAACAACCAGGCCAAGGACCTCAACCTGCAATACGCGCGCGACCGCTACAACAACGAGGCGGCGCGCCTATACAAGGTGCTTGACAACCGCCTGCACGAAAGCGTTTGGTTGGGGTGCGACGAGTACAGCATCGCTGATATTGCGACCTATCCCTGGACCAAGGGTCACAAGGGGCGCGGCGTGGACGAAACATCGCACCCGAACTTCATGCGCTGGTTCAAGGCGATCGAGGCCCGCCCCGCTGTCCAGCGCAACAACTCCCTGGCCACCGAGATCCGCGAGCGCATGAACCGCGCCGCCGAGGGCAAGCCGACCATCAATATCTATGATACGCGGGACAATGCGGCACGCCTATCCCAGGCTACGTCGCGCTGACCTCGCGCGCACGCGAGTGAACGTCAACCCGGGGTAGAAAGCATGAAGCCGCAGCTTCGCTACGGACAGTGCCCCTTTCACGGCGGTAACAGGGGTTCGAATCCCCTTGGGGACGCCACTTAAATCATATAGTTACTTATGAATTGCGGTCGGCGCGTGGCGCGTTGACCCAATATCGGGCCCAATACAGGAAGAGGGGAGGCGGGCAGATGCACGAACCGAAAGCTAACAGTCGCGCCGTCGCCGCTTAACGAGAATTTTGCGAGCCGCCACCACGGCCGGCATAGGCTTAGCGTACTCGACTTGCAACGGATGCACACTCGCATCGACGGCTCGATGGCGATGACCTTGAATAACTCGCCGAGTTGCACTTGCGCGAGCACCCGGCAAAGCGCCGGAGCAGCGGTTGTCCGCTGCCTCAGAACTCTCAATGTTTTGGAAATTGGTTTTGGTTGACGCAATCCCGTAATGGCTTTTGATCCCGTAGTGGCTTCTGATCCGCTTGCTGTGGGACTTGTTGCGGTGCGCCTACGCTTGATTGATCCTCCACCCAATTTTTGGCCCAATCTTGATTCTGATTGCGCTTGACAGCTTCATCCCGTTCAGTTCGCACTTTGGCCCATCGTGCTATTTCTGCCTGCGACTTCGACGTATCACGCGCTCTTGACGCACTTGTTGCGGCACTTGTTGCGGCGCTTCTTGTTACGGGCGTTAATTGTTTTTGAGCTTCATAAGCTGCACGGATCGCTATGTGGGCGTTGAAGTCATAGAGTTGCTCCAGGACTTCACGAATAGCTTTGTCAAGACCATTCGGATCAATCTCATCGTTAATTGCTCTAGTAAACTCCATCAGTTCAGCCCCCCACAACTCCCACCGACTGTAGGTCGTCAGCTCATATGCCAAATCCCAATTCGACAATTCAGGACGATTAGCACGTGCTCTGCGCACCACTTCCTTTGCAGCCGCTTTGTATTGTCGGGTGGCTATGAGTTGAATCCACGGGTCTTGTGCCTTCGGTGGCACGTCCTTTAGCGATTTGATTACGATCCATACGCCAGGTGCGAACAATCCAAATAGACCACCCGCAGCGCCGCAAAGAAACACTCCAAATGTCGACAGGCCAAATGCTCCGCCGAGAATTCCACCAACGATTCCTCCGACGATCCACATCATGATTCCTTTCTATCCTGGCAAAAGCGCCGGAGGAGCGGTCGTCCGCTTGCCTCGGAACTCTCTTACCTCATAGCACTCCGTCCGTGAACGCAATTTTTCCATGGAATGAAACACATCGGGCAGTGTCCACTCAGGTCAGTAGTGTTCTCGGTTTTGACAACTGTGTAGCGGACGGTTTGTGAGCCTAAAATTTTAAGAGCTTCATCGGCCCATGCCTGCGCCTCTTCGCGTGTCGCAAACTCGCATTCAATTCCGCTGCTCTGCAACATGCCGGTTTTCAGAAGGCAGCCCCATTTAATTTGTTCACATTTGATTTTGAACATTTGGAGAATTTTCTTTGATTGGGCAAAAATACTGGAGTGAGCGTAGGTCCGCTCACCTCGAGACTCTCTTATAATTCGTGCTTGAACCCACCATAAACACATTCGCCAAACTCTGCCCGATCTTGAGGCGGGATGGAGTAGCTGTCGCAGACTTCTTTGAGAATCGCTTGCTGGAATATGGCAAGACCTTCCGGCAGCAGACCAGGCCACTGATAGTGGACACAGCGGACTGCTAACTCAAACGCACTTATTCCGGGCATCTCATCGCGCGCATTTGCCACAACCGTCTTCGCGTTTTGCTTGACTAGCCTGTTGAACATGAATGATCTAAACATTTTGAATCTCCTTTGGTCCGGCAAAGCGCCGGAGGAGCTGTGGTCCGCTTGCCTCGGAACCTCATCCTTTTTTGTCCCAGTTATGAATACAGCGTGCCCTGCGCACGGACGTGCAACGTCACCCAGTGACGAAGTGGGGCAGATTGCCGAGCTACTCGGTCACCGGGGAGCCGCGTTCATAGATACAGCAAGGCCCGTGCCTGCATAG
Organism: uncultured beta proteobacterium; assembly: GCA_963711235.1. Classification (GTDB taxonomy): domain Bacteria; phylum Pseudomonadota; class Gammaproteobacteria; order Burkholderiales; family Casimicrobiaceae; genus PALSA-1003. The sequence continues at coordinate 51,549 of CAVQDI010000003.1, read as the reverse complement.
TGAACGTGCGGCACCAGCTGTCGCACTGGCGTTAGCGCCCACGCGCGGTGTCCGGTGATGTCACCCGGCGCGGTGGGTCGCCTAATAGTAGCGTTGCGGCAACACTGCTAAGATTGCCCGCAGCGAGACTCTCAATGGCCGACTTCTTCCTAACTGGACCAATTCCATCGTGCCGAGTGGACCGCGACCTGCTCGGCGAGATCGAACAGTACTTGGCAGGGCTCGCGGTTGAATACGTCGACGCGAGCGCAGCGGACACGACGACGCAGCATTGTGAGATTACTCTGGAGGAACCGCCTGGCCGAACAGCGCGGTTTCGCGGCGTCGTCGAGCTTCCACCGGGCCCATTTCACGACTCCGTTAAGACGATTTCTTTGCGAATCAAATTCGTTCCGAACCGTAGCAAACTCGAAAAAGGAAATGTAAAGGTTACCTTTGACGCAAGTCGGTTTAAGTCACAAGTCGAGATGTCGCTAGAGGCGCCGCGCGAGAAAGTATTGGCGATGCACATGGGTCTCCAGCGTCTCTTAGAGCGTTATAAGACCTGGCATTGGGTTTTTCAGCCGAAACTGTTTATCGCTGTACCTATTCTCGTTGTGGCTGTATATCCTGCCGCTGTGTTCATGCAGCGTCCACCGCCTCAAGGATGGGATCGAGATTATCTCTTGCTGATTCCGTTGGCCGCAGTCGCGGTTTACGCGACCGCGAGTTGGTTGCGGCCATATAGCAGACTTGATACAGGGCTAAACAATACAAAAGACGTATTGTTTAATTGGCTGTGGAAAGCACTCGCCGGGTTGATCAGCCTTGCAATTGGGATAATCGTTGTTGTTTGGCGCAAGGAAGTTTTTGGGGTCTGAGGCCACCCCGGTGCGCATGCACCGATCAGGGGCCTGCCATTCGGGAACGTCCGTTCGCACCTCCATCGCCGCACAAGCCTCCTCGAACAGCTTGCGGGGATAGCGCGGTACTCGGCCTTCGTTGCAGGGTCGCGTCCATGCTCGCGCCGGAACGCGGCGATCACGACCTCATGCAGCAGGTGCGTTGCGGCGTTCGCCTAGCATCGGCCGCCTCAACTGACCGCAATCAACCTGGCCGGTGGGCAACCTCTTCGCCTGAATGTCGCTCGAGAACGCGCAGCAGCTCGACGGCCTTCGGGACAATGTCAAAAGCGCCCGGTTTGGAGGCCATGAAGCGAGCAGACAATCCTGAGTCGGATCTCAGCTCGAGTTCACTATAGGCGCAAACCGGGATCTCGCGGTTGTTCTTGAAACGTCGATCGGGCCCTCCAGACTTGTTCACGTAGTGCCAGGTTCGACCAACCACTTGCGTGTCAGCAGGAACCGCTTGTTCCTCATTGAAACGCCCATTGCTCGGCAACGCCTGTAACGCCGAATAAAGAACAGCGCCGACTTGCCCTGCGCGGAAAACGAGAAGGCGATCTGGATAGAAGGCGAGGGTGGCGGTTCTAGTGCGCAGCATCGGTACCGAGATGTTGCAACGCACGTTGTCCGGTGCGCCAAAGCGTATTTGCGTCGAGTCTCTGGTCACGCCGATCGCCGCGCCGCCGTGATATTTCTTGTCCGCGTAACGTTCTGCTTGCGGGATCGTCCACAGGTTTCGCACGGTCGATACCGACTGCCACGCTCCAATGAATGACTCGAACGCATGAGCGGTTGTCTGATCGAGATCATAGCACAGCACCGTTAGCTTGCGAAGCCGATCCTGCCAGGCAAGCCACGCAACTGCGCACACTAATGCTGTTAAGGCTGCGGCCAGCACGTAGTTCACCCACGGTCGGGACACCGTGTCGAGGTTTCCGTAAGCATAGCCGATGCAGATAAGGCCGCCGGCGAGGGCCCAAGGCCACCTGGCCTTGCGCTTACCCTGACTGTTGAGCATGTCGAGTAGATCCGAAGCGCTTGCGTCGGTGAGCTGCATGACGTCATGTGTTTCGTATACCGTGGTACCGACGACATCGTTCTCGGCCTCGACTGCCGGCATGGTACTTGGAACGGGTGCAGCAGGGGTGGGAGCAGGCGAGTGACGAGCTGGGCCACGTCGTGGTTCTAGGCTTGCGCGGTAGCGAAACCCATGCCTGCCAGCGTTGATGTAGGCCCCCCGTGGCCCTCTGCCTACGCGCAGACCTCGTATGCCAGCCGAAACGCCGATGCCGGACGTCGAGAAGTTGAACCGGAGCGGCCCGAACTTCACGCTCCGAAAAAACGTAAGACCCATGACACATTCTACCCGGGTCGACAGCGCGCTGGTCTTAGGATTGAACCGTCATCGGTCTAGACGCGTGATCCCTACGATGCAGCACCGACAGCCCACTGGATTTGTGCAATCGATGTGCGGTATCTCGGGCACATCATCAAATTTGTACTTCCTGAGAATCTTCCTGCAAGCGTCGCAGCAGGACAGGTCTCCCGCACCGGAGACCTCGACGTACTCGACGACACCGCTTCTCCGATAGTCATCGATCTTAAATCGATTCTGAGCGAAAAACAGTATCATGCGCGCCGCCGCGCTGTTGTCCATATGCAGGTCGATATGTAAGTCCGGGGGAAGCCATTTGTCGCAGCTACTGGTGCCCCACAATTCCATCATCGCCGCACCAATCGCTAAGATGTGGATCTGGAGGTCACTTAGCCGAGACAGAATCTTCGGCTTGCCGCTACAGATTGCCTTGAGCGTTGTCGCATATCCCGCGGGATCAATTTTTTTCCAGTCGATCCCCACACCGCGCCGGAAGACCTGCTTCGACTCGTAGTTGATTACGCATCGGCTCGCTTCAATGAATCTATGCGCTAACAGGTGGGTTAACGCTTTTTGCTCGGCTTGTTCCTTCTCCGCATCTCGCTCCGCCCTGATCTGTTTAGCCAGTTCCATACCGGTCTCAGAGCAAACAAGCACGGGCTTGTCGGAAATGGCCTCTCGCATTCCCTCGGGATCGGCGGTAGCAAGGCGTTTGCAGAGTTCGTCCTTCCGGCCAGATACCTTGAGTCCGTGGGCCTTCAGACGTGATTTGAGTTCGGCGGCAGTGAACCTGCGTTCAACCTTCGCATCAAGACTCGGCTCGACCAGAAGTCCCTCGCTCTGATAGCGTGCGATTGCAACGTCAGGCGACTCTCCGAGCGCGCTTCTCCACCATTCCCGCGTTGTGTAACTGGCTGGATCTTGCTGGCAAACAAAGTCAGCCAGTAGTAAGCGGTGCGCGTCGGAGGCACGCCAATCGAAAACACGGGCGTCCTGTTCTTCCGTTTTGCCTGGCATCGTGTGAAGGGCGGGAGTTAGATTCGGGTAAACCGAGAAAACAAGAATACTCGACAACGCACACAAGCAACACGATCAATGATTTAGCTGTTGTCGGTTGCGCAGCGTCTTAGCCGGGCAATTTGCCCTTTGGCCCCGCAGTTCGTTCCGCCCTAGCAAGCATTTCTTCGATTCTGGCCCGGCTGGCTTGTGCCGTAGCCGCTTCGGCGCCGACGCCGTCCTTGATCATTTGCTGCAAAAGCTTCGCAGCTTGGGATCAGTCGCGGGCCAAGATCGTGATGATGCCAAAGCGGACGTCACGGTGAGCGCCGCGACCCTTTCACGGCGGTGAGAGGGGTTCGAATCCCCTTGGGGACGTCAATAAAAACAATAGACTAAAGGTAGTTTGGTATGTCGATCGATGGCCTACCGAACAATTCACCGAACAATCGACGTACAAATTGAGAGTGCCCGCCGCCGGTCATCGCCCCGTGTAAACCGCGCGGGCCCTGCGGACCTGTGTGCGTAGATAGGTCCGCAGCTCGATGCAGGTGCGCGTTTTGGCGCCGGCTCACCAGGGCAATCGATGCTGGGTTGATCTTTCGGCAGGACATCAAACGAGGCTGAAATTTCCGTGTGCGTTCACACGTCCGACTGACTTTGAATCGCTTGCCTGCGATCTCAAGCCACGGATTCTGGATTATCGGCCAAGCAAGTTGTAGCCGGCCGCAAAGTCCGTGCCCTGCGCCAACCCGTTTGCACACTTCGCGTTCCACGATGCACTTGACTTGTTCACTTTCGCAGTCTTAGCGTCGTAGGTGAACTGTTCCGTCACGCGGGCATTGAAGCTGTTCGTTCCCGAATACTGGACGCACCAATCACGCCCGTTGGGGGTCACGATGTGATTGAAGCGCACGGACGAAGGATCTTTGGCCGATTGAACCGCTAGTTGATAGAGGAACCCGGCGGTGCGTTCTTCGGCCGTTAGGGGTCGCGGCGGAGCTTTGGCTTCTTTCGATGATCCTCCGATTACGAAGAAAAAGAGGTAAATGAGACCCGCCGTAAAGCCCGCCGCAACGATCAACACCAGCAGCACTCGCAGCACTCCCATAATGCCTTCCCCCCCACTCCAAGAGATTGTTCCCCTCTCTAAGCGTTGCCTTAATTCCGAGTGAGCCACTCACTGTACATCATAAATACCAAACCCGCCGATACGTCGATGGCCGGAAGTTACCTGATCGATCGCCTTGTTGCGATAGCGTCCAGCGAAAGCGCATGGGCGAGGAGCGATGCCCAGCCCTGCTGACAACCCGGAGGGTAACCAAAGACCCAAGCTTGGCGAGTTTGCTCCATTGGTAGGGCGTAGAATCGGTTCAGCGCACCGATGCAATGCCATTGCCACGAAGCTAAGACATGAAGAGCCTTTTCTCGAAGGCACTATTAGGTCCGTTGCTTATGCTCTTGATCGGACCCTGCTTTTAGAAAGGGGGCGGATATGAAGCGACCAATCGGTGCCTTTACGTGGCCGACTATCGTTTTGATTTATGTCTTGACGTTTCTTGCAGTCCCAGAAGCCTCAGCCGATTGGGAGGCGTCAACACAGGTGGATAGGATGACAGACAAGGCTACTAAGCTTGCGATTGTGAAGAATCAACAGGGACAACAATTCTTTATTGCTCGTCGTGATGAAGTCGGCAAGAAGGGCAACAAGTATTCGCTAGTTGTCTCGTATTTCCTACTTCGAGAGAACGATATCAATGGAATCGACGCAAGGGGAACGATCCTAGTTCGCGTGGACAAGAATGCGCCTCAGGTGCTCTACGTACCTGGAATGACCGATCAGCAAGTAACGGCTCGCGGCGCCAATAACTTGCTGATCTCAGTCACCGACCCCCCGAAGGAATGCGGTAACGATTTGCTTTACCAGCTTGCGCGTGGTAGCGAGTTGGTTGTTGAGTATCACTCGCTTAGCAAGGGCGTGCAATACGCAGAGTTTAGGCTCGGTGGCGGCGAAAAGGTCATCGGCGAAGCCGTCAGCCTCGATTTGACTTCTAGACAACAGGAAGACTTCTGCCGTGCTAAAGATGCGGCGCTCCGAGCATGTATCGGTAGAATCAAACCGGGGAAGCCGTCAAATTGCGAGGCCGAAGTGAAACTATGCGCTGGTCAAACGGACACCGCCGAGAACTTCACGGCGTGTGCCTCCCGTTATCTAAAATGAGGGCCGCATGAGCGGGTCGAGCGCTTCGTGTGCCTTCCTTTCCCCCGGCTGCCGAGTCTTAGGCAGATCAAAGTCCGAGCGCGTCGGCGGCGCAGTTTGGCCTCGTAGTCCCGGTTACGAGCACGTGCGTTCGCAGGCCGACGGTGTTTGCGTGTTCTGGCAGCGCAAGCCGGGCGCGGACGGCTAAGGCCCTTCCGCGTTTCACATGGCACAAGCCGGTCTCGCATATCTGCGGAAATTTGAAATCACAGACCCTCATTTGGTGCTCAGGCGCTATCTGCCGGCCAAGAATTTTCGCAGCCTTGTCGAATCTCGGACCCTGCATTTCTCTCCTGCTGCGTGGTTCAAAGCCGACCCATGGGAGGGACTCTATTGGTTCCGCGACTATATTGAATGGGATCGGCAACTGAGGAATGATGGTTGGAGCTGGGCAGCACGATGGATCGCATGGAAAGCGAAAGGCGGCGTCGCTCGCAATAATCGTCAAGCCGTCTTAATTAGTTGCTGGACTGCGAATAACACGCAGACGCGCAGGGTTTGGCGGAATTACACTGGGGGCCGCGATGGGGTGGCGATTGAAACCACCATCGGCGCCTTGCGCCGCGAGCTGGGACCTGATTTTCTGATTATTCGAGTGACATACGGTGGCCCAGGCACGGTTACGATCCCCAAGGATCACTCGTTATTTCCGTACTTTTTTAAGCGAAAGCGTTGGGCGTGGGAGGACGAGGTACGGATCATTGGCGAAATGCAGCATGGCCAGCGGATATGCACACCGCGAAGCGTTCCAATTGATGTCGCCGCCGTAGTACAACGCATAACTGTGTCACCGTATGCAAGTCGGACCTACCTAGACGACCTAAGGCGGTTGTTAGCGGCGAATGCCATCTCGGTGCCGCTGTCCACATGCTAATCCGCCGAGGACGAACCGCCCGTCAAGCACCGCTACGTCACGTCGATAATCTCTGACCTCAGCTGCACGAACGCCCCGTCGACTAGCTTGAGAAGTTGGCTTACTTCTTCGATGCAGGGGCGGAGTGCGATGACGTCGTCGCCAAAGTGAATCGCGAAACCAATGGGATCAAACCGCCGGAGTACGATTGCATTCGAGTCTGGCGGAGTCGATGAAATATATATCGTTGGCTCTACCGAGCCCCTCTGCCTCGTCCTCAGAATATCGTCGAGCCTCTCATCGATGTGCTCCCAGGAGTTTCGTACCTCGATAGCGACTACAAGATTCGGGATGGCTGGCTCCCCGAGGAGTTTCAAGAGGGCCGAGCTCCGCCGCTTGACCGCCGGCTTCGAGCCATCTTTGGGTCGGAGAATTCTGCGGATAGCGGCCATTGAGGACAGGCAGACAGTGCAATCAACAATGATGTCGAGCGGTGGCGCGACTTGTCCGTCGTCAATCCCTTGTTCGACGTTGACCCAATGCTTTGCAGCTCGTTCGAGACGATCAGCACAACGAGCGACGATCTGGCACCGCGTCATCAGATCCAGGAGAAAGAGGACCGCTCCCATATTCTGGCTCGGTATTGACATCGGATTCCCCCATCGAGCACGTCAGTCGTCTGTAAGGTGGTCGCCAAAGATTGGGCCGGAACCATAAGTCTGGACGGAGCACCCATCCTCCCGCCAACGAGGGCGTGGCGCCGCAACGAAGTGTGGTGGTCACGCCGCCGGTCATTTCGCGCCGCGACGCATCGACGCAGCAGCAACAGACCCGCCAGTTACGAAGGGAGCTGCATCCGCCCTTCCTGCGCGCCCTGAATGTCTCCTTCTAGGACGCCAGCACGCGCTGCGCGACGCCTACACCGATCTCTACTGGAACGCGAGGGAGGTCACCTTGACGTCAACCCTCTTTGCCCAGTCAGATGGGGCATCGTCAAGCTTCACGCCAAACTGGCGACTGTATCCCGGCTTGAGAGGCTGATTGGTGTCGCCGAAGCCGTACTCTGAAACACGAACTGGATAACCCTTCTTCTCGAAGACAGGCTTACCGTCTTGCCCGAGACAGTAAATCGTAATCTCAACCTCTTTCAGCGCCCGGTCACCGACGTTCTTGACTTCGCCGAAAACGGCATCTTGATCAAGAGTTGATTTCGCCACCTTGACATTTTTTACGCTGACATTCGCAATGTATGCGGCAATTGCTGGATCAGCGCTTGGTGCTGATGAAGGAGTAGGAATGCTTTTCGCCGATCCCGACGTCGAAGCGGGGAGGTCTGCCGTTTTTCGCGAAAAGCTCGATCCTAGTCCCGAAATCATTCCTATTATTAGTCCCCAGAAGACGGCGCCAAGAATCAGTAAGATTAGCAACGCAGGGATCGATGCAATTGCCCATTTCACCATGAAACGCACCATGGAGAAGAAAGGCATATTCACGTCAGTAACAAAGACGTTCTGCGAAGGCTTGTCATCCATGTCCCACCTCTCTGACATAGCGTGGCGTTTCTCTGCCGTTGAAGTGAATGGTACGCTTGATGCGGCTAACGCCTCACAGGGCAGAAGGGTCAGCAACGCACTGACCGTCTCGCGCAGCGGCTGCTGGCGTTGGCCATCGTGGCAAGGCCTAGTCGCTTTTCACATGCTTCACGGCCCGTAGACAACGCGAAGCGGGCTAGACGTATTTCTCCGCAAAAGGCCCGATCACCGGAATGCTCCACGTTCGCCCTTGGTAGGCCCTGACCGCCGCGATCAACGCGAGCACCAAGACGAGCAGGCTCCAAAACGGCATCAGCGTCCAGCCGAGGATCGGGATGAGACTCAGGACGATGTGCCCGGCAATCGAGGCCAGGCCGAGGATCAGCGCCTGCAACGAGTGGAAGCGCACGAACTTGTCCCGGTTGTATGGCTCAACCAGCAGAAAGATAATCGCCGTGATCCAAAGGTAGGCGAGTGCTCCGGCAAGATTGCTCTGCAGGCCAGCCGATTGACCTACTCCACTCGTGTCCGCGCCACCCGCCGCCCCGGGTGGCGCCGCGGGCTTGCCGCAGAATGGACAGAATGTGCCCGCATCGGGCATCTCTTTGCCGCAGCTTTCGCAGACTCGTGCCATTAGAGCCCCTCGCTTGCTAATCTATGACCACCGTAGCAAAGATCCCGCTGTACCGGGGCGCACGGAGCAGAGCAAACCGATAAGTAATCTAGACAGGATCGCAGATACTCAGATGCCTCCGCCGGGCTACAGCCACCTATCAAGCCAACTACGTTGATACCCCTGGCGCCTCTTGGAACGTGCAAGTAATCGCGGTCCGACGTCTTTCTCGCTCTGAAAAAATGGATGTCCAAAATAGCGCTCGGCCACGAGCGTCAATGCGCCAAACGCTGCGAAGCTCGTAAAGGCTTCTGTATAGACGAAGTCCACGTTTGGTTCCGTAGACTTGGCAACCAAGTAACTCAAAATGAGCCAAACCGCGCCAGTCACGGTGGCGATGGCCGCCGTCAGCCTGCGGCGGCGTGGGCCCTTTCCAAGCGCAATGTGTGGAAAGTAAGCCAGAGCGCCCATGGCGCCGATAAACGAGAATGGCATGCAAAGCCCCTGCCAAGGATGCCCCACTATGAACGACAGTAGCTCCTCGCCTGGAAGAAATGGTGGCATGCTTATTTGTTTAAAATCTTACCGTGATTTTACCATTCTACTTACCTCATGCATTAGCAATTCACGTTCGCAACGCCGCTACTCGTGGACGCTCAACCGGGACATCGCATCCTGGTTCGCCCTCCGCGAGAAGCAACGCTGTATCTATGCGAATGACACACCAGACGGACAATCCCGTTTTATGCTCGACGGCGATGGCGCGTCGCTTGAAGTAGTCGTTTCAAAGACGACAATTGGCCGCCGCTCCCTTGCCCGTTCCTTGCACTGCCAGTACTTCCACTCTTGGTACCGTCCTTGGCCCGCGGAGAATCTTGCAGGTCGCCATCCTTCTGCGCTCTACAACAAACATGTCCAGTTGAGGTATACGCTAACTGGACAACCGGATGGACTGCGACATGCCGTCCGAATAGGGTCGATTCGCGCCTTTCTTGACATGTGTCCATCAATGTCTTAGAGTTTGCCTTACGGCTTGATTAGCCTTAGGCATGACGGGTGAGGCCATGAAGGAAGGGCACCGCATTGGATACGTCAGAGTCAGTACGCTCGACCAAAAAACGGAGCGGCAGCTGGACGGGATCAAGCTGGACAAGGTCTTCACGGACAAAGCGAGCGGCAGGGACACCAAGCGCCCTCAGTTGGCCGCCGCGCTGGACTACGTCCGGGAGGGGGACACGCTAATCGTCCATAGCCTTGATCGGCTCGCCCGCAACGTCGAAGACCTCCGCCGCATCGTCCGGGAACTTAACGAACGGGGCGTTACGGTTGAGTTTGCAAAGAACCACCTTACCTTTGCGGGCGGCGCGGACCCAACCGCCCGGCTCATGCTCACCATGCTGGGGGCGTTTGCGGAGTTCGAGCGTGAACTGATCCGGGAACGGCAACGCGAAGGGATCGCGATTGCAAGGGTTAAAGGCGTCTATAAGGGCCGCAAGCGGGCGCTGACTCCTGATCAGGTCAAGGAAATTATTGAGCAGGCGTATGCTGGCATCCCAAAGGCGGACCTTGCGCGGGCGTATAGCATTAGCCGAGAGACGCTGTACGCGTACCTACGGCAAAGCTGATCGAAGCCAAAATAGCCTCCACCTCATCACCATGATTACCGCGATGGCGTGCACATTCCAGCGGTACATCTTCGATCGTCAGCGCACTCAATATCTTCGCTACATTTGTGCCCCGAATCGACGCGGCTGGCAAACACGCCGCGGCACTCCGAAGCAAAGATTAGTGCCTTTGCATTGGTAGCTCTCCACACATGGGGTAACCCGTAGCCAGACCCATTTCAAGCCGGCACTGCTCAGGATTGCAAATATAGTTCTTTGAGGGCACTTAGATGAGTTCCAACATGGCCACGGAGCAAAGTGAACCCACTGAACTCTCGATGTCCGGGTACCCGGTGAGCATTCGCGCGCTGAACGAAACCGAAAAGGTAATTGGGAGACGATTTGGGGACTTCAACGATTTCCCTAGCGACCTAGCGAACACTCTTGCCAATATTGTTTATTTGAGCGTCCTTTGTGTCGTGTGCAATTCGGATCGAGATCTGATGCCGTGTCTCCTGCCGTACATGGAACCAAATCTGAAGAAACTGTTGGTCGGTAGCCGCTCCAGCGGGGCGATCAGCGCAATGAGGAGAAGTCGTCTCGAGCTGACGTTTATGGCAGAAGCGATGAAGCTGATGATAAAGGGACCACATTACTTCGAATTTTTGGAAGAAGTGATACCTCGAACACGCGAATCATTTCGGAAGGATCCGGGGCATGCGTTTCTGATCTATTCGGGTTTGCTGGATGGACTCAAGTACGGGATTGATCGACCGTCCTCGAAGCCGAGTTGGCAACGAGCAATGCTGAGGAAAATTGCAAAGGTACGCGAGCTACCAGATCTCGTTGACCTATTGCAGAAGCGTACTATGTTCCGATATTACTTTTGTGATCCGCGCAGCATCGCGTGAACACAAGAGCGAAAGAGTTGGCAATGAGGCGAAGACGCCGCAGAGCTGGAACATCGCCTTCGCCATCGGAATCGAGGTATCGAGAATCGTCGCAAATCCTCGGACGCGCCAGCGGGTCAGTGCGCGACGGCGTGTCCGTGCGCGATGCGCGATTCGACGTCTGGATGCGTTGACAGATAGGCTGGCAGTACGGCTCGGCCGCGGAGTGCCTGGTTGCATGCCTCCGCACCGCCCTTGGCCACGGCTTCGGCCCTCGAACAAACGGGCGAAGAAATCGCCTCGAGTGCATCGGCGAGGAGAGAGGGCGACAGTCCGGCTTGTGGCAGCAGCGCAAGCGCGTAGTCGTCGGCTTCCTCCTCGTCTCTGCGCGAGTATTTCAGCCTGACAAGGAGGACCGGCGCCGCGGCTACAAGCGAGCCGATGCCGCTCACGTCACCCAGCATGGCGCCCAGGATCATCCCGCTCGCTGATTCCTGGAGCAGGCGCCTCATCGTGTGGCGATGGGCGATGTGGCCTAGCTCGTGCGCGAAGACTGCCGCGACTTCGTCCGGCGAATCGACGCGTTCGACGAGTTGGTCGGTCACGAGAACGGTTCCGCCCGGCAGTGCAAGCGCATTTGCGCCTACTAGTCGCTGACTGCTGCGGAAGACGAGCTGGGGTTCGTGCTGCAAGTGCGCAACCTCGGCGAGACGATCAAACCGCGCTTGAAGATGGGCACGCTGCTCGGAGGAAAGCGTGGTCGGGCCGAGCACAGAGCCGTCGAGGCTGGCCAGTGTGGCTGCGCCGAGCGTCACCTCCGAGGAAATGGGTACTCGCAGCGCGATCTTCCCTGCGAGCCACGGTATCCACGTGCGGTATGCAAGCACGCTAAATGCGGCGACGGCGATCAACGCGAATACAACGACAACGGGATTGCGCTCGAGTCGGTGCACCAATCCCCGCGGAGCAGCCATGCCAAGCGCCTGCGGATCGACCGTGGCATCGGCCAGGACGAACACCCCACCGTCCGGGACGCAGAGGCGCAGCGGCACCCCCGCGATCGCGGCGGAGGTCTGCACATCGGTCATCGGAAACTCAAACTGCCGCTCGCCGGCCCGGCCACGCAGCATTCCCTCCGCAATGGCGACCTCGGCGTCCATACCGGCGGCATTGCGGCCGTCAAACCAGTGCGCTGCATAGCTCGACTGCGTCGTCGAGCTCATAACGCAAGATCGATTCCGAACATTTCGCTGAGCTCCTCGCCGGTTGCCCGCGGATTCTGCGTGACCATTGCCGTGACAGTCGTCAGCGGCGCCTCAATTTCGACCGAGATTGCCTGCAGGCGATAACGGGTGACGCGCACGACTGCCCAGGGGATCAGGAGTCCGCAGCTGCCGACGATTGCGATCACATTAACGGCGTACAGCTTGCCAAGCGTAATGGCCGATATTGCACAGTGCAGCTTCGCGAGGTCCGAGAGCCGCGCTGTGTTTAGCACCAGATTCGTCATCCTAGATCGATTGTAGGCGGTCCAGACGATGAAGAGGCTCGCCCACAAGAACGCGGCCAAGACCACGCCAAAGACGACAAAGGACGGCGCCGCATTGTGGCCCTTCCCGAAAGCCGCCAAACCTATCCCCATGAAGAAACCGATGATGATCGCGCCGAACAGTGGTATGCAACAAACGGCAACGCCGGTGAGGTAGATCGAATAGACATTGCGTGTGCGCATCGTTGTACTGAAGGCCTGATCGCCCCACGCCGATTTGCCGACCGTAAGGCGGCGGATCTGGGCGATCGCGTACGGATAGATTGCGAAAAACGCTGCGCTCACGGCGCCTAGCTGGCCGAAGAAACGGGCCGGGTGCTCCGTGACATCCAGCGTATAGCCGCTCGTAGCTACATAGGCGACAAGCGACAGCGCTAGCGGCCAGATCGCCAGCGCGACATCACGCGACGTGCCGGAAAAACGGAACCGGATGCCGCGGTGGCTAGAGTTGGCGGCGTTGAACGTGAGTGAGCGCGCGATGATCCAGGGTGCGCCGCATAGGAGCACCGCGAGCAGCCATGGCCCGACGGTCGGCACGAGATTCCTGAATACCCAGTAGACGGCGATCGCTGCGGCCGCAATCAAACGTCCGCGCAGGATCGCAACGGGGTTGCCGTGATATTCGAAGTTGGCGTCAGCGAGCCAGGTGTGGCCGTAAAAATAGCGGCGCTTTCGAACCTTCGCCCAGGGTGACCACAGACCCACGGTAACAAGGGTCAACAGCAGATTGACGATCCAGATGCGAAAATAGTCGCCCGCCGCGCCCGTAAACGCGCATTGCACGTGCGGTCGTCCGCTCGCATCCACTGTAAAAACGCGACGCGTACGTGACGGCGCTCCGGGCAACGGTTCAATGATGCGCTCAGGCGCCAAGTGGTCCGGCAACGGTTCAATGATGCGCTCAGGCACAAAGTGGTGCAGCTGTGCTTTCGATAAGTCCCGAGCCTGGACTGTGGAGTTCGTGAACACGTCGTGTATTGCCTGGTGTCTCCGCGTAATGGCCATGGACGCGAAAGAGAGCCAACCGAGAACGTCTTTGATTAGCGCCCGCGCTATTGCCCTTAAAAGGCTAATGTTGCCGCCGTGGCCATCATCAACAACCCGAAGATTGGTGAGGCGATGCCCGATCGTTGCTCCGAAGAACGCGACAAGGACCGGATCGTAAGCGAGTATCAAAACTGCAAGAAGCAGCAAGAAGAGCCGACGATTCGCGTCGGAGAAAGCCATGGCATCGATCACGACTGCGCCGATGTAGAAGACCAAAGCAAAGAGCGCGGCGTCGATCAGGGCAGCGCGTAATCGTCTCGAGAAGCGCGCATACGTCGACCCCGGTGCCATCGTTGGCGTGAGCGGTTCCTGTGCCATGGATGCAGACGACTTAACAGTGACTAGCCAGACCCGCCGGGTCCGAGGTATGAAATTGTAGGCGCGACTGCCCGGTTTTAGGATGGATGGGCTGTCGCCGCGGAACTATAAGTGTCCCCAAGCGACTCGAGCCGGGATCGCATTGCCTCCGCGGCAACTGGGTCGAGACCGTACCGGGAATCACAAAGGACTAGGTTGCCGCACCTCGCCGGGAATTCGAAGCCGGAGTCGTCCAATGCGGTCCACTGGCGCTCGGTCAGGGAATGGTTGCGGACGTACTCGCGGATTTCCTTGAAGCGAACGTATTCGTCTTCGTCGGTCTCTTCCAATTCCGGGGTTACTCCGATGATGCGCGGAGCAATATCCTGCGAGAACATCCGCCTGATTTCGTTGAGTGAATGGGACTGCCGCCACGCCGATGCGATCACGATCCACACGTGGGGGAATTCGCGCATGACATTCTCGAATCTCTCGAGTAGGCAGAAATGGTCGGCAGTGTTGCTGGGATTTGGGTGAAGAACGCCGTCGAAATCGAGGAAGAGAATCTGCACTTCGGGTATTGGACAACAGCCACTGCTACATTGTGTGCGTCACCCGGGTCGACGCCAGAGTCTCGCCGAGAATCTGCTCGATTTGCGCCCGTGCCGACGCGCCGGTCTCGTCGTTTGTGAACTGGACGCCAATGCCCTGCGTGCGCTTGCCCGGGACGCCGTAGGGTGTGATCCAGACCACCTTGCCCTGCACCGCAATGCGCTGCGGGTCACCCATTAGCGACAGCAGCATGAAGACTCCCTCGCCTAGCTGGTAGGACTGGTTGGTCGGCACGAAAATGCCGCCGCCTTTGAGAAACGGCATGTAGGCGGCGTAGAGCGACTCCTTCTCGCGAATGTTGAGCGACAACACGCCCGGCCGCGACATCGCCGATTCATTTCCGAAGCGGTCGCTGTTGATAACGGCCATCTCCAATCCCGAACAGGGCGCGACGCCGTATGCTAAACCTGTTCGGCGCCGCACGCCAAAGCCTGTGGTCTACACGAAGTAGCGGCGCTACGCGCGATCCGCTCGGCACTGGTTTACCTTTGTCCGTTGCGCTACGCGTCGCCTGCTCGGGCTGGCTCGATCTTTTCTGTACTGGCGCGGCCGTGTCCAGCAGGCCAGAATCGCTGCGTGCCAACGCTCGCCCTATACCCGTTCCGCTTCCCGCGATCCGCTCACGCGTAAGTGGGTGCGCGCCCGGCACAAGCTACGGGTGCCAGAGATGCAACGGCGCTATTCGGGGCGGGAGATAACCGAACAGTTGTCGCTTTGTCCGTTCGTTGAAGTCGGCCATAGTCTCTGCACGCTCAACCGTGTCGCGAGCGGTTAAATTGATCGATATTCTCTTCTATGGTCTTTTCCAAGCTAAAAATCTCTTGCCCCCATCGCTTATCAAACGACCTGAGATAGATGCGGCGGAACTTCTCGTCGCTAATCCACGCGTCATACTTCTGAAGCATCGACGGGACATTATGAAGCGCGTCGGCTAGGTCTCGGCGCGCCGCCAGTTCCGCGGGCTGACCTGCCCACGGAACTCTTAGAAACAGGAATGCCCGATGCAACAGATGGAGGTACGCCCTAAGAACTGACTCAGGCGGACGGACCGACGGCTCACGCTCGGAGAATGTTTGGATTGCTTGTTCGATGCTCCGTTCCAGATAACCAGGACCCTGATGGCTCCACCGCTCATCGAACGGCCTTAAATAGATGCGGCGATACTTTTCATCGTCAATCGAGGCGCCATAGTCCAGCAGCATCGACGGCACATCACGGAGCGCGTCAGCCAATTCCCAAAGCGCGGCCGGCTCATATACCTTGCCTCCGATCTGGCTTCTGAATAACGTGAACGTTTGATACATCAGATCAAGGTACGCCAAACGTATCGACTCAGGCGGGATCCGCGTCTTTGAAGGAGGCGTCATAGTCCAAACCGCCTGACTAAGGAAGAACCGAAGCGGCGGAAAGCCTGATCGTACTCATTCCCAATGACCGCGAAAAGCGCAGCGTCGGGAGCGAACTTGAACCGCAGAGCGTGTCTGACCGTTGGCACCGTGTTCGACACGCGCGCGTAGAGGGCGACTCGCTGCGTCTTCATAGAGGCTCCTTCGTTCATGTCTCATGATCGATACTCGGCGCGTACGGGAAACATCTGTTTGCGGTATGCGCTATCAGCGCGTCCGCGCTCGGGGCTACGGGGCTGCGTAATCCGGCAGGGTTATCCGTACGGCCCCCTCCCGCCCGCTATTTGCGCCTTCTGCCGTCTGGCCCCCTCTCGAAGCGAACGATGCAGCCGCGCCCATACTCTCTCGGCACGATCCAGCCCCAGTCAGCCTCCGAGAGCGGGATACCGCTGGCGAGCGAGTCTTGAAGCATTTGCGCCAAGGCTCCGGCATCGACTCGCCGCAAGGTTGGCTCAGGGACATGTCGCCCGAACCTCGCGTGGTAAGCGATCACGAGCTGCGACAGTTTCGAGGGTTCAACTTTCATCAGACCTCTCCCGCGCTTGCTGATCGAGCCAAGCATCGGTCAGCGCGCGGTAGTAGCGTCCAAGATCGGCGTAGAAATCGGAGGTAACGGTGATGAACGTCGCCAGTTCCGCCGGGTCCGAGTCGCGCAAGTTCATTCCGAGGAATGAAAGCACGATGCTGCCGCCTTCACTCGCTGTCTCCATCAGCGCGATCAAGTCTCGCAACGAAAGCGGCGCGACTGAACTTGCTGGGTGGCAGATGTACGTCGAGTCGTCGGGGTACTCGTCGACAACGCGGTATCCTATCCGTCCGACCAAGCGACGCGCGCGAATGCTTATCTGGTCGGCCGTTGTCGATTCAAGCGAGATACGCGCGACTTCGACCTCGCCCTTGCGGAGCGGCGACAGGTACTCGCCACCCATATTGGTGGGGTGGAAGCGGCCCCATATCGCCCGCGTTGCTTCGTCGAGGACCTCGGCATCGAAACCACGAAGAATCGGTTCGCCCCCGTTCAACATGGCGCGAACCATCTTCCGCCGAGCCTCGCCAGCGATGTTTGAAATCAGTGGAACTTTCAGATCGGCGGCCCAGAAGTAGTCGCGCGGCCGATAATCAAGATCAATACCGAGAACTTCGGGTACGTGTACTGCGGGTTTGCGGACCATCGTCGACTCCAAGGTCAACGCCCCGGTTTAGCTCGTTGTTTTTCGTCGCGGCAAGCGGGGCCAACATGCGACGTCCAACCTTACTTCAACATCAGCAACCAACATCGGTTGCGGTGAAATCTTCGCACCGACCGGGGTCTTCGTCAACCCGGCATGTTGGCCTCGACCTTGCCGTGACATTGGCACACCCCTTGCGGTTACTGCCTCAGGTAGCGACTTGATACAAGGTCAGTCGCCCTAACTGCCGCCGCTCGTCACAAAGCGACGCGGGGGGTGCTGGCCGAAGGGATCACTCAATCAGGAGATGTGATGCGCCATTTACGCCTCGTAAGTTTTCTTCTTCGCCTGCTTATCCTCGGCGCATTGTTCGCCACGGGAGCCGCCCACGCCGCCCCGTTCGCCTATATCTCAAACAGCGGCGACAAGACCGTCTCGGTGATCGATACCGCCACCAACACCGTGGTCGCGACCGTTCCGGTGGGACCAGGTCCGTACGGCGTCGCGGTCAACGCGGCGGGCACCTTCGTCTATGTGGCGAGTGAAGGCAGCAACACCGTCTCCGTGATCGATACTGCCACCAACGCCGTAGTTGCGACCGTGACGGTGGGAACCAACCCGTACGGCGTCGCGGTCAACCCTGCGGGCACTTTCGTTTATGTGGCGAATGATTATCTCAACCCCGCTGTCTGGGTGATCGATGCCGCCACCAACACCGTGGTCGCGACCGTGCCGGTGGGAACAAACCCGTACGGCGTCGCGGTCAACCCGGCGGGCACCTTCGCCTATGTAGCGGGTAACAACACTTTCTCGGTGATCGATACCTCCACCAACACGGTGGTCGAGACCGTGCCGCTGGGAGAAGGTTCAGGTTCGTTCGGCGTCGCGGTCAACCCGGCGGCCACCTACGCCTATGTGACGAACACTGATAGCAACACCGTCTCGGTGATCGATACCTCCACCAACATCGTGGTCGCGACTGTGCCGGTGGGAGCAGACCCGCAGGCCGTCGCAGTCAACCCAGCGGGCACCTTCGCCTACGTAACCAACACTGTCAGCAACACCGTCTCGGTGATCGATACTGCGACCAACACCGTAGTTGCGACCGTGGCGGTGGGAACAAGCCCGCAGGGTGTCGCAGTCAACCCTGCAGGCACCTTCGCCTATGTGACGAATCAAGGCAGCAACACCGTCTCGGCGATCGATACTGCCACCAACGGCGTAGTTGCGATCGTGACGGTGGGAACATATCCAGTGGCCTTCGGTAACTTCATTGGCCCAGCGACCGTACCAGGTGCGCCCACCGGCGCCACCGCGACCGCGGGCAATGCCCAGGCGACGGTGATGTTTACCGCGCCCGCATCGAACGGCGGCTCGCCGATCACTGGTTACGCGGTAATCTCGAATCCCGCCGGAGGTGTCGACAGCAATGCGGGCACCACCGTGACCACGCACGTGGTTACCGGTCTTACCAACGGCACGACCTACACCTTCATGGTGACGGCGACAAACGCCGTCGGTACAAGCGCGCCTTCTTCTGCGTCGAACAGTGTGACGCCGATGGGCCCGTCGGCAATAGGGACGTTGGCGAGTTCGCTGGATCCGTCCACGGTCGGGACCAGCGTCACCTTTACCGCCACAGTCACCGGCAGTAATCCGACCGGCAGCGTCAACTTCACCGACGGCGGCAGCTCGATCTTGGGCTGCGGCGCGGTCGCACTCACCGGCAGCGGCAACAGCAAGACGGCGGCGTGCAGCACCAGTGCGCTGACCGCCACAACGCACAGCATCGCTGCCGCCTACGGCGGCGACGCGGGTAACACCGCTTCGACCAGCGGCGTGCTGTCCCAGGTCGTCAACGAGGCCACGAGCACCACGACGCTCACGAGCTCGGTCAATCCGTCCACGGTCGGGACCAGCGTCACCTTCACCGCCACGGTAACAGGCAACGTGCCGACCGGCGGTGTGGCCTTTACCGCCGATGGCACGACGATTTCCAGTTGCGCCGCAGTCGCTTTGTCAGCCGGCAGCGCCGCATGCAGCACGTCGAGTCTCGCCGTGGGGCCTCATAGCATTCTCGCCAGCTACGGTGGCGATGCCAAGAACGTCCCTTCGACGAGCAGTGCGCTCTCGCAGACGGTCAACTCCGCCGCGAGCGTCAACGTGGCGCTGGCGGCCAACGGTGGCGTTGCCTCGGCGTCGAGCACCTACGTCTATCCGGGGTATTCGTTCCCGGTTTCGGCGGTCAACAACAGCGATCGCACCGGACTCAACTGGGGTCATGGCGGCGGCTGGAACAGCGCCACCGCCAACGCCTTCCCCGACTGGGTACAGATCACGTTCAACGGCCAGAAGACCATCAGCCAGGTTATCGTCTACACGCTGCAGGACAACTTTACCAACCCGGTTGATCCGCCGGCCAACCTGACCTTCACGCTCTACGGTGTGACCGCCTTCCAGGTGCAAGGCTGGAACGGCTCGGCGTGGGTCAACCTCGGTGCGGCGGTGAGCGGCAATAACCTGGTCAAACGCCCGGTGAGCTTCCCCGCCTTCACCACCGACATGATCCGGGTCAACGTCACCGCCGCGCTCGCGAGCTACGCGCGCATCGTTGAAATCGAGGCGTGGACGGCGACCGGGACAGCCACACCGACCACCACGACGCTGTCGAGCTCGGCCAATCCATCGACGCGCCGCCAAAACGTGACCTTCACCGCCACGGTCGCCGGGTCCAGTCCCACCGGCAGCGTCAACTTTACCGACGGCGGGAGTTCCATTGCCGGCTGTGCCGCGGTGGCGCTATCGAGCGGCAAGGCGACCTGTACCACCAACAACCTCGCCGTAGCGACGCACTCTGTCGTCGCCAATTACGGCGGCGATGCCAACAACGCGGCCTCGGCCAGCGCCGCGCTCTCGCAGGTGGTCAAGCGGTAGTGCGGCGAACAGTCTGCGCCTGGTGGGCACAGGCCTTGCTGCTCCCTGAACGCGCCTCTCCGGTGACCAAGTGGCTCGGCAATCTGCCGTGCTTTGTCACTGGTCGACGCTGCACGTCCGTACGGGAGCGCGTGGCCGCAATAATCGGGACAGGGAGAACAAACCATGAATATGAGACTTAGAGGGTCTACCGGGTTTCTCGGTCTGCTTGTATGCGCCGCCATATCACTTGGACTAGCTATCGGCGATGCGCAGGCACAGTCGTGTCCAGTCCACCTTGTTGGTGGCTCCTACTCGATTGCTGGCAACGCCGTGATCCTTACTGCCCAGCAAATTGATAACACTGATCCCTACCGATTTACTAACTTGCTGCGGCTGGAATTATGGGTGTTTCCCGGACCCTATCCTACGTTGGATGGACCAGGCTATCAGCTAGCAGTAGGGCCTACTATGAGTGGACTTTCCCCGGATATGTCTTATTACAATGTCAGCACGGGCGAGATTCCATACACTCCGCCGCCAGATGGTGTTTGGTACTTTACATTGCTGCTGACGGAGTACTTAGCAGCACAGACCGATGGTGGCTACAGTGCGTGCGATGGGATAAGTTCTTCGACACCAGTCACGATTGGCCCATCGCAACCGCAGGCCGGCCAGCTGCAAATGCCTTCGCCAGTCATATTCCCCGCGCAGCAGGTCGGCACGCAAAGCGGACCAATTTCCGCCACGATCACCAATATCGGAGGCTCTCCCGTTACGGTTTCCGGCGTGAACGGCACCGACCTAGGAGAGTTTCCAGGTACAACGAATTGTCTCGGCACGATTGCCGCTGGTGGAAGTTGCCAAGTTACCTTCTCATTCCTCCCGAACGCGGTAGGTGTGCGCAACGAGACAATAACCATCGTGAGCGATGGAGTGGGGAGTCCGCAATCGTTCACTGTATCTGGCACGGGGTCGAGTGCAACCGCCTCCGCAAATTACACGGGGCTATGGTGGAACAGTCCGGCGGGATCTGAGTCGGGGTGGGGTATCAATTTCGAGCATCAGGGCAACATCATCTTTGCTACATGGTTTACCTATGACCGGACCGGCACGGCGTGGTGGCTGTCGATGACTGCCAACGAGACTTCCGATAACACTTTCTCCGGGACGCTTTACCAAACTAACGGTCCGGCCTTCAATGCCGTCCCCTTTAACCCAGCGGCGGTGACAGCAACTCCAGTCGGAACCGGAACGCTCACGTTCAGCGACGGGAATGATGGGACATTCGCTTACACCGTCAACGGCATTAGCCAGACCAAGGCAATCACACACCAGGCATTCGGACCGTTGCCGACATGTGTGTGGGACGCACAACCCGATCTAGCGTTGGCGACTAACGTCTCCGGTTTGTGGTGGGCGGCGCCCGCAGGTCTGGAATCAGGGTGGGGTGTCAATTTCAGCCAACAGGGCAACATCATCTTCGCCACGTGGTTTACGTACAACTTCGACGGATCGCCACTGTGGCTGTCGGCGACCGCCGACAATACCGCGCCAGGTGTTTACACGGGAGCGCTGTACCAGACCATGGGTCCGCCCTTTGAGGCGGCGTTCCCACCTGGTAGCGTTTCTGAAGCGCCGATAGGCACAGCAACGTTCAGTTTTACCAATGGCAACAGCGGCACGTTTTCGTATACGGTGAATGCGACAACCGGCCCGGTGACACAGACCAAACCGATCACTCAGCAGGTTTTCGCCACCGCTGGGACAGCGTGCCAATGAGCAGTGCGTCGATGACGGCCCCGGAGAGCGGCTGTCGACAATCATTCGGTGGCCATGCCATGCCGCCGCCAGAGGGGGATACCCACGCCGCCCACCTCGGCACCGCGAACGGCGGCACAGCCGGGGCCACCGTGTCGGCAGGCGCAGGAGCGGCGGGTAGGGGCGGTGCGGGTGCTGGGCTTGGGGGCTACGGTGGGCACTTTCCGGCGAAGTGCTGGTCTGTGTGGCTCGCCCCCTCCATTCCGCTACTGACAAGCGCCGACCAGCGCGCGACCAGCCAAAGCGGTGGCGCTCGCTGACCCTGTACTTGCGGTGGCTAGCCTACAAGGGCGAGGATTACGGCATGAACGACCGCGGTATGGGCGAGACGACGTTCCCGTTGATTCGGCTGCCATTTCGCCAGCGCCTGAGCCGAGGCTTTCAGATCTGCTTGATCGTCGTGCTTGACCTGATCATTGGCCTATACGTCGGTGCGTTTGTAGGTGAGGCCGTTGGTTATCGCTGGACGTGCATTACCGCGGGCGCGGTATTGGGCCTCATTCTCGGCATTGCGTCCGTTCGTGCGCTCGTTCGGGTGATGACCACCCTATCGGTCACCGTCGACGCGGTCCACCTGCGGCTGCTGCGGCGGATTCGAAAAGAGCATTTCGTTTCGGTGCCGCTTGAGGATGTCCGTTCCATCGAGGAGCGCGGCAAAGGCAGTTCGCACATGCTGCTTATCAGCACTCAGCGGGGTTTGTTCCCCTTCCCGTGGGCGGTCTTTGATGTGGGCGTGGCGGACCGCCTCCGCGATACGGTACGCGCTGCCCTGGCGATTCTACCGCGGGGCACCGAGCTCGTCGCAGCGATGGAGCGCCGCGAACAGTTCGGCCGCGAGCTCATGCGCCGACGGCGAATCGTTGTTTGGGCTTTTGTAGTCGCCATTTGCTTTGCGTTCGTTGTAGAGGCCGCATCGGGCGCCCTCGGGAACCCCGCCGTGCTGCTTTCGCTCGGAGGAAACGCCCCGGTCCTCGTCGCGGACGGCCAGTGGTGGCGCTTGCTTACGGCCAACTTCCTGCATGCCTCGTTCCTGCATTTCTACCTGAACGCTATCGCACTGGTGGTGCTTGGCTCGATGTTGGAGCGCCTTGTGGGCATCCCGCGAATGCTAGTAATTTCGCTCGTTGCCGGGATCACCGCGAACATCGTGTCGGCGTTGGGATCGACGCACGTCTATTCGCTGGGTATCTCGGGGATGGTATTCGGGATGATCGGGGCGCTTTTGGTGATGAACCTGCGCTCGCGCGGCGAATTGCCGGCCGTCTTTCTTATCAGCTGGTCCAGCTGGGCGTTCCTTATCGGACTCAATGGCTTGATCAGCTTACTGCCTATGGTTGACGGCTTGGCACACCTCGGTGGGTTGGTTGGCGGGGCCGCCGCCGCCCTCGTTTTGGTGCCTAAGGACCTGGAAGGCGCACGCAAACCCATCGTGGTCGGAATGGTTGGTGCCCTGCTTGCCCTCGCATATGTCTCAGCGTTCGGCGAGGCAATGCTCAATTCGGCCAAAAGCAACGCACGAGCCGACTTTCTGCACGCGGCATTAGACAACCGACGGATGTCCGCAGAGTCACAGAACGATGTCGCTTGGACGCTCGCAATCAACCCATCTGCTGACGCTGACGAGCTTGCCGCGATCGAGCGCGTGGCAGCGCGAATTGTCGATGAGACTCCGCACAACAGCGCCCATCGGGATACGTACGCATACGTGCTGTACCGGGAGGGGAGCCTCGACCAAGCCTTTGAGCAAGAGCGTACTGCGCTTATAGATATAAAAGGGGACGACGCCCACAGGGCAGGGCTGTACACGATGTTTCTCCGCTTCCTACAGGAGCGGGGAGCTGCGGATGCGGGCGCAGCTACTGTGACTGTTTGGCGCGGCGGTAGCGAGGTCATCATCGAGAGCGCCATTCCCGGTGCCGTGATCTTCGCAAGCCGTCCTGTTTTAGGGGGCCTTGTGCGCATCATATTGCCCGAGGGTGTGCGGGAAGCACATGTCGCCGCGCCGCTCGGACTCAGCGACGGGCCGCTTCAGGTTTGGTTTGTCGACGGCGCAGGACCCGAACCACGCACATCCACCACGCAGATTAGCTTCGCGCCTCTCGACGCCGTTGCCGCCCGGCTTCCCTGAGAGCCACTGGCTTGATCGGGCGGTTGTAGATTGCCCGTCGCACTGCGCTCCTGCGCTTACGATTCTGACCTACTCCGGCAACCCTGCCTTGCGCCACGCGGGCACAAGCGTCTTTTCAATGTGTTCCTTGTACGTGGCTGGATACCACGAAGTTTGTTTGCGCAAGGTCGCTAAGGTGTCTTTGGGATCCAATCGGCGCACTTCCGCCGCCGCCGCGTGCGCCTTCGCATCGTCCCCTTTGAGCGCGTATGCCATCGCCAAACAAGCGTAGGTAAAGTCGTTTGCCGGATCATTTTCTGCGGCCTTCAGAAACCACTCTATCGCAGCATCATTGTCGCCAAGCATCAAATAGGCGCGACCCATGTTAATCAGAATGACTTCGTCCGGATGCTTCGGATCCAGATCGAGGGCTTTGGTCAAAAGTTCAATCGCCCGTTGAGGGTTCCCGAGCAAGTAAGACGGCCCCGCCACGTTGTTGTATGCCTTTGGGTTCTTTGGCTGAAGCGAAAGTCGGGTCTCGGCCGCGCGTAGACCGCCCTCCCAGTCATCATGAAGGTAGCCATAGCTAGCAATGACGCTGTAGACGACGGGGTTGTCGGGATCGAGTGCTTTGGCTCTCAAGGCGAGGTCGCGCCCTTCGACCGATTTCTTTTCTCGGACGCTTTCATCCGTTTCGCCCTCCGCTTCGTTCGCGAGGGACCAAGCCAGGCCGGCCATGGCGTTGGCGTTGTTCGGCTCCAGCGCCAGCACCCGACGATACAAGTCTTGCACTTGCTGCGCGTTATTCTCCAATTCAGGCTTCAGGTTCAAGGCGCTTGCACGCAGCATTAAGTCGGCTACCTTCGGGCTGCTCGTGCGGGTTTCGCTCTCACGTGCCGCCACAATGACCATTGCGCGTCCGATGCTGTTGCCAACAAGCGTGGTAACCCGGTCTTGTAGCGCAAATAGGTCGGACTGGTCGCCCTCAAAACTCTCCGACCACAGTTGCGCGTTGGAAGTGGCCTCCGCGAGTTGAGCGTTGATGCGAATCTTGGCCCCGCTGCGCTGAACGCTGCCCTGCAATACGAAGTGCACACCGAGGTCTTTGCCGACCTGCTGCGCGGTTAACGGCTTGTCCTTGTAGGCGAAGGCGGTCTTGGCATCGACAATGAATGCGTCCCGTATGCGGGATAGGTCAGCCGTCAGCCCGGCAGTCAGCCCATCGGCAACGTAGGCCTGGTTCGGGTCGCCGGTCAGGTTGGTAAACGGCAGCACCACAATCGAGAGCGGACCGGCGTCCGCTGTAACCACTGCCGTGGCTTGCTGCGGAACAACGACCTTCTGGACTGTCTGGTAGGCGCTCCAATAGCCGAGGAAGCCGCTCAGGACGGCACCGAACGCGGCAATGGCAGCAATAGGCCCGCGAAAGCGCTTGAGCTGTCCCCATAGCTTCGCCCATCGACTGGCAGCGGGCGTCGCTGCTGGCGCAGGGGGAGACGCTTCCGGAGGCGCGGAGTCGGTCATCTCGGTGCCTACTCCGGCAACCCTGCCTTGCGCCACGCCGGAACAAACTTGTTTTCAAAATATTCGTTGTATGCGGGATGGCTGCCCGCAACTCGTTTTCGCCACCAAGATAACGTCTCGTTGGGATCGACTCGGTGCAGTTCGGCCGCCATTGCACGCGCCTTGGCATCCTCCCCTTTAAGTGCATATGCCATCGCCAGAAACGCGTATGCCCAGTCCTCTCCCGTATTGGTTTCCACGCACTTCTGAAGCCACTCTATCGCAGCATCGTTATCACCCAGCATGAAATACGCATGACCCATCCAAAACAAATTTATCTCGGTGGGGTGCTTCGGATTCATATTGATGGCGCGGGTGAGAAGTTCGATTGCCCTTTTGGGTTCCCCCTCTTCGATGAACGCATATCCCAGACTGGCGTACGCGTTCGGGTTCTTCGGGTCAAGCGAAAGCCTAGTCTCCGCAGCGCGTCGAGCCCCATCCCAGTCACCCCCGTCACGAGCGTAGGCTGCAATAAGCTGGTAGACATCGGGGTTGTCAGGATCGAGTTCCTTGGCCCTCAAGGCGAGATCGCGTCCTTCAGTCCATTTCTTCTCTTGGACGCTTTGATCCAGTTGGGCACTGAAGTTACCCGCTTGACTTGCCAACGAATGGGCCAAGCCGACCATCGCGGCGGCGTTGTTCGGCTCCAGCGCCACTGCTTGGCGGTACAAGCCCTCCTGTTCCTGCTCGTTCTTCAGGGACGCAGGCTTCAGGCCAAGGGCTCTCGCACGTAGCATCAGGTCGGCTACCTTCGGGCTGCTCTTGTGGGTCTCGCTCTCGCGGGCCGCCGCGATGACCATCTCGCGTCCTATGCTGTTACCGACAAGCGTGGTGACCCGGTCTTGCAGCGCGAATAAATCGGATGGGTCGCCCTCGAAGGTATCCGACCAAAGTTGCGCGTTCGAGGTCGCGTCGGCGAGCTGGGCGTTGACGCGAAACTTGGTTGCGCCGCGCTGGACACTGCCTTGCAGCACGAAGTGCACGCCAAGTTCTCTGCCGACCTGCTGCGCGGTTAACGGCTTGTCCTTGTAGGCGAAGGCGCTCTTGGCGTCGACGATGAATGCGCCCCGGATGCGGGATAAGTCAGATGTCAGACTGGCGGTCAGTCCATCCGCAACGTAGGCCTGGCTCGGGTCGCCGGTGAGGTTGGTAAACGGCAGCACCACAATCGAGAGGGGGCCTGCGTCTGCATTAGCGACTACCGGGGCCGGCTGCGGAACAACGACCTTCTGGACTGTCTGGTAGGCGCTCCAATAACCAAGGAAGCCGCTAAGGACGGCACCGAAGGCGGCAATAGCAGCGATAGGCCCGCGAAAGCGTTTGAGCTGTCCCCGAAGCCTCGCCCATCGACCGGCAGCGGGTTTCACTACCGCTTCAGCGGGAGATGCATCTTCCGGTGGGGCGGAGTCGGACATCTCAGTGCCAACCCTCGTTTAAGGCGGATTTGACCCGCGCCAAGTGTACCGGGCAGGCCGACCGGCGGCCATTGGCGACGGCCCCTCTCGTACACAGCCGGACGCCACAAACGACAAACCCCGCCGGAGCGGGGCCTACGTTGGCGCGGAACGGTTACTGCTTGCGGCGCGAGAAGCCGAGACCGGCGAGGCCAGCGGCAAGTAGTGCGAGGGTGGCGGGTTCCGGAACACCACCACCCCCGATGCTGCAATTCGGTCCACAAGAAAGGCGCTCGATCTGGTCCGCGCTGGCGAGAAACAGGGTGCCGTTGGTCAGGTCAGGTCCGACGAAATCGCCCCGCGCTCCTCCGGTCGCGATGATGGTTTCGAGGCCGCTCGCGTAGTCGATCAGACCCACTGTGCCGTCGTTGTTGTTGACGACGATATCACCGCTAAGGGGGCCGCCACTGACCACACCGGTGCCATCGGGACCATGGCCATTTCCGGAATAGATATCGAGAAGCGTTCCCGAAGCGATGTCGTAAGCGAAGATGTCACCGCTCAACTCGCCATAAGCCGTCATCCCATTTGGCGACACCGTCACGCCGTCGAAGCCCGACGTCGTCGTAATGAAGTGTACGTTGCCCGTGAGCGGGTTGATGTCGACTAGGCCGCTGTACGACGAGGAAATGAGATCGCCGGTGACCTGGTCAGCCCACAAGCCAAGGTACGCGAGCACCGGCGTATTCAGGCTCAGCGGCGTCAGGGCCAGGGTGGTTGTGTTGACCTTGTAGTAGGTCCCGTTGGGGGAAGAATAGTACGTATTGCCGCCAACCGTGGCGACCGAATAGGCTGGCCCGGGTACGGACGCCGTCAAAAGAATTGACGCAGGAGTTTGACCGTCAACGTCCGAAAGAAGGGACAACTGACTGCGGGCATAGCTGGTCGCAATGACCTGGCCACTTGCCGTGGTAGTGACGTCCAGCAAGCCGTAATACGGACTCGGGTCGCCGCTGTAAAAGGTGCTCAACGAGAAGCCGAGGGCCGCGCCACTAGGCGTGATCACCAAGGCTGCCTGGGCTGTGGTGTAAACCGAAAGAGCGACCAAAAGTGCGGAAAGTGTACAAAGAAACGACTGACGGCAGCGCATTTTTTCCCTCCTTCGAAACATCAAAACAATTGCTCGGGGCAATTCGGCGTGGACGGCTCTTGGGCCACGCAGCTCCTCATGCCGCAATCGTCACTCCCGGCAAGAGCCGGGTCCGTATCAATGAGAGGGAGGGTCGGGCGAGTGAGAGGAGCACAGCAAGCCGTCCGCACGGTGGTGATCCCACCACTTGAAACGGCCCCCGGTCGCTCACGGGAACGGGCCAGTCAAAGACGGATTTAAACCCAGCACGAATCGAGCCTGCTAATGAAAGGTGCGTGCAATCATCAGGCTGCGCTCTGCACCCTCGTCTGTAGTTTTCAAGTTGTAAGATTCTCTGACACTTTGATCTGGAGCATCAGGAGAGCGCCCGCCCGCTTCGGGCGGTAGGCGGCAACAGGCATAGGAGCGGCGAGGAGGGGCAGGAGCGGGCGCAGGTCCCGACTCTACCGCGGGCGTTCTAATCGCCTGCTGCGTGGTTGCTTCAGCCAAACAATAGTGACTGGTGCTCCAGGAAGCGCGTTCCCACGACCTCCACGCTCCGAAAGTCATACGGCTCGCCATCGCATTCGAGCCATACCTTCCGGCGTCGGTCAGCAAACCCGGCAACCGGCGGTTCGACGAAGTGAATCTCGGCTTCCATTGGTGGCGCCGGCCGCCTTCACCAAAAAAGGCGCGGGCAAAGCAGTGCTGATCTAGGGTGGTTCTTCTAGCGACGCGGGCGGCCAGAGACGTCACTGTGACCGTCACCGGGTTCGCGCTGCCGAGTAGCGCCGCCGCGCCTCCCGTGCTCACCTGGACCCCTTGCTGGCGGTGATTTGACGGCCCACCGTTCAGGCGCTTGGCCTGCTTGGAGCCTCTCAGCCATCCTGCGTGCCAACATCGTCATTCATGCCATGTGTGCCAACAACTTTGTTTGGCAGGATTGGCACGATTGGCGTCCTCTCTGCCCCTTCCGGTAGGACCGGAGTCCCTTACTCAGCCGGGGACGTGTCCTTGGGCAGGGCAGCCATGTCGCCGGGGCGCTCGCCGGAATCCTTGGCCTGATCACGGTTGGGAAGGCGGCCAGTGAACGTGACGTTGCCGGTGCGTCTCTTCGCGCGCCGCGCGGACGAGTGTCCACGCCTTTGCCTTTGTCGCGCCAGCCTCTCCTCCGCCGGAGTGAGTTCGTCCAGCAGCCGGAACAAAATATCAACGCCGGAGTTGAAGCTGACCTTGCTGCCACGCCTAGGCGACCCGGGGTCGTAGCTAGTCACCCGCATGGCTACGTCGTCGGGCCATTTCCCCGGTGGCAGGATATTGCCGTGCTCGTCAAAGACACCGCAGATGTCTGCGTTGAGGGCCCGCGTGAGCAACCACAGCAACTCAGCATGCATGATGTTAGCCGCCAAGGAGCACTCCGCCGTTCGGCGGCTTATCTCGGCGCACACCCTATCATTTCCCATCAATCTGGCGGCGTTGGCGTCCGCACCCCGAGCGTTGTAGCCGGCTGCGATGTACGCCTTCGTGGCGTTCCGGCCATTCTTCAGAAACTCGTCGATGAAGGCGAGTTGCTTCGGTTTCAGGCCCTTGGGCGCGGGCAGGGACTCCCCGGACCTCTTATTCCAGCGTCTGGCAACCACCTCGTCACGGATTTGGGCGGTGGAGGCCCAGCACTCGCCCGCCTCGTTGCGATGCCCGTACCACCCGCCGTTGTCATCGCCGTTCTGGACCAAGGCCTCCCCGCAGAACGGGCAGGGCTGGAGAGGGGGCAGCGCTGTCGTTCCGCCACCTCTGTATGGCACGCTCAGCGAAGGCTTCGCGCTTAGCGCCTTGTCCTCGTTTGAGCTGGGCACCTGCGCGGCGCCACCAGCGTCGACCGGGCCCGGAGGCGGCGAAGAGGAGTCTTCGAGCTGTGCCCTCAACTGCGACTGCAAGCCCTCGACAGGCACCGCTTCCTCGTCCGTCTGAAAATCGAATGGCTCCGCCTCTGGCTCGGGGGGCGACAATGGCTCCAGAGGGTCCTCTTCCCTGAACCTTGACATTGGTATGCTGGGACTCATTTCGACTCCTTGGTTATGTCGCGGGCATTGCGGCACTCGCGGCAGCAAGACAGGCTGCGAGTCGAAGCCAGTGGCTCTTCAGTAATCAGCCCCATAGCGCACGAGCACGCGCTGCAATATCGACCTTCGCGGGTGAGCCAGGCATTGGCTTGGCGTGGGCTTCGGTCGCGTCAGCAACAGGCCATGCGCAACACTCGAAGTGGTGAAAGAAGTGGCTTGGGACGAAGCGGCTCAGCGCCCCGTAGACGTGCCGGTCGCCAGTTCTTGCCTGCTGGTGCGAATAGAAGCGTTGCGGGACTAAGAGGCGCAGGTGGTCCTTCGCTCGCGTCATCGCTACGTACAGCAGCCGCCGTTCCTCTTCAATCTCCTCAGTAGACCCGGTGCTCATGTCTGATGGGATGCAGCCATCTACGACGTTGAGGATCTGCACAACCTTCCATTCCTGGCCCTTGGCGGAGTGAATGGTCGACAGGATCAGGTAGTCATCGTCGCGGCTTGGCGCGCCCGCCTCATCGCTGGTGGCCGACGGCGGATCCAGGGTGACCTCGGTCAAGAAGCGCTCGCGTGATGGGTAGGTTGTGGCAATCTGCTGCAACTGTACGAGGTCACCTTGGCGTACGTAGGCGTCCTCGTAGATGCGCTCCAGATGTGGCTCGTACCAGCGGGTGACCACGTCCAACTCGGCGGGCCAAGTGGACTTCCCCTGGCGAAGCGATCCGAACACGCCAAGAAAGGACGTCCAATCTAGGGCAGCGGCAGGCGGCATATTGAACGCCTGCATCACGGACACCGGGTCCGGCGCACTGCCCATGGCGTCGAGCAGCTTGCCAGCCGTGGCCGGTCCGACTCCAGGGAGCAGTTTTACTGCCCGAAAACCTGACAGGCGGCTGCGCGGGTTCTCCGCCCACCGGAGAATGCTCAACACGTCCTTGATGTGCGCGGCTTCCAGGAACTTGAGGCCCCCGTATTTCACAAACGGGATCCCGCGCCGGGTCAACTCGATCTCGAGCTGGGCGCTGTGGCTTGAGCTGCGAAACAGGACTGCCTGCGACTTCAGCTCCATGCCGGCCTCCCGATACTCCAAGACCCTCTCGGCCACGCATCGTGCCTCGTCGGCTTCGTCGCGGACCGTGACCAGCTTCGGCTTCTCTGCCGAAAGGCGTTCCGTCCAGAGGTCCTTGGTATAGCGCTCGGCCGCAAGGCCAATGACGGCGTTTGAGGCATCGAGGATGGGCTGTGTCGAGCGGTAGTTGCGTTCGAGGGTCACGACGTGTGCCGGTGGCTCGAACTGCTTCGGGAAATCGAGGATGTTGCGGACGGTCGCCGCCCGAAACGAATAAATGGCCTGTGCGTCATCGCCGACAACGCTCAAACCTTGACCGTCCGGCTTCATGCCGAGAAGAATCGACGCCTGGAGCCGATTGGTGTCCTGATACTCATCGACCAGGATGTGGTCGAACCGGCCCCCGATCTCCCGAGCCAAGTCCGGCTCCGCGACCATCTGCGACCAGTACAGCAGCAGGTCGTCGTAATCGAGCGCATTCTGCGACTGCTTCTCGCCTACGTAGGCGTCAAAGAGCCTCTTGAGTTCGGGCTCCCAGTGGACAAACCGAGGGAACGTGCTCTTGAGCACCTCACTGAGCGACGCTCCGCTGTTGACGGTGCGGGAATAGATAGCAATACAAGTAGCTTTGCTCGGAAACCGCTTCTCCGTCTTCGACAAGCCAAGGTCATGCCGTGCGATGTCGAGCAGATCTTCAGCGTCCCCGCGGTCGTGAATGGTGAAGGTCTCGTGCAGTCCAATACGTTCGGCATATTCGCGGAGCAGCCGGGCGCCCACGCTGTGAAAAGTCCCGGCCCAGGGCAGAGTGACCTTCCCTTGCCCTGCGCCATTGCCAAGAACGCGGCGCAGAATCTGACCCGCTCGACGCCCCATCTCCTCTGCCGCCCGGCGGGTGAACGTGAGCAGCAGGATGCGCTGCGGGTCCGCGCCAGTGAACACCAGATGCGCGACGCGGTAAGCAAGTGTGTTGGTTTTGCCTGAACCAGCACCCGCAATGACGAGCAGCGGCCCAACCTCAGTTTGATTGGCCGCACCAGTACCGTACTCGACGGCGAGGCGCTGCTCTGCGTTCAACGGCGCTAGATAGTCCATACCTACATCTCCTTTCTGGACGGGCTTACTTCAAGAGTTTTAGCGAGCGGCCCTCGGTCAGCCCCCCGCAGCGGCAGCGTTGGGCTCCGCCGAGGGGGAATCCGGGCTGACCGACCTGTTAGTGGACGGATTGCCCGCCGTTACCGTCATCGTAATAATCATCTTCGTCATATTCACAGTCGCAACTGATGTGCTGGCCACCGCAGGCCGGACATTCTTCGATGTCGCAGCATTGCCGGTGTAATCGACCCTTCTTGACCCCGCAATCAGGGCACACTGGGAAGTCGTCCGCCCAATCATCCGCCTCGTTGCCATACGGGATACGGTCCAACTCCCGCCCGCCTATCCCGAACGTCTTCGGGACAAGCGCCGCTGCCGTGCCGTCACGGGTTTCATAGCTCTCCAGCGGCAAGCGCGGCCCAATGAGCCGAGGCAACAGGGCGCCCCTAGCGGACACGTAGCGCCGCTGAGGAGCCGTTGGTGTTGACTGAATGATCTTCTTCGGAGATTTAACGTCGGTTGCCATTTCTACTATCCTTCCATTAGATGTACTGCATGTACCGGGAAGCCGTCCCGGCTGCGGTCTGACATTCGGGGACCGGGGGCCGAAGCCCCCGGCGGCGATCAGTCAGTCGAACATTTGGCGTTGCCGAAGCCCCTAGCCAAATCCTGTTGCCACGCACCCTTCTGGAAACCCGCGCCTGGCGTGCCTTCACACTGTTTCGAGGCGGGTACAGGTGCAGGTGCGGGTACTGGTGCTGGTAATGCTGCTGGTAATGGTGAAGGTCTTGCTGGTTGTTCCACATAGCTACTCACCCCGAACGATTTCGTCGATGGTCGTGTAGCAGAGAACTTCCGGCGTGGCCTTTTGCTCATGGTTCTTACGCACCGTGCGCGTCTTCACGCGGAAGAGCATTTGCTTGAGTGCTCGCAGGGAGGCGCGGTCGGCGCGAACCTTTATGTCGAGCAGCTTGACCAGCTCGGTGTAGAGGTCGCTGCGGGCGCCCAGTACAAACCGGCCGTTCGGTCCCGTGCGGCCGATCAGCCGTTTCACGCGAAAGGCTCGGAAGAGCGTCACACCAAAGTACTCCCCCGGCTGGACAATGGAGAATTGCAGGATCACTTTGGGTGCGTTGAAGATGAACGCGGTGTCGTGCCCAGTCAGCTTTGCCTCAAGCCAAATGCCCTCCGGCAGCAGCGGGCGAAAGCCCTCCACGACTATCTCCTCGGTAGGGGGCGAACCGGCGACCAGCGCGGTCGCGGCGTGCGGCAACGGGCTTACGGGCTGCGGGGAGCCGCTCATGCGTTCTCCTGCGCAACCGGCTCGCCATGCGTGCCAACATTGCCATTCGTGCCAACAGCTTTGTCTGGCACGATTGACACGGTTGGACGCACGGTCAGCTCCCATGTGCTCTGCTTCGCCGGCCCGAAGCCCGATTGCTTAACCTCAACGCCGGCGAGCCGCCTCGCCCGGTAGATCGTGCGCTCGGAGTACCCCGCAGACTTGGCTCTCAGGATGACTTCGGTCTTCGCCATCTGGCCGCCCGCCTCCTCGATCTGGTCGCGCAGCCAGTCGCTGGCGTTCTGCACCTCGGACTTCTCGTCGGGATCGGGGGCGTGCTCGGCATCCGCGAGGACGGCTCGGGCTGTCCCGTCGACCGGACCGCACCACTCCACGCGGGAGGCGACGATTTCGCTGTGCTCGCCGGGCAGCTCTACTTGCCGCAGCTCGTAGCGGAAGCCTCCGCCGTCGGGGCCGATGTTGGACTTGGCACGGACCAGAACCCGGCCACCGCCGGCGTGCTCTCTGCGGTTCGCTGTCGCCAAGACAACGCGCGCCATCGCGCCGAACGCCAGCGAGCCGATTACCCGCTCCAACGGGTCTTTCCCTTGGGTTGCTTTCGTGAAGTGGGTCACGCCGATCAACGCGCACTCACTCGCCTCTGCGAAATCCACCAGCGGCTGTAAAGCCCTGCGCGTCTCAGAGTTCTTGTGGCTGTCGGCGGCGACTGCGCTCACAATCGGGTCCACGACCATCAACCGCAGGTCGGGCAAGTTCCCGGCTGCCTGCGCCAACGTCGCAAAGTCAGTGGCCGGATCGAAGGGCCGCCGCATAGCGCCGCTAACGGTGCCGTGCACGAAATGTACGCGCCTCATGTCGGCCCCAGCAGCGAGCAGGCGAGGCACGAGCGTGTCGTTGATCGAGTCCTCGCCGCTCCAGATAATGACGTCGCCTGTGGGAGCGGCCGTGCCGTCAGGCCAACAGCCGCCCTTGGTCAAGGTCGCCGCCAAAGCGAGCGCGAGCGTGGTCTTGCCTGTCCCGGGCGCGCCCGCGACGATGTGCAACTTGCCCGCCGCCAAGTAGCCGTTCCAGAGCCACTGGATGGACTGCGGCACCACTTTGTCGCCTGCGATCAACTCGACAATGCGCCGGCCGACCGGATTACCCGGCGCGTCGTTGTTCTCCCCTTGCGAAATTCCGCCGGCGTGGCACAATTTCCCCGCAGTCTCTGTGTAGTTGGGTATCGCGCCCTCGCCGCTCGTAACGGCGGGGGCGTTCTCTTTGCAAATGCTCACGCCTGCTCTCCCGTTGTCATGATGTACTCCCTTCTCAGTTAGACCTGCTGCAACCTTGTCGAGATACTCCGTCCCGCGTGCGATGCTTCCATCTTGGTCACGCATGGGCGGACTCCGATACCGCTGCCGAAATCCGTGTGGACGCGAGCAACAGGCGAGCACGGTCTGTGTCGCTCAGTTCGCCGCCATTGCCGAGGGTTGACGCTGCGACGGCAGCAATCAACACTTCGCGCTCTAGGGCGCGCAGCACGTCGGCGGCAGGGAACGCCCTCCGCTCGGGCTTGCAGCGATGGGCCATGCGCGCGGGATAGAGGGCGTCGAAGGTCAGGCCAACGGCTCCGATTACATCCTCGACCGGGCAACCGGCCCAACAATGCACGAGTACGCGGTCCTCAATCTCCCGAATGGAGAGCGACGGCCGCTTGTCGTTGTGTGCGGGGCAGCACGCAAGCCAGCGGTCGGCTCCAGTTTGACGCACGCTTTCAAGGCGCGACAGCAGGGAATTGGCGATCATCTCCGCGTCCCGTCATCGCTGCCATAGGAGGTCCGGGCGAATACGACCAAGCAGCCAATCAGGACAACGACCGCGATAGCGGGCAGCATCATCAACGCCACCAACACGCAGACAAGCCAACCAGTGCCTCGCGCGAGGCGTGCGAGCAAGTACCTACGCCGGGGGCAGAAGGGCGCCTTGGTGGCGTCGCGGATGGCAGGCATGTCCGCAACGTCGCGGACGCGCTGATCGGCGCCGGTTTGTCGCACGCGGTCGAAGCGCGACAGGATGGAATCGGTGCTCATGTCCGCCTCCCATTCTGCTGGCGCACCCAGTCGAAGAAGCGATCTTCGTCAATCAGCACCTTGCGTCCGAGGCGGACTATCGCGCCCGCCTCAATCAGGCCATTCCCCGGAATCTCACCTCTGGATGATTGCCGACGCTCCGCCTTGAAGATCAGGTTGCGGAGCGCCGCCTCGGTGAATGCCGGGTGCGCGTCGGGGAACTGCGCTACTGTGTAGAGTTTCATACGATAGAGCAGCGCAAGAGACTGACACGCTGAAGTCTGAGGGCCTGCGCGGCGTCGTTCTGTTTCAATGGGTACATGAGCCCATTGTAGGTGCGCCGCCCGTCGAGTTTCGGGAAGAAAGCCCCGGTTGGAACAGACTTATTTTCCCGCGCAAATTCGCGCGAGCAACCGACTCGCGTTTGAACTTCTGGAGGCCTGAGCATCGTGCGCCACTCCTATCCAATGGGGCTTCTACTTCCCCATTAGTAATGTAGTGGCGCTTGTAGTTAGTTTTTGGGAACAAAGCCCCGGCTAGAACAGACTTATTTTCCCGCGCAAATTCGCGCGAGCAAGCAACTCACATCCGCGCTTCTGAAAGCCAGAGGGTTTGCACGGCGCCGTACCGTGCGAATGGGTAGAACCTAACGCTTTGCAGGTGCGCTTGTAGAGGAATCCCGAGAACCGAGTCCGGGCAGGCTTATTTTCGCCCAATATGGGCTGTGTGGATTGTTCAGCATAGCCACATGTTGAAGCTGCGGGTCCGATTCAATTTCGGTCTGTATTCTCTTCGCCGCCTTCTTGCATCTCTCGAAGGTACGCTGCCAGTGCCCCATCTTGACGCCGAGCCCCTTATCAACAATAGGCGAGATAATCTTAGCTACTTGGTGCGCAGTCGCAGTTGGATTGCGAAATATCATCTGAGCGAGAAGGTGCCGAATGTAATAGGCGTCGTTAGCTTCGCCCGTGGCTTGCCATCCCTTCTTGGCCTTGAACCGCTTTGATGACAAGTCCTGTGCGCGCCGCGCAAGAACGTCGAGCATCTCTTCCATCGTTGGCACTATTGCGGCGACCAGAGAAAAGAGGGAGTTCTGTTGCGAAGGAAAGTGCGTCCATAGCTTCCTCATGGGCAATCGGCGAAAGATCGGCGCGCCGTTCTTCTTCTCCAGCGAATGCAGCTCAGCCTGAGGCTCCAGACCTTTCATAACCATTGCAATCCGCTCAGCATCATCTTCCGGCCAATTGATTACCGACGATTCCCTACGGAAGTCGGGATGAGGTCTGAGCGCCTTAGACAGGTTAATCGCTGCTCGTGCCACGTTGTCGTCGAGAGCCTTCAACTGCGAGCGTGTGTAGGCTTGGAAGTTTGGCGGGTCTAGCGCATGACGCAATAACGTTGCGGCTTGGTATTCGTATTCGTTCCCGTCGCCAGTAAGTTTCTTAACGTCCTGCCAGATCGCGTAAGCGCGGTCCTTCTGTTCCCGTGTGTCACGCGCCGCGAGGAAGAGCAGCATGCTTTTGTTGGCCGAGTTGATCCCCAACGACGTGGTTTCGAGCGAATACGTCCGTTCTAGGTCAAGCGTGGGCTGTGGGTGCTCCAAATTTAGTACTGATTCACCTCTAGTGAATTGCTCGTAGGCGGCGGCGACACAACGCGGTATTTCGCGGACCGGCATACTTATTTCCCAACCCCGAGTCGAGCGGCCAACTTCTCGCCGGTCGCCACGATGTGCTCATTGGACAGGTGCGAATATCGCGCTACCATTTGTGCGGTCCGATGTCCCAGTACCTTGGCGATTTCCAGCAGAGAGACACCGTTCATAGCAAGGTATGACGCGGCCGTGTGGCGCAGGTCGTGCCAGCGGAAATCAGTCAATCCGGCAGTCTGCCTTGCCGATACCCACGGCGCATTAAGGTCAATGCACTTTGCTTTCTCTGCTCGTGCCTTCGGCGGGAATATCCGGTCATCGCTCAGGTTTCTTACTTTGGCGCGCGCCTTCAAGAGCGTGAAGGCTTCGCCAACTAACGGCAACGCGCGGCGCTCGCCGTTCTTGGTTTCGTGCAACGTGATAACGCGCCGACGGAAATCTACTTGGCTCCAGCGCAGCATCATGATTTCCGATTGACGCCCACCAGTTGTTAGGGACAACACCACGGCCAGATACAGGTCAGTGTTGCTGGAATTGCGGCACGCCCTGAGCAGCCGCACGCGCTCGACATCCGAGAGAAAGCGCACGCGGCCTGCGCTCTCGGAGGGTTTCGTGATGCGCTCACAAGGATTGCGTTCCAGCCACTGGAGGGACCTCACGCCGTAGGAGAGGCAAACGGACAAGGCTGCGAGGTAACGGTTGACCGTGGAGCCCCTGCGCCTTGCCCTCAAACGTTTGGCGTCCTTCTCGACGTCGCCGGTCGAAGGGGTGGCGAAGTTCTGTGTTTCCTCGCTCAATAATTTGTCGCGTTCTTTTGAGATGCGCGCCGCAGTGATTGTGTCGAGCGTGTCGGAGCCAAACACCCTACGCCAATATTCGAGGCGCACGATATCCTTCGCGTGCGGTTGATACTGGTCGGCAAGTTCATTGAACGTGTGGCGCTTGCTCTGTCCGAAATGGCGACCGGACTTCATATCGGCTTCTATGCGCTTACCCCAGTCCTTCGCGTCGGTCAGACGCTCGAACGTTGCTGACTCTGGCGCGAACCCTTTGATGCGGACCTTCACCCGATAGGTTGTGCCGTCGCTCGTCGTCCGCTTTTCGATGGTCGCCATGCTGCTTGCTCCTGTGGGTCGAGAGCTAACAGAAACAGTCTAGAACAAGCAGGAAGGAACGACAATACCGGATTACTAATCGCCGCGTGTAGAGGCGTATAGTATTGTTTTTATGTAAGTAACTTCGCTTGTCCCGCCACGAAGGGACAACTACGGGACACCAAGCCCCGAAACAAGACGCTTATCCACAGGATGGATGCGCGCCAAACAAGAGAGCGGTACGCGGATTCGCGGACCGACGCAACGCGGTCGGTTAGGACGTGGATGTCGCTGGCTTCTTTCTGGCAGTGTCCCGCCAGTGTCCCATGAAGCAAAAAGCACCTAGCCGTAAACTACGCTAAGTGCCTATAAGAATTGGGGTGGCTGATGGGATTCGAACCCACGACAACCGGAATCACAATCCGGGACTCTACCAGCTGAGCTACAGCCACCGTCGTTGCCGCCTGCCGAGTCGCGTCGCAAAGCGACCCACTATCGCGGAGCCTCTGCCATCGCAAAAGCGATCAACAGCCAGTACGTCCGAAAGTCGCGACTTGGGGCGTTTGCAATTATGCCATCGCAGGCGCGGCGTAGGCAAACAAGAGCCGCGTAGCGGATCACGCCTCATTTATCATTGCCTGGCCTGTTGTTCACACTTTCCTACCGACGCGCCACCTGTTGTCGAACCTGAGGCAGAGCAGAATGCTGCTGCCGATATCTGAGCGCGCATGACGCCGGCGCCGAGTACCGCTGTACGAAGCGCGCACCGGCGTCTTCGCAACTCTGCAACTCTGCGAAGGTCGCGAGCGTATCGCCGAGGCCCACGTGCGAGGTGTGTGGGTGAGGACGGGGATCGTCGCGCGGCGCGCTCAGCCATTAGCGTTCAGCTAGTTCCTGACGTCTCGATCGTTTTTTTTACGTTTGCTTTACATCCGGCCATAGAAGTTATTCACCGTATTTACGAATAGCACTCTATAAGCCGACTTTGCGCTGCATATCAGCTTCCGGGGCCAGACGAGGCAGAAGGAACGGTGAGAAAAAAATGAAACTCAATTTAATGACCTCGACCCTCGCTGTTGCCGCGTGCGCTGCCAAATCCGCTGCCGTTATCGGCATGCTGGCAATGACTTCATCGATAGCGATGGGCAACGATGGTCCAGCCCTCGGCAGACCACAAGCCACCACCGGAGCGATCATAGGGATCGTGCTCAATAAGGATAACTTACCTGTGCCACGAGCGACCGTGACGGCTGTGCGAGAGGATGGGGGAAGCTTCCGCGCGATGCTGTCAGGAAACGACGGCAGCTATTCGTTTTCCGACCTGCCGCCCGGCAAGTGGTCTATTAGTTCACACGTAGATGGCTATCCGGACGCGGAGGTTCTACTGGTTCAAGTCGACGCGAGCAAGGCCTCTCGGCATGACATCGTGATGAATGCGCCAGGGATCACTGCAGCCCCGGTGATCGCCAGTTCCACCCCGAGTCCGGCTCCTGCGGCAGCGCCAGCACCCACACCGACCATACCCCTGGCCCTCCAGGCGCCGCCGCCTGCCCCCGTACCCGATAACGATACCCCGTTTGCTTTCGGAGATTTCACCTGGCTGAACGGCAGTCCCCGCAACCATGCACCGGCGTTCGACACCAACTTCTTTACGCCGGACATCCGCATGGACGCGGCCTTATTTTTCCAAAATCACCACCCGGTGGATCACACGATCGACGGGTCGAGCGAGGTGTTTCGATCAGGCGAAGTTCAGTTAACTCAGGTCAGTATCGGAGGCGATTTCCACTGGGAGAACGTCAAGGCCCGCGTCCTTCCCACATTTGGGTTGTATTCCACGACCATACCGCGCAATGACGCGAGCTCCGGCAATATCGGTGGAGTCGGCCAGTGGGACCTTCAAGATGCGTATCGTTACATCACGGAATGGGCGCGGCTGTATTGATGTAGCCGGTAACCTGCATGTTGCTCGTGTAGTTTGCGCAGTTTCCCGTCACGCATGGCGGTGTGTAGTTCTGCAAATACGCGATCTCGGTGGAGTATGGCAGTCCCCCATAGTTATAGATCGCGCCCCAGGCCGAAGGTAACGCGAATGCTAAGAAGACCGTCGCCACCAGAGTTCTCATAGAAGGGTGCTCAATTGTGAGATGAGTTGCTCGACGCGGCTATGCCAAGTACCCCTCTGATCGTGCAATCCGCGGTCCTTGACGGTTTCGATAGGTTCTTGACCTGTCGGGCGGTTGTGGCGCGCCCGACAGGATTCGAACCTGTTACCGCCGGCTTAGAAGGCAGACAAGCTCGAAATTAGACGTTCTTTATCAACTATTTGCCTGACCGCCCTCTGTAAGAACTTGTCCAGTAGCGTTCGTTCCGGTCCAGTGTAGTGGCACAAAAGTGGCACACTGGACCGGTGGACTTCCCGAGCAGAACATTGACTTGTTGATTGTACCAAGCCGGACCGTTTGCGGTCACGTCCGTTGCAAACTGGGTACTGGTTCAATTACCGCAAACTGCATGACCGTGCACAACAGTGCATAACTGACTTCGGCAAAAGTCCGGCAAGGATTTCGTGTGCCTCGGTGCGCCGTTCGACCGCGCAGGACCCGTCGTTTCAGCTTGAAGCGCGGGACTCGGTATTTGGATGGTCGCTTGTCGCGTTGCATTTCGCGCAGCGACGTAATTCAATAACAAGCCAAATGCTATATCTCGCGTAGTTCGCAATTGATTTCTCGCCCCTTCTATTGCAGTTCGCTCTGGGATGCATAATTGCTGCGAGCGATCTGTAGCGTTTCCCCAGGCCCTAGATTCGCTATGGCTCCTCGCAGGCTCAATGAACGTTGCCGCTACGTTACTGCGCCGCGGTCTTACCCGCTAGGCGGCCGAGGATGATCAGCGACACCGGCGCGACGGCGAGCATTCCCGATGTCACTGCGAGTGAACCAACCCCAAGACGATCCATCAGCAGCCCGAACAGCAGCGGCGATGCGGCTTGCGCGACGCCCTGCCGCGCGCTACTTCTTGAACTTGGCGGAAGCCTTTTCCAAGGCACTCTTCATCGAGGCCCATGCCGTGTCTACACCAGCCTCCAAATGTCGCCACGCCGATTCGCTGGAGCCGTGCAGTTCCTCCAGTTTCTTGAATGCGGCATCGCGGGTGGCGCGCATCGTCCTGAGCTGTTCCGCGAATTTAGCACGCGCCTCAGCGCCCATTTGCTCGCTCCTGGCTCTCAGCTTGTCGACCTCAGCATCCCATTTCTTGATTTGCGAATCCATCTTCGCGAAATAGTCGTCTTTCTTGCTCATGGGTTGGCTCCAGTTGGCATCCTTGCGCTGCGCAGGCGCCGCAGGCCAGCCAAAGAGTTCGGCGTCCGCAGCCAAAGCGCCAAGCCCGACGTCGCCCGCTAGCAGCTAAGCTGCAAGGTCCGGCCGGTCGTTTTGCACGGCCGGCCGGACACAACGAGGTCAAGCCGCGCGCACCTCGATCTTGCGCGGCCGGAACTCGGCCCGTTTCGGAATGCGTACCGTGAGTACACCGTCCTTGAGGTTTGCTTCGATCCGGTCGGTTTCGAGTTCCCCGGAGAGAACGAAGCTGCGCCGATAGCGAGTCGACCGCACATCGGCATAGAGCGCCTCCATGCTCGCCGGCATGTCGATCACCATTTCGCCCTCGATGACTAGGCTATTCCGGTCAGCTTGAACGTTAAGCCGTTCTTTCGACACCCCGGGCATCTCGGCCTTGACAGTAAGGCCGTGCACGTCCTCGAAGATGTCGACCGGCGGCGCGAGGGCCAGCTCTTCCTCGCGCGTTTTCGCCTGAGCCTCAGTCCGCTCGCGGGTCGCGACGTCTTGTCTTTCAGCCATGATCGCCTCCTTACGTTCAATTGACTGCAATCTGCCGCGGCCGCGCCGACTCGCGCCGCTGGACGGTGATTTGGAGCACGCCGTCCTTGTACTTGGCGTCAACGCGGTCCGGGTCCACGTCATCGGGAAGGGAGATGACGCGTCGGAATTCCCCGTCGTAGCGCTCCCGCCGGTAGTACTCGGCATCCTCGTCGACCTCGACTTTGCGGCTCCCGGAAACCGTAAGCAGATTCTGCTGAATGGAAAGATCCAGGGTCTTCGGATCGACACCGGCGGCGAAGAGATAGACGTCGATCTGTCCGGGCGTGGACCCGACGTTGATCGGCGGAAACGTGCCCCTGCGCACCGACCGAATGCCAGCGGGCCAAGTCCCCGCCCCGAAGATCTGGTCCACCTCGTTCTCGAAACGCCGTAACTCGTCGAAGAGACTGGGATCTAAGTTGCTGAAAAGGCTACCAAACATAGCAAGCACCTCCTTTGTGGCCAGGTTGGTAAACCGCAAAGTAGGTGCACAAGTCGAAAGTTCAAGGGGCGACCCCGGCCAGAAGCCAACGCCGCACCCCCAAACGCGGAAATCCCTGTGCAAGCTGAGGAGCTTGCCGCCGTGGGCGCCTGCTCGGGGCCTTACCTTGGACGCGCTCCACCGGCCACCGCTGTCCTTGGCGTTGCCGGCGGCCAGTGTCGAGCGTCTCGCACGCCCCCGGGAGCCTCTGCAAGGTCCGTGGGCCTGTCGATGG
Source organism: uncultured beta proteobacterium (assembly GCA_963711235.1). GTDB lineage: Bacteria > Pseudomonadota > Gammaproteobacteria > Burkholderiales > Casimicrobiaceae > PALSA-1003. Next base: position 8,624 of record CAVQDI010000003.1, on the reverse strand, counting down.
GGCGACAGCCTCCCTCTTGGCCGATCGAGTCCCCGATCACTCGAGGGCGGACCGTCAGCGTTGGTCGAGACTTAGTACTCGCCGGATTATTGGACGGTCAACTGTCGTGGCGGAAGGATCTCGGTCTTCGGCAGGATCACCGTGAGGACACCCTCGTGGTAGGTTACTTCGGCGTGCGCGCCGTCGACGTTGTGGGGCAAAGCGATCGTGCGCTCGAAACGTCCATAGGCTCGCTCCAGAAGGAAGTACAGCCTCCCCTGCTGCTCGCCCTTGGAGCGCTTTTCCCCGCGAATGCGCAGCACGCTTCCCTGGACCGAGATATCAAAGTCTCCCTTGTCGATTCCCGGTATCTCTACTCGAACAATGACCGACTTGGCGGTTTCCCACACTTCTGCCGCAAGCAGCCCCCAGCTGGGAAGCTTTTCAGAGGCTTCCTGTTCCTTCCCGTCCTTGGCGGGACCGGCGAAATGAGTGAGCGCAGCGCCGCTGCGGCTTAGCAGCTCGCGCCAGCCTTCCGTGAGACGGTCCCAGCCCCGAACAACACTTCGTTCCAGTTCCGACCGAAGGTGCTTAAATGGATCCATATCTCCTCCTTAGCATAGCGGCGGCCTTACATCTGGCCCGCCTCGCCAGAAAACAGAAGTTTATAAGGACCTATCAGAAGTCAGATTGAGACGGAGCACGCCAATCAAAATCGGGACGACGGCAATGTTCCCGACCGCCGTACAGTTCCAGGTTTAGGTTAGTTCCGTGGTGTCCAGATCTTCGGCCCTGCGCCGCCAGCGAGAGCGAGCATCAGCTCGTTGAGGCGCTTTACGAAGGCGCCGGGATCGTCGAGCTGGCCACCTTCGGCGAGCACCGCCTGGTCGAAGAGGATGTGGCTCCAATCCGCGAAACGCTTTTCGTCGGACTCGTGCTTGAGCGCTCGCACCAGCGGATGCTGCGGGTTCACTTCGAGAGTGGGCTTGTTTTCCGGCACCTGTTGCCCTGCCGCTCTCAGTAGCCGCTCTAAATTCGTGCTCATCGCCGACGGATCCGCGATCAGGCACGCGGGCGAATCGGTGAGGCGATGCGTCACGCGCACTTCTTTGACCTTCTCGCCGAGCACCTTGACGATCTTATCGGTGAGCTCCTTAAACTCGCCCGCTTCCTTTTCCTGCTCCTTCTTCTCCGCTTCGTTTTCGAGCTTGCCGAGATCGAGCTCGCCCTTCGCCACCGATTGCAACTTCTTGCCTTCGAATTCGGTGAAGTTGGCCATGACCCATTCGTCGACGCGGTCGTGCATCAGCAGGACCTCGACGCCTTTCTTGCGGAAGATCTCCAGGTGCGGGCTGCCGCGAGCTGCGCCGAAGGAATCGGCCGTAACGTAGTAGATCTTGTCCTGGCCTTCCTTCATCCGCGACACGTAGTCGGCGAGCGATACGGCCGGCTCTTCCTTCTCCTCGCGGGTGGAGCTGAAGCGCAGCAATTTGGCGACGCGCTCCCTGTTCGCGTAGTCCTCGCCGACGCCCTCCTTGAGCACGCGCCCGAACTCCTTCCACACCGTGGCGTACTTGTCTTTCTCCTTCTCGGCGACCTCCTCGAGGAGCGATAGCACACGCTTCACGCAGCCGGCGCGGATCGCCTCGACCGTCTTCGATTCCTGCAGGATCTCGCGCGAGACGTTGAGCGGCAGATCGTTGGAATCGATCACGCCGCGCACGAAGCGCAGATAGGCCGGCATGAGCTGCTCGGCGTCGTCCATGATGAACACGCGCTGGACGTAGAGCTTGACGCCGTGACGGTGATCGCGGTCCCAGAGGTCGAAGGGAGCGTGCGCGGGCACGTAGAGGAGGAGGGTGTACTCCTGCTTGCCTTCCACGCGCGCGTGCGTCCAGGCGAGCGGCGGCTCGAAGTCGTGGCCGACGTGCTTGTAGAATTCCTGGTACTGCTCGTCGGTGATCTCCGACTTAGGCCGGGCCCAGAGCGCCGAGGCCTGGTTGATCTGCTCATCTTCGTCGCTGGTGACCTGCGCGCCCTTGTCCTTGTCCCATTCTTCCTTCTTCATCAGGATCGGAATGGTGATGTGATCGGAGTACTTGCGCAGGATCGAGCGCAGCCGCATAGCCGGACAGAAGCTCGTCCTCGCCTTCGCGCAGGTGCAGAATGACCTCGGTGCCGCGCGCTTCGCGCGTGACCGTCTCCAGCGTGTACTCGCCCCCGCCGTCGCTCTCCCAGCGCACGCCGTGCTCGGCGCCCATTCCAGCGCGCCGCGTGACGAGCGTAACCTTGTCCGCCACGATGAACGATGAATAGAAGCCAACGCCGAACTGACCGATGAGGTGCGCGTCCTTGGCTTGATCGCCGGTCAGGCTCTGGAAAAACTCGCGCGTGCCTGACTTGGCGATGGTGCCGATGTTGCTGATTACCTCGTCGCGCGACATGCCCACACCGTTGTCGGACACGTTCAACGTGCGCGCGGCCTTGTCGTAGGCGACACGGATCTTGAGATCTGGATCACTCTCCCACAACGCCGTGTCGGCGAGCGCCTCGAAGCGCAGCTTGTCGCAGGCATCCGACGCGTTCGAGACGAGCTCGCGCAGGAAGATTTCCTTGTTGCTGTACAGCGAGTGCACCATCAGGTGCAGGAGCTGCTTGACCTCGGCTTGAAAACCGAGGGTTTCGCGTGTGCTGACTTCACTCATGTTCTGACGTTCTCCGTGGTTCAGGAATAAACAAGCGCCCGGATGCCTTCAGTGTCCTTGCGCCGCAGCGCATCAGTCGCACGTACGCGCGCATCTCTGCTGGCGATTGCGCGGATTCGCTGGCGTACCATAGTGCTCGCGCCGGGACTCATGCTGAGTTCCCGGATGCCCAGCCCGATCAGCAAGCCTGCTATCGCGGGATCCGCCGCGGCCTCCCCACAGACGCAGACCGGCTTTCCGGCGTCCGCAGCGGCGTCGGCGACAAGCTTGATGGCGCGCAGAACTGCGGGATGCAGCACGGAGTGATCCTCGTCGACGCCAAGTGCATTGCGGTCGGCGGCCAGCATGAACTGGGTCAGGTCGTTGGTGCCGATGCTCACGAAGTCGGCAAGCTCGAGCACTTCACGTACCGTGAACACTGCCGCGGGAGTCTCGATCATGGCACCGATCTTCGGACGTGCACGCGGCTGCTCGCGGCTCGCCAGTTCGTGGATGATGGCCAGCGCGGCCGAAAAATCGCCGGGGCCGAGCACCATCGGCAGCAGGATGCGCACGTCGCGATGCGGCGCGGCGACGGCGAGAATCGCACGCACCTGAGTTTCGAAGAGCGTCCGGCCATGCGTCAGCGAGAAGCGCAGGCCGCGCAGGCCAAGCGTCGGATTGGCCTCGTGCTGCGACGCCAAGAAGCGCGGAAATTTATCGCCGCCAAGGTCCAGCGTGCGGATCACGACGGGCCGCCCGCCCAGTTGTTCGACAACGGATTGATAGATGGCCCGATGCTTGTCGAAGGAAGGTGCGTGTGGCTCGTCGAGAAACAAGTACTCGGTACGAAACAGCCCGACGCCATCGAGGGCGTGGCGGCCGACGGCCTCCGCCTCGTACGCGCGGCCGATGTTGGCGTATAACCTGATCGCAACGCCGTCCAGCGTGCGCCCTTCCTGTCGCTCTTCCGCGATCGCCGTGGAAAGGCACCTTTCGTAGCCCTGGGTTTCGTGCGCGAAGCGCTCGGCGAGGTCGGCGTCCGGGTCCACCCACACGGTGCCGGAGGAACCGTCGACCAGCACCGTCGCCCCGGAACGCACCAGGCGCGTTGCGTCGGTTACGCCCGTAATCGCAGGGATCCCCAGCGCGCGTGCGAGTATCGCTGCATGGCCCGTTTCGCCGCCTCGCTCCGTCACGATTCCGGCGAGGTGCGCGCGATTGATCTCGAGCAGATCCAGCGGAAAAAGCTCCTCGGCGACGAGGATCGTCGCAGCGGGAAGATCCGCGAGCGGCCACTGCCCGTGGCGCGCGAGATGCCGTAGCACCCGACGTCCGAGGTCCTCTACGTCTGCGGCGCGTTCGCGCAGGTAGGCGTTGTCTGCCGATGCTAGCGCCGCCGCAAACTCGCGAATCGTCGATTCAACCGCCCATTCGGCGTTGACGTGCTCACGCTCGATGTACTCCGCGACACGTCCGATGAGCTGAGGGTCGTTCAGGAGACCAAGATGGGCATCGAAGATCTCAGCTTCCGTCCCGCCGAGCTCAGCTTTCACGTGTTCCTGTAGACGCGCGACGTCCTCCGCACCAAGGCGCAATGCAGCTTCCAGCCGTCGCCGCTCGTCCCCGACCGCCGGCGGGTCGATCTGGCAATGGGGTACGGTCTGTCGAGTCGTCCCGAAGACGAATGCGGCTCCCCGGCCGAACCCGGGTGACATCGAGCGGCCGTGCAACTCGATCATGTCGTCTCGCTTCCGTGCATGACCATCCCCAAGGAACACGCAGACAGCGCGACACACGGATGGCAGCGATTTCACCGCCGTCCGGCCCGCCGCCGCGACGCTGGCAAATGACAACGGCTCCCGGCCGCCGAACCCCCGTTTGGCGGGCGATCGGCCAATGCGCTCGTGCAGCACCAGTGAATTAGGGATTAGCGCCGGGATTTCAAGCGGCCCAGCGCGGCCAGAATCCGCTCGGGCTCGTGACTGACAGCCCCCTCCGCACCTGGGCAGGACGAATACGCCAGCGAGCAGACAGCCTCCCGGCAACCGGGCCCACGCGGCAGGCTAGCTGCGGACGATGTCCGCGGCTGAATTGATCCCCAGGATCGTCTTGCCATCGTCGCTGACCACCAGTGCGCTGACGTCGTCCGCCTCAAGCTGTTCGATGACATCCTGCATCCGGACGTCAGGTCGGGTCACCGAGACGTACCCGGTCTTGCCGGCCAGCAGTCTTCCCACGGATTTCAAGCCGCCCAACTTCCGGCGGTTGGTCAGCGCACCCCTTGTACTGAAATGCGACCGACGGAATTGCGGAGCAATACGATGACGAGCCCAGTGATCGCCATCCGGCGCCTCGGCTTCGCAGTTCGGCGGCAGCCAATGGACTTCATAGAACCATATAACCAGCGGTAATATTCCATCTGATCTGGATGGGCACAATTTTCTTGGTTCCGAGGACAAACGCCGTTAAACCTGAAAGGAAGACGACATGCCCGCACCTTCGCTCCCCCAACCGGCATTCCCGAGTGAAGACAACTTGGGCCTTACTATGCGCGACTATTTTGCGGCGGCAGCGCTGAATGCGTTGCTATCCAAGCCTCGCACGGGATCGATGGACGAGCCTCACGCTCGGTACGCAGAAGTCGCCTACGCTTATGCGGACGCGATGCTGGTAGCGCGTAGCGGTGGCCTGATCTAGTTAGATAGATACCCTGGGCAAAGCAAAACTGCCCCGGAGGACGGTTGGTGCCTACCGATCTTGACCCACTAATGTAGCGGTTCGTCAGTGGCGAGATTATCTCGGCCATGTGGCAAAAGGGCGGCGAGCAGTTCGGGTGGGGCGTAACCGAATGCGTGATGCCGTGCGCTTTCATCAACGTTTCGGCTTGCACGATTGCGTCATCGACCTCCTCGTTGGCCTTGAGAATCTGCGTGCGAAGATCTTCTTCCACCTTGGCGACCACCTCGTTTGGCAGCCGCGAGCGTGCCTTGAAATGGATGAAGTGGACGTGCTTTGACGCGAAGCGGAAGTAGTCGCTCTCGCGATCGTATTCGATAGGCGCGTGGAGCCGATCGCGCATGTAGTCGAGGTCGACGCCTGAGCGTCGCCCACGACACGTCGAGCGACTTTTGAATATTGGCGCGCCCGGCAGGATTTGAACCCACGACCCCCTGGTTCGTAGGTCGAAAGCGCCATTATTATCAATCACTTGCGCTGCGGCGGCCCTCGCACCTCTTCCGCACTGAGCGCCACTGAGCCGGACTGATTTACGCGATTCTCACGGGGCTGTTTCCCAAGGAGCTTGAGTCCCCGAGCAGCGCCTGTCAACCATACCCCAACGTAGATCGGCAGGTATTCCCCCCGCGGCTGCGATCAGGATCTCACGGAATTTTTCGCCTCTGCGAAACGCACAAGGCGGCGGCCCTCGCGGTGCAGGCGGTTTCCGCGCGCCGCAGGCTGCCGAGTCGAAGAGCACATCCGAAAAACAAATAATCATTATTTGAGAAATGCCGTTGAAGAATAGCCCGAATGCGCTACTCTTTTCTTTGCGCTGATTTTTGACCGAATACCGTAGCGGCTACCATAGACGGCTTGGGAGTTCAGCCTGACGCTGCCAGTGTGGTGACGACAAACACAAGCGCGAACATCGAGCGCAGGACGAATGGATCACATTTGATGATGGAGGAACTCATGCCGTACCTGAGAGCTATCGCACGCCTGTCGCTGATGGCCGGACTCGCTATCGCCGCCGGCGTAGCCGCGCTACCATGTCGACTGCTGCTAATCCGCCCCGACTTGCACGGCGCTGCCAGCCAAACTGCTGGGCGGCCATATCAAATACGCGAACGCGCAGATCGTGCCGGCCAATACAGTGCCGGCGGCGCAGGCTGACAACTTCAACGGCACGGCCCCCAGCACGGCAAAGGTTCCTGTACCTTATTGTTTAGTGGTGCTGTCCTACAGCAGCACCCCCGCAAATATCCACCTCAGAACATCACCATTTATGTCGGTCTACCGCTCAATTCGACCGACGGCGGCGTCACCGGTTCTACGGTTGACCCGGCCTGGAACTTCAAGACGGTGGAAGGCAACTGGAACGGTCGCACCGAGGGTCAAGGCGGCGGTGGTTGCACGCGGCAACAACAATGTCAATTCGGCAGGCGCTGTAGTCAACGGTTTTGTCGGATCGGGCACCGATGGTGGCCACGGTAACCCCGCTGACGATCCGGGCAACACGTGCGATCAGGGCGTCCTCAGCCTCCATCACCTGAACTACCAGTATATCCAGGACTGGGTCTATAACGGACCCCAGCAAGAGATCATCCAGTCGAAATTGGTTGCCGCGCTCTATTACGGCAAGGCGCCGGTTTACAACTACTGGAACGGCTGTTCGACCGGTGGTCATCAAGGCTATGCCTTGGCTCAAACGCTTGGCGGCGAATTGCAGGGCATCCTCGCCAACGCGCCGGCGATGTACTGGACGCGTTTCCAAACCGCACAGATGTGGGGCCAAATCGCGATGTATGATGTCGCCAGCGAAGTGATTGCGGCCGGCAAGCTTGCGGCCGCGCAAATGGCGGCGATCACCGCTTGCGACGTAAACGACGGTGTGCAAGACGGCCTCATTGACGATCCGCGGACCTGCACATTCAATGCAAAGACCAATATCTGCGGTCAGCCGCAGGCGCCGGCAGCTCCCAACTGTCTCACGCCAACGGAAGCCGATGCGGTCAACGCCATGTGGGACGGCCCGCGCAACAATACCGGCGAGAGGATCTGGTTCCCGATTGATCGCGGCACCGACTTTCTGCGCTGGGATGGATTAACGTGCCGTTTGGGCTCGCCCCGGTCCAGTTTGGATGGGATCTGGAAAATCCGGCTTACTACAACGCCGGCTCTTACCCCAATTCTTATCCTGGCTACTGGGGGAACGTCGCGCTTAATGCGACGATAACAGCTCAGGGGAACACGATGTGACAAACTATGCGGCGGTTGCACAGGCTGGGTCGAATAATGTTGCCGACCTTACTGATACTTTCGGCGACCTTGATTTGTTCAGGGCGCCGGCGGCAAACTGGTGACGTTCGTCGGCGCAAACGACAGCTCATCATGCCGCGGGGCGTGATCAACTATTATCGGGTGATGGCGCAGCGCTATAAGCTCGGCCATGATCGACACCGCGGTTCGACGGCGTGCAGCGCTTCTATCGGCTGTTCCATGTTCCTGGGACGGGTCACTGCGGTCTTCCGGTGTTCAACGACGGAGCCTCCGTTGGACCTTGGCCGCAGAACGGCGCCGATTTCGATGCGGTCATTAACTGGGTCGAGAACGGCGTTGCCCCGAGCGAAGTCATTGGGGCGGGCAATCAAGCCGGCGGAGCCCCTGGTTCACTTACCCGTCCGACCTGCCCGTATCCGCAAACGGCGGTCTACGTCGGCAGCGGCAACATCTTACAAGCCTCCAACTGGGTCTGCGGTGGTAACCTGGAGAAGAACGTTCCCGTTGGCACCCCGCTTTCGGGGCCCCCCGGCCTACCCGTGCCATGTTACGACGTCCTTGTGCAGTACAAGCAAGAGGTCAACGGGCCGCTTGACTATGCGGGCAGCGGCGTCAACCCGGCCGTGTGTCCCGGACCGGCCCAGCCTCGATGAGAATGTGAGCACGCAGAGACGGCTTATCGGCAGACCTTATCTCTCCAAGAAAAAACTCACAGCAGGCGTGCGCAGCGATGCGCACGCCTGTTTCGCACTCATGACGTATCGGGTCGGTCGCGGCGAGGACTATCGTGTTAACCAAACCGGCAATGGTTGCGCTCGCCCTCATGGCCGGGTCGCACGCGTCTGCCCAGCAGCCAACAAAGCCACCAGTCCAGCCGGCGCAAGCGGCGCCGAGCGAGACTGCGACAGATCGGCCAGCGGCAGGTGCAGCTGATCGCTTCGCCCTGGAGAGGGCTGCTCG
>CAVQDI010000002.1:0-338782 GCA_963711235.1 uncultured beta proteobacterium | reverse complement strand
GCGATTCCGCCAAAGCCAAACAACGCTGCAACGAGCGCGATGAGGAAAAACACGAGCGCGTAATAGAGCATTTGTGGCCTCTCGACTTTGATGAACGACTAATCCTCCCGCATCGACGCAGCGAACGGTATCAGCAGATTTCTGGTTTTCCTGTAGGGCGCTTGGAGGAATCTGTAAGACAAATGCCTCAACCGTGGCGGCCGATGCCAGGCAGCTTTCAATCCCAGCAGCCCGGGCATATATGTAGCCTGCACGTAACGCCGCGTGCCTGAGCGCTATCGGGCCGATGCCCGAACGATTGAAGCACGCGCGCTTTTAGCCGCCGGTGGTTTCGCCACCCATTACCTGGACTGGGCATGACGCGCGTGGAGCGACCCTAATAATCTGATGGAGGTCCTGCGCCAGGGGCCCCATCATGTCCGCAATGGTTGTGGCGCCGCGCCTTGAGCCTTTGTCCCTATACGTTCGTACTCGGCGATGACTTGGGCACCGAACAGCAGCAAGGTCGCAGCGATCTCGAGGCTCAGCAGTACGACGATGGCGGTCGTCAGCGACCCATAGACCACATTGACCTGGGATAAGGTCCCAAATACCAGACCAGGACGTGGCGAGTGATCTCCCAGAGCACCGTCGCGGTAACTCCGCCGATCAGCGCGTGCCGCCAGGACGGCCGCCCCACCGGCATGACCAGGTAGATCGACGTGAGCACGAATATCTCGCCGATGACTCCCAGCAGGTAGAGCAGCAGGCCTGAAACGCCATGGAGCGACCAGCTCCGCCCGAGAAAGTCGATGTTTTCCGCGCCGATCGCTTGGAGCGACCCCGAGACCAGTGTCATCAGCAGCAGACCCAATCCCAGAAAGAGAATGTAGCAATAAGGGATGATCGCGGAGACAAGAAAGGTGCGTCGGCGAATCTCCACCCGGTGCAGGAAGATAACCGACATCGCGTTTTCCAAGACCGTAAATGCCAGGGAACTGAAAAAAACCATGGTCACCAGCAGCACCCAGCCGATCACAGCACGATGCTCCAAGAAACGGGCCAGCTCTCCTATTACCGCCTTCGATTGTCCCGGAATAAGCCATTCGAGATATCTTCCCAGCGTGGCGAGCAGCTCGCCCTGGTCGATAATCTGTGACAGCGCGATCAGCAGCAGGATGAGCAGCGGCACCAGGGACAGTAGCGTGTAGTAGGCAACCGCTCCGGCCAAGAGCAGCCCTTGATTCGCACGAAAGGCGCGCAGGGTCCTCACGATGAAGGCTCCTGGCTGCGGCATCACATGCGCGGGTGGCTGTCCGAAGGCTCGCATCAATCAGCACCACGCGGGGTGAGCGGCAGGCGCCCGCCGACCAAAGAAACGGCCTACGACTCGCCGAGATTGTCCGCAGCAAAGCCCCAATTGATCAGTTTGTCGAGCAAGGCGGCCACGTAGTCCGCGCGACGGTTCTGGTAATCCAGGTAGTAGGCGTGTTCCCAGACGTCGATAGCCAACAACGGCTTTACCCCCTCGGTCAGGGGTGTACCCGCATTCCCAGTCTTGACCACCTTCAGCCTGTCGTCATCCAGTACGAGCCAGGCCCAGCCACTACCGAACTCGGTCTTCGCCGCCGTCGCCAGCTCCTTCTTGCATGCATCCAGAGTGCCAAAGGAAACTTCGATCTTTTGCTTCAACACAGCCGGGGCCTCACCACCACCCTTAGGTCGCAAACTGCGCCAGTAGAACGTGTGGTTCCATGCCTGCGCTGCATTGTTAAAGATTGCGACCTTGTCGCTTCTTCCGGCGGTCTCGACGATGATTTGCTCCAACGAAAAATCCACAAGGTCCGTATCGGCTATCAGCTCATTCAGGGTATCGACGTACCCCCTGTGGTGCTTGCCATAGTGGAAGCTAATCGTATTGGCGGAAATCACTGGACCCAGCGCGTCTTCCGCGTATGGCAAAGGCGGTAGAACATGAACAGCTTCTTTGTCGATCACGACACTGCTTGTCATTTGATCTTCCTTTCGAGGCGACGCGAGCGGCCCACCGCCAATGACGGCAGGGCTCCTCGTACGAGTCTCAGTTAAACGAAGACTTTTGGCGCGGGATCTTGGCTCCTGCCTTGCGGGCTTCCGACAGTCCGATCGCGATAGCCTGTTTGCGGCTTGTTACCTTCTTTCCGGACCTGCCGCTCTTTAGCGTGCCCCTCTTTCGTTCCTGCATGACCTTCTTGATCTTGCTCTGAGCCTTCTTGCCGTATCGAGCCATTCTGAGCTCCTTTCTACTGCAACTAAACCATGTGATTAGGATCCCGCTTTGTCGACTGCGTCGTCAGCATTACGCAAGGGGGTAGAAGATCTCCTCTTCGCATGAGCGGTTCAAGATTTATCAACCACTCAATCAGAGGCGCGCGAGGCGGCCGAGCAAATAGCCCACGATGAGGGCGCCGGCAACCGTAGCGATCGGGTTGGCGCGTATCGACGCGCATGCGGCTTCGGTAACCTTGGTTTGGGCCTGCTTCGCCTGCTCGGGAATGCTCGATGCCCATTGCGCAGCCGATGTCGCGGTGTCCGCAGCACTGTCCACCGCTTGATGCGCTTTCCCGCTCAGACGGTCAACATGCGCAGTCGCCTTGTCGGCCACTTTGTCGATGGTTTGGTGTGCAGTTTGCGCCGTGGTTTCGATCCTGGCGTTACTCGCCGGGTTTGAGAGAGGGTTGGTGTTGCCGTGCGGGGTATTTTCGCCGATGGTCGTGGATCGATCCATAATGGTCCTTTCGAGATAGTCACCTTGCTGGCAGATACTCAAGACGCGGCTGCGTCCGCAGCAGTACTGTGGGCGTTCTCACTTTGGTGCGCTATCAGACGCTGTCTGATTTTTTACATTGGATGAACAAAAACATTTCTGTTCGGTTAGGCCGGCGCGGGCACCGGCCGTGTGTTCATCGGCCCAGCAAAGAAGATCTTTTCGGAATTTGAGCACCGTCGCCACCCATGGCTTCAACGCGGCGAAGTTCGGCTCGCTGCTCGGGAGGCGTCGTCGGCCGCACCGGGTAGTCCATGACATTAACGGATATGCTGCGGCTTCCTGTTATGAATGCACATGCCGTCCGCCAATAGCCTTCCATTGCTGCTCGAAATACCGAGCGTCCTCATCGGAGCGCGCTCTCACTCCCATCAGAATGCCGCCGTCGTGAATGCCAGTTTCATACTGTTTGGCACGCTCTTCCGGGATGCCCCAATCGCCAAGCAATACAATGAGGCCGCCCGTGACGGCCGCGGCGCCAACGGCTGCCAGTGCCACAGCTACCGGCCCCGCGAGAACCAAGCCCAAGCCGGGAAGCGCCACGACACCTACCGCGATGACGGCGGGGATGATCATGCCAATTGTTCCCCCCATGGGTCCGCCCAGTTCGCCCCCCTCTTCTACTTTGCGGCCCAGTTGAATATTGATTTGACGAGGGTCCGACCAGTAGCGTCTGCGAGTGTCATCGGACATGACCACGTTGATGTCCGCAGTGTCATAGTCGCGCCGAGAGACTACCTCGTACGCGCGCTCGACACTCTCGCTATCTCTGAATAAGCCTGTGACCATTTTCGAGTTGCCACTAGCTGCTGCTGAATTTGTCATCGCCGCCTCGTAACTTGTCGTCGCGCTCGGTGCATGCGATCGTAATTCCTTCAGTCGTTTTTCCTTCGACACACTTTCGGGGCAGAGGTTCTCAGTCTGCGCGCTGACTACCGCCATCGGTGTACGGAAATGGATAGGTTCCGGTTCCGCAGGGCTCCAGGGCCTGCACTGGCGCAATGCTCATGGCATTTGCGGCCCCGAATCCGAGCGCCACGAACCACGCAGACGGCGAATGCAGCGATCCATGGTGTTCTCCCAAACCTTACTATGCGCGTAGCGACCGGTCATTCTTTATGTGCGTAGGGCTGCCCCAAGGAAAGGTCGAGCGGCGACCAGCCGTGCTCCGCAAATATGCGTAAAGTCTATTGGGGCTCGCGCACGCAGGTTTACCGATCAGTCCTACAGTACATTCAGATTTGGGCTGATAGGCAATGCGACGCAACCGCGGGTAGTCTAATCGGACGCTGCCGTGCGCTGACATGGAACACACCGTGAACCAAGATCGGCTATCCAGGATCGATCACGCTCGCGCATCGGACATCACTATCTGGTAAGGAGAATCTCATGAAAACAATCGTTTCCGTACTTGTCGCATCCGCGTTCTTCGTGGGCGGCGCCTATGCGCAGTCCGTCGCGCTGTCCAATAGCTGACTCACCCTCCAAGTCGTCCACGCGATGATGAAGTCAGACGCCAACCACAGTGCGGAGATCGATAAACACATCAAGGATTTGCATGCAAAATTAAAGATCACTCCGGCTGAGGAATCGCAGTGGGACCAGGTAGCCCAAACAGATGCGCGAAAACGCGGCTGAACTTGACAGTGCAATCAGCAAGCGCGAGACGTTGGCTGGTCGCGGGTCGGCTATCGACGACCTGAATGCCTATGCCGATATCGTCCAGGTCCACGCGGACGCCATCAAGAAGCTCTCAACGGCCTTTTCTGCGCTGTATGACTCGATGCCAGACGATCAGAAGAAGGTGGCTGACGACGTATTTGATCAACGCGTGCCGAAGAAGGTCGCCGCGAAGTGAAGCTCTGCCAGCTTTGTGCGGTGATTCATGAAACGGATCTACTTTAAGGATTGGCCATGAAACAGCGAATGGTTTGTCTTGTTCTCGGTGCCCTCGCGCTTGGCGCAGCTTCGGTCGCGAATGCGCGCGTGGATTTCAGTGTCAACCTCGGACCGCCTCCGGTGGTCTATCAGCCTGACCCCTACTATGTCGCGCCTCCAGTCGTTTATATCGGCGGCGGGTCTTGGGGCGGTGAGCACGACCACCATTATAGAGGCCATCACGACCACAGGCACCGCTGAAATCTGCTGCGAGTTTGGTCATCGCGACCCGGCTCCCGGCGTTTCCGCTGGGGCCCTTGGCCGCACTCCGACCATCGGTGACCCCGCCGATCGGTTAGGGTTGGGCACATAAGTTCGGGGCGGGCAAAGCTTTTGCCGCCCCTTGTCGACGACAGGCGCCGCGGGCGACGAAACGCGGCGGGCTGCGCACCGGTTACGTCTTCGTCTCCGTCCCCCTGCTCTTTGCTTACCGCGCGACGATAAGAATCAGCCCGGCATCATGGACTCCGCAATGGCCGCACTGATTCTCAAGCGGCGCTCGGGCGCTATTAGGTCGGTAAATCAGAGTGGCACCGACTTCGCGGCGGTCCTCCTGCGGGCGGTTATGGCATAGGTAATGCTCGCGACCGTGCTGGCGAGCACACGAGGCGTGGATAAGCGGCCATGGGCGCCGACATAATCACGCTCGCCAAACCGCATAGGACGCTCGGATGTTGCAGATGGCAAGACAGCTGACTGACCCCGTGGACGGAATCCTCCTCGCCAAGCGCCACCTTATCCTGGACCGTGACACGAGGTACTGCCAGGCGTTCTGAGACTTCGTGAAGTCGAGAGGGCATCGTCCCGACGCGTCCCGAAGCATGCGATTCTCGGCTTTCAGATAGTCGATCGTCACCGCCTATTGCCGCTGCAGCCAACCGCCGACCAGCACGGGCAAGAACTGCAGCAGAGTGTGGAGGCAGCCATCTCGGCGGCGATGTTGGTTGCTTAGTTCTCTTGCGTCAACCATCACGCCGTCAAGCCAGGCGCTTCAATCAAGTATGCAGTCGAGTTTCGGAACCTACGCGGTCGGCTCGTGTCCGAGCTCGGGTTGTCGGTTCGCCGCCACGCGATCGAGCCTTCAAGCGCGAGCTCGCCGAGCTCCAGCGAATGCGCGTTTTTCTTCGCCTCGACACCTGAGATTCAGAGGAACTTCGCCGCATCCGCAAGCTCGACTCGCAAGATCGGCCCGCCGATGTAGATCGGGCCCTCGAACTTGATGAATGCCGGGACCTCGCCGGGCTTGATCCAGATCTGCATGTCCGGCGGTTGTTTCCCGATCAGCGGCGCGACCCATCCGGCGATGCCACCGAGCTCCACCTTCACCACATAGTGCTCCGCCTTGTATCGACTGTTGCCGCTCGAGAATGGCTCTTCGCCCTGGGGGGTGATGATCAGCTTGACGAGCCGCGGCTTCGGCGTCATCGCCACTTGAGACACGACCGTTTGCGGCGCAGCCGGGTCGATATGCCGCATCAGCGTGAAGAGCAACCCGTTGGCGACGTCGTCCGGCAAGTCCATGTGCTCGTCCGCGACCTGCTCCTTGCCGTTATCGTCCATATACCAGGCCTTGACGCGACCGCTTGCGACGTCGACCGATGTTTCGATCGGATGCGGGAACGACGGGCCCTTCTGGACGAGATGGTCGCTTCGAAGCCGGAACTTGCCGCGCTGTGTGAACGACGCTTCCTCCTCGTAGAGCGAGCCGTCCCGGAAATGGAAAACCAGATGCGTCTTCACGACGTCGCCTTCGGCGTACTGCGTGACCTCCCCGTCGGCGATGGTCTTACCGTCGAGCGTACGGAGCGCGAGGAAGCCGTGCGTCAGGCCTTCGGTGTGGCGCACAGACACCTGCTCCGCGGAAGAAGCGAGGACATGGAACATGCCGGCGCAGCCGAGAAGAAGCGAGAGGATTACAAGTCCAAAATGACGCCCATCGTCGGCGGCCTGTGTACGGCCCTTCTGCAATGCAAGGAACTGGTCTCCTAGATCGATGAAGGCCATAGAATCGCTTTTGCTTCGAAGTTTGATTCTCAGAGAACTCGCTTTGTCCGTTCAAAGGCACATGTGATGGAAGCTTGTGGATGCGCGCGGTCCGCGGGCATGGCTGAGTTTACACGACAGGACATATCATATTGATTTCTCATCTTCTTTTGTATCAACGGTGGCATTGCAAGTGATAGGGCCACTCCATTGGGTATCGGCCGAGGGAAATGATCCGATAGGGCTATTTACGAAACGCGCATTAGACACAACGCTGATTTCGACACTAATTCCGGGCCATGGGGTACGACACTCCTACGGCGGAGGGAGGCTTAGCGGCTCGCAGGTGCGGGTTGCGCCTACGATCGAATCGGACGGCGTCCGATTTTTTTTGCACACGTATAGCGCTTAGCATATTTTGCAGGGGCTGCGGTCTCGAAGGCCGGCGGCGCGGTTCACGATGCTTCGCGCCGTGTCGGCAAATAAGAAGGTCGGAGGCTATCATGTTCGGAAAATTTGCAACGTTCGCTGTCGCCCTCGCAATCCTCGCCGCTTCAGGATGCGCATCGCTCCCTGGCCGCGACCCCGCATTGGACGACGCGCGCTTATCGGTGGAAGCAGCGCGAAACAATCCTCAGGTTGCGATGTACGCAGCCGTCGAGTTCGAGCAAGCGGCGGCGACACTGCGTCAAGCCGACGACCTCGCGGCGAACGGCGGGAGGTATGACGACGTGCACCAGCTTGCCGTACTTGCGAACCAGCGTGCCGCGGCGGCGCAGGATGTGGCGCGGCTGCGGAGCGAGCAGGCGGCGCTCGTCGCACAACGTACGGCAACGGATGCGCAGATCCAAGCCGACGTGACCCAGCGCCAGGCCGCCGTAGCCCAGTTACAAGCGGCGGAAGCGCAGCGGCAGGCCGATCAGGCACAGCGTCTCGCGGCTGCCACTCCGGCCGCTTATGACTACCGGCGCCGAGAGAACGAGCCGTTGTACGAGGCGCCCGTGACCTCGGTGCGCGCCGTGGTAGGACCACCGCAGCAGCGCTGCTGGGTAGAACGTCAGGTTGTGGACACCGGCCCACCGGGTATCAATGTCCCGGGCGCCGTGGTGGGAGGCATCGTTGGCGGCATCCTTGGCCATCAGATCGGCAGTGGTCGCGGGCAGGATCTTGCGACGGGCATCGGCGTAGCCGGCGGCGCGGTGCTGGGCGCGAACGTGGGTCGTGATGCGGCGGGCACCGTTTATACGCAGGATGTGCGCCGGTGCGCGAACGTGGCCGCGGTTGCACCGTTGGACTACTGGGACGTCACCTACAACTTCCGCGGGTACGAGCATCATGTGCAGACCACGAGCCCGCCGGGCAGAACCATCCTGGTCAACGGCCAGGGCGAGCCCCGCGTCTGACGCGACGCGATGAAGAAATTCGAAAGTTACGATACCGGAGGTGCTCGCGGGCTGCAGATATTCGCCAAACGTCCTCGCGGTCATGGGGGTCCTATGAGCCCTGCCATGACGTGACGCATCGTGCCTGATTGTCCTCTTCGCAGCCACTTTGGCGGTCAGCTCCTGTGATGGGGACGACGGATCAGGGTCGCAGCGAGCCGCAAAGGCCCTCCCCCAGTATTGTGCTGCCATCCGACTTTGACGCGGCTGGCCAGATTGCCAAGACAGCGAGCGAATTGCCCTCAGGGCCCGGCGTCAAATTCCTTATGCCGCAAATAAAGACACACCTTTGACACGAGCATTACAGCGGTTGATGAAGAACGGGGTGTTCCGGAGGCGCCAAATGCCGAACATCGTTGCAGGTCGTTTTGAGCAGCAAGCGGATGCAGATGCCGCGATCGCTTCACTGGTGCGTCACGGTTTCCGCCTTGATCAAGTGGCCTCGTTTTTCGTCAATGCGCCTGGGCAGCACGCCCAATTTGCGATCGGTGGCGATCGCGCGGTATCGCCCGGTGCACAGGCGGCCGCGGGCGGCGCTGCCGTTGGGGCCGCAGTGGGAGGTGCGGTGGGGCTCGGTGTAGGGCTGGCGGTGGCGCCCATTGTGGGCCCCGTCGCCGTACCCGCCGCAGCGGGGGCAGG
Organism: uncultured beta proteobacterium; assembly: GCA_963711235.1. Lineage (GTDB taxonomy): Bacteria > Pseudomonadota > Gammaproteobacteria > Burkholderiales > Casimicrobiaceae > PALSA-1003. The sequence goes on along the minus strand of CAVQDI010000002.1, from coordinate 329,995 downwards.
CGCCTGGGTCGGCTCGTTAACGGGGGCGCTCGGCAAGATGGACGCTGCGCCGGCCGACTCCGCTCCCTACGCGGAGGCGCCTGCGGAAGTCCGCCACGCGGGGGTCATGGTGGCGGTGCACGCACCGGAGGCGCGGCAGCACGCGAGCGCTCTCGACGTGCTACAGGTGTCCGGGGCGCAGGATATCGAGACCGCTGAGGGTCAATGGCGAAACGGCACCTGGGCCGACTTCGATCCGGTCGCCCCACCGGGTGCCGAGCCAGGCGGGCCACTCTCTGTCGCGTGGCCCCAACGAATTCGCAAATGAAAGCAACTTCCGATGAGGGAGGCAAGTATGCGCATCCATCGCTCGCTCGGCGTCGCCATCCTGCTGTTGTGCCTGGCCGCCTGTGGCTCGCGCCTGAATCAGGAGAATTTCGACAAGATCCGCGAAGGCATGTCGCAAAAGGAAGTGCGGGAAATCTTGGGCGAACCGCTGGATGCCTCTGGCGGGAGCATCCTCGGGATCTCTGGGGGCGAGGCCGTCTGGAAGGACGACAAAACCACCATCAGAGTGCATTTCTTGAACGACAAGGTGGTAAGCAAGGACATGGCGCCGACTGAAACGAAGGGTTCTTCACAGAAGACCGAGGATTGAAACTAGACCCGAGAGCCGCCGGTGGCTCTGGAATTGGGGCGAACCGCGAGAAGGTGCATCGGCAACGCTTGGGCGACGCAAGCCGTTCGAATTGTCCACCGATTATCCGGATGCACTGCGAATACAGAAGAGCGCTCTACATCCTCGGCGATCGCCGATACTTCAGCATAGTTGCTCTAGCACTTAGTGCGGTGCTCGGGTGCACGTTGCCGTCCGCAAGCGAGGCGGCGGAGGCGAAGGCGAGCACTGCCCCCGCTGTGCTGTCAGTTGCGCCTGGCACGCTTGTTCGCTGGTCGGTGCCTGGTACGAAGCGCTGCCGGATGAATGCGCGCTCGTGGGCACCGCTGGGCGACACCTGCTACTTCCCGGTCGACGTCGAACAAAAGCCCGCGCTCATCACCGTCGTGCGGGAGGGACAGGGCCACCGCGATAGGGCGCGCATTGCGGTCGAGCCGCGCGCCTATGGAACGCAGGAAATCGAGCTGCCCGACATCCCGCAGGCCAATCCCTCGCCTGCGGATGTGCAGCGCAACGCGCGCGAGCGCGTTCTGCTTTCGAAGGCATTCAACCGCAGGGAGGGACCGCCTCGATTCACCCTGCCGCTGGGAAAGCCTGCCAATCCACTACCCGAAGGCAAGTCCTTTGGCGTGGACCGCGTCTTCAATGGTAAGCCCGCGACGCAGCCGCACATGGGCAGCGACTATCCGGTGCCTGCCGACGCGCCGGTGCTCGCAGCGGCCGATGGAACGGTGGCACTGGCGCAGGATCTTTTCTACCCTGGCAATGCGGTCTTCATCGATCACGGCGATGGCCTTGTCAGCATGTACTTTCACCTGTCCGAGATCAACGTGCAGACGGGGCAGGAGGTCAAGCAAGGTGATCGGATAGGCAGGGTCGGGACTACCGGGCGCTCCACCGGTCCACACTTGTTCTTCGCAGTGCGCTGGCACAACGCCCGCATCGATCCTCGCTTCCTGCTCGAAGATCCCGCCAGAATCCCGGCGCTGTAAGAAAGCACGTTGCGACGGGTTGGACGCAACTAACCATCACGCAGTCAAAGCCGGGGGTAGGATGCAATCGAGTTTCGGAACACTACGATCCCCAGCTAAAATCCGCTCTCAATTAAAAATCGTGGTACATCACGAGTGGATCTGGATCCTATGCTCAGCGAAATAGCGGTCAAGCGCCGCAGACGCACCCGAAGCATCGGCTAACGCCACATAGGTATCGGGTCTGAGCAGGTAGATGGCGTCGCGCGCCAGACCGACCGCCCGATACTCCGGTCGCCAGTCGAAGACGTGCACCGAAACGTCGTTGTCGGCACACCAGGCGGCGAGCTCAGCGCCGGCGGCTCCATACACATGGACCTGCCAAGTCATCGCCGCGAGGGTTACGAAATTGTCCGTTCCGTCGATCGGCACCCACGGCAGCCGGTCGCCGCCCTGGACGTGGCCAGCAGCGCCAGCACTGAGCGGCTTATCGCGGTAGTTGAGGCTAATCTGCGACACAGTGCGGAACATGAATTCGCGAACCGCTTCGAACGCGATAGCCTTAGGCAAGAGCGCGGGTGCGATGCGTGTACGCACAATGTCGGCGATTCGACCCTCGGCGGTTACGAAGCTGAATCCGCGATCTGTGGTGAACACCAACCGCCGGGCGAAGCCGATCCGCTCGGCTTCATAGCTATCGAGCAGGTTGTCGGGAGCGCGCCCGGCTAACACCGCCGCGAGCTTCCAGGCCAGATTGATCGCGTCGCCGATCCCCGTGTTCATGCCCTGACCGCCCGCGGGGCTGTGGATGTGTGCCGCGTCGCCGAGCAGGAAGGCGCGGCCCCGGCGGAAATGCTCCGTGACCCGGTGATGCACATGGTAGGTCGAGAACCAATTCACTCTCTCGATTTGGACCTTGAGGTGATTGATTGCCCGGTCGCTGACGTCCTCGAACTTGAGTGTATCGGCGTGGTCGGCGCGCTCATCGCGCACGGTTCCAATCAGGCGCGCTCGGCCCTTCCCAGCCAAGGGAAAGACCGCCAAAAAATCGGCTTCATCGAGATCGACGTGCAGCTCGCCATCCACTGCCGGGCCGGTGGCGTCGACATCTGCGACGTAGAAGAGCTGACGATAGGTTCCCCCTGGAAAGCCCGTGCCAATCGTCTCGCGCACCTTGGAGCGGGCTCCGTCGCAGCCGGCGATGTAGCTCGCCTCGCAAACGCCCTTATATGGACACCGCCCGGTTTGTCAAGCTGATTTTGATGTGATGCCGCGACGAGGTACTGGCTGCAGTCTTATATCCGGCCTTTTCATGCAGGCCGAAGCCTGCGGGCCCTGATGGAATTCGCCAAGAACGTCCTCATCTCATTCACGTGCTCTAAGCACACGGGCGTTTTCAGGTTTGCGTTCTTGCGGTCCGACCTGTCTTGCCATCACACGGCAATCAACCTGAGCAACCTATCGGTTCATCTGCATCCTGTTCAAGGTTAGTCAGCTACGCAGGCTTCACGCTCACGTAGTCCTTTTGATAAGCCTGTCCGTGAGCCAGAATCGCCCACGCCGTTCGTGCCATCTTGTTGGCCAAGGCTACCGCCGCCACGTTGGCCGGTCGTCGCGCCTGAATCGCGGTCTGCCATGTCGTCGGTACCTTGGCGTGGTACATCACTGCTCGCGCGCCATGGATCAACAGCGTGCGCAAGTACGGATCGCCTCGCTTGGAGATCGATCCCAAGCGGATCCGGCCGCCGGTACCGCTTTGCCGTGGCACCAGTCCTAGAAACGAAGCAAACTCACGTCCCGACTTGAACGTCTTGGCATCACCGATTGTCGCTACCAGCGCCGTGGCGGTGAGCTTGCCGATGCCAGGTATTGCCGCGATCGCGCGGCACGCTGCTTCCTGCTTCTGCCAAGTGCCCATCCGCTTCTCAAGCTGATCGATGTCTTGCCCAAGCTCGTCGATGCGTTGCAACTGGTCCTGCAGACTGTCGATCATCGCTCCCGGCAGCGCATCTTCCAACTCGGCCATGCGGGCGCGGATCTCGGCCAGCCCAGCCACGCGTCCTGCCCGAAACGTCGCGCCAAACTCGTACAACAACCCTCGTAACTGGTTCACCTGCATGGTCCGGAACTTGACCAGCAAGGCGCGCATCCGGTGCAGACTAAGCATCGCCTGCTGATCTTCTGTCTTGGCCGCCACCGTGCGCATCTCCGGCTGCTGCACCGCCGTCCAGATCGCCCGCGCGTCCGCCGCGTCGGTCTTGTTCGTCTGCACAAAGGGGCGAATAAACCTCGCATGCAATAGCACGACCTCGTGCCCAAGCGCTTTGATCTTGCGCGCCCACCAATGCCCACTGCCGCATGCTTCTAACGCTACCCGGCCTGCCGGCCGCTGCGCTAAAAACGCAAGCAAATCGTCACGTCCAAAGCGTCGATTCACGATCTCGCCGGTTTGGGCATCGACCCAGTACATCTGCAACACACGCTTTGCAACATCCAATCCATATGTCGTAGCATTCATTTCGGGCCCTCCGTTCCTCAAGTGGTGGTCGAAACTCCACTTTGGCACATCGATGCCGTTCGGTCCTGGAGGGCCCCCTATTTGTTGCCGCGCCCTTCATCCCCGGAGGGAGGGCGGTGTCCATGCCATCTCATTCCCATCGGGTCCTTGAAGGCGGGCAGTCACGCGATTGCCTTCATCGGCGAAGCCGAGCAGTTCTGTACGTCGCTCGACCGAGACACCGCGATCCATCAGCCGATTAATCAAAAGACGCTCATGCTGGTCCTGGGGAAAAATCTGTAGGAAAGAATAGGGCGTCAGGTCCGAGCCGATGGTTTCGAAGGACAAACGTGCCGCCGTTTTGCCGGTTACCCACAGGTTGACTGCAGGGACTTTATGGCCCATGGCGATCACTGCGTCGGCGAGATCCAGCTGACGGTAGAGCTCGAGCGTCCGCGCCTGAACTGCTAAGGCCCGAGAGGTAGTGCCCGGCTCGGCGGTCTTGTCAATGATGCGCACCTTGACGCCAAGCTTGGTAAGCCAAAGCGCCAAGACCAAGCCCGTGGGGCCTGCGCCAATGATTAGAATCTCGCAGTCCAACGTTTATTCGTGCGAATGACCACGACGGCCGACGATGCCAACAAACCGCAGAGATTCGAACCATCAATCCTTGACTCGCCGTTCCTCCAAGGCCGCAAGTACTTCTTCGGGGTTTGTCGGTTTCTGCAATGCCGCTGCCTCCGGGTCATGGCGATCCTTGACCATGGGCAAGTCAATGGTACCTGCCGCGCAGCACCAGGGCAGGGCTAGTTGGCCGGGGTTGCTCATTTGTTGTGTTCCCCACCTTGCTGCTCACTCTGCTCACGGCCCTTCTCCTGACCCTCCTTTGGTTCCTGCGCGGGCCGTTTGGAGACGGGGGCCTTTTGAGGTTGGGCTTTGGGCTCCTGTGCAGGCGTCTTGGCGACGGCGGTCTTCTGCGTTTCGGCTTTGTGTTCCTGTGCAGGCGTCTTTGCGACGGCGGTCTTCTGCGTCTGGGCTTTGGGCTCCTGCGTGGGTGCCTTGGCGATAGCGGCCTTCTGCGTTTCGGCTTTGTGTTCCTGTGCCGGCGCCTTGGCGACAGCGGCCTGCACCGGGGGCTTGGCGATCGCGGCCTTCTGGGTCTGGGCTTTGGGTTCCTGCGCGGGCGCCTTGACGACTGCGGGCTTCTGCACTTCTCCGCCTACCTTTTGCGGCGGTTGTCCTCGTACCGCCGCTGGAGCGCCCTGCTGAGATGGCGTGGGCGCACCTTGCACACCGTGCGCCCGATAGTATTGCTGCGCGACGGCATCCTGCGGCTGGTACCGGTAGTTCTGGCTTTGAAGCACCTGCTGCTGCGCCGTAGGCGGATATCGATTTCCGGAATATTGTCGCTGGTATACAGGTAGCGGGGCCGGCGGGGGTACCGCGCTGTGATCCCAGGTGTCCCATCCGCGTCGACGCTCCGCCCACGCATTGCCCCAGTGCTCATCCCATCGCGGTGGCGCATCAGAACTCCACCCCTGAAAATACACAGGGGGCTGCCGGTAGTAACGCACCGGGATGCGCAGGACGAACAGCGGCACCGCCTCGGGGGCCACGAGCTCCCAAGGCCCGTCGTACCAAGAGCTGGCATACCAGTTGTCTCGCTGATAGACCCAGAACATGCCGTCATAGAAAAAATAATTCGAATTCACCTGCGGAGCGTAGTAGACGGGGTACCCGGGGACCGGGACTAGCTCCGGGTACACCGGCTGGTTGATCCCAATGCTCAACCCGGGAAGCCCGATACTGACGCTCACCTGAGCCGCGGCTGAAGTAATCGAGCAAAGCAGGATCGACAACACGACGAGTCTGCTGCGCATTTTTCTCTCCCTCAGTTCTTGATATACGAGTCCTTCGCTTCAGCCGACAACGCGTCGCACGTTTCCTTAGCGACCTTGCACTGCGCGTCCATGGTGTCTTCGCGCGGCGTCAACGTCGCGGTTGTCGATTTCAGCCGCACTCCGGCGGTCGCCTTTATGTGATCCGGCTTGGCTTGCTACAGGCATACTTAATGGTTATTGGCCTGCCTGGCATCGATCGCGTTCTTTGCCGCCTTGTAGTCGACCTTGGCATGCGGAATCGCGACCTTGTATTCGTTCTTGCGATCCGTACCCGCGGAATCGGGAGCTCTGGCTGTCCCCATCGCAAATAGGCACAACACTCCGGCAAGAATCGCTTCCGATATCGTCAGTTGTCTCAGCATGATCTTGTCGTCTTCCTTCCAATGTCGTTGTCAGAAACGCGACTACCGGCGCGGTCCTAGATCCAGCTTAGCCTCTCCCAATGCCAGTTGATCGCGCTTGCCGTTGGCTACAGCTGTTGTCCGTCATCCAGTTGCCTTCCGCAACAGCAATCCGACATATGCGTGCCGATGGTCATACGAGCACAAGAAAGCATGCGACTACTCGCCCAAAGCCAAGTTAATTATGGGTAGCGCCGCGCAGCTCACGGTATCGGCACCGGTCCTATTTTCGTGTCGGATGTGGCGACACCGGCGTAGGAGCGCGACTGACGCACGGCGGGGCGCCGTCCGTGCTCATGTCGGCAACGAAACAAACCGGAAACCAAAGAGTAGCGTCCTCGACGCCATCTTCAACAGAGCTTCGTAGTCCACCGGCTTGACGAGGTGAAGATCGAAGCCGGCATCTCTCGACTTGACCCGATCTTGATCCTGCCCCCACCCGGTCATGGCGACGACCAGCATGTCCTTGCCCCAAGGTTGTTCGCGGATGCGCCGGGGCGGCGTCGTAGCCGTTCAATGGCCGGAGGGGGGCTCGGAAACAGCGCTCTCACCAGACGCCTTAAGAGACGATCCCGGTTGGGGCTCGACATCGAGTGGAGAAGCGCGTCGGTTCGTGCGGATCATCACCGCCGACGCCATGACGCTGTTCGGAACGACGATTTGTTCCCTCGACTCGGCCACGAGCGTGTAGCCCAGACTGAGCGAACTGATCGCGCCTCGCATCATGCCCTTGGGCGTGTTGATTTCGATTTCGTCACCGAGGCTGAAGGGGTGATAGAGCAGGATCGATAGCCCCGCGACGAGGTTTCCAAGGGTGCTCTGGGAGGCGAGCCCCAAGATGATTGCGCCGACGCTGGCGCCTGTCAGCAAGGCGGTCCCCAGCGAGCGCAGCGCCGGCACGACGTGGGCGTAGAGAATCAGCATGCCGAGCACGACCACGACCTGCAGAAACTGCGCGATAAAGCCACTTGCAATTGGATCCGAAAGGTATTGGGAGCCCCTTCGCACCGTGAAGTGGACCACGCGGGTCAAGGCCAGGGCCGTGCTTGCAAACAGCAATGCGTAGCAGAGGGCGCCAAGCAGCGTCCCCGGATTGAAGGCTTCCGCAACGATCAGGTTGAGGTCTGTTCTCATGGGCGGGTCAAGCACATATTGACGGCCGGTCGCGCGGATTGCGTCGGTGGATCGTGGCTGTAGCGAACGGCTGCTTCTGCTCGGTCGCTAACTCCTGAGCCTCAGTCGCCGCCTCAGCTTCAACGATAGCGTCGCGGCGGTTACAAACGATATCCTCACAAATCGGCGCTATCGTTGGCCCGCCGTCCGTGCGTCTCGCGCCTCTCAGCCCCAATCCGCGGCCCTAGCAGTTCATTGCGCTCCCCCGCACGACGAGGGCCCGCGCGACGATCCGGGAAGTGGCGATAAATGCATTTGCAGCGCCAAGCTGACGAGCACTCGGGAAGCGGGAATCGGGGAGCCTCGTCGGCCAGGAAACGTTTGGGGCCCAGCTTCTTAACAGCGGCGCACGCGCCAGGGCCTCTGACCACGCTAACCGCGTGCCACTGCTCTTTTGAAGGAGCCCGAGCAGCAATTCCCGGCGACTTTTTGGAGATTGGGACTTTCTTGAGGGACATGGGCTGTTCCGACGTATCCGATGCATCTTCCCCGCTTCAGCGCTCGTGCTGATCACCCCTGCGCGCACGCGGCAAAAGGTTCCAGTTCAAGCGGGTGAACTCACCAGCGCCTCCCTACGAGGCTCGCGTCCACATAACGCCACATTTCTCTTCAGTTTGATTTGAACACGACACGCATCACTCGCTTGTCGTATTCGGCCTCGGTCTGCTGGGTAATCTCAACCCCGGTGCCCGTATAGACACGTCCGTTGCTGCGGCGGCAAACGTCACGCTCGTATTTGCATGGGCCCATCTCCGGATGCTTCCTGCAAAGGGCGGCGACCTTCGGGGAAAACTCGATCGACGTCTGTATTCGCGCGCCGTTCGTTTCCGAGACGCAGACATACTGCGTGTTGGGAGGAACGACGGTTACCGCCAGCGAAGCGTACGTATCGGCCGCGGCCGCCGGCTCGCTTGCGACCGGAAGCGGGGCCGGCTCAGAGATTGACCGCCTGACGACCGCAGCGCCATGAATTTCGTTGTTCGCCGTAATCTGCACTGGCTGCCGTTCAGGGGGCGGCGCCGTACAGGCGGACGCCGCGATTGTGACCGCCAGCACTGAAAACACACGATTCATGTTAGCCGCCAAGCTCCGCTAATGAACGGGCGTCGGCACCGCGTCCCGCGCGCGCCTTGGCATCTCCCAAGCCCCTGGTTTTCGGTCGCTGTCGTCGCCGTGCCTCTTAAGGACCGCCACGGCGAAGAAGACCCGCAATCAGGGAGATGAGAAACAACACGAGGAAGATGAAAAAGAGGACTTGGGCTATCTGGACAGCCCCTGCCGCGATCCCGCCAAAGCCAAACAGCGCGGCAACGATCGCGACCACGAAGAACACCACTGCGAAGTGAAGCATTTGTTACCTCTCAATTTTGGATCCGTGGCTAATCCTCAAGCATCGACGGCCTAACCGCTATCGGCAGCCATCTGGTTTTCTTGTAAGGTAACTGGGCGAATTTGTAAGACAAATGCCCTCAGCGCAGCAATACGCCGATCACACGCCACGTCCAGATCTGGTATTTCGGAACGTTGTCCCAGGTCAGCGAGGTCTACGGGTAGCGACGACGTCCATCATCGTGCTGCTGAGTCTCGAGATCGCGGCGACCTTGCTGCTGTTCTGTGCCCAAGTCATCGCCGAGTACGAACGCATAGAGACAAGAGGTCAGGGGGCGGCGCTACGTCCATGGCGGACGTAACGGAACTCTAGGCGCCGGATTATCGCATCCAGATTACCGAATGGAGCTTCGATCTTTCGCTTCACACAGCCATTGTTCAACTAGCCAATGAGGCCGGGTTCTTGCTGAAGGCGACGGCGCGTGCATCGCGTGAGGAAACCGACGTCCGCGGGATTTAAATGTAATTCTTACATTCGGAATCGAGTACGCAATGCCGAGGCAGGTCAGTCTTCGAGGCGCGCGAGGCGCTCCAAGCTCGACTTCAGAGGTGCATGCCCTTAGTTGCGCGTCGGCACATTGTTTGCTTGCCAACGAGCATTGCTCTCTTGCCAAGTGAACGCTATGCCTGAGAAAAAGACATTGAAGCGCGCCGAGCGGGACCGGCGTGAAGGTAAGGCGCCGAGTACGCAAGCCGGCGAATTCGTCCGCGAAGAAATGGAGCACATTCGCGAGGGCAAGCACGGCGCACGTTCAACCAAGCAGGCGATCGCAATCGGTCTGTCAAAGGCCCGCCGCGCCGGTGTCAAGCTGCCGCCGCCAAAAAAGGGTACCGTGTCGGAGCAGACGCGCCGGAGCGCTGAGCTCGCGGCGGAAGCCCGAGAGCGAGGCGACACGAGCGTCTCGCCGACCCGTTCCCGCGCCATCTCCCGCGTGCTCAAGCGCGAAGGACATGCCGCCGCCTCGAAATCGGCGCTGGCGAAGCAGCTCGTTCCGCGGCGAGCCGCCGCACGGCCACCGAGCGGTCCGCAGCGGCAAGGAAGGCCGTACGCACGAAGGGGCCGGCCGAGCGCTCGGCCGCCGCACGCAAGGCGGCCCGGACGCGCGTGCGCAGCCGAACGGGCGGCTGACGTTGCGACCTCCCTTGGGCGCGCCGCTATGCAGAATCGCAAAGGCCGGCGCGACGAAGATCCCGCTAGAATCCCGGCGCTTTAAGAGGCACGTAGCGACGGGTTGAACCTGAACTACCACTTTCGACGCCATGATCGCCGGCAGAAGGCGCGAGCGCCCACTCGCACTCCCGCAGCTCGTTCGCGGTGAGATCGGTCAGCGGCGGCACTTGCTGACCGCCGCGTGACGCGATGGATATGTGGCGCTTCCCATGGATATGTAGGGCGCAAGTGGCACTATTTCGCCAGGTAGTCGAGGTGCCACTTGTATAACTTCTACGTAGGTTCTGGCGTCTGTAAGTGTAGTGCGCCGAGCCAACGCGGATCCTCAAAAGGCGGACCAGAGGAGGCTCGTCGACGATCAAGACGCGGACAGGCGATCTCATTGATGCACTGCACCCTCAACCCATGAGTTTGTGCTTTAGCGCGTACGCAGTAAGATCCGCATTCCGCGCACACTCCATTTTTTGGAGAATGCGCGTGCGATAGGTGCTGATCGTCTTGGTCGACAGATGCACCTCCTCCGCGATCTGCTTCACTGTCTTGCCGCAAGCAAGCTGCACGAAAATCTGAAACTCGCGGTTCGATAGCTGTCGATGCGGCGGCTCCGGCGCATGGCCGGATGCTTCGAGCGCCAATATCTCGGCAAGCGAGTGACTGATATACCTGCGGCCGGCGAGAATGGTGCGCAGCGCCTCCAGCAGATCCTTCGCTTCGCCAGCTTTCGAAAAGAACCCGCTCGCTCCTGCACGGAGCAGATTGACGGCATACTGCTCCTCGGCGTGCATACTGACGATGAGGATCGGCATATCCGGCCGCCGGCGGCGGAGCATGGTGACCGTCTCAACGACCGATGCGTCCGGGAGCGAGATGTCGAGCATCACGACATCGAAATTCTCGGTAGTCGAAAGTTTCAGCGCGGACGCGGCCGTGCCGGCCTCGCCACCAACTTCGAGATCTTCGGTGGCGTCGATCAGCTCGCGAAAGCCGGCACGAACCAGCGCATGATCGTCTACAACCAGGATGCGCTTTTTTAGCGTGCCTGTCGCCGATTCCATATTCAGTCCCTGGCGGCGCCCCTTGGGGAGCATTTTATTCGCCGAGCGTGGAACACCTAGGCGCCCGGTCCTCGCGGGGCTGTTGCAGCACTCCCGTCGAGCACCTGCCTTATCTTTTCCGCTAAGCCTGCCTGCGTGAACGGCTTCACTATAAGCTCTACACCCGGATCAAGGCGCCCGTGGTGGACGATGGCGTTGCGCGCGTACCCAGTGGTGAAGAGCACCTTGACGGAAGGCCAGCGTCCCCGCACCTCGTCAGAGAGTTGCCGACCGTTGATGCCGTTCGGCAGTCCGACATCGGTAAACAGCAGATCGATGTCCGCTTCCTTCTCCATCACCTCCAGCGCGGCCCGTGCGTCGGGTGCAACCAGCACACGGTAACCCAGGTCGCGTAGCAACTGCGCCGTGGAGGTGCGCACATCCTCTTCGTCGTCGACTAACAGAATTGTTTCCCCGTCGCTATGCGCCGCGATCCGCCGCTCATCGCTTAGTGCCTTCGCGTCCTCCGCGACTATTAAACGAGGCAGATAGAGCTTGATGGTCGTCCCTTCGCCAGGCTCGCTGTAAATTTTGGCGTGCCCTCCTGATTGCTTAATAAACCCGAAGACCTGCGACAGGCCGAGCCCGGTCCCGTGCTCCTTGGTGGTAAAGAAAGGATCGAAGGCTTTGGCGATGACTTCCTTCTTCATGCCGATTCCGGTATCGCTGACCGCAATCATTGCGTATTGACCGGGCGTCACTTCCTGGTGTGCCGCCGCGTAGGGTTCGTCCAAAAACGCGTTGGAGGTCTCGATTGTGAGCTTGCCGCCATTCGGCATAGCATCCCGTGCGTTAACGGCGACGTTCAGAATCGCTGTCTCAAGCTGATTGGGGTCGGCCGAGACCGACCATACGCCGCTGCCGAGGACGGTTTCCAGCGCAACGCTCTCGCCAAGCGCGCGCCGCAAGAGGTCGACCATGCCAGAAACCAGCTTGTTGGGGCCGATTGGCTTAGGCGCAAGCGCCTGTCGGCGAGAGAACGCCAGCAGGCGCTGCGTCAGGCTCGCAGCGCGATCTGCATTGCGCTTTATCATATCGATGGTTTGGCGCACCTCGGGATCGGCGGTTTGCAGGCGCCGATGCAAGATTTCAATGCAATTCGTGATCACTGCGAGAAGGTTGTTGAAGTCATGCGCGATACCGCCACTCAATTGACCCAGTACATCCATCTTCTGCGCCTGCGCAAGCTCTGCCCGCGTCTGTTCGAGCGCCTGTTGCTGCGCCCGCCGCTCGGTAACGTCGCGGGTGATCTTGGCGAAGCCAAGCACCCGACCGGTTGCATCGCGCAGCGGGTTAATGGCGACACTGGCCCAGAAGCGGCTGCCGTCCTTGCGCACGCGCCATCCCTCCCCCTCGTACTTTCCCTCGCGTAACGCTGTTTCCAATACCTGCTTTGGAACACTGGCTTTGCGATCATCTTCGGTGTAGAAGCAGGAGAAGTGCTGGCCGACGATTTCTTCGGTGCGATAGCCCTTGAGCCGCCTACCGCCGTCATTCCAACTGGTGACGTTGGCTTGCGGGTCCAGCATATAGATCGCGTAGTCGGCTACGCCGTTCACAAGCAACCCGAGGTGTTGCTCGCTTTCGCTGCGTGCTTTTTCGGCTCTCTCGAGGCTGCGAAAGGCAAGCACCGCAAGAAAAACGCCGAACACCATAATGGCGAAAGCGAGGATACCGCTGATCAGAGCCGCTTGCGCAGTGCTGCGCTCGTCGGCGACGAGGCGCGCCTGCCGCTCTGCGAGCAGCGCGTTCTCCTCCGCGATGATCGCGCCGATGGTACTCATGGCGTCAAGGCCGGCGTTGGTGCTCACGATCTCACGGGCCGCGTCGAAGCCCTCGCGTTCGCGCGTTTCTATCGTCTTCTGCAGCTCGCCGAACTTGATCCCGATCTGCCGCTCGAGGTTCGGCAGCCGGCGTTGCTGCTCCGCGTTGTCCGCAGTGAGTTGCTTCAACTTCGCGAGTAGCACCGGCGCGTCGCGGACACCCTTGCGATAGGGCTCGAGATACGCCGTATCTCCGGTGAGCAGGTAGCCACGCTGGCCGCTCTCGGCATCCCGGACGGCCCGTTCCAGCGCCTGCGCAGTCGTGATGACCTCGAAGGTATGGACGACTAGCTCGCGGCTCTGCCCCAGCGCGGGGACGCGCCCCATGCCCTGATACGTCTCGATGCCAATCAGCACCACGAATGGCACGACAATCAGTGCCAATCCCAGCCACAGACGTTTCGTCAGGCGCCACGCCATCAGGAAGCCCCACATGACCGCGGATGGGCGGTACCTGCGTCGCAGTCTCTGCCGATCATCCGGCCAGGGCATTGCGGTGTCAAATCAAGGTGGTTGCCGAGGGCGATCGCCACGCTAACGAATCCTTCCTCGAGCCTATATCGTGACGACCAAGTGACTGATTAGAGAGCCATCCAGGACAAAGGCGTTGAGGTAGCGAGGCGGGCTTTCCGCGCTCACGCATGGGAGGACACGCGCTCGAGGCGCGACGACGCCCTCGAGGATGGCGTCTATCACCGGTGGGTCGGCGCTTTCACCGCGGCGAGCGATGCCGGGTTGGAGGACTACCTTGCTTTTCTCGGTTCGCGCCTGTGATTTTCGTTGTTAGCCGCCTGGGTGTAGCAAGCCTAGCGATTGTGCAGGTGACGCGGTAGCAGCCGGCTGCTTCGGGAGTTTCCGGCGCGACAACCAGCCGTAGCTCGGCTACATTCAAATCGAGCCGGTCCTTCAAGTCGTGCACTGCGATTGCAGCTTGATATGCCAGTGTTCCGTTGAGAATTTTCTCGGCCTTGGCAACCAAAGTCAGTTTGGCAGCTGTCATCTCGTTTGTCATCTCGTCGCCCTCCTTAGGCCCAACTTCTACGCCGGGAATGCACCGGGCGTAACTTTGATGCATCAATTGTAGTTGCCAATAACCCCGGTGCCACGGTTGCTTTCGCCCGGTGCTTCTACTGCCTGGCCGACGTCGCCCGAACTTGAGAGGTTCGCCAACCTCGGTAACAAGAGAAATATGCTGCGCTTACGAAAAATGCACTTAAGGCTGCGGGGGAGATTCATCACGGCGATGCGCAGCGTTTGCGGTGGCTCCTGGCGGTAAATGCGCTCCAGTTTGCAGGCGAAACTTCTGGCGCGAGTTCCAGAGTCTAGCGCGGGGCGCCGATGTACTTCCGATAGGCCGCGATCCAATCCGTCGCAATCTCGCGTTGCGCTTCCGCCAACGCCACTTTGCCGTCGCAGGCCAGCCGACAAAGCTTCGCTTCGAGCACGTCTTTGCGATCGGCGCTCCACTCGCCGAAGCGCGGCTGCGGCCATAGGTTGGACGGGTCCTGCGGAGCGCCGGCCAGACACAGTGGCACCAGGTGGTCCTCTTCGTATTCGCGGATGTCGGCGAGCGGATAGCTTTTTCTTGGGGTCGAAAGCACCATTATTATCCACGACTTGCGTTGCGGCGGCCCTCGCATGCCCTTCCGCACTGAGCCCCACTGAGCCGCACTGATTTACGGGATTCTCACGGGGCGGCTCAGCCCAGAGCCCTGAGTCCTCCGAACGCCGTCTGCCAAGCACGCGCCCCCTGTTGTCAGCAATCCCTCGAGCCACAGACTCACGTCAACTCGACATTCGCGCAAACAACCGGGGTTCGATCGAGGCGGCGGCCATGAAGCCTCCCATGAACGCACCCTGCACACCCGGTCCGGCGGCGTCCTGCCCGGCGAGGTAGAGGCCTGGCAATGGCGTGGTACATCGCAGGCGCGTCCCACGCATGCGCTCGCGTGACATTTCCAACCCATACATCGCACCCTCGTGCGCGGCGACGAAGTGCGCCTGCGACAACGGTGTGGAAAGCTCGTGGTAGCGAATCAAGGGCGCAAGCGCTGGAAAGTGGCGCCCGAACTGCGCCACTAGACGACGTTCAGTCCAGTCTTTGAGCGCGAGGTAATCTTCCGGACGGTGCTTCGGATCGGTGCCGTGCCACGGCGCAAACACGTTCCAATCCGCGAACGCGACGACTTCCGCGGTGTGGCGTTGCTGCGAACCTGGATCGTGCGCCGCGTCCTTGAGCGAGGCAAATGATACGAAGAGTCCTGGCGCGTCCTCCTCGACAGGGTTGGTCCAGATCGCACGCTCGACGTCCCAGGCCTCATAGATCCACACGTTGGCCGCAGACGCGCCGAGCCCACGGATGTCACCTTCGAACCCGAGGTAGAGAGCAATGTAACTCGCAGCGGGCCTGATCGCCGCAATCGCGTTGCGCCATGTAGCGACATCCGCGTGAACGCGATCCGCCTCTGCGGGCAAGCGCTCGACGGTGTTGTGCGCACCCATGTCTGAGATCACCGCATGGGCGCGAAGCTCATTGCCGTTCGCAAGCACGACCCCCGTGGCCCGGCCGCGCTCGACTAGGATGCGCGCGACCTCGGCGCTCGTGCGCAGTTCACCACCCGCATTGCGGATCGACGCCGCAAGCGCCTCCGCGAACCGCGCGGGTCCGCCTGCCGGGTAGTACGCTCCGTCAAGGTAGCTGCCCAAAACCAGCGCATGCAGTGCAAAGGGCGCGCGCGATGGCGGTATACCGTGGTCGCCCCAGCGGGCCGCCAGCAATGCGGCAAGCGACGGGTTGCGAATCGTGCGGGCGATCAACGCGGCCGTCGTCGTGTCCACCCAGCGCGCCACCTTGCGCTTCTGGAAGACTCCATAAATGGCGGCGAGTGGCCTTGGCAGGGCGCCCATCGCGAAATAGGCCAACATCGCCTGCTGTGCGGCGTGCACTGCACCGAAATAGGCGTCGAGAGCGTGCGCTTCATCGGGAAAGGTCGCTTTCAGTCGCGCGACCAGCGCCGCCTCCGGCGCTTCGAACGCGAACGAAAAGGCGTCCGGAAAGCGCACGATGTCGTACGGTGATCCAATCGGTGCGAACGCAATCGCATCGTCGGATAGCCAGCTCAACAACCGCCCAAAGGCGTTGGTCTTGCTCGCGCCCGGCCCCACCCCGCCAATGTAGTGCACTCCGGTTCCCCAGGTGAAGCCTTCGCGCGAGAAAGTCTGCGTCAGGCCGCCCAGCGTGTAATGTCGTTCGAGCACCAATACTCTGCGACCGCTCTTGGCAAGCGCCGTCGCGGCCGCCAGTCCGCCAATACCCGAGCCGATGATGATCGCATCCCATCCCGCCACCTGACGCATGGACCTTTCTCCCCGCGCAAAGAACAGCAAGACTCCTTGTAGCGTTGGGCGGCCTTCACCAGACGAGAGGCAGTCCTCCCTATTTATTGGATCGTAAGCGTTCAAGCTTCGAATACGGCGCACCCGCGAGCAGAGTCGTTGAAAGTCCCCGCGGGCAACGTCTTCGTACCAGCCGATATTAGCCTAGAGGCTACATCGTCTATCGATAGATAGCTTGACTCATGACCTAGGTCAATATCCCAGATTGCAGATGAGCTAACCTTTCCTCGCAGCGGCGGGGACGCTCGTTGCGAGCGCCCAAAGTGCTAATTGGGAAGGCGGGTCACAAAATGAAAAGGGGTCTTGCAACTGCGTTTACTGCCGTCGCGCTCCTGGCAATAGTCGGCTCGAACATGATCACTGCGGGCGACCGCGAGCCTGAACAAGTGCCTCAGGAGCGCGCAGGGGTAATACATGCCGCAGACAACGGCGCGAGAGGCCCCGCGTCGGCTATTGCGAACCGCAATCTCTCCTCCGCCGCTAATGATGCGGCTAGCACTCTGAAAGCAGAGGACGCCCAATCGCTGCGTTTGGAACTCATTGCCTGTCTGTTCACTATGCTGATTGTCACCGCGGGCGCATTGTTGGGAATCTGCCATTTTGGTCATCGTACTGTGCGGCGACAGGCGTGGCTAACGAGTACAGAGCCGCGGGAACCGGCCACAGGTCGATGTGCCGCGTCGCCATCGGTTCTCGTGCTCTGAACTGGCGCGACGACGAGCAGACGCCGGAATCGCACGAAGGTGGCGGCTTCGACGGCGAATTTCAGATTGTCGGCGAACAGCTTGCGCCCCTCTATCTCCGCCCCGCCCCAGCCCGAATGGGCGACGATAAACCGCGTACTGCTCGATCTCGCTACGATGCGCCTACGCGATTTCTCCCGCGTGGGCAGCGGCAATGGTGTGCCCACATTGATCGACACGCCTTACGCGGGTCACAGCTCGATCATTGCCGATTACGACAAGGGCCAGAGTTTGGTGGAGAAGCTGCTGGATTGCGGACTGGAACAGGTGCTCGTCACGGATTGGAAGAGCGCGACCGAGGCGATGAAGAATTTCGACATCGATAGGTATCTTGCGGATCTCAACGTAGCGGTCGACAGCCTCGGAGGGGACGTTCATTTGGTCGGCCTGTGCCAAGGGGGTTGGATGGCGGCGATGTTTGCGGCTCGGTTCCCTAGCAAGGTAGCCAGCCTGGTCCTGGCGGGTTCGCCCATCGACACAGCCGGCGGCAATGGGCCGATCAAGAAGATGGCCCACAAGATGCCGCTGAGCTTCTTCGAAGGTCTAGTTGCGGCGGGCGGCGGACGCATGCTCGCGAAATTCATGCTTGCCGGCTGGAAGAACATGCATCCCGACGAGCGATACCTGGAAAAATACATTGATCTATACCAGCATATCGAGGATAAGTCCTACATCAAGCGCACTGAACGCTTCGAACGTTGGTATGAGAATCCGATCGACTTGCCGGGCCGCTGGTACCTCCAGGCCATCGCCGAGCTGTTTAAGGAAAACCGACTAGCGCGAGGAACATTTGTCGCATTAGGTCGGACAATTTCGCTCAAGCGCATCACGGTCCCGCTCTACCTACTTGCCGGTGAGTCCGACGACGTTACCACCAAGGAACAGGTATTCAACACAGAGAAGCTCGTAGGCACCCCTAAACACGAGATCACCAAGAAACTTGTTCCGGGCGGCCATATAGGGCTATACATGGGATCGCGTAACCTGCAGAACGTCTGGCCCGAAATAGCTGCGTGGATCAAGAAGCACCGACCCAAATCAGCATGAGTCGCAAGACATAATTCCGCTCGGTCACGAAGGATTGGCGAGGCGCGCTCAACGCGGGTCACAGATTAAGACTGTAGATGAGCTCGCCAGGATAGTCGTGATTTCCATTCATCTCGAATCCAAGGCTCGCGGCGAGATTACACATCTTTTGGTTACCTATCGCGACGATGGCGACCATTCGCTTGATCCCGCGTCGATGCGCCACATCGATCAAGTGGCGCATTAACACATAGCCAAGACCTCTACCCTGCCATTCGTCGCTAACCGCAATCGCGCATTCACAGGAGGCTTCATCGTCGCTGACGCAAAATCGACTCACACCAATCTCTCTCTTCTCACCCGCTTCATGACGCAGTGCAACGAGCGCCATATCGCGGTCGCAGTTGATATCGGTCAGTCGTCTAATCAATTCGTCGCTCACTCTTGTCTGACCATGAAAGCGATATGCGCGTGACTCCGGAGTTAAGCGTTCGATGAATGCTCGCTCGAGAGCGGCGTCTTCCTTCTGAATTGGACGAATCAGCACCCGAGTGCCGTCGCGAAGCGTCTCGTTCCAATGCAACGCGGGATCGAAACTGGTCACCATCGTTACGCAGCCGTAACGGGGGAGCTGCTATATCAAGCACGATTCGCCCATCCACTTTGCCCGCCTTGAGATCGGTGAAAATGCTGTTGATCTCATCTAGCCGAGCTTTATGAATGTGCGCCTGCACCTTACCATCGGCGGCGAATTCAATTGCCTCGGCAAGATCTTTACGTGTTCCGACAATCGAGCCACGAAGCGTGATTCGGTTCAACACGGCATCGAAGATCGGCCTCAACTTCCTTCTTTTGCCAATAACTCGCTATTGACCGTTCAGCGTCACAACTCCGTCCTTGACTGCGACACCAACGCCCGAAGCATCGATGCTCGGATTCCAATCGAGTTCCGCAATCACTTTTCGACGAATCTCGCTGTCTTCGATTTTAGTCATGCTCACTCTCCAGTTGTCGCCCCGAGCCCTGGATCCGCCACCGCGGGATCGGCCGGCGCGACCGGTCGCGCGGCGTCGATGCGCTCGCGCACCGCCCGCCACGCATCCGACTGGCGCGCCCGCTCGAGCGGTGCTTCGGCATCGTAGGCGACAACGAACGTCTGCTCCTCGGGCGCGAGCGACTCGCGGCTGCGTAGCTGGTGATCGAGCACGCCCAGATCGGCGTCCGAAGCGTCGGAGCCAATGGCGGCACGCCGCGCGATGCGTCCTCGCAGCGTCGAGTCGCTCGCCACGAAATCGACGATCACAAATGCCACGCCGAGTTCAGTCGCGAGGTCGCGGAATAGGTCTCGCTGCCAGCGTTTGAGGAAAGTCGCGTCGATTATCGCAACGAGGCCGGCACCGATCACCTGTCGCGCCTGCGCGGCAAGCTCCAGGTATGTCGCCTCCGTCGCGCCGAGCGCGTACAGGCCGCGATCGATGCCGTTGCGGCCACGCTCGAGCGCGCCCAACCCGTGCAGACGCTTGCGCTCGACGTCGCTGCGGATGCGCACCGCTCCCATCGTCTCCAGCAGCCCTTGCGACAGAGTGGTCTTGCCGCAACCGGCGAGCCCGTGGGTGACGACCAGCGCTGGCCGCGTCTTCTGGGCGTAGCTTCGCGCCAAGGTCACGTGCGCGCGGTATTCGGCCACCAACGCGCGCCTCGTCGTGCCGGCTTCGAGCTGCGCCGCGCGCAGGCGCGCGATCTTGGCGCGGACGAGTGCGCGGTACACGAGATAGAAGCGCAGCACGATCAGGCCGGCGTAGGCCCCCGTCCGCTCCAGGTACGCGTTGAGGAAGCGACGGGCCAGATCGGCGCGCCCGCGATAGTGAAGATCCATGACCGTGAACGCGACCTCGTTCATCACGTCGATCCAGCGCATCGCCTCGTTGAATTCGATGCAATCGAAGATGACGAGCTCGCCGTCGATGCGCGCGATGTTGTTGAGATGCAGATCGCCGTGGCACTCGCGGATGAATCCTTCCTTGCGCCGGCGCAGGAACGTGTCACGGCGCGCGGCATGCTCGCGTTCGGTCCAGGCGCGGAGCTCTTCGAGCTCGTCGCGCTCCGCCGCCGTCGCCAGGTGCGGCCGGAGCTGCGCGAAATTCTGCTGCGCGACGCGCAGAATCTCCTCCGGCGAGCCGAATGCGCCGTCGCGAGGAGCGACGCCGCTCGCCTCGTGAAAGGCGCCGACCTTCCCCGCCAGCGCATCGATGTCGGCGGGTGAGAGCTCGCCGCGCGCAAGAATGCGACTCGCCAGCGCGTCCTGCGGAAACTCGCGCATTTTCAACGCGTACTCGAGGGCCGGCCCGTCGCCGCCGAGGACCGGGGCGTCGATGCTGCCCGTGATCGGCACGACGTCGAGATAAAGCGCAGGCGCGAGCCGGCGATTGAGCCGCAGCTCCTCTTCGCAGAAGTGTCGCCGCGCCGCGAGCGTCGTAAAATCGAGGAAGCCGAAGTCGACCGCCTTCTTGATCTTGTAAGCGTAGCGTCCGGTCAGAAATACGCTGGAAATATGCGTTTCAAGCCGCTCGACGCGCGCGCAGCCCGGCCGGAAGATGGCTGGATCCGCGAGCCTCGTCAGCAGCCGCTCCTGAACCGCCCCGGATTCGACGGTGGACGCGGCCCGCTCCGGCTGCACGCAGTGGAAGATGCGTGGCGGCATCCTTGCGCCTAAAACCGACTCAGCCCGTGGGCTCATGCGCCTTTATCTTGCCGTGCTGGCGGCCAGCGACGTCTTCCAGCCGCCGGGTGAGACTCGCGAAAGCGTGGCGCAGCGCGACGTACACATCCTCGTCGTGATCGCAATCGACGATAAGCTCGTGGCCCGGAACGCGGACGACGATGCGCACGTTGAAACAGCGGCCCTGTTGCTGGTACCGGCCCTGCTCCTCGACCACGACGTGGCAGCTGATGATACACCGGTAGAACTCCTCTAGCTTGCTTGCACCCTCGCGGATGCGTGCGTCGAGCGCAGGCGAATACGCCATGTGGCGGATGGTGATCTGCAGCGGTATTTGCATGCTAGCGCCTCCAGTTCTCTTCGGATCAATAGGATAATGATAGGGCCGCCGTGGAATCCGGCCTTGATCCGCGTCAAAATCTCGACATGCCTCTGTCGTCGCCGTTCCGTGCGACGTCGCGGGTCAACATCCTCGCGCCGCCACGGCCCGAAGGTCCTGCTGCTCCCGGTGGCTGGGCTCGTCGTGCTGTTCGCTGCGGCTGCGGTGGCGGCGCAACCGGCGAGTTCGCCGGATCGCGACGAGATCCGCGCACTGATCGCTCGCGGCACGTTGCCGCAGCTTCGCCACCCGGATTTCGGCGCTTTCGCCAAGCGGTCGACGATTTGTATCGCGACACCGGTTACGCGCCGCGATGGTTCGCCAGCGGCATGACGCGCGCTATGCTGGCCGAGCTCGCAGCCAGCGCCAGAGCATGGCCTCGTACGCCGCGGACTACGACGTCGACTCGCTCGAGGGTGAAGCGAAGGCAATGCCATGAGCTTCCGCTCGCTGTGGCTGAGTGATGCGTGACGCGCATGGCTCGAGTTGGACTAAATCTCTCGTCGACCCTCGGGAATCCGAACGACGTGGACGCTGCAGTGCGCGTTGGCCGTGACGCTCGAGGCGACGGAGCGCCACCACGCGAGCGCCCGCTGCGCTGCACCCGGCGCACCGAGCACAATCAGATCGACGTGATTCGCCCGCGCGAGCTCGAGCAGCGTGCTGGCGGCGTTGGCGCCTTCGATCACGTGCAAGGAAGTTCGCGCCGCGGGGATTCCCAATGGCTCTAGCCAGCGCTTTAGCCGCGTCCGGTGCTCGAGGTGCCTTCCGGTCACGGTATCGAAGTCGTTCGGCCCTTCGCCCACCGGCGCGGCCCTCACCACCGATACGCACATGAGGCGCAATTCGGGGTAGAGGGAAATGAGCTGCCGTGTCGCCGTCTGCAAGGCTGGATTGCGCTCGTCATCGGGATGCTCGGTGTCGACCGCCACCATGATCACCCGGACGCGGTTGACTGCAGGTCGCCTCTGCCGTCGGCTCGCGTTGTCGCGGCGCTGGGCGCGCCACCAGCGGCCGACCTGCGCCGCGATGCCGATGCCCTGGGTGCTCCCCGAACGGTCGTCGAGCGCGACCTGTTGCGGATGGCGCAGATCGAAGGCGATGTGCGCGGCCGATTGGTAGCGCGCTTCGGCATCCGGTTCCAGGCAGCGCAGAATGATCTCCTGCAGCCAGGGGGGCACCGCCGCGTTGACCGCCCGCGGAGGCGAGGGCACCCGCCACAGCCGGTCGCGCATCCCGGTGTAGGTCTGCGGGTCGCCGAACGGCTGCTTGCCGGTGGCCAGCTCGTAGAGCATTACGCCGAGGGCGAAAAGATCGCTGCGCTCGTCGCTGCGGTCGCCTTGCAATTGTTCCGGCGAGACATAGGCTGAGGACCCGGCCGCAAACTGCCTCTCCTCGGCGAGCAGATCGGGGTAGCGCGCATGGCGCGCGAAACCGAAGTCGAGCAACACCGCTTCGCCGGAGGGTCGCAGCATGAAATTCTCCGGCTTGAGATCGAAATGGATGACTTCCTGCAGATGCACGCTGTGCACGGCGTCAGCGAGCGCCGCGCCGATGCGCGCAACCTCTTCGGATGCCAAGGGCGCCCTTGCCGCGCAATCCGCCACGCTCCTGCCCTCGATCCATTCCATTACCAAGTAGGGCATCGCCCGGATATCGCCGGCGGCGACGAAGCGCGGCACGTGCGGACCGGTGAGGCGGGCAAGCACGGTTTGCTCCATCTCCAGGCTGATGATGCCGAGCGCAGATTCACCCGGCCCGAGATAGGGCACCTTGAACACAAGCGGAAAGCCAGGCTCCCCGTCCACGGGTCCCGTGGCGCGATAGATGGCCCCCGTTCCACCCTGGTGGATGCATTCGCCCAGACGGTACCCGTCGATGACGCTGCCCGGATGCAAGGGTTCGCGCATGGTGGGCGATCGACAGCGGCCGTCCGCAAGACTTGCGGACCTAGATGCCCAGCTCCACGCGAAAGGCCAGCGACGCGGGCAGGCCACAGGCACGGATCTTTGCCGCGGCGGCCGCCGCATCGTACGGGACGCGGAAAAAGGTAACCTCCTGCCGGTCAAGATCAAACAGCGTGTAGGCGGCGGCTGGATTGCGGTCGCGCGGCTGACCCACGGAGCCCACGATCCCCACCCAGCGGCGATGACTGCGCGCCGGGATCGCGGTGCCAGGGAAGGGATGGAATTCGCTCATTCGGCCCTGCGCGCTCTCGAAATACAGGACCTGGTCATGGACGTGGCCGCAGAAGGTGTAGCTTGCGTCCGTTGCCTCGGCGCAGCGCTTGGCGGCTGCGGGACTGTCGATGTAATCCCAGCGCTCCGGCGCCGCCGCCGAGGCGTGAACGTAGCACACCGTCCCCTCCCGCGCGAAGAGCGGCAGCGCGGCGAGGAAGCGCTTCTGCTCCTCGGTAAGCGTGTCACGTGCCCACTGCAGCGACGCCTGGGAAGCGTCGTTGAAGTAGCCCGAGCTCCTGTCGATGGCTTCGTCGTGGTTGCCCTTGAGGACGACCGCCCCCTGCGCGGCGTAGCGGCAGACCACCTCAACGACAGCGCGCGCATCGGCGCCGTAGCCCACGAAATCGCCAAGAAAGGCGAAGCGCTCCGCACCTCGACTCCGAGCGTGGTGCAAACACGCGTTGAGAGCCTCAAGGTTGCCGTGAATGTCGGATAGCAATGCGATTGGCAACGGACACGCCCTAGTGGAGTGGCACCACGTAGTTTCAATGTTAGCAGGGATACGCGCCGCCTCGTACATGGGCTCCTTTGAAGGAGTCCGGAACCTTGGCCGCAACCCGCAAAGTGTTGTCTCTTGACGCTCGGCCCTTCTTCAACGACACCACTCCAATCACTAACCTGGGAAGTTGATCCGGATCAATTCCGAGTGGCAATCCACGGCAGGACTGCAGTACCCGCGCTCGTTGGATGCGTGCGAACATTAGGCCGAGTAGCCGTGGACGCTGTCGAAAGCGAAGGAGATCTTCTTCGCTTGTTGATCGAATTCTTCGAAATGCAATCCCTCCGCATTATTCAAGACGAACATCGCTCGCTGGCGGCAGTACTGCACGGCATGCTTTACCGCGTGCACGAGATCCGCGACAGGTGAGCCAAACGAGACTTCGGCCTGCTGGGAGCGATGATCTATTACATTGACACGGTTTCCGAGCGATTCCACCACCCCAAGGAGGAGCAGTACCTGTTCTGGTTATGGCGCGTCCGCCGCGCCAGTACTGCGCCACTGCCCGATCGGCTGAAAACTCGAACATCCGACCAGCGCAGAGAAGATCCGGACCCTCGAGCAAGCGATGGTGCATTATCAGCAAGGCGGCGCGTCCGAATTCCCTGCCTTCCTGACGGCAGTGGATGCCCATGCGACGTTCCATTGGGAGCATATGAAGACCGAGGAAAATGAGGTCTTGCCGCTTGCAGAAGAACATCTCACCGCGAGTGATTGGGATGCGATTGATGCGGCCTTTCTCAGGTCACACCGATCCCCTGCTAGGCGTCGACGCGGGTGCCAAATACGATGCGCTGTTCAGTCGCATCGTCAATTTGGCACCACCACCCATCGGGGTTGGACCCGTGCGCTAACCCGAATGGCGCTTACAGCGTCTGCTCCGCAAAGCCCGCTTCGCTCCCCCTTCTTGCAACGCGCATTCTTAGGACCGTTCGACCCAAGTCACGCGTGCCGGTCGCGGGGAGCCAGCCGGAGCAGCCGTGCGACATTTTGCCGCATCTAACCCGCGCTCGCGGTGCGGCGATAGCCTGTTGTTCAGTATAAACTGGCCGGTGGCAATTGACCATGTAGGAGTCGTGCGTGCCGATCGCTGCCAAACGCCAAACGGCGTCGGCTCCCTCCTCATCCGATACCATTGCGTTTTGCGAGCTCAAGACGCACTGTGCGTCTTGTAGCCTGCGTGGGTTGTGTTTGCCGGCCGGACTTGAGGCGGACGCGTTGCAGCAGCTGGATGAGCTTACCTTCAAGCGGCGCCGGGTAAAAAAGGGCGAAAGCTTGTACCGGCATGGCGATACCTTCACCGCCCTGTACGCGATTCGAATAGGAACCTTCAAGACGTTGATGCTCACGGAAAACGGTAGCGAACAAATTACGGGCTACCATTTGGCGGGCGAAATCGTGGGGCTCGATGGCATTAGCACTGACCGATATGCATGTCAGGCAACCGCGCTCGAGGACGGTGAAGTATGCGTTCTTCCCTTCGATCAGCTCGACGATCTGGCCCATAACCTAACCGCTTTACGACGCAATCTGTATCGCTTCATCGCAAAGGATGTCTGCAGAGGCCAAGATTTGATGCTGTTGTTGGGGAGCTTGCGAGCGGAAGAGCGGCTGGTGCTCTTCTTGCTCAACCTCGCCAAGCGTTATCGGGCCCTCGGCTACTCATCCTGCGAATTCGTACTGCGTATGACGCGTGAAGAAACGGCCAGTTATCTCGGGCTGAAACTGGAGACGGTCAGCCGCCTGTTCTCGCGCCTGCAGCAAGAAGGACTGATCCAAGTGCAGGGCCGGGCGGTCAAGCTGATTGACTTGCCGGAGCTAAAGCGGTTGGTCGGTCAGCACGGCTGACCTAGCGCGGCCACAACACCGTGTAATCACGACCTCTGTCGTTGATCGTTCAGTCGCGCGGAGGCGTCGGGCGAGCGGGCTTCAAGCCGCAACCTGGAACGCGGATAATGACAGCGGCGACTCGCCGACTGTTACCGCTACGGCTTAAGCGGACCTGTTTGACCTGCGCAAATGCCTCGTGCGGCGCGCTGCCTCATGTTGGCGCATCGGAAACGAATGCCTTTCAGGTCAGCGTAGTATGTGGTCTACTCTGCGGATGTTGCGCCGAAAGGGGGGAGAAGTGGAACACGGTAGAACCAGCCTATGGCGACGACTTTCCACACCGAGCGCAAGATGGTCCGTCTTAGCGCTAGTGGTGGTAGGTTTGTTAATCGGTGCGGGCGCTGTGATCGCAACGCAGGTCATGGTAGCCGCGACTGGCACCAACGAGTTTTGCGGCGGCGCCTGTCACTCGATGCAATGGGTTGCCCAGGAGTACAAGCAAAGTGTGCATTACGCCAACCGCACCGGCGTTCAAGCTGGCTGCCACGACTGCCACATCCCGCATGATTATCCGGACCTCCTTTGGTACAAGACCAAGGCCGGCGTGCACGACGCCATCGAAGAAATGCGCGGCGTCATTTCAAGCCAGGAAAAGTTCAAGAAAGAGCGCTTGCGCCTAGCCCAGGTGGTATGGGCCGAATTCAAAGATAACAATTCAGAGAATTGTCAGCATTGCCATAAGTTTAGCCCGGAGGTCGTGGCCAAGCAGAAGGACTTCGTGCAACCGATGCATCAACAATTCCTGGCGAAGGCAGCGACCTGCATCGATTGCCATAAGGGCGTTGCCCATACGGCACCCGACGAATGAGAGGGAATCAGCCCTTGACCGGACGCTTGGCCAGCTTGCGCTGAAGCGTACGGCGATGCATCGACAGCGCTCGCGCGGCCTCTGAAATGTTACCCTTTTGCTCACGCAGCACGCGCCAGATGTGCTCCCACTCCAAGCGCCTGATCGACATCGGTTTTTCTTTCGGCGGCACCTCGACGTTGGCGGCATCGTGGTAAAGCGCGGCAATGATATCGTCTGCGTCCACCGGCTTGCACAGGTAGTACGTTGCGCCTAGCTTGATTGCCTCTATCGCCGTCGCAATGTTCCCATAGCCGGTGAGGATCACGATCCGCGTATGGGGGTCGAGGCCGATCAAGGTCGATACCAGCTTAAGTCCGGGTTTATCCGGAAGCCTCAAATCGACCACGGCGTACTCGGGCGGGTTCTCGGTCGCCAGCTTGGTTGCCGCAGCCGCTGTAAGCGCGGTCTTGACCTCGAATCCGCGCTTCGCAATGGCTCGTCCCAGCGTGTCGCAAAGCGTCGCGTCGTCGTCCACCAATAGGAGGCTGGGTTTGTCGTCGCCCTCGTAGGTGCGGCGGGCAGTCATCGATGTCCTTCGAGGCTTAACGAAGCCAATGGCAGCATGATCTTTACTTGCGTCCCGCCCGCGGGCCGGTTCTCCCAGCACAGCGTTCCGCCGAGCCGTTCGATGGCGCGCGAGGCGAGAACCACGCCAAGTCCCGTACCCTTGCCCGGTGGCTTGGTGGTGAAGAACGCCCGCCCGAGCTTGGCATGATCAACGGCAGGCAGGCCACTGCCGCGGTCAGCAATGGAAAGGCACAATGAATTCGCCTCCAGGCAAGCGGTGAATTGGACGTCTCGCGGCGAAGCGTCGGTGGCATTGTTTAGCAATGCCAACAACGCTTGCATCAGCGCCTGATCCGCAAAAACTTCCGTAGCTGGTAGCACGCCGTCCCAATCACAAACGATGTTCGCCTCTGGGTGCATTGTCCGGCATCGGACAGCGATCGACTCGAGAAATTGGTCTAGGCGTTCACGTCCGCCGCCTACCGCACCCGCATGACCGGCAGCAGCCATCAGATTCGCAACCGTGTCGCGGCAGATCTTGATCTGTGAAGTCAATATGCCGGCGTCGCGCTGTAAAGACGGCGAGTCCGCGTTGCGAACGATCTCCCCGGCAACAACCGCCATGGTAGTGAGCGGCGTCGCAAGCTCGTGCGCGGCGCCGGCCGCAAGCGCGCCGACCCGAAGCACCGCTTCGTCGCGTAGCGCTCTCTGCGCCGCTTCGCTCAGCAGCCGATCATGACTGCGGAGTGTCGCGACAATGCGCACCACGAACCCTGCGACGACAGCAGCGGTCAACGTGAAACTTAGCCACCACCCGAAAGTGAGGAGATACGCCGGAACGGCTTCGCCTGACCGCATCTCGATCGGGGCGTGGATGCGAGTGAGCGCCACGTAGCACGTGATGACCAGCACCGTCCCGGTCGCCGCCGCAAGGGGCGGAAGAAGCAGGGACATCAGCACAACATGCAGAACGAACAGAAGACTGAAGGGGTTGGTTGCACCGCCCGAAAGGAACAGCAACAAAGTGAGCGCCGCAAGATCGAATCCGAGATAGGCCGCAATTTCGGCGTGGCTTGCTTCACGCGGCCGGCGCAGACGCATCCAAGTCCAGGCGTTCAGGACGATCAGGGCGCCGACGACAAGCCCCATCACTGCCACAGGCAACGATACGCCCAGATACCAGGCGGTGATGATCGCCGCCGCCTGCCCGCTGAGCGCTATCGTACGCAGAATCATTAGCTGTCGTACATTGGCCCGGAGCGGCGGCGGTGCCACCGCGATAGACAGGCTCGGGGGCAACTCGGGTTCGGCTGCGCGAGCGTGGACGACTGAAGGCGCACCCTTGATCGATATCGGGCTGGCTGGCTCCGATTCTTGTACGTTTACGGTGAGGTGAGCATTCATGAGATTTCGAACCCGGGATCGTGGTGCGCCCCTGAAGGTCGAAGCGACGAGCAATCCGGTTTGCGCCTGCGACAAAATGTCGCAGTCAGAAGCGACTCACAGGGGTCTTGCAGCGCGTGATATTAATCCTGATCAACCTCGAGCTATAAGACCTACTATACGCTAGACCTTGCGCAGTCCCGTCTGAGAGGCCATCGAGGACCCCTTGAGGAATGTCGTCGCAATGGCATGGCGGCTGTTCAAAGATGAACAGCTCGATGAGTCCTGCGAGAATAGTCCAATCGCGGATTTGCCCGTTGCGGGGCTACGACAAGATTGTTGCCCCGATTGGCAGGGAGAGGCGAGCTTGCGCCGGCCTCTCCCCACGGGGCGGCAACGAGCCATGCTTTACTGCGACAGCACCCACTTAACCAGGGTCTTCACATCGTCGGGTGTGGCTTTTACCTGGGGATGTCCCTTGCCGCCGCTGATCTTGGCCACCAACGTCGCCTCGGCATCGGCCTTGCCCTTGTACTTGGCGGCGACGTCCTTGAATGCTGGGCCGATTTTCTTGCTGTCTACCGCGTGGCAGTTCAGACAGCCGCTGCTCTTGGCGAGTTCCTCCTGCGCGCTCGCCGCGCCTGCGACGCCCAGTGCGACCGATGCTACTGCTGCGATCCCAATCAGTTTCATGCAACCTCCTTCAGCCTCGACGGGAATTTGGATGGTAACGCGTACTGCAGCTCCTGGCGCAAGTATCCGCCGGCAGGAGTTTATCCTAGCGGACACATGACCCCGGGAAAATCGTCATGACCGATCAAGCCCTAGTAGAAGCCCTGCACGAGTCGTGTCTTGGCGCCGCGCTCTCAGCTGAGCAGGCGCGCACGCTTGCGGACAGCATCGCATTTCGCGATCTCCGACCCGGCGAGATCCTCGTCAGGGAAGGGACTTCCGACAACCATCTTTACGTCATTGTTAAAGGCGGCCTCGGCGTCGTCAAGAATGCCGGAACTCCCGAGGCGGTTACGCTGTTTGCACTGAGCGCCGGCGACCTCGTTGGGGAGCTGGGATTCATCGACCAGACTTCCCATTACGCATCCCTGGTCGCGATCGGTCCGACGAACGTGTTCGGACTCGAACGCGAGAAGCTCGAAGCGCTACTGCCGCATCACCCCGAAATTGTCTATCGCGTCATGTGCGCGATCATTCGCGCCGTACATCAGATTCAGCGCCGGTTGTCGATGCAATCGGTCGAGCTTACCAACTACATATACAAGCAACACGGAAAATACTAGCCGCTTCCAGAACGTTGTTCTTACCAGCCCATCACGATTGGCGCGAGGCCTCTTCACTTAGGCTACGAGACATCCACCTGATCTGCCACCGCATGCACTGGAACCTTGTCGATGATTCGCGCACCAACCAGGCTAGAAATGGGATTTCACGCCAACTATTATCATTCCAGCATTGTAGTTAGGCGAGCCATAGCCCGGCGTCAGGATCGAGACGTTATTGCTATTGGCGCCCTGGATCGATGCGGCGGTGTCGTACCAGCTATTGTCTCTCTAACAGCTCCAGGCGGCCTCGAACAGCAAATCCGCTTGCGGCGTTAGCTTGTAGTCGGTGACGAACCTGAGGCTGCTCATGTTCGAATTGATGTCGGGATAGTTGCTTACGTTCTGATACGACAGCGTCGGATTCGCCACAAACACGCCGTTGTACTGGCCGAACATCACGCTACCGTAGGCGTATGTCCATTGGACCACCAGCCTCAGATCGTCGTTGTACTTCCAGTCGGCGCTCAGACCGACGGTGTTGACGTTGCTGGTGTACTTGTTCTGGAAGTTCCCGACGGTTCCCATACAGGCGGCGGTGGCCGCCGAGGCGGCATTTGAGCAGGCGCCGTTGCCGTAGTTGTTGAAGTAGATCTGCTCGAAGGTATAGAAGGCGTAGAAGCGCACATCATCGCGGGGGCGGTAGCTGAGACTCGGCGTGACGGTCAGGTTGGAATCTTTCTTGATGCCCTGGCCAACGCCTGTTATCGGGGGAACGTTGGGGCCGATGGCGAGTCGCGGGCGGGTAGGTGTAGTTGTCCTCCTTCCACTGGAGGAACAGGTCGGCGGACAGCTGCTCCGACACCGGGTAGTCAGCGAGCAGCTTGACCGCATTCGATGTCATGGGCGCCTGGTAGTAGGCGCCCGAGTAATCCACCTCCCCGACGTTGGGGTCGTTCGCCAGATTCGCCCATGGCGTCAGATAGTTGAGAGAGCCGCTGCGCTCGGCGTGTTCGTACGACGAGCCTGCCATAGACCAGACTCCCGAGCGTCGACAACAGGGTGACCGATTCGGTGTTGGTGTTGCTGCTGCCGACCTGGGCGTTGCTGCGTTCGAGGTTGTCGTACCGGTAGGCGAAGCGTCAGCTTGGTATTGGTCTTGGGGTCGAAGCGATATCCCGCGTCGAAGCCTGCGTTCTGCTTCAGCCACGTCTGCGGGACGACGTAGTACACGCCGGTGAAGCCGGCATCGCTCCCGCCGCCGGTGTTGCCGGTATAGACCTTATACTGGTTCTCGCTGACGAGGCGTCGATCGTAGCCGTAGTACGCGTTGACGTCCACATTGGCCATCGGTTGCGAATTCAGTCGGACGTTGCCCTGGACGACCTCAGCTCGGGCGTCCAGGGAATTGGCACTCGTTCCCTGCAGGGCGGCGTTGAGGTTGCCGAATCCGGGGGCGCCCTGGGGATTGGGATCGGCGGTTGCCGGCGGAAACTGGTCATCCTGCATTTCCAGGCCGAGGCGCAGATTAAAATTGAGGCGCGTGTTCGGCACCATGTTGGTCGCCGCCAGGAGCGTCAGGTACTGCGCGGTGGTGTCGGGCGGCGTCGAATAGGCCGACGACAGCTGATAGGGCACCGCCGTGGCGCTGAAGGGGTACGGAAGGTTGACGAAGCTGTTGCCGTCGTGGAAACGCGAAAACGTGTACTGCAGCGACACCTGATTCGCACGCGTGGCGTAGGCGGCCACCAGATCGTAGCGGTCGGTCGTGTAGTTGATCGGCAGGGCAAACGCCGTCCCGCCCCAAGGCCCGAAGAACGACTCCTCCATCGAGCCTTCCTTGTACTCGTGGCGGAAGGCGCCGCTGAAGGTCCAGTCGCCGGAGAGGTACTTGAAGACGCCGCCGATGATGTTGCGACGCGTGCCCGTCTGCACGGGCTGCTTGGCGCCGGACGCATTGATCACCGGGATGGTCAAGCCGGCTTTGGTGACGGGGCCCGCCGCGGCGGCGGTCGCGCCGCCCCACGGGATCAGGCCGCTATTCAGTGTCGCTTGTGCCACCGTTGACGTTATAGATCGAGTCGATAACGTTGCCGGTGTAGGTAATGGCGTCGTAGGAAAGCCCGGCCTCCCAGGTACCCTGCTTGCCAAAGTCGACCTCCACCGAGCCGTTGTTCACCAGATCGTTGGACGTGTTGGCCGGGTTGGATGAAAAGTCGGCCAGGCCACGACCGGTCTGGAAGACCAGATTGGTCGCCGATCGCGTCAAAGTACCAGCGTATCGCCTGACTCCCACGGGGGGCGATTGTACAGTCAAATTGGCCGACGATGTCGACGCCGGTCGTATTGAGGCCGGTGTAGCGGCCGGCCAGGTTGGCGTTGGTGCCAAAGACCCCCATCAAGCCGAGGCCGGCCTCGTTGTTGGTATTGCGTATCGTCGGCGAATGCGCCGCGCGACGCCAGGCAGGCGGTCAGCCACCATGGCGGCCTTGAGCATATTTCGATAGACCATCTCATCCCCCATCTGCTTGTCGCATCACCGGAAGAAGTAAGGCCCGCTCGGGCTGTTCGACCCGTGGACTTGCGAATGGCAATTAACGCATGTTCTCTGGTTCGCCAACGCTGAATTGAAGCGAGTGCTACCGGTCTGCGAGTGGAACGGGATCGAACCTTTCCCGCCGAATGCCCCGCCGCTGTTGTTGGACTGGGCGCTGTGGCAGGAAGAGCAGATGAAGTTTATCGGCTCAAGCATCAGGCGTGGCTGGTTCGAGCCATGCGGGTTGTGGCAAATGGTGCAGTTCTCACGCACCGGCTGATGCTCCCACAGGAACGGCCCGCGCTTATCCGCATGGCAGTTGTAGCAGGTCTCGTTGACGGTGAATTCCTTGACCTGATGAGGCCCTCCCGGCGAGCCGTGCGGGTTGTGGCAATCGGAGCACGCAACCTTGCCTTCCCGCACAGGGTGGTGCGAGTACTGTAGCGACTCGGCCTGTTGCTGGGCGTGGCAGCTAAAGCAGGTTTCGAACTGCGTCGCCTTCACCAGCACTGGGTCCTTCGGTGGCGTGCGCGGTGTGGCAATTGGTGCAGGCGATGTCGTTGCTCTGGTGCGGGCTGCCCTTCCAGTTCATGCGCAGGCCTGACTCGTGGCAGTTCAGGCAGACTGCGTTGCGCTCGCCGACCGGAGAGATGTCCGCCCATGGGACGTGCGGTTTGCTGAACAGAATCGGTGGCAGGATCAGATTGCCATCCGGTCCCATTTTCTTTGGCGTGGTCCCCGGCCGGGCCGTGGCAGGATTCGCAACCTTGCTGGCCGAAGGGCGTGCGTGGATCGCCCTTGACCCCCATCGGCGTCTGGAGGATGTAGTCGACCGGGTGCGAATTATGGCAGTTGAGGCACGTCTTCGCCCCGTCGGCAGAATACGGTTGATTCATCCGCGCGCTGGCTGCGCCGGCATTGGGCTGATCGCCGACGGCCGGGCCGTTGGCCGCAACGCCGACGACCATGCCAACCGTCAGCAAGATCACGCCGAGAGGCAAACCTTAGGATCGCGCCCTGAGCCATATTTTCCCCTCACTTTTTCTGCCGTCGCGCCGGAAACTGCCGATGCAACCCGTATCTTCCAATACCTTCCCAGCCGTGCAGAACGCTTTACCATATCTTATGCGGACCTCCCGCAATCCGGCTGCGACAATTAGTCGCGTGCGCGGCCGGACTAGGGAAGGCTCGGCGGCCGAGCGGTTTTGCCTGCCCGAATTGCGGCAGGGTGGCTCACATTCAGCCCGGCAGCACAGCACAGACCGCTGCGTGCAATCGAACAGCAGTTGGGCAAAGGACGCCCGGGCTCGGAGAAACTCCAAGCCAATCATCGCCTGCAACGCCCTACCTCCCCTGTTGCGACTGACGCTCGGGCTGCAAACTACCTTGCGCTCGCGGGGCACGCGGCCACCCAATTTTTAGCTACTCTCTTACGGCTCGGCCCCCGCAATACTGATCTAAGTCAAGGATCTCGCGGACGGCGCAGCGCCTGTTGTAAAAATGACACAGTCCTTGGCGGCCAATGCGGCAGTTGGCCCACCGCCAGGATGACGGTCAGCGCGCGGATCTCCGTTGCAGCACGGACCTGAACCCTGAGTAGGGGGCGCAGGTCCGCCGCGATCCCGATCTTGTCGTAACCGCCGCCTCCAAGCCGGGATGGGTCCTTTTCTGTGCGGCGGACCCTGCAGACGTTGCCCTTCCGGCCTGCGCGCAGGGTCAAGGAAGCGCCCGACCCGCCCTCGCCTTGGTGCTGAACGGCCGATCGCCCGATTCGTCTCGGCACGACGACCGCGCTGGGTGATCAGGTGGGGCGCTCAGAGCTGCTGCGGCCACCCCGATGACCGGCGCATCGGGGCCGATCGGCGACAAGAACGCCTGGAGCAAGCTGGCGTCGCAAGGCCTCACCAGCCTAACGCAGAGCGCGGCGGCACTTGCAGCGCCGCGCCGCGCGCCGGGATCTCACCGCTGGCGTCTGAGGCGTGTTCAACCGGGAGCGCGCAGCACCACCGTCAGGGTGCGGATTCCCTGGGCGCCGTGGATCAACACACCCTCGATATCCGCGGTCGCCGATGGCCCGGTCATGAACACACCGTACCGGGCATCGAACTGCGCGCGTTCGCGGTAGGCATGGTGCAGGTTGCCGACGATGCGGCCGGGATCGAGCAGGACGACCAGGTGCTGCGCCAGAAAGCCGAGGCTGTTTACCCTGAACTCCTTTTCGGTCAGCCACACCGAACCGGTCTCGGCGACACCGTATACTGCGCGCACAATCCCCGACGTCGACGTGTTGAGTTCGCCTGGGCTTTTTACGCGGTCGAGGGGCAGGTTGCCCGCGACCTCGGGCGTCGCCGAGCACACGATCTTGGCATCCGGAAAGAGCTGTCGGATGAGTGCATCGAGATCGCCGTCCGCCGGGCGCTGCGGCGAGCTTCCCGCCCATCCGGACGAGCGCGGCCTTGAACCTCTCCAGGCGCCGAGCCCGTTGCGGCGTCGAAGGCCGGTACCGGGGGCAGTGGTTGGGGGGGTGGCTGGTTCTTTCGGATCTCGCCCCAGAATATCGTCGCGGCTGCTCATTGCTTGCCCCGATTCTTCAGGTACCACTGGCGAAAAGTGAACGCGGGTGCCGCGGGGACTTCGCGCTGGCGGCCCCAGGCGTTCAACCGGTTGTACATCATGAACCGCGGCAGGTGCTCGATGCCGGCGCCGGCGGTTTCGACCGCGGCGCGATAGACCTTTGGGTTCGCCCAGGACCTTGCCCGCCACCTGCATCGCCTCCTGCTTGACGAACGGCAGCTGGCCGCGCTCTGCAATCACCTGCCGCCATTTGTAGATCTGCTCGTGGATGTTGATCTTGACCGGGCAGACGCTCGTACAACTGCCGTTGAGGGTCGAGGCGAACGGCAGCGAGCTGTATTTGCGCAGATTGAAGGTGGGATCGATGATCACGCCGATCGGTCCCGAATAGGTTGCACCGTAGGAGAGGCCGCCGCTGCGCCGGTACACCGGACAAGTGTTCATGCAGGCGCCGCAGCGAATGCACTTGAGCGAATACCAGAAGTCCGGCATGCCCAGCCGCTCCGAGCGCCCGTTGTCGACCAGAACGATGTGCATCTCCGTGCCATCACGCGGCGCGCGGAAATGCGAGGTGAGTTGGGTAATCGGTGAGCCGAGGGCGCTCCGCGACAGCATGCGCACGAACACGCCGAGATGCTCGATTTTGGGAATGATCTTTTCGATGCCGATCGAGGCGATATAGAGCGGCGGCAGGTTCACGCTCAGGTCGGCGTTGCCCTCATTGGTGCAGACGACTACGGTGCCGGTTTCGGCAACGGCGAAATTGGCGCCGGTCATGCCGGCGTCGGCCTTGATGAAGTACGGCCGGGTGTGCTGGCGCTGGCTCTCCGCCAGGTAGTGCACGTCGCTGTTCTTGGGGTCGGTGCCGATCGTCTCCGCAAACACTCGGGCCACGTCGCCCCTGAGCTTGTGCACTGCCGGGACAACGATGTGGCTGGGAGGTTCGTTGTCGAGCTGCTGGATGCGCTCGCCGAGGTCGGTCTCCATGACTTCGATGCCCCGGTTTTCGAGAAACGGGCGCATCTCGCATTCGTCGGTCAGCATCGACTTGGCCTTGACCAATGTCTTCGCGCCACGCGCGGCCATAATGTCGTAGACGATCTGGTTGTGTTCGGCCGCATCCTTGGCCCAGTGCACGCTGGCGCCGTTCGCTGTTGCCTTGCGCTCGAACTCCTCGAGATAATCAGCGAGATGCGTCAGCGTATGCTCCTTGATCGCGGAGGCGAGCGTGCGCAACTGCTCCCACTCGGGAAGACTGTTCGCTCTCCCGGTCGCGCTTCTGGCGCAGGTCCCAGAGTCTCTGGTCGTGGAAGTCGAGATGGTCCTTCGCCCTGATGAACTTCGACGAGGCTTCTGCGTGGTCGATGCGTCTCATGCCCGTGCCCCGTTCAGGATCTGCGCAATGTGGATGAACTTGATCGGCAGCCCCAGCCGCTCCGCACATCCGCGCTGATGCATGAGGCACGACATGTCGGCGGAGACGATGTATTCCGCGCCCGCCTTCTGGTGAGCGGTCACCTTGTCGTACCCCATCTTCGCCGACACTGGCTCCTCGAACACCGAGAATGTTCCGCCGAATCCGCAGCATTCGTCGGGACGCTGTGGCGTAACGAAGCGGATGCCCTTCACACTCGGACAGCAGGTCGAGCGGCTTGGAAAAGAACGGCTCGTCGATCTCGGACATCTTGGCCGTACGCAGCGCCCGCAACGACGCGCAACCGTTGTGCAGCCCGACCGCGTGCGGAAATTCGGCCCACGGGAATTCCCGTACCTTCAATACATCGTGCACGAACTCCACCAGCTCGTAGGTCGCCTTGCGCACCTTGATCGTGTCCCTGGTTTGGCGGACTGCAGTCAGGTTTTCGCGCACGTGGTGGGTGCAGCTGCCGGAAGGCGTGACGATATACTCAAAGCCGGCAAAATTTTTCACGAATAGGGCTTCGGTGGCAGCTGCTTCCTTCTCGCAGCCGCTGTTGCCCATCGGTTGTCCACAACAAGTTTGTTCCAGAGGATAGTCGACTTCGACGCCCAGGCGCTCAAGCAGTTCAAGGGTTGCGATGCCGACTTCCGGGAAGAACGCATCGACATAACAGGGAACGAAAAGCGCTGCTTTCATCGCTGCAATTCCTCGCCGTCATGTTGATCGGTGCCACATTGAATTACGCCCCGACGCGCGTCCGTCAAACCCGCGCGCGGTTCGATGATCGAGCGGGTCGGGAATGGCCGCTCGTTCAATGCCCTCCTGCTCCGGGTAGCAACCGGCGGGTCAAGCCGGCTGCAGGCGCCGCGAATTGCGCTAGGGGAGCATGCCAGTCAGGAAATACGCCTGCACATAGGTTACGACGCAGATGATGAGCAGGAACAGCAAGCTCCACTTTACCGTAAAGCGCAGCAGCTCCGATTCGCGGCCGACCAGGCCGACGGCAGCACACGCAACGGCAATCGATTGAGGCGAAATCATTTTTCCAGTAACCCCGCCCGTACTGTTTGCCGCCACCATGAGCACGTCGCTGACACCGATCTGGTGGGCCGTGATACTTTGCAGACTGGAGAACAACGCGTTGCTTGAGGTGTCCGACCCGGTCAGAAATACGCCCAGCCAGCCAAGCACCGGCGCAAAAAACGGAAACAGATGCCCGGTCGAGGCCAACGTCAGCGCCAAGGTCGATGAAATTCCGGAGTAATTGGCAATGAAAGCGAAGCCGAGGACGCAGGCGATCGTGAATATCGGCTTGACCAGATCGATCAGCGTGTCCTTGAATACGCCCAACCCGTCGCGAATCGACATGCCCAGGACAAAGATCGACAACACGGCGGACAACAAGATCCCGGTACCGGTAGCCGAGAGCAGATCCAGGTTGTAAATCGCCGCGTAGGGTGTGTCCTTGGCCACGACTGGCGTCGTCCTTATCACGAGCTCATGCAGGCCTGAGACCTTGTAGCTGAGCACGGTGCTGCTGAGCGCGCCGCCGGGAGCGAACATCGCCTTGAACGCCGGCAGGCTCCAGATCACCACGACCACAGTCAAGATGATGAATGGCGACCAGGCTTTGACAATCTGCCCCGTCGTATACCTCGAGTGGCCCGCTCCTTGCGCCGGAATAGGCACGTGTCTTGGTGCACCTCCGCCGGTGACGGCACCAAACACAAATGCCTCACGTGGTTGCCAGAACTTGAGGAAGGCGGTAGTTGCTACCAGGCAGAGCAGCGCGGACGTGATGTCCGGCAGTTCCGGACCGATGAAGTTGGAGGTGAAAAATTGCGTTACCGCAAACGTCCCGCCCGCCACGAGCACGGCCGGCCAGGTCTCGCGCACTCCCTTTACGCCATCCATTAGCCAGACGAGAAAGATGGGCACGAACACCGACAGCAGCGGCAACTGCCGACCGGCCATCTTGCCGATGAGCATCGGATCAATCCCGGCCGTCTTGCCGGCGACGAGAATGGGGATGCCGAGGGCGCCAAAGGCCACCGGCGCCGTGTTGGCGATCAGGCACAGGCCGGCCGCGTAGAGTGGATTGAGTCCCAGTGCGGCAAGAATCGCAGCCGTAATCGCGACCGGCGCGCCAAAACCCGCCGAGCCTTCCAAGAAGGCGCCGAAGGCAAAACCGATGAGAATGACCTGTAGGCGTTGATCCTTGGTGATCGACACCACCGAGGAACGGATGATCTCGAATTGACCGGACTTGACGGACAGCTTGTACAAGAACACCGCATTGAGGATGATCCAGGAGATCGGCCACAGACCGAAAGCCATGCCGTTGGCGGTGGCTCGCAGGGCGAGCCCTGCCGGCATTCCGTAAACGGTGAGCGCTATGATGACCGTCACCACGATGGTCCCCAGGCCCGCGAGATAGCCCTCCCAGCGCAGGACGGCAAGCGTGACGAAGAAGAACACAATTGGCAACGCCGCGACGAGCGCAGACAGCCACAATGTGCCGAGCGGGTTATAAACCTGCGTCCAGACTTCCATTTTGCCTCCTCAAAGCGTCACGGCGACTGATTCGAATGCTGGCGGCACTGGCCGCGCTCGGCTGCGGGCGTCAACCAGGTTGATGATCGAGCGATACGGAAAGCCTGCTTGCTCGGACAAGCCGATCTCGCACGTGCGGCTCGACGAATAGCCGACGGTGCATGCTGCCGGCAGCGCCGACCGCAAGTGCCGGAGCGCAAATTCATTCAGCTCGGGCCGGTCAAAGCCCTTTTCACCGGCAAAACCACAGCAGAGAACATCCTCCACCAGCACGATCTTGCTGCTACAGCGGGAGGCGATAGCGGCGCAGCTTGTCGACCGTGCCCATCTTGCGCACGCTGCACACCGGGTGAATCGCAACCAAGGTATCCGTGGGCTCGATGGCAATGCGGGGAAGCACGGTATCGTGAATGAACTCGATGCCGTCCTGCACCTCGAGCCGCCCGTTGAGATAGCGCTTCATGCGGTAGGCGCACGGGCTGGTATCGAAAACGATCGGCCAATGTTCGTTCCCGCTGGCCTCGCGCAATGCATTCTCCAACTGCGCGCCCTTGCGGTCGGCCGCTGTCGCAAAACCTTTGCTCTCGAACGGCTGGCCACAGCACAGATTGGGCAGCCCCTGTGGGTAAATCACATCGAATCCCGCTTTGCGGAACAGGCGCTCAGCCGTTGCAGGCAATGCCTCGCTGTCGTCACCGCGTTGCGCGCCCATGTTCCGGGCGGCGCAGCTCGGGAAGTAGACGACGCGATCGACCGCTGAGGACGGCGCGTGCGCAGGGGGCTTGAAAACGGATCGGGCGCGGTAGTGCCGGTGACCATTTGGGCAGCATGCCGCCCGAGAGGCTGCGCAAGCCTCCAAGCGAGGCTTGCATCGCCTTGGTGCCGATCAAGCCTGTGCATCAGATCGGCAGCGGCGAGCCCTACGCGCACGCCCCTGGTAGCGGCGCCGTAGTGATCGGCGATAACGTCGGCAACCCGTTCGGCCAACGGGCTCGCCCGCCGCCCCCGCAGTGCTTTTATCAACAACCCGGTTTCGATGCCGACCGGACACGCGGTCGCACACAACCCGCACGCAGCGCAGGTGTCGATCCCATGATAATCGTACAGCGTGCGCAACAGGGAGAGCTCGGCACTCTGCCCCTTTGCCTCGAGCCGCGCGATCTCGCGCCAGCCGACGATGCGCTGCCGCGGCGACAGCGTCAGCCCCTGCGAGGGGCATTTGGGTTCGCAAAAACCACACTCGATGCAGCGGTCGACGATCACATCGCAGACAGGCAGAGGCTTGAGGTTTTTTAGGTGCGCTTCGCGGTCATCGTTGAGAATCACACCGGGGTTGAGCAAGCCTTCCGGATCGAACAGGCGCTTGATCTGCCGCATCAGGGCATACGCTTCGGCGCCCCATTCCAGTTCGACGAAGGG
Organism: uncultured beta proteobacterium; assembly: GCA_963711235.1. GTDB lineage: Bacteria > Pseudomonadota > Gammaproteobacteria > Burkholderiales > Casimicrobiaceae > PALSA-1003. The sequence continues at coordinate 289,512 of CAVQDI010000002.1, read as the reverse complement.
CGCGATATTGCGCCCCGTGCCGTGCTCGGCCTTGAGCGACCCGTCATATTTTTCGACGACCAGCGGACACAATGCGTCCATAAAGCCCCGATAGCGCTCGATCTCGGCCGCATCGTTGAAATCCTGCGTAAACACGAAGTGCAGGTTACCTTCGAGAGCGTGCCCGAAAATAATGGCGTCTGGATAGCCGTGTGCCGCAAGCAGCCGCTGCAAATCGAGCGTTGCATCGGCCAATCGCTCGACGGGAAATGCCACGTCCTCGATGATGACGGTGGTGCCAACCTTGCGCATCGCCCCCACCGAGGGAAACATACCTTTGCGTACGTTCCACAATCGCGCGCATTCCTGCGGATCCGTGGAAAAACGGATCGGCTCGGCGGTTTGAATCCCCGCCAGGGTGGCGTGGATTGCGCGCACTTGGTCGGCAAGCGCGGTGCCGTCCGCAGCGCGGGTCTCCACCAGCAATGCTGCCCCGCCCGGGCCCAGCGCGCGGATGCCTTGCGGCATGCCCGGCTCGGCTTCCACCGAGCGCAGAGCCGCACGATCGGCGAGCTCGACCGCCGCAACCGGCGCGCTCTTGAGCGCGGTAACTGCCCGGCACGCGGTCGCAAGGTCGCCGAAGAGGATCAGCGCACTTGCCTTGTCGACATATTCGGGGACCGTGCGGTACGTGATTTCGCTGATGAATCCCAGCGTGCCCTCGGAGCCGATCATCAGGTGCGCCAGGATATCGATCGGATCCTCGAAGTCCACCAGCGCGTTCAGGCTGTAGCCGGTCGTGTTCTTCAGCCGGAACTTGTGCCGGATGCGTGCGGCCAGGCTTTCGTTGGCGCGGACAGCCTGAGCCAGCGCGTCGAGCTCTCGCACAAGCTGCTGCTTTCGTTCCAGGAATGCCGCTCGACTCCCCGCCTCGCGCGTATCGAGCACCGTGCCGTCGGCAAGCACCACACGCATTCCGGCGAGCGTGCGATAGCTGTTTTGTGCCGTCCCGCAGCACATCCCGCTGGCATTGTTGGCGGCGATGCCGCCGATCTTTGCCGTGTCGATCGACGCAGGGTCTGGGCCGATCTTGCGGCCGAAGCTCGAGAGCCGACGGTTTGCCGCCGCACCAATCACGCCGGGCTGCAGGGTGACCGTCCCGCCATCTTCGCCAATCTCGCAGCGCCGCCAATTGTCGCCGAGCAGCACGAGCACCGAGTCGGTGATCGCCTGCCCCGAAAGGCTGGTTCCGGCAGCGCGGAACGTTACCGGCGCGCCCAATCGCGCGCAAATCGCGAGCAGGCGCACCACTTCGTCCTCGCTCTCGACGACCACCGCAATCGCCGGGACCAGGCGATAGAAACTTGCGTCCGTCCCCCAGGTAAGCAAGCGCAAGGGATCGGTGATCAGGCGCTCCGCCGGGATAAATGCTGCCGCCTCCCGGGAAAGCTCAGCGTACGGCGGACGAAGCGCCGGCCCGGCTTGCATGCGACGAACGGCGACCATGTCGGCCCGAGACGATCAGTGCCCGACCCGTGCAGCGGATCGTAAAGAGCACACCGGCGCCGGCGCGTTCCCACCCATCGATCGGTTCATCGTTGCCTCTAGAATCATTGGCTTGTCGGAACGGCGGCTGGTCCAGGCAATTCCCGAAACCTGGCCAAGCGCACAGTATGCTCCGCGACGGCATCGAGCCGTGGCAGACTCGCACCCTACTCTGGCGCCCACTTGTCGAGTTTGATCTAGGTCATTGTCCCTGTGGTCAGCCAGCGGTGCCCGATCCGGCTGCAAGCCGGACTGGGCGTCCGGCTCGGCCCGCCGTGAGCCCCGATGGCGTGGACGCTTGTGCTGTGCATCGCTGCGGGCGTTCCCATCCGCCCTGCGACTTACCTTCAATCCTCGGTTGCGCGATCTCGGCACCGCTGGGCACCAAAGCAAGCCGTTCCTCATGACCGTTGATCCAAGTCAAACGGCTACGGATGTGGCGCGCTTACTGTATGGCCACTGCCAGTGTGTTGCTGGCGCCCGCCGTGCCGACGGATGTCCGGAGACCATGAACTGCATCGACCTGCCGCGGAAAGAAAACCGGGTTGACGCGCGAAGCAGCACGGGCTCTGCGCCGTTTGCTACAACCGCACGAGCGACCTGACCGGCTACGAGCGAATAGCGCCTGTGCAATGAATCCATACGTCGCGTTCCTGCTTTATCTGCTGGCGATACTCGGGTTCGTGTTCGTCACGCTGGTGATGAACCGCTACCTCGGCCCCAAGCCGGTCACGTCAAGGTTGAAGCAGGAGCCCTTCGAGTGCGGTGCTACGCCCGTCGACACGCGGAACACCAAGGCGGTTCCGATCAAGTACTACGGCGTTGCCATCGCCTTCATGCTATTCGATCTGGAGACCGTGTTTCTGTTTATCTGGGCGCTGGCCGCCCAGCCGCTGACCGGGTTCATGCTGTTTACGTTCTTTCTATTCGGATTCCTCCTTGTCCTGATCCTGCTGTACGTGTACCAGGCGCGCCTCCTGGACATGGTGACCGAGTAGCCATGACCCGGGCCACGATACCGATCCGGCCCGCGCACGCGCCGTCTGGGGCGCTCGACTATTTCACCACCAAGAAGGACGAGTTCGTCGGGTGGGCGCGCAAGTTCTCTCTTTTTCCGTACCCCTTCGTGACCGCCTGCTGCGCGATGGAATTCATGGCCGTGAGCTCGACGCCTTATGACACCGACCGCTTCGGCGCCGCCCTGCCGCGCTTTTCGCCGCGACAAGTCCGACTTGCTGATGGTGGTCGGCACGGTAACCCACAAGCAGGCTCCGATCCTGCTCAAGGTGTACGCGCAGATGTGTGAACCGAAATGGGTGATGGCCTTCGGGGCGTGCGCCACGAGCGGCGGGTTCTATCAGAACTACGCTGCCGTTGCCGGGATCGACAAGATCATTCCGGTGGATGTCTACGTACCGGGTTGTCCACCGCGACCCGAAACGGTAATTGACGCGATCATGCAGTTGCAGGACCGGATCGCACACGCGCACCACCCGATCGTCACCGCGAGCTTCTGATCTTGGCCACGGCGATCATCGACCTCCTGCAGCGTGAGCTCGTGCCCGCGGGCGGCGAGGCGAGCCGGTCGCACGGCATGCTCGTGCTCACCGTCCCCCCGGCCGCCGTACTCGGCAGCGCGCGGCGGCTGGCGATGGAGTTCGGGTTTGATCTTTTCCTCGACGTGACCGCGGTCGACTGGCCGCAGCGGACGCCTCGCTTTGACGTTGTCTATCACTTCTATTCCACCGCGCATCGGATGCGGGTCCGGCTGAAGACACGCGTCCCGGAGGCGGATCCCGCGGTTGACTCGCTGGTATCGCTCTATGGCTCGGCGCAATTCATGGAACGGGAGTGTCATGACATGTACGGCATCGTCTTTCGCGGCAACCCCGACCTGCGACCGATCCTGCTCTACGAGGGTTTCCTGGGTCACCCGCTGCGCAAGGACTATCCCAAGGACCAGGAGCAGCCGCTGGTCTCCTATCGAGCCTGACGAGGTCGCTGTTGGATACCCGACTCAACGCGCCGCTGCCCAATCCGATCCGCCCGGCCTTCGAGCGGGGCGAACGCGATGAGGCGATCGTCGTCAGCATCGGCCCGTCGCATCCGGCCACGCATGGCACGATCCAGGTCATCGCCGAGCTGGACGGCGAAAAGGTGCGGCGCGTCGACGTGCACTGCGGCTATCTGCATCGCGGCTTCGAGAAGGAGTGCGAGGACCATACCTGGCACAACCTGATCCCCTACGTCGACCGGCTCAACTACTGCTCCGGCCTGATCAACGACTTTGCCTACTGCGAGGCGGTCGAGATGCTGCTCGGCGTCGAGATCACGCCGCGTTGCCGCTATTTGCGCACCCTGCTCTCCGAATACTCGCGCGTTGCCGACCACCTGACCTGCGTGGCTGCGTCGCTGATGGAGCTTGGCGCCATGACGGCTTTCCTCTATCTGGTGATGATCCGCGATTACATCTATGAGCACCTCGCGGACCTGACCGGCGCGCGGGTCACCTACACCTACGGCCGCATCGGCGGGCTCGCCCGCGATCTGCCTGCCGGCTGGCTCAAGCGCCTGGGCGAGATCCTGGACCAGTACGAGGTGTTCGTGGCACGCATCCACGGGCTCATGGACCGCAACCGCATTTTCATCGACCGCACTCGCGACATCGGCGTGATCTCGACCGCCGACGCGCTCAATTGGGGCTTCACTGGGCCGATCCTGCGTTCGACCGGTGCTCCCCGCGACCTGCGCAAGGACACGCCCTACCTCGCGTATGCCGAACTGGATTTCGACGTTCCGGTCGGCATCAAAGGCGACAACTACGATCGCTACTACGTGCGCATGCGGGAGATGGACGAGTCGGTGTACATGATCCGGCAGCTGATGGATCTCCTTCCACAAGGGCCGCTCAACGTCGACGACCGCCGCTGCACACTGCCGGAAAAGCGGCTCGTGTACACCGAAATCGAGTCGCTGATCAACCACTTCAAGCTGATCATGGACGGTCCGAACGTCCCCCCCGGTGAGGTCTACGCTGCGCACGAGGCGCCCAACGGCGAGCTCGGGTTCTACCTGGTGAGCACGGGTGGCGGTACCCCCTACAAGCTTCACGTGCGCGCGCCGAGCTTCGTCCACATGGGCGGGCTGAGGCGACTGCTCGAGGGTTATCAGCTGGCCGACATCATCCCGACCTTCGGCTCTGTGAACATGATTGGCGGGGAATGTGATCGCTGAATTGCCGGTGAGCAATCGATGCAGCACCTGATTCCAGAATTCGAGCAGCTGCGGGCGCGCTACCCGGCAGCCTTTAGCTCTTCACTCGTACTGCCATGCCTGCGCCGCATTCAGGAAGATCGCGGCTATGTCGCGGACAGCGACATCGACGGCCTGGTCGAGTACCTCGGCGTGCCGCGCATTCAGGTCGAGGAGGTACTGAGCTTCTATGGCCAGCTGCGGCGCAAGCCCATCGGTCGCTGTCACATCGAGGCCTGTCGCAACTTGTCGTGTTCGCTGCTGGGCGCGGAGCGAATCGTCGACCATTTGAGCCAGAAGCTTGGCATCGCGCCCGGCGAGACCACCGCCGACGGCCGCTTCACGCTGTCGACGGTCGAGTGCCTGGCCTCCTGCGGCACCGCGCCGGTCGTCCTGGTTGACGGCATTTACCACGAGAGCATGACGCCGGAGAAGATCGACGCCTTGCTCGGGGCGCTGCGCTAGCATGTCCAACACCAAGCTGCTAATGACCTTCCCGGTTACGGCGACCTCGCACACGCTCGCCGAGTACCGCGCGCGCGGCGGGTACGGCGCGTTAGAGAAGGCGCTGCGGCAGATGAAGCCCGAGCAAGTTGCCGCCGAAGTCAATGCCTCCGGCATCCAGGGACGCGGCGGCGCCGCCTTTCCAATGGGCCGCAAGTGGGCGGTGGTGCATCCGAATGACAGTCAGCCGCACTACCTCTGCGCCAACGCCGACGAGGGTGAGCCTGGGACTTTCAAGGACCGCTGGATCCTCGAATACGCTCCGCATCTGCTGCTCGAGTCAATGCTCATCGCAGCCTATGCGCTGCAGGTGCGACACGCGTTCGTCTACATCCGCGGCGAATTCGATCGGCCGTACCACCGCCTTGCCGCCGCGGTGGAAGAAGCCTACGCCGCCGGCTATTTCGGCCAGGGCATTCTCGGCACCGATTTCGCCTGCGATCTGGTGATCTATCGCGGCGCGGGTTCCTACGTTTGCGGCGAAGCCTCGGCGCTGATCACCTCGATCGAGGGCAAGCGGGGATACCCGCGCAATCGGCCGCCGCGGCTGACCGTGCGTGGCCTGTATCAGAAACCCACCGTCGTCAACAACGTCGAGACGCTGTCCAACGTCGCCTGGATCATTGCCCACGGCGGCGCCGCGTACAGCAAGGTAGGGACCGCGAAGGAGCCTGGCACCCGCCTGATCTCGATCTCCGGGCATATCGCCCGTCCGGGCGTCTACGAGATCGAGATCGGCTACCCCTTCGGCAAGTTCATCCACGAGGATTGCGGCGGCGTACTCGGCGGTCGGGCGCTTAAGGGCGTCATCCCGGGCGGCATCTCGACCAAGGTGCTGACCGGGAGCGACATCGAGCCGCTCACCCTCGACAACCAGTCGCTACAGTCCGCCGGCTCCTCGATGGGCTCCGGCGGGATGATCGTCATCGCCGAGGGCACGTGCATGGTGCGCGTGCTGCAGGTGCTGCTGCGCTTCTACCACCACGAGTCCTGCGGGCAATGCACGCCGTGCCGCGAGGGGATGGGCTGGCTGCACCGCATCATCGACCGCATCGTCGCCGGTGAAGGGCGTCCAGAGGATATCGAGCGCCTGTACCAGGTCTCGGCCTGGAACGACGGCACGACCATCTGCGGGATGGGCGATGCCGCAGGTTACGCGACGAGCGGCATCCTGAACAAGTTTCGCGACGAGTTCGAGTACTACATCGAACACCAGCGGTCGCGCTGCAACGGAACCCTGGAATGCCCCAGATCTTCATAAACGGGCAGCCGGTGCAGGCCGAGCGCGATCAGAGCCTCCTGCAGGCGGCCCTGGCCCACGGCTTCTACATTCCAAACTTCTGCTGGCATCCGGAGTTGTCGGTGGCAGGCAACTGCCGCATCTGTGCGGTCCAGGTCGAAGGCCGCAGCTGGGCGGAAATCGCCTGCAACATGCCCGTCGTGGAGGGCTTGCGCGTACTCACCGACTCCGACGTGGTCAAGGGGTATCGCAAGTCGATCATGCAGCTATTGACGCTCAATCACCCGGTCGACTGCGGCATCTGCGACAAGGCCGGCGAGTGCAAGCTGCAGGACTATCACTACAAGTTCAACGGCTCACCCTCCCTATCGAGGGACGCCAAGGTGCGCTCGACCAAGTTCCATCCGCTCTCCGAGCGCATAATCCTCGACAACGAGCGCTGCATCCTCTGCTCGCGGTGTGTGCGCTTCACCCGCGAAATATCGAAGTCGAACGCGCTCGGGATCGTGCAGCGGGGCGATACCGCCCTGGTCCGCGGCGCCGAGGACCACTCGCTCGACGCCGACCCGTATTCGGACAACATCATCGACCTCTGCCCGGTCGGCGCCCTGCTCTCGCGGCCATTCCTGTACCGAGCGCGGGTCTGGTACCTCAAGCCCACGCGCTCGGTCTGCCCGGGATGCGCACGCGGCTGCGCGGTGCAGATCTGGCACCGCAAGCCCGAATGGAAGCTGCACGCGCTCGACCCGCGGCGCAACGTCGCCATCGAGCGCGTGACACCGCTCGAGAACCGCCAGGTCAATGGCCTCTGGATCTGCAACAAGGGGCGTGACCTGGCGCAGATCTTTGAGCGCCCGCGCGCGGAACAGGCGATGCAGAAAGGCGCTGCCGTCGACCTGGCAACGGCGATCGACGCGGCCCGGCGTCTTCTCGCTGCTTCCAGACACCCGGTTGCGCTCGTGTCGAGCTGGGGCTCGAACGAGGAGCTCGAGGCGTTCAAGACGACGCTCGGCGCGCGCTTGGCCGCTTTCGTGAAGCAGGACTGGGCGCCCCAGCCGGGTGAACGGCTCACCGACGACCTGCTCATCCGCGCCGATAAGAATCCCAATACCGCGGCCGCCCGCGCCTTGTTCCCCCACACCTACGACGACACCCAGGCATTGGACGCGGACACCGATCTGGTGCTGGTTTGGGGCGAGGGCTTCGACTTCGCCCGCCTTCCCGCCAAGGCACGGACGATATTTCTCAATTCCTATCTGCAGCCGGAGAACGGCTACGCGGACGTCTTCATTCCGATCAGCATCCAGACCGAGCGGCGCGGACACTACACCAACTTCGAGGGCGTGGTGAGCGCATTCGAGCCGTGCTTCCCGAAGAAGGCGTCGGTCGCCGATGCCGAGACACTGTTCGCCGCGATGATTGCATCCGAAAGCATGCCGGCATGATGCAGGATCTCGTGGTCTATCTCTCTTTCATCGCCTACGCGGTGGCGGTGCTGCTGCTGTTCGGGACCGTGCTTACCTGGGTCGAGCGCAAGCAGGCCGCCATCATGGCCGACCGCATCGGCGCCAATCGCGCCTACGTGCGCATTCCCTTCACGCAGGTCAAGCTCGTATGGTGGGGCCTGTTTCACGGCCTCGCCGACGGGCTCAAGATGATGCTGAAGGAAGATTTCAGGCCGAACGCGTACGACCACTTCGCCTATGCGCTCGCGCCATGGGCGGTGTTCACCCCGGTGCTGCTCGCTTTCGCCGTCATCCCATTCGGAGGCATGCTCATTCCGGGCAAGCTGCTGCACGCTGTGCCGGCTCTCTCAGCCTGGTTCGGCGACCGCACCTACCGGATGCAAATCGCGCGCCTCGACGCCGGCCTGCTCGTGGTGTTTGCTTTCGGCGGCTTGACGATCATCGGTGCCATGCTCGCCGGCTGGTCGTCGTCGAACAAGTTCTCGCTGCTCGGCGCGCTGCGCGCCGGCTCGCAGATGATCTCCTACGAGCTGATCATGGGGCTCACCGTGCTCGGCATCATCCTCATCTACGGCACGGTCGACCTCACCTCCATCGTCGAGCAGCAGTCCGGCGTGCTGCTGGGCTTCCTCCCCGCCTGGGGCATCGTGGTGCAGCCGTTTGCGGCCATTTTGTTCCTGACCGCGGCGATCGCCGAGAACAAGCGCATACCTTTCGATTTGCCGGAAGCGGAGTCCGAGCTCATCGCCGGCTACTACACCGAGTACAGCGCGATGAAGATGGGCCTGTTCATGTTCGCCGAGTTCATCGAGATCGCCATCGTCGCTGCACTGTTCACGACGCTCTTCCTGGGCGGCTACAACCTGCCGTACATGACCGACGAGGGTTTTGTCCTGCCGGGGAACCACGCCGTGGCGCTCGGACACGGCGCAATTGTCGCCATCCAACTGGTCGTGTTTTTGGTCAAGGTGCTGCTCCTGTCCAGCTTCCAGATTCTGATCCGCTGGACCCTGCCGCGCTTTCGCTGGGATCAGCTGCTGCGCTTTGCCTGGAAGTTCATGTTTCCGCTGGCGCTCGCCAACCTGGCGGTGACCGCCGTCGTCGTCTGGGCGCTGCACGCCTAGCCACCCTTCGCGCCGTGCACGCATGAAACCCTACCCACGCAAGCAATACTGGAACCGGCCCACCATGTCGTGGTGGGAGCGTGCGTACCTGCCCGAGATCGTGCGCGGCCTTTGCATCACCGGTGGAGTGTTCCTGCGCAACATGGGCCGCTGGATGACGCGGCGCAAGGGTGCGCTCACGACCTACTATCCCGAGGAAACACGAGCCGACTACGCCGCAGGCAATCGCGGCAAGCATGTGCTGACACAGCGGCCGGACGGCCGTCCGCAGTGCATCGCCTGCAACCTGTGCGCGACGGTGTGCCCGGCGAAAGTCATCGAGATCGAGGCCGCGTTCGATCCGGACGATCATGCCCATCCGAAATATCCTGCCCGCTTCGAGATCGATTATTCGCGCTGCATTTTCTGCGGGCTGTGCGTCGAGGCCTGTCCCGAAGACGCGATCCGCATGGTCAAGGAGGTGCCAGACCTGCCGACGCCGGATCGCTCGCAGCTGTGGCTGTCGCGGGACGAGCTGCTTACCTGGAATCCGCAGCGCGACGTTGCCAAGCCCTATCCTCCCAAGGGCGCTCTGGCGACCAAGGGACCGGCATGATCGAGACCTGGCTCCTCTGGCTGTTCGCCCTCACGGCGGTTGCCGCCGCCGTCCTGATGCTCGTATTGCGGCACCCGATGCGCGTTGCTCTGGCGCTGATCGCGACCATGCTTTCCCTCGCCGGCGTCTACGCCCTGCTCGGCGTGCACGTGATCGCCGTGTTCCAGGTACTCATCTACGTCGGCGCCGTGATGGTGTTCATGGTCTACGCCATCATGCTCCTGGACGTGCGCGACCGCTCGTTGACACGCCGCTTCTCGCGGCTGCTGCTGCCCGGGGTCGCCTCCGCGCTGCTGTTCCTCGCGATCCTCGCCCACGCCCTGTGGCATGCACTGCCGGCGGCGAACGGCGCGGTGGGCAGCGGTATGCTTTTTGGGCTGCAGCGTTTCTCGGTCGAGTTTCTGGGCGCGTACTGGCTGCAATTCGAGCTCGTTTCCGTGCTGCTGGTCGCCGTGGTCGTGGCGGCCTTGGCGGTGCTCGAAGTGGGGCGCAAGAACCGTGGATAACGTGCAGATGCTCATCGCGACGTCGGCGGCGCTGTTCGCCCTGGGGCTGCTGGGCGTCATCCTTCGGCGCAACGTGCTCGTCATGCTGATGTGCATGGAGCTCATGCTCAACGGCGTCAACCTGGCCCTGATTACGTTCGCGCAACAGACTGCTACCGCAGCCGGGGCGGTGCTGGTACTTCTGGTCTTCGTCGTCGCCACCGCCGAGATCGCCATCGCCATCCCGATCGTGGTGCTGCTGGTGCGGCGCAAGGATGAGCTCGACCTGGATGCATACGCGGATCTGAAGGGATAGACGGTGGGCCATCTGCTCAGTCTGATCGTTGTCCTGCCGCTCGCCGGCTTCCTCCTGAACGGCGTTCTGGGCAACCGGTTCGGCACGCGGTTCGTATCGATTGTCGGCTGCGGACTGCCGATTCTGGCTTTCATCGCAGGCGTCGTCTGCTTCCTCGACCTCCAGGCTGCGGGCGGGTCGCCGCGTCTCGAGATCGCCTACACCTGGACGGTTATCGGCGACAGCCGCTTCGAGGTGGCGTTCTATTTCGATCGCCTGAGCGCGGTGATGGCGCTCATCGTAACCGGCGTGGGCTCGCTTATTCACCTCTACTCGATCGGCTACATGAAGGACGATCCGAGTTACGCCCGCTACTTTTCGTACCTCAACCTGTTCCTGTTCTTCATGCTGCTGCTCGTGCTCGGCCGCTCGCTGCTGGTCCTGTTTGTCGGTTGGGAAGGCGTCGGGCTCGCGTCGTATCTGTTAATCGGCTTCTGGTTCGAGGACATGGACAAGGCGCGCGCCGGCAAGAAGGCGTTCATCGCCAACCGCATCGGCGACGCCGGTTTCCTGCTGGGCATGTTCCTGCTCTACACAACGTTGGGAACGCTGGACATGGACCGCATCAATGCGGCATTCGGGGGCACCATGCTGCCGGGGGTGTCGGCGAGCCTGGTGGGCATCCTGCTGTTCATCGGCGCAACGGGCAAATCGGCGCAGATTCCTCTGCATGTCTGGCTGCCGGACGCGATGGCCGGCCCCACGCCCGTCTCCGCCCTCATCCATGCGGCAACCATGGTGACCGCAGGCGTCTATCTGGTCGCGCGCCTGTCTGGCATCTACCTGCATGCGCCGGAGGCGAGCGCGGTTATCGCCGCGATCGGTGCGCTCACCGCTTTCTTTGCGGCCACGATCGCCATCACCCAGACCGACATCAAGAAGGTGCTTGCGTACTCGACGATCTCGCAGCTCGGCTTCATGTTCGTAGCACTTGGGGTCGGTGCCTACAGCATGGCGATCTTCCACCTCTATACGCACGCCTTTTTCAAGGCCTGCCTGTTCCTGGGCGCGGGCAGCGTGATCCACGCCCTCGGCGGCGAGCAGGACCTGCGCAAGATGGGTGGTCTCGCACGCCAGATTCCGGTGACCTTCGTGACCTTCGCTGTAGCCACTGCCGCCCTCGCCGGCATCCCGCCGCTGGCCGGATTCTTCTCCAAGGACGAGATCCTCTGGTATGCCTTCGCCAGCAGTCGCGGGGGCTCGCCGCTGCTCTACGCCGTAAGTGCGACGACCGCGCTGCTCACGGCGTTCTATATGTTCCGGCTGCTGTGGCTCACCTTCTTCGGCCGCTCGCGGATGAGCCCGGAAACCGAGCACCACGTGCACGAATCGCCGCCAACGATGACCGGGGTGCTGATCATGCTCGCCGCGCTCTCGGCGATCGGGGGCTTCCTGCCCCTGCCGCGCTTCCTCGCGCCGCTTCTGCCGCTACCCGAGATTGCATCCGGGCTCGAAACTTTCGAGACACCGTTGGTCGTCGCGTCGATCGCCCTTGCTCTGGCGGGGCTCTTGGCAGCCGTATTCGTGTACGGCGGCGACGGCGCGCGCGCCGGGCGGCTGCAGCGCCGTCTCCCCGGGCTGCACCGCGTCCTTTCCGGCAAGTACTTTGTCGACGAGGCCTACGACCGGCTGTTGGCACGGCCGCTGTACTGGATCTCCGATCGGGTGTTTTTCCGCCTCGGCGACAAGGAAATCCTCGACGGCTCGTTGCACGGCTTCGCCGCGCTCGGGAGGCGTACTGCCGGCGGCTTGAGCCGTGTGCAGAACGGAAACCTGCACTTGTACGCGTTGCTCGTGCTGCTGGGGATCGTGATCGCGCTCGCGTGGAGCGGATACCGTGGCTGACGCCGGGCTACTCAACGTTGTCCTGTACCTGCCTCTCGCCGGTATCGCGGCGATCGTCGCGTTGCCTCCAAAGCAGGAGGACCGCGTGCGCCGGGCCTCGCTGGCCGTGATGCTGCTGCAATTCGTCCTCACGGCCTGGCTGTACGCACGCTTCGACGCCGCCACGGAAGGACTGCAGTTCGAAACACGCCTGCCCTGGATCGCTTCCTGGGGCGTGTACTACCAGATCGGGCTCGACGGCTACAACGTGCTGCTGGTGCTGTTGACGGCATTCCTCGGCCCGCTGGTGGTCGCCGGCGCCTTCAGCGCCATCCAGAAGGACGTGAAGCTGTTCTACGCGATGGTCTTCGCCTTGCAGTTCGCGATGCTGGGCACATTCCTCGCCCAGGATCTGTTCCTGTTCTACCTGTTCTGGGAGACGATGCTCATCCCGCTGTTTTTCATCATCGGCATCTGGGGTGGCGAGCGACGCATCTACGCGACGTTCAAGTTCGTGCTCTACACCGCCTTCGGCAGCATCCTGATGCTCGCTGCGGTGATCTATCTGGTCTATGCGCTCAATGCAACGACCGGCGTGACGTCCTTCGCCTTCGCCGACCTGTATCGAGCGGAGCTTCCGCTGTCGGTGCAGACGTGGCTGCTCGCCGCGTTCGCGCTGTCGTTCGCGATCAAGGTGCCGATCGTGCCGCTGCATACCTGGCTGCCGGACGCGCACGTCGAGGCGCCGACTGCGGGCTCGGTGATCCTGGCCGGCGTCCTGCTGAAGATGGGGACCTACGGTTTCATGAAGCTTGCCTTTCCCCTGTTCCCCGATGCCACGCGGCTGTTGGCGCCGGTATTCCAGACGCTCGCCGTGGTCAGCATCCTCTACGGCGCCTGCCTGGCGCTGGTGCAGACCGACATCAAAAAAATCATCGCCTACTCGTCGATCAGTCATCTGGGCTACGTGATGCTGGGCCTGGTCAGTCTCGATCTGCTCGGGATCCAGGGCGCGGTGGTGCAGATGGTGAGCCACGGGCTCGTCGCCGGCGGGCTGTTCCTCATGGTCGGCATGATCTACGAACGCTGCCACACGCGTGAACTCGCCGCGTACGGCGGACTGGCAAAGCTCCTGCCTCTGTACTCGGTCTCCTTCGCGCTGCTGACCCTCGCGGCGATCGGGCTGCCAACCACCAGCGGATTCACCGGCGAGTTCCTGGTGCTGCTGGGCGCGTTCCGGGCGGCATGGCCGCAGTACGTGCTGGGCGCGGGCTACCCGCTGCTCCTCAGCGCGAGCGCAGTCGCCGGCGTCGTGCTCGGCGCGCTCTACATGCTCTGGTTTGCGCAGCGCCTCCTCTTCGGCGCAGCGAAGGCGCCGCACCAGCCGCTTCTCGACCTCAGCCTGCGGGAGAAAGCCATCCTTGGGGCGATCCTGGTGGCGGTCTTCGCCCTGGGCCTTTATCCGGAGGAGCCGATGCGCAAGACGGAGCTCGCGGCGCGGCAATACCAGCAGCTGGTTGCGGGAACTCGAAGCGGAAGCCGGGTGGCGAGCCACCGCGCCACGCCCCCCGTCTTGCCTGCTGCGTCGCCGCCTGCCGTCGCGGCGGATAACACCGGAAACGGGCAATGAGCTGGCAAGACGCGTTCACGGCGATGCTTCCGGAACACCTGTTGCTCGTCGGGATCGTGGTCCTGCTCGCGCTCGATATCGCCGCACGGCCGACCCAGGGCAGGCTTGCCGTGGCGCTTGCCGCCGTTGGCGCCGCTTGCGCCGCCGCGCTGGTGCTGGCACTCACCGGCTATGCCTCCGCGCCGTTCCTCGGACAATACTCGGTCGCCCCGGTGGCATCGCTCGGCAAGGCCATCGTGCTGGTGCTCGCTATTCCGGTGCTGCTCATTGCCGAGGAGGAGTCGGACCAGCGCGCATTTCCCGTGCTGCTGCTCTCCTCGCTCTACGGCGCCTGCCTGCTGCTCTCGGCGGACAGCTTCCTCACCCTCTTCCTCGGTCTCGAGTTACTGTCGCTACCGGTATATCCGCTGGTGCTGCTCGCCTTCCGCCGTCCGGAGAGTGCCGAGGCCGCATTGAAGTACCTGGTGCTCGGCGGCACCGCCACGGCAACGCTGCTGATGGGCGTCGCCCTGCTCTACGGCGGCAGCGGCTCGCTGGCGCTCTCCACCTTCGCCAGCGCGCTGGGCTCGAAGGACACCATGGCCAGCGTCGCGGTGGTGCTCGTGCTGGTGGCGTTCTTCCTTAAGGCAGCCATCGTCCCGTTCCACGCCTGGGCTCCCGACGCCTATGAAGGCGCCGCGATCCCGGTGACCGCCTACATGGCCACCATCGTCAAGGCTGCCGTGCTCCTGACCGCGGTGCGGTTGTTCGGGACGGCGCCGGTGACGCGGCCGTTGGCCGACCTGTTGGCGATCCTGCCCCTGGTTTCGATTGTGTGGGGCAACCTGACGGCGATGCGGCAGCAGAGCTTCCGCCGCATGATCGCCTACTCGTCCATCGCGCACGCTGGCTACCTGTTTTACGCGCTTCTAGGCGCGGGGCCGGGCCGGTTCCAAGCCGTCGCCTTCTATGTGCTTGCCTACGGGCTGATGAATGTCCTGGCTTTCGCCTCGCTGCCGCCGGATACGAACGATGCGACGCGCGACCGCCTGGACAATCTTAGGGGCCTGTTTCAGCGCCAGCCTTTCGCCGCGCTGATGATCGGCATTGCCATGCTCTCGCTGGCCGGTATCCCGCCGTTCCCCGGCTTCGTCGCCAAGTTCCTCATCTTCAAGAACGTGATGGCAGCTGGGTACACCGTCTACGCCGTCGCCGGCCTGGTCGGCAGCTACCTCGGGATCTACTTCTATCTGCGCGTGATCCAATACCTGTTCATGAGCGCCGGGGACCGAACCGGCACCCGCGCCGCGCCGCAGCGCCTGGCACTTTTTGCCAGCGTCATCTGCCTGGTGGCCGCGCTGCTGCTGTCGGTGTTTCCGGGCTGGGTGATCGATCAGTTCTAAGTGCGTCGGCAACGAGCTCGGCGATGTCGCGGGTGGCGACGTCCGCTTCGCGGTCGAGTGCCTTCGTGCCGTCGAGCATCATGGTCGCGCAATAAGGACAGGCCGTCGCGATCACGCTCGGCTGCTGCGGCAGCGCCTGCTCGACGCGGGTGACGTTGATGCGGCGGCCAATTTTCTCGTCCATCCACATGCGCGCGCCGCCGGCGCCGCAGCACATCGCCTTTTCGCGCCGGAGATCGAACTCGAGCGGCGCATCGCGCGTCAGCCGCGCGAGGATGGCGCGCGGCGCCTCGTACTCGCCGTTGTGCCGCGCCGAGATAACAAGGCTCGTGGTAGATCACGCGCTCAAAGGCTGGGGCGACGCGGATGCGGCCTGCCGCCATCAGCCGCGCAATGAGCTGCGTGTGGTGCACGACTTCGTAGTGCCCGCCAAATTCGGGATATTCGTTCTTGAGTGTATTGAAGGCGTGCGGATCGCAGGTCACGATGCGGGTAACGCGCAATCCATTCAAGGTCTCCACCAGTGCCCGGGCGAGCTGCTGGAAGAGCATCTCGTTACCCGCACGGCGCACGCATTCGCCGGTCGAGGTCTCGCGCCGCCCGAGGATGCCGAAGCGGACGCCGGCGTGGCCGAGAATCTTGGCGAATGCCACGGCGATGCGCTGCGCCCGCGGATCGAATGATTCGGCCGAGCCAACGTAGAACAGATAATCGAGCGCCAGCACATCCTCGGCCGTCTGCACGACGGGAATCCCGAGCCCGTTGGCCCAGTCGCCGCGCGCATCGGCTGGCAGCCCCCAGGGATTGCTCTGCACCTCGTAGGCGTCGAATACGGCCTTGAGTTCGTGCGGGAACGCGCCTTCCATCAGGACCTGGTGCTGGCGCATGCGGTAGAAGCGCGGCAGATGCTCCAGTTCAATCGGGCAGGCAGCCTCGCAGTAGCCGCAGGTCGTGCACGCCCAGAGCGTCTCCGGCGCGATCACTTCGCCCACCAGAGCCGGCAGCGCCGTATCGTCACCGACGACAATTGCCTCGCGCTGCGCGAGCAGATGACCCTTGAGGTTGTCGTAGACCCACTTCAGGGCGAGCGGCTTGCCGGTCAGGAAGGTCGGGCACGCGTCCTTGCAGCGCCCGCATTCGGTGCAGGTAAACGCATCGAGCCCGTCTTTCCAGCTCAAATCCCGCGCCGTGCGCACGCCGATCTTCATGCTGCTGGCGTCGCCTGCGTTCATGATCGCATCCAAGTCGAGCGTCGGCACGCGGTTGGCTGGCCCGCCGCGGCGGAAGAACAGTGCGGGCAGCGCGGTGACGATGTGGAAATGCTCGCCGACGGGCAGGATCACCAGGAAGGCGAGCACCGTCCCCATTTGCAGCCAATACAATCCCTGGTAACCGGCGACGAGCCGGTGGGGTGCCAGGCCCGATAGCATCCGAGCGGCCGCGTCACCCGCGAAGGCGAACGCCCGTTCGTGCGCAATGTGCGCATCCGTCGGTGCCAGCAGCGCGAAGCGGAAGCCATCGAACAGGAAATCGGTGATCATGATCGCCGCAATCAGCGACAGGATCAGCAGCGCCTCGCGATTGCGCTCAAGCCGAGCGGGTTTCTGCACCAGGCGGCGCCAGAATGCGTAGCTTACCGCGGCGAGCACGGCGAGTTCGATTATGTCCTTGAAGGTCGCGAACAGGCCTCCGGCGAGCCCCGGATAGACGAAGGTCTCGTCGTAGCCGATCACGAGCAGCTGCACTTTGCGCACGAGCAGAGTCGTGAAGCCGAGGAAAATGACCGCGTGCATCAGGCCCGGCCTCCATTCCCGCCTGACCATGCGCGACTGCAGGAAGCCGTTCACGAGGACGGCCTGCAAGCGCGCCAGCGGCCGGTCCCAGCGCACTTCCGGCGCGAGCTTCACGACGATGGCGAGTTTGCGCCAGGCGAGCGCACAGAACCCCGCCAGCGCGACAGCGAGCAACAGCGTGATTGCGATCGGGTTCACACCAGGGGTTGGCGCGGTAGCACGACCGCGCCGGGATCCGTGCGGCGGCACAGCTGCACCGCTTCAGACATGGGTGCCACGCTGCCTCACTGGGTGCCTAAGGCTGTCTGTCTCGACTTCGGCCCTCACGCCCCTGCGCGTGCCGCGATTGGCGAATACGCATCCATGAGTTGCAGGCGCGTCGCCTGCAGCCGCTCGGCCACGACGCCCAGCAGCCGTTGCATGAAAGTAAAGCCGAACAGCGTATCCTCCCGGCAGGCCGCCAGGAGTTCCGAGCCTTCGAAGGCCAGCGCATCGACGCGTTCCAGCGTGCGCGCCTGCAAGTGCTTGCCTCGGCCCATCAACAACGCAGACCAGCCAAGCTCGTCGCCCGCGAAAAGCGTCTGCACGCGAAACGTGTGCCCCGGCGCGGCGATTTCGAGCGCCACCAGCCCGGTGATGATGAGGTAGAACTCCGAGCACTCGTCGCCGACGTGAAAAAGGATCTGATCCCGTTCGAAGCGTATTTCCTTGGCCAGCGTCGCGAGCTTTTCGACCTGCCAGGGCTCGAATTCCGCCACGAACGGATGATGGCGGAGCATTGCCAGAATCGTCTCCTTCATCGTGTTTCACCTTGCATGCACATTTTCCTGTCCGGGTTCTCGGCCATTAGTGCCGGCTCTCAGTCGGCCACGTACGTAGCATAACGGGGTTCGTACATTCTCGCCTGCACGAATCCTAGCAGGTCGGCGGGCCGTGTGCCGCGCGCCAACCCCTCGCGGTAGGCCACCGCGGCGACCGCGGCCGCAATGTGCGCCGAGACCTCGCGGATACTCTTGAGCGGAGGATACAGGCTTCCCTGCTGCAGATCATCCGCGCTGACCTGCGCGGCGAGGGCATGGGCAGCCGCCATGAACATGGTATCGGTGACGCGGCTTGCTCCGGAGGCGATGACACCCAGACCGACGCCGGGGAAGATGTACGAATTGTTGCCCTGGCGCGGCACGAAAGTGTGGCCGCCGAGGGTCACCGGTTCGAACGGCGAACCGCAGGCGAACAGGGCGCGTCCGTCCGACCAGCCATACGCCTGGGCGGCCGTGCACTCCGACCTGGAAGTCGGGTTCGACAGCGCGAACACGATCGGCCGTTCGTTTTGCGCCGCCATGGTGCGGATGACCTCTTCGGAAAAGGCGCCGCCCACGGCGGCGACGCCAATGATCGCGGTGGGGCTTACCGTCTTGACGGCGTCGAGCAGGCTGTCTACGGACACGTGATCGTGCGCGTAGGGTTGCTTGTGCGCGGCGAGATCGGTGCGCTTTTTGACGACCAGACCCTTCGAGTCAAACAGCCAACACCGCCTGCGCGCCTGCGCCGCGTCCATGCCATTCGCGACCATCGCCTCGACCGCCAGATTCGCAATCCCCGTGGCGGCCTCCCCGGCGCCTTGGAACAGCAATGTCTGCGCGCCGAGGGCGGCACCGGTGACCCGGAGAGCGGACAGCAATCCCGCCACCGCCACTGCGGCGGTCCCCTGGATGTCGTCGTTGAAAGTCGGGATCCGCTCACGATACTTCTGCAACAAACGGAACGCATTATGGGTCGCAAAGTCTTCGAATTGAATCACTACGCCAGGGAAAAGTTTGCCGGCTGCGACGACGAATTCCTCGAGCAAGGCATCGTATTCCTCGCCGCGCACGCGCGACCGATGCAGGCCGATGTAGAGCGGATCGTCGAGCAGCTCGGGATTGTTGGTGCCGACGTCAAGCAGCACTGGCAGGCAGGCGGTCGGCGGCACGCCGGCGCAAGCGGTGTAGAGCGAGAGCTTGCCGATCGGGATGCCCATGCCGTTTGCGCCCAGGTCCCCGAGGCCCAGGATGCGCTCGCCATCGCTGACGACGATGATCGCCACGTCACGGTGCGGCCAGTTGGCAAGGACGTCCGCGACGCGACCCCGATCGGCCGCGCTGACAAAGATGCCGCGCGGCCGCTGGAAGATATGCGTATAGCGCTGGCACGCCAACCCCACCGTCGGCGTATACACGATGGGCATCATTTCATCCGGATAGTCTATGAGGAGGCGAAAGAAAAGGGCCTCGTTACGGTCATGCAGTGAGCGCAGGCTGATGTACTTTGCGAGATCGCTCGGCTGGCGGCGGAAGTTCTCCAGCACGCGACCCAGCTGTAGTTCCTGCGAAGACACGTGCGGCGGCAACAGGCCGCGCAGGTGCAAGGTATCGCGCTCGGCTTCGGTGAACGCGGTTCCCTTGTTGAGCGCCGGATCCTGCAACAGCGCAATGCCTTTCGGCAGCACGGCGGTGTTTGGCACTACAGCGTCATGACTTTTCTGCAACATGGCTCGTTCCTCCGGATTTCGCTCGCTTTGCCGCCCGTTGGCCTTGCCTGGGGAGCATGCCAGTTATCAATTGGTCTCGGGAACCATTTTGATCGCGCCACACGGACATTCGGAGACACAGATCCCGCAGCCCTTGCAATAGTCGAAATTAAACTCGAATCGCTTGCCTGGTCCGAGTTTGATTACCGCATTGTCGGGACAGACCCCGTAGCAGTTGTCGCACTCAAAACAATTGCCGCAAGAGAGACAGCGACGCGCTTCAAATAACGCATTGTCTTCGGTGAGACCGCCTACGACCTCCTCAAAAGTGGAGGTGCGGCGGGCAAGCTCGAGCAATGGACGCACGGTCTTGGGCGCATCGCTGTAATACCAGGGGTTGAGCTTGTCGAAAGTAGCCAGCTCGTGCTTGGGGGCCGGTTCGTAACTGCGGCCGGAGAGCCAGGCGTCGATATGGCGTGCCGCCTTTTTGCCGTGACCGACCCCGACGGTGACCGTGCGTTCCGACGGCACCATGTCGCCACCGGCGAAAATTCCCGCGTAGCCGGTCATCATGTTGCGCCCGACTTGAACGGTGCCGTCTTTGATGGCGAGTCCTGGCACGCCGTCGAGCAGTGATAGATCCACGTCCTGGCCCAGGGCGAGCACCAGCGAGTCGGCCTCAAGGGTCTCGAATTCTCCGGTCGGCTGGGGGAAGCCGGTGGCGTCGAGTGCCATCTTTTCGACCGTCAATGTGCCCTCATCGGCCATGTTCTTGATGGTCGACAGCCACTTGATCAACACGCCCTCCTGCAGCGCCTCTTCGATTTCAAAGTCGTGGGCCGGCATCTTCTCGCGCGTGCGCCGGTAGACGATGATTGCTTCGGTGGCACCCAGGCGCTTCGCCGTGCGCGCGACGTCGAGCGCGGTGTTGCCGCCGCCGTAGACCACAACGCGGCGGCCCAGCATCGGCTTTGCCTCACCCTCCATGCTGCGCAGGACCGATACGGCATCGAGCATGTGCGCGGCCTCGCCCGCAGGGATGTATGCGCGCTTGGCGATATGCGCGCCTACGGCGAGGAACGCCGCGTCGAAGTTGCCGGCGCGCATCGTGTCGACGATGCTCGTGACCTTCGAGTTCAGTTCCAGTTCGACACCCAGGTCGAGGATGCGTTGCACTTCGCCGTCGAGTACATCGCGCGGCAGCCGGTACTTGGGAATGCCAAAGCGCATCATCCCGCCGGCCAGCGGACCAGCCTCGACGATCTTGACCCTGTGGCCGAAGCGCCGCAGGTGATAGGCCGCGGATAATCCGGAGGGTCCCGCGCCGACAATGAGCACGCGTTTGCCGCTCTCGGTCTTGGGTGCAGCGAACTTCCAGCCCCGTCTCAGGGCTTCGTCGCCTAGAAAGCGCTCGACCGAGTTGATGCCTACCGGCTCATCGACTTGGCCACGGTTGCACGAGCTCTCGCACGGGTGATAACAGACGCGGCCCATGATTGCCGGCAACGGATTGTCCTCCGTCAGCACTCGCCAGGCCGCTTCGTAGTCGCCCGACTCGGCGTGATAGAGCCAGCCCTGGATGTTTTCGCCGGCAGGGCAAGCGTGGTTGCACGGCGGCAGGCGATCGACATACAGGGGCCGGTTGGTTCGCCACGCGCCGGTCTTGTTGGCCAGGCTCGAGCCGACGTCGAGGGTGATTGCGTACGGCTTGTCCATGGATCGATGCTGCTATTGCAGCAAGCCAAACTCGGCGATATTGCGATCGGCCATCATCTGGATTCGTGCGATGCGTTCGAGGTCCGGCGCCTTTCCGAACAGATGCGCATAGCGCTTCTGCAGCTTGAGATATTCGGTCACGGGAACCTTGTGTCGAATCGGGGTACTCGCCGTGACTTTCCCGTCCTGTGCCTCGAACAGCGGAAACAGGCCGGTCTCGACCGCCAGGCGGGCGATCCTGATGGTGTCTTCCGGCGCCGAGCCCCAGCCGAGGGGACAGGGCACGAAGATATGGATGTAGCGCGCGCCGCGTATTCCCATCGCGTACCGGACCTTGCGCTCTAGGTCGCGCAGATTGGAGACGCTCGCCGTCGCGACGTAAGGAATGCCGTGCGCCATCGCGATGCGGGGCACGTTCTTGCCGGTGCCGAAGACGTTGCCGGGAGAGTGTCCCATCGCGGGGGTTGTGGCCGTGCGCGCCGCCGGGGGCGTCGCGCTCGAGCGCTGCACGCCGGTGTTCATGTACGCCTCGTTGTCATAGCAGATATAGAGCACGTCGTCGTTGCGTTCGAACATACCGGACAGGCCGCCGAAACCAATGTCCGTCGTGCCCCCGTCACCACCCTGCGCGATGACCCGTACGTCGGTACGACCCAGCGCCCGCTGCGCCGCCGCGACGCCCGACGCGACCGCGGCTGCGTTGCCGAACAACGAGTGAATCCAGGGAATCTGCCACGAAGTCTCGGGATAGGGCGTGGAAAAGACTTCCAGGCATCCGGTCGCGTTGACCGCGATCAGCTGGTTGCCGGTCGCCTGCATTGCCGCATCGATGGCATAGCGCGCGCCCAGGGCTTCGCCGCAGCCTTGGCAGGCGCGATGGCCGGAATTGAGCGAGTTCGTGCGATGCATGTCCGCCTGCACCGAGCGCTGATCGTCCGCAAGCAGACGGTTGCCGACGGTAAAGGTGCCGGTCTGATAGAACTTGATCTGCTGCTCTTGCTCTTGCACGGCACTTCCTCCAGGTTCAACCGATCCGTGACGCAACCGTGCCGATGCGGCGCAGGATCGCTTCCGCAGTGGGTCCGGAGCGGCGCATCTTGCTCTCGCGTTCCAGCTCGTGGCTGACCACGTCCGCGTTCAAGTCCAAAAAAGTGACCTGTTCGAGCTCGTCCCGCTCGGCGTCTTCGAACAGCCGCCTCAGTGACGCTCGCGTGATTGCGCGCCCGCCAAGGCCGGCGATGACGGTGTAGCCGTTGAGTACGATGCCGGACAAGGACTTGCGTACCCCGTCGGAAACAATGCCGCCCAGGCCCACTGCCAGACACTTTTCCAGCACGACCACGCGCTTGGCGTGCTGCAATGCGTCACGCAAGACAGCGAGCGGAAATGGACGGAAGGAACAAATGGAAACCGAACCGATGCGCGAACCGTCCGCACGCATTTCATCGACGACTTCCTGCACGGTGCCGTTGACCGAGCCGAGCGCGACCACGATCGTCTCGGCGTCTTCGCTGCGGTAGGGCCGGATGAGCCCACCCGACTCGCGGCCGAACTGTTTTTGGAATGCGGCGGCCAGCTCCGGAATCAGGCCCAGCGCGCGCAGCTGCTTGTGATGCGACAGGTAGCGCACTTCGGTGAATGCTTCTGGCCCGACCATCGCGCCGATGCTCACCGGATCGGCCGGGTCAAGCATTTGCCGCGGCTCGTAAGGCGGCAGGAACGCATCGACTTCCTGCTGCGTCGGCAAGTCCACGCGGTCATAGGCATGGGTGAGGATGAAGCCGTCCATGCACACCATCACCGGACAGGACAGTGCCTCGGCGAGGCGGAACGCCTGAATGTGCAGATCGAGCGCTTCCTGGTTGGTCTCGGCGTAGAGTTGGATCCAGCCGGCATCGCGCATCGACATGCTATCGGAGTGATCATTCCAGATATTGATCGGCGCCCCGATGGCCCGATTGCCGATGGTCATCACGATCGGGAGCCCGAGTCCGGCGGCGTTGTACACGGCCTCGGCCATGAACAGCAGGCCTTGGCTGCTGGTCGCGGTATAAGTGCGCACCCCCGCCGCCGAAGCGCCAATGGCAACCGATAGTGCGGCAAATTCGGACTCGACGTTGATGAACTCACACTTGGCCAGCTCTTCCGTCTTGACCATCTCGCCGAGCGCCTCGACGATATGCGTCTGTGGCGTGATGGGATAAGCGCAGATCACCTGCGGCCGGCAGAGCGCGATGGCCTCAGCAACCGCGCGCGACCCTTCCGTCTGCTTAAGCATCGATCGTGTCCTTCGCTTTAGCGGCAAACTCGAACGCTTCCGTGGCCGCGGCGGCGTTCTTCTCCGCCACCGCGGCAGGAAACTTCTGGCGGATGGCGGCGATGACCGACGCCAGCGCGATCCGCCCGGTGACCGCGGCAAAACCGCCGAGAAGCGCCGCGTTCGGCACCGAGCGGCCCACGTGCTTGAGTGCCAGCTCGGTGGCCGGGAGCGAGCACAGGCGATAACGCCCGACGCCCCGCGCGAACGCGCCGAGCCCGAGCTCTTCGAAGCTGCGCGTCGAGTTGATCAGGATGTAGCCACGCGCCTGGAGGCCGCTGAACAGGTCGACCTGATGCAGCAATGTCGGGTCCTGCACGATCAGCGCCTCGGGTTCCAGCACCGGTTCGCGCAAGCGGATCTCCTTGTCGTCGATGCGGCAGAAGGCCATTACGGGCGCCCCCATGCGCTCCGACCCGAAGCTGGGAAACGCCTGGGCATAATGCCCTTCGAGAAATGCCGCGACGGATAGCATTTCGGCGCCCGATACCACGCCCTGACCGCCACGACCGTGAATCCGGATCTGGAACATGCCTGTTTGCGCTTTGGCGTTCGCCGCAAGCACCCGGCGGCTCATTGGTTGGGGAAATAACCTGCTCCCGACCCAGGAATTCTCCCCGTATTGCCGAAATTTATGTTGACGCAGGTCAACACTCGCCAACGAACCGCGCGCTAGCTTCAGGCCCTAGCCATGACGACCGCTCCGGCCCGCGGACGGGGCCGGTCAGCCGGGACGACGGGCCCGGAAACGAGCGCGGCGTCGACCACGCCGGGAAAGGAAGTACGCGATGGAACATAGCGGCCCGCTGATCGCCGGCGTCGGTCTGACCGACCCTGCCCGGCGCAGCCATTGGCCGGCGAGACTTGACCTGGCGCAGAGCGCCTCGGGTCTCCTGCTGGCGCTTTTCATGTGGGCGCATATGGCCTTCGTCTCGTCGATCCTGCTTGGCAAGGACGTTATGTGGATGGTTACGAAATTCTTCGAAGGCTATTTCGTCTTCGGTCGGTCCTATCCGGGAATTGTCTCGACCGTGGTCGCGCTGGTCATCGCGCTGGTGGTAGCGCACGCCCTGCTGGCGGTGCGCAAATTCCCGATTAACTACCGTCAGTTCAGCACCTTTCGCGGTCACATGCGGATGCTGCGGCACGAAGACACAACGCTTTGGTTTTGGCAGGTCGTCACCGGCTTCGCCCTGTTCTTTCTGGCCTCGGTCCACCTCTACATCATGCTTACCCGGCCCGACCGCATCGGGCCGTTCGAATCGGCCGATCGGGTCTGGAGCGAACACTTCTGGCCGCTGTACATTGTGCTGCTGCTGACCGTCGAGGTGCACGGCGGGATTGGCCTGTACCGCCTGGCCGTAAAATGGGGTTGGTTCGGAGGCGGCGATGCGAATGCGCTGCGGCGTCGGCTCAAGCTCGCCAAATGGGCGCTGACGGGCTTTTTCCTGGTCCTGGGCGTGGCGACTCTGGCGGCCTATATCAAGATCGGCATCGAGCACCGTGACCACTATGGCGAGCATTACGTGCCGGCTGCGCGGCAGGCACCGTCACCCCAGCCCGCCGCCGGGGGGGCGGTGGGAGGCCCCCGATGAACGTGATCTACACCGACGTGCTGGTGATCGGCGGTGGCCTCGCGGGGCTGCGGATCGGCATCGGCGCCAAACGCCGTGGCCAGGACGTCATCATCCTATCGCTCGTCCCGCCCAAGCGATCGCACTCTGCAGCGGCGCAGGGCGGCATGCAAGCGAGCCTGGGCAACGTCGTCAAAGCGATGGGTGACAACGAGGACGTGCATTTCGAAGACACTGTGCGCGGCAGCGACTGGGGCGCCGATCAGCGCGTCGTGCGCATGTTCGTCGACACGGCGCCCAAGGCCGTGCGCGAGCTTGCCGCCTGGGGCGTGCCGTGGAGCCGCGTGCAGAAAGGTGACCGGCAGGTGATCATCAACGGCCAGAAGGTCACGATCACCGAGCGCGACGAAGCGCACGGACTGGTGATGCAACGCGACTTCGGTGGCACCAAGAAATGGCGCGCCTGCTACGTTTCCGACGGCACGGGCCACGCCATGCTGTACGCGATGAGCGACCAGGCAATCGCCAACGCGATCACCGTGCACGAGCGCATGGAGGCCCTGGCGCTGATTCATGACGGATCTCGCTGCTACGGCGCAGTGGTCCGTAACCTCGTGACCGGGGAACTGGTCGCCTACGTCTCCAAGGCGACCGCCATTGCGAGCGGCGGCGCGGGCCGTCTTTATCGTGCGACGACCAACGCCGTCATCTGCGAGGGTACCGGCACGGCGCTGGCGCTGGAGACAGGCGTGGCGGCGGTGGCCAACATGGAGGCCATCCAGTTTCACCCGACGGCGATCTTTCCTGCGTGCATTCTGGTCACCGAAGGTTGCCGTGGGGACGGTGGGTTGCTGCGCGACGCTGCGGGAAAGCGCTTCATGCCCGACTACGAGCCGGAGAAAAAGGAACTCGCGTCGCGCGACGTGGTATCCCGGCGCATGGAAGAGCACATCCGGCGAGGCGCGGGCGTGAAGTCGCGCTTCGGCGAGCATCTCTGGCTCGACATTACCCTGCTCGGGGCCAAACACATCGACAGCAACCTGCGCGAAGTGAAGGAGATCTGCCACTATTTCCTTGGCATCGACCCGATAAAGGATTGGATACCGGTGCGGCCGGCACAGCATTACACGATGGGTGGGATCCGGACCGACCACACCGGTGGCAGCCCGACGCTCAAGGGACTCTACGCAGCCGGCGAAGCCGCCTGCTGGGACCTGCACGGCTTTAACCGCCTGGGAGGAAACTCGGTCGCGGAAACCGTCGTCGGCGGCATGATCGTGGGTGAGTTCATAGCCGACTTCTGTGCTCGTCCCGAGGGCAACCTGCAATTCTCCACGGGCCTGATCCGCGAGTTCCTGGAACACGAGCAGGCCAAGCTCGACGCGCTCGCCGGTAACCGGGGCGGGGAAGAAGCCAACGCGCTGCGGGTACGAATGCAGGAGATCATGACGGCCAAGGTCGGCATCTTCCGCGCTGGCGAGGAGCTCGCCGCCGCAGTCGAGGAGCTGCAGTCGCTGCTGCAGCGCAGTCAGAAGATCGGTCTGCGCTCGACCGCAAGTGGCCCGAATCCCGAGCTCGTCTCCGCCTACCGGGTGCAGAAGATGTTGCGACTGGCGCTGTGCGTGGCCTACGGCGCGCTGACCCGGACCGAGAGCCGGGGCGCGCATTTCCGCCACGACTATCCGCGGCGCAACGACGCCGAATGGCTGAATCGCACGCTGGCAACGTGGAAGAACGCCGACGACGTGCTGCCGACGCTTGCGCGCGAATCGCTCGACGTGATGCAGATGGAGCTGCCGCCGGGGTGGCGCGGGTACGGCGCGAAGGATTACGTCGATCATCCCGACACGGCGCGTCGCGCCGCGGAGGTGGAGGCGATCAGGACCCGGCTTGCCAGCGCCAGCCGCACGGTCATACAGGAGGCCCTGATGCCGTACGCGGCGCTAATGCCCGAACGCTTCCGCGGACCCAACGAGCGCATCGACGAGCCGCTGGCACCGTCCCCCGCAGGCCAGCAACGATCGGGCGCGACATGACCGAAGCCACCGCGATGCCATCCCCGCCGGTGCCGCCTGAACGACCGCACCGCAAGGTGCGGATCAGCGTCCTGCGCTACAACCCGCAGGAGCGAGGCAGTGTTCCGCGCATGCAGGCCTACGAACTCGAAGAGGCAGAGGGGATGACGCTGTTCATCGCGCTCAACGAAATCCGCGAAAAGCAGGACGCGTCCCTGCAATTTGACTTCGTCTGTCGCGCCGGGATATGCGGCAGCTGCGGCATGCTGATCAATGGGCGCCCAGGGCTCGCCTGCCGTACGCTGACGCAGAACCTGGCGCCGGAGATCACGCTGGCGCCCCTGCCGGTCTTCGAATTGATCGCCGACCTTTCGGTGAACACCGGCAAGTGGATGCGAGCGATGAGCGAGCGGCTGCAGGCCTGGGTGCACACGCGGCAGAAAGAGGTGGACCTTTCCCGGCTCGAGGAACGCATGGAGCCGGAACTGGCGCAGAAGATCTACGAGCTTGATCGTTGCATCGAATGCGGGTGTTGTGTCGCCGGTTGCGGCACCGCGCGCATGCGCGACGATTTTGTCGGCGCGGTCGGGCTGAACAAGATCGCCCGCTTCCGGCTCGATCCGCGCGACACGCGCAGCGACGCAGATTTCTATGAACTCGTCGGCGACGACAGCGGCGTTTTCGGTTGCATGTCCTTGCTCGCTTGCCACGATGTCTGCCCGAAGGAGTTGCCGCTCGCAACGCAGATCGCCTTCATGCGTCGCAAGATGGTGAGCATTGGCTGGAAATAGCAGGTCTTTTTGCACCCTATGTGGAGGAGACATGAAGGTCGCAACGAAGTTTGCATCACTAATTGTCGCGCTGGCTAGTTTAGCGATTGCGTTCGGGGCACCCGCACAGCAGCCGATCATCATCAAGTTCAGCCACGTCGTTGCCGTCGATACGCCGAAAGGCAAGGGTGCCGAGTATTTCAAGAAACTCGCGGAAGAGCGCACCAAGGGCCGGGTCAAGGTCGAGGTGTACCCCAACAGCACGCTCTACAAGGATGGCGAGGAAGTCGATGCGCTACAGCTTGGCGCGGTACAGATGCTGGCACCCTCGGTGGCGAAATTCGGGCCGTTGGGTGCACGCGAATTTGAGGTATTTGATCTGCCTTACCTCTTCGATGACGTTGCGGAGCTACACAAGGTCACGGAAGGCCCGGTAGGTAAAGCCCTGTTCCAGAAGCTTGAATCCAAGGGGATCGTCGGTCTTGCGTATTGGGACAACGGCTTCAAGGACTTCAGTGCGAACAAACCGCTGCGTCTTCCCGGCGACGTCAAGGGTTTGAAGATGCGCATCCAATCGTCGAAAGTACTCGACTCCGAAATTCGCGCTCTGGGGGGAATTCCGCAGGTGATGGCATTCTCCGAGGTCTATCAGGCGCTGCAAACCGGTGTCGTCGATGGAACGGAGAATCCGCCATCGAACTTTTACACGCAGAAGATGAACGAAGTGCAGAAGCATCTAACGATGACCGATCACGGTGTGCTCGAATACGCGGTGATCGTCAACAAGAAGTTCTGGGAAGGATTGCCTGCCGATACCCGCGCAACGCTCGAAGGCGCAATGAAAGATGCGACCAAATTCGCTAACGACATCGCCAAGGAAGAGAACGACAAGGCGCTCGCGGCGGTAAACGCTTCCGGTAAGACCGAGATTATCACCCTCACGCCCGAACAGAAAGCCACGTGGAAAAAAGCGCTGGTGCCGGTACATCGTGACCAGGAAATCCGTATCGGCAAAGATCTGATCCAGTCTGTTTACAAGGAAACCGGCTTCAAGCCCTGAGGCGCCCTGACCGAGCCACGCGCGGGAGGCACGGGTGCGGCTGGACGCAACCAACGCCGCTGCGGCCCGCAGCGGCTTTTTTTGCGTGGGACAAGACCAGTCGACAAACCCGGGACAGGCGGCATGCTGAAGCTCCTTGACCATCTGGAGGAGTGGCTAATCGCCCTGCTCATGGGTGGTGCGACGTTGATCATCTTCGTGGCTGTCATCCACCGCTACGCGGCGGGTTTGCCGATTCCCGTGGTGCAGGATTGGCTGCTCGCGCTCAATCTCTCGTGGGCGCAGGAAGCATGCATCTACATGTTCGTGTGGATGGCCAAGTTCGGCGCCGCTTACGGCGTGCGCACTGGCGTCCACGTCGGTGTGGACGTGGTGATCAATCACCTGCCCGAGAGCGCCCGCCGAAAGTGCATCTTCTTCGGTTTGTTCGCAGGAGCTCTGTTTACAGGCGTGGTGGCCGCGTTCGGTGCCAGCTTCGTCTGGCAGCTGGCCCACACCAACCAGACCTCGCCCGACATGGAGTTGCCCATGTGGCTGGTCTACCTTGCCATTCCCTGTGGGTCGGGATTGATGTGTTTTCGCTTTCTTCAAGTCGCGTGGAACTTCCGCCGCACCGGTGAGTTGCCCCATCACGATCCCACCGACGTGGCGGGCGTCGAGAGAATCTCCGACAAGGACATCCTGCCGATCGGCATGGCGGTGGAAGACAACCTTCACCCCGCAACGCCTTCCGAGAAGCGTTGAGCGATGACGTCCGCCATCATTTTTGGCCTGTTGATCGCGCTCATGCTCACCGGCATGCCCATCTCCATCGCGCTGGGGCTCACGGTGTTGACTTTCGTGTTCACCATGACCCAGGTGCCGATCGAGTCGGTCGCGTTGAAGCTGTTTACCGGCATCGAGCGGTTCGAGATCATGGCGATCCCGTTCTTCATCCTGGCGGGCACTTTCCTTACCCACGGTGGCGTGGCGCGGCGGATGATCAATTTCGCCGCCTCCATGGTCGGCCATTGGCACGGCGGACTCGCGCTGGCAGGCATCGTGGCCTGCGCCATGTTTGCGCTGGTTTGCGGTTCGAGTGTCGCCACGGTCGTGGCCATCGGATCCATCGTCCTGCCGGAGATGGTCAAGCGCGGCTTCCCGATGGAATTCGGCGCAGCGGTGATCACGGTAGCAGGTTCGCTCGGCATTCTCATGCTGCCGTCGATCCCCAAGGTCATCTACGCAATCGCCACCAATACGTCGATCGGCGCGCTATTCGTCGCAGGACTCCTGCCGGGGATCATGCTGACCACGATGCTTTGTTTTGTCACCTGGTACATCGCGAAGAAGCGCGGTTACCCGCGGATGCCAAGGGAAAGCTGGGTTACTCGCTGGAAATTATTTCGCGAGAGTGTCTGGGGCCTGATGTTGGTCGTCATTATCATCGGCGGCATCTACTCGGGGCTGTTCACGGCCACCGAAGCGGCCGCGATGGCCGCAGTCTACTCTTTCTTCGTGTCGGTCTTCATCTATAAGGCCATGCCGCTTCGGGACATGCGCAAGGTGCTGCTGACTTCAGCGAACATGAGCGCGATGCTGCTCTATATCATCACTAATGCGGCGCTGTTCTCCTTCATACTGACCAACGAGAACATTCCGCATGCCCTGGCGGACTGGATTATTGCCAAGGATCTGGGCTGGGTGGGGTTCCTGTTGCTGGCCAACCTGCTGTTGCTCATCGCCGGCAATTTCATGGACCCGTCTTCCGTCATCCTCATCATGGCGCCGATTCTTTACCCCGCGGCGATGACGCTCGGGATCAATCCGGTGCATCTCGGCATCCTGATCGATGTCAACATGGAGGTCGGGCTTTGCCATCCGCCGGTCGGCCTGAACCTGTACGTGGCTTCGGGGATTTCGCGCGTTGGCATCACCCGGTTGACGAGAGCGGTCATCCCGTGGCTCGTCACCATGCTCGTGTTCCTGGTCATCGTCACCTACTGGCCGACGCTGTCGACCTGGCTGCCACAGAAAATGGGTATGATGGGGCCGTCGCCCTAGGTCCGGTGGGTCGAATCGACGAACGGCCGCTTTTTCCGCGGCTATGCTACTCCGACCCACTTTGCAGATAAACTGCAGTTCTTTCGGCCCAACCAGTATGCGGCTCGCAAAATTCGTCAAGTTACGCGAGGAGAAATTTGGCGGCGTCCTCTTCGAGACGCGCTCGGAGAAGGTCTTTACGCTCAATCCGACGGCCATGGCGGTCGTGCGCGAGATCGAAGCAGGCCACGACGAGCACGAGATCGCCACGCGACTGAAGGAGCGCTTTAACGACAGTACCGACGTGATCGAGCGCGAAGTCGTCGCGTTCATCGCGGAGCTGCGGCAGAGAAGCCTCGTCGAGGGTTGAGGGCGTGACAATATTAGCAACGGATACCGGACCCGAGTTCGCAATCCCGGCGACGACCTCGACCTACGCCTGCTCGGAGGACCTCGCCGCGCCGCTCTACGTCGCCTGGCAGATCACCAATGAGTGCAACCTCGCTTGCCTGCATTGCATCGAGGAGAGCGGTCCCGGCAAGGCGTTCCGCGACGAACTCGACGAGGCGCAGATGTTCGCCGTCCTCGATCAGCTGATGGACCACGAAGTCCCCTACCTGTCGTTTTCTGGCGGAGAACCGATGCTTCACCCCCTGTTCTTCAAAATGGTGGAGTACGTCTGCACGCGCGGTGCGCAGCTCAAGGTCGAGACGAACGGCCACTATCTGACCGCCGAAAACTGTGAGCGCATGAAAGCGCTCGGCGTCAAAGCGGTGCAGGTGAGTCTCGACGGTGCGTCGGGCCAGACTTTTAACCGCATGCGCGTACGCGGAAATTTCGACCGGACGGTCGAGGGGCTTCGCAACCTGCGCGATGCAGGCGTCCCCGTCGAAATCAACTTTTCGCCGGCTCGATTTAACGCCCATGAAATCGGCGCAGTCGTCGATCTGGCCTACGGGCTGGGCGCGTACAGCTTCTATACCGGCCGTACGATGTTCACCGGCAATGCCGTGAAAGCATGGCGGCACCTTGCGTTGTCGGACGAGCGATACGATGCTTTCTTCGACATCCTGCGCGAAAAGACCGAGGAGTACCGCGGCCGGATGCGCGTCTATTTTCACGAGGCCGGCCTGCTCGAGGAGCTGCGCTACCGCCTCCAGCACCCGGCTGCGCTGCTGATCGTGCTCCCCAACGGACTGGTCAAGCTCATCAACGCCCTGCCGTTCGTGTGCGGAGATTTTCGCCACCAGTCGTTGCCGGAAATCTGGGCGAACTTCCGGCGCGCGTGGCACGATCCGCGCGTGGCGCAATTCGTCAACGATCTGGCCGCCGATCCGGGACAGACCAGGATGCTGCACCAATGGGTCTATCTCTGACCCCTGTGTCCGCCGACCGGGCCGCCGTCGACCGGTCGGCGCTGCGCCGGCTGCTCACCGTCTGCAGCATGGTGCGCTATCGTTTTTTCCTCTATGCCGGCGTCTTGCCCTACCTGCTCGGAGCGGCGTGGGCCTACGGCACCGAGGGTGCGTTCGACGCAGCTGTCTTCTGGAGCGGATTCGGCGGCGTGGTCCTTGCGGTCATCGGCGTCGAGGCGTTCAACGAGTATTTCGATTCACGCATGGGGACCGACCGCGTGTTCAATCCTGCAGACCTGCCGCCGATGTCTGGCGGGGTACTCTTGCTCGGGATAGTAGCCTTTGCGGGCGCTCTGGCCATTGGCGTTTACCTGGCCGTTCGCGGCGGTTGGCCGATCCTTGCCTTCGCGCTGCTAGGTGGCATGGCGGCGATCTTCTATGTGGCGCCTCCGATACGTTGGGCCTATCGCGGTCTGGGTGAGCTGGTCATCGCCCTGTCGTACGGGCCCTGGCTGGTCCTGGGCAGTCTCTACCTGCATACCCAGGCCCTGTCTTGGGGTGCATTCCTCGCGTCGTTGGTGCCGGGATGCTTGATCATGGCACTCGCGGTCGTCAACGCGATTCCGGATTACCACCAGGATCGATTGGTCGGCAAGCGCAATCTTGTCGTACGGCTCGGCCGCCGGCGCGCGGTTTGGCTGTATGTCGGCCTTGCGGCAGCCGGGTTGCTGGTCGTGCTGGCCGGTGTAGCAAGCGGCATCTTTCCCGTTAGCTGCCTAGCCGGCTTGCTGGCACTACCGCTGCTCGTGGCCAGCGGCCGCTCTGCGCTGCACAGCTACGAAACGCCGCGTGCCTTCGTTCCCGCGATGCGCAGCATCGTCGGCTGCTATCTTGTCTGCGTCGGGCTTTTTACGGCCGGCGTCCTGGTGCATGCGTTGCACCCGTTGCGCTTATGAACCGAATCGATCAGCTATGCGCGCCGCTGTTCGTCTCGTGGCAAATCACGCGGGACTGCGACCTGTGCTGCCTGCATTGCTGTACCGAGTCGGCGCCAGGCAAGCGGCTGCGGGATGAACTCGACGTCGGCGAGGCGCTGCGGCTGGCCGATGAGATTGCCCGCAACGAAGTGCCCTATGTGATGCTGTGTGGCGGTGAACCTTTGGTGGTGCCTCACTTCGTTGCCTTGGCCGAGGCACTCGGGCGGGCGGGCGTTCAGCTCAAGATCGAGACCAACGGGCAGCGCTTCGATGCCGAACTCGCCGCTCGGCTCGCCCGCCTGCCCATCCGCTCGATGCAGATCAGCCTCGACGGCGACACGCAGCAGGTCTACGAGGGCCAGCGGCCAGGCGCGTCGCTCGCCAAAGCCCATGCGGCCTGCCGTGCCGCTCGCGCGGCCGGGCTGCCGCTCGAGATCACCTTTGCGCCGACCCGGCTCAACATTCACGAGGCTGGGCCGGTCATCGAGCGGGCACGGGCGCTTGGTGCCTTCCGCGTCAATACCGGGCGGCTTATGCGCATCGGCACTGCCGCACGGCTGTGGGACAAGCTCGAGCCCACCGATGCGCAGTACCGGGCGTTTCGCCGCCTGTTGCGACGCATGGGCCGGCTCCTGGAGGGTCAATTGGAGTTATGCCATCTTCCGTTCGATCTCGAGGAAGGCCTGCGCGGCAGTCTCCAAACGCCGCCGGCAACCCTGCTCGTGCTACCCAACGGCTGGGTCAAGGTCGCCGCCGCGCTGCCGCAGATCTGTGCTGACTTGCGCCGCCATACACTAATGGAGGCCTGGGAGGCCTACCGCAACGCCTGGCGAAGTGATACAGTGCTAATGGCAGCAGAGCGCGCGGTCGCCGACCCCTCGCGTCACGCGCAAGCCAACAGTTGGCAGTTGTTGTCCGTGGTCCCGGGTGTGACCTGACGGAGGGAAAATGAGCGAGATGAACCTGACGATCGAAGCCGCTAAGACCGGCGATGAACGCAAGACCGATACGGTGCAGCCGGCGCAAAAGCTCGCGTGGGAAACGCCCAAGCTCGAGGACATTTCCGAGCAGGTGATGGCTCAGCCGTACATCCGCTTCACCTGAAATACCTAAAACTTCCGCAATGCCGGGGCGCTCGGTCGAAGACTACCGGGCGCCCCTTTTTCTTGCCTGGCAGCTGACCAACCGCTGCGCCGCGCGCTGCATCACCTGCTGCGAGGAGTCCGGTCCCGATAAGGCATGGCACGATGAGCTTCCCCGTGACGAAGCGATCGACCTTGCGCGTCGCATCGCGGCGTTCGGCGTCGCCTACGTTGCCTTCGGTGGTGGCGAGCCGCTGGGTGTACCGCATTGCTGGGATCTGCTGGAGCTGCTCGGCGCGGCCGGCATCGCGCTCAAGATCGAGACCGACGGCAGCCACATCGACGATTCCGCGGCCGATCGGCTCTCGGCGCTCGGCGTCGAATGCATCCAGATTTCGGTCGATGGAGCGACGGCGGCGACGCATGAACGCGTGCGACCGGGATCGAGCTTCGCCGCGGCGGTCGCCGCCATCGAGCGATTGGTCGCGCGCGGTCTTGCACCGCAATTGGTGTTCGTTCCCACCCGCTTTAATCTGCACGAGATTGTCGCCGCGTTCGATCTGGCGGCAACGCTCGGCTGCAGCGCATTCGTGACCGGCCCGCTCATGCGCATCGGCCGCGCCGCTGGCGCCTGGCAGCGCATTGCATGCAGCAGCGAGGAGTGGCGCGCCGCGGTTACCGCGCTGAGAGAACGCGCCGCGTCGATCGGCCCCGGAATGGCCCTTTTGATCTATCCTTGGGACATTCTTGCGGAGATGGAAACGCGGCTCGAGCGACCGCAGGCGATGCTCCTGGTCGTGCCCAACGGCAAGGTCAAGCTGCTCAATGCGCTCCCTTTCGCCGCCGCCGACCTGCGCCGCGATTCGCTCGAGGATGCGTGGCGGGCCTATCGCGACGCCTGGCATGCGCCGGAGGTGCGCGAATTCATCACCCGCTGCCGCAGCAATCCTGCGCTGCTGAAGCACGCCAATGAGACATGGCCGATGGTTAAGAACGACGGTTGACCCCCGCGCCAGAAACCCCAATACTCAAGCTGCCGTGATGGAATACTTACCCGTCGTAGCGAAGCTGTCGCGGGCCCGGGAGGCCGCTGATCGGTTGCGATGCGACGACTGACATTGGGGCTAATGGCCGCCTGCACCGCTGGCGCAATTGCGGTTGCGGCCCAGCCAGCGCCGGACAGCTCCCGCGGCGAGCTCCTCTATTCCACCCATTGCATCGGTTGCCATAGCGCACAGGTGCATTGGCGCGACAAGAGGCTGGCGACAGACTGGGCAAGTCTCAGGAAGCAAGTATTTCGATGGCAGATGAACACGGGCCTCGCCTGGAGCGACGAGGACATCCTCGCTGTCACCCGCTATCTGAACGATCTCTACTACCGTTTTCCGGTGCCGGACAGGCCGGTGGCATTTCAGGGGTCGTCGGGTTACTGATCCCGGGCTGGCGCGTCAAACCGATGTGAGTCGCTCGTTCTTTGCCGTCGCCAAATGCTCTAGCTCGGGAGGCGCGCGCATACGACGATCGAGTCCATCCCCAAGCGAGTGATCACTCGTGCCCCAACGGGAGTGTACTGTTTTAGGTTGGCCGCCGCCGCAATAACGTGCCCAGGAGCAGGGCGAAGCCCAGGAAAATGACAAGCGACGCTTGCGCCAGCGTAAGTCCCAAGATCTTGAAGGACGTATCGGAACAGTCTCCCGTGGCATGCAGCAGTTGGGTCAGTACTTCGCTGACCGCCATGGTGTCCAGCATGTAGGCCAGGCCGGCACTGCAAG
The DNA here is from genome assembly GCA_963711235.1 of uncultured beta proteobacterium. GTDB lineage: Bacteria > Pseudomonadota > Gammaproteobacteria > Burkholderiales > Casimicrobiaceae > PALSA-1003. Next base: position 253,169 of record CAVQDI010000002.1, on the reverse strand, counting down.
ACGCGACGATTGGCGCCGGAAAAAGCTGCAGGTACGTCTGATAGCCGGCGACCCCGAGTCCTTCCAGGGTCAGGATCGCCGCCGTCCAAAGGAGAACCCGCCGAACTCGTCCCTGGGGGCGCGCCACGGCGGCGGCAAAGAAAACGGGTATCAGGCCAAGATACGTAAGCCGTTGGATGATGCACAACGGGCACGGTTCGATCCCCAGTATATGCTGGACAAAGAAGCTTGCACCGACAAGACCGGTGCAGGTGACGCCAAGCAAGATGGAAATTTGGGCAGGACAGGTCAGCGCACGCGAAAGCTTATTCATAAGATCGGCAAGCAATGCGGCCCCCAGGGGGCCTGGTAGCAACCCAAGGGAATTTGGCCACGCCCGCGCCCGATCTGAATTGCTGGTTCACGACGCGGTGAGTGGCGCGAACGGCGTCCCGTTGAACGTTGGGGGTCTTGCCTGGCGCTATATGTTAAATCAATAGCTTGCGACGCTCGCCTATCTCTGCTGTGTACCAACGAGCGTCGTTGGAGTTTCCTTGAGTTACATCAACCGCGCAAATACGGCTTGGCTATAGGCTTTCGTATTGCGGTGCAGCAAAATGCGTCAGGAGCCTCCATGGAGTTTCCAGGAAAAGTTGCGGTAATCACGGGTGCGGCCAGCGGCATTGGACGGGCCGTTGCGTTTGAATTGGCGCGCCGCAACGTCCGCGCGATGGCGCTTGTGGATATAGGCGAGAGCATCGATGGCGTCGCCGCTGAAGTCAACGCGAAGGCCGACTGGCAGATCGCCTACCCTTACCGGGGCGATACGACCGACGAGGCGTTTCGCGCTTCGGTTTTCGATTCCATCAGTAGCCAGTTCGACACCGTCACCATGTGCGTGCCGGCCGCCGGCATCACGCGCGACGATCTTGCCGTCCGTGTCGACAAGATCACAGGCAAAGCACGGATTTATGCGGCGGATCGGTTCAAGCAGGTCATTGATGTGAACCTCGTGGCGCCGGTCTACTGGGCGCTCGAGATGATCGGACGCATCGCCGAGAACCGCGCCGCCTGCGGCCTCACGCGTTGGCAGCCGTCGGAGGGCATGCAAGGGGCCATCGTGTTCATCGGCTCGGTTTCCTCGCAGGGCAACCGTGGCCAGATCTCCTACGCCAGCGCCAAGGCTGGCCTCGAGGGAGCGGCCGCGACGATTATGAAGGAGGCGGTTTTCTACGGCGTTCGCTGCGGACTTATCCACCCGGGGTTCACCGACACGCCTATGGTGCGCGCAATGGGTGATGACTACATCAGCAAGCACATATTACCTTTCACCCAATTGAGCCGGTTGATTCGCCCCGAGGAAATTGCCGATGCGATCTGCTTCATGCTCGCCAACTCGGCGGTGAGCGGCGAGTTGTGGGCGGACGCAGGCTGGCATGCACCCGCGTAGCCCCGGTGACCTGGCAGCTTCGAGCGAGGGTCCGACCGCCGCTCCGCCGACGCGGGATGAAGCCGTCGACACGGAGGGTGGATCGGAGATGCCGGCGCGCAGCGTCCAGGGGCAATGGCCCGGAACGGATCCGAACCAGTTTCCTAGGACTAAGGCTCTCGCCAGCGATCCCAGTCTTGTCGCACCGGTGATCGCATCGCCGGAGGAGATCCTCCGTGCCCGGGAAATACGAGAACAACTCAAGAAAAGATACTTAGATCGCCCAAGCCAACCTTGCTCCCTATGGTGGGTTGGTATTGACTAAGCAACCCCAGCCGGGTCGCCAATTCTCGGGCCACGGGATTACTCGAAGCTCGCACGCGCGATCCCGCCAGCAACTGCGCCTGCGCCACCGGTGCTAGGTCGCCCACTTCCTGCACCTGGGCTTTCAGCGCCGTCATGCGGTCCTGCGGATAGTCCCACGAGACCGAGGCTCATCCAGGTTTGTTCGGTGGCCGTGAGTTCGAGCAGATAGATGCGTCTACTGGCCGCGATGGCCGTTAGGCAGTACGTAAATCAGAGCTTCAATGCCGCATGTAATCGTTGCCGATGCCGAGCTACTCGTGTCAATGCCGACGCCGTTGCAACCTGCGCATCCGGTCGAGCCGCCAGTCACTCGCGCTCGCTCGCGGGTCCCACGCCGATCGGCGGCGGCGCCAGGTTGACGATGCGACGGAACAGCGTGTCGTACTTGACTCCTGCGTCGACGCCGACCATCGGATCGGTGTGACCGAGAAATGCCGCATCGATCGCTTGCCAATCGCCGACGGTGAGATGCTTCTCTGCCAGCGGCAGGACGTCATTTTCCTCGGTTTGCATGTGATCCCAGTGGAAGGCTGCATAGGCTTCCACCGCCGCCATGAAGTTGAAGAATTCGGCCGCGCCGCCGTGCTGGTACCGCATCAAGGCCTGCTCCAGCGTGCGTATCCTTTCGGCGCCCGCCTGGTGCTCCGACTTCAGCCGGTCAAGCAGCGGCGCCGCATCCGGGTGGCGAATGCGCAATAGCCAAAACAGGTACTGATCCTCCTTGGGGTGGTGGAATCGTTCCGGAACCGTGTCGATGTAATAGATCATCGCCCCAAGCAAGGCAAAATTTGGCTTGGCGCCCCGGTCGCGGATCTCGTGAACCAAGTAAAGCATGCCGTGCAAGACCGCTGCCAGCGAGCGATGTTCGTCTTTGATGATGCGAAGTGACTGCATAGCTGTCCCTTCCCACATGCATCCGCGACGCCAGGGCTCCGGACCTGACTCAGATCAATGTTAAGCCAAGGGAGCCGAGACCCCTACCAAACGCCGAGAGCGATCAGATCAAGCGCGAATAGCGTGCCTGCTCGCGCTGCAGGCGCAGATGGCGGTCGAATATCATCGCTATGGAACGGACCAGAAGCCGGCCGCGCCGCGTCACGATGATCGTATCTGACGCGATTTCGATCAATCCGTCATCGACCAGGTGTTCAAGTTCCTTCAGCTCTGCTGTGAAATACTCGTTGAACGCGATCGCATGCACGGCTTCGACTCGCTCGAATGATACAGTGAAGTGGGACATAAGCGCATGGATAACATCGCGCCGCAACAGATCGTCGGCGGAAAGCCGCCAGCCGCGAAAACACGGTAACGCGTCGGCGTCGAGCCGGCCGTAATACTCATCCAGAGTGCGCAGGTTCTGGCTATAAGTTGTGCCGGTCTTGCCGATCGCCGAAATACCGATCGATAGTAAATCGCAATCGGCATTGGTCGAGTAGCCTTGGAAATTGCGGTGCAATTTCCCCTGCCGCTGCGCCACAGCGAGCTCATCATGGGGCTTAGCGAAATGGTCCATGCCAATGTAGACGTAACCCGCAGCCGTCAGCTTGTCAATCGCCAGCTCGAGGAGCGCAAGCTTGGCGTCCGAGGTTGGCAATTCGGCTTCGCTGATCTGCCGCTGCGGCTTGAATAAGTGCGGGACGTGGGCGTAGCTGTACAGTGCGATCCGTTCTGGTGCCGCCCCGATCACTTGGTCGAGCGTTCTGCAGAAGCCGGGTACTGTTTGACGCGGCAGACCATAGATTAGATCAACGTTGATTGAGCGGAAGCCGTTCGCCCGCGCCGCGTCCATGACGATAAGCGTTTCGGCCTCGCTTTGGAGGCGGTTCACCGCTCTTTGCACGTCAGAGTCGAAATCCTGGACACCTACACTCATCCGGTTAAAGCCCAGTTCGGCCAGCAACCCAACGGTCGCGTGACTTGCCTTGCGCGGGTCGATTTCGATTGCGAGCTCGGCGTCCTCGTCGAAGCTAAAGTTTTCGTGCAGGACGCGCATCAATAGCCTCATCTCGTCCGCTGACAGAAACGTCGGCGTGCCTCCGCCCCAGTGCAGCTGCTTGACTGGCGATTCGGGACTGACCAGCGCCGACAGGATGGCGACCTCCTTCCCAAGGTAGCGGATGTACTTCGCCGAGCGACTATGGTCCTTGGTGAGGACCTTGTTGCAGGCGCAGTAGTAACAAACCGTATCGCAAAACGGCAGGTGCACGTACAGCGACAACGGCGCTCCGGCGGTTTGGCGGTTGAAGAGCGCGTCAACCAGATCGTCGGCGGTAAACGCTTCGGTAAAACGATCTGCCGTTGGATAGGAGGTGTAGCGTGGGCCAAGGCGGTCGTACTTGCGGATTAGATCCGGGTCAAATGAGACGCCCGTGCTCGCTGCGGAGTAAACCATGCCAGCATCGTGCCAGCCGACCCCGGCCTTGACCTTGAGCTAGATCAAGCCGGCGCAGGGAATCGCCCGGAATGGCAAAGACGCACGTGTCTCGGTCCAAAGTTCGTTCGAAATACATGTCAGCCTCCGAAAGGCCAGATTGATTCGATTCCAATTGAACATGATTCCCATTCACCCTGACTCTTACCGACTGGGTGGCGGGCCGCGATTCAAACCAAAGGCTTCTGGGTCTTGTGCTGCGCAAAAACTCGATCATGCCAGCGCGAGCTCTCGATGCCGCTTTGAAAAATAGGATTGTGCGACATGACAACCTCGAAATCGCGGCATCACGCATAGCACGGGATTTTTCGACTTGGTTTTGTTTGTCCGTCCAAACATATCGAGCCAGAATGAACGGTCCGCCGACCTTCTCGATAACCGACGTTCGATGGCGCTGAAGCGGACGGTCAGCCGGTTAGCTGGTCATCAGTGATCACTTGACCTTCTCGATGTCATTGTGCTTCCAGCTCTTGTCGAAAATCGCCTGCTTCGGGTAGTAGAGACGGAATCTGCAACTGGCGCGAGCCGACCTTCGGACCGCCGTCGCAAAGCGGACCAAGAACGGACGAACTAGAAAGCTCTGATTGTTCGTCGGGAAAGCGTAAGATCAATTGTTTACGGCGCTGAGTTTTCGGCGACTACGTTCAATCCGTTGCGCAGACGCGCGAAATCCGCCATCAACGCGAAATGGCGGTACTCGTTGCCGCCCTTAGCGCGGATCAGCGCGACCAGGCGGCGCTTGTCCGGCGCAGCCCACGCGCGAAGGTCTTTGATCTGAGCAAGGACCGGCGCCATGGCGCGCAACGCCCTGCGCTCGTCGTCGTTCCAGGCACCGGCATCCGCTAACCCCAGCGCCGCAGCCACGCGACGCAGCGCTGCCGTTTCCGCGCGATCGCGCCGCCCATGGAACCGTGACGCTATCCACGTCGTCACCGCCTGACTCAGCGCAGCCGGATCGCAGGCGTCGCGAGCGCCACAGACTACGGGCCGCTCGAGATCGGAGCGGGCGAAGCGCCGCAGGACAGACAACGGCGTGCGGTACCCCGGATTTCGCTTCATTCGCTCGAATTCCTCCAGCGCGACCACGCGCAGCGCGGGTTTGACGGGCCGGAAGCCCAAACGAAAGTAGAACCAGAAGGCGCCTGATTCAAGGCCCTCACGGTTGCCGGCGCCGAATTGATAGGGTTCCACGACAAACCGCTCCACCGCGAACAGCTGGGCGTACACGCGCAGGACGGAGGCCATCAGAAACGCGGACTCGCCGTTTCGAAACGGCGCAAAGATGTTGATGCCGATCTTGCAGGTGCCGAGGAACGGCCAACCGCCGCCGTAGCCGATCGGGACACTGTTCTTGAACAACACGTAGCCGATATGCGAATCGAGTGCGCTGCGTTGCGCAGGGATAGCCGAATACAGCGCTATGTCGACACCGCGCCCAAGGCGGTAGTGGCGCGTCCGCGCAACGTCAGCATGGGCGATCGGATCGGTCTCACGACCGAGTACCGCCAGAACGCCACGTCCGGCATCGACCAGATGCTGGCAGGCGCCACGCCCAAGGCGGCGTGCCCGAGGCAGGGCAGCCGCGATCAGCCGATCGGCATCGACGCTGCGCAAGAGCGGGCCGCGATGATAGAACGCTTGGGCAGGCAATCCGCGCACGAACGTGCGTGAGATCGGCGCGTCGCGCGGGTTCAGCAAGACGAACAGTTCGAGGCTGTCGTAGAGCGACTCGCGCAACGCGGGATCACATGGCAGGCGCTCGAATTGCGCGACCAGCCAGGAAAGCCGACTGCCGCGCCATCCTGTCGTGCCGGCGTCGAGCAGCGCCTCCGGCGATTCCTCGCCGGACGCGAGGAGCTCGAATTCGGCCGGAGGTAAACCAGGGCGCAACCATTCCGCGAGGAGCGCGCCGCGCTCACCGAACGAATCGATATCGACACATCTCGGAAAGCGGGACACCAGCCAACGGGCGATCGGATAGCCGTAGGCGATGCTGATTGCCGACCACGCGATGCCGCTGCCACGCAGCCCAGCGCGTGCCCGCGCGGGACCGTGCGCGTCGATGTATCGCGCCACCGCAGCGACCCGGGTGAGCTCGAGAGCCGCGAGTGAACGCATCGCCGCCGTGGCTGGATATGCCAGAAGGAAGAGCAGCACATCGTGATAGGCGAGCAGTACCTTCATATCGCCAAGCGCTGCAGCTGCGGCCGCGCGCAGCAGCGCGAAGCGACGGGCATCGTCCGCGCCGCCGAAGCGGGTCGCCAATGTACGGAGCGCAGCAACGGTAACCGCCTTGAGTTGGCGGGGCGGCGAGGTCGTCGTGACGCTACGCCTCATACCAGTCAGTGCTCCGCGTTCACGAGTTGTAAGAACATCAACCACGAGAAAAGGTCAGTCTACCCGGCCGATCTGCTACCCTTGAATCCAATTCGACGGGCGCGTCACGATCCGTTGCGGACTTACGGACTGCGCAATAGCAGTCGTTCGCGACCCGCGACAACAAACCTAACACTTTCCCGGGCGTTACGCACCGCCCGGCCGCGTTGGTCTTGAACTGACCCAGGTGGTCGCCGCGTACCAGCGGCGGGTTCGTCGCCTGCTGCGCAGGGGCGTCCTCGCTGGAGGACCTTCACGCCTCTAGATTCCTGCCCACCATCCCTTGGCGGTCGCCGCGCAAGCTGCCGCTGACCATCGTCGACTGGATTGCCAGCCTGGCGACGCAGGATTAACAGCGGACGGATTTTTGGCGCACTGATGGGTTTGGTGTTGAGACCACTGGACGTGAGAAATTTGGACCGGCGCGAATGTCCAGCTGGGTCGTTCCTCATTAGGCCGAAATGCGGCCAGACCAGACACAGGCTGATTACGAGACGTGGTGCCCGACTACACACCTTTGGACTGCCGACGGATGCATTTGCGCCGTCGCGCTTCAGATTCAAACTCCTCCAATTCGGGATCCAGGGCGTTGCGCGCAGAGACAATTCCGATGAGCTCGCCATTTTCAACTACCGGTACGTGACGGAAGCCATTCTCTTGCATCAGGAGCAACGCATATCCAAATGACTCGTCTGGCGTGACAGTCTTAGGCGCCGTCGTCATTACATCGACCAGCAGGGTGGTCTCAACATCACAGTTTTTGGCGATGACGCGAAATACGGCATCCCGCTCGGTAAAAATGCCCACCAGGCGTTTGTTTTCGACGACCATGACCGCACTGACTTTGTTCTTTGCCATCAGTTTAGCCGCCGTACTGACACTGGTATTCGACGGAGCGGTAAGAACCTTCTTCCGCTCCATGATGTTTCGAATAGGTTCATTCAACATGCACGCATCCTCCCATGCCGTGGAATGGCTCGAGGCTACCCTTCCGGTTCCCGGAAACAACGCCGCCATCGTGACGGCGGGCACACTATTTCAGACTCGAGATCAGCACGGCCATAAATACAAGCGCTAGGCCCTCTCAACGGGCGCGCCTGAGCATCGACCAGTGGTTCTGACACGGGTCGTGAACACCGCCCTGGGCCATCGCGGCGATTCCGTCGAGCCACGAGATCGCCGCGCACAACACCCGCTCCGATAGAAAAAGGAGACATTCTTGCGAGAATAGGGTGCATTGACGTCCTGCGTCGATTGCAATCAAACAACAAGTGCTAGCGAGGCGTATTGATTTGCGGCAAATAGAACGGCTTTTTTTCATGGCCAGTTACCGTCGAGCGGAGGCAGCCCGCGTGAACGGAGCGGCTAGTAGCTTGCTTCGGTTTCCCGCCGTAGTCGCGGCAGGTCGATCTGGATGTTGGCCTTGACCCGACTTGGCCGTCGGGTCGGGACGACGACCGATTGGACAGCAGCATCGCCTTCTCGATGCTGTGCGTGACAAGCACCATTGTTTTGCGCAGCTGAGGATCGCCGGTGGCCAGCAAGCCGCCCCATCTCCCCCTGCACGCGGGCGCGGTTCTGCGCATCGCGCACGGCGAACGGCTCGTCCATTAGCAGTACCGCCAATCAACTGTCAGCGCACGGGCGATGGACACCCGCTGTTTCGTCGCGGCGGAGAGCTGATGCGGATAGCGTCGCTCGAAGCCCAGCAATCCCACGAACGCGACGTGGCGGGCGACAATTTCGTGCCGCGCCGTCTTAGGCACTTTCTTCATCTCTAGACACAAGGCGATACCCTGCTCAACCGTCAACCGCGGGAAAAGCGCGTATTTCTGGAACCCTACGGTAGACTGCCGGCGTCGGCCGCGAAGGTGGTGTACAGTCGCTCGGGTTCTGCGCCGAGCTACGCAGCGAGATGGTCAAGTACTGAACCGGATATGGACAAGACAAGGATCGAGCGTTAAGGTGACGAGCCCTACCAAGCCCTGCTCAACCGCGCCCCGGTCGGAGGCATCCACACTCGCGTGCCAAGCGCGTGCTCGCGCGCGAGCGCAAGGTGCGCGACGAGCGCGCAGGGCGCCCGAGTCGTTTCGCCGGGCGGTTCCAGCGTGGCGACCGCGCGGACTGCGGGTCCCGAGTCGGGCCCAAAAAGTCCTCCTATGGAAGCGTCTACGGGCCCTGCGCTACACGAGCTGCAACGATTGCCCCGGCATCAACAACAGATGTTCGCGTACAATGAAAACAAGCAGGCATATTATCGCGTATATCACAAGCAGCACCTACGCGCAGCTAGTCGAGGCGACCGGAAGTTGCCCGGTATCGATCGTCCATCCGGGCAGGCCGCGTGTGACCCGAACGATGCGAATTTGCCCGAGATGATGCGGCGTCCCGAAGCATTCCAATAGGGAGGTAGCCATGTCCGACTCCATCGCCCTCTGGCACACGGAACACGTCAATTTCGCGACGTTACTCGACCTTCTGGACGGTCAGTTCGACCTCTTTCACAAGGGCGAGTCGCCCGACTACGAATTGATGCTGGACATCATGTTCTACATGACGCATTACCCCGACGTGTCGCATCATCCCAAGGAGGATCTGGCGTTTGCAAGGATCAAGGAGCGCGCGGTCAACGCCCGTCCAATCGTCGACGAACTGAGCGAGCAGCACGCACGTCTGAAGGAAGACGGAAACGCGTTGGTCCGCGCTCTGGACGACATCGTCAACGGGTCGATCACGTCGCGCGAGCATGTCGAGACGCCCGGCCGGGCCTACGTCGCGGATTTCCGCAAGCATATGCAGACGGAGGAAACTGCGATGCTTCCTCTGGCAGCCAAGCTTTTGCGCAGCGGGGACTGGGCTTCGATTGATGCCGCAATACGGCACGTCGACGACCCCTTGTTCGGCGAAAACGGGGAGGAAAGGTATGCCGCGCTCCGTCGCCAGATCGCGCGCAAGGCGCGAACGGCGAAGGCGGTCACGCGCTAGAATCGTCTATCATGCGCCCTCGAGCGCGTATCGCTTCTCGAGCAGTCATTCATCGAGCGCGGAATGGGCAGCGCCCTCGTGACAATCGATGCAAGTCGCCGCCTTGGCGAGAAATTGTTGCTGTTTTGGTCTCATGAACTCTTTCTGTTTGGCTACCATGTCGGCATTGAATTGGTGGCATTGGTCGCGGTATCACGAGCGCGGCTACGCGCCGACTGAATTCGTGCTACGCATGTCGCGGAAGGAGATGACCAGCCATATTGGCCCGAAGCTCGATTCTTCGACTCCCTACGCTTCGCAATCCGGCGGCCAGCGACGATGCTCGCCGGTCCAACACAAACGGCCAGCCAAGCTGCAGCCGGTCCACCAGTGCAGAGAGCAAGCTATTTCGATTGCACGTAGGCCGCAACAGCCTGGATTTCGTCTGGAGTGAGATCCTTGACGATACCGTGCATCACCGGCGCAGCCCGAACCAGCGCCTGGATGTAATTGAGCTGCTTGACGATGTACTTGGCATGCTGGCCCGCGAGGCGCGGAAAGTCCGCCTTGCCCAACGCATCGGGGCCGTGGCAGACCTGGCAGGCCGGGATTCCGCGCTCCGGGACACCCTTGTCGAAGAACTCCTTGCCCTTGGCGACGAGCGCCGGGTCATCACTGTGGCCCGGGGCCGGCGGCTGGGCGGCGTAATACGCCGCGATGCCTTCAATGATCGACTCGTCGAGATTGCCTGCGATCCCCCACATGAAATCGTGGGCGTCTTTCTCGCTCCGGGTCTTGTGCCGGAAGGCGTTGATCTGCGCCACCAGATAGCCCTGGCGCTGGGCGGCGAGGATCGGGAATTCCGGAGAAGTGCTGATCCCGCGTGGCCCATGGCAGGTCGAGCAGAGATTGACGGCCTTCTCCTCCGCCGCCTTCTGAACCACCGCCGCGTTGTCCTGGGCATCTGCTGCGGTAAACGTGCCCGTCAGGAGCATTGCCGCGAGTGTCACGTGTGTGGTGCGCTTCATAGCCCAGTCTCCCAATTGGTCATGGCGGTGACGAGCCGGCCGCGCCGCGTCGAAGCGGCTGCTTCATGTCCGCTCAAAACGCCACCCATACGTTGAAGAACGCGGTGTTGTTGTCGTGCGCGTTGCGGCCGTTGCCGTCGTAATTGGTCGACGCCCCGTCGAACTTGTTGTATGCGGTGTACTGGAACATGATCCGGATATTCTGAATCGGCAGGTAATCGAGCTCGAAGATGAAGCCGTTGCTGTTCGGCGTATTCGGATTGCCGTTGGCGTCGGTTCCGTACAGCCCGCTGTCCGAACTGCCGGTTGTCGAGAAATATGCGATGGTCCCGCCATACTGCCGATTGTAGTAATAGGTCGCCTTGCCCAGGAACTGGCGCAGCGTATCGCTAGGATTCGCCGGTGCGGGCCCGGCGCCGATGCCTGCGCCGGTCGCTACGACAGATGGATAGCTCGCGTTGTAGTTCTGCTTTTCGTAGACGTAGTTAAGCTGCGCCGTAAAGGTGTGCGGATCGGTGATGTACTGGTATTGCGCATCGACGGCAGCGTCCTTGTAGCGGTCCGTCGGGGTCGACTGCATCAGGTTGTCCGGATAACGGTCCAGGAACATCCCATAGGTGCCGACCATCAGCGAGTTCGGACCCCATTCCTTGTTGTAGGCGAGACGCCAGTAGGGGTTGTAGCCTTTGAGCGCGGCCACCCCGCCATCGATGCCCACGGGCAGCCCCTCGCTTAAGACGGAGAACGCGCCGTTGGCGGTGCGATAGAAGGAAACCTCAGCGTAGATGGTCTTCTGCCAGAAGGCGTAGGCGCCCAGGCCGGCAACCTGTTGCGCCAGCGAGTTGTAGATCTGCGCCTTGGCCGACGGAGTAATCGCGAGCGGAGCAGCTGTGTACGGGAAGCCCCATGCCGGGGTGCTGTTCCAGACGTCCTGCACCGTCGGGTTGTTGTTGATCGTCGCCCCGAAGATCCAGTCCGGCTCCGCCGCACCCACACTGCTGTACTTGTAGGTGGCGCGAAGGTCGGTGTTGTCCATGCTGGAGTGGCCACCGAGCGTGCCGTCGGCCGACGTCGCCAGGTTGTTGTAGGTCCACTGGCCCATCATGCCGAACCAGTCGGTGAACTTGGTGGCGAAGAACACACTCGTACAGCAGAACACCAGGCCGTTGTTGCGCGGGACCAGCGTCGTCGTCTGGCCGGTGGTGGGATCCGTCTGGTTATTGTTCTGGATATTGGTGATGGATGCCTGCGCCATGACCGCTATCGGCACATAGTTGAAGCCTTCCGACGAAAAAAAGGTCTTGCCGATGGTGTAGCCGGTCAGCTTGAAATAGCGACCGTACGGCGTGAGCTCGGGAAAGCTGACGTGACAGGCAACGCACTCTTGCCCGGTCTGTCGCGCAAAGGCCGGAACTGCCTGCGCCGGGCTGAGCAGCGCCAGAAACAGCAGCAGCGCGAACGTCGCTGCCAGCAGTGTGAGGCCGGCCGATCTCGCTATTATTCTTGCACCTCGGCAATCCATCGCAGCACTCCTTCTTTTGGCTTGGCCGCGCAAGCCCGGTTGGGTTGCCATCTCCCTTGGGGCCGGCGCAAAGCCGACGTGTGACCCGCGTACGGTAATTGCGTTTCACTGTGGCATTCCTGATCTAGATCAAACCGGGTCCATTCAAGGCAGGCCCCGCAATCGCCCATGGGTTGAATCGGCCTGTCGCGCAAGCTGGTAAGACCGCTTGCGTTTATACTGGTCACTGGGGTGCCGTGCTCAGGGCATCCGTACCTTGACGGCTATTCTCTCGGCAGTCCGCTGAGGAGGCGTGACACCGAAGAACGGCACGACCACGATGCCCGCGCCTGCGGATGAGACAGTTGATGGTAAACCTCGCCGCTTCCGCGACGGCTGCAGGCGGCTAGCAGCGCTGGCCAAGGAGTTGCTTGAGGGTCGTAATGTCGAGCAGTTTGACGGAGCGGCCCTGGACCTGGATCAGGCCCTCCTGCTGAAAGCGGGAAAACAGCCGGCTCACTGTTTCGAGCTTCATGCCGATATAGCTGCCAATCTCCTGCCGGGACATGCGCAGCACGAATTCGGTCGACGAGTAGCCACGCTCCCGATAGCGCTGCGACAGGTTGAGCAGAAATGCAGCCAGCCGTTCTTCGGCCCGCATGTTGCCCAGCAGCAGCATTGTGTTTTGGCCACGCGCGATCTCCCGCGACAGAAACTGGTACAGGTTATGTTGCAGAGGCGCGGCGCTGTGCGTGAGATTCTCGAGTTCCCCAAAAGGCAAGACGCAACATTCGGTGTCTTCCAGCGCAACTGCCTCACAACCATAGCGCTCTGTGCCGATGCCGTCCATGCCGAGCACATCGCCCTGCATGTGGTAGCCCGCCACCTGCTCGCGGCCGTCCTCGGACAGCACCGTCGTTTTGCACGAGCCCATGCGAATTGCGTAGAGCGCCGAGAAAGTATCTCCCGCGCGGTAAAGCGCGTCCCCCTTCTTGAGCCGCACTCGGTTCTTAACCAGGCGGTCGAGTTCCTGCAACAGGTCCGGATCGAGCCCCACGGGCAGACATAACTGCCGCATGCTGCAGTTGCTGCAGTATGTCCTCAGGTCGCGGATCGAAATCACGGCCGGCGGCGTCGCGGCAGCCGGCAGTGGGTCGCGGGCAGGGATCGTCATCAGGCAGGCAAGCAGCGAAGGCGCGCCTTACTAGGGGATGTCTAGTGTAAGTCCAAAAGCCGGCGCTGAACAGCACGAGCTGCGCCCAATGTCGAGGCCGGCAGATCGCTTACAGCATGCGACTCAACGCTTGGCGTTCCAGTTCACCCATCTCCCTTTAGGCTGAGCAGGCAGTTCTCGATAGTCTGGGTGCCTCTCCTCCGCATCAAGCGATACTGCGGGTCAAGTTCGGCCTCGTGGAATCCTGCCCCAATGCCCAGGCCGGTGCTCGACAAACACGCCAGCTATTGCCAAGATGCTGCTGCTGACCGGCACACGCATCGCCAACCCGAGGAGATCACCATGACCACGCACATGTCGTCAAACCGCCGACGCTTCATCAAGATCGGTGTCGCCGGTCTCGCTGCCGCACCACTCGCGGCTGCGCTGTTCAGCGGGGCAGCCGAGGCGGTCGACACCCTAAGCGAATCGGATCCGACGGCCACGGCGCTGGGCTACAAGATCGACGCCACCAAGGCAGCCAACCGCAAGGACAAGACCGCGACGTGCTCAAACTGCGCCTTGTATTCGGGACAACCGGGCGCCGCCAATGGTCCATGCAGCGCGTTCGGAGGCAAGCTGGTCAGCGCCAACGGCTGGTGTAATGCCTGGGTCAAGAAGGCCTGACGATTCAGTACCAAGATTCGCAGCAAGGCTGCGACCGAATCCCGGCATTCGGAATCCCATTCTGCGGCAACGCGCGAGCGCCTTCGCGCCCGGTCCTCAGAGCTGCCAGGGCCTGGGAGTGGCGGTTCAGTGGCGCTTCTAATTTATGCTGGGGATGCCAGATCGGGCTCGAGCGACTTGGCTTCCCCATTCTTGTGCAGCTGCGGCGTCGTCTGCGCTGCTGCTTGTGGGTCTCTAAGTAAGCCTCGTTGACGTAATCGGACGTAACTCTAAGGGCCGCTTGACGATCAACCACTGCTCGGAGGCTTGCTCGTCGCTGCTTGACGCGGTCGCGTCGGTACGCGCGTCCCGGAATTCGGGAGAATCGTCCTCGTGCGGCACCTCGGGTGACTGTCAGCCGGCGCCAGATCTCGGGCGACCACGCCTTTTAGTCGCGAACCTTATGACCCACCTGCGCGGCGCGGGGATCTTGAGCAGATTATCGCGATCGACGCGAGCGTTACGGGTCTGGAAAAGCATCGCCTCGGCAATATGCTGGTCGAGCGCGTTTGCCCTGTATGCGATTCGCTATTGGCCGGTGTTGACGCGACCACGACTCGACGGCAAACCCGGATAGGCCCGTTCCCACGCGGGAATCATTATGACTACCCAACATGCATCGTCCGGCGAAGTCATCGACCTTCGACCACGGGGCGCCCTGCTGCATCACGCTCAATCCACCGCCTTGGTAGGCGACGAACGACTCAACAGTCTTCGCAGGCGATTGCTCAAATACAACGAGGATGACTGCACGGCAACGCGAATACTACTCGATGCAATCCAAAGGCTCTGGCGTATGCTGGGCGAAGTGAACTCGTTTGAGTGCTGCGCCGCACGGCGCTGAAGCAATATGCGCGCTGTACGTCGCATGGCGATGTTGTCGATTGCCACGTCGCTTGTGACGCTCGGGCTTAAGTTCGGCGCTTACTTGCTGACCGGGTCGGTGAGCCTATGGTCCGACGCGATGGAAGCGCTGGTCAATCTCGCCGCCGGCGCGGTGGCGTTGGGCGCGCTCACAATCGCATCGCACCCCGCCGACGAGAAACATCGTTACGGTCACGACAAGGCCGAGTATTTCTCCAGCGGGGTCGAGGGTGCTCTGATCGTGGTTGCTGCCGTTGCGATCGTCTACGCCGCGCTTCGCCGAATGCACGATCCGCAGCCACTTGCGGCGCTGGCCCCTGGAATCGCCATCGCGCTGCTCGCCGCCGGGATCAACTACGCGACGGCTCGCGTTATGCTCAGGGTGGCACGCAGCCACGACAGCATCACGATAGAGGCCGATGCCAGGCACCTGCTGTCGGACGTCTGGACCACGGTCGGCGTCGTCAGCGGGCTCACGGTCGTGATGTTCGCGCCGGCGTGGTCTATCCTGGACCCGCTGTTGGCGATCGCGGTGGCAGTGTATATCGTGCACACCGGTTTCGGCTTGCTCAAGCGCTCGGCTGACGGCTTGATGGACGCCGCGTTGCCCCCGGTTGAAGTCCAACACGCCGAGGCGATCATTCGCGAAGCGCTTCCGCCATATACGAGCTTCCACGCGCTGCGCACGCGCAAGGCGGGTGCACAGCGGTTCTTGGAATTCCACCTGCTGGTCCCGGGCACGACACGTGTCGCTGATGCCCACGCACTCTGCGACCGCATCGAGGTGGCGCTGATCGAGCAGCTGCCCCGCTCGCACGTCACCATTCACATCGAGCCCATCGAAACAGAGCCGCAGCATTCTTGAGGCGTGCACGACTCGGCACACCGGCGCGACATGATCGAATTGACGAGGCGCAGGGCCGGTGCCCATGAGAACCTCGAACAGGCAAGGCCGTGACCATTGCCTGCATCGCTAACCCACCGTGACTTCGCCGCCCGACACCGAGATCGCCTGGCCATCCTGCTTTACGGAACAGGCGCTCAGCCGTTGCAGGCAATCCCTCGCTGTCGTCACCGCGGGAGAGCAGCATCGATTCGTTGCGGGCGATGTGCATGCCCTGCCCGAGCGAGTGGCTCACGACGGAGCCAACGCACAGCTAAGAATACGGCAATGCGGCATGCAGGAGATTCGCGATCGAGCCGCGGGTGCGGACTTTTTAACCGACGGCACTAGCCACTTGCTCGGGGCTCTCTACAGCGGTGACCTTGAGCTCCGACCGTTGCCGCTCCTTCCGCCGGCCAGGTTGTGGAGCGGTGCCATCGGGTACTGTGGTCGCCCCTGCGCCGTTCGACTTAACTTCTGCAGTGCTATGGCCCTTGTTCCTCGCGTCGGCGTTGGCGGTGGCAGCCTCGCGTGCATCCATTCTCCCGCGCAGGCCTTCGTCGAACCTTCGGCACGCGTAGTAGAAGCGCTTGACGTGGCGCTTGAAAAGCCCGCGGCGAAGGTTGTACTCCTCCATCGTGATGACTTCCTTCTGGAACAGCGGGTCCAGCGCTCGTCGCAGGTAATCGCCGGCGGACTCGGAATGTGTCCGCAGCGCAGCCTAGCCGTCGAATCAAGCGGACTCATGCAAATCGGCCGATCGTGCGATCGGCAGGAGCAAAGCTCGACTGACCCTGGTAACGAGCCAAGGTGCCTGGCCCCAGGCGCCTTGGATCATCTAGCGAACCCCTAACCGGCGTTGAGCGAACACCAAGCCCGCGCCGTCGGCGAGGCGTCCGGTTGGTTAGGCAGCTACTGGTAGTCCAATACCGGCTCCCAGCCGCGAAGCGGTTGCCGTCATTGCTCGCCACAATCGCTATCTTGTTGATCGGCCAAGCGTTGATTGGGTTGGCGCGCCGGTTCCACCTCGGGTGAGATATTGAGGAGAATTCTCGACCGCGTGGTCTTGGCCGAACTGACCCAACCGAGCCAAAACCCTCTCGACGTTGTTTGATCTGTGACAACGTTGCCCCCTTGTCATAAGTCCAGAATAAAGCATTGCGTACAGAGTGTCTGCAAGTCCCGGTATCAGGATTTCGGTTCGGGGGCGATTTACCACCTGGCACTGGGCCGCGCGGAGCGGAAGCCTTGAGCCGTGGGTCTACTGCACGTGCGCGAGCGCGCGGTCATTTTGCGATTCATACCTGGAGAGATAAGGCATGCGAGTTCAGGTAGCCATTATCGGAGCGGGCCCTTCAGGGCTTCTGCTGGGGCAACTGCTGCACCGTGCGGGCATCGACGCGATCGTGATCGAACAGCGCAGGCCGGCGCATGTTCTGGAACGGGTTCGCGCCGGTGTCCTCGAGCAGGTCACTGTGGATCTTTTGGATGAAGTCGGCGTGGGCACGCGCATGCGCGCCGAGGGCCTTGTTCACTCTGGCATCGAGTTGAGTTTCGGCGGCGTCCGCCATCGAATCGACATGCAGCAGTTGACGGGTGGCAAGCAGGTGCTGGTATATGGCCAGACTGAACTTACCAAGGACCTCATGGACGCGCGCGCAGCGGCAGGCCTGAAAGTCGTTTACGAGGCGTGCGACGTAAGCGTCAATGACTTTGAGAGCGATCATCCACGGGTCCGCTACATGAAGGACCGTGTCGCGAACTACATCGCCTGCGATTTTATTGCCGGATGCGATGGCTTTTACGGCGTGTGTCGTGCCAGCGTTCCAGAAAACGCGCTCCATGTCTACGAGCGCATCTATCCCTTTAGTTGGCTCGGTCTGTTGTCAGATACGCCACCGGTGGGCGACGAATTCATTTACACCAATCACCCGCGCGGCTTCGCGCTCTGCAGCATGCGGTCGCGCACACGCAGTCGGCACTACATACAATGTACTTCCTCGGATACCGTCGAGCAATGGCCCGACGTCGTGTTCTGGGATGAACTGCGGCGCCGTCTCGATCCCGAGGCGTCCGAATTGCTGGTGACGGGCCCGTCGATCGAAAAGAGTATTGCGCCTCTGCGGAGTTTCGTGGCAGAGCCGATGCGCTTCGGGCGACTGTTCCTAGCGGGCGATGCAGCACACCTTGTACCGCCAACCGGGGCCAAGGGCCTCAATCTCGCCGCATCCGATGTGCGCTACCTGTCACGCGCGCTAGCCGAGTTCTATGCCGGCAGCAGGCACGGTATCGACATTTATTCGGAACGCTGCCTTGGCCGCATCTGGAAAGCTGAGCGCTTTTCTTGGTGGATGACCATGTTGCTGCATCGGCCAACCACCGGTGGCTTCGACCAGAAAGTTCAGGAAGCCGAGATCGACTATCTCATGCACTCCGTCGCAGCGCAAAAATCGCTTGCGGAGAACTACGTCGGCCTGCCCTTCTAGGATGGCAATCGCGATGGCAAACACCTCCGCGCTTGCCACTAACCGTACCGGCGGGGAGGGCGACGCAACACCGGCGATGACGAAGCCAGAGCCAATCGCAATATGGAGGTCGAGAAGCGCATCAAGGAGTTGCACGGGCAACTTAAGATCACGCCGGCGGAGGAATTGCAGGGCACGTGGTAACCCCGGCGATGCGAGACAACGCGGCCGAGCTCGACGGCGCAATCAGCAAGCGCGACGCGATCGCGGGCCACCGGACCGCCATCGGCGATTTGTAGGCACGAGCGTCCGCATTGCGGGAATACGTGGCTGTCCGCTTCTGGCCCGAAGGACTGATATGGCTTCCCTTGTCAAGGGGGCGCAAGAATTTCTGCTTTCCGTCGGCCACAACCGGTCGCCTCCGCACCCGCTTGTACCGTTTCGTCGCCAAGCCTGTCCCTCGGGCGTCGCCACGGCGATTAAGGCACATCGTAGTGAAACGGTTATCAGGGAATTAGGGCAAATATCACTAAGCGTTTTGACCAATGTCAATACGTTAAGGACTTTATCGTCGCAACATTTAAACAAGCGATAGTCCGTGCGAAAGTAGGTGAAGTCAGGAGGTAGGCTATGGCTCACCGCGAGAGAACGAAATCGACCATTCGCGTCTGCGTTTTGGTCGTTATGCTAGCGCTGTTGGGACTTGCTTCCGCGCTGTGGTATAGGCTTTCGGATGAGAATGCTCTGATGATGGCGCAAGCGGATCCAAATCAATATCCGTTGGTTTCTGCGCCGAATATGGAGGATCTGTTTTCCCGTGGCGGGCGTTGAGCGCACGCTGACCTTCAGCTTTGCGGCAGCGCGTGGGGCAGCCGGTCGCCCCCGTTGGCCCAACTGGAATATATGGACCCCGCCTCGGTTGCAAGCATTCCGTTCTTTGGCAATGAGGTACGGCGAAACCGCGAACAGGGCAGCCGCAATCACCGCCATTGACGACGGCGTACGTGGTGCCCGGAAGCGCAACCGCGTCCGGAAATCCGCCACCCCGGGTAGTTGCAAGCTCGCCCCCTCTCTTTCACACTGGTAGAGCAATCGCGGTATCGGACCGGACGCGCCAGCGCGCTGGCGATACCGCCCGCGAGATTCTGGAGGAAATACAGATGGCTACATGGGCACTCGCATCAGTAAGCTTCGGGTGGCGCTGGGCGGCGCTGGTGGCGCTCGCCGCGACCGTCCTGCCGGTGCAGGCCGCGCCGCCCGCCGCCCAATGCCCCCAGCCCCGCTTCACGGGCAAAGCTCCCGAGGACTACTACTCGCGCACGAATCCGCTTCAGCCCGACGCCGGCAACCTCGGTGCCGGGGAGCACTTGTACCTGGGCAAAGCTGGCGACTCGGGTTGCGCGATCTGTCACGGGGACCGAGGCGAGGGCAACGGGCCTCTTGCAACGCAATTCAGTCCTCCTCCGCGCAATTTCGCCTGCGCCAGGACCGTCAATGACATACCCGATGGGCAACTGTTCTGGATCATCAGATTCGGGTCGCCGGACACATCAATGCCATCCCACCGAAAGCTGACCGACGAACAGATCTGGCAGCTCGTGCTGCACCTGAGGCGGCTGGCGAAATAACTGGGACGGACACTTCGCTCATCCAGGCCGCACAGGGTGATTTACTGAATCGGAAATTGTGTCCGTCCGATTTTCTTCGCCTGCTCTTCGGTCCGGGCCGGGCCAGCGCCCGCTCCTTGTAGCGGTTCTTGGCGGCACATTCCGCCGCCCACTCCAGGGTGCGCCTGGCGAAATCGTACTCGAGCACCAGTTAACGAGCCGCGACTGAATGGCCGCTCCCGCGGCGATGCGAACGGTCGGCTTCGTCGGACGTATGACCGAGAAGGGTTGATGACTGGCAGTCCCCCATGCCGGCCGAATGGCCGCACCGAAGCCGCCCGGAGTCACTCACGACCGTCGGAGAACAGTAGAGTCGACGCCTTGCGGTGGCGATTGGCGTGGCATTGCGTTGCCGCGCTTTTCGGGTCGCGCTGCCGCGCACCTCGCACGGCCCCGGCGGATTGCTCCGCCGGGTTGCCGCTACTGGTGACAGCACTGCGCCTTGACGACTTGCGCCGCAAGACTTCTCACCAAAACCACTGCACGACGTGAATCACGAACCAGGCGCGTTGCGCCCACACGCAAAGCCGCCACGCCCATGCGACTTCTCGGCGCGCGCAGAACCGATTGAGCGCACACCAGCATCCCCGCGCCCAATCTCGTACCTTGACAGAGACGTATCCAACGCTTCGGCTTCGCGTGCCCGCCCGCGCTCTGCCGCGGCGACGCGGACCACCATACCGTCTACAGCGTGCCAATACGCTCCATCGGGCCCTGCCCACACGAACTCGAATTCCCGAAACCCGTGCGGTCTTGCGAATTCCATGTTTGCGCGTTTCATTTTCGGCCCCTCGTTGTCAAGGTAATTGTCTGGCGCTGGAAAACAAAAAGCCCGACGCCGTCATCTCTCGGCCGCCGGGCCTGCGCTCGGGAGGAATCGATTCGCTTATCGATTGGTCCCAGCGGCGAAAGCTCGGCAAGGAATTTGCAGGCAGCCGATGCCGGCATTACCGCGCCGCGGCGCGGAAAGGAGCAAGGCTGCGGAGCCGCGACCGGAGAGCAAACTGCCGCTCATCGGTTGCGCGTCTGTCCGGATGCGCGAGGCCCCACGCCGCGTGGTTGCCCGTTGGCTGTTCGTCGTGCGCGCCATAGCGTCTGCCCTCCTTTCGTCACGCCCCCGCGCGAGTACGCGCGTACCAAGGCGATCACCACACGAACCAAGGCGGAAGTTGTCGAAAAGGGGAAGGAATACGACCTTCCGACAGTTCCGCTGACTCACCCGGCGGAATGTCTTCCGGTCGGGTGGAATTACTTTGTCGTAGCCGGGCCGGCTTGCGCCGACGCCCGCTGCTCGAAACCGTTGATGCTCCCGCCACAGAACAAGCCGGGCACCTGGGCAGCGAGTCCCAAGCTGAGGATCGGTAGCATGCAGTACATGAGTTTCGGGAGCGACGCTGCGCTCAATCGAACGAGTTGATTAGAGATTAGTCCTGAGTGCAAAGAGGGTGCAAGCAATTTTAATGCGGATGTGAATATTCACGGCGAAAGCGCAACATTGCGGCCCCGAGGTCGTATGCAACCATGTCCATCAGCGCCAGACTCCGTTGACAAAAGCCTTCGTGCCCACGCCTGACCGCAGCATCCTGTTCAGGACTCGCCCCTGTCATCCGGTTGGTATGGGCAGAGAGAACCGAGCGTGGGGCGCGCTGGAGCGGTATCGTTACGGAATGGTATTTACGGGAATCTCACGGGATGCTGCGTAACAAAAGTAAGGAGGTCGCGACGGTTTCGTCGCAACCTCCTGATGTGTAACACGAATTGGTGGCGCGCCCGGCAGGATTTGAACCCACGACCCCCTGGTTCGTAGCCTTTTGTAGATACCAGCGGCTTTCATTAATCAACGACTTGCGGCTGATCGCTCCACTGAATTTGTATACGAGAGTCCATTGACGCACACCAAAGTCACGCAAAAGTCACGCACCGCATTACGCTCATCATCGGCTGGTGCGGCCCAAAGCGGTCCGTCGAGCCTCCAAAAGCTACGTTCGATATTGTGGAAGCAGAAGCTCAAACGCTGCAGTCCGTGTCAGCTAACCGTTGTCGCCGCGTCTATTGCTTTAACCAGACTACTTCGGAAACATCAGCTGAACCTGCGCGCGAATCTGCCAGTTCGAGCCAAAGTCGGGCTTGACCACGTTGTAATAGCTGCCGATCTGCGCGTTCACGGGAAGCTTGCCCAGGTGGAAGATGTGCCCCAGGGCGATCCCGAGCGGCACCGTCCACACGTTGCTGCCGCTGGCCTTCCAATTGGCGGTCAGGATCGGCGCCGAAGAAAGATAGGTGCCGCCCTCGAAGTTATAGTTCACGAACGGCTGCAGCAGGAAACTGTTGTAGGAGCCGCCGGCGCCGCTGCCGACGGACCAGACATTGTTGACAAGGAAACCGTAAACCCATGGGTCGCCCTTTTCCAGCCTCAGGACGACAAACGTTGGCCCAAGTCCCCAGCGATCGGAGCCAAGCTTGGTGTTCGTTGTCGTTGGGATTTGTGCAATCGGTCCAGCACCCCAGATCGTGCCCTCGGCATTGGACGGCGAAAAGAACGCCGAAAACTGCGTTCCACCAATGCCGCTGGTGCTGCTGTCGCCGGGCGCGAGTCCCGGCTGCCAGATGACCGGGAGGATGGTACGCGTGATCAGGTTCCAGTCCTTGTTCAATTCGAACGGAATGACCGGTTGGATATTGAGAATGCTCTGCGTGTCCTTCTCTGGCCCGTAGTTGAGGTTGGCGTTGTACTGAAACGGCACGCTGATCAGGTTGGCGACCGGATTCTGTGCCAGCTTGGCGAGTTCTTCCGCACTTAGGTCGGCGCGCGCTGGTAGCGATGCGCCAGCGAGCGTCACCGCTACGCTTAGGGCATAGCCAATTGGTCGGATACGCTTCATGGTCGGATCTTCCAATTCTCATTGGCACAAGAAAACACGACGCCCGCATTCGACTGATCGCCGCTTCCCCGTCTCAGGCCGTCGCTTTCAGCTGACCTCTTTGACCTGCGGAACCTTCCAGCTGCCATCGAGAATGGATGGCGGCCTTTCCTTGGGCCAGTACAGGCGCATCATGAGAATGAACTGGTCCTTCGGCGCCGGCAGCCAGTTCTGTTCCTTGCCCTTGCCGGGGGATTCGTTCTGGACGTAGATATCGACCGATCCGTCCGGGTTAGCTTTGAGCTTGTTGCGCTGGCTCACCGTGTAACGGTTGATCGGATTCGGCACGAAGAAGTAGTTGGCGTCATACATCGTCAGCGACCAGAAGCCGTTGACCGGTGGCAACTCACCTTTGTTGAAGTGCATGACATACTTATTCGCGCCGCTGTACTTCTTGACAATGTCCGGCCCTTCGGAGGTGGGGTAGACCGCATCCTGCGGACGATTTGCGCCGAGCCCGATCCATGTGGCCAGTGCCCGCATACGATAGGCGGTGCCATAGATACCTACCTTGGTCGAGAAGAACCAGCCGTCGGTGATTTTCAGGTCGCCGGCAACGATCCCCTCCTTCAGCCAAACTATGATCTTGTCCTGTGCGGGCTTGGGAACGCCCGCAAGGCCCTTAGCGACAGCTGGGTCTATCTTGGACACATCGAAGTCCTGGCCGGGCACTATCCCGATCTTGGCAAGCGTTGCCACCATCGGCGCGTCCTCGGCGACCGGGGGATTAGTCTTGAGCAGCTCTGCGAACAGCTTGAAATATGACGCGGCGTCCATCGCGTTAACCTGGTCGCGGATTGACGTCTTCATGTCGACGCCTGGATCGACGGTTCCCGGCGTCGGCGCATAGGATTTGCCGTACGCGGACAGCGGCACGACCGTCATCTTGTCCTGCAGCGCGTGCACCGCCTTGTAGTCCTCTGGCGTGCCAGTGCAATAGAGGCGGCCAAGCAGCCACACTATGCCTGTCGGCGACTTGTACTCCTTGACCCCCGCCGGAAGTGGTCCCGTCCAACCCGGGCCGGTGATGGCGAACTTCTGCGCGCCAGTACCCGTGGTGCGCTTGCCGGGATCGGCGAATACCGTCGTCCAGCCGTCCAGCATCGGCAGCAGGAAGAAGCGCCCGTTCATGTCGGGCGCGCTGACAATCCAAGGCTCCTTGGACACATCGAGCCACGCGACGGTGTAGAGCGTATCCGCATTCGGCGCGGTCACCGTATGGTCATCAACCGCCGGATACCCGCGCAGCTTGGCGAGCTGGCCCATCGGCGCCTTGCTGCCCTCGGGCGCCGCTACGTTGGTCGACACGCGCCGCGTCAGCTCCATAGTGACCAACGGATAGGCATAGATGTAGGCTTCGATGCCGGTGTCCTGCGCCTCCTTCTCCTTCACAAGCGCCTCGGCTGCCTTCGCATCCGCGACAGCCTTGTCCTTTACGTCAGTCGCCGCCTTTTCGACAGCGGTGTCCGTCTTCTGGCAACCAATCAGGACTGCCGCCAGGACCGCAAGGCACACTACCCGTAGAAGTATTCTGAAGTTCACGGTTCTCTCCATAACTGATCGAGATCGAGCTTCTTGCTGCGCTTCCCGCAGAAGCCATTCGGCGCTCGGGCACGGCATTTTACTGTCCCAAGAATCGAAGTCAAGTAAGAAGCTTTCTTGGCAGCAATCGTTAAGCAAGCGATGCGAACGACTGCATGCGATTAATTTGGATGACCAAGCTGACCGTCTGCTGTTCGAACTCGGCCGAATTGAGGATGGCTGCGTTTTCTCAGTATGGGCTCGGTACTTCGCTTGCGCGACATGCCATGCTGCGTGGGCCTTGGACTGACAGCGATTCCCCTATCGAGATAATTGCTTGCCAATCTCCCAATGGGCGCTGCCACCACGCATCACGGCCGCGATCGACTGACCAAGTCGGTTGTCAATGACTGGCGCCCAAGGCACGAGGCTGAATCCCATGCCGTCGTCGAGCATTGCGAAGCGCCCACTGGCGAGTGTCGACTTGAAGCATACGTTCGGCCGTCGACTGCGAGCGGCCGGAGTGAGCTTTGAGACGCGGCAGGTTTTGCTGGGACACCACAACGGGAGCGTAACCACGCACTACTCGGCCGCGGAAATTGCCGAGCTCCTGGAGGCGGTGAACCGAATCAATGCCACCCGAAGCACGCCAGCGATGACACTTCTGCGGGCAGTTGCGTGAAAAAGTCACGCAACGCCGGAAAAGAAAAGGGCCCGCGTTTCTGCAAGCCCTTGATTTTTTGGCGCGCCCGGCAGGATTTGAACCCACGACCCCCTGGTTCGTAGCGCGATTTAAGGCTTCTAAGCAATTGATTTAATTAGTGGCGAACGCCCGGCGCGCTAGTTTTCGCCCCTATGGTTCCACATCCTTCACGCGAAAAGTCGCGCAATAGTCGCGCACCCCGGTTTCAAAAGTCGCGCAGCATGTCGACCGGCATTGCCGGATTTGCCACGGCCCCAGAAGGTCCGGCTTCGTGGGTGCCAGGAAAAATGGCGATCTTGTCCTTGAAACTCGTGCCAGCTTTCATATATACTTTTTATATATGACAACCACGGCATCGACTCCATGACCAACAATGCAACGAGGAAAGAGGCGTTATTGCTCAACTTCAAGGTTGACACGCTGACCACAGTTAGCCGTGTGACCATGCGCAGGATCGCCAAGGCTCTTGGATTTTCCGAAACCCAGGCTGTGCACTTCGCGCTTGCCAGACTACGCGAGGATGCCCTGCGCGGCGAATCCGAAGAAGGCTATCCGCCGCTGACCAAGGCGCAGCTCGCCGCGATCCGCAGGCACGAGCCGAAGCGCAAGGGCCGGACCCTGAGCAGCCTGCTGAAATGAGCCCGCGCCCTTGGGCGCCAAGACCGAAGGCCGGTGACATTGTTCAGTGCCGGTTTCCGGAAGGCGAAGTCGGGGTACCTGGGCCAAAGGACAGGCCCGCACTTGTCGTGGAGGTCGAAGAGGACCCGGAGCGCAAAGAAGCCTCGATTGTGCGGGTTGCCTATGGAACGTCGCAGGGCGTCGAGAAGCGCTACGCTGGCGAGTTTACAATCCGCGCGGCAGACCAGAAGGCGGGGCTCGACCGCGACACGAAATTCGATCTCGGCAACACGGTGCGGCTGTCGTTCGACACCGAATGGTTCGCAGCCTCGCCAAACCGACGTTTTGGCGAGCATCCCAAGCGCGGCGTGCTCAACATCAAGGACCAGAAGGTCAAGAGAGCGCTTCAGGCTGCCATCCTCGAAGCAAAGGATGCTGGCCGCCTGTGACCAGCCCTGTAGCAGCCGATCCCTGAATCGCCCGGTTATGACGCGCCGACTCGCGTATGAATCTGCGGCGCGGCGATTCTTTGTAGGATCACACCTGCAATTGTCGGAAACAGCAGGACAGAAAGCAGCGCAGCGCCGATCAAAGCAGCCGCGACATCCGAGCTCATCGTCTTCGCCCGAACCCCAATCTCGGTGATAACCACGATTATGGACAGCGATGGGACGGCCGAAGATAGCGCGAAGGCCAGTTCCTGCGCCTTCGAGATCTCAGCGCGATAAAGGAACACCGGTGCGCCTCGGATAACCAAGAATAACAGCGCGAACGCCGGAACCAGCAGCATGGTGGTGAGATCGCGGCCGAGCGCTACGATGTCGAACTTGATGCCAGCGCCGACGAAGAAGAACGGATAAAACCAGCCGAACGAGACCGCCTCAATTTTCTCGCGCAACAATTTACCGTCCTCGCCGCGGGTGGCTTGGCCCACGACCATACCCGCCGCGAACGCTCCGAGGATACTCTCGAAGCCGAATTCCTCCGCCAGCAAGAACAAGGCAGCCACCATCAGCAACGAGACGCGTACGGGCAATTGCGTACTCGCATGCATGTGCCGACTGAGCAGTGCCAGCAGCTTCGGCGGACGTGTGCTCATGCCGACGACAATCGCTACACCGACAATTGCAAGGAAGGCCGCCAGGAAAGCAACCTCTTGCCAAGTGCTGTAATCCTTTGACAGTAACAACGACATCGCGACAATGGGGCCCACCTCGCCCAGCGTGCCGGCAGCCAAGAAGAGACGGCCGAACGCGGTCTCGAGTTGACCTCCGTCGCGAAAGACAGGGACCAGCACGCCAAGTCCCGTCGTACATAGCGCCAGCGTGACCATAAGCGGTGCGTCCACCCGCGGGATGACATGGAGGAGTCCCACAACGGTGATCCCCAACAGTACCGAAATACTCCAGCCGCCGACTGCCAAGGTCAGGGGGCGTCCCTTGATTTCGCTGAAGTCGAGCTCCATCCCTGCCATGAACAGCGTCACGGCCATGGCAATCGTGAACATCGTCACTACGAAACCCTCGAACTGCACCAATTTGAAGACGTGGGGGCCGATAACAATTCCGAGCACGACTTCGAGGACCACGACCGGCACTTTGAAGCCGATTGGAATCTCGGCCAGCAGCGGCGCCACCACGGAAGCGACTAGCAGCCAAAATATCGGGTGTCCAATGAGCACGATTTTCTGACTCTAAAGGGGGGCGAGGAATCGCCGCGGGGAACAAGATATCGCGAACTAGTGTCCTCTTGCCCGAAGATTTGTCAGGTCAAATGGCCGCAGTCGCAGCAATGTCCTAACATTACGACAACCACTTTCATCATTTCAATGCGCTCGCGATTGCGACCGTCGATCCGCAAGCCCGTCGATGATCGTATCACGGGGCTCAGTTCAGGTCGGGGTCCGTGAAGAACTTCGTACCCGACACAGTGATCGAGGCCGAGAGCCCCGTTTGTGTCAGTTGATATACGTAAACGCCGGGGGCTACCGAAGCGGCGCCACTAAACATGCTGCCCTGGCCGCCGGCCATCGCAGACGCGTTGGCTTGGCCTCCGAATTGCCAACCTTGATCGATGAAGTTGCGTAGGGCGGGCTCATTGGTGAAGACAAAGATTAGCCGGTTCTTGTTGACCCCGAATCCCAGGCCGCCCTCGACCTGTACCATCTTCATGAAGGTATCGCGTTCGGTGCGCTGGTTGACGACCATGCCCTTGCCGCTGGTGCCCCCAGCGAAGAAGAGTTTGAGACCAAACGTGCTGAATACCGCATAGCCCGCCGACCTCTCGATGGCGTGGCGAGCGCCGGGCGAGTTTTCGTACAGCGAAGCCAATGCGTCCTGCGCCATTTCCCGCACCTGCAGACGCGCCTGGAGGATCTTGGCTTCGTTGGGTACGCCTGCGGGGAACGCTTCCTGCACGTCCTTCAGCGGATCCCAAGAAAACTCTTGGGCCAGAATCGGCGGCGAAGGGAGACACATGGCTACAGCGAACATCGCAATGTATGCTTTCATGTCGTTTCCTCTTGAGTGCAACGAATTCCCCAAAGAAGAGCCTTCCGTCCCGCTCTGAAAAGACGTATGGCTAGGACCAACCGCCCGTCAGCATCGTTCTTCCGGGCCTTCGCGGTATTCAATCAGCGCCGTCCCCCGAACCCACCACCGCGGAAACCACCACCCCCGAACCCACTGCTCCGGCCGCGGTTGGCTGGCAGGAGCGATCCGGCGGAATCCACGTGCGTGCGCCAGTTCTCGGCGCAAGTGGCGGGAATGATCGAGAAAACCTCGAACTCGGTGGTGCCGATCAAGGCGTTGTCCACCATGATCAATCCGGATTCAAAGGCAGTGATCGTGTGGAGGTCGTAGGTGCACAAGACCTTCAGGCCGCCAACGTTCTTGGTATTGATCTGGGCGAGCGGCGAGTAACGCTGTGAGGTCGGCGTCCTGTTGTAACTGGGCCAATCACCGGGCGCTGCGTTTGGCCATGCGGCATCGACCAGGGGAGGCGACGGCACACCGGAGACAGGCGCCTTGTAGGCCGGATTCTTCTCCGTACTCACCGTGCCTGTCGGCGTCGATAGCGTCTTGAGGTAGTTGAGGCCCATACCGCCGTAGGTCGTCATCGGCACCGGGAATGTGACGTAGAGCAATCCCGCTACAACCACGCCCGTAACAAGAAGGGTGCCCGCGATGGTAAAGAGCTTCTTCATGTTAGCCTCCAACGAGTGACACCTTAACGATATGCCTCATGAACGGTCTCCCAAGGTCGACGCTCAGTTTCGGATCCCGGGTAAGCGCGATCAAGATGATTGATGCGCGCAGGGGGGGCAGCAATAACGGACAGGAATTCCAGCGGGCTGGATAGCATCATTGCTCGAACGAGAAGACCTGCTTCCAGTCGTCCTTCATGCTAATTACGATCCAGCCCTGCTTCCACGAGGGCAACGGGTCGGTCCGGGACTGTGCGGGCGCGCCTAACTCGAGCAGGGCACGCAGTGCAAGAAAACGAACTAACGCTGAAAACAAGGGACCCAGTTTCATTGGCGTCCTTTGCGAATCGGAAACCGGGCGGCCCCTTCGGGCCGCCCGCCTAGTCACCGATAACTCCTAACGTCTTAGTCACCGGCGTGACTGATCGCGCGTTGCTCCTTGATCTGCTGGAGGACCTGGGTCAGGTTGTAGCTCTCCGGGTCCTGCATGGGGGGGTACGCCACATAGGATTCAAGTTCTTTCAGCCATAGCCACTGTCCGACCGGAATGACGTTCCAGTCGTAAATATATGCGGTGACTGGCCCCGCAAGCGAACCCGCCTGGCCGAATAGAGTCTTCGATTCGGGACCGACCGACCCCTCGAAGGGGTCGCGTTTGATATTATCGACCAGGGGCCAATGATAGGTTTCTGCCCCTGTGAGCCCGCCAGTCGGACCCGGCCCCGCCATCGAGAAGTAGATTTTCCAGTTCTTGTACCGCACCGCCGACGGCGTGGCGCCGGTGTAGTAGAAGAACGTGTCGCGCGCCGACTTGGCTGACTTGCCTTCTAGGTAGTCGCGCTGGTCGACGCCGTCGAGAGTCGTTTTCACGATCCCGGGATACCTTCCAGCCTCGATCTGCTTCTTCAGCTCGTCGCCCTTCGGGCCACCGGCGATATCGACAAACGTGGGCAGCCAGTCAAGGGACGCAAAGATGTCGCTCAGGACCGTATGCGGCTTGATGTGGCCGGGCCAGCGGATGACCAGCGGAGCCCGCATGCCGCCTTCCCAGGTCGTCAGCTTCCCGCCCTTGAAGGGCGTGTTGCCACCGTCGGGGAACGTGATCACTTCGGCGCCATTGTCGGTGGTGAAGACCACGATCGTGTTGTCGAGCTGACCCATGTCCTCCAGCTTCTTCAGGACGTAGCCAATGTTGTCGTCCATCTGCTTCATGCCGGCTTCATTTACGCCCCAGTCCTTGCCGCCCGGCTCACCCACCATGGCCATGTACTTGTCCGACAGCACCGTCGTGACATGCATCCGCGCCGGGTTGTACCAGACGAAGAAGGGCTTCCCGGTCTTCTTGGGATCGTTGCGCTCGAGGAAATCGATCACTTTGGCCGAAATCTCCTCGTCCACGGTCTTCGATCGCTCTAGCGTCAACGGGCCCTCGTCCTTGCACGTCTGGTTGGCTTCCGTGCCGTCGGAGGACGTGCACCAGATCACCGGCCGCGGGGGCATCATGCAGAGCGTGGTCTTCTGATCTACCGCACCGGGAGGGTCGGAGAGCCCGCGGACCGGCGTGTTCTTGCACGGCGGTACGATGCTTTGCACCAGCGGACTCTTGTTGATGTCGGGGAAGCTGACGCCCTGCATCGCGTCCAGGTGGTACAAGTAGCCCCAGTATTCCTGGAAGCCGTGCGCGGTCGGCAGTGCCTGGGTGTGGTCCCCCAAGTGATTCTTGCCGAACTCGCCCGTGTTGTAGCCGAGGTCGCGCAGAAACTTCGCCAGCGCCGGCGTTCCGGGCCGCAGGTAGGACGGGCTGCCGGGCAATTGCGGCGGGATCATGCCGGTGCGCAGTGGATGCATGCCGGTGAAGAAGGCGTTGCGCCCCGCAGTGCAGCTTTGCTCAGCGTAATAGGTCATGAACTTGGCGCCCTCGTACCCGATGCGGTCGATATTGGGCGTTTCGCCGACCATCAATCCTTGATGATAGATGCTTGGCTGCATCCAGCCGATGTCATCACCCATGATGAAAAGGATATTGGGCTTCTGCTGCGCCAGCCCCGGTGTCGCCGCGGACAGCGCGAGCGCCAGAGTGGCAATGGACACGGAGAAAAGCTTTCGCAAATTCATGTCGTGACTCCCATGTGCAGAGTTTAGGGCGCCATACGGCGCGCCCGTGCCGGTGCGGTCAGCACACCGTGTTGTTTTGTACAGATCTAATCGGGTCTTGAACACTAGCTTTTGGTATAGGCAACGGTTCAGCAGCAATGTGACACTTTTATGGCGCCAAGCTCGGCTTGCCACGGAGTGCGATGCCAATTGCATCGAGCAGCTCGTCGTTGGAGAAAGGTTTACGGAGCAGCCGCACGCCTCCTGCCTCCTCGGCTGTCCGACCGAGCGCAAGATCGTCGCTCGCGGTAATGAAGACGACGGGAACATGAATGTGCGCCGCGCGCAGCCGCGACTGCACGTCGAACCCGGAGAGGCCGGGCATGTGCACGTCGAGAATCACGCAGTCAGGCCGCGATTCCGCGAGCGAAGCCAGAAACTCCTCGCCGCCCGCAAAAGCGGCAACTTGGTAGTCGGCCAAACGCAACAAGCGTCCGAGCATGGTGCGAACGGACGCCTCGTCGTCGACCACGGCGATACAGGGATCGACACTTGTCACCTGCCGAACACTACGGTGTTGGAGCCCGGTTCGGAACTATTCTTTGGGCTAGTGGCCTACGACCTGAGCTAGGATCGCGGCCATTGATGTGAGGGATCGACTGAGGATGGTGTCCGATCGGCTGGCGGCGCCGTGGCGCCGATTCCGAGCCGTGCCGCGACGTGCATCAGTTCGGCGATGGTTCTTGCCTGCATCCGCTCCATGATGCGGGCGCGATGGAATTTGACCGTCTGCTCGACGATGCCAAGGTCTGCGGCGATCTGCTTGTTGAGCTTCCCCGCCGCCAACGCCTCAAGCACCTCGTGCTCGCGCGGTGTCAGACTGGCAAAGCGTTGCCGAAGCTCCGCGGTATTGGCCCGCGCCTGACGCACCGACGCGTCCTGGTCGATCGCCGCCCGCACAGCAGCTACCAGCGCCTCACCCTTCACCGGCTTGGTGAGGAAATCCGTGGCGCCGGCCTTGATCGCCCGTACCGACATCGGGATGTTGCCGTTCCCTGTGACAAAGACGATCGGCAACAGATGCCGTCCTTCGGTCAGTCTACGTTGCAACTCGAGCCCATCGAGGCCGGGCATGGTCACGTCGAGCACGAGGCATCCGGGCGAATCCAAATCCGAACGGGCGAGAAACGCTTCAGCGGACTCGAATGTCTCGACGCGCCAGCCGTCTTCCCGAAGTACGCGCGAAAGGGCCTTCAACACCCCCGGGTCGTCGTCGACCAGGAAGATGGTCTTCGTCGCGGCGGTCTCGCTCATGGGTTTTGCCTTATCGGCAAGGCTACGCAAAATGTGGCACCACCGTCCACGTTGTTCGCCGCCGTAATGCTGCCTCGATGCGCAGCAACAATGGATTGGCAAAGCGCGAGGCCCATGCCCATCCCTCCGGCCTTGGTAGTCCAGAATGCATCGAACAGGTGCCTTAGGCCATCCGCGGCGATGCCGGGCCCATGATCGACAACGTACAACTTCACGACGGTGGGGGTTACGTGTGTGCGTATTGTAACCTTACGTTGCTCCATGACGGTCTCGCTCATCGCTTCGGCAGCGTTCAGGATGAGATTGAGCAGGACCTGCTGCAGCTGAACCCTGCCACCCTCGATGGTGGGCAGCACCGATGCGAACTCGGTGGCCACTGTGATGTTGCGAGTAAGCAATTCGTTGCGTACAAGATCGAGCGTCTCGCCAACCAGTTCGTTCAGATCGACCGGCTCCATCTTCGCGCCGCCGCGTTTGTAAAGATCGCCCAGCCGGCGAATGACCTGCGACGCGCGGTGGTCCTCGCTGACGATGTCGTTGCAGATTTCCCGCAACTCCGCGAGATCGACTTTATCGCGCCCAAGCATCTTCTGCGCGGCTTCGGCGTTGCCGAGTATTGCCGAGAGTGGCTGGTTCAGCTGATGGGCAATGGAGGCGGAAAGCTGCCCCAGCAGGGACACGCGAGTCAAATGCTGCAGTTCCGCGCGGTCTTTCGCAGCCTGCAATTCTGCGACCTTGCGCTCGGTGACATCGGCAGCCACGCCGAGGATTCGCTGTTTATGACCCTTCTCTGGCCGCCCACGTGCCGCGATCCAGCGCACGTCGCCGTTAGGATCTACCACGCGGTATTCGATATAGAGTTCGGCGTTCTCCGCGACCGTCTGGCGTATCGCCCGCTCAACCTCCGCGCGGTCCGCCGGATGCACGGTCTTCAGCGCGTCTTCCTGCGTTGCCGGCGATTCGCCTGAGCGGCCTCCAGGCTGCTGCGATGCCGGGAATATCCAAATTCGGTCGCGGGCGATCTCCCACATCCACGTTGACAGTCGCGCAGCTTGCGTTGCTAGAGTCATGCGCTTTTCGGTTTCCTCCAGCGCAGATGCCGTCCGCTGGCGCAATCGCCGCTCGACGAGAAGCGCGGCGATCAGCGCGGCCTGGAGGAGGATCACCGCCACAATGATAACCGCCTGGATGCGATGCGCCTCCCAGAACGTCGGCTCCCTGAAATATACGATGGCGTCATCCGAAATATCGTCCACGGCAATGTTCCACTTCTGCACCTGTCGCCAGTCGATCTGCACTTGCGCCGGAATGCTCGCCGGCAAGCGGAGCGTTGCGGGCGGGGCACCGTCGAGCAGGCTATTGACGAATCTCGCCGCCTGCCGTCCCATATCGATGTAGGTCGGCATGCGTCCGCCTACGATGCCGGCGCCGATGAAGGTGCTAAACGGCCCATAGATAGGCGCACCCGATGCGGCCACCATGAGTGCGACAGAATCGCGTGGCGCGAATATTTGGTCCGCGCCGTCCCTGAAGTAACCGGGCGTAAACACCACGTCGCCGTGCCCCAGCTCACTCAGTCGCTTCACCACGGCGTCGGTAGACAGGCCTGCGATGAACTCGACTGTCGGAGCAACCTTCAGGCGGGCGAGTCCGACACGCAAGTCAGATTCCCAATTCCGATCCCAATCACTGGTGCCAGTCACCACTACCAGCCGCCGGGTGTGCGGATGCAAGCGCAACGCAAGTTGAATGGTGCCCAAATAGTCGTACTCGACCGGGACGACCACGACGTCGGCGGGCAACGGCTGGATCGACTGCGCGAAGGACCTGTCGACTGGGACGAAGACCAGCGGTACGTCAGGGAACAAGCGGGCACGATTGCGAAGCAGGAATTCGAGCGCGAACTCGCCGGTGACGACGATAGTCGCCGGCGGACGGGCGAGGTATTTGTCATGCAAGTAGGAGATGACAGTTTGTTCGTATACTTGACCGCTGAAGGCGGGCTGATCGAGAAACTCCGCGAAGAACGCGACGTTTCGAGCTGTCGAACTCGCGACGTCTTCCCGCAAACCGCGATCGACCTCGATGTTGGCGGGAAGCAGGCGATTGTTGGAGAAAAGCACCAGGACGTTCCTGGTCTGCGCCCCCGTCGGCGATGGCGCGACCAGGAAACAGCACGCCACGAGAAGTGATGCAAGGCGTATGGCTGATCCTCGAAATGTGGTTGGGGAGGTCGGCCGGAACGCGCCCACCTGGATCGCTGACACCGCAACTCGGACCCTCGGTCCTTTGATTCGATGATAACGCACAAGCGCGATCAACGTTGGGATCGTCCTCTGGCCAGCAGCGACGCTGCTGCGAAGACACGAAGACTACGCATATTGCCCCCTCCTTTGAACCCTAATGCACGTCGCCACCAGTTGTCGATTGCTAAGGCGGAAGGAATGCCTTCCGCGCGTCGTTGACGCCACCGCGGTTCGGCTTAAACAATTTTCTGTGGCCTTCTGCAGGAGCCATGAATACAGCACAGCACCGGTGTGCGATGAGATGCGATCTCCCGGAACCGGATCGCTTGCCTTGCACAAGTTAGACCTCGAAATTAGTGTACGAAAGAGTAGCTGTCAACGCGGTCGACGGCAAGTTGTCGAGATCCTTGCGACTCCATGCGTGCTTCACCGCGTTGCGTCCCGTGGCAGACGCGCTCACACGGAAAGTTTGTCCTCTAGCCATACCCTAATCAGGGACTGATATGGGGCGTCCCATTCATTCGCGGCAGCTTTGATCCGATCAAGCGTGTGCACAGACAGCCGTAGCGAGATGCTTTTGGTCGATCGCTTCAGATGGGCCCGGGTTTTCGCCATCTAAATCAATGCGCGTCTGCTTCGCGGCAAGTTGGCGAAACGCCAAACGACGGCAAATTACAGCGGCCAGTCTGTTCGCAATCGCTGCAGATGCAATGGTGGACTATCTCGACAGACCTCGCTGACGGCTAAAACTCCATGTAACCTGATCACCGTATAGCGTCGCACTCATCTGCTGGCCGATGCGTTGCTCAAGGACCGGACGCCAAGGCACCAGGCTAAAGCCAAGGTCGTCATCCAGCATCGCAAAGCGTCCGCTTGCAGCGACCACAATCCGCCGATAGACGCCTGTCACGCGTTCACCGTCGACAAGCGGGCGGTGAACCAAGCCTGTCTCGGCCACCAACGCGTTGGCTACGGCTTCAAGATCGCGTCGTCGCAGTGCCGTCACCAGACTCGGCGGAACCGACACGCGGTCGCCATCACGTTGCGCAAAGCCATGCTCGATCAGGAAATCTACGCGTTTGCGCATGCGCGCATTGATTTCTTAGGACGTAGCGAAGTGTTGGCTATTCTTCTCTCCCGGCTACTTCGCCCTGCCCAGGCAGCGGCCTATCTTGGCGTAGGGGCGACGATCTTCGAACGCGATATACGGCCATACCTCATTGAGATTCCAATGGGCGCAGCAGGAGTCGCTTTCGATCGGCTTGATCTTGACGCCTGGGTGGATCACCATAAGGCACGCGCCGGGCGTCCCGCCGAGAAAGGAGTTCAAACATGGGACGCTCAAGAACGTCCGGCATCGTTATCGACGCCGGAGGAAACAGAATCATCAACAAGGTTCATCGAGGGGTGCGAATCTACGCCAGGCTCGGACGGGTCACCCTCGCGGTTGCCGAAGACGATCTCCGCAAGAGGATCGCGGAGGCCGAAGAAGAAGCGAAGCGCGAGAGCGCTACTCGCCGAACTTTCGGCAAAGCATGCGTCCGATACCTGAATGAGAAGGCGGCAAAGCGGAGCATCGAGACCGACGCCTATCACATCGGGCTAGTCGAGGCGTGGCTCGGCAATCTCGATCTGATCGCGATTCATAACGACACGCCGGAACTAGTCGCGTTCAGAAAGCATCGCTTAGAAGTCGATAGCGTGAGTCCGACGACGGTGAAGCGAACGCTCGAAGTCGTCCGGCACATTCTGCACCTGGCGGCAAGGAAGTGGCGCACCGAGGACAATCAGCCGTGGCTACCGATCGCGCCGCCGTTGCTGGAGATGCCGAAGAATCCTCACGCGCGAGCGCCGTACCCTTTGGCGTGGGACGAGCAGCGATTGCTGTTCTCGTGGTTACCGAAGCATTTGGCGGAAATGGCGCTGTTCAAAGTAAACACTGGCACCCGAGAAAGTGAAGTGTGTGCATTGCAATGGGCGTGGGAGCAGAACGTGCCAGAGCTGGACGCTACCGTCTTCATCGTTCCAGGAGATCACGTGAAGAATGCAGAAGATCGTCTGGTCGTGCTGAACGAAACGGCCCGTGCCGTTATCGAGGCACGCCGTGGCCAACATCCGACGCATGTGTTCGCGTACGAAGGCAGGCAAGTCGGCCGGATGAACAATACCGCGTGGCAACGCGCCCGCCGCGAGGCGGCGAAGGAGTACGCGGCGCTGCTCGGCCGGCCTTGCCCGCCGACCTTTGCCCAAGTGCGCGTGCACGATTTGAAGCACACGTATGGGCGCCGACTAAGGTCCGCGGGAGTAAGCCTCGAAACCCGCAAGCTCCTCCTTGGGCACAAGAACGGCGACATCACCACGCATTACTCCGCCGCGGAGATTGGCGAGCTCATTGCAGCGACGAATCGGATTTGCGCCGCCAAGGGCACGCCAAGCATCACGCTCTTACGCGTGGCCAACAGGTGATTCGTGAGAAAAAAGGTCGCGCAGGAGTCGCGCAGAAGCAAAAAGCCAGTCGCGCAGACTGGCTAAGTGCTTGAATATTGGCGCGCCCGGCAGGATTTGAACCCACGACCCCCTGGTTCGTAGCCAGGTACTCTAATCCAACTGAGCTACGGGCGCGTGGAATTAATTATAACAGACGGGTTGCTCGCCCTTGGCGTCGCGCTGCGATCGGGCTAGCGCCCCCGTGTGAAAGGGATGCATGCCCTCCAAGCAGGCAGCTGATGCTTGGCAGCTGGTAGGTCCGTTCCTTAGCGGACGCGGGCAGAGTTCCCCTGCCTGCCAAGGTAAGGCCCCCTCGTTCCGAAGTTCTTGGGGTTTTCAACCGCGATCGCGTCTGGCACCGTAGATACCGTGGTTGGGTCGGTGGCTCCGCTGCCGGTCTGGAATGCGACTCGACAGTTCGAGAGCAAGAGGCCTCCCCCCAGGCAAGTAAGATTCGGCCTGAGCCGGCCCGTGGTTCCGAGCATCGGTGAGCCCGCGCGTCCTCGCGTAAACGCCATAGGCGTTGGCCGCGGCAAAGCGCCCGCTAGGGCTCCGAGTTCGCTGGACAACGCGGTGCCCTGCCGCCATCGCCAAGATCGTCGGCAGAACAAACAGCGTCTGTAGCGTTGATCTTTCGCCAGAGGCCCAACATGATGCCTATGTATCACCGCGAAATACAGGCTTTGCTGTCAGCCGTAACCGACGGTGCGAACGACTACCCGCGCTTGTAAAAGCGTGCCTCAGCGGCGTTCGATGAGTCAAGCATTAGCGATCCTCGCCTTGGGTCGTTCCGCGCAGGAAGGCCAAGGCGACGCCGATTCGCAGTGCGGCGCTGGCGGGCAGCACAACAACCGCACAAAACGGGAGTGGTGTCCCGTGCTCATCCTCCCCCTGCAGTCGCTGCGGCGTCGCAGGCGAGCAGAAACACTTACCTGACTGGCACACACACCGCGGCGGCAAAAAAACGTACTCCGGCGCCTTCGTGGAACTGGCGCAGCTCACGGCCACCGTCCACTCTAATGGGCGCACGAAGATGCGCCGGAGCCCTTCCTTGCGGTTGCCCGGCAAGGAGGTGTTCATGCGCAACTTGAATTTTGCCTTGAAGCAACTATGCCGACGCAATCGTGACGGCAGCTATGCGACCAAGGCTGATCGGGAACGCATCCTCGACCATATCGCGAACCAGCTCGAACAGATCGGCTTTCGGCACATGGACGCGCACAGCTTGAAGCCCAAGCACGTAGAGAAGCTGGTCCAACGCTGGCTCGCAGAAAACCTCTCTCCGGGAACCATCAAGAACCGGATGTCGGCGCTGCGCTGGTGGGCGCAAAAGATCGGCAAGGAAAACGTGGTCGCTCGCAGCAATAGGGCCTATGCCATTGCCGATCGGGTATTCGTCACCAACGTCAGCAAGGCGAAGGATCTCGACCCCGATCAACTGGAGCGCGTAAGCGATCTGCACATTCGCATCTCGCTACGCCTGCAGGCGGCATTCGGCCTGCGTCGTGAGGAATCGATCAAGATCATTCCAACCTGGGCCGATCGCGGCGACTCGCTCGTGCTCAAGGACTCCTGGACCAAAGGCGGGCGGGCGCGCGAGATTCCCGTCCGTACCGAGGCGCAACGACAACTCCTCCAGGAAGCCAAGACGCTCGCCAAAGGGCAGAGTCTCGTTGCACCCGGTTATTCAACCTACCGCGCCTATCTGCGGCACTTTCACAACCAGTGTGACCGGGCTGGTATCCGTGCTTTTCATGGCCATCGCCACGGCTACGCCCAGGCCCGCTACCAAGAGTTGACCGGATGGGCGTGCCCCGCCCGTGGAGGCCCCAAGTCCCGAGACCTGGGCGCACCGCAAAAGGCCATCGACCTCGAGGTCAGGCTCACGATAAGCCGCGAACTGGGCCATAACCGCGAATCCATCACCGCGGTATATTTAGGACGGTAGCCTCCCCGGAGGAGGCGCCTTTGGAGCTCTGCCGCTGGCGACGCGGGCGTCAGGCGCCTGATCAGAAAATCTTGCTGAAAACGAAATACAGGCTACCAGCAAGAAGTATCGCGCAAGGAAGGGTCAACACCCACGCCATGATGAGATTGCGCACCGTCGACATCTGCAGGCCCGAGTGGTTTGCGGCCATGGTTCCGGCGACGCCGGACGCCAGGACGTGGGTCGTCGACACCGGCAGTCCGTAGATGTCGGCCGCGGCGATGGTGACTGCGGCGACCAGCTCCGCCGAGGCGCCCTGCGCG
This sequence comes from uncultured beta proteobacterium, assembly GCA_963711235.1. Taxonomy (GTDB): domain Bacteria; phylum Pseudomonadota; class Gammaproteobacteria; order Burkholderiales; family Casimicrobiaceae; genus PALSA-1003. Next base: position 213,978 of record CAVQDI010000002.1, on the reverse strand, counting down.
TAGGTCAAGTGCGTCTTGCCAATCTTCTCGCCGACCGTCACGACGATCCGCTTCCAGCCCACCATCGTGCCCAGACCCAAAGCAATGGCCACCACGACCTTCACCCATAGGGGAATGAATTTGGTCGCGTTGTCGAGCGACTTCCGGTAGGCGTCGAGAACCGTTACGTCGGTGGGCGTCAGATCATTTTCCTTATCCTTCATCAGAGAGCGAATTGCCTCCGATGCGAGATACATGTCATTGCGCATGTTGTCGACAGCCGCAGCGGGAACCTTGGCGAAAGTGCCATACTGCTCGACGGCTTTGGCGATGTTACGCATCAGCACGGCAAGCGAAGGATAGGTCCCCTCGTTGATCTTGTGTTGCGCGACGTAGGCGGTGACCGCCGGCCGGGGGTCGCCAAGAATGTCGAAGCCCGCTGCCTTCGCTTCGACCACGGCGGCAGCAGCCTGGGAGGTTTTCGCGAATTCCACCATGGCGCTTGCGGGGAGTGCTCGGTTGAGGGCGTAGGCTGTCGGCACCGTGCCGATCAGAATCAGCATGATGAGACCCATGCCCTTCTGGCCGTCGTTGGAGCCGTGGGCAAACGACACGCCGGTACAGGTGAAGATCAGGATACCGCGGATCCATGCGGGCGGCGGTTTGCTGCTCTTGGGCTCCGAATAGAGGTCCTTGCTCTTGACCAGGAACTTGAGGCAGAGAAGCAAGAGCGCGGAAAATACGAAGCCTATTATGGGTGAGAGCAACAACGAGTAGCCGATCTTGTGCTTGCGACCAGTCGACTCCACTGGTGCCACTGGCGGTCGACATCAACTGGTTGGCCAATACAGCCTGCGACCAGTCGACACCGCTCGTGCCGCTTGCGGTGAACATCAATTGGTTGGCGAGACCGACACCGATGATCGATCCTATCAGCGTGTGTGAGCTCGATGCCGGCAAGCCAAGGTACCAGGTGCCGGCATTCCACACGATTGCCGCAATGAGCAGCGCAAACACCATCGCAAATCCGGCGGAAGTTCCAACCTGCAAAATTAGCTCCACCGGGAGCAAGGTAATAATGCCGAAGGCTACGGCGCCACTCGAAAGCAAGACGCCAAGGAAGTTGAATGCCCCTGACCACACGACGGCAAAGGGTGTAGGCAGAGCGTGGGTATAAATGACCGTGGCGACGGCATTCGCCGTGTCGTGGAATCCGTTGACGAACTCGAAGCCAAGGGCTATCAACAGCGCAACGCCCAGGAGCAGAAATGGCGCCCACGTCGTAACGCCGGTTCCGGCGCCGTTCACATCCTGGTAAAGGCTGTAGGCCGTGAACAACATCCCGGCCGCGAGAAAACCGCAGAAGATGATTATCGTTAGTGGGTTGAAACCCCCGTCGAGGCTCGGTTTGGCGCTCGCTGGTTGAACCGTACCCGGCATCGTCAGTTCTGCCATTTTCCTTCTCCGTGGGTCGAGGGGGTAAAACGAAGGAGAATGTCAGGCTGACATGACAGACCCGTGACATCTCAGGCATTGCGCGGGAATGCCCAGCGCGCGAGCGTCGGGTGCGACGCGAAACGGTCGCTTGGTGACGCGGACTTTTCCGGGAAGCCGAAGGTTAGACCCATGCGCCCCGCCGCCAGTCTCTTATCCCATGCGGTGCACGTTTCAGTCGGGCAAGCAGGTTGGTACCCGCCCATCCCTCAGCCGCCCGACGTGGCCGTGCCGATGAGCCACGCGCTTGTAGGACTTCGTCTGCTGGTTGCGTTACATCGGACTACAGCAATTACATCCAGCGTCCGATTGGCGTCACCTCGTGCATTCGGCAACATGAAGCTCCGCGACTTCAGATGGAGGATTGTCATGCGCAGATTGACGACTTTGCTTGCCGCCGGGTTTGCTGGCTCGTTGCTCGCGTACCCGCTAGCGGGCGTAGCCAGGGTCGATGTCGATGTCACCATCGCGCCACCCGCGGCTGTGGTCGAAGACGTACCCGTACGACCCGGGTACATCTATGCCCCGGGCTACTGGGATTGGGACGCTGATCATCATCGCCACGTCTGGAAGAAGGGCGAATACCTGAAGGAGCGCCACGGCGAGCGCTACGTGCCCTATGCGTGGTCGGAGCACAACGGCCACTACCGTCTCAACCAGGGGCACTGGGAACACTCCGATCACGGCTCCTAGCCCCTCGGCAGGCAATCCGCCGAAGCCCCGGAGACCCCGGGGCTTTTTCTTGCCGACGCCGCCAAATGCCTGTCCTCCGCCTCGGACTGCTACACTTCCAGGCACGGTCGAAAGCCACGGTATAGTGGCCGGCCTTACGCCGCGTCGTCCGATTAGGTGAGAGCGCGGCGTCGGAATCAAAAATGGGTGGCGCGCTTGCGCCAAGGAGAGAGACCGTGAAATCAATTTCCCGTCGCAGTTTTCTGGCAACCGCGTCGGCTGGAACGCTGGCCCTGACCGCCAGCCTGTCCACGCGGCTCCGCGCCCAGTCGACCATCACGATGCGCATCTCCTCGTCGATGAGTGCTGACCAAAATGCCGCGCACTACATATGGTACGAGCGGTTTGCCGCCAACCTGCAGGGCGCCGTGGGTGACCGCGTGAAGCTCGGTTACTTCCCTGACAGCCAGCTGGGCAAGGAAGCGGACATCGTCCAGCAGGTCAAGGTCGGGTCCATCGACATGATGATCACGGGCTCCTCGATCTGGGCCACGGTGGCCCCGGAATTCGGCATGCTCGATCTGGGTTACGTCTTTGACAGCTATCCACATGCCTTCAAGGCCCTGGACGGTGGCGTCGGCCCGAAGCTCGGCAAAATTCTATTTGACCGCACCGGCTGCACGGTGCTCGACTGGGCATCGCATTTTGGCCCGCGCAGCGTGTACACCAAGAATCCCGTCAAAGGCCTTGCCGATCTCAAGGGCGTCAAGTTGCGCGTGTTGCCGGCGCCTGCATTCATCGAGACTTTCAAGATTATGGGTGCCATCCCGACGCCCATACCCATCAACGAGCTCTACACGGCGCTGCAGACCGGCGTCGTCGACGGCTTCGAACACGATGCGGCGAGCGTCCTGCAGTACAAGTTTGCAGAACAGGTCAAGTATTGCTGGCTGACCGAACACCTTTTCAGCCCGATGGTCTGCGTCATCGGCAAGCACGGCCTGGAAAAGGTCCCAGCCGATATGCGGGCCGCGTTCCTCAAAGCCGCCAACGATGCCACGGTCTACGAGCGCGGCGTGGCGGCTGAGAAGGGCAAGGCGGCGACGGCAGAGCTGATGCGTCTCGGCGTGACCTTTACCCCGATGGCGAAGGCAGAGCGGGAACAGGTGCGCAAGGAGATGGAAGTTCGCGTATGGGCCTCGTTCATCAAGGAATACCCCGTCACCCAACCCATGTTTGACGCCATCGCGGCGGCGCGCACCTGAGGCAACCGGTCAGGGCCAAGGCGCGTGCGTCGGCCGGTTGCGCGGCCCACGGTCTGATTGGCAGCGGCCGTCGCCCATGAACGCCAATGGAGCCGGTGCGCACCATGTCCCGTTCCGCGGCGCGGGTCGGGCCGGCCGCGGATTGACCGCTCTGCTGCAAGCCATCGAATATCTGTCCGGACTGATTCTCGCACTCGACGTCCTGGTCGTTTTCGTGGCGGTAATCTATCGCTACTTCCTGCGCGATCCGGTGGATTGGGCAGAGGAAATCGCGCGGGCATTGATGGTCATGCAGGTGTTCTTCGGCGCCGCCACGGTCCTAGGCCGGGAGCGCCATGTCGGCATCGACAGCCTGCGCGGGCTCCTACCGCGGCATTGGCATCCCGCGATGGTGCAGCTCTGCCACTGGATCATCGTCGGCGTTTCTGTCGCGCTCTTTCTCTCCTCCTGCGAACTGTTCGCCGATTCAAGAGGGCAAACGACATCCTTCGGTCTGCCGCAGAACATTCTTGTGCTTCCGGTGCTCTTGGGTAGCCTGGTCATGACCCTGTTCGGGATTGCCAACGCACTGGCGGGGCCCCGCGGCACGGTCTGGACCACACTCGCCACGGTCGTCGCGGCGTCGCTTGCGATCTGGGGCTGGAACGCGATGCTGCCTGAGCACGAGATCAAGCCCTGGTTCTTGCTGTTCGGCGGATTTTTTGGTGGGCTCATCCTCGGTGTGCCGATCGCGTTCGTGCTCGCTTTTTCGTCACTGCTCTTCTTCCTGTCTGATCCATCGCTTCCGATGCTGGTGTATTCCCAGACGATCCTCGCGGGCATGGATCATTTCGTGCTCCTGGCGATCCCGTTTTTCGTCCTCGCCGGCCTGGTCATGGAAGCCAACGGCATGTCATCACGATTAATTGAGCTCTTGCTGCGCGTGTTTGGCCGAATGCGCGGCGGCCTCAATCTGATCATGATCACCGCCACCGCGTTCTTCTCAGGAATCTCAGGCTCGAAGCTCGCAGACATTGCGGCCGTTGGCGGCATCCTCATGCCCGCCGTGCGGAAGACCCGACAGGACGCCAACGCGGCGGCCGGGCTGCTCGCCGCAACCGCGGTCATGGCGGAAACCATTCCGCCCTGCGTCAACCTGATCATTTTCGGCTTCGTGGCCAATATCTCGATCGGCGGCCTGTTCATGGCAGGGCTCGTGCCCGCCGCGGTCCTGGCGCTGTCGCTGGCCGCCCTGGCAATCTACTTCGGCACGCGCATCAATCCGGACGAGGCTTTCGACGCCCGTACGCCGATGGTCAAGCTCCTCGGTGGAGCATTGGTCGGTTTGCTCATGATCCTGATGATCGGCAAGGGCGTGACCTCCGGCATCGCGACGTCAACCGAAGTTTCGGCCTTCGCGGTCGTGTACGCCTTCGTCGTCGGCGGACTGGCGTTTCGCGAGCTGACCTGGAGGTCGGTCTTGCGGCTGTTTCTGCAATCGGGGTCTATTACTGGCAGCATCCTGTTCATCGTCGCCGCCGCATCGAGCGTCTCCTACGCACTGACGATTCTGCAGATACCGCAATACCTGTCTTCGTCGCTGATTGCGTTGGGGCAGCAGTTTGGCAGCAATGCGTTTGTCGTTGTGTCGGTGCTGCTGATGATCGTCTTCGGGGCCGTGCTGGAGGGAGCCCCCGCGTTGATCATTTTCGGACCGCTTCTCGCCCCGATTGCGTTGCGACTAGGCGTCCATCCGCTTCATTTCGGAACGGTAATGGTCATCGCGATGGGGCTCGGCCTGTTCTCGCCACCGATCGGGCTCGGCCTGTTTGCCACCTGCGCGATTACCGAGACGCGGCTGGAGGACGTGTGGCGACCGATGCTCAAATACCTTGCGCTTCTGTTTATCGTTCTGCTGTTGCTGGTGTTCGTGCCGACCTTCTCCCTCTGGCTTCCGGCACGCCTTGGGCTGGCATGACTGCCCGATGAATTACCCGCGGCTACCCGCCGTCATGCGCGCCGCGCGCAAGGCTTTCCGCTACTTCGCCGCAGCGGCGCGGGCGACGTCCTCCAGCAGCTTGTTGGCGCCCGCATTGTGCACGGTCGACCGGATCAGGATATCCGGCGGCAAGACCCTCTTCCTTGTAGTAATACCCGTTCCATTCGTTGGAAATTGCGACCACTGTCCCATCGAGGTTGAGGCCGCCGTAGAGGCCCTTCGAGCGGCTGAACGAGATGAAATCGGCAAGCAATGCCGAGCTGGCTCCGACGCCTACTGGGCCGGCTGTGATGCTCGCATCGCCGCCCAGCTTCGCCGACGGCGACAACAATGAGTTCAGCCCCTTCTCCGTCATCACCAGCGTCACGACCTCGGATACCGAGATGCCCGCCTGAAAGCCGACGCTTGCCGTGGCCAGGGTGTAGAACGCGGGCCCGGACCACTTGCCGGTCGTGCGGGTCACGGGCGAGGGTCACCGCGCGACCGCCAGAGCCGCCGAAGATGAATCCCGCCTTCACGACGACCGGCGCGATCATCACCGCCTTGGCGCGATCGAAGTTGTATTGCAGCCAACTCATGTTCGGGTCGCGCAACAGGTTCGACAAGCTCTGGTCGGCGGCGTCGACCAGCTCCTGCTGATCGGTGCGCTGCGCCAGCGCAACGCCTTGCACGGCCGCGAACAACAGCAGCACGTGGAGCCCGCGCGCGAGGTAAGGCATGATTTTGTACGGCATGAGACACTCCGTTGGACTTCGGCGAACGACTTCTCGCCGAAAATGCGATTATATACCGCTACGCCTTTTCCCTACCCTCGTCCAGGGTATGGAGTCGAGTCCGCGCCGCAGGTAACCGTCAAAAAGTGGAGGTAAGGATGAACCATGGAAATGATCTCGCCGCGCAGGCCAATGCGCCGTCGCGGCGGCAGGCAATGGTCAGTTTTGCCGTTGCGCTCGCTGGCTTTACCCTGGGCTCAGGCCGGGCCCGGGCGGAAACCGAGGAGGAGCTTTCTCACACCGCCGAATCGATTCACCAGGAAGCCGCTTTCAAAGCCAGCCGCAAACGTGTCTATGAAGCGCTCACCGACAGCAAACAGTTCAACCAGGTTACGCGGCTCAGTGCGGCCATGCAGTCCGGAGCGCTCGGGAAGACACCCACGGAGATCGGCCGTGAAGCGGGAGATGCGTTCACGCTTTTCGGCGGCTACATCGTGGGCCGACACCTCGAGCTAGTGCCCGATGAGCGAATCGTTCAAGCCTGGCGCGCGGCCAGCTGGGGGCCTGGTGCTTACTCGATCGTGAAGTTCGAGCTCATTGAACAAGGCTCCGGAACCCTGGTCATCCTTGACCATGCCGGTTTTCCCAAGGGCCAGGGGGAGCACCTTGCGGCAGGATGGAAAGCCAACTATTGGCAACCAATCGAGAAATTCCTGGCCTAGGCGCGGCGTGGTCGCACGCGACCCATTCGGCCTGCCTTAGGCCAGCTGCCCGCGCCAGCTGGCATCGCGCCGAATAATGCGCTTGCGGCTCTTGCTCCGATCCCCTTGCCGTCGTCAAATCCAATTTCCGGCAACACGCGGATCATAAACAGGGCGGTCGCACCGACCCGTAAACTGACTAGCCCGCTACCGTTGCGGGATAACGCGCGCGCCCTCGCCGCTGCCTTCGATGTACACAGCCTGGCCGGTCCTGAGGTTCGGATCGACCGGCTGCGTCACCGCGACCAGCACGCCGCTCTTGACGCGGACGATGATCTGCTGCCCAGGGATCGGCTGATCGTACCTCTTCTGGAGATTATTGCCGAAGAGCGCGCCGCCCAGCGCACCGGCTACCATCGCCACATCCCGTCCGGTGCCGCCGCCGATCAGGCTGCCTATCCCCAGACCTCCAAGGCCACCAACGATAGCCCCGACACCGCGATGGTGGTTGCTTTGCAACTGCACCTCTGTGATCTGCTCGATCACGCCTTGGCGAATCTCCATCGCTCCGGGTTGCTGCCCCGACGCTTGCCCGGCAGTCAGAATCAAAGCGACCAGACCGGCGAAGGTGTACGAAAAGCGCCTTAGCATCGTGTTCTCTCCCAGTGTTCGGTGGCCGTCTCCCCTTAGATTCCGGAGACGACCGAGATCGCGGCGACAATTGTATCGCTACGTGTTCCTGATTCGTGCATGTCGAGCGCACTGGCACACCCGCGCACGTGATGATCGGCATCAAAATGCGCATGCGCCCGTGCCCCCGACTACACGAAAGTATTCCCGCCCCACGAACGAATTGTGGCCAGGTGTCCCAGGTGCTAAGCTGGTAGCTGTCGGTCAGCGCTGCCGTTGTGACGGCCCATAGCCCGGTCTGTAACATCACCTCACTGGCCCCAAGATTAATCGGCATCGTGGCCGAGACGTAGCCTGTGAACAACGCGGCATTGACGCATCGCGAGCGGTGCGATCGCATCCAGCATGGCCATGCCAGTGTAAATATGGTCCGGATGATCGTTGGGGTTGATGATTGGGTTCAGTTTCCGGGACATTGACCCAAACGTCGGGTGATCCCTGCGCTTCGTAAAGGAGGATGCCGCGCAGCGTCGCGACCAAGTCTGCCCAGCCAAAGTAGACCGCAGATCCATCGATGGCGGATATCTCCGGAATGGCGCCCTGTTGCGAGCAAGAGCAGGCTTTGGTTGCCGGTCGAGGGATAACCTCGCCCACCGTTAACATTCCCATCCGGCAGGCGCAAGAAGTAGGCAACGGTGTTCCTGTACGCAACGCGAGTCAGGCTCTTGCCATTGATCGTAATCGTACTTGCAACGCCGTTTGGACCCGCGCCGACGAGGCCACGGTTGGCCAGGAACCGAATCGCGCTCAACGCTTCATTCTCCCGCGCAATGTAGTAGGGCACGGGCGTGCCTCCGGTACCTGTGCCCAAGCCTGCGTCCCCAGCCGTGGTGTGCACAAAGACGATCTTGCTGTCTGCGCCGGGAACATCGAGTGCGGCATTGATGCCCATGAACAACTGCCAGTCGTCTTCGTGCGCGACGACGTAGAAGCTCGTTGAAGAAGCGGCAAATGCCGATACTGCGGTCATCGCGAAGATCGCGACGACCAGCGCGGAGATAAATGCTCGCGTTCTGTTCATCAATTGGCCTCTTGCTCCGTCGGCGATCAGCACATCCTTACCATGGACGCCGCAGACAGCGTACTCCTTCATTAAGGGAAACAATAGTGTCGTCGGCGGGCGACACCCAAGCGTGCAACGTCGATGTTTCAATTCAGTGCCGCAAGGCACAATCGTTATCCCGAAACACGCGCGCGTGCGCAGAGGCGCTCAGTGTCCGACTGGCACGCTTGCCACGAAAGAAAAACAACCCGCAGGGCTAGCGCAGGGCCGGAATGATGCCGGCAAAGGCGCTGATGACGATGGCGTTGGCAATATCGATCAGAAATGCCCCGACCACCGGCACGATGATGAACGCCTGCGGCGCATACCCGTAGCGCTCGCACACCGCCTGCATATTGGCAATGGCGGTCGGCGTTGCGCCCAGCCCGAACCCGCATTGCCCGGCCACCAGGGCCGCCGCCTCGTAATTCGACTCCCATGACCCGAAATGTAATGAAGGTGGTGAACAGCGCGACACCGATCGCCTGCAGCGCGAGGATCAAGAACATGGGCATTGCCAGTGCGGCAAGTTCCCAGAGCCTCAGGCTCATCAACGCCATGGCGAGAAACAACGATAGGGAAATGGTGCCTGCAAACGACAGCGCCTCACCGTCAATCTCGTGCAAGCCGGCAAATGCGAGCCCGTTGCGGATAACGGCCCCCACGAACAGCGTCCAAACGAACGCTGGCAATGTAAATGTGGGGTTCTCGGTGAGCCGAGATAGGGTCGTCCCGAGCGCGACACTGGCGGCGATGAGCAATATCGTCACCGTCAGTCGCTGCGGCGTGAATGCGCCAGATGATGCCGCCGCGTCGTGCGTCATGGCCTCGTTTCGCGATACCCCGAGCGGCGCACCACGCGATTTCAGCTTCTCGATCAGCCGCTGCGCAACGGGCCCACCGATGAGGCCGCCCATCACCAAACCAAAGGTCGCAGCGGCAAGCGCAATGCCGGGCGCCGAGGCGAGGCCGAAGGTTTCGGCAAATTTCTGACCCCATGCTGCACCCGTGCCATGACCACCGGACATCGTCACCGAGCCAGCGATCAGGCCGATCAGCGGATCGATGCCCAGCGCCAGGGCCGCACCAACCCCGATGATATTCTGCATCACCAGCATCCCGACGACGCAGGCGGTAAAAAGCACCAAGGCGAAGCCGCCTCGCGCAAGCATGCGTGCATCTGCCCCCAAACCGATGGTGGCAAAAAAGGCCAGCATGAGTCCGGGCTGAAACGCGTTGTCGAAGCGCAGTCGGACGCCGCCAAAGTGCAGCAAAGTGATGAGGAGCGCGGTCAAGAGACCCCCGACGACCGGCTCAGGTATCGAGTATTTGCGCAGAACTGCGACGCGCTCGATCAGCCGCCGGCCAACCACCAGAACAAGCGCGGCGAAAGCCAGGGTTGCTGGGACTCCGAACTGCCAATCCACGGTTCGGTCAGAGCGGTTGTTGGGAGAAAGCGACCTTGCGCGGCGCTTGAGCCGGACCGACGTCGTCGGACTTGTTACTCTACCACGCCTGGCGGAGCTGATGCCGGTGGCGGAGTCGTGTCTCCGCCTCCGCCTTGACCTGCGGATGCGTTGAAACGCGCCCAACGTTCAATGCATCGGAGGCTCTGACGGAGCATCTCCGATTTCCGATGCCGGCCTCCGCGGCTTCTCGCAAGTGTTCTATTACCTCGTCATCGAGCATGATCGTGATGCGCGACTTTCCCGCCGATCGGATAACTGCGCCTCGTTTCCCTTGCTGACTGCGTCCTACGGTGCAATCGCAGCATCGCGGCGCCGGCTCGATCGTCCTCTGCCGACATCACGATCCGGCAGCAACGGTGCGCAGTCGCTCCGTATAACGCTGCGCTTCGGCCTCGTCGCCGCGGTCTCGGTAGAAACTCGCCAGCGCCGCCAGGATGTCCGTGTCAGCCGGGTGCTTCGAGCTGGCGCTGACGAGCATCGCGATCCCCTCGCCGGCGCGTCCGGCGGAGTACAGCGCGACGCCGTACACGTATGCGTAACGCGCGTTGGCCGGGTCGAGCGCTGCTGCCTTGGCCAACTCGGAGAGGGCCTGGGCATGCCGTTTTGCCCGCACCAGCGCGAGCCCGAGCACATGATGCAAGACTGCGCTCTTGGGCGCCTGCCGCAGGCCATCGCGCAGGACGCGTTCGACGTCGGCCTCGCGCCCCTGGGCGCGGTACGTGTCCGCAAGATTGACGTACGCCGGCACGAAGAACGGATCCAGCGCAATCGCCGCCCGCAAGTCCTGCTCCGCTTGCACCGTGGCTCCGCGCCGCGCCTCGAAACTGCCGAGGTTGGCGCGCGCATCCGCGCGATCGGCATTGAAGCGCTGCGCCTCGACGTACTCCGCGGCGGCGCGCTCGAATGCCGCGCGCTGCTCGCCGCTTGCGGCCGTGAGCGGAACGTCGGCCAAGCTGCTGGCCGCCTCCATGCGAATGGCCCTTACCGGATCGGACAGCAGCGGCAGCCCGTAACGCAGGCGCAGCTCCGCCGGGGCGCCGGCTAGCGAGTCGAGAGCGCCCAGGCGGACCAATGGGTCCGTATCGCGCAGGCCGGAGGCCACGACGTCGAGCGCCGCGCTGTTGGCGTTGGCGTCGAGGCTGGCGAGCGCGGTCGCGCGCGCGATTGCCGGTTGCACCCGATCGCCGGCAATTGCGCGCAACTGGGCGCCGGCACCGACCGCGCCCGCATTCGCAGCGGCGAACGCCTGCGCATAGCGCTGGTACCCCGCCGGGTCGTGACCGTACCAGTTTTTCACTTGCGCGGCCGCCCAGCGCGCGTCGCGGTTGCCGTGGCAGGCGTTGCACGCATTCGGCGTGCCGAGCTGGACCGACTGATCGGGACGCGGGATGCGCAGACTGTGGTCGTGCCGCGGATCGATCACCATGTACGTCGTCGTCGGCATGTGGCAGTTGGCGCATTGCGCCCCGGGGCTGCCTGTGCGGTGATGGTGATGCGCCGTCGCATCGAACTTCCCCGCGGCATGACACTGCGTGCACAGCGCATTGCCCTGGGCGCGCAGGGTGCCGCCATGGGGCTCGTGGCAATCGCTGCAGGTAACGCCGGCCGCGTACATCTTGCTCTGCAGAAACGAGCCCCAGTTGTAGACTTCGTCGCGCTGCTGGCCGTCGGGATAATAAAGGGGCGCGGTGAGTAACGCGGGCCGATAGTAATCGAGAAAGGCCCTGCCCGCGACGTACCCATCGGCGAACTGCCCGCGGCGCGCGTGACACTGCGCGCATACGTCTATCTCGCGCTCGCTTGTGCGCGGGGCCGAGCGCGTGGCCGTTGCACTGGCTGCATCCCGCGTCCACGTTACGCCTCGCCGCTCATCGAGCCGAGCCGCGAGGCCCCGGCCGTCGTCGGGGTAGGGCTTGCCCTCGTGCGGCGCATTGGCCCAGGCCACGTGCGCGGAGCCGGGTCCATGACACGCCTCGCAGCCGACGCTAATCTCCGACCAGCTCGTCGCAAACCGATTAGCGATCGCATCGTAGTTCTTCCGCAAGCCGGTCGAGTGGCAATCGGCGCACATGTAATTCCAATTCTGTGCCGGGCGGGTCCAATGCAATTCGTCGCTGGAGCCGATACGTTCCTTCGGGTACAAATGGAACCACTTCCTGTGCTTTACGTCCCACGCGATCGACAGCGCTTGCAGCCTTCCGCCGGGCAACTCGATGAGGTATTGCTGCAGCGGGTCGACGCCAAACGTGTAGCGCACTTCGTAGTCGTGCAGCTTGCCGTCGGGCCCATCGGTACGGACGATGAACTTCCCGCCGCGCCTGGAGAAGGTCGAGGTAACGCCAGCGTAGCTGAAATGCGCGGCGTTGAAGTCGCCGAGGACCGTGTTCTCGTCGGCGCTCTGCATGGCGGCGCGGTGCTGCGAGCCTTGCCAGGCGGCGTATTCCTTCGTGTGACATGCCGCGCAAGCCGCGCTGCCGACGAAGCGCGATGCGGACGTTGGTTCCTCGGCCCATGATGGTGTCTGGAACGCCGTGATGAGCATGGCGATGACGATCATTTGCAGGCGATGCCCCCAATCCAGCCGCGAACAGCGGCAGGTAGGAAGGGGCTGGGGACACAGCAATCGTGCGACCAGTCTGTCTCGCTTGCATTGTTTGGCGCTGAGGTTTGAATACCGGTCCGAAGAACATCTGCCGGACCCTTTCCGCGCCGAGCACACGGATGAACCCGTGCATTACGCAGTGGCTGAAAATTAGTACGACCAAAAGGATCTGAACGGCGCAGAAGTTGGGCTACACGATCTCGGCAAGGACTTCTGGAGGGAAGTCGGATGTTTCGTTGCCGGCATTGCTGTGGCGGCGACAATCGTTGTCACCGCACGAATCGATCGCAGCAAAGTCATCGGTCACGGCTTAGTCCCTCTCGTCACAAGACACTCACCTCAGGTCGCGAGGTTTCGGCCAATCGATCGGGCCGCGCCGACGTCTCCGCCTTCGCCAGCACTGCCCGACGGACAAGGGCGATATGCTCGCGCAGCGTGTACGCTTCGCTCGCGAAACTGGTTGGGGTTCTGATTTCCTCCACGGCTAACTCGATGCGGTCCAGATCCTGCAACCACTTCTCGACTGGCAACACCCCCTGCCGCGTCGCCACGTCGCGCTCTAGCAATGCCAACTCGCCATACCAGCGATAGACGCGCGAGCGCACGCGCCAGCGCAGGAACTGTCGGCAAAAAATTCATTAGCGGGACGAAGACCACGATCAGCGGCACGATCAGGATAATCGCGCGTTCGACGAAAGTGGCGAGCCAGAAGGGCATGTAGCGGTGCAGAAAGCTCGGTCCGAAGTGCTTGTGTTCCTCAGCGTCGGGCGACACCGGGATATCGACCGGCGCAGTCTCCGGAAACTCCCCTGCCGCCTCGAAGTATCCCTGGTCGCCATGAATCTCGCGTGCCGCGTCGAGGAGCAGATCGATGAGTGCGGGATGCAGGCTGTCGCGCGCGACCAGCATCGCCTTGGTGCCCACCATCGCGACATCCTGATCCGGGACGTTTGTTGCCAGATCGATGGCCCCGAATGGCAACGTGAGTTTCGTCAAAAAGGGAAAACGCCGCGCATAGGCGTCAGCACGCCTGAGGCTCATGAGCTTGATCGCGGGGTCGCGCAGCGCCTCTTGGATCGTGGGCGTTTCCGCACCCCCGACGAAAAGCGCAGCATCGATCTCGCCCGCCTGCAATGCGCGCAGCGCGTCATTGCCCCCGAGCGCGACGATGTCGGTGTTGTCACGTCCCACACCGCCAGCGTTGGTCAAACCGTTGGCCACGAATAACTGCGCTACCAAGGTGCGTGTGCCGCTGCCGGCAGTTCCAATGGCAATCCGCTTGCCATGCAATTCGTTCATCCGCGTGAGCGGCTCCGCATTGCGATAGAAGATCCACAACGGCTCGTAGTACAGGCTCGCCAGCATCTCCAGCCGGTCAGCCTCCGGAAACGCAGCGATGCCGCCCTGCATGAAGGCTACATCGACCCCGGATTTCGGGTCGAGGAGCAAGCCGAGGTTGTCGTTCGCGCCCCGAGTCATGCGCACGTCGACCTTCACACCCTCGCGGCCGAGGATTTCCTTGTAGCGCAAGGCATACCGGTGGTAGATCCCATCTTCGGCCCCGGAAGCCAACACAAGGTGGCGTGGCGGCCCGGATTGCACGAACTTGACCGAAACCCAAATCGCCACGGCGAGCAAAATGATTACTAATCCCGCCAGACGTATCCGGTCGCGACGGGAGAGTGCGACGAGATCTTCGAATGCCACGCTAGGTGTGCCCCGGGCGACGCTCGAGTTGAGCGCTACCAGCGAAACGTCGCCGCCAGCGCGGGCCCGCCCAGGTGAAGATTTTCGATGAGTCTGCTGCCGCTTGCCACGAGAAGGATCACGACCGACAACCCAAGGCGAGTGGCGGTCCGAAAAAGCCTGCCGTCATTCATCGGCTACGTCATTCTTCCCATGTCGTATTTGCCACGAATCCGCCAACCTGCGTCACAGAGCTACCCGGGCTCCCCGGAAGCGTGTCCTAATCGCAATCGTGGCCTCAGGGCGTGGGCACGACGCGGTAGTAAACGCCGTTCGCGCCGTACGCAGGCTGGAACCAGGTATCTCCGTTCAAGTAGTAGGTGGTGCCGTTCTTGTTTATTGCTGCCGAGCCGGCAGGCAGTACCGCATAGACCCCGCCCATGGCGAAATTCGCGCTCGGCGCCGGAGCGACCACCACCGTACCGCCACCGGCAGCGACACCCGCGTTGTAGGCATTCGCCGTCGCCACGGCCGTCGTGGCGCTGCCAGCGGCGACGCCGGCGTTGTACGCGTTCGCGGAGTTGGCCGAGGCCACCGCCGCGCCGGCCACTGCTCCGACCGCAACACCCGCCGCAGCGGCACCCGCCGCATTCCAGCCGCCGCAGTTGTAGCACCCCGAGCCGTAAACATTGACAGTAGTTGGCGGATGGTACGCAGGGTAGGCCGCGCCATAGTAGGGACTGTGGTACGCGGTCGCGCCATTGGCACCCGTGTAGGTCGTGTAACCGGACCCTTGGGCGTGGTAGGCCGAGCCGCCGTATGCACCCGTCGCGGAAGTGCCCTGGCCCGCGGTGTGGGTCGCGGTCCCGCCGTAGGCACCGGTTGCGTTCGTCTGCCCCGATCCTTCCTGGTGGGTTGCCGTTCCGCCATACGCCGAGTGCGCCGTCGTCCCCTGACCGTAGGTGTGCGTCTCGCTCCCGCCTGCGGCATTGCTGCGGGTCGTGGACCCGGACCCGGGCGTGTGCGAGGTGCTACCCCCATGGTAGTTGGCATGCGCCCAGGCTGCGACCGGACCCGATGCGAGCAGCGGGAGCAGCAGACCGGCCAGGCCGATGATGATCGTTTTCATGATGGACTCCTCATTGGGTCTTGGTCGGCCTGGGCCTTGGCGGCCTTCTTCTTCGGCGGCGGCTTCATGCCCGGCGCATCGGTCGCGTCCGGCCGCGCAAAGGCGATGCGCTGCGCGCTGGCGGCCTTGGCCGAAGTGAAAGCGCTCGGCGGGAATCTCGCCATCGACCTTCCAGTTGGAAAGTGCCAGGACGTGGCGCAGTCGCGCGGATCGTTGAGGTATACCGCGTAGACGCGGCGGGGAAGCTTGTCCTCCGTGCCGATCCAGGCCTGCACAAACACGTCGCCGGTAATGTAGGCCACCATATCGGTCGTGATGCCGTCGACCACGATCGATTGGCCGATGTAGAACGCGACCTTCAATCCGTCGGCGATGTCCTTGTAGGGATCGGTGACGACCAGGTCGGTGAACGGAAAGTAGATCGCCGCGGAATCGTAGGCCGCCTGCAGCGCCGCGTCGATGGTCGGCGGCGCGTCGGCGACGGCGACCAGGTTCTCCGTCGGAGCGAAGGCCATCATCGTCTTGCCGTCGTAGTAAAACTCCGAGGGTGGGCCGTCACCGAGCGTGATGACCTTGAGCTTATCCGGCCGCCGCAGCGTCACCTCCGACTTGGTGGAGTAGATGAGCGGAGGACCCAAGCGGCTCGGGCTCTCGTAGGAGACGATGGCGGTAAACGACATCGTCTTGGCGGCAGCCAGCCGTGCGCTCGCCGCCTTGAGGATGTCGATGGCGCGTGGCTCGAGCCCCATCTGGGCGGCTGGCGCGACGGGTTTCTTGGCGGTCTTTTTGGGTGCCGGTTGCGCTGATGCTTGACCCGCGCTGCTGGCGGCCAACAGCACGCCGACCGCGAGCAGCAGCGCGCCCCTGAGGAATTGGGTGCGAATCATCGCCGCCTCCGAAAGCACGTCAATCGAGCAATCCCGAAGGCGAGACTCACGGGATCATTCCGCATTCGAACATCTTGTTGACGATCGGAGCGGAGACCTTGTTGAAGAAGGCCTGGCGCGCCTGCGGATCGTTGTGCAGGAATTGCACGGCCTTTTGCTCCTCCGGCGACTTGGGCTGGCCCTTTTGTACCCACAACTGCTCGCAGCTCGCGCTCTGATATTTTTGGATCACTTTGTTGGCCACCATGTCCAGGATCATGCCTTGGGCAGCAACTCCGCCGGCGATCACCAACCCAGCGATGACGGCGTATCGATAGACTCGTTTGCTCATCTCTTGCTCCTCATCAAGTTAGACCACCCACCGCTGTTCACTTCCCCACACTCTGCGTCGCCCGCTATCGCAGGCAGACACGGCGTTGGACCAGCTCACAGTACCTTTGTCGCCCGCACCCCGGTCTTGTTTGCTACAGCGCAGGATTCTATCAGAGCGGAGTTTCGCGCAATAACTTCTTGAATGTGCCTCCTGAGTGCGCCAAAACGTAAGCGGCCAGGACGTGCAGGTGCGGCGTTCCATCGATGATGTACGCAGAACGTCGCGTGTATTCACAAGAGTGCCGAGGCGGTACGCTTTTCCGGCCGGCTGCGGCTCGCCAGCAGGTGGTAGCGCGAATATCGCGTAACCTGCGACAAACGCCCGCCGGTCCATGAGCGCAAAAGCTCTCTTTCACCCTCTTCGATCCGACCGTGCCCCAAGGTTATGTTCGTCGGGCGACTCGGCTAGCCGTCGCTCGAGAAACCGACGATCAGGGTCCCTACCGGGAGAAAGCGCGCTTGTAACGGTTGCAACGAACCTCCAGGGCGTTATCATCACGGGGCCACGGACCGATGGATGACGCGCCGGCGCAGACCATGTCGGCGCCAATGCTTTCATCGACACTCCGGCGGCCCCCACCTTAACCGGTTCTGACGAGGGGAGGTCCCAATGGCACTCAAGAACGTGACATTAACCGTGAACGGCCGGATGCGGACCATCAATGCGCTCGAGGACACACCGCTGCTATGGGTTTTGCGTGAGGAACTTAAGCTTACCGGAACAAAATTCGGCTGCGGAGTCGGTCAGTGCGGGGCCTGCACGGTCCATATCGATGGCAGTCCTACCTATGCGTGCTTGAATCAGATAGGGGCCATGCAAGGGCGAAGCGTTACGACCATCGAAGGCCTCTCCCCGGACAGCAGCCACCCGCTGCAAAAGGCGTGGATCGCCGAGCGCGTACCGCAATGCGGCTACTGTCAGTCGGGTCAGATCATGCGTGCTGCGGGATTGCTGAAGGAAAATCCCAAGCCATCGCGAGAAGAGATCGTTGCCTTTATGGCAACGAACATCTGCCGCTGCGGCACCTATGTCCGGATCGTTCGAGCGATCGAGCGCGCCGCGCAGGAGGGCTGAGCGATGACACACGCACAATTGAGCACGCGGCCGCCCGAGTCTTTTGCCAGGCGGCGTTTCATGGTCGGAGCTGCCGGGCTGACCTTCGGCGTGGCCTTGGCGGCGGCGGACCGCATAGGGGCACAGGGTTCGGCAGCGACGAGCGGCGGCCAGACCGGCCCGGCGAGTACCGAGATGTCGCCGTGGGTCACCATTTCCACCGACGGCACCATCAGCATTATGTCCCCGGCGGTGGAGATGGGTCAGGGGTCATTGACCTCGCTACCCCTTATCCTGGCTGAAGAGTTGGACGCCGATTGGGCCAAGGTGCGTTGCGTTCCGGCGCCGCCCAACGATGCACTCTACGCGAATCCGGCATTCGGCATGATGTACACCGCGGGCAGCACGGCAGTTACCGCGTACTACACGGAACTGCGCACCTTCGGCGCCCAGGTCCGCCGCGTCCTGCTGCAAAACGCGGCCAGGCAGTGGAGCGTCGAGCTTACGGAATTGACCACCGAGCCGAGCGTGGTCGTGCACCAGCCAACGGGGCGGCGCCTGTCCTACGGAGAGATCGCCGCAAGCGCGCGGATTCCGGTACAGGCTCCTACGATCAAGCCGGAGGACTTGAAGAGGCCGGAGCAGTTTCGTCTCATCGGCCGGGACGTGATGCGGGTCGAGCTCCCTCAGAAGGTCAACGGCACAGCCCAGTACAGCATCGACGTGCAGGTGCCTGGGATGGTCTATGCGGCGGTGCTGCGCGCCCCGGTGGAAGGCAGCCGGCCCGGCACGGTGGTCGACGACGAGGCGCGCAACGTTCCCGGCGTGTTGAAGATCGTGCCGTTGCCCTATGGCGTGGCCGTCATCGCCACGGCGCCGTATGCTGCTTTCAAGGCGAAAAAAGCCCTCAAAGTCGAATGGGTGAGAGAAGGCAAGGCGTGGGGTTTTGACAGCGAGAAACAGAAGGCAACGTTTTCAGCCGCGGCGCGGGACACTGGCAAAAAGGGCCTGCTTTGGGAAAGCGTTGGGGACGCCACTCAGGGGCTCAAGGCCGCCGTGACGGTTCTCGAAGCGGAGTACACGACCGATTTCGCCTACCACGCCCAGATGGAGCCGCTCAACAGCGTGGCTTCCGTGGCAGACGATGACGGATCAGTGGAAATCTGGTGCGGCACCCAGGGACAGACTATGGCAGTGGGCGCTGCGGCGAAGGCTCTGCGGATTTCGCCCGACCGGGTCAAACTGCACAGCATGCTCCTGGGCGGTGGTTTTGGCCGCCGAGGCCATCGTGACGAAGAATTCCTGGTCGACTCCGTGTTGCTCTCGAACGCCATCAAGAAACCAGTGAAAGTTATCTGGACGCGCGAAGACGACGTTCACAACGGCCGTTTTCGGCCGATGAATGTCGACTACTTGCGTGCGGGCATCGACTCCCAAGGGCGATTGGTGGCCTGGCATCATCGGGTCGCGACCGATGTGGTGACGGCGTTTGTGGACCCGGTTCGGTTCGAAAAGGCGGGCCGCAGGGACTTCATCGGCATGGGCGGTGCGGAGCTCAAGACCTATGACATACCCAACCGGCTCAGCGAAGAGATCCCGCAGGACACGGGCATACGCACATCCCCCTTGCGCGCCATCGGCTTCGGCCCCAACAAATATGCCATCGAGGCTTTCGTCGACGAAGTGGCCGCCAAGGTCGGCAAGGACCCGATCACTTTTCGCCTCGCGTTGCTCAAGGACAGCCCGCGCGGTCGCAAGGTACTGGAGACCGTCGCGAAAATGGCCAACTGGGGTGCGCGGCGCGACGGGAAGGCGCTCGGAGTCTCTTACGTGGAATATACCGGCAGCCAGGTCGCGAGCGTTGCCGAAATTTCGGTCGACCGCGAGTCCGGCGCGATAAAGGTGCACCGGATCTGGACAGCCATCGATCCCGGGCGAGCCGTTCAACCGGACAACGTTGCGGCGCAGACCGAAGGTTCAATCATTTACGGCCTTGGGCTGGCTCTTTCTGAGCGCATCACGATGGTCGACGGCGTCGTGCAGCAGTCCAATTTTTATGACTACCGCGTGATGCGGATGCTGGACATTCCAGAACTCCACGTGGAAGTCCTTTCCACGGATAACCACCCGACCGGAGCGGGCCAAATGGCCACGCCGCTTGTTGCACCGGCGATTGCCAACGCGTTTGCATCGCTCACCGGCACTAGGATACGGCAGCTTCCCATGTCGGCCGATCGCGTTCTTGCCGTGCTCAAGGAGCAGCGCCAAAAACCCTGATTGCTGATCGGCTCAGTAAACGGTCTGGAGCAACCGTGGTCCCGGAATGAAATCGGTCGTGCGTCAACGCGTGCGATAGGTGTTTTGATGCCCGGCATGAGCCACCCCCTGCGGGGCTCGATCCGGGCCCCTACGAGTCGGGTACCACGGTCCATCGGCCGCGACACATTCCCAAGGTGTCCGTCTCTGCTTGATGCATTGCTCGACCGAAGTATTGCGCAGAGCGCGCACGATCGAGCCCTGAGCAGGGCTCTCCCCGACTGCAGCTAAAGTGTCAGCAGCTTGGGTGAACCGCCTCCGCGTGAGCTCGAGGAACGTCGTCAATCGGAGGTCTGCGCAAAGGCAACCGGACGCGATCACAAATTCGTGGGCGGGAATGTCAATTGCGCAACGTCAGACCGCGTACGCGTCGCGAAGCAACGATTTCGCCGCGGACGAACTTCTCGTGATTGCCCTCGATTGCCCGGCGCTCGTACAAATAATTGACCATCAGGCCGAGCGACTCCTGCAGGCCCCTCTTGGACGTGTCCGCTAGCCAGTTGATGCGCTCGAGCTTAGCGCCATTGTTGAGGTGAAACCTTGCCACCGGATCCTGTGCCGGCTCGCTCCCGTCGACTCGATGCAGCAAGTAGGTGGCGCACAGCTGCGTCAACGGCTCCTTCAGCGGCGCCAGGAGGTCGACGGCGCCATCGAGGTCGCTGGCTATCTTGACGAGGTCGGTGCCAAGCACCGCGCTTACCGCCCTCAGTGCCTGCGCAAGTGGCGTGGACGGATTGGCGTAGGTCCCCTTGAGCCTCGTGCTGAGCCAGGCGACGAAACCCGGGATCGGTGACAGTGTGCAAAACACCTTGAGCCGCGGAAACTCCTTCGATAGCACGTCAACCACGTTCTTGATAAGAAAGTTGCCGAGCGACACGCCGCGAAGGCCCGGTTGGCAGTTGCTGATTGAGTAGAAAACCGCTGTTGTCGCCCGGGCCGGATCATTCGAACTCGATTGCGCGTCGAGTAATGGCGGCACCGCGTCGGCCATCTGGTCCATGAGTGCCACCTCGACGAAAATCAGTGGTTCATCAGGCAGAGCAGGGTGGAAGAAGGCGAAGCAACGACCGTCAATCTCAAGCCGTCGGCGCAGGTCGGCCCAACTCCGAATCTCGTGCACCGCCTCGTGCACGATGATCTGCTCCAGCAGGTAGGCTGGCGTATGCCAATCCACGCGAACGATCTGCAGGAAGCCGGGGTTGAACCACGAGGACAGCAGGTGACGAAGGTCCCAATCGACGGCGTCTAATTCGCGCTGCTCTTGTTTTAGCTCCAGCAGCCGCTCGCGCATGTGCAGAATCGTGACGGTACCTCCCGACGCCCGATTCAGCCGACGCAGCAGCTCCTGGCGTGGTGGCTCAGCGGCGATGCTAAGGCGAGCCAGGTTGGCGGCCGACGGTTGCGTGGCATACGTCTTCGACGCCTCGAGCACCTGCTTTGGATCCGGCGAGAACTCGGCAAGCAGCGCCGCGAAGAATCGCGCCTGGTCCTTTTTGTCCAGTTCCCGGTACAGATCCAGCGTGATCCTGGCCAACGAGACGCCAGCCGCCTCACCCCGCTCCGAGAGCAACCTCTTGCAACTGACGACGAGGCGCCGCACCTTGCGTCCGTCGCGCGCAATTGCCGCGGCGCGTTTCTGAACCGATTCGAACATGCCCGACCGGCTAAGATTGATCCGCTACAGACCGTCGCCAAAGGCCGCTATTGGGCAGCTAAATTGACGCATGAGACTATACGAACAAGGACATTTCCCAAGAGCACCACGTAGCGGTACCGGATGACGTTGCTTCTCTCGACAAGCATATACAGGCATATCGCCTCCAACTTCCCTGTTTCCGGCATTCTCGCCCAAGGTGACGATGATTCTTTATGAATCTGTCTTTCAGAGCAATTCCTCTGGAGAGCAAGGGTCGGCTTCGGTGCGTCAAATTGGGTGTCCGCTCGTAGCCGACAGACGCCTCTTCGTCGACAGCCTCAGATCGACCCTCCATAGCGGACCGTCGGATTTCTCCGAAGCCCTGGCCATGAAGACCCCGGCCGAAATGTATTCGTCCTCGCCAAAACCCTATGGTGGGCTGCCCGACCTCACTTACGCGTTGCACGATCGCGACCTCGTCGTCACCGCTTGCGGCCGCATCTGTATGTACCGCAAACGCAGCAACATCTCACGCGTCTTGGCCGGTCAGCGCGAGCGCAAACCACTTTGACGCCGGGCGTAGCGCCGGGAGTCAGCTTGCTTGCCCTGTATCAGCGGGCGTGTGCTTGGTAGTTCGTCGCTCACCGTCGCCACGTCCACATTAGCAACAACGCCACCACGGCATGAAGCGCAACGGCCGGCCACAACAGAACGCCTCGTAGATGTCCGAGCGTGCCCAGATAGGCGAGGTACAGTGCGATCGCCGAGTTGTAAGTAAGCATTGCCCGAAAGGCCGGTGAGTTGTGCTCGGCACGCTGTGGTTTCGGCCAACACGCGAGTCCGAGCGCGATGAGCGCAATACCGAAACATCGGGCCAGCACCGCCCCCACAGCGGGCAGATCCGCGCCGAGCAGCAGGGCCGCGACGATGGCAGGATCGACCATCAGGGCAAGCCCGGTGCCGACTTCGACGATCGCCGCGAAGGCGATGGTCTTCCGCCGGTTGTATGATTGCTCCAACATTGTGATCGCCATATCGCACGGAATCAGCAGGGGCGTCACATGGAACGGGCCCCGCTCCTTCGCTGCTCGACCGCTCTAGTCGTGCGCTCGAGCGAGGGCCTTTTGCATCTCCTGGCGCTTGCTCGGCCGTCAACTGTTCCTTCCCGAGGTCGAAGGTCAGCTTGTTAATTGTGCCGGTGAAGCGGAATGGCACCTTGTAGCTGTCATCCACCGGCGTGCGGGTATCAGCGCCCACGTCGAAGGTCTCGTCGATGGACATGAGCAGCGGAATTGTGTGTTCAACCGTCTGGCGGGACAACGCCTTGCCATCGACCGATAGCACGCCCGTCCCGCCTTTGCCGGGACCGGGGCCGTCATACTTGAAGTCGAACGCAATCGTGTGCTTGCCGGGCTTGAGCGAACCACCCAGCCAATCGGCTCCGCCTACGCCACCCTCCCAGCGGTAGCGTTTAAGATTGAGCAGATTGTAGACGAAGACCGGCTTGCCTTTGAGGAGGTACAGACCATAGCCGCCAAAATGACCGCCCAGCGTCACGATCATTCCTTCCGCACCGCCTTTGGGGACGGTTACTTCGGCGGTGATCGTGTAGTCCCTGTCCAGAATGCTCGGCGCGTTGCCAACCGGGATGCCCACGTTCTCGCCCGTGTAGGTGAACACCGTTCGCCCCGCGACCGCGCTTGGGCGTGGTGTGAGCAAGCGCACGAAGCCCGTGTTATCCAGGGGGAGAACGTTATATTTTGCCGCTTCCGTGAGGAACAGCGCCTGCATTTCCTTGAGCTTGTCCGGCATCTTCGCGGCAAGGTCGTTGTATTCCGAGAAGTCCTCGCTGATGTTGTATAGCTCCCACTTGTAGTCGCTCATCGGAGTCAGCTTGCCCGTTCCCAGTAGCCACGACGGGGCGGGCGGCGTCGTCGCCGCAATCCAACCGTCGTGGTAGATCGCGCGATTGCCGACCATCTCGAAATACTGCGTCTCGCGCTTCGACGGCGCATTGGCATTGGCCTTGTCGAACGTGTAGACCATGCTCACACCCTCGATGGGCCGTTGCGCAATGCCGTTGATTGTCGTGGGAGCCGGGATGCCTGCGACTTCGAGGATCGTCGGCACGATGTCAATCATGTGATGGAATTGGGAGCGGATGCCGCCAGCGTCCTTGATGTGACCGGGCCACGCGACCACCATTCCCTGTCGCGTGCCCCCGAAATGCGACGCCACCTGCTTGGTCCACTTGAACGGGGTATCGAACGCCCACGACCATTGCACCGCCATGTGCGGGTAAGTCTTGTCCGAGCCCCAGGATTCATAATAGAGCATTTGCTCGACCTCGGGGAGCGTCAATATGCCGTTGTACGCGGTCATCTGATTCGGCGTTCCCTGCTCCGTGCCTTCAGCGCTGGTGCCATTGTCGCCGCTGATGTAGATGATCAGCGTGTTGTCGAGCTTGCCCATGTCCTGGACCGCCTGGATGACCCGGCCGATCTCATGGTCGGTATAGGCTGCATAGGCGGCGAAGACCTCCGCCTGCCGTGCATAGAGTTTCTTTTGCACCAACGAAAGCGAATCCCACCGGGGCAGCTTGGCACCGCCATACGCGGCCTGTCCTTCTGGCCACGGAGTGAGCTGGGTACCCGCGGGGATCACACCGAGCCGCTTCTGGTTGGCGAAGATCTGCTCGCGCAACTTTTCATAGCCCATGTCGAACTTGCCTTTGAACTTCTCGATCCATTCCTTGGTCGGCTGGTGCGGCGAGTGTGTGCCACCGGGTACGTAGTAGACAAAGAACGGCTTGTCCGGTGCGGCCGCATTGAGAGAACTCATGTACTTGATGGCCTCATCCGCGAGATCGGTGGTGAGGTTGTACCCGGGCTTGCCGATCCACGGAAAGATTTGCGTGTGATCGCGGAACAGGTACGGGGTCCACTGGTCGGTCTCGCCGCCCATGAAGCCGTAGAAATAGTCGAACCCCATCCCGCTCGGCCATTGGTCGAAAGGCCCGGCGATGCTGTATTGGAAGCCCGGCGTGTTGTGATTCTTGCCGAACCACGAGGTGGCATAGCCGTTTTCCTTGAGGATCTCGCCGACGGTGGCGTTTTCAGGGCCGATGATGGAGTCGTAGCCAGGGAAGCCGGTCGACAATTCGCCGATCACGCCGAAGCCAACTGAGTGATGGTTGCGACCCGTAATGAGCGCCGCGCGTGTCGGCGAGCACAGCGCCGTGGAATGGAACTGCGTGTAGCGCAGCCCAGCTTTGGCGATACGGTCCATCGCGGGAGTCGGGATTACGCCACCGAAGGTGCCCGACACGCCATAGCCCTGGTCGTCGGTCATGATAAGCAATACGTTCGGCGCGCCCTTCGGTGGGACAACGCGCGGCGGCCACCAAGGCTTGGAGTCCTTGGCTTCCTCCTTGATGACGCCACCGAACTTCGAGGGCGGTGGCGGAAGCTGCTTGCCGTCAAGGGTCGTGGTCGCGCTCGGCGAACCCGGAACGCCGGTGACCACTTGCGCTGCCGCCGGTGCGACGATCAGCGTGGCCGCGAGTAGAAATATCCCGACTGTCGCCCCAACCAGTGCAATCCAGAATTTGGACAGCAAGTTCATGTGAACTCCCACCGTTCGAAATGGATAAGTCGCTCCAGTATTACGCCAGGATGACAAACTGGGCTGCCTTTTGCCGGGTATCGTCACAAGGACCGGGGCGTGGTGCAATTTGGCAAAAGGTGCAGTGCCCTTGCACCAAAGGAGAGGGTAACGATAAAGCCGACTGTCCGCAATGGAGCTAATTGGGGCGCGGCGACGACCGACTACCGATCGCCCCCCACAGCATCGTGGGACGAAGCTTCCCGATCAAGAATTCCATCGCGCTCAGGCTCGCGTAGGCCGATTTCCTGACTCCGCAACATCGACCTGGAAAAGCAATCCGAGGGTGTCGAAATCGTTCTTCACCAATCGACCAGTGGGTAGGCGGCGCAAATTGCCCCGGCTCTCCGTCGGACACGCCCTCCCTGGCAAACTATGAGGAGTACAGCAGTGACATCTCACGCGACCCTGGTCTTTGAGCGCGAGATTCCGGCCCCGGCTGAAGAGGTCTTTGCCGCATTTGCGGATCCGAAGGCTCGAGCGGAATGGGGCGCGCCCTCGGACACCACGGTGGTGATTTATGACAAGGCAGATTTTCGCGAGGGCGGACAGGATTGTTTCCGCTGCGGGTCCAAGGCCGATCCGAATATTCACCGTACGACCCGGTACCTGGACATCGTCGACAATCGCCGCATTGTGGCGAGCGAAGCGATCGTCATGGGCGGAAGACATCTATGTGTGTCGCTCACCACCCTCGAGCTTACCCCGGACGGTGCATGGACCAGGCTCAAGAGCACGGCCCAAATTACGTCGTTCGTCGGCGAGGATATGGTCAAGAACCACGAAACAGGCAACAATGCCTCGCTCGATAACCTAGTCCGACGCTTCTCGATGCAGCTTGACGCGAAGCCGTGATCCTGGAAAACCGCCGTAGACCAGTACAGCCGAGCCCTCGTGGGAGGTCTGCCTTCTGGCGAACACTGGATCCGCTCCAACCCTCCGCATTCGCGTCGCGCTGCAAGCTGGCGAACACAATGTTATCGGTTCGTGTCTGTACAGCAAGAATCTGGTCCTGCATCACGTTACTTCGAAGTGGCCATTTGCGCGCGAAGGCGCTCCTCCTGCTCTCTTAGCTCGGGCGTGAATTCGGCACCAAAGTCCTCCGCCTCGAATACTTGTCGAATCTCGAGCTCTGACTCGCCCGGGAAGGGGTTTGGGCAGCGCTTGACCCAGTCGATCGCCTCCTCCATCGACTTCACCCGCCAAATCCAGAAGCCGGCGATCAGTTCCTTCGTCTCGGCGAACGGACCGTCAATCACCGTTCGTTTCGTCCCGAAAAACCTGACACGCGCCCCCTTTGAACTCGGCTGGAGCCCTTCACCCGCAAGCATCACGCCGGCCTTCACCAGCTCTTCGTTGTACTTCCCCATCTCGGCAAGGAGTTTTTCATCCGGAAGAGCGCCCGCCTCGGAGTCCTTCGTAGCTTTGACAATAACCATGAAGCGCATTGTGAAATCTCCGTCGATTGTTTGCTAGTCAGCCGCCGCTCGTGACGGCTCCAATACCTTGGGAGCGCAGTTTTCCGGATCGAACATCTGACGTACCTCGGTTTCGCCCTCCCAGCCGGGCCAGTATTTCTTGTGGAGTTCCATAAAGCGGACCGCCGATTTCACCGCTTCATCCTTCGATTTCAACTCAAACTGCGCATAGCCGCCGATGACCTCCTTGGTCTCGATGAAAGGCCCGTCGGTCACGGTCACCTTCCCACCGGAGAGCCGGACGCGGGCGCCTTGCGCAGTTGGCCCGAGACCGCCGTTCCCGATCATCGCGCCCGCTTTGGCCTCCTCTTCGACAAGCTTCGTAATGGCGTCCATCAGCTGCTGCGGCGGAGGGCCCTGCTTCTCGGCGTGCTTGACTATCATCATAAATCGCATCGTTAGATCTCCGTTAGGTTTCGAGTTGGAGACGGGCACCCGGTAGGTTGGGACCGGCTAAACCCAGGCTCTACTTACTAGTCGATCAAGGGACGGCGGATTCGACAGAACCGTCGTATATTTTTTTGGCTATATTGACCCCACGCAGGCGCGCCTTCAAACGGACAATTTCCTGACCGGCCGCACTTCGACGCTGCCCACAAGCGCTGGTGGAGTCTTCGCGGCCAAACTGGTTGGCTTCATTCAAGTCTGGACCGTCCTGTCAGGCCACCGTGCCGGGCGGACCCAGGCCCGTGAGCGCCAGTATGGCTCGATAGATCTCACTCGTGTCATAGGCGATTGTTCGGACCACCCCTCCTCAACCCGACGTTTGGCTCTTCATCCAATGACCGATCTCCGGCCAAATTCCAGCTAATGTCTTTGTACCCATGAACAGACCGATATGGCCCCCCGGCGCCAATTTCTTGACGATGGCGGAATGCGGCGTGCCGACCAGATGCTCGGCCTCGAATACCTGCTCCTTGGTCGTAATGTCGTCTGCGTCGCCAGCAAGCAGGTAGAGCGGTATCTTGATGTCCTTCAGCGCCAGTTTTCGCCCGAGGCCGATGAACTCGCCCTTGGCAAAGCGATTCGCCTTGAACAATTCCTCAATTGCTTGCAGATAGTAACGACCCGGCAGATCAATGGCGTTCTCATACCATCGCTCGAAGCGTTCGCTACGGGCAATGTAGCACTTGTCCGCGATGTGCTCATAGAGATCGATGTATTTCTTGAGATACTGCTCTTCCGGATGCATGTTCTTCCAGCCGGCAAGCATGACCTTGCCTAGCAATAGTCCGCCCCCCGCAGCGACAAGGTTGCGGTACGCGCTCATCGGCAGCTGGTGAGCCATTTTCTTGATCGGGCCATTGCCGGCGTTGGTGTCGATTGGCGCCCCCGCTAAGACGAGGCTGCGTACCCTGCCTGGGAACCTGGATGCGTACATCGCAGACATCCACCCTCCTTGGCACAATCCGACGAGATGCACTGGGGTTTGGAGATCATCGACGACAACGTTGATCTCG
Source organism: uncultured beta proteobacterium (assembly GCA_963711235.1). Classification (GTDB taxonomy): domain Bacteria; phylum Pseudomonadota; class Gammaproteobacteria; order Burkholderiales; family Casimicrobiaceae; genus PALSA-1003. The sequence continues at coordinate 185,692 of CAVQDI010000002.1, read as the reverse complement.
GCCAGGTACGTGTCGATATCATAATTTTTCATCTCAGTAGTGGCGCTTTTCCAGTCCATCACCAGGATACGGTCATGTCCGGCTGAGCGAAGCGTTTCGACGAGACTCTGTCCCTTGGCGTAGTCGGCGATGGATGCGTCGTGACCCGCATAGGGCGGATCGATCAAGACGGGAGTTGCACTTGCACTCGATCGCTGGGTGGAGAAATCTCGCAGGCGCATCGTATCGACATCGAGATCGATCCGATTTGGCGTGGCCCACTCGGGCGGCGGCGGCGCATTGATCAGTTGCGCCTCCGCAATAAATTTGATGTTATTCTGAAATAGCTGCATCCCTTCCTCACCGAATTCGATCGCGGCGGCGAAAGGCCAGAACCATGGAACAGAGTGTTCTTGACGCGGTTTGCGGGTCTCATGATGTGGAGTCGTCATTGTCTTTCCTCGATTGATTCGAGCGACGTATGCGCCGACGAATCAGTTCATCAACCAGATACAGTGAGGTCGCGGCCGTACTGACCATCCCTCGGAGGCTACCGGTGCTTTTCAGCCGCATGTAGCGCGAAGCGCCAGAGGGCACTACTTCAATTACACGATTGGCTTAATCTCGCTGGACTTGTCTATGTGACAGCAGGCGTTTGGCTCTGGTTCAGATGCCATTGCGGGACTGCCTCGGCCGGGAGCGACAGACCGGCCGCCCGAACCGACCATGAATAGCGCGACTGGATCGCTCGCGGGAAACGTCATGTCCAGCGCTGCGTCTAGCGCAGCATCAATTCTATCGGTGGCAGTTCGTAAGATATTCGCCCTGCGTGTTCATTGAGAGAGACCGAGTTCGAGCGGGCGCGTCTGATAGAAAGTACGCGCGCACGATCGCCTTGTTGTCTTCGATGCACGTGATCGCCTCAGGCGGCGTCGTAGTGATCAGGCAAAATAACTGGCTATGCGTTTGTGGAATTCGGCGGAGGCATAGCTTTCCGCCTGTTTCCTGCTGTCCCGTTCCAGTACCGGCTGGAGCTCGGCGCGCTTGATGCGCAAGGTACGGGCGAGATCGCGCGTCGTCTCTGGCGCATTGGCCGCCACCTGGCGCGCGATTGCCGCCAGACCGCAGTTGCTTCCGCGGGAACGGCTGCTCCTGCGCGCTGACCGGGTCATCGAATAAGATTCAAACCCTCGCAACATTCATTCCGAGCGACTTGGCACTTTCGATCATTACGTGGTCAAGGCAGAGGATCACCTCTGCATTCAAGCTCTCGGCGATGGCAAGATGAAGCGCGTCGCCCGCTCTCAGTTTCAACCTGTGATCGCCCGCCAGTTCGGCGGCGCGGCGGAAGTTCTCTCGTCCCGGAATGAGGACCGTACAATGCTCTTGCACGAATTCGTACATCCGCTTGGACGCCCGTTTCACGAGGTTCGCTGTCGCCTGGGCTGACCGTCGTTTGATCGCGGCGGCCGAGGCGAATTCGACCAAGGTCCACTCGCTGATCGCGACACGCTCGCCCGAGGACTCAAGCCAGTCGATGACGGCGTCGCTATTCGGTTCGCGAATGAACATCGGAACGAGCGCGCTCGTATCGACGTAGACCATTAATACCGCCCGTCGCGGCGCATATCCGCGACTACGCGCGCTGTTTCCTTCTGTCGGCGGACAAATTGGCGCAGCCGGCGCATGTCATCGCTCGTGATGGCACTGCCCTCGGGGGCGAGGACGAGCCGCCCGCCGGTGGCGACTTCGGCAATGAGGGTATCGCCTTCGCCAACACCGAGCTCTCTGGCCGACTTAGCCGGCAGGCGCACGGCGAGGCTATTGCCCCACTTTGATACCGTCAGCTTCAAACGTGGACCTTTGGCCGTCATTGCATGACTCCGATGTATCTACATGTATCTACATCATGAGCGACCTCAGAGACATTGTCAACTTCTAGGTACGGATGGATGGATCACCCTACCGCCGTGTTGAGTTAAGCCGTCGGTCTTGCGACGGTTAACGAGTTTGCAACCGGTATCGAGTGGGGCGCCATGAAGCCGTGTCCAGTCATCCGGCCCTTGTATCCGAGCCTGAAACCGCAGAATTTCGCCACGGATTCCGCCACGTCTTGCCCGCGATTCGTTCACTCGTTGTCAACAGCGCAAATCAGTCCTTTCAACCTCCGGGATCTTAGGCAGCAAGACGCGTGACGTTTAGCTTCTTGCGCCTTTGCTCAGCACGCCAAAGGTCGAATTGCGTTTGCTGATTTAGCCAGCTCTCAGCCGTGGTATCAAAAGCAATCGACAGCCGTACGGCCATTTCTGGGCTGATTCCGGCCCGACCATTCAAAATCGAAGAAAGGGTCTTACGACTTACTCCAAGCGCCTCGGCAGCGTCAGTGACCGTAAGCCCCAGCGGCTCAAGACATAGCGACTTCAGAATTTCTCCCGGATGAGGGGGATTGTGCATACGCATGGTAGTGTCTCTCAGTGATAGTCTTCGTAGTCGACGATCTCTGCGTCGGCTCCTTCAAATTTGAATGTTATACGCCAGTTGCCGCTAACCCAGACCGCCCAGGTTCCCTTTCGGGAACCCTTGAGTGGATGCAGGCGAAGCCCGGGAAGTCCCATGTCTTTAGGCGCTGCCGCCGCATTCAGTCGGCCCAATATCAAACGCAATCGTTCAGCATGCTGAGCTTGGATCCCGGATTTGGCCCCTGTCTCAAAGAAGCGCGCCAAACCCTTGTGTTTAAAGCTTCGAATCACGGCTTCAATTGTAACCCATAACGTTGCGGGTTACAAGATGCGGAGTTGCTAATGTTAGTAACATGAGGAATGTCCGGTCTAGGTAACACTTGAAATGTCCGGTTTAAGGTCTGCCTCCTGGGAAGGAGGTGGACCTTGGGCCGGGCGAGCGTTCTCTCTTTTATCTTGCTCACGCAGCAGGAGGCGGCCGATTTGCTGAGCGTGTCGGAACGGCAGTTTCGGCGCCAGTGCGGCCGCTACGAAAGCGAGGGCCTGGACGGGCTGATCGATCTGCGCCTGGGGCAGGTATCGAGCCGACGCGCGCCGGTCGATGAAGTGCTGTGCCTGGTGAATCAGTATCGCGACCGTTATGTGGGTTGGTCGGTGAAGCATTTCTACAGCAAATACTGTGAGCAAAAGGGCGCCCGATCCTACAACTTCGTGCGCCTGGCGCTGCAGCGCGAGGGGGTGGTGGCCAAGGCGAAGCGGCGCGGTGCACACCGGCGCAAGCGCGAGCGCAAACCACTGCCAGGAATGATGTTGCACCAGGACGGCTCGCGCCACGAATGGCTGCCCGGACAGCAGCATGATCTGATCGTGACCCTCGATGACGCCAACTCGGCGATCTACTCGGCCTTCCTGGTCGACGAGGAGGACACCATGAGCAGCTTCGCCGCGGTGGCCGAGGTCATCACCCAATCAGGCTTTCGCGTTGCCTCGCCGCTGAAGCGTTGGGCACTGCGCTTCTGCTCGCGGTTATCGTCGGCTCCGGCATCATGGGAGAGCGTTTGGCGGGTGGAAATGTCGCCATCACGCTCCGACGGCGCGGATAAATCGCGCGAACGCGAGAAGCTGAACCTCGGATTCCGCCACGCGAAGCCCGCATTTTTTGGAAAACGAAACAGAATCAATATACTTACCTGGCGGAGAGAGAGGGAGCTACATTGCCTCGAGAATTCCGCATTTCCGGGTCTGATACCCCCTTGGATACCCGTAGCGTCTGCTCAGGCGGCCAATTTCATCTCTGCCGTGATCGTGTCCCATGCAACTGCGATACGCTGATTCGGAGCCCGTTCGATTAACCCCAGCTCAACGAGTCTGGTCACGTCCGTGTGCACGTTCTTGTAGTTGCGTCCAAGCAGCCGCGCGAGCTCGTTGATAGACATGGGACCCGACCGCTTCACCGCTTCGAGTAGTTTCCAGCGCGCAGGCGTGAGGTTCTTGAGTAATACCGGCAGGTTCTCGAACGTCAGCCGTACCTCACCTCTTCGGGAAGTTCCAGCTACACCTTGTTGCCACGCCTGTTCGAATCGATCCAGCGCCCCTGAAAGGTCGCCGACCGTAACCTCAATCTTCCTCTTCATTGCCGCCTCCATAGTTCCGAATATCCGTTTCGAAATCGCGTCGTAGTTTTGCCACCGAGATGAATCGGTAAGGCTCTTCGCGTTCCTCGACGTGCCGGTGATCGCCCTTCCCGGACTCGTTGTCGTAACGCACGAGGCATTTTCCGCCGCGCCCGCAATACAAGCGATACTTCAGTCCGTGGCTGCGGTCTGGCGTCGCCCGCGGCAAGCGCCAGATGATCAACTCGATAATAGTGCCGTCGGCTCGTACTACCTTTTCATGGAACAGCAACGTCGCCCGTGTGGCTTTACGTGCCATATGGCTTATTATGCCATATACTGAAAATTAGTGTGCCTCGGCAGAGTTCTGATCGTTACCCAGAATCGTTAACCCCGTTGACTAAGCGACAAACTATCTTTTCCGGTCGATGATTCGAGCGAGCACATTTGAACGGGTTTGAAACGGCTTTTGGCGGAGAGAGGGATTCGAACACTACTCGGTCCGGGCATGCACCTGCGCTCAGGGGCAAAGTCCCCTATGAGACCCTAACGGGTCCTGCGATTTGCCTCAAAAAACCGCCACAGGATGATAGCTGCCAACCGGGTGCCGCAAACCCGAGACCGGTCACGACCCTCACCTGCTTTTCTTGCTGATTCGGTACTGTGGTCATCGAGGCAGGACCCGCGCTAGGTTCCAGCGCGACGTGTTGCCGCCCCCGCTTCCCAGCCTTCCATCGCTGCAAAATATCTTGTGCCCCGGCCCACTCCAGCTTGGGTGAGGAGTCCATGCCGGACAAGCTCCTCAAGATCGCGATAGGCGGTTGCGCGTGAGACGCGAACAAGATTCCCATATTTATCCGTACTCATCCCGCCCTCAAATCCACCTGGTCCGGCATCCAAGATTCGGTTGACTGCCTTCCGCTGTCGCTCGTTTAGCGGGGCTTGTCCGTGTTGCAACCAAAAGCGCGCCTTGGCCAACGAAAGATCGATAACCGCCTCAGAAGCGCGACACGCCTCCTCAAACTGCCCCACGAACCATGCGAGCCACCTCGTGATGTCGAGACCGCCGCGGGAGGCAGCCTCCAGTTCCGCGTAATAGTCACTGCGGTGCTCAGCCAAACGGCGCGAAACGCTGTAGAGCCGTTGATCCAGTTTGGCGTCCTGCGCCAATGCCAGGTCGATGATCGCGCGCCCGACGCGGCCGTTGCCATCCTCGAACGGATCCAACGTTTCGAACCACAGATGCGCGGTCCCTGCGCGGAGAAGACCGTCTACAGGACTGTCCCGCGAGCTTTGGAACCAGTCCAGAAATTCCCGCAGCTCGCGCGGGAGGCGCTTGGATGGCGGCGCCTCGAAGTGGACCTTCTCGCGCCCAATTGGACCGCTCACGATTTGCATCGGCGTCGACTGAGTGCGCAGCGCGCCAGACCTGATCTTCTTGACACCCGCGAACCCAGTCGGAAAGAGCGCTGCCTGCCAGCCGCAAAGCCGATCCACCGTTAGAGGCTCACGCCAATGCCGGGTCGCGTCGTCCATAAGGTCGATCAGCCCCTCGACCGAGCGTGAAGCCGTTCCGGCCGAAGCGATACCCAGCCGACGCGCAACGGACGAACGCACGGCCGTCAGATCGAGTTTCTCCCCTTCGATCCTGGCCGTCGCGCTCGCCTCTTCTACCCAAATCTCGGCCAGTGCAGCACCTAGGTTGGCCAGACCAAGCGCCTGCGCCTTGCCCAGGACGCGGCCTTGGGCACTTCGCGCCCGGCTCAACACGGGCGCGACCGCCTTCAGGTCAAAGGCGAACTTCGGCCAATCCGGCTGCTGCCACAACCACTGAGGCGTATCGGCCATATTTGCGCTTCATCCAATGAAGCGTAAAGTATACCTTCTCGCCTCTGAATTGCGCAATTAGTTCTGGCGGAGAGAGAGGGATTCGAACCCACGCCGCCCAAGGGCTCTAAAGGCAAGCGCAGAGGGAAATAGCCCCTGGATACCCCTGAAATCCCCGAATTTGGCCACGGATTTGGCCACGCTAAGAGACCCCTTCGGACGCTAGGATGCCTGCAATTCCTCACGAAGGATCTTGCGTAGCGTCGACGCTGTAAGCGGCTTTTCTTTCGGCGCCTTGCCTTTCGCGTCCGAGATCGCGGCCCTCAGAGCGGAATTGATCATCGTTTGATATCCAGTACCAAGAGCCTCAGCGGCTTCTCGGAAGTGCTCTATTACGTCGTCATCGAGCATGATTGTGATGCGCGTCTTTCCCGCCGATGGGATAACTGCGCCTCGTTTCCCTTTGCTGAAATCGTATTCCTTACGCATGATATTGCTCCGTTTCGTTTCGACTCGCTTTGCGTGCCGATATGAGACGAGTTCGATTGCCACGCGGCGTATGTACCACTATCAGAACGCGTCCAAGCGCATCCATGCCGAGCGTCACAAACCGGCGCTCGCCTTCGCTGTCAGGATCTTCAATCGTGATAGCCAATGGATCGTGGAGTGCTTGTTCGGCGTGGGCGAAGCTAACCCGGTGTTTGGCTAGGTTCGACTTCGCTTTGGACGGATCGAATTCGATCTCCACCCCGCTATTATGCATATATTATGCATATCGTCAAGCGTCGCTGTGCGGAGGGAAACGACTCCTCCAGACCCCTGAATCCCCGAGATTTGGCCAAGCGACGCGACCTTGTCTGGACTAGCGACAGGCCGTTGTCCCCATGCAGCCATGCGCGCCGCGGCAAAGCGGACCGTCGGGCCCGGTGTCAACTATAGTCAGGAACCCTCATCCAACCACGCGCGTACCTGGGCGATAGCCTTGTCATATGAGAGTGAGCGGCCCGCAGACTCGGCGGCGGTGAAAGCCGCGTCACCTAGCGCACCTCGCGCGCGTGCGATAAGGGGCGCCAAGAATGCCTCGTCCGGTGGCTCGCGGTGATAACCCATCTGCTCCGATTGGGCTTCGAATGCCCCGTTGAGCCGAGCAGCCAATTGCCACTCACCGAAAAATGCCGCAAGCCCGATCGAGCATTCCAATTGTGCGACCCCAGCTCGCTTCGAGCCGAGGTCCTTGGCGATAGCAAGTCCCTCTCGCAGCATCCCCCGAGCGCGGTCGCCCGCCCCGAGGCTGATCGATGTGCTTGCGAGGTTCACAAGAAGGATGGCAATTAGGTTCTGATCACCCCGCTCGCGGCTAAGCACCAAGGCTTCTTCGTACAGCGGCGCTGCGTCGTCCAGCTCCCCCTCTGCGCGATGCACCTCAGCGAGTCCATTAAGCATTTTGGAGATCCGGCGCTTCTCTCCCAACTGTCGCGACAGTGCCAGCGCCTCCTGCAAACACCCTCGCGCCATGGACCCGTTCCCTAGGGTGAGAAAGGCGTACCCCAGTATCCGGAGAGCCTCAGCCACACTTCCCTCATCGCGTATCTCGCGGGCGATCGCGAGGCTCATCTCGGCATGCACTTTTGCCTCCCCGTACCGGCCCATAAAGTAACTGAGTTGGGCCGCCGCCCAGAGCGCCCTGCAGCGAGCGAGGTTGCGCCCCTGTGCCCCAGGTCGCGTCAGTGCCGCTAGCGTCACCCGATGTCCCAACACCAACAGGCTGCGATACACGAAGTACGCACGTAGCGCGAAGACCAGCCGCAATCCCAGCCCGGCGCCATCCTCGGCGTGATCGCACCAAGAATACGCCGCCAGAAGGTTTTCGCGCTCCTCGTCAATCCGTGCAAACCACGCGCGTTGTTCCCGACCGATAAGCTCCGATTCGGCCTCCTCCGCGAGCGCCACGTAGAACTCGAGATGGCGATTACGCGCCGTCTCGTCCTCGCCGGCCTCGCGCAACCGGTCCCGCGCGTACTGGCGCACCGTTTCCAGCATCGAGTAGCGCGTCGTGCCCCCCTCGACACGGTGAGTGACAATGAGTGACTGGTCGGCCACACGCGAGAGGAGGTCCAACATCGCATACTCGTCCGGTGACTCACCGGCCACGCGCACTGCACCACTCAGGGTCCAGCCACCGAGAAATACCGACAGCCGCTGCAATAGCTGCTGCTGGTCGGGCGCAAGATGGTCGTAGCTCCACTGGATCGTGGCCAGCAGCGTCTGTTGCCGCGCCAGGGCGGTCTTGCTGCCTCCCGTCAGCAGCCGGAACCGGTCGTCGAGCCTAGCGCGGATTTCCTCCACCGAAAGCATTTTCACGCGGGCTGCGGCAAGTTCGATAGCCAGCGGAATGCCGTCCAGTCGTCGGCAGATCTCGGCCACCGCATCACGACTGTCGTCTGCCAGCAAGAACTTCGGAACCAACAGTCGTGCCCGATCGACGAAGAGGCGCACCGCCTCGCAGGCATCCAGTGCTCGGGGGTCAAGCTTCGGTCCGGGTGGTGGAAACGACAGCGAACGAACTGTGACTGTGCGCTCCCCGGAAACACCTAGCCCTTCGCGGCTGGCAGCCAACACGCGCACACCTCGGGCGGCGCCAATCACCCGCTGTACCAGAGCCGCGCACGCCGCCACCAGATGCTCGCAGTTGTCGAGGGCCAGCAACATGTGTTGATTGGCAAGACGGTCGCAAAGCGTGTCGACGATCGGCCGGTCATTCTCCTCTCGAATCCCAAGCATCGTCGCAACGGTCAGCGCCACGCGCACTGCGTCAAGGAGAGGCGCCAGATCGACGTAGCACACGCCGTCCGGAAACGAGGAGCGCACCCGTTCAGCGAGTTCGATCGCAAGGCGCGTCTTGCCACAGCCGCCGATACCGGTCAGGGTTAGCAGCCGAGTCTCGCCAAGCAGAATTGCGCATTCGTCGAGATCATCTTCGTGGCCGATGAAACTGGTCAGGAATTGCGGCAGGTTGTGTCGCTTTGCCACGGGAGGCGATGACGATTCGCTGGCAGGCGCGATTTCCAGCGTAAGGCGGTAGCCGCGGCCCGCTATGGTGGCGATGGCCCCCGCCCCCAGAACCTTGCGCAGTGTGGAGACCTGTACCTGCAGGTTGTTCTCCTCCACGACCAGGTTGGGCCAGACCAGGGCGAGCAATTCATCCTTGGTAACCAGTTGGCCCGCACGCTCAACCAAGGCCAGCAACACGTCAAACGCCCGGTCGCCCAGCGCCACCGGGCGGCCGTCCGCCAGCAGCTGGCGTTGGTTCGGCCGCAGTTCAAATGAGCCAAAGCGGTAGGCGGAGGCCATGGTTCGGCACCGCAAGACGGAGATGGGGCCTGCATCCGCCGTAACCGCTGGCGGGGACCATCTTGGTGATTGCACTGGCCCATCCCCAAGGTCCACCCGGTATACCTCGATCGGTCGCGCAATGTTCTTAACTTCCTGCGCTCCAAGATCCTCAAAGGCGAAGCTCAACTTGTCGAGCACTTGGTCGCGCACCACGCGGCTGACGCAGATCCCGCCAGGCTCGGCCAGAGTTTGCAGCCGCGCAGCGACATTGACGCCATCGCCGAAGATGTCGTCGCCCTCGACGATGATGTCGCCGACATTGATGCCGGTGCGAAACTCAATCCGCTGCTCGGGGGGCACACCGGCATTGCGCTCGGCCATGCCACGCTGCACGTCGACCGCACAGCGCACCGCATCGACTACGCTGGGGAACTCGAGCAGCAGGCCATCGCCGGTGGTTTTGACGATACGGCCACCGTACTCGGCGATCTTGGGGTCAATAAGCTCCCGCCGGTGGGCCTTCAAACCCGCCAGCGTGGCGCTGTCATCGCGGCCCATGAGCAGGGAATAGCCCACCACATCGGCTGATACGATCGCCGCTAGTCGTCGGTGGTCACGTGCCAACCGTCCCTCCCCGAGGGGCTCGCCAGCTTACACGATAGGGAAGTGATGCCGCCTAATAGCGCCGGCAACGGCTATTGTATGTCCGCTATCAGGAGGACTGCCATTGGTCCGGTTTTGGGCCGCTCTCAGCCGGCCAATCCCCGGCGGGACCGCGGTCCCAATGAGCCCCCCGAAAAACATAGCGCAACGTGCCCACGACCGAGCCTGCGAGTTACGGGCGTCGTCGGTTGCTCGATTCGACGCTCAAGCTTCAGCCCGCTCGGGCACCTCCTTCCGCAGGCGCGCGCTGAGCCGAGGGTTGTGCCCGTGGTGGCTTAGGCTGGTATCCGAATCGCTCGTCGTTATCTTTGGTCATGCGGTCCCTGCAGCCTAGCCAGGCGTACGTGGACGAACAAAGCTCGCGAAAATCGATGCCTTCCAAGACACTTGCGCCGCCGAGTGGCACTCACGAATACCCCTGTGGTGCCGTCCCTACCCATGTGCAGACCACCTTTCTCCGCGGCCGCCGTGCCGCGGAGTTCTATCGCGCCCTCACAACTCGCTCGCTCCGACTGCGCTTCTCGTCCGGATTCGTCGTTCTGACAACTGTGTTCCGCTGCACCGTTGGATGCTTTCACCGCCGCAACTCGTGCGTCGCGCCTCCATCACCGTGTTACTCCCGAGCCCTCCAGAGTGCGCTGTTGTACGCCCCAGTGGGTTGGCTAGCTGCGGCGTTGCGTGCACTCTCGCATTCATTGCATACCTCGTTTTCAATATGGCCTGGGAACACGTCACTCTCGTTAGACAAGTACCGCTGCAGTACATTGCAAAGCTGATTCTGTTTGCGCTGGCATCTCGAGTCGACGACGAAGGCAAGTGCTGGCCCTCGATCGACACGATTTGTCACGACACCGGGCTTAAGCACCGCACGACGCAGATCCATCTGAAGTCCTTGGTTGAAAATGGGTACGTCATCCGGCAGGAGCGCCCAGGACGCACGGCCCTGCTGTGGATAAACATGCGCATGTTGGCCACCGGTGGGTCTGGAACACCCCTGCACGACCTGCATCGGGGAGTGCATGCGCTGCAAGAGTCCGGTGCAGGACATGCACCCGAAGTAGAAATAGAACAACCAATAAATCGCCAATTACGAAAGTTATCCACAAACGGCAACCCAACAGCCCGCAACACTGCACCGACAACGTGGTGGGCAACCCCTGCCGGGATCGACGCGAAGGGCCGCGAACTCCAAGTGCTAGCCCGTCCGGGTGAAGGCTACGCAGCGTACAAGGACCGCCTCTTTGCTGTCGAAAGGCAGCGCCGCGAACCACCTTGAAAGAACCAAGATCGGATGCTGATTCCTCATCACACCGCGCGAACTATGCCGCCTATGCGCCTTGTTAGGTCACGTTCCATGCGCAAACAATGACCCGCTACGTCCGCATCCCGAAGTTCGAAGAGCTCACCGGGTACACGGTGAAAGCCATCGCGCGCAAGATCGAGACTGGGGCGTGGATCGAGGGGGCGCCAATACCGACGCGCACCTGACGGGCATATACTTGTTGATCTTCAGGAGTACGAACGTTGGGTCGAAAATCAGCCTCCGGCGGCGTAACCGAGCATAAGGGCAAAATCCGACTCGATATCTGGTATCGTGGCCGGCGCCTGCGCCCGGTTATTGGCCTCGAGTGGAATGAGCGCAATCGACGCGCCGCCCTACGAATGGTCGGCGAAATCCGCGAAAAGATTCGGCACGGCCTCTTCGATCCCCTCGATTACTTCCCGGAATACAGCGGCCTCGAGAACCTGCTCAGCCTCGCATCTTCCCTGAGCACCTTTCGCGATTACGCCAAAGCGTGGCTGCAATCCATTGGCCAGAAAGCACCGGCGACCCGAGAGGACTATCGCAAGGTGCTCGACCTCGTGTGGCTCGATTAGCTCGGCGAGCGTCCGATCAAAGCGATACGGTACAGTGAGCTCATGACACTGATCGGTGATCTTGGCGTCGCCGGCAAGACGCTCAACAACTACCTGATTCCGCTACGCGGTGTGTTCGAGTTCGCGCGACGCGACGGTGCGCTCGACACCAACCCGGCCGCGGCGATCGAGAATGCGCCGGTGCAAAAGCCAGCGCCGGATCCGTTCACGCTGCCCGAGGTCGAAGCGATTCTTACTGAGCTCGCCGTGCGGGAAGACGTCCAGGTCGCGGATTACTTCGCGGCAGCTTTCTTCGCCGGCTTCCGGCCGTCGGAGCAGATTGCGCTGCGCTGGTCGGATGTCGATTTCCAGCAGCGCACCGTACGCGTCCAGCGAGCCGTAGTGCGTGGCCAGGCGAAGGCGAGTACCAAGACCTACCTGGTGCGCGATGTCGAGCTCAGCGACCGCGCCTGGGCTGCCATGGAGGCCCAGCGGGCGCACACGCGGCTCGCCGGCAAAGAGATTTTCTGGAACCCGGCCACCGGCGCGCCGTGGGCCGACATTCAGTCGCAGTGGAGGATCTGGCAACGCTGCCTGAAGCGATTGGGCCTGCGCTACCGCGAGCCGTATCAGACGCGGCACACGTTCGCGACTCTCGCACTCATGGCCGGCGCGAACCCTTCCTACATCGCGCGGCAGCTCGGTCACACCAATGCGAACATGCTCTTTCGCGTGTATTCGAAGTGGATCGATGGCGCCGATAAATCACGCGAACGCGAGAAGTTGAACCTCGGATTTGGCCACGATTTGGCCACGGAATTGATTGCAGAAGCGAAGAATTTCGCGCAATCATATACTTACCTGGCGGAGAGAGAGGGATTCGAACCCTCGATACACCTTTTTGGGCGTATGCTCCCTTAGCAGGGGAGTGCCTTCGACCACTCGGCCATCTCTCCGGTCCGCTTCGATTCTACCTGTCGGCGCTCTGCGCAGTCAAAGCGGTTTCGCAGCAAAATCCATGACATAGATGCTTCACGCCGCCTGCGGCGCCTGATCGAGCTCGAACACGCGGTGCAGCTGGCGTACCGCAAGCTCTAAGTACTTCTCATCGATGACTACCGACGTTTTGATCTCGGAGGTCGAGATCATCTGGATGTTGATGCCCTCGTCAGCGAGCGCCTTGAACATCTTCGCGGCAATGCCGACATGCGAGCGCATGCCGATGCCCACCAGGGAAACCTTGCAGATGCGGTTGTCGCCTATGATCTCGCGCGCGGTAAACCCCTTCCCGGTCTCGCCCTTGAGCACGTCGAGCGCCTTCTTGTACTCGGCCCGATTGACGGTGAAAGAAAAGTCGGTGTGACCCGATGCACCGATGTTCTGCACGATCATGTCCACGTCGATGTTGGCAGCGGCAACGGGCCCGAGGATCGCATAGGCGATGCCGGGGCGGTCTTCGACCCCCATGAGCGAAATTTTCGCCTCGTCGCGGTTGAAGGCGATGCCGGAGATGATGGCCTGTTCCATGGTCTCGTCCTCCTCGAATGTAATGAGCGTACCGGGCGAGGTGCTCGCCGGATCGTCGAACGACGACAGCACGCGAAGTTTGACCTTGTATTTGCCGGCGAACTCGACCGAGCGCAATTGCAGAACCTTGGAGCCCAAGCTCGCCATTTCGAGCATTTCCTCGAAGGTCACGCGCTCGAGTCTGCGCGCCTCGGGAACGATGCGCGGATCCGTGGTATAGACACCATCGACATCGGTGTAGATCTGACACTCGTCGGCTTTCAGTGCGGCGGCGAGCGCGACACCGGAGGTATCCGAGCCGCCACGGCCCAGCGTCGTGATATTGCCCTCGGCGTCGACGCCCTGGAAGCCGGCAACGATCACGACCGTGCTCTCGGCAAGGTCCTTGCGCAACGGCGCGACGTCGACGTCAAGAATACGCGCCTTGGTGAACGCGCTGTCGGTCAGGACGCGCACCTGCCCGCCGGTGTAGCTCTTCGCCTTCAGGCCCAGTTCATGCAAGGCGATGGCGAGCAAGCCGATCGTCACCTGCTCGCCGGTCGCGGCGATGACGTCGAGCTCGCGCGGATCGGGACTTGGGGAGAGCTCGCTGGCGAGCGCGAGGAGGCGGTTGGTTTCGCCGCTCATCGCCGACACCACGACCACAAGCTGGTGCCCCTCGCCATGGAACCGGGCGATGCGGCGGGCGACGTTCTTTATCCGTTCGGTGCTCCCGACCGACGTGCCGCCGTATTTCTGCACGATCAGAGCCATGTGCCCGTGCCCGGATCGTGGGTCACAGCTTGCGGAACGCGATCGTCGCGTTGGTGCCGCCGAAGCCGAATGAATTGGATAGCGCGGCACGGATCGGCATGGACCGCGCCTTATTGGGAACGAAATCGAGGTCGCAGCGCGGATCCTGGTGGAACAGGTTCGCCGTCGGCGGTGCGACCTGGTCGCGCAACGCGAGCACGGTAAACACCGCTTCGATCGCCGCCGCGGCGCCGAGGAGGTGGCCGGTCATCGACTTGGTCGAGGAGAGCGCGAGCTTGGAGGCGTGTTCGCCGAAGCAGCGCTTGACGGCGACGCACTCGGCCAGGTCGCCGAGCGGCGTGGACGTGCCATGGGCGTTGATGTAATCGATGTCCGTCGTGTTGAGCCCGCTGTTCTTGAGCGCGTTGGCCATGCTGCGCGCCGCGCCGGCCCCGTCTTCCGGCGGCGCGGTGATGTGGTGCGCATCGGCCGACATGCCGTATCCGGCAAGCTCGCATTCGATGCGCGCGCCGCGTGCCCGCGCATGCTCGAGCTCCTCGAGCACCAGTATGCCGGCGCCCTCTCCGAGCACGAAGCCGTCACGATCGATGTCCCATGGGCGGCTGGCCGTTGCCGGATCGTCGTTGCGCGTCGACAGTGCCCGCGCCGCACAGAATCCGCCAACGCCGAGCGGGCTGATGGTCGCTTCGGCGCCGCCGGCCACCATGATATCCGCGTCGCCGTATTCGATCAGCCGGGCCGCCTCGCCGAAGCTGTGGTTCGCCGTCGAGCAGGCCGTCACGGTCGCCAGGTTCGGGCCGCGGTAGCCATATTGAATCGATACCAGCCCGGAGATCATGTTGATGATCGATCCCGGCACGAAGAACGGCGAGATCTTGCGCGGGCCGCCCTCGGCAAAGGCCTTGGCGGTCTCCTCGATCATCGGCAGGCCCCCGATGCCCGAACCGATACACACGCCGACGCGGTCGAGATCGCCGCTGAAGCCCTGCAGTCCCGCGTCCCGGATCGCTTCCATCGTCGCCACCAGTCCGTAATGGATGAACGTGTCGTAGCGCCGCGCCTCCTTGCCGGAAAGATACTGGGTCACGTCGAAGCCCTTGACCTCGCCGGCGATCTGCGAGGCAAAGGCGGACGCATCGAAACGCGTGATGCGCCTGATGCCCGATCGGCCGGCGAGAATGTTCTCCCACGCCGCCGGCACGCCCACGCCAACCGGCGAGATGATCCCCATTCCGGTGACGACGACGCGGCGCTTCGGCATGGCGGCTGAACGAAAGTGGCGGACGGAGTGCCGCAGCTTGGCCGCGCGGCGACGCCACCGAGTGGGGCGGCAGGCCGCCCGGCAGGTATCGGTTACTTCTTGTGGTGCGAGTTGATGTAGTCGACGGCCTGCTGCACCGTCGTGATTTTCTCGGCTTCCTCGTCCGGGATCTCGGTCTCGAATTCCTCCTCGAGGGCCATGACGAGTTCCACCGTATCCAGCGAGTCAGCGCCGAGGTCGTCGACAAACGACGATTCGTTCTTGATCTCGGCTTCGTTCACGCCGAGCTGCTCGGCGACGATTTTCTTGACTCGTTGCTCCACGTTTTCCATGCGTCTCCTCCCCAAAGGGATCCTAGCGTTGCGAACTGGCGATTTTACCAGATCACGCAAGCTACGCCATGTACATGCCACCGTTCACATGCAGCGTGGCACCGGTGATGTAGCCCGCCTCGCGCGAGGCGAGGAACGCGACCGCATGGGCGATATCCTCCGGCAACCCCAACCGGCCCAGGGGAATGCGCGCGATCAGCTGCTCGCGCTGTTCGGCGGAAAGCGCGCGTGTCATGTCGGTGTCGATGAACCCCGGGGCCACGCAGTTGACCGTGATGCTGCGACTGCCGACCTCCTGCGCCAGGGACTTGGTGAACCCGATCAACGCCGCCTTGGCGGCGGCGTAATTGGTCTGGCCGGCATTGCCGCTGGCGCCGACGACCGACCCGATGTTGATGATGCGGCCATGGCGGGCCTTGATCATGCCGCGCAGGACCGCCTTCGACAGCCGGTAGGCCGCCTTGAGATTGATATCCATGATCGCGTCCCATTCCTCCTCTTTCATGCGCAGCAGAAGGTTGTCCTTCGTGATGCCCGCATTGTTGACCAGGATCGCGATGCTGCCCACGCGCTCGGCGATGCCGGCCACGGCCATTTCGACGGCTGCGCCCTGCGCCACGTCGAGGCGGATTCCTTCGCCGCTGCAGCCTTCAGCCTTGAAGTACGCCGTGATCGCCTCGGCACCCTCGTCACGGGTTGCCGTGCCGACCACGCGGGCGCCGGCGCGCGCAAGGGCCAAGGCAATCGCCCGGCCAATCCCGCGCGTCGCACCGGTAACAAGCGCGATGTGTCCCTCAAGCATGGGCCGCCCCTCTACGCCGTCTCGGCAATAGCTGCCGCAAGGGCGTCGCCGTCGCTCAACGGCAATGCCGCGAGCTCGGGGGCGATGCGCTTGGTCAACCCGGTGAGCACTTTGCCGGGACCGCATTCGACCACGTGGGTGACGCCGCGCGCCGCGAACAGACGTATGGTTTCGACCCAGCGCACGGGGCTGGCCGCCTGCGCCGCCAGCGCGACCCGGATCGCGTCCGGCGTCTGCGCTTCCTGCGCATTGACGTTGTGCAGCACCGGCACGGCGGCCGCATCGACGACAAGCTTGGCGAGGTAGGCCGCGAGCCGCTCGGCGGCGGGCTTCATGAGCAGGCAGTGAAAGGGTGCGCTCACGGGCAACATGAGCACCCGTTTCGCGCCGGCTGCCTTGGCTGCGGCGCCGGCGCGCTCGACCGCTTCGCGATGACCGGCGATGACGGTTTGATCCGGCGCGTTGAAGTTTACCGGCTCGACCACCTGTCCCTGCGCCGCCTGCCGACAGGCGTCCTCGACCGCGGCGGACTCCAGCCCGATGATCGCCGCCATGGCGCCGACCCCGGCCGGAACGGCCTCCTGCATCGCCTGCGCCCGAAAACGCACCAGCGGCAGCGCGTCAGCGAAGGCGAGCGAACCGGCGGCGACGAGCGCGGCGTATTCGCCCAGGCTGTGGCCGGCCAGCACGCCAGGCGCCCCGCCACCGCCGCCACGCCAGGCACGATAGACCGCGACGTCGGCGGCCAGCATGAGTGGCTGCGTGTTAACCGTCTGATTGAGCGCTTCGCCGTCGCCGTCCTCGACCAGCGCCCAAAGGTCCTGCCCCAGCACCGCAGAGGCTTCGGCGAAGGTTTCGCGCACCGCCGGATAGCTACCGTAGCGACTCATCATGCCCACGGATTGCGATCCTTGCCCGGGAAATACCATTGCAAGTTTCATCGTCTCACCATCGTAGCAGGACCGATCCCCAGGTGAATCCGCCGCCGACACCGAGCAGCAGAACATGCTGGCCGCCGCGGATGCGCCCGTCGCGCACCGCGACGTCGAGGGCCAGCGGTATCGACGCCGCCGAGGTATTGGCATGCCGGTCGACCGTCGTCACCATCTTTTCCGGCGCCAGGTGCAACTTCTTCGCGGTCGCGTCCATGATGCGGATGTTCGCCTGGTGTGGAATGAGCCAGTCGATCGCGGCGGTCGTAAGCCCGTTGGCCGCCAGGGCCTCGTGCGCCACCTCGGCGAGCACCTTGACGGCGAATTTGAACACCGTGTTGCCTTCCATGGTCAGCAGCGGCGTGCCGCTTACCGCGCCGTGCGCAACCGTTCCCGGCACGGCCAGGATGTCGCGGTAGTGGCCGTCCGCATGCAGGTGTGCCGACAGGATGCCCGGTTCGGTCGCCGGCGTGAGCACGACGGCCCCCGCGCCGTCCCCGAACAGCACGCAGGTGCCGCGATCCTCCCAATTGAGAATGCGCGAGTAGATTTCTGCGCCGACAACCAGCGCGTTGCGGACCTGGCCGCACTTCACCATCAGGTCGGCCAAGGCGAGGGCATAGACGAAGCCGCTGCAAACCGCCTGCACATCGAAGGCGGGGCCGTTCCGCGTGCCGAGCCTGTCCTGCAGGATGCATGCCGTCGACGGAAACACCATGTCCGGCGTGGTCGTGGCCAGCACGATCAGGTCGACTGCCGAGGGCGCGAGGCCCGCAGCGGACAGCGCCTCGCGCGCCGCCGCGAGCGCAAGGTCGCTGGTTTTCTCATCGTCCGCCGCGATATGCCGCTGGCGAATGCCCGTGCGGGTGCGAATCCACTCATCGCTCGTATCGACGCGCTGGGCCAGCGCTGCGTTGGACAGAACCTGCGCGGGAAGGTAGCTGCCCGTCCCGACGATGCGGCTATGCATCGCCCGTTCCCACCGGTGCGGCGGCGACGGCGAGTGTGCCCTGTGCCGGCGCGGGCGTCAGCGCCAGTCGCTGCGCGATTCGCTCCAGCACGTCGTGGGCGACCTCCGCGTACGCCTTCTTGAGCGCATAGCGGAAGGCCAGCGTATCGGCGGCGCCGTGGCTCTTGATCACCACGCCCTTGAGGCCGATGAGCGTCGCCCCGTTGTAGCGCCGGGGATCGACGCGGCGTTTGAAGGCATTGAGCATCGGCAGCGCGAACACCGAGAGCAAGCGCCGGAACACGCTGCGCGTGAACTCTTCGCGCAGGTAATCGGCGAGCATCTGCGCGAGCCCCTCCGAGGTCTTCAGGGCGACATTGCCGACGAAGCCGTCGCAGACGATCACGTTGGTCGTGCCCTGGTAGATGTCGGTCCCTTCGACATTGCCGTGGAAGTTGAGACCGGAAGCCTTGAGTAGCTCCGCGGCCTGCTTGACCACGTCGTTGCCCTTGATGTCTTCCTCGCCGATGTTGAGCAGGCCGATGCTCGGCCGCTCGATGCCTTCGACCGCGGCGACCAGCGCGCTGCCCATCACGGCGAATTGCAACAGCTGCTCCGCGGTGCAGTCGACGTTGGCGCCCAGATCGAGCGCGGTGGTGATGCCCTGGCGGGTCGGCAGCTGCGAGGCGATCGCCGGGCGGTCGATGCCAGGCAGGGTCTTGAGCACAAAGCGCGATATCGCCATGAGCGCGCCCGTGTTTCCCGCCGACACACAGGCTTGCGCGGTGCCATCCTTGACCAGGTTGATGGCCACGCGCATCGACGAATCCTTCTTGTGCCGCAGCGCGTCGGCCGGCGGCTCGTGCATCTCGATCGCCTCGCTGGCTGGCTGAACGCTGACGCGATCGAGCGCCGCAGAGCGCATCGATGCAAGGCTCTTGCGTAGCGCGGCTTCATTGCCGACGAGCACGATCCGGGCGTCCGGCGCCTGCTCGAGAAACTGCAGCGAAGCCGCGACGGTCACGGGAGGGCCGTGATCCCCGCCCATCGCGTCGACGGCAATGGTGACCTGCATCAGGCTGCAACGTTCCTTTGCGCCGGCGCCGCTTTCGCGCCCCACGCGGGAGAGGGTTTGGCCCGGATGCGTCGGGCGACGTGCCCCGGCGCGAGCAACCCGGCTCTAAGCGTCGCCCTTGATCTTGACGACCTTCTTGCCGCGGTAATAGCCGCTGGGGCTGATGTGATGGCGCCGGTGCACTTCCCCGCTGACGGGCTCGACCGCGAGCGGCGGGTTGGTCAGAAAATCATGCGCGCGCCGCATGCCGCGCCTCGATGCCGATTTTTTGTTCTGCTGAACAGCCATTTCGTATCACTCCTCAAACGATCTATCGGTTCCCTTCTTCAGGGCGGCGAGCCGCGCGAACGGGGAGTTCGTGCCGGGCGCCTGCCCGGCCGTCGCCGCGTTCGCCCCCGGACCGAGGTTCTCCGGACACTGCCCTTCGGCGTGAGTCGGTGCGAACGGCAACGAAAGCAGAATCTCGTCTTCGATGAGCGTCAGCGCATCGAGCGGCGCCGCCGCAAGCACCACCTCGGCCTCGCCCGCGTCCAACGTCTCGAGCTCGGCCTGCGTGCGCGCCAGCAACAGTTCGGTCTGCTGCACAACGGGAAGCGCGAAGGGCTGCAAGCAGCGCTGGCAGATCACGGGCAAGCTGCCCTCCACTGCCACCGAGAGCGTGGGGCGCCCACTGGCATCATGCCCGCCGGCGATAGTCCAGGCGACTCGCGTCGCCGCGTTGGTCGGCGCCAAGCGATCGGCGATACGCGCCTGCCGCATCACGTCGAGCTCTCCGGCGAGCCGCTCATCGCGGGCCGCCAAGCCGAACGCATCGAAGCGCCCTGCCCCCGTCGCCCCCGCACTCCGGTTCAACCTCGTCTCCGTGCCCGCTTGCAGGTTGCGGCTAGGCGCCCGGATCCGCTTTCTGCAAGCGACGCCGTCGACGCGAATTACCGCAAGCCAAAGCAAACATAGCATAATAGCCCGCCAGCCAGACACTGTCAAAGAAAAGCGTGGAAACAAGGACTTTGCCCGCGAATCGGCCGCTCATTCTGGCCTCCGCCTCGCCCTATCGGCAAGCGCTGCTGCAGCGCCTCGGGCTGCCCTTCCTGGCCGTCGCGGCAGAGATCGATGAAACACCGCGCCCAGGCGAGCTGCCCGCCCAGACCGCGCGTCCGACTCGCCGAGGCAAAGGCGCGCGCGGTGGCACCCCAGTATCCGATGGCGCTGCTGATAGGCTGCGACCAGATTGCGGACTGCCACGGGCCTGGCAGTCGGCAAGCCGCGCGACCGCGCCGATGCCCTCGAGCAGTTGCGGACCATGCGCGGCAGAACGGTGACCTTTCACACTGCAGTGGCCTTGCTCAATGCGCAAACCGGTACCTGTCGCACGGCGCTGGTCGATGTCACCAGCACCTTCCGCCATCTCGATGACGCCACGCTGCGGGCCTATCTCGAGCGCGAGCAGCCGTTCGACTGCGCCGGGTCGGTCAAGGCCGAAGGCCTCGGCATCGCGCTCTTTACGCGCCTTGCCAGCGACGACCCGACGGCGCTGATCGGCCTGCCGCTGATCCGTCTGACCGACCTGCTCGAGGCCGAGGGCGTGCGCCCCCTGGCGGTCGTGGCGTGAGTGCGCTTAGGCAGCCCGCATCCGCCCCTCCGGGGCGGCTCTACCTCATTCCCAATCTTTTGGGGCTGACGGAGCCCCGAGCGGTGCTCCCCGACCGCACCCTCGAGGTCGCCCGGCGCCTGACGCACTTCGTGGTCGAGACACCCAAGGCCGCGCGGAGCTTCCTCAAAGCGATCGCGCCGGAGCGATCGCTGCAGTCGCTCTCGCTCGCGGCATTGAACGAGCACACGCCGGCAGACCGGGTCGATGCGCTGCTGGGGCCGGCGCTCGCCGGCCACGATCTGGGGCTACTTTCCGATGCCGGCTGCCCTGGCGTTGCCGACCCCGGCGCAGGCCTGGTGGCGGCGGCGCATCGTGCCGGTGTGCGCGTGGTGCCCCTGGTCGGGCCCTCCGCGGTGCTGCTGGCGCTTATGGCAGCGGGGATGAACGGGCAGGCATTCACCTTCCACGGTTACCTGCCGGCCAAGCCGGGCTTGCGCGAGCGCGCGCTGCGCGCGCTCGACGCGGCGCTGCGGCGCAGCGCCGCGACGCAACTGTTCATCGAGACGCCGTACCGCAACGAGGCGCTCCTCGCCGCGGTGCTTTCGACTTGCCGTCCTGAATTGCGCCTCTGCGTGGCGATCGATCTCAGCCTGCCGAGCGAACAGATCGTGAGCTGGCCAATCGCCGCGTGGCGCGAGCGCAAGCGGCCGGACCTTGCCCGGCGGCCGGCGATTTTTCTGCTGGGAAGGGACTGATTGCCAAGCCGCGGCGGGCGCCGCAGCGCGCTTATTCGTCCGGCGAGCTCTTGATATAACTGCGCAGCATGCGGTTTTCGAAGCTCTGCTCTTCGTAGACCGCCTTGGCCACGTCGTGGAACGACACCACACCGAGCAGCATCGCGCCATCCTGTACCGGAACATAGCGGGCGTGGCGCTCGAGCATGACCCGGCGCAGTTCCATCACGTCGAGCCCCGGCGCGGCGATCAACGGGTCGCGGACGTAGATCTCGCTGACCTTGAGGCTGCCCAGCTGCCCGTGGCCCTTTGCCAACGCTTCCAAGCACCTCGGCAAAGGTCACCAGGCCGACCATCTGCCCGTGATCCATCACGACCAGGGACCCGATGTCGTGCTGCGCCATCACCTTGACCGCGTCGAGCACCGTCCCATTGGGCGGTGCCGTGAACAGGGCGTTGCCCTTGATCCGGAGGATTTCGCTGACCAGCATCGGTTTCTCCTCGCCCGCTTAGGCGACGAGGTTACTCCCGGACGGCGGGCCGGCGCAACCGGGTGGCGAGAAACCGTGGCGAAACCGTCCTGACGCGAAGCTTACTGCTAACCGGCCAGCGCGCGCCGCTCCCGCAGCGCCTGCGCCAGCGTGCCGCTGTCGACGTACTCGAGCTCCCCGCCGACCGGCACGCCTCGAGCCAGCCGCGTTACGACCAGACCCTTGGTCGCGAGCAGTTCGCCGATGTAGTGCGCGGTCGCTTCGCCTTCGTTGGTGAAATTGGTCGCCAGCACGACTTCGCGCACGACGCCGTCCTGCGCGCGCTTGAGCAGCCGGTCGAGGCGGATCTCCTTCGGGCCGACGCCATCGAGGGGCGACAGGCGCCCCATCAGCACGAAGAACAGCCCCGAATAGGCCTGCGTGTGCTCGACCATCATCAGGTCAGCCGGTGTCTCGACCACGCAAAGCAGGGTCGGATCGCGCTTCGACGAGCGGCACAGCGCGCACAGCTCGCCCTCGGTGAAGGTGTTGCAGCGCTCGCAATGGCGGATGGTCTGCGTCGCCGCTTCGAGCGCGCGCGCAAGCCGCTGCGCCCCGTCGCGATCATGCTGCAGCAGGTGCAACGCCATACGCTGCGCCGCTTTCGGGCCGACGCCGGGCAGGCAACGCAGCGCCTGCGTCAATTCCTCGAGACTGCCCAACGGCTCCATCACCGTGCTTCAGAACGGCAGCTTGAATCCGGGAGGCAAGGGCATCCCCGCGGTAAGGCCGGCCATCTTTTCCTGCGCTGCCGCTTCGGCCTTGCGCACCGCGTCGTTGACGGCGGCAGCGATGAGATCCTCGAGCATGTCCTTGTCTTCGCCAAGCAGCGTGGGATCGATGGTCACCCGCTTGACATCGTGGCGGCCGGTCATCACCACCTTGACCATCCCGGCCCCCGACTGGCCTTCGACTTCCATGGCGGCGATGGCTTCCTGCGCCTTCTTCATGCCCTCCTGCATCGCTTGCGCCTGCTTCATCAGCCCGCTGAGCTGGTTCTTCATCATGCGTGCAATTCTCCGCTGGGGCCTAAATCGGTTTGATCGAGTTCGGCTTGACGCGCGCATCGAAACGCGACAGCAGGTCCTGGACGAACGGATCGTCGCGAAACGCCGCTTCGGTCTTCGCCTGCGCCGCCTCGCGCTCGCGCCTTTCCTTTGCCGCCAGACTGCTGGCCGCGACGCCGCCGATCTCGAAGCGCAAGCGCACGCGGCGTCCGAGCGCCTGCCCGATGGCATGGCGCAGCGTGTCGGCGTAGGGTGGATCGGTCAAATGACGGGCTGCTTCCGGCACCATCAAGACGAATTCGCTGCCGGAGACCGCTTTGAGTTCGGTTTGCGCGGCGAGTTGCAGTGCCATGCCGGACAGTTTCATCGCGGCGACGAAGGTGGGCCAGGTCGCGGGGTCGGGCGCAGTGGCCGGCGCGGCGGCTTCGCTCGCGCTGACGATCGGCGCGGTGACCACCGTGCGCTGCGCTCGCGCTCGGCCCGGCAGCGGCCGATTCCAGCTCGCCTGCGGCGTCGCCTGTGCGTTCCGTCTTGGGCGCAGCACGTGGCGGCGGCGCCGCTCCCGGCGACTCGTTCGCAGGGTCGAACGCAAGCAGGCGCAGCAGGGTCATCGAAAAGCCCGTCTGCTCGTCGGGCGCAAGCGACAGATCGGTGCGTCCCTGCAGGCAGATTTGATAGGCGAGTTGCACCGCATCCGGGGGAAACGCCTCAGCCAGCGCCTTCACCCGTTCGGCATCGGGGAGTGCGTCGCTCGCATCGGGAACCGCCTGGACGAGCGCGATGCGATGCAGCAACAGCGAGAGTTCCTCCAGGGCCCCGGCAAGCGACACGCCGCGCTCGGTCAGCGTTCGCGCCTGCGCGAGGAGCGCCGGCCCGTCGCGCGCAATCAGCGCGTCAACGATGCGGTAGGCGTAATCGGCATCGACCGTGCCGAGCATGGAGCGCACGCCGCCATCGCGCACTTCGCCCGCACCGTAGGCCAGCGCCTGATCGAGCACCGACAGCGCATCGCGCATCGAGCCGCGGGCGGCGCGCGCGATCAGCGTCATGGCGCTGTCGTCGAAGGCGACGCCTTCGGCGCGCAGGATCTCGGAGAGCCGCGCCGCAATCGTGGCCGGCGGCAGCAGCTTCAAGTTAAATTGCAGGCAGCGCGACAGAACGGTGACGGGGATCTTTGGCGCGTCGGTGGTCGCCAGCACGAATTTCACGTGCTCGGGGGGCTCCTCCAGGGTCTTCAACATCGAGTTGAACGCCGGCTTCGACAACATGTGCGCCTCGTCGATGAGGTACACCTTGTAGCGTCCGACGGTCGGCGCGTAGCGCGCGTTGTCCAGGATCTCGCGCATGTTGTCGATGCCGGTGTTCGACGCCGCGTCGAGCTCGAGCAAGTCGACGAAGCGGCCGGCGTCGATGTCGACGCAAGCCGCGCAAACGCCGCAAGGCGTGGCCGTGACGCCGCGAACGCAGTTGAGGCTCTTGGCGAGGATGCGCGCGATGGTCGTCTTGCCCACGCCGCGCGTTCCGGTCAACAGATACGCATGATGCAGCCTGCCTCGCTCGAGGGCGTTGGACAGAGCGCGCACGACATGCTCCTGGCCGGAGAGTTCGGCAAACGTCTTGGGCCGCCACTTGCGGGCGAGGGCTTGATAGGTCATCGAGTCAGGGCGCCCTTCGAGCGAAGCACGAGCAAGGGGGAGGCGAGCCGTATCCCCGGCACTTGCAGAGAACAGTTATGGCTGCTTCCTTCCGGACCTGACCAGGTTCACCATCATGCAATGCGGGGCGGCCCGCCGTTGATCGTTGCAATGCGAGCGCAGGTGCAGGCGCATTATCGGCGAACGCCGCCCGGGCGGCAAGCCGCGCCGCGATGAGCCTCGCCGTTATAATCGCCCAAGCGCACGATCCATCGGGCTCGAATTGCGACCCAAATTCATCCTGTGGAGTTGCCTCGCCGCTTTGACCGCCTGCGGGCCTGCGCCCACGCCGCCAGCCCCGAAGCAGGCGCCGGTGCTGGTGATGGCGATGCGCCCCGGCCCGACGACCTGGTTCACCGGTGCCGATGGCGATGCCGCAGGTCTCGATCGCGATCTCGCCGAGCTGTTTGCGGCGGAGCTCGGCATTGCGCTCAAGGTCATCGCCGTCGCCAGCCCGGCGCAGCTGGTTGCCGCCATCAGCAGCGGTGAAGCGCGCATCGGCGCCGGCGGCTTTTATGAGCCGTCCGGCGGCGCTGCCACCGGACCGGGTCCTTCCTTGCTCTATACCCGTGGCTACTACGCGATCGAGCCGGTGCTCGTCTACAACACCGAGGGCTTCCGCCCCGAATCGTGGGACGACTTAAGTGGCGAGGTGGTCGGCATCGTCGAGGGCACGGGCCTGCTGGCCAGAGTCCGCGCCGAGCATCCCGAGGTGAGCTGGCGCGCGGTCGAGCCGTCCGCCGCGGAAGGCTTGATCGAGCAGGTGTCGGAGGGCTCGCTCGGCTACGCCGTGGTGGCCTCGCACGAGGCGGCGGCCGCACGCAACGTGTTCCTCAATGTCGAGACGGCCTTTGCGGTGGGACCTAAGCAGGACCTGGTGTGGATCCTGCCCCTCACGCAGGCATCGCTGCGCGACCGGGCCGACGCGTTTTTTGACCGCATCCGCAAGAACGGCACGCTGCAGCGGCTGATCGACCGCTATTTCGGTTACGCGAACCGGGTCGAGCACATCGACGCCAGCGCATTCCAGGACCGCATCCATGCCGTGCTTCCCGCCTACGTCACGATGTTCCATCAGGCGCAGCAACAAACCGGAATCGACTGGCGACTGATTGCTGCGATCGCCTACCAGGAATCGCACTGGGACCCGCAGGCGACCAGTGCGACCAACGTCCGCGGCATGATGATGCTCACCGAGGACACCGCCAAGCGGTTGCGCATCGTCGATCGCCTCGAGCCGCGGCAGAGCATCGTTGCCGGAGCGCGCTACCTCGCCGACCTGAAACGGGCTCTGCCGCAGCGGATCAGCGAGCCCGACCGAACCTGGATCGCGCTGGCTGCGTTCAATATCGGCATCGGGCACCTCGAGGACGCGCGCGTGCTGGCGGCACGCCAGAAGTTCAACCCAGACTCGTGGAGCGACCTTAAGAAAACGCTGCCACTGCTCGCCCAGACCGATCTTGCCGATCGAACCAAGTACGGAGCCGCGCGCGGTGGCCAGGCCGTTGTTTTCGTCGAGACCGTGCGCGCGTATTACGACGTGCTGTTGCGGCTGGAGAAGCCGTACTATGGTGCGCAGCTACAAGCGACGCAGTAGCGCCAACCTCCTAAGCGTCCCGCTTTCCTTGCCGCGGCAAGGTCAAAACCGGTTGCCAAAACGGGAGGCTCACCCCATGGAACGGCGGAGTTCGGAAGCGGTCTAAAATCGTAGGGGAAACGGGCATTACAAGACCCTTCTTTGCAGGGATGCAGCTGGGCGCTATCAAGGACCATCCGCTCCGACGGCATGCTCATAACCGATGCCTATCGGCAACGTAGGCAGAAACAATTGGACGTAGCAACTGCGGTCCGGTAGTTTGTAAGCTCGTTATCAATGCGTTTGGATGTGACAAAAACCGATGAAAGATCGTGAATTAGTTGTTAACGCAGCACAGGAATCGGAACCTGGCGGCATCGTCGAGCAACTTCGTGGCTGGTGGACAGGCAAGGATCCGGACGAGGAATACCTCGCTGCCGCTACCGACCTCGCCGACCTCGAACGTCGAATGCGGCTACTCGACCGCGGCAACGGCGGGCCGGTGTTCGTGACGTTCAATCACTGACACCGCGGGAAGGGCCGTAATGCGCCTCAGCGCAGCGGTGCGATGAGGCTCATGCCACCCATATAGGGTTGCAATAGCGGCGGGATATCGACGCCGCCGTCGGCGCGCTGGAAGTTCTCCAGCACTGCGAGCAGGGTGCGGCCCACCGCGAGCGCCGACCCATTGAGCGTAGACACGAGCTGCGGCTTGCCTTGGCCATCGCGAAAGCGCGTCTGCATCCGCCGCGCCTGGAACGCTTCGCAGTTCGAGCACGACGAAATCTCGCGAAAGGTCTGCTGACTCGGCAGCCACACCTCCACGTCGTAGGTCTTCGCGGCCGCAAAGCCCAGATCGCCGGTGCATAGCGTCACGACCCGGTAGGGCAACTCGAGCCGTTGCAGGACCCGCTCGGCCTGGCCGGTGATCTCCTCAAGCGCCGCGTAGGAGTCGTCCGGGTGGACGATCTGCACGAGCTCGACCTTGTCAAACTGGTGCACGCGCATGATGCCGCGCGTGTCCTTGCCATAGCTTCCGGCCTCGGAGCGGAAGCACGGCGTGTGGGCGGTGAGCTTGAGCGGCAGCCGGTCCCTGGGAATGATCTCGTTGCGCTGCAGATTGGTCAGCGAGACCTCGGCCGTGGGGATGAGATACAGGCGCGCGTCGTCGTCGGCGCCGCCCTTGATAACCCGGAACAGGTCGTCTTCGAACTTCGGCAGCTGCCCGGTGCCGGTCATGGTCTCCGCATTGACGATGTAGGGCACGTAGCACTCGGTATAGCCATGTTCGGTCGTGTGCAGGTCGAGCATGAACTGCGACAGCGCGCGGTGCAGGCGCGCCACTGCGCCGCGCAGCGTATAGAAGCGCGCACCGGCGAGTTTGGCTGACGATTCGAACTCGAGCCCGCCGACCGCGGCGCCCACATCGACGTGATCGCGCGGCACGAACTCGAACGCGCGCGGGATGCCCCAGCGTCGCACTTCGACGTTGTCCGCTTCCGAATGCCCGACCGGAACGCTCACGTGCGGCAGATTGGGCATGCCCAGCATCCACTCGCGCAAGCCGGCCTGGATGTCGGCGAGTTCGCGCTCCAGCGCGGTCAATTCGTCGCCGATCCGGCGCACTTCAGCCATCGCTTCGGCAGCAGCCTCTCCCCTGCTCTTCGCAGCACCGATCTGCTTGGAAAGGGTGTTGCGTTTCGCTTGCAGCGCCTCGGTTCGCGTCTGGATCGCCTTGCGCTCGGCCTCGACCCGCTCGAATCTATCCCGGTCGAGCACGTAACCGCGCTGCTGCAGCCGCGCGGCGACGCCGGCCAGATCGTTGCGCAGCAATTGGATGTCAAGCATGCGCGAATTCTAGCAAACGGCCCTGGCGCAGCTTTCGGCGCGCCTCGTAGCGCGTCGGTCAGGGCTTCTCGTCGTCGGCGCGGGTCTTGGCATCACGCTCGCGCAGCGCCTCGAGCTTCGCCGCGATCTTCGCTTCCAGTCCGCGCTCGGTCGGCGCGTAGAAGGAAATATCGGGCATGCCGTCGGGCAGATAGCGGGCGCCCGCCGCATAGGCGTCGTCCTCGTCGTGGGCGTAGCGATAGCCCTTGCCGTAGCCGAGCTCCTTCATCAGCCGCGTTGGCGCGTTGCGGATAGAGAGCGGCACCGGGCGCGAGCCATCCTCGGCGATAAACGCGCGCGCCTTGCCATAGGCGACATAGACGGCGTTGCTCTTGGCCGCGCAGGCCAGATAGATCACCGCTTCGGCCAGCGCGAGCTCACCCTCCGGCGTGCCGAGCCGCTCGTAGGTTTCCACCGCATCGAGCGCAAGGCGCAGCGCCCGCGGATCGGCCAGTCCGATATCCTCGGTGGCCATGCGGATCATGCGTCGGCCGACGTAAAGCGGGTCGGCGCCGCCGTCGAGCATGCGGCACAACCAGTACAGCGCGGCATCGGGGTCGCTGCCGCGAACGGACTTGTGCAGCGCCGAGATCTGGTCGTAGAACGCCTCACCCCCCTTGTCGAAGCGGCGCAGGCTGCGAGCGATCGTCGCTTCGACGAATGCCAGGTCGATCGCCTGCCGCTGCGCCTGCGTGGCGGCGACGGCGAGTTGTTCGACCAGATTGATGAGCCGCCTTCCGTCGCCGTCGGCGTAGC
The DNA here is from genome assembly GCA_963711235.1 of uncultured beta proteobacterium. Lineage (GTDB taxonomy): Bacteria > Pseudomonadota > Gammaproteobacteria > Burkholderiales > Casimicrobiaceae > PALSA-1003. The sequence continues at coordinate 156,555 of CAVQDI010000002.1, read as the reverse complement.
CGACGATGGCGTCGCGAGCCGGCTGCTCGAGCGCGGCATCCGGCATCGCCGCGGTGAGCGCCCGATCGAGCAGCTGCTGCAGGTCTTCGGGCTGCAACGCTTCGAGCACGTACACTTGGGCGCGCGACAGCAAGGCGCTGTTGACCTCGAACGACGGATTTTCGGTCGTCGCGCCGATGAAGGTCAGCAGTCCGCGTTCGACGAAGGGCAGGAACGCGTCCTGCTGCGCCTTGTTGAAGCGGTGCACCTCGTCGACGAACAGGATCGTATGGCGCCCCGATTGCGCCAGCGTCACCTCGGCGCGCGCGACGGCATCGCGAATGTCCTTGACGCCGGCAAGCACCGCGGAGAGGGCGATAAAATCGGCGTTGAACGCCGCCGCCATCAGCCGCGCCAGGGTGGTCTTGCCCGAACCTGGCGGGCCCCAGAGGATCATCGAGTGCAGCTTGCCCGACGCGAACGCGACCGCCAGCGGCTTGCCCCTAGCGAGCAGGTGGCGCTGCCCAACCACCGCGTCGATCGTCGTCGGGCGCAACCGTTCGGCCAGCGGCGTGGCCGGGTTGGCGACGACAAAAAGATCAGTCGCCGACGACATCGGCGCCCTTCGGCGGGGTGAACCTGAACAGCTCCGGCGCGAGCTTCGGATTGCGCTCCAGCCCGGCGAGCGTGATGCGCGTGTGCTGACCGAAGTTGTCCGAGATCTCCAATGCGGCGAGTCCGGACGCGTTGAAGCCCAGACGGATGTCGCTGAACGTGGACTCCTTGTCCTTGGGCGTGGCACCGAGCCAGTCGAGGCCGTCCGCAGGCGGAAGGTCGCGCCACTCGAAGGCCTGCTCGACGTCATCGCGACCGGCAAGCAGCGCCGCCGGAGTAGAGCCCAGCGCCTGGTCGTTGCGGCGCTTGACCACCTGGTTCAGGTCCGGGTCGTAGATCCACACCCGCTCGCCGTCGCCGACCAGCAGCTGCTGATAGGGTTTGTCGACGCTCCAGCGGAATTTGCCGGGGCGGGAGAGGGCAAACTCGCCGCTCGCCTGCTGCACCACGCGGCCGTTCTTGTCCGTGACCGTCTGCATGAAACTCGCGCGCGCGGTCTGGGTGTCGCGCACGAACGCGCGCAGACGCTCCAGGGTGGCACCGTGCGCGCTGACCGCAACCGCGGCCAGTACGAGCAGAAGCAGCGTTCGGCGCAAGCGCTAATCCTTGCCTGCCGGCACCAGGACTTCACGGTTGCCGTTGGTCTGCATCGCCGAGACCAGGCCCGCGCGTTCCATCTGCTCGATGAGCCGCGCAGCACGGTTGTAGCCGATGCGCAAATGGCGCTGCACCAGCGAGATCGATGGCCGGCGCGTCTTGAGCACCACCGCCACCGCCTGGTCGTACATCGGGTCGGCTTCGCCGCCGGCGGTGTCGATGCGCACCCCCTCCTCGTCTTCGCTGTTCGCGCCCGCAGCGAGTATCTCCCTCGAGGTATTGCGGACCGCCCTGCGCCTTGAGGTGCTCGACCACCCGGTGCACTTCGCCGTCGGAGACGAAGGCGCCGTGCACCCGCAGCGGATGCCCGGTACCCGGCGGCAGATACAGCATGTCGCCCTGACCGAGCAGGGTTTCGGCACCCATCTGGTCCAAGATCGTGCGCGAATCGACCTTGCTTGCGACCTGAAACGCGATGCGCGACGGGATGTTGGCCTTGATCAGTCCGGTGATGACGTCGACCGAGGGGCGCTGGGTGGCGAGAATCAAGTGAATGCCCGCGGCCCGTGCCTTCTGCGCGATGCGCGCGATCAGCTCCTCGATCTTCCTGCCGGTGACCATCATCAGATCGGCCAGCTCGTCGATCACCACGACGATCAACGGCATCTCCTCGATCGGCTCGGGAGTCTCCGGCGTGAGCGAGAACGGATTGAGCAACGGCCGGCCCAGCTTGCGCGCCTCGGCGACGCGGGTGTTGTAGCTCGCGAGGTTGCGCACGCCCAGGGTGGAGATCAGGCGGTAGCGGCGCTCCATTTCGCCCACGCACCAGTTGAGCGCGTTGGCGGCAAGCTTCATGTCGGTCACGACCGGTGCGAGCAGGTGCGGGATGCCTTCGTACACCGATAGCTCGAGCATTTTCGGATCGATCAGAACGAGGCGCACCTGCCGCGGCTCGGCCTTGTAGATCAGCGACAGGATCATGGCGTTGACCGCGACGGATTTGCCCGAGCCGGTCGTGCCGGCGACGAGCAAGTGCGGCATGCGCGCGAGGTCGGCGATGACCGCCTTGCCGGCGATGTCCTTGCCCAGCGCCAGCGACAGCGGGCTGGGCATGTCGTTGTACGCCGCCGACGAAAGCAGCTCGACCAGTCGCACCAGCTGCCGGCGGGGATTCGGCAGCTCGAGACCCATGCACGACTTGCCCGGGATCGTCTCGACCACGCGAATGCTGACCACCGACAGCGCCCGCGCCAGGTCTTTCATCAAGCTCACGATCTGGCTGCCCTTGACGCCGATCGCCGGCTCGATTTCGAAGCGGGTGATCACCGGCCCCGGATACGCCGCAAGCACCCTCACCGCGACGCCAAAATCGGCGAGCTTGCGCTCGATCAGGCGCGAGGTGAACTCGAGCGTCTCCGCGCTCATGTGCTCCTGCGCGGAGGGCGCATCCTCGAGCAGCGCCAGCGGCGGCAAGGGCGAGTCGGGCAGATCCTGGAACAACGGTTTCTGCCGTTCCCTGACGACACGCTCGGACTTGGGAACCTCGATCATCGACGGCACGACGACCACCGGCTCCCGCTCCTCGCCGCTGATCTCGCGTGCGACGCCGACCGCATGCTCGCGCTGTTCGAATGCGAGCTCGCCGATTTCCCGATCGCGGCGGTCTTCGCGCCGCTTGCGCACGCGGGCGATGACCGCTTCAATGCCGCCGCCGATGCGCTCCATGAGCTTGAGCCAGGACATTCCGGTCAACAGCGACCAGCCGGCGGCGAAGAGCGCGATCAGGAGCAGGGTCGCGCCGTTAAAGCCAAGCGCCTTGGCCAGGCTGTTGCCGACCAACTGGCCAATCGCACCGCCGGGCGCCTGTGGCAGGGTCGCCGGCAGGCGATAGAGGCGCAGCGCCTCGAGGGCGCAACTCGACAGCAGCAGCAGCACGAACCCGGGCACCACCACCCAGGCGGGGTTGCTCCGTTCGCTATCGCCATCGGGATGCTGCGCTGCCATCATGCGGTGGTAGCCGATGACGACCAGCACGATCCCGGCCACCACCCACCACCACGCGGACAGACCAAAGAGGTAGAGCAGAATATCGGCCACCCAGGCGCCCACCACGCCGCCCTTGTTCTGGATTGGCCCGCCATTGCCGGAGAAAGACCATGCCGCGTCGGTCTTGTGATAGGTCGCAAGGATCAGTGCCAAAAAGGCGAGCAGCGCCACGACCAACAGCCACCAGGCTTCGTGCACCAGGGCCACGTGACGGCGCGACAGGCGCCCTTCCGCGCGACCTGCTCCGCGGTGGATTACCGACCTATTCCGCTTTAAAATCATTGGATTGTGAAGCGTATTTCACGCAGCACATTATACACCGGCCGGATGCGTGGGCAGACCCCGTCTTGGTCCGGGGGAATCCCCCCCACATCGGTTAGAATCGCTCGGATTTTTGCCGCCGCAACGCTCTTCGAGCCTCTTCCATGTCGACCCGACACGCGCGCCTGCTCATCCTCGGTTCCGGTCCGGCGGGGTTCACCGCCGCAGTATACGCCGCGCGCGCGAACCTGAAACCGATGCTCATCACCGGTCTTGCGCAGGGCGGGCAGTTGATGACGACCACCGATGTCGACAACTGGCCGGCCGACGCCGAAGGCGTGCAGGGACCCGAGTTGATGGCGCGCTTTGAGAGGCACGCCGCGCGTTTCGAGACCGAGATCGTGTTCGACCAGATCCACACGGCCCGGGTCGATGCGCGCCCGTTCCACCTGGTCGGCGAGAGCGCGCAGTACAGCGCCGATGCGCTCGTCATTGCCACCGGTGCTTCGGCGCGCTATCTCGGCCTGCCCTCCGAGCACGCGTTCATGGGCAAAGGCGTTTCCGCGTGCGCGACCTGCGATGGCTTCTTCTACAAGGGTCAGGACGTGGTCGTCATCGGCGGCGGCAACACCGCGGTCGAAGAGGCACTGTTTCTGTCGAACATCGCGCGCACGGTGACGCTCGTGCATCGCCGCAACCGCTTTCGCGCCGAGGCGATTTTGATCGACCGCCTGCTCGCGAAGACGCGCGAAGGCGGCAATGTGAAGGTGCTGTTCGACCACGTACTCGATGAGGTCCTGGGCGACGCCAAGGGGGTCAAGGCGGTGCGCGTGAAACACGCGGGCAACGGAGCGACGCGCGAGCTTCCCGTTCACGGCGTGTTCATCGCCATTGGCCACACTCCCAACACGCAACTGTTCGTGGGCAAGCTGGAGATGAAGAACGGCTATATCGTGGTCAAGGGTGGCAGCGAGGGCGACGCGACCGCCACCAGTGTGGCGGGGGTATTTGCCGCCGGCGATGTGGCCGACCACGTCTATCGCCAGGCGGTGACCAGTGCCGGTACCGGCTGCATGGCCGCGCTCGACGCCGAAGCGTATCTGGAAGCGCAGGCCTGAAGCTTGGCGCGCGATCATGGCCAAGCTCTCCGAGCTCAAGGAGCTCTTCGCGAAGGCGAACAGGGAAGCGCCCAAGCAGCAAGCGAAGGCCCGGCATCCGGCGGCGCGTGCGCGCCACGGCGAGCCCGGAGGCGGCGGATGTCGATCTGCGCGAAGTGTTTGCCGACGTCGCGCCGTTGCGCGCCGGCAATCGTGCCGCGCGGCCGCGCCAACATCCGCCGAGCCAGCCCGCGCAGCGTCTGGCCGACGAAGCCGAGGCGCTCTCGGCAAGCCGGCACGGCGTCGCGCCCTCACCGGCGCACTGGGACGTCGGGCAGGAGCTCGAAGCCGAGCAGACTTTCCTGCGCAAGGGCCTCGGCGCAGACGTGCTCTCCCGGCTGCGGCGCGGACATTGGTCGGTGCAGGGAGAACTCGACCTGCATCGCCTGACTCGTGACGAAGCGCGCACCGCGCTCGCCGAGTTCATCAACGCGGCGCGCAACAGCGGCTGGCGCTGCGTGCGGGTCATTCACGGCAAGGGGCTTTCGTCGCCGAACCGCGAGCCGGTGCTGAAGAGCAAGGTGCGGCGCATGCTCGCGCAGCGCGATGAGGTTCTGGCTTATTGCGAAGCGCCGCAGCATGCCGGCGGCTCGGGGGCGGTGCTGGTCCTGCTCAAGGCTTCGGGCGCCTGAAGCCTGCGCCTAATCGGCCGAACGACGCAGATGCATAGCCCCTCGCCCGGGACCGCCCTCGCGCCCGCTGGCTTGGTCACGGTTCAGCCTCAAAGGCGCCGATGCTGCAATGCCGGCAAGTCGCGCGCGGACCTGCGCCAGCCGTTCCGGTTCGACCGCGCCGATGACGATGCCGGGCCCCTCCTCTTCCCGCTCCGCGAGCACCACGCCCCAGGGGTCGATGAACAGGCTGTGGCCGTAGGTGCGGCGGCCGCCGGGGTGGACTCCGCCCTGCGCGGCGGCGAGCACATAACACTGATTTTCGATCGCCCGCGCCTTGAGCAGCACGTGCCAGTGCGCCGCGCCGGTCACCGCCGTGAACGCGGCGGGCACGACGATGAGGGCGAGTTCGCCCAGGCTGGCGATAGAGTTCCGGAAAGCGCAGGTCGTAGCACACCGAAAGGCCCACGCGGCCGCAAGGCAGGTCGAAGGCGACCGGCTGCGTTCCGGGCTCGATGGTCTTGCTCTCGTCGTAGCGCTCGTCGCCCTGGCTGAACGTGAACAGGTGCATCTTGTCGTAGCGCGCGATGCGCCGGCCGTCCGGCGCGAAGACGAGCGAGGCGGCGCGCACCCGCGAGGGATCGGCGATGGCGATGGGCAGCGTGCCGCCGATGAGCCAGATGCCGCACTGCTGCGCGACGCGGGCGAGAAACGCCTGCTGCACGCCGTCGCCGTCGGCCTCGCGCAACGCAACCTTGTCGGTGGAGCGCTTGCCGAAAATGCCGAAATACTCGGGCAGGAGGACCAACTGCGCACCGCGGCGCGCGGCCTCGACGATGAGCGGTTCGACCGCGGCGAGGTTCTCGGCAACGTCACCGCCGGAGAGCGTTTGCACCGCGGCGACGCGAAACGCTTCGCCCGTCATCGCGGATTGGCGGCCGCGGCCGCCCCGGTCGGACCGATGACCGTGCTCGGCTGGTGCCCGATGCGCTCGACGTGCGGGTTCGACCAGCTGCCGGTCACGGCGTACTCGAAGGAGAACATCTGCTCGAACGGGTCCTGCAGCACCTTCTGCGCCAGCCAGGTGCCCGCGCCCACGGCGACGCCGACGATCGGATTGGCGAACATCAGCAGCGCCGCCCCGGTCGAGAGGCTCGCCGACAGCGTCGGCTGTACGCGCACCTTGAGCTGCTGTGTCTCGTGCGCGATGTCGGCCTCGCCGCTGATCGCCACGCGCGCCGCCGGGCCGACGATGTTCACGTTGTCGCTTTTCATCACCCCGTTCTGGATGCGCACGTCGCCGCTGATCTCGTCGAAGGCGAAGCCCTCGCCGAACAGATCGCGGAAGTCGAGCGCGAGCCGGCGCGTGAGCGACTGCATCGACAACACGCCCAGGAGCTTGCCCGCACCCGGATCGACCTGGCTGAACTGGCCGGGCCCGGACTTGATACTGAACGCCCCGGACAGCGTCGGGTAATCGAACGCCTGCGGGCCGCCGGCCCAGCTGACCTGGCCATGGATCTTCGAGGCGGCCCCGGTGACCGCTCCGGGCAGGCCAAAACGCGTGAGGTAGCGGCCGGCGTCGACGATGTCGAGGTCGGCGTCGAGCGTGGTTTGCTGGCTGCGTCCGGCGACCCGCCACCACCCCTGCGCGGTCAGCTTGCCGTCGTCGTTGGAAAGATCGACGTGCTGGATCTGCCAGTCGGCGCCCAGAGGCTGGGCGGTCAGTTCCAGTTTACCCAGATCGCGGTCGCGCAAAATGAAGCTGTCGGACGCGATGTCGATTTCCGGCCACGGGTTGGACGCGCTCGCCGGTTCCGGGCTGCTGGGTATCGCTTCGGAGGCCGCCGCCGGGATGGTGAGGCGCTGCAGGTGCGCGACGATGCGCCCGTTCGGTCGTCCTGGCCCTGCGCCCTGCCAGCGCGCGGTGCCGGCGAGTTCGGAGCCGTTGAGCGCGATCTGCCAGGCATCCGCCGCATGGCTCGCATCGATGCGCAAGTCGTTCAACCGCCGCCCGAACAGATCGAGCTCGCGCACGGTCACATCGACGCCGGCGAGCGGCATTTCCTCGCTCGACTCGGGCGCCTCGATCTCACGCTTGACGACGAGCCAGCCATCCGCGTTCAAGGTGTCGACTTTCCCGCGCACCCAAAGCCCCGGCCGGTCCGCGTCGCCGGACCCGCCGCCGAGCGCGAGCAAGCCGGCCCGGGTGATCGCGCCGTTGGCGCCGCGACGCCGCTCGAGCGTCAGTTGCCCGATGCGTCCATAACGGGCGACGATGGTTTCGTGATCCTCCGCGCCGGAGCGGCGCTCGAACTTGAGCGCGACCGTCTCGTTCGCCGCCTTGGTCATCGGCGCGGGCAAGTCGAGCGTGGCGCCGCTCAGGTTGGTGTCGAGGGTCCAGGTCGTCACGTCGCTGGCGGCCACGATCGCGAGTTCCCAGTCGGTGGTGCCGCTGATGCGTCGCGCCAGGACGTGCTGCGGGTATTCGACCCGCAGCTGGGAGGTATCGGCGCTGCCCTTTCCGGCGACGCGCAAATGCTCTTCGTCGCTGTCGATGGTGAAGCGCGCCGGACCGCCGAGGAGCTCGGCGGTGAGTTGCGATACCTGCACCCGACGGCCGTTGAAGGCGAGTGTGCCGTTGAGGTGGTTGAGCGCGGGCACGCCGCCGGCGAGCTTGATGCGGTTGCCGCCAAAGGTGTATTCGCCGCCGATGTGGTCTTCGTCGGGCTTGCCCAGCGGCAGGTCGAGTCTTAGCGCGAGCTTGCCGCGGGCCGCTGGCCTCGGCACCGTCGGTGAAATGCTCGATCCACCCGGCGATGGGACTGTCGCCGACGAAGCGCAGGAAGGTCTGGGTCGGACCCGAGGCTCCGGCGCGGATGCTGAGCATGGGAAAAGGGGCGCGCAGGTTGGCGATCTCGGCCCTGGAAGGCGAGAGCGCGGCGTCGAAGAACTGGCCCTTCTGCACGTCGATGCTCATGTGCGCGCCTTCGAAGCGCACATCGGCGTCGATGTCGGTCAGCGGCGGCCAATGCGCGGCGTAATCGAGGGTCAAGCCCTGTGCCTTGGCCGTCACCAGGAACTGGCCTTGCTTGCCGTCCGCGAACGGAAAATCCGCCAGGTTGCCCGACAGGCGCAGCCGCACGTCGCTCGCGGTTCCGCTTGCGAGCGCTCGCTGCAGCCACTCGTGCACCGGCTCGGGCACGTTCACCGGTACGTAGCGATACACGTCGCGCACGTCGGCGTGGGGCAGCTGCACGGTGAGATCGATGCTGCCCGGACCGGAGGGCGCGGCCTGATAGGTGCCGCTGGCCGTACCGGCAATCTGGGCGTTGGCAAAGCTGAGCCCGGCCAGGGTAACCGTGACCGCCGGACCGTTGCGCTCCCAGCCAACGTGGCCGCGCACGCTGTCGAGCGCGAGCGGCTCCGCGAACACGCCCGGCAGGTCGACCTGCATCGTCCGGCTCTGCAGGACCAGCGCGCCGTCATGGTCGGTTGCCTCGAAGCTGCCGGACAGGCCGCTGAAGCCCGGGAGCCGCGTCCTGGGCATCGATGCCGAGGTCGGTAAAGCGCGTGCTGGCGACAAAGCTCTGCGGCGCGGTGGCCTCGCCCTGCCATTGCAGGTGACCCTGGGCAAGCGTGCCGCGGGGGTTGTAGCGCGCGAGCTCGGAGCGCCAGCGCTCGGGCAAGGGGAGACTCGCGGCCACCTGCGTGAGCGGTGCGAGTTGCAGGTTGTCAAGCTGCATCTGTCCGCTAGCCGGGCCGCGCGCCGTTCGCTGCGCGCAGCACCAGTTTGAAGTCGGTCGGATCGAAGTGGGTTCCGCCCGTGCCGCTGAAGGCCAAGTGTTCGGTGAAGACTTCCCGCTCGCTGCCGTCGTTGCGCCAGCCCAGGCGTCCATCCAGCCGTGCCAGCGTCAACGGCTGCAGTTCCGGAGCAAGCGTTGCCTGCACGTCGACCAAGACCAGGTCGGCGACGCCGGCACGCGCCTCCCCGTCGCCGTATTCAAGCCACACGCGCACGGCGCCCTTGCCGCTCTTGATGGCGATGGGCAAGGGCAGCCAGGCCTGCCAAGCCGCCACATCGGCGTAATCGAGTCGGGCATACAGCCGCCCCGATGACGACGCGCCATTCGGCGAGCGAGTGGCCGGTCACGTCACCGCGCAGATCGATCGGGGCGGCGATCGCGCCCGGGGGCGATCCGGTCAAACCGAAGCGATGGCGGCCGAAGCGATTCTCCATCCGGAATTCGACCCGGGTGAGCTCCAGTGGCGGCGCGTCGCGCTGCTCGTCGCGCCAGGTGATCGTGCCGTCGTGAATCAGGATCCGGCGCTGGCGCAACAGCCAGTCTGCGGGCGCCGCGTTGCTGCTCCCCTGCCGCGGATCGACCGTCAATCCGGCCACGTGCAGTACGCCTTGCGCATCGCGGCGCACGTCGAGTTGCGGCCGATCGAGCACCGCTTCCTTGAAGCGCAGGTCGACAAACAGCAAGGACGTCCAAGCGACGGTGAGGTGAACGGCCGGCAACAGCAGAAGCGGCGTGCCGTTCTTGCCATCGACGACGCGCAGATTGTCGATGTCCAGGCGCGGGTTCCACCCGTCCCAGCCGCCGGCAAGCGCACCGAGCTCGACCGGCTCGCCGATCTGTTCTTCGAGCATCGCCGTAACGCGCCCCCGGTAATTCTCCAGTTGGGGAAAGACGACGAATCGGATGACGAGCAGCAGGACGCAGAACAGTGCGACGAGCGCGATGAGCACACGCACGGTGAGGCGCACCGCCGCCGTCGGCAGTGCAGCGACGGTCAGCCAGAAAGGATTGGGGCGTACGGTTTGCATGGGCGTGATAGGCTTGGGCGCTGATTTTACTCTTGGACGTGCGCCCCGCCCGTTGTCTTGCCCCGATGGACCTCGCCGAGGCGCTCGAGTTCAGCCGCTACGCCGCACGCCTTCGCGCCGCGCAGCCCGAGCTGGTGGCGCAGCTTGTCGCCCGCGTCGATGAGCCGGTCGTGCCGGAGCAGTGCGCGCAAGATCTCGCTCATGCCGGCGACCCTGCGGCGCTCGCTCGGGCGCTGCGCCAGTTGCGCGCGCGTGTCGTGCTGGGCACGCTGCTGCGCGATCTCACCGCTCGCGCCGATCTGGCTGAAGTCTGCACCGGCATCACCCGGCTCGCCGAGTTGGCAATCACCGCCGCCGTCGATCTGCATCACCGGCAATTGGCCCTGACCTACGGTGAGCCGATCGGCGCGGAGTCCGGCCTGCCGCAGCGGCTTATCGTCGTCGGCATGGGCAAGCTCGGAGGCGCCGAGCTCAACGTGTCCTCGGATGTCGATCTGGTGTTCGTCTATCCCGAAGAGGGAGCGAGCAGCGGACCGAAGGTGCTGGCCAATCAGGAGTTCTTCGATCGTCTCGGGCGACGCATCATTGCCGCGCTCGCCGAGGTCACCGCGGACGGATTCGTGTTTCGGGTCGACATGCGCCTGCGCCCTTACGGCGACAGCGGGCCGCTGGCGTCGTCCTTTGCCGCCCTCGAGGCCTATCTGGTCGCCCAGGGACGCACCTGGGAGCGCTACGCGTGGCTGAAGGCCCGGGCGCTAACCGGCGACCGCGGCCGCGGAGCTCGAGGAACTCATCGTCCCGTTCGTATTCCGCAAGTATCTCGATTACGACGCCTACACCGGATTGCGTGACGTGCACCACCAGATCCGCGAGCAGGGCCGGCGCAAGGACTATGCGCGCAATATCAAGCTCGGTCCGGGCGGCATTCGCGAGATCGAATTCATCGTCCAGGCGCTGCAGCTCGTGCGCGGCGGCAAGGAACCGGCGCTGCGCGTGCGCGGCACGCTGCCGGCGCTGGCCGCGCTCGACGCGCGCGGGCTGCTGCCCGGCCCCGCTATCGCCGAACTCTCCGCCGCCTATGTCTTCCTGCGCCGTCTCGAGCACCGCCTGCAGTACCGCGACGACCAGCAGACGCACGACGTGCCGACCGATCCGACCGAGCTTGCGCTGCTTGCGCGAGCCTGCGGGGCCGCCGATGCCCGGGCCATGGTCGCCGCGATCGACCGTCAACGCGGCGTGGTCGAGCAGCACTTCGAGGCGCTCTTCGGCGAGGACGTCGAGCCACGAGGGCGACCCCTTGGCGTCGGTCTGGCTCGACCCCGCGCCGGAGGATGCCCAGTGCGCCGCGCTCATCGCTGCGGGCTACGGCGCGCCGCTCGCCCTCGTGGCAACGCTCGCCCGCGTGCGCCAGAGTCAACGCTACCTGCAGCTGCCGACGCGCTCGCGCGCGCGCTTCGACACGCTGCTGCCGCAGCTGCTGCGCGCCGCGGCCACGGCGGCGGCGGCGACAAGCGCCGAGGCCGAGATCGTGTTCGCCCGCCTGCTCTCGCTGCTCGAAACGATAAGCGGGCGCAGCGTCTACCTGGCGTTGCTCGTCGAGCACCCACCGGTGTTGCCGCGACTGGCACAACTGATGGCGGCCAGCGCGTGGGCGGCGGACTATCTGACCCGGCATCCGCTGCTGCTCGACGAATTGCTCGACAGCGGCGCACTGCTGGCCGAGCCCGACTGGGGCGCATGGTCAGGCGAACTCGAGCACTCGCTGCGCGCTCATGCCGGCGACGCCGAACGGCAGATGGACGCCTTGCGCCACTTTCACCAGGCGCAGGTGTTTCGCCTGCTGGCGCAGGATCTCAACGGCCTGCTCAGTGTGGAGCGGCTTGCCGACCATCTGTCGGCGCTGGCCGACATCGTGCTCGCCGCGACACTGGAGCATTGCTGGGCGCAGATGCAGGGGCAGGCGCACGCGCCGGCGCCGAAATTCGCGATCGTCGGCTACGGCAAGCTGGGTGGCAAGGAACTCGGTTACGCCTCGGACTTGGACCTGGTGTTCCTGTACGATGACCCGGACGAGCGCGCACCCGAACGCTACGCGCGTCTCGCCCAGCGGCTTAACACCTGGCTCACCAGCACCACGGCCGCCGGCCGTCTGTACGACACGGATCTGCGCCTGCGGCCTGATGGCGCGAGCGGGCTCGTTGTCTCGAGCCTGGCCGCGTTCTGCCGTTATCAGCGCGAGCAGGCATGGACGTGGGAGCACCAAGCGCTGTCGCGGGCGCGCTTCGTCGCCGGCGATGCCGCGATCGGCGCCGCGTTCGAGCGCCACCGCGAAGCGATCCTGTGCCTGCCGCGCGATGCGCAGCGACTCGCCGCCGACGTCATCGACATGCGCCGCCGCATGTACGCCGGCCACCCCAACCGCAGCACGCTGTTCGATCTCAAGCACGATCCGGGGGCAATGGTCGATGTCGAGTTCAGCGTGCAATACCTGGTGCTGCTGCACAGCGCCGGCCATCCCGCGCTGACGCGCAATGCCGGCAACATCGCCCTGCTCGCGCTCGCCGCCGAGTTCGGCCTCATTCCCGCGTCCTTGGCCGCAACCGTCGCCGACGCCTATCGCGCCTATCGCCGCGCGCAGCACCAGATTCGCCTCCAGGGCGCGGCGCTGGCGCGCGTCGCCCCGGCCCCCCAGGCGGCACGACGCGCCGCCATCGGCGAACTCTGGCGCACCGTGTTCGGCGGCCCGTGGCAGGCGACGCCCGCCCCCGGCCGGGCGTCCGATTTCGGCTAAAATAACTGTTTTGCGATGCGAGGGGTGCCGGCCATGTCGATGGCAGACCGCGACGGGTTCATCTGGTACGACGGGAAGCTCGTGCCCTGGCGCGAGGCGACCACCCACGTTCTGACGCATACGCTGCACTACGGCATGGGCGTGTTCGAAGGCGTGCGCTGCTATGCCACCGCCGCCGGCCCAGCCATCTTCCGCCTGCACGATCACACCGAGCGGCTGTTCCGTTCGGCGCAGATCTTCGGCATGAAGATCCCGTATAGCAAGGATGAACTCGATGCGGCGCAAAAGGCGTGTGTGCGCAGCAACGGCCTGGATTCCTGCTATCTGCGCCCGCTCGTTTTCTATGGCTCGGAGGCAATGGGTGTCGCCGCGCGCTCGAACCCGGTGCGGGTTGCGATCGCCGCCTGGCCCTGGGGCGCGTACCTGGGTGCCGAAGGGCTGGAGAAAGGGATCCGCGTCAAGACCTCGTCGTTCACGCACCATCACCCCAACATCACGATGTGCCAGGCGAAGGCCGTTTGCAACTACGCGGTGTCGATCCTGGCCAACCAGGAAGTGACCCACGACGGCTACGAGGAGGCGATGCTGCTCGACCCGCAGGGCTTTGTCTGCCAGGGCTCCGGCGAGAACGTGTTTCTGGTGCGCGACGGCAAGCTCCACACCCCCGACCTCGCCGGCGGTGCGCTCAACGGCATCACACGCAGCACGATCATGACCTTCGCCGCGGAAAAGGGTATTCCGGTCATCGAGCGACGCATCACGCGCGACGAGTTCTACATTGCCGACGAGGCGTTCTTCACCGGTACGGCGGCCGAGGTGACGCCGATCCGCGAGCTCGACAACCGTCCGATCGGTTCCGGGCATCGCGGTCCGATCACGCAGCTGCTGCAGGCGATGTTCTTCGATGTCGTCAACGGGCGCAATGCCAAGTACCAGTCGTGGCTCACCCCCGTCGACTCCACTGCCGGCTCCCTCGACTATGTCGCCCCCCGACGCCAGCGCGCCGCCCGTCGTTGAGATAACCGAACGGGACCTGCCGCTGTATTGCCCGAACCCGGCGATGCCGCTGTGGTCGAGTCACCCGCGGGTGTTTCTCGAACTCGCCGCGAACGGCGAAGCGATGTGCCCGTATTGCGGCACGCGCTACCGGCTGAAGGGGAGCCCCCGCCAGGGCGCGCATTAGCGTCGCCCTCCGGCGCGAAGGTGCCGGCCGCGACCGATGCCGCGCGCGAGCCGTCATGGCCGAACGCATCCTGATCGTCGCCCCGTCGTGGGTAGGCGACGCGATCCTGTCCGAATCGCTGGTCGCGGTGCTGCGCGACGAGCCGCTCGAGGACCCGCTGGTCGACGTGCTCGCGCCACCCTGGTGTGCACCGGTGTACGAGCGCATGCGCGGCATCGGCGAGATCATCGCCAGCCCTTTTCGTCATGGCGAACTCGGAATCGGGCAGCGACGCGCGCTCGCGCGCGAGATCCGGTCGCGCCGCTACACGTGTTGTTTCGTGCTGCCCAATTCGTTCAAGTCGGCGCTGATCCCCTGGCTCGCCGGCATTCCGCGCCGTATCGGCTATGGCGGCGAGGCGCGACGGCCACTGCTCACCGAAGTGCGCCGCCGCGAAGGCAAGACATTGCTGCGCCTGGTGGACCGCTATGTGGCGCTGGCCGTGCCGCGGGGCCCCCTCCTTCCCACCCCAGAGGCACCGGTATTGGTGCCCAATGCCGCCAACGCCGCGGCCGCGATGCGCGCCCTGACGCTGTCGACGCACCGGCCGATCGCCATTCTCTGCCCGGGCGCCGAATACGGGCCGGCGAAGCGCTGGCCGGCGGAGCACTTCATCGCCCTTGCACGGCGACTGCTCGACACCGGCTACGCGGTGTGGCTTTTGGGCTCGCCCAACGATCAGGCGGCGGCGATGCCGATCGCGGCCGCCCTGGCCGGGGTGCGCGATCTGACCGGGCGCACGGATCTGGGCACGGCAATCGATCTGTTGTCGCGGGCCGCCATCGTGGTCAGCAACGATTCGGGACTGATGCACGCGGCCGCGGCGGTCGGCCGGCCCCTGGTCGCGCTCTTCGGCTCGTCATCGCCCGCCTACACCCCGCCCTTGTCGCCGCTCGCGCAAATCGCCAAGATCGATATCGACTGCAGCCCGTGCTTCCAGCGTGAATGCCCGCTCGGTCATTTCAAGTGCATGCGCGAGCTGCGCGTCGATCGGATCTACGACCTCGCGCGCGCTGCCTCGGCGCAAGCGCCCTGCTAGCGATGGCCAAAGCCCGCACCCCGACCATATTCACCTCGCCCCAGGACGCGGCGCTGGCCTTCTACCAGGCGTTCGAGGCGAAGGACCTTGAGGCGATGATGGCGGCGTGGGCTGAGGACGAGGACATCGTCTGCGTGCACCCCGGCGGGCCGCGGCTGGTCGGCTACGAGGCGGTACGCGCCGGATGGGAACAGTTGTTCAGCGGCGAGACGAAGCTGTCGTTTCGGCTCGACGAAATCGTCGTGATCGAGACCGTCGGCCTGGCGATGCAGAGCGCGATCGAGCACGTGACCGTGGGCAGCGATCCCAAGCCGCGCGGCGCGGCCATTGCGACCAACATTTTTCTGCGCACGCCGTCGGGCTGGCGCATCGTGGTACACCACTCGTCCCCGGCGCCGGCGATCGCCGTCGTCGCGCCCGCCGGGCCGCTGCACTAGCCGCCGGACGTGCCGCCGACGGTCAGGCCGTCGATGCGCAGCGTCGGCTGCCCGACGCCGACGGGCACGCTCTGCCCGTCCTTGCCACAGGTACCGATGCCGGCGTCGAGGGCGAAGTCGTTGCCGATCAGCGCCACCCGCGTCAGCGCATCCGGACCGTTGCCGATCAAGGTCGCGCCCTTGACCGGATAAGCCAGCACCCCGTTCTCGATCTTCCACGCCTCCGCCGCCGAGAATACGAACTTGCCGTTGGTGATGTCGACCTGACCGCCGCCGAAGTTGACCGCGTAGAGGCCATCGCGAACCGAGGCAATGATCTCCTGCGCATCGCGCTCGCCGTTCTGCATCACCGTGTTGGTCATGCGCGGCATCGGCACATGCGCGAACGATTCGCGCCGGCCGTTGCCCGTCGGTGCCACGCCCATCAGGCGCGCGTTGAGCGTGTCCTGCATGTAGCCCTTGAGGATGCCATCTTCGATCAGGACGGTGCGTTGCGTCGGGTTGCCCTCGTCGTCGATGTTGAGTGATCCGCGGCGATCGGCAAGCGTGCCGTCGTCGATGACCGTCACCCCGGCTGCGGCGACGCGTTCACCGATGCGACCGGAAAACGCCGACGTGCCCTTGCGGTTGAAGTCCCCCTCCAGCCCGTGCCCGATGGCCTCGTGCAGCAGGATGCCCGGCCAGCCCGGCCCGAGCACGACGGTCATCGTGCCGGCGGGCGCTGCGCGCGCACCCAAGTTGAGCAGCGCCTGGTCGACCGCCTTGGTCGCGTATTCGTGCAGCAGCGCGTCGCTGAAATAGCCGTAGTCGAGCCGGCCACCGCCGCCGGCCATGCCCTGCTCGCGACGGCCGTTCTCCTCCACGATCACGTTGAGCGACAGGCGCACCAGCGGGCGCACGTCGGCCGCGATCAGCCCGTCGCTGCGCACCACGAGGACCGCCTCGTATTCGCCGGCGAGCGATGCCATGACCTGCGCCACGCGCGGGTCGCGTGCCCTGGCCATGCGTTCCAGCCGTTCGAGCAGCGCCACCTTGTTGGCATCGGTGAGCGCGACCACCGGGTCGCGCGCGGCGTAGAGCGCGCGCGCGCTGCCCACGTGCTCCAGGGCAGCGACGGCAGACTGCCCCTGCCGGCCGATGGCGCGGGTCGCGCTCGCGGCCTGCGACAGCGCCTCCAGGCTGATGTCGTCGGAATAGGCGAAAGCCGTCTTTTCGCCGGCCACGGCGCGCACGCCCACGCCGCGATCGATCGAATACGACCCCGACTTGACGATGCCCTCCTCGAGGCTCCAGCTCTCCAGCCGCGAATACTGGAAGTAGAGGTCAGCGTAGTCGACCTGGTGCACATGAATGTCGGCGAGGACCTGCGCCAGGTGGCGGATTTCGAGCGCCGCCGGCGCGAGCAGCAGTTGCGTTGCCTGCTCGAGCAGGGCGCGGGTTGACTGCGGGAACGGAGAGATCGGTCACGGAGGTCCTTGAGGACGGAAACGGCGGTGTTCAGGTGCGTATTGTCGGGGCGCGCGGCGCGCCACACAAGGCCCCCGGTCCGAACGGTGCCGCCTCAGATTGCTAAACTTGCAGACTATAGCCAAGCGACCCCTCTCAGGTGATGGCCCAAGGAGAACTCCCGAACGTGCTAAGGCTGGTGCTGCGGGCCTTGCCCTGGATCATTGTTGCGACGGGGCTCATCGTCGTAGGCATGAGCTATCAGCGCATACATGACCGCTATCGTCTTGAAGCCGAAGGCATCGCGGTACCCGGCGTCGTGGAATGGGCATCGACTCTGGGCGGAACGTCGAACCAGTCGTTTCGGATCAGGGTCGCCTATCAGGACAAGACCGGGCGCACGTGGAGGCAGTATTTCAGCGTGTTCTCGAGCCAGTATCGGGCCGGCGAGGAGGTCGACGTCGTATATTTGCCAACCGACCCGGAGACGGCGCTGTTGGGAACAAAGGAGGCCGGCGAAACGCACGTTCACGACATGGTGGCGGCCGTCATCGGTACGCTTGCACTTCTGATCGGCGGCGTTATGTTGTGGCTGCGGCGGGCGTCCCGCCGGCGCGGATAGTGAGCTAGCCCGGGCGGCCAAGCACTTGAAACCGCGCGGCCAAGGCGAAACACACCTCCTCGCCCCCGTTCGGGGTCGCTGCCTGCTTTTGCTTGCAACAGCCTTACGGAAACTCCGAGCGCGCGTCGATGCGGGAGATGAGCTTCGTACGCGCCGCCTGGTGTCGCCAATCGCCCGGCCGATCGGCTTGCAATGCGTCGAGGAAGCGTTCGTAGTATCCCGCGATCTCGTACGCCGGCCAATCGCGCGCGCGCGGCATATCGAGGCCCAACGCGGCGATCAGGCGTTGGATCTGCTCTGGATCCGACGGCACTTCCGGGCCGTAATGCGGGCGAGGTCCTAGCCACTGCTTGATCCTTGCACACTGGGCTCGCGCCGAGAATTGCTCGGCGATGTCGGGCCGCACGCCGTGGGCTTTGGCCTGCATGACCTTCGCTTCGGCCGCAGCCGGTGTCATGCGCTCGCAGATGCGCGCGTCCTAGGTATCGAATGCCAACGTCAGGTAGCACTAGTCGCGAAACGGGATCGCTTCCGAGGCAACCGTCGCCGCGGCGGAATCCGCTCGCACCAGCCTGGGTCACCGTCGCCACCGCGGCCAGGTGGACAAGGAAGTTCTGGTCTTCCGCGCTGAGCGCTGCATCCGGACCGGCCAGGGCCTGGGTCACCCGTTCGACCATCCCGGGCTTTCGCTCCAGCCCCCGATACACGTCCGCGGGCCGGATGGCGGGCCCGATCACGCCCTCGAGATGCAGCGTGTCCACGTCGTAGCCGAGTACGTCAAACGCCCGCGTCAACTTTTCCGGCGCAAGCGAAATCTGACCGCCACCGCCCTGCGTTACGCGCCGTCGGCAGGACAGGGCCGAGTATCCGGCCGAGAGGGGATCGATATCGACCAACGGCCTCACGTTCCAGCACACGGCGCGATCGCGGTTTCGGACCGCGACCGCCTCATAGCAGTCGGAGCGCGCGTAGGAGGCCCCGCCGCCGCCGAACATAGACGCTGTAGCGCTGGAAGGCTGCCCAGGAGATCTTCTGGCACAGCTCCGCCTCACCGAGACTCTCGGCAAAGTAGGCGAAGACGGTTTCCGACTCGGTCGCTGCTCGATGTGCACCGAAATACGGCACCCAGGTGAGGATGAAAAGAACGGCGCCGACCAGGGCGGCGGCGAGGGCGAGAATCCGGTATTTCCCCGCCACCCGGCGAGCGCCTGGCGTGCGCATGGGCAAACGGCGGCGCGTCGGGGTAGCGCTCAAGCTTCGCTCGCAGTGCTTGCGACCTCGCCCAGGTACGTCGCCGCGACACGCGCATCGTTGGCGAGCGCGCGCGCTGTCACCTTCGATGGCGACCTCGCCGGTTTCCAGAACGTAGCCGTAGCTCTCGCTCATCGATGAGCGCTCGAGGAATGGCCTTGTCCTACGTGCTGGGCTGCTGCATGGTTTGCCACGCGTCCTGCCCCCGCCACAATCCAGTCAGCATGGAACGCGCCTCAAGGTCCGGCGAGAAGCCCGCTGGCGCGGAGCAGGCTTGCAACGTCGTTCGCATGCTGCGGCGCATCCTGTTGCAGGGTCGCCGGATTGTACGTCAGCGGGTTGAACGTCCACACCGGCCGCGCACTCTTGACATCGAACAGCGTCGTGTAGATGGTCGCAGCCTGATACGTGTCGGTAACGATTCCCGGGTCATACCACCACGTACATGTTCGGGCCCGCGGCGGCCACCACACCCGACGTAAGCCCGACTGCCGTCTCCGCCGTGAAGCCCGAAAGCCGAACGAGCAGCGCGCCGTCCGCGCCCGACTTGGCGATCGCGGCGCGTCTGGTGGCCTGGTCCGGCGTACGATCGGTCGGCACATATTGCCAGCCCGGTACCGCCTCGACGCCAGCACCCTGGAGCGTGGACACCATCAGGTTCTCAAAGCCACGCTGGTCCTTGAGGCTCTGGGCGCTTAAGCCAACGACGAAGATCTTCCGGAAAGGCAGCCCGTTGTAGTCGGGATCGCGCCAGGTGGTGGTCGATACCGGGCTGGGCGCCGACGCACATCCGACGAGCAGGAGCAGCAATGCGGCAGCAAAGTCCTTCAAGGGGCGGGACGAATACATGGGCATGCGCTTCTCCGGAGGCTGATCGGGACTCGAGCGTTGGCGGAAGACCGATGCGGAAACCGACGCGACGGGATCTAGGGTCTGCACTAAACAAGGTGACCACTTGAGTTTCTGCCAAAAAAATTTTTGCAGCCGGCGCGAACTACACGAGCCAGGATCCCCGGCCCGGACCGTAGAGGACACGCGGGTCGGCCCGAGGCGTGCGGAGCCACGCGGTGACGTTCCCATCCTTTCCCGGCTGCCGTCAAGCGAGGCGCGACGTTAATGCGGCGTCATGCAGGGAACGACATGACGATGTCACATTGCGACAACTCACGTTACGACAAGCCCGGCAAGTCGCAATTTCTGGACATGAACTGGGCCTACGCCGATCGCTACGCTGCGACTCTAGCACGGTAAGACGGCGGTTGCTTCCAACTCGATCTTCCCGGGGCTGTCGAGTAGTTCAGCCACAAAGATCATGCTCATCGCAGGATAGTGCGTGCCCATCTGTCTGCGCCAGATGGCTCCCAGCTCGCGGCGCGCAGCAAGGTACCCGGGCTTGTCGCAGCAGTAAGCCGTCATGCGGCAAATGTGTCGCGGTTCGCCACCTGCCTCAGCCAATACGTCGAGAACGTTCTTCAGCGCTTGCTCGAACTGCGGGGCAAGCGCCTCCGAGTGGAAGCGCTGGTGCGCATCCCAACCTACCTGCCCGGCGACGAACACGATGCGTCCCGCTTCGGCCGCGACGCCATTGGCATAGCCGACCGGCGGCATCCAACCCTCGGGCTGAAGGACCCGCATTGGGGCGGCCTTAGTCCGTGTACCGCGCCGGGTCGGGATCGTTGGCCCAGTAGCGATCGGGCTTTGGTGTCTTTTTCATCCACGCCTTGACCAGCGCGACGTGCTCGCGCTCTTCGCCCTGCAACTCACGCGCGGCCTTGCGCACCGATTCGACCGTGGCTGCGCGCACCAGCCGCGCGAAGAAGCGCTCGGCTCGTTGCTCGTTGACCAGTGCAAGCTGCAATGCGTGATAAGGCTGCATCAGGTAATGCACTTCATCACCGGGCGTGGTTTCGGGTGCTTCGAAGCTCTCCCAGCTAGGCTTGCCCAACGCCGGGTTAGGCGGCTCCTTCAATCCCATCTCTGCCATGATTTGCGCCGCATGCTTGCTCTCGATGCCGGCCATCATGCGGAACAGCGCGGCAACCTCGCGGTTGTTGTGAGTATCCATCGCGTCGGCGAGTTCAATGTAACGCTGCGCCGCTTCCATTTCCATCACCAGTGCCTGCGCCATCAGCTCGTCCAGCGTCCGTGGTCCGTTGATTGCGGGCTCGCCCGAGCGTTTGCGCGGCGCTGCAGCGTCTTTGCGGATCGCCAGCGTGGTCCTCGCCCGTTTCGACGCCGCCCGGTTCTGCTTGTGGCCTGCCGTTTCTTCCGCGCCACGGCCTTCTTCGTCGCGTTGACAATAGGGCTCATAGTTCGAACTCCGCCTCCAGGTCCGCCGGTGAGCGTTTCGCCTTGGCGGATCTGGCCGCATACGGGGTCCGATTGCCGGCGTAAAGCACGCCGATATTGAGCCCGTCGTCGGTCATGATGCGCCGCGCGGCACGGGCCGGATCATCGGTCGCAACCGACGGGCGCCGCGTGGGCGTGGTTCTTCCATTCACGTTGTTCCGGACGAAATGTCACGCACGGGCTGGGATTTCGACAAACGAGAATCCAGGATGGCGAATGGCTCGCGCAAGGACCACCGCCGTGCCATTGGGGTCGCCCGAAAGGCGCGGGCGACGAAGTTGGCGCCCGCCGCGAGGGCGATCACGAGCGGATGGAAGGATGTCACGTCGGTCCCCCGGCGCGATTCGTGTCCCAATCCGGCTCGGTCGTCGGCGACGGCTGACCCTTCGTCATGCCATAGACGTGGTTGTCCATGACGATATAGGTCAGGTCGACATTGCGCCGGCATGCGTGCAGGAAGTGGTTGCCCCCTATCGAGTACCCGTCGCCGTCCCCTCCGGTTACGAGCACCGTCAGGTCGGGACGGGCCACCTTCAAGCCGGTCGCCAGGGCCAGCGCGCGGCCATGGACGCCGTGAAATCCGTAGCAGTCGGTGTAGGCCGGGATGCGCGACGAGCAGCCTATCCCCGATACGACCGCGACCTGTTCGGGCGCGACCGCCGTCCATGCCAGCGCCTTGCTGAAGGAGAGCAATACGGAATGGTCGCCGCAACCCGGGCACCAGACCGGCTTGACGGTGGACTTGTAACTCTGCGCGGTGCATAGGCGCAGCAATCGTGAGATCGTTCATGGCGCCACCCTTCCAGAATTGGGGGCAAGGCGTCCGCCCGGCCGGATCGGCAGGGGTCCGGGGCGATGGATCTGGCCGGTTTGCCCGGCAGCTCGTAACGACGCGCAGATAACGCTAGAATTGTCCGCCGTGGTTCTGCTCGACGACGAGGACGCGTTTGACGCCTTCCAGCGCCTTGCTAGTCGCTCGGGTTGTGCGGGTGAGATCAACCGCAGCGCGATCAGTCGCACGCTTCATGCCGCGCCCGGCGCGGGCGCCACGGCCTCGCGCAACGGCGCGCTCGCCGAGCCCCAGGTGATCACGGCGGCTTCGCCGTCGCCCTCAATGTCGGCCCATCGCTCGCCGTAGTCGTACTGCGTCAGCTTGCGCTGGCGTTTGTCCAGTTGCAGCCGATGGTCCCGCGACTGACTGCTTGAACCCCGACCTTCGGTGTGCTCGAGGCCGTCGGCAGTGTAGACGACGCCGGGTGTCCCCGGAATCGCCATTGGCGATACGCCCGAAGCGACGTTCCGGTAACGCTGGTAGTCCGCGGTGTTCGCCGCCACGGTCACGCGCGTGGCTACAAGATTCAAATCGACGGGCCGGTCGATGATCGCGCGCGATTGGCCCATAGACTGGTCGGACAGGACGATCGCCGGCGCCTGCAGCGCCTCGGCAAGCTGCACCGCCCATTGCGTCGTATCCAGGCAATCAGCAATCGAGGCCGGCGCGAGCACGAGTCGCGGCGCATCGCCGGCAAGCCCGCTCACCGCGAAGGAGAGGTCGCTCTGCTCGCTCTTGGCGGGGATCCCGGTCGAGGGGCCGCCGCGCATCACGTCCACGACCACGACCGGGATCTCGGCGCTGACGGCGAGGCCGATGCCCTCTGTCATCAAAGCGAGGCCGGGCCCCGCGGTGGCGGTGAGCGAAGGCACGCCGCCGAAGGAAGCGCCGATGATCATGTTGATGGAGGCGAGTTCGTCTTCGGCCTGCAACAGGGTGCCGCCGACTTGGGTCAGCGCCGGCGCCATCCATTCGAGCAGTTCCGTTGCCGGTGTGATCGGATATGCAGCGACAAAACGGACGCCGCCGCGGATCGCACCGTAACCCGCAGCCTCATTGCCACTGATGAGCCAGCGCCCGCCATTAGGCACGTGGCCTGGCACCAGCTTCGGCATCCCGTCGATGTCTGCGCCGGCGGCGAACCCCGCGCGAAGCGCAGCCAAATTGGCTTGCAGCGCGGTATCCGCCTTCTTCCACGAGTCGCGCAAGGCCGTTTCCAGCGCCTCCGCGGGAACCCCGGCGAGCGCTCCCGCCAAGCCTAGTGCCACCATGTTGGGCCAGCCGCCGGGAATCGCCTTGGTCATCTTTTTCAGAGGCAGAGGCACATAGCGCGCCCCACTTTGCATGAACACCTCCGGCGCCGCGCCTTCCTCCGGGTCCCCGATCAAAATGCTCGACGCTCCCAGGGGAATTTCGTCGGCAAACCGGCTTACGTTCTGCCAGTCGAGCGCGAGCAGCAGGGCAAACTCGTCGTCGAGGGAGTCCAGGGGATGGCTTCCCAACCGCACCAGGGCGGCCGCTTCGCCGCCGCGGATCTGCGGCCCGCTGGTCCGGACCATGATTCCATACAGGCCTGCTTTCGCCGCTGCACTGAGCAGCAGCGTTCCCGCCGTCATGACACCGCTGCCGCCGCTGCCGGCGAGGGCGATCGAGATGCTCGAACCGGCGCGCCGCGGCGCTGGGTCCGCCGCTTGCTCTGCCGCTACCGTGGCCATTGCCTGCACTTGGAGATCCCGCCTGCTTCGCCTCGCACAAGTAAACCGGTTACGTGCCGAGTTCGGTTTGACGCAGATCAAGGCGGCTGCAATCACCTTGCGGCACTATGCTAACCATAAATACGTATTTTGGTACCTTAATACCACAATAGCCTTAGCGCCACCCAGGGCCGACCCCGCGGACGGTCGCCGCTGTGCGAAAGTGGGGATACGCAAACTGAGTTAGAGGAGGAGCAGCCCGATGCGCATCGAAGCCCACCGCTGGCTGATGACGGCCGTCAACGCCCCGCTCGAGTGCGCGGCGTTCAGCCCCGAGCCGGGACCCGGCGAGGTCGTAGTCGCCATTGCCGGGTGCGGCGTCTGCCACACCGACTTGGGCTACCTGTATGACGGGGTGCGTACCAACCAACCGCCCCCACTGACATTGGGCCACGAGATCAGCGGTCGGGTCGTCGCGGCCGGTGGCGGTGCCGAAAGCTGGCTGGGAAGGGCCGTGATCGTTCCGGCCGTGCTGCCATGCGGCCAATGCGACCTTTGCCGCCGCGGGCTTTCCACGATCTGCCGCGGGCAGAAGATGCCGGGCAACGACATCGAAGGAGGCTTCGCCACGCATGTCGTGGTCCCCGCTCGGGGGCTGTGCGCGGTCGATGAGGCGCGCCTTGCACGCGCCGGCCTGACGCTCCCCGAGGTGTCGATCGTCGCCGATGCGCTGACCACGCCCTACCAGGCCGTGCGCCGCGCGGGTGTCAAACCCGGCAGTCTCGCCATCGTCGTTGGGGCCGGCGGCGTCGGAGGCTATTGTGTGCAGATCGCCAACGCCTTCGGCGCCCAAGTCGTCGCAATTGACGTCGATGACGTGAAGCTCGCGGCAATTGCCCGCCATGGAGCGGCGTTGACGCTCGACTCGCGCGCGCTCGAACCCAAGGGCATCAAGGCTGCGATCGCCGACTTTGCACAAAAAAATGACCTGCCGGCGACCGAGTGGTTCATCTTCGAGTGCTCGGGGAGCCCAGCCGGTCAGCTGACCGCTTACGCCCTGCTCGTCCACGGCGCGACGCTTTCGATCGTGGGCTTCACGATGGCGAAGGTGGAACTGCGGCTGTCCAACCTGATGGCCTACGATGCGCGCGCCCTTGGTAACTGGGGCTGCCCGCCGGAGCATTATGCGGCGGCACTCGACCTCGTGCTCGACGGCAAAGTCCAGATCAAACCCTTCATCGAAGCCCATCCGCTCGGCGATATCAATCGCATCGTCGCCGCGGTCCATGATCACCAGATCAAGAAGCGCGCGGTACTCGTACCGGCCTAACCGAGGATTTCGAAGATGAATGCCCCCGACACCCGACTTCCGCCACGCGTGTTCAAGAATCACGATCTGGTCGATGCCATTGGCAAGCCAGGCGTGCATTTCGAGAAGCGGCCCGCGAGAATGCCCGATGGCGCGGTAGTGCCAGAGCTCTTCAACGCGTGGATCACGCTCGATAATCCCGCGCAGTACAACTCCTACACCACGGAAATGGTCAAGGGTGTGATTCTCGCCTTCCGTACCGCGTCCAACGCCCGCGACGTCAATTGCGTGGTCTTCACCGGTGCCGGCGACAAGGCGTTCTGTACCGGCGGCAACACCAAGGAGTATGCCGAATACTACGCTGGACATCCGCAGGAGTATCGGCAGTACATACGCTTGTTCAACGATATGGTCTCCGCGATCATGGCCTGCGACAAACCGGTGATATGCCGCGTCAACGGCATGCGTATCGGCGGGGGCCAGGAGATCGGCATGGCCTGCGACTTTTCGGTGGCCCAGGATCTCGCCCGTTTCGGGCAGGCAGGCCCCAAGCATGGCTCGGCTCCGATCGGTGGTGCGACTGACTTCCTTCCACCCATGATCGGTAACGAGCGCGCGATGGTCGCAGGCGTGCTGTGCGAGCCGTTCTCAGCACACAAGGCCTACCACTGGGGAATCGTGGCCGACGTCGTTCCGGGACTCAAGGTCGACGGAAAATTCATCGCCAACCCGTTGGTGGAAACGCAGCGCTTCACCGACGACTACGGCCGCATCGTGTTCGGCGACTTCAAGACCGGCGAGGCAGCCCAGCAGGGCAAGGCCACGCTGGCGAAGGGTGTGGTCGATCTGTCCTTGCTCGACGCCAGGGTCGAGGAACTGTGCGCCAAGCTGCTGCTTACCTTTCCCGACTGCACGACCAAGACCATCGAGGAGCTGCGCAAGCCGAAGCTCGAGGCCTGGAACCGCAACAAGGAAAACTCGCGTGCGTGGCTCGCGCTCAACATGATGACCGAGGCGCGGGCAGGATTTCGCGCCTTCAACGAGGGCACCAAGGCATCGCGCGAAGTCGATTTCATCGCCCTGCGCCAGGCGCTGGCGCGTGGTCAGGGCTGGGACGAGACGTTCACTGACAGCCTGATGCCGGAGCGGAGCGCGTGACCGCCATGCAAGTCGATGCCAGCGCGGCAACGGCAACCGTCAAGGCGTGGCTGGAGCGCGATGGCGCACTGTTGCGGCTGCGCCTGGCGCGGCCCAAGGCCAATCTCGTCGATGCTGCGATGATCGCCGCGCTCCATGGCGCGGTGGTCGACTACCGGGATCAGGTGGGCGTGCGTGCCGTATTGCTTGACGCCGAGGGTCCGCACTTCAGTTTTGGCGCCAGCGTCGAGGAACATCTCCCCGACCGCTGCGCAGCCATGCTCACGTCGCTGCACGGCCTCATTCTTGCCCTGCTCGAGTTCCCCGTGCCGATCCTCGTCGCGGTGCGCGGTCAATGCCTCGGTGGCGGGCTCGAGATCGCGCTCGCGGGGGGCCTGATCTTCGCGGCACCCGACGCGCAACTCGGACAACCGGAAATGAAACTCGGTGTCTTCGCCCCGGCGGCCTCCTGCCTTCTGCGGTATCGCGTCAATCAGCCGGATGCGGAGGACCTGCTCTTTTCCGGCCGCTCGATCAGCGGCGAGGAGGCGAAAGCAATCGGCTTGGTGCATACCGTCGCCGCGGACCCCGAGGCCGCGGCGCTTTCTTACTTCGAGCTGCATCTTGCGTCCAAGAGCGCGGTTGCGCTTGCCTGCGCCGTTGCGGCGGCGCGCGGGGACTACATCGCCGATGTGCGTCGTCGCCTTGCAGACGTCGAGCGACTCTACCTCGGTCGGCTCATGCGCACGCGCGATGCAAACGAAGGGCTCGTGGCGTTCCTCGCCAAACGTCAACCGCAATGGGAGCATCAGTGATGACAGCGATTGTGCCGCTCAGCGTGATCGTCGAGCGCTGCCAAGCGCTCTTCGAGGACCTTGACCTCAACGCGGTCAAGCAATGGAAGGCGGCAGTCCCCGGCCGCAAGGCGATCGGCTACATGCCCGTCTACGTTCCGCGCGAGCTCGTCCATGCGGCAGGCATGCTGTCGGTTGGCATCCTCGGCGGCGGCGACCAGATTGAAGTAATCCAGGGCGATGCCTACTACCAGAGCTACATCTGCCGCATACCGCGGTCGACGATCGAGCTCGCGCTTACCGGCCGCCTGGATTGCCTCGACGGCATGCTATTTCCGTCCATCTGCGACGTGATACGCAACCTATCGGGCATGTGGCAGATCCTATTCAAGGACAAGTACGTACGATACTTCGACGTGCCGCAGAATTACATCGATGCGATCGGCGGCAGCTACTACGTCCACGAGCTAGAGATCCTGCGTGACGATCTGGGCAAGCTGCGGGGTGCGCCAATCACCGACGCCGAGCTCAACGCCTCGATCCGGGTCTATAACGAAAACCGCCGTGCGGTGCAGGATTTGTACGCCTATCGCGCCAAGAACCCCTGGCAGGCACCCACGTCCGAGGTCTATCTGGTGCTGCGCGCAGGCATGGTGCTGCCGCCGGAAGAGCACACGCAACTTGTCCGCGACTACCTGGCGGCAGCCGATGCGCTGCCGCGCCCGAAACGAGACAACGCCCGCGTCGTGCTCAATGGCTCGTTCTGCGAGCAGCCGCCGCTCGGCCTGATCAAGTCGATTGAGATGGCGGGCTGCTACATCGTCGACGACGATTTCATGCTGGTGACGCGCTGGCTGCTTGACGACGTGCCGGCGAATGGCAATCCGCTCGAGGAGCTGTCCAAGGCGTTCCTCCACCGCTCGGCGACGACCGCCGCGAAGTACGACACGAATCGCGAGGACAAGGGTGTCTTCCTGCTCAAGCAGATCAAGAGCAGCGCGGCAGAAGGCGTGATCTTCGCGGCGCCATCGTTCTGCGATCCGGCGCTTCTCGAACGCCCGATGCTGCAGGATGTCCTCTCCAAGCACAGAGTGCCGCACACGGCCTTCAAGTACGCGGAGAACACCGGCCAGATGGCGCCCATTCGCGAACAGGCGGGCACGTTCGCCGATTCGATCAAGCTATGGAGCGAGGCATGAGCCCGTCGCGAGGCGGTCGACGCGCATGGTTGCGCGTGCGCGCGAGTGCGCGCAGCGGCCACCGTCCAGGACACCGCAATTCCAATATCGAGGAAGCCATCTCATGATTGCCACCGTCGCGATGCCGCAAAGCACCAAGAAGCCACAAGTCCAGAAGGAGGACGCGATGTGGCTGCAGAAAGAGATGATCAACCGTAATTACCATGAACTCGCCACTGCGCGCGAGGCCGGCCGCAAGGTTGCTGCAACCTTCGTACCGGGCAACCTCAACGAGCTGCTGATGTGCTTCGATTTCTCGCGGAGCCTCCCGGAAACCAACGCGCTGCAGAACGGCCTGCGCAAGAAATCCGGCAAGTTCATTCTCGACGCGGAGCGCGACGGCCAGTCCGAGGACGTGTGCAACTACGTTAAGGCAGACCTCGGCATGATGCTAGGTGGCGAGGTTGGCCCCACTGGCGAGGCGCTTCCCAAGCCGGACATTCTGCTGCTCTCCTACACCGGCTGCTTCACCTTCATGAAGTGGTTCGAGCTGATCCGCCACAAATACGGCTGCGAGAGCGTGATGCTACACGTCCCGTATCAGGGCGAGGGTAAGATCGCTCCGAACATGCGCGACTACGTGGTCAAGCAACTCAAGGAGACGGTGATCCCGACCCTGGAACGCATCTCGGGGGTCAAGTTCGACATCGACCGGCTACGCCAGTACATGAAGGAATCGACCAAGGCCGAGGAGGATCTCGTTGCCGTGCTGCAGTCCGCGAAGAACCGACCGTCACCGATCGACGGCTACTTCGGTGCTGTTTACTATATCGGGCCGATCTTCACCGCTTTCCGCGGCACGCCGGAGGCAACGGAATTCTACCGCGTGCTGCGGCAGGAAATCGAGCAACGCGTGCGCGAAGGCAAGGGCCCGATCACACCGGACGGTGAAATGACCGAGGAGAAATACCGCCTCGTCGTCGAGGGTCCGCCCAACTGGACCAGCTTCCGAGAATTCTGGAAGATGTTCTATGACGAAGGCGCGGTCGTGGTGACTTCCACCTACGCCAAGGTCGGCGGCGTCTATGATTTCGGCTTCCGCCACAATCCCGATCATCCGATCGAATCGCTCGCCGATTACTGCTTAGGTTGCTACACCAACCTCAACCTGCCGTCGCGGATCGACATGATCTGCAAGTATATCGACGAGTACCAAGCCGATGGCCTGCTGATCAACTCGATCAAGAGTTGCAACAGCTTCTCGGCCGGGCAGCTTCTTATCCTGCGCGAGGTGGAGAAACGAACCGGTAAGCCGGCGGCGTTCATCGAGACCGACCTGGTCGACCCGCGCTATTTTTCGGCGGCCAACGTGAAGAACCGTCTGGAGAGCTACCTACAGATGGTCAAGCAGAAGCGCACTGCCGCGCTCGCTACCCACTAAGGGGAGGCCATGCGCTGCTTCATCGGCATCGATCTCGGGTCGACCACGACCAAGGCGGTCGTCATCGACGAGAACCAGAACGTCCTCGGGCGCGGCATTACCAATTCCCGCTCGAACTACGATACGGCGGCGAAGATCGCCAAGCAGGAGGCACTCGCTTAACGGCCGCTTCTATCTTTTCCGCCAGGCGCTCGGCGACACCGGCGCGCTAAACGGCGCGCTCGACGCCTTTCTCGGCCAGCTGGAGCGCAGCTTCCGCTACGAGCAATACCTGGAGCAGCTCGCCGATCTCGAGGCGACCTGCCAGCGCAGCGTCGGCACGGCCAAGTTTGGCGATGCGACAAAGAGCGTGAGCAGCGCGCTCTCCGAGGTGTTCAAGCGGCTCGCCGCCGAGTCGGCCGCGCTGTTCGCGCCCGGGGCGAAGCCGAAATCGGATTTCTTCCGCGACATCGCCGGCAGCCAGTACCTGGCGACCGGTGAGACGTCGCCAAGGATCGGGCATCCGCTACGACTTTCTGCTCAATGTCTTCGACCGCTCGATCATCGAGGTCGAGAACCGCGTCTATGGCGACTCCATCAAGCGCCATCTACTTGCCGCTCTTGAACGCGCTTTCGTGATGCTGCCTGAAACCGCCAAGCGCAGGGACAGGATCGAGGCGCCGATCAAGGGCATCCTGGACATGCCGATGGAGGAGACCTACGTCGTCGGCACCGGCTACGGACGCGCCCGGTTGCCGTTTTCCAAGGAGCATATCCGGTCCGAGATCCTGTGCCACGGCCTGGGCGCGCACGTCATGCATCCGGGCACGGCCACGGTGCTCGACATCGGCGGCCAGGACACCAAGGCGATCCAGGTCGATCCGAACGGCATCGTCGAGAGCTTCCAGATGAACGACCGCTGCGCGGCCGGCTGCGGGCGATACCTGGGCTACATCGCCGACGAGATGAACATGGGCCTGCATGAACTGGGCCCGATGGCGATGAAGTCGACCAAGACCATCCGCATCAATTCGACCTGCACCGTCTTCGCCGGTGCCGAGTTGCGCGACCGACTTTCACTCGGGGACAAGCGCGAGGACATCATGGCGGGGCTGCACCGGGCCATTATCCTGCGCGCGATGTCCATCCTGGCGCGATCCGGCGGCATCCGCGACGAGTTCACCTTCACTGGTGGCGTGGCCAAGAACGAGGCCGCGGTAAAGGCCTCAAGGATCTGGTGCGCGAGAACTATGGCGCGCTGACCCTCAACATCAATCCGGACTCGATTTACACCGGCGCTCTGGGTGGCGCGACGTTCGCCTGGCGGGCGGTGGTCGAGGAAGGTAAAACCGTGGAGGCCCGCTCGTGATCTGCACCATCGGCATCGATATCGGCTCGGGCGCGGTAAAAACCGCTTTGTTCCGGACGCGACGGCGGCAAACAGGAATGGCTTGCCAAGCGCTGTGAGCGGATTCGGCGGCGCGACCCGATGCAGCTGGCGCAGGAAGCCTATGAAGGCGTGCTCGCGGACGCCGGCCTGAAGGCCGATGCGATCGACTACATTGCCACGACCGGCGAGGGCGAGAACGTGAAGTTTGCCACCGGCCACTTCTACTCCATGACCACGCATGCGCGCGGTGGTATTCCTGCACCCGGGAGTCAACGCCGTGGTCGACATCGGGGCCCTGAACGGTCGGGCGATCTACGTCGACGAACGCGGCAAGGTCCTGTCGTACAAGATGACCAGCCAGTGTGCGTCCGGTTCGGGCCAATTCCTGGAGAACATTGCCCGCTACCTGGGCGTCGCGATCGAGGAGATCGGGCCGCTGTCAAAGACTTCGCAGAACCCGGAGAAGGTGAGTTCAATCTGCGCGGTTCTTGCCGAGACCGACGTGATCAACATGGTATCGCGGGGCATTGCGACCAACGACATTCTGAAGGGCATCCACCTTTCCATGGCGTCGCGGATCGTGAAGCTGCTCAAGGTCACGGGCATCAAGGAAGGGGCGGCGTTCTCACCGGCGGCCTGGCGCTCGACACTGGCCTGCTGGCCGCGATCCAGGAGGAGATGGTCAACGAAAAGGTCAACGTGACCGCGGTGAGCCATCCGGATTCGATCTACGCCGGAGCCGTCGGCGCTGCACTGTGGGGCGCCTTTCGCCACGGCAAGCTGCGCGACCTTGCCGAGCGTGCAGCAGCGTAGACTAGAAACAGACGCTTTCCAGGCGGAGGGATTTGGCGCCTGGGCGCAATAGGAGTCCACATGGCACTGCTCATCAACGACAACTGCACCGCCTGCGATGCCTGCAAGCCGGTTTGTCCCAACGAGGCCATCAGCGTCGGTGATCCCAAGTACGTGATCGACCCATCGCGCTGCACGGAGTGCGTCGGGGCCGAGGACGAGCCGCAGTGCAAGCTCGTCTGTCCGGCCGACTGCATCGTCATCAATCCGGATTTTCAGGAATCGCCCGAAGAGCTGATGGCGAAGTACGAATCGCTGCACGGCTAGCAAGTCCGACCCGGCTTATCTAGGGTGATGCGCCGTGCCTTGCGCGCATCGCCGAGCCCGCCGTGCCGACGATGAACGCCGCGAGCGCCAGCACGTTGAGCAATCCACCGTAGCGCATCCAGGCAAACTGTCCGGTCGCGTCGCCGGCGAGCCGCACAAGCAGCGACAATTGCAGCAGCGCCAGCGGCAGGTAGAACAGCGGATGGTACGGCACCTCGATTCGAAGCACCGCGGGGACGATGATCGGCGCGTGCGCGAATACCATCGCGAAGACAAAACCCAGCCCGAGCGCGTGCAGCGCTGCGTCATACGACGGTGCGCCGGGCGATAGTCCGCCGGAGGCGACGATGATGGCCCCGCCAGCTGCCAGCCACCCATAGCCGCACAGCAGGCATACCGCCATGTAGCGGGTCAGGCCCCGTTCCGGACCGTGCGGCGCGCAATGTCCTGGCGGAAGAGCCACGCGGCCAGCGCCACCAGGCCGGCCCCGAAAACCTGTGTGCTCCAATCCCGCGGTGCGCCGAGCAGACCCGCGCCGATGACGGCCATGACGGCGGCAAATGTCCACGCGGTGCCCGGCGCTGGCGCCAGGAAGCGTGACAGCTCCAAGCGTTCCCCGGCGACGGTCAGGGCGAGGAACGCGAACCACCAGGGCACCGCGGTGAGCACGGTCCCGCCTGCCGCCCATAAGGCGTTACCCATGGACCAACACGCGGCGCCCAGCGCGAGCGTGAACGTGAACAGGGTCGTCTGACGATGCAAGATGGCGCCTGACGCGGCGAGCAGCACCAGGCTGCCGGCGATGAAGAACCAGGCCGCGATGGCAGCCGCACCCGTGGCAGCGGCCACGCCACCGACCCCTGCCAGGAGCGGCCCCAGATACGCCCAGGGGCGGCCAATCGCAACCGCCCGCTCGAGCGCGATAACCACCCCGAAGAAGCCGCAGATCATCAACGGCCCATGCAGCGTCGACACCGCCGCGAATGGCGTGGGCACGCTCCAGTCGAGCCGCGCGAGCCCCGCGCCCGCAGCGACGACGAGACCGACGAAACCGAGGATCAGCAAGGGCACGCGCAGCAGCGGCCCCGGGTCGCGGTGCTCGGCGCTCATCCGCGCCCGCATCGGCAGCCCTGCGCCCCTTGCGGGGCGGTGAGCCGAGTCGCTAGCGCGTCCAGCCGAAGTGCGCTTTGGCAATGCCGGTCATCTTGTCGGGGGTCCACGGCGGGTCCCATACCAGCTGAACCTCCACCGTGGTTCCTTCCGGCACGATCGCCGCAATGGCGCGGTGCGCACGCGCGATAAGCAGCTCCGCCATCGGGCACGCCGCAGTGGTCATTGTCATCTCGACGCGCACGGAGTCCGGCACAACCGCGACGTCGTAGACGAGGCCGAGATCGACGATATTCATCCCCGCCTCCGGGTCATCGACCTGGCGCAACGCTTCGCGCACCGCTTCAGCGACGGGCAGTAGCGTACCTTCCATGTCTTCTCTGCCGAGTCGACGAGGGGGTGGTGTGCCGAAGGGCGCAAGAATGCAACGCCCTATGCGAGCCAGCGCACAAATGGCAGCCGCTGCGCCGGAGTGAACCCGACGTCGTAGAGGAAGCCGAGCAGCGCCAGATCGTGGGGAGCGACCACCGTTTCCACAAGTTCGACGCGCAACGCGCCAAGGTTGACGAATAATTGCGACAGCAGCGCGTGGCCCACGCCGCGACGCGTGAATCCGGGATGAACCCCGATGGTGTCCATGACGGACACGGGCTCGGTACGGCCAAAATCACCCAAGTCGACGCAGGCCATTACGAAACCGACGATCATGTCGTCGAGACGCGCGGTCAGCGAGACGCGGATCGCCGAATCGTGCAGTGCCTCGACCAGCTTGTGCTGCATGTAGTCCTGGCGGTCGCGCCCGGTGATGCCACAGTCGATGCGGACGATGTCAGCAAGGTCGCCGGGCTCCATGCCACGGATGTCGACGCTGTCGCGCGAGAGACGTTCGAAGTCGTTGCCGGTCCGGGCGCCGTAATCGACTTCCGGCGCCGAGTTGTGCGACGAAGCCGGGAGATCGTCGCGTCGTGGCGCGTACTCGCCGCCCACCGCGCAATCGACCACGTGGTTTGGCGCCAGCGTAAAGCCCATCGCATCGATCCAGCGCAGCATCCGGTGATCGTTCCACGCCGCCGTCGTGCGCACTCGGCAAGTCTGTGCCGACGCCCGTAATCGCTCAAGGCGTCGAACAGGGAGGAACCCACCCCGTGGCCCTTGACGTCGCTGCGCACGCCGATCGCCTCGAGGCGCAGCCCGGGCGCCAGGCCGGCCAAACTCGCCCATCGTCACCACGGGCGAGAATATACCCTGCGAGACCGCTCCTCATCGGTGGCCGCAAACTGCGCATGCAACTTCGGTTCGCGCAGCGCACTGTCGAGCCGCCGTGCGAAGTAGGCGTGGCGCGTCGACCCGTTGCTGACGGCATCGATGGCGACGACCGCGGCAAGGTCCTCGCGCACGAGCGGGCGGAGTCGGGTGCGTTGCAGCGCAATGGCTTCCATGGTCGCTTCCTCTTCTGCGTTGGTGGCGCCGCTGTCAGGCCATCGCGTAGCTCAGCGCGAGCGCGCGGTCGGTTTCGTCGTCAAGATGGTCATCGAGCATCGGCAGGAGCACCGTCGTTTCCTTCTCAATGTGCGCAACCAGCCGCTCGACCATTTCCAGCGCGCCGCGCTTCAACGCATCCCTGCCGGCGGCGTCGAGTGTTCCCGCGGCAGCCGCCTGGGCTCGAGGCAACAACTCGGCGGCAACCTCCCGAATCGCGACATGCTCGTCGATGAGCAAGCCGACGATGTCACCTTCACCGGCCGCTTCGAGGCGCGGGAAGAGCTCCCGTTCCTCGAAGTCAAAGTGGCGCCCGATATCGCGCTCGATATGACGGGCCAACGTCGCCGCGATCTGCGCGAATTCGGGAGCGTGGACCCCGCCGGAGCGTACGCACCCCTGTTCCACCCGGCGCATTAGATCAAGGCTGGCGCGGTGCTCATCGTCGAGCACGTGATTGACCTGTCGCTGCGAATTCATAGCGTCCCCATGGCTCGTTATTTTTTAATACGATAGCCCAAAGCCTGTTCTGGCCCTTGATCCCGATCAATGCTCTGTCGGGCGAGCCGCCGATGTCGCGGCATGTGCGGCTTTCGCCTCCAATACCCGTCCCGCTATGATCAGCTTTAGCACCTCGGTCGTTCCCTCGTAGATGCGCAGTGCACGTACTTCCCGATAGAGCCGCTCAACGGTGATTCCTCGCACCACGCCGAGCCCGCCGAAGATCTGCACCGCGGCGTCGATGACCTGCTGCGCCGACTCGGTGGCAAACAGCTTGGCCATCGAGGCCTCGCGCGTGACGCGCCCGCCTACGACATCCCGCGTCCAGCCAGCGCGGTAGACGAGCAGCGCCGCGGCGTCTACCGCTACCGCCATGTCGGCGAGCTTGGCCTGGATCAGTTGAAACTCGGACAATGCCCGGCCGAAAACGCGTCGCTTGAGCGCCCGCACGGTAGCCTCGTCAAATGCTCGCCGCGCGAAACCCAGCGCCGCGGCGCCAACGGTCGAGCGGAAAACATCGAGCGTGGCCATGGCAATCTTGAAGCCCTCGCCTGCCTGACCCAACAGACGATCGGCGGCAACGCGGCACCCGGTGAAACGCAGCGTTCCCAGGGGGTGGGGAGCGCTGACGTCAATACGTTCGGACGCATCGAGACCAGGCGTGTTGGCGTCGACGATGAATGCCGACAAGCCCTTGGTCCCCGCTTCTTCGCCGCTGCGCGCGAAGACGACGTAGTAGTGCGCAAGACCCGCGTTGGAGATCCAGGTCTTAACCCCATCCAGGCGCCAGGCATCCCCATCGCGCGTGGCGCGGGTGGTGATGGCGCCGACGTCCGAGCCGGCATCCGGTTCCGATAATGCGAACGCGCCGATGAGCGTACCGGCCGCGATGCGGGGCAGGATGGACTGCTTTTGCTCCTCGCTTCCGGCCAGGGAGACGGGGACGCTGCCCAATCCCTGCATGGCGAACGCGAAGTCAGCGAGACCCGAGGCCCGCGCCAGCATCTCTCGGGTCAGGCACAGGCTGCGTACGTCGAGTTGTTCGCGCACGCCGCCGTAGGCCGCGGGAACGCAAACCCGCAACAATCCTGCCGTCCCGAGTTCAGCTACCAGTCGGCCAACACAAACGTAGATTGCGTCGAGGTCGCCCTCGGCGCCATCCAGCAAGCGCGGGAGCGCCTCCGCCGTCCAGCGTTCGACACTGCGCGCCTGCTGGCGATGGCCTTCATCGAAGAACGGCCACGCGAGGTGGCTCGCGTCTGGCATCAGTTGCCTTCGAACACTGGTCTCTGTTTGGCCACGAAGGCGTGGTAGGCTCGCTTGAAGTCCTGTGTCTGCATGCAAATCGCCTGTGCCTGGGCTTCTGCCTCGATGCACTCGCCGAGTCCGGAACTCCACTCCTGCCACAACATGGTCTTGGTCATCGCGTGGCCGAAGGTCGGGCCGTCCGCCAGGGTCACCGCCATCGCCATGGCTTCCTCGAGCACCTTCTCCGGCTCGACGAGCCGGTTGTAGAAGCCGAACCGCTCGGCCTCTTCGCCGCCAACCACGCGGCCGGTGTAGAGCAGGTCCGCGGCCCGTGACAACCCGATCAGCCGCGGCAGCAGCGTGCAGGCACCCATGTCGGCGGCGGCGAGACCGACGCGAACGAAGAGAAAGGCGAGCTTGCTGCGCGCGGTGGCAAAGCGCAGGTCCGACGCGCAAGCTACCAACGCGCCGGCGCCGGTGCAGACACCGTCGATGGCAGCGATGATCGGTTGCGGACAGCCACGCATCGCTTTCACCAAGTCGCCGGTCATGCGCGTGAACGCCAGCAATTCGGGCACCTCCATCTGCACCAGCTTGCCGATGATGTCGTGAACGTCGCCGCCGGAACAGAAATTGCCACCCTCGCCTGTGAACACGATGGCCTTGACATCGGTCGCATAGACCATCTCGCGGAACAGGTCGCGCAGCTCGCCATAGGATTCGAGTGTGAGTGGATTCTTGCGCTCCGGCCGGTTGAGCACAATCGTGGCGACCTTGCCCGACACCGAATAGCCGAAGTGGGCGGCCTTGTAAGTTGCAAGTTCGATGCGTTTCATGTTCGTTTGGCTCCTTGCGACGTTGATTGGTGGACTAGCCGACCATCGTCAATCCGCCGCTGACGCTTAACACCTGTCCCGTGATATAGCTGGAGCGGTTGCTGGCGAAGAACAAGACGGCATCGGCGACTTCGGAAGGCTTCCCAAAACGCCGAAACGGAATGGCTTTCTTGAACGCTTCCAGGTGCTTCTCCGGCACCGCGAACAACAGCGGCGTCTCGGTGGGCCCCGGACAGACGCAGTTGACGTTGATGTTGTAGCGAGCCGTCTCGCGGGCCAGCGACTTGGTGAAAGCGATGAGCCCGCCCTTGGCACCTGAATAGATCGTCTCGCCTAGGCTGCCGACGCGGCCGGCATCGCTGGCGATATTGACGATCTTGCCGCTGCCGCGCTCCATCATCTTGGGCAGCAGTGCCTTGACGAGTTTCATCGGCCCGACGAAGTTCAGCGCGATCAGCTTTTCCCACAAATCGGGGGCGCACTCCCAGAACGGCTTGGTCTGGCCCCAGCCGGCACCGTTGACGAGGATATCGACCGCGCCAACCTTCGCTTGAACAGCCTCCGCGAAGGCGTTGATGGAGGCCTCGCTGGTCAGATCGACGGGCAGGAACTCGGCCTTCTGCCCTTTGTTGCGAATGGCCGCGGCCGCCGCTTCACCCTTGTCTCTCGCGATATCGGCGACGATGATCGTTGCTCCGGCTTCGGCCAGCGCCTCGGCCGTTGCTTGGCCGATGCCTGATGCGGCACCGGTTACGACGGCCACCTTGTCTTTGCAGTTCATGGGTTTTCCTTCGTTAGTTCGCGTGACGCTTGTTCAGGAAATCGGAAACCTTGGCCACCGTTTCGGGGTGGTCGTAAAGACTTTGCGTAGCGGCAATTTCCTCTGCGAACCCGTCTCGCCCCGGCTCGCCTCCGGCATGAATGCAACGTTTGCTCAGGACCAGCGCAGCTTTGGGCATACGGCTCAGACGCGCCGCCAGCTCGCGTGTCCAGCCCGCGAGTTGCTCGCGGGGCCGCACCCATTCCACAATACCCAGGCGCAGGGCCTCCGCACCGTCGATCAGCTCCGCGCCAAGGATCAGCCGCTTGGCGGTGCCCTGACCGCACAGCCGGGTCAGCCGCTGGGTACCGCCTGCCGCCGGAATCAAGCCCAGCCGAACCTCCGGCAGCCCCAACATCGCGTCCAGCGCGGCAACTCGCAGATCGCAAGCGAGTGCCAGTTCCAGCCCACCGCCTATCGCGGCGCCCCCAATTTCCGCGAGCGTGACGACGGCGGCCGTTTCAAGGCGCATGAAGAGCCGCTGCATGCTTCGCACCACGTCGATCATCGCACCGCGGCGTTCCGTCTGGAAGCACGACCGCATGAGTGCAAGGTCGGCGCCGGCGCAGAAGCTCGTTTGGTCGCTGCGAATATGCAGCACAGCGATCTCCGGATCGGCGCTCACCTCGTCAAGAACGGCGTCGAGGCGTGCGATCAGCTCGCCATCGAGCGCGTTGACGGGTGGTCGGGCGAGCGTGGCGACCACGACGCGGCCAGCCCGTTCGGTAGCAAGCATCGGTTCGATCCTAAGGTTGTGCGGCCTCGGCGAAGCTGCTCGAGGATTTCGCTTCTCTTATCTTCATCTTGATCTCTTTCAGGCGAGCGCCACCAGTCGATCGAGCAGCGC
Source organism: uncultured beta proteobacterium (assembly GCA_963711235.1). Lineage (GTDB taxonomy): Bacteria > Pseudomonadota > Gammaproteobacteria > Burkholderiales > Casimicrobiaceae > PALSA-1003. The sequence continues at coordinate 117,584 of CAVQDI010000002.1, read as the reverse complement.
CGTATCGGTCAACAATTCGTCGCTGGAAGCGTGGTGGACCACCCGGCCGCGATCGAGGACGATTGCCTGCGTGGTCAACTTCAGCGCTAAACGAGCGTGCTGCTCCACGATGATCACGGCAAACTCGCCCGAGCGCATGAGGTCCTCTATCACCTTGACTACCGCGTTGACAATGACCGGCGCAAGCCCTTCCATCGGTTCATCGAGCAGTAACACGCTCGGATTGGTCATCAGCGCGCGGGCAATCGCCAGCATTTGTTGCTCTCCTCCGGACAGCTGGTTGCCGAGATTGCGCTTGCGCTCCGCAAGCCCCGGAAAGGCAAGGTATATTCGTGGCAGATCCCACTGCCCACGGCGCGCCACGGCGTTCAAGTGCTCCTCCACGGTAAGCGATGGGAAACATAGGCGCTCCTGGGGCACCCAGCCCAGTCCGGAACGCGCGCGCAGGTAGGTCGGCGTACGCGATATGTCCCTGCCACGCATGAGCACTCGACCCGCCTGAGGCGAGTCAGCCCCATCAGCGTAAGGAGCAGTGTCGTCTTGCCGACACCGTTGCGGCCAAGGAGCGCAAGGCTACCGCCCTGCTCCAGCGCGAACGAAACCCCTTCCAGCACGATCGACTCGCCGTAGCCGGCGAACAATGCTTCGGCCGCGAGGAGTTCAGGCACGACCCGCCTCCAAAGTGCTTATTCGACTTTATGCCGCTACTTGCCCGGATCCTTCTGTTCGGGGAACTTGTCGAATTCGATGTTGTAGAGTCCGCCGGCGGTCTTCTCGACCTTGCGGATGTACACCGTCTGCACGACGTCCCGCGTCTCGGATCGATCAGGATGGGCCCGCGCGGGCTCATGAGCTTCTCGCCTTTCATCGCCGCCACCAGCTTGTCCCCGTCGGTCGACCCGCTGGTCTTCTTCAGCGCTTCATAGATCAGCGCCATGCCGTCGTAGCCAGCCACGGCCATGAAGTTCGGCCGCAGCGTGTCGCCATTGACTTCGGCGTAGGCCTTCTTGAACACCGCATTCTCCGGCGAGTCGTGCGCGGCCGAGTAGTGAAAGCTGGTGATGAGCCCCAGCACCGGGTCGCCCATGGCGTCGAGCACGGTGTCGTCGGTGATGTCGCCCGTGGCGATGAGCCGGATTCCGGCCTGCTTGAGCCCGCGCTCCTCGTAGCCCTTCATGAACGCAATCCCCTGCTCGCCGGCCGGCAGAAACAGGAACACCGCCTCGGGCTTGGCGTCCTTCACGCGCTGGATGAACGGCGCAAAGTCCGGGTTCTGCAGCGGCGTGTGCACGCTGCCGACCATCTCGCCGCCGGCGGCCTTGAACGCCTCCGCGAACGCTTTTTCCGCGTCGAGGCCCGGACCGTAGTCGGCGACTACCGTGTACACCTTCTTGATACCTTTTTTTGCCGCCCACACCGCCATCGGCTGCGTGACCTGCGGTAAGGTCATCGACACGCGCACGATGTAGGGCGACTTGGTGGTGATGATCGAGGTCGCCGCGTTCATGATCACCATCGCTTTCTTCGCCTCGGTCGCCACCGGAGCGACGGCGAGCGCATTGGGCGTGAGACCGAAACCGACCAGCAGGTCGACGTTGTCGCGCGTGACCAACTCCTGCGCCAGGCGCTTGGCCACGTCGGGCGCGGGCCCGCGGGTGTCCTTCTGCACGATCTCGATCTTCTTGCCGGCGACGCTGTCGCCGTGCAACTTCATGTACGCCTTCATGCCGCCCAGGATCTGCTGGCCGTATTGCGCAAACGGACCCGAGAACTCGCCGATCATGCCAAGCTTCACCACGCCCTCCGCGCGCACGATGCCCGCGGCGGCGAGTATCGCCGCCCCCGCGACGGCGAGACTGACCAGACGCTTCAATTGCATGGAACCCTCCCGTAGACTGCTGTGGGTGTTACGCTGGGCATACCCTTCGCTGGCTAGGCGCTTTTTGTTGCTCTAGGCATACGCCTCATGCAGCTCGCGAAGCTTGCGTCGCAGAACCTTGCCGGTCGCCGTGCGCGGCAGCTCATCGACCGGATGCAGCCAGCGCGGTCGCTGATAGGGCGGAAGGCGGTCGGCATGTTCGCGCAGCGTGGCCTCATCGAGCACCGGTGCGCCTGGCTGCGCGACGAAGAACAGTGCGACCGCATCGACGCCGTCGGCATCGGGAACGGCAACGGCGGCGGCCTCAGCGATTCCGGGACACGCGACCGCAATGTGTTGCTCGAGCTCGACCAGATCAACCCAGCGGCCGAACACTTTGACCAGCGTATCGTCACGGCCGGCGAAACGCCAGGCGCCGTCTTTAACTGCTCGAACAGATCCGATGGTGCGAACGCCCCGTCGCGGAAATGCTCGGCCTGCACGTCAGGGCGATTCCAGTAGCCGAGCGCAACGGTCGATCCACGGATCACGATGCGCCGGGGGCCTTCGGACGCCGCTGCTGCAGATTGCGACGGCGCGGCGTGCTCGTCGAGCACAGCGATGTCGACTCCAGGCGAGACCCGCAAGCCATTTCCGTCATCGCTGTCCACGAGTACCAGCACGAGCGTTTCCGAAGCGCCGAAACCGTTGACGATCGTGTGCCCGAGCTGGCGCTTCCACTCATCGCGCAGCGTCGCCGGCAACGCCTCACCTGCCGAGACGTAGAGTCGGACGCCGCATTGCGCGAGCCGACCGGCCAGGCCCTCTTTCAGCAGGTTGCGATACAGCGACGGCACGCTGAACAGCACGTTCACCCGCGCCGCCATGATGGTCGCTACCACGCCCTGCGCGGTCGGCCACTGCGGATCGAGGACGATCGTCGCGCCGACCTTGAGACCGGTAAAGATGCAGTTCGCGAGCGGGTAGGCGAAGAACAGCTTCGAGCTCGCGAAAAGGCGATCGTCCGCGGTAAGCCCGAGTCGCTCGCGACCGACCCGGTCGATCTCGTGCATGATGCGCTGCGGATGCACGACCGCCTTCGGATGGCCGCTGGTTCCTGACGAATGTACCCAAAGCGCGGGATCTTCGGGTCGCATCGGCTCCGCAGCGCTCGGTGTGGCGCGCGCGAGTTGCCGTCGCCAGTCGTCCAGCGAGATCACTTGCCTCCCCCACGGCGCCGGCGTGTCGTCGCCGGCTTCGGCGAGGATGAAAAGGAACCCCGCCGCATCCAGGATTGTGAGCCATTCCTTGGCCCCCACGCGCGGGTTCACGCCCACCGCGACGCCGCCCGCCCACATCACGCCGAGGTAAGCGATAACCCAGTCGATGCCGTCGGCCAACTTGATCGCCACGCGATCGCCGCGCCGCACGCCGCGCGTACGCCAGGTCGTTCCGGCTCGCGCAACGGCAGCACGAAGCTCGCGGCGGCGAAGTCGCTCGTTGCCGCAGACCAGCGCCACGCGTGCGTCGTCATGTTCAGCAAGCAGCACTTGCGCGGCGTTCATCGTCGCGTCGAGTCCGGTCGCGACCGGCGGCAGCTCATCGCCGGCGCCTAGCAGGCCCCCCTTGCCCTCGCGCCAGCGTGCCTGTTCGGTCCGCAGCAGTGCGGCGTGCTCGCGTTCCTCCGCCGCCAGCTCGCGATACAACCGAAGTGTCGCGGACCCGGGCGGAGCGCTTGATGCGGTCTCTTCGAAGAATGACGCGGCCCGCTCCTCCATGTCGATTGCGACGCGAAACAGATCCTCTGCATCACCGACACGGCGGTCGACACCGGCGAAAACGACCGCATGCTCGACCGCGTGCGCATCGAACACCGGGTCCATGTCGACGTGGTAGCGACCGGCCAGCGTGTGCATATGCCCTCGCTCCATGGCGGCGAAGCGGCTGAAGAGCTCGCGCAGCGCCGGGTCGGACGCACTCGCCACGGCACGGTGGTAGAAGGCCTGACCGCCAAGCTCGATCTCGAAAGCATCGCGCACGGCGCTCATCCCCAGCGCATCGCCGACCGGGCTCGGATCGAACAGTTCGAGCTCGCCGCCGCACAGCGGGCAGCCCCCGTAGGGAAAGGCGAAGCCTTCGCTGACCTTGGCACAGGACCGACAGTGCCAGCGGAGCGTCGCGCCCGCGCAGCAGATGTACGGCTCGGCGGCTTCGTCGAGCGGGCGATGGCATTTCGGGCAGAGCATCGCTTTCTCCTTCACAGCGCGGCCGCCGTCGAAGCTGTCGCCCGGCTCATAGCGGTCGCGCATCTCGCACGTGGTCTTGCCGAGCGCCTGCGACGCGACGGTGCCAGTGCCCGTCGCGATCGAAATCGGCCACCGTGAGCGGGATCCGCTCGCCACCCTCGCGCAGGCACCGCATCACGAAATGCCCAGGCTGCGCCGCCTGCGCGACGTCGGGGGCCTCGATCTCCCAGAGAAACGAGTTCTCCGAGAACTGCTCGCGGCGAGCGATGCGGTACACGTCCTCGCTCCGTCAGTCGGAAAGCTCGCGCAGCAGCCGCCGCGCCAGCACCGACGCGACCTGCCGTCGGTAGTTCGATGCGGTCGCAGTCGTGCGCATCGGGCTCACCTGCTTTTGCACCAGCTTGGCGAGCGACGACAGCGTGTCCGCGCCGACAGGTCGTCCCAGCAACGCGTCGGTACCGGCAAGAATGAAGGGTTGCGAATTGGTGCCGGTAAGCGCCACGCGGAGCGATGCGAGCTCGCCATTGCGAACCAACAGCGCGCACGCCACGCCGGCAAGCGGAAAATCGATCGCGCCGCGAACGCTGGCCTTGCGATACCCGGAAACGAGACCGGCGGGGGCGCGGGAACGTGTACGCGCGCGAGCACCTCGTCGCCAGCAATCGTCAGGTGTGCGGCGCCATCGTCACGATACAGCGAGAGCTCTATGCGGCGCGACCGCGGCTTGCGACCAACTCGACCTGGGCACCGAGTGCGAGCAGGGCAGGGGCCACTCGCCCGAGAACGCGGCGTGGCAATGCCTGCCCTGTGGCGCGACGTGGCAGACGTCGCCGCCGCGTTTGAGGCAGTATTTGTTCGCGGCACGCCACCATTCGCTTTGGTTGTAGAACACGCAGCGAGTATCGAGGCAGAGGTTGCCGCCAACGGTGGCCACGCTGCGATGACCCGGGCCTGCAACCGTACGCGCGGATTCAGCAACGGCCCGATAGCCCTGCACGATGCGGGCGTCGGCCGCTAGCCGAGACAAGGTCACGCCGGCCCCCAGCGACAATCCCTCGTCGGTGAAGGCTATGCTGGCGAAATCATGCACCGCGCCAAGGTCGACAAGCATCGCCGGGGCGCTCGATGCCCCGACGCAAATTCGGCAGCAGCCCGGTCCCGCCGGCGACCAGGCGGGCGCCTGGCTCGAGCGCGAGTAACGCGGCGGCCTCCGCGACACTTGTCGGACGCCTGACGGTGAACGCAGGCATGCGCATCATCTCACCCTTGCACCGGAGTACCCTGCATGAGCGCGTCAGCATTGGCCCGGAGCGCGTTCCTTGCGCTTGCGCGCCTGGATCACCTCAAGCACGCGATCCGGCGAGGCTGGCAGCTCAGTCAGGCGAATGCCGATGGCGTCGCAGATCGCGTTGGTGAGAGCCGGCGCAAAGCCGTGCAGTGCGCCCTCGCTCGCCTCTTTCGCGCCGAACGGCCCGAGCGGATCATGGCTCTCCACAAGCTTCACCTCGATCGGCGGCGACTCAACGATCGTCGGGATCCGGTAATCGAGCATGCTGGCCCGCAACGGCAGCCCCTCGTGGTACTGCGTTTCTTCGGAGAGTGCCTGCCCCATCCCCATCCATACGGCGCCCTGGACCTGTCCCTCGACGGCGAGCGGGTTGATCGCGAAGCCGCAGTCGTGCGCAACCCATACCCTTTCGACGGTGACCGCACCCGTATCCTCGTCGACGGCGACCTCGACAACCTGCGCCGCGTAGGAGAATCCGGCCGTCGACCCGACGGCCGCACCACGGAACTTGCCACCCTGTGTCTCCGGCGGCGCCGACCATGACCCCTTTACCGTCAGCGTACCCGTGCCGACCAAAGCCGCTTCGACCACGTCCGCGAAGTCGAGCGCACGATCGGTGCCTGCAACTCGGCAGCGTTCGCCGTCCCACTCGATATCATCCACACCGACTTCGAGTCGCTTCGCCGCCGCGACAACGAGCAAGCGCTTCATTTCCTGTGCGGCGCGCAGTGCAGCGTTGCCCACCATGAACGACACCCGCGAAGAGTACGAGCCGTTGTCCTTCGGCGTGAGCGCGCTGTCACCGGCGATGACGCGGATCCGTTGCAGCGGAAGCATCAGCACCTCGGCAACGACCTGCGCGACCAGCGTCGACGAGCCCTGGCCGATGTCGGAGGCGCCAGTGAGCACGGTAATTCCGCCGTCGAAGTCGAGCTTGAGGTTGACCACCGCGTGCGGCTCGCCGCTCCAGTGCACCGGCTTCGCGGAACCCGAGACATAGTGCGAGCAAGCGAGCCCGAGACCGTGTCCGCGCGGCAGATGTCCGCGCCGTGTCTTCCAGCCGGACGCCTGCTCGACCCAGTCGAGGCATGTCGGGACTCCGTAGGAGTTCACCTGCAGGTCGTTGAGCGTCCGATACGGCGCCGTAAGGAGATTCGCACGCCGCACCGCGAAAGGATCGAGGCCGAGCTCACCGGCCATGATGTCGAGCAGCGACTCGAATGCGTGGCGCGCGTCGACCGCGCCATGCCCGCGCATGGCGCCACAGGGAGGCGTGTTCGTGTAGACGCGATAGCCGCGGTACTTGACTGCCGGCACCTTGTAGAGCGCATGCAGCAGCGCGCCGGCGTAAAGGATCGTTACCAGTCCGTATCCGCCGTAGGCCCCGCCACGCTGGACGATCTCGCAGTCGACTGCGGTGATCTCGCCGGTTTTCCTCATTCCGAGCTTGAGGCGGATATCGGTTTCCGGCCGCCCGCGATGGGTGAGGAAACCGTCCTCGCGAGACAGTTCGGTCTTCACGGTGCCGCCGGCCGCGCGTGCAAGCGCGGCCGTGACCATTTCGAAATTGAGCGGCTCGACGCGATGGCCGAAGCCGCCTCCTACAAATGGTTTGACGACTCGAATGCGCGAGCTGTCCATGCCCAGACATTGGGCAAGCGTGAGGTGCAAGTAGTAGGGCACCTGCGTCACCGAATGCGTCGTGAGGCGCTCGCGCTCGGGTTCATACACAGCGACCGCGGCATTGAGCTCGATCTGGCCGTGGGCAACCTCGGCATAGTGAAATGTTTGCTCGCGGACGAGGTCGGCGGCGGCAAATCCTCCGTCGATGTCGCCAAATGCCTGGTCGACTTCGCGCTCGAATGTTGCCGCGCTTCTGCTCGTGCAACAACACTGCATCGGGTGCGCGCGCGTCGGCGGCGCTGAAATATGCAGGCAGTGGTTCAATGTCGAGCACGATCGCCGCGAGTGCGGCTTCCGCACTGGCCTCGTCGACTGCCGCCACGGCAGCCAACGGCTCGCCGCGGTAGCGAACCTTGCCGCGGGCGAGCGGCCACTCGTTCTGCGAGATTGGTATTACCCCATAAGGAGCGGCGAAATCTTCGCCTGTGACAACCGCGCGCACGCCCGGAACCGCCCGCGCGGCCGTCGTGTCGATCCCGCGTATCAAGCCGTGCGCGGTCGAGCTTCTGAGGATACGTCCGACCAGTGCCTCACCGACCGGAAGATCCGCCGTGTATTGGGCGCGTCCGGTCACCTTCTCGATACCGTCGATCAGCGGCGTGCGGTGCCCACAGCTGGCTCCCGCCGCGTAGCGTGCCATTCGCGGACCTTGTCCTTGCCGCCAACGGTTTGTGCGCCTTGGCTCATAACGTTAACTTCCGGCGGCTGCCAGCACCGACTCGATGATCTTCACGTAACCGGTGCAGCGGCAAAGGTTGCCCGAAAGCGCGTCGCGGACCGCGCTTTCGTCAGGATGCGGATTGCGCCGCAGTAGCGCTTCCGCAGCCATGATCATTCCGGGCGTGCAGAATCCGCATTGGGTACCGAGCTTTTCGTGGAATGCCTGCTGCAGCCGGTTCATCCGGCCGCCGACAGCGAGGCTTTCGATCGTTTCCACCTCCCTGCCTCCGCAACTTGCCGCCAGCGTGATGCAGGCGAGTCGCGGCTCGCCGTCGATCAGCACGGTGCAGGCTCCGCACTCGCCGCCGTCGCAGCCCTGCTTGCTACCCGTAAGCCCGGCCGTGTCCCGCAAATAGTCGAGCAGCAGCGTGTTATCGGCGATCGCGTCTTCGCGAACGCGGCCGTTGACCGTCAATTCCAGCAGGCGCCTAGTCATCGCTGCAAATTCCCTTCGCGGCCAATCGCTCACTTGCACGCCGAACATGGCGACGAGTCGTGCGCCCGCGGCAGCACGTCGAGCAAGGGCGACATCGCGCGAACCCTGCCAGACCCCGAAGCGATCGACGCCGGACTGCTACCCCTGGACATGGGGAGAATGCCCTCGCCTTCACGGGCGAGCGATCGTTTCGTAACCCTCCTCCACGGCGCTTAGCCCTGCGGCCTGCCCGATTGCGGATTCTCGGGCTAAATGAGATGGGTCGCCTTGACACAGGTCAAGCGGACGCCTATCCGACGGCGGCCCCCAGTTCGTTGACATGCATCAATGCCGGCGGGAGCGCCTTGCCGCACAGTAGCCGAGTCCATGTCCCCCATAGCAAGGTCACGAGAACCTGTTCGCTCGCACCGCCATGCGCCCCGACCTTCACGAGACACGATGAGCAGATCCCCCCCGCCATCGAGCTTCCGCTGGGACGACCCGCTGCTTCTGGACGAGCAACTTACGGACGAGGAACGTCTCGTCCGCGACTCGACCCGCGCCTATTGCGCGGAGAAGCTCTTGCCGCGTGTAGTCGACGCCAATCGCCACGAACGTTTCGATCGTGAGATTCTCAACGAAATGGGTGCTCTGGGCCTGCTCGGATCGACGCTGGACGGTTACGGTTGTGCCGGCGTGAACCACGTCTGCTATGGACTCATTGCGCGCGAGGTGGAGCGCGTCGACTCCAGCTACCGTTCAGCGATGAGCGTTCAGTCGAGCCTCGTCATGTACCCCATCCACACTTACGGAACCGAGCCGCAGCGCCAGAAGCATTTGCCGCTGCTTGCGTCCGGCGAGCACGTTGGTTGCTTCGGCCTAACCGAGCCCAATCACGGCTCCGACCCCGGGAGCATGCAAACCCGCGCGCGTAAAGCCGCCGACGGCTATGTGCTGCGCGGATCGAAAATGTGGATCACCAACGCGCCGATCGCGGATCTGTTCGTCGTTTGGGCCAAGGACGACGACGGCGACATTCGCGGATTTCTTCTCGAGAAAGGGATGAAGGGGCTGTCGGCCCCGAAGATCGAGGGCAAATTCAGCCTACGAGCATCGATCACGGGTGAGATCGTCATGGATGACGTTTTCGTTCCTGACGAGAATCTGCTACCGAACGTCAAAGGAATCAAAGGCCCGTTCGGCTGCCTCAACAAGGCGCGCTATGGCATCGCATGGGGCGCGCTCGGCGCGGCGGAGGCCTGTTGGCACGCGGCGCGTCAATACGTACTGGACCGGCAGCAGTTCGGGCGGCCGCTCGCGGCGAATCAGCTGATCCAATGGAAGCTTGCCAACATGCAGACCGAGATCGCGCTCGGATTGGAAGCGGTACTCCGGGTGGGACGCCTGACCGACGCCGGCCGAGCGACGCCGGAGATGGTGTCGCTGATCAAGCGCAATTCCTGCGGCAAGGCGCTGGAGATTGCGCGCATGGCGCGCGACATGCATGGCGCCAACGGCATAGCCGACGAGTTCCACGTGATCCGGCACGTGATGAACCTGGAGGCGGTAAACACGTACGAAGGTACACATGACATACATGCGCTGATTCTCGGGCGCGCCCAGACTGGGATTTCGGCGTTCTCATAGCTCCGCAACGTGCATCGGAGCAGACGAGCCTCGAGGTTTTCTCAGAACACCGACGAAAGTCGAGTGGCCCGCCGCGGGCTGGATCCGCCATCGAGCTTCCGTTTGCGGACTAAGGAATGAGTGTCAGGAATCTCCTGGATTTGAGCAACAAGGTTGCCTTGGTTACCGGCGGCTCGCGCGGTATCGGCCTGCAGATGGCGGAAGCGCTGGGTGAAATGGGCGCGCGCGTGGCAATCACCGCACGCAAGCAGAGCGAGCTCGATGAGGCGAGCGCGCACCTCAAGGGACTGCGGGTCGAGTGTCTCACCGTCGCCGGGGACCTCGTCGATTGCGCGGCGATTCCGGGCATTGTCGCTGCGGTGCTGTCACAGTGGGGGCAGCTCGACGTCCTGGTCAACAACGCCGGCTGCAACTGGGTGGCGGCGGCGGAGGACTATCCCAATGACGGCTGGCGCAAGGTGATGGGCCTTAACGTCGACGCCCAGTTCTTTGTCTCGCGCGAAGTTGGCAAGCGTTCCATGATTCCGCGCAGGAGCGGAAAGATCATCAATATTGCCTCCATTGCCGGCCTCTTTGGCAACCCCCCCGAGTGGGACATGCAGACGGTGGGCTATAACACGAGCAAGGGCGCGCTGGTCAACATGACCCGTGCACTCGCGTCCGAATGGGGCAAATACAATATCAATGTCAACGCGATCTGCCCGGGGTTTTTCCCGTCGCCGATGAGTAAGGTCGCGCTCGAGCGCATTGCCAGCAAGGTATTGACGTTGACGCCGCTCCAGCGTCTCGGCGGCGATGAAGACCTCAAAGGCAGCATCGTATTCCTCGCCTCCGAAGCGTCGCGCCACGTTACCGGACAGGTCATTGCCGTCGATGGCGGCTGTACAGCGGTCTGACGTGGCCGTGTCCGGCGATCCGTCACACCTTGGGCCGCAGATCGCGTACCCGCACCGCCTTGCCCTGTGAGCGTGGAATTTCGCCCGGCTTTCTTAGGCGCACCTCGGCATTGATGCCGATTATCGACTTGATGTGATGGGCGATCTGGCGCGCGGTGGTGTCGTGCGCCACCGCCTCGACTCCGATCTGCGTTTCCGCTTCGACGGTGAGATGATCAAGACTGCCACGCCGCTCAACGATGAGCTGGTAGTACGGGGCGATGTTGGGCAAGCCGATGAGCACCGCTTCCACTTGCGACGGATACACGTTGACACCGCGGATGATCAGCATGTCATCGTTGCGTCCCGTGATGCGCAGGATGCGCAAGTGCGTCCGCCCGCATTGGCACGGCGCGGTCGTGATCTTGGTGATGTCACGCGTTCGATAGCGCAACATGGGCAGCGCTTCCTTGGTCAGCGTGGTGATGACGAGCTCGCCCGCCTGACCCTCGGGCACCGGGCGTTCGGTCTCGGGATCGATCACTTCGAACAGGAACTGGTCCTCCCATCCGTGCAGGCCGGCCTGGCACTCGCATTCGCAGGCCACCCCGGGGCCCATGATTTCCGACAGCCCGTAAATGTCGATCGCCTTGAGGCCCAACCGCGCCTCGAGCTCGCGCCGCATCGCATCGCTCCATGGCTCGGCGCCAAACATACCGATCTCGAGTCCGCTCCGGGTCAGGTCGACGCCTTGCTGCTCGGCAACTTCGGCAATCGCCAGTGCGTACGATGGAGTCGCGCAAAGCACGCGCGCGCCGAAATCCATGATCAGCGCGATCTGTCGCTCGGTGATCCGCCCGAGATCGGCACGACTGGGGCGCCAAGCCGCTCGGCACCGTAGTGCATGCCCAGGCCGCCGGTAAACAGCCCGTAGCCGTACGCGTTGTGGACGAGATCACCCGGGCGCGCACCACCGCAAACCAGCGAGCGCGCCATGAGATTGGCCCAGTGGTCGAGATCGCTCGCCGTGTAGCCGACGACAGTGGGCTTTCCGGTCGTCCCCGACGATGCGTGCAGACGCGCCAGCGCACCCCGTGGCCGCGCAACAGGCCGAAGGGTAGTGATCGCGCAAGTCGCCTTGCGCGTGAATGGCAATCGCTCAAGATCGCCAAGGCTTGCGATGTCGGCCGGCAAGATACCTGCCGCGTCGAGGCGCGCGCGATGCATCGCCACGTGGTCATAGGCATTCGTTACGGTCGCGCGCAATCCTTTCGAGCTGCAGCACGCGAGTCGCTCGCGGGACATGGTCTCCAGTTCGCGCTGGAAGTAAGGCGGGGTTCGCGTGCGGCTCCTGAAGCCTACTTCCGCCATCGTCGTTGCGCCCATGCGGCCTCCTCGAGTCGGTTATGTGACGATCAGGGACGCGCGCCACGCACTGGCAGATGGGCGAGCGCAAAGCCCTGGTTGAATCCGGCCCGTGTGACGATTACGAGCTTGACCCAGGCACCGGCAAGCGCCGCCAGCAATCCGGCCAGCGCCGCGATAGGCAGCGCGAATGCACCGGCAAACGCCGCGCCCACGACCAGCATGAGCGGGAGCAGCGTGCCCGCGACTATCAACACGCCTCCGGCGCCATCCAGTGCCTCTTGGGCTCCCGGTGCCAGGCTGCCGGCGAGGCGCCGCCGATACATGAACCAGGCCATGAACCGAGCGAGGACGAGCGCACCGAACAGGGTTACCATCGCGCCCGTTGCGGCCCCATGAAGCGGCGCAGTCAGCAGCAGCACGCCACCCCCTTCGGTGAGCCCCGTCGTCACGAGCAATAACTGCAGCAGCGGTTCGCGCCACGCCGGGATGCCCTTAGCGGCCTGCAGCAGACGCGCCTGGCAATAAACAAAAACCAGTGCAAGCGGAGCTGCGATCCAGGCAATATCCCGCCACTTCCATTGCCGCGACCAGGACGACCGGGAACAGCAGTATCGCGATCCAGGCTTCGCGTGCCATCCATGATGTGCGCGGGTTACGCAGCACTCTGATCGCCCGCAGCGGCCTTCCCAACTCGAATGCGACGCAGAGCAATCCCATGGCGACGAACCCGAGCCCGGCTAGCAGGAGCGCCGACAGCGCCGGCCCACTCGCCGCGGACAGCGCGGCGAATACGATGAGGCCGCCGCCCATGCCGCCGCCGATGAAATTGCCGGCCGCCCGAGCGTCCCAGCTCGTCTGCTGCCACGGTTTGGGACCGTAGCTCCCGTAGGCTTTCGTCGGACCCGTCATTCGGCCGTCTCCGCATTCCGATCCCAAAGGTAGTAGAAGCCCGGGCCCGTCCCAAGCTTCTCGTGCATGCGGAAGCACGCGTTGTGCGCCAGGAGTTGCGACACGTTGCTCTGCGGGTCGTCGAGATCGCCGAACGAGAGCGCCTGCGCGATGCACGAGTTGACGCATGCCGGTGTCGCCTCGGGATCGACGCCGGGTATCATTGATTGTGCGAGTCCTGCGTCGATCCTGTCGACGCAGAATGTGCACTTGGTGGCGACCGCGAGGCGCGAATCATCGCGTCGCTTGGCCTCGTTCTCCATCTGCGTGCCGTATGCGAACAGGGGTCGCAGCGTCTTGTGGCGTGCCTGGTAGGGGCATGCGACCGCGCAATAGGCGCAACCGATGCAGATGTCGTAATCGATCGTGACAATGCCATCGGCGCGCTTTTTGGTCGCTGTCGTCGGGCACACTTCCATGCATGGCGGGTCGGTGCAATGCTGGCACCCGACCGGGACGAACGCACGCGTCACCTCCGGGTACTCCCCCTGTTCGATATCGAGGACGCGGCGCCACTGGACGCCGGGCGGAGTGGCATTGGCGTGACGACACGCCGCCGTGCACGTCTGGCAACCGACGCAGCGGCGAAGATCGGCCACCATGACCCAGCGTGTCATCTGGCGGCGCCTTGCTCAGTACCCGTCGCGGTGGATGCACGCGTGGCGGCTGCGGCTGTGATCTTCACGTGCACGATGTCGGCGCCGGAGCCGGTCGCATCGGTGAGATCGAGCGACATCGTCGCGAGCGCATTCATGCTGGGCATGCCGAAATCCTTGGTGTACGGAGTCGCCCAGTGGTCGAACTGCCCGAGTAAAAGCAGCGTGTCGGGGCGGATGCCCTGGCGCAACACCGCGCGGCCCCGCACGCTGCGCTGCGGCGTCGCAATCTCCACCTGCTCGCCGTCTGCGATTCCCAGCTTCTCGGCCACCCCGGTGTTGATGATCACGCCGCGATGCCCTGCGATATTGTCGGCGACCTCCTTGATCAGTTGCATGCCGACGTTGGCGCCCCACGCATACTGCATGCTGCGCGCGGTCAGCAGCCAGAAAGGATAATCTTTCGGCTCACCGCCGCTCTTGACTACGGCCGCGATCCACGGCGCGTTAAAATCCTTGCACACGGGCAACGTCTGATATTCCTTGAGCTGCGTGTCCCACCAGTGCATGTCGTTTTCGTGCAGCCGACGCCCGAGCTCGACGCCGACGCGCGACAGGCGTTCCTGATACGGCAGCTCGAACCGCAGCCCCTGCCTCACGAGTTCCGGGAACAAGTACCAGTTCACGCGCGGGAATCGTTTTGTCGCGAGGCCGTGCTCCTTCCACCAGGCGAGGCCGTGCTGCTCCCGGCCGTCGCTGATCTCCGCGCTCGCCGCGCGGCAAACCGCATCCCAGATCTTCTCCGGCGAGTGCGCCTCCGTCGTCGGCAGCGAGAAGTCCCAGCGCGGGCCCTTGAGCGGAACGCCGGCTGCGCCTCGATTGATGGCCGCGTTGTATGTCTCGAGCAGTCCGATGCGCTGTGCAAGCTCGGTGGCGATCGCCGTGAAGTCCCGCGCGTCACCACGGGCCGCAACGGCCGGCTGTCGCAGCGCGAACCCCTGCTGGTCCCAGAACTGCTCGACAAACTTCGAGCCGCCAATGCGGATCAGCTGCAGACTTTCCAAGTCGGTCGCCTCGGGAAGCAGCAGGTCGGCGAAGTGATTGGTTTCGTCGCGGGTATAGGCAAAGGCCACCGTGAACGGGAAGCGCGCCATCTTGTCAGTGAGGGATGCAGTGTCCCAGAACGAGATCGCCGGGTTGGTGCGGTAGACAAACCAGACGTCCGGCAGCGTGACGCGCGGCAGCCCCTTCGGCGTGTCGTCGAGGAACATCCACGAAAAATGGGTCGGGCCGAGCGCCTGGCTCCACGGGCCGTTGCCGGCGAGCGGCACCATGGTCCGATACGCGTTGCGAATATTGGGGTGCGGAGACCAGTGCGCCTTGTCGGTCGGGTTAAGGGGTACGCCATGAAGCCGTCCGGTCCAGCCTTTACGCTCTCGATACGGGCGGTCACTTGCCGGTTCAGGCGCACGGTCGTGCCGAGCGTGCCGCCGGGCACCTCAAGCGCACCGACCAGAGCGGCGAGCATGGTGCGTGCCCAAACGCATTCGAACCCGCCCCAGCCGTTGTTGACCGTCTTGCCCAGACTCACGGCAACCGGACGATAGGGCAGCGTGACACCGTCGATGTCGATCGTCTCGCCGATGCGCGCATGCTGGACGAATTCGTGCGCGATGCGACGCATCGTCGCTGTGGACACGTCACAGATGCGTTCCGCCCACTCCGGCGTGTACGGTGACATGTGCGCGACGAGCTTGGCGAAGGCGGTTTCACCGGCGAGGCGCCCCTCTGCCAGCACCTCGTCGTCCGCGCCGATTTCCACGGCATCGACCTCGTACCGCCCTTCGAGCGCTTCCGCGACACCCGGCGTGTCGAACGGCGCGGCGGAGTTGCGGGACGTGTCCCACAGGAGCGGTTTACGCGTCGCGCGATCCCGCAGGTAGTAACCGTTCGGCCCCACAAGGTACGGAGACGCGGTGTGGTGAGACAGAAAAGCGGTGTCGAGCCGATCGCGCGGAATCTCGTGCAGCAGCAGATGCACCAGCGCGTAGAGAAACGCTGCGTCGGTCTTAGGCTTGATCGGGACCCACTGCGCGGAGCAGGCACCGGTCACCGAGAGATGTGGCTCGACCTGCACGCGCTTCATCCCTCGGATACGGGCGTTGGCATGGCGCCAAACGCCGACGACGCCGCCGGATGCCTCGACGTTTGCGCCGCAGGAGATCAGGTAATCGGTGAGCGGCGTGTCGGGCGAGACCGTGAACGCGCGGTGCCAGAACTCGCCGTAGAGGTGCTCGGAGTGATAGCACTTCACGCCCTGACCCGAGCCGAAGCCCATGTCGACCGGCCCCCACGCCGCAAGGAATGCGGCGAACGTGCCCATGTAAGACTGCGGCGTGCCGCCGCCGCCCAGACTCACGGCGAGCCGCGGATAGCCCGATTCGTCAGTCAGACCGCGGTCGCGCACGCGGTTCAGCCGTTCGGCGATCAGCTCGAACGCATCGTTCCAGCTGATCGGCACGAAACCGGGGTCCTCATCGCGCCCCTTGCGCGGGTTCGTCCGCTGCATCGGCGTCAGGACACGATTCGGGTTGTACGTCTTCTGCACCAGTCCGTACGCTTTTACGCACACCTTGCCGCCGCCAGGATGCACGTCCGCCGCGCAGAAATTCGGCTCAACCTCGGTCGCCACGCCGTCAACGACCTTGACGGTCAGCAGATCCGGCCCGGCGACGCACTGATAGCAGTACGTCGGAACGCGGCGCGCGCCGTCGCCCGAAGGGCTCACTCGAGCCCCGCCTTGGCCGCCTTGGCGGCGAGCCGTGCCTCGCTCGTCTTAACGTCGACAATGAAGCGGTGGTGCCGGCCGCGGCAGATCAAGTCGATTCCGTCGCGACCGTCGACGTCCAACGTGACGGCACGGCCCTTGACTTCCACGACCGTCAACTTGAGCTCGACGGGCATGCCCATCAGCGTCGCGGCGAGATGATCGAGCTCGATTCGCGTGCCGACCGAATCTTCGCCGGGATCAAGGTGTGGCCGAAGCAGCTCGCGGCAGGCTATCTCCACGTCGCGCACCAGCATTGGCGTTGCGTACACGCGTGCCTTTTCGCCCATGAAATCGATCGTGCGTTCGCGGTCGACGGTCAATTTCGATGTCGAGGTAAGGCCTTGCAGCAGTGAAGTTTTCATTGGTTTCTCAGGCGTTGCGTCGCCATGCCGACGTACATCACGCGGCCCGTTACGCGGCCGCTGGAATGGCTGCGCTGACGTACCTGTCGAGCGTCTTCTGCTCCAGATCACCGGCAACGCCGCGAGCCCGCTCACGGAACGAGAAGAGTCAATCTGAATCGGCTCCTTGCCGGACGCCGGCCCGATGCTGCAGATCGCGCCGAACGCGTTTGTCACGACCGGCAATGGCTCGCGCGCCTTGCAGGTGACTGCCATGGCAACCTCCCCCTTCAATTGACCCAATTGGTGTATTCTGGTACCGAAATGCGCTTATTGAATTGATCTGCATCATCCTTTGAAGCCGCCGCCGACCAGCAGGCCAGTGCGAGACAGGGCGGGGCGCCGGACGGGCGGCGCCCACGCCCGTATCCTCGCGCCCCCGGTCTCCCTCGGCATTCGCCCGGCGCGGCGCGGCGATCTCGCCCAGGTCATCGCCATCGATGCCACCGTGACCGGACTGAAGAAGAGCGAATACTGGCGATCCATCTACCGGCGCTACGGCGACTCCGGACACCCGGAGCGGCAATTCCTGGTGGCGCATGCCGGGAAGCGCGTCGTCGGGTTCGTCATTGGCGAAGTACGCGACTGGGAATTCGGATCCCCCCCCTGCGGTTGGGTGTTCGCGATCGACGTTGAGCCCGAATCGCGGCAGGCCGGTATCGGCGCGCGCCTGCTCAAAGCGATTTGCGCAGGTTTCCGGCGCGCAGGCGTGCGCAAGGTGCGCACCATGCTCGGACGCGACAATACGCTGATCTTGTCGTTCTTTCGCAGCCAGGGCATGATGGCCGGGCCGTTCATTCCGCTGGAGATGGATCTTGTCCCCTGACGACGGCCGTTCAATCCGCGTGGGTGCGAGGTCATGAGACTGCAGAAGAACACTTCGCTTGCCCTCTACAGCGTCCTCGAATTCGCGGCTGATCCGACCCGACATATCTCCGCAGCCGAGATCGCCGACAAATACGGCGTCTCCTCGCATCATTTGGCCAAGGTGCTCTCGGAGCTCACTCGTGCAATATCGTCAGTCCGTCCGCGGCGTGGGCGGAGGTTACCGCTTCGTCGGCAACGCCCGCCGATTGACGCTGATGGACGTCATCCGCACCTTCGAGGACCTGTCTCCTGCGGTAAACGACAAGCGCGAGCCCGGTGAACTGACCCCGGTGGGCACGGCGCTTGGCGCCGTGCTGTCGGAAATCGACGAAATCGCCAAGGCGACATTCAGTTCAATCACTCTAGCCACCATGTTGCGGTTGATCGAGCGCCAGCAGCGCAGCGACGTGGGGCTCAGACGCGCACGCCAAACCCTCGTGCCGGCACTGCCTTGCGCCGCGGAGCCACGACAAAGCCAGTGCCCCGGATCTGAATCGCGGGCTTCGGGTTAGCGGGTTGATGCTTTGCTCCAGAACACAGGTTGCGCGCGCGCGGTCAGGCTTGCCACGGCCGCGTGCGGCACGGACGATTTTTCGAGGGCAGCTTGGACGGCGACACGCAGCGCCGCCGTGGCGCCGTCTGGGTCGTTGCTGTTGCCGGCGCGGTGCGCGTCGAGGATGTGCTGGAAATCCGTTGACGCCGCTGGCATGTGTTTCGCCGTAGCCTTTGCGCAGCCGTGGCAGCCGCGCCAGTTCGAGCGCCCGATCGACGTTGGCCCCTCCCGCGGCAAGCGCTTCGCCGATGACCGCGAGCCAATCGTCGATCGCCTCCTGCTCACGCGCGAAGCGCAGCGAGTAGGGCGCAGCGAACGCAGCGCTGCAGCAAGACGCAGCGCGAGCGCGCCGGACAACGACGACGCCTGGAGCGCGATGCCCTTGCCGCCGAGCCGCCGCTTGCCCCTGCCGCCGGCGCGCTGTTCGAGCCACGCACCGAGGCGACGCGGCAGGATGGCGGCAATTTCCAGCACGCTCGGCTGGAATAGATCGTAGACGCGAACAACGTCGCCGGCTCGCGCCCGCACCTCCCCGCGGATGCGTTCGAGCCGCGATACGCGCGCCTTGAGCGAGGCGACCTGAATCACATCGCCGTAGCACATCCACAGCGCCAGTAATCGCGCGACTTCGCGTGCCACCTCGTGGCCGGCCTCAAGCCTCCGCAACGGTTTCGGCACGGACGATGCGCTCGACCCGGGGGAGATAACGGCTCGCGTAGCGATCGCCCTGGTAGGTGAGCATGCGCGCGACGCCGTGATGCGCAAACCCTGCAACGCGTCGCGGCAGCGCGGCGATGCGCGCCGCCAGCGCGGGTGGCAGTTGCGCTTGCATGCGCACGGCCCATTCCCTTCGGCAGGCGACGCTCTGGCGCCCGATGCCGCTTCGCTGCCGCTCTGCTGCGCAGCGTAACGCCTGCGCGAATGCGGCCAGGCTGGGGCGACCCCTTGCCGACGCTACGAATGGCATCTTCGCAGGCGATGCGGGCACCGGCATTGCGTTGCTGCCCGCGAGCGCACCGAAAAGCACGGCGCTGATCGCCGCCCCATGTCGTGCCGCGACCGCCTCCATGTCGAACAGCACCGCCTGCCGCGCCAGCGCGCGCACGGCTTGCTCGATCCGCTCGCTATCGAAACGTCCATCGCCGGCATCCATTTTCTCATGTGTGGTATAGACGCGATGCGTGGACGCGATCACCGTCGTGCGCGACGGTGTGCTCATGCCCCGCTCGAGCATCCGTGCGGCTTCGAGCATTTCGGCGCACACCAGCACGTCGACGCATCCCGGGACTGGTGTCAGCGCCAGCACTGGCGGGCGCCGGCCCTCCTCGGCACTGCGGCAAGTTCGATGTAATAGGTCGTAGCGCCCGTGCGCTGTGACACTCCCGGCGTCGATGTTGCCTGCACCGTCAGCCCTTGCGCGCGCGCCGCGCATCCGATCCAGTCCGTGAGCACTCCGCCGCCCTGGCCGCCCAGGGCGGCGATCAGCAGCGTCAGCGGCTCACGGCGCGGCACTGGCTTCGGTGTTTGGCCGCATTTCATGCCGGCAGCAATACGCGTGTCGCCCAGGATCGCACCTGTGCGTTGAAGCGTTCCCAGGCACGGGCGTGCGTGATTACCTCGACTCGGTAAAACGACGGACACAGCGCCGCTGCCTGAGCGACCTCGCCGCACAGACCGCAACCGACGCAGCCGCTGTCGATCGTGCTCACGGGGTCGACGCGCAGCGGATCGGCCGCTTTTTTCAGCGTCAACGATGGGCACCCGGAGAGACGGATGCATTCGTGATCGCCCGTACAAATTTGTTCGTCGATCCCATAGCGCACGCGCACAACGCGTTCGCCCGAGGCGAGTCGGTTTGCGACGTACGGCTGCAGCCGCCGTTGCCGCTCGAGCTGACACTCGCCCTCCGCAACGACCACTTTCAATCCCGGGGCCTTGGTAGAAAATGCTTCCGCGAGCGTGGCTTTGATCGCCGCGACATCGTAGCTGTGCACCGTGCGCAGCCATTTCACGCCGACGCTCTTTAGAACGTCTTCGATGCTGTGCTCGGTCCCGGTCGTACTTTCGCCGCCGGCATGTCAGCGCGGCGCGCAGCCGAAGGCGTGGAGATGAGCTCCTGCGTGCCGGTCGCTGACGTATAGCCGTTCTTGAAGATAAGCAACACGGAATCGGAACCGTTCTTCAGCGCCGAAATGACGCCCGAAAGCAACCCGTTATGCCAGAACCCTCCATCACCCATTATTGCCAGCGGGCGCCTCTCGCTGATCGGGCCCACGCCGGCGGCGCTGGCGAGCCCCATGCCGTACCCCAGGATCGAATTGCCAAAGGAAAACGGCGCGAACATCGCGAACGAGTGACAGCCGATGTCTGCCGAAATATGGCGCGGCCCCAATTCGCGCTCGACCAGTTTGAGCGCAGTAAACACCGGCCGCTCTGGACAACCGATGCAGAAGCCCGGCGGCCGGGCCGGTACCGGCGCGGCCAGCAATGCGCGTGCACGGGCCCGGACCGTGTCGACTTCTTCGCGCCAGGCGACAGCGCATGCGGTCGAAAGTGCCGGGGCGAATTCGGCAGCAAAGCGTTCGAGTCCGTCCACGATGACCTCGACGCTGTATTCGCAAGCCGCCGCCAGCGTGCCCTTGCCGCGGATTGCGCAGGCGCTTCCGCGCGACCGAGCACGGCGGCCAACTCGAACTCGATAAACTCCGGGTGGCCCTCTTCGAGCACCAGCACGGCGCGCTTATCCGCACAGAATCCGACGAGTTGATCGGCCACCAGCGGATAGGTTGCGTTGAGCACGAGGATGGGGATCCGGCTCGCGCCACGGTCGTCCAGCATGCCCGCCGTCGCCAGGCGCGCATCAAGTGGTTGAAAATTCCGCCCTGGACAATGATCCCTACGTCGCCGCATTCGCCGCTCAGGATTTCGTTGATGCCATGGTCAACGATGTAACGCCGTGCGGCCGGCAGCCGGGCATCGACCTTGAGTCGTTCGTGGGCGAACGTGAACGGCGGATGCGCCATACGCGTAGGTTCGTGCGGCGCGGGCACCGGCGTGAGAGGCGGGTCGACAGCACGGGCGCCACGTTGTCCTTGCACACGAAGCTACCCTGCAGATGACAGGCGCGGATCCGCAACTGCAGCATGACCGGCGTCGAGGATGCTTCGGACAACGGGAAGGCATGCTCGACCATGCGCACGATGTGCGGCAGGTCAGGCCGCGGGTCGAGCAGGCAGAGCGACGATTTCATCGCGAATGCGTGCGTGCGCTCCTGCACGACGCTGGAACCTTCGCCGTAGTCTTCGCCAACGACGATCAGGACACCGCCCAGCACGCCGGACGAGGCAAGGTTCGACAACGCGTCAGACGCCACGTTGGTGCCGACAATGGACTTCCACGTGACCGCGCCGCGAATTGGGTAGTTGACCGATGCCGCGAGCATGGCGCAGGCGGCGGCTTCGTTGGTGCACGCTTCGACATGCACGCCGAGGGTATCGAGGTACTCGCGCGCCTGCACCATCACGTCGAGCAGGTGCGAGACGGGCGCACCCTGGTAGCCCCCGACGTAACCGACGCCGGATTGCAGTAGCGCCTTGGTCACGGCGACGATGCCCTCGCCATGAAATACGCCCTTCCCGCTGGCGAGCAGCTTGACTTCACGCGCGAACGACACTTCCATGGACTTCCTCCCGCCACGGACGGCTTGCGAGGCGGAGGGTGGATACTGGGCGTTGCGTGGTCAGGGTATTGAGGCAGATCAAGCGGAAGCCGCTTTAGGCTGCCGCCTCTGCCGCGCGAACGCCCGGAGCACCTTCGTTGACGCGGATCAAAGCCGCTTCGCCGCGCCTCTCGCACAGTAGCGCGGACCATGCCGTATGCGCATGGCCAAACGAGGACGGGAGCACGCCCATGCAGTTGGCGGGCAGAACGGCGATCGTCACGGGTGCGGCTCAGGGCATCGGGGCGGCCGTCGCTGAACCGCATTAGCAGCGCGAGCGGGGCACGCGTATGTGTCGCGGATCTTGCCCGCGATCGGGCCGAGGGCTGGCGAGCACGCTCCGCGCGGGTGGCGCCGAAGCGATCGGCATCGGGTTGGATGTATCTCGCCGCGATCAGGTCGATGCGATGGTCAGCTGCGACACACGCAACGATTCGAGCGCGTCGATATCCTCATCAACAATGCCGGCATCATCCGTCCGGCGATGCTGCACAAGAGTGACCGAGATGCAGTGGGACGAGGTCATGGCCGTGCACCTCAAAGGGAGCTTCAACTGCCTGCAGGCAGTGGCGCGGGCATGATGGAGCGGCGCTACGGCCGCATCATCAACGTGACCTCGACCGCTGGCTTGCTCGGCACGATCGGCCAAGTCAACTACAGCGCGGCGAAGGCCGGCATCGTCGGGCTCACGCTTGTCCGCCGCGAAGGAATTGGCGCGATTCGGCATCACCGTGAACGCGATCGCGCCGGGCGCCGCGACGCCAATGACCGAGACGATTCGCACCGACGCGCGCTTCAAAGACAAGTACCTGGAGCGCATTCCGCTCGGCCGCTGGGCAGAGCCGCCGAGATCGCTCCGGTTTTCGTCTTCTTCGCCTCCGACGCGGCCAGCTACGTGACCGGGCAGGTCCTCGCCGCAGATGGCGGCATGACGATCCGCTAGCGCCGTCGTGGTTGACAAAGCGCCATCGCATCGATCACCGTTTGCGGCCGAAGGCTATGTGGCCGATGCCGGGATTCTCCAGGTTTAGCCCGGCGTCCACGAACTGTCGCGCTCGAGCTGTTTCTTAGCCTCGACCTTGGTTTGCGGATGGGCGCCAGGAGTTGCGCCGGACGTTAAGTCTCCAGCCGCAAGCTGACGCAGCTTGTAGCGTTGAATCTTGCCCGTGGCCGTCTTCGGGAGTTCGTCGATGAATTCGATCCAGCGCGGGTACTTGTAAGGTGCGAGGCGCGATTTGACATGGTGTCGTAGTTCGTCGGCGAGTCCGGCCGACCCGGCGTTGCCCGGCTTTAGCACGACGTACGCCACCGGTTTGGTCAGCTTTTCCTTGTTCTTGCTTGCCAATCACCGCCGCCTCGAGCACTGCGGGATGGGAGATAAGCGCGGCTTCAACTTCAACCGGCGAGACATAGATACCGCTGACCTTGAGCATGTCGTCGGTTCGACCTGCGTAGACGAAGAAACCCTCCTCATCGACCGAATACTTGTCTCCGCTCCGGGTCCACGGGCCTCGAATGTGTCGCGGCTTTTCTGGCGATTGTTCCAGTACGCCATCGCACTGGTCGGCCCGCAGACCTGCAGCTCGCCCACCTGTCCCGGCGCGACCGGGTGGCCGTCGTCGCCACGATCTTGAGCTCATAGCCCGGCACCGGTGTGCCACTGGTCCCGTAGCGTACATTGGCTACGCGATTGGACAGAAAGATATGCAGCATTTCGGTCGAACCGAGGCCGTCGAGGATCTCGACGCCAAAATGATCCGTCCACCGCTTGCCGATGTCCGCCGGCAGCGCCTCTCCAGCCGAGGTGCATAGACGCAGGCGGAGTTGTCGCGCTGGGGAAGATCCGGGCTCGCCAGCAATGACGCGAAAAGGGTCGGCACACCGTAGAAGATTGTCGGCTGGTGCTTAATAAGTCGCGCGAAGACGGTGGCAGGCGTCGGTCGCTCGGCCATCAACACCGTGGTGGCGCCGACGGATAGCGGGAACGTGAGTCCGTTCCCGAGGCCGTAAGCAAAAAGAGCTTCGCCGCCGAAAAAACGACATCGTCCTCGCGGATGCCGAGGATGGGCTGGCGTAGAGCTCGGCCGTTGTAATCAGGCTCGAATGCGTGTGCACCGTTCCTTTCGGCGCACCGGTCGATCCGGACGAATACAGCCAAAAGCACATGTCATCGGACGTCGTCGCCGCAGGGGCAAACCGGTGCGGCGGCCCGCGCGAGTAGGTTTGTGAACGAATGGTGTCCGCCAGCGGTGTGTTTGTTGTCGCCATGCCAGATACGATTACGTGCTTGAGTTGTGGCAGCCGGCCGAGCAGCGGCGCAAAGACGTGAAGCAGGGGTGCCGAGACGATCAGCGCACGCGCCCGGCTGTCGCGCAGCATGTACTCGTAGTCGGCGGTCGTGAGCAGCGTATTGGCCGCGATGGGCACGATGCCCGCCTTGATGCTACCGAGGAACGCCGTCGGAAAATCGATCGTGTCCAGCATGCACAGGAGGACGCGGTGCTCCGCCTCGATGCCGAGACCCAGCAGAGCATTGCTACAGCGGTTCACCCGCTGCGCGAGGTCCCCGTACGTATAGCTGCCGTTGTCGTCGATATAAGCAATTTTGGTCGCGCGGCCCGCCTGAAGATTGCGCTCGATCAACTCATGCGCTGCGTTATAGTCACGCGGAATGTCGATCCGCGGCGGGCTCGCCCGGTGATCGGCTGTGCTGAGTTCAGACATCAGCAGATCCTCCTCGACTTCCAACTATGCGGCCAGGAATTCAACCGGAGTGAATCGTAAAGCGGTATTCCGGTACCGCTTTGCGGATTCTGCGGTGCCGTAGCAGCCGTCACGTTGATCCAGACCAAGTGGACGTGCCAATTACTGAAGCATTCATCAGGCAAAGGATCTGGTCAAACGCGCGGGACGCATGCGATTACCTGGTCCTGGCGCTGGCTTGCACGGTAGCCTAGTGCGCGCCAACCACCTGGCCCAGGTACGTCGCCGCGACACGCGCATCGTTGGCGAGCGCGGCGCTGTCACCTTCGATGGCGACCTCGCCGGTTTCCAGAACGTAGCCGTAGTCGGCGACGTGCAGTGCCGCGCGCGCGTTCTGCTCGATGAGCAGTACCGCCACCCCGCTTCGGCGCAGGGCGGCGATGATGCTGAAGATCTCCTTGACGATCAAGGGCGCCAGACCGAGCGAGGGCTCGTCGAGCAGGAGCAGCGTCGGCTTGGCCATCAGTGCGCGGCCGAGTGCGAGCATCTGCCGCTCGCCGCCGGACAGGGTCCCCGCGAGCTGCCCGCGCCGCTCGGCGAGTCGTGGAAAGCGCGCATAGATTTCCATCGCGCGTGCGCATGATCGTTCGATCGCCGGCGCGGTAGCGCGAAAACGCGCCCAACTCGAGGTTGTCGGCGACGCTCATGGCGGCGAACAATTCGCGCTGCTCCGGCACCAGGCACAACCCCGTGGCCACGCGCTCTTCGACCGCGATACCGGCTAGCGACGCGCCGGCGTAGAAGATGGCGCCGGAGGATGGCAGCAAGCCCATGATCGCCCCCAGCAGCGTCGTCTTGCCCGCGCCGTTGGGTCCGATCACGGTGACGATGCTGCCGTGGGCGATGGTCAGCGACACGCCGTGCACCGCCTCGACCTTGCCGTAGGCGACGCTGACCTGGCGCAACTCCAAGAGCGCGCTCATTGGACTCCGCCCAGGTACGCTTCGCGCACGGCCGGATCGTTCTGGATGGCCGCGGGGAGTCCTTCGGCGAGCTTGACGCCGAAGTCCATCACCACCAGCCGGTCGGTAAGCCCCATCACGAATTCCATGTCGTGCTCGACGAGCAGAATCGTCATCCCTTCCTCGCGCAGGCCGCGCAGCAAGGTCCCGAGTTCCTGCTTTTCGCGGTAGCGCAGACCGGCCGCGGGCTCATCGAGCAGGAGCAGTCGCGGGCCGGCGGCGAGCGCGCGCGCGATCTCGACCAGGCGCTGCGCACCGAGCGGGAGCGAAGCGGCCGGGGCGTGCAGGTACGCCGCGAGTCCGACCCGTTCGATCTGCGACGCTGCTTCGGCCCTTGTCTGCGCCTCCTCGTCGCGATCGAGCCTGAGCGCCGCGCGCAAGACGCCGGCGTCTGCCGCGCAGATAGGCGCCGAGCGCGACGTTGTCGAGCACCGACATCGTCGGCAGCAGGCGCACGTGCTGAAAGGTGCGCGCGATGCCCAGGCGAGCGATGGCGAAGCATCCCGTCCGGCGATCTCTTCGCCGCAGAATGCGATCCTGCCGCGGGTCAACGGCAGGGCGCCGCTGATCAGGTTGAACATCGTGCTCTTGCCCGCGCCGTTGGGACCGATCAGCCCGAGGATCTCGCCGTCGCGGATCTCGAAGGACAGGTCGCTGATGGCGACCAGGCCGCCGAATTGCTTGCGCGCGCCGGCGACGACGAGGAGCGATGGGTGCGGCGCGCGGGCGCGCGTGCGCGAGGCTTGCCCGCGCCGCGCTCGACGCGCGGCGGCGGACGTCCCGGCAGCAGGCCCTCGAGCCAGGGCCATACGCCCGTCGCGGCTCTTTTGCAGCAGCAGCACCATGAGCATGCCGAAGACGACGATTTCGAAGTTGCCGCTGCGGCCGAGCAGCCGCGGCAGCCAGTCCTGCAGCTGCGTCTTGAGCAGCGTCACCAGCGTCGCGCCGACGACCGCACCCCAGACGCTGCCGGCGCCGCCAATGACGGCCATGAACAGGTACTCGATGCCCTGGTTGAGCCCGAACGGGGTCGGATTGACGAAGCGCTGCAGGTGGGCGTAGAGCCAGCCGGAGACGCAGGCGAGCAGCGCGGCGTAGACGAACACCACGATCTTGAGCCGGCCGGCGTTGACGCCGAACGCTTCCGCCAGGTCGATGCCGCCCTTGAGCGCGCGCACCGCGCGCCCCGGACGCGAGTCGAGCAGGTTGTGGGTCATCCACAGCGCCGCCAGAGCGATCGATCCAGATCAGATAATAGAAGTAGCGCTCGTTCCTCAACTCCAGGCCCGCGAACGAGAGCGCGGGAATGCCGCTCAGGCCGGTGTGGCCGCCGACGAACTCGAGGTTGCCGAAGAGGAAATAGAAGCTGATGCCCCAGGCAATGGTCGCCAGCGGCAGGTAGTGGCCGCGCATGCGCAGCGTGATGAAGCCGAGGCAAAGCGCGATCGCCGCCGTCAAGCGCGAGCCCGAGCAGCAGGTTGAGCCACGGCATCCAGGGCAGCGCCGCGTAGCGGGTCGAGAGATAGGCCGTGACATAGGCGCCGATGCCCACGAACGCCGCTTGGCCGAATGAAGTCTGGCCCGCGACGCCGGTGAGCAGCACCAGGCCGAGAGCGACGATGCTATAGAGGCCGATATAGTTGAGTAGCGTCACCCAGAACGGCGGCGCGATGAGGGGAGCGGCGGCGAGCGCGGCGAGCAGGACCACGAGCGCGATGCGGCGTGTCGCGGCGGCAGACGATCCTTGCGCCAGGATGTTATTCACGCTCATCGTCGTGGTGATGCGTGGTCAGCGAGCGCCACAGCAGGACCGGGATGATCAGTGTGAACACGATCACCTCCTTGTACGCGCTCGCCCAGAACGACGATAACGATTCGAGCAATCCGACCAGCAGCGATCCGGCGGCAGCGAGCGGGTAGCTTGCCAGTCCGCCGATGATTGCGCCGACGAAACCCTTGAGGCTCACCAGGAAACCCGAATCGTAATAGACGGTCGTGATCGGTCCAATGAGCACGCCCGAGAATGCGCCGAGCAAGCCGGCCAGCAGGAAGGTCAGGCTGCCGGCGAGGTTGGGGCTTATGCCGACCAGCCGCGCGCCGACGCGGTTCAACGCCGTCGCCCGCAGCGCCTTGCCGTAGAGCGTGCGCTCGAAGAACAGGTACAGCGCGCCGATCAGCAGCAACGAGAACAGCAGCACGAGCAGGCTCTGGCCGCTGATATTGACGGCGCCGACACGAAACGAGGCGCGCGTGAACGCCGGCGTGCGCGAGCCCTCGGCGCCGAAGAACCACAGGCCCAGCCCCAGCAGCACGAAATGCACTGCGACCGAGACGATGAGCAGGACCAGGACCGAGGCCTCGGCGAGCGGCTGGTAGGCGACGCGGTAGAGGAGCGGTCCCAAGGCGCTGACGCTCGCCACCGCGAGCACGATCTGCGCCGGCAGAGGCAGCATAAGCGGCGCGGCGGCATGCACGGCGGCGGCGATGGCCAGCGGCGCGGCGACATAGAGCGTCAGACGGCGCGGCAGCAGGCGCCAGGCACGCCGTTTGGCCGCGGCGGCGCATTCCATGGCGCCGGCGCACAAGGCAAGACCGATCAACAGCCCCACCGTGCCCGGCGATTTGCCGAGCTGCAGCGCCGCCAGCGTCAGCGTGCCGTAGGCGACGAACTCGCCCGCCGGCACGAAGATGACCCGCGTCACCGCGAACACCAGCACCAGCGCGAGCGCGAGCAGCGCATAGATTGCGCCGTTGGTGATGCCGTCCTGCGCCAGCAGTGCGGCGATCGAAAGATCCATGGCAGCCAGGCGGGGGGGTCAAGGCCCCGAGTAGGGCAAAAAAGGGGGGCGGCTGCGCTCCAGCGCACGCAGCCGGCGCAGGTCAGCCCGCGGTCACTTGACGAGCAACCACTTGCCGTTGTCGATTTTCACCATCACCCGGGCGCGGTTGTCCATCCCGTTGTGATCGCCGGGGGTGATGTTGAACACGCCGTTGCTGGCGGCAACCTCGTGCGCGTTTTCCAGGGCGTCGCGCAGCGCGTTGCGGAACGCCTGGGTTCCCGGTTGCCCCCGCTTGAGCGCTTCCGGAATCGCCCGCTGCAGCAAGATGTAGGCATCCCAGGCATGACCGCCGAAGGTCGTCCGGCTCCCCGGACCGTACTTGCTTTCATACCGGGTGACGTACTCGGCGGCCGACTTCTTCACCGCATTGGATTCGGGCAGCTGTTCGACCACCAGCAGCGGCCCGGCGGGCAGGAACGCGCCATTGCCATCGGCGCCGACCACGCGCAGGAAATCCGCGTTGGCGACACCGTGCGTCTGATAGATGCGCCCCTTGTACCCGCGGGCGACAAGATCCTTGTGCGGCGTCGCCGCCGGCGTGCCCGACCCGGCGATCAGAATCGCATCCGGGTGCGCGGCGAGGAGCTTCAGCACCTGCCCGGTCACGCTGGTGTCGTTGCGATTGTATTTTTCCTCGGCGACGATCTGGATGCCCGCCGTCTGCGCCGAACGGCGCATCTCGTTCAACCAGCTGTCGCCATAGGCGTCGGCGAAGCCGATGAAGCCCATGGTGCGTACGCCGCCGGCGCGCATGTGCACGGCGATCGCATCGGCCATCAGCGAATCGTTCTGCGGGGTCTTGAATACCCAGTGCGTCTTCGGATCGTTGGGGGCGATGATCTGCGCCGATGCGGCCATCGAGATCATGGGCACCTCGGCCTCGGCCACGACGTCGCGCATCGCCAGCGAATTGGGGGTCACGGTCGAGCCGATGATGACATCGACCTTGTCCTCGCTGATCAGCTTGCGCGTGTTCTTCACCGCCTCGGTCGTGTCCGACTTGTCGTCGAGGATGATGAAATGCACCTTCTGCCCGGCGATGACCGGTTCGCCGATCAGCTCGAAGGTGTTCTTCTCCGGGATGCCGAGCGAGGCCGCCGGGCCGGTCGCCGACAGCGTCACGCCGACGTTGATGGCGCCATAGGCGCTGGCGGCGAGCGCGAGCGAGAGCGCCGGTAACAGCCATTGCGTGCGAGTCATCGTTTCCCCTTCCCTGGTGTCCTTGCCGCCGCAGGTCGCGGCGGCGAGTTCATTTTTTCAGCGCGTCGCGAATCTCGCGCAGCAGCAGCACCTCCTCCGGCGGCGAGGGCGGCGGCGGCGGCGCCGCGTGGCGCAGGCGGTTGATCTGTTTCACCATCAGAAAAATGATGAAGGCGAGAATGATGAAATTGAGCGCCACGGTAAGGAAGTTGCCGTAGGCGAACAGCGGCACGCCAGCCTTGGTCAGTGCCTCGTAGGTCATCGCTCCGCCGTAGCCCGCGGGCGGCGCACCGAGCGGGATGAACCAGTTGCTGAAGTCCAGCCCGCCAACGACGCGGCTGATGACGGGCATGATCAGGTCCTTGACCAGTGAATCGACGATCTTGCCGAATGCGCCGCCGATGATCACGCCCACCGCCAGATCAACCACGCTGCCTTTGACCGCGAAGTCGCGGAACTCGCTCATGACCGACATGCCGCCTCCCTTCCCGCTGTTTGCGTGCGCCGCGCTAGACCGCCGCTTCGCCCGATTCGCCGGTGCGGATGCGCACGACCTGCTCGACGTTGGTAACGAAAATCTTCCCGTCCCCGATCTTGCCCGTGCGGGCGGCCTTCAAGACCGCCTCGATGGCGCGCTCGACCAGGCTCTCGGGCACCACGACCTCGACCTTCGCCTTGGGCACGAAATCGACGACATATTCTGCCCCGCGGTAGAGCTCCGTATGGCCCTTCTGCCGGCCGAAGCCTTTGACCTCGGTGACGGTGAGGCCCGTGACGCCGAGCTCAGACAGCGCCTCGCGCACTTCGTCGAGCTTGAATGGCTTGATGATGGCTTCGACTTTTTTCATTGTGGTTCTCCCCGGTGCGCACGGATCCGTCAGCGCCGGCTACATTACACTAGGCCGAAACACTCTTCCACTCGGCCCAGGCGGAAGTGATCGGATAGCGCCAGTCCTTACCGAAGCCGCGCGGCGTAATGCGGATGCCGACTGCCGCCTGTCGCCGCTTGTACTCGTTGGCCTTGATCAGGTGCACGACACGGGCGACGTGTTCCGGAGCCTGGCCGCGGGCGACGATCTCTTCCGGGCTCAAGTCATGCTCCACGTAGGCTTCGAGGATTGCATCGAGCACCGCGTAGGGCGGCAGGCTGTCCTGGTCGGTCTGGTTCGGCCGCAGCTCTGCCGACGGCGCACGCGTGATCACCCGCTCCGGAATGACGCGACCGAAGCGGTTGCGATAGCGAGCGAGCCGATACACCAGCGTCTTGCTGATGTCCTTGAGCACGGCGAACCCGCCGGCCATGTCGCCGTAGAGCGTGGCGTAACCAACCGCCATTTCCGATTTGTTGCCGGTGGTCAGCACGATGGCTCCGTGCTTGTTGGACAGCGCCATGAGCAAGGTGCCACGGATGCGCGCCTGGATGTTCTCCTCGCTCGCGTCCTCGGGCAGCCCCTTGAAGTCGCTGGCGAGCGCGGCGTGGAACGCCTGGAAGACAGCGTCGATCGGGATTTCGTCGTAGCGCACACCGAGCGTTTGGGCCATCGTGCGCGCGTCCTCGAGGCTGATGCCGGCGTTGTACGGCGAGGGAAGCATCACCGCGCGCACGCGCTCACGCCCGAGGGCGTCGACCGCAATCGCGAGCGTGAGCGCGGAGTCGATGCCGCCGGACAAGCCGAGCAGCACGCTGCCAAAATGGTTCTTCTCCACGTAGTCGCGAACCCCGGTGCAGAGGGCGGCGTAGACGTGCGCTTCCAGCTCGGGGTCGAGCGCGCCGCGCACCGCTTTCGGCGTTGCGCCGACGAATTCGCAGAGCGCAACCGCCTCGCGCCATGCCGGGACCTGCTGCGCGAGCTCGCCCGCGCCATCGACGACGAAGGACGCGCCGTCGAAGACGAGCTCGTCCTGGCCGCCGACGCGATTGACATAGACGACCGCCAGACCCGTTTCGCGCGCCCGCGCGGTGACCACCTCGCGCCGCAGCGCCTGTTGCCGCGTGTGGTAGGGCGAGCCGTTGGGAACCACGATAAGCTCTGCCCCGGCGGCGGCCGCCTGGCGCGCGGAGCGTGGAAACCAGATGTCCTCGCAAATCACCACTCCGACGCGTACCCCCGCGATGTCGACGACGCAGGCATCGCTGCCGGGCTCGAAATAACGCTGCTCGTCGAACACCGTGTAGTTGGGCAGCTCGTGCTTGCGATAGACCGCGTCGACGCGCCCGTCGCGCACGACCGCAAGCGCGTTATGGCGCTTGCCGGCCGCGACTTCGGGAAAGCCGATAAGGACTACCGGTCCGGCAATCTGCGCCGCGAGGCGTGCGAGCTCCTCGGCGCACGCGGTGAGGAAGGCCGGGCGCAGCAGCAGATCTTCAGGCGGGTAACCGCAGAGCGAAAGCTCGGGTGTGACGACCAGATCGGCGCCGCCGTGCCGCGCCTCGGCGACGGCGGCCAGGATGTGGGCCGCATTTCCGCGCAGATCGCCGACCACGCAGTTGAGCTGGGCGATGCCGACGCGCATGCGCGAATGTTAGCACGGTTGCGCACGCTTGCTGCCGCGACGCTTTAGACGCGACAATGGTGGCGCAATTCTTCCGCCGCATGCCGCGCCTATCACTGCGTACCGTCGATTCACTTGCCGCGATTCCCGCGCCGATGTGGGACGCGCTCGTCGGTGATCGGCCGTTGCTGTCGCATGCGTTTCTGCATGCGCTGCACGAAACCGGCTGCGCGGCGCCGGAAACGGGCTGGATACCGCGCTATCAGACGGCATGGCGGGACGATGTGCTGGTTGGCGCGATGCCGCTCTATGTCAAGCAGCATTCGTACGGCGAGTACGTCTTCGATTGGGCGTGGGCGGACGCCTACCGGCGGCACGGCCGACGCTACTACCCGAAGCTCGTGGGCGCGGTTCCGTTCACGCCGGCCACCGGACCGCGGCTCATTGCCGCCGATGCGACGATCCGGCGTGAGCTCCTCGCCAGCGCCCTCGCAAGCCTCGTCGACGAGCAGCTTTCATCGCTGCACATCCTGTTTCCGCTGCCGGAGGAAGCCGCCACCTGCGCGACGGCCGGCATGCTGCTCCGCGACAGCGTGCAGTTCCACTGGACCAACCCGGGCTACGGCGAGTTCGCGGACTTTCTGTCGACGATGAATCACGCCAAGCGCAAGCGCATCAGCCAGGAGCGGCGCAAGCTCGCGGCCTCGGGGGTCCGTTTCCGGCGTCTGCTCGGACGCGAGATCGAAAGCGACGACTGGGCGTTCTTCTTTCGCTGCTACACGACTACCTACCGCCGCCACCACTCCACGCCGTACCTGTCGCTGGCGTTTTTCGAGCGCATCGGCGCAACCCTGCCGGACAACGTGTTGCTGGTGCTCGGCGAGCGCGATGGCCGGCCGGTCTGCGCCGCACTCGACGTGTTCAGCCGTGACATCCTGTGGGGACGCTACTGGGGTGCGCTGGAATTCATCTCCGGATTGCATTTCGAAGCCTGCTACTACCAGGCCATCGAGTTCTGCATCGAGCGCCGCATCGCGCAATTCGAGGGAGGCGCGCAGGGTGTGCACAAGCTCGCGCGCGGCCTTCTGCCGGTGACCACGCGCTCGGCCCATGCGATCGCCGACCCGGATTTCGCCCGCGCCATCGCGCGCTTTGCCGCCGACGAGCGGGCCGAGGTGGCGCAGGCGGTAGAGGAGCTCGAGGCGGCGAGCCCGTTCAAGGACCAATCCGCGCCCATCGGGGACACGGGCGCGCGCGATGACGTCGGGGCAAACCCCGCGCAGTTCGATTGCGACTGATGGCGGCGGCCGACCCGGCAGCGCTGGTAATCCGCCCTGCCCAGGGGCGCGACTTCGCGCCCATCTGGGCGATCTTTCATGCCGTCGTCGCCGGCGGCGATACGTATGCGTACGCCGCGCAGACCACGAGGTCCGAAGCCCGCCGCATCTGGATCGAGCCGCCGGCGGCGCCTTATGTGGCCGAGCGCTCCGGGCGCATCGTCGGCACCTACACGCTGCGACCCAACCAGCCGGGACTAGGCGATCACGTCGCCAATTGCGGCTACATGACGCACCCGGACGCGCGCGGACAAGGTATCGGCGCGGCGATGTGCGCGCACTCGCTGCAAGTCGCACGCCAACGCGGCTATGCGGCCATGCAATTCAATTTCGTCGTGGCCAGTAACGAAGGGGCGGTAAGGCTGTGGCAGCAACACGGCTTCGCCATCGTCGGCCGTGTTCCGGGCGCTTTCCGGCACCGCACGCTAGGGCCGGTCGACGTGCTCATCATGCACCGCTCGCTCTAGCGTGCGCGCCGGCGCCGAGCTTGGGCTGGCTAGCGGCCCCCGGAATCGTTGCCGCCTTGGTGCCCGCCGGGATTGCCCCGGTTGCCACCGCTACTGCCGCCCCGGTTGCCGCCCCGTTGCCGCCGCGTTGCCGCCCCCGTTGCCGCCGCGGTTGCGGCCGCGGTGGCCGCGTCCGCCGTGATGGCCCGCCTGCGCCTGCGGTCGGGGACCGCGGGGCTGCTGCGGCGGTGGCGGGGCGCGATTGCCGTCGACCTCATCGATGGCCTCGTCGCTGTCCTCGTCGCGCGCACCGGCGTCGACGCCGTTGCCGTTGGCGTCGTCGCTTTCCTCTCCGCCCTCACCCATTGCATCGGCGCCCGCCGCCTGGCCTCGCGTCGGGTCGCTGTCGCGTTCGCCGCCCCCGGGCGAAAGGCCGGTCGCCTGCAGCAGGCGATTGAGCGCGTCGTGCTCGAGTTCGACGCTCTGCCCGCGTTTGAGCTGCGGCGGCATCGCGATCACCCCGTAGCGGATGCGGATCAGCCGGCTCACCATCAGGCCCAGGGCCTCGAACAGGCGGCGCACTTCGCGGTTGCGTCCCTCGGGCAAGGTCAGCTTGTACCAGTGGTTCGCACCCTCGCCCCCGGCATCGGAGAGCGACGTGACGCGCGCCACGCCGTCGTCCAGTGGCACGCCTTCAAGCAGCGTGCGCTCCTGTTCCGGCGTGAGCGTGCCCATGACACGCACCGAGTATTCGCGCTCGACCTCGTAGCGCGGATGCATCAGGCGGTTGGCCAGCTCTCCGGAGGTGGTGAACAGCAGCAGCCCTTCGCTGTTGAAGTCGAGTCGGCCCACCGCGATCCACTTGGCGCTGCCGAGCCGCGGCAGCTTGTCGAACACCGTTGGCCGGCCTTCCGGATCGGCGCGGCTGACGATTTCCCCGGCCGGTTTGTGATACAGCAGAACCCGGGTGCGCGGCGGCGCGAAACGCAGCCGTACCAGTTCGCCGTTGATGCGGATCTGGTCATTGGGACCGACCTTCTGGCCGACTTCCGCCGGCTGCCGATTGACCGTGATCCGGCCGGCGATGATCAGCTCTTCCAGGCCGCGCAGCGACCCGTAGCCGCATTGCGCCAGCACCTTGTGCAGGCGCTGGGGCTCGGTGAAGACGGTTTCAGTGGAACGTCGGGTTGGTTTCCGGTGCATCGCGCTCGGCGTCTCCCGCAGCGGATGCGGGGAGGTCAGCGGATGCGGATGCCGGTGTGCCGAGAATCGGGCTCGCGAGCGCGAGTTCGGCCTCGGCGGCCTTTGCTGGGGCATCGGGTAGCTCCATGAGGTGGGAGGTGTCGAGCTCGGCCAAGGGCGGAAGCTCGGAGAGGGAACGCAGGTTGAGGTCGTCGAGGAACTGCTTCGTGGTGGCGTAGAGCGCGGGCCGGCCGGGCGTTTCGCGCTGCCCGACGACCTCGATCCATTGCCGGTCTTCGAGCGTCTTGATGACGTGGGTCGACACCGCCACGCCGCGGATCGATTCGATATCGCCCCGCGTCACCGGCTGCTGGTAGGCAATGATGGCCAATGTTTCCATCGCCGCGCGCGAATAGCGCGGCGGCTTCTCCGGGGTCAGCCGGTCAAGATAGGGCTGCAGCGCCGGCTTGGCGCGAAAACGCCAGCCGCTGGCCACCTGGTTCAGCTCGACGCTGCGTGCGGACCAGGCGATCCGGATTTCGTCTAAGAGCCTGCGAATGAGGTCCTGCTCGAGCGGCTGGATCGAACAGCTTCGACAGCTGCGCGGCCGAGAGCGGTTCGCCCGCAACCAGCAAGGCAGCCTCCAGGATGTCCTTTACTTCGCCCAGATCGTCCATGATCAGGCGCGCTCCTCGGCTTCGAGGGCGAACGCGGGGGCTCCTTTGCGCCGCACGTAGATCGGCGCGTAAGCCTCGGCTTGCGCGAGCTCCAGCAATTGCTCGCGGGCGAGCTCGAGGATGGCGAGGAAGGTCACTACCAGCCGCGGCCGATCGACGCGTTCCTCGAGCAGCGAGGTGAACTCGAAGAAGCAGGCCCGGCTGGAGGAGCTTCAGCAACCGGCTCATCTGGCTGCGCACCGAGAGCTGCTCGCGGGTGACCAGGTGGTGGCGGTTGGCGCGGGCGCGGGCCAGGAGCCCGGCCCAGGCCGCCTTGAGATCGTCCGGCCGCACCTCGGGCAGGCGGGCGGTCGCGACGCGATCGAACCACACGCGCACCAGCGAGAAATCACGTTCCGCGAGCGGCAGCGCGTCCAAGGCCTTGGCGCCCGCCTTCATGCGCTCGTATTCGAGCAGGCGGCGCACCAGCTCGGCGCGCGGATCCTCCGGCTCGGCACCTGATGCCGCAGGCGGCTTGGGCAGGAGCAGCCGGGACTTGATCTCGATGAGCACCGCGGCCATAAGCAGATACTCGGCAGCGAGCTCGAGCTGCCTGCGCCGCATCATCTCGACATAGCCCAGGTACTGGCGCGTGAGCTCGGCCATCTGAATATCGAGCACATTGATGTTCTGCTTGCGAATCAGATAGAGCAACAGATCGAGCGGGCCTTCGAACGTTTCGAGGAAGACCTCGAGCGCCTCGGGCGGAATGTAGAGGTCCTGTGGCAGCTCGAGCAGCGGCTCGCCGTAGACGCGCGCCACCGGCGCCCCGGCGGCCTCGGCGAGGTCGATGATGCGCGCGGGAGCCGCGGCGCTCATGAATAGGCCAATCCCATTACCTCGCGCACGTCGCGCATCGTCTCCTCGGCAAACTTGCGTGCGCGTTCGCAGCCGTCGGCAACCACCGCGCGCACCAGGGACGGGTCGTCCAAGTACTTCTGCGCCCGTTCCTTGATCGGCTCCTGCTCGGCGATGATGGCTTCGATCACCGGCTGCTTGCACTCCAGACAGCCGATGCCGGCGGTGGTGCAGCCTTGCTGCACCCAGGCCTGGACCGACTGATCGGTATAGATTCGATGCAGCGGCCACACGGGACATTTTTCCGGGGTTCCGGGATCGGTGCGGTGCACGCGCGCCGGGTCGGTCTGCATGGTGCGGATCTTGCGCGTGATTTCGGCGGGCTCCTCGCGCAACAGGATCGCATTGCCGTAGGACTTGGACATCTTCTGGCCGTCGAGGCCGGGCACCTTGGGCGTGTCGGTGAGCAGGGGCTGCGGTTCGGGCAGGATGACGCGGCGCGAGCCCTCAAGATAACCGAACAGGCGCTCGCGGTCGCCCAGGGCGAGATTCTGGGCGCGCGTCGACCATCTCCCGCGCCGCTTCCAGCGCCGCCTGGTCGCCCTGCTCCTGGAACGCGGCGCGCAGCTGCTCGTAGCGCTTGGCCCGCTTCGATCCCAGCTTCCTGATCGCCGCCTTGGCCTTGTCCTCGAATCCGGTCTCGCGGCCGTAGAGATGATTGAAGCGGCGCGCCAGCTCGCGCACCACCTCGAGGTGCGACACCTGATCCTCGCCCACGGGAACCATGTTGGCGCGATAGACCAGGATATCGGCGCCCTGCATCACCGGGTACCCCAGAAAGCCGTAGGTCGACAGGTCACGGTCGGCGAGCTTCTCCTGCTGATCCTTGTAGGTCGGCACGCGCTCCAACCAGCCGACCGGCGCGATCATGCCCAGCAACAGCGCCAGCTCGGCGTGCTCCGGCACGCGCGACTGGATGAAGATCGTTGCCCGGTTCGGATTGATCCCGACGGCGAGCCAGTCGACGAACATCTCCCACACGCTTTCGGCGATCGTCTCCGGCGTATGGTAATGCGTGGTCAGGGCGTGCCAATCCGCGGCGAAGTAGAAGCATTCGTACTCCTCCTGCAGCCGCACCCAGTTCTTGAGCGCACCGTGATAGTGCCCCAGATGCATGCGCCCGGTCGGTCGCATGCCCGATAGCACGCGGTCAGCAAACATCCGTCTTCAGTCTCGGCATCGCCCGCATCACCCCAGTCCGAGCAGGAACCGGATCGCGTACTCACCGCCACGCAGGATGGGGAGCATCAAATAGTTGAGCACGCGGGTCGCCAGGAGAACGATCACGATCATGAATCCGTACGGCTCGAGCCGGGAGTAGCGGTAGGCGATCGGTCCCGGCAGCAGGCTTAAGGCGATCCGGCCGCCATCGAGAGGCGGAATGGGGAGCAGATTGAGTGCCATGAGCATCAGATTGACTTGTACGCCTGCATTCGCCATCTCCAGAAGTGCCCTGCTGTCGATCATCCCGCCCGGCGCCGCGGACCGGAGCAGGAAGGCCCATGCCACCGCCATCACGAAATTCGCGCCCGGACCGGCGCCCGCAACCCAGAACATGTCGCGCTTCGGGTGGCGCAAGTTGCCGAAATTCACCGGCACCGGTTTGGCCCACCCGAAAATGAACGGGGCCGACACCGCGAGCAGGAAGCCCGGCACCGCGATCGTTCCGATCGGGTCGATATGCTTTAGCGGGTTGAGGGTCACACGGCCGAGCATGTAAGCCGTCTGGTCGCCGAATTGCCTGGCGACAAAGCCGTGGGCCGCCTCGTGCAGAGTGATCGCGAAGACCACCGGCACCGCCCAGAGCACGATGGTCGCAAGCGACAACCCCATTGCCGGCTATTCTACCAGCTACCGGGCCGCCCTTGCCATTGCCCTCCCCGGCGCTTGCTTAAGGCCGGACGCGACGCGGGTGCGGCGCTTACGCCGTCGCGTCGACGAGTCCCAGCCGCGCCGGATCGCCCCGGCCAAGGCGCGTCACCACCGGCGGCGAGACCGCCAGGTCGACGATCGTCGTCGGCTCGAGGTGACAGGCACCGCTGTCGATGATGAGATCGAGCGCATGCTCGTATTGCGCGCGAATCGCGGTCGGGTCGTTCAGCGGTTCGCGCGCACCCGGCGGGATGAGGGTCGACGAAAGCAAGGGCTCATCGAGCTCGGCGAGCAGGGCGCGGACGACGGCGTGATCGGGAACACGCACCCCGATCGTGCTCCGCCGCGGATGCTTCAGACGGCGCGGCACCTCGCGCGTCGCGGGAAGCAGGAACGTGAAGCTGCCCGGCACGCCTTCCTTGACGATGCGAAACTGCCAGTTGTCGAGCTGGGCGTAGCGCCCGAGTTCGGCCAGATCGCGACACACGAGCGTCAGATGATGCTTGTCGTCGACCTGGCGCAGGGCGCGGATGCGTGTGGCCGCGCCCGCGTCACCGATGCGGCAGCCCAGCGCGTAGCTGGAATCGGTCGGATAGGCGATGACCCCGCCGCCGCGCACGATCGCCGCCGCCTCGCGGATCAGGCGATGCTGCGGATTTGCCGGATGGATCGAAAAGTATTGCGCCATGCGTGCCGAACATTCCCTGGCCGGTCGCCGCTTCGCTTCCGAGGCCGCCACCATTCTAACGCCGCGGCGTGGGGAGGAGCGCGATGGGCGTTGCGCGGGGCATCGTTCCCGCCGCCATTCCGACGCGCTGCGCCATGGGCGCGCGCAGGATGCGCGCGAACATCGCCGCGATGGCGCAAGCGCGCCGATGCTTCCGTTGGCGCGCGAAGCGCAGGCATACAACCCACCGCGAACACCCGCAGCGCTGGTAATATGCGCGCTACTCCTGCGCTTGGGCCAAGCCGTCGTTGCCGCGGTTATCCTGCGAGCCATTGCCAGCCGCCGGGCCGAGACCGGTTCCGCGGCCCCGCTCCTTAGCCCGGAGATACCATTAGGCACACCGGTGAACCTGCAGCAGATCCGCTACCTTTGCGCCGTGGTTGACCACGGGCTCAATGTTTCCATGGCCGCCGAGGCGCTGTTTACCTCGCAGCCCGGTATCAGCAAGCAGATCCGGCAGCTCGAGGACGAGCTCGGCGTGCCGATCTTCATTCGCGCCGGCAAGCGCCTTGCGGCGCTGACCGAAGGCGGCGAAGTCATCGTCGCCACCGCGCGCCGCGCGCTGCAGGAGCTCAACAATCTCAAGCAGGTCGGTGCCGAATTCAAGGCCGAGGACGTCGGCACGCTGGCCATCGCGACGACGCACACCCAGGCGCGCTATGTCCTGCCCCCCATCCTCAAGCGCTTCGCCGAAAGATATCCCCGGGTCCGGCTGCTGTTGCATCAGGGCAATCCGATCCAGGTCGCGGAGCAGACCGTGCGCGCCGAAGTCGACGTCGGCATCGCCACCGAGGCGCTGGCCGATTTTAACGAGCTCGTCACGCTGCCCTGCTACACGTGGAATCGCTGCGTGCTCGTGCCCAAGGGCCACCCCTTGGCGCAGGAAAAACCGCTGACGCTCGAGGCATTGGCGCGCTATCCGATCGTCACCTACGATTTCAGCTTCACCGGTCGGTCGCAGATCAACGCCGCTTTCAGCGCCAAGGGGCTCGATCCGAACGTGGTTCTCACCGCGCTCGACGCCGACATCATCAAGACCTACGTCGAGCTCGGCCTCGGGGTCGGCATCGTGGCGCAGATGGCTTACGACCCGGTGCGCGAGACCCAGTTCGAAAAGCTTGACGCGAGCCATCTCTTCGCGCCGAGCACGACGCGCCTGGCGCTGCGTCGCGGCGTGTATACGCGCGGCTTCGTGTACGAATTCATCACCCTGTTTGCACCGCAATACGACCGCGCGGCGATCGAGGCTGCGCTCAAGGGCGAGGCCGAGCAATACGAGCTCTAGCGCTTCGCCGCCCGCCTCATGGGGCAACCGGAGTAACCATGCGCATTGCAATCACCATGGCGATACTGATCACGCTCTGCACGGCCACGGCGGCGGCCGAGCTGCCGACGGTCGAGCTGCGCATCAAGGGTCAGCGCGTGGTGGCCGAAATCGCCGCGACCGAAGCGACGCGAACGACCGGGCTCATGAACCGCTTCAGCCTGCAGCCGGATCACGGCATGCTGTTCGTATTCCAGGCGCCGCAGCCACTGGCGTTCTGGATGAAGAATACCTACGTGCCGCTGTCGATCGCCTTCATCGGTGCCGACGGGCGCATCGCCAACATCGACGACATGGCACCGCTGACCGAGACGGCGCACCCATCCCGCGGGCTCGTCCTGTACGCCCTGGAGATGAAGAAAGGCTGGTTCGCGCAGCATGACATCGGCGCGGGCGAAACCGTCCTGGGCCTGGATCGGGCGCCGAAGGCGACCGAGTGACCGCGCGCGGCCGCAACGCGGCGGGTGTGCCGGCCGCCTAGCGCCAGTGCAAGCCGTGCTGCGCCGTCGACAGGAGGCCGTTGGCCAGCGCAGCGCCAAAGCGGCGCGTCAGTCGCTCGGTCAGGTTTTCCTTCACCGTGAAGTCGACGACGTCTTCGGCCTTGATCACTTCGCGCGCGACGTAGTCGATGCTGCCCAGCCCGTCGGCCAGACCCAGGTCGACGCCGCGCGCGCCATTCCAGACCAATCCGGAGAACAGTTCCGGCGATTCCTTCAGGCGCGTGCCGCGACCGGCTTTCACTGCGGCGATGAACTGCTGGTGGACCTCTTCGATCATTTGCTGCGCGTAGTCGCGCTGCGGCGCGGTCAGCGGCGAGAACGGATCGAGAAACGCCTTGTTCGCGCCGGCGGTGATCGCGCGGCGCTCGATGCCGAGCTTATCCATGGCGCCGACGAAGCCGAAGCCGTCGATGATCACCCCGATGGAGCCGATGAGGCTCGCCTTGTCGACGTAGATCTTGTCGGCCGCGACGGCGACATAGTAGGCCCCTGACGCGCACACTTCCTCAACCACGGCGTAGAGCGGCGTGCCGGGATAGATCGCGCGCAGGCGCCGGATCTCGTCGTTGATCTTGCCCGCCTGGACGGGGCTGCCGCCCGGGCTGTTGATGCGCAGGACCACGCCCTGCGTGCCCTTGCTCTTGAACGCCGCCTGCAGCCCGGCCATCACGTTGTCGGCGCTCACCGGTCCGTCGGCGTCGAGCTCACCGCGCATTTCGACCAGCGCCGTGCACTTGTCGAGGCAGCCGCGGGCGCTTTCGGAGAGCGTTCCGGCGATCAGGACCAGGGCCGAAAACAGCAGGAGCAGGGTCAGAAGCTTGAAGAAGATGCCCCAGCGTCGCGCGCGCTGCATTTCGCGCAGTCCTTCGCTGGCGAGGCGTTCGATGACGCCGCGTGCCCAGTTTTCTTCCGCCATGCTTCGATCCCCGCCGCTCGCCGCCTTCGAAGCGCGAGCGCTAAGTATAATCGCTCGGCCGCGCCGTATTGCCTGCCACGCGGGCATTTGCCCGCAGCCACGCCGCCAGTTCGCCGATCGACGACAGCGTCGCCAGCGGCGACAGGCCGGCCAATCCGGCCGACGAATGGGCGCCGTAGGTCACGGCCACCGCGGCCGCGCCGGCATTGCGCGCCAGCTCGAGGTCGTGCGTGGTGTCGCCGATCATCAGCGTCTGTTCCGCCGCAACACCGCAGCGGTCCATCAGCGCGAGCAACATGTCCGGGTGCGGCTTCGGCAATCCCTCGTCGGCACAGCGGGTCGCCACGAAGCGATGGGCGAGGCCGTGCTGCTGCAGCGCGCGCGTCAGGCCGGCGCGCGTCTTACCGGTGGCGACGGCGAGCAGGAACCCGCGTGCGTCGAGCTCGTCGAGCATTTCGCGCGCGCCGGCGAAGAGCGGAATCTCCGGATCACGGGCCAGATAGTGGTGGCGGTAGCGCTCGGAGAGCCGGGGATAGTCCGCGGCCGGCAGGCCGGGTGCGACATGGCGCAAGGCGTCGGTCAGCCCGAGGCCGATGACAAAGCGCGCGCGGCCGTCGTCCGGGGCGGGCAGCTCCAGATCGCGGCATGCCTGCTGGATGGCATGGGTGATGATCGCCGTCGAATCGGCAAGCGTGCCGTCCCAGTCGAAGACCAGAAGCCGGAAGGCGCGCGGTCCGGCGCCGCTGCCGGCCTCAGCCATCGCCGGCGGTGCCATGGGCGCGCTCCTGGCGGGCGACGAAAGCGGCGAGATCGGCGGGGAGCGGTGATTCGAGGGTGAGCTCGTGCGCCGAAGTCGGATGCGGCAGGGACAGGCGCCAGGCATGCAGGAACATCCGCTTCAGCCCCTGCCTGGCGAGCTCTCGGTTCCAGGCGAAATCACCGTACTTGTCGTCGCCGGCCAAAGGAAACCCGAGATGGGTGAGATGGACGCGGATCTGATGCGTGCGCCCGGTATGCAGTTCGGCCTCGAGCAGCGACAGCGGCGGCTCGGCGTCGGCCCAGACGGTGCGGCGGCGAAACACTGTGCGTGCGGCCTGGCCGCCCTGGTGCTCGACCCGGACCCGACGTTCGCTCTGCCCGGTCACGAACTTGGTCAACGGCAGCTCGACCCTGCGCATGGCATCGCGCCAGCGACCCTTGACGAGCACCAGATAGCGCTTGTCGGCGCCGCCCTCGCGCAGGGTCGCGTGCAGCGCCAGCAGCGCCGCGCGCTTCTTGGCCACGAGCAGCACCCCCGACGTATCGCGGTCGAGCCGGTGCACGAGTTCGAGGAACCGGGCCTGCGGCCGTTGCGCGCGCAGTTGCTCGATCAGGCCGAAGCGAATGCCGCTGCCGCCGTGTACCGCGAGCCCGGGCGGCTTGTCGATGGCGATGAGCGCCTCGTCCTCGTAGAGGATCGGCAGGGCGACTGGCCGCGGCGGATGCGCCGGCGCCTGGGGGCCCGCCGCGGTGCGTACCGGCGGGATGCGCAGGTCGTCGCCAAGCGCCAGGCGGGCGTCGGGCCGGACGCGTTTGCGATTGACCCGGACCTCCCCGCTGCGCAGGATGCGGTAGATATGGCTCTTGGGCACCCCCTTGAGCAGACGCAGGAGGAAGTTGTCGACGCGCTGCCCGACGCCTGCCTCGTCCACGGCAAGGTGATTCGCAGCATCCTTGCTTAAATCGTTCATTTCCTTATAATTGTCTTCGGCAACAACGAGCGGCAAGCCCATTTGGCGGGCGGGAGCAGTGGCGCGACAGGCAACTTCAAGCGTCCGGCTCGCAGCCTGCGGCGGCCTGGAACGACGGCTTTCGGCATCCGCCCGTTGCCCCGAAGGGGCGATGCGGTTAATTCGGCTCACCGTCCGGGCCTTGCGACCCGGAAAAGTAGCGATGTTAATGGAAGAGCGCAGTCTCCGCACCGGCCAGTCGCCGGGGTGAAGCGGGATGACGCGCGGCGCGCAAAACCGACCTAAGCGCAACGAATTCTGGATCCGACTGCACCGACTGGCGCCGCCTGCGAAGCGGCTCCGGCGAGCGCGGTGCGTAAAGCGCCGCGCGGCAGTCGCCAACCCGTTTGAGCGACAACGCGAAGAACATCGACCACGCTCTCGAGACCGGCCCGCGCCGGCGCCTGTACGGTGCCGGTGGCAGCCGCCAGCCAGAGATGCCC
Source organism: uncultured beta proteobacterium (assembly GCA_963711235.1). Lineage (GTDB taxonomy): Bacteria > Pseudomonadota > Gammaproteobacteria > Burkholderiales > Casimicrobiaceae > PALSA-1003. The sequence continues at coordinate 73,223 of CAVQDI010000002.1, read as the reverse complement.
ACCCCCCGCATCCGGTCCCTCGTAGCCCGGCAGCCTGTGCTGCCGGCGTGGTCCTTCGCGCCCTCGCCCGCCGCCCGTTAGATTCAAGGCGCCCGATGGTCTCGGGCGCCCTCCGCTGCACCCCCTGGCCCGGCCGAGATTGGCGCCGGGAAAGAACACATGAAACGTATGCTATTCAATGCCACCCAGGCGGAGGAGTTACGGGTGGCGATCGTCGACGGGCAGAAGCTCGTCGATCTCGACATCGAATCCGCGAGCAAGGAGCAGCGCAAGAGCAACATCTACAAGGCGGTCATCACCCGCGTCGAGCCCAGTCTCGAGGCCTGTTTTGTCGACTACGGCACCGAACGCCACGGGTTCCTGCCGATCAAGGAAATCGCGCGCGAATACCTGCGCGGCGACGGCGATGCGCGGGGCCGGCCGCAGGACCATCTGAAGGAAGGCCAGGAGCTCATTGTCCAGGTCGACAAGGACGAGCGCGGGAACAAGGGCGCCGCGCTGACGACCTACATTTCGCTCGCCGGCCGCTATCTGGTGCTGATGCCGAACAATCCGCGCGGCGGCGGCGTCTCGCGGCGTATCGAAGGCGAGGACCGCAACGAACTGCGCGACACGATCAACCAGCTCGATGTTCCGGCAGGCATGAGCGTAATCGCGCGCACCGCCGGGATCGGCCGCTCGCTGGAAGAGCTGCAATGGGACCTGAATTACCTGCTGCAGCTGTGGCAGGCGATCGACGGCGCCGCCAAGCAGCAGTCGGGCGCGTTCCTGATCTACCAAGAATCGAGCCTGGTCATTCGCGCGATCCGCGACTATTTTCATCCCGACATCGGCGAGCTCCTCATCGATACCGAGTCGATCTTCGAGCAGGCGCAGCAGTTCATGAGCCACGTCATGCCGGCGACCGTCAATCGGGTCAAGCTGTACAAGGACGACGTGCCGCTGTTCTCGCGCTTCCAGATCGAGCACCAGATCGAGACGGCCTATGCACGCCAGGTGCCCTTGCCGGCAGGCGGCGCGATCGTGATCGATCACACCGAGGCGCTGGTCTCCATCGACGTCAATTCGGCGCGGGCGACCAAGGCCGGTGACATCGAAACCACCGCGTTCCAAACCAACCTGGAAGCGGCCGAGGAGATCGCGCGGCAACTGCGCCTGCGCGACCTCGGCGGGCTGATCGTCATCGATTTCATTGACATGGAGAGCGCGAAGAACCAGCGTGACGTCGAGAATCGGCTCAAGGAGGCACTGAAATACGACCGCGCCCGGGTGCAACTGGGCAAGATTTCGCGCTTCGGACTGATGGAGCTGTCACGCCAGCGCCTGCGCCCGGCGCTCGCCGAATCGGCCTATATCCCCTGCCCGCGCTGCCACGGGATCGGCCACATCCGCGGCACCGAGTCGACCGCGCTGCACATCCTGCGCATCCTGCAGGAGGAAGCGATGAAGGACAACACCGCCCAGGTCGTAGCGCAGGTACCGGTCGACGTCGCCACCTTCCTGCTCAACGAAAAGCGGCCGGAAATCCACGGCATCGAGACGCGCTTCAAGGTCAATGTCCTGCTGGTTCCGAACACCTACCTCGAGACGCCGAATTACAAGGTACAGCGGCTGCGCCACGACGACCTCAATCAGGGCGAGCCGCTGCCGGCGTCGTTCGACATGGTCGAGCGGCCGGAAGAGGAAGACGTCGTCAAGCAGAAGAAGGAAGAAGCCCGTGAGCCGCGGCAGGAGGCTGCTGTCAAGGGCATTACGCCGGCGCGGCCGGCACCGATGCCCGTCGAGCGCCTGCCGGTCGCGGAAATGCCGCGGCACGAAAACTGGCTTACGACCGTCATGAGCTGGTTCAAGCGGGCGCCGAGCGAAGAGGTGGTGCCGGTTCCTGCACCGCCACGCAGCCAAGCTCCACGCGAGCCGCGTGAAGAGGGAGGTCGCGGCCGGCGCGAGCGTCGGGATGGCCGTGGCGAGGAACGGCGCGATGCCAAGCGCGACGGGCAGCGCGAAGCGCAGCCGCAGCGCGCGCCACAGGGCGGCCCGCAACAACCGCGGCGCGAGCGCGAATCCGGCCGCGACGGCCAGCGTGAGGCGCAGAAACAGCGTCCACCCCGTGAGCCGCGGCCACCACGCGAGCCGCGCCCTGCCGATCCGTCGCAAGCCGCCATCACGCAAGGCCAACCGGGCACTACGGCCTCCCGACGACCGAGCACGGCGAAGGCGGGCGACGCCGTCGTGACCGCCGTCGTGGCGGGCGTGACCGTGGCGAGCGCAACGGACATGGCGAGCAACGTGGCGACCGGGGTGGCCAGCGCCCGGTGTCCGCGCAAGCGCCGACGGCGCGCGATGAGGCATCACCGCCACCGCGCACCGAGGCCGAGGCTCTCCCCAATGCCGCGCCGCCTCAGGTCGAACACCCCCAGGTGCCGGCCACGATGACCCCGCCGCCGTCCGGATTCGAGCCGGCAAGCGTCTCGGAGATCGTCCGCGTCGAGACGCAGGTCGTCGAAGTCGTACCGAAGCCGCTGCCGATCGAGCCTGCCGAGCAACCTCACCGCGCGCCGCAGTCGCCACGAATCCCCCTCGAGCTGCCACCGGATTCGGGCCTGGTCCTGGTCGAAACCACGCACACCGCGGCGGCGCCCGCCGAGGAGGCGGAGCCGCCCCGAGCACGCCGTGTCCGACCGCCGCGCGCCGCCATCGCCGACGAGCCGCTGCAGATGGTCGAGACGGTGCACAAGGAATCGACGCCACCGAGCGCGGAATAGCGCCTCGGTTCCACTCCTTGCAGCGGAGGCGCACGCTGCGCCTACAGGGCTCGCGGCGCGAGTTCGGCGCGGACGGCATCGAGTAACGCCGCCGCGCCGCTTTCGGCCATATCGAGTACACGCTCGAAATCTTCCGGCGTGCCGAGATACGGATCGGGAACCTCGCGCACCGTCAGCTGCGGTGCAAAATCCAGAAACAAGGCAAGACGTCCATCGTAGGTTTCTGGCTGCAGCAATCGCAGCGCGGCCAGATTGTGCCGATCCATGGCCAGGATCCAATTGAAGCGGATGAAATCATGCGCCTGGACCTGGCGCGCGAGGTGACTTGCCGAAGGTGTAGCCGCGGCGCCGCGCAGCGCTGACCGCGCGCGGATCCGGTGGCTGGCCGACCTGGTAGTCGTGCGTTGCGGCGGAATCCATCGCAATCCCGGTGTCGAGCCTTGCGCGCGCGACCAGGGTGCGGAACACACATTCCGCCGTCGGCGAGCGACAGATATTGCCGGTGCAAACAAAGAGCACGTTTGCAGTCGGCGACTCAGCCCGGCTTTGCCTATGAAGCTTGCCACTGCTCATTGCGGACATCCCATCCGAGTAGTCTCTTGACAATTGGGTCGCCGAGGCGAAAATGACGCTGTGGCCCTACGACTGACCGCGAAGTTCATCACCACCGCCGAGGCTGCGGAGCGCATCGGCACGACGCTACGCGTCGTCCAGAGGCTCTGCAGAGAAGGCAAAGTGCCGGGTGCAGCCCGCTTCGGCGGCGTGTGGATGGTACCTTCGACGTTCCGCTGGAAACCCAAGAAGCGAAGCCCAGGGGCGAAAGCGAAAAGGTAACCGCCCCCCCGTGGGCAACGCCGTCCCCTAGCCCGGAGCACCCTCGGCGCGCGATGCCTCGCGCCGTGCGCTCCAAGCCGATTGTTTTCGATCTCGACCATTGCCGAATAGCGCCATTCGTTGTCGCGTCGGGCGGCGTGCTCGCTCCTTTCTTGATCTCACTTACGATCTTCCCGGCAGCGACACGAATCGAGCAATGATGATCGCCGGATAGAGTTGCCCGACGAGCGCCTCCAGCATGGCAATCGCGCGCGCCGAGCGGGCGATGGGTGTGATGTCGCCATACCCTACGGTGGTCAGGGTGACGAAGCTAAAGTAGAGCCAATCGCCAATGTCGCCGTTCCCGGCGGGCAGTTTGGAGAAGGCACCGGGATCGATGCCATACAGCCCGGAATAGGCGAAAGCCGCGATCAGCCCGATCAGAAGATAGAGCACGATGGCGCCGAATATCCGGTCAGTTATGGATCGACCTGGCGCAAAGACGTTGATGCCGACCGCGAAGCCAAGAAGCAAGCAGGCACACAAGGTGGACGCGTAGCGGACGGCCCGCAATTCGCCGGCCGGCACGAACCACTCCGCCCAGCGTACCGCGATAACGAGCAGCGCGAGGCAGGCCAGGGCGATGGCCAGTTTGCGATGGTCGGCGATCGCCATCACGCCACTGATAAGCACGAGGGCAATCGTGGCGTCGCCGAACAGGCGAAAGAGGGTCCCCTCCGGCACGATCGCGGGAACGACGAAAATGCCGGTCACGAGCAGCAGCAGCAAGATCATCATGCGGCGATTGCGCAAGCGGTCGCGGCGCAGGGCAAAGGACAAATTGCTCGCGCCAGCGCGGCCCGAAGCCGCGCTCGATTCGCGCGTGGGAGCATTGGCCATAAACGTCCGTCCCCTCCTGCGCCTTGCGGAATTCAAGCCTCCGCTTGCGCCCACAACAAAATTCCGGCCGCGAGGCTCGCTTGCCGCGTGCTGCGGTTTCGCTCGCGGGCGATTGCGCGGGGGCCGGGTAGCTACCCGCCAGGCTGACCCGGCGCCGAGATGTTCCTTATCCTGCTCTTTGGTTCCGCTTCCGGGCGGTCGGATCGTCCTTGCCGCAGCGCCTATTGCATGAACCAGCCGTGACTCACGACCAGCGACTGGCCGGTCAGCGCATTCGACGGGAACGCGGCGAAGAATAGCGCGACCTCGGCGACGTCATCGACGGTCGTAAACTCGCCGTCGACGGTCTCCTTGAGCATGACCTTCTTGATGACGTCCTCCTCGGAGATGCCCAGGGCCTTCGCCTGCTCCGGAATCTGCTTCTCGACCAGCGGCGTGCGCACGAAACCGGGACAGATCACGTTGGCGCGCACACCGTGCGCCGCGCCTTCCTTGGCGATCACCTTGGCCAGACCGATCAGTCCGTGCTTGGCGGTGACATACGGCGCCTTGAGCACCGACGCCTCCTTCGAGTGCACCGAGCCCATGAAGATGATGCTGCCCCCGCGCCCGGACTTGTACATATGCGGGATGCAGGCGCGCGTGGTCAGGAACGCGCCGTCGACATGGATCGCCAGCATTTTCTTCCATTCAGCGTAGCTGAATTCCTCGATCGGATGCACGATTTGGATGCCCGCATTGCTGATCAGGATGTCGACCCCGCCGAAAGCCGCAACCACGGCTGCAACGCCGTCGCTGACCGCCTTTTCATCGGTGACGTCCATCGCGACCCCGAGTGCCTGTCCGCCGCTGGCGCGAATTTCGGCGGCGGTCGCGTCCGCCGCATCCTTGGCGAGGTCGGCGATTGCGACCTTGGCGCCTTCGCGCGCGAAGACCAGCGCGATATCCTTGCCGATGCCGCTGGCGGCCCCGGTGATAATGGCAATCTTGTCCTTGAGCTTCATGTCGATCTCCATTCAAGACCCATCGGTTGCGAGGAGGAGGCTGCCGGGCCCGGCGTCATCGGTCAGCTGGTGAGATCGAAGACGCGTACCCCGTGCACGATCTCGGTCGCGCTGCGCCATTGGGGATGGGCGCAGGATCGCCGGACATCCTCAAGCCCGTTTTCCCAGAGCTGCCGCACTTCCGCCCGGGAAAACAAGTAATCCTTGTCGCTCGACGAATACGCGGGGCGACGGTTGATCAGGTGCACGATGGTGATGTGATGCCGCCGACTGCAACGGCGCGAGCAGGCGGAAATCAGGGTCCTCGCGCAGCTTCGGCTGGCAGCTTGTCGAGCAGGCGACCGAGCGCGGCACGGACTCCCTCGAGCTCCTCGACCCGGGTGGTGTTGAACCGCGTCTTGCTCGAATACTGGATGTCCTTGCTGCGCTCGAGCACTTGGTCAAGGTTCTGCGGTAACGGACCCCGGGCGCTGAAAAGGTCGACCTGTGTGATCAGCGCATTGAGCCCCGGTGCATCGTCGAGCACGTACCATAGCGGCGAGTTCGATACCAGGCCGCCGTCCCAGTAGTGGTTGCCGTCGATTACGATCGGGGGCAGACCCGGCGGCAAGCCGCCGCTGGCCATGATGTGGTCCGGGCCGATGGTCTGCCGCAGGCTGTCGAAATAGACCGAGTTGCCGGTGTGCACGTCGACCGAGCCGACCGAGAGCCGCACCGCCTTGCGGTTGATGAGCTCGAAATCGACCAACTCTTCGAGCGTATCGCGCAGGGGCGAGGTGTCGTAGATGCTCAGCGCTCCGGGGGTGCCGTCGGGCGCGAAGTAAGGCGGTGGCACGCGCGGCACGAAGAAGCCAGGCACGCCGAAGGTGGTCGTGGCCATGGTGCTCGCGCGGTTGAAGGCGAGGCGCAGCGGATCGAGATACGCCGGCGCAACGAGGGGCATGGCCGACGAGACACGATCCCAGAACGCCCGCAGGCGCTCGAGCCGCCGCTCCGGAACATTGCCCGCGATCAAGGCCGCGTTGATGGCGCCAATCGAGACACCGGTCACCCAGTTGGGCGCGAAGCCCCGCTCGGCCATGCCTTCGTAAACCCCTGCCTGGTAGGCGCCGAGTGCCCCGCCTCCCTGCAGCACGAGCACGCTGTGCTCATGCTTCGGTATGGCGAATCGCTTCGCTTGCTTGGATTTGCGCCGAGCCGTCATGGGGCGTAGTCAATCCGGCAGCGCAACGCCGAAGAGCTTCTCCTTGAGCTGATACAGGCGGTCGCGGAGCTCCGCCGCCTTCTCGAACTCCAGGTTGCGCGCGGCATCGAGCATATCCTTCTCGATGCGCTTGAGCTCGCGCTCGAGGTCCTTCTCCGGCATCGCCTCGTACTTGGCCTGGGCCTGCGCGGCCTTGAGCTGCTTTCTTTCCTCGTCGATGTCGTACACGCCATCGATGATGTCCTTGATCCGCTTCTGCACGCCCTTTCGGGGTGATGCCCATGCGCTCGTTGTACGCGACCTGCTTGCCCCGGCGCCGGTTGGTCTCCTCGATCGCGCCGCGCATCGAATCGGTCATCGTGTCGGCATAAAGGATGGCCATGCCGTTGATGTGCCGCGCCGCACGGCCGATGGTCTGGATCAGCGAGCGTTCGGCGCGAAGGAAGCCCTCCTTGTCGGCGTCGAGTATGGCCACCAGCGACACTTCCGGGATATCGAGCCCTTCGCGCAGCAGGTTGATGCCCACCAGCACGTCGAACTCGCCCAGCCGCAGGTCGCGGATGATCTCGACTCGCTCCACCGTTTCGATGTCCGAGTGCAGATAGCGCACCTTGACCCCGTGCTCGTTCAGATAGTCGGTCAGGTCCTCCGCCATGCGTTTGGTGAGCGTGGTCACCAGCACGCGCTCGCCGCGCTCGACGCGGATATTGATCTCCGAGAGCAGGTCGTCGACCTGGGTCTGCGCCGGGCGCACTTCGAGCGCAGGGTCGACGAGGCCCGTCGGTCGGACCACCTGCTCGACGACCTGGCCCGCGTGCTTGCTCTCGTACTCTGCCGGCGTGGCGGAAACAAAAATCGTCTGTGGCAGCAGCTTCTCGAACTCGTCGAAGCGCAGAGGCCGGTTGTCGAGTGCCGACGGCAGGCGGAAGCCGTAGTTGACGAGGTTTTCCTTCCGCGCGCGGTCGCCGCGGTACATTCCCCCCACCTGAGGAATCGTCACGTGCGATTCGTCGATGAAGGCGATCGCCTTTTCGGGCAGATAGTCGACCAGGGTTGGCGGCGGCTCGCCGGGCTGCCGCCCGGACAGGTGGCGCGAATAGTTCTCGATGCCCTTGCAGAAGCCAATTTCGAGCATCATCTCGATGTCGAAGCGCGTGCGCTGCTCGATGCGCTGCGCCTCGATGAGCTTCATCTGAGAAACGAAGAACTCCTTCTGCTGCGCCAGTTCCACCTTGATCGCCTCGACCGCGTTGAGCACCTTGTGCCGCCCGGTGACGTAATGGCTGGACGGAAACACCGTAAAGCGCGCGAGCTTCTGCTTGATGTGTCCGGTCAGAGGATCGAACAACTGCAGTGATTCGACTTCGTCGTCGAACAGGGAGACGCGAATCGCGCTCTCCGCATGTTCCGCAGGAAAGATGTCGATTACGTCGCCATGAACGCGAAACGTCCCACGTCGGAATTCGGTGTCGTTGCGTTGATACTGCAGCTCCGCCAGACGCTTGATCGCGTCGCGCTGTAGCAGGTGATCCCCCTGGCGGAAGTGCAGGATCATGCTGTGGTACTCCGACGGGTCGCCGATGCCGTAGATCGCCGATACGGTAGCGACGATCACGCAGTCGGGGCGCTCCAGGATGGCCTTGGTCGCCGACAGCCGCATCTGCTCGATGTGCTCGTTAATCGACGAATCCTTTTCGATGTACAGGTCGCGCGACGGAACGTACGCCTCGGGCTGGTAATAATCGTAGTAGGAAACAAAGTACTCGACCGCGTGGCTGGGCAGGAACTCGCGGAACTCCGAATACAGCTGCGCCGCGAGTGTCTTGTTCGGCGCGAGCACGAGGGCCGGCCGGCCGGTGCGGGCAATGACGTTGGCCATGGTGTAGGTCTTGCCCGAACCGGTCACGCCGAGCAGGGTCTGGAACGAAAGCCCGTCCTCGATGCCCTCGACCAGCTTGTCGATCGCTTCGGGCTGATCGCCTGCCGGAGGAAACGGCTGGTGCAGCTCGTACGGGCTGTTGGGAAACGTGACGACCATGTCCATGCGGCGCAGACAACAATCGACCATTGTAGCCGAATCGAGTTCCGCGGCGTGTCATGAGCCCGTCGCATGTTAAGATTCACGCACCGTCCATCGCCTCCCGCCGACCATGAACGCTCCCCTCACCGCCCCGCTTCTCTCCGCCATCGAAATGGCGCCGCGCGACCCGATCCTGGGTGTGACCGAGGCCTTCAACAGCGACCCCAATTCACGCAAGGTCAACCTGGGTGTCGGCGTATACACAGACGATGCCGGCAGGGTGCCGCTGCTCGAGTGCGTGCGCCGTGCCGAGCGCACCATTGCGGAGCGCGGAGCGCCGCATACCTACCTGCCGATCGACGGCATCGCGGCGTACGATCGCGCCACGCAGAAGCTGCTCTTTGGTGCGGACAGCGAGATCGTGGGGTCAGGCCGCGTCGTTACGGTGCAGGCCCTGGGCGGCACGGGCGGCTTGAAGATCGGCGCCGACTTCCTGCGCATGTTTGCGCCCGGTGCGCAGGTCTGGATCAGCGCGCCGTCCTGGGAAAACCATCGCGTACTGTTTGAGAATGCCGGCTTCAAGGTTAACGCCTATCCGTATTACGACGCCACGACCCGCGGTCTCGATTTCGCGGGCATGATCGCGGCGCTCGAGCAGGTGCCCGCGGGCGCGATCGTCGTGCTGCATGCCTGTTGCCACAATCCGACGGGGGTCGATCCTTCGGTCGAGCAATGGGGCCGCATCCTCGAGCTCGTGCGGCGGCGCGGACAGGTCCCCTTTGTCGACATCGCCTACCAGGGCTTCGGCGAGAGCGTCGAGGCCGACGCGGCGATCGTGCGCGCCTTTGCCGCGACGCCGGGACCGCTGTTTGTCGCCAGCTCGTTTTCGAAATCGTTTTCGCTTTATGGCGAGCGCGTCGGGTCGCTGTCGATCGTGGCGGCGGACCGCGACGAGAGCGCGCGCGCCCTGTCGCAGGTCAAGCGCCTGGTGCGTGGCAATTACTCGAGTCCGCCGACATTCGGGGCTCAAATCGTCGCGACGATCCTCGACTCTCCCGAGCTGTCGGCGTTGTGGATGCAGGAACTCGGGGCGATGCGGGAGCGCATCCGCGCCAATCGCCGAGCGCTCGTGGATCGACTCGCGTACCACGTCCGCGGCGGCGATTTCCGCTTCGTCCTCGAGCAACGCGGCATGTTTTCCTACTCGGGGCTTACGCGGATACAGACCGAACGGCTGCAATGCGAATTCGCGGTGTACGCGATCGAAAGCGGGCGTATTTGCGTCGCCGCGCTCAACGATCGCAATATCGATTACGTCGCGCAGGCGATTGCTGCCGTAATCGCCTAGCCAGATGCAGCAGTACCGGGCCAGTGCGTTGCCGGACGCTGCTGCCGGCGCTATAATGCGAACCGCTTTGCCGAATGCGGGAATAGCTCAGTTGGTAGAGCGCAACCTTGCCAAGGTTGAGGTCGCGAGTTCGAGACTCGTTTCCCGCTCCAGCTTCTCAAGGGAGAGCGTCTGCTCTCCCTTTGCGCTTTTACCAGGCGCTTCTCGTCCCGATCATGATTCGGCCGGCGGAGGCGTTACCGACCACCCGGCGGGGTGGCAGAGTGGTCATGCAGCGGCCTGCAAAGCCGTCTACGCCGGTTCGATTCCGACCCCCGCCTCCAAAAGTCAACGACTTAAGAGCAGTTATGCACAGGTAAAGTCGCCTAGAGTGGCCAAGAATTGCTTGTTGACGCTCGGAAAAACGGTCTTGATACACGGGTGGGCTAGGCGCTGCACCTGGCCATTGCCGAGAGCCTGAACACGCGCGTGATCCTCTGTCTCGATCAGGCGCTGATCGAGAGCGCGAAGTCGCTGCGAATGAATATCGCGAGGCTCTCATCCCGACCGGGCGCAGTGCAGGGCCTGCAAAGCCGGCTGCACTGATCCGATTCCGACCCTGGCCAGGCACACCGCCTACCGCCGCAGATTCAGCGCAGCGTCAAGCCGGCATGAACCGCTTGAGAAACGTCAATACAGCCATCCAGTGCGTCTCGGCGCCGGTCGGGTTGGCATCGGAGCGCAGCGTGGACGAGCCGTGCGTCGACTTCGACCGCGATAGCAACTGCTGCTTGTCGGCGCTCTTCACCGCCTGCAGGATCGCTGCCGATTGGGCGATCTCGTCGGCACTCGATGCCTGGTCAATGAAGACGGGCATCTCAACTTTGCGCGCAGCATCGCGGACCGCAGTCTTATTCGCCAAGTACTCGCCCGGCGAAAAGGCGACGACACCGTTCACGTCGCCCGGGTGCCTAGCGGCCAGCAGGAAGACAAGCGCGGCCGAATAGCTAGAGCCCCAGACGACGACGGGAGCGCCGTTGGCATTGGCCTTGGCCCACGCAAGCGCCGCTTCGAGGTCAGGCAGTGCCTGTTCGTAGGTCGCCTCACGGCCCAGCTCGGCGGCAGTGCGGTTGGTTCCACCGAAGGCGCCGTCGCCCGAGCGCTGGTCGATCGCGAGTACGGTGAAACCGGCTCGCACAAGGCGCGGTGCGATTGGCACATATTCGGCACTGCTCGATTCGGCCTGATGGAAAGCAATGATTATCGGGCGCTTCGTGCCGGTGGCGCGCCAGACCTCGCCGAACACCTTAGTGCCGTCGGCAGCAGTAAGTTGCACCGTCTCGGCGCAGGCAACGGGAAGCGCGAGTGCGGCAGCAAACGCTGTGCTGAGGAATAGGATCATCGAATCGATCCTATGGCTGCAACGACGGTTGTGGACTGTGCATCATAAATCAGCCTTGCGAGTTGGCTGGCGCGCAACAGCGTTTCATGAGCTGACGTGGTCCTGACATACGGCTTTCACCGTCTTCATTCACCCTCGGCTCGGCGGCACTCGGCCCGCTCGTCGACGGCGCAGTTCGCCCGTTGCAGCCTGTCGCGCAGCGCAGAGCGGACATTCGCGGATTTTTGTGAATGGCCTCTACGATCACGCCATTCACTTTTCCGGGAGCCCCGCCTTACGCAGGCCGGCATACATGGTCTCATCGGAAAGGCGAACGTAATCGGGGTGTAGCGAGTCGCTGTTCTTCAGCATAGCGATTGTCTGTCCAGGTTGCAGCCGCAGCACTTCCGCTTTCTCTGTCGCGGCCCTTGCGGTGTCGCCGCGATGTGCGTACGCGGCGGCGAGATTGAGGTCCACCCAAACCCACTTAGCGTTCAAGCCTTTAGCCCTTTCACAATCGGCAATTGCCAGTTCGTACTGGCCGAGCAGCATATGCGCCTGGCAGGCTTGGAATAAAGCATCAGCACCGCCAGGAGGGTCCATAGCCATGGCCTGATCGGCAAGTGCCAACGCTTCCGCGGGCCGCCCGAGATTGTTCATTAGCCCAGCGCGTTCCGTGATAAGCCCGCTATTTTCGGGGTCGATTCGAATCGCCCTAGCTGGCCTCGAGCGAGGCGTCCCATTGACCCATGTTCAGCAAGGCCCACGCGCGGTTATTCCAAAGTGAGGCATGGGTGGGATCCAAATTCACCGCCCTGCTTGTAACCTCGTCCATCCGTCTTACCGCGCGTTCGCGATCGATATGGATGTCGGCAATGAACTCGTAGGCCAATGCCGAGTGGAGACTGGCCAGCGCGGGCACAAGATTCGGATCACGTCGAAGTGCTTCCTCGCACAGTTTTATCTTTTCGCGGGCCCGCTGTAGGGTGTCAGGCTCCGTCGAGTCCAGCGCCGCGGCTCGCAATACATAGTCCATCGGTGTCGCGGCGCTCAACGGCTGGGCCATGACGCGGCGTATTTCCGCAGCAAATAGCGGATCCTTCAGGTGGTTCACTCCAGTCCGCAGGGCGCGTGTTTGGTCGCGAGCTGTGTCGTTTTGCTTGAGCGAGACGGTCTCGCTCCCGATTTGCTCGCCGGTCGCTCCGTTTATCAGGCGCAGGCTGAGTAGCGTCCCGTCTTGGTTTGGCCGGATTTGTCCCTCCATCACATACCGGACATTGAGCGTTCGGGCCACGGCGCCGATGCCGCCATCACTCGCCGCCTTCGTCTGCACCACGGGTGCGGGCACGACCAGAATCGCCGTACTGCTTAGGACAAGTATGGAGGTCAAATCGCGGGTCCAGGCCTCGGCCTTTTGTGCCATCGCCGCATCCCCTGCCGGCGCAACCAACGGCATAACCGCCACCGACAGCGCCGGCGGTGTAGGGGTTGGTTTCGGTTTCCAAAGCTCTGGCAGCGTCCACACCACGACGGCGGCGATACTGACCGCGAGAATTCCGGCGGCAACCCACCGCCACCCGAGCCCCCGCGTCATGCGCTGCCAGAACCGGTGACCGCGGCTCTGCGCTTGCGGCGCTACGCTGCCAAGGTCTACTCGGTACGCGTCAACGGGCCGGGCGATGTTCTTGACTTGCTGCGACCCAAGGTCCTCGAAGGCGAAGCTCAACTTGTCGAGCACCTGATCGCGCACCATACGGCTGACGCAGATCCCTCCAGGCTCCGCCAGCGTCTGCAGCCGCGCGGCGACATTCACGCCGTCGCCGAAGATGTCGTCGCCGTCGATGATGATGTCACCGACGTTGATGCCAATACGAAACTCGATACGCTGTTCGGGAGGGACGCCGGCGTTGCGTTCGGCCATGCCACGCTGCACGTCGACCGCGCAGCGCACGGCATCGACCACGCTGGGGAACTCCAGGAGCAGGCCGTCACCCGTGGTCTTGACGATACGGCCACCGTACTCGGCGATCTTCGGGTCAATAAGTTCCCGCCGGTGGGCCTTCAATCCCGCCAGGGTGGCGCTGTCGTCGCGGCCCATGAGCAGGGAATAGCCCACCACATCGGCTGATACGATCGCCGCCAGTCGTCGGTGGTCACGTGCCAAGCGTCCCTCCCCGAGGGGCTCGCCAGCTTACACGATAGGAAAGTGATGCCGTCTAATAGCGCCAGCAAACGCTATTGTATGTCCGCTATCAGGAGTACTGCCATTCGTCTGCTCCTGGCCCGGACTGAGACGTTTGCGAGTGGAATCGCGATCATCGACTCGTACGCCCCGATACATCGTCTTGCATCACTGACATGTATGTAATACAATTCGCACATGAAGACGCTGACTGTACGCTTGCCGGAGCCACTCGTCGCAGACATCGAAGCGGAATCGCGCGGACGTAATATCTCGAAGTCTGACGTCGTTCGCGAGCGACTGCGGCTTGCTAGCGGATCGGCACGGCGACCCCCTGCGACACTCGCCACCATCGCCGACCTGATCGGGTCGGTGGAGGGTTTGCCGGCCGATCTCAGCGCCCGAAAGAAACAGTACTTACGGACAACCGGCTATGGCCGCAAACGTCCTCGTTGATGCCGGATTCGTGGTGGCGCTGCTCAGCAGTCGCGACACTCACCATCCCTGGGCCGCAGCGCAGGCACCGCAGTTCGCCCCGCCGTGGAGTACGTGTGAATCCGCTCTGTCCGAAGCATTCCACCTTGTCGGAGCGCGCGGCATGCCCGGGTTAAGCGCGCTGCTTCGGCGCGGTTCCTTGGTCGTTGCTTTCGACCTTGCAAACGACCTGGAGCCGGTGCTGAAGCTCATGCAGAAGTACTCCGACGTACCCATGAGCCTCGCCGATGCCTGCCTAGTCCGCATGACCGAAACGTTTGCCGACCCCCTAGTATTAACGACCGATACTGACTTTCGAATTTACCGCCGCCATAGTCGTCACGTCGTTCCATGCGTGACGCCGCATTTGATCCACCGGTGAGCGTGACGTCGGGTGGCAGACCGGGAGGCAAACGCACGTATCTTATTGATTTATAACATGGTGCAGCGGCCTGCAAAGCCGTCTACGCCGGTTCGATTCCGACCCGCCTCCAAACACTCTCCGACATCGCCTCGTTATTGCCGCAAATGACCCTGTTTTACCTCTGTAGAACCGTCCAGGAGCGGCCATTGAAGTTCAGCTAAAGCCGGCTATACGCGCAGGCAAGGGCTGGCCGTTACCTGCGGTTGAGGCAACATGCCCAAACGAATTTCCGGAATCCGTTACCTCTCAGGGGCGTCCAGCGTGCGACACATTCTCACCGATGTGGCAATACGCAAGGTGAAGCCAGGGGCGACTGTGCGTCGGCTCAACGACGGCGAAGGACTCACCCTCGCCATTCTCCCGAGCGGGGTCAAAACCTGGCAATTCAGGTATCGGCACGGTGGCAAGCAGCAGACAGCAACGCTGGGCAAGTATCCGCGCGTGGGACCTGAGGAAGCGCGAACGCGTGCAGATGCAGCACGCCGACATACAAGCACCTGCAACCGAATCATGGATAACGACGTAACGACGACCGTATCCGAAGGAGACACTCCATTGAACCACTGAACATCTGAATTCAAGGGGGCTTGACAAATGCCCTCATAGAAGCGGCCATTCACACTCTGTAATTATGAAGAGAGCCGGCGTCGATAACGCTGGACGCCTGAACGCCACCGCTTCGGGCCCTTCGAGCTGCAACCCGAATAAACAACGGCAGCTGAAGGACGGCGCAAGGATCTCGCTGCGCCTCCGCGCCTTCGATGTACTGGTTGCGCTCGTTGAATGCGCCGACACCCCGTGAGCAAGGACGACTGCTCGAGCGGAGAAAACAATTACAAAATGATTACGCGCCGAAAACGACTTATCGAGCGCGAGTCGTGACAATGCTCACAAGTGGTCTCCGGAGTTCGCGCAAGCAGCGATCGTGCGGCTGGGCACTGCCTGATGGTGCGAGGAGTACTGCGGGTATGGATGGCGCCTGGCTCAAAGCCGAGTAGATCATCTTTAACTGCAAAGGAGAGTGGTCGTGAAACAGCAAATTAAGAACGTGGTTCTGGTGCATGGTGCATTCGCTGACGGCTCCGGCTGGGAAGCCGTCGCTACTATCCTCAAGAATGATGGGTACAAGGTGTCGGTGGCGCAGCCCCCCGAGACCTCCTACGCTGAGGACGTCAAGTACACGAGGGCCGCAATCGACGCCGTAGGCGGTCCCGTGGTCCTCGTGGGCCACAGCTACGGCGGGTCCATCATCACCGAGGCCGGCAATCATCCAAGCGTCGCTGCGCTTGTCTATATCGCTGCATTTGCGCTCGATGAAGGCGAGAGCTGTGCGTCGATCGAGCAGGCTGTGCCGCAAGCGTCCAAGGCGTTCAAGCCGGACGGCAACGGCAACTGGTGGATAGAGGAGGAGCAGTTTGCGGCCGACTTCGCAGCGGACATTCCGCCGGAGAAGGCGTGGTTCATGGCCATCTCGCAGGTACCGATCTCCACGGACTCGTTCACCCACAAGGTCACGAAACCCGCTTGGAAGAGCAAGCCCACCTGGTACATGGTGGCGACCGCAGACCGGTCGATCAATCCGGACCAGGAACGCATGATGGCGAAGCGCGCCAATGCCAAGACGGTTGAGGTGAAGGCCAGCCATGTGGCCTATATGTCTCACCCGAAGGAAACAGCCAAGCTCATCGAAGAGGCTGCCACGTCTGCGCCTGTCAATCACTAGCCTGCGCAATGTTAAACCCCACTTGCCCAAGAGTAGGGGTAGCCGCCGATCCTCACGAGATCGGTGGCTGGCCAAATGAAAGTCGTCGTCTGAGGAGAACACAATGACAGATCGCATCACCATAGAAGGCCGAGATGGCGCATTTGGCGCCTACATCGCGCGGCCGAAGGTTTTGCCGGCTCCCGCCGTAGTCGTTCTGCATGAGGTGTTCGGTGTGAACTCTGACATCCGCAAGACCTGCGACGAGTTAGCCGAACAAGCCTTCATTGCGGTCGCACCCGACCTATTTTGGCGTCAGGAGCCGGGAGTCGACCTCAGCGTCACCTCCGAGGCCGATTGGCAACACGGCCTTCGCCTCAATCAGGCCTACGACCGAGACGCCGGCGCGAGGGACGTCAAGGATACCGTCAACTATGCGGCCAAGCTCCCGGGTTGTACTGGTAGGGTTGCCGTCATGGGCTTTTGCATCGGAGGTTTGATGACCTTCCTGACGGCCGTTCGTTACAGTGTCGACGCTGCGGTCGCCTATCACGGTGGTGACACCGAGAAGTATCTGGGCGAGGTCGACGGCCTTAAAGCGCCCCTGCTGATGCATCTGGCCGAGGAGGACGAATTCATTTCTAAGGCTGCGCAAGCTGAGATCAAAGCAGCACTTGCCAGCAAACCAAACACGACGATCTATAGCTATCCGGGGCAGCATCACGCCTTCGCTCGGCATAATGGAGCGCACTACAATGCCGCGGCAGCAAAGCTCGCCAACGGGCGGACAAGCGAGTTTCTACATCAGCAACTGCGGTAGTAACCCATGGAATGCCACAACCGCGAGGACGAGGTAGCACGCTCGCGATGCCGGCCTTCGGCGCGGTCACCCGCTCTCGACAGGCGTTGCCAGTGCGAGGTCTATCGCTTGGTCGAGCGTCAAGCAACGGCCTTCCTGCCAGGCGCTGACGAAGGCAGCGTCATCTCCCGACGCGATACGCGCCGCGGCTACGTACCGTTCATAGCCGGGCATTTCATTTTGCGGTCGCGGCGGACCGATTTCCGCTCGCGATCGCTCTGTGGCACCCCAAATGCGGGCGGCCCTCAGCGAGTCGCGCAGTGAAGCGACCACCGCGGCCAGCACCTCTAGCGCATAAAGAATGCCGATCCTACTCCCCAGTTCCCGACGGATCACCAGGCTCTCCTCGAGCAGTGCCTTGGCGGCCGGATAGTCGCCTTGGTCGAGGGCCACGTGCCCCACGTTGCTTAGCGCCATCGAAATGCTGTGCGGATTTCCCAGTTCCCGACCGATCGCCAGACTCTCCTCGTGCAGTGCCCTGGCGGCCGTATAGTCGCCTTGCCTGAAGGCCACGCCCCCCAGGTTGCCGAGTAAGCCGGCGCTGTTGTACCGATCCCCCAGTTCCCGCATGATCGCCAAGCTCTCCTCGTACAACGCCCTGGCAGCCTGATAGTCGTTCTGGTTGAGGGCCACGTTCCCCAGATTGCCCAGCGACGCGGCGGTGCCCCGCCGATCTCCCAATTCCCGGCGGATCGCCAGGCCCTCCTCGTGCAACGCCTTGGCGGCCAGATAGTCGCCCTGATCGTGAGATAGTGCGCCCGCCGCATTGAGCACATATGCGCGCTCCGGCGTTCGCTCCTCTGCTCCGGCCTTGCCTAGAACGCGCGTACACCACTGTCGTCCCTCAGTGAAGTGTCCCCGCGTCCACCAGAACCGTTGCAACGCCCCGCAAAGCCGAAGACCCTCTTGCGGTCCTGCCTCTACGAGGCTCCACTCCAGACCAGCCCGCAGGTTCTCGTGCTCCTCTTCGAGACGCCGCAGCCACTCGGCCTGCTCCGCACCCCTCAATTTCGGGTCCGCCTCCTCCGCCAACGCCAAGTAGTAGTCCCGATGCCGTACCCGTACCGCCGCGCTCCCACCGGTATCCTCCAACCGGTCGCGGGCATACTGCCGCACTGTTTCCAGTAGTCGGTAGCGCGTCTGTGCGTCCTCTTGCTCCGCCGCCACCAGGCTCTTGTCGGCGAGCGAAGTCAGCAGGTCGAGGACGTCCCTGTGCTCAATACCCTCGCCGGCGCACACCTCTTCCGCCGCTGCCAACGTCCAGCCGCCCGCGAATACCGAGAGTCGTTGCAAGAACAACTTCTCCGGCTCGCGCAGCAGGTCGTAGCTCCAGTCGATCGTCGACCGTAACGTGCGATGCCGCGGCAACGCTGTGCGCGAACCGTCAGTGAGCAATGCGAAGCGCATATCCAACCGTTGGTTCAATTCCTCCACCGACATCGAGCGCAGGCGGGGTGCCGCAAGCTCGATGGCCAAAGGTATGCCATCGAGCCGGTAGCAGATGGAGGCCAGCGACGCGGCATTCTCGGACGTGACGCTGAAACCGGGACGCAGCAGTCGTGCGCGGTCGACGAGGAGACGCACGCCATCGTAGGCAAGCAAGGCGTCCGGCGCTAAGTTGTCGCCCGGACCAGGCACCCTGAGCGACGGGACTCGATAGGTAAGTTCGCCCGCCATGCCGAGTCGCTCACGGCTGGTTACGATCACGGCCGCATTGGGGCTACGAGAAAGCACGACATCCACAAATCGGGCGCACGCATCGAGCAGGTGTTCGACGTTGTCCAGCACGAGCAGAAGCCTTTTGGAGGCAAGATAGTCGCCGAGCGTCTCGATCACGGGCCGCGTCGGCTGCTCCGTGAGTGCAAGCGTCTTCGCCACCGCTTGCGGAACGAGCCGCGAATCCGAGAGCGCGGCGAGTTCCACCAACCATACACCGTCGGGAAACGCGTCGGTCAACCGGCTCGCAACTTCCGTCGCAAGGCGCGACTTGCCTGCCCCACCAGCCCCAGTCAGCGTCACCAGCCGATTGGCCGTTACCAGCCCCTTGAGTTGTGCGATTTCCTGCTGGCGGCCGATGAAGCTTGTGAGCTGGTAAGGCAGGTTGTGCTTAAGCGTCGGTAGGCGATTCGTTTCGATGCCACCCTTCGTTACTGGCAGCATGAATCGGTACCCTTGTCCGGATACCGTGGCGATCGCGTCGGCGCCAAGGATCTTGCGCAGCGCCAACACCTGCACACGAAGCGCTGCTTCCTCGACGACCATTTTCGGCCACACCCGGTCGAACAGTTCGTCCTTAGTGACTAGATGCCCGGCACGATCGACGAGCGCGGCCAACAAATCGAATGTCCGTGGACGCAGCGCGATGGTCGCGCCAGCCTTGAGCAGGCGACGCTCGTCGAGCTCGAGCTCGAATGTTCCGAAGCGGTAGCGCTCAGGCGGTACAGGAGAGGCCATTGCCTAGAGGGCTTCGCCAAGAATGGGTAAAGTCTACGCTACTGATATGGCCGTTGGTGTCAACAGAGGGGTTTGATTGTCATCGATCGGGGTATTGGGCGATGGCCACAAGTCTGAGTGCAACGACGATGGATCAGACTGATATCCGTGGGTTGGTTACCACTGTGTGAGAGTCCGTCGCGGAAGCTGCCTCGGTCTAATAGCGCAGGTTACCCAATGGGTCTGGAGATAGTAGCGTTGAGGGTTCTTCCTATCGTGATTCGTAGCGCATCGCCCAATACCCCGAATTCGGTCTCAAGCACCCGATGTCAACGTCGCGGTGCGGGCGATCGCCCAGATAAAGCCGGTGAGCTCGCGTGCGACGGCGATACAGACTTTGTTGATGTGAACGCCGCGGCGTTGCAGATGAGCAAAGCGAGCGCACAGACGGACCTGGGCCTTCCAGGCATGGCGACGGATGGCTTCGGGCTGGCCTTGCTGACGGTTACTGAGGAGCTTGCTCAGTCGCGCCGGATAGCGGTACTGCCACGACGCTTCGGTGAGAAGGCGGCGCGCATGGGCATTGCCGGTCTTGGTGATGCCACCGCGGCGCACGGTGTTGCCGCTGGAGTGCTCGGAGGGCACCAGTCCGAGGTAGCTCATCAGATGCCGCGGATGGGCAAAGCGCTGGATGTCGCCGATTTCCGCGACCAGGCCAATGGCGCTGACGGTGTCGATACCGCGCAGCGTGCGCAAGGCAGACACGACCGCTGTAAAGCGCCATCCGCTACTGGTCTGTACCAGTGCCTGATCCAGGCGGCCCAGGCGTTCGTCGGCTCCTTGCGTCGCCAAGACATATTCGGTGAACGCCAATTGATCGCCAGCGTGTTCGAAAGACTGATCGGCCAGCCAGTTCGCGTGGGTCTTGTTCCAGGAGGTCTTGCCCGCATAGATCCGGCCGTGGCGCAGCAGGAAAGCCTTGAGCTGTTGGCGCGCCCTCAGGCGCGTGTGCAACGCGTCCTCGCGGGCACGCCACAGATTGCGCAGTGCTTCGTGCTCAACGTCCGGTACCCAGATGGGCGTGAGCTCCCCGGCACGCAGCAACTCGGCCAGCCGTGCACTGTCGCGCCGATCGGTCTTGATGCGCTCGGCTGCACGCTGCGGGATCAGCGACGGAGCAACGACCTGGCAGGTATAGCCTTGCTGAACCAGGCGCCGGTACAGGCCGTAGCCCGTCGGACCCGCCTCGTAGGCCACCAGTTGGGCGGCAGGCGCCCCCAGCTTGCGCAGAACTTTAAGCAAAGCAGGCACGTCGTGCCGAATCGTTCCCCGAAACTGGCTCGCTTCCCGACCCGCCTCACACACCGAAATCGAAATGGTTTCCTTGTGAACATCCAATCCGACAAAGAACTTGGTATTCTCATCCATGGCTCGTCTCCAGATGGTCTGCGGCTGGCCCATCCAACCGCATGTGGCTCGGCGCACCTCGGTGCGCAACCCACGTTGACGGAGACGAGCCTCCCACCACACGGCCATTCTGTCTAATACGGTGACCCTGCCCTTCGCGCGATGCCGGCGAGACCGGGCAATGAGATCGGCGAAATCTACGCGAGTGATCGCAATGGAGCACGATGCGCCTACGGCCGCTCCTCGCGAGCAGCCCTGATCGCCAATAAACGCATCTTTACCCTGGTCGGACATTTCAGCGTCGAGAAGATGGAACCCGGCTAAGAAATCCAATTTTCGTTTCGCGGTCATATCGCTACTTGGTGCTCGATTCGTGGGCATAGATGATTCGCCACCCTTCTAGTCGTCTTGTCCACAGTGCGGTGAAGACTAGCTTGCGTTCGCGTACTTGGCCATCTGGGAGGTAAGCCCGAGCCGCAATAACGCTCGTCGTTAGCCCGAGGTCCTTGCTGAATAGCTCACAGATCGGTTCGCCGATGTATTCGTAGACCCCCGTGGCCCTGCCGTCGTCCCACCACTGGCGCTGTCTTTCTCGGAGGGTGTCCCAGCCCCGAATAATTTCACCGTTGAGGATGAAGATCAGTGCCGGGTCCCTGGAATAGGCAGCCAGGTGCCGATCCGTATTGTGCAGATTGGCCGACGCTTCCATCTCGGCAAGCAGTGGTGCAACTAGCTGTTGGAACGTTCCGGACTCTGAAGCCATCCGGCCTCCTGATGTTGCCGCATTGCGTGAGGAGTTGCCGCGGCGCTTAGCTTACGGGTTTTTCAGGAATCTCAAATAGAAGGCTGCGAACACCAAGACAACGCCGATGTTCACTATCAGCCGTTCCCAGAATCGGTTCCTAAAGAAAAGTAAATCTACACTAACGACAACGGCTATCAGCACCACAATGTAAAGCACGACAAACGTGCTCTTTGTCATTTCAATCACCAGTTAAGATATATCAACAGCCGCCTACCCACGGAGTTTGGCCGATCAGCGACCCTCCCACCACCGACGCAGTTCGACCCCTTGCTGACATTCGAGGTTGACAAAACCGGGCGTTACGAACCCAGATCCGGTGCTACTGTTCCGGAATCTCGGCCTTGCGCAAACCCTCGTAGAAATACTTCTCCGCCAGCTTGGCATACTCGGGATGCTGGGGCTGATCGGCGGCTCTTGCCCGCGCAACGGTAAATCCCGGCGCCATCCGCAGCAGTTCAGTTTTTGCCGCCGCCGCCTTTGTCATATCCCCCTGATCGGCATACGCCGCAACCAGTTGTGCCTGTAGCCACTTGTCTCTGTAGCCCGCTGCGACTTTCTCGCACGACGAGACAGCCTTGTCAGCTTGCCCGAGCAACAGATACGACTCGCACACTGTCCACGCCGCAGTCGAATTGCTAAAAGGAGTTGCTTCCGTGTTCAGCGCGCGGTCTATGAATGCTAGCGCTTCGGCAGGGCGCCCCATGTGATTCATGATGTTGGCCCGATTGCTCAAGTATTCAGACTCATCGGGATCGAGCTTGATCGCCGTCGCGTTAGCTTCGAGCGCTTGGTCCCACCGCCCAAGGTATAGCAGTGCGTGGGCACGCCGATCCCATGCCCTCGCATTGTTTGGATCAAGGCCGACGGCCCGCGCAGAGTCTTCGTCCATTTCGCGCGTGAGGCGGCCACGGTCTGCATTCGGATCGACACTGACTTCAAAGTCATCTAGCACAACCCGCCCTAGCAACGCCGGTACCGAATTGGGGTCCAGCTGCAACGCCTTGTCCGTCAGCGCGCGCGCTTCATTTCTCGCTGCAAGGGAGGATGTGTTTTGGGCCAGCGATGCCCCTGCCCGCAACACGAGCTCCGGAGCGCTGAGCCCGGCTACCGGCAGGGCGACGACACGCCGCCCTTCCGCAACAACAATGGCCGTGCGCAGCTGCTGTGCGAGGCTCCGGAGCTTAACCGCTGATTCGCCAAGAAGGGCCGTGTCCTGCAACGTGCTTCGCTCGGACCAGACCTGCCCGCCGGTGGCTGTATCGAGGAGCTGGAGATTCACCGCGTTGCCCTCACCGGTGCGAAGGACGTTTCCTTCAAGCACGTAGCGAGCATTGAGACGGCGCCCGAGCTCTGGGGAGTCGGTGACCTCGCCGGCGCGAGCGCCTTGGAAGGCAATCACGCGCAATGGGCCAGCTCCCCCGTTCACGCGACCAAGCCGTGACACCAGATCGCGGGTCAAGGCATCGGCAAACCGCGCCGTCTCCGCATCGCCCTGCGGTGCGGACAAGGGTATCACCACGAGCGACATTGCCGGTGGCGACTTGGCGTCCGGGCGGCCGTTACCCACCACGGCCGGCGCGATGACTTCATGCACCGTGCGATACGTCGTCCAGTATCCGACCAGGCCGCTCAGTACCGCACCCACGGCGGCGATGGCGACAATATGCCTCTTCAGGAATTTCAGCCGGTCAAGGAGCCTTGACCACTCAGCACCGACCCAGCTGCTCTTCGCCGCTGATGGTGGCGGTTCTTCGGGCTCGCGGGCGTCGCTCATTGGTCACCGGCCTTGGATGGGTGTCCGAGCCGGGTAAGTATAGCGATGCCCGTTGGCAGTCGGATACCGCCTAAGTGTCCGCTATCCGGCGCCAGCCGCTACGACTGGTCATGGCCGAACTGAGCCGGTTAGATTCATCGACTCGCTCTCGATCGTAAGCCGACCGTCACGAGTCGCGGGAGTGGCGTGCCACGTACTGGCGAAGCACACTATCCATTCGCGATTGCCAGCCGTCGCCTGTGGATTTGAAGTAGGCAAGGACTTCAGGGCTGTAGCGCACCGAGACGAGCAACTTCCTGTTCTCGGATTTCGGCCGCCCACGCAAGGCTCGGATTGGAACCATGGCCTTCAGCTGGCTTGGCGTGAGTGGTTGCGCGTCAGGATCACTCTTGGCCGCTGCAGTAATGGCCTTGTCCTCTTCTTTGGTAGGCATGCGAACCGTTGGCCGCTTAGAAACTCTCGACATAATGCTTTACCTCTCGACGATTGGCGCGGCGCAGGCTGATGATCCTGCGCACATCACCCCGGTCTACAAATGCCACGTAGAAAAGAATCTTGGTTTTCGGAGCGAGGGCAATCATTCGCGTCTCGCTGTATTCGAACCGGTCATCAATCCACACCAACGCGGCTTCCCAGTCGAGCTCGCCGGCCACGGACAGGGACACGCCGTGCTTGGCCTGGTTCGCCGCATCCTTGGCCGGATCGAACTCGATTCGCACATTTTAATGCAGCTACAATAAATATGCTTGTCAAGCGAAAGTTGAAAGGCGGCTACACGCAGACCGGCCCGGGCGGCCCTGGCCCCTGTACTACAGCGGCGAACCCAGCGAGAATTCCACACAGGGACGTGAGCTGCTGCCGATGGTGCGTTTGGGTTGAGCCAACGGCGGGATTACCTATTGGCCTCTCGGTTGAGGTAACCGTGAGGGTAAGGGCGTAAATGAACTGCTCCGGCGACCAGTCTTCGCAGGAGACATTGATCGAGTTCGATTCCGACCCCCGCCTCCAAGATTTGCCTTCGCCTTAGCCTCTTGGCGCTTTGCCTTCCTTCTAATTCAAGCTTCTCGCGTCAGCGACCCGTTTTGCTTGTTTTTGCCATTCCTGGACCGGTGCCCGGACCCGATCGCAGAGATGCGTCCATCGCAATGATCCGCCGATCTGCCGTGGGTGGTTTCTCGTAATGCGACTGCGGAATCCAGCAAGAACATTGGCGCCTCAATCAAAGCAAAACCCACAACGTTCCGGTTCAGCGGCGGCGCGGCAGCGCCGTCCGCTGCAACCGGTTGTTAGGCGTCATTGTGCCCTTGGCGCCGGAGTACAACATGGGTGGCTTCCTCCGACGCAACGAACTGAACGCATTCGTATCCCAGAGCGCGTACGTCAATCCCCTCGAACAGTCGCTCTCCCCCGCCCAGCAGGACCGGCGAGATAGCGACGTGCAGCTCATCGATGAGGCCCGTACGAAGATATTGCTGGATCGTGTTAGGTCCGCCGCCAATGCGCACATCCATTGCGTTGGCTGCGTCGCGCGCCCGGTCAAGCGCCTCGTGAATACCGCCCGTGACGAAGTAGAATGTCGTTCCGCCTTCCATCTGGATGGGCGGGCGCGCGTGATGAGTCAAGATGAAAGTTGGAACATGATAGGGTGGGTTGTCCCCCCACCAGCCTTTCCAGTTCATGTCGGGCCAGGAACCGCGAATCGGTCCGAACATGTTTCTTCCGAGAATCCAGGCGCCAACATTCTTGAAGCCCCGTGCAGCGAAGTCGTCATCGACCCCCGTTGTGCCACCGTCGGCGCCAAATAAGGTCCGTTGGAACGTGCGTGTCGGGACTAACCACTGGTGCAAATCTGTCCCGCCCACGCCGAGCGGATTCCTGATGTCCTGATTCGGACCAGCTCCGTATCCGTCAAGCGAGATGGTAAAGCCCTCAACTCGGACGCGTGTCATTTTTCATGCCTTCCTTTCGATTGACGCCTAACGTAATGTCACCCGCAAGTATGCGGGAACGTCGCAAAATGGCCGTGAGCCGCCCGTTGCTCGATGACCGTTCACGACCGAGGGTGTGTAAAAACGCGGTTCGATTTTTTGCGGTGGGCGAATCACTGTATTCGAACCTGCGCACCGCGTTGCAGTGGTATGTATGTGAACCCATAGCTCGCTAGCAGCTGGCTTGGTGGAGAAATTTTTCGTTTCCTATGAAAAATTCTGAATTTTTACACACCCTCGGCCGCAATGGGACGCTCGCGAACGGCCGGGTTCGACCCGATATAGGTACTCCGTCCCGCTTTCCGTGATACTGGTCACGGCTGAGGTTAGACAGGCAAAGCGAGGGGATTACACCAGTCGCTAGCCGTCACCAGAAGGGAGAGCGTCTATGCCGAAGTATTTCGCTGCGCTGACGATCGTGTTGATGGTCGGAACGGTGCTGACCCGCGTCCTTCTACTGAAACGAAAAGGCGTCGAAGCGATGAAGTTCGCACAAACTGACAAGCGCGATTTCTTCATCCCGCCGTTTGCTCTCTTTTACTTCTATCTCGTCTTTGCCGCTGCATTTGACTGGCCCACGGTGAGCAGGCAGGAGTTTTTTGTAAATGAAGTGATTGCTTGGGTCGGAGTGAGCCTTTGTCTTGCGGGGCTATTGTTTCTATTTTCGAGCATTGTTTCGTTTGGCCAGAGCTTCCGCGTCGGCATCGACGCTGAGCACCCTGACAAGCTAATCACTCATGGGGCCTTTGCTATCAGCCGCAATCCCATTTACGTTGCGTTCGCGACCATCCTCGTCGGGCAATTTCTGATATTCCCGAATTGGGTATTGCTTGTTTACTTGGTTGCCGCCATGTGGCTATTCCATCGGCAAGTGTTGCGCGAGGAGGAGTTCATGAAGCAACACTACCGACAAGAGTTCTTCGAGTATTGCCAGCGAGTCAGACGGTATATCTAGGGCTTTAGCGGGTGCGCTAGGGAACGGCCGCTTGGTGGCCGAGAGCCGCCTCATCTCTGACGGTCGCAGCGTCAAGAGGGCCTCTCAACGAGTTTCCAGTAGGAGTCCTTGCGTACGACCTTCTGGCTGCAGAGCTCGTAATGATCACATCCTCGAACCTCTACCTTGTGACCATCTCCCGTCGTTCCAGTCAACAACCACTCTGATACGCCCATGTTGCCCGACACCCAGTGCCTATCGTCGCCCCACGGGAGGTTGTGGAGGCCACCTAGATCGACGTGAAATCCGAGCCAACTCGCGACAATGCCAGCACCATTCTCCTGAGTGATGGCAGCGCTCCCAAGCAGCACGCACGCAAAAACCCGCCCAAGAGCGATTGCACTTGGGGGGCACATTGATTCAGAACGCATCGAGAAGAAATAGAAGATAGCGAAGAGAGCCCCCACAACTATTCCGGCGGCCCACCACCATGCACCCGCAATCAGGGCAATCACACCACACAAGGGCCAGAAAATAAGCTCGGTGGCACAGCCGAGAAGTATTCTATCTTCTTCGGTCGCGTAACGCGGCAACCTTTGAACCGGCCCAGGGCAGGCTAGGCGAAATGATGACACCATGTTTACTTATGACCGGTTGAAACCGCAACCCAAACCCGCCGTCGCGCCTTAAGGATACCGGACGTTCACAACGTAGAGCGTGAGTGGCTGTCGAGCGTAGCGAGGGAACCCACCTACCTCGCCTGGGCCCACTCGCAACGGGGAACCAGCTTACTATGCGGCGTATGAGTCGGGACCCCACCACCGCGCGGCCATCCGAATTCGTTAAAAGGATCTCGCGTGAGGAGATGAGCGAGTTGCCGATCCGGCGCTACGAGGGTTCGGTGCACGTCGTTGCCGGGCACCCGGATCTCCAGCGCGCGATGCAGGACATCTTGCAGGAAAGCGTAGTCGGCTTTGATACCGAGACACGGCCCGCCTTCAGGCCCGGCGAGAGCTACCTCCCCTCTCTCGTGCAGTTCGCTACGGCGAGCGCTGTGTATCTCTTACAGGTCCAGCAGCAGGACCTTTTCGGCGCGTTGCGGGAGATCCTTTCGTCAGAGAAAATTATGAAGGTGGGTGTGTCGGTGACTGACGATATGCGTAACCTGAAAAAGTTATTCGAGTTCGACGAAAGATCGGTGGTCGATCTCGGCAAGGTTGCGGAACGCCACGGCCTGAAGCAGACGGGTGTACGGAATCTCGCCGGGATATTTCTCGGTGCGCGCATCCCCAAGGGCACGAAGATTACGAACTGGGCTGCGCGCCGCTTGACGCCGCAGCAGATCGCCTACGCGGCGACCGATGCTTGGGCGTGCCGCGAGCTGTATCTCCGCTTTAAGGAACTGGAAATGGTCTGATGACCGACTTAGTGACCAAGACGCTGGCGCCCGTCCGCAGACTGTCGCGGCAAGCTGTAGTTGCTCACCAAGCCCCCGGGGGCCGGATCCCCCTACGCCTCCACAGGCGGCGAGCAGCGATATGCAGAGGCAGCACGCTAGCCAGCCGCGAATGTGCTTCATTCTGAGGGTTCGCAGGGGCGCGCTCGTTCGTTACGGCGACCCAGCTACGTTGACAGGCACGGAGCTGCTCGTGGTCCAACTATTGCCGAGTTGACCGTAGGTGTTGTCGCCCCGGCAGTACACGGCACCGCTGGCGATGGGACTGGGCGGATTGCTCATGGCCACGCCGCAGGAGTGACTGCCACCCGCTCTTAGTCGCGTAGTTGAGGCCGCCCGCGACGACAATGGGCGTCGTACTGTTTGTCATCGTGCCATTGCCGAGCTGACCGGAGCCGTTGCCGCCCCAGCAGTACCCGTCAGCGACCGCTTGCGGCCGTACTGCGACGATTAGATGGTCGCCTCGCTCTTGATCGTAAGCCGACCGTTACGAGCCGCGGGAGTGGCGTGTCGCGTGCTTACGCAGCACACTATCCATTCGCGATTGCCAACCGTCGCCTGTGGATTTGAAGTAGGCAAGGACTCCAAGGGAGCAAACGGCTGGGCGACCTATTGCGGTCTGAGGATAAGCGACTTCCACAGTCAGGCCCTACAACCGCAAAACACTACCAAATTTGAGGTAACAGTGGGGAGTAAGGGCGTAAATGAGCCGCTCCGACGACCGCGTGCTCGGCTCCCAAACGGATTGGCCAATAGGGAGGTAGGGCTCTCTTGTAGCGGATGCCGCCGGCCCAGCCGACCATGAAGCGCCTTCCGTCTGCGCCTGCCACGTCGACTGGATCGTGTTCTTTTGAAAAAAGGGTAAGCGCTGGCAAGTGGCGTCCGATGCCACCGGTTTCTGGCAAAGCATCGAGTACTTCTTGTGTAATGGTCATCCGCTTACTCCTTTTCGTGCCTACGGCTGACAGCCTCTCCGACGTCCAAGCGGCAGGTGGATCCGCGCGCGGCCAGACATTGCGTCTTCATGCAGCCTCGGGCTTCGTTGTCAGCGAACTCGCTATAACCTGCGCAGCATCTCCATACGTACTGCCACGTGCTAGCCCGAGCAAGATACATGTGCCGGAAGGCAGAACATTTACGCAGCCCAAGAGGTCGCGCACAACCGCGCGAAGGGTAGGCTGGTCGTGCTGATCCAGTGCGTTCAGGAATCTGTCGCGCAGAAATAGGGAGGCTCGTTGTCTGATAGGTGTGGGAATGAGGTACATAGGGGTACTTCTGGCTTCGGTAACAGCGGCGGCGAGATGCCCTCCGCGTCGCGCTCCTTCAGCGCAGCGCGTCGCAGCGACAAGCTATGCGAGACCGACCGTATTGCGCCTGCCGCTACCGAACGACGCGCCTCTTCCGTGTGCTGCTCGGTTACTGGATCGCCAGTCGCTTGCCTGGCGCAACGGCCTTCTGGACCAGCTTGAGTTCGAGGACACCGTTGTCGTATTTGGCCTCGCACGCCGACTCGTCCAGCTCTGCCGGCAGCGTAAAGCTGCGATAGACGTTGCCGAAATACCGCTCGTTGCGCAGCATCCTGTCGCCTTCTTTCTTTTCCCATGTCTGCTTAACTTCGGCCGTGATAGTGACCTGGTTGCCCTCGATCGCGACGTCGATGTCTTCCTTCTTCACGCCCGGCATTTCGGCATGAACCAGGTAACCGTTCTCGGTTTCGGTGGCATCCATCTTGATCACGACCGGCGTGGGTGGGCCTTCCACGCGCACCGGCTTGAAGAAACCGCGGAACAATTCGTCAAGGCCGGTTTCAGTCCTTGGATCGTAGGAGATAAGGTTTTGCATAATGCCTGCCTTTCGAATGCTGCTAGTTACCGGAGCCCCTAAGACCTATGAATCTGGCCTTGCGGGCTGTCACTCGTAGCAAAAAAATGGCCCGAATCCAGTCGGGCCACCGCCTAGAGATAAAGCAAGTGGCATCGCCACGTCTAATCGTTAGAATTATTCATACCTCTCTTGCCGAACCCTGATTCCTACCGCATTTAGACCGTTGCCGCAGCAGCGATCTTGTGGAAGGTGGAATTCGCAACCTCGTAAGTTTCGACCCGGGGAGTTCCGTCAACCACCTTTGCCAGGATTTTGGTCACTTCGGCATAATGCGCCCGGTCATAGGTATCGGCGTTCGCTTTGGTGTCCCACAAACTCAGACCAAAAGCGTCGGCTCCGCCCGGTGCGACGAAGGTGATTTCATCCCGAAACCCGCTCTGCTTGCGAAGTATGGGGAGGACATCCTTTTCCAGGCACTGGGTAAACTCGAGCGTGTTGTTGGGCTTCAACTTCATGGATACGCGACGTGCATACATTTGGATTTCCTTGGTTGTAAAGGCCAAGGGGGCATTGCAGATAACCATTACGAGTAAATAATGCTTCTACTACCCCGTCAGTCCTTAACTAGGATAAGTGAAGTGACTTGACGTGTCAAGCATTATCTTGGAGTATCGCCATTACTTAATTGCTGCTGGTTAATCAGGAGAGGCCTACGGTGGACGTTTGTTTAGTCATCAAGCAACGGCTGGAGCAATTGGGATTGGAGCAGAAGGACTTGGCGGCAGCCACCGAAGTCACCGAGTCCTATATCTCTCAACTCCTTACCCGGAAGAAATTGCCACCGGCGCCCGACCGAACAGACATCTACGAGAAGATGGGCAGGTTTCTCAAGGTGTCGAGTGGCAAGCTAGCTAAGTTAGCTGAGCTGCAGCGCAAGGAAGCGCTAAAGAGAAATTTCGAGGACCCGCCGGCGCCTTTGTTTCATGAAGTCCGAGAGTTGGTCCTCCGCAAGTGCGCGCTGGAAAAACAGCAACAGATTCGCGCAATTTTTGAAAAGCAGCCCTTTGGTGAACTTGAACGCCTCGTCACACAGAAGCTTCTGGATGTGATCAAGCGAGTCGCCCGAGAGGAATTGAAGAGCGAAAAGTGGCTGCGCTCGGTGTCCCGACTCAGTGGCCGAAGCTATAAGCAAATGCGGGTCGTAATCCTCGACTTTTTGGACACAGACGTTTTTCACGTGTCGTTAGAGAACTGCGTTTCCTTCCTGGATCCGTTAATCGACTCGTGGGATATCGACCTCTCGGGCTTCGCTATGGAAGTTGTGCTTAACCGAAGATTGGCGCCTGGCCGCGCGAAGCGATTTGAGTTTGTTGAAACGGAACCCGATCAACCTTTCGGGGACGAGCTCGGGCTCAGAGGCTTCCTTAAGGAAGTTTCACTGAGCGGTAATGTGACTCAGGAGGAAATCGAATTTCTCAGGCGGTTGAAGGTCAAGGGAAAGCGACCAACGCCGCTCTACTATTACCGGGAATTGCAGAATCTCAGGGACCCGCTGCATTTCACACCATAGAAAGTTGTGGCGTCGCCGTCTGCTTCCCGGCAATCTTAGCGAAACGGTGACCGTCTGGAGTTAGCCGCGGCCTGTTTACCGACGGTCGCAGTGCGACCCAGTTATGACATTCAACGTCTCGCAGCAGCCGCGGCCTAGCGCAGGCGATCCGCCGTCGGCGCAGCAAGCAGGCCGAACTTGGTCAGTTGCTGGGTCTGGTGCAACAGCTATCGCAGAAAAAAACCTCCGATTTTGCCGTCCTTGACCGCTAGAGTGAAGAGCAAATCGTCGCCGCCATCCTTGAATTCGAGCTTCCAAACGTACACAGAAAAACCCTCCTGGTGCAACTGGGTTGTAAAAGTCGTCGTGTAGCCGCGCTTAAGGCGAGGTGCGAACTGCGCACTGAAGCTGTTGAACATCGCCGGGGTGATATCTGTCTGGAAGGATGCGTCACCTTCAGCGACGAATGCACTCCGCGACCCGCTCTCGGTCGCCGTAAGCATTTTCTTAAGCATTGCTTCGATATCTGGAGGCGCTTGAGCCCACCCGATCTGCGCAGCGATACCCAAGAAAAGCGCAAGGCAGAGAAAAAGACATCTAGAAGCTGACGCCAGCCCACGGTGCGTCTGTGACCTTATCATATGCTTCACTGTGATCTCCCATCGATGGGGCGAGCAATTGGCTTAGGTTGTCTCGCAGCCATAGCGTCAGATGATATTACGGCCAGACGGTAGTAGTGAAAAGTGCGCGAATGACCGCAGTAGAGCGAGAAGAGCTACGACCGCAGCCGAGAGCCGCCTGATTTTCGAGGGCACGAGATCGACCCGTTGCGGACGGTCGCGATCGCGAAAAGCGGACAACCGTCGCCAATGCATGTTACTCCGCGAGCATTTCGCCCGACCCGCCCATCTCTTTGGGCATATCCCTCATCTTG
Source organism: uncultured beta proteobacterium (assembly GCA_963711235.1). Lineage (GTDB taxonomy): Bacteria > Pseudomonadota > Gammaproteobacteria > Burkholderiales > Casimicrobiaceae > PALSA-1003. The sequence goes on along the minus strand of CAVQDI010000002.1, from coordinate 41,067 downwards.
GGGAGCCCGTCTTTGATAGGGAGCACACTCTCCTGATAGTGGACATGAAGCTTTGGCTCGTGACGGTAGGTCGGGATCGTGGCGGCGTACACGTCGATCAAGCCGAACGGGGGGTGGTCCGTCAAGAGGTGCCCGCCGCAGACCTTGCAGAATTTGCGGTAGCTCGTTTCCGTCTTGTGGTAGACGCCAATGTTGCCCTCGCCCTTAGTGATCTTCACCGACTCGGGTTTCCAGAGGCTGAACGCATTTACCGGCGCGGCGGCCCAGCTTCGGCACGACGAGCAATGACAGAAACCCGCCGCAACTGGCTCGCCGGTGACAGTAAGCTCGACAGCGCCGCAAAAGCAGCTTCCCTTGTGAGTCTGGCTCATGGCCCTTCCTTTCGATGGTTGGCCCTCGATCACGCGAGCCTGAGTATCGAAGGTTCGATCGTGCAGGTCAATGTCGATTCTGTTGCGCGAACAGCGCCCGCGCCGACATCTTCGACTACATCGAGACCTTCTAAAATCGAACGCGCCGCTACAGCCATCTCGGCGGGCTTAGCCCGAGGCATTTGAGCATGCCTCATTAGCGCCCAGGGCTGTCCACGATATCGTGGGAAGTCCAGCTTGATCTTCTAACGCTTGTGCCGCGCCACTAAGCGGACGCGGATGACAAAACATAAATTGCCGCGCTCGGTTGAGCAGTTTTGGTCACAGTGGCAGAGCAGCCTGTTGTCGCTCAGGGCATGATTGCGTCGTCCTTCGGCTGCCCGGTTTGGTGCGAATGTAACCGGGACAATGTTATTTGCGACAAGGATATCGCTGCCCAACCCGTGGCGTCAGGCAGACGCGAGTGCGGTGGACGCACACGGCGCCGAGGCAACAACCTCAGTCGTTACCGTCGTCATCACCCTCAGACATTGCCGTTGAACCAAATACCTTAAGCGTGTTGTCGCCATCATCGACGAAATAGACCCCGTGTCCACCGGGCACGATGGCGATGCCGAACAGTGACCCAGCACCAGTTGCTGTCTCGACGGTCTTTACCGCAACTTGCGAGCCGTTGGGCGTCGTCTCCACCAGGTTCCCGTCAGCCGCATTGGCAGTGATGATATGGCCGTTCGGCGCGATCACCAGTCCGAGGGGGCCATTGAGCGCGCCCGCAAAACTCACCTCGAATCCGGTAAGGGCCGTAGTTTGGCGCGACAGCGCATCGGGTATCGCGGCGATTCTATTGTTGACGGTGTCAGCAACATAGAGCGTCCCATCCTCAGTCAACCCAACGCCGGTCGGGCCAATGACCAAAGCGTTCGGGTCAGCCGTCTCGGAAAACCCCGAACCTATCATCGTAATCGGCCCCAGCGCCGGTATTCCCTCGCCTTGTTTCGGAACCCCCAGTGCGATGCGCAGCACCGTACCCTGATCGACCACGTGAGGCGGACCCACCGTTACGTCGCCGTTGAGCACGTTGGTGACAAAGAGCCAGGCGTTCCCATTCGCGTCCAAGCTGGTCATGTCCCAAGGCCCGTTAATGCCGCCACCGTGGAAGGTTTCGACCACTTGGCCGACGCTATCAAGCACGATCAGGCAGCCCGCTTCGGCCGTTGCCGACATCCCATTTGTCGTGGGAAGGCTGCCAACGATCACCCAGCCTCGTTGCAAAACCGTGAGCGCGGTGGTCAAACCTACGCCCCCTGGGCATTGACCCGCCAGGGTGCTGGGGTCGATCTGCGCAAACAAGGTCGGCGTCCCCTCTGGGCTAACCTGGACGATGGTCGTACCGATACCCTGCAGGTTATCGCTGTTATTGAAGTTACTGATCAGAACATGACCGCGCTTGAGCAAGCCCACCGAACGCGGCACGACCACCGTGCCATAGGGGTTCACATCTCCATTGACGGGAACGGTGGAGGCAACAAGTTTTACACTATGGAAGCGGTCCAGGAACGGGCGATCATCATCGGCCAGGACGCTTCCGGCTGAGACTAGCGCGGCGATCGCCAAAGTGGCGGAACAGAGACCAGCGGAAACACGGGATCCGAATAGGGGCATAGCTATCTCCTGTCAACAAAGGCATTCCGATGGGCCAGTCCGCCCGGGCTCTGCGACTCCCAGAGCATGTAATTCCCTCGTGCCAATACACGATCACAGCGCGCGTTTGCAACGACGCGCAGGACCAGTTGTCGGCGCCGGCATGGTCCACGTGTGACCTGACCTTGTGCGCAGTCGCCACAGCGACTTCACCAAGCAGTCCTGGCTAAGGCGAACAGCATCCCGCGCCCTGCTATTCCGCGCTCATCGCGACAACAGCTTTTGGGCAGAGTCTTTGGTTTTGAGCATGTTCGAGCCCCGGTCCGCCCCGACCATAGCGAGCGTGGCGCGCCGCGCCAGCGATTCCGACCCCCGGCAGCAGGCAAACTCGCTTCACCAATAGCAAGACTGCTACCTTGGCGATCACTTCTACTCCTGCGCAAAATGTCATGCGCTGGTCGCGACGATTTCCTTCTGCGGTATCCTTCAATGCCCCAGCGGACGAATTGTGCTGGCGCGGACCCGCGCCGACGCATTCAACCCGTTCGGGCTCCGGGCACAAGCACGCACCACCATCGCTCCTTGGCATGCGTCGGGTACGTTGGTTGGTTCGGCGCGAGGGCACCATGGGTTAGAATCTGCATCAGAGCAACAGGAAAGGACACGGAATGTTGAAACGGTTGCGTTCGACTTGCCTGTGGCGGGCCATGCTTGGGTGCAGTCTGGCTGTATGGATTCCGGCTGTTCAGGCGCAGGCCCCGGCAGGGAAATGGGTCAGCATCGCGCCCTTTCCGGAGCCCAAAGAAGAGGTCATCGGGGTCGCCGCGAACGGAAAAATGTACGTCATGGCGGGCCTGGTTTCAGCCCCCATCTGGCTTCCTGTAGGCATGGTCTACGAATATGATCCCGGCGCGAATACCTGGACGAAAAAGAAATCCATGGCGATGCCGGCTCATCATGTCGCGATAAGCGAATACAACGGCAAGATCTACGTGTTTGGCGGTTTTGTCGGCGTCACATCGGGAATTGCGGCGTGGGTACCGATCGACAATTCGTTTGAGTATGACCCGGCAAACGATACCTGGAAGGCACTGGCTCCGATGCCGATCAAGCGGGGCGCTGCGGTGGCGGCCACTGTCAATGGCAAGATCTACGTGATCGGAGGCGCTACGACGGCTTTGGGCGAGACGAATCCGGCGATCCATCCGACGTATCCGCAACGTGTTCTGGGAACGGTCGAAGAATACGACCCGGAAACCAACACGTGGCGCGAGCGTGCTTCGATGCCCACTCCTCGAAACCATACTTGCGCTGGCGTCGTCGGCGGAAAAATCTACGTGATTGGCGGAAGGATCGGAGCCGCATTCATCGGCGCCTCATCGAACCTCAACAACGTAGAGGCGTACGATCCCGCTACGGACAAGTGGAGCGCCGCGCTCGCGAAGATGCCGACGGCCCGCAGCGCGGTGTCGGCCGGTGTTTATAACAACAGAATATATGTTGCTGGCGGGGAGTGGCAGAATTCGAATCAGTTCACCGCTTACCGCGCCTTTGAAGGCTACGATCCTGCCACGAACACATGGGCCGTCCTCCCGCCGATGGCTGCCCCGCGTCATGGCGTCGCGGGCGCGGTGATCGGAAATCGATTCTATGCTGTCAGCGGAGATGTACAGTCTTCCGGAACCGGAGTGCACGTTTCCACCGCGTCCGCCGATGCATTCGAGTTTGCGAAATAGCCCAAAAGGGCCGATCGACGATCAGGTGGGGTGAGAGGGGAAAAATCTCCTGCGCGTCAACGATGGCCGCCCCCTTCCGATTTCGATCGACCGGGATCGCACTGCGGGTCGGTAGCGCCGTCCAACCGAGGCATCGCATGATTGCGCTTGCGCGGCGGTCCAAGCACAGGCGGTAGTACTGGCGGCAACGCACCCTCGTCGATCGAGCTACCCGAGGTGGCGCTGCATCGCGCGTCTTGAACGTCGTGAGTCGCTGAAGCTGTGCGCAGCCATCCATCGACGCTTGGTGATGCGCCGATCGGCCACCAAGAATCAGCCGTCGCGTCGCCGCGCTCGAACCGGCCGGGAAATTCGCCGGAATCCTACACCAGAATCAGACAAACGCTGATTAACGCCTCGCGCCGTCAGGGGAGAATGGAGCAGGTGTAGGGAGGACCAAATGGCAATTTAGACCACGGCCCGGAGGCTTACCGGCGCCCGCATCGCAGACGAATGAACGTGGCGACCCCGGGGACACAGGCGTAAGGCGTATATTGCATCACACCTCATAAAGGAGAATGACATGAGTCTAGATTGGCACTGAAATCTGGCTGCTGTGCGCTTGGTGCGGCACTTGCCCTTGCCGCGACCGCCACGTTGGCGAACCCGGTGGCTCCGCAATCGTCGGTTCCCCAACCTCGGTGCAGCTGGCCGCCGCCGATAGCACCGGAGCGGTCGCGGACGCACCCATTTCGACAATGCCGCACAGCTATCCTCCGCTCGAGGCCGGGGTCTGGCGGGCCGCAGCACAGGGACCCGAAGCACTGCGTCGCTATATCTGGCGGACTCGGATGATCTACAACTACTACTACCGGAACTTCGTCAAGCAGGAGTGATTCGCAGTACCGATTAGTGCAGCCGTTCGACTGGGCGCGGCCAATACGCATGGAGTGCGCGGTGGCCGCGTCCGGATGCCTCGCAGCAGGTGTGTCCGACGAGGGGGTGCATAGGAGACAACCACCGCTGCCTTCGTTATACGGTGGCCGCGTGGGGCCCTAAGCACGTCGTTCGAAGTTCAGGGTTCGGAGCACTGCGCACGACGCCAGAGGGGCCGGCGCCAGATTTGTCTTGTGTGCCGTAGCGCGGCACATCGTGCCACAGGAGGGTCAGGTTGACCGCTTGCGCACGGTCATCATGGGTGCGGCTGCGATATGCAGCCTCGCAATATTGCTGCCACAGTGCCTACACTTGATCGCTTCCAATCGGATCGCTTCCGCGCAATAGGGGCACTTTCGGGACTCGTCAACAGGGTCCCCGGACCTTGCGGCATCCTCGTCGAGTTGGGATCTCGGAGGCGCCGCGGCAGTAGCAATCAGGCCCAAGACCGGCGCAAGGAACAGGGGCAAAAGAAATAGGCCGGCGATCCACCCCGCCAGCACGTTGAAAATGACCCATCCGAGCAGGAATCCCATAGCGAAGCTCCTTTCGTCGGTTGCGAAGAAGCAAGACGCAGGCCAGGGAATGGCGCAGGCCGTGGCTGCCCGGGCGCAGCTATACTTGTGGGATCATCGCTCGACGCCCGACAATCGATCAGGAACACGCATGAATGAATTCCGAATCGCGATTTTCGGCCTCGGTGCCCTTTTCCTCGCCCCGTTCGGATGCGCCCGGTAACGCTCTACGAGCAGGAATGTTTCATGGTCGCACGTTTTCGGCCAACGCCCGATCCACGTCCTCGACAAGCTTGGCTTTAACGATCGTGCGTCTTCGATCATCGTCGACCGCGGTGACTGGCAGGTTTGTGAGGACGCCGACTTTCGTGGAGCTGCATCGTGCTGCGGCCGGGCCAGTACCCGGCACTCCGAACAATGAACATGAACAACAAAATCTCGTCGCTGCGTCGCGTATCGAGCGGTCCGGACTACTCCTACGCGCCCCCACCGCCTCCGCCCGTGGCGCCGCCCTATTCCTACTATCCGCACTATGGCGAACATCTCTACCCGGCCGACGTGGTCGCCGTCCGTGCGGTGATGGGTCCGCCCGAGCAACGTTGCTGGGTCGAGCAGCAGCAGGTTGTGGCTCCAGCGGCGCCCAACGTCCCCGGCGCGATCCTGGGCGGTGTGCTCGGCGGTGTGATCGGCCATCAGATCGGCAGCGGGCGCGGCAATAGCGTCGCCACGGCGGTCGGCGCCGTTGCCGGTGCCGCGGTCGGCGCGAATGCCAACCGCGGCACACAGACGTATACGCAGGACGTGCAGCGCTGCGCGAGCGTTCCGGGTACCGGGCAGGCCGCGTACTGGGACGTGACCTACGTTTTTCGCGGCCTGACGCACCGCGCACAACTGTCGTTCCCACCCGGTCCGACGATCACCGTGAACGCTCGCGGGGAGCCAAGGGTCTGACAAGCGGAGTCCTGAGCGCAGAAGAACCGGTCGATGTCGGACGGCATTCAGATTCAATGTCCGCAGACCCTTGGTGAGCGCGAGATCCAAGGGTTGAGCGACGTGTTGATCGACTGCGTGGAAGGTGGGGCGTCGGTCAGCTTCATGCTGCCAATGTCCCGCGCCAAGGCGGAGGCGTATTGGCGCGGCATCTCCGCGAGTGTGGCGCGCGGCGAGCGCGTCGTGCTGGTGGCTGAAGACGCAGCGGGAGCGATCATTGGCACGGTTCAGATCGTCTTGGATCAGCCTGAGAATCAGCCGCATCGTGGAGACCTCGCGAAGATGCTTGTGCATCGACGGCTGCGCCGGCGGGGTGTCGGTGCGGCTCTGCTCGCTGCCGCCGAGCGCAGGGCTATTGGCGCTGGCAAGACGCTGCTAGTGCTCGATACGGCAAACGGTGACGCCGAGCGTTTGTATGCACGGCACGGCTGGCAGCGTTGTGGCCAAATTCCGGATTACGCGCTGTTGCCCAATGGGATGCCGTGTGCGACCACCATTTTCTTCAAGTCACTGTGCCCCTGAATAATGGCGGCACCCCCACCCGTGAACCCGGGCGATGAACCGCAAGGGCAAAGCCCTGCGCGTCGCAATTCATCAATGCTCTCTCCGAAGCAATCGCCGCCTTGAGCCCGCGCGATGCGGGCGAGGAGCTTGCAACGAAGCGACGCGGGCTATGCGGTCTTCTGGCGCATAGGCACGTGCGCCTCGGCTGCGAGGGGATGTGAATCCGCTAGGCAAGCCTCTGTCTTAACATTGCCGACAGCCGCTCTGCCGTAAAGACGATAACGAAGGTGATGATGAGCAGCAGCGAGACTTCCTGGTATTGAAACAGGTTCATCGCGGTGAGAAGCTGGAATCCGATGCCGCCGGCGCCGACAAAGCCCAGGACCAGCGACGAGCGTATGTTCTCGTCGAGGCGATAGAGGCTGATGCCGAGCAGCGCCGGGAGCACCGAAGGAATGATGCCGTGCGTGAAGACCTGGATTGGCCGTGCACCGGTCAGCGACAGGGCATCGATCGGCGCCATGTCCATATGCTCGATCGTTTCGGCGAAGAGCCGACCGAGCATGCCCAGCGAGTGCACGGCGAGAGCGAGACCCCCGGGGAAGGGGCCAAGTCCGACGGCGGTAACGAAGAAGAGCGCCCAGACCAGGTCGGGTACCGCGCGCGTAAAAGCGATGACCCCGCGGGCGCAGTAATAGATGATCCGGGAAGGGGTGACGTTGGCCGCGCCCATGACCGCGAGGGGTATGGCCATGACCAGGCCGACAAGCGTCCCGAAGATCGCGATGTCGATGGTTTCGAGTGCCGGCCGGACCGTCTTGGGGAGCAGCGAAAAATCCGGTGGCACGGCGCGGCGAATGATATCGACCATGCCGTGAAAGCCGGTCACCAGATCTTGTGGCCTTGCCTCGACCACGATGAACGATTGCACGACCACCAGCAGCGCCAGCAGAACCCCGAGCACGCGCACTGCGTTCGCGAACGCCGTCCCGGAGCCGCGCCAAATGCGCCTTGTCTCGTCGCTCGATCCCGGTGCTCACGCGGCCTCGCTGACGTAGAGCCGCTTGACGGCGTCCTTGGTCATGTCTGCACGTGCCACGTCGAACGCGACGCGGCCCTCGCGGATGCCGATCGCCCGGTCGGCGAAGGCATAGGCGAGGTCGACCTGATGCAGGACGCAGAGCACGGCCAGGTGTGCATCGGTCGCGAGGCGGCGCAGCAGGCGCATGATTTCAGCCGCCGCTTCCGGATCGAGACTCGCGACCGGCTCGTCGGCAAGGAGGACCTTCGGCTTTTGCGCCAACGCGCGTGCGATGGCAACGCGTTGGGCCTCCCCGCCGGAAAGTGTCCCGGCCCGCTGCCGCTCCAGACCCGCGAGTCCCACCTGGGCAAGGTAGCCGTGCGCCCGCTCCAGCTCCTCGGCCGGCAGGCCACCGAGCGCAGTCCAGGCCGTGAAATGGCGGCCGAGCGCGCCGGTAGCGACGTTGCTCAAGGCGCTGCGGCGGCGCACGAGACTGCCATGCTGAGAGATCATGGCCAACTCCAGCCGCGCGCGCCGGAGCCTTTCGCCCTGCAGATGGGTGATGTTCGTGCCGTTTAGCCACACTTCGCCGCTGGTTGGCGAAAGCGTTCGGTTGACACAGCGCAAGAGCGTCGTCTTGCCGCTGCCGTTCCCACCCAGGACAATCACCAACTCGCCCGCATTGACCGTCAGATCGAGATCGGTAAGCGCGCGTTTCCCGTTCGGATAACACAGCGACAGTTGGCGAATCTGCAACATCGCGGCCGCCTGCCCGATGGGCCGGGCATCTAGCTGTTCAACTTGCTCAAATCGATATTGAGCGTCTTGACGAGGTCGCGAATGTCGTCAAATGCCGCGTCGTTCTGCGGTACGAACCGGGTTCCGTGCACGCCCATGACTTTGCGGTCCGCTTCCGAGATACCCGACAGGTCGATGTTCTGCAGCACAACGATGAGACGCTGCTTGAACCCCTGGGGAAGATCGCCGCGTACTGCCGTCGGATCGATTGGAATCGGACCCGACTTCCACAGGAAGATCAGGTCGCCATCCTTGTAATGGCCACGCTGAATGGCCGATTCGAGCTGTTCACTGTTGAGCTCGCCGGAATCGACCTTGTGGTTATAGAGTGCCTCGAAAGAGGCCGTGTGGCTACCGGCGTAAATGCCCTTCAGATCCTTCTCCGGATCCAGACCGCCCTTGCGCAAGCCGTAAGCGGGAAACAGGTGCCCCGAGGTGGATGCGGGGTCCGAGAAGGCGAACGATCGGCCGCGGATCTCGGCCACGGTCTTGATGCCGGATTGTGGATAGGTCACGATGCTGGCCCAGTAGGAGTCCACGTTGCCCTGCGCATCGGCAAAGGTCGCCACGGCCTCGGCCTTGGCGACTTCGTGGGCCAGAACGTAGCCGAGGGACCGAATTCGCCGATTTCCAGCTTGCCGTTGCGCATGGCCTCGATTTCGGCGTTGTAGTTGGTGGAAACGTACACCTTGACCTCGCACCCGAGTTTTTCGCTGATCTGTGCCGCGATCTTCTCGTAGATCGGTATCAGCCGCGGTGCCGTATCGAAAGGCTCCACGCCGTAGCGTACGACGCCGTCATTGGGACAATCGCTGGCGTTCGCAGCAGCTGCCGTTGCGGGAACCGCCGCTAAGGCAAGACCGGCCATCGCCATCGCGACCGTGAAGCAAGATATCCCCTTCATCATGACCTCCGTTTCAAGTGATCGATCCGGTCGATTGGGCTCGGCCTTCGCCATCGCGCCGGTGCCCCGAGCGGCGTGCAACCGCCCATCCTGCCCTGAGCGCATTGCATTCTCATGAACCGGGGATAAATCGGGGCTAGCGCGGGCTCACCGGCAAGGGTTGGAAGCCGGCAGCGGCTTGGGACCCGACCAAAAGCATCGGCATCTCCCTACCCCGGGCGTGGCGCCAAGGGCCACCGCCGGGGCTCAAAGGCGCGAAAGGATACCCTCGCGCCAAGCATCGCGGACGATCCGGCCCTGAGGAATCAACGACTTCGAGCGGCTTTCGCCGTGTGGCCGCGTCGCCTGCGGCGGCCCGCGACGGGACCCTTCAACCCGACCCGAAAGACCCGGGCGCAAGGGGAGACGGGCAATCGGTGCGGACCGGCTACGGCTTATCGGCCAGGGCGACCCCGATCATGCTGTCGCGCGTAACCAGCCGGGCGAGCTCCACCTCGCTCCAGTTTTCGGTTCCTTCCGGACGCCTGGGGGCGACCAGGTAGCGCATATCGGCGGTGCTGTCGTGCACGCGGATCAGCACGTCGTCCGGAATCACCGTCCCAAACTCGGCCAGCACGACGCGCGGCTCGCGCACCACGCGGGAGCGGTAGTTGCGACTCTTGTACCAGTCCGGCGGCAGGCCGAGCAGCATGCGCGGATAGCACGAGCAGAGCGTGCAAACAATGACATTGTGCACAGCCGCGGTGTTCTCGACCACCACCAGCTTGAGCGGTCCCACATCCAGGCCGATCTCCTCGGCGGCCCTGGCGCCGTCCTGGAGCATGCGCTCTTTGTACGCGGGGTCGAGCCAGGCGCGCGCGACCATCTTCGCGCCGCGGCCGGCGTTGCGACCGTCCATTTCCTCGACCTGGCGCCGCACCTCTTCAGCGCTGATGACGCCCTTGTCGATCAAAAGCTCGCGCACCGCCGCTTCCAGCGCGCGATAGTAGGTGAGCGTATCGTCCTGGTCGGGGCGCGGCGGATAGCGGTGCACGTGCGGGTGCTCCGGGGCATGATCGTGATCATGGCTCATCGCGCCTGTGCCTCCGCTTCCAGCCAGTGCTGATAAATCTCAACCTCGACCACATCCTGCGGTTGACCAGCGTAGTCGGGCCACATGTCGCGCTGCAGAAAGCGCACGCGGTACAGCGGCTGCGCCGGCAGTCCCGGCCGCGCGTAGGCGCGCTCTTCCGGATTGGGGAAGGCGCCGCAGAGTCGCTCGATCACGCCCTGCTTGCCGCGCACATAGTAGGGGGTGCGCACGTGGCCGAGCGGGTAGGCCTCGCGCACCCTGACGCGATCGCCCTGGCGAAACCGAGCGGGGAACGCATCAGCCATGCTGCGCCTCGCGCGCTTTGACCAGCTCCATCTTGCGGCCCAGCTCATCGACGGTGATCACGCCGCGTTCGAGGAGCGTCTGGGTAATCGCATGGATCCAGCGTTCGTAGTAGCTCATCGTCTCGTAGGCCTCGGGGCCGAGGCTTTCGATATGGCGGCGGAGCTCGTCCACCGTGAGCAGTCGCCGGTTGCGGTGGCTGAGCAGCGCCATCAGCGCGTCGACGCGCTTTTCCCACAGGGCGTAGTCGTGCTCGGTCCGCTCGACTGTCCCTGCCGCGAGTCCACCCATGTCGTGGTGGCCGCGTGGGGGAACGGAATGGTTCATGAGTGATTATGGCTCAAAATGGGACCACCGCTCCAGCGCACGGACTGGAGCGCGTACCTTGCGCCGTGCGCCAAGGGACAACGCGGTGAAGGTCACGCCGGAATGCCGATCTCCTTCAGCAATGCCTTGACGCCGTTCCAGCCGATCTGCACGCCGATGCTCAGCACGATGAATGCCGAAAGGCGCAACACGACCATCGTGCCCTGGTGTCCGATCCGGGCGGCGAAGCTCTTGGCGTAACGGTACGTTACCAGAACCGCCAACGCGACGATGCCCGCGCCAATGCCTGCGGCGAGAATCTGGATCAACAGCCGGTCGAGGGTATGGCCGTGGTTGGCACCAACGGTAATGGCCACCGACATGACGCCCGGATCGACCGTCAGCGGCATGGTCAGGGGATAGAACGATCGCGCCATCGCGGCGGCCGAGGCCTCTCGAGGATCGACCGGCATAGCGGCCGGTTTCTGCTCGTCGTTCAAGAGCTTCCAGCCGAGCGCGCAGACGACGGCACCACCCGCCACCTGGATGACCGCTACCGACAGTTCGAACAGGCGCAGGACAAACGAGCCAAAGAGCATCGAACCCAACAGGAGCACAAACGAATAGAACGCAATCACCTTCGCAGAGTCTGTTGCGCGTCGCGTCATCGGAACCGGCGGTCATCCGCAGGAACAACGGGGCATCGCCGGGCGGATTGACGACGGGCAGAATGGCTCCGACGACCACCAGGATCGCGCCAAGAAGTTGCGTGAAGTCGGTCCAAACCATGGGCCTGCCGGGCAGCGTGACGATCAACGTTGCGGCAAAGGATACATCATGGCGCTGCCGCGGCCATCAGAGGACGCCGTCGAGATTCATTCCGGCGCGGTATGGGTCGCCGACACGGAAGCAGCAAATCGGATAAAATGGAAACCGTCATTGGGGAGTAGCCGCCCTCCGGAACAGAGGGGCTTACGTCAACAGACTTGCCGTCACGGCATGGCGTAAGCGGTCCTGAACTTGGCGAGAGCTTTGACTGACACTGCCTCCGCATGGCCGGGGAAGCGGTGCGGTCATGGATCGCCGGCCGGGACCTGACCATGCAAGCCTTCCTCGTATCCACCGGGGTGATCGCTCTGGCCGAGATCGGCGACAAGACGCAGATCCTGTCGCTCATTCTTGCGGCGCGTTACCGCAAACCGCTTCCGATCATCCTGGGTGTGTTCACGGCGACGCTTGCCAATCACGCCGTGGCCGGCGGCATCGGCACGTGGCTCGGCCAGGTGCTCGATCCTTCGCTCTTGAACTGGTTCGTCGTCGCCTCGTTCATCCTCATGGCCGGCTGGATACTGCTGCCCGACAAATTTGATGAGGAGCAGGTAAACCTGCCCAAGCGTGCGCTGGGTGTCTTCGGTACCACGGTGTTTGCGTTCTTTCTCGCCGAGATGGGGGATAAGACCCAAGTGGTCACCGTCGCGCTGGCCGCCCGTTTCCACGATTTTGTCGGCGTAGTCAGCGGAACGACGCTCGGCATGATGCTGGCCAATGTTCCGGTCATCTACCTTGGCCATCGCTTCGCGGACCGCATTCCCGCCAAAGCCGTGCATGTCCTGGCCGCGGTCATTTTCGTGGTACTGGGCGGGTTGGCCCTGCGCAACGCACTGGCCGGGGCATCGCTTGGGCCCTGACGTTTCGCTGCCAGCCGCTGCGGCACCGGGTTGCCCGGGTTCTTCGCCTTGTGCGAGGCGACGCCGGCCTGACCACCAGGACATCACGGTAGAAGGCGACCCATGGCCCTCTCCGACGCCGAACCTGCCGCACGACAACCGATCTGGGCTGCGGTCGCCATGCTCTGGCTCGCCGGCAACGCATTGCGGCTGACGATCCTGGCCGTCCCGCCGGTGATCGCGATGATTCGTCGATGAGTTCGCTCTGAGCGCGACCGAAGTGGGTCTGCTGAGCAGCATTCCGCCGGCCCTGTTTGCCGTCGCTGCGCTGGCGGGCTCGCTGCTGGTTGCGCGTTTGGGAGTCCGGAGCGCCTTGATCGGAGGACTCGTCCTGGTGGCCGCGGGTTCGGCCTGGCGCGGCTTGAGCACGAGTTACGCGATCCTTTTCGCGACCACGGCGGTCATGTCGACCGGCGTCGCGATCATGCAGCCGATCATGCCCACCGCCGTCCGGCAGTGGTTGCCGCATCGCGTCGGGCTGGGGACCGCGATTTACACCAACGGCCTGCTCGTCGGCGAGATCTTTCCCACCCTGTTGACGATCCCTTGCATCCTGCCGCTCCTCGGCGGCAGCTGGCGTCTATCACTGGAGTTCTGGTCACTGCCGATTGCGGTGATCGCGGTGCTGATCTATTGCTTTGCGCCGCGCGAGCACGGCGAACACGCGGCAACGGGCACGCCGCGCAAGTGGTTGCCCGATTGGCACGTCGGGCTCGTCTGGCGGCTTGGCGTGCTGTTCTGCTGCATCAACGCCATCTACTTTACGGCCAACGCGTTCATTCCCATCTATCTTTCCAGCGCGGGCCGGCCGGATTTGATCAGCGCCGCGCTCAGCGCGCTCAATTTCGGGCAGCTCCCGGCTTCGTTCTTGCTTCTCCTCTTCGCGGGCAAGCTCGAGCGGCGCGCGTGGCCATACATCGCCTTTGGCCTGTTGTCGCTCCTGGCGCTTGGCGGACTGGTGTTGCAGGTCGGTCAGGCAACCCTCTTCTGGGCCGGGTTGCTCGGGTTCTCGGTCGCGGCGGCGCTTATCATGGGCCTGACGCTGCCGCCCCTGCTTTGCCGTCCGGACGATGTGGCCCGCACCTCGGCAGGAATGTTCACCATCAGTTATGGTGGCGCCGTGGCCATCGCGATCATGAGCGGCGCAGCGTGGGACCTGAGCGGAATTCCCGCGCTGGCTTTTGTACCCTTGGGCGCGTGCGCGCTCGGACTGGCCGCGGTCACTCTTCTCCTGCGGGCGAAAGAGGAACTCGTCTGATAGCGGAGATTGCGTCCGGGTTTCGCTGCTTGAATCAAGCGCACAGGCGTGCGCGACGCGCTGGCCGGCACAAGCAGGTAGAATTCAGCGCCGCTTGTTTTGGATATCCATGACCCAGCCTTTTTCTTGCGCCTCTTTCCTGGTGCTTGCGCTCTCCGTGCTCGGCGGCTGCGCAACGCGCCCGATCAACCCCCCGATCGCCGAGGTCGAGCTCAACCAGGGGTACCGGTACCTGACGCGCGAGGCGCACCGTCCTAACAATGACACCCAGGACCTGGTCATCCTCGCGTTCTCGGGCGGAGGCACGCGGGCGGCCGCATTCTCCTACGGCGTCCTCGAGGCCTTGCGAGGCATGGAGGTCATCGGACCCAAGGGCAGGAAGATCCGCCTGCTCGACGAAGTCGACGTGGTCACCGGCGTCTCGGGCGGCAGCTTCACCGCGCTCGCCTACGGTCTGTATGGCGAGAAGTTGTTCGACCTCTACGAGACGAGCTTCCTCAAGCGCGACGTCCAGGGTGAGCTCGTCGCTCGCTTCTTCAACCCAGGCAACTGGGGAGCGCTGTGGTCGGAGGGCTGGGGCCGCTCGGAAATGGCGGCGCAGCTCTACGACGAAATCCTGTTTCACGGCGCCACGTTTGCCGATCTGGACCGCGGCAGCGGCCCGCTGGTCCTCGCCTCAGCCACCGACATTTCGACCGGGGAGCGCCTGGTTTTTCAGCAGCTCGATTTTGACTATCTGTGCTCGGATCTCGACGCCGTGCCGCTCTCCCGTGCTGCGGCGGCGTCCTCGGCGGTGCCGTTCGCGCTTTCGCCGGTGACACTCAACAATTACGGCGGCAGCTGCAAGTTCGCCACCTCGCCCTGGGGCCGAGTATTCGCCGATCCTGCCACGGCGCCACGGCCGGCGGCGCGCGCAATCAAGCATTTGCAGGAGATGCAGGCCTACCAGGACGGCACGCACAAGCCTTATGTCCATCTCGTCGACGGAGGCCTGGCGGATAACCTTGGCATGCGCGGCGTGCTCGAGGCGTTGGAGGAACTCGAGGCGCTGAAACTGATGGGCCAACCGACGCCGCTCGACCACGTGCAAAGGATCATTGTCTTCATCGTCAATTCACTGTCCTCGCCGAAGACTAATTGGGACCAATCGGCGCGTCCGCCCAGCGATGTGGCAATCCTGATCAAGGCGACCGGCGTGCCGATCGACCACTATTCCTATGAGGCGACTGAGCTTCTGAAGGATACGATGGCGCGCTGGCAGGCCATGCGCCGCATTCGTGCTTCGGCCGCATTTACCAGCAGCGCGGATCCCGCGGTGGCGCAGTTGGTGAACGCACCGAACGTCGACCTTTATGCTATCGACGTGTCTTTCTCTGCGCTCGAGGATCCGGCGGAAGTCGAGTACCTGAACGACCTGCCCACGTCGTTCGTCCTGCCCCCGGAGGCAGTCGATCGCCTGCGCAGTGCCGCGGAGCCATTATCCGTTCGTCGCCCGAATTCAAGCGGCTGCTGAAGGACGCCGGTGCCGAGCTGGTCACGCAGCCCGCGGTAGCCAAGGAACCGGTTACCACGCCTTAAGTCAGGATAATTCTCAGCGACCGCTTCGGCGTGCGGCCACGGACGCCATGAATGACAAGGGACGGATGGTTCGCGCGATGGGCCTCATAAGTGCAATCGGGCTGGCTCCACGCAGCAAAGTAGCCAGCCATGGCAACAGCACAAATTCCTTGGGGCGCGCTGATCGAATCAAAGAACTCTCGCGCCTGCGCCATCACCTCTCGCCCGCTTTCGGGTGCTTCGGATAACGAATTACCGTAAAATTTGCAGCGATTAGCCGCACTACATTTTAAGGATTCCGCGGACGAGACAGGCTGAATGCGCAGAGCTGGCGGTTGCCTTGGTCCAGGCGGCGGGAATGCTGTTGGCGCTGCTGGTTCAAATGAAATGTCACCTTGAAGGGAGGTTCGATCGTGAAAAACGCTAGTTGGGGGCGGTGCGTCAGCTTAAAGCGCGGGCTCACCGCGCTGGTGATGGGTGCGGGCGTGCTGGGGTCGGGCATTGCGGCAGGCGAAGACGTGGACATGTATGACGGGCAATGGCGGTTCGGCGCCACACCGTACCTGTGGCTCCCTAGTCTTCACGGCAACCTGGAGCTCCCTCTCCCATCCGGGTCGGTCTCGGCTGAAGTTAAGATCAATCCGAGCAGCTACCTGTCCGACCTGCAGTTCGGGTTCATGATGGCCGGCCAGGCGCGCAAGGGGGACTTCGCGTTCATCTACGATGTGATATTCGCCGATCTTAAGGGCCATAACTCGCGGGTACACACCTTGCATGGGCCGAACGGTGACATCGAATTGCCGATCGACGGCCGACGTCAGCTCCAAGCTCGACTCGAGCATCGTCACGCTCGGCGGCAGTTACACCATGGCGCACAGCGCCCAGGGTTCCATCGATGTCTTCGCCGCAGTCGCGATCGCCGATATCAGAGCCGATGCCAACTGGAGCCTTACCGGGCCGATCGGCGCATTTCCGCAGTCGGGGAGCCTGGGCCAGACCAAGACGCTCACCCAAGGCGTCTTCGGCGTGCAGGGCCACTTGCGCTTGAGCGACGACGGCAAGTGGACCATGCCCTACGAGGTGGACGGCCGCGTCGGCTCCAACAGTTCGGGGTGGAACGGCATCATCGGTGTCGGGTACCGCTTCGATTGGGGCGACTTGCTCTTCGCGTACCGGAACCTTTACTACAGCATGAACGACGACAAGCTGCTGCAGAGCATTCGCATGGCCGGCCCTGCCCTGGGTGCGAGTTTCCGCTGGTAGTCATCCGCAGCGGGGGTAGGTTTAGCCGGCCGGCGCCTCAACGCGGTGCCGAGCTGTCCGCGGCGTCGCGCATGCCGACACGCGCCGGTCGCAAGCGTGCTGCGTCAGGGTCCTGGCGCTAGGACGGGGCTCTGTTGCGATGCTGCGCGTATGCGCCGCCGTGGCGCGCGCTCAGCGGTTGGTCTTATCAATTCCTGTCTCTCGCGTGCGGGGTAACCTGCGCCGGGCAAACGCATGCAGCGGCACATTCAGGAAAAAATCCGCATGAAACAATTCCCGAAGGATGTCTTCACCGAACCGGAACCCGATCCCCATACGCTGCGCAACCTCGGGCCCCTCACGCCGCTTGCCGGCATCTGGGAGGGAAAGGAGGGCGTCGACGTCCACCCGGCAGCGGAGGGAACGGAAGAGAACCAGTATATCGAGCGCTACGAGTTACAACCGATCGACGCCCAGACCAACGGCCCGCAGATGTACTACGGGTTGCGCTACCACACGCGCATCGTCAAGCCGGACGACGTCGAGACCTTTCACGACCAGGTCGGCCATTGGCTATGGGAGCCGGCGACCGGAACCATCGTGCAAACGCTGGCGATACCCCGGGGGCAGATTGCGTTGGCGATCGGCCAGGCGAGCCCCGACGCGAAGACCTTCGAGCTTTTCGCCAAGCGCGGTTCCGAGGTGAACGGGATCTGCTCGAATCCGTTTCTGGAGTACGCCTTCAAGACGCTCGAGTACCGAATTCGCGTGACCATCAACGCGGACGGTAGCTGGAGCTATGCGCAAGACACCCTGTTGCAGGTGCTGGACCGTGCCGAGCTGTTCCACCACACGGACCACAACACGCTGCGCAAGATTGGCGACCCGACCCCGAACCCTACCGCGCAGGCAGCCTCATCCTAAACGCGTTGCCCAATTGACGCCGGTTGGCGGCGTCGCGGGTCCGCGCCCAGGGCCCCGGCCCGGGCGGCGCCGATTGCAGGCCACTGGCGCAAAACACCCACTCTAGAACGCGAAGTAGGGTCCGGTCCCGCCCGGAGTTTGCCTCGTCTCGATCGCCGTGTAGACGTTCCGGCCGTAGAAGAATGGCAGCCCCCAAGCGAAGATCGAAGGGTCGCCTCCCGGAGCTGCGAGATTGCTGAAGGCATAGAAGCTTGGATTGGCCGCAACCACCTGGTCGGCATTGGCGATGCTGAACGCGGCCGCGCTCGCGACGCTGTTCGTTCCCTGCAGGGTCGCCGAGAGACTTTCAGTAGTCGGCGGACAGTAGAAGCCCGCCTGCGCGCCGGCGCACAGCGGGTAGAGATCGGCGCCGATGAAGAACAGGCTCGAGCCGCTGTCGATGTAGCTCGTGGCGTAGTTTTGACCGCCAAAGAGCGTGACGATGTAACCCGTGTTCGGGTCCGTCGCAAGCACCTTGGCGCTGCCCAGTCCGTTGTTGGCCTGGGTCCCGATGCCGAAGATGAGCGAACCGGCGACGGTCGCCGCACCCGCTGCGGGGACCGAGGGCAGCTCGATGATCGTGCCGTTGTTATCAACGCTGAACAGCGCCACCGGGTTTTGCAGCTGTTGGGCAACGGCAAGTGCTGTGGGGATGCAGCCGGACGCGGGACAGCTGTAGTAGGCGCCGGGAATTGCCGCCTGCGCGCAGGCGCTGCCACAGTCCTGCAGGAACAACCCGACGCCGAGCAAGCCATTGGCCCCGAAAGTCGGTACCGTGTTCTCGGGGGGACCGGAATTCGAGCAGCTTGCCGGGATCGCCGGGAACGCGGGGTCGCCGATAATCTGCACCGCCACGGACTTCGCCTGCTCGCCCGCGACCTGCATGTCAGCCTGCTTCACCGGTCCCCAGCTGAATCCGTCGACGAACTGCACGCACTCGACCAGCGGATTGCCGTTCGCGTCGACCTGCTGCGGCAACGAGAGGGCGGGGGAAAGCACCGACGAGAGCAGACGCAAGCCGGACGAACCGGTGTCGACCTGGATGTGGTCGATGGTCTGGCAGTTCACGCTGCTTCCGGGAGCGCAAACGATAACGCTGACGAAGGCGATGTTGAAAATGCCAGCGGGCCCGGCGTCAACGCTTATCGGTTGAATGTTCTGGGTCGTTGGCGTGCCGCCGCCCCCTCCCGCTCCCCCTCCACCACCTCCGCCGCACCCTCCCAGCGACAGCGCCAACCCCAGCAGCGCGACAACCAGCATGAGACGCATCGACGCGCCCCTTAGCGGATGGAGTCGGCGGTGACGCCCGGAGGCAAGGCCTCCGGAATGTATGCCCTGCCGACGAACGCGCGCATGTGGCCACCGGATTGCACGACCAGTCCCGGCTGCTCGATCGCTAACGGTCCCCGTGCCTTGCGCTGCGAAGCGGCTCCGACATAGCGGTCAAAATACGTGCCCAGCACCTGACGCAAGTCAGGCATCGACGGCCCCTGCCAAGCGACGCCGAAAACGGTCCCTGCGGGCGAGACGTATTCGCGCACAACGGTGCCGGAAGGAATCTGTAACTCGTGCACGGTATACGCCGCCGACGGCAGCACGCGCAGCGTGCCGCCGACCTGTAGCCGGTCGGTCTCCACGCTCGCCACGGATTCGCCCAAGGCCGCCTGCACCGGCAAAGCCGCCATGGCGGCGACCACGGCCGCTCCCCCGAGCAATCCAATGTGCCACAGCGGCCGCCGAAGGTCGAAACTCATAGGCTTGCCTCTCGCTCGCAGAATCGGTGGGGCGAACTCGTTGTTGCCCGTCAGCCGGGTGGCTGCAGAGCACCGGATTGGATACGGCCTAGGCGTCGGAGTTCCCCACGAGCGCAGGGCGAGAACGTGGATGCGCGCGAACCGCGCGCATGGCGGCGATTACGTTCGGAGGATCGACCCGGGGGAGCGGGGCTTCGCGAATTGCCGCGGTCGATCTGGCAACGGCGAAGCCCGCCTGGCGAGATAACCGCTCGCCACCCAAGGCAGCGAGCGAAACGAAACCGCGGTCGGGGCGGGATTGCCGCCCCTTGCCTCGGCTACAGCAGCGCGCGCTAGTTCTTCAGCTGGAGTTTCACGCCAGCTACAGCGAGCGTTAACCGGCCGCCCTGCTGGGTACCGTGCAGGCGGATCACGACGCCATTCTGATTCTTCATGATCGTGTCGTTGGCACCAGCGGCAATAGCGATGCCAGACTCGCCCGCTGTATAGTTGCCGCTGAAATCAGACAGCTTACTCAGGTGGAATACTTCGCCTGACGAGGTGACGCTCGAAATGCCAAGGTCCGCGACGCTGAGCCCGTCGACTGAAAAGGTGTGGGTCTTGCCCTGATAGTTCAGCGTGCCATCACCCCAGCTGACACCGATCCCGAGTGCGACCGCCTTGCTGGCAATCGTCACAGATCCCGAGGGCGCCGGATCGGCCGCGAGGGCAACCGTCAGCACACCCAAAAAGCCCAACGCTGCCAGCCATGTGGATAACCACTTCTTCGTCATTACGCTTCTCCCGAAGCTATTGAATCGTTATGGAACCGGGCCGGCCCAAACCGCGATCCGCCCCGCCTAG
Organism: uncultured beta proteobacterium; assembly: GCA_963711235.1. Classification (GTDB taxonomy): domain Bacteria; phylum Pseudomonadota; class Gammaproteobacteria; order Burkholderiales; family Casimicrobiaceae; genus PALSA-1003. Next base: position 20,647 of record CAVQDI010000002.1, on the reverse strand, counting down.
GAGATATTATAACTGGGGGCATTGTTGAGCACAACCGCGCGATTTCTTGACCCAGGCCACGAGGTGTCCGGGCGTTGGCAACGCGGCCTGCGGCGCGCGTCGATCAGGAGCGGTTGCCGGCGCAAGTTGTAAGGCAACATTGCGCAGCGAGGCACTGTTTACATCTCGACACATCTTTGCTCCGTCCGCGCCGAACCGTGGCGCGCCACTGCCTGTCTGACCTGGCGTTCCAAATCGGAACGTTGCCGCAACGGAGGTCTCGCTTGAAGCACACATTCATCACACTATCGAGCGTCGCGCTGGTGGCATCGGCGCTGGCGCAGGGTGCGGGTGCACAGACACCGCTTCCCGCCGCTGTCCAGGCCGATCGCGCCGCCATTCAGCAAGATGGCGCCAATTTGCACAGCGCATTCGCGCAACTGCAAACGGATGAGCAAGCCGGCAACAGCGTTGCGGCCGATGCGGATCGCACCGCCGTCCACCTGGCGCGAATGCAGGTGCGACTCGATTTCGGCAAACTGCACCAGGACGCACAAGGCCTGCTGCAGCCCGATCAAACGGCCCTGATGGCAGCGCTGAGCCAGCTCCATGCCGATCAGGTCGCCGGCAATGCCAGCGCAATGGGTGCGGATCAAACCGCTGTTCAGAGCGCGAAGACGCAACTGCACAACGATCACAAGGCGATATTCGGCGATCTCGGTATCGGTTCTGGCATGCACCGCAATCACTGGCAGGGCTAATGCCCAACGGTCGCGGTAGCGGTGCTTGCCGATGCTGCCGTACTCAGGCCACGGCAAGTGACTGACGACGAAGCCGGCCATGGCAGCGCCATCTCATCCTGCGAGATATCCGGTGAAAGAGGTGCTTACGTCCGTTGCCGCGATTCTCCTGTTGTCATCGGGCATCGCGCTGGCTGCCGATCAACCGCCGGGAGGCGCGAGTCCCCGTGTTGCGTGCAAGCCCGACGTGGATAGGCTGTGTCCGGGTATTCAAAGCGGAGGTGGCCGCATCGTGGCTTGCTTGAAGCAGAACGAAGCGCAGTTGTCAGCTGCGTGCAAGGATGCGCTGGCGAAGGCGCGGGCGAAGAGGGCACCCGCACCGCCCGCCTCGCCCGGTGGCTAGGCATCCGGTCATCGCGTGGCGCCTGCCCTCGCCTGCGCGTGATCGACCCTATCCCGTGCGCTGCCGACGGCTTACAATGACGACAGTGGCTATCGGATGTCGAACATGCTGATCGGTCTGGTGCGGTTATCCTTGCCGGCTGCTCTGGCGGGGGCGCTGTGCGTGCAACCTGCGCAGGCGGACATCTACACGTGGGTCGATGCGTCGGGGACGATCAACGTGAGCAATCTCGCCCCGCCTGACGGCGTTAGCGTGACGCACGTCGTCCACACCACGACGCCCGCCGCCCCGGCGGTCGACCCGGCGGCGCACGACGCCCAGGTGCAAGCGCTCATGCAGCGTGTCGGTGAGCTCGAGGACGCAGTCACACTGGCCCAGCGCCAGGTCGCGCCGCCGCTGCCCTACCCCGTTCTTCCGCAGGCCCCGCTGGTGCAGTACGTTGTCAACGTCGCGCCGCCGGTATCGTATGAGGTCAGCGCTCCTGCCCCGTCACCGACGGCCGGATGTGACCCTTCGTGGATGGATTGCGGGCAGGGGTGGGTTCCGGCCTTCTATCCGATCTTCTACCCGACGAGCCTGGGTGTGCTGCACCCACCCTATTTTTCGCGCCCGCGCCCGGTCCACGGCGGGCACGGCGTTGTGGCGCCACAGCCTATGCACGCGACCTACGGGGGCAATCGCAGGGGCTGACGGGCGAGGGTCAAGCCAAGCAAGTCGCCGCTTAGCTTCAGATCCCGTTCGGGCGAAGACCCCAGTCGGCCTGCGCCGCTGGGGTCCCGCTTAGGTACGTCGCGCTCGAGTACGGGGTGCACCCGAGGGCCGCTTGGGCGCGGCCTCTTCGGCTGCAATCAGGAGCATGCTTTCCCATGGTCGGGATGGTTCCCCGCCGCCTTGGCGGCGGCTTCGGTCATGTATTCGCCCTGCTTGGTCTTGCCATACCACTTGTCGCCCGAACAGTGGTAGACCTTCGACGAGGTGTTGACCCAGACCTGTCCGGGTCCACCGCCGGCTGCCGGCGCGGCAGGGGCAGCAGCGGTCTTGGCGGCCGGTGCCGCCGCGGCAGGCGCCATCGGCGCGGCACTCTTGGCCGCCGGTGCGGCCGGAGTCGCCGCAGCAGGCGCCATCGGGGCGGCGCTCTTGGCCGCCGGCGCGGTCTTGTACCAATCCTTCACGCCACCATGACCGGAACAGGCGCCGCTCTTGCTTGCCGCCGAGGTGTAGCTGCCATCCTTGCACTCCCCGGTCGAGCCGGCAGGCGCCTGCGCATTGGCCATCGCCGCTAGCAGCATCCCCAGCACGATCCCTACCGATGTCATCAACATTCTCATTGTCTTCTCCACAGTTTGGGTGACTCCCCTGCACTTCGTTTGCCAGCCCGGCAGGTATGCCGCCTAGCATGCCAGAAGATCCCCCCTGCTCCAATCCCATCCCTGGCCACGAGCCCGACCGGGTTGCCGCCCGCGAAGATGCCGCCGCTATCGACCGTGCGATGAAGGCGCTGTTGCCGCTGCATGCACGACCCGGATCCTACGTCTCGGAGAGCAATTATTTTGAGTCTCGTTGGCAGGACTCATTCTGGGGCAGCAACTCCCCGCGATTACGCAGCGCGAAGATGGCCTACGACCCCGACGGCCTGTTTTTTGTCTATCACGGCGTGGGCAGTGAAGGATGCAGCGACGATGGGTTCACGCGTTTGGCTTCGTCCTGATCGACGCGCAGTTGGGCAGGAAAGAACACGGCAGCGCGTCTAGCGCTGCGCCAGCAGGAAGAAGCGGCGGAACGGAAACAACGTCACGCCATCCGCGCCAGGCGGATAGGCGGCCGCGATCTGGCGCCGGTACTCGGCCTCGAAATCGCGCGCTTCGCTGGCCGATAACGCCGACAGCCACGCGCCGACGAATGAGCCCTTTGAGAATTCAGCCACCGGGTTTTCGCCGCTGAGCATCTGAACATACTCGGTAAACCATAGCTCCAACGCCGATACCCGCGGTCGAAGCAGCGCATAATATTCCTGCGCCGCGAGAATCGGCCGGCGGCGCACGAGCCCCTGCAAGCGGTCGCGCCAGCGCGAGCTTTCGGCCAGGTCGTATCCGATCTGATGCGAGGGCGCGGCGAACTGCGCCGGCATCTGCACAACCAGCATCCCACCGGGACGCACGTGTGACAACAGGCGCGGAAAAAGTGTCGCGTGATCGTCCAGCCAGTGCAAAGCAGCGTTCGACACCAGCATATCGACCGGTGCCGCCGGCGCCCACGTGGCGAGGTCATCCTGTTGCCACACGACTTCGGGTAGCGCGACGCGAGCACGTTCGAGCATGGACTGCGAGTTATCGACGCCCAGGATTCGTGCCTTCGGCCAGCGCGCCTGGAGCAGCGCGGTCACCGTACCCGTTCCGCAACCCAGGTCGACGATGTCTCGTGGCGCCCCGAGCGTTACCCGAGCGAGCAGGTCATGCGCCGGCCGCAGTCGCTCGCCACCGAATTTGAGGTACAGCTGGGGATCCCAAGCCATGGCTTGTCACGTTAGCCGCGGCCACGGTTTCGATCGCCCGCCGAACGAACATGCTGGCGCGTGCCGCGGCACGCTCTGGCCCGCATCAGGTTCCGAGAGGCTAGAGCAGTCGGATGCGGGGCAATGATGAAGCGTTGGGTCTTCAGCTCCTGAGGTTGGCGTTGAGGAAGGCGAGGGTGCGCTGCCAGGCGAGCTTGGCTGCGTCCGCGTCGTAGCGCGGGGTCGTATCGTTATGGAAGCCATGATTGGTCCCCGGGTACATGTACATCTCGTATCTCACCCCGTTGGCTTTTAGCGCCGCCTCAAAAGCGGGCCAGCCGGCATTGGTGCGCTCGTCGAGACCGGCGTAGTGAATGAGCAGCGGCGCCTTGATCTTGGCCGTGTCGGCAGCGCTCGGCTGGCCACCGTAGAAGGGCACCGCTGCCGCGAGATCGGGTAGGCGCACGGCAAACGTGTTGACTATCGTTCCGCCAAAGCAGAAGCCCACAGCGCCGACTTTGCCGCTGCATTCGGGACGCGACTTCAAGAAACCGTACGCGGCGATAAGGTCCTCGGTGCGCTTGGTCGGGTCGAGCTGGCCGAATAGCTGCGCCGCCTTTTCTTCATCGCCCCGGTAGCCACCGAGCGGGGTGAGCGCGTCCGGCGCGAAGGCCAGGAAGTTTGCCACCGCGAGGCGTCGGGCCACGTCCTCGATATACGGACTGAGGCCGCGATTCTCGTGGATGACCACCACGCCCGGCAATTTGCCCTCCGGCTTCGCCGGCTGGGCAAGTATCCGCGCATGGTTCCCGAGCCCTGTGGCGAGGGATAGGTCAAGTATTGGGTCTTGATGCGCGCGTCGTCCTTGGCAACCTGTTGGGCAAAGGCGAAGTTCGGCCGCAGGCTCTCCAGCATGGCTGCTGCGGACAAGCCGCCGACGGCGAACTTTGCCGCGCCCTCCAGGAATTCACGGCGGCCGATCATGCCGTGAACGTAACCATCGAACAGCGTGAGGACTTCAGCAGGAAAATCGCTGGCTTTTTTGCGTTGCATCGGCGTGACTCCTCGGTTGAGTGGGCGCACGTGCGGCAATTGTAGCGTGCCTGCGTGACGGGCCAAAAGCAGCCGCAGCAGTCCGGTCAGCCGCCGCAACCGCGTATCATCGCCACAGGAACGGACGCAGCACCACAGGCTGCGGTGCCCGTCCCCGCCACGCCATGCCGCGGTCTGGCCGTCGCTCGCCGTGGCCATCGTTCACCGCCGGGGGTCGCTGATGCTGGTAATCTGGGGAAGAAACAATTCGGTCAATGTGCAGAAGGTGCTGTGGTGTTGCGAGGAAATGGCGGTCGGGTACGAACGGATCAACGCCGGCGGCGCATTTGGCGTCGTCGACACGCCACCCTACCGCAGCCTCAATCCCAACGGCCTAGTGCCGACGATCGATGACGACGGATTCGTGCTCTGGGAGTCGCACGCGATCGTCCGTTATCTTGCGGCCAAACATGCTGCCGGAAGCCTTTGGCCGAAGGATCTCAAGACGCGCGCAGAGTCCGATCGCTGGATGGACTGGACGCACACCACGTTCTGGCCTGCCATCCGGACATTGTTTCTGGGCCTGATCCGCACCGCCCCGGAAAAGCGCGACGCGCGGGCGATCGAAGAGTCGCGACTAAAAACCGCGGAGGTGCTCGGCATGGTCGAATCGCGCCTGAAGAGCGCCGCGTACCTCGCCGGAGACAGCCTCACGATGGGCGACATCGTGCTCGGCTGTGCCATCTGGCGCTGGATGGCCCTGCCGATCGAGCGGCCGGCATTGCCCAACGTGCAGCGCTGGTTCGAGACTCTGACGCGGCGGCCGGCGTACCAGAAGGTGGTCATGCTCCCGCTCACCTGAAGCCGCACGCCGAGCGCGCCGGTGCAGGCCCGCTTTCGGCCGGGGTCACCGCGCGGCCCGGCGCTCGGCTTCCCGCTGACTCGCGGATTTGAGCTTGCGCGTCATGCGTGCCACGAGGATCCGCTCGCACACCTTGAAGCCGAGGAAGAACAGCATGCTCAAGTAGGCGGAGAACAGCAGTTCGGCGAGCTGCTGCGCCGCGCCGTCGGCCATGGCCATCATGCCATATTCGAGAATGAGCTCGATGTTGGCCTTGAGCAGGACGAACAAATTGACGGAATAGAAGCCGAAGAGCAGAAAGGACAAGCCCATCAGGGTGAAGGTAAGCGATGGGTGCCGGTAGAGAAAATACAGCCATTCCTGGCGCATGAACTTGATCACCTTGGAACCCCCGCCCCGGCGCCGGCTTTGGGCTGCGTCTAGCTCTGCTGCCGCGGATTGACCGAAAGCACCTCCACCGCGGCCGCCTTGCCCTGGAACGGAACCGGCCCGAGGCCCTCGACCGCGATGCGCTCGCTCAAAGCCGCACGTAGGGCATGCGCCTTGAACGCTGCCGTCTTGCACTCCGCCAGGTCGAGCATGGCCGGCGCGTTTGCACTGGCGTGCTCGAGCTCGCCATGGGCAATGAAGCTCTCCGCACGTGAGCCCGGCAGATCGAGCTTAGCGCCGACACTCAAGCCAGGCTTGGCGAGCGCTTCCGTGACGAGCTTGATGGCCTGAGCGTGCTGGCCAGCCCACACCAGGTCGCTGACGCGTTTCGCCACCGCGGCATGTTTGCCGGCGCGGCGGAGTGCCGCTTCTTGCCGCCGCGATTTCCTTTTTTTCGTGCTTCTCGCATCAGCTGCTCAAAGTCTCCGTTGCGCCGAGAGGATTCCCAGCCACGATAGGCGCCGTGGGGGACCGTTTGACCCCGTCCATCCGTTGCGCTGCAAACTCGCAACGGGAAACAGCGAACGGGATGATAATCTACCGGCAGTCCGCGTCAATCGGCGCATGAAACGGTGCGTTGGCCAGGCGCAGGGAGTCCATGCCTGCAAAGGCCCTATGCCTGCGGGTTGCGCCGGGGGACCCTGCCTTGTCGACTCGCGCCTTGGTCACCGATCGAGGGGAAGCCGCCCTAGAGGAGCGAATCGGTAAGGCGGGCCAGATTCTCTAGCGCTCGGCGTGACAGGGGCAACGCGCGCCGTTCCTCCATCGTAACGCGGTCTGTGTGCTGCAGATAGGTATCCTGGATCTTTTTCAATTCCGCCATGACGGCACGATCGTAGATCAGCACGCTCACTTCGGCGTTCAATGCGAACGACCGGATGTCGAGATTCGAGGAGCCGATCAGCGCGACGTCGTCGTCGATACTCATGTGCTTCGCGTGCAGGAAGCTTCCGCTGTGGCGGCGAATGTTCACCCCGGCCTTGAGTATCTGGTCGTAGTACGACTGCTGGGCGAGTTGGACCAGCGGCTTGTTGGATTCGGCATCAACGATCAGGTCCACGGCGACGCCGCGGCGCGCTGTGCTACACATCGCGAGCAGGAATGGATCGCTCGGGATGACGTAAGGCGACACCAGCACGACTCGCGACCGCGCCCCGTACATGAGGGCGATCATCAGCGCTTCCGCCGTGCCCTCGTTGTAGCCGGGTCCGCTCGGCACGACCTGGGCGAAGCCGTGGTCGATGCCCTCGCAGCTGTGGGGATCCAGGTCGACGCCCTCGGGCGGAAGCGTCCCCACCTCGAGGAAGCGGTCGCCCAGCAGCACCGCTTCCAGATGGCGCACGATCGACCCGGTTGCGCGCACCAGCATTTCCTCATTCACCAACCCACGGTTCGCGTGGGCGCTCACGATGTTCTGCGAGCCGAAGAAGGCGACCGTGCCGTCGACGACGACGATCTTGCGATGGTTGCGCAAGTCAAAGCGCGCCGCGTTGGGTCCCCACAGCCGCAGCGGCATGACCGAGATCACTTCCGCCCCGGCGGCGCGAAGGCCAGGAGCCAGGCCCTTGAGCCCACGGCGCGAGCCAATGGCATCCATGAGCACGCACACGGCCACCCCGCGTTTTGCTGCCCCCTCGAGCGCCGTGGCGACCCGCCTGCCGACCTCGTCGTCCTCGAAGATGTAGAACAACATGTGCACGTACCGCTGCGCATTTTCGACTTCGCCGATGATCCGGTCGATCGCGGCGTCGTACTGCGGCAGAAGCTCGAAGCCGTTGCCGCCGACGATGGGGAATTCGGACAGCTGGTCGGCGAGGTGCAGCGCGGGCAAGAGCCCCGGCGGTACCGCCGCGCCAACCTCGGCGTCGAAGGACGCCGAGCGCGGCACCAGGCGCCTGATCAGTTCGTAGATCTGCTTCTGCAGGCGAAAGCGGCGCCGCGGCATATACGCCCGCCCGATCAGCAGATACAGAAGCAGACCTACCCATGGCAGGAAGAAAATGAGCAGGAGCCAGGCTCGACTCGCACTCGGCGGCCGCCGCTGCGGCACGTACAACAGCGCGCCGACGCGAATGACCCATTCGCTGGCGATGTAGATTACGCCCCAGTTGAGGTCGTGCAGTATGGATTCGGCAGACATGGGGGCCGGCTTATGCGGGCAGATGGTACACAATCCGTCCCTGCCGGGCGCATGGACCAACCCACACCCCCCGAAGCGCTGCACTTCGAACAGTTATTCTACTGGTACGCCGCCGCATCGCTTCTTCTGGGCGTGTACCTGACCTATGGGGCGAGAGGGACAAACCTGGGCCAAGCCGCCCCGTGGTAGTCGCGCATGCAGAACACGTATCGATCAATAGGCCGCGATTCGGCTGTGGCGACGGGCAAACCTGCAGCGGCTCGGGTTACCCTCGGCGCTTGCCCTTGGTCGCCTTCTGCCTGGCATTGCTTTTCCTGCCCGTCGCGGCGCATGCGGTTTCGCCCCCGCCGGGTTGGCGCATGCCGACCGGCAGTGATCGCACCGGTGCGTGGGAAGGACCGGACGCTCCGTTTCACATTCAAGGCGATTTCAACGGCGACGGCGTCGCTGACGAGGCCTGGATCCTCTTTCGCAACGGCAGCAAGTCGTGGGCAGTATTCGTCTTCCTGCACGCTACGGACGGTACCGCGCGCACGGTGAGGCTCACCGAAGAGCGAAATACGCCCGCGCAACAATTCGTACTCGAAACCATTCGCCCGTCGTCGATCGCGTTTCGGACTGCCTGTGGCAAGGGTTACTTTGAATGCGCGAAGGGTGAACCCTTGACAATTCAGTTTCACCTGCCGAGCATTAGTGTCTGTTTAAGGGAGAGTTCATGTTCGGTCTACGTATGGCGGCCCAGGCCGGGGCGCTTTCAGCAAGTTCGCATGCGCGATTGAACTCCCACCTCCCGCTCGAGCCGACCGCACTGGGGACCCGCCCCTCGACGCCGGTACGATTGCCCTGATCGACAACAATCCGCGTGATGTGGATTCGAGCGAAGCAAGTCTTGGCAAGCCTGGCGTTTGGATTGGCGCTGTTCATTTGCGTCTGGGTGTCGCGGGTATTTTTCGCCCGCAATGTCCTCGGACCGCTGATACCGTTGACCGGCCCCGCCAAAGTAGCCTGCATTGCGATCTTCCAAGGCGCCATTCCTGCGTTGCCACTCGGCTTCGGCTATGGCTTGATGCCTCGCCGCAACCTGCTCGCCGGTGCTATCGCTGTGGCCGTACTCGCCTGCGCGTTTGAACTCGCGACGTCATCTGCGTCGATTGCGTGGTGGAATTTCAAGACCTGGTGGGTATTGCCGCTCGAGTGCCTCACGGTTCTGGTCGTCTTTGTTGTCGCGGCCCTGGTGGGTTCGCGATCGCTGCGAGGCGTTCGGCCACGAGTCCGGATCTGCCTCGGCGCGGGCATATTCGCACTGTTCGTGGTCGGGGCGCTCATCTGGCCCTGGCTCTATAGCTGCCTCTTTTTGAACGATTGCCGCCTGGTGCCATGACCTCTCCCTCCACCGGCCACCGGCGGCCAATGCTTACGCACCATCCGCAGCAACGTCACAAAAAAGGAGCAATAAAATGCACTTCCCCCTTTCGCACTTTCGTGCCATGGCGCAGTACCGCAAATACGCATCCGTGTCGACACTGGCGCTCGGCGTATTGCTTGCAGGTTGTGCGCCCGATGCCGTGCGCAGCGTCGATGCGACCGGCTTCAACGGCTTCATCCGCAAGATCGCCACGGTCTGCCATCCGTTGCAGATCGGGGACAAAGACATCGGCGAAATGCTCAGGCTGGAAGGCGGGAACAGCAACGACGGTGGGTATGACAACTTCCTCGACGCTACCTCGAAGCTGTATTACAACCGCATCTCGCCTGTTGATTATCGTCAGAGTCTTACCGGGTTCTTTGGGGCCGGCACGAGCAACGACGCGTCATTCGCCTGCATCCTGAACAACCTTCCCGCGCAGCGCCCGAATGCGCCGTACTAGCCTTTGCAGGTGCCTGCATGGACGATTGGGATGACCCTTCTTAATGAGACGCCGCTCATGAAGCCCCTGGGTTGGCTTCACGAGGCCGGTCAAGCTCAGAACGCCGGGCCATTGTGAGCCTGCCCTGATAACCGAAGGACACTCGATTTGAATTTCCGTCAGCATAGGCCACTGGTTCCTGGCGCTTCGAGATCAATGGTCCCCCCGCGCGACCCACGCCGCCGTCCATGATGGACGTTATCGGCCCGACACACTAAACGACGGGTCGCGATGAAGACTTGGCGAGCGCATGATTACGCCAAACCCTCGCTCGAGCGGTTCCCGTGCCGGCAGCGCCAGAAATGTCGCGGTTTGACGCAGTTTTGACTCGTTCCGAAGAGGCCTTCCCATGAACGCACGTAGCTTCGCCCTTATTCTGATTCGGTGCATCGGCCTGTATTTTTTCGCATTGGGTGCGCAAGGAGCCCTTGGCGTCCTGGTTGCGCCGGCACTCCGAGGTTGGGCGGGGACCCTTCTGCCAACCGCGTTGCGGGACCACTTTGACTACTTCTATGCCGCGGACCTATGGGGTACGCCGTTTTATCTGCTGGCCGGTATTGTTCTGTTTGCAGCGAGCCACGGCCTGGCGCGCGCCATCAGTCGCGATGCTGAGACGTGAACTCTCGCTCGAGCCACCCCGCGGCGGCACGGGCGATGATCATCGGTTGCGCTTTTGATGAACGGGCCCGGCTGGCGTGAGCATGGCCTTGGCACGAGGATCCGCTCCTATGCGGATGTTGATTTCGACCAGCTCGTGAGTTCCTGGCATGAAACGAATCGCGTCAGCTACCGATATGTTGAGGCGCACCAGAAACACACGTTAGATGACGCCAAGGCCTTCTTCCGAAGTCACGTTCTTGCTCAGTGCGAAGTTTGGGTCGCAGTCGATTCGAGCATGCTACTCGGCCTGCTCGCCTTGCAGGCTCCCTGGATCCGGCAATTCGCCGTGTTCCCGGAGTATCAGCGCTGCGGTGTAGGCGAAGCACTGTTGGGCAAGGCGCGGGAGCGCTCGCCAGGGGGATTGCAGCTGTTCACGTTCCAACGCAACCAGCCCGCGCGCGCATTCTACGAGAAGCATGGGTTTGCGCCGGTGGCGTTTGGCGTGAGCCCCGCCCCGGAGATGGAGCCAGACGTTGAATATCGTTGGCACCCCGGGTAGCCCTTTGCTCAATGCGACCGCCTTGGGGCGACGGCCCGGGCGGAACGGCCGGGCGACGCGATTCCTCGCTGCTTCCTGGCCCGCCCGTGCATGGAAGCGGGCGAAAATGAACAGATCCATGGCCCTCCTCGTTTTCGCGACGCCTCGAGCTAACCGCGCTCGGCATGGCTAACTGCGCAATAAGGTAGAGCGAGGCCTTCGGCTCAAGCCTACAATTGCTTCAACAAATGAATCAATTCACCGACGCTCTTGCTCTGCTCGAATCGTTAGGCATTACGCTGCCTAGCCGGGCCTACCTGATCGGCGCAACACTTTTTAGCATCATTGGCTATATCGGCTATCGGTACGGCAAGAAGTCATCACGGCAGACCAGCAAATGGATCGGCATTGCACTGATGCTCTACCCGTATGTAATCTGGCAGACGTGGCTTCTTTACGTCGTGGGCGCCGGATTGTGTGCCGGTTTATATTTTTCGAGTCAGGCGGGATGAGCAAGCCATCCGCTGGCTAAGCCGCCGCGGGGCGCTGCAGTCGTTCACTTGCTCATTATCTCGTTATCCGTGGGGAGCGGCTTGCCCGGCCTCCACAGCTTCGTAAGCTCGTTCACTTTGTCGATTTCCTTCACTGAAAGCTCCTGCACGATACTGAGCCGATTGCCCGCCGCAGTCTTGCTTCCTGACGCAGCCGCCAAACTGAAAAGCATGTAGGCCAGCACATCATCCTGGGGCACGCCGCGGCCGACCTGGTACATGAGCCCGAGGTTGTATTGCGCATCGGCAGAGCCCTGCTCGGCCGCCTTGCGATACCACTCTGCCGCTTGCTTATTGTCCTCCGGCGTGTCACGGCCGCTGTACATCAGGCCGAGGTTGAGTTGGGCAGGTGCATAGCCCTGGTCGGCCGACTTGCGATACCACTCCATGGCTTGCTTGTCGTCGTGCGGCATCCCAACGCCGTTGGCGTACATATAGCCGAGGTTGTTTTGCGCATCGGCGTCGCCTTTTTCGGCCGCCTTGCTGAACCAAGTGACCGCCTGCACATCGTCCTGCGGAACGCCACGCCCGCGGAGGTACTTCAAGCCAAGGTTGTCCGCGGCGGCTGCGTCGCCCTGGTCGGCCGCCTTGCGGTACCACTCCACCGCCAATTTATCGTCCTCCGGCACGCCACGGCCAGTGGAATAGAGGTTGCCCAGATCATTTTGGCCGTTGGCATCGCCCCCCTCGGCCGCCTTGCGTATCCACTCTGCCGCCTGACTGTCGTCCCGTGGTGTACCCCGGCCGGTCAGGTACATCTCGCCGAGCAGAACCTGGGCTGCGGGGATGCCCTTGTCTGCGAGCGGCTTGAGTTCGCTCAACGCGGTGGCGTAGTCCCCCTTCTCCAGCGCGTTGCGACCTTCATCGAAGCCGGCGAATGCCGTTCCGCTGCCGATGGATGGAAGCAACAGTGCGAAAATTGCAATTCGGCGCATCATTCATGTCCCTCAGACCCTGACCACTGGATAGCATTTTAGTCCACGAAAAGTGGAGACGGTTCGCAAACCCGGCGTGCCCGACACCTGGCGCCGGGGCTTCGGATCCGCCTCAAGGATGGCTTCGGGTGTCCCACGCGCCAAGTGCAGCGGTCCGGCCGCCCGCCGATTCGCCGCAAAACGGGGCCGCGCCGATCCCTTCGCCGCTGTCCGGAAAGGTGCCGCCATGCAATTTTCGCGACGGCACCCGCGACCTCGATCGTCCCTACTTGTAATCCTGCGGATCGCCCGAATCGGTCGGCTTGGCAAGCGCCCGCTTGAGCTGGTCACCCATCGGAAAATTCAGCACGACGTTGTGCGGCGGGATCGGATGCAGGAACCACTTGTCGTAGATGCGCTCGATCTCGCCGGACGCGAATACTCCGCGCAGCGCTGCGTCCACCGCGGCTTTGAATTGCGGGTCGTCGCGGCGCAGCATCAACGCGTACGGGTCGGCGAGCATCCCGTCGATCGATATCAAGCGAAAGTCGTTGGGCGTTTGCGACGTGGCGGCGAGACCCGCCAGCAGGATGTCATCTTCGGAGAATGCGGCAACCCGGTCGTTGGTCAGCAGCAGAAAAGACTCGGCATGGTCCTTGCCGTTGATGATCGACAGATCGAGGTTCATCTGTTTGCTGAGTGCCGTGATTTTTTGCATCGTATTCGTGCCACCGGTCACCGCGACCGTCTTGCCTTTGAGATCGCTCATCTTCTGGATGCCGCTCGATGCCTTGACGATGAACTTGGTGTTGACGATGAACGTCGTCAGGCTGAACGCGACGGTCTTCTGCCGCTCGAGATTGTTGACCGTCGAGCCGCACTCGAGATCGACGGTTCCGTTGAGGACCAGCGGCACGCGATTGGCGGATGTAACCAGTTGCTGGCGAACCTTGAGACCCGGCATCTTCAGCGTCTGCCGCAAGTGATCGACCACCCGCATGCAAAGGTCCACCGAGTAACCGATCGACTGTCCGCTGTCGTCGGCATAGGAGAACGGGATCGACGCGTCGCGCACGCCGAGTACGATCTCGCCGGTGTCGCGCAGCTTCTTCAACGTTCCTGTTTCCTGCGCCGCTGCGGGAATCGCGGTGGCAAGCAGTGCCAGCCACAATAGGGATCGGAATCTCATCTCAACCTCCTGGCAAATAGCGCGCGGGGCCGCCGCGCTGGGGAGCAACGTTTCCTGGGCTATGCGGGTGCTCGTTTCACCGTCGCGACAGCAGCGTCAATCGCCGCCGCGACCTTGTCGACTATCTCGTCGACCTGGCGTTCTTCGATGATGAAGGGCGGAGCAATCAGGACGTGATCGCCGCGGTGGCCGTTCATTGTCCCGCCCGTCGGATAGACGAGAAGTCCGCGCTGCATCGCCTCGCTCTTGATGCGCGAGTACAGGCGCGACGCCGGATCGAAAGGCGTCTTGGTGGCGCGATCGGCGACCAGCTCGATGCCCAAAAACAGTCCGCGACCGCGGACGTCTCCGACATGGGGATTTTCGCCCAGCCTGGCCGCGAGCCCCGCCCTGAGCCGCGCACCCTGGGTGCGCACATTCTCGAGCAGGTTCTGCTCGCGCACCGTGCGCTGCACGGCGAGCGCAGCGGCGCAGGCGAGCGGATGCCCCATATAGGTGTGTCCGTGCATGAACATGCCGCTGCCGCGGTCGAACGCCTCCATGACGCGTGCCGACGCCAGCACGGCCCCAATCGGCGCGTAGCCGCCACCCAGCCCCTTGGCCAGCACCATCAGGTCGGGGGCGATGCCTTCCGCCTCGACGGCGTGCAGCGTGCCGCAGCGGCCCATGCCGCACATCACTTCATCGAGGATCAGCAGCACACCATGGCGGTCGCAGATTTCGCGGATGCGCTTGAAATAGCCCGGGGCGGGCTCGACCGCGCCCAGCGTCGCCCCGACCACGGTCTCGGCGACGAACGCGATGACGTTCTCCGGGCCCAATTCGATAATCTTGGCGTCAAGCTCGTCGGCCATGCGTCGACCATAAGCCTCCAGCGTCTCGTCCGGCCCCTTGCCGCGGTAGGCGTAACACGGTGCGATGTGATGGCTGGGCGCGAGAATGGGCGCGAACATCTCGCGTCGCCACGCGTTACCGCCGATGGCTAGCGCGCCGAGCGTGTTGCCGTGATAGCTCTGCCACCGGGCGATGAAATGCCGTCGCTTCGGCTCGCCCCTTTCGACGAAGTGCTGGCGCGCCATCTTGAGCGCCGCCTCGATGCCTTCCGAACCGCCGGATACGAAGTAAACGTGCGACATCGCGCCCGGCGCGTGGGCAATGAGCTCGTCGCCGAGTGCTTCTGCGGCATCGGTCGTGAAAAAACTGGTGTGCGCGTATTCCAGCCGGTCGAGTTGGCCGCGCATCGCCGCCAGTACCACCGGATGACTGTGACCGAGGCACGACACCGCGGCACCGCTGCTCGCGTCGAGATAGCGCTTGCCTTGCTTGTCCACGAGATAGGCTCCGTCGCCGCGTACCGCCGCCGGATAGCGCTGGCGCAAGGAGCGATGCAGTACGTGGCTTGCTGGGCCGCTTTGGATGTCATCGTTCACGGTTTGTCCTTCGCCACGCGGGCACGCCGGCGCAGGCCACGGTCCGCGTCGAGATAGGCGTACAGCGAGCGCAATTCCTGGTCCGCCCGCTGGGTCGCACGTATCGCCTGCGGACCGCGCTCGGCCACGACCAATGCCGCCAGCGTTTCGGCGACGGCAAAGGCGGCGCTCATCGTATGGAAAAACGACGGCGTCGAGGTCGGCACCGTGAGCACGGCGCGGGCCCGCACCGCCAGCGGCGACAGCGAACTGTCGGTGAGCGCGATCACGCCGACCCGGCGCTCCGCGCCGTGCGCCGCGGCTTCCACCGTGGCGCGCGAATAAGGCGCAACGCTGACAGCGAACATGACGTCGGCGGCGCCCGCACCGCGCAGTGCGTCGATGCCGATGCCGCCGGGCCCGTCGACGAGCACCACGGGCGCGCCGCCGAACGACGCGACATAGAAAAAATGGTACGCGATCGGGTAGCTCGAGCGGCTGCCGAGCACATAGATGCGACGCCCGCGCGAGAGGAGCTGAGCCGCCTTCTGCAGCCCTCTCAGCACCGTCGGGTCGCGCAGCGTTGCGAGATTTTCGGATATGGCATCGAGCATGCCTGCAGCCAGCGCATGAGCACCCGAAGCGTTGCGCCGCGCGACCATGCGGCGGGCCTCCGGCGCAAAAGCCGCCGCGCGGGCCCGCAACCGACCCTGCGAGAACGCCTCGCAATGCGTCATAACCCGCGAATCCGAAGTTCTTGGCGAAGCGCGTCAGCGTGGCGGGCGCCACGTCGAGCGAGCGCGCCTGCTGCCGCGTCGAGAGCAGTGCCACGTCGTCGGGCCGCTCGATCAGCCAGCGCGCGACGCGTTGCGCCTGCAGCGGCAACGTCGCGTAACGATCCTTTACGCGCTCGAGCAAGTCGGGGAAGTCGGAGGAAGAATCGAGCATCGGCGTGAAGGCAGCTCAGGCCAGGCAAGAAACAGATGATTCGTGATATTAAATCACGAAACAAACGTTTTGCGCCAGGATTGCACAGCGTTCCTGTACTCGGCACCGTTCCTCTACGAGGTCTATGACCAGTTCCCCGGCTGGACCGACGTGTTTGCCGCGCCGGGGCCGCCGGGCTCCCGGGATCGCCGATCTAGACGCAGTGCCGCCTGCGAAGCACGGCCACTGCGGGCGCGCGCGTGGTGCGGATGTCGCGCTTGCCCTCGCCGCCTCATTTCGTCATCGGCAAAGCGACGCCCATGGCCACGAACATGCCTCCGCATGCGCGATTGAAGCTCTTGCCGACGCGCTCGAGCACCGGACGTATGCGATGTGCCAATAGCGCCAGCAGGTACTCGACTGCAAATTCGATCGCCACAAAAAGGGTTGCCATGACGACGAACTGGGTCAGCAAGTCCCGGCTCGGGTCGATGAACTGGGGCAGGAAGGCGCCGTAGAACAGCAGCGCTTTGGGATTGGAAACCGCGGTCAGCAAGCCCTGGCGAAACAGCTCGGCGCCCCGGGCGCCGCCTCGGGAGGCGTCTGACTTGAGGTGAATCGCGGGCGCGCGCCAGAGCTGGATGCCGAGCCAGACCAGGTAGGCGCCACCCAGCAGTTTGAGGACCGTGAGAGCCCCTGCCGAAGCCTTCAGCAACGCACCGATGCCCAGCATGGACAGCGCAATGAGCGCCAGGAAGCCGAGCGCTCCGCCAGACACGGTGAACAACGTCTTGCGATGGCCATGTAACGCCCCATGGCTCAGCACCAGCAAGCTGTTCGGACCGGGCGTCAGCGACAGACCGACTGCGGCGACAAGATAGAGCAACCAAGTTTGCGCGGCCATCGCGGACCCTTCACCCGTGTGCAATCTGCGCGGCGGCCACGCTCATCGTGGGCCTTGTCGAGCAGGTCGATGATCCCTCGGGACCCCCGCCGGGAGCGTGCATTAAGAGCTGGGTTAGCGCTTCACTTATAACACTAAGCATTCCCACCGCGCGGATCCTGAATTTCCTTGCAGGCGCGAGCCGAGTCGCACGGACCCTGGGCTTCCTCCGTGAGAAATTTCTGGTTCGGCCCTGCAACAGGAAATCGAGCGAGCCGCATGTACTTTTACCGTGTTATAGCGGATGTAACTCCTGCCGTGACGCAAAGCCTGTTCCGATTTTTTCTCCTGCTTGGCAAGCCAATCAAGGAGCCATCGATTAGCTGGACCCGAAAGAGATCATAAATCGCCTTGGCGGCGGACCATTGGCGAAGGCCATCCGGGTCAATGGCGATTGCAGGGCGTTGACGATTGTACGGCGATACGGCAGGACGTTTTCCCGTAAAGATTAGCTGGTGTTTCGCCGTTGCCGAAGGCGGAGAAACCATGTACCGGCGAAACTTTATTAAGGCTTCTGCACTCGTAGCGGTCACGCCCGCGGTCTCGCGTGCTGAGACCACATCCTATTCGGCCAATGGGCTTGGCGGAACGGTAGTGTGGAAGGCGATGATCGAGCAGCCGGCGCACGTCCTTGCACTCAATGGACACACCGACACGGTGCCGGACATCGTGGGCCGGATTGGCGTTCCGATCGATCTGGCCATCTTCACCGAGGGCAATCACTTCCCGGTCTTGCTCGGCGAGGAAATCGTTGGGGCGTTTCGCGGGTGGGCCAAGCGACAGACACGCTGGGCGACGGTGCCGCTCGACAATATTGTCATCGTCACGCTGCCCCAGCCGATGATCGTGGCCGCGATCCGAGGCGAGGGTATCGCGCTCGGCAACCTAACGCTCGTCGTCGACCGCGCGAGCGGCTTCTATCCCGATCTGGTTATGGGTGGCGCCGAACCGCTCAAGGCGTTACGCCACGCGGCGGTTATCGAAGGCCACGCGCGCGTTTTCGCCCGAAACCTCGGCATGGCCCTGCTGGTGCAAGCGGGCAACCCGCTCGCCATCTCGGGAGTCGATGATTTCGCGCGCGCTGACGTGCGGATCGTCATGGCAAGCGCCGCCGAGCCTGGCGCGAGGGCCCTGTATACGATGTCTCTCGAGGCGATGCTCGGACGGGAAAAGGCTGCGTTGATCCTTGCCCGCGAAACAGCGACCTTCCCGGGGCGCCTGGGCATCCAGCATCGCGACGTGCTACAGGCCCTCGCGACCCGGCATGTCGATGTCGGAATCATTTTCCGCCACCTGGCGTATTACTTCTCTGTCGCCTATCCCCAGCTGTGTGCCATGGTGACCATCTCGGGTGCTGACGCCCACTCTTCGACCATCGCCATGGCCGAGACGAAGGCCCCGCTGCGACCGCAAGCCGCTCGAGCCTTCTCGGAATTCTTCCTCAGCGTTGCGCCAACGGTGTATCCAAAGTACCAGTTCGCGCGTCTCAGCGAAACAGAATTTGGTTCGCCGATTGCGCTCGACTGATCGACTCACTGTCGCTGCTTGTGGAGTGGTGGGCGGCGATAGACCCGCGGTGGAGCGCACCGGGCGGCGAGCGTAGTCTTCATGTTGGGACTAACTCAGCCACACGCTTTTCGACCGCCCGCTCATCGCCAAGTCCGCCAATCGCCAGCAGGCTAGCGTTGATCGCATCCAACACTTCGCTCCGATTGGCAGGTCGCCCTTGCGTATACCAGTCAACTCGGGCTGCCGGTCCTGCGCGAAAGATAATGCCGCCTCCGTCTGGTTTCTTGCGATGCGAGTAACTCTTGACCACGTACAAGCAGCAGACGCCCGGATTGCGCCTCATTGATCCCGGCAGCTTTTGTATGCTGGGCACGTCGACCGGTCGATGCTGGGCTTTGGGCAACAACAAGAATGGGCAAGCTCTGACTGCGAACTCGGCGCATTCAAGGTGCGATGGTGGCTCATTGGAAGTGCCCTGGATCGCAGAAAGTGGACCGATTACGAAAGTCTTCCAGACATCGAGGCCCTGCCCACATATCCAACATGCGTCATTGCGGATGCAATTGTCCATGTGTTCGAGACTGACGATGCGAAAATCGCGCTTGCCGTCGATATTAGAGACGAATTCAGGAACCGGATAGCCTCGTTCATCGATCGGCAAGTGATGCATCCGGTCCGGCAATCGAGGCAGGCCCGGGCGAATTGACGTGGTCATTTCGGGCGCACTTAGGTCGGATTTCCGAGGCCCTGATTATCTCCCAATCAGAATATCGGTGTTGCATCCGCGGCAGCTACACTTGTGTGAGGCAACGCTAGGGCATGACGTGCCGCATCACTTGTCCATCGCCGCCAGGGCCTAGCCCAGCACGACCGGGCCTGAGGGCCGGACGATGACCTGGAGGAGGTGCCAGTTACATATCTCGGTCAGGGTGTGAAGTCACAGGCAGGGTCGGCAGAGTGCGCGGAATTGCGTTCTAACCTGCGCCTCGCCCCCCCGGCATTGAATCGCTCTAATAGCGCGAATCGGCCCCGCGCCAGGAAGCGCACCGCAATGCCCAACTCGCCACGGTGTGCCGGCCGGCTACTGCGATGGCGTCAACTCAAAGGGGCGTGATTGCAAGCGATTGAACTCACGGCCTATCGTCAGGGGCGGCTGTGGCTCTCTGAGTCACTGCTGACCGAAGCGTGCACGTTTGCCATATGACCAGCGGCCATCATTCTGATCAACTCGATGACTTTCAGCATTTCGAAAGACTTGTCGTAGAACTGGTCGGCGCCGAGACGAAAGCTAAGGGCCCTGTACTCGGCATTCGCATGATTCGTGAGCACCACTTTCCTTGCCGACTGGGCGAGGCCTCGATACCGCAATAACCTCAGCACATCGAATCCATTGCCGCTGTTCAAGCTTATGTCGATCAAGATCAGATCCGGCTGAAGCGCGAAAATTTCGTCGATCGCTCGTTGCGCGCTATCGCTGTGACCCACCAGCTCTGCACCGGCCGTCTCAATGGTCGAAGCGAGCATGCGCTGCATGAGTGGCGAGTCCTCAACAAGGTAGACCTGCAACAGTTTCGAAAATTCGCTCATGGCCTGTCTCCAGCCGTCAATGCCGGATTTCCCCCAACCTTTGCCTAATGTGTGCGCATCACCTTCGGTTGGCAATCGGCGAGTGTCCGAATTTGCTGTAGGACGGCCTGGAATCATTGTAGGATCCTCGCAAGCTGCGTCTCGTCAACCGGTGTCGGTCCGCGCGTGCGCACTCGCCCTGCATTGTTCGTGATTTTCGCGAGGCTGCGGTATAGTTGCCCATTCCACTTCCACGTCCTTCATGCGGGCGCGGAGCGTAAGAGTGCCGTCCATTGAGATCGCCTTGAGCGATTCGCCGGGCTGGAACAGAGGCAGTTTCATGAAATCCATCCTTCTCCTGATGATGGTCCTTCTTGGCGGCTGCGCAACGCCAGCTCCGCCGAACACATCGGCGACCAGCAACGGCAACATCGGTGACGTCGGTGGTTACTGCGAAAATGCTTGCGTACGCGGTCTCGTATGCAGCAACCACACATGCATCCGGCCATACTGAGCCC
>CAVQDI010000001.1:0-78024 GCA_963711235.1 uncultured beta proteobacterium | reverse complement strand
CTTTATTGCTGTGGCATCGCGGTTGTCGCTGAGTTTGGTTCGTGTCCCATAACACTGTAAAGGGCGAGAAAGAGCTGGCTCGGAAAAAATGAGATTGGCGTTTAGGTGAAGGACCTGCTCTTACGGGCGAGGATATCGCCGGCAATGGAGCAGTGCAACGAGAAGACCGAGACGGAACCATACGGCGGCGTTCAAGGCGAGATCGCCTTGCCGGCGTTGAAGGGCGACAAGACGCTGGCGGAGCTGGCCGCGAAGTACGACGTGCACGGCAACCAGATCCTGCAATAGAAGATGTAGTTGCTGGACGGTGCGATTGGCGTGTTCATGTCGCCGGCCGAAAAGCGCGGCACGGAACGCGCTCCTACGGCAAAGGAGATGCAGGCCAAGATCGGGCAGCTGGCGCTGGAAGTCGATTTTTTGGAAGTCGCGCTCGATCGGGTGGGCGATGCGAGCGCAAAGCGATGATCATCAGACCACCCGCTGGCGGTGAAGCGGCAGTCGGAGTCGCTGGAGATCTCCGATCGAACGTGTATTACCTGCCGGCGCCGACCCCGGAGCGAGACCTCGCTATCGAGCGCGAGAGGGCACTGGGTGCGCGATTTCGTGGCTCTGCCACTTGCGAAGCGTCACTTGAAATCGCGAAAAAAGGGGCGAGCTCGGAGCGAAAGCATGACGATCACCTTCGCGATACGTCGCCTCGGAAACGCGGGTCCGTTCGAGGCGGTTCCGCGCGAACCCGCGAGTCTTAGACCTCGCCGTGGGTCAATGATCCCTCTTCGACTTCGGGTTGCGGACTTCCGCGACTACGCGCAATCAGCGAATGCGTATCATCGTCAGCGTCCCGCGAGACGGCGAGCATCGCAAACAAGAGAAACCCGGCGTAACCGCCCGCCAGGAATGACACCAGCAACCACCACGATGAGACCATTTTCGTACCCCCGATCCACAACGAATAATGGACAACGACCCTAGCGCTCGAATTAAAGCAGTTTGTATTTAACTTATCATAAGCTAATGATATACATACATTTAATCTTGCAAAAATCGGCGATGGCCAGCCCTATCCCGGCGCAAAGTACCGTTCAAACACGATCCGTTGAGGCAGGGCTCAGGCGGGGCGCGCGTCGCTGACCGGTGTTCCGGCCGCGGTCCGCTCGCCTCGGCGCATGACTGTCGCGACCACATGGCGAAAGACGCCGCTCTCCCGGAAGCGACGGGCGGTGCCGACGGAAGGGCTGGTTGGTAGCGAGGGCTTCGCCCTCGACGCCCGCATCATCAGTAGACCCGTCGCGGCTGGCGACCTTCTGGCTCGCAGGCCGGCGGTCTGAACGGATCGCCAAGCAGCAGGCGGCGAATCGCGCCCGAATCATCAGCTCCGATTCGAGCAACGGCCGCCAGGTATGACTACAGAGATCCGGTAAATACTGCCGCAGGTCACTCAGATCGAGGAATCGATCGATGCGGCGCAGAAGATGATTCTCGGGGAAATTGTCTTCCAGTTTGAAGGAGTCAAAGAGCCGCTCTCGCACGCCGCTCACTGCCGTCCCATCGTCCTGGCTCCTCCCAGCCGACCACTTGGTCTCAGCATAGCAACTGCTCGCTCGTTTTCAAGGGCGTTTTGCAAAAAAATATATTACCCGCGAAGGTACCCGGTGCCTGCACGCGGGTCGCCCCGAGGCCAGCACCTGTAGAGAAGCCATGCCATCGCGAGACGTAGCGGGTTCTAAACGGGCAGGCTTTCTAGTAGGATTTGTACTCGAACGTGCCATTGCGACGGACATGTTCAACGCGATTGCGGTTGCTCGGACCGCGAAATGCAGTCAGGATATCGAGCAACGGGTCAGGAGGCAGCGTTCATGTACACGAATCGATGCAAACGAGCGTGCCGGCGAATGCTAGCGGTGGGGGTTTTCGTCATTGCCGCGTGTCTTGCGCTGGCCGGGGTGCCAGCGGCGGTTGGCCAAGCTCCGGCCGCGGCCGGAAATTCCGCGCAAGCGCCGTCGCCGGAGGAGCTCGAGCGGCTCGTGGGCCCTATCGCGCTCTATCCCGACGATCTCGTGGCGATCATCCTTCCGGCGTCGACCAATCCGCTGCAAATCGTGCAGGCGGACCGCTTTCTCGAGAAGCGCAAACAGGACCCTAAACTGCCGATCGACGACAAGTGGGATGACTCGGTCAAGGCGCTGGTTAACTATCCCGAGGTCATCAAGCAGATGAGCGCCGATCTCGATTGGACCGCGGATCTCGGCGAGGCCGTCGTTGACGACCAGGGTGCGGTGCTCGACGCGGTGCAGGCGTTTCGCCGCAAGGCGCAGGCCGCCGGCAACCTGAAGACTGACGCGAAACAGGTGGTCGAGGTCGAAAAGGAGGTCATCAAGATCGTTCCCGCCGACCCGCAAGTCATCTACGTACCGCAGTACAACCCCACCACGGTCGTCGTGTACAGCACGGTACCGGTTTACGGCTACTATCCGGCGCCATATCCGGTCTACTACTACCCGTATCCGCCCGGCGCAGCCTTCGCCACCGGCTTGATCTGGGGTGCCGCGATCGGCGCGGCGTGGCATGGCGGCGCCTGGGGCTGCAACTGGGGCGGCGGCACGATCAACAACAACATCAACATCAACCGCAACGTCAACATCAACAATATCAATCGTGGGCGGCGGCAACGTCAATCGCGGGGGGGCCAGCCAGCTGCCCGCCGGGGGTTCGGCGTGGAAGCCCAACAAGCAACCGGGGCAGGTCGCGCGGCACGGCCGGACGGCCCGACGAGCTACCAGCGGGTCGGCGATGCGCCGTCCGGGTGGCGCCGGGGCTGGTACGGGCGGCGCGTCCCTCGACCCAGCCGGCCGGCGGCGGCATCGGCGGCCAGGGCGATAGGCCGGGCGGCGCCGGCACGACGGCCGCGGCGACGCGCACCGGTGCCGGGGCGCCAACCGCGATGCGTTCGGCGGCTATGCATCGGGTCGCCAGACGAGCCTGGACAGCTCGCGCGGCGCGGCAAGCCGCAGCTCGATGCAAAGCGGGGGTGGTGCGCGCAGCGGGGGTGGCGGCGGCGCCGCGCGGTGGCGGGCGGCGGCGGCGGCGGCCGCGGTGGCGGCGGTGGCGGCCGGCGCTAGGAGGCCCCGATGAACTTCGGCTATGCAATCGACAAGGCTACCCAAACCATGGCTCTAATCAAGATGCTGACTTCACTGCGCCGCATGGCGCTGGTACTGCTCGTGGCGTTGCCGCTGACGGCGTCAGCGGCTGGACAGAAGACCTTCGCCACGCCTGACGCCGCCGTTGATGCCCTCGTCGCTGCGCTCAAGGCGGACGATGACGCGGCGATACTGGCTCTGTTCGGCGACGCAGTACAAGGACGTCCTCATCACGCCCGACCACGCCGCCAACTCGGTATCACGCGCGAAGATCGTGGCGGCCATGCAGACCTATCATTTGCTCGATGATGTGCGGCAACGATCGCCGCGTACTGCTGATCGGCGAGCAGGCGTGGCCCCTGCCGATTCCCCTGGTGCGCGAGCAGGGAGCCTGGCGCTTTGCGACTGAGCAGGGCATTGAGGAAATCGTCAACCGCCGCATCGGCGCCAACGAGCGCAACGCGATTGGCGTGCTGCAGGCATATCTCGACGCGCAGAAGGAGTATGCATCGCGCGATCGCAATGGCGATGGCGTGCTGCAGTACGCGCAGAAACTCGGCAGCACACCCGGCAAGCATGACGGCCTCTATTGGGAGGCGGACGCGAGCAAGGGCGAAGAGCCCAGCCCGTTCGGGCCCCTGGTCGCCGAGAGCGCGGCCTACCTCAAGGGCCACCGGGCGGGCGATCCCTATCGCGGCTACCACTTCCGCATTTTGACCCGCCAGGGCAAGAGCGCGCCCGGTGGTGCCTACAATTACGTGATCAATGGCCGCATGATCGCGGGCTTCGCAATGGTCGCGTATCCGGATGCGTACGGCGAAAGCGGCGTGATGACCTTTATCATCAGCCAGTCGGGCAGGATTTACGAGAAGGACCTCGGGCCAGCGACGGCAAAGCTCGCCGTGGCAATGACCGAATACAACCCGGACTCGAAATGGAAGCAGGTGGAGGAATGAGTTCGGCCCGACTATCCGACGCTCGCTTTCGCCCCTTTTTTCTCCAACACAAGGAGCATGAAATGAAACGACTTGGAATCGCCATCGCCATGGTCATCGCCGCCGCCTCGGCCTGCGCGCTCGCCCAGACGCCCATGACCGGAGGCACGATGACCGCGACGGCGCCCGGCAAGGGCGTGGCGGTCAATACGGTCGAAGTCACGGCTGCCGTCGAGGCGGTCGACAGGGCCACGCGCACGGTCACGCTCAAAGCAGCGGATGGACACGAGCGGACAATAACCGTTGGACCGGAAGTGAAGAACTTCAAGCAGATCAAGGTCGGCGATCTGGTTGCCGTGCGCTATGTCGAGGCGCTGACGCTTGAGCTGAAGAAAGGCGGCAAGGCCATCGTGGCGCGGACCGACAGCATGATGGGCGCCAAGGCGAAGCCGGGCGAAAAGCCCGCTGCGGGAGTCGGCCGACAGGTGCATGTGACCGCCGATGTCGTGGCGGTCGATCCCGCAACGCAAACGGTGACGCTGCGCGGGCCGAAACACACGGTCGACCTCAAGCTTTCCGATCCGGAGCAATTCAAGCTCGTCAGCGTCGGTGACCAGGTCGACGCTACGTACACCGAGGCGATGGCCATCTCGGTCGAGCCGTCCACTGGGATGAAGTAGGGTGCTCGCCGGGCGCGTCGTCTCAATGCAGCATTTCGCGCGCGGCGGCAGCGTCGGTGCGGACACCGCAAAAGCGGCGCGCTTAACGGTCCACCGCGGTGGGAGTGCTCGTAAGGACGAGCGGCGTTGCATGCATGTCCCGCGAGGCGCTGGAATCGATGAACATCAGTTCGCGCGCACGGTCCTATGCGCTGTCGGCGCTGGTACTGCTGTACCTCTGCGTTCCCGGGTATGGGGTAGCACAGCCAAGCGCAGCGGGGCTTGGAGCGCAGCACCCCAAGATCTGCCTCGTACTGTCCGGTGGCGGTGCACGCGGGGCGGCGCACGTCGGCGTGCTCAAGGTGCTCGAGGAAATGCGGGTGCCTATCGACTGCATTGCGGGCACCAGCATGGGCGCCGCTTGTCGGGGCGTCCTACGCCACGGGAACGAGCGTCGCGGAGATGGAGGCAATTCTCGACCGCATTTCGACCGCCCTGCTGTTCAAGGAAAAGCCGCCGCGCCAGGAGCAATCCATCCGCCGCAAGCTCGACGACCGCACCGACCTCGTCGGCCCGGAGATCGGCTTCAATGAGGGCGAATTGCAGTTGCCCAAAGGTTTCGTCTCCGGGGTCCAGCTGGAAACGGTGCTGCGCTACCTTGCGAAGGCCAAGGGCTATCGCAATTTCGATGAGCTGCCGATTCCGTTCCGCGCGGTAGCCACCGATCTGGTCACCGGCAAGACGGTGGTTTTTTCCGAGGGTGAACTTGCCAACGTGATGCGCGCCAGCATGTCGGTCCCCGGCGCGATCGCGCCGGCGGAATTCGACGGCAAGATTCTGGTCGACGGAGGGCTCACCGACAACCTGCCGATCGACGTCGCGCGGGCGATGGGCGCAGACATCGTCATTGCCGTCAACCTCGGCACGCCGCTGGCGCCGCGCAGCCAGCTCAACTCGATTCTCGGCGTGGGCGGGCAGGTTATCAACATCCTGACCGAGCAGAATGTCGAGCGCTCCCTGGCGACGCTCAAACCGACCGATATCCTCATCGTTCCCGAGCTGGGAGATTTCTCTGCCGCGGACTTCGACCATCTGGCCAAGACGGTTCCGATCGGCGAGGCCGCGGCGCGCAAGATGGCCGAGCGTCTCGCGCAGCTGAGCCTGCCGCCAGCGCAGTACGCGGCCCTGCGCGCGCGCCAGCTCGTCGTCGCGGCGGCGGACACGCGTCCGGTGGACGAGATCCGCTTCCTCAATCTGCAACGGGTCAACCCCGAGACGGCCCAGGCCATCATGGAAACCAAGCCCGGCGTGCCGATCGACTCGAGCGTGCTCGACGCCGACATGCGCCGGCTCTACGGCACCGGCGACTTCGAGCACGTCAACTACCGCATCATCGAGGAGCCGGGCAAGCGCGTGCTTGCGGTCGACGCGGTCGAGAAGTCATGGGGACCGAACTACCTGCGCTTCGGGCTCGGACTGAGCAATGACTTCAAGGGCGACGCTTACTACAATCTGCTCGCGAGCTATCGCCAGACATGGCTCAATTCGCTGGGTGCCGAGTGGCGCACCGATCTGCAGCTCGGCGAGACCTCCGCGCTGACGAGCGAATTCTATCAGCCGTTGGACCCGAGCCAGTTCTTCTTCGTCGCGCCGCGGGTCGAATTCGAGCGCAACACCGTCTTTCTGTTTCAGGGCGATCAGCGCATCGCGAGTTACAACCTGCGCTACGCGCGCGCGGTCCTCGACTTTGGCAGCCAATTCACGCGCTACGGGGAGTTCCGGATCGGCGTACTCGAAGGAACCCTCGATGCAAGCCTCAATACCGGGCCGCCGGACCTGGCACCGGCGGCGGGCCGCATCCGGCAGGGCGCATTTACCTCACGCCTGGTGTACGATCAGCTCGACAGCGCGAACTTCCCCAGGAACGGCGAGGCGGGTTCGGTGCATGTATTTGCTTCGAGCAGTGCGCTTGGCGCTTCCGAGGCCTACAACAAATGGGACGCCGACGGCGTCGGCGCATGGTCCTTCGGCGATAACACGCTGAGCGTCGGGCTCAAGGCAGGCGGCAAGCTCGGCAGCGAGCCGCTTCCGCGCTACGACCTGTTCGAGTGGGGTGGATTCCTGCAGCAATCCGGCTATCCGACCGGCGCAATTGCTACCGATAGGATTACGTTCGGCCGGTTGGTTTACTATAACAAGTTCGTGCGGCAGAAGCTGCTCGAAGGCGTCTATGCCGGGTTCTCGCTGGAGCTCGGGAAATATGGGCCTCCGCTGGTCCCAGGCTCGTTTACGGGCACGCTCAAGTCGGGCAGCGTGTTTCTCGGAGCGGATACGCCAATAGGCCCGTTGTATCTGGGTTACGGCCGGGCTGTTGACGGCAACAGCAGCTGGTATCTGTTCCTGGGAAGACCGTAGCCGCTGACTTCGCATCCGACGCGACGGTCTTGAAGTTGACGCCAAGGTATTACAAGAGCGATATCACAGGAGACGCGATGCGTCAGTCGGCTTTTTCCAAGGTTCGCGCCGCGACGGCCCGGCTGGCCGCAGCTGTGTTGCTTGCGGCGCCGGCCGCGCCTGCCTCCGCATCGTTCCTCTCCGGCGAGGCGTTGGATACGGCGGCGAGCGTCATCTCGTGGGTCGTTGTGTGTGTCGTTCCGATCGTTCTCATCGTCCTGTTCTGGATGGTGCACGTCATTCCCGAAAAAATCGCCGAGAAGCGCCACCATCCGCAGAAGGACGCGATCCACGCGCTTTGCCTGCTGTCGCTGCTGTTCGGCGGCCTGCTGTGGCCGCTCGCGTGGTTATGGGCATACACCAAGCCTGTCGGATACCGGCTTGCCTACGGTACCGAGAAGCACGACGACTATTACCTCGAGATGGCGGACAAGGCGCAGGCGGGCGAGCTTTTGCGTGAGGAGATCGTCCATCTCCAGCACGAACTCGATGCGATGGCGGCGAAGGGCACGCTTCCGGCGAAACTCAAGGCGCTGCGCAGCGAGCTGGACGCGCTGCGGCAGTCGAACCGACGGCCGAGGCCAAGGCGGGAGAGCGCGTAATGGATCTGCTGATACTCGGGATCTACGCGTTCTTCGTCTGGCTGATCTTCATCAAGCTGAAGTGGCTGCCGTGGAATACGACGTCGCAAGTGACCGTCGTCATCATCCCGATCGTCGGCCTGACGGCCATGATCCTGACGCTCAACGTGGTGGCGCCCTCGTCCAACGATGTGCGGGTCCTGAAATATGTCGTGCAGATCATTCCGCAGGTGCGGGGGCGCGTGCTCGAGGTGCCGGTCGAGCCCAACCGGCTGGTCAACAAGGGTGAGCTTCTGTTCCGCATCGACCCGACGCCCTATCAGAACGACCTCAATATTGCGAAGGCGAAGCTTGCGGCGGACGAGGCCAAGTTCGCCCAGGCCGGCGCCAACCTGGCGGATGCTTCCGCCGGTGCGCGCGAGTTGCGCGAACAATTGAAGGCGGCCAGCGGCCAGGTCAGTGCCCTGCAGCCCAGGCTCGAGCTGGCACGGCTGCGGGTGCAGCAAAACCGGGAATTGGTCGCCTCCGGCGCCGGCGACCGATTTGCGCTGGAGCAGGCCGAGGCCAACGTGACCGAGCTGGAGGCGCAGCTCGCGACGGCCACCGCCAACGAGGCGCAGGTTACGCAACGGCTGTCGGGCCAGGTGAACGGCGAACAGGCGTCGGTCGCCGGCGCGCGGGCGCAGCTCGCCACGGCCAAGGCACAGGTCGACGCGAGCCGGGGGGATGTTGCCAACAAGCAGTGGGATCTCGACCAGACGTCGGTCTACGCTCCGGCGAACGGCTACGCGATCAACGTGCAGTTGCGGCCGGGGTCTTTCGTCACCGCGTTCCCGGTGGCTCCGGCGATGAGTTTTGTCGAGGAGGTGCTACCAGGTGATCGCGCTCTATTACCAGAACGAGCTGAGGGCGGTCGAGCCGGGCAACGAAGCGGAGATTGCCCTGCTTACCTACCCCGGCCGCATCATCAAGGCGAAGGTTGATTCCATCGTCTGGGCGCAGGGGCAGGGCCAGGTCGCGCAGTCGGGCATCCTGCCGCAGACCGGCGTCTTTCCTGCGGCTCCAGGCCGGTTCCCCGTCAAGCTCGACGTGGCGGACCAGGACCGCGATCTCTTCCTTGCCGCCGGCGCCGTCCGGCGACGCGGCGATCTACACCGATCACGCTGGCCGCGCTCCACATTCTGCGCAAAGTGATCATTCGCGTTGGGTCGATCACCAACTACCTCATCCTGAAGCTGCACTGATGCACGCGCGCCACATCGCTGGGTCGCTGGGCGCTGGCGGTCGGGCGCAGTGGGCGTGATCGCGGGCTGCGCCATCAAGGACCCGCCGCCGGCGGCGGATATCCAGCGCGAAGCGCTCGTCCATACGACAGTGCCCGCCGGCTGGAAAGCAGAGGGCGGGATGGCGCAACCGGTCGCCGATCGCTGGCTCGATTCGTTCAGATGACCCGGCGCTGGTCGCGTTAGTCGACGAAGCGTTGACGTATAACGCTGATCTCAAAATCGCGGCGGCGCGTGTCGAACAGGCCGCAGGGTATGTGAAAGTCGCGGAGGCATCGCTCTATCCGGCGGTAGGCGTGCTCGCTCACGGCGGCGGCAAGTCTCGGCGGCGACGGCTCCGGCCTGCAGGGCGTTTTCCTCAACGCTTCGCTCGAGCTCGACGTCTGGGGCCGGATTCGTTACGGCCAGGCCGCGGCGCAGGCGCAATACGCATCGGCTGATGCCGATTATGCGTTCGCGCGGCAGTCGTTGGCTGCGCTCGTCGCGAAAGGCTATTTCCTGGCCATCGAGGCCGGGTTGCAACGGGCGATCGCGCAGGACGTGTTGCACGCGGCGGAGGAACTGCTGCGTCTCGCCCAGGAGCGACAACGCATCGGTGCGGGCGACGAGCAAGCGGTCGCCGAGGCGCGAGCCAATGTCGGGACCTATCGCGACACGCTGCGGCAGGTCGAATTTTCGCGCGCGCAGGCGCTGCGGGCGCTCGAATCGCTCCTGGGTCGGTATCCGGCTGCGGAAGTTGAGGTGGCCGGGCAGCTGGCGAGCATGCCGGCACCGGCACCGGTCGGCCTGCCCTCGGAGCTTCTCGAGCGCCGTCCGGACGTCATCGCTGCGGAGCGGCGCGTCGCTGCGGCGTTCAACCGGGTGGAAGAGGCGAAGGCCGCGCAGCTTCCCCGCATCAGCCTGACCGCCAGCGGCAGCAGCGTGTCGAGCGAGCTCTTCGTACTCCAGAACCACAGCAATCCGGTGTGGAGCCTGGGCGCAAATCTGGTCGCGCCGCTGTATCAGGGGGGCGCGCTGCAAGCGCAAGTGGAGATTCGCACCGCCGAACAGAAACTCGCGGTCGCCGATTACGCCCGGGTCGCGCAGCGCGCTTTCAGCGACGTCGAGGGTGCGCTGTCGGCCGAAGTCACGTTACGTGACCGCGATGCGATCCTTGTCCAAAACGTTAAGGACAATGAGCGTGCATTGGACCTTGCGCAGATCCAGTATAAGGTCGGCAAGATCGATTTGCGCGTGGTCGAGCAACGCCAGCTTGCACTGTATGGCGCACGCACGTCGCGGCTGCACGTTCAAAGCGAGCAGCTTGCCCAGCGCGTCAATCTGCACCTCGCGCTCGGCGGTAATTTCGAACAGACCGACACGGCAGCGGCGCGCTGAGCGTACTATGAGCGCAAGTTTGTCTGGGTGACAGGCATCGTCAGAGAGTCACTGCAAATGCGCAATGCATCTACCGGGCAGCTCGTAGTCCCTGCGCTCGAAGCGACATTTCGGTCGCCAACGCCTGCAACGGTCAGTCCTGGAGCGGCTCTCCTTTTCTGCACACATTGCATCGTGCGATAATCGCTGGCTCGGAGGAACATCATGCACTTGACGGCCCCGCAAAAGAAGGTTGTCATCGCGGCATTTCTGGGTTGGACGCTTGACGCGTTCGATTTCTTCATTCTCGTTTTCACGCTGCCAGCGATCGCAAAGGAATTCGGCGTCAGCGTGCCCGATGTCGCGTACGCGATCTTTCTGACGCTCGCCATGCGCTTCATTGGCGCGTTCATCTTCGGCCGGCTCGGTGACAGGTTCGGCCGCAGGCCGATCCTGATGCTCGACATCGTCTGCTACTCTGTGCTGGGCGCCGCCGCCGCATTGTCGCCGACGCTTACAGTGTTCCTAATCCTACGCGCCCTATTCGGCATTGCGATGGGTGGCGAATGGGGACTGGGCGCGTCGCTGACTATGGAGTCGATTCCTCCGCAGGCGCGCGGTTTCATTTCCGGAATCCTGCAATGCGGCTATCCGACCGGGTTCCTGCTCGCCTCGATTGTCTTTGGCATATTCTACGGCGAGACCTTTTTCGGCATCACGGTCGGCTGGCGCGTAATGTTCCTGTTCAGCTTGCTGCCAGCGCTGGTGGTGCTTTACATCCGCGCGCACGTTCCGGAGTCGCCGGCCTTCGCCGAGGCACAGACGAAGCCCAAGCCCGGATTCATCGCCACGCTTAGCGCCAACTGGCGCGTGTCGCTGTTCTCCATCGTGCTGATGATGTTTTTCAACCTGTTCAGCCACGGCACACAAGACCTGTACCCGGTGTTCCTCGAAAAGCAGCACCAGTTCGATCATCACACCGTGAGCCTTGTGCTGATCGTCGCCAACCTAGGGGCGATCGCCGGCGGCCTTTTCTTTGGGTACATTTCGGAGAAGATCGGGCGGATCAACGCGATCACGATCGCGTCGCTCCTGGCGCTACCGGCAATCCCGCTGTGGGCATACAGTTCGACCGCGGTGATGCTTGCGGTCGGTGCGTTCATCATGCAGATCGCAGTGCAAGGTGCGTGGGGAGTGATCCCGGCGCATCTGAACGAGATTGTTCCCGGCGCAGTCCGGGCGACACTCCCAGGGTTCGTCTACCAGATCGGCAATTTCCTCGCCTCGTACAACGGACCGTTCCAAGCCAAGCTCGCCGAGGCGCCCGGCAACAGCTACAGCTATGCGCTCGCGCTGGTCGCTGGGGTTGTAGCAATCGGGGTGGCGATCATCATCCGATTCAGCCCGGAAAGGCGCGGCGGTATAATGACCGTGACCGACCTGGCAGCCGCGTAGGCCGCGCGAAGCCGGTCGATTGCA
The DNA here is from genome assembly GCA_963711235.1 of uncultured beta proteobacterium. Taxonomy (GTDB): domain Bacteria; phylum Pseudomonadota; class Gammaproteobacteria; order Burkholderiales; family Casimicrobiaceae; genus PALSA-1003. The sequence goes on along the minus strand of CAVQDI010000001.1, from coordinate 66,137 downwards.
CGAATCAGTCGTGAAGTGAAAGCTTGGCGACCGAAAGCAAACAATGGCCTCCTCGTCCGCGCCGGGTTTAAGCGCAGCGTGAGTCTCTCAACGGAGGGTCCCCGATGGCTCATCCAACCAAGGCATTTATCGGCGCTTCGGAATCAGGCGACTTGAGTTCTGACGAGCAGCCGCAGGTCGAATCTGGCGCGGACTCTTCATCGCGTCGCCAATTCCTTCGATCAACCGGCGCGATGCTTGCCGCAGCTAGCGCAGGTGCCGGCAGCGCGCTCGCACAAAGTCCGCTAGCGGCGAACGCGGCCCCCCCATCGCCGCCGGCGATTCCTGAATCGATGAAGGCACCGGGCGCCCCTGTGGGCGCCAAGCTCTACGGCGAACCATCGCCCTTCGAAAGCAAGGTAATTCGAAACGTCCCAAAAAATCAGGCGCAGTACATCTCCTCGACGAGCCGCACGCCATTGGGAGCTCTGGACGGCATCATCACGCCAAGTGGGCTGTTCTACGAACGCCATCATGGCGGCGTGCCAGTTATCGATCCAACGCAACATCGCCTCATGCTGCACGGCATGGTGACGACGCCGCTCGTTTTCACCGTGGAGGATTTGCGGCGCTTTCCTTCGGTGTCCAAGATTTACTTTCTCGAGTGCTCGGGTAATCCGGTCTACACCAAACCATATGGCAAGACCGCGTCCGATCTGGTCGGGCTAGTAAGCTGTGGCGAGTGGACCGGCGTCGCCCTCAAGACGTTATTGGACGAAGCGGGAGTCTCCGCTGGCGCAAAATGGGTTATGGCTGAAGGCGCGGACGCCGCTGCGATGACACGCAGCATCCCTATCGACAAATGTCTCGACGACGCGCTGGTCGTCTACAGTCAAAACGGTGAGCGGCTTCGTCCGGAGCAGGGGTATCCACTACGACTCTTCGTGCCGGGTTTCGAGGGCAACATGAACGTCAAATGGCTGCGCCGCCTCAAAGTCACTGACGCGCCCGTCTATTCACGCGAGGAAACCGCGAAATACACCGATCTCTTGCCCAGCGGCAAGGCGCGGGAGTTCACGTTCTACATGGAGGCGAAATCGCTCATTACATCGCCTTCCGGCGAGCAAAAGATCCCCAGTCCGGGTTTCGTCGAAATCCGTGGCATTGCTTGGAGCGGCCACGGCAAGATCATTCGGGTCGATGTTTCCGTCGATGGCGGGAAGAATTGGGCCGAGGCGGCGCTGCAGGAACCGGTGCTAACTCGGGCCCTAACGCGCTTCCGCTATCCATGGCAATGGGACGGCAAGCCCACGGTGATCCAGAGTCGTGCAGTCGATGAAACGGGTTACGTCCAGCCGACTTTCGCAGAACTTCTCAACGAGCGAGGCGACAATTCGTTTTATCACAACAATGCGGTGCAACCGTGGCGCGTGGCGGCCAGCGGCGAAGTGTCCAATGCGAACAATTAAACCCGGGTTTGCACGGGAGCGCCTTTGCGGAGCACTTTTCGCATGCGCAGCGTCCTTTGTGTTTAGCCAACCTTTGCTGGGGCCAAACCCACTACGGTTTCGGCCGCCCGGCGACGTCGACGGAGATCGCCGGGTGGAATATCGATGTTAGCCCGGACGGTAGGAATCTTCCCTCGGGGAGTGGCAGTGTGGCGCGTGGACGCGAGCTCTACAACTCGCAGTGCGCCGCCTGTCATGGTCCCAACGGTGAGGGCGGCATGGGAGACAAATTGGTCGGCGGGATGGGGACGCTGTCGACCCCGAAGCCGATCAAAACCATCGGCAGCTACTGGCCGTATGCAACGACACTGTTCGATTACGTTCGGCGCGCAATGCCGCTCAATGCGCCTCAGTCACTGTCGAACGAAGACGTCTACGCAGTGTCCGGGTACCTGCTTTTTCTGAATGGTCTGGTCCCTGATACCGCCGTCATTGATGCCAAGCTCTTGACTGAATTGAAGATGCCCAATCGCGATGGCTTCATGGGTGACCCGCGTCCCGACGTACAAAGTGCCGAATGTATGAAGGACTGCCCGAAGTGATGGGACCGGACAATCCGGTCTTGGCGAAATGAGACGATTGATCTCGGCGGCGAACAACGTTGGCCGTAGCTTGCTCCGCAAATTAGCTAGGTTATTGTTCTAAAGGCTTTCTGCACCGGTCTGCCAATCCGCAGGTCCCGGGTTCGAGCCCCGGTCGGGGGAACCATCCTGCTTGGTTCATGGCGATCGCACCCACTGGCTGGTCTACTTGATCCGCCGCTCTCCGGCAGGATCTATTACTCTGGGGTGCAGCGTGCGGCGGCGATCTCCTCAGCTGCAGCGACCCAATCGGCATGCAGCATCAGCTTAATCGATTGTTGCGCGAGAGCTCTGCCTGCAGGAAGCGCCGTACCGCTGGATCCGATTCGAGGCCGATGGCGCGTTGGTAGGCTTCGGTGACCGCTTGCGCGTTGCCGGTACGCGCCAACAGCGCTGCGCTCGCGGCCCAGTAGGGTTGATAATCGGCAAGCTGGGAATCGTCCTTCAGCGCATCGAGCGCCGCAAGTCCCTCGGCCGCGCCATGCGCGCCACCCAACTGTTCACTGAGTGCAACGGCGCGATTGATTGCCACCACCACCGATCCCGTCATCGCAAGCAGCGCATCGTAGAGCGCGACGATCGCCTCCCAGTCCGTCACGCCGGTGAGGCGCCGTGCCGCATGCGCCGACTGCACCGCGGCTTCGAGCTGGAAGCGGCCATGCGCGCCCAAGCGGCTCGCCGAAAGGAGCAGCGCCTCGGCCTCGTCGATGAGGACGGCGTCCCAACGCGCCGGGTCTTGCGCGGCGAGCGGCACGAATCCTCCATAGGCATCGCGCCGCGCATCGCGTCGCGCCTCGGCGTGCAGCATCAGCGCGAGCAGTCCCAGGGCCTCGGGTTCCTGCGGCAGTAGCGACGCTACAAGGCGTCCGAGCCAGATCGCTTCTTCCGCCAATCCGCGGTTGCGCGCCTGCGTGCCGGCGGGATCGGACCACCCTTCGGCGTAGATCGCGTAGATCGCCTCGAGCACCGCGTCGAGGCGCTCGGCGAGCTCGTGCTGCTCCGGCACGCGGAATGGAATTCCCGCCTGACGGATGCGGCTCTTCGCGCGCACGAGACGCTGGCTCATCGTGGCCGGCGCCACCAGGAACGCAGAAGCGATCGTCGCGGCGTCGAATCCGAGCACCACCTGCAGGATGAGCGGTGCGCGCACGCCGGCATCGAGCGCCGGGTGCGCGCAGGCGAACATGAGTCGCAGACGATCGTCAGGAATCGCCGCCACGCTCTCCTCGTCCTCGATTTGGTTCGCGAGAAGCTCCAGCGTCGGAATCGCCTCCTCGCCGGTTCGCCGGCGCCTCGCGGTATCAAGGAGCTTGCGCCTGGCCACCGTCAGGAGCCACGCCTCGGGCACGCGCGGGATGCCGCTGCGCGGCCAATCGGCGAGCGCAGCCGCGAAGGCTTCGGCGAGCGCGTCTTCAGCTCCCGCGACATCGCGCGTGCGCGCGGCGAGAAACGCAACGAGCTTGCCGTAGCTCGAGCGCGCCACCGCCTCCGCGGTCTTTGCTACATCGCCCAGATGGGGCGCACCTCGATGGCGCCGTGCTGCGCGCCGGGGCAGCGCGCGGCCCACGAGAGCGCAGCGTCGAGATCCGGCGCCTCGATGAGGTAGTAACCGCCAAGTTGCTCTTTGGTCTCGGCGAATGGCCCGTCTACGACATTCTTCTTGCCGTTCGGAGCTCGCACCGTGGTCGCCTCCGACGTGGGGCGCAGGCGGTTGCTGCCGACCAGCACGCCGGCTTTCTTGATTGCCTCCGTGTAGGCCGTGTAGGCGGTCAGCATCTGGCTCGACGCCTCCTTGGGCGCGTTCATCATGGCGGACTCGTTTCCGTAGATCATCAGCAGGTATTGCATGCTCGTCTCCTCATCGATGTCGCGGCATAATGTGCCGCCATGACAATGACGCTCGGCAAGGTCGCATTTCGACACTCAGCCCGGGACCGCGCAGAAGAAGACTTGCTCGACCTTGATTTTGCTGACATCGCGGCCGCAAGCCAGGCAATTTGCTAGCGTAGGGGCACGGCGCTTGCCGCCAAATCAGCGCTTGGCTGAGATTGGTTATTTGCGCGTGTCGGACAGTATGCGCGTCAGTGGCCCGCTAACAGCTCCGTGTGCGTGCTGGCCCGCGCAGGATTGGGATCCGAAACGGTGACCACAAGCTCGAGACGGCTGCGATAGCTTGGTGGCAAGCCATGCTCGCGCGCACCGGAAATGACCAACGCTTTGTACCAGTGGTAGGGGCGAAGCGATGCGTCTTTGTCGGTTGCACAGTACGTGACGGCGGTGACTGACCCAGCCTCGGTCAATACTTGCACCGTCTTCTCCATGTAGCCAGCGCCGAGTCCCTCGGCATTGTCGAGGGCCGACTTCTCTTCTGGGTCAAGCGCGAATAAGACCCCCCAAACGACATCCTCCTGACGGTCGGTTGCCTCAGCGTCGCATTTGCCCGACCCGTCCCGCCAACTGCGTTTGTCCCACCGAAGCGCATGTCCCAAAAGCTGGCCGATGCCGATCGCCGCGGCAGAGGGTACCCGCTCCCGCAGCCGAGACGTCAGCATATTGGAGCCATAGGCAAAATAACGAACACTAGGTCTAGTCATCACTCGTCCGGAATGAATGTTCCGCCCGCTATCCCGAATGAACACAGTTCCGCTTGGCGGGGGTGTGTTTCGTCCGGGTCCTCTCTACGACAATGCTAGAGGCATATTCTCCTGAACAGCTAGACAGAGCTTACTCCTTCCGGACGACCCCACCATATTCGGCGCCGTGGTAGCGCTTCAGGGTGTCGCAGCAGGTATTGGTAAGCGCCTCGCCGGTCAGCGGCTCGCCCTTGTCGACGCGCGAAGGGATGTTGAGCTCGAACTCCGCGAACATCCTTGGCAGAAAAACGTGCCGCGTAATTGTTCTAGCGCGTAGCCGAGGCAATAGAGGCACTCGTCGTCAAGCGCAGGCACGCCTGCGCAAGCACGCGCAGGTCGCCGACCCCGACTGGAACAATCTCCTCAATGGGTCAGCGCGTGCTTAAGCAAGTTTGGCTTCGCTTGAGTGTGGATAACGGTAGGAGTACGTCCTACAAAACCGCACCATAGTGGATCCAGGAAGCGGCAGGGTGACGATTTTTGCCGACATGGCGCCTGCACAGGCAATGCGCGACGCGGCATCTTAAGTGTTGCTTAAAGTCTGCCGCTGTATCCTCTTTACTACTCGGGATGGCGTGTTGCGTCTCGGGGCCGCGTGCCCGGTGCTACTCCATTGACGCGCGGCGGGCACGCCGGCCGGGCTGGCGGGAGACCCGAGATCGGGCCAGCTGCAGCACAGATTGAAGCTAAGTTATTGTTCCGAATGCTTTCCGCTCCGCTCCGCCATCTGCAGGCCCCGGCTTCGAGCCTTGCCCGGCGAGCCAAGCTACAGGCGGCTTGCAGCCATGCGGGCCTTACTCTCCTGCGCCGCACGTTGGACCTCGCTCCGGAATACCTACAATTCCAGCCGTGATCGTTTGTAGCGATTGCGGGCCATTGAAAGTCAGAAAGATTTGAGCCAGTATTTCTGCTCGGGCATTGGGTTTGCCTGCTTCTTCGCCGGTGTGGGGATTGCCTGCCGAGCCATCTGTATCCTGCACGGTCGCTACGGCCGGTAACCGGACTTCCGTCTTTCGCAAGACACGGTGCTATCCATCTCGGCGTTTGGGTACAGGGGAATTGCAACGCAGCAGCGCGACGCCGGGCCGTCCCGAACCTACTGATCCACGGTGCGAAACATGACGACACTGAACATCAATGGCCAGACCTTCGAGGTCGACGCTGACCCGTCCACGCCGATCCTCTGGGTGCTGCGCGACACGCTGGGCATGACCGGCACCAAGTTTGGGTGCGGCGTTGCCGCATGCGGTGCCTGCACGATTCACCTCAACGGCCAGCCTACGCGCTCCTGCGTGACACCGATATCGGCTGCGGTCGGTCAGAAGATCACCACGATCGAGGGAATCGCGAACGACCGCGTCGGCAAGGCGGTGCAGGCCGCGTGGATCACGCGCGACGTGGCGCAATGCGGCTACTGCCAGAGCGGTCAAATCATGAGCGCGACCGGTTTGCTGCAAGGCAACAAGATGCCGAGCGACGCCGAAATCGACGCCGCGATGGCCGGTAACATCTGTCGCTGTGGCACCTACCAGCGCATACGGGCCGCAATTTATGACGCCGCCAAGGCTTTGGCCTGAGGAGCGCAAAATGAACCTCGCATTGGTCGTAAAGCGCCTTTCCGGACAAGCCCTCACTGCGCACGCCGCAGGGACGCTGCATCGTCGCGATTTCCTCAAACTCACCGCACTCGCCGGTGGTGGTCTGACTTTCGCTTGGATGGCGCCGGCAGCGCTAGGCGCAGATGAAACAGTGCCGCCCGCGGCGAAGAAAAAGCCCGCCGATCCGAGCGCCTTCGTCACAATCAATCCGGACAATACGGTCGAGATCCAAGTCAACCGGCTCGACTTCGGCCAAGGCGCACTGACCGCTCTGCCCATGCTGCTTGCAGAAGAGCTGGACGTCGACTGGAGCCAGGTGAGAGCGAGCCTCGCCCCGGCCGGCGATGCCTACAAGGATCGGTTTTTCGGCATCCAGATGACCGGTGGGTCGACCGGCGTGGCGCATTCCTGGGTGCAATACCGTGAAATTGGCGCGGCCATGCGCACTATGCTCGTCGCCGCCGCGGCCGAGCAATGGCAGGTTCCTGTATCGACCTGCACAACGGGTGCCGGCATGGTACGTTCCGGCACGCGCGGCGCCACCTATGCGTCGCTGGCAGCCGGCGCCGCAAAGCAGCCGGTACCCGACCAGGTAGTCTTGAAGCCGCCGTCGGACTACCGGATCATCGGCAAGGGCCAGCCGCGCATCGACGCTGTCGCCGGTGCCACGGGCAAGAAGAATTACGGTATCGATATGCACCCGCCCGGGATGGCGGTGGCGGTGCTGCTGCGCGCACCGACCTTTGGAGGCCAGGTGGAAAGCTTCGACGCAGACCGGGCCAAGGCCGTGAAAGGTGTGCGTGACGTGTTCCAGGTCGCCACCGACCGTGGGGGCACTGGTGTGGCCGTCGTCGCCGATGGCTACTGGCCCGCGAAGCAAGCGCGCGCCTTGCTGCAAGTAAAGTGGAAACCTGGTGTGGGCGGCACGGTGAGCAGCGATGCCTTGTTCGCCTCTTACCGCGAAGCGGCGAAGAATCCACAATTCACGGCTGTAAAGGGCGACGTAAGCGCGGCTGGCGGCGCGGCCAAGCATGTGGGCGGCGAATATCGGTTCCCCTATTTGGCCCATGCTCCGATGGAGCCGTTGAACGGGACTTTCGAGGTCAAGGCGGATCGGGTCACGGTCTGGGCGGGCACTCAGTTCCAGACGATCGACCAGAACGCGATCGCACAGACGCTGGGCTTCAAGCCCGAGCAGGTGAGCCTCATTACGCTGCCCGCTGGCGGCGGCTTCGGCCGGCGCGCGGTCCCGACCTCCGACTACCTGCGCGAGGGCGCCACCATCGCCAAAGTCTGGGGCGAGCGGCAGGGCGCACAGGCAGGCGCGCTGAAGGTGATGTGGAGCCGCGAAGACGACATCAAGGGCGGCTACTATCGTCCCGCCCACCTGCACCACGTCGACGTGGCACTTGACGCGAAGGGCCAAGTCATTGCCTGGAATCACGTAATCATTGGCCAATCCATTTTGAAGGGCACGCCATTCGAGGCCTTCATGGTCAAGGACGGCGTCGACGAAACGATGATCGAAGGCGTAGCGGAGAACGACTACGCCGTGCCAATGCGGCTGCGAGTCACCCACCCCGACGTGGCGGTGCCGGTGCTGTGGTGGCGGTCGGTCGGCCATACCCACACTGCATTTGTAATGGAGACAATGGTTGACGAAGTTGCGCACACCAGCGGAACGGACCCGGTGGCGTGGCGGTTGGCGCGGCTGGATGCAAAAACGCACGCGCGTCACATCGCGGCACTTCGGCTCGCGGTGGACAAGTCGGGATACGGCAAGCCGCTGCCCGCCGGCCACGCGTGGGGCGTCGCGGTTCACGAGTCATTTGGGTCGGTCGTCGCCTATGTGGTCGACGTATCCATCGACGGAGGTCGGCCCAAGGTGCATCAGGTGACCGCCGGTGTTCATGCCAACCAGGTCGTCAACCCCTCTGCTGCCGAGGCGCAAATCCAGGGTGGTGCCGTGTTCGGCCTCGGCATGACGCTGCCCGGCTTCGAGATCACGCTAAAGGATGGCGTGGTACAGCAATCCCAGTTCACCGACTATCCTCCGCCGCGCATCACCGACGCGCCGCCGGTAGCCGTGTATTTCGTGCCGAGCAGCGACCCACCCACGGGCCTGGGCGAACCCGGCGTCCCGGCAATCGCGCCGGCGATCGCCAACGCGGTCGCTGCGCTGACTGGCAAGCGCTTGCGCACGCTGCCGCTGGATCTGACGTCGACTTGACTGCGCCTGGGACGGAACAAGCCCGTTGCCCCGGGTCAGGGAGCATGTTTCCATGCGGAAGCCCTGGCGACAGGGCCGGTGCGGACATGCGGCCGAAAGCGCTTTTCTAGACCCTCGCCACGCGGAGGGCATCGCTGCTTCCGAGTGCTGTTCCGCGTCCGCCGCAACCGGCGTATGCTTTTACGCAGGGAGCGAAAACGCTCGCCTTCGCCAGCAAGAGCGAAAATCTTGTGCGTCTGAGGAGGATGATAATGACTAAGCTCACCATCAACGGTAAGCAGCACGACGTCAATCTACCTGGGGACACCCCGCTGCTGTGGGTGTTGCGCGACGAGCTGGGTCTTACCGGAACCAAGTTCGGCTGCGGCATGGCGCTCTGTGGTGCCTGCACGGTGCATATCGATGGCCTGCCGGGACGTGCGTGCGTGACCCCGATTTCCACGCTCGCTGGCAAGAAGGTTGTAACCATCGAAGCGATCGGCGCAGACAAGGTCGGCCAGACCGTGCAGGCTGCATGGATCGAGCTGGGCGTTCCGCAATGCGGATATTGTCAGGCTGGGCAGATCATGTCTGCGACAGCGCTGCTAAAACGCAAGCCGAAACCCACCGATGCCGACATTGACGACGCAATGACCGGCAACATCTGCCGCTGCGGAACCTACGGGCGCATCCGTGCCGCGGTCAAGCACGCGGCCGGTGAGCAAGGAGAGCCAGCATGAATGCGCCACGCGACTTGTTCATGGGTATGGCCGCCAACGGAGCATCGCCCGACACGCCTTTGGTGATTGCCAACGTAAGCCGTCGCCGTTTTCTCCGCGGCGCGTCCGCGCTCGGCGGATTGGTGCTCGTGGTGGGCTTGCCCGCGGCCGTGCGCGCGGCTGATCCGCCCAAGTATGGGGCCGATGGTATGCCACACGGCTGGGTGGACAACCCGCTGATTTTCGTTGCGATCGGGGAAGACGGCATCGTCAGCATCGTCTGCCATCGCTCGGAAATGGGGCAGGGCGTACGCACCGGAATGCCGATCATCGTCGCCGACGAGTTGGAAGCCGACTGGACTCGGGTGCGCGTCGTACAGGCCCCTGGCGACGAGTTGCGCTACGGCAATCAGGACACCGATGGCTCGCGCAGCACGCGGCATTTCTTCATGCCCATGCGCCGTTGCGGCGCGGCGGCGCGGCAAATGCTGGAAGCGGCGGCTGCCGCACGCTGGAAGGTGCCGGTCGGCGAAGTGCAGGCAAAAAACAGCGAGGTGGTGCACGTTGCAACCGGCCGGCGCCTTGGCTACGGAGCGCTGGCCAAGGAGGCCGCACGCCTGCCGGTACCCTCCGACGATGCGATTCGGCTCAAGGATCCGGCGCAATTTCGCTACATCGGCACGGGCAAGCTAAAGCTTCTCGATGCGCATGACATCGTCACCGGCAAGGCGCAATACGGCATGGATACCCGCGTTGCGGGCATGCTCTATGCGGTCGTGGCGCGGCCCCAGGTGTATGGCGGCAAGGTCAAAAGTTACGACGCTGCCGACGCACTCAAGGTACCGGGCGTCGTGCGCGTCGTGGCAATCGAGCCCACTCCGGCCCCTCCCTACTTCAATCCGTTGGGCGGGATCGCGGTCATCGCGCGCAATACCTGGGCCGCGATGCAGGGACGCAAGGCGCTGAAGATCGTCTGGGACGACGGTCCGAATGCCGACTACGACTCGGTCGCCTACCGGGCGACGCTCGAGGAGGCGGCACGCAAGCCGGGCAAGGTCGTGCGCAACGACGGCGACTTCACGGCTGCGGCGGCGGCAGCCGCGCGCCGCATCGAGGCGCAGTATTACCTACCGCATCTTGCCCATGCCTCGATGGAGCCTCCTGCTGCAAGCGCGCGCATTGTGCAGGGCAAGTGCGAGGTCTGGGGCTGCTTCCAGTCACCCCAGGCGGCACGCGACCTGGTCGCCAAGCGCCTCGGCATGTCGTCTGCGGATGTCACAGTGCACGTCACGTTGCTCGGTGGGGGATTCGGACGCAAGTCCAAGCCCGACTACGGGGTCGAGGCGGCAATTCTGTCCAAGGCGATGGACGGCAAGCCGGTCAAGGTGGTCTGGACGCGTGAAGACGATTTGCACAACGACTATTTCCATACGGTATCCGTTGAGCACCTGGAAGCCGGTGTCGATGCCCAAGGACGGCCGGTCGCGTGGTTGCATCGCACCGTCGCCCCGACGATCGTGTCGACCTTTGAAGCGGGCGCCAACCAGGAGGCGAATTGGGAGCTCGGCATGGGCGTCATCAACGTGCCTTTTGCTATTCCCAACATCCGCATCGAGAATCCGGAAGCTGTCGCTCATACCCGCATCGGCTGGTTCCGTTCGGTTTCGAATATTCCCCATGCGTTCGCGGTGCAGTCGTTTGTCGGCGAGCTGGCCGCCGCGGCAGGGCGCGATCCAAAGGACTATCTGCTGGAGGTGATCGGCCCCGCCCGGGTGGTTTCGCCGCTGATGCTGGGTGATACGTGGAACCATGGCGAATCGCCCGAGCGCTACCCGGTCGATACGGGCCGCCTGCGCCGCGTCACGGAACTTGCAGCAAGCCAGGCGGGCTGGGGCAGATCGCTGCCCAAGGGAAGCGGGCTCGGCATCGCCGCGCATTACAGTTTCGTGAGCTACGTCGCTGCCGTCGTGGAGGTTGTGGTTGACGCCAAAGGCGACTTGACGATTCCACGTGTCGATATCGCAGTCGACTGCGGCGCATGCGTCAATCCTGAACGGGTGATCGCACAAATGCAGGGGGCCTGCGTCATGGGCGTGAGCCTGGCAATGCTGGGAGAGATCAGCTTCAAGGCCGGCCGTGCGCAACAGGATAATTTCCATAACTACGAGGTGACACGCATGCCCGCGGCGCCGCGCCTGATCCGGGTTCATATCGTTCCCGGCGATTACGCCAAGCCACTGGGCGGGGTGGGCGAGCCGGGCGTACCGCCCGTTCCCCCCGCCTTGTGCAATGCGATCTTTGCGGCGACGGGTACGCGCATACGGCAGTTACCGATTCGCGACCAGCTGAAAGCCTAGCGATCGAGTTTTGCCCGGATGCGGTGCGGACGCACGGCATCCGGGCCGCTATGCGCACGTGATATCCAGTCGGCGATGCTCCGAACGCCAACGAATGTGAATTAGGGATAGCTAGCGCCGCACGCCGGGCGCCTCGATGGGCAGGCCCTGCGCGCGCCAGGCGAGAAAGAGTTCCACGTCGGTGAGTTCGGGCGCGCCCGCGGGCGGCATTTCGGCGCGGACGCCGAACAGGCAAGCGCGAATTCGTCGCTGCAGCGAGCCCATCGTCTGCCATTCAAGCTTGTATGCCGGAAAAGCGTTGCCGTGGCCCTGGCTCAGCGTTTCGGCATACAACCGCTTGCCCCAGTTCTGTTCGTGGCATTGCGCGCACGCCAGATTCATCTGTCCGTGCCGGGCATAGAAGAACGTCCGCCCGCGCTCGAACGTGCTGCGCTCCGCTGCGTCGATCGTCACCGCCATCGGCAACCCACGCGACTGGTAGGCGACGTACGCCGTGAGCCCCAGCAGGTCGTCGGATTCGCGTTCCAGCGGCGCCTGTTTCTGGTGACCGACCCGACATGCGTTGATGCGCCCCTCGAGATCCATGACCCCGGCGCTCGCCTGGTCATAGGCCGGGTAACGTGTGGCGACGGCGCGCATCGAGGCGCCGGCATCACCATGACAGTCGGCGCAGCTTTTCGATCGGGAGGCATCGCGCCACAGCTTTTCACCGCGCTCGACCCAGAGAAAGCCCGGGTTTGCGGCATCGTCGGCTTGCATGGCGCGCACATCGGATCCTGCAAACTCGATGCCCGAGCGCAGGGCATCAAGCGGCAGCGCGCGTTGCTGTGCTTGGGCGGTACCCAAGGCGAGCACGGCCGCCGCCGCAGTCAGAAACGGCCAACGGCGCCGCACTAGACGACCCTGACCGACGCCTGCGCGGTGGTGTGCTCGCCCGCATCGTCGATCCACTCGAAATCCAGGGAGCCCGATTCGCGGGCGGTCACGAAGAAGCGCAAATACGGGTTGGCGGCGATGCCGGAGCCCATGCGTACGGCGAATACGGGCTCGCCGTTATAGTGGCATGTGAAACGGCGGATCACGTTGCGCGGGATCGGCTTGCCGGAAGCGTCGGTACGATAGCCCGTCTCCATGGGATGGCGGATCGTGATGCGCACCTCGAAAGGCTCACCACGCTGATTTTCGGGGGGGACGCTGATTCGCGAATCGGCCATCGCCGCCACTCAACTCGCGTCCAGGCAGCCGGCGATAGTCACCAGGACCTCGACGGCGTCGGCGTACAGCACGCCATCGCTCATGACGGCGACTGCGACCACGTACTGTGCTCCGGCCAGGCGAACGCGCGATTCGACCTCGACCTTCGCCGGCGGTGACGGGAATTCGAACACCGCCATTTCCGGCACCGGATTTTTTTCCGAGAACAGATGAATCGCCTGCAACGCCGAACCGGATGCGAACGGACCGGGCAGCGACAGGCGCATGGGCACCGCCTGCCCGTTGTCGGCGAGCGCAGGCAGCTCGAGGTGCAGGCGCTCCCAGCGCGGCGATCGCCCGGCCAGGAACGACTCCAATGCCGGGATGGGCGGAGGCTCGGCCCGTGCCGCAGGCATTCGGGCTGCGAGCATGAGCGCACCGACGCCTTGCAGCAGGCGGCGCCGGGAAATCCCCGGCCGAGACCGGACATTTTTGTTGCCAATCATTTCAGGGTTGCGAGATAGGCAATGATGTCTTCGATTTCCTGGCCCGTCAGGATCGGTTTGCCACGATAGGCGGCGGCGACGCGATCGAGACCATCGATGCGGTAGTAGCTGGGCATGATCGTGGCGGCATTGAGCCGGAGATTGTCGGCCACCCGCAGCCGAAGCTGGGCAAGAGATAGCTTGCGTCCGACGCCGTCGAGCGGCGGGCCGAGATTGCCGGAAAAAAAGCCAATCGCCGGATCGGATAGGGCATGGCACAGGGTGCAGTTGGCCGCGTCGCGGGCGAGCACCAAAGCCCGTCCACGGCCGGCATCGCCGGAGGCACCGGCAAGCGGCTCGGGGACGCCGTCGTCCACCACGTGGAGAGGGATCAACCTTGCGCGCGCGGCCGCGTTCATCGGTTCCGTTGCCGGCAAGCCTGCAGCGGCGACCGTCGTGCCGAGCAGCAGCAAGGCAGTGTGAACAAGGCGCTTGCCTGTCATTGCGCGCGATTCGTCGGTCCGGCGCGGCGCCCCTCGCGAGGAGCGTTGCTCTTCCATTCCGGCATATTAGCCGCTAACGATCGCTGGCGAAACGTGATTGCTGCCTGGCGTTGCGTTGGGGTAAGCTTTTGAGGTCAGAGCACGCAGTGTTCGCGGGTTCTTCGTCAGAGCCAGCGCTGCGCACGCGAATCATCGCCAACACATCCGCTGGAGGCAATGCATGAAGCTCGATATCAACGGCCAAGTCCGCGACGTCAGCGTGGAGGCCGATACCCCCCTGTTGTGGGTCATTCGCGAGCAAGTCGGACTTACCGGAACGAAGTACGGTTGTGGCATCGCGCAATGCGGTGCCTGCTCGGTGCACATCAACGGCGAAGTCGCGCGCTCGTGCTCGGTTCCCGTCAGCGCAATCAAGGCAAGCGACAAGATCGTCACAATCGAGGGCCTATCGGCCACCAGCTCGCATCCGGTGCAGAAGGCCTGGGCTTCGCTCGACGTTCCCCAGTGTGGCTATTGCCAGTCGGGGCAGATCATGGCGGCGGCGGCGTTGCTCAAGCACAAGCCGAACCCCAGCGACACCGATATCGACGAGGCGATGACCAACATTTGTCGTTGCGGCACCTATGCGCGTATCCGGGAAGCCGTGCACGTTGCGGCCGGCACCAAGAGCAGCCGAGCGGATGTCCCCGCAGTCACCGGATCCGAAGCGTAGACGGTAGGAGATGCCATGAAAAAGACGATCCGCGCGACCGAGCTGACGAATCCGTCGCGGCGCAAGTTCGTTGTCGGCTCGGCTGCCGCGGGCGGCGGGCTGGCATTGGGACTGTATCTCCCATTCGGCGCGGCGCCGGTGGCGGCGCAGGGCGCGCTTCCCGCGGCCGACATTGGCGAGATCAACGCCTGGGTCCTCGTCAAGCCCGACGAAACCTGCGTAATCCGCATCGCGCGCTCGGAGATGGGGCAGGGCACACTCACCGGCCTGGCGCAACTGGTCGCGGAGGAACTCGAGTGCGATTGGAAGAACGTGACAACGGAATCTCCGACCGCCGGCCAGAACCTGGCGCGCAAGCGCGTGTGGGGCGAGATGGGAACCGGTGGCAGCCGCGGCATACGCACCTCGCAGGACTATGTCCGCCGTGGCGGGGCGGCCGCCCGCATCATGCTTCGGCAAGCGGCGGCCGACGGATGGCAGGTTCCGCTCGACGAGGTCAGCGCGTCCGACGGCGTGATTACGCACGCGGCGTCGAAGCGCCAGACGACCTATGGCAAGGTTGCCTCGGCGGCGGCCCGACTCACCCCGCCCGACCCGAAAAGCATCAAGCTCAAGGATCCGAAGCAGTGGAAGATCGCGGGTAAGCCGCTGAAAAGGCTGGATACAGCCGACAAGCTCAACGGCAGCAAGATCTACGCGATCGACGTGAAGCTGCCCGGCATGCTCAACGCTGCGACCAAGGCTTGCCCGGTGTTCGGTGGCAGGCTCGTGAGCTACGACGATGCGAAAGTGTCGCACATGCCGGGAGTGCGTCGGGTGGTAAGGGTAAACGACAACACCGTCGCCGTCGTCGCCGACACGTGGTGGCATGCCAAGACCGCGCTTGAGGCGCTGCCGATCGTCTGGGACGAGGGTGCCGGTGCGTCGCAATCGAGTGCGACCATCGCGGAACGTCTCAAGGAGGGGCTGACCGCGGAGAGCGCATTTGTCTCCCGCAAGGAGGGCGACGCGCTCAAGGCGATCGAGGGCGCAGCGAAGAAGGTCGAGGCCGTCTACAGCACACCGTTCCTTGCCCACGCGACCATGGAGCCGATGAACGCGACCGCGAAAGTGTCATCCACTCGGGCCGAAGTGTGGGTTCCAACGCAAAACGCGGAGGCGTCGCTTGCCGCGCTGGCGGAGGAATCGGGATTGAAGCTCGACCAGTGCGAGGTATATCGACTCGATCTGGGCGGTGGCTTCGGCCGCCGTGGCGGAACGCAGGATTTCGTGCGCCAGGCGACTGCCATCGCCAAGCAGTTTCCCGATGTGCCGATCAAGCTGATCTGGAGCCGGGAAGAAGACATGACACACGACTTCTATCGGCCGATCTCACAATGCCGGATGGTTGCGGGGCTCGACGCGAGCGGGAAGCCCCTCGGACTGCACGTGCGCGTATCGGGGCAGTCGATCAACGCGTATCTCAATCCCTCGTCGGTCGTGGATGGCAAAGACGATCGGCAAATGCAAGGCTATTACGAGAAGGCCGGAGATGCGCAGCTCGGCTATACATTTCCGAATTTCCTGCTCGAATATGCGATGCGCAACACGCATGTTCCAGTCGGGCCGTGGCGCGGCGTCAACACCAACCAGAATGCCGTGTACATGGAGTGCTTCATCGACGAAATGGCACGCGCGGGCGGCACCGATCCGCTTGAGTTTCGCCGTGCGCTCATGCGCGATCATCCGCGACATCTTGCGCTGCTCAACGCCGCGGCGGAGAAGGCTGATTATGGCAAACCGCTGCCTGCCGGCGTGCACCGCGGCATCGCGCAGTTCATGGGCTATGGCAGCTACTCGGCGGCTGTGGCAGAGGTTTCGCTGGGCCCCGAGGGCAAGCTCAAGGTGCATCGCATGGTGATGGCGATCAATTGCGGACATCCGGTGAACCCCGGCCAGATCGCGGCGCAGGTCGAAGGCTCGGTCGCATTCGGTCTCACCGCGCTGATGTACGGCGAATGCACCGTGAACAATGGACGCATCGCGGAGCAGAACTTCAACACGTACCCGATCATGCAGCTGGCGGAAATGCCGAAAGTCGAAACCGTAATCGTCCCGACCTATGATTTCTGGGGTGGCGTAGGCGAACCGACAATCTGCGTTGTGTCGCCCGCTGTGATGAACGCCATCCATGCCGCAACCGGCAAGCCGGTGCGCAGCTTGCCGCTGAAGAACGTGAAGCTTGTCTGAATTGCGCGGGCACGATGTGCGAAAGGCCCCGCCGTCGTGCGGGGCTTTCTTGTTCTTTTCAGAATTCGTCTAGACGCAGCTCGGATCTCGAGGAAGAACTGGCGTGGCGTTCTCTCGGCGCACATTCATCAAGGGGCTGGCTGCGACCTCGGGTGCTGCGGCGTTAGCCGGACGCGTCTCAGGTGGTCAAATCGCGGGCCGCGTGGTGGTGGTCGGTGCCGGTTATGCAGGTGCCACCGCAGCAAAATACATACGTCTGTGGGCGCCGGAAATCGAGGTAACCCTGGTTGAGCGAAACGAAGACTTTGTTTCCTGCCCGCTCAGCAATCTTGTGCTGGGTGGCAGCAAGACGCTGCGCGACATTACGCTCAGTTACGACGGGCTTCGCAAGTACGGTTTGAAGCTCGTTCGCGACGAAATAGTCGCCGGCGATCCGACCAATCGTTCCGTGCGCCTCGCCTCGGGCACTACGCTGCGTTATGACCGGCTGATCGTCGCGCCTGGCATCGACTTCATGTACGAGGAACTCCCCGGGCTCGGCAGCCCCGATGCCAGGACCCGGGTCGTCCATGCGTGGAAAGCCGGCATCGAGACCGCCCTGCTGCGCAAGCAGCTTGAGGCCATGCGTGACGGCGGTGTGTTTGCCATTCATACCCCGCTGACGCCATACCGCTGCACGCCTGCTCCGTATGAGCGCGCGTGCCAGGTCGCGTTCTACTTCAAGCAAAGCAAACCGAAGTCCAAGGTCCTCGTGCTCGACGCGAACGAAGACGTGCAAGCGGAAAAGGCGCTGTTCGTGGCAGCGTGGAGCGACTTGTACAAAGGCATCGTCGAGTACCGCTCCAACAGCGGGCTGGTCGACGTCGATGCCGCGACGCTGACGGCAAAGCTGGAGTTCGAGGATGTGAAAGCCGACGTGCTCAACGTGGTGCCGCCGCAAAAGGCGGGCAGGGTTGCGGAATTGCTCGGTCTGATCACGGCCAACAATCGATGGTGCGGCGTGGACTGGCTGACCATGGAGTCGACCCGCGTGCCGGCAGTGCACGTGCTGGGTGATGCGACATTGGCTGGACCCGCCATGCCCAAATCAGGGCAGATGGCCAATCAGCAGGCGAGGGTTTGTGCCGCCGCGGTAATCGCGCTGATCATGAATCGGCCGATCAACCAGGAACCGGTTCTGGCAAGTACTTGCTACAGCTTCGTCGATGACAGGAATGCGGGACACATCGCGGGCAGATACGTCTACGATTCCGCACAGAAAACGATGCTGCAAGCGAAAGGTGGTGGTGAGCTATCGGACAAGGCAACCGAAGTGGACGGCTCCCGCGCCATGACCTGGGCGAAGGATATCTGGGCCGATATGCTGGGGTGAGCCATTTGATAGCTTCCGCTACCGTCTTTGCCGGAGCCAGGTCGCCTTGTAAAGGTCTTGCGGTCTGCTTCCCCGGCTAATTGGGCACCTCCACTAGTTGCTCGCAAGAAATGCTCGGGCTTGCATGGTTCGCTCTGTTTCGCCTGTTCCCAAGCTGATTATCCTGCCGCATCCGTTCGGCAATCTGGCCGCGCGCGTGGCGCATAGGTGCTGGTACGTGGATTCCCGTGACGCTCAATGCGCGCCGGCGCGCAGGAGAAAGTGACATGTCTGTGGCAACGCTGTTCGGTGCCCAAGCCTCTGGTCCCATCGCGGTGGAAGCGGCGATGACTCTGCTGGGAATTCCTTACACCCTCGTAGAGGGTGCCACCTGGAGTGATGGCACGCACTAAGATCGACACGATGTGTAAGCGCATTGTAAGCACGTGAGGACCCTCATCACAGTGCACGCCGAGAACTCCGGGGCCCACCTTGAGGGTACCGACGGGGTGTCGAATGCGGGGGAGCTCCCGCCGGAACTGCGAGATAGAGGCCGCCTTTCGGGGCAAATCCCCTTGAGCGCACGTCCCCGCTGATTGCTGTGTGCCTGGCGCTCGTGGACGAGGAAACGAAAACCCCGCCACGCGGGCGGGGTCGTCGCGTGTGGCGGTGGCGATCAGTTCAACTTGCGGCGACGCGATAGGCCGAGTCCGGCGAGGCCGATCCCGAGCAGCGCGAGGGTGGCGGGCTCGGGGAGGGGTGGTACCCCGGCAGGCGGCTTGAACTCTAGGCTCTGGTTATTAACACTAATAACTACGCCCTGGGTGTTGGTGGTATAGTCGGCGAGCTGGGCCCAGTTTGGGTCGGGGGTAAGGGTCATCCCGAGGAGGGCGGCCGCCTCAGCGTTGGCGCCGGCACTGCCAACGAAGGTGTCGCTGGGACTGTATTCAGTCTCCCAGATCGCGATCTGCACGCCCGACGAGACGTTGAAGTTGTCGCCGATGTGCGCATTGCCGTAGTCCGCCAACGCTCCGATTTCGCCGATCTGCGTGGCAGTCAGCGCCGTACCCGGCCCCGGCGGCACGGGGACGCCCATGTTGCCGGGTGTATTGCTCGACGTTGGGTATTCGGTGTAAGTGCTGGTGTCACTGCCAAGCAGGGTGTGATAGATATCGATACACCAAGTCGGGTAGCTGTTAGAGCCATCCATCAGCACGATTTGGCCGGACCCGACGGTCCCTGAGACTGAGCCGCTAATCGTGACGCTTTGGTCGTTAGTCACGCTATAGCTGGTGTAGGGGAGCTGGGTGGCGCGGGCCGGGCCGGCGATGGCAAAGAGTCCGGCGACGCAAACAGCAACGACTGACACCAGGTTTTTTGTCTTCCTGTGGCGGACAAGCATTCGATTCTCCCTCGTTGGGGTTCAATTCACATGGAGCCGCGTTTTTCGGTTCCCAGTGCGGCCATGCCTTCCCACCCTAATCATGCACATAGCGTGCCCAAGTTGCATGTGCATGAAAAACCTATAATTTTCTTGCGCCCCCCTAACAGATGACATGGGAACTGTAAAGATTCTCGACAGCCATGATGAAAATAGCCAAGAAACCAGCATTCGAATGTTGAACACCACAATCATGGAACCTCGTCCCTGCTGGCGAGAGGTGAATGTCCCACTTTTCATCGTCGCCAGCCGCATGCAGGCTAATCGGCTGACGCCTTGCGGCCCGCTTGGCGCCTCCCACTTCCATCGGCTAGGAGAAGTTTCACAAATGAACCCGCCTCGGGGGCGGGGTCGGGATGCGCTGTTGCAGCGATCAGTTCAGCTTGCGGCGGCGCGAGAAGCCAAGTCCTGCGAGGGCGACGCCAATCAGTCCGAGCGTCGCGGGTTCGGGAACCGAGACGGGAACGTCAATTGCAGTGAGAACAAAATCGACGCTCTGAGGTGCCGTTCCCGGGTCTTGGGACTCCAAAGAAGCCCACTTGTGTGCCCTTGGATAGGTCGATGGATTGCGGGAAAGACTTGCCGTTCGAGAGAGCTAGGCTATCGGTAGAGTTGCTTACGTAGATGTACCAACTCGCTACACGGTACTGGTCCGCGTTAGCGTCAGACCATTGCACCACGTCGAATGGTTCGTACCAGTCAAGATAACAAGAGGCGCCATAGGGGTCGCCGTCACGGATTACTTGTGAGCTTGAGTTTTCATATGCGCCGGCTAGATCATTTTGCCAGGTGAAGCCATCCAAACTGGCGGTTACGCTCATCCATGTATCCCAAGGGGTTCCGCAGTCCGTACCGCTAAAAGACTGTGTGCTCTTGCAGTAGGGCTGTAGAAGGAGTCTGAAGTGCTCGGCGGAATTGTTACCGGATCGCAGGTCAGAACGACGCTGATCGCGTCCCCCGGATTCACGCCCGGGCGGGATTCGAGTGCGTACGCGACAGTTAGCAGCGTAGCTATTGCGTAACTTGTTGTGCCTTCCTGCGGCTGGTTCTAGGCTTTGTACCGTTGCCCTTGAAACGTGGCGTGTGTTGCAACAGCTTGATTTAAATAAATGGCGTGAAAAGAGGCCGATTCTCAATGTCCCGACGGCCACGCGCTGAAAGGGAACGGCGCTTCCTCCGACGCGAAGGTGACAAAGCCCGCGATCTGGCTCAGATACAGCCCAAGGCCCCGGCCGAAGGCGGTCAGCCGCGCGTTGGGGGTTTCGCTCATCAGCGCCAGCACGAACTGGACGACGGCGCCCAGGGCGAGCAGTGTTCCGGAAATCTGGAAGGCGATGGCCATCAGGATCATGAGCAGGCCGCGCACCCAGATGCCGCGCTTGTCCGGCGCGGTCGCGGGGACTTCAGTCATCGTGCACTCCCGGCAACGATAAAGGGGAAGCCATTCTCTGTCAGGCCAGGAAGGTTGAAATGCCGGTTGTCGCGACGGCGTTTCCGTGCCGGCACGGATGGCGCTTACACCACACCCTGCCGAACTGCGTTCGAGCGGATCGGTCCGCGTCGACCAACCGATGCAGGTGGCCTCAAGCAACCAACGGGCTAAGCCGGTGCCTTTGCCTTTCGACCGGGGGCTCGAGGAGGGACGTAACCCGAGACGCGGCACTGCCACGCGTCAATGCGCTTGCCATGTTCGAAGCGGGTCAAACTGCACGTCGTGATTTCACCCGCAGCGGCCAGGCCGGCAAGGCGCAGGCGGACCGTTGCAAGCGGCACCCCGACCTCTTTGGCGATCTCCAAATCGAGCCGCTGACCGTATTTCTTTAAGCACTCGAGGATTTCGATGGCTCATTTCCTTATAAGAATCATGGGTTCGACGGCATGGCTCGATTGTCCACGACCCGAAGTCTAACAGGTGGATGCTTGCTGCGCTACGGAAACTGATTAACCGGGCAAGGGGCCGCAAACCGCGGATCCTTCGGCAATGAAGGCTGCTAGGAGAGGATTGGCGCGCAAGCGCGCGAGATCTTCGCCCGTGGGCAGCTGGGGCCGATCACGCACGGCGTTGACCATGCACAGAAATCCAAGCGGCACATTCTTGTCGGCCTGGAATTGATGCCACGTTAGCGGCGGGACGTGCACAAGATCATGCTCGGCGACCTCGTACAGGCGATCGCCAATCAGGCAGCGGCCGCGGCCGCGCGCGATGACGACCGCATGCACATGCTCGTGTCGTTCCAGCGTCGTATGACCCCCCGGCGCCACCTCGAAATAGCGCAGCTGGCAGGAGAGCTGTGGGTGGTCGAACAGGACCTGGCGCGTGACATCGCGAAACGGCGCCTCGTGTTCACGTTTGTACTCGGCTACGGCGACGCCCTGCCAGCGCATCGGGGCCGATTGGGCGCGAAACACGGGTGTATCCATAGCCACTGCTCCTGTCGATCGGTCAGCCCGTCGCGGCACCGCACGTCGCGACGTACGCGGCATGCCCGGTTTTGACGGCGGCGACGAAGTTGCGGGTCCGCTCGGAGAGTCTTTCGGCCGGCATGAGCAGCGCGCCGCCGATGAGCAGCATCACGTCCGGGCCGTAGAATCCGACCAGCTCGGTCACGCGATCCGTCGTCAACCCCCCCGCCGGAACCGGCAGTGTCGTCGCATACCCGGCCCAGGCACCGCGAGCGTTGTTCGCGATGCCCGCACAGTCTTCGCGCGAATACGCAAAGCGGCCGCCGAAGTTGGGAAAGATCACGGCATCCGCGCCCAGCCAGCGGAATAGTTTTCCGAGCAGGAGCGCCGGGGCGACCCGAACGGCGCCGGCATACGCAGGGTGCGCGATAACCGGGACATCGACATGCAGCGCAATGAGTTCGTGGAACACCGGCATGCCGACCAGTGCGGGCGCCAACAGGACGGCGCCGACGCCTGCCTCGCGCGCGATCTGGGCTTGCGCGACCAGCGCACCGGGCGAGCCGACGAGACTCGGCGCGTAGAGGCATGCGCGCCCCGTTTCCCGACTCGCGCGGGCGATCGCGCGCTGGCAGGCGGCAACGCGTTGCGGAAACGGTGAGTAGGACTGGTCGGCGAGCCCATGATCGTCCTTGACGATGTCGATGCCGCTGCATGCCAGCGTGTAGGCAAGGCTGGCAAGCGCCTCAGTCGACAATCCCTGCGGCTTGAGCGCGGCGCAGGTGAGCGGTCGACGTCCTGACTGAAGTATGCGGCGGATGCCTTCGATGCCAAACCTCGGCCCGGAAAAGTGCGCAAGAAACCCCGGCGGGAAATCGACGTCGACCAGCTCCACATGGGCGTGCAGCGAGCTGTTTCCAAACAGCATGTTCACGGTCTGTGCCACATCCAGACCCGTGGTCGCGGTGGCCAGTCCGATCACCACCTCGTGCGGTCCGTCGTCCTCTGCTGCATGAACCTCCACCACGCGACCCATGATGTTCTCGGCGATGAACGGGTCGGTCACGACCCCTGCGGGCACCTCGACGCTCTGCTCGAGCGCCAGCGCCCGCGCGATGCCTTCGAGCTGATCGCGCGCTGCGCTGATGCGATAGGTGACGTTTATCCAGGACATGCGAGTCGCGTGCTATCGTGGAATCATACCGCGTACTTGCGGCGCGGGGTCGGTACGAGCCCGGTGCTCAGCCCGGCAAGGTGCGCAGCAGCGCGCTCGCGCCATTCCAGACGATCTGCACGCCGATGCAGAGCAGGATGAATGCGGTCAGTCGCAACAGCACGTTCATCCCCGTTTCGCCGATCATGCGACCGAGCCGGTCCGCATAGCGATACGCTACCAACACCGTGGCCGCCACGAGAGTGACACCGATCAGGATGGCTGGGCCGTTGATGAGCAAGGAGCGCACACTGTGGGGATGATTGGCGCCAATGGTTATGGCCACCGAGATCGAGCCAGGCCCGACGGTGAGTGGCATCGTCAGGGGGTAGAACGCGATGCTGCGCCTTGCAGGCGCGTTTCCAGGTGCCGCCCGGTCAAGCGCGCCCGGATCCTGAAGAAGCCGCCAACCCAGCATGCTGACCACGAGTCCGCCTCCGACTTGGACGACCGGCACCGACAGCCCGAAGAACTCCAGCACGTATGTCCCGGTGGCCACCGATACGAGCAGGAGGATAAATGCGTTGACGGTTACCCCCCACGCCAGCATCGCACGCTCGGGCGGCGAATAGTCGGAGGTCATGGCAAGGAAGATCGGGGCTCCACCTAACGGGTTAACGATCGGGAAGAGTGCGGCGAAGACGAGCAATACCCCTTCGATAATCTGGCGCAGGTCGGAGGTCATCGGGGCGGAGCGGGGCGAGATTCGAGAAGGGGCCGAATAGGCTCTGGCGCAAGCCGCCCAACGTCCCCAAAATAATCAACGCCAGGCCGGCGTGGTGCGCTCGGAAACCGAATCCGGGCGCGCAGGCCGCATCAAGAAGACGGGGCGCGTGCTCGATTCGGAGCGATGACTGCCTGCGTCAGGGCACCTTGATTAGGGCTCAGCGTGCGTTCTCGTCAATCCTTGCGGTGTCGCCCACAGCGCATCGACGGCGGGCGAGGAGGGTGCGCTGCCGGATCTTGGGGCCGCGAGGCCAAAACTCAAACGCCGGCTGCGGGTCTGGAGGGGCCGCCGCGAGCTTGCGCACCCGAGACGGTCGTTGTGTCGATCGCGACCGTCTATTGTCCGAGCAGACGCCACGACATGCGGTGCGCGGAGAACGGGAAGTTCACGTTCACCTTGAAGAAGGTCACGTCACCGGTCGTGCCCGCGGTGACACCGATGCGGATGTCGAGGGTGCCCGAGGCGGTGCCGGGGCCGCCACTGCCCGGGAAGGAGAAGATGCCCATCCCGACCGCGCCGGACGCCTCCGTCAGGCCCACAATCGGGGTGCCGCTGAGATCGGTGAGCAGCGATGCGCCGTAGGAGAAGTTGCGCACGTAGAGCATTGCCGGCTGACCGGTGAGGCAGGGGTCGGTCTGGGCCTCGGTGCCCGCGTAGGCAACCAGCGAGATCGCCGCCTGCGGCGGGGTGACGATCCGCTGCCCGGCCGGCAGGTCGTCGTACCAGCCGAATTGCGGCTTGCTGGCCACGCCGTTGACCCTGTCGGTCAGCTGCACCATGCTCGTACGCGGCTGCAGCACG
Organism: uncultured beta proteobacterium; assembly: GCA_963711235.1. GTDB lineage: Bacteria > Pseudomonadota > Gammaproteobacteria > Burkholderiales > Casimicrobiaceae > PALSA-1003. The sequence goes on along the minus strand of CAVQDI010000001.1, from coordinate 41,494 downwards.
CTGGTGATGGGCAACGGCGTGATCTCGGTCCCATCGCGGATCGCGTACAGCGTCTGGATCTGATTGGCGATCGACGGGTTGGTAAGGTCGGTGGGATCGAGCAGCCGGCCGGTCCCGACGAAGACCCAGCGGTCGATCCCGTTGACGGCATCGACTTCGATATTCGGGGTCGTGGTAACCGGCTGCGGGGTGCCTGACGGGTCGGTCAGAGAGGCCAGTTTCGCCACGGTCCAGTTGCCCGGGTTCGGATCCATGACGTCGAAGCGCCAGAAGTTCCCGTACAGGTCGCCGCCGTAGATCTGGTCGACGAGCTGGTTGTGAAAGTCCTCGGTGTAGCCGGCAACCTGGGCAAGGCCGGACGGATTGGCAGGATCGCCGAAGCCCGTGGTCATGGTATAGAGCAGCGTCCCGTCTGCGGCATTGATGAAGTAGATCTTGCCCACGCCGCTCGGGTTGTTGTAACCCGCCGAGACGATGACGAGCCAGGCGCCGCCGAACGCGCGCGTCTTCGCCACGATCGGCTGCATGTAGCTATAGCCCATGTCAGCATCGGTGAACGTCCACAGGTACTGGCTGGCCGCCGTGGTCTCGTCGATGACCGACGCCGGGTTGGTGACATCGAGCGCGTAGTACGACCTGCCGCCCTTGCCGAGGCCGCCGACGAGCAGGGAGTGCCAGTTCCCGCCGCCAAAGTCGGCGTCGATCACCCGCGGCGTCGAATCGACATAGTAATGGTGCCGGAACGGCGGCAGGGCACCGTCCTGGTAGGACAGGGCGCCCACCCCGGTGGGGTCCGGCCGGTACAGGTCGTGCGGCATGAAGGCCCATGCTTCGTTGCCGGTGGCGTCGCTGACCGCGTGGAGCATGCCGTCGTTGGCGCCGTAGTAGACCATTGCGGGACGTCCGGCATGGCTCGCGATGAAGGTCGAGTAGCCGGGGTCGTTGCTGTCCAGGTAATTGGCGTTCGGCGGCCCGACATAGACCGCGGAGGAGTTGACGATGTCGCCCAGGAAGTCCTCGCCCGAGGCGATGGTGGCGCGCACCCGGAACTGCCCGAGCGAGATGCCTTCGTTGGTCGGATCCCCGCGCAGGTAAGCCAGCACCGCCTGTCCGGTCGCCGGCAGTCCCGGCGCGAGCGAATTCTGTTCCGCGGCCGCCAGGTTCGCCCACAGGAACGGCACCGGCTGGTTGGCATTGTTGACGGTGAAGATCTTGCGGTTGGTGAACCAGGGCGTGTCGCCCGGCGCGGCGATCAACAGCTGCGATCCGAGCTGCACCGCCGCATCCCAGACCGGCGCCCCGTGCAAACCGGTGACCGGGTCGACCAGTACCTTGACCACGTCACCGCCCCAGCCGGGCTGGAAGTTCACCTCGTAGATGCTGTTGTTCGTCGCCGAGATCGAATTGCTCGAGAAGCCGGCTGCCGCGCGCGAGCCTTCCTGGTTGGTGATGTTCTGCAGGATCTGCCCCATGCCGAGCTGCAGCTGGGCTGCCGACGCCGCGTTCACGAATTGCCCGCGGCCGTTGACCGCGGCGTGCCACAGGTCGTCGACGCCGGAGCTGTCCGGATGCAAGACGTCCGTGGCTCCGTGCTGGTCAATTACCGCTGGCCATAGCAGCGTACCCGCGGCGAGCTGGTTCAGGGTGAGCGACGGAGTGGTCGCATTGAGCTTGCCGTGCGTGCCGAGCGCCAGCGCGGCGAAATTCAGGTGCTGCCAGTCCGCCGGATCGGTGCTCGAGGTCGGGACGTTGTTCGGCGCCGTGGGATCCGCCCCGCCGGTACGCATGTCGGTCACCCAGTAGTACATCGCGTAGTCGGCCTGGCCGTTCGCGTCGGTATTGCTCGGATCCTCCTGGTACGGGTGCGGCCACGGGTTGCCGGGAACGAGGCCGGTAATCGGGTTCGTGCCGAAGTCGGGGTAGACCGGGACGGTGAGGTCCTGGTCGCCCACGAGGTGGCGTCGGGATGTCGCTCTGGTTCTGGAACCCGTCCGTGAACAGGATATGCCAGTTCTTCTGGCACGACAGGATGATCGGATTGGTCGCGCCGGCAAGGTCCGCGCTCGTGCCATTCAGGAAGTAGTCGCCGATGCGCTGGATCGCATCGATGGTCGGGGTCTCCAGTCGCAGCGGGATGGTGATGCCGAACAGCTGCTGGAACCACGCCGCCTTCTGCGCCGCATTGAAGGGCGCGACGTTGACGAAGGTCGCCGGATCCGACTGCGACGTGGCGGTTTGCAAGCCATTCGACAGGGTGTCGAAGCCGACGTTGTAGGTGTTGTCGAGCTGGTTGAACACCAGCGAGGTGACCGTCTTCACCGCCTGGACGCGCGTCCGGTAATAGGCGTACCAGTTGGCGTAATTGGTCATTTCCTGGTCGAAGTTGCGCGTGATCGTCTGCGGCTGGCCGGACGCGTCGATCCAGGTGGTCGTGTAGTTCGCCGTCGGCCGCTGGCTGATGTCGAGATCGACGCGCTGGAACGCCGCATTGGTATAGTTGCCACCGGCGGCGCTGTAACTCGCCGTGCCGAACTGGTAGAAGCGCGGATAGATGTGCGTCGAGTCATAGCCGGCCTGGCAGGTCCCGCCCACATCGGTGCCGTAACCCAGCCACTTGTCGCCGGCCGATGTGATCGCCGCAGTGCACCACTCAACCGACGTATTCCAGTAGTGGCGCGGAACGCTGACGAAGTGCGGCGTAGACATGCAGGCGTCGTCACCGCTGCCGCCGGTGATCGGCGTGGTGTAGTTGTTGCCAGGGGTTCCGTAGTTGTACGGATAGTTGTACGCGCCGGCGGTAACAGCGGGAACGCTGCCCACCGGCGCATACGTCTTGTTGTTGCGCCGGCACACGACGCCGTTGTTCTCCGCGTCCTGGCGCAGGTCCGCCGTCGCCACGCCACCGACCCCGCCGGTGCTGCAGGTCGCCGCGCTGGGAGACAGCGGGCCGGGCAGGGATGGGCAGAAGAAATTGAAGCTAACACCGTTATAGAAAATACATTGCGCGCCCGTGATCGTGCAGGTGCCGAGCCATCGGACATTCTGGGAAATCAAAGCCGGGAACTGAGCACATCTGGGTCGTCTGGACGCTGCACGTACCGGCTCACGCTCGTGCACGTGCTGTCAGCCAGACAGGACAAGCCGGCCGGGTTGTTGCACGCGCCCGGCGTTGGCTGACAATCCGTCGGTCCGTTGGGGCAGGACTGGGCGGCCGGCGTCACGCAGGTGCCGGTGGTGTTGTTGCATGCCGGACCCGGGTTACAGGCCGCACCGCTGGTGTTGCACACGCCCGGGGTGGGTTGGCAAGCTGGAAGTATTGGACTGCACGCCTGAGCGGCGGGGGTTACGCAGGTGCCATTCTGCGACGGGCAATCGGCGTCGAGCGTACAGGCCGCGCCGCCGACAGTGCAGTGGCCGCTGCCCGCCGTCTGCGTACACTGCGACGCCATCTGGCAAGGGGTCCCCGGCGGGTTCGCGCACGTACCGTTCACGCTCGTACAGGTGCTGTCGGCCAGGACAGGACAAGCCGGCCGGGTTGTTGCACGTGCCCGGCGTCTGCGAACACTGCGCGTTGGACGTGCACTGCGTAGCCGAAGGCGTGACGCAGGTGCCAGACGGGGCGCACGGATTGGTGGTGCCGTTACAGGCCGCGCTCGGTGACGCTGCAGGTGCCGCCGAGGAGCGCGCAGTTGCTCGCGGTGGTGCACGACAGCCCGTCGCTGCTGCAGTGCCCGATCTGGACACAGTCACTCGGGCTCATGCAGCTTGTGGCGCTGACGCTGCACCGGCCGGGTTGAGGGGGACACTGCGACGAATCGGTACATGTCCCCCCGGTGAGGTTGCACGTCCCCGGGTTGGGCGTGCAGACCGGGGGCGGACACATCGGTACAGGGACGCAGGGATTCTCCGGGTCGGGCGGGAGCAGGTTGCAGCCCGGCGGGTTGTAGGTGGTCGTGCAGGGCGGCGTCGTGCAGGTCTGCGTGCCCGGCAGGTTGCAAACCTGAGTGAATGGGCCGCTGCACGTCTGGGACGAAAGGTTGCAGGCTTGTGAGGTTCCGCTGCAAGTCTGCGGACTCGTATTGCATTGCGGGGGCTTGACGTTATTGCACGCGCCGGGCACGTAGCCATTGCAAGCGGGCCCGGCAACGCCCTGTGCACTGCGGGGGCACGTAGCCGACGCAGTTGGGGGGAGCCCCGCCATTGCACGCCGCGCCAACGAAGCCGTTGCAAGTCGGCGGAGCGCCACCGCCGCAGGCCCCTGTGCTGGCTCCGCCACAGGTCTGGAGGACGAGATTGGAGCAGAATTGCGTCTCCAGCGGTCCGGTTTGCGGCCAGGACGGGCTCGTCGGGTCGCACCAGAGGATGTTCTCGTTTTCGTAGAAATACTTCGCGTCCTGGGAGCCCGCGGTCGGACCCGTCTGCGTGGCCCAGAGGGCCGTTGTATAGAGGTTGTTGTTGCCCGCAACGGGGTCCGCGGCAAACGTCGTCGGATCGATGCTGACCTTTTGCGCCGCATAGGTGAGCGGGGTCGACGTCGCGCGGGTATAGGGATTGCTGCCGTTGCCGAGGAAGGTGTCGCCGGTCGAGGCGCTGACGGTGAACCCCGGCGGCGCCCACGGATAGGTGTAGTCCTGGCCATCGGTTGCTCCGCCGCTGCCGATCGACGGCGCGGCGGTACCGTTGCGGCGGCACTGCGTGGGGTCGATCGTGAGCTCGCCGCTCACCACCTGCACGGCGCCCATCGACCAGTCGGAGTTGCACCACACGCCGACGGTCACCAGGGCCGTCAGGTCGATGTTGATGACGGTCACCGCCCAGGGGTCGGCCGGCACCTGCGTCCACGTTGCCGTGTTGGCGGCATTCATCTGCGGGTAGCTGGCACCCGTGGAGTCGACCGGCGGATCGTAGGTCAGCTGCGGGTTGTAGTAGAGCGCATTGACGGCCGCGTTGTGCACCGGCGCCGGCCACAGCTGCCAGTAGGGGTACGGCTGCGCGCCCAGCGGCCAGCCGCCCGGCGGGCTCGTCGGGTCGTTGGGGTCGTTGACGGGGAAGTTGCCGATGCCGTTGGGCTGGGTTACACCGCCCGGCAAATTGACCGGGTCGACCCCGTGATAGCACGTCGGCGTCGCGCCGGCATAACAGCCGGCACCCGGTCCGCTGGCGCTGTAGGGGATCCCGGGGGCGATGCCGGTGTTTCCCGTGGTTTGCGGAAAGGGGTAGGCGAATTGCTGCGCCGTCCAGCCCGGAGAGAAGTACTGGTCCGTTGCGCCGCCGAGGATGTGGAAGTCGCTGGCGCCGCCCGGGCTTCCGCAGACCGACGTCATCGCGCCGACGCCATCCCGACAAAAGGCGTTGATGTTGTAGTCGTCGCGGGCGACGGCCTCGGGCAGCCAGTCGGAGAGCATCGACGACGAGTCGTCGATCGTGAGGACGATATTGGGCGGGGCGAGGTTCTGAATGCCGATGGGCTCGTTGGCGAGTGGGGTCAGGCCCGCAGCGTACGCCGGTGTGAGCAACGGCCCGTAGGCGATCAGCGCCGAGAGCAGCGTCGCAAGCCAACGCCGGCAGGGCTGCGACAGGGGATAGGCCATGGTGATAATTCCCGGGCCGTCCGTCAACGCGCTAATGTCTGCATGAATGGCTGCCGCTCACCCGCTTCGCGCTGCTCCGATTCGGGTGCAGGGGCGGAAAAAAAGCATGCGGCTGTGGCGTGGAACGCGGTCTGGGTTGCGCCGCCCGGCTGGTTCATGAGATTCCCCTTGCAGACGATCGGATGGTATGTTGGCCACGCGCGACAAGCAAAGCGGCCTGATATGAGGTACCGCTCGCGGAACAAACGGTTAGAACGTTCCCGGTACCCTTCGCCGGCCCCCGATGTTTTGTGCGAGATTGTCTACGACACCTACCTCGCCGGCCGAGCTTTCCGCGCGGCACGGGTTGGTCGTACTGCGGGTCCTCGCTCGCTCCCCTTGATCGATGCCGACCGCGCCGCCACGACAGAATGGCCAAAGCATCGCGCTAGGGGGGCGTTGGGCAGCGAATTTAGCGCTTTTTTACGGCTGCAACGCGCCCTGGGGTCCGCTTTAATGGGAAACTATTGTATACGACAATCGGTTGGCGACTGTGGGAGCTGATCGGTTGCCGGTATAGGCTTTTGCCACGTTAGGAGCTTTCCGTAACAGCCGCGACAGCGATCTCCAGGTTCCCCTTCCGCCCTGGGCGCGGAGGCGTGGCAGGGCTTAAGCTTGGTCGCTTCCCCAGCTGCCAAGGGTGTGAAGGGGCCTACCGCCCAAGGTGTCTATCACGTGGCAGGGTCGATCGGGGCGGCCCCATGATCGGTCGAGCGCCCCCGGAACGGTGGCGCTCAAGGCGCCGTGCGTATCGGGGTCGGACACAGCCTGGGCGAGTGCGTCCGGGTCGACCCAGACCGGCTTCCCGGAGGCGACGCGCAGGTAAATGCGGCCGCTCGCCTGGTCGGCGAAGTTGATGCCTCGACACCGTTCTACGCATTGGCGCAGGAAACCCGTGTTCTGCTGCGCCGCAAGCGCTGTGCCCTCGGGGAAAAGCTGCTTCGGCACGGTGGCGTCGACATTGACGCGCTGGTAGCGTTCGACGTCAAGCATGCCTCCGACGTCGAACACGTTGAACTCCTCGTTCCAGCCGAAGGCGACCGTTCGTGGCCGTTCGCCCAACTGCACGCTGTTGTCGAGGAATTCGAAATGCACCCGCTTGTCGCTGCGCTGCGACCAGGTGAAGAACAGTTGCGGCATGCCCCGGTACGCCTCGACCGCGTGCGCGAGCGTGTCGTCGACCGCCTTGTATCGGCCGACCTCCAGGCCACGGTTCCAGGCGCGCACGACGAGCGATTCGGGCGGGGTCAGCAGGAAGAACAGGTAGACGATATGCCCGAATCGCGTGAGCAGGTTACTGCCTGCCTCGTCCGAGTCGGGAGCGAAGCTGTCAAAACGAAAACGATCGATCAGCAGGTGTGAAACGCTGCCGCGCTCGCCCTTCCGCGCCATGTACCGGTCGAGCTTATGGTCGACGATCCGCACCTCGTCCCCGGTGAAAGGGCCGCCGTACTTGTAGTCGGACCCGAGCGAGCCGTAATCGAGCAGTTGCTTGCGCCAGATGTCGGGGCTGATGACCGCGAAATCGCCCCAGCTTACGCCCAGAGCGCTAACGAGGGCTCTTTGCAGCGGCCTTAAGGTGCTCTTGCCGGACGCGGAGGGACCCTTGGTGTTCATGACCACGGGCTGCGCCTGCGGCGGCAGCAAGCGATAGCCTTCTGTCGCGGCTGCCATCGCGAGACAGGGCTCGATCTGCCGGCCGATCTGCTCACTGCCGAAATCGTTCCATGCAAGATCGGTCGCGATCGAGGCGATGAGCTCGTGGCTTCCCCAGATTTGACCGTGCTGCACGATCAGCGCTGTGACCACGCGGGCGAGCGCGTGGACTGCGGCCCGGTGCAGCGGGTCACCGCTCGCCTGCGCCTTGGCCTTCCACGCTTCCACGCATTGCCTCCCCCAGTCGGAGGCCGGTTCGGCAGCCGCGGGCTGCGCGTGTCGGCCGGCGAGTCGCGCCAGCCGTGCGCCGAGCGATTGTCCGGACGCAGGCGTGGCGGCCTGCGCCGGCCGGCTCGCCAACGCCGTCAACTCGGCCTCGATTATCGCCGCCAGGCCGCGCCGGATCCCGGCGCAGGAAGAGACGATGGTGTTCATCTCCGGTTCGACATACTGCGTAAGCACGCGGCTGACGATGCGGCGAAAGTTGATGCCGAGATCCTCGATGCGCGGTCCATCGGGTACCGAATAATCGGCGGTGACACGGATCAACAATTCGTGCAGAGCGAGGCGCTGGGGCCGCAACGCAGCCAGGTCGCTCGCTTCCAAGCCGGTGAGATCGCGCAACTCGCGCGCGCTGGCCCAGCTGGTGGTCGAATTCTCGGAGCGAAAAATCGTGCACTGGTGCCGCAGGTGCTCCGGCACCGGTGACTCGACCCCGGGTGCCCAGGGACCGCACGCGGCACCGCCCGCTTCCGCCGTCTCGTTCATGTGGCAACCATCGCTTGGCTAAGGCCTGGCCTTTCGGCTCGCCTCCCCTGTTCGCGGCGGCGCGTAGGTCGGACAGAAAAATCTCGATACATCTTACACATTCTTACAAATACCGTTGTCATCCGCAGCGCCGGTTGCGCCGTTGAGGCAACTACACGCCGGGCATCGGTCACGCGGGGCATGCCACCGCCGTGGCGCGACCGCAGCGCGGTGTCGATCCGCCTGCAAGCGGACGACGCCGATAGAGGTCGCGACCCCGACCGCGCATAAGGGAGGTTCGCCTATGAATGCTACGTCAGCAACTGCAGCAACGCCTTCGCTGCGCCAATCCAGCGCCAAGACCCGCGCATCGACTGCGACGCTCAAACTGGCGCGGCGCGATCGCCCTCGGGTCTCTGGCCCTGCTGCCGATGGCGAGCTTTGCCGCGGCGCCGCTCATGGATCAGGCGGACGCGACGCGCCTTCTGGAGCAGACGACCTTCGGACCGACCGATGCTCTGGTCGCGCACGTGCAGGCGGAGGGCCTCCAGGGCTGGCTCAACGAACAGTTCGCCGCCCCGGAAGCGCACTATCCCGCCCTACCTTATGCCCCAGCCGACCCCACCACCTTCTGCGCAACCAGCAGCGACCCCAACTGTCTGCGCGACAACTACTCGATGTTCCTGGTGCAGAACGCGTTCTTCGTCAACGCCCTGACGAAGCCCGATCAGCTGCGCCAGCGCGTGGCTTTTGCGCTGTCGCAGATCTTTGTGACGTCCGGGGTCGAAGTCAATTTCGCCTACGGAATGGCGGCGTACCAGCAGATGCTTCTGGACAACGCATTCGGTAACTTCCAGGATTTGTTGACCAACGTCACGCTGTCCTCGGTGATGGGCAACTACTTGAACATGGTCGACAACGACAAGGCGGAGGGTTCGGTACTACCCAATGAGAACTACGCGCGCGAGGTGATGCAGCTGTTCTCGATCGGAGTGTGGGAGCTCAACGACGACGGCTCGCTGCTGCTCGACGCCCAGGGCGCGCCCATCCCGACCTATACGCAAGACACGGTGGCCAATTTTGCCGCACTTTTTACCGGCTGGACCTATCCGCTGCCGCCCGGGGCCAAGCAGGGCAACCACAATCCGAAGAACTTCCTCGGCGACATGGTCGCCGTGCCGGCGAATCACGACTTTGGTACCAAAACGCTGCTCGAAGACACCGTTGACGGCGCAGGCAAAACCATGCCGAGCGACTTGGCCTTCGCCATGCAAAACCTGTCGCAGCACCCCAATGTCGGTCCATTCATCGGCCAGCAGCTGATCGAAAAACTGGTAACCAGCAACCCGTCGCCGCAATATGTCGCGCGCGTCAGTGCCGTGTTCGACAACGACGGGTCGGGGGTAAGGGGAAACTTGAAGGCAGTCATCACGGCCATTCTCACCGACCCCGAAGCGCGCGGCGACGTGAAGACCGATCCGAGCTACGGCAAGCTGCGCGAGCCGGTACTTTTTCTGACTGCGGCCGCGCGCGCGCTGGGCGCCACTTCGGATGGCGTCTTCTTCACGCAGCAGGCGAAGAATGTGGGGCAGAATGTATTCGACGCCGCGTCGGTATTCAACTTCTACCCGCCCAATTACGTCGTCCCAGGGACGGATCTGCTAGGCCCCGAATATGCCTTGCAGAATGCCAGCACCGCGATCAACCGCTACAACTTTGCCAACACCTTGGCCTTCGGCACGATCGCGCCCCTGTCGACGCTTCCGGGCGCCACCGGCACCCAGCCCAACTGGGCGTTGCTGCAAAGCCTCGCCGGAAATCCGACAGCGCTGGTCGGCGAGCTCAACAATCTGCTGCTGCACGGCACCATGCCGGCCGCCATGCAAGCGACGTTGTTGGCGGCCATCGCACAGGTCCCGGCAGCGGATCCCTTGATCCGGGCGCAGACCGCCTTTTACCTCACGATCACCTCACCCCAATATCAAGTGGAGCGCTGAAATGGACCAACCACGGCAAGCGTCGCGTCGCTCGTTCCTGCGCCACGCAATGGCATTATCGTCCATGGGTCTGGCATCGCGCCTGGACTTGGTCAACCTGATCGCCTCGGCCCAGGCGCAGACTGCTCCCGCGTCGAATTACAAGGCGCTCGTTTGCGTCTTCATGTTCGGCGGCAACGACGGCAACAACACCATCATTCCCCTCGATACGGCGGGCTATGCCTCCTACGCGAAGGTGCGAACGGCGGCTTCGGGAGTGCAATTGGCCCAGTCCTCGCTGTTGCCTATCGAGCCGGCGAATGTGGGCACCCCGTACGGACTGCATCCGTCGCTGGGCGAGCTGCAGACGCTGTTCAACGCGCGCAAACTGGCCATCCTCGCCAACGTCGGAACGCTCACCGAGCCGACCACGCAGGCGCAGTACAACGCCGGCATCCAGCCCTTTGCCCTGTATTCGCACGCCGACCAGCAGGCGCAGTGGCAAAGTTCCATATCGACCACAGAATCGCAGACCGGCTGGGGAGGGCGCGCCGCCGACCAGGTCAGCGCGCTCAATGCCGGCAGCGCATTCCCGGTCATTACCACGTTGGACGGAGCGGTGCTGTTCACGACCGGCGCGGCAACCCTCCCGCTGTCGATTCCGGTTTCCGGCACCTTTGCCTTGCAAGGCTACGGCGGCTCGACGCTCGCCAACGGTCGCCTGGCCGCGGTCAAGCAGCTCTTGGGCCAGTCTTCCGGCAACGAGCTAGTGGCCGCATTGAACACGATCGGCAATCAGGCGCTGAGTCTTTCGGCAACGGTCAACCCCATCCTCTCCGCCAGCTCGCCCCTCGTCGATCCGATCTTTGCGGGCTTGACAAGCGACATCGCCAAGCAGTTGCATCAGGTGGCCAAGATGATCGCGGCGCGACAGGCAACCGGAGCGGCGCGGCAGATATTTTTCGTGCAACTCGGCAGCTTCGACACGCACAACGATCAACTCAACCGGCAGCAGGCCCTGTTCGCCGACCTGTCTCCAGCCCTCAAGGCGTTCTATGACGCCACGGTAGCGGTCGGTGCGGGCAGTCAGGTGACCACCTTTACCCTGTCCGATTTCAACCGCACCTTTCAGCCCTCATCCGGAGGCGGAACCGACCATGCGTGGGGCAATCACCACTTCATCCTCGGCGACGCCGTCAACGGCGGCAACATGGTATGGGGGGTATCCGCAGCTTGTCCTCGGCGGACCGAGTGACGCCGAACAGCGAGGACGCTGGCTGCCGAACTTCGCCGTGGATCAATACGGCGCGACGCTGGCGAAATGGTTCGGCGTGGCGCCGACCGCGCTGGGCCGGGTTTTTCCGAACCTGGCGGCCTTTCCCGCCAGCGACCTGGGTTTCATGACCTGATTTCGGCCGCGCAAGTCCGGCATCCGAAAGCGGCGTCGATTCGCCTGCAGCGCAAAGAGCGGCGAGGGCGGGCGTTGCTCGGTCGCAATTTATCCCGCTCGCCTCACAAACCGGCGACCACGATCATGCGCGTGCGCGCGCTTCGCTGCCGCATGGCCTTGATCGACGCCGCCTCCGGCGCGGACCACCAGGCGCGGGCTCGCTCTGCACTGGGAAATTCAAGCAGCACCAGGCGCGCGGGCATCCACTCTCCTTCGAGCGTTTCGATCGCGCCGCCGCGCGCCAGATAGCGACCGCCGTAGGCGGCGATGGTCGGCGGGACGAGTGCCTTGTAGCGCTCGTAGGTCTCGGCATCGTGAATGTCGATCTCGACGACGACGTAGGCTGACATGTGTCACTCCGCAGCGAAGAGTTGAGCCCCAACGGCCGCTGCCAGCATAGTCGATAAGCTCCGCCAAGGGGTCGGCGCATGCAAGCGCGCCGGTTGCACCGAGATCGACCGACATGTTCACCCCGTGCGCCGTCTTCGTGCGGGTCGGTCCGGCACATTGGCTCTCAAGCGGCGAAAATCGGCCTCGATCGGCCGCCCCCACGTTGCAAAACAACGCCTTGCTTGGTCGTGCGGGCCAATGGGCACGACGGGCACACGCATTGCTAGTGTCCCACCTGGTATACCAGGCGAAGAAAAAAGCATCTTCCATGGCAATGCCCGCATCGGGTGGAGCAAATTCCAATGTCTGCGCCACGATAAGAGCGGCGAGCGAGCGGGTGCGGACCGCGGCGCATGGGCCCGTGTGGCTTGCGCTGCGGGAGCATGACGACCTCATGGCACGCGCGGAAAGGCTTCAACGCGCGGCGACGGGCGGGAGCGAGTTTCCCCTCTACGGGCTCGCCTTCGCGGCCAAGGACAATATCGATGTCGCCGGCTTGCCGACCACGGCGGGATGTCCTGCCTTCGCCTATACCCCGCGCGAGTCCGCGCCGGTCGTCGAGCGACTCGAACGGGCCGGCGCCATCTGCCTAGGCAAAACGCATCTGGACCAGTTTGCAACCGGACTCGTCGGTACGCGCTCGCCGCGCGGCCCGGTTCCCAATCCGTTCAACGCCGGCTACGTGTGCGGAGGATCGAGCAGCGGATCGGCAGTCGCCGTCGCGCTCGGGCATGTCACGTTCGCGCTCGGCACCGACACCGCCGGATCCGGCCGGATTCCCGCGGCCTTCAATAACATCATCGGCATCAAGCCGAGCCGCGGCCTGTTGAGCACGCGTGGCGTGGTACCGGCCTGCCGCTCGCTCGACTGCGTGGCGATCCTGGCGCGGGATCTGGCCACGGCCTGGAAAGCGTTGCAGGTGGCAGCGTGGCATGACGAAGACGACGTCCTGGCGCGCAAGGTGCGGCAACGACCCGTATTCGGTCCGCTCGCCCGGCTTGGTCTGCCCGCACCCTTGGAATTCTTTGGTGACGCCTTGGCCGAGGCGCAGTTTGCCGCCGTGGTCGCGCAGTGGCGGGAGCTGGGCGCAGAAATAATCGAGGTACCCCTCGCGCCTTTCAGAGAGGTCTCTAACCTGCTCTATGAGGGTCCCTGGATCGCCGAGCGCGATGCGGCCATCGGGGCGTTTCTGAATGCCCACCCGGACGATTGCGATCCCACGGTGCGCGCGATCGTTGCCGGCGCCGCGCACTTCAGCGCCACCGATGCATTTCGGGCCCACGACCGCCTGCGCGAGCTCTCCGCGCAACTCGCGCCGATGTGGCGGCTGTGTCGATGCGTTGCTCGCACCCACTGCGCCGACGATTCCGACACTCGCCGCAGTGGCGCGTGAGCCGATCGTCGCCAACGCGCAGCTCGGGCTGTACGTCAATTTCGTCAACCTGCTCGATCTGGCGGCGATCGCCGTTCCGGCCGGATTTCGTGGCGATGGACTGCCTGCCGGCTTCAGCCTGATCGCCCCGGCGGGCAGCGACCACGCGCTCGCCGAGCTCGCCTACCGCTATCTGTTGCAGCATTCGAACCGGATAGGCATAAGCGGGACGATCGCGGAGACAGGTGCGCCCCCGCAACCGCTGCCCGACGATCGTGATTGGGTGCGGCTGGCGGTTGCCGGCGCGCACATGCGCGGCATGCCGCTCAACGCCGAGCTGTTGGCGCAGGAAGCACGCTTTGTGGACGCGGCGCGCACCGCCCCGCGCTATCGCCTGCATGCGCTGCCCGGGCCGATCCCGAAGCCCGGGCTGGTGCGCGTCGACTCCGGCGCGAGCATTGGCATCGAGCTCTGGGATGTGCCGGACGACCGCTTCGGCCGCCTGGTGGCGAAGATCCCGGCGCCGATGGCAATCGGCAACGTCGAGCTCGAAACCGGCACCTGGGTCAAGGGCTTCGTCTGCGAGCCGATCGCCCTCGTCGAAGCCATCGATATCACGTCCTACGGCGATTGGCGGACCTATGTCAACTCGCGTCGCCCCGGACTTGCCGCGGTCACGTGAGCCGCGTTCCTTTTGCCTGCACTTTGGAGATCGCCATGTCCCGCCGCCACTCCCGTTTCCACCTCGCCGTGCCCGCTTCGCGCGCCGTCGCCACGCCTGTCATCCTGCTGCTCATCAACTGGCCGACCCGAATTGCGGAGATCGTGCCCTTCGCTGTGCCGCGGCCGCGCACGACCGCGACGCTCTCCGATCCCTTGTTCATTCGCACCAAGGCGCACCCGTTGGAGATCTTCCAGCGCGAGGTGCGCAAATAGCGTGGCGCAGCCGTCCGACGAAGCGGCGGTCGATCCCGTCATCTCCGCCTACGTTGCCGCTGCAGCGGAACTGCTGGGCCTTCGCCTTCGCCCCGAGCAGCGCCCCGGGGTCGAGCGGCAGTTCGCACGGCTCGCGGCGCTCGCGCGCCTGGTCGAGGAGCATGCGCTCGACTGCAGCGACGAGCCGGCGCCTTTTTTTCATCCCGGCACCCGGCGATGAAATCGGCGCTCGAGATCGCGCGCGGTGTGCGCGGCGGAACGTTGCGCGCCGTGGACGTGATTGCGGGCACGCTCGGGCGAATCGATGCGCTCGATGCGGAAATCAACGCCTTCACCACCCGCCTCGACGCCCAGGCGCGGCGCGACGCGACCGCGATCGACGACGCCATCGCCGCGGGCCGCGATCCCGGCCCCTTGGCGGGCGTCCCATTCGCGGTCAAGAACCTCTACGACATCGCTGGCGTGACGACGATAGCGGGGGCGCGCCTTCACGCCCACCGGCCACCGGCGGCGCGCGACGCGACGCTGGTGCAGCGGCTCAAGGCGAGCGGCGCCATTCTGGTCGGCGCACTCAACATGGACGCATATGCCTACGGCTTCACCACCGAGAACACGCATTACGGCGCCACGCGCAACCCGCACGACCCGAGACTCACCGCGGGCGGCTCGTCGGGCGGGTCCGCTGCCGCGGTAGCGGCCGCAATGGTGCCGCTCACCCTGGGCTCGGATACCAACGGCTCGATTCGGGTACCCGCCTCGTTTTGCGGGGTCTTCGGCCTGCGGCCGACGTTCGGTCGCTTAAGCCGGACCGGTACGCTGCCTTTCGTGCACGATCTCGACGTGCTGGGACCGTTCGCGGCGAGCGCAGCCGATCTGGCGCTCGCCTACGACGCGATCTGCGGCCCGGATCAGCAAGACCCGGTGTGCAGCGAGCGGGATTGGACGCCGCTGGGGCCTACGCTCGCGCAAGGAATCGACGGGCTGCGGATCGCGGTTTGTGATGGCTTTTTCGAACACCCGCTCGACCCGCAGGCGCGCCGCGCGGTGCAGCTCGCAGGCTCGGCGCTCGGCGCTACGCGCCGGGTCACGATCGCGGAAGCCGAGCGCGCCCGCGCCGCGGCTTTTGTGCTCACGGCAAGCAGCGCCGGATCGCTCTACCTAGATGACCTCAAGGCCCGGCCGGACGACTTCGAACCGCTGTCGCGCGACCGGCTTCTCGCCGGTGCGCTCGTGCCCGCCGCGTGGGTTCACCGCGCGCAGCGATTTCGTCGCTGGTATCACGCCGCGTTGCTGTCGCTGTTCGATTCGGTCGACGCGCTGATTGCGCCGGCGACGCCGTGCCCGGCCTTCGCGCTCGGAACCGAAACCCTTGCCTTCGATGGCGTCAGCATGCCGGCGCGTCCGAATGTGGGCATCTTCACCCAGCCGATCTCCTTCGCCGGCGTGCCGGTGGCCGCGGTCCCGATGGCGATCGCCGGGCCGCTGCCGGTCGCGGTCCAGGTCATCGCCGCCCCGTGGTGCGAGCATGTCTGCCTCCGGGTGGCGGCCGAACTCGAACGGCGCGGATCGGCGCGCGCCTGGGTCCGGTCGTAATCCGCGCGCAAACTCTGCGCCAGCATGCACGCCGCGCAATGAGCTCGCCGCCCGAATCAACTGCCGAGACGAAGCGGTGAAGCCGCCCCGCATCGGCCAGCGTGCCGATCATGCCTATGATTGGATCAAGGCCGACATCTTCGAATTTCGTCTGCTGCCGGGCGATCGCTTTTCGGAGCCCGAGCTGGCATTGAGACTGGGTGTGAGCCGCACGCCGGTGCGCCAGGCGCTGCTACGGCTCGCCAGCGAGGGCTATGTCACCGTCGCTTCACGCAGCGGTTGGCAGGTGCGCCCGCTCGACTTCAAGGCGCTGGACGATCTCTACGACGTGCGCGTGATACTGGAAACCGCCGCGATCCGCAAACTGTGCGAGATGACGCCGCAGCCGACGCTCGACGCGCTGCGCGGACCCTGGTTGGCCCCGCGCTCGCAATGGCACAGCGATGCACGGACGGTCGCCAGACTCGACGAAGCGTTTCACGCCACGCTGGTCGCGGCGACCGGCAATGCCGAGCTCTCGCGGCTGCATGGCGAGGTTTCCGAACGCATCCGCTTCGTGCGTCGCCTCGATTTTCTGCATCTCGAACGCATCCGCGCCACCTACCAGGAGCATGCGCAGATCCTGCGCCACGTGCTGCGCCGCCAGGCGGACTCCGCGGTGTTGCTGCTGCGCGCGCACGTGACAGCGAGCAAAACGGAAGTGCGCAAGATCACGCTGCACATGCTCTACGAGGCGCGGCGCGGACTCGCCGAGCACCGCGCCGCCGGCGACTGAAGCGCCCGGCGCGAAGGCGTGTGCCGCCTCGCGCCGTCGCGAAACCGCAGTCGATCAATCCGCGGTGCCGGCCACCGAAGCCGTTTCGGGTGTGGCGGTGGGCCTCGTCATGGGGGTCGCGCGCAGCGACGCCCGCGCGCAGGTGAACAGTATCAGTGACACGGCGGCATAACTGAGCGCGACCAGCGGCGCCTGCCCCACCCCGATGGCCTCGCCATGCATGAAGCCGAAGAAACTGAGCACCGCGCCCGCGAACGCGAACCCCGCCGCCTTGCGGAACGCCCGATCGATCGTGTACGCCGCGATCGCGCCCAGGATCAGCCCGGCGAGGATCGCACCGCCTCCCATCACCGCGAGTCCCTGGTAGAGCACGCCGACCTGGCCGAGCTTTTCGGCGCCGATGGCCGCGGCGCTGGTCCCGGCCGCGCCCAGGGAGTTATCGATCAGAAGCTTGCCCCAGGCCGCAAGGTGCGGGGTGAGCGCGAGGATGATCGCCGGCGCATGGGCCTTGGGCGACTCCTGGAACGCCTGCGCGCCGATCAACATGCCGATGTAGAGAAGGATCGGCGAAATCGCCACCAGCGGGATCAGGGACGAGATGAGCGCGATGACGCCGAAAAACGACAGCACGATCACGATGATGCCGGTCGCGGCCGAGTAGCCGATGCGCCCGCCCATCGACTTCCACCCCGGGTGCCCGATGTAGACCGCGTTGATGAACGGATTTCCCATCAGGCAGCCGACCAGGCTTACGACGCCGTCGGCGGTCAGCACGCGTGTCGTCGGGTACTCGTCGCCCGCGGCGGCGGCGCTTTCGACGTTGTTGGTCGCTTCGACGAGGTCGTAGATGCCGAACGGGATCGCCGTGACGAGGATGACGCCAATGAACTGGAAGCCCGAGAACACGTGGTCCACTGCCGGCAGGGGAACGGAAAAGCCGAAGCTCGACAGCGATTTCGTCACGTTGGCGAGGCTCATGCCGCCGAATGACAGGCCGGCCGCGCTGGAGACCCACGCGATGAGTGTCCCGACGCCGATCGCGACCAGGCCGGCAGGCAGGCCGCGGAAATAACGCACGCCGCCGAGCCAGCTCGCGAGGATGATGGCGAAGCAGACGATCCCGATGACCGGCGTGAGAAACATCTCTTCCGCCGGTCGCATCGAAATGAAGGCGATCGAAACGCCGGCGAGCGTGCCGAGGAGGGCGGCGCGGGGCGTGATCCGGCGCACGATCGGCGCGATGAACCCGCCCGCCATCAGCACGAAGCTCTGGATGAACACCCAGGTAAGGCCTGCCTCCCAGCCCTTTACCGGGTCTCCGGTCTTGAGCGCGATCGGGAGCATGATCACGAACACGACCACGAACATGTGCGGCACGCTGATGCCGGAGGGCAGCGCGCACACGTCCTCGCGACCGGTCCTCTTCGCCAGCCGCCAGGCGAGCCACGCATAGTAGAGCGTCGACAGCGCCATCATCAGGCCGGCCGCCGGAATGATGCGGCCGAATACGAGCTCGTCGGGCATCTTGAGCACGAAGCGCAGCAGCCCCGTCAACACCAGCAGATTGACGAGGATGTTGGTGCCGAAGCCAAAGAGGGCGTTCCAATCCCCCGGCGTCCACAGTTGCGGCTTGCGCTTCTCCATCTGCAGCTCCCCTAGGTCAGGTGTGATTTGCCAACCGGTATGCCGCTCGCCGGTCAGCACCAGGCCGCGAGCACGCGACGCGAATCCGAAACCCAGCCGAAGATCCCACCCTGCGCCTTGATCATCTCCAGGCCCATGGTGTGAAACTGCGGAAAGTAGGAGGCACAGGCGTCACCCGGTACCACGCAGCGGTAGCCTCGATCGTTCGCCTCGCGCACCGTGGTATGGACGCACACTTCGGTCGTCACGCCACAGACGACGAGCGTGTCGATGCCGCGATTGGAGAGCATGGCGTCGAGGTCGGTGGCGTAGAACGCACCCTTGCCGGGCTTGTCCACGACGGGCTCGCCGGCGATCGGCGAGAGCGCCGGCACGATGTCGTGGCCCGGTTCGCCGCGCACGAGGATGCGCCCCATCGGGCCCTTGTCGCCGATGCGCTGGCGCGGTGCGCCGCGTTCGATCTTGGCGCTGGGTGCGTCGGCAAGGTCTGGCCGGTGGCCTTCCCGGGTGTGAATGACCATGACACCGGCCTTGCGTGCGCCGTCGAGCAGCGCACGGCAGGGCGCGATCGCGGCGCTCAGCAGCGCCACGTCGTTGCCGAGCGATTCGCCGAAGCCGCCCGGCTCCAGAAAGTCGCGCTGCATGTCGATGATGAGTAGCGCAACGCGTTCGCGGTCGATTGCGATGGGTGCAGGCTCGGCATCGATCACCGTGGTAGGCATGCGGTCCCGTGAGGACTGGAAGCAACCCGGCCCGGCGCAGGTTTCACGCAGGCGGACACGGTGCTGCAATAAACGCGCCATCGTTGCCACGGCGCGCGGCAGCAGCCTGCCCAGCGAATTCAATTAGTTGGTGAAGCGGCCCGCTCGGGGGCGCCCGCGCCGGGCAGGACTACCCGCGCTGAAAGAGTGCGGTCGCACTAAATCAGGTCAGCGGACTCCCTCGCCGCCGAGATAGGCCTCCCTGACCAGGTCGCTGTGCAGCAGCTCCTGCCCCGACCCTTCGAGCACGATGCGGCCGGTCTGGATCACGTAGGCCCGATGGGCAATCGCCAGCGCGCGCTGCAGGTTCTGCTCGACTAAGAGAACGCTCACTCCCGCGGCGTTGATCGCGACGATGGTGTCGAGGATCTTGGTGACCAGTTTCGGCGCGATGCCCCACGAGGGTTCGTCGAGCAGCAGCAGTTGCGGTCGCGCCATCAATCCGCGCCCGATGGCGAGCATCTGTTGCTCGCCGCCGCTCATGGTGCCGGCCAATTGCGCGCGCCGTTGCGCAAGGATCGGGAACAGCGCGAACACCTGCGCCAGGGTGGCGTCGATCTCCGCCGCGTCGGAGCGCGTGTAGGCGCCCAGCTCGAGGTTGCGAGCGACGGAGAGCCGCGGAAACAGGCGCCGGCCCTCGGGCACCAGCGAAATGCCTCGCCGCACGCGCTCATGCGGCGAGAGCGTGCCGATGTCGCGCTGCGCGAAGATGATCCGCCCGGCGTCGAGACGATTCAGACCGGCGATGGCGCGCAGCGTCGTGGATTTGCCGTTGCCGTTGCCACCGACCAGGGCGATGATTTCGCCGCGCTTGAGCACGAGACTCACGTCGTGCAGCGCCGGCACGCGCCTGTAGCTCACCCGGATGTGCTCGACGGCGAGCATCTCAGGCACCGAGATACGCGGCGAGCACCGCGGGGTCCTGTGCGATCGCGCCGGGCGGGCCGTCGGCGATCTTGCGTCCGGCGTCGAGCACGACGATGCGATCGGCGATGGGCATGATCGCCTCCATCACGTGTTCGACGATGACGCAGGCGATGTTGCGGCGGCGAATGTGCAGGATGAGGCTGGCTGCCTCGCGCACCTCGGTGGGGTTTAATCCCGCCATGACTTCGTCGAGCAGGAGCAGCTTCGGCCCCGTGGCGAGCGCGCGGGCAACCTCGAGCCGCCGCTGTTCGGCCACGGTCATCGTACCGGCAACGGACGCGGCGTGCCGCTCGAGGCCAACGAAGGCCAGCGTATCGAGTGCGAGGCTGCGCGCCTCGGCGACGACCTTGTTCCGGATCATCGCTCCGACCATCACATTCTCACACGCGGTCATCGACGCGAAAGTGCGGACGATCTGAAAGGTCCGGGCGATGCCCCGTGCTGCGGCACGCTCCGGGGTAAGCCGCGCAAAGGTCTCGCCATCGAATGCGATGCTCCCGGCATCGGGCGCGTAGAAGCCGGCGAGGCAGTTGAACAAGGTCGTCTTGCCGGCCCCGTTGGGCCCGATCAGCCCGACGATCTCGCCTCGAGCCACGGTGAAGCTGATATCCTCGTTGGCGCTCAATCCGCCAAAGCGCTTGAACAGACCGCGCACGTCGAGCAAAGGGGCGGTCACCGCGCGCCCCTTGCGCCGCCTTCACGCCGGCCCCGCCTGGTGCCGAGCGCGCGTCGTTCGAACTCGCGCCAGGCCGCGGTAACGCCGCCGGGATAGAAGACGGCGACGCCGATGATGAGCAGGGCGTAGATGACGAGGTCGGTGCCGCGACCGGTGCCGCCAAACAGGGCGCGCGTCGCCTCCTCGATTGCGGTCAGGATCACCGCGCCGACTACCGGTCCGCCCATGCTGCCCACGCCGCCCAGAATCGCTACCAGGGCGATCTTGATCGACAACGAAGTCGCCATGGTCGAGCCGGGATCGATGAACAGCTGCTTCTGGGCGTAGAACGTGCCGCCGATGGCCGTCAGGAAACTGCTGATCGCAATGGCGATCAGTTTGTAACGGGTGAGGTCGATACCGACGCTGCGCGCTGCATCGGGGTCATCCTTGATGGCGCGAAAATAGTAGCCGAGGAAACTGCGCTCGATGCAGAAGCTTATGCCCAAAGTCAGGAGCAACAGCCCCAGCATGATGTAGTAGTAGGGCACGTTGGACTTGTTGAAGACGAACCCCCACCAGCCGGCTTCGGCAACGGGCAACGACAGCCCGACCGCGCCTCCCAGCCAGTCCCAGTTGGTGACGACGATCTGCAGGATTTCGGCAATGGCGATGGTCGCCATGGCGAAATAGTGTCCCTTGAGACGGAAGCAGGGCCAGCCGATGGCGAGCGCGAAGACGGTTGCCATCGCGCCTCCGGCGAGCATGCCCAGCCACGGCGAGAGGCCGAACAGCAGCAGCAATTGGGTGGAGGTGTAGGCCCCAATGCCGTAGAAGGCGGCGTGCCCGAGCGACACCTGTCCGGCATAGCCGCCGAGGATGTTCCAGGCCACGCCGGCCTGCGCGATCATCAATACCAGGATCGCGTAGTTGAGCTGGCTGGCATTGGCGACCAGCGAAGGCAGCGCGATGGCCAGCGCGAGAACGCGCGAGCAGCGCGGCGCGTTTCGCCATCGCATACCCGGGACTCGAGCGCTCGGCAGCCGGCAGGTTGGGCGGCATCGCGGGCTGCGGCGGCGAATTCAATGTGACGCGAGGCGCACTCGAAACACGTCAGGCGCGTCCGAGCAATCCCTGCGGCCGCAGTAACACCACGAACAGGTACAACGCGAGTACGAGCGCCAGCTTGTACTGCGGTCCGACCAGAAAGCCGCCGAGCACCTCGACGATGCCGACGATGATTCCCGCCCAGAACGCCCCGGCGACGCTGCCGAAGCCGCCGAGCGCAACGGTGACGAAGGCGACCAGGATGAAATTTGCGCCGACTTCGGGAAAGATCGGAAAGAACGTCGACAGCAGCGCGCCCGCGACGCCGGCACAGGCGGCGCCGATTCCCCAGGCAAGGGCAAACATTTGCTGCACGTCGATTCCCATCAACGCCGCCGCTTCCTTGTCGGCGGCGGTGGCCTCAAGCGCCGCGCCGAGGCGGGTGCGCTGCAGAAACCACCACACGAGGCCCGTCACGACGATGGCGCCCGCGGCGGCGACGAGTTGCGGCAGGCCGAACTGCAGTCCCGCGAACGCCACTTTTCCCTGGACGATACTGTGGTTGATGCTGCGAAAGTCCGGCGTCCAGAAGAACTGGGCCAGGCCGCGGAACAGGATCATCAGGCCGAAGGTGGTGAAGATCTGCGACAACATCGGGGCGTTGATGATGCGCCGGATGACCAGGTGGTAGATCGCGGCGCCAAGCGCAAACAGCAGCAGTGCCGTCAGCGGCAGGGTGAACATCGGATCCAGCGCCCACAGGGCGAAGCCCCAGAAGCTCGCGTACATGCCGAGCATCAGAAACTCGCCGTGGGCGAAATTGACGATGTCCATCACGCCGAAAATCATGGTCAGGCCCACGGCGACCAGCGCGTAGATCAACCCGATCAGGACCCCGGAAAGCAGGGTCTGCAGCAGGATGTCGAAGGAGGCGCCCATGGTTGCGGTCGAGTCGCGGCGCGATCAAGGCGCCAGCCCGGCGCCCATCGGCATGGGATGCGGGAGGGCGCCGGCGCCGAGGCAACGCGGCGCGCCGGATCGGGCAGGAGTTATTTGCGCTGGTCCCACTTCGGCATCGGCCAGATAACCTCCTTCGAGGCCAGGTCAAACGGCCAGACCGTCACGTACTTGCCGTCCTGCACCTGCACGATGATCCCGCTGCCCAGCGTATTCTGGCCCGTCGCGTCGAACTTGATCCCCTTCCACGGCATGATGAGCTTGCTGCCCGGGATGTTGGTATCGGCGAGCGCCTTCTGTATGGCTTCGGGCTTGCTGCTGCCGGCGCGGTTGATCGCCTCGGCCAGGGTCATCAGGCCGGTGAAGCTGCGCGCCGAGTTGCCGTTGAAGTTGGTCTTGTAGCGCTCGAAGTAGAGATCGTTGACCTGCTTGATCAGGGCATTCTTGCCGGCAAGATCGAGCGCCCAGACTTCGCGGCTTAGAACGTATTCGCCGTCCTTGCCCAGCGTCTTCAGGAACTCGGAGTCGTTGAACCCGGCGTCGTTGGCGAGCAGGGCGTCGGGGGACACGCCGAGCTCCTTGTACGTCTTCATCGCCAGGATGGCGTCGCCCAGGTAGGACGATTGCATGATCAGATCCGGATTCGCCGCCTTGATCCGCTGCACCTCCGCAGTCAGCTGCGTGCTCTTGGCGGGGTAGAGAATTTTCTCGACGATCGGATATTTCTGCTCGCCCGCAAGTTTTTCTTCGATCTTGGTCGTCTCGGTGCCGAACAGCGTGTTTTCGTTGAACAGCGCGATGCGCTTGACGGAAATATTCTTTCTTTTCTCGACGTCCCTGAGGAACTCGAAGAAGTTGCTGACGAATAACTCGTCGTGCGGTGTGGTGCGGAAGAACCACTTGAAGTTACGCTGGGTCAGCGTGGCCGAACTCGACTCCGGGTTCAGGAAGGGAATGCCGTTGCGTTCCGCGACCTGGCTGGCGGTGTTGGTTACGTTGCTGAAATAGCAGCCGATCAGCGCCACCACTTTCTCCTGCGAGATGAGCCGCTCGGCCTCGGTCGCGCCCGTTTGCGGGTTGCCCTGATGGTCGCCAAAGATGAGCTTGATCTTGGCACCCTTGAGATTCGGCAGGCCGCCGCTCGGTCGTCAGCGGGAGATTGAGTCCCCGGGTGCCGTTGTTGATCAGGTCCGCCGCAAGCTCCAGCGCGTTCTTCATTTCCAGTCCGGTCGACGCCGCCGCGCCGGTGAGCGGATAAATGGCGCCGATCCGGATCTCCTCCTGCGCCAGCGCCGGTCGCACCAGCATCAGCGCGAGGGCAAAGCCGAACCATGTCCAAAGACGTTTCATCAGCGCTCCTTGATTCGAAAGAACATGAGGGTGACGCGCCAACGGGCGCAATCGGTCAAGCATCAAAAGGATGCCAGTTCGTGATTCAGCCGGTCGGTCAGCAACATGCAGCCCGGTGCGTGCGTTATGCAGAATGGCGGACGAGCCACGGCAACGACAGCCTGCGGCGTCACGCCGCAGGCCCAGAAAACGGGCAACTCGTCAGCCGCCACTGCGACCGCGTCACCATAATCGGGCCGCGCCAGGTCTTCAATGCCTATCAGTTCGGGCTTGCCGAGGTGTATGGGTGCGCCGTGCACGGCGCCAAAGCGCGACGTGATTTGCACCGCGCGAATCGCGTTCGCCGGCGTGAACGGCCGCATCGAGACAACCAGCGGCCCGTGGAAGCGACCCGCCGGCTGCGTGGCGACGGAAGTACGATACATGGCGACGTTGAGCCCGCGTTCGACGTGCCGGAGCGGAAGGCCCGCGTCGAGGAGCGCCTGCTCGAAGGAAAACGAGCAGCCGATGACAAAGCTCACCAGGTCGCTGCGCCAGTAACGGCCGATTTGGGTGGGCTCGTCGACGAGCGTTCCATCGCGCCAGACGCGGTAGCGCGGAAGGTCGGTTCGGATATCGATATCGGCGCCCAGGGTGGGCAGTGTCGCCTCGCCGGGCCCGGAGACGGCCAGCAGGGGACAGGGCTTGGGGTTGCGCTGGCAAAAGAGCAGAAAATCGTGCGCTGCATCGGCCGGAAGAATGACGACGTTGCCCTGGACATGCCGCGGCGCGAGGCCGGAGGTATGCCCGCTGAAGACTCCCGCTCGGATTCGTTGCCGGATCGCGCCGACGTCCAGCGCAGGCTCGGCAGGTACCGGTTTCACTGCGGCGGTCGCCAGCATGTCAGCACGTCCGAGATTGATTCGACAGCGACTGATGGGCAACCCGATTCATGGTGCGGCGACGAGCAGTCGAATCCGTCGTGCCATTTGATCACCCTCGGCACGGCTGCGCCGGAACGCACAAGGGGCTGATTGTACAGCAGAAAGCTCGACGTGGCGCGGCCACCGGCGCGGCGTGCCCTGGCGCGCGGCGCGAGCGCTCACGGCGGGCGCAGTCTATTGCTTGCGTGAACGGCGCCGCGAGAGCATGGTGCCGCGACAGCTTGGCGCGCCACAACGACAGGCAAACGCGGCGATCGCCCGCCGCGTCATCCTGCCTTCGTACTCGAGCCGATAATCGTAGCGCAGCTCCTCGCCGGCTCGAATGGTGCGCCTGGCAAAGATGAACACACGGCCATCATCGTATTCCATCGCCTCACAATTCGGATCGCAGCCGTGGTTGATCCATCGCGCGGCGTTGCCATGCAAGCTGGCATCGATGACGTTGCCGTCGGCGAGTTCGAATAGCATGGTGTGATAGAAATCCGTCGGGTCGCTCGCCGGCCGCTCGTCGGCCACTTTGCGCGGCAAGCGCGCGCCGCGATATTCAATAATGCGGGCTCCCTTGCGAATGGTCCGCGTTGCGAACACGCCGCGGCCATGTGTCGGCGAAGACGCGAACGACGTAGGGCCTGGGTGACCGGGGTGCAGGCATGGAGGCCTCAAAGGCCGCGGCGGCTTTGGCCCGGCGTCGCGGCGGGATGGGACCGATCGAGAGGCGACATCGAGTTAGACGGAAGTTCTACCAATCCAATGTAACGTCCGGCTCTAAGGGACTAACTAACAATCAGAAAAAGCGATGCAAACCTTGGTCCGCGCGGTTATCGAACGCATTAATGATAAATGCCACAACTTTCCGCTGCGCTCAATCGTCAGGTAATACATAATCGTCGGCATGATGGTGAATGGGGGCGGCTTGGGTGTTTGCACTGCGCCCTCATATCGTCACCGCAAGAGTGTCGTCGACTGCCTCAATCCATCCCTCTGGAGTAGCGCAATGCCCGATTTATCCGATCGTAATGAAGATGCGGTTAACCAAGACGCCATTACGAGCATCGCGAAGGAAATGCACTATCCGTTGCCCGTCGTAAAGCGAGTCTACGACGCCGAGTTTGCCCGCCTGAAGGCTGGCGCGCGGATCACCGACTATCTCGTTCTGTTTGCAGCGCGCCGCACGCGCGACGCGCTGCTCTCCCGTCACGCCTGAGATCGAGCGCGCGATAGCGCGCGCAGTGCGCCCCGCTCGCGCCGGGGCGCAGGCCAAGCATGGGTCGATCGGGTGACGATTCGACATCCTTCACTTCTTCCTGCATCTGCACTGCGCCTGACTGCTGCCCATCGCAGCATCCTGAGCCGCGCGAGACCGCGTAAAGCCTTCGCGCCGGCGACCAGAGGCTCAGTCAACAAGCAACGTCTCGCCGGCACGCACGCGATCGCCCGGCTCCACCCACACCCTCAGATCATCGCGCCACGGCACGACGATATCGACCTGCGAGCCGATGCGGATCATGCCAAAGATCGCGCCCCGCTCCACGGCGTCTCCGGTCTTGACATAGCTGTCGATGCCGGCGACGGTCTTGGCCGCAATCTGCACGACGTAGCACGACGCCGGGGAGCCCTTGAGCGTGCCGTTGATCTTGGTGACCGTGCGTTCGTTTTGAACGAGGTGCTCGCTGCCTTCGTAGTAGGGCCCGCGTCGCGCGAGCACGCGTCGGTGCATCACGCCCATGTCGACGTTGCGCCCATGGCCTGGATGGTGGCGGACAAACTCGACCTTGCCGGACAGCGGTGCGCGGTTGTAATGCACGTCGAACGGGCTCATGAAGACGCCGATGAGCAGCTTCGGCAGCGGCGAGTCTTCACGCGTGATATCGACGAGCTTGGCAGCGAGCCCGCGCTTGATGCTGATGACCTCGTCGGCCTGGGTGAATTTCTTCACGTAGACGACCGTGCCGTCGGCCGCGGCCAGCAGGCCCTCCTGCGCCGGCGGCGTGCGCGGCGGATTGCGCCAGAACCAGACATAGCGCCAGAACAGGTACGCCGCGGCGGCGGCAAGCGCCGCGCTCAGGACGACTTGAGCGGATCCAGGAATCGCCATGCGTCATTTTCCAGGATGCGCACGATCGCGACGCCGGACGAGAATGGGAAATCCACGAACTCGAAGAGTTCCTTCTCGCGCTTGACTTCCTTGAGCCAGCGTTTGACGCCGGCGTGGCGCACCAGCTCACGTACATAGATGTTGGTGTCGTGGAGCAGAACATAGGCGTTCTTGTGCGCGTAACGGACGGTGGAGACGAAGTCCTGCCTGACGTCCTCGTAGGCGTGGCTGCCGTCGATGAAGGCGAGATCGATCTCCGGCAGTCCCGAAGCCGCGTAAGCGGCGAAGAACTCGTCGCTGCGCAGGCGATAGTGGGTCAGCAGGTGCTCGACACCGAAGCGGGCGAAGTGGCGCGTGACCTTTTCCGGCTCATCCCATTGCGCGGTGCCGCCGACGGTCTTGAACGGTCCGTCGGTAAGCACCGAATAGGACGGATCGACGAAACTCAACTGGCCCTTGGCGTTATCCCGGAGCCCGAGCGCAAGACAAACCACGCTGAAGCCGAACCCCGAGCCGATGACAACAACGTGCTTTGGGCGCAGGGCCCGCGCCAGTGCGTAGTAGAGGAATCCGAAGCCGAGATTGAGCGTTTCCGGGGCCTCGTGATGGCCAAGCGGCTTGGCGTGCGTCAGAACCGCTCGGATAAGGTCGGCATTGAGACAGAATCCTTCGGCAGCTGGATCCGGCTGAGCATTCGGCCGGCGTGCGCGCAGGATGGTCGGTAGCGCCATGCGTCCTCCATCTTGGGTCGGAAAATGACAAAGCTACGGAGGATTTGTGACGGCGGTTTTGCGGCCGGGGCGAAGCGAGGCCTCGGCATCAGGATACCTCTCGCCCAAATCGACGCTGGATGAGGCGCTGCTCGGTCGCCGAAGGCGACAGGGTAAAAGGCGGCGCCCTGCACAGCGTTGCCTTACCGCACCTGATTTACGGCGGCGCGACGGGCGAGCGCTCTGCACCATCGGCCGCTCGCCGCCGCTCCAGCCGATAGATCCTCGACTCGCCGTAGTTCTTGGCCAGCGGCAACCTGCCGACGTACTCGAGTGCGTAGTCGCCCTGCCCGGTCGCGGCGAGCGTGGCGGCGAACGCTTCGCTCACGTACACCATCCCGGGTTGCGTCACGGGCTCGATGCGCGCCGCCTTCAGGACCCCGGAGCCAAAGTGGCCCTCCCGGCCCATGACCGGATCGAAGCTGCGAAAAACCGGTCCCGCGTGCAGGCCGACGCGAATCTGGCTCTCCGCGGGTAATCCCGTCGCGCGCCAGTCGACGGAGCGCATGCGCGCGAGCAGCCCAAGGGCGAACTCCGCTCCCTCGTGCGGCGACTCGAAAACGATGTAGAGCGCGTCGCCCCAGGTCTTCGCCTCGAGCGGCTTGACCCCTGCGGCGGCGATCTGCTGCGCGCCGATCTCCAGGAAGCGCTGCTGGAACAGCGGCGCAAACTCATCATGCAGTCGGCTGTAGCCGGCAAAGTCGGCAAACAAGCATCGTCTTGACTGTGCGCTGCGGGCGCGTACCCAGCGCCCCCGGCACCACCGCTGGCGGCGCGGGGCGCCTGCCGCCTGACCCTGCGCTCCCCGCCACCGTCGCGGCGCCGCCTGCTGCCCGCAGCTCGGCGTCAAGCCGGCTGCGGATCGACTGCAGCTCGATGACCTCCGGGGTCCCGACATGGCGCATCCAGCGTGCGCAGGAGGCGAGCGTTCCGCCGACGCGTCCGGGCGCTGCGCTATCGACCACGCACAGCAGCGCGGGCGAGGTCTCCAACTGCGCTGCGCGTAGCACGCACAGGCCCTCGACCAGCATGGCTGCGTGCTCGAACAGTACGTCGTCATCGAGGTAACGCTCCTCCGTCGCCATGATGACCCGCGCCGCACGCGACATCGCGTGGTCAAAGCGGCTCGTCCAGGCATCGCCGCCGGGCGCCACGCTCGTGCGCAGGAAATCCTCGCGATCGAATGGCAGCACGACGTTCACCTCCGCGCCGATAGCGAGCGCGGCCTCCACGAAAATCAGGTCCGCGCCGCAGGCGGCCGAGCTGTACACGACGGGCAGGTGCATGCGCGCAAGGCGGGTGCTGATCGCGGCCGCGACCGCGGGCGCGAGGGCGGCGGGAAATCGCGGCGTCGCGCGATCGGGCGTGTCGATCAAGTGGCCGGCGAAGGCCAGCACGTCGGCGGCGGGCAGGACTTCGAGCACTTCGGCCGCGCGCGGAATAACCCGAGCGAGCAGGATCACCTGGCGCCGCATCGTGGCGATGGTTCCGGCGTCGTGCGCGGCCAGGGCGCGCGCCGCCGCGTAGCGCTCGCGGGCGCGATCGAACGCACCGAGCAAGAGCGCGGTCTCGCCCGCGGTGGCGTGGCCCCAGGCGGTGGTCGACGCCGTGGGCGCGGGGAGCCGGGCGGCAATTTCGGTGGCCAGTTGCCGCGCCGCGTCGGCCTCGCCCAGCAGCATCGACAGCGTCGCCGCGTTGATCCCAGGATACGGGTCTTGCGCCTGCGCATAGGCAGCCAGGTATTCGTCGCGTGCCCGCTTGGCCAATGCGGCTGCGGGCTCGGATGCACGCGCGAAGGCGTCTTTCCAAAGCCTGCCGCGCAGGCTCAGGATGTCGGAG
This sequence comes from uncultured beta proteobacterium, assembly GCA_963711235.1. Taxonomy (GTDB): domain Bacteria; phylum Pseudomonadota; class Gammaproteobacteria; order Burkholderiales; family Casimicrobiaceae; genus PALSA-1003. The sequence goes on along the minus strand of CAVQDI010000001.1, from coordinate 12,001 downwards.
AGCCGGGACGAGGAATGCGGCGCGGCCTGCGCCTGGTCGAGCAAGGCTTGGGCACGGCTGCCGGCACCGGCGCGCGCATGCGAGAGCGCGCCCCAATACAGCAATTCCGCGTCGTCCCGATTGATCGCGATGGCCGCGCGAAAGGCATCGCAGGCATCCCAGGGCGCGCCCCGCGCGAGGTGGGCGCGAATCGACTCGCAGGCTTCGCCCGGCGTCATGCGCGCTAACGCCGTTTCTTCAGCTCCTCGGCGATCCGGTCGCGCCAGAGAGCGACACTGATCCGGCGCCGCATCATCGGCGGCAATCCGTCGATCAGGCTCGCCGCCTCGGTCAACTGCGCCGCTCTTTGCCCGGGCGTGGCGAGAGCGGAAACATACAGCGCCCGGGCGAGCTGAACATGCTGGAGGAGATCGTCATGGTCACGCGTCTTGAGCCCTTGGTGGAATTTCACCACCGGCTCGATTGTCTGTTGCGCCTCGGCAGGCCGCTCCAGCCGTACGGCGATCAACGCGGCGAGAATCAGGTCATCGTCGGCGTCGAGTTGGTCCTGCAGCGAGCGCGTCGGCAGGTGTCGCCGGTAGTCGATCGCCTGCTTGATCTGCTCGTCTGCCGCAGCGTAGTCCTTGAGGTTATAGGAGGCGTCGGCCAAAACCGCATAGGTTCCGGCGAGACCTGCGTTCTTGATGAACTCCTGCAATGTGTCCTTCGGTTTGAGCGCCTGACCGCGTTGCGCCGCGGCCTCTGCCAGCTCGCGCACCGTCCCATAATCGCCGGCGCCCAAGGGCAGCGCATAGCGGGCCAATATGCCGATTCCGAACGGGCCGAATTGCTCCTGGGCGGCGCGCAAGAATGAATCCGGAGAAAGCTCGCGGACCGCAATCGCGTTCAGCCTGGCGTAGGTCGCAAGGTCTGCCTGCGCTGCCTGCCGGTCGCCCAGATCAGCCTCGAGAGCGGCGAGGCCCGCAGCCGGAACCGAGAGCATCGAACCGATCATCGCCGAGGGTTGCGTCTGCTGCTCGATGGCCAGCGTCGAGCGCAATTGCTGCTGACTTTCGCGCAGGCGACCCATCCTCAGCAAGTAATATCCCGTCCCGGTCCTGCTGCCACCGAGATTGTTCCAGGCGATCTGGTTGCTAGGGTCGATCTGGAGTATCGCCTCCCAGTCGCGCGCGCCCGCTTCAGAAAGGGCCACCGCCTTGGCCAGGTGAAGGCTGTTCAGTTCGGCCGCTGCGAGCGAGTCCGAGATCAGCGCCCGGGCCCGGATGGCGACCATATGGCCGGGGCGCAGCGCGATGATTTGCCCGGCCACCTTGGCCGCTTCCCCTCCGACGCGGCGGGCTTCGTCGGTCCGTCCCAGGTCCTGCAACGCCTCAACCTGCCAGGCGGAGGCTTCGGCAAAGCCTGCCGCCGACGGCAGATCGCCGAGCTTGAGACCATCGATGCTGCGGTAGGCCTCGCGCGATTCTTCAAGGGACTTCACCGCGGCGTCTTGCTGGTTGCGGCGCAGTTGGGAAAAACCAGAGTACGTCATCGCCAGGCCATAGGCACGCCGCAGGGCAATGGTTGGGTCGGGCGTGGCCATCAGCGGGCGCAGTATGTCGACTGCCTGGGCGATTAACGGCGCCGATTCCGTATACTGGCCAAGGCTGTCCGCGACGCGCGCCTGTGACACCAAACCGAAACTGAGACCAATGGCCGTAATTTCGGACTGGTCGCCTTCGCGCCGCATCTTGCCCAGCACGTCGACGGCTTCGCCCAACGCCTTCCGGCTCTCGTCGAGCTTGGACTGCGTGCGCAATACGGAGCCGTATCGAACCAGCGCCAGCGCGCGATTGCGGTCAGTTTCGGGCGTGCGCAGCGCCGGCGGCAGTGCGCTGTAATAATCCACGGCGCGTTTCGACAACTGGGCCAGGATGTCGAGGCGGCCGACCGGTTCAAGCTCGAGATAGAAATCGTCGAGCAGATAGACGATGAGTTTTTCCGCTTCGCCGCGTGCGCTTTCAGCCATCGCTCGCGTCTGTTGCGCCCGCGCTTCGGCCAACTGGGCCCGCTTCATGCTGTAGTAGCCGAAGATGGCACCGGCTAGGGCGCCGACTGCGAGCAGCGCGCAAACCGCGGCAATCTGTCGGGCGCGGATGAGCGCCTTGCGCGTGGCCAGCTCACGCGAGCGCTGCTCGGCAAGCTTGCGCTCAGCCTCGTCGCGCGCTTCGCGCTCATGGCGCAAGTCGCGGCTGGCCCGCACTACGCTGCATAGCACGTCGTGCGTGAGTTCCACCCGCCGCACATCGAGCCGTTCTTCGACGCGCAACAGGCGTCGGTCGACCAGCGTGGCGAGCGCATCGGGCCGCGCGCCGGCCTCGGCAAACGCCCTGCGCACGCTTTCCTCGGCGATGCTTTCCCGAAAGCCGGACTCGGTGAGCAATTCGTCTTCGATGAAGTGGCGCACTGCAAGCGGCTGGTCGGCGAGCGCGCGCTCGTAGAATTCGGCCAGGATCGTGCCGTGTGAGCCGGCGAGCAGGTCGGCGGAGATCTCGGAACGGCCCTGGGCAATGCGGGCGTTGTTGAGCTCGCGGCAGATCAAGCTTAACAGCGACGGCTCGACCTCGGCATTGCGCAACTCGGAGCCGCCGGCCGTGAAGCGGACGATTGCTTCGGCGACTTCGGCCGACACGAGCTTGCCACCCGGCTTCACCACGGCGGCGAGCGCCTGCTCGCCGGTCATGCGGGCGAGCCGCATCCGGTTCTGCGTTATCGAAGGCATTGCGCTCTTGAATGCTTCGAGATGCGCCAGGTAATCCTCGCGCAGCGCGATCAGGATCCGGTAATCGCCGCGCGTGAAATCGAACCGCTCGGTAGCCGATTCGTCATGCTCGATCCGCGCTTCGAGTGCCTCGGGCGCACGGTTCTCGACCAGATCGGCCAGGTCTTCGATGAACTGCGCCGCCCGCTCGCGCCCGAAATCGTCGCTCTGCGCCAGGGTGAAGATCTCCTCGAACTGGTCGAAGATCAACAGCGGGATCACCGTCTTGCCGGACCCGTCGCGCAGGATGTCGTCGCGATGGTGCAGGAACTCCCACAGCGATTCGCCGGCCACGGCCACGCCCGGTTGCGTCCACTGGCCGGATTCCTGGGTGGCCCGGAGGATGGCCGCCTTGATCTGATCGGAAGGCGGCGGCGATTCGCGCGAATAATCGATGCGCACGTACACCGGGCAGTAGCCCATCGGCCGCAGCCGCGGCACGATGCCGGCACGCAGGATGGAGGTCTTGCCCAGTCCCGACTGTCCGAACAGCACGGTGAGCGTCTTGCGCTGCACGCGGCGGTCGAGCTCCGCCACCTCTTCCTCACGCCCGTAAAAATAGGCGCGCGTCTCCTCGGTAAACGACGCCAGGCCCAGCCACGGATGCTGCGCGTCGACCGACGGCTGCGCCGGCGCGCCGCCCGCCGCGCGCTTGGCGTCCTGGCCCGCCGGGGAAGCCTCGGGCCGCTGCGTTTCGGCCGCCGTCTCGGGTGCCGCCGAACCCACGGAATCGTTAGCCATGACGGGCGGCAAGAAAATCCTGCACGCGGCGCGCGAATTCGGGCGAGACTTCTCCGCCCGGAAGGCGGGTGAAATTGAGTGCCTTGAACTTGTCCGGCACCTGGGCCGAGGCCACGTTCGTGTCGTCGATGCATACCGGCAGAATGAACAGCGCGCCCTCGGCGATATTGCGCGCCCGGTCGATGGCGTAGCTCCACTCGCGGCGGAAATAGGCCTCGACCCGGCGCTGCGTCGTCGCCGAGACGACCGGCACGAAGTACGAGCAGCGGGCGATATTGCGCTGGATCTTGCGATCGTAGTCGTCGCCGCCCTCGAGCCGTTCGAGGTCGAACCAGGTGGTGATGCCCGCCGCGTCGAGCCCGGCCTTCATTTTCTGCACCGCGGGCAGGTCCTCGCGCGCGTAGCTGATGAATACCGCGTTGTCCGGCATGTCGCGCTCCGGCGGCAGAAACCGCTGCGCCACGCCGAGCGGAATCACCTCGCCGGGTCTGCGCCGTGCAGTCCAGCGGCGATGCAGCTCGTCGACAAACTTCTCGGCGCCGCTGTAGACGCGGGTACGCACGCTGACCTGCTGCAGGAAGTTCATCAGCCGCCCGTCCTTGCCGGAATGGTTGTCGGCCAGCACCTCGCCGACGTCGCGCGGGTCGGAAAGGCGGTGGCGCTTGGCCATGCGCAGGAACAGGCGCGCAAGCCAGTTGGTGAACGTGCTGCCGATGAACAGCAGGTGGTTATGCTCGAGTTCGTGAAACAGCCGCTCGGGCGTCAGGTGCTCGCTTTGCAGCGCACAGATGAATTCCAGCGTGTCCTCATCGGAAATGACATAGGTCGGCGACGCCGACAACCGGCCGAACAGGTGGTAGACCACCGGGCGCTGCAGCTTCTCGCGTTCGCTCGGCAGGTCGACTACGCGGTTGGGCGCATAAGCGAGTACCTCCGTCGTTTGCGTGCCCTGAAAGCGCTCCAGGTTGATCGCCTGTTCCAGCAGGGGATCGAATGTGGTGGTGACAAAGAGGTCGAAATCGGTGATCTGGGCGAGCTGCCGCAGCGCGGCCGGCGGCGCGAAGTTCGCATCACGGAAGATGCTGCGCACGCGCGTGTACGCTTCCTCGCGCCGGCCGCGCGAGGCGAGGAACCAGCACACGACATCGTTGAGCGTATACGACTGCGGGAGCTCGGCCGGATCGATGTTCAGTCGGGCAGGGAGTTTCTCGGCGACCCAGTCGTAGAGCAGGTGCGGCCCGCTTTCGGTCTCGACCTGCAACAGCTCCGGGCCGATGATCGGAATGACACGCCGCTCTTCGATAAAATTGAGGAGGTCTTCCCAGGCTTCTTCGTCGAGTGTGGCAACCGTGGCCCGCATGGGCAACGGGCTACTCATGCACACCGTCTTTCATTAGCCATCTTGTCGCCATGTCGCGCAGGCCCGGTAAACGGGCATTCTGTGGCTCAGCAGGGAAGTGTCCACGATTCCCGCATCAGGGTCAAACGCGCAAAGCAGCGGCCCATCTCGGCGAAGCCCCGGGGCCGGCGCGCGCTTCGAGCCATCGCCGGACCGGAGTCGAGGCGTGGTCACCATGATGCCAACAGGCCGTGTTAACCTCGGGCACCAGGGCCGGGTGGCGAGCTCCCGCCCAAGCACTCGCGCTTCTTCGACCGTGGTCTCGCAGGCAAGCGACTGCTGGCTCGGGGAGTTCAACCCAGCCCGATGAGGCGCGGCGGCAGCGCGCATTCAGGATGCGCCGCGGAGAAACAGGTATGTACCGAGTAACGCTCGATTGGGTCTCGAGGTTTCTGCGACTGGAGTCCGCCGGCGGATTGGTTCTCATCGCCGCGGCGCTTATCGCCCTGGGGATCAGCAATTCGCCGCTTGCAGGAGCGTATCGCCAATGGCTGTCTTTGCCGTTGGAGTTTAGAGTCGGCTCCCTCGAGTTGGCGAAGCCGCTGCACCTGTGGATCGACGACGGGCTGATGGCAGTCTTCTTCCTCCTCGTCGGGCTGGAGATCAAGCGCGAGGTGGTGCAGGGCGAGCTATCCTCGATTGCGCAAGTCGGCCTGCCATTGGTCGCAGCCGTTGCCGGCATGGTTGTGCCGGCAGCAGCCTACTACTGGCTCAACCACGACAATGCGGACGCGGTCAAAGGCTGGGCGATTCCCATGGCCACGGACATCGCCTTCGCGCTGGGAATCATTTCGCTGCTCGGAAAGCGGGTGCCCCTGTCGCTCAAGATTTTTCTGACCGCCATCGCGATCGCCGACGATCTGGGCGCCATTCTGGTCATTGCCTTCGTCTATACCGAAAGCGTCTCGACGCCGATGCTGCTGCTCGCCGGCGTGGCAATCTTGGCCCTGGTCGCGCTCAACCTATCCCGGGTGAAGGCGCTGTCGGCTTATGCATTCGTCGGCTTGCTGCTGTGGTTGTTCGTGCTGAAATCAGGCATCCATGCGACGCTGGCAGGGGTCATTCTTGCGTTCACCATTCCCTTGCGCGTCAAGGACGGCGATCAGCCCGCGCCGCTGGTGCAGCTCGAGCACGGCCTGCATCCGTGGGTGGCGTTTGCCGTGCTGCCGATATTCGCGTTTGCCAACGCCGGCGTGGCGCTCTCCGGGGTCAGCCTTACTTCGCTCGCCGAGCCCGTGCCGCTCGGCATCGTCGCCGGCCTCGTACTGGGCAAGCTGATCGGCATTTTCGGCGCCTGCGCGATCATGATCAAACTGGGGCTCGCGCGTCTGCCCGAGCAGTCCGGCTGGACGTCGCTGCTCGGTATCGCGGCCCTCTGCGGCATCGGCTTCACGATGAGCCTGTTCATCGGCGGCCTCGCGTTCGGGGAGGGAGAGCTTCACATGCAGGGGGTCCGCCTGGGCGTGCTGGGCGGCTCCCTGATCGCGGGTGTGCTGGGGGCACTCCTTCTGCTCCTGGGCACCAAGCGTGCGCCTGCCTGACCGTACCTGAACGGTGCATTGCCGGTGGGAACTGATTTTAAGATGCCGGGTCGCCGGTTTCATTCCCCGGTCGGCGGCGATTCGGGTGCGCAACTCGCCCATGAAAGGCAGCGAATATGAATGAAGATGAGGTGAAGCGGCGGGCGTTTGCCATGCCACTGACCAGTCCCGCGTTTCCGCCGGGGCCGTATCGCTTCGTCAACCGCGAGTTCCTGATCATCAGTTACCGGACCGACCCCGACCTGCTGGCCGCGGTCATCCCGGCGCCGTTGCAAATGACCGATCCCATCGTCAAGTTCGAATTCATCCGCATGCCCGACTCGACCGGCTTCGGTGACTACACCGAGGCAGGCCAGGTCATCCCGGTCCGCTTTCAGGGCCAGGCCGGCGGCTACGTGCACGCGATGTTCCTCGATTGCGAGCCGCCGATTGCGGCGGGGCGCGAGATCTGGGGATTCCCGAAAAAACTCGCCGCGCCGGAGCTGCGGGTGGAAAAGGATTTGCTGGCCGGCGTTCTGCGCTATGACTCGATCCCGGTCGCCGTCGCCACCATGGGCTACAAGCACCGGCCCCTGGCACACGACAGAATGCTCGCCGCCCTGACGGCACCGAACTTTCTGCTCAAGATCATTCCCCACGTCGACGGCACGCCGCGCATCTGTGAGCTGGTGCGCTATTGCTGTGAAGACGTCACGATAAAGGGAGCCTGGGAAGGCCCCGCGGCGCTGGAGCTTTTCGAACACGCGCTCGCGCCGGTGGCCTCGCTGCCGGTGCGGGAGGTCATTTCCGGAGTGCATATCTTGTCCGACCTCACGCTCGGTTTGGGCACCGTGGTGCACGACTATCTGGCGTAGCGAATGCCGATGCGCAGGCAAGTCGAAATGCCAAACCATGCCGCCGACGCAAACAGCCGCTGCTGTCTGTTCCCGGGGCGACCGTAGCCACGCGCAAGGGCAAGCGCAAAAATCGCGGGCATGGAAGCGCGGTCAGTTCGCGGACGCGAAATCCTCCAGGCTCACCGGCGGAAAGTACAACCCTTCGAATCGGCGCACCCACCACTGGCCGGTCTTGGCGTGCAGATTCCAGTCGGCAAAGCGATAGTCATAGAGCTTCGCCTGCACCAGTTGCGGCGGATGATCGGGAAACGGATTGGAGTCGAGCAGGGCCAGTACGGACGGACTGCCCTCGAGCAGGCGCAGCATGAGGTTTTGGAACCAGGGGTTGGCCTCGGCGCTGCCCAATGCGGCGAACCACATCTGCCAGTCGAGTCGCGGCTGGTGCGGAATGTTCCACGGCAGCCCACGGAGCACGGGTCCCGGCTTGTAGCGGAACACGTACTCATGCCAGGCATGCCCGTCGGAGGAGCCTTCAATGACGATCTCCGGCCGCGTGGTGGTCATGACGGCAAACAGTCCGTAAGGGTTGACGATGAGCAGCGGCGATACGACGCGCGACAAGGCGCCGACCACGGGCAGGTCGCTGCGCATGAGTGTCTGCCAGATGCGGTTGATCCCGATCGGCACGACCAACAGCGCCACCGCCGTCGCGATCGTGCTGGCGACGCGTCCGGGGTGCGCTGCCCGACTTTGCGCCCATGACTGGAGCCGCAGCGGGATAAGCCGGTGCAGAGCCGCGTCGTCGAACAGGAAGACGCACATCAGCATGGTGAGCAGATTGAAGAAGTTGTAGTTGCCGGTCACCAGGATCAGCGATTGAAACAGCAAGGCGCAGGCAGCCGCCACGGCGCGCGGACGGCGCGGCATGAAGATCAAAAACACGCTCCCCAGTTCGACCACCAGGGTCAGTGCGGTCCCGCTGCTCAAAAGCGACGCGGGCAGCTGCGCCGCGTACCATGCGACCGGGGTGGGCAGGGGCTGCGTCCAGAAGTGATACTCGAGCGCGGTCCCGTCGCGCCACGTCGCGTCGCCGGAGAGAAGCTTCACCACGCCTGCCAGGAACATATAGCGGAAGACCAGCCAGCGGTAGAGCCAGATCACGATCCGCGAACCGCCGGTGAGGAATGGCGCCAGAAATCCCGCCTCGAGCAGCAGCGCGTCCCATTGGAAGGTCATGAAATCCTGTCCCGCGTAGACATAGGACAGATAGAGCGCGAACAGGCCGATGAGCGCCGGCCGCGTCCAGCGGTCGAGGATCACGAGCAATCCGAGCAGGACCCCAACGATGGTGCCCGCGATGAGCGCAGCGTTACTCGCGTCAAGCCAAAACAGTGTGGGCAGGACCCGATAGGCTCTGCTGCCGAGCGCCAGCTTTGCCGCGTCGAGGTAGTGGGTCAGTGGCAGGATTCCGTCGTGGCCTACCAGGCCCTCGATCTGCACCGCCAGCGACGCGAATGCGGCGACGTAGATCGCGCCGAACAGGCGCAGGAACACCGAACTCACCAGCACGTAGGTTTCCGCTTCGAGCCGGGGTCCCCAAAGAAGCCTGGAGACGCGAGCGAGGAGCTCGCGCCGGCGGGCGAAGAAGGCATAGGCCCCTTCGCTCGCCTGCGCGAACCCGGGCAGATGGCGGTACAGCCACCACCAGGCACAGCGGCCGGGGGCGTGGCGCAGCAGGCGGTAGGTTGCAGCCGCGCCGGAGTACACCTGTCCGTCAGGCTCGATCAGCTGGATGGAACGCGCAAACTCCGGCAGGGGAATCCGCGGAAAGTCCGCCGCGGCCTCCTGATAAGGGCGGTAGAGCACGCCAGCGCCGGTGAGTCCCTGCCAATAGTCAACCCAGTAGCGGCAGATGCCGCAGTCACCGTCGTACACCAGCGTGGAGGGTGCCTCGGCCATCGTTGCGCAGAGCTATCGCCGGATCCGGGCCGAGCAAGCGCGGCGGGATGCCTTCGCGTTGCCGCATCAGGCCGCGTGTTCCATCTCCGGCTTCCATTTGCCGTGGCGCGCGAGGCTGTTCATCGCGAATGCGCCGGGAAAACGCCTTTTGCGCCATCGGCACGTTTTCCGCGCGGCCCGCCCAGCAACTGCATGACAGGATCTTGCAACGCCCGCGCATACGAGAACGACAGCACCCACGGCGCATGCGGAAACAGGACATTGATCGCGTTGAGATTGGCCGTTGCCTCTTCCGGGGCCTGGCCGCCGGAGAGGAAGTTGATGCTCGGCACCGCCGCAGGCACGGTTCGGCGCAGCACCTTGACCGTTGCGGCAGCTACGCTCTCCGGCTGTCGCCTTGGGACGGTGTTCCTTGCCGGGGAGCACCATGTTGGGCTTGAGCACCATGTATTCGAGCATGACGCGGTGCCGCCACAGGGCGTGGAATACCGCGCGCAAAACCGCCTCGGTCACTTCCATGCAACGCTCGATGCCGTGCTCGCCGTCGATGAGAACCTCGGGCTCGACGATGGGCACGATGCCTTCTGCCTGACAAAGGGCTGCGTAACGGGCCAGCACTTCGGCGTTGGCTTCGATGCCAAGCCGCGTCGGATTCTGCTCGGTGATGCCGTAGACCTCGCGCCACTTGGCGAAGCGCAGGCCCTGCGCCTTGAAGGTCTTCAAGCGCTCGGCTAAGCCATCCAGGCCTTGGGTAATCAGATCGCCCGGCGCGCCGGCCAGGGGGGTCGTGCCCTTGTCGACCTTGATCCCGGGCATGATGCCGCGGCGGACAAGGACCTGCGGCAGCGGTGTGCCGTCATCGGCATTCTGGCCGAGCGTTTCTTCGAACAGGATCACCCCGCTCAAGAATTGTTCGGCGTCGGGCGTCGTAATGAGCAGCGAGCGATAGGCGCGGCGGGATTCGTCGGTGCAATCGATGCCAAGCGCCTTGAACCGCTTGGTGATCGTCGGCACGCTCTCATCGGCGGCGAGTATGCCCTTGCCCGGCACAATCACGGCGGCGATGGTCGCATGGAGTTCGTCCTCTGGCGTCATGGTTTGCATTCCTTGAGCTCGATTATCGGTCCCGCCAGACGTGCGTTGCGGGCGTGACTGCTGGACATTGCCGCCGACCATGGATCTCACCCTCCTCGCGGCCGCGCCGCGTCCGCTTGGGCATCGAGTTCTAACGCGCGGCCGCAAGGGGTTCTTGCCGGCATCGAGATAGCCCGTCAGCGCAAGCGTGCGCGAAGCAAGATTCACAACCTAAAGCGCGCCCGAATCGTAACGAAACGCCAGGCGCTGAGCAAGCCGCCGCGCGGCGGAGGCAAGCGTTTGCTGGCTACGCGGAAACGGTCTGGGTTGTGCGCGCCTTGGTCGCGCGCAAGCGGTATGCCGTCAGCGCGTTGCCGACCGTTCCCACCCGCGGCAGCCGTTGAGGAACAGGTTCACCACATCGCGCACCCAGGCGTCGAGCGCTGCGGAAGACAGCGGCGGTCCCAGACCCAGGGCACGCCGCTGGGGCCCGGCGACGAGCATGTGCAGGAACTGCTCCGCAGCGAAGGTCGGGTTGTCCAAGCACAGAGTGCCTGCACGCGCTTCGCGCTCGAGCAGCCCCGCGATCAGGCGAACGGCTTCTTCGCTTGCCCCCTGTTTGTTGACCGCGGTCGCGAGATCTGGGAACCGGCTCGATTCGGCGATGATCAGCCGATGCAGTTGGATCGCGGGCGCCGACAGGGCAGCGTGCAGGATCAGGTCGGCCAGGCCACGCAGCATCTGGGAGAGATCGGCTCCGTGAAGCAACGGCACATCGGCGGGCGGACGCAGCCGTTCGATGGTGCGCCGAACCACCGCGCTGAAGAGCGCCGATTTGTCTTCAAAGCGATGGTAGAGCGTTCGCTTCGATACGCGCGCCCGTCGCGCGACCGCCTCGATGGTGGTGGCGCCGTAGCCCAAATCGAAGAACTGCTCGCTCGCCGCATCGACGATACGGTCCACGAGCAACTCGGCGGCGGCCTTCGACGGACGGCCGCCACGGCGCAGAGCGAGGGCGGCCTTGGCTCCTGCCTGCCTTGCGCGCGCGTGGCGGCAGAGCCTGCCCGGTCAAGGCCGAGCGCGCGCCGCCCGCATGCGCCTAGCGTGGGTTGTAATAGCTGGGCCCTGGCGGCGGAGCGATGTAACGAGGGGCGGACGCATAGTAGGCCGGATGCGGGGCGGCGTAAGCCGGACGCGGCGCATAGTATCCTGCCCCAGGGGGAGCGTTATACACGGCTGCCGTTCGCGGCCCATAGTAAACCGCCGCCGGGGTCGCAGGGTAATACGTTGCAGGCGGCGTGTAGTAGCCAGGCGCCGCAGCCGGCGCGTCATACGGCACGCCCTGCGGCGGCGCGTAGTACGAAGGGGCAGGCCCGTAATACCCGGCACCCGCCGGCGGCGCGCCGTAACCGGCGGTCCGTAATAGGGCGGGGGTTGGGTAACCGCAGCCAGAATGGCGATCGGGGCCGTGATGATCGCCGCCGCCGTGGCAACGACCGCACCGGCGAGACCCCAGATCGGGCCGCCGCCATAGTAGCCGCCCCGGTAGTAGCCACCGTGCGGCCCCCCGGCGAACGCCGACGGTACAGGGAGGATGGCGAGCGCGAGCGCGAGAACACCGGCGACCACGAGGGTTCGGTTCTTCATCATC